>NZ_CP037952.1 GCF_004358345.1 Parashewanella spongiae | reverse complement strand
CTAATTATCTCCAAAAGATCATCCGAAAGGATCCATATTCTATAGTGAGAACTGACAGATCGCCATCCTTAAAAAAACAATTATCCCCAGATTGAATTATTTACTTAATTCTACATTGATCAATTTTGATCTTCATACCTGTTTAATCCCGCGTAATTAGGCTAATTACTGCATAGATAATCGATCTAAAATGATCTATACTGCGGCCACTTTGATGTGAATAAGATCTCATGAAGCCACTATATATTGTGATAACACACAGAGTTATCCACAAGCTATAAGGGTTATTGGTCAATAAATTAAAGTAATTATTTTGGTTAATTGTGCACTATCTTAGTAATGGTTATTGACGCCTTGCTATAAAGTGATTACAATTCGGCCTCTTTTTTGCCCTTACCTGAAATAGCATTATTTTTTGGATAAGGTTTATTAACGATAACTAAGACGGATTGCCATAATGAGTAAACGTACTTTTCAACCTAGCAACCTGAAGCGCAAGCGTTCTCACGGCTTCCGCGCTCGTATGGCTACAGTAGGCGGCCGTAAGGTTTTGGCGCGTCGTCGTGCCAAAGGTCGCGCTCGTTTATCTGCTTAAACCTAAGTAGGTAAATTTGTGACTAGCTACACCTTTTCGCGGGAGTTACGTCTGTTAACTCCCGCGCAATTTAAAACCGTATTTTCCAATCCTATTAAAGCTTCTTCAGCTGAAATCACTTTACTTGCTGTAAAAAATCAATTTGACCATCCAAGGGTCGGATTAACTGTGGCTAAACGTTTTGTCAAGTTTGCCCATGACCGTAACCGCATAAAAAGAGTGATCCGTGATAGTTTTCGTCTTAAACAACATGACTTACCGCCTGTTGACATTGTGGTGTTGGTCAGACATGGTGTAGTCGATATGGATAATGCAGCCTTACATAAATTGGTAGAAAAGCTATGGCGCAAACTTTGTCGCCGCTACAACGGCTAATTACCATACTCATTAGAGGCTATCAAATTTTTATCAGCCCATTGCTTGGGCCAAGATGCCGTTTTACTCCAACTTGCTCTCACTATGCCATTGACGCTATAAAAGTTCACGGAACAGTGAAAGGGAGTTGGTTTGCATTAAAACGTATATTAAAATGTCACCATTTACATCCCGGCGGAAATGATCCCGTCCCTCACAAAAATGATAGGTGTAATAAATAGGCTATGGAATCTCAACGCAATATATTGCTCATCGGACTGCTTTTTGTCAGCTATTTGTTGTGGCAACAGTGGCAACAGGACACAAACCCTCAACCGACTGTAGCAGAAACAAATGTAACGCAGTCAACAGGTTCACAATCACATTCTGCTGATGTTCCAGAAGCTGACAACACGGTTCCTGTAACCGCTGTAACGAACGCCACTAAGCTTATTTCTGTTACTACAGATCAATTAGAAATAAAAATTAATCCAACTGGTGGCGATATTGTTTACGCGGCATTGGTCTCTCATAAGCTTGAACAAGGTAAAGATGAGCCCTTTGTTTTATTAGAACAAAGCAAAGACTTTACTTACATAGCTCAAAGTGGATTGATTGGCAAAAATGGTGGTATTGACAGCAGTCGTTCCGGCCGCGCTCAATTTAATGTTAGCCAGCAAGATTTCACATTAGCGAATGGACAAGAGCAATTAATCGTCCCTCTAATTTACGTCGCAGAAAACGGTGTTAAATACGTTAAATCATTCACTTTTACTCGTGGAAAATTTAATGTTGGTGTTGATTATCAAATCAACAATACCTCATCAGAAACACTGCAAGTGCAAATGTATGGCCAATTAAAAGAAAGCATTGCTGATCATGAATCAAGCATGATAATGCCAACTTACCGTGGTGCAGCCTACTCTACTCAAGATGTTCGTTATGAAAAATATGACTTTGAAGACATCACTAAAAGTGATTTAAACCAGCCAACACTCGGTGGTTGGGTTGCCATGCTGCAGCATTATTTTGTTTCAGCATGGGTACCGCCAGCTAACGATAAGAACACCATTTTTACCCGTGCCAGTGCCGGCGGTTTAGCCAATATTGGCTTTCGCGGCGCTATTTATGATATTGCACCTGGTAATAGCCAACAAATAAGCGCCGTATTTTATGTTGGTCCTAAAGATCAAGAAGCCTTATCAGCCCTTTCAGAATCACTGAATTTAGTGGTGGATTATGGATTCCTTTGGTGGTTGGCTATTCCAATTCACTGGTTATTGATGTTTTATCAATCCTTTGTTGGAAACTGGGGCGTTGCCATTATTTTAATCACCCTAACCGTTCGTGGTGGTCTGTATCCGCTGACTAAAAAGCAATACACTTCTATGGCGAAAATGCGCGATTTACAACCTAAATTAGCCGCATTGAAAGAACGTTTTGGTGATGATCGTCAGAAGATGGGTCCGGCGATGATGGAATTGTACAAGAAGGAAAAAGTAAACCCTATGGGTGGCTGCTTACCTATCTTGTTGCAAATGCCTATTTTTATAGCCCTATATTGGGTATTGATCGAAAGTTATGAACTGCGTCATGCACCATTTATGTTATGGATCACCGACCTTTCAGTACTTGATCCTTACTTCGTATTGCCGGCACTCATGGTATTGACCATGTGGCTAATGCAAAAAATGCAGCCAATGTCACCATCTATGGATCCGATGCAGCAGAAAATGATGCAGTATATGCCATTAATTTTCGGTATATTCTTCCTATGGATGCCAGCTGGTATCGTACTCTACTGGGTAGTAGGTAACATTGTCGCGATTACACAGCAAAAAATCATTTACGCTGGTATAGCCAAAAAAGCCGCTAAATAAGGTTCAATGGCTTAATTTAGGCACAATACGATATAATCTAAGGCGGCTTTTTTAAGTCGCCTTTTTGTTTTTAAATTTAATATGCGCTAATGAACGAGGTCCAAGTGACAACAGATACAATCGTAGCTCAAGCCACAGCTCCTGGTCGTGGTGGTGTAGGTATTATTCGAGTTTCCGGCCCTGAAGTGACTCGTGTCGCTCAATCTATATTAGGTTATACACCTAAAGTTCGTTACGCTGATTATTGTGAATTTAAAGACTCCGATGGCCAAGTCATTGATCAAGGCATCGCATTATTTTTTAAAGCACCAAACTCCTTCACAGGTGAAGATGTATTAGAACTTCAAGGCCATGGCGGTCAAGTCGTACTGGATATGTTGATAAAACGCGTCCTCGAAACCAACAATGTACGTACCGCCAAACCCGGCGAATTTAGTGAACAAGCTTTTATGAATGATAAGCTTGATCTCACTCAAGCTGAAGCCATCGCCGATCTCATTGATGCCAGCAGTGAACAAGCGGCTAAAAGCGCACTCCACTCGTTACAAGGTGAGTTTTCAGCGCAAATACATCAACTTGTCGACCAAGTGACCAATTTACGCCTCTACGTTGAAGCCGCCATTGATTTTCCTGATGAAGAAGTCGACTTTTTAAGTGACGGAAAAATAGCGAATTCACTTTATAAAATTATTGATCGTCTCAGTGAAGTACAAAACAGTGCCGAGCAAGGCGCTTTGATCCGCGAAGGCATGAAAGTAGTGATTGCTGGACGCCCTAATGCCGGAAAATCAAGTTTATTAAATGCACTTGCTGGTAAAGAATCAGCCATTGTAACCGAAATTGCTGGCACCACACGTGATGTACTGAGAGAGCATATTCACATTGATGGTATGCCACTGCATATTATTGACACTGCAGGACTTCGAAATACCGATGACGCTGTCGAGAAAATAGGTATTGAACGGGCATGGGATGAAATCAATCAAGCGGATCAAGTCTTATTTATGGTGGACGCCACTACCACAAATTCGGTCGATCCTCATGATATTTGGCCTGAATTTATTGATCGTTTACCTAAAAACTTAGGGGTGACGGTTGTTAGAAATAAAGCGGATGTAACCCAAGAACCCATCAGTATCAGCAATCACAAAACATCCAATGAATTAAGTTATCCCGTACATCGTATTTCAGCTAAAAATGGCGACGGCATGCACGAGCTAAAACAGTATCTTAAGTCCTTGATGGGTTATCAAAGCAATTTAGAGGGTGGTTTCATTGCCAGAAGACGCCATTTACAAGCTTTAGAGCTTGCCAATCAGCATTTATTTATTGGTAAAGAACAGTTAGAAGTGTATCAAGCAGGAGAATTATTAGCTGAAGAATTGCGCATGACGCAATTGGCATTATCAGAAATAACCGGTCAATTTACCTCTGATGATTTATTGGGAAAGATTTTTTCGTCATTTTGTATAGGAAAATAACAAGGTAAAACAAGGTCAATAAAAAGCCAAACAAAGTTAAAATATCTAATATAAGTATATAGTTAATCTTATCTTTGTATTTCTATAGTTTCTTTTATTTGCTAATAATTGGCCACCCATAGCCCACTCACAAAATTAGGTGGGACATAGGTGGCCAATTTCTAGCAGTAGGAGAAAATCTCATGAAACTCACTATCGAACGTAAAACTCCAGATAGCCAAGGTCGACAAATATTACTTCTCACACGATACGATGGAACCTTCATCAACGAAAAAGGAAAACGTGAGAAGAAACGGAAAAGACAATCTCTTAACCTCTACATTTACCATACACCAAAAGATAAAAGCCAACGTGATCATAACCGCAAGACATTAGACTTAGCCGAGAAAATACGTGCTAAAGCCCTAGTCGAATTAGCCAAGAACAAACACCACTTTGAAAGTGAAGAAAAGCTTAAACAAAGCTTTGTAAAATTCATGCAAAGCATCATTGATGAAAAAGAAAAAACAGGCAGCATATCCAATCACTCAATCTGGGCATCAGCATTAATCCATCTAAAGCGCTACACCAAAACCAACGATTTATCATTCGAAGATATGACTGTAAACTTACTTAAAGGTTTTAAACACTACTTATCCAACGAAGCGGTGACCAAATCAAAAAAACTGTTATCCAAAAACACAGCTTCATCTTATTTTAACAAGATCAGAGCTTCAATTAATCAAGCCCACCGCTTTGGTATTATCAAACAAAATCCAGTTCATCAAGTCCCAGGGATTAAGCCTGAACAGAACAAACGTAACTACCTTATTGATTCTGAAATCACCGCAATCAGCAGAACTGAATGTCGTTACGATGTACTAAAAAGAGCCTTCTTATTTAGCTGCTTAACAGGCATTCGCTGGAGTGATATTCAAAAGCTGACCTGGCAAGACATTCATATAAGTGACGATGGCTATCGTGCCATATTCAGTCACAAGAAAACGGCTTATCAGCAATATCTCGACTTGCCTCAAGATGCATTAAAACTCATGGGTGAACCGCAAAAGCCAGAAGAGCGAGTATTTAAAAAACTCAAATATTCTGCTTACATGAATGTCGCCATTAGTCGCTGGATGATGGAAGCAGGCATAACTAAAAACATCACCTTCCACTGCGCACGCCACACCTTCGCCGTTCGTATGCTTACCCACGGCCATGATATCTATACCGTATCAAAGCTTCTCGGCCATTCAGAGCTAAAAACCACTCAAATTTACAGCGATATTATTGAATTAAAGCGTAAACAAGCGATGCAATCACTACCAAGTATTTTTCAGTAATAAACACTGGCTTGAATAGTTTATGGGGGGCATCGGAACTGAGTAATAAAGGTAATGATGATTGATATCTATCTTTATCTTATTGATTAAATGTTCTTTAGCTAACTCATTGAAAGGTGATTTTTAGATAACTAAATGGGGATCAGATCACCTTTCAATTTAGTTTATTAGTTTTTTAGTTTTTTAACCAAATAATGTGTAGTTAAAATTTGAAAGATTCATTCTTTTTCATACTCGATAATTGCAGTACGTAATGCGTTTATGCTTGTGCGACGTGAAGTCGTATGAAGTGCTGTTCACCACTATAGAGTGAACCATCTGTGTCACCAGATGACCCTAGGGCTCTGAATAAAGTAGCGAGCCTGACAATGTAGCAAAGTCTATTTATTAGACGGGAAACGAATCGTGAGAGGACGTTCCTCCTGATAACCACAAATCGGGTAAGCGCTAGGGAATCAGTATGATGAACATATGTGAACCCATGAAAGGTGCGTTATACGTGAAGCAGCGGAAGTGGTTGTTACGCTGTGGCCAAAGGGCAACGAGAGTTGGAAAGAGGTTGGGCAGTACTCTTTCGTGATCAATAGGACTCTCCGCATTAGAGTGGGCATCTAACCTGATATTGCACAACATACGGAAAACGGTAAGCCTGTATAGCCCCTTCTGGGAAAGCCATCTGTGAAGGTGGCCGATAGTTATGCAGGTAAAGGAGGCTGGAGAAAGCAAATGCTGCGTTGTAATGATGCAGATACAGATTTATATCTGGTCACGAAAGTGAGCCCACTTCCAGCTGGTCTCCCGTTGCAAGAAAAGTTGAAGAACTTTATTAATGGAGAAACGCAAATGATGACCTCATATGGGGTTAGTGCCTCTCCTGACTGTAATAAATGGAATCCATTATGTTGCAGATATTAAAGCTTCAAGTGTGTATTGCAAAGGTAACTCTTTGTAGTTGCCGGGTAACGTTGTACGCCTTAGTGGAGGCTTGAGCCGTATGCAGTGAAAGTTGCACGTACAGATAATTGGACTCCCTCCCCCTCAACGAATGGTGTGTCTTAGATATTCACCGTTAGTGGTAATTGGAGTCTATGATGAAAAGTACAATTGTTGGAGTTGATTTGGCAAAACGTGTAATTCAAGTTTGTGTATACACAAACAAAGCTGTGCGTTCTAATAAAGAAATGACACCTAACGAATTCACTGAATTTCTCGCTAAATCAAAACCGATGACGGTTGTATTTGAAGCATGTGGCACTTCAAATTATTGGCTGCAGAAAGCCTTAGATTTTAAGCATGATGCAAAGCTTATCTCTGCACAATTAGTTGCCTCCGTTAGACAAAATCAGAAAACAGATAAAAATGATGCTTTGGCTATTGTTCAGTCAGCTATGCTACCAGAAGTTAATTTTGTTGTTGGTAAGTCGGTTAAACAGCAAGAGTTACAATCCATAGTACGCTTTAGAGAGCTATGCATTAAGCAAAAAACAGCTCTTAGTAATCAACTTGACGGATTACTTGCTGAGTTCAATATCAGCACGGCTAAACGTAATGGCGGTTTAAAAGGTGCAGTTGAGTCAACACTCGAAGATGCTGAGAATGGGTGCTCCGATTTATTTAGGCAAGCATTAGATACTGCCGGGAAACTTTATGTCGAAACCATCGAATCACTTGCCATTTATGATGATTGTCTTGAACAATCTATCAGTCACCACCCAGAGTGCAAAAAATTACTAAAAATAGAGGGGGTGGGAACCATAAATGCCATCAACCTTTACATTGCATTAGGGTGTGCTGAGTTAGGTCAATTCAAAAAAGGGAAAGATGCTTCTGCATGTATTGGGTTAACACCTTTACAGCATTCCAGCGGTGGTAAGACAAAGCTAGGCTCTATAGGAAAGTATGTTAAAAACAGCATGCTTCGTAGTCTACTTATTGCTGGCGCAATGTCCTGCGTAATCCAAGTCGTGAAAAGAGAAGCTCGAACTACCAAAGAAAAGTGGTTACAAGGGCTAGTTGAACGACGTGGGAAGCAATGTGCCGCTGTAGCGCTAGCAAACAAAACGGTGAGAACGGCTTTCGCTATGTTAACCCAAGGAACGGAGTACAGAGCTGAATTGATTTCAGCCAGTTAATGAGTTTAAACAACAAAATGCTTAATCGAAGATAAAAATCAACCAGTAAAAACAGATAAGAACCAAGAGCTTCGAGCTCGTCGTACAGGATTGTTTACTGGTTCGCGTAAATATCAGAGAGCCTGAGTTCGCTACTCAATAGAGCTCGTACATAAGTACGCATTTATTCATCGATTAATAGTAATTTGTTGTTGACACGGGGGAGTCCACATAGGTTCTGAGGAGAGCGGCACCTGGCAACAGGTGTCGCTTATCCGACCGAAGTGAGTCGATTACAATAACGATAACTCAATACATTAACGTCATTCCAGCGAAGGAAGGAATCCAGTGCCTTTGAAAATTTCGAAGAAATTTGATGCCGTTAATTGATAACAGTAACATCAAAAAAAAGACTGGCTCCTCGATTAAAGCGTTCGGACATGATGTGTGCGATTTTAGATATGGTTTCCGATTGCTGTGACGCTTATGCCCCATTGCGTGCTGACAACGAACATTTACTGCAATACTATTTCTAATGATTAGTCGTTAAAAGTTATGTTCTTTTAACTGGCTGTGTTGTGACAATCCAGTCCTAATGATTAACATTTATAGAGTGGTTCGTGCTATAAATTTGCATCAAGCGCTGTTTTGGTGAAAATCATCATTTGTTAACTGGCTTAATTAGGCTATTTTTCGCCTAGATAATTGAATTTTTCAGGCCGTTCGCACTGAATCGGTGTCGAGTGTCTTTTCGTAATGCGCATAAGAAGGCGTTATGGTAAATAGACCGATTTACATTTAATTAACATTTTGTTGGTTTTAACTTGCTATTAATTGTAACTACATGATTAGTTACTACTTTCAGATAATAAATAAGGATATTTATGCTGCGCTTAATCAAATCTTTTATTCCTGTTTGGACTATGGGGTTAGTACTCTCTTTTAGCCCTGCATATGCTGGTGATAAATCAGTAGATAATCTTGAATCTTTTTGTAGTCATGGAAAAGCTAATGGATTAACTTCAGAAGAAGAAAAACTTTACATAAAAGAGGCAACTTTTTTATTAAATAAGAAATATTGTATTGATAGAATAGACTTTAAAAATTCGAGTGATGATATTGAAATTTCAAAACACTTTCCTGAAGTTGGAAATGTTATCAGCATTAGAAACAGATATATCAATAGCTTTTTATCTATAGAATCTCATGAAGATAAATTTGCTTTCGTAGATTTATTTTTGAAAAAATATTCAATAAACAATCCTGTTTCTTATGACTTTATAAGAGAGAACGGTCAAGTGACTTTGGGATTGCTAGCTAAATATGAAAGCGATAATACTGCAACAGGGGAAATCATTAATTTATTTCCTTCGATGATGTTTAACTCGGAGATCAATAAAAAATATATTAACCATGTAACTACCTTAAGTATGGTTGATTCTAATTTAGCAGAGCTTGTTAATTATGTTATTACAGGTAAAAAAAAGCTATAACACTCAATAAAGTAAATGATTATTTTTCTGGTGGTGCAATAAGTACTTTTTTTTGGGGGGATGATGACGATGATTTACCTCCCAAGGAAAGTGAAGAAATATGTGATTATCTCTGCCAACAAGATGAAAGAGAGCGTCAAAGACGTGATGAAGGACATCAACGATGGGCTGAAGAACAATTATGTGGCGGTAATAACGGTGATTGCAGGGTTCGTTGGATTTTAACGGACACTTTTGGGGAGCGGCTTGGTCAAGCTACTAGTTCCTCAGGTGAATCATGGTCAGGACATGCGTATTTTCCACAGTCCAAGAAGTATGGTGGAGGGAACCTGCCTCACTAGAAGAGTTTAGCGTTCGAAAACTAACGTTACGTTAACATGTAGTAGTTCAGACCTGATGTGACAGTTACCAACTTTTTATGAGGTATTTGTCACATTAAATCTGGGTTAGATTTTTCTCTGCCCAGATTGATTTTCCATCAAACAAAGTTTCCATTGGAGTTCTTCCACAGCACATTTTTCCTTGATGAGTTAGGTGATTGTTATAGTAATTCATCCATTCGTCCAGATCTTTTTGTAGTTCTTCCATTGATTCATAGAGTTTCTTTCTAAATGTGACCTGGTAAAACTCCTGCAATATGGTTTTATGGAAGCGTTCACAAATACCGTTTGTCTGTGGTGATCGGGCTTTCGTCTTCATATGGTCGATATCAGCTACAGCTAGATATAATTGGTAATCATGTTATTCAACTCGACCAGAACAGTGTCACATCTTGTCTGAACTAGTACAAATTAATTGCAATGCTCCTTGTTCAAGGTTATATATATAATTAGCTCTGGCTATTGTTTCACTTCTATGCGCTATAAATATACGTGTCATTTGTAACCCGCCGATTTGTTTAGAAATCAATGACTCATTATCGCTATCCAAATGACTTGTCGCTTCATCCATAAATAATATAGCTGGTTCTTTATAAAGAGCCCTAGCAAGTAATATTCTTTGAATTTGCCCGCCAGAAAGGTTTGTGCCCATATCCCAATGGCACTAACTTAAGATTTAGCTGAAGGTTTACTAATTGAACAATAGAGAGTAAATCATACAGATTAAGGTTTTTCTAGTGTCACGCCATGAATACTACAACTCGCCAATTCTTCAATGATGCCCCAGAATTGTTACGTCGCTTTGCTCAAACGGAAGAAGATGAACTTTCTTCAATTCTCACTCTGCAAGATTTAGAAGATTTTCAAAAAGATAATACTCAAAGAGTACGCAAGTATCCCGCCTGCCACACACTTTCGCTTTTCATGAAGCAAGTAGCCAGTGAAAACAAGTCTTGTCGTTGCACACTAATCAGTGACGCTAGAGATCAAATTGCTATAGGTCGAGAGAAAAACAGCACAATTACAGGTCCCTACTGCAAAGCAAGAAAACGGTTATCTCCAGAGTCAATTAAATCGCTATTGAAGAAATCAGGAAAAAACTTAGATGAAGCGATTCAAGGGAAATACTTATGGCATGGCCGTAGAGTGCTATTAACTGACGGCTCAACACTATCTATGCCTGATACGCACGAGAACCAAGCCCAATTCCCTCAACCTAAATCACAAAAAGAAGGGCTGGGCTTTCCTCAGCTGCGGATTTTAGTGTTAATTTCTTTGGGAAGCGGTGCAGTCATTGACTCGGCTGTTTCACCTTGTAAAGGGAAAGGTACTGGCGAGCAGGCACTATTAAGAAGTATGCAGTCAGACTTGAAACAAGGCGACATTGTGCTGGGAGATGCTAATTTCGAAAACTACTTTGTTCTTGTAGGACTAATGGGTTTAGGCGTTGATGCTGTTTTCGAAAAAAACGGAGCCAGAAATGTCGATTTCAGAACCTGTGAAGAAAAGCTGGGTAAGCGAGATGGTTTATTTAAGCTAATTCGTCCATCCTGTCCAGAATGGATGACCCCAGAGGATTACGCTCAAGTGCCAGAAGAGCTTATCGTCAGAATGGTAGGAACAAAGAAACGTATCATTGTTACCACGCTCACGGATAAAGAAGTCTATCCGAAGCAAGATATTATTGATTTATACGTTTCACGATGGCATATCGAGTTGGATTTTAGGTCAATCAAGACCATGATGAAAATGGATATTTTAAGGTGTGGTAGTCCAGATATGGTGCGTAAGGAAATTGATGTTCATTTGTTAGTTTACAACATGATAAGGGCACTTATGTGCCGAGCGGCAGAAAAAAAAAGGAATATCGCCTAGAGAGGCAAGTTTTAAAGCCGCACATGACGCATTACAAGATTTTCAGATATTACTTTTGCAAGCCACCGAAGGGATCATTGACACTTTATTGGATGTGATAGCAAATATTATCGGCGAGCATATCGTTGGCAATCGCCCAGGGAGAAAAAAACCGAGAGCAAAGAAAAGGCGACCGAAACCGACACCAAGGTTACAACATTCAAGAAAGCAAGCACGTAGGCTTAAGGTATATCAGAAGTAATTCTTAAGTTAGTGCCATTGCACTTTAGACTCCCAGCTTTAAAAGAACAACAAAAAATCGCCTCAGTGCTCACGGCTGCCGATAAAGAAATCGAAATATTAACAACCAAACTCGACCATCTGAAACAAGAGAAAAAAGCACTGATGCAGCAGTTGTTAACGGGTAAACGTCGAGTGACATTAAAGGACGTTGCATAATGAAATTTGAAGTCTACTGTGATGAAAATCACCCAGAGCTATTCACGTCTAAAAAACCGTCTGTTGATTATTTGATGATTGGCAGCTTGTGGTTACCAGCAGAGTTACGTAAAGAGCTCAAACTAAAAATTTGGCAGTTGCGTGAAACTCATAATGTTTGGGGCGAAATCAAATGGCGTAAGGTGAGTCAAAGTAGGCTTGAATTTTATAAGGCGTTAATTGATTTATTTATCAGCTACGGAGAGCAGTTACGCTTTCGAAGTATCGCCATTAATCACAAACAGTTTGATGGAAATAGGTGTCAGCAAGACGAAGAATTAGGTTTTTATAAATTTTACTATCAAGTTTTGCATCATTGGATTTTTGACTATAACCAATATGACATATTTTGTGATTTAAAAGTTAATCGAGAACTCGATCGTTGGAGCATACTGAAGGACTGTCTAAACAACGCTAATTTGATGGCATCAATAGACTCGATTCAAGCATTACCTTCAAGACAAGTCGTGCTCATTCAAATGTCTGATCTTTTACTCGGAATAGCATCAGCACGAATGAATAAAACACTTAATCATGGTTCAGCCAAAGAACTGTTAGTTGAGCACCTAGAAAATAAGTTGAATCGAAAAGTTGGAGCGACATTTCGAGGCGAGCATAAGTTTAATATTTTTGAAATCAACTTGAGTGGTGGCTGGTAATGAACTTACCTCCACTTCTGATATATGACACTGTTGCTGAATACAAACGTCATTATGAAAAGCATTACCAAAGGGCTGAGATCATAACTTTTGATAATATTCGGGTGTACTTTAAACCACAGAAATTTGGTCATGCTTTTTATGAGAATACGAAAGGAATTAAAGGGGCTAAAGATCAGTTTTCTCCCACTCGAGCACAAAGAATGGATTGGATTAAGGCCACTTTGATTCACCCTAACGCTAAAGTTTTCAAAGGTTGGAACAAAGATAAGAAATGTTATGAAGATAATAGAAGAGTAAGTGTGGTATTTGACGATTTTGTTGTGGTCATTGAACTCAGCTTAAACAATAAAAAAGTACTCAAAGGGAACTTTGTCACTTGTTATGTGGCTGATAAAAGTATTGGAAAAATTGAAGCCTCACCTGAATGGGATATGGCATTATGTCTAAATAAGCTAAAGAAATAGCTGCCGCTGATTCGCTACGCTGGCTCAGCTGGCAGAAGCCTCGGTAAATTCAGCTGCCGTTAGGCAATGAATCCAAGCAGAGTATATGACCAGAAGGTCAATAAATCAAATTTGATTTATTTCATGTAACGTTAATAAATTACTCGTAGTAAAAATTTGATTGATACAAATCAACACCCGAAGGATACAAGGCAACTCAGAATGTTAATGTTTAATTGCACCAAAGCCGCTGTAGATTTTTTTACCATTACACGACAAGGTACGCAGTATTCACTTGTGCAACAGCCGCCACATAAAATCCTTGCTGAGGATTTGGAATACGCTGGTAAACGTGGTTGCGATGATAACTATCAATGGCATTGGGTATTACATTGCGTTTCAATTAAACGTAAAAAATATCTGCTGGCTATGGATTATCATTCCCGTTATTGCCTTGTATTTTCTGCACCGAAAAAAGGGGATGATAACGCTTTTTTAAATGCCTTTGAAAAACAGCTAAAAGGCAGTTTTCGTTATTGGATCACCCAAAACGAAACTTTAACGCAAGAGCAAGCCACTGAGTATGTACACTCTTATGATAGATGTGTACCAGATGCGACTTTTTATCAGCGCAGTGATCGCAGCGTAATGTCGCACATTAAAGAGGTTGTTTGGCATTTAGAGTCACTGGTAAGCATTAATGATACGGTTAAAACCGATATGGACTTTTTATTGTTTGGGGCAACTGCAGCGGATATCCCGAGAACTCGTAAAGGAGAAACGGTTTACTTTCGTGCTCATAAGGCGTTTTATCAATATTGGTTAAACACGTTTAAGCCTGAATATTAGTAATGCAAAATGATTACTCATTGAATACAATCAACTATGTGATGTTAATCACTGCGTTAAATGTTTTGAATAATATTACACCTCTGGAGCCAGTAAATGGAAGTTAAGAAATTAACACTGTATAACGTTGGGCGATTTAAAGAGCTTGAAGTGCTGCTTGCCCCACATGGTGAAGCAAAGAGTAACGTTACTGTTTTAGTTGGTAATAACGGCTCTGGTAAAACTTCAATCTTACGCTCGTTAGCAACATCTTTAAGTTGGCTAGTCGCTCGCATACGAACAGAAAGAGGTTCTGGCAGTCAAATCCCTGAGTTAGTCATAAAAAATGGTGAAAACTCAGCGGCTGTTGATGTAGATGTCTTTCACCACATTTATGGTGTTGCAGAAGATGGAGATGTTGAGTCCGATGATGGAAATTATTTTTCTTGGCGCATCGCTAAAACTCGAAAAGGCCGTAAAGGACATTTCAAGAGTGATTACTCTGACCTTACCTTCATGGCTGACCATTATCGCACCCGTTTATCTACAGATGAAAATACCAATCTGCCACTTATTGCATTTTATTCCGTAGAGCGAGTGGTTATTGATATCCCACTAAAAATCAGAGGTAAACACAGCTTCCTGCAACTTGACGGTTATGATAATGCATTAAATCAAGGTGTTGACTTCAGACGTTTTTTTGAATGGTATCGAAAACGAGAAGATACTGAGAATGAATCAGGTATCGGAGATGATGTTCTTGAACAAATTAAAAACATGCTTGGTCAAGACAACGATACTTGGAAAAAGCTAAAAACATTAAAAGCGTCCACCCGAGACAAGCAATTAACCGCTGTAAGAAGTGCTATTTATACCTTTATGCCTGAGTTTTCTAATTTACGAGTAAGAAGAAAACCAAGGTTGCATATGTCGATTGATAAAAATGGTGAAACACTTGATGTCGCTCAGCTTTCACAAGGCGAAAAGTCATTAATGGCTTTAGTGGGTGACATTGCTCGCAGACTAGCGGTGATGAATCCAAACTTTGATAATCCACTTAAAGGTGACGGCATCATTTTAATTGATGAAGTTGATATGCATTTGCACCCAGAATGGCAGCAACTTGTTCTGCAAAACTTGGAAAAGACCTTCCCTAATATCCAGTTTGTAGTGAGTACCCATAGTCCTCAAGTGTTAACTACTGTGAAGAAAGAGCAAATTGTAAAACTAGAAAACAGTGAAAAAGTTGAAGTGCTTGGTAATACATACGGAGAAGAAAGTAACTACGTTCTAAATCATCTGTTTGATGTTGAATCTAAGCCACCACTTAAACATACAGAAACACTAAAAAAATACTATGTGCTAATCGAATCTGGTTTGAATACAACAATAGAAGCTAAAAGCTTACGGAGAAAACTAGAAAACATTCTGGGCGAACATCACTCCGACCTTATGGCAGCTGACAGGATGATTAAGCGTAAGGAGTTACTTGGCTAATGAGGTACATAAAAAAGGCCAATGGTGGAAATATTAGAAGCCTTAACGCTGCGCAACAATCTCAACAAAGAAATGGTGCTCCTTTAACCGCTGATGAAGCAACAAGAGCTTGGGGAAGATTTAAAGACACTGACCAACAGCTGTTGCAAAAATTACTGACAGAGCAATTTGGTCTGTGTTGTTATACAGAGTTGAATCTAGCGGACTTGAAAAACACCCATGGTATTGGCTCACATTTTGAACATGAGCAACCTAAGCATACGTTTCCCCATAGAACATTTGATGAAGCCAATTTACTAAGGTGTGCGCTTGATAGTGAAGATCTATCAAAATATTCAGGCGAAAATCGGTTTGGTGGCCACTACAAAGATAATAACGAACAACTTGATTATGATGCCGCCAAGTTTATATCCCCTCAATCGGCAAATTGCCGAGACTTCTTTGTTTATTTGACTTCTGATGGTTCTATTCATCCCAAAGCTGGGCTTTCTGCACAAGATAATATGAAGGCTCAATATACGATTGATATTTTGAACTTAAATGCTTCATTTCTGAAAGCTGAGCGTAAACGGTGGCTTAAAGAGATAGATGAAGAGATAAATAAATTAATCGACAAAGCAGCGACCCGCCAAGACAGAGAAAACCTTGCTGAATGTGAGTTGACGCTAACAAACTTACCTCACCCAGAATTAAATAAGACAGCATTTCCACAGCTTCGCCCTTTTCACTCTGCCACACGAGCTTTGTTTGGCCAACTTGGTGAAAATGTGATTCAACAATATTGTCCTCAGATAAATTAGATTGTTATGACCATACACATTGCCAATTTTAAAGAAGAACAAAGCGCAAAAATTCCTGCACTGACCTTGCTGACAAATCTTGGTTATACCTTTATTCCACCAAGCGAATGCTTAGTGCAACGTGGCAATTTATCTACGGTGATACTGCCTGATGTATTGCGCAGTGTATTAAAACACAAAAACTATTCTTTTTTGGGGCAACAACAAAAACTTTCAGATGCCGGAATCGACAAGATCATTCAGCAGCTGGCGAACCCAGCAATGAATGAAGGTTTAAAGGCGGCAAATGAGAAGATTTATAATGCATTAACCTATGGTATTGGTGTTACTGAATTTGTTGAGGGTAAGAAAGCAAGCCCAACCATTGAAATTATTGATTGGGAAACACCAAGTAATAACCAGTTTCACTTTACCGAAGAGCTGGAAGTTGAAAATGCTTATGGCACAGGTAAGCGTATCCCTGACATTGTGTGTTTTGTAAATGGTTTGCCTTGGGTGGTGATTGAGGCGAAACGTCCTGATTCATCAAAAGCGGGTAAACCGACCGTATCAGAAGGTATTTCGCAAAATATTCGCAACCAGAAGGTGGATGAAATTCCTCACCTATTTGCTTATGGCCAGTTATTGCTGTCGATAAATGGCCATGAGGGGTTATACGGCACTTGCGGCACACCTGAAAAGTTTTGGGCAAGGTGGAAAGAAGAGCAAATTACTGAAACCACGTTTGAGCGTTTGAAGAATAAATCATTATCCCAAGCCAACCTTGAACGTATCTTTAATCATCGCCCTGCTCACATGTTTGATGAGTATCAAGCCTTGGTTGACGGCGGTGATCTTGTTGTGACGGATCAAGACCGTTTATTGGTATCACTGCTTCGTCATGATCGCCTGCTAGAAATGGTTCGCCTGTATACCTTATTTGATAAAAAAGCAGGCAAGATTGTTGCTCGTTATCAACAAGTGTTTGGTATTAAAGCATTGGTTGAACGTGTAACTACATTTGATGATGCTTTGACGGGTTCAAGAAAAGGCGCTCGCAATGGTGGCGTGATATGGCATACAACAGGCTCTGGTAAGTCCTTCACCATGGTGTTTTTATCAAAAGCGCTGATTTGGTTAAAAGAGTTGGCAAAGTGCCGAGTTGTTGTGGTTACTGACCGAGTCGATTTGGAAGACCAATTGTCACGAACTTTTGCTTCAGGCGGTGCATTGTCTGACAGAGACAAGAAGTTAGCCATGGCAACGACTGGACGCCGTTTGGCTGAGCAAATCGGAAAAGGTAACGAACGGATTATTTTTTCTATCATCAACAAGTTTGGTACCGCAATCGAATTGCCTGAGTGCTACAACAATAGCGCTGATATTATAGTTTTGGTTGATGAGGGACATCGCAGTCAGAACGGTGAAAATAATGTTCGCATGCAGCAAGCTTTGCCAAGAGCGGCTTATATTGGTTTTACGGGTACACCATTACTTCAAAACGATAAGACTGAAAATAAATTCGGTAAGATCATTCACTCATACACCATGCAGCAAGCGGTTGAAGATAAAACCGTTACACCACTGTTATATGAAGAACGCATTCCTGATTTAAGCACTAACGATAAAGCGATTGACGCATGGTTTAACCGAATAACGGATAAGTTATCTGAAAAACAGCGTACAGATCTAAAGAATAAGTTTGCTCAAAAAGGTCAGATCTATCAAACAGAGGGTCGTTTGGAGTTGATTGCTCATGATATTTCGGATCATTTTCAGAACTTCAAACAACAAGGCTTAAAAGGCCAGCTGGCTTGTGATTCAAAAGCATCAGCAATTAAATATAAAACGCTGTTAGATGAAATAGGTAAAGTGACATCTGTTGTCGCGATTTCATCGCCAGATACCCGTGAAGGTCAAAATACTGTGGATGGCGACAGCAAAGACTTAGTTCAAAACTGGTGGAAAAAGCATGTGCTTTCTTCTGATTTTGGCAATGATGAAAAAGCTTATACCAAGCACATCATCGATGAGTTCAGTAAGGAAGAAGGCCCGGATATTATGATTGTGGTCGATAAGCTTCTAACTGGGTTTGATGAACCCAAAAACACTGTACTTTACATCGATAAGCCTTTAAAACAACACAATTTAATTCAGGCCATTGCCCGTGTTAATCGCTTGCATCAAAAGAAGCAGTTTGGCTATTTGATTGATTATAGGGGTATTCTTAAGGAGTTAGACTCTACGATAGCTGACTACCAAGATCTGGCTGAACGAACTCAAGGTGGATTCGACATTGAGGATCTTAAAGGTCTTTATAGCCCAATGGCACTAACTTAAGAATTACTTCTGATATACCTTAAGCCTACGTGCTTGCTTTCTTGAATGTTGTAACCTTGGTGTCGGTTTCGGTCGCCTTTTCTTTGCTCTCGGTTCTTTTCTCCCTGGGCGATTGCCAACGATATGCTCGCCGATAATATCTGCTATCACATCCAATAAAGTGTCAATGATCCCTTCGGTGGCTTGCAAAAGTAATATCTGAAAATCTTGTAATGCGTCATGTGCGGCTTTAAAACTTGCCTCTCTAGGCGATATTCCTTTTTTTTTCTGCCGCTCGGCACATAAGTGCCCTTATCATGTTGTAAACTAACAAATGAACATCAATTTCCTTACGCACCATATCTGGACTACCACACCTTAAAATATCCATTTTCATCATGGTCTTGATTGACCTAAAATCCAACTCGATATGCCATCGTGAAACGTATAAATCAATAATATCTTGCTTCGGATAGACTTCTTTATCCGTGAGCGTGGTAACAATGATACGTTTCTTTGTTCCTACCATTCTGACGATAAGCTCTTCTGGCACTTGAGCGTAATCCTCTGGGGTCATCCATTCTGGACAGGATGGACGAATTAGCTTAAATAAACCATCTCGCTTACCCAGCTTTTCTTCACAGGTTCTGAAATCGACATTTCTGGCTCCGTTTTTTTCGAAAACAGCATCAACGCCTAACCCCATTAGTCCTGCAAGAACAAAGTAGTTTTCGAAATTAGCATCTCCCAGCACAATGTCACCTTGTTTCAAGTCTGACTGCATACTTCTTAATAGTGCCTGCTCGCCAGTACCTTTCCCTTTACAAGGTGAAACAGCCGAGTCAATGACTGCACCGCTTCCCAAAGAAATTAACACTAAAATCCGCAGCTGAGGAAAGCCCAGCCCTTCTTTTTGTGATTTAGGTTGAGGGAATTGGGCTTGGTTCTCGTGCGTATCAGGCATAGATAGTGTTGAGCCGTCAGTTAATAGCACTCTACGGCCATGCCATAAGTATTTCCCTTGAATCGCTTCATCTAAGTTTTTTCCTGATTTCTTCAATAGCGATTTAATTGATTCTGGAGATAACCGTTTTCTTGCTTTGCAGTAGGGACCTGTAATTGTGCTGTTTTTCTCTCGACCTATAGCAATTTGATCTCTAGCGTCACTGATTAGTGTGCAACGACAAGATTTGTTTTCACTGGCAACTTGCTTCATGAAAAGCGAAAGAGTGTGGCAAGCGGGATATTTGCGTACTCTTTGAGTATTATCTTTTTGAAAATCTTCTAAATCTTGCAGAGTGAGAATTGAAGAAAGTTCATCTTCTTCCGTTTGAGCAAAGCGACGTAACAATTCTGGGGCATCATTGAAGAATTGGCGAGTTGTAGTATTCATGGCATGACACTAGAAAAACCTTAATCTGTATGATTTACTCTCTATTGTTCAATTAGTAAACCTTCAGCTAAATCTTAAGTTAGTGCCATTGCTTTATAGCCGAATGGATACTGAATATAAGAAATTACCGAGTTTATATCGTGAGCTTTGGGCAACTTTTGACAAAGTTCAGAATAAGCAAGATGGTCAAGCGCTTCGTCAAGTATTGGCGCCTAAAATTGACACTGTTGATGATCAGCTTACTGATACAAACCAGAAAAAACGTGAAGATTTCTATTCTGTACTTACCTCATTTTCAAACTGTTTAAAGGTAGCACTGCAGTCAGCAACCTATTTTGAAGATAAGAGCTTTGACGATAAGCGTGAATTGTATAAAAAAACATTGAAATCTATGTCAGAGCTTAGGAAGCAAGTTCGTGAAGATGCCGAAGAAACGGTTAATTACGATGAATACGCTGAGAACATTCGTACTATGTTAGATAAACATATTGGCGGTGTTGAGATTCAAGAATCTGCAGGCGCATACCTTGTAGGCAATATGGGGAAAGAAGCCAAACCCGAAGAAATGACGGACGACGAAGCTCGCAATAAGAAAGATGCCATCACTGGCCGTGTTACCAAAATGATTGAGCAAGATTTAGCGGATGATCCTTATGCTCAAGAATATTTTTCAAAGCTTCTGAAGCAAGCCATACAACAAGCGAAAGAAATGTTCGATGCGCCTGTAAAACAGTATCTTTTATTTGCTGACTTTGAAGAACAAGTGAAAGAGAGAAAGGTCGAAGGCTTACCGAGTAATCGTTTTTCTCACTTAGCACCCAAAATCAAACGTCATGTTCAAGCTTATTATGGGTTGTTTTTAAAACACTTAAGCGATGCAAACGCGCTATCAGAAGACGAACGATTTGATTTTTCGATTGAGATTGACAGTATCGTTACCGCAGCCGTTGCTGAATTTTCCATTAATCCACAAGAAATTGAAAAACAAATCAATCGCCAATTACTGCCTATGTTGTATAAGTCCATCGGAATGGATGCGGCAAAGAAAGTGATCACTGATGTCATTCAAATCACTCGCTTAGGTGTTGCAGGTTATCAATAATGACTTCAATGTGCGTTAACGACGTAATTAAAGAGGAATACAGTTTTGTCTATGGTGATGAGGCTGTCACTTATGAGGTGATAAGAAAACCTCAGTCTGAAGATAAAAAACGCAAGATCATTATCAAAGTTCACCCTAATTGCGAAATTATTGTTACCTCACCCGAAGATGCCGAGCGAAGCGATATTCACGAAGCGGTAATGAAACGGGCAAGGTGGATTTACGTCGCCCTTAAAGAATTTCGTAGCCATTTAGAGTTCATTCAATCTAAACAATACATTAGTGGTGAAATGCAGTTTTATTTGGGACGAAGGTATGTATTAAAAGTCATTGAAGATTCCGATACAGCGACATCATCAATAAAGTTATACCGAGGAAAGTTGCTGGTTACACTTTCAACGCTGAATAAAGACAAAGCAAACCAAGTTAAGACATTAGTGAACAAATGGTATCGAACTCGCGCAGAAATCATCTTTCATGAGCGGCTTGCTGAACTGTTACCACAAACAACATGGATTAAAGGTATTCCAAGCTTTCGTGTGCTTACAATGGTAAAACAATGGGGAAGTTGTTCAGCCAAGGGCAATTTGATGTTTAACCCTCACTTAATCAAAGCGCCTAAAGAGTGCATCGATTACGTGATCCTGCACGAGCTTTGTCATATTTCAGAATATAACCATAGTGAAAAATTCTGGCGTTTACTAACCAGTGTAATGCCTAACTGGAAACAGGTTAAAACTCGATTAGATGGTATGGCGGAACTGTATTTAAATGAGTGATTAGGTTCAATGCTCATGAGTTGCAAAAGAATCACTTTGCATCGTTTGAATGGTTTTAATAGGTCTTATTTTGTTAAAACAAGGTGTCGCCTCAGCTGCTACGCCTAACCTTTCTAATTCCACTGCAAACTGCTCTCGCCACACTTGTGGTAAGCCTTTTCTGACATGTAGTCGCCTACCATCAAAACCCAAATTTTTAATGGTGAGGTGAACGTGTGGGCTGTCAGTGTCAGTATGCAGTGCAAATACATACTGATGATTCTGTGCAAAGGTCTTTTTAGCCAGTGATCTTACTGCTTGTTTTACGGCATTAGGTTCAGTGCCATCCGGCATAGAGAATATAAGATGTGTACTATGTCGAGTTCTTTTACGTTGTTGGACATCAGTATCGCTCCAATCTTGTGCCAGTTGATTGATAGCATTTTGTTCTTGATAAACTTGCCCTGCTTCATCTTCAATCTCTAGTTTTCCATTACGGCTGATGTAATCAAAGTGGTTTGCTGTATGGATCTTGCTGTAACCAAAGCCGCTAATTTTAACCATGACTTCCGGTGGCTTTTTATTGTATCTACCATTTGCCCTAACTCGATTGGATTTGGTTCTTACATCGCCGTTGAGTAGACATGAAATAGAATCAGCCATCGCTTTGCTCATCTGTTAATTCTAACTCCCAGCGGCGGCAGTTTTTGTTGATAAGAGTATTCACCATCGTTTTATGGTCGCTGATTTTGTTGTCGAGTATTTCAATCATTTCTCTGGTGACCTTATCGCTGTGTCTGAAGTCAATGTTAAGCACTCGGGCGATTTGATTTAGATTACGGCCAACGGCAGCCAGTTGTCGATTTGATTCTCTGAGTGTTTTTATCTCTTCATTGGTTAACACTGGCGTTCGAGTAAGGTTTGCAGTAACACAAGCAGTTACCCAACTGGTGCGATAAACGTAGCCTTCTTCGATGGCTTGGGTTGTGAGCTTTTGTATGTCATGTTCTGATAATCGGATAGTGACTTTATTGCTTTTTGCTTGATGCAATTCTTCATCATTTCCAGTATCTGGGAGCACTTGATTGATCATCATCCGCACCATGCCGGATTCGATCATGCCATTGAGCTGACAAAATTGTTGCCATTTTTGTTTATCTTCATCATCCAATCTTGTTTTTACAATATGCTTTGCCACAAGCAGCACCTTTGTGTGATATTCATACTACTCATCCGTTATTTCACTTTTAAAATCGAATTGCTAGTGCTTAGATTGAGGTGAGGTAAATATTTTCTGAAATGGTGACTATTGGTACCACTGGCTGGCGATATTGGGTCTATTCGCTGGCAGAAGTGGGTCGGTTTACTGGCAAGTTGCGAATTCTGCATTAGTCAATTAAGTACAATTTCCCACTTTTAGCCTGTATTTCATTAACTCGGATTGGTGTGACCGCTTTTACGCCAAAAAAGGCATAAATCGACTATTTAAACTTGCTGACGACCCACTTTTTGAAGCGATTAAAGGGAAGGTTTCGACGGCGTTTCATGTCGGAAATTTTATCCAAAAACGACGCTTGAGTATCAATAATGATGGTTTGTGCTGATTCCATTTGCTCAAGATAGTTTATTGCTTCTAGCTCTGATGTTTCTTGATTGTTACAAATGCACGTTGGATTTTTACTGCTTCTTTCGACTTCTTTGTCAGCCGAGTTTGATCTGGCCGTTCTAAAATTACAAATCTCACCGTCGTTTTTTATAAACGATTCCTTGTTGTTCATTTCAACATCCTGTTGGAATAGTGCTTATTTAAAGCGGATATTAAGCGGCTATTTCCCAAACAACAACTAAATATTAACTGTATGACGCACTTTTAAGCGATGATTTTGTCATTATTATGGTTAATCTATTCATCATCCCAATCAGGATATTGCACTGGTGCTTCGCCAATACTCTTTACAACTCTTGGGTAGTTGATGCCTTTCTCAACAGTTTTCGCCTTATGCCTAGTTCGTTTGATTTGAAAGATCCAGCTATCGCCAAAATCGAAATAATAGAAAAAGTTCTGCTTTGACTCCAAAGGAAAAGCACCATCAAGTTGGGTATCATCAATGCTCATAACATTATCATGATATACCATCTCTTCATCGCAAAAAACGACCGTTCGCTTTTCATGAGGATTTCTAGCAATGAAGAATTCGTACATGTGATCATTTTCAAAATCAATGATTTCCTGAATACAATGATGAAGCTCTTCAAGCGTGGTACTTTCATCAATTTCGATGACCCGTTGAAACTCATCATCAAAAAAGGGGTGTGGCAAACATTCTATTGAAAGTGTGATGATCATAGTGGCACCAATTTATTAAAGCACTTGAGTATATGCGTTGCTGGCATTTTGTCGTTACTACTAGCAATATCTCAATGTTTCAATTCTCCAACACAACATATTGAATACAAACTGAACGAACCTTCTAAAAGTAAAAATTAACTTGTATTATCCAGCTGAAATCGTTTATTTATTTTCACTAGATGTACTTTTTTCAACCATCAGTATATCTCACAGCTTTATTTACATTAAAACGTGAGTTCGTTACTCAAGGTGGTGAACATGTCCAAAAAGAACAAAGGGATTTTCGCAAAAATAAAATCGGCTTATGTTGAATGTCATGAAGATTGCGAAGTTCCATACCCTATAGTGGAATTCATTAAAAAAGACAATATACCTATGGTAGTCATTGGCCAGCGCTACTCCCATTATTACCGCATAGTTCCGCTAGAAGAGGCGGCAGATGACGACAAGATACTAGCAGGGTTATCACCTCGAGATGTCCAAAACTTATCCATGTATACGTTATTCCTTGAGCTCCAACGTCGTTATGAACTCGACACAGTGGAATACCATCAATCAGACGAAAAATACTTCAACTTCAAAGATAAAAAAACTGACTCATTCATTCAGCTAACTACTGAAGGTATATTAAATAATCCTGACATTTTCAACAAGATTAAAGACGGCGACCAATTCAAGGTGGGGTTTCTATGTGGCGACAAAAACAAGAGCGAAGACAAGAGCAAGGGCAGAGAGAGCAACAACAAAAAAATGCACTAATTAAACTTGTACAGTTAGATAAACTGTCACTTCTGCTGGTTTGTTATATCGTGATGCTGTGTATTTCTCTTGCGTTTGGGAACAATGTCAACGTTATTGCTGGCATGGTGTTACCCGGTGGAATTTATGTATTTCCACTTACTTTTTTGATTTGCGACATCATTAGTGAAGCCTATGGTTATGCTCTTGCAAAGGCATTCATTTGGTATGGTTTCATTGCCCAAGGGATGTTTGTCCTACTTGCCCAACTCTTTTTATTGATGCCAACGTCTGATGCTGCAGGTGATGGTTCGGCTTACCATGCTGTTTTTGATCCTACTATTCGTTTATCGCTGGCAGCGCTGGCTGGTTTTTATGTTGGTGAACGTTTTAATATCTACTTGATGAACAATTGGAGAATTAGATTATCAGGCAAATATTTCATCTTGCGAAGTATTTGCAGCACTGCCATCGGTCAGGCTTTTTTAAGTATCATCGTCGACGCTATCGGCTTTTATGACAAATTGAGTCACGCTGAATTGCTCCATATGATGATATCTACTTGGTCTTTGAAAGTGATATACAGCCTGATATTTGTATTTCCCACTATGGTCCTGATGAAACACCTGAAGAAAAGTGAGGCTATGAAGATACGAGAAGCTTAATTATCCCAATAAAACATCAAGATCTTCTAGCCCATAACGAAAATGCCCACCAAAGGCGCAAAATGGGCATTTGGTTTCAACATCAAAAACTTGTGACGAGACAGAAACACTGCCACAGCAACAAGGCACAAACTCAATAATGTGATTCATATAAGCATTCATCAGTACCCACGCATCGTTAATATTAAAACTTAATTTATCTTCATTCATTTCATCCAGTTGAACTAATTGATTTGTAAAACAGTCAAATGCACTAAGCAGCAATTCTAGATCTACTCTTCGACTTGAGGAATGATTCGCTTTTAAATAAATAGACACAAACAAGATACAAGCAATAGCTGCACGTTTATTTTTAAACAGTCGAGGGACGGTAATGAGTTGCCCTGACGTGGGCGATTTGCCTGTGACATCTTTACATAGAGTCCGAAGGTATTTAACAGGTAGCTGAGTGTAATGCTCAATAATACTGGTTTTGAGCCCGTATTCTATGTACTTAGCTGCTTTAAGCGTTTGTTGGCTTTGCTGTAGATGGTTCATTGATTTACTCTAAATACAGCAAGGTTACTCGACACAACCAGTGATACTTGTAGTAATTCGTTGTCTGGATCATCCAGCAAACGGGCAAAGAGCTCTTCATTAGGAAGAAAATGGAAATAGATGGCTTTTTGTTTCGCCATATTATTCAGCTGTTGAAAGCTACTGTTTGCTATGATGCTAATTAGAAACTCAGATAAGCCAAGCTTGAGTTGAGCGAGTTTAGGATCGGTAAGCGCTAAATCTTTTGCCACAGAAAGGTAGCGTAGATTAAGATCGCATAATAGATTGTCATTAAACATGGTTAACACTCCTAGCAAACACAGCCAAATCGCGGTTTACTTGATAGACTTCCATGTTGTAACAAATGAAAACGGCGATTGAATCATAAATGGTTGTAGACCATTTTAAGCCAAACTTTACTGGTAACATGCCATTTCTGAGTAAACAATAGAAACGGCTACAAATTTGAACGAGGTCACATATTGTCAAACTACGACTTTCACATTAAAGCAGTTGCCATTGCAAAAAAGCTTGCGCCTGAAATTCAAAGTAAGCAAGTTGGTGTGGCCAAGGTAAGTGGAGAGAAAGAGACAACCGTTCGTAACTGGCTGTTCAACTATAAAATGCCGTCAAGAGGCCGACGCTTGAGTGTCGCTGATAAGTTTGGTGTCGACAACGATTATCTGTTTGGCAATGCTTCGTACAGCTTACCAATCACGAAATATGACGAGTCTTTGAATTGCTATCTCGTCCCTGAGCTTTCGCTTTCACAACTGCCTTGCTTACAAGGTATCGATCCCCTACCAGTGCAGGGCAGGCTTACCATCAACTTCAGCCCTCAGTTAGTCCAGCACATAAGACAAATCGAAAAAACTTACTCCGTAGTATCCAGTGGTCTCGACTTCGAACCTTCTATCTCAGCAAGTGATACGTTGTACTTCAATGTGACCGCCAACAAAATTAAAGGCTACTTTTGCATTCTAGTCGGTAATGAACCACAGATCGTCCGCTATGAGGATGACCATCATCTAACAACCAATAATGGTGATGTAGTTAAACTCAAAAATAACGAAACTCTTCTACCTATCATTGTTACTCAATCTTCAACCTACGTAACTCATGTTTAATTGATAACATTTCGCAAGCTTCCAGTTTATGAAATGAAATAAATTAAAGAATCACCAGCACTAACGAGTATACAGTTTTTTTCTAATTTCCGCTTAATATCTACAAAATCAAGCCTATATACTGAACAAAATCTGAACAAGAGTGCTATTTATTTTACTTAAAATACAATAGGTAACGTTTGAATTAATCTAAAACGGCTAAAACGGTCAATTTTCGTGCTCTGACTTTTCTTATTTCTGTGTTATTTCTATTTTAACTTTGGAAACCAGTTTATATTTGAATCCAATTGCGGAGAAACATGCCATGAGAACAGCCTATACAAACGACTTAATCAACGCACTAGAACAGCTCAAAGCTCAACGAGAGTTACAAAATGAAGTACCACAAATTTGGTACACCAAAGCCGATTTATGTCGCCATTTCGGCATCACTTACAACACATTAAAGCGCTGGGAAAAACATAAGAGATTCCCATTGATGGAACTGAAAGATTTATGCACTGGGCGATATGACATTCGTAAGATTGAGCGTTTTTTACATAAGTTACAGCTTTCCTAACAAACTTATCTCCTTAAACCTTAGCTTAAAGGAGGCAAGAAATGTATTCAGAACTCCATTCAGAAATACTGCGTCGACTGCCGCTTGATTTCGACTTTAAAAAACAGAGTGGTGATTTTTTACAACAAGGAGTTTGTCCCAACTGTGGAGAGCGTGAGCTTTACACCCACAAAGAACACCCTTGGTTATTGCGTTGTGGTCGTTTGAATAAGTGTGGTAATGAGCTGCATATCAAAGATATTTATCATGATTTGTTCGAGTCATGGAGTGAACGTTTTCCAAGCAAAACAGATGAAAAAACAGGCTTTGTAACTAACCCTAATGCGGCCGCAGATGCTTACCTTTCTCACGGCAGAGGTTTAAAGTTTTTTAAGATTAAAGGCTGGTATCAACAAGGATCTTATTATTGTGGTGAAAAGCAGATTGGGACGGCTACGGTAAAGTTTACTTTAACGAATGGCGCTACGTGGGAACGGTTTATCGATAAGCCTGAACGATTTGGCACTATGAAGGCTCGTTTCTCAGGAAGTTATAAAGGTTATTGGTGGCAAGCACCTGATTTTGATCTCAACCAAGTCGTAACAGCTAAAGAGTTGTGGCTAACTGAAGGCATATTTGATGCTTTGTCGTTGCTTCAAGTTGGCATATCCGCTGTCAGTGTGATGAGCTGCAATAACTTTCCCTCTGAATCGCTAAAAACACTCCGAGACCAGTTGCGCCATACTACTCCACCAACGTTAGTGTTTGCCTTTGATGCTGGTAAAGCAGGTGAATATCATACTATAAAATTTGTGGAAAAAGCCAGAAAATTGGGTTGGAATGCCACCGCAGCTCAGCCGTCATCAGGTAAATCTAGGTTGGATTGGAATGAATTACTGCAACGGGAACTATTAACACCTGAACACATACAGCATTACCGCTATTTGGGTGCGCTGTTGATAGCGCCTTCGGCCAAAGCTAAAAGCGTTTTAATATACCAGAAAACCAATCAACACGAGTTTCCGTTTGAGTTTCAGCTTTGTATGTATTGGTTTAAATTTCATGCGAATAAATATGATAAGACCACAAAAGTTGATGATAATTTAGCTGCACTAAATGAAGCTACCAGCGTACAACTGCTGTGTATGTGTTATCCCCATGCACTGTACTTCCAAGAAAACTTAACTACAGACGAAAGCTGGTATTACTTTCAAATTGATTTTTCTCACGGTTTAAGTGTTAAAAAAACCTTTACTGGAGCACAGATCACTTCCCATATTGAATTTAAAAAACGGTTATCTAGTGTTGCTGCAGGCGCAATTTATGAAGGTAATACTCATCAACTCAACAAATGGTTTCGTAAGCACTTATTCAATATCAAGCGAGTCAATGTAATCGATTTTATCGGCTACAGTCGTGAGCACAAGTGTTATGTATTCAATAGTGTAGCCGTAAAAGACGGTATCGAATATTCCATCAATGAAGAAGATTTTTTTGATATAAGGTCAATGGGCATAAAATCGCAACAACCCATTAAACTATCCATAAACACCATAGAAAGTGAGTATAGCCCTTATTGGCTCAACCAATATTGGTTAGCCTTCGGCGCAAAAGGATTAATCACTCTCAGTTTTTGGTTTGGTAGCTTATTCGCTGAGCAAATTAGGCAACTTCATAAGACCTATCCTTTTCTTGAGATTATTGGTGCGCCGGGAACAGGTAAATCGACGATGATCGAGTTTTTATGGAAATTGCTTGGAAGGAGTAACTATGAAGGTTTCGATCCGAGTAAATCGACCAGTTCAGCGATTGGTAGAAATTTAGCTCGGGTCGCTAATATTCCAGTGGTTCTTAACGAAGGCGACCGGAGCATGGGAAAAGATGCCAAGAAAAGTGATTTTCATTGGGAAGATTTAAAAGATATTTATAACGGCCGATGTATTTTTGCTAGAGGGATAAAAAACTGCGGCAATGATACCTACGAGCCGCCATTTAAGGCTTCTGTAGTGATTAGCCAAAACACCGCAGTACAAGCATCTGAAGCAATACTTCAGCGCCTTATTCACGTACAAACTGACAAAATAAGTTATTCCACTGAAACAAAGAAAGCAGCTGAATGGCTAGAGCGAATCGATATTAGGCAGGTTTCAGGGTTTATTTTGCAAGCGATAAAATCAGAGCATAAAGTCTTACAGGAAATTGAACGTAAATTTCCTATTCATTATCAAACACTGGCTAATGATCCAAAAATTCGTACAGAGAGAATATTAAAAGTCCATGCCCAACTTTGGGCAATATTTGATGCTTTAAAGTTAGTGATACCATTGAGTAAACAACAGGTCGCTTGCGTAAATGAACTTATCCCAAAACTTGCCAGAGACCGACAACAAGCAATTGCTGTCGATCCTCCTGAAGTTCAGACCTTCTGGGATGTTGTTGATTTTTTAGAATCTGAACAACCACATACTGTAGACCATTCAAAAGATCCGCAGCTTGTTGCTATTAACCTGAACCAATTTACGGAAGAAGCACTCCACAGAAAGCAAAATATCCCACTGCTTGTCGACCTCAAACGATTATTGAAATTTGGCAAGACTTATCCATTTATCGAAATAAAGTCTGTTAACAGTGCTGTTAATTCAAGGCTGAATAGATCCTACCCCAACGCAAAAAAACCATTAACGGCGAAATGCTGGATATTCAAAAGAAAAGACGAATAACCGACGACCTCCAATCAATTTAACGGATTACAACCTGAGAGATAAAATGATGACTGACACCAATGAATTTAACCAAACCCAGCAAGACTTAGAGAAACTTATCAAAGCTCAGTTTTATAAAATGTCATTGAACATTAAAACCGTTCTGTCTATGGATGAGTGCAGTGAATACACCGGATTGACAAAAAATTACCTGTATAAGCTTACTCATAATAAACAGATCCCTCACTTCAAACCTAATGGCAAAAAGCTCTTTTTTAAGAGGCAAGATATCGATAACTGGCTACTCAGTAATAAAGTCGATTCTCAAAATGATTTTGATGAACGTGCAATGGAAAAAGTCTTTGAACTTAATGAGCTGATAAAGCCATGAAAATATACCTCGCTGTGACTGTGGCCTGAGTTTATAAAATAGAAAATATCTCAGGCTATTTTTACCATTAGCAATCATGACTAAAACTACTGCAGAAATAAATAATAAGGACAAACTTAAGTATAAAAGTTGTAAAAACCGGTGGTATGTCCTTATAATTAGGACAACTACAAAAAACAATGTCTTATACAATGTCCTTAAAAAAAGAAAATATATTAATATTAGAATCACTTGAAAAGTCAGGTGTTCCTCTGAGTATTGGACAGCTAGAAGATAAGCTTGCTATTTCTATCCATAAAAAAACACTACAACGTCGTTTAGTTCAATTAGTCGATGATGGATTCGTTTTAAAGACAGGTGAACGCCGAAATACCAAATATGCTTTTAATAAGGACAAAAAATCAGAATTATTAGGACAATTATCTGAAGATAAAGCTGAATATCAGATAATTGAGCACCCAATTTATTCACAAACAGCATTGTCACTACTCAGTTATTTAGACACACCTTCTTATGCAAGAGTACAAAGTGGTTACAATCCTAACTTACTGAATGACTACATCCCCAATGAAACCCAATATGTTTCTGATGATTTGAGAGCTAAACTGCTTTCATTAGGGAAACGATTTGATAAACGCTTGGCTGCGGGAACTTATGCCAAAAATATTGAGCAACGCTTACTCATTGATTTGTCTTATAACTCAAGCCGATTGGAAGGAAATACCTACTCAAAGCTTGATACAGAAAGACTAATTGAAAGTGGACTAACGGCTGATGGTAAGATCCACGAAGAAACAGTGATGATCCTTAATCACAAAGAGGCCATTCTTTTTTTAGTTGAAAATGCAGAAGAAATTGATCTAAATAGTTTTACCATCCGCAATCTCCACTATTTATTATCGCAGGATTTACTCAAAAATCCTGAAGCCTGCGGAAACGTAAGGCAAGTTGAAGTGACAATAGGAAAGAGTGCTTATCTGCCGCTGAATAACCCTCATCAATTGCGAGAGTATCTTGAGGTTTTACTTAGAAAAGCCCAGCAGATTGTTGATCCGTTTGAGCAAAGCTTCTTTTTATTGCTGCATTTATCCTATTTACAAACCTTTGAAGATGTAAATAAACGTACTGCACGACTGGCTTGCAACATTGCCTTTATTAAGGACAACTTATGTCCTTTAAGCTTTATTGATGTCCCAAATGAAGATTACTTTAAAGCCCTACTCTATTTTTATGAAAAGAATAATGTCCAACCCGCATTAGAATTGTTTGAGTGGGCATATTCAAGATCTTGTCAACAATACGAAGTAGTTAAAGCATCACTTGGGGAAATCGACACTTATCGTATTCAATATAGAAACGAACGCAAACAAGCAATGGGTGAAGTCATTCGCCAACAATTACAAGGGAAAGCGATAGAAGATTTTTTAAAGCAATTTTGTATCGAAAATAATATTGAATCGCCTGATAAATTTATTGTGATGACCGAGAATGACTTAAAACAACTGCACAGCGGAGCCATTATCGGTTTAGGAATAACAAAAAATACGTTTGATGAATGGAAGCGTAATAACGACCGTTTTGTAGGTCAATCAACGTAGTAATTACAGTTTATATTAAGTTTTTCAGATAAAGAGCACTGTTTATATCAAGTTTTTCACAAAAACAGTTGTTTATATCAAGTTTTTCACTAAAATTACGTTTTATATCAAATTATTCCTAAATAAATATGTCTCAACTTATCTTTGCTGAAAATACAGTCGAATCAAAAAAACTGGCTAAATCTGTTGCAGAGGGAAAGCTTAAAAGACTTAGAGCAGGGATTTACACAGATGCCAAATGGGAAGATATTCCAAATCTGATTAACAGTAAGTGGCACCAAATTGTGACTTATTTATACCCAGATGCAATGGTTTCACATTCTTCTGCCGTTTATTTGCTCCCTAAAGAAAATGTCATTTTCATTACCGCCCCAGTTAAGATCCGTAAAAAGGTAAAGATCAGTGATCTACTGACGATTGAAGTTTTACCGGGAAATGTAGAGTTACTAAAAGAGCCATTCCAGCCGAACGCCTTCAGAAGCTCACCAGCCCGTTATTTGCTGGAAAACTTGCAGATTAGTCATAAAGATGTCGATTCAGTGAAGTCACTAGGAAAAGCTTGGGTAGAAAAAGAACTTTGCCGACTGCTTGAGCGCTATGGTGAGCAGGAGTTAAACCGAATTCGTGATACAGCACGAAGCCACGCCCAATCACTGAATATGAAGAAAGAGTCTGATATTTTATGCGGTTTGATTGGAGCTATTTTATCCACTCAACCTATTGATACACTTTCAACCGCAACCGCCATTGCAACAGCAAAAAATGAACCTTTTGATCCTAATAGAATAAATTTATTTAATGCTTTGGCTGATTACCTTAAACAATGTAGCTTGAAAGGCCATCCTTATAACTACAATACAGCAAGTTGGCGTCATTTATCATTTTTTGAAAGCTATTTCTCAAACTATATTGAAGGCACTGAGTTTGAAATAGATGAAGCAGAAAAAATCATTTTTGAAAAAAATGAGATTAACCACCGCCATCAAGATAGTCATGATGTAATGTCAGTTTTTGATGTGGTTCAAGACTATACCGAAATGATTACAGTACCCAATAATGCCGATGAATTGATGAACTTACTCTCACAAAGACATGCATTAATTATGGAGGCTCGGCCAGAGAAGAGACCAGGCAAACTCAAATTAAGTATTAATAAAGCCGGTGATTCTGTGTTTGTTAAACCAGAGCAGGTCGAAGGAACAATATCGCAGGCATTTTCAGTTTACAGTGAATTACCTGAAGGTTTACCAAGAGCCATTTTCATGCAGTTTTTAATATCAGAGTGTCACCCATTTGATGATGGTAACGGAAGGTTATCTCGAATAATGATGAATGCAGAGTTGGCCTATGCTGAGCAATTTAAAATAATAGTACCAACAGTTCACAGAGAAAGTTACTTGAATGGATTAAGGCAAGCTACTCGCAATGGTAAGTTCCGAACGTTGACTAAAGTATTTTCTGATCTTCATGGTTATACCAGCAGTGTCAATTGGAGTGACTATGCCGAAGCCAGATATCAGCTAGAAAAAGACTACGCCGATAAATTGCCTGATCAAGGTGTAGCTGTTTTCAATAAACAAATATCCAAATACAGAATTGAACTACCAGTGGGATAAGAGTCAAAAATTCCCTTTTGATCACTGTAAATCACCTTTTATAGGTGATCGTTTTTCAAAAATATGATGCTGATTTTAAATAAGTAAATATTAGGTTTATCACAAAATCACCTAAATTACTGGTTTGCGCTCCCCCTATACAAGTATTTATATCAGTGATGGATAAACACTCAGACTCAAGAAATAGGGCAATAGCAAATTTGAGTAAAAGAAAAAAGCCTTTACCAACACTGAGTACACAATTTCTAAATTTATAGCTTCAGGCATGAAGCTGAAATACTCACATGATTTATTTTCATCTGGGCTTTTTTCTCAAAGTGTCCCACCAATGCCCCACTGACACTATATAACCACCTTGATATATAAGGCTTTTACACTTTATGTATTGGCAAATAACGTTCAATTAACACATTTTGTTATTAACTAAACCTTTTACATGTTTAGGACTTGGGCTATTTTCAAAAAAATTACTCACACTATTTGATACTGTTAGCACTCTTTTACCGTGTAATGCGATGTAATAATAGTAGGCTTTGCTTCGATCAAAGCCTTTAATCACAGACACAATCATAGGTCTACATAAACGAGTAGGGTTATTACAATAAGCTTCTATGCGCCGACTTGACTCTGTGGTTAAACATAGTGACATAAATAGTATTATCTTTAGAACGATAAAAAATTTTAACATTTAGAAGCTTAATTTTGCTTGAATATAAACCAAAATAAACAACAATTTTTGTTATTACCTTTACACATCTCTTCCTTAATCATCTTCGATTCAATCTATCAATGTTAATATCCAACTAAACAATATGGAGTTAAATTTATGACCAAAATAGCAGTATTAGTCGGCACAACATTAGGTAACGCAGAGTATGTATCCGATGAATTAATCACTCATATTGCACAAAAGAACCATCAAACCGAGCAACATTTACAACCTAATTTAGATGAAATACAAGCTGATGAATATTGGATATTAGTCTGTTCTACACATGGAGCCGGAGATCTTCCAGACAATATTCAGCCACTTTTCGAACAGATCCGCACTCAAAAACCCGATCTTTCTAAAATTAATTTTGCCGTTTGTGCGATCGGAGACTCAAGTTACGATACTTTTTGTAAAGGACCAGAAGTCTTGATCGAACTTTTTCAACAGCAAGGTGCTACCCAGTTTGTGGATAAGATCCAAATCGACATACAAAAATCTTCTTTGCCAGAAGACCTTGCCATTGAGTGGTTACAGCAATGGATCGAAAATATTTAATTGCTTTAACTCCAAACACGATCAATATTTCCCACAACATACCGGATCATTTTACACAGAGTTATACACTATAGGATAACTCTGTGAGTAATCTTTGATCATCCCTTGATCAAGTTGGGTTTAATAAAATCCTCAAAAAACTTACGATCGCATCTGTGGATAACTTAACGATCTATCCCCAACTTATAGGAAAGTTGATCGCGGATTGATCACAAGATCAAAAACACTCTATTTATTGATTATAAACAACTATTTTAGTTACCCACAGAAAAGAGCTTCCTTAATAATAAACATAATAAATAGATCTTTAAAAAGATCTTAAGATCTATTAACTCGATCGCTTTAATATTTTGACTTGAAACTGATCATTCACCTATTTGCTTTGAAGTGGTAAACTACTCAACTCAAACTTAGTTGATCGTCGATGTAGATTTAAGGTTTCTAATGCAATTTAATGAACGGTTTGATGTTATAGTTGTTGGTGGTGGTCATGCCGGTACAGAAGCCGCTTTGGCGGCTGCTCGAATGGGATCAAAAACATTATTACTTACCCATAACATTGATACTTTAGGGCAAATGTCCTGCAATCCAGCCATAGGTGGTATTGGAAAAGGACATCTAGTCAAAGAGATCGATGCATTAGGTGGGGCGATGGCGATCGCAACGGATCATGCTGGCATCCAATTTCGCACCTTAAATTCAAGCAAAGGGCCAGCAGTTCGAGCGACACGAGCACAAGCCGATCGAACCTTATATCGTCAAAAAATTCAAACCATTTTACAACAGCAACCTAATTTACGTTTATTTCAGCAATCAGTTGATGATTTGATCATAGATAATGCTCGAGTTACCGGAGTAGTGACCCAAATGGGATTAACCTTCACAGCACAGAGTGTTGTGTTAACTACCGGTACTTTTCTCAGTGGTAAAATTCATATTGGTTTAGAAAACTACAGTGGCGGTCGTGCTGGTGATCCACCCGCCATCAGTTTAGCTAAACGATTACGTGAATTACCAATGCGAGTTGGACGATTAAAAACAGGAACACCACCTCGATTAGATGCAAATAGTCTTGATTTTTCTAAAATGCAAGAACAAGAAGGCGATGCTCTATTACCTGTAATGTCATTCATTGGCCATGTGGATCAACATCCTTCTCAAGTGAGTTGTCATATCACTCATACCAATGAAAAAACCCATGATATTATTCGAAGTGGGCTTGATCGCAGCCCTATGTATTCAGGTGAGATTGAAGGTATTGGACCGCGTTACTGTCCTTCAATCGAAGATAAAATCATGCGCTTTGCCGATAAAAATTCGCATCAGATCTTTATTGAACCTGAAGGTCTTCATACAAATGAAATTTATCCTAATGGGATTTCAACTAGTTTACCTTTTGATGTTCAACTTGATCTTGTTCGATCAATTAAAGGCATGGAACAAGCTGAAATTATTCGTCCCGGTTATGCGATCGAATATGATTATTTTGATCCGCGGGATTTAAAGAATTCATTAGAGACTAAATACATCTCAGGTTTGTTCTTCGCTGGACAGATCAATGGCACGACTGGTTATGAAGAGGCTGCCGCGCAGGGGTTATTGGCTGGTATGAATGCTTCATTGCAAATACAAGGTAAAGAGAGTTGGTGTCCACGTCGTGATGAGGCTTATATTGGCGTACTGGTTGATGACTTATCCACTTTAGGCACCAAAGAACCTTACCGTATGTTCACCAGCCGTGCTGAATATCGTTTGTTATTACGTGAAGATAATGCAGATATGCGGTTAACAGAGAAAGGCCGTGAATTGGGCTTGGTTGATGATAAGCGTTGGCAAGCATTTAATGATAAACAACAGGCGATTGAAGCTGAGCTTCAGCGTCTACGCAGTCAATGGATACATCCAAATTCTCCATTGGTTGAAAAATTAAATCCACACTTAAATACGCCTATTTCACGTGAAGCGACATTCGAAGAATTATTACGCCGTCCTGAAATGGACTATGTCAAATTAACCAACATTGAAGGATTTGGCCCTGCAGTTGTTGATAAATTGGCTGCCGAGCAAGTGCAAATTCAAGTGAAGTATTCGGGTTATATTCAGCGTCAACAAGAAGAAATTGAAAAAGCGACTCGAAATGAAAAAACCAGATTGCCATTAGATCTTGATTATAGCGAAGTGCCTGGATTATCGAATGAAGTGATCGCTAAAATGAATGACAGTAAACCAGAAACGATTGGTCAAGCTTCTCGGATTTCGGGGATCACTCCGGCCGCCATTTCTATTTTGCTGGTACATTTGAAAAAAAGAGGACTGTTACGTAAAAGCGCGTGATATTCTTATCGCAAAAATGACGAACAGAGGAAGCATAAGGCTTCCTTTGTTGTTTTAGGCACTTCATAATATCATTGACATTATAATCAGTATTAGCAGATCAGGCGCTCAACATGACATCTGAGTTAAAACAGCTACTCTCCAGTTATTTACAACAATCAGGATTATCGATTACTGAGCAGCAGCAACAGCAGTTGCTTGGTTTAGTCGCCATGCTCAATAAATGGAATAAAGCTTATAACCTTACTTCGGTACGGGATCCTAAGCAGATGTTGATCCGCCATATCATGGACAGTCTAGTTGTCTCTCCTTATCTTAAAGGAGAGCTATTTATTGATGTAGGTACTGGGCCTGGTTTTCCTGGTTTGCCGTTGGCTATTATTAACCCAGATAAAGAATTTGTATTACTCGACAGTTTGGGAAAACGGATCCGTTTTCAAAAGCAAGTTCAGTTTGAGTTGGGGATTCATAATATCATTTCGGTAGAAAATCGAGTTGAAGACTATACTGTAGAGCACGGTTTTGATGGTGTATTAAGTCGAGCCTTTGCATCGGTAAAAGATATGTTAGATTGGTGTAAGCACTTACCCAATACTGATGGGGTATTTTACGCCTTGAAGGGACAATTACTTGAAGAAGAAATGCAACAAATTCCTCAAGAATTTACTGTAATTGATACCATCGAGCTCAAAGTTCCTAATTTAATAGAGCAACGTCATCTATTAAAATTAGTTAAAAATAAATAATCTTTGTTATATTCAATTCTGAATCGTCTCAGTATTTATTATTAAACAACATTTATCGCCGCAGTTACAGGCTGAAAAATAACAGGAAACGCTTGTGGGAAAAATAATTGCCGTAGCCAATCAGAAAGGTGGTGTAGGGAAAACTACAACCTGTGTAAATCTTGCTGCTTCATTAGCAGCCACAAAGCGCCGAGTGTTATTAATAGATTTAGATCCCCAAGGTAATGCAACCATGGGCAGTGGCATTGATAAATATGATGTGGCGACAACCGCTTTTGATTTACTGGTTGATGAAAAACCTTTCGACAAAGTTGTGGTAAAAGATACCGTAGGGAAATACGATTTAATCGCCGGAAATGGTGATGTTACTGCGGCTGAAATAAAATTAATGGAGTTTTTTGCTCGGGAAGTGAGATTACGTAGCGCACTTGCCCCGATAAAAGATGATTATGATTTTATTTTTATTGACTGCCCACCCTCGTTAAATATGTTGACGGTTAATGCCATGTCTGCCGCGGATTCAGTATTGGTTCCAATGCAATGTGAATATTATGCTCTCGAAGGCCTTACAGCGTTGATGGATACTATTTCACAATTAGCTAGTATGGTGAATCCTGGGCTTGGCATAGAAGGCGTATTACGTACCATGTATGATCCACGCAATCGTTTAGCCAATGATGTATCTGATCAACTTAAAAACCATTTTGGTGACAAGGTGTACCGTACCGTGATCCCGAGAAATGTCCGTTTAGCCGAAGCTCCGAGTTTTGGTGCACCAGCCATGTATTACGACAAAAGTAGCCCAGGAGCTAAAGCATATTTGGCATTAGCGGGAGAAATTATTCGTCGCGCTGAGCAAAAGTAATTGTAATTATTGAGTTGGCATAAAATATAGTTAAGGGAACAAGATGACATTAAGAAAACGTGGATTAGGTAAAGGATTGGATGCCTTACTCAGTACTAGCCATGCCGCGACTCAAAAACGTCAACAAGCGGATAAGCAAGTCTCCGAACCTATAGAAGTCGCAGCTGACAGTGATTTGCTACAGCTTGATATTGATAAATTAGTGCCAGGGAAATATCAGCCACGTAAAGACATGTCTGCCGATGCGTTAGATGAGTTAGCGGAATCAATTCGTGTCCAAGGAATCATTCAACCCATTGTGGTACGCAAACTTGATGCTTCTACCAATTATGAAATTATTGCTGGTGAACGGCGCTGGCGTGCATCAATGTTGGCAGGCATTGAAAAAGTGCCCTGTATAGTTAAGCAAGTTGCTGATGACTCTGCTGTAGCCATCGCTTTGATTGAGAATATTCAACGTGAAGATTTAAATGCTATGGAAGAAGCGGTGGCCTTAAATCGATTAATTGAAGAATTTGATTTAACTCATCAGCAAACAGCCGATGCGGTTGGAAAATCTCGGGCAACAATATCCAATTTGCTGCGTCTTAACTTATTGAATGATCCGGTTAAGCGATTATTGGAACATGGCGATTTAGATATGGGACATGCTCGGGCGTTACTCGCCATTGAAGGTGAACAGCAAACCTTAATGGCTAGAACCGTTGTAGCTAAAGAGATGACGGTGCGAGAAACCGAACGTTTAGTGACTAAAGCTCTTAATCCTGCTCAAACAGCGAAAACTCAAGTAAAAGATCATGAAGTGACCCGCCTAGAGTCAGAGTTAGTTGAGCGACTAGGTGCTAAAGTTTCAATTAGTCATAACCGCAAGGGAAAAGGAAAAATTGTCATTAATTACCAAGATCTCGCTGAATTAGACGGTATTCTCAGTAAAATTAACTAGGAAAGGCTTTGTTACAGTGATTAGTGAAACATAACAAGCAATTGTTAATGTGACATGACACTCTGTAGCTCCCTATTCCATCAGGAAAGTCTCATTTTTACTCATCTCAAAGTTGCATTGAAAGCTTGAAAGGGTATACTTTCGCAAGCTTTTTAGCCTTTGCCTTGTTGTCAGTCAAATAAAACTGATTTAGCAGAGCTAAAAAGTACCAATGTGGAGAAGGTAAATTGACCAATAAAATAGCTCGTCGAGGTCGCTTAGCTGCCTATAAATTAGTGTTAGCTCAAGCTGCTATGGCAGTGGTTTGCTCAGTTTTCTTTTTCACCGTGTGGGGAGTTCAGTTCGGTTATTCTGCATTTGCAGGTGGCCTGATTGCTGTGCTTCCTAATTTTGTATTCGTAACCCTCGCTTTCTCTCATTCGGGAGCAAGTCAAACAGATAAAGTCTTAAAAAACTTTTACTGGGGGGAAGCGGTAAAGTTGCTGTTAACAATTGGATTGTTCTCGCTGGCATTTAGTCAACTGAAAGCGGCATTTACGCCGATATTTGTTGGTTATGTGTTGTGTTTGATGGTTCATTGGGCGGCTCCTTTATATTTCAAGCAAAGTTAAGTGGGATGAATCATGTCTTCAACTGGTGAAGAACTAACTTCGCAAGGCTATATCCAACATCACCTTACCAACTTAAGTGCTGGTGAAGGTTTTTGGACGTGGCATATTGATTCATTGTTCTTTTCGGTTGGTCTTGGCGTTTTGTTTCTATGGTTATTCCGTAGTGTTGCTAAAAAAGCAACCACTGGCGTTCCTGGCAAACTTCAATGTTTTGTCGAAATGATAGTGGAATTTGTTGATAGTAGCGTGAAAGAAACTTTCCATGGTCGCAATCCTGTGATTGCACCTCTTGCTCTGACTATTTTTGTGTGGATTTTCATGATGAACTTCATGGATATGGTTCCTGTTGATTGGCTGCCTTGGTTAGCTTCATTAATGGGTATCGAATACATGAAAGTAGTTCCGACTACTGACGTTAACATTACTTTTAGCTTAGCTATTGGTGTGTTTGTGCTGATTATTTATTACAGCATTAAAGTCAAAGGTGTATCAGGATTTGTTAAAGAATTGACGTTACAGCCCTTTAACCATAAGGCAATGATACCCGTCAACCTCTTGCTAGAGTCTGTTACCTTGATTGCAAAGCCGATTTCATTGGCATTGCGTTTGTTTGGTAACTTATACGCAGGTGAGTTGATCTTCATCCTTATTGCGTTGATGTATGGTACTAACTTGGCGTTATCCGCTTTAGGTGTTTCATTACAACTTGGCTGGTTAATTTTCCATATTTTGGTTATTACCCTACAGGCGTTCATCTTCATGATGTTGACCATTGTTTACTTAAGCATGGCGCATGAAGATCACTAAGGATCGCTGAAGAAATTTTAAAACTAAATCAACAACTAAATTAGATTTAGATATCGGAGATAATGATGGAAACGATTTTAGGCATGACAGCTATCGCTGTTGCTCTACTGATTGGTATGGGTGCATTAGGTACAGCAATCGGTTTCGGTTTATTGGGTGGTAAGTTCTTGGAAGGCGCAGCTCGTCAACCAGAAATGGCACCTATGCTTCAAGTTAAGATGTTCATTGTAGCGGGTCTTCTTGATGCCGTAACTATGATCGGTGTTGGTATTGCATTGTTTATGTTATTTACAAACCCTTTGGGTGCCATGCTGTAACACGCGCTTCTGTCTTAACTCTAACTAGGAGGCTGTTGTGAATTTCAACGCTACCCTAATCGGTCAGTCAGTCGCTTTTCTCGTCTTCGTGTGGTTTTGCATGAAGTTTGTTTGGCCACCTTTAATGCAAGCCATTGAAGATCGTCAAAAGAAAATAGCTGATGGTCTTGCCGATGCAGATCGTGCAGTAAAAGACCTAGAGTTGGCTCAAGCGAGAGCTACTGACCAACTAAAAGAAGCTAAAGCTAATGCTAACGAAATTATTGAAGCTGCTAACAAGCGTAAAGCTCAAATCGTTGACGAAGCAAAAGCTGAAGCAGACTCTGAGCGTGCGAAAATAATCGCTCAAGGTCACGCAGAAATTGAAGCTGAGCGTAATCGTGTGAAAGAAGACCTGCGTAAGCAAGTTGCTTCTTTAGCCATTCAAGGTGCTGAAAAAATCCTTGCTCGTTCAATTGATCCAGCAGCTCACAGTGACATTGTTGAAAAACTTGTTGCTGAAATTTGATAAGGGAGTTGAGTTATGGCTGAATTAACCACCATTGCTCGCCCTTACGCAAAGGCAGCATTTGATGTTGCGGTTGAGAAAAACACTGTAGATAATTGGGCTGAAATGCTTGATTTTATTGCAGTGGTAAGTGCACACCCACAGGTGCAACCTATGTTGAAAGGTGCAGTAGCCCCTCAACAAGTCGCCGAGTTTTTTATCGGGATCTGTGGTGAGCAAATCAACTCGCACGGTCAAAATCTGGTCAAGGTAATGGCTGAAAACGGACGTTTAGAAGTTCTGCCTGCGGTGTCTGAATTATTCATTCAATATCGTAATGAGTGGGCTAAAGAAGTCGAAGCTGAAGTCATTTCAGCAACAGAACTTAGCTCAGAACAACTCGAGCAGATCAGCGCTTCTGTAGAGAAACGTTTGTCACGCAAAGTAAAGCTGAATTGCAGCACTGATGCTAGCTTAGTGGCTGGTGTCATCATCAAAGCAGGCGATTTAGTCATCGATGGTTCAGTAAGCGGTCAATTATCGCGACTGAACGATGAACTTAAGTCGTAATTGGGAGTTTGAGCATGCAACTGAATTCCACTGAAATCAGCGATCTGATTAAACAGCGGATCGAGCAGTTCGAAGTTGTCAGCGAAGCACGTAACGAAGGTACTATCGTTGCGGTAAGTGACGGCATCATCCGCATCAACGGCCTAGCCGATGTGATGCAAGGTGAGATGATCGAATTGCCAGGTAACCGTTATGCAATCGCGTTGAACTTAGAACGTGATTCTGTAGGTGCCGTAGTGATGGGCTCTTATGCCGGATTGGCAGAGGGCGTAAAAGTAAAAACGACTGGTCGTATTCTGGAAGTACCTGTAGGCCGTGGTCTACTTGGTCGTGTTGTGAATACACTGGGCGAACCTATTGACGGTAAAGGACCTATCGATAATGATGGTTTCTCTCCTGTTGAAGTGATTGCACCAGGTGTTATTGAACGTAAGTCAGTATCACAACCAATCCAAACCGGTTATAAAGCCGTTGATTCCATGATCCCAATTGGTCGTGGACAACGTGAATTGATCATTGGTGACCGTCAGACTGGTAAAACAGCGATGGCAATTGATGCCATCATCAACCAAAAAGACTCAGGTATTGCTTGTGTTTATGTTGCGGTTGGTCAAAAAGCTTCTACCATTGCGAACGTAGTTCGTAAATTGGAAGAGCATGGCGCATTGTCAAACACCATTGTTGTAGTAGCAACGGCTTCTGAAGCCGCCGCTCTTCAATTCTTGGCACCGTATTCTGGTTGCTCAATGGGTGAATACTTCCGTGATCGTGGTGAAGACTCGCTAATCGTATATGATGATTTGTCTAAGCAAGCTGTTGCTTACCGTCAAATTTCATTGCTGCTTAAGCGTCCACCAGGCCGTGAAGCTTACCCAGGTGATGTATTCTATCTACATTCTCGTTTACTTGAGCGTGCATCACGCGTCAACGAAGAGTACGTAGAGAAATTTACCAAAGGTGAAGTGAAAGGTAAGACCGGTTCTATGACCGCGCTTCCTATCATTGAAACCCAAGCAGGTGACGTATCTGCATTCGTACCGACTAACGTAATTTCGATTACTGATGGTCAGATCTTCCTTGAAACTGATCTGTTTAACTCAGGACTACGTCCAGCGGTTAACCCAGGTATTTCAGTATCTCGTGTAGGTGGTGCAGCGCAGACCAAAATCATCAAGAAACTGTCAGGTGGTATTCGTACTGCACTTGCACAGTATCGTGAGCTTGCCGCGTTCTCTCAGTTTGCATCTGACTTAGATGATGCAACTCGTGCTCAACTTGAGCATGGTGAACGTGTTACCGAACTAATGAAGCAAAAGCAATATGCCCCTATGAGCGTTGCCGATCAAGCTGTGTCAATTTTCTCAGCTGAAAAAGGTTACCTTCAAGCGATTGCGCTGAATAAAATCGGTGATTTCGAAGCCGCTCTGCTTTCTTATATGAACAGCGAGCATGCAGATCTTCTTAAAACCATCAACGAGACTGGCGACTATAACGCTGACATCGAAGCTGGTTTGAAGGCTGGCCTCGACAAGTTCGTAGCAACCCAAACCTGGTAAATACTACCGAGGTGTCTTAAGGCACCTCTGGTCCAGATTGGAGAGTAAAGATGGCCGGCGCTAAAGAGATTAAAACTAAGATCGCGAGTGTACAAAACACTCAGAAGATCACCTCCGCGATGGAGATGGTAGCAGCAAGCAAAATGCGCAGAGCGCAGGATCGCATGTCTGCTAGTCGTCCTTATGCGGATAGCATGCGTAAGGTGATCGGTCACGTAGCACAAGGTTCTCTCGAGTATAAACACCCCTATTTAGAGGTGAGAGAGGCCAAGCGAGTTGGTTACATTGTTGTGGCAACCGACCGTGGTCTTTGTGGTGGTCTGAACGTTAACTTATTTAAGAAAGTTGCGGCAGACGTGAAAAATTGGCAAGACAAAGGCGTCGAAGTGGACTTCTGTCCAATCGGTGCTCGAAGTGTTCAGTTTTTCAAAAGTTTTGGTGGCAATATCGTATCTAATGCCTCTGGTTTAGGTGATGCTCCGGCATTGGCTGACTTGATTGGTACAGTGCGCGTTATGCTGCAAGCTTACAATGAAGGCAAATTGGATCGTCTGTATGTAGTATTCAACAAATTTGTGAATACTATGGCACAGACTCCTGTGATCGAACAGCTGCTGCCTTTGCCTAAACCTGAGAAAGAAGATGAGTACATCGGACATCATTGGGATTACATCTATGAGCCAGATCCAAAGAGCCTTTTGGATACGTTATTGGTTCGTTATGTTGAGTCTCAAGTGTACCAAGGTGTTGTCGAAAATATTGCCTCTGAACAGGCTGCCAGAATGGTAGCAATGAAGTCGGCGACAGACAATGCGGGTGATCTCATCAACGATTTGCAACTGGTCTATAACAAGGCTCGTCAGTCTGCGATTACGCAAGAATTGTCGGAAATTGTTTCCGGTGCAGCTGCGGTTTAAGCAAGGTTAAATAGATATTTAGAGGATTAATCATGAGCACAGGTACTGTTGTCCAAGTTATTGGCGCGGTTGTGGACGTTGAGTTTCCACAAGTTGCTGTACCTCAGATATATGACGCTTTAAAAATCACTGGTGAAGGAACTTGTAACGGGTTGGTGCTAGAAGTTCAGCAGCAACTTGGTGGTGGCGTAGTACGTGCCATTGCAATGGGTTCATCAGATGGTTTGCGTCGTGGTATCGAGGTTGAAAACTCTGGATCACCAATTACTGTTCCTGTTGGTACGGCCACGCTTGGTCGTATCATGAACGTTTTAGGTGAGCCAATTGATGAAGCTGGCGAAATCGGCGCTGATGATCGTTATGAGATTCACCGTGACGCTCCTTCATACGAAGATCAATCAAGTTCTACTGAACTTTTAGAAACCGGTATCAAGGTTATTGACCTTGTTTGTCCGTTTGCTAAAGGTGGTAAAGTTGGTTTGTTCGGTGGTGCTGGTGTTGGTAAGACCGTCAACATGATGGAATTAATTAACAACATCGCAAAAGCCCACTCAGGTTTATCTGTTTTCGCTGGTGTAGGTGAGCGTACTCGTGAGGGTAACGACTTCTACTACGAGATGGAAGAATCAGGCGTACTTGATAAAGTAGCCATGGTTTACGGCCAGATGAATGAGCCTCCAGGTAACCGTTTACGTGTTGCTTTGACCGGTCTAACCATGGCGGAAAAATTCCGTGATGAAGGTAAAGACGTATTGTTGTTCGTGGACAACATTTATCGTTATACCTTGGCTGGTACAGAAGTTTCTGCACTATTGGGCCGTATGCCTTCTGCGGTAGGTTATCAGCCTACTCTTGCTGAAGAGATGGGTGTACTTCAGGAACGTATTACGTCGACGAAGTCAGGATCGATTACTTCTGTCCAAGCTGTATACGTACCTGCGGATGACTTAACGGATCCATCGCCAGCTACAACGTTCGCTCACTTAGATGCAACGGTTGTATTGTCACGTCAAATTGCGTCACTGGGTATTTACCCGGCGGTTGACCCATTGGATTCGACTTCACGTCAGCTTGATCCATTGGTTGTTGGTCAAGAGCATTATGATGTAGCAAACGGTGTGCAAACTGTATTGCAACGTTACAAAGAGCTAAAAGACATCATCGCGATTTTGGGTATGGACGAATTATCTGATGAAGATAAGACAACCGTATTCCGCGCACGTAAGATTGAGCGTTTCTTATCGCAACCATTCTTTGTGGCAGAAGTCTTTACTGGTTCTCCAGGTAAGTACGTTTCTCTGAAAGATACCATCTCAGGCTTTAAAGGCTTGTTGAAGGGTGACTATGACCATGTTCCAGAGCAAGCGTTCTACATGGTTGGTTCAATCGACGAAGCCGTTGAGAAAGCCAACAAGAAATAATTAGAGTTTGGGCTTAGCTTACGGAGTTAAGCCTGATTTCTTAAGGAGAACCGATGGCAGCCATGACAGTACATCTTGATATTGTTAGTGCAGAAAAAAGCATCTTTAATGGCCGAGTAAGTCATTTACAGGTTTCAGGTGCTGAAGGTGAATTGGGCATTATGCCTGGTCACACTCCGCTACTAACGATGATCAAACCTGGCATGGCGCGCATCATCAAACAAAACGAAGAAGAAGAAGTGTTTTATTTATCTGGCGGAATGCTAGAAGTACAACACTCTTCAGTTTCTGTTTTGGCTGATGTCGTTATGCGTGCCGACGAAATTGATGAACAAGCAGCGTTGGAATCTAAAAAACGTGCTGAAGCCTTAATGGCAGAAGCCGGTGCAGATTTTAACTATGAAGCCGCAATGGTTGAGTTATCTAAAGCCATGGCGCAGCTCCGCGTTGTTGAAACCATCAAGAAAAACATTGCCAGATAAGGTTATTGTTTGAATGAAAAAGGGTGACGATTAGTCACCCTTTTTGTTTTTAAGTCATTAAAAGTTCAAAATCTTATCTATTTCACTTAACCCGCTCAAATTAGGTAAATCTTTTTGCACTCCACTCAACTGACTAGCTGTGGCTTTACTGTCAGTGAGAATTTGCTGAGCTTGTTCTGTGGTTTGCTGAATTTCTTGCCCCTGCTTTTCAATGTATGAAGCGAGGGCTTGTTCAATTGAATTACATTGTGCGCGACTTAAAGGAGCAGTTTCTTCTACGGGTTTAGGTGGAACACTTCCCGTGTAAGTATTACCGTCTTTAGAGAATGAAAGCGTATCACCATGTATTGTCGGTGAAATTGGTGTATAACCCCCTTGACTGTAAGTTGAATACTGACCGCGATAATTAAAAATAGGCAGTTTTTCGCCTTTGGCATCTGTTAAGGTCAACATCATATTATTCGGTCTTGGTGAAATATTTTCATGGGGAACCAATCCAGAGTAGGTTTCACCATTTTTGGTAAAACTCACCACATTACCATTAACTTTAGGGTGAACTTCGGTATAACCTGCTTGACCGTATTCGTAAAACTTTCCATTATCCGAATAGATAGACAGATTTTTATGGGAATCAGAGGTTAATTGCAGTTTAATATTTTCGAAGCTACGAGTAGGAACTGAGTTTAAGCCTGATGGAATACTGTTGCTATAAGTAACACCATCATGTGTCCAGCTGAGTTGATCACCGGATATTTGTGGGTGAATTTCGTGATAACCTTGTTGATCATACCTGAAAAATTTACCGTTATAATGATACACACTGGATTCTTTTCCATCTTTGGAAAAAAGCGATAATCCAATGTTATTCATCTTGTCATAACCATCTCCAGATGCAGGAGGAATGTTGCTGTTGTATGTTTCTCCGTTTAATTGACAGCTCATGGTATCGCCAGAAAATTTGGGATTAACTTGCTGAAAACCACTCGCTAAACTTTGATAGTATTCACCACCAATTCGAGTCAAATCTACCGTTTTTCCAGAAGCCGACATGAGTGAAAGTGAGATGTTTTGGGAGCCTTTCACTGTGCCAATAAGATAGTCGTCAATGTTTTTTCCATCAACTTGTACATGATTATCTTCCATGAAATGCAGCATAGCAGGTGGTAATGTTATTTTTTTTCCTTGTTGTTTTGCTGTACTTGAAAGTTGTACAAGTTCTGAGAACATTACCTTAGCTTTATCTAAATCAGAGTGCGCTTGATCCAACTGTTCAGAGAAGTGATCTAATTGTTCAGGAGTTATCTGCAAGGTGTTTTTCATTTCTTGCATTACATTTGAGAGCTTACTTGATAGCTGAGTGTTTGGGCTGAACTTTAATGAAGCCTCTTCAAGTTTATGTTGATTCTCTAATTTTGCTGGATCTACTGATTGCGAATGGTTTGTTTGAACATCACCTACTGTCATACCTGACATATACACTCCTTGATAGCATAGAGCTTTTAGGATCAGCGAATACAAGTATTATGATGTGATCGCTAAGCTAATATGTTTTGCTCGTTAAATAGATTACCTGTTTAAGTATGGATGAAAATTGTAATAATGAAGGTTAAAGTTAACTAACTAAAATTAAAGGGCATTTATATTTTTTTATTAACGTCGTTAGAGATATTGGTATTTGTTATAAGTCTATTTTGCTAACGTCTTACAGCACTTGCATTTTCGATGCTTTTCAGAGCTTCTTGTTCTGTGTTGTGACTAACTAAACATCATTACTCACGCCTTGAACCTAAATAAATCGGTTGAACGCACAATTCAACCTTAATCTATTGAAGTTAAATACAAAATTGAACAACCCTAATTCATCCATCAGGTGAGTGCTGAACATTCATATACTTGCCAAAATCACCGCTAGCTGCGATATAAATTTTGCAAGTAGAAACGAAGTAACGACAGTTTTGTATGTCGGTAACTACTACTTGCTGCTATTCATGCCTTGTTATCAGTAATTATTTCTGCGTATATGAACGCTCCCAACCTATCTATTTAGGATAATCAAATTAGAATTTAAAATACATATAGTCTGTTTTGTCTGCGGTTTTCCGTTAAAATATCCACAGTGATTTATAAAGGACAGAATAATGACGTTAAATGTCGTGATCTTAGCCGCGGGAAAAGGCACCCGAATGCGCTCAGATCTTCCAAAAGTTTTACACCCAATCGCCCAAAAACCTATGGTTCAACATGTAATTGATACCGCTAAATGTCTAGGTTCGAATACGACTAATCTGGTTTATGGCTATGGCGGCAATAAACTACAAAGTGCGATTAAAGATGAGTCACTCAACTGGGTATTGCAAGCCGAGCAGTTAGGTACAGGTCACGCGGTGGCACAAGCGAATGATCTCATTGCAGATGAAGATACGGTATTAATCCTTTATGGTGACGTGCCACTGATCCAAACTCAAACCCTTGATGCATTATTAGCTGTTAAACCAAAACAGGGGTTAGCCATTCTGACCGTTAATCTTGATAACCCAACAGGTTATGGTCGTATTGTTCGCAAAAATGAGAAAGTGGTTGGTATTGTTGAGCAAAAAGATGCTAATTCTGATCAACTGGCCATTCAAGAAGTGAATACCGGCATTATGGCGTTGCCGGGAAAACAACTCAAAACATGGTTAAGTCAACTGTCATCAGATAATGCACAAGGTGAATATTATCTTACCGATGTGATTGCTATGGCACACAGAGATGGGGTTGAAATTACAACTGCACAACCTCAATCCGCTATAGAAGTTGAGGGCGCTAATAACCGTATTCAATTAGCACAGCTTGAGCGGGCTTACCAATTACGAGAAGCTGATAAATTGATGTTGGCTGGCGCGAACCTCAGAGATCCAAATCGTATTGATATTCGCGGTAACGTGAGTGTTGGTATGGATGTGATGATAGATATCAACACCATATTTGAAGGTAAAGTGGAAATTGGTAACAACGTCAACATTGGTGCTGGTGCCATCATTATTAATAGTACAATTGCAGATAATGCAGTGATTAAGCCGTATTCCATCATTGATAATGCTGTTGTAGGTGAAGATGCGAGCGCAGGCCCGTTTGCACGTTTACGCCCAGGGGCAGAGCTTAAACAAGATGCGCATGTTGGCAACTTTGTCGAAATGAAAAAATCAGTATTAGGCAAAGGCTCTAAGGCAGGACACCTTACTTATCTTGGTGATGCTCAAATTGGTGAAAAAGTAAATATTGGTGCGGGCACCATTACTTGTAACTACGACGGGGTGAATAAGTCATTAACCCAAATAGATGATGGTGCCTTTATTGGCTCTAATTCGTCATTAGTGGCGCCTGTTGAAATAGGTAAAATGGCAACGATTGGCGCAGGCTCTGTGGTGACGGCTAAAGTTGAAGATGAGCAATTAGCCGTGGCGCGTGGAAAGCAGCGTAATCTTAATGACTGGAAAAGACCGAGTAAAAAGTGAAGGTTAACTTAAGGTAAAATATATAGTTTTATATTTGAATTATTATCAACAATTCTTCTTGTTAAGTAGCAGAGTATTTTGAAAGATTTTGATCTGCTACTTTTCAATTTGATGACGTTCTTTTGCTTTAATTCTTAAATCTAATTTGTCTGCGCTCGACATGTAACTGTTAATATTTGTTGCTAACGTAGATAATCCATTATTTTCTAGGCTCATATGAAGCTCTTTCCAATCGCCGCCTGTGCGATTTTGCCAATGTTTAAAGACGACACTCCATTGCTTCACAAGTGTAACTTCTCTTTCTGGTAGTGATTCATTAGGTACACCAAAGCTTAGTAGATGTTTTTGAGTAACTCTTTGTTGGTTTAAATATTGACTGATAATAAAGCTAATATCTTCATCAGTAGTTGCTTGATGGGTTGGACATTCGTTAAATCTACATGTTTTTGGTTGAACTTCCATACAGCCGTGTTGACCAAGAATCCGATAATTAGCATATCTATTTAATGGCGGACTAAACTTTGTAGATGTGCCATTCCTAGAAACATTATCAGAGTCGTAACCATTATTACTTTGAACGTTCACAGTGGGAGCTACAGAGATAGTCATAATGATTAACATGAATTTGAATATTGTTATTAACCTATAACTTTAGTGATGAACCCATACTGAATACACCATAAATTAATAAAAAACTCGCAATAAGTTTCGTTTTAGATATACTTTAACTTTCGTTTCGTAAGATAATAAGTTTCGTTAGTGAATAGACGTAATACTCAACAGCGGCGTCATGCGATAGTTTCCCTGATCAATGCTCAAGGGGACGTGCAGGTGGATGCCCTTTCTACTCAGTTTTCGACGTCAGAAGTTACTATCCGTAAGGATTTAGCTGAACTTGAAAAAAACGGCTTGTTATTACGTCGTTATGGTGGAGCCATTGCACTACCATCTGAAATGATCACTAGCGAAACACCTTCGCAATTGAAACAAGCCATTGCCGATAAAGCCGCTTCGCTTATTCGTGATCACAATCGCATCATTATTGATAGTGGCTCTACCACTAAAGGCATGATCTCAAACCTTGGTTGTAAAACAGGGTTAATTGTGATGACGAATTCTTTGAAACTAGCCAACGCCATTCATGAATTAGAAGATGAGCCTACACTCTTGATGACAGGTGGCACTTGGGATCCACATTCTGGCTCTTTTCAAGGGCAAGTAGCCGAGCAAGTGTTGCGCTCTTACGACTTTGATCAACTTTTTATCGGTGCTGATGGCATAGATTTACTGCGCGGTACGACCACTTTCAATGAACTGACTGGTCTCAGTAAAGTGATGGCGGAAGTATCTCGTCAAGTGATTGTGGTGATGGAGTCAGAGAAGTTGGGTAGACGGATCCCAAATCTTGAGCTGGGCTGGAGTACCATTGATATATTGGTGACAGACAACAATATTAGCGCAGATGCCATTGAACAAATTCAACATCAAGGAGTGCAGGTGTTAACTGCATCACTTGACTAAAATCTATCTCGTCATGCCTGCGAAAACAGGCACCCAGTGTCTTTATTTATACTGTATTTTGATTAGGAAAAATTATGTGTGGAATCGTAGGTGCAGTCGCACAACGTGATGTAGCTGAAATTTTGGTGGAAGGTCTTCGCCGCCTTGAATACCGTGGTTATGACTCAGCCGGTGTGGCGATAATTGATGGCGAAAGCCTTGGTCGTACTCGTCGTCTGGGCAAAGTACAGGAGCTTGCTGATGCGTTAGCTGAGACGCCATTGGTTGGTGGGACAGGCATAGCACACACGCGCTGGGCAACCCACGGTGAACCAAGTGAACGTAACGCTCATCCGCATATTTCCCAAAATAACATTGCTGTTGTGCATAACGGCATAATTGAAAACCATAATGAACTGCGTAGCATGTTAAAAGAACATGGCTATGAATTTTTATCTGATACAGATACTGAAGTAATCTGTCACTTAGTTCACCATGAACTTAAATCACAAGAAACACTCTTGGCGGCAGTGCAAACAGCCGTAAAACAACTTGAAGGGGCTTATGGAACGGTAGTGATTGATCGTCGTGATAGTTCTCGTATGATTGTTGCGCGCTCTGGCAGTCCGTTAGTTGTGGGTTATGGTATTGGTGAAAACTTTGTCGCTTCTGATCAACTTGCGCTTTTACCTGTAACTCGCACCTTTGCTTTTTTAGAGGAAGGTGATGTTGCAGAAATCACTCGCACAGAAGTGAATATTTTTGATCTAGAGGGTAATGCCGTAGAGCGTGAAGCCAAAGAATCAGAAGTGACCCATGATGCGGGTGATAAAGGTGAATACCGCCATTACATGTTGAAAGAAATTTATGAGCAGCCACAAGCGTTGGCCAGAACGATTGAAAGTCGCATAGCAAATCAAGAAGTGTTGTCGTCGGCGTTTGGTGACAATGCTGAAGTACTACTAAAAGACATCAAGCACGTGCAAATCATTGCTTGTGGTACCAGTTACCATGCAGGAATGGCAGCGCGTTATTGGTTAGAAGACTGGGCGGGCGTTTCTTGTAATGTCGAAATAGCGTCTGAATTCCGTTACCGTAAATCTCATTTATTCCCAAATAGTTTACTGGTCACAATTTCTCAATCTGGGGAAACTGCAGATACGCTTGCGGCACTACGTCTTGCAAAAGAAATGGGTTACAAAGCAACCATGACTATTTGTAACGCACCAGGTTCTTCCATGGTGCGTGAATCAGACATGGCTTATATGATGAAAGCAGGCACAGAAATAGGTGTCGCTTCTACCAAAGCTTTTACGGTTCAGCTTGCTGGTTTGATGATGCTTACCGCTGTGATAGGTCGCCATAACGCAATGTCTGCTGAAATGCAGGCACAGATCAGCCAAAGCTTATTGTCATTACCTGCCAAAGTGGAACAAGCATTAAGTCTAGATAATGCCATTGCGGCATTGGCGGAAGACTTTGCCGATAAGCACCACTCGTTATTCCTAGGACGTGGCGACCAATACCCTATCGCAATGGAAGGCGCGCTTAAGCTAAAAGAAATTTCTTATATTCATGCAGAAGCCTACGCCTCTGGTGAGCTAAAACATGGACCGCTGGCATTGATTGATGCAGATATGCCAGTAATTGTGGTGGCACCAAACAATGAGTTATTAGAAAAACTGCATTCAAATGTGGAAGAAGTACGTGCTCGCGGCGGATTGATGTATGTGTTTGCTGATAAGCAAGCCAAGTTTGAGTCAGATAATACAATGAAAGTGATCCCTGTACCTCATTGTGATGATTTCATGGCACCACTTATCTACACCATTCCATTACAATTACTGTCTTACCATGTGGCATTGATCAAAGGAACGGATGTCGATCAGCCAAGAAATTTAGCCAAAAGTGTTACGGTTGAATAAAAAATGATTCTATCTTTATTACCTCTGTAGTGAGGTAATAAAGATTCATACAGGGCAATAAAGTATCATACTGTATGAGCTGTAATCTGATGTTTCCTAGCTCATTTTTGCCCCTTTTCGTGCTGGCAACGCCCATCCATAGCAATACTATTTCTAATGTTTACTTGTTAAAAATCATGTTTTTGGGCTCGACTATTTTATGACATAGCAGCCCTAATTATTAACTTTTATAGCGGTTCGTGCTATAAATTTGCTTCAAGTGCTGATGTAGTGAAAATCACCATTTGTTAACTGACTTAAACCAGCCATTTTTCGTCATGATAATATGTTCTTTTGTGATGTTAGCGATGATTTAACTCGAAGTTACTTTCTGGTTATGCGTCCAGGCGTTATGGTATATGGTCGTAATTATGACTTGTGAGGTGGCTCGCCAGTCTGTTTACACAAAAACTACAATTAAGTTATGATTTTAAAATATCAATGAGCTAGATCATGATTAAAAAAGCTATACATCAAGGATAATTAGTCGCATGTCAATGAATGGAAACTACCTTCCAGTAACAGAAGAAGATCTAAACAAGCTTTTGGATGACCCTGACCTATTATCTGATTTTTTATACGAAGAAAAAGAAGAAGAAATAATAGAAATAGATAAAGCTTGGCATGCAATTCATTACACTCTGAATGAAAGGAAATGGGAAGGTATAGAGCCTTTGTTTAATGTTGTGCTGGGCGGGGAGCAAATTAGTGAAGAAGATATAGGCTATGGCCCTGCTCGTTCACTTTTACCTAAACAAGTCAGTGAAGTTTCAAATGCTCTTACAAAAATTGAGGAAAAAGATTTTAGAGCTAAATTCAATAGTGAAGAGTTAATTAAACATGATATTTACCCTCAACTTTGGGATGATAATATAGAAACTTTGGATTACGTTTCTACTTTTTATAATGATGTTAGAAGCGCATTTATAAAGGCATCCGATCAGAAAATGGCAATGATACTGTTTTTAAATTGACTTGAAAACGGTCAGTTACCATAACCACCTATGTTTGCAAGCTCTTAATCTACATCAGAGCAATCTAGTAGCATTGATGTAGATTGGTTACAAGGCTATTAGCTCTACCTTTAACTGAACTAAAATTGATAGCCTAAGTTAACATCGGCGGTGAACTTACTTTCAACTTTCCCATAACTGCCGAAAACACCACCTTCATCTTCACGTCTTACACCTATACCTAAACCGAAAACGAATCCAGATTTATTAACACCTTGAGAATAATAGTTGTATGTTGCTAATCCAAATCCCTTTTCACTTGTAAGCACTTCAGAGCCCAGAGCAATACCAATAGAATGCTTTTTTTCTCCATCAAGTAGTAATTGATAACCTGCTGCACCACCAACTAATCCAGCTGATATAAAATAAATGTTGTTATTGTTTATTGAACTAAATTTATACCCAAATACTCCACCATACTGATATCCGATCCCAATAGTATTTTTTGTTTCAGCCAAACTAGGGAACGAACTAACTAATAGCAAACTCATAAGTATCGTTTTTTTCATTATTATCATCCTGATTATTTTTATAGAAAAGCTCAAAAAGATAATAAAATTAAAAATTGAAAATTAATAGAGTTTTCTAACTTCATATGTTAATTCAGGTTTTATTTACCATAACCACCTTTTGTGCGCACTTCGAGCGTTGTAAGCTCTAAGTTGTATTTTTAGGGCTAGTAGTGGCTTTCAGCAATTTGATATTTATAATTTGATTTTAGAGATACTTTTTCTAATGCAATCTGTTGATTATGAACTGAAACCGAAACACGGAATTGTCCAGAAACGTGTTTCGTTCGGTATGATACTTTATTACTTAATTTCCTTGTTAAAAACGCCTTTTAGAGCGATTCAGTATGAAACTTTAGACTTTCGATAGCTAAAGTTTCAACGTATTAATCAGGGCTACAGAGTAATTGAGGATGAAACTTTATTGCCCGACCACAACCTCTTGTAGTGAGGTAATAAAGTGTCATACTGTATAAGCTGTAATATTGTGTTTTCCAAATAGTTTCTGCTAAAAAACCATTTAGAACATTAAAACAAAAATGCAGTTAACATTATAATATTGTCGTTGTTCTATGATGTTCATATTATGATGCGATCATACTAAAAAGTGTACTCGCTAGTATCAAATTAATGGGTAGGCTCGCTCAATACTATCATTCCTGAGTTGAATTTATCCTCGATAAACTCAAGTCCAAATTCATCTTTGAGAAAACTTATCATTCCATTTTTTAACGTATTATTGCCATGATATCCAGTTATGATCGATGTTATGTTGGGTTCATTGTTTTTATTGTGGTAACAAAATAATAGTTTTGCGAAAACTAATGGAACACCTCGAATATGTGTACCATTGCCTGAATGTCCTTCGAAAATTTTATCCATATGCAAATCGATACAATGACTCATTAAGCCAACATTTTTTTTATATATTCCTTGTGTTATCCCTTTATCAATCATGCTTGCGAAATTATCTTTTTCAAGCGGCGCAAATTGAACATGTATCTGTGAAAGAGTACTCATGTTACATTTGTTCATTATTTTTTCTAAATACCATATTCCAGTGTCAAATTCCTTTGCCTTAATACATACTTTAATAAAGGCATTATAAATACCAACATCAGGCTTGATGCCCCATTGTTGCATTAAACAGGCTGTATCGCCATTGCCCAACACCAATGATTTAGCTTCTGCATAACGCTCCATTTCAGCGCAGGCCGCCAGTAAATTCATGCAGGTGATTGAATCTGCCTTTAGTAGTAGATGAGGTGCCATCACGGGCTTATCACCACACACCAGTTTCCAAGCACTATCAAACTGGCCAGTTTTAGCGCATACCGTGATAAAGGCATTGTAAATGGCAACATTAGGCTTGATGCCCCATTGTTGCATTAAGCTGGCTGTATCATCATCACCCAAGACCAATGATTTGGCTTCTGCATAGCGCCCCGTTTCAGCGCAAGCCGTCAGTAAATTCATGCAGGTAATTAAATCTGCCTTTAGTGGCAAATAAGGTGCCATCACGGGCTTATCACCACACAGCAGTTGCCAAGCACTATCAAATTGGCCCGTTTTAGCGCATACCGTGATAAAGGCGCTGTAAGTGGCAACGTTAGGCTTGATGCCCCACTGCTGCATTAAGCTGTCTGTAGCTGTATCGCCATCGTCATCGTCATCGCCCAACACCAACGATTTGGCTTCTGCATAACGCTCCATTTCAGCGCAGGCCGTCAGCAAATTCGTGCAGGTGATTTGATTGGCTTTTAATGGCAAATGAGGTGCCATCACGGGCTTATCACCACACAGCAGTTGCCAAGCACTATCAAACCGGCCCGTTTTAGCGCATACCGTGATAAAGGCGCTGTAAATGGCAACATCTGGCTTGATGCCCCATTGTTGCATTGAGCTGGCTGTATCTGTATCGCCATCACCCAACACCAATGATTTGGCTTCTGCATAACGCCCCGTTTCAGCGCAAGCGCTCAGCAAGTTCAGGCAGGTGATCGAATCTGCCTTTAGTGGTAGATGAGGTGCCATCACGGGCTTATCACCACACACCAGTCGCCAAGCACTATCAAACTGGTCAGTTTTAGCGCATACCGTGATAAAGGCATTGTAAACGTCAACATTAGGCTTGATGCCCCATTGTTGCATTGAGCTGGCTGTATCTGTATCGCCATCACCCAACACCAATGATTTGGCTTCTGCATAACGCCCTGTCTCAGCGCAGGCTGTCAGCAAATTCAGGCAGGTGATTTTATTGGCCTTTAATGACAAATGAGGTGCCATCACGAGCTTATCACCACACACCAGTCGCCAAGCACTATCAAATTGGCCCGTTTTGGCGCATACCGTGATAAAAGCATTGTAAATAGCAACATTAGGCTTGATGCCCCATTGTTGCATTAAGTTGGCTGTAGCTGTATCGTCATCGGCATCGCCCAACACCAATGATTTGGCTTCTGCATAACGCCCCGTTTCAGCGCAGGCTGTCAGCAAACTCAGGCAGGTAATTGAATCTGCCCTTAGTGGTAGATGAGGTGCCATCACGGGCTTATCACCACACACCAGTTGCCAAGCACTATCAAACTGACCAGTTTTAGCGCATACCGTGATAAAGGCACTGTAAATGGCAACATTAGTCTTGATGTTCCATTGTTGCATTAAGCTGGCTGTATCTGTATCGGCATCGCCCAACACCAATGATTTGGCTTCTGTATAACGCCCCGTTTCAGCGCATGCAGACAGCAAATTCATGCAGGTGATTGAATCTGCCTTTAATGGTAGATGAGGTGCCATCACAGGCTTGTCACCACACACCAGTTGCCAAGCACTATCAAACTGACCCGTTTTAGCGCATACCTTGATAAAGACGCTGTAAATGGCAACATCAGGCTTGATGCCCCATTGTTGCATTAAGCCGGCTGTATCTGTATCGCCCAATACCAATGACTTGGCTTCTGCATAACGCCCCGCTTCAGCGCAGGCAGCCAGCAGATTCATGCAGGTGATTGAATCTGCCTTTAGTGGTAGATGAGGTGCCATCAAGGGCTTATTACCACACACCAGTTGCCAAGCACTATCAAACTGGCCTGTTTTAGCGCATACCCTGATAAAAGCATTGTAAATGGCAACGTTAGGCTTGATGTCCCATTGCTGCACTAAGCTGGCTGTAGCTATATCGCTATCGCCCAACACCAATGACTTGGCTTCTGCATAACGCCCCGTTTCAGTGCAGGCAGACAGCAAATTTATGCAGGTGATTGAATCTGCCTTTAGTGGTAGACGTGGTGCCATCACAGGCTTATCACCACACACCAGTTGCCAAGCACTATTAAACTGGTTCGTTTTAGCGCATACGGTTATAAAGGCATTGTAAATGGCAACATTAGGCTTAATGCCCCATTGTTGCATTAAGCTGGTAGTATCTGTATCGCCATCACCATCACCCAGTACCAATGATTTGGCTTCTGCATAATGCCCCGCTTCAGCGCAGGCCGTCAGCAAATTCATGCAGGTGATTTGATTGGATTTTAATGGCAAATGAGGTGCCATCACGGGTTTATCACCACACACCAGTTGCCAAGCACTATCAAACTGGTCCGTTTTAGCGCATACCGAGATAAAGGCGCTGTAAATGGCAACATTAGGCTTTATGCCCCATTGTTGCATTACGCTGGCTTCAGCTGCATTGCCTAGCACCAATTTTTTGGCATCTGAAAAATTTAAATTTAACTTAATTAATTTCAGTAATAGTGTGCATGTTTTCGCTTCATAGGCCGATTTAAATCGTATTATGTCACTAAAAACACCGTCGAAATTAGATGAATGGCTGTCAGAAAACTCAGCCGCTTTGTGTAACAATTTATGGATTAACCTTATGTTCCATGATGTTTCCATTACCCGTTTGTCATTTTTTAGGGTGTGAATGATTTCAATAAGCTGCGAAAGTTTAGTGCAACCACCAATTAATGCATTTAACTCAATACCCAGTTGATTTTTGGTTTTCTGTTTAAGTTTCCAAGAGTGAATAAGCTCACTGGTCTGAGTAAAAAAGGGATCAGGGGAGGAAGGTGGTTGCTGTATTTGCTTGGTATATTGAGTGCTCGGTTTTGGAGTAATGGAGCGGGGCTCAGTTGCCAAACATCGGCAAGCGTTACTTGGCTTCTTACAATAATGAGTCTCTCGTGTGCGAGAGTTAGAGCGAGTCGCCGATGATTTATTGTTGAAAAAATCATATAGCTTTTGTCTATCGGTTTTGCTTAATCTTTGATAACCCTGTTGTAAGTTTTCATCACCATCAAACTTTGAAACCTCAAAGTTTAGATAGGATACGGCTTCGCTTGGGTATTCTTGGAGACTTTTGAGCATGAATCTATATATTGATTGTTGCTCAGCAGGAGTGCGCACTGTCGTCATCACATTACTCAATAAGTGAGTGAATTAACAAGCTAAGAAATAACGCACTGAAATGATAAATACAAAAATATTCAGCTTTAAGGCATTCTATAAATGTATAACAGAAAATTATCCACCGCACCGGGGAGCCGTTTCATAGCTCATAGCTGTATCTCAGACTCAAAAAAATAATGAAATTGAGCGTAAATTGGTTTGTCCCTCCCTTGCCAACTTGGTCGACTGGCGCATTTCTGTCGGATATACGACACCCGTTACCAGATGCCGTCCTCCTAAGAACCCAGCGTGCAACTTTCATTGCTAACCATGCGGCAAGCTCGACTTCAGGGAAAAGCCAGATTCATCAAAGTAATAAAGATCTATTATCCCTTCCTTTTCCATTTATACACAACTCACTAATTCATCGTAGGCTCTTTCAAAATGGACCTCATTACGCTGTTTTTTAAGTGAATGTCTCATGCATTTATGGCTGTAGTTAAAATTTTTGATAAGTTCACGTTCAAATTCTGCAATTGCGGCGAAAAGGTTAGTGACAATTCTTCCTTGAAGTGAGGTTGTATCAACAGGGTCATTGAGACTTATTAGCCCAATATCAAGTTCTGTAAGCTGGTTAATAAGCTCAATGAAGTGTTTTAAAGAACGTCTTAGTCGATCCAATCTATAAACAACAATCACAACTTTTTTGACTTGCGACAATAATACCAATTACAGTAATTAAATGCTCAACTCAGAGCTATGTATGCGCACAAAGTACAAACGAAATTGGTGAAAACATAGTTATCTACGTTGAGATAATTTTGTGAAGTAATTTTTGCGCATACAAGCTTCCGAAGGGCAAGGCTAAAGGATTCCATTACTGCGTTGCACGCTCTTGAATTATCCCTGTACTTCGAACATGCCCCTTGTACTGAAAACCTTTATCTCTTGCTGAGTGGGAAGTTAATTACTGTAATTGGTATAAGTTAATTTAAGAAGCAGGGTGTTATCGTAATTGTATGACTTCCCTTTGATTAAATATTCTTTAACTTGATTGCTATTTAGGCAGTGCTAAAATTATATGATTGATTTTTGTTTTAACCTAGAAACATCAGTTGACTGCGTTCTCAAGCGTAGAAAAAATGGCTGATAGTAAGGCGTAGCTTGCAGCAAGTAGTTATTCTACTTACAAAAGTTACAACGCAGATAGCAGTCATTTTAGCAAGCTTGTGAGCGTAGAGCTCTTCACTCATTGGGTGAAAGCCATGATGATAAAATCATCATATTGCTCAGGCAGTTACTCATATACTCAGCGTTCAACTGATGATTTTAGGTTTAAGTAATGAACACGTTTCTATGGCAACATGTACAACTATAGGTATCACTTCAGTTGCTTCAAATTGGGAGAGCACTTCTCAGGTTCTTTGTTATGAAGAATCAAGAGATAAGGCTGATGATTTATCTTTTCGTTGGAATACTACCCCTCAATCAAGCAGTTTTAAGAGAAAATTATTCAATTTCTTTGATTATTTTAGACGAAAAAGAAAAATAAGTAATGATGCCAATGAAACGGCAACTATTACTCCATCTTCGAACTCGTGTCATTATTCGGACAAAGAAAGAGATAATTCAGTTGTTCAGAACAGTATGGATAATCTACATTCTGAACAACATACAGATCCATTTGATAGCCTCAAATACTTAGCAGAAGAGGAAGAACAATTTAAACAAATAGCATGTGATCACAGTACTTTTTTACAACCTGCGATGGAAATGTTAAACGCTATCAAAGAAAACAAATGGGATTCGTCCATTTTCAAACGTGCTACTGCTTATGATTATTTACTTTATCTTTATTTGAATAAATATATTAACGAAGAGCTATTTGGTGACATCCAAATCAATTGGTTACAACCTTTGACACAATTTGATAAAGATACAGAAATAACCGCAGAACCCCTACTTGGTAAATTTACAGCAAAAAGTGTCGAGAGAGTTTGTTTTGACGAAGTTAGTTCATTTTTTAATGAAAAATTAACTGCCGATGAGCAAAAGCTTGTTAGATCTATGCCTCGTCAAAAAACTTGGTACACAAAAGTTGTATTATCTAAGGATAGTAAACTGGAAAAATATTTAACTGGTGAGTGGTTCCGCTCTCGACCTAATACTTATCATGGATGTACAGAAGCACCTTGCGAAACAGAAGTCGGAAGTTGGATAGGAACATTTGATCGGTTAATCAGCAGTTTTAAACTTCATAAACCTAGTACCTCGAAAGACAGCGATGTCATAATATTATTACCATCATACCACATCGTTGCTTGCCTCAGAGATTTTCATTCAGTTAACCCTCCAAAAGACAGAGTGAAACCGTTTTTATGTTTTGCTTCGCCAAATTTAGAAGAATTTATACAATTGAGAAGAGAAAAAGCACATCCTGTTTCATTGTATCATCAAAGAGCCAGAGACAACCTTCTAAAGCCAGACAAGTGCCAGTCAGGTTGTTTTGGTGGGAGTTATCATGACCTTGTTCATTTAGAAATACTCTCTAGATTTCCCGCAAAGCTTAGAGAAGATGCTTTAGATATATATAGTCATATTCAGAATCTAGAGGTAATATTAAAATCTGAAACCTCTCCTGAAAAGTCACGAATAATATATGCAATAGGAGAGATCTACAAACAAGCACTTGCAACTAATCATATAGAATCAAGATATGCCGCTCGCTTGAAAGGTAGTGCTTATAGTGACAGCAATATCAGGTCAATTGTTGATAGGTGGGCACATCAATTTAAAGCTGACAATTTTGTGGATTTAGTTGATATGGATTTTATTACTGCCAATAAAATTGGCTCAATAACTTTTTTAAGTGATTCGAATGAATGTCTCTCTGCAGATAACTTCTGTCATATCGTTCTTATGCTAATGACCCTGAATAATTTGGCTATTTCCGAATACTTTTTGACCCAGTCATTAGATACTCGAAGTAATAAAATAAATTTATATAGAATGATATGTGATTTTAAAGCAAAAAACTCTGGGATTTATCCAAATATTCCACCTAGAGAGTTACTGCTGCCAAAGGTCAATTAAATTAGCTAATTTACAGTAATTAATCTCTCACTTAGCAATAGCTAAAGGGTTTCAGTGCAAGGCACAAGCTCGAAGTAATATATTCCCTTCGGCCGCCATACAAAACTGGCGTTCAACGCACTTAAGTAACCAGTCAAATGTAATCGAATATTTATCTGGCTGAAACGCCTGTCATTAACGACTTCTTGAGAAAAAACATTTGATTAGGCACTTAGTGCTTTTGTCGGGATAATTCAAGTGCTTGTAACGCAGTAATGGAACTCTTTAGCCTTGCCCTTCGGGAGCTTGTATGTGCTCATTTTGGTTTATAAAGAATACTTCTCAAAATTGTCTTGACGTAGCAATGTAATAACGACAGCTGTGTATGTCGGTAACAACTATGTCTTCATCATTTTCGATTGCACTTTGAGCACATACATAAGTACCTGTCGATAAGTTCTTTGATAATTATTGTGTTCAGGTTTAGTGCTATACAATACGTAATGTAGGGCGCATAGCCGTAGCTATGTAACCGAAGTTGCAACACCGTAGAGTGCTGAAACTGGACACTAGAAAATCTTAAGAAACTTATGGTCAGGTACTTAGCTCTGAGTTGAGCATTTAATTACTGTAATTGGTATTACACCCCCTAGTGAATAGAAAGACAACTCCAATCTGTTTTCCTAATTCACCCAATCGATAATAACCTTTATTCTTAATCTTTATATTCGTTATAGAATGTTTGTAGGCAGAGAGAGCAATTGTTGTAAATAAGAGAATCCCAATGAATATAAAGAAAACAAGTTTTTTAGCACTATCAATAGGTTTGGCATTTAGCATACAAGCAGAAACATTAACTCGCGACAACGGTGCACCTGTAGGTGATAACCAAAATTCAACTACTGCAGGTAGCAATGGCAGTGTGCTTTTACAAGATGTTCATTTGATTCAGAAATTGCAACGTTTCGCACGTGAACGTATACCTGAACGTGTTGTTCATGCCAGAGGTACGGGGGCGTATGGTGAGTTTGTCGCCAGTAACGACCTAAGTAATCTCACTCAAGCAGCTCCTTTCGCTGAAAAAGGTAAAGTTACTCCTGTATTTGTCCGCTTCTCTACAGTAGTTCATGCAAAAGGCTCACCTGAAACTCTGCGAGATCCACGAGGGTTTGCAACTCGTTTCTATTCAAACCAAGGTAATTGGGATCTAGTAGGAATCAACCTACCAGTATTTTTTATTCGTGATGCAATTAAATTTCCTGACATGGTGCATTCACTTAAGCCATCGCCAGTGACTAATATCCAAGATCCAAACCGTTTTTTCGATTTCTTTAGTCACGAAGGTACTGCTACACACATGTTAAGCAGGGTTTACACTAATTTAGGTACTCCATCGAGCTACCGTAAGATGGATGGCTGGGGTGTGCATGCCTATAAATTTATTAATAAAGAAAAAGAAGTTAAATATGTAAAGTTTCACTGGGAAAGCCACCAAGGTGTTGAAGGGCTACGACCAAATGAAGTTACAGAGATGCAAGGGAAAAACTTTAACCACTTAACTGACGATCTTTATACTCAAATCAATAAAGGGAATTACCCAAAGTGGGATTTAAAAGTCAAAATATTGAACCCTAAAAATCTTGGTGATTTTAATTACAACCCACTCGACGCAACAAAAGTATGGTTGAACATACCAGAAACAACCGTTGGCACTATGACGCTTAATCGTGTCCCAGACAATTTCTTTCAAGAAACTGAACAAGCCGCTTTTGCCCCTTCTAACTTGATACCTGGTATCGAGCCTTCTGAAGACAAATTACTACAGGGGCGTGTATTTTCATATTCGGATACGCAACTCTACCGCCTAGGTGCTAACTTATCTCAACTACCTATAAACCAACCTCGGATTGATAAAATTAATCACAATCAAGATGGTGCGTCTAATAACGGTCACACTGTTGGTAATATTAATTATCAACCTAGTACTCACTTATCATTAACCGAAGATAATAGATATCGGTCAGTTAACACAGCTTTAACAGGAACAGTGTCTCAAAAAGTCATCGAGAAACAAGATAACTTTACTCAGGCAGGGATATTTTATCGCAGTTTAAACAAACAAGACAAAATTGACTTAATAGCTAATTTATCAGGTGATTTAGGGCAAGTTAAAAATTATAATGTTAAGCACCAGATGCTGAGTTACTTCTATCGTGCAGACAAAGATTTTGGTAAACGCCTGACTCAAGCTGTTAATGGCAATTTAAATGAAGTGAAAAAAAGATCACAAACCTAATTTCTACAACACAAAGATGACAACTCTAATGGGCTAATTAATCAGCACCATATAAGTCCACAAAACGAATACTTGCTCTTCTCTGCCCAGTTTAGAGTACGTTTTGTGGCCACTACCCAAATATTCCAAAAAAAGTTCAATATCTTTCTGCTTCAACATAAGGTTTAATTCATGCTTAATAAATCCTTAAAAAAAAACTCTTACTTCAGTTTTTATCAACTTATGTGTGGCTCTCACGTTAATATACGTACCCTACTCTCTATCTGAAGCCTTCGATTCTCAAAAAAAAAGTGAAAACTCAACTAAATTTGTCATAGCTATAGACAAGTCTAACAATAAGCAAATTCAACAACTGATTGAATACTACTTTGCATCGGCGAGAACTGGTAATGTTGATGTACTTTCATATTTTTTAGAAGCAGGGTTTCCAGTAGATCAACGAAATGCTCAAAGCTATACTGCACTAATGGTTTCAGCATACAATGGTCAAGAGCCCGCAATAGAAACCTTACTTCAATATGGCGCAAATGCATGTCTTCAAGATAAGCGTGGTAACACGGCTATAATGGGTGCCATTATAAAAGCTGAATTTTCAATTGTAAAAAAACTATACACACAAAACTGTAGTGAAAAATTGACAAATAAGTCAGGCATGACACTTGAAGATTTTGCTAATTACTGGGGGCAAAGTGACAAACTAAGAAAAGTGAGATTGGCAACACAACCGTAAAAAACTATTCATAATACTCGATGTGTGAAATTTAAAAAGACAAGATCACAGCTTAAAATGATTGGTTCTGAAACATTCAAGCTAAGCGAATACGAGCATGTCAAAAAAACGTATTTCATTCGGTATGATTCTTTATTGCCCTGCCACAGCCTCTGTAATGAGGCAATAAAGATTTGTAGTTTTACAAACTGTAAAAGGGTTTATTATCGAAAGCAGAAGTTAGTCTTCACGTTCTAAAAATACTTTCAAGCGTACACTCGACCAATGTATTTTAGCACTATAAACAACATTTCTTGCACCGTTGCTGCAGTTAGCGTTTGATGATAAACAGGATATAACTGGGTATATATCGCTGTCTTGAGTGCCTTTATACGCTGAAAGATAGAACTTATCATAGGTATCCGTATCCATAAAAATATTATCAAAACTGACAGATAATATATGTCCTAAATCTTGCCACTCTCCATTTTTTTTATTATGAGCATGAACGTAAATAGTTTCAGACATTGCAGAGTCAAGTGTTCTATTTAATATTGCCGTTCCTGCAGAGTCATCAGCAACTGCACTTCCTGAAAGTAATGCTGAAATACATAAAAGAGAATAAAACTTCAATTCAGTTTTCATAATAAGACCATTCAATTAACGTTAAATCATCATTCTATGTAAAAGAGGTTGTACCGATGCTGAATGACACACTTTAAATCTAAGTTAGCTTATTTCTTTTCAATATCTTATCTATTTTTGTGGGGTTTTGTTAATCAAAGTTGTTGGTTTAATATTTGTTGAATACTCTGCAACATTGCCAGATTCTTTGGCTTTTACAAATTAATAATCCACAAATGGCTAATAGTAAGTGTAATGGCTAACATAGCGACTATGGTTGAGTTCCATTAATGAGAGTTTTCATGACGATAGTTGGCCAGTGAAGGAGCAAACGAACCAAGAAAATGCGCCATACTTGAAAGTGCGACGGCCTGAAATGGTGTGGTAGTTTTACAAACTGTAACTGGTTTTATTATCGAAAGCGTAAGTTATTTAGCATGCTCTAAAAATATTTTTAAGCGAAGAAAGTGATGGTCAGACCAATGTACTTTAGCATTGTAGATAACATTTTTTGCTGTTGGGTCTCCACAGCTAATATTAGATGAAGAGCATGATATAACAGAGAATATTTCACTGTCGAGCGTGCCTTTATACCCTGAAAGATAGAAATTTTCATAGGTATCAGTTCCGATAAAAAAACCATAAGCACTGGAAGATAATAAATGTCCTAAATCTTGCCACTCTCCATTTTTATCTTGAGCATGAACATATAGAGTTTCAGACATTGCAGAGTTAAGTGTGTCATTAAATATTACCGTTCCAGCAGAGGCATCAGCAAAAGCACTTCCTGAAAACAATGTTGAAATACATAAAAGAGAATAAACCTTCAATTTAGTTTTCATAATAAGACTATTCATTAAATGTTAAACCGTCATTCTATGTAGAAGTAATTGTACTGACGCTGAATGACACATCTTTAATTAAAATTAACTTATTCTTTTCAGTTTGTTATGCGTTTTAGTTGGGTTTTGTTCATCAAAGTTAATGGTTTAATATTTGCTCAATACTTTGCAGCATTGTCAGATCCTTTGGCTTTTACAAATTAATAATCCACAAGTGGCCCATATAGGTGTAATGGCTAACATAGCAATTAACGTTGAGTTCCATTGGTGAGAAGTTTCATGAAGATAGCCAGCCAAAAAAGGAGCAAACGAAGCAAGAAAATATCCGATAGATTGCGCCATACCTGAAAGTGCGACGGCTTGAAACGGCGTGGAAGTTTTTAAGGTGATAAAAGAAAGGCCTAAGGTAAACCCACATCCCGCTCCCATGCCAAATAGAATTCCTGACCATAAAGCCAGAGGAGGGAAAAAAAGTAAGCCAACAATTCCTAAGATAGCGGTAACAAGGGCAAAAACACAATAAGCGGTCATGCTCTGATAGCGGAGCATGAGTGGCGCCATGACCAAAGCTGGGATAGCAGAAGCCAATTGCAATACCCCATGATATAACCCTGCTGTTTCAACACTGTAGCCAACGGAAGTCAGCATTGCGGGGTACCAGCTAATAAAAATATAGTTAAATGACGAATTCAAACCAAAAAAGACCGTTATCTTCCATGCCAATGGGCGTTTCCATATTGGGGGTGTTTGTTGTGCATATTCAGAGTTGTTGATGAGAGTACGTTTTAATTGTATAGGTAACCAGACCAATAACGCGAATAAACAGACGGGCAACATAGCCAACAGAGCTATTGGTAAACCAGATAAGGTTATTGACGAAAAATGAATGCTTGATAATGGCACAACAATGCTTGAATTGATGGCTGCGCCAATTCCCATCATTAAAATATAAAGCGCCGTCAAAGGGGAAGTAATATTGGGAAAATACTGCTTAATGACACTGGGTAATAACACATTAATTATGGCTATACCCACTCCAATCAGCGCCGTGCCTATCAATAAATGATCAATCCTTATCCAAGCACGTAGACACAAGCCAGCGATGATTGTAAGTAAGCCGAGTGAAATAGTGGTTTCTAAACTGATTTTTTTTGCAATGATCGCGGCGATGGGGGAGAAAATAGCAAAGGCTAGTAATGGGATAGATGATAATAAACCAGCTTGTTGTGAGGACATATCTAATCGAAGTTTTAGATCATCTAGCAGGGGAAATACGCTGGTAAAAGGCGCTCTTAGATTCAGCGCTATCAATATCAACGCGCAGATGAATAAACTTTTGGGTACTACTTTGTGCATGCCTAAATGCTACCTTCAACAGATCAACGACAATTGTGCTACTAGCAACACTAAAAACTTAGGCCATTCACTTTTTAAAAAGTGAATGGCCTAAGCAAAAGTATGACACTGTTTGTTGTATAAAAGGTGAAGATGAACTCGATTACATCTTGAATAAATGTTGATGATGAAAGTGTAAATGCGCTTCAATAAAACTCGAAATAAAGAAATAGCTGTGATCGTATCCTGACTGCATTCTCATCTCTAAAGGAGATTGATGGAGATGAGCGGCTGCGATTAGGTTTTCTGGCTTTAATTGTTCCGTTAAAAAGCTATCGCCATCACCTTGATCAACTAGAATGGGTAACGTCGATTGAGCGCTTTTTAGTAGCTCACAAGCATCATAATGTTTCCACGCATCTTTATCATTACCCAAATAGGCTCTAAAGGCCCTTTGCCCCCAAGGACATACCATCGGGTTAGATATTGGACTGAATGCAGAAATGGATTGATAACGTGATGGATTTTTTAGACCTATGGTTAATGCGCCATGTCCACCCATACTATGTCCACTGATGGATTTTACCTGTGAGACAGGAAAATGTTGCTCAATCAGGTTTGGCAGCTCATCAACAATGTAATCGTACATTTGATAATGTGTCGCCCAAGGTGCTTGTGTTGCATTAACATAAAACCCTGCACCTTGTCCTAAATCGTAACTCACATCATCTGCTACATCATCACCTCGCGGGCTAGTATCTGCTGCTACAATGGCAATACCGAGCTCAGCCGCCACCTTAAATGCTCCCGCTTTTTGCATGAAATTTTCATCGCTACAGGTGAGTCCCGACAACCAATATAGTACTGGCACAGGATTGTTTGTTGTGGCGTTTGGCGGTAAGAATATAGCAAACCGCATCTGACTGTTCACGCTGGTGGATGAATGAGTATATTGTTTATGCCAACCACCAAATACTTTAACTTGGCTGATGTTTGTTAATGTCATTAGGTAGCCTATTTATCCATGTGTACAACGGAGCGAATACTCTTGCCTTCATGCATTAAATCAAAAGCATGGTTCACTTCGTCAAGTCCCATAGTGTGAGTAATGAATTCTTGTAAACCAAATTCACCTGCCATATAGCGATTGACTATTTCTGGTAGCTCGCTGCGTCCTTTTACCCCGCCAAACGCGGAGCCTTTCCAAACTCGGCCTGTGACCAATTGAAACGGACGCGTAGATATTTCTTGTCCAGCACCGGCGACTCCAATGATCACAGACTCGCCCCAACCTTTATGACAGCACTCTAAAGCTTGGCGCATTACATTGACATTACCAATGCATTCAAATGAGTAATCTACTCCGCCATCGGTCATTTCAACGATGACGTCTTGAATAGGTTTATCAAACTCACTAGGGTTAATAACATCCGTTGCGCCCAATTGTTTGGCTAGGTCAAATTTGCTGTCATTAATATCTATGCCAATGATTTTACTGGCGCCCGCCATGCGCGCGCCAATAATCGCCGATAAACCAATGCCACCTAAACCGAAGATGGCCACCGTATCACCCTTTTCAACTTTAGCTGTATTTAGTACCGCGCCCATGCCTGTTGTGACACCACAGCCTAATAAACAAACCTCTTCAAGTGGAGCGTCGTTATTGACTTTAGCCAATGAAATTTCTGGCAGCACCGTATATTCAGAAAATGTTGAGCAGCCCATATAATGATAAATTGGCTCACCATCAATGGAGAAGCGACTGGTACCGTCTGGCATTAAACCCTTCCCCTGAGTTTCACGTACGGCTTGACAAAGATTGGTTTTACCGGATGTACAAAACTTACATTTGCCGCATTCTGCTGTGTATAAAGGGATCACATGATCGCCCACAGCAACACTGGTGACACCTTTACCTATCATCTCGACAATGCCACCGCCTTCGTGGCCTAAAATGGCAGGAAATATGCCTTCAGGATCTTCACCCGATAAGGTAAACGCATCAGTATGACAAACTCCGGTTGCTACGATTCGAACCAATACCTCACCGGCTTTCGGTAATTCGACATCAACTTCTTCCATTTTGAGTGGTTCGCCGGCGGCCCAAGCCACAGCGGCTTTTGATTTTATTGATGTCTGTCCAGACATGATATTCAGTGCCATGATATTTCTCCTCTTTATCAGCCGTAGCTGAACTTCAACCAAAATAAATCGGTTGAACGCACAATTTAACTTTAATTTATTGAAGTTAAATACAAAATTAAACAACCCTAATTCACCCATCAGGTGAGTGATGAACATTCATATACTTGCCAAAATCACCGCTAGCTTCGTTATAAATTTTGCAAGTAGAAACGAAGTAACGACAGTTTTGTATGTCGGTCATAACTATGTCTTCATCAATTTCACTTGTACTTTGAACACATACATAGCTCTGAGCTGGGAATTTAATTACTGTAATTGGTATTACTATCAGTAATTTTTTCTGCGTATATGAACACTCCCAACCGATTTATTTAGGTTCAATTGGTACAACAGGAAGCTCATCTTACTCTTGCTAATTCATTTAATAATTAGCTATATATGAAAATGATTTTTTCATATATGTAATAATAATGGTGCAGAACACCCTGAAGGAGTAGTACATGGTCAGTTGGGAAGGCGTTATTGAGTTCGTTGCCGTGGCGCAAACAAGCAGTTTCTCATTGGCAGCAAATAAGTTAGATGTATCCGTTGTAAAAGTCAGTCGAAAAGTATCGACACTAGAAAATAAATTAGCGGTAAAGCTACTTCATAGAACCACTCGTAAGGTCTCATTAACCGACGCTGGCCGACTTTATTACCAGCAATGTAAAACCTTAGTTGAGGGCTTAGAGCAAGCAGAGCTCGCTGTCACTCAAATGCAGCAACATCCTACGGGTTTACTACGCGTTACTGCGCCAGTCACTTATGGTGAACAATTTATTGGTCCGTTACTGAATCAGTTTCTTTGTGCTTACCCTCAACTTGATATTGACTTTATACTGACTAATCAACAACTCGATTTGCTCGATAACGGTATTGATATCGCCATTCGTTTAGGTAACTTGATGGATTCATCAATGATGGCCAAGCGGTTGAGTAGCCGTCAGCTTTATGTCTGTGCAAGCCCTGATTATTTAAACCGCTATGGTGAGCCGCATACTTTGTCTGAAATTATTAAACATCAATGTTTAGTAGGCAGCATCCCTCATTGGCGCTTTAAAGAGCGAAATCAACAACGCAACCTGCGTATTTCTGGACGAATGAGCTGTAGTTCTGGAGTGACATTATTAGATGCAGCAAAAAAGGGCTTAGGATTAGTTCAACTGCCAGACTATTACGTCAACGATGCACTAATATCTGGTGAACTAGTGGAAGTGCTGAGCCAATATCGTGATGATAAAGAAGGTGTATGGGCGCTATATCCTCAAAACCGCATGTTATCAAACAAAGTAAAGGTATTGATTGAGTTTCTTGGGCAACATTTACATGAGTGAAATAAGCAGAAACAAGAGTAATGATAATTATTCCAGTAAAATTAAAAAATAATGTCCAGAGAATGTAAATAATATGGCAACTTTTTTGTCCAATTTGCCTACAGCTTTACGATTGTTGTGTCTTATTATCCTGCCGGCTACATTAGTACAAGCTAAATTAAGGGTGAAAATTGATCTTGATCATGTTTTACCGTCGCATTTTACTTATATAAAGGCTGGGTACTCCCCAATATTTCTAAGTGATGTCTAATTCACATTATCTGAGTCTATTTAGCTGAATAACCCTATAGATTAAAGGTATAATGAAGTCCTCCAAAAACTATACTCTGTTCAATACTGAACAGGATAGGTTCACACAATATGAGTTCAGGAAATACGAACAAGGACTATTCCAAAGGTCAAAGAATAAAGATACATCAACCAGATGCTAACAAGGCTGATTCCTTCAGTCCGAGTAATCACATCTATGTACGTGCCGTTCAAGGAATTTGGACTCGGTTGCGAAGTCGCATGGGGTGGGTGGCAATGTTGTCATTTATGCTACTCCCATGGGTGCAATGGGGTGATCGACAAGCGGTCTACTTTAATTTGGCTGAGCAAAAGTTTCATATCTTCGGGTTAACGATTTGGCCACAAGATTTAACCGTTTTAGCAGCCCTGCTAATGATCGCCGCGTTTGGATTATTTTTTGTTACCACATACCTAGGTCGGGTTTGGTGTGGTTATACTTGCCCGCAAACCGTTTGGACATTTATATTCATTTGGTTTGAAGAGAAGTTCGAAGGCGCACGTAACAAACGCATAAAACTCGACAAAATGCCGTGGAGCTTTAATAAAGTTTGGCGAAAAGCAGCTAAACACAGTGCGTGGTTGGCGTTTTCTTTATTAACCTCTATGACTTTTATGTCATATTTCGTACCCACTACAGTGATATACACTGAAGTATTTACCTTAAGTGCATCAGGGTTGATTTACTTTTGGGTAATATTTTTTATGTTTGCCACTTATGGTAATGCAGGTTGGATGCGGGAAATCATGTGTCTTCACATGTGTCCATATTCACGGTTCCAGTCTGCCATGTTTGATAAAAATACCTTTATCGTTGGTTATGACGCAAAACGCGGTGAATCTAGAGGACCCCGATCTCGTAAAGCGGATCCGAAGGCACTGGGATTAGGTGACTGTATTGACTGTGACTTGTGTGTTCAAGTTTGTCCAACAGGTATTGATATCCGTAACGGTCTTCAGTATGAATGCATAAATTGTGGTGCTTGTATTGATGCTTGTGACAATACCATGGAGCGCATGGGTTACGAAAAAGGCTTGATCAGCTATACCACTGAAAATAAGCTTGAAGGGATAAAAGAAAAACTGCTTCGTCCTAAGCTTGTTGGTTATGGTGTGGTTATGCTGACAATGGTAGTGCTATTTATCTATTCCATAACAGCAATTGAACCAATGCGTATTGATATTTTGCGAGATCGTAATCAATTGTATAGAGAAAACACAGACGGTCTTATTGAGAATACCTTTACATTAAAAATTCTTAATAAAACGGAACAAGCACAAGAATACCAGCTAGTCGTAGAAGGTCTTTCAGATTATAAATGGTACGGCCCACAAGTTGTGACGATTGATTCTGGAGAAGTTTACACCTTACCAGTCAGTGTGGCGGTCGATCCTGTCGATTTAAAACGGACAATTACTGACTTTTCTATTCGTCTTTCAACAAAAGTGGATGGTGAGTTAGTCGAAGTGAAGCAAGAATCACGATTTTTCAGTCCATAGCAGTGCAGAAGGTGTAGTTTAGTTCTGCTTTAACCGGGCATAATGCAATAAAAAAGAGGCTTTTTAGCCTCTTTTTTGTGCGTAGTGATGCATATCTGCTCGCTTGAAATAAAAAAGCAAACTTTCATAAAAAAAGCCCTTGCGCAGTTTCAGAATCTCCCTATAATGCGCATCCACTGACACGGCACAGCAGCTCTTCCTAGCATCATAAAGAATGCGATTAAGCAGCAAGGTTGGCGAGTCAGGTTCAGTCGAGAATAAGGCACTTTTTAAAAGTAAATTAACCTCAGATTGAACGGCAGAAAAAAGTTTGCAAAAACTGCTTGACGCCAACAACAAGGTCTGTAGAATACGCAGCCCTGACCCGCTGAGGACACTGATTAAATCAAGGTTTGAAGCGCAGAGTCAAAACGCTCTTTAACAATATATCAAGCAAATCTGTGTGAGCACTCACAGAGATTGACAAAATCGAAACTGTATTGGTTTATCACTTCGGTGAATAGATTAAGCAGTCAAAAATTTTCTCAATTAATTGTGTTCACGCAAACTTTCAAAGTGATTACTTACGTTAAGTAAATAAGCATTTTGAACATGCAAATTTGGTTTACTTTCCTTTTTCATAAAGAGAAGTAAGTCAAATCGACAGAATTCATTGAGCAGAAGCTTTCATTAGCTTCGAGCAAAAACTTTAATTGAAGAGTTTGATCATGGCTCAGATTGAACGCTGGCGGCAGGCCTAACACATGCAAGTCGAGCGGTAACAGAGAGTAGCTTGCTACTCTGCTGACGAGCGGCGGACGGGTGAGTAATGCCTGGGAATTTGCCCAGTTGTGGGGGATAACAGTTGGAAACGACTGCTAATACCGCATAAACCCTACGGGGAAAAGCAGGGGACCTTAGGGCCTTGCGCAATTGGATAAGCCCAGGTGGGATTAGCTAGTAGGTGAGGTAAGAGCTCACCTAGGCGACGATCCCTAGCTGTTCTGAGAGGATGATCAGCCACACTGGGACTGAGACACGGCCCAGACTCCTACGGGAGGCAGCAGTGGGGAATATTGCACAATGGGCGAAAGCCTGATGCAGCCATGCCGCGTGTGTGAAGAAGGCCTTCGGGTTGTAAAGCACTTTCAGTGGGGAGGAAAAGTTGTTGGTTAATAACCAGCAGCCGTGACGTTACCCACAGAAGAAGGACCGGCTAACTCCGTGCCAGCAGCCGCGGTAATACGGAGGGTCCGAGCGTTAATCGGAATTACTGGGCGTAAAGCGTGCGCAGGCGGTCTGTTAAGTCAGATGTGAAAGCCCCGGGCTCAACCTGGGAATAGCATTTGAAACTGGCAGACTAGAGTCTTGTAGAGGGGGGTAGAATTTCAGGTGTAGCGGTGAAATGCGTAGAGATCTGAAGGAATACCGGTGGCGAAGGCGGCCCCCTGGACAAAGACTGACGCTCATGCACGAAAGCGTGGGGAGCAAACAGGATTAGATACCCTGGTAGTCCACGCCGTAAACGATGTCTACTCGGAATTTGGTCTCTTGAAGACTGGGTTCTCAAGCTAACGCATTAAGTAGACCGCCTGGGGAGTACGGCCGCAAGGTTAAAACTCAAATGAATTGACGGGGGCCCGCACAAGCGGTGGAGCATGTGGTTTAATTCGATGCAACGCGAAGAACCTTACCTACTCTTGACATCCAGAGAACTTTCCAGAGATGGATTGGTGCCTTCGGGAACTCTGAGACAGGTGCTGCATGGCTGTCGTCAGCTCGTGTTGTGAAATGTTGGGTTAAGTCCCGCAACGAGCGCAACCCTTATCCTTATTTGCCAGCACTTCGGGTGGGAACTTTAGGGAGACTGCCGGTGATAAACCGGAGGAAGGTGGGGACGACGTCAAGTCATCATGGCCCTTACGAGTAGGGCTACACACGTGCTACAATGGGCAATACAAAGGGTTGCGAAGCCGCGAGGTGGAGCTAATCTCATAAAGTTGTTCGTAGTCCGGATTGGAGTCTGCAACTCGACTCCATGAAGTCGGAATCGCTAGTAATCGTAGATCAGAATGCTACGGTGAATACGTTCCCGGGCCTTGTACACACCGCCCGTCACACCATGGGAGTGGGCTGCAAAAGAAGTGGGTAGTTTAACCTTCGGGAGAACGCTCACCACTTTGTGGTTCATGACTGGGGTGAAGTCGTAACAAGGTAGCCCTAGGGGAACCTGGGGCTGGATCACCTCCTTATCGACACGATTTTGTTGTTTTTGTAGAGTGTTCACACAGATATGCTTGACGTTTTATCGAAAGATGAAACGGCATACTCGTTTGTCCTAGCGGCAACGATGTTCTTTAACAATTTGGAAAGCTGATAGTAGGATTTATTGTTCATTTGAATAGTAAATCATACGAAAAATCTCAAAAACGATGCATTACATTAAATGGTAAAGCATCAAGAGTTCTCAAGCACTTTATTAAGTGTCTTGAATATTCAAAACTAAGGCGATATCAGCATCAACTTACCCGTTGATGCAATGATTATCAGTAAAAACCAGCTAGTTGCAATGCAGCTCAATGATGTTAACGACTTGTTTTTAACAAGAAGTGAAACTCATCTGGGTTGTATGGTTAAGCGACTAAGCGTATACGGTGGATGCCTTGGCAGTCAGAGGCGATGAAGGACGTGTTAATCTGCGATAAGCTCAGTTAAGTCGATAAAAGGCGTTACAGACTGAGATTTCCGAATGGGGCAACCCAATCACATAAGTGATTATCATACAGTGAATACATAGCTGTGTGAGGCGAACGTGGGGAACTGAAACATCTAAGTACCCATAGGAAAAGAAATCAACCGAGATTCCCCTAGTAGCGGCGAGCGAACGGGGATTAGCCCTTAAGTCTTTGGGGTGTTAGTGGAATACGTTGGAAAGCGTAGCGGCACAGGGTGATAGCCCCGTACACGAAAACTAACCGAAGATGAAAACGAGTAGGACGGCACACGTGACATGTTGTCTGAACATGGGGGGACCATCCTCCAAGGCTAAATACTCCTGACTGACCGATAGTGAACCAGTACCGTGAGGGAAAGGCGAAAAGAACCCCTGTGAGGGGAGTGAAATAGAACCTGAAACCGTATACGTACAAGCAGTGGGAGCGGTTCTTGAGACCGTGACTGCGTACCTTTTGTATAATGGGTCAGCGACTTACATTTTGTAGCGAGGTTAAGCGAATAGCGGAGCCGTAGGGAAACCGAGTCTTAACTGGGCGTTGAGTTGCAAGGTGTAGACCCGAAACCCGGTGATCTAGCCATGGGCAGGTTGAAGGTTGAGTAACATCAACTGGAGGACCGAACCGACTTATGTTGAAAAATGAGCGGATGACTTGTGGCTGGGGGTGAAAGGCCAATCAAACCGGGAGATATCTGGTTCTCCTCGAAAGCTATTTAGGTAGCGCCTCGAGCGAATACCATTGGGGTAGAGCACTGTTAAGGCTAGGGGGTCATCCCGACTTACCAACCCTTTGCAAACTCCGAATACCAATGAGTACTACTCGGGAGACACACGGCGGGTGCTAACGTCCGTCGTGGAAAGGGAAACAACCCAGACCATCAGCTAAGGTCCCAAAGTTATTGCTAAGTGGGAAACGATGTGGGAAGGCTTAGACAGCTAGGAAGTTGGCTTAGAAGCAGCCATCTTTTAAAGAAAGCGTAATAGCTCACTAGTCGAGTCGGCCTGCGCGGAAGATTTAACGGGGCTAAGCAATACACCGAAGCTATGGGTGTTTGTGCATCACCAGATGCGATTTCAGCTAACTGACATTTGTTTTTTAAATGTCAGTTTAAGCATGCAACACGTTGAGGCGGTTGTGGAGAATAAGTCGTATGTGGGATGCACAAACGCGGTAGAGGAGCGTTCTGTAAGCGGTAGAAGGCGAAGGGGTAACCCACGCTGGACGTATCAGAAGTGCGAATGCTGACATGAGTAACGATAAAGGGAGTGAAAAACTCCCTCGCCGAAAGACCAAGGGTTCCTGTCCAATGTTAATCAGGGCAGGGTGAGTCGACCCCTAAGGCGAGGCCGAAAGGCGTAGTCGATGGGAAACCGGTTAATATTCCGGTACTTCTGCTTACTGCGATGGAGAGACGGAGAAGGCTAGGCGAGCGCGGCGTTGGTAGTCCGCGTTTAAGGCTGTAGGCTGTAGACTTAGGCAAATCCGGGTTTACATTAGGCTGAGAGCTGATGACGAGTCACTAAGGTGATGAAGTCGTTGATGCCCTGCTTCCAGGAAAATCTTCTAAGCTTCAGGTAAGTAGGAATCGTACCCCAAACCGACACAGGTGGTTGGGTAGAGAATACCAAGGCGCTTGAGAGAACTCGGCTGAAGGAACTAGGCAAAATGGTACCGTAACTTCGGGAGAAGGTACGCTCTTGACGGTGATGAGACTTGCTCTCTAAGCTGTTGGGAGTCGCAGATACCAGGTGGCTGCAACTGTTTATCAAAAACACAGCACTGTGCAAAATCGCAAGATGACGTATACGGTGTGACGCCTGCCCGGTGCCGGAAGGTTAATTGATTGGGTTAGACTTAGGTCGAAGCTCATGATCGAAGCCCCGGTAAACGGCGGCCGTAACTATAACGGTCCTAAGGTAGCGAAATTCCTTGTCGGGTAAGTTCCGACCTGCACGAATGGCGTAATGATGGCCACGCTGTCTCCAGCCGAGACTCAGTGAAGTTGAAATTGCGGTGAAGATGCCGTATACCCGCGGCTAGACGGAAAGACCCCGTGAACCTTTACTATAGCTTGGCACTGAACATTGACCCTACATGTGTAGGATAGGTGGGAGACTTTGAAGCGTTGTCGCTAGATGATGTGGAGTCAACCTTGAAATACCACCCTTGTAGTGTTGATGTTCTAACTTGGCTCTCTCATCGAGAGTAAGGACAGTGCCTGGTGGGTAGTTTGACTGGGGCGGTCTCCTCCCAAAGAGTAACGGAGGAGCACGAAGGTTGGCTAAGTACGGTCGGACATCGTACGGTTAGTGCAATGGCATAAGCCAGCTTAACTGCGAGACAGACACGTCGAGCAGGTACGAAAGTAGGTCATAGTGATCCGGTGGTTCTGAATGGAAGGGCCATCGCTCAACGGATAAAAGGTACTCCGGGGATAACAGGCTGATACCGCCCAAGAGTTCATATCGACGGCGGTGTTTGGCACCTCGATGTCGGCTCATCACATCCTGGGGCTGAAGTCGGTCCCAAGGGTATGGCTGTTCGCCATTTAAAGTGGTACGCGAGCTGGGTTCAGAACGTCGTGAGACAGTTCGGTCCCTATCTGCCGTGGGCGTTAGATGATTGAGAGGAGCTGCTCCTAGTACGAGAGGACCGGAGTGGACGAACCGCTGGTGTTCGGGTTGTTATGCCAATAGCATTGCCCGGTAGCTACGTTCGGAATCGATAACCGCTGAAAGCATCTAAGCGGGAAGCGAGCCTCGAGATGAGTCATCTCTAGAGCTTTAAGCTCTCTAAAGGGCCGTCCGAGACTAGGACGTTGATAGGCAAGGTGTGTAAGCGTTGTGAGGCGTTGAGCTAACTTGTACTAATGACCCGTGAGGCTTAACCATACAACCCAGATGGGTTTTACAACCTTAGTGAATATATAAGCGCTTAATAAAGTAAGAACTTTGAGATAATTTCTTGTAAAAACAAGTATCAGCCAACCAAATTATTAATTTACGGCTAAAAGAGCGGTAAATAAAGAAAAGAACAAGCAAACAGAATTTGTCTGGAGACAATAGAGCTGTGGCACCACCTGAATCCATTCCGAACTCAGAAGTGAAACGCAGTATCGCCGATGGTAGTGTGGGGCTTCCCCATGTGAGAGTAGGTCATTTCCAGGCGCCAAATAAACAAAAAGGCCACCCAAACGGGTGGCCTTTTTGCGTGTGGAAGAAAATCTTTAACTCATAATCACTAATGGTATCGAACTTTAACCTAAACGTTCATGATAGGCATAGATGTCATATGCGTTTACTTTGGCTACTATTTTTCTATCACCCTACACCATGAAAACTGTATTCGCTGAGATTTGAAGATTATTTCCAACCGAAGCTAAAGGCGAAGTGATTTTTAGCTTTTATGCTTTCACTAACAGGCTTGGGAATAGGTGTTAGCGGCTATTTTCACGGTAATAAATCGGTTGAACGCACAATTTAACTTTAATTTATTGAAGTTATACCAATTACAGTAATTAAATTTCCAGCTCAGAGCTATGTATGTGTTCAAAGAACAAGTGAAATTGATGAACCTAAAATCATCAGTTGAACGCTGAGTATATGAGTAACTGTTTGAGCAATATGATGATTTTATCATCATGGCTTTCACCCAATGAGTGAAGTGCTCTACGCTCACAAGCTTGCTAAAATGACTGCTATCTGCGTTGTAACTTTTGCAAGTAGAATAACTACTTGCTGCTATTCATGCCTTGCTATCAGTAATTTTTTCTGCATATATGAACGCTCCCAACTAATTTATTTAGGTTGATCAATTTTCACTTCTCTTATATCCAATAACCTGACAATAAACTTTAATTAATTAGTTATAAGACAATGTTTCTATTAAATTTGATTTTATTTTACTGAAGTTACCTTGCTATGAATCTCCAATATTTTTTTCATCGCCAAACAGGGACATTAACTTATTTAGTTTCAAGAGGCAGTGAAGCGGTATTGATTGATACCGTATTGGATTTTCAGGATGGCAAGATTGGATTCGAACCCGCCAATGAAATCATTGATGTAATTCGAGCTAAAGGACTTTCATTAAAGTACATTCTTGAAACGCACATTCATGCAGATCATTTGTCAGCCGCGTCTTATATCAGAAAGCAACTTGGTGGAAAAATCGCTGTAGGCAATAAAATTGAACAAGTCTATAAGGAGTGGATTGATAAATTAGATTCTATTCCTATGGCTGATTTTGATGTAAAACTTGATCATCATTCAGTATTGGATTTTGCAGGTACAAGCATCGAAATTATTGATACACCGGGACATACGCCTGACTCGATTACTTACAAAATTGATGATTTTCTTTTTGTTGGTGATACGTTGTTTTCACCAGCTAGGGGAACGTCGAGAGTAGATTTTCCTGGGGGGAGTGCGTCAGATCTATATCAATCCATTGAAAAGATTTATGAATTTCCAGATGCTTATCATATACAACTGTGTCATGACTACCCAGATGAAAACGAACCTCCTATCTGCGATGTCACAGTTGGAGATGAAAAAGCGACAAACATCATGCTTAATAAACAATCGACCGAGCGAGTTTATGTCGAAAATCGCTTAAAACGTGATGCGCAATTGTCGTTACCTAAATTGATTGAAGTGGCTGTGCCATTCAACCTGACACATCAATTACCCGCTGGCATTATTATAAATAATGGATAAAATTAAATGGTGTTAGTGAGTTAAATCATCATTATTCTCAATCACGCGGTGATCTTGTTTCCATTTTTCCCAGCGTTCAGAAGCTTTTTGTTGTAGATCTGCATGTTGATCGGCTTCGTCAACAATCTCTTCACCGACGATTTGTTCAAAAATATCCTCTAATGATAATACGCCTTGTAAAGTTCCATATTCATCGACGACCATAGCAAGTTGGTGCTTATTTGATAACATCAACTCTAAAGCAATGATTAAATTTATGCTACTTAACAAGACATAAATGGGGCGTAAGACTTTACCGATAGGATCATCGGGATTTTTGTTTTGTTGATGTTGAAATAACTCAATACGATGAGCAAAGCCGACAATATTATCTTTACTTTGGTGATATACCAATACCCTTGAGAAGGATGTGTTTTGATAGCGCAGCAGAAACTCACTCACACTAAGGGTATCAGATACTCTAAACACAACTGTTCTTGGTGTAAGGACTTTACTGACCGTAGTTTTTCGTAACGCTAACATGTTTTCGAACATTTTCGATTCAGGTGTGGCTAATTGACCAGCTTCAGAAGCTAAACTCGCCATGGCTGAGAGTTCTTCTCTGAGTTTTGGCGGTGCTTGTTTGTGAGAGACATAACGAGTGATGTGAGACGACATCCATACAAAAGGGGCCAAAACCCATACTAACCTACTAAGGGTATAAGCGGTTAACGGGGCTAATTGGCGCCAATAAGTTGCACCAATGGTTTTAGGAATTATTTCGGATAAGATCAGAATAAAAAGTGTGAGTACCGCCGAAAATATGCCCAACCATTCACTACCAAATACAAGGCTCGCATGGGCTCCTGCACTTGCAGCACCAATGGTATGGGCAATGGTGTTTAAGGTTAGGATTGAGGCTAATGGCTTGTCGACATCGTTTTTTAATTTGGTAAGCGACTCATAACTTGCACTTTTTTGTTTTTTTAAATAAGCGAGGTAGCCGGGAGTTACACTCAATAAAACGGCTTCTAGTATGGAGCATAAAAAAGAAATACCTATGGCGATGGCAACGTAAACCAGTAATAGCAGCATTGATATTCCTTTTTATAATAACGATTAGCTAAACATAACGTAACTTTTAGAGAAAAACGATAAAAACAAAATGGTTAATAATAGAGTGAACCATACCGCCTAGCTTAACTGTTTGATTTTGCTAGATTGTTATGTCTGTGTCGTATGTGGTTTTTGTGAAATGTCATACCTTTGTCCTGTCATCCCATCTAAAAATACTTACTATAAGCCTGAAATTTAACTCAAAGGATGAGGGTATGACTGATAACATTAAAATAGTAGGAATTGAAGTATTTAAACAAGGTTATCAATTCCGATTTGAAGTAAACGATAACATTATCACAACGTGGGGTTCCGCATGGAGTGGTAAGGAAGTCATTAAAGTTAATGGGATTGAAAGTTGCGGAAGAAAGTATACTGATGAGTTCTTGTCATTCCAGCGCAGACTGGAAACGAAGTAACGACAGTTTTGTATGTCGGTAGCCTAGTGCCTTTGCTTTTTTCTATAAAAATCACTGGATACCAGCCTTTGCTGGTATGACAAAGGTTGGTACTTTCTAAATTGCTAGATCCCTTAGGGGCGGTCGTTGTGAATGGTTATAACCTTGGTTATTATGTCTTTAACCCAATAATTTCAGAAATTGACTGGGTTGATATGCTGAAGGCAACAGTCGCACCGATTTCATGTATCTATTTTATTTTTCAATTCAAAAACAGCATTAAATCACAACGGGTGTAATACGTTTACTGTAAAAAAGCCATTTACTCAGTACAATGGTTTTTTTTATTTCCAGAATTCAATATTATGCTTGGTACTCAACAATCCCTTACTGAATTTAACACACTTGGACTGGCACAGCGTTGTCGTCGTTTTCGCAGGCTTTGTTGTGATGAGTCAATTCTTGAGTTTTGCCAAGATGTTAATAATGAAAAGGAAGCGTTATTGGTGTTGGGTGGTGGCAGTAATCTGGTATTCACCGAGGACTTTAATGGCGTAGTCATCAAAATAGAATCTACAGGCATTACGCTCACAGAAGATGATGACGATTATTTTTTAAATATCGCTGCGGGAGAAAGTTGGCCTCAGTTAGTTGAGTCTATGGTGAGCAAAGGGATAAATGGGTTAGAGAATCTGGCCTTAATTCCGGGCACCGTCGGTGCAGCACCCATCCAAAATATTGGTGCTTATGGCGTCGAGTTTGAACAAGTATGTGACTGGGTTGAGTTTTTTAACCTTGAAACTAAAACCTTACACCGATTAAGTGCTCAAGATTGCCAGTTCAGTTATCGAGATTCTATTTTCAAGAAGGATTTAAAAAATAAAACCGTTATATTACGTGTCGGTCTTAAATTATCGAAACAATGGCAACCTGTGCTGAGCTATGGGCCGTTAAAAAACCTAAATTCTAAAACCGTTACGTCCAAGGCCATTTTTAATCGAGTGTGTGAGATCAGGCAAAGTAAACTTCCGGATCCGAGCGTGATAGGCAATGTAGGCAGCTTTTTTAAAAATCCAATTGTTTCAAATAACGACTTCCAAAAATTAATTAGTCAGTTTCCCCAATTAGTTTCATACCCCAATGATAACGGAATCAAGCTAGCAGCTGGCTGGCTTATCGATCACGCGGGGCTAAAAGGACACACTATAGGAAAAGTAGGCGTTCATGATTCACAAGCACTTGTGCTGGTCAATCATGGCGGTGCAACAGGAAAAGAGATTATTCAATTAGCAAGCTTTATCGCAGAAAGAATATTGACTGTTTTTGGCGTCAAGCTTGAAGTCGAGCCACGCTTAATCGGGAAAAATGGGGAGATTGAATTTTATGGCTGAACAATGGCAGCGACGTCGCCAAATATTGAGTGTTCTCAATGAGCAAAAAACCTTTGTGTCAGGTGAAGATTTGGCAAAACAGCTTGGTGTCACTCGCGCGACCATAAGCAATCATATTGATGCACTGGAACAAGCAGGGGTTGGTATTTATAGCGTTAAAGGCAAAGGTTACAAGCTGGAAAAGCCAGTGCCACTGATTGATGGTGATGCACTAGTACATCAAATTGATAATCGCTGTTTTTACTTTGACGAAATTGATTCCACGAATAGCTTTGTACTCAAACATGCTGAAGAGCTAAAGTCAGGCGATATCTGTATTGCTGAATACCAAAGTGCTGGACGTGGTCGCCGTGGTCGTAAATGGGCGTCACCTTATGGCAGTCACTTATATGCGTCTATGTTATGGCAATTTCCTCAAGGTATGGCGCAAGCGATGGGGTTGAGTTTAGTGGTTGGTTGTTCGTTAACGGCCGTATTAGAAAAGCTGGGACTGAGTGATGTTGCAGTAAAGTGGCCAAATGATGTTTATCTTGAAGGCAAGAAGCTGGCAGGCATTTTAGTAGAGATGTCTGGGCAAGTCGATGGCGAATGCCAAGTTGTGATAGGCACTGGAGTTAACTTGTCGATGCCAACAACAGCGGCTGAACAAATCGGCCAACCGTGGGCTGATATTGTGTCACAGCAAACACTGCCGGATAAAACGGAGTTCGCTATTGCACTACACCAACAGCTTAAAGCTGATATTCAAGCATTTGAACAATCGGGTTTATCAGCGTTTGTTGAACGTTGGCAACAAGTGGATCTATATTGCGATAAACCGATTAAGCTTTTAATGGCTGATAATGTTGTCGAAGGTATTTGCCGTGGTATAGATGCCCAAGGCGCCCTGCTGTTAGAAGTCGCTGGTGAAGTAAAAGCGTTTGTTGGAGGTGAGATAACAGTTCGAAAAGTAAGGTTAAATTAATGTTGTATGGCTTTTGTTCAGCATTTTTCATATAAAGTTATTTAAAATATCTGTTTGGTATAAATATGCTTGAATCAATGGTTGTAAGAGTTTCTTTAAAAGATCTTCAGGTCGAAAGTTTTGGCGCTTCGAAGTTGAGTGATGTAACAAATCTAAACAGAATTTGTAGTGATGATGAATTTATAGAGATATTTACAGATGAGAGTCCTGAGAAAGCCCTGAGAATGATGGAAAATCATCCTGAGCTAGGGCGTTATATCGCCCGTTATAAGGTGAACTACCAACAGAGTAATGAAAGCGGAATGGTTTTCGAGTACCCACAAGCATCGCTTTTTTGGCTTGCTTGCAAGATAAAGTGGCTTATCTTTAGTTCAAAAATTATTAGAATATAAACCTGACTTGAATGAACAGGTCGCATGCACAAATATTAGAGCCGTTTCCGGTCGTACTCCATTAATGGCGGCAGCAATTCAGAATAACCCTCAGATTATCCGACTATTAGTAGAGCGTGGAGCAAAAGTCGATATAAAAGATGATTGTGGTCGTAACATTTATGATTTGATGAAAATATTTGTAACAGAGGATGTTATAGCGTTTAATGGTCTTAGTGAACTATTGAAAGGTAAAGGCCTTGAAGAGGTTGTTTCCACCAACGAAAAAGAGATGACTGATATAAAGCGCCATATGGAACAGAGAGTTTATGTTCAGCCAGCCCTTGGTTCGTATTCGGTGCTTTCCATAGATAGTAATGGCGTTAAATTAACATTTAAAAGTTTTCATTAAGACTATTTGTGATTACTTTCTCAACAACACCTGATTCATTAAATGATCACGGCCTTTACGTAAAATAAGATGCGCCCGTTCGCGGGTTGGTAAGATGTTTTGCACTAAATTGGGGCCATTAATTGTGTCCCAAATATTCTCAGCAATGTCATTGGCCGTGGGATCATTTAAACTAGCGTAATGGTGAAAATAGGAATTTTTATTTGCAAACGCGCCATCACGGAACTGTAAGAAGCGTTCAATATACCACTGTTTTAATAAATCATAATCGGCGTCGACGTAAATGGAGAAATCGACGAAGTCTGATACAAACGGTTGATGGGTTTGGATGCTTGAATCAAGCCCTGTTTGTAAGACGTTTAACCCTTCTAGGATCAGAATGTCAGGCTGAACAACAGATTGCTGTTTATCAGTAATACGGTCATAGCTTAAGTGAGAATACAAAGGTGCATTGACGTTGGCTTTACCGGATTTTATATCAGAGATGAAATCTACCAACATTTTCATGTCATAACTTTCAGGGAACCCTTTGCGTTGCATCAACCCTTTTTGTTTTAACTCCGCTAACGGGTACAAAAAACCATCCGTAGTCAATAACTCCACTTTAGGGTGTTCAGGCCATTGTTGAAGCAATGCTTGAAGAATACGCGCTGTAGTACTTTTCCCTACGGCAACGCTTCCAGCAATACTAATGATGTAAGGTGTCTTTGGTTGTTCATTATTGAGAAACTGGCCTAAAACGCGACTGCGTTGCTGCTTAGATTTAATGATAAGGTTTAATAATCGGCTTAAGGGCAAATAAATATCAGTAACTTCGGCCAGTGATAGACGCTCATTAATCCCTTTTAATTGCTCAAGATCTTTTTCATTAAGGGTCATAGGCACAGAGTTACGCAACTCACTCCATTGATCACGCTGAAAAGATTGGTATAACGCTTGGTGAGCTGAATGAGCAGATATCATTATTTTTCCTCAGATTAAGGACGCACAATACCGTATTCAAATTGTCACGACAATCATCATGAAGCTGAAATGGATGCAGTGGTTAATAATTGTTACTCTAGTGTGTTATTTTTAATCAAGACGTGATTTTAAGTAGAAAAAAGCAACATTTGGCACTTTTTTTTAGATAATTTGCATTTTGCACTTGCACTTAGGCCGACATTTACCTAATATCCCGTTCCGAAATGATGCGCCGACATAGCTCAGTTGGTAGAGCAACTGACTTGTAATCAGTAGGTCCCGAGTTCGACTCTTGGTGTCGGCACCATTTATTTCTCTGGAGGGGTTCCCGAGTGGCCAAAGGGATCAGACTGTAAATCTGACGGCTCAGCCTTCGAAGGTTCGAATCCTTCTCCCTCCACCATTTTTCTAGGTAGTTAGGTAGCCTAACCATAGGTTGCGCGGACGTCGTATAATGGTATTACTCCAGCCTTCCAAGCTGATAACGCGGGTTCGATTCCCGCCGTCCGCTCCAAATTTAGTTGCTGATACAGCTCGATATTAAGAGCATATCCTCGATAGGATTAAGTCGGCAGATAAATCCTGCCGTTCAGCACCAACCTTATGTAATTCGCGCTTAAATACCTAAACATAATATTTCGATGCAATAAACTGCGTCGGTTTTTTGCTATATGTAGATTTTAACTACCACAAAAACGTCGGACTGAGGCAATACCCATGGCTAAAGAAAAATTTGAACGTAGTAAACCCCATGTTAACGTAGGTACAATTGGTCACGTTGACCATGGTAAAACTACTCTAACTGCAGCGATCTCACACGTTTTAACCAAAGCTTTCGGTGGTGACGTTAAAGATTTCGCACAAATCGATAATGCTCCAGAAGAGCGTGAGCGTGGTATTACGATTAATACTTCTCACATCGAGTATGACACTGAAACTCGTCACTACGCACACGTAGACTGCCCAGGTCACGCGGATTATGTTAAAAACATGATTACTGGTGCGGCACAGATGGACGGCGCAATCCTAGTAGTAGCTTCTACAGATGGCCCTATGCCACAAACACGTGAGCACATCCTGCTTTCACGTCAGGTTGGTGTACCATTCATCATCGTATTCATGAACAAATGTGACATGGTTGACGATGAAGAGCTTCTAGAGCTAGTAGAAATGGAAGTTCGTGAACTTCTATCTGAATACGAATTCCCAGGTGATGACCTACCAGTTATCCAAGGTTCTGCATTAGGTGCACTTAACGGTGAAGCACAGTGGGAAGAGAAAATTCTTGAACTTGCTAACGCATTAGACACTTACATCCCAGAGCCAGAGCGTGCTATTGACGGTGCATTCATTCTTCCAATTGAAGATGTGTTCTCAATTCAAGGCCGTGGTACTGTTGTTACAGGTCGAGTTGAGCGCGGTATCATTAAAGTGGGTGACGAAGTAGAAATCGTTGGTATCAAAGATACGACTTCAACCACTTGTACTGGTGTTGAAATGTTCCGTAAGCTGCTTGACGAAGGTCGTGCTGGCGAAAACTGTGGTGTACTACTACGTGGTACTAAGCGTGATGAAGTTGAGCGTGGTCAAGTATTGGCACAGCCTGGTTCAATCACTCCACATACGACTTTCGAATCAGAAATCTATGTATTGTCAAAAGAAGAAGGCGGACGTCACACTCCATTCTTCAAAGGCTACCGTCCACAGTTCTACTTCCGTACAACTGACGTGACAGGTACTATCGAATTGCCAGAAGGTGTTGAGATGGTAATGCCTGGTGACAACGTACAAATGGTTGTTACTTTGATTGCTCCAATCGCGATGGACGAAGGTTTACGCTTCGCTATCCGTGAAGGTGGTCGTACTGTTGGTGCTGGTGTTGTAGCTAAAATTGTTGCTTAATCTCTGATTAATCACGATACATCAGCTCAATACTGAAAAAGACCGCTTAGGCGGTCTTTTTTGTTTGCCCAGCGAAGCTGGCAAACCCGACAGGCAGAAAGAAGCCTGTATCACCCAGACTGAGGGGAAGATAATCCGAATGGCAAGGGCGTTGTTGGCTAACGGCAAGGTCTGAAGGAAGCCATAGGAAGTTAGAGGTACACAGCGAAAGCGAACCTGATTCGGCATAATAGAGAGGTAAGCGTGCGAAATAGCGCAACGCCATATACTCAGTCAGCTCTATCATCCTAAATAAATCGGTTGGGAGCGTTCATATACGCAGAAAAAATTACTGATAGCAAGGCATGAATAGCAGCAAGTAGTGGTTACCGACATACAAAACTGTCGTTACTTCGTTTCTACTTGCAAAATTTATAACGCAGCTAGCGGTGATTTTGGCAAGTATATGAATGTTCAGCACTCACCTGATGGGTGAATTAGGGTTGTTTAGTTTTGTATTTAACTTCAATAGATTAAAGCTAAATTGTGCGTTCAGCCGATTTATTTAGAATCATGTGCTTAAGGGTGGGATTTCTAACAGGGAGCGAGTGCAGTAACTGGGGAAGCCTGACACCTTATCTGGGATAGTCCAGAAGCTTTTATACAAGAGGAAACTCAAGGTAGAAGTTGGTGCGAGGTGGCCGATGAGCCCGTAGTAGTGAGTAAAATCCAGCCGATGAAAGCCAGTAATGGTGTGGAGGGCAAAACTGGATTGACCAATGACGTAGTTCATTGGCGGCATCAACAGCCAAAAGCCTTGATGTTGGCGAAGGGGTGAAGCTTAATTTAAGTTTGTGATGGACAGGATTTTTTTTTCACAGATACAGAAAATCACAAAAAAAAAAGATGAGTGAGGCATTTCCGACTGGAGGCATTAGGAATAATGACTCTGGAGACCGAAGCCGTATACGGGAGTAATTCAGTCATATCAAAGTAAATTACCAAGGGCTAGAAGGCTTTGAGGCTGAGTGAAATACACCAACTGATGAAAACAAGACACTGAACCCAAACAACGCACACAGAGAGGTCAATGAGAGTTTATTACAGCTTGTATGGTCGCTTACTTAACAAAGAATCACTGTACAACGGATTTAAGAAAGTGTGGAGAGCCAAAGGCACTGCTGGAATTGATGAGCAGAGCTTAGAGCAATTCGCCTCAAATCTGAGTAACGAATTTGATAAACTTCTTATCGAACTCAAAACCAAGCAATACCGACCTTCAGCCGTCAAACGGGTAGAAATCCCGAAAGATGATGGTGGAGTGAGAAAGCTTGGGATACCAACGGTTCGAGACCGAATCGTACAACAATGCCTAAACGATATACTAAGTCCGATATTTGAAGAGCAGTTCCATCCATCAAGCTATGGATATCGACCACACAGAAGCGGCCATGATGCCATAAACAAAGCCACGATGTTTATCCGTCAATATGACTTAAAACATGTGGTGGATATGGATTTATCCAAATGCTTTGACTTACTCGACCAAGAGCTAATCTTAACGAGCATAAGCAGAAGGGTAAAAGATGGCAGTATCTTAAGGTTGATAAAACAGTTCCTTGAAAGCGGTGTTATCGTAGGAGGCAACTGGCAAGCAACAGTAACAGGAAGTCCACAAGGTGGCGTTATCAGTCCACTGATAGCGAATATCTACCTTGATGCCTTTGACCAAGAGATGAAACGTAGAAATCATCGATTGGTCAGATACGCAGATGATATCCTGATATTATGTCACAGTCGCAAAGGTGCAGATAATGCACTGAAGCAAGCGACAAAGCTACTTGAAAAAGACTTAAAGCTGACAGTAAATCGAAGCAAAACTCACATAACTCATAGTGATGATGGGGTAAAGTTTCTCGGAGTAGAGATTGGCAGTAACTATACGACAATCCAAGCTAAGAAACTGAAAAGCTTCAAAGTGCAGCTTAAAGCGCTCACCAAACGCAACGGTGGTAAGCCATTACAACGGGTGATAAAAGAGTTAAACCCGAAACTAAGAGGTTTTAGCCAATATTTTCGAATAGCGAATGCGAGCAACGAGTTCAAGAAGCTAGCCGCATGGTTAAGGCGACGACTGAGAAGCATACAATTAAGACTGTGGAAAAAGCCAGGTAGGCTACACCGCAGACTTAAGCAACTTGGTTATAAGCCACCATTTAAGTTCATTCAAATGATGAAGTAGAAGAACGCAAGTAGTCCACTCTCTCATTATGCAATGCCGAATAAATGGTTTGCAGAGATGGGGCTATACAATCTTGAAGAAGTACGAACGGGCTATGTGCTCAGTACAAAGTAATTGAATAAAATTAAGCAGGAGCCGTATACGAGACCCGTACGTACGGGTCTGTGAGAGGGATGAGGCACTAACGCCTCACCCTACTCGATGTTCTGTCTTAATATCCAAAACGCCAAATCATGAATTGGTTATCCCTTGTTTTATGTCAGGGTGGGCTCGACGTGCTGATTGAAGCATCGATTGACTGATAGTATCCCATAACATCATCTCAGTACTTTTTGAATCATCTGGATGTAATGGTATGGAAAGTCCTGTTTCTTTTGGTTGCAGCTCGTCAACGGCCGATTTAACGTCAGAAAAACTGTGCTTAGGTGTCACTGATGTGTTTGTTGCTGCTTGTGAAATCGGAATACAGCAGGCTAAAGCCTTTCCAAAACATACAAGTTGGAATAACTCATCGTCATCATCAGCCCAGTCTGAAACATGTGAACAATGATGCAATGTTTCACAGTTCATGGTGTCGATTAACTCCATAACGTCACTGACGTCAGGCGAAAGAGATAGGTAGGCACTGAGTAAATAGGGTATGTGGGGAAGTTCGAGTTTAAGCTTACCCTGAGCCGTATATTTTTTTTCGATTGGCGCGGCATTATGAGCGAACAGCCATTGGTTTACTGTATCGGTGTTTTTCTCAAAAAAGCCGGCCGCACAGCCTTGATAGTTCAGATATAAAGCTTCATCCTCCCCATTTCTAATATCCATTAAAAATTCTTTTAATGGAATTTTCCGCATAAATGTATTGGCTATTTTAAATTCAACAAATCTTGAGTCAGTGACCTCGACTTTAAATAAGCCTGTATCTTTGGCTAAGGCTCTGAGTTTACAGAAATAGTGACAAGCTGGTGACTTAGCTTGATAAGCATTTCTCTTTACAGCTTGTTGCACGGTAGCCTCGTTGATCCCAGCTTCAACATCAGGAGTCACCTCGGAGTCAGGGGTTAACCAGTTCGCCAACTCTTGTAGAGCTTCTGCTTTTTTATTGTGATGAAATAATGAATCAATGAGTTTATCGAATAAACCCATGTAGATAATTTTGTTATTGTCACCATCGATTACTGCTTGAACGCGAGCCTTTGATAATCCATGTTGCGCCAAATAATCCGATGCTTTTTGCAGCCCCTGCTCAGCACAATCACTCTGCCAAGCTTGGCTTCGAATGAGTGGGACAATATGCATGATACGACCCTCTTACGTTAAGTCAGTTTCAGTTAAGTAAATCAAAACATGCTGATAATGCCAACTAATCTAAATAAGGTTTCATATAAACTTTAACTATTGAACTTAAATAAGTCGGTTTAAGGCTTCAATGGCAACATAGCGTCTATGATCTCGTTGATTAAGTGGCTTGTAAAAACGGAACATTTGTTTTTTACAATAGGAGAGTAAATGTTCATAAAGTTTCAAGGAAAGCAGGTTTAGAAGGCTTATATTGAACCACATTATGGTTTTAAGCAAACACTACACAGAAGTTATTTTGGGACAGTTCCTAAGTCCTAAGCTGATAGGTACGGCAGATAATCAAAGTGACCTCGTCAACGGACAAGACATCAGATAAGCGTTTCACTTGCTGGGGGTTAACGATGTTCAACCACTGCTACTCTTTACTCAGCGTATACGGTAAAAAAAACTGCAAGCCATAGCGGACAATTTTGACGGTACCCCAAGAGTGAGATTGAAATAGGGCATCGAAATATACTGCTTGAGATCACGATACTCTAGGTTATCAGGGCTGCGGTCGAAATGCTTGATAATGCGGCTAACGGCAAGACTGTAGCCATCAATGATTGGCTTGCACTTGCTTTGTAAGTGTAAATCTTCAAGGTCTTGTTTGTAAAGGAAATAAAAGCATTGTTGTTCCAGCTCAGGTTGAATGGAGTGGCTATGCATCCATCGCTGCGCCTTGTATTACGCACTGCGAGTATGCCAGAATCATTCGATTACATTTGCATGGGTGCTTATTTAAATTATTTAAGCATTTTTATAATAAGACTTTCTGGAAAATTATAGCTTGCTGTGGGATTTAGGTCTTGTTTTTGTTGTACAATTATTTTGTTTTTTGCCTTTTTATTTACTGTGTTACCTAGCTTGATTGCTAAATCACTTTCGGGGTAATCTTTTATAAACTCCTCAATAGCGTCTTCTATCACACCATATCTTGCTTGAGTGCAGAATCTGTTTCTCAAACTTTGTATTTTTAATTTTTGTTGATCATTCATTCCATCAGTGAAATCGTACTCTGATTTAATAGGGAGGTTTAATTGATCTGTAAGTTGAGTATGTCATACCGAATAATGTATTTAGACTAAAGTTCATAACTAACAACTTCTTATTAACCGCTAATGGTGTAACAGGCCGTGGCACAAGCCTAAATGGTGAACAGCATTCTCATTAAATCTAAACATCATCATTGACTCTAAAGCTGATTTAATATTTACTATACTCAAAGTGTCACTTTAGTGTTACTTTAAAATACGGATGGACTTTAATAATGAAAGTAGAACTTGTGACAGCACTTAAGCGCCAAGCTACAAAAATACTGGCAGATCTTCACTTGACCAAAGAGCCTGTACTTATCACCGAACATGGTAAGCCCTCTGCCTACTTAGTAGATGTGGAAGATTATGAATTCATGCAGAATCGACTTACGATTCTAGAAGGTATAGCTCGTGGTGAACGAGCAATTATTGAGAATAGAACTTCAACTCTTGAAGAAGCTAAGGAATCGATGTCTAAATGGCTAAAATAGTTTGGACTGAACCAGCCTTATCAGACTTAAATGATATCGCCGAATATATTGCTTTAAACAATATCACAGCAGCCAAAACACTAGTTCAAAACGTTTTTAAAAGTGTCGAACGTTTAGAAGACTTTCCTAGCTCTGGACGAATTCCACCTGAGTTACAGCATTTAAGTTACCGAGAAGTAATCGTACCTCCATGTCGCATTTTCTATAAACAAGATAACAGTAGCATCTACATACTTTTTGTTATGCGTGAAGAGCGTGATTTACGGAAATTTATTTTAGATAGATCGCTTTCTTAACTCTTGAATGATGCTTTGTCTAAATCGTTTCCTAACTATATAGTGTCAGCTGAAAAAGGGACTTATAATATAGGCACCTGATGAGGTCGTAATAATTGCATCTGATCGTAAAGATCAAAATTCGAATAATGTCCTCTTGCGTAATAACCCCTCTTTACTTTAAATTTATATTCTTCATTATCAGTAGGTATCTTCACTATAAATGTCTGTATTCACTGTGCACTCAACTTCGTGGTAAACAACCTTACCTTGCCTACTCAAAAAGCCAAGTACGTTTAGTTTCTTGCTGTTTTGATATGCAGTGCATTCAATAGCAACGCCTTTTTCGCTCCAACCATACGGTAAGTTCGACTTCTGGGAAAAGCCTGATTCATCAAAATAATAAAGATCTATTACCCCTTCCTTTTCCATTTCTACACAACTCACTAATTCATCGTAGGCTCTTTCAAAATAGACTTCATTTCGCTGTTTTTTAAGTGAATGTCTCATGCGTTTATGGCTGTAGTTAAATTTTATTTATCGTCCGTTTTACTGTGCCTAGACTGCATTCTTTACCTGTTGAATTCTGTATTAAAGACTGCGCTCTTTTAAGTTGATGAGGCTCTTCATAAACAAATGATTTGGGTGTGGGTCTTTTAAAACGACGAAGTTATCCACATCTGTATAACCTCTGTTTGGATTGCTTTTTGTGATACTCCCAATACTTTTCAATATCACCACTCGATCTTAACGACCTAAGTTTTAATATAGCTTCTGCACCTTCAAGACTCCATCTCGCTCCAGTGATATCCAACCTATCATTAATCAGATGACGACAAGCTCCCTCAATGACACCGCTAGCAATTGGGAAACCTTGCTCTAACGCTTTACCGTATTCTAATCTTGATTTATTTTTCAATAGATAACCGATGCACTTATTAATGCCTTCTCGTTGTTTTAATTTCCGTTTTGTTGCACTGATCCCAAGGCCTTTTGCTACTTGTGACGCATTACCTCGTAAGATTTCAGTCGCTCGCTTTTCTATCCAATCTTCGACTTCTGGATCATCTTTTTCAAATAAGCACCACGCCGCTTTCCAGAGATATTCAAGCACATGGATGAAATCCATGACCACCGTTGCATTGATGTTGAGTTTCTTCATCACCCGATAAATTTGTTTTAGCTGATGAGGATGACCATCAACGAGTACAACCCACTGACAGCTTTGAGTTGGGTCTCGTTCCAGAGCTTCTAAAAATGCTTCTTCAATCACAGTCGCAGCGCTTCTTTCTACGCTTGCCCACACACGTTTATTTCTTGGTGGCACACGTAATGGACGAACATTTGAATTATCGTTTCTAGACATGATTGATTCTGGGGTACGATGCAAAGGCTTGGTGGTGTATACCGCTGCAACTTCTGCCATTCGTTTGCGGTCTTTTTTTTCTCCAGCACTTAGGCGTCCTTTGAGCTTCTGTTGTTTCGCTGCTTTTTGCGTGCCCTCTCTCAAGCTATTAGGTTGCATAACGATGCCTTTTCCATCCATAGTCAATACCAGTAAATCAGATGTATTTTCTGGCTTAAGGTATCTCTGCTGGAGATAAAAACCATCAAAATCTTGTGCAATATCCTGCACAATTTGCCTTGCTTGTCGCTTGGGCACGTGCGCACCTGTGGTGGTATCTATTGAGCTTACTGCATCATCATATGAGCCTTTGACTGCTTCTGTAGCGAGTCTTAGGCGTACACCATCAGAGTATTTATCTTTCGAAAGATTCAGCTCACCATCCATTGGAAACACGCTATCACACCGACGTTGACTGTAACCTTTTCGATGCATCGTTACGGTACCAAATAAACTTTCTAAGTTTCGTTTGCAGTTATTTTTCAAATGATTCAATGCAATGTCACGGTTGGAACAAACTTGCTGACGGGGCTCTTCAGCGGTTTTGATATCTAAGAAACCCTGTAATAAACACCGCAACAACTCAGTTCCTTCGGTATCGATATAAGCTTCAACTTCTCCATGGCTCTCTTGCTTAACTTGCTCGTCTTCGAGGTGCGAAATAATACGTTCAAATTGCAATTTGGCTTCAGAAAAGAATGAAAATTCGAGTGAGTTTGAGTATGCTAGTTTCATGAAAGGAGCCTTTTTATATACTTGTTGTGTGTGGAAACTGATAAGTACTATAAAATTGCTCCTTTCGCACCATTTATTAAACCCATCCAATTGATAATTAATGATCTTTTCATGGTTTTCGTCGATCAAAAAGATCTACACCCAAATGATTTTAAGAGTGAAGCTTCCTCTTGGGAGTAAATGCTAGGTCGACCTGAACGTTTGTCATCAAATAAACTTGAGACACCTTGCTCGTACTAAGCGGTAATCCAGTTTGATACTGTAATTTCGCAAACTTCGAAAATGTCAGCTATCTGTTTAATTGAAAACTTCTTATTACTTAACAGAAATGCGTGTGCTCTGGTTCGACTACGATGTTTGGGATGATGTGCTACGGCTGCTTTCAATGTTTCAATTTCAAATTCTGAAAGTGCTACGACTCTTTTCATGATAACTCTCGCACATGAGATAAAACTATATTTAGGGTACTAATATTTAAAATAAAATTTTATGAGGAACTTCAATTTTCTGAATAGTTTTGTGATTTAAAAAACTTTTAGTCGACTACTTACAAATTAACAAATTTTGCGTTATCTTTTACTTGAAGGACGGTGCTCATAATATTCCCCTTGTGTTGTGTTAACTAAAGGGTAGTTGAGTTACTGTCCTTCATAGTTTCTAGACTACCGACATACAAAACGGTCGTTACTTCGTTTCCAGCCTTATGTGGAGTGACGAGAACTCATCGGTATAGTTTCTTCCGCAACTTTCCTTATTCAAGCAAAACCGATTAATCATTCAGTCTTGATCACGCAGTTTATGATACATCACTCTAGCTCTCTGGTAAGAGGTTTCAACTTCAAATTTTGAATGCATTGCAGTGCAAACAATAAAAGCTTGGAGTGAGTGATATAATTCTTTTCCTGATTTAGAGTCAATATCGATTCCAATTAGTTCAAACATAGCACTAAACGAGTTCATCATCCCTGATGCACCTGATATATATGGTTCACTTTTTAAAAAACAATCGTGTAAGTACTGATTTCGCTTGCCTTTATGTAATCTACATAAAGTATCAATTATATAGTTTGTTTCTAAGCAGTTTAGTAAGCCTTTTTTATCAGGTAATTGCATATTACCAAAACAGCCTTCAGTAGTTTCTTCTGCAATTTGAGATAATTCCTCATGACAGCGCATCGATTTAATAACGTTGTAATCTTCATCAATTTTTTTACAAAAATCTGGTTTTGTAACATAAATAATTTCCCGACCAATCCTCCATACGAATGACCAAATGGCCATATCATTATTCTCAGTACTGCTCAGTAGTTCACGAAATTTTTCAGACAATGCTAACCGGCTATTTATATGCACAATAGGTTTACTCGTTTTAGGCATTGGAAACTTTTTCCCATCCTTAGTATGAGCATGAATAAATTTAGACACTGTTGCATTATCGAATTCTGGCCAAGTGTCACCACATAAATTTTTAGCGAAATAGTGTGCAAATCTTACGGCTTGTTCATGAAACAAGGGACTACAAATAATGTCGTAGGATTCGATATCTTCTTTTTCAAGTCTCATTGTCTGGGCAAACGCTCTATTCATTTGATGAAATTGGGGTTCTCCACGAAGTTGGGTATGGCATTGATGCCAAGTTGAAAGTTGAAAAAGTAAATGTGCAGATGCATCAGAACAGGCTCGAAAATATACAAGGTATACATTATCACCGTTTCTAAATTCTAAATCGGTTATACCTGCCTGACTAAAAGCCTGTAGAGAAAAAGTAGCACTGGAATCGCTTATAAGAGGAAAACTCAATTATTCTCTTTAAAAAGTAACTAGTTGCTTGCTATTTTGTGGTGAAAAATGAAGTGATACAAATTAAATTTATTTAATTAACAAAAATATTTAGCGTATGAGTGACCCCGCCGCAAGCAGCAGGGTATCGTCAAGATACACGAAAGAGGATAGTTCGCCCTAAGGAGCGAGGAGCGATGAATTAAATCCACAGCGATTAAATTTTGATTAAGATTACATAACTTTAATTAAGTGGCCTTGTACCTGCTTTACTAACATTTGATAATGTAACCCTTTGTTTTATTTAAGTAGGTCACTTATAAGTATGGCAGCCATTTCTGCTCATCTGCTACACGAAACGATTTCACCTTTGGTAAATGATGATTTAAGCAAGACATTATTTTCTAGTTTTAGTGGCTATGAATTTAAGGTTAATCATCATTATTCTGGTAAATATCATGCTCAACAAGCAGCATTTCATAATCTACCAGCTTCACTTTGTTTAAAGACAAGTATTCATCCATCGAATGTTTTGAAACATATCCCAGTAGCCCTGCAATCACTCATTACCGAGCTTAAGATATCACCAGGTGTTATTTTGGGGGAATTAAAATCTGATACTAGGTTCGTAACTTCAACTGTTGATGATTTAAATGGTTTGCCGAAGAAGGTTAATCACAAAAGTAAATTAGAATTCAAAAGAGCAACGAGTATGTCTAACATTGTGGGCATGGAAGCGGTGATACCTGAAGCCTATTTAACTTCTCCTAAATCTCGTTGTGAGGTACTAGAAACAGAAAAAGAGCTAAATGGTAAGGCGTTAGACACAATGGAGGTGAAAGAGTTACTTGATGGAATGATTGAAACTTATCATACATTGGCTTCAATCCTATTACCGCATCTTGACTCCATATTGAAATTAATAACGGTTACAAAGCAGGTTATTCAAAATGGAGGACGCATTTTTATTTTAGGAGCAGGTACAAGTGGTCGATTAGCCGCTGAATGTTCAAGCTATAAGCCGAGCAGTATTATAGCAATACCTGCTGGTGGGAAAGATGCCATTTTTAAATGTCAAAAGGGTGCAGAAGATCAATATACTGCAGCATGGCTCGCATTAGAAGAATATCAACCGAATAATAAAGACATAATTGTTGGGTTGTCTGCTTCGGGAAGTTCTCCATTCGTGCTTGGAGGCCTATGTATTTCACAAAGCTTGGGTTTCAAAACGGCATCAATTTCCTGTAACAAAGATTCAAAAATTATGAAGTTTGCTGACCTGTCTGTTGAAGTTCCTGTGGGGGCTGAGTTTATTACTGGTAGCACGCGAATGAAGTCTGGGAGTGCTCAACTTTTCATTTTAAGTTTAATTGCGCTTAATATTGATAATGAAGAATTTAATGATCTTAATTCATTGCAATGTTTGCTGACCTTGCTTGAACAACAAACTCTTAGGTCTAAGCTATTTAACACTGAAATGGAAAAACTCATCCTTTTTGGTGCTAATGCACTGAAAAATAATGGTAAAATAGTTTATATAGGTAATGATGCTTGTGGTCGATTAGGAATTATTGATGCTTCTGAATGTCCTCCCACTTTTGGTGTTGAAGAACTGACAGTAACTGGACTTATTCCTGATGGTGATATGACATTTAAATCTGCATTTAATACCACTGAAAATGTTGGGTTAACGGAACAGCTTCAAAAAATGAAACTTAATTCTACTGATTTGGTTGTTATTATTTCTTCTTCGTTTCACGCACAACTTAAATATGATGAAATTTCAACATGTTGCGACAATTCTGGGGCGACACTTTCAATGATAAGGGTTGTAGAAAAACAAGATGATTTGGCGTCCAGTACAACCAATTCAGTTACTTTGACATTGCAAATAAGTAGTCGAGCTGATCGAGAAATTATTACTAAGATGGTAATAAAACAAACTTTGAATATGTTCACTACTGCGGCGATGATCCGTGACGGTAGAGTTAGAGGGAATAGAATGGCATATATGCAAAGGAGCAATCTTAAACTTCAAAAACGTGAAGTTCAAAATTTGAAAAGTTTATCAGGACTCACCTCTCATCAATGTGGGCTTTTATTGTCTTTATTCTCTAATACAGCGGAGGCTGAAGAGAGGTATCTTGACGCAGTTAAACAACACCGGCAAAGTTTATGATAATTGATTCTGTTGTAATTTATTAACTTCAGGTAACTCATCGATAGTTTCTAGAAATTTAAGAATAAAATAATTTCAATAGTATGCTGTATGTAAGCTGAACACAAACACAAACACAATAAAGTTGATTTGAATAAAAAAATAATGGAAATTTAAATTAAATCAATTTCATCTCATTTTTTATACGGTGATGAAGCAATACAATATTAATGGCTTACATCCTCATTGATGAGTTTTAGAGTACAAAAGTAGGAAAAGCATGGCTTGCTCTTTGTTATGTAACTTCAAAAATAGCACTGTAGATTCTAGTTTAAGATCAGGCACTTCCTGTTATATACAACCAGCTGATGTCTCTAGAGAAAAAGTAACTATTAGATCAAAGTGCTTCACTTACCATTTTCCTCTTTCAACTAGTATATTACACGGACTCACATTTTCTGAATCAGAATACCAAAGCCTTACTGGAGTTCCTTTTGAAAGAAAGTTAGTAACATCAGCTTTTGTTACAGCTTACATTTATGATCCTTATTGTATTAATAAGGATAATATAGGCAGTATTCCAATAGCAGGAAACAAAATTTTTAATGGCTGTGATAGTAGACATAAACCAACTATGCACAAGTTCATACCTGATGGGAATAGTTTGGAAGCTCACTGGCATTTTGAAGTTGATGAGCATACTCAATGGGGATTAATTGAAGTTCTCCTTAAATTTTTTAGTGGGCAGAAAACAGAGACTAATAAAGTTATTTTGGAGCGAATAAAACAATGTCCAGTGACATTAAAAGAGTTTGACTATCCTGTTATCGCCACGTATTCAGATAAATCTAAAGTTGAAAACTTTGTTGCTAAAAAATTACAGTAAGATACTAAAGATATTATAACTCAAGTTTCGGAGTTCATTTTTAGCTAAAATCATGGGTACTTTCCAGTAGAAATAGCCTCTTGGCGTAATGTAAAAGTATCCATTTACATAACTTGATTAAAAAACGAGGTCACTTCTTCGTTGATTTTATTCAGTATGATTTCGCTTTCTGTTGTTGGTAACGAAGAAATACTAGAAACTGCATCGCTGATCAAAGCCTTAAATAAGCCCCATAATTTACAAGCAAAATCTAAATTTTGTAGACTGTCGCAAAGTAGGTTCCTTGATGTAGTCGGGCAATAAAGATTCATCCTCGATTACTCTGTAGAGCTGATTAATACGTTGAAACTTGAGCTATCAAAAGCTTAAGTTTCATACTGATTTGCTCTTAAAGGCATTTTGACTAGAAAAATGAAGTAATAAAGAATCATACCGAACGAAACACGTTATTGGACAAAAATGTGTTTGGCTTCGATTCCACATCAATTAGTTTTATTAGAAAATTTAATAATTGATTTTGAGCTTTAAATAGGTGATGTATAATACTTCAATCAACTAAACTAGGATTGAATAGCCTCTTTCAGAAACTTTACAATTTGATTATTCCCTCCTTTTTCAGCTGCTGTTAGTATATTTATGCCTTGAGAACTATCATCCAATTCTCTCTCCTGTCTAGGATTTGCCCCTTTTTCTAATAAGAAAATTACAATTTTTAGCGATTTACCAGATCTGCAAGCACCATATAAAGGAGAAACATTTTCTGAAGAAAGAAAATTTACATCTGCATTTTGATCTACAACTAAATATTTGACAACGTGCGCATGACCTTTAATTGCCGCCAAACATAATGGAGAAATTTGATTAGGGGTAAGAAAAAAACAGCTAGGTACATGCTTATTTTGATACAAATAATTGACTTTTTGTCCATGTGCTAAATGCCATTTAACAGATTGTAAATTACCTTCTCGGCAGGCAGCAATTAAACTTTCTTCTCCGTATTTATTGTTGAGATTATCAAAGCTCAAACCAACTTGCTGATAAGTATTTAACTTTGCCTCAAACATACAAACTCCAAACGTCTGACTTGAAACTATTTACAGTTTCAGATGAAAAATCGTTCAAACTTTAACTCAGTTAAACACTAAACTTCTTAATACAAACTGAACAGTTAATATATAAAATTTAATCATTTTGAAATCAAGATTAGTTTGAATTAAAATTATCTATTTGTGTAAAGATCAAATTCTAATTTTGATTGCTACTAAAATATTCATTATTTAAAGAAATGTCTTTGTGTCGCTTTTTGACTTAGGGATCTAGCATTTAAAAATCTACCGCAATTGGAGTGATTGTAAGATCCCACTTTGGTAATTCACTATTTCTGACTATTTTACTTTCCAGCTCTTCTTTTTCTTTGTTATTGAGCTTGACTCCTTTTGAGTAAATTTTATCAATTAAATTGACTACTGGGCTCATCGCTTTCCATGTCATTGTTTTTGTCCATTCTATTACCGTTTTGGCTGTACTCAGTAATGTGCCATTCCAATGCCTCTCTAACGATGACCAGACTCGTTCTATCGGGTTGTACTTACTGTGGTATGGCGGGTAGTAGACGTTTCGAATCTTGAGTTTCGATTGTTCACTAAACGCTACTAATCTAAACAGGTATTGAGTACGACAGCCACTATTTTCAGGACCATTATCTGAAAAAATAATGAGTTCTTCCACTTCTAGATTTTCACTTTTAACTGAATCCCACCACCATTCAAGTGCGTCACAAATGAAGTCACTTGTTTTATTTGAGTTGCCATAAAAAACATGAAGTTGATCATTGTCGAGGTTAAGAATTCCGAACGGGATCATTTTCTTTTTTATTTCCATATCATGATCCAACGCTTGAACAGCATCAGCACTACGAGATTTACCGTAACGGGAATACTCACCAACATTAACTGTCGCTTTACAGTCGATACTAATACGGATGACTTTTTTATTACCGGTTGTTTCTTTATTGATTTTGTTTACGTTTTCAAAGATAGCGTCTGTTTGAGGAATTTTTTTTGGGGTTTAGTTTTTTGGACTCGTCGAAGTCTGTATCCCAGTCGATTTAATATGTCGTTAATGGTTCTTTCTTTAGGTAATTCTTCAGGTAGCCAGCCTTTTTCTTCAATTAACTTTTTTCTGACGCCTTTCGCTGTAATTCGGGTATACACAAACGTATTTTTAAACTTCGGGTCGGCTTGCGATTCAGGATCTACTAACGCTCTAATATCTATTTCTAATTGAGGCTGACTCACTTCACTTCGAGGTTTTCCGTCATAGTTTCCGAAACACTCGAAGCCCGTTTCTTGTTCATGAAGCCCAAGCGCAACAGCCTTTCGACACCAGCCAAATTCTGTTTCAGTTAAGCGTGGACTCCCACAGCAGAAGGTTTTGGATACTTCGGCCATAAAAACTCTTTTCTCCATCCCATGAAGTTTACTGGATGCAAGTTTAATTATCCTTTTGGACTCACTAGAAAGGTAAATTGAAGTAGACATTTGGCTGCAACCGTAAATTACTCTGTTTGGATTATACGTCGGTATAACCTAAGTCGCAGCATCCCTTAAGGAAGATAATCGATTGAAGATTATTACATCAGATATTTAGTATAAAAAGTATTGCAATTAATTACCTTGTGAAACAAGGAATGGGGCAAAAGCTGGATAGAAAAAAGGAGATTACCAGCTTAAACAGCCAAAAAGTTTCAAACTTTATTGTGTTAGTTTCAATCATTAATGTTGGTTTTTACACTTTATTGTCCACCGACAATAGGTATATACTTATTACCTCACTACAGTACTACAGGGTTTCTGTTCCCTGTGGATGATCTTTACTCAGGAAGCATCAATCAGTAAAATTTTTAATCTGCTAGCAAGTGGCCTCATCATCTTCATACTGTTCTTCTAATTCAGCTTTAATGTAAGCTGAGTTTTTTTCAACAACATATCCCATACGTTCTACTTCTCGAATGAATGAGTCTGGCAATGTGAATATCGGCTCACCTTTTCTGTGGTGGTGCATATAGTGGTGGTTTAAAGCTTGACCATCTAATGCTTGAGACATTTCATCTCCCAATACGGCATCACTGAAAACCGCTTCGCAATAACAATCTAACGGAGTATCAGGCTCATCCTCACCAATCTTAAAATGAACGGTAGTCCCGAAATGCTGAGGTGTTTTAAACGTTATCCCTATCATTTATATTCCTTTTTAGAGGTTTAATGTAGTCTGGTAATATTTTCATACTAATTCGCTGTTAAAGGCATTTCTACAAGAAAAATGAAGTAATAAAGAATCATACCGAACGAAGCACACTTTTGGACATTTACGAGACAGAGTTGTCTACAAATCGAGTTTTTAGACGTTAGATCTACCTCTTAATATACGTTTTCATACCACTGGATTTGAATCCCAGAAAGATAAATGCAATAAGAGTGTCAAAGATATGTGCGAATCTTGTTGCTTTAGGTCAAACGCCCTCTTTTAACTGAACTATCTACATCACGGAACAATTTTATTTTGGTTAAATAAAATTCATAAAATCAATTGGTCGAGGGGGTTACAATTGATTTCTTACACTCTATATTTCGGAAATATTTATGGCAGCTCTACCTAGTAATCCAACCATTACAACAACTCAAAATAACTACTCATTCTTTTCGTTGGAAAATGCAAAGAAAACAGCACCAGCTGCTCTCTTGGGGTTCGCTGTTACTGGGGGAAGTCCTTTGGGTGTAGTAGTTGGAGCGGGAGTTTTCAACTTAATGTCGAGTTGTTTTGGTTCAAACCCAAAAATGACTTCTGCATACGAATTAGGGAAGTATGCAGTATCTGTAGGTGTAGCAGGTCAAATTTATTTGACTAAAATCATGATTGATATGTTAACTGATGGCCCAGTGGCGTATAGAGTTAAATAAAACCTCTTTAATAAATACTTAGTGGTTTTCAGAGCTAAGATCTTAAAACCACTTCAAACCAAACGACCAGCATGGAGTATTCTCATATTTTAGCTAAAAATGACTATTTTTCAGAAGTTAATAATTAGTAATTTTGACTAAAACTCTTTTCGAGATAATTCATCAACTATCGTTATAGTCGATAAAATCAGCAATCTACACTTGGTAACTAACAGCCATTTAAACACGGTTTGGGGCAAAAATGAGCTAGGAAACATCATATTACAGCTTATACAGTATGATACTTTATTACTTGGTATGATACTTTATTGCCCAGTATGAATCTTTATTACTTCACTACACTTGAGTCACAAACTTTGCTGTTTTCATCATTTTGCTTCGCATGCAGAAGCAAGCAAAACCTCAACCCTGTTAGATGAATTGAAGCAATATAAGCACTGTAATGACGACTTTGCTCACTCAAAAAGCCAAGATGTTGTTTGGCTTCCTTGAAGTACACTTCAATTCCCCAACGCAAAGCGTAAATCTCAAGAATTTTTTCATCGCTTAGCGAAGCGTCCGTACTTAAAAATAATGCCCAATCGTGTTTACCTGCTTTTTTCTTATCAGGATTAACACCTCGACAAAAGACGAGTTTAACCTTAATTCAATTCGGCTCAAGCTTTGCCGTTTCTGCTAGATTCAACTCAACGACAATGGACTTTGTTTGATAAGGCAACCCTGCTAGTTTTTGCCATCGGCCTTTTACTTGGGTTTTGAATAGTTCGGCGGCACTGCACTCTGATTTATCCGCTAAGCGGTACTTCATTTTGTTTTTTTTTTTCATTCGGAGAATAGCCGTCAAATCATGCTCAAGCGTCATGCTGATAATAGGCTTGGTGGCAAACCAAGAGTCTGCAAGAAAATAATCAGCTTCAATACCTACTCCCAGCGCACGTTTAACCATACCTGCAACTATAGCAGGCTTAGTTTGAGCCACAGATTGCTTGTAACGTTTAGCGACTATTGAGCGCTCATCTTTAAATTTACGGGTTAGAGATTGTGCTTTGGTTTGACTGATGAAGAGTTCATTATCCAGTGGGACAAATTGACTATCAGAAGCGTAGCCAAAACTCAGTACTTGCTGTCCCATAACATAACGCCCTGTCAAATGGTCGAAGTGACTGGATACACCGGGCATTTTCTTACCACGACGTTGCTTTACTGAATCATCGACAACAAAAGCTCTGACTTTACTCTTGCCTTCCTGTTTTATGAGTTTTTTAGCGGTGTAAAGTTGCAGTTTTCTCCAATTCAAGTCTTCTCGGCTGAGTAAATCATAAAGCACATCTTTCTTAGCAGAAGAAAAGCTGAGTAGTGACTCTTTAGCAAACATAGATATGGTATCAACCTTCAACCAAACCCAAAGCATTAGTAAGTAAACGACTTCGGTTGCTTCAATACCCGAACGTTTGCTGAAGCCACAAGATGTCAACATTGAAACAAAACCAAGCTGTTTCCATGATGTGCTGAACGTGAATGCCTGAACGCTGTAAAAAATTAGAAGTAAGTGATGGTAGAGAAAGTGATTTCATGTCAATATTTGTCTGAGAGTTGGTGTGTTTTAGTTTTTGTCTAAGCAACAAGATTATAACACATTAACTTTCACCTTTTCTTTATATATCAGTAAGATACGCTCGCTTCGTTATTGAATTTGAACTCCGAAACTTGAGTTATAATTAAACATAAGGCTTCAGAAAACTGCTGCTGGCAAGCTTGTGTCCAAACCCTTGCAGCTTGGTCGGCTGGGGCATTTTTGCCCCGCCCCGTTCCTTGTCAGAAGCACTCACCCATGGCACTAAGTGAATTTTTAGAGTGAGAAAATTGTAAGATAATTTATAGTCAAGAAATTATATCAACCTTACCTATTAACATTAATTAATTTGAACCAATCCTTACTTTCATATTGAATACTCAAACAATTTAATCTGTTAAGTCTCTCATTCAAGATGTCAGTTTTAAAAGGCGCTCAGTATTCGGGTATCAGCGCTAACCCATATTCCAGTAATGGAATTTCAACAGGAAGAAAAACTACTTCAAATTTAGAATATGAGCAAGACTATAAGATAAACGAAAGCGAAACAAATCAAAGTTTGTCTTATTGGTTGAAACAAAGAGCTCATTCCTATTGCCAAGGTTCGATTGAAAATGGAGAGTTGACACCCTCCCCAAAAAGGCGATGCGATTGGGATGTTAGCTGTGATAGTTCAACATCAACAGAGGCTCAATATTATTCTAATCCTTATGAAAATGCCTTAGATAGAGGCGGTTTTATCGATCTTAGGGAAAAACTTCACGCTAAAAGAAGAGCCCAGAATTTAAGTGAAAAGCCCTCCTCTAGACCATTTACTTTTATTTCTAAAACATTGAGGCAAGAACTGAAACAAATCAGTCAGACGCTCAGCAAAACAAAAACAAACACTGCGTTAGATAGCCGAACCAAAAGGGAATTAAATATTAGAGTTGAAGAGGGTGCTAAAAGAATAAAACCAATGATGTTCGAGACTATAGAATTAATGGCTCAAAATTCTGATCAAGTAACTGAAAACGAAATAAAAGTGCTGGAACAATATGCTTTTCTCATATATTCTCAGCACGATCAGGCGTCACTTTTAGACTTTCTGCATGAGATCATAAGACAGCTTTTTTCTGTAAAATTCAACGAAATGATAACAGATGTTTTCATATCTAGGTTATGCAAAATTCTTAGCTTTTCCATAACCTTGACAAGCAGATTGGCTGATGCAAATGTAAGCTTTGTATCAAAAGAAGCCAGAACAATATTTGTAAAAATAAGTGCTGCCCTAGTCGAAACGCCCAAAATATCTCAACATTTAAATACAGAACAAAAATGCCGTCTCATTATAATTTTTGATTCATTAAGTTCACTACAACTCAAATTTAACTTAAATTTATTAATTATAAATTTCTCGACATTTGAAGAATTACACCCAAAAGATACAGACGTTGAAACTGCTTTCAGGCACGTTAACCTAAAAGAAATTTCTGAAAGAGCTAAAAGTATTTGGTTAGCGAATCATAATGCATATTCAACTAGGTCAAGTAGGTGAACATTTTTTATTTATGTGATCAGAACATTGATCTTCAGACTGAATATGAAACAAAAAGAGAATTGGAAAGGAAAATAAGGCAATTTTAAATGATTTTTGAACACACAGCTTATGGCTATAGAGTCTTTAGGCAACCTCATTTATGTCCAAAAGTTAGTTTCAATCTTTATTGCTCTCCGACATCAACCCTCCTCACTTTCATAAATGGAAAAATTATTTTACGTTCCAGTTCCAATAGATAAATAATATTTAATCATAATTTATTGATTGTTAGTTAAAATTCAATCAGGCGCACAATAATTTTAAAGTTGTTTATGTCTCTAAAATTACCAGCAATATCACCGGGAAGGATGATCACATTATGTTCAAATGTTCAAGAAGGCCTTAAACCGGGGAATGGTGATTGGAAGCATGATTCTGGCTATCAAATTAAAAAGCAACACATGCTTCGTGCAGTGGAAGAGCATTCGTATCTACACAGGCTGACCAAAAAACGAACTGGCTAATTCTCTGTACATTTCAATTTCTTCTGTTGAATAATTATTGAGCATTTCCATGAGCTGTAAAAATACCCACAAGCCTGCTAATAATGCTGGATGGGTAACGGGCTTACTTCGTTTCGTCAGTCGACCACTGAGCTTTATCATAAACGTTTTTAGTTCTTTAGCACCAGACGACTCATCGTTGTAAAGTTTCCAAACTAAAACGCAAGCCATTGAACTGACTATTAATCTTCTAAAAATTCTGTCTGCTGTTTCTTGTTGCCAGTGTTCAAGTTGAAATCCATGACCTTTCAGTACCTTGAACCAAGACTCAATTGACCAACGCCAGTAATACCAATTTCCTAATGTAAGCGCGCTGACTTCTTTTACATTCGAGAGTAATAGCCATTGAGCGAGTTGTTCGCCTTTATCGTTACATAAGGTACTAACTACAAATCGAACGGTAGGTGCATTTTTAACTTCTCCCTCTGATTTTCTCTGTAAAATAACTTCTGCTTCACCGACAAATAAATAGGCATCTTTGCCTTTGAAATCGACAATACCATGTACATCGCTATCGATTCTGTTGGCTAGTTTTTCTAGTGAAATGAATTCTTCACCGTATTTAACAGTCGAATTTTTCTTCCCTCTCGTTAACCACTGAGTGCCCATTAGCTGTCGTAGGTGTTGCGCTGAATCAGCTTCTCTATCAACAATATGAACAAGTGTTTTATCTAATGGTAAATTATCTTGCCATTCAATACGTTCTACAAGTTGCTCAAGGTGGGGTTGAGTTTTTTGATATTCAAAATCTCGGCAGCGGTAAGTGCCTTTTTCGGTTTTTAAATCTAAACCCAGTGGTGCAATCGGTTGGCCAGTATCTGAGTCTAGCAATAGTGAGGCAAATAATTCATATCCTACATCTTTTTCGTGAGACATCTGGGTTTTATCTAATTTGCTGTCGTGCTTTAGATAATTGTTCCTGCACCAATCATGAGCGACTAATCCATACGATGAATGACTTGATGCTAATTCTTGTCTTGCTGATTGAAGCAAAGGCAAACTAAGTGCTGGAAAAGTGACATTATCATTTGAGAAAAATCGCCAAGCGCCTTGAGTGTTAGACCATGCACTTTCATGATGAGACAATGCTTTTACGCCTTGAGCAAGTTTAGGCGCGACATTAAGATGCTCTTTAATCAAAATTTGGTATCTTTCTTTAAGGCGAGATTCTAGTAGGCAAGATAAATTATTTTCAGCGAACAAGTCCATAGAATTTGTTTTTATTGGCAAAATTTGATTCTGTGATCACAGATCATTAGATCAGTTCCTTAAAAATAATGATCATTGCTCAAGTGGTTAAATATTGACCGTGCTGTGTAGATACTAATGGTGGAAGAGGCATTAATGGGTTGCCATGGTGAGCCCGAATTTCATTCAGATGTCATTAAAAGATTTCACTTAATCAAGAGTGTTGAAAATTCCCGATATACAGGTAAGTTTAGTGAGACTTTTACGCATTATGAAGACATGCATTATTATCGTTGGGTACTGAATCATAAGGATAAAAGTTTACCTATATGGGATGCTACCGTGGATGAAAGTGATCCTGAATTGGCCAGAATAAAGGCTGTGAACTTGGTTGATGAAGTGAGGCAGGCAACACGAAAAAGTCGGACAAGTACAATGTCTACCGAATCGTACAATTCTTTTTGTGAAAAAGAGTTAAGTAAAATAGCCATGCAATCTGGGTTGACTCGACAGGCTTTGGTCGAAGAGTACCGCACCGGTAATTACGGTTATCAAGGTATCATAGGCTATCAACTTCATGAAGGGAAATTTCGTGTCATTTACGAAGGAATTCCAGCCTTAGTTTTCCCAGATAAGAATTACTTTTTGAAAATGGACAGTGAATACAGCGCTAATGGTTATTCGGTGACTCGGATCAGGAGTGAAAGTAATGATGTTGATGAGCGGCTAATAGAAGATTCTGTCGTTAGATTGGGAGAAAACGATCTGCAAAAATATCCTTGTAGTTCGTTAGCAGAGTATATTTCTCGACGGTACTTTTATCAGCATGCAGACTCGGTCGCTGAGAAAGAAGCTGGTATTGTGACAAATCTTTTACTTTCAGTAAATAAGCTTACAAAGCAAGAGCTCAATGACCCTTATATTCGAGACTTACTTAAAAATACTCGAGTGGGTGAAACAAATATATTGGAGTTGATTGTTCGAAAAGAAAGTACCAGTAATAAATTTCAAAACATGGGTAGTTCGTATTATTAATTAATCAGCGCACTGGATTAGCAACACATTGATTAGCCATGCTCGATAGCGCACATGTTATGAGGCTTTAATTTCATTTCACGCATTTCCATCGACATTGCATCGAACATGAGCACTCTACCAATTAACGGTGTTCCAATGCCACAGATCATTTTGATGGCTTCTACGGCTTGCAAACTGCCAATCACGCCAATAACTGGAGCAAGAATACCTGATTCAACACAGCTTAGTTGCTGCTCACCAAACAGCAGGCTGAAACATTGATAGCATGGTGAGCCACTTCTATAACCAAATACCGTGACTAAGCCCTCCATTCGAATTGCGGCTGCAGAAACCAAAGGCACTTTATGTTGGTAACAACTTAAGTTTAACTGTTGTCTTACTGCAATATTATCGCTGCAATCGATCACAAGCTGGTGGTCTGATACCAACTCAGATAGCTGTTCATTGCTTAATTTTTGATTAATAGACTTAATACTAATGTTTGGGTTTAACTGTTTAAGAGCTTCAAAGGCTGATTCGACTTTTGCTTTACCAATATCTTTATCATGATGCAGAACTTGGCGCTGCAAATTGGATAATTCAACCGTGTCAAAATCTACGATAGTGATGTGACCCACACCTGCAACGGCGAGATATTGACTGGCGCTACAACCTAAGCCACCTACACCAAGGATAAGCACACGCGCCTGTTTGATTTTTTCTTGGCCTTCGATATCAATGGCTTTGATAGATATTTGGCGGCTATAGCGAGTTAATTCAATATCAGTCAATATATCAAGTGGTGCATTCATAAAAAGTAAGGATCAAGGCAGCGTAACAAAGTGAATGGATATTAACATTTATTAAGTTTACATCCCTAATAATGTTTACTTTGTTGAGGCGGCATTCCAATTAATAATTTGTTTCACCGACTCATCTAAAGGATGCTCGCTTGGGTTTACCAAAAACTGAATAACTTGAGTTTGATACTGTGGAAGAACAAATTGTTTAGCCCAAGCCACAAAAGGTGTTGGATCTTGAGCACTCAGTATGCCGGCTCGTGGCACCATTTCTTGCCTATATCGTTTTACTCTTTGAGTATGTTGTTTTTTAAATAAATTGATGCCCCTAGCGGCTTCTGCTGACGTTGATTCCATTAGTGAAATTAACAGTGCATAATTATCGGCAGATTGCCATGCCTCAAGATCCCCTGATTTCTTCTTATCTAATAATGAGGATGTAATATAGAATGGAGAACCACTGGCTTTGGCAGGTAAATCCATTTTTGATGTGGTGTACTCATCTAAATCAATCAGTTTTACTTGTGGCATGTCGAGTTTAATATCACTATGAAGCCCTTTCAAATGGCTACGGTGCACCATATTGGCTGATTTAATATCGTTAAAATATTCTTGATGAGAATGAGCCTGCTCAACGGTTTCGCAAATGCCCCAAAAAGAGACAATAGGTAAAATTTGCGGTTGCGAGTGCAGATCGCGGCCGCCATAAACGCCAATTGTACTGTGTTCATCAATTGGCATAGCTTTACAAATAATGGGGTTTTCAGCATGTGACCGATACACATTTATTAATTCAGTTTGGTGCTTAAGTTTATTTCGAAAATAACTAAGGTCGGTCAATTGTATGTATTCACTGTCCATTCCATCCACTCGTTTGGAGCCACCTGAAGGCCGCGACTCAGGTACGCTACTAATGGTTCTTACTGGAGGAAGTTTTTCTTCTATGTCAAAAGTATATGTCGCTTTCACTGAGGGATTTTTTTTGGACTGATAGTACATTTGCACAGTTCCAAGCTTTTTATGCAAATTAGTACGCTGCTCTTTTATTTTTTGGAGACGTCTATGGGCAAAATTGCGGTGGAAAACTTGAATTTTGTAGGCGCTTTCATCCAGATGAATATAATCATCGGCTTGCTCTTGGGTTATGACACCGCGATCGACAAGTTGTTTCGCTGCGCGTTCTGTTAATGTTGCTGTGGGTTTTGTGGGACGTTCCTTAAGTCCTATTTTTGCTAATATTTCGAACCCTTTTTCTTTGAAGCTTGGTTTGGTGTGTTGAAGAATCTTTTCCTCTTCAGAAAATAACTTTTTGATGGCTAATGCTGTATTGTAGTGTTGCTCTACTCTTGCTTGTTCTTTAGCTTTGGGGGCAAGCGTTGGATCAACGGCCGCCGTTGAATGTGGAGCAGGGCGATCAGGTAATAATTTGCCCACCCATTGCTTTGAATCAAACTGATTAACAAAGACAAACTCATCAGTTACGCTATCTTCAGGAGCATCAACACAAGTAAAGTCTTCATAGCTTGGACTTTGCTGAGTTTGTTGTAATGAACTTGAGCGAGAAGAGCCATCCATATTTACTACACCATCAGTAAGTTACATAAGCAATAAAATGCGATGAATAAACATAAGTGTAGTAAATGGTTGGTGTGTTCGGGGATGACGGTTACGATAATACGAAATTAAACGGCTCTACGATTACCGTTTCCCCTGACAATAGTTGGCCTTGTTCCCGAGGAATATGAATAAAACAGTTTGCTGTACTCATTGAGGTTAACATTCCTGAACCTTGCGCACCGGTCGTTGCTACACTGAGTTGGCCTTGGTTATCATAAGTTAATACCCCTCGCTGATATTCAACGCGGCCGGGTTTTCGGCGAATGTCATTGGTTAATATAGCTTGTACTTTTAAGCGCGGGTTTTGCCCTTGTCCTTGCATTTTCTCAATCAATGGCATCACCAATTGATAAAACGTCACCATTGAAGCAACAGGATTACCGGGTAATCCACAGAAAATGGCATTATTAAGCTTGCCCATGGCAAAGGGTTTACCGGGTTTCATGGCTAAGCGCCAAAAAGTGATTTCGCCAACTTTATCTAAGACTTGTTTGACATGATCGGCATCACCGACTGATACGCCACCAGATGTGAGCACGAGATCGGCTTGCTGAGCAGCCTGATTAAATGCTTGTTCAATGGCTTGTGGACAATCTTCAATGATCCCAAGATCTAACCATTCAACTTGCGCTTTACTGAGTAACCCCTTGATTGAATAACGATTAGAGTCGTAGATTTGACCTTTTTTAAGTTCAGTGCCGACAGGCTTGAGCTCGTCACCGGTAGAGAAAAAAGCTACTTTGAGTTTGCGAATGACGCTGACTTTATCCATGCCTAAGGTGGCTAATACACCAAGTTCAGCAGCGCGGATCCTCGTGCCTTTGCTCAGTACGGTTTGCCCGACATTAACTTCTTCACCTAATGTGCGTATATTCGCACCTTGTTTTTTTGGGTGGGTGATAGAAATACGATTATCTTTAGCTTGCGTGAGTTCCTGCATTTGAACGGTATCCAAGCCATTAGGAACAGGCGCGCCAGTCATGATGCGAATGCAGCAACCATCATGCAATTCACCTGAAAATGGATGGCCTGCTAACGCGGTGCCTACTAATGTCAGCGAGGTAATCGATAGGCTATGATCTAAGTCGCTAAAGCGAAACGCATAACCATCCATTGCAGAGTTATCAAAAGGCGGTAAATTAATTGAAGACTGGATGTCGCCTGCCAACACAAAATCGAGCGCATCGGCTAAATCTAGTGTTGTCGTTTCTGAAATGGTATTGACCTGCTTGAGCAGCATGGGAAGTGCATCATCAGGGTGAATTAATTCAGGTAATGCGCAAGGATCAATAACAGAAGGCATAGAACAACTCTTTAACGTGTCAGCGGTATAATTGTAAGCATTATGCCACGGCTTTATTGGCTGTTGAAAATGAAAGTCGATGTAACTTTGATCTAAAACCAAATCATCATAGAAAACAAGATGAACTTCTAAATAAAAATTATTCCTATTTAACAAAGGCTTAGTTGTGCGGTTATGTTGCTTTTATCAAAAAGGTGGCGCAAAATACCGTGCAGTGAATCGAAGTATCGCTAAAGTTAGATACTGATAGACAAAAAGAATTGAGGTAAGGCTATGTTATCTAAAGCAATGATTGGCAAGTTGAACGAACAGATTAATTTGGAGTTCTTCTCTTCAAATTTGTATTTGCAGATGAGTGCATGGTGTGAAGACCAAGGCTTTGATGGTGGCGCTAAATTTATGCGTGATCATGCGGCTGAAGAAATGGGTCACATGCGTCGATTATTCACTTACGTGAGTGAAACGGGTGGCGTGCCGCTGATTGGTGCAATTGACGCCCCGCCGTCTGAATTTAAGTCTCTGTTATCATTATTCGAATACACCTATGAACACGAACAGATGATCACAAATAAGATCAATGAATTGGCGCATGCGGCGTTTACTAATCATGATTATTCGACGTTTAATTTTTTGCAATGGTACGTGGCCGAGCAGCATGAAGAAGAGAAACTCTTTAAATCTATCGTAGATAAAATTCGCCTCGTCGGTGAAGATGGCAAGGCATTGTTTTTCATTGATAAAGATTTAGAAGCGATGGTTGGCCAAGGTCATGACAGTGTCATGAATGGTCAAACCTCAGTTGAATAAGATACGCTAGAGCAAGATAACGAGAGTAAGGAAATTGGAGCATTAACATGGACAGTTTTGCGATAATAGGATTTACCTTTGGTTTAGTGGGGTTTTTGTTTGGGATGATGGCATTGGTTCGACTTACAAGACTCGAAAATCATCTTAAAGATAAAGACATAATCGATGTCGATTATGATACACAAAAGCCAAATTAGCGCTCTCTAACAGTTTTAATATAAAAGCAGCCTCGGCTGCTTTTATATTATCGAACAGCTTTTAAAGGATTAATTACTGTAATTGATATAACTTGCTTTTCCAACGAGTGCTTTCCGATATTGACGAATATCTTCGATACTGAGCAGCGGCATTTGTTGTTGCTCGCTGTAGGCCAAAACTTGTTTGCCTTTCGCCATGGAGCCATCGGGGTTCATTAATTCACACAACACACCCGCAGGGTTTAATTCGGCAAGTTGCATTAAATCAACGGTGCCTTCGGTGTGGCCTGTGCGCCCAAATACTCCATTTTTATGTGCTTTTAGTGGGTACACGTGTCCGGGTCTCGCTAAATCTTGAGGTTTAGCATGCTGTGCCACTGCCGCTTTGATCGTTGTTACTCGATCTGCGGCAGATACCCCAGTAGTGACTCCTTTAGTGGCTTCAATGCTGACGGTAAATGCGGTGCCATATTGACTGTTGTTGCGTTCTACCATGGGAGGTAAGGCTAATTGATCAACTTGAGCTGCGGTTAAACATAAGCACACAATGCCACTACAGTCACGAATGAGCAATGCCATTTGCGCCACCGTGAGGGTTTCGGCGGCAAAAATCACATCCGCTTCGTTTTCACGGTTTTCGTCGTCCATGAGCAGAACGCCTCGGCCTTGTGATAGCGCCGATATGGCCTCATGAACACGAGATACTGCTTTTGTATTATCTGAACGATGTTTAAAAATAATAGACTGATCCATAATCATTTCCTGTAAGTCCTATCTTGCTTTAAGGATGGTTTGGATCAGGGCATGCGGAGATACACCGAGATCACCAGCAAAATACAGTATAGCTGATGAAAAAAGTGCAGCTGTATGAGGGGCGCCTAGATAAAAGCGTCCCTAAAACAGCAAAATAGCGAAGCCGAGCACAGGCTGTCATCGGTTTCATATTCTCTTCCATCCGGACTTAGGATGACGATGAAACGTGTCATAACATTACCATCGGCTTTGGAATGTTTTATCAAGGGGATAAAAGTCACCAAATCTGCTGACCCTAACATCAAGGAAGTTGATATCAGGCGCTCGCGGGCTTTTGTGTTGAATCAAGTCAACACAATTACCGCCGGTGGGGAATTGCACCCCGCCCTGAGAATGTGCATTTTTACTATGCGAGGTATAGTATGCGGATTAATCATCAGCTTGAAAAGATAAAATTTAATCAAACAATATGACAGACAAACAACCAAAATGCTGGTGGGTATATATGATTGAGTGCGCCAATGGGCATTTATACACGGGTTGCACCAATGATGTTGAACGGCGGTTTAATGAGCATCAAGCCAATGGCGCTAAAACGGCTAAATTTTTAAGAGGAAAAGGGCCGCTGAAGTTAGTTTATCGTGAATATGTAGGTTCACAAGGCGACGCCTTAAGACGAGAAGTCGTCATTAAAAAAATGAAAAGAAAAAACAAGCTGATCTTGTGTACATTGGGCTGATGTTTTTGGGGGCAGGGCTGGAGCCGATTTTGGTTGGTAAAATCAGCATCCCTCCCTGCGTCGGGAAGTAGGTTATAGAAGGTTATACCAATTACAGTAATTTTCTGCTGCGTTATCGTTTTCTTATTTGGAATAACCAAACCTCACAAACTCTGCCTTGCATAAAATAAACAATTTATCGCTGCAAAAATAATCAAGAAAGTTCAACAGACCCTAGTCATCGACAGACACTGGGCCATCAATGTGCTTGAAATGTAAGCTGCCAGAGCCTGCATCAATAATCTTAAGCCCTTTGGTGTATTCAACATTAATGCCGCCTGAGCCATCATCGATAACCACCTCTCCATCAACGTGGCGGATATAAATGGAACCAGACCCATCATTAATGGTGGAATTTCCCTTAATATTTTCAAGGTTAATGCTGCCCGAGCCGTCGTTAATGTCGACGCGGCCATTGGCATTAGTGACATCAATTGAGCCTGAACCATCATCAATATCAATCATTTTTCCGCCATTGATGTCAATACTGCCAGAGCCATCGGCAATTTTGATATTTTGCATCACGTTGTCGATGGAAATAGAGCCTGAACCATCCTTAATATCCAATTTTTCACCACCATCAATATTGATACTGCCAGAGCCGTCGGTTATTGCGATGTCAGCTTGAACGCCGTTTATGATTATAGAGCCAGAGCCATCGTGAATGTCCATGGCCATTGCTGCTGGCACAGTCACCACTATATCAATATATGGGGAACGATTAAAATTTATGCTTGAGTCAAACTCAGCGACTAACTTGGCATGATGGCCATCTTTTTCGAGGGTTAACGTTGGCTCGATATCACGGTAAGTATTAATGTCCGCTTCGACACGTACATTAGTTTGTCCGCGGACACCTTTAATGGTTAATGCGCCAGCCCCAACTTCAGCATTTAATATTGAAAGATCCGCTGCATTGAGTTGAAGTGTTTCATGGCTGGTATGGGTTGGCGGTGTCGCGCCATTAACGTTGATTATGCATCCTGATAAACCAACAGTGGCGATGACGATAGCGGCAATTGAACTGAGTTTCATGTTGATGTCCCTATTAAATGTTATGTCCGGTAACTTCGTATTATCTTATTGTTACGAGTATTTGCAGATCTTATGCCAACTGTTAACATGCTGATTTAAAAAGGGTAACGTATATTCAATTGGCAAGTTGTTAAATTTGACCTCACTTTAGAATGATTTTGACGACAATTTGGTGAAATTGGTTACTCTATTTAGGATGCTCTAAGTAGATGATAATGATATTTTATTCTCTATAACGTACATTTTAATTTTTTCAAATTGGCTGTAATCCATTGGTTTTATTGCTTCTGCTAAGTCTTTTATTGTTGCATTTTTGGGGGCTTTATTTGATAACGTGTTGGGCTCGCCTTTTAACCATATTTTTATTAGTTGTGCTTGAGCACCACTGCAGTCACCTCGATAATTTTTACGTAAGATAGATGTTGTTTCAAAGGTAACTCTTAATTTTCCCGCTAGACGTTCCCAGTTTCCACCTTGGCAACCTACATGAGATAGTAATTCAGATATTTGCTCGTAATCTTTAATTGATATTGCTTGTGTGTAAATGTCCGGCATTACTTCATCAGCCTCTAAAACTGGCTCTTTCACTGGAGTCATAGTAGGCCGACACTGCAGTAATAGTTGACGAGCGGCTTGAGCCTCTTCGTGGGCACGAGCTTGATTTATAAGTTCACGTCGAATTTGTGTGATTGCTTGCGAATAAAGTTGTTTGAAAACCGCTGGTTCACTATAGGTGAACGCCTTTAATGCAGATAAATAGCTGATAGGCCTTCCATTAAAGTTTTTCTTTAAAGCTTCACTAAATAATTCATGTGTTATTTGGCGATAATTATGGTGATTATCCATCTGAGCTACTTTAATATTATTAGCAGTTGCACCAAGATTACCGAAGAATGTTCCATAAGATTCTGATAATTTATCATCAAATAATTCAGTCAGTTCCATCAAGTTGTCGTCTGTTAGTGACTTTGCTAGATAATTTTGTTCTGCGATTGAAAGTGCACTACGATTTGTTTCAATGTGCAGTGTATTTTGCTGTGTATTTTGGGAGGAGTTTGCGTATTGAGCTGAGCCACTGGTATGAATGTGGTAGTGGTAATGATTATTAACCGCCATATAATTGATAACCTGAAAGAGTGATAATCACAGTTTAAGTTATACTTTATTAGCAATTAAGTTAATCTTTGTTAATTTAATGGCTTAAGTGGTATTTTTAACTGTTTTTTGATGATTGCTTGAAGCTGGTTGCAATTAAATTCTAATAATCTAACGAGCGAATAAAGCAATATAAGTAGCAAAATATTTTGTCTGCTTTAACCTAAACGTTCATGATAGGCATAGATGTCATGAGCGTTTACTTTAATCTCAGCAGGGTAAATTCCTCGCCGCTTGCGGCGGACTAACGACTTTATCTAACTAATTGATACCTCGCCCCTTGGGGCGGGGTGATTCATTAACTATTTGCTGCAAGCTACGCCTTACTATCAGCCACTTTTTCTACGCTTGAGAACGCAGTCAACTGATGTTTCTAGGGAGCGCCACGAAGCGCTTTATTCTGTTGCGGGATTTGTCTCAACGTATACGCAGCCAAGCGATTACATGGCCATAAACCAGAGACAGCAACGTTATTATTTATAATAAGTCCATCAGGTTGAAACGTACCTGACGGGATAATTACCAGTTCATCCCGAAATCTGACGGGCATGCATAATGGGTAACCGCTATGACATGAAGCCCTGTGACAAAGGCCTTGAATAAAGGTTGAGATGCAATGTAGGCCGCAGCATCAAGCGAATTCAGTTAAGCGTCGTAAATCAAAAAATGAAGATGGGGAGTCTTTCCTAGTTGACGAACCCTGACACAAACAGAGAAGCAACTGGTAAATGCATCTGTTTGATCTTCCGGCGTAATATGAAGTGGCATGTATTGAAGGAAATAAAGTGAACGTGGGAGAGCCTGAGTGTTGGAAGGTAGTGACTTCCACTATCCGAATATAAGGTAAACCGAAATTTCAGATAGGGCGCTCAGGCAGTCGGATGAGCCCATAGTACCGTTAACCTAGAAACATCAGTTGACTGCGTTCTCAAGCGTAGAGAAAATGGTTGATAGTAAGACGTAGCTTGCAGCAAGTAGTTATTCTACTTGCAAAAGTTACAACGCAGATAGCAGTCATTTTAGCAAGCTTGTGAGCGTAGAGCTCTTCACTCACTGGGTGAAAAACATGGTAATAAAATCATCGTATTGCTCAAATAGTTACTCGTATACTCAGCGTTCAATTGATGTTTTTAGGGTTAACCGTGAAGACAACATAACTTTACATCAGGGAAGGGGCTCAGTGTTACACCCGTTTTTTAACGTAACTTTTGAGGTGAAATTGCCATATGGCTAACACTCCAGTAAATATCAGAATATTACAGCGAAAACTTTACTTACGCTCAAAGCTTAACTCGGAGCTACGATTTTACAGCTTGTACGATAAACTCAGTCGCCTAGATATACTCGAAGAAGCCTATCGACGATGCAAAGCCAATAAAGGCGGAGCAGGAATTGATGGCATCACATTCAGTTATCTAGAGCAGCAAAAGAAAGTCGTTGCGCTGTTAAAAGAAATTCAAACTCAATTACAACAGAAAAACTATCGACCTAGCCCAGTCAAACGAGTAGAAATACTCAAAGACAACGGCAAAACGCGGAAACTTGGGATCCCGATAATCAGTGACAGAATTGTGCAAATGGCGATGACAATAGTGATGCAACCCGTCTACGAACCTCATTTACATGAACACAGTTATGGCTACCGACCATGTCGAAGCGCCCATCAGCGTAGAGACGGTCAACAGAAAATGGCGAATAGAAGCAAGCCGATGTGGCACTCCGCAAGGCGGAGTTATCTCTCCACTACTGGCTAACATCTATCTCAACGATTTCTGTTTGAAAATACACGAAAAAACACCGTGTAAAATCGTTACCTATGCAGATGATTTTGTTGTACTTCATAAGCAAACCTACACACAAGAGCAACTGGACTGGATAACACAGCAATTAAGTGATGAAGGTCTGAAGCTAAATCAAAGTAAAACCCACTGTGTGGATATGGGAAAGCTGATGAATGAGTTTGATTTCCTCGGTTTTAATTTTCAACGGATCACAGGCCTCATCAAAGGCACCAGTTACATTAAGATACAGGCGTCTAAGAAGAGCCAAACAAAGCTGAAAAATAAAATCAGAGACATAGTGAAGCATCGAACCTCAAATACACTTGGCGTACTGATAAATAAGGTTAATCAAGTTCTGAGGGGATGGAAACACTATTTTGGTGGGATAGGTTATCCCAGAGGTGTATTTTTCAGAATAAATGGATTTGTAGTAAACCGGTTCTATCGCTGGCATCGTCGCTTAAGTCAACGTCGAAGCAAGTATCTATCACGAGGTGCTTACGAAAAATTACGCCAAGCTGGTCTTGAGTATTTACCCACGACAAGATGATAAGCAAAGTGAAGGGGCTGAGAGAAGTGTAACAACAGAGCCGTGTGAGGGAAAACCTCATGCACGGAATCGAAGAGGGGCTGCTGGATAAGCGATAGCGAAGCCAGTAGCCTACTCTACTTCAACGGATCACAGGCCTCATCAAAGGCATCAGTTACATTAAGATACAAGCGTCTAAGAAGAGCCAAACAAAGCTGAAAAATAAACTCAGAGCCATAGTGAAACACCGAACCTCAAATACGCTTAGTGTTCTGATAAGTAAAGTAAATCAAGTTCTGAGAGGGTGGAAACACTATTTGGGTGGGATAGGTTATCCCTGAGCGATATTTTTAAGAATAAATGGATTTGTAGTAAACCGATTCTATCGATGGCATCGCCGCTTAAGTCAACGTCGGAGCAAGTATCTATCACGAGGTGCTTACGAAAAATTACGCCAAGCAGGTCTTGAATATTTACCCACGACAAGATGATAAGCAAAGTGAAGGAGCTGAGAGAAGTGTAACAACAGAGCCGTGTGAGGGAAAGCTTCATGCGCGGAATCGAAGAGAGGCTGCTGGATAAGCGATAGCGAAGCCAGTAGCCTACTCTACATGAACGCTCCCAACCGATTTATTTAGGGTTAAAGTTTCAATTATTGCTGTGGTTTTTGGTGGTTCTTGCCCATTGCTTCAGCTACTTCTGGTGGCATGTAGTTTTCATCATGTTTGGCGAGGACTTCTGTTGCTTCAAGTTGATTAGGGCCAATTAGGATCCCTTGTGCCACAATACCTTGACCCTCACGGAATAAATCGGGCAATAAATTGTCATAAGTGACAATGATTTCTAGCCCAGTCGCATCATGTACAGCAAATTGGATGTGTAAGCTTTCAGGATCTCGTTGCAGTGAACCTTCAGAAACCATGCCACCAATGCGAATGCGTTGGCCAATTTGTGGCTTGATACCAGTGTTTTTTTTACCTTGAACAACTTCTGAAGGGGTGTAAAACAAGTTTAAGTTAGTATTCAGGGCATAGAGCAATAAAGAGGTGATTGCCGCTACGCCGAGTATTAATGTCGAGGCTAAAATCAGTCTTTTCTTACGTCTCAGGTTCATTTTTTGCTCTCCGTGATGCTTTAATTCGTTGTTCACGATTATGTTTCAATGTGATATTTTTAAGCACTTTATTCTCTTTGGTCGCGCTTGCATAAATCAAAATAGCCAAACTACCAAAAGTGATACCGTAAGATACCCACACATAGATCGCGTATCCGCCCATGTTTAAAAAGTCTTGAAACGAATCAAATTGCATCTTTGGCTCCATTTTTCTGGCTTGCTAACTGTTTTACCCAAGGTCGCATGCTGCATCGTTCGATAACTTCAGCTTTAAAGCGTAATGTAATAATGGCGCCAGCGATTAATCCAAAGCCAAGAATGTTAAGCAACAAGGGGTAAAGCATATCAGTAGTCATAGCTGATTCTTCGGTAATTTTAATGGTCGAACCTTGATGCAAGGAGCTCCACCATTCAACTGAATACTTAATAATAGGAATATTAATCACACCGACGATAGCTAATATGCCCGCCGCTCTAGCGGCTACGACCTTATCTTCGAAAGACGCATAAAGCGCGATCACTCCCAAATATAAAAAGAGTTGCATTAGTTCAGAAGTCAATCGTGCATCCCATACCCACCAAGTCCCCCACATGGGTTTACCCCAAAAAGATCCTGTGATTAATGCAATAAACGTCATCATAGCGCCAACAGGAGCGATAGATGCCGCTGCCCAGTCGGCCATTTTCAATTGCCAGACTAATCCGGTAAAAGAGGCAACAGCCATCGATACATAAAGAGACATAGATAGCGACGCAGCCGGTACATGAATAAAGATGATGCGGTAGCTGTCACCTTGTTGGTAATCGGCCGGCGCAAATATTAATCCCCAAATCGTGCCGATCAATGTTAACGAAAAACCAAGTCCGGCAAACCAAGGAAGAAACTTAGCTGAAAGTTGATAAGCTTTCTCTGGTGCGGCATAGGGATGTAACCATTTCCACATTTAATTTGTACTCACTTTTAAAGCAGCGCCAACAGCGAATGGCGCCATGATTAACGAACCGATTAACATGGCTGATATTATAGCCAATTGACCGCCATAGGGTAAATTCATTCCGGCAGCATCTATTGCACCTGTCGCAAAAATTAATACTGGAATATAAAGGGGAAGAATTAATAAACTCAGTAAAACGCCACCTTTATTTAACCCTACCGTTAATGCAACGCCGATAGCTCCCAACAAACTTAATACAGGGGTTCCAAGCGCAAGCGTAATGATTAACGCGATATAAGCGCTTGACTCGAAATTAAGCAGTAAAGCTAGCAAAGGTGAAATTAACACCAATGGAATACCCGTTAATAACCAATGTGCCAGTATTTTTGCAAGTACTAATACTGTTAAAGGTTGTGGGCTAAGAAGCATTTGCTCAAGTGTTCCATCGTTATAATCGGCTTTAAATAATCGTTCTAAAGACAACATGGCGGAGAGTAATGCGGCTACCCAGATGATCCCTGGAGCTATACGAGCTAACACATTGGGTTCAGGCCCTACGCCCAAGGGAAACAAGGTGATCACCATAACAAAAAATAACAAAGGATTGAAAATGTCACCACGATGACGGATCGCAATCGAAATATCTCGTTTGAGTATGGTCAAGAATGCGCGGGTGTAACTGATATTGATGTTTGGGTGTCTATTCATCTGTGCCACTCAATAAAATTCGCCGCAATTGCTGTGATGAGATTACACTGAGATCTTGATGGCTGGTAAAAATGACACATCCACCACACGCAATATGCTTTAAAAAAAGGTGCTCAAGTTGCTCAACGCCTTTCTTATCAATAGCAGTAAATGGTTCGTCTAGGATCCAAATTTTTGCTTGGGTATGCCATAGTCTGGCCAGTGAAGTTCGTCGATGTTGTCCTGCTGATAGATGCCCGGCTAAGGCATCTTCAAACCCTGTCAAATTGACATTAGATAAAATGCTTTGAGCATCAAAGTGGGTGTATCCACTGAGGGTGAGGTTTACATGAAGATTCTCTTCAGCCGTGAGTTCAGGCTTAACACTCGCTTTATGGCCTAAATAGAGTAAGTCTTGGTGAAATGCTTCATTGCAATGACCGATAGGCTTGTTTTTAAAGCGTACTTGCCCTTCATAAGGACGTGATAAACCAGTTAAAATGCGTAATAAACTGGTTTTTCCGGCACCATTAGGTCCTTCTATTTGAACAATATCACCGGAGTAAATATTGAAACAGAGCTCATCAAACAAGATCCGTTCTTCGCGGATGCAAGTGAGTTTATCCGCTGATAATAATGGGGTTACAGATGTTTTTTGAGCCACCGCATTCTCAGTGTAAAAGTCGTAGTTCAAGCCTTATTTCAAAAACGCAAAGTCTTTTCAATATGGCGACATATGAATCAAATTAGCAGCATAGTAGCATAAAGCGTTGAGAAGGTTTACTGCAGGTTATCACTTAGTAAAAAGATTTTGATTTACAACAAAAGCCTTGGATAAAACTTTACATTTTCGCTGTATTTTTATGTTAAAAGCCACTCATACAGCAATTGTTCATGCTGAAAAGGTGAGATTTATCACACTTTGGTGTACCATTAGTGTCCTAAGAACAAGTTTGCCTGTTAACGAGATAATGGTTAATTGTACTAGGGCAGCGACGAGCTTTGTATGTATCAGTATTAGGAACATTTAATATGAAAAAATTGTTGGCAATGACAGCTGTAGCTGCATTAACTTTATCAGCTAATGTCATGGCGCAAGATGGTAAAGCGGTTTATGACAAAGCGTGTCATATTTGTCACTCAATGGGTGTTGCTGGCGCTCCCAAGCTTCAAAATAAAGCGGAATGGGCACCACGTTTAGCTCAAGGAATGGATGCACTTGTTGCGACCGTAAAAAAAGGTAAGGGTGCTATGCCTCCAGGTGGCATGTGTACTGACTGTTCAGTTGATGACTACAAAGCGGCAATTGAATATATGTCAAAAGCGAAATAAGCTTTTGTCAGACATAAAAAAACCGATAAGTTAATTATCGGTTTTTTTATGTCTGAAGTCTGAAGCAAGTTAAACAAATAACATTTATTTGCTCACTCGCGTGTCTAAAACCAAGCGAACTTGACTACCAACTTCAACTTTTGTGAGTCGTCCTTGTAAATCACCAGCTTTAGGTTTCAACTTGCCATCTTTTGATAATAAAGCGACCACATCGACTTGAGATACATCATTTAAGCTCACGCCAGTACCTAGCTCATTACTTTGATTTAATTCAACCGTAAGTGGAAGTTGAGCTGAAACTAATTTCGTTGCAGCAATAGGGACAATTTTGTCGCCGGACGTTCTCACAAATAAATACAAAGTATCAGTTATCTCAGCTTGACTAGCTAGCTCAGGAGCGATGCTCACTTCGACTGTGATCGACGCGTGAGAGAGTGCGACTTCATCTGTATTACCCTTTAAGCGCTTTTTCGCTTCAGAAATAGCGTTAGTTACGGCGCTACGATCAATATCTTGTCGCTCGGAGTTTAAAATTTTCTGCCATGCATTAATGGCTTGTTGATATTCTGAGTTAAAGAAGGCGCTCATGCCAACAAGAAGTAAGGTGGCTGGATCGCTTGAATCCAAAGCAAGCGATTTATCGATAATGGCCTGTATTTCAGGGGTCATTTGTTGACCGGCTTGGTAAAATAATGCCGTCGCTTTAGGACCCAATAGTTCAGCTGTTTCGCCGTCGACAGCGATAGCCTGATCAAATGCTTTCACGGCTTCAGTATAACGACCCAATGATATATAAGCATGGCCTAAGCTAAACCAAGTTTCACTGTCTTTGGGATCTGCGTTGACTTGTTGTTGCATCATACTCAGTTGTTGCTCAAAAATTTGTTCTTGAGACATGCTTTCATGACTTTGAGCTAACTGTGGCGTTTGATTTAATATTTCATAAGAACCTAATTTGTTGTACATAACCCCTGCGACAGCTAAAACAGTAAAACTCATCAATAAAGGCCAAATTGGAGATTTGCTAGAAGTGCTAGCCTGTGCGTGCTCTGGAGCTTGTTGTACATCTTGCAATAGCGTGATTTCAAGCTCTTTTTTTAATGCTAAAAATTCCTGTTCGTCAATTTGATTATCTCGATGCTCTTTTTCGAGCACTGATAGCTTTTCATTAAAAAGGGTTAAATTAGCTTGATGGCGAATATTTTCTAGAGGTTGGAGCTGAGAGGACTTTTTTATAAAGGGAAACCAAATCAGGGTAAAACTCACAAGAATAAAAATAGCAATAACAATCCAAAAAGTAGTCATCATAAGAAGAAGTTCATCTTTAAGTAATAAAATAGCGGCTTTGGCGCCCAATTTGACGGATTATACGCCAATATAAGCCATTGGACTATACGTTCGTGCTCACGTTACTGGGTAATATAAAATAGGATTTTTATTAAATAAGCAGACATTACCTCACTTAAGCTCTAAAATATGTCAAGTTTTATACAATGCTAGATTTATAAGGGCAAATAAAAAGGTCTTTAAATCTACAGATGCAGGTATTTTCTCATGATCCCAGAACTCGGACATTTTGCATTAGTGCTAGGGTTAGCCTTCGCTTTTTTATTGGCAACCATTCCATTAGTTGGTGTAGCACGCAACGATCAATTTCTTATTCGATATGCATGGCCATTCTCTTATGGCATGTTTATCTTTATTACTATTGCAATTTTCATTTTAGGCTACAGTTTTGCAATAGATGATTTCTCGGTCACTTATGTTGCACAGCATTCAAATTCACAATTACCAGAGTTTTTTAAGATTGCAGCTGTCTGGGGGGGCATGAAGGCTCATTATTGTTTTGGGTTTTCTCTCTCGCGGTTTGGACTGCGGCTGTTGCCAAATTCAGTAAAGGGCTAGATCATCGTTTTATTGCCAGAGTATTAGCGATTCTTGGCATCATAGTTTGTGGTTTTACGCTATTTACTTTACTGACATCCAACCCGTTTAATCGTTTATTTCCAATGCCGCTTGAGGGACGTGATTTGAATCCGATGTTGCAAGATGTCGGATTGATATTTCATCCGCCAATGCTGTACATAGGTTATGTCGGATTCTCCGTAAGCTTTGCGTTTGCTATTTCAGCGCTTCTAAGTGGACGATTAGATTCAGCATGGGCGCGTTGGAGTCGTCCTTGGACAATTGCTGCTTGGGCATTTTTAACCGCAGGTATTGCACTAGGTTCGTGGTGGGCTTATTACGAATTGGGCTGGGGCGGTTGGTGGTTTTGGGATCCCGTTGAGAATGCTTCCTTTATGCCTTGGCTGATTGGTACCGCACTGGTTCATTCATTAATCGTAACAGAAAAAAGAGGTACCTTCAGAAACTGGACGGTATTGCTTGCTATTTTTGCGTTTAGTTTAAGCTTGCTTGGCACCTTTATTGTTCGTTCAGGAGTATTGACTTCAGTACATTCTTTTGCGGCAGATCCAGGACGTGGAGCGTTTATTTTACTTTTACTGGCAATCACAATAGGTGGCTCGTTGACCTTGTTTGGTTTCAGAGCGAGCCAGATGAGTAGTCCGGCGCGTTTTAATTGGTTATCTAAAGAAACCATGTTACTCATTTGCAACCTAATGTTTACCGTTGCCGCAGCTACCGTTTTATTAGGTACACTCTATCCTTTATTGATCGATGCATTAGGCATGGGCAAAATCTCAGTAGGGCCTCCATACTTTAACGCAGTATTTGTTCCCATTTCCCTTGTCACCTTTATTTTTATGGGGATTGGCCCGCTGATCCGCTGGAAGAAAACAAAACAAGGTGAATTAAAGAAAAACTTAATGATCCCAGCGATAATTGCTATTGCAATAGGTTTTACAGCCCCATTTATTGCTGGTGATACTTTCAAACCTTGGGTGGCGCTTGGTATTGCTGCCGCAGTTTGGATTGTCATCACGACTTTAAAAGCCGCGATATTAATGGCAACTAATCCACAAGGTGACAAAGAGTGGTCACGCATAGGTCGAAGTCAATGGGGAATGATAGTAGCGCATACAGGTATTGCCGTAACCGTTGTGGGTGCAACTATGGTGTCAAACTATTCCATTGAACGCAGTGTGCGTATGGGGCCTGGTATCAGCCATGAATTAGCGGGCTACACCTTTAAATTTAAAGATGTTAAAACAGTGCAAGGGCCAAACTATACGGCATTGCAAAGTCACATTGAGATTTGGGATGAAAATAACTTGCTTACCACACTTACACCTGATAGACGCCAATATAATGTTCAGACAATGGATATGACAGAAGCTGGAATTGATTGGGGTTTGTTCCGTGATTTATACATTACAATGGGCGATCCAATCAGTGATACTGACTTTGCCGTACGCTTGAATTACAAACCTTTTGTACGTTGGTTGTGGTTAGGTGCCATCTTTATGATGATTGGTGGACTGCTAGCGGCTTCAGATAAACGTTATCGGAACAAAGCTAAAAATAAAGTGCCTTCAACTTCTGGAATTAGGGCAACAGATAAATTAATTACTGAATAAGGAATTAAGCATAAGATGAAAAAGCTTGTACTTTTTATACCACTTTTAGGTTTTATGGTGTTGGGGATATTTTTGTATCAAGGCTTGTATTTAAATCCTCAGCAGCTTGATTCCGCTCTAGAGGGTAAGCCAGTTCCATTTTTTGAACTGCAGCAACTGGACGATGAAAATCGCATTATCAGTAATAAAGATTTAATCGGAACAGTTGCATTGCTTAATGTGTGGGGAACGTGGTGCCCCTCTTGCAAGCTTGAACATCCTTACTTAATGCACCTTGCTAAGCAGAAATTACTGCCTATACATGGCATTAACTATCGCGATCAACGTGAAGCCGCTTTAGCTGAACTAAAAGCCGTGGGCGATCCTTATGAATTGAATATATTTGATCCAAACGGTCGATTAGGGGTTGATCTCGGAGTGTATGGCGCGCCAGAAAGTTACATCATCGATCATAAAGGTATTATCCAACATCGATACGCCGGGCCGATAGATGCAGCAGTTTGGGAACAAGAGCTCTATCCTATAATTCAGAAACTACAATTAGCGGCTCAAGCTGATGGGGCACAGTAATGAATCGATTACTGAAAGGTTTATTAGTTTTTGGAACATGGTTTATTGCACACGTAGCAGCAACACCTGTAGACACTTACCCATTTAAGACCGTTGAGAATCAAGAGCGAGCGATAAGCTTAGCCCGTTCTTTGCGTTGCCCTCAATGTCAAAACCAAGACTTAGTAGATTCAAACTCTCCAGTGGCACAGGATCTGCGTTTACAAGTGTATAAGATGGTTGATGCAGGAAAAGCTGATGACGAAATCATACAATATATGACTCAGCGTTACGGTGAATTTGTTTTGTATAAGCCTAAACTCGAAAATAAGACTTATATTCTTTGGTGGGGACCGCTGGGTTTGTTATTAATTGGAGGTCTCGTTGGTGTGATATTCATTAGGCAACAGCGGATAAATAAAGGTACAGAGCCACAGATCAGTGAATCCGATCAAAAAATGCTGGATGAATTGCTGAAAGACAATAATAAAAACGAATGAATCATTAAAAAAGAGGCATTTGGCTTCTTTTTTAATCTGTTAGCTCAATATCTGTTCAGTTGATTTAAAAAAATAAACTTTCTTTAAAAAAGCCCTTGTGCTAAATCAGAATCTCCCTATAATGCGCATCCACTGACACGGCACAGCAGGCACTGCAGAGATGTAGCAGCAAGCAAGACGAGTCAAGGTTTGAAGGAGATTTAATCAAATTCAAATCGGTCGAAAAAACTTTGAAAAAAATGTTGACGACCACAGGGAAGTGCGTAGAATACGCAGCCCTGACCCGCTGAGAATAACGAAGTCGGTCAAAACGCTCTTTAACAATATATCAAGCAAATCTGTGTGAGCACTCACAGAGATTGACAAAATCGAAACTGTATTGGTTTATCACTTCGGTGAATAGATTAAGCAGTCAAAAATTTTCTCAATTAATTGTGTTCACGCAAACTTTCAAAGTGATTACTTACGTTAAGTAAATAAGCATTTTGAACATGCAAATTTGGTTTACTTTCCTTTTTCATAAAGAGAAGTAAGTCAAATCGACAGAATTCATTGAGCAGAAGCTTTCATTAGCTTCGAGCAAAAACTTTAATTGAAGAGTTTGATCATGGCTCAGATTGAACGCTGGCGGCAGGCCTAACACATGCAAGTCGAGCGGTAACAGAGAGTAGCTTGCTACTCTGCTGACGAGCGGCGGACGGGTGAGTAATGCCTGGGAATTTGCCCAGTTGTGGGGGATAACAGTTGGAAACGACTGCTAATACCGCATAAACCCTACGGGGAAAAGCAGGGGACCTTAGGGCCTTGCGCAATTGGATAAGCCCAGGTGGGATTAGCTAGTAGGTGAGGTAAGAGCTCACCTAGGCGACGATCCCTAGCTGTTCTGAGAGGATGATCAGCCACACTGGGACTGAGACACGGCCCAGACTCCTACGGGAGGCAGCAGTGGGGAATATTGCACAATGGGCGAAAGCCTGATGCAGCCATGCCGCGTGTGTGAAGAAGGCCTTCGGGTTGTAAAGCACTTTCAGTGGGGAGGAAAAGTTGTTGGTTAATAACCAGCAGCCGTGACGTTACCCACAGAAGAAGGACCGGCTAACTCCGTGCCAGCAGCCGCGGTAATACGGAGGGTCCGAGCGTTAATCGGAATTACTGGGCGTAAAGCGTGCGCAGGCGGTCTGTTAAGTCAGATGTGAAAGCCCCGGGCTCAACCTGGGAATAGCATTTGAAACTGGCAGACTAGAGTCTTGTAGAGGGGGGTAGAATTTCAGGTGTAGCGGTGAAATGCGTAGAGATCTGAAGGAATACCGGTGGCGAAGGCGGCCCCCTGGACAAAGACTGACGCTCATGCACGAAAGCGTGGGGAGCAAACAGGATTAGATACCCTGGTAGTCCACGCCGTAAACGATGTCTACTCGGAATTTGGTCTCTTGAAGACTGGGTTCTCAAGCTAACGCATTAAGTAGACCGCCTGGGGAGTACGGCCGCAAGGTTAAAACTCAAATGAATTGACGGGGGCCCGCACAAGCGGTGGAGCATGTGGTTTAATTCGATGCAACGCGAAGAACCTTACCTACTCTTGACATCCAGAGAACTTTCCAGAGATGGATTGGTGCCTTCGGGAACTCTGAGACAGGTGCTGCATGGCTGTCGTCAGCTCGTGTTGTGAAATGTTGGGTTAAGTCCCGCAACGAGCGCAACCCTTATCCTTATTTGCCAGCACTTCGGGTGGGAACTTTAGGGAGACTGCCGGTGATAAACCGGAGGAAGGTGGGGACGACGTCAAGTCATCATGGCCCTTACGAGTAGGGCTACACACGTGCTACAATGGGCAATACAAAGGGTTGCGAAGCCGCGAGGTGGAGCTAATCTCATAAAGTTGTTCGTAGTCCGGATTGGAGTCTGCAACTCGACTCCATGAAGTCGGAATCGCTAGTAATCGTAGATCAGAATGCTACGGTGAATACGTTCCCGGGCCTTGTACACACCGCCCGTCACACCATGGGAGTGGGCTGCAAAAGAAGTGGGTAGTTTAACCTTCGGGAGAACGCTCACCACTTTGTGGTTCATGACTGGGGTGAAGTCGTAACAAGGTAGCCCTAGGGGAACCTGGGGCTGGATCACCTCCTTATCGACACGATTTTGTTGTTTTTGTAGAGTGTTCACACAGATATGCTTGACGTTTTATCGAAAGATGAAACGGCATACTCGTTTGTCCTAGCGACAACGATGTTCTTTAACAATTTGGAAAGCTGATAGTAGGATTTATTGTTCATTTGAATAGTAAATCATACGAAAAATCTCAAAAACGATGCATTACATTAAATGGTAAAGCATCAAGAGTTCTCAAACACTTTATTAAGTGTCTTGAATATTCAAAACTAAGGCGATATCAGCATCAACTTACCCGTTGATGCAATGATTATCAGTAAAAACCAGCTAGTTGCAATGCAGCTCAATGATGTTAACGACTTGTTTTTTAGCAAGAAGTGAAACTCATCTGGGTTGTATGGTTAAGCGACTAAGCGTATACGGTGGATGCCTTGGCAGTCAGAGGCGATGAAGGACGTGTTAATCTGCGATAAGCTCAGTTAAGTCGATAAAAGGCGTTACAGACTGAGATTTCCGAATGGGGCAACCCAATCACATAAGTGATTATCATACAGTGAATACATAGCTGTGTGAGGCGAACGTGGGGAACTGAAACATCTAAGTACCCATAGGAAAAGAAATCAACCGAGATTCCCCTAGTAGCGGCGAGCGAACGGGGATTAGCCCTTAAGTCTTTGGGGTGTTAGTGGAATACGTTGGAAAGCGTAGCGGCACAGGGTGATAGCCCCGTACACGAAAACTAACCGAAGATGAAAACGAGTAGGACGGCACACGTGACATGTTGTCTGAACATGGGGGGACCATCCTCCAAGGCTAAATACTCCTGACTGACCGATAGTGAACCAGTACCGTGAGGGAAAGGCGAAAAGAACCCCTGTGAGGGGAGTGAAATAGAACCTGAAACCGTATACGTACAAGCAGTGGGAGCGGCCCAACTCTTTATGGGTAAGAAGCCGTGACTGCGTACCTTTTGTATAATGGGTCAGCGACTTACATTTTGTAGCGAGGTTAAGCGAATAGCGGAGCCGTAGGGAAACCGAGTCTTAACTGGGCGTTGAGTTGCAAGGTGTAGACCCGAAACCCGGTGATCTAGCCATGGGCAGGTTGAAGGTTGAGTAACATCAACTGGAGGACCGAACCGACTTATGTTGAAAAATGAGCGGATGACTTGTGGCTGGGGGTGAAAGGCCAATCAAACCGGGAGATATCTGGTTCTCCTCGAAAGCTATTTAGGTAGCGCCTCGAGCGAATACCATTGGGGGTAGAGCACTGTTAAGGCTAGGGGGTCATCCCGACTTACCAACCCTTTGCAAACTCCGAATACCAATGAGTACTACTCGGGAGACACACGGCGGGTGCTAACGTCCGTCGTGGAAAGGGAAACAACCCAGACCATCAGCTAAGGTCCCAAAGTTATTGCTAAGTGGGAAACGATGTGGGAAGGCTTAGACAGCTAGGAAGTTGGCTTAGAAGCAGCCATCTTTTAAAGAAAGCGTAATAGCTCACTAGTCGAGTCGGCCTGCGCGGAAGATTTAACGGGGCTAAGCAATACACCGAAGCTATGGGTGTTTGTGCATCACCAGATGCGATTTCAGCTAACTGACATTTGTTTTTTAAATGTCAGTTTAAGCACGCAATACGTTGAGGCGGTTGTGGAGAATAAGTCGTATGTGGGATGCACAAACGCGGTAGAGGAGCGTTCTGTAAGCGGTAGAAGGCGAAGGGGTAACCCACGCTGGACGTATCAGAAGTGCGAATGCTGACATGAGTAACGATAAAGGGAGTGAAAAACTCCCTCGCCGAAAGACCAAGGGTTCCTGTCCAATGTTAATCAGGGCAGGGTGAGTCGACCCCTAAGGCGAGGCCGAAAGGCGTAGTCGATGGGAAACCGGTTAATATTCCGGTACTTCTGCTTACTGCGATGGAGAGACGGAGAAGGCTAGGCGAGCGCGGCGTTGGTAGTCCGCGTTTAAGGCTGTAGGCTGTAGACTTAGGCAAATCCGGGTTTACATTAGGCTGAGAGCTGATGACGAGTCACTAAGGTGATGAAGTCGTTGATGCCCTGCTTCCAGGAAAATCTTCTAAGCTTCAGGTAAGTAGGAATCGTACCCCAAACCGACACAGGTGGTTGGGTAGAGAATACCAAGGCGCTTGAGAGAACTCGGCTGAAGGAACTAGGCAAAATGGTACCGTAACTTCGGGAGAAGGTACGCTCTTGACGGTGATGAGACTTGCTCTCTAAGCTGTTGGGAGTCGCAGATACCAGGTGGCTGCAACTGTTTATCAAAAACACAGCACTGTGCAAAATCGCAAGATGACGTATACGGTGTGACGCCTGCCCGGTGCCGGAAGGTTAATTGATTGGGTTAGACTTAGGTCGAAGCTCATGATCGAAGCCCCGGTAAACGGCGGCCGTAACTATAACGGTCCTAAGGTAGCGAAATTCCTTGTCGGGTAAGTTCCGACCTGCACGAATGGCGTAATGATGGCCACGCTGTCTCCAGCCGAGACTCAGTGAAGTTGAAATTGCGGTGAAGATGCCGTATACCCGCGGCTAGACGGAAAGACCCCGTGAACCTTTACTATAGCTTGGCACTGAACATTGACCCTACATGTGTAGGATAGGTGGGAGACTTTGAAGCGTTGTCGCTAGATGATGTGGAGTCAACCTTGAAATACCACCCTTGTAGTGTTGATGTTCTAACTTGGCTCTCTCATCGAGAGTAAGGACAGTGCCTGGTGGGTAGTTTGACTGGGGCGGTCTCCTCCCAAAGAGTAACGGAGGAGCACGAAGGTTGGCTAAGTACGGTCGGACATCGTACGGTTAGTGCAATGGCATAAGCCAGCTTAACTGCGAGACAGACACGTCGAGCAGGTACGAAAGTAGGTCATAGTGATCCGGTGGTTCTGAATGGAAGGGCCATCGCTCAACGGATAAAAGGTACTCCGGGGATAACAGGCTGATACCGCCCAAGAGTTCATATCGACGGCGGTGTTTGGCACCTCGATGTCGGCTCATCACATCCTGGGGCTGAAGTCGGTCCCAAGGGTATGGCTGTTCGCCATTTAAAGTGGTACGCGAGCTGGGTTCAGAACGTCGTGAGACAGTTCGGTCCCTATCTGCCGTGGGCGTTAGATGATTGAGAGGAGCTGCTCCTAGTACGAGAGGACCGGAGTGGACGAACCGCTGGTGTTCGGGTTGTTATGCCAATAGCATTGCCCGGTAGCTACGTTCGGAATCGATAACCGCTGAAAGCATCTAAGCGGGAAGCGAGCCTCGAGATGAGTCATCTCTAGAGCTTTAAGCTCTCTAAAGGGCCGTCCGAGACTAGGACGTTGATAGGCAAGGTGTGTAAGCGTTGTGAGGCGTTGAGCTAACTTGTACTAATGACCCGTGAGGCTTAACCATACAACCCAGATGGGTTTTACAACCTTAGTGAATATATAAGCGCTTAATAAAGTAAGAACTTTGAGATAATTTCTTGTAAAAACAAGTATCAGCCAACCAAATTATTAATTTACGGCTAAAAGAGCGGTAAATAAAGAAAAGAATAAGCAAACAGAATTTGTCTGGAGACAATAGAGCTGTGGCACCACCTGATCCCATTCCGAACTCAGAAGTGAAACGCAGTATCGCCGATGGTAGTGTGGGGCTTCCCCATGTGAGAGTAGGTCATTTCCAGGCGCCAAATCACTTTTAATAAAATAAATTTCACTGGTGACAGAGTGAAGTAAAAGAATAATTTTATTTGCAAAGCAAATAAAGTGAAAGAGTTGGAGCGGTAGTTCAGTTGGTTAGAATACCGGCCTGTCACGCCGGGGGTCGCGAGTTCGAGTCTCGTCCGTTCCGCCAACACAACGAAGCCTCGTCAGAAATGACGAGGCTTTTTTGTTTGCCCAGCGAAACTGGCAAACCCGAAGGCAGAAAGAAGCCTGTATTACCCAGACTGAGGGGGAAGATAATCCGAGTGGCAAGAAGCTTTTATACAAGAGGAAACTCAAGGTAGAAGTTGGTGCGAGGTGGCCGATGAGCCCGTAGTAGTGAGTAAAATCCAGCCGATGAAAGCCAGTAATGGTGTGGAGGGCAAAACTGGATTGACCAATGACGTAGTTTATTGGCGACATCAACAGCCAAAAGCCAAAAGCCAAAAGCCTTGATGTTGGCGAAGGGGTGAAGCTTAATTTAAGTTTGTGATGGACAGGATTTTTTTTCAAAGATACAGAAAATCACAAAAAGATGAGTGAGGCATTTCCGACTGGAGGCATTAGGAATAATGACTCTGGAGACCGAAGCCGTATACGGGAGTAATTCAGTCATATCAAAGTAAATTGCCAAGGGCTAGAAGGCTTTGAGGCTGAGTGAAATACACCGACTGATGAAAACAAGACACTGAACCCAAATAACGCACACAGAGAGGTCAATGAGAGTTTATTACAGCTTGTATGGTCGCTTACTTAACAAAGAATCACTGTACAACGGATTTAAGAAAGTGTGGAGAGCCAAAGGCACTGCTGGAATTGATGAGCAGAGCTTAGAGCAATTCGCCTCAAATCTGAGTAACGAACTTGATAAACTTCTTATCGAACTCAAGACCAAGCAATACCGACCTTCAGCCGTCAAACGGGTAGAAATCCCGAAAGATGATGGTGGAGTGAGAAAGCTTGGGACACCAACAGTTCGAGACCGAATCGTACAACAATGCCTAAACGATATACTAAGTCCGATATTTGAAGAGCAGTTCCATCCATCAAGCTATGGATATCGACCACACAGAAGCGGCCATGATGCCATAAACAAAGCCACGATGTTTATCCGTCAATATGACTTAAAACATGTGGTGGATATGGATTTATCCAAATGCTTTGACTTACTCGACCAAGAGCTAATCTTAACGAGCATAAGCAGAAGGGTAAAAGATGGCAGTATCTTAAGGTTGATAAAACAGTTCCTTGAAAGCGGTGTTATCGTAGGAGGCAACTGGCAAGCAACAGTAACAGGAAGTCCACAAGGTGGCGTTATCAGTCCACTGATAGCGAATATCTACCTTGATGCCTTTGACCAAGAGATGAAACGTAGAAATCATCGATTGGTCAGATACGCAGATGATATCCTGATATTATGTCACAGTCGCAAAGGTGCAGATAATGCACTGAAGCAAGCGACAAAGCTACTTGAAAAAGACTTAAAGCTGACAGTAAATCGGAGTAAAACTCACATAACTCATAGTGATGATGGGGTAAAGTTTCTCGGAGTAGAGATTGGCAGTAACTATACGACAATCCAAGCTAAGAAACTGAAAAGCTTCAAAGTGCAGCTTAAAGCGCTCACCAAACGCAACGGTGGTAAGCCATTACAACGGGTGATAAAAGAGTTAAACCCGAAACTAAGAGGTTTTAGCCAATATTTTCGAATAGCGAATGCGAGCAACGAGTTCAAGAAGCTAGCCACATGGTTAAGGCGACGACTGAGAAGCATACAATTAAGACTGTGGAAAAAGCCAGGTAGGCTACACCGCAGACTTAAGCAACTTGGTTATAAGCCAATGGCACTAACTTAAGATTTAGCTGAAGGTTTACTAATTGAACAATAGAGAGTAAATCATACAGATTAAGGTTTTTCTAGTGTCACGCCATGAATACTACAACTCGCCAATTCTTCAATGATGCCCCAGAATTGTTACGTCGCTTTGCTCAAACGGAAGAAGATGAACTTTCTTCAATTCTCACTCTGCAAGATTTAGAAGATTTTCAAAAAGATAATACTCAAAGAGTACGCAAGTATCCCGCTTGCCACACACTTTCGCTTTTCATGAAGCAAGTTGCCAGTGAAAACAAGTCTTGTCGTTGCACACTAATCAGTGACGCTAGAGATCAAATTGCTATAGGTCGAGAGAAAAACAGCACAATTACAGGTCCCTACTGCAAAGCAAGAAAACGGTTATCTCCAGAGTCAATTAAATCGCTATTGAAGAAATCAGGAAAAAACTTAGATGAAGCGATTCAAGGGAAATACTTATGGCATGGCCGTAGAGTGCTATTAACTGACGGCTCAACACTATCTATGCCTGATACGCACGAGAACCAAGCCCAATTCCCTCAACCTAAGTCACAAAAAGAAGGATTGGGCTTTCCTCAGCTGCGGATTTTAGTGTTAATTTCTTTGGGTAGCGGTGCAGTCATTGACTCGGCTGTTTCACCTTGTAAAGGGAAAGGTACTGGCGAGCAGGCACTATTAAGAAGTATGCAGTCAGACTTGAAACAAGGTGACATTGTGCTGGGAGATGCTAATTTCGAAAACTACTTTGTTCTTGTAGGACTAATGGGGTTAGGCGTTGATGCTGTTTTCGAAAAAAACGGAGCCAGAAATGTCGATTTCAGAACCTGTGAAGAAAAGCTGGGTAAGCGAGATGGTTTATTTAAGCTAATTCGTCCATCCTGTCCAGAATGGATGACCCCAGAGGATTACGCTCAAGTGCCAGAAAAGCTTATCGTCAGAATGGTAGGAACAAAGAAACGTATCATTGTTACCACGCTCACGGATAAAGAAGTCTATCCGAAGCAAGATATTATTGATTTATACGTTTCACGATGGCATATCGAGTTGGATTTTAGGTCAATCAAGACCATGATGAAAATGGATATTTTAAGGTGTGGTAGTCCAGATATGGTGCGTAAGGAAATTGATGTTCATTTGTTAGTTTACAACATGATAAGGGCACTTATGTGCCGAGCGGCAGAAAAAAAAAGGAATATCGCCTAGAGAGGCAAGTTTTAAAGCCGCACATGACGCATTACAAGATTTTCAGATATTACTTTTGCAAGCCACCGAAGGGATCATTGACACTTTATTGGATGTGATAGCAGATATTATCGGCGAGCATATCGTTGGCAATCGCCCGGGGAGAAAAGAACCGAGAGCAAAGAAAAGGCGACCGAAACCGACACCAAGGTTACAACATTCAAGAAAACAAGCACGTAGGCTTAAGGTATATCAGAAGTAATTCTTAAGTTAGTGCCATTGGGTTATAAGCCACCATTTAAGTTCATTCAAATGATGAAGTAGAAGAACGCAAGTAGTCCACTCTTTCATTATGCAATGCCGAATAAATGGTTTGCAGAGATGGGGCTATACAATCTTGAAGAAGTGCGAACGGGCTATGTGCTCAGTACAAAGTAATTGAATAAAATTAAGTAGGAGCCGTATACGAGACCCGTACGTACGGTTCTGTGAGAGGGATGAGGCACTAACGCCTCACCCTACTCGATGTATCCACTGATTGGAAAATGGAAAGGTTAAATCTGTCTATTTTGTGATCAGCGTCGTAAATCTTAGTCTAACTATGATGCACTCTCATTCTTCGTAAGCTTTTACAACTCAACAGCTAAAGCTGAGTCATGAGCTTACTCTCTGCAATTTTCGTTTGATATTGATAGAGGAGATGTATCATGCATAAACAAAATAGATGTCATTCAATAAGCGCTTGGGCTAAAGGTTTTCTGATAATTAGCGCCACGATCAGCGGTGCGCAATTTGTGTCGGCAGGAGAGGCCGTATACTCAGAGATCCAGCTACCAGAAGGTTACTTCACCATACAGCCTGAATGTGAAAATCCAAACACGCAACGACTGCAAGTGATTGTGCGACAAAACCAAACTAACATAGATGAAGTGTTGTTAAACGTCACAACAACCCCAAGAGATATCAGCAGCTGCCATAAAGATTCTGGCAGTCCCGATGCAAATATGGCACTCGTATTTGATGAGCTATCTGGCACAATTGTGGCAAAGTTGCACTCACCAGCGGTTACAGGCCATAGGACATCTAGTGTGGTTTATTCGGCTTCGCCAAGGTTAAAATATGCTGTCGGAAGTGCGGTATATACTCAAGGTGATAGGCTACAAAGCGCGGCAGTGCTTTGGCAACGAACAAGTGCCTCCCAGATTATCGATGAGCAATACATTTCTATTTTATTGCCTTTGCCAGAAGATGTTAATCCAAACGATGCGCCTACCCCCCAGTTTGTAACAAGTGATGGCTTGACGGTATTTGGAACTATTTATGGCAGTGATATATCAGGAGAAACCTCCAGTTACCCGTCTTACCAAGTGGCTTGGACTCGTGGTTCAATCAACGACAACTTTGTATTTCACTTTATGCCGCAACCCGAAAAAGATTATCCCAACAGTTTTTTTGAGTTGACGTCGGTTTCTATAACGGGAAGAGAATTGTTACTTAAAGAATGGAATATGCCCGATTATGTAAATCAAAAACCAAAGAATGAAGACACTGATTATTTACCCAGATTTTATCTCATGCGCTATGACGCGCAAACTAACAGTATGATTGAGGTGCAAAAAACGACTAAAGAAACATATAGTCTTGATGAAACTGGTGTGTACGCGGTGCAAATAAGCCAAGATGCTGAAAAAGGGCTGGTAATGACGTCAACTCGGCACATTAATGATCAAAGCGAGTCGATTCTATTAAGTCACAATCGGTTACCGGGAAATGAAGATGAAAATAGTATGGGAATGACACCTGAACTCCCATCGTTAACCAGTTTTCCACAATTAACTTATGACACAAAAGTACAAGGTGAAAAAAATTTAGGGCGAGTTCCTAATGACAGTAGTGTATGGATACGCGACTCAGCCATCAGCAGCGAAGGTTCGTTTAAATCGGCATTAACCTTGTTCAATCAAGACTGCGAAATAGCGCAAACTAAGGGCTGGCGTAATGATGAGTGGTTGTTTCTTTACCAAGGGATCAGGCTTTACGGCATAGATGGTGGCGTTCGACTCTTGGGGTATCATATCGGACTGGATAAATCGACGCTCTTTACCGTGACACTTCCCGAAATAGGTTGTGTTAATACCAATTACAGTAATTGAATGCTCAGCTCAGAAATATGTATGCGCACAAAGTACAAACGAAATTGGTGAAAACATAGTTATTAGCGACATACAAAACTGTCGTTATTACCTTGCTACGTTGAGATAATTTTGTGAAGTATTCTTTATAAACCAAAGTGTGCGCATACAAGCTACCGAAGGACAAGGCTAAAGGTTTCCATTACTGCGTTGCACGTTCTTGAATTATCCCGACAAAAGCACGAAGTGTGTTGAACGCTAGCTTTGTATGGTGGCTGTAGGGAATATAGTACTTCGAACATACATCTTGTACTGAAAGCCTTTCGTTCTTGCTGAGCGATCACTATTGAATGCGGATTGGTATTAATTAACACTTTGCCAATATTCATTTAGTTCACTTACACATGAAAGGTAGAAGGGCAGAAATGCCATTTTTATATAGTTTCCAAATGATTAGCATCTATTAATGTTCGTGACTTATCGTGATTTTGCTGGTCTATAATAGTACCAAGAAGCAAATTTTACTCTCCCTTAACAGTAATAAAGGAGGAGAACGATGAGTATAGGAAGCCTACGAGTCATCAATCGCCGCGCAAAGCAGTTGGAGTTTAAAGATTTCTCATCATTGAATATCCCTGAAAAAGTCGGTGATCACGCCGTGGAACTACACTGCGAGACAACCAATGAAATTAGAAAATACACAGTCAAAATAAAACATGACGGTAAAATTCACGTTCGAAGTCGAAATATAGTATCACTATTTTTAACGGCTATTACTTTTGGGCGTTATCAAAGCAAGAGTGCGTTACAGATTAATAAAGTACTTGATACGCAAAAGATGAGAATTGAAACCAAAAAACAACAGGCTGAACAAGCTTTGCAAGATAGTATAAAAAGAGAGCAGTGCTTAAAAGATAGTCAAAGGCGAGAGAAAGAAAGTGCTGCGGCTTATCGTCATAGCGGGGTGAAATTAATGGGAAGTTCGAATGATCGTATTAGAAAACGAGCTCTCGAAAGGTTGGTAAGTGAGGGAGCCAATAGCGATAAGATCCCAGGAATAAAGCCTCTACCTGGTAGCCCAAACGCGATACTTGAAGCCGAATAAAATAATCAAAAGAGCGGAGAAAAATAGCCTAGTGCAGCTTGTGTTCAGCACTAGGTTTTTTACAGGTGCAACTTATCATCACCTACAGCATAATTTAAGTGGCAACCTGTGATTTATGATATAGTCATTTTTTCTGATAACTGATTCAACGACTCACTTTCGTGTGCCATTTCTTTTGAAGTTGTTACGCTCAAAGCCGTTTCTTGAGAGAAATCCTCTAAGCTTTCATTGATGTTCGCTATTGTCACCGTTTGTTCTTCCGTTGCCGACGCAATTTCTTGGTTTAAATCATTAATATTCAGCACATGTTGGTCTACATCTTCTAGTTTGCTCTGGGCATCTCCTGCAAAATCAACTGTGCATTGCGCAGCGTTAGCACTACTGTTCATCATAGTATTTGCGCGTTTTGCATCTGACTGTAGATCAGCAATTAATTGATTGATTTCACGGGTCGCGTCTTGAGTGCGTTGTGCGAGAGAGCGAACTTCGTCAGCAACAACGGCAAACCCACGACCTTGCTCGCCAGCTCGTGCGGCTTCAATCGCGGCATTTAACGCCAGTAAATTGGTTTGCTCAGCAATACCGTCAATGGTACTGATTATAGAGCCAATGTCCTCACTGCGTTTATCTAATGACGACACTACAGCACTGGTACTATTAATCTTTTCAGCCAGTGCGCACAGCGAAACAACAGCCTGATCCATAGTATTTTTGCCTTCGGTCAAACGTTGCTTGGCTTCCCCACTGGCATCAGATGTTAATAAGGTACGTCCAGAAACCATGCTACCGGCTTGATGTAGCTCTTGCAGTGATTCTAAAATGAGTGAGATTTTTTGTTGCTGACGTATGGCTGCACTTTCTTGCCTTACGGCCATTTCATTGGTGTTGGCCGCAGCGGTTTGAACTAAGCGAGAATTGTTGATCATACCGCTTAATAATGACTTTACGACCGATAAGGTATTATCAAAACTTTGAGTGATATAGCTGATTTCATGTTTGCCTATGTTGCTCATGGTGTAATCTACATTACCAGTTTGAATAGAGTCTGCGGCCTGCTTAGTTTCGCCATTAAGAGCTTTTAATGGTTGCACAATTTGTCGCTTCAAATAGAAATAAATGATCAACATCAATAATAAAATGACAGTAATAATGGCGATGATGAATCGACTGGCTTCAGCATCCGTTGCCGCCGTCATTTGTGCTAAGGGTATGTTGACACTTAGACCGCCTAATAGTTGATGATCACTGGGGGTGATACTATGGCAGTTCGCACAGCCAGGGTGCATATCACTGAACAAAGGAATGCCAATGCGGTAATAGTCTTCCGTTGTTTCTTCGACTTGGTTGTCTCCGCGGACAAATGCTGACACGGCATCAAACTCAAAATTAGTATTGGCTTATGTCACCGCGCCACCAAGACTGGCTTTTTGTACAAACTTTGGATCCGCAAACAGTCTCACTCGACTTTGTTTATTGCCGAAATCGTTAGTTACTGCAGTATCAATCGCACGGATAGTACGAGTCCAATCGGCGTGAATAATGGCTTTTTTGGCTTGATCTGTCTCGGCCGTAAATTCATCATTAAATTTGACACTCGATACCAAGAACATTTGTGTGGTTCTCGAGATCAACTCAGACGCTTTAGCTTGTGCATCGAGGTGTTTTTTCTCGTTGAGGCCAGTGCTGACGAATATTCCAACACAGACGGCAGAAACGATACCAATGGCGATAAAAATAGTAACAAGTTGGTGGCTTAGGGACGTGGCGGAAGAATGTATACCAATTTTATCGTCACTCCTGCGAACGCAGGAGTCCAGAGTCTTTGGTTAATTTGGGCACAAGTCGCTGGATACCTGCGTTCGCAGGTATGACAAATTAAGCGTTGAAATTTAAAGTGGTATTATTTGAACTGCGACATCCCTTACAGAAGTAAATTTGAACATGTCGGTATACCAATCCTTTTTTCGATGTGGTTACAACACCGAGCGACATAGATCAACAATGCAAAATTCCACATAGTTATGCATTGTTTAAAACAGGCTATTAATCATTAATATGCTGCTATCTAATTATTGGCTTTGTGTATGATTTGTGGATTTTCGGAGTGTATTCTCAAACAGAATGGCGTTCAATTGCGCGCTGGATATTTGATCAAAACAAAGCAAAAGGACCTGTATTTACTATAAGTTAATCGTATAAACATAGTGTTTTTTAATCGCTTAGGGTGAATTCCCCGCTGCTTGCGGCGGGGTTGTTTATTAGCTATTTTTTCATAATGCAGCGTTATCTATCATAGAGCGTTATTCGTCATGAGATGAATATGGTGTGCATACAAGTATAATTAAGGTACGCCCTCTAGTGAGCGTGGTTTAACAAAAATAGGGAGCTAAAATCGAATGTTCGTTATACAGTTTATATGAATATAAATGGAGAGTGTCTGCTGATTTCTATTTCGGGTGATTCTACTTCGGGTGATTCTTCTGCGGCTGATTCTTCTTCGTCTGATTCTACTATTGATGTTGAAGAGAGTTTTTCTTGGATTTTTAAAATGATTTGCTCAGTCGCTTCAGCATGCTTTGATAGAGACTGATCTGACGCGACTTGAGCTTGTTTCAATTCTGCAATTTGTAATGCTGTTTTTCCATTGGGGTTGGTCGCTTCTAAATCGGGATTTTTATCCAATAAACATTCTACGACTTTTAATTGACATTGACTGACAGCTGACATAATCGGGGTAGTTTTAAAGCCATCTGTGGTTTGTGTATTTAATAATGACGGTTCTTGCTCGAGTAAATAATTGAGTACCTCAACGGAGCCAAAGAATGCGGCAACGTGCACATAGCTCCACCCATTCCCATCTAATGTAGTGAGATCAACGCCTTTGTTTTTTAGTATTCTCATGGCGGAGACATTGTTCTGTATAGCCAATAAAACGCCAGGTGTTTGCCCTGTCTCAAAATGTGAAACACTCAATGATTTTTTTGTTTCATATTCGAGTAATAAATCGATGATTTTTTTGGTTGTAGGTGTTGAGTTATCCTTTTTGCCATAATTCATAAGGGCTATGAACATAGGTGTGCAACCGTCGTTATCAGCCAAACCAAGATCTGCATCGTGTTGGCATAAAATTTCGACGCATTGCAGATGATAATTCGCAACGGCATGCATTAATGCAGTATCACCATCTTTATTGCGAGTATTAATCTTAGCTTTTGCTTCAATAAGTTTTTGTACAATATCAACATGACCTTCTCCTGCGGCCATTATAAGTGGAGAGCTGCCGATGTCATTGCAAACATCGATATCTTCTGCATTGCTCGACAATAACTGAGGTACCAACTCAGATAATCCAGTATAACAAGCCATCAGTAAAAGTGTGTCTTTTCGAGTTTTGAGAAAATCGATATATTGAGGGCCAGAATGTTGCAATAAAAATTGAATAATATCAATGTGTTTTTTTCTGAAGGCGTAGTCTATAGGAGTAATTGATTTAGCTTCAGTAAGGCAAAGATCCATCTCCCATTGGTGGAACTGTGTTAACACATTTATGCTGCCATGAAGTGCGGCATTATCAACAGCTAAATGATCTTGAGTAATGTATAAAGGATGGTACTTATGGAGTAATTTGAGCATGTCTAGATTGTCATGAGTAATTATTATGTTGAGAATTGTTTCTTTACAGTTTTTATGAGAGCTAGGTTCGGCTGACTTTTCAAGTAAGAGCTTTGCAATAGGTAAGTTGTCATTTTGAATCGCCAGCATCAATGGGCTACGAAAAAGCTTGTCAAGATCATTAGGGTTGGCACCCTTTTGGATGAGTAATTTGATCAAATCTAGCTGAAATAGACGAGTCGCATACAAGATTGGCGTGTTGCCATTAGCGTCTTTAGCGTGAAGTATCACGGCCTCTTTTGATTTACTTTCTAAGGAAAGTGACACATCAATGATCTTTTCAGCGAGCGCAACATGATTAAATTTGATGGCTAATTTAAGTGGACTGTAATTGTTTTGTGCAGTACTAAATAAACATAAGTCGATGCCACTGTTCGTCATCTCCAGCAGGTAATACGCAACGTCATTTTCACCATTCAGGCAGGCGATTGTGAGCAAGTTAAAGTTATTCTGGGTAACATAACTCACATCAGCTCCATGCTCAACGAGCAACTTAACGAGATCCAGCTTATTATGGAATGCGGCGAAGCATAGTGGCGTCCAACCATTTTCTTGGCTTGATGCTTGATTGAGTGATTCGGCTGAGTGAGGAATGAGCGTAGCTGCGATGGAAAATTGTTGATGCTTAAGGGCTAATGAAAGCGCGCTGTGTTCGTATTGATCAGAGGATAAATCATTAACATTGATCTCTTGCTTCAGCAGGTAATCCACTATTTCACTAAAGCCAAGTTTGGCGGCGTGCATGAGTGGTGTTAATCCGTGAATATCTTTTAAGTTTATATCTATTTGATGGTTTACCAGTGTTTTTATAATGTTTAGTTGTTGATTTTTAATGGCTAAATAAAGAGCTAATTGTTTATCATCCGTAGATAGATTAAATGCTTCTGAGCTGAGCAGCTCAGTAACGATAGTATGATTACCAAGTAACGTCGCTATTAATAAGGGTTTTGCTTCAGACTGTGTTGGTGTCTCGGACTCACTTGCTGAAACAATATGAGTGAATACATCCGGTATTGGACGTTGGTTTAGTGCTGTTAGCCAAGATTCTGCGACCTGTTTTTTTGTAGGTTTACTGCTGAGTAAGAAGGTGAAAGCAGATTGCACTTGCTGTAAGTTTGGAGGCAGGTTTGAATAACTGACTACCCGTGTGGTTTTGGGTTTCTTAACTGCTCCTTGCTGTTCACTTTGAAAAATTTCGAATTCTTTTTTCGTTTTAGCCACCCGTAAAGAATATTGAATGCTAGGAGTATTAAGACTGGGATCTGAGTCTGAAAAAGAGAGAATTATTGGCTTACTTTTCTTCTCATGCGTGACAAGTTGAGACATCATGTGCATGTCGTCAAGACTTGGGGACCAGTCAGAATTACTAGGGACTGAGTAACAGACAATATTTCCAGCCATGAAATCACACCTTGTTGATAGAATCGAAAGTTGATAGAACTGAATGAAAATCTGAGTTCTCTTTTGTTAGGGTTCGAGCGATTTAGAAAATACAAATCTTTGTCATACCAGCGAAGGCTGGTATCCAGTGACTTTTATAGAAAAAAGCAAAGGCACTAGACTACCGACATACAAAACTGTCGTTACTTCGTTTCCAGCGCTGGAGTGACGAGAAATAATCGGTATACTTTTTTCCGCAACTTTCCTTATTTAGAGAGGTTAGTTTTTTACTTTTTTTTAGACAATCTTTAATGAAAGATGTTTAATCGAATGTAGTGAGGTTAAGTGAACTAGCGCGAGTGTTTATTATCAATATCTACTCATCAGCTCGATATATCTGCGTCTTTTCATTTGATTGATATTAATCGGTAACTTCATAGGTATTACAGAGTCATGAATTCAACATAGATATACAATTAGTTTATAATTTGGTCATGTTGGATTAATTTCTTCGAAGTTTCGAAAGTCATGCTTTTCCGCTCACATCTAATCAAAAGAGGTTTGGCGTTTCGTTGTCATACTCACGAAAGCGAGTATCAATATTCGCTATATTTAAACGAATAGAAATTTTTTTACTATTCGTTCAGCAAAGGTTTATTTATTTATATTTTATTGAACAGTAAGCTAGCCACACTAAACCTATTAACTTTTTGTTTTTGATTATTAATTGAGTGTCTATGTCAGTTTTTCCTCATCAGGTAAACAATTTATTAAGCATTAGTGATTATCCACAAGAAGAAATTTGTAATGATTTTTGTCTGCCTGTCCGACGACAGCTAGTTTATGAAATACCAACAACATCACCATCATATGATGCAGTGATTGCTCGTAGTAAACAATTTGAAATGGAGCAATTTTTAAATGTGAATACATATGGCCGAGATATAAAGTTAATACTACCTGACGAAAATGATTGGACGCAGCTATGTAAGTTTGATGACTTTATTGGTAAAAACATTAAATCAATTGACAAACAAAAGCACTCAACTACATGTAGAAAACTATACCTTCATGATCCAGAATTGTACCTATGGCTATATAAAGTATCACAGCAAGAATTACGAGATAACGCAGACTCAGCAATGCAGTATCGAGGTGTCAGTCTTGATTGGAGTAGATCTTATTACTGTGCAAAACATTCAGTGGATATACCAGAAGACTCTTTTAACTGGAGAAAGTTAGCTTGCCCTGATGAAATGTTAAGGAAAGTCTCAAGGAGTCGTAAATTTTCTCATTCTGTTAATCACCTTAAGAGGTTGAAAAACGCTCAAGCAGTAAGTTCACCTAAATATCTAAGGTTTGCGATGGATGACTCTGTTCGTACCAAAGTACTAAGGAGAATCCTTAAAGTATGGTGTAAGGAATTATTAAAAATACCTAGTAACAAACAATGTGTTGACGCATTAAGTTTCCGCGATGGTTTAAAATCATTTTTGCGTGAAACGTCAACCAACTCAGAAATGTCTGAAGAACTTCAGAATCAAGGTCAAATACTTTTAGATATGGCTAACGCACTGATAAGAAGTGGACTAGATAACCGTCAAAGGGATTTTAAATGTTTTCCAAAAACCTTAAAGCTATACATTTGCAGAATCTCTGACTAAAGATTCAACACATCCCCTGCAAGTTATGTCTATTTAAGTGTCAGCATCTTTTGAAATGCTTCTGTCCAAATACACGTTGATTTTTAATTTTTATTTGATTTGTTACGAAAGAAGTACAAGCTTAAAACTCGCGTCAAAAGAAAAATTATCGCTTACTTTTCATTAATAAGTTGGATTTGGACAGTAAGTCCACGAGTTTTTCAAGGCCGTAGACTTTTCACATTCACGAATGCTGAAGAGTAATCAAACATTGGTTATTCAATTTCCAAAATCAATGTTTGTTTCTTTGGCACTGTTAGCTCACCATTAATCACAATAGATTCATCTGTCATGACATTGCGTGCGTTAAATCGTTGTGCATTTCCTAACACCTCAGAGAAGCGAGCCATATTTAGCGATTTAACTTCAGCGTTTTTGTTCATAACGACCATGACTTTTTTCGCTGTATTCGGTAAATGTCGGAAATAAACGTACATACCGTCATCACGGTTATAGTGTGTTAACTTACCCTGCTGAACAATATCAGACTGTTTACGCCAGTTGAGTAATGTTTTGGTGTACTGCTGAACCTCGATCTGTTTATCCGTTAAGCCTTTACCTGTTAGGGCATTTGTTTTATCGCCAGACCAACCACCGGGGAAATCGGCTCTGAGTTCACCATGGTCGTCACTGCCGGGCATCAATATTTCGGTGCCATAAAAAATCTGTGGGATCCCTCGTGTTGTGGCAAAAAAAGCAAGGGCCATTTTAACCAAATCAACGTCTTGATCTAGACGGGTATATATTCGCGACATGTCGTGATTGTCAGGGAAGGTAACCAGATTGTATGGATCACCGTATAAAAAATCATTCGCCAATGTTTGGTTGATTCGAATTAAGCCTGAACTCCAACTTTCTTTTTCTTTTAGTCCATGGATTAATGCTTCTTGCAATGGGAAGTCCATTAAACTTGGTAACTGAGTGGGGTAATTGTCATGGCGTGGTGAATCTTTTTGCCAATAGGCGACAATGGCTGGGTTAATACTCCACTCCTCACCGACGATATTAAAGTTTGGATATTCCTGCATGATTGCGGCTGTCCAAGCGGCTAAAAAGGCTTTATCAGAATAAGAATAGGTGTCGACACGAACACCAGATAAATCTGCGGTTTCAATCCACCAAATCACATTTTGAATAAGGTATTGGGTGACCAAGGGGTTTTGTTGGTTTAAATCTGGCATAGTTGTGACAAACCAACCTTTATGGAATAAATCTTTATCGGCTTTTGCGGCGTAAGGATCGTGCAGTGATTCACGAAAGTGATTGGTGCCAGTATATTGTGGGTGTTGATTTAGCCAATCTTTGCTTGGCATGTCGGTCATCCACCAATGTTCGCTGCCAATGTGATTGAGTATGACGTCCATAATAATGCCAAGTCCTTGGGATTTGGCTTTAGTACTGAGCGTTTGATATAAGGCATTGCTGCCCAAGCGTGGATCTACAGCATAGTAATCGGTGGTGGAATAACCGTGATAGGAATACTCGGTCATGTTGTTTTCGAGCACAGGATTTAGCCAGATCTGGGTGAATCCCATCTCTTTAATGTAGTCAAGGTGATCGATAATGCCTTGGATATCGCCACCGTGACGCCCGCCTTTATTGGATCGGTTTAGCCCTTCAGCCATTTCAGCCACGTTGTCGTTACGGGCATCACCATTTGCGAACCGATCAGGGGTAATTAAGTAAATGACATCTTTACTGCTGAATCCTTGACGCTGTTTTGAATGGGCTTGTCGAGAAAGTATAGGGTATTGATGAGTCAACACCGTTTTATGATCACGTTTAAATGCAATCTCAATAGAGCCTGCTGTAAGTTCTGGTGATAAGGTTAAATCGATGAATAAATAATTGGGATTATCAGTGCGGTGAATTTCAGTAAGTTGAACTCTAGGATCAATGATTGTTGGCGTGAGTTGACTGATGTCTTCTCCGTGAACCATGAGCTGTAGCTGCGAGTTTACCATATTAACCCACCAATTACTGGGTTCAATACGTTCGATAGACTGGGCGTTGAGTGTGAAACTAAAACTGACGAATAAAAACAGTAGAATACGGCACATAATTTATGATTGCTTATTTTTTGATTAAGCCTACAAGATTTAATCAGTAGGCTAAATGAGCATTTAGGTTATGCAAACGTATTCAGTCATTAAATCGCCCCTTCATAACTGAGTTGACGCCATGCTTCATAGGCAATTACCGCCACAGAGTTTGACAAGTTGAGGCTGCGACTATTTGGCACCATAGGTATGCGTAAGCGCTGCTCTAGTGGCAGCGACTCAATAATTTTAATGGGTAAGCCGCGAGTTTCAGGCCCAAATAATAAAACGTCATCTTTGGCAAAGGTTAAGTCAGAATGAGGTCGACTGCCTTTGGTGGTACACGCCATAATGCGTTTACCCTCAACGGCCTTCATAAATGTATCAAAATCAGTGTGGCGAGTGACGTTGGTCAGATCTTTATAATCAAGCCCAGCACGGCGAAGTTTTTTTTCTTCGAAATCAAAACCTAGTGGTTCAATTAAATGTAAATGGCAACCGTTATTAGCACAAAGTCGAATAATATTTCCGGTATTTGGAGCGATTTCTGGTTCATAAAGCGCAATGTGAAACATACTACTTAATCCTGATGGCTGTGACGATTGATAAAATCGAAGGTGCTGTCGAGCACTTGATTGCGAATGGTATCGTTTTCGACAAACAACTCATGGCGAGCGTCAGAAAATACAACTTTTTGGTGTTGGTTGCTATTTTGCTGCATGGCGGCAAAGCATTTATCTTGAGCGCGATTATCGACTATGGTATCGGCTTTTGCTTGTAATATTAACACTGGGGTAGTTGTACTTGCCAGTATTGACTGGCACTGTTTAGCGGCGATTAACGCTTCAACAAGCCATCGATGAGTGGGGGAGCCAAGTTGCAACTGTGGAAATTGTTGATACAGGTTTCTAAACCATTGATAACGGGGTTGGCTTTGGGTAAGCGAGTTATTTTCAAATGGCTTGGGGTAATAGTTACGGCCTCCAATCACGTAAAAGGGTTTACCTTGGTTGGTAAAGTCGAGTCGTTTAGCAAGCCATAAAATAAAAAATCGAGGTAAAGGCAGGCAAATCCCATACATAGGAGCTGAGAAAATAGCGGCATCGAATACGTTTGGATAGTGCTCAAGATACAAAGTAGCTACTGTACAGCCCATAGAGTGGCCGAGTAAAAATAATTGCTGATGGTTATCCGCTTGAACAACTTGGCTGATAAATGAACTGAAATCTGTGACGTAATCTTGAAACTTGTCCACATGCCCCAATTGAGGGTTGTCAACTAAACGGGTTGATTTGCCTTGACCACGATGATCGAGTGCGTATACCGAATAGCCTTGCTGATACAAGTCAAAAATCAGCTCTTGATATTTTTCGTAGCTTTCAATGCGGCCATTACTGATCACTATCGCTTTGTCACTATAAGGGTGCAAGACACGGCAATAAGCTAAAGTCACATCACTAGAAACTTGTAATTGACTGTGTTCAACGCTACGCCAAAACGTCAGTTGCTCAATGGTGTTTAGTGCATGCTCAGAAGAATACATAACTCGATCTTGTTGTTCCATACGTTACAGGTAGTCATTTTAATGGCATCTATTTTACAATGCCGCGAATGACTGATCACTCACGGCGGCTTTGTTTATTTTTGTTGTTGAATAAAGTGGTTTATTTCTTGTTCTAATACTGACATAGGTACCGAACCATTTGCCAACACCGCATCATGAAACGCACGAATATCAAACTTTTCAGCTAGCTCGTTTTCCGCTTTTTTACGTAAACGTTTAATGGTTAGCTCACCAATTTTATATGATAAGGCTTGCCCCGGCCAAGAAATATAACGATCAATTTCTGTCGTGACATTGTGTAATGATAATGCAGTATTACTGGCCATGAAATCGATGGCTTGCTGCCGTGTCCAACCTTTTGCGTGCATACCTGTATCCACCACTAAACGGGCGGCGCGCCACATTTCATAAGTCAGACGTCCAAAATTGTCATAGGGATCTTGATACAAACCCGCTTCTAAACCTAGGTACTCTGAATACAGCCCCCAACCTTCGCCGAAGGCAGAGATATAACTGTAACGACGAAAGTTCGGTAGCGTGGTTAACTCTTTATTCAATGATATCTGCAAATGGTGACCGGGCACCGCTTCATGAAGTGTTAAGGCTGGCAATTCGTATAATGGACGTTTATCTAATGCATAAGTGTTTACCCAATAAAAGCCTGCTTGATCGTCACGGTTAGAGCCCGAGTAGCGACCTGTGGTGTATTTAGGTGCGATTTCTACCGGTACGGGCTCGATACCATAAGGAGTGCGGGGCAGTTTCCTAAAGTATTTAGGCAGCATCGCATCTGCTTTTTTAGCAATAAAACTGGCTTCTTTTAATAATTCTTCAGCGGTTTTAGGGTAAAAGCGCGGATCGGTTCTTAAAAAGTGCAAAAACTCGGCAAAACTGCCTTTAAAGCCAACGTCTTTGATAACTTGCTGCATTTCATTGCGAATGCGAGCCACTTCTTTTAATCCAAGTTGGTGTACCTCATCTGACGACATTGGCAATGTCGTATAATAACGCACTCGGTTTTCATAAAAAGAATGGCCGTTTGGTAGACTTGAAGCGGCAATATTAACTCTCGCGTTGGGGATATATTGCTCGGTCATGAAGTCATAAAACTTCTGGTAACTCGGCAACACGGCATTTTTAATCACTTGCTGCCCTTGTGCGGTTAATTCGCTTTTAAGGCTGGCAGAAAAGTGTGCTGGCATACGAGTAAAAGGTGAAAAATATCCGTTGTCTTCTACTGGCACAATAAAAGCACTAATGCTGTCTTCAAAGCCTGTTAAAGTTACTTTCGGCGGCGTATTACCAGCTTCTAAACCTTTTGTTAGCCAATGGATTTGTTGCTCAAAATAACGCGGCAATTGGGCGAGTTGATTTAAATACTGGCGATAATCTGACTCTGTCTTAAATTGTCCTTTACTGATTGAAGCTATGTAAGCATGGAAACCACTTTCGGCTGTGATCGGTAAATAATGATCATGAAAACGATACATGTCGATACTATTCTGCAATTGATACTGCAAAATCTGTTTATTGATCTTGTCGTCCTCAGAGAGCGAGGACGTGCTCATTGATTTGAGCTTGTTTAATAAATTAAGTTGTTGTTGATGGATGCTGGCGAGATGTTCAGGTGACAAATCGTCAAGTTTGCCAGCTTGAGTGTTATCGCCCATGCTGGATGCTAATTGAACACTGGCTGCCAGTTTAATTGCCCAGTCTTGATCAATATAGGTTTGTAGTGGCGAAGTTGAATGAGCTTTTGTTATTGGAGTTTGTTCATCTTCCGTTGAAACACGGTGTGGCGCATGAATGTTCACACTGCAACCGCTGATGGCGGCGGTTAACAGTGTCAGTGTAATGACTTTTTTCATGAAATCCCTGTGCTTTTGTATTAAATATTTTATCAATTATGCCAGTTAGTTCTAACCATCTCACATAAATCTCCTAAAAAAGGGTAACAAAAAAAACAGCCATGCTAGAATTCTTGGCTACCCTTTGGGCATTAATCGAGTTTTGTCGTAATTGATACTCAAAGGTTTTTTGGGGGTAAAACGTTAATGATTGATAAAAATATTCCGCTGGTTGATTTGCACAGACACCTTGATGGTAATGTTCGAGTGAACAGTATTTGGGAGCTGGGGCATCAACATGGTATTGCATTACCTGCAGACTCAGTGGAAGCATTAGCACCTTTTGTTCAAATCCAAGGAAAAGAAAGTGACTTAGTGGGCTTTTTAACTAAGCTCGATTGGATGGTAAAGGTACTTGCTGATTTAGACGCAGTTAAGCGCGTCGCTTATGAAAATGTGGCCGATGCTGCGCTTTCAGGGCTAGATTATGCGGAGCTGCGCTTTAGCCCATATTACATGGCAATGACACATAACTTGCCAATTGCTGGCGTAGTTGAAGCTGTGATTGATGGCGTTAACGCTGGTCTTAAAGATTACCAAGTTAAGGTTAATCTCATTGGTATTTTGTCACGGTCATTCGGTCAAACTGCTTGTCAGCAAGAATTAGATGGCTTGTTAACCCATAAAGATAAGTTGGTTGGCTTAGACTTGGCAGGCGATGAACTGGGTTTTCCTGGTGCTTTGTTTAATGATCATTTTACACAAGCTCGTGATGCGGGACTCAATGTTACGGTTCATGCCGGTGAAGCTGATAATGCCAAGAGTATGTGGCAAGCCATCAATGAGTTAGGGGCGACCCGAATTGGTCATGGTGTTAAAGCGATTCATGATCCACAATTGATGGAATACCTTGCGAAGCATAAAATTGGTATAGAATCTTGCCCGACCAGCAATCTTCATACTTCTACCGTTGAGTCTTATCAAGCACATCCAATTAAACTGTTTCTCGATGCTGGTGTATTAATTGGATTGAATACGGATGATCCAGGTGTGAGTAACATTACCATTGCTCATGAATATCAAGTCTCCCGCTCTGAAATTGGTTTATCAACTTCTGAATGTGCGCAGTTACAGCGTAATGGTGTTGAAATGGCATTTTTATCTGATTCAGAACGAAAAGCCCTGTATGCCAGCAAATTGGTATAAGCATTAAAAGTGGCCCGTGTATTGTGTTGCGGGCTTTTAGTGCGATGACATCAGAGTCCTTTCAGCAAAAAATTAAAATTTTCCTACACTTGTTGTATCTATTTCGCTTTTAATTGAGATAATTCATGCACAAGCACCAAGGAATGACGACCTCAAACATGGTTTTGAGTATCTTTATTGCAACCATTGTTGTGGTGATGCTGCTCGTTACTATTAAAAAAAACAGTATCCAAAATTTACAATCCCAAGAAAGGAAGGATGCCCTACAAGGGGTGTTGGTTGCGATAAAGCATGTGAACGACCGAGTACTTCCCCAGCAAAATGCATTGGCCAGCGGTATCCAAGAGCGTAGTATCGAAGGGATCCCAATTACCATGATGAATGGTCAACTTAGAGCCAATCGAACCGCGTTGAGTAATGGATTGGATTTAGCTTATATTGTCTCTAGAACACATCATTCAACCTTTCAAAATTGGCAGGTTTTGGATGTGCCCCATCATATCTCTCACCCCGTTAAAGTTAAAATTCAACAATTTCAAGCACCAGATAATTGCCACTTAATTTACAGCGAAGCGGGGGTTGCAGATAAAAAACAAGGAGTAAAGTATCTCGTGATTGATCATGGCTGTTGAATAAAAAACGGTTTGTGTTTTTTTTAAACAGCAGTGGTACACTCAGCTCGCTAAATTATTATCAGCCACAGAAGGCGATTGAGGTAAAGGAGTCATTACTGGGTGTTACGAGTAGGGCATAACTTTGATGGCAAATATCAGGATCGTATCGTTAGCCTGAAAACAGCAAAACAAGATGTCTGTTGTACATTAATCAATAATGAGAGAATGTTATGAATAATCAACAAGGTATGGCGCAGTCTAAGTTACTTACTTATATCATCGTAATTATTGCAGTTATTCTGCTTATTTTTATTGTAAGCCGAGTGCCTGAGACAAAAACACTAATCAACAATAATCATAAGTCATCGATTCAATCTTTATCAGTGGCGATTGAACAGGCCAATAAGCTTGTGCATGAACAAGCACTTAAAAATGGTGCAGCAGTAGGTGTTGCAGATATTTCAGTGAACGATATTTCAATAAATATGTTAAATGGTTCTATGAGGGCAACACGCTCAGCGCTAGAAAATGGTCTTGATGTCACTTTTGACGCCAAAGATACCATTCACTCTGCAGTCGCAGATTGGGATATGGACATTATCTCAGCGACAGAAACGCAACCGGGACAAGTGAAAGTGTTTGCGCCCGGCGCACCTGAAAATTGCTATTTGGTGTATACCGAAGCAGGTACAGAAGCAAAACCAGCCACCGCAACTCATGTAGTAATTGATAAAGGCTGTTAACCAGCATTTCACTTGTGCAAATGTAATTTAATACCAATTACAATAATTAAGTGCTCAACTCAGAGCTATGTATGTGCTCAAAGTGCAATCGAAACTAATGAAGGCATAGTTGTTACCGACATACAAAGCTGTCGTTATTACATTGCTACGTCAAGACAATTTTGAGAAGTAATATGAGCACATAAAAGCTCCCGAAGGGCAAGGCTAAAGGGTTCCATTACTGTGTTACAAGCACTTGAATTATCCCAGTACTTCGAGCATGTGCCTTGCACTGAAACCCTTTAGCTTTTGCTGAGTGAGAGATTAATTACTGTAATTGGTATAATAAAGGGTTGCGCTTGGTTCAAGTGCCACATATTAATGACATGGCTGTGATGTTTGACCTTAGTCAAAGATGCGGTCGTTATTGCCTAATTTATATAATAAATGACCGTGTTTTGTTCTGAATACTGGCATTATAACTTTTGATCACTCAGTGTTATTCAAAGGTTATATCATGACTGAATCAGGTAAAAATATTCCTAAAGAAATTCTCTATCCTGAAGAATATAAAATCCTCTCCACCACAGATCTAAACAGCAAAATCACCTATTTAAATCATGATTTTTTAGACGTATGTGGCTATGATGAAAGTGAGCTTATTGGACAACCTCACAACAAGATCCGTCACCCAGACATGCCCAAAGCGGCATTCGAAAATTTATGGCAAACCATTCAACAAGGGAAAAATTGGATGGGACTGGTTAAAAATCGTTGTAAAAATGGCGATTATTATTGGGTTAATGCTTATATTAGCCCAATTGCTCATAATGGGCATGTCGATGAATATCAGTCCGTGCGCACCAAACCAGATCCAGCGTTAGTTGAACGAAGTGAAAAGTGTTATAAAAAAATGAATGAAGGCAAGATGTTACTGCCAAAGCTGTCTTTATCGATTATTCAAAAACTCACTATAAGCTGGTTTATATCGATAGGTCTTATTGCTGCTGTGGGCATAGTAACTTCAATACTTCACCAGCTAGTACTCGCTATTTTCGCATTGGTTATCGGTATTTGGCCAATCGTGCAGTTGCATCAGCGTTGGGAGAAAACACTAGGGCTGAGTGAAGAAGTACATAACAATCCTGTTAATCAATTTATTTATACGGGTTTCATTGATGAGCTGTCTCATATTGAATTAAGTCTTAGAATGAGAAAAGCTGAGACACTTGCTGTAGTAGGGCGGATAAAAGAAAGTGGTGGTAAACTTCAACACTCTATCATGGAGCAGCAAGATCAAAACCAGCAAAACCTTGAGAACTTGACTGAGCAAAGGGACAACCTTGCTGCTGTGGCCACCTCAATCTATCAAATGAGTGAGGCGGTAAATGAAGTTGCAGAAAATACTGTAGAAACATCAGAGAGCATTGAAAAATCATTAACTCAAGTAAGTCAGACGCAACAAGCATTAGCGCAGTCGCAACAGTCAAGTAATAAAATTTCTGAACTGCTAGAGCATTCACAGTCATCAATTGCCCACTTAGATGTATTATGTGGACAGATTGGAGAAGTGCTGAATGTTATCGACAACTTAGCCGAGCAAACTAACTTACTTGCATTAAACGCGGCCATCGAAGCTGCACGGGCTGGTGAAGCGGGCAGAGGATTTGCCGTTGTCGCTGATGAAGTTAGGGTGTTAGCGAATCGGTCACAAACCTCGGCAAAAGAAATTCAATGCATCATCAATGGATTAAAAGACACTACAGCCGAAGCTGTCGAACAAATGCAATATAGTCATAGCTTAACGGAAGAAAGCGTTAAATCTGAAAACACCCTCAAACAAACCTTGATGAAAATGAGTGGCTCACTCGAGCAAGTTCAGCATATGGGGCATCAAACTGCGGTAGCCGTTGAGGAACACGCTCAGGTTATGAATGAAGTGCGGCGGCATATTAGTCAGATTGAAACAAACACAGAAACTATCGTTGGAAATACCAACACATCGGCGGCACTGTCGCAAGCCATTACGCGGCAGAATCGGCGTCAACAAGATCTAGTCGCTCAATTTGATAAATAACAACGTGAGATTGGAACATAATACCAATTACAGTAATTAAATACCCAACTCAGAGCTATGTATGTTTTCAAAGTACAAGTGAAATTGATGAAGACATAGTTATTACCGACATACAAAACTGTCGTTATTACATTGCTACGTTGAGACAATTTTGCGTAGTAATTTGGACACATACAAGCTCCCGAAGGGCAAGGCTAAAGGATTCCATTACTGCGTTGCAAGTTTTTGAATTATCCCAATAGTACCTCAAACTTGCGCCTTGTACTGAAACCCTTTAGCTCTTGCTGAGTGGGAAGTTAATGGCTGTAATTGGTATAACTAATTAATGTTGAAGTTAAAATTGAATTGACGAGAAAAACAACTTCTAAGAGGTAGTATTGATACATTATTTCTGTATAATAGGCGCTCTTTTTTATTGAGTGGATCTATTGCGAAAAAATGCAGAGAATTTGCTCAATCGGGTTGATTTTTGGTGTAAGCCGAGTATAATCGCCCCACTTCGCTGAGTTGTCTCAGCGAACTAGGCATTAACCACTTGAGTTAACGCTTAACATACATAGCGATTCCGATAGGGAATCGAACGGTTAAATCATCTCGCTCTGCCTTTCAAGAATGAAAGTTGCATGAGGGTGGTTTTTTGTGTTCATTTTTAGGAGCTCTGGTCAATGCAGAACCAAAGAATCCGTATCCGCTTAAAAGGATTTGATCATCGTCTGATTGATCAGTCTACTGCGGAAATCGTTGAAACTGCTAAGCGCACAGGCGCTCAGGTTCGTGGTCCAATTCCACTACCTACGCGTAAAGAGCGTTATACCGTTTTGATCTCTCCACACGTTAATAAAGACGCGCGTGACCAGTATGAAATTCGTACACACAAGCGTTTGGTTGACATCGTAGAGCCAACTGAAAAGACTGTTGACGCGTTGATGCGTTTAGATCTTGCAGCTGGTGTCGACGTTCAGATTAGCTTGGGTTAATTGAGATCCTTAGAAGAGGTTTGAGAGATGGCTATCGGTCTTATTGGTCGTAAAGTTGGTATGACTCGCATCTTCACTGAAGATGGCGTATCCATACCCGTATCAGTAATTGAAATACTAGCTAACCGCGTAGCTCAAGTGAAAACACTTGAAAATGACGGTTACAGTGCACTTCAACTTACTACTGGTACCAAAAAAGCCAACCGCATCACCAAGCCAAATGCAGGTCACTTTGCTAAGGCTGGCGTAGAAGCTGGTCGTGGTTTGTGGGAAATGCGTTTAGCAGATGGTGAAGGCGTAGGCATTGAAGTTGGTGCTGAGCTAAATGTTGATATCTTTGCTGATGTAGCAAAAGTTGACGTTACCGGTCAATCTAAGGGTAAAGGCTTCCAAGGCGGTGTTAAGCGTTGGAATTTCCGTACTCAAGATATGACACACGGTAACTCTTTGTCGCACCGCTCGAATGGTTCTATCGGTCAGAACCAAACGCCGGGTCGTGTATTCAAAGGTAAGAAAATGTCAGGCCATATGGGCGCTGAGCGTGTTACTACACAGAATCTAGAAGTAGTTCGTGTAGACGCAGAGCGTAACCTACTGTTGGTTAAAGGTGCTGTTCCTGGCGCTACTAACGGTAACCTGATCATTAAGCCAGCAGTTAAAGCTTAGGTCTAAGGAGATAGTAATGGAATTGGTATTGAAAGACGCGCAAAGCGCTCTTGAAGTTTCCGAAACTACCTTTGGCCAGGACTTTAACGAAGCACTGGTTCATCAGGTAGTAGTGGCTTACGCGGCAAACGCCCGTCAAGGCACTCGCGCGCAAAAAACACGCGCAGAAGTCAAAGGTTCTGGAAAGAAACCTTGGCGTCAGAAAGGTACAGGTCGAGCTCGTGCTGGTACTGTAAAAAGCCCAATCTGGCGTAGTGGTGGTGTAACTTTTGCTGCTAAGCAGCAAGATCACAGCCAAAAAGTTAACAAGAAGATGTACCGCGGAGCGCTTAAGAGCATCCTGTCTGAATTGGTACGTCAAGACCGTCTAATGGTTGTTGAATCATTTGGTATTGAAGCTCCTAAAACGAAAGAGCTGAAAAACAAATTGACTGCAATGAACCTAACTGACGTGTTGATTGTTACTCCAGAAGTTGATGAGAATTTATTCTTGGCAGCTCGTAACCTGTACAAAGTTGACGTTCGTGACGTTGCTGGTATTGATCCAGTAAGTCTAATCGCGTTCAACACTGTGCTGGTAACTGCTGATGCAGTTAAGCAAATCGAGGAGATGCTAGCATGATCCGCGAAGAACGTTTGCTAAAAGTTATTCTAGCACCACACATCTCTGAGAAGAGCACTGTAAATGCCGAGAAAACTAACACTGTAGTTTTCCGCGTAGCAATTGACGCCACTAAAGCTGAAATTAAAGCGGCTGTAGCTCAATTGTTCGAAGTTGAAGTCGAAACTGTTCGTACTTTGGTAAGCAAAGGCAAAACTAAGCGTCACGGTGCCCGCATGGGTCGTCGTAGCGATTGGAAAAAAGCTTATGTAACGCTTGCTGAAGGTGCAGATCTTGACTTCGTCGGCGGCGCTGAATAAGCAAAGGAGATTGAATAATGGCAGTTATTAAGTGTAAGCCAACCTCTCCAGGTCGTCGCCACGTTGTTAAAGTGGTGAGCAGCGATCTGCATAAGGGAAAACCCTTTGCTGGCCTGTTGGCGAAAAAATCAAAGTCTGGTGGTCGTAATAACACCGGTCGTATCACTGTTCGCCATGTGGGCGGTGGTCATAAGCAGCATTACCGTATTGTTGACTTTAAACGTAATAAAGACAGTATTCCTGCAAAAATTGAACGTCTTGAATACGATCCTAACCGTTCTGCAAACATCGCTTTGGTGTTGTACGCAGATGGTGAACGTCGCTACATTCTTGCAGCTAAAGGCATGCAAGCTGGTGACAAGATCATGTCAGGCGTTGATGCTGAAATAAAATCTGGCAACGCAATGCCGCTTCGCAACATCCCAGTGGGTTCTGTTGTGCATGCAGTTGAGATGAAACCTGGTAAAGGTGCTCAAATCGCGCGTTCTGCTGGTGCTTATGTTCAAGTCGTTGCACGTGATGGTTCTTATGCGACTCTACGTCTTCGCTCAGGCGAAATGCGTAAAGTTCCTGTAGATTGCCGCGCAACCCTAGGTGAAGTTGGTAACTCTGAGCACATGCTACGCCAATTAGGTAAAGCTGGTGCGAAGCGCTGGAGAGGTGTACGCCCAACTGTTCGTGGTGTTGCCATGAACCCAGTTGATCACCCACATGGTGGTGGTGAAGGTCGTACTTCTGGTGGTCGTCATCCTGTGTCTCCATGGGGTATGCCTACTAAGGGTTACAAAACTCGTAGCAATAAACGCACTGACAAGTACATTGTACGTCGTCGTAATAAATAGTAAGAGGATTCGCCATGCCACGTTCTCTCAAGAAAGGTCCCTTCATTGACCTGCACTTGCTGAAGAAGGTAGAGAAAGCGGTGGAAGCCGGTGACAAAAAGCCTATTAAGACTTGGTCTCGCCGCTCTATGATCATTCCAAATATGATTGGATTGACCATCGCTGTCCATAATGGTCGTCAGCACGTACCTGTTTTCGTAACTGATGAAATGATCGGCCACAAACTTGGTGAATTTTCACCAACTCGCACTTATCGCGGCCATGCTGCAGATAAGAAAGCGAAGAAGCGTTAATACGGGAGAAATAAGATGGAAGTTTTAGCTAAACATCGTTTTGCCCGTACGTCGCCTCAAAAAGCTCGCTTAGTTGCTGATCAAGTTCGAGGCTTACCTGTTGCTAAGGCACTGGAAGTTTTGACATTCAGCTCTAAAAAAGCGGCCGTACTGGTTAAGAAAGTTTTAGATTCAGCTATTGCGAATGCAGAGCACAACGAAGGCGCTGACATCGATGAGCTAATCGTCGGTAAGGTATTCGTTGACGAAGCCCCAACCATGAAGCGTATTATGCCACGTGCTAAAGGCCGTGCTGATCGTATCATCAAGCGTACCAGCCACATCACTGTGGTTGTATCAGATCGCTAGGAGAGAGTAATGGGACAGAAAGTACATCCAAATGGTATCCGTCTGGGTATCACAAAACCTTGGATCTCTACCTGGTACGCTGACAAGGGTGACTATGCAGCAAACCTAGACAGTGACTGGGAAGTGCGTCAGTTCTTATTTAAGAAACTGAAAGCAGCATCAGTATCTAAGGTTGTTATCGAGCGTCCAGCGAAAAGCATCCGCGTTACGATTCACACAGCCCGCCCAGGCGTTGTGATTGGTAAGAAAGGTGAAGACGTTGAAGTATTGCGTAAGGCCGTGTCTAAGATCACTGGCACTACAGCACAAATCAACATCGCTGAGATCCGTAAGCCTGAGCTTGATGCTAAATTAGTTGCTGACTCAATTGCTCAGCAGTTAGAGCGTCGTGTTATGTTCCGTCGTGCTATGAAGCGTGCGGTACAAAATGCAATGCGCATTGGCGCATTAGGTATCAAGGTTCAAGTTAGCGGTCGTTTAGGCGGCGCTGAAATCGCACGTTCTGAGTGGTATCGTGAAGGTCGTGTACCTTTGCATACTTTACGTGCTGATATCGACTATGCTACTGCAGAAGGTCACACTCAGTATGGTGTGATCGGTGTTAAAGTTTGGATCTTCAAAGGCGAAGTTCTAGACGGAATATTACCGCAGTTAGAAGAGCCGAAGCAGCAACCTAAGCGTAAGCCACGCGGTAAATAGGAGAGCCTTCAATGTTGCAACCTAAACGTATGAAGTTCCGCAAGATGTTCAAAGGCCGCAACCGCGGTGTAGCGAACGGTACTGAAGTGAGCTTCGGAGAGTTTGGTTTGAAAGCCGTTGGACGTGGTCGTCTAACTGCTCGTCAAATTGAATCTGCGCGTCGTGCTATGACACGTCACATTAAACGTCAAGGTAAAATCTGGATTCGAGTTTTCCCTGACAAGCCTATTACCTCTAAGCCTCTTGAAGTGCGTATGGGTAAAGGTAAAGGTAACGTTGAATACTGGGTATGTCAGATTCAACCTGGTAAGGTTCTTTATGAGATGAATGGTGTTTCAGCTGAGCTAGCGCGTGAAGCGTTTGAACTTGCTGCAGCCAAGCTTCCAATTAAGACTACCTTCGTAACTAAGACGGTGATGTAATGAAAGCGAGCGAACTAAGAGAAAAGAGCGTTGAAGAACTTAACGCTGAACTACTTGGTCTGCTGCGTGAGCAGTTTAACTTGCGTATGCAAAATGCTACTGGTCAGTTGAGCCAAACTCATCAACTGAAAATAGTGCGTCGTAGCATAGCGCGCGTTAAGACCATTATTACTTCTAAGGCGGGTGCATAATGTCTGATAAGATCCGTACATTGCTTGGTCGTGTAACTAGTAACAAAATGGACAAGTCTATTACTGTTGCTGTTGAGCGTCAGGTAAAACACCCTATCTATGGTAAGTACATCAAACGTACTACCAAGATTCATGCACATGATGAAGTAAATCAGTGTAATGAAGGTGATGTAGTGACGATTCGTGAGTGTCGTCCACTTTCTAAAACTAAAGCATGGACTTTAGTTGAAGTAGTGACAAAGGCCTAATATTTAGGACTTTTGGTAAACGGCTCCAGCTTTTGGGGCCGTTTTTATTTTAATTACTACCTATTCCAAATTTATGGTGTTATACTTGCGCGCCATTTTTGACTAAATTGTTAGCAATAATGGTATGTGAATTCCCCGTATTTGGGGATTGTGTAGTAACGATAGCGGAGCACTTGAAATGATCCAAATGCAATCGCAGCTTGAAGTGGCCGACAATAGCGGCGCGCGTAGAGTTCAGTGTATTAAGGTCTTGGGTGGCTCTCATCGTCGTTATGCCGGGATCGGCGACATCATCAAAGTTTCTGTAAAAGAAGCTATTCCTCGCGCTAAAGCGAAGAAAGGTGATGTGTATAACGCGGTGGTAGTCCGAACTAAGAAAGGCGTACGTCGTCCAGACGGATCTGTCATTCGCTTCGATCGGAACGCAGCAGTTTTGCTTAATGCAAACCTTGCACCGATTGGTACTCGTATCTTTGGCCCAGTGACACGTGAATTGCGTAATGACCAATTCATGAAAATTGTCTCGCTGGCCCCAGAAGTACTGTAAGGAGCTTCAAAATGGCAGCAAAAATACGTCAGAATGACGAAGTAATTGTACTTGCAGGCAAGGATAAAGGGAAAACTGGTAAAGTGACCCGCGTTCTTACTGACGGTAAATTATTTGTTGAAGGCATCAACCTTGTTAAAAAGCATCAAAAGCCAAACCCACAATTGGGCGTAACTGGTGGTGTAATTGAGCAAGAAGCTGCTCTTCAAGCATCAAATGTAGCGATCGTAAACCCTGCAACTAGCAAGGCTGATCGTGTTGGTTTCCGAATTGAAGACGGCAAAAAAGTTCGTTTCTTCAAATCGAATAGTGAACTCGTTAAGTAATTGGAGTAAACGATGGCGAAACTGCATGATAAATATAAAGAGACTGTTATCTCTGAACTTGCTAAAAAGTTTGGTTACAGCAGTGTCATGCAAGTCCCACGGATCGAAAAAATCACCCTTAATATGGGTGTTGGTGAAGCCGTAGCAGATAAGAAAGTTATGGAGCATGCGCTTCGTGACATGACAGCTATCGCAGGCCAAAAGCCAGTTGTAACTGTAGCTCGTAAATCAGTTGCTGGTTTTAAAATCCGTGAAGGCTACCCTATAGGCTGTAAAGTTACCCTGCGCGGTGAGCGTATGTGGGAATTCTTAGAGCGTTTAGTTGACATTGCAATCCCACGTATCCGTGATTTCCGCGGAATGAGCGCGAAATCGTTTGATGGTCGTGGTAACTATGCAATGGGCGTACGTGAGCAGATTATCTTCCCAGAAATCGATTATGATAAAATCGATAAAATTCGCGGTTTGGACATCGTTATTACGACGACTGCGAAAGATGACGAAGAAGGTCGTGCTCTATTGGACGCATTCAACTTCCCATTTAAGAAATAAGGGTAGCGTAATGGCAAAAAGTTCTATGAAGGCACGTGAAGATAAACGTGCAAAGCTCGTAGCAAAATATGCTGAAAAACGTGCAGCACTTAAAGTATTGATCGCAAGCCCAGCAACGTCTGATAACGACCGTTGGGATGCTGTACTTAAGCTGCAAAGTCTACCACGTGATTCCAGCAGTTCGCGTCAGCGTAATCGTTGTAATCAAACTGGTCGCCCACATGGTTATTTACGTAAATTCGGCCTAAGCCGTATTAAATTACGTGAAGCCACTATGCGTGGTGAAGTTCCTGGTCTACGTAAGGCCAGCTGGTAAGTACTTGTCACGGAGTAAGCTAATATGAGCATGCAAGATCCTATTGCGGATATGTTAACCCGTATTCGTAACGGCCAAGCTGCTAACAAAGTATCAGTTGCTATGCCTTCTGCTAAGTTAAAAATCGCTTTAGCGAAATTGCTTAAAGAAGAAGGTTACATTACTGACTACGCCGTAGCAGATGAAGCCAAGCCTGAACTGGAAGTTACTTTAAAGTATTTCCAAGGCAAACCAGTCGTTGAGACTATCCAGCGTGTCAGCCGTCCAGGGCTTCGTATTTACAAAGGTAAAAACGAACTTCCTAAAGTGATGGGTGGTCTGGGTATCGCAATTGTGTCCACTTCAAAAGGCTTGATGACTGATCGTGCTGCCCGCCAAAATGGCATGGGTGGTGAGGTTATCTGCTACGTAGCATAAGGAGTAAGCAATGTCTCGTGTCGCAAAAGCACCCGTTGCAATCCCTGCTGGTGTAGAGGTAACGGCAAACGGTCAGACTATTACTGTTAAAGGCAGTAAGGGTAGTCTAACTCGAGTGATCAATGCTGCAGTAGTAGTAACTATCGAAGCGAGCCAAGTTACGTTTGGTCCAGTTGAAGGCGTTACTAACGCTTGGGCACAAGCGGGCACTGCTCGTGCATTGATTAATAATATGGTTGTTGGTGTTACCGAAGGATTTCAAAAGAAACTTCAGTTAATTGGTGTTGGTTACCGTGCGAAAGTTGCTGGTAAAGGCGTTGATTTAACTTTAGGTTTTTCACATCCTTTGGTTCATGAACTTCCAGACGGCGTAAAAGCTGAATGTCCAAGTCAAACTGAAATCGTACTTAGCGGTATCGATAAGCAGTTAATTGGTCAAGTTGCAGCTGAAATTCGCGGCTACCGACCACCAGAGCCTTATAAAGGCAAAGGTGTTCGTTACGCTGATGAAAATGTACGCCGTAAAGAGGCTAAGAAGAAGTAGGTAACGCGATATGGATAAGAAAACATCTCGCTTACGCCGCGCTACTCGCGCTCGTAAGAAGATCCTAGAATTAGGCGTAAACCGTCTGGTTGTGCATCGTACGCCACGTCACATTTATGCTCAGGTGATTAATGCTGAAGCTCAAGTGTTGGCTGCTGCTTCAACTGCCGAAAAAGCAGTTAAAGAGCAACTTAAAGGCACTGGTAATGTTGACGCAGCAAAAGCAATTGGTAAAGCAATTGCTGAGCGTGCGGTTGAAAAAGGCGTAACTTCAGTTGCGTTCGACCGTTCTGGTTTCAAGTATCACGGTCGTGTTGCTGCACTAGCAGACGCTGCTCGTGAAGCTGGCCTGAAGTTCTAAGGGGTTATAAAATATGGCTAAATTAGAAACTCAGCAAAAAGACGATCTGCAAGAAAAATTGATTGCAGTAAATCGTGTTTCTAAAGTGGTAAAAGGTGGTCGCATCTTTAGTTTTACAGCACTAACAGTCGTTGGTGATGGTAATGGTAAAGTTGGTTTCGGCTACGGTAAAGCGCGTGAAGTACCAGCTGCGATTCAAAAAGCGATGGAAAAAGCTCGTCGTAATATCGTAACTGTTCAATTGAACGAAGGTACTTTGCATCACCCTATTAAGGGGCGTCACTCAGGTTCTCGTGTTTACATGCAGCCTGCTAGTGTTGGTACTGGTGTAATCGCCGGTGGTGCGATGCGTGCAGTACTGGAAGTTGCAGGCGTACATAACGTACTGTCTAAGGCTTACGGTTCTACTAACCCAATCAACATCGTTCGTGCGACCGTTGACGCGCTGGTACATATGAAGTCACCAGCTCAAGTTGCGGCTAAACGTGGTCTGAGCGTTGAAGAGATTCAGGGGTAAGACACCATGGCTAAGAAAACAATTAAAGTAACTCAGACTAAAAGTGCAATTGGTCGTTTGCCAAAGCACCGTGCAACCCTAACAGGTTTAGGTCTGCGTCGTATTAATCACACTGTTGAATTGGAAGATACTCCTTCTGTTCGCGGTATGGTTAATAAGGTCTACTACATGGTATCGGTGGAGGATTAAAATGCGTTTAAACACTTTATCTCCAGCAGCAGGTTCTAAATCTGCACCGAAGCGCGTAGGCCGTGGTATTGGTTCTGGATTAGGTAAAACAGCTGGTCGCGGTCATAAAGGCCAAAAGTCACGTAGTGGCGGCGGCGTACGCGTTGGTTTTGAGGGCGGTCAAATGCCACTTAAAATCCGATTGCCTAAATTTGGTTTTACCTCGCGCTTAGCTAAGGTAACGGCTGAGGTTCGCATTAGCGAACTGGCAAAAGTTAACGGTGATGTTATCGACTTGCATTCGTTGAAAGATGCGAATGTAATTAGTCGCAACATTCAGTTTGCGAAAATCGTTCTTTCAGGTACCATTGACCGCCAAGTGACTGTAAAAGGTCTTAAGGTAACTAAAGGTGCTCGTGCAGCTATTGAAGCTGCCGGCGGAAAGATCGAGGAATAATACGTCGATGGCAAAACCAGGACTTGATTTAAAAAGCGCGAAAGGTGGGCTTTCAGAACTGAAAGCTCGCCTCCTGTTCGTGATTGGTGCAATTATCGTCTTTAGGACGGGTTCGTTTGTACCAATTCCTGGTATTGACGCAGCTGTGCTAGCAGATTTGTTTGCACAACAAAAAGGCACCATCTTAGGCATGTTTAACATGTTTTCCGGTGGTGCTCTTGAACGTGCTTCTATCTTTGCATTGGGTATCATGCCGTATATTTCGGCGTCGATCATCATGCAGTTATTGACTGTTGTGCATCCTGCACTTGCTGAATTGAAAAAAGAAGGCGAGTCTGGACGTAAAAAAATCAGTCAATATACAAGATACGGTACGTTAGTGTTGGCAACATTCCAAGCGATTGGTATTGCTACTGGATTGCCGAGTTTAGTTCCTGGCCTAGTTGTTAATTTAGGTCTCGGATTTTACTTTGTTGCGGTCGTGAGTTTAGTGTCAGGAACCATGTTCTTGATGTGGCTCGGTGAGCAAATAACTGAGCGTGGGATCGGTAACGGTATTTCAATTCTGATTTTTGCAGGCATTGTAGCTGGTTTACCTTCTGCTATCGGTCAAACGGCCGAGCAGGCGCGTCAAGGTGATTTGAGTGTATTAGTGTTGTTGCTTCTTGCTCTGATTGTGTTTGCAGTCACATATTTTGTGGTATTTGTTGAACGTGGTCAGCGAAGAATTGTGGTAAACTATGCGAAACGTCAGCAAGGACGAAAAGTTTTTGCGGCGCAAAGTACCCATCTACCATTAAAAATTAATATGGCAGGTGTAATACCACCAATTTTTGCATCCAGCATTATTTTGTTCCCGGGCACACTGGCTCAGTGGTTCGGACAAAATGAGTCTATGTCGTGGTTGAGTGATTTTGCACTCGCTGTATCGCCTGGACAACCGCTGTATTCATTATTGTACGCAACAGCAATTATCTTCTTTTGTTTCTTCTACACGGCGTTGGTATTCAACCCACGTGAAACAGCGGATAACTTAAAGAAGAGCGGTGCATTCATTCCTGGGATACGTCCTGGAGAACAGACTTCGCGTTATATTGATAAAGTAATGACCCGTCTTACATTAGCCGGTGCGTTATACATTACCTTTATCTGCTTAATTCCGGAGTTCATGTTAATTGCATGGAAAGTACAGTTCTATTTTGGCGGTACTTCACTACTGATTATGGTAGTTGTAATCATGGACTTCATGGCTCAGGTTCAGACCCATATGATGTCTCATCAATATGAGTCTGTTATGAAGAAAGCGAATCTTGTCAACAAGTCGAATCTTGAACGATTTGGTCGATAAGACGCTTAACGGAGTGATGAAATGAAAGTTCGAGCTTCCGTGAAGAAGATCTGCCGTAACTGCAAGATCGTCAAGCGTAGTGGTGTTGTACGCGTTATCTGTGTTGAACCTAAACACAAACAGCGTCAAGGCTAAAAAAGCATTTTAGCCAACTTGAATAAAAAATTGTTCAAGTTGGCTAAAAATTATTTGCAAAACCGTTGTCTGTCGAGTATCCTTTCGGGCTTTTCGCAGATGACCTTTAACTTAAGGAGTGCATAGTGGCCCGTATCGCTGGCATTAACATTCCTGATCAAAAGCATACAGTCATTGCATTGACTGCTATTTTCGGCATTGGCCGTACTCGCGCAAGAGCAATCTGCGCGGCTACCTCAATTGCTGAATCTGCTAAGATCAAGGAATTGAGCGAAGCTCAAATAGATACTCTACGCGAAGAAGTTGCCAAGTATGAAGTAGAAGGTGACTTACGTCGTGAGATTTCAATGAACATCAAGCGCCTAATGGATCTTGGTTGTAATCGTGGTCTCCGCCATCGTCGTAGCCTGCCTCTTCGTGGGCAACGTACCAAGACCAATGCGCGTACGCGTAAAGGTCCACGTAAACCAATTAGAAAGTAACGGGAAGGACAAGCAATGGCTAAAGTACCGTCACGTTCTCCGCGTAAGCGCGTACGTAAACAGGTTGCAGATGGCATGGCTCATATCCATGCTTCTTTCAACAATACAATTGTTACGATTACAGATCGTCAAGGTAATGCTTTATCTTGGGCAACTGCAGGTGGCAGTGGTTTCCGTGGTTCACGTAAATCAACTCCATTCGCTGCACAGGTTGCTGCTGAGCGTGCAGGTAATGCAGCTCAGGATTATGGTGTTAAAAATCTTGAAGTTTTCGTAAAGGGTCCAGGTCCAGGTCGTGAGTCAGCCATTCGTGCGCTGAACGCTGTTGGTTATAAAATTACCAACATTACCGATGTGACGCCTATTCCTCATAACGGTTGTCGTCCTCCTAAAAAGCGTCGTGTATAACGTCGTTACCTTAGGATAGTTGGAGAAAGATCATGGCAAGATACTTGGGTCCCAAGCTCAAGCTCAGCCGCAGAGAAGGTACAGACCTTTTCCTAAAAAGCGGTGTGAGAGCAATCGATTCGAAATGTAAACTGGAACAAGCTCCAGGTCAACACGGTGCACGAAAGCCGCGTTTATCTGAATATGGCTTACAGTTACGTGAGAAACAAAAAGTTCGTCGTACTTACGGTGTGTTAGAAAAGCAATTCCGTAACTACTACAAAGATGCTGCACGCGTTAAAGGCAACACAGGTGAAAACCTTCTTCAGTTGCTAGAAACTCGCCTAGATAACGTTGTTTATCGAATGGGCTTTGGCTCTACACGCGCAGAATCACGTCAGCTAGTCAGCCATAAATCAATTATGGTTAACGGTCGTGTTGTCAACATCCCTTCATTCAAAGTGTCTGCGAATGACGTGGTAAGTATTCGTGAGAAGTCACGCGTTCAAGCTCGCATTAAAGCAGCATTGGAAGTGTCGGCACAACGCGAAAAGCCTACATGGGTTGAAGTCGACAGCGCTAAAATGGAAGGTGCTTTCAAGCGCGTTCCTGAGCGTAGCGACTTGTCTGCGGACATTAATGAACAGCTGATCGTCGAGCTTTACTCTAAGTAAAGCTAATAAACAAGAGAGGACACAATGCAGGGTTCTGTTAAAGAATTTCTTAAGCCGCGTCTCGTTGATATCGAGCAGGTTAACACAACACGTGCCAAAGTGACTTTGGAGCCATTAGAACGTGGTTTTGGTCATACATTAGGTAACGCGTTGCGTCGCATCCTATTGTCGTCTATGCCCGGCTGTGCGGTTACCGAGGTCGAGATCGACGGCGTACTGCATGAATACAGCAGCAAGGAAGGCGTTCAAGAAGATATCCTTGAAATATTGTTAAATTTAAAGGGTTTAGCAGTAAACGTCGAGGGTAAAGATGAAGCCATGCTTACTTTGAGTAAGTCTGGCGCAGGCCCTGTTACTGCAGCAGATATTACTCATGATGGCGATGTCGCTGTCATGAACCCGGATCATGTAATCTGTCATTTGACAGGTAGCAGTGACATCAGCATGCGTATTCGAGTAGAGCGTGGACGTGGATACGTACCGGCTTCTGCTCGTGCACAAACTGAAGATGACGAGCGCCCTATTGGTCGCTTGTTAGTGGATGCTTCTTTCTCACCTGTTGCACGTATTGCTTACAATGTTGAAGCAGCGCGTGTTGAACAGCGTACTGACTTAGATAAGCTTGTGATTGATATGACCACTAATGGTACTATCGAGCCAGAAGAAGCGATTCGTCGTTCAGCAACTATTTTAGCCGAACAGCTAGATGCGTTTGTTGAATTACGTGACGTAACTGAGCCAGAGCTGAAAGAAGAGAAGCCAGAGTTCGATCCGATTCTATTGCGTCCTGTCGACGATCTAGAGTTAACTGTACGTTCGGCTAACTGTTTGAAAGCCGAAGCGATTCATTACATCGGAGATCTGGTACAACGCACTGAAGTTGAGCTACTGAAAACGCCAAATTTAGGTAAGAAATCACTTACTGAAATTAAAGACGTTTTAGCATCTCGCGGACTGTCGTTAGGTATGCGTCTGGAAAATTGGCCTCCGGCTAGTTTAGCAGACGACCTATAAGTCCCAGGTTTTGTACAGATTTTAGGTTATAAGGATTAAGTCATGCGCCATCGTAAGAGTGGACGTCAACTTAACCGCAATAGCAGTCATCGTTCTGCCATGTTTCGTAACATGGCAGTATCGCTAGTTCGTCATGAGATCATCAAGACGACTACCGTTAAAGCGAAAGAACTGCGCCGCGTAGTTGAACCCCTAATTACACTTGCTAAAAGTGACAGTGTTGCAAATCGTCGTTTAGCATTTGCTCGTACCCGCGACGCTGAAGTTGTAGGTAAGTTATTTACTGAATTGGGTCCACGCTTCCAGGAACGCCCTGGTGGTTATACCCGTATTCTTAAGTGCGGTCTTCGTACTGGTGATAAAGCGCCTATGGCGTATATTGAACTAGTAGGCCGTCCTGAAGCTGCTGAAGCTGTCGAAGTAGACGCTGCAGAGTAAATACGAAATTGTAAAAAAGCCGAGTATGATTACTCGGTTTTTTTATGCTTGTTTTTTGGTGTTCAGGTAAATTCACAACTTGTTTAGTATTGAACCTAGAAACATCAGTTGACTGCGTTCTCAAGCATAGAAAAAATGGCTGATAGTAAGGCGTAGCTTGCAGCAAGTAGTTATTCTACTTGCAAAAGTTACAACGCAAATAGCAGTCATTTTCGTAAGCTTGTGAGCGTAGAGCACTTCACTCATTGGGTGAAAGCCATGATGATAAAATCATCGTATTGCGCTCAAACAGTTACTCATATACTTAGCGTTCAACTGATGTTACCGTGAAAATTAATAGTATTAGACGCAACATAGTCCTCCCCGCAATTATTGAAGGGATAAAAATAAGTCTGGCTGTCTGTTAAGCTTTTTGCTTAACTGTTTATACCATATTGTATTTAACCATCATTTGAAGCCATCGGGGACTATTTCTCCTGACCATTAACTCCTCGTAGTTAATATCTGGGTCAAAATAGGCTTTCCTTCGGCTTAATACTGTGTAGATAATACGTAAAAGTTTGTGGGCGATAGCAATGATACTTCTCTTGTGTCCTCGACGGATGACCAAACCTTGGTACTTGCCTTTGAATTGGCTTTTCGTCTTAACGGCAGCATTAGCTACTTCACACAAGAGTGTTTTGACCATTTTGTTTCCTTTACGCATTCGCCCACTTTTTCTTTTTCCTGCACTTTCATTATTTCCCGGACATAAACCTGCCCATGAGCTGATACCCTTCATTCCATCGAAGCAACTCATGTCGTCACCGATTTCACCAATAAGATAAGCTGCACTGATAACACTAGTGCCCGGTATCGTTTGCAAAAGTTCCAGAGCCTCATCTCATTCCACGGTTTTATCGTTTCAATAATTAAGGTCTCTAGCTCAGCAAGCTGCTTCTCTAGAAACTCAATGTGATTTTTGATATTACGCAAGATATAAAAGTGTGACGTAGTAAGAGTTTCGTCCATACTCGCCATAAGTTCACTTCTATCGGCTTTCAGTCTTGGGTCGACCATTTTTATCAAGTCACACAATGGCTTTCCTTCAATCAGACCGTTCACGAGTATTTGCCCTGATTTCCCGTTAATGTCGCTAATAAACCCGCCCAGACGAATACCAGCATCATCTAAGGTTTTATGTAATCGATTTTTCTCATTACTCAACTCCTTTTTTTGTTTGTCTCTTCTGCGAGTCAGTAATCTGAGTTGCTTCTGCTGTGGCGCTGGAACGAAACTTGACCGAACGAGTCCATAGTGACCGAGTGAAGCGAGCCATTGACTGTTAATGACATCTGTCTTTCGACCGGGAACATTCTTGACATGTCTTGCATTAACGACCTGCGTTTTTATGCCAGTAGTAACAAGTGAAAGGTAGATGCTTTTCCAGTAAACACCTGTACTTTCAATTACAGCTAGCTCAATATGATGCTGCTTGAGAAAATGGCATAATTTCAAGCGTTTTTTTTTAAAGTACCAAAGGATTGGGTGATTTCTTCAATTCCCTGCTCTGTCTCCTTGCGGATAGTGACCATCATCTTGTGGACATCTAATCCTGCACAACTTTTTACAATAGGCTCCATAAAATACTACTCCACTGAATTAAAGTGAGTAGCAGAGCCTAGTGGATAGATTGGATTGCCAAGAACTCTAACGAGAACTGGTCATTTTACCGTTCATTCAATGCGTAAAAGCTGAAATAGCCGAGGGTGCGAGCAACCATATCCAGATCAATTTAGGTTCAGTTATGAAAACTAAAAAAAATGCGACCACGATTTAAGCTCTGCTAATAGTTAGAATAAAACAGAAAGAATTTTCATGGTGTAGGGTGATAGAAAAATCGAAATTAAAGTAAACGCTCATGACATCTATGCCTATCATGAACGTTTAGGTTGAACCTAAATAAATTGGTTGAACGCACAATTTAACTTTAATCTAATGAAGTTAAATACAAAATTAAACAACCCAAATTCGCCCATCAGGTGAGTGCTCAACATTCATATACTTGCCAAAATAACCGCTAGCTGCGTTATAAATTTTGTAGGTAAAACCACTGCTTGCTGCTATTTATGCCTTGCTATTAGTTATTTTTTCTGCGTATATGAACGCTCCCAACCGATTTATTTAGGTTGAGTTTTCATTATTTTTTTGGAGTTAAAGTGAGTGTATATTTTGCTTGCTGTGGTAAAAAAGCACTGGCGGATCCAGTTGCCCAATCATTATATCCCATCGAATAATATTCAGATAAAGGGTGGCCACTTTGGCCTCCCGGCATATGAAAAATGCCGTATTCTTCATTTCCAGGTGATACGATCATTCGCTCGGATACTCCGGCAGTGGGCCTTTGTACATTCGGCATCCAAGAATCACCGGCTAATTTCACACTAGACATGTTCAAGTGGTGTCCCAGATAAGGTATCGCCTCCGATAAGGGGTGGTATATACGTGCTCTATTTTTATCTCCCCATGTTGCCATTTTAATAGCTGATATGGGGTTTGTATTATATTGAACAGCTAAACGGTTTATTGTATTGTCCACGACAGACGTGAATAGTTGATCCCAACTATCATACTTTGGACTCAACCAGTTCATAGGTTGATCTTGATACAGCCTGAGCAGCATTTCTTCTTCGTGATTTACTTTTTGCAACCACGTATCATTTACATCCAAGTGCTTATCGCTAGACTTGCTCAGCAAATACTTTCCGATGCTTTGGAGAACCTCTAAATTTAAATTATCGTAGAATTCTCTTACCAATCGGTAGCCTATATCTTCAGTTGATGCAGCTGCTGACCAATTGTTCACATACTGATAAAACACTTCTCGCTCTGGGTGATGTATTCGTTTTTCTGTTGTAAGCGAACTGAGTATTAATTGCCGCCAATTGTTGAGATATATTGCTTCATTATCCAGTGCAATGTTTAACAATTTTGACTCAGTAGCTTGGTTTAATTCCAGTAGTTTATTCTCTATTTGTTGTTGTCTTGCGCCTAAGGCGTAACCACCATCGCCGATTATCATTTTATTGGTTCCAGATACAACGCGGGCATTTGCAGTCCATATTCGGTTGTTGGAAGGGTTAATGAGTCTTGGATATTCTTCTGATGCTAGCCACTGGCGCCAATGTGTGTCTGCTTTAGACCAATTTATTGGAGTGCTGGGATCATTGAGGTTTCTTTTTGGAATTCTTCCGGCAATTGTCCAACCAATATTGCCTTTACTGTCTCCAACGGTAAAGTTCTGTGGTGGAATTCCTGCTGTGGTTGCAATCTCGATGGCTTGTTTGACAGTGTGTGCAGTTTCAAGTTTGAGTAAATTCAGATTAGTTGCGCTTGGTTTATGTGCTGTCCATGTCAGTGCAAACTTACATTTGCATAATGGAGAGGTAATGATCGGACCCCAATGTGTCGTCTGGTAACTGACTTCGACAGAAGGTTCATCTTTAACTTCAATAGTGTCGTACCAAGTTTTGATTTGAGTTTTTCCTTGGTTAGTCAAATATTGATTATTATTGATTTCAAGCTCGATCAGATCGGTCCAATCACCATAGCTATTGGTAAACCCCCATGCGATATGACCATTACTTCCTATCACAATATTTGGGAGCCCAGGTAAAGTAACGCCGGTTATTTTTATGTTTTGTTTTTGTGTGCTAGTTGCAGAAGCTTGAGGGTAAATAAGTTGAGCTCTGTACCAAGTGGTTGGTACTCGCAGGCCTAAGTGCATGTCGTTTTCTACAATAGCCGAGTGGTTGCTTGTGATATTTCCTGATACAGCCCAGTTATTACTACCAATAAAACCGTCAGGTACCAATTTACCAGTTAAATGAGTATAAAAATTAGAATCTCTTTCCCGTAAGTTTATTTGCTCTTTGTTTGGGATAGTTGGTTTGGTGTAAGCTGGTTCATGCTGTAATGGTGAATCCCAACGTGTGTTTTGGGGCGATAAAAAAGACAATACTTCTGGTGTTGTGGTTTTAAGAATGAAGCCTTTGGTACTATCGAGTATTCCGTTTGAGTCGTTTAAATCGAAATACATGCTAAAAATAGTAAGAAAACTATCTTCTTCTTTCCAAGCTTTAGGGGTTACACCGAGTAACCAATATTCAAATGGCTTGACCGCTAAAGCATTAAGCCCTTCATTCACTCCTTTAGCATACATAGACAGTATTTGTTTGTCTTGGCTTGGAAGTAAGCTAAACGCTTCCATGGCAATTTTTCTAAAGCGGTGCTTCCTCTGTTTTTTGTCATAGCTAAGGGCTCTTGAGCCAAAAATTTCAGATAGTTCACCGGCAGAGTTTCGTCTAGATAGATCCATTTGAAAAAATCGATCTTGTGCGTGTAAAAAGCCCGTGGCAAATGCAACATCAGCTCTTGAGGCTCCAATGATGGTAGGAACTCCCGATTTATCGCGGCTTATGGATATTGGCAGTTCTATCTGAGGAAGCTGTATTTGGCCTTGAAGCGTGGGTAAGCTAAAAATCAATATGAGATAAGCAATAGACACAGCACTAATTAAGAGCACAAAAAGGCTTAGCAAAATCTTTTTAAAATATAACATGGGCTTGTTACCTTAATTAATAATGTTGTTGTGGAGATTATTGACTATTTAAAATCGTTTTTACTTCAAAGTGCATATGTTGTCGAATATTATCTCGTCTGTTGTCAGATTAATTCAATGCGATCAGGCAAATTAAACATCATTCATTATTCTACTTTTTGGGAACTTCATCTTTATAATGTTATCGAATTTATAGAACGGTTACGTTTTTTATACTTTTCTCAAAAGTTTGAATTATTCTTTGAACAAAAAGTTGTCATTTTTTAACCGTTTAAATTCATCGTCACCTGAGTTTACAAGAAGGCATTAGTGATCGTTACTAATGATAAAGGAGGCATTATGATATCTGGTTCATGGGGATGTTCTGGAAGAAAGCTTGATACTGAATTTGTTAATAAAGTTAGGCAAGCAAAGTCCCAAGGGTTAGGCTGCACGAATGTAGAAAGTCTTTTGCAACGGATCATTAATTGGTTTCGTGGCGTTGACTCTAAACAATATACACTTCCGCTAGTCGTTTTAATGAATGCACGCACTGATTACAATCACAAAGGAGCAGGATTACATGCTTGCCGATCAGCAATGGAACACTTTAATGGCTTAAAGCGTACTGCGATTAAGGGAGATGACGGTCCTAAAATCTATGAACGACTTGAAGATGATCATGCTAATGAAGGACGAAAGGTTCACATTTTTGAAATACAACTTCGTAATTCAGCTGGGAAAATGGAACTAATTGAACTTGGACGTGTGAGAGCCGCTGCATCGGAGAAAGTGGCAAAGTCAGTACGAGAATTGATAGCTAAAAAAGAACATGCAAAAATGGTTACCCAGAGTACACCTTATCAAGTCATGAACCGTATAAGTGGTTGTTTTTCTAGTGATCAAAGAGGACTGAATTTACTGATCCGATTAGCCAATGATGAAGATATTGAGGCGGCAGATAAAACGTTATTTGAATTAAGACAAGAATGCATTGATACCAGAGTGAGATTTAAAGTTTCTGTGATGAATATGCCGACTGAGGATAAGACAGGTCAGCTCAAATATAAGAGAAATTATTGGGTCGTTTATGATGGTAATGATTTAGCTTGTATAAAAAAAGGTGCTGAAGTTGCTTTAGAGTTTGGAATGACTTTTAATGAAAATGACCTGACGGCGCTCATTTTAGATACTTTAGACAATGAAGATTTACATCAGAGAGAGCAAGAAAAGAATCGATTTACCTTGTCTGATTTAGAGGAAAGACAACGTTATTCAAACTGGTAGTGTTTATTCAACCTTGTATGAATCTAACAGAGCGGAATTCTTCCGCTCTTGTTAACCGGGATAAATCGGTTGAACGCACGGTTCAAGTCTAATCTATTGAAATTAAATGAAAAATTAAATAATCATAATTCACCTATCAGGTGAGTGCTGAACATTCATATACTTGCCCAAATCACCGCTAGCTGCGTTATAAATTACCGTGAAAATTAATAGTATTAGACGCAACATAGTCCTCCCCGCAATTATTGAAGGGATAAAAATAAGTCTGGCTGTCAGTTAAGCTTTTTGCTTAACTGTTTATACCATATTGTATTTAACCATCATTTGAAGCCATCGGGGACTATTTCTCCTGACCATTAACTCCTCGTAGTTAATATCTGGGTCAAAATAGGCTTTCCTTCGGCTTAATACTGTGTAGATAATACGTAAAAGTTTGTGGGCGATAGCAATGATACTTCTCTTGTGTCCTCAACGGATGACCAAACCTTGGTACTTGCCTTTGAATTGACTTTTCGTCTTAACGGCAGCATTAGCTACTTCACACAAGAGTGTTTTGACCATTTTGTTTCCTTTACGCATTCGCCCACTTTTTCTTTTTCCTGCACTTTCATTATTTCCCGGACATAAACCTGCCCATGAGCTGATACCCTTCATTCCATCGAAGCAACTCATGTCGTCACCGATTTCACCAATAAGACAAGCTGCACTGATAACACTAGTGCTCGGTATCGTTTGCAAAAGTTCCAGAGCCTCATTCCACGGTTTTATCGTTTCAATAATTAAGGTTTCTAGCTCAGCAAGCTGCTTCTCTAGAAACTCAATGTGACTTTTGATATTACGCAAGATATAAAGGTGTGACGGAGTAAGAGTTTCGTCCATACTCGCCATAAGTTCACTTCTATCGGCTTTCAGTCTTGGGTCGACCATTTTTATCAAGTCACACAATGGCTTTCCTTCAATCAGACCGTTCACGAGTATTTGCCCTGATTTCCCGTTAATGTCGCTAATAAACCCGCCCAGACGAATACCAGCATCATCTAAGGGACGTGGCGGAAGAATGTATACCAATTTTATCGTCACTCCTGCGAACGCAGGAGTCCAGAGTCTTTGGTTAATTTGGGCACAAGTCGCTGGATACCTGCGTTCGCAGGTATGACAAATTAAGCGTTGAAATTTAAAGTGGTATTATTTGAACTGCGACATCCCTAAGGTTTTATGTAATAGATTTTTCTCATTACTCAATTCCTTTTTTTGTTTGTCTCTTCTGCGAGTCAGTAATCTGAGTTGCTCCTGCTGTGGCGCTGGAACGAAACTTGACCGAACGAGTCCATAGTGACCGAGTGAAGCGAGCCATTGACTGTTAATGACATCTGTCTTTCGACCGGGAACATTCTTGACATGTCTTGCATTAACGACCTGCGTTTTTATGCCAGTAGTAACAAGTGAAAGGTAGATGCTTTTCCAGTAAACACCTGTACTTTCAATTACAGCTAGCTCAATATGATGCTGCTTGAGAAAATGGCATAATTTCAAGCGTTCTTTTTTTAAAGTACCAAAGGATTGGGTGATTTCTTCAATTCCCTGCTCTGTCTCCTTGCGGATAGTGACCATCATCTTGTGGACATCTAATCCTGCACAACTTTTTACAATAGGTTCCATAAAATACTACTCCACTGAATTAAAGTGAGTAGCAGAGCCTAGTGGATAGGTTGGATTGCCAAGAACTCTAACGAGAACTGGTCATTTTACCGTTCATTCAATGCGTAAAAGCTGAAATAGCCGAGGGTACGAGCAACCATATCCAGATCAGTTTAGGTTCAGTTATGAAAACTAAAAAAAAATGCGACCACGATTTAAGCTCTGCTAATAGTTAGAATAAAACAGAAAGAATTTTCATGGTGTAGGGTGATAGAAAAATCGAAATTAAAGTAAACGCTCATGACATCTATGCCTATCATGAACGTTTAGGTTCAACGTATCAGAGGCCTCATCAAAGGAACCAGTTATATTAAGATACAAGCGTCTAAGAAGAGCCAAACAAAGCTGAAAAATAAACTCAGAGCCATAGTGAAACACCGAACTTCAAATAGGCTTGGTGTACTGATAAGTAAAGTAAATCAAGTTCTGAGAGGGTGGAAACACTATTTTGGTGGGATAGGTTATCCCAGAGCGATATTTTTCAGAATAAATGGATTTGTAGTAAACCGATTCAATCGATGGCATCGCCGCTTAAGTCAACGTCGGAGCAAGTATCTATCACGAGGTGCTTACGAAAAATTACGCCAAGCAGGTCTTGAATATTTACCCACTACAAGATGATAAGCAAAGTGAAGGAGCTGAGAGAAGTGTAACAACAGAGCCGTGTGAGGGAAATTTCATGCACGGAATCGAAGAGGGGCTGCTGGATAAACGATAGCGAAGCCAGTAGCCTACTCTACTTAAACGATACCTCTCCACTCTGGGGCGGGGTGATTTATTGAGTGAAAATTATTTATCCAATTCAAAATCCAATTGAACCCGTTGGTTTTCCTGTACAATAGCTACACCGTCCTCAACTTTTGGTTGATAGCGCCAGTTTTTAAGCGCTTTTTTCGCCGCTTTATCGAATATTTTTTTGGGATCAGAATCTAGAACTTCAGCGTTGATCACTTTACCGTCTGTGCTGATATCAAAGCCTAATACCACCCAGCCTTCTTTCCCATCACGGGCCGCATCCGCAGGGTAGAGTGGAGCGATTTTTACCAAAGCGGTTGCAGCACCATCGGTGGTTTTCATTGGAACAAATTCAGTCACTTTTGACGATGTATGAGTCAAAATTGGCATGGTCGGATTGGTAGGGGCTTCTGGTAACTTAACCACTGGTTCAGTGCCTTCTCGGACAAATTTAGCTTTTGTCGGCGTTTCTGGTTTGGGCTTCTTTTCAATCTGACGGATCTTATCTTTCGCTTTGGGTTCTTTCTCACTTGGTGCCGCACCGATAGTCGGTGTCGACGAACTAGGGTCTGTTACGGGCTGTTTATCGATTAATAGAGTCATGAAATAGAATAAAGCTAAGGTAATCACCACGGCACTGACTATCACTGTGGTTTTGCCAAATACGGTACTTTTCTCCATAATGCATTTCCTTGTTGTTGATAGAGAATCGGATGACTTATACCAATTACAGTAATTAAATTCCCAGCTCAGGGCTATGTATGTGTTCAAAGTACAAGTGAAATTGATGAAGACATAGTTATTACCGACATACAAAACTGTCGTTATTACATTGCTACGTTGAGACAATTTTGCGTAGTAATTTGAACACATACAAGCTCCCGAAGGGCAAGGCTAAAGGATTCCATTACTAGGTTACAAGTTTTTGAATTATCCCGGATAGTACTTCAAACTTGCGCCTTGTACTGAAATCCTTTAGCTCTTGCTGAGTGGGAAGTTAATTACTGTAATTGGTATTATTATTATTAATAATTATCATCTATTTATCACAAAAGAAACATTTTGTTATATGTCGACGTTGAGATTATTTGTAAAAACCACTGCATATTTATACAAATAATTACCGTTTTGTTAGCGGTATCACTGAACGAACATCTAACTCAGCGGTGCATTGCGGTGAAAATTTAGTTATCCTTAGCGGCTCAATATTTTGAATAATCTCGTCATTGGAAACTCCATGTCTTTGTCAGCAATACTTACAGAAGCGTTTCATTTTTTCCGCAACCATATTCGTCAATTAGCGATGTTGATGATGCCACTACTACTTGTCCAAGTGGGTATGCAATTATGGTTAGGCACAGAGTTCAGTGCGATGAATTTAGAAAAACCAGAGTTTGCCGCTAGTCACTTTGTGGTGATGATGGTGTTATTACTTATTTTTTCACTGTTGATCGCGTCGCTGACGTTATATCTGGATGTTCGATCTCAAGGACATGAGCCAACAACAGGGCAAGTTATGAAAGCCAGTATTGCTTTTGTTCCTCCATTACTATTAGCAGGAGTATTCTCGGCGTTAGCTATTTTGGCTCCGGTGATGATACTTGCAGCGTTCGGCCCTTTTGGGGTGATTGGATTTGGTATCAGCTTGTATATTTTCGCTAGATTATCCTACGTTAATTTTATGGTTATTACAGAAAGGCTTACACCGCTTGAAGCGATTAAAGCCAGTTTTAAAATGAGCGGCCCCATTGTACTTAAAACCCTTGCCATTGTTGGGTTGTACATTCCTATTTCGCTTGTTGGAGGCAGCTTGTCACAACTGGCGAGTAATCTAGGGTTGCCTGTACAACTTGTGGTCGAAACATTGGTCGCGTTCGTTGGGCTTTTTGTCAATATTGCGTTGTTCCGCTTATATATGATTAACCGCCCGATTCAAAATGAAGAGAGTAAATAAAATGCAAAATTTCGATTTTTATAATCCAACCCGAATTTGTTTCGGTGAAGGGCAGATCAGTAAATTGAATGATCTGGTACCTCAAAATGCAAAAGTGTTAATTTTACTCGGTGGCAATAGTGCACGTGCAAACGGCACATTAAGTGAAGTCATTACAGCACTAGGCGAGAGAGAATACGTTGAGTTTAATGGCATTGAGCCAAACCCAACCTTCGAAACCTTGATGGACGCTGTGGCTGAAGTAAAAGCACACAAAATTGATTTCTTACTTGCGGTTGGCGGTGGCAGTGTCATCGATGGCACCAAATTTGTCGCAGCAGCCGCAAAATATGAAGGTGATGCGTGGGACATTATGACCAGCTTTGGGGCTAAGGTTGAAAGTGCAATGCCATTTGGGAGTGTGTTAACACTGCCTGCGACAGGTTCAGAGATGAACAGTGGCAGTGTGGTCACAAAAAAATCAATAAAAGCAAAACTGCCATTCATGAGCCCTCACGTATTCCCGCAGTTTTCGGTTTTAGATCCAGTGAAGACTTATACTTTGCCTGAACGACAAATTGCAAACGGTGTTGTGGATGCCTTTGTACATACGACTGAACAATACTTGACGTATCCAGTGGATGCGGCAATTCAAGATAGATTTGCAGAAGGGATTTTGCTGACGCTTATTGAACAAGGCCCTAAAGCACTTGAGAAGCCAATGGATTATGATGTACGCGCTAACTTAATGTGGGCGGCGACATCAGCACTTAATGGCACCATTGGCGCGGGAGTACCTCAAGATTGGGCAACGCATATGATTGGCCATGAATTGACAGCACTGCATGATATTGATCACGCTAGAACACTCGCTATCGTATTGCCTTCACTTTTGCGTCATACTAAAGTAGCGAAAAAAGAGAAACTGCTGCAATACGCAGAGCGAGTTTGGGGCATTAACTCAGGCAATGATGATGAGCGAATTGATGCCGCCATTGATAAAACCCAAGATTTTTTTGAAGAGTTAGGGATCAAGACTCGTTTGCGTGACTATCAATTGAATGACACACACATTGATGCACTTGTAGAGCAGCTTAATACCCACGGTATGGTGGCGCTTGGTGAGCATCAGAACATCGACTTAGTGAAAAGTCGTGAAATTTTGGTTGGAGCCTTGTAAACCAACTCAAACTGAAATTATGCCATTCGTACTGATTAGTTGTGTTGGCTTTGAGAATATTCGCAAAGAGAATGTTCAATGTCTAACAGAGTTAATGAGTATGAAAGGCATTACATAAGGATATGATTATGCGCCTTGTTATCTTAGGTTTGTTGCTGCTCACTGCGATTGCAGATGCAGCTATATACAAGTGGACGGACAAAAATGGCAAGGTGCATTACAGTGACACGCCAATAGATGGGGCTGAAGTTGTCACACCAGCAGAAAACACCTTGAATAAGATCAATCGCTCTAAAGTTTCTCCAACGCCGTCTATAACACCAAAAGTCAATCAGACGAGTTATCAAGTACACATTGTCTCACCGCAGGATCAAGCTGCTTTACGCGTCAATAACGGTGACTTTGATGTTAATGCAAGAGTCAGTCCTAAATTGTCAGATTCGCAAACCCTGCAATTGACTGTAGATGGTACTAGGTACGGTGAACCTCAGCGTCACGGCTATTTTTCACTGACAAATGTCGATCGCGGTGAACATGTTATTGTCGTTCAACTGTTGAGTGCTGAAGGTAAAGTACTTGTGCAAAGCCAGCCGACTACCGTTTATGTACATCGGTTTTCAAAACTGTTTAAAACAAACTAGTTTGATTTAGATAGTATTATTGTTTCAACTGTTTGTGTTCTCATCAATGAGCACAGCGAAGGCTCAATGATCAGTCTTGTACATACAATAAAAACCTTTGAGGGGAATCAGCAGGTTTTTTTATGCCTTTATTTCGGATTGAACTCAGAAGCCACCATAGCTCAAACTCTATAAGTAAACCTAAATAAATCAGTTGGGAGTGTTCATATGCGCAGAAAAAATTACTGATAGCAAGGCATTAACAGCAGCAAGTAGTGGTTGTACTTGAAAAATTTATAACTCAGCTAGCGGTGATTTTGGTAAGTATATGAATGTTCAGCACTCACCTGATGGGTGAATTTTGGTTGTTTAATTTTGTATTTAACTTCAATAAATTAAAGTTAAATTGTGCGTTCAACCGATTTATTTAGGGTAAAGGATTAAAAATGGATAAATATACGGTAACGGTTTCAACATTTAATAAGCGGGCGAAGCAGTATCAAGACAAATATATGGATTTTGATTTTTATCTTGATACTTACGACAGGTTTTGTGAGTTAGTTCCCAAGGTGAAGGCGCATATTCTTGATATTGGTTGCGGACCGGGAAATATTGCCAAATATTTATTAAAAAAACGCGCTGATTATCGAATACACGGCATTGACTTGGCACCTAAAATGATTGAGTTAGCCATACTAAATAATCCTTCTGCTAGTTTTGATGTGATGGATATTCGTTCCATCATTCAGCTTAAAAATGAATATGATGCCGTCATTTGTGGTTTCTGTACGCCGTACCTATCTAAAAAGGATGTTGAACATTTGATCAACAACGTCCGTGGTTTATTAAAAAAATCAGGGATCTTGTACATCAGTACAATGGAAGATATAGACGCTCGATCTGGCTATCAAACATCAAGCTCTGGCGATAAAGTTTATACTCATTATCACCAAGGTGAGCATTTCAAAAAGTTGCTAGAAAAGAATAATTTTGAAGTGCTAGAGGTAACTCGAAAGGCATTTCCGAGCGGTGCAGAAATTCCGACGACGGATATGTTTATTTATGCCAAAGCGATGTAGTCTGAGTAATGCAAATAATAATTGTCAGATATTAGTAAAACCAAACCTTTACTTGATCACCCATTTAGCTCAGCCAAAGTTACAACAAATGAACATCAATTTCCTTACGCACCATATCTGGACTACCACACCTTAAAATATCCATTTTCATCATGGTCTTGATTGACCTAAAATCCAACTCGATATGCCATCGTGAAACGTATAAATCAATAATATCTTGCTTCGGATAGACTTCTTTAACCGTGAGGGTGGTAACAATGATACGTTTCTTTGTTCCTACCATTCTGACGATAAGCTCTTCTGGCACTTGAGCGTAATCCTCTGGGGTCATCCATTCTGGACAGGATGGACGAATTAGCTTAAATAAACCATCTCGCTTACCCAGCTTTTCTTCACAGGTTCTGAAATCGACATTTCTGGCTCCGTTTTTTTCGAAAACAGCATCAACGCCTAACCCCATTAGTCCTACAAGAACAAAGTAGTTTTCGAAATTAGCATCTCCCAGCACAATGTCACCTTGTTTCAAGTCTGACTGCATACTTCTTAATAGTGCCTGCTCGCCAGTACCTTTCCCTTTACAAGGTGAAACAGCCGAGTCAATGACTGCACCGCTTCCCAAAGAAATTAACACTAAAATCCGCAGCTGAGGAAAGCCCAGCCCTTCTTTTTGTGATTTAGGTTGAGGGAATTGGGCTTGGTTCTCGTCCGTATCAGGCATAGATAGTGTTGATCCGTCAGTTAATAGCACTCTACGGCCATGCCACAAGTATTTCCCTTGAATCGCTTCATCTAAGTTTTTTCCTGATTTCTTCAATAGCGATTTAATTGACTCTGGAGATAACCGTTTTCTTGCTTTGCAGTAGGGACCTGTAATTGTGCTGTTTTTCTCTCGACCTATAGCAATTTGATCTCTAGCGTCACTGATTAGTGTGCAACGACAAGACTTGTTTTCACTGGCAACTTGCTTCATGAAAAGCGAAAGAGTGTGGCAAGCGGGATATTTGCGTACTCTTTGAGTATTATCTTTTTGAAAATCTTCTAAATCTTGCAGAGTGAGAATTGAAGAAAGTTCATCCTCTTCCGTTTGAGCAAAGCGACGTAACAATTCTGGGGCATCATTGAAGAATTGGCGAGTTGTAGTATTCATGGCGTGACACTAGAAAAACCTTAATCTGTATGATTTACTCTCTATTGTTCAATTAGTAAACCTTCAGCTAAATCTTAAGTTAGTGCCATTGGGTTATAAGCCACCATTTAACCTAGAAACATCAGTTGACTGCGTTATCAAGCGTAGAAAAAATGGCTGATAGTAAGGCGTAGTTTGCAGCAAGTAGTTATTCTACTTGCAAAAGTTACAACGCAGATAGCAGTCATTTTAGCAAGCTTGTGAGCGTAGAGCATTTCACTCATTGGATGAAAAACATGATAATAAAATCATCGTATTGCTCAAACAGTTACTCGTATACTCAGCGTTCAACTGATGTTTTTAGGTTTAAGTTCATTCAAATGATGAAGTGGAAGAACGCAAGTAGTCCACTCTCTCATTATGCAATGCCGAATAAATGGTTTGCAGAGATGGGGCTATACAATCTTGAAGAAGTACGAACGGGCTATGTGCTCAGTACAAAGTAATTGAATAAAATTAAGCAGGAGCCGTATACGAGACCTGTACGTACGGTTCTGTGTGAGGGATGGGGCACTAACGCCTCACCCTACTCGATGTGTATTAAAAATCTTAATTTTAGCATTTCAGTATTTGTTCATAATCTGCTTTACCCTAAATAAACCGGTTGGGAGCGTTCATATATGCAGAAAAAATTATTGATAGCAAGGCATGAATAGCAGCAAGTAGTGGTTACCGACATACAAAACTGTCGTTACTTCGTTTCTACTTGTAAAATTTATAACGCAGCTAGCGGTGATTTTGGCAAGTATATGAATGTTCAGCACTCACCTGATGGGTGAATTTGGGTTGTTTAATCTTGTATTTAACTTCAATAGATTAAAGTTAAATTGTGCGTTCAACTGATATATTTAGGTTTCTAGTCGTTATATTAAAAAGCGTTGACCAGTTAGACGTTAACCTCTGGAGTAAATTATGGAATGTCGTTTAGCTTGTGGGGCCTGTTGTATCGCACCTTCTATCTCAAGTCCGATACCTGGCATGCCCAAAGGTAAATTGCCCGGTGAACGCTGCGTGCAATTATCGGATGACAATTTATGTAAACTTTTTGGTCAAGATAATCGTCCTGTTGTGTGCGGGCTTTTTGAGGCTACAGCTGATGTTTGTGGACACTCAGATAAAGAAGCTTTGTGGTTGATATCTGCTTTAGAAATCGAGACCAGTTAAGTTTTATTCAGTGTTTTTTGTTAATAACTGCGGCTCAAAAAGCGTTGATGCAGGGACAATCTTAATCCCCTCTTGAGTTAAACGATGCAAATTCGCATTAAGAAAATTGATGGTTTGTTTATGAGGATGAGCAATTACGACAACTTTTTGTTTATTTTTGGCGGAAGTGAACAGAAGCTTAAACTGCTTTTCCAGTCCTTGCTGGCTGAGATCGTTATCTAAAAAAATTTCTCTTTTTAAGTTGGGAACATCAAAGCGATCGGCGACAATTCTTGCTCTGGTATAGCGCGTAGTACTGCTGTCAATGAAGTAAAGCTTGTGTCGATTCAGTGTTTCCATTACCCATGACATAGGTAATTCTAATTGAGTTAATAAACTACCCATATGATTATTGAGTCCTTTTGCCTGAGGAATGCTCAATATGGCTTGTTCAATCGTTTTATTGATCTGCTGCTTGTTCATACTGCTATCAATTCCACCTAAGCCTAGCCGTTTGCCATTAAGTGATTGCATCGGAAAATGAAGCATTATCTCATGACCTTTCTGATGAGCGGCATCTGCTAATTCATTAGCTAACGGGGTAAAAGGTAATATGGACAAGGTTATTTGTGATGGTAAAGAAAGTACTTTTCTATCAGATTGCTGATAGCCAACATCATCAATAATTATTGCAATTTGAGCCGAAAATGCATTGTGACTCGACAATACAAAGACAAAAAATATCACGTTCCGTATGAGTTTCATGAATGGTTAACTTTGCTCCTTAATCCAAACTAAGGCACGATCCAGTGCATAATCATCTTGTTGGGCTTTGATTATAGTGTGATTGTTGGTTTTTTTGCCAGTAGGTAAGCTTATTTTTATATCAGGAGATATACCTTTTTGGTGAATGTTTTCACCGTTAGGTGTTAAGTATCTGGCAACGGTGAGCTTGATGCTTGTGTGCTGGTTGATCGTTGGGATAAAACTTTGAATGCTGTTTTTACCGTAACTGTTTTGCCCCATAACTATTGCACGATCATTTTGCTGCAATGCCCCTGCGAGTACTTCGGCTGCGGATGCTGTATTTTCGTCTATTAATATCAACATGGGTAAGTCGTTAAGTATACTTAGAGGTGTCGCGTTATACTCAGAGATTGCACCGCTAAAACGGCCCGTAGTTGAAGTTATGGTACCTTTCTCAATGAATAAGTCAGCAACTTTGATGGCTTGTTGTAATAAGCCTCCGGGATTGTTTCTGAGATCAATGATAATGCCTTTTAAGGCTTTGTTTTGCCACTGTGCGAGTACGGAGTTGACTTGTAGGTATGTAGAATCCTGAAAACTACTGATCTGAATATAGGCAATATCCTGTTTGAATAATTGAGCTTTCACTGAATGTATTTGAATTACCGCTGGTGTGAGTGTTATCTCTGTGGGGTGATTGGATGTTTTTAGTATCTTGAGTAAAATTGGCTGCTCGTTTCTGGCTGAATTACGAATTTGCTTAAGCACCTCTTCATAGTTTTCGTTCACCGTGAGTGCGTTAATGTGGGTAATTTGATCACCTATTTTTAACCCAGCACTTTCAGCTGGTGATGATTGAAATACATTAGTGATTTGAATCTTGTTAGGAAAGGGCTCTACTTCAAAGCCAAACCCTTTATATTGCCCGGCAGTTTGAGTGTGTTGATCGGATAATTGTTCTGGAGTTAAAAATTTTGAATGGCTATCGAGTTCAGTAAAAATTCCTTGAATGGCGGCTTGGACTAAGCGTTCTCGTGCTATGGGTTCAACGTAAAATCTTTCGACACTATCGATAACATCATACATTAATGGAAAATTGTAGGGATCATGATTTGTACTTTCTCGGCTAGCTATGCTAATCGAAATACCAATGATTAAACCGATAAATAAAAGTGAAAAGTGGCGTAATATTTTGCGCATACTGTCTCCTAATACGTGGAGATCAGGTTTTACCCTTTGCAATATAGCGCGGGATTAACGGCTTTCCCCTTGTGACGTATTTCAAAGTATAGGCCAGCTTTTGATTGTCCACCTGAACGACCTACAAGAGCCAGTGTTTCTCCTTGAGAAACTTGATCTCCTCGTGTTTTCAGCAAGGCTTGGGCATGGCCATATAAACTCATATAGCCTTTACCGTGGTCAACTACAATCAATAATCCGAATCCTTTTAGCCAATCAGCATAAATGATCTTTCCTGACGCAATGGCTTGAATGTTTCTCCCCTCTGGAGCAGTGAGCAAGACACCTTTCCAACGTACTTGGCCTCCTCTAAGATCGCCAAATTTTTCTGATAATACGCCTCTGGTGGGCCACTTTAACTTACCACGCTGTCGTGCGAGCCCAGCAAATTGATCATATTGTTTGGCCTCATGGATAGCTTGTTGAATAACTTGTTTGAGGCTGGCTTCTTCAATTTGTAGTTGCTCTAATTGTTCGGATTTACTACTTAACGTACGCTGTAATTGCGTCAACGTGAGTTGGCGTTGAGTTTTTTCTTTAGTCAATTTATTCGCTTGTTGACGTTGATTTTCAACGATTTCGGTTAATTCTGATTGCTGTACGCGTAACTCTTGCTCGGTGTCATTTAATTCATTAAGGGTAATCTTGAGCTGTTCGATGGCTTTAATGCGCGCTTTGTTGAGATACTGATAATAAGTGACTAAGCGCTCGATGCTGGATGCATCTTGTTGATTCAGTAACATTTTGGCGTAATCATGGTTTCCAGATAAATAAGCACTTTCTAGCTGCTTGGCTAGTGTGCGTTGCTGATTGTCTTTAAGATGTTCTAATTTTTTATGTTTGTCTGCGAGTGTGGATAAATTCGCACTCAAGTCTTTAATGCGCTTTTCTGAACGATTCACTTTAGCAGCAGCATCACTGATGGCCTGATCATCTTGTTTGAGTAATACAAGCAGTTTCTGGCGTTGTTTTCGAGTCTGATTGAGATCAGAGTTTTTATTATCAATTTGTTGCTGAATGATTTTGAGTTGGGTTTGGCGATTTTCGAGGGTTTCGGCCAAACTGGTAGAAAAAGGCAACAGGTAGAAGGTGAACATCAACACAAGTAATCGCCTTACAAAATCACACATAGCCTTACTATTGACTGTGTTTAGACGAGTTAAGATTAACTTCATTATCTACCTTTTAAACTGAGATTAAAAATTATGCCGCGATAATGTGGCATAATTTATGATTGAAATAACGAAATACTCTTATTCTTCAATGGTTATTATTGACTGTCCAGTCATTTCTTGTGGGATTGACTCACCCATTAAGTTCAGCATAGTCGGTGCCAAATCACTTAGGCGACCTCCTTCTTGAATTTTTCCTTTGCGGCCCACATAAGTAAGCGGTACTAATTCACTGGTATGTGCGGTGTGAGCTTGGCCAGTTTGTTCATCAGTCATTTGTTCTGCATTGCCATGATCTGCTGTGATTAAACACTCACCATCGACTTTTTTTAGAGCCGATACTACGCGGCCAATACAAGTATCAACGGCTTCACAGGCCTTAACCGCGGCATCAAAATTACCTGTATGACCGACCATATCACCATTAGGGTAATTACATATAATGGCGTCGTATTTACCGGACTCAATCGCCGCTACCAATTTGTCAGTTAGCTCTGTAGAACTCATTTCAGGTTGTAAATCATAGGTTGCCACATCAGGCGACTGAATGAGAATACGATCTTCACCTTCAAAAGGTTGCTCTTTGCCACCATTGAAGAAGAAAGTGACGTGGGCATATTTTTCGGTTTCAGAAATTCGTAATTGTGTTTTGTTACGGTTTTGAAGCACTTCACCAAAGGTATTTGCAAGATCTGTTGATGGGAAGGCGACGTTGGCATCAATATCCGTCGCATATTGTGTGAGCATGACGAAGTGAGTTTTAGGTGTGGTTTTGCGAGCAAAGCCATCGAAATCGGCATTGACAAAACTGCGGGTAATTTGGCGGGCACGATCCGCACGGAAATTCATAAAAATCAGTGCATCATTGTCACTGAGCTGATAGTCATCACCAATACGCGAAGCAGCAACAAACTCGTCATCTTCATCACGATCATAGGCGGCTTGTAATGCTTGTGCTGCATTATCATAGCAATGAGCCGACTGGCCTTGAGTGATCAGGTGGTAAGCTTGATCGACACGATCCCAACGATTATCACGATCCATGGCATAGTAACGACCGATAATTGAAGCAATGCGTCCATGACCAAGGCGTTCAAACAGTGCGTTAAAATGTACTAAGCTGTCCATTGCACTGCGAGGTGGCGTGTCTCTGCCGTCTAAAAAAGCGTGCAAATAAATTTGCTTAGCGCCTCGTTCAACGGCCATTTTACACATGGCTTCAATGTGTTCTTCGTGACTGTGCACCCCGCCTGCAGATAATAATCCCATGATATGCACGGCACCGTTGGCAGCAATGGCGTTGTCAATCGCTGTCACCAATGACTGGTTTTGATTAAACTCTTTATCTTCAATGGCCTTACTAATGCGAGTGAGTTCTTGATAGACAATGCGTCCTGAGCCTAAATTGATGTGGCCAACTTCAGAGTTACCCATTTGGCCGTAGGGTAGACCAACATCCGTGCCCGAACCTGAAATGAGGCTGGTTGGATATTGAGCGTAAAGATTATCCAAAACAGGCGTTTTTGCATGATAAATGGCATTCATGTGGGTATCTTCTCGATTGCCCCATCCATCTAAAATTAATAATGCCAACGGGCGTTTAGAAGTTGTCATGGTGTTACCTTAAAAAATAAAAAAAAAGAAATCATACCTTTGCCACCTGTGTAGAAATTAAAAACAAGGCAAAGTAACAAAGGTATAATGTGAGAATGTTAGAAGTGTACTCGATATGCAACTTTGGCAAAAGTCAGTGGATTAAAATGCGTGATCACGACCTTTTCGATATTATACCAATTACAGTAATTAATCTCTCACTCAGCAAGAGCTATAGGGTTTCAGTGCAAGGCACAAGCTAGAAATACTATATTCCCTACGGCCGCCATACAAAGCTGGCGTTCAACCTAGAAACATCAGTTGACTGCGTTCTCAAGCGTAGAAAAAATGGCTGATAGTAAGGCGTAGCTTGCAGCAAGTAGTTATTCTACTTGCAAAAGTTACAACGCAGATAGCAGTCATTTTAGCAAGCTTGTGAGCGTAGAGCATTTCACTCATTGGATGAAAAACATGATAATAAAATCATCGTATTGCTCAAACAGTTACTCGTATACTCAGCGTTCAACTGATTTTTTTAGGTTCAACGCAATTCGTGCTTTTGTCGGGATAATTCAAATGCTTGTAACGCAGTAATGGAACCCTTTAGCCTTGCCCTTTGGGAGCTTGTATGTGCTCAAATTACTTCTCAAAATTGTCTTGACGTAGAACAATTATGTCTTCATCAATTTCGATTGCACTTTGAGCACATACATAGCTCTGAGTTGAGCATTTAATTACTGTAATCGGTATTACTCAAATCTCAGTGAACTATCAGCCAACTATCGGTATACTCTCAATTATATTTTTAAATTGAATAGTGAAATTTCCGGATGCAACAATATATTGAGTTTTTTCAAGCTAACCCCATTTTGTGCTTAGCCTGGGTGGGTTTGTTTTTTGGAGTGATCTTCTCAATGATCAAAACGGCGACCCTAAAGTATAAAAATGTTAACGCTCAAGAACTAACAACATTGATCAATCGTGAAGATGCCAAAGTCATTGATGTGCGTTCGAAGGATGAATTCCGAAAAGGTCATATTGTCGATGCGCTGAATGTCCCATTATCCGAAATTAAAAATAATCAGGCACCAGCCCTTGAAAAGCTTAAAAGCAGTCCCATTATATTAGTATGTAAGGCTGGCATGACCTCGTCTCAAGCTGCTCAGCTTTTAGTTACGCAAGGTTTTGAAAATGTGCATAACTTGAAAGGTGGTATGGGTGAGTGGCAGGCAGCAAACATGCCTGTTTCGAAAAGCAAAAGATAAGGAAATGTCAGTTAGTTTTTCACAATGTGCAAACCCAATGTTTTGAAGCGTTTTTCATTCAAAGGTTGACGTGAGCGTCAAAGTGTCATAAAAAACTGGCAAGCTGATCCTGCGGTCGATAATGGTTTACCGTCTAAATTTTGACAAAAAGCCTTGTATGACTGATTAGATCTAACCCGATGTAGTCGGGAAAATAACCCGGGATGGTACTGAGATCTATACAGGTCGAGTAACACAAGCCCTGAATGATGGCTTTCAAAGAAAAGTCGAATAACAACACTTTGATAGGTAAAAGAATATGGCTGAAGAAGCAACGAACGAACAACAAGCTCCACAATTCAATATCCAACGTGTTTTTACGAAAGACTTGTCTTTCGAAACACCAAATAGCCCAGCAATTTTCCAAAAAGAATGGAATCCAGAAGTAAAGCTTGATCTTGATACAAAGAGCAACAAACTTGCTGATGATGTGTACGAAGTTATCCTTTCTTTAACGGTTACCGCTAAAGTTGGTGAAGAAACTGCTTTCCTTTGTGAAGTGCAACAAGCAGGTATCTTCTCGATTGCCGGTTTAACTGAACCACAATTGGCTCATTCTTTAGGTGCATACTGCCCAAATATCTTGTTCCCATATGCACGTGAAACGGTTGGTAGCTTAGTAGGTCGTGGTACATTCCCACAACTTAACCTTGCTCCAGTTAACTTTGATGCGCTATTTGCTCAGTATGTACAAAAGCGTCAAGAAGAAGCACAAGCCGCTGGTCAAGTTGAAGATAAAGCAGAAGAAACTCCTGCATAATTCATGACTAATCACGCTGATATAACGGTATTAGGGGCGGGCTCTTACGGCACCGCCCTTGCCATTTCTTTAGCCCGTGGTGGTCATCAGACTATGTTGTGGGGCCACAATGCTGCACATATGGGGCGTTTAGTACAACAGCGTAGTAACGATCAATTTTTACCGGGCATCGAATTTCCTGACTCTTTGCAAATCGAAGCGGACTTAGCTTTAGCTCTTGCAGCCAGTCGTAATGTATTGGTTGTAGTACCAAGTCACGTATTTGGTTCTGTGCTTGGGCAAATTAAACCACTACTGCGACATGATGCGCGTGTGGTTTGGGCTACCAAAGGGTTAGAGCCAGAAACGGGTCGTTTGCTTAAAGATGTCGCCAGAGAGCAATTGGGCGAAGATATTCCATTAGCGGTATTATCTGGTCCTACGTTTGCTAAAGAACTCGCCGCGGGGATGCCAACGGCAATTTCTGTGGCTGGCACTTGCGATGAATTCACCAACGAATTAGTCGAGCTATTGCATTGCCCATCACGCTTACGTGTATATGCAAATCCTGATTTTATTGGCTTGCAATTGGGCGGGGCAGTAAAAAATGTAATTGCGATTGGCGCAGGCATGTCTGACGGTATTGGCTTTGGTGCTAATGCACGTACCGCATTAATCACCCGCGGCTTGGTTGAACTCACTCGTTTAGGCGAAGCGGTAGGTGCGCAATCTAACACCTTTATGGGAATGGCTGGGCTTGGCGATTTAGTTCTGACCTGTACAGACAACCAATCCCGTAATCGACGTTTTGGTTTAGCCATAGGTCAAGGTAAGGATATCACAGGTGCGCAAACCGAAATCGGTCAAGTGGTTGAAGGATATCGCAATACCAAAGAAGTTTTTACTTTAGCTAAGCGTTTAGGTGTGGAAATGCCCATAACCGAGCAACTTTACCAAGTGCTCTACCAAGGTAAAGATGCAAAAGCGGTAGCAAAAGAATTACTCGGACGCGATCGCAAAAGCGAATCTTTACTGTAGTATTGGTGCAAAATATTCATGAGAAAGGTGCTGAAATAGCGCCTTTTTTTTAGCTGTTTTCAAGCGTTTGTGACTTTCTGTTGTGCTCTATTATTCCTGTAACGCACCTTGTTATTCCTCGGATCAGCGATATTAATACAAGATTGCTATTTCTCGTACCCAGCATAAGCTCATCTTGGGCGGTAAAGCTTGCTGGGAAGCGGAAATTATAGCTGCTTTGTTCAGGATATAATTCTAAAGAAATATGGTCGTTTTCTAGATGTGAGGCATAAGCATCATGATTTTGATAGTTTTCAGGTTTAGTTTGCGTAGGATTTGTTAATAGCTCTTCTTCGTGAGGTTGTTTGGCTGTCCAGTATAATATTTCTTGAGCCGTGCGAGTTAACCAATTTTGAAGCTCCTCATTATTTACATTCATAATTTTTTGTAGAGATGGTGCAGGTCTTGTTGAATGAGCAAAGTAGCCTAAAATTAATTCACTGAAGTTCATTTCGATTAATTCTTTTATCTCAGCTATTGCAGCTTCATTTTTATAATGATAATAGTCTTTGTTACGTAGTAATCTGGCGGCGAGTAAATGAGTTGCTAATAGACCTTCTCCTAAGAAATTAGCATGAATTAACCATTCTTGCGTATGTTTATTGTGAATATAAGGGTTATGATTATTACATACGAAGTTATTTCTAAGTCGGCCGAAAAGGATATGATCCCCGACATCTCTAATGCCACATAAACCTATATCAGCTCTATCGGTTCCTGAGCTGAGCCATTTATCGAATACACCCGTTTGTAGAAAGTCTAGATCACTGAAGAAGGAATGAAAGATCATCCAACGGCGACTTTGAGATGTAGAATGCCAAACGGGTAGTAAGCTGGTTAAAGAAAGCCCCATACTTGCTAATACACCAATATCATGTGACGCCAAATAAAGGCCTTGTTTAGGGGCGGAATAATCAATGGTCGTGTCATCATTTTTTAATGCCGTATGAGCATAATAGGTATAGCCTTTTGGTGCACTATAATGAAATACCTTTACATATTGCTCGCCACCTAGCGCTTCTATTTCCACTTCATCATCAAACTGCTCAATCATCTGCTTCAGAGAGCTATTGAGAATACTGAGTTTGATTTTGCTTACATTCATGGGTTTTGGAAGTGTACTTTTCAGGTGTTGTGATATTTCACTTGACCGCTCTATATATTGATAAGTGAGACCTTCGGTTAAGAATTCCTCTTCGGTTTCGCTTTTCTTTTTAAATTTAAAATAGTGGTAGTTTTCGCTAACTTCGTCTTTGAACCTAAAGGCCCTACCCCCACAAACTTCAGGTAATTTTCCTGTTATTAGAGTTTCAGGTGGATTAGAGGAAAACATGGCAGATTTTTGAAGAGAAGTATACTCAGATAGTTTTTGCCCTAGATTGAGATTTATGGGAGATACATGAGCACAAGAGTTTGCCGTTGAAAGAAGCTCTGATAGAAATGGGTTGGAAATACCCCCATAACTTCTAGGCTGTTCAAGTGGTGAAACAGCTTCATAGAGTAAAGTATTTGGTACCTGTAGTGTAGAACATTCTGGCTTGAGAATAAAACCAGCAAGTTCGAGTTTAGTTTGTGATGATAAGAGAGTAGAAGATAAAAGGTGCAATTGAGAACTTGAAGACCTTAATAGTATAGGACTTAATATTCGAGCACTCCTTCCTGATTTTTCCAGAATGGGGGAAATAAGATCAAGTTCATCTTCTCTTATATAATTAATATTTTGTTCGATAAAATCAGGAGTTAATACTTTCTCTGGGCATTCTGGAAGCATTTTTAATCGTGCTGGATGCCTTAAACTTATCTGACATAACTCTGGTGTTCTTTCATCGGGTGGAACTGATTTTAATTCCTCAGAAAAATGTTCGCATGCGAGCTTATAATGCTCTGTCGTTACTTTGTTTTCTGGAATGTGACTTATAAATGTAAAATCATTTGATTTGATAAATGCGGTGTAGTCTTCGCGTGACCAGTTATTTCTAAATTTTATAGGAACATCTTCAAAAATAGTACCTGAAGGTGACATACATGCAGCTTTACAAATAGGCTCAGTTTTTAGTTCATTCGATAGAGTGTGGAGAAGATAAGGACGACAAGTTATCGCTTTTATTAAAAACTGCTCACCTCTTACTAATTCATCTGGTAGATAACTCGTAGATGAGAGTCCACTCTTGCATGCACAAAGACACATGGTTTCATCTTTATAATCATTAGGGCATATATTGAGCAAATTACCTTGTTGAAAAACCAGCTTATAGAAAAAATCATAGGTTTTCACTTTATCAGGAATAAGATGAATAACGTTTTTATGGTTTAAGCAAAGGCACTGATATAATTGATGGTTATTATCTTTTTCTAATATTTCATTTGGGATGAGATTAAGATTTGAACTGTCTTTTTTTAATAGCAACAGACACATTTTTAAATCAATATGTTGTGGCCACTTTTCTTTAATAAACTTGAAGGCTTCTGAATTTTGCTGTACGGCAATCTTGCATAACTGAGGGTCGACTTCGGTCACAGGGATGCTTTTTAACGTCTGCCAATCATTATTACAAGCAATAATTCTAAACTCTCTACTTCTCTGGAACTTTGAGGGTAAAGCATCGAAGTTGATTTGGTTCTTTAGTAGGAGTTTTTTTAATGATGCTTCTTCGCTAGCATCAACTTTAGGCATTGATTCGGCTTCTTTTGTTTGTAAATACTGTAATTGCCTAGATGCGGTAAAAGAAAAAAGTTCTTGAGGTAATTTGCTAACATGGTATATGCCATAAAAATCGAGTAAACGATTTAAGTCTGGTACGTCAATGTGAGCATGGTCTTTGTTGCTTTTAGCTAAGTGCTCTAATGCTGTTTTTGTCTCACTCATTGTTTCAAAGTCATAGCGAGGTGCTTTAGGAACCTCTTTACTTGAAAGAAGTGGATTAGGTTGAAAAGTACTCAGAGTTCTACAATGAGATGTGTCGAGATCGCTATTTTTAGAGGGGGGACTGTCAACAGTATTAGATAATGATTTGCCTGACGATTGAGATTTTTCTGTATCAATACACCAATCATTATAATTATTTGAATGTGGTGTTACTTGTTCTTGTTTTTTGTGAATGAGGAATGTTTCAATATAACTTTGATGAAGTGGATTAACTTTCTGTAGACCACAGATAGAATCCGGTACAAAACGATGGAAATGGATAATGCGAGTTTCATTCCCAAAGTTGTGAACTTTATACCTAATTATTTTTCCGTAAGACTCTTTGAGATCAATAAGATATTCACTCCTATTAAGCTGGTGGCAGATAAGTTCTACTGACTTATGCTCACTTTCAAGTCTAAATGTAATCATGAATCTAAATTTTGTTGAGGTTTAATTAATGGTAGCAAGTTACCATTAACAGAATGCTGGTATAATCATTAACTTTTTCCAATAAAGTAGAGTTAGTTATCAGTGCAAAATTACGATGTGATCATTATTGGTGCAGGTGCCGCAGGGTTAATGTGTGCGGCTACCGCAGGTTATCGAGGTCGCAACGTACTAGTGCTGGATCACGCAAAGCAAGCCGGCAAAAAAATTCTCATCAGCGGTGGTGGACGTTGTAATTTCACCAATGTAAAAGTTGAACCAGCTAACTATATTTGTAGCAATCCTCACTTTGTGAAGTCAGCACTTGCACGTTACCCATCGCAGCAGTTTATTGAACTGGTAGAGCGTCATGGGATTGAATATCACCAGCGCGATCATGGCCAACTATTTTGTAATGATTCAGCGAAAGAAATCGTTAATATGCTGATGACAGAATGTGAATGGGCTGGTGTCAATGTGCAACTGCGTACAGAAATACTATCGGTCGAGAAGAATGATGATGACGGCTTTACGGTAACGACCTCTAACGGTGATTTTCGTTGTAACAGTTTAGTTATTGCCACAGGCGGTTTGTCGATGCCAAAACTCGGCGCAACGCCATTTGGTTATAAACTGGCTGAGCAATTCGGCTTACAAGTATTACCTACTCGCGCAGGTTTAGTGCCTTTTACCTGGCACAGCGACGCCAAACAGCAATTTGAGACACTTTCAGGTATTGCGGTTCCTAGCACGATCACGGCACAAGATGGCACACAGTTTAGTGAAGCATTATTGTTTACCCATCGAGGGTTATCTGGCCCTGCGATTTTACAAATCTCAAATTATTGGCAATCGGGTGAAGCGATTGGGATTAACTTGCTACCGAATGATGATTTAGCTGAGTTAATGGAAAAGCAATTACAAAGCTCACCAAAGCAAAGTTTAAAAAATGCATTAGCAAAGAGGTTACCTAAGCGTCTACTAGAAGCCTTATTTGATGAAGTTCTACTAGCAAAATCACTCAATCAGCTTATTCATGCTGAAATAGAGCAAGTTTGTCAGCAAATTCATAGCTGGCAATTACTGATGAATAATACTGAAGGTTACCGAACGGCGGAAGTGACACTTGGCGGGGTTGATACCAATGAATTATCTTCAAAAACGTTCGAGTCAAAAAAAGTTTCAGGTTTATATTTTATTGGTGAGGTTATCGATGTAAGTGGTTGGCTCGGTGGATTTAATTTTCAATTTTCATGGAGTAGCGGTGTAGCCTGCGGGCAGGCTTGTTAATGATGTGTAGAGACAATAAAGTTGCCTGTAACAACTAAAGTTTGCCCGTAGTGTCATTAAAAATCAGGGACGGTCTTTCTGAATCTAACAAGGAAACGGACAGAACCAATTTACGCACAATTTCATTATTTTTTGAGTCTGAGATACAGCTATGAGCTACCAAACGGCTCCCTGTATGGTGGATAATTTTCTGTTATACATTTATAGAATGCCTTAAAGCTGAATATTTTTGTATTTATCATTTCAGTGCGTTATTTCTTAGCTTGTTAATTCACTCACTTATTGAGTAATGTGATGGCGACAGTGCACACTTCTGCTGAGCATGGATCAATATATAGATTCATGCTCAAAAGCCTCCAAGAATACCCTAGCGAAGCTCTATCCTATCTTAACTTTGAGGTTTCAAGGTTTGATGGTGATGAAAACTTACAACAGGGTTATCAAAGATTAAACAAAACCGATAGACAAAAGCTGTATGATTTTTTCAACAATAAGTCATCGTCGACTCGCTCTAACTCTCGCACACGAGAGACTCATTATTGTAAGAAGCCAAGTAATGTTCGCCAACGTTTTGCAACTGAGCCCCGCTCCATTACTCCTAAATCGAGCACTCGATATACCAAGCAAATACAGCAACCACCTTCCTCACCTAATTCCTTTTTTGCTCAGACTAGTGCGCTCATCCACTCTTGGAAACTTAAACAGAAAACCAAGAATCAACTGGGTATTGAGTTAAATGTATTAATTGGTGGTTGCACTAAACTTTCGCAGCTTATTGAAATCATTCACAGCCTAAAAAGCGACAAACAGGTCATGGAAACATCATGGGACATAAGGTTAATCCATAAACTGTTACACAAAGCGGCCGAGTTTTCTGACAGCCATTCATCTAATTTCGACGGCATTTTTAGTGACATAACACGATTTAAATCGTCCTATGAATCGAAAACATGCACACTATTATTGAAATTAATTAAGTTAAATTTAAATTATTCAGATGCCAAAAGGTTGGTGCTAAGCAATGCAGCTGAAGCCAGCTTAATACAACAATGGGGCGTTGAGCTTGATGTTGCCATCTACAATGCCTTTATCACGGTATGCGCTAAGACTGGCCAGTTTGATAGTGCTTGGCAACTGGTGTGTGATGATAAGCCCGTGATGGCACCTCATTTGCCATTAAAAGCTAATCAAATCACCTGCATGAACCTGCTCATTGCTTGCGCTGAAATGGAGCGTTTTACAGAAGCCAAATCATTGGTGTTGGGCGATACAGCTACAGCCAGCTTAATGCAACAATGGGGCGTCAAGCCTAATATTGCCATTTACAATGCCTTTATCACGGTATGCGCTAAAACGGGTCAGTTTGATAGTGCTTGGCAACTGGTGTGTGCTGATAAGCCCGTGATCGCATCTCATCTACCACTAAAGGCAGATTCAATCACCTGCATGAATTTGCTGACGGCCTGCGCTAAAATGGAGCGTTTTACAGAAGCTAAATCATTGGTGTTGGGCGAAACGTCTACAGTTAAAGCCAGCTTAATGCAACAATGGGGCATCAAACTTGATGCTGCCATTTACAGCGCCTTTATCACGGTATGCGCTAAAACGGGCCAATTTGATAGTGCTTGGCAACTGGCGTGTGGTAATAAGCCCGTGATGGCACCTAATTTGTCATTAAAGACCAATAAAATCAACTGCATGAATTTGCTGATGGCCTGCGCTGAAACGGGGCGTTATGCCGAAGCCAAATCATTGGTGTTGGGCGATGGCGATACAGCTACTCCCAGCTTAATGCAGCAGTGGGACATCAAGCCTGATGTTGCTATTTACAGTGCTTTTATCACGGTATGCACTAAAACTGGCCAGTTTGAGAGTGCTTGGCAACTGGTGTGTGGTGATAAGCCCGTGATGGCACCTCATTTGCCATTAAAAGCCAATCAAATCACCTGCACGAATTTGCTGGCTGCCTGCGCTGAAACGGGGCGTTATGCCGAAGCCAAATCATTGGTGTTGGGCGATACAGCTACAGCCAGTTTAATGCAACAATGGGACATCAAACCTAATGTTGTCGTTTACAGTGCCTTTATTACGGTATGCGCTAAAACGGGCCAGTTTGAGAGTGCTTGGCAACTGGTGTGTGGTGATAAGCCTGTGATGGCACCTTATCTACCACTAAAGGCAGATTCAATCACCTGCCTAAATTTGCTGACGGCCTGCGCTGAAGCGGGACGTTATGTCGAAGCCAAGTCATTGGTGTTGGGCGATGACGATGGCGATACACCCAGCTTAATGAAACAGTGGTGCATCAAACCTGATGTTGCCGTATACAGCACCTTTATCACGGTATGCGCTAAAACGGGCCAGTTTGATAGTGCTTGGCAACTGGTGTGTGGTGATAAGCCCGTGATGGCACCTCATCTACCACTAAAGGCTGATTCAATCACCTGCATAAATTTGCTGACGGCCTGCGCTGAAACGGGGCATTATGCCGAAGCCAAATCATTGGTGTTGGGCGACACAGTTACAGCCAGCTTAATGCAACAGTGGGACATCAAGCCTAACGTTGCCATTTACAATGCCTTTATCACGGTATGCGCTAAAACTGACTACTTTGATAGTGCTTGGCAACTGGTGTGCGGAGATAAGCCCGTGATGGCACCTCATTTGTCATTAAAGGCCTGTCAAATCACCTGCATGAATTTGCTGATGGCCTGCGCTGAAGCGGGGCGTTATGCCGATGCCAAATCATTGGTGTTGGGCGATGGCGATTCAGCTAGCTTAATGCAACAGTGGGGCATCAAGCCTAATATTGCCATTTACAATGCTTTTATCACGGTATGCGCTAAAACTGGCCAGTTTGATAGTGCTTGGCAACTGGTGTGTGGTGATAAGCCTGTGATGGCTCCTCATCTACCACTAAAGGCTGATTCAATCACTTGCCTGAATTTGCTGGCTGCCTGCGCTGAAACAGGGCGTTATGCAGAAGCCAAATCATTGGTGTTGGGCGATGATGGTACAGCCAGCTTAATGCAACAATGGGGCATTGAGCCTAATGTTGCCATTTACAATGCCTTTATTAAAGTATGTATTAAGGCTAAGGAATTTGACGCTGAAATATGGTATTTAGAAAAAATAATGAACAAATGTGACATGAGTACTCCTTCACAAATACATGCTCAACTTGCGCCGCTTGAAAAAGATAATTTTGCAAGCATGATTGATAAAGGGATAACAGAAGGAATATATAAAAAAAATGTTGGCTTAATGAATCATTGTATCGATTTGCATATGGATAAAATCTTCGAAGGACATTCAGGCAATGGTACACATATTCGAGGTGTTCCATTAGCTTTCGCAAAACTATTATTTTGTTACCACAAAAAAAACAATGAAAACAACATAACATCGATCATAACTGGATATCATGGTAATAATACGTTAAAAAGTGGAATGATAAGTTTTCTCAAAGATGAATTTGAACTTGAGTTTATCGAGGATAGATTCAACTCAGGAATGATAGTATTGAGCAAGTCTGTCCATATAACTTGATACTCGCGAGCACACTTTTTAGTATGATCGCATCATAAAATGAATATCATAGAACAACGACAATATTAAAATGTTAATTGCATTTTTGTTTTAACCTAGAAACATCAGTTGACTGCGTTCTCAAGCGTAGAAAAAATGGCTGATAGTAAGGCGTAGCTTGCAGCAAGTAGTTATTCTACTTGCAAAAGTTACAACGCAGATAGCAGTCATTTTAGCAAGCTTGTGAACGTAGAGCATTTCACTCATTGGATGAAAAACATGATAATAAAATCATCATATTGCTCAAGCAGTTACTCGTATACTCAGCGTTCAACAGATGTTTTTAGGTTTAATGTTCTAAATGATTTTGGGGCAAGACCTTGTTAGCATTATAGAAAGTTATTTATTTCTAAATTGCTCAGTAAATTTTTTTATGAGCCAAATGTGCGTTGTTACGGGCAAACTAAATTGTCTCATTTCACTCTTACGGGCAAACTTTATAGGAAATTATTTAATGCTATCGAGTTTTGCAATAATATCAGCAGAAATACCCATTCGCTCTAACGCTTTTTTAAGGGCATCAATATTAGCGCGTTCTTTCGACCCTCTACCATCCCCTGGAGACCACTGTGACCAATCATCGATCACATTAAAAAAATAGGAATGAGGACCTGAAATTATATTCATTGGATTTCCTTTAATAATACTTACCTCATTACCTTTAAATCCTAATTGTACTGCTAGTGTTTCCCAGCGTGCAACTACATCCGTTGAAAGCAAATTCTTTATTTTAGCAAAATCATGATAAGTTAAGCGTTTAGATGGTGCTGGTTGACGTGTTTCTTTTGTGCGAGATGGATGATGAACACTGCCTGCTTGATGGTGCGAAGAGGGCGATTGGATATGTGATGGAAGATAGCCAAGCTGTTGAACTAACCGCGAACCATTAGAGGAAACAGAATTATGAGCTGTTGGCTGGCGTTGCTTACCACTATTCTTTCGTTCTGCTATATCCACTAAGCTTATATTTTGTAATCCTGGCCAAGTAGCTTGATTTGCAACGGACCCCAAGTTAGCCTTTGACAGTGCCGATTTAAGCGTAATATAGCATTGCTGTTCAGCCTTTGTATCTCCTATAGCGTCATTATTTTTTGCTAGCCACTGATCAATAAGTTCACTTAAATAGGATACTGGTGAATTATTAAAAAGAGAATTATTTCCTTTTATGTTATTCACTTCAAGTGACATATCAAGACCTCTCCCTATATCCATCCACTTATACGAATAACTTTTTAAACACTGAATAATCTCTGCAGCGATTTCAGCTCTTCGAGCTTTTTTTTGATCATCAGTCTTCGGGAGGGGACTCGCTTCAGAACGAATATATTGAGTCGCATTTTGGCTAGATGGGTGAACTTTTTGAGCATGATGTCGTAAACTTTTTATATCTAAAAATTTCTCACATTGACTGCACCGCACTTGATGTACCTCGTAATCTATTCCTCCCTTAGTGAATGTTGCTGAATCTGTTTGGTCAACATGAACATTAAAAGTGAACCCTGAGCTCGTATTGGGAGCAATTTGACTAGCAGACATAAAAGTTCCTCAGCAATTTAGGTGCTGTTTATCTTTCAGGATTAAATTTTGTGCTATTTGAGCGTTTATCTGTTCAAGGCGTAAGCAGTGAAGCTTAGTCATCTAAGTAAATGGGTTACAACACAGGACAGAGAACGCTCAAAAGTATCTAAGACAGCGTAAATTGGTCATTTCTACTGCGTTATCGCTTGCTTATTTGGAATACCAAACCGCACAAGTTCTGTCTTGTATAAAACGACCAATTTATCGCTGCAAAAATAATCACGAAAGATAAACAGTCCCTAGTTAGATAATTACCTCAACATAAATTATTTAAATCTTTCAAAGCAATTAAATAAACTCAATAAGTAATTTCTTGTAAGTGATTATTCAGATTAGTTACAACAGATCTTGCGGATTTCTATTGACACTCCATCGACATCGCTTTGTTTCGAGTAACGGTTCTTTGGTGCAATTAGCTGTGACTTCCTGAAGCCTGCAAGTTTATAACTTGATTCGATAACCTAAACAAAAACAATTAACTTTTATTCATTTGGTAAATGGCATTGTTTCAATTAGAGTTCCGTTTTATAAGCAATTTGCTATTTCAGTCACGAGTATTAACAATTGCAACTTCTTATAGTGATAAATATATGATCGAGACGCCATGTCAGTGCCCGTTTAAAGTAATTTTTGGTCAAGAAGAGCTGACTGATACATTAGAAGAAATAGATCTTCCTCAAGGACACGACCTACAAGGGCAAGCATTCACAGGGAAGCGTTTGGAGAGATATCTTGAGCTAAAAGCATTGGCTATTAACCTTCTAACTGAAAAAAAATTAAATAATAATGAGGATGAATTAAAGCAGTTACTCATTTATCTGAGAGGGTTGAAAAAGATGGTATCCGTAATACAAACGGTAGATGAGATAACACTATTTCATAAAAAAGGCCTGCTGTTGTTAACGGATCATCTTGATACTTATTGTCAGCAAGAAATTCCAGAATCTCTACGGGGTTTTAACAATATAGAAAAAACCTTTCAGCTGAAGTTTACATCAACTCATGGTGATAAAGTCTCAATTATTTCATCGCGAAGTAAATGCGATGCAGAGATAAAACTATTCTTTAAAGTTTACATTCAAGGCATAGCTTTCGCTAAAATCAATCACCTTTTCACACTACATTTTGCTAAAGAGCTTAAAAACTGCTTTTTAATATTAGATAAGCCTTTTGTAGAAGTTAATACAAGACAGGGCTTATTGTTCTCGTCTCTAAAACAAGTTAATGCAAGAATGGGTAGATGTTTTAGCATTACAAGTTGTAATGCTTGGGCTGAACATCAGCGCATTTTTATTCAACCTTCATCAAAAGTTATTAATACTTATGGAAGTAGTGCACTGTACTTGATTGAGTCGCCCACATATGAGTGTTTTAAAGAACTCTTGTTCTATCTCAGAGATAATGAAATAAAGTGCTGTATTCTAAATATTGGGCAGAAATTCAGGGAGCTATTACTCTGTTACGATTGTGTTTCGTGCATTCAATTAACTATCACTGATTATTTTCAATTGATTGAAAATCACGGTGTAGAGCTATTGTGTTTCAATATGTCATCGGACGAAGTAACAAGTTATCGCAATAAAATATCTGCGAAGTACATCCAAAATTAGTTAAGCATACTAATTCATTCAAAAAATCAGCGAGAAAATCAAACTCCCTGTTTGTAATTCAATTCCTATGTGTACTCACGACTTATACGATTAAAAGCAACCATAAAATATAGAGAATAAACCAGTGTTTTTAATGACTTTGGCTATTAGGGCAACCGCATGAGTGAGTGATATATGCGCAACTCCATGTGGCAATATCGTCATTCCCGTTTTCACGGGAATGACGGATTATAAAGCCTACGTTTTTTACTTGAAAAACATTCATGCGTTTACCCAGCTTTGGCTATCACGTGAAACCCTTTATAATTTGGGCATATTACTCTCATTGTGTCAGGTAGCCAATTCCGTATGTCATTAGCTGTAAAGTTTGCCTCTAAAAGTAAGATGCACCCTCGGAACCTCCACAATCAAGGCTATGATTTTGATAAACTGATCGTGGTTTGTCCTGAATTAACCAATTATCTCGTCACTACTCCGCGCGGTGAAACCTCGATAAATTTTTCAAACCCCGTGGCGGTAAAGTTACTCAATAAGGCTCTGCTGCATCAATATTATGGAATAAAGCATTGGCAACTAGCGGATGGTTTTTTGTGTCCTCCCATTCCTGGCCGAGTCGACTCATTGCATTATATTGCTGATCTTTTGGCAGCGACGTTGAAGGTGCCAGTTAAAAAGCTTAAACACTGCAACATCAAAGGGCTGGATATCGGCTGTGGCGCTAATCTTATATATCCTCTGCTAGGTAACAGTGTTTATGGTTGGCAGTTTGTTGCTTCAGACATTAACCAGCCGTCTATCCAAGCCGCAAACCACTTAATTGAAAGCAATGCATTGAACGATGAGATTGAATGCCGATGGCAACCTGAGCTAAAAAGCATTTTTAACAACATCATTCAGCCTAATGAATATTACGACTTTACTATGTGCAACCCGCCATTTCACCGTAGCGCAGAAGAGGCCAATACCGGGACGCAACGTAAGCAAACCAATTTAAAAGTGAATAGTCAGCAACGAGGCGCAAGATTAACAGGGCTTTCTGTTGGTGGGTTGAACTTTGCAGGTCAGCATAACGAACTTTGGTGCGAGGGAGGAGAGTCGGCTTTTATTTGCCGCATGATAGCTGAAAGTAAGCAGTATCGTCAGCAATGTGGCTGGTTTACCTCTCTAGTGGCGAAAAAAGACAATCTATCAGCCATCAAAAAAGCTTTAAAAAAAGCGAATGTGAAGGATCAAAAAATCATTAACATGAGCCAAGGACAAAAAATAAGTCGAATGATCTGCTGGAGTTTTGATAAAAAATAGTCAGACAGATTTATTGTTCAAAAATGATTGAATCTATTTCGTAGTCCAGCTTGCCATTACATATCATTCCATGGGGTTGAAATCATTTAGCCTTAAGCTTATGAACCGGGTTTACATCTAGCGCGTCGAAAAAATAAAAGCACTCAGCATTGTTAAGCGATACTGTTTGTACTTGAGTATATAAATGCTGCTCATTGGGTATGTAAAACAGGCAAGCTTTTGGAGCATATGAATACATTTGATCTGGCTGCCTTTGTTGCACCATCGAAACAAGTATTGCAGATTTAGACGATGCTTGCTCATCCGCCACGTGATTTAACATTGTGGGCTGCCCAGCGCTAACAACAAATGAAAATACCAATTGCGGAAAGTGCTTAGAGTTGCCATTCGATCCGTTTATGGCCGAGCAGTTGTCATCCACATTCATCACGTTGCCATGACCACCGTTTAAATGCTGAACTTGAGAATGCCAAGTGCCTTGGGAACTACTGACTTCAATAAATGCCCCTTCACCACAAGGTGTGCTTGAAGCTTGACTGGGCTGGCAGATAATTGAGAGTGCGAAAAGAGCCAATTTTATAGTACGCATAAAAAACTCCAGCAAGAAATACTCAAGGCTTAACTTTAACGTACCTACTTGGCTGGCCTATAGATGAGATACCTATATGAAATAGCGGTTAACCATTTTAAGACAAAAAAATAGCAAGCTAATTAGCTTGCTATAAAAAGGGACAACGATGAAAAACGAACATTAATAATGTCACATAACGAACAATTAAAGAGACCTTACAAGGCTGGTTTTATATTCAAAGTTTTTTAAATATTTTTATTTTCCTTGAAACCTAACGCTTAATTTATACGCGTTAAGTGGTATACCAACCAAAATAGCGCAGTGATGTTCAATATGATTGTTCATTCCAGCGGTTCAATGTGCCTTTTTCTCATCATGACTTTTATTGTTTACAGATATCAATAATTTCCAGGTGACGCCTACGGCGCACCTGATTTGGGCGTTAAATGGCTAAATGAGAATTAGGTTAACTTACCTACTCAAAGGATTGAGGTTATGGATAAAGGTTTGCGAAAAGTTGCTTGTGGAGTTGTCATCGCATTTTTGCTTGGGCTTTTAATTCTTTGGCCAGCTGAATATATAATCGAGTTTATTAACAAGGTATCAGGTATTGGAGTCAGTTACTTAGACATCCAAATTATTTACATTGTTCTTCTTATTCTTATCAGCAAATTTATCTTTAAAAAATTAGAAAAATAAGTAAATTAGTGTCAAAAGGTATGCAGTAGCTTTAAGCGTCTGCCATTTAAAACAAGGCATTCAATCTGACAAATACTGGTTGGCTTTTGTCACTGCGTTCCAATATTTAACCAACCACTATTTGCAGCTTAATGCGGCGTTAGAGCAACTCGTAGCAATGGAGTGTAAATTGGAAAGTAAAGTAAATTATTTTGTTGAACGAAGCCGCTGTGCGGCAGAAACAGCGGTTAAACAACAATTAATCATATCATTATAAGCTCTGAGTAATACTTCTCTTACCGCCATGTGGCTGGATAACTTGAGGAGTATTTTATGACACCCTACGAACAACAACGTTTTGATTTTCTATATAAACAACATATTACCAACTTACGACTGCAAGGCAAGCGCAAGGCAACGATTGACAGTTACAGTCGTGCCGTGAGGCGCATTGCCAACCATTTCGGTCGGTGTCCTGATAACCTTTGTGCCCAAGAACTCAAAGATTATTTTAATGCATTAATACTTTCGCACTCATGGAGCACCGTCAAGGTTGACCGTAACGGCTTGCAATTCTTTTATGCGTTCACCCTCAATAAGAAGTGGCAATGGCTCGATATTGTTAAACCTCAGCAGGTAAAACGGTTACCTGATACGTTATCCGTTGATGAAGTTGCTTTGATAATAAGTCGTACCGAGCAGCTTAGATATCAAGTGTTCTTGTTGACACTTTACAGCCTAGGACTTCGACTCAATGAAGGCATTCATTTACAAATCGGTGACATCGACAAGGCCAGTATGCAAGTCCATGTGCGTGACGGCAAAGGTGGTCAAGACCGATTGGTTCCACTTCCTCGAAGAACGCTTGCAGCACTTCGAGCTTATTGGCAAACACATCGACATCCCAATTGGTTATTCCCCAGTAAACATAGCCACTCCAGCCAACCCATGGATAAGGGCGGAGTACAAAAAGCCATGAGAAAAATTGTCACTGAATGTGGCATTTTTAAAAAAAATCAGTCCCCACTCTTTACGCCATTGCTATGCAACCCATCTTCTTGAGCGAGGCGTTGACCTACGCAGCATTCAAGTGGCGCTCGGTCACAAAAGCCTCAACACCACACTCATTTATACCAAGCTGACCGAAGTTAAATCACAATCTACAAGAGACACCATTAATGACTTAACCGACTCACTTCCTCTCACTTGGAGGGATAAGTGATGCACTTCGTAGACATATTATCTGAGCACCTTGACGCCTTTAAACTTGAATATCAGCATAAGCTCACCAATGAACACCATCAGGCCATGAATGCCATGCTCAGTTGCAAGACCTTCAATAAAGGTTGCAGCCAATGGCAATGCGATGACTGTCATCGTTATCAAGACTTGCCACTGTCCTGCGGTCATCGCAGCTGTAATTTATGCCAACACAATACGACTCAAGATTGGCTTAACCGTCAGCAAATGAAATTGTTGCCTGTCGATTACTATATGGATACGTTCACTTTGCCATCACAGTTGCGAGCGTTGACATTTCAACATCAGCAAGCCGTGTTTGATGCCATGTTCGCAGTAGTAGCCAGTATTTTGAAAGACTTTGGCCGCAATAAAAAAAGCTGGCAGGCCGATATCGGTTTCACCTGCGTGTTGCACACCCATGGTCGCCAGCGACAATTTCATCCACACATACACGTGATAATACCCGCTGGCGGCTACCATAAAGGCCGTAATGAATGGCGCAAAAATAAAGGAGATTATCTGTTTAATACGGATAGCCTTGCCAAGGTTTGGCGAGCAAGAATGCTCGAAGCCTTGAACCATCAACTCAAGCTTAAGCTGCCCAGTAAAATCCCTAAAAAATGGGTCGTGAATTGTCGCCATGTGGGTAAAGGTTTGCCTGCGCTTAAGTATCTGTCTCGATACCTTTACCGTGGTGTATTACCCGACAGAGATATCGTTAAGGTAGCCGATGATACCGTTAGCTTTCGCTACATCGACAGTGAAACCAAACAAACACAGATTAAGACATTGCCGACACTTAAGTTCTTGTGGCAAATACTGCAACACGTCATCCCTAAAGGATTTCGGCGAGTCAGAGATTATGGATTACTGCATGGCGGAGCAAGCAAGACGCTCAAGAAAATTCAGCTGTGTTTAATAATGGCGCACAAGTTGGATTTAAGCATTATAAAGCCAGTCGCTCGGAAAAAAGCACAATGCCTGTGCCGTTGTTGTCAGCAGCCGATGAACTTTTTAGGCATTACCAGACCGTTCGGCTATGGCTGAAAACACGATTGAAACGAATAATAAGGATAATGTAATGGCTAATTTCAGAGGGCATAAATAAGCAAAACCGACAATCAAACGAAACAAGGTATTGATGGTAACAAGAATCGCAAGATCGCCATCAAGGATGAGTCACACCTTTTAAAAAGTGAGTCGAGAAATGGCTCACTCCCACCTTAAAAACATATCAGAGATATTTGCATATATAAGTGGCGCCGGGCTTGTTCAACAACTGGATAAGGCGCAGGCTTCGCTACGCCTATCCTTATTTGTTCGTTGGTTAATTGCTATTGTAGCTCTTGCAATATCAATTATGGCTTTTCTAAGCTTTTTCCTTGCTGAGCCTAAATATCAAATTACAACGGGTATAATTACCCTTATAGCCATTGTTGTAGTTCTAATACTGTCAGAGTCTTTCAATAATTTAAGTATTGGAAAAATACTAACTTTAAGTAATGAAGTTAAAAAGAAAGATACCGAAAAAGAAACAGTAAAAACAGAAAACAAAGAATTACGCCAAGAACTATTTAAAATAGTTTCAAATATCCAGCAATCACAAGTTAATAATACGTATAACGCCCCATCTGACGAGTGGCTTAAAGCTCTTGGCGTTGTAAAATCTGAAGATTCTCCCGAAGACGAGCAAGATGAACAAGAAGATCAAGATGAGATAAAACGTGCTGTTCAGCATCTTGCTGAGAGAGAGCGATCTCGTGAAAAATCGAGAGAGCGAAGTCAAAATAGAAGAAAAGCGGAGCAAGTTGCACTAAATAAATATTTCACCCAATCATCAATACCTCAGAGTGAACTAATTCAAAGAGTAGAATTCTCAGGCTCATTCGACGAAATAGATCCAATAATGAATAGAAGGGTCGTATTTGATGGCTATCTTAAGTCAGTAACCAATGAAAGGTTTATTGAGGTAATTCCAAATACAAACGCTAGTTTTATGTATTATGACCGTTTGTATGTCATGTTGAACAAAATCCATTTCTATCGTGAAGCCAAAAAAATAAATGCAGATTTATTGCTTATCATTGTCGACATAGAAGAACTGGATGAAGAGTCTAAGCGCCCTGATAGAAGTGAAAGAGTATTTGACTTCTTTCAACCAGCTATCTCAAATAAACTCTTAAAAGTAGAACACCTAAAAGTTTCTCAAAAAGAAATTGAAGAGTTTGAAGATAATGGGCAGCAAAGGTTGCTCTAACAAATTTGTTTTAAATCAAACCAGCTTAACTAAATATTGCAACACTTCTACAAACAGGATTATTCTACAGCAAATGAATAAAAGCAGTAGGTTAACAATATTATGTCTGTAGCAAAAATTGGCATTGTGACCGTAAGTGATAGAGCCAGCCGTGGTGAATATGAAGATTTATCTGGCCAAGCCATTATCGATACATTAAATGATTACCTCAAGTCTGAGTGGGAGCCTGTGTATCAAGTCATCCCAGACGAGCAAGATATGATTGAAGCGACCTTAATGGATATGGTGGATAATGAGTACTGCGCTTTAGTGGTCACCACAGGTGGCACTGGGCCTGCAAAGCGCGATGTGACGCCTGAAGCGACGGAAGCCGTGTGCGATAGGATGATGCCGGGTTTTGGTGAGTTAATGCGAGCTGAGTCATTGAAATTTGTGCCTACAGCCATTCTATCTCGTCAAACGGCAGGATTACGTGGCACCTCGTTAATTGTGAACTTGCCGGGTAAACCAAAATCCATCCGTGAATGTTTAGATGCGGTTTTTCCTGCCATTCCTTATTGTATTGACTTAATGAATGGTCCGTTTTTAGAGTGTGATGCTTCAGTAATTAAACCGTTTAGGCCGAAAGCCAAGTAGCCATTGAGTAAATTTTAAAACCCTTGAGTTATTTGTTTCATCTTATTTTATATTTGTCTTTTATCTACTCATCAGAGGCTGCTGTTTCTTTCTTGAATACGTTGCAGTCTTTGGTGCTTTGAGTGCCAAAACCTAAGGAAAGTTGCGGAAGAAAGTATACCGATGAGTTCTCGTCACTCCAACGCAGGCTGGAAACGAAGTAACGACAGTTTGTATGTCGGTAGTCTGGTGCCTTTGCTTTTTTCTATAAAAGTCACTGGATAACAGCCTTCGCGGGTATGACAAAGATTGGTACTTTCTAAATCGCTAGATCCCTAACAGCAATGAGTCCAAAGTTCACACTCTGAAGAGTGAGTTATTATCATTGTCTCTATACTTGACCTTTCTGGTATACTACTGAGCTTTGTTATTATCACAATCAGTGTCGCAATCACCATCATTATAAAAGGTGAATGTTACACAAGGCGTTAGGTTATCCATGCAAGTCGAATCCACATTATTTTCTTATAAAAAGTACTGGGCAGAGTGTTTTGGCACTGCACCATTTTTGCCAATGACTAAAAAGGAAATGGATAAACTCGGCTGGGACAGTTGTGACATTATTATTGTCTCTGGGGATGCTTACGTCGATCATCCAAGTTTCGGAATGGCTGTCATTGGTCGAATGCTTGAAGCTCAAGGGTTTCGAGTAGGGGTAATCTCACAGCCTGACTGGAAAAGCAAAGACGGCTTTATGAAGCTGGGTAAACCCAACTTATTTTTTGGGGTGACCGCTGGAAATATGGATTCGATGATCAATCGCTATACGGCGGATCGACGAATTCGTACCGACGATGCGTACACGCCGAACGATGAAGGCGGTAAACGGCCAGATCGTGCGGTAACGGTATATACACAGCGTTGTAAAGAAGCTTACAAAGATGTACCTGTTGTGATTGGCGGCATCGAAGCCAGCTTACGCCGAATTGCACATTATGATTATTGGTCAGACAAGGTTCGTCAAAGTGTGATTTTTAACGCGAAAGCTGACATTCTTATTTATGGCAATGCCGAGCGCCCTCTTGCTGAAGTCGCACATCGATTTGCAGCAGGACAAACTGTTGCGCAAATGCAAGATATTCGTGGCACAGCGGTGATCCGCAAAGAAGCATTACCGGAATGGAAGGGCATGGATTCTCGGGAATTTGATAAGCTAAATAAAATTGATCCTATCCCCAATCCATACGGTGCTGACGATGTCGGTTGTGAAAAACTTTCAGGGCCGACAGACAAAAAAATATTTGATAATGATGCGCCTAAAGCGATAACCGTGCAGCCGTCACGACCTAAACCTTGGGAAAAAACCTACGTACTGCTCCCTAGTTTCAAAAAAGTCTCAGAAGATAAATTTTTGTATGCACATGCCTCACGTATTTTGCATCAAGAGCAAAATCCCGGCTGTGGTCGAGCATTATTTCAGCCTCATGGTGATCGCGGTGTGTGGGTTAACCCTCCAGCATGGCCGCTCAATACTGACGAGATGGATGCAGTATTTGATTTGCCTTATAAGCGGGTTCCACATCCTGTTTATGGGAAAGCGAAAATCCCTGCTTATGACATGATAAAAACCTCCATTAATATCATGCGTGGTTGTTTTGGCGGTTGCTCATTTTGCTCCATTACTGAGCACGAAGGACGGATCATTCAAAGTCGCTCCCAAGCATCCATTGTCAAAGAAATTAAAGACATTCAAGAGAAGGTGCCTGGTTTTACTGGGGTGATCTCTGACTTAGGCGGGCCTACTGCCAACATGTATCGTTTAGGCTGCTCCAGCGAGAAAGCTGAAACCACTTGTCGTCGATTATCTTGCGTGTTTCCATCAATTTGTGGGCACTTGAACACAGATCACAAACACACCATTGATCTTTACCGTGCAGCGCGCAACATTCCGGGTATCAAAAAGGTGATGATTGCATCGGGTGTACGTTATGACTTGGCGACAGAAGATCCTAGATACGTAAAAGAATTGGCCCAGCATCATGTGGGTGGTTACCTCAAAATTGCGCCAGAACATACCGAAGAGGGGCCATTATCTAAGATGATGAAACCGGGTATGGGCACTTATGACAAGTTTAAAGAACTGTTTGATAAATACTCCAAACAAGCGGGTAAAGAGCAATACCTTATTCCGTACTTTATTTCAGCGCATCCGGGAACCAATGATGAAGATATGTTGAATTTAGCCTTATGGTTAAAACAGCGTAAATTCAAGCTGGATCAAGTGCAGAATTTTTATCCATCACCGATGGCAAACGCCACTACGATTTATCACACTGAGTTGAATTCACTCAAAAACATTAAGAAAGACAGTGAAATCGTGTCTGTGCCCAAAAAAGGTCGTCAGCGTAAGTTGCATAAAGCCTTATTACGGTATCATGATCCAGCAGGTTGGCCGCTGATCCGTGAAGCTTTAATCAATATGGGGCGTGAAGATTTAATCGGTAATAGTCCGCATCAGCTAGTGCCAGCTGAAGGACGACATGAACGTAATGCGATTAAAAATCAGCGTGGGCAAAAAGCTGAAAAAGGTAAGCAAGGCTTAACTCGGTTTAGCGATAACCAGTTTAGTGATAGAAAGTCGAGTGGTGGCAAAAGTGGTGGCACTGCTGGAGCCTCAAAAGGCGGGAAGGGTAGCGGCCGTGGGCCTAAACCTAAGTTTGGTACTAAAGCCAGTAAAGCCTCCAGTCAACGTGCAACAGCGAGATAGATCATGAGTTTAGTGTGTTCACATTGCAGTAAAAGTATTCGAGTCACCAAAGTGGAGCAACATCGCGGTGAAGGATTGGCAGCGCAAATTCGTTGTTATCATTGTGAAGCGTGGCTTGGCAAAAGTGCCCGAGTAGCAAAAGTAAAAATGATCAGTTTTTACCTTGTCGTTGCGCTTGCTGTTTTGGGTTACAGCTGGGAGGAATATCGTACTCTAAGTATCATTGGTGCTATTTTAGCCGGAATGACACTATTGGTGAGTCACTTTATGGATCACCTCTTTACTGTTGAAGCGCCTGAGCAAAAAGATAACAGTGACGAATTACGTAAATATCGATGATAATTGCCCCTCAACAAATCGAAGTGTTAGGGCACCATATCTAGATATATCCAGATAGACAAACTTGGCACCCACAAGGAGTTTGCTTAAAACCTATTGTTGGTGGCGCTTGTCAATGAGCGCTTTGTAGTTGGATAGTTGGCTATCAAGCTGCTTCATCCAACTGTCAATGATAGTCATGGTATGAGTGTTGGATAATTGCTCGGTATCATTTTCTAGTTGCTCAGCTTCGTCATTAAAAACTGTTGTGGCGAGTAATGTATTGGTATTGGCTAAGGTGACTTTGGTCTCAAACCGTATTTCAACATCTTCATCACGGATCCCAGTTAAATATTTTAATGTGCCAATTGCTGCACCAACAGGGAGAACTTCTAAAGGCGAGATGCCTTCAGGAGATATGATGATTTGAGTAATAGCGGGACTCAGTACAAAAGTTCGCTCATCAATAGTATCTGTGACAGGAAAGTAACGGCTCACCGTCATGTTAATTTTTTGGTCAATAAAGGCTTTGATTTTATCAGCATTTTCCTGAGTGATTTGGCTGTGCATAGCCAGCTTTGGATAGTAAATCACTGGGTTGATGTAGATATTTTCAGGCTCAATAGGCTTAAAAACACGATTTAACTTATGAGAAGCCCAGTAATACTGAGTCACATCATTATCATTTTTAATCTCAGTGAGGTTTTGATAATTAGGTAAAAAACCATTTTCAACTTTTGAAAAGTCAGGCTTTGAACTACATGCTGCAGTCATTGCGAGTAACAAAAAAATAAAAGAATATTGTAAATTTTGGCAGAACTTCATGATCAACTTACCTCTTAATAGTTATGTACAACAAGTGCATTTGAGCCCCAAAAGAAATCAAATGCAGGAATAGGAGTGTTAATCCTAAAAACATCAGCTGAACGCTGAGTATATGAGTAACTGTTTGAGCAATAAGATGACTTTATCATAATGGCTTTCACCCAATGAGTGAAGTGCTCTACGCTCACAAGCTTGCTAAAAAGACTATTATCTGCGTTGTAACTTTTGCAAGTAAAATAACTGTTTGCTGCAAGCTACGCCTTACTATTAGCCATTTTTTCTACGCTTGAGAACGCAGTCAACTGATGTTTTTAGGTTAATTAGAATCGGTGTTTTGGATAAAGTTCGAAATTAAATAAGTGCTCAAGGCAACAGTTCTAATTATTGTTTGATAATTACAATAATTTGCTCTTGCAATTCACCTTTGTAGCCACCACAATCTCATTCGAATATCATTCGAATGAGATTGTGGTTATGTGTCCAGCCCCTAAATACTCCCTTGAACAGCAAGCTGAGATGATCAATCGGGCTGCAGTTAGCGTCATCGAAAAAAGCTCTTTATTGGATTTTAAAATGACGGCAATAGCCAAAGAAGCAGGCTTATCAGTGGGTTCGCTTTATAAATATGTCCAAACCAAAGAAGATGTGATCATGGCACTGGCTTGTGACATGTTTGAGCATTTTCATGGTGTGGCGACACAAATATATCAGCAACCACTGACCATGCCCCAAAAAATGATGTCGTTCATGTTGTTGGTACCTGAAAAATCGCAAAAATACTCATTTGATCTCGATTTAGAAATTTTAGCCACCAGCGAACCTGTGCTTAGGCGCTCATCATCAAGGTGGAAAACTCAGATGTTAGCGTTTGAAGACAAAATGGAAAGTCTTTGTCAAAGTAAAACCCGTGAGTGTTTCGAGTCTGGAGAATATTTAGGTGAGGATGAGACAGAAATCCAAGAATTGAGTGTAGGAAATTGGGCGATGTCGATGGGCTTCAAACAAATTCGTAATCACCAAGGTTTTATGAACGAGCACTGCCAATTGGGTAAAGAAAGTGTAATTTGTCAACTGAGCGAGCATAGTATCAAAGCCATGATGCATTATTTAAATGCCTACCCTTGGAAGTATCCGTTAACTGAATCAGCAATTGAAGAAACGAAAATATCTCTCAGTAAGCTCGGATTATGTTAATTCATTACCATGCTTACTGAATCAATGAAAAAATTATTATTAGTATTGAGGTCGAACGTGTTCGGCTGTATGAAAAGGAACGTGTTATGTCCAATGTAAAGTCGCTTCGTAATTGGAGTTTAACTTTAGTCGCAATTGCAGCGATGAGTTACGGTTTGTACCACTATAAATCGTCTGAAATTGAGGCTATGTCGGCGCAAGTTCAGCCAGAGTTTCCTGAGCCCGTTGATGCCATGATGGCGAAGTTTGTTGATTATAAAGAATTAATAAAAGTCCCTGCCGAAGTCGTTGCACCAGATGCTGTCATGCTCACTAGTGAGCTTGCAGGCAAAGTCATCGTGATGAATCTAGAAAACGGCAAAACAGTCAAAAAAGGTGAACTGTTACTGCAACTGGACATCAGTGAAGAACAAGCCAGCTTAAAAACGGCGCAAGCACGAGTTGACTTAGCCAGAGCTGAGTTGAAACGAACCAAAGCCCTAAGTAAGCAGCAATTGGCTTCTGTGAATGAATTAGATCAAAAAATCGCAGACATCAAAATCAATCAAGCCGAAGTGGATCGGATAAAAGCAATTATTAGTAAAAAGACCGTTAAAGCCCCGTTTGATGGTGTGCTAGGGCTGCACAATTTATCGGTTGGGGAATACCTCGCGACAAACAGTGAAATTACTAGCTTAGTCGCAAATCGTGGTCACGTATGGATTGACGTCAATTTGTCGCAAACTCAAGCTCGTTTACTCAGTGACGATACGCTTCAATTGGCGATAAATGGCCAAGTCCAGCCATTGTACGCCGAGGTTATCGCTAAAGAGCCTATCATTGAATCACGCTCTCGAAGTTTGAAACACAGAGCAAAATTAGTTTTAGATACCAAAGCAAACTTAACCCCTGGTGAGTTTATTGAAGTTGTTATTAAGCAAGGCCACGCTGTGCCTATGATTGAGCTTCCTAAGCAAGCGGTATTGAGACAACAAGGCACACGATATGTGTATGTTTTAGTTCCAGAGGCTGGAAAAGCAGGTCAATATCGAGTGCAACGTCGTGACATTACCTTGTTTCAAGAGAATGCGACAGACAGTTTTATTCAATCAGGTTTAAAAGAAGGTGAACAAGTGGTCACCAACGGGGCATTTAAGTTGTACCCCAATAAACTGGTTAATATTCGTCAAACTCAAGTGACGCAAGCAGACGCTAACGTTAAGGGATAAGCATGTCAGATTCTAAGTTTACCTCACGGATCACTGATATTTTCGTGAATCGGCCTATTTTAGCGGTTATTTTATCATTGACTTTAGTGATTATTGGCAGCATTTCGGCCATGAAATTACCGGTGCTGCAATACCCGCAAATTGAAAGTTCTTCGTTAATCATTGATACGGTATATGTTGGTGCTTCAGCGGAAGAAATCCAAGGGTTTGTCACAGATCCAATTGAAAAAGCCGCCGCGACCATTTCTGGTGTGGATTATATCAGCTCAGAATCCACATCTGGCGCAAGCAAAGTTACTGTTCAGCTCGAATTAAATGCTGACAGTACAAAGGCGCTGGCCGAAATTAATACTCGGTTAAGCCAAATTCGGTTTGAGTTGCCATCACAATCGCAAGATCCCAGTGTGACAGTGACTCGTGCTGACCGTCCATTTGCTTCCTTTTATTTATACGCCGATACCAAAGAATTCAGCCGTGCTGAATTGAGTGACTACCTTGTACGTCAAGTGAACCCATTGCTGAATGCGCTTCCCGACGTGCAAAGGGTTGGACTAGAAGGTGGTCGCTCGCCCGCTATGCGCATTTGGCTCAACCCCACTAAAATGGCGGAGCTTAATGTCAGCAGTAATGATATTCAGCAAGCCTTAGCCCGAAACAACGTAGCAGCGACCATTGGACGTACAAGAAACCCTGCTCAGCGTATTGACTTAGTGGCGAATACGTTATTAAAAGATAAAGCCAGTTTTGAACAAATCACCATTAAAGAAGTAGGCGATCGAAGCATCAAGTTATCGGATATATCGCGAGTAGAATTAGGATCTGAACAAGCCGCCGCTGAAGCAGGGTATAACTTAACAAATTCGGTTTATGTATCTATTTTCACTCAGCCCGGTGCCAATGAAATCGCCATTGGGGATAAATTGTATGAACGTCTAGAGACAATAAACAAGGCATTGCCAAAAGATTTAAAGCTGAAAGTCGCTTATGACGCGACCAAGTACATGCGCGAATCAATTAAAGAAGTGTTCACGACCTTGATTGAAACGATTGTACTTGTCGGTATTGTTATTTTGGTGATGATGGGGTCTTTCCGCACGGCATTAGTGCCACTTATTACGATTCCGATTTCAATCCTTGGTGCAATTGCCGCAATGACCATGATGGGCTTCTCGCTTAATCTGTTGACCTTACTCGCGATTGTATTATCAGTTGGTTTGGTCGTGGATGATGCGATTGTGGTGGTGGAAAATGTCGCCAGGCACATGCGAAATGGTATGAGTGGGCCCAAAGCCGCACTGCTTAGCTCACGTCAGCTGTTTACTCCGATTATCGGTATGACAATTACCTTAGCGGCAGTTTATGCGCCTATTGGTTTCTTGTCTGGCCTTACGGGCGTGTTATTCAAAGAGTTTGTATTTACTTTAGCTACCGCGGTATTGATGTCAGGTCTAGTGGCTTTAACCTTGTCACCAATTATGAGTGCTAAAGTGTCTCCTGAAGGGGGAAAAGAAGGGAAAATCACTCGTAAAATTAATGCTCAATTCACTCGTTTAGAGACCGCTTACCGTGCATTGCTGCAGCGAGTATTCCAATCTCGTCCTCAAGTGATTGTGCTGGCTATTTTTATTACGTCGTTGATCATTCCGTTTTATTTGTTCTCCAAGTCAGAGCTCGCGCCAGTGGAAGATCAATCGAGCGTACAAATGTTCATTGAGACACCACCAGAGTCGACCTTGGAGTACACCAGTGAACAAATGAAGACCATTGTGGCTTCTGCAATACAAACTCCAAACAGTGTGGGCATGTGGCATTTGGTGTTTGGTACATCAGGATTTGGTGGGCTGAATTTTGTGCCCGTTGATGAAAGACAACAAAACATTCAGCAATTACAAGGGCAGTTGTTCGGTTTACTGAGCCAATTCCCACAAGTCACCGCGTTTCCAATTTTACCGGCAGCATTGCCTACTTCAGGGCAATTTGATGTTGAGATGGTTGTGACCTCGTCGGTACCACAACCAGAAATGGCCGGCTATGCGCAACAATTGGTTTATGCAGCGTTCCAAAGTGGTAATTTTTTGTTTGCTGATACGGATTTAAAAGTAGATTTACCGCAAATTGGTTTTCAGTTTGATAAAGCTAAAATTGCTGACTTAGACATGACCATCAGTGATGTAAATGAACAGCTGTCTTTCTTGTTGTCAGACAATTACGTCAATCGATTCAACTTAGACGGTAAAGCATATAAAGTTATCCCGCAGGTTGAAGAGCGTTTTCGTAATGATCAACAAGGTATTTTACAGCTGCAATTGACCACGCCAAGTGGCGATTTAATACCTTTATCGAGTATTGCTACGGTAAGCTCGAAAGCGGCGCCACGTAAACTGACGAAGTTTGGCCAACGTAATTCATTTAGGATTTACGGTGGTATTAATGGCGGAAGTACCAAAGAGCAAGCATTAGCGTCATTAGAAAAAGCTGCGGCCCAAATTTTACCAGCAAGTTACAGTATCGATTATGTCGGTGAATCTCGTCAGATCCGCAGCGAAGGTAACACTTTAGTCGGCGTGTTAGGTGTAGCATTAGTGTTTGTATTCTTTGTGTTGGCGATTCAGTTCAACAGCTTTAGAGATCCATTAGTGGTGTTGTTGGGGTCAGTGCCGCTGGCTTTGTCTGGCGCACTATTACTGTCATTCACTAACTTTACTACCATCAACATATACTCACAGATTGGTTTGATTACTTTAGTGGGGCTGGTGGCGAAAAATGGTATTTTGATTGTTGAATTTGCACGACACTTACAAATGGAAGGTAAAAGCCGTTCGGACGCTGTGATTGAAGCGGCTGGGGCGCGTTTACGACCAGTACTGATGACTACGGCGGCAACGGTATTGGGCCATTTCCCACTGGTACTTGTGACCGGAGCAGGTGCGGCAGCACGTAACAGTATTGGTTTAATTTTGGTGGCTGGTATGCTGATAGGCACTTTCTTTACCTTGTTTGTATTGCCAGTAATTTACTCATATATAGCCCAAGAGCATAAGTCAGAAGTTCATGAGTAGTCGTAGTAACCAAAGTAAAGCAAAAGCCCGTGAATGCGTAATGCTGGTTAGTTAAGATAAATCTAGAGCCAATTATCGTCGCTCCTGCGAAGGCAGGAGCCTAGCGACATTGACTTTGTATACAAAAAAGCAAAGGCACTAGGGTCTGTTGATCTTTCGTGATTATTTTTGCAGCGATAAATTGGTTATTTTATGCAAGGCAGAGTTTGTGAGGTTTGGTTATTATCGACATACAAAACTGTCGTTACTTCGTTGCCAGCCTGCGCTGGAGTGACGAGAACTCATCGGTATACTTTCTTTCGCAACCTTCCTTAAAACCTACGTTCCGCACCTGTATTCGATTGAAAAATAATTAAATTTAAATGGATAAAGCAAATGGAACTTCATTCTATATAAAATACAAATTTCAACTATTTGAAAATAAATAGGAATTTTAATAAATCGTAAGTTATTGATATTTGAAGTTGGTTATTAACCTGTTGAAATTTTAATGTTTTTATTTGATTTAAAAGGTGCGGAATGTGGGTTAAAAGTCATAACTTTGATTTTTCTGCGCAGAGTTATTGATTGATATTTACAGCTTCGTTTACACTAACGAGAATGTTATTGTGATTAGCGGATAGTTTAGTGCGATTTTCTCTTCGAAGTCAACGAACGTGGGCAATATGGCTAAGTGCTATATTGATGCTGCTGTCGTTTGCGGCTTCAGCGCACTCAGTGAGTCACATTAATGATGGCATTAATGGTCATTGTACGCTGTGTTTTCATCAGCATCAGCTCAGTAATGCTGTAAAAAGTTCAAGCTTATCCTTACCTTTTATTCCTCAAGGATATGAGCGTCAGCAGTTCGAGTTACAACCTTATTTTTCTTTCACCACAACGGCTTATTCCAGCCGTGCTCCTCCAAGTTTCCTGCTCTAGTTTTTATTCACAAATTAAAGTGTTTTCTTGCGATAGCGGGCTTAATCCATTTATTGGAAAGCGCGTTGTTGCTTATGAATATTGATTAAAGCTTCTGCCATAAAGATAGTTCATTGAGCGTAATACTATTTCACACGGTTACTTGTATGAATAGTGTGGTTTGCGAGTCTTGAACTCAGAATACTCAATCTTGTATTTTTGGCAGAGCAATACGTCGGTGGCGGTTTTACGCTGCCGATAAGGAAGAGTTATGACAGCTAAAATTAACGTTTCAAAATTAGGTTTGTTCACTGTTTTGCCTATTGCTTTTGTGGCTAATGTACAAGCGAAAAATCCACAAGATTCAGGTTTGAATATTAGCGGTGTGCTCAATGGTTACTACCAAAATTCTGAGAAAGTGCTTTCAGAAAAGGCTGAGGGTTTTGGACTGGGTGAGACAGAATTGGCATTAAGTGGTGCGGTTGATAATGCTTTTTACGGCAAACTGACCAGTGTTATTGAATCGGCTGATGGTGATACCGAATTTGAAATAGAAGAAGCCTTTATCCAAACTCAGGCTTTACCAAATGGTTTTTCGGTGCGTGCTGGCCGTTTTATGTCAGACATCGGTTATTTGAATAATCAGCATTTACATACAGACGCTTTTGTCGATAGACCTGCTGCCTATCGAGCTTTCTTAGGCAGTCATTATTTTGATGACGGTGTTCGCATTGATTACATCGCACCAACAGATATTTATTGGGCCATAGGGATTGAGGCCTTTAAAGGTCAAAAACTGCAAGCTGAAGAACTAAAAGGTGAGGCTAAATCAGTAGGAGCTTATACCTTTTACAATAAATTTGGTGGTGATATAGGTAATAGCAGTTCGTGGCAGTTAGGGCTAAGTTATTTACGAAATGAAAACGGCCAAGCATTCGCCGCTGAGCATCATGATGATGAAGCAGATCATGACGAGCACGAAGATCATCATAATGATGAGCATGAAGGTGAACATGACCACGAAGAGCAAGCAGGGCATAACCATGGAGCCTCTTTTACTGGTAAAAACTTATTTAGTGCAGACGTTGTTTATAAATGGGCGCCACAGGGTAATTATAAGTATCAGCACTTAACATTAAGTGGTGAGTATTTCCGTTTGACCGACATTTTCCTTGCTGAAGAAATCGAGCACCAATCGGAATTGGATAAAGATCATCAAGCTTGGTATATCAGTGGTGTTTACCAATTTTCACCTCAGTGGTCGACAGGTGTACGATATGGCCGTATTGATACTTATCATTTACATGAAGAAGTGTTAGAAAGCGCCAGCTTGAAAGAGACTGAGCTGCAACTTTCCTATCATCATAGCCATTTTTCGACGATCCGTTTGCAATACACTCATCAAGACGGTACTGAAATGTTCTTACCAACGAATGAAAATAGCATTACTTTGCAATTTATCATGACACTAGGAGCTCACAGTGCACATCAATTCTAAACTACTCTTGGCAACAGCCCTGCTTGGGCTGAGTCAAATGACCCATGCAGCCCTAAATGTGTTTGCTTGTGAGCCAGAATATGCAGCTTTAGTTAAAGAACTTGCACCGGATGCTAAGGTATATTCGGCAACGACTGCGTTGCAAGATCCGCATCATATTCAAGCTAGACCTAGTTTAATTGCCAAGATGAGACGGGCTGATTTAGTGGTTTGTGCGGGCGCGGATCTTGAAATTGGCTGGTTACCTGTATTGCAAATGAAAGCGGCCAACGCCAGAGTTCGTGACAAAAGCAAAGGCTTGTTTTTTGCTACTGAGCAAGTTGAGACCTTAGACAAACTGGACAAGGTCGATCGGAGTATGGGAGATGTTCATGAAAAAGGAAATCCACACGTACACTTCGATCCTAATCGGTTATTGCTCATCGCGAAAGCACTGATGAAACGACTGAGCCATGTCGATCCAAGTCAATCAGTCCATTATCATCAACAATACGAGGTGTTTGAGCATAAATGGCAACAAGCCATAACACGTTGGCAACAAAAAGCGATAGCTCTGCAAGGCAAAAATGTTATTGCTTACCACAGCAGTTTTCGTTATTTGTTTAAATGGTTACAAATCAACCAGGTGGATGATTTGGAGCCAAAGCCTGGGCTGGCTCCAACCACAAGTCATTTGGCACAATTGCTGAAATCAGCGAACAACCAGCGTGTGACAGCAGTGATATTGACTTCTTATCAAGATACTCGGGGCGGAGAGTGGCTATCCAAGCGAGCAAAGATCCCAATGGTTGTATTGCCTATGTCCATCGGTGGTAATGATGACAGTCAAGATCTTTTTAGTCTCTATGACAGCGTGATTAATTTGTTGCTAGAGAGTGGGCAATGATGGATTTTGATATGTTGCTGCTTTTAGTTCCAGCTTTGATTACCGGAATATTGGTGCTTTCAACTCACGTGTTGTTTGGACGACAAGTGCTCAAGCGGGGCATTATTTTCATCGATTTAGCCATTGCGCAAATTGCGGCTTTGGGAGCTATTTTTGCACGAACACAGCATGATTTAACGATGTTGCCGTTTGTTCAAGTTTGGTTGCCTGCGGTATGCGCAGTAGTCGGTGCCTTGTTGATTGCTCAATTAGCTAAATACTTTGCTGACGAGCTTGAAGCCATGATCGGCAGCTTATATGTACTGGCCGCCGTGTTTGGTATGCTGATTTTGGCCAAAGATGCACATGGTGCAGAGCTGCTCAAGCAACTAATGTCTGGGCAAATTTTATGGGTAAGTTGGGAGCAATTGTTGCTGCCTAGCATTGTGTATGGCGTAATTTTGCTGACTTTGATAATGCGTCCATCCTTGATGCATGGCAGAGGCTTTTATTTGCTCTTTGCATTGGTTATTACTTTATCTGTCGAGTTAGTTGGCGTGTATTTAGTGTTTAGCAGTTTAATTTTGCCTGCTCTGGCGGTAAATAAAATGATGAATCTTAGTGCTATATGGTGGGCCTATGGGGTTGGTATGATGGGCTATTTACTGGGGTTGTTATTGTCAATGACATTTGATTTACCCAGTGGCGCAATGATTGTCGTTTGCCTCAGTATGGTGACGATTGCATTTCGGGTGCTATCCGCTAAAAAATCACTAAAAAATTCATAACTTACCTTCCAAGACTGAATGCAGCCTTAATGGCTGCTTTCTATTTTTTACCGCACAATGTTTGTGTGATCTGTGTCACAACATTAACTAAAGCGTGATGGGAGTATCGCCTTCGGTTGTGCTCTGTTCTTAGCTCGATTTCATCTTATAGAACAACACTATGGAGGCAGGATTTACATCAAAAGTTCGTGTTCCTCATGAAATATACGAAGTGGACGGACGTTTTAACTGATGAGAGAAACATAATAATCACTGCCCCACATTAACTGTTTCTAAGTGGATCACTCAGTGACCATAGAAGCACCTATCAACGTCGCTAGTGAGAGAATTATGAAGAATCGAACTGAACATGTTTCTCAGGGATGGAAGGTATTAATTTTAGGATGTTTAGCCCTGCTTGTTACGGCTTGCGGATCTGGTAACTCAAATACTGTGAGCCCAACAAACCCAACCAAGCCAGGTGGTGGTAGTGAAAATAGTAACAATGGTAACAATGGCTCTCCAATCAGTGGTTATTTATATACCACAACAAATGGTGAAGCGGATAATCTCGTGTTACGACTCACTCGACATGAAGATGGAAGCCTAACAGACGAAACCAAATATGAAACTAATGGTATCGGTGACGCGAACCGTGGTGCAGGTGGTGATGCTCATGGTGATTTCGACTCACAAGGTGCGGTGCAAATTGTGGGTGATTATTTACTGGCTGTGAATGCTGGCGATGATTCTATTTCAGTTTTTTCGATTGATAAAAGCAACGGCGATTTGACCATCATGGGCAACAACGTATCTTCTGGTGGTCAACGTCCAGTTAGTATTGCTGCGGTTAAGAAAAGTGGAGAAGCGGATAAATACTGGGTGGTTGTTGCCAACCAATGGGATAACCCTAATGTTCAAAAGGGTGGCGATGGAGAAACATCTGCTGAGTTTTATCCAAGTCCCGAATTTTTCTCTCCTCTACACAATTTAATTGCCATTCATTCTACTGATGAAGAGCGTAATATCACATTATTTAGCTTCGATGCGTCAGAAGGCAAACTTACCGAAGAGCGTGTACTTGATAAATACCGCCGGGAGCATGGTGGCCCTGCGTCGATCACTTTTTCTGATGACGGCACCAAACTTGCGGTATCCACGTGGGGGATTGCACATTTACATACTGCAACACCTTTGCTTACGAATGAATCTGGCAATATGAAATATCAACGCCGTAGCCGTGTTTATGTGTATAACTTTAATAAATCGACGGGGAAAACTGCACATAGGCGCCAGTTCGATCAGTCTGGTATTTCAGGTACGATTGGGATTAATTGGGCGCGCAGTAATGACTCAATTGTATACGCCAGTAATTTCAATCTAACTAATGATATGAAAAATAATGGCCTTACTGTATTAAAAGATGCGGGTAATGTGGTTTATAAAGCACAAAACTTTAAAACAGGACCAGAAAATGTGGTTGATGAAGCTTGCTGGACGGTATTGAATCCAGAAGGCTCTCGTTTGTACGTTTCAAGCTTTGGTTCTAACTCGATAACAGCATTTAGCTTAAACAGTGACGGTAGCGTCAAACAAAATCTGGCTGTCGAATTACGAGGAGATGCGGTACCAGCGGGTGATTCTAAAGACATGTACATTACTTCTGATAACAAGTATCTCTATAACCTAGGTGCATTTAACACTTTCTCAATGAACACGTTTGAAATCACGGATACTGGTTTAACGTACAAGTCACAATATCAATTTAATGAAACAAAAGACGAGCAAGGTAACGCAGGGGCATATAACTTCCTTGGTCTTGCTGGATTTGATGTTCAGTCTGCTAACTGATTTGGTATCGACAATGAGTGTCAAACCAAACTAATTAGCGGCAAAATAACAAAAAACCAGAGTTTCTTGCTCTGGTTTTTTTATGCCTTGAATACCCACACAGCGTCACTATCTTCAACCTAAATAAATCGGTTGGGAGCGTTCATATACGCAGAAAAAATTATTGATAGCAAGGCATGAATAGCAGCAAGTAGTGGTTACCGACATACAAGACTGTCGTTACTTCGTTTCTACTTGCAAAATTTATAACGCAGCTAGTGGTGATTTTGGCAAGTATATGAATGTTAAGCACTCACCTGATGGGTGAATTCGGGTTGTTTAATCTTGTATTTAACTTTAATAGATTAAAGTTAAATTGTGCGTTCAACTGATATATTTAGGTTCAAACCTTTTGTTCGTTTAATGTCACATTGTCGGTTCTGCTTTGTGTGCTGCAGATCACAACATTAACTCTACTAAAGTGGAATCATCTGGCGTCCTAGTGCAGTTTCCATTGAACCTAGAAACATTCAGTTGACTGCGTTCTCAAGCGTAGAAATAATGGTTGAAAGCAAGGCGTAACTTGCAGCAAGTAGTTGTTCTACTTGCAAAAGTTACAACGCAGATAACAGTCATTTTAGCAAGCTTGTGAACGTAGAGCACTTCACTCATTGGATGAAAGTCATGATGATAAAATCATCTTATTGCTCAAGCAGTTACTCGTATACTCAGCGTTCAACTGATGTTTTTAGGTTGAATTATTCAACCCGATCTGATGCTCATTAAAGCTCGTAACTATTTACAAGTGAGACAATTATTATGCAAAAAGTGACACAAAGTAATAAGTTGTTTTCTCATGGATGGAAGATTCTATTTTTTGGCTGCTTAACCGTGTTGTTAAGTGCGTGTGGCTCTAGCAATAAAAGCAGTACAACTAACCCCACAGACCCAACAGCAAAAGCATTAGGGTTTATCTATACCACAACAAATTCTCAAACCAGTGAAGGCGCAACCAATGCCGTACTTAGGCTAACACGCTATGACGATGGTAGCTTAGCCAATGAATTAAGTTTTCCAACGGGCGGCACGGGTGGAGCGAATAACAATAGGGGAGATATTCATGCTGGTGGTGACGCTCGTGGCGATTTTGATTCTCAAGGTGCAATTCAAATCATTGATGGTACTGAAAATCGCTATATGTTGGTGGTAAATGCTGGTGCAATGAGTGCCGATAATAGTCATGGAAGCATTAGCGTATTTTCAGTAGATAAAACGAATGGTGACTTGGCATTAATAGGTACGCCTGTTAATTCAGGAGGTACTCGACCAGTAAGTATTACTTATACACCTAAAAAACACACTGATGGACAAATAATTGACAATGAATATTGGGTGGTAGTCGGTAACCAATGGGGGAACCCGAACGTACAAAAAGGTGGTATCGATAAAGAAGGTAATAGTGAGGGGGATCTCGAACGTTACCCAAGTAACGATTTCTTTTTTGATGGAATTGGAAATCGTAAGGACTTGTCAGAAGAAGACAATTCAGATAATTTTCGTAATATAACACTCTTTAGTTTTGATACCAGCAATGGACAACTAACAGGAGTCGAAGAAAACGATGAACTGCCTAGAGGTAAAGTTCTTGATACTTATAATCGGAAGTACGGTGGTCCCACTACCGTTACATTTTCTGAAAATGGAAAAAAGCTAGCCGTGTCAACTTGGGGAATTGCACATTTTTATACTAATAATCCAAGAGCTAGAACGAATTCGGTAACAGGAGAAAGAGAGCAAAGAGAGAGCAAAATCTATGTTTATGATTTTGATGCAATGACCGGTGCTATATTAAACAATCGGAGGGAGAAGGGAATAGAAGGTATCGCAGGCACAATAGGCATCAGTTGGGGGCACGAAAGCAGTGATATCATCTATGCAAGCAATTTCAATCTATCAAAAGATTTGAGAAAGGATTGGGGGTTAACCGTATTTGATGATAGTGATGGCATTTCATTGAAAAATCCTAAATTTGGAGGGCATTTTCCAACAGCACCAGATGATGATATCGATGAAGCATGTTGGACTGCAGTAAGTCCCGACGGCAGTCGTTTGTACGTATCCAGCTTTGGTACAAATGTGATCAGTTTTTACAAAATAAAAAGCAATGATGTCATTGATGATTTAATATCTTTCACCCGCCGCAGGGATACAGCGCCTGCAGGAGATACCAAAGACATGTACATTACTCCGGATAATAAATATCTGTACAGCATTGGTGCATTTGAATCATTCTCTATGAATACTTTTGAGATCACAGAAAGCGGCTTGGAATACAAGAGCCAGTATATTTTCGATGAAACTAAACCTAATGAAAATGAAACACCTGAAGATTACCGTGGTAGATACAACTTCCTAGGGCTTGCAGGTTTTGATCTTGCGAGCACGACAGAATAATGTTCACTGATAGACCTTCTCGCCAGAGCCTAGTCTCTGGCTTTTTTTGTTTTAGATCATAATTTGTGTCGCTAACAAAAAGAGTTTGAATGAAAACCTTCAACTCACCTTTCTCTACTACTAAGATTATCTCAAACGATCACAGGATGATGATGAGAAACATGATAGTAAAATGGCTATTTATTTTTGGCTGCTTGATGACGACGCAAGTTGCAGCAACAGAAATTTCGTCTCAGTCTAAAAAATTTTTGGCAGTAGGTGACGTTGCACCTCAGTTTGTTATACAACGCCTTAATGGCAGCCAATTTTCATTAGCGGACTACAAAGGCAAAAAGCCGGTGTATTTAATTTTTTGGAATACTTGGTGTGGCTACTGTATAAAGAAAATTCCTAAAATTAATGCCATCGCTAGGCAATATAGACAAGATATTGAAATATTAGCCATTAACACATCATGGAGTGATAATCTCGGTGCCATCAGCGAATTTCAAACCGAGCATCAAACGGATTACCCAATGGCCTTTGATGATGAGGCTGTGATAACTAAAAGCTACCATGTTTGGGGCGCACCGACTGAATTTATTATTGATATCAATGGCGTTGTTGTGCACCGAGATAATATTCCCGATGCGTTTGATACACACATTGCCCGCTGGCAAAAAACATCATGTCAGCAAGAGGTGTGCTAATGAGCTTATTTCACTTTAAAGTAAAATCAGCATCACTTGAGCCTGCAACGCCTATGTTTGCAAAAGGACTGAGTCGCCGTCAGTTTTTGCAAAGCACCTCTGCGTTAACATTGCTTGCCAGTGTTGGGCTAACAAAGCCCTCTTTGGCTACTGAGCAAGTCTCAAGTAGTTCGGAGATTGAACTCCTCGCGAACAATTTTAAGGCAGCTAAAGTATCGTTTAGCGCAGAGCAAACTCGCGTGATTAAACAAGTGCAATTGCTGTTATTTCCTGATGATGGCAATGGCCCTTCGGCCGCCGATTTAGACGCTTTTAATTACTTAGAGTGGGCGCTGGCCGAACCCAGTAATCAAGACGATGGTGATAAAGCTTTTATTATAAAAGGGCTAGGTTGGCTGGAAGATTCGGCCAATAAACATTACCAAAATGCATTTATTGAGTTGTCAGAACAAGATCAGCAAGCATTACTTGAGCGTGTAAATCGCAGTCAAACGGGTGAAAACTGGTTATCACTCTTGCTTTATTATCTGCTTGAGTCCGTGACGCTCGATCCTTTATATGGTGGAAACCACAATGGAGTCGGTTGGCAGTGGATCGAGCATCAGCCGGGTTTCCCGCAGCCAACGCGTCAAACTCACTATCAAGTTTTTGAGGAAGATAGTTAATGAACCCAATGCCAGTGAGAGAAAAGTTATTAGGTACGGTTAAAGCTGATTACGATGTGTGCATTATTGGCAGTGGTGCAGGCGCTGGCCCTGTGGCATTCGAACTCGTGAACGCGGGTTTTAATGTGGTTATGCTTGAAAAAGGCAAATGGTACGACGAACGTCATTTTAAAAAAGATGAACAACTCGCTCGTCATCGAATTTTTAAGTCTCAATTTGATAAAGAGCGCCATGTGCTTGAGGAGCCTGACGGTGATGGTGGATGGAGTCGTGATACCACAGGGCAGTTTTGGGGCGGTAATGTGGTGGGCGGTGCCAGTAATTTCATGAGCGCTTATTTTCATCGCTTAAAGCCGACTGATTTTCGTTTATTATCTACCTATGGAGCCATAGAAGGTGCGACAGTTGCCGATTGGCCCATCAGTTATCAACAACTTGAACCTTATTACGATAAAGTTGAAAAGATCATTGGTGTGTCAGGGAATGCGCTCAAGCATCAATTTTTAGAGCCTCGGTCTAGCGAAAATTACCCTATGCGGCCGACTGCAGAGCATCCCATTGTCAAGTTGTTTGACCGCGCTTGCAAAACACTTAAGTTTACCCCGCTGCCCATGGCACGAGGCATTTTGACGAAGCCAATGAATGGGCGCAATAGTTGTGAATATTCGGGTTACTGTGGCAGTTACGGCTGCCATTCAGGCGCTAAAGCCAGCTCAAGGGCCGCTTTGCTTGACAGTATTAAAGACAAATCAAACTTCACCTTATTGACGCAGTCGAAGGCTTATCGGCTAAATTCGGATAAAACAGGTCAAGCGACCTCTGTAGATTACTTTGATGCGAAAGGTCGCAGCAAATCAATCACCGCGAGTCGGTTTGTAGTGGCGTGTTATTCCATTGAAAGTGCACGATTGCTATTGACCAGTGTGGGGGAGAAACACCCAAAAGGGTTGGGGAATAATCACAGTCAGGTTGGTAAAAATCTGCATTGTTGTGCAGGCGGTACAGGGCACGGCATTTTTAATTTGACTGAGCGAGATGATAAATTCGCAAAGGCGATGAAAATACGCGGCCCGTTTTTCAATCGTTTTTTACAAGACTGGTATCAAATCGATGATAAAGCGGTATCGGCCAAACCCATTAAAGGCGGTACTCTTGATTTTGTGTTTGATCCACCGTCACCGACCTCTGATATTAGTGGCTTAAAATGGCAGTCCAACGGCGAATTATTATGGGGCAGTCCTTTGAAACAAAAAATCAAAGCGCATTTTACCCAAAGCAAAGATTTTAAATTCGAAGTATTTTGTGACTGGCTCACCCATGATGAATGTTACGTCAGCTTAGCGATGGATGAAAAAGATGCGTGGGGCATCCCAGTTGCTAAAGTGACGGCTGGCTTTCATCCACATGATGTCAAAGTAGCGCAATACTTGGTTGATAAAGGCGTTGAGGTGATGAAAGCTATGGGAGCCGATGAAGCTTATGGCAATGTATGGACATCGCCGACGTCAAACTTAATGGCTGGTGGATGTCGCTTTGGGAATGATCCTAAAACCTCAGTATTGAATGCCAATTGTCAAGTACATGACTGCGACAATGTGTATGTCACTGATGGCAGTTTCATGCCTAATGGTGGAAGCGTGACACCGACATTAACCATTTATGCCAATGCATTTCGAGTGGCGGATAAGATAAAAGCCAGCTTGGTTTCTTGATGATTTCTTTAAACCTAGAAACATCAGTTGACTGCGTTCTCAAGCGTAGAAAAAATGGCTGATAGTAAGGCGTAGCTTGCAGCAAGTAGTTACTCTACTAGCAAAAGTTACAACGCAGATAGCAGCCATTTTAGCAAGCTTGTGAGCGTAGAGCACTTCACTTATTGGGTGAAAACCATGATAATAAAATCATCGTATTGCTCAAACCGTTACTCGTATACTCAACGTTCAATTAATGTTTTTAGGTTAAATGAGTTGAAACCTTGTCAGCGTTTCAACGCTAACAAATCAACAGTATTCCCTGAACAATATCTGGTGTATCCTACGCGGCTTTTCATTGGTTAAGCTTTGTACTCTGGTTAGAAAATTGCTGAAATAGGCTATTTCTATCGATTACAAGTGTGTGTATTGAGGAATGTCATGTTCATTGGTTTTGATTACGGTAGTGCGAATTGTTCTGTGGGAGTAATGACAGAAGATAAAGTAGAGATGTTGCCGTTGGGGGACAATAGTCACTACATGATGTCCACTTTGTATGCAATGGACAAAGCCTTAATTGCTGAAGCCGTTTACCAAAATATACCAGTTGAACAAAAAAATGATTATGCCAAAAAACGCTCTGCACAGTTAAGCCAAGCTCGCCAAGCACGTTATGAGCTCGACTTACTCCCCAGCGAGCAAGCGGTATTCATTGGCAAAGCGGCATTTGATGCTTACATGGAAATGCCTGAAGAAGGCTTTTATGTACGCTCGCCGAAATCATTTTTAGGGGCGACTGGACTACAAGTCTCACAAATGGCGTTGTTTGAAGACATTGTCACTTTAATGATGCAAGAGGTGAAGCAAAAAGCGCAAACTCAGTTGGGAAGGAAGATTACTCATGCCGTGATAGGTCGGCCAGTGAACTTTCAAGCCATTGGCGGAGAAGAAAGCAACAAGCAAGCGGAATCTATTTTACGCATTGCCGCAAAACGGGCTGGTTTTGCCGATATAGCCTTTTTATTTGAGCCGTTAGCGGCGGGTATGGATTTCGAAGCGACCTTAAATAAAGAGCAAATGGTGTTAGTCGTTGATGTGGGTGGTGGTACCACCGACTGCTCGATGGTAAGAATGAACCCTGAAAGAATGGAGCAACTGGATCGTAAAGCTGATTGCTTAGGTCACAGTGGTCAGCGTGTAGGTGGAAACGATTTGGACATCGCCCTAGCAATGAATGGCTTTATGCCAGAATTTGGACTTGGCAGCAATTTGGTTACTGGTCGGCCGATGCCGCAACAGGTATTTTGGAATGCCGTTGCTGTGAATGACATCAACGCCCAGCGAGAATTTGCATCCTTGGCGACCAAGACATTATTAACTGAACTAAAACAAGATTCGGTGGCTCCAGAGATGTTGTCTCGGTTGCAAACCGTTCAGCAACAACAACTGAGCTACCAAGTTGTCAAAACCGCTGAAAGCACCAAAATTGCCTTATCAGATCAAGCACAATTGAGTGTTAAGTTGCCATTTGTTGATGGTCAACTTGCTATCGATTTAACCCAGACGGACTTTAAGCAAGCCATTGAATTTCCTATCGCCCGAGTTGAAGCATTAATGCAGCAAGCGGTTGAGCAAGCTGGCGTTCTGCCTGAAGTGATTTATGTTACTGGAGGCACAGCGCGTAGCCCCGCTATTTATGAAAAAATTAGCCAAGTTTATCCAAATGTTGAAGTGGTGGTCGGTGATCATTTTGGCTCAGTCACGGCTGGCTTAGCGAGATGGTCACAGCGGCTATTTTCGTCTCATGTGGACAAGTGATTTTGTGTGTTGGCAGGTAATATCAATTACAGTAATTAAATTCCCAGCTCAGAGCTATGTATGTTTTCAAAGTACAAGTGAAATTGATGAAGACATAGTTATTACCGACATACAAAACTGTCGTTATTACATTGCTACGTTGAGACAATTTTGTGTAGTAATTTGAACACATACAAGCTCCCGAAGGGCAAGGCTAAAGGATTCCATTACTAGGTTACAAGTTTTTGAATTATCCCGACAAAAGCACGAAGTGCGTTGAACGCTAGCTTTGTATGGCGGCCGTAGGGAATATAGTACTTCAAACTTACGCCTTGTACTGAAATCCTTTAGCTCTTACTGAGTGGGAAGTTAATTACTGTAATTGGTATAATTCATAAAGAGTTCAACTAAAGTTATCTTATGCCTATTTAACAAGACTAATGTGTATGCCGCGATTACCAGCCTCAGCAGATAACATCGATGTGAGAGAAGGCTCTGTAATTAAAAGAGAGCCTTTATCTGATTTTTTGCAGCGTTTTAAGGTGTCGGGGATCAACCGCATCCCTAAAAATGAGTTTGATACCATTCCACAATTGCTGTCAGTAAAAACTCATCTTGCTCATCAGCTTTCTGCCAAAGCACGTATGTTTATTCGCTTTACCTTAGAAAAAAATAAAGCCGCTGAAATGAACAAACATTACTTAGTGTTACCAATCATCAAGTCTGGGGTCGATTTGCCCGAGCAAGCATATGTAGCACCAATATTGTCTACTGAACATGCAATGATTTATCGTGCCGTTAAGGTTATGAATAACGTCAGTTATGCTCAAGTTACTGAGCTAGCCACTATGGATGAATTAGATTTTAACCACTGCGTAGCCACGATTAATGATGTGAGCAGTTTGCAGCAAGATATCTTGAAACGATATCAACAAAGTCGCCCATTTTTAACCGAACAACAAATAGTGAATTTAGGAGTGGGCATCGTTTGGCTCTCTCTTGTTGGCTTTGTTGATTCTAAAACGGATCACATTGTGATGTTAGACTAATCTTCTTCGAAATTTATTAACGTCGTGGGCTTTCCGTCAAAAAAACAAAAGAGAGCTCTACAGCAAACCCTCTCTTGGCTCTCTCTCTACCACCCCGCGAAATTGAAGTTTTATTGTCATACTCGCGAAGGCAGGTATCCAGAGACTATGAATTTTCCAACGAGAATGTCGGTGATGATTAAGCGAAACTAGCGTTAGTTGGCGCGCCGTTTGCGACTTTTAAATTCCGTAGTAACTTCAATTAAGTGGTGTAAGTTGGGAGAGTTTCATTTGAAATAATTTAAATAGTATGCTGTATGCAAACTGAATAAAAACACAATAAAGTTGATTTGAATAAAAAAATAATGGAAATTTAAATTAAATCAATTTTATCTCATTTTTTATACGGTGATGAAGCAATACAGTATTAATGGCTTACATCCTCATTGATGAATTTTAGAGTACAAAAGTAGGAAAAGTATGGCTTGCTCTTTGTTATGTAACTTTAAAAATAGCACTGTAGATTCAGGTTTAAGATCAATCGCTCCCTGTTCTATACAACCAGCTGATGTATCTAGAGAAAAAGTAACCATTAGATCAAAGTGCTTCACTTACCATCTTTCTCCTTCAAATAGTATATTACACGCTCTCACATTTTCTGAATCAGAATACCAAGGGCTTACTGGAGTTCCTTTTGAAAGAAAGTCAGTAACATCAGCTTTTGTTACAGCTTACGTTAGTGATTTTGGTTGTATTAATAAGGACAATATAGGTAGTATTCCAATAGCTGGAAACAAAATTTTTAATCATGGCTGTGATAGTAGACATAAACCAACTATTCACAAGTTCATACCTGATGGGCATGCTTTGGAAACTCACTGGCATTTTGAAGTTGATGAGCATACTCAATGGGGATTAATTGAAATTCTCCTTAATTTTTTTAGTGGGCAGAAAACAGATACTAATAAAGTTATTTTGGAGCGAATAAAGCAATGTCCAATGACATTAAAAGAGTTTGACTATCCTATTATCGCCACGTATTCAGATAAATCTATAGTTGAAAACTTTGTTGCTAAAAAATAACTGTAAGATACTGAAAATATTATAATTGAACATAAGGCTTCAGGAAACTGCTGCTGGCAAGCTTTTGTCCAAACTCTTGCCAGCCACCAAGCTGGCAATTTTCTGCCCCAAAACGTATCATCTTAGCCTTCCTTGGCTCACAAATACTCAGTCTTGAAGAGGTTTACTTAACGAACTGAATAACCTGCTTACCACCTATCAAGCTAAATGTGGCAGAGTATTTCAAATCGTTTGGTGGGATTGTAGCAACAACTGATAAAAATTTCTTACTCTCAGAATCTACTTGATCCAACGAGTTAAAAAGGAAATTTACGTTTTTTGTATCTACGTTACCCAAACCAGTGTCCCAACCAAATACTTGATTTTCTATGCAAGGAGACGAAGCTGATAATTGTTGTCCATTGCCATCTGTAATATTAAAGTTTGCTATGGTTCCATCAAGACATCCCCCCTGTTGAGAAAATAAAGCTGCACATTCTGATTGGCCTTTTAAACAGGTAACCAGAAATATGTACTCTCCACTACGAGCATATCCGTATTTAGCTTGATTATTTTGGCCTATCATCCAATCACCAACAGGCGTATCAAATTGATTGTCATGCAAAGCTTGATTAAGTAGAGAAGCATGCACGTTTACCGAAAGCAATAATAATGTTAGAGCTAAAGTTCTCATTGTAATTACCTCAAAAAAGTCAATAAAAATTTAAATGAATGTCATTACTACCTCCTTTAAATAGCTTTCTAGCTGTTAAAAATACAAAAATACTTAGGGTCTGTTGATCTTTCAGGATTAAATTTTGTGCTATTTGAGCATTTATCTGTTCAAGGCGTGAGCAGTGATGCTTAGCCATCTAAGTGAGCTGGTCACAACACAGAACAGTGAATGCTCAAAAGCATCGAAAAAAGAGAGAGCGTAAATTGGTCGCTCTTTCTAAATAAAAGGTGCTGCGTTATCGTTTTCTTATTTGGAAACGAAGTAACGACAGTTTTGTATGTCGATAATAACCAAACCTCACAAACTCAGCCTTGCATAAAATAACCAATTTATCGCTGCAAAAACAATCACGAAAGATCAACAGACCCTTCTATGAGGACATCTTTGTCAAGCCCTTCAGTTTTTAATTTATTTCATTCAGTTTCTCTGGTTAAAAGTGTTGCTCAGGTTTTGTTGTGTCAGCTTAATGGCTAACCACCTTCTATCCGTTCTGACTTTAGTCAGTCACCTTAAATTGCATGCGCATTATCACGCCTAACCTGAATAATGATACTAACTCTTCTAGAAAAACGATTTAGCCTTGCTTATCAAGGGGCTGTACAGTTAGCATCGAACAACGCTTTACTACATTTTACTCTTTACTTGGTTATTTTGATTAAAGTGACATCGTTGCACCTGATGGCACTTCTCCATGCTCTAAATACTTCCACAGTTTGATAAGAAGTTTACGTGCCATAGCAACAATGCCGATGCGTCTCATTCGTTTACTGCCATGAGCGAAACGCTGTTCGAACCATAAACTCAATTCTGATTTGGGTTGATACCGTAACCAAAACCAACTGAGTTCAACCATAATCTTTCGTATTCGTCGATTACCTGACTTGCAAATGCCTTGCTCTCTTTGACTGTCACCACTATCGTAAGGCGTTGGTGTCATTCCTGCACAAGCTCCCACTTGTTTAGCGTTTTTAAATTCTCGCCAATGGAAAAACTCTGTTACTAATACCCAGCTCGATTGCCAGCCTACGCCTTTAAGCTGCATGAGCTGATTAATTTTTTGCGATGCGTCATCACAGTCATCAAGAACACGTTGTTTTTGTAATTTCTCAATTGCTTTAATTTGCTTGTCGACAATTTCATGCCTATCAAGTTCTCGCTCTATTTCCGTCACTAAATCTGTCGGTAAAGGCTTATTGAGAACCGCCGTCTTAAGTTGATTAACTTTCCCCTTTAGTTTAGAGATATTTTCCACGCTGATACCATGCAAACACAGAAGTGACTTAATTCGTGCGCTGTGACTGCCACGCTCTTTTACTAATCGTTCTCGCTCTCGGTTAATTCGTCGCTTATCTTCAGCTTCTACATTTGGAACATTGATGATATTTAAAGCTTCTTGCTCTCCAGAGTGATAACGCATCAGTAAGCGGAGCAAAGCAATCACATCAACTCTATCGGTTTTGACTTTCTTCTGTTTTCGGCTGACTTCAATACTGGCTGAGTCAATCACATGATTTTCGATGCCGTCTTTAATTAACGCTCTGTGTATCCAGAATCCGTCTCTACCTGCTTCGTAACAGCTAATGACTTTGCAGTTTTCAACGCAGAATAGCTTTTCTTTTGCTAAGGCTATTTCATGATGTAGGGCTTTCCAGTCTCGGGAATCAATCGTTTTGACTCTCTTTTTTTCACCATTTGAAAAGCCAAGCTTCCAAGTTTTACTGCTAAGTTCAAAAGCAATGTACAAATTAACAAATTTTGCGTTATCTTTTACTTGAAGGACGGTGCTCATAATATTCCCCTTGTGTTGTGGTAACTAAAGGGTAGTTGAGTTACTGTCCTTCATAGTTTCTAGAAGTGGCTCAAAGTATTTTTTGAAATCTTTGAGCCATATGAAACATAAGCTCAATATACTCTGGTAAGTGCTTTCAAAAACATGAATATTTCTTAATTTTGTTTGGTTGAGCACTTTGTAAAGAATCATACTGAGTACTTTATAATTGCAAACACAACAACTTAATGTGCTGTTTTTTCTCTCCTGAGTAACACATTTTTGTCCCAAAATGAGTTTCTAGAAAGTTACCCAACTACTTTTAAGGAACTGTCCCTAAATAACTTCCCGATTTGTTACTGCTTAAAATTGCCAGTATCAAGGCGCGAAGAATGAAGTTTAGTTATTCTAAATGAAAGATGAGTAACGCAGAGAGTGGCAATTTTAAGCGTAACCCTTTGGGCTGTGTTTATTTTTGGCTTCTACTGTGTTGTCGAAAGCTTATGTAGAGTAACTACACCACACTTTCTTCGCCTTGTATAAGCTCAAAAATAAACGACAGCAAAACAGGGAAGTTATTTTGGGACAGTTCCTAACTGGCTCAACTATCGAGCCAACGCTACTAAAAATTCATGTTTTTCTTTAGGTGAAACCATAATTTTCTGATGGGTACCGAGGTAATGGAATCAATCACGACTTTCCACTTAAATGGGCCGTTTTTAATCATGAGGGTGTGAGCGGGATCATCGACAATATAACGTGTTCCACACAGTAACCACAATGGCAAAAAGACACCAATAACGACAGACAATGCAGAGAGTAAATAAGTCTGTGATATTGGTTTTTCCACAATCATCATTACAGCCGCAACTAGGCTTATTGTCATTATCAATAAGAAAATGATGAGTAGCCAAGCATCAATTTTCGACTTAAAGACTTTCATGTTTCCTCTTATCCCACGTCAAGCCTATTTTATATACCGTATGTTATTTAGTTTAGGTTAACAATTTTAAATACAAAAAAATAACCATGATTGTGCAATTAACAACGCTGTGTTTTTAACACTTTTATTGTGATTGTCATACAGACAATTGTATTCACTTGATCAATGTCAATTACATTGAAAAACAGCTGGTTACAATGTTGGCACGAAAGCCGCAATAGTGGCGGTAATCGCTTTTGGGAAACTGTGACGCAAGGGGCTTGTATGAGCAAACAGAAAATTACCGCCATCGCACTGCTTATGGTGTTAGTGGCATCATTTACGGTACTACTCAGTTTGGGTAGTGAGATTTATCAAACTAAACCGCCTATCGCGACGCAATACGCCAGCACCAATGGTGATGTTGTGTTCAGCGGTAAAGACGTTGAGCAAGGTCAACTTGTTTGGCGTTCAATGGGTGGACATCAATTAGGCTCAGTGTGGGGACACGGTTCATACGTGGCACCAGATTGGACAGCTGACTGGCTACATCGTGAAGCGCAAGCTTGGCTAGACATTGTTGCACAGCAGCAATATGGCGTTGAATTTGCAAAGATAACCACTGAAAAACAAGCTGGTTTAGAACAACTGTTACGTGAAGATATTCGTAAGAATACCATCACAGAAAACAGTGATGGCACTATCCATGTGGCACTTTCGGAAACTCGCGTAGCCGCGATTAAAGTGGTTTCAGATCATTATTTGTCATTGTTTGGTAGCGACCCTAAACTTTCGAGCTTACGTGAGCAATATGCAATGAAAGAAGGCACTGTGCCTGATCTTGCTCGTCGTGAACAATTAAATGCATTCTTATTTTGGGGTGCATGGGCGGCGATTACTGAACGCGAAGGTGAAGATTACACTTTCACCAACAACTGGCCGTTTGATCCACAGTTAGGTAACAAACCAACTTCAGATAACGTCGTATGGTCAGTGCTCAGTATTGTATTTTTAATTGCAGGTGTGGGTGCATTAATTTGGCATCACGCCAGTTGTAAGCACGACGAATTACCAACTCCTGCTAAACAAGATCCTTTATTTAAAAATAAGCCAACGAAATCACAAAAAGCGGTGTATAAGTATTTTGTCACTGCGATTGGCCTATTTTTACTGCAGATTTTCTTGGGCAGTATCACCGCTCACTACGCTGTCGAAGGACAAGATTTTTATGGCTTCCCATTAGCAGAAATTCTACCGTATTCAGTCACTCGTACTTGGCATACCCAGCTTGCGGTATTCTGGATTGCAACGGCGTGGTTAGGAACAGGTCTTTACATTGCTCCGGCCTTGTCTGGTTATGAACCGAAATTCCAACGCATTGGTGTGAATGTGTTATGGGTTGCATTGGTTGTTGTAGTACTGGGATCTATGGCTGGTGAATGGTTAGGGGTACAACAGTACTTTGACCTAGACATGAACTTCCTATTTGGTCATCAGGGTTATGAATACATAGACTTAGGTCGCGTATGGCAGGTATTGCTTCTAGGTGGACTGTTAATTTGGTTGGCATTAGTTACTGCATCGATTCGTCCGGCATTAAAAGAGCAAGGCGAAATGCGTCCTGTTATCTGGATCCTATACGCTTCTTGTGTGGCTATCGGTCTGTTCTATGGTGCAGGTCTGTTCATGGGCAAGCACACCAACTTAGCGATTGCTGAATACTGGCGCTGGTGGGTGGTTCACTTATGGGTAGAAGGTTTCTTTGAAACGTTTGCTACTTCGGTAATTGCCTTAATGCTTGTGCGTCTTGGTCTTATCCGTGGACGTAGTGCCAATAGTGCCGTGTTATTCGCTACGGTCATTTTCTTAACTGGCGGTTTGATTGGTACTTTGCATCACCTTTATTTTACTGGTGCACCAACATCAGTGATTGCGTGGGGCGCGATGTTCTCAGCACTTGAAGTGGTACCTTTAGCTCTAATTGGTTTCGAAGCGGTTGAAACATATCGTATGCGTAAAGCAAGTCCGTGGATGGAGCGTTATCACTGGGCGATTATGTTCTTCGTGGCAACAGCGTTCTGGAACTTAGTGGGTGCCGGTATGTTAGGTTTCCTTATTAATCCACCAATCTCATTATATTTTGTTCAAGGTCTTAACTTGACGGCTACTCATGGTCACGCAGCATTCATGGGTGTATATGGCATGTTAGGTATCGGCTTGATGTTATTCTGTATCCGTGGCCTAACAGGTAATTTACTTTGGAATGACGGTTTGCTGAAGAAAGCATTCTGGAGTTTGAACATTGGTCTAGCGGCTATGGTATTCATGTCATTGCTACCAATGGGTCTGATCCAGTTCTTCGCAGTAATTGAAAATGGTTACTGGTTTGCGCGTTCACCAGAAGTTATTCACAGCGCGGCTGTTGAAAACTTAGTATGGTTACGTACTGTTGGTGATGTGATATTTGCAGCAGGTGGTTTGTTCATTGGTGTGTTCTTGTTTGATTTAATCAAAAAAGCAATCACTGCTCCTAAAACGGCTTAAAACGATTACTTTTATCGATAGACGTTAGGAATATTTAGGAGCCCTTATGGGCTCCTTTTTTAATGTGGATCAAATTTTACAAATTCTCAGAGTGTTAAAGTGACTCTTGTTCAAGTGACACTGCGATCATCGCGGTATTTAGGAGAATTTGTTTTATGTTCACACCGTCTCATACCAATGAGGAAGCTACGATGGCACTGAGTCAATCTGATCTCACTCGTATTGCGTTAGACATCACCTCTGGACTGGCGAATCGTGATCGATTTTCACGTTTACTGGACACCATTAGGCAAAATCTCCATTGCGATGCGGCCGCACTTTTGTCTTATCACGGGCAATTTTTTACACCTTTAGCTATAAATGGTTTACATGATGATGTCATTGGACGTCGATTTGTCTTGGCTGAACATCCAAGGTTAGAAGCAATCGCTCGTGCTGGTGATGTGGTTCGTTTTCCGGCAGACAGCGATTTAGACGATCCTTATGACGGGTTAATCCCTAATCAAGGTGAGGAGCTTAAAGTTCACGCTTGTATTGGTTTGCCTTTGTTTGCCAATGAACGATTAATTGGTGCGGTAACCATTGATGGCTTTGATCCTGAGCAGTTCGATCAATTCAGTGATTTTGAGTTACGTAGTTTAAGCGCAATTGCAGCCGTGTCACTGAATAATGCCTTAATGATTGAACGATTAGAGCAACGAGCTGTGCAAGATCACGCTGGTAATGCTAATGATGATGAGCACGTAGATCATGAAGCAGATTCTGAAATGGTCGGTCAGTCGCGAGCCATGCTCAGCTTGAATCAAGAAGTCGCAGTAGTAGCGAATAGTGATTTGAATGTCTTGATCACGGGTGAGACGGGAACTGGCAAAGAGTTAGTCGCCCGAGCGGTACATAAAAAGTCACGCCGTAGCGGGCAGCTGTTAGTGTACCTAAATTGTGCGGCACTGCCTGAAAGTGTCGCCGAAAGCGAGTTGTTTGGTCATGTTAAAGGCGCATTTACAGGAGCCATCAGTCATCGAAAAGGCAAGTTTGAGATGGCCGATAACGGCACCTTATTTCTTGACGAAATAGGTGAGTTACCATTATCGCTACAAGCCAAGTTATTGCGAGTATTGCAATATGGCGATATTCAAAAAATTGGTGACGATCGTAGTCAACAAGTGGATGTTCGCATTATTGCCGCGACCAATAAAGAGCTGAAAACAGAAGTGATGGAAGGCCGTTTTCGTGCCGATTTGTATCATAGGTTAAGTGTGTTTCCTATATTGGTGCCGCCGCTGCGTGAACGAAATGGTGACATCACCTTATTGTCAGGCTTTTTTGTTGAACGCTACCGTCAGAAATTGGGTCTAAAGCACCTGAAGTTAAGCTCCAGTGCATTAATGCTCATTAATCAATATGGCTGGCCAGGAAATGTACGCGAACTCGATCATGCAATTCATCGCGCCGGAATTATTGCTCGAGCTCAATCAGAAAGTGAACTCTGCACCATTAAAGCGCAACATTTTGATTTCAGTGAATCTGTTACTGACAACTCGCAGCAAGTCGGTACTACACAAGCTTCTACAAAAATTGTGAAAGGGTTGAGTTTAAAGCAAGCTGTGGATGAGTTTCAATCCGATTATATTCACCAAGTGTTAACAGGTAATAAAAATAATTGGGCCGCCACAGCACGAGATCTTAAATTGGATCCTGGTAATTTGCATCGCTTGGCAAAACGACTTGGGCTAAAGTAATCGTATTTTCAACCTAAGTAAATTGGCAAGTATATAAATGTTCAGTACTCACCTGATGGGTGAATTCGGGTTGTTTAATTTAGTATTTAACTTCAAAGATTAAAGTTAAATCTGACATTGAGCACATCTATTAAAAACCCAAAATTAATGAATGGTTACTCATTTTCGCGTTGTAAAAATGTTCATATCGGTTAATTTTAAGTAAAGCATAGATAAAAAGTGATTTCTTATTTAACCTTAAACTCATAACTATTCTATGTGCGCAGTGTCAGTTAAATTGTGCGTTCAACCGATTTATTTAGATTCAATGACTAAGTGCTGGTGGTATGAGTCTCGTTGCTGTCTGATTGATAGGGTGAACTGAATTGGCGAAAGTCGCTTGTATCTAATAGATCATTGTTGAGTGGGTTGATTGGTTTTTTAGTTATCACGCTTTTTATGCTGTCTCGTGATATGGGTTTCCAAACACCTCGACAATTCAATTCCATAGCGTTTTCTAATGTGAGTGACTCAAAGCTGATTGGGCAATTTGGAAAAGCCGCTGAATACTCTGACTTAGGTAAGGGGAGTTCATCGATGGCTTTTACCAAGATACTGATATAATGATTGCTCACTTGCCTTTGCGCTGCCGTTTGTGGATCAGCAATCAGGGTTCTCACTTGTTCTTCAATATCACTTAGATTAACTATAGTATCTAATGCTTCTTTTTCTTTTGGGGATAAAGTCCGCAGTATCTTGAAGACAAACAACGGCAAATCGTCCAACATTGTTAATAAAGCAGGTAATTGATAAATAGGAAAAGCACTAAAATTTATTTCATCCTCATCTACAGTTAACTCATCATCTTCAGTTAACTCCTCTTCTGAGAGTGTGCTTGATGTTATTCCTAATGATTCGAGGTCAATGGTATGATTTAATTCTTCATTTGAAAATTCAACTGCGGGTACGTCTATCATTTCGACGTAAAGAGTGCTTGTGGTTCGCTGTTGTACAGCAATTCGAGCCTGATATTCAGCTTCTTTCAGCCGTGCTTCTGACTTTATTTCTGGGAGGTTAAAAAAAACTGATAGCTGAGTTTTAATCCTTGGATCTTCGTTTCCGAAAATTATTTTGCACCACTTAGCTAAAACATTGGCAATTGAAGTGTGATCATAGTCAACAGCCTTCAATTGGCTTTCAAACACATCAAGGTTTGGTGAGCATTTGATAACAGCATAATGTTTGCCATTTACTGTCATGTTACCTAGCGTCGCTTCGATACCTTGTTCTTGAATTCTTTGCAAATAAGTGGCTTTAACCTCTTGATAAGAAAGCAAGCTGATTTCATTTGACATGACAATTTCATTAATTGGTTTTGATATTTGTGTAAGAGTATTCTTGCGTTAGAGGCTAAGCAAGAAAATGAAGGTTAATTTTGATTTAACCTAAATAAATCGGTTGGGAGCGTTCATATACGCAGAAAAATTACTGATAGCAAGGCATGAATAGCAGCAAGTAATGGTTACCGACATACAAAACAGTCGTTACTTCGTTTCTACTTGCAAAACTTATAACGCAGCTAGCGGTGATTTTGGTAAGTATATGAATGTTCAGCACTTACCTGATGGGTGAATTCGGGTTGTTTAACTTTGTATTTAACTTCAATAGATTAAAGTTAAATTGTGCGTTCAACCGATTTATTTAGGTTTAACTACCAAAGTGTTTTTTACTGATGCCGTGGATCAATTGCAGTATACTGGCGTCGGTTTTTTATTGGAGTCAGTTTGTGTTATTAGTTATTCGTTGTTTAATATTGGCAGTATTGCTGGCTTTGTTGTTTGTCTTTAGCATGGTTTTTTGTGTGGTGCGACCTAGGCATCGAGATAATGTTCACGTTTTAGCGCAGATATTTTCTAAGGTTTGTCCCATCCTCGGGATAAAACTGGTGCTACGCCTGCCTAAAAAGCATTACGAAGGGCCAAATGTTTATGTGGCCAACCATCAGAATAATTATGATATTTTTACCCATACTGCCGCTGTACCAAAAGGGACTGTAAGCCTTGGGAAAAAAAGCTTAGCCTGGATGCCGCTTTTTGGACAGATCTATTGGCTTTCTGGAAATATTTTAATTAATCGAAGTAATCGTCACCGTGCAGTCAGTACTATGGCCGCGGTTGCTGAAAAAATGAAAAAAAATCGTTTATCGGTATGGATTTTCCCTGAAGGTACGCGCTCACGTGGGCGAGGTTTATTGCCATTAAAATCAGGTGCATTTCATACCGCAATCGCCGCCAATGCGCCGGTCATTCCAGTCGTAGCCAGTTCACAAAATAATATTAACTTGAACCGTTGGAATAACGGTACGGTCATAATTGAAATGCTGGCGCCGATTGAGACTCAATCCTTAACCAAGTCTGATGCGAGAACATTGGCCGATAACGTTTTCGAAATCATGAAAGTAAAATTGAATGATTTAAATGTAGAAGCCGATAAGTTATCTTCAAATAAACGTTAAAATAATGCTAAATAAAGGCTGTTGAGCTTTTATGTTGTTTATGGATTTTTAGGAAAGTTGCGAAAGAAAGTATACCGATGAGTTCTCGTCACTCCAGCGCAGACTGGAAACGAAGTAACGACAGTTTTGTATGTCGGTAGTCTAGTGCCTTTGCTTTTTCTACAAAACCACTGAATACCAGCCTTCGCTGATATGACAAAGATTGGTACTTTCTAAATTGCTAGATCACTTACTCATTATTATTTTGCATTTGTCATTGCAAGCTGAATCAAAGACAAACTAATATTTTACCCAAAGGGATTGCTATTAATGACGCATCAATCGCTTGTATGACAAGTTATACCAATTACAGTAATTAAATACTCAACTCAGAGCTATGTATGCGCACAAATTACTAACGAAATTGGTGAAAACATAGTTATTACCGACATACAAAACTGTCGTTATTACATTGCTACGTTGAGAAAATTTTGTGAAGTATTCTTTATAAATCAAAGTGAGGGCATACAAGCTCCCTAAGGGCAAGGCTAAAGGCTTCCATTACTGCGTTGCATGCTCTTGAGTTATTCAGATAGTACTTCGAAATACAGCCTTGTACTGAAAACCCTTAGCTCTTACTGAGTGAGAGATTAATTACTGTAATTGGTATTAACTGAATATGAGCCTAAAACTACCCACAGATAATTTTTGGCATTTGGCTTAATTGCCCATTATTTTAGTGTAAAATCAACTTCGAATTTTAAATGGAGTGTAACCCATGTCTATTGAGCAACAGATACAAGAGCAACGCGAAGAGAATCGCTTGATTGTGAGTGAATTATTGGCCGATGGCTCTGAGCCTGATGCTGAGTATATTATTGAACACCACTTTGTATCTCATAATTTTGATCGCCTTGAAAAGGTCGCGGTTGAAGCGTTTAAATTGGGTTATGAAGTGAATGATGCTGAAGAACTTGAATTAGAAGATGGTCGTGTTGTTTATTGTTTTGATGCCGTTTCAAATCATAGATTAGATCTTGAGTTGCTCGACAAAGCGTGCGAGCAACTGTTGCAGCTAGCCACAAAACAAAAAGTAGAATATGAAGGTTGGGGTACTTACTTTATTGGTGACGATGTTGAAGCCGAACAAAAAGAAACATTACATTAGGGTCTGTTGATCTTTCGTGATTGTTTTTGCAGCGATAAATTGGTTATTTTATGCAAGGTAGAGTTTGTGAGGTTTGGTTATTATCGACATACAAAACTGTCGTTACTTCGTTTCCAAATAAGAAAACGATAACGCAGCACCTTTTATTTAGAAAGAGCGACCAATTTACGCTCTCTCTTTTTTCGATGCTTTTGAGCATTCACTGTTCTGTGTTGTGACCAGCTCACTTAGATGGCTAAGCATCACTGCTCACGCCTTGAACAGATAAATGCTCAAATAGCACAAAATTTAATCCTGAAAGATCAACAGACCCTAAGACAACACCCCTTAATGTAACTTTTCATCTCCGCTGATATCGCGGTATATCACACTGCGATTTCGGCCATTAAGTTTGGCTCGATAAAGCGCTTTATCGGCGAATGAGAGCCAACTAATACTGTCTTTAATATCATCGTTTAAGTCACAGATACCAAAGCTAACGGTGACACGAAACACATCGTCGTCAGCCATAAACTCAACCTGTTCAACTCGTTTTCTTAATCGTTCAGTAAAACTTATCGCGTCTTTGCTGTTGGTATTAGCTAATACCACTGCAAATTCTTCGCCACCGTAACGCCCCGCGCAATCGGTTTCGCGCAATGATTGGCTTAACATATGGGCGACGCGCTGAATCACGACATCACCGATCTGATGGCCAAAACGATCATTAATACTCTTAAAATGATCGATGTCTAACATCACTAAGCTGGAAGCTGTGTTGTAGCGGCTGAACCGCTCATACTCACGTTCCATACAATGTTGCCAATGGCGACGGTTATTTAGCTGAGTGAGTTCATCGGTTTGGGATAAATGTTCGAGCGTTTGGTTAACATTATTGAGCTGCAATTTATTCATTGCAATATCGGTGACATCATAAATGATCATGCTAATGTGGCTGACTTCACCGGTTAAAGATACCAAAGGTTGCAAAGTGACATTCTGGTACATATGCGCGGCGCGACCAGTGATTGGGCGATAATTTTTAAAGCAAAATACAAAAGGTCGCTGCTCCCAACTGATGAAAGCACGGTTTTTGAGTAAAAAAACCGATTCCATTTTTTTCTTCAGCCATTCGGTATCTAAATCAGCAAAATGTTGAAATAAATTTTGGTCTTTTAAAATATTGGGCGAAACGCCACTGTGGTTTTCCATGAAACCATTCCACAGTTTTATATTATAATTGCGATCCAGCACCACGATACCGACTTCAATGGTTTGAACCATTTCAATCAGCCAGTGGAATTCGCTTAAATGATGAGTGTTATCAGACATTGGCAGTTGCTCGGTCAGTCAATTAAGTAGCTTATTTTATTTGTTAAAGTTGGCATTGATTCTTCAGTAAACAGCATTAATAGATCACATTGAATGTTGTGATCTTTAATCCGATAATTGATCTCCATCGCCAGCGTGCGTTGCCACTTTTCGGCATTATCATGGATGAGCTCGTTGACGGTACAATGGCGACCAAGCACCACAGGGTGGCTCTGATTAAAGGGCATATCAAGTTGTGCAGAAATACCATTTAAAAAGGCGCCAATCAGTACATTACCGGTATCGATGAGTACTTCAATTTCTGCTTGGCTCGAATCTGGGTTTTTGATCCCCATGAGTTTGGCCATGTCTTCAAAGCTAGAATCATGAAACAGTAACAGGGCTTCACCTGCTATTCCTGCGCCAATAAACCCTTGGCACAACGCCGACACTTGCTGGTTTTCTTCTGTGGCTTTTAACGCCATAGTTAGCTCACTGACTTCTAGTACATTAACAGTGGGGATGGGCAGCAATACATATACATCCAGCAGTTTGGCGAGTAAGTCTGCGGCTCGTCCCATGGCGACGTTGGCGATTTCTTGGCAAGCATCTCGAAGGTCAACTTTAAGCATGGGTGTATCACTGAGTTCACCCACAGCCGAACTGGTAAAAATTCCATACTCTTGAAGAGTATTGTTTAGCGTGTCAGAACTAATGGGTTTTTGAATGAAGTCGAGTGCACCAAGGGATTTTACTCTTTGAAAGGCTTGCAGTTGAATATCGCCAGAGACCACAATAATCAATGATGGCAAATCGAGTTTTTGCACCGTTGCCAGTACCTGATAACCATCCATCACAGGCATGGTGAGATCTAAAAAAACGACCTCTCCTTTACCGTCTTTAATAGCTTCTAGGCCTTCAAGACCGTTGTTTGCAAAAGTAAGAGACACATCCCAATCCTTGGGCAACACACGAGCCATTTGTTTACGAGCCATACTTGAATCATCACAGATGAGTACTTTAGTGGTCATAAGTGGTGTGAGTCCTTGTTATTCATCACTTTAATCCTAGAAACATCAGTTGACTGCGTTCTCAAGCGTAGAGCATTTCACTCATTGGGTGAAAAACATGATAATAAAATCATCGTATTGCTCAAACAGTTACTCATATACTCAGCGTTCAACTGATGTTTTTAGGTTAATGCAGAGTATATTCGAATTATTTTCCTGATCACCTACAAAGTTCAGCTAGTTTTGTTGTCACTCCAGCGCAGGCTGGAGTCTAGCGCCTTTCTCTCGCTCCAAGAAAAGGCGCAGGATACCAGCCTACGCTGGTATGACGACATACTAACTAGACAGTTCAATGAGATACCCTAATTAACTCTAACTTAGACTGAGTTTAATTGGTAATCAGGATTATTTTTGACTGCACCTAGAGTATAAATAGGTCAGATAAATACTCTATTGTAACTACATAATTTGTAATCAGTATATTTTTGGCGAGCGTCAATATTATCACGAATGTTATGTGAAATAGTCATATATTCTAAATTTGTTAATAGTTTAGCGGTTTGGTAGGTGAAAAATTAACCGGTGGTATGTTTTTTAAAAATTTTATTGCTAGGTATTTAGTTGCAGTAAGTGATAAAGGACTTTATTTATCAATAATGAATGATATTTGTTTACGATATTGAATGAGTTATATCAAAATTTGCTACAAATAACAGATGATTATTATGTGCCATAACTTTTATGTTGTCGCATGAAGCCGTTTGCTTTATCGGTACTTTTATCCGAGTGAGTGGGTTGTGCTTGATAAGACTTTTTTCCTAGCTGAACCAGTTGACTTGTGGAAGATGGATTTGAATTTTGGTAGCTTTCATTAGGTTTAAGTGCACGGCCCGAAAATGTAGCTCCAGCTATCTTTTGTGACATTATTTATCTCCAAGTTAAATTCTAATGAGCATATTAACAATCTATTGAAGGTTTATCCGTGAAATTTTGTTCATTATTCTAGGGTCTGTTGATCTTTCGTGATTGTTTTTGCAACGATAAATTGGTTATTTTTTGCAAGGCAGAGTTTGTGAGGTTTGGTTATTATCGACATACAAAACTGTCGTTACTTCGTTTCCAAATAAGAAAACGATAACGCAGCACCTTTTATTTAGAAAGAGCGACCAATTTACGCTCTCTCTTTTTTCGATGCTTTTGAGCATTCACCGTTCTGTGTTGTGACCAGCTCACTTAGATGGCTAAGCATCACTGCTCACGCCTTGAACAGATAAATGCTCAAATAGCACAAAATTTAATCCTGAAAGATCAACAGACCCTAGTGTTATACCAATTACAGTAATTAATCTCTCACTCAACAAGAGCTAAAGGGTTTCAGTGCAAGGCACAAGCTCGAGTACTATATTCCCTACGGCCGCCATACAAAGCTGGCGTTCAACGCACTTCGTGCTTTTGTCGGAATAATTGAAGTGCTTGTAACACAGTAATGGAACCCTTTAGCCTTGCCCTTCGGGAGCATGTATGTGCTAAAATTACTTCTCAAAATTGTCTTGACGTAGAGCAACTGTGTCTTCATCAATTTCGATTGCACTTTGAGCACATACATAGCTTTGAGTTGAGCATTTAATTACTGTAATTAATGGTATTACCATTCAATTTATTAGAGGTAAGGGTAGAAAGTGGAATGTAATGAGAGATCTGCTTTTTATTTGTTCCTGTATTCAAGTTAATACATGGTTGTGGTTGGCTTTAATTGGAAGTTGTTCATAGGATTGGAATGGATGGGCAGTGTCACAACCTGAAAATAGGTAATGACACTACATCGATTAAGGAAAGTTGCGGAAAAAGTATACCGACGAGCTCTCGTCACTTCAGCGCAGGCTGGAAACGAAGTAACGACAGTTTTGTATGTCGGTAGTCTAGTGTCTTTGCTTTTTCTATAAAAGCCACTGGATACCAGCCTTCGCTGGTACGACAAAAATTAGTACTTTCTAAATCGCTAGATCCCTATGGGTACAAAGATATTACGCGTGACTTACAAGCACGAGTCTTATGGAGTCTAATTGCAAAGGACAATCATCGATATAGCCACGTAAGTCTTGCATTTGATCCCGTAAATAATCGAGCTCGTCTTCACGAATATTAGGGTTAATCGCTTTCAAGGCTTCTAATCTTGATAACTCTGCGGTGAGCTGAGTTGTCATCTCTTCACGGGCCGTATCGACAAGCTTTTGTAATTCTACTTCAGCAACAGCCTGTGCTTTTGGCAATAATGGGTGGATGATTGCCTGAGAGGCATTGACCAGTTTACTGCCTATATGACGATTTACCGCACTCAGTTGTTTATCAAAACTGTCGTAATCGACTTTTTCTGACAAGTTGTTGCCATTTTTATCCAATAACACCCGAATTGGCGTTGGTGGCAAATAGCGATACAACTGACTTGATTTTGGTGCAGAGGCGTCAGCCATATAAATCAGCTCTAGAAACAGAGTGCCAGCAGGCAGAGATTTATTTTTCAATATTGCTACACTGGTGGTGCCAGTTTCTGAACTCGTTACTAAGTCGAGTGCAGTTTGAACGATAGGGTGTTCTTGGGTGATCAAGGCAATATCGTCACGAGACAAGGCGGTTTCACGATCGAAGGTCACCGTAATGCCGTCTTCTGGTAACCCTGGGTAGCTTGGATAAAGCATGTGCTCGGTTGGCTTTAGGATAATTGAGTTTTCACCATTATCTTCTTGATCAACACCAATAATGTCCCACAAGCGGATCACTGAGCTGATAAGATCGGTATCTTCGTCACGAGCCGCTAATCGTTTTACTAACTCTTTGGCTTTGTCACCGCCATGGGAGTTAATTTCGAGTAACTTATCGCGGCCTTGCTCCATGGCTTGCTTCAACGCCTTGTACTTATCCTGAGTGTCACTGAGCAGTTGAGATAACACTTCGGTATTTTCTTCGGAGTTGAGATCTGCTGCCGTAAGTAAGCTTAATAACTCAGCCGCGAATGTTTTATACAGTACATGACCACTTGGGCAAGTCAGTTCAAAAGCATTTAAGCCTTGGTGATACCAAGCCATCAATTTTTCTTGAGCCGTATTTGTAAGATATGGTAAATGAATTTGGACATCATTCTCTTGCCCAATCCGATCCAGTCGACCAATACGCTGCTCTAATAGATCAGGGTTTAATGGTAAATCAAACAACACCAAATGGCTGGCAAACTGGAAGTTACGGCCTTCAGAACCAATTTCTGAGCAGATCAGTGCCTGTGCACCCGCAATCTCTTGAGCAAAATAAGCGCCAGCTTTATCACGCTCAATAATCGACATCCCTTCGTGGAATACCGTCGCTTGAATACCTTCACGAGTACGCAGTGCTTCTTCAAGGCTGAGTGCTGTTTCCGCTTGGCTTGCGATAATAAGCACTTTTTCGCGGCGATGCTCTTTTAAAAATTCAATTAACCACTCAACTCGTGGATCGAATTTCCACCAAGCCGCATTGTCAGAGTCGAAGGCTTGGTAGATCTTTTCAGGGCTCAATGCTTGTTTTACTTTCAGCTCTAACTGAGCAATGCCAGTACTCGGGCGACTGGTCGACATCATGGCGTTGACCCGTGCCGCAGTAACATATTGCTCTGGCATGGCATGAGGGTAAGCATTAAAGATTCGTTTCGGGAACCCTTTTACTGAAGCGCGGCTGTTGCGGTAAAGCACTCGGCCAGTACCATGACGATCAAGCAGTTCTTGCAGCATTTCTTCACGCGCAGTTTGCTTAACTTCGTCTGGAATATCGTCGGCTTGGATCTGCTTTATGCTTGAAGAAATATCTTTTTCAGATAACAGCTCAGTTAAGCTATTAATGGCTTCAGTAGACAATTGTTGATTACTGAACTCTTGATGAGAGATGAGTGCATCAGCGGCTAAGGCCACATCACGATAACTTGCTTCTTCTTTAATGAATGCATCGTAGTCATAAAAACGATCAGGATCTAATAGACGCAATCGAGCAAAATGGCTTTGATGACCTAATTGATCTGGTGTAGCCGTAAGCAGTAATACTCCTGGTATTTCGTCACTGAGGGCTTCAACAATTCGATAAGCACGACTTGGCGCCTCTTCTGACCATTCAAGGTGATGCGCTTCATCAACGACCATGAGATCCCAATCGGCATCAACGGCTTGATCAAGACGTTTTTTCTGTCGCAGCAAATCCATAGAGCAAATGACAAGTTGTTCCGTATAAAACGGATTGTCATTATCGGCGTAGGCTTCAACACAGCGCTCTTCATCAAATACGGAGAATTTGAGGTTAAAACGGCGAAGCATTTCAACTAACCACTGATGACGCAAGGAATCAGGAACGATGATCAAGATCCGCTCAGCACGACCAGTCAGTAATTGTTGATGAATAATGAGTCCAGCTTCAATAGTTTTACCCAGCCCGACTTCATCGGCTAATAAAACTCTGGGTGCAAAACGTTGCCCCACTTCATGAGCAATCCACTGTTGATGAGGGATCAAGCCGACTCGAGGACCTTGCAAACCTAAAATATCAGAAGTCGCTAATTTATGACGCAGCAATTGCGAACGATAGCGCACACCAAAACGGTCGAGTCTATCTATTTGTCCTGCAAACAGGCGATCTTGAGGTTTGTTGAAACGAACATTGTGGTTAAGGAGTGTCTCTCTTAACTCAACGACTTCATCGGTATCACTGCGAGTACCTACATAGGCAACAATACTGCCTTGCTCTTTGACTTCGCTGATAGTGAGCTTCCATTCTTCATGGCTCTCAACTACGTCGCCGGGATTAAAAATGACCCGAGTTAATGGGGCATCTTCACGAGAAAACATACGGTTGTCTCCAGTAGCAGGAAACAATACAGTTACCATACGACCTTCGACTTGTACTACGGTACCTAAACCAAGATCGGATTCTGTATCACTGATCCAGCGTTGACCTAATGCGAATGGCATCTTCTACCTATACTCCAGACTGACTCACAAAAGGCGCGTATCTTATACTATCGCTATTAAGAATAAAATTACTCAATAGAGGTTCTGCGCAAATAGAGTCAGCGACATTGAAAAAATTTACTTATCAGCCAAAGCGTCAGGTATTTGGTGGTTCAAATAACGGGCTAAAATAACGGCCTTAAAGCAGAGCGCTCATGTCAGTCGATGAACAAAGGCTCTAAGCCTATACCTGTGTTTGTTTAAAAACAACGCTACTTCGAGAGGAAAATATTTACTTTCTTATTTTTTATAGAACCGTTAGTTTATTGATATGTACTGCGGCTATATCAAGCGGAGATTATGCAGACCATCGCAACGTTAGGCCCTAGTGGCACGTATACTGAACAGGCCACAATTCAATTTATTCATGGACAAGCTTTGCAACATGAAATTCAGTATTTTTCTTCTTTGTTGAAAGTTATTGACGCGGTTGGCAAAGGGTGTCAATTGGGTGTGGTGCCGATTGAAAATTTCTCAGAAGGGTTTGTATCACCAGTTTTAGATGCCTTAGCTCAAGCACAATTGCATATCGTTGCCGAAATTTTATTGCCGATTCAATTTTCTTTTGTCAGCAATGAAGCTGATTTTGATGCAATAAAACAGATTTATGTACAATTTGTTGCAAAAAATCAGTGCAGTAAGTTTTTGAGCCAGTTTGAACACCTTGGTATGGTGCAAACACAAAGCAACATGGCATCGTTACAACAGTTACAAAATAATCTCAAAAATAGCGCTGCAATTGTACCCAGCAATGCGGTAATGACGAAAGAGTTTTCTTCGAAAGTTACGGATGTGGGTGATTACCCCAATAATCAAACGCGCTTTGTGGTGTTAAGCGCAGATAAACATTTTCATGTAAATGAATTAACAACAAAAGCCAATAGAGATGGTTATAAAACCAGCCTTGTCATTTCCAGTGGTAACGACTCTCCAGGGGCTCTTAGTCAAATTTTGAATAGCTTTGCTGAACACTCGGTTAATTTATTGTCCATTATTTCGAGGCCAACTTGTGAATCATTCGGTGATTACTGGTTTTTTATTGATCTTGAAGGTGCGATTAATAACGTGAATATTTCAGACGCTATTTCAAAAATTGAACAAGATCATCAGGTAAAAGTGTTAGGAAGTTACACATGTGTATGATGACGTCGCTATAAAGTCATATGACATCATAAATATGGCGTCATAGAAAATAGATATGAGTCATATCATGAGTGTTTTAAAGAGTAGAGTGATTGAGAATTATATGGATATTAAAATCGATAGTGAACAAATTAAAGCACTTAGAGTTGGTAAAAATTGGACGCAACAGCATCTTGCTGAACTATGTGGTATCAGTTTGAGAACCATACAAAGAATAGAAAAAAGTGGCATTACTTCTTCAGAAACTGTTGCGGCCTTGTCTGCTGTTTTTGGCATAGCAGTCGACAGATTAAAAGTACTGAATGAGGAGAATGACACCATTGAAGGTATCAAAGATATTAAAACGAAAGTGATGACGCTTCAGCTGCCTTTTAGTACACATGAATTCATTACACTTTATTCTTTTACATTATCAATGCTCTACCAGTATAAAGTTAAAATGTTTAGCTACTACGTCCTTAATATGATTTCGATAGTTTCTGTGTTTTTAGGTGCTTGTTGGTGGTTTGGATTCACTTAAAAATTAATCAAATTACTTATATCTTTTTTATAATGGGTAAGCTTTACTGAGAGTAAGATGGATGGAATAGATGATTACCATCTAAGCGTTGTCATAAAACGGACAACAAAATTCACCACACTCAAATATAGGAGTGAGAGAACCACCGATTAAAACAGTCATAATTGCATTTATGGAGGCGCCATGGAACGAGACCACACTAAGCTTTTCGTACTGGACACAAATGTATTACTGCATGAACCGTTAGCCATTTATTCATTCAAAGAACACGATGTTGTCGTGCCAATGACGGTACTAGAAGAACTCGACAGCATTAAAGATAGAAAACGCGATGTCAGTCGCGATGCAAGAGTCGCCATTCGAACTTTAGAAGATACCCTCGGCGGCAATATCACTCCTGAACAACTTGTACAAGGGGTCGAACTGCCCGTTAGACCTGGGCATGAAGACGCCATTGGTCGCTTGTCCATTTTCCCTGATCACCAAATCGATTTCACTATTGGCAGCTTATCTGGGGATAATAACGACAATTTGATCATTAACTCCACCTTACACTTACAACAATTACATGCACCACGATCTGTGGTATTGGTCACCAAAGACATCAATATGCGCTTAAAGGCAAAAGGTGCTGGGATTGAATTGGTTGAAGATTATCGCAGAGATCAAATCATTGATGATGTGCGTTTTTTGACTAAAGGGTTTCATCAATTTTCAGGCACATTTTGGAAAGGCGTTGATAAAATTGATACCGAGCGCCAAGGCAGAAAAACCGTTCATCAAATTCCACTGGGCGAAGTTGAAGTTGAGGCCGAAGCGCTATACGTGAATCAATTTTTACTCGATGAAGAGACGGAATTTTGTGGTAGGGTGATTGCCAAAGACAGCGATCACTTAACCATTCAAGATCTCAATCGTGAACGACTTATGACTCAAGAAGCGTGGGGAATAAGGCCTAAAAGCGTTTATCAAGGGATGGCATTGCAAGCCTTGTTAGATCCCGATATCGACTTGGTGATTCTTACCGGCCCAGCAGGTTGTGGTAAAACCTTGTTAGCTATGGCTGCAGCACTAGAATTAGTGGTCGAGCGCAATAAATATGACAAAATTATTGTCACTCGTAATACCCCTGAAATTGCCGAATCGATTGGTTTTTTACCGGGTACGGAAGAAGAGAAAATGGGGCCTTGGCTGGCGGGAATAACCGATACTTTGGAAGTGTTACATAAAAATGATGTCAATCCCACGGGAAGCATGAATTACATTATGGAGAAAGCCAATATCCAGTATAAATCAATTAACTTCATGCGAGGTCGTTCCATCCAAAACTCTGTGGTATTACTGGATGAATGTCAAAACCTTACCGCATCGCAATTGAAAACCATGATCACACGGATGGGAGAAGGCACCAAACTGGTTTGTTGCGGTAACCTAGCTCAAATCGACTCGAACTATCTCACTCCAGTCACTTCAGGGCTCACCTATATCGTCGAACGTTTTAAAGACTTTGACGGCAGTGCGAATATTTATCTCAATGGCGTGGTTCGATCTCGCTTGGCAGAGTTTGCTGAGGAACATTTGTAAGCGAAATGACCGAGTCTTAATAGGCTTATCAATAAAAAGCGCTCTTGGTAATCACTAAGGGCGTTTTTGGTTAATATCTTCTCTGTGTCCTTTTCATAAAATTTACACCGTACCAAAGTTATTTACGATCAAATGGTTATTTGTCTATCAAATGTGACAGCGACCGTGTGATGAGTATAATTGACTCATAAGCAATATTTTTTATTAAGCATGGCTATTGCATGAACCCAAGTGAACCAGTGCAGCAATTAAAATCACCGATACAGAAAAACTATAATTTAGCCGTGTTTTACACCTACATAGGTGTGATAGTCATGGCGTTGTTAATTGCATGGCTTGCTTATGATAAGCAAAAAATTGAAAAAATGGAGATGCGAGATCAGCAGGTCGAACGACATGTCTTACAAGTAGATTTATTGCTAGAGTCCAGCATACGTGCGGTGAAAAGCCTTCGTAATGTCGCCGTTGGGCACTTACAACGTGGTGAACAATTACGGAAAGATCATTTGCCACAGTACGAGAAATTCAATGAAAGTGGCCAATTTTTTACCCTTGAGCCCGACAATGCCAAAAGCGACCAGCCTTTTACTAACATGGGACGTATTACTGGGGCTGGTACGTTAAAGAAGCGCAGCGATACATTCTATCAAGAATTAGAAATGCTGTTTGAGTTATCGTTATCATTCCCTGTCGCCAAAGACGCGGCTCCAAAAACGTCAGCCATTTATTACATATCAAAACGAAAAATGATGTCCTATTACCCGTGGCCATCAGACGAGCAGCATTTTCGAGAAGAACTGCTCAATAAAAAACAATTTCAATTGGCGGGCCCAGTTATGAACCCGCAGCGCAGTGTGTTTTGGAGCCCCGCTTATGTCGACTCAACCGATAAAGGCTTGTTGACCACAGTGGGTGCGCCCATCTACTCAGAAGACGAATTCATTGGCTCCATTAATTTAGACATGACACTAGCGTCATTAGCAAAACAGATCCGTCTTTACTTCAAAATGCCGGGTACGGTTATTTTGCTCGATCAAAATAACAATGTACTGTCCCACAGTGATATTGATTCAACAGACTTGAATCGGGTATATCACATCAGCCAGCGTATTCCTGCTGAACTGCATTCTTTATCAGAGTCCGAACTGTTTGAGGCACATGAAGGTTTTATACGAAATGGCTACTACATTCATTCCGTTGCCTTACAAAATACTCCGTGGCGATTGCTGTATTTACAACGTACTGATGAGTTGTTCGGTGACTTATGGAACAAATTACAGCTAACTTTCATTTTGGTGGTATTGGCGCTGTCGGTGCTCGTGACCATTGTGCATTGGCAAACACGTCGCTCCTTTGTGAATCCCGCATCGCAGTTATTGTCTCATTTAGAAGGCTGCTCACAACAGCCACTGAAAGTCCCTACAAAAATGACTCAAGGTTGGGAGCCGTGGTTTCAGTTGGTGAGTCGGATTTTTGAAGAAAATCAGCAGTACACGCATCATCTTGCCGAGCAAAATAAACGCTTAGACAAATTAGTGGCATTACGAACTGAAAAACTAAAAGAAACAACTGAGCGACGCGAACGTGAATACGCCTTATTACGCTCGTTAATTGATTCAATTCCAGAAGCCATTATTTTTAAAGATAAAGAAGGTAAATATTTAGGCTGCAATAAAGCCGCTGAGCGCATGTTGGGTTATACCGAAAGCGAGTTGATTGGGCAGACGCTTGATACCATGACAAATCCGGAACTGGGAGAGCGGATTCGCGCCGAGGACGAGCAAATTCTTGAAGATAAAGTGCCACTGCGTTATCAAGAAAAAGTTCAACTCGCGGGTAAATCGGTATTACTCGATACCCTTAAATTACCATTTTATAATCGTCGTGGTGAATTGCTTGGTTTAATTGCGGTATGGCGCGATGTGACGCGTGAATATGAATCGGCTGAGCAATTACGTTTATCAGAAGAGCGATATCATCTAGCCATGGATGCGGTAGAGGATGGTTTATGGGATTGGTATCTAGATTCCGAACAGATTATCTGTAATTCCGCTTACTACACCATGCTTGGCTATGAGCCAAATGAATTCCCAGCCTTACTTTCAACCATTGATGACATGATCCATGCTGATGATCGTCAGCGTGTGCAAGAATATCGCGGAAACTACCTCGCACAGCCTGACTCTGTGTACGAAATTGAATTTAGAATGTTGGGCAGTGGCGATCAGTATTACTGGGTTTTATCTCGTGGACGAGTTGTTGAGTTTACGGCCAATAATCAGCCGCGACGAATGGTTGGTACTCATAAAGACATCAGTCGTCAGAAATACAACGAAGTGGCGCTGCTTGAAGCGAAGCAAGATGCTGAATCAGCGAATTTATATAAAAGTGAATTTTTGGCGAATATGAGCCATGAAATTCGTACTCCAATGAATGCGGTAATTGGTATGCTGGAATTGGCGAAACGAACCAAACTTACGGTTCAGCAACAAGATTACTTATCTAAAGCGGGATTCTCAGCCCAGTCATTGCTTCGAATCATTAACGACATTCTCGATTTCTCAAAAATCGAAGCCGGTAAGCTTGAACTTGAAAAGGTGCCGTTTGCGCTTGATAAAGTGCTCGATCATGCGCTGGATCTAAATGTGATAAAAGCACAAGAAAAAGGCGTAGAAATGCTGTTGTATGCGCCAGTCACAGCCGGATTAATGTTAAAAGGCGATCCACTGCGGTTAGGGCAAATATTGATTAACTTGCTTTCCAATGCGGTGAAATTTACGCAAAGCGGCGAAATTGAATTAGGCTGCGAAGACGTAGGTGAGCGTGATCACCGAATCACGTTGCAGTTTTGGGTGCGCGATACTGGTATTGGTATTGATGAAGAACAACAATCGAAGTTATTTGATGCGTTTGCCCAAGCCGATGGTTCTACAACCCGAAAATATGGCGGCACTGGACTTGGTTTATCCATCAGTCAGCATCTAGTTTCTATGATGGGCGGTAAGATGGAAGTGCAGAGTGAACAAAACTCAGGCAGTACTTTCAGCTTTACTTTGAGCTTTGAAATAGAAGAAGAACACCAAGCGCCACCATTTTTAGTTCCAGAAAAACTCAATAATTTAAAAACATTAGTGGTGGATGATAACCCAACGGCCTTGCAAATTTACTCGACCTTGATGCGCGATTTTCATTTTGAAGTTGAAACCGCCGAAAGCGGTGTTGAAGCTCTGTATAAGTTGACTCAAGACCCCGTTGATTTACTGTTGCTAGATTGGATGATGCCTGAAATGCATGGTGGTCAGGTGATCACTGAAATGGAAAAAATGCTCAGTGAAGGTCGTATTGATAAAATGCCTGTGATCATCATGATGACAGCTTATGCCGCAGAGCCGCTTCAAGATGAAGTTGATACAATAAAAGTTTATGCCTTCTTGCAAAAACCTTTTAAAGCCTCTGCATTATTTGATGAAATTATTTCGGCATTCGCGGACGAACCACAAACTTTAATCACTTTACCTGAATCCGTTGTCGAACGCCGTGAAGATAAGGGCTTGATTTTACTGGTTGAAGATAATTTAATTAACCAGCAAGTGGCTTCGGAGTTATTAAGGAGTGCAGATTACGACGTTGATGTCGCAGATAATGGTCAAATAGCGTTAGATATGGTGAGTAACCGTGAATATGATGCTGTGCTTATGGACATTCAGATGCCCGTCATGGATGGTCTCACAGCAGCGAAAGCATTACGAGAGCAATATGATAGTGAACGTTTACCTATTATTGCCATGACCGCCCACGCCATGTCTGGCGATAGAGAAAAAAGTTTGTCAGCAGGCATGAACGCGCACATCACCAAACCCATTGTATTGCCTGAATTGTTTGAAACGTTAGCTTATTGGATAAAGAAAACAAAACCTTGAGTCTTGTACTTGTCGATTGAACCCCCTATGCTGGTGGTTTATTGAACACAACGCATGAAAATGAATAATCATGCGTTGAGACTTTATCGGCTCGAACAAGGAGATAGGATGAAATCCTACGGTATTGCGCTGACATTCTCATTATTGATGAATCCAATAATGAGCCAAGCAGCTACAGTTGAAACTGATCAAACTGCAAGTATTATAGTATCGAGTCAGCAAGCTCATGGTTTTATGGACTGGGTTTATGACAAAAGTTCTGGTCAGTTATTCATGGAAGTGAAACAACTCAATCAGCCTTTTTTACTCGTCACAAGTTTACCCCAAGGGGTTGGCTCAAATGACATCGGTTTAGATCGTGGTCAACTGGGGAACTCAAGGCTGGTGCAATTTGAACGCCTTGGGCCTTACACTATTCTTAGACAGCTTAACCCAAACTATCGGGCTAACACTCAAAATACCGCAGAAAAAGAGGCTGTAAAAGACGCATTTGCTGAATCAATACTCTGGCGAAGTAAAATACTCAGCGGCAAAAAAACACTGGTGATGATGAATGATTTAGTCATTAACGATTTACACGGTGTAATTGACACGCTTAAATACACTGAGCAAGGCAGTTATCAACTTGATAAAAACAAGTCACTTATCATTCCTGAGGGAGTGAAATCCTTCGAAAAAAACTCAGACGTAGATGTTTTATTGACGTTTAATGGTAATCAAGCTGGGCAATATGCAAAACAAGTGACACCTGACGCCAATTTTATCTCGATTAAGATGCGATACTCGTTCATTGCGTTACCAGAGCTTGGGTATACGCCAAGAACCTATCATCCAATGAGTGGTTATTTGTCTGATAGCTATCTCGATTATGCCCAACCAATAACAAACAGCGTTCAACAGTGGCACTTGCTGCGACATCGCTTGAAAAAAATTAATCCGGGATCGGCGCCTTCAGAGGTCATCGAACCCATAGTTTACTATCTCGATTCAGGTGCGCCTGAGCCAATACGATCAGCTTTACTTGATGGCGCTCGTTGGTGGTCAAAAGCCTTTGAAAAAGCAGGTTTTATTAATGGCTTTCAAGTGGAAATGCTCCCTGAAGGTGCCGATCCTCAGGATATGCGATATAACGTGATTCAGTGGGTGCATCGAGCCACAAGGGGTTGGTCTTATGGCTCGGTTATCACAGATCCTCGTACAGGTGAAATTTTAAAAGGTCATGTGACTTTAGGGAGTTTACGAGTAAGACAAGATCATCTAATAGCACGTGGGTTAACAGCGGGTTGGAATGATAGAACGGCCGCAGATAAAGCTGCAATGGATTTAGCGTTAGCACGTATTCGTCAGCTTTCAGCACACGAAATAGGGCACACCCTCGGACTTGATCACAATTTTGCATCGTCGAGTAATGATAATGCGTCGGTGATGGATTATCCGCATCCATATATATCCTTAAAGCAAGGAAAAATTGATATTTCTCAACCTTATAGTGTGGGTGTTGGCGAGTGGGATAATTTTACAATTCAGTATGGCTATGGTGAATATGATGCCGGACAAAATCCAGCTAAGCAGCAACAGCTTCAAATTGAGTCAGCATTAAAGCAAGGATTAAGTTATATCGGCGAGTCTGATTCGCGGGCAAAGGATGCAAGCCAAATTTATGCGAGCCTATGGGATAATGGCAGTGACGCGGTTGCTGAATTAATACGTTTAGGCCAAGTGAGAAAAGTGGCGATAGAAGGCTTTAATCATCGGGCTTTATTAGGTGATCAGCCGCTAGGTGAATTATCCGATGCTTTTGTGCCGATTTATCTGCTGACACGTTTTCAAATCAATGCGGCTGCAAAATTAATTGGTGGTTCTAATTACAGTTTTGTTCAAGACAAAACATCGAGTTGGCATTTTGTTGCGCCAGAGCAGCAAAAAGCTGCACTCAATGCACTGCTGAATACAATTATGCCCTCGTCTTTAGAAGTGCCAGTGAGTGTGCTTCAATACCTAGTTCCTAAATCTGGTAATTATCGGGCGACAAGGGAAAGCTTTGCGTCAGGGTTAGGTGTGTTACCAGATCAATTAGGCATGGCGGAAGTATTAAGTCGACATACCGTGACGAATCTATTGATGCCAAGAAGGCTGAATCGGGTCAACCAAGCTTACATTGCAGATAGAGAGCAGCTTTCTGTCTCGGAGTTAATCAATGAGTTACTCGATACTACTTTGCTAAAACGTCGTAAAACCGGTACTCAAACAGGTATTTGGATGCGAGTTAACGCGGTTGTGGTTGATGCTCTGTTGCAAGCAGTTCGTGATCCACAGACCGCCCCAGAAATTCAAGCTCTACTCAGTGAACGATTGCAATACGCCGTGAGTCAATTAGAGCGTAAGGCAAAACGTGCCGATGATTATCAAGCCGCGCATTTTCAATGGTTGGCAAATAGTATTAATAAGGGACTTACCGATGCTGAGTTTCATTTGATCAACGAACCATTACCTATGCCACCTGGTTCACCGATATAATACCAATTACAGTAATTAAATGCTCAACTCAGAGCTATGTATGCGCACAAAGTACAAACGAAATTGGTGAAAACATAGTTATCTACGTTGAGATAATTTTGTGAAGTATTTTTTGCGCATACAAGCTCCCGAAGGGCAAGGCTAAAGGTTTCCATTACTGCGTTGCACGTTCTTGAATTATCCTGACAAAAGTACTAAGGAACTGTCTCAAAATAACTTACCGATTTGTTACTGCTTAAAATTGTCAATATCAAGGCACGAAGAATGAAGTTTAGTTATTCTAAATGAAAAATGAGTAACGCAGAGAGTGGCAATTTTAAGCGTAACCCTTTGGGCTGTGTTTATTTTTGGCTTCTACTATGTTGTCGAAAGCTTATGTAGAGTAACTACACCACACTTTCTTCGCCTTGTATAAGCTCAAAAATAAACGACAGCAAAACAGGGAAGTTATTTTGGGACAGTTCCTAAGTGCGTTGAACGCCAGTTTTGTATGGCGGCCGTAGGGAATATAGTACTTCGAATATGCGCCTTTTACTGAAAACCTTTATCTCTTGCTGAGTGAGAGATTAATTACTGTAATTGGTATAACTGTGAGTTCAAAAGGCTAGGGTGTTGAGCTTTCAGGATTGAATTTTGTGCTATTTGAGCGTTTATTTGTTTATGAAGTGAGCATTGAAGCTTATGTCATCTACGTGAGCGCTCACAAGCATTAAACCTAGAAACATCAGTTGACTGCGTTCTCAAGCGTAGAAAAAAAGGCTGATAGTTAGGCGTAGCTTGCAGCAAGTAGTTATTCTACTTGCAAAAGTTACAACGCAGATAGCAGTCATTTTAGCAAGCTTGTGAGCGTAGAGCATTTCACTCATTGGATGAAAGCCATGATGATAAAAGCATCGTATTGCTCAAACAGTTACTCGTATACTCAGCGTTCAACTGGTGTTTTTAGGTTAATCACTTCGGGTTTAATTCCTCGCCCCTTGGGGCGAACTAACACAAAAGGTTTGTGTTTTGTCATACCAGCTACTTTCACTAAACAAGAAAAAGGCGCTAGGTTACCGACATAAAAAACTGTCGTTACTTCGTTTCCACCCTTCGCCGGAGTGATGATAACGCTGTTACTGAGTTGTAACTTCAATCCGTTTCGATAACACAAAGCATGCTCCTCCCATTAATAGGTTTGTTACTGGCAATGCCAATAGTAAACCTTTTACCCCGTCCAAGTACGAACCCAGCAATGCCAGTGGAAGCATCAGCAATAAAAGACGGCTTAAGTTAATCACTAACGAGCTTAAGGGCTTGTGGTAAGCATTTAATGATGCAGCAAAAATCATCACCACACCTAATGGACCATAAGCGCAAGGCAAGGCGATAATATAAAAATTCAGCCATTTAAGGACTTGTGGATCGGAGCTAAACAGCTGCGCGAGTGGCATCGAAAAAATAAACAGAGGAATATAAAGAATACATTGAAATAGCAAAATAAATTTAAGAGAAAACTGCAAAGCTTGTGATGCTCTTTCCTGTTGCCCAGCTCCCAAGTTTTGTGCAATAAAAGGCACTAAACTTGATGATACGGCCATCACAACAATCAAGGCTAATGATTCAATGCGAGTACCAGCACCAAAAGCGGCCACCGAAGAATGATCGATTCGAGCGAGCATCATCATTAGCACAGCATTAGCTAAAGGATTAATGAGGTACATTAATGCAGCGGGACGAGCAATGTGAGCCAGCTTTTGCCAATTCTGCTTGAGTCTCACTCGGTCATGTTCAGCAAAAATAACCAATTTTCGTTTAAATATCAGCAAATGGCCTGAAAAACCAATCGCCACTATCCAAGAAATAACGCTAGCAATAGCAGCGCCTTGCATTTCTAAGCGCGGAAAAGGGCCTATGCCAAAAATGAGCAATGGATCTAATACTAAATTTATTAGTGCGCTGATGGTCATGATCATGGCAGGAGAGCGAGTGTCCCCAGTGGCCCTTAGTCCTTGGTTTCCGACCATGAGCAGAACCAGTAATGGTGCGCCGAGATACCAAATGAACAAATAATCATTCACTAAAGGTAGGCTTTCGGCATTGGCGCCCATCAAAGTAAACAGCCAATGCATTGATGCGCTGCCGATCAAACAAAGCCCAGTGGCGACTAGAAAGCTGAGTAATAATGCATCATGTAAAAAAACTCGGGCATGTGGGGCTTGGCCAGAGCCAATTAAGCGGCCTAAATTAGTGGATACAGCAGCACCTACTCCAATAGCGATACTGATCACGATGAGGGTGACAGGAAAAGTAAAACTGATGGCGGCCAGTGGCACAGTCCCTAAGCGACTGATGAAAAACGTATCCACTAAATTAAATGCAAACACAGTAAAAATACCTAATAAATTAGGTAGGCTTAGTTTTAGCAAGACTTGACCGATAGGGGCACTGAGCAATCCGTGTTTATCTTTCATAAGTGACTATCGGTTAAAGTTCCATAAAATACGACTCATAAGGATACCTGATCACCTACAAAGCTCAGCTAACTTTGCTGTCACTTCAGCGTAGGCTGGAGTCCAGGGGCTGTTTATCTTTCAGGATTAAATTTTGTGCTATTTGAGCGTTTATCTGTTCAAGGCGTAAGCTGTGAAGCTTAGTCATCTAAGTGAACGGGTTACAACACAGAACAGTGAACGCTCAAAAGCATCTAAGACAGCGTAAATTGGTCATTTCTACTGCGTTATCGCTTGCTTATTTGGAATACCAAACCGCACAAGCTCTGTCTTGTATAAAACGACCAATTTATCGCTGCAAAAATAATCACGAAAGATAAACAGCCCCTAGTGTTTTTTCTTTTCTTGGAAAAGCCACTGGATACCAGCCTACGCTGGTATGACGATATAGTAACTATCTGTAATGACGATATAGTAACTATATTGTTCAATGCGCTAAACTAGCCTACAGTAACTTTGGCTGAGCATAATTGGTATTAGTCAGGTAATGATAAATAGAATTCTAACAAGTTTTCATCACAATGGCTTGAATCAAAATAAACGGAAAGCCTTTATGGGCTGATTTTCCAATTTTTTTATTTTCAAGCCCTTGGTATTTTTACGGCAGGCCCCATATCTCAATCATCAAGTCAGCCTATTCTTATTTTATAAGATAAACCAAGGTGTTTAAGGCTAAGAACATAGTATAAGTTGCCTGTAACTATAGGCTATTAATCGTCAGGAGAATCCATAAATGAATATTCGTCCATTACATGATCGCGTTATTGTTGAGCCGCTTGAAGTAGAGTCAAAATCAGCGGGCGGTATTGTATTGACTGGCAGCGCTGCTGAAAAGTCGTCACGTGGCAAAGTTTTGGCTACTGGTAAAGGTCGCATTCTAGAAAACGGTACGGTTCAAGCATTGGACGTACAAGTCGGCGACGTTGTTATCTTCAACGAAGGTTATGGCGTTAAGAAAGAAAAAGTAGATGGCAAAGAAGTATTAATCATGTCTGAAGCAGACATTCTTGCTGTTGTTGCGTAACGAGTAACGTAATAAACGATTCTTTTTCATTTAAACCAAATTCAGAGGATATATTCACATGGCTGCAAAAGAAGTCTTATTCGGAAATGACGCGCGCGTAAAAATGCTTAAAGGCGTTAATGTGCTTGCTAACGCGGTAAAAGTTACTTTAGGTCCAAAAGGACGTAACGTTGTATTAGACAAAAGCTTTGGCGCTCCACTGATCACTAAAGATGGTGTTTCAGTTGCAAAAGAAATCGAACTAAAAGACAAGTTCGAAAACATGGGCGCTCAAATGGTGAAAGAAGTTGCATCAAAAGCCAATGATGCAGCAGGTGACGGTACAACTACCGCGACGGTTTTAGCACAAGCTATCGTAACGGAAGGTCTTAAAGCGGTTGCTGCTGGCATGAACCCAATGGATCTTAAACGCGGCATTGAAAAAGCCGTTAAAGCGGCCGTTGTTGAATTAAAAGATTTATCTGAAGAGTGCAGCGATGAAAAAGCGATTGCTCAAGTGGGTACTATCTCAGCAAACTCTGACGAAACCGTTGGTGAGATCATCGCAAACGCTATGGCGCGTGTAGGCAAAGAAGGCGTTATTACGGTTGAAGAAGGCCAAGCACTGGAAAACGAACTTGATGTAGTGGAAGGTATGCAGTTTGACCGCGGTTATCTATCACCTTACTTCGTAAACAAACAAGAAACAGGTAGCGTTGAACTAGAATCACCATTCATCCTTTTGGTTGATAAAAAGATCTCTAATATCCGTGAATTACTGCCTTTACTAGAAGGTCTAGCTAAAACGGGTAAGCCACTACTTATTATTGCTGAAGATGTTGAAGGTGAAGCACTAGCAACACTAGTAGTCAACAACATGCGCGGCATCGTTAAAGTGGCTGCTGTTAAAGCACCTGGTTTTGGTGATCGTCGTAAAGCCATGCTGCAAGACATCGCAATTCTTACTGGCGGTACGGTAATCGCTGAAGAAGTTGGTATGGAGCTTGAAAAAGCAACTCTAGAAGATCTTGGTACAGCTAAGCGTGTAGTTATCACGAAAGACAATACAACCATTATTGATGGTACAGGAGAAGAAGCGCAAATCAATGCTCGCGTTACACAAATCAAGCAACAAGTTGAAGAGTCAACTTCTGATTACGACAAAGAAAAATTGCAAGAGCGTATGGCGAAATTGGCTGGTGGAGTTGCAGTAATTAAAGTAGGCGCAGCTACTGAAATCGAGATGAAAGAGAAGAAAGCACTAGTAGAAGATGCACTTCACGCGACTCGTGCAGCGGTTGAAGAGGGTGTGGTTTCTGGTGGTGGTGTCGCGCTTATTCGTGTGGCGTCTAAGATTGGCAACGTCGACGTTTCGAACGAAGATCAAAGACACGGTGTTGAAATCGCACTACGTGCAATGGAAGCGCCACTTCGCCAAATTGCGGATAACGCTGGTGAAGAAGCGTCAGTGGTTGCCAACAATGTGAAGAACGGCAGTGGTAACTATGGTTACAATGCGGGCAACGACACATACGGCGATATGCTAGAAATGGGTATTCTTGACCCAACTAAAGTGACTCGTAGTGCGTTACAGTTTGCTTCATCAATTGCTGGTCTTATGATCACAACAGAAGCGATGGTAACTGAAGAAGAGCAAGAAGCTCCAGCCGGCGGCGCACCTGATATGAGTGGAATGGGCGGAATGGGCGGAATGGGCGGCATGATGTGATAGGCCTAAACTAACCTAGTTTACTGTTTCAAAAGAAAAGCCGTAGTCTATGATTGCGGTTTTTCTTTTGTTACGGATAAACATGATTTCTCGTGACATCTGCGAAAATGGATATCTAATACCAATTACAGTAATTAATCCTAAAAACATCAGTTGACTGCGTTCTCAAGCGTAGAAAAAGTGGCTGATAGTAAGGCGTAGCTTGCAGCAAGTAGTTATTCTACTTGCAAAAGTTACAACGCAGATAGCAGCCATTTTAGCAAGCTTGTGAGCGTAGAGCACTTCACTCATTGGGTGAAAGCCATGATGATAAAGTCATCTTATTGACTCAAACAGTTACTCATATACTCAGCGTTCAACTGATGTTTTACCGTGAAAATAGCCGCTAACACCTATTCCCAAGCCTGTTAGTGAAAGCATAAAAGCTAAAAATTACTTCGTTTTTAGCTTTAGGTTGGAAATAATCTTCAAATCTCAGCGAATACAATTTTCATGGTGTAGGGTGATAGAAAAATAGTAGCCAAAGTAATCGCATATGACATCTATGCCTATCATGAACGTTTAGGTTAATCTCTCACTCAGCAAGAAATAAAGGTTTTCAGTACAAGGCGCATGTTCGAAGTACTATATTCCCTACGGCCGCCATACAAAACTGGCGTTCAACGCACTTAGTCTTTTGGCGGGATAATTCAAGAACGTGCAACGCAGTAATGGAAACCTTTAGCCTTGCCCTTCGGGAGCTTGTATGCACAAACTTTGGTTTATAAAGAATACTTCACAAAATTATCTCAACGTAGCAATGTAATAACGACAGTTTTGTATGTCGGTAACCACTACTTGCTGCTATTCATGCTTTGCTATCAGTAATTTTTTCTGCGTATATGAACGCTCCCAACCGATTTATTCAGGTTAAATAAAAATGCAGTTAACATTATAATATTGTCGTTGTTCTATGATGCGATCATACTAAAAAGTGTGCTCGCGAGTATCAAGTTAATGGCTATACTCGCTCAATACTATCATTCCTGAGTTGAATTTATCCTCGATAAACTCAAGTCTAAATTCATCTTTGAGAAAACTTATCATTCCATTTTTTAACGTATTATTGCCATGGTATCCAGTTATGATCGATGTTATCTTGGGTTCATTGTTTTTTTTGTGGTAACAAAATAATAATCTTGCGAAAGCTAATGGAACACCTCGAATATGTGTACCATCGCCTGAATGTCCTTCGAAGATTTTATCCATATGTAAATCTATACAATGATTCATTAAACCAACATTTTTTTATATATTCCTTGTGTTATCCCTTTACCAATCATGTTTGCGAAATTATCTTTTTCAAGCGGCGCAAGTTGAGCATGTACTTGTGAAGGAGTACTCATGTTACATTCGTTCATTATTTTTTCTAAATACCATATTTCAGTGTCAAATTTCTTAGCCTTTATACATACTTTAATAAAGGCATTGTAAATGGCAACATTAGGCTTGATGCCCCATTGTTGCATTAAACTGTCTGTATCTGTATCGTTCAATACCAATGATTTGGCTTCGGCATAACGCTCCATTTCAGCACAGGCTGTCAGCAAATTCAGGCAGGTGATTTGATTGGCCTTTAATGACAAATGAGGTGCTATTAGGGATCTAGCATTTAAAAATCTACCGCAATTGGAGTGATTGTAAGATCCCACTTTGGTAATTCACTATTTCTGACTATTTTACTTTCCAGCTCTTCTTTTTCTTTGTTATTGAGCTTGACTCCTTTTGAGTAAATTTTATCAATTAAATTGACTACTGGGCTCATCGCTTTCCATGTCATTGTTTTTGTCCATTCTATTACCGTTTTGGCTGTACTAAGTAATGTGCCATTCCAATGTCTCTCTAACGATGACCAGACTCGTTCTATCGGGTTGTACTTACTGTGGTATGGCGGGTAGTAGACGTTTCGAATCTTGAGTTTCGATTGTTCACTAAACGCTACTAATCTAAACAGGTATTGAGTACGACAGCCACTATTTTCAGGACCATTATCTGAAAAAATAATGAGTTCTTCCACTTCTAGATTTTCACTTTTAACTGAATCCCACCACCATTCAAGTGCGTCACAAATGAAGTCACTTGTTTTATTTGAGTTGCCATAAAAAACATGAAGTTGATCATTGTCGAGGTTAAGAATTCCGAACGGGATCATTTTCTTTTTTATTTCCATATCATGATCCAACGCTTGAACAGCATCAGCACTACGAGATTTACCGTAACGGGAATACTCACCAACATTAACTGTCGCTTTACAGTCGATACTAATACGGATGACTTTTTTATTACCGGTTGTTTCTTTATTGATTTTGTTTACGTTTTCAAAGATAGCGTCTGTTTGAGGAATTTTTTTTGGGGTTTAGTTTTTTGGACTCGTCGAAGTCTGTATCCCAGTCGATTTAATATGTCGTTAATGGTTCTTTCTTTAGGTAATTCTTCAGGTAGCCAGCCTTTTTCTTCAATTAACTTTTTTCTGACGCCTTTCGCTGTAATTCGGGTATACACAAACGTATTTTTAAACTTCGGGTCGGCTTGCGATTCAGGATCTACTAACGCTCTAATATCTATTTCTAATTGAGGCTGACTCACTTCACTTCGAGGTTTTCCGTCATAGTGTCCGAAACACTCGAAGCCCGTTTCTTGTTCATGAAGCCCAAGCGCAACAGCCTTTCGACACCAGCCAAATTCTGTTTCAGTTAAGCGTGGACTCCCACAGCAGAAGGTTTTGGATACTTCGGCCATAAAAACTCTTTTCTCCATCCCATGAAGTTTACTGGATGCAAGTTTAATTATCCTTTTGGACTCACTTGAAAGGTAAATTGAAGTAGACATTTGGCTGCAACCGTAAATTACTCTGTTTGGATTATACGTCGGTATAACCTAAGTCACAGCATCCCTAAGCTTCACGGCTTACGCCTTGAACAGATAAACCTAGAAAAATCAGTTGGACGCATAGAAGTAAGATAACTAACTCAAGTTCAACCATAAAAGCCATAAAGTGTATTCATCCATTGAGTGAATGCTTGACGTTCGTAAACTGGCTAAAATTACCGCTTGCTGCGTTGTTAACTTTTATAAGTAGAACCACTACTTACTTCAAGTCACGCCTTGTCATCGAAAATTTTCTCTGCGTTTAAGAACGCCACCAACTGATTTTTCTAGGGAGCGCCACGAAGCGCTTTATTCTGTTGCGGGATTTGTCTCAACGTATACGCAGCCAAGCGATTACATGGCCATAAACCAGAGACAGCAACGTTATTATTTATAATAAGTCCATCAGGTTGAAACGTACCTGACGGGATAATTACCAGTTCATCCCGAAATCTGACGGGCATGCATAATGGGTAACCGCTATGACATGAAGCCCTGTGACAAAGGCCTTGAATAAAGGTTGAGATGCAATGTAGGCCGCAGCATCAAGCGAATTCAGTTAAGCGTCGTAAATCAAAAAATGAAGATGGGGAGTCTTTCCTAGTTGACGAACCCTGACACAAACAGAGAAGCAACTGGTAAATGCATCTGTTTGATCTTCCGGCGTAATATGAAGTGGCATGTATTGAAGGAAATAAAGTGAACGTGGGAGAGCCTGAGTGTTGGAAGGTAGTGACTTGCACTATCCGAATATAAGGTAAACCGAAATTTCAGATAGGGCGCTCAGGCAGTCGGATGAGCCCATAGTACCGTTAACCGTGAAGACAACATAACTTTACATCAGGGAAGGGGCTCAGTGTTACACCCGTTTTTTAACGTAACTTTTGAGGTGAAATTGCCATATGGCTAACACTCCAGTAAATATCAGAATATTACAGCGAAAACTTTACTTACGCTCAAAGCTTAACTCGGAGCTTCGATTTTACAGCTTGTACGATAAACTCAGTCGCCTAGATATACTCGAAGAAGCCTATCGACGATGCAAAGCCAATAAAGGCGGAGCAGGAATTGATGGCATCACATTCAGTTATCTAGAGCAGCAAAAGAAAGTCGTTGCGCTGTTAAAAGAAATTCAAACTCAATTACAACAGAAAAACTATCGACCTAGCCCAGTCAAACGAGTAGAAATACTCAAAGACAACGGCAAAACGCGGAAACTTGGGATCCCGATAATCAGTGACAGAATTGTGCAAATGGCGATGACAATAGTGATGCAACCCGTCTACGAACCTCATTTACATGAACACAGTTATGGCTACCGTCCATGTCGAAGCGCCCAGCAAGCGGTAAAAGTCATTGAAATGAGCCTAAAACAAGGCTACCAGCACGTACTCGATGCTGACTTGAGTGCCTATTTCGATACCATCCCGCACGCTAAGTTGATGGCAAAAGTAGAAAGGCGAATAAGCGACAGCAGCTTTCTGAGTTTACTGAAAAGCTTTATCAAAGCGCCCATCAGCGTAGAGACGGTCAACAGAAAATGGCGAATAGAAGCAAGCCGATGTGGCACTCCACAAGGCGGAGTTATCTCTCCACTACTGGCTAACATCTATCTCAACGATTTCTGTTTGAAAATACACGAAAAAACACTGTGTAAAATTGTTACCTATGCAGATGATTTTGTTGTACTTCATAAGCAAACCTACACACAAGAGCAACTGGACTGGATAACACAGCAATTAAGTGATGAAGGTCTGAAGCTAAATCAAAGTAAAACCCACTGTGTGGATATGGGAAAGCTGATGAATGAGTTTGATTTGGGTGTGGGTCTTTTAAAACGACGAAGTTACCCACATCTGTATAACCTCTGTTTGGATTGCTTTTTGTGATACTCCCAATACTTTTCAATATCACCACTCGATCTTAACGACCTAAGTTTTAATATAGCTTCTGCACCTTCAAGGCTCCATCTCGCTCCAGTGATATCCAACCTATCATTAATCAGATGACGACAAGCTCCCTCAATGACACCGCTAGCAATTGGGAAACCTTGCTCTAACGCTTTACCGTATTCTAATCTTGATTTATTTTTCAATAGATAACCGATGCACTTATTAATGCCTTCTCGTTGTTTTAATTTCCGTTTTGTTGCACTGATCCCAAGGCCTTTTGCTACTTGTGACGCATTACCTCGTAAGATTTCAGTCGCTCGATTTTCTATCCAATCTTCGACTTCTGGATCATCTTTTTCAAATAAGCACCACGCCGCTTTCCAGAGATATTCAAGCACATGGATGAAATCCATGACCACCGTTGCATTGATGTTGAGTTTCTTCATCACCCGATAAATTTGTTTTAGCTGATGAGGATGACCATCAACGAGTACAACCCACTGACGGCTTTGAGTAGGGTCTCGTTCCAGAGCTTCTAAAAATGCTTCTTCAATCACAGTCGCAGCGCTTCTTTCTACGCTTGCCCACACACGTTTATTTCTTGGTGGCACACGTAATGGACGAACATTTGAATTATCGTTTCTAGACATGATTGATTCTGGGGTACGATGCAAAGGCTTGGTGGTGTATACCGCTGCAACTTCTGCCATTCGTTTGCGGTCTTTTTTTTCTCCAGCACTTAGGCGTCCTTTGAGCTTCTGTTGTTTCGCTGCTTTTTGCGTGCCCTCTCTCAAGCTATTAGGTTGCATAACGATGCCTTTTCCATCCATAGTCAATACCAGTAAATCAGATGTATTTTCTGGCTTAAGGTATCTCTGCTGGAGATAAAAACCATCAAAATCTTGTGCAATATCCTGCACAATTTGCCTTGCTTGTCGCTTGGGCACGTGCGCACCTGTGGTGGTATCTATTGAGCTTACTGCATCATCATATGAGCCTTTGACTGCTTCTGTAGCGAGTCTTAGGCGTACACCATCAGAGTATTTATCTTTCGAAAGATTCAGCTCACCATCCATTGGAAACACGCTATCACACCGACGTTGACTGTAACCTTTTCGATGCATCGTTACGGTACCAAATAAACTTTCTAAGTTTCGTTTGCAGTTATTTTTCAAATAATTCAATGCAATGTCACGGTTGGAACAAACTTGCTGACGGGGCTCTTCAGCGGTTTTGATATCTAAGAAACCCTGCAATAAACACCGCAACAACTCAGTTCCTTCGGTATCGATATAGGCTTCAACTTCTCCATGGCTCTCTTGCTTAACTTGTTTGTCTTCGAGGTGCGAAATAATACGCTCAAATTTCAATTTGGCTTCAGAAAAGAATGAAAATTCGAGTGAGTTTGAGTATGCTAGTTTCATGAAAGGAGCCTTTTTATATACTTGTTGTGTGTGGAAACTGATAAGTACTATAAAATTGCTCCTTTCGCACCATTTATTAAACCCATCCAATTGATAATTAATGATCTTTTCATGCTTTTCGTCGATCTAAAAGATCTACACCCGTTTGATTTCCTCGGTTTTAACTTTCAACGGATCACAGGCCTCATCAAAGGCACCAGTTACATCAAGATACAGGCGTCTAAGAAGAGCCAAACAAAGCTGAAAAATAAAATCAGAGACATAGTGAAACACCGAACCTCAAATACACTTGGCGTACTGATAAATAAGGTTAATCAAGTTCTGAGGGGATGGAAACACTATTTTGGTGGGATAGGTTATCCCAGAGGTGTATTTTTCAGAATAAATGGATTTGTAGTAAACCGGTTCTATCGATGGCATCGTCGCTTAAGTCAACGTCGAAGCAAGTATCTATCACGAGGTGCTTACGAAAAATTACGCCAAGCTGGTCTTGAGTATTTACCCACGACAAGATGATAAGCAAAGTGAAGGGGCTGAGAGAAGTGTAACAACAGAGCCGTGTGAGGGAAAACCTCATGCACGGAATCGAAGAGGGGCTGCTGGATAAGCGATAGCGAAGCCAGTAGCCTACTCTACATAAACGCTTAAATAGCACAAAATTTAATCGTGAAAGATAAACAGCCCCTAGGTTAATGTTTTGTATTAAGCTCCAACACTTAGTACATTCAAGGTAAGTAATTTACTTTCCTCTAATACTTCCAAAATTTAGGGTGGAGTAATACTGCAACGGTCAAGATTTCTAATCGTCCAAGTAACATACCGATAGCCATCGCCCACTTGGCGATGTCCGATAAGCCAGAAAAGTTACCAGAAGGTCCGACTACTGGACCGAGCCCCGGTCCAACGTTACTTACCGCTGTAATGGCACCTGTAAAACTGGTCTGAGAATCTAATCCTGTTAGTACTAATACAACTGACAGCAGCACGATAACTGCGATGTAGAGAAGAATAAAGGTCACTAGGGAGCGGACAATATCGTCAGAAATGATCCGATTGTTGTAACGTTCTGAAAATATGCCATTGGGATGGATCTGTAATTTGAGTTGTTCGCGGGTGATGGCCATTGCAATTTGAAAGCGAAAAATTTTAATTCCTCCTGAGGTGGAGCCTGAGCAACTGCCTACAAACATCAAAAACAAAAAAGCGATATTGGCTAAGCCGCCCCAAGCACCGTAATCAGTAAGGCCATAACCTGTGGTGGTAACGACTGAAATCACGTTAAAACTCGCCAGTCTTAAGGCGTCAATTGGTAATATATCGTGTGTGTACCAAAACCATAGCGCTAAACTTACTGACACGAGAAATATAAATTTTAGAAAGCCTTTAACTTGGGCATCATTCCAAACTTTAAAGCTGCTTTGGCTGATGCATTGTACAAACAAAATAAGCGGTAACCCGCCTGCGGTCATAAACACGACAGCGACCCAGTGTGCGAGATTAGAAAATCCGGCCATCGACTTATCAGAGGTTGAATAGCCGCCTGTTGAAATTGTGGTCATGGCGTGGTTAATGGCATCAAACCAGTTCATGTAAGCTTGATGATAGGCGACAGTACAGGCGATAGTGAGCAGGATATAAATGAAAAACAAGTTTTTCGCCATGTTTTGCGTACGAGGAATGGCTTTGTCACTCCAATCCGACGATTCAGTTCGAAATAAACGCATACCACCGACATTGAGAAATGGTAATATCGCGACGGCCATGACAATAAAACCAATACCCCCAAGCCATTGCAATAATGAGCGCCAGATCAAAATGCTGTGATCCATCTCATCTAACCCAGACAGTACGGTAGAGCCTGTAGTAGTGATCCCTGACATGGTCTCAAAAAAGGCATCGCTATAGCCAATACCGTGATAAAAGGTAAAGGGAAAGGCGGCAAATAAGCTGACAACAAACCAAGTAAAGCTTGTCAGCAAAAACATCTCACGGATATTCAGATTGAGTGACGATTGGTGACCCTGATGTAGACAAAAACTGGCAAAAAGTCCCGTAATAACCGCCGAGATGAGGAAAGCGAGGCTGGTGTCTTCACCATAAACCAATGCGAAGCCTAGAGGGATCAGCATAAATCCAGCCATCATGGATAAGAATGTGCCAAGAGTAAAAATAACAGGACGAACATTAATCATGGATAAGAAACCTTCCTAACGTACGGATGGTTATACACAAAGGAAACAGGACTACCACTTCTACACAATTTAGTTAAGTATAAAAGTGGCAATTGACAAGTTTTACTTTAGATTATTGGACGATGAAATACTGTTGAATACATCACTTTCTGCGTTAAAAGAAAAATGCACTGGGTTGGAACAGTTTTTCGACTTCGCCAATGAATTTCTTGTTCACTAAGAATAGAATGACATGATCGCCTTGTTCAATAATGGTTTTATCATGAGCCATCAGTACTTCCTGCTCGCGAACAATGGCACCAATGGTTGTGCTCGGCGGAAGTTTGATATCACAAATTCGCTTACCGACCACTTTAGACGTGCTCGGATCGCCATGAGCAATGGCTTCGATAGCTTCAGCCGCGCCTCGACGTAGTGAGTAAACGTTACAAATATCCCCTTGGCGAATATGAGTCAGTAAAGCTGAAATGGTCGCCTGTTGTGGAGAAATGGCAATGTCGATACTGGCTTCTTGAACGATGTCGACATAAGCCTCGCGTTGGATTAATACCATGACTTTTTTAGCACCCATGCGCTTGGCTAATAGTGCTGACATGATGTTGGCTTCATCATCATTGGTGACGGCGATAAATACATCGGTTTGATCGATATGCTCTTCTTGTAGTAACTCTTGATCTGCGGCATCACCACAAAAAACAGTCGTGTTTTCTAATCGCTCAGAAAGCGCTTCGGCTCGCTCGGGTTTTGCTTCTAACAGTTTGACAGAATGATTGGGTTCCAATTTTTTAGCTAAGCCCAACCCGATGTTTCCACCGCCAGCAATCATGATATTGCGATATGAGTTGTCCAGTTTTTGCATTTCACTCATTACCGCGCGCACATGACGACTATCAGCGACAAAGAACACTTCATCATCGGCTTCGATGATGGTGGTACCTTGAGGCATAATGGCACGGCCTTGCCTGAAAATAGCCGCCACACGCGTGTCGATATTGGGCATATGTTCACGTAATGCAGCTAAGGCATTGCCTACTAATGGACCGCCGTAATAGGCTTTAATGGCCACTAGGCTTAATCGTCCTTCTGCAAATTCCAGCACTTGCAAAGCGCCGGGATACTCAACCAACCGGTGAATGTATGACGTGACTAACTGCTCAGGTGCAATGAGCTCATCAATCACAAAGCCACCGCGAAGGCGATTGTCAGAGCTTTTGAGCTCACTGTTGATAAACAACTTGTTTTTAAGGTTTAGATATTGCTCAGATCGTATTCGAGCAATTTTTGTAGGGGTGCCATAAAGTGTATAAGCAATTTGACAGGCGGACATATTGCATTCATCACTGTTGGTAACCGCAATCAGCATGTCAGCGTCTTCAGCGCCAGCTTGTTTTAGCACATCGGGATGCGCACCATGTCCAATAACCACACGTAAATCGAATTTATCCTGTAAGGAACGAAGTCTTACTTTGTCATTATCGATTAATGTAATGTCATTATTTTCACCGACGAGGTTTTCAGCCAGCGTACCGCCAACTTGGCCTGCACCCAATATGATAATTTTCATTGCCTACCTTGTTAGAGCAACATCCTTTGCCCTTATCCTTATTATTTGATCTTTATCGTTTTTTATGTAACTTAGCGTAATAAAAGCCATCCATATCGTCTTGATCTGGCGTGATCTGCCAACCGATGCTATTGCTGTCAGGTTGTTGGTCAATGGGCTCAAGCACAGCGTTGTCGGTTCGTGCTAAAAATGCTTCTATCTGTCGTTGATTTTCGTCAGGTAAGATAGAGCAAGTCGCATACAATAGCGTACCTCCCGGTGTTAACCATTGCCAGCAGTGATCGAGAATTTGTCTTTGTAGTTCAGCTAATTCATCAATGTCTTTCGACTTTCTTAACCACTTAATGTCAGGATGCCTGCGGATCACTCCGGTTGCCGAGCAAGGAGCATCAAGCAGTATGCGATCAAATTGCTTGCCTTGCCACCATGAGTCAATATTTGCTGCATCACCGTGCACAACTTGCGCGCTATGGTTTAAACGCTGTAAATTTTGTTCTACTCGCTCTAATCGTTTGGCATCAAAATCAACAGCGACAAGGTGAGCTTGTGGTGCAACTTCAAGAATATGACAGCTTTTACCTCCAGGAGCGGCACAAGCATCGAGGATCAATTCACCATTTTGTGGTGCTAGCAAGTGTGCAGCCCATTGAGCCGCAGCATCTTGCACAGATACGGCGCCATTATCAAAACCAGGCAGTTGGGAAACATCTTTAGCTTTAGCCAATAAAATTGAGTCGCTGCTGGCTCCAGCCGTCGCTTCAATGTCAATTCCATGTAACTCAGATAAATATTGTTTACGGCTTTGGGCCAAGGCGTTGTTGCGCAGCCACATAGGAGGGCGCTGGTGACTGTTTTCAATCACTTGTTGCCAATGTTCTGGATAGGCATCTTGCAGGCGTTTGATGAGCCATTTTGGCGTATTGAATTCAAGTACTGGGTTTTCGCAACTTAAGTCGGTTTGGGCGCGTTGAATATTACGCAATACACCGTTCACAACTTTTACCATGCCTTCAAATTTAAGTTGGCGGCACGCTTCAGCGGTTTCAGCAATCACAGCATGAGCAGGAATTCGAGTAAAATACAGTTGATAGCACCCAACTAATAGCACTTGGTGAATGATGCGTAGCTTGCCTTTAAACGGTTTACTTAAGCAATCACTGACACGTTTATCAATTTGTACCAAACGGCGCATGATGCCATAACAAAGCTCGGCCAATAGAGCTTTGTCTTTGGCGCTGGTCAAGTGTTGTTGCTGTTTTGGCAATGCGACAGATAACGAAATACCTTGCTCAAGTACGGAAAAAACGGCTTTAGCCGCTAAGGCTCTGACATTCATTTATGCGGTCTCATCTGGGCTTGCTAATTTACTTTGTAGTAAAGTACCGGGAATAAACCAGTCGGCACGACCATTGAGCATGTCAGCGCAAGAAAAAGGTTTTTTACCGGGTAGTTGCAAAGATAAAAGTCGAATTACTCCGTCACTGGTTGCCACGTCAATGCCGTTTTTATTGGCAGAAATAATGGTGCCGGGAGTTTGCTCTACCCTTGTCGACAATACTTCAGCTTGCCAGATTTTAATGGTTTGTTGCTGGTGTTTAAAATGACTGATTGGCCAAGGATTAAAGGCGCGCACTTCTTGCCATAATTGCTTGGCGCTCTTATTCCAATCGATTTCGGCTTCTTCTTTAGAAAGCTTGGCCGCGTAATTGGCTAATGTGTCATCTTGCTTCTCGGCGGTTAGTGTACCGGCTGATAAACCGTCGACAGCTTCAATTAACGCGTCAGGACCTTGCTCTGCCAGTTTTTCATATAAGCTGGCTGACGTATCTTCAGGTTGGATTTCAAGATGAGTTTTCAGCAACATGTCACCGGTATCTAGTCCTAAATCCATTTGCATGATGGTCACACCTGTGGCGGCATCTCCGGCCCAAATTGCACGTTGAATCGGAGCCGCACCTCGCCAGCGAGGTAAAATCGAACCATGAACATTAATGCAGCCCAATTTAGGTGTGTCCAGTACGATTTGAGGTAAAATTAACCCATAAGCGACCACAACCATAAGATCAGCATCTAATTGTGCTAACTCTTGCTGAGCTTCTTCTTTTTTCAAACTGGCGGGCTGGAATACGGCAATATCATGTTGCACGGCAAGCTGTTTCACTGGGCTGGCTTGGAGTTTTTTCCCTCGACCAGCTGGGCGATCAGGCTGGCTATAAACCCCAACCACTTGATGATGTGAGTTCAACAGAGCTTGAAGGTGGCGAGCGGCGAAATCCGGAGTACCGGCAAATATAATCTTTAATAGTTTCAACATGGTACCTATGAATACTGGCGACAATTAAGCTTCTTTAGCAGCCTGACGAGCTTCTTTTTCGAGTTTTTTCTTTATACGATCACGCTTGAGTGGTGACAAGTAATCAACAAATAATTTACCAATTAAGTGATCCATTTCATGTTGAATGCAAATCGCAAACAGTTCGTCAGCATCAACGGTAAACTCTTTGCCATGACGATCTAATGCTTTAAGGGTGACATTTTCAGCGCGTTCCACTTTGGCATAAATGCCTGGAACCGACAAGCAGCCTTCTTCGTTTTCAAAGTGGCCACTGCTGGTGACAATTGTTGGATTAATGAATACAGTTGGGCGTTCTACGTCATCTTGCAAATCCATCACAATAAGTTGTTTGTGAAAATTGACTTGTGTTGCGGCCAGACCAATGCCTTTTTCTTGATACATGGTTTCGAACATATCATCAATCTGTGTTTGCAGTGCATCATCAAAATCAGTGATAGGTTGAGCTACGGTGCGCAAGCGTTCATCTGGAAAACGTAAAACGGTTAAAATTGCCATAAAGTTACTCTAAGTTTGTTAAATCAAAATCAGTTTATTAAATCAAAATCAGTTTGTTGAATCTAAGTGTGTTAAATCACAATCAGTTCGTTATACTGATGTTTAGGTTAAAAATTGTCACATTGATAGTTTAATTTTAATCTTTTGTCGCAACCAATGACAGCAAAAGCTGATACAAAGAGCAATGACAACATGGACAGTTTAATGAAACGTTTAACTTATTTAATCTTAATGATGCTGAGTACCAGTGTTTTCGCTGATACTTTAGCTCTGAAAGAAGGGCATCCCCAGTCTTATGAAGTTAAAAAAGGCGACACCCTGTGGGATATTTCTGCTTACTTTTTAGATGATCCATGGAAATGGCCAAGGTTATGGGGAGCAAACCCTCAAATCGCCAATCCACATCTAATTTATCCCGGTGACATGCTGACGTTAGTATTCATTAATGGCCAACCTCGATTAGTGAAAAAACCATTGGTGCGTCGAAGTCCTCAAGGAAGAGTTATTAATAAAAATTCAGCGATACCTATGGTGGATTTGGCTTCTATCCAATCCTACATTTTACAAAATCGGGTCGAAAATGAATTATGGCTTGAGCAACAACCTCAAGTGATGGGCGGAGAAAGGGAATCTCGACATCATACAACAGGCGATATCATATACGTTGATGCCCGATTACCCATGGGGCAGAAACTGGGGATGTATGAAGAAGGTCGTATCTTTCACATCGATGATGAAGAGATTGAAGGTCATGATCGTGAGCTGATTTTAGCTTCAAGCGGCCGTGTTGTAGAAAGTGGTGACGTCTCAAAAGTTGAGCTACTCAGCAATTTACGTGAAACGAAAGCTGGTTATAAAGTACTGGCTATTGAAGATGAAGCGTTAATGTCAGCGTTTTATATGCCAACGGCTGCGACGTTATCACAGCCGGCTCATGTATTAGCCATTGCCGATGGAAAACGTGAAGCGGGTCATTTAGATGTGATCTATTTCGATCGTGGTAGCAAAGCTGGTGTGAAGGCGGGACAAGTACTTGAGCTTTATCTCGATGGCGAAGAAATAGCTATCGACAATGATGGTAAGCCAGTACAAGCCAGTGATCGCAGCTTGTATGACAAACTGATAGGCAGTACCTTTGCCGATAGGCAAGTGAAAATGCCAGATATTTATCGCGGTAATATATTGGTGTTCAAAACCTTTAATCATCAAAGTATGGGGCTCATCATGTTGAATGAACGTCCTGTTCGAGTTGGCGATAAGTTAGTGATTCCTGATTCATTGGTATTAGAAATTGAGTGAGCCAACAATCACTTGCTGATTGGTTAGTTGTTTGTGCTGTATCTGGACTTGGGCCGGTTCGAATTCAACAATTATTACAACGCATGTCGTTGCAAGAGCTTCGACATGCGCTGGAGAGTCGTCCTGAAGATTTGCCGTTATCGGCACAAATGATTGAAAAAATCAGCCTTAACCCTCAAAAAGTTGATATAGCGTTATCGTGGCTTGAGTCAGATCCACAGCATGTCATTCTAACTATTGACGATCCAACTTATCCTCCCTTACTCAAACAAATCACCGATCCACCATCGTTATTATTCGTAAAAGGGAATCTCGATACGTTAATGTTACCTGCATTAGCTGTCGTTGGTAGCCGCGCGGCAACTCCAGCGGGTCTAAAACTCAGTTATCAGCTTTCACAATCCTTAGTCGAAAATGGGGTAATTGTGTGCAGCGGTATGGCCGCAGGGATAGATGGTGCGGCTCATAGTGGCGCATTAGCCGCGCGCAGTGTATCAGGAAATAAAACCATTGCGGTTACTGGTACAGGCGTTGATATTGTTTATCCTAAGCGGCACAACACCTTATATCAAGACATCCAACAATCCGGTTGTGTCGTTAGTGAATTCTGGCCGAATGTTGGCCCTTTTGCAGGAAATTTTCCGAAACGAAATCGCATTATCAGCGGTCTAAGTTTAGGGACTTTGGTCATTGAAGCAAGTAGGCGAAGTGGATCATTAATTACAGCACGATTAGCGATGGAGCAAAACCGAGATGTGTTTGCGGTACCGGGCAGCACATTGAGCAGTCAAAGTCAGGGATGTCATGATCTCATTAAGCAAGGCGCGAAGTTGGTCGATTGTGTGGAAGATATTTTAGAAGAACTTCCATTAATTTTTGATCATCACCTTGAAGAAGTGAAAAAGCAGCACCATATCAAAGAACCTCAAGAATGTGATTTGCCATTTGCGTCACTCTTGGCTAGTGTAGGCTATGAGGCTACGGCAATTGATGCCATAGTCGAGCATAGTGGAAATACGATCGATCAGGTGTTGGAGCAGTTACTTGAGCTGGAATTACAAGGTTCAATTGCTTCAGTTGCTGGTGGTTACGTCAGACTTAAGAGGAGTTAGTCATGTTTGATATCCTCATGTATTTATTTGAAAACTATGTTCATGGTGAGACCGAGCTTCTCGTTGATGAAGGCGATCTTACTAAGGAGCTGACTCGTGCTGGTTTCCATCAGTCGGAAATAATCAAAGCGTTAAATTGGTTAGAACGACTGGGTGAATTACAAGATAAAGATGTACCGTATCTTCGTGATCATAATCAGCATTCTTTCCGTATCTATACTGAAAAGGAAATGGACAAGCTGGATGTTGAAAGTCGAGGTTTCTTATTGTTTCTTGAGCAAATTAAAGTGCTCAGTGTCGAAACAAGAGAAATAGTCATAGACCGAGTAATGGAGTTGGATGATAGTTGTTTGGGACTCGATGATCTTAAGTGGGTGATTCTGATGGTATTGTTTAATGCACCGGGACATAAATCTGCGTACGAGCAGATGGAAGACCTAGTGTTTGAGCAACCAGATGGACGGTTGCATTCATAAGGTTGATATAGAGCAATCGGGATAAGAAAGGAAGCGTAAGGCTTCCTTTCTTGATATGTAATCACTTCGGGTTTAGTTCCCCGCCCCTTTGGGCGAATTGACAGAAAAGGTTTGTGTTTTGTCAACCAGCGTAGGATAGTGTCCAGCGACTTTCACTAAGCAATAAAAAGGCGCTAGACTACCGATATACAAATTTGTCGTTACTTCGTTTCTCGCCTTCACTGGAGCGAGGTGATTCATTGCTTCGATTTGACAGTCTATTTACTAATTAGTTATCAGTGGTTTTTCTTAAACTAAAAGGGGAAAAATCCATGATGGTTTGTGCAGAAAGAGAACCTTTTGAATAATCGGTCTCAGCGTGAATTAATCCCCAGTAAGTGCCACCTTCTTGATTATGAAATTCGCAAATCTGCGATTTGTATTGCCAACTATCTTCAAATACTCTCCCTTTACAATCAAAATCAGTTTCACTAGGAACTGAGCCTTCTTTTAGAAACAGTTGGGCATCACCAAAAACATTTTGTCGTAAGGCAAAAAGCACATAGCCATTGGTGATACCGTCCTCATTGGCGGGAATTATAAATTTAAAGTAAAGAGAGTGTCCTGAAGGGTTACTAATATTTCTTTTAGGCTGATTCAGTTGTAAAGGTAATGGGTCGTCACTGCTGTCACCAGGATTAAAGGGCTGAAATTGATCAGTAGAATTATCGAGAGCTGTAGCAAACCCTGACATAGGCGCTAATAAAAAACCTGCGACAGCAATAGTGACCAGGCTGAATTTTTTATACTGCATAAATCCTCCGTTCAAACAATTAGTGGATAAAAAAATCCCGCAGCTCATTTATCAATTGGATCAGAGTTAAATTAAAATTTAATTATTACTGAATTTATTTTTATATGAATGAACGGCAAAATTTAGCAACATCATCGTAGTTCACTGATGAACTTTTTATAAAGAATATTTGCCGTATATATATAACTAATACCAATTACAGTAATTAAATACCCAACTCAGAGCTATGTATGTGTTCAAAGTACAAGTGAAATTGATGAAGACATAGTTACTACGGACATACAAACCTGTCGTTATTACATTGCTACTTTAAGACAATTTTGCGTAGTAATTTGGACACATACAAGCTCCCGAATGGCAAGGCTAAAGGATTCCATTACTGCGTTGCAAGTTTTTGAATTATCCCGACAAAAGCGCGAAGTGCGTTGAACGCTAGCTTTGTATGGCGGCCGTAGGGAATATAGTACCTCAAACTTGCGCCTTGTACTGAAACCCTTTAGCTCTTGCTGAATGGGAAGTTAATTGCTGTAATTGGTATAACAGTAATCAGTGTGGGGAGTAAATGATGTCATTGCTACATTTGGCTTTGGAGCCTACTGTTACACAATAGGCTAGGGGAAATTATGGTTATCTTGATTCAAGCCAAATCGATTATTTAATGAGTGTTGCAGGTTTTGATACTATCAGTAGTGAAAGTGAAGGGTGGCATTATCAACTGTCAGATATGATGATCCTAAAAATATCAGCTGAACGCTGAGTATATGAGTAACTGTTTGAGCAATAAGATGACTTTAATTGCTTTCACCCAATGAGTGAAGTGCTCTACGCTCACAAACTTGCTAAAATGACTGCTATCTGCGTTGTAACTTTTGCAAGTAGAATAAACTACTTGCTGCAAGCTACGCCTTACTACCAGCCATTTTTTCTACGCTTGAGAACGCAGTCAACTGATGTTTCTAGGATGATGTACCCGATCACCATTGATTTTTAGTCGTTAATACCACTGATTTATAAAGTATTAATAATGTTTATGTTGCTCACCAAATACCAGATGATCAGGGGTTAAATAATCCCGATAACTGTATCGGTCTTGCTTGTAAAGTCGACTGTTCGTTTTTTCTTTTGGCAAAGGATGTTGCTTAAGTAAAGCCGTTAACCATAAATGATAATCCTCTTGGTGGGCTGATAATGCTTTGAGTAGGTCTTTATAACCTGTGAAGTAATCACCTTTTAAATATTGGCTGAGTTGAACTAGGTCGGCTGGGTGCTTTTCTGCTAAGTATCGAACGGCGAGATAACTCCATTTATAAGTTCTGTCTAAACCATCTTTATATGTAGTCGCAAAAATAGTGGCCAGATCGGGCGCTTTTTCAAAATTCTCGTGAGCGACTTTAAATGCTTTTTGATTTTCATCTCCTTTAGAAACATATTCCGCTAAGCCTTCTGACCACCACACCATGCTGTCAGGAAAGTGACCGAACTTGCCATATTTTACAAAACGACCATCAAGATAATGTACGTATTCATGATTTAAATTCCAGATGGCGAATTTAGGTTCTATCCACCACTGCCTGAAGGCAAAAAATCGTGCTTGGTTACCCACTTTTTGAGGAGTGCCTTCTAAATACATGCCACCGTTGTTGGTGCGAATATCGTAAAATAGTTGTCCATAAGCGTTGTACTGACTCCAATTTTTAAATACCACAACCTCTAATGCATCGCTGTTGTCGTTAGCTGTTGGCTGTAGTTGCGACTCAAGCAATTGATGAAAATAAAACTCTTGTGAAGTGAGCTTGGTACAAGACTCTTCCAGTTCGCTCTTAGATAAGTCTTGGTGAGTAATAAAAAGCGTCATGGAGCAATCGTGGCGATGAGGAAGAACAGAAGTTAATTCTGGTATTCGACATAAACTCGCGTTGTCTTCACATAATTTTTTCCCCGCAGAGGTATTGACGTGATAGCCCAAAGTAAAGGCATCTTGTGCCGCCTGTTGACGCAAAGCAACATCAGCGGTAGCTATTTTTGCAATCCCATCATCAATGGCTTGCTCTTGCTGTGTTGTTGAACCATCAGTACTGGAAGGCAAGGTTAATCGGTACATAGCTAAAGCCCAATAAGCATTTAGTCTCGGCCAATCATTATTGTTTCGAATGCTGTTAGTACTGGCGGCAAAGCGTAGCAATGGCTTATCAACACGGTGCTCAATTAATAGCTTTGCCAATTCACCTTCAGGTTTGGTTCGAGCGACATTAAGCAATAGCCCGTATGTGCGGAGGGTTTCCCATAAGGCGATGTCATTGATATTGGTTATGTCGCTGTTTTGTAAATGAGCCAATTGGCGACTCAGTACCGGAAATAAAGAAGTGAGTGATGACGCATATTCGTCTTTGTTTAGATATCGATAAACAGTTACGGCCAACTGCTCTTGAAAACGAGGGTTTGTATTGATATTGGTATCTTGAGCGAGCAAGACTAATTGTGAAGCCAGTTGCCGCCTTTGAGTTTCTGTGAGCTCTTTTTGAGGTCCGAAATAACTGTATGCACGTAGGTAATAAAGTAAATGATTAATATCGGCTATTGATGATTTTGTGTTCAGAGCTAATAGGACTTGATCAAAAGTGTCAGGTTTGAGCAATGGCTGTTCGGCTGAGAACAGATCTTGAGGCTCGAGTTGGATGACAGATTGGATTGCTAGGTGGTCAATCTTATTTGGGGTGTTCGTTGGAGGAGTGCTATTACAAGCTCCAAGGCAGATGACGGCTAATATCGTCATGGCCAAAAAATGAGGTTTTTTTAACACGGTGGATATCCTTATTATGGTGATTGACGGTTAAATATCTCTCTTTGAATACAATATACAGAAGTTGATGGGTGATTGACAGCCAACACATTTGGTACCATCGCTCGGATAAGATAAAATAGTCTGCAGAGTTTGCTCCATCACTGAATACAGCAACGGGCTAAGTCAATACATGTCAAAAATAGATCATCAATTGTTTCAAGCTCATGAACATGCGTTAGAGAAAGAGTACGAGTGTTGCCCTGACTGCGGCTGTGAATTATCGGTAAAACACAGCCAAAATGGCAGTTTCTTAGGTTGTAGTAACTACCCAAGTTGCCAATATACTCGGCCGCTTGTACAACATGAATCGATTGAAACTCAACTAATCTCAGGATCAGAATGCCCTGAATGTGGACATGAATTAGCCGTTAAATCCGGTCGATTTGGTATTTTTATAGGGTGCAGCAACTACCCAAGCTGCCATCACATCGAAAAACAAGATCAAAGTGTTGATGAACGTGACGTACCATGTCCTATTTGCCGTACGGGAATGATGGATCATAGAACAAGTCGATATGGTAAAAGCTTTTATGCCTGTAATGCATATCCTAAGTGCAAGTATTTGGTGAATTTTAAGCCTATTGCCCATACCTGTCCTGATTGTAATTTTGGTATTCTGGTTGAGCGTCATATGCCGGCGGGTACACGGTTAGAGTGTCCTCAAAAAAGTTGTAGATTTAAGCAATCATTATCGTAACCAATACCGATTTATCCGGACTACTTTAACAATAAAGGCTCATTTTGAACCAGAAATTACAACCTCAACAAGCCATCCCAGTGATACAGTCTGGTGGTATCATTGCCTATCCCACTGAAGCCGTTTACGGACTAGGCTGTGACCCTGATAATCTTGCGGCATTGAATCGATTACTGATCCTTAAAGACAGGCCGTGGCAAAAAGGGCTGATCATTGTCGCCAGTGACTGGGAGCAGTTAACCGATTACGTCGACTTTGCAAAGATGACCGATGAGCAAATGACCGAAGCCAAAAGTAAATGGCCTGGCCCTGTGACACAAGTGATGCCTGCAAAAGCTTCTGTGAGTTCAAAACTAAAAGGCAGTTTTAATACCATTGCTGTTCGTATATCAGCGCATTCTATTGTGCAGCAATTGTGTCAATCACTGGGTAAGCCTTTAGTGTCTACCAGTGCTAATTTGGCTGGTGAGCCGCCAGCACTATCGATTGAGCAAATTGAGCATGTATTTGAGCATCAATTAGATGCGATCATACTCGGTGAGCTCGGAAATCAAAACCAACCATCTCGCATCATTGATGTACTTACGGGGCAGGTTTTACGCTAGCTATACGTGGTAATTGGAATGCCCTGTAAGTGATCTATTCAAGTATCAGGGCAAAGAATGAATAAAAGGAAACTAATACATGAGTGTCGTTAACGCCGAAGTGGTCAAAGCGTTTCTATTACAGCTGCAAACGAATATTTGTCACGAAATCGAAAAGCTGGATGGTGGAGCATGTTTTGCGAGCGATAACTGGAAGCGCGAAGAAGGCGGTGGTGGCATAAGCCGAGTATTAACTCAGGGCAAAGTTTTCGAACAAGCTGGAGTGAACTTTTCTCACGTGGCTGGTGCAAAAATGCCGGCATCGGCGACGGCACATCGACCTGAATTGGCAGGCCGCAGCTTTGAAGCCATGGGCGTCTCTCTCGTTATTCATCCAACCAACCCTCATATTCCAACTACTCATGCTAATGTACGATTTTTTATTGCTTATAAAGAAGGTGCAGATCCTGTGTGGTGGTTTGGAGGTGGGTTCGATTTAACGCCATACTACGCCAATCGGGAAGATGTGATCCATTGGCATCAGACGGCAAAAGATTTATGCGATCCATTTGGTGAGCAAGTTTATCCAAAATACAAAAAATGGTGTGACGATTACTTTTACTTGCCTCACCGTAATGAAACGCGCGGAGTTGGTGGATTGTTTTTTGACGATTTGAATCAAGGCGGATTTGATAAGAGTTTTGATTTTATGAAAGCTGTAGGTAATGGTTTTATCGTGGCTTATGCTCCTATTGTTGAACGCCGCAAAAACGATGTATACACTGAGCATCAACGCCAATTTCAGCTTTATCGTCGCGGTCGTTATGTAGAGTTTAACTTAGTCTATGATCGCGGTACCTTGTTTGGCTTACAAACAGGTGGGCGCACAGAGTCAATATTGATGTCAATGCCGCCGTTGGTTCGTTGGCAATACGCCTATAAGCCTGAAGTAGGATCACCAGAAGCGGACTTATATGGACATTACCTCAAACCTCAAGAGTGGTTAGGCTGATTTCGCATATGATCGGCTAATGTTGAAACAGCCTGAGAAATCGCTTGCCGATGTTCAGGCTTTTTAACATTTTTGTGTAATGATTTTGCACCACAGATTTTCTTGTAAGTATTTGATTTTTAGGTTGCTTGCTCTGAGAGGTTTGGGTTTTGTTGAGTGAAAAATAGTTTAAACCAGTTCATTTTTTATGACGCTTATTCGAGATAATAAAGTCACTATTATTTCGAATAAGCGCCTTGTCTAAGCGGCAGTTTACTCTTGTTGAAATCTTGCATCTTCAGGTAACACGGGTATTTATGTAATGAGCAAAATTATATAGGAAAAACAGATGTCAGATAGCTATGTTGTGATTGGAAATCCGATAGGGCACAGCCAGTCGCCTTTTATCCATCATCAATTTGCACAACAATTATCCCATGATATTGAGTATTCAAAGCTGCTTGCTCCTACAAACTCTTTTAAAGCATCTGTAGAAGATTTTGTAAAAAAGGGAGGCAGAGGTGCGAATGTCACGATACCATTCAAGGAGCAGGCGCTTGAAATTTGCCAAGTTTTGTCAGAAGAAGCTCGAGCAGCAGGGGCGGTAAATACCATAACGGTATCTAAAGACGGAACATTGAAAGGCGACAACACCGACGGATACGGGTTAGTCACTGACTTACGTTTGAATTTTGGCACATTGCAAGATAAACGAGTCCTGATCCTTGGTGCTGGTGGCGCAACCCGAGGATGTTTATTACCACTGCTAAAAGAAGAAGTAAGAGCTATTGTTGTGGCTAATCGTACTGAGTCAAAGGCTGTAGCAATAGTTAACGAGTTTAATCATAAAAAATTATTCTCATCAAATTTTGATGACTTAGCGAAAGAGCCTGAGTTTGATGTCATTATCAATGCGACGGCAGCAAGCTTAAATAACGATATTCCCGCTATTCCATCAGAAGTTATACATGTAGATATTCACTGCTACGATATGGTTTATGGCAGCAAACCCACGGCGTTTTTAGAGTGGTGTCGTGCGAAGGGGGCAAATAAAGTCGTTGATGGACTTGGTATGCTTGTACATCAAGCGGCAAAAAGTTATGAAATATGGCGTAATAAAAAGCCGAATGCCTCAGACGTATTATTAAAATTAAGAAGTAAGTTAAGAGAAACCCAATGAATCAAAGTGTCATTTTTACTGATAGTTTGGAATTTAACACAAAACAGAACACGATAAAGTTTACTGCACAGAGTATGGGAGTAGATATTCCTTGTTACATTTCTACAAAGCAGTTAAGTGCATTATTGAATGAAAAAGTAGAGCCTGAGAAGGCCATGGAAGTGGCGGAATCATTTCGATTTGATATAGAAGAGCACTTTGAAGAAAAAATTGACGCCGAAGAATTCGATGAAAACGGCGCCGTTTTCTATTAAATAAGCTTACTCGTTAGTCTCTGCGATATATTCATTCTTTAAACGAACATAATGAGCGGCAGAGTAACTTAAGAAATTGCGCTCTTTATTCGTTAAAGGGCGTACTTGCTTAACAGGGCTGCCAACATAAAGAAAACCACTTTCTAAAACCTTACCTGGCGGAACTAAACTGCCTGCACCAACCATAACATCATCTTCAATAATGGCATTATCTAAAATAAGTGTCCCCATACCGACTAATACTCGATGACCAATAGTACAACCATGCAGCATGGCTTTGTGGCCCACGGTCACATCGTCACCAATTGTTAGTGGATAACCGTCGGGATTGGATTCAGACTTGTGAGTAACGTGAAGTACGGTACCATCTTGAATATTACTCCTTGCACCAATTTTTATAGAATTCACATCACCACGCGCCGCCACCATCGGCCAGATACTGACATCGTCATCAAGATAAATATCGCCCACAAGAACAGAGCTTGGATCAACATAAGTATTTTCCCCAATAAAAGGGCGTATTCCTTTATAAGAATGAATGGATGACATAACAATAGAACCTAATGAATGAGTAACAATGAGCCGAACTATACCGAATCAAAATTAATATAGCTAAATTCGCATAAAAACCAGTCAAAAAAGAGAAAAAACAAGCATTGTAGTTTGCTTTTTCAGCAGGCAAACCATGAAAGGAAACTTTCTTCAAAAAAGCCCTTGCGCTAAATCAGAATCTCCCTATAATGCGCATCCACTGACACGGCACAGCAGGCATTGCAGAGATGAAGCAGCAAGCAAGACGAGTCAAGGTTTGAAGGAGATTTAATCAAATTCAAATCGGTCGAAAAAACTTTGAAAAAAATGTTGACGACCACAGGGAAGTGCGTAGAATACGCAGCCCTGACCCGCTGAGAATAACGAAGTCGGTCAAAACGCTCTTTAACAATATATCAAGCAAATCTGTGTGAGCACTCACAGAGATTGACAAAATCGAAACTGTATTGGTTTATCACTTCGGTGAATAGATTAAGCAGTCAAAAATTTTCTCAATTAATTGTGTTCACGCAAACTTTCAAAGTGATTACTTACGTTAAGTAAATAAGCATTTTGAACATGCAAATTTGGTTTACTTTCCTTTTCATAAAGAGAAGTAAGTCAAATCGACAGGATTCATTGAGTAAGTCTTCGGACTTAAAATTAAACTTTAATTGAAGAGTTTGATCATGGCTCAGATTGAACGCTGGCGGCAGGCCTAACACATGCAAGTCGAGCGGTAACAGAGAGTAGCTTGCTACTCTGCTGACGAGCGGCGGACGGGTGAGTAATGCCTGGGAATTTGCCCAGTTGTGGGGGATAACAGTTGGAAACGACTGCTAATACCGCATAAACCCTACGGGGAAAAGCAGGGGACCTTAGGGCCTTGCGCAATTGGATAAGCCCAGGTGGGATTAGCTAGTAGGTGAGGTAAGAGCTCACCTAGGCGACGATCCCTAGCTGTTCTGAGAGGATGATCAGCCACACTGGGACTGAGACACGGCCCAGACTCCTACGGGAGGCAGCAGTGGGGAATATTGCACAATGGGCGAAAGCCTGATGCAGCCATGCCGCGTGTGTGAAGAAGGCCTTCGGGTTGTAAAGCACTTTCAGTGGGGAGGAAAAGTTGTTGGTTAATAACCAGCAGCCGTGACGTTACCCACAGAAGAAGGACCGGCTAACTCCGTGCCAGCAGCCGCGGTAATACGGAGGGTCCGAGCGTTAATCGGAATTACTGGGCGTAAAGCGTGCGCAGGCGGTCTGTTAAGTCAGATGTGAAAGCCCCGGGCTCAACCTGGGAATAGCATTTGAAACTGGCAGACTAGAGTCTTGTAGAGGGGGGTAGAATTTCAGGTGTAGCGGTGAAATGCGTAGAGATCTGAAGGAATACCGGTGGCGAAGGCGGCCCCCTGGACAAAGACTGACGCTCATGCACGAAAGCGTGGGGAGCAAACAGGATTAGATACCCTGGTAGTCCACGCCGTAAACGATGTCTACTCGGAATTTGGTCTCTTGAAGACTGGGTTCTCAAGCTAACGCATTAAGTAGACCGCCTGGGGAGTACGGCCGCAAGGTTAAAACTCAAATGAATTGACGGGGGCCCGCACAAGCGGTGGAGCATGTGGTTTAATTCGATGCAACGCGAAGAACCTTACCTACTCTTGACATCCAGAGAACTTTCCAGAGATGGATTGGTGCCTTCGGGAACTCTGAGACAGGTGCTGCATGGCTGTCGTCAGCTCGTGTTGTGAAATGTTGGGTTAAGTCCCGCAACGAGCGCAACCCTTATCCTTATTTGCCAGCACTTCGGGTGGGAACTTTAGGGAGACTGCCGGTGATAAACCGGAGGAAGGTGGGGACGACGTCAAGTCATCATGGCCCTTACGAGTAGGGCTACACACGTGCTACAATGGGCAATACAAAGGGTTGCGAAGCCGCGAGGTGGAGCTAATCTCATAAAGTTGTTCGTAGTCCGGATTGGAGTCTGCAACTCGACTCCATGAAGTCGGAATCGCTAGTAATCGTAGATCAGAATGCTACGGTGAATACGTTCCCGGGCCTTGTACACACCGCCCGTCACACCATGGGAGTGGGCTGCAAAAGAAGTGGGTAGTTTAACCTTCGGGAGAACGCTCACCACTTTGTGGTTCATGACTGGGGTGAAGTCGTAACAAGGTAGCCCTAGGGGAACCTGGGGCTGGATCACCTCCTTATCGGCACGATTTTGTTGTTTTTGTAGAGTGTTCACACAGATATGCTTGATATAAAGAAAGAATAAAAGCTCAAAATAGACATTTTTGAGGATTTTGTGCGTTAATCAAGGCACTTGAAGAGACTCACAAGGAGTGAACATAAGTTCATGACTTAGAATCGATGAGAGTAACGCTGAGTAACACGCAAAAGGCCAAAAAGAAATGGGTCTGTAGCTCAGCTGGTTAGAGCGCACCCCTGATAAGGGTGAGGTCGGTGGTTCAAGTCCACTCTGACCCACCAAATCTTCGTTATTTCTGCGTTAGATTTCTCCTCGTTTATAAAACTAAACGTCGTCAAAATCTGCCTTGAATTAACTCGATTTGGCTTTGCCAACTTGATTGGTTTTTTGACTTTTATTCACTGCATGTAATGGGGCTATAGCTCAGCTGGGAGAGCGCCTGCCTTGCACGCAGGAGGTCTGCGGTTCGATCCCGCATAGCTCCACCATTACATCTTATAATGTTAATTATGAGAAGCATGCACAGTTAGAGAGGCCAAAGATAAAACATAATTTATCTTTGGCTTTTTTAAGCCCGTTCTTTAACAATTTGGAAAGCTGATAGTAGGATTTATTGTTCATTTGAATAGTAAATCATACGAAAAATCTCAAAAACGATGCATTACATTAAATGGTAAAGCATCAAGAGTTCTCAAACACTTTATTAAGTGTCTTGAATATTCAAAACTAAGGCGATATCAGCATCAACTTACCCGTTGATGCAATGATTATCAGTAAAAACCAGCTAGTTGCAATGCAGCTCAATGATGTTAACGACTTGTTTTTAACAAGAAGTGAAACTCATCTGGGTTGTATGGTTAAGCGACTAAGCGTATACGGTGGATGCCTTGGCAGTCAGAGGCGATGAAGGACGTGTTAATCTGCGATAAGCTCAGTTAAGTCGATAAAAGGCGTTACAGACTGAGATTTCCGAATGGGGCAACCCAATCACATAAGTGATTATCATACAGTGAATACATAGCTGTGTGAGGCGAACGTGGGGAACTGAAACATCTAAGTACCCATAGGAAAAGAAATCAACCGAGATTCCCCTAGTAGCGGCGAGCGAACGGGGATTAGCCCTTAAGTCTTTGGGGTGTTAGTGGAATACGTTGGAAAGCGTAGCGGCACAGGGTGATAGCCCCGTACACGAAAACTAACCGAAGATGAAAACGAGTAGGACGGCACACGTGACATGTTGTCTGAACATGGGGGGACCATCCTCCAAGGCTAAATACTCCTGACTGACCGATAGTGAACCAGTACCGTGAGGGAAAGGCGAAAAGAACCCCTGTGAGGGGAGTGAAATAGAACCTGAAACCGTATACGTACAAGCAGTGGGAGCGGCCCAACTCTTTATGGGTAAGAAGCCGTGACTGCGTACCTTTTGTATAATGGGTCAGCGACTTACATTTTGTAGCGAGGTTAAGCGAATAGCGGAGCCGTAGGGAAACCGAGTCTTAACTGGGCGTTGAGTTGCAAGGTGTAGACCCGAAACCCGGTGATCTAGCCATGGGCAGGTTGAAGGTTGAGTAACATCAACTGGAGGACCGAACCGACTTATGTTGAAAAATGAGCGGATGACTTGTGGCTGGGGGTGAAAGGCCAATCAAACCGGGAGATATCTGGTTCTCCTCGAAAGCTATTTAGGTAGCGCCTCGAGCGAATACCATTGGGGGTAGAGCACTGTTAAGGCTAGGGGGTCATCCCGACTTACCAACCCTTTGCAAACTCCGAATACCAATGAGTACTACTCGGGAGACACACGGCGGGTGCTAACGTCCGTCGTGGAAAGGGAAACAACCCAGACCATCAGCTAAGGTCCCAAAGTTATTGCTAAGTGGGAAACGATGTGGGAAGGCTTAGACAGCTAGGAAGTTGGCTTAGAAGCAGCCATCTTTTAAAGAAAGCGTAATAGCTCACTAGTCGAGTCGGCCTGCGCGGAAGATTTAACGGGGCTAAGCAATACACCGAAGCTATGGGTGTTTGTGCATCACCAGATGCGATTTCAGCGAACTGACATTTGTTTTTTAAATGTCAGTTTAAGCACGCAACACGTTGAGGCGGTTGTGGAGAACAAGTCGTATGTGGGATGCACAAACGCGGTAGAGGAGCGTTCTGTAAGCGGTTGAAGGCGAAGGGGTAACCCACGCTGGACGTATCAGAAGTGCGAATGCTGACATGAGTAACGATAAAGGGAGTGAAAAACTCCCTCGCCGAAAGACCAAGGGTTCCTGTCCAATGTTAATCAGGGCAGGGTGAGTCGACCCCTAAGGCGAGGCCGAAAGGCGTAGTCGATGGGAAACCGGTTAATATTCCGGTACTTCTGCTTACTGCGATGGAGAGACGGAGAAGGCTAGGCGAGCGCGGCGTTGGTAGTCCGCGTTTAAGGCTGTAGGCTGTAGACTTAGGCAAATCCGGGTTTACATTAGGCTGAGAGCTGATGACGAGTCACTAAGGTGATGAAGTCGTTGATGCCCTGCTTCCAGGAAAATCTTCTAAGCTTCAGGTAAGTAGGAATCGTACCCCAAACCGACACAGGTGGTTGGGTAGAGAATACCAAGGCGCTTGAGAGAACTCGGCTGAAGGAACTAGGCAAAATGGTACCGTAACTTCGGGAGAAGGTACGCTCTTGACGGTGATGAGACTTGCTCTCTAAGCTGTTGGGAGTCGCAGATACCAGGTGGCTGCAACTGTTTATCAAAAACACAGCACTGTGCAAAATCGCAAGATGACGTATACGGTGTGACGCCTGCCCGGTGCCGGAAGGTTAATTGATTGGGTTAGACTTAGGTCGAAGCTCATGATCGAAGCCCCGGTAAACGGCGGCCGTAACTATAACGGTCCTAAGGTAGCGAAATTCCTTGTCGGGTAAGTTCCGACCTGCACGAATGGCGTAATGATGGCCACGCTGTCTCCAGCCGAGACTCAGTGAAGTTGAAATTGCGGTGAAGATGCCGTATACCCGCGGCTAGACGGAAAGACCCCGTGAACCTTTACTATAGCTTGGCACTGAACATTGACCCTACATGTGTAGGATAGGTGGGAGACTTTGAAGCGTTGTCGCTAGATGATGTGGAGTCAACCTTGAAATACCACCCTTGTAGTGTTGATGTTCTAACTTGGCTCTCTCATCGAGAGTAAGGACAGTGCCTGGTGGGTAGTTTGACTGGGGCGGTCTCCTCCCAAAGAGTAACGGAGGAGCACGAAGGTTGGCTAAGTACGGTCGGACATCGTACGGTTAGTGCAATGGCATAAGCCAGCTTAACTGCGAGACAGACACGTCGAGCAGGTACGAAAGTAGGTCATAGTGATCCGGTGGTTCTGAATGGAAGGGCCATCGCTCAACGGATAAAAGGTACTCCGGGGATAACAGGCTGATACCGCCCAAGAGTTCATATCGACGGCGGTGTTTGGCACCTCGATGTCGGCTCATCACATCCTGGGGCTGAAGTCGGTCCCAAGGGTATGGCTGTTCGCCATTTAAAGTGGTACGCGAGCTGGGTTCAGAACGTCGTGAGACAGTTCGGTCCCTATCTGCCGTGGGCGTTAGATGATTGAGAGGAGCTGCTCCTAGTACGAGAGGACCGGAGTGGACGAACCGCTGGTGTTCGGGTTGTTATGCCAATAGCATTGCCCGGTAGCTACGTTCGGAATCGATAACCGCTGAAAGCATCTAAGCGGGAAGCGAGCCTCGAGATGAGTCATCTCTAGAGCTTTAAGCTCTCTAAAGGGCCGTCCGAGACTAGGACGTTGATAGGCAAGGTGTGTAAGCGTTGTGAGGCGTTGAGCTAACTTGTACTAATGACCCGTGAGGCTTAACCATACAACCCAGATGGGTTTTACAACCTTAGTGAATATATAAGCGCTTAATAAAGTAAGAACTTTGAGATAATTTCTTGTAAAAACAAGTATCAGCCAACCAAATTATTAATTTACGGCTAAAAGAGCGGTAAATAAAGAAAAGAACAAGCAAACAGAATTTGTCTGGAGACAATAGAGCTGTGGCACCACCTGATCCCATTCCGAACTCAGAAGTGAAACGCAGTATCGCCGATGGTAGTGTGGGGCTTCCCCATGTGAGAGTAGGTCATTTCCAGGCGCCAAATTAAAAAGGCCACCCATTAGGGTGGCCTTTTTGCGTGTGGAAGAAAATTAGACTTTCCATGTCGATAAGACGGCCTAAATAAGCAAAATCAATATCGATTTGTTCATCATTCCGTTACAATAATTTTAATCATTTTTCAGTGGAAATAATTAAATGCCAGTTTCTCTATTAAATCCTGATTGGGGTTTGCAGGAGTCGAGCCCAGCGTTATTAATTTGCAAACTCTCTCATTTAGGGTTGATAAGCTTAGCTGATGAACAAGCGGCCTCTTTCTTACAAGGTCAGGTTACCGCAGATGTCACAAGTTTAGATTCTGATTCTTGGTGCTGGGGAGCTCATTGTGATCCTAAAGGCAAGATGCTGGCGAGTTTTCGTTTGTTTAATGCGAAAAGTTTATTGTGGTTGTTGATGCCGAAATCAACACTGGCTGTAGATCTACCGCAATTACAAAAATATGCTGTCTTCAGTAAAGTGACTTTGAAAGATGAATGCCAAGATTGGCAATTATATGGTGTTTCTGGTGATAACGCCGAATCTTTTATTACTGAAAGGTTTGGAGCAGTATCGACGGATGTGGTTGAATTCGATGATGGGATCATCATAAAGGATTCAGGACGTTATATCATCGTAAGTTCGCCTGAGTTTGCCAATGCTTTATTTGCTGATCAAGCTATTTATGAGTCCAGTAGTTGGCAGGCACAAGAAATCATTCTTGGTTATCCAAATATTGCAGCGAACCATAGTGGTGAATATGTTCCGCAGATGTGTAATTTAGACGCGATAGGCGGGATAAGTTTCACTAAAGGCTGCTATATGGGGCAAGAAACAGTTGCAAGAATGAAATATCGTGGTGGTAATAAGCGAGCTTTATATATTCTATCTGGAACGGTTTCTGAGTTGATGACGAAAGACAACTTTATTGAGATTGAATTGGAGTCTGGTTATCGTAAAGCTGGTAATGTCATAGAATTTGCTCAGCGCGGAGAACAGGTTTTACTAACAGCAGTGCTGGCAAATGATACAGAAGGCACCGCTCGTTTTCGTATAGCTGGGGATCTTTCTAGTCAATTAATGATTAAACCTTTGCCCTACGACCTCACTGACGAAGAGTAGAATTGGCATAGGCTAGGTTGATATAAAATCGACTGTTATGTTACTAAGAGAGGCTAAACATGGAAATATTTAGCCTCAGAATGATTTAAAACTATGCCATATTTACCGCTTTTTTTAGATTCAAAAACGAAATCCATTTGATAACTTCAGGGGGGAGTGTAGGAGTTTTACCGGTAAATCCAACGGTTTTTATAACCTTTGTAATAGGGATTTGCTGACGTTTTGCTATAAAAACTCCCCTCACATGGACGATACAATGCAAGCCTCTTTCCGTTATAAAACGTTGCTCTATATAAAAATATTTTTCATCCCAGCCAACAATTTTACTTTCAATTGTAAATATTTCGAATGGCTTAATATCACGGATATAAGTGAATTCAGACGCGTTGACAATTGGCATCCATTTCAATTTTATAAGCCGTTTTAACACACCCATTTCGGCCATCATGTAAGTGCGAGCGAGATCCATAAAAGCGGCATAACGAGAATTCGTGAGATGAAAATTTATATCACAATCGCTTGGCATGGTTCGATATTTTATCTTGCTGGTATCTAGAAAACCAATGCGTTTACAACGACGTACCTGCCACAAGAGTAACCAAAATAATCGAAAATATAAGTTCATGAAAATCCTTTTTAAGTAGTTACTTAACACAACGAAATCAGGCTAACAAAGGTCTGACCAGATAACAAGTTCTCAGATTTAAAAAGGCGCCAAGAAGGCGCCTTTTTAAGGGAAAGTTAAAAGAGATTAGGCGGCAATACCTGAATGACGTAACAAGGCATCTATTTGTGGTTCACGACCTCTAAAGCGTTTGAAAAGCTCCATCGGCTCTTCTGAGCCACCCATTTCAAGAATATTGTTTAAGAAGCTTTTGCCTGTCTCAGGATTAAAGATGCCTTCCTCTTCAAAGCGTGAAAAGGCATCGGCTGACAAGACCTCAGCCCATTTATAGCTGTAATAACCAGCGGCATAACCACCGGCAAAAATATGGCCAAAACTATGTTGAAAACGGTTGAAGCTTGCAGGTTTTATTACCGCAACTTGCGCTCTCACCTTATCAAGCACTTGTTGGACGCGTGCTCCATGTGCAGGGTCAAAATCCCTGTGAAGGGTAAAATCAAACAGTGAAAATTCGAGCTGCCTAACCATAGCCATTCCAGATTGGAAATTTCTAGCGGCAAGCATTTTATCCAGTAAATTTTTTGGTAATGGCTCACCAGTTTCGTAGTGACCAGATATATGAACCAATGCTTCTTCTTGCCAGCACCAGTTCTCAAGAAATTGGCTTGGAAGCTCAACCGCATCCCAAGGAACACCGTTAATTCCGGATACATCTGCAACATCAATTTGCGTTAGCATATGATGAATACCATGACCAAATTCATGGAACAAGGTAATGACTTCATCATGGGTAAATAAGGCCGGCTTGCCATCAACTGGAGAGTTAAAATTACAGGTTAAATAGGCAATCGGGTTTTGCAAACCTGTGCTGGTTTGTCGGCGTACACGGCAGTCGTCCATCCATGCACCACCACGCTTGCCACTACGTGCATAAAGATCAAGGTAAAAGCTACCGCGGTGTTCACCACTAGCATCAAGGATATTGAAAAAACGAACATCTTTATGCCAAGTATCGACATTGGTTTGCTCAGAGATTTGCAAGCCGAATAATTTATTTACGGTATAAAATAACCCTGAAAGCACTTTATCTTCAGGGAAGTAGGGGCGTAATGTCTCTTGAGAAATTTGATATTGATGCTGTTGCAATTTCTCACTGTAATAGGGTAAATCCCACGCGTCGAGCTGATCCACACTAAATTCACTTTTTGCGTAAGCCGTGAGTGCTTTTAATTCTGTTTCTGCTTGAGGTTTTGAGCGAGCGGCAAGTTGATTAAGAAAATCCAAAACTTGTTGGGGATTTTCTGCCATTTTTGTGGCGAGTGATTTATCGGCGTAATTATCAAAGCCTAATAATTGCGACACTTCATGTCTCAGGGCTACAATTTCATTCATCAGCTCAGTATTGTCGAATTTTCCAGCATTTGGGCCTTGATCGGAGGCTCGGGTAACGAAAGCTTTATAACATTCAGCTCGTAACGTACGGTTGTCGCAGTAGGTCATTACCGGTAAATATGAAGGGAAGTCTAATGTGAATAACCATCCTGTGAGTTCTTTTTCTTCTGCCATGGCTTTTGCCGCGGCAATGGCCGACTCAGGTAGGCCTGCGAGCTCCTTTTCGTCAGTGATAAGTTTGCTCCAAGCATTAGTGGCATCGAGCAGTTGATTCGAAAATTGGCTGGTGAGCTCTGATGTGCGCTTTTGTATTTCTCCGTAACGAAGTTTGGCGTCATCTTTTAGGCCTATCCCTGAAAGCTTAAAGTCGCGGATAGCATGTTCAATGGTAGTCTGTTTGGCCTTTGATAACGATGAAAACTCATCAGAGTCCCTTAATGAAACGTAGGCATTGAATAAACCTTGGTGCTGACCAACGAATGTACTGTAATCGGAGAGTAAGGGTAAGCATGCATCGTGAGCTTCTCGCCATGGGTCATTACTGACTACTGAATTCATGTGTGATACAGGAGACCAGACTTGGCTGAGTGCGTCATCCGCTTGTTCGAGAGGCGTAATTAAGGTTTCCCATGTTAAAGGCGCTTTGGTATTCACAACCGCTTCGATGGTATTACGACAATGCTCAATGGCGTGTTCAACGGCTGGCTGAATGTGCTCTGGCTTGATGGCTGAAAATTGTGGTAAATCAGTTGAAACCAATAAAGGGTTGCTCATAGGTGTCCTCTAAGAATTTATGACGCTAATTCTGTTAATAAGGGCGAGGAGGTCAAATATCAAGGTTAACCAATAATAATACCAATTACAGTAATTAAATGCTCAACTCAGAGCTATGTATGCGCACAAAGTACAAACGAAATTAGTGAAAACATAGTTATTACCGACATACAAAACTGTCGTTATTACATTGCTACGTTGAGATAATTTTATGAAGTAATTTTTGCGCATACAAGCTCCCGAAGGGCTAGGCTAAAGGTTTCCATTACTGCGTTGCACGTTCTTGAATTATCCCGATATTACTTCGAACATGCGCCTTGTACTGAAAACCTTTATCTCTTGCTGAGTGAGAGATTAATTACTGTAATTGGTATAATGCATGCTCCGTAGAATTAATAATTAGCATCTAATGCAGATCACAGTTCCATCTTTTTCGCTAAACCTTGTGATGATTAGTCTTTATTATGCGCGCCATTGATTACTATTTATTGCTCAATAATCCTAAATAAATCGGTTGAACGCACAATTTAACTTTAATCTATTGAAGTTAAATACAAGATTAAACAACCCGAATTGACCATCAGGTGAGTGCTGAACATTCATATACTTGCCAAAATCACCGCTAGCTTCGTTATAAATTTTGCAAGTAGAAACGAAGTAACGACAGTTTTGTATGTCGATAACCAATACTTGCTGCTATTCATAGCCTTGCTATAGGTAATTTTTTCTGCGTATATGAACGCTCCCAACCGATATATTTAGGATTATGAAGTCGGTGTTGAATTAGTTACCCAATCTCAAAAAATATTCATGTAGGCGTTTATACGGCTTATTCAAGTAGGTCACGAAGCGCATTTAATCAAGACAAATATGATCAAGCAAAACAATCTCTTGCTGGAATGAACGTTACTTTTTTTTTAAAACTCATCGGTAAATTCGAAAACTTTACAACGGAGGACTACACTTTATTTAAAGAATTTTCTGATTACGAGATCAGAAATAACTCATTGATCTATATGGTTGCTATATCGTAATACCAGCGCAGGCTGGTATCCTGTGTCTTTTCCAAGAAAAGAGAAAGTCGCTAGATTCCAGCTTTCGCTGGAATGACGGCAAAGTTAGCAGAACCTTGTAGGTCATCAGGAAGAACTTAGACTTGAAAATAAAAGGATTTAACCATGTCATTTGTGCTTTCAAATCGGGTTGTTATTGTTTTTTTATGTGCTTTTTTAGCGACTATTCCTCATGCTAAAGGACAAGATTTGAGAGCTAAAAGTTTGCGACTTAATTCAGCTACAGATGATCAAGGGCAACCTCTGAAGATACCAAAAGATGATAACAACAGTCATTTTGAGGGTGCAGTAAGTGTTGTGGATAATAATTCGCAAAATGAACAGACTAAGCCGCGTTTTTTTAAAGACTTATCTCGTAAAGAAATGCTTCACTCTAGAGCAAGTATCGCGAATGATCCCAGTTGTCGTTGGTTACATAACCGATTACAGTTTTTAGAACATAAACTAAAAATGGGTATGGATATGCGTTTTGGATTTCATAAAAAAGAATGGAAAGCGCGACATAAAGAGTGGGTGTGTCTAAAATGTGGTGTAGAGGGGCCTTCAATTCATGATTATGCCCAATGTCAGTTTAAACGTTAGATAACCATTGCTCACTTTAGGGATCTAGCTATTTAGAAAGTACCAACCTTTGTCATACCAGCGAAGGCTGGTATCCAGTGACTTTTATAGACAAAATCAAAGGCACTAGACTACCGACATACAAAACTGTCGTTACTTCGTTTCCTGCCTGCGCTGGAGTGACGAAAACTCATCGGTATACTTTCTTCCGAAACTTTCCTTAAGTCATGTACGGACGTTAAGTGAGCAAATTCTATGATTATTCAGTAGCTTCAGATAGCTGCTGATAATGTTTCGTAAGCCTAGTAAATGTATCTAATGATGATTCTGTCGAGTAGGCTTTGGTTATCATGATAATGCGTAACACCCCTTCATATAAGCAGGCCTTAGTTACAGTGGTCGTTTTCGACTGAGCTAATTTATAACCAATCCAAGATGAAATGAGCATTTTCATGGTATCGGCCAATGGCAATAGTTCGTCATCATTAATGTGTAAAAAGCCATCCTTTGATAACTGTTGTAAGATTTTACTGGCTTGCTCAAGTAATCGTTGCTGAGCGACCAAATAACGATTTTTTAAAGCTTCATCTTGGCTCAAAATATCAGTCAAATTGGCGTATAAAAATCTAAACTGCCACAGCATATCGAACATGGCATCAAAATATCGGATCAGTAGCTCGATATTAACTTCATGTTGTTCATAAGGCTGAAAACTATTCTTAAGATTACTTTCGTACAGTTGAAAAATGCTTTGGATAATGTCCTGTTTATTTCTAAAATGATAATACAGGTTGCCAGGACTCATCCCTAAATTGGCAGCGATGTGATTGGTGGTGATGGCGCGTTCACCGTGCTCGTTAAATAGCTCTAAGCTGGTTTGAATTATCTTATCACGGGTTTTCATCTGGCTTCCAATCAATTATTTAATATTAGTCTGTCATGATAACCACTATTAAAATATGGTTAATAGATGACAATCATTTACAGTTTCTCGCTCTCTATGCTGATATGTTAGCATTGGCGTTATTCTTCAAGCAAAGTCTATTACAGGGACTCATTAATGAACCGCTTTTGGTATTCTCTTTCTTTATACCTTATTTCCCCTTTGTTAATCATGTATTTAGCGGTAAGAGCAATTAAACATTCCGGGTATAGGCACCGCTGGTCGGAGCGGTTTGGTATGACTGAATTACGGCCAACTCAGCTATTAATTCATACGGCTTCAATGGGCGAAACTTTGGCCGCAGTGCCTTTAATACGAACCATCTTAGCCCGTAACCCGAATTTCACAGTGACCATAACGAGCAGTAGCCCGACTGGATCATCGGAAGTGCTAAAAGCATTTGGTGACAAAGTTCAGCACTGTTATTTACCTGTTGATCTTCCGATATGTATTAAGCGATTTATTAAGCAAGTTCGCCCTGCATATTGCATCATTTTAGAGACCGAGCTATGGCCTAACTTATTGCATTATGCCCATCGGCAAGGGACGAAAGTCATGCTGGCTAATGCAAGGTTGTCGTCTAAATCAGCCGAAAAATATCACAAATGGCAAAATCTGGTTAATCCAATGTTAAATTGTTTGACTCTTGTCGCAGTACAAACTGAAACAGAAGCCAGCCGTTTTATTGCTTTGGGCTTGGATAAGATCAAAATTTCCACCTGTGGCAGTCTTAAATTTGATGTCACCATCAGTGACCAGCTGATTACAAAAGGGCAAGAGATTCGCCAGTCATGGGGTAAAGACCATGCTCCTGTGTGGGTTGCCGGTAGTGTACACCCGGGAGAATTTGAAGCTGTTATTGATGCTCATCTTGAATTAATTAAAGTTGTTCCTGATGCATTGCTTATCATGGTGCCGCGACATCCTGAAAAATTTGATGCCGCAGCACAATTGCTGGCATCGAAAAAAGTTAAATTTGTTCGCCGAAGTAATGGTCAGACTGTAACAGGGACGACGCAAGTACTGCTTGGGGATACCATGGGTGAATTATTACAGTTTTATGCCGTAGGCGATCAGGCATACGTCGGCGGCTCTCTTATTGAGCATGGAGGGCAAAATCCGATTGAAGCGGCGGCCATAGGCCTTAAATTGCTGATGGGGCCATCACAATACAATTTCACTGATATTTGTGGACTGTTACGCGATGCACATGCGCTCGATGTCGTAAATGATAGTAATGAGCTGGCTCAAGTATTAATCAACGATGTGAGCCACCCTCAAGCCCTTGAAGTACAACAACAATCAGCGATGGTGGTGGTACAAAACAATCAAGGTGCCGTTAGTCGACAATACGCTGTGTTTGAAGCCCTGATGAAAAGTTAAATAAAACATAGGGATCTAGCGATTTAGAAAGTACCAATCTTTGCCATACCAGTGAAGGCTGGTATCCAGTGACTTTTATAGACAAAATCAAAGGCGCTAGGGGCTGTTTATCTTTCGTGATTATTTTTGCAGCGATAAATTGGTCGTTTTATACAAGACAGAGCTTGTGCGGTTTGGTATTCCAAATAAGCAAGCGATAACGCAGTACCTTTTATTTAGAAAGAGCGACCAATTTACGCTCTCTCTTTTTTCGATGCTTTTGAGCATTCACTGTTCTGTGTTGTAACCCGTTTACTTAGATGACTAAGTTTCACGGCTTACGCCTTGAACAGATAAACGCTCAAATAGCACAAAATTTAATCCTGAAAGATAAACAGCCCCTAGACTACCGACATACAAAACTGTCGTTACTTCGTTTCCAGCCTGCGTTGGAGTGACGAGAACTCATCGGTATACTTTCTTCCGCAACTTTTCTTAGGTTAGGTATTTATGTCCTGCTGATATGCGGTTATAAAAGTTTGCCAGTTGGCAGAAGTAAATTGTAAGTTGGGATGCTTTTTTTGTTCTTTAGCAAAAGAGCGTTTTAATCGAGCAATATTAGATTTCTGCCAATAAGCTCTTGGCGTGCGCATTTCTCCGCGATCAAAATCAATCAGATAGAATTTATCTTTTTGTAGTAAAATATTTTTGATGTTGAGATCCGCATGACAAACACCATAGTTATGGAATATCGCAATGGTTTTGCCTAACTGTTGCCAATCAGCATCGCTAAGTGCTCGCACGGAGAGTATTTTGACTAAATCGTCCGCATTTTCTATACGTTCAATAAGAATGTCGCCGCGATAAAAAAGTCCACGTCGCTCAATTTTAGCCGCAATGGGTCTAGGTACGGGTAAACCAAATTGAAACATTTGTTCAAGTAAGCCAAGCTCCATCATCGGTCTAGTATAGCGGGCACCAGAGAAACAATATAAATCCTTGCTCAGCCGAGCCATTAAACCACCACGCCAGTAATGTCTGAGTACCCATTCATTATCGCCAGCTTTGATAAACCAAGCCGTTTGTCGTCCAGAAGACGATCCGGTAATACTATTATTTTGCTGATAATATGACGGGGTAAATTGCTCAGGTGTCAGGTTATAAAGGCTAGGATTACTGTAGCCAATGCTGATGTTTTTAATATTCTTTAGTTGCATTATTATCGGTTTAGGCGTGGTACTCTTGGTTATTCTACATTAAGATCGGTCACTTGCGTCAATTCAATGCGCTTTATTTAACAGGTAGTCCAATGAGTCTTGATCTTTCTTCAAAGCAATCTTTATGCGTATTACGTCTTTCTGCAATTGGTGATGTATGTCATGCGGTTGCTATGGTACAAGCGATTCAGAGGCAATATCCTCACCTGTTGATAACTTGGGTGGTCGGAAAACTAGAATATCAATTGATCAAACACATTCCAGATGTTGAATTTGTCATCTTTGATAAATCTCAAGGCTGGCGGAGTTATGCTAATTTACGCAAAGCGTTATCCGGACAAACGTTTGATGTTTTATTGCACATGCAAGTGGCGCTTAGAGCGAGCGTGGCCTCATTAATGATTAGGGCAAAAGTAAAAATTGGTTTTGATGAAGCAAGGGCAAAAGAAGGCCAGTGGTTATTTACTAACAGTAAAATAGCGCCGCAGCATCAACCCCATGTTTTAGATGGGTTTATGGGGTTTGCTAAAGCAATCGGTGTTGTTGATATCACGCCTAAATGGTCGATTCCCGTGATGGAAGATGATGTTGAATGGGTGAAAGCACGCTTTCCTGTGGGCAAAGTGCTTGTCATTTGCGCTGCTGCGAGTAAAGCTGAGCGTAACTGGTTACCTGAGCGATATGCTGCAGTGGCAGATTATGCGGTCTTGAAAGGTTACCATGTCGTTTTGTGTGGTGGTCCAACGGCTTTAGAAAAAGCATTAGCTGAGAAAATTGAGTCATCAGCACAACAATCATTGCTTAACTTAGTTGGGGAAACCACGTTATTGCAATTGCTTGAAATCTTAAAGCAAGCGGATTGTGTTTTAGCACCAGATACAGGGCCGGCACATATGGCTACAACTCAAGGGACAAAGGTTATCGGTTTATACGCCCATTCCAACCCTTATCGCACTGGACCTTATCATAGCTTAAACTCAGTGGTGAGTGTTTATGAGCAAGTGATTGCTGAGCAGCATGATACAAGTGTGCCGTGGGGGACTCGAGCAAAAGGTGAAGGGCTAATGCAAGGTATCGCTGTTGAAAACGTTACGGCTTTAATTCCGTAAATTTAATGGTTATGAGTTCATTTGTTGTATAAAAGGTAGTCGAACTCATAACCGTATAGATACTAGATAGTTCTAGAATCGGTATTCGTAGTTACTATGGATAGTTGCTTTTATGTCATCTTTAGTTTCAACAAATTTAGATTGAGATAGTGTGCCACCTAGAGTGACCATGCCTTTTAAAAACGGTTGTCGATAGCTCAATTCAAGTTGTAATAAATCTTCTTTAGGCGTAATAGGAGCCCAACCATTGCGTACTTCCACTCCGTCTTTATTTAGCTGCGCATAACGGAGTAATGAGGTGAGTCCACGGTTTTTACCAATTTGACCTATCAGTCCTATCACATACACCTTCGCGTCACTATCATAAGTGCTACCAAGAGAACGTTGATAGTAACGAGAGCCGCTGCGATATGTACTGTGTTCATAGAAACAGTTGAAATATTCATCACCGACACCGCAGCTTACGACGGTATCTGTGTATTCTAAAAATATTTTATATTGAGAATCGTCAAAAGAAAATCGACTATCTAAGCCAAATAAATAACCGCAATCGGCAATATCTAAAGGCGAACTACCACTTGAGTCTTCGCAGGTTTTTTCGGCGTAAATGCCTATGGGAATGTTGTACCAAGTATCGGCGTAACGAAGATCGAAACCTGCCATTTGATTGCCGAAGTTGGTACACCCTCCTCCAGTATCATTGCGGCAATCTTTCTGACCAGTAACTGATTTAGCCCAAGTTTTCCAATCACATTCTTGTCCTTCACCGCAAAACTGCATCGTCCATGAAAAGCCGATTTCCAATTGGGTAAGTGGTTTTATTGTACCTCTAAAGTTCCAAAGTAATGCGTTAGGGGCAAAGCGCTCTTTTTCAAATAGGCTAAAACCTGTTGTGAGCGTCCATGGTCCCACCCAAGATAGAAGTGGAGTTTCAAATGCTTGTGAATTATCTCGTGTGAGTGCAATAGATGGTAAAGGTCTAGCATTGGTTGATTTATGCAGTGAACTATCAAACCCTGGCCCCCACCACTGTTCAAGTGTGCCTACACTGGCAACCCAGTTGCCGAGTTTTAGAGCAAAATAAGAATCATCAAAGCGAAGGCTCTTGTTGTCTTCAGGTTGATATGATGCGGAAGACGATAATTTAAATGCGGTATACTGAGAGGAGCTTTCGTAAGATGCGGTGACTTCTCCTTGCTCTCGATAATCTGAACCAAAATGTCTAAACCTTGCTTCATCACTGGCGCCTGAAAGCTTTATACGCTTGTTATAACGATCATTAACTGCACTTTTGTAGCGATAATTAACGCGAGAGAAAATGGTGTTAAGTTCAGGTGTTAACTCCGTTGGATCGATGTTTGATAAATCATCTCTTATACCGGACCACATTAGCGGGAAGGTGTTTATCGGGACGGTTATAATTCCTTCGTCCGCGAGGGCTTGGATATCTGCGCGCAAGTAAATATCGGAGCTATCAATCCAAGGTGCAGCTTTTATTAGGCATGGGGCGATAATCAGTAGGGAAGTAATCATTAATTTAATCGTTTTCATAACACGCCTAATGTAAACTGCGAAAGAATGGGTAAACAGTACAATGAGTTGTACTTGATATTGTTAGGATCATATCTGAGCTTCACCTTGATGTCATTATCTGTGTGTCAGTGTTAGTCATTATTTTTTGGTTCGAATGAAAGTTTAATTTTTAGTTAGATACGGAAGTCGATTGTTTTTACCGTTAAGATTTTTGAAGTGAGAAATGAAAGTGAAAAAAAAGTTTCTGTTTATTCCCGTATCTTCAACAAAGGGGATTGGTGAGTATATGCGCTCACTAATTATTGCAGATGAAATAAAAAAAACATGGCCAGATTCTGAGATACGGTTTGTATTAAACCGTCAGGCTAATTATGCAGATAAATGTCCATACCCTGCCGACTTACTTAAGGATACACCGACGAAGCAAGTCAAAGCTGTAAATGATATTTTGGAAAAATATCGACCTAATTTTGCAATTTTTGATGCTTCAGGCCGTCAATCTCAATTGAAAAAAGCGAAACAAATTGGGGCTCATGTCGTGTTTATAAGTCAGCATGAGAAAAAACGTCGTCGTGGAATGAAATGGGGGCGAGCAAAATTAACCGATTTGCACTTTGTCGTGCAACCATGGTTTGTAATGCCAGAGGTTGGCCGGATTAACCAATTAAAACTTAAACTATTGGGTAAATCAGAACCCGAATGCATCGGAGCTGTTTATACGCCCCCTAATCAACAGAAACAACAGCAAATATTGACTCGTTTGCAATTAAAGCAGAATGAATTTGTCCTATTCAGTTCAGGATCTGGTGGACATCGAATTGAGCAGCAACTAGCGGCCGATATATTTTATTTGCAAGCTAAAGAGCTTTTTCATAATACAGGAATCAAAACCGTAATAGTGATGGGACCAAATTATCCGAAGGCAATAGCGCATAATGATGAATTTATTTGTTTGCCTTCAATCGATAATAGTGACTTTATCAACCTATTAGTCGCTTCAAAAGCTGCTGTGTTAAGTGGCGGTGATGCTTTATTGCAATCTATTTCATTAGGCATTCCAACGCTTGCTTGCCCTGTATCAAAGGATCAACCTGCAAGAATCGAAGTGTGTAAAAAGTTGGATTTGATCGTATCAGCGAACGCTCAAGAGCTGGCCAATGGCATAAAATATTTATTACAAGAAAACACTATGGAAGCATTAGCAACAAAAATGAAACAATCATCTTCAACTAATGGTATTCATATATTTATTAAACAGATAACAAACTTAATGACAAATTGAACGATAGTTTGTGGCAAAAAGTGTTAGCAATTAGAGAGTTGTTTCTACAATTTATCTATTAAGCGAATAAAACAAAGTTATAATTGCTTGTTAATACTTACTTGTATTTGTTTTGTTAGAACTGACATTGCGCACATGGAATAGTTATGTGGTTAAGGTTGGATAAGAAATCACTTTTTATCTATGTTTTACTTAAAATTAACCAATATGAACATTTTTACAACGCAAAAATGAGTAACCATTGATTAATTTTGGTTTTTTAATAGATGTGCTCAATGTCAGTTAGAAAAGAATATGGCTATGAGTGGTTGCAAACCACTTTATTTGATAACGGTCATGTAAACTGCGCCACGTTTTTAAAGAGTTTTCGGTGGTTTACTAGGTTTTCTGGTAGAGAGTTTACTTTTGATAAACGTTTGAGTAACAAGGAGAGTGGGTTACTTATTGTCGCTGGTTACCTACCTTGCGTCCACTCAATATCAACTACTGAGCGCATCGAAATTGTGAAATCTACTTCTTAATATGAAATTCTGGAATATCTTTGGGGTGACGCCCTTTGATATTTTGATAAAACGCGTACACCATCGACATGTCTCGCTCTATATTCCCTGTGGTTTGTATCGCGTCAGCAAATACAATCTTTTTATTTTCAAAATCAAACCCAATGCAAACGATGGGGACATTCGCTTTATGGGCAATACGATAAAAGCCCATTTTCCAATGAGTCACAGCTTTGCGGGTGCCTTCTGGAGCTAAAGCTAACTTATATTCATCACGTTGGTTAAATATTGTTACCGCCGTATCCACGAGATTATTATTTTTACGACGATCAACAGGACTGCCGCCTATGGCACGAAACAGCCATCCCCAAGGTGGAATAAATAATGTGTGCTTTCCTAGAAAATGAATTTTTTCACCTAGTGCAGTACGTGCCAATATACCGATAACAAAATCCCAATTACTGGTATGTGGTGCAGCAATCATTACATACTTTTTTGCAGTAGGGCGTGTACCTTTGAATGACCAACCAAGTTGATGAAAAAGCCAAAATGAGAAACGTGTAAGCATGATTAGCCTATAAAGAGAATTCATTAGCTTTATTGATAGCGGGTTTTTATTTGTTTGTCGAACCGAATATTGAATGCCACGATAATTTAACCTAGAAAAATTAGTTTGACGCCTAGAAGTAAGATAAATAACTCAAGTTCAACCGTAGAAGCCATAAAGTGTATTCATCCATTGAGTGAATGCTTGACGTTCGTGAACTGGCTAAAATTACTGCTTGCTGCGTTGTAACTTTTATAACAGACATTGCGCACACGGAATAGTTATGTGGTTAAGGTTGAATAAGAAATCACCTTTTATCTATATTTTACTTAAAATTAACCGATATAAACATTTTTATAACGCAAAAATGAGTAACCATTCATTAATTTTAGGTTTTTAATAGATATGCACAATGTCAGTTATAAGTAGAACCACTACTTACTTCAAGTCACGCCTTGCTATCGAAAATTTTCTCTGCGTTTAAGAACGCCACCAACTGATTTTTATAGGGTTTCGGTAGTTAAATCCTTAACTACCGAAACCCAATTGTCAGCCCATGTTTCTTTAGAACATGCTGAACTGATTGATTGTAATCCATTGTAGGCGAGTTGCTTGGGGAAGTTTAAATCTAATAAACAGTGCATTAGGGCTGATTTTAGTTCAGAGGAAGTTGGTATGACGAGCTGTCCATTGTAGCCGTTAATAATTAAATTGGATAAACCGCCAACATTACTGCTAATAACGGCACAGCCAGAAGACATCGCTTCAATCATTGATAACGAAGTGCCTTCAGAACCCAGGGTTGGAATTATTGCAATATGATGTTGTTGATGAATATCAAAACTTTCTTTTGGAGCGTACTTAATTAAAGTCACTCTTGGTTCATCGGCAAAGAGAGCATCTAAATAGGGTTTAAGTGGACCTTCTCCAGCAAAAGTAAACTCGACATTTCTGTGCTCGGATAACACTTCCTTGATAATTGGGGCTATCAGTTTTATTCCGCGGTAGTCGACAAATCGGCGAGCAATAATTACTTTCAGAGGGCTTGTAGAAGCGTCAATTGACCATTTATCTTTGAAATCTTTTTCAGAAATCTTGTTTTCATAAAAGTTATAGATAACTTTCATTGAATTATTTTTGAGGTTAAACCACGTTCGATACCAATTGATAAAATTATGATCAACACAGACAAGAGTCTTGCTTTTACCTGTGTAAGACAGGTACTTACATTGATTAAGTAAAGAGCTAAAGAATTGTCTTGGTGCACAACTTTGGGTTCTTGGTTTATCCCACGATATACCATGTTGTATCGCGACAGTGTTATATTCAGGCATAGAAACCGCATAGCTGTCAGTAGCGAATATCACAATGTCTTTACGCTTTTTTATACTATTTCGTTGTTTCACCCATCTGACGAGAGAAACTTTTTTTAAGTTTCCTTTCCAAAAGCCAGTTTTTATTCCATGAATGTAATGGTTTTTGCTTTTTATTTCAAAAGGAGTGGCGGCAGGTTGAACAACATGAACTCCCCAGCCTTGTTCGGAAAAAACATCAATCAATGAAAGAATGTAATTTTCGATACCGCCAATGGTTGTCAATTTACCAGTGTTATCGAACATTGAACGATAAATAATATAGATATTAGGCATTGTTATACTCGATAATAGCGTTTAATGATGTCCGAAATCCTTTGGCAAGCTTTCCCATCTCCATATGGATTTGCCGCTTTACCAAATGCATTTGGTTTATCGATAAGTGTGCTAACCTCGGTAACAATTCGGTTGATATCAGTACCAACTATGCGGACAGCCCCAGCATTTACAGCTTCTGGGCGCTCGGTTTTCTCCCTGAACACTAAAACAGGTTTATTCAATGAAGGTGCTTCTTCTTGAATACCTCCGGAATCAGTTAAGATGATATCGGCTAAGTCCATAAGCAAAACGAATGATTGGTAGTCTAATGGTTCAATTAAATGAAAGTTATCTAAATTACCTAGCGTGTCGTAAACAGGCTGTTGAACATGAGGGTTTAAGTGCACAGGGTATACAAGCTCTACATCAGGGTAAGTCTGTGCAATAATTTTGAGTGAAGTACAAATATTTTGAAAACCTGTGCCAAAATTTTCACGGCGGTGCCCCGTAATGAGTATTATTTTCTTATTTTCGAGAGTCGGCAGTATTTTTTGCAGTTGTTGTGCAGGGACAAATCTATTTTTTCTGGTGAACTCAAGGGTTTTGAATAAAGCATCTATCACTGTATTTCCAGTAACGAAGATGTTATTAGTTGAATAACCTTCATTTTTTAAATTTTGTGCCGCAGCATCGGTTGGAGCAAAATGAAGCATGGTTAAGGTTGCGGTCAGCTTTCGATTGGCTTCTTCAGGCCAAGGGGAATGGATGTCTCCAGTCCGCAACCCTGCTTCGACATGCCCAACATCAACCTTTTGATAAAAAGCAGCTAGTGCTGCAGAAAACGATGTTGTTGTGTCCCCATGAACTAAAACTAACTGAGGCTTAAAGTCAGAAATAACCTGACCGACACCTTCAATGATTGCTCCGGTTAACCATTCTAAAGTTTGGTTGGGTTTCATCAAATTGAGGTCATAATCGGGTTTAAGGTTAAAAATTTGCAGGACTTGATCAAGCATATGACGATGTTGAGCAGTAACACAGATTTTAACATCAAGCTCCTTGTTTTCCGTTAGCTTGAGTGCCAATGGACACATCTTTATAGCTTCAGGTCGAGTGCCAAAGATCATGAGGATTTTCAAAATAAACTCCCTAATGTGTTAATGAGCAGTTATTAGTACATCAGTCTATATGACTTACATTTTCTTCATCATGAATGGTGTTTCAACGAAGCTTCCTTACTCATCATCGTTTTGAAATATTAGATTGACGCAGCCCTAACCGCTTGGATTTTCAAACTATCACATTAAAAGTAGTGAACGAGATTGAATTTATGATTTGTCCGTGATCTCCCTCACAAATTGAACCAATACTTTTGAGAGAGTAGCTGTAAACAAGTTTTAACGATCTGTTAGATAATAGCTAATGGTGTTTGTGAGGCTTTTTAATGATAAGCGGTTGTAGGAAGTTTCTTGGACCCTGGCGTAGCAAGCTGGACGTGAATAACAAACCTAACGTGATTGATGACACGAGATTAAGGGAGTCTGGTAAAACGAATAAAGCGCCTATTTTAAACTCAAATAGAGAGCTTAATGATAAGCTGATGATTAAGATAACGAATACTATTAAAGAATTGAAACGACCTAATTTTTTTAATTGAGAGGAAGGTAACAAAGTGGCGGCAAGTAATACAAAAATGACGGCTTGAGGACTCCAATTGTTATAAGCGATAGAAACGGCAAATATTGCAGCACCGAGACGCTCAAAACGGAGTATTACAAATAAAATAGCCAAAAAAGTAATTTGGCTAAATGGGCTCTGTAGTGGTAATGCCGGATGCCCGATTAAATTAGCCAATACTAAGCTTAAAATAATCCATGGAGCACTTTGATCAACGGCGTGTTGAAAACTAAATTGCCATAATGAAGTTGAAGTTGAATGGGGCATAACAGGCATTACGTTGCGATGAATTAAAAACCAATATAAGGCTCCGATACAAATAAAATACACAGTGAGAAAGTCTATTCCTAAAATTATTCCTGTGATAACAATAGCCTCTGGACCTACTAATTTCTGTAACCATGCTGATTTTGGATTATTTGTGTTTGTTCTGAGTCCTAAGGAATAAAAAATTGTCGTTGAAATAAACGCTAACAACAACACCGGTGATAATGTCAAAGCCCAGCGCCAAAACTCTGTCAATAGGTGTGAGTGCTTGTCATGATCATGGGAAATGTTTTCCATACCTAATAATACCAACAATAACCCAATACCCAATAAACTGCCGATTCCAGCATGATACTCATACCGACCTTTTTTATCTTCATGATGTTGAACATGGGGCTGATGCAATACCACGTGAAGGATTGAGCCGGTAACGAAAGCTTGTAAATATACGGTGTTGTCAAGACTGAGTTGAGTAAGTAATTGCTCGCCCACAAAGTAGCCGATAGCCGTAAGCAGCATCATGAAACCGATAACAACGCTGGCCCATTTAGTACCGACTTGAGGTTTCAGTAACCACCAAATGGCAATCCCGACAGGGAGCCTATGAAGTATAATGCCCAGTGCTAATAATGATGAATTCTCAGGTTGGCCAGCAAGGACAAGCGCGCCGCCATCTGTCAAGGTGTGGAGCAGCAACCCCAAAACACCTAAAACAAGCGTGATGTTATGAGTGACTTCAGAGTAACGATGGAATAGTCTCTCGCTCGCTGTCGGCCCCCATAAACCGATTACGATAAAAACTAATGATAGCCATCCGCCATGTTCAAGTAATTCAGGTAAAATGTGAATTAAAACTAAGCCACCCAATGCCACAAAAATAAACCCATCTAAGCCTTTTTGCAGTCCCGTACCCGAGGCAAGAAAACGATAACAAAGTGGCCCTATGAGTAAGGCAATTAAACTGGCGATGAGATAAAGCATGTTTTCTTAGCTGAAAAATGGGCAACGCTGAAGTATATACCTAAAAGCGAAATGAAGGCAGTACTAGCACTAAAATCTATCTGCTTGTATTAAAATGGATTGGTATTAAATCGATTGCCAACAGAAAATTTCAATATTTCACTGAAAGTAAGTTATTGCACACTAAAACACTAAAAACCACCTTCATTTATCATCATTTGAGTATAGAATGAGGTGTTTTCACCTGCTTTGAGTCTAATTCTGTCATGGATATATTTTCTGCCACAGTCATGTTGTTTTTAATTATGGATCCTCTAGGGAACTTGCCGATATTTGCGTCGATTTTACGACATATTGATCCAGCAAAGCGTCGCAAGGTATTAATCCGTGAATTGTTGTTTGCTTTGGCTATCATGATGCTGTTTTTATATGCTGGCGAAGCCATACTCACTTTCTTAAATTTACGTCCAGAATCGGTAAGCATTGCTGGTGGCATCATTTTATTCTTAATTGCACTCAAAATGATTTTTCCCCAACCTGGAGGTGTTGTTGGCTTAGCGGCTGGTGAAGAACCCTTTATAGTACCTATGGCTATACCGCTAATGGCGGGACCTTCAATTTTAGCCACCTTAATTCTACTGGCTCACACTGACAGTTCCCGAATGAGTGACTGGACGATAGCACTTGTACTTTCATGGGCGGCCAGTGCGGTTATTTTGATGTTCTATCAATTGTTCACACGGCTTCTCGGAGAGAAAGGTTTAACAGCCGTTGAGCGTTTAATGGGGATGGTACTGGTAATGATTTCAGTGCAGATGTTGTTGGATGGACTTTCTGACTACTTCAATAAAGTGGCGTAAATAAATTACAAGCAAAAACAATGTTTGAAATATGACCGTTTCTGAATCGAATTGTTTATGATAGCTTATGGATATTGTATTCAAATTGATGGTTGCTATGAAATTTTTACCTCCTCTTTTATTAGGAATTATAGGACTATTTAACACTTTTTTTGCTTTTAGCGCTGAGGTTAATGATTTCAAAAGTCTATTGCCTTATTCCGGCTCTGTTTCAACCATGGAGCCGAGAGATAAGCTCCGTAATTTAGAAATCCCAGCGGTTTATATCGACAAAGGCGCATGGCATGGTTTTCATTTGCCCGAAAAGCACTCCGATTATGGTGGTTTTGTTGGCCCGCTGATCATCGCACAGGAGTTCAGTGTTTATTTCAGTAATAACATACAACAATTACAATTAGTTGATGTGATGTTAGATCGCCCTCGCTCACTCGCTTCGGCGAAGGATAAGCAGATTTTTAGCCAACCAGATCAACTTTCTCAAATGTTTAAATGGGACGACTTAATGGTGAACATATCATTAAGCTTTCTTGATAACCGTAGTGCGATAATAACCACTCAGATACATAATCTAAGCGCTGATAAACAGCAGTGGCAACTGATATGGAAAGGTGCACCTTTCACAAAACACCCCAAATTGGCTGATTACTCATTGGTGAAACAACACCAAATTGAAACTAATACCAGTCGTTGGTCATTGACCCCCATCAATGAACAGTGGCAGTTACTGCTTAATGATGCTGAATATCAAATCCAATTCGAACCTAATATCATTTTAAATCAAGGTGCTGGTTTTAGTTATCATGCGCGTTCAGCAACGATTGAACTCTCACCTAATGAGACTTATCGCACACAGGCCGTACATCAATACTTTCATACACAACATGAGCGTAAACAACATCCAAAAACTGATTTTTCATCGATACCTAAAACGCTGTTAACTCACAAGCGCAATTGGGAAAAAGTAGTACACGATCTACCCAACAATGAGTACGGACGTTTAGCAGCTAAGTCTATAATGACGCTGACTCATAATTGGCGCAGTGCGGCGGGCGCAATAACTCATGACGCTGTCACACCTTCGGTGAGTTTTAAGTGGTTTAACGGCGTGTGGTCATGGGACAGTTGGAAACAAGCGGTTGCTTTAGCACGTTTTAATCCTGAGTTGGCTAAATCGAATATGCTGGCCATGTTTGCTTACCAATTTACTCCAGACGATGCGGTTAGGGCTCAAGATCATGGTAGCGTACCTGATGCTATTTTTTATAATAAAAATGCGGATAGAGGCGGTATCGGCGGCAATTGGAACGAGCGTAATACTAAACCGCCACTTGCGGCATGGGCCGTGTGGGAAATTTACCAACAAACTGGTGATCTTGAGTTTATCAATCAGATGTACCCGAAATTAATGGCTTACCATCACTGGTGGTACCGTAATCGAGATCACAATAATAATGGCTTGGTAGAATATGGCGCTAACCTTCACCCAGCCCATATTAAGGATAGTCGTGCCGATCGAACAGCGATTATTGAAGCCGCTGCGTGGGAGTCAGGTATGGATAATGCCCCGCGTTTTGACGATGCAGAGGATCTGTATATTTTAGAAAATCGCCATAAAGGTGAATTGGTTGGCTATTCAATTTCCCAAGAGTCAGTTGATTTGAACGCCTATCTTTATGCTGAAAAGCATTTTTTGGCGCAAATGGCAGAAATACTGGCAAAACAGGATTCAGATAAAAAGGCAAACTACAAATCGCAAACGCTGGATTGGCGGAAACAAGCCGATAAGTTAGCTGAATTGATCCAGACTCAAATGTTTGATGATAAAACTGGATTTTTTTATGATGTCCGATTTCAAGGTGAACAACGCAGATTATTAGTAGCAAATGGAAAAGGTGTCGAAGGATGGATACCACTATGGGCTGGCGTGGCAACCAAAGTACAAGCTCAAGAAGTGGTTAAGCGTCACTTAAGTCAATCGACATTTAATAGCAAAATACCATTTCCAACCGTCAGTGTAGATAGTCCTAATTTTCTACCTAAGCGTTATTGGCGTGGCCCAGTGTGGTTAGATCAAGCTTGGTTCGGACTAAAAGGAATGCAAAGATATGGTTATGAAGACGAAGCGAAAGCGTTAGCATTACAACTGGTGAGCAATGGGGAAGGAATGCTAGGCAATGGAGTGATCCGAGAAAACTATGATCCTATAACAGGACAGGGCCTGCATTGTAATAATTTTAGCTGGTCAGCATCGGTGTTATTGTTGATTTATCATCAATGGTTAGAGCAAGAGCGTGCCGTCTCGGCCTCCATGTAATTAATGGCAGCCGGTAAAAAGAATTCACACACTTGCATTTCGTGTTGCTTATAAGTGAAAAAACGTCGCCTGCCCCATAAGGAGTCACAAGGCTGATTTATTGAGGTTGATAATTGGCTTACTTTTCCATTTAAAGCCGTGTGGCCAATTTCAATCTTCCCAGGGACAAATTCATGGTGGCTAAACAATAACTGACCTAATGGTTGAGTGCCAAGGCCTTTAAAATCAACTTGAGTTTGTCGTAATAAGGCGGGTGGTATTAATGTACGGGCAAATACCCAAGGCACACCGTCTAATAGCAATAATACTTCTCTTACCCAAAGTGTTGTAGAAATGCTTGACTCATATTGCAAAGAAGGTAATTCTGCCTCCCCAAGCACCTCAACCTGAAATTCGGTACAGCAGGCTTTCAGTTTTTCAGTTAAACTGCCAGTAGCAAGTAACCATTTTGTTAAATTGTCATCCAGTCTACCGATATCTTCAGGTAACGCAGACCAGTTTATGGGTTCGCCAACTGGAAACTGTGGATGAGGCAACGACATGAGCTACTCGCAAGAATATTAATAAACCATAACAGTTTACCATGACCTTGATAACCCATATAGAGTGGTTAGCGAGGAAATAGCTTGAGGAGTTTTAACTAGCATGAAACAGCTTGTATTGGCATTTTTACTCACCTTCACTTCCATTGTGGCCGTGCACGCCGAAGATTCAGCTGTTGATGATTACGCTTATTATGGTTTTGAACCGGATATTGTTACCAATTACCTATCAAATCGTAAAAAACTTGGCTTTGTGCGAGTGAATGTTGAATTAATGGTTCGTGGTAAAGATGATTTATCAATGATTGAGCATCACGAACCTTTACTGCGAGCGGCGATTATTGAAATTCTAGGGAACCAAACGGAAGCACAAATAAAGTCACTGAGTGGTAGGGAAACCATGCGCCAACAGTGCCTTGAAACCGTTAATCAGCTGCTCACTGAGGAAATGGGTAAAAAAGCTGTAGTGAATTTGTTATTTACCAAATACTTATATGATTAAGTGATTGGATTCTGTTTTAATCAAGTTCTTATACCAATTACAGTAATTACCTGATGTGTTGATTTTGTAACTCATTGAAATTGTTCACATCGTCATTCCTGCGAAGGCAGGAATTCAGTCTCTTTATCTTTTTTAGAGCAAAAAGATCGTATCCTTCAGGTAGGATTTTTTAGAATCAATCATTCTAAGGTATTGTCATGCATATCAAAAATTAATTACACATCAGGTAGTAATTGGTATAAGTCATTGCCGTGATAACCCTGCTACTTGGTGAGCCCAACGATAATTGATTTCCGAATTCGTTGTTTCTCTTCGCGAGATAGGTTTGCTTAACTTAACGGAAGCAAGTACTTCGGATGCTAGTCCGTCTTTTGAGTAAACACGAGATTCCAGTGTGTTTTCTTCATCATTTCTGATGAGTTCAAAGTATTGCTTACAGCCAGCTTTACACTCACCCAGCAGATTATTGTGCGCGGCAGTTAAGTCTTCTTCTGTTGAAATAAGCGCCTTTGTTGTTAACAGCTCAAAAAGTGATTCCCATTCACTTTCAAGACGAGAAAAATATTCAGCATGGTTAACAGAAGCTTGAGGTGATGCATTAAGCTCAAATTTTTCAGCTTTAGCTGTTAGGTGGCTCTCTGGATGTGACCAAAAATATTGAGCAGAGATTACTTGTGTATGGCATGGGGCTGTTCTTTGGGGGGGGATCATAGATCGCTTTTTTGGTGTTAAATGAGTTGTGTGTGTTTGATGTGCGCAATAAGGTGGTCGCTGTTGCCATTGCGGACTAATATGGGCTTGTGATTGACTAGAAAAGTGGGCTTCTGGATGCATATTTAAAGTTAATGAACTTAGGCATGATTCCCGCTCAACGTCGCTGATAGGAGCCATGAAGTCGCCTTTAGTTATACGCTCACCAAGAGATGAAACGAATACTTTAACTTTATTATTTTTAGCGTAAAGAATCAGTGAATGGTGGTGAAACTTGTCGCCATCAACTTCTTTAATGCTGGATTCTACTTTCAGTATATTGTGAATTCCATATTTGCAAAGTTTAGCGGCTGTCGCGACAAAGTGTTGTAAGTCTGCTTTTGCACTTTTACCAATAAACGGATCTAAGGTTGAGAAGAAGTCGTTTGGGGTAACACCAAAGCAACTGTAATCTGTTGACATGAGATGAGCTGTTATGTTGCCGACATCTGCAAGCGTTAAAAAGCTATCAGAGCCTTCGGAGGGGCAAGATGCATAAACGACTTGTTGGGAATTTGGAAGGTTTACAATTAATCCAGAGACCGATTGTTTTTGGTGGTAAAAGATTCCAGTCACTGTTCGAGTAATAAAGTTTAGCTTTGAATTTGGTTTTAGGCAGCAGTTTAACTGATGGGCAAGAGTGCAAAGTTCTCTCTCATCAAAATCTTGTTCTAACTTACAGAGTAAGCTTGTAAAAACAGAGTAAGCATCAGGGGTGATTTCATTGATATTTGATTGAATAAAGGTCGTACGAATAACACATGTCGGCTTCATATTTGGATCAAGAATGTTGTTAAATAAATAATCATCGGCGACTCGTTCTTTTTTTAATACAGGAATCGTGATTGATTCTTCCGTCCCATCATCAGTTAAATACAAAGGGATTTTAATAGATAAAGAATGCATGTAAGTACGAGAAAGGTAATGTGTGCCTTCGGGTTGAAACTTAAAATAAATATCTTGCCCTTGTCTTTGGTAATCAGGGCGCATTAAACCGAAAATGTCTTTACACAGTCTTTGTGATAAAAGTAACTCTGTACTTTCAAATAATAATTTAAACTTCTCACGAGCTAAGGCTTTATTCTCGCTATTAAAGCAATCGGCTAGTTTATGTATTGCATTTGATGCGAATGTCTCAGTGCCGTTTTGTTCTCCGATATGAGGAGAATACATTTGCCTGTTTATCTGTGGATAACCACTTAACATCATCCTCTCCCACTGAATTAACTAAAGCTCGTATAAATGAATAGATTGAGTCAATAATTATAGTTGGGTCTGTTGATGTGTAGATGAAGATATACCGCGGGTTAGATGAAGTTCTATTCATTTAAAAACAGGTGAATTATGGTTGTTTATAACCATAATCCTAAATAAATCGGCTGAGTGCGCAGTTTAACTCTAATCTATTGAAATTAAATGCAAAATAAAATAGCTAGAACTGATCCATCAGGTGAGTGCTGAACATTCATATACTTGCTAAAATCACCGCTAGCTGCGTTATAAATTTTGCAAGTAGAAACGAAGTAATACCAATTACAGTAATTAATCTCTCACTCAGCAAGAGATAAAGGTTTTCAGTACAAGGCGCATGTTCGAAGTACTATATTCCCTACGGCCGCCATACAAAACTGGCGTTCAACACACTTAGTGCTTTTGTCGGGATAATTCAAGAAGGTGCAACGCAGTAATGGAAACCTTTAGCCTTGTCCTTCGGGAGCTTGTATGCGCAAAAATTACTTCACAAAATTATCTCAACGTAGATAACTATGTTTTCACCAATTTCGTTTGTACTTTGTGCGCATACATAGCTCTGAGTTGAGCATTTAATTACTGTAATTGGTATAAGGGACGTGGCGGAAGAATGTATACCAATTTTATCGTCACTCCTGCGAACGCAGGAGTCCAGAGTCTTTGGTTAATTTGGGCACAAGTCGCTGGATACCTGCGTTCGCAGGTATGACAAATTAAGCGTTGAAATTTAAAGTGGTATTATTTGAACTGCGACATCCCTAACGACAGTTTTTTATGTCGGTAACCACTACTTGCTGCTATTTATGCCTTGCTATCAGTAATTTTTTCTGCGTATATGAACGCTCCCATCTGATTTATTTAGGATAATTCAGCAAATAGATTAAATCTTAGGGCCAGCTTTTGAAATCAATTCTGAAACCTGATACTGCTTGAAGTTATCATTAAACTCTTTTGCCAGTTGTTGGGCGTAGCCAGCGTATTGCTGCTTATCGCTCCAAGTATTGACTGGGTTTAAAAGTTGTTCGTCTACTCCAGAAACGTTAACAGGGATATCTAAGTTTAATTGTTCAAGGTGTGTAGTATCGACATCATTGAGCTCACCGGAAACAATGGCATCAATAATCGCGCGGGTTGTAGGTATGTCGAAACGTGTTCCTGTGCCATATGGACCACCTGTCCAGCCTGTGTTAACTAAAAACACTTGGCTGCCAAAGCCTGCAATCCGTTCCATCAATAGCTCAGCATAAACACTGGCTGGGCGAGGAAAGAACGGCGCACCAAAGCAAGTAGAAAAGGTTGACTGAATGGCCGCGGTTGAACCAACCTCTGTAGAGCCAACCTTGGCGGTATAACCAGACAAAAAATGAAACGCCGCTTGCTCTTTAGAAAGCTTAGATACCGGAGGCAAAACCCCTGAGACATCACAGGTTAAAAATACGACGGCGCGAGGTTCGCCGCCACGATTGTCTTTTTTACGCTGGGTAACATGCTCGAGTGGATAAGCGGCACGGCTATTTTCAGTTAAACTTGTGTCATCAAAATCAGGGCGACGCTTAGCATCAAGCATCACGTTTTCCAGCACAGTTCCGAACCGAATCGCATCCCAAATAACGGGTTCATTCTTTTGGCTCAAATTGATGCACTTGGCGTAACAACCGCCTTCTATATTAAATACGCCACCAGGTGCCCAGCCGTGTTCATCATCACCAATTAAGAAACGTTTTGGATCTGCGGATAAAGTGGTTTTTCCTGTTCCTGAAAGACCAAAAAATAATGTGGTATTACCATCATGCCCCACATTGGCAGAGCAATGCATAGGTAACACTCCTTTGGCTGGCAGTAAAAAATTCTGCACTGAAAACATAGATTTTTTCATTTCTCCGGCGTACTTCAAACCCGCGAGCAGTACTTTGCGCTCAGCAAAATTTATAATCACCGTGGCCTCTGAATGTGTACCATCACGTTCTGAAATACATTCAAACCCGGGTGCGTTGATAATTTGCCAACTGCCTTTGTTTGCTTTGTTAAACACTTCTGGAACGATAAACATGTTACGAGCGAAAAGTTGATGCCAAGCATATTCTGTGGTGACTTGGACAGGTAAATAGTGCTCTGGATCGGCGCCGACTTCTAATTGCGACACAAAAATATCTTTATTGCTCAGATAATGCTCGACACGCTGCCAAAGCGCGGTGAATTTTTCGGCTGAAAAAGGCTTATTGACATTACCCCAGTCAACTTGATCCTGAGAACTTTCTTCTTGCACAATAAAGCGATCATTTGGAGATCGTCCTGTGCGAGATCCGGTTTGGGCCACTAGGGCACCATTTTCAGTCAATTGACCTTCATTGCGTGCGAGTGAAATTTCGACAAGTTGGGCGGTGGTAAGGTTTGAATAAGTACGACGAGTGGTATCACTCATAACTAAACTCTCCATGTTTGGGGCAAGATGTAAAATTATTTGTCGATCATTAGTGTCGACATTGAGGACGGGCTTATGCCCATGATTATTATTATGTTATTGCGATGATTGTAACTGAACTTAATCTGAAAAGGTGAGATTCTAGTGTCGTTGAAGGAAACAGACTGTTTATCGTGGTGATAGTTAACGACGTGGCAAGTAAAGATATGGCAATCTAATGGGAAGATTGCCATAAACAAAATTGACTATTGTTTTGTTGATTGATGTTTGAACCTAAGGGATCTAGCGATTTAGAAAGTACCAATCTTTGTCATGCCAGCGAAAGCTGGTATCCAGTGACCTTTATAGAAAAAAGGGGCTGTTTATCTTTCGTGCTTATTTTTGCAGCGATAAATTGGTCGTTTTATACAAGACAGAGCTTGTGCGGTTTGGTATTATCGACATACAAAACTGTCGTTACTTCGTTTCCAAATAAGCAAGCGATAACGCAGTAGAAATGACCAATTTACGCTGTCTTAGATGCTTTTGAGTGTTCACTGTTCTGTGTTGTAACCCGTTTACTTAGATGACTAAGCTTCACTGCTTACGCTTTGAACAGATAAACGCTCAAATAGCACAAAATTTAATCCTGAAAGATAAACAGCCCCTAGACTACCGACATACAAAACTGTCGTTACTTCGTTTCCAGCTTGCGCTGGAGTGACGAAAACTCATCGGTATACTTTTTTACGCAACTTTCCTAAAAAGATCAGTTGAACGCTGAGTATATGAGTAACTGTTTGAGCAATACGATGACTTTATCATCATGGCTTTCACCCAATGAGTGAAGTGCTCTACGCTCACAAGCTTGCTAAAATGACTGCTATCTGTGTTGTAACTTTTGCAGATAGAATAACTACTTGCTGCAAGCTACGCCTTACTATCAGCCACTTTTCTACGCTTGAAAACGCAGTCAACTGATGTTTCTAGGTTGAATGTGCATATATGGCAGCGACATCAATCGAGTCAAAACGGTAACGGGTATTGCAGTATTCACAATCTAATTCAACCGCGTTTTGTTCTTCGAGGATACTGGCGACCTCTTCTTTCGGGAGAGATAATATTGCCGCTGAAGTGCGCTCTCGAGAGCAGCGACATTTGAAACTGACATCAACTGGCTCAAACAAGCGCACTTGTTCTTCATGATATAATCGATGCAGTAACTCTTCAGCTGGAAGCGTAAAAATCTCGTCAGGTTTTGTGGTTGCTGTAAGTTGGGTCAAGTGATCGAAATCATCGAGATGATCTTTGTCCGACGGCAATACTTGTAAGAAAATCCCTGCGGCTTTTTCGTCGTTAGTGAATAACCAAAGTCGAGTGGGCAGTTGTTCTGACTGCATAAAGTATGCTTCGATACAGCCTGCTAAATTAGGTTTATCTAGTGCAACTACGCCTTGATATCGTTCACCTTCTTCAGGTGTTAACGTAATCACCAAATGACCTTTACCAAACAATTCCGCTAAGGTTGCGTTATCTTTTAATTCTCCTTGCCAACGAGCTACACCGCGTAATTGCTGTTGGTCATTGCCATTGATCACAGCCAGTGAAACGGGGCCATCACCTTGTATTTGAACGGCGATGTCACCTTTAAACTTCAGTGTTGCCGTTAATAATGAACTGGCGACCATCAATTCTCCCAAAAGATTTCTTAGTACCTTGGGGTAGTTGTGCGAGGTAATTATTTGTTGATAGCTTTGCTCTAACTGAACAATCTCGCCGCGAACGTCGGCATTATCGAACAAATAGCGATGTAAAGTGTCTATACTCATGTTTATGTGATCTCACTCGGTGTCATCAATAAATTGGTTTTGTTTGAAACGTACAATTTGACGACGTTGTTTTTTATCTGGTTTATGATCTGGAGCAGGATTGTTTAATCGGTTTAATCGTCTTGCTTCAGCGGATACTTGGCGCTTTTTCAAGCTTTGATCCGTTTCTTGGTATAACGTCTGGGCTAAGGTTGCATTACCGCGATGTTCAGAAAGTGCTTGGACAACGACTTCTTTTTCATCATAACCTTGGCGTAAAAGAATTTGAGCGCCAATTTCGACATTCTTACTGGATTTCGTGCGCTGACCATTGTAGTGTACTTTTCCGCCGTCAATCATTTGCTTAGCAATGGCGCGAGTACGATAGAAACGGGCAGCCCAAAGCCATTTATCAAGTCTTATAGGAGTGATTTTTTTGTTTTCAGTGGTCATAACCGCTCCGATTCGAGACTGATAACTAAAAGAGTGGATTTGGATCAGCTAGCGTTCAGTTTTTATTAGTAAAGTTACGTTTTAAGGCAAAGTAACGGTACATTTGAGCCGCAAAGTTAGCATAAATGGTCAATTTAGGCCAATCTTCGCACTGTTAAAAGCTTGTTGCTGGCAACAGGCTAAGGTAGCATGGCAGGATTATTGTGCATTGTGTCAGTAGCAATTGCGTGAAGTAACAATAGCGTGACTATTTTATAGGTTCCCATTGAAATGGATGCATTAGATAAAGTTATAACGAAAGTGGTCGGGCTACCGCATAAGCCGCTCAGTTTAGCCGTTTTTTGGGGTGGGTTATCCATTGTGTTGTATTTAATGGCGCAAATTACTTGGAACTTAATCCCCACACCGCAACACGCTTCAGTTTGGAAGGCAACGGGCCAATCGAATTCAAACAGTACCTCATCAAACGTTGATTTAAGTGGTATCCAACAACTTGCTCTCTTTGGTAAACATGACGCAACGGTTGAGCACGAACCTGTCGCTCAGCCAGAGCTTATCACTGATGCACCAAAATCATCATTATCCATTCAATTAACGGGTGTTGTGGCATCAACAGCAAAGCAACAAGGGCTTGCGGTTATTGATTCAAATGGTGAACAAGTTACTTATAGTATCGGTGATAAAATTAAAGGCACATCGGCTTCGTTGAAAGAAGTGTATGCTGATAGGATTATTATCACTAACAGCGGTCGTTATGAAACTGTCATGTTAGATGGGTTACAATTCACGGCTCAATCGAGTGCAAACAATGCATTACATAAAGCCAGTGCGAAATCTAAATTGAGAAAAATAGATCAGCGTAACAATAAAGCGATTGCAGCTCGAATTGCCGAATCTCGAAGTGAAGTGATGCAAGATCCCAATAAAATATCGGACTATTTATCCATTTCGCCGAAAACAATAAACGGAGCACTGCAAGGTTACCGTTTAAACCCGGGGAAAGATCGGCAGTTATTTAAACAAGCAGGTTTTAAGGCTAATGATTTAGCTAAATCAATTAATGGTTATGATTTAACGGATATTTCACAGGCGCTTGAAGTCATGGCTCAATTGCCAGAACTCACAGAATTGTCTGTTATGGTTGAACGCCAAGGACAACTCGTTGAAATTACCTTTGGTTTACCGCAATAGCATTTAGGTTTAGGGGAAGAGAAATAATGACGAAGCATAAAGCAGGACGTAAATTCCTGACCGGTTTAATGGCCGGACTTGTCCTACTGTCGCCAACATACACTTGGTCAGCTGAATATGCGGCCAATTTCAAAGGTACAGACATTCAAGAGTTCATCAATATTGTTGGTAAAAACCTCAACCGTACCATCATTGTCGATCCTACCGTTCGCGGAAAAATTAATGTTCGTAGTTATGATCTGCTTGATGACGATCAGTATTACCAATTTTTTCTCAATGTGTTGCAAGTCTACGGTTACGCCGTCGTTGAGATGGACAATAACATCATTAAAGTCATTAAAGATAAAGACGCAAAAACGTCTTCGATTCGGGTGGCTGACGATAACAACCCCGGTGTTGGTGACGAAATGGTCACGCGTATTGTTAAGGTCTACAACAGTGATGCGAAGCAAATCGCACCATTGCTAAGACAACTTAATGATAATGCCGGTGGCGGCAACGTGGTTAACGTTGAGTCCAATGCCTTGATGATTTCAGGGCGTGCGGCAGTGGTTAATAAGCTGGTTGAAATTGTCCATCGTGTCGACAAACAATCTGATACGGGTGTCAAAGTGGTACCGCTTAACTATGCCTCAGCGGGAGAAATTGTTCGCATTATTGAAACCTTGAATCGTCAAAATGGCGGAACAAGTAACCGAAGTAAAGAGCCTAAAATTGTGGCCGATGAGCGTACAAACTCAGTGGTAGTCAGCGGTGATGAGAAAACCCGTACACGTATCATCAAGTTAATTAAACGCTTAGATTCAGAGCAAGCGAATACTGGTAACACCAAAGTCCGTTATTTACGCTACGCCAAAGCGGAAGATCTCGTAGAAGTGCTGACTGGTTTTGCAGAGAATTTATCCAGCGAGAAAAAGGGCAGCTTAGCATCAAAATCACGCTCATCAAAAGCAGGCAGCAGTCGAAATAATAGCCGCCGCAATAGTGGCATCAATATTATGGCTCATGCCGAAAATAATGCTTTAGTGATCACTGCTGAGCCAGATCAAATGCTCACCATTGAGAATGTCATTAATCAACTTGATATTCGTCGTGCGCAAGTATTAGTCGAAGCCATTATTGTTGAAGTATCTAATGATGATAATGTCGGCTTTGGTGTGCAGTGGGCTACGTCTGCTGGTGGCGGTACTCAGTTTAACAACTTAGGTACAACCATTGGTGAGATTGGTGCGGGTGTGTGGGCCGCACAAGGTGAAGATGGAAATACCACGACCAGAATTGATCCAAATACGGGGCAGCCGATCACTACAACTAACCCTGATACACGAGGTGACATCACTGTCTTAGCTCAGGCGCTTGGTAAGATTAATGGTGCGGCATGGGGCGTATTTAGTGGTGACTTTGGCGCACTGGTTCAAGCCATCTCAGGGGATACGACCTCAAACGTTTTAGCAACGCCTTCTATTACGACGTTGGATAATCAAGAAGCAGAGTTTATTGTCGGCGATGAAGTGCCTATTTTAACTGGTGCAACAGCCAGTTCTGACAATTCAAACCCGTTTCAGACGGTTGAACGAAAAGAAGTCGGAGTTAAATTAAAAGTCGTACCACAAATTAATGAAGGTAGTGCGGTTAAGTTGACCATTGAACAAGAAGTGTCCGGTGTTAAAGGAGCAACAGGTGTCGATATTACTCTTTCAACAAGACGCTTAACTACTACGGTGATGGCTGATTCTGGTCAAATTGTCGTTTTGGGTGGTTTAATCAACGAAGAAGTTCAAGAAAGTGTTCAGAAAGTTCCATTCCTTGGTGATATTCCGATTTTAGGGCATTTATTTAAGTCGTCATCGAGTCGAAAAGTTAAACGTAATCTAATGGTATTTATTAAACCGACGATCATTCGTGATGGCGTGACGATGGAAGGAATTGCTGGTAGAAAATATAACTATTTCCGTGCATTGCAGTTAAAGCAACGAGAGCAAGGGGTGAATTTAATGCCCAATACTCAAGTGCCTGTTTTGGATGAGTGGGATCAAAGCGAGCACATTCCAGATGCGGTGAACAATATCCTTGAAAATTATCAGCAAGGAAGAAGCATCGAAACTAAAATGCGCAAGACAGATCCTGCGTTGAAAATCATTACTGAAAATAAAGACGATGCCAATGAGTGAACCTCAACAAGCTACAGAGACTGAATTATCCGCGGTTTCATCAGAGCTGGGTATGAACGTCGAGCAACAAACTGACGAAGCTTTTCATTCTGGTAGTAATGAACGTTTGCCGTTTGCCTTTGCGCACCGTCATGCTTTAGTCTTAGCCGAAGATGCCGAGAGTGTTTTGACTTTGTATCATACCAACACTACTCAAGTTGAAATGATGCTCGAAGCTCGTCGCTATGCAGGGGTTGATTTAGCCTTAGTAGAGTTAAGCCCACAACAGTTTGAAGCAAAACTGACCCAAGCTTATCAGGCTAATTCATCTGAAGCTCAGCAGTTGATGGAAGATATTGGCAATGAAATGGACTTATTTACTCTTGCTGAAGAATTACCGCAAACCGAAGATTTGCTAGAAGGCGATGATGATGCGCCGATCATTAAACTGATCAACGCGTTGTTGTCCGAAGCGATTAAAGAAGAAGCCTCGGACATTCACGTAGAAACCTACGAGAAACAACTGGTGGTACGTTTTCGTGTTGATGGTGTGCTGAAAGAAGTGTTAAAGCCTAATCGCAAATTATCATCCGTATTAGTATCGCGTATTAAAGTGATGGCTCGATTGGATATTGCTGAGAAGCGTATTCCACAAGATGGACGTATATCGTTGCGAATCGCTGGAAGAGCGGTTGATGTGCGGGTATCAACTATGCCATCGAGTCATGGTGAACGTGTCGTAATGCGTTTACTCGATAAAAATGCAGGTAATCTCGATCTTAAACAACTGGGCATGACGGATGGGATCCGCACTCAATTTGATGAACTGATCCGTAAGCCACACGGTATCATTTTGGTCACAGGGCCGACTGGCTCAGGTAAAAGTACCACGCTTTATGCTGGGTTAACCGAACTGAATTCAAAAGATACCAATATTCTGACCGTTGAAGATCCCATCGAATATGAGCTTGAAGGCATCGGCCAAACCCAAGTGAATACTAAAATTGATATGACCTTTGCGCGCGGATTACGGGCTATATTACGTCAAGATCCTGATGTCGTCATGATTGGTGAGATCCGTGATTTAGAAACGGCTCAAATCGCTGTACAAGCCTCGCTTACTGGACACATGGTAATATCAACACTACATACTAATACCGCTTCAGGTGCTATTACTCGTCTTCAAGATATGGGGGTTGAACCCTTTTTAGTGTCATCGAGTTTACTCGGTGTATTAGCACAAAGGCTAGTAAGAACACTGTGTAACGACTGCAAACAAGAGCATGTTCCAGATGCCAGCGAGTGTGAACTCTTAGGTATTGCTGAACATGAACATCGCACTGTCTATCGAGCCAATGGTTGTAAAAATTGCGGTTATAACGGTTATCGTGGTCGTACTGGCATCCATGAATTATTGGTTGTGAATGACACCATTAGAGAACTTATCCATACCGGAAAAGGTGAGCTGGCGATTGAAAAACACCTTCGCCAAACAATACCCAGTATTCGTCATGATGGCATGAGTAAGGTATTGATGGGTATCACGACATTGGAAGAAGTACTGCGAGTGACTCGCGAGGAATAGTCGATGCCTGCATTTGAATATAAAGCATTAGAAGCGAGTGGCAAGCAAACTAAAGGCGTTATCGAAGCCGATACCGCAAGGCATGCTCGTAGCCAACTGCGGGACATGCGATTAACGCCTTTACAGATTGAACCTGTTACAGATAAAGAAGCCAAGCGTGGCGGTGTTAGTTTTTTTAAACGCGGCATTTCAGTGGCTGAATTGGCACTTATTACCCGCCAAATTGCAACTTTAGTGGCGGCGGGTTTACCGATTGAAGAAGCGTTAAAAGCCGTAGGTCAGCAATGTGAAAAAGAACGACTGGCCAGTATGGTAATGGCTGTACGTTCACGAGTGGTCGAAGGTTATAGTTTGGCTGACTCTATGGCCGAATTTCCACATATTTTTGACGATTTATATCGCGCGATGGTGGCATCTGGAGAGAAGTCTGGTCATTTAGATGTGGTGTTAAATCGGTTAGCTGATTATACCGAGCGCCGACAACAGCTAAAATCTAAGTTAACTCAAGCCATGATTTATCCAACGGTTTTAACCTTAGTGGCTATCGGTGTTATTGCGATATTACTGGCTGCCGTTGTGCCACAAGTGGTCAGTCAATTTGAGCATATGGGGCAAGAGTTACCTTTCTCAACACGATTATTGATTTCATTGTCTGATTTTGTTCGTACTTATGGCTTAGGCCTTTTGTTGCTGGTGCTAGGAGGCGGAGTGATATTCCAACGCATGCTCCAAAAGCCCGGCCCCAGATTAAAATTTCACAGTAGTCTATTAACCTTACCAGTGATTGGTAAGGTAAGTAAGAGTATCAATACGGCTCGTTTTGCCCGTACATTAAGTATTTTATCAGCCAGTTCTGTACCGTTATTAGATGGTATGAGGATCGCCAGCGATGTACTGCAAAACCTGAAAGTTAAAGGGGCGGTAGAAGAAGCCACCGCTAGAGTACGTGAGGGGACGAGTTTAGGCGCTGCGTTAACGGCAACTAAACTTTTTCCTCCTATGATGCTTTATATGATTTCATCCGGTGAAAAAAGTGGTGAACTTGAACAGATGCTGGAACGTGCTGCTGATAACCAAGATAGACAGTTTGAAGCGAATGTTACCATTGCGCTTGGGATCTTTGAACCTGCTTTGGTGATCAGCATGGCCGGTATCGTGTTATTCATTGTATTGGCTATTTTGCAGCCAATACTGGCATTAAACAACTTAGTCAGTGGCTAATAATGGTTTTGTGAGTTAATCATAAAATTAACAATTTCTAGGAGTAGTACATGCAAGTAACGAATAAGCAAGAAGGTTTTACTTTATTAGAAGTCATGGTTGTTATCGTGATTTTAGGTATTTTAGCCTCTTTAGTAGTCCCGAACCTGCTTGGTAACAAAGAGAAAGCCGATCAGCAAAAAGCCGTCTCAGATATTGTCGCCATAGAAAATGCATTAGACATGTATAAGCTTGATAACAGCGTTTACCCAACAACAGAGCAAGGATTAGAAGCGTTGATCTCAAAACCAAGCTCTCCTGAGCCAAGAAACTATCGCGAAGATGGTTACCTCAAGCGTTTACCACAAGATCCATGGCGCAATGATTATTTAATGATAAGCCCAGGTGAACATGGAAAAATCGATGTGTATAGCGCCGGTCCATCAGGCCAAGCGGGCACAGAAGATGATATCGGTAACTGGAACCTAAGCGATTATCAATAATATGAAATCGTTGCGTCAAGCAGGTTTTACTCTGTTAGAGGTTATGCTCGTTGTGCTACTTATGGGATTGTCTGCCGCCGTGGTGACCTTGTCATTCAGCCATGCTGGTGCTCAAGAAGCGCTAGAAAAGCAAGCGAAAAAGTTTATCGCTTCTGCGGAGTTGGTGTTAGACGAAACGGTGTTAAGTGGGCAGTTGTTAGGGCTAGTCATCGAGCCAGACTCGTATCGATTTGTGATGTATCACGAACAAAAATGGCAGCCTTTAGAGTCCGATCGTCTGCTTGGTGATCAAGTCATGCCTGAAGGTGTAGGGTTGGAAGTCGTTGTTGACGGTTTGCCTCTGGTGCAAAGCGATGAAGATGATCAAAGTTTATTTGATGACGACAGTGGCGATCCGTTAATTGACAGAACAGAAGAAGAAAAAAAGAAGCACCCAGAGCCACAAATTTTATTGTTTCCAAGCGGAGAAATCAGCGCATTCGAATTGCACTTTATTACCACAGATGAATACGGTAACAACATTGATGTATTAGTCGTTGGTGACTCATTAGGGCGGTTAACGCTTGGGAGGCCTGATGAAGAACAGTAAAAGCGAAGGCATGACGTTACTTGAGGTTATGGTGGCATTAGTCATTTTTGCCATTGCGGCTATATCGATCACGAAAAGTATTGGTGAATTAATTGCTAACATGCCAATTCTAGAAGAGCGCACTTATGCTCAATGGGTGGCAGATAACGTATTAGTCGATGCTAAGCTGGATCCCACGTTTCCAGCGGCAGGTAAAAAAGAAGGCCGTGTGGAAATGGCGGGTAAAGAGTGGTATTGGCGCAAAGAAGCAGTAAAAACCACTGATGATGATTTCCGATTACTTCGAGTTAGTGTCAGCTTGGATGAGCGTTATAGCAATATTATTGCACAGGTGAATACGTATGTGCTTAAAACGAAATAGCGCTCAGTCAGGATTCACCTTACTTGAAATGCTTGTGGCGATAGCGATTTTTGCCATGTTAGGCATTGCCGCGAACTCAGTACTTAGCGTAGTACTCACCAATGATGAAACCACAAAAAACTTTGCCGCAAGGTTAAAATCATTGCAGCAGGGCTTTGGTGTTATCGAGCGGGATATGGGACAAATCGTGGCTCGAACACCCCGGTTTCTCGAAGGTGGACGAGGCAAAACGGTTATTCAGGTGGGTGATATCATTCCAGATATTGATGGAAAAGCCTTGGTTTTTTATCGCATTGGTTGGCTGAATCCCGATGGCATGTTACCAAGAGGCAGCATTCAATCCGTTGCCTATGTGTTAGTAGAAGATCGGTTTGAACGTTGGTATTACCCGTACCCAGAGCCTGAAATTGGTGCTGAGCCGTTAAAAACGATAATTATGAATAATGTTTTGGACGCTGACTATGCCTTTTTCGATGGAAAAAGCTGGCAAAAAACATTAAATGCGACCAAGTTGCCAAAGGCTATTGCGGTTGAAATAGACATTGAGGGTATCGGCAAAATTCAACGAAAATTTATTTTACCAAAAGGTGCTCTTGTTGATAACAAGGCAAATAACAGCAATCAAAATGGTACAGGGAACAATCCGGGTAATAAAAATAATAACTCCAAAAAAGGCGGCAATGGCAATAACACTGCTGCTGGTGGAGGAAATAACAATTGATTAAGCACGTTAACAAACAACAAGGTGTGGCATTAATTGTGGTGCTGTTGATTGTGGCCGTGGTGGCCGTGATTGCTATCGATATTACCAGTCGTAATCAGTTAGCGGTTCGAAGAACCTTAAATTTAGCTCAGTATGATCAAGCCTATTGGTATGCATTATCCGCAGAAGAGTTAGCAAAGAAGGTAATAAAACAAGATCTCGATGATGCAGAGGGAAAAAAAGTGCACTTGCAGCAATATTGGGCTCAAGCAGATGTACTTTTTCCGGTTGAGAACGGACAAATTTCGGGAACCATTACCGATATGCGTGCATGTTTTAATATTAATGGTTTAAATGCCAAAGTCGCTGATGCAGGGAACAGTAATAATCAGAACCCCAAAAAACTTCCATTAGCCGGAGAGCAATTCGCTGGATTACTGATCGCCTTAGGGATGGAGCCCTTTACTGCAGAAGCGCTTGCGGTATCGTTAAAAGACTACATTAGCTCAAGCTCAGCGTCAGGTGGTTTTAGCAGTGGCGATGCCGCTTATGAATCACGTGATGTCCCTTATCGAGCGGCTAAAACCGTGATGAATCATCGCAGTGAATTACGAGCGGTGCTTGGTTTCACCCAAGAAGCATACTTAAAACTTGTACCCTATATTTGTGCCATACCCGGCAATAACAGACAATTATTGAATGTGAATACCATCAAAGTTGAGCAAGCGCCTCTGTTAGCTGGTATGTTACAAAACAAAGTTTCTGTAGGCGAAGCTGAAAGTATTATTAATCAGCGACCTGCAAATGGTTATGACAGCATTGATGACTTTTGGAATATTTCAGAACTGAGTGCATTGAAAAATGATAATTTATTAAAATCCAGTTTTGCCGTCAAAAGTGAGTACTTTCTGCTTGATGGTGGAGCCAAAGTCGATGAGGCTATTTTCCGGCTGGAGAGTGTTCTGCAAGTGGCAAAAAATAATTATGTTGATGTGTTAACACGTCAATATGGCGGTCAAAAATGATAATGGCAGTGATCAATAATCATATTGCCTTACCGGTGGAGATACACTGTGAGTGAACGGCTTTTTATTCGATTAGGCACAAAAGTCGAGCATGCATGCTCGTGGCTGGTGTGGTCAGAGCAAGAGCAAGAGATCATCGCATCAGGTGAACTAAATAGTGCAAAGCAGCTGAACAGTTTATCACAGCGAGCAGGCAAACGACCTGTGGATGTGTTAGTACAAGCTTCTGCAATGACGCTAACAGAAGTCGAGTTGCCTGAAAAAGGTCAAAGGCAAGCGATCAAAGCGTTGCCATTTATGTTGGAGGAAGCATTCGCCGAAGATGTGGATAAATTGCATTTTGTGGCTGGTGCTCGCAATGGCAACCAGTTAAGTGTCGCTGTTGTAGCTCATCAACAAATGCAACTTTGGCTAGAGTGGTTGTCGGCTGCAGGTTTGGTGGTGAAACGCTTGCTGCCTGATTGTTTAGCATTACCTTTAATGGGATGTCAGTGGGCGACGATGGTTGTTGGTGATGAATTATTATTGCGAACTTCAACGGGGCAAGGACACAGTATACCATCTCAATGGCAATCAATGCTTTTGCCTAAATTATTGCCGGTACAAGATGCTGATGATCTCCAAGATAACATTGCCGTAGCGAATTACTCTGAATTGCAGTTGGAAGGCGTTAGCCTTAATCCTCAGCCTGTTGAACTACCTATGCTAGTGTTAGCTAAAGGCGCATTGCAAGCGCCATTAAATCTATTGACAGGGCCCTATCGTCCCAAACGTGAATACAGTAAAAACTTACTGGTATGGAAAAATGCAGCCATCGTTTTAGGAGTGGCTATTTTACTGAGCTTACTCAATAAAGGATTTATGGTGTATCACACCAATCAGCAAATCACAGATGTGCAGCAGCAGTCTGTAGAGATATTCAAACAAGCTACTGGATTTAATCGGGTCACAAACGCGAATTTAAGACCTTTAGTAAGAACAGAGCTGAAAAAAATCAAAGGCTCCGGCAATGGCAGCGTATTTTTTAAAATGCTCACTTTGCTTGAGCCAGCGTTCAAGCAAGTGCCAGATTTAGTGCCTAATACGGTACGGTTTGATGGCAACAGAGGTGAATTGAGAATGCAAATCACAGCCAAAAATTATTCATCCGTAGAGCGATTTAAACAAGCACTAGGTAAGAACTTTGATACCAAGTCGGGAGTGATGAATAGTCTTGATGATAAAGTTACTACGACCTTGACGATAAGGAGTAAATAATGAAAGACAATTTACTCACCTGGTGGAATGGACTGGCGTATCGGGAGCAACAATTGGTTGCTGTATGCAGTATTTTTCTCATTATTGGTATTTTTTATTGGGGGATCTGGAGTCCAATTAGCAACGCTGAGCAAGATGCGCAAAGGCGTCTTGTGCAATCCCAAAAAACTCTCAGTTATGTGAAACAAAGTGTGAATAAAATCGTAGCAGCCAAACAGTCAGGACAAACATCGACTCGGAAAGGCAGCTTGAGCTCAATCGTTAATACCATCGCCAGTCGTTATGGGGTTGTGATCAGTCGCATGCAGCCTCAAGGAAAAAAAGTCCAAATTTGGATGGATGATGTACCGTTTAATGATTTATTGGCCTACTTAAATGAATTAACGCAAAATCAGGGGTTGTCACTCGATACTTTCGACGTCACAGAGACTGAAACGGCAGGGTTAGTGAAAGTGAGACGGATACAATTGTCACAATAATTGCAACCAATGAGTTGCAAGAACAGTTGCAGGAATACAACGTGAGTTTATTTAAGAAAATATTAATTGGTGGTGTTATCTATTTGGTATTTTTGTTGGCGTTACTGCCTGCAAAAGTTGCACTTTGGCTCATGCCATTGCCCGAGCAAGTGCAATTAAGTGGTGTAGAGGGTAGTGTTTGGTCGGGTGAAGCCACCAGTGCCACATTTGAGAACCGTCAATTTGAACAAATCCATTGGGATATTAATCCGTGGCCGTTGGCCTTAGGGCAGCTGAGTATAGAGCTAAAAGTAGGCTCAAAAGCAACGGCATTCAGCACCAAAGGTCATGTACTCGTCACTTCTTCAGGAGTCAGTCTGAGTGACATGAACATTGAATCGAGTAATGGTTTTTTAATTGGTAATACTCGAATGCCCTTTCGAACTAAAGTGGGCGGAGACGTCAGTTTGTTTATTGATGATTTTGTTCAAGGTCTGCCTCTTTGTGAGCAACTAACGGGTAAACTTTTTTTGCATAATCTACAAGTTAACAATCAGTTTGGAGACTTTCCATTAGGAGAGTTTGAATTGAATTTAGGCTGTAAAGATGGTCAAATTGCGCTAAATGGGGATGAGAGACATAATAAACTAGGATTGTCAGGTAGCGTGTTGTTTGGTGAAAATAATCGTTATCGCATTCAAGCAAAAATTAAACCTATAGCTGAGCAACCAGAAGATATACGCAATAGCCTTAATTTGTTGGGCCAGCCCGATAACCAAGGGTATTATAAAATTAGTTTTGCAGGCGCTTTACCTAAAATTTAAATACTTGTGTAAGAAGTGGATACAAAATGTATCCACTTTCATAGTCAAACATTTTAGTCAATAAAACCCATTTCAACGGCGTAAGTTAGTGCCAACTTACTGATGTTCAAGGCGTGTATCCCTGTGGTGTCTGAATGTTCGAGGGTGTCATTAGAAGAGTGAATATACCTATTTATTTCTCGCATTTTGGCTTCAGATGGCATCGCTGATGGAACGCCAATTTTGTGCCAACTGGCATGATCTGAGCACGCGTAGCCACACCTATCCTCGCCATAAGTAAGATCACTTAAATAAGTATCACTGAGTGTTTCAAGAAAGTGAGTCAAACCAGTGTCAGTGTAATCTGTCATGAATACGTAGTCCTTATCTGAACCACGATAGTTAGTCATATCCATCTGTAATGCGGATAGCACATGTTTATTTTCATAGTTTCTTGCGACATCTTGCGATCCTAATAATCCTCCTTCTTCAGCCGCATAGCCGAAAAATATGATAGTGCGTTCAGGTTGGATCTGATTCTCGGCAAACACTCGAATAATATCTGTTAAAGAAGCAATACCGGATGCATTGTCATCGGCGCCAGGAGCCTTGGTATGCTTGGTATGAAACATGCCAGCCGTCGAATCTAAGTGTCCGCCTAATACAACAATATCGTCAGGGTACTTGCTACCTGTAAAAGTAACTTGTACAGAGTCTTGAAGGAATTTTTGATGCTTAATTTGACTTACAGAAGCATAAGGTAACCCTTTGACTAAATTAGCCCAATTCTGGCGTAAAGCATGGGAGGCAAGTTGTCCAGTACTTAAGGTGTAAATTCGATTTTTAAATTGAGTCTGTTTATTGATCATATCAATGATTTTTGCTGCATCCAGCTGAGGCAATAAAGATTCAATTATGGCTTGTTGGTTGAGTGTTGGGGCGGTAAAAATGTTGGAGGTGATTGGCATGTTAGCGCTATCAAGGGCATCTTGCCTCGAAGCATGCACCATGTAGCCACCATGCTCTCCACCTTGGTGAAGGTCTTGTTGAAGCTGCTTTAGTTGGGATTGATTAATATGAATCACAGAAACATCAGTAGGTGCTGCTTGTAAACCGTGATTCAAAGGTGTGATTTGCGATTGCACCTCTTGAGATACGGCATCATTTTTTAGTGTTACCCAGTACATAGGCTCAGGTGTGTCAGCTTGGGAAGCTGAGGAAACAGTAGCGATTATCGCGAGCAAATAATGTTTAAACATGAAAACCCTCACAATGGTTAGGATCAGTGTCTTCACTCTTAATAATAACTGTGCATTCCTCGCTCCCTGTTCTCTTACGTTTTACGATCCTATATCCACAGAGGTGAAGTGTCTGATCAATGGTTTAGTCAATTGACCAGAGCATTCTATTGTTTTAAAGATGAGTTGTTGATTAATCTTAATTAATGGTTGGTAATATATGGGTTAGATCATGGGTCGAAAGACAGTCAACATAGCTTTTATGTGGCATTTGACTGTCAGGATTTTGAATACCTAATTGGAAGCCTACTCCCGCTTTTTGAGATGCTTTGAGGATGTTTTCATTATCATCAATGAATAAACAACGGCTTGGATCTAGCGAAAAACGCTCAAACAAGGCGACCCAAAATTTTGGATTTTCTTTTGGATAACCCGTTTCATGACTCGAAATCATGTCATCGAGTCCTTCAGCTAAGCAAGTATGTTCGAGTTTAAGGGCTAAACTTTCAGGGTGTGCATTGGTAGCAAGAATCCTGTTTTTTTTCATTGTCTTGAGTGAGGATAAAAAAGGCATGCAATCGGCTCTTAGCTGAATATTTTCCGTTGATGCATGATGTAGGGCAATAATGTCGATATTAAAGCGTTGTTGCCAATAATCGAGACTGTACCAGTTTAATGTGCCAGCGACTTCGTAATAGGCGGTTTCGACCATTTGCTTTGCTTGTGCAAGGCTGACTTGGTGAACCTGTGAAATTTCAAGTGGAACTTTGGTTAGCCATAAGTGGTTGTCAAAGTGGAGGTCAAGCAGTGTGCCGTCCATATCAAGTAAAACAGTATCAATCTGTTGCCAAGGAAGCATTAAAATTCCTGTTGTAAGTCCATGCGGAGGTAGTAAGATTGTAACGTAAAAGTGGTTAATAGCATTGTAATTGGTATAATTAATTCATTCTGGGGTGTTTATGAACAAGGGACAAAAGAAGCCACAAATTATACATACTGAAGTTGTTGCCAAAAGTCGCTTGTTTACTGTTGAACAGCTGGATTTATGTTTTAGTAATGGTGTTAAGCGTCAATATGAAAGAATGAAAGGACACAGTCGCGGCGCAGTGATGATTGTACCTATTCATAATGGCCAGCTATTATTAGCTTCTGAGTATGCAGCTGGGACACATGAATACGAGCTTGGTTTTCCAAAAGGGCTTATCGATCCCGGTGAGACTGCAGAGCAAGCGGCAAATCGAGAACTGCAAGAGGAGATTGGTTTTGCGACTAATAAGCTCACATTATTAAAGGAAGTGTCGTTAGCACCCAGCTATTTTTCGAGTAAAATGCAAATATTTATCGCTGAAGACTTGTACTTCAGCCGTTTAGAAGGTGATGAGCCTGAAGATATAGAAGTGATAAATTGGAAGGTAGAAGATTGGCGCAGTTTAATTAATGAAAATCGGTTTAATGAAGCACGCAGCGTAAGTGCCTTGCTTTTGGCTATGGATCATATTGCCAGTTAATGTAAGTCTAAGTAATGGAAGTAGTGAGGAGTAGTACATCATGGCAGCAGTAAATAGGCCAGAGCAGTTGATTGAGTCTGTCATTGCCATTGCGACAGAAGCTGGTCAGAAAATCAAAGCCATATTTCATCAAGGTGACTTTGAGCAAACCATTAAACTAGACTCAACACCAGTGACATCAGCGGATCTTGCCGCTCATCAGGTAATCTGTGAAAGGCTGATGTCTCTTACCCCCGATATTCCAGTATTATCTGAAGAAGATGCTGAAATTCCACTCTCAATACGTGAATCATGGCAACGGTATTGGCTTGTTGATCCGCTTGATGGCACTGGCGAGTTTATTGCTGGCAGCAACGACTTCTCGGTATTAATTGCGTTAGTGGATAATCATCAACCCGTACTAGGTGTTGTTTATGTTCCTATGACACAAGAATGTTACTTTGCGAGTTTGGGGAATGGTGCGTATAAACGATCTCAGGGAGAAGATTTCCCGATACACTGTCGTAGTGGGTATGAGCAAAACGAAAGCGCATTGAAGCTTGCCGTAAGCCGTCGCCAAGATCCTAATACTGTACTCAATATGTTCAATAAGAAACAAGACTATGAACTGGTGCGGTTAGGAGGAGCAGCATTAAAAAGCTGCTTAGTGGCTGAAGGGCAAGCTGATTGTTACATTCGTATCGGACCCACAGGGGAATGGGACACAGCGGCCGCTCAAGTGATAATTAAAGAAGCTGGTGGACAGGTGATGACGACTGATTTACAACCCTTGACATACAATCGCAGAGAAACGCTTGAAAACCCAAACTTTATTGTAGTCGGTCAGTCAACTCGGAATTGGAAAGACTTATTAAAAGCAGCAAGTTAACCGTTTGATGAGTTGTTTTAACTGATAACTAACTGAGTTATAGTGACCTTAATCAATGGCTTATATCATACCGTTCGTATCATTAACTTTGTGAGAAATTGAACCTTAGCTTTGCTAATGCTCCCTAATCGTTAATCAGTGTGAATGGTATAAGCTTTAATAAGGAAGGTTATGATTCTTACTAGACGGTTTTTCCCTTACTTCATCACTCAGTGCTTAGGTGCATTGAATGATAACGTATATAAGAACGTACTGATTTTGCTAGTGACTTACAGTCAAGTTGGTGATTTACCATTTAGTACAAACTTATTTGTCAATCTCGCCGCAGGGCTGTTCATTCTTCCTTTTTTCTTATTCTCGGCTCATGCAGGGATGATAACAGACAATAGCAATAAAGCATTATTGATCCGCCGCTTGAAATTATTTGAGCTGGTGATCATGAGTTGTGCCGCCATCGCAATGATGACTCAAAGCTATCTTGTGCTCTTAGGCTTGCTCTTTTTGATGGGCACACAGTCGGCCTATTTTGGTCCAGTAAAATATTCTTTGCTGCCACAAGCGTTACCAGAGTCTGAACTCGTGAGCGGTAATGCTTGGGTTGAAATGGGCACCTTCTTATCAATTCTATTCGGAACATTAAGTGCTGGCCTTATTGTCGTTTATGAATATGGTGCTCAACTGGCTGCAGTGACCGTTGTGTTTCTTGCCGCCTTAGGTTATCTGACGAGCCGAGGGATCCCAGATTATCCTCCTTTGGGTAAGGTCACTGACATTGCGTTTCGTCCATTGTCTGGTACGTATTCGTTAATACAACGAACGAGGCAGACACCAACAATTTGGATGGCCATTTTAGCCATCAGTTGGTTTTGGTGTTTAGGGGCGACTTATTTAACCCAGTTTCCTAATTTTGCCCGTGTAAATTTATATGCTGACGCCTCTGTTGTATCGTTACTGCTCACTTTGTTTTCAGTTGGTATCGCGATTGGTTCGTTAATTTGCGAGCGAATTTCCTTCGGTCATGTTGAGTTGGGCGTGCTGCCTTTTGGTGTAATGGGATTAACAGTATTTGGTATTGATATGTTATGGGCTATTCCTACAGCACCAGAGCAAACGGACTTTATTTATGGGTTTAGTGCGTTTATTGAAAACAGCCAGCACTATCGCTTGATGTTTGATCTTGCGATGATAGGAGTCAGCGGCGGTTTATTCATTGTACCTTTGTATGCCTTTATTCAAACCAGAGCATCCAAAGAAAGTTGCGCACAAGCCATTGCAGCAAACAATATAATGAATGCGCTATTTATGGTCGGTTCAGCGGCGCTGAGTATTGTCCTTTTGACCGTATTTCAGGTATCTATTCCTCAATTGTTCCTCATTCTTGCGATTGCTAATTTTCTCGTCGGAATATACGTATACATACAAGTGCCTGAGTTTGCTCAACGTTTCGTGAGTTATCTACTTAGCCATGTTTTGTATCGCATTAAGGTTTCTGGGCGAGAAAATATACCTCAGCAAGGTGCGGCGATAGTGGTTTGTAATCATGTTACATACGTGGATGCACTTGTGTTAATGGGGGCATCAACAAGACCAATTCGTTTTGTTATGGACAAATCAATCAGTGAAATCCCGCTATTGAAGTACTTATTTCGTCACGCTGGTGTCATTCCAATTTGTTCACCCAAACAATCGAAAGAGACTTATTTGCAAGCGTTTGAATCCATTCATCAAGCCCTTAACAATGATGAGCTAGTGTGCATATTTCCAGAAGGGCGCTTGTCTCCAGATGGTGAAATTGGTGAATTTCGTCCGGGTATCAATAAAATACTAGAGCGCGATCCTGTCCCTGTTGTGCCAATGGCCCTTCAAGGACTATGGGGTTCTTACTTTAGCCATAAAGATGGACATGCACTTACCACCCGACCAAAGCGTGTTTGGTCGAAGATTGGTGTGAATATTGGAAGTATGGTTGATGGAGAAGCAGCTGAACGTAATCAATTAAGAGAAAAAGTTTTGAAACTTTTCAAATAACAATTTTTTAACATACATCCAATTAAAAATGATAAATTATTAGCGAAAAATAACAATAAATAGTTAAGGATAAACTATGAGAAAAATATTTTGTGCGCTTGCTATGGCTACCGTTGTATCAGGATGTGGTGGTAGTAGTGGAGATAGCCATGATCCTACTCATGGCGTAGCAACTCTACCTCCACCTCCGTTGATCCCTAAGGTGATCGCTGATGTGGTTTATTACAGTCCAAAATGTCTAATTGAGCGTCCAATAAATGATGCTCGGTTTGTGGTTCATGAAAGTAATGGAAACGTTTTACGAGAAGAAAAGACAGATTCGCAGGGGCATTTAGAGGTAAAATGGGATGGTAATGAGTCACACCTAACATCTGTATTAAACCCTATTGATGATGATGGCAGCACAACTACTTTACTTGATACCGAGCTCAATCTAAAGAAAGGAGATTTGGGAAAAATTTACGTTCAGAATAGGTTGTTGGATTCTCAATGTGATTGTCGTGATTTTACCGTTGATTTTTCTGAAATTAGTGCTTTTTACAACAGTGATTATGAATTTTTGGTTGATGGTTCATCAACTACGACAGGTGAGTATCATAATGTCACGGCCTGTAAAGAGCGAGGCGTCTTTAGACCTGTTTCACTAACCCTGTCTAATCGTTATTCTCAAGGTTTGCCTGTATTTGCTGCAAAGGTTGAATTTGATGATACACAATCAGATCATCGAGTCGTCCTTACTCATGACGATTTAGTGCAAGGTGATGCGCTTAATCTTGACCCTGAAGGAATTTTAAATAATGTTGGAGTCACAGCAAATACTGATTTTGGTAACGTGTACTTAGATAGTAGATTCAATGAAGCCGTAATTTTCGATGGCCTGTATGAAAATTATTACGTTAATAATGCTGAGTATTTTAGTGTGGACGCTGGTGATTCATCAAGTATAAGTTTTCGGTCTTTTCAGCGTATAAAAGTCGACGATGTTACAAAGACATACTTCTTCAGTTTGCCTGATAACTCACAAGCATTAATAGCTAATACGCAGCAGTTATTAGAAGCGTTGGATAGTGATGTTCCGGCAACTTATGATTTTTCAACGTTAAACAGAAGCTACGATAAAATTTATTTGAGAGTGGCCGGAGATAACTCACCAACATGGCGAATCAATGCACAAGTATCGGGTGTCTTCCCTTCGTTATCTTTACCTCAAGATATCGAAGCGCAGTTTGAAGATGCACAGAACGTAAGTTTATATTTGTCCGTTACCGATTATGACTTAATTAAAGGTGGCATTGATGAATGGCGAAGCGAAGCGGCTAAATATAGTAGAATCGACAGCGGCAAGTGGACGCCTTACCTTGAAAATGTGACCCATGAACGAATTTTAATTAGACAGTAGCGGGCTTCATTCGAGAGATCTTTTCTTCAATTGATATTTATACATAGGATCGTAATACAGCTCTAAAAGTAGTTGAATCCACTCCAAATGAAGAGCAACAGAATTTCGGTTTTGTTGCTCTTTTAGTGCTTGCGTCATTATGGTTTGGATCTGCTGATGCTGTTTACCGCCTAAACGTTTTTTTATTTTATCAATGCTGCTGATCAAATACTGTGAAAAAGCAGCAAAACCATCTTCTTGCCCGTATTTTTCAATGAATTGTGAGAGCATATCAACCACATAATCGTTCAGTATTCTCTGTAATCGGTCATCAAAACTGCAAGTTAAAACATGAATTGGCGCTTGTTTCATTGCATTGTAAAAGCACTTTGGAATGGCGTTGCGACCAATCATAAAGCTTTCATCTTCGAGCACTAAAGTTTTGTGGCCTGCGGCTTGATGTTTAAGTAAGGCTATTGCGAGTTGGTTTTCAAAATTAATTTGTGTGGGCTGGGGCGTGATATTATTGCCAAAGCTAGATCCGCGGTGGTTGGCGATGCCTTCTAAATCAATAGCATTATGTTGGGATTTTATGTATTCCGTTTTTCCGCAACCAGTACTGCCTGCAATGATCTTCATGGGGAAAGTGCTGGCTTGCTCAATCGTTGAAATCAAAAACTGACGCATGGATTTATAGCCACCCTCAATAAAGGGGATATCAACATCTACTTCCTGTAACCAAGTCTGAGTGACTTGAGATCTAAGCCCACCACGAAAACAGTAGAGATAACCTTGAGGGTGTCGTTGATTAAATTGCTGCCATGCCGATAGGCGTTGCTGTTTTATTTCACCTGAGACTAACTCATGACCTAAGCTGATGGCAGCTTGTTGACCTTGTTGCTTATAGCAACTCCCAACCTGTTGTCGTTCAGCGTCCGTCATTAAAGGCACATTAATGGCATTGGCAAAAGCACCTTTGTTGAATTCAATCGGCGCACGCACATCCATGATTGGATGATCATTGATAAAAATGTCTCGATATGCGCTTGATGTAACAGTATTAAAGGCCATTAAACTAGCTCGATCAGCGATGTGTGTGAAGGTGTCGTCATCTCACCGATGGCTTGAACAAGACAATCATGTTTTTCAAGTTCAGCAATAAACCTATTTTCTGCTTCAGCGGCAACCGCAACAAGTAATCCACCGCTGGTTTGTGGATCACATAAAATGGTTTGTTGCTGAGGAGATAATGTAGGTAAGTGCTGCCCATAGCTGTCGTAATTACGTTGGCTGCCACCCGGAATACATTGGTTGTCGATATAAAATTGAGTGTGTTCGAGCAAAGGGATAGCACTAAAGTCGAGTTTGGCTGAGAGGTTTGCCCCTTGGCACATTTCAATTAAGTGTCCTCCCAAACCAAAACCAGTCACATCGGTCATCGCATGTACTCCGCTCATTTTAGCAATTACTGAGCCGATCCTATTCAATTGACACATGGCATCAATGGCAATTGAAGCATCACTTTTGCGCAGTAGTTGCTTTTTTTGAGCCGTCGTGTGGATCCCAATGCCAATGGGTTTGGTGAGATACAATTTATCACCCGTTTGAGCCGTCGAGTTTCGTTTAAGGTGAGAGAGGCTGACTTGCCCTGTGACCGCTAAGCCAAAAATTGGCTCTGGGGCGTCAATACTGTGCCCGCCTGCAAGCATAACCCCTGCATCTTTGCAGGCTTGGCGGCCACCATCAATGACTTTTGATGCTACTTCGGCAGGTAATTTATTGACTGGCCAACCTAGAATGGCAATGGCCATCATTGGGCTGCCACCCATAGCATAAATGTCACTGATGGCATTGGTGGCGGCAATGCGACCAAAGGTAAATGGATCATCGACAATTGGCATAAAAAAATCAGTCGTGCTGATAATACCAGTATGTTCATCGAGTTGATAAACGGCTGCATCATCACGAGTATCGTTGCCTACCAATAGGTTGGGGTCGTTGAAAGTCGGTAGCTGCGAAGACAGTATTTCATTTAATACCTTAGGAGATATCTTACAACCACATCCAGCACCATGACTGTATTGGGTAAGTTTGATTTCACTTGTGGGCACGAGAAATATCTCCTAGCTTAACGGGTTATCGATATGATACCAGATATCTGGTTTTGATCAGGCGTCAAATTTATGGTGTAGCTTCGCTACAAGAAGTTTAAGCGAGATTGCTCACTTTGATACAGTTAAACCGACTTTTGCTCCAATGTGACAACTCACTACTACAGAAGGAGAATCTTCTAGCTCTTGCAGCCCAAATGAACAGTTATTAGCTAGTAAAGGAAGTGATAAAGAACCTTGAAGGTGATATCAGCGAATCCGAGCCTGCCAAGTTAGCGCAGGCTCAATTCTTTAGACAATTAAATCAACTCTCAAACCAAGTCAGTGATCTTTTTAAAAGAAAAAATCGCCAGAATAATAACCTTAGTAACTGGCCGTTAAACTGCGCCAATTTCTCTTTTGAGCTTTAAAGTCTGCTTTTAGCTCTGCGACTTGTTGTACAAGTTGAGAATCCGCGACTTGCTTTCGCTTTGCTTCTAATAAAGCTTTTTTTGCGGTGTAATACTCAGTTAAATGCGCTTTTAGTAATTCATACTCGCCTTGTAAGCGTTCAACAATTTCATCGGCATTGGGTAAGTGAGCCGTTTTATTTCGCGTCTTTAATAATTGCATTTGAAATTTGGCTGCTTCGATTCTTTCTTGAGGCACTTTACGCAAATCGTGAGCTAAACCGCACCAATGTAACAGTTTGATTAACCACTTTGTTGGATCGTAATGCCACCATTTAATCCCATTGCGATAGTCATTCTCAAATATGTGATGGTAGTTATGATAACCTTCACCATAGGTAAATAGAGCTAAAACACCATTGTCTTTTGCCGTGTTTTTGTCGGTATAAGGTTGTGAGCCCCAAATGTGCGCTAATGAATTAATGAAAAAAGTGCAATGATGTACAACCACTAAACGCAATACACCAGCGATGAGCAGCATTGACCATACATCCCCATTCATCCAGCCTAATAATGCTGGTAGACCGATGTTCATTATGACTGCTAATAACAAGTAGTGTTTGTGTTGCCACATGACGATTTTGTCGTTTTGTAAATCACGGACGTTTTTATAGTCATGGTAACGTTGAGATTGATACTCCCTTAACATCCAACCAATATGGCTGTACCAAAACCCCATTTTCGCTGAATAGGGATCTTTATCATTATTATCGACATGCTTGTGGTGGATCCTGTGATCCGACGACCAATGCAATGCGCTGTTTTGTAACGCTAATGCGCCGCCTAATGCATAGGTGAAACGAATGACAGAGTTGGCTTTATAGGTTTTATGTGACCAAAGTCTATGATATCCCGCCGTTATTGATAAACCGCTGTAATAAGCTAAGCCTACAAATGTAAGCCATTCAGTTAATTCAAAGCCGTGGGTGATACCTCGCCAAGGAACAAATACAATAGCAGCTAAGAAGGTGGTGGCGAACAAAGTGATGTTTAGCCAAATGAGGGGTGGTTTTTTCATTATTATCCAATATATATTTGAGCGTACAACTGTTCGCTAATTTAGCTTAAAGTGCAGTATGCCGTCAACAATTCAGGGGCTGCGTTTCTAAGATATTCAGGTTATTATTTATAAATTAAATCGACTAGAAGGGATCACATGGGGATCAGGGCGCAACAAAAAGAAAAAACTCGTCGGGCATTAGTCGATGCGGCATTTAATCAACTAAGCGCGGAACGAAGTTTTTCTAGCCTAAGCCTGCGTGAAGTCGCTCGTGAAGCCAATATAGCACCAACCTCTTTTTATCGTCATTTTAAAGACTTAAATGAACTTGGTTTGACTATGGTTGACGAAGGTGGGTTAGCCCTCAGACAAATTATGCGTAAAGGCCGTCAACGAGCCGAAGCTGGTGGAAGTGTGATCCGAATTTCTGTCGAAACGTTCATGGAAGTGTTGGAATCAAATCCAAATGCGTTCCGAATTTTGTTACATGAACGGTCGGGCACTTCGGCGGCTTTTCGTGCTGCGGTTGCGAGAGAAATCGAGCATTTTATTTCTGAACTTGCCCATTACACTGAGCAAAAAACAAATCGTTCTCAATTGTTGGCGAGAGCTCAGGCGGAGGCGTTGGTGATTTTAGTATTTAATGCTGGAGCCGCGGCTTTGGACATGAATCGTTCGGAGCGCCGTCAATTAGCAGAGCAACTTGTTTTACAGTTAAGAATTGTCGCTAAAGGCGCACAAGCTTTACAAGTTCGCAATGAAAGCACTCAACCATCTTAAGTTAATAGGATGGTTTGAGTTTAGGCTAACCAATCACACACTGTAATGGTGTCATTTTCTTTCTAACCATACACCAGACTCCATATGGTCGGTATATGGAAATTGATCAAACAACGCAAAACGAGATACTTTGTGTGTGCTACTGAGCATATTGAGGTTATCAACAAGCGTGCTTGGGTTACAAGAGATGTATAAAATACGATCGTAGCCTTGCACTAAAGATAAGGTGTTGTCGTCTATGCCTGCTCTTGGTGGATCAACAAAAATGGTATTGCAGTTATAGCTGTCTAAATCAACATCTTTTAAGCGTCTAAATGCTCTTTTCTTTGCCATTGCATCACTGAAGTCTTCTGCAGACATCCGAATGATGGTCAAATTTTCAATATTATTTGCAGCAATATTATATTGCGCAGACTCTACAGAAGGCTTGGCAAGTTCGGTAGCCAACACTTTATCAAAATTTTGTGCCAATGCGATGGAGAAGTTGCCATTGCCACAATACAGTTCAAGCAGATCACCGCTGGAGTTTTGGGTAACATCTAATGACCATTCCAGCATTTTTTCGGCAACTTTAGCATTAGGTTGAGTAAAACTATTTTCAACTTGCTGATAAGTATACTGCTTGTCATTGACCTGCAGGCTTTCGACGACATAGTCTCGGTCTAAGCAATGCTTCATTTTGCGAGCGCGGCCAATAAGGTTGATATTAAATTGGTTAGATAAGCGCTGCTTAAGTTGCTGAGCTTGCTGTAACCAGTCATCATCAAGCTGACGATGATAAAGCAGTGATATTAATATTTCCCCACTTAACGTAGACAAAAAATCCACTTGAAACAGTTTATGACGCAAACTTGGATTAGGTTTGAGTTCTTCTACAAGTACTGGCATGAGCTGATTGATCAATGTACTGGCGGGAAGATAGCTATCACAACGTACTTTTTCTTTTTTGACGTTATCGAACATGTAATAGTAAAGATCATCACCATCATGCCACATTCTGAATTCGGCACGCATCCGATAGTGTGTTGGATCAGAAGCAAATATTTCGACTTCAGGTACATTAAACGATGCAAACATTTGTTGTAGCTTTTGACGCTTTTGTTCGAGTTGAGCGTCATATTGCTGTGGGTCCATTGCTGCAAAATTCATGTGCTTTGTCACTATCTTCTGTAAATTTGGGCGCAAATTATTATACTAGAACGATGTAATGTCCAATGTTCAATAGTAGAAAGGGGTTATCTTGTCGCAACCAATACTGGTATTCGACTCTGGGATCGGTGGATTAACCGTGCTCAGTGAGATCAAGCAACGGTTACCTCAGCAAAATTATCATTACCTTTTCGACAACCTGAGATTGCCATACGGTGAGCTGGATGATCAAGAGCTTATTGAAGGAGTTGTAACCTTAATTGCAGATACGGTAAGTAGCATTGATGCTTGCTTAGTGGTCATAGCGTGTAATACCGCGAGCACGCTTGTTCTTTCACATCTAAGAAATCAACTCTCAGTGCCGATTGTGGGAGTGGTGCCAGCCATTAAACCAGCTGCAGTCTATTCGAAAACAAAATGTATCGCTTTACTTGCGACTCCGGCAACTATAACCCGCCAATACACCAAAGATTTGATTGCTGAATTTGCTGGTGACTGTCAGGTAATTTCAGTCGCATCTTCAGAAATGGTGCACATGGCTGAAGATAAACTGAATAAAAAAGAAATTGACCAAGAGCAGTTACAAACAGTATTAGCGCCAATTAAAGAGAGCTGTGTCGACGTACTGGTGTTAGGTTGTACTCATTTTCCATTATTGAAAACTGAAATAACCGAAATTTTGGATGATGAAGTATTATTGATGGATTCAGGCAAAGCAATCGCACGACGAGTAGAAACGATACTTGTCGAGTCATTCGGATCAAAAAAAAGTGGTGTTACAGAAAGTGCAAATTTGACAGCTTGGTATACCAGTAAACAGTTAAGTCACGAACTAACAGAAACCTTGTTCGAGTATGGTTTTAAAAAAATAAGCCCAATAAACGAATAATACATTTATTGGGCTCATAGTGTTAATAGCTGTCAGGAAACAGCTTACTCGTCTTCATCCCGATTATTGAAAGACTCTTGAGTACGAGCTTCACGTACTTTTAACGTACGCTCTTGGAAAGTGTAGTCATTCAACTTTAATCGTGCTTTATCAGCACCAACTTCAGACATTTCCACAAAACCGAAGCCTTTACGGCGGCCGGTTTTTCTATCACGAACAAGCCTGACTGACGTTACTGGGCCGTGATCTTGAAATAACGCTTTAACTTCGGATTCATGAACTCGGTATGGCAAATTACCTACATAAAGGGTTTTAGTTGGACCTTTATAAGTCGCTATGGAAGTTTGGCTACCTGATTGAGACAAAATGAAAACGATACCAGCGATTACAATCCCCATTAAGAAGGTAAGGTAAGCTGGAAGCTCAGGCACGAATTTGAAAATCGTAACGGCACCAACAATTGCGACAACCAATAAGATGAGAAGTGACTTCTGCATATAAATGATCTCTGTTTACTGAAAAATAGTATGTAACTGTTAAAAACAATAGCTATGTTAAAGAATAATTGACCTATAAACCAGTGTGTTGTTGAAAAAATAAACGTTAATCGTCATTAAACTACAATAATATGCCAACAATAGATGTAAATATAAGGCGAATAGTCTGAAAAAAACACGAATCGTACAAAAGCTCCACACTTGATAGGGTTCAGTTAAAAAAGCCCTTGCGCAGTTTCAGAATCTCCCTATAATGCGCATCCACTGACACGGCACAGCAGCTCTTCTTAGCATAAATGATGCGATTAAGCAGCAAGGTTGGCGAGTCAGGTTCAGTCGAAAATAAGGCGCTTTTTAAAAGTAAATTAACCTCGGATTGAACGGCAGAAAAAAGTTTACAAAAACTGCTTGACGCCAACAACAAGGTCTGTAGAATACGCAGCCCTGACCCGCTGAGGACACTGATTAAATCAAGGTTTGAAGCGCAGAGTCAAAACGCTCTTTAACAATATATCAAGCAAATCTGTGTGAGCACTCACAGAGATTGACAAAATCGAAACTGTATTGGTTTATCACTTCGGTGAATAGATTAAGCAGTCAAAAATTTTCTCAATTAATTGTGTTCACGCAAACTTTCAAAGTGATTACTTACGTTAAGTAAATAAGCATTTTGAACATGCAAATTTGGTTTACTTTCCTTTTCATAAAGAGAAGTAAGTCAAATCGACAGAATTCATTGAGCAGAAGCTTTCATTAGCTTCGAGCAAAAACTTTAATTGAAGAGTTTGATCATGGCTCAGATTGAACGCTGGCGGCAGGCCTAACACATGCAAGTCGAGCGGTAACAGAGAGTAGCTTGCTACTCTGCTGACGAGCGGCGGACGGGTGAGTAATGCCTGGGAATTTGCCCAGTTGTGGGGGATAACAGTTGGAAACGACTGCTAATACCGCATAAACCCTACGGGGAAAAGCAGGGGACCTTAGGGCCTTGCGCAATTGGATAAGCCCAGGTGGGATTAGCTAGTAGGTGAGGTAAGAGCTCACCTAGGCGACGATCCCTAGCTGTTCTGAGAGGATGATCAGCCACACTGGGACTGAGACACGGCCCAGACTCCTACGGGAGGCAGCAGTGGGGAATATTGCACAATGGGCGAAAGCCTGATGCAGCCATGCCGCGTGTGTGAAGAAGGCCTTCGGGTTGTAAAGCACTTTCAGTGGGGAGGAAAAGTTGTTGGTTAATAACCAGCAGCCGTGACGTTACCCACAGAAGAAGGACCGGCTAACTCCGTGCCAGCAGCCGCGGTAATACGGAGGGTCCGAGCGTTAATCGGAATTACTGGGCGTAAAGCGTGCGCAGGCGGTCTGTTAAGTCAGATGTGAAAGCCCCGGGCTCAACCTGGGAATAGCATTTGAAACTGGCAGACTAGAGTCTTGTAGAGGGGGGTAGAATTTCAGGTGTAGCGGTGAAATGCGTAGAGATCTGAAGGAATACCGGTGGCGAAGGCGGCCCCCTGGACAAAGACTGACGCTCATGCACGAAAGCGTGGGGAGCAAACAGGATTAGATACCCTGGTAGTCCACGCCGTAAACGATGTCTACTCGGAATTTGGTCTCTTGAAGACTGGGTTCTCAAGCTAACGCATTAAGTAGACCGCCTGGGGAGTACGGCCGCAAGGTTAAAACTCAAATGAATTGACGGGGGCCCGCACAAGCGGTGGAGCATGTGGTTTAATTCGATGCAACGCGAAGAACCTTACCTACTCTTGACATCCAGAGAACTTTCCAGAGATGGATTGGTGCCTTCGGGAACTCTGAGACAGGTGCTGCATGGCTGTCGTCAGCTCGTGTTGTGAAATGTTGGGTTAAGTCCCGCAACGAGCGCAACCCTTATCCTTATTTGCCAGCACTTCGGGTGGGAACTTTAGGGAGACTGCCGGTGATAAACCGGAGGAAGGTGGGGACGACGTCAAGTCATCATGGCCCTTACGAGTAGGGCTACACACGTGCTACAATGGGCAATACAAAGGGTTGCGAAGCCGCGAGGTGGAGCTAATCTCATAAAGTTGTTCGTAGTCCGGATTGGAGTCTGCAACTCGACTCCATGAAGTCGGAATCGCTAGTAATCGTAGATCAGAATGCTACGGTGAATACGTTCCCGGGCCTTGTACACACCGCCCGTCACACCATGGGAGTGGGCTGCAAAAGAAGTGGGTAGTTTAACCTTCGGGAGAACGCTCACCACTTTGTGGTTCATGACTGGGGTGAAGTCGTAACAAGGTAGCCCTAGGGGAACCTGGGGCTGGATCACCTCCTTATCGACACGATTTTGTTGTTTTTGTAGAGTGTTCACACAGATATGCTTGACGTTTTATCGAAAGATGAAACGGCATACTCGTTTGTCCTAGCGACAACGATGTTCTTTAACAATTTGGAAAGCTGATAGTAGGATTTATTGTTCATTTGAATAGTAAATCATACGAAAAATCTCAAAAACGATGCATTACATTAAATGGTAAAGCATCAAGAGTTCTCAAACACTTTATTAAGTGTCTTGAATATTCAAAACTAAGGCGATATCAGCATCAACTTACCCGTTGGTGCAATGATTATCAGTAAAAACCAGCTAGTTGCAATGCAGCTCAATGATGTTAACGACTTGTTTTTTAGCAAGAAGTGAAACTCATCTGGGTTGTATGGTTAAGCGACTAAGCGTATACGGTGGATGCCTTGGCAGTCAGAGGCGATGAAGGACGTGTTAATCTGCGATAAGCTCAGTTAAGTCGATAAAAGGCGTTACAGACTGAGATTTCCGAATGGGGCAACCCAATCACATAAGTGATTATCATACAGTGAATACATAGCTGTGTGAGGCGAACGTGGGGAACTGAAACATCTAAGTACCCATAGGAAAAGAAATCAACCGAGATTCCCCTAGTAGCGGCGAGCGAACGGGGATTAGCCCTTAAGTCTTTGGGGTGTTAGTGGAATACGTTGGAAAGCGTAGCGGCACAGGGTGATAGCCCCGTACACGAAAACTAACCGAAGATGAAAACGAGTAGGACGGCACACGTGACATGTTGTCTGAACATGGGGGGACCATCCTCCAAGGCTAAATACTCCTGACTGACCGATAGTGAACCAGTACCGTGAGGGAAAGGCGAAAAGAACCCCTGTGAGGGGAGTGAAATAGAACCTGAAACCGTATACGTACAAGCAGTGGGAGCGGTTCTTGAGACCGTGACTGCGTACCTTTTGTATAATGGGTCAGCGACTTACATTTTGTAGCGAGGTTAAGCGAATAGCGGAGCCGTAGGGAAACCGAGTCTTAACTGGGCGTTGAGTTGCAAGGTGTAGACCCGAAACCCGGTGATCTAGCCATGGGCAGGTTGAAGGTTGAGTAACATCAACTGGAGGACCGAACCGACTTATGTTGAAAAATGAGCGGATGACTTGTGGCTGGGGGTGAAAGGCCAATCAAACCGGGAGATATCTGGTTCTCCTCGAAAGCTATTTAGGTAGCGCCTCGAGCGAATACCATTGGGGGTAGAGCACTGTTAAGGCTAGGGGGTCATCCCGACTTACCAACCCTTTGCAAACTCCGAATACCAATGAGTACTACTCGGGAGACACACGGCGGGTGCTAACGTCCGTCGTGGAAAGGGAAACAACCCAGACCATCAGCTAAGGTCCCAAAGTTATTGCTAAGTGGGAAACGATGTGGGAAGGCTTAGACAGCTAGGAAGTTGGCTTAGAAGCAGCCATCTTTTAAAGAAAGCGTAATAGCTCACTAGTCGAGTCGGCCTGCGCGGAAGATTTAACGGGGCTAAGCAATACACCGAAGCTATGGGTGTTTGTGCATCACCAGATGCGATTTCAGCGAACTGACATTTGTTTTTTAAATGTCAGTTTAAGCACGCAACACGTTGAGGCGGTTGTGGAGAATAAGTCGTATGTGGGATGCACAAACGCGGTAGAGGAGCGTTCTGTAAGCGGTAGAAGGCGAAGGGGTAACCCACGCTGGACGTATCAGAAGTGCGAATGCTGACATGAGTAACGATAAAGGGAGTGAAAAACTCCCTCGCCGAAAGACCAAGGGTTCCTGTCCAATGTTAATCAGGGCAGGGTGAGTCGACCCCTAAGGCGAGGCCGAAAGGCGTAGTCGATGGGAAACCGGTTAATATTCCGGTACTTCTGCTTACTGCGATGGAGAGACGGAGAAGGCTAGGCGAGCGCGGCGTTGGTAGTCCGCGTTTAAGGCTGTAGGCTGTAGACTTAGGCAAATCCGGGTTTACATTAGGCTGAGAGCTGATGACGAGTCACTAAGGTGATGAAGTCGTTGATGCCCTGCTTCCAGGAAAATCTTCTAAGCTTCAGGTAAGTAGGAATCGTACCCCAAACCGACACAGGTGGTTGGGTAGAGAATACCAAGGCGCTTGAGAGAACTCGGCTGAAGGAACTAGGCAAAATGGTACCGTAACTTCGGGAGAAGGTACGCTCTTGACGGTGATGAGACTTGCTCTCTAAGCTGTTGGGAGTCGCAGATACCAGGTGGCTGCAACTGTTTATCAAAAACACAGCACTGTGCAAAATCGCAAGATGACGTATACGGTGTGACGCCTGCCCGGTGCCGGAAGGTTAATTGATTGGGTTAGACTTAGGTCGAAGCTCATGATCGAAGCCCCGGTAAACGGCGGCCGTAACTATAACGGTCCTAAGGTAGCGAAATTCCTTGTCGGGTAAGTTCCGACCTGCACGAATGGCGTAATGATGGCCACGCTGTCTCCAGCCGAGACTCAGTGAAGTTGAAATTGCGGTGAAGATGCCGTATACCCGCGGCTAGACGGAAAGACCCCGTGAACCTTTACTATAGCTTGGCACTGAACATTGACCCTACATGTGTAGGATAGGTGGGAGACTTTGAAGCGTTGTCGCTAGATGATGTGGAGTCAACCTTGAAATACCACCCTTGTAGTGTTGATGTTCTAACTTGGCTCTCTCATCGAGAGTAAGGACAGTGCCTGGTGGGTAGTTTGACTGGGGCGGTCTCCTCCCAAAGAGTAACGGAGGAGCACGAAGGTTGGCTAAGTACGGTCGGACATCGTACGGTTAGTGCAATGGCATAAGCCAGCTTAACTGCGAGACAGACACGTCGAGCAGGTACGAAAGTAGGTCATAGTGATCCGGTGGTTCTGAATGGAAGGGCCATCGCTCAACGGATAAAAGGTACTCCGGGGATAACAGGCTGATACCGCCCAAGAGTTCATATCGACGGCGGTGTTTGGCACCTCGATGTCGGCTCATCACATCCTGGGGCTGAAGTCGGTCCCAAGGGTATGGCTGTTCGCCATTTAAAGTGGTACGCGAGCTGGGTTCAGAACGTCGTGAGACAGTTCGGTCCCTATCTGCCGTGGGCGTTAGATGATTGAGAGGAGCTGCTCCTAGTACGAGAGGACCGGAGTGGACGAACCGCTGGTGTTCGGGTTGTTATGCCAATAGCATTGCCCGGTAGCTACGTTCGGAATCGATAACCGCTGAAAGCATCTAAGCGGGAAGCGAGCCTCGAGATGAGTCATCTCTAGAGCTTTAAGCTCTCTAAAGGGCCGTCCGAGACTAGGACGTTGATAGGCAAGGTGTGTAAGCGTTGTGAGGCGTTGAGCTAACTTGTACTAATGACCCGTGAGGCTTAACCATACAACCCAGATGGGTTTTACAACCTTAGTGAATATATAAGCGCTTAATAAAGTAAGAACTTTGAGATAATTTCTTGTAAAACAGGTATCAGCCAACCAAATTATTAATTTACGGCTAAAAGAGCGGTAAATAAAGAAAAGAACAAGCAAACAGAATTTGTCTGGAGACAATAGAGCTGTGGCACCACCTGATCCCATTCCGAACTCAGAAGTGAAACACAGTATCGCCGATGGTAGTGTGGGGCTTCCCCATGTGAGAGTAGGTCATTTCCAGGCGCCAAATTGGTTACACTTTTTTGTAGAAGTGAAACAAAAAGAGATTGTACATCTGCTGGCATTAAAGGTAGATGAAGTCGCTTTACGACTAAAAAATTTGCTGATATGGCTCAGTCGGTAGAGCGCATCCTTGGTAAGGATGAGGTCCCCAGTTCGATTCTGGGTATCAGCACCAGTTAGATAAAACAGAATTTGTCTAGAGACAATAGAGCTGTGGTACCACCTGATCCCATTCCGAACTCAGAAGTGAAACGCAGTATCGCCGATGGTAGTGTGGGGTTTCCCCATGTGAGAGTAGGTAATTTCTAGGCGCCAAATTGCTTTTAATAAAGTAAGTTTCACTGGTGACAGAGTGAAGTAAAAAGAATAGTTTTATTTGCAAGGCAAATAAAATGAAAGAGTTGGAGCGGTAGTTCAGTTGGTTAGAATACCGGCCTGTCACGCCGGGGGTCGCGAGTTCGAGTCTCGTCCGTTCCGCCAACACAACGAAGCCTCGTCAGAAATGACGAGGCTTTTTTGTATCCAAGAAGAAATATTATCATGAACAAATCTGAACTCATTAAAACAATGGCTAACCTTTCAAATGCTTCACAAGTTGACACCAAGCGGGCTTTGAATGCGCTTCTCTCTAATGTACAACAGGCACTGAGTGAAGGTGAGAAAGTGTATTTACCCCAGTTTGGTACATTTGAATTGAGATATCACTTGCCCAAGCAAGGGCGAAACCCTCAAACCGGAGAATTGCTGGAAATTGATGGTTATAATCAACCAAGCTTTAAGGTCTCACCAGTGCTGAAAAAAATAATGAGCTGATAATGTAATTGGTATTACTGCTGTTTGGAGATGATTTTCTCAAGGATTGGCTGATTAGCTTCAGGAAAATTATATTCTATTACTTCAGCTTTAGATACCCACTTGATTTGTTGGTCTTCCATGCCTTTAGCTTGTCCTGTAAAGGCTATAACTGAGTGCACATCTAACAATACTTGCTTATCAGGGTAATCAAAGCTGAGCTTAATAAATGGCTCTGACGAGAACACAGTAAGATTAACTTCTTCTTTTAACTCACGGATCAGCGCCTGTTCAGTGGTTTCTCCTATCTCTACTTTACCACCGGGAAACTCCCATTTTCCACCTTGGTGTAAGTGCTCTGGTCGTTTGGCAATAAGGATTCTATCTGTTGGGTCAATAATTACCCCAACGGCAACATGAATGCGCTTCATTGTTCATCCTTAAAGAAGTCAGGCTCGTCATAACCCATGTCATCTAATAGGCTGATGTCAGATTCTGGTTTTACTGGTATAGCATGTTTCTCACTGGCCCAGTCGCCGAGATCAATCGTTTTGCAACGCTCGCTACAGAAAGGTTTAAAACTTGATTGGTTAGTCCATTCAACTGTGGCTTTACAAATTGGGCATTGAACCGTTAAAGGCATGATTTACTCATCGTGAAAAAATTAATCTTGGATCATATCTATTTTATCGACACGCTGCCAGTTTGAAATCGATCATTTGATCCGTGTGTTTATGACGTTCAAAATTGACAAAATGGATCGCAAAACGATTGCGATTACCACTGATGGTTGGATAACAGTTTTGCTCTTGTGGTAATGCCACTCGTATTAAGGAAAGCGGTTGACTGCTGTCACCTTGATGAAATCCACCTTGTGCAGTAGTTGGTTCAAATGTGCTCGTTTCACGAACCAGCTTAAGGAGTAATTTTATGGCATTAAGTAAGGGCTGAAAATGTTCACACCATTGTTGATAATGATGCTGCCTTTCTGACCACGGCTTAGCCAACCAAAAATGCAACTGAGGAAGATCAAAATTACAACTCGCACCGGGCATGCTGAATCTTTGCCTAATGGCCATTAAAAAGCGATCTTGCTTTAATTCTTGTCCTAAACGAGGACAATTCGCTAAATCAGCACGAGCGGTGTTAAGTTGCTCGATGAGTAGAGAAGCTTGTTGGTGATCCGTTTCAGGCAATAGACACCACTTGTTGAATAAGGCGAGTTGTCTATCAATATCTTTGAGAACATCATTACGATAATCACACCGCTCAGTCAGTTCCCATAGTGAAAATAATGGAAAAAAGCAGGCATGACGGTGGTCATGGTTGAAGTTATACGTTAATTGCTCAGCCAAATACTCTAGCCTTAAGCTACTGCGTATTTTTTCATTCAGTGGTTGTTCATATATGATATCAGTCATAGTCAAAGTTTAGCTTCTGTTGATAAAACTGCTTTCGATAAAGACAAATATTGTTTATGCAAAGCAAATACAGTCTGCTCTATCTCCTGAATCTCTCCTTGATTATCGATAATGTCATCGGTTTTGTCTAAGCGCTGTTGTCGCGGCATTTGACTGCGAATGATATTTTCGATTTGTCCTTTATCCACACCATCTCTATCTTGAGTTCGTTTAATTTGTAGTTCAGGCGAAATATCAACAACTAATGTACGATCGACCAAACTATCGAGCCCATTTTCAAAGAGCAAAGGTACTACCAGTACAGCATACGCGCTTGTTGACTGTTTAATCAACTCCAACATACGTTTTCTTATAAGGGGATGTAAGCATTCATTAAGCCAAAGTCGTTGTTTTGGTTGTGAAAAAATACACTCACGTAATGCGGAGCGGTCTAATTGTCCGTCTGACTGTAAGACATGTTCACCGAAATGTTCGACAATGGCGGCTAATCCTTCTGAGCCTGGCTCTACGACTTCTCTGGCTACGATATCAGCGTCAATCAGATCAATGCCTTGTTCGGCAAATAAATTGGCAACTGTGGTTTTGCCGCTACCAATGCCACCAGTGAGCCCAACAATAAAATGACTCATCACTTGGCACTCCTATTTAAACATTCTCTTTTAAATTGCATGAGCTAAGTACCAATTCACAATGTCTTGACCCCAAACCACAGCTATCCATCCTGCAGCGGCGATATAAGGGCCAAATGGAATTGGGTTACCTGAATGAAGTTTTTTGCTCACAATCAGACTAATACCAACAACTGCGCCAACAAGAGAGGACAGTAAAATAATTAAGGGCAACATTTGCCAGCCAAGCCACGCGCCAAATACGGCCATTAATTTGAAGTCGCCATAACCCATGCCTTCCTTACCTGTGACGATCTTAAATAACCAGAATACAGACCATAAACTCAAATACCCTGCAACGGCACCAATGACTGAGTCATTTAGGCTCACAAAACCATCGGTTAAGCTAAAAATTATTCCCAGCCACAATAGCGGTAAGGTTAAATTATCAGGGAGTAACATTTCATCAAGATCAATACCTGTAAGTGCAATTAACACTAGGGTTAATACTGCAGTTGCTACAAAATCTATGGTTGGCCCGAAATGCCACGCTAATGTTGCCACTAATGCGCCACTGATGAACTCAATAATCGGGTAACGAGCAGAAATAGCATTGCCACAGTTTGCGCATTTTCCTTTGAGTATCAACCAACCTAAAATGGGTAAATTGTGCCAAGGTTTGATCTTGCTGTTGCATTTAGGGCACGCCGAAGTCGGCACGATTAAATTGTATTTCTCAGGAAAGGGATCAATGGCTTTGTTGAGTTCAGTTTCACCTAATTTTTTGACTTTTTCTGGATGATATTCATTGAGGTACTGGTTACACTCTTGTTGCCATTCTCTTTTTAACATCACAGGGAGTCGATGGATTACGACGTTAATGAAACTGCCGAGCATCGCAGCAAAAATAAAAGCGATGACGACAAACAAGTATGGTTGTGCGTTCAGTAAAATGAGAAACTCAGACATAAGTATTAACGACTTAATATTTATAAATATATGAATTTGATTGTAATATGAAACCTTCGCTATGTTGAACGGTTTTTATGAGTCTTTTTTGATTTATTGCTGCAGTGATCTCTGTTTATATTCCTTAAATTCACTTAACGAATAGCCACCTTGGACGGTACAAGCTTCTGTGACGTCAATTCTCATTAGGGCACAAAACTCTGTAAAGTTTAACCCAATTTGTTTACACATAAGAGCCATTTCCTGCTGCGCTTGCTCTGTTCTTTCATAATACTCAGGTGGAGAGTGTTTAGGTAGCGTGATTGGTTTACGTTGTATCATTTCTATCCATGCGAGAGTTATCATTCCTTGGATGAATTTGTTGATGGAATCGATTTCTAGCCGTGTTTGGGGGCAATGAAACATTCGTAATTCTATCGTGCTATTAGGGCTTGTGAGCATATCCCTTGATGGGGTACCTGCTTTAAGGTGCTCTAAATTAACGGCAATGTATTTGCCTTTCATATTAAACAGTTTTTTAAATAAAATGACTAAATCAATTAATTTATGATAATCATTTTGCAAAGGAATTCTGTGCTCATCGATATGTTTATTAAGTAGAGACACCGCGCGCTGAGTTTGTGGTTTTATCGCTAGATAGTTGAATTGCTCAAGTCTTGAAAGTCTATCAAGCACTCGAGGTAAAAAGGTCATTTGATTAAATAACAGAATAAAGCGCAGCACAAATTCGGGATTACCATTGAATACGCTTGAAACATCAATATGTTTATGTCCAGAGCGTCCTTGAAGTTGTTTAGTGTCCGCCAAGTCTAACACTGTGATTTCCAGTAACTCTGAACTCCTCATCCGTTTTGTTTCGTTGTGTTTCACAACGGTAAAGCATTGCTCGGCGGTATAAGGTGTGGTGTGACACTCTATGACATTACCATCGACAAAGCTCATAAGCTGCCAATCTCCAATTTGCAAAATATACTTAAGATTATTAATACAAGCTGAGCTCACTTCAAAACCTTGGTCAATACATAATTGCACTAAGCTTTCATGCCACTTATAAATAGAGAAAATTGAGTCTGGATCAGGAGTGAATGAAGGGAGACTAAAATGCAACTCTATTTCTTCACCAAAAACCAGAGACTCAACCCGTGGAGCCTTTACGGCCACATCATTGTGAAGACCTGCGTTGGCATCAAATAAAAAAGGCGCCACCATACTGTTTAAACAGTGATCTTCTTGAGCAAATGGAGCGGCTAGAGGGGTTACTGGAGCAAGGGAGCGTGTTATTAGCTCAAGTGGTAAGTTGTGCCACCATTGGAGTGCTTTGGCACTGATGATAATTTCAGCCGTTGGATGTAAATATTGCTTAATGTCGATATCAGTTAACTGATGAGTGATGATGAGCTCATAAAGGAGATCCGCTTCACAATTAAATACTTGCTCTGTGCTTAAGGTATGACTCAGGTGCCATATTCCAAGGTAAGCGGGCTTCCATTTTTCATGATTATAATCTTTTAATACCTCAATACCTTTTGAGCTTGCGACAAGCTTTAAGACAAGCGCCAAATAGACGATTTCTTCTGTATTACTGAGTTGAAACATAAATTTGCTATCGGTTAAACAAAAATTGTTGCTTGTGTATTGAGAAGAGTGATGGTTTATTCTGCAATGCAGCTCATGAAATAATTGAGTGGTATAGGTCTGTAAATGTGGGCAGGAAAAATTTGAGACAAACTCACTTTCAAACCAAATGGCCAAGTGATGTACAGTACTTTCTATTAATTCTGGGAGTTCTTCAGCTTGCAACTGTGGATACCGACTTTGGCACTGCTGAACGAGCTCATGGATAAGACTAGTTATGTACTGCAACTGAGGTCTCATATCTGCCCGTTTATCCAATCTAGATTTCTGGCAGGCTGGTGTTAGATCTTCAACATAGGCTGGCCTATTCAATTGATAACGAGCAATCAGTTCATGTAATTTTTGTTTTGAATGGGCTTGGATCTCAAGTTCATGCCACTGTGAGAGTCGTGCTGGTGAATGATGAGTCGAGCGTAAAGTAAAGTGGTTTAATAGCCTAAGTGGTATCGATACAGGTAGCGATTCAATGCCAATATTGGATAACAGATTGGCCGATGAATGATTTGTAGATGGTGAATACATCAAGATGGTAATGCATTGATTAAAGATGCCGTTAAAATAACAAACCTAAGCTTAACAACATCTTAATCATTGTTGGATTCTCATGAACCACTCACAGTGCCTATTTGAACATTTTGGGTAGCTTTACCCCACCACTTTACCCATTTCGAATATGGGTAAGTACATGCCCACAATTAAGCCGCCAACAATAGTACCAATGACCACCATCATAATGGGTTCAATCAAGCTGGCTAAGCCATCGACGGCGTCGTCTACTTGCATTTCATAAATATTAGCCACTTTGTTAAGCATATTATCCAGCGAGCCGGATTCTTCACCAATCATCACCATTTGAATGAGCATATCGGGGAACAAATCGGTGGTGCGCATGGCCACATTCATTTGCATGCCAGACATGACTTCTTGACGTACTTTCAGCAAGGCATCACGATATACCGCATTGCCAGAAGCACCAGCGGCTGACTCTATGCCTTCAATCAGTGGTACACCAGCGGCAAAAGTGGTGGCTAAGGTGCGGGCAAAACGTGCCATAGCGGCTTTATGCAGTATTTCACCAATAACAGGAATTTTGAGCTTTATTCCATCCACTTGGTCGCGAAACTTTTGGGAATTACGATGGCTGCGGATAAATAAAAACACTCCAGCGACAATGGCAATGAAGAAAACCCACCACCACTCTTGTAACCCGCGAGATAACATTAAAATAAATTGGGTAAAAGCAGGCAACTCGGCACCAAAGCTTTTAAAGATATCTTCAAATTGCGGTACAACAAACAGCAACATGCCAACCGTTACTAAAATGGCGACAACGGTGACGGCAATCGGGTAAAACATGGCTTTTTTTATTTTGGATTTTAAGGCTTCGGACTTTTCACGGTAAGTGGCAATGCGGTCAAAAACCGTATCTAGCGCCCCTGAATTTTCACCAGCGGCGACTAAATCAACATAGAGTTCATCAAAGTAACGGCGGTGTGGGCGCAAAGCGTCTGACAGCGGGATCCCCGCCTCTAAATCATTCAATATGGTGCCGAGCAGTTGGCGGACTTTTGGTTTTTCGTGGCCTTGGCCGAGCATTTGAATAGTGGTTACCAATGGCACTCCGGCTGATAGCATAGTGGCTATCTGGCGGGTGATCATGGCGATGTCCATAGGTTTGATTGGCTTATCACCACTGAACAAGGAGGCGGCTTTTTTACGCACTGATTTAGGACTAATGCCCTGACTGCGCAACATGACTCGCGCTTCAGTCATTGAGATTGCTTGCAGTTCACCGGAGGTTTTTTTGCCATCGCGGTTGGTACCTTTCCATTGAAAGGTGACGACCTTAGGCTCGGCCTTAGGTTTTTTGGGCTTACGACGGCTTGTGTGACTTGCTGGGTTGGCAATGGCCATAATCAGTGTCCTGTTGCTGGTTTAAGGGAACTAGCGATTTAGAAAGTACCAATCTTCGTCATACCAGCGAAGGCTGGTATCCAGTGACTTTTATAAAAAAAGCAAAGGCACTAGACTACCGACATACAAAAACTATCGTTATTTTGTTTCCAGCCTGCGCTGGAGTGACGAGAACTCATCGGTATACTTTCTTGCGCCACTTTCCTAAGCTAAAAGCTGGTGACTCGGTTGATTTCGTTAATACTGCTGATGCCTTGCATGACTTTAAGTAAACCTGAAGTGCGTAAATCAGCCATACCTTGTTGCTTAGCGATTTTCAGCAATTCAAGGGAATTGCCGCCTTCCATAATGACTCGGGCTAACTCTTCCGACATTTTCATCACTTCGTAAATCCCGACGCGACCTTTAAATCCACCAGTACATTGCTCGCAGCCAACGGGCTTAAATACCGTAAATTGGCTGTCGATGTGCGCTTGGCTGAAACCTAAGCGGAGTAATTCGGTATCGGGGATCTCTTCAGGAGTTTTGCAATGCTGGCACAAACGCCTTGCAAGGCGCTGGGCAATAATCAAACTTACTGAGCTGGCAATGTTATAGCCTTGTACGCCCATATTGGATAAACGGGTTAAGGTTTCTGCCGCTGAGTTAGTGTGTAAGGTCGACAAGACTAAGTGACCAGTTTGCGCCGCTTTAATGGCTATTTCGGCGGTTTCTAAATCCCGTATTTCACCCACCATCACAATATCAGGGTCTTGACGCAAAAACGATTTTAATGCCGAGGCAAAGGTTAACCCGGCTTTTAGATTAATGTGGACTTGATTAACGCCTTCGAGGTTGATTTCAACGGGATCTTCGGCGGTAGAGATATTGCGCTCTTCGGTATTGAGAATATTAAGACCAGTATATAAAGATACGGTTTTACCCGAGCCCGTTGGCCCTGTGACCAGTATCATCCCTTGGGGCTGTGCAAGAGCGTCGGTGTATAACTTTTGCTGCTCAGGCTCATAGCCTAGCTTTTCAATACCCAGCTGCGCTGAAGCGGAGTCTAAAATACGCATCACGATTTTTTCGCCCCACAGTGTGGGCAAGCTGCTGACACGAAAATCGGTACTGCGGTTACGGCCTAGCTTTAACTTAATGCGGCCATCTTGGGGGACACGGCGCTCGGCAATATCCAGTTTAGACATCACCTTTAAACGGGCGGCAATGCGTGAAGCTAAGCCTATGGGCGGCTGCGACACTTCTTGCAATACGCCATCGACACGAAAACGGATGCGATAGCGTTTTTCATAGGGCTCAAAGTGTAAATCCGACGCCCCTTTACGAATGGCATCGGTGAGAATTTTATTGATGTAAATAACAATTGGTGCGTCGTCTTTGCCGTCACCCTCGTTGTCATCGTGTTTGCGCTCAGTGTCGGCGACTTCGATGTCGCCGAGGGAGGCTTCGTCAAGGTCGCTAATGTCTAGGCTGTCTAAGTCATCTTCGAGCACTCTTTCAAGGGCGATAGCGAGCTTATCGTCTTCAACCAATACCGATTCGGTGTGCATGCCGACATTAAATTGAAAGTCCTCAAGGGCGGCAATATTCGTAGGGTCGCTTTGGGCAATGTACAGTCGGTTGCCGCGTTTAAACAGCGGCAAGCAGCGATGGCGCTCGATGAGTTTACGGTTTAAGTATTCTTCTGGAATGCTGGTAAGGTCAAATTCAGCAATATCTAATAAGGGCGTGCCGTATTCTTGGTGGCCAAGCTGGGCGAGATCGCGGGCGGTGACTATATTATCGGCAACGAGGGCTTGCACTAAGGTGTGGTTATTTTTACGGGATTTTTGGATCAGCGCATCGAGCTGCGGCTGAGTCAGTAGCTGTTTGCGTAGTAATAAACTGGAAAGACCAAGATGCAGTCCGCTGGTGGGCATTGGCTATCCTTAATAAAAGTGTGGCAGAGTTTTGAATAAATCATAACGGCTCTGCATACCGTGTAGTAAAAAGTGATAATCCATTATCTTGTTGTTTGTGTTCTTGTTGTGTAGGTTAAAGGAAAGGCCGCTTAAGCGGCCTATTACTATTGTATATGATTTAGTTGCTAACTTTACATACATCAGAAGTAAAGCAGTTACCACCCCATGTCCAAGTAACATTAAGAGTGGTTGCATCAATTGCGGGTGCAAGAGTTAGTACATTAGAAGTTGTACCTAAATTTGTAGTACCGGTAAGCGTTAATACGCCAGCTGCAAGAGCTGCAGTTGCTACATTAGAGTCTTCTTGCATTGAAACAGCAGTAGGTACACTATCGCTACCAAGAGTAATTCCAGCTGGGGTAGTGACTTGACCAGTTTGAACGGCAATTTCAACAGCACTTCTATACGACATTGCTGCATTTACCAAACCAGTTGAACGAGCTGAACGTGTATAATCTTGATAGGCAGGCAATGCTATTGCCGCCAACACACCAATAATTGCCACAACAATCATCAATTCAATCAGAGTAAAACCCTGAGCTTTCTTGTTTAGTTTAATACCTTTCATGGGTGTTTCTCCGTTTGTCCATAGTTGGAGCTTCAGCCGCATCCTGTGATGGATAGGGCTTCAACTTTCTATTGTATACTATATGTAAATTAAGTTTTGTTACATGGTAACACTGTTTTCACTGACTCATAAAGATGGTTGGCGTATATTTTTCAAACAATTTTGCACCAAATTCTATCTTGCTGTACGCGATGAGCCGTTAGTTGTTTTCCTGACTGTCAATAATGGCTATGGCTTTGCATATTTTTGCAAAAAGGGTAAATAGTTAGGCCGTAATTCTAAAGTGTTGCTTTGTTGCTTACTTTTTACTCACACCATCAAGATTAATTGATGATTGAGCGTGACAACATTAGACTATTGACTCTAACCTTTTCACTTCCACCATTGTTGCAATCCATTAAATTGACAACATTTTGAACTGTCGTTGTACTTGTTAGTACGCCTGTTCCCTATGGTTTTTTCTATAAGTAATTGTATTAAAGTGATTTATCATTATTGCTTTAAAACAGCTTAACCACTTAATCTTTTATCCTTGCTCTGTCGAGACATGGTAAATGATCAAAGAAAATGTTGATTTAATGTGATCATTTCAATTACATGGATAAAAGTATTACAAACACAGATAAATTGAAACATTAATTCGTACAAAATGTATTAAATTTTGATCAAAAGCAGTGTTTAGATTGAATTGTTAATCAAAAATACAGAGCATTATGCTTTATTAACGTCTTATTTGATTAATTTCAGCCTAAAAATTGACAAATGGCAGAGTAGTGATGTTTTTTTGACTAGAGGCTCTCTTTATTAACGAGATTGTTAATGAATAAAAGTTAACGAGCCTTGTAAAGGAGGGCAGAGTAGATTTGTATAATATCACTGCTGAATTACGTTAAGGCCGCTAAGCATGAGTGCAATGACTGTTTCTACCAATGTGTCACTAAGTGCTGTACCAGCTAGTGACTATTCCAATGGGGCGGCTTTGCAGGCAAGAGGCCGTCATGCTAGCCAAGTGATAATTAACGAATTTAAACTATGTCGCTTAGTCCCTGATATTCGGCAAGTTCAGTATTCACCTGAGCAAGATGCTGTCGTACCTGTATTAAGCTTATTTGGCAAACCATTAGATCAAGGTGCTCATTCAAAGGGCTCTGTCGGTTATCGTGTACAACAACCAGTGCTTGAGCAGGCTCAAAATCAAAGTAGGCTACCGCATATTGCTCAACCTTTGGCTGTCACACATCAAAAGGTTAATCTTGTACAGGCTTCAGCGGCGGCTGACTATCCGGTGATTGGTTATCCTGTTACTGGTTATCTGAGTGCTTTGTCACGTCAAACGTCACGGACGAACGGCGCAAGCAGCAATTACTTAACAATAAAACCACCGTTAAAATCACCCAAAACTCAAAAGCTACTCACAGGCTTGTTTTCATTATCTAAAAAACAAGCCAATGAGCCGATGAGCTTAGGCTTGATTGTACCTGCTGTAAAAACCAATAAACCGATCACTCAAACGCTAGTAAAGCCGAATGATGAGTCGGTATTGTTAGGTCGATTATTAGATAGTCGCGGAGTTAATGTTGACCGTACCGATGTCCAGTTTTGGATTAATGCGCTGAGCACTGCGGATTTATTTAAGCAAATAGATGCAATGATTAAATTAAATCAATATCTTGCGCCTCACCACATTCAACTGAGATACAGTGGTAATGAACACAGTGATAAAGGAAAACTTGATATTTTAGGGAGAACAAAACGCTATTGGCTGGTGTCAGGTGTGGCTGAAAGTGATGGCAGCCTGTCCAGACGCAGCAGTATCAGTACTCAGTTTACTTCCTCAGACGATCTTCGATCATTAGCGGATGTGGATGAACTACCCGAAATAGATGAAGACAATGAATCGGTTTTTCATGATGAGTCCTCGGCGGGGAGCTTAAACCAATCTGCGGCGGATTTATCAGAGTCCTTTCGGGCAATGAAAAGGCAGCGTTTAGATAGCTCGTTTAGCGGTAGTGAAAGCTCTGCGGTTCATTCTAAGCCCCAAGGCCACCTAAGAATGAGTTCAAGCAATAATCGACGTGGACGCTGTTGGGGAGAGCCTTCAGTTGAGTTCCCTGCTTTAACAAGTGATCCGTCTTCGGCCTTGTCGACACAGGCGGCGGGATCCACTAATGCGCAGAATGCCCAGCGGGTAAATCCAATATTATCGAAATTTTTAAGTAAGTTTATTGGTACTGACAAGATTTTAAGTGAGGAAGAACAAACACAACACATTTCAGAGTTGACTCGGCTAGCAATGCCAATCAAATCGAGCCTGATTAATAGGGAAAAACAAGATGACAGTATGGCGAGTGATAACCGTTAAGCTTATTTAATTAATGATCCAACCTGAGTACTGTTAACATCAAAAAAAATATTCAGTTGGTGTTGTTTATGGCGATAGAGCCTAGAGGTGCATGTGCATATGGAATGTATGATTTTCCTGACGATATAGAGTCTGAGTCGATGGAGGTCGTTGATGAGGGTTTTAATCATGCTCAAGATAGTGTGTCTGGATACTGTCCGCCTACCCCCCAATCATCACCGGTAAGTAGAACTAAAAGCTTCCATCCTGTTACAGGTAAACAGTTTGTGCGGTTATTATCATGGGAAGAACGAAAGCTCACGCATCCTGATTTTAATTCAATAAGTCGAAAATTAGCCAACCAGCTTGATACCAATGAAACAAAGTATGTTAGGAGTTTTAGTTGTCCTGATTCAATGCTAGGAAAAAGGGCGCAAAGTATGGAAACCAGTACAGCTGACGATAATGATGAGCGATCTATACCGCACCCTGAATTTAGTTGTACGCTTAAGCGGGTACGTAAAAGATCGAATACAGCCAGTGGCGAGAACGAATCTTAAACCTATACAAAGTCACTGGATACCAGCCTTCGCTGGTATGACAAAGATTGGTACTTTCTAAATCGCTAGCTCCCTTAGTAAAAGAAGAATGAAAGTTTGATAAGCATCGTGCGTCTTTGATGTATAAAGTTGTTTATTTTAATGAATAAATGTTAACGAGATTATCAATGTTGTGTTGGGTATATTGACCCATATTATTTTTACCCATTAGGTTCAAATTATGATGCAAGCCGTTTATTCACAAGCACAAACAAATTGGCTCACCGACTATTATTCTGACTCTAATGGATTCGAGAGTATGATTTACGCGCCGAGCCAACCCTTATCGGAAGAAGTGAATATTGAACATCGTATTATGCAGTTGGCTTTTGCCAAATTGGCTAATGGTTATCGTGAAACAGAAGATATTGGTGTCCTTAGGCAAGACGTGAGTTCATTATTGTTAGAGCAAATGAACTCAGGATTATTTAGGGATGCAATCACTGAAAATATATCAGAAATTGAAGATGGATTAGCATCTCTCGGTCGTGGGAAAAAAAACAAGTGTAATGTGGATGCGATATGCCAATTATCTGAATCGTTACGGAAAATAGGCTTTATTGTTGATGATGAGTTGGTTAATGACAGGCGGCGAGGGTTGAGTTATCGGTATTTTCTGAAAGCGATACCAGAGTTCAATGCGGCTGAACACATAGTGGAAGTGCCTCAAAAGCCCGTTGAAAGTACTGTTGCTAAAGTACTCAGTTCTGGCCACTTTCATCAAGTGCCCTCAGTTATTGATAAGCCAAAACAATGCCCTGAATCCGGTTTGCCGCTGGTATTACCTGATGTATCGGCATCACGAGACTGTCAAATCTTAACGACTATGGCTGCAAGGCACCGCAGTCGACGATACTTGAATGGGTTATTAAAAGAAGCTACACCTACTGAACAACAATCAAAATTAGAACAAGCGATTGATAAATTGTATTTCGGGCAAGGTAAGAAGGTGGAATTAAACGCCTGCGCTGAGATAAACGTACTTATTAGAGGCCGTGGTTATGCGCTTGGGTTCAATTTTGTGACTAAGCATCCACTTGAAGTGGAGAGGCCACTGAAACCGTCAGCGCAATTCAAACATCTGCCTAAATTACCTACTGATCATAAACTTGAAGACACTCAGCCTAAGTACAGTTACCAATATCAGTTGATCCTTTCTAGAAAAGGCGGATGGAACAAGGCTTTGTTTCATTTTATATCGGAAGAACCTTTAATCACGGCACCTTGTAAAGAGGTGTTTTCGAGCACAAAAAGAAAAGCGAATAAAGTGCCTATGGCACAACCTTGTTCAGCGATTTCACCCGATAAAAAACAAGCTAGTAAAAAAAGTGAAATCCAGGGGCAGAAGGAAAGATTAGGGGGAAAAAGAGCTTTTGTCTCCACCTCTGTTGAGTCATCAGAGGTTAAGAAATTAAAAGTTATTGACGTCAACCTAACTGATAAAGTGCCGAATCCATCAATGCAAGCCCAAATGTTAGCCGCTATGCCTGAATTTGATGTCGGAAAATTGGAAAGAGAAACTGGGCATTCTTACGAGCAATTGAAAACATTAATTGGCTCAGTAAATCATGAAATGTCAGCTGCTGAAACTCGAGAACACATGAAAAAGTTAGAGGCGTTATCTCAAACTTTGTTAGCGAATAACGCAGCATTATCTGAGAGTCACCTATCACTGACTTCGTGCGACAAACCTGTTGCGACTGTACACCCTCAACCACCTTTATTGAAACAGCAAAGTGTATATTCCGTTGTTGATGCAATGCAAGTGGCTGCTCCCTCTAAAACGGCGGCAGTACCAACGACACCACCCCAAATAAAAGTCACTATGATACAAGCGCTGGTGTATGACTTAGAGAAGGATAAAATTAACTTATTCAAACTGTTTGGTTTAATGTCAAAAGGGCTCATAGGGAGGCAATTAGACCAACAAAATTTGTCACAATTATTAGATTATTTAGCCCGTTTCATTGAAAAAGTAAGAGAGCAGATATTAATCATCAGTCAAATAACCCACCGATCTTATAAGGATATAGTGAGACCTGCAGCGGCAAAAGTGGTTAGGCCAAATGACTTATGGGGACAAAAACCTTGTTATGAGCAGGAATTAGCGATGTTGCCAGATCAATTACAAGGTTTGTTTAATCGATTCAGGAATCAAGTTGATAGGATTGAATATAACTTGGCTTTGCTGCCTTCTAGGGTTGATATAGTACAGCAACAAGATCTGAATAAGCAGCTCGCAATCAATCATGCATGGTTAACGGAAACAGTGAATGAGCTTGCGACATTCCAACAAAATTTGTTGGCAATGGTTTCGAAAACGGCTCACTAACTCGTTGCTGATGCCCAAGTAACTCCTGAACTACACCAATACTGATCTACACTAGGGTCTGTTGATCTTTCAGGATTAAATTTTGTGCTATTTGAGCATTTATCTGTTCAAGGCGTGAGCCGTGATGCTTAGCCATCTAAGTGAGCTGGTCACAACACAGAACAGTGAATGCTCAAAAGCATCGAAAAAAGAGAGAGCGTAAATTGGTCGCTCTTTCTAAATAAAAGGTGCTGCGTTATCGTTTTCGAAACGAAGTAACGACAGTTTTGTATGTCGATAATAACCAAACCTCACAAACTCTGCCTTGCATAAAATAACCAATTTATCGCTGCAAAAACAATCACGAAAAATCAACAGACCCTAATCTTAATGATAAATCTAATGCGCGAACATGTTTGGTTAATGCACCAACTGAAATATAATCGATCCCAGTTGCGGCAAATTCAGCTAAGGTGTCAATGGTGACATTGCCTGATACTTCGAGCTTGCTGCCTTTATGATTTTCAATAAACTGCTTATTTAACGCTACGGCGTTATGCATCATTTCAACGGTAAAGTTGTCTAACATAATGATGTCTGCCCCAGCGTCTAAGGCTTGGGTTAACTCATCTAATGACTCGACTTCTACTTCTACGGTTTTGTCTGTATGCATTTGCCTTGCTGTTTGAATGGCTTTAGCGATGCTGCCGCAGGCCATAATATGGTTCTCTTTAATTAAAAAAGCATCAAATAAGCCAATGCGATGGTTGCTCCCGCCTCCACAGGTGACGGCATATTTCTGCGCTTGTCGCAACCCAGGAATGGTTTTGCGTGTGTCTAATAAACGGGTGTGGGTGCCAGCTAATTGTGAAACATATTGCTGAGTAAGACTCGCAACACCAGACAAGGTTTGAATAAAATTCATTGCGGTGCGTTCACCGGTTAAAATAGCGCGAGCTGAGCCAGTTAAGGTACATAGTACTTGGTTAGGAGTAACAGCATCACCGTCGCTTACTTGCCAATTAATGACCACTTCAGAGCCCAATTGAACAAACACTTCTTCCGCCCAAGCTTTACCACAAAAAATGCCTGATTCACGAGTGATTAACTGAGCGGTTGCAGTTTTATTCGCTGGGATCAATTGGGCAGTAACATCAGCGGCGAGCAGATCTTGACCTCGGACATCTTGAGGAGCTTGGTGAGGTTTGAGTGTGACACCAAGATCTTCATAAAGTGCAGTCGTTACGGCTAATTGAATATCACTGTTAAGCATGAATGCTGTCCTTGAGCGGAAAGGATAATGTAAAGAGCGAGAGGTTAACATATCCCCTGAATCAATGAAAATGAACCAGCGAGCTATTAGGGTCTGTTGATCTTTCAGGATTAAATTTTGTGCTATTTGAGCATTTATCTGTTCAAGGTGTGAGCCGTGATGCTTAGCCATCTAAGTGAGCTGGTCACAACACAGAACAGTGAATGCTCAAAAGCATCGAAAAAAGAGAGAGCGTAAATTGGTCGCTCTTTCTAAATAAAAGGTGCTGCGTTATCGTTTTCTTATTTGGAAACGAAGTAACGACAGTTTTGTATGTCGATAATAACCAAACCTCACAAACTCTGTCTTGCATAAAATAACCAATTTATCGCTGCAAAAACAATCATGAAAGATCAACAGACCCTAGTGGTTTTACCGAGGCGTGAATAATAATTAACCTGATATGTTGTAATGAGTTAAGTAGTATGGAGGCGAGAAAGAGGTTGGGGGAGATGGTTACGTTAATGGCTTTTTCTATCGTACAAAATAGATCTTTTGAACATTGTGATGCTGCGGAATTTCAGCCGAGACTGAATAAAGAGCCTTATGACGGTTATCGGCAGGCTTGGGCGCTATTAGCACCAAATATTCAAGCTGGAAAATCTGACTTTGTGGCTAAAGAATTAGCGTTATTGACGGCTTTTACTACGAATGCACGACGTGAAGAAATTGCGGTTTCCGTGAATAACAGTTTAAATCCAAATTGTGATCTTTTATTGGCCTTTTGTTCACATGCGCCGAACAACCTTGTTGATGATAGAGCGTACAGGCATTTAGCCATTGTAAGAATGTCGGAAACGGAGCCGGAATCTGAAGTGAGATGTTTTCCTGCCGCCATTGATGAACTATCTGGTCATCATTGTGTTGAAAAGAATAACCTTCAAGAAACAGGTGTAATTTTATCTACGCTAGTTAACCAACAGTCGTCATCACAAACTTTGGCTATGTTGGATAATATAAAAACGATGGGGGCAACGCTACTGGCTCAATATGTACTGTGCCAACAAGAGCTGCTAAAAGTGACTGCTCGAATAAAAGAAATTGAGCAAAGTTATTTTAACTTGCAGATGACGTTATCGTCTTGCCCATGTTCGCATAAACCTAAATCAGCAATAGCTGAAATAGAAAAAAAGCCACTAAAACGCCCGCAGAAAAGCACGCTTGTGATGGAAGAAACAAGACTAAAAGTTCAGAAGAGGTCAATGGAAGCAGAGTTAAAGGCAGAGGATCATATCAAAAATTGTGGACGCGCTGGTGAATCCAAAGCTGATGAGTCCAAAGCTGGTGAACCCAAAATAGATAGTGCTCCACCATCCAAAAGGCCGCGGCCTACTGATATACCCATAACCAATAACTTGCCGCATTTGTCAGTGGATTCTGATAAAAAAAGTCATGTTCATACTAAAAAGCGTCGCAGTGAAGGTATGACACAAGCCACTGAAAAGAAAACCACCATTCTGATCCCCTCACAAAAGCCATACTCACAAATAAGTTTTTTTCATTCTGCTCATAACGTGCCTTTAACGGAACCACAAACTAAGCGAGTGAAGGATGTGATTCTTGCTCAGCTACAACAAGAAGGAAAAACCTGCGCCAATTATGAAACAGCTATGACTGAGCTGGGTACAGATAAAACACTGAATATTTCACTGTGCAAGTTTATCCAATTGGTTCATGAAGCTAATAGAGAGTTAGCGAAAAAGAATTAACTATGATGTGAATAATAATTAATACCAATTACAGTAAGTAAAGGCTCAACTCAGAGCTATGTATGTGCTCAAAGTGCAATTGAAATTGATGAAGGCATAGTTGTTACCGACATACAAAATTGTCGTTATTACATTGCTACGTCAAGACAATTTTGTGAAGTGTTCTTTATAAACCAAAGTGAGCACATACAAGCTCCCGAAGGGCAAGGCTAAAGGGTTCCATTACTGTGTTACAAGCACTTAAATTATCCCGACAAAAGCACTAAGTGCGTTGAACGCCAGTTTTGTATGGCGGCCGTAGGGAATATAGTACTTCAAACTTGCGCCTTGTACTGAAATCCTTTAGCTCTTGCTGAGTGAGAGATTAATTACTGTAATTGGTATAACTCGAAACTTTTTCTCGGTTTCAGTATTTTGTATTGTTTATTGAACGAGGCTGTCCAGTTTATGTCAAGTGTTTCAACTGTTGGAGTCGCATCCATTCGACAATTTGAAGACGCCAAACCTGTGGTCGTTGAGAATTTGATGCCTGATGAAATCCAATCTGCACAGGCGTTGCTCGCGCATATGCAGAGCTTTGGTGATTTACCTGCGCCTGTTGTCGGTTATATTCGAGGTCTTGACGCACCTGATGAAAGTAGTGCGCTTTCTAATACAACTAGACATAAATTGAAAAACTTAGATGAGCAGAATCAATTGGCAGGCTGGGTAAATGAGTATTTAGCGAAAAATCATTCACCTTATCGTTTCAAAATATGTAAATGGCTCTATGTACGCTCTAATGTTGGTCAAAAAGATTTAGTTGCTCGTCAAGGTGATAGTACACAGCTTGCTTTAGTGAAAATTGAAAATGGGAAAGTTTCAAGCAAACCAGCTGTATTGGTTGGGCCTAAATTGGTGGCACCACTTGATGCGATGGCGTTTCAAGTGGATGCTGATAAGCCTGAAATGAAACCAGAAGTGGTCGTGGTCAGTCGCGGCACGGCTGAAAAGCAATTTAACCGAAATGATTCTATGGTATCTGTAAGTGATTTGCTTTCTCCTGAAAAAATTGAAACACAGGATAATTCCCCTTCGTATAATAATGTCTTTGAGGATTTTTATCCTGATCTGGAAAGTTCATCAGGTGAAAGTTCATCAGGTGAAAGTTCATCAGATGAGAGTTCATCAGATGACGGGTCATTGACTTGTTTGAGCCCTCAATCCTCTCTTGTGGAATCTTTATCTCCAGCGACCCCAAGATCAATACCGATACCTTCTGATTCAGAAAATAGTTTTAATAAGAAAAGTGAGGCGATTAAAAATCGTGACCGTCTGAGATTGAATCTAGCAAGATTCAAACCGAGTGCAGCTGGACTTCCTAAATCAACGATTGCCAAAACACCTGCGCCATACAATGATTGTGATTATGACTTTGAGAGAGATGACGAAGATAGTGTGGTTTCTGTGGTTTCACACCATGAGGAAACTTGTAGTGATAAGCGTCATGAGACAACACCAGAAGTGCAAACAGAGAATATTGAGGCAATCGGCGAGTCCACACCTATAGCACAAACAGACAATAATGCAGGCTCAATAAATAACCTTGATATTTGTTTAAAAGAAAAAGAGGACTTCGAATTTAAAGACTTTAATATCAATGAGGCGATGACACCTGGTTTACTTGAAGGTTTGCCCGCTTTTTCATTCCAAAATCACAGTGATGTGCCTGATGCACCACCGAGCTACAACAATATCGGCACGATGGGAGTACTCACTGATGGGGCACAAACTGCATCGCAACAATTTACACCAAAATTCACACCAAGTAGCAATGCATTAAGAGCACGGTTAGCGCCAGAGGTGTTTGATTATTTTGGTAAAATGGTTGAGTATACGGTTTTACTCAATAGCTTGGATGAAGCACATATCATGAAGGTATTGAGTGATAGGCCGGGCGTCAGAGGTTGGTATTACTTATATTTGCAAGCAAAAAGTGCAGAGTTGAGTGCAAAGCCAACGGCACTCAACAACGATGAACTAAATAAGCTAAATTGGTACTATAAGCGAATAGCGATAATCAATATTCTCAATTCTCGTCCAGTTCTTCAACCCGAACCTTTAACGAAACAAGTGCCTAGTTACTCAATGCTAAACCCACATAACTTCTATCCAGCACAAGCTAATCAAGAGTCATTTTATACTTCAGTTATGTCAGAACCCAATACACTAATATCTGACAATTTTCCTCCACTTATGCTTGAGCCAAGCTATCCAACACAGCAACCTGTGGAGTGGCTCGAAGAACTTAGCGTCATGCCTCCAAATGTGATGACATCTCGTTCGACACAGCAATGGCATCAACAGCAGCAATTGCAACAACAAAGTCTTGCTTACAGTTCAGTTATGGAAGGAACAACAAGTAAGCCTAGCGATGTTGCGCATGGTAAAGCAACGACTCACACTCACACTTTGGAATTGAGCGACACGCTTAAGGAACGTTTTTTTGGGCAATCATCGATACATGGCCCTATAAATTATTCTCAAAGTCAGACTTTGATACCACAAAGGCGATTATCCAGAATATCCAGTCATCCAGATTTTGGAATTGACGGAAAATTTGATGATATAGAGACCATGGACTTAGATATGACTGATTTATGGAAGATGCAGCAGGGCGAAAGAGATTTACTTGAAAAACAGGATCAAACAGCGTTCATTGGAAATTTGAATACGGATAGGCGCCTAGTAAGAAGGATCAGCACAACGATAACTGGGAGAGATATTGAATTTACAAGCGTTAACTCGGAGGTTAATTTACCATCAGCTGAAGCGAGACAACCTTTTTCGATCGAAATTGATGCAACCAGTCAGCCTGTATCACCATCTCATGCTACTAGCAGTAAAAACACTCAGCCAATGATTATGTTAGATGAAGACAGTAGAGCGCAATTGGCTGATAAATTGTTTGGTGATTTAGATCAGCGCTCTAAAATTCAGTCACCGAGTGACCATGTTGCACAAGTTACGGCTATAGCTACCGAAAAAACAAAAATTGAACAAATTGCTGAAGATCTCATTTTGCGAGGTGGAGATTTTGTTTCTTTGTCAAAGGAAGTTCGAGGCATAGCCATTATTAAAGTTAATGAAATTGAAATGTGGGGATTAATTAAAAGTGAACTTATCGCCGTAGCAAAAGCGTTAACTAAATTCGTTAATGAAAGGTCGAAAAATGCAGAATCACAGGTAACAAGAATTCAGGAAAGTAATATTAGTAGTGAGCCACGCGGACAAGCCAATACGTATCAGAGATTAAACACGTCCGCAACGCAAGCTAAGCGACCTCAAAAACGCGCCATAAACTCAGTAGAAGCATCTGAAGATAGCCGCTCTGTTAAGTACCCAAAATTGGTGGAAACTACAATAATCGATGAAATGCACTCAGAAAGGGGCATGCATTTTAAGGTTTCTCACTTTTCTGCTAAAACTGTGACCAAATTTATAAAGTTACCTCCTTACAATTTACAACGTTTAGATAAATTAATTTACCTGCATCAAGACCCTTCATTGGAAAATCGTTATGAATTTATTGCAACGCAGTTTAACAGCGCAAAATTGGGCGAAGTTAACAGTGATCTCGTGAAGGCTAGGGCTGAACACTTAGCAGAGATGCCATCAAATTTTGAAGCAGAGAAACCTACGGTAGATGTCGATGCTATACGACCATTGCGTATGACAACTCCTAATGCTCAAACTGCGAGAGAATATAAACGAGTACCAGTGCCAGCACATGGAAGACATTTCATGTTGTCAGAGCTTCCGAAAAATGAAGCAAAAAGTTTAAAGGAAATGAATCAAGCGGATTTAGCCATACTTGACGGTATTATCAAAAAACATACTCAAAAAGCAGGGCCAAAAAAATACACATTAATGATGAGGCGTTACAACAAAAAAGGCTTCGAAACCGTAACCGTTGCAATGGTTAAGGAAAGGGTTGCATTTTTGCAATCGCCAAAAAATTGATGAACGATATTTAACCTCTGCTTATCTTTTTTGCTGGCATACTGAATTTCAAATTTTCCAACTGATGTATTACTCATGGCGAGTCATGGCATAGCTACAAAGGTTAACGCTGTGTTTACGGTGCAAGCAGAAGGAAATTGTGTCCGCCCAGTTGCTGAACAATCGGAGAAAACATCTCTGTTTAGCCACGATTTTGCTGCAGTGCCTGCTAGTAGGGAAAATTCGAATCTATTGAAGTTTATGAAGGAGAGTTCAGGTACACCAGATTCATCACAAGCACAAGCGTATTGTTTGACTGAGAGCGAAAATGATGTACCGCAGTTAAGCGCAAATTTTAGTTCATTATCAATACCAAAACAGAATTCAGCTGAAAAACAAAGTTCGCCAATAATGGTTTCTGACCTCGAAGATGAGATAGAACAGAGATATAGGATGGATTTAGAAGCTGCGATTCAACATCAACTGAGAGGCAATCGTAAACTTACAGATGCAACTCGATGTGCAACGCGACAAGAAGAAAAGTTTTTACAGGCGCAAAACAATTACTTAGCAATACAAACTCAAATGGAATCTATTAAACAGGAATACCAGAAACAATGTGCACGAGTTGAAATTGAAAATCAAAAACTCGGTGTATTAGCAAAAAGACTAAAAAGCGTAGCGCATTGGCAAGTATATTATACCCAACAGTATCAACGGGAAGAGCAAGCTTTTACTCTGGCTCAATTGAATTTAAAGCAACGGCAAGAGAAGGTGGAGCAGGCTAAGTCAGTCGTTCATCAAAAAGTTAAAAATACTGAAAAAACAGGAAAGAAACAAGTGAAACCAAGGTCGTTGGTGGAAGAACCTGAGAAAGTTTGGAATAGTACAAAGAGTTCTGGGAGCAGTGTTTGGGGTGGAAACGCTCTGTTAACCGTACAGAGAAAAGCCGATGAAAATAGTTCTTCTGCATCGGTTAAAGGTGATGATAAAACCTCGGCGGCCAAAAGGGCTTTCATGGGGGCAATCAGCGATGTTAAGTACTCAAGTTGCTCAACTAATACCAACTTACAGTAATTAAATGCTCAACTCAGAGCTATGTGTGTGCTCAAAGCGCAATCGAAATTGATGAAAGCATAAGTACCTGACCATAAGTTTCTTAAGATTTTCTAGTGCCCAGTTTCAGCATTCTACGGTGTTGCAACTTCGGTTATACCAATTACATAGCTACGGCGGTTCTACTTGCAAAATTTATAACGCAGCTAGCGGTGATTTTGGCAAGTATATGAATGTTCAGCACTCACCTGATGGGTGAATTCGGGTTGTTTAATCTTGTATTTAACTTCAATAGATTAAAGTTAAATTGTGCCTTCAACTGATATATTTAGGTTCAAGGCGTGAGCAGTGATGCTTAGCCATCTAAGTGAGCTGGTCACAACACAGAACAGTGAATGCTCAAAAGCATCGAAAAAAGAGAGAGCGTAAATTGGTCGCTCTTTCTAAATCAAAGGTGCTGCGTTATCGTTTTCTTATTTGGAAACGAAGTAACGACAGTTTTGTATGTCGATAATAACCAAACCTCACAAACTCTGCCTTGCATAAAATAACCAATTTATCGCTGCAAAAACAATCACGAAAGATCAACAGCCCCTTCTATGAGGACATCTTTGTCAAGCCCTTCAGTTTTTACTTTATTTCATTCAGTTTCTCTGGTTAAAAGTGTTGCTCAGGTTTTGTTGTGTCAGCTTAATGGCTAACCACCTTCTATCCGTTCTGACTTTAGTCAGTCACCTTAAATTGCATGCGCATTATCACGCCTAACCTGAATAATGATACTAACTCTTCTAGAAAAACGATTTAGCCTTGCTTATCAAGGGGCTGTACAGTTAGCATCGAACAACGCTTTACTACATTTTACTCTTTACTTGGTTATTTTGATTAAAGTGACATCGTTGCACCTGATGGCACTTCTCCATGCTCTAAATACTTCCACAGTTTGATAAGAAGTTTACGTGCCATAGCAACAATGCCGATGCGTCTCATTCGTTTACTGCCATGAGCGAAACGCTGTTCGAACCATAAACTCAATTCTGATTTGGGTTGATACCGTAACCAAAACCAACTGAGTTCAACCATAATCTTTCGTATTCGTCGATTACCTGACTTGCAAATGCCTTGCTCTCTTTGACTGTCACCACTATCGTAAGGCGTTGGTGTCATTCCTGCACAAGCTCCCACTTGTTTAGCGTTTTTAAATTCTCGCCAATGGAAAAACTCTGTTACTAATACCCAGCTCGATTGCCAGCCTACGCCTTTAAGCTGCATGAGCTGATTAATTTTTTGCGATGCGTCATCACAGTCATCAAGAACACGTTGTTTTTGTAATTTCTCAATTGCTTTAATTTGCTTGTCGACAATTTCATGCCTATCAAGTTCTCGCTCTATTTCCGTCACTAAATCTGTCGGTAAAGGCTTATTGAGAACCGCCGTCTTAAGTTGATTAACTTTCCCCTTTAGTTTAGAGATATTTTCCACGCTGATACCATGCAAACACAGAAGTGACTTAATTCGTGCGCTGTGACTGCCACGCTCTTTTACTAATCGTTCTCGCTCTCGGTTAATTCGTCGCTTATCTTCAGCTTCTACATTTGGAACATTGATGATATTTAAAGCTTCTTGCTCTCCAGAGTGATAACGCATCAGTAAACGGAGCAAAGCAATCACATCAACTCTATCGGTTTTGACTTTCTTCTGTTTTCGGCTGACTTCAATACTGGCTGAGTCAATCACATGATTTTCGATGCCGTCTTTAATTAACGCTCTGTGTATCCAGAATCCGTCTCTACCTGCTTCGTAACAGCTAATGACTTTGCAGTTTTCAACGCAGAATAGCTTTTCTTTTGCTAAGGCTATTTCATGATGTAGGGCTTTCCAGTCTCGGGAATCAATCGTTTTGACTCTCTTTTTTTCACCATTTGAAAAGCCAAGCTTCCAAGTTTTACTGCTAAGTTCAAAAGCAATGTACAAATTAACAAATTTTGCGTTATCTTTTACTTGAAGGACGGTGCTCATAATATTCCCCTTGTGTTGTGGTAACTAAAGGGTAGTTGAGTTACTGTCCTTCATAGTTTCTAGTTTAACCAGCCAAAAATAGTCAGCAGTGAGACTAAAGTAACAAATAAAATGAAACTGCGTTTTGCTAACGTCAGCAAGGCAATAGTAGACTGAATACAAATGGGAGCCGTAGACTTTTCAGGTAATACTTCAGATGCAAGCGCGGTATCTACAATGATGGTTCGTGCTGGGGTGGCTGGTTTAGTAATTAAAGGTAACCAAGTTGATAAGCCGTGAGAAAAATGTCCACTGAGCAAGTAACCAAAAGCAAATAGTCGACTTGGCAGCCAATCCAATAAAAAACACAATTGAGAGACAAAAGGCGGCTTGATTGATTCTTTTTGTGCCGTTTCACTATAAAAACGTAGTGTACTATAAAATACGGCACCTACAGGACCTAAGGCAATTAAATAAATGGCTACCGCACCGTAATTTCGATAATTGATCCAAGCAACACTTTGCCCCACAGTTGTACCCAATTCGGATTCTGAGACTGCTTTAGTACAGGTGCCTTCTAATTCTGTAGACAAATGGTAACAGGCTTGCACATCACCTCGACAAGCGGCTTGCATAAAATGTTTAAAGGTTGATCTGAGGTGAAAATGGCTTAAACAAATGACCGATATCCCAACCCAGAGTAATAATGTTACCGCACCAAATAAAACGCCTTGGGCTAACCATAATAAAACCGCAATACTGGCCGCGGGAAAGGTTAAAGCTACTACAGTAAACACAGGAGAGGATAACGAATGTGAACCTATGAACCGCTGTTGAAATTGGGATAGCAGTGATGCGATTTGCCAATTTTGAGGGAGGAATTTCATTCGCTCAGCGAAAATTGCGATTAAAAGTGAAAATAACGCCATGTTAAAAAATCCTATTCGCTGAGATGTAAATGATACTCGTGAGTTAGCATAATTGAGTTAAGTAATATTGCCAATCAAAATAAGGGCCTGGATCAGTTTTGCGTTCGGGAGCAATGTCGCTGTGACCAGTGATCCTTTGCTTCGTTATGTCAGGGTATTGAGCCATAATAGCTCGAGTTAACTGGATAAGTTGTTGATATTGTTTATGAGTAAACGGCTGGTGGTCAGTGCCTTCAAGCTCAATGCCGATGGAGAAATCATTACAACCTGAACGCCCTTCAAATTCGGAGACTCCGGCATGCCACGCCCTGTCGTCGCAACTGACATATTGAATGAGCTCGCCATCTCGACGAATGAAAAAATTAGCTGAAACTCGGATCCCTTCAAGTAAATGAAAGCTATTATCTGCTTGGTAATCAAGCTTTCCCATGAATAAGTCATCCACATAACGTTGACCAAATTTTCCAGCAGGTAAACTGATGTTGTGGATCACTAACAAACTAACTTCAGCTGTCGGACGAGCGTTAAAATGAGGTGATTCACGATGCTGTGCTGGAATAAACCAACCTGATTTCCATTCATGAGCCATATTTTATCATTACTTAATCAGCTTTTTATAAGTTAACTATATCAATTATCGATTTTTTCTCAACCAATCAATTTTATTAAAGGGTCAAATGGTCTGACCCCTTTGCCAACATTTTGGGTTATGCTCAAGTAAATGTTGATCAAGCTCACTGAGCGAGATCACACAGAGTAAAATCGCACTTTGTGGACATTAACACATTGATTTGATAAAGTGCGGCCACTCAAAAAAATTGGTAAGACCAATTTACAGGGAGCCATATGGCTTATAGTAAAGTTAATCAACCCAAGATTTCTGACGTCATTATGGGGCAGTTGGAACAAATGATCCTCGAAGGCAGCTTGCAACCCGGGCAAAAATTATTGCCAGAGCGCGAGTTAGCGACCCAATTCGATGTATCACGTCCATCATTGCGCGAAGCCATTCAAAAGTTAGAAGCCAAAGGTTTGTTAATGCGCCGCCAAGGTGGTGGCACTTATGTCAAACAGCAGCTTTGGAAAAGCTTGGCCGATCCCATTGTTGAACTGATGAATAATGACTCCGAAAGTCAGTATGACTTGTTGGAGTTTCGTCATGCAACGGAAGGCATGATGGCTTATTTTGCCGCACTTCGCGGTACAGATGCAGACATGCAAAGCATTAAACGTCGTATTTTGGAAGTCGAGCAAGCCGACGATATTGAAGAAAAAGCCGCGGCAATTGTGAGTTTTTATCGCTCAATCGCTGAGGCTTCTCACAATGTTGCCATGTTGCATTTAGTGCTTAGTCTTGAGCCTGTATTACACAAAAATGTCGCTCAAAATTTAGTATTGCTGAGCCGCCGTGAAGACGCGGCTAAAATGGCTAATCAACATCGTAGAGCGTTGTTGGCTGCCATTGTAGAACGAAACCCACAATTGGCGCGTGAAGCCTCTAATGAGCATTTAAGCTACATTGAAGAAGTCATGTTATCCATGCGGGAAGAAGATAGCCGGTTGCAGCGTAGTTTGCGCCGATTGAAGAGTGGTGATTAGGCGCAATTGCCTGATACCTAAATCTGATAGAGAGAAGGACAGTGTCATGTCTGAAGATATGCTACAAGACGTAGATCCATTAGAAACTCAAGAATGGCTTGACGCCATGCAAGCTGTATTGGAGCAAGAAGGTCCTGAACGGGCTCATTATCTTTTAGAAAAGATGATTGATAAAGCACGCCGCAATGGTACTCACTTACCATATACTGCAACCACGGCTTACATAAACACCATTCCAGCCGGCCAAGAGCCAAACATGCCGGGCAATCAAGAAATGGAGCGCCGTATTCGTGCGTTAGTTCGTTGGAACGCGCTTGCTATGGTATTGCGTGGTTCAATGAAAGATCTTGAACTGGGCGGTCATATATCAAGCTTTTCATCAAGCGCGACGATTTATGATGTGTGTTTTAATCACTTCTTCCGTGCGCCAAATGATAAAGATGGTGGTGATCTGGTTTATTTCCAAGGTCATATTGCACCGGGTATTTATGCACGTTCATTCCTTGAAGGGCGTTTGACTGAAGAGCAACTCGCTAATTTCCGTCAAGAAGCCGATAGTAAAGGTCTGTCTTCTTATCCTCACCCTAAACTGATGAGTGATTACTGGCAGTTTCCTACAGTTTCTATGGGTCTTGGTCCTATCCAAGCAATTTATCAGGCACGTTTTCTTAAGTATTTGACCGATCGTGGTATTAAAGATTGTTCAGAGCAAACGGTTTATTGTTTCTTAGGTGATGGTGAGTGTGACGAGCCAGAAGCATTGGGCGCCATTGGGCTTGCGGCTCGTGAAGAATTGGATAACCTAGTTTTCATTATTAACTGTAACCTACAGCGTCTTGATGGCCCTGTGCGGGGTAACGGTAAAATTATCCAAGAGCTCGAAGGCGAATTCCGCGGCGCAGGTTGGGAAGTGACCAAAGTGATTTGGGGTCGTTATTGGGATGCACTATTAGCTCGTGATACCAGTGGTAAGCTATTGCAGTTGATGGAAGAAACCGTTGATGGTGAATACCAAAACTGTAAAGCTAAGGGTGGCGCGTATACGCGTGAGCACTTCTTTGGTAAATACCCAGAAACGGCAGAAATGGTCGCTAACATGTCTGACGATGACATTTGGCGTTTGAACCGTGGTGGTCATGATCCAGTTAAAGTATACGCCGCATTAGATAAAGCGAAAAAGACCAAAGGTCGTCCAACGGTTATTTTGGCTAAAACTGTGAAAGGTTATGGTCAAGGTGATGCTGGTGAAGGTAAAAATATCGCCCATAATGTGAAGAAAATGGCGGTGGATTCAGTACGACACTTCCGTGATCGTTTTGATATTCCAGTACCGGATGACAAATTAGAAGATATTCCTTTCTACCATCCAGGTGCCGATTCACCAGAAATCAAATACATGATGGAGCGTCGTGATGCGCTTCATGGTTCAATGCCAAAACGTCTTGAGCAATTCTCTGAGCAAATCAAAGTCCCTGAACTGAACATCTTTGATGCGGTATTAAAAGGTTCAAATGGGCGTGAAATTTCATCGACAATGGCCTTTGTTCGTATTTTGACGGCATTGCTGAAAGATAAAGGCGTTGGACAAAAAATCGTTCCAATCATCCCTGATGAAGCACGTACATTTGGTATGGAAGGTTTGTTCCGTCAAGTGGGCATTTATGCACATGAAGGTCAAAAGTACGTACCGCAAGATAAAGATCAAGTGGCTTATTATCGTGAAGATAAAACCGGTCAAGTGTTGCAAGAAGGTATTAACGAGCTTGGCGCGATGTCATCTTGGGTATCAGCGGCCACCAGTTACTCGGTGAACGATACACCGATGATCCCGTTCTATATCTACTACTCAATGTTCGGCTTCCAACGTATTGGCGACATGGCGTGGGCAGCTGGTGATATGCGAGCGCGTGGTTTCTTAGTCGGTGGTACTTCAGGTCGTACAACGCTTAATGGTGAAGGTTTACAGCATCAAGATGGTCACAGCCACGTATTGGCGAATACCATTCCGAATTGTGTTACTTATGATCCGACATACGGCTATGAAATCGCTGTAGTAGTACAAGATGGTATTCGTCGCATGTACGGTGAGAATCAAGAAGACGTATTCTACTACTTGACAACAATGAACGAAAATTACGTTCAGCCTGAAATGCCTGCGGGTGCTGAAGAAGGCATTGTCAAAGGTATTTATAAGTTAGAGACTGTTGAAGGTTCTGGTAAAGGTAAAGTCCAACTTATGGGTTGTGGCACTATCCTTGAGCAAGTACGTAGCGCGGCGCAAGCCTTAGCAAAAGACTTTGGCATTACAGCCGATGTGTTCAGCGTAACCAGCTTCAATGAACTGACCCGTGATGGTCAAGCCGCTGAGCGTTGGAACATGCTAAACCCGACTGAAACACCAAAAACAGCGTACATCAGTGATGTCATTTCTAGCGATAGCCCCGCAATTGCAGCGACAGATTACATGAAAGTGTACGGTGAGCAATTACGTGCTTATATGCCTACGGACTATAAAGTATTAGGTACTGACGGCTTCGGTCGCTCTGATAGTCGTGATAACTTGCGTCATCATTTCGAAGTTGATGCGAAGTTTATTGTAATCGCGGCATTGAAGAGTTTAGTTGATCGTGGTGAGCTGCCAGTGGATGTGTTAACAAAAACCATCAAAGAATACGGCATCGACACTGACAAAGTTAACCCGCAATACGCGTAAGAGGGAAACCTAATGGCTGAATTAAAAGAAGTATTAGTTCCTGATATAGGCGGGGACGAGGTGCAAGTAATTGAATTGTGTGCAGCGGTAGGCGATAGCTTAGCAGCAGATGACTCAATTCTTACTGTAGAAAGCGATAAAGCGACCATGGATATTCCAGCACCTTTTGCTGGTACCTTGGCCGAGTTAAAAGTAGCCGTAGGCGATACCATTTCTGAAGGCACCTTAATTGCCATGATGAGCGGTGAAGCCTCTGCAGAAGCGACTCCTGCTGCTGAAGAAAAAGCAGAAAAAGCAGCAAAAGCAGCAAAAGCAGCGCCTGTTCAAGCTGAGTCAGTTGCGCCAGTTGTTGACGAGGCACCTTCTGTTATGGACATTACGGTTCCTGATATTGGTGGCGACGAAGATGTGCCAGTAATTGAAGTTTTGGTTGCTGTGGGTGATACCATTGAAGCTGAAGCTGGCTTGGTAACACTTGAAACCGACAAAGCGACTATGGATGTGCCTTCATCGCACGCTGGTGTGGTGAAGTCAGTTGAGTTATCGGTAGGCGATACAGTATCCCAAGGTACACTTGTAATTACCCTAGAAGTTGCTGGCGAAACACAAGCCGCCGCTCTTGCTCAAGCACCTAAAGCCGCTGAAGTGGAAGCACCAAAAGCAGCCCCTGCTAAGCCTGCTTCTGCGAGTAAACCACCAGTGCCGTATCATCCAAGTGCTGGAACGCCAGTATCTACCGGAGTTGTACACGCTTCGCCTTCTGTTCGTCGTTTAGCTCGTGAGTTTGGTGTTGATCTTACTCAAGTGAAAGGCACAAGTCGCAAGGGACGCATTGTAAAAGAAGACGTTCAAGCGTATGTGAAGTATGAACTGTCTCGCCCTAAAGCAACGGCAGCATCGTCGGTTGCTGGTGGCGCTGGTGGCCTGCAAGTGATTGCTGCACCAAAAGTGGATTTTGCTAAATTTGGTGAAGTGGAAGAAGTGCCATTGAGCCGTATTCAGAAAATTTCTGGGCCAAACTTGCATCGCAACTGGGTAACGATTCCTCATGTAACACAGTTTGATGAAGCTGACATCACAGAAATGGAAGCGTTCCGCAAGCAACAAAATGAATTGTTAGCCAAACAGAAGCAGAATCTCAAAATTACTCCGCTTGTGTTTATGATCAAGGCCGTGGCTAAAGCACTACAACAATTCCCTGTCTTTAACTCAAGCTTAAGTGCTGATGGTGAATCACTGGTAATGAAGAAATATTACCATGTTGGAGTTGCGGTTGATACGCCTAATGGTTTAGTCGTGCCAGTGGTACGTGATGTTGACCAAAAAGGCATTCATGAGCTGTCACGAGAATTAATGGAAATCTCTGTTAAGGCTCGTGAAGGCAAGTTGAAATCAGCGGATATGCAAGGCAGTTGTTTCACGATTTCAAGCTTGGGTGGTATTGGTGGTACAGCCTTTACGCCTATTGTAAATTATCCTGATGTGGCTATTTTAGGAGTGTCTAAGTCTGAAATTAAGCCTAAGTGGAATGGTAAAGACTTTGAGCCTAAGCTTATGTTGCCGTTATCACTTTCTTATGATCACCGAGTGATTGACGGAGCCATGGCAGCACGCTTTAGTGTGACCTTATCTGGTATCTTGTCCGACATTCGTACTATGATTTTGTAATACCGATTAAAGAGGCTGCTGTAAAGGCAGCCTTTTTGTTGTGCTTGGCAATAAAGCCAATGTAAAATGCGCTCACCTTACAAAGCTGAACATGTTCAGTTGGCAGGTGCGCCCTCCAACGGAATGAATGAAATTAGAGGAAAACATGAGTAAAGAAATCAAAACTCAGGTCGTCGTATTAGGTGCAGGCCCTGCTGGTTATTCTGCTGCATTCCGCGCCGCTGACTTAGGTCTAGAAACTATTATCATCGAACGTTTTAGCACCTTAGGTGGTGTTTGTCTAAACGTAGGTTGTATCCCTTCTAAAGCACTACTTCATGTTGCTAAAGTCATTGAAGAAGCGAAAGAAGTGAGCCATCATGGTGTAGTTTTCGGTGAGCCACAAATCGACCTAGACAAGCTTCGCAGCTACAAAGAAAAAGTGATTGGCCAATTGACTGGCGGCTTAGGCGGAATGTCTAAAATGCGTAAAGTGAACGTAGTTAACGGCTACGGTAAATTCACAGGCCCTAATACGATTGAAGTAGAAGGCGAAGACGGTAAGACAGTTGTTAACTTCGACAACGCTATCATCGCGGCGGGTTCTAAGCCAATCCAACTACCATTCATTCCACATGAAGACCCACGTATCTGGGATTCAACTGACGCACTAGAATTGAAAGAAGTGCCTGGCAAGCTACTTGTTATGGGCGGCGGTATCATTGGCTTAGAAATGGGTACTGTGTATGAAGCATTAGGCAGTGAAATTGATGTGGTTGAAATGCTCGATCAAGTGATCCCTGCGGCTGATAAAGACGTCGCTCGCGTGTTCACTAAGCAAATCAAGAAGAAGTTTAACTTGATGATGCAAACCAAAGTGACTGCGGTTGAAGCGAAAAAAGACGGTATTTACGTATCAATGGAAGGCAAAAAAGCGCCTAGTGAGCCTGTACGTTATGATGCTGTTTTGGTTGCTATTGGTCGTACGCCAAATGGCAAGCTACTCGATGCCGAAAAAGCCGGTGTTAATGTTGATGAGCGTGGCTTTATTAACGTTGATAAGCAAATGCGCACAAACGTATCGCACATTCATGCTATCGGTGACATCGTTGGTCAACCAATGTTGGCGCACAAAGGTGTGCATGAAGGTCACGTAGCGGCAGAAGTCATTTCTGGCTTGAAGCACTTCTTCGATCCAAAGGTTATCCCTTCTATTGCATATACAGCTCCTGAAGTAGCGTGGGTTGGTCTTACTGAGAAAGAAGCTAAAGAGCAAGGTATTAACTTTGAATCTGCGACTTTCCCATGGGCAGCAAGTGGCCGTGCCATCGCATCTGATTGTGCAGATGGTATGACTAAGCTTATCTTCGATAAAGACACTCACCGTGTGATTGGTGGTGCTATTGTAGGCGTTAATGGTGGCGAATTACTTGGTGAAATCGGCCTAGCAATTGAAATGGGTTGTGATGCAGAAGACATCGCTCTAACTATCCATGCACACCCAACATTGCATGAGTCTGTTGGTCTAGCGGCTGAAATCTACGAAGGTTCTATTACTGATCTGCCAAATCCAAAGGCAAAGAAAAAGAAGTAATTGATTCTTAAATATAAAGCCCTCGCTATGAGGGCTTTTTTATGGGTCATTGGTATAAATATTTACTGCTGTGGAATATTGACCGTAGACTTTTCGGCAACGGTAACCGTTAAATCCATTGCTAAACCACGGCGTATAATACTGAGTACAACCTGAGTACCGGGTTTTGTTTCAGCAATACGATCACGAAGCATCCATACGCCAGCAGGGCCTGCTGGAACCACTTCTTCTCGATATTTTATGACCACATCACCTTTACGTAATTGTGCATGGAAAGCTGGACTGTTTGGCTCGATGTCAGTGGCAACAACACCTTCGAGGTTCTTTAACCCAAGCACTTGAGCGTATTTGGGGGTTAGACTTAAGGCTTGACCATTGAAACCGATCGCACCACGGATTACCCGACCTGACTCAATCAGTTTTTCCATAATGTGGTAAGCAAGCTTAGTCGGTATTGCAAAATTAATCCCTTTACCGCTTTCTCCACCCACCTGAAACGCTGCGGTGTTAATGCCAATCAGTACACCATTGGTGTTTATAAGCGCACCACCGGAGTTGCCTTCGTTGATGGCGGCGTCCGTTTGGAGAAACTCTTGGTAGCCTGAGCTTAAACTGTTGCGACCTGTTGCGCTAATTATCCCCTGAGTGATGGTTTGACCTACGTTGTAAGGGTTACCAATGGCTAATACGACATCACCAACATTCGGTAATACATCGAGGTCAAGCGGTACAATAGGGAGGTTTTCACCGTTAATTTTAATGACCGCTAAATCGGTGGCGGGATCCATACCGATCACCTCGGCTTCAAAACGACGACCGTCTTGCAAGATGATCACAATTTCATCGGCTTTATTTACAACATGATAGTTGGTTAATATGTAACCTTGGTGGCTCATGATCACACCAGAGCCAAGGCCTTGAAGCTCGCTTCTATTTTGCAGTGAACTCGAATCTAATTGTCGAGCCGTAACAATATTAATGCTGTAAATGTTAACAACAGAAGGGGCAGCCTCTCTGACGGCTCTAGAAAATGACAGTTGATTAGAATTGTTGCTTTGGCTAAACAAATGACTGAAGGAAAAAAACTTACCAGAAGATGGGCTAAAAATAAGAATGGCCGCAGCCATAATAAGGCCAAAAATAACGGCTTTACATATATACAGCAAGGTGTCTTTTACCAGCATTACGGCTCAAAAAGTTAGTCTATAAATCGAGAATACTATCAGACAAAATGTTTGATTCAAAATGAGTCTTTTTTAATTGTTAGTATTGGAGTACCTTGATTTGTATCTTGAAAATAAAAAAGGAGGCATAAGCCTCCTTTTATTGATCAGCGACTAATTAACGTAATACTAAAAATAAATGAGTTTTACCTCGAAGAATTTTAAGTGCAACGGCGCCTTCTTTGTTTTTCAGGATCTTACGTAGTGACTTTAATGTACGAATACGATCGCGATTCACGCCAATGATGATGTCGCCTTTCTGGAGTTGGCTGGCAGCCGCGGGCGATCCTGTTGCAATATCGGTGATTTCAACACCCTGATTACCATCTTTTAAGGCTGCACCGTCAAGCATAGGGTGTAAAGCTCCTGCGCTCTTTTCTGCGACTTGTTTCGCTTCGCCTAAAATGACGTCAACGGTTTTTTCATCACCGTCATGGATCAAACCAAGTGTTACTTTCGCTCCAGCACCTAAACTGGCAACTTTGGCTCTGAGCTCTTCAAATGACTTGATCTTGCGTTCGTTTACACTGACGATGATATCACCCGCTTTGATACCCGCTTTGTCAGCCGCACTATCAGGTTGCACTTCATTGACAAAGGTACCGTGCCTAGTATCTAAACCAAAACCTTTGGCTAGATCGGCATCCAAGTTACGACCCATTACACCCAAAATACCACGGCGGACTTCACCGTGTTCAATAATCTGGTCGACTAGGTTATGTACCATGTTCGCTGGAATAGCAAAGCCGATACCAACGTTGCCGCCGCTTGGTGCAACAATTGCGGTATTAATCCCAATTAATTCACCGCGTAAGTTCACTAATGCGCCACCAGAGTTACCGCTATTGATTGCAGCATCGGTCTGAATAAAGTTCTCTAACATCTCGATACCAAGACCACTTCGGCCTAATGCGCTAACGATACCTGACGTGACGGTTTGACCTAATCCAAATGGATTACCAATAGCCACTGAAAAATCACCGACTCGTAAGTCATCTGAATCTGACGACTTAATTTCAGAAAGGTTATCGGCTTTAATCTGCAATAATGCAATATCCGCTTCAGAGTCGCTGCCAATAAGTTTTGCTGGAACTTCTCTACCATCGGTTAAGCCTATAGTAATATCATCGGCATTATTAATAACGTGATGGTTGGTTACGATATAGCCTTTTTTGGCGTCAATAATAACGCCTGAGCCTAGTCCACGGAATGGGCGTTCTTGGACTTGTTCTTTCGGGGCATTAGGTCCAAAGAAATAACGAAATGCATCAGGCAATTGACGCTTTGATACTTGTACACCAGATACGTTAACGGAAACAACAGCCGGGGTGATTTGTTCAAGCATAGGCGCAAGGCTAGGCATTTGCTGGCCATCAATCGCTACAGGCATTGCCGCATGAGACACTACAGGGGCTAAGGTTAACGCTGCACCTAAAACGGCAGCAGACAGGGCAGAGAGTTTAATCTTCATGTAGTTATTGCTCCAAAAACGTCAATAATATTGATATTTGAGTAACCTAAATTGCTTAAGCATGGGTAACTCATCCATTGTTCACAACACTTTTGCGAGATGTCTTGGCAAAAGATAAAAGCGGTGAAACATTTGTATTTATTGAATAAGAGTGTTCTTTTCCGACCTCAGTTGGCAGGGGAAAGTTCAATATTCATTTTAAACATTAATTGGTTGGATGCTTTTTCAGCACCTAATCCACATTTACTATAGATAGGTGCGAATGGCTAAAATATCAAGTCTTCTATCTGTATGATTCAGTTATTTTTTGCCTGTTTTATATGCTGTACGTTTTTCTTTTAATGATGTGATATGGTCAAGCAGGTCACCAAACCCTGGACGTTTTTCTGGCGTGCCTCTCAGTAATAACTCTAAAAACTTAAATAGATTAACCTTGAATGGTTGTTTACTGCTGTAGTTTTTCTGTTGGATTTTCCCCGTTGTGGATGAAAATACCTTTTTTAGCTTATTACCCTTATTGCTTGTTACTGAGAATTCAGCTTGGGCTTGAACGGCATCGGCTTTCATTTTGTGCCAATTATACTCTTTAGTTGGCTTTAGACCTGTTTGTCCATCAATGATTTCACCAATGTACTTGGGGACGTGCCCTGTAAGTAATAAAAATATCTCACCTAATTGTCTTACAGATTGTTGCTCTTGAGTCTCTAGGGCTTTTGATTGACTCGGGCAGAGGGTTTCTGTTGACGAAGTCATCTCGTGAGGATGCGCACCTAATGGAGAAGGAACGTCAGGATTTGTATCAGATGCCGGACAGACACATTCCATATTATTGATGTATGGCTGCATGCTATGTAAGTCGAAGGATAAATCATGGAAAGTGATATTGTGACAAGAAAAGCCTCTTCGTTTTAATTCAAGGAAGCCTTCGATTAATTTTTCAATAACCATAAGCATTTCGTCGTCTGACAACTGATTTGGACGGATTTCGGAGAAGTCGGACATATTTCCTTCAACATAATGTTTTGCAGTTTCTGTTAAGTTGGACATATTATAGTTTTGTAACACTAACAGTGATAAAAACTGAAACTGTGGAGGCGTGTTCAATAACACTGATGGTGCGGGGTTGCCGATGGCTCTCAAATGGTGAATGGCTGGGTGAATGAGAAAAGGATGATCCGTTAAGGTTTTTAATTTTGCTGACATATGCTCTAAATGCTGTTTACCCTTTGTCGTTTTGCTGTAAAAGGCATGAAATGGCGGCGCAATAAGTTGAGTTTGAGCTTCTTTTGCAGATTCAACTTTAGTGTGAGCGGAGGTGCTCAGCTTATTGGTGGACTTTGCTGCTGGAACTTGATTCGGAGTTGGTAGCTTAAAAAAATTAACTACGGCGGTGTCATATTGTGAGCATTTGCTTGATTCTTGGCAAGTAAGAGTGAGTGCGCATTGTACGGAAAAATTATCTTCTGCTGAACATTCACTGGTCACATCGAGAAAAAAGCAGTTCGAAGGTATGAGCTGACTTGAAAAACTGCTATGGAAGTCAATAATCCTCAGTGCCGCAGCCACAACGGTAGCTTGAACCCCATACGGACAATCAACAGCATAGCTTTTGCTGCTCTCGTCTTGTGCTAAGGTGTTGACAGTTTGCTGTGTATACTGTGCTTCTTGTAATGAAGACGTCGATTGTTGAGGATTTAATGCTACAGCCATAATGTGCTCACTCATATAGTCAATTAAAGAGTACGTATCACTATTATCACGATTAAACTTGGACGTAAGCTGACGATAATTAAAATAATTTTGATTTTATCAAACCATTAGCTGTCACAAACTCAAATGATTGAGTGCATCAGAGGGAAAACAATTACGTCTATCAGGCTATTGATTGGCATGCTAAAATTCTCAGAAGGATTAACAACAAATAGAAAGTGAGCAGCAGTTCAGTGTCGAATCTAACCCCATGGCAACATTATCAACAAGACTTATTTCGCGATGACTTTTCACATGATCCAGCACAAGAGCAAGCTGTTATTTCTTTACAACGCGTTTACGATGATTTATTGAATGAATCTCAAAGCGACTCCGTATGGAGAAAGGCCTTGAGTTGGTTTGGACATTCAAGCAAAGACTCAGTGCAAGGGCTATACCTGTGGGGAGGGGTTGGTCGAGGGAAGACCTATTTAATGGATACTTTCTATGACGCACTGCCTTTTGACAATAAGTTAAGAGCGCATTTTCACCGCTTTATGCATCAAGTCCATCATGAATTAAGCTTGCTTAAGGGCACACAAAATCCACTTCTTACGATGGCGAGCAAAATGGCGAAGCAATATCGTGTTATTTGCTTTGATGAGTTTTTCGTTTCAGACATTACCGACGCCATGTTACTAGGGACTTTATTTCAAGCCTTATTCGATGAAGGGGTGGTATTAGTCGCGACTTCAAATATTATTCCTGATGAGTTATACAAAAACGGGCTCCAACGCGCCCGTTTTCTGCCTGCTATTGATGAGATAAAAAATAATTGCCAAGTGTTGAATGTGGATTCAGGCGTAGATTATCGACTTCGCACCCTAGAGCAAGCTGAAATTTATCACTACCCACTAGATGACAAAGCAGAACAAAACTTAGCGGATTATTTTTCAAAGTTAGCGCCGGAGTCTGAAGTGACAACGGGAAGCATTGACATTGAAGATCGCCCAATTGCAATCAGGCAACAAGCCCAAGGTGTGTTGTTGGTCGATTTTATTGCACTGTGTGATGGGCCTCGCAGTCAACGTGACTATATGGAACTAGCGCGCTTACACCATACAGTGATGATAAGTGGCGTCAAACAAATGGGCGAACAGCTTACCGGTGACGACATAGCAAGGCGGTTTCTAGCTTTGGTGGATGAGTTTTACGAACGACACGTGAAACTCATCATTTCAGCTGAAGTGGCGTTGGAAAACATTTACACAGATGGAAGGCTTAACTTTGAGTTTCGACGATGTCGATCCAGACTAATAGAAATGCAATCCCATGACTATTTAGCGTTAGAGCATTTACCATAAAAAAGAATCATGGCATTAAATAAAAAATAGATGATTTTTAGCCGATATTTCTATATAATCCGTCGCCTGCCCACGTTAAACCGTTTTAACTAGCGGATTATTCAGCCATTTCGTTTGCTCGAAGGGGCAAAAATGAAGGCACTTTTTACGTTATTTGCATAGGCAATAACGTGTGAAACAACACATAACTTTGGGTTTTTGTAAAATGAAGACTTTTACTGCTACACCAGAAACTGTAACACGTGACTGGTTTGTCGTTGACGCAGACGGCAAAACTTTAGGTCGTATTGCGACTGAAATTGCTACTCGTTTACGTGGTAAACACAAGCCAGAATATACTCCTCACGTTGATACTGGTGATTACATCATCGTTGTTAACGCTGATAAAGTTACTGTTACTGGTAATAAAGCGAAAGGCAAAACATACTACTCGCACTCAGGCTTCCCTGGTGGCATTAAGCAAATCAGCTTCGAGAAGCTGCAAGCTCATAAGCCAGAAATGATTATCGAGAAAGCAGTTAAGGGTATGTTACCAAAAGGCCCATTGGGTCGCGCTATGTTCCGTAAACTTAAAGTTTACGCTGGCGCAGAACATAACCACACTGCACAACAACCTCAAGTTCTTGATATCTAAACGGGATTAAGCTAATGGCTGCAACTCAGTATTACGGCACTGGCCGTCGCAAAACTTCTACCGCTCGCGTATTCGCAAAAGTAGGTAGTGGAAACATCACTGTAAATAAACGTTCTTTAGACGTATATTTTGGACGTGAAACTGCTCGCATGGTAGTACGTCAACCACTTGAATTGGTTGAGATGCTAGAAAAACTAGACCTAAACATCACTGTTAAAGGTGGTGGTACTACTGGTCAAGCTGGTGCGATCCGTCACGGTATTACACGTGCTCTTATGCAACTTGACGAAACGCTTCGTCCATCTCTACGTGCTGCTGGTTTCGTTACCCGTGATGCTCGTGAAGTTGAACGTAAGAAAGTCGGCTTCCGTAAAGCTCGTCGTAAGAGACAATTCTCTAAGCGTTAATATTACGCTCAGGAGTTTGTCGAAAAACCCAGCTTATGCTGGGTTTTTTTATGGGAAATAAAACAGCTTTTGTATTCACTTGTCTTGCGAACATCATAAATACTATTTAATCTCAGTAGGGTAAATTCCTAGCCGCTTGCGGCGGACTAACGTCTTTATCTAACTAATTGATACCTCGCCCCTTGGGGCGGGGTGATTCATTTGGGTTACTACAATTATTCTCAAAAAAATGGATATGAGATAGCAAAAGAAATCTTAGGTAAGTATTCAGATCGAATAAAATGTATAGATGATAAGAAATCTGAAAAAGATAAAACGTATTTCATCAAACCGGATCACATTGGGATTAACTCCACTGGAAGTTTGGGATTAATCAGCAAGCTTTGGCATAACTCAGATGGTAACGACACTATGTTCTTTTCACGAATAAATGAAGGTTGTCTGGGGCACCCAAGAAAAATAGGACGCATTTTTCTTGGGTGCAATGTGAATAACGAAAATATAAATACACTAATTACAAATATAAAAAAATATCAATTCAATTGTGATACGGTTCACGGACTTTACTCCAATAAACTATCAGCTGAGTTGCAAGGAATACTCAAAGGGAAAATGCACAGAAATGAGTATAAATTACAGTTTGAAGCATTAGATATGAGTTTATGAAAACGTTCAAAGAATATTATTTTCGAAGTATTAAATAGAGGGAGTTTTACATACCCATCTCGTAGCTGCTGAAGACGGAAATCACAATACTTAATTTAAAAGGGAATGTATGACATTTACAGTAATCATGCTCGCTTTAGGCTTAATGCTCATTTTTGAAGGTTTTGGGCCTTTATTGATCCCAAAGCGCTGGAAAAAGGTATTAGCTTCATTTTCAGAACAGTCTCCTCAGGCTATGCAACGGCTGGGAGGGTGCTTGGTGACGGCAGGTTTGGTTTTATTGGTTATTTTTTCATAAATTGCTTGCCTTTTCATGGCTCAAATCTGTTAGAATCCGTTTTTAATCTCAACCTACACAGCGAAAAATGAGCAAAAACGTAGTTGTTCTCGGCACTCAATGGGGTGACGAAGGAAAAGGTAAGATTGTCGACCTTCTGACAGAACAGGCAAAATATGTGGTTCGTTATCAAGGCGGCCATAACGCTGGTCATACGCTCGTCATCGACGGCGATAAAACCGTACTTCATTTAATTCCATCAGGTATTTTACGCGATAATGTTAAATGCATTATTGGTAACGGCGTAGTGCTGGCTCCTGACGCATTATTGAAAGAAATTACCATGCTGAAAGAGCGCGGTATTCCGGTTGAAGAGCGTCTTCAAATTTCTGAAGCTTGTCCGTTAATTCTTCCGTTTCATTGTGCATTAGACGTAGCCCGTGAAAAAGCACGTGGCAATAACGCTATCGGTACTACTGGTCGTGGTATTGGTCCTGCGTACGAAGACAAAGTGTCTCGTCGTGGTTTGCGTGTGGGTGATTTGTTTAACAAAGCGCTATTCGCAGAAAAGCTAAAAGAGGTGATGGAATATCACAACTTTATGCTCACCGAGTACTACAAATGCGAAGCCGTTGATTACGAGAAAACATTGGCTGATGCACTTGAGATTGCTGATTACTTACAAGCCATGTGTGTTGACGTGACGGAGCTACTGGATAGCGCGCGTAAAGCGGGTGAGCCAATATTGTTTGAAGGTGCGCAAGGCACATTGCTTGATATTGACCACGGTACTTACCCATTTGTAACCTCTTCAAACACAACCGCTGGTGGTGTCGCGACAGGTTCTGGTTTTGGTCCTTGTCATTTAGATTATGTTTTAGGCATTATTAAAGCTTATACCACTCGCGTGGGAAGCGGTCCGTTCCCAACAGAGTTGAATAACGAAATTGGTGATTACCTTGGTGAAAAAGGTCACGAATTTGGTGCGACTACTGGCCGTAAACGTCGTCCGGGTTGGTTAGATGTGGTTGCGATGAAGCGCGCGGTACAAATTAACAGTATTACCGGCCTCTGTTTAACTAAGCTTGACGTGTTAGACGGTTTGGAAGAGGTGAAAATCTGTATTGGCTATCAAATGCCAGACGGCTCTATCATGAAGCAAACGCCAATGGCAGCAGAAGGCTATGATGAAGTCACACCTGTGTATGAAAGTATGCCAGGTTGGAGTGAAGAAACCTTTGGCGCGACTTCTGTTGAGCAATTACCTCAAGCCGCACGTAATTACATCAAACGTATCGAAGAGTTGCTTGAAACACCGGTAGATATTATTTCTACAGGGCCAGATCGTAACGAAACTATGGTTTTGGTTAGCCCATTCAACTAAATCTTTCAGTATCTAAATTACTCAGTTAATTGACTGCAATAAAAATGCCGCTCATATTATTGAGCGGCATTTTTGTATCTGCTAATACCCGGGGTGGCAATATGGGGACACTTTTCGCTAGTGCTCTTTAATACCTCACCATAGCTTCATTGTGGCATTTCATTCCGTTTGCTTGCCATGAGTTCTTTAATTGCGATGATAGTGTGGTTGAACCTAAAAACATCAGTTGAACGCTGAGTATACGAGTAACTATTTGAGCAATAATAAGATTTTATCATCATGGCTTTCACCCAATGAGTGAAGTGCTTTACGCTCACAAGCTTGCTAAAATGACTGCTATCTGCGTTGTAACTTTTGCAAGTAAAATAACTATTTGCTGCAAGCTACGCCTTATACCAATTACAGTAATTAAATTCCCAGCTCAGAGCTATGTATGTGTTCAAAGTACAAGTGAAATTGATGAAGACATAGTTATTACCGACATACAAAACTGTCGTTATTACATTGCTACGTTGAGACAGTTTTGCGTAGTAATTTGGACACATACAAGCTCCCGAAGGGCAAGACTAAAGGATTCCATTACTACGTTACAAGTTTTTGAATTATCCCGATAGTACTTCAAACTTGCGCCTTGTACTGAAATCCTTTAGCTCTTGCTAAGTGGGAAGTTAATTACTGTAATTGGTATTACTATCAGCCATTTTTTTCTACGCTTGAGAACGCAGTCAACTGATGTTTCTAAGTTGAACGGAATAATCTACATTTCAGGAGCCAACCGTTAAGATCGAATTAACAATTCCATTTATTATGTTCTTTTTGCCCCTAGAATCATCGATTGCTCAAGAAATGAGTTATAATGCCGATGCATAGAGTAATATTCCTGTCATTGAGATCGCTTATGTTACGTATCATTAGCACTGTTATGTTGTTATGTTTAAGTCTCACTGCAAAGGCAGAGCTAGAGGCCGTCGACATATATTCACAAAAGCAATTGTCACAGTTGATCCGTAATAACCAGTATTTGCAACGAGTAAAAGCAGATGATTGCCAGCTTGTGCAAGACATTGAAGCACGAGCTGAAGTATTAAAAGAGCCCTTGTATCAATTTTTATGGGGTGAAATGCTCAATACAGGGACCTGTGTGAACACTGACTTGAAGCGTGGTATGACTTTGGTGGCAGACAGTGCTAAACAAGGTTTAGCTGAGGCCATGTATCGTTTAGCCAGCTACCATGATAAAGGCGAGTTAGTGATACAAAATAAAGACAAGGCAATGAAGTATGCCTTGCCCGCTGCATACAGCGGTTATATTCCGGCACAAATGCTGTTGGTGAAGTTATTTATTGAAGATATCGGTAGCCCTGTAGACTATGAAACAGGTTACCGTTTATTGCATAACAATACTTTTGACTCGCAACATACTAAGCAACAAGCCGAACATTTATTACAGCAATTGGCGACAAAAATGCCCGTCAGTGCTGTTAAACGTGCAGAAAGAGGCTATTGAAGACCTTTTCTGCCATAAAAAATTGGAACATGAATGACAATAGACCCTCATTTTGAGCGTGAACAAGATAAATACGAAAACCCTATCCCAAGTCGTGAGTACATTTTAGCGTACTTAACCAAGCAAACCTCACCGATGACACGTGAAAAAATTGCTACCGCGTTAGACATCACCGATGAAGAACAACTCGAAGGCCTTCGTCGTCGTTTACGTGCAATGGAGCGTGATGGACAGTTAGTGTATACCCGCGGTCACAGTTATGGTTTGCCAGAACGAATGGATTTAATTACCGGCACTGTGTTAGGTCATCGAGATGGTTTTGGCTGGTTTAAGCCAGATGAAGGTGGCGATGATTTGTACATCTCCGCCCGTGATATGCAAATGTACTTTCATGGCGATAAAGTGCTGGCACAAAAAGCGGGATCAGATAAACGTGGCCGCCGTGACGCGCGCATTGTGCGTTTAGTATCAGAGCGAAAAGCGCCGCTGGTTGGTCGCTATTACCTCGATGCAGGAATGGGATTTGTTGTCGCCGATGACAGACGCATCAGCCAAGAAATACTCATACCTAAAGAAGATAAAAATGGTGCGAGACATGGCGATGTAGTCGTGCTCGAACTGACACGCCGTCCTAGCCGTTATATTAAAGCCACTGCGAAAGTTGTTGAAGTACTTGGTCAGCAAATGGCACCGGGTATGGAAATTCAGATCGCGCTGCGTAATTATGATCTGCCTCATGAATGGTCAAGTGTGATTGAAAAAAAATTACGCCGCATTCCTGATGACGTGACTGAAGAGGAAAAGCAAAACCGCGTTGATTTACGCCATTTACCATTAGTGACCATCGATGGTGAAGACGCCAGAGACTTTGACGATGCCGTTTATGCGGAAACTAAAAAAAGTGGTGGCTGGCGCTTGTGGGTCGCGATTGCCGATGTCAGTCATTATGTACGCACCGATTCAGCGTTAGATAAAGAAGCACAATCACGTGGTACATCGGTATATTTCCCATCACAAGTGATCCCAATGCTGCCTGAAAAGCTGTCGAACGGGTTATGTTCATTAAAGCCTAAGGTGGATCGTTTATGTATGGTGACTGAAATGACCATTTCAGCCAATGGTAAGTTATCAGGTTACAAATTCTATCCTGCGGTAATGCATTCCCATGCGCGGTTCACTTATACCCAAGTGGCGGCCATGCTCGAAGGCGCACAAGGGCTGGATGAACACCAAGCTTTACTACCACATTTACAGTGCTTACAGAGCTTATATTTAACCTTAAATGAGCAACGTGCTGTTCGAGGTGCTATTGGTTTTGAGACCCTTGAAACCCAGTTTATTTTTAATGAACAACGTAAAATTGAACGCATCGAACCACGCAGCCGTAATCAAGCACACAAAATCATTGAAGAATGTATGATTTTGGCTAATGTAGCCGCCGCGAAGTTTGTTAAAAAGCATAAAGGTGAAGTGTTATATCGTGTGCATGATTCTCCGTCTGATCAAAAGCTGAGTAACTTTAAAGCCTTTTTAGCCGAACGGGGTTTGACCATGGACGGCGGTAATGAGCCTGATCCAATTGACTATCAGAATTTGATGTTGGAGATAGCAGACAGGCCAGATGCTGAGTTGATCCAAGTGATGTTGCTGCGTTCGATGCGCCAAGCGGTCTATACACCTGACAATAATGGTCACTTTGGTTTAGCCTTAGAGCAATACGCACACTTCACATCGCCCATTCGTCGTTATCCAGACTTGGTATTGCATCGTGTAATTAGGCACTTACTGGCTAAAGAACAAGGCGAAAATAAAGAAAAATGGACACGTGATGGCGGTTATCATTATCAACTCGAAGAGCTGGATGTATTAGCGGAAACCTGTTCGAATTATGAACGCCGCGCCGATGAAGCTACGCGCGATGTCAGTGACTGGCTTAAGTGCGAGTTCATGCAGGATCATGTTGGTGATACCTTCGATGGTGTGATTGCTTCCGTAACTAACTTTGGTTTTTTTGTACGCCTTAACAAGTTGTTTATTGATGGGTTAGTTCATGTATCGACCTTGGCGAGCGATTATTTCCAATTTGATCCGAGTCGACAGCGTTTGATCGGTGAAAGCTCGGGACAAGTTTATCAACTCGGTGATGCAGTCACGGTTAGTGTTGCAGGGGTGAACCTTGATGACAGACAAATTGATTTAGCCATTGTGGGTGATTCAAAATCGAGGCGTAAAAGCGGAGCGCGTAAACCATTAACCGCAAGAGAGCGGGTTAATATTGAAGGTGCTAAGCAGGCTAAGTCAAAAAAGGAATCATCAACAGGTTCTGATAAAGCTAAATACTCACGCAAAGCTAAGGCAACAGATCCGAAAAAGAAAGACTCGGTGAAAAAAACAGCTAAAAATAAAACCCAAACTAACAATACAAAATCAGGAACTGCGAAGAAATCTAAAAGCAGAACTCGCGTGAAAAAACGAACAGTTAAGAAGTAAGATATTACTATGAAAAAACAAGATATGATGTACGGCATTTATGCCGTTGAATCTTTATTAACTCAAGCACCAGAACGTGTACTCGATTTATGGTTGTTGCAAGGTCGGGAAGATGACCGCCTAAAAAAAATTGTTTCGTTAGCTAACAATACTGGCGTTACGGTGCAAAGAGCAGCAAAAAAGACACTTGAAGATAAAGCACAAAGTGGCCAGCACCAAGGTGTTGTGGCACGAGTTAAGCCTGCGAAAGCTCTGACAGAAAACGATCTTGATGTTCTGCTCAAAAAAACAGATAAACCATTTTTACTGATTTTAGATGGGGTAACGGATCCGCATAATTTAGGCGCTTGTTTACGTAATGCTGATGCAGCAGGTGTTCATGGGATCATTATTCCAAAAGATAATTCGGTTACAGTTACCTCAACAGTGAGTAAAGTGGCTTGCGGCGCTGCTGAAATTGTGCCTGTTTTTCAAGTGACAAATCTGGCGCGCACCATGCGTCACATCCAACAAGTTGGTGTTTGGATTATTGGTACGGCGGGCGAAGCCGACAGTGATTTATATCAAGCAGACTTAAAAGGCTCACTGGCTATTGCAATGGGCGCAGAAGGAAAAGGACTACGTCGCCTTACCCGTGAAGCCTGTGATAGTTTAGTCTCCATTCCCATGGCCGGGCAGGTATCAAGTTTGAACGTGTCGGTTGCAACAGGTGTGTGCTTGTTCGAAGCGGTAAGACAAAGATAACTTACGATTTGATTTTAAAAGATAAAAAGGTAGCTGATATAGCTGCCTTTTTGGTAGATGGGAGAGTTATACCAATTTATTTAGGCTTAATATCGCCGCCAACTGATTTTCTAGGTTGAATAATGAATTCTGCATTACTTTTTATTTAATTTAACCGTTATTTACTTAAATTCGCGCACAATGGGAGTACGTAATTTATCTTGTAGAGTATCTTAGGTGTGTACTGCAAACGTGAGTCACGTTGGACCGCTAATTGAATTTTCATCAATTGAAACTTGGCAGTCCTATGAGAAAAAGAGCCATGAGACCTCATTTCATTCTGACTTAATAAAAGCGATGAAAAATGAGTGCATGACTAACTTATGCCTGAGTGTTAATGATTGCTCTGCGCTTATCGAGGCTCTGCTTAGCCTTGAAGAAAATAGAGTTGAGTATGTGCTCGAATGCTGTGAGCGCAAGGATTGGAATGCGGTTGAATTCAAACAAGAAGAGATAGAAAATATTCTTATTGCTTTGTACGTTATGGGGAAAATCAGCAAGTCAATTTACCTTTTTACTACACAAATTGTTTTAACATTCAAACAATTTAATCAATCCGTTATGCCGTCTCAGTACGCCATTGCAACATCTAATGTTGAAGTATTAGATCTCAACCATCCTAGTAACATAGAACACAAAGAACGAGTTTTAGCTTCATCTAGAGGTCAAGCAAGTAAACCTAAATTGCATCAATTCTTGACTGAATATGCGACTGAAGAAGCTCAGGTTATTTGTTGTCAATTAACCGATAAAGAAGCACCATTTTTTATAAGAAATGACAATATGACTTCTCCAAGGGTAAAAAATAGACAACAAAAAACGCCTGAAGAAATAATAGTAAGAGAATCAAAAGAAGCAAGAGACTGTAGGCCAGGAAAACCGAGGCGGTGGGCGAATGTGTTAATTGTTGTAGAAAGTGGGCCGGTGGTATTTGATTTTTATACCAAGCGCTTGTATATCTTATCGGTTTTAACAGTAGAGCGATTGTGTGAGTTACATGGCCATCCTATTGCAATGATGCCAGTGCTAGGAGCTACATCGGCTGAAGATATGAAAGTGATGAGACTTCAGCAACAACACCCTGTATTAGTGTATAACGATCTCGTGGATAACAATCTCACTTGTCCTGATCGTATCTATTGTGATCAGTTATTTGGTTTGCTGCATGATTTGTATCACGCCCAATTACTTAGCACAATTCCAAAGCCTTATCGGAATATGTTTCTCGATCTCGATACCTACTGCTTGCAATTCTTTGGAGTGGCAGACAATAGCCGAGCGATTGAAGGCTTCTCCCTCCTCATAGAAAGTGAGAATCAAGTATTCAAAAATTATTATTATAAGCTGTGTGATCTACTACTCAAGTATTCTAAAGCAACGCCTGCGAGAACATGGTTGACTTTTGATGAGGCGAAAAAATATCTGGAATTGAAGCAATCAATGGAGAAAAAGAGGCCATTTCTTGATCAAGAGTTTACGTTTGACGAAAAACTTGATCCAAATTTCATGGCTGGGCGGTATACTTTTAATCGACTAGAACTTATCCCAATGAACGCCGTCAACTTTATGTTCGTCAATTATTTGCTTTTTCAAAGTTGCTGTCAGCATGCCATTGAAAACCAAGCGTTACCTTGTAATAGCTTGTTTGAATCCTCAATTGAAAAGTTTATCGCTCACTTTGGTTTTAGAAAGGGGGCTAAAATTATCTTCAGTGACTTAAAGTTTGCCATGTTATTCTGGCAACATACCGCCAAGATGATTCACGAATCCAATTGTGAAAGTGGACCAAATCATTTTTGTAAAATCGGCTATAAAGCAAAAATAAGAAGGCAAGTGCGGACTTCTGTTGATAAGGAAGCACTAAAGGATACTCAGGCTAAATTACAAAGAAGAGCGTCTTTTAGCTAAAAAGTGGTGTATTTAAAAACAGAATATCATTCTTCAACCTAAATAAATCGGTTGGGAGCGTTCATATACGCAGAAAAAATTACTGATAGTAATACCAATTACAGTAACTTATCTCTCACTCAGCAAGAGCTAAAGGGTTTCAGTGCAAGGCACAAGCTCGAAGTACTATATTCCCTACGGCCGCCATACAAAGCTGGCGTTCAACGCACTTCGTGCTTTTGTCAGGATAATTCAAGTGTTTGTAACGCAGTAATGGAACCCTTTAGCCATGCCCTTCGGGAGCTTGTATGTACTCAAATTACTTCTCAAAATTGTCTTGACGTAGCAATGTAATAACGACAGTTGTGTATGTCGGTAACAACTATGTCTTCATCAATTTCGATTGCACTTTTAGTACATACATAGCTCTGAGTTGAGCATTTAATTACTGTAATTGGTAGTAAGGCATGAATAGCAGCAAGTAGTGGTTACCGACATACAAAACTGTCGTTACTTCGTTTCTACTTGAAAAATTTATAACGCCGCTAGCGGTGATTTTGGCAAGTGTATGAATGTTCAGCACTCACCTGATGGGTGAATTCGGGTTGTTTAATTTTGTATTTAACCGATTTATTTAGGTTCAACATCAATTAAAGCGATAAGCGGTAGCCAATCAGCTATCCTTTGAATTATCCCGAGAATAAATCTGTTTAATTTTTTAACGCCAAAGAGTGCCTCCTATGCCATCTAATGTTCAGTATGACCCACGGCTCTATAATGAAGATTTGGCTCCGATATCAGGGAAACAGCGCCAATCGTGGAATTGGTACAATATTTTTGCTTTTTGGATGGCTGATATTCACAGTGTTGGCGGTTATATCTTTGCGGCCAGCCTTTTTACATTGGGTATGGAGCCATGGCTGGTATTTGTTGGCTTAATAACCAGTGTAGTGGTGGTGATGAAGCTCACTAACTTGATGGCGAAACCCAGTCAAAAATCTGGTATACCGTTTCCTGTAGTTTGCCGATTGGCATTCGGAGTGCTAGGCGCCAATATTCCCGCAATGATCAGAGGCATTGTGGCTACTGTGTGGTACGGAATTCAAACCTATTTAGCGTCCGTGTCACTACAAATCATGTTATTGCATGTTGCACCTCAATTATCGAAATATACTGAAGGAACTTTGTTTGCTGGTTTACATTCGCTAGGTTGGATGTGTTTTATCGTTATTTGGTTACTGCAAATGATTTTATTTTGGCGTGGTATTGAAACCATTAAGCGCTTCGTGGATTTTGCTGGACCTGCGGTTTACGCCGTAATGCTATTACTAGTGTACTGGATAGTGACACAAGCAGGTTGGGAGAATATTGATTTTAACTTAGCATCCAAAAATTTGTCGGCAGGTCAGCAATGTTGGCAATTAGTCATATCCGTATCTCTCGTCGTGTCTTATTTTTTGCCAGTTATCCTTAATTTTGGCGATTTTGCTCGGTATGCCACTAGTTTTCGTGACATATTAAAAGGCAATTTGCTGGGTATTTTGGTCAATTTTGTGTTTTTTTCCGTCATAACAGTGGTTATCACAGCTGGGACAATACCGGTATTTGGGCAATTAATTCTTGATCCATTGGAAACCGTGGCACGTATCGATTCTTTTACTGCTGTGCTTTTTGGTGCTTTGACCTTTATAACGGCCACCTTAGGAATTAATATCGTGGCCAATTTTGTTTCAAGTGCTTTTGACTTTTCTAATTTACAGCCAAACCGATTAAATTTAAAAACAGCTGGAATGATCACTGCTTTATTATCAGCATGTGTCACTCCTTGGAATCTATTTAATAATCCACAAATTATTCATTACACGATAGATTTACTTGCCGCCTTTATGGGGCCGGTTTTGGGCATTGTTATCACTGATTTCTATTTGATAAAAAAACAACGTATTGTTATAGCTGAACTGTATCATTGCGAACAAGACGGAAAGTACTGGTATTTTCATGGGTTTAATCGAACGGCAATATTATCTTTGTCTATAGCGGCCTTGATCAGCATTTTATTTGTGCTGTTACCTGAGTTTGCTGAAAAATCCCAGTGGCATGGTTTGATGGTTGATTTGTCGAACTTCAGTGGGATTTTCGGTGCTATGTTAGCCAGTGCGTGCTACAAATGGTTATCAACTAAGCCTTCAAAAGCATAGGGGGGTGGTGTTTTTTCCAATGCTCTGCGATGTCAATTCTTCGGGTTACCCAAATATCTTGATACTGATTGATATAATTGATAAATCGAGCTAATGATGCTGTTCTCGCTGGACGTCCAGTGATCCGGCAATGTAAGCCAATGTTAAGCAACTTGGCGGCTTTAGGATTAGCTAGAGCTTCAGAATAGAGTTGATCGAAGGCATCTTTAAGATAGAAAAAAAACTGATCGCCACAATTGAACCCTTGAGAAGTGCAAAATCGCATGTCGTTCGTATCTAGAGTATAGGGAATTATCAAGTGTGGTTTGTCATAATCGTAGCACCAGTATGGCAAATCATCGGCATAGGAGTCAGAGTCATAAGCCAAATCAGTTTGCTCAAGAACCAAACTTCGAGTATTTGGGCTTATGCGGCCAGTGTACCAACCTTGAGGAAATACACCCGTTAGCTTTCGGTGTCCATTTAGGGCTTGTGTGATGTGTTCACGTTCAGTGGCTTTATCCATAAATTGATAATCAACCCATTTTAATCCATGGCAAGCAATTTCCCAGTTGGCTTTCTGCATGGCCTCTATCACGTCGTGGTTTTTTTGCAGTGCTGTTGTGACGGCAAACACTGTGGCGGGTAATTGATGTTGAGTGAAAATACGGAGAAGGCGCCAGAACCCTGCTCGACTCCCATACTCATAAAGTGATTCCATGTTCATGTTTCGCATACCAATAATTGGTTGTGCGTTTACGATTTCAGATAAAAAGGCTTCTGACGCCTTGTCACCATTGAGTATGCAGTTTTCACCACCTTCTTCGTAGTTAATCACAAATTGCACAGCAAGCTTAGCCTTGTTAGGCCACTTGGGATCTATGCTGGTGGCACCATAACCTTTCATATCGCGATCTTGAATCATATTCAGATACTTATGTGAAGAGTTCAATTTATGAATTTAGGCCATTATACCTAGAGGAACTGCAGTAACTTAGAATTGTTAGTGTGAACCTTATTGCATTAGAAATAAGGTGGCTAGCCCTAGAAACGAAAATAATCCAATCACATCCGTAACTGTGGTGAGTAGCATGCCACCGGCTAATGCGGGATCGATATTGAATTTTTTGAGCACAATAGGAATCACTGCACCGGATAAACCTGCTACGGTCATGTTGATTAACATCGCGCCGGCAATCAAGCTCGCAAGTAATATGTCACCTCGCCACATCCAAACAGATCCAAAAACAATAGCAGCCCAAAAAACGCCGTTAAGAAAGCCAATGGCTAGCTCTTTGCCTATTAGCCAGCGGGAGTTACTCTTACCTATATGACCGAGGGCAATCCCTCTAATTACAAGGGCAAGAGTTTGGTTCCCTGCGACGCCTCCCATACTGGGGACAATGGTCATTAAAATTGCTAAAGTGGCAAATTCTTCGATGGTGCCTTCAAACATGTTGCTGACAGAAGCCGCTAAAAATGCCGAAAAAAGATTGATAATAAGCCACATTGAACGCCGAAAACTACTTTTTAGTACAGGGCCGAAGGTGTCGGCATCATCTTCCATGCCGGCCATTCCCATCATGGAATGCTCGGCGTCTTCACGAATGATGTCAACAACGTCATCAATGGTGATACGACCAAGGAGCTTGCCGTTATCGGAAATTACAGGCGCTGAAATCCAATCGTGTCGTTCAAATAATTGCGCGACATCGGTGTCTTCCATCATGACAGGAATACCTTCGAGATCGAGGTTCATAACCGCTTTAACCGAAAGGTTAGGATCGCAAGTCAGTAAATCAGAAAGGGCGATGCCACCCAAGAACGCGTCTTTTCGATCAACCACATAAAGGGTATCTGTGGCTTCAGGTAGGCTACCACGACTTCGAAGGTACCTGAGAATCACGTCAATGGTTACATCAGGGCGGATCGTGACGGTATCGTTATTCATGATACTGCCAGCGGTGTCTTCTGGGTATGAGAGTGCGTGTTCGACTCTAAGTCGATCTTGGCTACTCATAGATTGTAGAACTTGTTGATAAATGCTGTCTGGCAGGCTTCTAAGTACGTAAGCGAGATCGTCCGTATCCATTCCTGCGGTTGCTTTAGCAACACGCTCTGGAGACATATTCATGATAAACGAGTCTTTTAGCTCCTCACCTAACTCCTCAAGGATGCTACCAGCTTGGTTGTGCTCGATTAATTGCCACAATACTTCACGGGTTTTTGGGGGGGATGACTCAAGGATCAAAGCGACATCAGAGGCTGGCATATCATGTAGCATGTGTCTGACGTGGACAAACATCCCACTATTTAATGCTTCGTTAAGTTGAAAGAGGCGTTGCTCAGTGAGTTCGTTATCGAGTGCTTCTACTGGCATGTGTCGTCTCCTTCTTGGCTGATTTATCCTATCATTTTATCTGTCATAAAGCGCTACTCCTGATGCTTTTATGCTATGGGTAATTTTAACTGATAAATCAAATTTTGCGTTTTTTACGAGATTTAATTGAATCGAGAAGGTTAAATTAACTCCAAGGCAGGTTATGGAAATAGTGATTAACTGGCTTCATCAAAGCAATCATTGATCAATTGACAAACCGAAGCTAATGCCGCTTTTGCATCTTTACCTTCTGCAATTACTGTGATGGTTTTCCCCATGCCGGTTTCTAGCATCAACAAGCCAAGTACACTGGATGCTGAAGCGGTTTTATCACCTTGTTTGAGCGTAACATTGGCATCAAACTCAGCGGCCAATACCGCAAGTTTCGTGGCTGCTCTGGCATGTAAACCAAGTTTATTGCAGATCGTTACTTGACGCTCAAGCTGTGCCATTATCCAGTTCCCTATGATGAGCTTTGACATTATGTTTACTGGATTGTAGGTATTTAACTAATTGTTCGGTGACATAAACGGAGCGATGTTGACCTCCTGTACAGCCGATAGCAATTGTCAAATAGCTGCGGTTATTGCGTTCAAGGTGTGGAAGCCAAGTATCAAGTAAGTTGGCTATTTGCCAGACAAATTTGCTGACGAGTGGCTGACATTGAAAAAACTCTTGAACAGGCATGTCCAATCCAGTCAATGGGCGTAATTCAGCTTCCCAATGGGGGTTAGGTAAAAAACGTACATCAAACATGAAGTCGGCGTCGGTCGGCATACCGTGTTTAAAGCCAAAAGATTCGACATTAATGGCCAGTTCTTTTTCGACTCGGCCTAATAAGATCTCTCTGACTTTATCACTCAATTGATAGATATTGAGCTGAGAAGTATCGATAAAGTGATCCATTAATTTTGACATAGGGCTGAGAAGCTCGCCCTCTAACTGAATCGCTTGAGGTAATGTCACTTCATTTTTCGAAAGTGGGTGTAAGCGCCGAGTTTCACTGTAACGTTTTAACAAAATATCATCGCTTGAGCTGAGATAGAAACTGGTCATTTCTAGCTCAGATAATTGGTCTAATTGCTGTGACAGTACTTTGTCTTGCTCAGGCATGTTTCGCACATCAACACTGATGGCTACGAAATCGTTACTGGGTTTGAGTTCATTAATTAAATCACCGAGCAAAGGAACGGGAAGATTGTCGACACAATAATATCCCATGTCCTCTAAGACCCGTAAAGCAACGGATTTTCCTGAGCCACTTCGACCGGAAACAATGACCAGCTTCATTGCGTTATCACCTGGTAGAGTTCTTGTTCATCGTGGATACGACGTAACTGTTTTAAGGTTTGCTTGTCACTGAGTTTTTCAGCAACGGCTGACAATGTGGTTAAATGCTGCTGGCATTGATCAGATGGCACCAATAAAGCAAACAAAATATCAACGGGTTGCTTATCAATGGCTTCAAATTGAACTGGCTGTTCACATTTGATAAGTGCGGCAATCGGAGTATCAATACTGTCTAATCGACCATGTGGTATTGCAATGCCATTACCGATACCTGTACTGCCCATTTTTTCTCGGCTCAATAGGCTTTCGAATATTTCTTGGCCTGATAAATCAGGGTACTGAGCGGCAATTAAATCGCTGATCAGCTCTAATACTTTCTTTTTGCTACCAGGTGTTGCACAAGTTGTGCATTCTGGTTTCAGGATGATTTTAAGTTCCATCATCAATAGTTAGTCAGCTTTTGTTTGTGTTTAATCACTTGTCTATCCAGTTTATCAAGTAAGGTATCAATCGCCGCATACATCTCAACGTGTTGTGATTTGGCATATACTTCTTTTCCTCTGAGCAAAATGGTTGCTTCAGCGGTTTGATTGGTTTTTTGTACGTTTAAAACAACGCGCACATTATTGATCTGTTCACTATGACGTTCAAGTTTTGCAAACTTATTGCTGACGTATTCTCTAAGTGATTGAGTGACTTCACGTTCCTGCCCAGTAATATTAATTTGCATATCCATTGCCTCCTGCTTGTGTTTTTTAAGTCATTACAAACTCTTGCGCTGATTTGATGGTGGTATTAGCATTGCTTCTCGGTATTTGGCTATTGTGCGCCTTGCAACATTAATTCCTTGTTCTGCCAGTAATTGCGCCATTTTATTATCGCTCAATGGCTTCTTTTGATTCTCAGCAGCAACTAATTTTTTAATGAATGCCCTGATGGCCGTTGATGAACATTCACCGCCATCGTCGGTCGCGACATGGCTAGAGAAAAAGTACTTAAGCTCAAAAACACCTCTTGGGGTATGCATGAACTTTTGTGTCGTTACCCGAGATATCGTCGACTCATGCATTTCTACTTCTTCTGCCACGTCATTGAGGATCATGGCTTTCATGGCTTCAGGGCCATGCTCAAGAAAAGCTTGCTGATTTTTAACGATGCAATTGGATACCTTTAATAAGGTATCATTACGACTCTCTATACTTTTTATAAACCATTTTGCATCTTGCAGGTGCCCACGTAAAAACTGTCCATCAGCATTGCCGCGACTTGTTTTAGCAAGCGCAGCATATTGTTGGTTAACCCCTACTTTTGGCATATTGTTGGGGTTAAGCTCTACGTGCCAGCGACCACTTTTTTTGGTTACTGATACATCCGGTATCACATAATCATCCGTCGTTTGACCAATGGATAAGCCCGGTCTAGGGTCTAAAGTTTGAATAAGTGCTATCGCCTCTTTTAGCTGAGCTTCTTTAAGCTTAGTTTTTTTCATCAGAGTTCGAAAGTCACGAGTAGCAATCAAGGGTAAAAATTCATGGGCTAACTGTTTTGTGACTTCTAGTAATGGTGTTTCGGGATCAATATGAGAAAGCTGAATTGATAAACATTCACTGATGTCTCTGGCGCCTACACCGATAGGATCGAAGTGCTGAACCCGTTTTAATACCGCTTCTACCTCGTCGAGTTCTACTTCTGGATCTCCCATTGCTTCAAGAATATCTTCGGTGGTTTGGGTTAAGTAACCACGTTCGTCAATGGCTTCGATAATGGTAGTGGCGATGGCAGCATCAATGTCAGTGAAAGGTGTGAGGTTTTTTTGCCATTCTAAATGTTCAAATAAACCGTGGCTGGTTGCTCCATGAAATGGCGTGTCATCATCAGAAATCATAGCACCAGAGCTTGAGTTTGGTGCAGCGGTATACACTTCATCCCACGTGGTGTCGACGGGCAGCTCTTCTGGCATTGAGTCTTGAGTCATGGCATCGGAGGTGTCAACGGCAGCGGTTTCTACTGGAGTAGAATCTTCGCTGGTGTCATGGCTATCTGTATTAAGGTTTTCACTGGTGTCGGTATCACCAAATTGTTCTTCATCGAGTTCTAATAGTGGGTTTGACTCAAGAGCTTGTTGGATTTCTTGCTGCAACTCTAACGACGACAACTGCAATAAGCGAATGGCTTGTTGCAGTTGAGGCGTCATGGTTAGACTTTGTCCCAACTTGAGCTGGAGTGACGCTTTCATGTTACCGCTATTCCCTTATTGTTATTTTTTCGTAAAAAACGTTGGCTTCATGCCTTAACTATAACGTGAATTGTTCGCCTAAGTACACTGCTCTGACTTGCTGATTATCTAATATTTCTTCCGGCGTGCCTTCGGCGATTAAGTTACCGTGACTGACAATATAAGCACGTTCACAAACATCCAGTGTTTCCCGCACATTGTGATCAGTGATTAATACGCCCAAACCGCGATCACGCAACTGTTCGATAATTTTTTTGATATCAATCACTGAAATAGGGTCAACACCGGCAAATGGTTCATCCAATAAAATGAACTGAGGATTAGCCGCCAAAGCGCGTGCAATTTCAACACGGCGGCGTTCACCACCAGACAATGACATGCCTAGATTGTCTCGAATGTGAGTAATGTGGAATTCTTCGAGCAAGTGTTCAAGTTGCTCTGAACGTTCGTTGACGCTTAAGTCTTTACGAGTTTGCAATACCGCCATGATGTTATCAAATACCGACAACTTTCTGAAAATACTGGCCTCTTGCGGTAAGTAACCTATGCCTTTGCGAGCGCGTAGGTGCATAGGGTCAAGGGTTAAATTGTCATCATCGATCAGGATTTCACCGAGATCGCTTTTTACCAGACCAACAACCATGTAGAAAGTGGTGGTTTTACCTGCACCATTGGGCCCGAGTAACCCAACGATTTGACCCGTTGAAATCGTTAAACTGACATCTTTAACGACTTGACGATTTTTATAACTTTTGGCGAGATGTTTGGCTGTTAAGGTTTTCTGAGTCATTGTTTTTTCTCAGTTTGAGCTTTTTTTTTGTCTTTCTCTTGCTTATTCAGCTTTTGGTAGTTGTCAGCAGGAATAACCGTTCTAACTCGGCTGTTACCATCTGAAGAGCTTTCTGCAATAGCGTGTTGATTTTCAATGTTATAACGAATGACTTCAGCGGTCCACTTGCTACCACCCACATCTAAAATGGCATTTCCGGATAGCACTAACGTACCCGTTTTTTTATCGTAACGAATTTTTTTTGCACTCGCCGTACCCTGTTGACCGTCATCCAATATTTGAAAAAATGTAGCAGGATTTCCTAAAACAGTTAAAATTTTATTGCCATTTTGTTTATCATTAAAAGCATTCAACTCTTCAGCGTTAATTTTGATTGTGCCTTGAGTGATTTTGACATTGCCTTTATAAAAAATAAGGTTATTTTGAAAATCGGCTTCAGAATGATCCGCGTCAATTTCAATGATTTGATTGATGTCGTCCAGTTTAGCTATCGAAGGTGTTGCTAATAGGCAACACATAATAGCCATTAATATTTTACTTTGCTTCATAAGTTCCTGTTACCTGACTGTTCAAACGGATGGTCTGAGCATTTTTATCAGCAAACATGCCTTTCCCCTGACTATTAAAACTGTTTCCTTTGATGTATACCATTTCTTCGGTTGTCATGGTTTTTGTTATCAAATCCATTTCTAAGGCGTTGGTATTGACACTTTGTAGCGGCTCTTGAAGATCAACGGCTTGTAATGTGACATCGCCTTGCAAGTATACCTTGCCCATGTCCTTCTGAAACTGTCCTTTTTCGGCAGTTATCCGCCATGGACTGGTTCTATCAGTACCGTATACGATGTATACTGGTTGTGTAAATAATGTCACATTATTATCTTGGTAATGCTCCATGTGCTTAGCTGTAACTCGGCTGCTTATCAGGCCTTGTTCATTGAACTCTGCACTGCGCAGATCTGTGGCAACATAGTCTGGCTGTTCAACACTTGGGAGATTATTTTCTTTTTGGCTTTGTTTTACTTGCACTTGCCAATATAAATACAAGGCGGTGCCAAAAAATAAAACAATCGCTATCGTAACGCGATTCATACACTCATGCCTTGTGCTGATTCAAACAATCCCTGACTTTGCAGTATTAAATCCGTTAATTCCCTCACCGCGCCGTGGCCACCTTTCGTGTACGTGATCATGTCTGTGTGTTTTTTCACATAAGGATGCCCGTCAGCGACACAAACCGACAAACCGACATGCTGCATAACGGGTAAATCAACCATGTCATCGCCAATATAAGCGACTTGCTCAGCCGTTAACTTAAGTTCGGAAAGTAAGGCTTCAAAGGGGACTAACTTATTGTCGACACCTTGGTAAATTCGGTTTACGCCCAGCGCTGCCATTCTTTTTTCAAGCAGCTTTGATTTTCGTCCAGTGATCACCGCTAATTCAAAACCAGCATTGAGTAGCGACTTCACCCCGAATCCATCTCGAGTGTGAAAGGCTTTGAGCTCTTCACCGCTATTACTCAAATAAATTCGACCATCTGAAAACACACCGTCTACGTCGAAAATAACCAGCTTAATCTGGCTGGCTTTTTTCCAAACATCATTGGAAATCGGGCCGTATAAACTCTCTCTTGTCGTATTTGCCAATTTTAGATAACTCCCGATTTCACCATGTCTAACATGTTAAGCGCGCCAACCGGACATTGTGCTTCATCAACAACAATCAGTCCATTGATGTTTTTTTGTTCCATAACTTTTAATGCTTCAGCCGCCAAAACATCTTCATGGGTCGTAATGCAATTTGGTGTCATTACTTGAGATATCTTAGTGGTACTTAAGTTCACTTCAGCGTCGATGATACGACGTAAATCACCATCGGTGAATACGCCTAATAGCTTGTTGTCGTTATCTATTATGGCCGCCATCCCTAGACCTTTACGTGACACTTCGTATAAGGCCTCAGTAATTAAGGTGTCTTCATAGACCAAAGGTAGCTGAACGCCTTTGTGCATGATGTCACTGACTTTTAAGAGTAATTTACGACCCAACATGCCACCCGGGTGAGAAAGGGCGAAATCATCTTTCGTGAAACCACGAGCTTGCAACAGAGCCACGGCTAAGGCATCGCCCATTACCAGTGTTGCTGTGGTGCTAGATGTTGGCGCTAACCCAAGTGGACAAGCTTCTTCGGGTACTTGAATACACAAATGGATTTTGGCGTGGGTTGCCATTGTTGAAGTGGGAACACCTGTGATGGAAATGAATGGAATGCCCATTCTTTTTATTACAGGGATTAAAGTAAGAATTTCAGAAGATTCACCAGAATTTGAAATCGCAATAACAATATCATTTTTAGATAATACCCCAAGATCCCCATGACTGGCTTCTCCGGGATGAACAAATACCGCTGGTGTGCCTGTACTGGCTAAGGTTGCAGCAATTTTGTTGCCGATATGGCCAGATTTGCCCATCCCCATGACAATGACTTTGCCAGAGCATTGTAATATTAGCTTGCAGGCGTCTTCAAATTCGTCAGAATTTACATATTGATACAAATTGTCCAATGCCGCTTTTTCAATATCGATTACTTTACTGCCCCATTTTTGGAGCTGGGTTTTATCGGCCATATTTGTCTCTTAATACGCGGCGTCTATTAGCGGAGCTAACAGATCCTAGATCTAATAAACAGTATTTTCGCTGGTATTGACATAAATTGAAAGTATCTTAATCAATAGTCGTCATTCTCTCAGGTGTTATGACTCCTATTATCAATGAAAGTGCTTACTTGTACTGGACTTACGGTTTATTTTTATTCTTGAACTGAGCTGATAAGCGCTCTTTAATAATCTTTTTTGTCGCTTTCATTATCAAACAATGAACTCACGCCGAATTAATCTGTCTTCATTGATTACAGTTATACATTTACGTACAATTAATGACTTTCTCGATTACAGTAGGCGCGGTTAACTTACTGATTATATAAGGCCCGGCATGGAACAAGATACTCCAACACTGGTAGAAGTTCGCAATATGAGCTTTAGCCGTGGCTCACGTGTTATTTTCGACAATATCAATCTTACGATCCCCACAGGTAAAGTCACGGCCATTATGGGCCCCAGTGGTATTGGCAAAACAACATTATTAAAATTGATGGGCGGCCAACTTACACCTGACTCAGGTCAGGTACTCTTCGATGGTCAAGATATCCATCAAATCAGTCGTAATGAATTATTTCAGTTGAGACAGCGTATGAGCATGTTGTTTCAAAGTGGTGCGTTATTTACGGACATGAACGTCAGTGATAACGTCGGTTTTGCCTTGCGTGAACACTCAAAGCTACCAGAATCGATCATTAAAAAGATTGTGTCGATGAAGCTTGAAGCGGTTGGATTACGAGGCGCAGGTCAATTGATGCCCAATGAGCTTTCAGGTGGGATGCAGCGCCGTGCCGCTTTAGCTCGTGCCATCGCTTTAGAGCCTGAACTGGTGATGTACGATGAACCCTTTGCGGGGCAAGATCCGATTGCGATGGGCGTACTCGTTAAATTAATTAAAGAGTTATCTGACTCATTAAACTTAACCTCCGTTGTTGTGTCTCATGATGTAACCGAAGTATTAAGTATTGCCGATTACGTTTTTGTTGTGGCCGATAAAACTGTGATTGCCCAAGGCACTCCGGACGAGCTTCAACAGTCTGATAATCCGCAGCTACGCCAGTTTATGGGAGGCGAGCCTGATGGCCCTGTCCCGTTCCATTTTCCGGCAGAAAGTTATGCAAAGGAGTTAATACGTGAGCATTTTTGATCGAATCGCATCATTGGGTCGTAGCGGTATTGAAATGATCACCAATCTCGGTAATGCAGGGTTGATGTTGTGGGGGGCAATTGCCCATTGGCCACGATTCAAAAAAGGCACACCGATGTTGATCAAACAGCTTTATGTTGTTGGGGTTCAATCACTTGTCATCATTACGATTTCAGGTTTATTTATCGGCATGGTATTAGCCTTGCAAGGCTACACCATTTTGGTTGGATTTGGCACAGAGCAAAGTTTAGGGCCCATGGTGGCGTTAAGCTTACTGCGTGAGTTAGGTCCTGTGGTGACGGCGCTATTGTTTGCTGGTCGAGCGGGCTCAGCATTAACGGCTGAAATCGGGTTAATGAAAAGCACAGAGCAACTTTCAAGCCTAGAGATGATGGCGATAGATCCACTGCGACACATTATCGCTCCTCGATTTTGGGCTGGCTTTATTAGCATGCCTTTATTGGCACTTATTTTTACCGCTGTCGGCATTTATGGCGGATATTTGGTTGGAGTGGAGTGGAAAGGCATTGATAACGGGGCGTTCTGGTCTATATTGCAAGCATCGGTTGAATGGCGACAAGACATCGTTAACTGCTTAATAAAAAGTGGTATTTTTGCCATTGTTGTGACGTGGATTGCGTTATATCGCGGCTATAAGGTAATACCAAATCCTGAAGGGATCAGCCGAGCGACTACGCAAACCGTTGTACAAGCAAGTTTGGCCGTTTTAGCACTTGATTTCTTATTAACGGCGCTGATGTTTGGCAATTAATGCCAAATAATAATTATTTAATATGACGAACAATGGAATCTGTTCGTTTTTATGAGTTTATTGAACTGTGGTAGGCCTATATGTTGACACGTAAAATTGAATTTTTAGTTGGGATGTTTTTATTATCGGGTTTGGTGGCTTTTCTGGTTTTAGTCTTTAATGTCGCCAATGTTAAAGTTAGCTCAGGTGACGATACATATAGCCTTAGCGCGCATTTTAGTAATGTTGGTGGTTTGAAAGTACGTTCGCCGGTAAAAGTGGGTGGCGTGGTGGTGGGTCGAGTGAGTGACATTCACCTCGATCCTGAGAAATTAGATGCCATTGTGACCATTCAAATCGACAAAACTTATGATCAATTCCCTGAAACCAGTAGCGTAGCTATTCAAACATCTGGTTTGCTTGGGGAGCAATTTCTTGGATTAACGCCGGGTTTTGTTGACGATGACATTGCGATGCTTACCGATGGTGACAAAATCGAAGATACACACTCAGCGTTGGTTTTAGAAGATTTGATAGGCCAGTTTCTATACAGCACAGGCAAAAAAGATTAGGAGTTTAAGATGTTAAAATTGATGGCTCGTGTTTTATTACCACTGACCATGCTATTAAGCTGTGGACAAGTGATTGCAGCCAGTGCTGTAAATACGCAAGATCCTTATCAAATGATTGAACAAGCGGCGAAGAAAACCTTTGCGCGCTTTGATGCGGATCAATCGAAAATTAAGGCTGATCCTAATCATTTGAAAATTATCATAGAGCAAGAATTATTGCCTTACATTGATTACAAGTACGCCGCTTATAAAGTGCTTGGTAAGTATTTGAATAAAACTACAAAAGCACAACGTGCCGCTTTCGCTCAAGCGTTTCGCGGTTACTTAGTCAGTACTTATGCGTCAGCATTTACGGCTTATACACATCAGAAAGTCAGTTTCGCTCCCGCGAAAAAATTTGATGATGAGAAATTTGTCAATGTTGCGGTACAGGTCATTGAAGCAGGACGACCGCCAATTAAACTCTCTTTTAAAGTGCGCCGATTGATGACGGGCAAACGTAAGGACAAAAAACCAAGAGTTGGCGATCAATGGAAAGCGATAGATTTAGTAGCTGAAGGTATCAGTTTATTACAATCTAAACAGTCTGAAATTGGTGGTTTAGTTCAAAAAGAAGGTATTGAATCAGTCATTAACATGCTAAACGAACGTGCTAAAGCGAGCGTTGAAGCCCAGAAAGCGAGCAGTAAGTAATGGCTGAGTTCCAAAACTACAACAATTATTGCAAAGTGACAGGGCGGCTAGCACGCCAAGATGTTGTGACGCTTTGGCCCAAGCAAGATACTTTGCTTGCGGCTGAAGTTGAGTTGATGGATTTGTCAGCACTGGAGTTTATAGACAGTTCAGGCATTGCTTTTTTGTTTCATCTCGTAGAGCAACAGCAGCAAGCCAACAAGCCATTGAAATTAATTAATCCCGCCGAACAGTTACAACCGCTAATAGCTCTGTATAATCTACAAACATTATTTAGCGAAGCTTAGCCAATCCTGACTTCATTTTTAAGGTAGTACATCAGATGGAATGCAAACAAGTAGAAGATATCCTGCGCGAAAAACTTGACGTAGAAGAGCTGTTTGTTAGCTCAGAGGGCACTCATTATAAAATTATTGCTGTTGCTGATTTTTTTGGTGAACTATCGCCAGTGAAACGGCAACAAGCTATTTATGCTCCATTAAATGAGCATATTGCCAGCGGCGCACTGCACGCATTAACAATCAAGACCTTCACTCCCGAGCAGTGGAAACGTGAAAAAATCTTTAATATGCCAGCATAATTAATAATAGAGAATTGATGTGGATAAACTGACCATACAAGCCAGTGCACCCTTAGCTGGCAATGTTGTTATATCGGGTGCTAAGAATGCGGCCTTACCGATTTTGATGGCGGGCGTATTAGCTGAGACTGATTTTTTTGTTTCGAATGTTCCTGAATTAAGAGATGTGAAAACGAGTTGTAAGTTACTGCAATGCCTCGGTGCTGAAGTTACTCATAATGAAGATGGCCAAGTTCGGATCTCAACCAAAAACCTAGATCATTTTTGTGCGCCTTATGAATTAGTGAAAACCATGCGTGCATCCATATTGATCTTAGGGCCACTACTAGCTCGCTATGGCACAGCCGATGTATCGCTTCCTGGTGGTTGTGCCATTGGTGCAAGACCTGTGAATCTTCATTTGCATGGTTTGGAACTAATGGGTGCGAAAATTGACGTTGAAGACGGTTACATCAAAGCTCGTGTCGATGGCCGCTTGAAAGGTGCGCATATCTTTATGGATACCGTCAGTGTTGGAGCGACGGAAAACTTATTGATGGCGGCTTCATTGGCTGACGGAGAAACTGTCATCGAAAACGCTGCCAGAGAGCCTGAGGTTACCGATCTTGCCAATTGCCTTGTGACGATGGGCGCAAAAATTTCTGGTATTGGTACCGCTAAGTTAGTTATTGAAGGTGTTGAAAAGCTGAGTGGTTGTGAATATCGGGTTATGCCAGATCGCATTGAAACCGGTACCTTCCTTGTCGCAGCGGCGATCACTCGTGGACGGATCCGATGTTTAGATGCAGATCCAGCCTCATTAGAGTCGGTCACTGTTAAGCTTGAAGAAGCAGGTGCACAGATCACTAAAGGTAAAGATTGGATAGAGCTTGATATGCACGGGCGCCGTCCCAAAGCCGTTAATATTCGTACCGCGGTGTATCCGGGTTTTCCAACGGACATGCAAGCTCAGTTTTGCGTAATGAATGCACTGGCTGAAGGCAGCAGTACCATTACTGAAACCATTTTTGAAAATCGATTCATGCATGTGCCTGAGCTGATCCGAATGGGAGCTAGCATGGAGCTTGAGGGTCACACTTGTATCATTCATGGAATTGAAAGCTTGAAGGCTGCTCCAGTAATGGCGACAGATCTGAGAGCGTCTGCCAGTTTAGTGATTGCGGGTTTGATGGCTGAAGGGACTACACTGGTTGATCGTATTTATCACCTTGATCGCGGTTACGAGCACATTGAAGATAAGTTTAAAAAGCTCGGTGGCGAAGTGGTTCGAGTAAAATAACCAGATATTAGGGTCTGTTGATCTTTCGTGATTGTTTTTGCAGCGATAAATTGGTTATTTTATGCAAGGCAGAGTTTGTGAGGTTTGGTTATTATCGACATACAAAACTGTCGTTACTTCGTTTCCAAATAAGAAAACGATAACGCAGCACCTTTGATTTAGAAAGAGCGACCAATTTACGCTCTCTCTTTTCTCGATGCTTTTGAGCATTCACTGTTCTGTGTTGTGACCAGCTCACTTAGATGGCTAAGCATCACTGTTCACGCCTTGAACAGATAAATGCTCAAATAGCACAAAATTTAATCCTGAAAGATCAACAGACCCTAGTTCAAGTTAAAACTCTGTCGATATCTTGAGCCCTACGCTCATAATACCAATTACAGTAATTAAATTCCCAGCTCAGAGCTATGTATGTGTTCAAAGTACAAGTGAAATTGATGAAGACATAGTTATTACCGACATACAAAACTGTCGTTATAACATTGCTACGTTGAGACAGTTTTGCGTAGTAATTTGGACACATACAAGCTCCCGAAGGGCAAGGCTAAAGGATTCCATTACTAGGTTACAAGTTTTTGAATTATCCCGACAAAAGCACGAAGTGCGTTGAACGCCAGCTTTGTATGGCGGCCGTTAGGGTATATAGTACTTCAAACTTGCGCCTTGTACTGAAATCCTTTAGCTCTTGCTGAGTGGGAAGTTAATTACTGTAATTGGTATAATATCGACATTTTTTAAGTCAAAAACCCTGTATCTTACAATTTACCACCTTCGATATAATTATATAATTTTTCAGCATTTCCATATTCAGTCTGAATATGAGACGGTTCCTCCTGCTACACTCATTGAAAGTATAAACATAAGGCACTGTTATGGATCACTTCTTATGGTGTGTTGTTGGAGCAGGGCCTGCTGGCATAGCTGCTGTGGGTAAATTATTAGATGCTGGTATCGAAAGCGATAGAATCGCGTGGGTTGATCCGTACTTTCAAGTGGGTGATTTCCAAAAAAAATGGCATCGTGTAGTGGGCAATACGCAAGTTAAAAGTTTTGTTAATTACCTCGCTCATTGCAGAAGCTTCAACTACGCTCAGGCACCGAAGTTTATACTTAGCACATTTAATCCTGAAATAAGTTGTAGACTTGAACATATCGCTGAACCTTTACAATGGATCACCTCGAATTTCAGGAAAAAAGTTAAAGATCTTACCGCTTCCGTTAAAGCTCTTTCAATGCATAATCATCAGTGGCATGTCGAATTAAGCAACCAAACCATAACCGCTGATAATGTTGTATTGGCACACGGTGCTGAGCCAAAGAATCTCACTTTTGATAAACCTAATATTGCACTCGATGTTGCTTTGAATGATGAAAAACTAATGCGACTTGATCTCAAAGATCAGATTATAGGCGTATTTGGTTCGTCGCATTCTGCAATGGTGGTGCTTGAAAACTTATTAAATTGTAACGCAAAGAAAGTTATCAATTTTTATCGTAACCCATTGAAGTATGCCGTGTATTTAGATGATTTTATCTTGTTTGATAACACAGGGCTTAAAGATGGCGCAGCCAATTGGGCGAGAAAACACATTGACGGATCGTTACCCGCAAATTTACAAAGAGTGCACTGTACTGGAGATACTGAACCAAAGGAAATGGCAGAGTGCACAAAAGTTATTTATGCGATAGGTTTTGAGAAAAGGAAAAATATAAATATTAGGCCTTTTGGGCATAATCTGGAACATAACGATACCAATGGCATCATTGCTTCGGGATTATTTGGGCTTGGCATTGCCTACCCATGCCGCGTTGTTGATCCCCTTGGTAATGTTGAATACGATGTCGGTTTAGGAAAATTCATGTGCTTTTTAGATCGCGTGATGCCAGTTTGGATGAAGTATAAAGCGTGACTTGCCTGTTATATTTTTATTCAACTACTTCTTTCTTTTGCTTTTAGCCGGCCTAGTACCATTTGATCACCAGCTGGGGGTTTTCTCTGGGTTTTTATCCAAAACATCTTTCAAAATAGCGACTAAATCGTGTGAGACTAAACCATCTATATGCTCATGTAAGCTATTATCAATATTATTCCTTAAAGCATCCAATACAAAATCGATACCACTCATTCTTGCTAGTTTTGCGGCTGGAACAAAGTCACTATCACCAGCAATTAAAATAATTTTATCAACAAGTTTATTTTGTGAAATCGTAGCAATATCGACTCCTAACTTTATGTCTACACCTTTTTGACGCATACCATAATAAAAATCATCATTTGTTAAATCACCAAATGTTCGATGTCCCTTTAGTATTTAATTTAAAGCTCGATCAGAAAGCTTCCATTGCTTATCATGCTTTATGGATCCCAATCTAAGGGCAAATTTTCTCTGCTTTTTTATTTCTGTAAGTATATCATTTCTATGCTTAGTTTCAGGCAACTTTGAAAAATCAAGAACGCGAGGATTTGTTTCACCTTCGTTAATAAGAGGGTAATGCACCCTAATATTTAAAGGCGGTGAATCATAATAAAAAACTCTATACAAATGTTGATATACATTGGAATTGAAATCATTGAGATGACGTTTTATGCAAATATTAAGCACCTGAACAACTTGCTTTGGTTCTAATTCGGCTTGTGTAGGAAAGTATTTTTTCTTAAAAAATTCTAAACGCTTCAAGAAAAAAGAGGCATCAACTAAAACCGCAACTCTCATATCCATAAGTGTATATCCCTTAAAAACAAAAAACCCACGGGAAAGGCATAGTCATTAAATAAAAAACCATGCGAAGCCGTGGGTGCTATGTGAAGATTATTTGCCATTTTGACTTAGCAGTCAATAAAAAGTTGACTGCTAAGTCAATTTAACTCTCTAACTTTATCTTAAAGATAGCTTTTTGAATTTAATAAATTAAACCGCTGATTGAAAAATCACTTCTTCTGATTTGTCAGTGTAGTGTTTGATCTCGTTGAAGTTCAAGTAACGATAAGTGTCAGCGGCTGTAGCATCTAACTCTTGAGCGTATTCTTGATATTCGGTTGGTGATGGCAAACGGCCTAAAAGTGCAGCGACTGCAGCAAGTTCAGCTGAAGCTAAGTAGACGTTTGCACCTGTACCTAGACGGTTCGGGAAGTTACGAGTAGAAGTTGATACTACCGTTGAGTTGTCAGCAACACGTGCTTGGTTACCCATACAAAGTGAGCAACCAGGGGTTTCGATACGTGCGCCTGTGCGACCGAATACACCGTAGTAGCCTTCTTCAATCAGCTGATCTTTATCCATTTTCGTTGGCGGTGCAATCCATAGGCGAGTTGGAATAGACGTGGCAAACTTGTCTAGCATCTTACCTAAGGCGCGGAAGTGACCTATGTTGGTCATACAAGAACCTACGAATACTTCGTCGATCTTAGTATCTTTAACTTCAGATAGTAGGCGAGCATCATCTGGATCGTTTGGTGCACAAAGGATTGGCTCTTTGATTTCATTCAAATCAATTTCAATCACTTCGGCGTACTCAGCGTCAGTATCCGCTTCCATGAGCTCTGGATTTGCTAACCACTCTTGCATTGCTTTAATACGACGTTCGATAGTACGGCGATCGCCGTAACCTTCAGAGATCATCCACTTAAGCATAACGATATTCGAGTTCAAGTACTCGATGATTGGCTCTTTATCTAGCTTGATGGTACAACCGGCTGCACTACGCTCCGCTGATGCATCAGAAAGCTCGAACGCTTGCTCAACTTTCAGGTGCTCAAGACCTTCAATTTCAAGAACTCGGCCAGAAAAGGCATTGATCTTACCTGACTTTTCAACCGTCAACAGACCCATTTCAATTGCTTTATGTGGAATGGCATGAACGAGATCACGTAGTGTGATACCCGGCTGCATTTCACCTTTAAAGCGAACAAGAATTGACTCAGGCATATCCAATGGCATAACACCTGTTGCTGCTGCGAATGCTACAAGACCAGAACCTGCTGGAAATGAAATACCTAACGGGAAACGAGTATGTGAGTCACCACCTGTACCGACAGTATCAGGTAATAGCATACGGTTTAGCCAAGAGTGGATTACACCGTCACCTGGACGTAGTGATACACCACCACGGTTCATAATGAAGTCAGGTAGAGTATGGTGCGTATTCACATCGATTGGCTTAGGATAAGCTGAAGTATGACAGAATGACTGCATGGTTAGGTCGGCACTGAAGCCAAGACAAGCTAAGTCTTTCAGTTCGTCACGAGTCATTGGGCCTGTAGTATCTTGCGAGCCTACAGAGGTCATTTTAGGTTCACAGTATTGACCTGGGCGAACACCTTGTACGCCGCATGCTTTACCAACCATCTTCTGTGCGAGTGTGTAGCCTTTACCTGTATCTGCTACGTCTTGTGGACGAACGAATACGTCAGAAGCGTCTAATTTTAAGGTTTCACGTGCACGATCAGTAAGACCACGGCCAATGATCAATGGAATACGACCACCTGCACGAACTTCATCTAACAGTACGTCGGTTTTCAGTTCAAACTCAGAGATCACTTCGTCGCTGTCGTGACGCTTAACTTTACCTTCGTATGGGTAAACATCAATGACGTCATTCATCTTCATTTTATCGACATCAAGCTCAATCGGTAGGGCGCCTGCATCTTCCATGGTATTGAAGAAGATAGGAGCAATTTTACCTCCGAAACAGAAACCGCCAGCACGTTTGTTTGGTACATTTGGGATATCATCACCCATGAACCAAAGTACTGAGTTTGTCGCAGACTTACGTGATGAACCTGTACCTACAACGTCGCCCACATAAACTAATGGGAAACCTTGTTGTTTTATTGATTCAATTTCTTTGATTGGACCAACAACGCCAGCTTCATCAGGAGTGATCCCTTCACGAGCGTTCTTTAACATGGCTAGAGCGTGTAATGGGATGTCTGGACGTGACCATGCATCAGGTGCTGGTGATAAGTCATCGGTATTAGTTTCACCCGTAACTTTAAATACGCGTAAGCTGATTTTTTCAGCCAGTTTTGGCTTAGAGGTAAACCATTCCGCATTAGCCCATGACTCAACTACTTGTTTAGCGTGAGTATTGCCTGCATTCATTTTTTCAACTACGTCGTGAAACGCGTCAAACATCAATAACGTATGAGATAACTTTTCAGCGGCGATAGACGCAAGTTCAGCATCATCAAGCTGGTGAATAAGTGGCTCGATGTTATAACCACCTTGCATAGTGCCAAGTAGGTTAATGGCGTGCTCGCGAGAAACAATAGGAGAGCTGACTTCGCCTTTTGCTAATGCATCAAGGAAACCGGCTTTGACGTAAGCGGCTTCGTCTACGCCAGGAGGAATACGGTTTTCCAACAGATTTAAAATAAACTCTTGCTCACCAGCTGGTGGATTTTTTACTAGCTCAACCAGTTCAGCAACTTGTTGGGCATTCAGCGGCTGAGGGACTATGCCCTGCGCTGCGCGCTCCTCGATGTGTTTACGATATGCTTCTAGCACGGCAACATTCCTCTTTTATTAGCACTTCAACAACCTACTGCACTTCGTTATAAATTGAAGCTGACAGTCGGTTAGACTCAACTCTAAAAATTAGTCACACAGTATACTACAGCTTTGAAAAAGTATGAATCAGCTCACACTCTTGAGCAGATAAAGAATTGGCAAAGATAAGTATTTACTGTAATGGAAAATGCACAGGTTATAATCAGGAAACCGCAGGGGTGAGTGAAATATGCACAACTTCATGTGGTAATTTCGTCATTCCCACGAAAGTGGGAATCTAGCGCCTTATATTGGAATATCCAAAATCACTGGATTCCCGTTTTCACTGGAATGACGGATTATAAAGCCGACGGTTTTTGTTCGAAAACATTTATGCGTTTCCCTGAGGTTATAATACTTATTGCTGATTGGTATAATGGATAATTTTAAAGAGGGCACTTATGTTACCGTCACAGATATCAGCGGTCATTTTTGACATGGATGGAGTCATAATTGATTCAGAGCCAGCATGGCAACAGGCTGAGCTGGATATCTTGATTCAGCTTGGAGTGCCTTTGACTCATGATGATACTTTGCTGACGACGGGGCTGAGAATCGATCAAGTGGTCGAATATTGGTATCAACGACACCCTTGGCGAGAGTATAACAACCAAAAAACCTCTATAGATATTGTCTCTAAAGTGATTGATTATATTAATCATGATGGTAAACCGATGCGAGGTGTTCTAGAAGCGCTCGAGTATTGCCATGCTAATGGTTATCAAATTGGCCTAGCCACATCTTCTTCCATGAATTTGGTTGATGCGGTGTTAGATAAGCTACAAATCAGAGGTTACTTTCAATCGATACAATCGGCAGAGCATCTACAATACGGCAAGCCCCACCCTGAAGTGTACTTAAATTGTGCGACAGCTTTACAAATTAACCCAAGGCAATGCCTTGCTATTGAAGATTCTTTCAACGGATTAATTGCTGCTAGAGCAGCAAACATGCAAACAGTGTCCATTCCAGCGCAAGAGCAACAACATTTAAGTCAATGGCAAATCGCTCATCATCAAATGGGCGACTTAGTAGAGCTATTAAGCATTTTATAGATGAAATAGCACCAGAATTTACAATGAGCTTTCTCTTTATATTTTAACCACAGTTGATACTACTTTTAGAGACATAAAAAAGGATAATGCTTTACGGTTGTGTATGTTGTTACTTTTTTGTCTATAATTTGCTGCAAGATGTAGGTTTAACATAGAAGCCCTATAAATTAAACTCAGAAGATCAACCGTTCTATGATCTTAACTATTATCTTTGATAATAATTCTCGATATTCACTGTATTATATAGTTTATCAAGAGGATATTGGTAGCAATCGCCTTATTTGAACAATGGCATGAATTTAGAAAGAGACGTATGGGATCACCCGTAAAAGCTAATGCTCAGATTGTTCGGCCTAAGATTTTGGTCATTGATGATACTTCAGAAAATCTAGTTGCAATGAAAGTATTATTAAAAAATACCGATACTGTTCTTCTCACGGCGAATTCAGGTAATGAAGGATTAGCGCTTGCTTTAGAAGATAATATTGCTTTAGTTTTACTAGATGTAAATATGCCGCAGATGGATGGCTTTGAAGTTGCTAGACTGCTTAAGCAATTGGACGAAACGAGCAACATCCCTATTATATTTTTAACTGCAAATAACCAAGATGAAGCTACTCGTCTTGAAGGATATAGTAGTGGCAATGGCACTAACTTAAGATTTAGCTGAAGGTTTACTAATTGAACAATAGAGAGTAAATCATACAGATTAAGGTTTTTCTAGTGTCACGCCATGAATACTACAACTCGCCAATTCTTCAATGATGCCCCAGAATTGTTACGTCGCTTTGCTCAAACGGAAGAAAATGAACTTTCTTCAATTCTCACTCTGCAAGATTTAGAAGATTTTCAAAAAGATAATACTCAAAGAGTACGCAAGTATCCCGCCTGCCACACACTTTCGCTTTTCATGAAGCAAGTTGCCAGTGAAAACAAGTCTTGTCGTTGCACACTAATCAGTGACGCTAGAGATCAAATTGCTATAGGTCGAGAGAAAAACAGCACAATTACAGGTCCCTACTGCAAAGCAAGAAAACGGTTATCTCCAGAGTCAATTAAATCGCTATTGAAGAAATCAGGAAAAAACTTAGATGAAGCGATTCAAGGGAAATACTTATGGCATGGTCGTAGAGTGCTATTAACTGACGGCTCAACACTATCTATGCCTGATACGCACGAGAACCAAGCCCAATTCCCTCAACCTAAATCACAAAAAGAAGGGCTGGGCTTTCCTCAGCTGCGGATTTTAGTGTTAATTTCTTTGGGTAGCGGTGCAGTCATTGACTCGGCTGTTTCACCTTGTAAAGGGAAAGGTACTGGCGAGCAGGCACTATTAAGAAGTATGCAGTCAGACTTGAAACAAGGTGACATTGTGCTGGGAGATGCTAATTTCGAAAACTACTTTGTTCTTGTAGGACTAATGGGGTTAGGCGTTGATGCTGTTTTCGAAAAAAACGGAGCCAGAAATGTCGATTTCAGAACCTGTGAAGAAAAGCTGGGTAAGCGAGATGGTTTATTTAAGCTAATTCGTCCATCCTGTCCAGAATGGATGACCCCAGAGGATTACGCTCAAGTGCCAGAAGAGCTTATCGTCAGAATGGTAGGAACAAAGAAACGTATCATTGTTACCACGCTCACGGATAAAGAAGTCTATCCGAAGCAAGATATTATTGATTTATACGTTTCACGATGGCATATCGAGTTGGATTTTAGGTCAATCAAGACCATGATGAAAATGGATATTTTAAGGTGTGGTAGTCCAGATATGGTGCGTAAGGAAATTGATGTTCATTTGTTAGTTTACAACATGATAAGGGCACTTATGTGCCGAGCGGCAGAAAAAAAAAGGAATATCGCCTAGAGAGGCAAGTTTTAAAGCCGCACATGACGCATTACAAGATTTTCAGATATTACTTTTGCAAGCCACCGAAGGGATCATTGACACTTTATTGGATGTGATAGCAGATATTATCGGCGAGCATATCGTTGGCAATCGCCCGGGGAGAAAAGAACCGAGAGCAAAGAAAAGGCGACCGAAACCGACACCAAGGTTACAACATTCAAGAAAGCAAGCACGTAGGCTTAAGGTATATCATAAGTAATTCTTAAGTTAGTGCCATTGATAGTAGTGGAGCTATCGATTATATCGTAAAACCAGTCCATCCAAATGTTCTGCTTCATAAAGTCGACATCTTTTTAAACATGTGGCGAATTAATTTCGATATGGAGCAAGAAATTAAACGCCGAATTTCTGTTGAAAAAAGAAATCGAGTATTTAGCACAACACGACGCACTTACCCATTTAATCAACAGACGCCAACTTCATTTAGAGCTCGATAAACTAATTAATCGTTCCATGCGAAGTCATAATCGCTTTGCGGTGTTATTTCTTGATTTGGACGGTTTTAAGAAAATAAATGATGAACTCGGTCATGATGCAGGTGACTCATTTCTTAAACAAGTTTCGGCTCGCTTTAAAATAGAAATAAGAAGCTTTGACATTGCAGCGCGTTATGGTGGCGATGAATTTGTCATCGTTTTGGCTGATATTGAAGATTCAATTGCCTTATCAAACAAATTGCAAAGTTTAATAACATCAGTATCGAAAGATATCAGCTGGAAAGATGGAGTGATGAATGCTGGTGTGAGTATCGGAGTATCGGAGTATCCATATATCCAGATCATGGTAATACGACGAGCGCATTGATCAGCTGTGCTGATAGTGCGATGTACTTGGCTAAAAAGGTCGGTAAAAATACTTTTCGATTTTACTCCACCGAAATGAATAAAAAGTTACTCAGAAAAATTCTTTTAGAAAAAAAGCTAAAACAAGCACACACTCAAAATGAATTAACGCTCCATTACCAACCGATTGTTGATGTACAGACGGGGACTACTGTCGCTGCAGAAGCGTTATTACGCTGGCATAGTCCTGAATTAGGAACCGTAAGTCCTGAAGAATTTATTCAAGTTGCAGAAGGTAATGGTTTTATTAATGAACTTGGGTTGTGGGTGCTATCTTCTGCAATGTCATTTGCAAAACAGCACTCTGATTTGGAAGTATCGATCAACGCATCCTCACTTCAATTCAATAATGAGCAGCTTTTTCTTGAGATAAAACGATTGTTTAGAGCTGGGGAGCTGTCAAATAACAATTTGTGTATTGAAATAACTGAACGATTGTTATTAGAAGAGACTGAAAGAGTAAAAAAAATGCTCCATGAGATAAGAGATTTAGGGGTTGATATCTCTATCGATGACTTCGGTACAGGATATTCATCATTAAGCTATTTGAAACGATGCCCTGTAAATAAATTGAAAATTGACAAATCGTTTATCACTGATACACCACATGATAATGAATGTAACACACTCGTGAGAGCTATCATTATGATGTCCCATGCACTAGGCATCGAAGTGATTGCTGAAGGGGTCGAAACTCAAGAACAATGGGAATTTTTAAAAGCTGAAGGGTGTGATTTAGCCCAAGGTTATTACTTCTCAAAAGCAATCGACAGTGAACAATTTAATGCTTATTTAAACCTAAATAAATCGGTTGGGAGCATTCATATACGCAGAAAAAATTATTGATAGCAAGGCATGAATAGCAGCAAGTAGTGGTTCTACTTGCAAAATTTATAACGCAGCTAGCGGTGATTTTGGCAAGTATATGAATGTTCAGCACTCACCTGATGGGTGAATTCGGGTTGTTTAATCTTGTATTTAACTTCAATAGATTAAAGTTAAATTGTGCGTTCAACTGATATATTTAGGTTAAAAAAATGATATTGGTAAAAGTGGCAGCCAAGAGTAAGGGAAGTTCATGACCATCAAACGAGTAGTTGCTTTTATTATCTTATTTATGATGCTTTTTTGTATTGCATTATTGGGATTGATTTATTTAATCGATGCAAACAAAAACAAATTACTGGATAGTTACGAAAGTCGTTATGAATCATATCTACTTGCCGATCAACTTCGTCAAAGCTCAGATGATCTTACTCGTTTTGCTCGCACCTATGTGGTTACAGGTGATAAAAAATATAAAGAGTTTTATTTTGAGGTGCTTGCGATTCGCAATGGTGATAAGCCACGACCAAAACACTACGAGAGGATTTACTGGGATTTATTGGCAAATGGTTTTGCTCCAAGGCAAGATGGGGAGACAAAATCTCTACATAAGTTAATGGAAGAACAAGGAATTTCACAACAAGAGTTTACCGCATTGGAAACTGCAGAAAATAATTCTAATGAATTGGTGAAAATTGAAACAATAGCAATGAATATGGTAGAAAACCGCCCTTATTCCTCTCTTGATAAAAATAGCACTAATTACGACTTAGCGACCATGATGATGCACGATAATAAGTATCATCTTGAAAAATATCGAATTATGAAACCTGTTGATGAGTTTTTTAATCTGCTCAATGTGAGAACAAGGTCAGCCGTCGATACCTTTTCAAAAGATGGTAAATTTTTATTCAATGTATTAATTTTTATGTCTCTATTTCTTGTGTTATTTACCTTAACCACCTCATGGGCTCTAGTGCGTTATATACTTAAACCTCTAGGAGAAGAGCCACAAGTATTACAAGATATTGCTTATCAAATTACCAAAGGAAATTTTCACTACTCATTCAAAGACAAAGCCAATGGGCTGTATAAATCTCTGAGCATAATGAATAAGAGTTTGAAAAAAAATCGAGCTAAACTTGAAGCTCAGTCGTGGCTTCAGCAAGGGCAAGCGCTAACTGATGATGTTTTAAGAAAAGAACAGAACCCTAATGTACTTGGTCGAAGTGTTCTTTCTATTTTAGCGAATTACTCGGGCGCAAAAATTGGCTCTCTTTATATTTGGAAAAAGAATGTTCATGATGATGGAAAAGGAGAGTTACAAAATATTTCGACCTTTTCTTACTATGACTCTATGGCGAATAAAAAAAATTATCAGCTAGGTGAAGGAGTAATTGGGCAGGCAGCGGTAGATGGTGAAATTATTATTTATAATGATATTCCTGAAGATTACATGGTAGTTCAATCTTCAATCGGTGAAAGCCCAGTGACACATGTTGTCGTCATTCCATTCTTCTACAGAAATGAGTTAAAAGGGGTGTTGGAACTCGGTTTTTTTACCGATGTTACTGATGTGAAAAAAGAGTTTTTTGAGCGAATAAGAGAAAGTCTCGGTATTACATTTGAAAACATATTGGCTAATCAGAGTTTGAAGAATGCGTTAGATTCTTCTCAAACTCTATCTGAAGAACTTCAGACGCAACAAGAAGAGCTTCGAATCTCAAATGATTTGCTCGTGAAAAAAACGGAAGAATTAGAGGATCAAAAGCAATCATTACAAAACTCTAAAATAGAGATTGAAAAGAAAGCTGAGCAACTGGAAAACGCAAACCGCTATAAATCAGAATTTTTGGCGAATATGTCACATGAATTGCGAACACCTTTAAACAGTTTGCTCATTTTAGCGGGTTCGTTGAAAGAAAACAGTAGTGGGCATTTAGACGAAGAAGAAGTCTATTCCGCCAATACCATCGAGCAAAGTGGTAAGCATTTATTAGCGTTAATTAATGATATTTTGGACTTGTCAAAAATTGAGTCCGGTCATATGGATATTACTCAAGAAAAAGTAATGTTGGCTGAATTCAAACAATGTCTCGAAGATCGCTTTTCCGTCATTGCTAAAGAGAAAGGCATTGAATTTAAATTTATAATAAATTCGAATGCCCCAGCTTATTTCATCAGCGACAGGCTTAAAGTTGAACAGATATTAACGAATTTGATTGGTAACGGGTTGAAATTTACCAACAAAGGGAATGTAACCGTTGAAGTATTGAGTTCAACCAATGAATTAGATCAACAGCAAATTCATTTTAATGTTAAAGATACAGGGATTGGGATTCATAAAGATAAGCATGAGAAAATATTTAATGCTTTTCAGCAAGCTGACAGTTCGATGACTCGTAAATATGGTGGCACAGGCCTTGGTCTTTCAATCAGTACAAAATTAGCGTCACTACTAAATGGCGAAGTTGAGCTTGAAACGATACAAGGAAAAGGCAGTACATTTAGATTAGTTTTACCGTTGGTGACGTCAGATCTTGAAACAAATATTGTGTTAAACGTTGAAGAGTTAAAATCTGATATTATTTCAGACACGTCGAACATTCAGAGCCAGCTAGATAGTTTCTTAGTTTTAGTCGTTGGCGAGCCATGGACAGCTGAAATAACAGCATCTTTGATATTAAAGAATGTTAATGTTGATTCAGCGAAAGATCGTATGGAAACAACAAGTGCGTTGAACAATAGACGATATGATGCTTTGGTGATGAATTTTGTTATTGATGATGAGACAGCTTTAGATATTTTACCGGAACTATCAAACAGTGTAAGCCGTGCATTGCCACCCATTATTATTTGCAGCTCAAGTGAATTTACGGACAGCCAAGTTTTCGATATCAATAAATATACGAATAAAATTATTATGCAGTCTGCACGATTTGAAGAACGGTTGAATGAAGAATTAACCTCATTGATGAATGAAAAAGCAACAAATCAGTTATTTAAGCCTTCTTATTCTGTTAAAAATGATGTAGCGAGTGAATCAACGTCTACAGAAAACGCCGATTATAGTGCTCTAAAAGGACGAACAGTTTTGCTTGTTGATGATGATATGCGTAATACATTTTCACTTGCCAAGGTATTGCGTAATCACGATATGTCCGTTGAAATTGCTTTAAACAGCAAACAAGCATTAGTGCTTTTACAGGAGTCTCCTAAAATTGATATTGTTTGCTTGGATATCATGATGCCAGAGAATGACGGATATCATACGTTATCTAATATTCGCAAGCAGGCGAAATTTAAAACACTGCCAATTATCACTTTAACAGCGAACAACTTTGAGAGTGATAAACAAAGATGTTTAGCCGCAGGAGCCAATGATTATTTGCCTAAGCCAATTGATGTCCCACTATTGTTGGAGCGAATGAAACGTTGTCTACCGTAACGGAACCAAGTGCACACTTATGGGACGCCAAACAACAAATAGAATTTGATATTTTTATTGAAGCGATTCGGCGCTTTACAGGTCATGATTTTAGTCAGTATTCAGAGCCTTCTTTAAAGCGCTTAGTGCGCCGATTAATGGCATTACAGAAAACGAAATCCCTTGCGTCATTGATCCCTAGAGTGATAGATGACAAGCATTTCCGTGATTATGTGATTGATAACTTAACCGTAAGTTGCTCTCAGTTATTTCGTGATCCAGTTGTTTTTCAGCGCATTACAAGTGAAGTTTTTTCATATTTAGAATCGTTTCCGAGGCCAATAATTTGGGTGGCCGGTTGCGCAAATGGTGAAGAAGCTTTCTCATTAGCCATCCTTTTATCGGAAGCAGGGTTATTAAAGCATACCCAGATTTATGCAACAGATATTAGTCCAAACGCACTAGAACAAGCCACTTCTGGCGTATTGCAATTACCACCCACAGAAGAAGACCGTGATAACTATAAGCAATCTAATGGACAAAATAGTCTTGACGATTATTTTGATTATTCGTCACATGGCGTTAAATTGCGTGAAGAGCTGCTGTCACACATCACTTTTGAACAGCATGACTTAATACAGCAGCCTGAATTCATTTCAGCGCAGTTAGTATTATGTCGAAACGTTTTTATTTATTTTGAAAAAACAACCAAGCTGAGTGCATTGGAAGTAATCAGGAATACGTTGATTTCCCGGGGGTATTTAGTTACGGGAATAAAAGAAGATATTAATTTATATGAGTCAGAGAAAAGCTTTGTGTTAGTGAGTCGCAAAGCAGGGCTTTATCGAAAGAAACTCCTCTAGAAAAAAATGTACGGGTATAAAAGCTTAAAAAATACCGCAACCACATGGATTACGGTATTTTTTAGGCGTGTTCCAGTCTAATTTTTTAGACAGCACGCCTGTCTTAATCAAGCTTTACGTTTACCAGATTTTGACACGCTGGTCTTCAGGTAAGTACATTTTGTCGCCTTCTTTTAACTCAAAGGCTTCATAGAATGCAGGGATATTACGTGGTGTACCCATTGCGCGGAAGTGGCTTGGTGAATGTGAGTCAGTCTTTAAACGACGAGCCAATTCAGTGTCACGATAGTTACGACGCCATACTTGTGACCAACCGATAAATAGACGTTGTTCGCCGGTAAAGCCGTCTATGACTGGTGATTTTTCACCGTTTAGGCTCATTTGGTATGAACGATAAGCGACGGTTAATCCGCCTAAGTCACCAATGTTTTCACCCAAGGTAAAGTCACCATCGACAAATTTCCCCGGTAGAGCTTCGTACTTAGAGTATTGTGCAGACAGTTGTTGGCTGCGCTTTTTAAATTCTTGTTGATCTTTTTCTGACCACCAGTTGCGCAGATTCCCGTCACCATCGTATTTTGAACCTTGATCATCAAACCCATGGCTGAGTTCATGACCAATTACCGCACCAATACCGCCGTAGTTAACCGCGTCGTCTGCTTCCATATTAAAGAAAGGAGGCTGTAGAATAGCCGCTGGGAATACAATTTCATTCATCACTGGATTGTAATAGGCATTCACGGTTTGCGGGGTCATGTGCCATTCAGTGCGATCAATTGGTTTCCCGAGTTTATTTAGCATTTCGCTGTATTCAAACTGAGAATAACGTAAGTAGTTGCCAACAAGTTCGTCAGCATTGATGCTTAGGTTCGTGTAGTCCTTCCACTTATCAGGATAGCCAATCTTGTAAGTAAACTTAGAAAGTTTCTCTTGTGCAGCGACCTTAGTCTCAGGCGTCATCCACTCAAGTTCGTTGATGCTGACTTCGAACCCTTTGATCAAGTTATGGATAAGTTTTTCCATACGAGCTTTGGCTTCAGGCTTAAAGTTTTCTTTAACGTACTCTTGGCCGACAAGTTCACCAATGACACCGTTAGCTGCATCGACGGCTTGTTTCCAGCGTGGTTTCTGCTCTTCGATACCTTGTAAGGTTTTAGAATGAAAGTTGAAGGCTAAATCTTCAAAGTTTTTGCTGAGTAAATTAGCGTAGCCATCAACTAAATGGAAGGCTAAGTAATCTTTCCATGCATCAACAGAAAACTGGTTGAATTGTTTACCCAAGGCTTCAAGATAGGAAGGTTGGCCTACAATGACTTCAGTGACGTTTGAGCCAAGACCAGAAGCTTGAGCAAACTGTTCGAAGTTAACATTACCTAAAAGTGTGGTGACTTCAGCGCGTTGCAGTTTGTTGTAACGTTTGTTTGCGTCACGAGTTTGAACACGATCCCACTGATTTTCAGCGATAAAATGCTCAATAGATAAAACGCTTTCAGGCGCGTTTTTGGCATTTTTATAACCTGCTTGTGTTAACAAGTCTTGCGTATATTGGCGCAAGGCTTTTCGGTTAGCGACAAATTTCTCATCGTCTTTTAGATAATAGTCACGATCTGGCAGTGTCAGTCCAGCTTGATAGAAATACACCGCATACTGGCTTGAATTTTTGGCATCGTTATTTACATAAAAACCAAAAGGAATGCTGGTGCCATTGACTAATAATTTACCCATTAATGACGCGATATCATCATGAGTTTTAGCGGCAGTAATTTCGCTTAATATGGCAGTCAATGGCGTAATGCCTAAAGCTTCAATTTTATCGGTATTCATATAGCTGGTATAAAAATCACCGACTTTTTGTTCACTCGAACCAGCAGCTTTGTTTGGCTTGGCTGCCGTATCTTCGATAATCTTTTTCAGCGCTTGCTGGCTTTGCTCGTAAAGCACAGAAAATGCGCCATAGTTGGATTTATCTGCAGGAATAGGGGTGTCTTTCAACCAAGTGCCATTTACACTGTAATAAAAATCGTCTTGAGGACGTACAGCTTTATCAAAGTTTGCTAATTCAACACCTGATATTGCTTTTTCAGTGCTAACTGGAGTAGCCGCGACTTTTGTTTCTGCTGATTGCTCAGAACCGCAAGACGCGAGTCCTAGGCTGAACGCGATACTTAGCGCGAGTGTGCTTACTTTTTTCATTTTGATCCCTAATGTCGATAATGAATTTGATAAAGTGTTAACCGTTAACGCTACCAAAATCACCTGCAGATCTATAGCTTAATTTTGTAAAATAATATGAGTAATACCTGCAGGTAGGGCAAACGGGTCTAAATTAGACAGCCAGTTTGCCCACAGTTAATACCTTCATCAAATATTCTTCATCCCAGCCCGCTTTTAAACGTTTGCTTTTTATTCCTACTTTTGCTGTTTTCTCATTTTTCAGCATGTTGAGTGCTGTTTTATTCATGATAGCCATATTCTCTGCTGCGTTTCCACTTCTTAACCGACATGAGTCTTCATCAAAGCTTACATCCAGTTGCCAGTGGAGTTTATTTTCAACAAACCAATGAGAACGTATTGCATTTGAGATAAACTCAGCTTTAGGTTTCAAATGACTACTGATGTAATAGCGTCTTTCCATGGTCTTCTCTATCCCTTTTTGTTCCCTAGTAGATTCTACGACTACAATGCTGTTTAAGCTTGACCATCTACTATGGCGTTTTCTGAGCCACTCTACGTCAGACGTGACCCAAACTTTTCTTTGTTCAATTCGACCGTGATCTTTATCGACTTCCTCAAACATATCGCAGTGAATTTTTTTAAATCTAGACTCGAGTTCTGTATCTAAAAATAATTTGATATCTTCAAAGAACTCACCTTGGCTACCTTTAAGGGCGAAAATATAATTAGCTTTTTTTTCAATGATTTTATCGGCAATTTTAAACTGGCAACCCATTGCATCAGTGGTAATGGTTGCCCCTTTAATATCGAGGAGCTCTAACAACTTAGGAATGGCTGTTATCTCGTTGCTTTTACCGTCAACTTTCATTTGCCCTAAGCAAAGATTATTTTTTACTGACCAAGCATTAACGATATGTATTGCTGGAACTTCATTCACTTTATCCAGAGTTCTTCTCAGTGTCTTGCCATCAAGAGGAATGATATCTTCGTCAATTGTACAAAGGTATTGCGCCCACGCTATAAAAGCGGCATGAAAAGCCTTAGGACATAAGCGGTTGAGAACATCGTTAAAGGTATCATGGCTTGGGACGCCATGAGGCATATCTAAAAAAGTTTCGAACCATTTTTTCTTCGATTTCCCATATTCTTCAATAGCATTGAAATTATCGCAGCCACAGATAACCGCACATAGAGTAATGGTTATAATGTTAATCAGAGGATGATGTAAAGTTCGTGACATACGAGGGTCGGGTAGGCCATCAAAAAAGTCGCTGATTGTCGTAGTTTTCATAGAAATTAACAAGCAAAGACTATTATAAACCACGATCGCTATAGTTTGGCAAACGATCAAATTTGATTGCTTATTTTTGACCCGTTTGCCCTATACCTGCAGGTAAGACATATTAAAAATTCTTACCGACGAATAGATAGATGGCATGTTCGTTATCATCGGTAAATCCTAAGGCCAACGCGGCTGGACCGAGCTCCGTATCAATACCTAAATAGAGGCTGCCTGAGTAAATTAAGTCATCGAGATCGACACTGTCTTTATTGAGCCACACGTTACCAGCTTCGATACTTGCGCCTAAATAGAGAGGGAAATTATCTAATCCGAATACGTCTTTACTTAAGTCGTATTGATAAATAAAAGCACCGAATATTTTGTGATTACCGATGAGTGAGTTTTTATGGTATCCAGATAAATTTAAAAATCCACCAAGCTCAGCAGGTTCGGGCACTAATTCATTCAAGTCGGTATCTTGAGTCTCCAGAGAGAGCTTACCGACAAAACCGTGGTTGCCGAAACTCAGCGCCCCTTTCCAATCCGCCAGATAATGCAGGGTAAAATGAGATGAAAAGTCTTCGTTGCCTTGTGTAACGTCATCGCGGCCAAATCGAACTTGTAGTGTAAATCGGTCTCCGTCGGTCGGAAAACTGATGCTATTTAAGTTATCGTAACCCAAATTGATGTAACCACCATACCCCTTGGTGTCAACATCTTGATCAGACAGCGCATTATTGGAAATGGTTCCTTTCAGTCCACGAAAGCCGATTTCGATTTCGGTGTTTTGCGTTAAATTGTAACCGACTCCAAGCCTTGCCAGATTGGTACTGCGTTCGAGCCCAAGAATGGCGTCATTATTTTCAAAAATCGTTTGATTCGTTTTATCAAATTGATAACGCAACTTGGCATAAAATTTTTGCTTAAGATCTAACGGTTGATAGAACTCGGTAGCCAGTAGTTTTTCATAACCAAGTTTTAACTCGTTGCGCCACTCTCCACCATTATCTGTAATGTCGGTTAAGGTATAGGCCAGACTAACAGAAGTGCTGGATCCTAAATTAAAATCGTCTTCCCAATTGAGCCCTAATTGAAAATAATTCGGTCCCCACGACTTGGCTTTGGTGGTGATGGTTAAAATTCGTCCTGCATCCGTGTCGGTGAATTCAGCATTAACACGCTCAAATTCATTTAACGAATAGACTCGTTCAATCGCACTAGAAAGTTGCTTTTGACTGATAACTTGCCCTTTCTTTAATTGTAGGCGTTCATAAATCACAGAATCATTAGTAGTAGAATGATTATTGAGCACTATTTGTGTGACTGGTTGTTTGATTGGATCAAACCACTGCTTACGTTTATCGCTTTTTGCTAGGGCATATTTGGCAAAATTTTCGTCAGAGATAGATAATGCCTTGAGCTTGGGTAGTAGTATTGTTGCCGCACTCTCACCCAGTTTCAGCGCTTCGGGTAAGATACTGAAATCGGTAGTACTCATTTGGCCTACAACTGGACGAATTAGAAAATCTTGATTGCTGAGCAAGGCTTTTTGTTTATCCGTACTGGCATTCGTCAGAATCGTTGACAGCTGATTTAAAACTGCAATGGTGCTAGTGAGAGCATTCTTAGGAGCCAGTGACGAACCAATATCGACGGCGATGATGATATCTGCGCCCATGGCTTTAACCACATCAACGGGCATGTTATTGGCGATGCCACCATCAATGAGTAATTTATCTTGCCATTTAGCTGGCTCTAGCGCACCTGGCACGGTTGCTGATGCTTGCATAGCAAAAATCATACTGCCTGAGTCGAGTACCACCGCATTGCTACTGGCTAAATCAGTGGCGACCGCACGAAACGGTATCGCGAGTTGATCGAAACTGGAAAATTCATGAACAAGATTGGTCGAATCGCGGAACAGCATCGACATATTTTGGCCTTGAAGAAGACCACTTGGGGTTTCGACTTGTCCTTCGTTGAGCCCTATTGAAATGGGCACATTGAATTGATCTCGTTGTTGTTTATCGCGGTAGCTGAGTGACTGCCTTGGAATGGAATCCGAATAACCTTTATTCCAATCTGAATGAAGCATTAATTGTTCAATTTCGTTAGCGCTGTAACCTAGGGCATACATGCCACCAACATAGGCACCAATGCTGGTTCCGGCAATGTAATCAACAGGAATATTGTTTTGCTCAAGTATTTTTAGCACTCCAATATGTGCAGCCCCTTTAGCGCCTCCACCACTGAGTACTAAACCGATTTTTGGTCTTGCTTGAGCGCTTGTACAAAATGCGAGTAACGCGATGAAACTTATAAAGACGCGTTTTGAGAACATGGTTAAATCCTTTTATCCAATTGATTCCATTTCCGGGTCGTTCAATGGCAGAGTTTCACGTCGACCAATGGTATTATCTAAATGGGCCTGCATCACTTTCCAGTTGCTGGGCATAGAAAAATAGTAACCTTGCATTAAATAGCAGCCTCGGCGAAGTAACTGTTCCAGTTGCTCAACGTCTTCAATGCCTTCAGCCACGACTTTCAACCCTAGATTACGAGCTAACTCAACAATACTGCTTACAATCGCTTGGTCAGCTTTGTTAGTGATGATATCAATAATGAACTTACGGTCAATTTTTAGTGTGCTGACTGACAAGTTTCTCAAATAGGCCAAAGATGAATAGCCTGTACCGAAGTCATCAATAGAGATCTCTACGCCTAGTGCTCGAAGTTGTTTGAGATGTCGTTGTCCCATTTCGAGTTCTTTCATCAAGACGCCTTCGGTGATTTCAAGACCGATATATTGCCCACAAATATTTCTCTGTCGCAAGATATCTTGTACATGCTGGACAAAATCAGGGTGCCTGAAATGATCCCCAGACACATTGACCGAAATACGAAAAGGTTGTTGATACCTTTGCTTCCATTTTTCTACTTGTCGACAAGCTTGCACAAACACCCAGCGGTCGATATCAATAATGAGTCCACTCGATTCCGCAATAGGTATAAAAACATCTGGGCTGATATAACCTTCTTCGGGATGGTGCCAGCGTAAAAGTGCTTCCATACCTATAACTTTATCATCCGATAACACATCGACTTGGGTCTGATAGTACAGCTCAAGTTGCTGAGCTTTGATGGCTTTACGCAGATCGTTTTCTAACTTCAGAGCGTATAGTTTTTGTTGATTTCTGTCGGATGAATAATATTGGTAGCGACCTCGGCCTTCATCTTTGGCATGATACATGGCCATATCAGCGTTCTTAATCAAGGTTTCAGACGTTTTTGCATCGTCAGGCCAAATACTGATCCCAATGCTGGTACTGATAAAGAACTCACGACCAAATAATTCAAATGGCGCAATAATTTGATCCAACATGGCTTGGGCAATGTTGTTGATGAGTCGCATGTTTTTTGCGTCTCGTAGTAACACCACAAACTCATCTCCGCCAAATCGACACAATAAGCCAGAATCGGGTAGGCAGTTAGATAAACGCTGGGCGGCTTCAATGAGCAATTCATCGCCCATACTGTGACCAAATGAGTCATTGATGTGCTTGAAGCGGTCGAGATCTAAAAACAATAATGCCAATCTATTGTTGGCTTTTGATGCATCGTTTATGGCTTGATTTAATGTGGCAGAAAAGGCAGAACGGTTACATAACCCAGTCAAATCATCATAATTGGCTAAGCGTAACAGCTCTGCTTCAGCGACTTTACGTTCACTGATGTCAGAAAATACAGTCACATATTGAGACTCTCTGTCATTACTTGACTGAATAACAGATAAATTAAGCCACACTGGACAACTTTCAGTCTCTGAGATTATTAACGTTAGCTCTCCGGTCCATGACTTCGAACCATTCAATAAAGTGTTAATTGAAATTGGTTGAGCATGTTGTTGAATGAGTTCATTGAACGACATGGTCATTAATGTTTTGGTGTTTTTGTTGAACGCTTTTTGTGCAGCAGCATTACTCACAGTGACCATCTCATTAGCGGTGAAAATGAGCACGCCCTCTGAAGTGTTCTCGAATGCTTGAGCGAGTATATTCGCTTTATCTTCAAATGTTTTTGACTCAGTGATGTCCGTGGAAATGCCGGCTACAGTTTCAACTTTTTTGGTGTCGATATTGAGTTTGACTGGTTTACCTATGGTGCGCAACCAACGCCACTGCCCATGTTTATCCATCTGTCGATACTCAGCAGTAAAAACGTCTACTTTACCTGAAACCATGAGCAGCCATTTTTCAAGCAAAACTTGTTGGTCATCGGGGTGGATTTTGAGTTCTTCCATTGAATAAACGAGTTTATCTGAGCCTTGATGGAGAATTGTAGTGTAATTGCCGAGGTGCAATTTTAAATCATCAACATGCCATTCCCATAAATCAGATTCGCTGCCTCTCAGGGCTTGATGGAGCCGATCTTGAGTTTCAAACAGTGTGCTATTTAACCTTTTAAATTTCTCTGTACGTGCACGATGGCGAATTACTATGAGAACACCAAACATAAATAGCGTAAAAACCACCAGTGATTTCACTTGTTGAGACTGCCACCAATGCTCGTCGACGATAAAAATGTATGGGTGAAGACTGGTTTGATTTACTCCATTGATTACGCTAAAAAATTCTAATCGGTACTGGCCTGATTGAAGCCCTGAAAGAGTGAGTTGTGAATGGCCAAAGAGCGACACTAATGCATTATTAGGTTCGGCTCCTTCCCGTTGCAGTCGATATTGCAAGTGTGGCAAATTTTGATCTAAATAATCATGGCTGGCTAATTGTAAGGTAATTAATTGCACATCAGGTTTTATGTGGATTTCATGAGTAGGTAATAAATTTATCTCAGTATGGTGATCATAGTAGATTTCAGTCGACGCTAAAAACACGCCATCTTCAGCTAATCTCTGTTGCATATTTTCAACATCAATGAGCATGGCACCTTCTGGAGTCCCTACATAGGCACCTTGTTTAGGGTGATAAAATACTGCGCCTTCATTTAAGTCGCTAGAGATTAATCCATCATTTACATCGAAGGAAGCGACAGTTTTTGTTTGCGTATTGTATTTGATAAGATAACCTTCATCACAGCCTGTTAAATAGTGTTTGTTAGCAGGTTGAATGAAAAAAACACTATCACACTGAGTTCCCCATTGCTGATTAAGTGAAGTCGTTTTTTGGGTCGTTTGTTCATACTCAAATAACCCTTTAAAGGCGGTGCCAAACCACAAGGTATTAGGTGTTGGTTCTGCAATATGAGATATTGTCGGTAGGCTGTCTAGGTTTAACAAATCTGCTGATTGAGAAACAAACTCCTGATCTTTGATATAGCCAAAAATGTTTTCGCCGCCAATCCAGAGTTTTCTATCAGAAGCTAAAAATACGCTTCGAACAGACAGTACATTCTTAGGATTGTGGATAAGGGGAAATTCAAGCAGTTGATTTTGATTTTTCTGCCAATAATACAAGCCAGCCGATGTCGCAAACCACCAACGCTTTTCCATTGGATCAAAGGTACTTTTGAATATGGTTTCGTTTGCTAAAACGGGAGCACTATTCGTCAAGGCAGAGAAACTTTGAGTTTGCATGGTTGCGGTATTAAAAACATGTAACCCATGAGTCGTTAATAACAAAAGGTGTTTATCATCCCAAGGTTGAATACCGTAAATTCTATCGGTGGCCTCCAACCCTTGAATGGTGATGGGCTGTGGCTGCTGATTGGCGTGTTCAATACGAATAAGCTTGTTATTGCTGCTTAACCAAAGCTCGTTGTTGGTAGAATATATGGACCAAATATCTTGTTCAAAAATGGATGATTGATAACCAGAATGAATGGTATTTTGTATAAATTGTGGTCGATTATGCAATAATGCAATACCAAGCACGTCATCGTAAATCCATGCGAGCCCTGAGTCGTCAATAGCAATTTTCATAGGACGAGTAAAGTTAGCAGTCCGTTTTAACTCATCGTTAATTGGAATAATCTCATTCGTTTTCGGGAGCCAATGAAAAACACCATGCTCTGTGGCTAGCCAGAATTGATTTTGATCTGTGGCTACTGAAAATATAGCTTGTGAAAATTGTGGATGTTCAAGGGTGACTTCTTGGGTTAAATCGATCTGCAATAAACCGCGGTTACTTGCAACCCACAATTGGTTATCGTCTGTTACTATTTGATTGATGGTGTTATCACTAAAATTCCATTCGCGAATTACTTTTTTGGTGAACAAGTCGATTTGTTCAATTTTATGTTCGGTATAAACTAAAACTTTATTATTCGCTATTAATGTCATCCCTTTGTAGGGAAAGTTCGTCGGAGCGTCCAGTTGTAATATCGATGTAGCTGGCTGATTGAGATCATCAATTGTCATCAAATCTCCAGAATCGGTTAGCATCAGTAAAGTGCCATTGTTAAGGCGTATAGCATCCGTAATATTGATGCTAAGATAATCGGTAAATGCCGCAAAGTGAGTTAATGGCGTAAAAACGTTAGTGGTAATATCAAAGATATAATCTTGCTGAAAGTTGGATGTGAGTAGTTTGTTATCGCCAATACTGATCACTTTGTAGAAAAATTGATCGGTTAATTCTTGGTGTTTATCCTCTGAATGAATCCGCAATAACGTGGTATTATGGGCTCGATACAAGCCATTTTCAGTGGCGAACCAAGCAAAACCCTTTTCATCAAATGCGATATCTTTAACGCCAGAATTCAGGCCATTGTTAGCTGAAATAACCCGCTTAACAACTTTTTCTGCTTTACTTTCACTGATAAATGTAACGCTTAACAATCCACTTAAGATTAAAAAAGCAAAGTGTATTACTCGTATCATAACAGTAGGGTACTCACGTCCAGTTCGGAATTTTTGGCTGATTTTGTTTATGTCACAGCTTTCCGTGCCGTTTGTGCAGTCATCCTTGTTAAAGATTGTTTATTTAAGCGTACTTATATTAACAATTTATGTTACCAGACAGTAAAAGCTTTTTATTTGAAAGTGGCAAGCACTTTCAAATATTTATTGAACCTAGAAACATCAGTTGACTGCGTTCTCAAGCGTAGAAAAAATGGCTGATAGTAAGGCGTAGCTTGCAGCAAGTAGTTATTCTACTTGCAAAAGTTACAACGCAGATAGCAGTCATTTTAGCAAGCTTGTGAGCTTAGAACACTTCACTCATTGGGTGAAAGCCATGATCCTAAATAAATCGGTTGAACGCACAATTTAGCTTTAATCTATTGAAGTTAAATACAAAACTAAACAACCCAACCCAACCCTAATTCACCCATCAGGTGAGTGCTGAACATTCATATACTTGCCAATCGCTTAGGTTTGAACAATAAAAACAGTAGTAAGCCACCATCAACCGACCCTGACAATAATAAAGACAAAAAGCCTCGTAATAATAGTAAGGCTGGCGGGCAAAAAGGTCATATTGGCACGACGTTAAGACAGGTCAAAAATCCTGATAGTATTGAACCTAGAAACATCAGTTGACTGCGTTCTCAGGCGTAGAGAAAATGGCTGATAGTAAGGCGTAGCTTGCAGCAAGTAGTTATTCTACTCGCAAAAGTCACAACGCAAATAGCAGTCATTTTCGTAAGCTTGTGAGCGTAGAGCACTTCACTCATTGGGTGAAAGCTATGATGATAAAATCATCGTATTGCGCTCAAACAGTTACTCGTATATTCAGCGTTCAACTGATGTTTTTAGGTTGAACCCATAAAAATCGATAAATTCTTTGACAAAATAAGCTACATCATGCCAATGATTTTGAAGTCTGTATGTGATCTAATTGCTATAAAGTTTGTGATCTATTGTCAGTAAAAGCTTATTAATTGAGACTTTTGTATCAATATTGAAAATTAATTAATTCAAGGTGCGAAACGTGGGCTTCATCTAACTTTTTATAAATAATTAATTGATAAACAATAAATACTTGAGTGATATTATGGTACAGGAAAACCATGGGAAACGAGCATGCCTCGTAAAATGTCAGGTCTGTCAGTGATAATTCCATCCACTCCCCAACACATAAGTTGTTGGATTTTTGCGTAGTTAAAATCGGTGCCTTGCTGTTCAGTCCAACCCCAAGTAACGATTTTTATCCCAAGTGACTGAGCTTCATTGAGTGCCTTTTTAGTCAGTTCCATTTCGAAGGGTTCCCATAAATCACCATTTAGCTTATGTACCATTTGCGGATAATTAAAGCTAAAATCAGCGGCTTTTAAGGGAGCAGTCCATAAATACCCATCGCCAATAGAGACTTGATCGGCATGTGAATAAGGGCTGTAGGATTGAGAGCTTAAAAATGCTGTCTTCACCTTAGGTACTAATTTTTTTAACTCTAGCAAGGCGGCCCATTCAAAAGCTTGTACCTCAGTATTTGCAGTAATTTGTTTATGGTTGATCACTTTAGCTAAGGCCTTAGCCATAACCTTTGGTGCAACGGTGATATTTCTGATTGTAGGATCTGTCTTCATTTCTATTTGAAAACGGATAGGCCTTTGTTTATTGGCTTGTACAAAATCGATAACTTGCTCAAGTGTCGGGATGATGATGTGTTTTTTGTCGACTCGATATGGGTACATTTTTTTTAACCGTGAGTTTGTTTTCAACTCACCAACAGTGAAGGTTTGTAATTGTTTTAGTGTTAGCGAGCGAACTGCAATAGGCAGATTTATCCATTTACCGAACTTATCTTTAGTTGATTGAGGGTTGAGCTTATAATCGTGAGTGGCAACCAAAACACCGTCTTTTGTCATATTGACATCAATATCGACTACATCCACACCGAGATTAAGAGTTGTCTCATAGCCAATAAGAGTGTTTTCAGGGGCGAGTGCTCTAAAACCACGATGGGCATAGATGTCTATTTTATCTTTTGTTTTAAGAGGTGAGTTGGAGTACGCACATCTGTCGTTGGCTACAACTTGTGTAGAGACAACCAAGGCCAAGGCTAATATATTTGTGAACTTTATCGCAGTGATTAATTTCAAAATAAGCTCTCTACGTTTAACAGCTTTTATTAATAACATAAGCCAAAATATAAAGCTTAAAAGTGATCAAATACTGGAATTCATTGTGACCAATTCTTTTCACTGTAGCGCTGGGTTATAAATATAAAACAGCACATCGAACTTTTCATAATGAATTTCAATAAAAAAATCAAAAACCAAAATTTGAGAAGTCGTAGAATTATATAGGATAATCAAATCAATAATAATGCGTTTCTATGTAAGCTGCGTAAGCAACTAAACCATAAACTTCATATAACTATCTTCACTATAAATAATATTTTCATTATCCTAAATAAATCGGTTGAACGCACAATTTAACTTTAATTTATTGAAATTAGATACAAAACTAAACAACCCTAATTCACCTATTAGGTGAGTGCTGAACATTCATATACATGCCAAAATCACCGCTAGCTGCGTTATAAATTTTGCAAGTAGAACCACTACTTGCTGCTATTTATGCCTTGCTATCAGTAATTTTTTCTGCGTATATGAACGCTCCCAACCGATTTATTTAGGATTATCTTTTTAAAATCAAATTATTATAGATTTTGTTGCGAAACCACTGGCTAAGTAACGATCACTTTGATGTTATGGCGGTGGAGATGATGTGTAATCAGAAAATATCCATGAAGGAAAGCTCGTCCTCATAGTTCGCGGCATTAAAACGTAATCTGGTTTGTTGCTGGATATCATAGGCTTCATCAAGTCGTTTGACTAATGTACTATCGATATCACTGCCCATTCTGCTCAGCATAATTGTTAATTCTGAGAGGGTGAACTCCTCAATACGATCTAACAGCATCTCAACGTCTTTTGAGTCCAGTTGAGGCTTATTTAAAATTGGGTGAGAGTTTGCAATCGATAAATCCACAAGTAAACCGCTCTGCCATTCCTCACTAAACTCACTTAATTGCACCGGCTGATTATCCTTACTTAACGAGGTAGTACCCGAAAGGTCATCGTCATCCATTAAAGACAAAATTGCCTCATCTTCACCACCTTGGCTGGCGCTCGTATCCATAGGCTCAAACTCTTGCTCCGTGTCATTCGTCGCTGCACCATCGTGATGCCATGAAGTGAACGGTATATTTTTGTACTGCACGGATGAACCTAGTCTCTCTCTCAATTGGCTAGGTACGTCGCAGAACGAATATTTCTCAAGGAGCGCTTTTAATGTAGGGGAACTCAAAGAGTCTGCATGATACACGATACTGCGGTGGACTTCCGAGGTCAGGAGCAAGCCACTTTGTATACACTTCTCAATCATGTCTATATCAAGCCAAATTTCCTGCTGTGCCTGCTTGTTGTTTGTGGCTCTTGGCGCTTGCTTTTGTGACAACGGCTCATTTCGTTGTATAACGTCAGTACTGACAACGGCTTGCGGACAGTTGTTAGCAAACTCAGCCGGAAAGTCACTGATTAATGTATTAATAAACAAAGAAAGCTCATCGGCAGACCAGTTGCTGATAGTGATACTATTTTGAGTACTTAAGCTTAACTGAGGAAAGGGCAGCTCAATCACTTCATCATCAATATTGAGCAGACGAATATCATCTTGATTAATATGGTAAGGAGTATGGGCGCTGGCAAAGGATAAGCTGAACCAATAACAAAAAAGCACCATGGGGCAATCTGTTTGTTGTGATTGTTTATCAGTGAGTAATGTGACTCCTTTATTTGTATCCATACTGTTGCTGAGTACATAAAAAGTCACAGCATTTATTGTTCTAGGATACTTTACTGGCAAAACTACCCCTCTGATGGCCAGTCCAAAATTAAGTGTGTTCATCGTTTTTTCTTTGGGTTTTACAGCCGCATTCAGATATTGACCGTAATCTTTTCCCGCTAGGCAAAGGGTATAAAATTTCTTAGCTGGTAATAAAATTGATAATTGATGTAGGTCATTAGCAGTACTGAATACCTTGCATAATACCAGCCAACAGTTGATATCGTTAAAAAATATCTCAGTTTTTAACACAAATGAAAACAAACTGGCTGCAATTAAATACACTTGAACCTGATTCAAACTTTTAATATTAACGCCCTTAAGGACGATCGGATACAAAGCATTAACCCATTGTGTTGATGTGGGACATGAGCGGGTTACCCTGCAAAAATGAAAGTAATGTCTTACACTCTCATGATTCTGGTTTTTTAAATCGAGAGCACAGGATAGAATGGTTTTATTGATTGGCTTACAGAGTAATTGTTCCCAGCAGGAGAATTTCCTCACTTCCTCATCGCCCAGAGGGCGGTTTCCCTCAGGACGAGGCGCATTTGCAAAGAATAATTTTAATCCCAGCTGACCGTTGGCAAAACAGATTTTACCGAGCGCGCTCAATATCCTTTGATGGATTTTTATTGAGCATGGGAGCGATAATCCCGTTATTTCGGACGAATTCAATAGGCAGTAGTTACGCAAGTTTTCCAGCAGCTCAAGCTCACCTTTAATGGTCAACGCCAACGCTTTTAGCGATATTAGCTCATCATTACCCTTATCGCGAAAGTGAGTGATCAGCTCTGCGATAGGTGAGCAGGAAAAAGCCTTTTTCACAGCTTTAAGAGATGATTGCTTCCACTCGTGAATACAGAGCTTCAGTAGTTGGTCGTTGGGTTGACCATCAATGTTTAATAAAGAAAACAGCTTAGTTATCTCATCCACTGTTGGCGGCACCGAGAAAACCGCAAAAGCACAAGCTAATCTGAGAAGGTGGATCCGACCATTTTTCTGCAGCGCAGAGTCTTCAAGCAAATTAAACCAGCTGTCAGCATTAACAGGCCGACTCATCATTTTAACGAATATCAGCATATACAAGTGCAGATTTAATTTGCGACCCTCATGCAAATGTGGCAGTTTCAGCAATTTAACAATACACGTCATCGACACTTCGTCAGGCAGACCACGGCGATGAAATATCAGCGACAAGGATTTGAACAGCAGCAGAGTTAATCTGCCGTCCTGCTGAAGTTGCGGCAGTTCCAGCAGCTCAATAAAGCGCTTCATATCGGTTTCGTTAGGCAGACCACAGCCACGAAATATTGACGACAACTTTTTGAACAGCGGTTGACTTAATCTGCCGCCCTGCTGCAGTTGCGGCAGTTCCAGTAGCTCAATGAAGCGCTTCATACTGGCGTCGTCAGGCAGACCTCGGCCATTAAATATCGACGACAGGGATTTGAACAGCGGTAGGCTTAATCTGTCGCCATCCTGCAATTGCGGCATTTTCAGCAGTTGAATAAAGCGCTTCATCTCCGCTTCGTTAGGTAGACCGCGACAATTAAATATCGACGACAAGGATTTGAGTAACGGCAGACTCAATGTGCCGCCCTCCTGCAGCTGCGGAAGCTTCAGTAACTCAATAAAGCGCTTCATCTCCGCTTCGTTAGGCAGACCGTGGCCATGAAATATCGACGACAGAGATTTGAGTAACGGCAGGCTCAATGTGCCGCCCATTTGCAGTTTCGGTAGTTCAAGCAGCTCAATAAAGCGGTCCATTTCCACTTTGTCAGGTAGACCGCGGGCATTAAGTATCGACGATAGAGATTTGAACAACGGCAGGCTTAATCTACCGTTCTCCTGCAGTTGCGGCAGTTCGAGAATCTTAATAAAGTGTTCCATTGCCACTTCGTCAGGCAGACCGCGACCATTAAATATCGACGATAGGGATTTGAGCAACGGTAGGCTTAATGTGCCATCCATCTGCAACAGCGGCAGTTTTAGCAGCTTAATAAAGCTCTCTATCTCTGTTTTGTCAGGCAGGCAGCAGCCATGATATATCGACGACAGAGATTTGAGCAACGGCAGGCTTATTTTACCGCCCTCCTGCAGCTGCGGTAGTTCAAGCAGCTGAAAAAAGTGCTTCATTTCTGTTTCGTCAGGCAGGCCTTGGCCACTAAATATCGACGACAGGGATTTGAATAACGGTAAGTTTAATGCGTCGCCCTCTTGCAGCTGCGGCAGTTTCACAATTTCAATAAACCGCGTAATATCCGCTTCGTCAGGCAAACCGAAGCTACTTAGTATCGATGACAGGGACTTGAGCAACGGCACACTTAGTTTGCCGTTTTGCTGCAGCTGAGGCAGTTCCAGCAGCTTAATAAGGCGCGTCACTGTTACTCCATCAGGCAGACCGTGGCCATTCAATATCGACGACAGGGATTTGAGCAACGGTAGTTTTAATGTGCCCCCCTCCTGCAGCTGCGGCAGTTCCAGCAGCTCAGTAAAGCGATCCATTTCCACTTTGTCAGGCTGACCGCAGCCATTAAATATCGACGACATGGACTTGAGCCGCGGCAGGCTTAATTTACCGCCGTCCTGAAACTGCGGTAGTTCCAGCAGTTCAAGAACTTTCGTCATCTCCGCTTCGTCAGGTAGGCCGCGACCTCTAAACATCGACGATATGGACTTGATCCGAGGCAGGCTTAATTTGCCGTCTTCCTGCATCTGCGGCCGTTCCAGGAGTTCAAAAAAACGCTCTATCTCCGCTTCGTTAGGTAGACCTCTTCCATTAAATATAGACGACAGAGACCTGAGCAGCGACAAACTCAATACTCCGTCCTCATACAGCTCCGGCCGTTTCAGCAATTCAAAAAAGCGCGTAATTTCGGCTTCGTTAGGTAAACCGTATCTATGAAATATCGACGATAGTGGTTTCATCGGATTGGTTTGCGCCACCTGAGCGATGTGACTATCACTAAAGCTAAAGAACTTCTTTATCTTACCCTCATTAATCATGCTGGTAAAAAAGCTGGTATCTATTACCTTTGTATCGGCTATTTTTTTGAAAAAAAGTGTAAGTTTATTGCTGTACTGTGCTTGTTGTTCTTCGGATTGCACCTTAACCTTTGATAATAACTTTGTGAATGCAGGAGCAACTTTAATGCCTTTACTATCCATTGTATCCTGAAGTTCTTGAGGCAGTTTGTTATCCTGCGAAACTAAATAACATTTACTCGCCGCCGTTGTGATACGCGATTTTTTAGAACCGACTTTCCCTTCTTCAGCCCTCGGCCTTTTACGGCTAGACTTATTAGCGTTATTTGAGGACGAGGGAGTGTCATATATGACACCGGAAGCCGTATTTGAAGTGGAGGTGAGTGCCATGTTTATTACCTTTTTTAAGGGCGGGTGTTTTTGAGTTTATATACTCGTTTTACCTGAAAATGCCCTGATAGTTGCCTCTTTAAGCATCACGGGTATAGATAAATGAAGCCTTCTTCTTGAGCTCATACTGCATTAGCAGCAGGGTTTTGAAATGTTAAATGGCCTTTTAAATGAGTACAAATGGAATATATTTAAGATTTACAAACTGTGGTAAGGGACGTGGCGGAAGAATGTATACCAATTTTATCGTCACTCCTGCGAACGCAGGAGTCCAGAGTCTTTGGTTAATTTGGGCACAAGTCGCTGGATACCTGCGTTCGCAGGTATGACAAATTAAGCGTTGAAATTTAAAGTGGTATTATTTGAACTGCGACATCCCTAAGGGCTTAAGGGGACGAAATAAATCATCCATAAAGCCAAAAAATAAGGCACAGTATCACGGTCATATCAGTGCGAAATGACGAATTTATAGTGAGTGGAGCATGAATTTCTCCTAAGGCTAAAAAGTCTTTCAATTTTGATGCCCTAAATGTGTAACTACCACAACTTATTGAGTAGTTACTTTCGTTGAACCTTGTGAAATGTTATTCAATATTCTGGATCTATTTATTAACATTTATGTTAAATGTTAATTCGCTGGGCTTTATATGGGTGTTTTAGGTTTTTTTACTTAATTATACTTACCTCTGTACTGACCATTAGATCTTTATTTGATGGAATTATGCTTGTTTATTGCTCTTTTTGTATCATTGTATAAACATATAAATCACATATGTTGATTTAAAGGTGTAATGTTAATGAATACCCTAACTGCATAATTACCAGTAAATCTTTTCGCTTGTTAAAGATAATGCAGGGGGTACTTCATTGAACCTCGTTTAAGCTCTTTACCCTCGATAATGCTTTCAACTATTACCTTCGAGTAATTATTTTGATTTTATATCCTTTAGCATATAAAGTTATTATTATATGTTGCAGGTTATAATTTAGGGTTTTCACTTAAAGAGGGGATATATGAAACTGAATTCTCCAGCAGAGTTGTCGTCTTTTCTCAAAGCACAGAGAAAGCAACTCAAGCGTTCACAAGCCGATGTGTGCGAAAAAATTGGTCTCCACCAGCCATCGCTCTCTTCGTTTGAGAAGCAGTCTGATCAGTCTAAAATTGAAACCTTATTTAGAATTGCTCATGAACTAGGGCTAGAAGTGCACCTTCAGACTCAACATGAAACCGTACCTGATGCTCGGCAATGGACTGAGGAATGGTGAGTATGAAATTGCATGTCAGCTTGAATGATTTCGTGGTGGGGTATTTATCTAAAGACAAGCATGGTGGTCTTTATTTTGAATACACATCTGAGTGGCTATCAACGGCGGGGGCTAGGCCCATTTCGCTCTCTTTGCCATTAACCGCACAAAAGTATTCTGGTGAGATCGTCTATAACTTCTTCGACAATTTATTGCCTGATAACCCAGCGATACGAAATAAAATTCAATCACGATTTCAATTATCCACCAATCATGCTTTTGATTTGTTAGCTGCTATTGGCCACGATTGCGTCGGAGCCATTCAATTATCTCAACATGCTCCGGTTTCCGTTAAGACCATGCAATATGAGTCACTGACCGAAACCGATATCGAGCAGCTATTGGCTGGTTACCGTGAAGCTCCATTGGGAATGCTGGCCGAGGATACGGATTTTCGGATCTCCATTGCCGGAGCCCAAGAGAAAACAGCTTTGCTTAAAATCGGAGATACCTGGAATAAGCCCATAGGATCAACGCCCACCAGCCATATTTTAAAATTGCCAATGGGGGAGTTGCCGCATGTGAATATCGACTTGTCGGAAAGTTGCGAAAACGAATTTGTTTGTTTAGAGCTCGCTCGGGCATTAGGGTTTGAAGCCGCTCGCAGTGAAGTGGTACAGTTTGGATCGCAACGAGTACTGAGTGTTGAACGCTTTGACCGTAAATATGCCAGAGATGGTTCTTGGCTAATGCGTCTGCCTCAAGAAGATTTTTGCCAGGCTATGGGAATGTCATCAGCATTGAAATATCAAGCGGATGGTGGTCCTGATATTCAGGCCTGCATGAAACTGCTGAGCGCTTCTTCTTGTAAAGAAGATAGAGACACTTTTTTCAGTAGCCAAATATTATTTTGGTTATTAGCGGGCATCGATGGTCATGCGAAAAATTTCAGTGTGTACTTAATGCCGGATAATCGGTATCGAATGACACCACTGTACGACATATTGTCAGCTCACCCGTTAATGCAAAAACCAGGTGGTTTGGCAAAGCAAAAAATAAAAATGGCGATGTCATTAAAAGGAAAAAATACCCAATGGAAGTGGGATAAGATCCTGCCTCGACACTTTTTATCTACCGCAAGACAGGTTGGTTATTCTGAGCTTGCCGCTAAGCAAACGTTAGAGCGCATTGCTGATGAGTTAGAAACAGCGATTGAGCTGGTGGAAAGTAAGATCCCAACACAATTTCCTGAACATATTGCAGCAGCAATTTTTGCTGGCGTGAGAGGAAGAGCCAAACGGATTGCAATTTGATCTATCAATGAGGTGAGCAACATGTTTGGCCAATCATTAGATTGATTTTTCATGGGATTGAGTACATTAGCAATCTTAATCTACTCAAATTGTGAGTTAAATAATTTTGTATTTGACTCATTTTATGATTAAAATAAAGTCATTATTCGCCTCAGGAATCGATTATGTGGATTTGGCAACAACCGGCTTGGCCTAACTTTGAATGGAGCCACGAGTGCATTAATCCACTTTTGTGTGAAGTGCATTTCAATCAAGGTAAATTATTAGGGCAAATGGGACATGCCAATGCTCAGGTTACCTTAGACACTCTGCTTGCAAATATCGTTCATTCTAGTGCTATTGAAGGCGAAAAACTCAATGCCAGCTCAGTGCGCTCTTCTCTGGCGAATAAGCTTGGCGTACAAGAAACAAAGCCCTATCCAACATCTAAGCAGACTGAAGGCTTGGCCGAGATGATGGTCGATGCTATTGATAACTGGGACCAACGTCTTACGCTAGAGCGTATATTGTATTGGCATTTACTGCTTTTCCCTGTTGAGCAGACGGCACTTAACCCAATCGCTGGTGGCACTTTGCGAGGCGATATGCCAATGCAAGTGGTATCCGGTCGATTGGATAGACCAACCGTACATTTTGAAGCGCCGCCAAGAGCTGAACTAGAATCGGAGCTGGCTCAGTTTATTGATTGGTTTAATGAATCTAGATTAGACACATTGCTCAACCCACTTGTTCGTGCCGCTATTGCGCACTTATGGTTCGTGACTATCCATCCTCTGGACGATGGCAATGGGCGTATCACTCGGTTACTGACCGATTTAGCATTGGCACAAGCTGAAAACCAATCGATTCGTTTATATGCCATGTCGGTGAGCATTCTGGGAAAGCGTAAAAGCTATTACAACCTATTAGAAAACAGCCAAAAAGGCACACTGGACATTACTCCTTGGCTGCACTGGTTTTTAGAAACCTTGAATCAAACTCTGCTCTATACCTTAAAAGATATTGAGCAAACGGTCGCTAAGACCCAGTTTTGGCAGCGTGTCGATCAAACGGCTTTGACTCAAGAGCAAGTCAAAGTGCTGAATCGTTTACTTGATGGCGATTTTTCTGAGGGGATCAGTAGCAGCCAATATCAAAAGGTGGCTAAGGTGAGCCGAGCCACAGCGACTCGACACCTCGTTTATTTAGTTGAACAGGGCTGTTTATGCAAGAGTGAAGCTGGAGGCAGAAGCCAGCGCTATAAAATTGCACTCGCCTAAGTTAAGTTTCTCATTTCAGCTTCTTGTTCGATGAGTTTTTCAACCATTTCTGCCAAGCGTACTTTATCTTGTCGAACCATGGTGTCGAGCCAACTTTTATGTGCTGGATTTAAATAGATATTGCAACAACTCTTATCTTCATTCTTCTGTCGCTGCAGTCGTTGACTCCATGCTCTGCTGAGTCCGCTTATCAAAGAGTTCTTAATCAGTTTTGTATGATTCATATTGATAAAAGCAATCGTCGCTGCTTTATATTCATCATCAGAGGTGGGGCGCCAAGCTAAATATTCAGCATCTTTCGATGCATTCTGCACGTATTCCCATGCCCATTGTGGATCATAGCTATGCTTATCAAACATCTTACAGATACGATTATCTTCGAGCCTATCTTTGCTGAACTCCACAATTTCTTTAGTAAGAAGAAGTTGATCCTTTCTAGCTAGTTCACTATGTTTAAACGCTTTTATTATATCCTGCTGGCGGTCATGATGATTATTACAATTGTCGTCAAAACTTTTACGAGGAAGGTATTCTCTTAGCCTATGGAGAAGACCTTCTCGTCTATAGTACTTATTAAGTGGCTGGCGTTGAGATGCATCTTTCAATACACACCATACCCAATTGCAAAAACGTTCACCTTGGGATGTTAACCATTTTAATTCACTTACCGCAAGCTGATCTTGCTTCTCAAATTCCTTGATTAACTCATTGTTAATTTTATAAATTGTCTTAGTGTCACTTTGTTCGACAATTGAGTAAATATCATCATTTAATCTACCGACTAGGTCTGAAAGCGATAGCTCATGGGGGTTATGTGGTTTTCTGGCCTTATAGTGCTCGATTAAGTATCCAAAATAAAACCAACACTCACGAAAACTCATTGGGTTGAGTTCTTCTTTGGTCTCGTCATGAGTAACGACATTAAACGCCATCTCTAACCTTCCTTAGTTATTGTACTTTAGTAAGTGATAAGCCTTAATTGATAATCAATTTAAGCAACATTTAATGACTGAAATACAACCATCACTCACACTATTCAAGCTAAAAATTAAATCACTTCTAAGTTGGTTTATCGTGTCTTTTAAAGAAGTTAAAGTGATGCCTAGGTGTATTATTAACAAGGTTAGAGTGTATTTTTAGTGTTGTAAAAAGGTCAAATTTTCAGAAAATCCTGATAAACACTGGCATAAACTGTCGTTTCATTGGTACAAGAATACATCGGTTTCTATCACTCAGTGTGATGTTTACATAAAAGCAGAGTTCATGTTGTGGAATATCCCTTACGTAGATAAGGCCAAGAACAGCTCAAGCAGTTGGATAGGTAATATAGCAATAGGATCTTTTGTATAGGGTATTCCAATAAACAGATTGATCAGTGAAAGAAGTAGCACCAATAACAAGTATTGAGAAAGGCTACACCTCATCACAATCCAGTAAAAAATAATGACCATGGGCATACCTATGAATTAACCACTCATAGGACAAACCCATGGACATAATTAAACCACAACACCCTAAACATAAACTGATCATCAAAGATTGGTTTGAAGAGCTACCCATACAGCAGTTGCTTGCCGACAGCGAAGAGCGCTATTTAGCGCAAACCTTAAATACGTTAAATAAAGCCGTGATGCATTACCCTCGCACGTATGCGCTGCGAGTGGATTTGCGCTTACCGTCGCTCTTTGTACCGCAACACAAACGGCATCGTGACGAAGTGTATGAAGTGCCAGTATCGGAGCGATTAATGAAACGCTTTATTGAATCACTCAGAGCGCAAATAGAAGCGTTAGACCGACGTCGACAGCGACTCGGCAAGCGAAAATATTCCTGTCGAATTCGTTATGTGTGGTGCCGAGAGCGACATCGTAGCCTCGTTGATCACTTTCATCTGGTGTTGTTTTTTAATAAGGACCGATTTAATACTTTAGGTAACCATCAAAATCAGTACAGTGTATTGAGTCTTATCCAACGGGCTTGGGCCCGAGCATTAGGTGAGCAAGAACAAGAAGTGAAGACGCTTGTACATTTTCCTGATAACCACAGCTATTGGATTAAAGATGGTAAGCCTGGTTGGGAGCAAGACTATTCAGTCTTATTCAATCGCCTCAGCTATTTTGCCAAAAAAAGAACCAAGCCTCGTGGGGAAGGCAAACGCTGCTTTGGATGCAGTCGCTAGCCGTCCTTGGCCGTAAGCTTACCTCCACAGCCAATCCCACATGTCCTCAATGCTCTCTTTAATAGCACTAATATCGTTAACGGCTTGGTGAACGATGAGTTCTACGCTTTCGGTGCTGGTGATCCACAGGCCGCTTATCAACTGCTCAGCCGCCTGTAATACCTGTCCCTGACATAAAGCCGCAGTCGTATCGGATAGGGTAGTGCTTACGCCGGACACGGCTCTTTCCAGTGGTGCCGCTATTCTATTCCCGGCAAGCTGTAATGTGCTGAGCGGGGTGTTGGTCACATGGCGCTGCATCTCTTTGCCCAATAATCCACTGGCACTGGCAGTCAGTTCTGCTGTGAAATACGCTTGGCCGACTTGCTCACTGTAGCCAATCCCATCAATGCAATAATTGACGAAATGTTCACAGTTAAAATGCAGCAAGTGGTAGCTGCCGTCGTCCAATAACGCATAAGCTCGATTGACCGCCTGCTCGGGATTGGGAGCATGGCGTTTGACGTGAATAGGGTGATGGTTGGCAAAGCCAGACAGGCCGGTGAGCTCAACGCCATTTGCATCTGGACTTAAGTGAATGACCGCATCGTTACCCACGTACAAACCGTGGTGATGGAGGATGCCATAGGCATCAAAACGAGTGATCAGGTGATCGCCAAGGCGATAGGAAGGTGAACAAGGTGACATAATGGTGGTCCCAACATGAATGAATATATTGATGGTGTGAAAACCACATCCTTGTGACAGTAAGGCTAAGGGTTACAACTCTAATGACAGAAAGTCGTGATCGATTTGTGCTCGGGTGATGCCGATGTAACGCAAGGTGACGCTCTCTTTGGAGTGGCGGAGCATGTGCATCACTCGGCCAATGTCTTTGGTTTGTTGATAGAGCAGATAGCCTCGGGTTTTACGCATCGAATGGGTGCCAAGACGCAGCCCCAACTCTTCACCGACTAGGGCAAAGGCGGCGCTGACGGCACGGCGACTCAGTGGCCGAGGTGATCCTCGAAATGACTGAGCATTGCGATAGGATTGAAACAAATAGACGTGACAAGGGAACTGAGCCCGAATTCGCTCAATGCGCTCTAACGCCTTGCGATTGAGCGGAATGTCGGCACGCTTGCCGGTTTTGTTTTCGGTTAATCGCAGTCGCTGCCCGTCTATGTCATCAAAACGAATGGATAACAAGTCAGAAATGCGCAGCGCCAGATTGAGGCCAATGTGCCACACATCCGCCATTTGCTCAGAGCAGCGACGCTTAAGTAAATGACCGATGAGATGCACGGTATCGAGCTGCTTGATGGCGTCGACTTCTTGCATGCTTCCTCCTTTTCTCTCTAGGTCGATTGTGGGTAGCCAAAGTGAGGTAAGGCGTTGAAAGGCCGATAAACACTGAGGGGTTAACTGCCCACAATCGCAAACTGGGAAGGGGTTTAAAAGTGGTAATGGGGTGAACTAAGACAGGTCGTCGATGGTCAACTTTTGCTGATAGACGCCCATGTCATAATAAGCGATCAGATTAGAGATGAACAACTGCGTCAGCTCAGCGCCTGCTGCTAATGACTGCCGACCGGTAAACACATGCTCAACACAACCCTGCTCAATATCGACATCAATGTCTTTGATGAGCTCAGGAAATGGCTGGCTGTGATAGGCAAAGTCAGTGATATAACTGATTTGCCACTCCTCCCCTTGACGAATCAGGCTAATTTCTACTGGATGAAAACCGCCGCTGTCCATGTCGTAGTCAGAATCGAATAAATTAAGCGTGAGCCGAGTAGTCTCAGCACTTGGCTCTGGATAAGATATTAAAGCCTTTGCCAACATCTCATATACGCCATCCGGCATCCCTGGAATGGCTAACCGCTGAAGATTAAGCTTCATAAGCGCCTCCCGTATTGAGGTAGCCTCGTTCTGCAAACGACACTGGCTCTTTACCTATCACGATAGGATCCAACACTCTGACATCAATCAAACTCAGCGCATCAACTAAGCGCTGAGTGAGGTGTTTGTCGGCCTCTGAAGGCTCTGCCACCCCTGAAGGGTGGTTGTGCGCCACAATCACTGCGGCGGCATTGTATTTAAGCGCTACTTTTACGACTTCTCTGGGGTGCACCTGTGCACCGTCGATACTGCCTAGAAACAATTCTTGATACTGAATGAGTTGATGCTGGTTATTGAGCAGCATGATGGCAAACACTTCACGCTCAAGATGGGCTAGTTTGCAACTTAAAAACGCTTTGGTGGTGTCGGGGTTGGCGTAGACATCCTTGTCACTGAATTGCTGCGCCAGAAACTGCGCCGCTTTTTCTAACAACTCATAGCCGTTTAAGGCCAGTAAAGAAGATTGGGGTGGTTCAACATCAGACATATCTGCCTCCAAATAAACCGTTGATGAATGAATTCAGGGAGATGACATATATCTGAAGCAGCTTTCAATCGGGGTAAAACGGTAAAAAATTATTGGAGACGTCATGGTATGACATAAGACAACCGGACAATTATTATGAAACTCATCAAACTTAAAGACGTCATGAATTTAACCAGCCTTAGCCGTGCCACCATCTACCGTTTTATGGCACAACAGCAATTTCCCAAGCAAGTTGTGCTCAGTGCTCGCTCTGTCGTTTGGCGAGAAAGTGAAATTATCGAGTGGATAGAAGAAAAGTGCGCTGAACGTGATTGATCGAGCACATAGTGCGATGACCTTATCTAACTGTCTAACCATATTGTTAGAACAATCAGTCGCATTGAATCATAGCTGGGGATATTACGAGCCGATAAATCGAGTGATTGCTTGTAAATAAAATAATGATGAATTTGACTGGAGCCCAGTGTGGCTATGGGAGGTTAGCTCTCTCCCCTTCACCTAAAGCACATAAAAAAGCACCATATTTCGATGAAGTATTAGATTTGATTCGACAGTAACTACTACAAAAATGGTTAGTGCAGTACATTTAGTGAGCCTCTATTTGTCTTAAACAAATGGAGGTTTTTGATAAAACAATTACTTGAAATGATTACATATTTAAACATCTAATTTGGGTTGCACGACACTAGCCGTAGTCGCAATTCGATTAAGATTTAAAGTTGATTCAATAATTGTATAACCATAATTGAACAAGGGGAAAGGCCAAATAATAAAATTAACTTGCTCAATTATCATCAAATGATAGGATTTGCGCTATGTGTATATGCATACAGTTAAGCCCTACAAGAGAGCGTTATAAAACACATCAGACAGAAGAGCTTTGTGATTGGCATACATGGGCAATAATCAGATGCTGATTATTCGGTAGATATTTGGTTTAATTCACTAAAATCAGTTGCCAATGTGTTGTCGAAAGAAAATCAACACTTATTAAAAGTTATTGCTGAACAGCAGCCGAGATCAGTGACTGAGCTAGCCTCTCTGATAGGCAGAGCGGTCAGTAATGTATCGAGGACGCAGAAAGGCATGAAAGTTTTTGGAATTGCAAATCTAATATCTTCAGGATATGTAAAAACAAAAAAATCGAACTGAAATATCAGAAATTTCTAGTCTTAATATAAGGGATTTTTATGAGTTTAAAACGACTTCTATCAGAAATAGAAGGCGGTTGGGTAAAAGCTAAAAATGAGAAGTTTACTGGCCACCCTATAGCAACCTTACTAAGAAAAGATTTAATTTTAGCAATTAAAAGTAAGCTAGACCTTCAAAGCAACTATTTGATAAAAGCTAGTGCAGGCGCGGGCAATTGGGCCGATGTGCCATGGCTTTCAATTTTAAACCCTGCCATTACCGAATCTACTCAATCAGGAGTTTATCCTGTTTATCTATTTTGCTCTGATGGTAGTGGAGTTTACTTATCTTTAGGTTTTGGAACTACAGACCTTAAAAAACAGCATGGGGCAGCACAAGCGAGGTTTAAGGCTAAAGAGCTGAGAAGTAATATACGTAACTCAGATCTGAGATTGAATCGTTGGGATGAGAAGATTGACCTTCGTTCCACAACGTCCTTAGGCAGGTCTTATGAGTGGGCTTCGGCGGGGGCAAAATTTTATCCATTAGAAAACATGCCAGATGATAGTGTTCTAATTTCAGATCTAACGGAGCTTTTGGAAATATACGCTGATGTTCATACAGGAATCCAAACACCAAATAGAGAAGCTATTAAACAGGCTCATCCTCTCTCTAAACCTTTCCTTCTCCTAGCAGGAATTTCAGGAACTGGAAAAACTCGCTTTATTCGAGAGCAAGCCAAATTTACGGGCTCGATAGAAGATACTTATTGCCTAACTTCCGTTCGCCCAGACTGGCATGAGCCTTCCGACATACTTGGATATGTCTCAAGGCTTAGTGGTAACACTGAATACATAGTCACCGATGTACTCAAATTTATTGTAAAAGCGTGGATTGCGTTAGAGCAAGCAGGAATTATATTTCAGGGCAAAGAGGTTACTGGAGAACAAATCCAACAACAGCAAGTAAAACCATTTTGGTTATGTCTAGATGAAATGAACCTTGCACCTATCGAGCAATATTTTGCCGACTATCTATCAGTGTTAGAAACCAGAGAATGGGAATGGCAAGGCGAAAATTTTACGTATAAATGTGATGCTCTACTAAAGTCCACTGTGTTTGAAACCGTCAGCCAAGACAAGCTTAAACAAGAATTAGGCTTAGATGAGCATGAAGAGTTATGGCAACACTTTATTGCTAATGGTATTGCAATTCCATTTAATTTAATTGTTGCTGGTACCGTTAACATGGATGAGACCACCCATGGTTTTTCTCGAAAAGTGATTGACCGAGCGTTAACATTTGATTTTGGCGAATTTTTCCCTAATGATTTTGATGCGTTTTTCGAGCCAAATTCTACACCTAAAGCCTTAAGTTACCCAGTGCTTACCGATGGGAGAGATAAGGCCGAATTAAGCGGCACTTTTGATAAAGACGGGGCTCTGTCGTTATCTTTCTTAAAACAAATCAATATTATTTTAGAACACACCCCGTTTAAGCTTGCTTACCGTGCGTTAAATGAATTGCTATTAGCTGTAATAACTCAGAGCCCTCAAAGTGAAATAGAGCTGCAATCGGTTTTGGATGATTTTTTAATGTGTAAAGTGTTACCTCGAATTGAAGGTGATATTGATAAGCTCACTAAAGGTGATAGCAATCAAACTATCCTAGAACAACTTAGTGCATTATTGACCTCTGAATTATCGACAATATGGGATACAAACACACGGCATGACTTGTTCCTAAAGTCACTTGATGACGACCCAATAATAAAGATTGAGTGCCGTAGTAAAATGAAGCTAGAGTGGATGAATGCTCAATTGAAGCATGGCTTCACAAGCTTTTGGCCATAAACAAGGGTGGTAGGTAGGGATGCAAGCTCTGATTTGTATAGAAACACCCGAGTGGGAGTTAACGATAAGTAGCCAGCACTTAGAAGCTAGGCAGAATACTTATTTCAATATGCTTAGCCTAAGAGGTGCTGAGCTTCTACCTAGTCTGCTGCAAATTAAACCGGAAATTAGCCCAGAAAAAATAACCCTATGTGGTCAAAATTATGAGTTTATAGACGAGTTGCCTGTGTCTGAAGTCATTATCCCCAAGCCCATATTTTTTGAAAATGCTTTCTACCAATTTGAGTGGATATTTTTACAAAAAGGCGTTGAGCAGGCTTTTATTACTCACCCTTTAAAAGGGGTTTCTGACGCTTTTCGTTTTACGCCGAAGCGTAAACATAGCGCAGCAAGCCTAATAGGCACAATCAATACCAGTAATGATATCGGACAATTGACTTTGCCACTTACCCTTCAGATTGAAGGCAATATAAAGCAATTTAAGCTTACTTTAGAAGTTTTACCAACGAAAATGCAGCTTCATAAAGATTTGCCTTCTATGTATCGATGTATTGACCAGGCTTTTCCATTATGGCGTTTTAGCCTAGCGGAAAAGACAGAACAAAATGCAGCTAAGAGCCAGAATCGTGGTAATTTCCCGTTGTTGTGGCTGGCTCAGTTTAAGATGTTGAGGGAAGCATTTGAACTTGGGTTAAAAATCATAGCAAACTCTCCTCATAATCGACTACAGAATAAAAACTTTAATACTAAAGCTGATCGACTAAAAGGCCGCTTACCCAATCGCTTAGCTGAGCAGGTTAGAGAGGATATCGTTAATAAAATTTATGATGGGCGTTACCAGCAGAAAAAAAAGCACCTCAGCGTCGACACGCCTGAAAACCGCTACATCAAAATGGTCGTTATTCAATGTAAGCATCAATTAGAACAAATATTAAAACAGCTCGAACTTTATAATAATAAAAATAATAAAACCTACTCCCGTTTATCAGAGCACTTCCTGAACGAGTTGAAAACTTGGCAACAGCCATTATTACAAATGGAAAGGCAGAGCTTTTTAAAAGAAGTTGGCAATTTCAATGGGCAGCAACGTGAATCTTTAGTGCTACAGCAAAAGACGGGCTACAGCACTGTTTATAAGACGTGGCAGGAATTAAAATACTACCTAGATGTTTTATCCAAGCACTCTACAGTGTCAATGAAGTCTGTCGCAGAGACATATGAAGTATGGTGCTTTTTAGAAATTCGAAAAATCTTAATTAATGTACTTGGGTTCCAAGAAAAAGCGCAACTGAAATCAAAGTTAAAGCTGAATGATTATTTTGAGTTACAGCTAGAAGATGGATTAACTGGGGCGGGGGCCTTTGAGTTTGGTCGACTCGATGGCCTCAATGCACGATTAGCGCATGAGCCCGTCTTTCGTCGAACAAGTAAATATATTCGTTCATTTGGGGTAACACAAAAACCCGATATTTTACTAGAAGTCACGTTCCCTGATGGTAAGAAGTGTATTTGGTTGTTTGATGCTAAGTATCGTATAAAGAGTAAAAATAACCGTTATGATACCGATGATATTGATTGCAATGATTATGTACCTGATGATGCTATCAATCAGATGCACCGTTATCGTGATGCACTAATTAGAATTGATAACCAAAGTGATTTTGAGTCAAAAAGCCGTCCAGTTTTTGGTGCATTTGCTTTATATCCAGGTTTTTATAATCAAGAAAAAGCAGATAACCCATATCAAACTGTAATCAATGAAGTTGGTATTGGTGCGTTTGCTATGTTACCGAGCACTGATGAATATAAAAACGTTTGGCTAGAAAACTTTTTATTGCAGCAGTTAGGTGCAGGTTCGTTCAGTTATTCAACGGATTTTATACGTGATGCACTTTATGTTAATGAACCTGCAAGAATTCCGTATTCGGATATGAAGCAGGTTTTACACCACGACCTTGTATTGATTTCAAAACTTGGTGAAGAGCGAGATCAAACTTACTACGACGGCTTCAATAATGGGACTGCAAAGTGGTTTCATATCCCTGTTTCCGTCTTTGATGCAAAGTTTGGGAAGCATATTGCACAAGAGTTAAGCTATTTAGCGATCATTGAGAGTAATGCTAGCTCGCTTGAAATTACAAAGGTTTATAGGATCAAAAAAGCAACACAGAAGCAACGTGATGAGATTTCTGCTCAGCAATCAGGCATTGATGTATCACAAGTTGGGGAAGACCTATATTGGCTACTTGAACTTAGTGAAGTAGTAACATTGTGCCAAGCTATCCAATGCGATCACTCTTCTGGATTTAGACAATCATTAAAGCTGGCTAAGCTAGGCGAAATGCAAGAGGCTACAATATTTAGTGAAATCAGCCCTGTTTATGAACGTAGTGTATGCGAGTAAGCCAAATTTGGTTATTTTAATAATATTATTCGAGTTTAAAGTGGAAATAATACTAAAGATATGACAGTTAAAATTTCGCATATTACTCATATTGATAACCTAACCAGTATTCTTAAGCAAGGTTGCTTGTGGTCAGATTCAAAGCGTATTGAACTGGAGTTGGTAAACCAGAATATAGGCTATAGCCATATTAAAGATCGCCGTTTACGTCGTCCTGTTCGTGTCTCAGCTGGTGGTACTATAGGTCAGTATGTCCCTTTTAACTTTTGTCCTCGTTCAGTAATGTTATATGTGATTCATCGTGGTTATGCTGATTTTGAAGGTGGACAAGACCGTATACTACACTTGATCAGTAATACTGATAAGGTTCGTCAGACAAACTCTGGCTGCTTTTTTACCGACATTCACGCTGATTTAGATTACGCAGAACAGATAGATGACTTTAGTAGGATTCACGAGCTTGATATAGATAAGATTTCAAAAGAGCGTTTTTGGTCGGCAATTAAAGAAGAAAAACAAGCTGAGTTTTTGGCCTTCGAAAGCGTAAACTGGAATGTGATTCAATACATTGGTGTGAAAACTGATGAAATGGCGCAAGAGGTTAATATCTTGCTAGAAGGTGCTAACCACCAGCCAAAGGTGATAGTAAAACCTGATTGGTACTATTGATAGGAAAATTATGATCACTCAATTAACAGGTAATATTCTACATGACCAAGCCGACGCCATTATTAATACGGTAAATACTGTTGGTGTAATGGGCAAAGGGTTAGCCTTGCAGTTCAAAAAAGCCTTTCCTCATAATTTTACTGTTTATAAAAAAGCATGTGATGATGATTCTTTAGTAACAGGCAAAGTGCTATCTGTGGAACTTAATAGCATGAGCAGCCCTTTTTATATCATCAACTTTCCAACTAAAGCGCACTGGAAAGCAAAATCTAAGATTGAATATATTGAGCAAGGGCTGGTAGATTTAAAAAAAGAAGTGAATCGACTTGGTTTAAAGTCAGTTGCGATACCTGCTTTGGGTAGTGGTCTTGGTGGACTGAATTGGCAAGAGGTCTACAGTCTAATAGAGCGCTCTTTATCAGATATGCCAGAAGTTGATTGGCGGGTTTATCCACCTCAGCAATCACCACAGGCTGAACAAATGATAAATAACACTAAACGACCTAAAATGACCAAAGGCCGAGCAGCAATTATTGGTTTAATTGACCGTTACTTATCGACTGGGTTTGGGTATAGATTGTCGTTACTAGAAGTGCAAAAGCTGGTTTATTTTTTAACTGCGACAGGTGAGCATCTAAATAAAGTTCATTTTGTTAAACATCATTTCGGACCTTATGCAGATGTATTAAGACATGTGTTAGAGAGAATGGATGGGCATTTCATTACTGGCTATGGCGATGGTAAAAATAAACCAGAAACGCCTATTTCACTTAAAGATGATGCCGTCAGAGATGCTTTTGAGTTTCTTGAATCGGAGCCAGAAACTAAAAAAAGGTTTGAGCAAGTCGCCAATTTGATTGAAGGTTTTGAATCTCAAAATGGGATGGAACTATTGTCAACAGTTCATTGGGTTGCGACTCAAGATTCAGCGAATATTGATCTCACTGAAACTGATCTTATACAAAGAGTACATAGCTGGAATGAGCATAAAGCCAGTATGAAACCAAGCCATATTGTTTCAGCTTTTGAACGTTTAAAAGCTCAAAACTGGTTACAACTAAACGCTCAAGTTTGATAAGCATTGGGCTTTATGGTTTGGTGCTGTACAGACCGTTTAGACATGTACCTTAGAGTCATATTGCCTCTGTTTATTGATTACAGCACAACCAGCAATACCACCAGCAGCCATTGAAAGAACAGGGGATTTTAAGTTGAAAACTCTATCAACGATTAACCCAATAGCGCTCCCAATAACTGTCCCCACTATTTGCTTACTCTGACTGTTCCCTTCTACGACATAAGTTGCCAGTTGTTCACAGTTATAGCTGAATGGGTTGTATGTTTTTTCTATTGTTAAAGCGTAATCGATTCTTTGCTTGAAGAATTCTGGTTCTTTAATGCTGCGACGAACTACTTTAATTGGCTTGTCCGCTGAAAATTTTTCAAGCGATACAATTGCAGTATTACAGTCCGGTGAGTTATGAAGCACCTTATTGCCACCAAGAAATACTCCTACATGCTGAACAATCCCCTTGCTTCGGTACAGTAAATCACCTATATTTAAATCCATTTCCACTTTATAACTCAGTTTACGTTTAACGATAATTATGTTGTAAGAGCTATATTATTGCATTTTTATTTTTATGCAAGCATTTTTTTAAGGTGATCATATGTCTGAAGAACTCACTTCATATTCAGCAATTTTTGGTGCTGTCATTGCTAACAACCGAAAAGCTATGAATTTAGAGCAAGGAGAAGTCGCAGAAAGGGTAGGTTTGTCGCAAGCTAGCTACAGTAGGTTAGAGTCAGGACGGTCAGCTTTCTCGATAGATCAAATGTTTCAATGCGCAGAAGCTTTAGGCATCGATCCTAATGAACTTTTTCAACAGTTAACTACTACCGTAGGTAAGTTACAAAGTAATAGCGTTAAAGTTGAGCCTCAAGTACGAGGAAACACCTCTAAGTCTAAGCAAGAGAATAAAGACAATACTGGTGTGAAAGGTTTCGTTGTTGGAGCGGCACTAACGGCTCTCATTTTTGGCTTAGCAAGTCGTGGAAAGTAATATTAGATTCACAACACAATTACAATAAGAGACTCTGATGTACCAAGGAATATTAAAATCATGGAATGATGAACGAGGGTTTGGTTTCATATATTCCAGTTCGTTTAACTCCAACACGTTTATTCATATTTCCGCACTCAAGCACATGTCTCGAAAACCTGTTATTGGTGACGTTATTCATTTTGATGTTGAGACACAAAGCGATGGAAAGCAAAGAGCGGTACATTGCCGAATTGAAGGTGTCGCCAAAAAAGCGCAACGTAAGCGCAAGACACATAGAAAAAAATCAAGTTTTATGAGTAAGTTGGTTATTATCGCCCTACTTGCTGGTGGCGTTTATCTCTACCAGCAATATACAAAGATAACAGCACCTCATACTCCAATAAACAGTGCACCAATATTTGAGCCTGTTCCGGTCGAACCTACTCGAACCTTTGAAAGTGGGCCATCAAGAAGCTCTCAGAAGTTCAGCTGTAACGGTAAGAAACATTGCTCAGAGATGAGGTCATGCGCAGAGGCAACATTTTATTTGAACAACTGTCCTGGCACCATCATGGACGGTGATGGTGATGGCAAACCATGTAAACGACAGCATTGTGGTCATTAGTACGGTTTAGATTCATAATGCTGCTTCTTTAGTAGCAAATTAATGCTCGTTTGTAGTGAGTGGTAGGTGTTAAGTTGTCATCACACAAAATTTCATTGTCTTGGATTGGGCGTATACTCCAGCCAAGATTTTCGGCTGTAGAGCTGACAGATACTAATTTTTCTTTTAAAGACAGTAACAATACCAAAGTAACCTGCATACCATGGGAACAGCTTAACAGACCGCCTGAGTTTGTTTGGAGTTGGCTGGGTTTGATCTTATGCTTTAATGCTGGTGGTAAACAAATTCAGATCCCGTTTCTGGGTTATCTGTCTAAACACAAATTCGCTTCACTCATTGAAGACTGCTGGGCTGTGCATAATACGAGTCATTTAGAAAAGTTACTCGCTAAAATCGATCAAGCATGTACGCAAGAATATTTACGCCACTCCAGACTAGAGTTGATAGCACAACGAGTCGATAGGGAGTACCGTCGCTGGTTTCCTTGGAGTGAAGCGAGAGCACAACATTTTCCTCAATCACTTCAACAGATGCTTATTAAGCTATGTACGATACATCAATGGAAAGAGTCAGATATACAACAAGTACGTGATGATTACGTTCAGTCTCAGCTCATCAAATACGCCGATTTCTTTCAAAGTGTTGAGTCAAACCCGTTGACGGATAAGCAGCGGAAAGCTTGCGTGATTGATGACAACAATAACTTACTGTTAGCGGGAGCCGGAACAGGAAAGACGAGCGTCATGGTAGGTCGAGCCGGATATCTGATAGAAAGTCAGCAAGCCAGTGCTACTGATATTCTGTTGTTGGCTTATGGTAAAAAAGCCGCCGATGAAATGGACGAGCGAATCAAGATAAAACTGCATACTGATAGTATTAAAGCCAGTACCTTTCATAGTTTAGGCATGAAAATCATTGCAGAAGTTGAGCAAGCCAAACCGAGTTTATCACCTTGGGTGAATGACGAAAAAGCCAAAGATAAGTGGGTACACGATCAACTTGAATCACTCATCTTAGAAGATGATTATCGTAAGAAACTCTTTACCTACTTTAGCCAGTATTATTATGTTGAAAAAAGCCCTTTTGAATTTGAAACAGAAGGCGAATACTTTTCCTATCTCAATGATAACGATATCCGCACATTGAAAGGTGAAAAAGTAAAAAGCTTTGGTGAGCTGTATATCGCAAATTGGTTATTTCAAAATGGCATTGAGTATCAGTATGAGGCGAAATATCAACATGATGTAAGAAGTGTTGATTTTCGCCAATACGAACCTGATTTTTATTTGCCTGAGCTCGATATTTATATTGAATATTACGGTATTGATGAAGAAGGCAATACGGCACCTTATGTTGATCAAAACGTTTACCATGAGTCCATGCAATGGAAGCGAGACTTACATAACCAACATCAAACGATTTGTATTGAGTTATTTTACCACCAGCAACGCAAAGGCAATTTAACGGATGTATTAGCTCACACTTTGCAGCAACTGAACACTGAATTATATCCGCTACCAGATGAAGCCATACTAGAGACTTTACGTGAACTTGGCCGAGTCACTGCAATGGCTAAGCTATTCAGTCAGCTAATTGGTTTGTATAAAGCGGCTTGTTTAGACGAGCAAAGATTACAGCGAGTACTGAACAATGCGGCTGATAGGTTACAAATGACAAAAGCGCTTGAGCTGCTTGAACCTATCTTACTTCGATATCAGCAACACTTGTCAGAACGATCTGAGATTGATTTTGAAGATATGATAAGCACAGCTATTAATTATGTTGAACAAGGGCAATTTTCAGCGCCTTGGAAGTACATTATGGTTGATGAGTTTCAAGATATCTCAGAGCCTAGAGCAAGGTTAGTGCGAGCGCTGCGTGATTCAAATGCCAAGGCATCGGTATTTTGTGTGGGTGACGATTGGCAAGCTATTTATCGCTTTAGTGGTGCTGATGTGAGCTTAACGACCAATTTTACTCAGTACTTTGGTCCAACGGCTAAAACCTATTTAGATTGTACCTTTCGGTTTAATAATGCCATCGGTGAAGTAGCCACTCAGTTTGTCACTCAAAACCCTGTTCAATTGAAGAAAGACATTCGCTCATTCAAACAAGTGAAGCACGCTGCTGTATCCATTCTCCGCCGGGGAGCAAATCAAGGTGCAACAAATGAAGAACCGACTCCAGATGCAGTAACTCAAGCCCTAGCAGCTATCAATAACAAGATAAGTAACCAAACATCAAAACAAAAAGTCTATTTACTCGCTCGGTTTTGGTATCAGCTTCCCGACTTAACCCATTTGAATGCGTTGAAAAGTCAATTCCCAAATCTTGAAATAGAAAATCAATCATTCCACGCTTCAAAAGGTAAAGAGGCTGATTATGTGATCATTATGGGATTGACTACCGGACTTCATGGTTTCCCATCAATGAAAGTGACGCCACCACTGTTAGATGCCATGCTTCCAAAGGAGGAAGCATTCAAATTTGCAGAAGAGCGTCGTTTATTTTACGTAGCCTTAACCCGTGCCAAACATCGAGCTTATGTCTTAGCTGACATGACCAATGTGAGTCCGTTTGTGGTTGAACTCATTAAGGAAAAGTACCCTATAGAGCTGGATGAGTTTGCTACTTCTGACGTGCAAAAACTATTTGAACAAATAAATTGCCAGCAATGCACGACGGGGACACTGCAGCCAAGAACCAGTAAGTTCGGTCAGTTTTATTCTTGCTCACATTACCCACTATGCGATCACAAAGAAAAGGGTTGTCCTAGATGCTCAGGCCCAATGACAAGAAAGCGCTATAAGGGATTCAAAGCGTGTATCAATAGCCACTGTGGCTACATCGCCCCACTGTGCAGTAAATGCGGTGGTGACATGGTATTACGAAAAAGTGGCAATAAGGAATTTTGGGGATGCAGTAACTTCAGAGGTAACGAACAACCAAGCTGTCGTAATGGCGTTGATAAAGAAAAAGTGAGAATACCTGTGTAGTGCTAACCAAGGAAAATAAGGGTTTAATTAATATGAATGATATTCATTATCGTTTAGTTGATGGCTATAAAAATGGTAACAGGAATAAATGTGGGTTCAATTGTGGGTTCAAAACAAAAAGGCTTGTCTATATAAATATAAACAAGCCTTTAAATACATGGCGTTAAGGTTTTAATCCTAGTTCATGCCGTAATTTTTCTACCTCAAAACAATGTTCACAGTTATCAGTATTAAAGGCCTATCTATTCACTATGTTAGCGATAGTTAAAGATAGCTGATCTAACGCTTCTTTTCGTTCATCAAAGTAATCGTGTTGGTTATAAATCCCTTCAATGCCTTTGAGTTTGTGATTCAAACAACGTTCTGCAACATGTCCTAATGTGCCTTGCTTAGCCAAAAGAGTTCGGCATGTTCTTCTTAGATCATGAACAGTAAAATGGTTCATTTTTCCCATTAGGTTTAGCGGTTGCTTTTTCTTACCAGCTTCATGCCCAAAAAGTTTTGTAATCGCACGGTTAAGAGTGTCTTTGCCCATATGAGGGGCTTTACCTGCTCTTCTATTTGGGAAAATATATTCCGAATCACAAGCTCTGACTTGTAATTCTTGAATCCACTCAATGACCGTTTCAGAAAGCGGTATGCTGATCCCTACCCCTGTTTTACTTCTTTCGTTAGGCAAAAACCAAATTCGCTTTGGCAGATCAAATTCAGACCATTTAGCTTCAACTAATTCGGATTTACGCACGCCAAGACAAATAAGTAAACTGATAGCGATATAATTCTCTCGACTAAAGCTGTCTGAATTTTCATAGGCCACATTGAAAAAATGTGTTACTTCTTCAATTGTTAAGTGTCGAACTTTACTTTTTTCTATCCCTCCAGCGTCAGACACGTTAAATGCGGCAGCTGGATTAGCACCAACCAAATCTAATTTTATACCGTGATTAAAAAGTTGTTTGCAGTATGCAAGGGCGTCATTAGAGACTGTTGGCCGACCAGAGGCTGTGATTGCCTCAATGATATTTCTGATGTCTCTAGCTGTAACTTGGCTGAGCAGAAACTCACCGATATGTGGGGCAATATCTTTACGATAAACTCGCTCGGGGATCTCTGGGTACTTTAGCCTTCGAACATTTCCTTTATGCCAGTCTTCAAACAGAGTATTAACAGTGTGTATATTTTCTTGCATCGCTTTTTTGCGAGCTCGGATAGGATCAATACCTGTTCTGATTTCTCTAGCTTTAAGAATGGCTTCTTCCCTAGCGTCTCTAGGTAGCATTTCTTGATATTTACCTAAAGTCATCAGCTTACGTTTTTTGTGTAACACATACCGGAAGGCCCAATAGGCTTGTCCACGCTTTGGTACGACAAAGTACAAACCATCTCCGAGGCTTGTTCTGCTTTCACCATTTCTGATTAATTCTGCGAAGTCTGTATCTTCGAGAGATGCCATAAAGTCACTCTAACTGGTTGATTGATGTACAACAAATGTACTGACCAGTAAGAGTGATGTCAACATGGTGAGTACTTACCGATGTACTCACCACTAATTATAAGATTACGTGATCTGATCTGAGAGATTGTGATACAATGTTTTAGTTTAACCTTATGAATTTAAATAAAAATAAAACGTAATGAGCACTGCTGAGAAATTATTCAACGTTCTGGATCTGCTCACGCATTTGCTCAATTAACACTTTCAGTTCAACAGCGGCAGCAGTTACTTCAGAACTGATGGATTTTGATGCCAAGGTGTTTGATTCACGATTAAATTCTTGCATCATAAAATCTAAACGACGGCCTTGTGGGCCGCCTTTTTTTAAAATTCGGCGGGTTTCGGCTATGTGGGCTTCAAGCCTGTCTATTTCTTCGGCGACATCTTGCTTTTGAGCTAATAAAACCATCTCTTGTTCAATACGTGCAGGGTCGAGTGCACCTTGGATCTCATCGAAACGGGACTGCAGTTTTTCACGTTGCCATTGCATAATTTTTGGCATGTGCTCACGGACGATTAAAACTTGTTCTTCAATGGCAACAAGGCGAGTTTCAAGCATAGTTTTAATGGCTTCGCCTTCGCGAGAGCGCGCTTCGATGAATTGATCGATGGCAGCATCAAATATTGATAGTAACTCTTTGCCAATGGCGTCCATATCTTGTTCACTACTTGCTAGAACTCCGGGCCATTTCATCAGTTCTACGATGTCTATGTTGCCTTGACCAGCTTGTTGTTGTAGTGAATTTGCGGTATCAATCAATTGCTTGGCCAAGCTTTGATTAAACTGCATTTCATCAGATGATTTATCGTTAAGATCGTAACGTAAATTGACTTCAAGTTTACCGCGGTTAAGGCGTTTACGGAGCCTATCGCGCAAGATGGGCTCAAAGCTGCGGAATTGCTCGGGCAAACGTAAATAGGTCTCAAGGTAACGTTGGTTAACCGAGCGAATCTCCCATGAAGCTGCACCCCAATTGGCTTTGTGCTCAAGGCGAGCGTAGGCGGTCATGCTCTGGATCATGAACAAATCCTTTTCATATGTGAATAGTGAAATTGGTTTGATTATACACTTCTTTATTGGCAATAGTTTACCTCTGTATGGGTAGAATCATTGACAATTGAGTTTGGCTATTGGTGCTGACACGACAAACCCTTATAATGCTCGCAATATTTATTTTGCCTGTCTAAAGGATATACCCATGCGCCCTAGCAAACGTACGCCAGAACAAGCTCGCCCAATTACCATTACACGCAACTTTACCGCTCATGCAGAAGGCTCTGTTTTAGTTGAGTTTGGTGAAACGAAAGTATTATGTACAGCGAGTTTCACTGAAGGCGTCCCTCGCTTTTTGAAAGGCCAAGGGCAAGGCTGGGTGACGGCTGAATACGGCATGCTTCCTCGTTCGACTCATTCAAGAATGGATCGTGAAGCGGCTCGTGGTAAGCAATCTGGACGTACTCAGGAAATTCAGCGACTAATCGGTCGCAGTTTACGTGCTTGTGTTGATATGAAAGCCCTAGGCGAAAATACTATTGTTATAGATTGTGATGTGATCCAAGCGGACGGTGGTACTCGCACAGCTTCAATTACAGGTGCTTGTGTGGCATTGGTGGATGCATTAAATCACGCTAGAAGCAAAGGGATCATCAAAACAAATCCTCTTAAATTCTTAATCGCTGCAGTAAGTGTTGGTATTTACAAAGGCGAGCCTATCAGTGACTTGGAATATCTAGAAGACAGCGAAGCTGAAACCGACATGAATGTCGTGATGACTGAAACGGGTAAAATGATTGAAGTACAAGGTACGGCAGAGGGTGAGCCTTTCAGTCATGAAGAGTTACTCGAGTTATTGGCATTAGCTAAAAACAGCATTCGAGAAATCATTGATGTGCAAAAAACTGCATTGAATTAATTATCAGGCGCTCCGAATTGGAGCGTTTTTTCTGACCGTATTCTACAACCATAAAAACGAAAATAGGATAAATTAATGAAAGCCTATCAAAAAGAATTCATTGAATTTGCGCTTGAACGTAAGGTTCTGCGTTTTGGCGAATTTACTTTAAAGTCAGGTCGCACCAGCCCTTACTTTTTTAATGCCGGTTTGTTTAATACTGGTCGTGATTTAGCCAAGCTGGGGCGATTTTATGCGGCTGCACTGGTCGATTCGGGCATTGATTATGATTTGGTTTTTGGCCCAGCATACAAAGGTATTCCAATTGCCACCACTACTACTGTGGCGCTAGCAGAGCATCATGATATTGATGCGCCGTATTGTTTTAACCGCAAAGAGAAAAAAACACACGGTGAAGGTGGCTCGTTAGTGGGGAGTGAACTAAATGGTAAGGTCATGCTGGTGGATGATGTAATTACTGCTGGCACAGCAATCCGTGAGTCAATGGAAATCATTGCGGCGAATAAGGCAGAGCTTGCAGGGGTGTTGATTGCCTTGGATAGACAAGAGAAAGGTAAGGGTGAGTTATCGGCTATTCAGGAAGTAGAGCGTGATTTTGGCTGTCAGATTATTTCTATCTTGACCTTAGCAGATTTATTGATTTATTTAGAGCAAGAATCTGGGATGAAAACAGAGTTGGCTGCTGTGCGCGCTTATCGTGAGCAATTCGGAATTTAAAATCGTAAGGAACTGTCTCAAAATAACTTACCGATTTGTTACTGCTTAAAATTGTCAATATCAAGGCACGAAGAATGAAGTTTAGTTATTCTAAATGAAAAATGAGTAACGCAGAGAGTGGCAATTTTAAGCGTAACCCTTTGGGCTGTGTTTATTTTTGGCTTCTACTGTGTTGTCGAAAGCTTATGTAGAGTAACTACACCACACTTTCTTCGCCTTGTATAAGCTCAAAAATAAACGACAGCAAAACAGGGAAGTTATTTTGGGACAGTTCCTAACTGACTGAATAAAGCAATTATACCAATTACTGTAATTGGTATAAAGCCAGATAATGCTTATGTTGAGCATATCTGGCTTTTATATAAACGCGTTTATTTACGCATCAAAAATTCAGCTCTGGTGGCAGGATCAGATTTAAAAATCCCACCTAATGCAGAGGTGGTGGTGGAACTGGTGGCGTCCATGATCCCACGTGATTTCACACAATAATGTACCGCATCCATTTTTACGGCTACATCATTGGTTTCAAGCAGCGTTTGCAGTGCGATCAACACTTGTTGATTTAACCGCTCTTGTACCTGAGGCCGCTGAGCAAAAAATCGCACAATGCGGTTGATTTTAGATAATCCAATGATTTTCTTACGCGGCAAATAAGCGACAGTGGCCACGCCATCTATGGTAACAAGATGATGCTCACAAGTGCTGGTGAGACTGATGTCTTGCACTTTGATCATCTCTTCAACATTCATCTTATTATCGATCATGGTGATCTTGGGAAAGTTACAGTAATCCAATCCAGAAAAAATCTCATCGATATACATTTTAGCGACGCGTCTGGGTGTATCCGCCAAGCTGTCATCGTTTAAATCTAACGCCATGAGCGATAAGATTTCTCGCATATGATGCTCAATTTTTTCCTTACGTTGCTCGCTGCTGAGCGTGTTCGGAAGCATTGGTGTCTCTAAGCCTTTTTCAATTAAAGCTTGCTGGACTTTTAATGCAGCGTCACTGAGTAGAGGTTGGTTGAGTGTTACAGCTTGTATTGTCATAGATTTCTCACATTAGCGTCTATTAACATTACCGAAAGTATAGATATAAATCTGGCTTACAGTAACGGTTCTGCCTTTAATCGCTGACTCTCAGTCAAAAGATAACATAAAGCAAGCCGACTAGAATAACGTGAAACCCTGTTAATTTACAGCTGAAATCCATTTTTAACGGTATATTTGCGAGACAATTAAAAAAACGTCCCAGTTCAATTATGATACTTGGGACGTTTAATTTTTAGACGTGCCAGTAGGTTATAGTGCTAGATTTTCTTTTAAAAAGCTGTGCATTTTTTTATAATATTTTGCTCTATTCTCAGGATTGAATAATCCATGGCCTTCTTTGTCAAAAATCATTTTTTCAAATGAATACTGAGCTGAATTGAGTGCATCTTCTAATGCCTCGTATTGCTCTATGGGCGTTCTTTTATCTTTTTTTCCATGAACTAAGAGTATCTTGGCTTTAAGTTTATTGACATTATGTGCAGGTGACATTGCTTGCAGTTTACTCTGATCATTACCAAGTACTTCGTTAAGATAACTTGAGCCAAAATTAATCGATGGAATATCACCTTCTTCTTTCATTAGGGTTAAGTCATATACCCCTGCCACACCAATTGCACACTTGAACATATCGGGCTCAATAATCGCGCTTTGAATTGCACTGTAAGCACCAAAACTGCCGCCTTCGATGCATATTTTATCTTTGTTGATCCAACCCTGATTAATAGCATAGCGTGTGCCATCAATAATGTCGTATTGGACTTTAGTCCCCCAGTTTTCATTGCCTGCTTTCTCAAAGGCCAACCCATAACCGCTAGAGCTACGGAAGTTAATTTGTAACGTGGCAATACCTTGTTGTGCCAAGAACTGGGCTTGTGAGTTATAGCCCCAATAATCTCGGGCAATGGGACCCCCATGTGGATTAACGACTAAAGGGAGGTTTTTATGTTCAATGCCGTATGGCATGGTAATGAAACCGTGAATTGTTAATCCATCGCGGCTTTTAAAGCTGATGGGTTTAACGTCAGCAAGATCATCTGGGTTCAACCATTCAGCCTGTGCAAGTATTTTCTTAATCTCATTCTTCTTACTATTGTAAACATAATAATCACTCGGATTACGGTCATTAAATGCAGCAACAATCGATTTGTGTCCATCTAAGGTCTTGCTGAGCAGATGTAGTTGATGACCTGGAATAGCACTCAATAATGATTTTAATTGCTTTGCAGAGTTATGCTCCTTGTTAACAAAAGCATACTCAGGGTAACCGTCTTCAAATTCAACGGCATACAGCTCATTGGTGTTATCATCGACCCAAAACTTTTGAGGCTCAACATTATCATTGCTGACTATTTTTGTTTGCTTTCCTGTCCTTGTGTTGATTTCAAACAGTGCTTGTTTCTCATTCGGTAAAAATCCTTCAGCGTAAATATGATCGGCTTTATCAGAGACACTTATAATAGAAAAATTATTTAGACGACCTCTAATGAGATCAATTTCGCTCCATTTTTTGTCAATCAACTGAAAATGATGAGTTTCATTGTTGCTGTTTGTTCCTGAAACAAAAGTCGGTTCTAAGTCTTTATTTAAAATAAAATTGGCGTTAGTGATTGGGGCCGTAGCTATTTTTTTGCGCTTACCAGAATAGACATTCACTTTATACAATTGAGGTTGTACTTTTGACATGAACCCTGAAGTACCGTTATTGAAAGGGTAAGCTTTGATAAGCATATATTTATCATTAGCGGGTAAGCCGTGGCGAATATAGCCTATAGCATTGATTGCTGTGTTTTTGTGCAAACGAGACCCTGTAGTTTGACCACCATGTTTTTGGCCAAAAAGATAGGTAGCTTTTTTACCATCAGCATTAACGGAAAATATTTCACCGTAATATTCAGGCTCTTCTTTCCAACCACGATTGTAGACTTTCTCTAGCGCCACGCGTTCATCATTTACCCATTCATAACTTCCTACTTCTTCATCACCAGAAAATCGGACTACATAAGTAGCTTGGTAGGTTTTGGCATCTAAAAATGCGAGTTTTCTGATGTTATTTTCGTTATAAATAAAACTGATGTAGGTTCCATTAGGGGAAATTTTTACTTCAGAGTATTGGTAAGGTTTGGTAAATATTGAAATCTGCTCATCAATATCGGAGGGTATTTTTGCAAACGAATTAGAGCAGGTGAGTGTTATAGCACAGATTAATAAAAGGAGTTTATTCACTTTACATCCTTGTTTGTTTTAGTTTTAAAATATTGTAAACAAATGGTTGGTAAAAGTAGAGAGATTGTTTAGATTAAATGAAGAAAAGAGATCATGAGCGCCCAGTATATTCAGGCGCTAGAAGGAATACATGTTAATTTTAGCTTTGCAATAATTGCTTTTGAATGAACTGCCACTGTTCATTAAAATTATGAGTCGGTTTTTGTTTAAACTCACTGCGAACAAATTGTGAAATTCGACCTTCAGCAACGGCGAGCAGTAAATTCGCTAATACAGCTTCATCGAGATTGAACCCTTGGCCTTCACGCAATGTTTTTTCGCGTAAAATTTGCTTCAGTAAAGTTTCAATTTTACCAAATAGATTATTGATGCGTTCGCGTAAACGTTCGTGCTCACCAAGAAGTGCATCACCACTTAGGACTCGGGAAATCCCCGGATTCCGCTCAGCAAACATTAATAGTAGTTGTAATGCTAGCTGACAACGACGCATGGTGTCTTTCTCTTCATCCATGATCAAGTTAATGCGCGACAATATCGATTCTTCAATAAACTCAATTAATCCTTCAAACATACGAGCTTTACTTGGGAAATGACGATATAAAGCCGCTTCAGATACGCCAACCTCAGCAGCAAGTTTTGCTGTCGTAATGCGTTGTCCAGGATTGGTTTCTAACATGTGTGCTAAACATTGTAGAATATGTTCTTTACGACTCTTCTTGGGGCTTGCAGCCATTGTCTGTTCCTTAGCGCTTTCTTGCTTTTATTTTTTTAAGCTGACGAGCGATGTTTAAAATGTTGACGTTTGGATTTATTGAGTGCCTGAATGGCCAAAGCCACCATCACCTCTATCAGAAGTATTAAACTCATCAACGAGTTTAAATTGTGCTTGCACGACAGGAACAAAAACCAGTTGTGCTAAACGTTCACCAATGTCTAATGAAAATGGAGTATTTCCGCGATTCCAGCACGAAACCATGAGCGGTCCTTGGTAATCGGAGTCAATCAAACCGACTAAATTACCTAACACGATACCATGTTTATGTCCAAGGCCTGAACGAGGAAGGATCACGGCGGCAAGTCCTGGATCGGCTACGTGTATAGCTACTCCTGTAGGAATTAACTGAGTTTCACCCGGTTCAATAATAATATTTGTATCAATCATGGCACGTAAATCCATGCCTGCACTACCTACAGTAGCGTATTCAGGAAGTGGGTATTCAGATCCAATACGTGAATCGAGGATTTTTAGTTCTATTGGTGTTTTCATTTATTACTCATATTCTCAACAATAATCGACATCAATTGATGGGCTAAGATCTGTTTATTCATGGCGGGTAAGGCGTGTTGTCCACCATCCCAAATAACTTGAAGAGCATTACTGTCTGAATTGAAACCTTGATCTGCAATTGACACATCGTTTGCCGCAATCATATCTAATTTTTTACGCTTGAGTTTGTCGCGAGCATAATCGACAACATTACTGGTTTCAGCAGCAAAACCTACCGTAAAAGGTCGTTGTGGAAGTGCTGAAACCGTGGCTAAGATATCAGGATTACGTGTCAGTGCAAGCTGCATTTTTTCTGCTGATTTTTTTATTTTATCGGAAGAGGCTTGCTCAATGCGGTAATCGGCGACGGCAGCACAGCCAATGAAAATATCTTGCTTATCGATATCCGTCATTACAGCTTTCAACATATCTTCAGCTGATTCAACATCAATTTTTGCTATTTGGCTTGGGCATGTTAAAGCAACAGGGCCTGATACTATGGTGACTTGAGCGCCAAGAACTCGAGCGGCAACCGCTAAGGCATAGCCCATTTTTCCTGAGCTGTGGTTAGAAATATAACGCACAGGGTCGATAGCTTCACGAGTCGGGCCTGCGGTTATCATTACCCTTTTTCCAAGCAAAGGCTTGTCTGCGCTGACGTGATGAAAGTATGTGATGACCCGTTGCGTGATATCAACAGCCTCCAATAGTCGACCGGGGCCAACTTCACCACATGCTTGACTGCCACAGTCTGGCCCCCATATTTTCGTACCACGCAGGGCTAAGGTTTTTAGGTTTTCTTGGGTAACAGGGTGTTGATACATTTGTTGGTTCATCGCAGGACAAATGACAACTTCTGCTTCGGTAGCAATGCATAATGTAGTGATGAGTTCGTCCGCCATTCCAGCAGTCAGTCTTGCGATAAAATTGGCGGTCGCAGGAGCAATAATCACAAGTTCAGCCCAGCGAGCCAGTTCAATGTGCCCCATTGCCGCTTCAGCATTAGGGTCGAGCAAACTGTCTGCAACAGGGTGGCCTGAAAGTGCTTGTAAGGTAAGTGGTGTAATGAATTCTTTTGCGCTTTGGCTTAAGACAACTCGGACATCGGCGCCACACTCTTTAAGTTTTCGGACCAAATCAGCACTTTTGTAAGCGGCAATTCCGCCGCAAATTCCTAAGAGAATTTTTTTATTTTTCAGCTCCACCATCTTGCTCAATTTATAATTTCACATTGTTTAACCATACCATAAAGCTAATAGTTTGAGTTATTGTCTTACGTGAAAAACTTGGCATACTGTGATTAATATAGTGACTAATCAAGGATGATTATGGCAATCAAACACTGGCCAGAAGGAGAAGGGCCGAGGGATAAATTATTAACGCGGGGCAGCAGTTATTTGTCAGACGCTGAACTGCTGGCGGTGATCATTGGCAATGGCAGTAAAAAACTGAATGCTGTGGAACTGAGCCGAGAGTTAGTCACTACTTTTGGCGGATTAAGGGCGTTGTTGTCGGCAACAACGAAACAGATGTGTCGACTTCCGGGAGTAGGACCTGTAAAATGCGCGCAGTTGCAAGCTGTAGCTGAACTTTCAAAGCGTTTGGCGCAAGAGCGCTTGCATCGTGGTCCGGTGTTGAGTAATCCTGATATCACTCGTGATTATTTAATTCGACAATTAGCGGATCGGAATTATGAAGTGTTTGCCGTTTTAATGCTGGACAGTCAGCATAGGGTAATTCAATTTGTTGAGTTATTTCGCGGCACCATTAACGCCGCATCAGTTTACCCACGAGAATTGGTTGAACTGGTGTTAGAAAAAAACGCCGCAGCAGTGATCGTGTGTCATAACCATCCGTCAGGGGTTGCTGAACCAAGTCTGGCGGATAAACACATTACTGAGCGCATTAAAAATGCCTTGGTAACCATAGAGGTGGCTTTGCTTGATCACTTAGTTATTGGTGATCAAGATATTGTATCTTTTGCAGAGCGCGGATGGATTAATTGAAAATTCTCTTGATCTTACCCTATGAATCGTGTATAAAATGCGCCCTCTTTGTGTCTCGGGCGACGGCCATACGAGGCACACTAAAAATGCTCGAGCGTTAAAAAATTGTTTTGGAGATTGACATGTCAAGAGTATGCCAAGTAACTGGCAAGCGTCCAATGGTTGGTAACAACCGTTCACACGCAAAGAACGCGACTCGTCGTCGCTTTTTGCCTAACCTACAGAACCACCGTTTTTGGTTAGAAACTGAAAAGCGTTTTGTTAAGTTGCGTATATCTACTAAAGGTATGCGTATTATTGATAAGAAAGGTATTGAAGTTGTTGTTGCTGAACTTCGTGCCCGTGGCGAGAAGGTATAATAGAAAATGGCTAAAACTAAAGGTAATCGCGAGAAGATCAAATTAGTTTCAAGTGCTAAAACTGGTCACTTCTACACTACTGAAAAGAACAAACGTAATATGCCTGAAAAGATGGAGATCAAAAAGTTTGATCCTGTAATCCGTCAGCACGTTATGTACAAAGAATCAAAAATTAAATAATTTTTTACTTTGTAAGCCATAAAAAGCTCCGTTAAGGGGCTTTTTTTATGCCTGCAAATGGCTAGATTTGAATTGATATTGTCATCTGTGTAATCATGAATAAATAAGTACTTACATGGAAAGGATGACATGGAAAGTTTAACGATACCGATGACAACATTGAGCACAATTGGATTGTGGTCATTTGTTGGATTAATAGCGATATTGCTTATTGCTTTTTTAAGAGCGAGAACGGCAGTAAGTGGCTTTAAATACCTTTGGGTTATTATTATTGTTGGTATTTTAGGAATGTTAACTTATGTGTTCATTAAAAGTTGGCATTCAACAGTTAACATTATTGCTGATGATCTCGTGTTTAATGTGCCTTTTTATCATAAAACCCTCCCGCTAACCGATGTCCAATTTTCTAAAATTTCAACCATCGATTTATCAACTTCTAAGGCCATTAAGCTGGACTATCGTCAAAATGGCATCGGCTTACCAGGTTATCAGTTAGGGTATTACCGTCTTCAGAGGCCTTATCATGAGATTTCAATGGCGCTAGTTTCAGTGACTGAACCGAGTAAAGTAATTGTAGTGCCGACAACTGAAAATCTATTGTTGATTTTCAGTGTCGATAATCCTGAAGACGTGGTCGAACAATTAAACGGTTTTTCGCCGTTTTGAGGTTTTACGGTAGTTCAAATACATGTTACTTGTAAATGCAAGCAATGCTGCCCAAATGAAACCAAAAGTAATGCCTTTTTCTAAATTAAACGGTTCTTGATAAATCATAGTACCGATAATAAACATCAAGCTTGGTCCAATATATTGAAAAAAACCTAATACTGAAAACGGGATCCGAATTGCGGCACCAGCAAAACACAATAAGGGAATGGATGTTACGACTCCTGCAAGCATCAACTGCATATTCAGCGTCAAAGGGTGACTAAAGAAAGCCATATCACCATATAGTAACTGATAACCAATATAAATGAGCGCAATCGGTAGCAGTATTGCCGTCTCAACAAGTAACCCGGTTTTAGCATCCACATTGACTTTCTTTCTCAATAAACCGTAAATGCTGAAAGAGCCCGCTAAGGCGAGAGATACGAGTGGGATTGAACCAAACGATATCAATTGCACCAATACGCCTGTCAAAGCAAGACCCACAGCAATCCATTGAAGACGTTGCAGTCGCTCTCCCCAAACAATTAACCCGATTAGCACATTCAGCAGTGGATTGATAAAATAACCCAAGCTTGCGTCAAGCATATGATCATTATTCACAGCCCAAATAAACAATAACCAATTGCCGGCGATTAATACTGAAGTGACACATAGCACTGCAAGCTGTTTAGGATGGTTAAATAGGCGCTTAAAATTGCTAAAGCCGCCTATAAAATACATCAATATAAGCATGAATAAAAATGACCAAATGACGCGATGCAATAAAATTTCCGTCGCGGCAACTGTATCAATTAGTTTGAAATACAATGGAGCAATTCCCCAAAGGAAATAAGCACAAAGGGCAAGTGCAACGCCTTTGCGGTGTTCAGTGTCGGGCATAATTGTATAAATTCAAAGAGGTAGAGATGTGAATTGTATGAGTGAGTATAGCGTTATTCAAGGCATTGGCCTTAAATGAAGCATTTTTTATTTCTGTGATTCGAGACATAACAGGTTGTGTCGATTAGAATAACGACCATTACTGATTTCTGAATAAGCTACCTGATGCCCGACACTGTTGTTCATAATGCTGCTGATCCCCTATCTGATTGCCTTGCGCAAGTTTTCGGTTACCGAGATTTTAGAAATGGGCAACGAGAAATTATTGAACATTGTTTAGAGGGTGAAGATACGCTGGCGATTATGCCGACTGGCGGTGGTAAGAGTATTTGTTACCAGATCCCCGCTATGTTGTTACCTGGTGTGACTATCGTTGTTTCACCACTGATATCATTAATGAAGGATCAAGTTGATAGCTTAATTCAATCTGGTGTTGCGGCCGCTTATTTAAACTCGTCTCAACCGAGAGAGCAAAGCAGCGCTGTACTGCGCCAATTGAATTTTGGAGAGTTAAAACTGTTATATGTTTCTCCAGAGCGTTTGCTTAATGGTGGATTTCTTGAAAGGTTAGCTGAAGTAAATGTTAGCTTATTTGCTATTGATGAAGCACATTGTATTAGCCAATGGGGGCATGACTTTAGGCCTGAATATGCGGCGTTAGGTCGTTTGAAACAAGTATTTCCTTACATACCAGTTATGGCGCTCACTGCAACGGCCGATCAAGCTACACGTGAAAGCATTTGTCAGCGCTTAGAGATTAACCCTTTTAAGTGGTTATCGAGCTTTGACAGGCCCAATATTAGATATACAGTGGTTGAAAAACTCAATGCTGCTCAACAACTCAGTCAGTTTATTAAATTGCAGCAAGGTCAGAATGGTATTGTATATTGCACAAGTCGTCGCCGTGTTGATGAAGTTGCCGAACGCTTAAAGTTACAAGGTGTGAAAGCTCAGGCTTACCATGCGGGCATGGATATTAATGAGCGCGCTAACATTCAAGACGAATTTTTAAAAGATCATATTGATGTTGTGGTCGCAACGGTCGCTTTTGGAATGGGAATTAATAAATCAAATGTAAGATTTGTCGTGCATTACGATATCCCAAAAAGTATTGAAGCTTATTATCAAGAGACAGGACGAGCAGGGCGTGATGGTTTAGATGCAGAAGCCTTATTGTTATTTGATCCTGGTGATATTGGCCGGGTACGTCATTTAATTGAGCAGTCTGAGCCGGGGCCGCAGCAATTGGTCGAAAGCCACAAATTGAATGCGATGGCAGCATTTGCTGAAGCCCAAACTTGCCGACGACAGGTGTTATTGCATTATTTTGATGAGCCCTCATTAGAGTCATGTGGCAACTGCGACGTATGTTTAGATCCCCCCACTCAATATGATGGCACTGAAGATGCTCAAAAAGTGTTGTCGTGTATTTATCGTCTTCAGCAAAAATATGGTATCAATTACCTGATTGACGTTCTACGAGGATCACAAGCCAGCTTGATTGTTGAGCGAGGGCATAATACTTTATCAACTTGGGGTGTCGGCAAGAACAAAAGCCATGAACATTGGCTGAGTATTTGTCGTCAATTAATCCATTTAGGTTTAGCGAGTCAGGATATAACTCGAGGCTCATCGGTTAAGCTCAACCCGACCGCAAGAAGTGTGTTGAAAGGAGAGCAAATGTTGATGTTAGCCGAACCGAGAATGCAGTTCACAGTCGCTACTCGAAAATCGAAGTCAAACAGCCGAGCACCGCAGCATTATGATCGACAATTGTTTGCCAAGCTGAAAGCATTACGACGCAGTTTAGCGGATGAGCTAGATATTCCTCCGTATTTAGTGTTTAACGATGCAACATTGGCGGAGATGTCTGCCAATATGCCGACCAATAATCAACAGCTACTGGCTGTTAATGGTGTCGGTGAACGCAAGTTGGAGCGTTTTGGCGCTGATTTTTTAGCTGAAATTAACGAATATTTGGCTAGGGTCTGTTGATCTTTCGTGATTGTTTTTGCAACGATAAATTGGTTAATTTTATGCAAGGCAGAGTTTGTGAGGTTTGGTTATTATCGACATACAAAACTGTCGTTACTTCGTTTCCAAATAAGAAAACGATAACGCAGCACCTTTTATTTTGAAAGAGCGACCAATTTACGCTCTCTCTTTTTTCGATGCTTTTGAGCATTCATTGTTCTGTGTTGTGACCAGCTCACTTAGGTGGCTAAGCATCACTGCTCACGCCTTGAACAGATAAATGCTCAAATAGCACAAAATTTAATCCTGAAAGATCAACAGACCCTAATGCATAGTGATATCAAAAATAGCCAAAATTATACCAATTACAGTAATCTCTCACTCAGCAAGAGATAAAGGTTTTCAGTACAAGGCGCATGTTCGAAGTACTATATACCCTAACGGGCGCCATACAAAGCTGGCGTTCAACGTACTTCATGCTTTTGTCGGGATAATTCAAGAACGTGCAACGCAGTAATGGAAACCTTTAACCTTTCCCTTCGGGAGCTTGTATGCGCACTCTGTGGTTTATAAAGAATACTTCACAAAATTATCTCAACGTAGCAATGTAATAACGATAGTTTTGTATGTCAGTAATAACTATGTTTTCACCAAGTTCGTTTGTACTTTGTGCGCATACATAGCTCTGAGTTGAGCATTTAATTACTGTAATTGGTATTAGATGACTAAAACTCTGAATTTCGGTCATCATCAATATATATTAGGACGCTTGCGACTCAAACGAGTTAACGCGGATTTGACGGTTTTTAAACTGAGTTAATCGGTCTAAATTGGCTCGCTTGATCAAACTGTCCAAACTATCAAACTGTTGCAGTGAACTCATACCAAAAATGTGTTCGTCATTGGTATATTGTTTCAGGTTAATTTGAAACTGACGAATGATTCTATGGCAACCAGCGTTAGTAGTGTGAGGGAGTAAAATGAGCCATTCAGTATCAGAGTAACGAACCATGAAATCTTGCTCTCTGAGTACATCGTTACCGCCTTGCTCTAATTTTTCATATTGATTATCTGTGAGTTTTGAAATATCGACAAGCAGTAAAGATAGTGGGTACTCGTTAAACTTTGCTTGATTCAATATTTCATCAAGTTGAGTGAAGATTGTTCTTTTTTCATTGGCTTTGGCTTTACGTTTAGTGGCCAGTTTTTTGCGGTGATTCCCCAAAACAAACAAAGCGATGATTATCAAAGTAACGAATGTCGCTGCCACTATCATCCACTGATCGTAAAGTAAATTGCGAGTCGGTTTGGATTTAAACTCAGAAAATTTATCCTTGTTGTTTAATGCGGCTTGTCTATCTAACCTTGCTTTGTATTGTATAAAACGGGCACTGTTGAGCGTTTTGTTGGCTTCGTTGGTGGCTTCTAATGCTTTGTTTAAATACTCGTAAGCTTTTGGATAATCGTTTTGCGATAAATAATAATCTTTTAGGATGTGGTAAAACTCTTTAAGATCACCATATTGTTTAAGTCTATTTGCTTGAGCAACAATGGTTTTCATCAATTTCAAAGCTTCTTCGGGCTTTCCTTGTGAAAACTTTATTTGAGCAAGTAAACGGTTTACTCTCATAACGTCGATGAATTTAAAACGGCTTTTCATTTTCGTTAGTGCCAATAAAACAAAACTTTCAGCTTGATTGAATTGACCAAAATCAACATGAATTGATGCAATTATAGCGTAGCTGTATGCCATTTCTAAGGACGAGTCGAGACTAGAAATGGAAGCTTTCGCTTCTGTTAATTGCGCTTTACTTATTTCAAAGTTGTTAGTATGAAAATTAATTTTAGAGGCCGTTAATAATATTCTGTGATGAATAGCACCAATAGAATCTTTAGCATTCAAGGATAAGCTAAGGTATTTAAGGCCATTTTCTAGATCTCCAGAGGAATACCAAAAATTTGCTGCAGTTAAGTATATATAAGCTTCAGATGACCAAAACCAGTTATTTTTTTGGGTAAAAATATCTCTATAAACATCTAACATGAGACGTAAATCTTCAATTACGGAACCATAATCTTCTGAGTTGGTACCATGCTGAGCCCGCATTCTTAATGCGTAGGATAATGCTTGCGGTTGTTGATATTCTTTAGAGAGTGCAATTGATGTGTCAAGTAGAGGGAGACCTTCTTTAAAATTTCCAAGATCAATATTAGCTTCTGACATGCATGTAAGAAAGTAAGGTTGAGCTTCACTAATATTTGAGCTTTTTGCTTTTGCTGCACCGAGTAAAGCGAGATTAATTGCAGCTTTACTTTCGCCTAATGTGATTAAAGTAAAACACTTTAAAACATTTAATCGAAGAGATTCTCTTGGTGAGAGAGTATCAGATTGTTTAGACTGTAAATAATTTATCTTTTCGTAAGCTTTTGAAGGAGATTGACTAATTAAAGGAACCAATTCATCCATTTGTTTCATTGGAGAGGAATGTACATTGGGCAACCACAAAAGTAGTCCCAGTACTAAGTAACGAAAATCCATTTAAAAACTCCCAAAATGACGAACTTTTCTTTTTATTTTTCTCAATAATGAATTGATTGTAACAATCCGGTAATGATTAGTGAATAGCAACGGAGATAAGAATAATATCTGCAAAACAGAATGTTGTTCTATTTCATATTAGCTAGATGTGATGCATAGCCTGAGACCATAATTAATGGAAAAAGTTGCAAAGATTTATCTGCACAGTACACTTCCCGTCTACTCAGTCGAGTGTTTGCTCTAATTGTGGCTGTTTATCAACAGCGCGCAGTAACAAATCAGAGAAATAACATAATGAAACTACGTATATTAAATGCAGCAATAATGACTGCATTATTCACTTCAACAACTCAAGTTCACGCTGCTGGCTTTCAATTAGCAGAGTACTCATCAACTGGTTTAGGCCGTGCTTTTGCTGGTGAAGCAACCATTGCTGATAATGCGAGTGCTCAAGCAAAGAACCCTGCATTACTTATCGAACTTAAAGGCCGCCAAGTGTCTGCTGGCGCAATTTATGTCATGCCAAATGTTGATGTGCCAGGAGATGTCTCTATTTTATCGCCTCTGCTAGGCTCTGCACCACTCATGATGCCTGCTAGTGCCACTGATGTGGCAGATAATGCGGTTGTACCAAACTTCTACTATTCAAACCAATTAAATGAGCATTGGACTTGGGGCATGGCAGTCAACTCTAATTATGGTTTAGCTACAGAGGTGGATGCGACTCATGCCGCAGCATTATTTGGTCAACATACCTCAGTGAAGACGGTTGAGTTTAACCCGAATATTGCATTTAAGGTTGACGATAAACTGTCTTTAGGCGCGGGTGTTCGTGTTGTGTATGGTGATGGTGAGCTCAATGCCTCGATGCCGGGGTGGATTGAAGGATTAAAGGCCAATCCTAATATTCCTGAATCAATTGCACAAAGATTACCAGCAGCAGGCACAAGTTTAAAATCACTTGAAGGTGATGATGTTGCTTTTGGCTGGCAATTAGGAGCAAATTATAAGTTGTCTGCAAACCATCGTTTCGGTCTTGCTTATCACTCGGGTGTCGAGCTAGAACTGAAAGGTACAGCCTCTGGTGCATTGTATCGAAACGCGCAGGGTAAAAATATAAAGTTTGATGGTCAGTTACCTCTTGAACTTCCTGCTTTTGCTGAATTTTCAACCCATCATCAATTGAGCAATAATTTTGCAATCCATACCAGTATCAATTGGACACAATGGAGTGAATTTAAAGAATTACGAGCGCAATTTCCTGGAATCGAGAAGCCTATTGATCCATCAACTGACTTGCCGATAGCCAATCAAGTGTTGAAAGTTGAAAATTTCGAAGATAACTGGCGATATGCCATCGGTGCAACATACCAAGTAAACCCATCGTTGGCAATGAGAGCGGGTATGGCACTCGATCAAACCGCTGTCAGTGATGAATATCGAACCACGACCATTCCTGATTCCGATCGTTTATGGTTTTCAGTCGGTGCAGGTTATCAAGTCAGTAAAAACTTGAATGTTGATTTTGGCATCACTTATATCAAATCTCGTGGTGAAGCTCCGATTATTGAAAAGCAAGCGATTAAAGCGCCACCAGGATTGCCATTTGAAAATATAGCCGAAATTGATTTTGAAGGTGAAGCACAAGGTGATGTTTGGCTAGTGGGTTCCCAAATCAGTTACAGGTTTTAATATCATATTTCTTTAAAAAAGCCTCGCTAATGCTGGGCTTTTTACTACTTGAGTTGACTATCTTTTGGGATATCGCTGATTTTCTGATAGTTTTAACTTATTCATGATCATAAAAAATGGATGACTTGGTGACGAAGAAATATGTCGTAGCTCTAGATCAAGGCACTACAAGTTCAAGAGCCATAGTGTTTGATCATAACGCTAAAATGGTTGCTCAGTCTCAACGCGAGTTTAAACAAATATACCCTAAAGCTGGGTGGGTTGAACATGATCCGATGGAAATATGGTCATCGCAAAGTTCGGCGTTAGCTGAGGTGATTGCACGAGCAAATATTCCCAAAGATCAAGTCGCGGCTATAGGGATCACCAATCAACGAGAAACGACTATTGTATGGGATAAACTAACAGGTGAACCCGTATACAATGCGATTGTGTGGCAGTGTAGGCGCAGTAACAATATTTGCGAGGCCTTAAAACAACAAGGACACGAAACAGAAATCACTCGAAAGACCGGGTTGGTGTTAGATCCCTATTTTTCAGCCTCGAAAATTCGTTGGATCTTAGATCATATCGATGATGGACAACAAAGAGCCGAACGAGGGGAGTTACTGTTTGGCAGCGTTGATTCATGGTTAATCTGGAAACTAACCGAAGAAAATGTGCATTGTACCGATCCAACCAATGCCGCTCGTACCATGCTCTATAACATTCATACGTTAGCTTGGGATACCGAATTACTGACGTTATTTAATATCCCCATTAACATGCTGCCAGAAGTCAAAGGTTCAAGTTCAATCTTTGGTTATAGCCGAATTATCGGGGAAGGCGCCAATGTGCCTATCGCTGGAGTCGCAGGCGATCAACAATCGGCTTTATTCGGACAGTTATGTGTAAAGCCAGGCCAAGCAAAAAATACTTATGGAACAGGTTGTTTCTTATTGCTTAACACTGGAGACAACATCGTTACATCAAGTCATGGGCTGTTGACGACCATTGCCATTGGCGGTGAAGGGGAGGTGACTTATGCACTAGAAGGTTCTGTTTTCATGGGAGGAGCAACCATACAGTGGCTGCGCGATGAGCTGGGTCTTATTCGTCATGCCAAAGATACCGAATATTTTGCGACACAAGTTGAAAATACTAACAATGTTTATTTAATACCAGCGTTTGTTGGATTAGGTGCTCCATATTGGGATGCTGATGCTCGAGGTGCAATTGTTGGATTAACACGAGGGGTAAATCGTAACCACATTATTCGAGCTGCGTTAGAATCCATCGCTTATCAAACCAAAGATTTACTTGATGCCATGGAAAAAGACAGTGGTGTTGAACTGTCTGAATTAAATGTTGATGGAGGTGCGGTAATTAATGACTTTCTCATGCAGTTTCAAGCTGATATCGCTAATATCAAGGTGATCAGAAGTTGTGTTGAAGAAACAACGGCATTGGGTGCCGCATTTCTTGCAGGTTTAACCGTAGGCTTTTGGTCTTCGATTGAAGAGTTAAAACATAAAACCCAAGCTGAAAAGCATTTTATTCCAGATATGAATGATAATGAACGACAATCGCTTGGCCAAGGTTGGCAACAGGCCGTATCTAGAACTCGTACCAATTAAGAGTTGCTTCTTATTTAGGGATGTCGCAGTTCAAATAATACCAATTTAAATTTCAACGCTTAATTTGTCATACCTGCGAACGCAGGTATCCAGCGACTTGTGCCCAAATTAACCAAAGACTCTGGACTCCTGCGTTCGCAGGAGTGACGATAAAATTGGTATACATTCTTCCGCCACGTCCCTTAAGACTGGATATTTGTGCTTATCTGTTCAGCACTCACCTGATGGGTGACTTCGGGTTGTTTAATTTTATATTTAACTTCAATAGATTAAAGTTAAATTGTGCGTTCAACCGATTTATCTAGGTTCAAGATGTGAACAGTGACATTTAACGTACTAGGGTCTGTTGATCTTCCAGGATTAAATTTTGTGCTATTTGAGCATTTATCTGTTCAACCTAGAAACATCAGTTGACTGCGTTCTTAAGCGTAGAAAAAATGGCTGATAGTAAGGCGTAGCTTGCAGCAAGTAGTTATTCTACTTGCAAAAGTTACAACGCAGATAGCAGTCATTTTAGCAAGCTTGTGAGCGTAGAGCACTTCACTCATTGGGTGAAAGCCATGATGATAAAATCATCGTATTGCTCAAACAGTTACTCGTATACTCAGCGTTCAACTGATGTCTTTAGGTTCAAGGCGTGAGCAGTGATGCTTAGCCATCTAAGTGAGCTGATCACAACACAGAACAGTGAATGCTCAAAAGCATCGAAGATAGCGTAAATTGGTCGCTCTTTCTAAATAAAAGGTGCTGCATTATCGTTTTCTTATTTGGAAACGAAGTAACGACAGTTTTGTATGTCGATAATAACCAAACCTCACAAACTCTGCCTTGCATGAAATAACCAATTTATCGCTGCAAAAACAATCACGAAAGATCAACAGACCCTAACAAACTCGTTGAAATTTTAGCTTCAACTTGCGATACAAGATGACCGTACCGGAAATCGCCAATAAAAGTGTTAACACTGCAACCACCCGAATAAACCAATGGTTGAAGGCCAAGCCATTATCGTGATCAAAATCGAAAAAATGAAATGCAAATAAAATATCTTTTACATCCGATTGCTGATTTAAATGGGCAAGTACTTTTGCCGTGTTTCCATTAAGATAAATACGAGTTTTTAGTCTATCGTTAACCTGAACCAGATAATGATTATGGTGCGTTGAACCTTCATTTCTAAATCGACTAAAATGCTCTGGCAATAATTCTGGGGTAGAAAAAGTGACTTTATTACTATTGTTGTCATCATTTTCTTTATATCGGTAAGAAGCCTTTGCTAACTCTAATAGTTGTTGTTGAGTCAATTCAATGGGTAACAAGGTATCAGCCCATAAATATTGAGTGTCAGTAAGTGATATTTTTTTAGATTTGATGATCAGAATAGAACGTCCCAATGATTGTGAAAGCCTTATCTTAGATATTGAGTGTTGGGGACGTTTTACGTTCAATTGGCTCAATGTCTGCTGAAGGTTGAAATTACAGGGTAGCTTGGTTTCGACTATAGGGGTGATTTGAAAATGTGTTCTTCCACTTAATGCATTGTCGCTGAATAAATTAAAAGCTAGTCCACTCAATAGCCAAGATAAAAAAGGCAGACCGACAATAAGCGTTAAATAGCGATGGAGTTTACGCCACATTGTCATTTCCTCTTGATTGTTTTGAGACTAAAAAACGAATGTCTTAGCCATGGATAAATTAACAACAACCCTAATAGTGACATGAACAATGTAAAGATGCTGGTTGCGGTAAGCCAAGGTGTGTGAATATTTTCACCTTGCCAATAATCCATAATGTGTAGTCGCCATAAAAAATCAAAAACGCGCCAAAAATCATGACGTTTAATTACTAATTGATGGGTTTCCTCATTGAAGTAAAAGGTAGTATTTGCTGTGTCATTAAAAGTAACTTGCCAAATGGGTGCGTGACGGGCACTTATTTCGGAAGGAGCTTGCTCAAGTAATTGGATGTTTTTAATTGATGCTTTTTCCGCATAGTGGGCATGAGCTAGGGCTGAAATATCTTCTGCTGTTAACCTCGGTAACACTTTACCGTCAATAATACTTACGTTAATGATTTGTTGGCCAGTGTTAAACTGAATCTGTGGCGGTTGGGTGGTTAAGTTTAATTGTACATCTGTAGCTTCAGGATAATCAGTAAAAACCTGTTGAAAACCATAACCAATATGTTTCGGTGTTAGTTCGATAGGCGACAGAGGTTTAGTTAAATGTTGCCCGCGAATAAAATGGATGTCTGTGAGTACCATATAAGCACCAGATAAGCTCCAAATCAGCACTTGAGCTCCAATTAAAATAGATAACCACCAGTGCCAACGTCGAGTATTCTTCCACATAAAATATGATGCTCAATACAAATAAAACCTAACTCTCAATTCGATATAGGGTATTTAACTTATATCGAAATGCTCTGATTTAGATCAGCAAAAGGTGATCAATAGATTAAATTAAACAAATTTGAATCTTATTGTCTATGAAATAAATACATTAATCTTAATCTGTTAACAGCCTTAAATATAAGCTCTAACCCCCAGTAAATAGTCTATAACCCAATGGCACTAACTTAAGATTTAGCTGAAGGTTTACTAATTGAACAATAGAGAGTAAATCATACAGATTAAGGTTTTTCTAGTGTCACGCCATGAATACTACAACTCGCCAATTCTTCAATGATGCCCCAGAATTGTTACGTCGCTTTGCTCAAACGGAAGAAGATGAACTTTCTTCAATTCTCACTCTGCAAGATTTAGAAGATTTTCAAAAAGATAATACTCAAAGAGTACGCAAGTATCCCGCCTGCCACACACTTTCGCTTTTCATGAAGCAAGTTGCCAGTGAAAACAAGTCTTGTCGTTGCACACTAATCAGTGACGCTAGAGATCAAATTGCTATAGGTCGAGAGAAAAACAGCATAATTACAGGTCCCTACTGCAAAGCAAGAAAACGGTTATCTCCAGAGTCAATTAAATCGCTATTGAAGAAATCAGGAAAAAACTTAGATGAAGCGATTCAAGGGAAATACTTATGGCATGGCCGTAGAGTGCTATTAACTGACGGCTCAACACTATCTATGCCTGATACGCACGAGAACCAAGCCCAATTCCCTCAACCTAAATCACAAAAAGAAGGGCTGGGCTTTCCTCAGCTGCGGATTTTAGTGTTAATTTCTTTGGGTAGCGGTGCAGTCATTGACTCGGCTGTTTCACCTTGTAAAGGGAAAGGTACTGGCGAGCAGGCACTATTAAGAAGTATGCAGTCAGACTTGAAACAAGGTGACATTGTGCTGGGAGATGCTAATTTCGAAAACTACTTTGTTCTTGTAGGACTAATGGGGTTAGGCGTTGATGCTGTTTTCGAAAAAAACGGAGCCAGAAATGTCGATTTCAGAACCTGTGAAGAAAAGCTGGGTAAGCGAGATGGTTTATTTAAGCTAATTCGTCCATCCTGTCCAGAATGGATGACCCCAGAGGATTACGCTCAAGTGCCAGAAGAGCTTATCGTCAGAATGGTAGGAACAAAGAAACGTATCATTGTTACCACGCTCACGGATAAAGAAGTCTATCCGAAGCAAGATATTATTGATTTATACGTTTCACGATGGCATATCGAGTTGGATTTTAGGTCAATCAAGACCATGATGAAAATGGATATTTTAAGGTGTGGTAGTCCAGATATGGTGCGTAAGGAAATTGATGTTCATTTGTTAGTTTACAACATGATAAGGGCACTTATGTGCCGAGCGGCAGAAAAAAAGGAATATCGCCTAGAGAGGCAAGTTTTAAAGCCGCACATGACGCATTACAAGATTTTCAGATATTACTTTTGCAAGCCACCGAAGGGATCATTGACACTTTATTGGATGTGATAGCAGATATTATCGGCGAGCATATCGTTGGCAATCGCCCAGGGAGAAAAGAACCGAGAGCAAAGAAAAGGCGACCGAAACCGACACCAAGGTTACAACATTCAAGAAAGCAAGCACGTAGGCTTAAGGTATATCAGAAGTAATTCTTAAGTTAGTGCCATTGGTCTATAACCCGCTTTGTGGCGGGATTCTTAAAAGTGAACATTGCTTGACATTTATTGTCAACTGTCCCTAAACTTAGCTAATGTGGGAAAATGTGGGTAATTGTGGAACATTTGCTGACAAGGATGGTAAACAGTGTTTTCAGGCGCCAGTGGGATTAACTTAGACAGTAAAGGTCGGATCGCGATGCCAACGCGATACCGAGAGTTACTGCGCGTTGAATCTTCTGGAAAATTAGTCATTACCGTTGATATACAATCTTCCTGCTTATTGATATATCCCATTCATGAATGGCAACACATTGAAACTAAGTTGCTATCACTGTCTGATACTCAGCCGACAGAGCGCGCATTAAAACGATTATTACTTGGTTATGCTCACGAATGTGAGTTAGACAATAATGGTCGTTTACTGCTGCCATTAAGCCTGAGAAAATATGCTGGGCTCGAAAAGCATACCATGCTAGTGGGTCAATTAAATAAATTTGAATTGTGGGATGCTGACGAGTGGCAACGTCTCATAGAAGAAAGCAAACAAGCCATATCAAGTGAAGCCTTAGCCAATAATGAAAGATTGGCTAACTTTTCGCTGTAGGTGATAGCAACTAAAAGAAGAGCTGTATGAGTGAAAATTATGCCCATTTGTCCGTCCTACTGAATGAAACCGTAGGCGGATTAAATATTAAACCTGACGGCATCTATATTGATGGCACGTTTGGACGTGGAGGGCATTCACGGATCGTGCTTTCTCAATTGGGTTCTCATGGTCGTTTAATTGCTATTGATCGTGATCCTCAAGCTATTGAAGCAGCAAAGCAATTTTCAGATGATGCAAAGTTTTGCATTGTTCATGGTGGATTTGGTCAATTGGAACAGTATGTTCATGAATTAAATCTAGTCGGTAAAATAGATGGTGTTTTGTTAGATCTTGGTGTTTCTTCACCCCAGTTGGATGATGCAGAACGGGGCTTTAGTTTTTTGCGTGATGGTCCACTTGATATGCGGATGGATAATAGCCAAGGCCAAACAGCGGCAGAGTGGATAGCGCGAGCCGAAATTGAAGATATGGCATGGGTATTTAAAACCTATGGTGAAGAAAAAAATTCACGTCACATTGCACGATGTATCGCGGCGGATCGAGAAAAGACTCCGTTTTTACGTACGAAAGACCTAGCAGATTTGATTTTTCGGATCACAAAGAAAAAAGAGAAGCATAAACATCCAGCCACTCGGGTGTTTCAGGCCATTAGAATATATATAAATAGTGAGTTAGAGCAAATTGAACAAGCACTTCAAGGTGCGATGAATGTGTTAGCGCCTGAAGGACGACTATCAGTGATCAGTTTCCATTCATTAGAAGATCGTATCGTAAAGCGTTTCATCAGGCGTCACAGTCAAGCCGCCGAAGCGCCATTTGGTTTGCCAGTTACGGAAGCCGAATTAAATAAAAACCGAAAGTTAAAAGCGGTTGGCAAAGCACAAAAACCGTCAGACATCGAAGTCGAACACAACCCTAGAGCTCGCAGCTCGGTACTACGAGTCGCGCAACGGCTGAGTTATTAGGGAGTTGTAGGTGACAAAAGGACAGTTGAGCTTACCAAGCATTATTATTCAAGATTTATGGAATCATAAGTGGTTGATAGTAATGGCTGTAATTGTGGTTTTGAACGCTGTGGTTGTCGTGTATACCAGCCATGCAAGCCGTAAGTTAACCAGTGAATGGGATCAACTACTGCAACAAAGAGATCGATTAGATATTGAGTGGCGAAATTTGTTGTTAGAAGAACAAGCGCAAACTGAGCACAGTCGAATTATTCGCATTGCGACAAAAGAGTTGGATATGAAAAGGCCGTTACCGAACGAGGAAAAGGTGGTGAAAATACCATGACGAAACAAGCGAAGCAGAAACATAAACCACAATCATTTCAATGGCGTGTATACACGCTGTTAGGGTTTGTGTTTTTGATGTTTGTTAGCTTGATTGGCCGTGCAGCTTATATCCAAATTATTGAACCTGAAAAGCTGCGACACGAAAGCGACATGAGGACGTTACGTACTACTAGTCATGATGTACACCGAGGCTTAATCAGTGATCGTAATGGTGAAATGCTTGCGGTAAGTGTTCCTGTGCGTGCAGTGTGGGCGGATCCTAAAATCGTTCACGATAGAAACGGTTTTAAAGATCAGCGTCGCTGGCAAGCTTTAGCTGATGTTTTGCAAATGCCCATTGATACATTATTAAAACGTATTAAAGATAAGCCAACAAAGCGTTTTACTTACATTAAACGGCAGGTCGCTCCCGCGGTGGCTGACTATATCAAGCAGTTAAAATTACCGGGTATTTATTTAAAAGCTGAGTCTCGTCGATATTACCCCGCAGGGGAAACTAATGCTCAATTGATAGGCATTACCAATATTGATGACGTTGGTATTGAAGGAATTGAACGGGGTTATGATGAATGGCTAACTGGTACACCATCTAAACAAAAAGTTCGAAAATCACGAGATGGACATGTTGTAGAACGATTAGGAGTAGTGCAAGAAGGTGAAAGCCCGAATGATCTCGTATTGAGCATTGATCAACGAATTCAAGCACTGGCTTATCGAGAGTTGAAGCTTGCCACTGAGTATAATCAAGCGACTTCAGGTTCGGTTGTTGTACTTGACGTTCACACGGGCGAAGTACTCGCTATGGTAAATACACCATCTTATAACCCTAATTCCAGAGAAGGGATGCAAAGTCATCGAATGCGTAATCGGGCCTTGACCGATACTTATGAACCTGGCTCTACCATAAAACCCTTTGTAGTCGCAGCGGCTTTAGAAGCTGGGGTTGTGAAAATAGATGAAATCGTGCCAACGTCACCGGGCTGGATGCGTATTGGTGGTCGACAAGTTCGAGATCCCATTAATTATGGCGATATGTCATTAGCTAAAATTTTGGTTAAGTCGAGCAATATGGGTGTCAGTAAGTTGTCATTAAGAATGCCTGTACAGCAGTTACTTGGCACCTATCAGTCGATGGGATTGGGGAATTATTCAGGTATTAACCTTATCGGCGAGAGTGCAGGGTTAATCCATGATCGTCACCGCTGGTCTGATTTTGAACGTGCAACACTGTCCTTTGGCTACGGACTGACGGCTACCCCTCTTCAGCTTGCACGTATGTACGCTACTCTAGGCAGCGGTGGCGTATTGTATCCGGTATCGGTATTGAAATTGAAACAGCAACCTAAAGGCGAACAAGTGCTCGATCCACAAGTGGCCGATAATGTGATGAAAATGCTGGTTGGAGTAACAGAGAAGGGCGGAACAGCCAAGAAAGCGCATATTGATGGATACCCAGTGGCTGGTAAGACTGGAACTAGCCGGATTGCTGTTGCTGGTGGATATGGTGACGATTACGTTGCACTTTTTGCTGGCATCGCGCCAGTAAACAATCCAAGACTGGCTATTTCAGTCGTAATAAACGATCCCAAAACTGACAGTTATTACGGTGGTGATGCCGCAGGACCTGTATTTGCAAAAGTTATGTCTGGCGCGCTGCAAATGTTGAATGTTGAGCCAATCAGTTCAACCGAGCAATCGCGTTTAGCCGCCTACTCAAGAGGAGTGAAATAATGAAAATTGCCGATTTTCTCGCTCCGTGGTTTGACGATTTATCAGATAATGAGCTCTGTAAAACGCATTTCGAACACTTGGTATTAGATAGCCGAAAAGTACAACAAGAAGATATCTTTGTGGCGATTCCAGGACATCAAGTTGATGGCCGAAGATTCATTAACCAAGCTATTGAGCGTGGCGCTGTGCTTTGTTTAGCGCACACCAATGAAATGAAACAACACGGCCTAATAGAGCAGGCGGAAAAAAGTAAAATACTTTATTTCTACCAGCTTGCAGAGCAGCTGTCGACGATCGCTTGTCATCGTTATCCAGTAGATAATAACGCTTTGAAGATAATTGCTGTGACAGGTACTAATGGAAAAACGACGGTATCACAGCTCATCGCGCAACTAGCGCGGCTAACAGGCATAAACTCTGCTGTGATGGGAACCTTAGGAAACGGCCTTTGGGGGCAGTTACAAGATACTGGAAATACCACAGCAGACGCGATTACAGTCGCAAAGCAGTTGCATGAATTACAGCAACAAGGGGTGCGGTTGTGTGTGATGGAAGTGTCAAGTCATGCATTGATCCAACATCGTGTAGCGGCTATTTCTTTTTCAAGTGCAATTATGACAAATTTGAGCCGTGATCATTTGGACTATCATGGCGACATGGCATCTTATGCGGCCGCAAAAAAGCAACTGTTTCAGTTTCCATCTTTATCGCATCAAGTATTCAATTTAGATGATGATACGGCTCAGCAATGGTTTGTTGAGATGAGCTCAGACATTGGGGTTGGTTTTAGCGTTGAGCAACAAAATGGGGCTACATTTGCAACTAGGAATGAGCAGTTTCACCCTCAAGGTATGACAGCCGATTTTTCATGGCCAGATGGTCATGGAAAAATAGAATCATCTTTACTTGGGCATTTTAATTTATCCAATTTAGTGGCGGCCATTACGGTTATGGCATTGGAAGGCTTTGATGTCCATCAGTTGCTGGAAAATGTGCCAAAGCTTGAAGCTGTACCAGGGAGGATGGAGTGTTACCACACTAAAAACAGAGCCTCTGTTGTCGTAGATTATGCTCATACTCCTGACGCACTTGCCAAAGCATTAGATGCCATTAGATTGCACTGTGACAACCAATTATGGTGTCTATTTGGCTGTGGTGGTGATAGAGATAAAGGAAAACGCGCCCTAATGGCAAAAACTGCAGAGCAAAAGTCGGACAATGTTGTCATAACCAGTGATAATCCAAGAACTGAATCACCGCAACAAATTATCGCCGATATCCTTACTGGCATTAACCGTCTAAATACTGTTTCTGTAGAAGCTGACCGAGTGACGGCGATTAAACAGTCTTTCGCACAAATTCAGGCTGGTGATGTGTTATTACTTGCTGGAAAAGGTCATGAAACCTACCAAGAAATTAATGGCGTTAAGCATCACTATGATGAGCGTGCTTTGGTTACTGAACTCGTGAGGGCTCAGCCATGATTAGCTTGTTATTATCCGACATTGCGAAGCATCTTAATGCGGAGTTGATTGGTGCGAATGCTTCTATTGAAAGCGTCAGTACTGATAGTCGCAACATTGGTCGCAAAGGGCTGTTTATTGCGTTAATCGGAGAGAGATATGATGCACACGATTTTGTACCAACAGCAATTGAAAATGGTGTAGCGGCAGTAATCACATCAAAGAAGCAGGACATATCGGTGCCGCAATTGTTAGTTTCGGATACGCGTGTCGCATTAGGTTCATTAGGAGAATTAGTCCGAAAGCGTGTAACTCCAATATCGATAGCGATCACGGGTTCGAATGGAAAAACCAGCGTAAAAGAAATGGTTTCCGCTATTTTATCGCAACAGCATCAAGTGCTTTCTACAGCAGGAAATTTCAATAACGACATTGGGTTACCATTAACTTTATTAAGACTAGAGACTCAACATGATTTTGGTGTGTTCGAACTTGGTGCCAATCATCAAGGTGAGATCGATTACACCTCCAACTTGGTGCAACCACAAGTAGCACTAGTAAACAATATTGGTCAGGCACACATTGAAGGCTTCGGAAGTCTAGAAGGCGTAGCTGCTGCAAAATCTGAAATTTATCGCCACCTACAGCCTAAAGGTGTAGGAGTATATAATGCGGATGATGCCTTTGCAGAACAGCTCAAACGGGCCTGCTATCCACACAGTTGTCTAAGTTTTGGTATCCAGCTAACAGCAGATGTTACCGCTCAAAACCTTACTGAAGATGAACTTGGGCAATATTCATTTAAACTGCGTTACCAAGATAAACACACTGATATTAAGTTATCACTAAATGGACTGCATCAAGTGTACAACGCACTTGCAGCCGCTTCGATTTGTCTTGCGTTGGATATCGATATTGGCGTCATAGCCTCTGGTTTGCAATCGGTTAAGCCCGTTGCTGGAAGGATGGAGCCAAGACAACTTGGGCGTGTACTCTTAATTGATGACAGTTATAATGCCAACCCTTCATCAGTGAACGCTGCGATTGATTGGCTTTCAAGGCGTCATGGTAACAATATCTTAGTGTTAGGAGATCTCGCTGAATTAGGCACAGAAGGACATGCAATGCATCAATCCTTGGGTGTCTATGCAAAAAATAATAACGTTCAGCAAGTCTTCACTAAAGGCCAGGTTAGCCAACTGACCTCTTCGGCTTTTGGTGGTACACATTTTCAAAATTTAGACGCTCTAGTATTGGCGTTAATTAATGAGATTAATCAGCATCACGGACCAGTGAATATGCTGGTTAAAGGTTCGCGTAGTGCCGCAATGGAACATGTAGTACAAGCATTGAGTAACGCCTATGAGCGTGAGGAGTGGAGTTAATGCTGGTTTACCTAGCGGAATATTTGACCGAGTTTTATTCGGGTTTTAACGTATTTTCTTACGTCACTTTTAGAGCGATTTTAGGTCTCGTGACGGCACTGTTATTTAGCTTATGGCTTGGGCCTAAGTTAATAGAGCGATTGCAGTTGATGCAAATTGGACAGGTAGTTCGCAATGATGGTCCTGAATCTCACTTTAGTAAACGTGGCACGCCAACAATGGGTGGATTATTGATCCTATTTGGGATTTTTGCCAGTGTATTATTATGGGGTGACTTAAGCAGCCGTTACGTTTGGGTAGTGTTGTTTGTTCTGTTTAGTTTCGGGGCAATAGGCTTCTTAGATGACTATCGTAAAGTGGTCAGAAAAGATCCAAAAGGTCTGATTGCTAGATGGAAATATATCTTTCAATCCATTGCCGCAATGATTGTTGCTGTGTATTTGTATTGGTCATCCACCCATGTCGGAGAAACTCAACTTGTCTTGCCCTTCTTTAAAGATATTATGCCTCAACTTGGCGGATTCTTTATTGTGCTGGCTTATTTCACTGTTGTTGGTTCTAGTAATGCAGTGAATTTGACGGATGGTTTAGATGGCTTGGCGATAATGCCTACCGTGATGGTTGCAGGCGCGTTTGGCTTGATTTCATATTTATCTGGTCATGTCCAGTTTGCCAATTACTTGCATATTCCATATTTACCCGGTGCGAGTGAACTGGTTATTGTCTGTACCGCAATGGTTGGCGCAGGGTTGGGTTTTTTGTGGTTCAATACCTATCCTGCTCAAGTCTTTATGGGTGATGTTGGCTCTTTATCATTGGGTGCGGCCCTTGGTGCTATTGCTGTTTTAGTCAGGCAAGAAATTCTATTAGTGATCATGGGCGGTGTTTTTGTAATGGAAACCGTGTCTGTCATCTTACAGGTTGGATCTTATAAATTACGTGGCCAACGTATTTTTAAAATGGCTCCTATTCACCATCATTATGAATTGAAAGGCTGGCCTGAGCCACGAGTCATTGTACGTTTTTGGATTATCTCTTTGTTTCTTGTCATGTTAGGTCTTGCGACCTTAAAGTTGAGGTAAGGTATGCAGGAAGCTTATACGCACATCGTTTTAGGATTAGGAGTCACTGGGCTCTCTGTTGTGCGCTATTTTAGTCGACAAGGTATTCGCCCGCTAGTTATGGACAGCCGTCCTAAGCCCGCAGGTGCTGATGTGTTGGCTGAAGAGTTTCCTGATATTACTCTCATTTGTGGTTCATTTGATGTTCGATATTTGGTGCAAGCTCAGCAAATTATTATCAGCCCTGGAATTGCATTAAATACCGCAGAAGTAAAAGCCGCAGCAGATATTGGCATTGAAATCATTGGTGATGTCGAATTATTTGCAAGAGAGCTAATTAATCAGCCGCCTAAAGTTATTGGAATAACAGGCTCTAATGGGAAATCGACGGTGACAACACTGGTCGGTGAAATGGCGAAACAAGCAGGGTTGAAGGTAAGTGTTGGCGGTAATATTGGTATACCAGTATTAGACTTACTGCACAATGATGTTGGTTTATACGTGTTAGAGCTCAGCAGTTTTCAACTTGAAACTACGGCTAGCTTAAAATGTGTTGCATCGACGTGTTTGAACGTCACAGCTGATCATATGGATAGATACGAGAGCTTGCAAGCCTATCGTCGGGCAAAACTTCGTTTGTATGATCAAAGTAAATTAGTCGTTATTAATCGTGAAGATGAATTGACCCAACCTTTACAACCTAAAAATCAAATTAGCTTTGGGCTTAATGTACCTGAATCAGACGATTGGGGCATACGAAACGGTGCATTTGTTCATGGTAATAGTACTTTGCTTTCAGTAAATGAAGCGGCGGCGGTAGGCTTGCATAACCAAGCTAACATACTGGCAGCCATGGCGTTAGCAGACGCTGCGGGCATTAAAACTGAAGCGATGAATGAGGTTGTAAAAATGTTCATGGGACTTCCTCATCGGTGTGAAAAAGTCGCTGAGAAGAACGGTATTACTTATATCAATGATTCTAAAGCGACTAATGTCGGAGCTACATTAGCAGCAATCAATGGACTAAGAGAACAGTTAGGCGAGATTATTTTGATTGCAGGTGGTGATGCTAAAGGCGCTGATCTGTCTCCCCTTATCGCTGGGTTAGAGTTTGTCAAAAAGGTGATTGTTTTTGGTAAAGATGCTCAGCAGTTAGCTAAGTTAAAAGATGACACGATTCGAGTTGAAAATATGGCACAAGCGGTAACAATTTCGGCTAAAGAAGCTGAAACGGGTGACATTGTCTTGCTATCGCCTGCATGTGCCAGTCTCGATATGTACAAAAGTTTTGCCGAACGTGGTGATGATTTTAAGCTGCAAGTGGAGGCGCTACATGGCTTCTGAAGAAAAGCAGCTTAATTTATTCGGCTCAGGGCTTAAATGGACGTGGCCAAAATGGAGTATTGATTATGATCGCCCTGGCAGTCAGTTATATGATCGCAAGTTATTGTTGGCGATTATTTCATTAATATCTCTCGGTTTCGTGATGGTAATGTCTGCCTCGATGCCTGAAGGAGAGAGTTTAAAGGGCAATCAGTTTCATTTTGTGCTGCGGCACTTAAGAAATCTAGTGGGTTGCATATTGATAGCCGCCGTTGTGCTTAGAATTGAATTGCATTGGTGGCAAAAGTTCAGTCCAGTGATGTTGCTTGCCGTACTATTTGGTTTGATTGCAGTATTGATAGTAGGCACCACAGTAAATGGGGCAACCCGATGGCTGAATATTGGCCCAATTAGAATTCAAGTTGCAGAAGTTGCAAAATTTGCCTTCTGTGTTTATCTCGCAGGCTATCTTGTTCGTCGCCATCAAGAAGTGCGTGAACGAATGTTTGGTTTCTTAAAGCCAATTATTGTATTGATTATTTTTGCAGGCTTACTGCTCATGCAACCTGATTTAGGTTCAGTTGTAGTGCTATTTGTTATTACTGTTGGCTTATTGTGGTTGGCCGGGGCAAGGCTGGTCGATTTTTTCTTAATGATGTTGTTCGGCACAGTATTGTTTGTTTTTTTGGTGGCAACAGCAGAATACCGAATGCGCCGGGTCACTTCTTTCTTGAATCCTTGGGATGATCCCTTCGGCAGTGGTTATCAATTAACTCAGTCGTTGATGGCCTACGGTCGAGGTGACTGGTCTGGCCAAGGACTGGGCAATAGTATTCAGAAATTGGAATATTTACCTGAAGCGCATACGGACTTTATCTTCGCCGTTATAGGAGAAGAGTTAGGGTTTATCGGTATTCTAGTCATATTAGCGGTGTTGTTTTGGCTAGCATACAGAGCGATAATATTAGGCAGCCTTTGCTTACAAAAGGATAAAGCATTTGATGGTTATTTGGCTTATGCCATAGGTATCTGGATTTGTTTTCAAACCGTAGTAAATGTCGGCGCAAGTATTGGAATGCTACCAACGAAAGGATTAACGCTCCCGTTTATTAGTTATGGCGGAAGTAGTTTATGGATTATGACTGCGGCCGCTATGTTGTTGATCAGGATTGATCATGAAAGACGATTAGATCTCACTCAGGCAGTACAGCGACGGGGTAAACCATGAGTGAAAACGGCTCAATGAAAAAAAGAATATTAATTATGGCTGGAGGTACTGGAGGGCATGTATTTCCAGCATTAGCCGTTGCAAAATATTTAGCAAACCAAGGATGGGAAATTCTTTGGTTAGGTACAGCTGAGCGGATGGAAGCGAAAGTGGTGCCACAGCATGGCTTTAATATCGAGTTTATCGATATTAAAGGGGTAAGAGGGAATGGTTTATTAAGAATGTTAGCAGCCCCTTTTAAAGTACTTCGCTCAATCGTACAAGCTCGAAGGGTAATTAAACACTTTCGACCAGATGTTGTGCTTGGAATGGGAGGTTTTGCAAGCGGCCCAGGTGGCGTGGCGGCTAAGTTATCGAGTATACCTTTAGTGCTGCACGAGCAAAATGCTGTACCCGGCATGACCAATAAATTGTTGTCAAATATTGCTAACCGAGTATTGTGCGCTTTTAAAGATACATTTACAGGAAAAGTTCAAGCTGAGGTAGTTGGAAATCCGATCAGACAAGAACTTGTAGCTCTTAGACACCAAGAAGTGGAAAGCCGCGATGATGCGCTGAAAATTTTAGTGGTTGGCGGTAGCCTTGGAGCAAAGGTATTTAATGATTTAATGCCTAAAGTTACGGCTAACTTGGGGCAATTTCATCCCATTACAGTTTGGCATCAAGTGGGTCGCAATAATAAAGAATCAATCGAAAATGATTACCAGAGCAATGGACAGTTAGAAACAGTTAAAGTTGCTGAATTTATTGACGATATGGAAGCCGCTTACGGCTGGGCAGACGTTGTACTATGTCGAGCTGGTGCGTTGACCGTGTCTGAGTTAGCAACGATTGGAAAAGCCAGCATATTAGTGCCCTATCCTCATGCCGTGGATGATCATCAAACACTCAACGCGAAAGTGCTTGTTGAAGCCGGTGGAGCGTTTTTACTGCCTCAACCCATTGTTAATGTTGAGAGCTTAGTAAATAAGTTAAATATGCTAGCAAATGACAGACAAGAATTAATTAAAATGGGACAGAAAGCAAAGCAGGTAGCAATATTAGACTCGACTATACGAGTAGCTAACGTTTGCGCTGCGTTAACGGTGAAAAAATAATATGACTAAGTCAGAAAAGCACGCACAATTACGAAGTCAAATCCCTGAAATGCGTCGGATTAAACGCATTCATTTTGTTGGGATAGGTGGTGCTGGAATGGGTGGTATTGCTGAAGTGTTATTAAACGAAGGTTATGCTATCAGCGGTTCAGATATTGCGACTAATAATGTAACAGAAAGACTCAAAGCTTTTGGTGCAATCATTGCTATTGGGCATCGTGAGGAAAATATTACTGGTGTTGATGTCGTTGTCGTCTCAACGGCTATTTCGTCAGATAATCCTGAGTTGATATCAGCAAAAACACAACGCATACCGGTTGTGCGCCGTGCTGAAATGTTAGCTGAACTCATGCGTTACCGACATGGCATTGCTGTCGCTGGAACCCATGGAAAAACCACTACGACCAGCTTAATTGCGAGTGTTTACGGCGAGGCTGGAAATGATCCGACTTTTGTCATTGGTGGTTTATTGAATAGTGCAGGAACAAATGCACGTTTAGGCAGCAGTCGGTATTTGATTGCTGAAGCTGATGAAAGTGATGCCAGTTTTTTGCATTTACAACCTATGATTGCGGTGATCACCAATATTGAAGCCGATCACATGGATACCTATGGTGGTGACTTTGAAAATTTAAAAACAGCATTTATCGACTTTCTACATAACCTCCCTTTTTACGGTGTGGCTGTTGTTTGTATCGATGATCCTATTGTGCGAGAGCTGCTCCCTAAGATCAGTCGTAAAGTCGTCACTTATGGGTTCAGTGATGACGCGGATGTACAAGCTAAAAACTTTAGCCAAGTGGGTACAATTACTCGCTTTACTGTACATCGAGAAGGAAAAGCTGATTTGCCTGTCGAGCTGAACATGCCAGGTAAACATAATGTTCAGAACGCACTTGCCGCCATTGCCGTTGCATCGGAAGATGAAATAAGTGATGCACCTATTGTAGAAGCATTATCAGAATTCCAAGGAATTGGTCGTCGCTTTCAACATTTAGGCGAGTTTGATACGGCGAAGGGAAATATCCTGTTGGTGGATGATTACGGTCATCATCCTAGTGAAGTTGCTGTGACGATACAAGCTGCGAGATTGGCTTTCCCCGAAAAACGTTTAGTAATGGCTTATCAACCACATCGATTTTCGCGAACACGTGACTTATTTGAAGATTTTGCCGAGGTATTATCTCAAGTTGATTGTTTGTTGCTTTTAGAAGTGTATTCCGCCGGCGAGCAAGCAATTCCTGGTGCAGATGGTCGGGCTTTATGTAGAGCGATTCGTCAACGAGGAAAAATTGAGCCTATTTTCATTGCGGATAAAACACAGCTGATAGAACTGTTACCGGATGTATTAAAAGAAAATGACTTACTGTTAACGCAAGGTGCAGGAACCATAGGTGCCGTTGCGAAACAATTGGTTGCTACTGAGTTAGGTTTCTTAAACCGTATTGAGAATTAATACTGTAAAAACTCAGTATTTATTAATGAGATATGGCATCCTATAAAGGGAACTTTGATCATATTGAACAACAAATAGAGTAGGAGTTTGTATCACTGTGTTTTTGAAAATAAAAAATGCTATTTCTCAGCGAAAAAAACACCAAATAAATTGGTATTTTTGCTGTGGCTTAGTGTTTTTATTGTCAGTGATTATAGGCTTGAGTGCTGCGGGCTGGAAGTTGAATCGTATCGTAAATGATGCGAAAGAGTTGCCAATAGAAGCGGTGGTGATCAAAGGCGAAAGAAAATACACCAGTGATCTTGAAATACAGCTCGCTTTACAGGGGCTATTGAAAAGCAGTTTTTTTAGTGCTGATGTTTCCGAAATTCAAAAAACGTTAGAGACGTTGCCTTGGGTTTATCGAGCTTCAGTACAAAGAGAATGGCCAGCAAAGTTAAAAGTATTTATTAAAGAACAAGACGTTGCGGCACACTGGAACGGAAACTCGTGGTTAAATCGTCATGGAGATGTGTTTGAAGCAGTACTTTCGGATGAATCACTGAAGCTTCCATCGTTGTCAGGTCCTGAAGGTATGGCTAAAAATATTTTAACGACGTATGAGCAGTTAGCAGAATTATTAAAAATTAACGGGTTGAGTTTAAATCAACTAAGTTTAACTCCGCGACATGCATGGAATTTGTTACTTGATAATGGTATTCAATTGGACTTAGGGCGTGAAGATAAAATAAGCCGAGTCCAACGCTTTATAGATGTATACCCTTATTTAAAGGAGCAAGATAAGGCCATAGCAAGAATTGATTTACGATACGATACTGGTTTAGCCGTGGGTTGGGCCCAAACGCAAAGTGAGAGTCGATAACTGATGACCAAGAACCAAGATAGAAATCTGATTGTTGGATTGGACATAGGAACAGCAAAAGTCGCCGTGATAATAGGTGAAGTATTACCTGATGGCGAAATTACGGTCGTAGGTCTTGGTAACCACCCCTCCAGAGGTATGGATAAAGGCGGGGTGAATGATTTAGATTCGATTGTTCGAAGCTTGCAGCGTGCATTAGATCAAGCAGAGCTGATGGCCGATTGTCAGGTTACATCTGTTTATTTGAGCATCTCAGGAAAGCACATCGCCTGCCAAAACGAGAATGGTATGGTGTCAATTGATGACGATGAAGTCACTCAAGAAGATGTGGATAATGTTATACACACAGCTCGCTCAGTTAAGATACCGACGGAACGCCGAATTTTACATGTATTACCACAAGAGTATGCTATCGACGTACAGGAAGGCATTAAAAGCCCGATGGGAATGTCAGGTATGCGGATGGAAGCAAAAGTACATATTGTGACCTGTGCCAACGATATGGCGAAAAATATCACAAAAAGTGTTGAGCGTTGTGGCTTAAAAGTGGATGATCTAGTTTTCTCTGGTATTGCTTCAGCTGATGCGACACTCACAAATGATGAAAAAGATTTAGGCGCGTGCCTTGTGGATATTGGTGGCGGTACGACAGATATTGCTATCTACACGAATGGTGCATTGCGCCATTGTGCGGTGATACCTGTTGCGGGTAATCAAGTCACAAATGATATCGCAAAGATATTCAGAACCCCTTTATCGCATGCTGAACAAATAAAAGTACAGTTTGCAAATGCAAGAAGTGCAGCGGTCAGTCGTGAAGAAAATATTGAAGTGCCATCAGTCGGTGGCCGGCCATCGCGGTCAATGTCGAGGCACACTTTGGCAGAGGTCGTCGAGCCAAGGTATCAAGAAATGTTTGAATTGATACTACAAGAGCTGCGTGACAGCGGTTATGAAGAACAAATAGCGGCGGGAATAGTACTGACTGGCGGTACGGCCTCAATTGAAGGCGTCGTTGATGTTGCAGAAGCTACATTCGGAATGCCAGTTAGAGTCTCAGGCCCACTCGAAGTAAAAGGCCTATACGATTATGTCAGCGAACCACTTTACTCAACAGGTATCGGCTTGTTGCATTATGGTGCAAGACGCATCATGGACAGTGAATTTGAGCGTCCGGAACGTCAAGGCGTAACCGATGCTCTGAGCCGGATCAAAAGTTGGTTCAAAGGTGAATTTTAGTTTTTAATGCAGGCAATATGGAGTTCAAACTATGTTTGAGATCATGGACACTCACTCAGATGAAGCGGTGATTAAAGTCATCGGTGTTGGCGGCGGAGGTGGTAATGCTGTCGAACACATGGTGAAGCACAATATCGAAGGGGTAGAGTTTGTAGCGACGAATACTGACGCTCAAGCTCTGCGTAAATCTTCTGCTGGCTCTACAATTCAGTTAGGGCGTGATGTGACTAAAGGGCTGGGAGCAGGTGCAAATCCTGAAGTCGGTCGTTTAGCCGCTGAGGAAGATAAAGAAAGCATTCGTTCAGCGATAAAAGGTTGCGATATGATTTTTATTGCAGCTGGAATGGGGGGCGGTACTGGAACAGGTGCAGCACCTGTCGTCGCGCAAATTGCTAAAGAAGAAGGTATTTTAACGGTAGCGGTTGTGACAAAACCTTTTCCTTTTGAAGGGAAAAAGAGAATGACATTTGCCGAGCAAGGTATTGAAGAACTTGGTAAAAACGTTGATTCATTGATCACGATCCCGAATGAGAAGTTATTAAAAGTATTAGGCCGAGGCACATCGTTATTGGATGCCTTCGCGGCTGCGAATAATGTGTTACTTGGTGCCGTGCAAGGTATTGCAGAATTGATTACCCGCCCTGGTTTGATCAATGTCGACTTTGCGGACGTCAAAACGGTAATGTCTGAAATGGGCAATGCCATGATGGGAACAGGTATTGCGAGTGGTGAAGATAGAGCAGAAGAAGCAGCAGAAGCTGCGGTTGCCAGTCCTTTACTCGAAGATATTGATCTTGCTGGTGCTCGAGGTGTGTTAGTGAACATCACTGCCGGAATGGACATGAGTATCGAAGAGTTTGAAACGGTTGGTAATCATGTTAAAGCTTACGCTTCTGATAACGCAACGGTTGTAGTTGGTGCGGTTATCGATCCTGAAATGAGTAATGAACTTAGAGTAACGGTTGTTGCAACAGGAATTGGTGCAGAAAAAAAGCCTGATATCACATTAGTGAGTAAACCAACTCCTAGAGCAGAAGCTGCTCCGGAAGTGTTATCGGTATCTAGAGCATCTGAAAAAGTATCAGTGGCGGAGCCGAGTCCTGATATGGCAACTACAACGGCTGGAAATGTCGTTCAAGTTGGCGTTGGTCAAGCGAGTCCGGCCCAAAAAAATGACATAGATTATTTAGATATTCCGGCGTTTTTACGCAAACAAGCTGACTAAAGTATGCGTGTAAAAGTATGATTTTGATCTGCTTTGTACAATGTAATATCGGTGGTTTTTTGTTTCACCGTAAAAATATGTTAGCATATCCGACCAGCCAAGCTTGCCTGCGGTTTGTTTTTGGTCGGAAAAATTTTAATTTAAAAAAATTAGGTACTGGTAACTGAATGATTTTTCAAAGAACTATTCAAAAAATGGTGAAAACTACTGGAGTGGGCTTACACTCGGGTAATAAGGTCACATTGGCAATTAAACCAGCACCAGTTAATAGTGGTATTGTGTTTATTCGCACCGATCTTGAACCAACCGTTGCCATAACAGCTAAAGCTGAACAAGTTCGAGAAACCATGCTTTGCACCGTGTTAGCGAATGATGATGGCGTTAAAGTCGCAACTATTGAACACTTGTTCGCAGCGTTAGCCGGTTTAGGTATCGATAATGCCATCATTGAAGTCGATGCCCCTGAAATTCCCATTATGGACGGGAGCGCCAGTCCATTTGTATTTTTACTCCAGTCAGCGGGAGTCGCGCAACAGTCCTTGCCTAAGAAATATTTACGCATTAAGAAAACGATTAAAGTTGAAGACGGTGATAAATGGGCAATGCTGAAGCCGTATCAAGGTTTCAAAATTGACTTTAAAATTGATTTTTCACATCCAGAAATAGCTCGTAGCCAGCAACATATGATTATGGACTTTTCTACCGCTGGATTCATTAAAGATATTAGCCGTGCCAGAACATTTGGCTTTATGCGTGACATTGAGTATTTACGTGCTAACGATTTAGCATTAGGTGGCAGTATGGAAAATGCCATTGTTTTAGATGAATACAAAGTCTTAAACCCTGATGGTTTAAGGTATGATGATGAATTTTTGAAACATAAAATTCTTGATGCATTTGGCGATCTTTATGTTGCAGGTAATGCCATTGTTGGTGAGTTTTCAGCCTTTAAAACAGGTCATGCTTTAAATAATAAATTAGTCAGAGCATTACTCGCCGAGCAAGAAGCTTGGGAATTGATCAGTTATGAAAATGAGGCTGATGTCCCAGTGAGCTTTATGACAATGAATAATGCTGCGATAACGACCTAATCATCACTGAAATGCCTTTGACGGCTGGCTAATGCAGCCAGCCGTTTTAGTTTGTGGCCTAGGCTACCTTCTATATTTTCAGCCAAAGCTTCAATGTGTGAGGCCGCTGTATTACTAAGATGCGCATGATTTTGCTCGACATTTGAAGCGACCGCAAACATCCTTGGGTTGACTTTAACGTCAATACTAGAGAGCATTGGTAACGCTTCATTTTGAAGTTTAAGCAGTAATTGTGATTTTTGAAAGTTGAGTCTTGTAGCCCAAGATGCTGAAGAAACTTCAACAACCAATGTGCTTTCACGCAAGTTAGCGACTTTAATTTGCGTGATAATTGGACCATGCAGCTGCTGTTTAATGAGTTGGTCTAAACTTAATAATAATTCAGCTTTTTCCTTAAGCTCAGGAAGTTTGCCGGAAACGTTCAATAACTGACTGAGATCGTGAGGTAGCTTTTTCATATGATAATTGGTGGCTTGATAAGAATATGAGTGTAACAGTATTTATCCAAGGCAGAAAAGATGTAAAACGTTGGCATCTTGGCAAACGTTGGTTAATGCTGCCTGTCATCCTAGCTGCGCTTGCTATCATTCTATATCAAAACAGTAATGCACGCTTTGTCGATCAGCAAGCGAACATGAACTCTGAGCGCCTAGAAAGGGAAGAGCAAAAACAACAAGTGCTCAATCTCAAACAAGCGACAGAATCCCAATTATCGTTATTAGTCACTCATGTCGCGAGAATGCAAGCTAAAATAACTCGTCTTGAAGCACTCGGTCAGCAAGTAGCATCACAAAATGATCTCGACGGACAATTTGATTTCTCCGATGAAGTCGGTGTGGGTGGTATGAGTGATTTAGGAGCAAGCGTCGAGCTGAACCAACTTATTCAAGACATGGATAAACTCGCTTCTCAGATTGATCATAGAGAACAACAGCTTTCAGTACTTGAAACTGTGGTATCTAATCTCCATATAGATAAAGAACGATATATTTCTGGTCGTCCGATCGCTAAAGGCTGGTTATCTTCTCCTTTCGGTTTACGCAATGATCCTTTTACAGGTCGTCGCGCAATGCATAAAGGGATTGATTTCGCTGGTGCGAAAGGCACTGAAGTTGTTGCTACTGCAGCAGGAGTAGTGACTTGGGCTGGTAGCATGTTTGGTTACGGCAATCTTGTCGAAATTGATCATGGTAACGGACTTCATACTCGATACGGACACAATGCATCCTTGAGTGTTCAAGTAGGAGATGTGGTCATTAAAGGACAAAAAGTGGCAAGTATGGGCAGCACCGGCCGCTCAACTGGGCCACACGTACACTATGAAGTGTTGCGGGGCGGGCGACAAATCGATCCTCAAAAATACGTCTACCGCAAGGCAGGTTAATTGAAACATTGGCATAAAATTAAATAATTTACAGCCTCCATTGAGATAAGTGATTCAGATGTTTGGAAAATTACTGACAAAAGTTTTTGGTAGTCGTAACGATCGTACCCTTAAAAGTTTCGGCAAAATAGTTAATCAAATAAATGCATTAGAAGCAGAGTACAGTAAGTTTTCTGATGATGAGTTATCAGCAAAAACCGAAGAGTTTCGTAAACGAATTGCTGATGGCGAAACGCTCGAAGATATCATGGCGGAAGCTTTTGCAGTTGTTCGCGAAGCATCTGTGCGTATTTTTGAAATGCGACATTTTGATGTGCAGCTTATCGGCGGCATGGTCTTGGATAGTAACCGTATTGCAGAAATGCGTACAGGTGAAGGTAAAACCCTTACCGCAACATTACCCGCATACCTTAATGGTTTAACAGGTAAAGGCGTTCACATTATTACCGTGAATGATTACCTAGCAGCCCGTGATGCTGAATTTAATCGACCTTTATTTGAATTCTTAGGCTTATCTGTTGGTATTAATGTCGCGGGATTATCGCCAGAAGAGAAAAAGCAAGCCTACGCTGCAGATATCACATACGGAACCAATAACGAATTTGGCTTTGATTATCTGCGTGACAATATGGCGTTTTCTCCGCAAGAACGCGTTCAACGCCCGTTGCATTATGCGTTAATCGATGAAGTCGACTCAATTCTTATCGATGAAGCAAGAACCCCATTGATTATTTCAGGAGCTGCCGAAGACAGTTCTGAATTGTACATGCAAGTGAATACGCTTATTCCTAATCTTGTACGTCAAGAAAAAGAAGATACTGAAGAATTTGTTGGTGAAGGCGATTACAGTATTGATGAAAAAGCCAAGCAAGTTCACATGACTGAGCGTGGTCAAGAAAAAGTTGAACAACTATTGGTCGAACGTGGGTTATTACCTGAAGGCGACTCATTATATTCTGCAGCAAACATTTCCTTATTACACCATGTTACTGCCGCGTTACGTGCGCATACTTTATTCGAAAGAGATGTTGATTACATTGTTAAAGATGATGAAGTTATTATCGTAGACGAACATACTGGTCGTACAATGCCGGGTAGACGTTGGTCTGAAGGCTTACACCAAGCGGTAGAAGCTAAAGAAGGGGCTCATATTCAAAATGAAAACCAAACACTTGCTTCTATAACCTTCCAGAATTACTTCCGTATTTATGAGAAATTAGCGGGCATGACAGGTACTGCTGATACCGAGGCTTTTGAATTTCAGCATATTTATGGCTTAGATACCGTTGTGGTTCCAACGAATCGTCCAATGGTGCGTAAAGATATGCCTGATTTAGTGTATTTGACAGCCGCAGAAAAATACAATGCGATCATTGAAGATATTAAAGACTGTCAAGAACGTGGTCAGCCAGTTCTCGTAGGTACAGTGTCTATTGAGCAATCTGAATTGTTGTCGCGCTTAATGAATGCACAGAAGATTAAGCACAGTGTTTTGAATGCTAAATTCCATGAAAAAGAAGCAGATATTGTGGCGCAAGCTGGCCGAGCTGGTGTGGTTACCGTAGCAACCAATATGGCTGGACGTGGTACTGATATTGTACTGGGCGGCAATTGGAACGCGGAAGTCGCTGAGCTAGATAATCCAACAACTGAGCAAATTACTGCTATTAAAGATGCATGGCAAGTTCGTCATGACGCAGTTATCGAATCCGGTGGCTTGCACATATTGGGTACAGAGCGTCATGAGTCGCGTCGTATCGATAATCAGCTACGTGGTCGTTCAGGTCGTCAAGGTGATGCCGGCTCATCTCGCTTCTATTTATCAATGGAAGACAGTTTGATGAGGATTTTTGCTTCAGATCGTGTTTCAGGCATGATGAAAAAATTAGGTATGGAAGAAGGCGAAGCCATCGAACATCCTTGGGTTTCACGTGCAATTGAAAACTCTCAACGTAAAGTTGAAGCACGTAACTTTGATATTCGTAAACAACTTCTTGAATTTGACGACGTAGCGAATGATCAGCGACAAGTTGTCTATTCACAACGAAACGATCTTATGGATGCGCAAAGTATTGCAGATACCATAGATAACGTAAAAGAAGATGTTATTGCTGGTGTCATCGAGCAATATGTTCCACCTCAGTCAATTGAAGAAATGTGGGACGTCCCTGGATTAGAAACTCGTCTGCAGCAAGAGTTCTCAATAGCATTACCAATTAATGAATGGTTAGAGAAAGAAGACGATCTTCATGAAGAAACATTACGCGAACGTATTGTTACTAGCTGGTCGGAAGCTTATGCCGCAAAAGAAGAAGCAGTAGGTGGTTCTGTTTTACGACAGTTTGAAAAGTCAGTCATGCTTCAAACATTAGATTCGCTTTGGAAAGAGCATCTCGCGGCGATGGATCATCTTCGCCAAGGTATACACCTACGAGGTTATGCTCAAAAGAATCCAAAGCAAGAATATAAGCGTGAATCTTTTGAGTTGTTTCAACAAATGCTAGACACTCTTAAATATGATGTCATTAGCGTCTTGTCTAAAGTACAAGTTCAAGCCCAATCGGATGTCGATGAGATGGAACAGCGTCGCCGTGAAGAAGAAGCGCGTTTGCATCGTGACTTCCAACATCAGCAGGCTGAGTCAATGGTTGGAGCTGAAACAGAAGAAGTCGCTGCGCTCGAATCTCATACTCCGATAGTTCGAGACGGTGAAAAGATTGGTCGCAACGATCCTTGCCCTTGCGGTTCGAGAAAGAAATACAAGCAGTGTCACGGAAAAATTAGTTAACCAATCACTGACTTTGTGAATCTCAAATGAATGGCGCTATTTAAAATAGCGCCTTTTTTGTTTGCCCAGCGAAGCTGGCAAACCCGACAGGCAGAAAGAAGCCTGTATCACCCAGACTGAGGGGAAGATAATCCGAATGGCAAGGGCGTTATGGGCTAACGGCAAGGTCTGAAGGAAGCCATAGGAAGTTAGAGGTACACAGCGAAAGCGAACCTGATTCGGCATAATAGAGAGGTAAGCGTGCGAAATAGCGCAACGCCATATACTCAGTCAGCTCTATCATGTGCTTGAGGGTGGGATTTCTAACAGGGAGCGAGTGCAGTAACTGGGGAAGCCTGACACCTTATCTGGGATAGTCCAGAAGCTTTTATACAAGAGGAAACTCAAGGTAGAAGTTGGTGCGAGGTGGCCGATGAGCCCGTAGTAGTGAGTAAAATCCAGCCGATGAAAGCCAGTAATGGTGTGGAGGGCAAAACTGGATTGACCAATGACGTAGTTTATTGGCGACATCAACAGCCAAAAGCCTTGATGTTGGCGAAGGGGTGAAGCTTAATTTAAGTTTGTGATGGACAGGATTTTTTTTCACAGATACAGAAAATCACAAAAAAAAAGATGAGTGAGGCATTTCCGACTGGAGGCATTAGGAATAATGACTCTGGAGACCGAAGCCGTATACGGGAGTAATTCAGTCATATCAAAGTAAATTGCCAAGGGCTAGAAGGCTTTGAGGCTGAGTGAAATACACCAACTGATGAAAACAAGACACTGAACCCAAACAACGCACACAGAGAGATCAATAAGAGTTTATTACAGCTTGTATGGTCGCTTACTTAACAAAGAATCACTGTACAACGGATTTAAGAAAGTGTGGAGAGCCAAAGGCACTGCTGGAATTGATGAGCAGAGCTTAGAGCAATTCGCCTCAAATCTGAGTAACGAACTTGATAAACTTCTTATCGAACTCAAAACCAAGCAATACCGACCTTCAGCCGTCAAACGGGTAGAAATCCCGAAAGATGATGGTGGAGTGAGAAAGCTTGGGATACCAACAGTTCGAGACCGAATCGTACAACAATGCCTAAACGATATACTAAGTCCGATATTTGAAGAGCAGTTCCATCCATCAACCAAAAAAAATCAGTTGCCCCTTCACCCTCGTAATTTAGTGTCTCGACCAAGCGTTGATCAAATTGAGTTTCTTGCCTTCAGCGCATTATGCGGTTGAACCTAAACGTTCATGATAGGCATAGATGTCATGAGCGTTTACTTTAATTTCGATTTTTCTATCACACTACACCATGAAAATTCTTTCTGTTTTATTCTAACTATTAGCAGAGCTTAAATCGTGGTCGCATTTTTTTTAGTTTTCATAACTGAACCTAAACTGATCTGGATATGGTTGCTCGTACCCTCGGCTATTTCAGCTTTTACGCATTGAATGAACGGTAAAATGACCAGTTCTCGTTAGAGTTCTTGGCAATCCAATCTATCCACTAGGCTCTGCTACTCACTTTAATTCAGTGGAGTAGTATTTTATGGAACCTATTGTAAACAGTTGTGCAGGATTAGATGTCCACAAGATGATGGTCACTATCCGCAAGGAGACAGAGCAGGGAATTTAAGAAACCACTCAATCCTTTGGTACTTTAAAAAAAGAACGCTTGAAATTATGCCATTTTCTCAAGCAGCATCATATTGAGCTAGCTGTAATGGAAAGTACAGGTGTTTACTGGAAAAGCATCTACCTTTCACTTGTTACAGCTGGCATAAAAACGCAGGTCGTTAATGCAAGACATGTCAAGAATGTTCCCAGTCGAAAGACAGATGTCATTAACAGTCAATGGCTCGCTTCACTTGGTCACTCTGGACTTGTTCGGTCAAGTTTCGTTCCAGCGCCACAGCAGAAGCAACTCAGATTACTGACTCGCAGAAGAGACAAACAAAAAAAGGAATTGAGTAATGAGAAAAATCGATTACATAAAACCTTAGATGATGCTGGTATTCGTCTGGGCGGGTTTATTAGCGACATTAACGGGAAATCAGGGCAAATACTCGTGAACGGTCTGATTGAAGGAAAGCCATTGTGTGACTTGATAAAAATGGTCGACCCAAGACTGAAAGCCGATAGAAGTGAACTTATGGCGAGTATGGACGAAACTCTTACTCCGTCACACCTTTATATCTTGCGTAATATCAAAAGTCACATTGAGTTTCTAGAGAAGCAGCTTGCTGAGCTAGAAACCTTACTTATTGAAACGATAAAACCGTGGAATGAGGCTCTGGAACTTTTGCAAACGATACCGAGCACTAGTGTTATCAGTGCAGCTTGTCTTATTGGTGAAATCGGTGACGACATGAGTTGCTTCGATGGAATGAAGGGTATCAGCTCATGGGCAGGTTTATGTCCGGGAAATAATGAAAGTGCAGGAAAAAGAAAAAGTGGGCGAATGCGTAAAGGAAACAAAATGGTCAAAACACTCTTGTGTGAAGTAGCTAATGCTGCCGTTAAGACGAAAAGTCAATTCAAAGGCAAGTACCAAGGTTTGGTCATCCGTTGAGGACACAAGAGAAGTATCATTGCTATCGCCCACAAACTTTTACGTATTATCTACACAGTATTAAGCCGAAGGAAAGCCTATTTTGACCCAGATATTAACTACGAGGAGTTAATGGTCAGGAGAAATAGTCCCCGATGGCTTCAAATGATGGTTAAATACAATATGGTATAAACAGTTAAGCAAAAAGCTTAACAGACAGCCAGACTTATTTTTATCCCTTCAATAATTGCGGGGAGGACTATGTTGCGTCTAATACTATTAATTTTCACGGTAACATCAGTTGAACGCTGAGTATACGAGTAACTGTTTGAGCGCAATACGATGATTTTATCATCATGGCTTTCACCCAATGAGTGAAGTGCTCTACGCTCACAAGCTTGCTAAAATGACTGCTATCTGCGTTGTAATTTTTGCAAGTAGAATAAACTACTTGCTGCAAGCTACGCCTTACTATCAGCCATTTTTTCTACGCTTGAGAACGCAGTCAACTGATGTTTCTAGGGAGCGCCACGAAGCGCTTTATTCTGTTGCGGGATTTGTCTCAACGTATACGCAGCCAAGCGATTACATGGCCATAAACCAGAGACAGCAACGTTATTATTTATAATAAGTCCATCAGGTTGAAACGTACCTGACGGGATAATTACCAGTTCATCCCGAAATCTGACGGGCATGCATAATGGGTAACCGCTATGACATGAAGCCCAGTGACAAAGGCCTTGAATAAAGGTTGAGATGCAATGTAGGCCGCAGCATCAAGCGAATTCAGTTAAGCGTCGTAAATCAAAAAATGAAGATGGGGAGTCTTTCCTAGTTGACGAACCCTGACACAAACAGAGAAGCAACTGGTAAATGCATCTGTTTGATCTTCCGGCGTAATATGAAGTGGCATGTATTGAAGGAAATAAAGTGAACGTGGGAGAGCCTGAGTGTTGGAAGGTAGTGACTTGCACTATCCGAATATAAGGTAAACCGAAATTTCAGATAGGGCGCTCAGGCAGTCGGATGAGCCCATAGTACCGTTAACCGTGAAGACAACATAACTTTACATCAGGGAAGGGGCTCAGTGTTACACCCGTTTTTTAACGTAACTTTTGAGGTGAAATTGCCATATGGCTAACACTCCAGTAAATATCAGAATATTACAGCGAAAACTTTACTTACGCTCAAAGCTTAACTCGGAGCTACGATTTTACAGCTTGTACGATAAACTCAGTCGCCTAGATATACTCGAAGAAGCCTATCGACGATGCAAAGCCAATAAAGGCGGAGCAGGAATTGATGGCATCACATTCAGTTATCTAGAGCAGCAAAAGAAAGTCGTTGCGCTGTTAAAAGAAATTGGGTGTGGGTCTTTTAAAACGACGAAGTTACCCACATCTGTATAACCTCTGTTTGGATTGCTTTTTGTGATACTCCCAATACTTTTCAATATCACCACTCGATCTTAACGACCTAAGTTTTAATATAGCTTCTGCACCTTCAAGGCTCCATCTCGCTCCAGTGATATCCAACCTATCATTAATCAGATGACGACAAGCTCCCTCAATGACACCGCTAGCAATTGGGAAACCTTGCTCTAACGCTTTACCGTATTCTAATCTTGATTTATTTTTCAATAGATAACCGATGCACTTATTAATGCCTTCTCGTTGTTTTAATTTCCGTTTTGTTGCACTGATCCCAAGGCCTTTTGCTACTTGTGACGCATTACCTCGTAAGATTTCAGTCGCTCGATTTTCTATCCAATCTTCGACTTCTGGATCATCTTTTTCAAATAAGCACCACGCCGCTTTCCAGAGATATTCAAGCACATGGATGAAATCCATGACCACCGTTGCATTGATGTTGAGTTTCTTCATCACCCGATAAATTTGTTTTAGCTGATGAGGATGACCATCAACGAGTACAACCCACTGACGGCTTTGAGTAGGGTCTCGTTCCAGAGCTTCTAAAAATGCTTCTTCAATCACAGTCGCAGCGCTTCTTTCTACGCTTGCCCACACACGTTTATTTCTTGGTGGCACACGTAATGGACGAACATTTGAATTATCGTTTCTAGACATGATTGATTCTGGGGTACGATGCAAAGGCTTGGTGGTGTATACCGCTGCAACTTCTGCCATTCGTTTGCGGTCTTTTTTTTCTCCAGCACTTAGGCGTCCTTTGAGCTTCTGTTGTTTCGCTGCTTTTTGCGTGCCCTCTCTCAAGCTATTAGGTTGCATAACGATGCCTTTTCCATCCATAGTCAATACCAGTAAATCAGATGTATTTTCTGGCTTAAGGTATCTCTGCTGGAGATAAAAACCATCAAAATCTTGTGCAATATCCTGCACAATTTGCCTTGCTTGTCGCTTGGGCACGTGCGCACCTGTGGTGGTATCTATTGAGCTTACTGCATCATCATATGAGCCTTTGACTGCTTCTGTAGCGAGTCTTAGGCGTACACCATCAGAGTATTTATCTTTCGAAAGATTCAGCTCACCATCCATTGGAAACACGCTATCACACCGACGTTGACTGTAACCTTTTCGATGCATCGTTACGGTACCAAATAAACTTTCTAAGTTTCGTTTGCAGTTATTTTTCAAATAATTCAATGCAATGTCACGGTTGGAACAAACTTGCTGACGGGGCTCTTCAGCGGTTTTGATATCTAAGAAACCCTGCAATAAACACCGCAACAACTCAGTTCCTTCGGTATCGATATAGGCTTCAACTTCTCCATGGCTCTCTTGCTTAACTTGTTTGTCTTCGAGGTGCGAAATAATACGCTCAAATTTCAATTTGGCTTCAGAAAAGAATGAAAATTCGAGTGAGTTTGAGTATGCTAGTTTCATGAAAGGAGCCTTTTTATATACTTGTTGTGTGTGGAAACTGATAAGTACTATAAAATTGCTCCTTTCGCACCATTTATTAAACCCATCCAATTGATAATTAATGATCTTTTCATGCTTTTCGTCGATCTAAAAGATCTACACCCAAAGAAATTCAAACTCAATTACAACAGAAAAACTATCGACCTAGCCCAGTCAAACGAGTAGAAATACTCAAAGACAACGGCAAAACGCGGAAACTTGGGATCCCGATAATCAGTGACAGAATTGTGCAAATGGCGATGACAATAGTGATGCAACCCGTCTACGAACCTCATTTACATGAACACAGTTATGGTTATCGTCCATGTCGAAGCGCCCAGCAAGGCGGAGTTATCTCTCCACTACTGGCTAACATCTATCTCAACGATTTCTGTTTGAAAATACACGAAAAAACACCGTGTAAAATCGTTACCTATGCAGATGATTTTGTTGTACTTCATAAGCAAACCTACACACAAGAGCAACTGGACTGGATAACACAGCAATTAAGTGATGAAGGTCTGAAGCTAAATCAAAGTAAAACCCACTGTGTGGATATGGGAAAGCTGATGAATGAGTTTGATTTCCTCGGTTTTAACTTTCAACGGATCACAGGCCTCATCAAAGGCACCAGTTACATCAAGATACAGGCGTCTAAGAAGAGCCAAACAAAGCTGAAAAATAAAATCAGAGACATAGTGAAACACCGAACCTCAAATACACTTGGCGTACTGATAAATAAGGTTAATCAAGTTCTGAGGGGATGGAAACACTATTTTGGTGGGATAGGTTATCCCAGAGGTGTATTTTTCAGAATAAATGGATTTGTAGTAAACCGGTTCTATCGCTGGCATCGTCGCTTAAGTCAACGTCGAAGCAAGTATCTATCACGAGGTGCTTACGAAAAATTACGCCAAGCTGGTCTTGAGTATTTACCCACGACAAGATGATAAGCAAAGTGAAGGGGCTGAGAGAAGTGTAACAACAGAGCCGTGTGAGGGAAAACCTCATGCACGGAATCGAAGAGGGGCTGCTGGATAAGCGATAGCGAAGCCAGTAGCCTACTCTACTTTATGGCTGATAGCGACACTTTTTCGTTAAATAACTTAGCCTGCTCTTGAGCTTCAACGATAACGCCTTGAATGTAACCGTAACTGACTTTATAGCCTGGATAAATGAGTGGGATTTGTTCTTCAATTGCTCGGAGTTAGGTGCTGTGATTGATAAAGCCACAATAGAACGGCGAAGATGTGGTACGTCAACATTTACAGATGTAATGACATCAGACTCGTCGTTGGTAGTAACAAGGCACTTTAGTGCCGATTGAGCCGCATATTTAGCGGACTAAACGGCTTTACGAGAAACATTAAATTCATCAGAAAGAGAAGCAACTGCACCATGCACTTGGCAAGCGATAGTTTTTAAGAGAAGATCGAGTTTGTCTGAGGAGTTAAGCGGTGTTCGGTCGAGTATCGGCATTTTATTTTGAGAATAGTTTTAGTCGGCTTATCATCTCAATAAATAACGTTTTTCTCCTCAGATTTTCTCATCTATTTGTTACCCGTATCTGATGGGTTCCCAAATTATGGCTACTGTGCCTCTAAGGATATGAGATACTACGGTTTTCATGGGAATCTACTTGTTGATGAAAGAGGCATTCCAGTAGAGTTCACTTTAACCGCCGCAAATATTGACGAACGTGATGCCGCTTATGAAATTATCAATAATATCAAAGGTCTTTTAATTGGTGATAAAGGGCTTATTAGACCAATACTCAATGAAGACTGTCTTCAAGCTGACATTGATTTACACCGTTACGAAAAAATATGAAAGATAGTCGTCCTAAATGGGCAGTAAAGCTAATAATGAATGTACGCAGAAGGGTTGAAACAACCATAGGACAACTTGTTAAATATTTTGATATTGAGCATGTTAACTGCCGAGACTTGTGGCACTTGACCAGTCGAATGGGAAGAAAGATGCTGGGATTAACCAGTGGTGCTTATCTCAATCTTGAGTTTGGTAGAGATGTAATGAAATTTGAGGGAATGTTGGCAGTCTAACTGCGCCACTGAACCATTCAAACGTCTGTCATTCCCGCATGTTGTAAGCGGGAATCTAGTGCCTTTTTGCTCTAAAAAAGAAAAAGACGCTGGATTCCTGCCTTCGTAGGAATGACGATTTAAGCAATTTCAATGAGTTAGAAAATTCACACATCAGGTTATATTAACAAACGACAATAAATATATTTCTTGATGATAAATTTCGTTATTATGCTGCTCGCTGTTAACTAACTACAATACTTACAATGCCTTCTACTCAACCAAAGCCCTTAGCGCAACTTACCTCAAAAAACCTTGCTTCGTTTTTTAGTGAAATTACCCTCTCAAAAGGTCAGCAGTACTTTAAAGAAGGGCGAGTACTGGCGGTGGATTACAGTGAAGGTCATTTAACGGCCAGTGCGACAGTATTAAGTTCAACAAATCAAAAATACGCATTAATTGTTGGTGCTTTTAGTTCAGGCTCTCAAACATTTATATTCAGCCAATGTGATTGTCCAGTTGGTAAATGTTGTAAACATGCAGCTGCAGTCATTTATCATTTTATTTCTCACTCCAATAATAATGACGATATTGTAGAGAGTTGGCTTGAAAAACTTGATGATATTACCGATGAAAAGGAGACTGAGGAAATTGATGAGCGCCAACATTTATATGTTTTACGCCTTACTAGTAAAAATTGTTTCGTTGAAATTCGTAAAGGAAAGTTAAACAAAAAAGGGTTTTATGGTAAGGGTTCTGTCATAGCTATTAGTAATCCAAACTACCTTTCAAGTTGGAAATTTTCCGAAGAAGAAATAAAATTGATACGATTACTTGCGGATCAAAATCACTATGACTGCAAACTTACCATCAAAAAAGAAGAAGGTTATTTAGCGTTAAAAAAAATGTTGGCTACAGGTCGATGTTTTTTGGGAGATGATAGAACCCCTTTAAGAATAAATGAAACTAAAGATATTAGTTTTATTTGGAATAGCTTACAGGGCAACCAACAACAACTTCATCTTGAATTAGCAAATGTAGAAAACTGGCAACTGCTTCCCACAGAGCCTGTAACCTATATCGATACAGATAATTTCAACATAGGTGAAATTAATACTGACATCCCCATTGAAAAATTGATGTTGTTGAAACACGCACCTGTTATGTCTGATGCAAACGTCGAACAATTGAGCCATCAACTCATTAAGCACTTCCCTGTCAACGTGTTACCAGAAACTCTACTGGTTGAATTCGAAGAGGTTAACCTGCCTCTTATAAAAAAAATAACCTTAACTATGGCGCAATTCTCAAATCAAGTTCAATTACAGCCAGTTGTTATTGCTGAGTTCATTTATGGGGATATTAGTTTTCCAGCACATTCGAATAAGGATAGGTTTACTATTCTTAAACAACATAGTAAAAACATTAAGGTCATTCGAGATTTAAGAGCTGAGCAGTATGCTATCGATGATCTCCATTTATTAAGCTTAGGTGCAATTGCTTCCGAATACTTACCTCTTGAAGCATTGCAAGAGGGTGTAGAAAGGCAATTAGAAGAAGGTAGTGTTTGGACGTTAGGGCATTTGCCAGAAGGTATTCAGGATTGGATAGGATTCACAACGGTTGGAATTGAGCAATGTAAAAATAGTGGTTTTATTGTCGAAGTCGCGGACGATTTTGATTTAAAAATTGTTGAACCAGAATTGATTATTGATATTGACGATCAAGAAGACTTAGGTTGGTTCTCAATGGCATTAACTGCTGATATTGATGGCCAACAAATCTCACTATTACCTTTGATTGCTGCATGGTTGAGTCATAATAAAGAGCCTAAAGATGAAGAAGAACTTCTTCTGCCGACGCCCAACGGCAGTTTTGTTAAAATTAAAGTATCTTCTATTAGACCTATCATAAGCTTGATTGAAGAACTCTTTACTGGAAGAGACGAGCAGTTACGTATTCCTCAAAATCGTGCCATGTTGCTCAATGATTTTTCTGCCCATGACATCAGTCTGATAAACGGACAAAGAGTGAAAGCGTTAGCAGATAAACTCGCTGACTTTAACGGTATTGAACCTGTTATTGTGCCTAAGTCGATGCAAGCGACACTTAGAGAATATCAACAAGAAGGGCTTAACTGGCTGTGTTTTCTAAAAGAATATGGCTTTGGTGGTACGCTTGCCGATGATATGGGGCTTGGCAAAACACTGCAAACGTTAGCTTTTATTATGAAGCAACAAGAGCTTAGTCTGAATCAAAGAGGCAGCTTAATTATTTGTCCAACGAGCTTAGTTGGAAATTGGCTAAAAGAAACACAAAAATTTACACCCGATTTAAGGGTTGTGGTTTGTCACGGAAGTAAAAGGCAGTCAATTTTAAGCACATTAGATGAGTATGACATTGTGATAACAACATATCCGTTAATTGTGCGTGATAGCAAACATTACCAAGACAGAGCATTTGATCATATCGTATTGGACGAAGCGCAACAAATCAAAAATATACAAGCTAAAGTTACGCAGCAGGTAAAAGAGTTAAAAGCCGGATTTAAACTTTGTTTATCGGGCACACCGCTTGAAAACCATTTAGGTGAGCTTAAGTCTTTAATGGATTTTTCTTTAATTGGCTTATTAGGTAACCATCAACACTTTAATAAATATTTTAGGCAGCCGATTGAAAAGCATGGCAATGTAGCAAAGGCTAAAGAGTTAAGCCGTCGAATTGAGCCGTTTTTATTGAGGCGCACAAAAAATGAAGTCATGGCCGAGTTGCCAGAGAAAACGATTATTGAGCAAAACGTCATACTGGAGAAAGATCAACGTAACCTCTATGAAGCTATTCGAGTGACCATGGAGAAAAAGATTCGTGATTTATTCGCAAAAAAAGGAATGGCAAACAGTCACATAGAATTTTTAGATGCATTATTGAAATTACGTCAAGCCTGTTGTGATGCTCGTTTAGTCAAATTAGAGCAAGCACAAGGTGTCAAAAGCAATGCAAAATTGGATTGGTTGATCAACAACTTACCTGAAATGATTGCAGAAGGTCGGAAGATAATTATTTTTAGTCAATTTACTACTATGCTAGGGCTCATTGAAGCTGAGCTAAAAGAACTATCCATTAGGTACAGTAAATTAACGGGGCAAACGCGCAAGCGCCAACCGCAAATAGATGGTTTTCAAGAAGGCACGAATTCTGTATTTTTAATTAGCCTCAAAGCCGGTGGTACAGGGCTTAACCTGACTGCAGCAGATACCGTAATACATTATGATCCATGGTGGAATCCTGCTGTAGAAAAACAAGCAACAGACAGAGCCCATCGAATAGGACAAGATAAAGCTGTGTTTGTGTATAAGCTAATTGCTGAAGGGACAATTGAAGAAAAAATTCAAGAAATGCAAAAACATAAACAAGGTATAGCGGATAGTGTGTTTTCAGGTAAAAAACAAACCGCATGGGAAGGGAGGGCAGAAGAATTGCTGTCGCTATTCCAATAAAAATAAGTGCGAATTTTATTATGAAATATCATTTTAAGCTCATTCAACTTACGTAAAAGTACCAATCTTTGTCATACCAGCGAAGTCAGGTATCCAGTGACGTTTATAGAAAAAAGCAAAGGCACTAGGGTTTGTTGATCTTTCGTGATTGTTTTTGCAGTGATAAATTGGTTATTTTATGCAAGGCAGAGTTTGTGAGGTTTGGTTATTATCGACATACAAAACTGTCGTTACTTCGTTTCCAAGTAAGAAAACGATAACGCAGCACCTTTGATTTAGAAAGAGCGACCAATTTACGCTCTCTCTTTTTTCGATGCTTTTGAGCATTCACTGTTCTGTGTTGTGACCAGCTCACTTAGATGGCTAAGCATCACTGCTCACGCCTTGAACAGATAAATGCTCAAATAGCACAAAATTTAATCCTGAAAGATCAACAGACTACTAGACTACCGATATACAAAACTGTCGTCACTTCGTTTCCGGCCTGCGCTGGAGTGACGAGAACTCATCGGTATACTTTGAGCAAAAACCGTAGACTTTATAATCCGTCATTCCCGTGAAAACGAGAATCCAGTGACTTTTGGGATTCCAATATAATACCAATTACAGTAATTAATCTCTCACTCAGCAAGAGCTATAGGGTTTTAGTGCAAGGCACAAGCTCGAAGTACTATCTACCCTAACGGCCGCCATACAAAGCTGGCGTTCAACGCACCTAGTGCTTTTGACGTGATAATTCAAGTGCTTGTAACGCAGTATGGAACCCTTTAGCCTTGCCCTTCGGGAGCTTGTATGTGCTCACTTTGGTTTATAAAGAATCCTTCTCAAAATTGTCTTGACGTAACAATGTAATAACGACAGTTTTGTATGTCGGTAACAACTATGCCTTCATCAATATAGATTGCACTTTGAGCACATACATAGCTCTAAGTTGAGCATTTAATTACTGCAATTAATAGGATAAGGCATTAGATTCCCACATTCGTGAGAATGACGAAATTACCATATGGAATTGTGCATATATCACTCACTCGTGCGATTACTCTGGATGTTAGGTGTATTATTGTTTGAGACAAACAGCGCTTTTCACTAAGTTCACTAACTATCCAGTCTCTGAGTTATTGTTTATATCCAAAAACTCTTTATCTTCATTAGTCATCACCTCTACTCTGTACATAAACAAAACTTATTAATTGGATTATACATACATGGCATCCTGTGTACCTGTTGAATTGGGCTCGATGGTTGATGTTCAGGGTTTTAGCACTCAATTTCTTACAGAAACTGCTGCACTTGACGCTTCTCCATTTATAGTTTTTGACGAAGAAGGTTCTGAAAAGCATTATCAAGTTCAGCGAGTGAAAAATCAGTATAAATTCACACGATTCCTTTCTTCAGGATCTAATTCTCAACCTTTAATGAAACCTGATGAAGTCGTCTGTGTAAGGTATTCAAAAAACAAGGGCCCTCAGTATGAGGAAGGTGTTTCAATAAGCAAACCACCTTTGGATGCAGGTAGTGATATAAGTGATATAGGAGTTCTTAGTGAAAAAATCACAGTGAATGATATTCCAACTATTGAATCAGCATTAAATATAATTAATAAGGAACTATACGAAGCCATATTTGACGAGTGTCAAACTGGGGGGGCTGGTATTCAACACCTCCTAGAGAAAGGATTGAACTTATATCAGACTAATAGAAATGGGCTTGTTGCATTACATATTGCGGCAATAAATGGGCATGTTGAAATAATCAAGGAGCTACTGAAGCAAGGCGTAGCTGTTGATGTAAAAAGTAAGGGGGGGGGAACGGCATTACAGTTTGCTACTTTAAGTAATCGTCCAGAATGCGTAAATTTTCTTATGCAACATGGTGCATCTGAAATAGTTGTCAATAAAAAGGGGGCGACACCTCTAATAGTGGCAGCAAAATACGGTTATTCAGCATGTTTGGATCTCCTCAATACGGAACGTTGTCGAAATATTCAGAGTAAATTTGGTAATGCCGCAATCTTAGTAGCGCTAAGTTACGGGCAAACTGAATGTGCACAGAAACTACTTGATAGTGGTGCGAATGCATCCATACGAAATAATTACAGTTCAAATGTATTTCATGCTGCTGTGTTGGGCAATCAGGTCGAATTGGTTGATGTACTGAAAACTAAAACACTCGGCAATGAACTAAACAGACGCGACCGTCAAGGTTCTACCCCTTTGCACTTAGCATTTTATTGCAATAAATTAGATTGTATTATTAAGTTAAAAGAGATTGGAGCCAAGCAACAATGTTCACTACTTTCTTTAGGCTTTTACAGCGTGGTACGTGGAAAAACCTTTTCAAATTTAAAACATGTCTATAGGACTCCTTAGTCGGTTATAGGTGATTCGCTTTAACCTAAAACGTCTAATTTCAGACGTGTATACGTTGAATTAATTTATTAGGGTCTGTTGATCTTTCAGCCCACTTTCCGAACCTGAATATAGTTAAGAAAACAATAGATTACTGAATTGGCCATACCAGTAGTATCGCACATTGTTAAAAATGGTGAAGTCAACTTATTGAATTTAAATGATAAAGCAAAATAAATCGTAACTTATTGATTTTAAATTTTATCCTTTAACCTTTTGATGTATCAGTGTTTAAAATGCAATTTTCTAGGTGCGGAATGTCGGAATGTAAGCTTCAACTCCACCAATATAATTTTTTAGGATAAATATGACTGCAACTACTTCAGCTATGGGGGGACTTCATAGTTATCCTCTAACAAAAGAAATTGACGTAAATGAATTACTAAAAGAGACTGAACCTTTGGCTCATCAGTGGGAAAATTATGCAGTAATGATGGAATATCCTAATGTCGAAAATTTAAAAATTGATCACGGTGATAGCTGTGTTCACTGTTACGAAGTATTATTAAAGTGGTGGGCTGATCCAGAAAGCAAGAAAAATAAAAGATATGAGGGTATTGAAGGTTTTGTCTCTCTTTTACGAGATAGGAATAAAAATTTGACGGCGGATAAAGTTCAGGCAGCAAAAGAAAAGTTTTTCAAAGTTTCTTCTCAATCACTTACAGTCCCTGACTCCCCTATACAAGATGACTTAAAAGTGTTAAGGCAAACACTTGATGATATAGAAAGTGAGTTAAAAACGGTAAAGAAAAAGTTAGAAGAAGCAAAAAGTAGATTGTTAAGATGTGATAAGAGATTTGAACAGCTTCAGGAAAGTTTTAAAGCAAGAGATGAGACCATAATACAGCTAACTACAGAAAATGATGAGCTGAAAGCTCAACAGGCTATATTGAGAGAGAAGAGCTCACCTTTAAATTCATCTTCTGAGTCTTTTACTATAAAGAAACAAGAGCTTACATTAGCTGTAGCGAGCAAGAATAAATAATAAAATAAATGTAACTATTCAGCATGTTGAACAAAAATATCGGGAAGGTGCCCAGTAAACAGTAGTTGTAGGGCAGTTGATGCGCTGATACTTTGTTTGCGACAGCTTGATATGTAACTGCGAACCACACAGAAAATTTCCGCTCCCTCTTCGCTTCGGAAGCAACCTGAAATTTTCTGATGAACTTTGGTCATCCTAATGTTATTTTCTGCCAAGTTATTGGTAAAAGGAATATCAGGGTTAACCATAAATCGGAGTACTTCTTTTTCGTAATTTTGTAGTCGCTCTAAGAGGTTTCGGCTTTTACTTTTTTTGTTCTTCCTCGTTTCCCATCTATCTTGGGTGGCTCAGGACATTCTATCTCTGCATCTTTTAGCAAGGCTTGACGTGGTTTAACGGATATGACCACCCCAGTTAAGAAATAATAACTTAACTGGAGAATGAAAATGACTAGAAAGAAATACTCAAAAGAATTTAAGCTTGACGCAATCAACTTGGTTCTCGAACAAAACTAAGTAGTCGACTAAAAGTTTTTTAAATCACAAAACTATTCAGAAAATTGAAGTTCCTCATAAAATTTTATTTTAAATCTTAGTACCCTAAATATAGTTTTATCTCATGTGCGAGAGTTATCATGAAAAAAGTCGTAGCACTTTCAGAATTTGAAATTGAAACATTGAAAGCAGCCGTAGCACATCATCCCAAACATCGTAGTCGAACCAGAGCACACGCATTTCTGTTAAGTAATAAGAAGTTTTCAATTAAACAGATAGCTGACATTTTCGAAGTTTGCGAAATTACAGTATCAAACTGGATTACCGCTTGGTACGAGCAAGGTGTCTCAAGTTTATTTGATGACAAACGTGTTCAGGTCGACCTAGCATTTACTCTCAAGAGGAAGCTTCACTCTTAAAATCATTTGTTGATGAAGAGCCTCATCAACTTAAAAGAGCGCAGTCTTTAATACAGAATTCAACAGGTAAAGAATGCAGTCTAGGCACAGTAAAACGGCAGGGCAAGATCGCGAACGCTTTTTAACCGATTGGAGAATAAAGTTTGACCCAGATCTTACTTTGTGATCATATACCAATGGCACTAACTTAAGCTTCATCTGAAGGTTTACTAATTGAACAATAGAGAGTAAATCATACAGATTAAGGTTTTTCTAGTGTCACGCCATGAATACTACAACTCGCCAATTCTTCAATGATGCCCCAGAATTGTTACGTCGCTTTGCTCAAACGGAAGAAGATGAACTTTCTTCAATTCTCACTCTGCAAGATTTAGAAGATTTTCAAAAAGATAATACTCAAAGAGTACGCAAGTATCCCGCCTGCCACACACTTTCGCTTTTCATGAAGCAAGTTGCCAGTGAAAACAAGTCTTGTCGTTGCACACTAATCAGTGACGCTAGAGATCAAATTGCTATAGGTCGAGAGAAAAACAGCACAATTACAGGTCCCTACTGTAAAGCAAGAAAACGGTTATCTCCAGAGTCAATTAAATCGCTATTGAAGAAATCAGGAAAAAACTTAGATGAAGCGATTCAAGGGAAATACTTATGGCATGGTCGTAGAGTGCTATTAACTGACGGCTCAACACTATCTATGCCTGATACGCACGAGAACCAAGCCCAATTCCCTCAACCTAAATCACAAAAAGAAGGGCTGGGCTTTCCTCAGCTGCGGATTTTAGTGTTAATTTCTTTGGGTAGCGGTGCAGTCATTGACTCGGCTGTTTCACCTTGTAAAGGGAAAGGTACTGGCGAGCAGGCACTATTAAGAAGTATGCAGTCAGACTTGAAACAAGGTGACATTGTGCTGGGAGATGCTAATTTCGAAAACTACTTTGTTCTTGTAGGACTAATGGGGTTAGGCGTTGATGCTGTTTTCGAAAAAAACGGAGCCAGAAATGTCGATTTCAGAACCTGTGAAGAAAAGCTGGGTAAGCGAGATGGTTTATTTAAGCTAATTCGTCCATCCTGTCCAGAATGGATGACCCCAGAGGGTTACGCTCAAGTGCCAGAAGAGCTTATCGTCAGAATGGTAGGAACAAAGAAACGTATCATTGTTACCACGCTCACGGATAAAGAAGTCTATCCGAAGCAAGATATTATTGATTTATACGTTTCACGATGGCATATCGAGTTGGATTTTAGGTCAATCAAGACCATGATGAAAATGGATATTTTAAGGTGTGGTAGTCCAGATATGGTGCGTAAGGAAATTGATGTTCATTTGTTAGTTTACAACATGATAAGGGCACTTATGTGCCGAGCGGCAGAAAAAAAAAGGAATATCGCCTAGAGAGGCAAGTTTTAAAGCCGCACATGACGCATTACAAGATTTTCAGATATTACTTTTGCAAGCCACCGAAGGGATCATTGACACTTTATTGGATGTGATAGCAGATATTATCGGCGAGCATATCGTTGGCAATCGCCCGGGGAGAAAAGAACCGAGAGCAAAGAAAAGGCGACCGAAACCGACACCAAGGTTACAACATTCAAGAAAGCAAGCACGTAGGCTTAAGGTATATCAGAAGTAATTCTTAAGTTAGTGCCATTGCTCTATGTCCTGTCACCTGAGCCACTTCATCTATGGCATAGCCTTTTTCAAATAGTCGGCTTGCACCTTCTCGCCTAAGATCGTGATAGCGGAGATCTTCGATACCCAGTTTAGCTCGTACTCGTTGAAAGCCTGGAGTTACCGATCTTGAATTATATGGGAAAATTCGTTCGTCCTTTCTTGGTTGCTTCATCACCAACTCGAATGCACCACCGATTAAAGGCACTAGCATGTGATTCCCAGATTTTTTGCGGGGATCTTTTCTATCCCGAACAATGACGGCTTTGTTTTCTTCGTCCAGATCTTCCCATGTGATTTTGCAAACTTCGCCGATGCGCATACAGCTTAATATTGAGAAATCCAGCATTTCAACATAAGGGATGTCACCACTGGCTCTTTGTGCTTGGCGTTCTGCTAATCCTACTTTTAGTTTTTCAAGCTCTATTGGCCTTCGGCTTCGCTTTTCTGATTTAGATATGAGATTTTGCGAATAAAGAATATCGTATGCTTCAGTAATGCATGAGTCATTTATCTCGTGACTGAAGTTTACTTTAGCAGTTTTGAATACCCAACGAATAAAACTGATGTCGGTTGCTACGGTTGAAGCGCCTGTTCCACTTGCTCGGCGTAATTTACAATGTTCAATGATGTGCTTGGTTTTTAATTGATCAATTGGGAGCTTGGCTATATTACAATCTGATATGAGGCTTAATCCGTAGCGTTTTGAACGACCGATGGTGGTGTTGATGTTGTTATCTTCAAAGCAGAATTTGATCAAACCTTGTAATGTTGGAAGTTCATCTTGTTGGCTTGGAATGCCATTGAGTTCTATTTCAGCAATTCTTGCTCTGCCCCAAGCATTAGCGGCTTGAGCTTTGCTAAAGTTGCGGTATTCGCTATACAATATCTTCCCTTTTGATTTAACACGAATCGAGCATTTGTAGGTGACAGCTCCAGTCTTATTACTGGTACGTTTTTCTACTTGGAAAAATGCCATTTTTGAAATCGTCCAAAGTAACCAGGGTTGCTGTGAGGGTACCTGAACTACTTAAAATAGGCAAAAACGTATCAAAATATCAGAAAATATGAAAAGTATAGAACCCAATAAAAACCTAGAGATACCAATGAATTCAGCGAAAATCATAGACAGAACTTTTTCCATTGCCCCGATGCTGGATTGGACGGACAGACATTATCGCTATTTCGCTAGGATCATGTCTAAGCAGGCGTTGCTTTATACTGAAATGGTGACTACAGGAGCCATTTTACATGGTAAAGGCGATTATCTTGCTTATAACGAAGAGGAGCATCCTCTTGCTCTTCAATTAGGTGGCTCAAATTCTGTCGAACTGGCCAAATGTGCAAAAATTGCGTCGGATCGTGGTTATGATGAGATCAATTTGAATGTGGGCTGTCCGTCCGATCGTGTTCAGAATGGGCGTTTTGGGGCTTGTTTAATGGCAGAGCCTGAGTTGGTGGCGGAGTGTGTTGATGCCATGAAGCAGGTTGTTGATATTCCGGTGACGGTCAAAACAAGAATTGGCATTGATGACTTTGATAGCTATGAGTTTTTAACTCAATTTATTGACATTGTTCAAGCTAAGGGATGCACTGATTTTACGATTCATGCTCGAAAAGCATGGCTGAACGGGTTAAGTCCAAAGGAAAATCGTGAAATTCCACCTTTAGACTATGAAAGAGTATATCTGCTAAAGAAGGATTACCCGCACCTTCATCTAAGCCTTAATGGCGGAATTAACAGTATTGAGCAAATGAAATCGCACTTAGAGCATGTCGATGGTGTGATGGTTGGCCGAGAGGCATACAACAACCCATTTATTCTAAGCCAAGTGGATTCTCAACTCTGTGGGATTGATGCTTCTGTAATGACTCGCGCTGAGGTCATTGAGCAAATGATGCCGTATATAGAGCGGCATCTTAAACAAGGAGGGCGATTAAACCATATCACTCGCCATATCATAGGCTTATTTCAAGGTTTACCAGGCTCAAGAAATTGGCGTCGTTATTTGAGCGAAAATGCACATAAACAAGGTGCAGGAATCGAAGTTATTAAAACCGCATTCAGCAAAGTTGAGCTCTAAATATCTTATTGGTGAAAATAGCTAAACCAGTGGTTATTTTCACCAAATCAATCTCACTGGTTTTAATTATCCTTGGTCCATATTTCGTTTTAAAGTTATTTATACCTTTAAATTCAGCCTGTTACGCCTAGGTCTTAAAGTTGGCACGCCCCTTGTAGTAAACCCTATGTCTAAGGAATTTATTAACAAGGAAATTTATTATGTTTACTCAAATGACTAAAAAAACAACCAACACGCTTATTGGATTAACTATGGTGCTTGGTTTAAGTTTCTCTGCACAAGCCTCGGTTTTACCTTCAGATATTTCAAGCAGTATTGAGCAGAGCATAGCCAAGCAAAGAGCTGAATTATTGAAAGTAGCGAAAACGGAAATCATGTTGTCTATTGAAACTCAACTTGCAGAAATAATGAATGAAATGTCAACAACAGGATTGGTGAATTTAGAGTCTGAAACAACCGCTGATACTAAACAGTTAGCAAAGGCTAAGAACACTAAAGAAGGTGATCAGTAATGCATTTCATCCTACAAAATTTGGCAACTCTGCTATTGATGCCGGTACTGAGCTTTGGAGTGTGCGGTGGATTAGCGTTATTTATTCAAAGATATAAGGTAGAAAAATAATGTCGATGGAACAATGGCAATTACGTTTTAAAAAATCACCCCAAATGATTTGTGGTGTCGCTGCTGAAATCGCACATCGGTTTTCGTGGTCACCGCTCTGGACAAGAGTCGTTTGGATAGGATGTTGTTTTGCGGCACCATTATTAACCGCAGTTGCCTATCTAGCGCTTGCCCAATTCATGCCTCAGCGTCGTTAGTGAGTACGCATTATGAGCAATAGAACAATGGTTTTTTTTACACGTCTATTGAGTGTAGTAGGGAGTTTATTCGCATGTTTGGTCGCCTTTGGGTGGTTGTTTATTCCAAATAGTAGTTATTCATTAGTAGACGGAGAAGCGCTGCAGCAATTCAGTTTTACGTTAGAAACTGTACAATTTATCGGGTCTACGTAGGGCAAACGGGTCAAAAATAAGCAATCAAATTTGATCGTTTGCCAAACTATAGCGATCGTGGTTTATAATAGTCTTTGCTTGTTAATTTCTATGAAAACTACGACAATCAGCGACTTTTTTGATGGCCTACCCGACCCTCGTATGTCACGAACTTTACATCATCCTCTGATTAACATTATAACCATTACTCTATGTGCGGTTATCTGTGGCTGCGATAATTTCAATGCTATTGAAGAATATGGGAAATCGAAGAAAAAATGGTTCGAAACTTTTTTAGATATGCCTCATGGCGTCCCAAGCCATGATACCTTTAACGATGTTCTCAACCGCTTATGTCCTAAGGCTTTTCATGCCGCTTTTATAGCGTGGGCGCAATACCTTTGTACAATTGACGAAGATATCATTCCTCTTGATGGCAAGACACTGAGAAGAACTCTGGATAAAGTGAATGAAGTTCCAGCAATACATATCGTTAATGCTTGGTCAGTAAAAAATAATCTTTGCTTAGGGCAAATGAAAGTTGACGGTAAAAGCAACGAGATAACAGCCATTCCTAAGTTGTTAGAGCTCCTCGATATTAAAGGGGCAACCATTACCACTGATGCAATGGGTTGCCAGTTTAAAATTGCCGATAAAATCATTGAAAAAAAAGCTAATTATATTTTCGCCCTTAAAGGTAGCCAAGGTGAGTTCTTTGAAGATATCAAATTATTTTTAGATACAGAACTCGAGTCTAGATTTAAAAAAATTCACTGCGATATGTTTGAGGAAGTCGATAAAGATCACGGTCGAATTGAACAAAGAAAAGTTTGGGTCACGTCTGACGTAGAGTGGCTCAGAAAACGCCATAGTAGATGGTCAAGCTTAAACAGCATTGTAGTCGTAGAATCTACTAGGGAACAAAAAGGGATAGAGAAGACCATGGAAAGACGCTATTACATCAGTAGTCATTTGAAACCTAAAGCTGAGTTTATCTCAAATGCAATACGTTCTCATTGGTTTGTTGAAAATAAACTCCACTGGCAACTGGATGTAAGCTTTGATGAAGACTCATGTCGGTTAAGAAGTGGAAACGCAGCAGAGAATATGGCTATCATGAATAAAACAGCACTCAACATGCTGAAAAATGAGAAAACAGCAAAAGTAGGAATAAAAAGCAAACGTTTAAAAGCGGGCTGGGATGAAGAATATTTGATGAAGGTATTAACTGTGGGCAAACTGGCTGTCTAATTTAGACCCGTTTGCCCTAGGTCTACGCCATGGTGGCTCATAGGTTTGACGAGTATCCTTTTAGGTGGGATTTATATACTTTTTTTTAACTTAAGTATGATTCAGGCATTTTTTGCATTATTGGCAACAGGCATGGCTTTTATCGCCACCCATTTGATGACTTGGCCTGGGATATTATTATTGTTCACCGTTATATTAATTGGTTGTTTTGGACTGAGAGCCTTTTACAAAAAATATAAGACGTCATCAGCCCATCACTAAAGATATTAACTTAAAAAGGTTTTGAATCTTTTTTTTGCTTCTTCGCTTTTCAAACATTCACTGAATATTTCTAACTCTTGGTGCATTTGATGTTGAATTCGGCTTTTATTCGGTCGCATAAGCATTCTTGTGGCTTGAACGGCATCAGCGGGTTGCGCTGCAAGTTGTTCTGCGCGTTTTAGGCTAAATTGATGTAATTCTTTTTCCCCGATAACTTGATTGACTAAACCGAAATTGTGGGCTTGCTCAGCACTAAAGGCTTCACCCAGCAGCAGTAATTCAGCAGATTTTTGATGGCCAACTAATTCAGGTAATAACAAACTTGCAGCTGCTTCAGGTACCAGTGCAAGATTGACAAAAGGCAATTGAAATTTGGCACTGGGAGCAGCATAGACAAGATCGCAATGTAATAACATTGTCGTGCCGATACCGACAGCGGCACCAGAGACAGCTGCTACGATGGGTTTTTTAAGCTCAAGTAAGCAATATAGAAAGCGAACAGCGGGGTGATCGTTCTTTAAATCACTATTTTTGATAAAGTCGGCGATATCGTTGCCAGAAGTGAAGCAATCATCGGTTCCTGTAAATAGAAATACTCGAATCTCATTGTCGGCCTCACCCTGAATAAGGTATTCTGTCAGTTGTTTATACATCTCAAGATCGATGGCGTTACGCTTATCGGGACGGTTAAAGCGAATTGTTCTCACGCCATTACTATCATTAATCAGGAGACTGCTCATAATTGGGTTTCCTTAAAGAAGGGTGTGAACCTACACGGAGTTTATGACATTGCTAAGCGTATTTAAATACTCATTGAAATTATTGATCGTAGCGAGCTTTACTTTTCAAGTTTGGGCTAATGATCTCCATTTAATTGAAGGTCATGTTCGAGCTATGCCTGCGACAGTACCTAATACCGCCGCTTATTTTACATTAGAGAATCATGGTGCTGCCATTCGTTTGGTTGCGGCTGAAACACCAGTTGCCAAAGAAGCACAATTGCATACCTTATTAGAAGAAAACGGCATAATAAAAATGCGCCGAGTAGAAAGCTATGATATTGCGGAGCATGGCAAATTAACCCTTTCGCAGTCTGGAAATCACATCATGATTATCGGGCTTAAGAAACCATTACAACTTGATCAGAAAATACCGCTTACATTGACATTTTCTGATAATAGTTCAATGACCATTGAGCTTCTGGTTAAGAAAATGGCCATGCCTCATGATCACAAGCACGAACATAAACATCATCATTAAGGAACCATCCAATGGCGATCAATTGGAATTTACAATTAGGTAAAAAAATTGCAATCGGTTTGGTTGTGATGTTTGTTTTGTTATTTAGCTTAGGTGTATGGTGGGGTATAGAGCCTGATCCAATCCAGCCAGAAACTAAGCTATCAACAACAGGGCAAACAGTAGTTGGATATGCTACCAGCAGTGCTTTGATCAATACTGTCACGGTGCTGTTAGAAAAACCTGGTGGCTGGACATCGAACGATACCATGCCACCGTCAGTGTTCATGGATAATATGCACGCTTTTGAATTTGGTGCTCTTGAACAAGCCAGAGATTTAGTGCGAGTGATGCGTAAAGAGTTTAGCCGTTCCCAATCACAATCGGTTGAAAATCAAGATCTCAGTCAAGCTCAAGCTAAGTTAAATATCGACCATACTAGCTGGTTGATCCCACGGCCTGAAACTGAATACCGAGATGCAGTGAATTTAGTGAACTTATATCGCCAAAGTATTACTGATCCAAATAACCCTGATGTCCAGTTTTATGCCAGAGCCGATAATCTTAATGAGTGGTTGAGAGACGTAAAAAACAGGCTTGGCAGTTTGTCACAACGATTATCTGCCAGTGTAGCGACAACTCGTGTTAATACCGATCTTGCCGGCGATCCTGATGCGAGGCAATCAACATTCAATTTTTCAGAGCATAAAGTAAAAACCAGTTGGTGGAAAATTGATGACGTTTTTTATGAAACGAAAGGAAGCGCTTGGGCCTTGCTTAACTTTATGCGAGCTGTGGAAGTGGACTTTGCAGATGTGCTCGAAAAGAAAAACGCCAGAGCGAGTTTTCAACAAATCATTCGTGAATTAGAAGCCACTCAGCAACCTGTGTGGAGTCCAATGATTTTTAATGGCAGTGGCTTTGGTTTACTTGCTAACCACTCATTAGTGATGGCGAATTATATCTCACGAGCTAATGCAGCTATCATTGACTTAACTCATTTATTATCAAAGGGATAAACATGAAGAAATTACTTGTTACAGCGGCGTTGTTGGCGAGTGGTGCAACTCAAGCGGCTACTGTCGCGGGTGTTCATTTAGGCGCCGATCTTTGGGCCTTAGATTCAGCAGGGGCGATATCGACAGATACGGGTTCGTTAAGTGATTTTGATTCGGAAAAACAAGGGCGAGCTTGGATAGCGGTTGAGCATCCAGTTCCATTTATTCCCAATGTTATGCTTCGAGAAAACTTCTTAAAGATTGACGGTAAAAATGTGAATGCAGATGACAGTACCGATTTAAGTCATCTTGATTTTACGCTTTATTATGAACTGCTTGATAATGACTTGGTCTCGCTTGATGCGGGTGCAGCTTATCGAAAGATGCATGGTAATTTAAAAATATCGGGTAATCGCACTGATATCGACAGTGGTATTGTTATGGCTTATGCAAATGCAACAGCCAGCTTACCCGGCTTCGATTTGTATGGTTTTGTTGATGTGATGGCTGGTATCAATGAAAAAGACGTCTACGATTACTCCGTTGGTATGGGCTACACCTTTGATGGCTTGGCGCTTGATTATCGTATTCGGGCTGGTTATCGTGAATTTAATTTTGAAGCGGATAATTTTTCTGGTGTGAATGCGAATACTAAAATCGATGGTTATTTCTTAGGATTAGAAATCGATTTTTAATCACTTGAGGCATTCTAGGATCTGTTGATCTTTCGTGATTGTTTTTGCAGCGATAAATTGGTTATTTTATGCAAGGCAGAGTTTGTGAGGTTTGGTTATTATCGACATACAAAACTGTCGTTACTTCGTTTTCAAATAAGAAAACGATAACGCAGCACCTTTTATTTAGAAAGAGCGACCAATTTACGCTCTCTCTTTTTTCGATGCTTTTGAGCATTCACTGCTCTGTGTTGTGACCAGCTCACTTAGATGGCTAAGCGTCACTGCTCACGCCTTGAACAGATAAATGCTCAAATAGCACAAAATTTAATCCTGAAAGATCAACAGACCCTAGGGTTGAAACAATAAAAAACCGCCTTTTGGCGGTTTTTTATTGTTAAATAAACACATTATGATTCTAATGAACTTACTTTTTTAAGCCGTTATTAATACCAATGATGTCGTCTTCGCTCAGTGTACCTGCCGCTTGTTTAAGGGCAAATACAGATTTAATGTATCCATAGCGTGCATCAGAAAGTTGGCGTTTAGAGTCATATAAATCACGAGTACGATTTAATACATCAACAATTGTACGAGTACCGACTTCAAAACCTGCTTGAGTCGCCTTTAACGCACTTTCAGAAGAAATGACTGACTGTTGGTACGCTTTAATTGAGCTGATAGACGCTTTTACATTGTTAAAGTTATTGCGGATATTTTTAACAACGCTGCGATGCGTTTGCTCAAGCTTTTGGCTTGCAGCAATATAATCATACTTAGCTTGTTCAACTTGTGAATCAACTGCAAAGCCTTGGAAGATAGGCACGGAGAGCGTGAGCCCTACGTTCTTGCTTTCTTTATTTAAATTAGTATCGCTCGCATCATTAGTATCTTGATCGAAACTCTTGCTGTAACCAGCATTAAAATTAAGCGATGGCAAGTGGCCCGCTTCGTATACTTTAATTGTGTCACGAGCAATATCTTTGCCTAAACGCTGGCCAATTAACTCTATACTGTTTGCTTCAGCAATTTTGATCCAATCTTTAGATGATTGTGGTGCAGGTGTCACCGCTGAAAAACGTTCAGTATCTAAAGCATCAATATTGAGATGATCAATACCAGTAATTTCACGCAATGCTTCATAGCTATTATCAAGAGTGTTTTGAGCCAAGATTTCAGACGCCGTGGCTAAGTCATACTGAGCTTGCGCTTCATGAACATCGGTAATGGCAGTTAAACCGACCGCAAAACGTTGTTTAGTTTGCTCAAGTTGACGTTCAATGGCGCGCTTTTCAGCAATTTTGAATTCGGCATTGTCTTTTGCTGTTAATACATCAAAATAGCTTGATGTCACTCGTGCCATCAATTCTTGCAATGCAGAGGCATAAGATGAATCCGCTTGTGCAGCTGCTTTTTCGGCTAAGCTTAAACCGATCCAAACGCTATGATCGTAAACGCTTTGGGTTAGAGTTAAACCGGTAGAAATACCTGAAGAAGTAAATTCAGAAGAATTTCCCCATCTTTTGTTATAACCTACTGAGCCACTTAGCGTTGGCAGTAAGCCTGCTCGTGTTTGTTCAATTTTGGCGTACGAAGAATCACGCTGCGCTTTGGCTTGCAAAACAATGGTATCGCTGGTTAACGCTTGCTGATAGATCTGTAATAAATCATCTGCATGAGCGGCTGTTGACGCTACAGCGAGTGTAAGCGCGGCACAAACAGATTTAAGCTTAAATTTCATGTGCTGTCCTTTTAGACATTCGGTCTTCTTATAGTGAAGACATATTAACTTCAAAAATATGCCTTATTTTCAAAGTCTGGCACAAGGCAAGAATTTCTTTGAAAACACTGGCGGTTTGCGCTTCCCGACGCTTCCCGATACAGCAAATTTTTAATACGTTAGATATTAAAAACCAATGGTATTTCAGTCAAACGAAAAGTGTAACAGATTTTATTTGACAACTGTGTGATAACCTTACAGGAAATTTGCAACTAATTGTTCCGGTTCTTGATATGACGCGATTAACCAGCCAGTTTAATTATACCCATGTGCAGTTAATAGAAAAGAAAACTGTTTTTAAAGGCTTTTTTAAAGTAGATGAATACTGTTTTAAACATCGTTTGTTTGCTGGTGGTTGGAGTCAGCCAATTCGCCGTGAAGTGTTCGAAAGAGGTGATGCTGTTGTAGTGTTGCCTTATGACCCTGTTACCGACAAAGTGATATTGATTGAACAAATTCGTATTCCTTCATTGAGGGAGAAAGGCACGCCTTGGATGTTTGAACTGGTGGCCGGCATGGTGGATAAACATCGCCAACCAGAGCAAGTTGCGAATGATGAATTGTTCGAAGAAGCTGGAGTAAAAGCCAACAGTTTGATTCCAATATCACAAATATTTGCAAGCCCCGGAGGTACAACAGAACTATTTTATTTTTACTGGGCCAGTGTCAATGCAAACGATGCTAAGGGAATACATGGATTAGACATTGAAAATGAAGATATTCGTGTGCATGCTATTGATCGTGAAAGTGCATACAGAATGGTAAAAAGCGGCGAGATTAGTAACGCGGCCTCTGTCATTGGCTTGCAATGGCTACAATTGAATTATCAAGACTTAACGTAAGGTGTATGCAATGACGTTAATGTCACGTCGGTATCGACCTAATGTCAGTCAATTTTTAGCATTATGCAGCCGAAATTATCATCGAATTTTATTATGGTTGCCACCTAGTGATGAATCTAGGTGGCAAGTCAGCAGCCAAGTGGGCACGCTCGATGTTAAGTTGCTAGAGAGCACTAAATACACTCAATTGATTGAAGTGATCCGCCCTCACTCTGGGAGTCAATTTGTTAATCAACCCAAAGTGTTAGTTCGGATTTATCATGATGCACAATTAGCAGAAGTGTTAACTAGTCAACAGATTTATCGATTACTTCCGGTGTATCATTACCCTAATCCATCGATGCATCAGCCTAATGAAAAATATCAAATTAATGCATTTTTGGAAGAATTACTTAAAATTGGTCGCCACGATTCGGTAACCGTCCCTACACACAATAATTCTGGAAAATAATGGTGCGCGACGCAGCAATTTATTATCCGAAAAAGGATAGCAACAACATCTGTTTAATGCAGATGACCGATACTCACCTATTCGCCGATCCTGATGGTCAACTGTTGGGAGTGAACACGGCAAACAGCATGCAGGCTGTGGTTGATCTCATGAGCTTAAAAAAACATGAAGCCGATGTTTTGCTGGCAACCGGAGACATCAGTCAAGACTATACCAGTGAGTCCTATCAACGTTTCAATAAGTGTTCAGAAGCACTGGCATTGCCTTGCCATTATCTACCCGGCAACCATGATGAATGGCAGTTGATGCAACAACATATGATAGCCAAGCATATTAAGCCTCAACGGCAAATTGTGTTTGATGAATGGCAAGTGTTGTTATTGAACTCTACAATTGCGAAGAAACCAGCAGGTTTTTTGCCAGAGTTAGAGTTTCAGTTTATTCAAAAGGCTATCGAACAATACCCTGAAAAACACGTGCTAATTTGCCTGCATCATCACCCGTTAAAGATAAATTGTGATTGGCTCGATAGGCATTGGTTGACGAACGGTGATGAGTTCTTACAACGGATTGGACGATATGCTCAAGTAAGAGGGGTTTTATGGGGGCATATTCACCAAGAGTTTGATGATACACATCGTGGTGAACATCATGACATTTCGCTTATGGCGACGCCTTCGACCTGCATTCAATTTACGCCACAGTCCGATCATTTTGCTGTAGATGGCTTACAGCCGGGTTATCGATTGCTGCACTTGCACGCAAATGGTAGCATTGTCACCCAAGTGCATCGTGTTGTTGGCGATCGGTTTACCCCAGAAAATGAAGTCAGCGGTTATTAGGCGACAACGAATCATTCATTGCCAGACACCGCAGCGTGAGGAACTATGCTGCTCTACATTCATGGATTTAATAGTTCGCCTTTATCGGATAAAGGCATACAAACCGCTGAATTTATACAGCGTACCTTTCCTGAACTAAACTTTTGTCAGCCTCAATTACCCAATTGCGCTAAAGAGGCTATCGAACTATTAAGTAACATAGTGCAGCAAGCTAAAGCTGCTAATCAACCTCTTAGGTATATTGGTTCATCGCTTGGGGGATACTTTGCGACGCATTTGGCACAACATTATGGCGGCAAGGCTGTATTGATAAACCCTGTCGTTAAACCCTATGAGCTAATGGAAGAGTTGCTCGGTACACAATACAATCCATTTACAGAGCAGTCTTTTGAGGTTACACCAGAGCATCAGCAATGGTTGAAAGAAATTGATAGCGAAGTCATCACGCATCCAGACCGATTTTTTGTCCTACTGCAAACTGGCGACGAAGTGTTAGATTATCGTCAAGCGGTAAATAAATATCATTGTTGTAAAATGTTGATAGAGCCTAATGGCGACCACGGTTTTGTCGATTATAAAAAGCATTTACCTGAAATAAGTAATTTTTTGAAGTTGACAAATTAATATACAGGGCCGCAACATGGCCATAATTCTTAATAACTTTTAGAGCTATGACGAACCAATATACTTCAGATGCAATTGAAGTCCTGAATGGACTTGACCCAGTAAAACGCCGCCCCGGAATGTATACGGACACGACACGTCCTAATCATCTAGGCCAAGAAGTCATTGATAACAGCGTTGATGAAGCCTTAGCGGGTCACGCGACAAAAATTGAAGTGACGCTACACACTGATAACTCATTAGAAGTAACTGACAACGGTCGTGGCATGCCCGTTGACATTCATCCAGAAGAAGGTATTCCTGGGGTAGAATTGATCCTCACAAAGCTTCATGCTGGTGGTAAATTTTCAAACAAAAATTACCAGTTTTCAGGTGGCTTACATGGAGTGGGCATTTCGGTAGTCAATGCGCTATCGACACGGGTTGAAGTCAGTGTTCGTCGTGATGCAAAAGTGTATCAAATTGCTTTTGAAAACGGTGATAAGGTTGAATCTCTAGCAGAAAAGGGTACTTGCGGACGAAGAAACACAGGTACACGCGTTCATTTTTGGCCAGATCCTAGTTACTTTGATTCAGCGAACTTTTCGGTTACTAAGCTCGTGTACTTATTACGCGCGAAAGCCGTATTATGTCCGGGTTTGAATATTAAATTCAGCAATAAACAAACCGGTGACACCCATGAGTGGCATTATCAAGATGGGCTTACTGATTATTTGGTAGAGTCGGTAAAGGACCATGTCATGTTGCCAGAGCAGCCTTTTGTTGGAAGCTTTAGTGCACAACTCGAGGGCGCAGAATGGGCAATTACTTGGTTGCCTGAAGGTGGCGACTGCATTAATGAAAGCTACGTCAACCTCATTCCTACCTCACTTGGCGGAACACACGTTAACGGCTTTAGACAGGGGCTTTTGGAGGCCATGCGTGAGTTTTGTGATTTTCGTAATCTCACACCGCGTGGACTTAAACTCTCTCCCGAAGACATCTGGGATCGATCAGCTTATGTGCTGTCGGTGAAAATGCAAGATCCCCAGTTCTCAGGGCAAACCAAAGAAAAGCTCTCCAGCAGGCAATGCGCGGCCTTTGTATCAGGTGTTGTGCGTGATGCATTCTCATTATGGTTGAATTCGAATACTGAGCTCGCAGAAGCATTGGCAGACATGTGCATTAATAATGCGCAGCGTCGCCTGAAAGCCGCTAAAAAGGTGGCCAGAAAGCGCGTGACTCAAGGGCCAGCGTTGCCGGGTAAACTCACAGATTGCAGCTCACAAGATCCCATGCGTGGTGAATTGTTTTTAGTAGAAGGGGATTCAGCAGGAGGCAGTGCTAAACAAGCACGAGATCGAGAGTTTCAGGCTATCATGCCCCTTAGAGGCAAAATATTAAATACATGGGAAGTAGATGCTTCTCAAGTACTGGCGTCTCAAGAAGTACATGATATTTCCGTCGCTATTGGTTGCGATCCAGACAGCAGTGATATTTCAGAATTACGTTACGGTAAAATTTGTATTCTAGCGGATGCTGATTCCGATGGACTTCACATTGCTACTTTGTTGTGTGCATTGTTTATGAAGCATTATCAAGTTTTGGTTGAAGCTGGACATATTTATGTAGCTATGCCGCCATTATTTAGAATAGATATTGGTAAAGAGGTCTTTTATGCCCTTGATGAAGCTGAAAAACAAGGCATATTAGATCGGATAACTGCTGAAAATAAAAAAGGTAAAGTGCAAGTCACCCGATTTAAAGGTCTGGGTGAAATGAACCCTTTACAATTGCGTGAAACTACGATGGATCCAAATACCCGTCGCTTGGTACAATTGACCATTGATAGCGCTGAAGAAACGATGATGTTAATGGATATGTTACTAGCCAAAAAACGCTCTGCAGACCGCAAAGTGTGGCTAGAGTCAAAAGGTGATTTAGCCGAACTATAAGGATGCGGTTAGTTGAGGCAATGATGAAGCTGAATATTAAATACAAGCTATTCGTGTGGTTTGCTAGTTTTATAGCATTGTTGGCCGCGGCCAACCAAGTTATTGCGGCTTCAAAACCATTATTGATTACGGTCACAAAAGGCTTTGGTGTGACGCTGTACGCTTCAAATCTTGGTGATGCTAAGCAGCTTGCGATAGGTGATAAAGGAACGGTATTTGTTGGCTCTGGTAAGACTGGTACCGTTACGGCTCTGGTCGATACAGACTTAGATGGACGAGTCGAAAAACGATATGTAATTGCTAAAGGCATGAAAAATCCCGATGCAATCGCTTTTCACAATGGTAGCTTGTTTGTTGCTGTAGAAAATCGCATTTTACGGTTCTCAGACATTGAGCAAAGGCTTCGTCGCCCAGGACGTCCGGCAGTCATTTATGATAATTTGCCCGAGTCAAAAAAACGTGGCAGCCGCACCATGCACTTTGGCCCAGATGGACGTTTATATGTGGCGGTTGGTGCATCATGTAATGTCTGTGAGCCAGAAACACCATTGGGTAGCATTATCGCCATTGATGTAACCTCTGGCGCCAATGAATTGATAGCGAGTGGCGTTCGCAGTGTAAAAGGTTTTGATTGGTCTCCGACTGATGATGCATTGTGGTTTGCTGACAGTGGTCGTGATTGGATGGGGGATAATATCCCAGCCGATGAAATTAATCGTGTTGAACAAAAAGGCAGCCATTTTGGATTCCCATATTTACACGGACGTACTGTTGTTGAACCCGCTTATCGAAAGCCAAAAAGTTTAACCATCACCCTTCCAACATTTGAGCTGCCAGCCCACGTAGAACCTGTGGGCGTCCGCTTTTATCGTGGGACACAATTCCCTGAGAAATATCATGATCAGTTGTTTGTTGCTGAAAATGGTTCTTGGAATCGTTCTAGTAAAGTCGGATATCAGGTGGTGTGGTTAGAAGTAGAAAATAATAAAGTTGTTAAACGTAATACCTTAATCAGTTTTTTAGATGGTGCATTTCCCGTTGCAAGACCTTACTCATTAGCGATAGGCCATGATGGTGCTATGTATATCTCTGATGATTTAAAAGGCAACATTTATCGCCTGTTTTATAAAAATCCTCCTTCACCTAAGCCAAAAGTAACAGGAAATAAATCATGAGTGATGCAATTGATTTAAGTTTAGATGGTGTCGAACAAATGCCATTAAGGCGTTTCACCGAAGAAGCTTATCTTAATTATTCTATGTACGTCATTATGGATCGAGCATTACCGAATATTGGGGATGGTCTTAAACCTGTACAACGCCGTATCATCTATGCCATGAGTGAATTAGGGTTATCTGCTGCGGCGAAGTATAAAAAATCAGCCCGTACAGTGGGTGACGTTTTAGGTAAGTATCACCCTCACGGTGACAGTGCATGTTATGAAGCCATGGTACTGATGGCGCAGCCATTCTCATATCGCTATCCACTCGTTGATGGTCAAGGTAACTGGGGGGCGCCCGACGATCCTAAATCCTTTGCCGCCATGCGTTATACCGAAGCAAAATTATCAAAGTTTTCAGAAGTATTATTGAGTGAGCTTGGACAAGGTACGGTCGATTGGGGAGTAAATTTTGATGGTACAATGAAAGAGCCATTAGTGTTGCCATCACGACTTCCGCATATTTTAATTAATGGTATTACCGGTATTGCCGTTGGTATGGCGACCGATATACCACCGCATAATGTTAATGAACTGGTGGGAGCCAGTGTTGAATTACTCGATAACCCTAAGGCTGATTTAGAACGTCTTATGGAGTTTGTGCCAGCACCTGATTATCCGACAGAAGCTGAAATAATTACTCCTGCAATAGACATTAAAAAGATTTATGCTTCAGGGCGCGGTTCAATCAAAATGCGCGCAGTGTTTGGCATGGAGCAAGGTGAAATCATCGTTACTGCACTGCCACATCAAGTCGGCAGTGCTAAAATATTAGAGCAAATCGCAGCGCAAATGCAGGCGAAAAAATTGCCTATGGTTGCTGACTTACGGGACGAATCTGATCATGAGAATCCAGTAAGATTAGTGATAATTCCACGCTCGAATCGTGTCGATTGCGATCAATTGATGGCACACTTGTTTGCCACAACGGATCTCGAAAAAAGTTTTAGAGTTAATTTAAATGTACTCGGTTTGGATGGACGTCCACAGGTTAAGGGGTTGAAGCAAATACTGACAGAATGGTTGTCGTTTAGGACTGAAACGGTTCGTAAACGTCTGCAATACCGACTTGATAAAGTATTAGCTCGTTTGCACGTACTCGATGCGTTAATGATTGCATTCCTTAATATCGATGAAGTCATTGAAATTATCAGGCAATACGATAATCCTAAGGCGGAATTGATGGCTCGTTTTAAGCTGAGTGAGCGTCAAGCCGAAGCCATCTTAGATTTAAAACTTCGCCATTTAGCAAAGCTTGAAGAAGTTAAAATTCAAACTGAGCAAAATGAATTAGCCGAAGAGCGTGACAAACTAGAGCTAACTCTAAGTTCTGATCGTCGTTTGAAAACGCTGGTTAAAAAAGAATTGATCAAAGACGGCGAAACCTACGGTGATGATCGTAGAACGCCAGTGATTGAACGCAGTGAATCCAAAGCGTTATCTGAGCAAGCATTAGTGCCCAGTGAACCCGTTACCGTGGTGTTATCCGAAAAAGGTTGGATACGTTGTGCGAAAGGACACGATATTGATCCGACAACCTTATCCTATAAAGCGGGTGATAGTTATCTATCGAGTGCGATAGGACGAAGTAACCAACAAACGGTGTTTATTGACTCTTCTGGTCGTGCGTTTGCGACCGAAACCCATACTATGCCATCCGCGCGTAGCCAAGGCGAGCCTATTACCACTCGCTTTAATTTGGCTCCCAATGAGCGCATGGAGCATGTCGTTTTATCAGAAGATAAACAATGTTTCTTGTTAGCCAGTGATGCAGGTTATGGGTTTATTTGTACCTTTGCCGATATGATTTCTCGGAATAAAGCGGGCAAAGCTTTACTGAGTTTACCTAAGAATTCGAAATCTTTGACCCCAACATTAGTTAATGTGTCTGAAAACGCCTCTATTTTAGCGATTTCTAATGAGGGCCGTATGTTGCTGTTTAACTTCAATGCATTGCCTCAGTTGAGTAAGGGTAAAGGCAATAAGATCATAGGTATTCCTACTGAACGCGCTAAAACTCGTGATGAATGGTTAGCTCATTTGCACATTGTTCCCGCTGATACGTCGGTAACTCTGTGGGCAGGCAAGCGCAAGTTAACTTTAAAACCTGCTGACTTAGAATATTATCAAGGTGAGCGTGGTCGCCGTGGCGCTAAACTGCCACGAGGATTACAGCGTGTCGATAGAGTGGAAGTCGGCGGTAATGATAATGATATAAGCTTGTAATCATTATCCTAAATAAATCGGTTGGGAGCGTTCATATACGCAGAAAAAATTACTGGTAGCAAGGCATGAATAGCAGCAAGTAGTGGTTCTACTTGCAAAATTTATAACGCAGCTAGCGGTGGTTTTGGCAAGTATATGAATGTTCAGCACTCACCTGATGGGTGAATTAGGGTTGTTTAGTTTTGTATTTAACTTCAATAGATTAAAGCTAAATTGTGCGTTCAACCGATTTATTTAGGATTATTTCTAATACCCCAAATAAAACGGTTTTCATATTTTTATGAAAACCGTTTTATTAAAAAAAGACGATGCATTTATACAAACTGTGCTTGGTAGTTATTAGACCAACGCAGTAATTCGACTCGGTTCCGTGATTGCGTTTTTCTAAAAATTGATGAAATGTGTGCTTTTACTGTGTGCTCACTGATGCAAAGACGATACGCAATCTCCTTATTGCGTGCTCCACTGGCAACCAGTTTAATAATTGTTTTTTCTCGAAATGTCAGCATTTGCCACATGGCAAGACTTTCTTCGTTGATGCTGTGCTCTATTTCAGGCTGTATCTTTTTCACCAGATTTTGCAGTGTATTACTGAGCAGTTTACGATCATACCAAAGTTCATTATTGAGCATTTTTTTTAGTCCGGTCAGTAGCAGATCCATGCCAAGATCGGAATAAAGTATGCCTTGTATACCTAAGACGATAGCTTGCTCTTCCGCTAGTCGTCCGCGTTCGGCTTGATAGATAGCGATTGACATTTCACCGATGAGCTTTGCTATGGCTAAAGGCATGCCTTTACTGTCTAATGGCATGCCTTTCTGCGGTACTAAACAAAAGCTTTCAGCATTTTTATTCGCTTGAATAACCTCAGCGGTAGATTTTAAAACCCTGACTTTCAGACCGACAGATTCAGCTAAAATTGCTAAATGGCAAGGGGTATTAAATTCATGAAGAAATAGTAGTTCCTTTACTTGAGACATATCACTTTTCTCCCTAAAAGTTCAATTATGCTCGTAGCGCGTTTTTAACCTATGGAATTGTTCATATAGGTTTATTGTTAAGCTTTCTACAGTGATAGGTTAATGACTTCGTACTCAAGTTAACGATAGAGTATTCAACTAATGCATTCGTTCAAAATTTAACGATAAAGTTACACAATCTGCTGTCATTTGTCGATAACTAATTATTTTGTATTAGCTATTTTGGAATCTAACAGCGTTTTAATATATTCACAAGCGGTTATTATTAGGCTCAGAAAAATAAAGAGCCTAATAATCAAGATCAGTCTGGGGTTTATAGTGCCTTTGAGTCACTGTTTCCCGACCATAGACCTTTTTCGATTCCTGAATCGATAAGTTGTGAAACCGCTAACTCAATAGCTTGAGTGACACAAATTTGAACAGGTTCATTCGTGGTATAGCCCATTTCAGCTTCAGCAAGACGACTTAAGCTGGTAAAGCGAGTTAAGCCTGCTCGGATTTCTTGAGAATAGATCTTTTTGGTCGTGTTTACAGAAAGCATGACCTTGCCTGTGTGAACATCAATGGCACGGAGATAAACCGTAACTTGGTCTTCACGATATAACTCTGAAGCACTGATCCCAAAATAACCAGCTCCTATGCCACCAGTGCTGACGTTAGTTTCATAGCTGACGATGCCGCCTTCAAGTAACAGTCTAGCGTTGGCAAGATCAGGTAGGTGTTTATTAGATTTATCTTTCTTTACTTGGTTTTTTTGCAGAATTTTTCGCTCTGTAAGCAGGTTTTGTAACCCTTCACGTTCCACTGGTGAAAACCAATTCGAATCAAGTAAGGTTTGCACCAAAATGGGTGTCGCACCTTGAGTGACTGCTGTAGAGAATGAACTGACATTTTGTTGTGGCTTGTATTGACCCGTTTGATCCCTAAAAGAGTAAACCGCCACAGGGATAGGATATTTCGGTGATGCCTTCTTTTGTATGGCTAGCATTGTTGAACTAGGAAGGTTAATTTGAGCAGGCGAAATGTTTAAGTCTGGTTTAGGGACAATACTACAAGCCGTCAGCGACAGTAAGGTGAAGCTCATTATTAATTTTTTCATTATTGCCCACTCAAATTCTCAGGGTTGTAAATTTCAATCACAGTGACTTCACCTGTAATATCGTTTGTGATACTGATCTCAAAGTGCCCTTCACCTAAATCTGCAACTACAATGGTATGATCACCAGTTACAAACCTTCCTTCCGTGAGTTCTCCTGATGAAATCCCACGAGTAATTTTACTGAGTATGTTTCTTTCTAAAGACTCTTTAAAACGTTGAACAAAGTCTCTTTCTTGGCTTTCAGAGTTATCATTTTGGGCATTCGCTTTAGCCAGTAAAAGCGAACCATTAAGCGGGTTTCCACCAAATGTAGGGTTGATTGGGGTATAAATTAATTCCGTTGAGAACGATTGTGGTGCTAGCGTGCAGCTAAGCACAAGTCCAGCGAATATGATTTTTTTCATGTTTCATCCCTAAAATTAAAATCCATCGAGTTGTAGTGATGCGTCACCAGTCATTTCATTAGCTCTGACTTTGGCAATATAATCCAGTGTTAACAGCATGGCTTCTTTAGCGCGCTCTTCTACGGGGCTCATTCTCCGGCCAAAGTGCGTTCTGTAAATTGCTTTACCATTAATTTCAAGTAATAACAGTGTGCCAGCTTGTGGAAAGACGGTTTCGGTTAGCGTAACGTTATAACCTTGAGTATAAGGCAGATCGCGCCAGTAGCTCGAATAGTAGAAATTGAAGTCTTTACCGAATCTGGTCAGGGTTCTATCAATAACCAGACCGCTAATTTCAATACCTTCTGAATTGGCAGATGACTGTGTAGTAAATGATAACAGTAGACCGAACCACAGGGTCTTGGTGAGAATCCATCTCATAGCGTAGCCGCTTATATCCATTAATTATTCTTATGCTGGTTACATTAGCAAGTTTCGATGACGTTCGTCACCAGCTAGAGTGCATGAAATTGGATTCGTCAAATAAAATAGTAATAAAGTATTAGTGCTATAGGGTTATGAATGTTAATAAAGTAATCTGCACAATGTTATACCAATTACAGTAATTAAATGCTCAACTCAGAGCTATGTATGCGAACAAAGTACAAACGAAATTGGTGAAAACATAGTTATTACCGTCATACAAAACTGTCGTTATTACATTGCTACGTTGAGATAATTTTGTGAAGTATTCTTTATCCTAGAAACATCAGTTGACTGCGTTCTCAAGCGTAGAAAAAATGGCTGATAGTAAGGCGTAGCTTGCAGCAAGTAGTTATTCTACTTGCAAAAGTTACAACGCAGATAGCAGTCATTTTAGCAAAAAATGTGAGCGTAGAGCACTTCACTCATTGGGTGAAAGCCATGATGATAAAATCATCATATTGCTCAAACAGTTACTCATATACTCAGCGTTCAACTGATGATTTTAGGATTATAAACCAAAGTGTGCGCATACAAGCTCCAGAAGGGCAAGGCTAAAGGTTTCCATTACTGCGTTGCACGTTCTTGAATTATCCCGACAAAAGCACTAAGTGCGTTGAACGCCAGTTTTGTATGGCGGCCGTAGGGAATATAGTACTTCGAACATACGCCTTGTGCTTAAAACCTTTATCTCTTGCTGAGTGAGAGATTAATTACTGTAATTGGTATTAGGTGTCAGTTCTCGGTGGCTGATTAATTAATTGTTTAAGTGAATTGATTTCAGCCAGCATGATTTTCTGATTTTGTTCCATTTGCGCTTGGTTGGTTTCCATGCGTTTTAGGGCTTGTTCAAGTTCAGAGCGAATTTCTTGCTGATGAGTAGTTTGTTGTTCGTTGATTTTATGTTCATCAGGTCCGACAAAAATCGAAGCCATGTAACCTGAAATGACCCCGAAAAAGCTGACGCCTGTGATGATGACAATACTGCCAATGATGTGCCCGACTGTAGTAACTGGGTAATAATCACCGTAACCAACGGTTGATATGGTCACCAACGCCCACCAAATAGCTTGTTCCGCAGTATGAATATTGGCACCTTGCTCACCACTTTCTACTAATAAAATCACGACTGATGAAATCGCAAGAATGGTCAGTGTGGCTAATAATAAACTGGCTAGGGTCGCTTCTTTCTTTTGTTTGATTAACGGGACTAACAGAGAGCGACTGGAGCGAATAAGACGCACGACACGCAATACTTGAAAAATTCGTGCGGCTCTCAACGGCTCTACGGCAGGAATGCTGGCAACAAGATCGATCCAATGACGTCGAAAATATTGGACTCTATGTTTAGCTTTAAATAAGCAAAAAAAGAAGTTACTGATAAAAATGAAACAAATACCAGTATCAATAAAAAACAATAATTGATGAGTTTCAGAGTCAAGGGATCCGAATGCCAAAACCAACATAATCATTACGGCAAACAGAGATAATAGCATCAGAGCTAGTTCAAAGGCTGTGGGGCCATCAATATCGTCCGGAAGCCATTTATGCTGATTGCTCATCTTAGAAATTTCTCTATTAATTGGACTACGTTATTCTAGCTCTAAAGAAACAAACTGGACTAAATCATCAAATACACGCTTTTTGATTTCTAATTGAGCATCAGCAGCCAAATCATACTTTTGGGCGAGTATGGCGTAATCGTCTTCACTGAGCGAAACCGTTAAACGAGGTCGTTTAGGACGTTTGGAGACAGACAAACCTAGAATGGTGCGGATTTGATCAGAAGGGCTGACACCTGAGTCGAGTGCCGCCTTTCGAATGGAGTATTGGAATTGTTCGTCCAAATCAAACGCCACTTGACTTGCTTTAGCGGCTTTTTGATTTTGGCGCCACGGCTCGGGCAAACTGTGTTTAGCTTTACTCATTTATCGATCACCTGCTCACGCGGTTTGTCATATTCTGTCAACATACTAGCAAAAATCGTCAGTAGTTTGGTAACCATTTTATGGTATTAGCTGGCTGGCCAGTACTCTCGAATATCGGTCACAGGTCGGTACATCACCAAACTAATTTCAGTTTCGCCACCATGATAAACTTCAATGTCTATTGCATACTTTTCAGTGTCATCCATAAGCTGGTAGCTTTCAAATTCTTCACCTTGTCCATGGCCTTCCTCTTGAGGAGGGCGACTGCCACGATAATCTTTGTGATGGAAATAGCCAAATTCAGCAAAACTGGTTTGTTGATAATGCTCCCCTAACCATTGCTGTAATTCGCTGAATGGTTGATCGGCAAGCACTTGAATACGGGCTTGGCCTGGCTCTTCAAAAATTTGACTGAATTGTTCTAAATCAAAGAGCTGCTCTACTTGATCGCGGGTGACTTTCATTGAAAGCGCGAGATAGACTTCATCATCTTCATCGAGAGTTAAATAGATGGCTTGATCATTCACACCTTTGAGTTGCCATTCTGTTGTCAGTTTGTGTTCAAATTCGTAGGTGTTTATTGACTCAACTTTGAATTGTTGCCCTTTAAGCTGTTTGGGCAATGCGAAACTGTCATCTAGCGTGATTAAATCATCGGCTAACAGATCATGAGGACGGGTTAATTGGCGAGCTTTTGCTTCTTTTTTACCAAATATTGATTTCAGAAATCCCACATAAACTCCTTAGAGTACTCCAGAAACAAGAACACGACTCATGCAGAAATTGGTGGTTGGGAGACCGTCTGCATGAGTCGCAAAAGTTGTCGTTTATTTCGTTTAGGGTACAAAATAAGCGGCGATAAGCAAGGGAGCTTAATTTGTTACTTTTTAACCTTTTCGAGCTTTGATGCGATCTAGTACAGCGCTGGCATCAGACTTTTGCTCACCAATACCCGCTTCAGCAAGTTTCGCGTGTAGCGATTTGTCACTGTTTTCATCTTCCAGCGCTTCTGAAGCTTTAAGTTTATCATCGAAGTTTTGCTGGCGTGCTTTGATTCGCTCTAGTGAATCTTTAGCATTCATCAGTTTTGAATTGCTTGATGCAAAAGAGTCGGTAATGGTAGCCGTGGCTTTCTGCACGCTTTCAGTGGTTTTAACCATGCTCAATTGACGTTGGTAATCATTCAATTGTCTTTCGGTCTTTTTCACTAAATCTTTCAAACGTGCCGCGTGACTGTTGTAGCTTTCATTCGCTGAGCGTTGCTCATTCAACTCTTCATCGAGTTGAGCAATTTTTTCAGCGATTTCTAGTGCTAACGCTTCATTGCCTTTTTCTAGCGCTTGAGCCACATAACCTTCGTGTTCTTCAACACTGCGCTTTAGGCGTTCAACTTCACGACTGGCCTGCATTTCTTTCGCCATTACATCGGTAAGTTCACGCTTTGCATTGGTTAAATGCTTTTTAGCATCACGAATTTCTTGTTCAAAAATACGTGTTGAGTTTGCGTCTACAATGTTTTCACCGATTTCAGTGGCACCGCCACGAAACGCGGTAAGAATCTTATTTAAAATACCCATAGTTTCTCTCCTTATTTCAGATAGCTGACCATTTCGTCGATAACTTCGATGCAGTTATCGGAAAGAACGGCTACTTCCTGTTCAATTTCATTTAAGCTTGATTGTAGCGACAAGGCGCCGTATACCACGTATTTATTGTCAACTTTGGCAAATGCCGATAATGGCATTGGGATGTTGAGCTCTAGCATGGTTTCAAACATTTCTGTGCGCTTATCTGGGTTAACTTCGGTTTCGTCCCAAAGGTAGCTAATGCACAAAATTTGGTTATCTGTAACAGATATAAAAACTGGAATCTCTTCGCGTCCAGCCACATTAACTTGTACGACTTCCACTTCACCATCAATGGGGTAACAATCAAAATTGAAGCCAGTTTGTCCTTGATCGCCAAGTCCATTTAAATAATTTGCAATCGTGTGAATATTCATTTTTATCCTTACTGACATATTATGTCTGAGCCAAACTTTAGCATTGAGACATAATATGTCAAGCGCTTTTTTAAGTTTAATTTTCATTGGTCGGTAATTCTAGTCCAAGCTCTTGTGACCATGCGTTTTGATGGTATCGATACAATTGTAACGATCCCAGTATATTGGGCTTTACTTCACCTTTATGTTGATAAAAGTTACCCGGAAATTCAAATGCTGCTCGTGTTAGAGAAGGGGTTAGCCAACGCTCATTGATCGGAAATTGTTTTACAACTTCCAATCGTTTTTGAGCATCGGCACCTGACCCGGTGGCTATGCTCCATCCCCATTCACCAAAACTCGGTACATTATGATGATACTGTTTCACCTTAAATCCAGCAGATTCTAATGTTTTGCCCACTGAAATAAAGGCTTGTTGAGCATGATAGGGAGACGTTGATTGCACTGTGATGACACCATCAGCACTAAGCAACTGTTTTAGTTTTCGATAAAACACATCAGAATATAATTTGTTTAAATCTGGGTGGCTTGGATCCGGTAAATCAACAATAATGGCGTCGTATTTTTGTTGCTGGGCAATAAGCTTGTCTGTACCGTTAAAAGCATCATCGAAGATAATGTTAACTCTTGGATCATTCAATGCATCACCATTTAATCGGTGCAGTGCTCGGCTTAAATACGCTGGCATGCTGACTTCATCTTTAGTGAATAAATCCACTAAACCACGATCTAAATCCATCAGTGTGACGAGTTTAGGGTGCCACTTTAGTACTTGTTTAACGCCAAGACCGTCACCGCCACCAATGACAAGAATATTATCGTGGCGGGCACTGGCTGCCAAGGTTGGGTGAACTAAAAAAGCGTGATAGATGTGTTCATCTTCGCTGGAAAACTGCAACTTACCATTGATATACATAGAATAAACCGGTTCAAGCCCATTTCCACGTAATCGCTCTGTAAAAGTAAGTTGTTGGAAACGGGTAGCTTTAGTGAAGACGACAGTATCTTTGTAGAGGAGGTTATTAAACCCTTGCTGCCAGTTCGGTCCAAAAGTGGCTAAGATCAATAATAATCCCGATGCCAACACATGGCCGATGAGTAACCAGCGAAAACCTCGAATACGTTTTTTAAAGCGGAATAAAAATACAAAACCAGCAAGGAGATTGACACTCGCGGTTAAGCTTGCTGCAAGCTCAATATCCATAGCCAGCATGAACCCAACCCATACAGCGGCACCAACACCGGCACCAATATAATCGGCACCATAAATGGTTCCGGCATTATGTAGCAGATGTTCATCTGAAAGTGATTGTCTTACTCTTGCAATTAACGGGATCTCCATACCGATCATCAAGCCAAGAATGGTGCCCCACATATAAGGCAAATATTGGCTGATGAACTGCAATGTTTCTATAGCTTGTCCATCTAACAATTGATCAGGAGGAAGGTTAAAAGTCTGCGTGAGTATTTGTGGTAGTTGCTGGCCAAAACCAATAATTGCGGCAGTAATGATAATGGCTGATGAGCCGCAAATGGCCACGGTGAGTTCTAAAATGGCAAATCCGGTGAAAGCACAACGAATTTTACGTGCTGCAAATGCCCCAAACCCCATAGAAACAATCATTAAGCCAATCATAGTGTAAATAGCGGCTTCGAGTGCGCCTAATACGCGACCCGCATAATGTGATAGTAAATACTCATAAATAAGTCCACAGCCCGCTAGCATCGCCATAATGCCAAGTAACAATACATCATCAATACGAGATAAAGCAGCCACCTTTTTTATCGGTGGCTGAGCACTTACTGAAACTGTCATTAAGGTTATGCCATGAGTGCCGTTAAGATCATTGCGACTGAAATACTGATTGCCATCTCAATGGCGGCGACACCAATATTTTGTTGCTTTTCCACTTCTAAACTGCGATTAATTTTATTTAAAACCACTGTTTTCACTATGGCCTGTATGACTGAAAGTACCAACAGCATGATGATTGAAAACACCAGCCAAGACACAATGTTGGTGACATATTCAGTCGGTGAGAACACAATGAAATGACTTGCGGCATTAAAGCTTAATCCCATGGCAATTAAATAGCCTGAGTGACGCAATGCTAATGCCGTATTGCCATTTTGCAGACCTTGTTGGAAGGTTTCACCTTGATTACGCTTGGTGTAGCTGTATTCACGCCAGCGAGTCAATAGCACCATCATTAATTGAGAAACAACAAAGCTACTGATAATTGCAATAAAGGTATTGATTGTCATACCTTCTGCCCACAATAATGTCGCTCTGATGATAATAGCTGTGGCGATTACAGCACCAGCATCCACGATACTGATGGCTTTATTGCCTGCCAGTATGCTCTGTGTTTTATTGATCTTATTTAAAGCGATTTTATCATGCAATAAACGGCCTAGTTTGATGAGTATGAGTCCGCAAATGCCATAAGCTGTTAAGCCAATGGCTTCAATCGCGTAACTGCTGCCTGCTTCACCGGTAATAGCACCAGTCAGCACAATCCCCATTGCGGCTACAGCGCCAGCGGTGCTAATGCCAAAAGCGAAATTATCTTTTTCGGCCAGCTCGTGAGCACTGTTCACATTGGCGCTCCAGCCAAATAAATAGCGCATTAAGGTCAGCAGTACCGTAGCAATACCAAGATCAATCAACAAGATGATCAGCAGCTCTGAGGTAAGGCCGAATTCTTCAAATATGGACATTATCTTTCCTTATCTAACATTAAACTGATTATTTGCCGCGACTGACACTGCGAGACGTTCGACTGGATGAATTACGAAAACCACTGCTTTTCGCATAATTTGACCGAAACTTACTTCGAGCATTTGTTGAGCTTTTTGGTGCGCTCTGACTGGCTCTTGATAAGCTAGTCGCTCCGGTGCGTGTTTTAGCATAGGGGCTGTTGAAGGTTTTTCCCTGTCTTGAAAAGCGTTTTTTGGTATTTTGGTACACTTTTTCTTGGCTGCGATGCTGTTTCGGGGAAGTATAACGATAGCGACCTTTGTCACCATAGTAACTGTAACCTCGACGACTCGACCAATTGTCATAATAGATGGGCGATCGAAACAGGTTCGAGAACATTGAGTACATGCCGTACCATGCCCAAAATGACATACCGCTACTATTCGTTTGCCAACTTCCGTAACTTGGATTACCGACGAGTTGACTGCCAGAACCAAAATCTTGCGCACCATTAGCCAATAACTCAGCTTCACGACTAATGGCGTTAATTCTGGCAAGGCTGCCGTTTGACATATCAGCAATCACGTTGACAGGATCAGAAAGCATATCATTGAACAAACTTGGATCTGTCGCTTGATATAAGTTTTCAATTTCAGCGAGTTGTTGATCTAAATCGACAAAATTACTGGCCACTGAAGCGTCTTTTAAGCGTTGTTCTAAGCTTAAAAACATTGTGCCTTCAGGAGTCGCGTCTTTAGACAATTGATTCAGTAACGGCGTTAATTCTGTTCTCGATTCCCCCAGTACTTGGCTGTATTGTTTTAATAGCTCAGCATTACGTAATTGGCCGTTATTCAGCATCACTGCAAGACTGTCAATTCGGCTTTTTGTGAGTTGCTGATACTGGGCGATTTTGTCAGGTCGTTCGTCACCGCATCCTGCTAAAAATAAGGTTCCTAACACAAGAGTACACATTATGATGACTCGACGTAGCATACCTGCCATGGGCTCTCCAAAAATAGGTTAAGCTAAAAGTAAACGGTAATATTGCTTTTACTGAATGATATAAATAGCTTTTTCGATAATAGCGATTTAGGATCAGTAAACTCTCTGTATATCACTAACGACATAATATGTCGATAGTTAAGCGTCTTGGAATGATTATGACGATGGACACTCACAGTAACAAGCCAATTCCTACAGAAATTCAAAAACTCGCAGACGAACGAGTTGAGCAAATTCGAGCACAGCAACCTGAAATCATTGCCAAGCTTGAGCCAGAATGTCTGGTTGAACTCACTGCAGTGCTTGGATTAAGTGACTACATTAATCATCAATTGCAACGGCACCCTGAGTGGATAACGGTGTTAGTCGATGAAGTAAAAGAAACAGATATTTGTCAATTTTATCGCTTTATGCTGCAAAAGAAACTCCAAGACGTCAATGACGAAGAAGTAACAAAGCGTGTGCTGCGTGACTTTCGTAATCGCCATATGGTACGTATCGCATGGCAAGATTTTATGTCACATGGCACCATTAAGCAGTCATTATGGGATATCTCTACCTTGGCTGAGACCTTAATCATTAACGCCCGTGACTGGATGTATAACAGGTTATGCGATCAATATGGCACACCAACCGATGCCGAAGGTAGGCCTCAACCCCTGCTTATTATGGGGATGGGAAAATTGGGCGGAGGTGAGTTGAACTTCTCATCCGATATTGACTTAATTTTTACTTACCCAGAATCAGGCCAAACCCGTGGTGGTCGCCGTGAGCTCGATAATCAGCAGTTCTTTACTCGGTTGGGGCAAAAACTGATTGCCTTATTGGATCAAGTTACTGTCGATGGATTTGTGTATCGGGTTGATATGCGGCTAAGACCTTACGGTGAAAGTGGTCCATTAGTGTGTAGCTTTAATGCGCTTGAACACTATTATCAAGATCAAGGTCGTGAATGGGAACGCTACGCCTTAGTAAAAGCAAGAGTCTTAGGGCCAATATGTCAGGATAAAAAAGATTTAATTGCGCTATTAAGGCCATTTATTTATCGACGTTATATTGATTTCAGCGCCATTGAATCATTAAGAAAAATGAAACAGCTCATTGCGCAAGAAGTTCGCCGTCGTCAGCTAACAGATAATATTAAACTTGGCGCTGGTGGTATCCGTGAGGCTGAATTTATCGTGCAAAACTTTCAGCTTATTCATGGTGGTCGACAACCTGACTTACGCAAACAAAATATTTTTCTTGCCATTGAAAGCGTATTTAACCACGGCTTTTTAGATTACAACTTAATGGTTGAATTGCGTAACGCTTATCTATTCCTAAGAAAGTCAGAAAATCTGCTCCAAGGGTTAAGCGATATGCAAACTCAAACACTGCCAGACAATCGGCTCGATTGGCAACGCATTTGTTGGGTATTAGGCGTAGACACTGAACAAGTATTACGCAAAAAAATTCAAGATGTCATGGCGAAGATTAATCAACAGTTTTTAAACAGTGTTGGCGGTGAAACTGAAGATAATGAGCAAGAGTCTTGGGCGGAGCAATTGTGGGAAGAAACCGAATTAGAGCATGCACAAAAAGTGTTAATAGCTCAGGGAATAGAAGATTCAGAACTTATCCCCGCATTATTAAAATGGCGTACTCATGTACATAAAAAGCCTATAGGACCAAGAGGGCGAGATACCTTAGATAAGTTAATGCCATACATGTTGGCAGAAATACTCCAGCATGCAAATGCCATCAAGGTGTTTATTCCTGTATCACAAGTAATTGAGCAAATTGTTTGTCGAACCACTTATCTAGAATTGCTGTGCGAAAATCCTGGGGCAAGAAAACAACTGGTCAAACTCTGTAAAGCCAGCCCTTGGATTGCTGAGCAACTCGCTGAATTTCCAATGTTGTTGGATGATCTTATTGATCCTAAACAGCTCTATGACACAACGGAATTCGATGATTACCACAGCGAAATAAGGCAATACTGCTTACGTGTGCAAGATGATGACATGGAGCAGCAAATGGAAGCGTTGCGTCAATTTAAGTTGTCGCAACAATTAAAAATTGCCGCCGCTGACATTACTGGCGTACTACCTGTTATCCAAGTCAGTGATCACTTAACATTTCTGGCGGAAGCGATTGTAGAGCAAGTGGTTATTTATGCATGGCAACAGTTGGTTTTTCGCCACGGTAAGCCTTCGTACCTTGTGGATGATGAAATGGGATTTGCTGTAATTGGATACGGTAAATTGGGTGGACGCGAACTTGGCTACGGCTCCGATCTCGATTTAGTATTCTTACACAACTTAACCGAAACTCATTCCCAAACGGACGGTGACAAGCCCATTGATAGCGTGCGATTTTACGTCAAATTGGCACAGCGTATTATTCATTTATTTTCAACACGGACAAGTTCAGGTGAGCTGTATGAAGTTGACATGCGGCTGCGACCATCAGGTGCATCAGGCCTGTTAGTCAGCGAAGTTGAGAGCTTTGGTGAATATCAACGCCAAGCGAAAACTTGGGAGCAGCAAGCACTGGTTCGCGCTCGATGTATTTACGGCGACGGCGCACTCGAAAAACAGTTTAATGCTCATCGTCGCCAAATTTTGCAGAAGAATAGAGTGCAGCCTAAACTGGCCGAGGATGTTCATCGAATGCGTTTAAAAATGCGTGAACACTTGACGAAAGTAAAGCCAAACGAGTTTGACTTAAAACACAGTGATGGCGGCATTGTAGATATAGAATTTATCGCCCAGTTTTTAGTGCTTTGTTATTCAAATGAATACCCTGAACTGGCAGAGTGGTCTGATAATATTCGGATCTTCAAGCGGTTAACAGAAATAAAATTATTAGATGAAGCAAGAGCAAAAGTGTTGATTAACAGCTATCAATATCTGCGGGGGATCAGTCATAGGCAGTCTTTACTGCGAACTTCTACTATTGTGCCGCAAGATGATGAACTGATTGAGTATTCTGAGCCTGTTAAGGAAGTTTACCAACATTTATTAGTGGGTGAGCATCAAGCCATATCTGAGTTAGATAGGTTCTCCCAGAGCGATATTTTTCAGAATAAATAGATTTGTAGTAAACCGATTCTATCGATGGCATCGCCGCTTAAGTCAACGTCGGAGCAAGTATCTATCACGAGGTGCTTACTAAAAATTACGCCAAGCAGGTCTTGAGTATTTACCCACGACACTTTTGATAAACAAAGTGAAGGGGCTGAGAGAAGTGTAACAACAGAGCCGGAGGTGTAACAACAGAGCCGAGTGAGGGAAAACTTCATGCACGGAATCGAAGAGGGGCTGCTGGATAAGCGATAGCGAAGCCAGTAGCCTACTCTACTTAAAGGGTAATCAGGAAATTTTTTGGTTTTTCTTATCACTCAAACGGCTACTTACGGCAATAACTTGAATATCCTCAAGTCGATCCGTAAGCTTGCATTAACATAATCTTTATTCGGTTCAACTATGACGTTTTCGACGCGCATAGCAGAGGTGTTTTCTGTTTATGCTCATAAACGAGTGCTCAGTCTGTTATTTTTGGGGTTTTCCTCAGGTTTACCCTATGTATTAGTGTTTTCAACCCTCTCTTTTTGGTTAAGAGAAGCTGGTGTCGATCGTACAGCGATTGGTTATTTTAGTTGGATAGGCGTGGCTTATACCCTCAAATGGTTGTGGTCGCCGCTGGTGGATAGAATGTCATTGCCTTGGTTAACAAGATTATTTGGGCGACGACGAAGTTGGATTTTACTGGCGCAAGCCACTTTGATCACCGCCATTATCGGCATGTCGATGAGTGATCCATTACAAGATCTCGAACACTTAGTGATATTTACTTTGATGGTCGCATTTGCATCAGCGACTCAAGACATTGTGATTGATGCGTTTCGTATCGATTCAGCACCTGAAGATATGCAAGCAGCACTAGTGACTTCGTATCTTGTGGGGTATCGAGGTGCCATGATTGCAGGTACCGCGGGGGTACTGACTTTAGCCGCATGGTTTGAAACCGAAAGCCAAACTTATCAATTATTGGCGTGGCAAACGTCATTTCAAGTGATGGCAGGATTGATGTTTCTGGGGGTGTTGGCCACCTTGCTGAGTAAAGAGCCGAACATCGATGACAGTGAAGTCAATAAATCACAGCTGGAAATGAAAGCGAAGTTGAGCTTGAAATATTCACCGCAATTGGCGGCGTTTTTTTCATGGGGTTATCAAGCCGTTGTGTTGCCATTTGTAGATTTTTCAAAACGCTATGGTTGGGCGGCAATTTTGATTCTAGCCCTCATTTCAACCTATCGAATTTCGGACATTGTTATGGGGATCATGGCCAATGTGTTTTATGTCGATATGGGGTTTACTAAAGGTGAAATAGCATCAATTAGCAAAGTTTATGGCGTGATTATGACGCTTGTGGGCGCAGGTGTAGGCGGGTTATTGTTAAAGCGCTTTGGCACCATGAAAATTCTTTTTTTGGGGGCTCTGCTGACCGCGATAACGAATCTATTATTCGCGCTGCAAGCGGTTGAAGGCCATAACGTGACTTTGCTGACGCTTGTCATCTCGGTCGATAACTTCAGTGGTGGTATCGCCATTGCTGCGTTTTTAGCTTACTTGTCGAGTTTAACCAGTAACCAATTCAGTGCGACTCAGTACGCTATCTTATCGTCAATTATGCAAATATTTCCTAAATTTATTGCGGGTTTCTCGGGCGTTTATGTGGATAATTTCGGTTACGTCAATTTTTTTATTGCAGCAAGCTTAATTGGTTTCCCAGTGTTATTGCTAATTCATTGGGTTAAAATGACGACAGAGTTGATGACAGCAAGGTCTGAGACATCAAAGCTTCACGATTAACTGCTTGATTAAAAGTCAGTTTAAGCACAAAATATTTCAGCTTATTATAAAATGGAGTTTAAAATGAAAAAAGCCGCTATTGCAGTAGCCATCGTTGCTGCTGGAGCCGCTGGTTATTGGGCTACTCAAAATCAAACGCCTTCCATCGATGATAATCCTGTTCTGGATTATATTCCTGCCGATACGCTGTTATTTTCAGGGAGCTTAACGGATTTTCCGACTAAAAAGTATTTAGAACATGTCAATTTGTCTTCGCTGAAAATGCAAGCAGATAAGCTTAAAGAGTTTGATAAGCCAGACGAACCTCTGGCTAAATTTGGTATGGCACTGTTTTATGCCGTAGTAAACCATTCAGATGATCCTGCGTCGCTTCTTGCCAGCTTAGGCATACCTGATGAAGGCAAATCTTATTTTTATACTATTGGTGCTATGCCAGTCGTAAAAGTTGAGCTCGATAAACCACAAGCTTTCTGGGCATTATTAGATAATGCCGAACAAGAAAGCGGCTTTACTCATCAGCAACGTAAACTGGGCGAATTATCATATCGTGCCTATAGGATAATGGAGCAAGGCCCCAATGGCTCGCCAATGGAATTGTTATTTGCTGAACAAAACGGCATGTTAACGATTACTCTTGATGGTTTTTCAATCGATGGTACAGCGCTTAACATCGCATTAGGTCAGCAAAAGCCACAGAAATCGTTAACCGAATCCGGTGAAGTTAACCAAGTTATTGAGCAATACGGCTTTAACCCAAATAGTATCTTTTTTATGGATCATATTGAGATAGTGAAAGGGTTAACCACCACAGATGGTAATGAACTTGCGAAACAACTCACTGGAATTTTCGCGCTTACGAATCAAGATCCACTCTCAGAGATCAAAGAAGCTCAATGTGCCACTGAGTTACAGCAAATTTCACAGAATTGGCCGCGAACTGTCGGTGGATTCAATGAGTTTAATTTAAGCGACTCCGCTGCTGATATGGATGTATCAGTAGTGGTTGAAAGCCGAAATCAGGTGATGATGACGGCACTAAGTAAGCTGCGTGGTTTTATTCCTGATTATGTTTCAGCACATGGACGATCCGCGTTTAGCATGGGTTTTGGAGTTGATAACGATAACTTAGTGTCAGCATTATCCGATATTTGGACCGAGCTACAAACACCAGATTATCAGTGTGAGCCATTGTCGCAAATGCAAGCTCAATTAGCACAGCAAAGCCCAGCCATGTTAGGCATGTTTACTGGTATGGCACCGGGCGTGAAGGGTATTTCAGCGGCTATTTTAGATTTTGAACTGGACTCAGCCAATGGGACTGCAGAGCCGAAAGTGAAACAATTGGATGCTGTAGTCAGTGTTACAGCATTAAAGCCTGAGACTCTATTCAATAATCTGAAAAGCTTTGCTCCAATGTTTGCGAATGTTTCATTAGTTGAAAACGGTGAACCAGTTGATTTATCTACGTTATTGCCAATTCCTGCAGAATTAGGAGTTAAACCTATGTTGGCGATTAAAGGGCAAAATATTGTACTTTATACGCCGGGTAAAGCAGAAAAAGTGGCGGATAGCCTAACGAATGAAGCCGTTGAAGCAAATGGCTTTATGCACTTCGGTGGCGATCAGGCCAAAATCATGAAGCCAATATTAGCGATGGCCGAATTATCAGGGCAAGCTATCCCAGATGAATTGAAGATGATGCAAGAAGATGGTCAAATTAGTGTATCCATTGATTTTACTGCTAATGGCATCGTCATCAACGAAAAAATGACGATAAAGGCAAAGTAGTAAAGTAGTAATTGTTGTGCTTTATTGAGAGTAAAACGGGTTATCGTGCCCGTTTTATTTTATCTCTTACCAATATTTTCCAAGTAAGCGTCTAGTAAATACCACCAAAAGAGAGCAAAGCAACAGAAGCATAGTGATGTCCAATCCTCTGGAATTAGTTGTTAGTCTATGCTCAGAGTCTTAGGCCATGAGCCTTCATATACATAACAAGTCCTAAATTGCTCTTGCTTGTAATTATCGCAGAATACTAAACCTTCCACCCAAACCGAAATCTCATTCATAACTTTGGCTATGAACGAAGTAAGAGGCTACAGCTTCTCTCTAGTCCAACTTAACTCAATACCGCAACAATCAAATAAAAGGATTTTATCCTCTACATTATTTTCAACTTCTATTTGTGATGTCTTCGCTAAGATAATATTATGTGCATAATAATGGTAAAATCCATTTTCGATAATCCCCCCATGAAGCGTTACAAATACTGCACATTTACTCATAGAGCAGAAAATATCTGAAAAACAGCCAATCATTGATTTGATATGATCAAAACTGGCTCCTTCAAGTTTTACGTTCAATCCATATTGGTCCATTTCTTGATTTAAGTAACAATAAATTCCTTGTTGTGAAATAGCATATTTTTGTTCTCTAGGTAAAGACCCATTAGTACAGGTAGAACAGGTAGCAAAATAACTTTGCTGTATGGTTGCAGCTTTCTCGCAGTCAAAACTGGTGCTATTTTTAATAACACCGTAGCCATTCGACACCAGCCCCAAAACATGTGTGCTCGGCCAGAGTAAATGTTGCTGTACTTCTTGTATCATAAATATCTTGAGCTTTACTCACAAAACGTTCTTTATCTATAGTTTTATCTTCGCTGATAGGAACGTACTTGGATAGGCAGTTTTCAGCCATATCTTGATAAGTTTGTATTCTATTTCCTGACTCACTTGAAATAATCATTAATTTTAAGGTTCCAAGACATAAGTTGCTCTGTGACAGATGTTTTGCATGATGATTGTTTTAAAATGTAAGTCAGGTAATCGCTTGTGTTGATTCCGTTAGCCTTACAAGTTTGAATGACACTGTAGAGAACTGCGCTGTTTTTGACCCCTCTCGTCGTATGAAAGAACAGCCAGTTTTTCCTGCCAATGACAAACGGCTTTACCGCTCTTTCCGCACGGTTGTTATCAATATCAAGACGACCGTCCTCGATATAGCGAAGTAGCTTAGGCTATTGGTTTAGACTTACTCCACTGCGATATCGGTTAGTGACTTGGTAACATTTAACTGACAGACTTGTCCAGCTAGACTTTAAACTCGTTCAACAGTGGTAAAGCCTTTCGGCGGTGCCCTAATCAGCATCTGCCATTGTTTTTGGGCATTGACTGCCATCATCCTAGAAACATCAGTTGACTGCGTTCTCAAGTGCAGGAAAAAGGCTGATAGCAAGGCGTAGCTTGCAGCAAGCAGTTGTTACCGACATACAAAAATGTCGTTACTTCGTTTCTACTTGAAAAAGTTACAACGCAGATAGCAGTCATTTAGCAAGCTTGTGAACGTAGAGTACTTCACTCATTGGATGAAAGCCATGATGATAAAATCATCGTATTGCTCAAACAGTTACTCGTATACTCAGCGTTTAACTCATGTTTTTAGGATCATACTATTCCCGTTAACATTATCTAAATGGGTAATGATTACGTTTTGAATTCGAAGTGGGAATGTGGAGATTGCTAGACGCTTACTTTTCCAACATCGATTTTCTCCTAAAAACACATACTGCTTATATTAAAAAGTAATAACTATTCTGTTTTTTATATTTAAAATAATATAAGAAAGTCGCTATATTTTACTCATCAAATTTCAAATCTTAGATATAGCGGATAAAACTTATGGAACTGGTGTCATTATCGGCAAACAGCGCACAAGGAAAAGTTTACCTCATTGGTGCTGGGCCCGGCGATCCAGAGCTGCTTACGTTAAAAGCATGGCGCTTGCTTAATCAAGCTGACGTGGTGTTATTTGACGCATTGGTCAGCGAAGCAATATTGGCACTGATCCCTGAAGCGGCTGAAAAAATTTCTGTTGGCAAGCGGGCTGGCCATCACAGTGCAGAGCAAGCAGAAATTAATCAGTTGCTTGTGACGAAAGCCTACCACAATAAAATCGTCATCCGTTTGAAAGGTGGTGATCCGTTTATTTTTGGTCGTGGTGGTGAAGAGTTGCAAACTCTCGCTGAGGCTAAAATTGAATTTGAAGTTGTGCCTGGTATCACTGCCGCCGCTGGAGCCGCTGCTTATGCGGGCATTCCGTTAACCCACCGCGATCATACACAAGCAGTGAGCTTTATCACTGGCCATCAAAAACTCAATGCGCCAAGTAAAGTTGACTGGAAACAGTATGGACAATCGAATCACACCTTAGTGATTTATATGGGGTTATCTCAAGCTTGTCGCATTAAAACTCAATTACTCATCGCAGGAAGAAATGCAGACACATCAGTCGCACTAGTGAGCAATGCATCTACGCCAAAACAACAGCTGCTATTAGGCAAACTTTCTGAATTGGAGATATTGGCCAATCAGATCCCTAAAAAGCAACCCACGTTAATCATCGTGGGGGAAGTGACCAAGTTGTCACAGGATTTAAGTTGGTTTAATCGCGAGCCTGAAAATACGCATGAATATTCGGCTGAAAAAGGAGTTAATCATGGATAAAGCCCCACTCACCCATTTACAGCAATTAGAAGCTGAAAGTATTCACATTCTCCGTGAAGTCGCCGCTGAATTTCAAAACCCAGTCATGCTTTATTCAATTGGCAAAGATTCTTCAGTCATGCTGCATTTGGCTCGTAAAGCGTTTTATCCAAGTAAAATTCCATTCCCACTGCTTCATGTTGATACTGGATGGAAGTTTAAAGAGATGATTGCGTTTCGTGATCAGCAGGCGAAAAAATATGGTTTTGAACTGTTAACCCATAAGAATGCTGACGGGGTGGCTCAAAACATCAACCCCATCGATCATGGCAGTGCTAAACATACCGACATCATGAAAACACAAGGACTGAAGCAGGCTCTAGATAAATATGGCTTCGATGCGGCTTTTGGCGGCGCAAGACGTGATGAAGAAAAATCCCGTGCAAAAGAGCGCATTTATTCGTTCCGTGATAATCACCATCGTTGGGATCCTAAAAACCAGCGCCCAGAACTGTGGAATAATTATAATTCGGCGCTTAATCCTAGTGAAAGTATCCGAGTATTTCCTTTGTCGAATTGGACAGAATTGGACATTTGGCAATACATCAAACAAGAGAATATTGAACTCGTTCCCCTTTATTTTGCTGAGAAAAGGCCTGTGATCGAACGGAATGGCATGATGATCCTCGTCGATGATGATCGTTTGCCCCACGATCAAAGCGAAGTCAAACATGAACAGGTGCGGTTTAGGACATTGGGTTGTTACCCGTTGACAGCGGCTATGCATTCAAGTGCAAATAGTCTCGATAAGATCATTACTGAAATGCTGCTTACGCGATCCAGTGAACGACAAGGGCGTTTAATTGATGCGGATCAAGCGGGATCAATGGAACTTAAAAAACGGCAGGGGTATTTCTAATGATCAATCAAAACACAAAAATTACAGATGTTTCTTTGAGTCGATCACTGATGAATGAAGTATCCGTTCATGAGTCATTAGAAAATGAAAACGAATTAGATCTGGGTGGTTATGTCGAACAACAACAGCAAAAGCAATTACTGCGATTTTTAACCTGTGGCAGTGTGGATGACGGCAAGAGTACTTTGATCGGTAGATTGCTGCACGATAGTGCACAAATTTACGACGATCAGCTGGCGACATTAGAGCAAGAAAGCGCTCGTATAGGCAGCACAGGTGACAAACTTGATTTAGCCCTTTTAGTTGATGGCCTGCAAGCTGAGCGGGAACAAGGTATTACCATCGACGTGGCCTATCGATATTTCAGCACCGATAAACGTAAGTTTATCATCGCCGATACACCAGGGCATGAGCAGTACACCCGTAATATGGCTACCGGAGCTTCAACCTGTGATGTTGCTGTTATTTTGATTGATGCGCGCTATGGCGTACAAACCCAAACTCGAAGACATGCGTACATTGCTAGTTTGTTGGGTATTAAACATTTAGTGATTGCAATTAATAAGATGGATCTAATGGGCTTTGAGCAATCAGTGTTTAAAGATATTTCAGAGCAGTTTGCAGAGTTTTCCAAGCAACTGGCTCCATTAAATGTCGACTATGTACCACTGTCTGCCCTTGACGGTGATAATGTTGTGAATGTATCCAGTGAAATGCCTTGGTATCAAGGTCAAACATTGTTGTTGGCATTAGAGTCCATTGATCTCGATGCTAATAGTGATGATAAAACGATCACTCAAGGGTTTCGATTCCCAGTTCAACATGTTCAACGTCCACATCTCAACTTTCGTGGTTTCTCTGGATACATTGCATCGGGCCATGTCAGAGTCGGCGATCCAGTGACAATTTTACCCTCTGGTAAGCAAACTCAAGTCGTCAGTATCGTTACTTTCGACGGCAACTTAGACAGCGCACAAACTGGGCAAGCGATCACAATAACCTTAGCCGACGAAGTTGATGTGTCACGGGGCGATCTGATCGTTAGCGGTGATGATCATAATCTACTGCCAACGATCAGTAACTCAGTAACCGTTGATTTGGTGTGGCTTGATGAAACTCCGCTCGAAATTGATCGCTTATACAACGTCAAAGTGGCGAGTAAGTTGACCCAAGCTAAGATCGTTAATATCGATCACATTAAAGATATAAATAGCTTAGAAACTACAACAGGCCTTGTTGGATTAAATACCATCGCCAGAGTGCAACTTCAGTTGGTAGAAGCGTTACCACTTGAAGCTTACAGTCAGTGTCAGGCGACAGGGAGTTTGATCCTCATTGATCGTTTGTCTAATGCGACATTGGCCGCATTGATGGTTGTTAATGCAACGCCAGCCACGTTTGCCAAAAGCACAACAACTAACTCATCAGCCCGTTATTCAGCAGAAGAACTCGCACTTAATGCGTGGGTGCGTGAGTATTATCCACACTGGAATGCGAAAGACTTGAGTCAGAGCTAATGACCGATGTGACGGTTCTGACGCTAATTTTAGTTGGACTTTTAGCGGGGTTATTTACTGGTAAAGTGGTGCCTGCAATTTGTTTTGCTTGCGCCGCGTTGGCCTGCTATTTATTTGGGTTGGTTGACTTAAGTCAGGCGTTGAACAGTTTTACCAACAGTGGTTTGATCACGTTAGTATTGTTAATTTTGGTGGCCAGCGCATTAGAAAAAACTTATCTACTCAGTAAACTAAGCCAATTTATTGCCAAAGAATCATTTCCCATGACCTTAGTAAAATTGGGTTTTTCTACAGCGTTATTATCATCTTTCACCAACAATACAGCAGTGATTGCTTCGTTAATTGGTCCCGTACAAAAAAATTCAAGTCACAGTGCTTCAAAGTTATTGCTACCTTTGAATTACGCCACCATTCTGGGTGGCACAATGACGTTAATCGGTACATCGACCAGTCTTATTGTGAATTCATTTGTCGAGCACGCAGGGCTAGCACCTTTATCTTTCTTTGAATTTACCCAAGTTGGCGTTGTATTAGTGATTGCTGGCATGTTGCTGCTACTGCTGTTGTCACATCGACTGCCAGAGCGTGGACGTGAAGAGAGTGAAATTGGCCTACCGTATTTATTAGAAGCCAGAATCGGCGAATACTCCAGTTTAATTGGTCAAACGGTACTGCAAAATCAATTGCGTGCATTAAAGAAGTTGTACCTCGTTGAACTTGAACGCAATGGAGTAAGAATGTCACCAGTGCCGCCCAATATGGTGTTGTTGCAAGGGGATACATTACGCTTTAGTGGTGCGATGGAATCCGTTGAACTATTACATCAATTTGATGGTTTAGAATGGTTTGGTAAGCAACAGGCTAATGGACAAAACTTAATTGAAGCCGTCATTGCTCCAAGCAGTAGTTTGGTTGGAGTCTCACTGAAACAAGCACAGTTTAGGGAGCGATTCTCTGCTGCAGTGTTAGCCATTCGTCGTGGTTGTGAACCACTTAAAGGTGGATTAGGTGATGTCATTCTTCGCCCAGGTGATGTGTTATTACTGAGCCCAGGAGTGGATTTTAAAGCCGACATAGATCAGCAAAATGAGTTTGCAGCATTGAATGGTTTAGATCTCGCGTTAAAACTGGATAAAAAGCGCAGCCATTGGGTGATGTTTGGTTTTGCCGCTACCTTAGCGATGAGCTTAATTGGTCTACTCTCACTGGCTAAAGGGTTGATATTATTGCTCTTGGTTTTTCTCGTCAGTGGCATACTGACGATGAGTGACATTAAGCGACGTTTTCCTGTGACTTTGGTTACCATTGTCGGCAGCGCGTTGTGTTTGGCTGATTTGATGTTATCGACAGGACTTGCCGATAACATGGCAAAATTACTCAGCGGTGTATCAGCGAGTTATGGTGTTTTTGGCGCGTTCGTCGGTGTGTATTTTCTGACCCTATTACTGACAGAGCTGATCACTAACAATGCCGCAGCGGCTTTAGCGTTTCCTATCGGGTTAGCGATTGCGGCCAGCTTAGGTGTTGACGCAAAACCCTTCATATTGGCGGTTGTTTTTGGTGCTAGTGCGAGTTTCATATCGCCCTATGGTTACCAGACTAATTTGATGGTGTTTAATGCGGGAGGTTACCGATTTAAAGATTTTATTTCTTTGGGTTTGCCGTTATCGATTTTGTATTCATCCATTGTGGTATTTTTGGTGCCGTTGTGGTTTCCGTTTTAGTTTAACCTAGAAAAATCAGTTGTTGGCGCTCTTAAACCTAAAATCATCAGTTGAACGCTGAGTATATGAGTAACTGTTTGAGCAATACTATGATTTTATCATCATGGCTTTCACCCAATGAGTGAAGTGCTCTACGCTCACAAACTTGCTAAAATGACTGCTATCTGCGTTGTAACTTTTGCAAGTAGAATAACTACTTGCTGCAAGCTACGCCTTACTATCAGCCATTTTTTCTACGCTTGAGAACGTAGTCAACTGATGTTTCTAGGGAGCGCCACGAAGCGCTTTATTCTGTTGCGGGATTTGTCTCAACGTATACGCAGCCAAGCGATTACATGGCCATAAACCAGAGACCGCAACGTTATTATTTATAATAAGTCCATCAGGTTGAAACGTACCTGACGGGATAATTACCAGTTCATCCCGAAATCTGACGGGCATGCATAATGGGTAACCGCTATGACATGAAGCCCTGTGACAAAGGCCTTGAATAAAGGTTGAGATGCAATGTAGGCCGCAGCATCAAGCGAATTCAGTTAAGCGTCGTAAATCAAAAAATGAAGATGGGGAGTCTTTCCTAGTTGACGAACCCTGACACAAACAGAGAAGCAACTGGTAAATGCATCTGTTTGATCTTCCGGCGTAATATGAAGTGGCATGTATTGAAGGAAATAAAGTGAACGTGGGAGAGCCTGAGTGTTGGAAGGTAGTGACTTGCACTATCCGAATATAAGGTAAACCGAAATTTCAGATAGGGCGCTCAGGCAGTCGGATGAGCCCATAGTACCGTTAACCGTGAAGACAACATAACTTTACATCAGGGAAGGGGCTCAGTGTTACACCCGTTTTTTAACGTAACTTTTGAGGTGAAATTGCCATATGGCTAACACTCCAGTAAATATCAGAATATTACAGCGAAAACTTTACTTACGCTCAAAGCTTAACTCGGAGCTTCGATTTTACAGCTTGTACGATAAACTCAGTCGCCTAGATATACTCGAAGAAGCCTATCGACGATGCAAAGCCAATAAAGGCGGAGCAGGAATTGATGGCATCACATTCAGTTATCTAGAGCAGCAAAAGAAAGTCGTTGCGCTGTTAAAAGAAATTCAAACTCAATTACAACAGAAAAACTATCGACCTAGCCCAGTCAAACGAGTAGAAATACTCAAAGACAACGGCAAAACGCGGAAACTTGGGATCCCGATAATCAGTGACAGAATTGTGCAAATGGCGATGACAATAGTGATGCAACCCGTCTACGAACCTCATTTACATGAACACAGTTATGGTTATCGTCCATGTCGAAGCGCCCAGCAAGCGGTAAAAGTCATTGAAATGAGCCTAAAACAAGGCTACCAGCACGTACTCGATGCTGACTTGAGTGCCTATTTCGATACCATCCCGCACGCTAAGTTGATGGCAAAAGTAGAAAGGCGAATAAGCGACAGCAGCTTTCTGAGTTTACTGAAAAGCTTTATCAAAGCGCCCATCAGCATAGAGACGGTCAACGGGAAATGGCGAATAGAAGCAAGCCGATGTGGCACTCCGCAAGGCGGAGTTATCTCTCCACTACTGGCTAACATCTATCTCAACGATTTCTGTTTGAAAATACACGAAAAAACACCGTGTAAAATCGTTACCTATGCAGATGATTTTGTTGTACTTCATAAGCAAACCTACACACAAGAGCAACTGGACTGGATAACACAGCAATTAAGTGATGAAGGTCTGAAGCTAAATCAAAGTAAAACCCACTGTGTGGATATGGGAAAGCTGATGAATGAGTTTGATTTCCTCGGTTTTAACTTTCAACGGATCACAGGCCTCATCAAAGGCACCAGTTACATTAAGATACAGGCGTCTAAGAAGAGCCAAACAAAGCTGAAAAATAAACTCAGAGACATAGTGAAGCATCGAACCTCAAATACACTTGGCGTACTGATAAATAAGGTTAATCAAGTTCTGAGGGGATGGAAACACTATTTTGGTGGGATAGGTTATCCCAGAGGTGTATTTTTCAGAATAAATGGATTTGTAGTAAACCGGTTCTATCGCTGGCATCGTCGCTTAAGTCAACGTCGAAGCAAGTATCTATCACGAGGTGCTTACGAAAAATTACGCCAAGCTGGTCTTGAGTATTTACCCACGACAAGATGATAAGCAAAGTGAAGGGGCTGAGAGAAGTGTAACAACAGAGCCGTGTGAGGGAAAACCTCATGCACGGAATCGAAGAGGGGCTGCTGGATAAGCGATAGCGAAGCCAGTAGCCTACTCTACTTAAACCTAAATAAATCGGTTGGGAGCGTTCATATACGCAGAAAAATACTGATAGCAAGGCATGAATAGCAGCAAGTAGTGGTTACCGACATACAAAACTGTTGTTACTTCGTTTCTGCTTGCAAAATTTATAGCGCAGCTAGCGATGATTTTGGCAAGTATATGAATGTTCAGCACTCACCTGATGGGTGAATTAGGGTTGCTTAATTTTATATTTAACTTCAATAAATTAAAGTTAAATTGTGCATTCAACCTATTTATTTAGGTTCAATGCGTCAAAGTAATTTTTCTAAGTTTAAGTAGATTTTTGTAAGGAAGAGTAATGAGTAACATTGGCTGGCATTCTCATGATGTTGATCGCGAACAACGCAGCGCACTATTAAATCAAACGTCAAGAATACTTTGGTTTACAGGGCTTTCAGGCTCAGGAAAGTCGACACTTGCGGGGGCGCTGGAGCATAAATTACATCAAAATGGTAAACTCACTTATTTGCTTGATGGTGATAATATACGTCATGGCTTGTGCCATGATTTAGGATTTAGTGAAACAGACAGAAACGAAAACATACGCCGCATCACGGAAGTCAGTAAATTGATGCTCGATGCAGGATTGATTGTGTTAGCCGCGTTTGTATCGCCTTCAAGGCTCCAACGACAAAGGGTGCGAGAACAGTTTCCTCAAGCCGAATTTATTGAAGTGCATGTATCCACACCGCTTGAGATTTGCGAACAGCGGGATCCCAAAGGTTTATATCAAAAAGCCAGAGCAGGTGAAATTAAGCAATTTACGGGTATTGATGCACCGTATGAAGCGCCATTAAATGCAGAATTGACCATTGATACCAGCTCAGACCCACTTGATGTACAAGTGAATACTTTGGTTGAGTATCTAGAGTCATTAGGATAATTCTTGAGGATTGAATTTGAACGAGTAGACGCAATATCTTGCGTCTACTCGTGCGGTTGCCCTGAATTCTGGTTAGTAATAATTATTCAATAAATCGAAAATCTTTTTACGTTGTTTGGGCGAAAAAGCATAATAACTGAAAGAGGTTTTACCGTAGATTTTGTTTTTTATCACTACTCGATGTGGCATGAGCGTAGTAATCCGATAACCTTGAAAATCAGCCTTCTTTATTTCTGTAATGAACCTTTCATCTTTAAATATAATTTTATTTTCATCAATTTCTAATGAGTGAGAACCCGACTTAAATTTAATTTTGATGTAAATGAAAGTGCCAATCGTAAATATAATGACAATAAATATTTCCTGCTTAACAAAACTGGAATCAATAGAAAATACATAATTAAGAATGACAGCCACAAAGGTTAAATAACAGATATAACAAAATGCTTCGTAAAAACGTGAAAAATTATCTTGAAACCGAGTTTGAGCAAACTTCATTTAACTTCCTCATTTTAGCTGAGCTCTGCGTAAGCAAACCTATAATATGTCATACAAGAGTGGGCTGGTATCCAGCGACTGTCTTCGAACAAGAAAAAGGCACTAGACTACCGACAAAAACTGTCTATTTAGCCACTAAATACGTCACTAACTCAATCAGTTGCTGTTCTGATTTAAGCGATGAATAATTAATTTGGTATTTGCCGTTGACGATGAGGGTGGGGATGACGGTGATGTTAAAGTGCTTTACTTCGGCTCGGTTCGCGGCAACGGCTGAATTAACGGTAAATGAATTAACTTGTGCGTAGCTTTTATCATTAAGGCTTGATTGGGTGACTAATTTGAGAACGTCCTCGATATTCTTTGGACGATCTTTGTGTTGATGAATTGCATCGAATAAAACAGTTTCAACTTCAATGTCTTTGTGGAGCCGCTCTGCAAGTACATAGGCTTTACTGAGTTCATTCGTGACCTGAGAGCCGTCAACATGCACTTGTCTAAATTTGATGTTTGTAGGCAGTTTCTTGCGGACAACAGGTGCGAACGTTTTTGAAAATCGGTAGCACTGAGCACAAAAAAATGAAAAGTATTCAGTAAACGTTGGTGTGGATGTAACTGATGGGTTATCAATCGCTTGATAATGAACGCCTTGCTTGAATTCAGTAGCGTGCGACATTGCTGGAAGTAATGACAATATGATTATTATGAGTGGTGCTGTCAATGAGCGTTTCATCTTTTGTTCTTGGAATAGAAATAACGATAAGTGTAAAAAAGGGAGCCTGAGCTCCCTAATTGATATATATGAGTATTACTTATTTTTTTGCTAAATAAAACGCAATCGCTAGGTAATCATCCCACGATTTAATCGCGCCTTTTTCAATGCGGTATTTACCGTTGACGACAAGATCGGGTACACCCGTTACTTTAGCTTTTCGTGCATCTTGGCCCATTTTTTTAGCCTGTGCATTCACCATAAATGAACTCGCCGCGGCATCATATTTTTTCGCGTCTACACCATTGCTAATAAAGACTTGGCGAATATCATCTGCTGATACTAAACGTTTACGTTGTACATGAATTGCATTGAAAAATGCTTTTTCCATTTTGGCTGAAATATTGAGCTGATAAGCCACAGCAAAAGCTTTAGTGAGTTCGACACCCACTTTACCGCCAAGGAAGTCAACATGTGATTGTTTGAATGTCACGCCTTCTGGTAAGCCTTTTTTAAGCTTTGGAAGTACGGTTTGGTAGAAGTTAAAACAATGACCACAAAGAAATGAAAAGTATTCTTTGATTTCTGGCTTGGCAGTTTCTGCCCCGTCATGAATAACGGTGTAATGGACGCCTTCTTTATACTGCGCTGCTTGTGAGAGCATAGGGACTAAAAATAAAGCCGCAGCCATGAATAATATCTTTTTCATTTGGTATCCTATTTTATGTAAGTTGGAACTTCATTACCGAACGGAACTGTATAATTGCCGATAACATAATACGTTTTTACCTATTAACTCAAGTAAATTTCACGAAATTTGCTACTGAAATTGTTACAAATTCAGTAAGGGATTAAGGTTAATGGTGGTTCATTCAATGCCGACAGCTGCTCTTTAAAGGCTAAAATTTGTTGTTCCCAATATTTTTCAGTATTAAACCATGGAAAATGCATTGGAAATGCTGGATCGTCCCAACGTCGACTGATCCATGCATTGTAATACAACATTCTTAGTGCTCTCAAAGGTTCGATCAGTTTTAATTGCTGAGTATCAAACTCGCAAAAGTCTTCATAAGCTTCGAGCAGAATTTCTAATTGCATGGTTTGTTGTGTGCGATCGCCAGTGAGCATCATCCATAGATCTTGGATTGCTGGGCCGCTGCGAGCGTCATCGAGATCCACAAATCCAGGACCATCGGGCGTCCATAAAATGTTGCCGGGGTGCAGGTCACCGTGTAGTCGAATGTGTTGACAATCAATATTCATCCAAATGCTTTTCGCTTCGGATAGAACATGCTCAACAATGGTAAAAAATGGCTCGGCAAGTGATTGAGGAATATGACCAGAGTCTCTTAACCAAGCAATGGCATCATCACCCATGTTTTTAGGAGTTAACATGGGACGGTGATCAAAATCTTGACGCATAGAACATTGATGCAAGCGCCCGATAAAATGACCAACGATTTCCAAATGTTCTAAATTGTCGACTTCAAAATTACGCCCACCAATAGAGGGGAATAACGAAAATTTGAACCCATTATGTTCATGTAACGTGGTGCCATTGATGGTGAGTGGCAAAGCAAGTGGCACTTCAGCGTCAGCGATTTCGTACGAAAACTCATGTTCTTCTATGATTTGCTTGTCGCTCCAACGTTCGGGACGGTAGAACTTTACGACATAGCGTTTGCCATCATCACTGCGAAATTGGTAGACGCGGTTTTCATAACTGTTTAATGCCAATAGCCCTGTTTCAGGATAAATACCTATGCTTTCGATGGCATCAAGAATGCTATCGGGAGTGAGAGATTGGTAATGGAAGCCTGCACTTGGCACATCATTGATTTCAGGCGTTTGGATGATGCTATCCGAGTGTTGATTGCCGTAATTGCCTTCAACAGATAATGTGTCATTATTCATTTGCACTCTCCGCGTCTGGTGGCGATGTTTCAGCCAAGGGTTCAACAATAGCATTTTGAATTAGACCGGACAAAAAGCGTAAAGTTTCCATATCAGACGCTTGCTCGACGCTCAGCCAGCAGCAGTCACCGTAAAATTCATAGTTGAGTGAAATATAACAACCTTCGAAATTGATAAGCCATTGATGACGATCTGCGCCCCAGTGTTTTTCTATTAAGCGACAATCAATAGATTGAATGAAAACATCAGCAAATAAGTCGAACTGTTCAAAATCAATGTCGGCTTGAAATTGAAGGTTCATTGATTCTGTGTCGAGTTGAATATGGCGAAGGTTAAATTTGAGTAAAGGATTGGCCACTTAAAGTTCCATTGAAAAGTATTTGGGCGTATAAATTAGTGATGGATTATACCCTTCAATGGAACGGCTGTATTTGCTTTATTGAGCTGCTTTCTTTTGCGCTTGTTGTATGCGCTTGATACGACCTTCGAATCCGGTCACGGTGCCGTCAGATAAGTCGTTATCCAAGGCTTGTTGACACAAATTGATGGCCAAATCGAAATCGCCATTATCTGTGGCAAGTGTGGCTAATTGCATAAAACCTGTGCCATTTAGTTTGGCTGATGATTCCTGCTGCCCAAACAGAGTTTGATATTGCTGACTCAATGAATAGCCAAAGATCAAATATTGCTGTGTTTTGCGTTGCTTATAACACACAGCAATGGCCGAGAGCATGCCTTGGTATTGTTGGTTTGAATCGTCAGATCTATTCACTTGAGTCATGGCATTAACTAAATTGTCATCGGCCCAATCAAGCTGAGGAGCTTCAGCAACCACGGCGACTTCAGGTTCATCTTCGTGTTGAGTTTCAGCCTTTGGTGAATCTTCTACAGCCACGACTTCTTCAGTCTCTGTAGGAGTAGGGGCTTTTTCAGAGGTTGGCAGAGTTTCACTGCTGTCTTTGCGACGGGCACGGTTGTATAAAAAATATCCCAACCCTACGATTACAACCAGTGCTAAAAATTTAACCAAAATCCTTTCCTCTATCAAGTAATGTTGTTAATCATTGATGTGTTAATTCGCTCACATTCCAAGGTGATGAAATGTTAGAGTCGAATAATTAACCAGTCAAGGCTATATTTAGAGCAATGGTGACTATAAAATCAAGTGTTTATTTGCATTTTTGCTAAGTTTTTCGATATTTAGTCATCATAATCAATAAAAATGATGATTTTTAAGCATTTTTAATTGAATTGGAGTATCTATTTGAGTTCGTTAGTGGAATTTTTGCATCAAGCGTATTGGTGGTTATCACTGATTGGTGGTATTCACTGCGTCGTGCTTGCCTTTATGTTCTTGATTTGGAAAAAACATTCAGACAGTGCGAAAAATCACACGAAATTTTTGATATTTATCACCTTAGCGGTTTACTTTTTTACAGGGTTGCTCAACCGTGAAAACACACCTTTGCCAATGCACTTATTATTGGCGTTAATGACCCCTATTTATTTTCTATTAATGCCGCTGCTTTATCAATACTGTCGCCAAACTTTGCCTACAGCGACACATTCTAGTGTCTTAGTGTGGCACTTAGTTCCAGCTGCAATAGTGGCGCTTAGTGTGGTTTTTTTCTCCACAACCCATTATAACTTGTCCAGTTTTATAATGAGTGAATCAATGCATAACATGACTTTTTTAGGTGTTTTGTTACCGGTTCTGTTGATGATTCAAGTTATTATTTATTCTATTTGTATCGTGAAGTTAATACGTCGATATAAACAGCAACTCAGTATTAACACTGAACCACTTTCCGATGTCACTATACGCTGGCTATTAATTTTAGCCAGTGCCGTGATAGTAAATTGGTTTGTGCGGAGTTTGTTGGCGAGCTTATCGTTTATTTTAGGCGATCAATTTGTCCTTTTTGCTCAAACTGCGATTCAACTAAGTTTATTGTTAACCTTGTATTTGTTAGCTATTTATCGTTTACAGCAGCTTACTATTATTGGGTATCAATCGGGATTGAATACAAGTCATGATGCTAAAGCATCAGAGCAGAACGAAACTGTGTTGAATCAAGATGAAAAGGCATTCTTATCTAAGGTAATTCAAGGTAAAGATTTCTGAATTTAAACTGACATGAATGCATAAAAAAAGAGCTCTAAAGTGAATAGTCGATATTCTGAGTTAATGTTTCTAAATATAAATAGGTAAGCATCATGCAGTCGTATTATCGAATCACATATCTTATTGTCCTTATTGTTACTAACTTAACAATATCAAACGCTTTTGCATCGGACAGCTATTCACAAGCCGTAGATAATTTTTCTCACGCCTCTGAAACACAGCGATATTTGAATAATGCTTATGGTTACGCCATTTTTCCTACTGTCGGTAAAGCTGGGCTGGGAGTTGGTGGCGCCTATGGGCAAGGTAAAGTGTACCAAGCCGGAATAAACACTGGTGATACGACCTTAACACAATTATCAATAGGGTTTCAGATTGGTGGGCAAGCTTACAGTGAAATCATTTTCTTTAAAGATAAAAAAGCTTACGACACATTTACTCGTGGCAATTTCGAATTTAATGCACAAGCCACGGCCGTTGCGATTAATTTAGGCGCCAATGCTCAAATTGGTACAACAGGTAATTCTGTAGGGGCAGGACAATCGGGTGGTAAACAAGCCTCAGCGGGTGAATACATTAACGGCTTGGCCGTTTTCACGGTCGCGAAAGGTGGCTTGATGCTTGAAGCTTCGTTGGCCGGACAATCTTTCAGTTTTAACCCGAGATAATTTTTCTTCCCCCCAGAATAAAAATTATTGTGTTCATCAATCGTTGTTACTGTCTTTGATGCTTTTGAGCGTTCATTGTTCTGTTTTGTGAGCCGCTCACTTAGATGGCTTAGGAAAGTTGCGGAAGAAAGTATACCGATGAGTTCTCGTCATTCCAACGCAGGCTGGAAACGAAGTAACGACAGTTTTGTATGTCGGTAGTCTCGTGCCTTTGTTTTTTCTATAAAAGTCACTGGATACCAGCCTCCGCTGGTATGACAAAGATTGGTACTTTCTAAATCGCTAGATCCCTTAGCTTCATGGCTCACGTCTTAAACAGGTAAACGCTCAAAAAGCACAAAATTTAATCCTGAATGATCAATGTCTTAATGAAAAATTTGATTTTCTTAGGCGTACTGTGTTGCTGCATGTAACACAGTACGCAGCGGCAGCTCCTGCTGAGTTTAAATTTATGTGTGGCAATTCTGATTCTAAGCGACAAACTTGCTCATGAAGCAGTTTGACTTATTGACGAAGTTAATGGATATCTGAATTTTTTCTGTTTAGTGCGCCAGACTTGCTGTCTGAAAAAGTAATAAAACTAAGGTGCAGAATAGATATTTCATTTTTCATCCACTTCCTGCCTTTTTGAGCCTATTCATTCAGTTTAGAGGCAGAAATGAAGCATTGCGATTAAATCCAGTCGAATACTTACCTCTTGTTCAGCATTTGTCAGCACTAAATACTCGTTTTTGTCAGAGTGGGTTTCAGTTGTTTTCGGTACGGCGGTGATCTCACTGCCATCAAGTAGTTCAATTTTGATGGTTTTCCCTTTTATGCAGGCGAGTTCGATTTGATCATAAAGGCTGCAGCTAATAGGTTGATATGGCGTCATCATGGTAACTTATAATGAAGTGAAGGTTGAAATGAACTTAACAAGTAAGTGGTCTTATAAGCAATAGAGAAAATATGCATACGGTGCGAGGTAAATATGGTTCGAATGATTATTGGCGCGTTATTGGTGGCATTAGCATCGGGTACTCAAGCGCAAAGCTTAACGGAATTCACGAAACAAAGTGATTCTAAAAAGCCGATATTTATCGAATTATTTAGCTCCCAAGGCTGCAGCAGTTGTCCGCCAGCAGAAGAATGGTTGTCAAAATTTATGGATGAAGACGCACTGTGGCAAAGCTATTTTCCAGTTTCATTTCATGTGACTTATTGGAACTATCTCGGCTGGCGCGATCCTTTTTCAAAAAGACAGTTTAGTCAACGTCAGTATGATCATCTTAATAAACTGAATATTCGTCAGGTTTATACTCCAGGATTTTTAGTTAATGGAAATGAGTGGCGAGGGTGGTTTGATAGAGATTTTCGTCAAGTACAGCAAGCGGGAAATCATAGCGTAGGCCAGCTTAATCTTGATATTCACCAGCAGCAACTCATTGCTTCATTTAAACCTTCAAATCAAATTACTCAAAACAATAATGAAGATTACCAGCTCAAATTGGCCTTGGTTGGCAGTGGTTTTAAAACAGACGTATTACGTGGCGAAAATCGTCATAAGTTTTTAAAGCAAGATTTTACTGTGATCAGCTTACAATCATTTAGTGCAGGTTCGAATTTAGAGTTTTCTGGAACAGTGAAAACTGCGCCGTCATTGGCTCAACAAGCTGAAAAACTGGCTTGGGTAAGTTGGGTTGAGTATAAAGGTAAGCCGATTCAAGCCGTAGGTGATTGGTTAAATTAAATAATATGAATATATAAACCAACAACTGTAGCTAATAACCATAATAATTCTGATGCTAACTCCCCTGTATTGCTACCAAAATAGGCATTACGCATATCTCATTAAGCATTGCTTATGCTCATTGATAATTCTTTTTGTTTTTTGAATAATTTCCAGTGAGTTAATCATGTAATTGGTATAAGAATGACATTTGTCATGGTCATGTGGTGACAAGGCTCAGTGTTGTTTGATTGTCGTTACGTCGATAATTGCCACTATTGAAATGGAATACAAGGACGCGTCATGATGAGTGAGCAAATGGAAACAGTGGGCCGAGTGAATAAATTATCGTTTGGCTATAAAGAAAACATAGTCTTAAATGATGTAAATCTAAAAATTAAACAAGGTGAAACGCTGTCGATTTTAGGCCCAAATGGCGCTGGAAAAACGACCTTGATTAAAGCCATGTTAGGCCAAATAAAACCTAAAAAAGGAGAGATTAGCCTTTTAGGGTATCAAGCTGGTGATATCGGTATTAGGCGTCTAACTGGTGTGATGTTGCAAGTTTCAGGTGTACCGGACATGTCGACTGTTTCTGAACACATCAAGTTGTTTCAGAGTTATTACCCCAACCCAATGAGTTACCAAAAAGTGCTCGGTTATTCTGGTTTGCAAGAAAAAGAGCATGAGTACAGCAAGAACCTTTCAGGTGGCCAGAAACAACGACTACTTTTTGCATTAGCAATTTGTGGAAATCCAAAAGTTTTATTTTTAGATGAACCAACCGTTGGAATGGACATTGATTCAAGAAAAGCATTATGGGAAGCAATTGAGCAGCTTAAACTCACTGGCACTTCTATCGTATTAACAACGCATTATTTAGAAGAAGCGGATAGATTATCTGATCGAGTTGTCATCCTAAACCGTGGCAATATTATCCATGAAGGAACGCCTAAAGAAATTAAAACTCTAATCCAAGTGAAATGCATCAAATTTACTTGTAACGTTGAAATCACCAACGTCAGCCGTGCTGTTAACCTTTCAAGCCATTATGATTCTGATTTACAACAATTTCAGTACACCATAGAGTCCAGTTGTGCTGAAGAAACCTTAAAAGAATTATTCAATCGAAACGTACCTCTGAGTGATCTTACGGTAACAGGGGCTGACTTAGAGCAAGCATTTACAATGATTAACTCGCTTGATGACAATAGTGAAACCATATTGGAGGTAGAGTAATGAGCACGTTAACAGCAAATAAAGTCAGTCTTTTTAGAATCTTTTTTATGGAGTCAAAAGCTGAATTACAGCGTTTAATACGCACCCCCGCGTTTAGTTTACCCACGATACTATTTCCGGTGATGTTCTATGTGTTTTTTGGTGTGGTGTTTTCGAAAAACCCATCATCGGCCCCCACTTATTTAATGATCACTTATTGTGTGTTTGGTATCGTAGGCCCTGCATTATTTTCATTTGGTGTCGGCATTGCGGTAGAAAGAGGTCAAGGGTGGTTTCATTTGAAAGAAGTATCACCGATGCCAGCTTCAGCCTACATTGTTTCAAGGATCGTTTTAAGTGCAATTTTTGCGGTAATTATTGTGCTGATTTTGTTCATGATAGGAGCGACATTAGGAAATGTGGAATTGCCATTGATTAAGTGGTTGAGTCTGGCGGGGATCTTTGTTTTTGGCTCATTGCCTTTTTGTGCCATTGGAATGACATTAGGGCTTTATTTAAAGGCCAATAGTGCAGCGGCAATCATTAACTTAATTTATTTACCCATGAGCTTTTTATCTGGTTTATGGATACCCATAAATATGATGCCAAAAGCGCTGCAAGAAATCGCCAATGTGTTTCCGCCATATCACTTAGCTCAGCTTGGACTTAAAATCATAGATATGGATGCTGGTGGCTCAATTATTAAGCATATCAGCATCTTGGTTTTATACTCTTTAGTGTTTTCATACCTTGCAATAAAAACATACTATCGTAAAAATAAGAGTTGATTGACTCATTTGCCGCTTGGGGGAGCCTCCTTAGGCGGCAGTGAGTTTGTTGAATGTTAAATGCTGATAATCTAAAGCACTTTCAATAACATAATCTAACTCTATTTATCTCATCGGCTCACAAACTTTACAGCCTGATGAGAGTTAGATCATGCTCTCGCTTCGGGTTTTCTTGACATTGCTCACTTGGGTTTTTAGGCTTCAGCCAATTTTGCAAGGTATTGCTAATGAATTTAGTGGATACCAATGCAGTTTTGCAGTCAAAGAGTGAGGAAACATGAAGATAGATTATCAGTTAAAAGCGGCATCTGAGCGTCGTAGTGAGCCATTTGCACCGGAAGGTGAAGTTGGCTTTGGCCGTTTGCGTACTGATCATATGTTTCTGATGGATTATCGAGATGGTGTTTGGCAAGATCCACGCATTGTTCCCTACGGGTCAATAAGCATGATGCCAGGGGCAATGTGTATTCATTATGGACAATCTATTTTTGAAGGTGCTAAAGCGTTTAAACATGATGATGGTGAAATTTATACCTTCCGTTTAGACAAAAATGCCGAACGCATGAACAATTCTGCAGATATTGTTTGTATTCCCAACTTAGATGAAAACTTGCAACAACAAGCGATTCATGCACTGATTGATGTGGATCGATTATGGTTTCCAGAGCAAGACGGCGCATGCTTATACGTAAGGCCGTTTATTTTTGCTACTGAAGATCGCCTGTCAGTAAGCCCAAGCCAAGCATACACATTTTGTGTCATGCTAAGTCCAAGTGGTGCTTATTATAAGGCTGGTACTGATAAAGCTATTCGTCTATTGATCACGAAAAAATTTCATCGTGCTGTGTCAGGTGGTACGGGCGCATCTAAAGCGGCTGGCAATTACTCTGCTTCACTGAGAGCCGCGAAAGAAGCCGCAGAATATGGTGCCGCTCAGGTCTTGTACTTGGACTCTACCAATACTCAGCTTGAAGAAGTTGGCGCGATGAACCATTTTCACGTTCGCAAAGATGGCAGTATAGTCATTCCTAAATTTACAGACACTATCTTAAAATCGATCACCTCTTTAACCATATTGGAGCTTGGCGAGGTATTGGGGTGTGAAGTAAGACAAGAAACCGTAATGCTTAACCAATTTATTGCAGATATCGAATCTGGTGAAATCATTGAAGCAGGCGGCTTTGGTACTGCGGCAGTGGTATCGCCAGTAGGCTCATACATTTTTGAAGATGGCCGTATCGTTACCGTTGGTGATGGTAAGGTTGGTAAACACATTAAAAATATCTACCAAGTATTTACCGATATGCAGTTAGGTAAACGCACAGCCCCTAACGGTTGGCTTCAACAAGTGAAACAAACAGGGGTTTAATCATTTCGGGTTTAATTCCCCTCCCCTTGAGGCGAACTAACACAAAAGGTTTGTACCTTGTCATACCAGTGTAGGCTGGTATCCAGCGACTTTCACTAAACAAGAAAAAGCCTCTAGGCTCCAGCCTTCGCTGGAGTGAAGATAACGTTAAACGATACCTCGCCCCTCCCCCTCTGGGCGGGGTGATTTATTTATATAAGGAAATATGATCATGATGGCCAAACTGCTTTTTGATCTTGATGGCACTTTAAGCGACCCAATTGACGGGATTACAAATTGCATCAATTACTCACTCAAGTCGTTTGGCTATCCAAGTCTATCGAAAGCTGAGGTGGCAAAGTATATTGGTCCACCGCTTGATATGTCCTTTATACAAATAACTGGACAGAGTAACCCCGTTGAAATTCAGACGTTGGTGCAAAAGTATCGTCAACGTTTTAGCGAAGTCGGTTTTTCTGGAAATCGACTCTATGATGATATCCCACTTGTACTTGAAACTTTACAAAAACAAAATGTGATATTGGGAGTTTGTACCTCAAAGCCACGCCACTTCGCTCAACAAATCTTAGAGTTATTCAAGTTAGACGCTTATTTTGAGTTTATCAGCGGCGGCGACATTGGCATTCAAAAAAGCCAGCAAATTGCCAGTTTGAAACAACAAGGAGCTGTGGATAGTTCTACTATTATGATTGGTGATCGTGGGGTTGATATTTCAGCGGCAAAACAAAACGGCTTGAGATCAGCCGCAGTATTATGGGGTTATGGTTCATTGGCTGAATTAACCGCAGAATCTGCTAATTTTATTGTCCACAGACCTATCGAGTTGCTAAAACTGAACAACAAGCTCTAAGGAAAGTTGCGGAAGCAAGTATACCGATGAGTTCTCGTCACTCCTGCGCAGACTGGAAATGAAGTAACGAAAGTTTTGTATGTCGGTATTAGGGTCTGTTGATCTTTCGTGATTGTTTTTGCAGCGATAAATTGGCTATTTTATGCAAGGCAGAGTTTGTGAGGTTTGGTTATTATAGACATACAAAACTGTCGTTACTTCGTTTCCAAACAAGAAAACGATAACGCAGCACCTTTTATTTAGAAAGAGCGACCAATTTACGCTCTCTCTTTTCTCGATGCTTTTGAGCATTCACTGTTCTGTGTTGTGACCAGCTCACTTAGATGGCTAAGGAACTGTCCCAAAATAACTTCCCTGTTTTGCTGTCGTTTATTTTTGAGCTTATACAAGGCGAAGAAAGTGTGGTGTAGTTACTCTACATAAGCTTTCGACAACACAGTAGAAGCCAAAAATAAACACAGCCCAAAGGGTTACGCTTAAAATTGCCACTCTCTGCGTTACTCATCTTTCATTTAGAATAACTAAACTTCATTCTTCGCGCCTTGATACTGGCAATTTTAAGCAGTAACAAATCGGGAAGTTATTTAGGGACAGTTCCTATCCTAAGCATCACTGCTTACGCCTTGAACAGATAAATGCTCAAATAGCACAAAATTTAATCCTGAATGATCAACAGACCCTAGTGCTTTTATTTTTTTCTATAAAAGTTACTGGCTACCAGCCTTCGCAGGCATGACAAAGATTGGTACTTTCTAAATCGCTAGCTCCCTAATCTTCTACATTTTTTCAAAACCGTTGAACTTCTTCTAAATTTGCAAACTCAAATAAGCTGAATTTACTTTAATGTGTTGTGGTTGTACCTCTTCGGGCAATAATACCAATTACAGTAATTAAATTCCCAGTTCAGAGCTATGTATGTGTTCAAAGTACAAGTTAAATTGATGAAGACATAGTTATTACCGACATACAAAACTGTCGTTATTACATTACTACGTTACAAGTTTTTGAATTATCCCGACAAAAGCACGAAGTGCGTTGAACGCCAGCTTTGTATGGCGGCCGTAGGGAATATAGTACTTCAAACTTGCGCCTTGTACTGAAATCCTTTAGCTCTTGCTGAGTGGGAAGTTAATTACTGTAATTGGTATAATTCGCCTTGTTTGATTGTTAATTGAGTGTTAATTTTGTTTCGAAATGTTTTTGGATAACAGTACATGGACGTTTGAACAGATTGGTTATAAAGGAAAGTAAAATGTTGAAACGTGTATTTAGCCTTATTATAGGTTTTTCGTTACTCACAGGGTGCGCTAGTGTTCCTTTAACAACGCTATTTATTTTTTCTCATACTGATAGAGAAGTGTTAGAACAGGCAAATGCAGAGCAATTAAGAGCAAAGATCACTTATAAAGGTGGAATAAAACTAGAGTCAGATGTTGTTTTGTTGACATTATCATATCGTCTGAAGGAGCATGGGAGCAACGCATTACTGAAGTTTCCTTTACAGCTGGTTTCTCACAAGCATAAAGATCCTAAGCAAGGCTGGATAATCCCTACACCTGAAAAAAACATTTATACCTTTAAGCTCAATTCAGAAAACCAGAAAGTTTTTTTAAAAACCAAACAAGATATTCTTAAAGATGGCTTAGAAGTCGTCAATTTTAACGTGGATATTAATTTGGGTAAGGGTCATGTTAGTAAGCGTGATGATGAAAGTTACCGAGTCTCTATAGACTTAAAACTGAATCAAAATGAGGAATATTTTACCTTGGTACGAAATGCTGATGTGATTGTTGAGTAATACCAATTACAGTAATTAAATACCCAACTCAGAGCTATGTATGTGTTAAAAGTACAAGTGAAATTGATGAAGACATAGTTATTTCCGGCATACAAAACTGTCGTTATTACATTGCTACGTTAAGACAATTTTGCGTAGTAATTTGGACACATACAAGCTCCCGAAGGGCAAGGTTAAAGGATTCCATTACTGTGTTGCAAGTTTTTGAATTATCCTGACAAAAGCACGAAGTGCGTTGAACGCCAGCTTTGTATGGCGGCCGTTAGGGTATATAGTACCTCAAACTTGCGCCTTGTACTGAAACCCTTTAGCTCTTGCTGAGTGGGAAGTTAATTGCTGTAATTGGTATAATAACTGATTGTAATACAGAAGGGTTATCGAATAACCCTTCTGTATACATTATTCAAAAACTAATATATGGTGAGGGAAATAACTATTACAAATTATTAACATTATGCGTTTATTGAAATCTCTTACTCTAAGTGTACTGCTCACTTCTACTGTTCAAGCCGCTGGCTACGATATCGTGTTATACCCACTCTCTTTTGATTCTGAAACGTCATCTTGGTCTCTCGGTAAAGGCAAAATGCTTACTAACCGTGAAGGTTATGACAATCAAGCCAGCTTTACTCAAGACAGTAAAGGGATTGTGTTCTCTTCAAATAGAAATGCCAATCACAATGATATTTACCGATATAATATCGAAGCCAATACTTTCACCCAGTTAACCAATACCCCAGATGAAAGTGAATTTTCTCCAACTGATACTGCCAGTGGGCTCCAGTATGTAGTTGAACAAGCCGTCCCTCGCCAGAGTGTATGGGTTAAACAAGCTGGACAAGCAAGACAACGAGCGATAAAAAGTTATATCCCTGCTGGCTATTACGCCACCCATCCGGAACTGGGTACTCTAATTTGGGCTCGATATGCCTACAGTTTGTATTTCGAACCAAAAGGTCAAGAAGCTAATGAAGGTCATTTTACCGTGGCCAACGCAGGCCGAAGTCTACATGTTGTGCCTAATTCAAAGACGTTCAGTTATTTGCTAAAGAAACAAGACGGTGATCGTCAAATTACACAATTTGATCCACTGCAAAATAGCCATCGTAAATTAGTGAGTTTGGACTCTGGCAGTGAAGACTATGCATGGAGCGGTCAGCAACTTGTTGGCTCACCATGGATATTTAATGCATCAGACGATGGGCTATTTGCATGGCAATTACCTGAAACTGGGCTCCCTTCAGCACAAACGGGCTGGCAAAAGGTAACAAGCTTGGTGCCGCCGAGTAAAGATCACAAGATGGCCAATCGTATTGCCGTTAGCCCAAATAATCGTTATATAACCATCGTTTGGAGCAGAAAATAACCAACGAACTTACCTTTTTGGAACGACTCGCTTAAAAGTGATTTTATTGGGAATAGAATAGCGATGAAAAAACTTTACTTTAAATGGATTATACCTAGCGTTTGGCTGAGTTTCTTGTTGTCGACCATAGTGATAGCTCAAGAGCCTTGGCAAAACCACCAATACTTCGAAGACAATAAATTACCTGCACATGCGAGTTTTTTTCCTTACTCATCAATGAAATTTGCGATGGCAGACGATCATCGTTTAAGCCGAAATTTTTATGATCTAAATGGTATTTGGCAATTCCATTTTGCTAATAATCCAGCTTCTGCGCCAGCTGATATTAGCGTAGCCGATACTGACACTGAAGGTTGGAGTCACATACAGGTTCCGGGTAATTGGGAGTCACAAGGTTTTGGCCATGCGATTTATCTTGATGAACGTTACCCGTTTACCACCACATGGCCTGACGCGCCAGAGGACTATAACCCTACCGGAAGTTATCGGCGTGAATTTGTTTTGCCTGAGGATTGGAAAAATAAACAAGTTTTCTTTCATCTTGGAGCCGCACGGTCATCAGTGACCTTGTACGTAAATGGTCAAAAAATTGGGTACAGCCAAGGCGCGAAAACTGCCGCTGAATTTGATATCACTCCAGCATTGAAATCAGGTGTCAATGTCATTGGTATGAAAATAATTCGATGGAGTGATGCCAGTTATTTAGAAAGCCAAGACATGCTGCGGTTATCAGGGATTGAACGAGACGTCTATTTGTATGCCACAGAGGCCCAGCGCATTGCCGATATCGAGTTTTCATCTGAGCTGAATAAAAAATTAGATAAAGCCAGCGCCCATGTTCAAGTTTTGCTCAACAATCATGACCAACCTGAAACCGTTCAAGTTGATTATCAGCTGTTATCTCCTCATGGACTTGTTGTGACAAGCGCCAAAAAAAATGTTGAGCTTGTTGATGAGCAAGTCGTTGATTTTGATGTGCAATTATTAGAACCAAAATTGTGGACGGTAGAAACACCTCACTTATATCAATTATTGGTGAGCATCTATAATGCTGAAGGCAAGTTATTGCAGGTAAGCAGCCAACAAATTGGTTTTCGTCATATTGAAATTAAAAACGGTCAGCTGACCGTTAATCATCAAGCCATTACTATTCGAGGTGTTGATCGTCACGAAACGGATCCAGTTACCGCTCATGTCGTCAGTCGTGACCGCATGGAACAAGACATTCGTTTGATGAAACAAAATAACATTAATGCCGTCCGCTCTAGCCATTACCCTAATGATCCATATTGGTTAAAGCTCACCGATAAGTATGGTTTGTATGTGGTGGATGAAGCCAATATTGAATCTCACCCTTTAGCTATTGATGAAAAAACTCAAATTGGCGATGAGTTAAGTTGGTTATCCGCGCACATGGCGCGTGTTGAACGTATGGTTGAGCGTGATAAAAATCACCCTTCGGTAATTATTTGGTCATTAGGTAATGAAGCCGGTGAAGGGCGTGTCTTTGAGGCACTTTCACATTGGATAAAGCAGCGGGATAGCAGTCGTCCAGTACAGTATGAACCCGCAGAATTAGCTGATTATGTTGATATTTATGCGCCAATGTATCCATCGATTGAAAAAATTGAACGATACGCGAAGAATAATCCTGAGCGGCCTTTGATCATGATCGAGTATGCTCATGCAATGGGGAATTCTGTCGGAAATCTGCAAGACTATTGGAATGTGATTGAGCGTTATCCACATTTACAAGGCGGATTTATTTGGGATTGGGTTGATCAATCACTTGAAAGAACAAATAAAAATGGTCAAAAGTTCTTTGCTTATGGTAAGGATTATCATCCAACAATGCCAACGGATGGGAATTTTCTAAATAACGGGCTGGTGGATCCCAATCGTAATCCTCATCCTCATTTAAGTGAAGTGAAGAAAGTTTACCAGCCTTTTAGTTTTACAGATTTTAGTTATGACAATAATCAGGTAAATGTCACGCTGAACAATAAATATGATTTTATCAGCAGCGCGGGTTTAAGCCTTACATGGCAGGTTCAAAAAGATGGTGTCACCATAATATCGGGGCGGAAGAACGCGCTTAGTATTCCCGCACAACAAGAGAAATCGTTAAGTATCCCACTCAGCTTTGCGGTTGACCCTCTCTATGAATATCAACTTCTCTTGATTCTTGAAGTGGATGCACCTCAGCCGTTACTGCCTATTGGTCATAAAATCGCTTTCGAACAATTTTTATTGGTATCACCCACTGCAAACCGAGGTGCTAAAGCCCCTGAGCATCAATTGAAACAGACGGATGATTTATGGTTATTGAACAGCCAAGGCGTGAGTTATCAAATTTCAAAAACAAACGGCTGGTTGGCGCAAATTTTAAATAAAGACGAAAAATTACTAATACAACCTCTGGCTGCGAACTTTTGGCGGGCGCCGACGGATAATGATTTAGGCAATGGTATGCCTAAATGGGCTGATATTTGGCAAGATGCGGCCGCTGAACTTGAAGTTACGAACATCGAAAGAACCGCTGAACGGGGTGTGAAAGTCACTCATTCTCACCCTAGTTTAGGATTTAATTTAGTCACTTTTTATCAAGTTGGTGCTCAAGGTAGTTTGGTGGTAAGTAGTTACTATCAGTCAGGGGTAGAAAAATTAGCAGATTTACCCCGTTTTGGTTTTAGTACTCGATTGCCTTTCAGTCAACGAGTAATGCATTACTATGGACGCGGGCCTGAAGAAACTTATGCTGACAGACTGTCAGGAAATCCACTGGGTTGGTATCACTTGCCTGTTGAGGAAGGGTTTCATCGTTACTCTCGTCCACAAGAGACAGGACAAAGAACACAAGTTCGTTACGCCGCTGTAACAGATACGAAAGGTAAGGGGTTGGTGGTGGTTGCGGCGAATGAGTTGCAGACTAGTTTTTGGCCTTTTGCTCAATCGGACATTGACTTTCGAGATGGGGATTCGCAAAACTCAGCGTCTGGTTTAGTGCCAGTTACACAAAACCATGGTGGAGAAATTCCATTACGAGATTTTGTTACTTGGAATATTGATGCAAAACAGATGGGCGTTGGTGGCGACACGTCTTGGGGACGACCAGTACATAAGCCTTATCGAATTCCGTCGCAACCTATGCATTTTAGCTTTATCTTAAAACCAATTGAAGCCAGCGACGATGTTGCAACCGTGGCGCGTCAGATTGGTCAAACTCAATTACTGAAACAGGACTGATATCGTGGATACTATTATTCAAGTAAGTATATTTGTATTGCTGACAGCATTAGTCGCTGCTATTACCTATGTTAAATGTCGCAAAACGCCAAGAGATACCAATGATAGCCGTGATTACTTTCTTGCTGGCGGGGGATTAAGCTGGGTTGTTGTTGCAGGCTCACTGGTGATGACCAATATCAGTGCCGAGCAAATCGTCGGCATGAATGGCGCACAAACTTTACTGGTAGCCTGGTGGGAAATTGCTGCTGCGGTAGGTTTGGTCATCTTAGCTAAATGGCTGATCCCGATTTATTACAAGTATAACTGTACGACAACGACGGAGTTGCTCGAAAAAAAGTATAACGATAAAGGTATTCGAGCCATGGTGTCAGTACTCTTTATGATGGGGTACGCATTTATTTTATTGCCTGTGGTGCTTTATACGGGCTCGCTGTTTATGAAATCAATGTTCAACCTTGATATCTCTGTGGTCGTTCTGGCCATTACCTTTGCTATTGCAGGTTCCATTTATGCGATTTTTGGCGGGCTAAGAGCCATTGCTATTTCTGACACAATGAACGGCATTGGTTTATTATTGATGGGTGTTGTAGTGTCCTATTTAGCCATGCATGCCATCAATTGGGATTTATCCGGTTTACCTGTAGAAAATTTGACTCTTATCGGAGATGAAAATTCAGATATCCCTTGGCATACGCTCTTTACTGGGATGATTTTTATTCAAATTTTCTATTGGGGAACCAATATGGTGATCACCCAAAGAGCTTTGGCCGCTAAGTCGGTTCGTGAAGCACAAAAAGGCTTATATGCCGCGGTATTCATGAAGCTCATCATTCCCTTGATTGTCGTTTTGCCCGGCTTAGTCGCATTAAAACTTTATGGTGATGTGGGAGATGTGGCTTATGGCATGCTAGTTGGCAATGTATTACCTTCGTGGCTTTCAGGCGCATTTGCTGCTGTCATCGCGGGTGCTGTTTTGAGCTCATTTAATTCCTGCTTAAATTCTGCTGCTGCACTTTATACCTGTGATATCCACCTGAATTATGTAAACGACTCGGCTGATGTGAAAAAAGTGGGTTCAAGAGTTGCACTCGTGTTCACTTTAATCGCACTGTGCTTGGTTCCTGTCTTTGCGCAGTCAGAAAGCATTATCAGCTTGTTGCAGCAACTGAATGGTTTATATTCTATGCCAGTACTTGCCGCATTTATTTGTGCCTTAGTATTTAAAAATGTTCACGCTAGGGCGATTAAAATTGGTCTAGTCATTGGTGTTGGCATCTATGCCGTGTTTACTTTTATTTGGAGCCCATTGCATTTTATTGATTTAATGGCGATTACTTTAGCTATGACGATAGGGATCACGTTAATATTGAGTAAAGTTTTCCATTATTATTCATCAGCTACAAACCCTGCTACTACCTAAAAGTAACGAATTTATAGTGGCCTCTCCCTTGAGGTCACTTCCATTTGTTTGGTGTTCTTCTTCGTAAGCCCTTTAGAATCGCGGTCTTTGGTTACATTAGGATTAAAGTCGTGATATAACTCTCAAATAGTGAAAAATAATTAATGTTGGAAGTATAGCCCTTTATGTCATCCCCAGTTCAACGTGCAACCAAGTTATTTGTCAGAACATTTGGCACTACCGCCGATGCTTGTTATCAAGCACCAGGGCGGATTAATCTTATGGGAGAGCATACTGACTACAATGAGGGGTTTGTACTTCCTGCTGCGATTAACTTTCGTGTTGTGATAGCCGCAAAACGCAGAGATGACAAGGTATTTCGTGCTGTAACTGACATCGCACCGGATGAATTTATTGAATGGAATTTCGGCGATGAAGGTGTACAAGCAACGGGAGTTTGTTGGGCAAACTATTTAAAATGTTTTACTTCTGCTTTAGCGCAGTCAGGCTTAGAAGCGAATGGTCTTGATATTGCTATTGTCAGCGATATCCCTATCGAAAGTGGTTTTTCCTCTTCTTCGGCTTTAGAAATTGCCTTTGGTTCAGCATTGAACGATGCCCATCAACTGCACTTATCACCGTTAGCGGTCGCACAAATCGCTCAACGTGGTGAGTACAATTATATGGGGCGCACTTGTGGTATGAAAGATCAAATGATCAGTGCCCTAGCTGAACAAAACCAAGCTTTACTTATTGACTGTCTTGATCTTGATTATGAAGCTGTGGCGATTCCGGAAAGTTTAAGTTTAATCATTATACATTCTGGAAAATATGCTTGCGAAGTTCAGCAAAAATATCAACAACGTAAGCATGAATGTCAGCAGGTTGCTGAGCATTTGGGTTTAGAAAGCTTAAGGCATGTGAAATTAAATCAATTGCATGAAATTGAAGCAGAGTTATCAACACAATTGTATCGGAGAGCCAAACACGTCATCACAGAAAACCGCCGAACTCAAAATGCTGCGAGAGCCTTAGAGCAATGTAACATTAAAAAGCTTAGTAGCTTAATGGCAGAGTCGCATCAATCGATGCGAGATGATTTTGAAATGAGTATTCCAGAGTTAGATAAGTTGGTTGACATTGTTAAGGCTTGTATCGGTGAAAGAGGAGGCGTTCGCTTAACGGGTAGTGGCTTTGGTGGCAGTGTGGTCGCACTTGTTGAGCATGAGCTGACCGATGATGTCGTTTATGCGGTTGAGAGTGAATACTTAAAAGCAACGGGAATTGAAGCCCAAGTGTACTTGTGTAGCGCAGCTTCAGCGGCATCAAGAATTGATACTTAAACTCTGCTCATAGGATAAGAAGAATACCAATGAATCATATTAAGGTACTAGAACCATGGGCCGATCCTCGCGGAGGTCAAATTGATCGTGTCATTGTTGATAACGGTACTATCGCGATTGAAGTGCTGAGTTTAGGCGGAATTATTCGCAATTTATGGGTTCCAGATCGAGATGGAACTCGACAAAATATTGTCTTGGGTTGCGACTCTATTGAAGCTTACTTAGAACAAAATGCGCACCTTGGAGCCATCGCGGGGCGTTTTGCTAACCGTATCGCCAAAGGGAAGTTAGAACACGAAGGTCAACAATATCAGCTTGATATTAACAATCAGGCGAATTGTTTACATGGTGGCCGTGACGGATTTAATCAAAAACAATGGAAAATTGGCCATTTAGTAGATGGTGTTCGATTAACTTTATGCAGCCCTGATGGTGAGATGGGTTTTCCGGGCAAGTGTAGTGTACAGCTTGATTATCGTTTAGTTGGTAATAACTTGTTTGTCGAGATTTATGCCACAACCACAAAACCTTGCCCCATTAATTTAACGCAACATAGTTATTTTAATTTAGATGGCTCGACACATATTGGTTCGCACAGCTTTCAAACAGATTGCACAAGTTACCTGAAAGCCGATCATGAAGGGATACCAATTTCTATTGAGTCTACTGCCGATACTGAGCTCGATTTTGCATATCAACAAACGTTATCAGCAGGTTTGCAGAGCGAGTCACTGTCAGCAACTAAAGGATTTGATCATTGTTTTGTTATGGCTGAAAATGACGAAGAGTTACAAAGGTTTGGTTGTGTAAGTTCAGCTGTTAGTGGCATTGAGATGACAGTACATACTAACCAACCTGGGGTGCAATTTTATACGGCAAATTTTCTACAAGGCACCGTAGGTAAAAATCAAAAAGTTTATCAACAACACCAAGCGATATGTATTGAGCCTCAACTCTTTCCTAATGCGCCTAATAGTCCAAAACTGTCTAGTGAAGGGTGGACATTGCCGGATCAAACTTATCATCACCTTAGTCGTTACCAATTTGAAACGATTAAGTAGCAAAGCATTTTGTATCAGTGAGCACTTTTGATGTTTAATACCAATTACTGTAATTGGTATAATTAATGATTGATAACATCATGAGTGGCCATTGATTTAAACGTCATCATCATCGAAACCAGTTTCCCAGCTGTCACTTTCAGTATCGGATACAGTGTCAGAGCCTGAGATATCAAGAGCAGGTTCATCGTCACTTGTGTTAGTACCAATAATGCTGACTACGTCTTCTTCAAGAGTCACATGTTTGTTATGTTCTTCTAAGAATTTGTTTTTGGCACTTTTCCAAGCTTCTGTGAAATTATCTTGTGCTTTTTTGAGACTACTTGTGTCGAGATCATGCAGATTATTTTCTACGATATCTTTTACATATTCGACGATTGCTTGACGACTTGTATTATATAAGTATATCCGCCCAGAGGAGGCTTCGGGGAGATCTTTATCGTAAATGACAACAGTATTACCTCTTGATGAGCGTAACTCACCATACCAAACTTGATTTTTTGTCATGCTGTTCATATATGCTAATGTCCTTCACTCAACACATACGTCTGAATTTTACATCGAAATATTGAAGATTCAGACTTCAAAAAAGATCTCAATTTACGGTTAACTTAGTGGAAAGCCTACTCATACGTGCTTTCCACTTGACTCATTACGACTGTAGCCGAAAATTTCTGGGCTTCAAGTTTTTTTGCTATTTCCAATATTAATTTTGAATTGTTTCACATTTACGACATTTCAATTTTTAGTGAAATTTTAGGCTCTTTCGTTACTTTATAGAAAGTAATTGGGCTCATACTGGGGAAATTCACTAATGCTATAGAGAGCAGATCTTGAGCACTACTTTGCCTCTATGTTGTCCAGATTCGAGCAATTCATGCGCTTTTTTCGCATCGGTGAGCTTAAAAGTTTGATGAATATGAGGCCTAAATTTGTTTTGCTCTAATAATGGCCATACAGATTGAAGTAACCGATTAGCAATATTAGCTTTGGCAGCATCACTTTGTGGACGTAAAGTTGAGCCTGTCCATGTTATGCGTTTCGCCATCAAGCGGAATACATCTACATTGGCTTTTGCACCTCGCTTAAGGGCTACAGTGACCAAACGACCATCCTCGGCAAGCAGTTTTAAATTTAAGTTTACAAAATCTCCAGCCGCCATATCAAAAATCAGATCTACGCCCTGATGGTTTGTAACTTGATTGATTTGTTCTAATAACTCTGGGTCGTGGTAGTTAAAAGCATGATCAGCGCCAAGTCCAAGGCAGTGTTGTTGTTTATCTTCTGAGCCTGAAGTGGTGATAACGGTAGCGCCAAACGCTTTTGCGAGAGAGATGGCACAATTTCCTAATCCGCCAGAGGCTCCGTGAATCAGCACGGTTTCGCCAGCTTGTAATTCCCCGCGATCAAATAGATTTCCCCAAACCGTAAACATTGTTTCAGGTAATACGGCGGCTTCGATGTCAGAAAATCCTTTTGGAATCGGTAAGCAATGACTACTTTGGGTGAGTACATATTCTCCATAACCGCCACCAGGCAATAATGCACAAACTTTATCGCCAATTTTCCAGTGTGAAACTTGTTCTCCAATGGCAACGATAACTCCAGAAACTTCAAGCCCTAAAATCGGTGACGCTGAAATAGGTGCAGGATAGATACCTTGCCTTTGAGCGATATCAGGGCCATTCACTCCAGCAGCAGAAACTTTGATGAGAACTTGTTCATCGATAGGCTTAGGAAGGGGTGACATTGAAAGAGAAAGTACATCGGGATTACCGGGTTGTTTAAAAGAAATGTGGGAAAAATACTGAGGGAGCATGACGTAACCTTTCTGTGTATAAAAGATGAATAAAATCCTTTAAATTAGTTAAAGAATGATGTTTATCAGCCGTTAAGTAAGACTTAAATCTATGAATTTATCCGAATGCTAATAAATTAAACTCATTTGATGATGATTTAACCATTTAAAATACTGTAATTATGTTAGGTTTGTTTAATAAAAAATAAATAGTCACTTTTTACCAATTTCTCCTTGAACCTAAAATCATCAGTTGAACGCTGAGTATATGAGTAACTGTTTGAGTCAATAAGATGACTTTATCATCATGGCTTTCACCTAATGAGTGAAGTGCTCTACGCTCACAAGCTTGCTAAAATGGCTGCTATCTGCGTTGTAACTTTTACAAGTAGAATAACTACTTGCTGCAAGCTACGCCTTACTATCAGCCATTTTTTCTACGCTTGGAACGCAGTCAACTGATGTTTCTAGGGAGCGCCACGAAGCGCTTTATTCTGTTGCGGGATTTGTCTCAACGTATACGCAGCCAAGCGATTACATGGCCATAAACCAGAGACAGCAACGTTATTATTTATAATAAGTCCATCAGGTTGAAACGTACCTGACGGGATAATTACCAGTTCATCCCGAAATCTGACGGGCATGCATAATGGGTAACCGCTATGACATGAAGCCCTGTGACAAAGGCCTTGAATAAAGGTTGAGATGCAATGTAGGCCGCAGCATCAAGAGAATTCAGTTAAGCGTCGTAAATCAAAAAATGAAGATGGGGAGTCTTTCCTAGTTGACGAACCCTGACACAAACAGAGAAGCAACTGGTAAATGCATCTGTTTGATCTTCCGCCGTAATATGAAGTGGCATGTATTGAAGGAAATAAAGTGAACGTGGGAGAGCCTGAGTGTTGGAAGGTAGTGACTTGCACTATCCGAATATAAGGTAAACCGAAATTTCAGATAGGGCGCTCAGGCAGTCGGATGAGCCCATAGTACCGTTAACCGTGAAGACAACATAACTTTACATCAGGGAAGGGGCTCAGTGTTACACCCGTTTTTTAACGTAACTTTTGAGGTGAAATTGCCATATGGCTAACACTCCAGTAAATATCAGAATATTACAGCGAAAACTTTACTTACGCTCAAAGCTTAACTCGGAGCTTCGATTTTACAGCTTGTACGATAAACTCAGTCGCCTAGATATACTCGAAGAAGCCTATCGACGATGCAAAGCCAATAAAGGCGGAGCAGGAATTGATGGCATCACATTCAGTTATCTAGAGCAGCAAAAGAAAGTCGTTGCGCTGTTAAAAGAAATTCAAACTCAATTACAACAGAAAAACTATCGACCTAGCCCAGTCAAACGAGTAGAAATACTCAAAGACAACGGCAAAACGCGGAAACTTGGGATCCCGATAATCAGTGACAGAATTGTGCAAATGGCGATGACAATAGTGATGCAACCCGTCTACGAACCTCATTTACATGAACACAGTTATGGCTACCGTCCATGTCGAAGCGCCCAGCAAGCGGTAAAAGTCATTGAAATGAGCCTAAAACAAGGCTATCAGCACGTACTCGATGCTGACTTGAGCGCCTATTTCGATACCATCCCGCACGCTAAGTTGATGGCAAAAGTAGAAAGGCGAATAAGCGACAGCAGCTTTCTGAGTTTACTGAAAAGCTTTATCAAAGCGCCCATCAGCATAGAGACGGTCAACGGGAAATGGCGAATAGAAGCAAGCCGATGTGGCACTCCGCAAGGCGGAGTTATCTCTCCACTACTGGCTAACATCTATCTCAACGATTTCTGTTTGAAAATACACGAAAAAACACCGTGTAAAATCGTTACCTATGCAGATGATTTTGTTGTACTTCATAAGCAAACCTACACACAAGAGCAACTGGACTGGATAGCACAGCAATTAAGTGATGAAGGTCTGAAGCTAAATCAAAGTAAAACCCACTGTGTGGATATGGGAAAGCTGATGAATGAGTTTGATTTCCTCGGTTTTAACTTTCAACGGATCACAGGCCTCATCAAAGGCACCAGTTACATTAAGATACAGGCGTCTAAGAAGAGCCAAACAAAGCTGAAAAATAAACTCAGAGACATAGTGAAGCATCGAACCTCAAATACACTTGGCGTACTGATAAATAAAGTTAATCAAGTTCTGAGTGGATGGAAACACTATTTTGCTGGGATAGGATATCCCAGAGGAGTATTTTTCAGAATAAATGGATTTGTAGTAAACCGATTCTATCGATGGCATCGTCGCTTAAGTCAACGTCGAAGCAAGTATCTATCACGAGGTGCTTACGAAAAATTACGCCAAGCTGGTCTTGAGTATTTACCCACGACAAGATGATAAGCAAAGTGAAGGAGCTGAGAGAAGTGTAACAACAGAGCCGTGTGAGGGAAAACCTCATGCACGGAATCGAAGAGGGGCTGCTGGATAAGCGATAGCGAAGCCAGTAGCCTACTCTACTTGAAAAGTGTGCCTGCGACTTATGGGCTTTAAGTGTCGTAATTTGCGACCAAAATAATGTATGTTTAGGTTATCTATGAAAAAAAAATTTGTTTTCAGTTGTCTTTTTTCTCTCATTTTTTCAAGCACTGTTGTTGCAGTAGATAAAACTCAATATCGCAGGCCCGATCATATTCCATTTCCGGCTTCGAACCCATACAGTGCGGCCAAAGCTACTTTGGGTAAGATGTTATTTTTTGATCCTCGTTTAAGTAAAAACCGTAACTTAACCTGTGCAACTTGTCATAACCCGAGTTTCGGATGGGAGGATGCAACAGCACGTTCTGTAGGAAGTCAGAATACTGAACTTGGCAGACATTCGCCAACCATCATCAATGTCGCTTGGGGTAATGAGTTTTTTTGGGATGGTCGAGCCGGAAATTTAGAAGCACAAGCTCAAGGACCCATTGAAGCGGCTGTTGAAATGAACATCAGTATGGATGAAGTTGTTGATCGTCTTAGTCAAGTCTCTGGTTATCGCAACTTATTTACCGAAGTATTTGGTGATACAGGTCTTAATGAGACAAATGTACGAAAAGCGATAGCCACATTTGAACGTACGATTGTGTCAGGTGAGTCGCCATTCGATCGCTGGGTTGAAGGAGATGAGAATGCAATTAGCTTAGCGGCTAAAAGCGGTTTTAAATTGTTTAATGGAAAAGCGGGTTGTGTAAGTTGTCACAGTGGATGGAATTTTACTGATCAAAAGTACCATGACATTGGGCTTGCCAGTAATGATAAAGGTCGGGCTTTAATTAGCGGTAATACTGAACATAACTTTGCTTTTAAAACGCCGAGTTTGAGGAACATCAGCCAACGAGCCCCATACATGCATGATGGCTCGATGAATGACCTCACTGAGGTAATTAAACATTATTCCGGTCGTTTTCTTCGTCGTGACTCGTTATCCCCGTTAATGATCTCCGTTCGATTATCTCCTTCAGAAATCGCAGATATCGAAGCGTTTTTGTTAACACTGACAGGCAAGGATGCTGCAGTTAGTTTACCTATCCTTCCTTATTAGGCGATATCATGAAAATAAAAAATAAAGTCATATTCAGTTTTTCCTTGCTCATTTTGCTGTTTACTTTGTTAAGTTTGTTTTTGATAAAGCAATTGGATGATCAAGGTAAGCAGACTGTTTTTGCGCTTAATCAGCCTCTGATAGCAATTAATAACAGTCGAGGTGCGTGGGAAACTTTTCTCGAAATAGAGATGTATGCCAACGAAATAATGGCAATGACAGAGCCAAAAGTTGCAGATCATGTACTTAATAGATTAACAGCTTTAGAGAAGACGTTTTTTAATCAATTACAATTAGCAAAGATAAATGCCCTAGAAGACACTGCGAAACAACAAAGTCAGCGTATTGAGGAGCAAGCGAAAAGTTGGTTTAAGAATATTGAGCAGCACTTAGCAAGCAATGGTGAGCAACGATTATTAGATCGTCGTATTTTGAATCAGAAACGCAATGCTATCCAAAAAGGGTTACATGAGCTAATTGATGAAACACTTACAGAAGCGATGCACCTAGCAAAGAAGGTAGAGGTTAATGTTCAATCTCAGCTATTTTGGGTACTGAGTTTACTGATTTCAATTAGCGGCATTGCTATTTTCTCAGCGTTATTTATTACCAAAAGCATCGTGAATCCAATGCGGAAATTAACTTCAGCTGTCATTGAGTTAACTCGAGGAGATGGTGATTTAACTAAACGATTGGACGAAAACAGCAATGATGAAATGGGAAACTTGTCCCGAGAATTTAATTTATTTATTCAAAAAGTGCAATGTTCGGTTTCTGATGTTGCAGGATCAGTGAGTATTGTTCATAACCAACTTGATGATTTTTCATCGATTACTGAGCAGACTCGCCAAGGGACTACTGAACAAAAACAACAAATTCAGCATATCACTCAAGCGATGGATACACTGTCAGGTTCAGTGATCACTGTCAGTGAAAGTGTTAATACCGCGAAAGAGCAAGCTGATAATATATTTAAAGGCACGAAAGACAGTTCGGCCCTTGTTACCGAAGCGACACAAGAGTTAAGTGCTCTAACAAATAACGTAGAACATACTTCTGAAGTCATTTATTCGCTGTCTGAATCGAGCGCTGCTATTGGAAAAGTTCTAGAAGTTATTGAAAATATTGCCGATCAAACAAATTTACTCGCTTTAAATGCGGCGATTGAAGCGGCAAGAGCTGGCGATGCAGGACGAGGGTTTTCGGTGGTGGCTGATGAGGTTCGTTCTTTAGCAATGAAAACTCAAGAATCAACGAAAGACATTCAACACACGATTAAGATGATCCAAGATCAAACTCATCAAGCCAGAGAATTGATGCTAGTTGGGTTAGATGGAAGCAAAAGTTGTATGCAAAAAAACACTGAGTTGTCGTCCTCCTTAAATGAAGTGCTTGAACGTGTAACCAGTATTCAACGAACCAGCGAAATCATCACTGAGCAAAGTGGCCATCAAGTTGAAGTATCAGAGGGTGTAAATACGTACTTAAGCAATATTGTCGTGATTGCAGAGCAAACAGCTCAAGGAAGTAATACTTTGCAAACAAGCAGTATGAGCGTACTCAATTCGATGAAACAAGTCGAGACGACTGTATCGCAGTTTAAATTATGATGCTTTTTATAAACTCTGTATTTTTTGATATGAAAATAACTTTTATATCAAATGGTTAATCTGTGCTTGCTTTACTTATGAAACATTGCAGCTGATAACCATGTTTCAAAAAGGGAATATTGCTATATAATTCGGAGCTTAAATTATCATCTCAAGGAAATGAACCTAGGTATGCAACAGAAAGTTGAATTGCAAACAATGCCGTCATTGTTTTCGCTTTATCGAAAAATTTTTTTTGCTCGTAAACCTGGTTGGGACAACAAACCGTTACCTTTTATCCGCATGTCGCTAGATAATGTAGAGTTAAATCGCAAAAAAGTGGTGCAGTATGCGCAGGTTTGTGGCTTCGAGTTCAAGGATAATATCGTTCCTCCGACTTATTTACATGTCATTATGTTTCGTTTGCATGCTGCAATATTTACTCAAGATTCAGTGACATTTCCTTTACTTGGAATGATCCATTTAAAAAATAAAATTCATCATTATCGTAATATTAATGTATCAGAAAAAGTGAATACGATTTGCGAACTTGTCAGCAGTGACCTGACTGATTCGGGACTAGAGTTTGTGTTACATTCTAAGGCATTTATCGATCACGAATTGGTGTGGGAGTCTACTTCAACTTATTTGTACCGCGTTGAAGGTGGAAAAAGAAAAAGACCTCCAAGAGCAAATAGTATTGATTTTTCTAATGCTAAGCCAATAGTTTTATCTTCAGATTTAGGTTGGAAATATGCTCGGGCTTCTGATGATTACAATTTGATCCACTTACATCCGATGCTTTCTAAGCGCTTTGGGTTCGAAAAAGTGTTAGCACATGGAATGTGGTCTAAAGCTTGTTGTATGTCTAAGCTTTCAAGTAATTTAAAGAGTGAAAAGTTTTCAATTGACGTTGAGTTTAAATTACCAATTTTCATGCCATCTGAAATTGGTTTTTGTCAGGATGTTAATGAAGACCTTGTTGTGTTTGAGTTGAGAGATAAGAAAGGCAAGCGTCCCCATTTAAGCGGTACACTGACTTACCTCTAGAGGGCGTTTTTAACCTTATACCAATTACAGTAATTAATCTCTCACTCAGCAAGAGCTAAAGGGTTTCAGTGCAAGGCACAAGCTCGAAGTACTATATTCCCTACGGCCGCCATACAAAACTGGCGTTCAACGCACTTCGTGCTTTTGTCGGGATAATTCAAGTGCTTGTAACGCAGTAATGGAACCCTTTAGCCTTGCCCTTCGGGAGCTTGTATGTGCTCACTTTGGTTTATAAAGAATACTTCTCAAAATTGTCTTGACGTAGCAATGTAATAACGACAGTTTTGTATGTCGGTAATAACTATGTCTTCATCAATTTCGATTGCACTATGAGCACATACATAGCTCTGAGTTGAGCATTTAATTACTGTAATTGGTATTAAAACCAAATGCATTTGGCGACATGCAAATGTATTTGGCAATAGTTCATTCAAATATATCGCCCATTTTAAGTTAAACTGAAATCATATTTGTCTCTTATTTAAGGAAAATATGGTGGCTTTCGATCAAGTAAAACCAACACGAATTCTTGTTGTTGATGATCATTCTCTTATCTTCGATGGCCTCAACAGTTGTTTAGCGCCTTACCAAAATATGCAATTGGTTGGCTTTGTCGCTGATGGCTTAGGGGTATATCAAGAGTGCTTAAAGTTGCAGCCTGATCTGGTTTTTATGGATTTAAAGCTTCCAAAAATGAACGGATTAGAGGTTATAAGGCAATTGAAGCAGCGATGGCCTAACATGTTGATCATTATGCTAACGGCGGTAGCAGAAGAAAAAAGTGCAAGAGAAGCGTTAGATATTGGTGCTAATGGGTATTTACTTAAAAATAGCCCTAAAAGTACATTATTTGCGGCCATTAAGAGTGTGCTCAAAGGAAAAATTTTTATCGATCCAAATCTTGATGAGCAACAGATTATCGCTTTGAGTAATGCTCATGATAATGAATTACCTATCTTGACTCATAGAGAAAAACAAGTGCTTACTTTGATTTGTGAAGGCCGAAGAAATAGAGATATTGCCGAAGATCTTGTGATTGGATTAAAGACTGTCGAAACTCATCGTACGAATTTGATGAGAAAACTCGACGCACATAACGTAGCAGAATTGATCTCTTGGGCAGACCGTTTAGGACTCAAATGATTGATCATCAATAGATTGAATGAGTGTATTTAGGGCTTTTAGTTGGGGTAGCTTCAACTCAGAATCATATACAAATATAGATTCTAATTTTGTTACCTCAGCGACAATATCATGAAGACCCGCTAGCCCAGAAGTTCCTTTTAAGGTGTGAAGTAAATGACTGGTTTTCTCGAAATCGTTTGTATCTATTTGTTTTTTTAACGTCAATAACATTTCTGTTAGTTGGCTGTATAGCTTGTGAGTTAAATCAGTCTGCATGATATCGATGAGTGGCGTGTCAATATCACTATTAATGGTGAGTGACATATCCCGTTCAAGTTGAATATCTGCAGCAATTTCTAAAGCATGGTTTAACGACCTTAAAGAAATAGGCTTAGTAATATAGTGTTGCATTCCACAGGATTCTATTTCAGCTTGAGCTTGTGGTTCAGCATTGGCCGTTAAGGCAAATATTGGACAATTTGCATCAAGAATGCTGTTGGATTGTCGCCAGAGTTTTGAAGCTTGATAGCCGTCTACTTCAGGCATTCTTATGTCCATCAATACCAAATCAAAGACATGTTTGGTCGCTAAATCAAGTGCATCCATAGCACTTGCAGCCGTATAGGTTTTTTGACCAAGCTCATGAAGCATTTTTGACAAAATTTCTCGGTTCACATCAACATCGTCTACGACTAATACTTTTAATTGCCAAGTGAGAAGTGCTGGCATATTACTGTGGGCGAAATGGGGAAAGTTGTTTTGAATTTCTCGACAAAATTGTAATAACCTTGCAGGCATATAAGTAAGCTCGGATGATTGGAGTATCTGGCTTTCTGAATTAACAGGAATGGCCTTCCATAGCAGAAGTTGGGCATGTAATGATTCTGGTGCTGAAATGTGCTGTCCTTGCAAGTTGATTATATCCATAGCATGGGTAATAGGAATACTTAAACAAAACACACTGCCTTGATGTTTTACACTACTGACAGTAAGAGTACCTCCCATTATTTGAGCCAGTTTTTGAGAAATGGGTAAGCCTAAACCTGAACCAATTTTTTGATGCTGTCCTTGAACATAAGGTTCAAAAACGGTTAATTGCTCTTGTTCGTTCATGCCACAACCCGTGTCTTCAACTTGATAATGAAGTTGTTGCACTGAAAATGAAAGTTGTAAAAAAATATGACCTTTATCGGTGAATTTAACTGAGTTTCCTAGCAAGTTTGTGAGGATCTGCCGAACCCTCTGGGCGTCTAAATTAATGTATTCTGGGACATTCGTGTTAACTTGTACATTAAGGCGTAAACCTTTAGAAATGGCCTGAGACTCTATACTGGCCATAGCTTCGTCAATGAGTGCTAATGAAGAATATTGCGCTAATTTTAGTTGAATTTGTTCGGCTTCAATTCGCGAAAAATCTAAGAGATTATTTATTAATGAGAGCAACGAATGGCAGCAGTTGGAAGCGGTTATAATCAGGCTCTTTTGCTTAGCCGATAAGCTATTATTAAGCAACAACTCAAGCGCACCCAAAATACCATTTAATGGTGTTCTGATTTCATGACTGATACTGGTTAAATGCTCGGTTTTTCTTTCATTCGCCAGTTCAGCAGCTTGAGATGCAGCCAGTAGTTCTTTCGTTCGCTCTGCAACCTGAAGCTCAAGCCTTTGGTGACTCAATTTTACTTCATCCAATAGTCGGTTATAGGCTTGGGCAATTTCGTCTAACTCTTCGTAGGGAGAATGAGGTAAATAACGCTCAAGATTTGGAGTATTATCATCTTGTAAAATTTTGATATAGGTTTTGATTGGTTTTTCTAAATGTAATTTGAATATGATAACCACCAAAATAGTGAGTGCGAGTAAAAGGAAAAGAGAAGATGAAAGCTTTTGGATAAAAGCATTTTTAGCCGAGGTAGCTATTTCACTTTTAGGCATGATGGAGAGTAGTTGCCAATTGGGGTTTTCAGTAAACGAACTCATAAAAAAGTAGTCCATGCCATTAATAACGACTTCCTTGTTTAGCTGTTGTTCAGGTAAATGTCGGTTATTTAAAACAAGGTCAACAAGTTCTTGCGATGGAGCGAGTTTATCTGGGTTAGCTATGAAAGATAAGGAATGATCTCGGGGAGTGACTAATGCATACTGACTTTTACTGTGTGATTGCAACCTTGTTAATAGGGAGGAATATATTGTCACTGGAATACTGATAGTGAGTGCTTCCTTTGAACGATTTGCTTTATAACTCAGAATAGAAGTCACTTCATTAGTAAAGTTTTTATACGATTTTGACCATACAAACTTATCAAGTTCAGCAGAAACATTCGATTTAAGTAAGAGTACTATTTGTGTAAGTTGAGCCAGTTGCATTTTATATTTGGAATACACCCATGAGTCGCCAGTAGGGCTAGAAACAATAACAAATGGATAATTAGAGTGGATTAATGGTGGAATAGTTACTATTGTTGATTCAGCTTTTTTTAGGCCCTTTTCAGGGAATGAACCTATGCGAGGAATGTAATAGCCAAATGCGGCTTGACCTTCTTTGGTCTTTTGGAATGAGTTCTTTTTCAGTATGTGGTTATAAGCGATTAAGTTTTTTTTTGCTGAGATAAGTGATTGATCAACTAAATCGAGTTGAAGCTGGTTCATTGATTGGTAATCGAGTAGGCCTTTATGTATTTTCTGATGAATAGTTTGTTGGTAGGATTGATACTCAATCAGTAACCACCACGCAATAAAAAGACTCACTAGTGTTATGGTGAGCTTAGAAACTAATGATAATTTTCTCATTAAAATATCTGCCTCCATCACGATGTATGCAAATCGGGGTTTAGTCGGTAGCTTCAGCTATTCGTTGATGACCGAGTATTCCAACTTATTCGATAAGATACTTAATATTAGTGGATTTTTAGGGATCAGCATCCTAGGGGCTGTTGATCTTTCAAGATTAAATTTTGTGCTATTTGAGCATTTATCTGTTCAAGGCGTGAGCAGTGATGCTTAGCCATCTAAGTGAGCTCGTCACAACACAGAACAGTGAATGCTCAAAAGCATCGAAGACAGCGTAAATTGGTCATTTCTGCTGCGTTATCGTTTTCTTATTTGGAATAACCAAGCCTCACAAACTCTGCCTTGCATAAAATAACCAATTTATCGCTGCAAAAACAATCACGAAAGATCAACAGACCCTAGAGATAGATTTATAATAAATACCACCGTAAATATTCTAGCGAACAAGAAATTCCTAACTATACTTCTGAAAAGACCACCTTAATAAACCTAGATCCATTCGCTGTAATTGAATAGTTTCACATTAATATTTGATTTGAAGCGACAAGCTTAATCTTCAAAAATTAAGGTGAATACCTGATAGTGAGTTTTGAGTGTAGCTTTAAAATAACCAAGAGAAAAATTCGGAGCCAGAATGTTACAAAGGCTAATTGAAACAGGCTTTTTAAAAGCTCAGGCTCCCGAACCCAAACATGATCAATGGAAGCTTGCCGATCACAACGCAAGTGTGTTGAAAATTTCTGATTCATTAACCGTCGCAATTGAAATAATTCCGACGGTTGAAAAGTCAGAGCTACTAAAATGGTTAAGAAAAGCAACCTTAATTTTAGCGGCTTATGAAGGTGGTCAGGATTGTAGCTTGCAACTGCAAGATGAAAAGTGGCTTTTGTGGCGGTTTTACGATGACAATGTTGATGAAAATGAGTTATCTCAGGGAGTAGTAATGCATTTAGCAATAGCTAAGTACTTAGAAAAGGGTTTCAAAGAGAAGAAAAATCATAAGCGTGATTTTGTCATGAGAATGAGAACATGAAAAGAATAGTCTTGATTGTTTTGTTATTAGTAACTGGTGCTACACAAGCTGCTTCATTAAACAGTATTCGATGGCAAGGTGATCCTTTTGTCATGATTAGTAGAGGTACGCCTTTAAATGCAGTGATTACTGACTTCGGCACTAATTATGGTATTCCTGTTGTGATTAGTAGCCAGATTACGGATCAGTTTAGTGGTCGAATTCAAAATAAAAAACCATTAGTTGTTATTACTGAATTAAGTCGAAAATATGGTCTTGTCTGGTATTACAACAACGGTGTTCTATATGTTTACAAAACAAGCGAACTGATGAGTGAAGTTTTACCACTTAACAATATTACACCTGTTGAAGTAAGCCGATACTTAAGGAACGCTGGGGCACTTGATAAACATGCCTGTAACGTAAAACCAGAGCCAGGGATCAGTAGTTTGCAGTTAGTTGGCGTACCGATATGCGTCATGAATGTTACAAAGCTCACCGAAAAGCTTGACTCAAATGCAAAACAAGCTTCAGAAAATCATGAAATTGTGAAGGTTTATCATTTAAGTTACGCATCAGCGAGTGATTCTGATTACAGTTACCGCATGCAGCCCGTAACGGTTCCGGGCTTAGTTAGTGTACTTCGTGAAATGGGGAAAGAATTACAGCAATCGGATAAGGCTACAGGGCCAGTTTTTGCTGCCGACCCAAGACAGAATGCGATCATAGTAAGGGGCAGTTCACAAGATCAAAAAACCTTCGAAACCCTTATTAAACAATTGGATATAAAACCGACAATGATTGAGGTGTCAGTGTCAATTTTTGATATTGATGCTTCAAATTTCAATCAGTTAGGGATTGATTGGTCAGCATCAGCCAAACTTGGTGGAGGTTCGGTAAGCTTTAATTCTGGTTCAGTGGGAGATAATTTCTCCACGGTTATAGGGAATACTGGAAACTTTATGGTTCGCTTAAATGCGTTAGAGCAAAACTCGAAAGCAAAAGTATTGTCACGTCCTTCAGTTGTTACCCTCAATAATGTTCAAGCCGTTTTGGATAAAAACATCACTTTTTATACTAAAGTTCGTGGTGAGAAAGTTGCAAAGCTTGAATCTGTAACAACAGGCTCATTATTACGAGTTACACCGAGGATCATTACAGATCATGGTCAGCAGGAAGTGATGCTTGTACTTAATATACAGGATGGTCAACAAAGCGCTGCGGTTCAAGGAACTGATGGTATACCACAAGTTCAAAACTCTGAAATTTCGACACAAGCGACGCTTAAATCAGGAGAAAGTTTATTGATAGGCGGGTTTGTTCAAGATAAAGATGAGACGAGTAAGAATAAAATCCCTTTACTTGGAGACATTCCAATTTTGGGGGGATTATTCAGATCAACTGAACATCATACGCAGAGGGTGATGAGATTGTTTTTAATAAAAGCTGAACCAGTTAATCAATGAGAACCATATGCCATCGACATTTAAAATATTATGGTTAAACGGTCCGCTCAAAGGACGACAGCTAGTACTTCCTCTAGGGAGTTTTACTATTGGCTCCGATGGTGATGTTTTAGCTGTATTAGATAACTCTGAACAGCTTGAATTTGATATTTCGGAAGATAAAGTCAGCTTAGTTAATGAAACTGAAGTTTGGGTGAATGGCGAAAAGCAAGAATCTATCGATGAAATTGCACATGGAGAAGTAATCGAGATAGAAGGTATTGCATTTATTTTAGGTGATGCAGATACAGAAATTGAAGCGAAAAGTATACCTAGAAAGAAAATGCCAAAGAAAAGCGCTTCTCATTGGGCGCTGTTTATCATTTCAGTTTTCTCAACTCTATTAATTGTGTTGTTATTAATTGATCCTGTTCATGCTCCTCAACATAGTGTGACACCAAAACAGTGGGTAGATCAAAGACTAACAGTTAATGAATTGGATGGAATTAAGTCTATATGGTCAGAAAATGGAGTCGTTACTTTTAACGGTTTTTGTGAGAATTCGCAAAAACTTAATCAATTTGTTGACGAAGTAAAAAAACATGGAATTTTATTTGTAATGCATGCGGAGTGTACGGATCAGTTGGTTACTGATGTAAAACAAGTTTTGAATCAGAACGGGTTTCAAAATGTATCTGTTGAGCAAAATATTATCCCTGGAAGCGTTACAATATCTGGTGCTATTCAAGCTGGAGAAAGATGGAATAAAGCTATTACTGTTTTGAAAACAATTCCTAGTTTAGTAAGTTGGCATGTAATTAATGAATCTGGAGTGCAAATTAAACCTTTAATTGACGCATTAAGAAAGCAAAATTTAATTGAAAGTTTAATGATAACTCAATTGGATGATTCAATTGTAATAACCGGAGAGGTCGATCAGAACTCAGAAGCAAGGGTCATTAAAATTGCTCATAATATTAAAAAAATTCAACAGAATGGTATAAAAATCGTATTTCAAAATATTCCGGTTAGGCACGAGGTTAATAGAATCCTAACATCACCGGTAGTAAGTTTTGGTGGAAACTCTGAATTGCCTTTTATCGAATTAGAAAATGGGTATAGGCTTAGCATAGGGAATGAACTTGATAACGGATATGTTATCGAATTTATTGATATTAAAGGCGTTGATTTGAGTAAAAACGGGCAAATTATTCATATTCCTCTATTATTTTAAGGAAATACAACATGCCAAGACTAACTAAACTAGAAGATGATATTAGAAAAAGAGTAAATACATTGGAAGAATATCAGCTTAGATTTGAGTTGATGCATTCAGAGCTCAATGATTCAGAGTTTAAAAAAAAAGCGGATTTTAAAATAGCGCTAGACTCAGCTTTAGAAGTTATAGAGTTGTTATACAAAAGGTTAAAGAAGCGGAAGTAAAAGCTGAATGTTTAATTTCATAAGGTGAAATAAAGGTTAAATTATGAATATTTTTCAAGATATAAAATCTGTAATGAACGACATACAGCAAAGAAAAAAAGCTATTAATAATCAGTTGCAGGAGTTTCAAAGTTTACAAGCAGAAATAAGAACTTTGGTTCAACAAGCGAAAACAGACAAGTCTGCTCAAGATAAATTATTAAAATTACAGGCCGCATTTCCTGAGGGTTTCGGTAAGCAGCAGGAGAAAGTATTAGGAAAAGTCGCTGAGTTAGGGCAAAACTTTAAACAATTAGAGCAAGAATTCGTAAATATTAGTGATAAGAAAGCACCTAAAAAGGCCATTAAAAGTGGTACGGAAGGTAATGATAAAAATGGATTAGAGGCTGCTGAAATTGACCCGCCAAAAGCTAAAAAGAAGAAGGTGCGGAGCTACCTTTAACTTAAGTTATATCAACAGTAAATAGTATTGTGTAATTGTGTAATTGTGTAACAGTGAGGTTTAACAATGTCTCCATCTATTGTAGGTAATTCAAGTTCGAGTGTAACCACAAATACAAATGTTCTCAATTCGGGAGCCGTGGTTAATGCAAGCTCTGACGGGGGCTTACCCCAAGCTCAAGGGGACTCAATGTTCTCTAATGGTATTCATACGTTATTTAATAATATGAATATGCTTTCTGAGCAAGCGAGCGATAAATATAAGATGTTACAGGAGAAAGCCAATTTATCTCGGGATGCACACAGCATGGCTAATCAGTTGGATGAAGTCATAGGTGGTGTTTCAGTGAGTGGACAAGATGCCACAGCTGAAATACCCAAAGAAGCATTAGATTTTATGAAAAAAATGCATATTCCAGTAGATGGCTTATCTGTTGAAGATTTTTTGAAAAAGAACGGTACAAATTTAAAGAAGGGGCAGTTACAAGCTGTAAAAAATGCACTTGAAACCGAATCAAACAGAGCTTCAGATTTTGTTTCACAATCTCAATTGCAGCTTCAAGGGTTGTTACAAAAATACAATGTCACAGTTAGCTTAATTAATGCAATGCAAACATTATTAGCTGAGATGAATAAAACGATTGCTCAAAACATTAGATAAATATTTCAGTACTGGATCTAAATCCTAGTTTCATGAAATTAATCTATACTAATAATTAAAGGAACTTAATGAAAAAAATAAAAAACTAAGGTCATTACCTGATATAGGTTTGGTCAGGGTTATTTAAAAATGAATTATGTTCTATTTTGAGGCGCAGATAACATGAGTGCAATTCAAATTGTTTTGTTTAAAGAGCCTGGTGTTATTCGTTATCAAAATGAAGTGTCGAATGTTGCTGCTAATCAGCTTGTTATGACATCAGAAGATGCAATGGTCTCTGCGGTAAGTAGAGAAAATTGGATTAACTTATTTTGTTATTCAGGAGAGTTACATTCGCTTTACAACGAAGTGGTAGATTTAATTTCACAAGAAAAAGAAGTGAAGTTTTTTAAATTGGATTTTACTAAAACGATACCAGTAGCAAGTCAGTTGGTTAAGGTGATAGAGCAGCTTAGTAATAATAAGAATATGATGATGAAATTTATTTTTATTTATTGTTTAAGCATGGATAAAGAATATTTCTCAAAAATGCTTATTTATTACTTAGCTCATAATGACAAAGTGTTGAGTTATCTTGAAGAACATTTTATGAACCCTTGGCCTGTTACACAATTTGCAGAAGATTTAGATGTTGATGTAAAGAAACTTAATTTTTTGTTTTATAAAAATTATGGTGTATCGGCAAAAAAATGGTTGTTGGAAAGAAGACTCAGTTATGCAAGGAAGCAATTATTGATTACATCAAAGAAAATTGCAGACATCGCACTGGATAGTGGCTTTAGTAACCATGCGCATTTTACTGATGCGTTTAAAAAAAGATACATGTGTTGTCCTACAGTGGTAAGAGCAACGTCGCTCTAGAGAGGGTTATATGGATTTAAGCTCTGTTGTTAATCAATTATCTCAACTTTCGGCTAAGTCAGCGCAAAATGCTCAGTCAAATATGAAAGCTGGCGATATCAATAATACGGATAAAATGCTGAAAGCACAGTTTTCACTTCAGCAATACTCAAATTTTGTTGGTTACGAAAGTGCAATCATCAAGATGATAAAAGACATGATTCAAGGAATTATTGCAAAGATTAACTGAATTAGATATTTAATTTTTTATGAGTAAAAAATAATGGAAAGTGAAGATAAAAGACTACTAGTCGAAGCCGCAGTTGCTGCAGGCAATCATGGTTTAAAAAAGCAAGCATATGCAATGATAAAAGTCTTTCCTGAGCTTATTCTTGATGAGGAAGACAGAAAAATATGCACCAGTGTGATTTATTTTGCGTTAAATGAAGCATCTAAAGCAGTGAGTGAGTTGCAGTCTTGTAATAGCGAAGCAGCCCAAGCGCTTAGGGTGTTGTTTTCAGGACCTATTTCTAGCCAAAAGCAGAAAGAAGTGTTGTCCAATAAACTGATAGCTGTAAGAAGTTAGTAAGGAGGCTACTATGAGTAATATACCTATTCATCATGTAGAAAAGGTTGCTCCACAAGCACCCACCAAGAAAGAAAGTAATGACGTAAGTACTGAGTTGGTGGATAAGTTTAAAAACCTTTTAAGTATTGGTAATAAAGATTTAACTCAAGCCACATCAAGTGCTGCACTTGGAAGTGACTCTGATTTGATTAAAAAAATGGCGCCTACAGATCCTGCTATGGCAGAAAAAATGGGTCAAAACATGTCGCCGCTTGCAATATTAGAGAGCCAAAAGTCTATTAGTAAAGCAGTTGTAGAAGTAGACCTAGTAGCTAAAATTGCAGGGTCATTGTCACAATCCATTAATAAGCTGGCGAGTATGCAATGAAACTTCGTTTTAGTATTTTGGCAATATTATTGCTGTTACTTACGGCTTGTAAAGTCGAGCTTTATCGTGACCTACCTCAAGATGAAGCGAATCACATGGTTGCATTGCTTAGGTTAAATAACATTGATGCAAGCAATGATATCGATCCTAAAACAGGTATGGCTACACTCATGATTGATGAAAACAAATTTATCAATGCCGTTGCATTATTGAGGCAGAATGGATTTCCAAAACCTAAATACATGAGTATTGAGGATCTATTTCCTTCAGGGCAGCTAGTTACATCACCAGCCCAAGAAGATGCAAAAATTAGTTATCTTAAAGAGCAGCAGTTAGAGCGTACTTTATCAAATCTAGAAGGGGTTATCAGTGCGAGAGTGTCAATCGCCGAGTCTACTCAATCAGATGAATTTCAAGTGAAAGAAGAAAAGTCCGCGTCTGTTTATATTAAATATTCACCCCAAGCGAATTTGACTACCCAAGAGAATCAAATAAAAAGTTTGATTCAAAATGCAGTGCCAGGGCTTTCCTATGATCGAATTACACTCTTTATACAGGCAGCAAATTATGGTTACCAATCAGCTCCGCCAGTAAAGAACGACAATGAATGGGCTAAACTCATTGCCAAGATTGAGTACAATAAAGTGCCTATAGTTATTGGGTTAGGGATGTTGTTATTACTCTGTATGTTTGGGTTCTTTTGGCTAAGAAGAAAATGATAAAAAATAACTTGGGTATGGCCTAATTGGGGGCATTATGAGTTCTGATTTTTTTTCAACAGAGTCAGGTGAGAAATCTGAACTTAGGCAGTACTACGAATTTGTTTGGCATCCAGCAGAACAAATGCATCCAAGTTGGTGGAAAAAATTAGGGTTACAGCAATGGAAATCGGTTTTTCATCGAAGTCCGACTCTGAATGAGCGAATTGAAACGCTGATAGTTAAAAGAATGGGGATAGTGGATAAGCCCCTGCCTAATAAATTGTCTGAAAACGATGAATTACTGTTTAGCTTAAAGGAACGTTTACCGAGTTTAGTGACTATTCTAGGGATTTTCTGTCTGAATTGTCCAGAGTATTTGTCTTTGAAAGAGTACAGAATAGCATTAGCTGATGTACTAACAGATGACCAAATCCAACAAGCATGGGCATTGTGGCCTCAAAGGCCTACGGCAGAGCAAAGCGAGTCATTAGATACTATTTCGGCAGACAAACTCATTATTAATGCTCAAGTCATCGGCTTATTATTGCTGACTAAAGAGATGGAAGACGATCAAATATGGAGAGCGTTAGCAATGACATTACCTATTTCAGTTAATGACGCAGATGAAGTCAATTTAGATAAATATCAGAACTCCATAACAGTAATAAATTTAAAGCGTTGGCTGCTAAGGCTGGAGCGCTTGTTATGAATCCATTTAATATAGAAATTTTGCAATGCGAAATAGAGAGAGATGGCGATGACTTTGTTTCAGAGACTCAATTGGCAGCTTCAGCTCAATTAATAGATATGGAGCAGAAAGTTAAACAAAGAATTCAGCTCTCGCTAAAGGCTGCTCATCAACAAAGGGAGGATGCTCGTGAGCAGGCTCAAGATATTATTGAGGAAGCTAAGAAAGAAGCGGATGCAAAAATGTTGCAATGGCATGCTGAAGCTCAGGCTGTAGCTATCCAAGATGCAGTAGATTGGGTTAAAGACGAAGCATCGTTTACCAAAGCAGTGCTTCAAGAATTAAAACCAAAAATATCACAGCAAATAGGCAATGTAATTCGATCTTGGTCTCAGGAAGTAGAAATTGGTCCTCTGGTTGCTGAGCGATTATCAGAAGAAGTAATCAATAACCTAGGTGATGGTGAAATTTGTTTGATGGTTTCAGAAGAGGATTTCGAGAGCGTTTCTAGAGAGTTTAATGATAAGTTTGAGGTCAAAATTGACTCTTCGCTTGACTCTGGAGATGCTGAATTGCGTTCGAACGCGTTATCTGCACACATAAAGTTATTTGAGCATTTAGATCTTATTATCAATGCGTTTGTCTCGAATAAATCTACAGATGTTGACGAAATATCAGAACTAAAAAACGAAGCTATTGATGCCAATGTGGATCAATCAGAGCCAGTTGTTGAAGTAGATTATTCATTCAATTCTGAGTACGAATATGAAAATGAGTTGGATCAAGGAGATAATGAAGCTGAAGGTATCGAAATTTCTGAACAATAAATAAAACGAGTGTTCTTAAAAAATAGAAAGGGTACTGGTTATGCGAGTGGATAATGCAAATGCTGTAAACTTTAATACAGAAGTTAACTTAAAATCAGTTAATGGACAGGTACAACCTGCTCACACTTCATCGTCACTAGCAATTGAAGAATTTAATATCGAAGCTGAATCAATGGAGCAAGCGTTCGAAGATATTGGTCTTGTCGCGAGTAAATTCAAAAAAACACTCAGTAAAGATAATCAAGATGAAGCAAGAGTTACGGATCTTGAGGAGCTTGTTGCGACTATAGAAGGTAAGCAAGGGGCTGAAATGTCTAAACTTGCTGGTGAATTAGCAAGCTTAGGCGATGCCGATGCAATAATGTCCCAAATAGGTCAAATGAACTTAGATACTGGTAATGTGATGATGCTATTAGCCAGCATTATTGGGTCTGGTGGTTTAAGTGAAGAAGTGCTTAAAAAACTCCGAAAAATGTTGCAAGAAATGCTGGCTGAAGAAGGCTCCGAGCTTGCACTAATCGCTGCAATGGAAGATTTACCTCTTGACCAATCAGGCTTAGATTCGCTTAAAAACTTGTATCAAAGAGCAACACATGGGGAAAACGGATTAGCGAAATGGTTTAGCTTATTAAAAGATATGCCTGAAAGGCGTAAGCGTATAAAAGTGTTATTAAGAGCGTTATCAAATTCGCTCAATGATAATGATACGAGCGCGGACATGGTCAAACTGATTTCAGTGATTGACGATCTTAGGCGTTTGCTTATTTTTATGAGTATTGAGGATTATTGCACGTTATTGGCGAGATCTTGTCAGGCTGAAGATTCAAGCGTTCTTACTGTAACTTTAGAACTTGTAGAGCAATCTTGGGTTTATGCAGAGTGGCTTGAAGAACGAATTAATAGCTTGTCACTCGCAGAAGACAAAAAAATTGGCTTTTTAAGGAGATGGCGAGATCTGCTTCTCCAGTTACCACATAAGTGTTTTCGTGATCCAGAGCAGCAAGAGCATATTGCTGAATCAATGATGGATCTTCTCGATCAATGGTGTGAAGACGAATAGTCTTTTCTTTCGCAAAATTTAGTATTCATTTCGAGTCATATTTATTTTATAGCTAATCCAAAATATAAAATAAACACAGATATTTAAGATTTATTTTAAGATTTATTTATCGTTTTTTTATATTGCTCCTAAGCTTATTTAGGGTAGAGGGTTATTAATGAATTGTTTTACATAAAACATACGAACATTTTGTATTTATTGCTTGAGTAATTAAGTAGGCCGATAAGATGGATTTGCAGTCGTCAAGAAATCTAGAAGAGTTGTTTCATTTGTTAAACCGTTGGCCAGTGTCATTGGAAGATCAGATGGAATATCACTGGGTTCCATACGGTTTGATGCTAGAAATTAAGGATCAGAGGCTATTGATGACGTCTTGGTTATTAGATACCCAAGTACAAGATCTTAATATATGGCTTACACGTTGGCACCCTCAAGCTTTCTTAGGTGTTCCACAGAGGTTATTTTTGATAAAACAAAAAATGATGATCAGCTGTTTGTGTCCATCGAATTCAGAAGGACGAAATTGGTATCAAATGCTCCTATTACAGCAGCAGTTCTTGAGCAAAGTAGATCATGGAGGTCTCGTTTGATTTCTATATCTGAATGGTTGAATAAAGCGGCTGGAAGGCATGATATTATTTTAGCGGTTATGCTCATGGTGGCGGTTTTCATGATGATTATACCGTTACCAACACCTCTCGTTGATGTCCTTATTGCAATTAACTTAGCGCTATCAATTGTGTTGCTCATGATTGCAATTTACATTCGAGATCCTCTTGAGTTCTCAGTGTTTCCTTCCGTTTTGCTTATTACTACACTGTATCGATTAGCATTAACCATTAGTACTAGTCGTTTGATTTTACTGCAGCACGACGCTGGTGACATTGTTTACACTTTTGGTAACTTCGTTGTTGGTGGAAATTTGGCTGTTGGTATTATTATCTTTTCTATTATTACCATCGTTCAGTTTATCGTTATTACTAAAGGTTCAGAACGTGTTGCTGAGGTAAGTGCTCGATTTTCACTTGATGGAATGCCAGGCAAGCAAATGAGTATCGATGGTGATATGCGTGCTGGTGTTATTGATGCAAAAGAAGCTAAAAAATTACGTTCAAAAGTACAAAAAGAAAGTCAGTTATACGGTGCTATGGATGGTGCAATGAAGTTTGTTAAAGGTGATGCGATAGCGAGTATTATTGTCATCTTAACGAATATTATTGGTGGTATTGCGGTGGGGGTGATGCAACATAAGATGTCTGCATCAGAAGCATTAGATACCTATGCTGTGCTTTCTGTTGGTGATGGCTTAATTGCGCAAATTCCTTCACTGCTGATCTCACTTACCGCGGGTTTAATTGTCACTCGAGTACCAGGTGAGCAAAGGCAGAATTTAGGTAAAGAAGTGGTTGTCCAAGTTTCAAAGCAGCCGTCATCTTTACAAATGGCTGGTTTGGTCATGGTAACCTTTGCGATTATACCAGGTTTTCCTTGGTGGGTTTTTGGTTCGATTGGCACCATTATCTTCTTGTGCACTTGGTGGCTTGGTCGATTGCAGAAGAAAAGTGATAGCACAGACGATCAAGCCTTTTCCGAAGCTGGCAGTGAAGAAGCCAGTGATGATGCGAATATGCAGCCAGGCGCAGTCCCCTTAACCCTTTATTTAAGTTCTGATTCCCCTCACCAAGGCATGAAAGAAGCATTACATCGGCTACGTTGGTCTTTATTCGAAAAGTTGGGTGTTCCTTTGCCTGAAATACAATTGCAGGTAGTGAACAAAAGTGAGTCCGGTCAGTGTGATATTCATCTTTATCAAGAGTCTGTGTTGCAGTTGCAGTTAGATCCCGAAGAAGCTCTGTTAGATGTTCCATTTCCTACCATTACGACTCGTGAAGAAGTAATGAGCTTTAATGGACAAAGTTTACATTGGATCAAAAAGTCAGAAATTAGTGCAGTAAGAGCTCAAGGTTTTTCAGTGGTAGAAGGTGAAGCGATTCCTACTCACCTGATAAATATCGTTGTAGATCGATTTATTGGTGAATTTATAGGGGTCCAAGAAACTCGATATTTAATGGATGCCATGGAAGGTAAGTATGGTGAACTTATTAGAGAATTACAGCGATTACTCTCAGTCGGTAAAGTCGCTGAAATACTGCAACGGTTAGTTGAAGAAGGTATATCCATTCGAGATTTGCGAACAATTTTTGAAACACTCGTTGAGTGGGTACCTAAAGAGAAAGACATTATTATGCTGACTGAGTATGTGCGTATCTCGTTAAGGAGACATATTCGTCGAAAGTTTGCGACTCCTCAAGGCTGGATTGCTGTGCTTATGGTTGGTGAAGGAATTGAGAATTTAATTAGGGAGTCAATTAGGCAGTCAACGGCTGGATCATATTCAGTTCTTAATACCGCACAAACACACATTATTTTAACAGCAATAAAAGAGTTACTGCCTCCAAATCAACATTGTGCATTATTAACTTCGCTTGATGTAAGACGTTACTTAAGAAAAATTGTCGAGCGAGAACTATTTACTACTGCAGTGTTGTCGTATCAAGAACTGGGTGATGACGTAGAAATAAAGGTCATTGACCACGTGGATCTTGTGGGTGATGCGCTTGATAACGCCATGAATAGTTAGTTGCTAAGGTTGAATAATGAAGTTGCCAGAAGTAAATGAAATTGTGGAAGAACTATCTGAACAGTTATTTTTGAATCCGTTTGATGTTCAAAAATCGATTCCATCGGTTCGTTTTTTTGGACGCATTAAGGAAGTCGGCGCGACACTTGTACGTTCTTCATTAACAGGTGCACATCAAGGGGATCTTTGCTTAATAGCTGGGAAATTAAAAGCTGAAGTTATAGGTGTAAATGGTGATGAGGCACTTTTGTCTCCTTTTGATAGTACAACAGGGTTGCAAACTGGTGAAGATGTCGAGCTGTTGGGACATGGTCATGAAATTGCGCTTGGAGATGGACTTTTAGGCCGTGTGCTTGATGGATTGGGTCGACCGATTGACGAAGGTGACTTAGTAACTTCTGAAGTGAGGTTGAACCAAGGTTCTGCCCCAAACCCTTTAAGTAGAAGTTTAATCAAAGATATTTTGCCTTTGGGGATAAAAGCAATTGACAGTGTTTTGACTTGCGGAGTTGGGCAACGAGTGGGCATATTCGCCGCTGCGGGAGGAGGAAAAAGTACATTGCTTGGGATGATTGCTTCTAAATGTGATGCAGAAGTCATTGTGTTGGCTTTGGTGGGGGAGCGTGGTCGTGAAGTGAAAGAGTTTCTGGAATATAACTTAACTCCAGAAGCTAAAAAGCGCACGGTAATGGTTGTGTCAACTTCTGACAGGCCGCCACTCGAACGTATGAAAGCAACAATAACAGCAACAACAATCGCAGAGTATTTTAGAGATAAAGGTAAAAACGTGTTGCTGATGGTGGATTCATTGACGCGTTTTGCTCGCAGTGCAAGAGAAATTGGATTAGCAGCAGGAGAGCCTGCGGTTTCAAACGGTTTTCCTCCGAGTGTTTTTGTTAAATTATCATCTTTAGTTGAACGGGCTGGACCAGCAGCAGTAGGAAGTATTACTGGGATATATTCGGTACTGGTTGAAGGGGATGATATGAATGAACCTATTGCGGATGAGGTTCGCTCACTTTTGGATGGACATATTATTTTATCCAGAAAGCTAGCCGGTGCAGGGCAATATCCCGCCATCGATATTAATGCTAGTGTGAGCCGAGTGATGGATCAAATTGTGCCTAAAGAGCAGCAAATGCAAGCGGCAAAACTCAGAAAAATGCTAGCAAGTTATGAAGACGTTCAACTGCTTATCCGAGTCGGCGAATACGAAACTGGACAAGATGAAGAAACCGATGAAGCGATTGAGCGTTACCCGGCGATTCAACAATTTTTGCGCCAAACAACGGATGAATATAGCGCTTACGAAGATACACAAATTCAATTAAATTCAGTTACCTTTGGAAATTTTTGATGAACTTCGCATCAATAACTCATTTCACCGTTATTGAACTATAGGCATGATATGAAACAAGGTGAATTTGACCCAAATGACAAAGAGATGCTGCTAAGAATTCTTGAGATCCGCTCCAAAAAAGAAGATAAGCTGCGCCGAAAAATCAGTCAAACGAAAAAGCAATCGGCCCAACTGAGTGACAAAAAGCAACAGACCATTGATGAACGTCTAGAAGTGATTCGCTATATCAAACAGCTAGATTTGCCAACAGAATCGTTAAGCCAAAACAAACTGACTAAATTTAAAATAAAACTGGCTAAATGTTATCAAGATGAAAGAAAACTGGCTGAAAACGTGATTTCTATCGGGCAGGAAATAGAAGAAATAGAGCAAACAATAAAGCAAATGAATCGTGAAGTTCTACAATTAGTAAAAGATCAAGAAAAATTAAAGGCGGTGTTTGATGAGTAATCAAATTAATGTTGGTCGAACACATCACCCTAAGTTGCCAGAAGATAAACATGAGAATAAATCTGAGCCGCAATCGGGTGCTGTCAGTCAATTCTTAGGTATGTTGATGCCAGTTCAAGAAAAGGCAGAGGGGGACTCTGGCATATCAAAAAAAGTGCTGGAATCGGCCAAGTCGGTGTTAAGTCAGCATGGTGGGGTTTGCAAGGTAGGTAGTGCAGAAGTTACACGCAATGGAGATATGCTTCATTATCGTTTATTAAATGGCCCAATGATGGGATTAATTATTCAGGCGAATTACGATAAAAAAGGCATTCGATTAAGTTTATTTCCGAAGAATGCTCGGCAAGCTACAGCAATACAAAATGTTTTACCAAATCTGAGTCAAAACTTGAAAGGAAGGCGCCATCCGATTTCATTAAATTTAATGGCGGTAAAAGGTAAGTAATACATTCATTTAGGTTGAAAATAGTTTGGTGAGTATAAGAGTGAGGTTAGAGGTGTCATCTCACATCATTGGTTGCAGTTATTTAGCTGCTAAGTAAAAAATAATAGGAATGTAGATGGATAGTCGGGTGATAATTAGTGCCAGCCAAGCGATTGGTTATGGGCTTGAGGCTCAAGATTGTCTTTTTGAATTAAAGCATATTGGCGGAGATGGTGTGTTTTGGCAACATCAAGAGCTACCTGCTGGAGTAGGAATATGGTGCCCGTTAAGCGACTGGAAAAAGGCAATCCTGACTTATACAGGTATCTCGATACTTGAACAAGTTCCCGAAGACTTTTTACCCTGTGTAACCGCCGCCATTTTGGAAGTTGCTGGCGACTGGTTGGTAGAAGGTGTAAAAGAAACCCCTGAAAATCGCACATTAGAAAACAATATATACCCAGTGTTTACCTTAGCAGGGATACGTTGTGTGCTGATTGACTGGCCTATGGAGCAATGGAAATCTATGGTGGCTCACTGGGCACCCTTTACCGGTGAATCACCAGAAATTGAACTTAGTTTAATCGCTGGTTATAAAAACCAGACTTCTAAAGAACCTTTGTTACCGAATAAAGGAGCCGGTTTATGGCTTGATCACAGCACTGATGTTGAGCAAGGTGAAGCCATACTTTGGTGGCAAGGGCCAATTGCAAAAGTTAAGATAAATGATGAACTTGATGCTGGACATGGTGAGATGATCGTTGAGGAAGTGTTGCCTGAAACCGATTTTCATTATCCGCCATTGTTGGCTGAACTTGCAAAAGTAAAGTTAAGTTTAGCGGAAATCGGCACTATGGTGACTGGTGACGATATTACTTTTACGCTTATTCAAAACGGAAAAGTGAGTTTATGTAGGCAGCCAAATGAAGTGCATCAAGAAACAGTAGCTTTAGTCTCACTCTTGAAGAGCCCATCTGGCTTATTAGCAAAAGTCGAATCAAAAGAATTTTAGTAAGCTTTCGCGGCCGATATAACCATTTTTTTAATTTGCTGAACAATGGCAGCTTCAAGCATGGGATCATGCCCTTTGACTCTAGGTGTATGGATATGTCCTACAGGTATGTTTGAATGATATTGATGCATCAACCTCAAAGCTCGGTAAGAAATCTCATTTGATAAATATCCTCCACCAGAGCCTGTTACAGAAGTTTCATCCCTTAATTGATATAAGGATTCTGCTATGAACTCACCTTTTTTTAATGTTGAAATATTTGCATTATCATTCACCTTCCACTTCCCTTTAACAGCTTGCATAGCGGCAACGGGTAAAGTGAATTCAATAAATTCATTACCGTTTAAAGTTGAACCATTAAGCATTGGGGCTTTTGGAACCCTTTTGGTTGCACCTGTATACACATTTAAATTATCAGGGGCGTTGGCACTGCGATTACGTCCAGGAAATCGTTCAAGATCAAAATCTGAGCGTCCCATGCTAACGGTAAAAACCATATCGGCTAGATTATCGCGATAGACAGGTGTCAAAATAGATTCAATCATACCATCATCAAAATCTTTGAATCTAACAGGGATCATAACGGTTTCTATTTGTGCCTGCTTGCCATGAACGTTAAATTTATGACCATCTAATGCCAATGCGGCGAGCCCAGATGGATTACTTTGGCTAATATCTCTATCAAGAAAAAAAGGATCAAATCCTGTTAGTAGAATTTTTATTTGGCTATCTTCTGAGAAAGATACATCATTCAAGCCTCTTGTTGCTGTTTCTACTGAACGTAACAAAACCTCTCGTTGCCATGGAAGCATTTTAAAATTTGGGGAAAGTTGTTTTAGTGCTCGCCTCATTGTTAAACGGCTCCAATACAATGGGCGATCATCGTTTGAACCAGATTGAACGTCTCTTACGGCTTGTTGCCACAAACGATGTGATAGGTCAGCGACTGATTGTGATATTTGGCTTTCAGTTGTACTATTTTTCACGGATTCAGTTAATGATTCCATAAAAGTGTTATAACGTTGAGCAACTTTTGGCAGGGCATTTTCTGCTTTCTTAACTCGCGCTTCTTCCACATCTAAAGAGGTTGCGATACTCAGATTTGAAAAAAGCAATAAGCTAATAATTATAAACTTTTTAATCATGTGTGATGCCTGATTTGTCGTGAGTTCAATAGAGTGATGGATTAAATTAGACGATGACACATTATGTGCCTTTATGTAAATAAGTTATTGAACCAGATTTTACAATTGCATAAAGCCGAATTAAATGAATTATTACATCATTAATGATTGAAGTGACTCTTGACTCGAAAAACGCTTGGTGAAGTAGTCTAAAAAGGTACTAATGTTAGTCGCTAATTGGCGTCGACTTGAATAAACGCCATAAATTTTAAACGGCTCAATTGGCCATTCTTGCAAAATTGGAACTAATGAACCTGAAGCGAGTTCTTGCTTACAACTTGAGTTAGACAGCATGGCGATACCAAAATCATCGAGGGCTAATTTTTTAACCATAACGGCGCTGTTTACTCGCACTTTCTTTTGAAAACTGACCATTGTTTTACGTGATCCCTTACCAAGAGGCCAGATTGGAGCTGAGCGAGATGTACCTAACAAAATGCCATCATGCTCAATCAATGCTTTAGGTGTCGCTGGCGTACCTTTGGTTTTTAAATACACTGGGCTAGCTACTAAAATTGGTTGCCTTTCAATAAGTAAACGAGCCACAAGATCGGACGATTGCAAAGGACCATATTTAATAGCTATGTCGTAACCTTCTCCGACCAGTCCAACATCGTTATCAGTAAACTGGATATCTAAGGTGACATTAGGATACAGTCGCATAAATCCGCTTGCCAAGTTGGCAATCAGTTCTTGACTGAAGGATACTGGGATGGCAATTCTTAATGAACCTGATACGTCATTATGGGTGTTTTCTATAGTTGCTTTTGCAGCTTCGATTTCGTTCCCAATCGTATCGCAATGTTGATAAAACAGTGCTCCGACTTGTGTCAGACTTACATTACGAGTGTCTCGTTGCAATAGCCTTACCCCAAGTTGCTCTTCAAGTTGAGCAATCTTACGGCTAATCGTTGACTTTGGCAGTCCAGTTTCTCTGGCTGCTTGAGAGAAACCTTTAGCTCGAACTACGGCCGCAAAGAGTATCATCCCGTTCAAATCAGGCATGTTTTTACCACTGTCTCAAAAATGGAACAAAGCGTCTAGTGCAGTTTAATAGTAATTTGGGATAGATAAAAGTTATATTTAATTCTTATAAAAATTATAAGGCTTTGTTGACGTTTCTCATTTGGACTTTGATTACTAATGAGATGCGAATACGGGACCTTGAGGCTAGGATAAGCAGAGGATCTTAGGATGACCAGCAACAATCAGCCCATGAGCACGACTCAAGCTCAAAACGCAGACTTGCTTTTTTTAAAAGCCGAACAATTGGCAAACGATTTTTCTTTATTTCCCAAGCACAGTAAGCAAAGCCTTTCGGATGAAGTGAAAGGTTTGTTAGATGAAGATACGGTTCAAGCTAACTTAAAAACATTATCTCAACTCGACGTTGATGGCTACGTTTCGAAAGTAATTCAGCCAACACTTGACAAAAACCGTCCAGGCGCGAAGAAAATTATCGCAGACTTGAAAGGTCAAGTCATTTTAGATACGCATCTTGGACCGTTTTACAGTGCAGAAGTGGAATTAAGTTTTGGTTCGCGCGTAAGACGTGTCGGGTTTATTGCACAAGAGCGTTCAACATCTAATGGTGCATGGATGCCAGAGCACCACATTGCGGCCTGTAAAGCCATTCGTCATTTTGCCGAATTGTCGATGCCAATTGTTTATCTAATTGATACTCCTGGGGCTGATGCAGGTGAAGTCGCTAATAGTCAAAACCAAGCACACTCAATTTCAAAAGCGATTGCAGAAAGTGCCAATGTCGATGTGCCAACGGTAGGGATTGTAATTGGCGCAGGTTACTCAGGTGGGGCTATTCCACTTGCTGCTGCCAATATTCTGTTGTCATTACGTGATGGTATATTTAATACCATTCAGCCTCAAGGTTTACAAAGTATTGCTCGTAAGTACAACTTATCGTGGCAAGAGTGTGCTAAATCGGTCGGTGTTTCACCAGAAGAGTTATACAGTACAGGTTGTATTGATGGGGTTATCGACTTTACGCCCGCTGATAAAGATGAACGTCAACATAACTTACGTCGCGCCATTATCAGCAGTATCGAAGCGGTAGAAAAAGCAGCGATTGATTTTGTTCGGGATTCTGATGATCTTCGTGAACATTATGACCGCAGTCTAAACCGTTTTCTCAACCCTTCTGCGAATTTAGTTTCACTTGAAGTGAATGCTGAACTGGCTGTGGCAAGTAACCCAACCATGCATTTGAACTTGTTTGGTAGTGCTTATCGTTATTTACGTTACTTAACACTTCGTAGCCGTATTCACTCCATTTCAGAAGGTGAATATGGGCGATTGTCAAAAGTCAGCGTACCTGAAGGTGATTTGCTTGCACGTATTCAGCAAGAGCAAGACAAAGTCTTCCAAACTTGGTTAGCCAGCCCTGATAAATTGGTTTATGACGACGAGTTAAATAAGCTGTGGAGCAACTTTACGTCGAAACGTGATGAGATTTCTACAGAACGTAATATGTTGACTCGCTTTATTTTGGGTGAGCCAAAAGAGAACTATAAAAAAGCCCGTAAGGCATTATTATTTAACATCGGTTGGTCGTTATATCACCGTTGGAAGAGTAATGCGGCGAATAACTTCCAAGGCTTGATCCAGTATTTGGAAAGTTTACCGTCAGAAGTTACTCAAAAAGATTGGCCTGAACTGAACCAATTGACGGTACTCGATGTCGTGGTTAATGATGAACTGCGTGAAGACTTTATTTGGCAATGTTACAACATTCTGATTTTTAACGCGCTTTATGACAACGTTGTGGTTAATTTAGCGTCCATCGCAAAAGAAGCGATGATGGCAAAAGGCTTGTCTCGCAGTTCAGTTGACAGTTTATTGCATACTTCAATTGATAAAGCCATCTCAACCCAAGATATCGCAAATGATAAGAGTAAGTTCTATAAGTGGTTGAAGTACTTCATGTCTCAATCAAATCGTGCGGAATTATTGACACGAGTAGAGCAGTGGAAAAGTGTTGGTTTCCCTCAATTGAACGACAGCTTGTTCGTGATCTTGACCTATTTCTTTGAGCGTCTATTACCTGAATACTTCGATAGTGAAGATGACAATAGCAGTTACACAGGTGCTATTAACCCAGTACGTATTGGACGTCGTAAAGACTTCTGGAACCGTTTGACAATGGGTTATCAAGATCTTCTTATCCAAAAAGTGCTGCGTGATGAAAAACGTGCTGGCAAGATGAGCTGGGAAAACATTGTGGCTAAATTCTTCAGTCAATTTGAAGAAATTAACGGCGACTTAATGTCAGCTAACCAGTTAAATTTCCCAGGGTTTAGATTATCTATCGAAGATGCGTTAGACAAAGGTATTCGACCATGTGGTTTGATCACAGGTGTCGGTGAATTTGAACGAGATGGTCAAAGATTGCGTGTCGGTGTTGCTGTTTCAAATACTGCTTTCCAAGCCGGTGCATTTGATATGGCGGCGGCAGAAAAATTCAGTGCTTTATTGATTGAATGTGCCAAGCGCAATTTACCTGTTGTTTGCTTTATTAGCTCAGGCGGCATGCAGACCAAAGAAGGTGCTGCAGCGCTGTTCTCTATGGCCGTTGTGAATGATCGTATTACTCGTTTTATTCGTGATAATGAATTGCCTGTCATGATGTTTGGTTATGGTGACTGTACAGGTGGCGCACAAGCAAGTTTTGTTACTCATCCCTTAGTGCAAACTTATTATTTATCAGGTACAAATATGCCATTTGCTGGGCAAATGGTTGTACCAGCATACTTGCCGTCTACATCGACACTTTCTAACTATTTGTCTAAAGTGCCGGGTGCGATGAATGGAATGGTGATTAATCCGTTTAGCGACACCTTAGATGCACAGTTGACCAGCATTGATCCATTAATGCCACTGCCAACACTTCACATTGAAGACGTTATTGCGAACGCATTATCGACTTTGGTACCTGAAGTCACTGCAGAAGATGATCAAATCTTACAAGACGATCCGCGCGCTCTGATGGCACCAATTAACAAAGTATTGATCCATGCTCGTGGTTGTACTGCGGTGAAGCTCATTCGTAAAGCACATGATAATAATATCAGTGTCGTGTTAGTGGCATCCGACCCAGATATGACGTCAGTCCCAGCTGATATGCTTAAACCAAATGATAAACTGGTTTGTATCGGTGGTAATACTTCAGACGAAAGTTACTTAAACGCTTATTCTGTATTGAAAGTTGCTGAGTACGAAAATGTTGATGCATTGCATCCAGGTATTGGCTTCTTGTCTGAAAGCCCGCAGTTTGCCGCTTTATGTGTGAATAATGGTGTGAATTTTGTTGGACCAAGCGTTTATTCAATGACGACAATGGGTAACAAGTCGAACGCAATTAAAACATCACAAGGTCAGAATGTTCCTGTTGTTCCTGGATCTCACGGTATTCTGAATAATGCTGAGCAAGCAGTGAATGTAGCAGCAGAAATTGGTTATCCAGTACTCTTAAAAGCCGTACAAGGTGGCGGTGGTAAAGGTATCCAAGTTGTTGAACGTCCAGATGACATGATTGCTTTGTTCCAGCAAACCTCTACAGAAGCCGCAGCCGCATTCGGTAATGGTGACTTGTATTTAGAGAAGTATGTCACATCATTGCGCCACATCGAAGTGCAATTGCTACGTGATAAATTTGGTAACACTAAGGTATTGGGCTTACGTGATTGTTCTGTACAGCGTAATAACCAAAAAGTCGTTGAAGAATCAGAGTCAACAATGCTGCCTGCTGAGCTTCAACAGCAAGTACTAGAATATACCCGCGCACTAGGTGATGTAACGGACTATATGGGGGCAGGTACTGTTGAGTTCATCTATAACTTAGATGCCAATGAAGTGTATTTCATGGAAATGAATACTCGTCTGCAGGTAGAGCATCCTGTGACGGAAGCCACATCTGGTATTGATATTGTTAGTGCACAGTTTGATATCGCAGCTGGCCGTTCTATTGAAGACTTATCGCCTAGTCAAATTGGTTATGCAATGGAAGTGCGGATCACCGCAGAAAAAGCAGCGCTAGATGGCGAAGGTATTTTGCAGTTGATCCCTAACCCAGGTTCAATTACGGATTGTGAATTCCCAGAGCGTGATGATGTTGAAGTTATCTCGATAGCATCTGAAGGAAAAGAAGTTTCGCCATACTACGATAGCTTGATTGCTCAAGTCATTATGCGTGGTGAAAACCGTGAAGATGTCATTAATAAACTTCATGATTACCTCGATCAGCAAGTAGTAATCAAAGGTATTGCAACCAATATTCCTTTGCTAAAACGTATATTGAAAGACGGTACCTTTAACGAAGGGGTATACGACACCAATTATCTACCTCGTTTGATGGCGGAGCTTGATATTCCAGCTTTGATTGAAGAAATGGAAGCTGCTGCTGAAACAACTGGCGTTTCAACTGAATCATTACGAGTTGGTGAAAGTAACGAGTTGAAGGTGTTGGCTCAAGGTGCAGGTATCTTCTACACCTCACCAGCGCCAGGTGAAGCTGATTTTGTTAGAGAAGGGGATGTTGTCACTGTTGATCAAACACTTGCTCTTACAGAAGCGATGAAGATGTTTTCACAGCTTAGTTTGGCTAACTTTAACCGTAAAGATGCCGAATTATACCCAGCGGATAAAAAGTACCGTATTGAAAGGATATTAAACGGTAATGGACAGCAAGTATCTCAAGGTGATTTGTTGTTTGTTGTGTCTCCTATCGAGGGATAAAGCTCGAACTCGCTAGATAATACAAAAGCTCTGATCTATCGGATCAGAGCTTTTTTGTTTTTAAGGGTAAGGAAAAAATCATTCTCAAGTCTAGGTTCGGGTTTATATTCTTGAGAGTAAAAATTGGAGTGAACGAGCGCTTCCATAGATTAAAATTGAAACAATAAAGTAAATTTTATCGTTCGTTTTGCAGTCGAACGTCAAAATAACGGGATTTATAGGGAAATATTTTAATCAAAACTGTGAAACAAGCGAAAAAAATCACTAGAAATAAATGATATGGAGCCTATTTATGTTGTTGTTTTTAATTGATTTTATCGCAACTACTTGCTAACCGCTTGTTTGTGGCAGTATTAAAATTTGCAGGAGTTAATTGCACCAAAGAGGGTTCCACTTTACAATATGCGCCTTAAATTCTGATGTGTAGTGTGTTGGTATTACGTCTCATACTCCGTCTACTTCTTAACCTATAAGATAAAGTTGAATCATGGCCGAATTATCAAAGTACAGAAATATTGGTATCTTCGCTCACGTTGACGCGGGTAAAACCACAACTACTGAGCGTATCCTAAAACTAACCGGTAAGATCCATAAAATCGGTGAAGTTCACGATGGTGAATCTACTACTGACTTCATGGAGCAGGAAGCTGAACGTGGTATTACCATTCAGTCAGCTGCTGTTAGTTGCTTCTGGAACGATCACCGTTTTAACGTTATTGATACTCCAGGACACGTTGACTTCACAGTTGAAGTGTATCGTTCTCTTAAAGTACTTGACGGTGGTGTTGGTGTATTCTGTGGTTCAGGCGGTGTTGAACCTCAATCAGAAACAAACTGGCGCTACGCGAATGAATCAGAAGTTGCTCGTATCATCTTCGTAAACAAGTTAGACCGTATGGGTGCTGACTTCTTACGTGTTGTTAAGCAAACTCAAGACGTTCTTGCTGCTAATCCACTTGTTATGGTTCTACCTATTGGTATCGAAGATGAGTTCTCTGGTGTTGTTGACCTATTGACTCGTAAAGCTTGGATATGGGATGAAACAGGTGAAGCTGAAAACTACAAAATTGAAGATGTTCCAGCGGACATGGTTGATCAAGTAGAAGAATACCGTGAAATGCTTATCGAAACTGCTCTTGAGCAAGACGATGATCTTCTAGAAGCGTACATGGAAGGTGAAGAGCCATCAATGGACGACATTAAGCGTTGTATCCGTAAAGGTACTCGTACAATGGACTTCTTCCCTACGTACTGTGGTAGTGCGTTCAAAAACAAAGGCATGCAGCTTCTTCTTGATGCTGTTGTTGATTACCTACCTAACCCAGTTGAAGTTGATCCACAGCCACTTACTGATGAAGAAGGTAACGAAACTGGCGAACACGCTTTAGTTTCAATTGATGAGCCATTTAAAGCGCTTGCGTTTAAGATCATGGATGACCGTTTTGGTGCTTTGACTTTCGTACGTATTTACTCTGGTAAAATCAAGAAAGGCGACACCATTCTTAACAGCGCGACAGGTAAAACTGAACGTGTTGGTCGTATGGTTGAGATGCAAGCTGACGAACGTAACGAATTGGATGCCGCTCAAGCGGGTGACATTATCGCTATTGTTGGTATGAAGAACGTACAAACTGGTCACACTTTATGTGATATTAAGCATCCTTGTACACTTGAAGCTATGGTATTCCCTGAGCCTGTTATCTCTATCGCTGTTGCGCCAAAAGATAAAGGCGGATCAGAGAAAATGGGTATCGCAATTGGTAAAATGATTGCTGAAGATCCATCTTTCCGCGTTGAAACTGATGAAGATTCAGGTGAAACCATCCTTAAAGGTATGGGTGAGCTTCACTTAGATATTAAAGTTGATATCTTGAAGCGTACTTATGGCGTTGACCTAATCGTAGGTGAGCCACAAGTAGCATACCGTGAAACGATTACTCGTGAAGTTGAAGACAGCTACACGCATAAGAAACAGTCTGGTGGTTCAGGTCAGTTCGGTAAGATCGACTATGTAATCCGTCCAGGTGAACAGAATTCTGGTTTCACTTTCAGCTCTAAAGTTGTTGGTGGTAACGTACCTAAAGAATTTTGGCCTGCAGTAGAAAAAGGTTTCGCTTCATTGATGCAAACAGGTACTGTTGCTGGATTCCCAGTCTTGGACGTTGAACTTGAACTTGTAGATGGTGCTTTCCACGCCGTGGATTCATCAGCAATCGCGTTCGAAATCGCTGCTAAAGGCGCTTTCCGTCAGTCAATGCCCAAAGCTGGCGCACAACTTCTTGAGCCTATCATGAACGTTGACGTATTCAGCCCAGATGACAATGTTGGTGATGTTATTGGTGACCTTAACCGTCGTCGTGGCATGATCAAAGATCAAATGGCTGGTGTTACTGGTGTTCGTATTAAAGCTGACGTGCCGTTATCAGAAATGTTCGGTTACATTGGTTCACTACGTACAATGACTTCAGGTCGTGGTCAATTCTCTATGGAATTCGCACACTATGCTCCATGTCCTAACAGCGTTGCTGAAAAAGTAATTGCTGAAGTTAAAGAAAGAGAAGCTAAAAAGTAATTATTGCCGCTTAATTTCTTAACGAATAAAAACCGTTGCCTTGTGCAGCGGTTTTTTTTATGTGATTTATGAACAAAGCTTAATTCAGATTTTATTTCAGGCTGTTGCTGGTTATTTTTACAGGAGCTATATTTAATACATCAACCTAAATAAATCGGTTGGGAGCGTTCATATACGCAGAAAAAATTACTGATGGCAAGGCATGAATAGCAGCAAGTAGTGGTAACCGACATACAAAACTGTCGTTACTTCGTTTCTACTTGCAAAATTTATAACGCAGCTAGCGGTGGTTTTGGCAAGTATGTGAATGTTCAGCACTCACCTGATGGGTGAATTAGAGTTGTTTAATTTTGTATTTAACTTCAATAAATTAAAGCTAAATTGTGCGTTCAACCGATTTATTTAGGATCAAGTGGCATTATAACGTTTAAATTGTGTCAGCTTAAAAAGTCAGCCAATTTATGAGGTCAAATGATGAGTGTTCCTCCAATCAATAAACCACCAGTTGTCCACAGTGATTCTCCGACTTTAGATGCGATGGGGCTGGAATCTCAAGCTGGGATACCTGATCAAATTGACCTTGGAAGGAATTTAGATAACGACGTTGATCCTAAACATACTCGGCCAGTGACAGGTGTGAGCTTTCAACCAAAGACTGTTCCGCTTCCTCCATTAAAAACGACTTCCCATAAACTCGATACTCAAGAAAAGATCAGAGCCGATCACGAAGCTATTCGTACGCAAGCCAAAGAACAACAAGCCGCGTCAGAAAAAATGATGCGGATGATGAATGCCGATTTTTCACGAACTGAGTTTATGGAACGTATGTTAACTTTGTTGTATTCAGCAGGATTACTGGCGGGGGCAGTGGTGTTGACCTTAGCAACAGGTGGTGGCGGAGCCATCTTATTGGTCGTTGCTGGTGGCTCATTTACTATGTCAGCCATAGATGCTGGTATGTCCTTTAAAGACTGGCGAAATCGAGCGAATGGTAAAGAGGGTTTTACACATCGTGGTGATAGCCTTGCTGAACTGATCAACGTAATGCAAAAACGTTTCGGTGTTGAAGACTCTCAAAAACGAGAAAAGTATGCCGACAGAATTTCATTGGGTATTCGCCTAGTTGTAGCACCATTTACCGCTGTGCATACAGCTCCTTACGCAAAACATCCTGAGAATCTTGAACGTAATATTGATCCAGTACGACTGCAAGAAATTAGAAAAAATGTTCACGATAAGCTGCATGGGCGTGATATTGAATTAAGTGATCACGAAACACTCAGACCTCAAGGACCTAAATCCAGTGATGGCGTCCAGGACGATTGGTTTGCCAGAGAAGAGCGCAAGCTATCCGATGATTTCAATTCAAGATTACAAAACCTAAGAAGATTTGCAGATGACAAGAAAGCCCAAAAAGAAAGGGCTGATGAAGCTCAGCGGGAAGCTGATACCATAGAACAACATCGCCTAGCGGAAGAAGCCGCTGCAGAACAGGAGTTAATGGATGAGTTTATGGATGAGGAAGATTTCGGTGAATATGATTTAGTCACTAATCAAAGCGCTAAAAAAACCCTTGAAGCAGAAAAACTAAAAGCCGAAGGAAAATCGGTACCAACTTCTAGAGTCAGTTCAAGAAGAAGCAGTATTGTTAGCCGCTCTTAGGGCTCGCCCTAGCAATGAATCACCCCGCCCCAAGGGGCGAGGTATCAATTAGTTAGATAAAGACGTTAGTCCGCCGCAAGCGGCGAGGAATTTACCCTACTGAGATTAAACGGCGCTAATCTGCTTCACCATAAGCTGTAAACTTTGGTTACCTCTAAATTCGTTGATCTCTAAGCTGTAAACGACATCAACTTTCTTTGCTTGTAAATTTGGCCAAGCCTTTAGATCAATATTAAAAGCTATCGCATCAATTAATTTACTGCCACATTCAGTTTCAAGCACCAACTTAAGGTGTTTCTCACCCACTAAGCGTTGTTGGATGATAGTAAAGCGACCATCAAAACAAGGCTCTTCGAACTCTTGTCCCCATGGACCTGCATAACGGATCATTTCGGCGGTTTCTATTTCCAACTGGTTAGCGGCTAATTCACCATCACTAAAAAGCTCACCGGTGAGTAATTCTGGAGTAACGGTTTCAGCGATTACTTGATGATATAACTGTTCAAATTTTGATATGGCCTCTGCTTTAATGGACAGTCCCGCAGCCATAGCATGACCACCAAATTTGATGATCAAATCAGGTGACAGAGTATTTATCTTTTCAAGTAAGTCTCGCATATGCACACCTTTGATAGAGCGCGCTGAACCTTTTATTTCACCGTTTTCTGCTTGAGCAAAAGCAATAACGGGACGATGGTATTTGTCTTTAATGCGTGAAGCCAAAATGCCGATCACACCTTGATGCCAATCTTGTTGATATACGACTAACCCTTGGGGCAGGTTGTCGTCATTAATATTGAGTTGTTTTAATTTTGCGAGGGCTTCATGTTGCATCCCCGCTTCGATTTCACGGCGTTCTTGATTTAAGCCATCAAGCTCAGCGGCCATGGTACGTGCTTTATTGATGTCCTCACAAAGTAACAATTCTACACCGAGTGACATTTCATCAAGCCGACCAGCGGCATTAAGTCTAGGACCTACAGCAAAACCAAAATCGGATGCAACTACTCGTTGTGGATTTCTTTTAGCAATTTCAAGCAAGGCTGTGATCCCTACTCGGCAGCGACCCGATCGAACTCGGCGTAAACCCGCTTCGACGATGATGCGATTGTTTGAATCTAAAGGGACGACATCGGCGACGGTTCCTAATGCGACAATGTCTAATAAAATAGCAAGATTAGGTTCAATGATGTGTTGAGATTCAAACCAATTTCGACGTTTAAGCTCAGCACGAATTGAACTCATTAAATAAAAGGCAACCCCAACTCCAGCAATAGCCTTACTGGCAAAAGGGCAGTCAGGTTGGTTTGGATTGACAATGGCTGCCGCCTCAGGAAGGGTATCTCCAGCCAAATGATGATCAGTAACCACTACTGGGATATCGAGTTGATTAGCTGCAGCAACACCGGTAATGGAAGATATACCGTTATCAACAGTAATGAGCAGTTCGGCACCTTGTTGAGCGGCAATTTCAACGATTTCAGGGCTTAAACCATAACCGTAATCAAAGCGATTTGGAATGAGATAACTGACACGCTTGGCACCCATCATCTTCAGCGCCAATAAGCAAATGCTAGTTGATGTCGCGCCGTCGGCATCAAAGTCACCGACGATGATGATGGCTTTGTTAGATTCGATAGCGTCACAAATTAAAGTTGCGGCTTGTTGTTGACCCTTCATAGTATCAGGACGTAATAACGACGCTAGGCTGCTGTTACAGTCCCTGACAGTAACCCCTCTGCGTGCGTACAGCTGTTTTAATAAAAATGGTAAGGTTGCAGGCAGGTGTGAGTCATCAACATTTGGACGACGAATAACATTATAATGCACAGAAAGTTCCAAATTGATCAAGAATGAAGAACATAAAAAAGAAGCGGCTTAAGCCGCCTTTTCCAAATCCTAGCGGATTTTTTAGTGGTTTTCTATGGTTTTCAATAACTGTTCAGGCGGTTGATAACCTGGGATGAGCGTGCCGTCATCTAAAACAATAGCAGGCGTACCATTTACGCCAAAGCTTTGCCCTAATTCGTATTGCTGGGCAATGTTAGCATTACAACTTTTATTGGTAACGTCTTTGCCAGCTTTAGCATCGGTCATAGCTTTAAGCGGATCTTTGGCACACCAAATGGCTTCCATTTCGCTAGCTACACTAGAGGGAACTCCTGCTCGAGGAAAGGCTAAGTAGCGAACTGTAATGCCATCATCATTGTATTCTTGCATTTGATTATGCAATTTACGACAGTAACCACAAGTGATGTCTGTGAATACGGTTATCACGTGTTTTTCGTCTTTAGCTTTATAGACCAACATATCAGGTTCAAACTTTTTAAGCTGTTCAACTCTTGGTTTCGCCATGGCGGCTTCAGTTAAATTTTTCATGCGATTATTTAAATCGTACATGTTGCCATGCAACACTTTTGAGCCGTCCTTGCTGATATACAGTATGCCGCGATCTGTCATAGCAAGATAAAGATCTTTAATTGGCGAGTCTTGCATCGCGATGACTTTCACCCCAATTGAATTTTGAAGTTTGGCTTTAATTGCATCAGCGTCAGGTAATGATACTGTCTGGTTTGCGGCGAAGGCGGAAGTCACAGCTAATATACTTAACAATGACAAAATACGGGGTAACTTCATGGATTGTCCTAATCTAACTGGTTTAGAGTCTTATATTTTAGACCTGAGTATTTGCTTAAAAGTTACAAGCTTATTTTAACTAAAGCAAATGAAGGATTCTTTATTCAGGTAATTATACCTGTAAACAATGAAAGTGCATGAGTTTAATAGTTTAATAATCAAATGCTTTCGCTGCTTTCTGGCAATGTTGTACTAACCACGAGGATGATGTTCACTGTGTAATTCTTGTAATCGAGCATTAGCCACGTGAGTATATATTTGTGTGGTCGACAAATCACTGTGACCTAATAAAAGCTGTACTACTCTGAGATCGGCCCCGTGGTTAAGTAAATGAGTGGCAAAAGCATGTCTTAATGTGTGTGGTGATAAATGGGCGTTGATACCAGCGCGGATACTGTACGTTTTGATCCTATGCCAGAAAGTTTGGCGGGTCATTTGTGTGCCGCGTTTAGAAGGAAATAACACGTCAGAAGGTTTATTCTTTAATAAATCATTTCTGACAAAGTTTATGTACTGTTCAACTTGCTCTGTGGCAATTTCTCCTAACGGGACTAAGCGCTCCTTGCCTCCTTTACCAGTTATCCTCACTACGCCTTGACGTAAACTTAGTTGCTCAACTGTTAATGATACTAATTCGCTGACTCTAAGCCCGGTAGCGTATAATAGCTCAAGCATCGCGGCATCTCGAGCTTCGATTGGATCGTTATTCGAAGGGGCGTTTAGTAGCTTTTCGACTTCGATTTCCGTCAAGCTTTCTGGTAATCGTTTTGAGAGTTTAGGCGATTGAACCAAGGCTGTTGGATCTTCAGTAATGATTTTTTTTGTGAGTAAGTAACGAAATAATCGTCGCATGCTGCTGAGTAACCGAGCACTACTGGCATTAGATGCACCGTCACTGAAACGTTTTTCTAGAAAATCTTGTATATCAGCACGAGTAGCAGTGGTCAGTGAAGCACGCTTTTGTTGAACAAACTTATCAAGGTGACGCAGATCAGTACGATAGGAGGCTAATGTATTATCGCTGAGTCCATTGTTTGACCATAAATCATCGAGAAATGTATCAATGAGTGGGTCGATTTGATATTGATGTTTATTCACAAAGGTTACAAAGTAGAGTGCCATTAAGCAAGATTGTATACGTTAATTTGACTAGGCGGGTAAATTTTCTTTTGATGGCAGCATTAAACAGCTGAAAATGGTTAATACAGTAGGTAATATCCAGCTCATTCCTTGTTGGCTATATGGAATTACTTCAAGCCAAAATAAGTGAAAGCCAGAAGTTTCTATACAATCAATTAGCCCAAAAATGGTTGCCGCAATAAAGACAAGTTGTTGGGTTAATGCTGGTTGTTTTAAGTAAGGTTGGATCAAAGTAACTGCTACCATAGAAATGACGAGTGGATATAAAAATGTTAACACCGGCATTGTGAGTGTCATTAATGTATCAAGACCAATATTTGCCGTTAATGCACATAGCAGACTTACAATGATGACTAATTGATGGTAGGAAAAAAATGACTGCCATTGTTCAAATAATTCGGCACAAGCAACAATCAAACCTATCGCGGTAGTTAAACAAGAAAGCAATACCACACTCGCTAATATTAATTCTCCAGCAAAGCTAAAGTGCAACTTAGTGTAAATCGATATAATTTGACCGCCATTGGTGGCTCCCTCGGCTAAGTTAGATACACTTGCACCAACAAAAAATAGTGATACATATATGATCAAGAGAATAATCGTAGCGGCAATGGCGGCTTTAATTAAGTAATGGCTTTGTTGTCTATTTGTGAGCCCTTTTTCTTTCATGCTATTAAGTAACACTGAACCAAAAACAGGAGCACAAAATCCATCAAGAGTTGCATAGCCTGTTTTTAATCCGTGAACAAAAGGAAAGGACAGACTGCCTTTTACACTTGATAAAAGTGGTTTGTTTGGTAAAAAATACACTGAAATACAGATAACACTGATGATACACAAGAGGATCGGGGTCATTTTTTTTCCTATATTATCAATTAACTTACCCGGTGAAAGTGCAAATAACATGGCCAAAGCGAAAAACAATAAGATTGAAATTACTTGAGGAATATCTATCGTGCTGTTTAAGTGTGTTGAACTTAAATGAGCAGTACTGAATAAGAAATAAGAAATAAAGGGCTTAATTGACATGGCATAGGTAACAAGAGCAGTTCTTGGCCCAGCAATCAGAGGTCCCAAAGTGATGAATATTGCCCCAGTAAAAATCATCGTTATTTGTTGAGGGAGAAAGCGAGTTAATTCTCCCCGATTTTTTGCGATAGCAATAAAAGCCAGTGCGGTTAAGCCATTACTTGAAATAAGAAAGCCAGTCATCGATGAAATCAAATCGCTTCCTGACTGAAATCCAATGAAAGAAGGATAAATTAAATTTCCTGCTCCAAAAATAAACCCAAAAGCCATAAGGGAAAGACCAATAATATCAATTCTTGGAACGATTGCTTTTGACAAAATGGGCGTACATCTGAAGGATTAAGGTAAATAAATATAGTGAAGTTGTTAGTTGTTACACAGTTTAACGTTGAGTTATTTGTGAATGTGTCAGGAATTGTTCAGTTTGAATCTTGAGGGTAATACCAATTACAGTAATTAATCTCTCACTCAGCAAGAGCTAAAGGGTTTCAGTGCAAGGCACAAGCTCGAAGTACTATATAGCCTAACGGCCGCCATACAAAGCTGGCGTTCAACGCACTTCGTGCTTTTGTCGGAGTAATTCAAGTGCTTGTAACGCAGTAATGGAACCCTTTAGCCTTGCCCTTCGGGAGCTTGTATGTGCTCACTTTGGTTTATAAAGAGTACTTCTCAAAATTGTCTTGACGTAGCAATGTAATAACGACAGTTTTGTTTGTCGGTAACAAGTATGTCTTCATCAATTTCGATAGCACTTTGAGCACATACATAGCTCTGAGTTGAGCATTTAATTGCTGTAATTGGTATAAGCTCAGAACATTATGCATGTCAGAACTTTCTGACATGCATAATGTTCAAGCATAATTAAAACTACGCTGGTTGTGTTAATACCTTTTTTGGCAAAAATAAGCAGACGAGCATAGCAATTAAGGTTGGAATGACCCATGCCATACCCTGTGCAAATAGAGGTAAAAAATCGAACATGTCAACATTAACACCCGCGGCGCCTAATCCATCGATAACACCAAATATTAACGCAACGCTTAACACCAGACGATGAGAGAATGCTGGACGGGAAAGTTTTGGTGTGATGTAAGTAATAGCAACCAAAGCAATAGCAACAGGGTAAATCGAGACTAATACAGGAATGCTGATACTGATCAATTGGCTTAAACCTACGTTAGCCACAGTGGCACAAATAATACTAAATACAATAACAAGTGGGCGATAACTAAAGCTTGGAACCAAGTCTTCGAAAAATTCAGAGCAGGCAACAATGAGACCTACAGCCGTGGTTAAACATGCCAAAGAAACAACGGTGGAGAGCAGTAATAAACCTACAGAGCCAAATTGTGAATCAACATAATTTGTTAGGATTTGGCCACCATTCTCAGTGTTTGTGGCCAATTCTCCGGCCGTAGATCCTAATATAAATAAAGAAATATAAACAAACGCAAGCCCACACGCTGCAATGATAGCGGCACGTACTAAGTAGCGAGTTTGTGATTTGGATTCAGTGATCCCTTTACGTTTTAGAATGTCAATAATCAGCATACCAAACATCAAAGAAGCTAAGGTATCCATAGTGTTATACCCTTCAATGATCCCTTTACTTAAAGGATTGGCTTGGTAGTCACCGATGGCACTGCCCGGTTCAGAACCATTGAACATCAAAATCGAAATGCCAAGAATTAGAAGTAAAGACAGTAGTACAGGAGTCAATACCTTACCGACATTATCCAAAAGCTTTCCTGGGTATAACGACAGCAACATGGCAATCGTAAAGAAAGTAAGTGTCGACAACATTTGTGATTGATTTAATTCCAACGAACCGATGTGGATAACGGCTGTTGCATTGTCAATAAATGGCTTTACGCCAATTTCATAGGCAACAAGGCCAGTTCGAGGTGCCGCGAATGCAGGGCCAATAATGATGTAAATGGCAACAGCCAGTGCCGTTGCAGCAAAAGGCGGTAAAAGTGACATGACATTACCGTTGGTTTTTGCAACCGCAATTAAGCCGGACAAAGGCAAACCTACCGCAGTGATGAGAAAACCGAGCATAGCCCAATTAGTGTTTTCTCCTGCAAGATAACCAGCAAAAGGAGGGAAAATCAGGTTTCCAGCTCCTAGAAAAAAGGCAAAGGTCATAAAACCTAAACCGAATGTGTCACTAACACTCATATGATTGTTCTGCACGTTTTGCCTCATTTTTAATGATCATTTTGTTTTTATGGATACAACTTAAGCGAAATTTGTGAACTTGGCTACAGTTTCAACATATGAAAATTGATAGTTTTGTAGATGATCACGTCTAATATTTTGAAAAAATTGCATGAGTTTACTGAAGATTCTGGTATCCACACTGCTTTATCAGTACAATTTTGATTTTTCCAGATACTCGAAACATGCCTTTTACCTTCAAACAATTTCATATCGACGATACTCATTGTGGCATGCGAGTTAGCACTGACGCTATTGTACTTGGCGGATGGGCTAATTTAAGTTCAGCAAAACGTATTCTCGACATAGGTACAGGCTGCGGTGTGCTCAGTATTATGGCAGCTCAACGCAGTGAAGCTACGATAGTGGGCGTTGAAATCGATGCAACCACGTGTGATGTTGCCAAAGTCAACTGCCTAAAAAGTCCATGGGGTGAACGGCTGAAAATTGTCAATCAAAGTATTGATGTCTTTACCGCTGAATATACGGGTTCTAAACAGGAACGCTTCGAGCATATTATTTGTAACCCACCTTACTTTGTATCAGGGCCGCAATCTCAAGACTCAAAACGCGCTGAAGCTAGGCACACAAACTCATTAACCTTTACCGTACTTTTAACTCAAATCGAACGTTTGTTGAAGTCAACGGGTCGAGCCAGTTTGATTTTGCCAATTGAGTCTTTGGGTTTCTTCGAAAATGCGCTGAATGATTCGGAGTTATCAATACATCGACAACAGCGTGTCATCAGTGTTCGAGAAAAACAGCCGAATAGAGTGCTGCTCGAAGTAGGGTTTAACATTAGTTTTGCTATTGAAATGCCAGCGCTTATCATTCGAGAAAAGACAGGAGAGTACAGCGAAGCAATGATAGTCCTCACTCAAGCTTTTTATTTAAAACTTTAGTCTGCACTTCAGCACCTTTTGGGTATATAATGCGCCGCCAATAAATGCCGAGAGCCTTACCATGCTATTTGAAGAATTCGATCTGGATCATGATTTACTTGATGCCCTAAAATATATGGGGCATGAGTCAGCTACCACTGTCCAACAACAAACGATCCCAGCAGCTTTAGAGCAGCGCGATATTCTTGCTATGGCACCAACGGGTACAGGAAAAACGGCGAGTTTCTTGTTACCGGCGTTGCAACACTTGATTGACTTTCCTAGACGATTTCCAGGACCCGCTCGCGTGTTAATACTATCGCCAACTCGTGAGCTCGCGAGTCAGATCCATCGCTACGCGACTCATTTGGCCACAGAGCTTGATCTGAGCATAGGAATTATCACTGGTGGTGTTCCGTATGGGCCACAAGAAGAAATGCTTGAAGTTGGGCATGATGTTCTCGTCGCAACACCGGGACGTTTATTAGAATATTTAGATAAAGGTAAGTTTTCAGCGGAAGCTGTTGAAGTCCTGATTATTGATGAAGCTGATCGCATGCTGGATATGGGCTTTTCATCGGTCGTTAAATCGATTGCTACTGAAGCGCAAGGCCGAAAACAAAACATGCTGTTTTCTGCCACGTTAGAAACAGGTGGTGTTAAGCGTTTTGCTGAAGAGTTGCTGATCAATCCGTTAAACGTAACGATTGAATCGCCAAGAAGTGAAAAAGCGAAAGTGCATCAGTGGGTGCACCTTGCTGATAATAAAAAGCATAAATTTGATTTACTGTGCCACTTATTGAATTCTGAAGAAGTAGAGCGCGCGATAGTGTTTGTCAAAACTCGCGAAGGTTTAGCAAGTCTCGAAGGCCATTTGCAGCAAGCAGGGATCAGTAGTGCTTTTATGCGCGGCGATATGGAGCAAAAGAAGCGTTTTCAGGCGCTCGGGCGTTTTACTAAAGGCGAAGTAAATGTATTACTGTGTACTGATGTTGCCGCCCGTGGTATTGATGTTGAAGGGATCACTCATGTGATTAACTATGACATGCCGCGAACGTCAGACATTTATGTTCATCGTATTGGTCGTACTGCACGAGCTGGAGCTAAAGGTACTGCAATATCACTGGTTGAAGCTCATGATGTGCGCATTTTAGCTAAAATCGAACGTTACATAGAGCAAAAGCTGAAACGTCGAGTGATTGAAACTCTTAGACCGAAAAACAAAGAAGCTAAAGCGCCAGCTAAGAAAAAGAACAAAGAAAAAATTAAAGCCAAAGCTAAGGCAAAGAAAAAGAAATCTAAAAAATAGTTTTTTGAGCTTGATTGGTAATGCTGGTTTATTATCGTCAAAAAAGGTCGCTTGAGCGGCCTTTTTTTGTGATTTTAATAAAGTAAATCACAAGCTTAAATTTCGTCAATTTTTTGACTGGTTAAAAAGTGTGCAAGCTGTTGTTAGTATTAGTAAAAAATCAAGAATACTTATCACAATTTATTTACAATATTGCGTTTATATTTTACATGAACTCTGGTAGCGTGATCAGAATTTCGCCTTGAGAAGGAAAGCCAGGCCCTATGAGCAATTTGAGTTTATGGTTAAGACGTATATTGTTACCTGTGAGTATCATCGTCATTGCCGCGTTTATTTATGCATGGTTAACGCAATCAAAAGCCTACCCAGAGCAAAAAAGTCAAAAACCATCATTACCCATTGTTGAGGTAATGGAAGTGAACGTTGAAACGTCTGCACTAACTTTAGCCTCATTTGGTGTGGTGCAACCTAAGTATAAAACTCGACTCGTTGCGGAAGTCAGTGGCCGAATTGTTCATGTTGAGCCCATTTTTATTAGTGGTGGAATGGTTAGCCAAGGTGATGTACTCGCAAGAATTGAAGCGTCTGATTATCAAGCTGACTTGGCTTTGGCTGAAGCTGAACTTGCAAAAGCTCGTGCATCATTGGATGAAGAAAAAGCCCGTGGTGAAGTGGCTAAGGTAGAGTTTAAAGATTATAAGCAAGGCAGTGCTCCAACTCTAGGATTGCGATTACCACAACTACAACGAGAACAAGCGAATGTTAAATCTGCTGAAGCTGTATTAGCACGAGCTAAACGTAACCTTGAACGTACGCTTATCCGTGCACAGTTCGATGGATTGGTGAAAACAAGAAGCATAGATTTAGGTCAGTATGTTTCGGTTGGCAGCGAACTCGGTGAGTTATTTAACACGGATATTGCCGAAGTACGCCTGCCCGTAAGTTTTGATGATATGACTCAACTCAACTCTATTCAATCTCCTAATGCGCCCGTGCGATTAACCAGTACTGTCGGTCAACAAACCTTTCAATGGCAGGCTGAACTCGTTCGTAGTGAAGGCGTGATTGATGACGAAAATCGAATGCTTTATGTGGTTGCAGAAATTAACGATCCTTACCAAAGAGCCATGCTTGATCAAAATCGATTTCCATTGCAATTCGGCACATTTGTGGACGCTGAAATTCAAGGTAAGCAGGTCGAACAACTGGTGAAATTACCTCGCCATTTGGTACGAGATAATCAAGTGGCCGTGATCGATGCAGCAAATAAAATTGCGATGCGTGACGTGAATATAGTCAAAAGTGGCACTGAGTTTATTTACATTCAAGGCAGCTTGAAGTCTGGAGAGCGAATTTCGCTGGCTCAGTTTAATCAGTTGTCAAATGGGTTAGAAGTTTCCATTTTAGGAGATAAAGCGGACGAAGTTCAGGGACAGGGCATGATATTACAAGGTGAGCGATAATGGAGCAGCCTAAAGGATTGATTGCTTGGTTTGCTCATAATAGCGTGGCTGCAAACTTGCTCATGCTGATCATTATCATTGGTGGCTTGTTTAGTGCTGTGATGATCAAGAAAGAAATGATGCCAACTTATGACATCAACCAAGTTCAAGTGTCGGTTGCCTACCCCGGTGCCGCGCCACAAGACATTGAAGATGGCATTGTCATAAAAGTGGAAGAAGCCATTAAAGAAATCGATGGAATTAAAAAAATATCATCCGTTGCCGGTGATGGTATTGGCTCTGTGAATATTGAAGTCAGTTCTGGCTTCGATGTGTTTAGAGTGCTCGATGAAATAAAGCTTGCCGTTGATGCTATTGCCACATTTCCTGCCAATATTGAAAAACCGACTATCCAAAGAATCAAACCTATCAATAGTGTGATTTGGGTTTCGATTTACGGAGACATTAGTAAAAAAGAGATAAAAGAAATCACGAAATCGGTACGTGACGACTTAGCCGCTTTTCCAGAAATCACTAAGTTAACCCTGCGTGGTACGCCAGCTTACGAGGTGGCCATTGAAATTTCTGAAAGCAAGCTTAAACAATATAACTTAAGTTTTGAACAAGTCGCTCAAGCAGTGCAAAAGTCATCACTAGATCTACCCGGCGGTGCGATTCGTGCTCAAGGCGGAGATATTTTACTTCGTACCAAAAGCCAAGCTTATACCCAAGATGATTTTGAACGTATTGTGGTGCGAACGGGTCATGATGGTAGCCGAGTCATGCTGTCACAGGTGGCTGATATCAAGGATGGTTTCGAAGAAGGGCTTTTTTATACGCGCTTTAACGCTAAGCCTGCGGCAATCATCGAAGTCATGAGCGTTGATGATCAAAACGCTATCGCTATTGCCGATCAAGTTCGTCAATACATCGATAATAAACAAGCGACGCTGCCAAAAGGAGTCAGCATCGATTATTGGGGAGATTTAACCCATTACTTAAAAGACAGATTAAACATGATGTTGTTGAATTTGTTTTACGGTGCTCTGTTGGTATTTTTACTATTAGCCTTCTTTTTGGATGTAAAGTTAGCATTCTGGGTCATGGTGGGTATTCCTGTGTGTTTCTTGGGAGCCATATTTTTAATGCCCCATGAACCTTTTGATTTATCCATCAATATGATCACGTTATTTGGATTTTTATTGGTGCTGGGCATTGTTGTGGACGATGCGATAGTGATCGGTGAAAGTGTTTATAGCGAGATAGAATCGAAAGGGCATTCTGTCTCGAATGTGATCAGTGGCGCGAAAAGTGTTGCCATGCCGGCCACGTTTGGCGTGTTAACGACCATGGTCGCGTTTACTACCTTGCTGATGGGAGATGGTTTTTTAGGCTCGATAACATCATCGATAGGACTGGTAATTATCCTTTGTTTGCTGTTTTCATTGATTGAATCAAAGTTAATTCTGCCAGCTCATCTAGCCCAAATGAGCATGAAACTCAATAGACCGCCTAAAACAGTATTTGGCCGGACAAAGCAAAATTTCCACCAAGGTATGATGACGTTTATCTCTGATAAATATCGTCCATTCATCAAAGTGTGCATCAAGCAACGCTATGTTGTACTCGCATTGTTTATTCTTTTGGGCTTTTTAGCTAAAGGTATGAAAGACGGTGGCGCGGTAAGAGAAGTATTTTTCCCAAATCTGCCATCTGACTTTATTTCTGTGAATGTTGAAATGGAAAAAGGGACGTCAGAGCAGCACACGTTAGATGTAATACAAGAAATTGAAGATGCTTTGTACCGAGTTAATACCGCAATGGAGCAGGAATACGGTTATCAAATTCTGGCGCACAGTCAGGTAGATGTTTACTCGAATACCTCTGCCTTTTTGTTTGCTGAACTGATTAAAGGGGAAAGCCGAGAAGCGAACGCTGACATGATTGCTAAAGCATGGCGAGAGAAACTCCCTAAATTCGTTGGTGTTAAAAAGCTGTCTATTGATGGTAGTACAGCTGCTGGTGGAGGTGCTGATATTGCTTTTAGTTTAGTGTCGACGGATCTTAACCAGCTTACGCAAGCGGCCAACGAACTTAAATACAAATTAGCGGAATATCAGGGTGTTTATGGTATTGGAGACAATTTATCATCAGGCAGCCAAGAAGTTCGTTTGCAGATCCGCCCTGAAGCTGAAGCATTAGGACTGAGCTTATCGGATTTAGCCCGTCAAGTGCGTTACGGTTTTTATGGTTATGAGACCCAGCGCATTCTTCGTGATAATGAAGAAGTTAAAGTGATGGTGCGTTATCCTGCAGAACATCGTAAGACGATGGGACATCTAGAAAATATGATGATCCGCACGCCTCAAGGTGAAACAGTTCCTTTTAACACTGTTGCACAGATTGATATTGGAGAGTCTATGGCTTTAATCAATCGTACCGATGGGCAAAGAGCGATTTCAGTAGAAGCCAGTGTTGATAAAACTCAAATTGAGCCTTCAAAAATTGTCGGTGAAATACAAGCCGAGTTTATACCTCAGCTGCTACAAAAATACCCGAAACTGACTACTTCATTAACAGGTGCTAGCCTAGATGAACAAGAAGCGAAGTGGCAGTTTTTACTCAATGCGATTTTTGTTTGTTTGGCCATTTACGCTTTGATGGCGATTCCGCTCAAGTCATACACGCAACCTATTTTGATCCTTATTGTTGCGCCTTTTGGGATCATAGGTGCGATTTTTGGTCATTGGGTTCATGATGCATCACTGAGTATTTTAAGTTGGTATGGTATTTTAGCTTTATCAGGCGTTGTGGTGAATGATGCGTTAGTACTGGTTGATTACATCAATAAATCGAGAGCAAGAGGAATCTCTGTTTTCGAGACAGCCGTTGATGCAGGTTGCCGACGTTTCAGAGCAATTGTTTTGACGTCACTGACGACTTTTGTAGGGCTAGTACCTATTTTGCTTGAGAAAAGCCTGCAAGCGGCAATATTAATTCCAATGGCGATTTCATTAGCATACGGCATTGTATTTGCCACACTAGTGACACTGGTACTCATGCCAGCTTTGTATGTCATTTTTGATGACATTAAAAAAGGATCCCATTGGTTGTTTAATTGGTGGTGGCAACCACAACATTAGGGCGGATTGGTATTAAAGGAGCTTCGGCTCCTTTTTTGTTTGCCCAGCGAAGCTGGCAAACCCGACAGGCAGAAAGAAGAAGTACCATGTCAATGGCTGTTTCTTTTACTCCATCTTCCCAAGCACGCTTAACATAATGAAGTAAGAATGTTTTTTCGGGCACTCAGAGTTGGTACATAAATATCTTTGCTGCCCCTTTGGGCTTTTTCCTGCTTTTGATATTGAAGTACTTTGGCAGTGAGGGCATTGAACATCTACAGAGTGACGCATGATATTCTCTAAAATAAATGAAACTAGAGTGCAACCATGATCCTAGAAACATCAGTTGACTGCGTTCTCAAGCGTAGAAAAAATGGCTGATATTAAGACGTAGCTTGCAGCAAGTAGTTATTCTACTTGCAAAAGTTACAACGAAGATAGCAGCCATTTTAGCAAGCTTGTGAGCGTAGAGCATTTCACTCATTGGGTGAAAAACATGATAATAAAATCATCCAATTGCTCAAACAGTTACTCATATACTCAGCGTTCAACTGATGTTTTTAGGATGATAGATCAATTCACTGCTTCAGCCCACTACCGAAAAAGCCAAGTAGGCTACACCGCAGACTTAAGCAACTTGGTTATAAGCCACCATTTAAGTTCATTCAAATGATGAAGTGGAAGAACGCAAGTAGTCCACTCTCTCATTATGCAATGCCGAATAAATGGTTTGCAGAGATGGGGCTATACAATCTTGAAGAAGTACGAACGGGCTATGTGCTCAGCACAAAGTAATTGAATAAAATTAAGCAGGAGCCGTATACGAGACCCGTACGTACGGTTCTGTGAGAGGGATGGGGCACTAACGCCTCACCCTACTCGATGTTAATTTGAACTTCTGACGGTTCACGTCGATGCCATGAGTATTACCTTCATGTTACCATGTGAATAAGTTTGCTTTACTGTGCATGGCTCATGTTGAAACACGGCTCAATTCCACAATTAAAATCACTTTTGTTTGCAGGTCAAAGCATTCATTGGTCATATCAACGTAAACTGGCCGTCGCGAGCCAAATTTTAATGTTACTTCTTGGTGTTTTACTGTTAGTGAGTATTGTTATAACCGTGGGTGAAAGACGACTACAAAACGATTGGGCGACTCAAAGATACAGTGAACTTCAAACTCTTGGGACTTTGTTATCGGATAAAGTAGCATTTCAAGAGTTTCGTACCCGAACTTTTTCTCAAAGTGAAGTACTGACGGATTACTTAGAAAAATCGAACGATGAAAGTCAACAAAAGTTGATAGGAAACTGGCTAAATCTTTCAGGTAATATTCCAGAACTGCTTGATATTGCATTAATTGGTCCAAGTGGAAAATTGTTGTTATCAACATCGAACAACTTTCCCTTTGAGTTAGTCCCACAAAAGATACTGCGCGGTCAACGGTCACTTGGAAGCAGCGATATTTATACTTCATCCATCTATTTTGCTCCCATTGATGGTGTGCTTGAACCCTACTTTTATCAAGTTGCTTGGCTTGAAAATACTGATATGAATCACCGTGGCTTTTTGATCACTTACAGTTCGGTGAGTCGTATTTTACAGTCGATTCGTCCAGATTTAGGCATGAAGCAATCGCCACTCATCATGCTTGATACGCTGGGAACGGTTTACGCGGGCAGTAGTGGCAAGCCATCTTTAATCAAAAAAGCCATCGACGATGATGTGGGTAGCAGCTTAAGCCAGAATTATCCGATGCTATGGCGAGAAATTACGCTGAGCAAATTTGGCCAGTTTAATGGTCAAAATGCAACTTTCGTTTATCTCAAACTCGATTTGACTGCAGACGATCAAACTAAGCGCAATTACTTTCTTGTCTCATATTTACAAGATAAAGACGTTAAAGCTAAGTTTGAACACTGGAAAAGTTTATTGATTTTTGCCGCTGTGTGCATATCATTGATGGGAATTGTTTTGATATTGTTAAGCCATTTGTTTCGCTTAGAAAGGCGAGCAAAGCTCTACAATATTGAACTTGTTGAGAGCTTATTTAATGGTAAACAAGGCAATATCATTGCAACGGATAGAGGCCGAGTCATTTCTGCTAACAGTATGGCGGCTAAAACGTTAAATATTTCCAAAGAAGAGCTCAGTGAACGAAGTTTGCAGCGTATCTTTCATTTAGAATTTGATAGTTACGTTAAGATTATGGATCAGTTTAATGAGCATATGTATTGGACAGGGGAAATAGATTTACGTCCATACGGAGGTAATGCGTTAAATATTCAAATTGTTCCAGCACCAGACAGTCATCGCCGAGAACATTCAGAATGCCGTTATGTACTGGTTACCTTTTACGATATCAGTGAATTGAGCGTGGTGAAAGAACAGAACCAATCATTAACTCAGTTAGCCAATAGTGCCGTTGCTGTAGCATTAACAGATACAAAAGGTACCTTGCTCAATACGAATCAACAATTTAATGAGCGTTTAAAACGCGAAGGTTGCTCATCAAGTGACATGAAAACCTTGCTGGGCTCAGAAGTTGAAAGTCAATGGCTAAACATACAACAGCAGTTGAGCTTAAAAGGCCAATGGCAAGGGCGTTATGATGATGTTGATATTCACATTGATCAGGCCGTTGAAGCCGATGCAGACAAATGGATTTGCACCTTGATTCCCTCAGCAGATAATGGTTTTAACGGAAGCCAGAAACTAAAAAAAATCCCTCATCGCAGCGCCGTTTTGGTCAATTATGTAGATGTATATCGCTACTTTGAACATTTAGATAATACCAAACGCTTACACTCCAGTATGATGCTAATCGACATTACACCAACAGGTGTTTTTAGTCATATGAGTGATATCGATAAGCTTGAAAAGCGGCAACAAGATGTGGAAATGCATTTGCTGCTGGAGTTACCAAAAGCTTACCAATTGGCGAAATGGCAAGTTGGCCGATTGATGATTATCTTACCTAATACCAGTGCTGATGAAGCACATCAATTTGCGGTTGAGTTGGTGGATAATCTTAATAATATCGGACTGGCAGAAGGGATTTGTGTTGGAATTGCGGCGTATCATAAAGACCAAGCCCTTGAGCAGTTTATTGATAATACTGAAGTCGCTTTAAAACGGGCTAAACAAAATGGCGAACACAATATTTGCCAAGCTTTTACCCGTTATCAAACGGATGATGAAGCAGAAGTTGCCATGAGCTAATTGCTATTTTGGGTATTTGAATCTGGATGGCACTCGTGCAGTTTAAGCTCATGGTGAAAAGTAATCACACAATGACAAGCTGAGTTTAGCGTTGAGGATGGGACTTTAAATGTAAAATCAATGAGTCGAATTCTGCTTAAGCTGATTTTACCAATTCACCCATCCGAGTATAATAGAAGGCTAATCAATTATAGGTCTGTCAAAACGTGCTTACCAACCCATCACAAATTATTCAACGCAACGACTCATTGATTGCAGATCAGCGTGTTTTGCTATTAAACCACGAAGCAGATCATTTAGGACGTGAATTGTCTGCAGCCACTCATGTCACCGCACTGGCGTTAGATTTTAATCATCATTTGCAACTGCAACCCTTTGCAAATGATAAACTAACATTGCACTTTTCTCATCAGTTACCCACACAGACGAAGTTTGACACAGTAGTTATTTATTTTCCTAAGGCGAAACCATTAGCTGAATATTTATTTTCCTTGGCGGCTCAGTATCTTGATGTTGGTGGGCAAGTACTTATTGTTGGTGAAAACAAAGGCGGGATAAAGTCGTTTTCAAAGCAGTTCCCTAAGTATTTTTCAACACCGGTAAAAATTGATAATGCACGGCATTGTTTGTTATTCGCATCCGAGTTGATTGCGCCAGCTCCAAAGTTTGATCTCAATGATTGGGTGACTACTTATTCATTACCCACGCCACAAGGCGAAATTAATATCTGTAATTGCGTTGGAGTGTTCAGCCAAAAGCAGTTAGATGCAGGCACAAAACTATTGTTAGAAAATCTAGCTGAGTTTTCAGGACGTGTATTAGATTTTGGTTGCGGTGCTGGCGTGATTTCTGCGGCACTGCTAAAAGTTCAGCCTGAACTTGAGATTGACTGCGTTGATATAAACGCCATGGCGCTGGCATCTTGTGAGTTGACGTTACAAGCCAATAATCTCCAGGCTAAGGTATACGCTTCCGATGGTTACGCACAAATTCAAGGCGAATTTAACGGAGTTATTTCGAATCCGCCTTTTCATGATGGGTTAGCTGCAACAACAGATATCGCCCAGCAATTCGTTAAAGAAAGTGCGCATTCATTATTTAAACATGGCGTATTTCAGATTGTCGCCAATCGACACTTACCTTATGCCGATGATATCGACCAACATTTTGGCACTGTGAATGTAGTGGCTGAAAACAACAAATACAAAGTTTACCAAAATCGGGTGAAATAAATGGAACTGCTGAATATTGATTGCTTAGGGAAAAAATTACGTTTAGAGGCCTCCTTAGCAGGATGGCAACAATTATTTTGGGATAATCAACTGGTGTCGCAGCACGTTGCCAGTGAGAATAATGAAGGCAAATTTAGCCATCATTTTGAACTGAGCGCGGCTTCTCCTTTGCTGGCCGAAGATGAGAATAAACAGGAAGAAGCTAAAACGATTTCGATTGAATTAAACATTGATGTTAAATGGCAACCGTTTGATTTGAAATACCAGCTGATGGTTGATGGTCAACATCAACTTGAAGGGAAGAGAAACACTAAAGATATTGAGCAACAGCAACCTGTCACGCCAGTGAAGGAAGTCAGAAAACCGGGATTAATGGGGTTAGCCTCGCTTGGGTTCAAGCTATTAAAAAGCGCCAAAGTCATTAAAGTGGTGTTGGCAGGTGCGAGCCTAGCAGCGTATTCATGGTTATTCTCTTTTCAATTTGCGTTAGCGTTAATTGCCTGCTTGGTGGTGCATGAATACGGACATGTTCGTGCCATGAAGTATTTTGGCATGAAAACAAAAGGCTTTTATTTAATCCCATTCATGGGCGGCATGGCGCTGACAGACGAAAAAATTAATACACGCTGGCAAGATGTAATGATATCCATTATGGGGCCTACATTTGGTTTGTTTATGTCATTGGCATGCCTAATGGGCTATTGGCTCACCGATAATGTCTTTTTCGCGGCGCTGGCCTCGTTAAGTGCGTTGCTTAACCTCTTTAATATGTTGCCGATTTTACCGCTTGATGGCGGACATATTATTAAAAGTATTAGCTTTTCGATGAACAGTTCAGTCGGATTATCGATTTGTATCGCTGGTGCAGTGTTGGGTGTTGTCATCTGCTATATGTTTGGCTTTACTTTATTCGGCTTTTTGCTTGCCATCGGATCTATTGAAATTGTCCTTGAATGGCGTGCACGCCATCAAAGCCATTTACTGCCGTTGGATAAATACTGGCAGTTATTTTCTGCTGTATGGTACGCTCTAACCGTTGCTGGCTTTATGGGGATCATTTGGTTAACCGCTGACAGTGGCGATCAGCTATTATCACTGCCATTAAAAATCCTACAAAGTTAAGTCTTCACAAGTGATGTTTTGGTTGTTGCCAAAACGTCGCTTTTTGGTGATGTTGCATCACTGTCCTTCCGATAATTTGAATGCGCTAAATTCTGGCACTAGACTTGGACTATCTGCCTAAATGATGGAAGCCATACATGCCGATAGTTCAATTGACGAAACTGGATTCATTGGCAATTGGTATCGATCAAAAATTTACCCGCGGACAATATCGGCAATTGGAGTTGTTTTTTTCCCTTCCGAAAGAAATGGGCATCAGCTCAGAAACGTTAGACGAAGAGCAGTATTTTTATAGCGCGATTATTGGACGGCGATTTTATTACGCCGATGGTTTGCATCTTCCTAATGTTCAACAAGGTTTTACTCAATTTAACCAACATAGTGTCGAGCAGTTTCGACTGCATTTAAACCTGTTCGTCTATCAACTAGGTATCGCGGTGGAAAATGACGTTAATCAACTGATCCATCATAGTAATGACACAACACTTTTTGAAAATGAAACCGAAAAATTATGCCAGCAGGTGAGGTTATTACTGATGCAATTTCGTAATAATGAGCCCGATGATAAACGCCGTCAGACCTACTTTAATAATGCGGATAATTACCTTTCTTGGTTGTGCGAGCAGCAGTTGCTAAAACTTCTCGAAAAAACACAAAATGACGCATCAGAGAGTGTTTTGAGTGACCAAGTATTGCAGTTATGTCGTGATGAAAACGCGCATAGAATGAACCGTAAATATAACGCCAAACAAACCTTAGCCGATCCAAATCGTATTTCAAATAAAATGCTGTTGACAGCGCGTTTACTGCAGCAAGGTGTGGTGTTAAAGGAATGTCTCAAACCACTTGGAGGCGGAGTTAAAAAGCTTACATCAGGGATCTCGATGGCACTTGTGATGATGTTGATAACGGCCATGGTACTTTATGCAAAAGCTGAATTCAGCAATGTGACTTTGATGCTAGTGTTGGTGATGGCGGTCATCTACGGTTTACGTGATGTATTTTTAAATGACGTAAGGAATACACTGTTACGAGTGGTACGCCGAGGTCGCCCAAAATGGAGTCGAACATTGATTGACACTAACACTAAGGGCATTATTGCAAAGCAATTTATATGGCTTGAATATCTGCGTTCTAAAGACATTTCAGAAGCCATAAGTGCGACACTTTCAAGAAGAAGTAGCCAAAATAATATTGAGTCGAAATTATTGCATTACCGAATAAACACTCAAATGTACAATGAGCAGTTTCCGGTAGGTTATTCTCATTTGCGAGAGCAAGTTCAGTTCAGTTTGATCCCATTTATAAGCCACTTACAACGCGGGAAAGCCAGAGTATACAGCGAGCATGAAGGCCATGTAAGCGGACATCCTGTCGAGCGGCGATATCAAATCGATCTCATTATATGTGTGCGAGATGGTGAACAAGAAAAGCGTTATGCGAGATATAAGATCACCCTAAATCGAAAAAGTATTGTCGATATCAGTGAAGCGACGATTCCGGATTTTATTGCTCAGTTGTGAACGTCGTATACTGTGTTTTTGGGTTTTCAGCGTTTCGTTACTTAAATTTTTTCTGGACAGAAATGCGCCAGCTGACCAAGTTAGCAAGGGAGGGGCAAAACCAATTTACGCACAATTCCATTATTTTTTGTTTGAGTCTGAGATACAACTATGAGCTACCAAAAGGCTCCTCTGTGCAGTGGATAATTTTCTGTTATACATTTATAGAATGCCTTAAAGCTGAATAATTTTGTATTTATCATTTCAGTGCGTTATTTCTTAGCTTGTTAATTCACTCACTTATTGAGTAATGTGATGGCGACAGTGCGCACACCTGCTGAGCAACAATCAATATATAGATTCATGCTCAAAAGTCTCCAAGAATACCCAAGCGAAGCCGTATCCTATCTTAACTTTGAGGTTTCAAGGTTTGATGATAATGAAGAGTTACAACAGGGTTATCAAAGATTAAGCAAAATCGATAGACAAAAGCTGTATGATTTTTTCAACAATAAATCATCGTCGACTTGCTTTAACTCTCGTACACAAGAGGCTCATTATTGTAAGAAGTCAAGTAATCCTTACCGACGCTTTGCAACTGAATCTCGCTCCATTATTCCAAAATCGAGCACTCGATATACCAAGCAAATACAGCAATCACCTTCCTCCCCTGATCCCTTTTTTACTCAGACCAGTGCGCTTATTCACTCTTGGAAACTTAGACAGAAAAGCAAAAATAAACTGGGTATTGATTTAAATGCATTAATTGGTGGTTGCACTAAACTTTCGCAGCTTATTGAAATCATTCACACCCTAAAAAACGACAAACGGGTCATGGAAACATCATGGGATATAAGATTAATCCATAAACTGTTACACAAAGCCGCCGATTTTCCTAACAGCCACTCATCTGATTTCGACGGTGTTTTTAGTGACATAACACGATTTAAATCGTCCTATGAATCGAAAACATGCATACTATTACTGAAATTAATTAAGTTGAATCTAAATTTTTCAGATGGCAAAAGATTGGTGCTAGGCAATGCCGCTGAAGCTAGCTTAATGCAAAAATGGGGCATCAAGCCTAATATTGCTATTTACAATGCCTTTATCACGGTATGCGCTAAAACCGGCCAGTTTGACAGTGCTTGGCGACTGGTGCGTGGTGATAAGCCTGTGATGGCACCTCACTTGTCATTAAAAGCCAATCAAATTACCTGCATGAACTTGCTGACGGCCTGCGCTGAAATGAAGCGTTATGCAGAAGCTAAATCATTGGTGTTGGGCGATGGCGATACAGCTACAGCCAGCTTAATGCAACAATGGGGCATCAAGCCTAATGTTGCCATTTACAATGCCTTTATCACGGTATGCGCTAAAACGGGCCAATTTGATAGTGCTTGGCAACTGGTGTGTGGTAATAAGCCCGTGATGGCACCTCATTTGCTACTAAAGGCAGATACAATCACTTGCATGAATTTGCTGACGGCCTGCGCTGAAATGGAGCGTTATACAGAAGCCAAATCATTGGTGTTGTGCGATGGCGATACAGCCAGCTTAATGCAACAATGGGGCATCAAGCCTGATGTTGCCGTTTACAGCTCCTTTATCACGGTATGCGCTAAAACTGGCAGGTTTGATAGTGCTTGGCAACTGGTGTGTGGTAATAAGCCCGTGATGTCACCTAATTTGTCATTAAAGGCCAATCAAATTACCTGCATGAACTTGCTGACGGTCTGCGCTGAAACGGGGCGTTATGCCGAAGCCAAATCATTGGTGTTGGGCGATGCAGTTACAGCCAGCTTAATGCAACAATGGGGCATTAAGCCTAATGTTGCCATTTACAATGCTTTTATCACGGTATGCGCTAAAACTGGCCAGTTTGATAGTGCTTGGCAACTGGTGCTTGGTGATAACCCATTGATGGCACCTCAACTACCACTAAAGGCAGATTCAATCACCTGCATGAATTTGCTGACGGCCTGCGCTGAAATGGAGCGTTTTACAGAAGCTAAATCATTGGTGTTGGGCGATACAGCAACAGTTACAGCTACAGCCAGCTTAATGAAACAATGGGGCATCAAGCCTAATGTTGCCATTTACAATGCCTTTATCACGGTATGCGCTAAAACGGGCCAGTTTGATAGTGCTTGGCAACTGGTGTGTGGTGATAAGCCCGTGATGGCACCTCATTTGCCATTAAAATCCAATCAAATCACCTGCATGAATTTGCTGACGACCTGCGCTGAAACGGGGCGTTATGCAGAAGCCAAATTATTGGTGTTGGGCGATGGTGATACAGCCAGTTTAATGCAGCAATGGGACATCAAGCCTAATGTTGCCATTTACAGTGCCTTTATCACGGTATGCACTAAAACTAGCCAGTTTGATAGTGCTTGGCAACTGCTGTGTGGTGATAAGTCCGTGATGGCACCTCACCTACCGTTAAAGGTAGATTCAATCACCTGCATGAATTTGCTGGCTGCCTGCGCTGAAATGGAGCGTTATGCAGAAGCCAAGTCATTGGTGTTGGGTGATACAACTACAGTTACAGCCAGCTTAATGCAGCAATGGGGCATCAAGCCTGATGTTGCCATTTACAATGCCTTTATCACGGTATGTGCTAAAACGGGCCAGTTTGAGAGTGCTTGGCAACTGGTGTGTGGTGATAAGCCCGTGATGGCACTCCGTTTACCTTTAAAAGCCAATCAAATCACCTGCATGAATTTGCTGGCTTCCTGCGCTGAAGCGGGGCGTTATGCAGAAGCCAAATCATTGGTGTTGGGTGATACAGTTACAGCTACAGCCAGCTTAATGCAACAATGGGGTATCAAGCCTGATGTTGCCATTTACAATGCCTTTATCACGGTATGCGCTAGAACGGGCCAGTTTGATAGTGCTTGGCAACTGGTGTGTGGTGATAAGCCCGTGATGGCACCTCATCTACCACTAAAGGCAGATTCAATCACCTGCCTGAATCTACTGACGGCCTGCGCTGAAGCGGGACGTTTTGCCGAAGCCAAATCATTGGTGTTGGGCGATGGCGATACAGCTACTGCTACAGCTAGCTTAATGCAGCAATGGGGCATCAAGCCTAATGTTGCCATTTACAGCGCCTTTATCACGGTATGCGCTAAAACTAGCCAGTTTGATAGTGCTTGGCAACTGGTGTGTGGTGATAAGCCCGTGATGGCACCTCATCTACCACTAAAGGCAGATTCAATCACCTGCATGAATTTGCTGACGGCCAGCGCTGAAACGGGGCGTTATGCCGAAGCCAAGTCATTGGTGTTTGGCGATGCCGATGGCGATACAGCTACAGCCAGCTTAATGCAACAATGGGGCATCAAACCTAATGGTGCCATTTACAGCGCCTTTATCACGGTATGTGCTAAAACTGGCCAGTTTGATAGTGCTTGGCAACTGGTGTGTGGTGATAAGTCCGTGATGGCACCTCATCTACCACTAAAGGTAAATTCAATCACCTGCATGAATTTGCTGGCTGCCTGCGCTGAAACGGGGCGTTATGCCGAAGCCAAATCATTGGTGTTGGGCGATAGCAATACAGCTACAGCCAGCTTAATGCAACAATGGGGCATCGAGCCTGATGTTGCCATTTACAGTGCCTTTATCACGGTGTGCGCTAAATCGGGCCAGTTTGATAGTGCTTGGCAACTGGTGTGTGGTGACGAGCCTGTGATGGCACCTCATCTACCACTAAAGGCAGATTCAATCACCTGCCTGAATCTGCTGACGGCCTGCGCTGAAGCGGGGCGTTATACAGAAGCCAAATCATTGGTGTTGGGCGATGGCGATACGGCTACAGCGACAGTCAGCTTAATGCAACAATGGGGCATCAAGCCTGATGTTGCCATTTACAATGCCTTTATTAAAGTATGTATTAAGGCAAAGGAATTAGACACTGGAATATGGTATTTAGAAAAAATAATGAACAAATGTAACATGAGTACTTTTTCACAAATACATGCTCAACTTGCGCCGCTTGAAAAAGATAATTTCGCAAGCATGATTGATAAAGGGATAACACAAGGAATATATAAAAAAAATGTTGGCTTAATGAATCATTGTATCGATTTGCATATGGATAAAATCTTCGAAGGACATTCAGGTGATGGTACACATATTCAAGGTGTTCCATTAGCTTTCGCAAAACTATTATTTTGTTACCACAAACAAAACAATGAACCCAAGATAACATCGATCATAACTGGATACCATGGCAATAATACGTTAAAAAATGGAATGATAAGTTTTCTCAAAGATGAATTTGGACTTGAGTTTATCGAGGATGAATTCAACTCAGGAATGATAGTATTGAGCAAGTCTGCCCATTAACTGTAGTTGCTCGCATTTATCCGTCATTTTCTGCTCACAATAAATGACTTTATAAAAACCAGCTTGCTCACATTAATTGCTTTTATCAAATTAGTTGCTCAGATTAAGTGATTTTATAAAGCTATGTTGCTCACTTTAAACGATTCTATAAATAAACCAATTTAAATGAGCTACAAATTAAATAATATCAGCTGGTTGACTCGTTTTTGGACATAAATGATTTGGGTGTTCAGCCTAATTGATGTTAGTTTTTTAACTTATTGATTTTCTGTAAGCGAACAAATAAAAATACCTGTAAATGGCTTTCACCTTTATAACCACTTAGTCGCCATTTCGGTAAAAATATCTAGTTTTAACCTTATTTTTAAGGTTAAAACAGCAAAATCTGGCATTTTTTTGAATTTGAAATTTTAGCTAACATCATTTAGAAAGAACTAAGTGGACATATAACCTTTACATGTTCCTAACTTTTTAAAACAAAGGAACTTTCTTCTTATATCTTCACATTATTTAGGCTGAGCACCCAATGATTTGGAGCTATCAAGGTATTAACGATATTTAACTAACCAGCATAAAAAAATAGATATACTTTTATATTATCTTTTATTTGAGTCAACTAGTGGAATTAAGAACAGCAGTTACTTCAGTCGATACTTATAGTGTAAAGCCAATTGCTTGTTCATCAGAGTGCCAGATACTTAAGGGAGCTAACAACAAAGAATATAACGTAAGAGAAGGGAGGAAAAAAAACTCTAAGTTAGGCGTTCAATCAATGCACTATTTAAATCATAAACGTGATTTTTCCAACCTCTATTCTGCAGCCCAGCCCTCTGAATTTTTGTCTGCTGATGCTTACCTTAGCCAATTAACAAAAGTAAGACAACGGGTTGATAAGGTATCAATACTTAGGATTTATCTTTCGCTGGGACCTGCCTTTGGAAACCTAAATGTAACATTAGATATTATACGGAGTTGGTCTTATATATCTAAAAGTCAAACTGTACAAATAGTAGTAGATGCTGGTGATACCGAAACCATAAGAAAATTAGCCTTAATGCTACCTAATTTAGATATAACATCTATTAAGAGCGTTTTATTAATAGATGGCATGAATTGCGAGATACTGTTAACAAAGAATCCTCTTCAAGAAATACCTAAATCACTTACGATATCAACTTTAGGTTGCTCTAAGCTTCTTAGTGAACGCAATTACTTTATAATTTCTCCATATTTATGGATAAGTCATAATGAAATAGTTTTTAATCGTATTGTACAGCAAGAAAGTTCAGGTTACTCTGAAAGTAAGTATTATCCTATGCACTTAGTTAATACACTAAACTCATGCCTTTTAGACACTACTCAAATTGGAAGTTTGATGCTTAACTCTACAAAAAATAATATTAAATCGATTGAGTGGATAACAGACCAATACGAAAGAAAAAGTGCTCACATCAGCTTCTCATATGGAACTCATGGCTACAATAGTTCCGACAGCGGAAAATTCAACTTATGTTGCTTCATTGAAGCAATAAAATCTGAATTAGAGTCTTTTGAAAAGAAAATTATTATTTTATTTATTGTTAATTCAAGTACTGGCGATAGAGATATTGAATGCCAGTGGGAATCCATTGCAACTGATACAATAAAATTGATAAGAGATGATGAAGAATTTAGAGAGATAACTCTATCTCGGGGAAAGTGTATTTACCTATTTCATCAATATTCATTACCAAAAGCCATATTCGAGCATATGGTTTCAATTAGTGATTTACCTGTATTCTATGAAGGCGCTAATACACTAGAATTATACCAAAATTTGGGAAAGTGTCATTTATCTGTATCGCCATGGTATCATTCTGGTACATCACCAGAAAATCACCTTGGTCACGAACAAGCTTATCAATTACAGTTGAAAACATCTTCTCTTTTAGGCGTTGAAGCTGCTGATTTAATTGCCATTATTGAGTCGATGGCTACGACTGAATTAAAAAAAACATTTGAATGTTTTTTAAATAAATTGTTAAGGCAAAACCATGGACTACCAACTCAGACTGAATTAGATTCTCAAATCAAGTTCTACGGAACTAACACAGAAAAAAAAGAAGAAAAAATCTTTTGGAACACTGTCCATACGTACTTTAACAGTATGGCTGAACGTAACGATAAAGATTTTATAACTTTAGGTTTTGCAGAAGAATTTTTAACAAGAAATCATTTATTTCCAGATTGCTGTCTTAATAATGAAAAAGAAGTAATTAAAATAAGAGTTATAGCTGAAACATGTAGACCTGAGTTGCAGTTTGAATTTTTTCGCTATCTAAAAAAAGAAACTATTACCCACTTACAGCTCTACATAAAACAGACACTTGACCCTCAATCTGAAACTCAGATGTTAACTAAAGCTATACAAAAAAAGTCACACTCACAGGAATATAACAAAATTTTTCAAATGATAGCTGATGCTCCAGATGGTTTTTTTAATTAATATATAGTTGTTTCTTACTGCCTATTCAGCCCATTATCACTCTAAATGAACCGACCCTATAAAAGTGAAAAGTTGCGGTATTAGGGACGTGGCGGAAGAATGTATACCAATTTTATCGTCACTCCTGCGAACGCAGGAGTCCATTGGTTAATTTGGGCACAAGTCGCTGGATACCTGCGTTCGCAGGTATGACAAATTAAGCGTTGAAATTTAAATTGGTATTATTTGAACTGCGACATCCCTTATAATCTGACTTGCAACCCCAATTAGACTTTTGTGAATAAAAAGCTCTAAGTAACTTTGGGGCAAAAGCATGCTTGGCAGGTCATCCAGCTTAGGGTCTAACTGGGGGTGAAAAGGTTATCTTTTTAAATTGATAAGCTCCATGCCAACGCTTTTTTTCTTCAAAAAGAATAAGACCTTCACGCTTTACTACTTGTTCATTATTGAAAATATTCACTTTACAGTCGCTCGGCTTGGGACCAGTACAAGCCCAATAGCTACCTTTTGGTGCTTTAATGGTTAAGCTAAACGGGTTGAAGTCACTCAATATTGTTGCTGCCGAATTCTCCTCTTGTAAGTTAATCCTATTATGATAATTACCAGTTAAAACTAGCGTTTTCTGGTAGTCTCCTAATAGATGCTTAGAGATGTTATTAGCCAAGTATTGACTCTTAGGTTTATTATTGGTGTTTTTGAATAAATCAACGAGAAAAACATCAAGTTTTTGCGGGTATTGCTGCTTTATCGTTTTTAATTTATTGATTAAACCCAACATGGCAACACTGAATCTCCCATCTTGCCACTTGGAAGACCAAACAGGGTGAGCAAGAAATTTATCTTCGTTGATGTCGTTTGCCATGTATAGATCTAAACTGGCTTGTAAGCTGGCAGGCAACTCAAGCATTACTGCTATGTTTCTGTTGTTTTTGTTTACCGAATGACAAACAATATCACCAAATAATTTAGGAACTTCAACCGTTCCATGTATTTCTCCTAGCATGATAAACTGATGTTTATTCATCAGTTCTAATTCATTTATACCACCACAGTCTATTTTATTTTGATTTGCGTTCGTACTGAAAGCAACAAAAAAAAGTGCCAAATTAACTATTATTTTTTTAAGCTTCATTTACGGTATATATCCCAATGGCACTAACTTAAGATTTAGCTGAAGGTTTACTAATTGAACAATAGAGAGTAAATCATACAGATTAAGGTTTTTCTAGTGTCACGCCATGAATACTACAACTCGCCAATTCTTCAATGATGCCCCAGAATTGTTACGTCGCTTTGCTCAAACGGAAGAAGATGAACTTTCTTCAATTCTCACTCTGCAAGATTTAGAAGATTTTCAAAAAGATAATACTCAAAGAGTACGCAAGTATCCCGCCTGCCACACACTTTCGCTTTTCATGAAGCAAGTTGCCAGTGAAAACAAGTCTTGTCGTTGCACACTAATCAGTGACGCTAGAGATCAAATTGCTATAGGTCGAGAGAAAAACAGCACAATTACAGGTCCCTACTGTAAAGCAAGAAAACGGTTATCTCCAGAGTCAATTAAATCGCTATTGAAGAAATCAGGAAAAAACTTAGATGAAGCGATTCAAGGGAAATACTTATGGCATGGTCGTAGAGTGCTATTAACTGACGGCTCAACACTATCTATGCCTGATACGCACGAGAACCAAGCCCAATTCCCTCAACCTAAATCACAAAAAGAAGGGCTGGGCTTTCCTCAGCTGCGGATTTTAGTGTTAATTTCTTTGGGTAGCGGTGCAGTCATTGACTCGGCTGTTTCACCTTGTAAAGGGAAAGGTACTGGCGAGCAGGCACTATTAAGAAGTATGCAGTCAGACTTGAAACAAAGTGACATTGTGCTGGGAGATGCTAATTTCGAAAACTACTTTGTTCTTGCAGGATTAATGGGGTTAGGCGTTGATGCTGTTTTCGAAAAAAACGGAGCCAGAAATGTCGATTTCAGAACCTGTGAAGAAAAGCTGGGTAAGCGAGATGGTTTATTTAAGCTAATTCGTCCATCCTGTCCAGAATGGATGACCCCAGAGGATTACGCTCAAGTGCCAGAAGAGCTTATCGTCAGAATGGTAGGAACAAAGAAACGTATCATTGTTACCACGCTCACGGATAAAGAAGTCTATCCGAAGCAAGATATTATTGATTTATACGTTTCACGATGGCATATCGAGTTGGATTTTAGGTCAATCAAGACCATGATGAAAATGGATATTTTAAGGTGTGGTAGTCCAGATATGGTGCGTAAGGAAATTGATGTTCATTTGTTAGTTTACAACATGATAAGGGCACTTATGTGCCGAGCGGCAGAAAAAAAAAGGAATATCGCCTAGAGAGGCAAGTTTTAAAGCCGCACATGACGCATTACAAGATTTTCAGATATTACTTTTGCAAGCCACCGAAGGGATCATTGACACTTTATTGGATGTGATAGCAGATATTATCGGCGAGCATATCGTTGGCAATCGCCCAGGGAGAAAAGAACCGAGAGCAAAGAAAAGGCGACCGAAACCGACACCAAGGTTACAACATTCAAGAAAGCAAGCACGTAGGCTTAAGGTATATCAGAAGTAATTCTTAAGTTAGTGCCATTGGTATATATCCTTATACAACGAGTTTATTCTATTCTTAAGACACTGGTTAAATATTTAAATTCATTAAAATATTTTGATTTAGGTGACTATCAAACTTTGGATTAATAAATATCATAGAATTCATAAGCTTTTCCTTAAATCGCAAACGTCATGCCCGAATGCTTTAGTCGGGCACCCAGTGTATATTTGGCTGTTCTATTTATCCTAAAAACATCAGTTGAACGCTGAGTATATGAGTAACTGTTTGAGCAATACGATAATTTTATTATCATGTTTTTCACCCAATGAGTGAAATGCTCTACGCTCACAAGCTTGCTAAAATGGCTGCTATCTGCGTTGTAACTTTTGCAAGTAGAATAACTACTTGCTGCAAGCTACGCCTTACTATCAGCCATTTTTTCTACGCTTGAGAACGCAGTCAACTGATGTTTCTAGGGAGCGCCACGAAGCGCTTTATTCTGTTGCGGGATTTGTCTCAACGTATACGCAGCCAAGCGATTACATGGCCATAAACCAGAGACAGCAACGTTATTATTTACTCATGTTACGCACTAACAGCTTTTAGAGTTTGAAGTTCTGTAAAGGCTGTTTTTAATGCTTTTATATACAGTTTCGCCCTCAGTTGAAATTTATTCATTTTCAGTTTTAAAGCTAAGGTTTCAAGCCTAAATGCACTATAAATTGATAAAAATTGATGATTACTTTGTGTTTTAACTGTATGTGCTGGAGAACGGGTAATTGCCGCATTTGACTTCAGGTTTTTATGGAAGAGTTCAACGTTCCATCGTTTTTGATAGACCGCTTGGATGAACTCATCATCACAACTTAAATCACTGCATAACAAGTAAAGCTCGCCTGTACTTCCATCTTTGTTTTTAAAGACTTTCTTGGATAACTGTAACTCAAAATCTACCCCAGATATCCAAACTTTGACAGACTGCCCTTCTTGAAACTCAAGTGTATCAACCCGTTGTGATTTCTTATGCTTCTTATCATCTTCACTCAAAGAAACAAGACGATTAGATTTGCACGCCATGATAAAATCCTTGTGGCATTTGTGTTTGATAAACACCATATTTTCATTTGAACAGAACCAACTGTCTGCTAGAACATATTTGAATTTAAGTTGGTTTTGGTAACTAATTTGTAAAAGCTCTCTAAAATCTTCATTCTTAGTTGTTTCAGACATTCTGCGAACTTTCTTAGTTTTCAGATCACAATAGGGAATTGGCTTAGTGATCAACTTATAAGATACTGGAATTGATACACCTTGGGAGTAGTAAAGACAATTAAGAAGGTTAATCCCTTTAACGGTTCGATTTTTTGTGTGGTCGTAGTGGTAAGCGATCAAGTCGCTTTCGTCCGTATAAGGCTTTTCTTCAATCGTATCATCGAAAATAAGAACGGCATCATCTTCTTCGACCTGTCTTACAGTGGATTTAACCATTCCCCAAAGAGTTTTACTGGTGAACTCGTTAGTAGAAAGGAGTCTTGTTACCTGATCATGACTGTAAGCACCATCTAGTAAGTCTGACATCCCTGTTGCTGTTACTTGTCCAAAGCTAGATAGTTGGTAATCGCTATACAGCTCTAGTAATTCATCGTTCATAGCTTGATTATGCCACTAATTTTTAGGCGGTGCGTAACATGAGTTATTTATAATAAGTCCATCAGGTTGAAACGTACCTGACGGGATAATTACCAGTTCATCCCGAAATCTGACGGGCATGCATAATGGGTAATCGCTATGACATGAAGCCCTGTGACAAAGGCCTTGAATAAAGGTTGAGATGCAATGTAGGCCGCAGCATCAAGCGAATTCAGTTAAGCGTCGTAAATCAAAAAATGAAGATGGGGAGTCTTTCCTAGTTGACGAACCCTGACACAAACAGAGAAGCAACTGGTAAATGCATCTGTTTGATCTTCCGGCGTAATATGAAGTGGCATGTATTGAAGGAAATAAAGTGAACGTGGGAGAGCCTGAGTGTTGGAAGGTAGTGACTTGCACTATCCGAATATAAGGTAAACCGAAATTTCAGATAGGGCGCTCAGGCAGTCGGATGAGCCCATAGTACCGTTAACCGTGAAGACAACATAACTTTACATCAGGGAAGGGGCTCAGTGTTACACCCGTTTTTTAACGTAACTTTTGAGGTGAAATTGCCATATGGCTAACACTCCAGTAAATATCAGAATATTACAGCGAAAACTTTACTTACGCTCAAAGCTTAACTCGGAGCTTCGATTTTACAGCTTGTACGATAAACTCAGTCGCCTAGATATACTCGAAGAAGCCTATCGACGATGCAAAGCCAATAAAGGCGGAGCAGGAATTGATGGCATCACATTCAGTTATCTAGAGCAGCAAAAGAAAGTCGTTGCGCTGTTAAAAGAAATTCAAACTCAATTACAACAGAAAAACTATCGACCTAGTAGTCCATTCATATGAATTCTACAGTTAAAGCTGTTCTGGTAAACCATAGTCATAGGAGAGCTAAGAATCATATATCGATATTTATTGTTTTAAACTCTTACTTAACTTTTGTTCACAATCAATTGACAAATAAGTGATATCTGAACAAAACACCTCCTCCCACCCCTTGGCAAGTCAGTAGGATTCTAGCTTTTCATGCTTTGATTAACGAATGTGTAACTGGATTTCGTTAATCAGTGAACTTCTGTTAAAAGGCTCACTTTACTCTGGGAGTACGGGGTAAAGTTTCTTTAATTTTATACGTGCCTCCTCAGTCGTGAACTGCCAGTTCATCTTAGCCTTGGACTCATTACGCTCGGTAACCCAGGCTTCGACTTCAGTATTTAGTGTTTCCTGATCGGGTATTCTTCGGTTTAAGCATTGCCTGCTCAAGATACTTAATTCAATTTCAGCCATATCCAACCAACTTCCGTGCTTTGGCGTGTAATGAAATTCTATTTTATTGATCAACCTACGAGCTTCTTCTGGTTCGAAGGCCTTATAAAATGAAGCCGGTGTATGAGTATTCAAGTTATCCTCAACTAATACAATTGTCTCAGCGTCCTTATAACGCCCGTCTACTAAGGCTTTTACTTGATGAGCCCAATCAATGGCCGTTCTGTGTTCAGTGACTTCAACATGTCGCCAGCCCGCTAAAGGCTCAAATATCATGAACAGGTTGCTGACACCGTTACGCTCATACTCTGTATCGTATCGCTCTGGATAACCTGAAACTAAGGGTAACGGATTGCGAACTTCTTTAACTTGTTGTTTGCTGGTTTCATCAAGGCATACTAAAGGACGCTTAGGATTGTAAGGAAGTTTATAGAGTTCTAATATATCTTCCATAGCACTCACGAAAGCAGCGTTTTCCTCTTTAGGTATACACCACTCTTCTTTAAGCCATGGTTTAAGTTCGTTTTTTTTAAAGCATAATGAACAGAAGTTCTTGATATGTTATCGATATATTTGAGTTCAATCATCTTGTCTCTAAGAAGATTTAATGTCCAACGGCAACGTCCTTCAGGAGGCGTAGAGCAGGCCAGTGCAATTAGGTGGGCTTCGGCTTCGCCATCCATTATGCGTCTGCGGCCTTGATGGCTGTGTTTGCTATTCACAGCGACTTCTAATCCTTCTTCGACAAAACGCTTTCTAAGGCTCGTTACTGCAAGTGGTGAGATGTTTAGTGCTTTAGCAATCTGTTGATTGGTCAGTGGCGAATTATTCTCATCAATAGCAAGTAAAATTTGGGCGTGTCGTTTCTTATGTTGAGCAACACGTGGTTTCTTCTGCTTTATCAAAGCCTCAAGCATTGAACGTTCTTCATTACTCAAACGAACGTGGTATTTAACCCTCATAACAACTCCAGTGTTTCTTGTGTTCAGGAGTTGTTAGGATATAACCATTCGGTCATTATTTGTTCTTGAATGGACTACTAGCCCAGTCAAACGAGTAGAAATACTCAAAGACAACGGCAAAACGCGGAAACTTGGGATCCCGATAATCAGTGACAGAATTGTGCAAATGGCGATGACAATAGTGATGCAACCCGTCTACGAACCTCATTTACATGAACACAGTTATGGTTATCGTCCATGTCGAAGCGCCCAGCAAGCGGTTAAAGTCATTGAAATGAGCCTAAAACAAGGCTACCAGCACGTACTCGATGCTGACTTGAGTGCCTATTTCGATACCATCCCGCACGCTAAGTTGATGGCAAAAATAGAAAGGCGAATAAGCGACAGCAGCTTTCTGAGTTTGCTGAAAAGCTTTATCAAAGCGCCCATCAGCGTAGAGACGGTCAACAGAAAATGGCGAATAGAAGCAAGCCGATGTGGCACTCCGCAAGGCGGAGTTATCTCTCCACTACTGGCTAACATCTATCTCAACGATTTCTGTTTGAAAATACACGAAAAAACACCGTGTAAAATCGTTACCTATGCAGATGATTTTGTTGTACTCCATAAGCAAACCTACACACAAGAGCAACTGGACTGGATAACACAGCAATTAAGTGATGAAGGTCTGAAGCTAAATCAAAGTAAAACCCACTGTGTGGATATGGGAAAGCTGATGAATGAGTTTGATTTCCTCGGTTTTAACTTTCAACGGATCACAGGCCTCATCAAAGGCACCAGTTACATCAAGATACAGGCGTCTAAGAAGAGCCAAACAAAGCTGAAAAATAAAATCAGAGACATAGTGAAACACCGAACCTCAAATACACTTGGCGTACTGATAAATAAGGTTAATCAAGTTCTGAGGGGATGGAAACACTATTTTGGTGAGATAGGTTATCCCAGAGGTGTATTTTTCAGAATAAATGGATTTGTAGTAAACCGGTTCTATCGCTGGCATCGTCGCTTAAGTCAACGTCGAAGCAAGTATCTATCACGAGGTGCTTACGAAAAATTACGCCAAGCTGGTCTTGAGTATTTACCCACGACAAGATGATAAGCAAAGTGAAGGGGCTGAGAGAAGTGTAACAACAGAGCCGTGTGAGGGAAAACCTCATGCACGGAATCGAAGAGGGGCTGCTGGATAAGCGATAGCGAAGCCAGTAGCCTACTCTACATTAACCTAAATAAATCGGTTGAACGCACAATTTAGCTTTAATTTATTGAAGTTAAATACAAAACTAAACAACCCTAGTTCACCCATCAGTTGAGTGCTGAACATTCATATACTTGCCAAAACCACAGCTAGCTGCGTTATAAATTTTGCAAATAGAACCACTACTTGCTGCTATTCATGCCTTGCTATCAGTAATTTTTTCTGCGTATATGAACGCTCCCAACCGATTTATTTAGGATTAAGATACAAGCGTCTAAGAAGAGCCAAACAAAGCTGAAAAATAAATTCAGAGCCATAGTGAAACCCTTTAGCTCTTACTGAGTGGGAAGCTATTTGCTGTAATAGGTATAATATATGCGAATTAGTATTTTTCATATTGGTTCAGGCTTTGTCCAGCATAGGTGTATGATTATTAATGCAAGTTCAAATTTAAGAGTTAAGAGCAGAAATGATTATGGGCTGTTGTAAAAACTAAATGGCAATGTCAACTTCATATAGTTTATCTCATTCACAAGTACCGTCAGGTAGTTATCACTATAGGTTGGCTGATACTGATACTGAGCCTTTGTCACCTAAAGAGCTGCCCCAGTGGGAAAAGTTATCTAGCGAATGTCCAGTTGATAAGCTTGAACAATTTGCAAAGATCTATAGTGAGGTTATCACTACTCAAACACCTTCTGTAACTCTCACCTTGATCGGGCAACTTAATCAGATTCTCCAAGATTCACTTGTTCGATTGGTGTGCTTGCCGAGTGAATTAGGTAATGATGTCAATGCGGTTTGTGTCCATCTTGTAAAGCTTTCCACTTCAGATCGGTGTTTAACCAAATTTGTAACCAGCGAAAGGAAAATACACAAAGAGTTTCTTGAAGTTAAATGCCCTTTAAATGATAGTGATAGTTGGCTGAAAACTGTCTCGACACTAGCTTGCGAAAAAAAGCCAGAAGTTCATGACAAAGCTACCCAAACTGAAGCGACTAAAATTCATGAAGATCCTAAAAAAGCCACATCCAAACCAGCACCAAACAGGTCAAAACCTCCAAAAAAGGTTACTCATTACAGGGACAATGCAACTTCTCGGTTACGTGCACAGCAGAGTGTTAAACACTGTTGCCCTTTTCATGATAAGCAGTTTAAGAAGAATGAATCGAGCTGATGCCCTAACTGATATTAGGGCATATGATAAAGCTTATCGCTTGATGTGGGCAAACTCAGCGCCCATACGCGTAGCTGCTTTAGGTTCAACGCCTTGAGCAAAGACATCAATGGCGTCTTTTGCAAAACACATAACAATCGTGCTTCCAAGCTTAAATCGTCCCATCTCATCGCCTTTGTCTAAGGTGATCGCATCTGAGCCTTGTGTTGGGTAATCCCAAGTGAATACTTGCTTGCCAGCAGGAGGTGTTACTGTGCCAGCCCACACGGTTTCAATACTAGCGACAATAGTCGCGCCTACAAGTACCATAGCCATAGGGCCTATTTCTGTCTCAAATATTGCAACAACCCGTTCGTTACGAGCAAATAGTCCGGGCACATTTTCTGCGGTAAGTGGGTTGACTGAAAACAGATCGCCAGGCACATAAGTCATTTTCGATAGAGTGCCTTTTATTGGCATGTGTAGTCTGTGGTAGTCTTTTGGTGCCAAATAGATAGTGGCAAAATCTCCGCCAGCAAAACGTTCAGCATCTTGTGGCTGATTACCTAATAAAGCTAAGGTTGAGTATGAATGACCTTTGGCTTGGAATATTTCGCCGTCTTTAATTGGACCCAGTTGGCTGACGGCACCATCAACAGGATGTGCGAGCTTGTCGGCGTCGGTGCATAAAGGGCGGATCCCCGGCTTTAACGCACGGGTAAAAAAATCATTAAAGCTTTTGTATGATTCAGGATCTGGTTGGGCTGCTTCATCCATATCAATTTTGTATTGTTTGATAAACCACTTAATGCCAGACGTTGTTATTTTTCCGGCTTTTGCCGCCGCTAATTTTCCAACTAAACGCGATATGAGATGCTTTGGCATGATGTACTGCAGTGCTATCTTTACTTTGTCCACGGTCTAGGTATTCCTTTATTTATTAGTCTTCAGATCCGGCTCTAAACTGCCGAGAATGTCTTTGCTCATCAAGACTGGCAATAATGCGATGATAATTTTCTAATCGTTCTTCATCGATATAACCCGCTTTAAAGGCTTCTTGAATGGCACACCCAGGATCATTTTGGTGTTTACAATCACGGAATTTACAGGTTCCGAGAATATCACGAAATTCGGTAAAGCCCCACGCCACTCGTTCTGCTGGAAGGTGCCAAAGAGCAAACTCACGTACACCGGGGGAATCAATCAAGTCGCCACTATCTTTTAAATGTAATAATTTAGCGGTTGTTGTGGTGTGTTGACCAAGGCCAGAGTTTTGCGATACATCTCCTATTACGAGTTCAGCATCTGGCATGAGAGCGTTGATAAGCGATGACTTGCCCACACCTGATTGTCCAACAAAAACACTGACCTTATCAGCCAATAGTTGTTTTAATTTGCTAACACCTTCACCTGTATGGCTACTGAGCTGAAATACTTGATACCCCAGTTTTTTATAGACTTGCAAGGTTTCGTCGATCAGCTCTTTTAACTCTTTATCCATAAGATCGATTTTGTTGAGCACGATTACAGGTTGAATTCCGGTATCTTCGGCGGCAACGATATAGCGATCGATGATTTGACTACTGAAAACGGGAACCACTGAACTCACAATCAAAATTTGGTCGATGTTGGACGCAATGGTTTTTACACCATCGTATAGATCTGGGCGGGTTAAAGATGATCGTCTTGGATGAACGGCTTCGATTACACCAATGGCTTGAGTTTGGTGCTCCACTGGCATACGCACTATGACTTCATCACCTGTAACGAGACTATCGATATTGCGGCGAATGTTGCAGCGTCTAACTGTACCGTCTGATGTTTCAATATCAGCATGTTGCCCGTACCTTGAAATGACACGCCCAGCTTGCTCTGGACCTAAAGAGCCGTCTTGTGAATTTTCAGCCTGTTTTTCACTACTTCGTTGTAGTCGTTTTTGTTGGTTGTCCCGCATCCGCCTGAGTTGGCCTTTGCTTAGGGGCTTCTTTTTGCTCACAAAGATTCCTAAGGTGATGTTGCGTTATCTGAAAAGTGGGTATGATACACCCTCTTGAGACCGATTTCCTTATTTGGAGCAGTGATATGCCAGTAAACGACAGCAATTTAGTCTGGATTGACTTAGAAATGACAGGCTTAGAGCCAGCAACGGATCGCGTTATCGAAATTGCGACCTTAGTCACCGATAAAGAACTCAACATTATCGGCGAAGGACCTGTTATTGCCATACATCAATCTGATGACGTTCTGGCAGCAATGGATGATTGGAATCAAAAACATCACGGTGAGTCAGGCTTGATTGATAGAGTAAGGATCAGTCAGTGTTCAGAAGCCGACGCTGTTGCTCAGACGTTAGATTTCTTAAAACAATATGTACCAGCTGGAAAGTCTCCTTTGTGTGGCAATAGCATTGGTCAGGACAGGCGTTTTTTGAATAAGTACATGTCAGAGCTTGAAGATTATTTTCATTATCGAAATATTGATGTTAGTACGATTAAAGAATTGGTGAATCGCTGGAGTCCAGAAGTTCAAAAAGGGTTCAAAAAGCAGAATACTCATCAAGCGTTGCAAGACATTCAAGAGTCAATCGCTGAATTGGTTTATTATCGCAGCAAAGTATTTAAAATTTAATCAATCAGACGAATATTGCCAAGAAAGGCTTGCACAAGTGTAAAATACCCCTATAATGCGGCCTCATCTTTCAGCGGTATTCGTTAAAGATGATTCAAAATTGCGACATTAGCTCAGTTGGTAGAGCGATACCTTGCCAAGGTATAGGTCATCAGTTCGAACCTGATATGTCGCTCCAATAATTTTGAATAGTAAAGTGTTATGATGCGACATTAGCTCAGTTGGTAGAGCGATACCTTGCCAAGGTATAGGTCATCAGTTCGAACCTGATATGTCGCTCCAACTTTACGTTGTAAAATATTCACACCAAATGCGACATTAGCTCAGTTGGTAGAGCGATACCTTGCCAAGGTATAGGTCATCAGTTCGAACCTGATATGTCGCTCCAATTTCCTTTCTCTTTGTTAAAAACAATTCCTCAACTCAACATTATTTTTTGCAATCATTATTAGATTCTTTATGGATGCGTTTAGATATAGAGCTCGATTAGTTACTGTAATTGTTAATAATCGAGCTCACAGAAGCTTTAGATAAAAACTTATACGATAGCTTCGCTGACCAAATAAACGTTATAGGCAAGGTAGATAAGTAAAAGTAAGGTACCTTCTTGGCGGCTTATGCGCATGCCCGTGTATGCAAAAGGCAACATGATAACTGCGAGTAAAAGCATTACGGCAAAGTCGATTAATTCTAAGCCGTCACCTGATATAGGGTGAATAATCGCGGTAATACCAAGCACAGCAAGAATATTGAATAGATTTGAGCCAATTACATTCCCAATCGCTAAGTCACTTTGTCCACGGCGAGCGGCGACAACCGCTGTGGCAAGTTCTGGCATACTCGTGCCAATGGCAACGACTGTGAGTCCAATAATGACTTCACTAATACCAAAATACTTCGCTAAATCGACAGCGCCGTCGACGAAAATTATTCCGCCACCAATCAACATGGCAATACCAAAAATGATCAATAAAAACGATATGATTGGATGCTCTTTGCCTTCAGGCACCTCTTCTATATCACCTGTCTTTTTAGAGTCGTAGTAGCTGTAGCTTAAATAGCCAACTAATAATGCAAATAAAATACTTCCGTCAATAATATCGAGTTCGCCGTCTAACAATAACCCCCAAAACAATAATGTCACGCCGATCATGAGCGGGATGTCTCTTTTAACAACCTGAGATTGTATTTTTATGGGTTTGATCAAAGCGGTGATCGCAAGGATCAGTCCAATATTGGCGATATTAGATCCGATGACATTACCTAAAGCAATACCGCTTTTTTCGTTAAGTGCCGATTCCAAGCTGACCGCTAACTCTGGAGCGCTGGTACCAAATGCAACAATGGTTAATCCGATAACGAGCGGTGCAATGCCCAGTCGCAAAGCAATAGTGCTGGCGCCACGAACAAGTGCTTCAGCACCAAAAGTTAATATTAAAAAGCCACCGATAATGGATAGAAAAATTAGCATGGATAGTTAGTCTTGATAATTAAGTGAAACAGATGAGGGTGCGTTAAGGATAAAGGTTTTTTATGGTAATGGACAGTTTATGTCAACTCTTTACAACATAGCACCGTCAATTTGACAGTGCTATGTTTGAATAAATACAGTTTTATACCAATTACAGTAATTGGTATTACTTACTGAAATAAATCATCTTCTTCGCTATTATTGATAAAAATATTAGTATCGCTGGTACTATCGGTTACATACTCGGTAGGCTCAGTGCCTTCAATAAAGTATTCAAAGCGAGTTGTATAATCCGTTTTTCGTGTCAGCTTGCCAGTCTCTAAGTCAATGCGTACTGAAATGATGTTTTCTGGAGGCGTATCAGGTTTTTCTGGTAGCCCTTTAAGCACGCTACTCATGTATTCATTCCAAGCTGGTCCGGCTGTTTTAGCGCCTGACTCGGCGCCGTATATTTGTGCTTTTCCTAAGTTATTATTCCATGCAGTTCGACCTAATTCTCGAGCATGATCGTCAAATCCAACCCAAACTGTGCTGACATAATCAGGATTAAAACCACTGAACCAAGTATCACGGGATTCATTGGTCGTACCGGTTTTACCTGCAATATCACGGCGTTTTAATGACTGCTCTCGCCAAGCTGTACCATTCCAGCCAGTGCCTTTACTCCAATTACCTCCGCCCCAGATAGTACTTTTGAGTGCTTGGCGTATTAAAAAAGAGACTTGCGGTGAGATAACTTGTTCAGCATAGCGAAATTCGCTATCAATTTCGCAACTAAGGTTTTCTTTATGCTCTTCTTCGGTAACTATCCCATGCTCTTCAGACATTGCCGCAAAAGTTTCTGCCCACGGATCATCAGCTTGAGCTTGCGATATTTCATTTTTACAAGCAATTGTAGGTATAGCTTGTTCAATGGTTTCACCGTGCGGATCGGTGATTTTATCAATGTAGAATGGTTCAACTAAAAAGCCGCCATTCGCGAAGGTACTGAATGCACGAACGACTTGCAAAGGGGTAACAGAAGGGGAACCTAGCGCAATAGACTCATTACGAGGAATATCATCAGGATTGAATCCAAAATCAAGCAATTGTTGACGAGTTGATGTGAGTCCAGCTAGGCGCATAGCTCGAACCGCCATGACGTTTATTGATTTCGCCAATCCCTCTCTCAATCTAGTTGGGCCGCCGTAAACATCAGGAGAGTTCTTTGGCCGCCATGCAATGCCTTGTCGAGTGTCTGGTTCATTAATTGGTGCATTATTAATTAAGGTTGCGAGTGTGTAGCCTTTTTCTAAAGTAGCGCTATAAACAAAAGGTTTAATATTTGAACCTAATTGGCGTTTCGCTTGGGTAACTCGATTATATTGGCTTTGGCTAAAGGAATACCCACCAACTAGCGCTTGTATCGAACCATTGTAAGGATCCAGTGTCACGACGGCACTGGACACGCTTGGCAATTGTGCCAATTGATATGCTCCATTAACCACTCTAATCCAAACTTGCTCACCCACTTTGACAATATCAAATGCGCTCTTTGGCGCGGAGCCTTGGCGAGTATCCGATATAAATGAACGAGCCCACTTTAAGCCGTCCCATTCAATCCAATAGCTTTTTCCTGTTTTATCTATGACATGAACTTTTTGTTCTGTAACACTGATCACGGCGACAGGTATTAAATCTTGTACGTTCGATGTTGCTTTAAGTTTCGATTGGATAATGTCGACTTCAGGTTGGATCATTTCAGGCAGACTTGAATCCCACAACACTTTGTAGGGGCCTCTATAGCCATGGCGTTGATCGTAAGCATAAACATTATTTCTTAGTGCTGCTTGGGCGGCTATTTGTATTTTTGATGAGATGGTAGTGTAAACATTGTAACCCCCCGTATACGCTTGTTCTTCACCATACTTTTGTACCATATAGTCTCTTGCCATTTCAGAGATATAAGGAGCATAAAGGTCGATTTCAGCACCGTGATATGAAGCCGTATTGGGTGTTTTTATAGCTTCTACATACTGTGCTTCGGAAATATCGCCGACTTCTTTTAATCTAAATAAAACAATATTTCGACGTGAGATGGCTCGGGTTGGGTAAGAAATCGGATTCGTTGTTGATGGGGCTTTTGGAATGCCAGCAATTACAGCCATTTCAGGTAGAGTAAGCGCATTAACGTTTTTTCCGTAATAAACTTGAGCAGCGGCACCGACACCGTATGCGCGGTGACCAAGAAAAATTCGGTTGACGTAAAGCTCTAAGATTTCATCTTTAGTGAGCAATTGTTCTATATGAATAGAAATAAAAATTTCTTTTATTTTTCGAATGATGGTTTTTTCACGGGTAAGAAAAAAGTTCCTTGCGACTTGCATCGTGATGGTACTGGCCCCCTGTTTCCTTTGACCAGTACTGAGCAATACAAATGCGGAACGTAATACTCCGATAGGGTCAACACCACCGTGCTCATAAAACCGCGCATCTTCTGTAGCTAGAAATGCCTGCAATAATGGCTTAGGGATTTGTTCTAACTTTAAGGGAATACGGCGTTTTTCTCCAAATTGAGAGATCAACTTGCCATCACGGCTGTAGATGCGCAGTGGTGTTTGCAATTGAATGGTTTTTAAGGTTGCAACATCAGGTAAATCAGGGAGTACGTAAAAATAAGCTGCCGCAATAGAACCTATTCCAAGCAGTAGTAGACTTGTGAAAATAATTCCAATGCGTTTTAGCCATTTCACTTGATTTTATTCCAAATAGTGTAATAAGTAACGCGTTAGTATAAACATAAAAATCAAAAATGTGGATGATGGATTCTAAAACGTCAATATCCCATTCTTTGAAAAAAAGTTGACGCTTTTTTCGTTTAAGCTAATGAATTTATTGTTAAATGGACATTAAGTTATGGTGTTTGATCGCAAAAGCTGATAAAAAGTATACAAAATGAAAAATAATTATTGAGAAACATTCTGTTAAATGCATAATTATTGAACATCTTATTCGATAAAAGATAACATGCCTGTATTATAATAACCTGATTTTGAATATTAACGCTTAAGTGATAACCAACTATGCTTGCAAACTTATGGACTCGTTTGGCTCCGCAGATGGTCGGGATCGATGTTGGTTCCCATGAAATAAAAGCTATTTTGCTGAGTAAAACAACGGATGGATACAAAATTAACAATTGTATTACTGTTCCAGTTAAAAAAGGATCAGTAATGGATCATGATATTCGTGATTCAGAAGCAGTTGTTGAATGTTTAGAACTCATCAAAAGGCGATTACCTAAAGGCGTTAAATATGCTGCTGCAGCTGTTTCTGGTTCAGCGGTGATGACGAAAGTCATTTATATGGATGCCTCATTAAATGACGAAGAGTTAGAAGCTGAAATCGATGTTGAAGCAGATCATTTAATCCCTTACTCACTCGATGAAGTGAGTATCGATTTTGAAGTGCTTGGCTCAAACCGCGCCGATCCAAGTAAAGTTGATGTACTACTGAGTGCATGCCGAACAGAAAATGTAGATGCTAAAGTTGATGCGTTAGATAGTGTCGATCTTGAAGCTAAAGTGATTGATGTTGAAGGTTTCGCACTAGGTCGTTCGTCAGAACTTATTGTGGATCAGTTACCCGATGGAGCCGCCAATAAAATTATTGCGATGGTCGATGTAGGTGCCAATATCACCACTTTTGCCGTTGTAGATAATGGTGACACCAGTTTTATTCGAGAGCAAACCTTTGGCGGTGAACAATTCACTCAATCCATTCAGTCTTTTTACGATATGTCATACGAGGATGCTGAGCTCGCGAAAACCACTGGTGAGCTGCCCCGTGATTATATGTTTGAAGTCCTGTCTCCTTTTCAAACTCAACTGCTGCAACAAATTAAACGGACACTGCAAATTTATTGCTCATCAAGTGGTAATGAAAAAGTGGACTACATCGTTTTGTCGGGTGGAACAGCAAAGCTAGAAGGCATGGCTAATCTTGCAACTAATGAACTTGGTATTCACACAATCATTGCAGATCCTTTTAAGGGGTGTTTAACCGCCGACGATAAAGATAAAGGAATTCTTCAACATAACATCAGCAAATATATGATGGCGTGTGGACTTGCACTAAGGAGCTATTCACCATGGCGAACGTAAACCTGTTGCCTTGGCGGGAAGAAGCTAGGGAAAAAAAGAAGCGTGATTACCTTGGAATATTAGCCTTAGTGTTTATTTTTTCAAGCCTTATGGTTTACTCAGTCATGGGATTCATTGGCATGATGAAAGATGAACAGCGTGACAGAAATACATATCTAAAGTCAGAAATTCAATTGCTTGAAACTCAAATTCAAGAAATTCGCGCGATCACCAAGCGACGAGAAAATATTGAACGTCGCACTGATATTATTTTAGATTTACAGCAAGCCAGAAATTTACCAACACGTGTTTTGGATGAACTTGTTCGCATCGTTCCCCCTGGAATTTATTTATCCAATATCGAGAAAAAAGGCAATTTACTCTGGATAGAGGGTCTAAGTGAGTCGAATAATCATGTCACCAATATGATGAGAAAAGTAGAAACCTCTAAATGGCTTGACAGTTATTCAATGAAAGAGATTGTTTTAAAAGAGACTGAAAATAGGCAATTACACAAATTCAGTACCAGCATAAGAATCGTGGATAAAGATCTTTCGATGTCGTTACCAGCTAAAGAGGTGGCGAAATGAAGTTTGATATAAGTCAGTTTAATGATGTTGATTTTGAAAATATTGGCGTTTGGCCTAATCAAGTAAAAGTGGTTTTTGCTGTGATAGTGTCATTAATTGTATTTGTGGCCAGTTACTTTTTGTTTATTTCTGACGAGATAGACAGTTTGGGTCGAATGCAAGACAAAGAGATTCAATTGCGCAAAGATTTTAAATTTAAATATCAAATGGCTGCTAATTTAAAATTGTACCGAGAGCAGTTGGCTCAGATGGAAGAACAATTTTCTGAATTGTTGAAAATGTTGCCGTCACAGAATGAAATGCCGGGCCTTGTCGATGATTTAACCTTTGTTGCAACAGACTCAGGATTAAAAATTAATAGCTTAAATTGGGATGATGAAATTCCAAAAGATTTCTATATTGAATTTCCAATTAACATGTCGGTCGTTGGTGACTATCATCAAATCGGTGACATGGTAGGGAGTGTGGCTAAATTACCCAGAATTGTGAGTCTTCATGACTTTACGATTCAAAGAGATAAATCCGGCAAATTGGCGATGGAAATTCTGGCAAAAACATATCGCTTCACAGAGCAGAATGAAGTCTCTCCGAAAAAGAAGGAGAATAAATAATGCGTATTCTTTTTCTGGGATTAATTATTTTTGTATTAGTGGGCTGTTCGAATGAACGCACCGATCTTGAGCTGTTTGTGACAACTACGAAAGCCCAACATGTTGCACATATTCCTACAGTAAAAAAGGCTCCACGGTTTGAACACTACCCATATCAAGCTGAGCTGTTGCGCAGCCCGTTTGTACCACCTTCAAGAGAGTTGACAGAAGAAGCGGTTGATTTGAGTAAAAATTGTTTACAACCGAATTTGAAACGCCGAAAAGGCCAATTAGAAACGTACGCGTTAGATAACTTAAAAATGCGTGGAACACTAAGTTCCAATGGAAAAGTTTGGGCATTAATTGAGGCAGGAGCTGATAGTGTTTATCAAGTAGGAGTGGGTGAGCATTTAGGCTTGTATCACGGGAAAATAGTGAACGTGACTAAACAACACGTGAACATCGTTGAATTAATTCCTGATGGTTCTGGATGCTGGACTGAAAGAGTCAGCACAATGGAATTAACAAGTAAGTAGAGAGCAAAGGATAAGAACAATGGAATTTTCTGCCATTAACAAAGCTTCATTGGTGACAACAAGGTTGTTGCATGCCAAGTGTTTGCGAACTAGATTTTTGCAATCCATTGTGGGGTTGCTATTTTTAATTGGCTTTGCTCCGCAAGCTTTTAGCGCTAACCGTTTAATCGATGTTAAATACCATGCTGTGATTGATCATCAACTTGAAATCGAATTCTTGTTTGAAAATGACATTGCGGTGCCTAGAGTTGATGTGAATACAGATCCTATTCAACTTGTGTTGCAGTTTGCTGATAGCGTTTCAGATTTAGAAAAAGATGAATTTTCAGTAAATAAAGTTGGCGTTGAAGGCTTAATCGTCGAGCAGCAGAGTTCGAGTCTGCAATTAACCATTAGTATGGACAAGGTTTTGCCCTATCAAGGCCGAACTATTGGAAATCGCTATCGTCTTACTATCAATGATGCAGTGAAACAAGAAACCCAGCAGCAAACACAAGTTTCTGTTAATAGCATTAAAGACATTGACTTCAAACGGGCTGAAAGTGGCGGCAGTGAATTACTGATTGAATTAAACAACAATACTGTCGCCGCTAATATTGAACAAGTGGGCGCTAAGCTCGAAATAAAACTCTTTAACACTGAAATCAATGATGATTTACTCTATATCGTTGACGTAAAAGACTTTGATACCCCTATCAATAGTTTTGAAACTTTTCGTGACGACTTAACCACAAGAATTTTAGTCGATGTAGAGGGCGATTATGATTACCACTATAATCAAGAAGGTAACACCCTCAAACTTAATGTAGATAAAAAACAAATTGTTTCTGTCGTCGAAGAAGAGAAAACTTATAAAGGCAAAACTTTTTCTCTCAATTTTCAAAATATATCCGTGCGCAGAGCATTGCAAATCATTGCAAACTTTAATAATTTTAACTTGATTACCAGTGATACTGTTGAAGGTGATATTACTTTGCGCTTGGATGATGTACCGTGGGATCAAGCTTTAGAGAAAATATTGCAAATTAAAGGGCTTGGCAAGCGCTTGGATGGCAATATATTAATGATTGCACCAGCTGAAGAACTTGCAATCCGTGAAAGCCAACAACTTAAAAGCAAACAAGAAGTTGAAGAGTTAATACCAACTTATACCGAGTACATTCAAATTAATTACGCGAAAGCGGCTTCAATAGCTGAATTACTTAAGAATGAAGACTCCACTTTGCTCACCAAGCGTGGTTCCGTCGCCATTGATGCCCGTACTAATATGTTACTGCTTAAAGATACGGCTGAATCGATAGAAAATATTCATCGGCTTGTCAAAGTATTGGACGTGCCAATTCGACAGGTATTGATTGAAGCGCGAGTCGTTACGGTGCGAGATAACATTGCAGAAGATATAGGTATTCGTTGGGGATTTAGTGATCAACAGGGCGATGATGGTACTTCAGGTACGCTAATCGGTGCTAACGACATTGCAAATGGTATCACTCCCAATTTAGACGATCGCTTAAATGTTAATTTACCCGCTCGTAACAATAATGCTGCGAGTATTGCTTTTCATGTGGCAAAGTTGGCCGACGGCACCTTGTTAGATTTGGAACTAAGTGCCTTAGAGCAAGAAGATAAAGCAGAAGTAGTAGCCAGCCCGAGACTTAGAGCTTCAAATCAGCAAAAATCTTACATTGAGCAAGGGGTTGAAATTCCTTTTGTTCAATCAACTTCGAGTGGCGCTACATCGGTCACCTTTAAAAAAGCGGTACTTTTGCTTGAGGTTACACCGCAAATCACTCCTGATAATCGAATTATTTTAGATTTAAATATCACTCAAGACTCAAAAGGTGAAACCGTCGCAACAGCCGTTGGTAATGCCGTATCTATTGATACGCAGAGAATTGGTACACAGGCCTTAGTCAAAAATGGGCAAACGATTGTCCTTGGCGGGATTTACCAGCAACAAATTGTCAATAATGTTAATAAAGTACCTGTATTGGGCGACATTCCTTACTTAGGATACCTGTTTAGAAATACTCAAAAAAGAAATGAGCGAAGAGAATTGCTTATTTTTGTGACACCAAAAATCATCGACATGAAACTATAAAATCTTTTAATTAACATTGACTAAGCCAGAGTGTCAGCTCTGGCTTAGTCATTTCTATGACCCATTGAACAGCACATAACTTGGATAAATCGTGCATATTTCGTGTTCTTGACTTGCCATTGATGGGTATAAACTGAGATAATCTGTGGTCAAGTCTCATATAGAGCAAGGTAACATTTAGGTCGGTTTAAACATAAATCGATATGGGCATACACTTCATAAGATTCAGACGTATCAACCATGGCTGAAAAACGCAATATTTTTCTGATAGGCCCAATGGGCGCAGGTAAAAGCACTATAGGTCGCCATTTGGCGCAGATGCTTCATTTAGATTTTCACGATTCTGACCAAGAAATAGAACACCGTACAGGTGCTGATATTGCTTGGGTCTTTGACGTTGAGGGCGAAGAAGGTTTCCGTCGGCGCGAAACCAATGTGATTTCAGAGTTATCTGAAAAGCAAGGTATTGTGCTAGCAACAGGTGGTGGATCGATTGAGAGTAAAGAGACTCGCAACCATTTGTCAGCACGTGGATTTGTTGTTTATTTAGAAACAACAATCGACAAGCAAGTTGCACGCACACAGCGCGATAAACGTCGTCCACTTTTACAAGTTGATGATCCTCGCGAAGTATTAGAAGCATTAGCCACGACACGTAATCCGCTTTACGAAGAAATTGCCGATGTGGTTGTCAAAACTGACGATCAAAGTGCTAAAGCTGTTGCAAATCAAATTATCGAAAAACTAGGTTTCTAAAAACCTTAGGTAAATTTAAGCATGCAAACTGTTCCGGTCAATTTAGGTAAAAGAAGTTATTCAATCTATATTGGCCAGAATTTGCTGTGTCTGAACTTGCCAACCAATAGCGAGCTTTTGTCTCGCTATTTTCATAATAAGCGTGTGTTAGTCGTTACAAACGATACTATCGAGACATTGTATCTTTCGTCATTCCTGTCAAAAATATCCAAAGCTGCTGAAATTGCAAATATAGATTCTGTAGTGCTGCCGGATGGTGAGCAATATAAAACCCTTGAATATCTGGATAAGATTTTTAACAAATTATTGTTAGAAAACTATGCGAGAGATTGTTTGTTAGTGGCTTTAGGCGGCGGTGTTATTGGTGATATGACAGGCTTTGCGGCGGCATGCTATCAGCGTGGCGTTGATTTTGTGCAAGTGCCAACAACTTTACTCGCACAGGTCGACTCATCGGTAGGGGGCAAAACGGCCGTTAATCATCCCCTAGGTAAAAATATGATTGGGGCTTTTCATCAGCCCAATTCAGTCCTGATTGATACGCAACTTTTGACGACCTTGCCTGAACGAGAATTCAACGCAGGTATGGCTGAAGTCATCAAGTACGGCATCATGTGGGATGAAACCTTTTTTAACTGGCTTGAAAATAATGCAAATCAATTAAAAGCACAGGAAGCATCTTCGTTGGTTTATGCCATTTCACGTTGCTGTGAAATAAAAGCCGACGTGGTTTCTGAAGATGAAACTGAGCGTGGTTGTCGAGCTTTGTTGAACCTTGGGCACACCTTTGGTCATGCTATTGAAACTCACATGGGTTATGGCAATTGGTTGCATGGTGAAGCAGTGGCAACAGGGATGGTACTGGCGGCAAAAACAGCTAATGAACTCGGTTGGATTTCACAAAACTGCGTTAAGAGAGTTATTCAGCTTCTTAATCGCTTTGATTTACCAATCGCCGCTCCAGAAGCAATGAATCCAGCAGACTTTATCCAACATATGCAGCGGGATAAAAAAGTACTTGAGGGCAAAATTCGTTTGGTTTTGCCCACAAAAATCGGTGCAGCAGTGGTTACTTCTGACGTCGATAATAAAATCTTAATTGATGTACTAAGTTAACTTAAATAAATCGGTTGGGAGCGTTCATCTTACGCATAAAGAATTACTGATAGCAAGGCATGAATAGCAGCAAGTAGTGGTTACCGGCATACAAAACTGTCGTTAATTCGTTTCTACTTGCAAAATTTATAACGCAGCTAGCGGTGATTTTGGCAAGTATATGAATGTTAGCACTCACCTGATGGGTGAATTCGGGTTGTTTAATTATATTTAACTTCAATAGATTAAAGTTAAATTGTGCGTTCAACCGATTTATTTAGGGTTAAGGAAAACATCCTAATTTTATACTCGTAATTGCACCAATTTTAGCTTCTGCGTGTAAAACGATTTAGGGACTTTATGGACGATTCAATTTTGTTGCCTTCACAACTTGATTTGCTGGAACGGCTGCAGCATAACTTCTATTATAGTCAGCAATTGCAAGTGCTTACTGGCCACTCAAAATCGGGAAAAACTCGGTTATTGACTCAATTAGCCTCAAACATCGAAGATTACGATTTCGCCTTCATTGCTTGTCCCAAACATAGTGAAGATGTTGAAATTCGGCGGAAAATATGGGTTCAACTCTGTACCACGCCGATCTTTGATGATGAAGCCGCGTTAACTGATACTTTGATTAATATAGAAAACGACTTTGCACGGCCGATTATAATCATACTGGACGACGCTCATCGTCTTTCACATCAAATTTGGGCTGAACTCTTGGCTTTGAGTCAAATGCAGGTAGACAACCGCCCCGTAGCCGTTGTCGCCAGTTCAGATAATGAGTTTTTCGATGATTTTATTGAATTACTGCCTAAGTCTCATCAAGGCCATTTGCAGTCTCTGGCAATTGAGTCATTGTCGGTACAAGAGCAAGATGCGCTGTACTTATCTTTATTGGCGAACGCCAACCAACAGAGTTTTTCAGAACGGAAACTGGAGAAACCAGACTTTACCGAAGGGGAGAGATATGTCGGTGATATTACCGAGCTATTTTTAGATGAAGCAACAACACCTAATAGCAAACGTAACAAGAACAAACTTTGGCTATTATGGTCGGGTTTAACAGTAATGACTTTAGTTGCATTGGTATTATTAAATTGGCAATTTGGTTGGCTAGAAATACCAAAAGCTAATGAGCAACCAAAAGCAATTAAATCTTCAAAAAGCGAAATCTTTGTCGGTGCTATTACAGCTTTGCAACCAGTAAAAACAGAAGGTATTAATAATATTTCTACACGATTTGTATCGCCTGTAGTAAGTGATATTGATAACGACACAAAACAAAAAGAGCCAAAGGTATCTTCAGAAGCACTCGAAGCCGTTAACACATTGAGCGATTCAGAAGCTGAACCTACAATGGCTTTAGCTCTGATAGAACGGCCGAGTCATGACGCTGAAAGCCTCTCTGAGTTACCTTTGCAAACAACAGCGCCTTTTGAGCCAAATTCTGAGACACGAAATAGGGCAAAGCCAATTGATACTGCTGAACAAAACGATAGTAGTAACGAACAGAAAACTAGTTTTACTGCGATTATTGAGCATCCTGAGGGGTTTACTTTGCAGATTGCGTCAGTATCCAAGCAGCGTTCTCTGACTAATATTCTTAATCAACTTAAGCCTTATTCGGCAGTGAAAGTTGCTCGTTTTAACAAACATTGGGTAGTAGTTGTTGGTGATTTTTCCGATAGAAAAACGGCACGACAATTTGAGAAAAAATTGAGTGAAGAAACATCACTTCCTAAACCTTGGCTGAGGAAATGGAAAGCGCTTAAACAGTTTGAATTTCAATCGACTAGCGTTCAATGATAATGAAAAACGTCTTAACGGGGATTTCACACTGATAAACCGTAGAGAAAATCATTAACACAGATGACATGAGAGTCATATTCATCGTACAATCGTCATCTTTGTTTTGTTCGGCACATAACCCATTCCATGAATAAAAAAAATAGAGCCTTTCTTAAATGGGCTGGCGGTAAATTCAAACTTGTTGATACATTAAAGGAGTTTTTGCCAGAAGGTGAAAGACTGATTGAACCTTTTGTGGGTGCCGGAAGTGTATTTCTCAATACCGATTACGAAGAGTATTTGCTCTGTGATATTAATCAAGATCTCATTAATCTTTATAATGTCGTCAAAAAACAACCTGACTTTTACATTAAAGAAGCTAGTAAGTTGTTTGTCGAATCAATGAATGAAAAACAAGCGTATTACGCGATTCGAGAAAAATTTAATCAAACTGATGATGCTTTTGAGCGAAGCCTGTACTTTTTATATCTAAATCGTTATGGTTTTAATGGTTTGTGTCGTTACAACCGTAAAGGTGGCTTTAATGTTCCTTTTGGTTCTTTTAAGAAGCCTTACTTCCCTGAAAAAGAACTGCAATTTTTTGCAGAAAAAGCCCAAAAAGCAGAATTTAGATGTATCGGTTATGAACAGGCATTTGAACTGGCAACTTCAGGGGATGTGATTTATTGCGATCCTCCTTATGCACCGCTTTCAACAACGGCCAGCTTTACTACTTATGTTGGAGCAGGGTTCTCGCTTGATGATCAGGCGATTTTAGCGCGGCTTTCTCGTCATATGGCGATGGAAAAAGAGGTTCATGTCGTGGTAAGTAATCATGATATTCCGTTAACTCGAGAGTTATATCATGGGGCAAGGCTTCGTCAGATCCAAGTGCAAAGAAGCATCAGTCAAAAAGGCAGTTCAAGAAAAAAAGTGAACGAATTAATTGCCTTGTATGATGGTAAGTACCACAAAAGCGATTTAACTTAATATAGTAATAAGTCGCTAGTTAATTTAAATCTAGAAAAATCAGTTGGTGGCACTCTTAAACGCAGAGAAAATTTTCGATAGCAAGGCGTGACTTGAACCTAATTAAATCGGTAGGGAGCGTTCATATACGCAGAAAAAATTACTGATAGAAAGGCATGAATAGCAGCAAGTTGTGGTTACCGACATCCAAAACTGTCGTTACTTTGTTTCTACTTGCAAAATTTATAACGCAGCAAGCGGTCATTTTAGCCAGTTTACGAACGTCAAGCATTCACTCAATGGATGAATACACTTTGTGGCTTTTATGGTTGAACTTGGTTAGTTATCTTACTTCTATGCGTTCAACTGATTTTTCTAGGTTAAAACAAGATTAACGATCATAATCAGACCGCCAACAAGCATAATGGCCATAACTATGCCCATGATAATAAAAGATATTGGAGAGTGAGTGGTAAAATCTCGCTGGCGGTTGTTTTCGGTTTGAACACCAAAAAATGCCGCGAAAGTACTAGAAAACACTTGCCACAGTTTCGTTATCATCAATTATCTCGCTGGTAAGTTGTCATTGTCAGAATCAATGTGTTGGTTTTTACTTCGATTTAATAATTCGACTAAATCTAAAAAATGAAATTGATTAGAACCTTGACCAGCGAACCAAGCTCCCCAATTTAATTGTTTTGTTTGGTTAGCGCATCGATTGGTAGGGTGATTAGCAGGAAGCATCGCATTATAGGCGATCCCAGATTCACACATACAAGCGGCGGTCTCAGATGAGTTAAATAATGTTTGAGAACCAAATAGACCTAAATATGCCGTGCAGGCGATAACACTGAAGCTCAACATCCGTTTGCGAGTACCAAACTTTTGAAAGCTCAACAAGGCTAGAAACTTTCTCGTATAAGTATACATGTTATCCCTTCCGTATCTTTTCATAAGATGTAATCGTAAGTGCATTGTTGCTTTTCCAATGGCCGATTATAACAAGATAGTTCTATTTTTAAACAGTTTATTTACTCTAATTCTTTTTTCTAAATTTTTGAGAACTGAATACTAGAGACTAACGGTCAGCCAGAGTAATATAACCACAATTATCATTGTCATGAGTCTGCTATGCGTCCATTTTTGATTGCTCCATCAATTTTATCTGCTGATTTTGCTCGCCTGGGTGAGGAAGTGGATAATGTATTAGCCGCTGGTGCGGATGTCGTCCACTTCGATGTTATGGATAATCATTATGTACCGAACTTAACGATTGGCCCGTTAGTTTGTAAAGCATTACGTGATCATGGCGTAACTGCTGATATTGATGTGCACTTGATGGTGAAGCCAGTCGATCGGATTATTCCTGATTTTATCGATGCGGGCGCTTCGATAATTACTTTTCACCCTGAGGCTTCTGAGCATATTGACCGTACTTTACAACTGATTAAGTCTTCCGGTTGTAAAGCTGGGGTAGTGCTTAATCCAGCAACGTCATTACATTATTTAGATCATGTGATGGATAAATTAGATGCCATATTGTTGATGTCTGTGAATCCAGGCTTTGGTGGACAATCTTTCATTCCAGAAACCTTGAATAAACTGCGTGAAGTTCGCCGTCGTATTGATGAGAGTGGTTATGACATTCGTCTTGAAGTAGATGGTGGAGTGAAAGTGGATAATATTGCAGAAATTGCAGCGGCTGGTGCAGACATGTTTGTCGCTGGCTCTGCTATTTTCGGCAAGCCTGATTATAAGCAGGTGATTGATGAAATGCGTGTTGAATTGGCTAAAGTCGATTCATAATGGTGGATATTAAATTCAAAGCCATTGCGTTTGATTTAGATGGCACGCTGGTTGACAGTGTGCCGGATTTGGCAGTCGCTGCGCAGTTGATGTTAAATGAATTAACCTTACCAAGTTGTAGTGAACTTGAGGTTCGTAGTTGGGTGGGTAATGGCGCTGAAGTGCTTGTTCGACGAGCACTAGCACACGCACATAAGCAGATCCCGACTTCATCGCAAGTTGAACAAGCCTTAGTGGTTTTTTTGAAACATTATCATCAACAACTTAATCAACACAGTTGTTTATATGACGGTGTGAAAGAAACTTTGCTTCAGCTCATAGAGCAAGGTTATCAACTCGCGGTTGTGACCAATAAGCCTATCCAATTTGTAGCGCCAATATTAAAAGCCTTTGAAATTGATCACTGTTTTTCACTGATTTTAGGTGGTGATAGTCTTGAGGCTAAAAAGCCTGATCCTATGCCACTGAATTATATTATTAGTGAATGGGCATTAAAAAAAGATCAACTTTTAATGGTGGGTGACTCTAAAAACGATATTTTAGCCGCTAAATCCGCAGGAATTGCTTCAATAGGCTTGACCTATGGCTATAACTACGGAGAAGATATTGGGCTCAGCGGTTCTGATGCCGTGTTTGATGATTTTAGCGATATCTTATCTTGGGTATTGACTCATTTTAAACTGCGCAAATTATCTGAATAATAATTAATGTAAAATAAAGGAGCAATAAAGCAGATGACTAAGCCCATCGTACTTAGCGGCGCACAACCATCCGGTGAACTCACCATAGGCAATTACATGGGTGCGTTACGCCAGTGGGTGTCAATGCAAGACAGTCATGATTGCCTTTATTGTGTTGTCGATTTGCATGCCATTACGGTTAGACAAGATCCTCAGGAATTAAGAACAGCTTGTTTAGATACACTCGCGTTATATCTTGCATGTGGTGTTGATCCTAAAAAGAGCACTGTATTTATTCAGTCTCAGGTACCGCAACATACTCAGCTGGGTTGGGCCTTAAATTGTTATACCCAAATGGGTGAGCTGAATCGAATGACTCAGTTTAAAGACAAATCCCAGAAGCACTCAAATAACATTAACGTGGGCTTGTATGGCTATCCAGTGTTGATGGCTGCCGACATATTGTTATACCAAGCCAATGAAATTCCTGTTGGGCAAGATCAAAAACAGCATCTTGAGCTGACACGTGATATTGCTACGCGTTTTAATAATGTTTATGGAGACACTTTTACGATTCCTGAGCCCTTTATTCCCAAGCAAGGGGCAAAAGTGATGTCGTTGCAAGATGCCGCTAAGAAGATGTCTAAGTCTGATGAAAATCGCAATAATGTTATCGGCTTACTTGAAGATCCAAAAGCGATATTGAAAAAAGTGAAAAAAGCGGTGACTGATTCAGAAGAGCCACCAAGAGTCGCGTTTGATGTTGATAATAAACCGGGTGTTTCGAATTTATTGAGCCTTATGTCAGGCGCTTCAGGGCGGAGCATTGCTGATATCGAAAAAGAGTTCGAAGGAAAAATGTACGGTCACCTTAAAGTAGCAACGGGTGAAGCTGTGGTTGCCATGCTTGAGCCGTTACAACAACGCTATAAAGAGTTCAGAGCGGATCAGAGTTATTTAGATACCGTTATGCGTGAAGGCGCGGAAAAAGCACAAGCGCGTGCTGAAGTAACAATTAAAAACGTTTATGAAAAGATAGGCTTGTTAGTGTAATTGGTATAACCTGAACTCTGGATAAGCAAACCTCTACAGCACAGCTATTTTCGCCTAGTAAGAAACTAGCCGCACTGTAGGTTGAATTTAAACTTATTGTTTATAAAATATTGAATTATAGGTTTTATTATCCCAGGTTTAGGTTAACTGACCTGTCTAAAGGGAAAATCCAGCACAATTAGCTGCTAGATTCTTTTTGACGTTTTAAAGCGGAATACTGACTATTTTTTAGGGCTTTCAAACACTTTAATGACCCTTTTTACACCAGTAGTAAAACGAGCAATATCGGCCGCAATGTCAGCTTGGTTCTTATCAATTATACCCAACAAAAATACTTCACTGTTTTCTGTGACGACTTTTATACGCGTAATGTCGAGTCCATCGGTATTCAGCATTCGACCTTTAACTTTCGTTGTGATCCAAGTGTCGTTACTTCGTGTGCCAAAGTTGGTTGGTGAGCCGATACGGATTTGATCGTAGATTTTGTCTGATAATTTTAATTCGTTAATGATTTGAATGACTTTAACTTTAAGTCTCTCATTGGGTGCCTGTCCAATCACCAACACTTTGCGGTTAACCGTAATGGCGCGAATATGAGTGTGATTTTTAATGTCTTCATGTTTCGCGAGTGCCGCGCTGATGGTAAAGTCAGCGTCTGTATCGCCTAACTGCGTTTTAAGAGGCCGCTCATCGTTGAGCATGACAGCACCACCAACAACACCAGCAACAATCAAGCCCGCGCATCCCTGAAGTAACATTAAGCTTAATAAGATTGCCGTTAATCGGATCATTATTGTTCATCCTGTGGGAATAATGTTTTATCAATGTTATCGCACAAACAGTGAATTACCAGTAAGTGAACTTCTTGAATGCGAGCTGTGATGTTAGATGGTACACGCACTTCAACATCGTTTGGTCCCATCAAGCCTGCCATGGCTCCGCCATCTTTGCCTGTCATTGCCACTATGGTCATGTCACGGCTTAATGCAGCTTCCATAGCTTTAATTACGTTACCCGAGTTTCCACTGGTTGATATGGCAAGAAGAATGTCACCAGGTTGACCTAAGGCTAAAATTTGTTTGGAAAACACTTCATCGTAGCTGTAATCATTTGCGATAGCGGTCAAAGTTGATGAGTCAGTGGTGAGGGCAATGGCTGGTAAAGGAGGGCGCTCAATTTCGTATCGGTTTAATAACTCGGCTGAAAAATGTTGCGCATCACCTGCACTACCACCATTACCACAAGCGAGGATTTTATTTCCATTTAGTAAGCAGTTCACCATCATTTGAGCCGCCTGTTCGATTGATTCCGGTAAGGCTTCTGCAGCATCAATTTTAGTTTGAATTGACTCGGTAAAACTGTCTTTAATACGGTCTAACATGGATATATCCTATTAAATTAATTTAGTTGTTCAATATCGTTGAAAATAGTAGATTTCGATGACATTAAACCTATATTGCCATAATCTGTTCTTAGCCCAAAGTGCTAAAATGCGGCTTTGAGCCATTGAATTTCATCATTGTCGATGGCTATTACATCGAAACGACATGGGGCATCAATTTTTTGTTGTTGTAAATAGTGATCGGCAGCAAGACGGATACGAGCCATTTGCTTTGTAGATACTGCGCTGATGGCGCCACCAAAACGGGCGTTACTGCGAAATTTAACTTCGACAAATACCCAGTATTGATCATCCCTCATGATCAAATCCAGCTCACCAAAACGATATCGTACGTTACTCGCTTTAAATATAAGACCATGTTGCTCTAAATAGGTTCTTGCCTTCTTTTCGCCTTGCGATCCAATATTCATAATGAGGTTAAATATCCTCGACGGTATTGTCCCCACTGTAATTGACGATAAATAACACCGTCAGCTTGAATCGATAAACTACCGCTATGCCCTTTAAGATGATAACCAGGGAAGGCTCGCATTTGAGCCAGCTTATTGATCAAAGAAAACGCATCGAATCCCATGGCATATAAACGTTGCTGGCTGTTTGTCCAGTTGGGCCATAAAGTATTAATAACTCGATTTTCAGGGGTGTTTTGCATGAGCCAAGGGGCATCACTTAAAGTGATGCCATTAAACTCTGTTGCCGCACGTCGTTGACCACCGTTTGGACGGCTTCTACTGGTTGAGTATAACGGAACTGGTTGAGCAAACACGCTGAAATTCACATCAATAAATGGCTTAAGTAATGACAAGTCTTGTGAGCTTGAAATCATATAAATGGCATCGATATCTCGGCGTGAACGGAAATCGGCTTTGATTTTATTGCCAAACATGGCCTTCATTTGCTTGATTCTGGCTTGGCTAGCTTTCACGCCCATCGCTTCTTGTACCGTGAGCTTCATTTTATCGCCAGCATCATAAAAGTGCACATCGGCTGGATTGCCTGTAAGTTGTTGCCATTGCGCTTTGTAAGCAGTGGCCATTCTATGCCCAAACCCATCGTTACTGGCGAAAATTAAAGGACTTGTAATCCCATCTTTGTGCATATGCATCGCTGAATCCACTGCTTCTTGCTGTGGTGAGAGTGAGAAATAGTATTGATCTGCATCAGCGGTAAAGCCCTCATATTGATTTAAAAACAGCTGAGGAATTGTGTTTGGTTGTGATTGCTGAGCTTGGAGCTGCTTTAATTTAGTGACATTCATTGGCAATACTGGGCCAATAATAAAGTCAGCATTTTCAGAAAGAGCTTGTTGATAAGCAGCTTCGACACCCAAACTCGTATCATAGAAATTAAGCGAAACTTGCGGTATGTTCATTTCTAGATAACTACTTAAAATACCGGAACGGATTGGGTCGGTTAGCGTTGCCCTTGTGCCGCTCAACGGGAGTAAAACCGCAATCTGTTTCGGCTGATAAGGTTCCGTGTTTAAAGCTTTTTCTAAATCAGAAGGTAGTTTTCTCGCCGCAGGGTGCGCCTGATGTTGCTTTTGCCAACGGCTTAAATAGCTCACTAATTGCAAAGGATCGGCACCATAATGTTTAGCTATATAACCAAGTTGTAACCAACCAGAAAATAGAGGCTCTGTGGTCTGTTGCGAAAGCTTAGCAAGTTGTTCTTGCTTCAAAGGCTGTAAGCCATGCCAAATACGATCATTGATCGCTTGAGCGTCTGCTCTGGAATAATATTTACTGAGCAAGCTTAATTCAGCTAGTTGTTTGATTGGTTGTAGCGTTTGTTGATAAAGCGATGATTTTTGTTGATGATAAGTGATCCACTGCCAGCTGGGTAACCGCCATTGACTTGGGTAATTTAGTTCATTAAGTGCATCATTTAATTGTCGGCGTTTAATAAATACTTGAGCCGATAAAAGCTTATGCTCGGCCAACAATTCAGGTTGAGGCGTCAGTTTGACTTTAAGTGATTTTAATAATCTATCTGCAGAATCTATACGTTGTTGATTCAATTCAGCGTGAGCTGCTAAAAGAGTCAATTTATCTCGTTGAATATTATTTTGTGCGTAAGCCGCTTGAGATAAATATTGCTCAGCCGTTTTAGATACTTCCCTTAATGAGATATCCACGACTGGCTGATTTATTGGCGCAGTGGATTTACATGCTGACAAAGTCAAACTCAGCAGGATTAGCGTAATAAACTTGTTTAACGTTTGGCTTTTCAACACAGATTCACTCTCTGGTGTGATAGTATTCGGGCTCTGAATTTTCATTGTTACTGAGACTGACTAATGTGGCACTTTCGTCACAGTAACGTTGATTTTGAATATAGTTTAACCTGCTCTTATCCATGACGAAAGTCCAGAGTGTGTTAATGAGGATATTATGGATCAAGTTGTTGCACTTTATATCGTTCCCACCCCAATTGGTAACTTGGGAGACATCAGCTCTCGCGCGATTGAAATACTCAATCAAGTAAATTTAATTGCCTGCGAAGATACGCGTCACAGCGGTCGGTTATTGAGTCATTTAGGCATTAAAACTCGTACTACAGCGGTGCATGATCATAATGAACGTGAGAAAGCCTCTTGGATAGTCGAACAACTTAATGCTGGTGGTTCAGTCGCATTGATTTCTGATGCGGGGACGCCTTTGATCTCCGATCCTGGTTACCATTTAGTGAATTTTGTACGCGAAGCAGGCTTTGCCGTTATTCCTTTACCGGGAGCTTGTGCTGCGATTACCGCACTCAGCGCTTCGGGTTTGCCGTCAGATCGTTTTTCATTTGAAGGTTTTTTACCAGCAAAAGAAAAAGGCCGTGCCGATAAGTTAAAAGCGTTGAGAGAAGATACACGAACGTTAATTTTTTATGAATCACCACACCGCATCTTACCAAGTTTACAGTCTATTCAGACTCATTTGGGCGGTGCTAGAAAAATGGTAATGGCTCGTGAATTAACCAAAACATTTGAAACTTTTTTATCGGGTTCGGTTACGGAGGTTTTGCAGCAAGTTGAGTCTGATCCGAATCAGCAACGCGGCGAAATGGTACTGATGACCCATGGAGCAGAAGTCGTTGAGCAAGAAGCCTTACCCGCAGAGTCTATTGAGACCCTTAAAATTCTTTGCTCAGAGTTGCCTTTGAAAAAAGCGGCAGCACTCACTGCCCAAATACATGGTTTAAAGAAAAATGCCTTGTATAAACATGGGCTTGAAATCGGTCTGTAATCTTTATCCTAAAAATATCAGTTGAACGCTGAGTATATGAGTTACTGTTTGAGCAATACGATGATTCTATTATCATGGTTTGCACCCAATGAGTGAAGTGCTCTACGCTTACAAGCTTGCTAAAATGGCTGCTATCTGCGTTGCAACTTTCGCAAGTAGAATAACTATTTGCTGCAAGCTACGCCTTATTATCAACCATTTCCTCTACGCTTGAGAACGCAGTCAACTGATGTTTCTAGGGAGCGCCACGAAGCGCTTTATTCTGTTGCGGGATTTGTCTCAACGTATACGCAGCCAAGCGATTACATGGCCATAAACCAGAGACAGCAACGTTATTATTTATAATAAGTCCATCAGGTTGAAACGTACCTGACGGGATAATTACCAGTTCATCCCGAAATCTGACGGGCATGCATAATGGGTAACCGCTATGACATGAAGCCCTGTGACAAAGGCCTTGAATAAAGGTTGAGATGCAATGTAGGCCGCAGCATCAAGCGAATTCAGTTAAGCGTCGTAAATCAAAAAATGAAGATGGGGAGTCTTTCCTAGTTGACGAACCCTGACACAAACAGAGAAGCAACTGGTAAATGCATCTGTTTGATCTTCCGGCGTAATATGAAGTGGCATGTATTGAAGGAAATAAAGTGAACGTGGGAGAGCCTGAGTGTTGGAAGGTAGTGACTTCCACTATCCGAATATAAGGTAAACCGAAATTTCAGATAGGGCGCTCAGGCAGTCGGATGAGCCCATAGTACCGTTAACCGTGAAGACAACATAACTTCACATCAGGGAAGGGGCTCAGTGTTACACCCGTTTTTTAACGTAACTTTTGAGGTGAAATTGCCATATGGCTAACACTCCAGTAAATATCAGAATATTACAGCGAAAACTTTACTTACGCTCAAAGCTTAACTCGGAGCTACGATTTTACAGCTTGTACGATAAACTCAGTCGCCTAGATATACTCGAAGAAGCCTATCGACGATGCAAAGCCAATAAAGGCGGAGCAGGAATTGATGGCATCACATTCAGTTGTCTAGAGCAGCAAAAGAAAGTCGTTGCGCTGTTAAAAGAAATTCAAACTCAATTACAACAGAAAAACTATCGACCTAGCCCAGTCAAACGAGTAGAAATACTCAAAGACAACGGCAAAACGCGGAAACTTGGGATCCCGATAATCAGTGACAGAATTGTGCAAATGGCGATGACAATAGTGATGCAACCCGTCTACGAACCTCATTTACATGAACACAGTTATGGTTATCGTCCATGTCGAAGCGCCCAGCAAGCGGTAAAAGTCATTGAAATGAGCCTAAAACAAGGCTATCAGCACGTACTTGATGCTGACTTGAGCGCCTATTTCGATACCATCCCGCACGCTAAGTTGATGGCAAAAGTAGAAAGGCGAATAAGCGACAGCAGCTTTCTGAGTTTGCTGAAAAGCTTTATCAAAGCGCCCATCAGCGTAGAGACGGTCAACAGAAAATGGCGAATAGAAGCAAGCCGATGTGGCACTCCGCAAGGCGGAGTTATCTCTCCACTACTGGCTAACATCTATCTCAACGATTTCTGTTTGAAAATACACGAAAAAACACCGTGTAAAATCGTTACCTATGCAGATGATTTTGTTGTACTCCATAAGCAAACCTACAACACAAGAGCAACTGGACTGGATAACACAGCAATTAAGTGATGAAGGTCTGAAGCTAAATCAAAGTAAAACCCACTGTGTGGATATGGGAAAGCTGATGAATGAGTTTGATTTCCTCGGTTTTAACTTTCAACGGATCACAGGCCTCATCAAAGGCACCAGTTACATCAAGATACAGGCGTCTAAGAAGAGCCAAACAAAGCTGAAAAATAAAATCAGAGACATAGTGAAACACCGAACCTCAAATACACTTGGCGTACTGATAAATAAGGTTAATCAAGTTCTGAGGGGATGGAAACACTATTTTGGTGGGATAGGTTATCCCAGAGGTGTATTTTTCAGAATAAATGGATTTGTAGTAAACCGGTTCTATCGCTGGCATCGTCGCTTAAGTCAACGTCGAAGCAAGTATCTATCACGAGGTGCTTACGAAAAATTACGCCAAGCTGGTCTTGAGTATTTACCCACGACAAGATGATAAGCAAAGTGAAGGGGCTGAGAGAAGTGTAACAACAGAGCCGTGTGAGGGAAAACCTCATGCACGGAATCGAAGAGGGGCTGCTGGATAAGCGATAGCGAAGCCAGTAGCCTACTCTACTTTATTTAAGACACCTCACAGAACTCTTTATTTAAGATACCTCAAACAACAAGAGAGCGTTCTGAATAAACGTCAATTTTAAAATTTTTATTTTGATATTTTTTGGCAAGAACAAATGAAAATGACTCATAAAGCATGCTCTTTATTTTTTTATCACTCATGGTGGATGCGCTCAGAACAATTTTGAGTTATACCAATTACAGTAATTAATCTCTCACTCAGCAAGAGCTAAAGGGTTTCAGTGCAAGGCACAAGCTCGAAGTACTATATACCCTAACGGCCGCCATACAAAGCTGGCGTTCAACGCACTTCGTGCTTTTGTCGGGATAATTCAAGTGCTTATAACGCAGTAATGGAACCCTTTAGCCTTGCCCTTTGGGGGTTTGTATGTGCTCACTTTGCTTTATAAAGAATACTTCTCAAAATTGTCTTGACGTAGCAATGTAATAACGACAGTTTTGTTTGTCGGTAACAACTATGTCTTCATCAATTTCGATTGCACTTTGAGCACATACATAGCTCTGAGTTGAGCATTTAATTACTGTAATTGGTATTACCTATTGTGGGTGCTAAATAAATCAATTCTCTTCCTTTTATATTTAATTCATTTATGCTTTAATTTCGTGACTGGCAGTCACAAAATGACTGTGAGTTCTATTTAATGTTGAAAAGTACAACAAGGTTATGTGGATGAAGAACGAATCAAGTCGAAAAGAGCGTGAGTTCGCAAGGCGTGAGCAAGATATTCTTGCGGCGGCGCTGAGCTTGTTTGAAGGCTCTGATTGGCAAAGTGTGACGGTTGAACACATCGCTAAGCAAGCCGGAATTGGTAAGGGAACAGTATACAAACACTTTTCTTGTAAAGAAGAGATTTATGCACGGATTGCTTTGGCTCATTTTGGTGGTTATGAAAAACTTTGGTTGGCGATAGATCATGAACAAAGCGCGATTGACTGGTTAAGCCAAGTCATCGAGCAATCTTTACTCACCTCGATTGCACATCCTGTCGCGGCTAAAATTGCGCATTATTGCAAACGTACAGACTTTAAACAGCGGTTATCTCCCGAACTAACTGCTGCGTTCGAACGTTTTGATAAAAAGTGTGACGACATTTTTGAAAAAGTGTTGGAAATGGGGATGAAGAAAGGTGAAATTCCTGTTCAACCGATTGAAGAAATAGCCTTGGCTTTACACGCTAATTTTCATGGTGCTTTAGCAATGATTTGGGATGGCGATTTGCAGCAATATGGTACGGTAAAACAAGAAGATTTTATCCGCATTACGACCAAATTCATGATTGCAGGGATCCTTGGTTACCAAGGTTGAATTTGCGCTAAAAAAATTAACAAACTTATGACTGGTAGTCACATTGTGAATAGTAGTCATAATATGTGGTTAGAATAAATACTTTTAGACTTTTTTGCGTCTTATTGAAAAGCAAATGAAAAGTCATTTATGGACTCTTAAGTTGGACGATTATGCTGAAATCAAAATCAAATTCGCTCATTATTGCAATGGTGTTGTCGGTGGTTGCTGTAGTTTGGATCATTACTGGCACAATCAGTGGTAGTCAATCTCAAGCCTCGACAGATAATGTCGAAACATCGTCAGCAAAGGCGCCAGTTATATTCAAAGTACAGGTGCAAGACTTTAGCGCTGAACCAATCGAAAATTTGGTTGAATTACAAGGTCAAATTGAAGCATATCGCCGCATTGATATTAAGTCTGAGCTTCAAGGAAAAGTCGCTAAAAAATCAGCTTTGAAAGGCGACAAACTGACAAAGGGACAGACGGTCATTGAGCTTGAAGTTAACCATAGACAAGCCGAACTCGATTATGCCAAAGCGGACTTATTGCTTAAGCAATCAGAGCTCAAAGCAAGTAACAAATTAATGCAAAAAAGTCTCGTATCTGATAATCAAAATAAACAAGCGCTTGCGCAATTATCACAAGCCAAAGCCAGAGTGAAACAACTGGCTTTAGATGTTGCACATACGAAGGTACGTGCGGCGTTTGATGGGGTTTTAAATGAATTAACGGTAAATGAAGGTGACTACTTATCGATAGGCGATAAAATCGGCACCCTCGTTGACGATAAACAATTGCTGATAGTCGGAAATGTACCGCAGCATTTCGTGCAAAAGCTTAAATTAGGTATGCCTGTGCATGCTGAACTGATATCAGGGCGTAAATTGACGGCCAAATTAAGTTATGTGTCGCAGGATGCCAATCCTAAAACTCGGACATATCGGATCGAGGCCAAGATCAGTGAATTAAATGATGCTCCTGCTTTTGGACAAAGTGCCAAAGTCAGTATTGAACTCGAAAAAGAATGGGCTCATAAATTGTCACCATCATTACTCGACTTATCGACTCAAGGCCAATTGCAAGTCAAAGCTGTCGACAGTGAGAATAAAGTCAAAGATATTCAAGTGACGATTATCCGTTCTGACAATACCGGAACTTATCTGGCTGGACTGCCTAATCAGGTGCGTCTTATCACTGTTGGCCAAGGTTTTGTTCGTCAAGGTCAATTGGTTGATCCGCAAGTTGCATTAGCGGCCGAGGAATAATCAAGAATGAATTCGATCATTGATTGGGCCATGTCTCGCAGTCGAGCGGTTTTAGTTTTCCTATTGTGTTTAATTATTAGTGGCATTGTGGCGTATGCGTCAATTCCTCGTGAATCACAGCCTGATATCGCTATTCCTACAATTTATGTTTCAATGTCTCACGAAGGCATTTCATCATCTGATGCTGAACGATTGCTTATTCGCCCTATGGAAAAAGAGCTGCGAAGCATTGAAGGAGTGAAAGAAATGAAGTCAGTGGCCTCAGAAGGCCATGCTTCAGTAACCCTTGAATTTGATGCCGGTTTTGACAGTGATCAAGCTTTACTTGATGTGCGAGAAAAAGTCGACTTAGCCAAAGTTAAGTTGCCGCAAGGTGGTGAAGAGCCTGAAGTTCACGAAGTAAATGTCGCTTTATTTCCGGTACTTTCGCTGAGTTTATCTGGCCCAATCCCTGAACGGCAATTACTTCGAGTGGCGCGAGATTTAAAAGACGATATTGAAGCTCTGCCTGAGGTGCTTGAGGTCGATATTGGCGGCGACCGAGAAGAAGTGCTCGAAGTTATCGTCGATCCGCTGATCTTAGAGACTTACCAAATTGACTTTCTAAGCGTGATCAGCAGTATCAGTAACAATAATAAACTTGTTGCTGCAGGTGCGTTAGATAATGGCGATGGACGCTTAGTGGTTAAAGTACCGGGTGTAATCGAAAACGTCGACGACATGTTGTCTCTGCCGATCAAAACTGTGGATGATACGGTGGTGACTTTTGGTGATGTAGCCAGTATACGCCGTACCTTTAAAGATTCCCCCGGTTTTGCAAGAGTGAATGGGCAAAGTGCTATTTCACTTGAGGTCTCGAAACGTGTTGGCGCTAATATCATCGATACGATTGAGCAGATCAAAGTGATTGTTGCGGATAAACAAGGCTATTGGCCTGACAATATTGAACTCGATTATATTTTGGATCAATCTGGCCAAATTGAAGACATGCTTAAAGATCTGCAAAACAATGTGAGCAGCGCCATCATTATGGTGATGATTGTCATTGTTGGTGCGTTAGGTGTGCGTTCATCATTACTGGTAGGTATGGCCATTCCAGCGTCTTTCCTAGCTGGTATTTTAGTCATTTACCTTATTGGTTTTACACTGAATATTGTCGTATTGTTCAGCTTGATTTTAGTTGTTGGCATGTTGGTGGATGGAGCCATTGTGGTCACTGAGCTGGCCAACCGTTACGCAAAAGAAGGGCTGACAGCGCGTAAAGCTTTTGCGCTAGCGGCTAAAAGGATGAGCTGGCCGATTATTGCATCTACGGCAACCACTTTAGCGGTATTTGTGCCCCTTGTTGGCTGGCCAGGCACCGTTGGTGAGTTTATGAAATATTTGCCAATTACAGTGATGATTTGTCTTCTTGCATCATTGGTCGTAGCCTTGGTCTTTTTGCCTGTTCTTGGTGGTTTGATTGGCAAAGATGGCAAACTGACAGGTAATAATGAACTTGAAATAAACCTTGATGATATTGAGCAAGCCAGTACAGGGAGTAAAGGCTGGTATACCGATGTATTACGCTTAGGACTTAACCACCCAGCTAAAGTATTGGGGATTTCCTTAGCTGCGATCATTCTCAGTTATGTGAGTTATTTTAGCTTTGGTTTAGGTACTGAGTTTTTCCCTGAAGTGGAGCCTGATAGCGCTCAAGTGTTTGTACATGCACGTGGTGATCTGTCCATCCATGAAAAAGATGCCTTACTCAATAAGGTTGAAAAACGTTTACTGGGATTGAGTGAACTGAAATCAGTATACGGACGCTCATTTAATCAGGCCGGGAACAATAAAGCGGAAGATGTGATTGGTTCATTGCAGTTTCAGTTTGTTGATTGGAAATTGAGACGCCCAGCAAGCAAAATCTTGGCAGAAATGGAGAAAACTACGGCGGATATTCCAGGAGTTATTTTAGAGTTTCGCACTCAAGAAAATGGGCCGTCTGGTGGTAAACCTATTCAGTTGCAAGTGAGTGGTATCAGTCAAGAACACATTTACGATGCGGTTTCGCAAATTCGTCAGGCCATGGCTGAGCTTGATGGCTTTAAAGATATGGAAGATAACCGACCATTGCCGGGTATTGATTGGCAACTTACGGTCAATCGAGAAGAAGCGGCTCGATATGGTGCGGATGTAAACTTGATCGGCAGCGCGATCCAAATGATGACTCGTGGTTATAAAGTTACCGATTTTCGCCCTGATGATTCAGAAGAAGAAGTCGATATTGTGATCCGCTTTCCACAAAGCGCACGAAACCTTGATGAGTTCGTGAATTTTAATCTTCAAACGGTGAATGGCACAGTGCCTTTATCCAACTTCGTCACCTTAAAGCCAGTAGCGAAAGTGGGCACCATTAAACGAGTCGATGCTAAGCGCGTGATTACTGTGCAGTCGGATGTAAGAGAAGGCTTTTTAGCTAACGAGCGTTTAACTACTTTGCAAGAAAAGCTCAAAGATGCTTCATTTGCAGCGGATATTCGCATCGCGGTGAAAGGGGACTCTGAGGATCAACAAGAAACAGGTCTGTTTTTAGGGCAAGCCTTTTTGATTGCAATATTTGCAATGCTTATGATCCTATTGATCCAATTTAATAGCTTTTACCAAAGTCTGCTTGTACTCAGTGCGATTGTGTTTTCGACCTCGGGCGTCTTGCTTGGATTATTGATTGCACAGCAACCCTTTGGTGTGGTGATGGTTGGACTAGGGATTGTTGCGTTAGCTGGCATTGTGGTGAACAACAATATTGTTTTAATAGACACTTATAACAGTTTAGTAAAAGCAGGGCACCGCTCAATCGATGCGGCGCTTATAACTGGAGAGCTGAGATTTAGACCAGTTTTACTCACAGCTGGCACAACGGTTTTAGGACTGATCCCAATGGTATTGTCGATGAATATTGACTTTATTAACCGTGAAATCTCATTTGGTGCTCCCTCAACCCAGTGGTGGACGCAGTTATCTAGCGCGATTGCTGGTGGTTTAGGTTTTGCGACTATACTGACTTTGTTCTTAACGCCGTGTTTATTGGTACTTGGTGCTAATGTTTCTAACCAATGGGCACAAATGCTGAAAAAATATAAATTCAGCCATTAAATATGTAGATAAATAAAAAGCACAAACTCAATTTGTTTTTAACACGACTTGAGTTTGTGCTTCTATATGATCCAGTTTTTCAATTAATTGTTTATTACAGTTGGCTTTTAACATAGCAAAGCCAATGCGATCATTATCGGTTTTAGCATCATGCATTTTTGCGCCTTTTAGAAGTATTTGTTCACCGTAAACCCCTTCGATTTGAGGAATCGATAACTCTATTAGCTCACCCGATTGAGTTTCAAAAAATCGAATGCAGCATGAAGATGGTTGAATTGAACTCGGAATTTCAATTCTTTCACCTAAATTGAAAGCTAAACTTGCATCAAAGTAATGATAACCAGTGGCAAATTCGATGAATTTCTCAGAAACAGCCCAACCAGCACCACGGCCAGCAACCTCTACTATCCATACTTGTTTGTTATTGTCGACAATGATTTCAGCATGACTGATGCCATTTTCGTATTGTAATAAACGATGTGCATTGGCAACAGTGTCGTAGATGGCTTGTTTGGTTAAATTAGGTAGTTCGGCGGTCATTAGCATACGAGATACTGTGCCACAATTCCCTTGCACCTTCTTTGTGATCAATAAAGGGTGAGTTCTCCCCTCGATGATAACGCTTTCTAGGGTATATTCTTGTCCTTCAATAAATTGTTCAACAATAATCTTTTTAGTCCGTGAACAATGGCTAGCATATTCAGCAGCCTGACGTAGTTCATTAATTTCTGATGGCGCTACAATGGTTATCCCTCGACTCCCTGAAGCGTCAACAGGTTTTACAATCAGTTTTTGCTGTAAAAAACCATCAGGAAAATGCGATGGGATTAAACGGTCAAGCAAGTTGGTATCGAACACTTGGTAATGTGGTGAAAAGCGCTGTCCTTGGTAGAGTTGGCGTTGCAAAGCTTTATTGGTAAGTTTCATGGCGAGTTCCGCATGGACACCAGCAAGAGCAAAGTGTTGTCTAAGGGTCGCCGCTGAAACTTGACCAACTTCATTGGCAATACTGAAAATGGCATTTGGAACAATCTTATGCAAAAGACAATAGTTGATGACGGTATGTAAGGTAAGGCTTGGGTTTAAAATATCGGTCACTAAAGTGTCATCTGCATGAACAAAGCCAGCAGCATGAGGATTGCCATCAACAGCAAGGTTTTTATATCCGCGTTGTTTCATTGCAATAATGGCTTGTTGTTGCCATTGCCCTGAACCGATATGAATAATCCAAGGTTTCATTCTTGCTCCCCGCTACAGAATGATGCAATGGTTTTTATTGCGTATTCAATATCAGTAAGGGGCTCGGTGCCAAAAGATAACCGGATAAAACCATTAGTAGAATGTCCATAGGCACTTCCTGGAACAAGGGCAATATTGAAATGCTCAAGTAAGGTTTTACAGAGCTGTTTTGAGCTCATACTACTTTGGCTAATATCAATAAAAAAATAAAAAGTAGCATTACCTGATAAAGGTTTAAGTTGATGCTGTTCAAGCAAGTTTGCAACCTGTTGTCGTTTAACCATGAGCGCGTTAATCTGTTGCTGGCATGAATGGTAAATTTGAGTGAAATGCTCGGCAAAATACATCTGTAATGGCGTCGGTGCACAAGTAATAATGTGTTGGTTGAGTTTCAATATATGTTGCACGAGATGAGGGGTAGCAACAAGAAAACCTACCCGCCAACCTGACATTCCAAAGTTTTTAGACATAGAATTTACGACGATAACATTATCAAAGTCGGCAATATAATAACTTGCAGAATGGAAGTGCTCAGTATTCGCAACAAAGTCGCTATACGCTTCATCGAAAAGGACATAAATTCCACTTTGTTCAGCCAGTTTAATAAGTTGAACTAACTCGTGTTTGTCATAAATCCAACCAGCAGGATTATTGGGGTTATTAATGATGAGTAACTTTGTATTTTCTGAGAAATACTGTCTAAAGTTTTCTGCCTTAACATGATAAGGAATATAACGTGTTTCAGCCCCGCATAAACTGGCTTGATCTTGGTAACTTAACCAAGCAGGCTCATGCAGTAACACTTCATCGCCATGATTTAGTATGGCAAGCATCGATAGATAAGTGAGCAATTTAGAGCCCGCAGAAATAATGATGTTTTTATCGGCATCTATGGAATGGATATTAAATTGATTGGAGTAATGAGCAGCCAATTTTTGCCGTAGAGCAGGTAAACCTGCCGTGTCGCTGTAATGATAACCTTGCTTAAAGTTAATCGCATCAAATCCAAAATCAGGGATATCAAAATAAGCTTCACCAAGCGATAGTGTAATGACTCGCTCACCTTGATGCTTTTTATTGTACACCTGCTGATTGATGGCGATTGAGGTCGCTTCTCTAACAAAATGTAAATTTTTATTGAGAGGCATTGAAGACATAGAAAGATCCCATTCACATAGTGGTTTGACTATTTTGAGTATAGATGAATCTAACAACGGCGATTTGATACAGGGCGGGATTATGCTTTGATTGATTATTAACCAAGCAAAATCTCAGCCCTAAATTTTGCATCCCATCAGGCTCGCTGCACCTTGCCAGCAACACTGTCTTTTGAAGTGTGACTTTTCACCAAGTTCAAAATTTTTCGCTTAATGGTTGCTGAATTTCTTGTTCCATCATCAGCATAAATTTTACAGTCATCCTCTTTAAACCTAAACGTTCATGATAGGCATAGATGTCATATGCGTTTACTTTGACTACTATTTTTCTATCACCCTACACCATGAAAATTGTATTCGCTGAGATTTGAAGATTATTTCCAACCTAAGCTAAAGGCGAAGCGATTTTTAGCTTTTATGCTTTCACTAACAGGCTTGGGAATAGGTGTTAGCGGCTATTTTCACGGTAAAAACATCAGTTGAACGCTGAGTATACGAGTAACTGTTTGAGCAATACGATGACTTTATCATCATCCTAAAAACATCAGTTGAACGCTAAGTATATGAGTAACTGTTTGAGTCAATAAGATGACTTTATCATCATGGCTTTCACCCAATGAGTGAAGTGCTCTACGCTCACAAGCTTGCTAAAATGGCTGCTATCTGCGTTGTAACTTTTGCAAGTAGAATAACTACTTGCTGCAAGCTACGCCTTACTATCAGCCATTTTTTCTACGCTTGAGAACGCAGTCAACTGATGTTTCTAGGGTCATGGCTTTCACCCAATGAGTGAAGTGCTCTACGCTCACAAACTTGCTAAAATGACTGCTATCTGAGTTGTAATTTTTGCAAGTAGAAACGAAGTAACGACAGTTTTGTATGTCGGTAACCACTACTTGCTGCTATTCATGCCTTGCTATCAGTAATTTTTTCTGCGTATATGAACGCTTCCAATTGATTCATTTAGGTTAAACAGTTCCCACATATACGGAAAAAGCCATATTTGGGTAATCATTTTTGGGCTAAAGGGTATTGTGTTGAACAGTAGGCATAGACGCAGAAATGATAAGAAAGTATGCCAAGTATCAGGAAGAGCTTGAAAAGGAACAAGAAAGATTAGATTTTTAATTCGCAAGTATCGGGGACAACAGCTTGCCTTCTAAGAGGGCAAGCACCAGCCCCCTTATAGGGGGGCGAAAGGCAAAGCCAACTTCTAAGAAGGTGGATCCTTTAACTTAGGATTAAATTAAAGTTCACTTTTTGGGGAGTGACGAACGGACTCAGCAGGCTTTTGATTCGGAGGAGAGGAGGATTTAAGCTCTTCGATTGAATCTTCTAAATTTGAGCTGCCTATGGTGAACATGGGAGGGGTTGCATTGTGGAATTGTCCTAATTCACTGTTAACCCTTCCTGGTTTCATAAATTTAGTTAATGCTGAAGCATTGGTAAGTGCGATTTGTGACTTGGATGACAAATCAAAATTCATATTAAAAGGTGCATTAGCCCCAATTCCCTGCTCGGATGTTTGTAGTGCACCCATGCTAGTTGTAGAAAGATTTTTTGAAGGTGAGTTTGAAAAAACCTGACTTGAAGCACTTGAACCGAGTCCTGATTCACTTCCTGAGTGAAAACTACCTAGTGCATTATTGTGCTCATTGATACTAGAGCTGCTTTGTGTGTCGACATTTCTAAGGGAGCAAGAAGAATCGCCTTGATGAAAGCTAACTGCTTGAAGGGAGGTAGCAGAGGAAGTATTAGATATTGTCATAATGCCTTCCAAAGTTTGTTTTTAGATAGTTAATTGTAATCTTACCCTAATAAAGAAAAAACAGTAAATAAAACTCTCTATCGGTGAATGAGTTAAAGTTTTTAGGTATCTAGCGATTTAGAAAGTACAATCTTTGTCATACCAGCGAAGGCTTGTATCCAGTGGCTTTATAGAAAAAAGCAAAGGCACTAGGGTCTTTTGATCTATTTTTCTATCACCCTACACCATGAAAATTGTATTCGCTGAGATTTGAAGATTATTTCCAACCTAAAGCTAAAGACGAAGTGATTTTTAGCTTTTATGTTTTCACTAACAGGCTTGGGAATAGGTATTAGCGGTTATTTTCACGATAAAACGTCAGTCGAACGCTGAGTATATGAGTAACTGTTTGAGCAATACGATGATTTTATCATCATGGTTTGCACCCAATGAGTGAAGTGCTCTACGTTCACAAGCTTGCTAAAATGACTGCTATCAGCGTTGTAACTTTTGCAAGTAGAATAACTGCTTGCTGCAAGCTACGCCTTACTATCAGCCATTTTTTCTACGCTTGAGAACGCAGTCAACTAATGTTTCTAGGATTAAGGAAAAGGGCTGAATCGCCCTTTTTTAGTTTTTCTTGCGATAGCTAATTTCGACTTTTGTACCACCCACTTTATTAGCGATTGGACTGTCTCTCATATCTTCAATCATTACATGAGGTGTTGAAGTGTAAACACTAAAATGCCTGAGTAGGTCAAAATTAGGGACTTCTTCTTCCATAAAAATTACGCCATCATTGACGTTATAGCGTGGAAAGCTTGTTAGATGCTTCTGGTAGAAAGTGACGACATCATCAAATGAGTCGTTGCTCGCAATAACCAATACAGGCAAAGACTTTTCATTCGACAAATTCCCCATTCCATCAGGGAAGTGACTGATCACCTTATGATTAGGATATAAAGGAAATGGGATATTTGTTGTATCAGACAACTGAGCGTGTTGAATTAAAGCATCATTTAATTTACCAGTCATTCGTTCTAGATAAGCTTTGGGATCATCATAGTCAGATTCTACGAATTCTGAATCTCTCAATTCGGCAAGATCTACACATTGTTGCACTTGTTCATCCGGTATATCAAAAGCTTGTTGTACACCAGCCGATATACAGTTGGAAAACTGATCAAGCTGTTGTTCAAATTCATGTTGCGGCATTGATTGAGGGATATTGGATTGACAGGTCTGGTTCGCTTGTTCGAAGGTTGAGTCAAGCTGTGACTTGCTGATCCCTAAACACTCTAAAGGTGCTGCATTCAAACTCTGTTTTATAAATGGCAGTGAAGTCTTGATAACATCTGCTTTAGTAATGTTTTTTGAATTAGTGGGTAAAGATAAACATAAAAAAATAGTAAATAAAGCAAAATGCCACGTCCTTGTAAGCATAAAATAATCCTCATTCCTTGAAGTGAAGTGAAATAATAAACTATTAATCCCTTTTTTTACAGAAGAAAAGCCCAGTGAGTGGCTGGGCTTTTTTATACAGAGTGAATGTTTTTCAACATTTAGGAGCTAGCGATTTAGAAAGTACCAATCTTTGTCATGCCAGCGAAGGCTGGTATCCAGCGACTTTTATAGAAAAAAGCAAAGACACTAGACTACCGACATACAAAACTGTCGTTACTTCGCTTCCAGCCTGCACTGGAGTGACAAGAACTCATCGGTATACTTTCTTCCGCAATTTTCCTTAGTCATTTATCTTAAGTTAAAATGGGATGTCGTCATCCCAACCGTCATCTAAATTCGGTGTAAAGTTTTGCTGTGGTTGATCGGCTTGTGCCGGTTTTGGCGCAGCTTGAGCTGGTGTCTGTTGAGGTGCAGGGTTATAAGCAGGTGTAGCTTGTTGTTGTGGTTGATAAGCAGGTGCAGCAGGTGCAGCAGGTGCTTGCTGTTGTGGTTGATAAGCTTGCTTAGGTTGTTGCTGAGCTTGATTACCATAACCACCTTGAGCAGGCGCACCTTGGCCACTTTGACGGCTGTCTAGCATTTGCATTTCATTAACAATGATTTCGGTCGTATATTGATCTTGACCTTGCTGATTTTGCCACTTTCTTGTTTGTAAACGACCTTCAACATAGATTTTTGAGCCTTTACGCAGGTATTCACCGGCAATTTCAGCCAAACGCTGATAGATCACAATACGGTGCCATTCAGTTTTCTCTTTTTGCTCACCACTTTGTTTATCCTTCCAAGTTTCGGAAGTTGCGATAGTGAAGTTAGTGACAGCCCCACCATTTGGCATGTAGCGAACCTCAGGGTCCTGACCTAAATTACCAACTAGAATTACTTTATTAACACCACGACTGGCCATTAATATCTCCTGAGATTATTTTGAATTATTGCTTACTTGCGTTACGGCAAAGGTACGCGGTTCGATTTTTTACAATTCTGTAGAGCCTAACACAGCTCGAGCTTCGGATATATCAAATTGGTCATTAACCTTTAAGTATGCCGCTTGCTCTTCGATGATCAATATTGCTTCAGCAACGCCTTTCATGGCGGATAATTTCTCTGCAATAACACTGGCTTGCTGTTTATCTTTAATGTTAGCCGCTAAGGTATAGCTTTTTAGCAATATCGGATTTTTCATGCCTAAGGTTAATACTAGCCAAAAACATATTAAAGCTAAAGCCAATAAAAATACACCTGTTGCTCCGACAAACTGATAGATGCCTCCGCCAAGCATGCCGCCACAAAATGCACCCAAAAATTGACTGGTTGAATATACGCCCATGGCTGAGCCTTTATCACCAGCTGGGCAAAACTTTGCAATTAAACTGGGCAGTGAGGCTTCGAGGTAATTAAAGGCTGTGAAGAAGAATAAAATCGCCATGATGATAAGCGGTAAATGCCCTGCGGATATGGCTAATATTCCCAATGCAAGTGCCATGATGATAAGCGAAATTTGAAAAGTAACTTTGGTGTTTTTCTTTTTTACGCCAATGATGATCAAGGGCACCATTAAAAAGAAAGCACCGATAAAGGTAGGGAAATAGAGTTTCCAATGTTGTTCTTTCGCAAAACCAGCATCGACCAACACAAATGGTAAAGCCACAAATACAGCCGTTAAAGTTAAATGAAGAATGAATATGCCGAGGTCGAGACGGAGCAATTGCGGATCTTTTAACATGGCTTTTAAGCGTGCCGGAGCCGCGAGTGTATCGCCTTTAGGGGCGTGTGATACTGGAGTCGGAATAAAAACTTGTACGATGATCATGCCAAATACCGCAAATAAAGCGGTCATAAAAAACAGCCCAGAAAGCCCAAGATGCTCGGCAATAATCGGTCCGACTAATAACGCCAGTGCAAATGAAAACCCGATACACATACCAATAATTGCCATGACTTTGGTACGTTGCTCATCGCGGGTTAAGTCAGCGGCAAGCGCTAACACGGCAGCGGCAATTGCTCCCATACCTTGTACCGCGCGGCCGAAAACGACCATGTAAATACTGTCTGAATTGGCGGCAATAATGCTGCCGATGGCAAATAAGAGCAAACCAGACAGTATGACTGGCTTACGGCCAATCTTATCCGATAAAATGCCTAATGGAATTTGCAAAAGAGCTTGGGTTAAACCATAAGCGCCAATGGCAACACCAACCCATAATGGTGAAAATCCTTCAAGATGTTGACCATAAAGTGCGAAGACGGGCATGATCATAAATAATCCCATCATTCTCAAGCCGAACACACTGGCGAGAGAGAAGGCGACTTTTTTTTCTATGTTAGATAAGCCACTATTGGCCATGTTTTTACCTTAAACATCAAAAAACTGCAGAACGATCATATTACCATAGGGAAATTAGGTAACTCAAAAACAAAGTTGGGTAATTCCGTATTAATATTGTTGTAAGTTATTGATATTTAATCTGTTGATGTTGGTATTGTTGTTTTACCTGTATTTATTAATTTTGATTAACCAGAGAAATTTCATATAATACTAAATCCTTAATGCTTAAAATTAGGCAGAAACCAGCTTGAACAAGTCTTGATTCCCGATATTTTAAAATGTTGCTTTAGACCGTGGTTGTTCTTTCAATAACACCATGGATTTGCCTTGCTGGAATGCTATCGACTAATAATTTATGTTCAGCTTCTTCACCGTATTCAGATATGGCTTTCAGTACATCTTTTTTGGTGTAGTTTAAGTTTGCGTCTTGGCATTTTTTTAGTAATAGATTTGCCGCTTTACTCGCATCTTTTGCGCTATGAATAACTAAGCCACATAAGCAGATGCCCAATGTAATGAAAAGAACTCCACCAGGCAAAGCTATCCCGAGAGTGAGAGGTAAGTTGACATGTGAACCCTCACTTGGTTGATTTTCTGAAACTGGAGTGGGAATAGAAGGAGACGATTGAGTGGTTGCTTCTGGGTTTTGAGCTGTATCATTAGTTGGCATTTCTGCTTGCCGAGTGTCTATTTCATGCTCTTGTCTTAGGCCATTCTTTACTACGGCTCCCGCACCAGCTGCTGTTGTAGAACCGCCTAATAAATAAGAAAAGCCAACTCCAAGTGGGACACTTGAAATTAGTTTAGTCATAGGTCTTCCCCATCTTCTCAAGCGACTTTCTTGGGGGAAGCCTTGATGAGCAAAAAACTGATCTAAAGCTTCGGCTGAAAGATTGGAAAATAATGAAGTGCATGCGGCTTTACCTATACCGAGAGTCAATTTTCCTCCTCGAAAAAAGGCAGCGAATCCACCAGTGGCTATTGTGACTAATCCGGCCTCTGCAATCCAAGTGCCTACGTTTAACATTTTATTATCGGCGTGTTTAGAATTGCGAATCTCATACTGAATCGTGGTCTGAATGGTTGCCGTTCCAAGCGCCATAAAAGGTGCCATTGGAGCAGCAGGTCCAAGGGCGATTCCTTCGGTTACAACGTGGGTTAAATAGTTCGCTGCCCAAAGGCCTGCTAATTCAGATTTTGTTACAGTTTGTATAGCCATTAAACACCCCTAACTAATAGTTAATAACGATGAAAGCTGATTCTATCGTTACATATTTTTTTTGGGGTAATAAATGGTTCTTTGTCAGTTTAGCTTCAGAATTTAAATGTTATTACCTCGGTAAATAGAATCTGGCATACTATGAATCTTTTTTTCAGAGCTAAGGTGACTAAAGTCAGATGGATAAGATTGAAATACGCGGGGCTCGGACACACAACCTAAAAAATATCAACTTAACGATTCCTCGAAATGAGTTGATTGTCATTACAGGGCTATCGGGCTCAGGTAAATCTTCTCTCGCTTTTGACACGCTTTATGCCGAAGGGCAGCGACGTTACGTCGAATCTCTGTCTGCTTATGCTCGCCAATTTTTGAGTTTGATGGAAAAGCCCGATGTGGATCATATCGAAGGGTTAAGCCCAGCGATTTCGATTGAGCAAAAATCAACTTCACATAACCCGCGCTCTACAGTGGGTACCATTACTGAAATTTACGATTATCTTCGTCTTTTGTTTGCTCGAGTGGGTGAGCCGCGTTGTCCTACGCATCAAGTACCATTAACAGCACAAACCATCAGTCAGATGGTGGATAATGCCTTAGCTTTGCCTCAAGACAGTCGTCAAATGTTGTTGGCACCTGTGGTCAACGGGCGCAAAGGCGAACATGTTAAGTTACTTGAAGGATTAGCGGCACAAGGTTATGTGCGTGCGCGTATTGATGGCGAGGTGTGTGACTTGTCCGATCCGCCAGCGCTAGATTTACATGTCAAACACTCGATCGAAGTCGTGGTTGACCGTTTTAAAGTACGTGATGAGATTAAGCAGCGATTGGCAGAATCGTTTGAAACAGCCTTAGCCTTGTCTGGCGGTATTGCCATTGTTGCGCCTTTAGAAGCATCAGATGAAGAATCTTTGATTTTTTCAGCTAATTTTGCATGCCCACATTGCGGTTATTCGATGGCGGAATTAGAGCCAAGAATATTTTCATTCAATAATCCCGCAGGTGCGTGTGGCACTTGTGATGGACTGGGTGTTCAGCAATTTTTTGACCCAGAACGTGTCGTTATTAATGGAGACTTATCGCTGGCTGGTGGCGCGATCCGCGGTTGGGACAGACGTAATTTCTATTATTTTCAAATGTTAAACTCACTGGCAGAGCATTATAAATTTGATGTTGAGCAGCCATTTAATGAGTTAGATGACAAAGTTCAGAAAATTGTGTTCTACGGCTCAGGCAAACAAAAAATAAATTTCCAGTATATGAATGACAAAGGTGATGTCGTGCAGCGTACGCATCCTTTTGAAGGGATCCTAAATAATATGGATCGGCGCTATCGAGAAACTGAAAGTAATTCTGTGCGCGAAGAGCTGGCTAAATTCATTAATACTCAGTCTTGCCAGACCTGTGAAGGCTCCCGCCTTAGGGAAGAAGCCCGTAATGTTTTCATTGATGAGGTGAATTTACCGCAAGTCACCACATGGTCTATTGGTGAAGCCTCTGCGTATTTTGAAGCCTTGGCTTTTTCGGGACAAAAAGCAAAAATTGCCGATAAAATCTTAAAGGAAGTGCGGGAACGGTTAGGCTTTTTGGTCAATGTTGGTTTGAATTATTTGAATCTATCCCGTTCAGCGGACACCTTATCCGGTGGTGAAGCACAGCGTATTCGGCTTGCCAGCCAAATTGGTGCGGGTCTTGTGGGTGTCATGTATGTACTTGATGAACCTTCCATTGGCTTACATCAACGTGACAACGAACGTTTATTAGGCACGCTAAAGCACCTTCGTGATCTTGGTAATACAGTGATTGTGGTTGAGCACGACGAAGATGCAATTCGCATGGCCGACCATGTCATTGATATTGGTCCCGGTGCTGGTGTGCACGGCGGAGAAGTGATCGCCAGCGGTAAGCTTAATGACTTAGTAAAGTGTAAACAGTCAGTAACAGGGCAGTACCTTTCAGGTGAGAAGCAAATCCATGTGAAAGGTGAGCGTGTTGAGTTTGATGCCGAAAAAACCATTCAATTAAAAGGCGCGAGTGGTAATAATCTAAAAAATGTAGATTTAACCATTCCAGTTGGTTTGATGACCTGCATTACAGGGGTATCTGGTTCCGGTAAATCAACATTGATCAACGACACGTTTTATAAAATTGCTCATATCATGCTCAATAATGCCACGGTTAATGAACCTGCGCCTTATAATGAAATCATCGGCATGGACAATTGCGATAAGGTGGTCGATATTGATCAAAGCCCCATTGGTCGAACGCCGCGCTCGAACCCAGCTACTTACACCGGAATTTTTACACCGATTCGAGAACTGTTTGCAGGTACTCAAGAGTCACGTACGCGCGGTTATTTAGTGGGACGCTTCTCATTTAATGTGAAAGGTGGGCGTTGTGAAGCCTGTCAAGGCGATGGCTTAATTAAAGTCGAAATGCACTTTTTACCTGATGTTTATGTCCCTTGTGATTCATGTAAAGGCCAGCGTTATAACCGTGAAACCTTAGAAGTGCGTTACAAAGGAAAAAATATTCACGAAGTACTGCAAATGACAGTAGAAGATGCTCGTGAGTTTTTTGATGCTATTCCTGCTATATCTCGTAAACTCCAGACGCTAATGGATGTTGGTTTGTCTTATATTCGTTTAGGTCAAAGTGCGACGACATTGTCTGGTGGGGAAGCGCAGCGAGTTAAATTAGCGAAAGAGTTGTCGAAACGAGATACGGGGAAAACCTTATATATCTTAGACGAACCCACAACTGGTCTGCATTTTGCTGATATTCAAATGCTTCTTGATGTATTGCACCGTTTGAAATCACACGGTAATACGGTTGTGGTCATCGAGCATAATCTTGATGTGGTAAAAACTGCGGATTGGATTGTTGATTTAGGCCCAGAAGGTGGTGATGGCGGTGGCACTATTTTGGTGACGGGTACGCCCGAACAGGTTGCACTGCATCCTACCTCGCATACGGCGCGCTTTTTAAAACCGATGCTTCATTAGTTCGGTCGGCTCCCTCGTACGATAAAAGCTCCCTATGTTCAATTAGGGAGTGCTCTTCTCAGTAAATTGAATGGATAAAATCAAGCAGCTAACGCTTCTATGTTGAAATCAATCACATGCAAGATATTTTTAAACAGGCAAATTGATTAGCACAATCTTTATCGAAAGTGTTGCTAAATATCCTTAAAAATTAGGTGAACCTTAATTAATTTCTTGAAAAAACTCACTTAATCTAGCATAAGCTATGCTTAAAGAGTGGTATTTAGGACTCTTTAGGAGGCAGTATGTCTCAGTTTACCGTTTCAGAAAGGCCGTTTAGTTTTTCGGGCAAGCGTGATCTTGCTCTCGATGCTGAATCTATCCAACAAATAAAAGATCAGTCGCAACCAAATATCAATCCGTTACGCACCATTGTTGAACTGGTTTGTAGTATGTTTGGGGTTAAATTTGAAGCGGCCTCTAAAGATCTATTTACTTTAACACATTCAAAGAATAAGTATGACTGTGATCAGGCCATGAATAGCTTAAATTCTCAGTTGGGTGAGGGTGCTTCAGGCCGAGTTCAGTGCAAAGAAATTCAAGAGAACAATAAAACCTTCTATCAATATAGTCTTGTGATTGATGGTCAAGATCCTATCCTTCTAGATCAAGTTGAACCGCCAAAACTGTTATCTTGCGTACCAAATATTCATTCTCTTAACATCCGTTATCGATTAATTGCGATTAAGGACCACCTTAAAGGTCAATTTGAACACTCAAAAGCGGCAAATGAACAGCTTGAGTTATTGATGACTAAAAAGTGGGCAAGCGAAAGGGAATTAGACACTTATTTAAGCTATTTAAATCGTGAATGCCAAAGCCACGATGTAAATTTTTATAAAGTTAGCGTGAATGACAGTATTGAATATAGAATGCGATTAGCCGATGGACAAGAAGCATTGCTGCGCCATTTTGAACCGCATGCACCTATTAGTAAAAGACATAACAGAATACAAAATTTGGTAAGCGCTGAAGATAGAAGAGACTATGCAAGAATTCAGGCTGCTATGAATAAGATCAAATAAATTACCTAAAGAAATAATTATAGCTGGAGAAGTGTCGCAAGTCTTGCTATACTCCGCCGCCTTCGACGCGGGGAATCGACACGGGGTTGATTTTCTGTCTGTGAAACTTAAGCGCTCCTCAGCGCATCCACAAGGCTACAACTCAATGTCAACCACTGAAAAAACTTTCCGTGATCTCGGTCTATCCGAACCATTACTACGTTCTTTAGATGAACTTGGTTATGAAAAACCTACCCCAATTCAAGCAGCAAGTATCGAGCCTCTCATGGCGGGTAAAGATATTTTAGGCCAAGCTCAAACAGGTACTGGTAAAACAGGCGCATTTGCACTTCCTCTTTTAAGTCAGTGTGATGCCAAATTAAGTGCACCACAAATTCTGGTACTCGCTCCTACACGTGAATTGGCCGTGCAGGTTGCTGAAGCATTTGGCAGTTATGCTAAATTTATGAAGGGCTTTCATGTACTACCTATATACGGTGGTCAAAGCATGGGGCAACAATTACAACACCTAAAACGTGGACCACAAGTCATTGTTGGTACTCCTGGTCGTGTTATGGACCACATGCGTCGCGGTACGCTTAAGTTAGATAACTTAAAAGCATTAGTACTCGATGAAGCAGATGAAATGTTAAAAATGGGTTTCATCGACGATATTGAGTGGGTGCTTGAGCATAAGCCAAAAGAAAGCCAATTAGCGCTTTTCTCGGCTACTATGCCAGAGCAAATTAAGCGAGTTGCTAATAAGCACCTTAACAAACCGACTCAAATCAGTATTGCGGCTAGCCACACTACCGTTGAATCCATCGAGCAACGCTTTGTTCAGGTTTCGCAACACAACAAGCTTGAAGCACTTGTTCGAGTATTAGAAGTTGAAAATACTGAAGGTATTATCATTTTCGTCCGCACACGTAATTCATGTGTTGAGCTTGCTGAAAAACTAGAAGCTCGCGGCTATGCGTCTTCACCTTTGCACGGTGACATGAACCAACAAGCGCGTGAACGTGCTGTTGAAATGCTCAAAAAAGGTCGTCTGGACATCATCATTGCAACAGACGTTGCAGCGCGTGGTTTAGATGTAGAGCGTATTGGTCATGTAATTAACTATGATATTCCGTATGACACTGAAGCTTACGTTCACCGCATTGGTCGTACTGGTCGTGCTGGGCGTACAGGTATGGCTATTTTATTCGTAACGCACAGAGAGATGCGTATGTTGCGCACGATTGAGCGTGCAACGAATAGCCGTATTTCGCCAATGACAATTCCAAGTCCTGAAACAGTTTCAGAGAAGCGTTTGTCTCGTTTGGGCGAGCAAATGGCTAAGACTTTGGCTGGGGATCTAGACTACATGAAAAATGCGGTTGCCGAATTGTGTAACCAGCTAGAAGTCGATACAGATTTATTGGCGGCGGCATTGTTGCAACAAGTGCAAAAAGAGCGTCCATTGCAGTTACCAGCGATTCAAGAGCGTAATCGTGATAACCGAGACAGTCGTGATGGTCGTCGTCGTGAGCGTGGACCTATTAATGTAGGTAAAGCTGACGCGTTAAAAGATAACCCTGATGTGAAAATGTGCCGCTATGTTATTGATGTAGGTCGTGATAACAACGTAGGTGTAGGAAACATTGTTGGTGCCATTGCTAACGAAGCCAATATTGAAAGTAAGTTTATTGGGCAAATTCAATTGTATGATGCGATCACAACAATTGATCTACCAGAAGGCATGCCTAAAGATGTTGTACAACACTTGAAGAAAGTACGAGTGTGTGGACGTCAATTAAATATTCGTGAAGCGGGTGATCAAGTGATCCCTGAGAGCGCACCTCGTCGTCGTAATGACAGAGGCGGACCTCGCGGTGATCGTAATCGCCGTCCAAGTGGCGATCGTAATCGTTCAGACCGTCCACGTCGCTCAAGAGATAATGGTTAACTAACCCAATTCATTTGAGTAAATAAAAAAGGAGCTGTGGCTCCTTTTTTGTTGTCTAAAGAAAAAATGGGTAATAGGAACCTTGTGAATGCATAAAAGTATAGATACTCCTCTTGGGTTGTTTCTAAAAATGAGATTATACCAATTACAGTAATTAACTTCCTACTCAGCAAGAGCTAAAGGATTTCAGTACAAGGCGCAAGTTTGAAGTACTATATACCCTAACGGCCGCCATACAAAGCTGGCGTTCAACGCACTTCGTGCTTTTGTCGGGATAATTCAAAAACTTGTAACGTAGTAATGGAATCCTTTAGCCTTGCCCTTCGGGAGCTTGTATGTGTTCAAATTACTACGCAAAATTGTCTCAACGTAGCAATGTAATAACGACAGTTTTGTATGTCAGTAATAACTATGTCTTCATCAATTTCACTTGTACTTTGAACACATACATAGCTCTGAGCTGGGAATTTAATTACTGTAATTGGTATTAGTAAAATCTACAATGAAATAAAACTGTAATGACTACCTTAGTTTTATAATTTTTGGTTTATGCTTAATAAATCGGTTCAGGGTATTAAAAAGAATTGGATGATAAGATGCATATTGCTTTAAAGGCGGGCTTGTACTCTGCTTTTGTTTTACCGGGAAGCGGACACCTTTTACTTAAAAAGCGCTATAGAGGGTATGCTTTTATTGCTGTCACGTTAATTAGCTTAATCATGCTGCTTCAGAGCATTATGGCGATTTCTCAACAAGTTGCTGATAAAATCGTCAGTGGTGAGTTGCCCATCGAACTGGGTCAAATAATGGCAGAAATACACCAAGGTATCTATGGTGAACTATTAGTATCAGCAGGGTTTGAGTTTAAATTGCTTGTAGCTTGTTGGTTATTATCCACGATTGATAGCATTCGGGAAGGTTTAAAAGCGTATCAGCAAGGACTGAAGTAATACCAATCCGCATTCAATAGTGATCGCTCAGCAAGGCTAAAGGGTTCCATTACTGCGTTACAGGCACTTGAATTATCCCGACAAAAGCACGAAGTGCGTTGAACGCCAGCTTTGTATGGCGGCCGTAGGGAATATAGTACTTCGACATGCGACTTGTACTGAAAACCATTATCTCTTGCTGAGTGAGAGATCAATTAATGTAGTTGGTATTAGATTACATTTGTTGAAATAAACTTTGGAGGGCTAATGAATGAGCGTTTCATATACGATTTTATTTCCATCACAAGTTTTAGGTAATTCAATGCCTCTTGATAATAAAATCTTGAGTAGCCAAAAGGAAAGCATTTTCATACAGCCCGAAGGACAGAAGACGCTTAACTTTGATCACGTGAAATCGGTTTTTTTCCCTGAGGTTAACCGTTTTTTTCAGCCTTCTAAAGCCTATGTTCATAGGTGTAAAGCGGTAAAAACTCAACAAGACGTTACACAAGAGAAAAAACGGCTGCTTGAAAATGAAGGAGCTATCGAGCTTGAATATCAATACCCAGAAACTAAAGAAGAGTGGTTGGAAAGAGCGGCTTTATTTGTGTCTGATATTAACCCTCCTTTAACCATGATCCTTGATTTAGACGAAACTCTTTTATCACTTGGGAAGGCTTATGGTCGATTTAATGAGGAGTTTGTTACACAAAATGGACGATTAACCTTTTATTACGATTATAAAGCGTTGCGTGAAGTTGCAGCTATACAGTCAAAGGGGCACAAAATATTAGTGATGACACACGCTACATATTCATACTCTGAAATAAAATTTCTATTTTATACCGTTGGCATTGAGCTTAAGCAGGCAGAATACTTTAATGCGCCGTATTTCAAAGGCTTTGATACAGCTAAAGCAGACTTTTTAGATGATGCTGGCTTTAAACACGAATCAATGCTGTTTGATGATCAAAAATATAATAAACCTAATGATTGTCACTTTTATTTAATATCAAAAGGTGAGCCTTTTCCTACGTTAGAGAAATAAGTTTAGAGGTAATTAATTTTTTAAGCTTAACCGAAACCAACATCGCACAGAGTAATAATCCGCTTGATATCCATAAGCAAGCCTCTAAACCATGTATTTGATATAACCAGCCTGATAATACCGTACCTAATAATCGACCTACCGCATTGGCATATAATATAACCCCACATCCAGTGATACCCCGTCGCCACTGGTGTAGTTGACGATTAAACCTAAATAAATCGGTTGAACGCACAATTTAACTTTAATTTATTGAAATTAGATACAAAATTAAACAACCCTAATTCACCTATTAGGTGAGTGCTGAACATTCATATACATGCCAAAATCACCGCTAGCTGCGTTATAAATTTTGCAAGTAGAACCACTACTTGCTGCTATTCATGCCTTGCTATCAGTAATTTTTTCTGCGTATATGAACGCTCCCAACCGATTTATTTAGATTAAATAACTATACAGGGATGAATTAATATGCTTACCCAACGGAGTTCAAATTGCAGATTTTAGGGTTTGAAAATTGTCAGTAATCCTACTTAATGGAGTGATGGTTATTTTGCAAGCACGGTCGAAAAACATGGTGATGAATCGATGATAGCGAATTACGTCAATAGCCAAGGAAAAGGCGATAAGTACAAAGCTCTACATAAAGATAATCAGTTAACGTTGTTCTGAGATTAATACCCCGTTTCGCGGAGCGAAGTCGAGCCGAAGGTAAGACAGCTTGCTGCGGGGTAGTTTATTTAAAGGCATTTTAACAAAGGCTATGATAGCAGTATCGATCGCTTGATGTTATGGCGGTGGAAATGTTGTGTAATCAGAAAAATCCGTAATAGAGAGTGCGTCTTCATGGTTCGCGGCATTTTTAAGTAACATGTCTTTTTGCTGGCTTTCATATGCTTTATCAAGTCGTTTGACTAACCTACTATCGACATCACTGCTTATTCTGCTCAGAATAACTGTTAACTCTGAGAGGGTGAACTCCTCAATACGAGCTAACAGCACCTCAACGTCTTCTGTACCCAGTTGAGGCTTATCTAAAATTGGGTTAGAGCCTGCTTCAGTCGGTAAATCTAAGAATAAACTGCTGGTCCATTCGTCATCAAGCTCGCTTAATTGTACTGGCTGATTATCTTTGCATAACGTGGCCGTACCCCAAAAGACATCGTCTTTTATTAAAGGAAACAAAGCCTCCTTTTCACCATCTTGGCAAACACTCGTTTCCATAAGCTCAGGCTCTTGCGCAATGTCATTCGTTGCTGCACTATCCTGAAGCCATGAAACGAGCGGTATGTTTTGGTACTGCACAGATGAACTTAACTTCTCTCTTAATGCGAAAGGAATGTCGGCGAGGGAGTATTTCTCAACGAGCGCTTTTACTGTAGGAGTGCTCAGAGAATCGGCATGATACACGAGATTGTGGCGGGTTTTCTGGTTCAGGTACAAGCCTTTTTGAACACACTTTTCAATGATGGCCAAATCAAGCCAGCTACCCTGCTGTGCCTCCGTGTTGCCTGTGGCTGTTGTCACTTGCTTTTGTGACAACCGTTCTCGTCGTCGTGTAACGTATGTACTGACAACGCTTTGTCCATTGATGTCAGTAAACTTAACCGGAAAGACACTGTTTAATGTATCAATAAACAGAGAAAGCTCATCGGCAGACCAGTTGCGGATAGTGATACTCTTTGAACTACTTTGGCTTAACTGAGGAAAAGGTAGCTTAACCACTTCCTCATCAATATTGAGCAGCGTCATTTGAGTTTGAGTTATATGATAAGGAGTAGGGGCGCAGGCAAAGGATAAGCTGAACCAATAACAAAAAAGCACCACGGGGCAATCTGTTTGTTGTGATTGCTCTTCAATGCGTAATGTGACTCCTTTTTTTGTATTCATACCGTCGGTGGATACATGAAACGCTACGGCATTTAAAGTTGTAGGGTGCTTTATAGGCAAGATTATCCCCCTAATGACCAGCCCAAAATTAAGTGTATTCATGGTTTTTATTTTGGGTTTTACGGCTTCTTTCAGATACTGACCGTAATCTTTTCCCGCTAGGCAAAGTGTACAAAATTCTTTAGCTGATAATGTCATCGATAATTGATATAGGTCATTGGCAGTACTGAACACTTGGCATAACACCCGCCAACAACTGAGATCGCTAAGCAATATCTCAGTTTCAGACACGAATGAAATCAAGCTGGCTGCAATTAAATATGCCTGAATCGTATTCACATCTTCATCCTCAACGCCCTTAATCACCACCGGATACAAGGTATTAACCCATTGTGCAGATGTGGGACATGAGCGGGTTACCCTGCAAAAATGAAAGTAATGGCTTATACTTTCATGGCTCTGCCCTTTTAATTCGAGCGCACAGGACAGGGTGCTTTTACTGATTGGCTTACTGAGCAATCGTTCCCAGTATGAGGATTCCTTCACTTCCTCAGTGCTCAGAAGCTGGCCACTCTTTGGACAAGGCGCATTTGCAAAGAATAATTTTAATCCCAGCTGACCGTTGGCGAAGCTGATTTCACCGAGTGCGTTCAAATGGCTTTTTATTACGTATTGGTGCCCTAATCCCGTTGTTTCGAACGAACTCAAGGAGCAGTAGTTACGCAAGTTTTTCAGCAGCTCAGGCTCGCCTTTAATGGTTAACGCCACCGCTTTTAGCGATGTTAGTTCATCCTTATCATGAGTGAACAGATCTACGATAGGTGAGCAGGAAAAAGCCTTTTTCACCGCTTTAAGAGATGATTGTTTCCACTCGTGAATGCAGAGTTGCAGTAGTTTATCGTCGGGTTTACCATCAATGCTTAATAAAGAAAGTAGGTGAGTTATTTCATCCTGTTTTGGCGGCAGAGGGAAAACCGCAAAGACACAGGCTAATTTAAGAAGGTGGACTCGGCCATTTTGCTGCAGCGCCGAGTATTCAAGCAAGTTAAACCAACCGTCGGCATTATCAGGCTGCCTCATCATTTTAATTAATAACTGCTTATACAAGGGCAGATTTAATCTGCCACCCTCATGCAACTGTGGCAGTTTCAGCAACTTAATAAAGTGCGTCATCGTTGCTTCGCCAGGCAGACCGTGGTTACAAAATATCGATAACAGGGTTTTGAATAGCGGCAGACTTAGTCTGCCTCCCACCTGCAGCTGCGGCAGTTTCAGCAGCTCAATAAAGCGCCTCATCGCTGCTTCGTTAGGCAGACCACAACCACAAAATATCGACGACAGAGATTTGAACAACGGCAGGTTCAATGTGTCGCCCTCTTGCAGCTGCGGCAGTTCAAGCAGCTCAATAAAGCGCGTCATCTCCGCTTCATCAGGTAAACCACGGCCATTAAATATCGACGACAGGGATTTGAACAGCGGCAGACTTAATCTGCCGCCCTCTTGTAGCTGCGGCAGTTCCAAAACCTTAATAAAGCGCGCCATTGTAGCTTCGTTAGGCAGACCACGGCCATTAAATATCGACGACAGGGATTTGAACAGCGGCAGACTTAATTTGCCGTATTCTTGCAGCTGTGGCAGTTTCAGCAGATTAATAAAACGGGTTATAGTCGCTTCTTTAGGTAAGCCACGACCACTAAATATCGACGACAGGGATTTGAGCAACGGCAGTCTCAAAGTACCGACTTCTTGCTGCAGCAGTTTTAGCAGCTCGATAAAGCGCGTCATCGATGCTTTGTCGGGCAAACCGCGGCTACTAAATATCGATGACATGGATTTGAGGCGCGGTAGACTTAATGTGCCGCCTTCCTGCAGCTGTGGTAGTTCCAGAAACTCAATAAAGCGCGCTATATCCACTTCGTCAGGCAAACCAAAGCCACTAATTATCGACGATAGGGATTTGAGCAACGGCAGGTTTAATTTGCCGCCTTCCTGCAGCTGCGGCAGTTTTAGCAACTCAATAAAATGCGTTATCTTTGTTTCGTTTGGCAAACCGCAGCCACTAAGTATCGACGATAAAGATTTGAGTCGCGGCAGGCTTAATCTGCCGTTCTCCTGCAGCTGTGGTCGCTTTAGTAACGTTTTAAAGCTCTTAATATCCGATCTGTTAGGCAATCCACAACCAAGAAATATTGACGACAGGGATTTGAACAGTGGCAGGTTTAATGTACCGCCCTCCTGCAGCTCCGGCAGTGTTAACAGCAGATTGAAGCGCTCTATCTCCTTTTTTTCAGGCAAACCGCGTTTATGAAACATTGCCGACAGGGATTTCATCGGTTGGGTTTGTGCTATCAGAATGATGTGTTTATCGCTGAAGTTAAAGAACATTTCTATTTTATACTTTCGACGAACCATGCTAGTAAAAAAGCTGGTATCTTTTATCTTTTTATCGGCGATGTTTATAAAAAAAAGTGTTAGTTTATTGCTGTATTGAGCTCGTTGCGCTTCAGATTCAATCTCGACCTTTGATAATAACGTTATGAATGCAGGAGCAACTTTAATGCCTTTGCTATCCATTGTGTCCTGAAGTTCTTTAGGCAGTTTGTTATCCTGCGAAACTAAATAACATTTACTCGCCGCAGTTGTGATGCGCGATTTTTTAGAACCGGGTTTGCTTTCTTCAGTCCTCGATCTTTTACGGCTTGACTTCTCAGCATAATTTGAGCTTGAGGATGTATCATACATGGCACCGGAAACTGCATTTGAAGTGGAGTTGAGTGCCATGTTTACTACCTTCTTTAAGTGCAGGTGTTTTTGAGTTTATATATAGGTATTGGCTGATTAAACATATTATCCTCCTTGCTAATCATCCTTATTTCACCCAGGATTTATCAAAGCAAATTCCCTCTTGAATTTAAGCCGCAACTAGCAGTTGAGATTAGAATGGTAAATATCATTTTAAATGAGTACAAATGAAATATATTTAAGATTTATAAACGGCTGTAATAAGGGGTTAAGGGGTAAATAATCCGCAAGACTAAGAATAAGGCAAAATATACTCATGTTGTCTGATAATGCATGATTTTAGTGAGAGTTATACTAATTAAATTCCCAGCTCAGAGCTATGTATGTGTTCAAAGTACAAGTGAAATTGATGAAGACATAAGTTATTACCGACATACAAAACTGTCGTTATTACATTGCTATGTTAAGAGAAGTCGCACTACCTGAGCATTTCAACACTTATTCTTCTACGTTATGAAAGCTTGTGAGCGTAGATCACTTCACTCATTGGGTGAAAATCATGATAATAAAATCATCTTATTGCTCAGACAGTTACTCATATACTCAGCGTTCAACTGATGTTTTTAGGTTCAAGTATCATTAATAAATCATGCTTCTGTTAAAATTGATTGGTTGATATTTTATGTAGGCAACTCCTTATGTTTTTGTTCTGGTAAAAACCGTTAATATGGGAAACTTACTAACACCAAAATAAAGAGTAAGCGATAAGGTTTCCCCCGCTTTAAACGACTGACTTATTTCAAAAGGAGTGATGTGCTCCCCGTCAGCAACTAATGCCATCAAATGTTTTTGGCTGATCGTTCTTCTGCCACTGGCTTGGTTTGTCAGCGTGACAATGGCCCATCGCTCGCCCGTTTCATTGCTCATTAAGGCAAAGTTATTGACTTTAAACGTACTGATGCTGGGACGAATATTGTCTTCGTTTGGAAAGGCCAGCGTAAAGTTACTGGGTACAACCCTATCAAGGGAGAGGGGCTCATCATTAGCAAAAAGTTGAAATGGTAATAAAAGAAAAATCCAAAATATTTTATTGATCATGGGGTTTCCTGAATAAATATAGCTAGTTACCCTTGTTTATAGACTGTAACACTAAATGACTTTATTAGGCCATAAGGCTAAAGATTAAAACTTAAGTTCGTTCTGGGTTAATGCTATTATTTTGCCACGGATTTTATGTCGTTCATTCGGAAAGTATTGATGTTTTTATTGAGAGAGGTAGCAGGGTTATGCTACTAATGATCGACAATTATGACTCGTTTACCTTTAACTTGGTTCAGTATTTCCAGCAATTGGATCAAAAAGTTCTAGTTAAGCGAAATGATGACGTTTCAATTGCTGAAATTGAGCAATTGAATCCGAGCTATATAGTGATATCTCCAGGCCCATGTACTCCAAATGAGGCAGGCGTATCAATAGAAGTCATTGAACATTTTGCGGGGAAAATACCTCTGTTGGGCGTTTGCTTAGGGCATCAGGCGATAGCACAAGTACATGGCGCTAAAGTGATCAGAGCTAAACGAGTTATGCATGGAAAAACCAGCGTAATTGAGCATTGTGGTGAAGGTTTATTTACGCAGTTAGCTAACCCGCTTACAGTGACGCGCTATCACTCGCTGCTGGTGGATAGTATACCGTCTGATTTTAATATTGATGCCTGGTTTGATGATGCAGAGTGTGGCCGAGAAATTATGGCCATGAGCCACAAAACGATGCCGCTTTATGGCGTTCAGTTCCACCCAGAGTCTATTTTAACCGAGCAAGGTTTGGAACTGCTGAATAATTTTTTAGCAATAAAATAACAAAAGGAAAAAGCATGAAATTGCTGAGTCGAAATCTTGCGTTAGGCACCTTAAGCCTTGCGATTTTATCTGCCTGTGCTTCTACAGCACCATCTTCAAAGCCTGTGGTAGAGCAACAAACTCAAGTTAAACCATTGGTTTCGCCGCCTCAAGTTGGACAGCCACTTACTTTGAAACAAATTATGGCTAATCCTGACTGGATGGGCGTACTGGCCAAACAAGCTTATTGGGGAGATGACAGTGAGTCCATTTATTTTGTCAGAGAAAAATATGGTTCTCCGATTAAGCAATATTATGAACAAAGCTTAAATGGTAAAGCGAAACAACTTGAATTGTCTGAGCTACATCTGGCGGATCAAAACCAAGGTGTTTTTAACCAAGAGCGCACGAAAAAAGCGTATGTTTATCAGGGCAACGTTTTCGTAAAAGACTTAAACAGTGGCGAAGTGATTCAAATCACTCGTCAAAATAAAAGAATCAGCGGCGTACGTTATCTTACCAACGGTGATTTAGCTTATTATCAAGGCTTGGGCGTATTTCGCATTCATGGTTTGACCGGCTTGATTGAACAGCTTGCCGATATAAAAATGGGCAATAAGCCAAAAGGCGTGACAAAACCTGAAGCTTATCTTGCTAAAGAGCAACATAAATTGATTAATTATGTGGCGAACAAACAGAAAAATGCCGAACAACGAGAAGCCTATCAGCAAAAGTTGCAGCAAGTTGACCCTTCTCGTGCGGCTAAAGCATGGTATTTAGGGAAAGATAATCAAGTTGTTGAACAAAGTTTATCGCCAGATGGTCGCTATTTATTTGTTGCACTTGAAAGCAATAAGTACAGCTGGCGTGATAAACACGACATTATGCCTAATTACATTGGCCAAGATGGCTATGTAGATGCGGTTCCAGCAAGAGCTCGTGTGGCCGAAGATAAGTATCCTGGGCAAGATTTTGTGCTGCTGGATCTTAAGTTACATAAAAAATATCCAATCACCATCGAAGGATTAAATGGCTTCGACGAAGATGTGCTTGCTGCGGTGAAAGCTGAAAACGCCAAGCGCATTGGCGAGCGCTATGAAAGCAAAAAATCACCACGTAAATTGCAACTTATGCAAGATTGGGGTTGGTCTCAAAGCGCGGTGCAATGGCATGGCTCAGACAATAAATTGCTCGTTATGATAGAAGCTGTGGACAATAAAGATCGCTGGATTGCCAATGTCGATGTGAACAGCGGTAAATTAGTAACCGAAGATCGTTTACACGATGATGCTTGGGTCAATTACACCCATAACCAGTACAGCTGGATTGGTGACACTGAACAATATTACTTCTTATCTGAAAAGAGCGGTTACTCACACCTTTATTTGAGAACACTCGGTGGAGATACCAAGCCGTTAACCCAAGGTAAGTACGTAGTCAGTAGTGTCACTGTAGGGCCAGATAGTCAGTATCTTTATTACAAAGCGAATAAAAGTCACCCGGGAAAATACAATGTTTACCGTGTAAACATTAACACAGGTAAAGATGAGCAACTTACTGACTGGGAAGGTACGCTCGATTATCGGTTAAGTCCAAATGGGCAGTCGTTGTTGCTTACTGCATCAACTCGTACTAAGCCAAACGAGCTGTACAACCAAAAAATAGGCGGCGATTTAACCCAACTTACCCACTATACAAGCGAGATTTTTCTCAACTACCAATGGCAAGCGCCTGAAGTGGTAAAAGTGAAATCTAGCCATAATGCCGGTGAAGTTTATGCACGAGTTTATGTGCCACAAGGTTTCAGTAAACAAAATGCGGATAAATATCCGGCGGTAATTTTTAACCACGGTGCAGGTTATCTACAAAACGCTCATTATGGTTTCTCGGGGTACTTCCGTGAATACATGTTCCATAATTTACTGGCTCAGCAGGGCTATGTGGTCATGGATATGGATTATCGAGGCTCTAAAGGGTACGGACGTGACTGGCGAACGGCAATTTATCGGAACATGGGACATCCTGAAGTTGAAGATCTTATTGATGGCGTAAATTGGATGGCAGGCAATGCTCATGTTGATGCTAATAAAGTCGGGACTTATGGTGGCTCTTACGGTGGTTTTTTAACCTTTATGGCGCTATTTAACGAGCCTGAATTATTTCAAGCTGGCGCGGCACTTCGTCCTGTAACGGATTGGGCGCATTACAATGCACCTTATACTTCAAACATTTTGAATACGCCAGAAGACGATGCCATTGCTTATGAGCGAAGCTCACCAATCTACCACGCTGAAGGATTAGAAAAACCATTACTAATCATGAGTGGTGTGCTCGATGATAATGTGTTCTTTCAGGACAGTGTTCGTTTGGTACAACGTTTGATTGAGTTAGAAAAGCCAATGTTTGAAACGGCAATTTACCCTGTTGAACCTCATGGTTTTAAGCAACCATCCAGTTGGTTGGACGAATATCGTCGTATTTATAAATTATTTGAGCAAGAGCTTAAGTAATGCGCAGGAGTTCGCCCAAAATATAACCGATAAAAAGCTTCCAAATGGAAGCTTTTTTACTTCTGTCACGCTAGCGACTAGAATTTCTAAAGAATGAAAGTCATAGATAGGATAACGAGTGGTATTTTCAGTTGCTGGTGGAATGAAGCCAGGCATGATCATTGACATAGAAAATCGTTTTTACCATCTGCTGATTGTTGGGAACGAACAGTCTTTATGGGCAGAGGATGATTTGGATGATGAGTTACTGGATGTAGCCAATAAGCTTGAGATTGAGCAGCAAGCTCTGCAAGAGCGATTATTGAAGCAACAACAACAGAAACAAGTTTTTGAAGCCGTATCGAGCCAACTTATGGCGACGATTATAGACTCAATGCAGCATCAATTTGACACTGTTGAACCATTACTTTCTCATTCAACTGTTTCTTCGCAGCAATGGTTATTATTAGAGTTTTTGCAATCGAATACGCTCGACTTAAGCCGTCTAAAAAAAGTGTTGGATAAAATTAGCTGGCTAAGCCGAGATTTAATTAATCTTGTTAATAGTCCCGCTTTTCGCCAAAGCCGCGCTCAGGAAACTGAAGTTCAAGTGTCAGATTTAAAACTGGTGCTCAACTATATAGGTATAGAGCAACTCAAGCTGATTATTCCATATTACTGTTTGCGCAATTGGTTACCTAAAAAAAATACATCCATTTTATGGACAACACGAAAGCTTTGGCGTTTTGCGAATGTTGCGGCGATAGCGGCAAAAGCACTCGGTGAATTTCATGAAGGAGACATCAGTTTAATTTATACCACAACACTAACCAATCTAATGGGAACAACTGTGGTGCTGGGTAATTGCGCACAAGTGTTTGAAGGCATTCGTGGTAAATGGCTACGAGAGGCTAGTGATAGCCGCGATAAAGCGGTTCATGATGCAGTTTTAGCCACAGAGTTTCCGTCTCAACAAGTTTTTGAAAACGTACTCAAACACGGCAGTAAACTGAATTGGCAAATCTTAGAGCATTTTGAGTTTGGTAATTTAAAATTCTGTAAAGTGCTCCATGAAATTGATCAAACCTTGGAGTTCAGGAAATTGTGCACTGATTCTGCGTTAGCGATGAAAGCGACGGTTTATGCGAAAACATTGTTGATGGAAGAGCAGCAGCAATTATCACCCCAAGAAAAGCAACTCATGTTTGATTATTATGAATTTAGCACTGAAGAACTTGCACATTTGAAAGGCAAGAATTACCGTAAACAAAATATTCTTTAATCTAAATAAATCGGTTGGGAGTGTTCATATACGCAGATAAAATTACTGATAGCAAGGCATAAATAGCAGCAAGTAGTGGTTACCGACATACAAAACTGTCGTTACTTCGTTTCCTGCCTGCGATGGAGTGACGAGAACTTATCGGTATACTTTCTTCCGCAACTTTCCTTAAATCCTCTTGAGCAATGTAATTGGTATAACTATTTAACAGCGAGGTTTTCATATGAGCGTTAGTTTAAATTGTCAGGTATCTTCACCAGAGTATACCCAAAGAGCAACTGATGCATCGACTGGTCCCATTGATATAAAAATGTTAGGAGAAAAAGAATTTGATGATTTTTTTGAAAATGAATTTGAACGTTTGCTAGCGAGCTCAACTGAAACCGAACGAGCGAAAGAGTTGCTAAAAATGATATCTGGAAAAAAAATTAATAATGAACTTCGAGAGAGAGTTCTATTAATGGGACATCTTAAGTCATTAATTGCATTGCACTATCAGCGAGACTTAAACGTAGAGTTGAACTGTTCTGGTACTGACCACCCTGAGTTAACGTTACTAAAAGTCACTTTTCATTTTACTTCAAACTATTTTTATGAAGATTCAGAAAAAGTTAATAGTGCACAAAAGGAAGTTATCGAAAGACTCATTGAAAGGATAAACCCAAGAGAGGCAGAAGACGCTCATAATGATTCCATCCAAGTGGAGAATATAGCAGATGTAATGGTCGCAAAATTTTTAGCTCAGTCATCATAAGTCAATTAGTATGTTCGCAGTAGGAATGAGCATTACTGCACTCACCCCCGCACGTGCGCTGCCGCTGTTTTTTAAGATAGTTGTCGCTTTAATTGTTCATCAACGAAAGAACCTATAATTTTGGCGGCAATGAAAACGACGTAAACAATGATTTAGCAAAAATTACGTTAGAATCAAGAGAGCTAAAATCTAGAGAAATACTATGTCCTTTTGAAGAATAAGTGAGTAACTGAATTTTACTATCGTCTGTTTCAGACCATTTAGACTCTAATAATGGTTTTAAGACACTCCACTCACTAGAGAAAGTATCATGAGTAACTCTATTATCATCCTTATAAAAGTTAAATGAAATTGATTCTTCATCAGCTTTGTTAGGCCAATTAATCTTGCTCCACTCTCTTGGGCCATTCATGTAATTGAACAGCTCTGTATTGCCACGAATTTCAAATTTAGTTATGTCAGAATCCATGTACTTAGCTCTTATTTGAAAGCTAAGGTTCAATTTATTACTCACCCCATTAAAGAATACTTGTTCAATACCCTTGTACTTGCTTATTTCATCAAGTAAGTGTTGTGACATTGGTAAAATTCGCCCGTTGTATGCGTGTAATTGCAGCTTACCACCTTGCCAACTTGAAAATGGAAGAATATATGTTTGAATATAGCTATCTAAAATTCCATTTGGAGCAAAGAATGCTTTAAAGTCAGCCAATGAAACGTTAATCGTAGCTTGTGGTGAAAATGGAAAATGATCAAAGATACGGTCGTAATAAAAATTGTATACTTTATCAACCCATACACCTTTTGAATAATTCACTCCATAATTAAGTACACTTGCCCAAATCTGATCAATAAGGCTTTTAGACCACCTTTGAACATTATCAGGCTCAGCTTTTACTTCATTACTCAAAGATTTTATTGAATCTTGGCTACCTTTTGTGTGGGCTACAGCATATTTAAACATTACCTGTTCAGGGTTTTCATCAGTAAGTAAAGAATTAAAATCATTATTTAGTGAGTCAATTGATTTTGTTAAATTTTCTATAGTACCTACCGTACTCTTTTTACTATAGTAAGTCGCGTACTCAGCAAAGGCATTATTTACAGCAAGTGAAGGTTTTATCTTATTGATATTACTTTTTATCATCGAATTAATTTCAGCACCTGCCTTTTTTGTTAGAGCATCAACTGTTTTATTGCTTGCTTTTGTTTTTGCTAATTGAGTGTTTTCGACTACCGCTTCGATTAACATATTTAATGGACTTCTCGATGGATCACGTAGTATTTGAAGCGCATACGATAACTCCATTGAAGTTTTAAATTTGTTAAGACTAATGTTGCTCAGTACATCTTTCCACTTTTCTATATACTCTGAAAAATACATCTTTCTTATATTGATACTGGACTTAGCTAATTCTACTATTGTTACTCTTTCAGAAGAATTTGTGACAATATTAACTTCCCGCAATTGTTCTTTGAGCAGTGACGATTCAGGGTTAATATTTAATTTTTTATAACCTTGCTTTGTGAATAACAAAGGCATCATGTAGTTTTTGTAATGAGGCTTGAAGTTGAATATATTATTAAAATCGCCACCAAATTGGTGTCTTATGTCAACACGGTTATAAAATTCCGGGCGTTTTTTGATTAATTCGTATATTAACTTGTCTCTCGACAGTCCATCAAAACTGCTTCTGGCTAAATTAATAAGTTCTTTTGAAGGTGAAAAGTTTGTAGTAAAGTTACTAGAAAATAGATCATTAACTAAAAGCATAAATCGATTACGACCATCTGAATCTAATGAGTTATTATTCAATATAAGTTGATTGATATAGTTAACAAGTTCTCCATTCTTCCTGTTTTTAACATTAAAGAGCATCATGTAGTATCTTAGAATATTAAAAGTTTTTGTTGGTTTTGATAGATCAATTGAAGATTTTAATTCAGACCCAATCATTTCGATTAATTTAGGAAGTAAATATGCTTTAAGTTGAGAGTAATAAGAATCATGAAGTTTATTACTCAACTGATTTTGATTAAAGCTAATTGCCTTATACCAAGGGGTATTCGTGGGCGCTTCTATCGAAATCTTTCTAGATTGATTTAATACAAATGTCAAATTTTCAAGGCTAGAGGGTTTACTGTTGACGATTTTTAAATCGGTGTCATATATTTTTAAATTATGTAACGTTAACTGACGAAAGGCTTTATCTTGTTTCCAGTTATCATCAAAGACCCTCTTTAATAGAAATCCTCCAAAGACTAATGATACGCACAGCATTACTTGTCCTATATTGACAGCTACATTCAATCTTTTATTTATGCCAATAATGGACTTCTCTGGTAAAATAATTTGATTAATTAAGTTCGATACGAAGTACTCTTTATTTCTCCTACCAATACGACTTGGTTCTATCGTTTCTAAATCGCTTTTAGTCGCAAGAACTTGAGACAATAGATCATAGTGTTTATTTGAATGGGTACAGCTAAAAAAGTATGCTCCTCTGATCCATACACACTTACTCTGTCTTTTGTCTTTGCTGACTTCATCCAGCTTTTCTTCAATAATTTTAAAAAAGAAATTTAATTGATATGGTAAGGCTATGATGGAGTTAGAAATACCTTCATTTATATTGAAAAGCATGAGTTCTTTTTTTTCTGATACATGCCGTATGAAGTTCTGATAATCTTTTTGAAAAACTTCTTTATCAAATTTCTTCTGTTTTTTATTAAAAGTAAAACCTAGCGGGTGCTCCAGTTCTTTTTCAACATAATAATTCATGAACTCAACAAAATCCGCGAGTGAATCAAGTTTTGAAAACATAAAATAAACAGGAACTGATAGTGATATACTGTTTTCTAGATCGCTAACAACCAGTTTAATGAGTTCATTGTTTTTCCTTGTATCTAAAGGCCTGCTACTTAAAACTCTATCACATGCTATTACTGATAAAACGCCATTTATACCTTGCCTCGGCCTATACCGCCTCACCTGTTTTATAAGAAGTTTCCACATACTAAAGTGTACTTGAACGTTATCAAATATTTTATCACCGACCTGAATGATGATTATTTGTTCACTTACCCAAAAACTGAGATACCCTTCCGTCTGAGATAGAGCCTCATTCTCAAAGCTTAATTTTTCCAGCCTATTTTGATAAAGAAATTCATTAACATCATCATCTTTGCTACCGATCACCAAATACCAAGGGATATCATAGACACTCTTGAGCTTTACTTGCCCAAAATATAACCCGTTAATTTTTTTTATAAAGGATTTGAAAAGCAGCTTCACCAGCTTACGCTCTGCTTTCTCAACCTTGTTTTTATCAGTAATAAACTTTACTTTTTTAAATGCAAAGAAAACGGCTATGGATAATAGACTGACGATAAGAACGGATAATGAAGTATACCTTACCCAAAGGAATTTACTTTCAGTACCAATAAAAAACCAACTTAAAGCAGTACTAAAAATTATTACAATAATTGATAAAAATAAAATTATTTTTTTTAATGTCATTTGTTTGCTCTTCTAATTACTGCATTTACATCAAACTTGAAATTTAGTTCGTTTAAAATACTTTTTAGCATGGGTAAGTTATTACTAGATGACGACACAACTTCTATGTTTTTTCCGGATCGTCTCGTATAGGCTTTATAGCCATCATCATCTAATAAAGCAATGAAATGTTTTGCATCTTGCATCTCCGAAAATTGCCCATATAAGATTTCCCACTGGTTAGTTGTTTTGTTTTTATAATAGAGTTCACTTGCAGTTATATTTCCACTTACTATTGCGTCAGACTGTTTGTTAATATTATCGATTTTCTTTATAATACTCTGACTTTCTATGTTATAAAAATAGTCACTAATACCATATCCAGCACATACCGATAATAAAACCAGTAAGGTTACCAGTTTCATGTTAATTAATCTTGTTGGCTTTATCACTTTTTCAGTTGTTACAGTAATGGGACTGACTAACCTAGATTCAATCTCTGTATTTCGGTAAATAATCTCATAAACATTTCTTTTAATTTGCTGAAGAATCTTTTCATCACGATATCGATATTTGCTTTGAAAGCCGAGCATCATTAATATATATTGCAATTCAATAAAATCAGAAAGAATTGTGGGTTGTTTCATCGCTTTTTCCAGTAAAACAAAAAACACTTCCCCACCGTTTCTTTCCTTAAAAGATATGCTTAATAACGAGCTGTTGTCCCAACATTCAGACTTTCCCCAGTCAGTAGATAGAATAGCTTCATCGAGTGCAGCACAAATAACAAAGCAACTCTTTTCAATAATGCTGGAATGAAAATCTAATAACCTTCCTTGCTTCCTAAATTTAGCTAGTGACTCAAGCAAGGATTGCCTGAATTTTTCAATATTTTTAGGCTTTTTGAGCCTTGGAATGGAGATTAAAATACCCAGTAATTCTGAAGCTTCATTTAATAGTGGATTTTTATAGATATTCAATGTTGCAAGCAATCTATCAAAACCATAAATGTCTACTGCTGGAATTTCAGGTTTGCTTAATTTCGTTTCAGGTGTTTTAGTGTATGCTCTTCTTACTTCCTTTGTTTCTTCTTCAGTAAATAATGTATTCAAGTTTCACCTACCTAATTATGTGAAATCCAATATCAACATTTTCAATTCTTTCATCTATATGTAAGGCAATCACTTCTCCCTTAGATCTAATTTCCTCCCACATTTCATGCTTTGTATCAACCTCGAAATAGGCCGTGTCTGGTTTGTTTTTTAATTCAGCGGGTGCAAATGGAAGACTTTTTAGTGGAATTCCTGGAAGTGCACTTCGAACTAACTCTGCGATAATGCTATTTCCTGCTAATTTTGCACAAGTAGGAAATTCGTTAGTTAATGTTGAAAGATTCATACTTGATGACACAAGCAAAATAAATTTCCCACTACCATAAAGACTAGGATCTTTTATGATTGTCCTTAGCAATCTCCTAGTTTTGAATAAACTCCAATCCCATTTCAAAGTATGCACATTTTCAGTTTGTATCTCTCTCAATAACAATATGATTTTTGAAAAAACATAAGAGAAGATGTCATACAGTTCACCGGGGTTAAAATTGGGAAACTCTTCAATATTTTTACCATCTAATCCCAACATGTGCCCGGTAAGAGCAATACAGTCTTTGTATAAGTGATATGTCAATGAATCTTTGTTATCGCACAACAGTTTAATTTGTGGAATCCAGACACCTAATGCTTGCAACCAAAGATAGTCTCTAATTAATGCTTGGTAGCTCTTACTCCCAGTATCAGTGCTCAGGCGATTGGAAATGGCAGTTGCACGATATTTCATCAGTGCATAAATATCTCTTAAGTTATCTCCCAGATATTTAGAGACACCATACTGAAGAGAGTGAGGTATGAAAGCCTCGTTTAATACCACTTTTCCGTCAGAATCAAATTCCATAACTTGTACAACTTCAAGCATGGCGTATTCATTCAAGTTGTCACCTTCTAACTTCAGTTGCATGTTCAAGTCCGATAAATCAAGTTTTACGAGATCATTTTCATCGGTACAGCTATCGAAGGCTTCGTGTTGGAAAACTTTGTATCTGTGATGTTCAGCTTCTCCTACTTCAACAGCGCCGATCTTTGTAAGTGGCAGAACAAGATATACTTTCTTTTTTAAGACGTTGTTCGGTATTTCAATTGATATATTTTGATTAAGCTCAAACGGAGTGCCATCGGGAAATATTCCCTTTGCTGAATTAACTCTAACTTTACCTATTTTCAGCATTTCTACATCAATTTCTAACTCAGAAAACCCATAAAGCTGATGCTGTAATTGGTTAATAAATTGAAGAACATAACTTTCAAAATAACGCTCTTGTTGCTGAAAGTGTTGAGGACAAATAAACATCCCCTCTGTCCAAGTAATCTTTTTATTTTTAATCATTATTGTCACTCCTTCTCGAGGATAAATTAACGCCATCGACATCAAGAACTAAGAGTGACTTACCTTCAGATTTGGGTTTAAACAGTACTTTAGCGTTGGCGTCAGAAGAATCAGAAAAATCTGCGATTACTCCGACATAACTAACACCATCTTTTAGATCAAATGTTTTCTCAATTGTCTTTCCAGGATAAACAATGCCTATAACTCTTTCTGATAGAAGATCTTTTTTTAAAGTGCCTTGTTGATCATTATAAATGTTTATGTAATCAGACGTGCTGAACGCGTCACTGTCTGACATCTGGTATAACTGCAAAACAAGGGGGCAAGGCTTACCTTGTAAATTCGGGTTAATATTTTTTTCCGCTATAACTTTAACGGTTATTTGATGGAGTTCTATTGGGGAAAACCAATGCTTGATTGTTTGGCAACCCATAAGCATTAAAATCAATATTACTACCGCTGTATGCTTTTTCATTTAATGGTCACCATCGAGGCTGATTTGTATCTTTATGGCTTCTTGATAATACGAATAAAACTTAATATGCAAATCTCGATCTCTTATCAATCTAGCAAAGTACTTTTTGTACATATTCCAATATCTAGACTTTTCCGCAAAAAAACTCGTACCAGTGAGTTCCTTAAAGAGTTCTTCAATTTTTTCAGGATCTATATCTTTAAATAGACGATTCAATGCTATTTCAATGCTTTTTTCAGAGTATTGTACAAAACGTTCCTCAGCCGTTTTATGCTCTACAAGCATGTCTTTACGAGGTCGCTCATAGTGCACACAGCTTTCATCAAAACTTGTTTGTGATGTTGCTCTAAAACTAGTCTCTTCAAATGGGTTTTCTAGAGGAGATTCAAAAGGGTTTTCTTCCATGCTGGTAAATCCTGTAGAAAAATCATTTTCAATTTCTGCCTTATGTTCTCCTACATCTTCAAAAACATCATGCTCAATAGACTCCGCTAAATATCTCTCACGCTCTTCATCATCAGACATGCCATTAATTTCATCAGCAGTCAAAACAACGCTCTTCTCTGAATCCAATTGGTGAAATGGATCGTCAGCAAAAATAGGCTCTACTTCCAGAGTATTGTTTTCGTCTGGGGCTTCATCTATGTTATTTTCGTATGGATTGAATAGTGAAACTAATAGTAAGTACTCTCCTGCACCTAGTACATCACCGTCACTAAGCATAATTGCATTATTTCTTCCTAAAGGTGTTTTTGAATCATTTATAAATAACCCATTTTTACTCGTATCAATAATTTTATACCCACCTTCAATTGGTAATATTTTCGCGTGTCTGTTTGATATTACTTGAGTAGAGTCACTGAGCTTAAATGTATTTCCAAATGCTCTCCCTATATCACCTCCGTCCTTTGGAAACGTCTTAACCCACTCATAAATACTTTCACCATATGGACTTTTGATTATTTTCATTGAAAGTGACATAGTGTTCTCTGCATAATATGTTTACCAAACTCAACTTAATTAATGATGAGCAATATAATTTATCTTATCAATAAAAATCCTGACTCTTAAAGTAAATATATCTCCCATAAAAATAAGATAAGTTAAGTTAAATTAAATAAAGATAATTTAAAAATAACACTTCATTTTTTAACAATTTATTTTAATGGGAACTCGACAAAATGTTCTCCCTCTTGAGAGTCATATATCCATGTAGAATGTCCTAACTTTTTAGAATGTTTAAAATTTGTTGATATTTGTAACCTAGATAAATATTTACTATTTATTTTTATAAAAAGATGATATTTGAAATTAGTCCCAATATAGTTTGAAATTATAATCTTAACAGCCTTGACAAAGCTTGAGTTTTCATGCGTTTTAATATATTCATCATAGCTTTCAGGACATATTTTTAAAATTAACTTTTGCCCAACTACAGGTACTTTCTTTCCTAATATTAATTCTTGCCCTAATCGCTGTTTTCGACCTGAAATTCCTATTTTACATAATGAAGATGACGTTAGTTTTTGATATTCAAGCTTTGAGCTGTACAATTCAAATTTACAATTAAAATAATCTTCAAGAATTTTTCTTAGACAGTTTGGGTTTATCTGCGATGGGCCAAGTAGGCCTACATACTGGATAAGGTGTTCACTAGGCAGCACAGGATCATTACAACTAAATCCTGTTAGACATTTTAAAAGCTGACTGATCCCTTTTTTATATTTATTCCATTTGAACGTTTCTTCTTCCAGTTGCATAGATAAGCTATGCTTGGTGCATAAATTACAAAATTGTTTCCAATAACGATTATTAAATATATCAAAAAAGTCTTTTAGTGACTCATCTGACAGTTCTACAAATAATTTAATAATCTGATTTTGCATGTAATGAGGAAGTACAGAGTTGTTACCATAAAGAGCACCAGAACTAACTTCTACAATCCAAGCGTCAGATTTGTTTTGAATCTTCCTAATTTGAGAGTGATAAAAAGCTGGAAGTAACTCAGTGGTAAACCTAATATTTGGAATATCACCATGCTTTGCAGCAATGTGCTTTAAAGTCTGCGATAGCCTAACGATCTCAACTTGGCTCTCTTCCAAATTACTAGGTGTCATATTGAACTTTTGCATCCAAATTCTCTCGGAAAGCTAATATAAACACCCTCTTGACCATCAATTAATATATGAACTTGTATAAAGCTATTAAAGCCAGCAAACTGTGAAAAATAGATATTCAACATTTGCGAAAAAAGAGTCAAACCGAAAAAAAGAGCTTCATTACTCAGTGTTATCGTGATCTGTGTACCAAAAGCAAAGCAGTTTTTCCCATTTAACCTTATAGTTTCAACTACATGATCTTGACTTAAATTAACTATCGATTCGATCATAAGTTTATTCAACGAGTTTTCTGTAAAATTGTAGTAACTGAGAACTATTTTTAATTCATAAACTGGATCTTTGGCATCAAAAATACTTTGATAGTTCTTATGTAAATGATTTAGTAAGGTCCATATACTTTCGTCATTTTCTTGCTGAGATTGGGATTTTGTTGGTCTTTCAATGAGTGTTATATCAGCTGGAATGGTAAAGCTTTCCCTACAACTGACCTGACTAGATTGGTTCACTTTATCCTCTAAGTCTGGTTGTGATACTGTGGTTTTAATCAGCCAAATTCTTTTTTCGTTAAAATCACCTTGATGCTTTAGATCAGATACTTTTAGATACCTTTTTTTAGATTCGAGTTCTAATTTATTTCTCACGAGCTGCCATCTATAGTTAGAAGTAGAGTTTGAAAATTTATGCTCAAAAATTTTAGGCACTTTTTCTTTAGATACTGTCATATCAAAAACATTATTGACCGAATAAATATTGTGACTTTCAACGTCCCATGAGTCGATGATGATCTCATGCTCCTCTTTTAGAAAGTCTATCTCCATAGGTTCTGCGGTTACATCGTGAAGATTTACTATTGGCAATGTAAAAATCGAGATGTTATTAATATCAATAAGGCGTTTAACATCGACATCGAGTTCTTTCAAAAGTAATTGGATTTTTATTTCACTGTCAGTTAAATGTTGTATAACTTCACCAAGTTCAACATTGAATGCATAGAATCTCTCTGGGTATGCAAAAAATTCAGTTAAAATATTGTATCCGTCTAGGCTTGATGACTCTTCAGGCAAAATAATCTCCTCATGACTAAATCCAACTGGAGATATTTTATTTTTACTCAGTAAAAATGAATTTCCATCTGCTACAACTCTAGTTTCAACTCTATTGTTATAAATCGAATCGTACAGTCTTAGTATGAAACTATTTTCGCCCCTCAACTGCAGTTTTATTTTATTAATATCTAGTTCATTAAACTGTGTATCCTCATCTAATGTATTTAACTGGAGCTCTATCATTGCTTTCGCTTGCTCATTATCTATGCCACTGTCTTTATTAAAAGGCGCAAACTCTGCCGTAACGTTAGTAAGCTGAATAGGATGAATTACAATTCCTTCAGAAGAACGGAATATCATTTCAGACTCAGTATTTACATGTATATTGAATTCAGTACCTTTAGGAATTACATGACTTGCATTAACTTTTGTAAATAAATCAAAATTTAAAAGAGAATATGATGGTAACGGTTTCACATAGTGAGGAAAAAATAGCTCTAGAAGACCATTGGTAAAGTCTGGAAAAGTATCATCAAGTGAACTTTGTAACCGAGCGTTCAAGAAGGCGAAGCTCTCGATTAGCATCATCAACTCTGGATCAGCCACTCCTTGTTTATTAAGCCCCAGAGTCTTTGCTGCCTTTGGGTGTTTTTCTACAAACTTTGAACCTTCGTTTTTAACAAAGCGAAGCTCTTGTTCATAATATTTAAGAAGCGTACTAAACAATGTTTACACCACTATTCACTGTAAAATTATTGGAACTAAAGTCCAAGAAAGACTCAAGCGACAGTACCTCATTTTCTTTATCAGTATTTAAAAGTGCCGATAATTCAAATTTAATTACATTTGTACCAAACCTCTTTTCATCAATTTCAATTGCGACTTGTGTTAACCTAGGTTCGAAATCTTTAATCAATTTTAAAATTCTAGCTTTCAACTCATCAACTCTAAACTTACTATGATTATGAGTAAAATAGTTCATGCCTAAGTCGACAATGGTTCCTGAAGTATATTCGTTAGGTTGCGCATTAACCCATAACGGAGCACGGCTAGAAATTAGATTGCAAATATGTTTTATAACTGCATCATGATCTGAGTAGCCATCGTTTACTATCGCTTCCGTCAAATTCATCATCAACTTCATAGGCATTAACGAATATTGTTAGTTGGTATAGGTGTGCTTAATGCAACATCGACATCAATAAGTTCATATTGATATTGAGGTTGAATAGTAATACTGCAAACATAATGAGTCGGGTCTTTTGGGTCGGTTTTTAGCTTTATGCTAACCTTTTTCAACGGATATTTTGCCATAACCGAATCTTCACCATACGATATGTTACTTACGTATTGACTTAACCATTTTTCTAATCTAGCTCTACAGTCTATTGCACTATCAAAGCTCCCAACCATGTCTCTTGTTTTTACTTTGATGTAATGTCCAAAACGACATACCATCAAGTTTGTTTGTAACATTCCAATAATTCTTTGCTGTTCATTCTTTGCTTCCCAAACGGACTGATTGCTAAAGAATCCTAATTGATTTGTTAAATAAATTTTTGTGAGTGGAACAAAGCCCAAATAAGCCCAAAAACTATCTGATTCACTAAACAAAGTGATTCTAGGAACTGTAGGTGATTTATCTTTTGTACAGACTATTGCACCATTAACACCTGTATGATCATAAGCTCGTAAAAAACCAAACCAACTTATTCGCTCAAACTCTTTGATAATATTTTCTACAAGTAAAAAACCACTGTTTCCCCATAAGGCATGTTCAGTTTTAAATTGTTCATTAAATATGAACCCTGCGGCATAGCTCTTATATGCCCTTCTAATGCAATATTCTGGTAAAACAATATGTAAAAAACGAGCACATGCTCGACTGCGTAAAAGTTTCCAAGTATGGAATTCTTCACTTTCAAGCATTCTGTTTACTCTCTTTTTGTCGTGGAGAGTACGTATAGGGGAGTCACCAAAGAAATTATGATCCAAACCTAATATAACTGGACATAGTGATTTTTCACCCAACTCAGCAATAAGTTGAAGTGTAAATAAATCCTCGAATGAATGGTTATTGTCATTCTCAAAGGTAATTTTGTGATCAATAAGAAGCACACCAAATGGTTTACCTCCAGGAGTGCCAAACTCGCGTGTGTAAATAATATTAAATAAAATTGACTGTTTTATATCGAAAGAAATATTGAGATCTGTTGCAATTTCAAACCATGATAAATTAAGTAGCTTTACCTTAACTCTTCGTTGGTTATAACGATTAGAAATGAGCCGTTGTATACCTAGCCATGCTGATTCAAGTTCTTTAAAGCATTTGTTTTGTATTATTAACGACAGTTGCCGGCTAATTAATTTATCCAATTTATTGATAAGATGAACTACAAGTGAGTGATTAATCATTTTTTTTGTTGTTTTATTTATATCGCTATGTTCAATTCCTGAATATGAAGTCATCTGCATGGGCAGCACCTTATAAATAAGTAACGACTAAACTAAAGTTTTTGGCAAAACTATCAGTACTGTAGGTAGCATTTTTATGTCATTTATCTAAATCGATTTATTGACTTTATTATTCAAAACTTAGGTTAATTACTCGGTATTTTTGTAACCATTCTCAATGATGTGGTTAATTCTTCTAACTGGAGCCATGGTCTTAAGTAGGCAACGGCTGAATAAGCACCTGGTTTGCCTGGTTGCTCCTTCACTGTCACTTTTGCTTCTGCTAGCGGATGTTTCGCTTTCGCTTCGTTTCCTATAGCAAGTTTATTTACATACTGATGTATCCATGTATTTAATTCTTTCTCAACATCATTCACTTCTAAGCTTGAACCTATTTTATCCCTGCCCATGACCTTCAAGTAATGAGCAATTCTGCTGCTCGCCATTGTGTACGGTAACCTTGCAGAAATCGCTGCATTTCCTGTAGCATCTGGGTCAGTATAGGTTTTTGGTTTATGGGTAGACTGCCCTCCCATAAACACGGCGAAATTAGTAGATTTATAATGAACAAGGGGTAAAAAACCCAAATCACTTAACTCTTTTTCTCGCTCATCGGTGAGGTTAACTTCTGTAGGACAAAGCTGCTGTAAATCACCAGCATCGGTGTAGTAAGTAAAATTTGGTAAATTTTCTACCTTGCCACCATTTTCCATACCCCTAATGGCAGTACACCAACCATATGCAGTAAACGCACTTGTCATAAGTAAGCCCATTTCATAAGCGGCATTAGACCAAACAAAGCTATCCGCTGATTCAACAATTTGACGGCCGTCTGCAGCAAGGTTTAGTTCTTCAAAATTGAAAGATTTTATAGGATTGCTTGCTGAACCATAAGGAAGTCTTGCCAGAGTTCGAGGTAAAGTTAGACCCACGTAACGTGAGTCATCATTACTTCGAAAACCATTCCAACTCGCGTATGCGGGAGAGTCAAAACCAGCAGCAACGGGCTTGCCATCGGAAAACGTGGAGAAAGACTTGAAGTCAAACATACTGGGAGCTGCAGCCGCTATAAAGGGAGCATGCGATGCAGCTGCAACTTCCCCCATGTAACGTAAAAGACAAGCATCTTCATCGCCATATCCAAACTCGTAATCTCCTATTAATAGTCCATAAGGTTGCCCACCGGCAGTACCAAACTCTTGTTGATAAACCACATTGAAAAAACGACTTCTGTCTATTGCGGGTGCAGATTCGAACTGATCAATTAATTCGTCTTTTGAATAATCAGCCAGCTTTATTTTAAGCATGGGTCCTAGATCACTATTCTTTGTTAGTTTTTGCAGACCAAGCCAGCTCCCTTCTAACTTCTTAAAATTTTTATCCTGTAAAACTTTTGAGAGTTGTTTTGAAATTTTTTCATCAATACCAGCTATAGCACTTTCAATGGTGAGAGTTAAGTTTTTATCCCAAGTTACAACGCCTTCCATAATGTTACTAGTAAGCATAGAAAGCAGTTCTTTGGTACTATCAGCAGGGGTTTGCGAAGTAGCGTTTATAACACGGTCTAATATGCTTTCTTCTACAGTATTTTCCCCGACCTCTTCGGTAGTTTTTTGTTCTTCTTCAGGCATTATTCACCCTCCTTGCCTGTTAAAGTCTCAATTCCTAGCTCTCCAGCTAAACCTTTTAACGTATCTGAATTCTGTAATATTTGCTTTAAGCATTTTTCCAATTCGCGAGACCTATCTGCTTGGGATAACAGCACCTTAAACTGATTTCTTGTCTCAACCAGCTTTTTTAACGGCTCAACTTGCTCTACGACTCTTTCTGGATGAAAGTCCTTCATATTTTTGAAGTTGAGATTGACTTCAATTTCCGAGTCATCATTCAATAGAACATTTTCAACTTTAAACGTTAATTGAGGATCAACCTTAGCCATGACTGAATCAAAATTATCTTTATCTACTCCAATAAACTCCCTATCTTCTAGATCAATTTTCTCATTTTCAGGTTTATGACCAGAATAATCACCGATAACACCGACAACAAACGGAAGCTCTTTGGTTTCACTTGCACCATTAGTTTCTACATCATAAGTAATACTCACTCGATTCTTTGAAATTCTTTTATGCTGGGAATTTAGTGCCATCGGCTGACCTCCAGAATAGTCCGCAATTTATACAAATAAAATTTAACCTTTAGAACCAGACACCATTTCACCATCAGGTATACTAAATGAAACAAGTCCACCTTCTTCGAGCTCACCTTTTGCATCTTCAGTGTTAACCTTCTGATTTATTTGAACATACGAAAAAACAAGGTTTTCGACATTTCCACCATCTGTCGCTTCAACATAAAAACCAGATAATCGTGCATTATCTATTTGCACTTGATAAAAAACGAGCACTCCAGTTCCATCTTTTTCTGGCTTGGTTAACATAAATTGAACTTTTTTACCTTCTTTACCTGGTGCATAAAGGAATGATTGAAGATCACCTGATGATCCATCAATTTCTTTCGTTACTGTTACCTCTGAAAGATTGACCACACCTTTATCAGAATTGTTACTGTTGCCAATATCCATTTCGACATGACGAGTGCCGCCCCACTTATATGATTTAATAGCAATCCAGCCATCTTCACCGTTCAATTTAAGAGTTGCGGCACCCGTTGGATCCATGCCTTCTATCTTCATATACATGCCAGCCATAACTATTCCTCAACTAAAATACTTTCTACCACTTAACAGGTTTTACTTTTAAACTATCATCACCATTTTTTGATGATTCAGTTTTTTTTATCTCTACAGTACCTTTATCATTGCTACCGTTTATCGACACATGTTTTGTGTTTTCTTCTATATCGCCGACCTCACTAACTTGTACTTTCTCGTCATTTCTTTGTTTTCTCATGATCTTGGTTTGCACTTGTCCTTCAATTCCTGTGGCTCGATATATATCATTCAATAAATCTTTATCAAAACCACCTATTAATTCATCCAATAGTGTTGATAGGGGAGAATTAGCCCATCTAATAGTTTTATTCAGAAGAAATGATACTGGGCTATGTGGTTCAGTAATGTAAAAGAATTCAGAAATTTCTTTTAGATTTTGTAATGCAACATTTCTATTTTGATTTGATTTGTATGCATTCTCTAAATAACTTTTATCCATTGAATTAATTTTACTTTCTTTAATTATATTACTTCCAGAAGGTTGCTTTGAACCAGTTTCCAAGTCTTCATTAGAGGTTAATTCATCATCTCTAATATCCTCTAAGCTGCTTTCAGCATCAACTGTCTCATTGAGTTCGACATCTGTAATAAAAGTGATTGATTGTTTCACTTTATTAAATAAGTTTATTAAAAATGTAAAATTACAATGACTTACGTTGCAACGTATCGTTTTTTCATTTATTTTTTCAGATAGGTTTTCCAGCAATCCTATTATTGTTGATAAGTTACTGACTTTATTAAGTTCGTAATCCTTGTCTATTAACTGTTGAGCCGCACTCTCTTTCAAAGACTCTAAAGTTGATTTTTTTTCTGCACTTATATAATCAAACACTTTAATTTCTGAATTAATTTCATGGATTAAAATAGGTGGAAATAATATCGTCGATTCTAGACTATCACCAAGTATCGGTGATAAAGCATTTGTTTTGCATTTCGTAACCTCTTTTTTAGCATCCTCTTCGCTTTCTGTATCAAGTTTATCTTTGCTTACTAAAGGTGGTAGATTATCCCAGTTTTCATCAACTAATTTATATAACCATTTAAAAGTATTCTCTAGACTATCAAAGCTGTTATCTATTATTATTTGCGCAATAATAAACCAACCTATCAATTCAATGTCTTTTGAGCGTGTGCTAAAAACATTGATCAAGTCTTCAGAAAGTTGCGTCCAATTTTCTACATTTTTAACACTATATGTATCAAGATCTTCATCCTCATTAACCTCAGTCATCATTCTTAAAGATGTTTGGCAGACATTATATAAATTCCTAAGCTTCCTATATTCAGTTCTATCACTATTTATTGAAACGCCGCAAGGATACTCCTCGCTAATAACAGTGTGCATTTTTTCAATGTCTTCATCAGTCAGCATTTATTACCCAACTAAAACAAGGTTACCTTAAACTTAAGCAACAAATAATTAGATATTAATTTATTCGTAGTAGGCGAGATATTTTTATAAATGATCAGCTTCTACTAAAAAAGTGTCAAGCTAAAAGCGGCTTAGTCTATATATTGTTTGCATATATCATAATTTAAAATAATAAATTAGTTTTTATTCTTTTTGTGAATTTAAAAGAATTATAACAGCTAACAAGGAAAAGTATTTATGCTAATTTAAATGGTAAACCTTATTAATAATAAAATCTTAAGCGGTATAGGTTTAAAATAAATAATCATTCAGTTGAAATTGCGCAGAGACTTTAAGTCATGAAGTATTCCTCAAAAACAAGAAATTTGACCATCATGGTAGATGGGACAGGACCTTATATTTGTTCTTATTTCAAAGCAACACAAACTATTTCAGAAAAATATATACAAACCTCAGTATTTTCATCAGATGAATACATTGCCAGTGATATCGTTGGTGCAGAAGTGATTGTCGAATATGCTGATATGCAAACTGCAGATATTAGAACATTTAAGGCATTAATATCTGAGTTTACCCTATTAAGTTACAGCAAAGAAAGTGAACAATATACTTATAGAGTTGTTAGTGTTGACCCTATCCATTTTCTTTCCTTATCTCGTACTCACGCTGTTTATCAAAGCCTGTCCACGAAAAAGATCGTTGAAGATGTATTCGACAAAACTGGCTTGAAAAAGTTTGTCAAATTTTCAATTTCTTCACCCGGAAAAGAGCATGAATATTGTGCCGTTATCAATGAAACATATGCTGAATTTGTTAAACGGTTGTTAGCAGAAGAAGGCTGGTTTTACTTTTTGACCCACGACGAACAAAACCCCACGCTAATCATTGCTGACTCTTCTAGCGCTTACATAAATGCAAAACAGGAAAACATAAGCTTTGTTGATAAAACTGGTTCTTATGACGGATTCATAGATAATTTAAGCTATATTGCTTGCGCTGGTACTAGCTCAGTTATGTTAGCCGACCACACACAAGAGCTTGCTGATGTGTTCCAAAGTAGTGCTAAAGAGTCAGCGTTAAATCAAAAACTAAAATCGCTTCCTTTATACCGGTTTGGGCAAGGTTTTAAAGATAAAAGTGAAGCTAAAGATGCAACCAAAATTTGGATGGAGTCTTTAGATGCTGAAAGAGTTTGCTGTGAAGTGTCCTCTAAACTTTATAGTCTTTCATGTTGTTCTACATTTAAATTGAAAAACCATCCTGTATCTGATTTAAACAAGGAGTTTGTTGTATTAGATATCACCCACGAAATATCTCCTGAAGAAAAAAGCTCAGTCATGGTTTACAAAAATGAATATAGATGCATTGTGAAATCAACACCTTTTCGCCCCAAAATAGTGTCTAAACCATTAATTTCAGGTCTTCACTGTGCAACAGTGACAGGGCCAAGTAAAGAAGAAATTTATACAGAAAAACTTCGAGTAAAAGTTCAATTTCATTGGGATACTGATGGTAAAAACGATGAGAATACTTCTTGTTGGTTACCTGTCGCTCAAGGTTTTGCTAGTAATGGTTTTGGATTGTCATTTCTGCCACGTATTGGTGACGAAGTACTGGTTCAGTATATAAATGGTAATCCTGACCAACCTGTTGTTATAGGCTCTATATATAATGAAAAGAATATTCCAGTTTATGATGTCCCCACCCAAACGGGTTTTAAATCTCGGACAAGTAAAGAAGGTAGTAGCGCCCAATCCAATGAAGTTAGGTTTGAGGATAAAAAAGATAGTGAAGAGATCTTTATGCACTCACAAGGTTTATTGACGCTTGAAGTAGAAAAAGATGCATCAACAACGATTAAGGGTGCCCAAAAAACACAAATTGAAAAGACTCTTGAGTGTACCGTTAAAGAGCAGATCACAATCAATACAGAGAAGGATTTTGGAGCTGAAGCCAAAGGTGCACTTCAACTGAAATCCGATAAAGATACTACAGCTGAATCAGGCAACAATATGGGACTTAAAGCTAAGTCGAAAATTGAAATTGATGGACAAACACTTTCATTAAATGGAAAAACGAAAATAGAGCTCGTCGTCGGAAGCTGCAAGATTGCTTTAAGTTCAAGCGGAATTAACATTGAAGCTCCTAAAATTGTAATTAAAGGTCAAGCAAAAACTGAGATATCGGCCGCACAAGTTGCCGTTGAAGGTCAGACTAAAGTTGACCTAAAAGGCGCGATAGTTTCAGTAGAAGGTTCAGCAATTACTAAAGTTAAAGCTGGGGCTATGGTAGAAATACAAGGTGGCATTGCCAAAATAAACTGATGAAATTGATTAAAATTCCTTATACAGCAGCATGTCAGATTACTGATGTATACGAAGCAAATACAAACTTTCTTTCAATAGTAGCTCAGAATGATTGCACCCCCTACGATGCGATTAATGAAGGGCTAGAAAAAGAATTATTTTCAGATACGGTCACTTTCTTAGCTCATGGTTTACCATTTCGAGAAGCTATTTGGTGGGCTGTATGTTGTGCTAAACATCGCACTGATTGGAGTATACCTGAAAAACAGGCTATCGATGCAGCTGAGTCATGGGTTTTCAATCCCGATGAGTCATCTCGGCGATTAGCAGAAAAAACAGCTGCAGCAGCAGGGCTTGAAACTGGTGCTGGTTGGGCTGCACAAGCCGCTTTTTGGAGTGGTGGAAGTATGTTGGCTGTAGATGCGCCAATAATTCCTCCTCCATCTAACTTGTACGCTCAGGCTGTAGCAGGTTGTATTAATTTATCAGCTGTTCATCCCGATGGGGAAAATGCTAAATCCAATTATTTAACCTTTATTGAAATTGGACTGAGGATCGCACAAGGCGGTAATGGCAAACTTTAGTCCCTTTGGGTTTAATTCCCCGCTTCGCGTAGCGAAGTCGAACCGAAGGAGAGATAGCTTATGCGGGGTTGTTTATTCGTTCAATACAGTCTACTACCTCTAGGTTCCGTTCGGCTTAAAAACCATTGCAGTAGTGATACCGGTATGTGTGTAATAAATTTCGTTCATAAAACGCTTAAAGAAAGATCCTATTAACTCCTTTTTTTTAAAGACAGCAAAACCAAAATTAGGATCAAAAAACATACCACCGGAAAGCAGGCTTTTTCCACCACCTAAACGAACAGCTATAGCATGAGCAGATTTTCTACTCCTAAGCTCAAGAATCACATCGACGTTATTTTTGCTGGAAAGTAGCGTTGCTAGATGATCGAGATCAATGTATTGTTTTCTCTGGATTTTCGTATGGCTGTCAGTCATTGTGCTTGATATAAAGTTGAACTTAGCCTGCCCATCAGAAGTCAGCATTTCAGTGATTTTTTGGTAACCTCTTATTTTTCCTCGATTTTCAACTGTGGCATGGTCCTCAAGAAAACGGTCAGGTGAGAAATTGCATTCAACAGTAAACATACTTAATGCTAAACAGTAGCCATCAGATTCATCATTTTCCTTTCCCATAACATACGCAACATGGGACAAACCTGATGGGCCTCTGTATAAGCCTCGGTTATTGTATTGCTCAAAATGCACGTAAAAGGCATCATGATCACGTGCTAAGTTAGAAAATCTTTCATCCATATCTTTTCATCCTTACTTTTAAAAAAGTAAAATTTTAATATTCAATGTGTTACTGTTCGGTAAGATACGTTCGGGTTATATAATAAGATTATTTCATAAAGACTCATAAAGAACGGTACTCAATTAATGCTTGACCAAAATAATTATGCATTTGGATAATATAAAATTTTATTAAATATTGAATGCTGCATAAAATAAAGCACATCATGAAACATAACTTATTTAATATTCACATTTAAGAGTAAAGAATCATCTCCTGAACGGTATTTGGCTTGAATATGATTATTGATTATTTTGTCTACGTTATATCTGATAGGTATATACGCTATAATTTTGATTTCATATATAAACGTAAATATTTGTCTGTCGTCACTTTTTAACTTTTTTGATTTAAAAATGGAGGGTGTATAAGTGAGCCCAACTACTGTTATTAGTGTTAATACTATCTTAAATCAATCCTAAGCTTTATATCAAAATTAACTATATAAGACATAAGAGTTTCCTTTTTTTTGCTGTTTAAATAGGAGGTAATTTATTTAAAGGCAGCAACATATCCAATAAATATAAAAAATTCATTTTTGGAATGAAATATATAAATATGCGTATACAGTTTGTGGTATTGTAGCGACTAACAAATCAAATATTATTAAAGTATTTCAAAGTATTGTTATTTATAAAGTGGGTGATAAAAGGTGAGCGGTATTAAGCTGTTATTTAATAGAGGTCAAAGATTTCGAGTGTTTACGCCCAAGTTAAAAAACTAAATTTATGCTTCCATCATAGATGGCCGTAATAAATTTCCGCTTTCAAATAAATCCAAGCTAAAGTTTTATAATCACTTTTGTCACTAATGAAGGGAAGCTGTACAAGAGTCATCGAATTTTATTGAAATATGATAATTATATCGTTGCGAATCAAATGCTAACGCTAATTAAAGCGAGTTTTCGCAACTAAACTATACCTCTTTTATATGTAACTTTATTCATTCTTATAATTTTATCGTATTGCAATGTAAGTGTATTACATAATTTAAATTTCGAAGGAATGATTCTTTCAATAAATTTAGCTAAATTAGTATAATTAATGAAAAAAATAACCAAAATAGTTTTATTAAGTCTTGGTCTAATGCACTCATCGAGCATCAGTGCGTATTTTTCAGAGCCGTCAAATAGACAATGCACAAAACAGTTCGAAGGCGGAGTTTGGCAGAGGATTGCTTCGAGTAATAAAATTAAATTTTCCTACAACAAGCATGCAGATGACTATAAAAAATGGTTTATTCAACATCCTAATTTTCTTGTCGTTATATCTGAACATGCTAGTTCTTTTTTGTACATGATTGTAAAAGAGCTCGAGCAACGCCATCTTCCTATCGAACTTGCTCTTTTACCAATTATTGAGAGTTCATATATTCCAAGTGCTACCTCGAGAGTGTCAGCAGCGGGTATTTGGCAACTAACAGGGCCTACAGCGAAAGAATTTGGTACAAGGGTTTACCCATGGTTCGATGGTCGTCGAAATATATTTGAATCTACAAATGCGGCTCTAGATTTATTAAAACACTTGTATGAGGCCAATGAACACAACTGGCTGTACGCCATGGGAGCTTATAATGCCGGTCAAGGTACTATCAATAATGCTATCTCAGGAAATTTAAGTAAACAGCCTTCAATTTGGAGTTTAAAGTTACCTCGTGAAACAAAAAATTATATTGCAAAGTTTGAAGCTTTAAAGTTCGTTATTTCACGGGCAAAAAAATATCACATAGTTTTGCCGGAAATTCCATATAAACCCGTTATTGCTGTAGAGAAAATTTATGGGAAAGCAGACTTAACAAAAATGATAAGCAAAGCTAGAGTTTCTTACAAAGAATTTCTTAAACTGAATCCAGGGCTAAAACAGTGGGAGACTGTTAAAGGAGACTACCATTATATCTTGCTACCTATAAACTCTACAATTAAAGATGCTGGTTATTCAAAAGAACGTGTACTTAAATGGGTTTTGTATTCAGTGCGTTCACATGACACTCTTTACAGTATTGCGAAAAAGTTCCAAACAACAGCTACATCATTGAAAAGTATAAATAAATTGAGTGGGGATAAGCTTTATCTTGGGCAGGAATTAAAAGTGCTAAAATCTGTTCCGCTGTAATTGGTATAATTTCGTCGTTCCAACGAAAGTGGGTAATGAAATAACGACAGTTTTGTATGTCGGTTCTAGCTCTTTATATTTGAATACCCAAAGCCACTGGTTTTTAAGGGAATGACTAGCTATAAAGTCTACGGTTTTTACTTAAAAAACATTCACACGTTTACCCTGAGGGATGACTTCTTGGGAGCAATTCTATTCTTTAGCGACATAAGTACCTGACCATAAGTTTCTTAAGATTTTCTAGTGCCCAGTTTCTGCACTCTACGGTGTTGCAACTTCGGTTACATAGCTACGGCTATGCGCCCTACATTGCGTCTTGTATAACACTAAACCTGAACACAATAATTATCAAAGAACTTATCGACAGGTACTTAATTGTATTTGAAGGGAGCTATCCCCTTAAATTGTAGCAACAAAATTTCTGTTTGCGACAGAGCCTAAATAGGCATCCTTGCCTTAATGTTGGTTTAATACTTAGAGAGCTAGCTATTTAGAAAGTATCAATCTTTGTCATGCCAGCGAAGGCTGGTATCCAGTGACTTTTATAGAAAAAGCAAAGACACTAGGGGCTGTTTATCTTTCAGGATTAAATTTTGTGCTATTTGAGCGTTTATCTGTTCAAGGCGTAAGCAGTGAAGCTTAGTCATCTAAGTAAACGGGTTACAACACAGAACAGTGAACGCTCAAAAGCATCTAAGACAACATAAATTGGTCATTTCTACTGCGTTATCGCTTGCGTATTTGGAATACCAAACCGCACAAGCTCTGTCTTGTATAAAACGACCAATTTATCGCTGCAAAAATAATCACGAAAGATAAACAGCCCCTAGACTACCGACTTACAAAACTGTCGTTACTTCGTTTCCAGCCTGCGCTGGAGTGACGAGAACTCATTGGTATACTTTCTCCCGCAAACTTTCCTTAGGGATGTCGCAGTTCAAATAATACCACTTTAAATTTCAACGCTTAATTTGTCATACCTGCGAACGCAGGTATCCAGCGACTTGTGCCCAAATTAACCAAAGACTCTGGACTCCTGCGTTCGCAGGAGTGACGATAAAATTGGTATACATTCTTCCGCCACGTCCCTTAGCTATTTTTTATTTCACTTTCATCCACTTTTTTCACCATCACGCTGGCTGTATTACTGTTCTCTATAGGCTTAAACAACAAGGTGTAATTACCTTCTGCTTTAATTTCAGTAACAAAAATTTCATCTGAGTGAAAAGGGCCTTCAAATTGATCAGAAATTGGGAGTTTTATCGCTTGATTAGACTCAGCGCTGCCATTGGCATTATACAATTTGATTTTATCGCCTTCTTGTTGAAAAACTATTGATACTGGTTTCATCGGTGTCGAAGAAGTGGCTTCTGATGCAGGTTTGTTTACGGGAACAATAATATATTGAACACCATCAACATTGGTTTTTTTGGGGTGCAGACTCGTATCGGGTGTAACGGGTTTCGCCTGAGCTTCATCTCCCTTTAATGATGTTACTTCAGGTTTAGTTGTTTCCTCATCAGCAATAGATTCTTCTGAACGCACAGTCTTTGGAGATTGTTGTGGAGCAGATTTATCAGTAGCAAGTGATTTTGCAGTAGACAACTCTTCTGCAGTATCAGATTTAGATGATTCTGAAGGTGTAGATTTATCTGCAGCCAGTGATTCTGAAGATTTTTGAGATGCAGTCTCCTCATTGTTAGATTGCTCTGCTAAAGCCTCAGATTTACCATCTGCTGTAACTGCACCATTATCAACATTAGCATCATCATCAGTTTTTTGAATTGCATTGGTAACATCTTCGTAATTATCATCGGATTCATTACTGTTCTTGCGTTCTAAAGAAGGCGTTTTCACTGGCTCTGAAGCCTTTTGGGCATTCGGTGAGTCCTGTGTACCTTCGGTAGATAAATTATCAGCTAATTCATGAGCTTGACTAGTCGAAGAAGGAGGTGTGGACGTTTGAGGTGATGAGTTTGATGTTGGCTCGTCAGATGAGCTAGCACTGCTTTTTTGAGATTCTATTCGATATTGCTTAATCAGTGCTACTGCAATGTCAGTTTGGGTTTTAAGAACTTTACCTTCTTTAAGTATGGTTTGTTGCTCCCCCGAAGCGTTTTGCTCATGGAAAATATGAAATTTTATCAGTTTAGGGTTGGCTTTGTCTGTTTTCACATTGAAAGAAACAGTAGTGTCTTTATTTTCTATAGCCAGTGATAGTTGTTTTACTAGGTTTTCAGAAAGCCCTGATAATTGTTTGTCAGTTGAAGACCACTTTAACACTTCAGGTGAGATGGTTAAGGATGATGCTACAGCCATTAGTTTTCTCCAGATATAATGATGAGTAAGTTTTCGGCTTGAGTAAAATTGTTTTGGTAAAATCAATAAATCGAATATATGAAAAATAGTGAGTGGAAAGAAATGAAGGGTTACTAATCGCTGTTTATCATTATTTATTTTATTGTTATTGAGTAATAATTATCCTTTATATCATAGATTGTACTACGCTACGTAAAATGACTGGTTAGTCAAAATGTATTGAATTTATTGGTAAATAAGTGTGTTTGCACTTTGTTTTTAGGTGGGATTGTTTGGTTTGATATTCAAGAGTTTTTCTTTTTTTAAAAAAGACTTGGTAAATAACACAATTTAAAATTTATGATACAAAGCAGATAGCTCCTATCAGGGCAACCGATATACACAACTCCACGTGGTAATTTCGTCATTCCCACGAAAGTGGGCAATGAAATAACGACAGTTTTGTATGTCGGTCATCTAGCTCTTTATATTTGAATACCTAAAGTCACTGGATTCCCGTTTTCACGGGAATGACGGATTATAAAGTCTACGGTTTTGCCCGAAAAACATTCATGCGTTTACCTTGTAGCTCCTATATATTGAAATTTAAATAATAGAAACAATAAATTATCATTAACTTTTATATGTTTTGTGATTTTTATATATTGAATGAACACAGTTTATAAATTAATTGCTCGTTAAGCGACGAGTAGCTCGAGAGGTGACGAATGTCGAGTTGGCAGTCTACTATTTTAAACTTAATGTTGTCTTATGTAGCAAAACCATCAATGAGCCGTGGCCGCTCGAAATTACCTATCTCTGAAATTCGCAAACGAATGTTGCACATGGATAAACGCTGGATTATTTGGCCTGAATCATTGATTTCTAAAAAAATAGCGCTCTCTAGTAGTCATCTTTTAGCTTATCAGTTTAAAACAAACAATACCCAAAACGACGTAGTTTTTTACGTTCGAGGTGGCGGTTTTTGCTTTAAAACTCCAAATGCACACGCTAAATTCATTGCTAATATAATGCATCATTGCCAGCTTGATGCTTTTATTCCTGATTATCGATTAGCGCCCGAGCACCCTTATCCAGCGGCATTAAATGATGTGATTGAAGGTTATCAAAAACTCATTGAACTTAAACCCGATGCAAACATTGTGTTGATGGGAGATTCAGCGGGCGGTAACCTTGCAGCAGCATTATTACTGGAAATAAAACGACAGGGGCTGCCACAGCCAAAGTCCACTGTTCTGCTATCACCAGCTTTGGATATTGCATTGCTTGGAAATGTAGAGCAAACGCTTGCCGCTGATGATCCTCTATTCACAATAGAATCCTTGCTTAGGCTACGTGGTGCTTATCTGAATGGACAAAACCCCATGCTAGATAGCGTATCACCTCTTCAAGGTGATTTTTCCGATCTTTCGCCAGTTATGATCATTGCAGGGACACGTGAATTGCTCTTGCAAGACGCTAAGCAGTTGGTTAAAAAAATACAAGATTGTGAAGGACGTGTTCAAGGCTTGTTCTATCCTAATATGCCACATGTATTTCCACTTTTCGAAATGCTACCTGAAGCGACACAAGCAAGACATGAAATACATCAATTTATTCAATTGAATATGAAGAGTTAACGGTAAATTAGTGAGTGTGTTTTTTGAACAATTAGGATTTACCTTGTTATACCAATTACAGTAATTAGGGATGTCGCAGTTCAAATAATACCAATTTAAATTTCAACGCTTAATTTGTCATACCTGCGAACGCAGGTATCCAGCGACTTGTGCCCAAATTAACCAAAGACTCTGGACTCCTGAGTTCGCAGGAGTGACGATAAAATTGGTATACATTCTTCCGCCACGTCCCTTAAATGCTCAACTCAGATCTATGTAAGTACCTGTCGATAAGTTCTTTGATAATTATTGTGTTCAGGTTTAGTGCTATACAAGACGCAATGTAGGGCGCATAGCCGTAGCTATGTAACCGAAGTTGCAACACCGTAGAGTGCTGAAACTGGGCACTAGAAAATCTTAAAAAACTTATGATCAGGTACTTATGTGCTCAAAGTGCAATCGAAATTGATGAAGGTATAGTTGTTACCGACATACACCGCTGTCGTTATTACATTGCTACGTCAAGACAATTTTGAGAAGTAATTTGAGCACATACAAGCTCCCGAAGGGCAAGGCTAAAGGGTTCCATTACTAGGTTACAAGTTTTTGAATTATCCCGACAAAAGCATGAAGTGCGTTGAACGCCAGCTTTGTATGGCGGCCGTAGGAAATATAGTACTTCAAACTTGCGCCATGTACTGAAATCCTTTAGCTCTTGCTGAGTGGGAAGTTAATTACTGTAATTGGTATTACAAGCACTTGAATTATCCCGATAATACTTCGAGCTTGTGCCTTGCACTGAAACCCTTTAGCTCTTGCTGAGTGAAAGATTAATTACTGTAATTGGTATTATATATAGTGAGTTTTTAGTCTTTAAAGTTGAATAGTTAATAGATTGAGTTCGTCATCACAGCCAAATAAGTTTTTTATGATTACTTATGCGTAAAAATTCGCGATTATGCGACTTTATACCCCCTGTATAGCAATCTTTATTCACTTTTTAAAGGCTCTAGTGAATAGAATATGTCAGAAAACTGGCATTTAGATCACGTTTTGGCTAATAATGTTCATAATTCAATAAAGAAAATGTCCGACGATATTATTAACGTATTAAAAAGTCGGTCAATTTCAGCAGGACTTAGCCTGCATTATAAAACAAAGGATGGATTGTATGAGCGGTAACATGAATCTGACACGTGCTAAATTTGACGACGTAATGGTGCCTAACTATGCACCTTCAGCAGTAATTCCTGTTCGTGGTGAAGGTAGCCGTGTGTGGGATCAAAAAGGTAAAGAGTTCATTGACTTTGCTGGCGGCATAGCCGTGAACTGTTTAGGGCATTGTCATCCTGCTTTAGTGGGTGCATTGAAAAAGCAAGGCGAAAAGCTATGGCACCTTTCTAATGTTATGACCAACGAACCAGCTCTGGAACTTGCGACTAAATTAACAGCCTCTACCTTTGCAGATAAAGTTTATTTCGCAAACTCTGGCGCAGAAGCGAACGAAGCGGCATTGAAGCTTGTTCGTCGTTACGCTTTAGATAATCACGGTGCTGAAAAAGATCAAATTATCGCGTTTGAAAAAGCTTTCCATGGCCGTACTTTCTTTACTGTAACGGTTGGTGGGCAAGCAGCTTATTCAGATGGTTTTGGTCCTAAGCCTCAATCTATCAAGCATTTGCCATTTAATGATATTGCAGCACTTGAAGCTGAAATTTCTGACAAAACGTGCGCTATCATGCTTGAGCCTATCCAAGGTGAAGGCGGTATCATTGATGCCGATCCTGAATTTCTTGCTGCTGTACGTCGCTTAGCTGACAAACACAATGCTCTAGTGGTTTTCGATGAAGTACAAACAGGTGTAGGTCGTACAGGCGAGTTGTATGCTTATATGCACACTGAAATTGTGCCAGATGTGTTAACGACAGCTAAAGCTTTGGGTGGTGGTTTCCCTATCGCAGCAATGTTGACCACAACCGACATTGCAAAACATCTTAAAATTGGTACTCACGGCTCAACTTATGGTGGTAACCCATTAGCTTGTGCTGTTGGCAATGCTGTACTGGATGTTGTCAATACTGAAGAAACATTGCAAGGCGTTAAACGCCGTGAACAAATGCTTCGTGACGGTTTAGCGGCAATCAATGATAAGTACCAAGTATTCTCTGAAATTCGTGGTAAAGGCCTGTTGATTGGTGGTGTGCTGAATGAAAAATACCAAGGTCGTAGTCGTGACTTCCTAGTCGCATCAGTAGCTGAAGGTCTAATGAGTTTAATTGCTGGTGCCAATGTTGTACGTTTCACTCCTTCTTTAGTTATCCCTGAAGCCGATATTATTGAAGGTCTTGAGCGTTTTGAACGTGCTGTAGCAAAAGTTGTTGCAGGCTAACAATTGATTGGGTGCTGAAAGTCAGCGCCCTTTATATTGTTTTTGTTTCAGGTTCGGATTTTATGAACCAAAGAAATCACGTTTGGAGATCGAAAAATGTTAATCATTCGTCCAATCCGAAGTTCTGATCTACCTGCATTAATGCAGATAGCTGAGGAGTCGGGGCACGGGTTTACCTCATTACCCGTTAACGAAGAATTATTACGCAAAAAGATAGCCCGCGTTGAAGCTTCATTTAAAAAGAAAGAAAATAAGCCCCATGATGAAGGTTACCTAATGGTGCTAGAAGACACAGAAACTGGCGATGTCGTTGGTACATGTGGACTTGAAGCTGCTGTTGGGTTAATCGATGCGTTTTACCATTATCGCGTTGGTACTGAAGTTTATCATTCTGAGCAAATTGACGTTCGTAATGAAGTAGAAACGTTAACCCTCTGCCATGACTATACGGGTTCTGCCGAACTGTGTACGCTATTCTTACAAGATTCATATCGTAAAAATAATAATGGCCGCATGTTATCTCGCAGTCGCTTCTTATTTTTAGCGCAGCATGCTGAGCGATTTGGCGATAAAGTGATAGCTGAAATGCGCGGTGTTTCAGACGCTGAGGGTAATTCATCGTTTTATGGTTGGCTGCAACAATTCTTCTTGGGTATTAACTTTCTCAAAGCAGATTATTTATCAGGATTAGGACAAAAGGCCTTTATGGCTGAAATGATGCCACGTAATCCTGTCTATGTATGTTTACTCCCACAAGAAGCGCAACAAGTGATTGGTGAAGTACATCCAAACACACTTCCAGCCCTCAAGTTATTACAGGGTGAAGGTTTTCAATGCCGTGGTTATGTCGATATTTTTGATGGTGGACCAACGGTTGAATGTGAGTTAGAAAACATTCGTTCAGTGAAGTTGAGTCGTTTGTTAACTGTTTCCATTGGCGAAACAGCAAAATCGAGTACGCAATACATTATCTCTAATACTTTATTAGAAAATTACCGCGCTACCTCAGCGTATTTATCGGTTGATGTTGATAAAACAGAAGTGGTTATCAGTCATAAACTGGCTGATGCTCTTATGGTTAATGCGGGTGACCAAATTCGTGTACTTGCAATGTAAATTGCTTGCAAGTGACGTATAAAATTGCAGTAGGAAATGATCATGACACAGTTTATTAATGGTAAATGGGTTGCTGGTGAAGGCCATGAAATGGCATCAACCAACCCAGCGAGTAAAGATGTAATTTGGAATGGTGTCAGTGCGACAGCAAGTCAAGTTAATGCCGCTGTTGAAGCGGCACGTAACGCTCAATTTGATTGGTTTATGCTTGGGTTTGAAGGGCGTTTAGCGATTGTTGAAGCTTACCGTGACGCACTTGAAGCGCGTAAAACTGAAATCGCTGAAACCATCGCTCAAGAAACGGGTAAACCTCAATGGGAAACCGCTACTGAAGCTGGCGCCATGATTGGTAAAATCGGTCTATCAGTCTCGGCTTATAATAAGCGTACTGGATCATCCCAAAGCGATATTCCATCAGGTCGTGCTGTACTTCGCCACAAACCTCATGGTGTTGTTGCAGTCTTTGGCCCTTATAATTTTCCCGGTCACTTGCCAAATGGTCACATTGTGCCAGCACTACTTGCAGGTAACACCGTAGTCTTTAAGCCTTCAGAGCTGACACCTAAAGTAGCTGAAATTATGCTGCAAGTGTGGGAGAGTGCAGGCTTGCCAGCTGGCGTGGTTAACTTAGTGCAAGGTGAACTTGAAACAGGTAAAGCATTAGCATCTCATCCGCAACTTGATGGTTTGTTCTTTACTGGCAGTTCACGTACGGGACACATTTTGCATCAGCAATACGCCGGTCATCCGGGTAAAATCTTAGCACTAGAAATGGGTGGTAATAACCCACTTATTGTTAAAGACGTGACAGATACCAAAGCGGCTATTCATGAAATTTTGCAATCAGCTTATATTTCTACAGGTCAGCGTTGTACCTGTGCGCGCCGCCTGTATGTTCAGCAAGGGGAAAAAGGCGATACGCTTATCGCTGAGCTCGTTGATGCAGTCAAACAAATTAAAGTCGGGCCATGGAACATTCAGCCACAGCCATTTATGGGATCAATGATCTCTGAAGGGGCGGCTAAAGGTATGGTCGAAGCGCAAAGTAATCTAGTGAGCTTGGGGGGGCAATCATTGGTTGAATTGAAGCACCTTGAAGCTGGCACAGGTTTAGTTTCCCCTGGTTTGATTGATGTAACCGCCATTGCTGAATTACCAGACGAAGAATACTTTGGTCCGCTGCTTCAAGTGGTTCGTTATCAAGAATTTGATAACGCGATTGAAATGGCGAATGACACACAATATGGCTTATCAGCAGGCCTACTAGCTGATAGTCGTTCGGATTATGATTATTTCATTGCCCGCATTCGTGCAGGCATTGTGAATTGGAATAAGCAAATTACCGGCGCTTCAGGTGCTGCACCGTTTGGTGGCGTTGGCGCTTCAGGTAACCACAGGGCCAGTGCATTTTATGCCGCTGATTACTGTGCTTACCCTGTCGCTTCTGTTGAAGCTGATGCGGTGAGCTTGCCTGGGACATTAAGTCCAGGTTTAAGCCTTTAATCACTTCGGGTTTATTTTGTCATACCAGCGTAGGCTGGTATCCAGCGACTTTCACTAAACAAGAAAAAGGCGCTAGACTACCGACATGCAACACTGTCGTTTCTTCGTTTCCAGCATTCGCTGAAGTGACGATAACGTTAAACGATACCTCGCCCCTCTGGGGCGAGGTGATTCATTTTTAAATAAACTAAGAACTAAAAGGGAGAACCACTCCCTTTTGATAAATATTCTCACCGGAATAACCGGTCGCATCGCAGTAAGGAGTCACTGATGCATACAGATGTAAACGCACTATTTTCCGCTTTATGGCAAGACTATATCGAAATGACCCCATCAGCTGCCAAAATTCAACAGTTACTAGGTAAAGGCGAAGCGATAATCAATGATCATATCGCATTACGTACCTTCGATATTGATAAAGTTAACCTTGATGTTCTTGCTGAGCACTTTTTAACATTAGGTTATGTGGCCTGTGGTGATTATAAGTTCGAAGCAAAAAAGCTAACAGCTAAGCATTTTGAACATCCAGATCCAACTCAACCCAAAGTATTTATTTCGGAGCTTAATGTCAGTGCGTTCAGTGATGAGTTACAAAACATCATTAAAAGTTTGGTTGAGCAAGTAAATGTTGAAGCGACTAAAGCCGAAAACTTTATCTACTCTGGTCGTCATTGGAAGTTAGATCACAATACTTACCAAACCTTGTTGGCAGAAAGTGAATATGCAGCTTGGGTTGCAGCTTTTGGTTATCGAGCTAATCATTTTACTGTGTCAATTAATCATTTACCGGGTTATGAAAACATCCTTGAAGTGAACCAAGCGCTAAAAGATGGCGACTTTGTACTGAATAGTGCAGGTGGCGAAGTGAAGGGATCAAAAGAAGTACTCCTTGAGCAATCATCAACGATGGCCGACAAAGTTATGGTTAAGTTCGACGACGCGCAAGTTGAAATCCCAAGTTGTTTCTATGAATTTGCCATCCGTTATCCAAAAGCTGATGGTGAAATCTACACCGGTTTTGTTGCTGCATCAGCAGATAAAATTTTCGAAAGTACCAATGTGAAAACCTAGGGTCTGTTGATCTTTTATGATTAAATTTTGTGCTATTTGAGCATTTATCTGTTCAACCTAGAAACATCAGTTGACTGCGTTCTCAAGCGTAGAAAAAATGGCTGATATTAAGGCGTAGCTTGCAGCAAGTAGTTATTCTACTTGCAAAAGTTACAACGCAGATAGCATCCATTTTAGCAAGCTTGTGAGCGTAGAGCATTTCACTCATTGGGTGAAAACCATGATAATAAAATCATCTTATTGCTCAAACAGTTACTCGTATACTCAGCGTTCAACTGATGTTTTTAGGTTTAAGGCGTGAGCAGTGATGCTTAGCCATCTAAGTGAGCTGGTCACAACACAGAACAGTAAATGCTCAAAAGCATCGAAAAAAGAGAGAGCGTAAATTGGTCGCTCTTTCTAAATAAAAGGTGCTGCGTTATCGTTTTCTTATTTGGAAACGAAGTAACGACAGTTTTGTATGTCGATAATAACCAAACCTCACAAACTCTGCCTTGCATAAAATAACCAATTTATCGCTACAAAAACAATTACTAAAGATCAACAGACCCTAATTAATTTTGATATTTTTTTAAAAGCGCTCAAGGGCGCTTTTTTTAGCTTTACAGTAACTGAAGAAGGAGAGGTTTTTCATTGACTAGAGGGTGAGTGTATTTAAAAGTCGTTAGCTCAGATATTTGCATTCAAACTGAAGCTGAGGAAAGAAAATGGCCGTTGAAAGCATAGAAATGACTAAAATAGAAAGTGAAGCAGTTTCTTTTGAAGAGCAAGAGCCTGCAGAAGCTGAGAATGCTTCACTTGGCAAATATTCTACCGAGTTCGAACCACTAATTTCCTTGGTAAACAAAATCATAGATCCAAAATTAGCACTTGATAACTTGAAGCAAACACTAACCCAGCTGGAAACTGGAGAGTTAGAGTTTAGTGTTAAGCATTTAGAGCAAGTCGACTCACAAGTCTTTTCGCTTAATTTAAACACACTGATAAATATTCTACAAAGTCAAGATTTGAATGACTCAGATAGAGTCATTATTCTTGCACACATACGTTATAGACACGATGAAAATGATAATAACCTGAAAATTAACTTAATGCATGCCACATTGGTTGCGCACATTATTCAAGCGGATCTCTTTCAAGACTATTTACCTGTAATAACAAGGATTGTAGCTGATGAATCTCAGCGATTTTTGGAAGGTCTCGAATTAAAAACTGCCTCATTAATGGTCGCAATGAAGCAGTTGAGAGAATCCATCAGCGCTGACTTTTGTTTAGAAACGGTTTCCATTCGCAAGCAAGATGAAGTGCTGAAGCAATCTCAGTTAGATGATTTTAGAAAGCAGGTATTGCATCAATTGGATATTAATGAAGTGATCATTAGATTATCCATTGATTGGGCAAGGTACATCATGGACACACAGGCGCCATCGACTCTCAATGGCATGAAGAATGTAAAAATGTTTTCAATAACAGAAAAGAGAGCAGCTTATGCGAGTACAGATCAAAAACTTTTCGATTTGATGGGAGATAGCTCCCCTTTATACGCAATGCTTTCTATGGGAAGAAGCAAAAATAGAAATGTATCAATGCATGAAGCTGGCTTGGTTGATGCCTTACACAATTCAATAGCGATTTTAATGTATGGCAAAGAAAAGGAATTACAAAACGTTTGTAACTTACTCAATGACGAAGGGTATATAGCCACACATGCCAATTTGTACTTTATTACGATGAAGGCGGGGAATGAAAAGAAAGTCACCTCGTTGCTTGATTTAACACAAGTTGAAAATGGAGCTGGCATTAGTCAATTAACTTTAATTCGAATGTGCCAACATGCTATTGCTCATTCGCCTAGTATACAAGAGCTTATGGGCTTTCTTGAGGGGGGATTAACCAATTTAGGTGAAATAACAGAAGTGTTTCAAAACCAAATATCACGAGCCATCGAGCAAAAAGTATTAAAATTATCTGTAGCTGAAAAAATTGCTGCAAAGGCAGATAAAAAGGATGAAACCTCGGTTGTCGAGTGTTTCTTCGTGGGGCTTGAAGTCGTTGAAGAAGGTATTGTAAAGCAACTTTTGTCACCTAGGTTAAAAAATAAGTTATTAGAGTACGTGGTAAAAACGAATGAACCGAAGAAAATGATGCAATTAGTTGCTTACGGTGTAAGCATTAATGAGGTTTGTTGTGGTATGTCATTATTAACCTACATCATTAACACGGGTAATTCAGAAGCCATTAATTTCGCACTGGGCTTTGAAGGAGCCGATCTCGAATCGTTGGATGAAAAGGGAAACAACTGTCTGCACCTAGCGGTTACCGCTGGCAACATAGAAGCAGTAAAAGCAATTCTTGGCAAAAAAGTATCTTTAGGTTTAGAGGTGAATGCTGAAGGAATGGCTCCGTTACATTTAGCGGTTTTTGAACAAAAATGTGAATGTGTTAAGACACTTTTGGCATGCAAAGAACTAAAAATACAACAAGAAACTACATTAGAGCTGGAAGTTAATGGGAAAAATAGACACTATGTAACTCCGTTTACAATGGCTTATTTTAAAAAAGACAATGAGTTAATTGATGTTTTATTGGATGAATTAATAGAGCGTAAGTTGGTGGACAAACCTTCAGCAACTAATTCTAGCCCTTTTTGCTTGCTAATTCGAGGTGGTTACGAGAGTAGAGTAGAGCGAATTGTTAACGGTTTAACAAAGGCAGAGTTAAATGATTATAAGGTCCCTGAAAATGGGGGAAATTATTTATTTGAAGCCGTAGAGTTTAAACAACAGGGTACGTTTAATATTTTATTTCAACAAAACAAATTAGATATTAATTGTGTTGATTCATTTGGTTGCACGCTTCTTCATCGCTGCGCCGAAAAAGGCGAATTAAACAGCTTCAAAACACTTTTAAAAAATGACCTGTCTTTAACCGCTATAACAGCCCTTCAATCAACCCCTTTATTAATTGCTGCAAGATATGGACATATTGCTATTGTAAAAGCGATTTTGTTTCACTCGCTTGGTACGCTTAATAATCCACGAGAGGATGGAATGACTCCTTTCATGATTGCAGCTGAAAACGGTCATTTAGATATAGTTAAACTCTTAAGCGAACATCAAGTTGAATTTAATTCCGCCCTTCCAACAACAAATGAAAATGCATTGCATTTAGCGATAAAAAATGGACATTGCGCGCTTGTGGAATTTTTATTTACTCTACCTATTAAAATTAAAAATTGCATGATTGATGGCAAAGAGTTAAATCTTTCAGATATTGCGGTGATGAATAATCAAACAGAGATGATTTCACTATTGTTTTCAAAGGAAAAGTTTGTATGCGAAACTTGGCATCTCAATTTTATTTTAGAACACGGCAATAGAAAAGCTTTACAACGTTATTTGTTGAGGTTGGATATTGAACAGTGTAAGGCGCTCATTAATGTCACAAGACCTGATGTTGATAGCCCTATTTGTGTCGCAATAATGGCTGGTAAAACAGATTGTCTTGCTACTTTGCTTGAAAGAGGCGGTAACACAGAGAGTCGTTTTTATTTCCCTCATAGACTTAATCCAGCTCGAGTAGCGCGTGCTGACAGAGGAGCGCAAAAAGCTGTAGACGTATCTCAAAATGGTCAGTGGTTAACCCCACTTCATATTGCAATTGATGAAAGAAGCATAACAGCGACTAAGTGTTTACTTTCTTATGGTGCGAAGGTGAATGCGAGAACAGATCACAATGAAACCCTACAAGATTTTTGCCCAACGGCGTTGTATTTATCTGTTGCACGTCAGTATTATGAAATTGTTGATGAACTGTTAAAGTATAACGCTGCAACGAATTTGAAATATCAACATACTGCTTTGAGTGGAAGAGTTAAGCGACATACAGTTAAAGATCTTGCTAAAAATATGGGACTGAGTGACATCGTTAAAAAAGTAAAATAACAATTTAGGGATCTAGCGATTTAGAAAGTTTTAACCTAAAAACATCAGTTGAACGCTGAGTATATGAGTAACTGTTTGAGCAATACGATGATTTTATCATCATGGCTTTCACCCAATGAGTGAAGTGCTCTACGCTTACAAGCTTGCTAAAATGACTGCTATCTGCGTTGTAACTTTTGCAAGTAGAATAACTACTTGCTGCAAGCTACGCCTTACTATCAGCCATTTTTTCTACGCTTGAGAACGCAGTCAACTGATGTTTCTAAGTTAATAGAGTGTTTTCAGGTTACTGAGCAAGTTAGTTATTTTTTAGCTAACCTATTTTTTAGCTAACTTAGTTGCTGCAAATAAAACAAAAAGCAAATAACTGCTTAATATTGCTATTACGACATTGATGTTTCCTGTCATGATTAAACTCGGTATAAGAGCCACAATTAAAATATCAATAATAGATCCTGGTAAATAAGCAATAGCATAATCATCCAAAACCGTTGATTTCCCTTTAGGATCGACAATTTTTAAAAGCAAAATCCCCATTGCCACAGTGCCCGTCATCCATCCCCACGAGAATAACCCTGTTTCTACCCATTGCTTGCCAAACAACTTTGGAGCCAGAACAAATGTAAGAAATAAGCAAAGCACAATACCAAGCAGCATTAATATCATAAATGGTGCAGCAAAGCTGATTAAGACGCTGAGTTTGATTGATGCAATACCGAAAAAAACTAAATAGTCTGTGGCCGAGCCAGCAGTCATGTTCAACAGTTTGTTATCGAAATGATGAAGAGAATGAGTGGTTTTCAGAAACACTCTTAATAAACAGCCAAATACAAACGCACAAGCAAAGGTGGGCACTGAAACAAATTCATTGAAAGATGAAGCAAAGTTTGAAAACCAATAAGCCGTACCAACAACTGCACCAACCAAAGCAATATGTAGTGTAAAAGCGTTTACAGAAGAAGATGAAACGGTTTCTGCACCAATACTTTCACGTTGTTCGTTTGGAATGACGCCTTTTCTGAAGTGAACATCTAACTCATCAAAACGGCGAATATGAGTCACAATACCGAGTCTAGAAATAATGTTAACGATGACAAGGCCGCCGAGTACCGCAAGAAAAACACCAAAAGTGGCTGCTGTCAGTGCTAGACTTGTTGCATCATCCCAACTCAATTTTTCTAAGGTGTCTCCAACGGCAACTGCGGTTCCATGTCCACCCATAAATCCAGAAGGCATGACTAAGCCAAAAGCTTGTGGTAATTCAGGCCAAAACGTTTGCAGAAGATACCCACCGATTACAATCGCAAATAACCATTGAGATATGGTGATGATCTGATTAAAAGCCAGTAGTTTACCTGTTCGATGAACTAAATCGTCTTTCTTCGGGAAACTCGTTGTTAAGCCAAGTGAAGCGAAAATAATGGCGATTAGTACGCCACCGTAACTGGTATCAGATAAAGGTAGAACATCAAAGCCATTGTGTCCTAAAGTTAGCGCCAGTAGCCCAGCCATCATGGCCACGGGCATATAAAGTTTTTGAAAGATCGTTACTTTTACGCGAATAAATTTGCACAGTAAAATTAAAGTGCTTGCGATGGCAAAATCGGTTGCCAACTCCCATACAGTTAATGACATTAGTTGTTTTTCTCTGTGATTGTTCAGTGGATCATATCATTGGGTTAACTTATGGTTAAATATGCTTTCTTCTTTAGTTGTTTTTGGTATATAAAGTTTAATTTTAAAACTTTAGGTTATATTAAATAACAAATTGAACCATTTATTATCGTCATTGATCCCTGATTGTAATGATAAGATCACAATCATGAAGATGTCTTTAAATAGACTCAAACACCTTCCTCATTTTTTAAAGTCAGGAAATAAATATAATTAAGGGATCATTGGCTCAATGAAGTTCTCGTTATCAAAAATTACCTTCGGGGTTATCTCTACACTTGGATTGTCTCTTTCATCAGTTGCTAATGCTGCTGAAAATGATGATGTTTCAGCGCAAAACGATGAAGGCGTTGAGCGTATTGCCGTTTTAGGTTCACGCCGTATAGGTCGTACAATCAGTGACAGTAATGTTCCCGTAGATGTGCTAACTGCAGCTGCACTGCAAGGGGGCGGCTTTACGGATATGAACCGTCAATTACAAAATGCAGTGCCAAGTTTTAACTATTATCAACCTTCTTTGGCAGACGGAACTGAGCACATTAAACCTGCATCGCTTCGTGGTTTAGCACCGGATCAAACCCTAGTTTTAGTTAATGGTCGTCGTTTTCACTCAAGTGCATTGTTGAATTTAAATGGTACTGCTGGTCGCGGTTCTGTTTCTGTGGACTTAAATGCTATTCCATCTGCGGCTATTGAACGTATTGAAATTTTACGTGACGGTGCAGCTGCTCAGTATGGCTCTGACGCAATAGCAGGTGTGATTAACATTATTACCAAAAAAGATGCAGAAGGTGGCGTTTTTACCGCGACTGCTGGACAGTACATCACGACATTAGATGGCGTACCTGAGTTAACAGGTGTGCAAACCGATGCTAATGGTAATGTGGTCGCTAATGGTAGCAATCGAGTTGCAGGTATCTACGGGGATGACATTTCCCGTAAAGATGGTGAAACCGTCAACTTAGCAGGCAACATAGGCTTTGGTTTTTTAGACTCAGGATACTTAAATCTAACCGCTGAATATAACAATGCGAATGCTACTAATCGTGGTGGCTTAGATGACGGCGATACTTATGCTAAAAATGAAGATGGAACTTTTGATCAGCGTGAGATTACCACTGATCGAGATCGTTTCTTTTTTGGTGCACCAGAAAGTGAATCATATTCTTTGTTAGCAAGCTCAGGTTATGACTTTGATTCTGGCAGCGAATTATATTCTACCTTTACGCTGCAAAACCGTAAGTCTGTTTCAGGTGCATTTTTCCGAGAAGCCTCAGATGAAGCATTGCTAATCCAAGAGATTTACCCAGACGGCTTTACTCCTAAAATTAATGCCGATATCGATGACTGGTCTGTGTTGGTTGGTTACAAAGGTGAGCTTGGTGAGTGGGGTTACAATGCAAGTGTGGTAACTGGTAAAAATAGTGTTTCGTATAACAATACCAATACGGCCAATGCGACTTATTTACTAGATACCCCTACGAGTTTTTATGGTGGTAAGCTGGTTTCTGGACAAGATGTTGTTAACCTAGACTTTACTCGTTTCTATGATGTGACATTTTTGGAATCTCCAATTGCATTTGCATTTGGCGCTGAATACCGTCGAGATCATTACGAAATACAGTCGGGTGATGTAGAAGCCTACACGAATCGCCCCTCTTTAGATGAAAATGGCAACCCAATTTTCAATGAAGATGGTAATCCTGTTTATCCAACAAGTCGTTTGTTTGCTCAAGGTTCACTGTTCTTTTCACAAGCCAGTGAAGTAGATGAAAGCCGCAATTCAAAAGCGATTTATGCCGAAGTAGACATGGATCTAACTGACAAATGGAACCTAGTGCTTGCCGCACGCTATGAGAACTACTCTGACTTTGGCAGCACGGCAAATGGTAAAATAGCGACGCGCTATAATCTGACGGATGACTTTGCACTGCGCGGCTCATTCAGCACAGGCTTTAGAGCGCCATCATTGCAACAGCAATTTTATACCTCCACCAATACGAATTTTATTGGAGGTGTTGCATTTGAAGTGGGTACAGTGGCGTCAACCAGTGCAGCCGCTACGGCGCTAGGTGGTCAGCAGCTCGATGCAGAAGAAGCTACGAACTACAGCTTAGGTTTCACTTGGGATATCCAAGAAAACATTAATCTAACCCTTGATGCTTACCGCATTAAAATTGACGACAGAGTCGTATTGTCAGAAACCCTTGGTAACAGCGATGCTGAGCGTGAAATCGTGCAAAGAGTGTTTGCTGAAAATAATATTGAAGGCGTTAATGCAGTTCGTTTCTTTATCAACGGTGTGAACAGTGTTACTGAAGGTGTTGATGTTAATCTCGCTTATGAAACTGAATTCCTTGCGGGTGATTTAAGGCTTTCATCTGGCTTTAACTACAACAACACTGAAGTAAGTGATGTGCTTGATAGTGCAGGGCCTTCATCATTATTTACCTCAGATCAGTTGTTCGCACGTCGTGAGCGTGCACGTCTAGAAAATGCAGCACCTAAGCATAAAGCGAACGTGACTGCGAATTGGAACCAAGACGCCCTAAGTTTAATGCTTCGTACCAATTACTACGGTGAAGTAACACAACCGGGCAGTATCAGTGCCAGCGATGTGACGGTTGATAAAGCGTTTATCTTTGATGCTGAAGCTAATTATCAATTTACCGATACCTTAGTCGGCAGTATTGGTGTTAATAACTTATTTGATAAATACCCAACGTCTGCGGTGGTAAGAGATGGTGAAGATGCCAGTCAATTTGATTACATCATTCCATACGCTAACTTTTCTCCCTATGGCTTCCAAGGTCGTTATGTATATTTGAGAGCTAGCCTTGCTTTCTAATTAAAAGGTGAGGAGAAACCAGATTCTATGCTGGTTTTTTCTCCATTTTTAGTGATAGCATTTACAGGCTATCAAATTTAAATTGGAATAAGTTGTGACAATATCCACAAAATTCAAAAAAACTGCATCGCTACTGGCTGCAGTTTTTTTTCTAACAGCAGGTCAAGTTGCTGCTGATTCAAAAGTTTTAGCGAAACCCGCAACGCAAAGTGCGCCACCACTCCTTGAATACAGCAGTATCGTTCATCCTGTTATTGCACGTAATGGCATGGTCGCCAGTCAAGAAGTACTGGCTTCGCAAGTTGGCGTCGATATCTTAAAACGTGGTGGTAACGCTGTTGATGCCGCTGTTGGAGTGGGGTTTGCGCTTGCAGTGACGTTACCCAGAGCGGGTAACATTGCAGGTGGCGGCTTTATGCTGGTATACCTTGCAGATAAAGATAAGTTTGTTGCATTAGATTACAAAGAAATGGCACCAGCTGCAGCGAGCCGCAATATGTATATCTTGCCCGACGGTAGCGTTGACAAGCATTCGGTTCGTTATACTCGTAAAGGATTTGGTGTACCGGGCACAGTTGCGGCATTTGCGAAAGCGCTTAAAGAACATGGCACTATGACCTTGGCAGAAGTGTTGCAGCCATCAATTAACCTTGCTCGTAATGGTATAAAGGTCACCGATGATTTAGCTTTTTCATTAGTTTATGCAGCAAAACGCCTAGGAAAAGATCCTGAAGCGAAACGGATCTTTTTTCGTGAAGATGGTAAGCCTTTACAAGCTGGTGATACACTTTATCAAAAAGATTTAGCTTGGTCCCTTGAGCAAATCGCTCAAAAAGGGCCTGATGCCTTTTATAAAGGTGAAATTGCTCAACGAATTGCGGCAGATATGAAAGACGGCGGTGGCTTAGTTACCCAAACGGATATGGCAAGCTACGTAGTGGCTGATCGCGAGCCAGTGCGAACCAGTTATCGCAAACATGACTTAGTGATTATGCCGCCCCCAAGCTCTGGTGGTGTTCACATTGCCCAAATGCTGAATGTTTTTAAGCAGTTTGATTTAAAGTCCATGGGACATAATACGGCAGCGACAATTCACTTGATGAGTGAAAGCATGCGTCAAGCATATGCTGATAGAAGTAAGCATTTAGGCGACCCAGATTTCAATAATATTCCAATAAAATGGTTGACCAGTAACGAGTATGCAAAACAAACCGTTGCTCAAATTTCAATGGATAAAGCTCGTTCATCAAAGGACGTAAACCCGGGTACAGCACCATTGCCAGAAAGCCCTGATACCACCCATTTCTCTGTGATGGATAAGTTTGGCAATGTGGTGTCTAACACCTACTCATTAAATTACTCTTACGGCTCAGGTATCGTAGCAAAAGGTACAGGTATTTTATTAAATAACGTTATGGATGACTTTTCGGCTAAACCTGGTTCGCCAAATGGCTATGGTTTAGTCGGCGGTGAAGCCAACGCTATTGCTCCTAAAAAACGTGCGCTAAGCTCGATGACTCCTGCGATTGTAATGAAAGACGGCAAACCATTTTTGGTCACGGGCAGCCCAGGTGGTAGCAGAATTATTACCACAGTGATGCAGGTTATTCTAAATGTTATTGATCATGATATGAATATTGCTGAGGCTACACATGCTGTACGTGTTCATCACCAATGGCTACCGGATCAAATACTTATAGAACCGGGTTTGAATAAGGATACGATTGAGCTATTAAAAGCGAAAGGTCATAAGGTTGTTACCTCTAAAAACTCGATGGGTAGTACTCAATCTATCGTTTATAAAGGTGGTTATTTTTACGGATCGGCTGATCCAAGAAGACCAGGAGCTGCAGCGATAGGTTTTTAATTGCTATATGCTAAGCCCTGCTGCTTGCGGTGGGGTTATTTAAAATCGATTTGAAGTGACATATGCCAGCTTTTAAACTGGCATTAAACATCTGACAAATGAATCTAAAAACATCAGTTGAACGATAACTGCTTGAGCAATATGATGATTTTATCATCATGGCTTTCACCCAATGAGTGAAGTGCTCTACGCTCACAAGCTTGCTAAAATGACTGCTATTTGCGTTGTAACTTTTGCAAGTAGAATAACTACTTGCTGCAAGCTATGCTTTACTATCAGCCATTTTTTCTACGCTTGAGAACGCAGTCAACTGATGATTCTAGGGAGCGCCACGAAGCGCTTTATTCTGTTGCGGGATTTGTCTCAACGTATACGCAGCCAAGCGATTACATGGCCATAAACCAGAGACAGCAACGTTATTATTTATAATAAGTCCATCAGGTTGAAACGTACCTGACGGGATAATTACCAGTTCATCCCGAAATCTGACGGGCATGCATAATGGGTAACCGCTATGACATGAAGCCCTGTGACAAAGGCCTTGAATAAAGGTTGAGATGCAATGTAGGCCGCAGCATCAAGCGAATTCAGTTAAGCGTCGTAAATCAAAAAATGAAGATGGGGAGTCTTTCCTAGTTGACGAACCCTGACACAAACAGAGAAGCAACTGGTAAATGCATCTGTTTGATCTTCCGGCGTAATATGAAGTGGCATGTATTGAAGGAAATAAAGTGAACGTGGGAGAGCCTGAGTGTTGGAAGGTAGTGACTTCCACTATCCGAATATAAGGTAAACCGAAATTTCAGATAGGGCGCTCAGGCAGTCGGATGAGCCCATAGTACCGTTAACCGTGAAGACAACATAACTTCACATCAGGGAAGGGGCTCAGTGTTACACCCGTTTTTTAACGTAACTTTTGAGGTGAAATTGCCATATGGCTAACACTCCAGTAAATATCAGAATATTACAGCGAAAACTTTACTTACGCTCAAAGCTTAACTCGGAGCTTCGATTTTACAGCTTGTACGATAAACTCAGTCGCCTAGATATACTCGAAGAAGCCTATCGACGATGCAAAGCCAATAAAGGCGGAGCAGGAATTGATGGCATCACATTCAGTTATCTAGAGCAGCAAAAGAAAGTCGTTGCGCTGTTAAAAGAAATTCAAACTCAATTACAACAGAAAAACTATCGACCTAGCCCAGTCAAACGAGTAGAAATACTCAAAGACAACGGCAAAACGCGGAAACTTGGGATCCCGATAATCAGTGACAGAATTGTGCAAATGGCGATGACAATAGTGATGCAACCCGCCTACGAACCTCATTTACATGAACACAGTTATGGTTATCGTCCATGTCGAAGCGCCCAGCAAGCGGTAAAAGTCATTGAAATGAGCCTAAAACAAGGCTATCAGCACGTACTTGATGCTGACTTGAGCGCCTATTTCGATACCATCCCGCACGCTAAGTTGATGGCAAAAGTAGAAAGGCGAATAAGCGACAGCAGCTTTCTGAGTTTGCTGAAAAGCTTTATCAAAGCGCCCATCAGCATAGAGACGGTCAACGGGAAATGGCGAATAGAAGCAAGCCGATGTGGCACTCCGCAAGGCGGAGTTATCTCTCCACTACTGGCTAACATCTATCTCAACGATTTCTGTTTGAAAATACACGAAAAAACACCGTGTAAAATCGTTACCTATGCAGATGATTTTGTTGTACTTTATAAGCAAACCTACACACAAGAGCAACTGGACTGGATAACACAGCAATTAAGTGATGAAGGTCTGAAGCTAAATCAAAGTAAAACCCACTGTGTGGATATGGGAAAGCTGATGAATGAGTTTGATTTCCTCGGTTTTAACTTTCAACGGATCACAGGCCTCATCAAAGGCACCAGTTACATCAAGATACAGGCGTCTAAGAAGAGCCAAACAAAGCTGAAAAATAAACTCAGAGACATAGTGAAACACCGAACCTCAAATACACTTGGCGTACTGATAAATAAGGTTAATCAAGTTCTGAGGGGATGGAAACACTATTTTGGTGGGATAGGTTATCCCAGAGGTGTATTTTTCAGAATAAATGGATTTGTAGTAAACCGGTTCTATCGCTGGCATCGTCGCTTAAGTCAACGTCGAAGCAAGTATCTATCACGAGGTGCTTACGAAAAATTACGCCAAGCTGGTCTTGAGTATTTACCCACGACAAGATGATAAGCAAAGTGAAGGGGCTGAGAGAAGTGTAACAACAGAGCCGTGTGAGGGAAAACCTCATGCACGGAATCGAAGAGGGGCTGCTGGATAAGCGATAGCGAAGCCAGTAGCCTACTCTACATTAAGGTTAACGAGTACCGTAAACCACTATAGTTTTACCATGTGCTTGAATGAGATTCTGCTCTTCTAACATTTTTAAAATCCGCCCGACAGTTTCCCTTGAACAGCCAACAATTTGGCCAATTTCTTGACGAGTAATTTTGATTTGCATGCCATCAGGGTGTGTCATTGCATCAGGTTGTTTTGCTAAGTGAAGCAATGTTTGGGCAATGCGCCCTGCAACATCTAAGAAAGCGAGATCACCTACTTTTTGGCTTGTACTTTGAAGCCTGTAAGCCATTTGCTGAGAAAGTTTCATGAGAATTTCAGGATTTACCTGAATTAATTGTTTAAATTTCTTATAGGAAATTTCTGCAATTTCACATGCCTGTTTAGCTCGTACCCATGCTGTGCGTTCTGCTTGTTCTTCGAAAAGACCGATTTCACCAATAAAGTCACCTTGGTTTAAGTAAGACAAAATCATTTCTTTGCCTTCTTCGTCTTTAATTAGTACAGCCACGCTCCCTTTCACAATGTAATATAAAGTGTCAGAGCTTTCGCCAGCGTGAATTAAAGTGCTTTTTGCTGGATATTTGTGAATGTGACAGTGTGATAAAAACCATTCGAGAGTCGGATCAGGTTTTGGTTTACCAATCAGAGCCATAGTTATGTTCCTCTATCGGTTAAAAATGAAATCAAAGAAAATTAATTACATTCAATGTACGCGATTACTTTGGATAAAACTTTGATTTAGATCGTCAATCGCAGTGCAATATTTTTTCAAATATTCCTTTTAATTTAATGGGTTAGGCTGGTGATCTTTAGTGTTCTCTGTTTCACCTTTGTTTGTTTTTAAAGTTTTTTCTTCACTTTCAATAAGCTACAAAGTTGAAAATGCAAAAAAAAGTGATCATGCTTTTACATTGTTGTTTTTTAGCAACAATAAATAAGTAATACAACATGATGTATAGGTAAGAAACAAACCTCATATAAATAGGGGGGACGCCCGATATCATACCTGCGAGATACAGAAAAACGCAATGAACTTTTATTGTATAAATGACTTCAACCTAAATAAATCGGTAGAACGCACAATTTAACTTTAATCTATTGAAGTTAAATATAAAATTAAACAACCCGAATTCAGCCATCAGGTGAGTGCTGAACATTCATATTCTTGCCAAAATCACCGCTAGCTGTGTTATAAATTTTGCAAGTAGAAACGAAGTAACGACAGTTTTGTATGTCGGTAAGGAACTGTCCCTAAATAATTTACCGATTTGTTACTGCTTAAAATTGTCAATATCAAGGCGCGAAGAATGAAGTTTAGTTATTCTAAATGAAAGATGAGTAACGCAGAGAGTGGCAATTTTAAGCGTAACCCTTTGGGCTGTGTTTATTTTTGGCTTCTACTGTGTTGTCGAAAGCTTATGTAGAGTAACTACACCACACCACACTTTCTTCGCTTTGTATAAGCTCAAAAATAAACGACAGCAAAACAGGGAAATTATTTTGGGACAGTTCCTAATCATTACTTGCTTCTATTCATGCCTTGCTATCAGTAAGGGACGTGGCGGAAGAATGTATACCAATTTTATCGTCACTCCTGCGAACGCAGGAGTCCAGAGTCTTTGGTTAATTTGGGCACAAGTCGCTAGATACCTGCGTTCGCAGGTATGACAAATTAAGCGTTGAAATTTAAATTGGTATTATTTGAACTGCGACATCCCTAATAGCTAATGGGAATGCTCTGTATCTACTCGACATCAGCATAATTATCTGGATAAACTAGAGGAAAGTATATTATTACCATAATTGATATGGACATTATGAAATTAGCCAGTGGTTTTTTAGTCTTATGTCTGGGGTTTTTTAGCCAGTCAAGTTTTGCGTTTCCAACTCCTCAGCCCCAAGCAGAAAAAGTGGCGAGTAAGATTGCATTTATTCAAGTAAAAGCTGAACAGGGTAGAGCCGAAGCACAATATCTTTACGGCTTATTGTTGATGTCAGGAAGGATCATTGAACGAGATATTGGTCTTGGGGTGCATTGGTTAACGCTTGCTGCACAACAAGGTCATAAAAAAGCTCAGCGTTTTATTGCTGATATTGCATTTGATGGAAAACTGGTGCCGCGAGATTTAAAGTTGGCTGAAAAATGGTATTTAGAGCAGGGGACTCAGTGGTCTCATTTCCGGTTAGGATTTATCTATGCTGCAGGCGGTGATGGCATTGAGCGTAACTGCGGCAAAGCCATTAAACAGTTTTTACAGTCTGAAGATGAGTTATCTAAGTCAAACGCGGTTTGGGTAATGGCAACCTGTCCAGACGCCGAATATCGTAATGGTGAGCGTGCTGTTGAACTTGGCAAGCAGCTTTACTTATCAAATCCTACTAGTCTGACAATTATTGATAATCTTGCTGCGGCTTATGCCGAGCTTGGCGAATTTAAAACCGCCATTGAATTACAAACAAAAGCCATTGCATTCGTAAAAGAGGAGCAGAAAAGTGATCTTTCGAATGAGTTAAAGCAGCGTTTAGCCTTGTACCAAAAACATCAAGCTGTACGGGAAGTTATTGTTCTGCCATAGGGTCTATACTTATACCAATTACAGTAATTAATCTCTCACTCAGCAAGAGATAAAGGTTTTCAGTACAAGGCGCATGTTCGAAGTACTATATACCCTACGGCCGCCATGTAAAACTGGCGTTCAACGCACTTAGGGACGTGGCGGAAGAATGTATACCAATTTTATCGTCACTCCTGCGAACGCAGGAGTCCAGAGTCTTTGGTTAATTTGGGCACAAGTCGCTGGATACCTGCGTTCGCAGGTATGACAAATTAAGCGTTGAAATTTAAATTGGTATTATTTGAACTGCGACATCCCTTAGTGCTTTTGTCGGGATAATTCAAGAACGTGCAACGCAGTAATGGAAACCTTTAGCCTTGCCCTTCGGGAGCTTGTATGCGCACACTTTGGTTTATAAAGAATACTCCACAAAATTATCTCAACGTAGATAACTATGTTTTCAGCAATTTCGTTTGTACTTTGTGCGCATACATAAGTACCTGACGATAAATTATTAAACATTTTGCTCATATATTGAGCACTCTACAGCGTTGTGTCTCAGGTTGCATAGCTACGGCTATGCGTCCCTCCCCACGTCTTGTATTGCACTCAAACTATGAACAAAAAAGTACTCAATAACTTATAATCAGGTACTTAGCTCTGAGTTGAGTATTTAATTACTGTAATTGGTATTATCAGTCTTTCATTAGGAATTTACGTGTGAACGATATGGGGATGATATGAAGAAATTAGCGATTGGGTTATTGCTTGGCTTGTCGGCTTGCGCTGCGACAGCTGAACCTACAAATGGTGAAGCGAAGCAAGGTGAAAATGGAGTTTTGACCATGTGGGACAGCAACCGCCAATCTTGGTTGAATGTTGAACCATTTTGGCTCGAATACGCAAAGCAAAATGGTGGCTTAACGTGGGGAAAGACAGATAGTTACCCTGATTACGATAAAGTGAATGAAGGTGACAAAATCCTTATCCAACTGGCTCAGGGAAATTGTTTAATGGAGTTCTTCCATTCCCGTTGGCGCCGTGCGAATGACGTTCGCCGATGGAATGATCAAGTTAATAATTTTGGCGGTTGCCCACACGTTTTTGAATGATCCTAAATAAATCGGTAGGGAGCGTTCATATACGCAGAAAAACTACTGATAGCAAGGTATGAATAGCAGCAAGTAGTGGTTACCGACATACAAAACTGTCGTTGCTTCGTTTCTACTTGCAAAATTTATAACGCAGCTAGCGGTGATTTTGGCAAGTATATGAATGTTCAGCACTGATCTGATGGATGAATTCGGGTTGTTTAATTTTAATCTCAGTAGGGTAAATTCCTAGCCGCTTGCGGCGGACTAATGTCTTTATCTAACTAATTGATACCTCGCCCCTTGGGGCGGGGTGATTCATTGTTCCAAAGCTAAAGCTTCAGTTCGTTTGTCTAGTAAGTCTTTTACCAATGGTGTCAGAATAATTTCCATTGCCAATGACATTTTTCCACCTGGTACCACTAAGGTATCAGCTCTGGATAAAAAAGATCCTTGGATAAGTTGTAAGTAGTTAGAGAAATTCACATCTTTTATCCCTCTGAATCGTATCACGACAAAACTTTCGTCTGAACTCGGAATGGCTTTTGCGCTAAATGGGTTAGAGGTATCGACCGTTGGTACACGCTGGAAATTGATGTGTGTGCGTGAAAACTGCGGTGTGATGTGATTAACATAATCGTCCATGCTACGAACAATAGAGCCCATAACTTTTTCACGACTATGGCCTCGCTCTTTGGTGTCACGTATGATTTTTTGGATCCATTCAAGGTTTACAATAGGTACCATGCCTATGAGCAAGTCGACGTGTTGAGCCACGTTTGTAGAGTCTGTTATCACCCCACCATGTAAGCCTTCGTAATACAACATATCCGTGTCATCAGGCAGTGGTGTCCATTGAGTAAACGTTCCCGGCATTTGATTAAAAGGAACCGCTTCGTCAAAGGTATGAAGGTAATCGCGGGTTTCGCCTTGACCTGTTGTAGCGTAATCTAAAAAGCACTTTTCAAGCTTTTCAAAATCATTGGCATCGGAGCCAAAGTAACTGACATTTTTATTTTCCTCTTGGGCCTTACGGATCATCAGCTCCATTTCAGCACGAGTGTATTTGTGAAAGCTGTCGCCTTCAACCAATGCGGCGTTGATGCCAAGTTGACGGAAAATATGAGTAAAAGTTGTGGTCGTGGTCGTCGTGCCTGCACCCGACGACCCCGTAATTGCGATTATCGGGTGTCTAGCTGACATTATTTTTTAGTCCGTTAATTTGATCAATGTGACGGATCCCAATTGACTCGTCATTTTCACTGTATTCAACAACTAAAATACCTTGTTTGAGCATTTTCTTACATTGCTCAATAGCACTATTTATTTGCTCATTATTCATTGTAGTAAAACTACCGTCTTCGACTTGTGTAAATAAATATTCTTTTACAAGATTGTCCAATGTTTCTGTTGGTAAATCAGATAAAGCATCATAAGGCACTAGCATAGACTTGCTCACTTATTGTTAGAATCGTTTTTGTTGCAAGATAAAAAATTTAACACTCGTGGTTCTAGATAAAAATTGGGACGCCAAGGTTTACCTCCTTGAATAAAGCCTACGTGCCCGCCGTAAGGCTGTAATTCATACTCTACCAGAGGTGAAAGTTGTTCAGGGTTAGGAATGACGTCAGCCGTCATAAATGGGTCGTCCTGAGCATGGATAATTAATGTTGGTACAGCGATATTGGCGATGAAAGGCAAGCCACTGGCGCGGTGATAATAATCATCGACACCAGCAAAGCCATGTAATGGTGCAGTTACTTTGTCATCAAATTGATAAAAAGTGCGCAAAGCTGAGACTTCATTTTTGGAAATTGGCATGTGTTCACCCAGTATTGGATGAGTAATTTTATTGATTGTTTTTTGTTGTAATTGCTTGATTAAATAGCTTTGATAAACCTTGGAAAAACCGCTTTCTAAGCGCTTTGCACAAGCATTTAACTGTAAAGGGGCTGATATAATTACTGCTCGCTGAATCAGGCTTTGACTTTGTTTTTCTCCTAAGTATTTACACAACACATTGCCACCAAGACTATAGCCCACAGCCCAAATAGGTGAATTAGGATAAGTATCATTAATGAATTTCAATGTCCCCGTGACATCTTGGGTATCGCCGCTGTGATAACTGCGTGCAAGCTGGTTGGGTTCACCTGAGCAACTTCGATGATGATGAACTACGGCGCAAATACTTTGTTGTTGACAAGCCATTAACATCCTTCGGGCGTAATGAGATTGTGCACTTCCCTCTAATCCATGAATGATAACCACGATTGGTTTATTTCTTTCAGGTTGACTTAACCAATCTAAGTCGACAAAGTCTCCGTCATGCGTATTAAGTCGCTGCCGAGTAAGTGCAGGGCTTTTAACCTTAGTAAGCAAAGGCAAAATAGTTTGAATGTGCGAATTTCGAGCCCACCAAACGGGTTTAAATGCAGTATTTTTCATTACGAAGAGTTGCCATGTTTAGCTAAGTTTTGTTAATTTGATTATCTTGCTATTCAGATGTTTATCCCAAATTTTGTTGGGGCTACCAACAAATGCGAGTTTAACATACTTCGGTGAAAGTATAGGAAGTGGTTGTTATGAATCGCCGCACTTTTATTTTAAGCAGTTTCGCAATGACAGCAGGCTTAGCCATTGGAACCACTTGGTATAATGGTCATTGGCAACACAGTTCGTTGAAACCTAAAATGAAGCACCATTTAGTGCTCAGTGTCATGCTACCTATTTTTCTTGATGGCGCATTGCCAGAAGTTAGCCACTTACGTCAAAAAACTATTCTACATACCATTGAGAGTATTCATCATACATTGCAATTATTGCCCGATGAATCGCAACAAAAGCTGGAGCAACTTTTTGAGTTATTGGAGTCTCGGTTAGGGTTATTATTGTTAAGCGGTAGTATTACACCGCTTATTTTAAGAACGCCCTTGGAGCTCATCAACATGTTGGAAGAGTGGCGTCATCATTACCTTGCTTTAATAAACGAAGCTTATGTAGGGCTCAGAGAGCTGATCATGAGCAGCTACTATGCTATTCCAAACCATTGGGTGGCCTTCAACTATGCTAAACCGCAATTATTTTCTGACGAGACTTAAGGCCAAATAATGATCAAGGATCCAATAATCGTAGGATTAGCCTCAGGCTGGGATCACATTGATGCCAGCACAATCAGTAAAGATATCGTGATTGAAGCGGATGTGGTCGTGGTGGGAACAGGTGCTGGTGGTGGTACGGCCGCTGAAATATTGTCACAAGCAGGATTAAAAGTCGTCATGCTAGAAGCTGGGCCGCTGAAAACCTCCAGTGATTTTGATATGGAAGAAAGGACGGCATACCCCAATTTATATCAACAAGCTGCTTCGATGAAAACGGCTGATTCAGCAGTAGGAATTTTTCAGGGGCGTGCCGTTGGTGGCTCAACTACAATCAACTGGACAACCTCGATCCGTACTCCAGACGACACATTAAAGTATTGGGCGGCTGAAAAGGGATTGGTAGGATTGTCGACAGAAAGCTTAACCCCTTGGTTTGAGAAAGCCGAACAAAGACTGAATATCTACCCATGGCAATTGCCGCCGAATGCTAATAACCAAATGCTTGCGGAAGGGTGCGATAAGCTTGATTGGCAGTACACTTTGATAAACCGTAATGTGAAAGGTTGTCTAAATCTAGGGTATTGCGGTATGGGATGTCCAGCGAATGCCAAGCAGTCAATGTTAGTCACTACTGTACCGTCAGCCTTAAAAAATGGTGCAATCTTAATCAGCCGCGCAAAAGCAATACAACTTGAACATTCGAATGGCAATGTGACTCAATTGAATGTTGCTGCACTCGATGAAACATTAAAACCGAGTGGAATAACAATGGTTATTAAGGCTAAACGCTATGTCTTAGCGGCTGGTGCAATTCACACTCCGACACTGCTGATGCGCTCTAAAACACCCGATCCACATAGTTTGCTGGGAAAAAGGACATTTTTGCACCCCACATTACTTTCTGGCGCTGTTTTTGAACAGCCTATCAACGGTCACAGCGGGGCACCTCAATCAATCTATTCGGATCAATTTTTGTGGCGTAACGGTGTCACGGGCGCGTTAGGTTATAAACTTGAAGTACCGCCGATTCATCCTGTTTTAGTCAGCAGCAAAACCCTAGGCTATGGCGAAAGTCATGCTGAATTAATGCGAGACTTTAATCACTTGCAAGTTACCATCGCCCTTATTCGTGATGGCTTTCATAATGACAGCGTAGGCGGCCAAGTCCAGTTAACTGATACAGGTTTTAAATTGGATTACTCGCTAACGAATACCTTTTGGTATGCCGCAAAACATGCATTTTTATCCATGGCAGAATTGCAATTTGCGGCAGGAGCTAAGAAAGTATTACCAATGAATGATGGAATGGATTACTTGCAAAATTGGTCGCAAGCGAAACAGGCTATCAATGATATGCAACTGGCACCGCTTAAAACCATCGTTGCGTCTGCGCATGTCATGGGAGGTTGCCCAATGGGAGAAGACTTAACTAAAGCAATGATCGACTCAAATGGTCAACATCATTATTTAGAAAATGTATCTGTAATGGATGGCTCTATGTTTCCGACGAGCATTGGCGCTAATCCGCAATTAAGTATTTATGGCATAGTGACACGTAACGCGTCAAAGCTTGCTGAATCTTTAAAGCCAATTTAATGATCTATAGAGATGGTATGAATGATAAGAATACCCGTTCTGTTGTTGTAACTTCGTTTCTGCAAGTTGGGCATGATACTCGCGCCGTGTTCTGGATACGAGAGTGAGTATCAAAACATGAAATGCAAAACGTATGCCCACAATTTGTTTTTACGACCTCGCTATCAGACTTGAAGGGGTTTAAACATATAGGGCAGCCAAAAACGAAGTCTTCTACTTTTTTTACTGGTTCAGTTGAAATTTTAGATAAGTTTTTATCCCATGCTGTAGAGGAAGCGTGATGAGTTGATAAAAACGTCCTAGAAGCTGTTGCTTGCGGCTGCATTCCCGTTCTTTTACTTTCTTTGCAGCAATCTACGCATAAATCCACTTGATGTTCAGTGCAGTGAGCAATGAAATTTTGTTCAATAACGACTTGCTCTTTATTTTGGTAGTCAATACTGGATAAAACGGTTGTTTTACCATGTTGATTTTCACATTTATCGCAGGTCACCATGAGAAAATTAGATGCAGACTGCATATTATTTCTTATTATCTTGTTGTAGTTCGCTGCGACCAAATAAACGGGTAATAACTTCATATTTTCACAACAAGTTGTAGCGGGAAGTGAAAACTGGCTCACATCATTTGCTTTATTAACGTTTGTCGTTTCGGTGAGGTCAATTAATGCACACTTGGCTAATTCTGGGTAGTTTTCTGCGAATGTAATCCAAGTTTCCTCAAGTCCTAAAGGTTTTAGAGGAGCAATTTTAGAAATGCTCAGCCACGCTAATAACATGCTTTCAACAACATGAGCTTCGTGCAATATGTATAACTCTGCTTGATGTTTGTCTTTTATATGGAGGAAGGTAGTATCATTGGAAGCACTATGAATCTTTCCAATTTTCTGTGATAACCAAGTAGGCAGGCATTCTTCACATATATCTTGTTCATGCTTAGCACAATGAGCAATAAAAGGTTGTTTAGAGCTAGCAGTACTTTTGCCATCATATTTCACTCGAAATATTGCCGTTTTACACAGCTCACAATCAGCACCTGAGTGGCCATAAAGCTCGTGATCAGATTTTCGAAAATACAGTGGAGCGATCAATCCAATCGGTGTGTTGATTAAACCGCTGACGCACTCTTCGCCGCTGGGGCATGGCAGTGCAGATGTCATCGGAGGTGGCGTCATGTTAGTGTTAAATAAGTCACATTCAGCGCGATATAACAAGGTCTTAGTCGCCGTTGAAGCAAAAATTAACCACCTTTGATGAACCGATAATGTGTGATCCCAAAACTCATCGCCAGTGTTTCTTGCCCATTGTTGAAGTTGGGATAGGGTAATACCTGAGTGTTCTAGTTTTAGTAAGGTAGGCTCCTGCTTTACTAACCAATTTGCCAATTTATGGTAGGCGAATTGAGCCAGTATATTTGTAGATGTTGAAGGATCGAGAGACAAAAAGGCGCTGGCAATGATAGGAGGAACTATATACTGTAAGTTTTTTGGTGGTTGTTTATTAAGTGATAAATATATCGCTAATTCAACCATAGAGACTGAAGCTTTTTCTGGAACTAAATTTTGAATTAAAAGCAAAAAAGCCTTTATTTCAGGAAGTGTTGAGTGTTCAAGTCGAAGATAATCAATGGAAATTTTATTTCGATAACTCTTGATTATAGTAATCGCTGTTTGTTGTGATAGGTTGTTACATAACCGATTTTCATCAGCGGTCGCACGGAGAATCAAATGTTGTTGATCTAAAAAACGAAAAGATGGAAAAGGATTTGTGGCATGCTTGCCACAAACACGTAAAAACACAGATGCACTGTTTGCAGCGCAAAGCTTTTGATAACGAGGAAGACGGCTTAATTTGAATTTTTGATTGCAACAAGGCTGTAAGGCGGCTAACCACTGTCGAATATAAGGCTTTAAATCAGCTTGATAAGCGCCTGAGTTATCGCCATAAGTATAGTTATTGAATGCAGTAAAAGCGTGAGCATAAAGTTCATGAGTCTCGTGTCTATAAGGTGGTTTAACTCCAGCAGATTGCCAAATGGGGTCGTAAAATTCATAGGTTAACTGTGCAAGTCGGCTGACACTTTCTAAGCAATGATGAATGGCGGTAAGCTCATCCGATTGTTCACAAGGTATAGCAATCGCACCAAAACGACAATGATGAACCTGCTGTAATTGGTGATTAGGTGGGTAACTCCAATCCTTTTGAGTATAGAAATATTGCATTTGATTGGTTTTGTTTGACTTAATATCGACAGGCTGCAACTTGTAAGCAGACGATGCAATAAAGCTGATTTGTTGATGCTCGTTCAGGGTGTTAAATTGCTTCTGCATGTCGTTTAAGTTTGCTGTTAATTCACCTTTATCATTCAAGACAAGAACAATCTCACCAAGGCCGATATATCGGGCAATGGCGGTGATGGAAACTGTATTGTAGGTGCGGACCGCGACCCATTCCAGTAGTTCAAACGGTGATAAGCCTTCCGTTCGTGAGCTGGTGAGCATAATTTGGTCGTTGTTTATTTGTAGACTTGCTTGCGGGTTTTGTTGCCAACAACAAAATAACTTTCTGGCTTGTTGTAAAGCTTGTGGTCCATTTCGTGTACTACTACAGTGAGTTGATTGAAAAACAACCTGAGAATGTATAGCAGGGAGTTCAGCTCTACATGAATCTTGCGACATATAGTCGCTTAAATGGGAATTCTCAGGTGAGTGAGTACTGTAGACGAACCGACCTAGCAGTGGATTATGAGCTGGTTGAGCTGACACTCGGTATGCTGAAGCATTTTGTGGGACTAAGGATAATTCGGCGCTGTGAAATTGGCGGGAGGCATGTGAAAGTTGAGTATTCAAAGGAGCTTGCGAATGTTCAAGTGGTGCAGGGCGTCCTGAATTATTGGTCATTTCAGCTGGGAAATAGAAACCTTGAGGCGTTAGCGATAGTTGAGCGAAATTATTCGGAAGTTCACCACTCATGAATACCTCCTCGCAAAAGAACAATGTAACTAATGGCAGTAACAACATATAAAAAATACATGAGATTTGTCATTAAAAGTTGTTCATCTTCTTACGTGAAGAGTCTTATAAATTAATTAGCCGAACATGAAAATATTCACATTATTTGTAGTTTTACACTGTGACAAGACGAAGAAGACACAGTGTAGTAGCGTTCAAGAAAAGTCATTATTTATCCAATTGATAGCAAACTTGCTATTAAACTAATTTTTTTGCTGTTTTTGTAGTGAGGTTGGTGGAGAAACAAAAATTATTGTTTTAGGGTGCCATTCAGAGTGTTACATCAATGAGATGCCGTGCGGCGTTTTTCAGTGCTAACTTATATCTTGTGAAAGAAGTCATTTATCTGCTGGTTGGCTGACAAAAAGTCAATTCGTCTAAGAAGTTTAACTACATTTCAAACTTGTATTGCTTTCATTCAACATTCATTCAATAAATAGGTGAGATAGTGAATTCTCTACACATCTAGACGGATTGTTATTTACAGAAGTGTATACCTTTTAATTTAGGAAAGTTACGGAAGAAAGTATACTGATGAGTTCTCGTCACCCCAGCGCAGGCTGGCAACGAAGAAACGACAGTTTGGTATGTCGGTAGTCTAGGGGCTGTTTATCTTTCGTGATTATTTTTGCAGCGATAAATTGGTCGTTTTATACAAGACAGAGCTTGTGCGGTTTGGTTATTATCGACATACAAAACTGTCGTTACTTCGTTTCCAAATAAGCAAGCGATAACGCAGTAGAAATGACCAATTTACGCTGTCTTAGATGCTTTTGAGCGTTCATTGTTCTGTGTTGTAACCCGTTTACTTAGATGACTAAGCTTCACTGCTTACGCCTTGAACAGATAAACGCTCAAATAGCACAAAATTTAATCATGAAAGATAAGCAGCCCCTAGTGCCTTTGTTTTTTTTGTATAGAAAGTCACTGGATACCAGCCTTCGCTGGTATGACAAAGATTGGTACTTTCTAAATCGTTAGATCCCTTAAAGAGAAAAGAAATTTTCTTGAATAACCAGAAATTGAGAATAATAATTTTGTTTCTTCGAATGATTTTCTGTAGAGCAAGGATAATAAAACAAAAATATCGTTTTCATTTTAACATTTGTACGCATCAGAGTATTAGGAATTAAGCCACGACTTAATAATAGGGGCATACTATGTTTACATCTACGTTAACATATGAAGCTTTACCAGCTTATCATGAACATCAAAGTGCTACTATTGAAACACCTCCTGATCCACTCACAGAAAAAGATAGCGCTTCTCGAACCCGCTATAGAAATACATCTGGACAGTATGTTTACGACTACACAGTTTCAACAGTTAAGAGTGCAATTGTAAGTGCCGGAGTTGTTGTTGGTATAACCACTTTACTTGGCACCACACCTGTTTCAATAACGGCCATAGTTACTGGCGCAGCTGTATCGTCTGCCGTGCAGCTATTTTGGAAAGAGTCTGGAGCTGGAAAAGTTGTCAATGACTCATGCGGAGAAAAATTAGGTGCTGTAGTTAACACCATTGCAATAGCAGGTGCGGTCGGTTATAACGATCCAAATTCAGTAAAAAAAGTGGCTTCTGCTGTAGTCGGAGCGGCTAGCGGTTATGTAGGTATCTATGTAAGTAACAAAATACAAGATAAACTCGGTGTAAAAGAAGATAACCCTTACCGTACAGCTGTAAATTCTGCAGTAGGTTTTGGCTCGTCAATTGCTGGAACCATATTGACGGATAAAGCGATAACGACCATAGAAAACTGGCATAGTGCAGCCCATCGTGTAGAGCAACAGTCAAACAGCCATTCAGAAGAAAACAAAGAAACTGTGCCTGAAAATATCAATAAAGCAACAATCGCACAAACGGAAGGTTCCACTAATGATGCATCTGGGGATAATGATTTATTTAGTGATGCTTCGAGGCCAGTGATTTAAGATATGCTGATCACCCTTGGTGGTATCATAGATGCTTAATTATTTGACGCTGTTGAAACACTGCAACCTGACGGCAAAGAGTTCTAAATACATGCAGAAGTACCTAACAGTGAATGTCAAATCTTTACGATTGAACCAGACCACCGAAATTTGAGCTGACCCATTATCTTGTAAAAGAAGCCATTTACCTACTGTTTGGCTGACAAAAAGTCAACTCGTCTAAGAAACTTAATCTACATTTTCCAATTTTTATTGCTTTCATTCAACATTCGTTCAATAAGTAGGTGAGATAGTGAATTCTCTACACATTTAGACTCATTGTTATTTACAGAAAATTTACAGAAGTACATACCGTTTTAATTTAGGAAAGTTGCGGAAGAAAGTATACCGATGAGTTCTCGTCACTCCAGCGCAGGCTGGAAACGAAGTAACGACAGTTTTGTATGTCGGTAGTCTAGTGCCTTTGCTTTTTCCTATAGAAAGTCACTGGATACCAGCCTTCGCTGGTATGACAAAGATTGGTACTTTCTAAATCGCTAGCTCCCTTAAAGAGAAAAGAAGTTTTCTTGAATAACGAAAAATTGAGAATATTAACTTTGTACCTTCGAATGCTTTTTTGTAGAACAAGGATAAGAGCACAAAAATATCGTTTACATGTTTACATTTGTATTCATCAGGGTACCTGGAATTAAGCAACGGCTTAATAATAGGGGCATACTATGTGTACATCTAGGTTAACGAATGGAACTTTACCAGCTTTTTATGAACATCAAAATGTTGCTGTTGACATACCTCCTGAATCACTCTCACAAAAAGATAGCGCTTCACGAACCAGCTATAGAAATACAGCTGGCAAGTATATTTACGACTACGCAGTTTCAACCGCCAAAAATGTAGCTGTAGGAGCCGGAGTTGCTGTTGGTTTAACCACAGTACTTGGCACCGCACCTGTATCAGCAACGGCTATAATTGCTGGCGCGGCAGTATCGTCTGCGGTGAAGCTATTTTGGAAAGAGTCTGGAGCTGGAAAAGTCGTCAATGACTCATGCGGAGAACAATTAGGTGCTGTAGTAAATACCATGGCGATAGCCGGTGCGGTCGGTTATAACAATCCTGACTCAGTAAAAAAAGTGGCTTCTGCAGTAGTCGGAGCGGCTAGCGGTTATGTCGGTAATTATGTCAGTAACAAAGTACAAGATAAACTCGGTGTAAAAGAAGACAGTCCTTACCGTGCAGCGGTAAATACCGCAGTAGGTTTTGGCTCATCAGTGGCTGGAACCATATTAACGGATAAAGCGATAACGGCCATAGAAAACTGGCATAGTGAAGCTCATAGTGCAGAGCAGCAGCCAAACAGCCATTCAAAAGAAAACAAAGAAACTGCGGCTGAAAATATTAATAAAGCCACAATCGCACAAACAGAAGATTCAACTAATGATGCATCTGGAGATAATGAGGTATTTAGTGATGCTTCAAGCGAGGTCAGTGATTTAAGTGATGTTGATGCCCTTGATGATATCCCAGATGCTGAATTTTTTGATGCTGTTGAAACAAAACAACCTGACGCCAAGGAGTTTGAGGTTCATGCTAGGGAAGTCAGGCAAGCACCTGTGACACCAACTTCACCAACCACAACAGCAACTTCACCATTAGACGGTCTTCCTGTTGTTGAATGTCAACCTTTACAATATAACGCAACAGGTGACTTTTGGTATGCAACTACAGCTAGGGGGGTATCATTAAACGTCGAAGTTCCCAATAGTGACTGTCTAGTTTTTGTGATTCAACCAGACCGTCCAAGTATATACAGTTGGTGCATTGGTCCAGCGAAGAATGAGGGCAACCCGATTGCTCATAACTTTAATAGAAGGTGCACGAATGGCCAATTAGGAAGAGCAATAAGAGGATTCGCTGGCCTTGGACCAACCGTTTATAGCCCACCGCCACTTCCATACGGTTGTAGTCATAAATATAATCGAGGTACGGGACACCCCTCTAGAAATCCATGGGGATGGTGCAATCCTAACGAACCAAGTACCCAGCTACCCTATCCAGATGGCGTTACAACGGATCCCTACATAATACTTAATCCAACCTCTCAGCCTGCAACACAACCTGCAACGACTCCACCACCAGCGACAACTGCGCGAGCAACGACACCTCCGCCAACGGAAGTTAGGACAACTCCGCGAGCAACGACAGCTGAGCCAACAGAAGCCGAGACCACTCAGGAAGCAACGACACCAGCGCCAACGGAAGCCGTGACCACTCAGGAAACAACGACACCAGCGCCAACAGAAGCCGAGACCACTCAGGAAGCAACGACACCAGCGCCAACGGAAGCCGTGACCACTCAGGAAACAACGACACCAGCGCCAACAGAAGCCGAGACCACTCAGGAAACAACGACAACTGCACCAACGGAAGCTGAGACCACTCAGGAAACAACGACACCAGCGCTAACGGAAGCCGAGACCACTCAGGAAGCAACGACACCAGTGCCAACGGAAGCCGAGACCACTCAGGAAGCAACAACACCTCCATCAACGGAAGCTAGGACAACTCCACGAGCAACGACACCTCCATCAACGGAAGCTAGGACAACTCCACGAGCAACGACACCTGCGCAACTGATAACTGAACTAGACGTTGAAATTGAGGATACTACTTCACAATTGAGTACAACGACCAAAGCAACGACAGCTCCAACGGATGAGGTTACAGTTCAATCAAAAGTTCATGAATTCTCAAGTTTAGAAATTGCAGGTATTGTTGGAGGCACAGGTGCAGGTAGCGCTATAGTGGCGACAACAACAAGCATTGCATGTATAAAGATAAAACAAAAGATAAAACCCGCTCCTACAAAAAAATCTTATACTCCTGAGCCTGCAGGAAATACTCCAGTTCCAGTTCCTGCTCCAGTTCCTAAACGGGCCGCGTCATATGAAACTACCTCAGCAAGTATGAACCGCGAAAATGGACCCCATATTTACTCTTCAATTGATGATTCGGCAACGGTTAGAACGTCCTTTCAGGAAGACGCTGATGACGGTGAATATTCAGAAATGAAATCGCTTCAACCTCCATACATGGGACTACAACATATCGACTCCCACAGTAAACGCCCTGTATATCAAGGTACCACAGCGTATGGTAACCTGGCTGCTGATCAACAAATGCATAAAGAATATGGGAATATTCCTATCCCATATGACCGCAGAAAGGTATACGCGAACACTTCTGGCAGTCAAATTGCTGAATCTGCACTCCACGGTAATGATACTGGTAGACAAAGTGTGAACCATGTTCAAGAAGGTGATTATTCATATGCAAGAGGGGCGACTTTCAATTCTGGGAATGTGCCTTCATCCCATGAGGGAAGGCACGTTTACAATTCTGCTGCTCAAGGGGCTACGGCTAGTAAACAACCTGCACTCCACGATACAGATAGATATAGTGCGAAGCTTGTTCAAGAAGGTTATTACTCTCGCCCAAGGGCTACTACTTCCGATTTTGGGAGCGGGATTTCATCCCATGGGGGAAGGCACGTTTACGAACGTGTTCCTTATGATACTGCGGTTAGCAAACAACCTGCGCCCCACGGTAATGATACTAGTAGACAAGGTGTGAACCATGTTCAAGAAGGTTATTATGCTCGTCCAAGGGATGCCACTTCCTATTCTGGGAACGGGACTTCAACGCATGGGGGAAGGCACGTTTACGAACGTGTTTCTTATGATACTACGGCTAGCAAACAACCTGCGCTCCACGGTAATGATACTAGTAGACAAGGTGTGAACCATGTTCAAGAAGGTGATTGTTCATATGAAAGGGGTGCGACTTTTAATTCTGGGAATGGGGTTTCATTGCATAGTGGAAGGCACGTTTACGATCCTGTTGAACATGAAGCTAGAGCTAGCAAACCTGCACTATACGATCCTGATAGACAAAGTGAGAAGCTTGTTCAAGAAGGTTATTATGCTCGTCCAAGGGATGCCACTTCCTATTCTGGGAACGGGACTTCATCGCATGAGGAAGGGCACATTCACGATTCAGCTGCTCATGGGACTACGGTATAAAATAAAAAAGTTATGTTTTTAGACTACAAGATTCACTTCTAATCGCTTATTGACAGTTTACAACTCGGCATTAAGTGGTTTTTGTAATTTATTTTATTACCGACATAAGGATGATATTAATGAAATGCCGTGTAATTAAATTTTTTGAAATGGCGTTTTCAGAGCCGACTACGACTCATTATCTTGTAAAAGAAGCCGTTTACCTACTGTTTGGCTGACAAAAAGTCAACTCGTCTAAGAAACTTAATCTACATTTTCCAATTTTTATTGCTTTCATTCAACATTCGTTCAATAAGTAGGTGAGATAGTGAATTCTCTACACATTTAGACTCATTGTTATTTACAGAAAATTTACAGAAGTGCATACCGTTTTAAAGAGAAAAGAAGTTTTCTTGAATAACGAAAAATTGAGAATATTAACTTTGTACCTTCGAATGCTTTTTTGTAGAACAAGGATAAGAGCACAAAAATATCGTTTACATTTTAACATTTGTATTCATCAGGGTACCTGGAATTAAGCAAAGGCTTAATAATAGGGGCATACTATGTGTACATCTAGGTTAACGAATGGAACTTTACCAGCTTTTTATGAACATCAAAATGTTGCTGTTGACATACCTCCTGAATCACTCTCACAAAAAGATAGCGCTTCACGAACCAGCTATAGAAATACAGCTGGCAAGTATATTTACGACTACGCAGTTTCAACCGCCAAAAATGTAGCTGTAGGAGCCGGAGTTGCTGTTGGTTTAACCACAGTACTTGGCACCGCACCTGTATCAGCAACGGCTATAGTTGCTGGCGCGGCAGTATCGTCTGCGGTGAAGCTATTTTGGAAAGAATCTGGAGCTGGAAAAGTCGTCAATGACTCATGCGGAGAACAATTAGGTGCTGTAGTAAATACCATGGCGATAGCCGGTGCGGTCGGTTATAACAATCCTGACTCAGTAAAAAAAGTGGCTTCTGCAGTAGTCGGAGCGGCTAGCGGTTATGTCGGTAATTATGTCAGTAACAAAGTACAAGATAAACTCGGTGTAAAAGAAGACAGTCCTTACCGTGCAGCGGTAAATACCGCAGTAGGTTTTGGCTCATCAGTGGCTGGAACCATATTAACGGATAAAGCGATAACGGCCATAGAAAACTGGCATAGTGAAGCTCATAGTGCAGAGCAGCAGCCAAACAGCCATTCAAAAGAAAACAAAGAAACTGCGGCTGAAAATATTAATAAAGCCACAATCGCACAAACAGAAGATTCAACTAATGATGCATCTGGAGATAATGAGGTATTTAGTGATGCTTCAAGCGAGGTCAGCGATTTAAGTGATGTTGATGCCCTTGATGATATCCCAGATGCTGAATTTTTTGATGCTGTTGAAACAAAACAACCTGACGCCAAGGAGTTTGAGGTTCATGCTAGGGAAGTCAGGCAAGCACCTGTGACACCAACTTCACCAACCACAACAGCAACTTCACCATTAGACGGTCTTCCTGTAATGGAATGCCAACCTTTACAATATAACGCAACAGGTGACTTTTGGTATGCAAATGGAACTTTGGGGGTTCCATTAAACGTCGAAGTTCCCAATAGTGATTGTCTAGTTTTTTCGATGTTACGAGGCCACCCAAGTTCATCATACAGTTGGTGCAGTGGGCCATCTAGGCATGAAGACAATTTTGTACATAACTTTAATATAAAGTGCACGAATGGCCAATTAGGAAGAGCAATAAGAGGATTCGCTGGTCTTGGACCAACAGCATACAGCCCACGGCCACTTCCATACACATGTTGTAGTAGTAAATATATTCGTAACGGTCATGCCTATAGCAATCCATGGGGATGGTGCAATCCTAACGAACCAAGTACCCAACTACCCTATCCAGCAGGCGTTACACCGGATCCTTACATAATATTTAATCCAACCTCTCAACCTGCAACCACTCCACCACCAGCGACACCTCCGCGAGCAACGACACCTCCGCCAACGGAAGCAACTTCACCATTAGACGGTCTTCCTGTGAGGGTGTGTCAACCTCTACAGTACAACGAACAATATGATTTTTGGTATGGGGTGCGAAACTCTAGCAATATACCTGTTGAAGTGCCTAACAGTGAATGCATGCTTCAAACAATTGATTCCCCAATAGATCCTTATCCATATTGTTGCTTCGGCCCTGCAGCCAGCGCTGAATTTGGCACTGTACCGAAGAATGTAAGGTGTACTAGTGGTAAACTAGGACGTGGTAATAATTTTGGAGCAACATGTGCTAGTTACCCAAGTAGAGTCGTACGAAACCCTCAAGGCCACAGACCTCCATACGAAGACAATTGTGGAAGTAAATATACCAGAAGTAGAGGTTACAGGAATGGTAACCCATGGGGGTCGTGTAATCCAGATGAACCTGGTACTCAAAAACCTTTTCCAGAAAACGTTACGCCAGATCCTGATATCATAACACAAGCACCAACAACTACTTCACCATCGACAACTGTGCGAGTAACGACACCTGCGCCAACGGAAGCGAGGACAACTCCGCGAGTAACGACACCTCCGCCAACGGAAGCCGAGACCACTCAGGAAACAACGACAGCTGCGCTAACGGAAGCCGAGACCACTCAAGAAGCAACGACACCAGCGCCAACGGAAGCCGAGACCACTCAGGAAGCAACGACACCAGCGCCAACGGAAGCCGAGACCACTCAGGAAGCAACGACACCAGCGCCAACGGAAGCCGAGACCACTCAGGAAGCAACAACACCTCCATCAACGGAAGCTAGGACAACTCCACGAGCAACGACACCTCCATCAACGGAAGCGAGGACAACTGTACGAGTAACGACACCTCCGCCAACGGAAGCGAGGACAACTGTACGAGTAACGACACCTCCGCCAACTAAAGCTAGGACAACTCCACGAGCAACGACACCTGCGCAACTGATAACTGAACTAGACGTTGAAATTGAGGATACTACTTCACAATTGAGTACAACGACCAAAGCAACGACAGCTCCAACGGATGAGGTTACAGTTCAATCAAAAGTTCATGAATTCTCAAGTTTAGAAATTGCAGGTATTGTTGGAGGCACTGGTGCAGGTAGCGCTATAGTGGCGACAACAACAAGCATTGCATGTATAAAGATAAAACAAAAGATAAAACCCGCTCCTACAAAAAAATCTTATACTCCTGAGCCTGCAGGAAATACTCCAGTTCCAGTTCCAGCTCCTGCTCCAGTTCCTAAACGGGCCGCGTCATATGAAACTACCTCAGCAAGTATGAACCGCGAAAATGGACCCCATATTTACTCTTCAATTGATGATTCGGCAACGGTTAGAACGTCCTTTCAGGAAGACGCTGATGACGGTGAATATTTTGAAATGAAATCGTCTCAACCTCCATACATGGGACTACAACATACCGACTCCCACAGTAAACGCCCTGTATATCAAGGTACCACAGCGTATGGTAACCTGGCGGCTGATCAACAAATGCATAAAGAATATGGGAATATTCCTATCCCATATGACCGCAGAAAGGTATACGCGAACACTTCTGGCAGTCAAATTGCTGAATCTGCACTCCACGGTAATGATACTGGTAGACAAAGTGTGAACCATGTTCAAGAAGGTGATTATTCATATGCAAGAGGGGCGACTTTCAATTCTGGGAATGTGCCTTCATCCCATGAGGGAAGGCACGTTTACAATTCTGCTGCTCAAGGGGCTACGGCTAGTAAACAACCTGCGCTCCACGATACAGATAGATATCGTGCGAAGCTTGTTCAAGAAGGTTATTACTCTCGCCCAAGGGCTACTACTTCCGATTTTGGGAGCGGGATGTCATCCCATGGGGGAAGGCACGTTTACGAACGTGTTCCTTATGATACTGCGGTTAGCAAACAACCTGCGCCCCACGGTAATGATACTAGTAGACAAGGTGTGAACCATGTTCAAGAAGGTTATTATGCTCGTCCAAGGGATGCCACTTCCTATTCTGGGAACGGGACTTCAACGCATGGGGGAAGGCACGTTTACGAACGTGTTTCTTATGATACTACGGCTAGCAAACAACCTGCGCTCCACGGTAATGATACTAGTAGACAAGGTGTGAACCATGTTCAAGAAGGTGATTATTCATATGCGAGGGAGGCAACTTTCAATCCTGGGAATGGGGTTTCATTGCATAGTGGAAGGCACGTTTACGATCCTGTTGAACATGAGGCTAGAGCTAGCAAACCTGCACTACACGATCCTGATAGACAAGGTGCGAAGTTTGTTCAAGTTCAAGAAGGTCATTATGCTCGTCCAAGGGATGCCACTTCCAATTCTGGGAACGGGACCTCATCGCATGAGGAAGGGCACATTCACGATTCAGCTGCTCATGGGACTACGGTATAAAATAAAAAAGTTATGTTTTTAAACTACAAGATTCACTTCTAATCGCTTAGTGACAGTTTACAACTCGGCATTAAGTGGTTTTTGTAATTTATTTTATTACCGACATAAGGATGATATTAATGAAATGCCGTGTAATTAAATTTTTTGAAATGGCGTTTTCCAGAGCTGACTACGACTCATTATCTTGTAAAAGAAGCCGTTTACCTACTGTTTGGCTGACAAAAAGTCAACTCGTCTAAGAAACTTAATCTACATTTTCCAATTTTTATTGCTTTCATTCAACATTCGTTCAATAAGTAGGTGAGATAGTGAATTCTCTACACATTTAGACTCATTGTTATTTACAGAAAATTTACAGAAGTGCATACCGTTTTAATTTAGGAAAGTTGCGGAAGAAAGTATACCGATGAGTTCTCGTCACTCCAGCGCAGGCTGGAAACGAAGTAACGACAGTTTTGTATGTCGGTAGTCTAGTGCCTTTGCTTTTTCCTATAGAAAGTCACTGGATACCAGCCTTCGCTGGTATGACAAAGATTGGTACTTTCTAAATCGCTAGCTCCCTTAAAGAGAAAAGAAGTTTTCTTGAATAACGAAAAATTGAGAATATTAACTTTGTACCTTCGAATGCTTTTTTGTAGAACAAGGATAAGAGCACAAAAATATCGTTTACATGTTTACATTTGTATTCATCAGGGTACCTGGAATTAAGCAACGGCTTAATAATAGGGGCATACTATGTGTACATCTAGGTTAACGAATGGAACTTTACCAGCTTTTTATGAACATCAAAATGTTGCTGTTGACATACCTCCTGAATCACTCTCACAAAAAGATAGCGCTTCACGAACCAGCTATAGAAATACAGCTGGCAAGTATATTTACGACTACGCAGTTTCAACCGCCAAAAATGTAGCTGTAGGAGCCGGAGTTGCTGTTGGTTTAACCACAGTACTTGGCACCGCACCTGTATCAGCAACGGCTATAGTTGCTGGCGCGGCAGTATCGTCTGCGGTGAAGCTATTTTGGAAAGAGTCTGGAGCTGGAAAAGTCGTCAATGACTCATGCGGAGAACAATTAGGTGCTGTAGTAAATACCATGGCGATAGCCGGTGCGGTCGGTTATAACAATCCTGACTCAGTAAAAAAAGTGGCTTCTGCAGTAGTCGGAGCGGCTAGCGGTTATGTCGGTAATTATGTCAGTAACAAAGTACAAGATAAACTCGGTGTAAAAGAAGACAGTCCTTACCGTGCAGCGGTAAATACCGCAGTAGGTTTTGGCTCATCAGTGGCTGGAACCATATTAACGGATAAAGCGATAACGGCCATAGAAAACTGGCATAGTGAAGCTCATAGTGCAGAGCAGCAGCCAAACAGCCATTCAAAAGAAAACAAAGAAACTGCGGCTGAAAATATTAATAAAGCCACAATCGCACAAACAGAAGATTCAACTAATGATGCATCTGGAGATAATGAGGTATTTAGTGATGCTTCAAGCGAGGTCAGTGATTTAAGTGATGTTGATGCCCTTGATGATATCCCAGATGCTGAATTTTTTGATGCTGTTGAAACAAAACAACCTGACGCCAAGGAGTTTGAGGTTCATGCTAGGGAAGTCAGGCAAGCACCTGTGACACCAACTTCACCAACCACAACAGCAACTTCACCATTAGACGGTCTTCCTGTGAGGGAGTGTCAACCCTTGCAATATAACGCAACAGGTGACTTTTGGTATGTAACTGGAAGTTTGAGGGTTCGATTAAACGTCGAAGTTCCCAATAGTGATTGTCTAGTTTTTTCGATGTTACCAGGCCACACAAGTTCATCATACAGTTGGTGCAGTGGAGCTGCGAGAGAGAGGAGATTTCATGCTAACTATAATGTAAAGTGCACGAATGGCCAATTAGGAAGATCAATAGGCGGATATAATGGTCTTGGGAGAACCTATAGCCCGCCACGTCCTCACGATTGCAGTGGTAAATATGGCAATAGTAATCCATGGGGATGGTGCAATCCTAACGAACCAGGTACCCAACTACCCTATCCAGCTGGCGCTACAACGGATTCTGGCATAATACTTAATCCAACTTCTCAACCTGCAACACAGCCTGCAACACAGCCTGCAACCACTCCGCCACCAGCGACAGATCCGCGGGCAACGACACCTGCGCCAACGGAAGCTAGGACAACTGTGCGAGTAACGACACCTGCGCCAACGGAAGCGAGGACAACTTCGCGAGCAACGACACCTGCGCCAACGGAAGCGAGGACCACTTCGCGAGCAACGACACCTCCGCCAACGGAAGCGAGGACAACTGTGCGAGTAACGACACAAGCACCAACGGAAGCCGAGACCACTCAGGAAGCAACGACAGCTGCACCAACGGAAGCCGAGACCACTCAGGAAGCAACGACAGCTTCACCAACAGAAGCCGAGACCACTCAGGAAGCAACAACACCTGCGTCAACGGAAGCGAGTACAACTCAGGGATCTGCTACGTCTGCGCAACTGATAACTGAATTAGATTCTGAAATTGAGGGTATTACTTCACAATTGAGTACAACGCCCAAAGCCGAGACAGCTCCAATGGATGAGACAATAGTTCAAGCAAAAGTTCATGAATTCTCAAGTTTGGAAATTGCAGGTATTGTTGGAGGCACAGGTGTAGGTAGCGCTATAGTGGCGACAACAACAACCATTGCATGTAAAAAGATACAACAAAAGATAAAACCTGCTCCTACAAAAAATTCTTATTCACCTAAACATGCAGGAAAAATTCCCGCTCCCACTCCAGGAAGAGACGCGCCATATAACCCCCACTTAGCAGGTACGAGCAGTGAAGATGAAACCCATATTTACTCTTCAATTGAAAATTTGGCAAAGGATAGAGAGTCCTTAAAGGAAGTAACACTTGACGATGATTATATAGAAATGAATACGCCTTTAGCTTATTACTGCACGACGGTGCAACATGCAGAACCGCATAATAAAGCATATGGTAATCTGACAGGTGAACAACACATTCAAAAAACTTGTGGGAGTGCTCCTGTCCCAGTTGAGCCCAGCAAGGTGCACGCGAACACTGTTACCGATCAAATTGCTGAACCTGCGCTCCAAGATACTGATAGACAACGTGCGAAGTTTATTCAAGAAGGATATTATGCTCGACCAAGGGCTGTGACTTCCGATTTTGGGAACGGGACTTCATCGCACGAGGAAGGGCACATTCACGATTCAGCTGCTCATGGGACTACGGTATAAAATAAAAAAGTTATGTTTTTAGACTACAAGATTCACTTCTAATCGTTTAGTGACAGTTTACAACTCGGCATTAAGTGGTTTTTGTAATTTATTTTATTACCGACATAAGGATGATATTAATGAAATGCCGTGTAATTAAATTTTTTGAAATGGCGTTTTCCAGAGCTGACTACGACTCATTATCTTGTAAAAGAAGCCATTTACCTACTGTTTGGCTGACAAAAAGTCAACTCGTCTAAGAAACTTAATCTACATTTTCCAATTTTTATTGCTTTCATTCAACATTTGTTCAATAAGTAGGTGAGATAGTGAATTCTCTACACATTTAGACTCATTGTTATTTACAGAAAATTTACAGAAGTGCATACCGTTTTAAAGAGAAAAGAAGTTTTCTTGAATAACGAAAAATTGAGAATATTAACTTTGTACCTTCGAATGCTTTTTTGTAGAACAAGGATAAGAACAAAAAAATATCGTTTACATTTTAACATTTGTATTCATCAGGGTACCTGGAATTAAGCAACGGCTTAATAATAGGGGCATACTATGTGTACATCTAGGTTAACGAATGGAACTTTACCAGCTTTTTATGAACATCAAAATGTTGCTGTTGACATACCTCCTGAATCACTCTCACAAAAAGATAGCGCTTCACGAACCAGCTATAGAAATACAGCTGGCAAGTATATTTACGACTACGCAGTTTCAACCGCCAAAAATGTAGCTGTAGGAGCCGGAGTTGCTGTTGGTTTAACCACAGTACTTGGCACCGCACCTGTATCAGCAACGGCTATAGTTGCTGGCGCGGCAGTATCGTCTGCGGTGAAGCTATTTTGGAAAGAGTCTGGAGCTGGAAAAGTCGTCAATGACTCATGCGGAGAACAATTAGGTGCTGTAGTTAATACCATCGCGATAGCCGGTGCGGTCGGTTATAACAATCCTGACTCAGTAAAAAAAGTGGCTTCTGCAGTAGTCGGAGCGGCTAGCGGTTATGTCGGTAATTATGTCAGTAACAAAGTACAAGATAAACTCGGTGTAAAAGAAGACAGTCCTTACCGTGCAGCGGTAAATACCGCAGTAGGTTTTGGCTCATCAGTGGCTGGAACCATATTAACGGATAAAGCGATAACGGCCATAGAAAACTGGCATAGTGAAGCTCATAGTGCAGAGCAGCAGCCAAACAGCCATTCAAAAGAAAACAAAGAAACTGCGGCTGAAAATATTAATAAAGCCACAATCGCACAAACAGAAGATTCAACTAATGATGCATCTGGAGATAATGAGGTATTTAGTGATGCTTCAAGCGAGGTCAGCGATTTAAGTGATGTTGATGCCCTTGATGATATCCCAGATGCTGAATTTTTTGATGCTGTTGAAACAAAACAACCTGACGCCAAGGAGTTTGAGGTTCATGCTAGGGAAGTCAGGCAAGCACCAGTGACACCAACTTCACCAACCACAACAGCAACTTCACCATTAGACGGTCTTCCTGTGAGGGAGTGTCAACCCTTGCGATATAACGCAACAGGTGACTTTTGGTATGCTACTCGAGTTGGTAATGGGCAGGGAGTCGTTGAAGTACCAAATAGTGATTGTCAAATTTTTACGATTGAACCAGACCATCCACATACATACAGTTGGTGCAGTGGACCAGCGAGGCATGAAGGCCATTTTTCTCATAACTACAATGTGAAATGCACGAATGGCAAATTAGGAAGGCAAATTTCATTCAATGGCCTTGGACGAACCGCTTATAGTCCACCACCACTTCCATACGATTGCAGTAATAAATATCACAGTCACTCCAATAGCAATCCATGGGGATGGTGCAATCCTAACGAACCAAGTACCCAACTACCCTATCCAGCAGGCGTTACACCGGATCCTTACATAATATTTAATCCAACCTCTCAACCTGCAACCACTCCACCACCAGCGACACCTCCGCGAGCAACGACACCTCCGCCAACGGAAGCAACTTCACCATTAGACGGTCTTCCTGTGAGGGTGTGTCAACCTCTACAGTACAACCAACAATATGATTTTTGGTATGGGGTGCTAAATTCTAGCAATATACCTGTTGAAGTGCCTAACAGCGAATGCATGCTTCAAACAATAGCCTCCCCTGGATATCTCTTTAACTCTCCTGATCCATTATATTGTTGCTTCGGCCCTGCAGACAGCGCTGAATATCCCACTGGACCTGAGAATGTAAGGTGTACTAGTGGCAAACTAGGGCGTGGTGATATTCTTGGAGCAACATGTGCTAGTTACCCAAGTAGAGTCGTACGAAACCCTCAAGGCGACAGACCTCCATACGAAAACAATTGTGCAAATAAATATATCAGAAGAAGAGGTTACAGGAATGGTAACCCATGGGGGTCGTGTAATCCAGATGAACCTGGTACTCAAAAACCTTTTCCAGAAAACGTTACGCCAGATCCTGATATCATAACACAAGCACCAACAACTACTTCACCATCGACAACTGTGCGAGTAACGACACCTCCGCCAACGGAAGCGAGGACAACTGTACGAGTAACGACACCTCCGCCAACGGAAGCGAGGACAACTGTACGAGTAACGACACCTCCGCGAACGGAAGCGAGGACAACTGTGCGAGTAACGACACCTCCGCCAACGGAAGCGAGGACAACTGTGCGAGTAACGACACAAGCACCAACGGAAGCCGAAACCACTCAGGAAACAACGACACCTGCGACAACGGAAGCCGAGACCACTCAGGAAACAACGACACCTGCGACAACGGAAGCCGAGACTACTCAGGAAGCAACGACACCTGCGCCAACAGAAGCCGAGACCACTCAGGAAACAACGACACCTGCGACAACGGAAGCCGAGACTACTCAGGAAGCAACGACACCTGCGCCAACAGAAGCCGAGACCACTCAGGAAACAACGACAACTGCACCAACGGAAGCTGAGACCACTCAGGAAACAACGACAACTGCGCTAACGGAAGCCGAGACCACTCAGGAAGCAACGACACCAGCGCCAACGGAAGCCGAGACCACTCAGGAAGCAACGACACCAGCGCCAACGGAAGCGAGGACAACTGTACGAGTAACGACACCTCCGCCAACGGAAGCGAGGACAACTGTACGAGTAACGACACCTCCGCCAACTAAAGCTAGGACAACTCCACGAGCAACGACACCTGCGCAACTGATAACTGAACTAGACGTTGAAATTGAGGATACTACTTCACAATTGAGTACAACGACCAAAGCAACGACAGCTCCAACGGATGAGGTTACAGTTCAATCAAAAGTTCATGAATTCTCAAGTTTAGAAATTGCAGGTATTGTTGGAGGCACTGGTGCAGGTAGCGCTATAGTGGCGACAACAACAAGCATTGCATGTATAAAGATAAAACAAAAGATAAAACCCGCTCCTACAAAAAAATCTTATACTCCTGAGCCTGCAGGAAATACTCCAGTTCCAGTTCCAGCTCCTGCTCCAGTTCCTAAACGGGCCGCGTCATATGAAACTACCTCAGCAAGTATGAACCGCGAAAATGGACCCCATATTTACTCTTCAATTGATGATTCGGCAACGGTTAGAACGTCCTTTCAGGAAGACGCTGATGACGGTGAATATTTTGAAATGAAATCGTCTCAACCTCCATACATGGGACTACAACATACCGACTCCCACAGTAAACGCCCTGTATATCAAGGTACCACAGCGTATGGTAACCTGGCGGCTGATCAACAAATGCATAAAGAATATGGGAATATTCCTATCCCATATGACCGCAGAAAGGTATACGCGAACACTTCTGGCAGTCAAATTGCTGAATCTGCACTCCACGGTAATGATACTGGTAGACAAAGTGTGAACCATGTTCAAGAAGGTGATTATTCATATGCAAGAGGGGCGACTTTCAATTCTGGGAATGTGCCTTCATCCCATGAGGGAAGGCACGTTTACAATTCTGCTGCTCAAGGGGCTACGGCTAGTAAACAACCTGCGCTCCACGATACAGATAGATATCGTGCGAAGCTTGTTCAAGAAGGTTATTACTCTCGCCCAAGGGCTACTACTTCCGATTTTGGGAGCGGGATGTCATCCCATGGGGGAAGGCACGTTTACGAACGTGTTCCTTATGATACTGCGGTTAGCAAACAACCTGCGCCCCACGGTAATGATACTAGTAGACAAGGTGTGAACCATGTTCAAGAAGGTTATTATGCTCGTCCAAGGGATGCCACTTCCTATTCTGGGAACGGGACTTCAACGCATGGGGGAAGGCACGTTTACGAACGTGTTTCTTATGATACTACGGCTAGCAAACAACCTGCGCTCCACGGTAATGATACTAGTAGACAAGGTGTGAACCATGTTCAAGAAGGTGATTATTCATATGCGAGGGAGGCAACTTTCAATCCTGGGAATGGGGTTTCATTGCATAGTGGAAGGCACGTTTACGATCCTGTTGAACATGAGGCTAGAGCTAGCAAACCTGCACTACACGATCCTGATAGACAAGGTGCGAAGTTTGTTCAAGTTCAAGAAGGTCATTATGCTCGTCCAAGGGATGCCACTTCCAATTCTGGGCATGGGGAAAGGCACATTTACAAATCTGCTGCTCATGAGAGTACGGTATAAAATAAAAAAAGTTATGATTTTTAGACTACAAGATTCACTTCTAATCGCTTAGTGACAGTTTACAATTTGGCATTAAGCGGTTTTTGTAATTTATTTTATTACCTACATAAGGAGGATAGTCTTAAACCTAAAAACATCAGTTGAACGCTGAGTATACGCGTAACTATTTGAGCAATATGATGACTTTATTATCATGTTTTTCACCCAATGAGTGAAATGCTCTACGCTCACAAGCTTGCTAAAATGGCTGCTATCTGCGTTGTAACTTTTGCAAGTAGAATAACTACTTGCTGCAAGCTACGCCTTAATATCAGCATTTTTCCTACGCTTGAGAACGCAGTCAACTGATGTTTCTAGGGAGCGCCACGAAGCGCTTTATTCTGTTGTGGGATTTGTCTCAACGTATACGCAGCCAAGCGATTACATGGCCATAAACCAGAGACAGCAACGTTATTATTTATAATAAGTCCATCAGGTTGAAACGTACCTGACGGGATAATTACCAGTTCATCCCGAAATCTGACGGGCATGCATAATGGGTAACCGCTATGACATGAAGCCCTGTGACAAAGGCCTTGAATAAAGGTTGAGATGCAATGTAGGCCGCAGCATCAAGCGAATTCAGTTAAGCGTCGTAAATCAAAAAATGAAGATGGGGAGTCTTTCCTAGTTGACGAACCCTGACACAAACAGAGAAGCAACTGGTAAATGCATCTGTTTGATCTTCCGGCGTAATATGAAGTGGCATGTATTGAAGGAAATAAAGTGAACGTGGGAGAGCCTGAGTGTTGGAAGGTAGTGACTTCCACTATCCGAATATAAGGTAAACCGAAATTTCAGATAGGGCGCTCAGGCAGTCGGATGAGCCCATAGTACCGTTAACCGTGAAGACAACATAACTTCACATCAGGGAAGGGGCTCAGTGTTACACCCGTTTTTTAACGTAACTTTTGAGGTGAAATTGCCATATGGCTAACACTCCAGTAAATATCAGAATATTACAGCGAAAACTTTACTTACGCTCAAAGCTTAACTCGGAGCTACGATTTTACAGCTTGTACGATAAACTCAGTCGCCTAGATATACTCGAAGAAGCCTATCGACGATGCAAAGCCAATAAAGGCGGAGCAGGAATTGATGGCATCACATTCAGTTGTCTAGAGCAGCAAAAGAAAGTCGTTGCGCTGTTAAAAGAAATTCAAACTCAATTACAACAGAAAAACTATCGACCTAGCCCAGTCAAACGAGTAGAAATACTCAAAGACAACGGCAAAACGCGGAAACTTGGGATCCCGATAATCAGTGACAGAATTGTGCAAATGGCGATGACAATAGTGATGCAACCCGTCTACGAACCTCATTTACATGAACACAGTTATGGTTATCGTCCATGTCGAAGCGCCCAGCAAGCGGTAAAAGTCATTGAAATGAGCCTAAAACAAGGCTACCAGCACGTACTCGATGCTGACTTGAGTGCCTATTTCGATACCATCCCGCACGCTAAGTTGATGGCAAAAGTAGAAAGGCGAATAAGCGACAGCAGCTTTCTGAGTTTGCTGAAAAGCTTTATCAAAGCGCCCATCAGCGTAGAGACGGTCAACAGAAAATGGCGAATAGAAGCAAGCCGATGTGGCACTCCGCAAGGCGGAGTTATCTCTCCACTACTGGCTAACATCTATCTCAACGATTTCTGTTTGAAAATACACGAAAAAACACCGTGTAAAATCGTTACCTATGCAGATGATTTTGTTGTACTTCATAAGCAAACCTACACACAAGAGCAACTGGACTGGATAACACAGCAATTAAGTGATGAAGGTCTGAAGCTAAATCAAAGTAAAACCCACTGTGTGGATATGGGAAAGCTGATGAATGAGTTTGATTTCCTCGGTTTTAACTTTCAACGGATCACAGGCCTCATCAAAGGCACCAGTTACATCAAGATACAGGCGTCTAAGAAGAGCCAAACAAAGCTGAAAAATAAAATCAGAGACATAGTGAAACACCGAACCTCAAATACACTTGGCGTACTGATAAATAAGGTTAATCAAGTTCTGAGGGGATGGAAACACTATTTTGGTGGGATAGGTTATCCCAGAGGTGTATTTTTCAGAATAAATGGATTTGTAGTAAACCGGTTCTATCGCTGGCATCGTCGCTTAAGTCAACGTCGAAGCAAGTATCTATCACGAGGTGCTTACGAAAAATTACGCCAAGCTGGTCTTGAGTATTTACCCACGACAAGATGATAAGCAAAGTGAAGGGGCTGAGAGAAGTGTAACAACAGAGCCGTGTGAGGGAAAACCTCATGCACGGAATCGAAGAGGGGCTGCTGGATAAGCGATAGCGAAGCCAGTAGCCTACTCTACTTGAATCCTAAAAGAATTAACCGTGGCAAGCGGCATGAGATTGATTTCAAATAGAATTTTAAAACTTTTATGGTGATTTTATGAAAACTATTAAATATTTTATTCCCGTGGTTCTTTTTTTATTCACCTTTGTTGTTAATGCTAATGAGTCATGCATTAAAGTAGATACATTGGGCTCAACTCAAAATAAAAATATTATTTTTATTCTTGGCTTTCTAAGTGACTCAAGTGTGTGGGCTCCCATTGCTAACTCACTTTCGAAGAACAATAAAGTGTATTTGATGAATATATCAGGCTTCGGGCAAACGCCCAGTTGTGACAGGTATGGAGAGATATATACAGCGGCGAAGAGTGACATTATTGATTTCATTAAAAGCAATAATTTAACTAATACAATCGTAATTGGACACAGTATGGGCGGCCTGATGGCACTTGATATTGGTTTAGATAACGAACTAAAACTTGCTGGGGTGTTATCTGTTGACGGCTTACCATTTTTTGGCCCAGTACTTACTGAAACGAACTCTACGCAAGCCACTAGTTTAGTTTACCTAGCCAAAAGATTAAGAGCGCTTTTAGATTCTGCAAGTCATGTTGAATTAGAACTGCTCACATTACTATTGAAGAATGAGTTAACCGATAATAAGGATAAACTTAGCCAACTTGGCCTTATGGCACGTAAATCAGATCCAAAAACAGCGGGTAGTGGAATATACAGTGTTTTAACCACTGACCTACGCCCTAAGTTATCTACACTTGAGGTTCCCTATTTACTTCTCGGTGCAACTGGAGCTTGGAAAACGGAAGATGCTAAAAACAAAATGGCTGGTATTTACAATGAAGAAATAGAAAACACCCAATTAGGTGATGTTGAAATGAATACTCAAGGAAAGCATTTTTTGATGTGGGATCAACCTCAATGGTTATTGAATCAAATTAATAATTTTATAGCCAGCCTTAATTAATATGGGCATAACATCAGGGTAAACCCATTAGTCCGTCATTTTCGTGAAAACGGAAATTCAGTGACTTTGGGTATTCAAATATCAGGCGCTAGATGACCGACATACAAAACCAGCGTTCAACGCACTTCGTGCTTTTGTCGGGATAACTCAAGTGCTTGTAACGCAGTAATGTAACCCTTTAGTCTTGCCCTTCGGGAGCTTGTATGTGCTCAAATTACTTCTCAAAACTGTCTTGACTTAGCAATGTAATAACGACAGTTTTGTACGTCGGTAACAACTATGTCTTCATCAATTTCGATTGCACTTTGCGCACATACATAGCTCTGAGTTGAGCATTTAATGATTGCTCAGGTTAGGGAGCTAGCGATTTAGAAAGTACCAATCTTTGTCATACCAGCGAAGGCTGGTATCCAGTGACTTTTTACAGAAAAAAGCAAAGACACTAGACTACCGACATACAAAACTGTCGTTACTTCGTTTCCAGCCTGCGCTGGAGTGACGAGAACTCATCGGTATACTTTCTTCCGCAACTTTCCTTAGTTAAAAATCACATCGTGCTCTGTCAGATTATAGATACTGAGGTAATTGTTCAGGTTAGAGCTCAAACTGTCGGGATAGCAAAGTTGTAGTTTATACGAGATCAATCGCTGAGATTTGCGTTCCATCAACAATTCTAAATCAAGCATTTGCTGATATTCATTTTCATTTATCATGGGTTTTGCGAGTTTTCTGAGCCTACGGAACGGCAGGAGAATTTTGGTTTCCCATTGCTCAATCGCTTTAATGAATGATTGCCATTGCTCAGTGCTATACTTTTCATGACAGTGATTATCTAAGTGATGAGCAAGCAACAATAAATTCACATTGATGCCAAACTCATCTTGTAGTGGCAAACAAACTGTTTGATTGCGCGAATATGTGTGTTCGCACTGCTGCCAGATTGCAGTATATTCAGTATGTTGATCATTACTTGAACTATGCATTTTCAACCTCTGATTCAATCTGTTCAATTTGCTCTTGAATGTCTAACCATTCCATTTCACTTTCTTCAAGGGTTTGGGTGAGCTTAACTTGCTCTGCGAGTACTTGAGTTAAAGTAGCTTTATTATCATCTTCGTAAATATTGCTATCCGCTAATTGTTGTTCAAGCTCTGCAAGGCGCTCACTGGCTTTTGATTGCTGCTTTTCAAGTTTTGTTTGCTGTTTTTTAAACGGCGATAACTTAGTTCTGAGTTCGGCTTCAAGTCGTTTGCGCTCTTTTTTATCAAGAGTAACAGATGAGGTATTATTGCTGGAGCTGCTATTGTCGAGCTTAGCGGCCTCTAACATCCATTTGTGATAATCGTCTAAATCACCGGCAAAAGGTTGTACCCGTCCAGAATCAACAAGGTAGTAATCATCACAAGTGAGTCTTAATAAGTGACGATCGTGAGATACAACCACCATCGCACCTTCAAAGGTTTGTAGCGCCATGGTAAGTGCGTGGCGCATATCTAAATCTAAGTGGTTGGTCGGTTCATCTAACAACAGTAAGTTTGGACGTTGCCATACCAAAAGAGCCAATACTAATCGTGCTTTTTCACCGCCGGAAAATGGTCTTACGGGCGAAAGTGCCATATCGCCATTAAAACCAAATCCACCAAGAAAGTTGCGTAGTTCAAGTTCTTTGGTATCAGGGGAAAGGCGTAGTAAATGCTGCATTGGTGTATCATCGAGCGATAAAAACTCGATTTGATGCTGAGCAAAGTAACCAATATTAAGGCCTGGATTCGTTTGGTAACTGCCAGACATGGGCGCGAGCTGACCTGAAAGCAATTTAATGAGCGTTGACTTACCCGCACCATTTCGGCCGAGTAAACCAATACGCGCACCGGGCACTAAATTTAACTTTACTGAGTTTAGAATTGGAGATTCACCATAACCAATTTTAACTTGCTCCATGGCAATTAAAGGGTTAGGCAAGGCTTCTGGCGGTCTAAAGCTCATTTGGAATTGGCTGTCAGCGTGGGAAGGCAATAATTCCGTCATTCTATCTAAGGCTTTTAAACGGCTTTGGGCTTGTTTGGCTTTACTGGCTTTGTAGCGAAAACGATCAACAAAAGACTGCATATGCGCTCTTTCTACTTGCTGACGTTCGTAGGCAACTTGTTGCTGTGCCATTCGCTCAGCGCGGACTCGCTCAAAACTGGTGTAATTGCCTTTATAGTAATTTAGTTTCTGCTGCTCAACATGCACCACTTCATCCACAATTTCATCGATGAAATCGCGGTCATGACTGATGAGTATTAAGGTGCCTTGATAACTTTTAATCCAACTTTCTAGCCAATAGGTCGTGTCTAAATCCAAATGGTTCGTAGGTTCATCGAGCAAGAGTAAATCAGAGCGACACAAGAGTGCTTGGGCAAGGTTGAGTCGCATTCTCCAACCACCAGAAAAACTTTTTACTGGATCGGCTTGTTTGTCTTGGTTAAAACCAAGGCCTGCCAGTAATGTTCCAGCGCGTGCACGAATACTGTAACCACCAATCGCGTCTAATTTGCCGTGGATATCAGCGATTTTATGCCCGTCGTCATCGACTTGAGCTTGATGCAGTGCTTTTTCAAGTTGACGAAATTCGACATCACCATCGAGCACATACTCAAGAGCACTGATATCTAATGCAGGTGTTTCCTGTGCAACAGAGGATAACTGCCAGCCAGAAGGTATGCTGAATTCACCTTTATCAAGGGATAACTTCCCTTGAATCAATGCGAGTAGCGATGATTTACCACAGCCATTAGCGCCAACTAATCCCACTTTATGACCGGGATATACAGTAAGAGAAGTATCATTAAGCAGAGTTTTACTGCCACGGATGAGTTGTGCTTGAGATATGGAAATCATTTCTGGCGACTTACTAGAGTGAATATACGAAAGGGAAGATTCTATCCTAGAATCAAAACCTAGGTAACAGAAATCGCTATCTTGTGGCAAAATAGGATTAATTTACTTGAACTATAACGTCAGTATGACTTCACTATGACCCAAACCCATAAAAGAATGAAGAAGCGTTTTGTTGCTGGTGCTCATTGCCCTAAATGCAAAGCAAAAGACAGTATTGTGCTATTTAAAGAAAATGATATCGAGACAGTTGAATGTGTTGAATGCGATTATCGGGATCAACAAGTTGAGGCAAAAGTAGCAGAACAATCGTCTGGACAAGTTATTGGTGTGTTTAAGCCAGACTAGGGGCTGTTTATCTTTCGTGATTATTTTTGCAGCGATAAATTGGTCGTTTTATACAAGACAGAGCTTGTGCGGTTTGGTTATTATCGACATACAAAACTGTCGTTACTTTGTTTCCAAATAAGAAAACGATAACGCAGCACCTTTTATTTAGAAAGAGCGACCAATTTACGCTCTCTCTTTTTTCGATGCTTTTGAGCGTTCACTGTTCTGTGTTGTAACCCGTTTACTTAGATGACTAAGCTTCACTGCTTACGCCTTGAACCTAAATATATCAGTTGAACGCACAATTTAACTTCAATAGATTAAAGCTAAATTGTGCGTTCAACCGATTTATTTACCGTGAAAATAGCCGCTAAGGGATGTCGCAGTTCAAATAATACCAATTTAAATTTCAACGCTTAATTTGTCATACCTGCGAACGCAGGTATCCAGCGACTTGTGCCCAAATTAACCAAAGACTCTGGACTCCTGCGTTCGCAGGAGTGACGATAAAATTGGTATACATTCTTCCGCCACGTCCCTAACACCTATTCTCAAGCCTGTTAGTGAAAGCATAAAAGCTAAAAATCACTTCGCCTTTAGCTTAGGTTGGAAATAATCTTCAAATCTCAGCGAATACAATTTTCATGGTGTAGGGTGATAGAAAAATAGTAGCCAAAGTAAACGCATATGACATCTATGCCTATCATGAACGTTTAGGTTAATATTTCGTTTCAGTGATATTTGCACAAAGCGCCTGTTGAGGTGCTTTTTTATGCCGGTAAATCATTAAATTACGTGTATGCTTTTATCTGACACTCAAATATTACTCACTCAATGAATTTAGAAACAGAAAAAGCTCTGCTTGTATGGCTTAGAGCACAAAAAAAACTCAGCCAACACTATGGGGCAATATCTGCATGGCTTGGTGTGGTGCAAGGGATTTTGCTTGTTTTGCAAGCCTACTGGATTGCAACGAGTTTAGATGAAATTATCATTGAGCAGTCACAGCAAAACCTCAATAGCCACTTAATCTGGATTGCGGGGTTAATTATGTTGCGGGCAATCACAGGTTATTGTCGAGAAACAGCCAGTTTTATTGCGGGGCAGAAAGTCCGTCAGCAATTAAGACTGAGTGTACTGGATAAATTACAGCAACTTGGGCCTATCTTTGCGAAAAGCAAACCTGCAGGTCATTGGAATTCAATGTTGCTTGAGCAAGTCGAGCAAGTACAAGATTTCTACAGTCGTTATCTCCCGCAACAAACATTGATAGCCTTTACGCCACTTATCATTCTGATGGTTGTTTTTCCACAAAGTTGGGTAGCAGGTTTAATCTTACTGGTGACAGCACCTTTAATTCCGCTGTTTATGATCCTTGTTGGACGGAATGCGGCTAAAGCGGGACGAGCACATACTGTGGCATTGCAACGATTGACGAGCTATTTTGCTGATCGTTTGGCTGGCTTATCAACGTTAAAATTATATTACCGTTATCAAGCGGAAGAAAAAGCTGTGGCACAGGCGTCCGACGATTATCGAAAACGGACTATGTCAGTGTTGAAGCTTGCTTTTTTAAGCAGTGCTGTTTTGGAATTTTTTTCAGCGGTGTCGATAGCCGTTTTAGCCGTTTATTTGGGCTTTAGCTTTTTAGAATATCTCGAAACTGGTTTCTACGGAGTAAAAGTGACCTTGTTCAGCGCTATGTTCATCTTGATATTAGCCCCTGAATTTTATCAGCCTCTGCGAGATTTGGGCAGTTTTTATCATGCTAAAGGTAATGCTGTTGCCGCCAGCGAGTCCATTGTGGAGTTGCTAAATATGGATGTTTCTCAGCAGGGTGAAAAGGCAAACAACCCATTTAATTCAAATGAAAAAATAACTATTAAAGCAAAAAACTGGCTAGTGCAAAGCCATGATGGGAAAACATTGCTTGGGCCGATCAACTTCACTTGGCAATCCGGTGAGCGCATTGCTATTGTCGGGGAAAGTGGCTCTGGAAAATCAAGTTTATTATATGGGTTACTTGGCTTTTTACCCTATCAAGGCAGTTTACAAATAAATGACATTGAATTAAGTCAAATGAGTTCAATGCAGTGGTATTCACAGTTAAGTTGGGTAGGGCAAACACCAGAGCTACTTTTTGGAACGCTTATTGATAATTTACTACTGGCCGATACTGAAATGACCGATGATGATATGTGGGAGTTATTAGATAAAATCGGTTTAAAGGAGTTTGTACAGGCTCACCCGAAACAGTTACAGCTCGAAATATCAGAACAAAACACAGGCTTATCAATCGGACAAGCTCAGCGAATTGTGTTGGCTCGTGCAATAGCTAAAAAAACTCAGTTGCTGGTGGCTGACGAGCCAACGGCTGCGCTTGATAAATGCAGTAAAGCAATTGTGTGGCAGACGTTGATGGAGCAAGTCAAAAGTACAGGTTGTTTTATTGTCAGCCATGAATTGGATAAACTTGAGCAAATGGATGGTGTTTGGGTCGTCGAGCATGGAGAAATTATAGAGAAAGGTACTTATGAAGAACTAAGTGCGGTAAATGGCGCTTTTAAGGCGTTGCTCAGCGCACAAGTTGCACACTTTTCACTGAGTGGCGCGAGTTTAAAGGAACAAGCGGTAGAGGGAAAAGCTAATGATTAATTCCTCTAAGCCGCGAAAAAACTCGACATCTGAACACAAACTGAGTGAGCTACTCCCTTTCATCCGTATGTTTAAACAGCAGTGGACATTAATTAGTTTGGGCATGTTATTAAGCATGCTGACATTAACGGCGGGAATAGCGTTATTAGGGTTGTCAGGCTGGTTTTTAAGTGCAACCGCGCTGGCAGGATTAACGGCTTTAGGTATCAAGCAATTCAATTTTTACACTCCTGCGGCTGGAGTGCGATTTTTAGCAATTGTAAGGACTGTGGGGCGCTACGGTGAGCGATTGGTTACCCATCAAGGTACACTACAAATTTTAACTCAAATTCGTATCTGGTTATGGCGACAGCTGCAACGCTTGTCTATTTCGCAAGTCAGTAAGCTGCGTCGTGGTGATGTACTTAATCGTTTATTGACAGATATTGATACGTTAGATCAACTATATCTGCGTATTCTCGCACCACTTATGAGTTACTTCATACTGTCGTTATTCTTTTCGTGTGTTATTGGCTTTTGGGACGAACAGCTTGCTTGGATAATCGGCTTAGGACTCTTATTTATCGGGGTGTTGTTACCTTTCGTAGGCTATTTAAGTGCACAAAGACCAGCCATCGCGGTAATTGAAGCAAAACGTCAGTATCGAATTGAGTTATTGGACTTATTGACAAACCAGCTTGAAATAACAATGTATGCTGCACTAAGTCGATACCGCAGCAAAATTGAGTTAACAGAACAGCGGCTTTATCAAGTGCAGCTTTGGTTAATACAGCGAAATGCTTTGCTGCAAGCTGGGCTGATCTTGTTGCATGGTCTAATACTCATTGTCGCACTCTATTTTGCGGGTAATGGGGCTATTGCAGGTTCAATATCAGGCCCCGTTTTCGCCCTCATTGTATTTGTGATGATGGCTATGATGGAGTTGCTAATACCACTGTCTCTTTCAAGTCAGCAATTATCAGCTTGTGTGCTTGCAGCCAGTCGAATTAACCAACTAACCGAGCAACACGCTCAATTTGAATATGGCTCAGTCCAAGAGCAAGCAATAACTGGGAATTTGAACATCCTTGATGGCTACTTTGGCTATACAGATGAACAAGTTGTGCTCAAAAAATTGAATTTATCAATTTTAGACAAACAGAAAGTGGCTTTTGTAGGACATTCAGGCTGCGGGAAGTCAACGCTGTTAAAGCTTTTGACTCGTCAGCAAAATCTACAATCTGGCACAATTCTATTGGATGGTAAGCCGATAGAAAGTTATAGCGAGTTGGCATTATCTCAGTCGATTACTTATGTCGAGCAAAGCGCACAAATATTTTCAGCCTCACTTAAAGATAACTTGCTCATTGCGTTAGCAGATGGGGAGATAGTGAGTGATAAAAAGTTAATTAGTACCCTTCGACAAGTGGGACTTGAAAAGTTATTAAATGATGATGGATTAGATTTATGGATTGGTGATGGTGGGCGGTTATTATCAGGAGGTGAACGTCGTCGTATTAGTATTGCGCGGGCACTGTTACGAACAGCACCAATTGTGTTATTAGATGAACCCACAGAAGGGCTCGATCTCAATACTGAAAAACAAATACTCGAATTAATTTTTGACGTTTGGAAAGATAAAACAGTATTAGTGGTGACCCATAAAACATCAGTATTTCCATTTATTAATGAGTGGCATCTAATGGAAAATGGAAGGTTATTGAATCTAACGGTTGCACAAGGATTGAACAATTGTTAAAACTGAAACAGGTAACAACTATTTACCCATAATAAGGATAAATATGCCAGTAGGTGTAACCCAAGAATCGATTGTTCCTACCGTGGTTATTACTGGAGCATCAAAAGGCGTCGGCGCGGCATGTGCTCGATTATTTGCTCGAACCTACACAAATGGCATTAATTTAGTTGTAGTGGCAAGAGAAATTGCTGGGCTGCGGAAAATAAAAGATGAACTTGCAGAGTACTTAAATTGTAATGTATTGATGGTTACTGGTGACATCGGTATTAGAGCTTGCTGTAATCACATTATCAACCAAGCAGTATCAGAATTTGATGGCATTGATTTTTTGATAAACAATGCAGGCTTGCATCACCGTGGTGATTTTGAAGGGCGCTCTGCGATTGATGTTGCTGCTATGGTTGATGTTAATTTAAAAGCTCCGATTTACCTTACTGCGATTGCACTCCTTTATATGTCGAAAACTAGACCTTCAGCTATTGTAAATGTTGGCTCACTGGCAGGACGAGCCCCACTTCAAGGTGCAGCCGTTTACAGTGCAACGAAAGCAGGGCTTCGTGCGTTTACCTATGCAATGGCTGATGAATTACAACACAGCAACATTAAAATTGCGGTGGTGTCTCCCGGCCCTATTGACACAGGTTTTATCATGGATGAAATTGATAGTGTCGAAGATATTGTTTACTCGCAACCGATGAGTTCGGCTGAGCAAGTGGCAGAAGCTGTACTGGCATTAGTGGTTGGGAAAAAAACAGAAATTTCAATACCGTGGTTGAGTGGTAAGCTCACGACATTGAGTTATTTATTTCCTAAGTTTAGAAGGCTTACCCGCCCATTGCTTTATTGGCTTGGAGCGAGAAATAAGCGCAGCTATAAATAACCTAATGTGTGATTATTACTCCTTGAATTTGCTTGTTTCGTCATTCCTGCGAAAGCAGAGAACCAGCGGTTTTTCATTTTTAGAGCAACATTTTTAGAGTTAAAAGGCACTGGATTCCCGCTCAAAACATGCGGGAATGACCGCCGTTTAACCGAGAAGCATCAGTTGACTGCGTTCCCAAGCGTAGAAAAAATGGCTGATAGCAGCCACTTTAGCAAGCTTGTGAGCGTAGAGCACTTCACTCATTGGGTGAAAACCATGATAATAAAATCATCGTATTGCTCAAACAGTTACTCATATATTCAGCGTTCAACTGTGTTTTTAGGTTTAAACCTAAATATATCAGTTGAACGCACAATTTAACTTTAATCTATTGAAGTTAAATACAAGATTAAACAACCCGAATTCACCCATCAGGTGAGTGCTGAACATTCATATACTTGCCAAAATCACCGCTAGCTGCGTTATAAATTTTGCAAGTAGAAACGAAGTAACGACAGTTTTGTATGTCGGTAACCACTACTTGCTGCTATTCATGCCTTGCTATCTGTAATTTTTTCTGCGTATATGAACGCTCCTAACCGATTTATTTAGGTTAAAGCTTCAGCAGCGAAATTAGCCTGCTAACATACTCTCAAATTTCAATCCATCTCTGCCAAAAATTAATCACACATCAAGGTATAAATACTATTTAACTTTATTCCTAATATATTTTAAAATTTTTGTTTTCTCCTTATCTGTGTTGTCCCTTTGAGAAGCTTGTGTTTGCAACTCACTTTTTATTGAATCATTAGCTACACTCATAGAATTAAACTTATGAAGCATTTTTATCGCCTCTAAGCTTCCATGTCGGCACGCCTCCTCTAAAGGCGTTTTATCCGATTTACTTTTCTGTGTAAGCAAATTTTTGAGTGTCGTTCTATGCATACTTGGAGTCGAATCTGTGAGAGTTAAAAGATACGCAAGTGTTTTAGGTGGTTTTGCGAGCACGGCTTGATGCAAAATATTTTCATTACTATAATTTACAACATTCAGTTTTATGTCTTTTTCTTCGATTAACATTTTTACAAAATCATTTTGACCATGATTAACTGCAACCATGGCCGGGCTGTTTCCATGTATATCTTGAATGTTCCAAACTGCACTATGACTCTCAATTTTCGATTGCTTTTGAGCCTCTAATGCTTCGATATCATTTCTTGCACTATTTATAGTTTCCTTTTTTTGTTTTTCTGAATCATTAGGTTCAGCTATAGCAGCATCTGAAGTTTTTATTGCTGACGCGTTAACTTGTGAATTGCTACTTTCTGCTGATGTACTGCTACTTTCTGCTGATGTACTGCTACTTTCTGTTGTTGCGCTGCTACTTCCTGAAGATGTAATGCTACTTCCTGAAGATGTAATGCTACTTTCTGATGTACTACAGCTTTCTTCTGTTGTAACGATAACTTCCCATGCTCCCTCTCCCTCTCCGTGTTCATGTAAACTCCAACCTGCAACGACCCCATCATTGGTAATTTCCTCCCAATCGCTCATCTCACCATGCCAAGCCGATAGTGATGATGTAATCATTTCTTTTAGTGCTTCTATATTGCCTAATTTAGCCGCTTGATGCAGTGGAGATGTTCCGTCTACACGCAATTTAGCAAAGCTGGTTGTACTTTCATCTACTGAAGACTCTGCACTGTCAGAAGTTGTTTGAACCATTGAAGCGTAAGGCTGTTTAAGAAGCTCTATTGCCGTTAGGTTGGTGGAAATGTGTGCGTTATTTAATGGAGATTTTCCATTTGCGTCACCTTCAAACAAGTCGCTATTTTGAATGTCTTGAATCAAAGCTGTTACTAGCTCATTTTTATGATGAATGATTGCTAGCTGAATAGGTGTGTTTTTTTTGATAGGTTGGCTTGGAGTGGTAACTGTTCCTATGAAGCTTTTTGCTTTTTCGTTTGCTCTAATACATGAAGCCTTAGCTTCTTCGATGCTGTCAGCGCTTCTAGGTAGTGCAGTAATTAGCATCTCTAACTTATCAAAGTCTGATAAATTGCTAGAAAGTGTTTGTAACATAGTATTAGTTATACCTGTTAGCTCTTCACATAATTGCGTTCTTTCAGCATGGCTCAGTTCACCATTGTAGTTATCTCTCGTTAAATTAGTTAAAGTTCGCCATCCTACAAAGCTAGAAAAAGGGAGGCCGTTTGGACATAGTTCAGAAGTACTTCTTTCGAGCGTTTGTATATTATCGGCGAAAGCAGTTAACTTTGATTGCTGCTCTGGAGAGAGCGAAACTTCACTAGTTTGACCTTCAAATTGTGAAGATGCTGGAGAATTTATAGGTGAGCTAGGTTCGAATGCCATAAGTTGCAAGTCCACAGTTAACGGAACAGGTAGTTAACCTAAAACTAGTTTAAATTCTCACTGTGGAATATTAAAACAATGTTAATTTTTGTTAATTACATAAGAGTCTGTTGATCTTTCGTGATTGTTTTTGCAGCGATAAATTGGTTATTTTATGCAAGGCAGAGTTTGTGAGGTTTGGTTATTATCGACATACAAAACTGTCGTTACTTCGTTTCCAAATAAGAAAAACGATAACGCAGCACCTTTGATTTAGAAAGAGCGACCAATTTACGCTGTCTTCGATGCTTTTGAGCATTCACTGTTCTGTGTTGTGACCAGCTAACTTAGATGGCTAAGCATCACTGCTCACGCTTTGAACAGATAAATGCTCAAATAGCACAGAATTTAATCCTGAAAGATCAACAGACCCTAGCTTTATCCTAGAAACATCAGTTGACTGCGTTCTCAAGCGTAGAAAAAATGGCTGATAGTAAGGCGTAGCTTGCAGCAAGTAGTTATTCTACTTGCAAAAGTTACAACGCAGATAGCAGTCATTTTAGCAAGCTTGTGAGCGTAGAGCACTTCACTCATTGGGTGAAAGCCATGATGATAAAATCATCGTATTGCTCAAACAGTTACTCATATACTCAGCGTTCAACTGATGATTTTAGGTTTATCCTAGAAACATCAGTTGACTGCGTTCTCAAGCGTAGAAAAAATGGCTGATAGTAAGGCGTAGCTTGCAGCAAGTAGTTATTTTACTTGCAAAAGTTACAACGCAAATAGCAGTCATTTTAGCAAGCTTGTGAGCGTAGAGCACTTCACTCATTGGATGAAAGCCATGATGATAAAATCATCGTATTGCTCAAACAGTTACTCATATACTCAGCGTTCAACTGATGATTTTAGGTTTATCATTAGATAAAATTATTTTTTGAAATATAAAAGTATTCAAAAGATAATTAAAAATTTAAATAGTTTTAATAAAAAAAGCATTGTGCAACTGAAAAGAAAGAGTGTTTATTGAAAAATATTATGTTTTTAGAGCTGCTTTTACTTAATTGATTGTTTTTGTTGTAGTATTTTTTATTTTATTAGAAATGATGATTCGACAGGATTTGTAGACGACTTCACATTTGTCATGTAAAATCTGCGCAATTTGCCAAAATTTCACTATGTAGTGAAAGTTGGAAATTCAACAATAAATAAAATTTTATAATTTTCAGTTACTTGGCTCTATCGGAGGTCGCGTTGACAAAGTCTGCCTTACTCGTACTCGAAGATGGAACTGTTTTTTCTGGCACTGCAATTGGTGCTGATGGTATCGCAGTTGGAGAAGTTGTTTTTAACACTTCAATGACAGGTTATCAAGAAATATTAACAGATCCTTCTTATTCTCGACAAATCGTCACCTTAACCTACCCCCATATTGGAAATACCGGCACTAATAAGGAAGATACTGAATCTGATAGTGTGCATGCTTGTGGTCTTATTATTCGTGATTTACCCCTACTGGCGAGTAATTTCAGAAACGAGCAATCTTTAAGTGATTACTTAAAGGCGAATAATGTTGTTGGAATCGCCGACATTGATACACGAAAACTGACTCGAATTTTACGAGAAAAAGGCGCTCAAGCTGGTTGTATTCTTGTTGGAAATGCTGATGAGGTGAAAGCGCTCGCTGCGGCGAAAGCCTTTCCCGGCCTTAAAGGCATGGATCTTGCCAAAGAAGTCACAACAAATGAAGCCTATCAATGGCGTAACGGTAGCTGGCGTTTAGTTGGAGGCTTGCCTGACGATACGCCTGAGTCACAATTAAAGTATAAAGTTGTTGCTTACGATTATGGCGTTAAGCGTAACATTTTACGCATGTTGGTTGACCGTGGTTGCGATGTTACCGTTGTTCCAGCGCAAACGCCTATTAGCGACGTGCTCACGATGAATCCTGATGGTGTCTTTTTGTCAAACGGTCCCGGTGATCCTGAGCCATGCGATTATGCCATCAGTGCGATTCAATCGTTATTGAAAACAGACATCCCAGTCTTCGGCATTTGTTTAGGCCACCAGTTATTGGCATTAGCTTCTGGCGCGAAAACACTGAAAATGAAGTTTGGTCATCATGGTGCTAATCATCCTGTCAGTGATATTAAACGCGGGACGGTAATGATCACTAGTCAAAACCACGGTTTTGCGGCAGATGAAGCGACATTGCCAGACAACATTGAAGTAACACATAAATCATTGTTTGATGGCTCACTGCAAGGTATCCATTTGACGGATAAGCCAGCATTTAGTTTCCAAGGCCATCCTGAAGCTAGCCCGGGCCCTCATGATTGCGCTCCATTATTCGACCATTTCATCGAATTGATAGAACAATTTCGTCAACACGCTAAGTAGTAGATCCATCTAGGAAGGTAGAGTAACGATGCCAAAACGTACAGACATAAAAAGTATTTTAATCCTAGGTGCAGGTCCAATTGTGATCGGCCAAGCATGTGAGTTTGATTATTCAGGTGCACAAGCGTGTAAGGCGCTTAAAGAAGAAGGTTATCGAGTTATCCTAGTGAACTCGAATCCTGCAACCATTATGACTGATCCTGAAATGGCTGATGCGACCTATATCGAGCCAATTCATTGGGAAGTGGTTCGCAATATTATTGCCAAAGAAAGACCTGATGCTGTATTGCCAACAATGGGCGGCCAGACAGCGCTTAACTGTGCACTTGAGCTTGAAGCCAAAGGTGTACTGGCCGAGTTTAATGTTGAAATGATTGGCGCAACCGCGGATGCGATTGATAAGGCAGAAGATCGTAGCCGTTTTGATAAAGCCATGAAAAATATTGGGCTTGAATGTCCACGTGCTGATATCGCTCATACTTTAGAAGAAGCGCACGGTGTATTAGAGCAAGTAGGTTTTCCTTGTATTATTCGTCCATCATTTACTATGGGTGGCACTGGCGGCGGGATTGCTTATAACCGCGAAGAATTTGATGAAATTTGTACAAAAGGTTTAGAGCTTTCACCCACCACAGAATTGCTCATTGACGAATCTTTGATTGGTTGGAAAGAGTATGAAATGGAAGTGGTGCGGGATCGTAATGATAATTGTATTATTGTCTGTGCGATTGAAAACTTTGACCCAATGGGTATCCACACAGGTGATTCAATCACAGTGGCACCAGCGCAAACGCTAACTGACAAAGAGTATCAGTTAATGCGTAACGCTTCTCTTGCGGTATTACGTGAAATTGGTGTGGAAACTGGTGGTTCAAACGTACAGTTTGGTATCAACCCGAAAGATGGCCGTATGGTGATCATTGAGATGAACCCTAGGGTATCTCGCTCATCGGCTTTAGCTTCGAAAGCGACAGGCTTCCCGATTGCGAAAATAGCGGCAAAACTGGCTATTGGTTACACCCTCGATGAATTAATGAACGACATTACAGGTGGTCGCACGCCGGCATCATTTGAGCCTGCCATTGATTACGTAGTGACTAAAATCCCGCGTTTCAATTTTGAAAAGTTTGCTGGTGCTGACGATCGCTTAACGACTCAAATGAAGTCCGTTGGTGAAGTAATGGCTATTGGCCGAACTTTCCAAGAGTCGATGCAAAAAGCATTGCGCGGTCTCGAAGTTGGAAAAAATGGCTTTGATCCAATTACAGATCTTTCCGATAAAGATGCCTTGTCAAAAATTCGTTATGAACTGCAAGATGCAGGGGCCGATCGTATTTGGTATATCGCTGATGCCATGCGTGTTGGACTTTCGGCTAGCGCGATTCATAAGTTAACCCGAATTGATATGTGGTTCTTGGTGCAAATTGAAGAGTTAATTCAACTTGAAACTAAGCTACAAGAATCATCTCTCAGTGAATTAAATGAAAACGTACTGCGTAAACTGAAACGTAAGGGTTTTGCGGATGCACGTATCGCTGACATACTGAATGTATCGGAAGCAAACATTCGTGATTTGCGCCATGACTTTAACATTCTACCTGTCTATAAGCGTGTTGATACTTGCGCCGCTGAATTCTCTACCGATACGGCTTACATGTATTCAACCTATGAAGAAGAGTGTGAGGCATTACCTTCAAATCGTGACAAAGTTATGGTGTTAGGCGGCGGACCAAACCGTATCGGTCAAGGCATTGAGTTTGATTACTGCTGTGTTCACGCGGCGTTAGCATTACGTGAAGATGGTTATGAAACCATCATGGTGAACTGTAACCCTGAAACCGTTTCAACGGATTATGACACGTCTGATCGTTTGTACTTTGAACCAGTTACCCTTGAAGACGTATTAGAGATTGCACGTATTGAAAAGCCAAAAGGTGTTATCGTGCAATATGGTGGCCAAACGCCATTAAAACTAGCTAAAGCCTTGGAAGAAGCTGGCGTTCCAGTCATTGGTACGAGCCCAGATGCAATTGACAGAGCTGAAGATAGAGAGCGTTTTCAAGTTACCGTTAATGCGCTTGGTCTTAAGCAGCCTGAGAATGACACGGTCACCACAGTTGAAGATGCAGTGGCAACCGCTCAACGCATAGGCTATCCATTAGTTGTGCGTCCATCTTATGTATTGGGCGGCCGTGCAATGGAGATCGTATACGACGAACCTGATTTATTGCGCTATTTCAACGAAGCGGTGAAAGTTTCTAATGACTCACCGGTATTGCTTGATTACTTCCTAGATAACGCCATTGAAGTTGATATCGACGCTGTTTCTGATGGTGAAACTGTGGTGGTTGGTGCAATTATGGAGCACATTGAGCAAGCGGGAGTTCACTCAGGTGACTCTGGCTGTTCTTTACCACCCTACAGCTTAAGCCAAGATATTCAAGCTCAAATGCGTGAGTACGTTCGTAAACTTGCATTGGAACTAGGTGTTGTAGGCTTAATGAATGTGCAGTTTGCCGTTAAAGATGACGAAATCTATATGATTGAAGTCAATCCTCGTGCTGCTCGTACTGTACCATTTGTATCTAAAGCTACGGGCGTTCCTTTGGCTAAAATCGCGGCTCGTGTGATGGCTGGTCAAAGCTTGAAATCACAAAACTTCACTGAAGAAGTTGTTCCTGACATGTTCTCAGTAAAAGAAGTGGTGCTGCCATTCAGTAAGTTCCCAGGTGTTGATCCATTGCTCGGCCCTGAAATGCGCTCAACCGGTGAAGTCATGGGAACGGGTGTTACCTTTGAAGATGCTTATGCTAAAGCGCGTTTAGGTGCTACATCTGAAGTACCTAAATCTGGACGTGCTTTATTGTCTGTTCGCAATAGCGATAAAAAGCGTGTAGTCGAACTTGCTAGCAAGTTACTTGAACTTGGTTATGAAATTGATGCCACTCATGGTACAGCCATTGTATTAGGGGAAGCCGGTATTAACCCTCGCTTAGTAAACAAAGTACATGAAGGGCGACCACATATTCTTGATAGAATTAAGAATGGTGAATACACCTATATGGTGAATACGACAGAAGGTCGTCAAGCCATTGAGGATTCACGCCAATTACGTCGTGGTGCACTACGTCATAATGTGAATTATACAACGACATTAAATGCTGCATTTGCAGCCTGTATGTCTCACAGTGCAGATGCTCGGATGAATGTTCGTTCAGTGCAAGAGTTGCATGAGATGATCAGCAACGCATAATGTTATACCCGTGATACTTGAAGATGTATCTTCAGGTAACACGGGTACAATTGTTGTATTTATGTATAAAGGCTGCATTTATACAGTCTTTTTTGTTTATATTTTAAGCAAAAACGTAAAATTAGGATCATACTGACTACATTAGTTAATCATTCCAGTAACTCAGTGAACCAGAAAATGAATTTATTCAGTGAAATCAAATTCATTACTTGCAAAAGTATTAATGACTGGTTAAATATTGAGCGCGTCTTTGCTGGTTAATTTTTGTAGGAGTTACATTGATGCCTGCTTTCGTTTTGAATACCTTCCTTCGCTACTATTCAAAAAACAGTAATTTTGCATCTATATTGTTGCTGATGGTTTGGGCTTTACATTCAATACTTAACGCGAATATTGTTCTAGCTGAAGACAATAAAGAAACAGCGATTGCTGTGCGAGTTGAACATGTAAAACAAGCTTATTTTTATGATGTGGTTCAAGAGGTCGGTAAAATTAAGGCGATTGATTCGGCCAAGCTTGGTTTTAACGCCAGTAATAAAATCACCAAAATTCACTTTAATAACGGAGATAAAGTTATTAAAGGGGATTTGATCGCAGAACTTGATAATACTGAAGCGAAAGCTGAGCTTGATAAGTCACGTAGTGGACTAGCGTTAGCAAAAACTAAGCTAGAAAGGATAAATGAATTACTGCAAAGGGAGCCTTACGCACTCTCGAAACAAAATGTCGATGAAGTAAGAGAAAAGGTCAATTTAGCCAAGGCTGACTTTCAACAAAAATTAGCCGCGATGAAGGACTATCAAATAACAGCTCCTTTTGACGGACAGTTGACCAGCTTTAGCCAATCGGTAGGTAGCCATATTGCAGTTGATGATGTGTTAGTCACCTTATATAAATTAAACCCTGTTGAAGTGTATTACGCCATTAGTCAAAATGATTTTGGTAAAGCGAAGAAAGATCAAAAGGTCAGCGTTACCGTTGAAGCTTATAAAGACAGAGTGTTCAATGGAAAAGTAAACTATGTTGCGCCAGCGGTTGACGAGCAGTCGGGACGAGTCGCCGTTCGAGCCGAATTGAATAATCCGAGCTTTGCGTTGGCACCGGGCATGTTTGCTAATATTAAGCATTATTTTGGGCATCGAGTCAGCCAAATATTAGTGCCGCAAAATTCGGTGCTGGTAAATAACAAGGAACGCTTTGTTTGGGTCGTAAAACGTAATCGAGTAACAAAACAATTGGTGACGTTAGGAAAGAATACCAATAATGGTTACGTTGTCATTACTAGCGGATTAGAGCAAGACGATCTGGTCGTTAAAACGGGCATGCAAAACCTAAAAAGTAACGCGATAATCAAAATCTTACCTGATGACGCTGATCCAAAACCAAATATTGACGCTCATTCAACATTAGGAGTGCAATAATGCTGTTACCTGAAGTGTGTATCCGACACCCAATATTCGCTTCAATTCTCAGTATAATGGTCATTCTTCTTGGACTGATCGCGTTTCAAAAACTCGACATTCAATACTTCCCTGAGCACAGTGTCCATACCGCTTCAGTAAGCGCTTCCATTCCTGGGGCCAGTGCTGATTTTATGTCGACTAATGTGGCGGATAAATTAATTGCAGCTGTTGGTGGGCTTGATAAAGTCGAAACCATGAAGACTAATTGCAACATTGGCCATTGTAGTCTGAACATAAAGTTCGCTGATGATACAAGTGACATTGAATACACTAATTTAATGAATAAGCTGCGAAGTGGTATCGAAGGTATTTCTGATTTTCCTTCTAGTATGATTAATAAACCTACGGTCACTGATGATATCTCCGCGGGTGGTTCTAGCAGCAGTAATATCATTACTTTTGTTAATACAGGAGGTATGACTAAGCAGCAAATGTATGATTATTTGGTGCAACAATTAGTTCCTCAACTTAAACATATTCAGGGTGTTGGAGCAGTTTGGGGGCCTTATGGCGGTTCACACCGAGCTATTCGGGTATGGTTGAATCCCGAACAAATGAAAGAGCTAAAAATCAACACTCAGCAAGTGGTTGATGTACTGACATCTTATAATACCAGTTTCACTTCAGGCTCTATTGTCGGCAAAACGAGAAATTTCTCCTTAAACCCTGTTACTCAAGTACAGACTGTGGATGATGTGAAGAAGTTGGTGGTAAAAACCGATGATACCAAGATCATCAGAATTTCAGATATTGCTAATGTTGTTATCGGTGAGCAAAGCTTAAATCCTTCAGTGCTCAATATTGATGGTAAACCAGCGATGTCTCTTCAAGTTCGTCCGTTAAGAAATGCCAATCCTGTTGTCGTTTCAAAGCGGATCGCAAAAGAAATTGAGCGAATGAAAAAACGCTTACCTGATAGTATTAAGATGGATTTGGTTTACAACCAAGCTGACTTTATTGAAGAGTCCATCAATGAAGGATTTTCTGCTTTGATTGAGGCTATCATACTTGTTTCTCTTGTTGTATTGGTTTTTTTAGGGAGCTTAAGAGCCGCATCAGTGCCCATTATTACTATTCCAGTGTGTGTTATTGGCGTATGTGCCGTAATGTCTTATCTTGGCTTTAGTATCAATGTATTGACAATATTGGCAATTATTTTGGCTATTGGCTTAGTGGTTGATGATGCGATAGTGGTGGTTGAAAATTGTTATCGTCACATCGAAAAAGGAGAACCCCCTTTTGATGCAGCAGTAAAGGGCTGTAAAGAAATCGTATTCCCTGTGATATCAATGACACTCACTTTGGCGGCGGTGTATTTTCCTATAGGGTTAATGTCGGGATTAACCGTCGATCTCTTCAAACAGTTTTCTTTTACCCTTGCGGCCGCGGTGATTATTTCTGGCATGGTAGCATTAACTTTATCCCCTATGATGAGTGCGTATTTGCTCAAGTCAACCACAGCTAGTACTCGTTGGTTTACCTTTGTGAATCAACGCTTACAAAGTGCTACTGACTTGTACGTTAAATTACTCGAACATTGGATTGAACATAAACAACGCATGCTTGGTATCGGCATAGGTTTGGTATGCATTGCTGGTTTTGCCTATTGGCAGTTGCCTAAGATACTGCTGCCGAAAGAAGATTCAGGCTTTATTCAAGTGGTCTCTAAAGCCCCGACAGGAGTCGGTCGCAGTTATCATTTAGAGCATATCAATGAAATTAATAAACTTACGGATGGTGAAAAAAGCGTAAGAACAAATTTATCGTTTATTGAAAGACAGCCTACCAATTTTATTTTACTCAAACCTTGGGAAAAGCGAGACGAAACGATCGATGAAGTCATCGCTTCTTTAATCAAAAAAGCCAAAGAGACTGTGTCGGCTTACAATGTTTCATTTGGAATTTATCGAGCTGATGATCTCAATATTAGCAGTAATGTTGTTTTAGAAATTACTTCGCTGCGCCGTAATAAAGAGCAATTGAGTAATAGTGCAACTAAAGTAAAAAAATTGCTCGATGATTACCCTGGTTTGACCAATGTTAGCAATTCTTTGGTGAGAGATCAGCTTAGGTACGATCTCAGTATTGATTCAAATGCCATCTCACTTTCAGGAGTGAATTATGGTGATGTCACTAATGCGTTGTCTGTGTTTCTTGGGTCTGTTAAAGCTGCAGATTTGCATGCGGACGATGGGCAGACCTATTCGATTTTGGTTCAGGTAAATCAAGAAGACTTAAGCGATTTTAACGTGCTCAATAAGCTATATGTGACTTCAGCGTCTGGTCAATCAGTGCCACTTTCTCAGTTTGTTTCAATAAAAGAAGCGACAGCAGAATCGAGTGTAAAAACCTTTAGAGGGCTAGATAGTGCTCAAATTACCGCCTCGATACTTCCGGGGTATTCTACGAGTGAAATAAAAAGTTTTCTAGACAATAATGTGCTTGAACAACTGACTGGCTCGCAGGATTTCGTTTATAACGGGGTCATTAAAGATTTAATGGATTCTCAACAAGGGACACAATCATTGTTTTTGCTGGCTTTAGTGTTTATTTATTTGATACTCGCAGCGCAATTTGAAAGTTTTGTTGACCCACTTATTATTTTACTGACTGTACCATTATGCTTAGTTGGGGCATTACTCACTTTGTATTTATTTGGTCAAAGCTTAAATATTTATTCTCAAATCGGTTTACTGACGTTGGTAGGTTTAGTCACAAAACATGGTATTTTATTGGTCGAATTTGCTAATAAAGAACAATTAAAAGGCTATCCGGCTATCGATGCAGCGTTAATGAGTGCGAAATCAAGACTACGCCCTATTTTAATGACCTCATTCACTATGATTTTAAGCGCTATCCCATTAGCATTGGCGGATGGTCCCGGTTCACTTGGACTGGCAAACATAGGTTTAGTATTAGTCGGGGGCTTGATCGCAGGGACATTTTTCTCATTATTTGTTGTTCCAGCGGCTTATGTTGCAATGGCAGAACTTAAACAAAGGGATGTATTAGCTAGTCTACGAGGTAGGAGTTAAGGCATTTATTGGACAAAATACAGATCTTAACTGGTAACTCTGGTCTCCCTTGGGTAAGCTATTACTTAATATGCGTTAACCTAGCTGCTACAGCTGTATTTCACATAATATCAATAATCATATAATTCTATGCTGAATTTTCGGCATGGTTTGCTTTTGTTTTAACGGAGAAACAAGTCATTATGAATAAGGTTCCTATGACCGTTGTTGGAGCTGATCAGCTGCGCAAAGAATTGGATGAGCTTAAATTTGAACGTCGTCCAAAAATCACTCAAGCCATAGCCGAAGCAAGAGAGCTTGGTGATTTAAAAGAAAATGCTGAATATCACGCTGCACGTGAAGAACAAGGTATTTGTGAAGCAAGAGTTCGTGATATTGAAGGTAAGCTCTCGAATGTGCAGATCATTGATGTAACCAAGATGGATAATACGGGGCGTATTATTTTTGGTACTACAGTAACCATTTTAAATCTTGATACCGATGATGAAGTGACTTATCGGATTGTGGGTGATGACGAAGCCAATATTAAAGAGAACTTGATTTCGGTTAATTCGCCAATTGCACGTGGTTTGATTGGCAAAAACGAAGGTGATGAAGTCGGTATTTCAACACCAGGCGGCGTAACTGATTACGAAATTGTCGCAGTTCAATATATCTAACTTAAGCCCCCATTAAACTTGTGATTTATTGCAGAAATAAATCACAAGTTTGATTTGAAGCTCTCAATAAGGTTAATATGTAGCCAGTTCAAAGCAAGGCTAAAATCCATTGTTAGACAAAACGATATATAAACTGTTCTCAATTTTGCTACTCATTATAATGAGTTTTGCTATTGGACATTTTGTATCTTCTCATTTCAAATCAGTATATATCAATTCTGCACAACCAATTAATCAACAAACGTATATTTCTAATACTCATAGTGTTACTCAAAGTAATAAGAATACTGTTGAATTTAGCTATATTTCATCATTATCAATTCATTCAGTTCACGCGAATGATGAGCCTTCATCACATAATTTATTTGAAGCACAGAAACCTAACCTTGAAGCTTTTATGGCCTTGTTGCACTTAGTCACTGATATGGAGCACGTGTCAACTTTTAGCTGGCGTTATATATCAGTACTGCAATTTTCAGAAGCGAATACCTACCCAATATACGAGCTGATTTCTGAAGTGTTAACCCCTCCAATTCCTTTGCTAATGGTTGGTTATCAAGTCAACTTTGGACAACAGTTGGATTGGCCACTGGAGCATGAGCATAATTCATCTCGTCTTTCGAACTGGAAAGATAGTAATCTCATCTACCGCTTTATTCAGCAAACCTAGCGTTACTCTCTCAATCTACACTTAATATCCTGAGTTCAGGTTTATCAACTAATATTTAGATGGCTATTGGCAAAAATTGACAGCTATAGCTTGGTCTTATCCTCTATGGGTTGAAGAGATTATATTTATGAACAAACAAACCAAAGTGCTAAATGAATACGCACGCTGGAAATACGTTGTACTTATCGCGTCAATATTATTAATGCTGCTTAGTGCCATACCTTCTTTGTATGGAGAAGATGGCGCAATTCAATTTAACAAAAAAGCCCGTAATGAAATCAGTTTGCTTGAAACTCAGCAGATGTTGAAGCAAGCCAAAATTGAAGTAAAACGTATTGATGATAATGACAACTCACGAGTCCTTGTCTTACGCAAACAAAGCCAGCAAACAGAAGCGAAAAATATTTTTAGCAATAAAGTTAAAGATCCAGAATCCATCACCTTAGCTTTATCTCCTGCTGCTCCAAATTGGCTGCTTAACCTAGGTTTTACGCCGTTAAAACTGGGGTTAGATCTTCGTGGAGGAGTGCAATTTTTACTAGATGTCGACATTGATATTGTTTATCACAATCAGGGTATTCAATTAATGGACGACTTAAGAAAACATTTCAGGAGCGAGAACATCAGGTCTGTCACTATCCAGCAAGGTGAGGCTGAAATACTTAATGTGCAATCGGATTCAAATAAGGGGTTAACAGCGGTAAGGCAGTTTGTCTCAACAAGCTATCCAACTTGGCAGGTTGCGAGTTCAGAGCAAGGCGTTCGTTTATTTATTAAAGCCAATCAAAAAGATGTTTTAAGAAATATGACGGTTCAGCAAAACTTGCAGATCATGCGCACACGAATCGAAGAACTTGGGATTACCGAAGCACTTGTGCAACGTCAGGGTGAGCATCGTATTCGCATCGAATTACCGGGTGTTCAAGATCCTGCTTCCGCTAAGAAAGTCATCGGTGCGACAGCAAGTTTAGCGTTTTATGAAGTTAAAGACGCGGGTTCAGTGAACGCGCAAGTTATCAATGATCAGCATGGAAAACCTGTATATGTGGCACGTCGCCCAGTATTAACGGGTGATCATATTGTTGATGCTAGATCGGCTACAAGCAAGTTGGGACAAGCAAAAGTAAATATTGCTCTTGATAGTCAGGGCGGAAGTTTGATGTCGCATTTTTCTCGTAAACATATAGGTAAACCAATGGCGACGGCATACAGCGAATACTCTCGTGGGGAGAATGGCAAAGCCAAAAAAAATACTCACATTATTAGTGTCGCCACGATACAGAGTCAATTAGGTTCTCGGTTTGAAATCACTGGTGCAGGCACACATGAAAAAGCTCAACAGCTCGCTTTATTGTTACGGGCTGGCTCAATGACGGCGCCTGTGACTATTGTCGAAGAACGAACGATTGGTCCAAGCCTTGGTGCTGAGAATATCACCAATGGCGTCAAAGCATTGGGCTTAGGTATGGGAATCACACTATTGTTTATGGCGTTATGGTACAGACGCTTAGGTTGGGTGGCTAACATTGCACTTATTTGTAATATGATCATTTTATTTGGTTTGATAGCCCTTATTCCTGGTGCAGTATTAACCTTGCCGGGTATTGCGGGGTTAGTACTTACTGTTGGTATGGCTGTTGATACAAATGTGCTTATCTTCGAGCGGATACGAGATAAATTAAAAGAGGGTAGAAGTTTAGCAGCTGCAATTGATACAGGTTTTGATAGTGCTTTTTCTACTATTTTTGATGCAAACTTCACCACAATGATCACGGCTGTAGTCTTGTACTCTATTGGTAATGGGCCGATCCAAGGTTTCGCCTTGACTTTAGGCTTAGGATTGATCACCAGCATGTATACGGGAATCTTTGCGTCTCGAGCCATTATTAACCTAGTTTATGGTCGTAATACCAGCCGTGAAGTGAGGGTGTAAACGATGAAAATTAAAGAATTTATACAACAAAATGCAACTAAATTACGCTACATGACAAGTATCGTTTCAGTTATCGCCATGGTGCTCTCTATCAGCATTATCATCATGAATGGTTTTAATTGGGGTTTAGATTTTACCGGTGGTGTGGTCACTGAAATACAGTTAGAAAAAAACATTACCCCTAAACAATTACACCCTTTACTGGATAAGGCCTATAAACAGGATGTCACGGTAATATCTGCCAGTGAACCGGGCCGATGGGTATTACGCTATTCAGATATTAAAAGTGGTGAACATCGTGCTGATTTACAAAAGGTACTAGCACCGCTAAATACACCGATTGAAATCTTAAACACCAGTATTGTCGGGCCTCAAATTGGTGAGGAACTAGCCAATCAAGGTGGTTTGGCATTGCTCATTTCTGTGATGTGTATTCTAGCTTATTTGAGTTTTCGGTTTGAGTGGCGTCTTGCGTCAGGTGCGTTATTTGCTTTAATGCACGACGTGGTTTTTGTGTTAGCTTTTTTCTCATTTACCCAAATGGAATTTAACTTAACAGTACTTGCAGCTATTCTGGCAATCTTAGGCTACTCGTTAAATGACTCGATAATTATTGCCGATAGAATTAGAGAGTTGCTCGTAGGTAAACCTAATTGGTCAACTACGAAAATCAATAATCAGGCGGTAGCAGCCACCTTTTCGCGAACGATGGTGACATCAGGCACGACATTGATAACAATAGTGGCATTGTGGATCATGGGAGGATCTGCACTTGAAGGCTTCGCCATAGCCATGTTCATTGGCGTACTAACGGGGACATGGTCATCAATATCAGTAGGGACATCGCTTCCTGAGTATATGGGACTTAAGCCGGAACATTACAAAGTCACCCCTATTTCCGACGAACCTTAGCCCTAAATAAATTGGCAAGTATATGAATGTTCAGCACTCACCTGATGGGTAAATTCAGGTTGTTTAATTTTGTATTTAACTTCAATAGATTAGGGGCTATTTATCTTTCGTGATTATTTTTGCAGCGATAGATTGGTCGTTTTATACAAGACAGAGCTTGTGCGGTTTGGTTATTATCGACATACAAAACTGTCGTTACTTCGTTTCCAAATAAGAAAACGATAACGCAGCACCTTTTATTTAGAAAGAGCGACCAATTTACGCTCTCTCTTTTTTCGATGCTTTTGAGCGTTCACTGTTCTGTGTTGTAACCCGTTTACATAGATGACTAAGCTTCACTGCTTACGCCTTGAACAGATAAAAGCTGAAATAGCACAAAATTTAATCCTGAAAGATAAACAGCCCCTAAAGTTAAATTGTGCGTTCAACCGATTTATTTAGGTTAACCGTTAATTTTTCACAAACCATCGTCAATGTTGTCTTTAGCTAACAGCATTGACTTTGGTCGCGCTTAATTCCTTTGTATAAATTACCTTATGCTGTGCTGTTCAATATTTATTCAGTATCAGTATGTCATTCTGTTTCTTTTTTACATTATTGATTTAATGATGAAAGGAGGACGCGATGGCGGCTGAGAATGTAGCTATAAATACCCCTTATGTAAGCAACTCTTTTATTGCTAAAGAAGTTGTATCAGAGCAGCCGTATGTAAAGCAGCTAAAAAAATGGACTCAAGAAAGCACTGCGAAAATATCAGTACGACTTGACTGTGTTGTACGTAATACTGACACAGCTCCGAGCGTCAAAAATAACTTAATGGATAAATTGACCTTCTTAAATAATAGTCTTGTTTTTGAGGTGGAAACGGCAGATATAAATAGTGGATATATTGCGCAATTAATAGCGATAAGCAGACTTATGAATTCTGCCGTAATTTCTAATGAACAATTACTGCAAATTTTTAAACAGCTCAATGATATTTCAGAGATAACAGTAGAATCAAGAGTAGATCGAGTTGAAAAAATATTTGAATCATTGGCTTTTGCGGATGCAGGCATCTTTAAATATGTGGTTTTTGCTAGAAAACAATTGGCCTCAGAGGTTTCAATATCATTGATGAAACCACAAAATCAAATAACCCAAACTCTGATTTCTGTTGAAGGAAAAAAATGGTGTGGAGACATGCTGGGTTACTCAACTTCAGAGCAAAGAGTGAATCTTGGTATAACAGATATACTAGATGAGCCCACATTAAAACGAATAAAGTCGAGTGCCATGATATGGTGTAGCAATTCACGAGTAACGGCGTCGCTTGCTCAATATTGTTGCTTAAAATTGTTCCAAATATCTACGGCACACAACTTTTCTGTTAAGACATTAACGCCTGATGAACTAAGTGAATGTAAAGCAATCAGTAAAATTACTGGGCTGAAGATTTCCGGAATAACAAAAATATTAAACTGTAATGGGTTGAAAAATAAAGAGACTAAAATTGCAGAGTTCTTGCATCAGCAAATCGCGAAAAATTTTGATGAAATTTTGAATCGGCAATTGCCTTACAAGTATAGACATTCAACTGAGGAAACCTCGCCAGTTTTTGCTCATATAGGTGAAATGGTTTTAGTTGATCCACAAATGTCACTTATCAACTGTTTAGATGAAACCGTTGAATTAAATGATAAGTTATCTCTTAATGTATTGAAATTTGAAAAGTTATTGATGTTGAAACCAAAGTTGCAAGCGGCATTTGTGTGCCAGTTAATACGGAGAACCATCGATTTTGATGCCTTGATAGATTTTAAAATGGATTTTGATAATTATTTTTATAAAGCCGAATTATCAATAGAGCAAGAGTGCGTTATAGAGTGCGTCGAACATACATTGACGGTGCAAGTTGCTTCCTTAGGTTATCGAGAAGAGTTTCAAGAACAGTATGAGTTGAAGTTATTAGAAACATTAAAAAAACAAGAGCATAGACCACTTAGGTATTTAAAGTCAGATAATTCAGCAACTATTGTTAGAAAAGAAATGTCAGAATTTGACGCGACCATGCCGTCAGTAATCAAAGCTGTTGAGAGTGATGCACTGGATGAGTTTAAGACTCTTTTTGGACAAGGTGGGGTAAAGGATACGAAAGTGGCGCAGCTTAATTTACTACAACTGGCTTGTGTATCTTCCAGTGTAAAAATAGTTGAGTGGTTATTGAAAAATACACATTTAGATTCGTTAACAGAAAATAAAAGTAACTTGTTACACATTGCCTGCGGTTATAGTAATGCTGAAACATTAGAAATAGTACTCAAGTATAAGAATGATGAAAAGTTATATGACAAAAACGCAAACGGTCAAACACCATTAACATGTGCGATCGCTCGAGGAGAACTGAAAATTTTAAGGGTGTTGGTAGGCCGAGAATATGTCATGCTTGCCTCGAAACAAAGTGTTCGAAATCACCCTCAAACAATTGCACAGCAAGTTAACCCTCAAATAGTAAAACCATTATCTGAGTTGTTACCTAAGGGGTTGGCTGAAATGACAAGATCACGACCTTTTTGGTCATGGCCGTTTTCATTCGGAGGCCGTCCCCTTATTTCTGGTATGGTATAAAATCTAACTCATTATTGCTTTATCTGCGACAAGTCTATTTTTAAAAAGCTGTGTTGCAAAAAGGCGTTCTTGGTAGGCGGCGAGAAGTGGCCAGCGCTTAGCGTCAATATGGTAACCAGCGTATTGCGCATTCATTAAATTTGAACCAAGAGAGAAATCTGCAGTTGTCAGTGTTTCGCCTACTAAAAAGCCACTTTCTGACAGTTGCTCATTTAAGTAGTCATAAACAGTCGGCAGTTCGTCTTTAATGATATTTTGTACTCGGCTTTCATCTGGCTCTTGCTGCATTATCAGCTTTTTGACAATTCGTTCATAAAAAATCGGGCCACAAACTCCAAGAACCGCAGTGTCTGAGTATTCTTCGAACCATCGAACTTTAGCTCTGTCGACCATATTTTTAGGGTAAATAGGGTTTTCAGGATAGCGTTGCTCTAGATATTCGCAGATAACAGAAGAATCGGCGATAGTAAGTAAGTCATCTTCAAAAGCCGGAATTTTTTTCAAAGGGCTAATTTTTTCAAAACCTTCAGGCAATCCCATAGGTGTCACGGGATTAACATCGAAAGTTATATTTTTAGCCTCTAAAGCAAAAATCACTTTACGTACAAAAGGCGATAAGGGGGCTCCGTGAACTGTTGCCATTATTTTTCCTCTTAGAATAATACTTGATAATTAAATTTATATTTTTGGAAATATAGCGTCTTTTAACCTAGAAACATCAGTTGACTGCGTTCTCAAGCGTAGAAAAAATGGCTGATAGTAAGGCGTAGCTTGCAGCAAGTAGTTATTCTACTTGCAAAAGTTACAACGCAGATAGCAGTCATTTTAGCAAGCTTGTGAGCGTAGAGCACTTCACTCATAGGGTGAAAGCCATGCTGATAAAATCATTATATTGCTCAAACAGTTACTCGTATACTCAGCGTTCAACTGATGTTTTTAGGTTTAACCTAGAAACATCAGTTGACTGCGTTCTCAAGCGTAGAAAAAATGGCTGATAGTAAGGCGTAGCTTGCAGCAAGTAGTTATTCTACTTGCAAAAGTTACAACGCAGATAGCAGTCATTTTAGCAAGCTTGTGAGCGTAGAGCACTTCACTCATAGGGTGAAAGCCATGCTGATAAAATCATTATATTGCTCAAACAGTTACTCGTATACTCAGCGTTCAACTGATGTTTTTAGGTTTAACCTAGAAACATCAGTTGACTGCGTTCTCAAGCGTAGAAAAAATGGCTGATAGTAAGGCGTAGCTTGCAGCAAGTAGTTATTCTACTTGCAAAAGTTAAAACGCAGATAGCAGTCATTTTAGCAAGCTTGTGAGCGTAGAGCACTTCACTCATAGGGTGAAAGCCATGCTGATAAAATCATTATATTGCTCAAACAGTTACTCGTATACTCAGCGTTCAACTGATGATTTTAGGTTTAACCTAGAAACATCAGTTGACTGCGTTCTTAAGCGTAGAAAAAATGGCTGATAGTAAGGCGTAGCTTGCAGCAAGTAGTTATTCTACTTGCAAAAGTTACAACGCAGATAGCAGTCATTTTAGCAAGCTTGTGAGCGTAGAGCACTTCACTCATAGGGTGAAAGCCATGATGATAAAATCATCATATCGCTCAAACAGTTACTCATATACTCAGCGTTCAACTGATGATTTTAGGTTTAACATTATTGCATAAGTAACCAATCGGTAAATATATTATTCTAATTGTTGTTACCCGACAAGTTTTTTACCAAATGGTTCGATATAGGTATACTGGCGTAATCAATGAGCTGTGAATTGTTGGGGGCATTAATGGCTAGGCCGAAAAGTTATCAACCTGAGAAAGTCGTTGATGTCGCTTTAGGAGCATTTTGGGAGAAAGGTTTTGCAGCTACTTCACTAAGTGATTTAATGTCAGTATCAGGATTGAATAAAAGAAGTTTATATAATGAGTTTGGCAATAAAGACGCATTATTTGGTTTGGTTTTGGATCGCTATATCGAAATAAGAAGCCCTGTCGCTAAACTATTGCTTAAAACCCCACTAGGCATTGAGAATATTCGACAATATTTAAGAAATATGGCAAATGAAACCGATGATAGAGGGTGTTTACTTTTGTTAAGTTTGAGCGAGCGTTCATTATTAAGTGAAGTTAATTTACAAAAAGTGATCAGTACGATAGAAGAGTTAAATAGACTGATCGAAATGAATGTGGATGCCTCAAATTTATCACCAGTTGTAGATAAAAAATCCCTAAGTCGCCTTATCAGTACGCAAAGTTTGAGTATTGCTGGAATGGGGAAATTGCAATTGAATAGAGCTGATATTACGGCTGTTACAGAACAGTTTATTCGTTTATTACCTAACGAAATGCCTAAATGAAAATGGATCAAGTCGATAAATCGTAACTAGGGTCTGTTGATCTTTCAGGATTAAATTTTGTGCTATTTGAGCATTTATCTGTTCAAGGCGTGAGCAGTGATGCTTAGCCATCTAAGTGAGCTGGTCACAACACAGATACAGTGAATGCTCAAAAGCATCGGAAAAAAGAGAGAGCGTAAATTGGTCGCTCTTTCTAAATAAAAGGTGCTGCGTTATCGTTTTCTTATTTGGAAACGAAGTAACGACAGTTTTGTATGTCGATAATAACCAAACCTCACAAACCCTGCATTGCATAAAATAACCAATTTATCGCTGCAAAAACAATCACGAAAGATCAACAGACCCTAAATATAACGAGATAAATAAAACCACGCTTGAACGTGGTTCGAGAATTATTTAATCTAAGGTCTGTTTATGCAAAGCTCAGATTATTTAGCTTTAGGAATGGCAATTTTCATTTCTTCGGACTGGCGGAAAAGTACGAGGATATGACCGATTTGTTGGATTTTCAGTGCTTTTGTTTCTCTAACAATCGCATCAACAATTGCATTTTTCACTTCACGATCAGCAGAAGCGACTTTCACTTTTATTAGCTCATGGTGAGTTAATGCACCATCAATTTCAGCCAGTACTCCCTCAGTTAAACCGTTTGAGCCTAGCATTACAACAGGTTTTAATGCGTGTGCTAGCCCTTTTAAATGCTGCTTTTGTTTAGTGGTTAAGTTCATTGGTACCAACTTTTTCTGAGTTACTGTTGAAAAGCGGGTATTCTACCCTTATATAGCATCTATGTAATACTGATTTGTTGCGGATTATCAATGTCAGCCAAAAAAAGAACAGCGAGTTCTGCTCGCTGGATGCAAGAACATTTTGACGATCACTATGTTAAGTTATCGCAAAAAAGAGGCTTAAGATCGCGTGCTGCGTTTAAACTTGAAGAAATTCAGCAAAAAGATCACCTCATAAAACCTGGCATGACAGTAGTTGATTTGGGCGCCGCTCCAGGTGGTTGGTCTCAAATTGCGGTTAAACTTGCAGGTGAAAAGGGTAAAGTCATTGCTTGTGATATTTTGCCAATGGATCCGATTGTAGGTGTTGACTTTTTACAAGGCGATTTTCGAGAAAATAAAGTGCTTGATGCTTTGTTAACTCGAGTAGGTGACGCAAAAGTTGATGTAGTATTGTCTGATATGGCACCTAACATGAGTGGCTCAGGTGCGGTAGATCAACCTAGAGCAATGTATCTTGTTGAACTTGCATTAGATATGTGCAATCAAGTGTTAGCGTCAAATGGTGCGTTTGCAGTAAAAGTATTTCAAGGTGAAGGTTTTGATGAGTACATGAAAGCTGTTAAACAAGCTTTTAAAGTGGTCAAAACACGCAAGCCTGAGTCTTCTCGTGCTCGTTCACGTGAAGTGTATTTGGTAGCGACCGGATACAAGTTGTAGTACCCTAATCTAAATCATCGAAAGACTTTAATGAGGTCGAAAAATTTGAGTGACATGGCAAAAAATTTAATCCTCTGGGTGGTTATCGCTGTAGTGCTGATGACATTATTTCAAGGATACTCTCCATCTTCTTCTTCGGTACAAAAGATGGATTATTCGAGCTTCTTAGATGACGTCCGTAATGGAACTGTCTCACAAGTAGAAGTTAAAAACGATCAACGCACTATTGAAGGGATGAAGCGCACAGGTGAAAAATTTGTCACTATCATGCCGATGTATGATCAAGATCTAATCAATGACTTAGATCGCAAAGGCATTTCCATGAAAGGCCAAGAGGCAGAAGAGTCAGGTTTTCTGACTCAAATCTTTATTTCTTGGTTCCCAATGCTGCTTTTGATTGGTGTTTGGATTTTCTTTATGCGCCAGATGCAAGGCGGTGGTGGTAAAGGCGCGATGTCATTTGGTAAAAGTAAAGCCAAATTGATGAGCGACGACCAAATTAACACCACCTTTGTCGATGTTGCAGGATGTGATGAAGCCAAAGAAGAAGTCAGTGAGTTGGTTGACTATTTAAAAGATCCAACCAAATTCCAAAAGTTGGGTGGACGTATTCCTACGGGCGTTTTAATGGTTGGCCCGCCAGGTACGGGTAAAACTTTGCTAGCCAAAGCCATTGCGGGTGAATCAAAAGTACCCTTCTTTACGATTTCTGGTTCAGACTTTGTTGAAATGTTTGTTGGTGTCGGTGCATCGCGTGTTCGAGATATGTTTGAACAAGCGAAAAAGTCAGCACCTTGTATTATCTTCATCGATGAAATTGATGCAGTAGGTCGTCAACGTGGTGCTGGTGTAGGCGGTGGTCACGATGAACGTGAGCAAACCTTAAACCAGATGTTGGTTGAAATGGACGGTTTCGAAGGTAATGAAGGCATTATCGTTATTGCAGCGACTAACCGCCCAGATGTATTGGATTCAGCATTATTACGTCCGGGTCGTTTTGACCGCCAAGTTGTTGTGGGTTTACCTGACGTTAAAGGCCGAGAACAAATCCTTAAAGTGCATATGCGTAAAGTGCCGCTGGCAGACAATATTAAAGCCAGTATTATTGCTCGCGGAACGCCAGGTTTTTCAGGGGCCGATCTTGCCAATCTCGTGAACGAAGCGGCACTGTTTGCTGCTCGCGGTGAAAAACGTGTTGTCGGTATGGATGAGTTTGAAAAGGCTAAAGATAAAATCATGATGGGCGCTGAGCGTCGTTCTATGGTGATGTCTGAAGAAGAGAAAGAAATGACGGCTTACCATGAAGCAGGTCATGCTATTGTAGGTTGTTTAGTGCCAGATCATGATCCTGTACATAAAGTGACGATTATTCCTCGTGGGCGTGCACTGGGTGTGACTTTCTTCTTACCAGAAGGTGATGCGATTAGTCAGAGCCGTCAAAAGCTTGAGAGTCAAATATCAGTGGCTTATGGCGGTCGTTTAGCGGAAGAAATGATCTATGGCGCTGAAAAAGTATCAACTGGCGCGTCACAAGATATTAAATATGCGACATCGATTGCTCGTAATATGGTTACTCAGTGGGGTTTCTCAGATAAGCTGGGTCCATTATTGTATGCGGAGGAAGATAACGAAGTTTTCTTAGGTCGCAGCATGGGCAAATCAAGCCATATGTCTGATGAAACTGCTGGAATTATTGATTCAGAAATTCGCGTTATTATTGATGGAAATTATCAACGTGCAGATAAGCTTTTGAAAGACAATGAAGACATTCTTCATGCTATGAAAGATGCATTGATGAAATACGAGACGATAGGTGCAGAGCAAATTGATGACTTAATGAATCGTCGTGAAGTGCGAGCACCTGCTGATTGGCAAGATGATAATGATAGCAATGATACGGATAACAGCAGTGATTCGAAAGCCGAATTAAAGACAGATGTTAAAGAATCTAAGCCAGATAGTGACATTAATGATGCTGAAAGCACTCCAGCAAAATAACATCTAGAGTCATTTTTGGAAAGTTGCGGAAGAAAATATACCGATGAGTTCTCGTCACTCCAGCGCAGGCTGGAAACGAAGTAACGACAGTTTTGTACGTCGGTAGTCTATTGCCTTTGCTTTTTTCTATAAAAGCTACTGGATACCAGCCTTCGCTGGTATGACAAAGATTGGTACTTTCTAAATCGCTAGATCCCTTATTGTTAGTTAAGGCCCCTTAGTTGGGGCTTTTTTGTTTTAGGAAACTGAATATGTCATTTGAAGTAAAATGTGGTAATAAAGTTTTAGACTTATCAACACCTGTCATCATGGGTATTTTAAATGCAACCCCTGACTCGTTTTCTGATGGCGGACAGTTTCACACTTATGAAACAGCTTGCAAACACGCTGAAGAAATGATTAGCCAAGGCGCACGTATCATTGATGTTGGGGGCGAATCCACCAGACCAAATGCCCCTAAAGTGTCACTTGAGGAAGAGTTAGCTCGTGTTATTCCTGTTATCAAGCACTTAAGTAAAAAAGATATTTTGATTTCCGTCGATACCAGTAAGGCCGAGGTGATGAAGCAAGCTATAGCTGCTGGAGCGCATATCATCAATGACGTTAGGGCGTTGCAAGAACCGCAGGCTTTAGAAATGGCTGCCAGTCTTAATGTCCCCGTTTGTATAATGCATATGCAGGGTACGCCACAAACCATGCAGGTTAAACCAAAGTATCAAAACATCATTGAAGAAATATCGAATTTTTTTGAGGTCAGAATACAAGCATGTTTAAGAGCGGGCATTAAAAAAGATCATATTATTTTAGATCCTGGTTTTGGCTTTGGAAAAACACTGGAGCATAATTTACAGCTCCTTGCCCAGCAGGATGAATTTCACAAGTTAGGTTGTCCTATATTGATTGGGCTATCCAGAAAAAGCATGTTTGCTCAGCTGCTTAATCGAGATGTTTCTGAACGGTTAGCTGGAAGTTTAGCTGGAGCCTTAATTTCAAGTCAGAAAGGCGCACATATTATTAGAGTGCATGATGTGCAAGAAACATTTGATGCATTAGAAACAAATAGAGCGATTCAGAAGTTTCTTTAGTTAATGATTTTTTCGTGGTTTATTTAAGGTTTGAGTAAACCACGGTTAATTCTTTCAAATGGATTAAAACCCTTCAGCGGGTTCTATTTTTAAGAGTTCTAAGTTTCTGGCGATATCTTCTGCTGCCGTTTCAGCATTCACATCATCATCGATATGAAGAATTCGACCATCTTTTCCGATGTAAAAAGTCACTCGGCTCGCTAAACCTAGAAAGTTTAAGACCTTATAATTTTTAACAGTTTGTTTTGTTGGATCGCTTAACATAGGAAAGTCTGCTTTTTCTTTCTTAGCAAATTCTGTGTTGTCTTCTAAGCTATCAACGCTTGCCATCATATAAACGGCGTTAAACTTTTTTATCATATGACCTTTTTGCACTAATGAACGACACTCAAAGGTACAGCCACGAGTGTTTGCCATTGGATAAAAGGCGAGTATTACGTTCTTTAGGCCTTTGTAATCATTAAGGTCGTAGTGGTGCCCATCCGTTGCTTGCAATTTAAAATGTGGAGCCATATCACCGACTTTTAATTCATCGGCAAATGCATTGACTGAGATAAATAAAGCGGAGGATAAAAAAAGAGTTTTGTAGAGTAACGTGCGGCCTTGTTTGAATAAATTTAAAATAATCATAAATCCTTCCTTGAATGAGCTGATTTCATCTATTTTAGCCTTTAAATTGATTATTTGATTATATGTGAAGAAAAAAATAATGAAACTGAAATAAATATAATATGAAGCGTTGAACCTATTAAATTTGTTATGCAGTTTATTATAGGGAGATAATACCAATTACAGTAATTAAATGCTCAACTCAGAGCTATGTATGCGCACAAAGTACAAACGAAATTGGTGAAAACATAGTTATCTACGTTGAGATAATTTTGTGAAGTATTCTTTATAAATACAAAGTGTGCGCATACAAGCTCCCGAAGGGCAAGGCTAAAGGTTTCCATTACTGAGTTACACGCTCTTGAATTATCCCGACAAAAGCACTAAGTGCGTTGAACGCCAGTTTTGTATGGCGGCCTAAGGGAATATAGTACTTCGAGCATGCGCCTTGTACTGAAAACCTTTATCTCTTGCTGAGTGAGAGATTAATTACAGTAATTGGTATAACTTAAGATAGAGCCCAGACACAGTAATGCAGGACAGTTTAGATATAAATAGAGAAAATTCTCGTCGCTCCTGCGAAGGCTGGAGTGACGAGAACTCATCGGTATACTTTCTTCCGCAACTTTCCTTATCTGACGGGCATTACCCAGACACAGGTTGTTTAACCTAGAAACATCAGTTGACTGCGTATATGAACACTCCCAACCAATTTTATCTAGGTTTAAAATAGTAAGTTAACGACAATACTGGCTTGCATCAACGCCAGAAATATTACCAAGTCGAGCAATTGCCGCAGTAGCCTTAGCGGGTAGCTCGGATTTTCTTAAGTCAGCGAGTTGATTGAAAGTGAATTCTCCACCTTGGTATTGTTGGCGATGACAAACTAATGATAACCAGTCAGAATGGGTGAGCTCTCCTTGGCTATTCACCCTGACAGGTTCATAAGAAAAAGCTTTACCAATCCAATCGATCATCTCTATTTGCTCATTCGTCATGCTTGGAAGCGATAAAAGCTTAGTTAACACATTCACACCTTGAGCATCTTGAATAAATAAATCTTCGCCTACATCTGCAAACATCATTCGTGTAATGGTTTTATCAACTTGATAATCAATAGCTACATGAAGTGGTGAATCCCCTGCAGCATTTAAAACCTGACGGCTCTGTGACTCAAACGCATAATCAGTGGTATTTAACCAAATCGCTTGCATCACTTTAGGGGCATTAGTGCGTACAGCATAATGCAGCACAGAATCACCGGCTTCAGTTGTCATATAACGTGTTGGCTTACTGATGGTTAAGCGTGGATCGGCACCACCTAGCATTAGTGCTTTGATGGCATTTAAACGTGCTTGGAATTTTTGCTGATGTTTTATGTTATTTCGCTGTGACAACTTATTTTTCGCTTGAACTGCAAAGTCAATCGCACGAGCTAACATCCAACCATCAGGGTTTCCATGACCATCTAGGTTAACGTTAACGCCAGATTCAATAATCTTGTTAATGTGGTGTAAATCTGCTTTCGCCAGAGCTCTACGTAAGTCTCGGTAGTTATATTCGGAACCTTCATAAGCTTGGCGACGATGTAACAACTGCTTTGCTCTAGATTCTGATAATGCTTGACGAGTCACTCGGCTGTGGTTCCAAAGAGAAGACCAAGCACCACCGCCACGAACGGCGCCGATAACTCCGTATGTGTCGAAGTCCTCATCATAGGCCCACAGGGCAGAACCCGACTCTCCCCCAGCAGTGTCAACCATCGTATATTCAACCGTATTTCCACCCGCTGGCATTAAGGTGTGAATTTTACCGCCACGCCATCCTGAGTTTGGGTTGTTTTCATGGATCCCGTGGGAGCGAAACTCACCATCTTTTAAGTGCAGGCTGCTTGGAAAGGTGTAAACCAATGGTTGAGGGTAATCGATAGTTTCTTGATTGCCCGAATATGGCGTATTTAAGTTTCTCAAAACATAATCAGAGAACGTTGGTCCAGCTGTATTGTTATTTCCAAAATACGGGCTGAAATAAACGTTGTAACGGCTATTTTGGAACTTACTCAGAGTTTCAGACAGCCGTGTGCGCTGAAACTGGAATTCTTCATAACTTATTTGATTATTTCTAAGTTTGACGAAGAGATCATTTTGCGCTTCTGAATACTGTTTGTGATCTTTTTCATCTTGCGCTACTAAATATGAGTAAGAGATAGGAGAGTATGACCATTCGCCATTTTTAGGGTGAAAGAAACTCGCTTCGCAGTGTCCCGCACTCATTATTAAATCTGCCGCCAGTAGTACACCACGACAACCTGGATTACCGATAGTAGCGTTTTGAAGTTTCGAAGGAATATTTAATTGTGTAGGGTAGGGGGTAGAAGGCAGTCTTGGCTGTAGGTTTTGTTCAATATCTAGTCCATTTATTAAATTTAATTTATGTTCACTCATCCAATATGATAGACCATCTTGGCCATTATTCGCGATGATGCAAAGATAATGATCATTTAATGTAGGTGCTGAAAGTTCAAGATAAATTTCATTGTCCTTGAGTAGAGTACCACTTGTTCTTGATTCGCAGGTGTTCCATACAGAGTCTCTATTTTTATAACCATTATCAGAAAGGTAAGTGATATAAACTTGTTGAGCGCCATTTATATAGCCAGAAATAGTGTCACTGTCAGCAACTTCTGCATCGACTGAATCATTGATAATAATTTCTGGTTTAGGCTCTTGTTTGATCCAACCTACAGGCTCGGTGAAAAAATTACCTTCCGAGTCCTCTATTTGGATACAAGCAAAATAACCATGTAACTCAGTCTTACCAAAAAAATTAAAGCGGTGTTGCTGTCCAACTTCTTGAATTATCTTAGCTTGAGGTTCAGCAAGCCCGCATTGATCAGCTTGTTCAAGCATTAGTATCCTTGTATTTATGATACTTAGAGGAGTATTAAACCCCCAGTTCAATTGTCCAGATTCAGCTTTTTTCTCATGCAAAGGTACTTGAGGCCTTTGGTAAATTTCTATATCGACTTTTTTTCCGCTGAATAGAAGGCGCTCACTCGACAAAGTTACATTGTGATCACTTTTTAATAAGCTACTAATTTGAAAGTTAGTCCCTGAATTAACAGATGAGGCATGAATTTCGATATCTAAACCTTCAACAGACCAATTTCCATCATCATCCACCTCTGCAAGCTGAATAATGTTGCCATTGTAATCGGTTATCGCAATATCAGTGCCTTGTTCAGCTTGACCATTAAGTTCAAAAGACTGTGTGGTGCCAGCATGTTGTTGCCGATAAAAATAATTCACTTTATTGATAGTTTGCCCTTGAGAAATCTCATCAACAAACTTGAAATCAAGGGTGTCATTATTGACATGGTTAATGTCTATATTAGGTTGAGTTAAATTGAGCGTATGGTGACTTTGAAATACTTGCTTATTACCTTGTTCATCTTCGACGTATACACAGACTATACTACCATTGAAGCCTTTATGATTTCGAAAATTAAATGTGAAATCCTTGGAAAAATGCTGGCCAGATATCGCTTCAGGGCGGAATGCATAATACGGAAGCCTACACCACTGAGCTGGATATGCTTCTACCTTAATCTGCTTAAGTGACTCCGTTGAGTCTACATTTACACGAAAAGACTGGAAAGGATAGCCATTCGTTGGTGTGGTTGGTTGAACATCAATATTGATATCAGCGTAAGCTGTGCTCATTGATAGTGATAATAAAACCGCTGCGTTTAATTTAGAAAAGTTCCACATGAACTGACCTCTTTATTTAAAAAAATAAACAGGTGATTAGACTGGATTAACATAAATAGATGTGTATTAACTTTTACGATTAGAAAGTTATACTCCAGCAACCCCGCTATCATAATCATTGAAAAATTCTTGATCTTAGACCGGAAGCTTTGCGTCCCTGACTTTCGACAGGTTTGCCTTTTTCACCTAACTAAAAATTAACTATTGTTACTTAAAGTTTGATTTTCGTTTTATATTATTACAATAAAGTTAAGTGATGCGTTACAAAAAATACTCAAATTATGTAAAAAATGCTCTAAGTGGGCAATAAGTGAACAGTTCGTTGTTTTTATTGAGTGATTAATAAAAAATAGATAACACAAACATATAAAAAATGTCACTTTGTTGGCTAAATAAACAATGTTGTCAAAATGTTGGCTGATATTTGGTCATGTCGACAGCAAGAGATAAAAATTACTTCACAAGGTATTGTAAGTTATTAAGTGGTTCGATATCATTCAGCCCGCTTTAAAGGAGACTCCAATGGCACTCAGACGTCCAATGATAGCGGGTAACTGGAAAATGAATGGCAGTGGAACGCTAGCCAATGAGTTGTTCCGTAAATTTACCTCAAAGCTAAAAAATGATTCCGCGGAAGTCGTACTGTGTCCGCCGACAATTTATTTGGAGAGTGTTAGGCAGCAACTCGAATCAACTAAAGATTCTCTTAATGGATCCTTGGTTCGCATGGGGGCGCAGAATGTTAGTCAACATGACTTCGGGGCCTACACGGGTGAAGTGTCAGCGAAAATGCTTAAAGAAGCAGGCTGTAATTATGTCATTGTAGGTCACTCAGAACGACGCAGGATGTATGGCGAAACCAGCGATATTGTTGCAGATAAATTTGCTGCTGCTCAAAAGAATGGTTTAACACCTATTTTGTGCGTCGGTGAGTCAGGGCCAGCTCGTGAAGCTCGCCGAACTTTTGAAGTGATAGCTGAAGAATTAGATATAGTTATCGAGAAAAATGGTACCATGGCTTTCGATAATGCCATCATTGCTTATGAGCCACTTTGGGCTGTAGGTACTGGTAAAAGTGCAACACCAGAACAAGCGCAAGAAGTACATGCATTTATACGTAAGCGTTTGTCGGAAGTGTCACCATTTATTGGTGAAAATGTAAGAATTTTATACGGTGGTAGCGTTACCCCAAGTAATGCCGCAGATTTATTTGCTCAACCAGATGTTGATGGTGGGTTAATTGGCGGGGCGAGTTTAAACTCTACCGAATTTTTGAGTTTATGTAGAATAGCGATGAGTGCATAAAACATGTACGAAGTATTAATGGTAGTTTATTTATTAGTGGCGATTGCATTGATTGGATTGATATTAATCCAACAAGGTAAAGGCGCTGATATGGGTGCATCTTTTGGTGCAGGCGCATCAGGAACACTTTTTGGTTCAAGTGGAGCTGGAAATGCTCTTACAAGAGCCACAGCAATATTAGCGATATTATTCTTTATCATTAGCTTAGCTATTGGCAATTTAAGTGCTAATCATGCGAAAGTTGATGATTCATGGAATAATTTAGGCGGAGTAGGGCAAGCTACAGAAGAACCTGTTAGCACACCGAAAACGACTGATGCTGAAAAGAACAAAACTGAAGATACAATCCCAGATTAATTTTCAGTAATAAACAGTTATGCGGATGTGGCGGAATTGGTAGACGCGCCATCTTGAGGGGGTGGTAGCCTTTGGCTGTGTGGGTTCAAGTCCCACCATCCGCACCAAAAATTAACTTAAGTTAGAGATAAATATCTTTGAGCTTAGTTATTGCAAGTAGCGACAATAGTTAATATACTTGCAGCAGTTGACGCGGGATGGAGCAGTTTGGTAGCTCGTCGGGCTCATAACCCGAAGGTCGTTGGTTCAAATCCAGCTCCCGCAACCAGCTCCCTATAATATTCTTTAGGACTATTATAGTTACAGGTTCTTATAATATTAACCTCGTATTTACGGGGTTTTTTGTTATTTGTAAACCTGAAATTGCCACAAAATCAGTGGTGTTGTAATGGGGCTGTTATAGCCCTTTTTTCGTTTTTTGTGGGGGTCGTTTTGGCAAGATTAGAATCCAAGCTTGCAGCTATGTTAAGCGTACCGGTCGAAGCATCAGGCTTTTCGTTATGGGGAATCGACTTAGTACAAGCGGGTAAGCATTCTACATTAAGGGTGTACATCGACAGTGACGACGGCATCACCATTGAAAATTGTGCAGAAGCCAGCCGTCAAATAAGTGCTGTGCTGGATGTAGAAGATCCAATTTCCAACGAATATACCCTAGAGGTATCTTCACCTGGTGTCGATCGGCCGTTATTTACCGCCGAGCAATATGCGACTTATCTGGGTGAAGACATAAAAATTTTATTGCACATGCCGGTAAACGGCAGTCGTAAATTAACAGGCACCGTGACAAAAGTAGAAGGTCAAATGCTTTCTCTTGAAGTTAATGGTAAAGAAACGCTAATTGCTTTAGACAATGTTCGTAAAGGCAATTTAATAGCGAAGTTTTGATGGTTTCAAGGTGAACGAGGCAAGACTATGAATAAAGAGATTCTGCTGGTCGCGGAGGCGGTATCAAACGAGAAAGGTGTACCCCGTGAGAAAATTTTTGAAGCGTTAGAAATCGCTTTAGCTACGGCTACAAAGAAAAAGTACGAGGGCGAAATCGACGTACGTGTTTCTATTGACCGTAAAACGGGTAACTACGATACATTTCGTCGTTGGTTAGTTGTACAGCCTGAAGATGGGTTCACACTAGAGAATCCATTTGCTGAAATTACTTTTGAAGCTGCAGAATTTGACACTCCAGGTGTTCAAATCGGTGAATATATCGAAGATCAAATTGAATCCGTTAAATTTGATCGGATCACCACGCAAACTGCGAAGCAAGTAATCGTTCAAAAGGTTCGTGAAGCTGAGCGCGCACAAGTTGTCGAGCAGTTTGCACAGCATGAAGGCGAATTAATTACGGGTATCGTTAAGAAAAGTAGCCGTGAAACAGTGGTCATCGATTTAGGTAACAATGCTGATGGTGTGCTGTTCAAAGAAGATATCATTGCTCGGGAAACATTCCGTCCGGGCGACAGAGTACGATCTTTGTTGTATTCAGTCCGCCCTGAAGCTCGAGGCGCACAGTTATTTTTGACGCGAACTAAGCCGGAGATGTTGATTGAGCTTTTCCGTGTAGAAGTACCGGAAATTGCTGACGAAATGATTGAAATCATGGGCGCATCTCGTGATCCAGGCTCTAGAGCAAAGATTGCCGTTAAGTCAAACGACAAACGTATTGATCCAATCGGTGCTTGTGTTGGTATGCGTGGTGCTCGAGTTCAAGCTGTGTCGAATGAGCTTAGTGGTGAACGTGTTGACATCGTATTGTGGGATGATAATGCCGCTCAATACGTGATTAACGCTATGGCACCTGCTGATGTGGCGTCAATCATCGTTGATGAAGATAACCACTCAATGGACATTGCCGTTGAAGAAGGTAGCTTAGCTCAAGCGATTGGACGTAATGGTCAAAATGTACGTTTAGCGACTCAGCTTACTGGCTGGGAGCTTAATGTCATGACAGTTGAAGACATGAAAGCAAAACATCAAGCTGAAAGCGTTAAGGTAGTTAATCTATTTGTTAGCTCACTCGACATTGATGAAGATTTTGCTCAAATGTTGGCTGACGAGGGCTTTACTTCACTAGAAGAAATCGCTTACGTACCAACATCTGAATTGCTTGAAATTGATGGATTGGATGAAGAGATTGTTGAAGCGTTACGTGAAAGAGCAAAATCTGCGATTTCAACATTAGCTTTAGCAACGGAAGAAGCCTTGGATGGAGCGCAACCAAGTGAAGATTTACTTGGTTTAGAAGGATTAGAACGTCATCTTGCATTTGTTTTCGCAAGTAAAGGTGTCGTGACGTTAGAAGATTTAGCCGAACAAGGCGTAGATGATTTGATCGAAATAGAAGAATTGACAGAAGAAAGAGCTGGTGAGCTGATCATGGCGGCCCGCAATATCTGTTGGTTTGGCGATGAAGCATAAGTCGATCAACAGGGGGAGTTTAACTGATGGCAGAAACTACAGTAGAGAAACTGGCGACGGAAGTCGAAAAAAGCGTTGATCGTTTGATCGAGCAATTCGCTGAAGCCGGTATTAAAAAACAACAATCAGATACCGTGACTGAAGATGAAAAAAGCAAATTGCTTACTTATCTTCAAAAGCAGCATGGTGGCGCATCTCAACCAGCTAAAATGACTCTACAGCGTAAAACTGTATCGACATTGAGCGTAGCAGGCAGCGGTGGACAATCTAAAGACGTAAAAGTAGAAGTGCGCAAAAAACGAACTTTTGTTAAACGCGATCCAGCTGAACTTGCGCAACAAGCTGAAGCCGAGAAGTTAGCGGCTGAAGAAAAAGCGAAAGCTGAAGCTGAAGCGAAGAAGCAAGCTGAAGCTGCGGCGAAAGAAAAAGCCGCAGCAGAAGCCAAAGCGAAAGCTGAAAAAGAAGCTAAAGCAAAAGCTGAAAAAGCCGAGAAAGCTGTAAAAGCTAAGGCTAAGCCTGAAGTGAAAGAAACAAAAGAAAACGAAGCTGCCAGAAAAGAAGCTGAGCGTCTTCAAGCCGCTAAAGATGAAGCTGCACTTAAAAAACAAACAGAAGAAGCCGCGGCAGCAGCTGAAAAAGCACGTTTGTTAGCAGAAGAAAACTCGAAGCGTTGGGCTGAAGAAGAAAAGCGTCGTAAAGAAGCTGAAAAGAATTCTGATCACCATATCACAACGTCTACAGCAGCTCGTGCTGCTGAAGATAAGTCTGATGCGGAAGAAGAAAGTCGTGGACGCAGAAGCCGCTCTAATAATAAGAGAGGTAAAGGTCGCAACCGTGACCGTGATAACCGCAATAATCGCCGTAATAATAAAACCACGGCTCCAGAGTCAATGGCACATGGCTTTAACAAGCCAGTAGCCGCTGTTAACCGTGACATTAAAATTGGCGAAACTATCTCAGTAGCTGAACTTGCCCAAAAAATGGCTGTTAAAGCCACTGAAATCATCAAGCAAATGATGAAAATGGGTTCAATGGTTACGATTAACCAAGTGCTAGATCAAGAAACCGCACAGTTGGTTGCTGAAGAAATGGGCCATAAAGTTGTGCTCACACGTGAAAACGAACTTGAGCATCAAGTCCTTTCTGATCGTGGTGAAGACTTAATTGCTGAAGCTCGGGCTCCAGTTGTTACTATCATGGGACACGTTGATCACGGTAAGACATCTTTACTTGATTATATCCGTCGCGCAAAAGTAGCCTCTGGCGAAGCAGGTGGTATTACTCAGCATATTGGTGCATATCACGTTGAAACTGACAACGGTATGATCACTTTCCTAGATACTCCTGGTCACGCTGCGTTTACCTCTATGCGTGCTCGTGGTGCTAAAGCAACAGATATTGTTGTGTTGGTTGTGGCTGCAGATGATGGTGTTATGCCGCAAACCATTGAAGCGATTCAGCATGCTAAAGCCGCTGGAGTACCTTTGATAGTTGCCGTCAACAAAGTTGATAAGCCTGAAGCTGATTTTGAGCGTGTGAGAAGTGAGCTTTCTCAACACGGTGTTATGTCAGAAGATTGGGGCGGTGATCACATGTTCGTTAACGTATCTGCGAAAGTGGGTACAGGTATCGATGAACTGTTAGAAGGTATTCTACTTCAATCAGAAGTACTTGAGCTTAAAGCTATTCGTGAAGGCATGGCTTCAGGTGTTGTTGTTGAATCTAAACTTGATAAAGGTCGCGGCCCAGTTGCTACGGTTCTGGTACAAGAAGGTACATTACGCCAAGGTGATATCGTTCTATGTGGTCTTGAGTACGGTAAGATTCGTGCGATGAAAGATGAGAATGGTCAACCTATTGTAGAAGCAGGCCCATCTATTCCAGTTGAGATTTTAGGTCTATCTGGTGTACCTCAAGCCGGTGATGAAGCGACAGTGGTTAAAGATGAGCGTAAAGCGCGTGAAGTAGCATTGTATCGTCAAGGTAAATTCCGTGATGTGAAACTGGCTCGTCAGCAAAAAGCGAAGCTTGAAAATATGTTCGCTAACATGACAGAAGGCGAAGTTGCTGAGCTTAACATTATCCTTAAAGCGGACGTACAAGGTTCTCTTGAAGCGATTTGTGACTCTCTAACTAAGCTTTCAACTGATGAAGTTAAGGTGAGCATTATTGCTCGTGGTGTTGGTGCTCTGACAGAAACAGATGCAACACTTGCCGCAGCTTCTAATGCAATCATGATTGGTTTTAACGTTCGTGCTGATGCACAAGCGCGTAAAACGATTGACGCTGAAAGTGTTGATTTGCGTTACTACAGCATCATTTATAATTTGATTGATGAAGTTAAATCAGCGATGAGTGGTATGCTCGCGCCTGAATTTAGACAAGAAATCATTGGTCTTGCTGAAGTACGTGATGTATTTAAGTCTCCTAAACTTGGCGCAATTGCTGGTTGTATGGTGACAGAAGGTACCATTAAACGCAGTGCTCCTATTCGTGTATTGCGTGAAAACGTTGTGATTTACGAAGGTGAGCTGGAGTCTCTACGTCGCTTTAAAGATGACGTACAAGATGTTCGTAATGGCATGGAATGTGGTATTGGTGTTAAGAACTACAATGATGTTCGCGTTGGTGATCAGATTGAAGTATTCGAAACCGTCGAAATTGCAAGAACCTTGTAATTGATGATTAAGGGCGGCGATAGCCGCCCTTAATATTTACACGGGCGTAATTTCAATGTGTTTAAACCTAGATAAATCGGTTTGGATCGTTCATATACGCAGAAAAGTTACTGATAGCAAGGCATGAATAGCAGCAAGTAGTGGTTACCGACATACAAAACTGTCGTTACTTCGTTTCTACTTGCAAAATTTATAACGCAGCTAGCGGTGATTTTGGCAAGTATATGAATGTTCAGCACTCACATAATCGGTGAATTAGGGGTGTTTAATTTTGTATTTAACTTCAATAGATTAAAGTTAAATTGTGCGTTCAACCGATTTATTTAGGTTAAATGGAATATATTGAAATTACGCTCATACATAGATGCTTAAGTGGAATTATATTTCACAAAGTGCGATACACTTTATCTTAAGTAAAAATTGCCTTGAGCGTATCTTGCTTCAAGTTAAAATTGTCCAGACCAGGTTAACCAGTTTTGATTTATCTGACATAAGTCATCACCTTCCATCCTTACTCTGCAAGCACTTGTTCATAAGAACACGCATCAATTAAAACAAATTGGTATAAAACTATGGCTAAAGAATTCAGTCGTACTCGTCGTATTGGTCAGCAACTCCAACAAGAGTTAGCGATGGTAATACAACGCGAGATTAAAGATCCTCGGGTAGGTATGGTTACCGTGAACGAGGTTGAAGTATCGCGTGATTTAAGTTTTGCACGTGTGTTTGTCACTTTCTTCGATGAAGATGAGTCTCAGGTAGAAAGCAAATTAGAAGCTTTATCTGGTGCTTCAGGATACATACGTACTCTGATCGCAGGGCGGATGAAGTTACGCATTATGCCGCAACTTAAGTTTGTTTATGATAGCTCACTGGTTGAAGGTATGCGCATGTCGAATTTGGTGACAAAGATTGTAAGTGAAGACGAAGCAAAATCTACAGCTTCAAGTGATAAATGCCTAGATGCTGAAAGTAACTCTTCTGAGGAGCAATCTTAATGGCTCGTCGTTCTAAAGGGCGCCGTGTTAACGGTATTGTGCTACTTGATAAGAGTACCGGTATCAGCTCCAACTTTGCTCTCCAAAGAGTAAAGCGTTTGTTTAATGCCAATAAAGCGGGCCATACAGGTGCACTCGATCCACTCGCAACTGGAATGTTACCTGTGTGTTTAGGTGAAGCTACAAAGTTTTCCCAGCACCTGCTTGACTCTGATAAGCGCTATACGGTTATCGCAAAACTTGGCGTTCGCACCGACACAAGCGATTCAGACGGTGAAGTAGTCAACACTCGCCCTATTGATTTTTCACAAACTCAGCTTGACGAAGCGCTTGATAGTTTCCGTGGTGATATTATGCAAGTGCCTTCTATGTTTTCGGCGCTCAAGTATCAAGGTCAACCTTTATATAAATATGCCCGAGAAGGTATCACAGTCCCTCGTGAAGCTAGACCTATCACGGTTTATGAGTTGAATTTTATTTCATTAGAAGATGATGAGCTGACACTTGATGTGCATTGCTCTAAAGGGACCTATATTCGAACAATTGTTGATGACTTAGGTGAGTTACTGGGTTGCGGAGCACACGTTTCAATGCTCAGACGCATTCAAGTTGCAGATTATCCGTTTGAACGAATTGTTACCATGGAAGAGCTGGAAGCTATTGCAGATGAAGCCATAGCTGCTGACAAAGATAAGTATGCTGAGCTAGATAAGGTTTTGCTGCCTATGGATAGCGCTGTAGCCTGTTACCCTGAAATTAACTTGCCAGAATCATTATTGGTGTATGTGATGCAAGGGCAAGCGTTGCAAGCGCCGGGTTTACAGCCAGATCAGTTAGTGAGAATTACCATTGGTGAAAGCCGAATGTTTGTTGGTGTTGGGGAAATGAATGATGATGGATTATTGGCACCAAAGCGTTTGATTGTCTTGCCATAGTTATTAATTATCGTTATAATCCGCGCCTTCTCTTTAGCTGAGTTAGTGATTGGCTAAAGTTATTTTATATATATTTGGAGATATTCATGTCACTAAGTGCTGAAGCGAAAGCAAAAATCGTAGCAGAGCATGCTCGTTTCGAAAATGATACTGGTTCAACTGAAGTTCAAGTTGCGTTGTTGACGGCTCAAATCAACCATTTACAAGGTCATTTCAAGCAACACATTCACGATCACCACTCTCGTCGTGGTTTGTTACGTATGGTTAACGCTCGTCGTAAGCTTACTGCTTACTTGAAGCGCACAGACGTAGCACGTTACACTGCTCTAATTCAAAAACTAGGTCTACGTCGTTAATCTAACAGATTAATGCTGTAACTGAATTTTGAATTTAAAAAAGAGGCTTAAAGCCTCTTTTTTTGTTTGCCCAGCGAAGCTGGCAAACCTGACAGGCAGAAAGAAGCCTGTATCACCCGACTGAGGGGAAGATAATCCGAATGGCAAGGGCGTTGTTGGCTAACGGCAAGGTCTGAAGGAAGCCATAGGAAGTTAGAGGTACACAGCGAAAGCGAACCTGATTCGGCATAATAGAGAGGTAAGCGTGCGAAATAGCGCAACGCCATATACTCAGTCAGCTCTATCATGTGCTTGAGGGTGGGATTTCTAACAGGGAGCGAGTGCAGTAACTGGGGAAGCCTGACACCTTATCTGGGATAGTCCAGAAGCTTTTATACAAGAGGAAACTCAAGGTAGAAGTTGGTGCGAGGTGGCCGATGAGCCCGTAGTAGTGAGTAAAATCCAGCCGATGAAAGCCAGTAATGGTGTGGAGGGCAAAACTGGATTGACCAATGACGTAGTTTATTGGCGACATCAACAGCCAAAAGCCAAAAGCCAAAAGCCTTGATGTTGGCGAAGGGGTGAAGCTTAATTTAAGTTTGTGATGGACAGGATTTTTTTTTCACAGATACAGAAAATCACAAAAAAAAAGATGAGTGAGGCATTTCCGACTGGAGGCATTAGGAATAATGACTCTGGAGACCGAAGCCGTATACGGGAGTAATTCAGTCATATCAAAGTAAATTGCCAAGGGCTAGAAGGCTTTGAGGCTGAGTGAAATACACCAACTGATGAAAACAAGACACTGAACCCAAACAACGCACACAGAGAGGTCAATGAGAGTTTATTACAGCTTGTATGGTCGCTTACTTAACAAAGAATCACTGTACAACGGATTTAAGAAAGTGTGGAGAGCCAAAGGCACTGCTGGAATTGATGAGCAGAGCTTAGAGCAATTCGCCTCAAATCTGAGTAACGAACTTGATAAACTTCTTATCGAACTCAAGACCAAGCAATACCGACCTTCAGCCGTCAAACGGGTAGAAATCCCGAAAGATGATGGTGGAGTGAGAAAGCTTGGGATACCAACAGTTCGAGACCGAATCGTACAACAATGCCTAAACGATATACTAAGTCCGATATTTGAAGAGCAGTTCCATCCATCAAGCTATGGATATCAACCACACAGAAGCGGCCATGATGCCATAAACAAAGCCACGATGTTTATCCGTCAATATGACTTAAAACATGTGGTGGATATGGGTTTATCCAAATGCTTTGACTTACTCGACCAAGAGCTAATCTTAACGAGCATAAGCAGAAGGGTAAAAGATGGCAGTATCTTAAGGTTGATAAAACAGTTCCTTGAAAGCGGTGTTAAACCAATTACTGTAATTGGTATAATTTATTCTTGGCCACTGGAGTGGGCAAAGAGCGTGGTTTTAACTGAGGTGAACTTTCTTCATATGAACATTCAATGCCTGAGTCAGACTCATCAGTTTCAAGAGACGTCGGTATTGTTTCTGTAATTGAAGGTGTAAAACTATCCGGAATATCTGAATTCACTTTTTTAAGCGATCTTGAATAATCACCAGTTGTGCTCGTACTTGTTGCTAAAATGCTATCAGTGGATGCAGTAGGAAATGGGATAACTTTTGGTAACTCTTTTTCTGCAGCAGTTTCAGAATCCCTGCCAATTTCTATGGGCGTCGTAATAATGGGTTTAGATGCTCTATCTGTTCTTTTAGTTTCAATTTTTGTGTTTTTTTTCTGTTCATTTTTTTGATCTTGGTAGATTTTATATGTTTTACCGTAAAAACGTACCGAATGATTTTTTGCAAGTTTTGCTTTTAATCTTACTAACGTACTTTGATGCTTGAAATGGGCTTCAGTAACACTTGAAAGTGTGCAACCTAAAATTTGCTTTCTTGATAAGCCTATATTGAGATGTTTAAGTTTATCTCCGTGGATCATAATGAATCTAAATCCAGAGCGAGAAAGTAACAGTGTCTTGCCATCGCTTGTTAAATGGATGGCATTATCAGCATTGAGTTTTTCACCTGAAATGGGGCACCGATAGGCAATTTTACTTTTCTTGAAAATTGTCGAAACTTCCTCTGAAGCTGCTGGTAAGCTTTTTAGACTAGAGACTTTTTGGGTTGCGGCGTGTTGATTAAACTCTAGCTGACGTTTCGGTATATTACAGGCGATCATTTCGTTTAAACTTGGGTTGATTTGAATATCAAATTCGGTTGATGGTCTCGGTTGTCTTTTATTGTGTTGAGTAAACGCTCTATCTGTGTCCATTTCTAATGCATCACGAGTGATACTTGATCTTAGGATGTTATCAAGAGACGCACTTGTGGCTCCACAAGTTGGTCTATAGCCTTCGCGTAATAGTGCTTTTTCAATTTTTTGGGATACTGAGAGCCCAAAGAATGTTAAGAATTGATCTTTTACTTTTTCTAATAATTCAAAGTGGCGTTCACCAGGATATATTTTAGTGACTTTAAAGTAACTAATTTCTGAGCGTACTGTTGGGATATAGGCACCGCTGCACTTACCGCCTGTGTAAGATGAACTTTCAATATAAAAATCTTCACCCTCTATAACTTCGTATGAAGGAGACAGTCGGTATCTTGTATTATTAATCACAATTTCACTTGAGGGGCAAGCACTCGACCAGACATGCGCAGCAACATCTTCTTGTAATTGAAAGTTGCTATATTGCGCTTGGTAATTATCGATTTTATCAGTAGCCATAATCGACTCCTGTTTAATAATTAGTTGGAGGTCTGTTTTGAGTATTAAGCAAGGAATGGCAGAGCTCAATGTTTATGAAGGAAGGTTAACTTATTAGTAATCTTAAATTTTTTGTCAGATAAACTTCATGGACTCTTGCTTTGGTTGCATATACAGCTTCTCGAATTGTTCCTTAGGCAAAGGTTTGCTAAAGAGGTATCCTTGTCCGATAGGACATTGCTTTTCTTTCAGCCAATTTAATTGTTTTTTTTCATCAATACCTTCCGCCACAATATCTAGTTTCATTTGCTTGCCCAGCATTAAAATTGTGGAAGCAATGGCATCGTTTTCAGGTAAGCCTTCAATAAATGCTCTGTCTATTTTAAGCGTGTTAATCGGTAGCAGTTTCAAATAAGAAAGTGAAGAGTAACCAGTGCCAAAGTCGTCGATAGCGACTTTAAATCCAGCGCTGGTCAATTGCTCAATTTGTGCTATTGCGAATTGAATGTCATTAATGAATGAGCTTTCGGTAATTTCTATTTCAATTAAGTGTGATGGTACATGTCGGCTTAATGCTTGCTGCTTAATTTGAGAGACCAACTTGGGATCAACAAATTGTTTTGAAGCTATATTGATGGCAATAGGCGGCACATTGTTATAATTTTTTCGCCACTCAGCTAAAATCATGCAGGTTTGTTTGATCACCCATTGTCCTATAGCAACAATAAGCCCTGACTCTTCGGCAATTGGAATAAAAACACCCGGAGAAATGAGTTTTTCTCCGTTGCGCCATCGCATTAAGGCTTCCACACCAACGATGTCACCAGTCATGAGGTTAATTTTAGGTTGAAAATGCAGTTCAAGCTGCTCCTTGTTAAGTGCATGGTGCAAATCTGCTTCAATTTTTAAGGCTGCAACAGCTTTATCCGTCATTTTAGTATTAAAGAAAGCCCACTTTCCAAGGCCTGTTGATTTGGCACTATACATAGCGGTATCTGCGTGACGAATGAGATCTTCTGGTGTATGACCGTCGTCAGGGAATGTTGATATACCAATGGAAGCATTGGGGTGAAGCTGGTGTTCGTTCAGTTGTAATGGTTTGTTGATTTGTTTTATGAGTTTTTCAGCAAATTCTGCAGCTTGTGTGGGGGTTTGAACCTCATTAGCTAAAATTGTAAATTCATCGCCACTTAATCTGGCGACAGTGCCTTTTTCACCGACGACTCTTTTTAAAACTCGCGCAATTCGTGTCAGGTATCTGTCTCCTAACGCATGCCCTAATGAATCATTTACATTTTTGAATCTATCTATATCTACGAAGTAAATTGAAAAGCTACGACGTTGACTTCGGGCACGCTGTATGGCGTAAGAAATAGACTCTAAAAAAAGGGTGCGGTTTGGTAATCCTGTTAGTGAGTCTTTGGTGGCTAATTTCCTGAGCTTTAGCTGAGTGGTATCAAACTGAATTAAGATTTGATTGAATTTAGAAATTACAGATCCAAGCTCATTCTTTTCATGGAAAGGCAGCTTTGGGAGTAAACTTTCTTTTGGTGAATCAGGGTGTATTGCGTCAATCGCTTCACTTAATTTAATTATTGGCAGAGTTAAAAATCGGTGGAAAACATAAGATAAAATAAGTGTTAAAGCGATGGCTCCACTGAGTGAAATTAAGAAGGTGTACTTTAAATGTTGATAAAGCTGAGCACTGATCAAATTAGTGTCATAGTTTAAGGTTATTCTTGCAAAAGGCTCGGGAGATACCACGTTGTTTGGTAATTGCTGGGCGTTTTTTTTATAGAGTAAATGAGAGCTTGATTGAATGTCCTTGAGTAACCAATTAATTGTTTGAATAATTATACTCGTTGTTGGGATGGGCGTTTTATTGGCACTGAATATTTTTCCTCCATTGCTTAGCTCTATCTGAACCGATTGTATCCATGGTAGACTAAGTGATTGATCTAAAAGTTTTTCAGCTAAAAACAAATTTTTTTCAGGACGAGCCTTTATGCTAGATTGCTCAAGGCTTTGGATCAAACGTATTTGTTGATAGGTCAAATGTTGTTTTTCAGTGTTAATAGCCGAAATAAATTCAATGACAAAAGTGCACGCTGCAAAACAGAGCACAGTGAGCATGACGAGATAAGTTTGCTTCCCTGTTAATGAAGTCAAGCTAAGTATCTTCCTTGTTACTTTGTTTGGGTATTCAATCGGTTTATCGTTAACTTTAGTAATACATTATTTAGAAAAGCAGTTAACTAAATGTAGCAATTTGAAATGATTTTGGTGCTTTAAATTAAGATATGAGCATCAGTTTTCATGTTATTAGTATCAGATCAGTATAGGCGCTTTATCTGTACCGTGGAGTTAAAGTATACTAACGCGCGAAATGTAAGGTAAATTAATTAAGGAATGGGTCAAGTGAATCCTATTGTAAAGAGTTTTGAATACGGTCAGCATACCGTCACTCTGGAAACCGGAGTAATTGCACGTCAAGCTGACGCAGCTGTACTAGCAAGTATGGGCGACACAACAGTGTTGGTTACTGTAGTTGGAAAGAAAGTAGCCGAGCCAGGTCGTGACTTTTTTCCTTTGACAGTTAACTATCAGGAAAAAACGTATGCTGCCGGCAAAATCCCAGGTGGATTCTTCAAGCGAGAAGGTCGTCCTGGTGAAGATGAAACTCTGATTGCACGTCTGATTGACCGTCCAATTCGTCCATTGTTTCCAAATGGTTTTAAAAACGAAGTTCAAGTAATCATCACAGTTGTTTCTGTTGATCCGCAAATTGAGCCAGACATTGTTTCGATGATTGGTACATCTGCGGCGCTTTCTATTTCTGGTATTCCATTTAATGGCCCATTAGGCGCAGCCCGTGTTGGTTATGTGAATGGTGAATACACGCTTAACCCACTTGTTGATTCAATGGCAGACAGCCAGCTGGATCTTGTTGTTTCAGGTACTGATTCAGCAGTTTTGATGGTTGAGTCAGAAGCCGATGCTTTGGCTGAAGAAATCATGCTTGGTGCTGTAGTTTATGGTCATGAACAGCAACAAGTTGTCGTTAATGCGATTAAAGAGTTTAAAGCTGAAGTTAATACTCCTGAGTGGGAATGGACAGCTCCAGCGGTAGATGAAGAGTTAAAAGCGAAAATTGCTGATTTAGCGGAAAATGGCATCGGCGAAGCTTATAACATCGTTGCTAAGCATGAGCGTCGTGATGCCGTAACTGAAGTTAAAAATGCGGCTAAAGAAGCATTACTTGAAGCAAACCCAGATGTTTGTTTAAGAACCGTTGACGACTTATTAAGTAGCTTAGAAAAGAATATTGTTCGTGGTCGTATTATCCGTGGTGAACCACGTATCGATGGTCGTGAACCAGACATGATCCGCGCGTTGAACGTGTTGGCAGGTGTATTACCGCGTACTCACGGTAGTGCAGTATTTACACGTGGTGAAACTCAGGCGCTTGTGACTTGTACGCTCGGTACTGAACGTGATGCACAGAAAATTGACAGCATCATGGGTGAGCGTGTAAACCGTTTCATGCTTCACTATAATTTCCCTCCGTATTCAGTGGGTGAAACAGGCATGGTAGGCTCACCTAAGCGTCGTGAAATCGGTCATGGTAAATTAGCTTGGCGTGGCATGAAGGCGGTAATGCCTTCTGAATCAGAATTCCCATACAGTGTTCGCGTTGTTTCTGAAATCACTGAATCAAATGGTTCGAGCTCAATGGCTTCTGTTTGTGGTACTTCATTGGCTCTTATGGATGCCGGTGTACCTATCAAGACTTCTGTTGCAGGTATTGCTATGGGTCTTGTTAAAGAAGGCGACGATTTCGTTGTACTTTCTGACATCTTGGGAGATGAAGATCACCTTGGTGATATGGACTTTAAAGTTGCTGGAACAAACGGCGGTATCACAGCTCTTCAGATGGATATCAAAATTGAAGGTATCACTAAAGAGATTATGGACATCGCTCTGCAACAAGCGCTTGGTGCTCGTATTCATATCTTGAACGTGATGGATTCAGCGATAGGTTCACATCGTGAAGAAATTTCTGATCATGCTCCACGTATCACAACGATCAAAATCAATCCTGAAAAAATCCGTGATGTTATCGGTAAAGGTGGCGCGGTAATTCGTGCATTAACTGAAGAAACCAACACCACGATTGAATTGGATGATGATGGTACAGTACGTATTGCTTCTGCAAGTGGCGATGACACTCGTGAAGCTATTCGTCGCATCGAAGAGCTTACTTCAGAAGTTGAAGTTGGTACTATCTACAAAGGTAAAGTTATCCGTATCGTCGATTTCGGTGCTTTTGTTAACATTCTTCCAGGTAAAGATGGTCTAGTACACATTTCACAAATTAGTGAAGAACGTGTTGCTAACGTTTCCGATCACTTAGAAGTGAATCAAGAAGTCGATGTAAAAGTAATGGAAGTCGATCGCCAAGGTCGCGTTCGTCTATCGATTAAAGAAGCAAAGCCTGCTGCTGAGTAATACTCAAACGGCATTGTATTGGTATATATGAAGGAGATCTTAGGATCTCCTTTTTTTATGTCTTTTTGATGGTTTTATACCAATTACAGTAATTAAATTCCCAGCTCAGAGCTATGTATGTGTTCAACCTAAAACATCAACTGAACGCTGAGTATATGAGTAACTGTTTGAGCAATAAGATGACTTTATCATCTAGGCTTTCACCCAATGAGTGAAGTGCTCTACGCTCACAAGCTTGCTAAAATGACTGCTATCTGCGTTGTAACTTTTGCAAGTAGAATAAACTATTTGCTGCAAGCTACGCCTTACTATCAGCCATTTTTTCTACGCTTGAGAACGCAGTCAACTGATGTTTCTAGGGAGCGCCACGAAGCGCTTTATTCTGTTGCGGGATTTGTCTCAACGTATACGCAGCCAAGCGATTACATGGCCATAAACCAGAGACAGCAACGTTATTATTTATAATAAGTCCATCAGGTTGAAACGTACCTGACGGGATAATTACCAGTTCATCCCGAAATCTGACGGGCATGCATAATGGGTAACCGCTATGACATGAAGCCCTGTGACAAAGGCCTTGAATAAAGGTTGAGATGCAATGTAGGCCGCAGCATCAAGCGAATTCAGTTAAGCGTCGTAAATCAAAAAATGAAGATGGGGAGTCTTTCCTAGTTGACGAACCCTGACACAAACAGAGAAGCAACTGGTAAATGCATCTGTTTGATCTTCCGGCGTAATATGAAGTGGCATGTATTGAAGGAAATAAAGTGAACGTGGGAGAGCCTGAGTGTTGGAAGGTAGTGACTTCCACTATCCGAATATAAGGTAAACCGAAATTTCAGATAGGGCGCTCAGGCAGTCGGATGAGCCCATAGTACCGTTAACCGTGAAGACAACATAACTTCACATCAGGGAAGGGGCTCAGTGTTACACCCGTTTTTTAACGTAACTTTTGAGGTGAAATTGCCATATGGCTAACACTCCAGTAAATATCAGAATATTACAGCGAAAACTTTACTTACGCTCAAAGCTTAACTCGGAGCTACGATTTTACAGCTTGTACGATAAACTCAGTCGCCTAGATATACTCGAAGAAGCCTATCGACGATGCAAAGCCAATAAAGGCGGAGCAGGAATTGATGGCATCACATTCAGTTATCTAGAGCAGCAAAAGAAAGTCGTTGCGCTGTTAAAAGAAATTCAAACTCAATTACAACAGAAAAACTATCGACCTAGCCCAGTCAAACGAGTAGAAATACTCAAAGACAACGGCAAAACGCGGAAACTTGGGATCCCGATAATCAGTGACAGAATTGTGCAAATGGCGATGACAATAGTGATGCAACCCGTCTACGAACCTCATTTACATGAACACAGTTATGGCTACCGACCATGTCGAAGCGCCCAGCAAGCGGTAAAAGTCATTGAAATGAGCCTAAAACAAGGCTACCAGCACGTACTCGATGCTGACTTGAGTGCCTATTTCGATACCATCCCGCACGCTAAGTTGATGACAAAAATAGAAAGGCGAATAAGCGACAGCAGCTTTCTGAGTTTACTGAAAAGCTTTATCAAAGCGCCCATCAGCATAGAGACGGTCAACAGAAAATGGCGAATAGAAGCAAGCCGATGTGGCACTCCGCAAGGCGGAGTTATCTCTCCACTACTGGCTAACATCTATCTCAACGATTTCTGTTTGAAAATACACGAAAAAACACCGTGTAAAATCGTTACCTATGCAGATGATTTTGTTGTACTTCATAAGCAAACCTACACACAAGAGCAACTGGACTGGATAACACAGCAATTAAGTGATGAAGGTCTGAAGCTAAATCAAAGTAAAACCCACTGTGTGGATATGGGAAAGCTGATGAATGAGTTTGATTTCCTCGGTTTTAACTTTCAACGGATCACAGGCCTCATCAAAGGCACCAGTTACATCAAGATAGAGGCGTCTAAGAAGAGCCAAACAAAGCTGAAAAATAAAATCAGAGACATAGTGAAACACCGAACCTCAAATACACTTGGCGTACTGATAAATAAGGTTAATCAAGTTCTGAGGGGATGGAAACACTATTTTGGTGGGATAGGTTATCCCAGAGGTGTATTTTTCAGAATAAATGGATTTGTAGTAAACCGGTTCTATCGCTGGCATCGTCGCTTAAGTCAACGTCGAAGCAAGTATCTATCACGAGGTGCTTACGAAAAATTACGCCAAGCTGGTCTTGAGTATTTACCCACGACAAGATGATAAGCAAAGTGAAGGGGCTGAGAGAAGTGTAACAACAGAGCCGTGTGAGGGAAAACCTCATGCACGGAATCGAAGAGGGGCTGCTGGATAAGCGATAGCGAAGCCAGTAGCCTACTCTACTTCAAAGTACAAGTGAAATTGATGAAGACATAGTTATTACCGACATACAAAACTGTCGTCATTACATTGCTACGTTGAGACAATTTTGCGTAGTAATTTGAACACATACAAGCTCCCGAAGGGCAAGGCTAAAGGATTCCATTACTAGGTTACAAGTTTTTGAATTATCCCGACAAAAGCACTAAGTGCGTTGAACGCCAGTTTTGTATGGCGGCCGTTAGGGTATATAGTACTTCAAACTTGCGCCTTGTACTGAAATCCTTTAGCTCTTGCTGAGTGGGAAGTTAATTACTGTAATTGGTATTATTATTGAAGAAATAGGTTTGCATGGCTGTTTCTTCGATGAATTGATATGATGAAGCAGTTTTTACCATTTCAAAGGCTTATCTTAATGAAACGAAACTTGCATGTTCTTTTGGCTGTACTTGGCATGAATCTACTTGTTGGTTGCGTATCAACAAATAATACGACTGCTTTGTTAATCGAGCCTGCGTTGCCGGAGCAAAAAGCTGAAATTAATATCGCCAGATTAAATGAAATATTAACTACGGTAAAACTCACTCAGGAGCAAAAGGCAAGATTTCATTATGAGCGCGGTGTGTCATACGACAAAGTTGGGCTGAGGTTATTGGCTCGCTATGATTTTCAGCAAGCATTAAAATTAGAACCTACTTTAGCGGATGCCTACAATTTTTTAGGTATTTATTACACGCAAGAAGGTAATTTTAATAACGCCTATGAAGCTTTTGATGCGGTATTAGAACTCGCTCCCAATTATGACTATGCTCATCTTAACCGTGGTATTTCATTGTATTATGGTGGTCGTAATGATCTCGCTTTTACGGATTTGAAAACCTTTTATGAGGCAAACCCGAAGGATGGCTATCGTTCATTATGGCTGTATATCGTTCAACGTGAACAAGACGCTGACGCGGCATCAATTGAACTCAAAAAACATCGTCAAACTCTGAATGATGACGAATGGTCAACCTCAATTGTAGATTATTACTTAGGTGATATTTCAGAGTATCAATTACTGGAACACGCAAAATTGAATATTGATATAGAAGGCGTACCAGCAGAAAAAGTTTATGCAGAACATTTGTGTGAAGCGTATTTTTATATGGCGAAACAAGCGGCTTTAAATGGTAACAAGGCTAAAGCAGCGCAGTGGTTGAAGTTAACATTAGCTACAGAAGTGCATTATTTTGTTGAATATCGCTACGCAGGAATTGAGCTGATTAACCTTGAGCGAGAATAAACCACAATAATAAATGGTTAGGGTCTGTTGATCTTTCAGGATTAAATTTTGTGCTATTTGAGCATTTATCTGTTCAAGGCGTGAGCAGTGATGCTTAGCCATCTAAGTGAGCTGGTCACAACACAGAACAGTGAATGCTCAAAAGCATCGAAAAAAGAGAGAGCGTAAATTGGTCGCTCTTTCTAAATAAAAGGTGCTGCGTTATCGTTTTCTTATTTGGAAACGAAGTAACGACAGTTTTGTATGTCGATAATAACCAAACCTCACAAACTCTGCCTTGCATAAAATAACCAATTTATCGCTGCAAAAACAATCACGAAAGATCAACAGACCCAAGGGCGCAAGTCTTTTCTTACGCCCTTGGTTTAGAGGGCGTTCCCAATTAACAATGTTCAAATAATGCATTGACTCTCTTTAGTGATGATATTCAATATTTGATGGTTCATTGAGTAATCAATTGGTAAATCGATTACGTGAACTCCTGATGAGTTAAGTGCATTTGATAAAATATTCAAAAAGTCATTATGATCAATAGGACGATGGCCGATTGCACCAAAACTATTCGCATAAGCGACAAAGTCGGGGTTGTTAAAATCTAGCCCGTAGTCATCGAAACCTTTGCCTTCTTGTTTCCATTTGATCATTCCGTAAGCACTGTCATTTAAAATAATCACAACCAGATTTAAATTCATTCGAACAGCAGTTTCTAATTCTTGTGAGTTCATCATAAACCCACCATCACCATTAACAGAGATGACTTTTTTGGTCGGATTAAGTTGTTTTGCTACGAGCGCTGACGGCAATCCCGCCCCCATTGTGGCAAGTGCGTTATCCAGCAGTAGTGTATTGTTGCTATAACAAGGGTAATTTCTAGCAAACCATATCTTATAAATGCCGTTATCTAGAGTGATAATATCTGCATCGTCTAATGTTTCTCGAAGAATTTTTACTAATCGTTGGGGCAGCATCGGGAAGCGTTCATCGTCAGCATATTTGGCTATTTTTTCACTGACATAATCTTTAACTCGCCTGAAATAATCTGAGTTCTGACATAGGGTGTTTAGCCGCCTCGTTAACTGCTCAACGCTGTAATTAATGTCTCCGACTATTACTTGCTGAGGGAAGTAAACTTCATCGTTTCTTGCAGAACAAGTATTAATGTGAATAACTTTAGTACCGCCTTTTTTCATTAAAAATGGCGGTTTTTCAATAATATCGTGTCCAACATTGACAATAAGATCTGCGCGGTCAATGGCACAATGTAAAAAATCATCCTTTGACAGTGCTGCGGTGCCGAGGCATTGAGGATGTCTTTCATCAATCACGCCTTTTCCCATTTGGGTATTAAAAAAATAGATCCCAGTTTTGTTAATAAAGTCCGTAAGAGCTTTGGTGGAATGCTTCCGGTTAGCTCCAGCGCCGATCAACAGAAGTGGCATGTTTGCTTCTTGAATCATTTTCACCGCTTTATTGAGGCTTTCGTCAGTTGCTTGAGGCAATTGATAATCGATAACATCGAAAACGGTAGTGTTTGTGTCAGTTTGGGCAATGTCTTCAGGAAGCTCAATATATGCCGCCCCAGGGCGTTCTTCACTGCAAATCCTAAAGGTGTCTCTAATCACGCAAGAAACGTTACTGCCATCGGAGATTTGTTCGGAATACTTGGTAATTGGCTTCATTAATCCAACAACATCCACTAACTGAAATCGGCCTTGGTTGCTTGTTCTTATTGGTTTTTGGCCACCTAACATAATCATCGGCATCGCACCAAGTTGAGCGTAGGCGGCGGCGGTAACAAAGTTCGTGGCACCAGGCCCCAATGTTGATAGGCATACCCCCGGCTTACCAGTGAGCCTGCCATAAGTGGCGGCCATGAATCCCGCAGTCTGTTCATGACGAGTAAGAATAAGTTTAATCGGAGAGTTTTTGAGTGAATTCAAAAAATCGAGATTTTCTTCACCAGGAATACCATAAATATATTCAACGCCTTCATTTTCTAACGCTTTTACAAACAAGTCGGAGGTCTTCATTTCGTATTGGTTCCTTAGGTGTTAGGTTTAAGGCAAAGTATAGGTAATAGAAACTTTTCTGATGTAGGAATAAAGTTATAAATGCTATTTCATATCCTATGTTTACTCTCCATTAAGCAAACAATTGATAAATTAAATGGTATTACTTCTAATGAAATAATTGTGTTCTTATGATTTCATCCGTGACAAATGTTAGTTCCAATGCTGTTGAAGAATATAATTGCGTAACAGAGACATCGGTGGGGAATGCAAGTGTTGAACCCTCCAGCAGCGTAGTCGCTCAGTTCCATCAAAATACTTTACCAATTAGAGTTGAAACCACGCCAATTGGTATTGAAGGTGAGTCAGAATCACTCGAGTTCATGGAGGATCAGTTTTTGACAAACAGTATTCCTGAGGTGGAGTTGCTAGTTGAAGCGGCATACTGTTCAACGTTAGGAGTTTTAACAGGGCTAGAAATAAAACAACGTTTGTCCATTTTTGAAGGAATACAAAGAAAGTGCAGAAGTATTGAAGCCGGAGGAGCTTATCGGATGAAGCCAGAGTTAATTTACTTGTTGCACCATGTTCATGAGGAACATATAGAAGAAGTGAAAAGCTTCTTATCTACTGATATGGTTGATGAACGATTATTAGATCTTAACGTTTTTCCGATAGTTATTGGAAAAGAACAAAATTTTTCACAAGAAGAGCTCAATGTATGGTGTGAAGAGCACAACTATTCAGATATTTGCAAGTTGTCAGTTGAGAGTGCTGCAAATGATGCAATGATGGGGAGAGAATCGGGTCAAGACAATCTTCAAGTAACCGATGTAGACATGACAGAAGCAGGCGAAATAGAAGGTCAATCTATTTCACCTGTACTTGAACAGCCTGTTCAAGTTCCATTGAGTTCAAATGCTGTAATCCAAGACAATTTATCCAGCACCACAGATCTTATTGTTTCTGATTTTGGCCTTCCTAACACTAAGAAGCAATTAATCGCGTTAGCATTAGAAATTGAATCTTTTTCACCCAAAGAAAGGAAAACGACTTTCAGCTCTTCAATTGCCTCTTTTATGGATAAATATCCACCAAGGGCATGCTTTGATCCCCACAACTTTCCGAATATGCAGGCATTGCATCAAAGAATACTTCAAGCTTGCAAAGACTCAAGTCAGTACAGCACCGATGTGTCGAGCAAGGTGGCCGATGCACCACATTTGATAAAGCTTTTGTCTCCTTCAGCCAAAGGCAAGCAATTACGCAGAGTGTATATCGCTGAAATTGCAGCAATAGCTGTTGTTTGCAAGTATAGACCTCAATTCTTAATGAATGGCACTGGCAGTGCAATTGATAGCGAAGCGATGCCAACAAAATACAACGGTGAGATTGCTATTGTAAACTTACCACAACGACAAGTCCGAAGTTATATACATACTGGACTAAGTAAGACTTTGCCTAAAAGTATTATTACTTTTTTAAGTGGTACTCGCTTGTCTCCTTATATTCGTTTTAAAGATACGAAGGCTCACCAGCGGTTTATTGGACGATTGGATGATAGGATTACAGCCGAAGGATTAACAGATAGAAAAACGAGCCTACTCATTGATCCCCGCAAAGAGCACATTATGCCATGGGTGCGCAAAGAAAATAGCGTCATTAATGTCATTGATTTTTGTGCTTTATGTTTAGTTTTGGGGTGCACTCCTCAATGGTTACTTGGGAAAAAAAGTGCAACTCTTAGGGATGAAGGACAAAAACCGGTAATTTATAACACTGAAAAAATAAAAGTTAAGCTACTAAAACATGCAGATAATATCATTGCTCCACTTGTTGGGGTTGAAGTGAACGATCATGGTCAATACTCCAGTACCCCTTATGATTGGGAGTTGCACTTATTTGATGGCGAATTTGTTCGGTTCTATGATGATGAACCGCTAGCGGGTGCATATAGTTCTAGAGCATTTCGATTAGCATTAGTTAAGTTATCGAAAACTAAATTAACAGGTGCTTTACTTCCTGCAGTTTGTATCAGGCACTTATTAAAGCGTGTGCTTGTTGATTTTAAGAACGGTAAACAGTTTACCCCTGAACAAATATGCGATATTGCAAAAGTTTTGGGTATCCCTGCTATCGCCTTATTAGAAGGGCAGATTCAGCCTATAAAAATAACTGCTAAGAAACCAAAAGAAAAAGTTAAGCAATTTCATATGTTTAATGAATTTGATTTTGAGTCTTCGATTTTAAATAGAATGATGCGAGCGAGTTTGGTTTACGATGCGAAACTACCAATGAGTATTAGAAATTTAATTTTTAATACACCGTGCTTAAATAAAGTTATACCAGATACAGAAAAAAGCCTTGATTGTGTCCTCTTTAGAATTGAGCTTCAATGTTTAGTGTTGGGTATTGATAAAGCTAAACTGAATCGAATGTTGACAATGAATTACTCCGTAAAATGCAAGGATTATCGTAACGGACATAACAATTTAAGTGTAAGCGAACTATGCGGTTATGCATTCATTTTAGGGGTTAGACCTCAGTGGCTATTAAATGGGACAGGAAAAAGAATTGATAAACAACAAAGACCTCATTTTGTGGATGTGGAAGATCCTAAAGTTCGCAAGCTACACTTACTTTATCATCTTGATCGCTTCTTAAAAGGAAAACATGAAATTGCTTTAGCATCGGAAGTTACATTGACATTATCGACGTTTTATCAAATAAACGGTGCGGCCAAAAAGGGTGTTTCAGATATCGTTATCGAAAAGAAACAACAACAAGGTTTGGCCGAGTTAAAATTGAGAATAGAAAATGAGCTTTCAAATCAATCGTTTACGATGTATTTTTTAAGCTTGTTTGTTTTTGGACATGATAAAGAGCTAGAGAGAATATTCAATCAAAAAAAATTCATTACCCATAAACAAATCGCTGCGATTAGTCAGGCGCTAAATCTTAGGCAAAATTGGCTATTGTTAGGTAAAGAACCCAAATATATCCACGATGATGGTCCATCATTAATTTGTAAGGTTTATCATCAAATTCAATCGACATATCAGGATCCAGATTTAAATAAACCTAGGAAAGCCGTTGAACAATGGCTAAATGATCCTTTTAACGAAACTTGCGAAATAAGTAGTGAGCTTCTTGCTGATATTTGTAACGACAGCTCGTTGTCGAAGGAAGAGATTAACAAAAGAGCTAATGAACAAATCAGATTTGGCTCAAAGCAAAACATAGATGAATTTGTCAGTCGATTGAAATTAGCCACACAAGCTTGCGGACTTGATGATGCAAAAATTTCAGTAGCCTGCTTTACTAGGCGTGAAGCGATTAGTCGTTTTACCGTCGAGAGTAGAGGTTTTACGCGTAATTTTTACAGGAGAAAAGAACTGTTGATTTTTTCTTTGGCTTTAGGAGTAACCCAACAATGGCTTCTAACCGGTAAGGGAAGTATTTCGTATGAAGCCCATGAGCCTTGGCTAAAAAAAATTCCTAGCTTTGCGGTTCCTCCTCAAGCTAATTCCCGTTATCCAACTCATTTGGTCAAAAAAAGAAATGAAACATTAGCCGTTAAAACAGAAGAAGTTCGGCAAGCACGAAAGAGACTTAATACATTTCATGACAACTCTGAAAGTGAACGGCCGGTTAGTAAAAAAGCCAGATTAAGAGGATAAATTAAATTATAAGTCGGAAGTTTTCATAAGCTGCAAATTTCTATAGTCGTAAGTCAGTGTATTTAAGTCAATAATAGCTTTTTAAACAGCCTAAAAGAGTTTCTAATAATTATTTTGAGTGCGTTAACAAGGTGTTCAGTGATGAAAGGATAAAATGAAAAAAAATCATCTTGGATAATGTTGTGTTACAGAATATACAGTTATCTTCAACGCGTTGTGAGCCGCCAAAAAGTGTTGAAAGTGATCTCAGTGGCGATAATACAATCTCCAGCAGTTTGACCTATGGAACTATCAAACAAGTAGCTGCTCCTGAAGAACTAGCTCAATTTCATCAAGAGGCAACAATAACTTCTTTTGAGCCAATAGTTTTAGAAAATGACCGCGTATTAAAAAATAAACCAGATTCAATAAAAGCGGTACAAACAGGATCATTAACCCCATTAGAAGTCCAGCAGAGGGTCTCATTTGCTCAATGCATAAGATCATCGAATACTGAAGTCCCTGCTCTCGGGAATTATGTGATGCAACCGGAGTTAGTTTATTTAATACATCAAACACATGATGAACACTATCCTTTTTTGTTCGATATGATTTCTAGCAATATTACAGATGAGGAAATACTTGAAATAAACATTTTGCCGACTTTGTCTACTAACGTTAGAGAGTTATCACATCACGAATTGATCGAATGGTGTTGGGAAAAAGGTTATTTCAATGAAACAGAGCAGTCGACTGAAAATTTCGCCTTGTTAAATGGCTGTTCTTCTTTGGCAGAAGAAAATCAAGTTGTTGGAATGGAACAGGAAAATAGAGAGGCTTGCCTAGCTACAGAGGATGAACAGAGAATATATATTTTACCAGAAAATAAAGTACCAAAAACCAAAAAAACACTCAAAGGATTAGCTTTAATAATTGAAGAAAGCTCACCGTCTGAACGGGCTAAAAAATTTAGCCCCGCGATAGCCAGTTTCATGGGGTCTTACCCTCCAAAAGCCTGCTTAGTTCCACACAAGTTTCTTGAAATGCAAAATATTCATGATCGCATTAAACAAGCTTGTGTCGATGCAAACTTTCACCTAACCGATGTTTCTGAACAAGTTGCCGAAGGGGCACATTTTATTAAACGCTTATCACCAAAAATAGGTCAACAGTGTTTACAGCGACTTTATATCTCAGAGATAGCCGCTATTGCTGTGGTCTGTTGTTGCAGGCCGCAATGGTTGATGACGGGTGAGGGGACGGCTATAGATACCAATGCTATCCCCAACCCTTATAATGGTTATATAGCGCTTGAACAATTACCTCAAAGACAGATACGAAATTATTTACGCACTAAAAAAAGTATTTATTTACCGAACTATATTCAAACGTTTCTCAATAAAAATTATACAGAGTTTCATATTAAGTTGAGTACTGAACGTACTGTAATTACTCCAAGTACGAAAGAGATGTTTATATTGCACCTTAATAAGAGGCAACAAGAGCTCAATCTGTCTGACAGGCAACTAAGTTTATTGGTTGATCCTCGCAAAGAGCATCTCATTTCTGCGATGAGAAGAACTGACAGTGTGAGTATTATTGATTTTACAGCTTTGTGTCTTGTGCTTGGATGTTCTCCTCAGTGGTTACTTGGGGAGATACAGTATGAAGGTGGTTTTGGAGTTAACCCACCAGTTTATTATGACGTGAAAAAAATTAATCCTGAGGTATTACAAGACAATGTAAGAGGGCACTTTCTGGTTGCTGGGATTGAAGACTTACATGAAAAATCATCTGCTTATGACGCTGAATTTGAAGCGTTATTATGCAGCGAAGAGTTTGTTCAATTTTTTGATAAAGAGCCTGTGGTTGGGGCTTACGATATAAATAAATTTCAGCAGGTTTTAGAAACATGCTCTAAGTTTACATCTTATGACACTTCTCAAAAAGCCTTATGGATTAGGCGTGCCATAAAACTTGTTGTGCAAGATATCACACTTGGAAAGCGATTTACTCCCTATCAAGTCAATGCCATTGCAAAATGCCTAGGAATTAAGGTAATGCCAATGTTAAATGGCGAAATTGTACCGAAGCACTCCATACTGCAGCACTCCGTACAGCATCAATCTCTACAGCTGTTACAAAGTTTATATTGTCAGAACTTTGTACATTCCATACTTGCACAAATGATGTCAGCAAGTTTATTCGAAGATCCTACCTTGCCTAATTGTATTAAGCAGAAATTAAATCAAACCTGCTGTTTAAACGAAGTCTTGTCTGAAAACGGAAAAGATATTTCCCCTATTTTTGGGCGAATTGAAACCCAATGTCGTGTTTTGGGTATAGATCAAGTGAAACTCAACCGCATGCTAACGTTAAATCCTTCAGTGAGAGTGAAAGACCATCGTCAAGGTAGAGCTAACTTACCATTAGCTGAGCTTTGTGGTTACGCATTTATTTTAGGTGTTCGTCCTGACTGGTTAATGAATGGAGAAGGAGATCCCATAGAAAGCGGCCAGATTCCATATTTTGTGAAGCTGCCAGATCAAAAACAAGCAAAACAAACTTTACTTTCTCATATTGACGACTATTTGGCCGGTAATCAACAAGTAATGTTATCGACAGATGTCATGGTTACACTGTTTAAATATTACAATAAGAATGGAGTGGTAAGGCCTAATTGTTCTGAGGTTGCAGTGAGTCATAAGCTTGGTGTCGATAAATTTGAACATTTTAAAACGCGTTTAGAACGTGAGATAAGCGAACAAGATCTCACTCAGGCACTGGTTAGCTTGGTGGTTTTTGGTGATAATAAAGCTTTATACAGGCAGCTTAATGATAGAAAATCAATCAATTATAAGCAGGTGGCAGCATTGGCCCAAGGGTTAAATCTAAGGATTGATTGGCTTGTAATGGGAGAAAAGCCAATAAAAATGAATGAAAACGATAGCTCGTTGCTTGTCAATATGTATAAAAAGAAGGAAGTGTCATACACTCAGCCAGAGCTAAAAATGGTAAAGGAGCATGTTACAAAGTGTTTAAAGCACGACAAACGCCCTGACTCTATATTCTCTGAACTTTGCATGGATATTTGGAATAAAGATAAAATGGATCTCAGTGAGGTAACCAAACGAGCGAATGAAAAAATTCATTTTACTGGGTTGGAGCAGAAAAATGTTTTTTTACATAGGGTTATGCTTGCCGCAAACGCCATAGGCTTTCATGAAGCTGCAATATCAACAGCATGTACAGGGAAACAAGATTATTTTATACTTTTAAAACGCGGTAATGGTCAGGGTTTCATTAAAAACACTTATAGGAGAAAGGAATTGCTGATTTTGAGCTTAGCCTTAGGGGTCAGACCAAATTGGTTATTGAATGAGGAAGATCATCTTGTATGTTTTGAGGGACAAATGCCATGGTTGTATAAAGTACCTGGTTTCGCTATACCTCCTCAAGGAGAATCAAGAGTTCCGGAACGATTAATGAGAAAACGAATTGAACAAATACAAGAAAAGACAGAGATGCCTAAGCAATCTAAAAAGCGAGTTAGAAAAGCTAATGAAGTAGACAGTGAATTCGAAGTTGATGGTTTTTCAGTGTCGAAAAGAGGTCGGTACTCAGTAAGATCACGAAAGAACTAAGGAGAGAAAGCTTGAATTGAGTTTGTCTTAACATGGAAGATAAGCGAAAATAGTAGCAATATTGTATTTTCTTAAAAGATAACCGATAAATGTCTAATGTTGTGATCCCTGAGGAAGTGTCTAAACGTCGCACTTTCGCTATTATTTCTCACCCTGATGCGGGTAAAACGACCATTACTGAAAAAGTATTACTTTTTGGACAAGCTTTACAGAAGGCTGGTACCGTAAAAGGTAAAAAATCTGGTCAACATGCTAAGTCAGACTGGATGGAGATGGAAAAAGATCGTGGTATTTCGATAACCACATCAGTAATGCAATTTCCCTATTCAGGAGCATTGGTTAACCTACTTGATACACCAGGTCATGAAGACTTTTCTGAAGATACCTACCGAACGTTAACCGCGGTTGATTCATGTTTGATGGTCATTGACTCTGCAAAAGGTGTTGAAGCCCGAACCATCAAATTAATGGAAGTCACTCGCTTACGTGATACTCCAATTGTGACCTTCATGAATAAATTGGATCGTGACATACGTGATCCCATTGAGCTGATGGATGAAGTTGAAGATATTCTTAAAATGGCTTGTGCGCCGATTACATGGCCTATAGGTTCAGGCAAAGAATTTAAAGGTGTTTATCATATTTTGCGTGATGAAGTGATCCTATATGAAAACAATAAAGGACACACGATCCAAGATTCAGTCATCATTAAAGGCCTCGCTAATCCAGAACTAGATGAAGCAATTGGACATGTGGCTGATGATTTACGTGAGGAACTTGAACTCGTATTAGGTGCCGCTCATGAATTTGATCATGATGCTTTCTTGAAAGGGGAGTTAACTCCAGTCTATTTTGGTACCGCACTAGGAAATTTCGGTGTTGACCATATTCTTGATGGCATTGTTGAATGGGCGCCTCGGCCATTACCACGTGAAGCTGACGTCCGTGAAGTTAAGCCGACCGATGAAAAGTTTTCAGGTTTTGTCTTTAAAATTCAAGCGAACATGGATCCAAAGCACCGAGACCGTGTTGCATTTATGCGTGTTTGTTCGGGGGAATACCGCCAAGGCATGAAAATGCACCATGTAAGGCTCAATAAAAACGTTAATGTCAGCGATGCATTAACCTTTATGGCGGGTGATCGTGAACGAGCAGCTACTGCTTACCCTGGTGATATTATTGGGTTGCACAATCATGGCACCATTCGCATCGGTGATGCGTTCACTGAAGGCGAGAAATTACGATTCACAGGTATTCCTAATTTTGCTCCAGAATTGTTCCGCCGTATTCGATTACGTGATCCTCTGAAACAAAAACAACTATTAAAGGGGCTGGTTCAGCTCTCTGAAGAGGGAGCTGTACAGGTATTCCGTCCTTTAGACTCTAATGATTTGATTGTTGGTGCGGTGGGGGTACTTCAGTTCGAAGTAGTTGTAGGAAGACTGAAGACAGAATACAACGTAGAAGCTATTTACGAAGCGATCAGCGTAGCGACAGCTCGTTGGGTGTATGCTGAAGATGAGCTTAAATTGGAAGATTTTCGCAAAAAATGCAGTACAAACTTAGCCTTAGATGGCGGTAATAATTTAACTTATATCGCACCAAGTATGGTGAACTTGAATTTGAGTATAGAAAGGTACCCAGATATTCAGTTTGCCAAAACTCGGGAAAATTAATTTATGTGGGTATTCACGTAATGAATATAAAGGCTGCGATTTGCAGCTTTTTTTGTCACTTAAACGACATGGAGTCATAACAGGATGCTTCATGTTAGACATTACGATTATTGGCTGTTTTTTCTTCATCAACATTTTAATTGGTATCTACGGTAGCCGTAATATCACAACTTTTTCCGAATATTCAGTGTGGAAGCGCTCTTTCGGAAGTTTCACTCTTTGCGCAACCGTAACAGCCTCGTTTCTCGGCGGTGGCTATATTATGGGGAATGCAGCGAAAGCATACTCAATTGGTTTAGTTTATGCCTTTGGGCTACTTGGTTTTAGCTTAAAAGAACTTTTAGTGGGTTGGTTTATTGCACCGAGAATGCAGCAATATAATGATTGTCACTCGGTAGGCGATATTATTGGTCGTCATTACGGTCATAAGGCCAAGCTGATCACGGGTATATTTTCCTTGCTCGTTTGTATTGGCATATTAGGCTCGCAGGTCAGCGCCATTGGCGCAATGTTTAGCTTATTTTTTAACTTAAAACCTGAATTAGGTATTCTGATTGGCTTTAGCGTCATCGTATTTTATTCGTCAATAGCGGGTATGCGCGGAGTTGTATACACGGACACATTTCAGTTTTTCCTCATCATCATTGGGATTCCGCTGATTCTTATCTTCGCAATCAACAGTTTAGGTGGGTGGCGCTTGGTTGTGGAGACAGTGCCGGTATCTAAATTAAACCCGTTTATAAGTTCATCAGGATGTTGGCACTTTGTCGCGATATTTTTGACTTTTTTGTTCGGAGAGGTGCTGGTTCCACCCTACGTACAGCGATTATTTATGGCTAAATCGATCCAACAGACTAAAATTGCCACTGTGATCGCCTCTTGTATATCAGCGCCAATATTTTTAATGGCTGGTCTCATTGGCATTGTGGCTTTTACGATGAATAGTAATATTGATCCTAATGCTAGTATCCCCTATGTCATTAACCAAGCCATGCCATCGGGCGTAAAAGGTTTAGTTATCGCAGGAATTATCTCGGTGATCATGTCATCAGCTTCAAGCTTTTTGAATGCGGGTTCTATTGCCTTTACTCAAGACATACTACCTTTTATTTTTGCTAATCAAGATCATAATCAGCATCAAAAACTGGGAATTGTAAGGTGTGTTTCAGTGATTTTAGGGCTTGGTGCCATGGGCATAGCCATGAGCGTAGACAGTATTTTAGATATTTTGATATACAGTTATAGTGTTTGGACACCAGTTTTAGTTGTTCCATTAATTGCGGCAATTTTTGGAAGGAAACTATCGGTACAAGGTTTTTACTATTGCGGAGTCACTGGGGTTGTAACGACAATTGCCGCAAATCTATTTTTAACAGCGGACAGTGTATTGAGTGCTAATGTATTGGGAGTGCTTGGCAGTTTCATCATGTTGTTAATCAGTTTAAAATTTTATGGAAATTCCTTAGGGATCTAGCGATTTAGAAAGTACCAATCTTTGTCATGCCAGCGAAGGCTGGTATCCAGTGATTTTTATAGAAAAAAGCATAGGCACTAGACTACTGAAATACAAAACTGTTGTTACTTGGTTTCTAGCCTGCGCTGGAGTGACGAGAACTCATCGGTATACTTTCTTCCGCAACTTTCCTTAATCCTAAAAACATCAGTTGACTGCGTTCTCAAGCGTAGAAAAATGGCTGATAGTAAGGCGTAGCTTGCAGCAAGTAGTTATATTCTACTTGCAAAAGTTACAACGCAGATAGCAGCCATTTTAGCAAGCTTGTGAGCGTAGAGCACTTCACTCATTGGGTGAAAGTCATGATGATAAAGTCATCTTATTGACTCAAACAGTTACTCATATACTCAGCGTTCAACTGATGTTTTTAGGTTAATTGACAAAACAAGAGAAAAATAATGTTGATTGATAGTCATGCTCACCTTGATTTTGAAGTGTTCGATCACGATAGAATTGAGTTGTTTAAAGAAATGAAGTCACAGGGAATAGTGTCAGCCTTGATCCCGGGAGTCTCGCCTGCCAAGTGGTCTAAGCAATTGCAAGTAGCACATGAGTTTAAATGCCCTTTTGCGCTAGGGATACATCCTTGGTTTGCTGATAAAAATATCGAAAAAGGCTGCATAGCATTACAAGATTACGTTCAGCGTGAACAGCAGAATGAACGTTTTGTAGCCATTGGTGAATGTGGTTTAGACAAAATCAAGAATGAAAATTGGCATTGGCAACTTGAAGTGTTTAAACGGCAAATCTTGCTGGCTAAAGCGGCGAAATTGCCTTTAATTATTCATGCTGTGAAAGCGCATTCAGAGGTTCTTGAGTTATTGAAAAAAAATGATTTTGAATTTGGTGGGATCATACACGGTTTTTACGGCAGTTCCGAGATAGCGAAAAACTACATTAAGTTAGGTTTCAAATTGGGTATTGGCGGACTGATTTTAAATGATAGTGCAAAAAAGCTTCAGAACACAATCAAAGAGTTGTCACTAGAACACTTCGTTGTTGAAACAGATTCACCAGCGATGTTACCTAAAATGTGTGAAGGAAATCGCAATACTCCACTTCTTATTAATGAAATTGTCACAAAAATTGTCGATTTAACACAAAAACCAACTGTTCTGGTTAGGAAACAGTTGCTGGCATCTTTTTTTCAAGCTGTTGACTATTAGCTTTATTTGTAAGGATTCATATTTTTTGTTGTTACATCGTACGCTAATTCGTTAATAGTTAATTTCAAAAATTTGATCGAGACAACGATTTTTCCTAATAGCTTAGGTATAATCCTCACCTGAAATGGGTTGGTTAACAACATAATTAAAAAACGTTAACAATTTAGGGTGATGGTAAATGAATATTATAATGAGTTTAGTAGGGATCGTTGTCCTACTTGGGATAGGTTATCTCCTATCTAATAACAGAAAAGCGATCAGTAAACGTGCTGTGGGCGGTGCTTTAGCCATTCAAGCGGCGTTTGGTGGTTTTGTTCTGTATATACCTGTAGGAAAAGACATTCTTAAAGGTGCTTCTGACGCAGTGTCTCACGTTATTAGCTACGCAAATAGTGGTATCGGTTTCTTATTTGGTGATTTAGCCAAATTTAAAGTAGGTTTTATCTTTGCGATTAACGTACTACCAATTATTATTTTCTTCTCATCATTGATCGCTGTACTTTATTACCTAGGTATCATGCAATGGGTCATTCGTATCATTGGTGGTGGTTTACAAAAAGCACTTGGTACTAGTCGTACAGAGTCAATGTCAGCAACAGCGAACATTTTTGTTGGCCAAACTGAAGCTCCGCTGATTGTTCGTCCATTTATTCCAACGATGTCTCAATCTGAATTGTTTGCAATCATGGTTGGTGGTCTAGCTTCAATTGCAGGTTCTGTGCTTGCTGGTTACGCGCAAATGGGTGTACCGATTGAATACTTAGTTGCAGCTTCATTCATGGCGGCACCAGGTGGTCTATTAATGGCTAAGCTGATGCACCCAGAAACTGATGACGTTAAAGATGACATGGTTGATCTTCCTGAAGATCCTGATAAGCCTGCTAACGTATTAGACGCTGCTGCTGCAGGTGCTGCTTCAGGTATGCATTTAGCACTTAACGTAGGCGCTATGCTTATTGCGTTTGTTGGCCTAATCGCTATGGTTAACGGCATCATCGGTGGTGTTGGTGGTTGGTTTGGTGTTGAAGGTTTAACACTAGAATTAATCCTTGGTTATGTGTTTATGCCGCTTGCATTCTTGATTGGTGTACCTTGGAATGAAGCACTTGTTGCTGGTTCATTCATCGGTCAAAAGATTGTTGTAAACGAATTCGTTGCTTACTTAAACTTTGCTCCATACCTACTTGATTCTTCTGCAGAAGGCTTTAAAGCTGTCGCTGAAACAGGTGTGGCAATGTCTGATCGTACTAAAGCTATCATTTCATTCGCATTGTGTGGTTTCGCAAACTTATCTTCAATTGCTATTCTATTAGGTGGTCTTGGTGCTATGGCTCCAAATCGTCGTCACGACCTTGCTAAATTAGGTATTCGTGCCGTTATCGCTGGCTCTATGGCGAACTTAATGAGTGCAACTCTTGCAGGCCTATTCTTGGCTATGTAATGACTTTAGCAGCGACTTAGGTCGCTGCTATTTCAATCCTTTTTATCGGGGTTAATTCCAACCATATTTCACTGTTTTTCCTGTGTTATGCCTTAAACGGCAGTTCAGCTAAAAATAAGATTATTAACTATCAAATAATAATTTTAAAAAGTTGATAACGCATTTTAAACAAAATTGCGATTTTGTTCACATTTAAGAATTTTGAGTTCATATTTTTACGTTAATATTATTGTGCTTTTAGCCAATAGAGGTAAAATGCGAACGCCATAAAAAAAGAACGCTACCCACGAAGGTAGCAAATCAAAATAATGGGGTTGATGATGAAAAATGTTAAAATGTTGGCTTTAGCCGGTGCGACTTTTGCTGCTATGACAGCTGGTTCAGTTCAAGCTGAACAGTACTATGGTTTCATGGATGTTTCATTAAACTATTTAGATTGGAGCGATAAAGCTGAAGATCGTTCTAATAACGGTTTTGGTGGTGCTAAAGAAGATTTCTTTTACCTAGAAATTGAAGGCGGAGCAGGTTACGACTGGGGTGACGTTTATGGTTTTGTTGATTTTGAAAATCCACAAAATACTAACACTTCAGAGCGTGATTTTAGTGGTGCTCCAGTAACTGATTCATTCAGAATTGCAGCCAAAGGCTCTATCGCTTACAACATCGGTAAATCAAACTGGAATGCATATGGTCATATTTACAGCCTGACTGTGGGCGGCGAAGGTTTCTTTGATCAGAATATTGTTGTTGGTGCAAGCTACGATATTAATACTGAATCAGGTTTTTGGATGAAACCGTTTTTAGGTTTGCATTATGAAAACCAAACTTTCTCAGGTTCTGGTTTCAATGGCTATATGGCGGGTTGGGTTTTAGGCTATAACTTTAAAGCTATGGGACAAGATTTCATGGTGAGTCAGTGGCATGAAACTGAATTTGCTAGAGAAGACCAATTCCGTGGCAATGGAACAGAACATACATTGAAATCAGTAGGCCAAAACGGTGCTGTTGCATTATGGTGGAATATGACACCTAAATTCACTACAGGTATTCAATATCGCTATGCAGATAATAAGCTAGGTACTGCTGCGTACCACGATGCGATTATTTATACTGCAAAATACAATTTCTGATTGTAGATGATAAAGATAGAGCTGCTTTTGCGGCTCTATTAACTTTATGAGTTTTTATTCGAATTAGACTTAGTTCACAAAGTGAATTCAAATAAAAGTTTATATTTTTCTCGCGTTAAAATGGAGTTTTCGCGGAAAAGTGGATTTCAATCATTCCTCTCTTCCGGTCTTCAAGGATTCAAGTCGTGGCTTAATTGTCAAGATAGTCACTGCGCCTTGCATTTAATTAATGCGAGCGTGTGACATTGAATACTTCTGATTTTATGCCAGTACATGCTGGCGGCACGATCTAAGAACCGGCTACAAAACAAATATTAAATACTAATTGCCTTTCGAAGGATTGTGCCAAGCACAATATTTTGTCTATTTATTGTTTGGAGAAAGCATATGACTGATTTAAAACAAGCTGCACAACGTGGCATTAGCCTAATGGATTTAACCACGTTAAACGATGACGATACCGATCAAAAAGTTATCGAACTATGCCATAAAGCATTGACTCCGGCAGGCCACACTGCTGCAATTTGTATTTACCCGCGCTTTATTCCTATTGCTCGTAAAACCCTTAAAGAACTGGGCGCAAAAGATATTCAAATTGCTACCGTAACAAACTTCCCACATGGTAACGATGATATTCAAATCGCATTAACGGAAACCTTGGCTGCGATTGCTTATGGCGCTGACGAAGTAGATGTTGTTTTCCCATATCGCGCATTAATGGCTGGGAACGAAGAGATTGGTCTTGAACTTGTTAAGGCTTGTAAAGAAGCGTGTGCTGAAAGTGACGTTTTACTAAAAGTTATCATTGAATCTGGTGTGCTTAAAGATCCTGCGCTTATTCGTAAGGCTTCAGAGATTTCAATCGATGCAGGTGCCGATTTCATTAAAACGTCAACAGGTAAAGTACCTGTTAATGCAACGCTTGAAGCGGCTGAAATCATGATGACCGTCATCAAAGAAAAGAATACCAAGGTTGGTTTTAAACCTGCTGGAGGCGTTCGTGATGCTGCAGCAACAGCCGAGTTCTTAGGCGTAGCAACTCGCTTATTAGGCGAAGATTGGGTCACACCTCGAACATTCCGATTTGGTGCATCAAGTTTGTTAAACAGCTTATTACATACGCTAGAACTTGCTCAAGCTCCCAAACCTAACCAAGGCTATTAATTGCAAGAGAAGCAAAGCGAATAACTGTGATCAAACTCCATTTGGTCACAGTGAAATTTAGATAATATTGCTCGTAATATTACTACAGTTTTGTTTTTAATCTTGCAAAGATGACCGTTAGTTGAAACGATACTAACGGCTATCGGGAGGCGGTATTATGTTTCTAGCTCAGGAAATTATTCGTAAAAAACGTAACGGACAAGCGTTAACTACTGAAGAAATTCAATTTTTTGTTAAAGGTATTACGGACCACAGTGTTTCAGAAGGGCAGATTGCTGCGCTTGGAATGGCGGTGTACTTTAATGACATGAATATGGATGAACGTGTTGCTATTACTACAGCAATGCGTGATTCAGGAACGGTACTAAACTGGGACGCATTAGGGCTAGACGGCCCAATTATCGACAAACACAGTACTGGTGGTGTCGGTGATGTTATCAGCTTGATGCTTGGCCCTATGGCGGCAGCCTGTGGTGGTTACGTACCTATGATTTCTGGACGTGGGCTAGGGCATACTGGCGGTACACTCGATAAGTTTGATGCCATTCCTGGTTATCAAACCGAGCCAGACAGCGCTCTTTTTCGCAAAGTGGTTAAAGAAGCGGGTGTGGCGATTATTGGTCAAACTGGTGACTTAGTGCCTGCGGATAAGCGTTTTTATTCAATACGAGATAATACTGCCACGGTTGAATCAATTTCATTGATCACCGCATCAATACTTTCTAAGAAGCTGGCAGCGGGTTTAGACGCCTTAGCGATGGATGTGAAAGTAGGCTCGGGTGCCTTTATGCCAACTTACGAAGCGTCTGAAGAGTTGGCACGGAGCATTACTGCTGTTGCTAATGGTGCAGGTACTAAAACAACCGCTTTGCTTACCGACATGAACCAAGTGCTGGCATCCTGCGCAGGTAATGCTGTTGAAGTTAAAGAGGCCATTGACTTTTTAACGGGGCGTTATCGTAACCCCCGCCTATACGAAGTAACCATGGGCTTGTGTCAAGAAATGCTGGTATTAGGTGGTATCGCTAAAAATGCCGTTGAAGCGCGTAATAAACTGAACACAGTGTTGGAAAATGGCCGAGCGGCTGAAATATTTGGTAAAATGATTTCTGGCTTAGGTGGCCCGACAGATTTTATTGAATCTTACGATAAGTATTTGCCACAAGCATCAATCATTCGTCCTGTATATGCGGATGGAAGTGGTTTTGCTCATAGTATGGATACTCGCGAACTTGGCTTAGCCGTTGTAACCTTAGGTGGTGGCCGACGTAAGCCCGGTGATGCACTTGACTACAGCGTGGGATTAACTCAAGTTTGTGCCTTAGGCGAGCAAATAGATGCTGATAAGCCGATTGCCATGATACATGCGCAATCAGAAGCGGCATTTGAAGAAGCCTCGTTGGCTGTTAAAGGCGCCATTAAAATTAGTGATACAAAACCTGAAAAACAGATTGAGATATATAAAGCCATTCGAGCTGAAGATCTGTAAAGGAATAAGCAAATGAAAAGAACTGTTATATTGATGCTCGACTCCTTTGGGATAGGCGCTGCTGGTGATGCCGAAGCATTTGGTGACGTAGGTTCAAATACTTTTGGCCACATAGCCAAAGCCTGCGCCGAAGGTAAAGCAAATGATGGACGTGAAGGGCCATTAAATCTTCCTAACCTTGCTAAGCTCGGATTAGGGCATGCTGGTAAAGAGAGCACGGGGCATTTTGCTTCAGGTTTTGATGAGAATGTTGAACTGATTGGCACTTATGGTTACGCCGCTGAAATCAGTACAGGTAAAGATACCCCGAGTGGGCATTGGGAAATAGCCGGCGTACCAGTATTATTTGACTGGGGCTACTTCACTGATTTAAATCACTCATTTCCAAAAGGGTTAACCGATAAAATACTTGAACGGGCAGGACTAGATGGATTCCTAGGTAATTGCCATGCTTCAGGAACGGCTATATTAGAGGAGTTGGGTGAAGAGCACATGCGCAGCGGTCATCCTATTTTTTATACTTCGGCTGATTCAGTATTCCAAGTTGCTTGTCATGAAGAGTCTTTCGGCTTAGACAATCTTTACAAACTCTGTGAAATTGTCCGTGAAGAGCTTGAACCTTATAATATTGGTCGCGTAATTGCTCGACCATTTAATGGTGCCAATGCAAAAGAGTTTGCTCGTACGGGCAATCGTCGTGATCTATCTTTAGAGCCGCCTAGCAAGACTGTTTTAGATAAGCTGAAAGCAGCTGGTGGTGAGGTGGTAAGTGTAGGGAAAATTGCCGATATTTACGCCCATTGCGGGATCACTAAAAAAGTAAAAGCAAATGGCTTAGAAGCTCTATTTGACGCAACATTAGAACAAGTGAAGCAAGCGAATGATCGCACGATAGTCTTTACTAACTTTGTTGATTTTGACTCTCATTATGGTCATAGACGAGATGTTGCTGGTTATGCGCGTGGCTTAGAATACTTCGATTCACGTTTACCTGAATTGCTCGCTATATTGGAAGCCGATGATTTATTACTGCTGACAGCGGATCATGGTTGTGATCCAACTTGGCCAGGAACAGAGCATACTCGTGAACATGTTCCTGTTTTGGCGTTAGGTGCAGGGTTAAAGCCGGGTTCGTTAGGCGGAAGAGATACCTTTGCTGATATGGGACAATCCATCGCAAGTTACTACAAACTTGAACCGATGGAATACGGTAAGTCTTTCATTAGTTAATATTTTACTGAGCAGATTGAGTGGCTATTGTCTATTGATAGCACAATTTGTTCATGCTCTATTCAATTGAGTTAATTTGTTTAGAGTTTTTGATGACGATTTGATTTTAAGCGGGTAAGTTAACCCGCAACATAACACAAGGTTAAGACCTTAAAATTTTAATAGGGGTTATTTCCATGGCTACACCACATATTAATGCTGCTGATGGCGCATTTGCAGAAACTGTTTTATTTCCTGGCGATCCATTACGTGCAAAATACATTGCAGAAACATTTTTAGAAAATGTTGAGCAAGTTACTGATGTTCGTAACATGCTTGGTTTTACTGGTACTTATAAAGGAACACGAGTTTCGGTTATGGGTTCAGGTATGGGCATTCCTTCGTGTTCAATTTATGCGACCGAACTCATCAAAGATTATGGTGTTAAAAACCTGATCCGCGTGGGCACTTGTGGTGCGATCAGCCTAGACGTGAAAGTACGTGACGTGATCATTGGTATGGGCGCATGTACCGACTCACAAGCTAACCGTTTGCGCTTTAAGCAACAAGATTTTGCTGCTATTGCTGATTATGGCCTAATGAAAGCCGTCATAGATTCTGCTGAAAAGCGTGGCACAAAGACTCAAGTCGGAAACGTTTTTTCTGCTGATCTTTTCTATACGCCATTGCCTGAAATGTTCGATACCATGGAAAAAATGGGTGTCTTAGGCGTTGAAATGGAAGCGGCGGGTCTTTACGGTGTTGCACATGAATTAGGCGCTAAAGCGCTTTGTATCGTTACTGTATCTGATCATATCCGTACCGGTGAAGCGACAAGTTCTGATGAGCGTCAAACTACTTTTAACGACATGATTGAAATGACGTTGGATGCAGTTGTTGAGCTTTAACGCTTATCATTTGACGTTAAAAAGGCCGCATATGCGGCCTTTTTAATTTGAGAGCTTGAATTAAGGTTTACGATTAACTCGATATACTGAAATCTAGCGTTACCTTCAAATCTTCTGCTTTTACTGCTTTTCCATTTTCAAATTTAGGAGCAAAACGCCATTTTTTTAATGCCTTAAGTGACGCTTTCTCAAACCCTTTTCCCCCTTTAGAATCTATAATTTTTGGATTAGTCACAATGCCAGATTCATTAATGGCAAATGACATGGTTACAAAACCACTTTTGCCTTGTTTAACTGCCGTCATGGGGTATTGGGGTGACATTCTGAAAATCGGGATTTGCTCTTGGGAATCATTCCAAGGTTTCATTTTTCCAATAGCTATGCAGTGCTTAGTAGAAGCATCACTGTTTTTTCTCCTTTCATAAAGCTCAACAAGCATAGCATGTGATGCGAGTTCGTAAGGATGACTATAATCTAATGTTTCTAATTGCTTAATGACTTCTAAAAACAAAGCTTCGGCTTGATTGTATTTTTGAGATGCTAAACGTATTTTAGCTACGGAATAACTTGCTTGAATTCGCTCTACTGAGTTTTCGGGAAGCTTCTCTTGATAAACTTCAAGTGCATTTAAAGCATAATTACGAACTTTTTTTGAGTAATACGGACTTTGTTTTAGTAAATTAAATGCAGCATATTTAGTTTGCGCAATAAGTAATTCGTCATTGGTATCATTTGCAATTTCAAAAGCTTGATTTAAGTGTTTTTTAGAAATGGAGCGATTTGATGCGACTCTAGACAGATTGAGATAGGGTTCTATTAACTGAACGGGTTCGCTAGGATAAGCTTTTTTGTAGAGAGATAATGCTTGTTGGTATAAATCGTAAGCTTGTTTTTTTTCTTGAGAAATCTTCTTATGGCTTTGTGCAGTATTAGCCACTGCAGAAGCAAAGTTAGAAACGAGTGCTGCTTGATTCGAAAAGTCATTTTTGTATACATTTTTGCCTAATAAATAAGCTTGTTCTGCTTTGTTCACAACAGCTTGTCTATCTTTACCCTCAAGAGCCGTTTGGTAAGCTTCATAAGCTTGTTTAAATGTTACAGGTTCAATGTCTTCTGCGTGTGAGAAAGAGCTATATAAAATACAACTTGCTAGAGCAGGCATGATGTATCTTTTGGTATTGATTTTCATTGGATGAATTCCATTTCTAATTGTTATCGCAAGTAATTTAACAAATTTGTAGCGTTAGTGTTACTTTTTTATTCTTTGATTAAATTTTTGAGCTGTTACTTGTCGATCAAATGCGGCGCGTTTATACGATAACGCTCGGCTGAGTAAAATGCCGATTAAACCAGCGACTAATAACATGATTTGCTGCTGCTGCATGTTCATCTGATGGGCGGTTTTGATTTCTTGAAAAAAAATATTTCGGTCAAGTCTTAACTCAACAAAACCTACACTTTCATCATTAATGATGATGGATTCAACATAGGGTGGGTAATCGTCGAGCAGAGACAACATTTCTTGTGAGTCTGGGGCTAAACCGAGGTCAGTGACACTAGTTGAAAAGGCGAGCCTGAGACCTTGAGCATCATAAATGGTTGCCGATATGACCTTTGGGTCTCTTGTTATGGTGTTAGTCAACCATTGCAATTGTTCATCTTCTTGTAATTGAATGGCGGGTGTCGCGCCATATACGGTTTGCTTTACCAACATGCGAGCCATTTTTTCTGTTTGCGAATTAAGTAATTGCTGGCCTTGGAGTAAACTTGCTTGCCAGAGCTGGATAAGACCGAGTATAAGTAATACAGCAAATAATAGTTGCATCACTCTGCTGATTTTATGGATTTTTTTTAACCCTCTAAGATGTAACACTAAGCACCTCACCGTACAATAAAAATACAAAGCAGTAATGCAGGAGATTGACATCCATGTTGAGCAGCAAGCCAAGTAACGCATTTTTTAAGTGGTTAAGTGAATCAAATGGTGCAGTTTATAGCGACTTACAGAACGACATACACCGTTATCAAGAAGGGGACTTGCCTAAAACATCTGTTCGAATCATACGATTGATATATAGCCAAGGTCAAACTCAAGAAATAGTAGAAAATTGGTTATCAAATATAGGCTCGATTTGCTATGTGTGTCGTTTAGAAAGAACCGTTACTCTACTTGGAATTGAAGTCGCAATTTGCGAAAGCGAAAATTTTGGTGATCTGTCCGTTTTGAGTGGTTGTGATGATTTGATTGTTTTTGAAGTTAAAAAACGTTTGCCTTCATTAAACCAACCCGGCTTATTAGTCATGGATATGGACTCAACCGCTATTCAAATAGAATGCATTGATGAGTTAGCGGAACGAGCAGGGGTTGGAAAAGCCGTTTCTGAAATTACAGAATTAGCGATGCAAGGTGAATTAGATTTTGAACAAAGCTTACGTAAGAGAGTAGGGTTGCTAAAAGGACTAAATGAGAGTGTAATAAATGAATTGTGCAATGCCTTACCTTTGACAGCAGGGTTGATTGACATTGTTACTGTGCTTAAATCTTATGGTTGGCATATTGCAGTTGCTTCAGGTGGTTTCACTCCATTTGTACAACATTTAAAAGATACTCTTGGCCTTGATGCCGCTTACGCCAATAACTTAGTCGTTGAAAAGGGAAATGTAACAGGTGAGTTATCCGGTGAGATTGTTGATGCAGAATTCAAAGCCCATGTCGTTGATATCTTAGAAAGCAGATACAAAGTAGAACATGGGCAAATTATAGCAATTGGTGATGGTGCGAATGATATTCCAATGTTGAACTCTTCGGGCTTTGGTATTGGTTACTTTCCTAAATTACAACTTAAAGTTGTTGCTGATGCATGTATTGAAAAGTTTGATCTGAGAGTGCTCTTGTTTTTCTTAAGTAAGTAACCGATTTTCTGTTTTGTTTATTTCTTAAGCTGAATGGTGTTTATTTTATCTGGTTGATTGGTTTTAGCTTTTTGTGAGTGTTGTTTGCAGTGAGTGTTAAAAATACTAAAGTAAGTTGGTTTATTCCAGAAGAAAGTATACCAATGAGTTCTCGTCACTCCAGCGCAGGCTGGAAACGAAGTAACGACAGTTTTGTATGTCGGTAGTCTAGTGCCTTTGCTTTTTTCTATAAAAAGTCGCTGGTATGACAAAGACTGGTATTTTCTAAATCGCTAGATCCCTAAGGGACGCTGCGGAAGAAAGTATACCGATGAATCCTCGTCACTCCAGCGCAGGCTGGAGTCTAGTGCCTTTAAGCTTTTCTATAAAAGTCACTGGATACCAGCCTTTGCAGGTATGACAAAAAAAATTTAAAATATTGATTGGTACTTTCTAAATCGCTAGTTCCCTAAGGTAAATTTATCAGCCAGCATTATCTACCGCTCACACACTTAACTGGTTAGACCTCTTTGTTCGAATTATATAAGTATTTCGAAATCATCTTCTAAAAATTCTTTTATGCTTTGTATATAGAGATTATTAGTAAAGCAATGCGTATGAATTACACCAAAAGTTCAGCTAGTTGTTAGGTGTATCATTTATTCTATACTTAATTTAAACGAACTTATTTTAAGTATTTAATTTTGATGAGGAAGCCGGAATGTCCAGTCCAAAAGATGTCAATGTAAATCATCTAAATAGTTTTTCACATTTAGCCAGTGAAGATGAAAACCAGAAAAAAGATATGCTTAAAAAGTTTGCGGGCTTGCAAGCGTTTATGTCTTCCCCTTTAGACTCTGATCCAAAAGAAGATGCGGCATTAAAGAAAGGTATTAATGCGAACTTAATGTCATTTTATTCGGAGCAGTATCAAGAATTAAATAAAACTACAGATATTAAAAGCACCATTGATGTTGATCGACAGCTTGCTACAGAGGGAGACTCTGTATTATCTGGAGGTATTGCCGTGCTGTATTTGTTTATGAACTTACTTTCAGAACTTGCTGATAATAAGTATCTTCAAATGCAACAAAAAGCAAAAGTATCGAGAGACTCTCAAGATAAAGCGAATGAAGTGAATGAAAAAATTGCTGAAGTTGCAAAACAAGGAGCAGATGGCACGGCTACGTTACCACAGGATGTTATCGATTATATGAGAGATAACGGTATTATGATTGACGGCAAAGGAATTGGGAGTTATCTCGGGAAACCTATCAATCATCAAAACAATGTAAGTGTAACTTTAACCTCTTCTGATGGTAAAAAAATGCCAGTTCATCATTATGAGGGACAATATACGATTTATGGTCAAGGTGGGTATACTCCAGTGGAAAAAGCCATTGCAGATGGGACTATTACCAGTTTTGAAGGAAGTGAAGAACCTGGCTCTCCAATTACTTTGGTGAAAGACGGTGTGACGTATACTGGAGTAGCACCAAATTATGAAGAACTTTCTGAAGGAGTAACAGACGGCTTGGCCAACGTAAAACTAGACAAAGGTAAATTAGAAGCTGTAAAGGCGGCATTGGAGAATGTGTCAAATAGAGCTTCAGATTTTGTATCTCAGTCTCAGCTTCAACTTCAAAAAGTCATGCAAACTTACAATGTGACTGTCAGTTTACTTAACAGTATGCAGACCATGCTTGAAGAAATGAATAAATCTATTGCACAAAACGTTAGATAGTGTGGCTTTTAACCTAGACACACTACATATGTTTTGCAAGGAAGCAATCAACTCTGAGTTTATTCAAATCAGAGACCAAATAATTGTCTATGAAATTCTAGTAGCTCTTGATCGGGCTGCTTATGTTTTTCATTATCGGAATCATCATTTTTTCGATTCTTTTTTCCGTATACCTTATAAACTCGATTACTCAGTGCAACTTCGTAATTGCTACTACTAGGAGATTCTGATTCTGAATCTGAACCAAACACAGATTCAGAGCTTACTACTGAAGATCTGATTGAAGAAACCATAACTTTTCTCCGTGTAATGTGTGGAGTATTACCAGCCTACTTTAACTCAACTTTGAAACTTTGTTGAAAAACTGTTTAGATATTTTAACTATTTATTATAAAAATTTATCCTTATGCCAATCCGTATTCAGTGACTTTTGTTATTTTTCCAAAGACGCTAGGCTAGCGACATACAAAACTGTCGTCACTTGATTTTCTGCCCTTGCATAAATGGTGATAGCTTATCCTAAAAACATCAGTTGAACGCTGAGTATATGAGTAACTGTTTGAGCAATTGGATGATTTTATTATCATGTTTTTCACCCAATGAGTGAAATGCTCTACGCTCACAAGCATGCTAAAATGGCTGCTATCTGCGTTGTAACTTTTGCAAGTAGAATAACTACTTGCTGAAAGCTACGTCTTAATATCAGCCATTTCTTCTACGCTTGAGAACGCAGTCAACTGATGTTTCTAGGGAGCGCCACGAAGCGCTTTATTCTGTTGCGGGATTTGTCTTAACGTATACGCAGCCAAGCGATTACATGGCCATAAACCAGAGACAGCAACGTTATTATTTATAATAAGTCCATCAGGTTGAAACGTACCTGACGGGATAATTACCAGTTCATCCCGAAATCTGACGGGCATGCATAATGGGTAACCGCTATGACATGAAGCCCTGTGACAAAGGCCTTGAATAAAGGTTGAGATGCAATGTAGGCCGCAGCATCAAGCGAATTCAGTTAAGCGTCGTAAATCAAAAAATGAAGATGGGGAGTCTTTCCTAGTTGACGAACCCTGACACAAACAGAGAAGCAACTGGTAAATGCATCTGTTTGATCTTCCGGCGTAATATGAAGTGGCATGTATTGAAGGAAATAAAGTGAACGTGGGAGAGCCTGAGTGTTGGAAGGTAGTGACTTGCACTATCCGAATATAAGGTAAACCGAAATTTCAGATAGGGCGCTCAGGCAGTCGGATGAGCCCATAGTACCGTTAACCGTGAAGACAACATAACTTTACATCAGGGAAGGGGCTCAGTGTTACACCCGTTTTTTAACGTAACTTTTGAGGTGAAATTGCCATATGGCTAACACTCCAGTAAATATCAGAATATTACAGCGAAAACTTTACTTACGCTCAAAGCTTAACTCGGAGCTTCGATTTTACAGCTTGTACGATAAACTCAGTCGCCTAGATATACTCGAAGAAGCCTATCGACGATGCAAAGCCAATAAAGGCGGAGCAGGAATTGATGGCATCACATTCAGTTATCTAGAGCAGCAAAAGAAAGTCGTTGCGCTGTTAAAAGAAATTCAAACTCAATTACAACAGAAAAACTATCGACCTAGCCCAGTCAAACGAGTAGAAATACTCAAAGACAACGGCAAAACGCGGAAACTTGGGATCCCGATAATCAGTGACAGAATTGTGCAAATGGCGATGACAATAGTGATGCAACCCGTCTACGAACCTCATTTACATGAACACAGTTATGGTTATCGTCCATGTCGAAGCGCCCAGCAAGCGGTAAAAGTCATTGAAATGAGCCTAAAACAAGGCTATCAGCACGTACTTGATGCTGACTTGAGCGCCTATTTCGATACCATCCCGCACGCTAAGTTGATGGCAAAAGTAGAAAGGCGAATAAGCGACAGCAGCTTTCTGAGTTTGCTGAAAAGCTTTATCAAAGCGCCCATCAGCGTAGAGACGGTCAACAGAAAATGGCGAATAGAAGCAAGCCGATGTGGCACTCCGCAAGGCGGAGTTATCTCTCCACTACTGGCTAACATCTATCTCAACGATTTCTGTTTGAAAATACACGAAAAAACACCGTGTAAAATCGTTACCTATGCAGATGATTTTGTTGTACTCCATAAGCAAACCTACACACAAGAGCAACTGGACTGGATAACACAGCAATTAAGTGATGAAGGTCTGAAGCTAAATCAAAGTAAAACCCACTGTGTGGATATGGGAAAGCTGATGAATGAGTTTGATTTCCTCGGTTTTAACTTTCAACGGATCACAGGCCTCATCAAAGGCACCAGTTACATCAAGATAGAGGCGTCTAAGAAGAGCCAAACAAAGCTGAAAAATAAAATCAGAGACATAGTGAAACACCGAACCTCAAATACACTTGGCGTACTGATAAATAAGGTTAATCAAGTTCTGAGGGGATGGAAACACTATTTTGGTGGGATAGGTTATCCCAGAGGTGTATTTTTCAGAATAAATGGATTTGTAGTAAACCGGTTCTATCGCTGGCATCGTCGCTTAAGTCAACGTCGAAGCAAGTATCTATCACGAGGTGCTTACGAAAAATTACGCCAAGCTGGTCTTGAGTATTTACCCACGACAAGATGATAAGCAAAGTGAAGGGGCTGAGAGAAGTGTAACAACAGAGCCGTGTGAGGGAAAACCTCATGCACGGAATCGAAGAGGGGCTGCTGGATAAGCGATAGCGAAGCCAGTAGCCTACTCTACTTAATGAATCCAAGGTGTTGTAGGAAGTATTTTAAATTCATCTATATCTGTTGTTGTTTATTATTCTATTGCATCTTGTTGATTTTATTTGTAAAAATATCGATTTATGGTTTCGGCTGTACAGTCTAATAACTCTCCAACCCCGACAGTTTGCCAAAGTTTTTCGTCTAAATTTTTAGCTTTGTGTGCAGCATGTACCGAGATATATTCACGTTCCTGTTCGATATATTTTAAATCCGGCTTTCCCGTTGCGCCGAATAACACTCTTATGGCAATAAACTTGCCGAGTTTTTGACTTAATGAGATGAAATTATGTTTTTCTTCTGAATTGTTGAATTCGCTAACTGGTACAAACTTGACTTCAAATTGAGCTCTAGATTGTATGGATAAACGTACAAAAATATCGATTGAATGCATTTCTTGAGATGACTTAGCTTTTCTAATCTTAGGCAATAAATCAGATTTAAATAAGCCACCAGCAAAAAGTGGGGCGAGATTAAACTCTAATTTCTGTAGCGTGTCGTTGGTGAATAAATCATTAATTAAATTTGCATTTTTACTTAAACCAAGCATTGACAACTTTGCAGATTTTGTCGTTTTTTCTATAAAGAATAAAGTTGATGGTAAGTTTCTCATTAGCAAGTTTTTAAGCCCATCTGACAACTCTTTGATATCGTCATCTGACTGAGTTAATCGGGTGAGTTTATCTTGGTTGTGAATAATGAGTCGATTTAAAAATTCAACACCAACATGAGGAGCATGATTGATCATCGCTGTTAAATGAAGGACTCGTCCTTTTCGTCTTTTTTTCACAAGCTTATATGGCAACGCTGTTAATTGAGTTTTGCCAGCCAGTGATTGAAGTTTAGGTAGTGCTACGGTGATAGGTGTGTTTAGTTCAAAATCGCAATCGTTTTCTAAGGTAACTTGAAACCCTTTTGTCGAAATATCCACAGACATACCTGTTATTGATTTTTTGTCTTGGGTCATTTCAATTTGAGTTTTGAATGAATAACGAGACTCTTGTCGGCGCTCTGTAAAATTGAGAGAAATATATTTAATATCACTCTTTGTGGCTTTAGTTTGAGCAAACAATTTTAGTTGATTGGCGTTGCCCGTTGAGATCCAGCTTTTATAATCATCTTTTGAGTCTTTATGAGTTAAGTCAATGAGATTAATGACATGGCTGAGCTGAGAAAGTTGTTTCTCTGTGAGCGGTGTATATTGGCGTTCATCACCAGGTAGAATTGCCGCTTTATAAGAAAGCGAATGATTAATGGTTTTGGCCGCGATTTGGAAAATTCGCCAGCTTGCTTTTTGGGATCCAAACCGGAAAAACAAGTGTTGTAGATTATGCTGTTTAAGCTCGAACAGCGAGGCAGAATAAAAGTAGACTTTTTCATTTACAACATGTTTAAAGCAATAAATAAGGCTATGGTCAAAGTTTTCAATATCGGCATTATGGCTTTGAATGCGCTCAGGCGTGAGCATTTTACTGAGTTGACAAATTTCTTTCTCATTCAAAAAATAGTTCTTGATGCACTGATTCTCAGCACCTAGCAAGCCATGTGAAACACTGTGATTTGTAGCGTTAACAAATAATGCTAAATGTCGGTAGTGCGGTAAGTAATGGCGCTCGTATCCGAGAGCAAGCGAGTTAGTATAAACTTCATTAACATCGACTTTATATCGGTACTTAAAGCCCTTAATTAAATTCGCTAATATTTGAGATAAATCTTCTGAACCACTAATACGTTTTAGACGCATTATGCAATGCTCGTGGTTCGACTCAACGTCGACAATTTGATATTCGATACCTTGATGAAGATCTTTGTAATAGTACTCTTCATTAATTTCAATGAGTTTAACGAGTATTGGTTGTGTTGTATCAAACCCATGCTTTTTAGGTATTCGGATCCGCGCTCCACCTACAGACAAGTCTAAGGTCGTACCCTTTAGCTCATTCTTACCGGATTGAAACGCTGTGATATGAATGCTGTAATTCATTCTTTCTTCACAGCGATTAAAATAAGTGCCAAGGATGATACCTGGAACTGAATAATCGTTTTGATCATCAGTATTAACCGATGATTGTTTTTTGTCTTTTAAGCGCTGTTTGTGTGAATTAAGTACTTCTTCGTAAACACCAATCGTGTACTGTTGGTGATAGCGACTTACTGATTCTAAAAAGGCTTGTTTTGAAGGCGCATCAAGAAGATGAGTTTGCTTTTTAAATACAAGGGGCTCACAAGGTAAATCTGTTTTATCTCTTAAATCAATTATTCGGTTGCAAGTTGATGCGAGTCGGTTCAACTCCATTTTGAGCAGAAAACGATTTGTATTTGATTCTGTTGAGGTGAGTTGATCAAAAAACTCTGGAAATTCAGGTTCCATTAATAATGGTTTTAATTGCTCTATCAGAGCCTCTTTTACTTCTTCAAAACTCATATGGTCAGTTCTTTGTCGTGCTTACTAATCGGAGCCTATTAGGCTTACTCATTAAGTTTGTTATAATTTCGCTTGAGAAGTTGAACAACTAGATTCATTCAACATATTAGCACTAAAATAAAGCAATAATAATGCCAAACGCACTGGTTTGGTGAGTTGAGTTAATTACGCCCTCTAGGCAAATGGAACATAAATTTTTATGGCGAAAGTGAAAACAGCATTTGTATGTAATGAATGTGGTCAAGACTTCCCACGCTGGCAAGGTCAATGCACAGCTTGTAAAGAGTGGAACACCATATCTGAACTGAAAATATCAGCCAATAAGCCTGCTCGTTCGTCAATATCTGGTTATGCTGGTGAAGTTGGCGGTGGCGCTAAAAAGTTGAGCGAAGTAGCTGGTGTTGAAGCTGAAAAATTGCTGACAGGTATCGGTGAGTTAGATCGAGTGTTGTGCGGTGGCTTGACTTCAGGTTCGGTAAATATCATATCTGGTGATCCAGGTGCCGGTAAAACGACATTGTTGTCAGCTTTGGTTGCCTTAATGTCCCAAATCATGCCGTCATTATACTGCACGGCCGAAGAATCATTGTCACAATTCAAGAATCGCGTAAATAGGTTAAAACTTAACTACAGTGAAGATACTTTGTACTTATTATCTGAAACGAGTGTAGAAGCCATCATCGAAGAGCTTGAAGCCAAAAAAGTAAAATTTGCCGTTATTGACTCAATTCAGGCTGTGGTTACTGAAACCGCTAATGGCAGCCCAGGCTCGCCGTCTCAGGTAAAAAGCTCGGCTCAAGCACTGACTCAGTATTGTAAAAAAAATAATGTCACTATGTTCATTATTGCTCACGTAAATAAGAATAATGAAATTGCGGGCCCTCAGACATTAGTGCACATTGTTGATTCTTTGCTTCATATTGATACAAATGATGGTCAGATCCGTACATTACGCGCAAATAAGAACCGTTTTGGTGATGTTGATACCGTTGGTATATTCCGTATGAGTGAGCGAGGGATGACGAGTGTTGATAATCCAAGCGAAATCTTTTTGTCAGGTTCGTCCACTGATTCATCTGGCTCTGCAATTACTTGTATTCGAAAAGGCAATCGTAACCTACTGCTTGAAATTCAATGTCTAACGACTGAAACAGAAACGGAATTTCCACAGCGTGTTTGTGTTGGCTTGAATATGAATCGGATTAAAATGTTGACAGGGATCCTACGCAAGCACACCAAAACCAAAATATTCCATGATACTTTTTTTAATATCGTTGGCGGACTAAAAATTGATGAATCTGAAACCTGTATTGATCTTGCTTTAGTAGCTGCATTACTCAGTAGTTTGAATGAGTTTGTAGTACCGAGAACAACTTGTATTATGGGTGAGTTAAGTTTAAATGGCGATGTGCGACCGATAGACAGTGGTGTACCAAGAGTGAAAGAAGCGGCTCAACATGGATTTACAGAGATTTTTATTCCTTACCGTAATTACCATAAATCTATGGAAGGTTTGGGAGCAAAAATTACTCCCGTTAAAACGATTCATGAATTGCTAGAATTGATCAACTAAACGAACAAAGTTTGCAGGGAATGTTCCCTTATAAATTGTGGTAGCTCTCTATGCAGTAAATTAGGGTTGCCACAGTTGAGTTCGACTAAGCGTTTTAAGTGCCCCATACTTTCGACATCGATATCGATGCAACGTAAACCTAGCTGTTTTTCACTGCTATAGACAATTTTAGCATCCATCGAAATTTCGATGTCTGTTGAAGGCAAAAACAGTGATAACTTGAATGTTTTATTTGGTATATCAGTGAAATTGTTAGGTCGCTGTATGAGCGCGCCGTTTAGACTAAGATCATGAACCTGTGTCTGCCAGAATGTTGGTAGATGAGATAATGTAGCTTTTGCTTGAAACAATACTCGAGAAAACTTACGTCTATCATCCATGAAATACCTCTAAATCTTTGTGTTCCGTCGTTGTCAGTGCGTTGTAATGTCTCGTTTTTACTTCACTCTGGTATCTTGATTATCAAACTGTAACATAAAATAAAATACTGTTAACTTTAACTGACATTGCGCACACGGAATAGTTATGCAGTTAAGGTTGAATAAGAAATCACTTTTTGTCTATGTTTTACTTAAAATTAACCGATATGAACATTTTTATAACGAAAAAATGAGTAACCATTCATTAATTTTGGGTTTTTAATAGATGTGCTCAATGTCAGCTTTAATGAGTATGATCATAAATTTGAAATCTATAACAAGCATAGAGGATATTTTTTTATCCGGTTTGCTTTATCTACGATTAATAATTATTTTTTTAAGCTTCTATCGAATTACACAGTGAGTGGGTGATGTTTGCAAAATAAGATGTAGATCTAACTAATTTTGTATTGTCATCATATTGTCAAAATTCTTTGGCGAAATACAAAAGAGAAATCACTGTGGGATGTAGATGATGACTGTATCAAGGATTAAGAAAGGCTCAGTGACTCAGACCTTTGCACAAAAGGATGACACACTTACTCGCTTAAAAGCGGTGAAATACTCACAAACTTTGATAAAAAAACGATCTGTTACTCCGGAAGATGCAAGTTGCCAACCTTGGCTCGCAAAAAAGTTACAGAAAATGGGATTCACGATTGAGCTTTATAAAACTCAAGGCGTAAGCAATTTAATTGCATCTTTTGGAAGTGCACCCACGCGATTTGCCTTTGCTGGACATACTGATGTCGTGCCAGCCCCACAGCCAGAGTTATGGCAAGTTCCCCCCTTTGATGGTGAGATTGTTGACGATGAACTCATCGGCCGCGGAGCGGTAGATATGAAGAGTGCATTGGCGGTTATGGTTGCTGCAATGGAAGATGTGTTGGCTTCGGGTTACCAGCCTAAAACTTGTTGGCAATTTCTCGTAACGAGTGATGAAGAAGGTGAAGCGGAGTTTGGTACAAGAACTATCGTTGAGCGTTTAATACAAGATGATTCATTACCAGACTATTGTGTAGTGGGTGAGCCGACAAGCGATAGAAACACAGGTGATGTGATAAAAGTTGGTCGTCGTGGTGCCGTTTCTGCAACGATAATAGTTAACGGTAAGCAAGGTCACGTTGCCTATGCAGGTTATGCTGAAAATGCGGTTCACCTTGCATCAACTATTGTAAACACGCTTGAAAAAACAACGTGGGATGAAGGCTGCGATGATTTTCCTGGAACAGGGTTGCAGGTCACTTACATCAATTCAGGGGCATTTACGGACAATATCATTCCTGGACGTTGTGAAATTTGTTTCAATGTTCGTTATAGCCATCGATATTCTCTTGCAGACATTCAAGAAAAAATCATGAATCGTTTAATGGCGTTACCACTGAGTGAAGCCGCTTTACAGTCACTAGATATTAAGTGGGAGCGTCATTGTCAGCCTTATTTTACTCAAGATAAAAAACAAGACAGTTTGATTGCAAAAGCTGAGTTAGCGATACATTCAGTGACAGGGATCTTTCCTCGCTTATCAACTTCAGGTGGAACTTCGGACGGGCGTTTCCTTGCCAGTGATACCACTCAAGTGCTTGAACTTGGCTTACCCAATAAAACCATTCATCAAGTTAACGAACGTTCAAAATTGGCCGACATCCATCACCTATACCACATCTATTGCGAGCTGCTTCGCCAGTTTTAGTCAATTACTAATATGTAATGTCAGATTAACAAGATTGTTTTGGGGGACTGTTAAACTGTATTGTTAATTGAACAAGGCATTCAAATACCCCAATTAACTATTACTTATGTGTGTAAATCACTTAGCTCAGTCGTAATTGTGAGAATCTCATCTGTTTTTTGGCTTTTTAGTAGTTTACTAAGCTAAGGTATTTAAATAGTGACTTAAGGCGTATATTTAATAATCTATCATAGAGTCAATGCACTGTAGTTTTAAGGAATCATTTATGATCCTCGACGAAGTTGTTGAGTTATCCCGATGGCAATTTGCACTAACGGCGATGTACCATTTTCTTTTCGTGCCACTTACCCTCGGCTTGTCTATCTTATTGGCAATCATGGAATCACTTTATGTGATGACAGACAAGGTGATATACCGAGATATGACTAAATTCTGGGGAAAACTTTTCGGAATTAATTTCGCACTCGGTGTCACGACAGGGATCGCAATGGAGTTCCAATTTGGTACTAATTGGTCCTATTATTCTCATTATGTTGGTGATGTATTTGGGGCTCCATTAGCGCTTGAAGGTTTGATGGCTTTTTTCTTAGAGTCAACCTTTGTTGGCATGTTCTTCTTTGGGTGGGAGCGGTTCAGTAAACGCCAACATTTAGGCGTAACTTGGTTAATGGCGTTGGGGACTAACCTTTCTGCGTTATGGATCTTAATTGCGAATGGTTGGATGCAAAACCCAGTTGGTTCAGTGTTCAATTTTGAAACCATGCGAATGGAAATGACCAACTTTGGGGAAATTGTCTTTAACCCAGTCGCTCAGGTTAAGTTTGTTCACACGGTGGCTGCCGGCTATGTAACAGGTGCTATGTTTGTGCTGGCTATCAGTGCTTTTTATATCCTAAAGCAACGTGATTTACCTTTTGCACGTCGTTCATTTGCGATTGCTGCAAGTTTTGGGATGGCATCAATACTATCGGTGATGGTATTAGGTGACGAATCTGGCTATGAAGTAGGTGAAGTTCAGCGAGTGAAATTAGCCGCTATCGAGGCCGAGTGGCATACAGAATCGGCTCCTGCGGCTTTCACTATTATCGGTTTGCCAGATCAAGAAAAACAACATACTGAATATGCACTGAAAGTGCCTTATTTAATGGGGATCATAGCGACAAGAAGCCTTACTGAAGAAGTTACAGGTCTTCGAGATCTGATCAAAGAGCATGAAGTGCGTATCCGTAATGGAATGATCGCCTATGGTTTATTGGAAAGGCTGCGAAGTGGTGAAAAGTCACCAGAAGTGATTGCCCAGTTCGACGCAGTGAAAGGTGATCTGGGTTATGGGCTACTGCTGAAACGTTTTACTGATAATGTGGTCGATGCAACCGAAGAACAAATTAAAGCCGCAGCAAAAGATAGTATTCCTAGAGTCGCACCCATATTCTGGAGTTTTCGCATTATGGTGGGCTTTGGCGTGATCATGCTTTTCGTTTTCTTTGCGGCCTTTTGGCAAAGTACGCGCCATAAAATTGCCGAGAAAAAGTGGGTATTGAAAGCAGCGTTATACAGTTTACCACTTCCTTGGTTAGCCATTGAATGTGGTTGGCTGGTGGCAGAATACGGTAGACAGCCTTGGACGATATCTGAAATTCTTCCTACACATTTATCCGCATCGACACTAGACCCCAGTGAAATCTGGTTCAGTATCATCACTATTACAGTGTTTTATACCATTCTACTTTGTGTTGAAGTGTTCCTTATGCGTAAATTTATTTTGAAAGGACCAAGTAGCCTACAAACAGGGCGTTATCACTTCGAATCCCCAACGTCGCCAGCCGACACTCGTAAAACATAAGGAAACGACTATGTTGGATTATGAAATTATACGGCTTATTTGGTGGGCACTTATTGGTGTTTTGTTTATTGGTTTTGCAGTCACTGACGGTTTTGATATGGGCGTAGGGGCTTTGTTGCCGATTCTTGGGCATGATGATATTGAACGTCGAGTGATGATTAATACTGTTGCTCCCCATTGGGATGGCAATCAAGTATGGCTAATTACAGGCGCTGGAGCTCTGTTTGCTGCTTGGCCTATGGTTTATGCGGTTGCGTTTTCAGGCTTTTATCTTGCGATGATGTTTGTACTGTTTGCGCTGTATTTAAGACCTGTAGGTTTTGATTATCGCTCAAAGATCCAAGATCCAAGATGGCGCACCACTTGGGATTGGGCATTATTTATTGGAGGCGTTGTCCCTCCGTTAATCATTGGTGTTGCTTTTGGTAATTTACTTCAAGGTGTGCCGTTTACCTTAGATGAGTATTTAAGAGCCAACTATCATGGGAGCTTTTGGCAACTACTTAATCCATTTGGTTTGTTGGCGGGTTTGGTTTGTGTGTCTATGTTTGTTATGCAAGGAGCAACATGGCTACAAATGAAAACAGAGGCACATTTACGGGCGAAGGCTGCGATCGCGAGCCAGATCAGTAGTGTCGTGTTTTTATTATGCTTTGGAGCTGCTGGTATATGGTTAATTCTAGGTATTGATGGCTATGTTGTGCAGTCAGGGCTTTCACCAACAGGCGTTTCTGATCCTCGTGTTAAACAAGTTGCTATTGAGGCTGGTGCTTGGTTAATTAATTATGAACGATACCCATTGAGTTTAATGCTGCCTATTCTAGGCTTGATGTTCCCTATTATTGTATTGCTTTGTAGCAGGTTTAATCGTTCAGGTTGGGCGTTTTTCTCAAGTTCAATTACCATTTCGATGGTTATACTCACATGCGGAGCCGCTATGTTTCCATTTGTTATGCCATCGTCATTATCACCAAACATGAGTTTAACCATGTGGGATGCAACGGCCAGCCAAAAAACGTTAACTATAATGACAATTGCCGCAGGGATTTTAGTGCCAATTATATTGAGTTACACCATTTGGACGTACATGAAAATGTTTGGCCGATTAACCCGTAAACACATTGAAGAAAAACAAGCATCACTTTATTAGAGGGAACACAGTATGTGGTATTTTAGTTGGATATTAGGTGTCCTGTTGGCATGCTCTTTTGGGATCATCAACGCATTGTGGTTAGAAAATACTGAAAATATGGATCGAGAAAGTGTAGATGACTAGGGGCTGTTTATCTTTCAGGATTAAATTTTGTGCTATTTGAGCGTTTATCTGTTCAAGGCGTAAGCCGTGAAGCTTAGTCATCTAAGTAAACGGGTTACAACACAGAATAGTGAACGCTCAAAAGCATCTCTGACAGCGTAAATTGGTCATTTCTACTGCGTTATCGCTTGCTTATTTGAAATACCAAACCGCATAAGCTCTGTCTTGTATAAACGACCAATTTATCGCTGCAAAAATAATCACGAAAGATAAACAGCCCCTAGCTTGGCTTCAATTGGTATCAAGGAACTGTCCCAAAATAACTTCCCGATTTCCAGCTCAAGCAGGAACTACTGTGTAATTCCATTTAGGTAGCGCCTTATCAAATAAGATGGTCATACTTTCCTTGCATGATAATGCGTATTTTCGTTCTTTCTCATAAATTTTGTCCATAACTCTCACTTTTACATTAAATCCTTTGGTGGTCTCTGCCTTCTCCATATAGTGCTTTGCAACTTCAACAGCCTCGAAAGGAACACCTTTACAAGCTCTTGTAACATGAGGAAAAACAAGGTGCTCAATTGGATTGTACTTCGAGCAATAAGCTGGATAATGAACAACTCTGATCTTCATTTTTAAACGATTAGACAACGATTGCAGATCTTCTTTAAACAAGTACGAGTTGGCACTATTACTTCCACCACAATCACACAAAATCAGTATTTCGTCTTGCTCACCATAAGCTTGTTTTCCTTGTTCATTCCACCACAGTTCAATACTGTCACAGGCTAACTATGATGTATCGCTGCTTGTATTCAGGTGTTGACAGGCTTCATTATTTTTTAGGTCGTAGATGCCGTGAGGTATGAGTTTACCATGACCAATACTAGGAAAATCATGATCATTAACGGTTGTCGGCTCAGCGGCATCTGTGACTCCATCACGAAAGTAATTACCTAATTGTTCTTTCTTTTTTGTATCGATACTCAGGACGGTTTTCCCCTTATCAAGATAGTCTTGTTTCAGTTGAGCTAGTTTTTCAAACTGAGCGTTACGATCGACATGTTGTTTCATCGTTTTGGTTTTCTGAGCCTTACGACGGTGAAAACCCTGCTGACGCAATAATCTTGAAACGAGGTTTTTACTGGCGGGTATTCCGTTGGCGTATAGCTTGCGAGATATTTGTCTACGTGACAGTTTTGTCCACCTTAAATCTAGAAACATCAGTTGACTGCGTTCTCAAGCGTAGAAAAAATGGCTGATAGTAAGGCGTAGCTTGCAGCAAGTAGTTATTCTACTTGCAAAAGTTACAACGCAGATAGCAGTCATTTTAGCAAGCTTGTGAGCGTAGAGCACTTCACTCATTGGGTGAAAGCCATGATAATAAAATCATCATATTGCTCAAACAGTTACTCATATACTCAGCGTTCAACTGATGATTTTAGGGAGCGCCACGAAGCGCTTTATTCTGTTGCGGGATTTGTCTCAACGTATACGCAGCCAAGCGATTACATGGCCATAAACCAGAGACAGCAACGTTATTATTTATAATAAGTCCATCAGGTTGAAACGTACCTGACGGGATAATTACCAGTTCATCCCGAAATCTGACGGGCATGCATAATGGGTAACCGCTATGACATGAAGCCCTGTGACAAAGGCCTTGAATAAAGGTTGAGATGCAATGTAGGCCGCAGCATCAAGCGAATTCAGTTAAGCGTCGTAAATCAAAAAATGAAGATGGGGAGTCTTTCCTAGTTGACGAACCCTGACACAAACAGAGAAGCAACTGGTAAATGCATCTGTTTGATCTTCCGGCGTAATATGAAGTGGCATGTATTGAAGGAAATAAAGTGAACGTGGGAGAGCCTGAGTGTTGGAAGGTAGTGACTTCCACTATCCGAATATAAGGTAAACCGAAATTTCAGATAGGGCGCTCAGGCAGTCGGATGAGCCCATAGTACCGTTAACCGTGAAGACAACATAACTTCACATCAGGGAAGGGGCTCAGTGTTACACCCGTTTTTAACGTAACTTTTGAGGTGAAATTGCCATATGGCTAACACTCCAGTAAATATCAGAATATTACAGCGAAAACTTTACTTACGCTCAAAGCTTAACTCGGAGCTTCGATTTTACAGCTTGTACGATAAACTCAGTCGCCTAGATATACTCGAAGAAGCCTATCGACGATGCAAAGCCAATAAAGGCGGAGCAGGAATTGATGGCATCACATTCAGTTATCTAGAGCAGCAAAAGAAAGTCGTTGCGCTGTTAAAAGAAATTCAAACTCAATTACAACAGAAAAACTATCGACCTAGCCCAGTCAAACGAGTAGAAATACTCAAAGACAACGGCAAAACGCGGAAACTTGGGATCCCGATAATCAGTGACAGAATTGTGCAAATGGCGATGACAATAGTGATGCAACCCGTCTACGAACCTCATTTACATGAACACAGTTATGGTTATCGTCCATGTCGAAGCGCCCAGCAAGCGGTAAAAGTCATTGAAATGAGCCTAAAACAAGGCTATCAGCACGTACTTGATGCTGACTTGAGCGCCTATTTCGATACCATCCCGCACGCTAAGTTGATGGCAAAAGTAGAAAGGCGAATAAGCGACAGCAGCTTTCTGAGTTTGCTGAAAAGCTTTATCAAAGCGCCCATCAGCATAGAGACGGTCAACGGGAAATGGCGAATAGAAGCAAGCCGATGTGGCACTCCGCAAGGCGGAGTTATCTCTCCACTACTGGCTAACATCTATCTCAACGATTTCTGTTTGAAAATACACGAAAAAACACCGTGTAAAATCGTTACCTATGCAGATGATTTTGTTGTACTTCATAAGCAAACCTACACACAAGAGCAACTGGACTGGATAACACAGCAATTAAGTGATGAAGGTCTGAAGCTAAATCAAAGTAAAACCCACTGTGTGGATATGGGAAAGCTGATGAATGAGTTTGATTTCCTCGGTTTTAACTTTCAACGGATCACAGGCCTCATCAAAGGCACCAGTTACATCAAGATAGAGGCGTCTAAGAAGAGCCAAACAAAGCTGAAAAATAAAATCAGAGACATAGTGAAACACCGAACCTCAAATACACTTGGCGTACTGATAAATAAGGTTAATCAAGTTCTGAGGGGATGGAAACACTATTTTGGTGGGATAGGTTATCCCAGAGGTGTATTTTTCAGAATAAATGGATTTGTAGTAAACCGGTTCTATCGCTGGCATCGTCGCTTAAGTCAACGTCGAAGCAAGTATCTATCACGAGGTGCTTACGAAAAATTACGCCAAGCTGGTCTTGAGTATTTACCCACGACAAGATGATAAGCAAAGTGAAGGGGCTGAGAGAAGTGTAACAACAGAGCCGTGTGAGGGAAAACCTCATGCACGGAATCGAAGAGGGGCTGCTGGATAAGCGATAGCGAAGCCAGTAGCCTACTCTACTTAAATCTTGGCGCATAGGATCACCAGCGGTATGGTTTTTTAGAATTGCCTGCAAATTATCATCTAAATCGGGAAAAGTTTGTGTCAGCTTTTTTCTACCTCCCCTTTATTGCTCAGTTCTACTTCATCTTCTAACTCATAAATCCCACGACTTATAGTTTTGGGGTCACATTTCAATACCTTGGAAATGTACACTATACCTACATGCCCAAGTTTTAAGGCTTCAATGGTAGCATATCGTCTACGATCTCGTTGATTAAGTGATTTGTAAAAACGTAACATTTGTTTCTTTACGGTAGAAGAGTAGGTGTTCATGATGTTTCAGAGAAAGCTGGGGGGAGAAAGCTTATATTGAACCACCTTACGAGATTAAGTAAACACGGAAGTTATTTTGGGACAGTTCCCAAGTATCGGTTCTGAGTTGATGGTATAAATATTGATGAAATAACTATTTTACTTTCAATTGGTTACTTGCTTGTCTGACAAACTGTGAACGAGCAGGTAAATTGGGAAATAAGGGCAACCAATATCCCTTGAAATACTCCAAAATTCCTTTATCTGTATGATGTCCACTCCACTCACCAACAATTTCCATTGTAATTACTTCAGGATCAGTGAGTTTAGGCGCCCTCCCATGAGTTCTTAAAGGAGTGGTTATTTCTTTCTGGTAAAAATAATCAACTAAACAGTAAACATAAATGATAAAATTTTCGACAGACATGATCGTATCCTTCAGGTTGGATTTTTTAGAATCAATCATTCTAAGGTATGGTTATGCCTATCAAAAATTAATCACACATCAGGTTACCTTTCCATTTGTGTATAAGAGTAACTACAACCTCATGCTTATATCTACATGCCAGTTTTAGCGGTGATATTCCAAATTCCTTACTAAACAATCGAATAGAATAGAATCTATCGGATGTATGGATAAATAGTCCAGCAGTACCTTCACCACCTTCTCTTCACCAAGACAGTAGGCCCCATGCAATGGGGTATCTTTATATGTTGAATGCTTACTGGTCAGCCCGATATCAGCCTCAGGGTACTGGCCCTTATAATCCCAACAGTATTTTCACCACGCCATCATGATCGTCTGGAGCGGGGCTCAGTTGCAAAACGTCGGTAAGCATTACTTGGCTTCTTACAATAATGAGCCTCTGGTGTACGAGAGTTAGAGCGAGTCGACGATGGTTCCTTGTTGAAAAAATCATACAGCTTTTGCCTATCGGTTTTGCTTAATAGTTGACCATCATGACCGATGATATAAGCCCCATGCAATGGGGTATCTTTATATGTTGAATGCTTACTGGTCAGCCCGATATCAGCCTCAGGGTACTGACCCTTATAATCCAACAGTATTTTCACCACGCCATCATGACTGGCGATACAAGCATCATACAGTGGCGTATTCTTAGATCTTGGGTGCTCCTTGGTTAGCCCGATATCCTCCTTAGAGTACTGCCTCTTATAGTCCAGCAGTACCTTCACCACGCCATAATGACCATCTATACAAGCCTCATGCAGTGGCGTATTTTTAGTTTCTGAATGCTCCTTGCTTAGCCCGATATCAGCCTCAGGTTCTTGACCCTTATAATCTAGCAGTACCTTCACCACCTTCTCTTTACCAAGACGGCAGGCCGCATGCAGTGGCGTATTCTTAGTTTCTGAATGTTCCTTGGTGAGCCAGATATTAGCTTCAGAGTTCTGCCCCTTATAATCCAGTAGTACCTTCACCACGCCATCATGGCCAGCGATACAAGCCTCATGCAGTGGCGTAGTCTTAGATTCTGAATGCTCCCTGAACAGCCCGATATTAGCCTTAGGGTACTGCACCTTATAACCCAGCAGAACCTTCACTACACCATCATGACCGACGACACAAGCCTCATACAGTGGCGTATTCTTAGTTTCTGAATGCTCCTTGGTTAGCCCGATATCAGCCTCAGGATCTTGACCCTTATAATCTAGCAGTTCCTTCACCACCTTCTCTTTACCAAGACGGCAGGCCGCATGCAGTGACGTATTCTTAGTTTCTGAATGCTCCTTGGTTAGCCCGATATCAGCTTTAGGGTTCTGCCCTTTATAATCCAGCAGTACCTTCACCACACCATCATGACCGACAATACAAGCCTCATGCAGTGGCGTATTCTTAGTTTCTGAATGTTCCTCGGTGAGCCCGATATTAGCCTCAGGGTTCTGCCCCTTATAATTCAACAGTACCTTCACCACCTTCTCTTCACCAAGACAGCAGGCAACATGCAATGGCGTATGACCGTTTTTGTTAGCGTTATTAACCTCAATACCCGGAGTCTTCAATAATGCTTCCACCACATCTGCCCGCCCAAAGTACGCTGCGATATGCAACAGTTGATTATCACTTTTAAGGATTGGTAAAAAGTTATGTATTACCTCATTGAAATTAACCTGATGACTCAATAAATGAATTAATTCTGGCCAGTCTCTTGAATTTACCCAAGCTCGCCAATCAAGTGAACTTAAATGCACCTCATCTGCTCCTGAGTTACGAAGCGCTTGTATTGTAGAAAAACTGACGCCGCCTGAGATGCAATGCTGCAATAAGTCTTGTTTACGATTTAACGGTAAGGTTTGCCAACCCTCACGGTTACTCAGGTACTTTTCTACTACATCATCGTATGATGCATTAAATTCAGTTAACCGCTTAACGATTGGTTCACTCCAAACAGTGACGAACTCCGACTTAATTTTTAACTGTTCAAGGTGCCTACATAACGTATCACGGTAGAGTGCCTGCCATGTATGTGACAATAAACACATCATCAACGGACGTTTATCAAACACGGGAAGACAGTAAACAACAAGTGCTGCCAGCGCACAAAAATCACCACAATAAAGTTTTTTACACCAGTGGCTGACATTGCCAGTGTAATCCGTTAGCTCAGGCTTTTCCGGTATAAATGCACTTTCTAAAAAAAGTGTTAGCTGTTGGTCTGTGTGAATGCGCTTTAAAATCTCATTACTGATGCTATCTCTTTTCTGGCTGCCATCATAAAAATGGTTAGGAGCCAGTTTTAATAACGCAGTCCAAGCGTTTTCCTTTAACCGATCAACTATGCCATTCATTTCCATTAGCAGATTATCCTCATCAGACTGAAGGTATTGCTCTTTCAGAAATAATACCTGCTGCGATAATTCCAAATAATCGTCAATACTGCTCAATAAACGGCGGTGATAATTTTCTGGGGCAGTGAGAAGTAAATCATAAATATCTGACGCAAACAGGTCGTGCAGCGGCAACTTAAAATGAGTGTCTTTCTTAGAGACGATCCCTGTAAGCAACCAAGGCACCGTCGCCGCTAAATGTACCCGGTAGTCAAATCTAACCTTTGAAGTTAACTTCAGTAATGTGTCACTCATTTGATCCCGACACAATAAATTAAAAATCGTTGTCGCTTGCCTATCACACAAACCCAAACGAATACGAAGACCGTCTATGCACCGCCATTCACCTTCGCTTTCAACCGCCATAGGAAAGGCACCGAGATGAAGCAGTTGCTGTGACTCAGGCCAGAGTCTCATTTCGTCAAGCCTGTTTGAAAATTCAACAAGAAAACATAAGGCGTCTTCTGGTAGTTTTTGGTTTAAATTGATCCGTTCAACAATATGCGTCTTTAATTTTTCGAGTCGCGCAAAATAATCCTCCCTGCCTTTTTTGTCCCGAGCTAGAATGGCCTTTCCTTGTTGCTCAGCCCGCATTATCACGCCTGTTAATTTTTCATCAAAATTTGCCCCTAGTAACTTCGCTACATTATCCGTTAACTCCAGTTCAGCGTGTTTTCCCGTTACTTCTGCATCACGAATAAATTTGAGGAATGCATCATATTGCCCAAGCAGGCTGACCCTAAACAACTGACCGTCAATATCAACGGTGTTTGATTCAAGGTTTGCCTGCTGAGGCTGAAAGTCTAACTGTGCAGCGATTGAAGTATTTGAGCTGACGGCGCCTAGGGGATTGCACATTCACATTCCGATTCTTTGTCTTCGATGAGTTGATAAATTGTAAGCGGTCAATATGAAGCGTCATTCAAAATTTAGTTTAATGGTAATAACTATCTTTGTAACTATTCAGCCTAACACATTGAACTGAACAAAAATTGAACGCTTGAGTCACTAAATGGTGCGATCATTTGACCGATCTATTCAGTATGTCATCCTAGCCTCAACTTAACTTAACTCATCTACTTGGTGTTCAGCCCAACTAATGTGAGACTCTGAATTAAAATATGGAGTATTATGGAGCTTAAATTTAGACCACTTTGCATAATGCTATCTCTTCATTCATCATATCTTCGAATTCCTCAGAAACTCAAATCCTGCTCACCATTAAACCTAAAATCATCAGTTGAACGCTGAGTATATGAGTAACTGTTTGAGTCAATAAGATGACTTTATCATCATGGCTTTCTCCCAATGAATGAAGTGCTCTACGCTCACAAGCTTGCTAAAATGGCTGCTATCTGCGTTGTAACTTTTGCAAGTAGAATAACTACTTGCTGCAAGCTACGCCTTACTATCAGCCATTTTTTCTACGCTTGAGAACGCAGTCAACTGATGTTTCTAGGGAGCGCCACGAAGCGCTTTATTCTGTTGCGGGATTTGTCTCAACGTATACGCAGCCAAGCGATTACATGGCCATAAACCAGAGACAGCAACGTTATTATTTATAATAAGTCCATCAGGTTGAAACGTACCTGACGGGATAATTACCAATTCATCCCGAAATCTGACGGGCATGCATAATGGGTAACCGCTATGACATGAAGCCCTGTGACAAAGGCCTTGAATAAAGGTTGAGATGCAATGTAGGCCGCAGCATCAAGCGAATTCAGTTAAGCGTCGTAAATCAAAAAATGAAGATGGGGAGTCTTTCCTAGTTGACGAACCCTGACACAAACAGAGAAGCAACTGGTAAATGCATCTGTTTGATCTTCCGGCGTAATATGAAGTGGCATGTATTGAAGGAAATAAAGTGAACGTGGGAGAGCCTGAGTGTTGGAAGGTAGTGACTTGCACTATCCGAATATAAGGTAAACCGAAATTTCAGATAGGGCGCTCAGGCAGTCGGATGAGCCCATAGTACCGTTAACCGTGAAGACAACATAACTTTACATCAGGGAAGGGGCTCAGTGTTACACCCGTTTTTTAACGTAACTTTTGAGGTGAAATTGCCATATGGCTAACACTCCAGTAAATATCAGAATATTACAGCGAAAACTTTACTTACGCTCAAAGCTTAACTCGGAGCTACGATTTTACAGCTTGTACGATAAACTCAGTCGCCTAGATATACTCGAAGAAGCCTATCGACGATGCAAAGCCAATAAAGGCGGAGCAGGAATTGATGGCATCACATTCAGTTATCTAGAGCAGCAAAAGAAAGTCGTTGCGCTGTTAAAAGAAATTCAAACTCAATTACAACAGAAAAACTATCGACCTAGCCCAGTCAAACGAGTAGAAATACTCAAAGACAACGGCAAAACGCGGAAACTTGGGATCCCGATAATCAGTGACAGAATTGTGCAAATGGCGATGACAATAGTGATGCAACCCGTCTACGAACCTCATTTACATGAACACAGTTATGGCTACCGACCATGTCGAAGCGCCCATCAGCGTAGAGACGGTCAACAGAAAATGGCGAATAGAAGCAAGCCGATGTGGCACTCCGCAAGGCGGAGTTATCTCTCCACTACTGGCTAACATCTATCTCAACGATTTCTGTTTGAAAATACACGAAAAAACACCGTGTAAAATCGTTACCTATGCAGATGATTTTGTTGTACTTCATAAGCAAACCTACACACAAGAGCAACTGGACTGGATAACACAGCAATTAAGTGATGAAGGTCTGAAGCTAAATCAAAGTAAAACCCACTGTGTGGATATGGGAAAGCTGATGAATGAGTTTGATTTCCTCGGTTTTAACTTTCAACGGATCACAGGCCTCATCAAAGGCACCAGTTACATCAAGATACAGGCGTCTAAGAAGAGCCAAACAAAGCTGAAAAATAAAATCAGAGACATAGTGAAACACCGAACCTCAAATACACTTGGCGTACTGATAAATAAGGTTAATCAAGTTCTGAGGGGATGGAAACACTATTTTGGTGGGATAGGTTATCCCAGAGGTGTATTTTTCAGAATAAATGGATTTGTAGTAAACCGGTTCTATCGCTGGCATCGTCGCTTAAGTCAACGTCGAAGCAAGTATTTATCACGAGGTGCTTACGAAAAATTACGCCAAGCTGGTCTTGAGTATTTACCCACGACAAGATGATAAGCAAAGTGAAGGGGCTGAGAGAAGTGTAACAACAGAGCCGTGTGAGGGAAAACCTCATGCACGGAATCGAAGAGGGGCTGCTGGATAAGCGATAGCGAAGCCAGTAGCCTACTCTACTTTAAAGTAGCCATCGCGAGTAAATGTTTGTTGGTTTTTTTTGGGTTTATTCCAGTAACCTTGCATGACTTGTGGGCCTAAAACAGCAAGCTCTCCGGCTTCTCCATTAGGGACTTCTTTTTCATTGGCATCAATAATTTTTATTTGAGTGCCTAACACGACTTTGCCTATGGTTCCAATTCGCTCTAACGATGGAACATTAAGGGCTACAACAGGGGACGTTTCAGACAGCCCATAACCTTCTGAAGCCGTGCAACCTGTCGTTGAGTACCATAACTCAGCGGTAGATTGGGTAAGTGCTGTGCCGCCAGAAATGGTTAATTTGAGCTTGCTGAAATCAGCATTTTTAAATTTTGGTTGATGACATAAACCGACGAATAAAGTATTGAGTCCAACAAATCCTGTGAGTGGATATTAATTAATCGTGTCAACGAGTCGGTCGGTGTCCCGCGGATTGGGAATAAGCACTGAATGACCGCCTGATTCGAAGTACAAAACTAAGGAACTGTCTCAAAATAACTTACCGATTTGTTACTGCTTAAAATTGTCAATATCAAGGCACGAAGAATGAAGTTTAGTTATTCTAAATGAAAAATGAGTAACGCAGAGAGTGGCAATTTTAAGCGTAACCCTTTGGGCTGTGTTTATTTTTGGCTTCTACTGTGTTGTCGAAAGCTTATGTAGAGTAACTACACCACACTTTCTTCGCATTGTATAAGCTCAAAAATAAACGACAGCAAAACAGGGAAGTTATTTTGGGACAGTTCCTAAGTTCACTAAGAATGCATAGATGTGATAAATCGGCAGTGGGGCTACGAATATATCTTCACCTATAGCCATGACTCGGCCAATTCGTGATTTAACTTGCATCATGTTTGCGAGTAGATTGCCGTGAGTCAGCATTGCACCTTTAGATAATCCTGTGGTTCCACCAGTGTATTGCAGGGCAACAAGTGCATCGAGTTGATTCGTAACAGGAGTGAAGCTGAGCTGTTCACCTTCTAACAGTACATTGTTAAAAAACTGGCAATTTTTAGATATTCGAGAAGACTCACATTCAGTCACCGCTTTGATATCAAGCATGTCGGTTACTTCAGTAATGCAAAGCCATTGAATATCAGTTTTATCAATCCAAGAAAGGGTTTCTTCTGCACGGCTTAAGAGTGTCACTAAAGCTTTTGTACCTGAGTCTTGAAATTGATGTACTGATTCTCTCTCAGTGTATAAGGGGTTGGTATTGACTAAAACAAGCCCAGCTCGAATGACACCAAATGCCGCAATAACAAATTGTAATAAGTTTGGCAATTGAATACCTATTCTATCTAGGGCAAACGGGTCAAAAATAAGCAATCAAATTTGATCGTTTGCCAAACTATAGCGATCGTGGTTTATAATAGTCTTTGCTTGTTAATTTCTATGAAAACTACGACAATCAGCGACTTTTTTGATGGCCTACCCGACCCTCGTATGTCACGAACTTTACATCATCCTCTGATTAACATTATAACCATTACTCTATGTGCGGTTATCTGTGGCTGCGATAATTTCAATGCTATTGAAGAATATGGGAAATCGAAGAAAAAATGGTTCGAAACTTTTTTAGATATGCCTCATGGCGTCCCAAGCCATGATACCTTTAACGATGTTCTCAACCGCTTATGTCCTAAGGCTTTTCATGCCGCTTTTATAGCGTGGGCGCAATACCTTTGTACAATTGACGAAGATATCATTCCTCTTGATGGCAAGACACTGAGAAGAACTCTGGATAAAGTGAATGAAGTTCCAGCAATACATATCGTTAATGCTTGGTCAGTAAAAAATAATCTTTGCTTAGGGCAAATGAAAGTTGACGGTAAAAGCAACGAGATAACAGCCATTCCTAAGTTGTTAGAGCTCCTCGATATTAAAGGGGCAACCATTACCACTGATGCAATGGGTTGCCAGTTTAAAATTGCCGATAAAATCATTGAAAAAAAAGCTAATTATATTTTCGCCCTTAAAGGTAGCCAAGGTGAGTTCTTTGAAGATATCAAATTATTTTTAGATACAGAACTCGAGTCTAGATTTAAAAAAATTCACTGCGATATGTTTGAGGAAGTCGATAAAGATCACGGTCGAATTGAACAAAGAAAAGTTTGGGTCACGTCTGACGTAGAGTGGCTCAGAAAACGCCATAGTAGATGGTCAAGCTTAAACAGCATTGTAGTCGTAGAATCTACTAGGGAACAAAAAGGGATAGAGAAGACCATGGAAAGACGCTATTACATCAGTAGTCATTTGAAACCTAAAGCTGAGTTTATCTCAAATGCAATACGTTCTCATTGGTTTGTTGAAAATAAACTCCACTGGCAACTGGATGTAAGCTTTGATGAAGACTCATGTCGGTTAAGAAGTGGAAACGCAGCAGAGAATATGGCTATCATGAATAAAACAGCACTCAACATGCTGAAAAATGAGAAAACAGCAAAAGTAGGAATAAAAAGCAAACGTTTAAAAGCGGGCTGGGATGAAGAATATTTGATGAAGGTATTAACTGTGGGCAAACTGGCTGTCTAATTTAGACCCGTTTGCCCTACTATTCTATCACCGGGCTGCAAAATTGTTTTGTGCTGTAAGGGATGTCGCAGTTCAAATAATACCAATTTAAATTTCAACGCTTAATTTGTCATACCTGCGAACGCAGGTATCCAGCGACTTGTGCCCAAATTAACCAAAGACTCTGGACTCCTGCGTTCGCAGGAGTGACGATAAAATTGGTATATATTCTTCCGCCACGTCCCTAATTGGTATAAATAAGCGGTGAAAGCCCGAGAGTGGCTTTCAACGTCAGCGAAAGTCAGCTCTTGCCCTAAACAAGAAAATGCAATTTTTTCAGGGAATGTTGAGCAGGTAGTTTCGATAAGAGCAGCAAGAGATGAATACTCTGGTAGAGCATATTTTTGATGTAAATCATAAGGTATTGGTTGATTCATCCCTTTCTCTTAACATTCCATTGAGTGACTTAATGAGACTAATGGAAGAAAAAACGAAGGTCAATTTTGAGAATGATGAGTATATTTATGCAACAGTAGAGCGAATACTATTCAAGTGGGATCATTTTTCAATTATATCTTTTTTTCTTAACGCAAGAACTAAATGTTATATGTAAAGAAATAGTTAGTCACAAAAGTTTATTTAAAACAATTTGATAGTGTTTATCTGTATTTTTATTTGTATTTTCACTATCTAAGCGAAAATTTAAAGTAAGTATGCATATTTACAAAGTGTTAAAAAAATGTTTAATAAATGGGTTAAGCGTGGAAACACACGCATGAGAAAGGATTTGGTAAAAGATCATCAGAAGTATTCAATTAGTATTGGTACACAGTGCCATAGGTATTTGCAATTGGGATTGATGTTGCTTAAAGCACCAACACCTAATGATATGACGTGAAAACGTCTGGAATGATGAAAGTTCACAGCTACACCTAGGGTGAGTAGTGAGCATATCGATATAAGGCAATATCTATGAGTTTGAAAAAACAAAAATTTAGTATGAGTTCGTTAAGTTTGGCCATTTCAATCGCAGTGGCAGGTATCGGAGCCAGTCATTCAGCCATAGCGGATGATGATGTGAAAGCCACAAAAGATTCTAAAATTGAAAAAATTGCAGTAGTAGGTACTCGCGCCGCGCCTCGTTCTATTAATGATTCTCCAGTACCGATTGATATCATTGGTGCAGAAGAAATCCAGAAAGCCGGTAATACTGATATGCTGGAAATTTTAAAAGGCAGTATTCCTTCCTTGAATGTACATTCTAACCCTATCAGTGATGCAGCTTCCCTTGTTCGCCCAATGAATCTTCGTGGTTTGTCAGCAGACAGTACCTTAATATTATTAAATGGTAAGCGCCGTCATCGCTCATCAGTAATTGCATTTTTAGGTGGTGGCATCAACGATGGTGCGCAAGGCCCCGACATTTCAGTCATTCCAAGCATTGCACTTAAGCAAGTTGAAGTGCTGCGTGACGGTGCTGCGGCTCAATATGGCTCAGATGCAATAGCAGGTGTAGTGAACTTTGAGCTTAAAGATAATAGCAGTGGTGGTAGCCTTGAAGTGAAAACTGGTGAGTATTATGAAGGTGATGGTGCCAGTACACAAGTGGCAGGCAATATTGGTATGCCTCTGACTGAAAACGGTTTTGCTAATTTTAGTTTCCAATATAAGAATGCGGATGCAACCAGCCGAAGTGTTCAGCGTCCAGACGCGCAGGCGTTTGCGGCCGCAGGTCTCCCTATCGAAGACCCTGCACAAATTTGGGGCTCACCAGAAATCAATGATGACATTACCTTATTCGCGAATTTAGGCTTAGAGCTGGATGAGTTTTCTGAGGCTTACCTATTTGGTAACTACTCGGAGCGTGATGTAAGAGGTGGTTTCTACTATCGTAACCCAAATAACCGTGGTGGTGTTTACTCAAATGATGGTGGTGAAACATTACTGGTTGGTGATTTGACTCCGGGGCCAGTAGGGCAAGTTAATGAAGGTTTAGGATTAGGTGATGGCATTAGTTGCCCAGTTATTCCGGTGACGTCTACTAATGTTACGCAGCAAGCCGATTACATTGAGCACGTTCAAAACAATCCAAATTGCTTTGCATTTAATGAAATATTACCGGGTGGTTTTACGCCAAACTTCGGTGGCAATATCGTTGATACCTCAATTACAGCAGGTACCAAAGGCGAGTTTCAAATTGATTGGCTACATGGGATTCAATACGACTTCAGTGGTTCGTTTGGACAAAATGAATCTAAGTATGTCATTTACAATACCGTTAATGCTTCTTTAGGTGCGGACACACCACGTGATTTCGAACCAGGTGGCGCAACGAACTCAGAGTGGACTTTTAACCTCGACTTTGTAAAATTTGCCGATTGGGGACTGTATGACGATGTTGGCATCGCATTTGGTTATGAGTGGCATCAAGAAACCTTTGAAATCGTAGCAGGTGATGTAGCTTCATTTACGGCAGGCCCCTTAACAAGCCAAGGTTTTGGTATTGGCTCAAATGGTTTTCCGGGGTATAAGCCATCAGCTGCGGGTGAATACAGTAGCCGCAACAGCGCGCTTTATGTTCAAGCGAGCTTACCGTTTAGCGAACGCTTCCTTGTTGATGCCGCTGTTCGCTTTGAAGATTATCAATCCTTTGGTTCAACTACGAACTTTAAAGTTGCAGGTCACTATAGTCTGACAGACGACTTTGCACTACGTGGTTCGGTCAATAGTGGTTTCCGTGCACCAACCGTTGGTCAATCTAATGTTACATTAGTTCGCACCGAGCTCTCAGCAGGTCAATTAATTGATATCGCATTATTACCGCCAACCAACCCTATTGCACAAGAACTTGAAGCGACGGCTTTGTCACCTGAAGAATCGTTCAGTTATACCTTAGGTGGAGTTTATAATTACAATGACTTCTTCTTGACCGTTGATTATTACAACATTCAAGTTGAGGATCGCATTAGCCAGTCAGCTGCTCGCACCTTAACGGCGGCAAATAAAGCGACACTAAAAGCGGCTGGAGTACCAAATGTAGATGGGCTTTCTTCGGTGAGCTTCTTCACGAATGATTTTGATACGACCACTCAAGGTATTGATATCGTCGCTAACTATCAAACGGATTTATTATCAGGTGATGCGAGTTTCTCGTTATCTTACAACTGGAACGAAACAACCGTTGATAAGTACACTGAGATCACCGGTGATTTTAAAGTTTCTCGTTTAGAAGATGATTTACCGAATCATAGAGCTACGTTGACTTGGGGACAGTCTTGGGATGACTGGAACATGTTCACTCGTATTAATTATTATGGCGAATATCAAGGTGTACATGTTGATTATGGTGCAACAGCTAAAACGGGCTCTGCAGCCATTACCGTTGACATGGAGCTGAACTACAACATTAATGATTCGTTCTCGGTTGCGGTAGGTGCTCAGAACCTATTTGATCAAGAAGCTGAAAGAATTGATTTTGGCACAGCTGATGAGAACCGTACATGGGGCGGATTGTATTATGAAACGTCACCTTTTGGTTTTAACGGTGGATATTATTACGTGAAGGGTTCATATCACTTCTAGATATGTGAAATAGTATGACTTTGAATGAAGTAGCCTTGCTAATAGCAAGGCTACTTTTTTAAGGGGGGTAATGCTCAAGTAAAAACACATCCGTCATCACTTTATAAAGCTCAGTACCTTGATGAACGGCCGCAGAAGCAAAGTGAAGAATAGGAATACACTCGATATCCAAACTGATATGTTGATACTCATCTTTGGTGCCGTACTGATCCATCCTCAGCAAGCTCAATAGCGGTTGATCTACACTTAATTTTTCCCCCAGTGGCGCTAAATACTCAATCATTCCTGCTGTAGGTGCATAGAATTTTTTATAGTTCTCGAGCTGACAAGCATAACGATCCATTTTAACGGGAGTGACTTTTTCGGTAATAACACCTTTATGACTGAGGTAAGCGAGAATTCCATTTGCATCGATTTTTGCATCATTCATGTCAATGCGTTCTTGGCTGGCAAGTTCAAGTGTAAAAGCATTAACAGCAACATCAAGTTGTCGCCCTTGAGTCTCAGCAAGTTCTGACAGTTTCCACCACGGACAAAACATCGCTTCATCCATGGCACCAGCAAAATCATTGGGCATTACGAGTACATAAGGAATAGAAAAATACTGCGCTGCATCAATAGCATATTCTGGGCAATACATATGCTTGCATGATTTTGGGCCAGTATGTAAGTCAAACACGATATCGGCTTGATGACCAAGTATTTGCAATTCTGTTGCTAAACGTTGGCCAGTACTAATTCCCCATGGGTTCTGTAATCGTTGCTGGCAACTTGATAATAAAGTTTGACGAAATGCAGAGAACAAATCAGAGTCATTATGTGATTGATTTTTTGTGTACCAATATTCAATGTCAAAGTTGTGGTCGTAATATTCTCGATTCCAATTAATACCAGTAATAGGATCAAATCGTCCGAGTGTAAACTCACCACTTTTTTGATTGATCCCCATCGGGTTAGCGAGCGGAACTAAAGTAACCACTGAGTTAAGGTGAGTGTTCTCAAGTTGCTTCATTAACTCAAATATTACCGCATTACCTTGAACTTCTGCTCCATGAACATTGGCTTGAATATACACACTCGGCCCAGACGGATTCTCAGGTGTAAACTGATACACAGGTATGGTTAATGCTTGCCCCGTGGCTAATTCACCAACATTGATTTCCCATTTATTCGGCTTGTTCATGATAGGCCTTCAAATAGATCTCTATGTAGTGTTTGTACAACGGCTGCTGCATCTTTTTCTGCGACGAGTATGCACATATTATGTTGGCTGGCACCTTGGCTGCTCATTCTGATATTAAACTCAGAAAGCGAATCGAAAACTTGTTGGCACACGCCAGTGGTATTCGGAATGTTATTACCGATGATCGCAACAAGCGCCAAAGAGTCTTCGATTTTCACGTTACAATGATGTTCTAGCTCTTGAATGAGTGCGTCATTTAGTAACTGCTGTCCGCTTGAATCTGATCCGGTTTTATCCAGTGTGAGTGCAACATTTACCTCAGAGGTAGTAATTAAATCAACACTGATTTTATGGCGGGCGAGAGAAGCAAAGGTTTCAGCCAAAAAACCTTGAGCATGCAACATTTTTAAACTGTGTAAGTTGAGTAACGTTTGATCACGCCTTACAGCAACGGCTCTGTAAACGGGAGCATTATTAACTTGTGTTCTTATCCAAGTGCCCGAAGACTCAGGCTGTTTGCTGGAACCCACAAAAACTTCGATATTTTTTCTCACGGCAGGTAGTATCGTTGCTGGATGTAGTATTTTTGCGCCAAATGTCGCCATTTCGGCGGCTTCACTGAAACTGATCTCTTTAATTGGTTTCGCGTTAGCGGCTAAACGGGGATCAGTCGTATAAATGCCTGCAACATCAGTCCAAATTTCTAAGGTCGTGGCATTTAAGGCTTCAGCAAGAAGTGCGGCGGAATAATCACTGCCGCCTCGACCTAAAGTAGTCGTACGCCCTTGTTCATTGGCACCAATGAATCCTTGTGTTACAAAACGCGTATTGTTAAGTGATGGCAGTAATTCACTCTGACATAAACGAAAAATGTCATTGATATCGGGTTCTGCAGCACCAAACTGATCGTTTGTTCGCATGACCTTTCGAGCATCGAAGACTTGAGAGTATTCGCCCTGTTGCTTAAGAACTTCGTTAAACAATATTGAAGAACATTGCTCACCTATGGATAAAAGCTCATCCATAACTTCTTTACTACGATTCAAAATCAACGACTCACTCAGCACTGACATATGATTCAGTAAGCTATCAATGAGCGCAAGCAGGTGTTGTGATTGCGGCAAGTTATCAATGATTGAATATTGAATTTGAGCAATATTTTTTAAAAGCTGAACTCTTCGCTCATCGTTTACATGAGCTTGTGTGAGTTCGACCAGTAAATTAGTGACACCGCTAGACGCGCTTACTACAACTAAACGAGTAAACGGATTGCTTAAAACGATACGCGCACAATTTAACATTGAAGGATAGTCAGCCACTGAAGTGCCACCAAACTTGGCGATGACTAATTTTTTAGAAATGATAGACATTAACGATCTCCTTTGAGAGTGAGGAGATGAGAATAATTATTGAGACAAACGGTTACTGACATTGTTACTCCGAACATGGATTGCTCGGAAAGCCTGGTGCGAGCTGCATATTGATTTTGAATTTCACCAAATATGAGCATTGAAGTGTAAATGCATACTCAAACTTGAGTGCAATCACGAAATTCTCACCAGAAGCTCTCCGCTAGCTAATAATTGCCCCATCATGGGGTAGCTGCGACAATCATTTGGATTCAGCCAAATGATCGACACTAATCCTCACGCACAGGAATCGTGTCTCGGCGTTAATCTCCCTCATAAGTCATCAATGGAGTTGGTGCTCCTTAGACTTACTACCTAGTTAACGCTCCTCTTCTGTTTTGCTTTAAAAGCGAGCAAAAAATAACAAATAAACTTTAACTATGTCAACATAAATAATACTTTTGTATATATTAAATTATGAATGTTTACTGTAAGTTAGCACGTCAGGGAAATCACTGACCAAGTTACTTCGAAGGTGAAACGCTCCTAAGTCAATTTCGTTGGCAGAAAGTAAAACTGGGATTAACGTTAGCTTGCCTTGGTTTACATAATAGATGGCATTTTGAACAAATTGTTCACCAAGTTTGATGGCTTGTCCTTTATCGATAAAAATAGCCCAACTTTTCTCAAAGTAGGATAAATCTTTATCAGCACCTAATACCGCACGATAAGGACATCGAAGTTGTTCAATTTCTTTAAGTAGTTGTTTGTCTTTAAGACGGTTTTGACTTTGGTTGAGTTGTTGCCCTTGAGGATTACAGGCGGTAATAATGGCGAAGGAAAGGTGATTAGCGAATGGCTGAGTTAACAGAAACTGAGTCGTCTGATAACTACGCCAAAGATCATCAAATTCATGAGTCATAACAAGTACACTCGTAGTAAGCCCAAAACAGTCTAACAAATCCTTAATTAAAACCAAAACGAATAAATGAGATTAATTCGCGTTAATGTATGCTAAAAATGAGCAGTTAACAATGTGATTAAGTCTATAAAAAATAACGGTAAATTCACACGTTTAAGTACATAAAACTAGGGGGGGTAGTTTTGTTAACATTTTATTTGTTAACAAATACAGAAAACGAGTACAATGTAGATGTTAACTCAGTCAATTATCGTACAGTAGGAAACAGTACGATACATTTTTGACAAATGGATTAAGCAGGTTAACAAACGCCTGTACAAAAAGTGATCTAATTTGTTTTAACATCTAAACTTCAAATAAACACACTGGCTAAGGAACTAAGACCCGCTGTTTTAATCGAAGTGAGTACAGTTCGCGTTTGATTCATTGCTGCAATGAACTAGAAACATGCTTAGCGACTTATTAATAAAGTAATTACATTAGACTAAATTAATAAGGTGCACTGAAGGAGATATTGTTCATATGTAATAAACTTAATGCATTTAAGTTTTATATGTGTCGTTACAACAGATTTGATTAAACTTTTAGGTAATTAACTATGCAAAACCCGCACATTTTGATCGTTGAAGATGAAGCCGTAACCCGTAATACACTGAGAAGTATATTTGAAGCAGAAGGGTATTTAGTCAGCGAAGCCAATGATGGCGCTGAAATGCATAAGGCAATGCAAGACAATAAAGTCAATTTAGTCGTTATGGATATTAACCTACCGGGTAAAAATGGTTTGTTATTAGCACGTGAATTACGTGAGATAAATAATATAGGTTTGATCTTTCTGACGGGTCGTGATAACGAAGTTGATAAAATTCTCGGCTTAGAAATTGGTGCTGATGACTACATTACTAAACCTTTTAATCCTCGTGAATTAACCATTCGTGCTCGTAACCTGCTTACTCGCGTGAGTAACGCTGGTGTTGAAGTCGATGAAAAAAGCAATGTTGACTCATATCGCTTCAATGGATGGTCGCTTGAAATAAACAGCCGTTCTCTTGTTAGTCCTCAAGGTGAATCTTATAAGCTACCACGCAGTGAGTTTCGTGCCATGCTCCACTTTGTAGAAAATCCAGGTCGTATCTTAACTCGTGCTGATTTGCTATTGAAAATGACTGGTCGTGAGCTTAAACCTCATGATCGTACTGTTGATGTAACAATCCGCCGCATACGTAAGCATTTTGAAAGCACACCAGATACACCAGAAATCATTGCGACGATTCACGGTGAAGGGTATCGTTTCTGCGCTAACTTGTCTGAATGATTTTTAAGATAAAAGCTATTTTGGATTGATTGTCCAGATGAAGAAACCAGAACTGAGATTCTGGTTTTTTTATGTCTGAAATTTAGCCTTTTTGAAATTTCTTAGAAATTTCAATCCACAAGGTCGTGAACAATATGAAATTGCTGACTTTAAAAAAACATTAGAGGAAAGCTGGTGGTTCATAAGTTATACCATCGGATTGAATTTTGCTGTAACTCTTGAACTTACTCAAAACCTTCACAATATTAGTTTATTAATTAATAAAACAGACATTCCTTTTATTACTTCTGATCAACCTGTTATAAATGTTTTTGATTATCGGGAAAGCGGAAGTTTTGAGCCACCAAAAGAGGAAGAGCTGGATTTATATTATCCTATTTCACCTAATACAGCTTTTATGATGGCACGGTCTAAGCGATTTTCTAATGGATTCGTACATGTTACAGAGGAAATAGTTAATGAAATGAATATAAAAATTGCCAGAATGGCTCAAACTCATATTTTCAGCAATAGTGAAGAGTCTATCAAGCAGTATAAAAAGTATACGGGGGCTAACTTAAAAGAGTTTTTACAACAAGAACCTGCATATACTTAAATTTTATGTGTGCATGGGTTTTATGAAGTAGGGTATTGATTTTAAAAAATTTAACTTACCTATTTGAAGGTTTTATTGATGTTTATGGTAAGTTTGACGTTAGCTACGGAGAGGTAAACTCGGTAAACGATTGGATTCTCAATGGGCGATGTAATCGTTAAATCATGGATGATACATATGAACTTTTTAAAAGATAATAAAGCAATTAGAAACTGCATAGAAATACTTACATGCAAACAGCCCAATTCAGAACCAATTATGATTGCTGTAGCTTATTGGGGAAAGCGAGTTGAATATTTAATCAGTGATAATAGGTACTATAAAATAGTTTGCAACCTTTCAGATGGGGGAACTAACCCTGATGTTATTAGTGATTTGATGAAGAAAGAAAACGTTGAAATTAGGAAGTTAGAACGTCTTCACTCTAAAGTTTTTATCACAGAAAAGTCAGCGATTGTTGGCTCTTCCAATTTTTCACAAAACGGACTTGGTTTGGATAGTTGTATAGGAACAATTGAAGCGGCTATTGAAACTAGCGAAACATTAGAGATCATGAATTGGTTTGATCAAATATGGGGTAGATCGAGTAAAATCACTGATAAAGATATAAACAAAGCTAGAAGTATGTTCTCAGTATGTGATGAGAAGGTGTTTGAAAATGTGAAACCAAAACCTGAAGAACCTATTAATGAAAATGAATTATTTGATGGTGAACCTATAAAAAGAAATAAAACTAGAATGGCTAGTTCAAGAATAGTCAACCATTACTGTAAAAATGAATCTATAGATATAAGTAATAGAACAGCACGTCGGGTAACTGCTCATGCAGCAAATTTGGTATGGGTAGCAGCGGGGAACAGTGTTGAAACAGCTATTTCTGATAAAAGTATTTTTAAAACAATGGATGATGTATTTTCAAGAATGACCTCTAAGGGAATAAAAACTCAAGACAAAGTATTATCATTACTAGCTACTTTAAAAGAGGAAAAGGGCTTTTCATATGAAATAAGGTATTGGGCTGAACAGGCTTATATATATTTAGAGAGAAAATTGCTAATGGATAAATAAGATTAAAACAAAAAAACCGACTCAATGGTCGGCTTGTTAATCAAAAAAATATGGTACCCGAGGACGGACTTGAACCGTCACTTCTTTCGAAATCGGATTTTGAATCCGACGTGTCTACCAATTCCACCACTCGGGCATATTTTTTAGACTATCTAAACTTTGCAAATCTTTGCAAGGTTTTTGCAAGGTTTTTGTTCGTTAATTTTTTAAAAATTAACTCTTTAAAACAACCGTTTAGTTAAATCTTAAGTGTACACACTACGCATTTTGAATCCGACGTGTCTACCAATTCCACCACTCAGGCATCTTAAAGAAGTCATCGCATTAACTCACTTGTCTTTGCGATGGAACGGAATTATACGCACAGCCTAGGGAATGGCAAGGGCTTTACTATAAGAATTTTATAAATTTCGTTCAATCGGGCGAAATTCGCTCATTTCTACAATGTTACTACAAGATGGATATTCTACCGCTTAAATACGAACTCAATTTCAATTTAAAAATCAGATAGAAATTTTGTACATTGCCCATGTAGTTCCTGTCTGCTTTTTTGTGTATAAATTGTGATCTCACTTAGAGATTGAATTGACTTAAGTCAATGCGTTTTTTGAAATTATGATTATTTAACTCTATGTTTTTGTTTGATTTTGTTTTACCTGCGACATGATGTCGCACTCTGCTATTTTAATATTGTTGTTTGTATTTCTCAGATGCAAAATTTAGTCACAAATGTACAAGGAATTATTAACATGCGCCTAAATCATCTGAGTGTTTTACTTTTTTCAATGTATGCGGTGAGCAACTATAGTTGGGCTGATACAAGTTCAAAAGAAGTGCACGAAGTCATTAAAGTAAGAGGGCAAGTGTCCAAAAGAGTTGATGTTAATGAAAGTGCTATGGCTACCCCAAACTATGCCATTCCAAGCAGTGATTTGACAGATTTGTTAAAATCAATTCCAGGAGCCAATATAAACGCCAATGGCCCAGTAAGTAAAATCGCACAATATCGAGGTCTTTATGGTGATCATATTGCGACTGAAGTCGATGGCTTAGCACTCTCAGGTGCAGGACCTAATGCGATGGATACGCCACTGAGTTATGCTGGCACATTAATGACTGAATCGTTGGAAATGACGCGTGGTATTGCTCCTGTCAGTAGTGGCGTAGATACAATCGGTGGCAGTCTCAAAGTCAATACGGTTGAAGCGGACACTGAACAAAATTTCAATCATATTCTGTCTCAATACACCGACAATGGCAAACAAACCCAATTAGGTGCGCTTACTAACCTTGCGTTTACAGATCAAGCCTTACTCCTTCATATTGAGCAGTCAAAAGGTACAGATACCGTTGAAGATGGACAAGGACGTAAAATTGTCCCTTCGGTATATGATAAACAAAAATTCGGCGCAAAATATGTAAATCAATTTACTGAAAATCATCAATTAATGGTGAATTTTCAAGCCATAAATACTGGTGATTCGGCGAGCCCTGCATTACCTATGGATATTGATTTTATTGATACTGACAGGTTAAAAATCGCAGGACTATCCACATTAGAGTGGGGAGAAATGAATTGGCATATAGGTTGGCAAAATGCTCGCCATGGCATGTCAAATAGCCTTCTGCGTCCTGTGATGTCTCCAATGATGGCTCGTTTTAATCGTGCAGATAGTACAGGGATTGATGCGAGTTTGTCATTTAATATGGACGAGTGGCAGTTTGGGATTGATTATCAACAAAGTCTTCATGACTCAAGGATAACGAATCCGAATAACTCAATGATGGTCGTGAATAACTTTACTGAGGTTGAGCAACAAACGATCAGCATTTTCTCTCAATGGTCAACACAAGTTGATGAACAGAATTGGCAATTAGGGGCAAGGGTTAAGCAATATTCTAATGATGCTGGCGAAGTCAGTCACTCTATGGCAATGATGATGCCTAATATTAAGTATCTGCAAGATAAGTTTAATCAGCAGAATAGAAGCACCAACCAGTTGGGTATCGATCTTGTGGCACAGTGGATCATGGAGCAAAACCAAAATTTAGATTGGCGTGCTAGTTTGGCTCATAAGCAATCGAGCCCAAGTTATCAGCAGCGTTACTTATGGGTGCCAATGCAAGCAACAGGAGGCTTAGCAGATGGACGCACATATGTCGGCAACGTTAATTTAGATTTAGAAACGGCCCTTCAGGCTGAGCTTGGTTTTGATTATCAAGACAGAAAACTCTCAGTGAGTCCTCGAGTTTTTTGGCAAAAAATTAATGATTATGTACAAGGTGTGCCATTAACGGATCCTAAAACAAAAATGGTAGCGGCTATGATGATGGGGGATGAAAATCCTCTGATGTTCGCTAACACGGATGCAAAACTATATGGAATGGATATTGAGGCAAGTTATCAGTTACACCCTCAATTACAGTTATCTATGCTTGCGAGTTATACACGTGGCGAACGTACTGATACCGATGATAACTTGTATCGTTTAGCGCCACTTTCAGGGCAAATGTCATTGAATTGGCAGCAACAAGACTGGCGGGCACAACTTATTTGGCGTGGTGCTGACAAACAAGACAAGGTATCTGCTGTACAAAAAGAGCAAACGACAGCTGGATACGGTGTGGTCGATGTGCTTGCGGCTTACGAAAATGATAATTGGCTCGTAAAAGCTGGAGTGAGCAATTTGTTAGATAAAGCGTATCACGACCATTTAGCTGGGATTAACCGCGTAAAAGGACAAGAAGTGCCGGAAGGGGAACGTATTCCAGGTTATGGACGTCAGTTGTGGGTGTCGGTGTTATTTAGTTTTTAAAGTATTCAGTCCTAAAAAGTCATCCAGAAAAAGTTTTTGACTCCGAAAGCCGTTTGAGCCAGCATCCATCCGCTGGCTCTTTTTTATAGATTTTTGATACGAGTTGCCGCCACAACCTTTCCAAGTTTTTGAACCACTTCTGCCAGTTTTTGTAGAGAGTCGTTGGGTGATACGCTCTTCTTTTGTAGATAGTTGTTGAGCCACATGAAAGCGGCACCCTCGGCTTTATTGTCGAAACTTTTCGTGTCAGCCGTAAATTCGCTATAACATTGAGCACTGCACAAACGGCGAGATCTGATGATAAACAGTAAATTATCAAGATCAGCGTCACTAAATTGCTCTTTGATTAAATTGCTAATTTTCTCTTCTAAATATTCTATTCTTTCTTCGTATGTAGAAGTGCTTAGTATCATGTTTTGGGTTAATACCTGTGTTTGAGCATTCGATAATCGCTGTTCAATTGAAGTTGTTTCTGATCTTAATTGCTCTGCTAAAATAACATCAACATTTTCTACTGCATTGATGAGATGATTGAGATTCGCTTCTTGTGAACCTGCACATCGCTCCATCCATACGTCAAGTAATCGAGCATTTGAATTTTTTGCTTTTTCTATGCTTTCAGCAATGCCTTTTGGGATGATTTGGGATTGTATAAATAACAACCTTCTCAAATTAACTTTAGAGAAGCGTTTCTCCAATAAAAATAAAGTAGCTTCACATTTTGAACCGAATAATGTATCGGCCATAACAACATCATTTACACTCGCAGCTGTTACTGGTTCTACATGGTCTGCTTGAGTTTCAGTTTCTTGTAAAAAATTCGAAACAGCTCGATCTTCTGTCTCCATATCAGTTTCAACGTGAAAATCATTGCTGCCTGCGCTGATAAGCATATCGAGTTTTGGTTCCGAAGCAGGTTCAACGCCGGAAGGTGAGCGAGTCAGTTGCTGAAAATCTTGAACTGGAGGAGTGAGCATTTAAAACTCTCCTAAATATAGGCTTGAACCTTGTTAGAGGATATTTTCACGTTGTAATTGAACTGCATACTAAATTTTGTACAAAATAGCATATAGCTTGGGCAAGTTTATAAATTTTATAATGAATATTATTTAATCAAAATTAAAGAAGAAGTATTAAGGAACTGTCTCAAAATAACTTACCGATTTGTTACTGCTTAAAATTGTCAATATCAAGGCACGAAGAATGAAGTTTAGTTATTCTAAATGAAAAATGAGTAACGTAGAGAGTGGCAATTTTAAGCGTAACCCTTTGGGCTGTGTTTATTTTTGGCTTCTACTGTGTTGTCGAAAGCTTATGTAGAGTAACTACACCACACTTTCTTCGCCTTGTATAAGCTCAAAAATAAACGACAGCAAAACAGGGAAGTTATTTTGGGACAGTTCCTAAGTAGCAACCGGTTTTTTCTCCAGTTTTCTTTGTAAGCTACGACGGTGCATACCGAGTTGCCTTGCGGTAGCGGATACATTGCCTTTGTTTGCCGCAAGTACTTGTTGAATATGCTCCCACTCTAGGCGTTTAGGCGTCATGATAGGCTCTTCAGGAACGAGTTCTTCTAAGTTCGCATTTGTCATAGATAAGGCTTGCACTAAGGTTTGTGTGTCAGCAGGTTTAGCCAAATAATTATCAGCACCAAGGCGTATGGCTTCTACCGCTGTCGCGATGCTAGAAAATCCAGTAAGTAATACAATAACGCAGTTAGGCAGTAATTGTTTTAATGGTTGAATGAGTGCTAGGCCATTGTCTTCGTCCAGTTTCATATCTAGTAATATATGACTGGGTTGCCATTGTCTTGCCTGTAAAAGAGCTTGAGTTTTATCGTGTGCCATCATGATCTGATAATGTTGCGCTGCAAGTCTTCGTGCCAGCACTTGAGCAAGAGAGATATCATCTTCTATGATCAATAACTTATTCATTTTGTGTTCACCGGTATATGTACAATGGCAATGCTTCCTTGCTCTGAGTGTTGGGCTAAACTTAGAGTTGAGAGATTCCGCTCCAAGGTGGCATTGGTGAGTAACAAGGCTATACCTAGGCCATTATTGCTCGGAACCATTTTGTGACCAAGATAGGGAGATAAATTGCTATCAATACCTTTCCCAAAATCCCTAATATTGATGACTAAATGATGGGGACTCAATTCAATGGCTAATTCGACTTTTGCTTGAGTCATGAAATCAAAACTGGCTTTGGCCGCATTATCAATTAAAGTGATCAAGGCTGGTAATACGCCATGATCGATACTAACCAGATGCTTTGAATCGTTAGGAATTGTCCAAGTAATTTCATGATGGGGAAGCAGTAATTGGGTTTTCTTTTTTACGTCTTGTATGAATCGGTCAACCGGCCATGATTGCTTATTTCCTTCGCGAATTGCCTCTGTGGCCATACGTAATTCTTTTAAGCTGGACTCACAGCGTATCAAATTGGCATTAATCTCATTAATACCTTGATGCGTATATTTTTCTGATATTTCGTCTAACCATAACCTCATGCTGCATAGTGGAGTCGCAAGTTGGTGTGCCATTTGCGCAGAAGTGGCACCCAAAGCCACTAATTGTTCTTGTTTTAGCTGTGATTCTCTCAATTGACTCAGTTGAGAGTCTCTTTGTCTAAGTTTTCGACTGATTAAGGTTAAACTGGCGTTAATCACAACGGCCGAAAGAATAAAGTTCAGCCACATCCCAATATAGTGAGCCCCCATATTCATGTGAGCCATATGATTATTATCTGAAGATAGATAAAGCATGACACTATAAGCAAGGCAATTAATAATACTGAGTAATAAAGAGTTCCATATAGGGAGCGCAATAGCCGCGATAGCGATTGGAATTAATAGTGAAGATATGAAGGCGTTAGTCGCGCCACCAGTGAGATATAGCCAGCTAAGCCAAAAGGCATTATCAATCAATAATAACCAAAACAGACCATCATTAAAGTCATAGACTTTAGCAAGTTGATGATGACTGATGAATAGATAAATTAGTTCAACGGCAAAAAAGTACCCCAGCAATTGTGAGTCAAGACTTAAACCAAACCAATCACTTAACCAGTAGGTCAATAATAATCTGATCAAAAAACCAAAATATCGAGGATAAATAAGACTCTGGGTTACCTTCGATTCTTGCATTCTTCACTCGTCTTTAATTTGGTTATTTTAATTAAATAATAAAGGGTTATGAGATTCTAATAAATGTAAATATTTGCATTTATTGATCTATGTTATCTGTCACGAAGAAAAATTTGGTTGTCATCAGAACAAAGTTCAGCAAGCTCAGAATTGTAGCGCCTTAACTGAATATTGAGGTTCATTAAACTGGTACAAATGTTGAATTGTTCAAGGTATTCACGACGAGAACAGTCAGTTCTTTTTGGGGGGAGTGACTTCCTTGAATTTTGAAGACGCTGTTGTCGACTTTCACTGTTTTTAATTAACATGGTTAATTCACAGATCCTGTCTTTGATAATGTTTTGGGTACTTCTTATTGCCGGTTTAGGTACGTGAAGTTCGCGAATGGAAGGCATTTTTGTATTTTGTATTTTTAGGATGTGCTTTTTGATTGATTCTTGCCTTAATTGATCTGTTTTATTTGATTTAATTAAAAATGATTTTGCACTGTGGGGTATAGCAGCAAATTTTAGTTTATAGACTTCATGAAGTGAAACTAATTTTTCTTTATTTTCAACGTCTAGCTGCTTGTTAGTTGTCCTAACTAGGCTTCCGTTAGATGGTTTTTGGGTATGTTTTAATCGGTGTGTTTGGTTAGATGGATGAGGAGCGGATTTTTCACTTTCTGATAATGGTGTTGATTGAAACTTCTCTGCGTGATCAGAAGTCGCAGTCGTTGATTTTTGTTGTGTTACAGCTTGAGAAGTGAAGTGTTCTTCTCCATGGTATTGATCTCGGGAAGAGTTGAAAGGTGTTGCAGTTATCATACTACGATCCTCCATCAATTTTAGCCAAAGTCATTGATATAGAAAAAGTCTTATACAGAGTTATATAACAGAGCATATGGTTTTACATGGTTAGCTGGATAAGAGCAATTTTTCACCTGTAAAATGAACGAAACTTAATGTTTTTTTCGATTTACGAATAGCTAATACCAATTACAGTAATTAAATTCCCAGCTCAGAGCTATGTATGTGTTCAAAGTACAAGTGAAATTGATGAAAACATAGTTATTACCGACATACAAAACTGTCGTTACTTTGTTTCCAGCCTGCGCTGGAGTGACGAGAACTCATCGGTATACTTTCTTCCGCAACTTTCCTAAGCTCATTTCCATTTTATCTGAAACGAGCTTAGTTAGAGTGACTTGTAAATACTGTTTGTATCAACAAAGAAAGTAAAATAGTGAAGCTTTACAAACCTGCGTCAGCTTTTAATACTTCAGCTTTATCCGTCGCTTCCCAAGGGAATTGGTTACGACCAAAGTGACCGTAAGCCGCAGTGTCTTGGTAGATAGGACGAGCCAAATCGAGCATTTCTGTTAAGCCATAAGGACGAAGATCAAAGTGTTGGCGTACCAGCTTAATCAGTACTTCTTCAGAAACTTTACCTGTACCAAAGGTTTCAACACTGATTGATGTAGGTTCTGCTACACCAATGGCATACGACACTTGGATTTCACAGCGAGCCGCTAAACCAGCAGCAACAATGTTCTTTGCTACGTAACGAGCCGCATAAGCGGCGCTACGGTCAACTTTTGAAGGGTCTTTACCAGAGAATGCGCCGCCACCATGTCGAGCCATACCTCCGTAGGTATCAACAATGATTTTACGACCTGTTAGACCACAATCACCTACAGGACCACCAATCACAAAACGGCCAGTTGGGTTGATGAAGTACTTAGTTTCATTACTCAGCCATTTTGAAGGTAACACTGGTTTAATGATGGTTTCCATCACGCCTTCAATTAAGTCGGTTTGATTGACACTGTCACAATGTTGAGTTGAAAGCACCACGGCATCAATCCCAACAATTTTTCCTTCATTATACGCAAAGGTGACTTGGCTTTTTGCATCAGGGCGTAACCATGGCAAGGTGTTGTCTTTGCGAACTTCAGACTGTCTTTTAACTAAAGCATGAGCATAAGTTACAGGAGCAGGCATAAGTACATCAGTTTCATCACTGGCGTAACCGAACATCAAGCCCTGATCGCCCGCACCTTGATCTTTTGGATCAGCACGGTCGACACCTTGGTTAATATCAGGAGACTGTTTACCGATAACGTTTAATATGGCGCAAGAGTCAGCATCAAAACCCATATCTGAATGGGTATAACCTATGTCTCTGACGGTTTTACGAGTGATTTCTTCGATATCAACCCAAGCCGAAGTTGTGATTTCGCCGCCTACCATTACCATGCCTGTTTTTACGTAGGTTTCGCAAGCGACACGAGCTTTAGGATCTTGAGTCAAAATTGCATCAAGAACGGCATCTGATATTTGATCTGCAATTTTATCAGGGTGACCTTCAGAAACAGACTCAGAAGTAAATAAATGTTTTGCCATTGGGGGAAATCTCATCAAATTAGGTTGATATGCCTCTGTATCTAGTACAACGGTTAATAAAAGTTAATTGAATAACCCTACAAAGTATAGAAGCATTTACATCTAGACGGCTATTTTAGTTCAGTTGCAGTTATTTTTCATCCCTTAATTGGGATTTTTAATATTTTAATTATTTTTATTTACGGTAAAAATAAATCTTACTTGCCGTTAACAAACGGAAAAACTTTAAAATTCAGTGAATAATACCAATTACAGTAATTAACTTCCCACTTAGCAAGAGCTAAAGGATTTCAGTACAAGGCGCAAGTTTGAAGTACTATATTCCCTACGGCCGCCATATAAAACTGGCGTTCAACGCACTTAGTGCTTTTGTCGGGATAATTCAAAAACTTGTAACCTAGTAATGGAATCCTTTAGCCTTGCCCTTCGGGAGCTTGTATGTGTCCAAATTACTACGCAAAACTGTCTCAACGTAGCAATGTAATAACGACAGTTTTGTATGTCGGTAATAACTATGTCTTCATCAATTTCACTTGTAATTTGAACACATACATAGCTCTGAGCTGGGAATTTAATTACTGTAATTGGTATAAGAGGTGAAAAAGGGTTGCCATTTCATTTAATGACAGGTGTTCATGTGTGAGTCAGCTAAAACAAGGTATAAAAAGATATTGTTAATAATTGAGCTATCTCATGTGGTCGTCATTACAAACTCAACTTACAAGCTACTTTTATGATCCCTTACCCGTATTAGTTGAAGATGAGACTCAACAACCAGACGAAACAAATAGTAGCCCCCATGTTGCTCAAGTTTCGGATGAACGTGACCTTGATTTGAATGGGTCTTCTACAGCTAAGGCTACTCTAGAACCAAGTCAAGCAGGAGAGCCAAAATTAACTTCTTCAATAAGCCCATTTGCTCCAGTTAGAAAAACGGCTTGTGCAAGTAAATTGCAAGCTTGTGCCCAAAAGCGATTTACACAAACAAATAAGGCAATAGTTTGGGCCATGCCTGAGGTGACATTCTTTGAGCTATATCAAGAAAGAGGCTTGCATGTGATCTTTCATGAAGCCCACCGATTTCTCATTAGAAGCATCAAAAAATTTTCAAATTTTCCACCAGAATCAACAGAAAATGATGTGTTAAATAAGACAGAAATGATGAAACTGATTTGTGAATGTTTAGGCTTGTTTAAACGATATAAATTGTATCGGGATACTTACCCAGACGAAGGCTGTTTTCTTGAGGGGTTTCATCAGAGAAGTGTGACTAACCTTTCTGTGATTGGATACCAAGAAATGCACCTTAAAATAATCGATGTTATTTTCAATTACTTTATATTTTTGCTGCAAAAATATGGGCTGTTTATCCTGATTGTTGACTTGATGCCAGCTCATTTAAAAGGGATTGGGAAGAAAGTTGATGAACTGTCAATTTTAATTTCAGGTCTTTTATCCGATCTTTTCCATGAAGACTTTTCATTAAATTTGCTGAAATTCATTCAAGAGTATTATTTGATTGCAGCAGCAGAAGAGCAAAAAGATAAGTTTCCAAATGCTTCGATGTTAAGCCTGTACTTTATCAGCGTCATTGCTCAAAGTTTGGTCGTTGTACATGGCTCTGAAGCACCCATCGTCCAACGATTTCGTGATAAATTACAAATCTATGAAGGGTTTGTCGAACGACTTGAATACGATGTTTTAACCAACTCAGAGATAAAAGAAAATAAATCACTGTATTATTATCATTTAACAAATGGATTTAGATATTACGCCTTTGTCATTAAACCAAAGAGTTGGGCCAGCATTATTAAGTTGGTTTTACCAGAATTGGAAGAATTGCCAGAGCTTCAGTTTAATATTACTTTGCGGGCTTTGACTGAAATGTTAGCAAGATACTTGAAGGCGGTGCAACACGACGATATGCCATTGTGGGGGAGGTGATTCATGGTCTTGTGTGTTTATTAAGCCACCCAAGAGTCTTCCCTTATATAGAAAAAAAACAGACTTTGAAGCCGTTAGTGCAAGAACTATCTAGGCGCCATAACCTAACGCTTCAAATGAAAAAAGATACATTCCCTGCTTCATATGGTCGTCAGAGCTTAGTACAAGAAAAAAAAGACTATTCAGTAAAACCTGAGCCATTGGTTTGGACGGTGAATACAAGCCTCAGTCTGAATGCGCACGAAATACAATTATGTGAATGTCTGGCTGCAATTACGACCCCTAAAAAACCTCCGAAACCTTATTTAAGCCTTGATGAATATAAACAACATAGGTCAAAGTTATTTTTTAACCGAGAAGAGCAACATAAAATATTAAATTTAATTGCATCCAGAGCTAAGAAGTTAAGGGAAAGTAACCCAAAAACTCCTGATCAGATCGTAGAGATAATGAGGAATGAAGAAAGTGCATTACCCGAAGCAAAATACTCGGAGTCATGGCTAACACAATTTAAGGAATTGATTTTAGATTATCGCCAATACTTGAATAATAACTGGCTTGAATATCGTCTTATAAAGTCATCCTACCAGCATGTTCCACCTAGTTATTTAAGCAATTATAAAACGATTCTTCCCATACATTTAAAACTGCTTGAACTAGTGTGGCTAGATTGCTTCTGCAGAATAAAACTTGGCACTCATTTTCAACATGTTGATCAAAAAATTAACGGCGCATTGGCAGCTTCTCAAGAAACAGAACGGAACGAGCTTGTTGCTCAGTCTTTGAAATTGCTTGATGAATATGATGTCTTATTATGTGAATTTATTGAGTTTCGCTTAATGTTTGGTGTCTGCTCTCAATTTGAACATACTGGTGCGCAAACGTCGGCAGTGCTCTATGACGTGGGTACTTTGGTCATTTTTCAACTTGAAACGATTTTAGTTTTTTTGGAAAAGCTAAACCAGTTGGCTGTTGAGCATTCAAGTGAACTTAACGACAGCATTATCTCACCAGTTTATCAAAGAGTTGAGCACTTTTTGTCTGTTGCAAATGGAATAAAAATCATAGAGTGCTTACCTCGGGTAAATGTCCTTTCTAAAGGGGTTCAACATAAGCTGTTAGTCTTTAAATTAGTACTAGCGCCAGAGTTGGATATTAAGATACTAACGGAACTTGAAAAATTTTCAGGACTTCCCAACACTAAGCCAAGTGTAATAAATATGGTGTTCCGGCGATTAACAATGGAAGTTAAAAAGGCATTTAACTGCAAACATGAAGAACTAACATTATCAGGGCTGAAACAAGTACTTCAGTTGGTGACGACAACAGCAACGAGTTTGAATTCAGGTTGGTTATCGGGGCAGTTTTTTATTGTTGTTTCTAGATTACGTGGTATTGAATTGTCGTCTACAGATATGGATCTACCCACCGAGCTTGCAAAATTTGAACAAAAGATTAGTAAAATAGAAGCAGTAGTCGAAAATACCGAAAAAAGATTTAAAAAAGAGCAACATAAAGCTAAAACTAAATTGCAGAAAGTTCCCCCAGAAAAACAAGCAAAAAAATCTTCAAGAAAAACGAAAAAAACTCAAGGGGATAAAATTCGCGCCCCTTTAGCTCCATCGTTGAAAGAAACTGTGCCTGAAATAAAAGTAAGTATTGATCCTAATGATTGGATTATGAGTGAAGTAGAGGCTAAGTGTATGAGTAAACCTGCAGAAGCCTTAACCGAACTTAGCCTTTTGAAAAGTGAGCACCAACAAAGTCAGGAGCTTACAATAAGAATAAAAGTAGCTCAGGTCGAGGCCATTGCAGTATTGCTTACTCCAATATTACGAGAAATACAGGCCAATAAAGGGGTTGTCGATAGGGCAAGTGTTATGGTTTCAGAAGCAATGGTGTCTCCGCCCCATAATTTTGGAAATTCAGAATTATTTGAATCAGCCAAAAGAGCAATTATGGCATTGGAAGCTCCTCATCGCTCATTACAAGATATTTATAAAAAAGTTTCCATCGTAATGTCAGAAGCACAAAGTGTAGAAGCTATTCAGGAAAGTACAGCTTTATCGATGATCCAAGCAAAAGCCGAATTTTTAAAAAAACAGATAACGTCAGCATTGGAAGTGGCGAAAAGTATTGATGAATTTATCTCCTTACGATACCAACATCTAGAAGTTAGAAAAGGGTACAAGAAAACTGCCGTTAAAGCCGGAAAAAGCGAAGAAAGTAAATATGACAATCAAAAAGTATTTGAATTAGGTAGTGCTTTGATCAAAGGAATAATCCCTCCATTGGAGCAACTGGATAAAAAAGTAGGCAATATGGCTCAGGTTAGCTCAGCTTAGGGGCTGTTGATCTTTCAGGATTAAATTTTGTGCTATTTGAGTATTTATCTGTTCAAGGCGTGAGCAGTGATGCTTAGCCATCTAAGTGAGCTGGTCACAACACAGAACAGTGAATGCTCAAAAGCATCGGAAAAAAGAGAGAGCGTAAATTGGTCGCTCTTTCTAAATAAAAGGTGCTGCGTTATCGTTTTCTTATTTGGAAACGAAGTAACGACAGTTTTGTATGTCGATAATAACCAAACCTCACAAACTCTGCCTTGCATAAAACAACCAATTTATCGCTGCAAAAACAATCACTAAAGATCAACAGACCCTAATACCGCTTTTATGCCAGCTTATGATTCTCTAGCAATAAGATTAAATTTACTGCACGATGTCGATTTTTAATGTGTCTAAGATACCGCTTGACTTGGTGAAGTGTAATTCAGTGAGATAAATCACATTTATCATTGCGTCAAACCAGCATGTAAGCGAAAATACGCCACAAAATTGGCCGCAGTTGTATTGTCTTAAGTTTACAGCTGTTGGCAAGCCCACAACCCTCAGCAGGAGAGAGCATGTCTTCCCGTAAAGTACTCGCAAACGCAATTCGTATCCTGAGTATGGATGCCGTTCAAAAAGCAAAATCTGGTCACCCAGGCGCACCACTCGGTATGGCCGATATTGCTGAAGTGCTTTGGAATGACTTCCTAAAGCATAATCCGAACAATCCAAACTGGGCAGACAGAGACCGTTTTGTACTATCTAATGGTCACGGTTCAATGTTGATTTATTCGCTTTTGCATCTTTCGGGCTACGATTTACCAATGTCAGAACTTAAGCAGTTCCGTCAGTTGCACTCTAAAACACCGGGGCATCCAGAGTATGGTTACACACCAGGTGTGGAAACAACCACAGGTCCATTGGGCGCAGGTATCAGCAACGCAGTCGGCATGGCCATTGCTGAAAAAACGCTGGCCGCACAATTTAACCGTTCAGGACATGACATCGTTGACCATTATACTTATTGCTTTTTAGGCGATGGCTGTTTAATGGAAGGTATCTCTCATGAAGCAAGTTCACTGGCTGGAACGCTAGGTTTAGGCAAGTTGATTGCATTTTGGGATGACAACGGTATTTCAATCGACGGTGACGTTGAAGGTTGGTTTACCGACGATACAGCTAAGCGTTTTGAATCATACGGCTGGCACGTGATTGCCGATGTTGACGGTCATGACGCTGCCGCAATAAGTGCAGCAGTAACACAAGCGAAGTCGATTACAGACAAACCAACCATGATTTGTTGTAAAACCGTCATCGGTTACGGTTCGCCTAATAAGTCAGGCTCTCACGATTGTCACGGTGCACCATTAGGTGATGCAGAAATTGCCGCAGCACGTGAATTTTTAGGTTGGGAGCATGCACCATTTGAAGTGCCTGCCGATGTTTACCAAGGATGGGATGCGAAAGAAGCTGGTCAAGCTGCTGAATCAAATTGGAATGACAAGTTTGCTGCTTATCAAGCCGCTCACCCAGAATTGGCTGCAGAATACGAACGCCGCGTATTAAAAGGTGACTTACCTGCTGATTTCGCCGCAAAAGCAGAAGCCTATATCCAAGAGTGTCAAGAGAAAGGCGAATCACTTGCTTCTCGTAAAGCCTCGCAAAATACCATTGGTGCATTCGGTGCCATGTTACCTGAATTACTGGGTGGCTCTGCGGATTTAGCAGGTTCAAACTTAACCTTATGGTCAGGCTCTAAAGGCATTCAAGACGATCCTGCGGGTAACTACATCTATTACGGTGTCCGTGAGTTCGGTATGAGCGGCATCATGAACGGTATTTCTTTGCATGGTGGTTTTATCAATTACGGTGCAACCTTCCTAATGTTTATGGAATATGCTCGTAATGCTGTGCGCATGTCAGCCCTGATGGGGATTCAAAACGTCTTCGTTTATACCCATGATTCAATCGGTCAAGGTGAAGATGGTCCTACTCATCAACCTATTGAGCAAATTGCTAACTTGCGCATGACGCCAAATATGACGGTATGGCGCCCATGTGATGCCACTGAAACCGCAGTAGCGTGGAAGTCAGCCATTGAACGTCAAAGCGCACCAACGTCATTAATTTTTAGCCGCCAAGGTTTATCTGCCCAAGTTCGTAATGCTGAGCAAGTGTCTGACATCGCTAAAGGCGGTTATGTGTTGCAGGATTGTGTTGGTAAGGCAGATGTTATCTTGATTGCGACAGGCTCTGAAGTACAACTTGCCTTAGATTCTGCGGCTGAATTGACCGCACAAGGTAACAATGTGCGAGTTGTCTCTATGCCATCAACCAACGAGTTTGATAAACAAGATGCCGCATATAAAGAAAGTGTATTGCCAAGCTCAGTGACCAAGCGTGTTGCGATTGAAGCAGCGCATACTGATTTCTGGTACAAATATGTTGGATTCAATGGCGGCGTTGTGGGGATGCAAACCTTCGGAGAGTCTGCTCCAGGCGGCGACTTGCTGAAGCACTTTGGCTTTACTGTTGCAAATGTTGTTGAAACCGTTAACGCACTTTAAAAGCTAAACTTTTGTGATATAAATCGCTATAATCGGCCTGCATACGAATGCAGGCCGTTTTTTTATGCTCATAGAGCAAAGCCTTAGTTAAGGAATGGAATATTTTGATCCGAGTTGCAATTAACGGGTATGGACGAATAGGTCGTACAATATTACGTGCTCTGTATGAGTCAGGAAAAAATGCACATTTAAAAATCGTAGCGATTAACGAATTAGCTCAACCTGAAGCCATTGTACATTTAACCAAATACGATACGACCCACGGACGTTTTGATGGCACAGTAGATTTTGCAGGTGACACGCTGACAATCAATGATGATAAAATCAAATTACTGCATGTTGAAAATCCCTTTGATTTGCCATGGGAAGCGCTTGATATCGATATAGTTTTTGAAGCAACTGGAGTGTTAAATACCCGTGAAGAATGTGAGGTTCATGTCAAAGCAGGTGCCAAGCAAGTCTTGATAAGCAATCCCTCAAGCCCGAATGTGGATGCCACCATTGTTTATGGTGTTAATCAACATCAACTGACGCCTCAAGATGTGATTGTATCAAACGCCTCTTGCACGACCAATTGCCTTATTCCAGTCATTGATTTATTAGACAAAAACTTCACTGTTAAAAGTGGTGCAATCACCACTATACATTCTGCAATGCATGATCAGCCCGTTATTGACGCATATCATACTGACTTACGACGGACTCGTGCGGCCGGACAATCAATTATTCCTGTAGATACCAAGTTAGCACGAGGCATCGAGCGAATTTTTCCGCACTTAAAAGATAAGTTTGAAGCTATTTCAGTACGTGTTCCCACCATAAATGTTACTGCAATTGACTTATCGGTCACACTTGAGCACAGAGTCGATATTGCCAAAGTCAATAATGTACTAGAATCGGCCGCAAAAGGACGTTTCTCAGCCGTGTTGGGTTTCACAAAAGAACCATTAGTATCTTGTGATTTTAATCATGATCCGCGTTCTAGCATTGTTGATGGTACTCAAACACGAGTCAGTGACGGACATTTAGTGAAATTATTATTATGGTGCGATAACGAGTGGGGTTTTGCTAACCGAATGTTAGATACCGCCCTAGCGATGGCACGAACTCGGCTTGCTGTTAACTCATAGTGTGAATGCAAGTCAGACAGAATTATTGATTAAAGTAGGAAAATAACAAATGACCATTATTCGTATGTCGGATCTCGATTTGCAAGGTAAGCGCGTATTGATCCGTGAAGATTTAAATGTGCCAATTGCCGATGGCAAAGTGACCAGTGATGCTCGCCTGCGTGCTGCATTACCGACGATTAATCTCGCACTAGAAAAAGGCGCAGCTGTGATGGTTATGTCACATTTAGGTCGCCCGACAGAAGGTGAGTTTAATGCTGAGTTTTCGATGCAACCAGTGGTTGATTATCTCAATGATGCTTTAGATTGCAGTGTAACTTTAGCTTCAGATTATCTCGATGGTGTTGAAACTAAGCAAGGTGAAGTGGTAGTTTTCGAAAACGTGCGTTTCAACGTGGGTGAAAAGAAAAATGACCAAGCACTCGCCAAGAGAATGGCTGCACTGTGTGATGTTTATGTGATGGATGCCTTTGGTACGGCTCACCGCGCGCAAGCGTCTACTCATGGTGTTGGCTTACATGCCCCTGTTGCCTGTGCAGGCCCATTATTAGTGGGTGAGTTAGACGCATTAGGTAAAGCATTAGATAATCCTGATCGCCCAATGGTGGCAATCGTTGGTGGTTCTAAAGTATCAACTAAATTGACTGTGCTAGAAAGCTTATCCACTAAAGTTGATCAACTTGTTGTGGGCGGCGGTATTGCCAATACCTTTATTGCGGCAGCAGGTCATAATGTCGGTAAATCATTATATGAAGCTGATTTAGTTGAAGAGGCGACTCGTCTGGTCAATAACGCTCAAAGTCGTGGCGGAGATATTCCCGTACCAACGGATGTTGTTGTTGCCGGTGAGTTTAGTCCTACGGCTAGCGCAACACTAAAAAATGTGGCTGATGTTGCTGACGAAGACATGATTTTTGATATTGGCCCAGACAGCGCGGAAGCGTTAGCTGAAATTTTAAAGAAAGCTGGCACTATCGTATGGAACGGCCCAGTTGGCGTATTCGAGTTTGACCAATTTGGCGAAGGCACCAAGCGTATCGCACAGGCGATTGCTGATTCAGAAGCGTTTTCCATTGCTGGTGGTGGCGATACATTAGCGGCCGTTGATAAATATAATATTGCTGACAAAGTGTCCTATATCTCTACGGGTGGCGGTGCTTTCTTAGAGTTTCTTGAAGGAAAAGAACTACCGGCGGTTACGATGTTAGAACAACGCGGCGCGTAAATTTTTTTATAAAAATTCACAATAAAAACAACATTACAGCTCTCTAGTTTAGGTTAGAGAGCGTTAAAAAAAGACATCAAACTTTAATGTGAACACACTATAAAGTGTTCACACATTACCCTACAAACGGAGCAAGAAAATGGCTTTAATCTCATTGCGTCAGATGCTAGATCATGCAGCAGAACATGATTATGGTGTACCGGCATTCAACGTGAATAACCTTGAGCAAATGCGTGCAATTATGCAAGCAGCAGAAGCAACGGACAGTCCGGTAATTGTTCAAGCTTCAGCGGGTGCTCGAAAATATGCTCGTCCACAATTTTTGAAGTATTTGATGGCCGCAGCGCTTGAGCAGTACCCAGATATTCCGGTATGTATTCATCAAGATCACGGGACAGATCCTGATATTTGTCAGCGTTCGATTCAGCTCGGTATGTCTTCAGTAATGATGGATGGCTCATTAATGGCCGATGGTAAGACGCCAGCATCTTATGATTACAATGTTGATGTAACTCGCCGCACAGTGGCGTTTGCTCATGCTTGTGGTGTTTCAGTTGAAGGTGAAATCGGCTGTTTAGGTAGCCTAGAAACTGGCCAAGCGGGTGAAGAAGACGGCATTGGAGCAGAAGGCACATTAAGCATGGATCAAATGCTTACTACTCCTGAAGAAGCGGCGCGTTTTGTTTCTGACACTCATGTTGATGCGCTTGCGATTGCAATCGGTACCAGTCATGGTGCTTATAAGTTCAGCCGTAAACCTACCGGTGATGTACTTCGTATTGACCGAATTAAAGAAATTCACGCGCGTATTCCTAACACGCATTTAGTGATGCACGGTTCATCTTCAGTGCCGCAAGAATGGCTGCAAATCATCAATCAGTATGGCGGGGCGATCCCTGAAACTTACGGTGTCCCCCTTGAAGAGATCGTAGAAGGTATCAAACATGGTGTGCGTAAAGTAAACATCGATACGGATTTACGTTTAGCGTCAACGGGGGCGGTACGTAAATTCTTAGCTGAAAATCCAAGCGAATTTGATCCGCGTAAGTTCTTAAAAGCATCAATGGAAGCTATGGCAGATATTTGTACTACACGCTACGAAGCATTTGGTTGTGCGGGCATGGGGTCTAAAATAAAGCCAAAATCTTTGCAAGCTATGTACAAGTCTTATCAAGCAGGCGAGCTCGATCCAAAGATTAATTAATGCTCGATTTTTGATAATATATCGCCCGCTGACTTGCGGGCTTTTTTTATGTATTTTGACTATAGTCATCATCCAAAATGTTGGCCTTTGATTCCGTGTCTTTCGTTAAAAGTGTTCCTGTTTCATCAGCATCTCTGATAATTACCGTGTTACCATCACCACTTATGCAAAATACATATTGATTCATATCATTCAAAGAGTCGGACGTTTGAATCGTATATAGTTGGCTTGCATGAGTTGCTGTTTTTCTTAAAGCTGTTGAAAGAGCCGGTTCTAGATGCCATTCCTTATTTTCTTGACTTGATTCAGAGGCTGATTGTTGCCTGATAACTAATCGTGTGCCAGAGCTGTTACATTGCAGAAGATATCTATGGGAAGGGTAAGTGTCCCCATGTTGATTAAAGGCTGCAAAATGTTGACGAATTTTGGGTGATGATGCTGCTGAAGCAGAACTGATCTTCTCTCCTTGCTTAATAGACTGAACAGATCCAGAACCTCCATTTTTCCCGCCTGACTGGACTTTAAAATTTTTTCTTGAGGATTGAATACTCATGGAGGTTGATAGAGCTTTCGGGGAAGCATTCACTATTCTAACTGATGTAGAAGCAAAGGTTGTGCTAGCAGCTGAGATCATAATCAGTGCCTAATATAATAGAAAAATAAAAACTAAGACTAATCTTTTTTAATCACTTAATTCAATCTTAGGATGGCTTAATATATATACGAATTGGTATAAGTTAACGAAAGATAAATGAGTAAAATATGAGACATTACGGCGAAAGTTAATATGAATATAAGCGATGGTTTTGATTGCATAATAGTTATTGCTCAGTTTGCAAAACTTGTAATTTTTAATTACAGATTAAGCAAATATTAAACCTACTTTATGTTGTTAAACTATTTTGATTTACTCGTTATCATCCTGAATTCTGTTCTTGAAAACATTAGCTGAAATTAAATTAATAAATGAAGTTTATTCAACTTAATTTGATGCTGGTTAATCAAATTTTTATATGTGGGAGTTTGGATGTTATCTGCGGCTTCAGTATCTACTTACAGGCAATCTTATCAAACAACTGAAGCAGCCAGTATTAAAAATGCATCACTAGTAACCTCAGAAGACTATGCTTCAGTTGCTTTATTTTTAAAAACAATTTTGGACATAAAATCAGAAATATTGTTAGCTGACTTAATGACGAAGGTTTGGCAAATCAACTTTATTAGTGATTCAGACAACGCAAAAAACAGTGTTGAAGATCTAAATAACTTGTTAGTGTCAAACAATATAAATAAATTTGAATTCGGCTTAAGCAGTACAATGAAGCGTGGGCTCACACATCATGTGGTTAGTTTTCAACAATTAGGCGCGAATGAAGCCGATGATGAAACATTAATCGTATTTTTACCGAATACTAAGCCTGAGCTACTACAAAGTGCTGTTCAGCTTTTAGGACAAAAAAATGAAGAGCAAGATAAGCGTCAACTAGAAGAACTATCGAAACAAAGACGAGTAGTGGCACGAGAAATAAAAGAAAACGAAGCTGTTAAACGTCAAGCGCTAATGAAAGAAACCGAATTGAAAAAGACTAAACAAGATCTTGAGCAAAAAATTAAACGCTTTGATAAAAATAAAGTGGCTATGTCTGCAAGTGTGCAAAAATTTAATGAAGGTACTGCTGCAACTTTTATCACTCCTCCACAGTCGAGTGATGATTCTCCTCCATTGAATTCGCTGCCATTGAGTGAAGCAAGCACCTCATCTATGACACTAGCTTATTCTTCAACACCAATAATTTCACCTAGTGATAGAGCGCTATCGGTTAATTCAGCCCCTAAAAGACATCTTCAACACCAAAGAGGCCTATGCGTTAAAGGGTTATGGGGAAGTACATACAAATCTGTGCGACTACCGGTTTGTGCAAAGAGTGTCCCAAGGGCAGTACTTCAAACGCAGGCAAAAGCAGAAGTAAATCTAGAACGAAATAACATAACCTATTATTCACCAAAAAACTTTCCAAAAGAACAACAACTACCACTACCACCACCACTTATAGATATGACTCCTCCCATGCATCAAACACCAATAATAAAGAGCGCTTTGTATCCCTGTGCTGGAAGCCAAAGAACTTCCGATGCAGTGGAAGTTACTCACTTAACAACCAAGAGGCAACGCTTAGAAAATCAACGTATTAAAAAGCTTTATAAAATTCCTTTACCAGTTCAAACGCAAATAAAAAAAGAGATTCAAAATACTTGGACAAATCCGAGTGTTGATTTAAATTTTAAAGGGAAACCACTTTATCTGTGGTCATCGTCACCTCAGCCACCACCTGAAATACTTTCTTCATCTTTAAGTTCTTCTGCATTAGCGATGTCACCAATGCAAGGTAACCAAGCAGTAGAAGATAATGCAGAATATATTAGGACTCCCGAATTACCTTGTAACCCTTTAGAGCTACTTGCAGTTGTCGCTGAGTCACAAAATCCAATGTTTACAACTTTACATCCAAAGAGTCTAACGTCAAATCAATTTTCTGAATGTACCTCGATATCTGAGGGTGAAACCGATACTGATACTGATTCTGATACAGGGAGCCTGCCTCAATCTGGCGGATTATCAGGTTTACTTGTCGTGGCTAAGCGAAATAAACCTCATACACTGGAACCAGAACCAAGATCAGTAGCGTCAAAAAGAAATGACTTAGTTGCCAACAGGGGCCATATATCCGGTAAGAAGATCGAGTCAAAACGAAGTGACCCAAAGATTACTGGTTTGCCTAAAACTAAAAAGTCGAAAGTGGCAGTTCGATCAAATTCTGCTCATGTGACTTCATCAAATAAGGAATTGTTACATTCAGGTAGCGCTGCATTGGCTAATAAACTGTTTAATGAGTTAACAGAAGAACAGCGGTCACAAATCAAAGGTTGGATAATTGAAAGGGCTGATAAAGAGACGTTTACGATATCTACAGAAGGAAAAGAGCAAATTAAGTCAAGAATCTACGTAGCCTTTAATAGACAGTATAAAACAGCAGTGTTTAACAATATATCAAACGGTATATTAAGAGAGTATAAATTGAGCTTACTTACTGAACGCTTGCCAAAATAAATTGCGCTTGAAAGACGACTAAGGAAAGTTGCGGAAGAAAGTATACTGATGAGTTCTCGTCACTCCAGCGCAGGCCGGAAACGAAATGACGACAGTTTTGTATGTCGGTAGTCTTAGGTCTGTTGATCTTTCAGGATTAAATTTTGTGCTATTTGAGCATTTATCTGTTCAACCTAGAAACATCAGTTGACTGCGTTCACAAGCGTAGAAAAAATGGCTGATAGTAAGACGTAGCTTGCAGTAAGTAGTTATTCTACTTGCAAAAGTTACAACGCAGATAGCAGTCATTTTAGCAAGCTTGTGAGCGTAGAGCACTTCACTCATTGGGTGAAAAAAATGATAATAAAATCATCGTATTGCTCAAACAGTTACTCGTATACTCAGCGTTCAATTGATGTTTTTAGGTTCAAGGCGTGAGCAGTGATTCTTAGCCATCTAAGTGAGCTGGACACAACACAGAACAGTGAATGCTCAAAAGCATCGAAAAAAGAGAGAGCGTAAATTGGTCGCTCTTTCTAAATAAAAGGTGCTGCGTTATCGTTTTCTTATTTGAAAACGAAGTAACGACAGTTTTGTATGTGGATAATAACCAAACCTCACAAACTCTGCCTTGCATAAAATAACCAATTTATCGCTGCAAAAACAATCACGAAAGATCAACAGCCCCTAGTACCTTTACTTTTTCTATAAAAGTCACTGGATGCCAGCCAATTATCTTCGCTGGTATGACAAAGATTGGTACTTTCTAAATCGATAGCTCCCTAAAGGTTAGTTTTTAAAATATTTGAGGGAAAATTATTAAATAATAATTGACATTTTTTGCTGAAAATTTAAGCTGTGCGAAATGTGCAATTATTATGGGTATAAAGCAAATGAAACCGTTATTCGCTTGTTATGTATTGTTTTTTTTGTCTTCATCTGTTTTCGCTGGCAATGAATCTGTTGAAAGTGATAAGACCTTAGGTGGTGATGCTGAAGTTGGGGCAACATTAACAACAGGTAACACCAAAACCTCATCGGTTAAGGCTAAGTTAGACTTGAAACATAAGCTGGGTGATTGGGAAAACGAATACATTATTGAAGGGCTTTATAAAGAAGATGATAATTCCGTTACTGCGAAACGTTATCAAGCCGGCGCTCAAGGTAACTATATGTTTAATGAAGATAACTACGTTTTTGCAAATGGCAGTTATGAAGTTGATGAATTTCGTGGTTTTGATTATCGCATTACTGCAGCTATAGGCTATGGTCATAAATTTTTTGATGATGAACATAGTTTTTTACGTGCTGAAGTTGGTCCTGGTTACATTTACGACAAGTATACGGCAGAGCAAGCCTTAGAATCAGGAAGCAGCAAAGAAAGCAACATGGTGCTGCATAGTGTCGTTGATTATCAAGCAAGTCTAAGTGAAAGTTCTAAATTCCAACAAAAATTTATTGTTGATCTTGGTGATCGACTTGATGTGCGCTCTGAATCGTCGATAACTGCTAAAGTCATCGATTCTTTGGCAATGAAGTTTGCAGTGGTAGTACGCTATAACAATAAGCCACTCGACGATATCAAAAGCACAGATACAGAAACCACGCTCACACTACTTTATTCTTTTTAATCACTTCGGTTTTAATTCTTAGCCCCTTGGGGCGAATTAATAACTGTCCGACAATTTTTAAAGACGGTTAAACCTAGAAACATCAGTTGACTGCGTTCTCAAGCGTAGAAAAAATGTCTGATAGAAAGGCGTAGCTTGCAGCAAGTAGTTATTCTACTTGCAAAAGTTACAACGCAGATAGCAGTTATTTTAGCAAGCTTGTGAGCGTAGAGCACTTCACTCATTGGGTGAAAGCCATGATGATAAATTTCATCATATTGCTCAAGCAGTTACTCATATACTCAGCGTTCAACTGATGATTTTAGGTTAAACGTCGAAGTCGGCATACTGGTCAAATAGGTTACAATGCAAAACGAGTGAGAAATTAACCTGAGGTTTGCTAACGCCGAGCTCAGTTTAATTAGGTAAGGTTGCCAGCTTATTTCGCAAAAGAACCATCAACTCTTCTTGATACTGAGCTGGAACTTCTGATTTTATTAATGAAGTTAATGATTGCCTCCCCATTTGCTCGAATTCCAAGTCATCAAACTCTTTTCTGGTTCGTATTTGACTGATCATAAGTTTCGCTGTATTTAAGTGCTTGTTTAGCACCGCGAAGTGAACAGGAAGCAGGCTGTTTGATTCATGACTTGGATTGGCACCATTCTCAAGAAGAATAGACACAATTTCTTTGTATCCTAGGCTGGCGGCTAGGGCTAAAAAAGAACCAGACTTAGATGAGGGCTCATTAATATGCTTTGTTTTCGGGGCGATGGCTTTTACCACCTTTATGAGCTTTTTCTTGATTGCATGCCCTAAAGCAAGGCATTTTGAGCTGTTTTTTATATCAACATCACACCCTTGTTCAATAAAAAAGAGTGCCATTTCTTCGTGAGCACATAAAATTGCTCCGATTAACGGTGTGTTCCCGTGTCGGTTTTGGGCGTTTATGGGCGCGCCATGTGTGACTAACAGTTTAGATATTTCAGTTGAGCCAGTCATGACCGCTAAATGAAGGGCTGTTTGGGAAGACTGGATATTAAATACAGACTGATCTGGGTTTCCAAATAAAAACTCAGTCTCTGAAAATAACTTAAAACGCGTTTTCATTGGAAATGCGTACTTGTCTACTGGGTAAATAACCTCATTAGTGTGGAGGTTTAAATTGATACCATCTTCAAGAAATGATCGGACAGCTTCACATCGGCTTTGTAATATTTCGTTGTAAAAATTCCAATAGTTTTTACCATTAAGTCGATTTACAAAATATTTTATGGCTAATTTTTCATTCTCTGAATGAAAGTCTTCTACGATTATGCTTAACGGTTTAGCAACCCATTTTAAGTCGATACCTTTAGCACGTTGTTCACAAGAAACACAATATTTTCTTGAATTTGAAACTACTCCCTCTTTATTTACAAATTTGAAATGCACTACTGATTTTTGGGAGTGGCTGGCGGTTAACTTTGTTAGAGTTTTACTGTCAGCGCTAATCGAAATTAATTTTTCAGAGTAACAGAATAGGGTTATTGGTACTGACTCTGATGCAGGTGTTGAAGTAAGGGCCATGACTGTGCACCTCAAACTTGAATTTATCCAATTACTTATAAGTCTACAGTGTATATTTTGCAGGCACTAGTATTTATTCTTGCTAAGGTATTCTGTTTTTCATCCTAAACGTTCATGATAGGCATAGATGTCATATGCGTTTACTTTGGCTACTATTTTTCTATCACCCTACACCATGAAAATTGTATTCGCTGAGATTTGAAGATTATTTCCAACCTAAGCTAAAGGCGAAGTGATTTTTAGCTTTTATGCTTTCACTAACAGGCTTGGGAATAGGTGTTATCGGCTATTTTCACGGTAAATAAATCGGTTGGGAGCGTTCATATACGCAGAAAAAATTATTGATAGCAAGGCATGAATAGCAGCAAGTAGTGGTTACCGACATATAAAACTGTCGTTACTTCGTTTCTACTTGTAAAATTTATAACGCAGCGAGCGGTGATTTTGGCAAATATATGAATGTTCAGCACTCACCTAATGGATTAATTTGAGTTGTTTAATTCTGTATTTAACTTCATTAGATTAAAGTCAAATTGTGCGTTCAACCGATTTATTTAGGTTCATCATTGTTATTTATTTCCTTGTTTTTAAAGTGGTAATCGTTTTGGGTTTGTATTTTTTAACTTTGATTTTGACTATTCAGTTTTGGCCTTTTGCTACAAATTAGGTAAAGTATCCCCTTTGAAGAAATTCATTTACTGATAATAAATTAAGTATCTAATCATAATATGTGTGTTTTTAGTTGCTCAAAGCTGTGGATGATAAAAAATAACAAAGGAGCAGGATATGAGTAACCCCGAGTTGGGAAATGATCTGCGAGAAGTCAAACAGTTAGGCATGTGGGCTTCCATTGCCAGTTTAAGCTATGTTTTCTGGCTTGTCGGTGGTATGGAGCTCGTCGAACGTGTTTCATATTATGGTGTAAAAACAACCGCCTCTTTATATGCTCAAGCGCCTACCTCCGAAGGTGGTCTTGGGATTAGTTTAGGCGATTACGGTGTGATCATGTTTTGGTTTGCGATAACGCAAACTTTTGTTCCTGTGTTTACTGGTGGTATATCAGACCGAGTCGGTTACAAAGAAACCATTTTCGCTTCTACAGTCATTAAAATTGGCGCTTATTTGGTGATGGCGTTCTTCCCATCATTTTGGGGGTTCTTAATTGGTGCAATGCTTTTGGCGGGTGGTACAGGTATCTTTAAGCCGGGTATTCAAGGGACTATGGTACTGTCTACTAATCGTAATAATACCTCAATGGCGTGGGGTATTTTTTATCAAATCGTAAATGTTGGCGGTTTTATTGGCCCTATTGTAGCGGCTCATATGCGTCAGCTAGCTTGGGAAAATGTCTTCTATACTTGTGCAGCTATCATTTCAATTAACTTTGTTTTTCTGTTGGCTTATAAAGAGCCAGGTAAAGAAGCACGTTTAGCGCGTAAAGCACAAATTAAAAGCGGTGAAATTAAACAACAAGTATTGTGGAAAGACGCGTGGCAAGAATTAAAAAAGCCAATTGTAATCTACTACATGTTGGTGTTTTCTGGATTTTGGTTTTTGTTTAACTCACTTTTTGATGTACTTCCTATTCATATTTCTGAGTGGGTTGATACGAGTGTACTTGTGACGAGTTTGTTTGGCGGTGAAACTCCGAGTGTGTTCTGGCAAAAATTGCTGGCTATGGATTTTGAAGGGACTCGAATTTTGCCTGAAGGTATGATCAATATTAATGCCGCATTGATCATGACTACCTGCTTTTTAGTCGCGGCCTTAACCGCAAAATATCGTGTTACAAGTGCCATGCTTTCTGGTTGCATATTGAGTATTGTTGCTTTCTTGTTGATTGGAGCAACTAATGCGGCTTGGATTATGGCGTTGGCGATTGCGACTTTTTCTCTCGGTGAAATGATGATCAGCCCTAAAAAGGGAGAGTTCATGGGCAATATTGCCCCAGAGGGGAAAAAAGCCATGTATTTAGGGTTTGTTATGTTGCCTCAAGGGATCGGTTGGGGATTAGAAGGTTACTTTGGCCCAAAACTTTACGAATGGTATGCCTCAAAAGAAATTTTTTCTCGTGACCTACTTTTAGAGCGTGGGATGTCGCAAACTGATGTAACAGCGATTCCTCAGGGAGAAGCATTTACCACGTTAGTCAGTTATACAGGTGAAAGTGCTCAGTCATTAACCCAATATCTCTATGCGACACACAATGTTGGCATGGCGTGGTACATCATTGCAGCAATAGGCTCCATTTCAGCTGTAGGTATTTTTATCTATGGTAAGTGGCTATTAAATTTACAGCGTAGCCAAACGGTTTAGAGCGTACCTTAGTAGTTTTACAAAAATTATTGCAAAAAATAGTGATTAATCGCTGAAGTCATTGATGGTTTCAGCTTTTTTTTCGGTATAATTTATTTACGTGTATTCAGTAGTTATCAAATCATGCAAAAACACACATTCTCTTTAATCGATGAAGCTGCCACCGTTAAGTTAGGCTGTAAGATTGCTCAGTATCTTACTCCTCCTTTTACTATGTATCTTTCTGGTGAACTCGGGGCAGGAAAAACGACTTTTTCACGTGGATTAATTCAAGCACTAGGACATGTTGGTGCAGTAAAAAGCCCAACATATACCATTGTTGAACCCTACGAACTTGCCAATATGCAAGTGTTTCATTTTGACTTGTATAGATTGCTTGATCCAGAAGAATTGGAATACATGGGGATTCGAGACTATTTTTCAAAAGATAGCATTTGTATTATCGAGTGGCCAGATAGAGGTTATGGTTTACTTGCTGATGCCGATATAAATATTGAAATAAATTATGTTAATCATGGACGTGAACTTGTTATGCAAGCGAATTCTTGTCAAGGTAAGCAGTTGATAGAAAAAATAAAATAAGTAACTGAATCTTTATGAACCAAATGACACGATTATTGAGTATTGCTTTATTATTCTTACTGCCACTGCAAGTTATAGCGGCAAATACTTTAAAGGGTATTCGAGTATGGGCTGCACCTGAGTCTACTCGAATCGTGCTTGATTTGGGTACTAAAGTTAAATACAAGCACTTTACTTTATCGAAGCCTAATCGTTTGGTTGTTGATTTAGAAAACACGAAATTAAAAGTTGATTTAAAAAAGATAAAAAATAGCAGTAAATTGCTTAAAAGGATCAGACTCAGTAAATCGCCCAAAAAAAGCACTGCTCGCATCGTCTTAGATTTAAATCAAGCGGTTAAATCAAAATTGTTTTCATTGCCACCAACAGCCCCATATGGTCATCGGCTTGTTGTTGATATTGAGCCTTTAGCCAAATCAAAATCTCATATCGTGAAGCAGCCCACCCGTAAACTGCGTAATATCATTGTCGCTATTGATGCAGGACACGGTGGTGACGATCCCGGCTCTATTGGCCCTGCTGGCACTTTTGAAAAAAAAGTTGTTTTCGAAATTGCTAATCGATTAAAAAAATTAATTGATGCTACACCAGGCATGACGGCATACATGACTCGAAAAGGTGATTATTTTGTTAATATTAACCGCCGTAGCGAGTTAGCAAGGAAAAAGAAAGTCGATTTGTTAATATCGATTCACGCCGATGCTTTTACCTCGCCGCAACCCCGAGGTGCTTCAGTCTGGGTGTTATCTAAAGGCCGTGCGAAATCAGAAATGGGTCGTTGGTTAGAACAAAAAGAGCGCCACTCCGAACTGCTCGGTGGAGCTGGTGGTATTATCCAAGGTAATGATAGTGAACAATATCTTGCTATGACCTTAATTGATATGGTTTCGGATAAATCTATGGCTCTAAGCCATACCATTGCATCACAACTGGTTTCAGAAGTTGGGAAGGTTACCAAATTACATAAAAAACATCCTGAATCAGGCAATTTTGGCGTACTTAAATCGCCTGATATTCCATCGATATTGGTTGAGACAGGGTTCATTTCAAATCCAAGAGAAGAGAAACTGCTTCGTTCTAGTAGTCACCAAAAAAAATTAGCTAAAGCCCTGCATAAAGGGGTGTTGAAATACTTTAAACAACACGCACCAAGTGATACTTTGCTGGCTAATCAAAAGAATATGAAACATAAAGTGGTTCGTGGTGATTCGTTATCTAAAATTGCTAAGCGGTACCAAGTATCAGTAAGCAGCATTAAAAAAGTGAATAACCTTAAGTCCAATGTTGTTCGTCTCGGTCAGACGCTTAAAATCCCTACTCGTTAGCGCGAATCTTTTACAGGTAATCAATATGTCTATTCAAATCTTGCCTCCACAATTGGCAAACCAAATTGCAGCAGGGGAAGTGGTTGAACGACCTGCTTCTGTTGTGAAAGAGTTAGTAGAAAATTGCCTAGATGCTGGTGCAACTCGAGTCGATATAGAAATAGATAAAGGCGGCGCCAAATTAATTCGGGTGCGTGATAATGGCTCCGGCATTGATAAAGAGTCTTTGTCACTTGCTTTAGCGCGACATGCTACCTCAAAAGTGACTACGCTAGATGATTTAGAAGCTATTATGAGCTTTGGTTTTCGAGGAGAGGCGCTGGCAAGTATTAGCTCTGTTTCTCGATTAACGATTACATCACGAACAGAATTTCAAACGGAAGCTTGGCAGGCTTACGCAGAAGGTTCGCAAATGGCGGTTAAGGTGATCCCAGCCGCTCATCCTATCGGGACAACGATTGAGGCGGTGGACTTATTTTTTAATACGCCAGCCAGAAGACGTTTTTTAAAAAGCGATAAAACTGAATTTACTCACATTGACGAATGGCTCAAGCGTATCGCTATCGTACGACGCGATATTCATTTTACCTTGCAGCACAATGGGAAAATGGTACGAAATTACCGCCCTGCTAACACTCAAGCTCAATATTTACAACGGTTGGCACAGATCAGCAATAAAAACTTTGCCGAACAAGCTATTCAAATTAACTGCGAACATGATGGGTTAAAGTTAACTGGGTACTTGCAATCACCCTACCAGCCAAGTATCACGCTCAATACACACTATTTTTATGTCAACGGTCGATTGGTTCGAGATCGATTAGTTAATCATGCAGTAAGGCAAGCTTTTTCAGAGTTATCCGATCAAGAACAGCCAAATTATGTGTTGATGTTAGATCTAGATCCTCATCAAGTTGATGTAAATGTTCACCCAGCCAAACATGAAGTAAGATTTCATCAAAGTCGCTATGTGCACGATTTTATCTTACAAGCATTACAATCGGCGTTATCGCAATTGCCGCAAGGGGATGGACTTTCATCAGTTTTCGATGATGAATTCGTCGAAAATAATGACACACATGAGAGCGGCAGTGGCCAAGATCCATTTTCAACTTCAGCACCAGCACCAGTTTTTTCTGAACAGCAACCAAGTTATTCGAATTCCGATTATAGAAGTAATGTCGTAAGTCGTGGTGCAAGCAGAGATTTTCAGCCAAGAGAGTCGATTAATGCTAATGCAGTCAAAAATTACGCCGAATTGTTGTCTGCAACCAATAGCGAAGTAAATGAATCTAACACTGTAGCTGTTGCCACGATGCCGACATTGTTGCAGGGAGAGTATTGGGTCATAACTGACAGTGAATCTATAAAGTTGTTGTCAGTCAAAAAGGTAGCGCTATTTACAACTGAAAAAAAAGTTAAAGAGAAAATTGCTACTGGTCTTTTACCGCAGCCGTTATTAATGCCAGTATCTGTGACGGTTCAATCCCAGTGGAAAGATGTGTTGAATGAGAAGAAAGTATTATTGAAACAAATCGGACTTGAGATAACAATTAAGCTTCAACAGTTGATAATTAAAAAAGTGCCCTCATATCTAAGAGATTGCCAGCTTGCAAAGGTTATTCCTTCATTGCTTCAATGGATAGAGCATCAAGATCCAACCGAAGATGAATTAGCAGCTTGGGTCACAGAGCAGAGTTTAAGTGGGTTTATTTCGGCACCACAAGTCTGGCAGGAATATTGTGAGCTTGAAGACGTTAAGAAAGAGTCATTGCTTAAATTTGCAATAACGCTTCCTTGGCAGCGCTGGGTAGATGAACAGAATATGAGAGATGTTGTGTGAGTAAAAACGGATACCCAGAAGTATTGATGTTAATGGGGCCTACAGCTTCAGGAAAAACGTCCTTAGCGATGGAATTGGCTGAAAACTATAACTGTGAAATTGTTTCTGTCGATTCAGCGTTGATATACAAAGGAATGGATATTGGGACGGCTAAGCCGACAGCAGAAGAATTAAAAAAAGCGCCACATCAGTTAATTGATATACTTGACCCCGCGGAGAGTTATTCCGCAGCGGATTTTCGCCGTGATGCGATATTGGCTATTGAAGAGATTATTGAACGAGGTAAAACGCCTTTGTTAGTGGGCGGAACCATGTTGTATTTTAAAGCTCTAATTGATGGTTTGTCGCCATTGCCCAATACAGTGCCAGAAATTAGGGATCAAGTATTACAAGAGGCTGAAAAATTAGGTTGGTTAGCCATGCATGATAAATTACGGGAAATAGATCCTGTGTCAGCAGAGCGAATTCATCCTAATGATCCTCAGCGGCTTTCAAGAGCGCTTGAAGTGTTTCGTATCAGCGGTAAAAGTTTAACTGAACTCACGCAAGTGAAAGCTGAAGCTTTACCCTATCAGTTTGTGCAATTTGCTATTGCGCCAAGTGAACGAAAAGTGTTGCACAGCTTAATCGAAAAGCGCTTTAACCTTATGGTAGAGCAAGGCTTTGTTGAAGAAGTTGCTAAATTAAAACAACGTAGTGATTTACATATTAACCTCCCCTCAATGCGATGTGTAGGTTATCGTCAATGTTGGCAACACCTTGACGGAGAATATGACTATAATGAAATGGTTGAAAAAGTCGTTGCTGCTACTAGGCAATTGGCAAAGCGTCAATTAACATGGTTACGTAGTTGGAAAGAAGTAAGTTGGTTAGAAAGTAGTGCTGAAGGGAATGTTGTCCAAGTGGCACAGCACCTGAGTTAGCCAATTCACCTTTGTAGTATCATACTGTTGTTAATTTTACTTAACGTAGTAGATTGATTTTTATATAAATTAAAAAGGAAATTAAAATGGCTAAGGGGCAATCTTTACAAGACCCATTTTTGAACGCACTACGTCGTGAGCGCGTTCCAGTATCTATTTATTTGGTTAATGGTATCAAACTGCAAGGTCAGGTTGAGTCTTTTGATCAGTTTGTTATTTTATTGAAAAATACCGTCAGTCAGATGGTTTATAAGCATGCTATTTCTACTGTCGTACCAGCACGCCCATTCAATGTAAATCCAACCTCATCGACTCCAGCAAATGCTGAAGCCGACTCTGGTGAAAGCAACGTATAATTTGAGAGGTATGCTTCTTGTTTGATCGTTATGAGGCAGGCGAAAAAGCAGTTCTTGTCCATATTGACTTTGCAGATGAAGATCGTCGGGAAGATATTACTGAACTGCAGTTATTGGTAGAGTCTGCAGGTGCACATGCTGTAGGTACTATTACTGGCAGCAGAAAAGCACCAGACCGAAAGTACTTTGTTGGTTCTGGCAAAGCTGATGAATTGGCTGCTATGGTTGCAGGAACAGAGGCCAATGTTGTTATATTTAATCACGCACTGACACCCGCCCAAGAACGTAATCTTGAAATGGTGTGTCAATGTCGTGTGCTCGATCGTACCACCTTGATCCTTGACATTTTTGCCCAACGAGCACGAACTCATGAAGGTAAACTGCAAGTCGAGTTGGCTCAACTTAAGCACATGTCTACACGTTTGATCCGTGGTTGGACTCACCTTGAACGTCAAAAAGGCGGGATTGGCATGCGCGGTCCAGGTGAAACACAGCTTGAAACGGATCGACGATTACTTCGTGGTCGTATAAAAGCCATCAATCGTCGTTTAGAGAAAGTGGATAAACAGCGTGATCAAAGTCGTCGAGCCAGACACCGTGGTGATTTATCGACGGTTTCTTTAGTTGGCTATACCAATGCTGGAAAATCGACATTATTTAATTCGCTCACCAGTTCTGAGGTTTATGTCGCTGATCAATTGTTTGCGACATTAGATCCAACCCTAAGAAAATTGGATTTATTCGACAATAGTGTCATTTTGGCTGACACTGTGGGCTTTATTCGTCATTTACCTCATGATTTAGTCGCCGCATTTAAATCGACACTGCAAGAAACTAGGCAAGCACAGTTGCTGCTGCATGTTGTCGATTGCGCTGACGAAAATATGGGTGATAATTTCGAACAAGTACGAAATGTGTTAAAAGAGATTGATGCGGATGAAATCCCTCAGCTCATTGTTTGTAACAAAATAGATTTGTTAGATGATGTGCAGCCGAGAATCGATTATAACGATGAAGGTTTACCCTCGAGAGTGTGGTTATCGGCGCAAAAACGGATTGGATTCGATTTACTTTTAAAAGCGATTGAAGCACTCGTTGGACAAGAAATTGCTGAATATAAGCTAAAAATACCTGCAACATCAGGGCATTATATTAGCCAATTTTATCAACTTGAAGTATTAAAAGATCAAGAGTATGACGAAGTTGGAAACTGTATTTTTTCAGTTCGATTGCCGGTTTCTAACTGGAATCGCTTGTTGAAACAAAGCGAAGGCGAATTGGAAAACTTTATTATTGAACAAACCACTGATACAGTAGTTTGCTAAATATTTTTTATTTCATTCTGTTATGGAGTACTAGATGGCTTGGAATGAGCCCGGTAACAAGGATAAAGATCCTTGGGGAAACAAAGGCCGTAATGGCAACGATAAGGGACCACCAGGTTTAGATGAAATCTTTTCAGATCTCACGAAACGGTTTGGCGGTAAAGGCAAAGGCTCTGGTTCTGGATCTGGATCTGGTAAAGGTTCCAGTTTTGGTGGCGTAGCCATTAGTATTTTTGTTGTGATTGCACTTATTGTGTGGGCATTATCAGGTGTTTACACTGTAAAACAGGCTGAAAAAGGTGTTGTTTTGCGATTTGGTGAATATGTGGGATTAGCTGATCCTGGCATTCATTGGAAAGCAACATTTGTCGATGAAGTTTATCCTGTTAACGTTGAAAATGTTAGTTCAATTTCATCTTCTGGAAGTATGCTTACTGCAGATGAAAACATGGTGAAAGTTGAACTTGAAGTACAGTATAAAATAGCCGATCCTTACCTCTATTTATTCAGTGCTGTTGATGCGAATGCGAGTTTACGTGAGGCGACTGACAGTGCCCTTCGTTATGTCATTGGACATAACAAAATGGATGATATATTGACCACAGGGCGTGAAGGTATACGTCAAGCGACTACTGAAGAAATTAAGCGCATACTTACACCGTACAAACTTGGTTTAAAAATTGAAGATGTCAATTTATTGCCTGCACGTCCGCCTGAGGAAGTGAAGGATGCATTCGATGATGCAATTGCAGCTCAAGAAGACGAACAACGTTCGATTCTTGAAGCGAAAGCTTATGCGCGTCAAGTTGCACCACGAGCTCGTGGTCAAGTTGAACGTATCTTGAAGCAGGCTGAAGCATACAAGCAACGAGTTGTTCTTGAAGCAAAAGGTAAAGTCGCTCGTTTTGAAAAGCTGCTACCTGAGTATCACTCAGCGCCAAAAGTGACCCGTGATCGCTTATATATCGAAACGATGGAAGAAGTGCTTGCTGGATCGAATAAAGTCTTGGTTGATAATAAGAACAGTAACAATCTGATGTATTTACCACTAGATAAGTTAATGTCAAATACACCGGCTATGAGTAATACAAAAGCTATGATGCCGTCTTCATCAGACCATCAACCATCAGTGACTCACTCTAGTAATAGCGGGATTCCGATGACTGGTAGGCTTTCTCGGGAAGAACGTGTACGTGAAGGTAGGAGATAATGATGAATAAAACAGGTGTAATTATCTTCGCACTACTGTTTGCTCTTGGTTTATCAGCGTTATTTAAAGTTGATGAAGGTGAGCGTGCTATCGTCGCAAGATTCGGTGCGGTATTAAAAATGGATATTGATGGCCAACAGCAAACGCGTGTGTTTGCTCCGGGTCTTCATTTTAAGATGCCGTTCATTGACAAAGTAAGCTGGTTGGATGCTCGTATTCAAACCCTTGACAGTGATGCGGATCGTTTTGTGACATCAGAGAAAAAAGACTTAATGGTCGACTCTTATGTAAAATGGCGCATTAATGATTTTGAACGGTATTTTTTGTCTACGAACCGTGGAACTAAAGCTATTGCTGAATCTTTGCTGCAACGCAAAGTAAATAACGACTTACGCTCAGAGTTTGGCCTGCGTACGATTAAAGATATTGTATCAGGCAGTCGTGATGAGCTACAAAGTGACGCATTGAGAAATGCCATCGAAAGTGCCAAGGATCTTGGTATTGAAGTCGTTGATGTTCGTGTTAAGCAAATTAATTTGCCTAATAATGTGAGTAGCAGTATTTACAAGCGGATGCGTGCTGATCGTCAAGCTGTAGCTAAAGAGCATCGAGCACAAGGTAAAGAACAGTCTGAAATCATTCGTGCAACGATTGATGGTAGTGTTACAGTACAAATTGCAGATGCAAAACGTCGTTCTCTAGTAGCTCGTGGTGAAGGTGATGCAACCGCTGCCAAGATTTACGGTGACGCTTATAAGAAAGACCCTGAATTTTACAGTTTCTTGCGCAGTCTCGAAGCATATCGTCAGAGTTTCTCAGGACAATCTGATGTGATGGTGTTGTCACCGGATAATGAGTTTTTCCGTTATATGAAAGGCTCATTGAAAAAATAAGTTAGGTGAGTACTGTTCGTTAAATTTAACGGCTCAGGTTTTAACTGTAAAAAAGCCCAGATGATTCTGGGTTTTTTTGTATTTTAAACAGATTATATTTGTAGTTTTGACAGTTTTTAGTCTTCTTGAGGCAAAAAATTGTTCTGAATTAAGAAAACTACGAATATCCTTAAGTTAGTTATGTGTTTTCACTATGATCTGTTTCAAATTTTTAGCTATAATAACCCCCGTCTTAGTATTAAATGTCACACTTTGGTGACAATCAAAGATTTATGTCTTTGAATTACAAAAATTCCAACACCCTCTGGGAGATAAGTGGATGAGCAATGCGCCAGTCGATACCGGACGTCGCAGATTCCTGACAGCCGCAACCGCCGTAGTTGGTGGTGCTGGTGCCGTCGCTGTAGCGGTTCCTTTCATCAAGTCATGGAATCCGAGTGCCAAAGCGAAAGCTGCAGGTGCACCGGTTGAAGTAAATATAAGTAAAGTAGAGCCAGGTCAGTTAATTCGCGTTGAATGGCGCGGAAAACCTGTTTGGGTTGTTCGTCGTACTGAAAAAGTACTCGATCAGCTTCCTAGCCTCAATGATCAGTTACGTGATCCAAATTCTGAAGAAGATCAACAACCAGACTATGCAAAAAATATTGGCCGTTCAATTAAGCCTGAATTTTTGATAGCTGTTGGTATTTGTACGCATTTAGGTTGTTCACCGACCTATTTACCAGACACGTTTAGTGATCATGTAGAAGTAAAAGGTGTTGACTCTGGATTCTTTTGTCCTTGTCACGGTTCTACGTTTGATATGGCAGGTCGAGTATTCCAAGGTGTACCTGCACCATTAAACTTAGTCATTCCTCCACATCATTATATCGATGAAGGCCTTGTCCGAATCGGTGTCGATAAGGGAGCAGTGTAATGTTGAAGAATCTACAAGGTTGGATTGATGCTCGTATCCCTATGACCGCGACATATAACCGTCACGTAGGGCAGTATCCAACGCCAACCAATTTTAATTTTTGGTATTTTTTCGGTTCGTTAGCCTTGTTAGTGTTGGTCAATCAGCTACTAACGGGTATTTGGTTGACGATGAACTATGTACCAACCTCTGAAGGCGCATTTGCTTCTGTAGAATACATCATGCGTGATGTAGATTACGGTTGGCTATTGCGTTATATGCATTCAACTGGGGCGTCAGCCTTCTTTGTGGTTGTTTATTTGCATATGTTCCGCGGCGTATTATATGGCTCTTATCAAAAACCACGTGAGCTGTTGTGGTTGTTTGGTATGTTGATTTTCTTGGTATTGATGGCTGAAGCCTTTATGGGCTACCTATTACCTTGGGGACAAATGTCATACTGGGGCGCTCAAGTAATTATTTCTCTATTCGGTGCAATCCCTGTTATTGGTGATGACATCACTTTGTGGATCCGTGGCGACTATGTAATTTCTGGTGCTACTTTGAACCGCTTCTTCGCGTTACATGTAATTGCGTTGCCGCTGGTTCTTGTTGTACTTGTATTTTTGCATTTGATTGCTCTGCATGAAGTTGGTTCAAATAACCCTGATGGAATCGAAATTAAGCAGAATAAAGATGAAAACGGATGGCCTGTTGATGGTATTCCTTTCCACCCTTATTATACTGTTAAAGACATCATGGGTACTGCTGGTTTCTTAATTGTGTTCTGTTATGTGTTGTTCTTTATGCCTGATGGACATGGTTATTTCCTTGAAAAACCAAATTTTGAGCCTGCTAACCCGCTTAAAACGCCTGAGCATATCGCTCCAGTTTGGTATTTCACACCTTTCTACGCAATTTTGCGTGCGGTTCCCGATAAGTTGATGGGCGTTGTGATGATGGGCTTGTCGATTGCTGTGCTGTTTGTATTGCCTTGGTTAGATCGCTGTAAAGTTAAGTCTGTTCGCTACCGTAGTATGATACACAAGTTGAACATTGCTCAGTTTAGTGTGGCATTTGTTGTATTGGGTTACCTAGGCGCTGTTCCTGCTACTCCAGTACTAACTAACGTTGCGAGATTCTTTACTTTAGCTTACTTTGCTTTCTTCTTCTTCCTATGGTTATACAGTAAGAATGAGAAAACTAAGCCAGTTCCTGCGAGGTTAACCCACTAATGAAGAAATTAATCATTGCATTGGTGACATTACTGCCGACAATGGCTATGGCCGCAGGCGGGAATGTACATCTTGAACAAGCCAATATTGATCTTACGGATAAAGCATCACTTGAACGTGGCTTAGATTCGTTTCAAAAGTATTGCTCTGGTTGTCACAGTACTAAATATCAGCGTTATGAGCGTGTAGCGACTGATCTAGGTATTTCATTAGACGATATGCGCACCAAGTATATTCACAATGGCGCTAAAGTAGGGGAGTTGATGACAAATTCAATTCCTCAAAAAGAAGCGGCTAAATGGTTTGGTGCAACGCCACCAGATTTAACACTTGCTGCTCGCGTACGTGGTGAAGATTGGTTGTACACTTATTTGAAAGGCTTCTATAAAGATACAAGCCGCCCATTTGGTGTGAATAATTCAATTTTCCCATCCGTTGGTATGCCACATGTGATGCAAGAACTGCAAGGCATTCAAGAACAGGTATGCTCAGAAGACGAACAAGGCCATAAAACTTGTAAGTTAACTGAGGCAAAAGGCGGAACATTATCTGCTGAAGAGTACGATCAAACTGTTCGTGATATCACAGGTTTCCTAGTGTATTCGGGTGACCCTGTACGTTTAGAGCGTGAATCACTTGGTTGGTATGTACTTGGATTCTTGTTTATCTTCTTCATAATTTCTTATTTCTTGAAGAAAGAATATTGGAGAGATGTACACTAACCCTTAATTAAAGGGTAACATGTACAGTTACGTTATTTAGACGAGGGGCTTTGCCCCTCGTCTTGTTTGTTTTTATTAGACTCTGGAGGGTATCAATGGCTGTTGCTGCCAACAAACGTTCGATCATGAGCCTGTACTCAGGTGCTGACGATCTATATAGCCATCAAGTACGAATTGTACTGGCTGAAAAAGGTGTCACTGTTGATGTCATGCAGGTAGACCCTAATGATATGCCTGAAGACTTATTGGAAATCAATTCATATAATTCAGTGCCAACACTGGTAGATCGTGAATTGGTTTTGTATCAATCTCGTATCATTATGGAGTATTTGGATGAGCGCTTTCCACATCCTCCATTGATGCCTGTATATCCTGTTTCTCGCGGTAAGAGTCGCTTGATGATGCACAGAATCGATACTGATTGGTATGAACTTGCAAACCGCATACGCAATAATGATAATGCAGACTCAGCACGCAAAGAGTTGAAAGAAAACTTAATTGCGCTTGCGCCAGCATTTGCTGAAATGCCTTATTTTATGAGCGAAGAGTTTAGTTTAGTTGATTGTTACTTAGGCCCTCTTTTATGGCGCTTACCAGCGTTAGGCATCGAATTAGATGTACAAGGGATCCAAGGCATTCATGCTTATATGACACGTATATTCGAACGTGAGTCATTTAAAGCATCGCTGACTGAGACTGAACGTGAAATGCGAATGGGGATCTAATGAGTAAACTTACTTCTAATCGTCCTTACTTGTTGCGGGCTTATTATGAGTGGTTGATGGATAACTATCTGACACCACATTTAGTCGTTGATGCCTATGTAAAAGGTACGCAAGTACCACAGCAATATGTCAAAGATGGGCAAATTGTTTTGAACATTATTTCAACTGCAGTGATTGATCTGCAATTAGGAAATGAAACTGTTGAATTCAGTGCCCGCTTTGGTGGTGTTCCTCATGATATCGTTTTACCAATGGCATCTATCATTGCTATTTATGCTCGTGAAAACGGCGCAGGTACGGTATTTGATTTAGAAGAAACATCAGTAGAAAACGACGATAGTGAAGAAGTAGTGCTTTCCTCAGTTGAAGAACATACTCATGAAGAAGCATCGTCAGATGATGACCATAGCGATGATAAACCACCTAAGAAACGTGGACATTTAACGGTCGTTAAATAATGAGCTTTAAGCTTCTGTTTTTAAAAGCCAGTCTTATGACTGGCTTTTTTATTGTAGGAGAAGATCACAATGAATATCTGAACTTATACCAATTACAGTAATTAAACCTAGAAACATCAGTTGACTGCGTTCTCAAGCGTAGAAAAAATGGCTGATAGTAAGGCGTAGCTTGCAGCAAGTAGTTATTCTACTTGCAAAAGTTACAACGCAGATAGCAGTCATTTTAGCAAGCTTGTGAGCGTAGAGCACTTCACTCATTGGGTGAAAGCCATGATGATAAAATCATCATATTGCTCAAACAGTTACTCATATACTCAGCGTAGAGCACTTCACTCATTGGGTGAGAACCATGATAATAAAATCATCGTATTGCTCAAACAGTTACTCGTATACTCAGCGTTCAACTGATGTTTTTAGATTGAATTATCCCGACAAAAGCACTAAGTGCGTTGAACGCCAGTTTTGTATGGCGGCCGTAGGGAATATAGTACTTCGAACATGCGCCTTGTACTGAAAACATTTATCTCTTGCAGAGTGAGAGATTAATTACTCTAAATTGGTATTAAGTTCAAATACAAACCTGATTGCGACCTTGTTTTTTAGCCTTGTACAATGCGATATCAGCTTGTTTTAGTGCATGCTCAAAATTTTCTCCACGAACTTTATTCGCAGCCCCAATCGATATCGTTACACTCACGGTTTTATTTGTATTTGAAGCTTGTGAGCGAGATTTTTTATCGCCTTTTTTACGCTTTTCATCTCTCAGAATTATTTGATAATCTTCAATTGTTTGCCTCACTGTTTCAAGATGGTTAAGAGTTTCTTCGGCGGATTTTCTTGGGAATACAATCGTAAACTCTTCACCTCCGTAACGAAACACTTTCCCTCCACCGCTGATCTTAGAGAGTTTACTGGAAACAAGTTTGAGCACTTGGTCGCCAACATCATGACCATAAGTATCATTAAACTTTTTAAAGTGATCGATATCGGACATTGCGACAGTGTATTTTGGTCCGAGTGATAACACTAAATTATATAAGGCGCGTCGAGATGGGAGCCCTGTAAGCTCATCGCGATAGGCGAGAGCATAGGAATCAAACAAGATACTCAGTAAATAAATTGTTGAGACAATAATGAATAACATGGCACTTGGAAAAAGCATTGGTTGAAAATACTCAATGGACCAAAGTAAAAAGCTTATGGCCGTAGCTGTTGTCGTCAGCGTGACATCTTGTATGCTCCTGATCATTATGGCAGAAAGGCAGATGAACCAAGGAATGAATACTAGATCTTCTGGTGTGATGACCCAAGGCAGCGTATTTATAAGCTGATCAGTATTGTTGTTGATAAGATGAACCAATAAAGCGCTCACGAATAAGCAAATTATAATAGCCACAAGGTTAATCAAACCAAATATAGAGAATAGTATTCTGTCTTTTATCAGTGATAAGTAAGTTAAGATTAGGCAGCCAGTAATAAAAACTGGTTGAGCGTACTGCTGCAATAATTGGCTATCGGAAATAAAACTTCGCTCTACGGCGTAATAAATCAAAAATAAAAATGACAAGTAAGCGAGCCGGCTACGGTTAAATTGAAACGCAATGACAGCTGTGATGGGAAGCAACCAGAGCGGTAAGTCTCGTATGATTGATCGCCAACTCTGCCATTGGTCTTGAGCTAATTTGAGAATAACCAAACTGATTAATGTAAGTAGTATTGGTAAGAGGATCAGCTTTATTCTTTGTTGTATGTAATTGGGCAAAATAAACCTTTGATGAGCGAATGAGTTTTTCTATCTCAGAAATAAATAGATTTAATTATTATCAGTAATTGTACAGTTAAAACAATAAACTATTGTGATTTTTCTGCCCACAACAACACTTTCATACCCGTGTAACCTGAAAATGCATGATTTCAGCGAGAGTTAAGTACCTGACCATAAGTTTCTTAAGATTTTCTAGTGCCCAGTTTCACCACTCTACGGTGTTGCAACTTCGGTTACATAGCTACGGCTATGCGCCCTATATTGCGTCTTGTATAGCACTAAACCTGAACACAATAATTATCAAACAACTTATCGACAGGTACTTAATTTCCGTTTAGACAGGGCGTTTATTCGAAGTAACAGTTTTCATGGGTTTATTGTGGTTGTTTTATTGGATCAACAAGATCAGTGCTTTTTATTACTAAATAAAGTTAATAAATGAATATTTGTCAGGTTTTTACCCGATAGAACTTCATCATAATCTTTCGTCACTGTTTATTTGTTTACTTATTAATTGTTATAAAACATCTTTATATTCAGTTGGATATCTGTTGTATTAAGTATGCTTCATCCGTTATTAATGTATATGCTGTCAGAAAGCTGAACATGAACAATAATTCAGCTGATTAAACCGTGTGTATCCCACATAATTGCTTCAATTTTTTGTAATTAATTTAATTGAGGTCCCAACTATGGCAACCCCTCCAGCAACTTCAAGCTCAGCGATCCACTCTTATTCTCAGCAGTATGAGTATGAGGATGTTGGAGAGGTTGAAACACTTGATGAACCTCTAGAAAATTGCCGTAAAACAGTTTATGTAGGTCAACACACTCAAAAGGGAGCCGTGAAGATAAGATCAGAAAGTATATCTTCAGAGTCTGTAAAACAAGATGGTAAAACTGGCGGGATAGGTTTTATTACGGCAAGTAAAACTCAAGAAGGTGGTTTTATTGAATTTGATAATACCACCCAAGGAGTGGAAAATCTCATCATAAGTGCCAAAAAAGTTGCTCAAGATGCTGAAAAACCAGAGCTAGAAGCTGCCATAGATACCATTAAATTAGATGTTGATAATAAAAGATTACGTTGTGAAGTTATCCCTACGGAGCGACCTTTCGGTCTTTTGCAGGATATTGCCGAGCAAATCACTCAGTTACTAGAGGATGAAACCATATCTCAAGAAGTGAAACTTATAGCGGTTAAGCAGTTAGCTTCTAATAAAACAGAATTCTCAGCATCATCAAGTTATAGAGCCATGCACACGCTAGAGGCTGAAAGAACAGAATTGTTAGCTGTAATTCAAAAAATACAAGCGACAACTGTTAAAGAATTAGCTGATGCTTTCATCGATAAAAATCCCTGTATGTTACAAACACCTACACAGGGGCAAGTAAGATCTAAGGAAGATGTTTCTCAAGCTCTGGTTGATTTAGTTGCAGCAGATATAGGTATCGAAGCGACGGCAGAACCTAAATATAAATCGACTGCAGAAGCCGCTTTAAAATTCAATGTAAGCGAAAGTTTGCTGACTGAGTTTTATCAAATGGCACATGTCGTGACAACTCCCGCAGTAGTTTGTCAGAAAATTGTTTTAGAGCTTGAAGCAGCTCTATTACCTCATGTTGCACAAACGAACCTTGCTGAAAATGATGTAAATGAACATGTAGGTCTTGCCGACGCCATTGAAAAGTATGAATTGCTGACAGGTCTTAAAGTATTTAGTGAACCAAACCCAAGTGTAAATGTGCAAAAGTTACATGATAATGCGGCAGTTGATGTTGCTGGCTTTATGAACTCTAAATTGTGCGGGGTGGCAGGAGAACAAAGTACAACTGTTAGTCTCTACATAAGATGGGGAGTAAGGGCTATGGATAGGATCATGACTGTCGGTGCTTTTAAATATTTTGCAGATAGCGATGATCACAATGATCAAGTGCTTGGTCCTATTACCCCTAAATACCTTGAAACATGCGATTTTAATGATGATATTGATAGCCCTATGCTTGCAGTGGCATTACAAGCAATAGATCAAACAACTGACTGGACCGAATTGCTCACCTTCGAACGGAGGATAAAAGAAGATCAGAGTTCTAATACTCAGTTTCCTCCGGCAATACGAACATTGTTATTGCATCGCATTGACAAGCAACTTGTTGCCATAGGGCAGACAGTACCATTAGATGATTTTATTGAACAAAATTCGACGATCTCTAATATAGAGCAAGTTGCTGCTAAAGTGAGTAATGCGGATCAAGCTCTCAAAATATTGAATAGAGCTTATAACATAGGTGCAAACCCTAGCGCAGTAATTAATGCTTTACCGACAGAAATCGTAAGTATATTAGACACTGAACAGATCAAAGATTTATCAAGTCAAGTGAAAAGGGTATTGGTTCAATTTGCCATCGAAAAAAATGAATTAAGACTGATGGAGCAACTATTAAATCCTTGTGTCAATTTGAATCTAAACTTAAAGCTGCATGGCACTGGTTTTACGCCTTTATACCTAGCTGTGAAATTTAATAGAAGTGAAATTGTCAATCGGCTTCTTGAGGTTAAAGATCGTATTGAAATGGTTGAAGAATACCATAACAACCCTAGCACTTTATATCATTTATGTATTTTAGAGAAAAATAATGGGCTATTAAAGCAGTTGATTGTTCAATATGTTATAGATCCTAATGTGGTGGTTGAGCGCTTTGGTATAAATAAATTGCGTTGTCCAGCAATTTATTTAGCAGCACAAGAAGGAAATACGCAAGTCGTTAAAATGCTACTTAAAGAAGTGGACATCAATGTAAAGCTTACAAACGAAGAACACTATAACGCACTTCATGCGGCAGCTAGAAATGGTCATGCAGAAATTGTAACTTTGCTTTTACCGTATTGGACGCCTGAAGAATTAAGAGCCATGAATTCTGATGCAGCAGTGCCGGGGCCATTAAAGTTAGCGAGTGAACATCCTTCAGTTACTAAATTAATTAATGACAAAATGCCAGGATTTTTTAACCTCAGTAGTAAGTCTTCAAAACCAATTCAGAAAGCTGGCTTCGTTTCACAAGCCGGTCAACATGACTACCAGTCAATGAGTCTCTGGAGTCGTAATAAACACGTTTATACGTCGATTAAAACCTGTGATTCTGAATTTACCGAGCGATTACTGGATGCGGGAGCTGACATACTTTGGAAACAAGATCCTGAAGATCTAAATTGTGATAATGCATTTGATACGTTGATTGTGTGGGGTGGATACATTCCTTTAGTAAAAACAGCAAGTAGATTCGATACGGGCATTAAGGATACCGAAGGCAACGCCAAACTAAGCAAAGAAGATAAAGTTCGATTAAAAGGTGTCGGGGATGCCATTTTTGCTAAATTACCACAGACTGATCATGGGAAAGTTTTAAAATTTGATCACTTTAGTCACCTAATGGAAAGGCTTTCCGATGAAACGGTTTCAGCGTTATTTAGTTCAATTATGAGCAGTGCTCAATCCTTTGAAGAACTCATGCAGATCAGCGAAAAACTTGAAGAATTTAAAGGTTCAACTAAGTATCAAGTATTAAAAGCTGCTTTCTTTAGAAATGCACAGCAATATTTGTCAGAGAGTCGAGCGAATCGAAATAGTATGATTGCACACATCAATCACAGCCAAGACCCTATTTCATTAAGGAAGTTTCTGAAAATATCAGATGATCAAAAGATAACCCGAGCAATCTTTGAACGATTAAAAGATTTAGCGGAGTTGAAACGAGAAGACTTTACTGAAAATTGTTCTCTTGATCACATTGCTAGTTTAGGTGCAGACTTCTTATTGCAATATGGCTCGGTACTTCCTGAAATATTAGAGAGAGTAATAGTAGAAGATCACCCTGTTGGGCTTACAGTCCTGTTAGATGCACATCTAGATATAGATATGGAGTTGCTTAACTCGGGAATTACACCGCTTGAGATGGCTTGTAAATCTGGTTGTAAACATACTGCGGCAATACTGACGAAGGCACTTTCTGATAACTTAAAAACGGCTGAACGCACAACGGCATTGCTTGGCTTAGCTGCAAAAGGCGGTCACATCGAAATTATGCGTGACTTAATGTGGAAATTTGATATTGATCCTCAGAAACCTGTTTTAATCATGGGTAATGAGTATTTAAGCCCAATTCAATGCGCGGTAAAAGCAAACCAGCTAGAGGCTGCCAAGTTATTATTAAATGAGTCATTCTTGGATACCACAGATGGACCAGTATCTCAGAGGTCGTTAGATAACCCTATTAATCAAGCAATCATGTATCGTAATAAAGCTATGTTAACTTTATTGTGTAGTAAGCATGCGGTTCCTTTAGCAAGCTTAAAGCTCATGAGTCCATTAACAAGTGAGATGAAGTCAGTGAAAGAGTTGACAAAAGAAGCTATAGAAATGCATGAAACTAAGATTGGAACTTTAAGAAAAACGACTTCAGAAGCAGGGAAAAAGTTTACTGCATTCGTCAGTCTACTCAGTAAACAAGCACCACGACAGGAAGAGTCACTAAGCAGTGAATATGCCGATGTAGCTAAGCTCCCAGTTAAAAGTTACTGTGATGATGCTATGAACCCAAAAAATTACAGCTTAAGAGTGAGGAACCAAATGCTAGCAAAGGCACTGGCCGCTCAAAAACGTGACGCAGTTGATAAATTAAAGGCCAATGGTGCTTATGATATAGCGGCATAACGTAAAAGCACATACAGGAATAGGGCTATAAGAGTGCAGCAAGTGGTTGCACTTTTTTTTGATTTATTTAGAGGGAATGTATCGATAAGCAAATTCAACCTAGAAACATCAGTTGACTGCGTTCTCAAGCGTAGAAAAAATGGCTGATAGTAAAGCGTAGCTTGCAGCAAGTAGTTATTCTACTTGCAAAAGTTACAGCGCAGATAGCAGTCATTTTAGCAAGCTTGTGAGCGTAGAGCACTTCATTCATTGGGTGAAAGCCATGATGATAAAATCATCATATTGCTCAAACAGTTACTCATATACTCAGCGTTCAACTGATGATTTTAGGTTCAAGCAAATATTATTGATCTAATCACTTAATAAGCAGATAAGGTTTATAGCAAAAGGACTTAGGAAAGTTGCGGAAGATAGTATACCGATGAGTTCTCGTCATTTCAGCGCAGGTCGGAAACGAAGTAACGACAGTTTTGTATGTCGGTAGTCTAGTGCCTTTGCTTTTTTCTATAAAGCAACTGGATACCAGCTTTTGCTGGTATGACAAAGATTGATACTTTCTAAGTAGCTAGCTCCCTTAGAGACATTGAAGTTTGCATTATCACTGACAATCCACCAAAGGTTAGATTAGAATAGACATAAATGAATGTGGCTAGAGCTATTGATATGCATGTACATATTTTGGGAATTTGCGGCACCTTTATGGGTGGATTGGCTTTGTTAGCAAGAGCTAAAGGTCATAAGGTGACAGGCAGTGATGCCAATGTGTATCCGCCGATGAGCACACAGTTAGAAGAACAAGGCATTGAGTTGATTCAAGGCTTTGATCCTTCTCAGTTAGATGACACTGATGGAAGTACACCTGATTTAATCGTCATTGGTAACGCATTATCACGGGGAAATCCATGTGTTGAAGCAATATTAAATAAAGGATTGACATACACATCAGGCCCGCAATTCTTAGCTGAACACATTCTTCACGATAAATGGGTTTTGGCGGTATCGGGCACTCATGGAAAAACCTCAACAGCGAGCATGTTGGCATGGATTTTAGAAGATTGTGGTTATGAGCCAGGATTTTTAATTGGTGGTGTACCGCAAAACTTTGGTGTTTCAGCACGGCTTGGTGGCTCAGTATTCTTTGTGGTTGAAGCCGACGAGTACGACAGTGCATTTTTTGATAAACGATCTAAGTTTGTCCATTACCGCCCTAAAACCTTAGTGATTAATAATCTTGAATTTGATCATGCTGATATATTCGATGACTTGCCCGCTATCCAGAAACAATTTCATCATGTTATCCGAACCGTACCAGCGATAGGTAAAGTGATTTGGCCTGCCGAAACGACAGCTGTAAAAGAGGTCATTAATAAAGGAATTTGGAGCGAACAAGAATGTTTTCACTTAGCTGCGAATGAAACTGGCTGGCATGCCAAAAATTTAGCTGATGACGGTCATATTTTTGAAGTATGGTTTAATGGGCAATGCCAAGGCATTCTAGATTGGCCGATTATTGGTCAGCATAATATTGAAAATGCGATTAATGCGATTGCTGCAGCCCGCCATGTGGGTGTTGAGCCAAGCCAAGCGATAAAGGCATTGACTCGCTTTAATCCGCCTAAACGACGTTTGGAGCTGTTGGGTATAGTCAACGGCATTCATGTTTATGATGATTTTGCTCATCATCCCACAGCGATTCAAACTACGCTAGAAGCTGTGAGAGCCAATGTTGGTGAGCAAAAAGTTACCGTTGTGCTTGAACCTCGCTCAAACACGATGAAGTCAGGGGTGCATAAAGATACATTAGCAAACTCAATGTTGTTGGCAGATAAAGTGTACTTTTATCAAAACGATCAAATAGCTTGGGATATTGCCGCTTCAATGAAAACGGCCAACATTAACTCTGAGACTTTGATAGATATTGATGATTTAGCCCTGCAAGTAGCGAAAGAAGCAAGCACAGGTGATCATATCGTGATCATGAGCAACGGTGGTTTTGGTGGCTTACATAAAAAACTTTTGGCTCAACTTGAATCGGTACAGCCTGAATGATTCGCCATAAAGAATTGGATATATAAATGACAACTCAGTCTGATAAATCAGAAATCAGCCTTGCTTGGACCGGAGCTTCGGGTTCTCCCTATGGTTTAAAACTGCTTGAATGTTTGCTTAACGCCGACAAGCGCGTGTACTTAATGATTTCTAGTGCCGCGAGGGTTGTATTTGCGACCGAAGAGAATATTAAACTTAGCGCTAATCCGGAAAAAGCTCAGGATCAGTTGCTGCAAGTACTTAAAAAAACGAGTCAAAATTTACGCGGCGAGCTGATCGTTTTAGGTAAAGATAATTGGTTTTCACCACCCGCATCGGGTAGTGCTGCACCTAAGCAAATGGTTATTTGCCCTTGCTCTACAGGCTCTCTGGCAGCAATCGCAACGGGGATGAGTAATAACCTGTTAGAGCGTGCCGCCGATGTGGTTATTAAAGAAAAAGGACAGCTGATCATGGTTCCCAGAGAAATGCCATTAAGTGCCATTCATCTCGAACATATGCTGAGTTTAACGCGTCTTGGTGTCACTATGATGCCAGCGGCTCCAGGATTTTACCATCATCCCAAATCGGTGGCAGATCTGGTAGACTTCGTTGTAGCTCGTATTCTTGATCATTTAGGTGTTGAGCATTCATTGACGCAACGCTGGGGATACGAAAACAAATGAAGCTGTTTCTTCAAAATATAAGCCGTAATCATTTTTATTAGAGAACTTTATGAAACACACGACAGAAGTGATGATCTCGCAAGCCGAAATAGAGCAAATGCTGGATAAATTAGCCGAACAAATCAACGAGCATTATAAAGAGCATAAACGCTTATTAATGATTGGTTTGTTAAAGGGCTCGGTAGTCTTTTTATCTGATCTTTGCCGTCGTATTCAAGGACATGTCGAAATCGACTTTATGTCTGTTTCAAGTTATGGCAATAGTATGAACAGTTCTCGTGATGTAAAAGTATTGAAAGATGTTCAATCTGACATTGCAGGCCGTGATGTGTTGATCGTGGAAGATTTGATTGATTCAGGAAATACCTTAAATAAAGTACGAGAAATGTTAAGGCTTAGAGAACCAAAAAGCTTAGCCATTTGTACACTACTGGATAAGCCTGAACGCCGTGAAATTGATGTTCATGTTGATTTTGTGGGTAAAACTATTCCTGATGAATTCATTGTTGGTTATGGTATTGATTATGCTGAGCAATATCGTAACCTTCCTTATATTGCTAAAATAGTTCCTGTCGATTAAATAGCGCTTATTATCCAGTATTACCAGGCTTTGAAACTCTTCAAAGTCTTCAGAGGAGTTTATCTTGGTGACTAAAACACTCGCCTTAGAAATAAGTAATTTAAAAAAGACCTACAAAGGCGGAGTCGAAGCCGTTAAGGGCATGAGCTTGCAAGTGCAGCAAGGCGATTTTTTTGCGCTATTAGGCCCAAATGGTGCAGGGAAATCTACAACCATTGGCATTATCAGTTCACTGGTACAAAAAAGTTCAGGAACCGTTAAAGTTTTTGAACACGACATTGATAAGCAGTTAGAAGAAGCCAAATTATCAATCGGTCTGGTGCCACAAGAATTTAATTTTAACCAGTTTGAGACTGTGCTGCAGATTGTCACTAATCAAGCTGGGTATTACGGTGTTGGCAAAAAGTTGGCCGTTGAACGTGCAGAAGTGTATTTGACTCAGTTGGAATTGTGGGAGAAACGCCATTCGCCAGCCAGAGAGCTTTCAGGCGGGATGAAGCGACGCTTGATGATCGCAAGAGCTCTGATGCATCAACCAAAGTTATTGATTTTAGATGAGCCAACGGCTGGTGTGGATATTGAATTGCGCCGCTCCATGTGGGATTTTCTTAAAAAGATTAACAACGAAGGCGTCACGATTATTTTGACGACTCACTATCTTGAAGAGGCGGAGTTGCTTTGTCGTAATATTGGCATTATCGATAAAGGGCAATTAATTGAATGCACTAGCATGAAAAAACTCTTGGGTAAACTGAACGTAGAAACCTTTGTGTTTGATGTTGAGAAAAGCTGCAAACAAGCACCAGAGTTAGAGTCAATGCCTTGTCGGTTAGTCGATGAGTACACCTTAGAAGTCGACTTAACGAAAGGACAGAATTTGAATGGATTATTTGCTCAGTTGACAACTCATGATATCTCGGTTGTCTCAATGCGCAATAAATCGAATCGTCTAGAAGAACTTTTTGTTGGCTTATTGAATTCAGCACAGGAAAATAACTAATGCTGTCGTTATACTTCGTGGCTTTTAGAAGCTTATTAAAAAAAGAAATCAATCGTTTTACGCGAATTTGGATTCAAACTCTAGTGCCGCCTGCCATCACCATGACTTTGTATTTTCTAATTTTTGGTAATTTAGTCGGCAGCAGAATTGGTGAAATGGGCGGAGTGTCTTATATGGAGTTTATTGCTCCAGGTTTGATCATGATGTCCGTAATCACCAGTTCATATTCTAATGTTGCCAGTTCATTTTATAGTGCTAAATTTCAGCATAATATTGAAGAAATTATGGTAGCGCCTGTACCGCATTACGTCATGATTGCTGGCTATGTCGGTGGCGGTGTAGCAAGAGGTTTATGTGTTGGTTTGATTGTCACTTGTGTTGCACTGTTTTTTGTTGATCTTGAGCTGCACTCGCCCTTGCTAGTGGCTCTCACGGTTTTGCTCACCTCGATATTATTTGCTTTAGGTGGACTGGTGAATGCCATTTTCGCTAAGAGCTTTGATGATGTGAGTATCGTGCCGACGTTTGTGTTAACCCCGTTAACTTACCTTGGTGGCGTGTTTTACTCATTGTCGTTATTACCTGATTTTTGGAAAGCGGTATCTGCCATTAACCCTGTTGTATATATGATCAATGTATTTCGTTATGGCTTTTTAGGCTTTGCGGATATTAGTATTCCGCTGTCCATTGCGGTCATGATTGGCTTCTGTACAGGTTTGTGGCTTGTTGCGTATTATTTGATATCACGAGGTATCGGGTTACGCACTTAGTCGTGGTTTTACGGGACATGGAAACTTAAAATCAACCGACATTTGTCGGTTGATTTGTTATAGATCACTCAATTTGTTGGTAACGTTCTGATAAGACTTTTATGGTAGTGTCGTTAATCGCGTTCATTGAATTAAAGTGCTCATTGATTTTCTTTATGCCTTTAATGTGCTCAGGATCGTTCTTTTCCTTCTCTTGCCAATAGCGTTTTCGCTCTAACTTTTGTAATTCACTAGAACGTAATACTTCATGGTAACTATTCTCCTGATGTAAACGGGAGATTTCGCCTTTGATGAGCATAAGCAACTTTTCACGGGAAATCGTTTTATCATTCAATATGGTATGAAGGGGATCTTGTTTCGTAGCAACTTTGTCAGAATCTGTTTCTGTTGTTACCCCGAGTTGGTATTCAATTGTATGCTGTTTAAATTCATTAGGACAAACGATCTGAGAAAAGACAATTTTATCGTCTTTTATGCACTTAAAAATGGTGCTTGCAGATACTGAGTGAGCCATCAGTATCCCTAATATTGAAATAGCAAACCGTGCCATTGGGAAGAGCATCCTGTCAGTTTGATACATTCACCTTCCCAATAAGAATATGAAGTATCGAATAATTCCGTATATTTTAAGTGGTTACCATATCAGAGAATGAATGAATTTGCGAATGTAAAAGAGGTCAGTTGAAATTGTGTGTGAGCGGTAATTAGTCTAGTTTGTTTAACTTTTCTACTGTTTAGCACGGCATAACTAAATGTAGTCGTTGAGTTGATTTCCGAAATGCACACATAAGGGAGCTAGCGATTTAGAAAGTACCGATCTTTGTCATACCAGCGAAGGCTGGTATCCAGTTATTTTCTATAGGAAAAAGCAAAGGCACTAGAAACTATGAAGGACAGTAACTCAACTACCCTTTAGTTACCACAACACAAGGGGAATATTATGAGCACCGTCCTTCAAGTAAAAGATAACGCAAAATTTGTTAATTTGTACATTGCTTTTGAACTTAGCAGTAAAACTTGGAAGCTTGGCTTTTCAAATGGTGAAAAAAAGAGAGTCAAAACGATTGATTCCCGAGACTGGAAAGCCCTACATCATGAAATAGCCTTAGCAAAAGAAAAGCTATTCTGCGTTGAAAACTGCAAAGTCATTAGCTGTTACGAAGCAGGTAGAGACGGATTCTGGATACACAGAGCGTTAATTAAAGACGGCATCGAAAATCATGTGATTGACTCAGCCAGTATTGAAGTCAGCCGAAAACAGAAGAAAGTCAAAACCGATAGAGTTGATGTGATTGCTTTGCTCCGTTTACTGATGCGTTATCACTCTGGAGAGCAAGAAGCTTTAAATATCATCAATGTTCCAAATGTAGAAGCTGAAGATAAGCGACGAATTAACCGAGAGCGAGAACGATTAGTAAAAGAGCGTGGCAGTCACAGCGCACGAATTAAGTCACTTCTGTGTTTGCATGGTATCAGCGTGGAAAATATCTCTAAACTAAAGGGGAAAGTTAATCAACTTAAGACGGCGGTTCTCAATAAGCCTTTACCGACAGATTTAGTGACGGAAATAGAGCGAGAACTTGATAGGCATGAAATTGTCGACAAGCAAATTAAAGCAATTGAGAAATTACAAAAACAACGTGTTCTTGATGACTGTGATGACGCATCGCAAAAAATTAATCAGCTCATGCAGCTTAAAGGCGTAGGCTGGCAATCGAGCTGGGTATTAGTAACAGAGTTTTTCCATTGGCGAGAATTTAAAAACGCTAAACAAGTGGGAGCTTGTGCAGGAATGACACCAACGCCTTACGATAGTGGTGACAGTCAAAGAGAGCAAGGCATTTGCAAGTCAGGTAATCGACGAATACGAAAGATTATGGTTGAACTCAGTTGGTTTTGGTTACGGTATCAACCCAAATCAGAATTGAGTTTATGGTTCGAACAGCGTTTCGCTCATGGCAGTAAACGAATGAGACGCATCGGCATTGTTGCTATGGCACGTAAACTTCTTATCAAACTGTGGAAGTATTTAGAGCATGGAGAAGTGCCATCAGGTGCAACGATGTCACTTTAATCAAAATAACCAAGTAAAGAGTAAAATGTAGTAAAGCGTTGTTCGATGCTAACTGTACAGCCCCTTGATAAGCAAGGCTAAATCGTTTTTCTAGAAGAGTTAGTATCATTATTCAGGTTAGGCGTGATAATGCGCATGCAATTTAAGGTGACTGACTAAAGTCAGAACGGATAGAAGGTGGTTAGCCATTAAGCTGACACAACAAAACCTGAGCAACACTTTTAACCAGAGAAACTGAATGAAATAAAGTAAAAACTGAAGGGCTTGACAAAGATGTCCTCATAGAAGGGTCTGTTGATCTTTCAGGATTAAATATTATGCTATTGGAGCATTTATCTGTTCAAGGCGTGAGCAGTGATGCTTAGCCATCTAAGTGAGCTGGTCACAACACAGAACAGTGAATGCTCAAAAGCATCGAAGACAGCGTAAATTGGTCATTTCTGCTGCGTTATCGTTTCCAGCCTGCGCTGGAGTGACGATAACTCACCGGTATACTTTTTCCGCAACTTTCCTAAGAAGGTGTTATGGAAAATTGCAAATAATGCATGTCATGATTTTGTTAGTGAAAAACCATAATCGATTATTCCACCTATGCTTGCCTAATAGTCTTAATTTGCCAATCAGATATTCCTTCACTTTTTAAAGCTTCTTCGGTAGTTATTCCAGTTTCAAGTTGAATGCGATATTCTTTCTTTGTTTCGAGTGTCAGACGTTTATACTTTTTATGTTCCCTATGGGGTCTGGGTTCTTTCTTTCTGAGTAGATCAATTTGCCTACGACTTAACCTTTTTTCCTTTAATTTATCCTCTTCTCCATTTAGAAGTTGAGCGCGAAACTCTATTCTTTCTTCAAGGCTAAATGAATTATATGGCATATGTGCCCGATGTGGCCTAGGTCGCTTAGGTTCTTTCCTTGTGAGCCAAGTAATTTGATTAGCGCTAACCCCTTGATTTATTAAGTCTTGCTTAGTAATTGCTCCACTATTGAGACCGTTGTAATATTGTGTTCTTTGTTCAAAAGTTAGCATTTTAGATTTAGGCTTAGGCCGCTTAGGTTCTTCCTTTCTAAGTCGAGCAATTTGCCCGACACTAAGCCCTTGATCTTTTAAATCTTGCTCAGTGATTTCTTTACGCTGGAGAAGGTCAAAAAGATTTTTTCTTTCATTAAAAGTGAGTATTTTACATTTAGTGTTAGGCACCTTAGGTTCTACTTTTTTGAGTCGTTCAATTTGTCCTTCATTAAGCCCTTGAGTTCTTAAATATTGATCAGTGATGTCTCCACTTTGGAGAAGGTCATGATATTGTATTCTTGTCTCATAAGTTAGCCTTTTAGGCTTAGGTCGTGTTGTTTGGGCTGATGTGGAGCCAAAAAAAGCGGCTGTGGAAGTCTATTGACCGCAACATATACCTGAGAGTTAAAAAACAAATATTGCGGACATTGAAGATTGCTCTCGGGAACATCACGTCGTATAGGTAACCACGGGAGCAAAGGGAATAAAGAGGGTGCAGGTATCATTTAGCTTTTTTACTTTTCTAAACATCAAGAGTGACTCTCAATTTAATATAAATTCAAGGTAATGTTATTTATTATTTGGATTATTTTTTCATGTCGTTAAGCCAGTGTTTATAAAAAGACACTCTGGCAATTTCTGTTGGTTATCGAGTTTTCCCCGTGCAAATATCTCCCTAAATTATTATCGATTTTATCAAAGGGTTGCAGTGTGTTTTGCAATAAGAATCGTGATAAGCTTAAAATTCAGTATTGGTATAACGACTCTTTTCATATTTATAGAGCCAAAATTTTACCTAATGCAGAGAGTAGTCGATACAAAGAATGATTAACTGTTAGAGGCTGTTTATCTTTCAGGATTAAATTTTGTGCTATTTGAGTGTTTATCTGTTCAAAGCGTAAGCAGTGAAGCTTAGTCATCTAAGTAAACGGGTTACAACACAGAACGCTCAAAAGCATCTAAGACAGCGTAAATTGGTCATTTCTCCTGCGTTATCGCTTGCTTATTTGGAATGCCAAACCGCACAAGCTCTGTCTTGTATAAAACGACCAATTTATCGCTGCAAAAATAATCACGAAAGATAAACAGCCCCTAGCACTTAGCTATTTTTCATTAAGATAAACTAATTTTTCAGGGCGTTCCCATAAAATTAATGTTAAGTGGATTTTCGGAGTGATCAAAAGTAGGTGTTAGAGTAAATTTCAAATAATGCATGTGACGATTTTGTCAGTGCAAAACCATAATCGATTATTCCATCTATGCTTGCTTAATATTCTTAATTTGCCAACTAGATATTCCTTCACTTTTTAACGTTTCCTCGGTAGTTATTCCAGTTTCAAGTTGAATACGATATTTTTTCTTTGTTGCGAGTGACAGAGGACGATGTTTCTCATGTTGCCTAGGATGTCTGAGTTCTTTCTTTTCGAGGTACTCAATTTGCTTGCGACTTAACCCTCTACCTATTAATTCATCTACTTCTCCGTTTTTAAGTTTAGCGTAAAACTCTATTCTTTTTTTAAGGCTAAATGAATTATGTGGTTTATGTGACTTAGGAGGATTAGGCTCTTCCTCTTTGAGTCGCTCAATTTGCCAAACACTAAGCCCTTTATGTGTTAAATCTTGCTCAGTAATGGCTCCACTCTTGAGACCTTCATGGCATTCTGTTTTTTGTTCAAAAGTTAGTATCTTAGGTTTAGGCATTGGTCGCCTAGGTTTTTCCTTTCTGAGTCGGTCAATTTGTCCTTCATTAAGCTCTTGACTTGTTGAATGTTGCTCAGTGAACTCTCCACTCTGGAGAAGGCCATGATATTGTATTCTTGTATGGTAGTTTAGCCTTTTAGGCTTAGGTTGTGTTATTTTAGCTGGTGTGGCATTAAAAGAAAATTGTTGTGGAGGCGTATTGGCCGCAGCATATACCTGAGAGTTAATATCCAAATATTGCGGATATAGAAGATTACTCTCGGAATCATGATGTATAGGTAACAACGGGGGTAAAGGAGATAAAGGGGGTAAAGGAGATAAAGGGGGTAAAGGGGGTAAAGGGGGTAAAGGAGATAAAGGGGGTAAAGGAGATAAAGGGGGTAAAGGGGGTAAAGGGGGTAAAGGTATCATTTAGCTTTTCTACTTTTCTAAATATCAAGAGTGACTCTCAATTTAATATAAATTCAAGGTAATGTTATTTATTATTTGGATTTTTTTCTATGTCGTTAAGCCAGTGTTTATAAAAAGACACTCTGGCAATTTCTGTTGGTTATCGAGTTTTCCCCGCTCAAATATATCCCTAAATTATTATCTTTGTTATCAAAGGATTGCAGTTATAATTATGTTTCAATATCTGCCCAAGAGTATTTATAACGTGATTTCATTGCTTTTCTGACTGCTCAAAAGAAGGTGTTAGAGTAAATTACAAATATTGCAAGTGACGATTTTGTCAGTGCAAACCTATAATCGATTATTCCATCTATGCTTGCCTAGGGTCTGTTGATCTTTCAGGATTAAATTTTGTGCTATTTGAGCATTTATCTGTTCAACCTAGAAACATCAGTTGACTGCGTTCTCAAGCGTAGAAAAAATGGCTGATAGTAAGGCGTAGCTTACAGCAAGTAGTTATTCTACTTGCAAAAGTTACAACGCAGATAGCAGTCATTTTAGCAAGCTTGTGAGCGTAGAGCACTTCACTCATTGAGTGAAGTGCCATGATGATAAAATCATCGTATTGCTCAAACAGTTACTCGTATACTCAGCGTTCAACTGATGTTTTTAGGTTCAAGGCGTGAGCAGTGATGCTTAGCCATCTATGTGAGCTGGTCACAACACAGAACAGTGAATGCTCAAAAGCATCGAAAAAAGAGAGAGCGTAAATTGGTCGCTCTTTCTAAATAAAAGGTGCTGCGTTATCGTTTTCTTATTTGGAAACGAAGTAACGACAGTTTTGTATGTCGATAATAACCAAACCTCACAAACTCTGCCTTGCATAAAATAACCAATTTATCGCTGCAAAAACAATCACGAAAGATCAACAGACCCTAATAGTCTTAATTTGCCAATCAGATATTCCTTCACTTTTTAAAGCTTCCTCGGTAGTTATTCCTGTTTCAAGTTGAATGCGATATATTTTCTTTGTTGCGAGTGACAGAGGAATATGTTTCTTATGTTGCCTAGGGCGTCTGGGTTCATTCTTTTTGAGTTGAGCAATTTGCCTACGACTTAACCCTTTTTCTTTTACCAAATCTACGTCTTCATTTTGAAGTTGAAAGTGAAACTCTGTTCTTTCTTTAAGGGTAAATGAATTATGTGGCTTATGTGGCTTATGTGGCTTAGGTTGCTTAGGTTCTTTTCTCTTGAGTTGAGTAATTTGACATGTTGTAAGCCCTTGATTTATTAAATGCTTTTCTGTTACCGCTCCACTTTTGAGACCGTTGTGATATTCTGTTCTTTTCTCAAAAGTTGGTGTTTTAGATTTAGGCTTAGGCTTCTTAGGTTCTTCCTTTATGAGCCGAGCAATTTGGCTGTCACTAAGCCCTTTATCTTTTAATTGTTGCCCAGTGATTTTTCCTTGCTGGAGAAGGCCAAAATATTTTATTCTTTCATCAAAAGTGAGTATTTTCCGTTTAATTTTAGGTTTCTTAGGTTCTACCTTTCTGAGTTGGTCATTTTGTCCTTCATTAACCTCTAGACCTCTTGAATTTTGCTCAGAGATCTCTCCACTCTGGAGAAGGCCATGATATTGTACTCTTGTCTGATAATTTAGCGTTATAGGCTTAGGTTGTATGATTTGGGCTGGTGTGGGATTAAAAAAAAGTTGTTGTGGAGGTGTATTGATCACAGCATATACCTGAGAGTTAATAAACAAATATTGCGGATATAGAAGATTATTCTCGGAAACATCACGTATAGGTAACAACGGGGGGAAAGGGGATATAGGGGGTAAAGGTATCATTTAGCTTTTCTACTTTTCTAAACATCAAGCGTGACTCTCAATTTAATATAAATTTAAGGCAATGTTATTTATTATTTGGTTTTTTTTCTATGTCGTTAAGCCAGTGTTTATAAAGAGACACTGTTTATCTATCAAGTGATATGGAGGGGAGAGAAAATATATGAACATAGCTCAGGTTATTTAACTTGTACGCAATTCTCCATGGCTTAATTGGTGTTTTGTATTCATCGACAATTACAATGTCCAATTTTTTAATAAAACCATAAATTGTTTTAACCTAGAAATGTCAGTTGGTGGCTCCCTTAAACGCAGAAAAAATTTTCGATAGCAATTCAGAAAAGCAGTGAATTTATGATCACTGCTTTTGATTGAATGACGGTACAAAGATGCATCTTTAAGTACCTGTCGATAAGTTCTTTGATAATTATTGTGCTCAGGTTTAGTGCTATACAAGACGCAATGTAGGGCGCATAGCCGTAGCTATGTAACCGAAGTTGCAACACCGTAGAGTGCTGAAACTGGGCACTAGAAAATCTTAAGAAACTTATGGTCAGGTACTTAGGTATCATGGGTATAGATATTAAAACACTGATTATCAATCAGCCGAGTACTGCCTAACTTGGCGGCGACCATGACAACCAATTCATTATCATCTTCGCTTACCGTTTGTAACGTATGGGCATTGCGGATCGTAATGTAGTCTGGTTGTAGGCCTGCATCTTGAATTTGCTGTTTTGCATCTGTAATGGCCGCCTCAGTATCTTGGTGTGATTGTAATTGATGAGTGAGCCTATCCATGGATTTTTTTATTACAGCCGCTTGTTCTTTTTGCTCAGTGGTTAAGTAATTATTGCGGGAACTCATGGCAAGACCGTTTGGCTCTCGATAAGTATCTACGCCTATGACTTTTATCGGCAACGCTAAATCATTGACTAAGGTTTGGATGACTACGAGTTGTTGATAGTCTTTGCGGCCAAAAACAGCTACGTCTGGCTGCACAATATTAAAGAGTTTCAATACTACGGTTGCGACTCCAACAAAAAAACCAGGTCGGCTTTGCGCTTCGCCACAATCGCCAATAGTGTCTTCAGGGATCAAAACTTTTGTATGATGCTCAATGCCTTGAGGGTAGATAATGTCTGATGTTGGTGTAAAGACTAATTCTGTTCCGACGGCTTGAAGCGCTTGCAAATCTTCATCGAGGGTTCGTGGATAAGTGTCTAAGTCTTCGTGCGCGGCAAATTGCATTGGGTTGACGAAGATTGATGCGACAAGATGATCGGCATGTTCAAGGCCTTCAGTAACCAATGAAATGTGACCTTGGTGCAAATTACCCATTGTAGGAACAAACGCGACGGTTTCACCTGCAGCGTGCCAAGATCGTACTTGGCGTCTAATAACATCAATATCGGATGTGGAAATCATGAAGGAAAACTCAGTTTAAATTAGTTAATTAAATGTATGTGATTCACTTGGGAAGGTTCCGTCAGAAACTTCTTGAATAAACGCTTTGACGGCTAATCGAATATCACCAGTTTGTGATAGATAATTTTTTGAGAAACGTGGAATATAACCACTACTGATACCAAAAATATCATGCATGACCAGTATTTGTCCGTCGGTATCTGCGCCTGCGCCAATTCCAATCACAGGGATAGATAGTGTTTCTGTAATCGTTTTTGCTAAGTCAGTTGGAATACATTCAAGCACTAAGAGTTGCGCGCCTGCTTTTTCAATGGCTTTCGCTTCTTCGATTATACGTTTGGCGTTTTCTTCGTCGCGTCCTTGAATTTTAAATCCACCAAAAACGTGAACAGATTGAGGCGTCAAACCTAAGTGAGCACAAACGGGTATGCCACGCTCTGTCAGCATGGTAATGGTTTCAAGCAACCAATGCCCACCCTCCATCTTTATCATGCTCGCACCCGCTTGCATAAGCTCGGTAGCATTCGTCATAGCCTGCTCTGGAGTGGCATAACTCATAAAAGGCATGTCTGCAATCAATAGAGCACGATCTACGGCGTTACTCACGCAACGGGTATGATAGGCGACATCTTGATTAGTAACAGGAATTGTATCGGCTTTTCCTTGAACCACCATGCCAAGAGAGTCACCCACTAACAAAACATCAATGCCTTCTTGATCAAATGCACTGGCAAAGCTTGAGTCGTAAGCGGTGAGGGCGGAAAACTTCTTACCTTCCTGTTTGTATTTAAACAGAGTTGAGCTGGTTACTTTTGACATATATCTACTATTTTGAAAAAGCGAAATAAATTTATAAGCGATATTACAATGCGCTGCAAGGATCTGTGTCGAAACGTTGCAAATCTTTGTTCATTTCTTCGTTAATTAGACTTTCCACAAACGTACCACATGGAAGAACAAGCGATGGGGCGATATCCAAAAGAGGGATCAAAACAAACCCTCTTGATTTCATGCCATAATGAGGAATGGTGAGGCTTTCAGTGCTGATTTTTAGATTGTCGTACAGTAAGATATCAAGATCTAACGTTCTTGGTCCCCAGCGAACTAATCTTTGCCGACCTTGTTGTTGTTCAACCTCTTGTAACTTGCCGAGCAATTCAGAAGGAGACAGTTGAGTGGTAAACGAAGCAACGGCGTTTAAATAATCAGGCTGCATAACATCCCCCATTGGTACCGAGCGGTAATAAGGTGAAATGGTATAACTTAGTTTGTCAGCAATCGTTTCTAGTGCAAGGCTTGCATTATCTAACTGCTGTTTTGGGTTATCCATATTGGCCCCAAGGGCGATGAAGACTGTAGCCATAATTTATGCTGTCCTAGGGTCTGTTGATCATTCAGGATTAAATTTTGTGCTATTTGAGCATTTATCTGTTCAAGGCGTGAGCAGTGATGCTTAGCCATCTATGTGAGCTGGTCACAACACAGAACAGTGAATGCTCAAAAGCATCGAAAAAAGAGAGAGCGTAAATTGGTCGCTCTTTCTAAATAAAAGGTGCTGCGTTATCGTTTTCTTATTTGGAAACGAAGTAACGACAGTTTTGTATGTCGATAATAACCAAACCTCACAAACTCTGCCTTGCATAAAGTAACCAATTTATCGCTGCAAAAACAATCACGAAAGATCAACAGACCCTAATAAATTACTCTTTCGCTGATTTGCTTGCTGTCGGCTTACGACGTCGCCTCGGCTTCGAGTTTCGGCTTCGATTACCTGACTTTGCTGCTTTTCGAGCAATATCTGGGCGGTCTTCTTCTGAAGCTTCAACAAAGCTTTTCCACCACGCAGCCAGCTTTTTGACTTCCTTGGTTTCAAATTCACTTCGAAGTAATAATAAGTCGTAACCTGCGCGAAACTTAGGATGCTCAAGCAATTTAAATCCGCGTGTACCGGTATTTCGCTCAAGTCGTAGTTGTAATTGCCAAATATCTTTTGATTGCGTGCTAAAACGTCTTGGAATGCCTATGGTTTGGCATTGTTGCTCCATTACATCACCCATCGCAGCGATGTTTGCATCGTATACTGATAATCCACTTTCTAAAGCAATATCTCGAGCTTTTTGCTGCAAAGGATACCAAAGCACGGCGGCATAAAAGAATGCAGGGTTAACGGTTTTACCTTCTTTAATACGTGTGTCGGTATTTTTAAATACTTGCTCTAACATAGCGGCTAAGGGAGATTGTGGATCTTCAGCAAGCAATTGAGTTATTTGCGGAAATAACGGAGTGAAAAGTTGATGCTCATTCATCAATTGAAAGGTTTTTAACGCCTTTCCACTAAAGAATAATTTAAGGACTTCTTCAAACATTCTTGCTGCGGGAATGTCTTGAAGTAACGAGGATAAACGAATAATAGGCTCAGCGGTTTCAGGGGCGATTTGCATGTTTAATTTGGTCGCGAAACGGGCGGCGCGGATCATCCTTACAGGATCTTCACGATAACGAGTTTCAGGATCGCCAATCATTTTGATCACGCCAGCTTGAATATCTCGAATACCACCACCGTAGCTGCGAATAGAAAAATCACTGATATCATAATACAAAGCATTTACTGTGAAATCGCGGCGCTCAGCGTCTTCTTCGATGGTGCCATAAACGTTATCTCTTAATAAGCGACCTTCCGCATTGGACTTGGATATTTTATCGTTGCTCTTATTGTGGTGTCCTCGGAAAGTCGCTACCTCGATGACGTCACGGCCAAATACAATGTGTGCTAAACGGAAGCGTCGACCAACTAAACGGCTATTTCTGAACAAGCCTTTAATTTCTTCAGGTTTTGCGTTCGTGACAACATCAAAGTCTTTTGGTGCAAGCCCCAATAAAATATCACGTACACCGCCACCAACTAAATAGGCCTTAAAGCCTGATTTGTGAAGCCGATAAAGCACTTTTAAGGCATTTTCACTGATTTGGTTTCTTGAAATTGTATGCGCGTTTCTGGGAATGACTTCTAATTCCAGAGTAGTTGCAGATGCCTTGTTATCGAAATGAGTGTCGATTTCGGTTTCTGAACCATCAAATAGCTGCTTACAAAACTGGCTGATTCGGCGAAAAATAATACACCTCGGACTTCGTGACTGAATGATAAGAATTTTGGCGGCTATGATATACCAAGTTGCCACTAATACCAATTACAGCAATTAACTTCCCACTCAGCAAGAGCTAAAGGGTTTCAGTACAAGGCGCAAGTTTGAGGTACTATATTCCCTACGGCCGCCATACAAAACTGGCGTTCAACGCACTTAGTGCTTTTGTCGGGATAATTCAAAAACTTTCAACACAGTAATGGAATCCTTTAGCCTTGCCCTTCGGGAGCTTGTATGTGTCCAAATTACTACGCAAAACTGTCTCAACGTAGCCATGTAATAACGACAGTTTTGTATGTCGGTAATAACTATGTCTTCATCAATTTCACTTGTACTTTTAACACATACATAGCTCTGAGTTGGGTATTTAATTACTGTAATTGGTATAATGCCCAATTTCAAAGTTCAGATACAAAAGATTGTTTTGTGAGCTTAAAGCTACCGTACAAAATTCATGAAAAATAATTAACGTGCTGTGTGCTTTTGGTTCAGTACAATAAATTGTTAAATATGTTAGTTGGTTATTGATAATTCGTGAGAGGGTGAATTTATGGGTATTTCAACTGAGCAAATCAGAGCGCATATTCATCAGGATCGCTTTTGTATTAAAGAGGCTCCCGACAGGAATGGTTTCATCTGCACGTTATCCGACTCAAGACAATACAGAATAAGAGCTTATAACCTTAATCCTGACGTGACGGTCAACCCTGAGGGGGAAAGCGAGCCACGATCAATTAGCGTTCGCTCTAAAATTTCAAAGCTTTTCGGACAAAGTAACAGTGACAAAATAAAACGTATTGTTGAAGCCCAACACGATCCTTATAAATTTTTAGCTGGAAAGGTTGCAAATACAAAGGCAAAAGTGACTAGAGAACCAGAGAAAAAAACAGTTGTAATAGGGTTTGAAGAACGACAAACCAGAGAAGTTGATATTGCAGAAACAGAGCTGAGGAATAGGTGCCAAGCGGCGATCAAAATTGGTAAATATTACTCTAATTATAAGTATAGAAAGAATTTATTATTGTATGCCGCTAAACTGCAAGTCATGCAAGATAAAGATAAAGCATTGCCTTTAAGTGAGCAGAGAAGACCATTGGAATTTGTGATAATGCAGCACCCCACCAAACGAAATTGGAAAGGTGAAGCTCGTTGTTACTATGTTGATATTGACGGCATTCTAAAAACTACCCGTGATCCTGATACAGTTGTTTCACGTGAAGTTAGTGGCGGTACTAAAACAGTAGTAGCAAAAGATGACGTGGCCATTGAACTTGCTCCTAAAAAAGTTTGGGTAAAGAATGCTTATGGTCAAAAATTTTTAAAAGCCGGTGCAGATTTTGATTTAGAAATTGAATTGGAAAATAAGCACTTAGCACAGCAATTTTCTAGGTACACTTCAATATGCCAAACCGTCGCCGTGTCGTCCCGTAGGATGATAGGACAAAATGGTGGTGTTGACGTATTTGATGAAGTCATTTTAGCAGAGCTAAGTGTTGATATGTTGTGTTGTGAACAGTTATGTATAGACATTAAGCATGCGCATCAAAATCACATTTATTTTCGTGATATCAAATCTGAAAATATGGTTTTTAAAAAAAATAAACAAGGTATTAAGCATCCCATTAACATTGACAGCCCTAGGGTACGAATGGTTGATATTGATATGGCCGTATCAGAAGATTATGGCGTCAAAGGCAAGAATAAGGGGAGTCCTAAATATATGACACTAGGCTTGATGAAAGCTAGAGTATCTGCAGAAGAAAGAGTAAGAAATGCACTCGTTAACTATAACAACGCGGCGCATTCTAGTTATGATGTTAAGGCGAAACTAAAAGAGCGATATGACTTAGCAATAGCTAAGCAACAATCCGCAGAAAAATATTTGGACAATTACGCATTGCTTGCTACTCTATTTGAAATGACAGAAGTAAGGGGTGGGTTTCAAGTTGACGAAGTGGTTGAACGCTATGGTGCAATTATGCCACCTCCGAAAGGGTTTGCTTATTTTTGTAGCGAGCCTGATATGGTTACAGGTTGGATAACACAATATTTTAAACCTGAAGCTAAAAATGATGTGTGGCTTTTTATGCAAGATCCATCAACTTATCTGTTAAAAAAGCCTGTGTATGACGTTATCGATTGGGAACGAATTAAAGTTGATTCGACAATGATGTAGTAAAACCCATATAAGCTCCTCTATTCACATTGTCCTTCTAATTGGCCTGAAAGGCAACCGCACGAATGAGTGAAATATGCACAACGCCATGTGGTAATTTCGTCATTCCCACGAAAGTGGGAATCTAGGGTCTGTTGATCTTTCGTGATTGTTTTTGCAGCGATAAATTGGTTATTTTATGCAAGGCAGAGTTTGTGAGGTTTGGTTATTATCGACATACAAAACTGTCGTTACTTCGTTTCCAAATAAGAAAACGATAACGCAGCACCTTTTATTTAGAAAGAGCGACCAATTTACGCTCTCTCTTTTTTCCGATGCTTTTGAGCATTCACTGTTCTGTGTTGTGACCAGCTCACATAGATGGCTAAGCATCACTGCTCACGCCTTGAACAGATAAATGCTCAAATAGCACAAAATTTAATCCTGAAAGATCAACAGACCCTAATACCAATTACAGTAATTAAATGCTCAACTCAGAGCTATGTATGCGCACAAAGTACAAACGAAATTGGTATAATACCTTATATTGGAATTACCAAAGTCACTGGGTTCGCGTTTTCACGGGAATGACAGATTATAAAGTCTACGGTTTTTGCTCGAAAAACATTCGTGCGTTTACCCTGGCTTGAAGGTTCTTTAATAAAGCACTCTAGCTCGTATCGTACCTTCGATAAGTTTTAACTGTTCCAGTGCATTATCCGCTTGAATGGTATCCACTTCCATGACCACATAACCTATATCACCTTTTGTTTGTAGGTGCTGCGCGGCAATGTTGATGCCTTTGTCTGAAAACGCTTGGTTAATTTGGATTAAAATGCCTGGTTTATTGATGTGGATGTGTAACAGGCGTGAGCGGCCTGTATGTGATGAGAGTGATACATCAGGAAAGTTAACGGCGGTTACTGTTGAGCCATTGTCTGAATATTTCACCAGTTTACCAGCAACTTCAATCCCTATATTTTGCTGCGCTTCCATTGTACTACCACCGACATGAGGTGAAAGGATCACGTTGTCGAATTCACGAAGCGGACTTGAGAATTCATCATTGTTAGACTTAGGTTCAATTGGAAAAACATCGATAGCAGCACCAGCAAGGTGTTTGGATTCTATCGCTTTGGCCAAGGCTGGAATATCGACAACTGTACCCCGTGAAGCATTAATAAACTTGCAGTTTGGCTTCATCATTGAAAATTCATTGGTACTTATCATGTTCTTGGTTTGCGCAGTTTCAGGAACATGTAGGCTCACAACGTCGGCTTGCGCTAGGAGTTCAGGGAGCTTACTGACTTGTTTTGCGTTACCAAGAGGCAATTTATCTTCAGTATCATAAAAAGTGACATTCATACCTAAGGTTTCAGCCATAATACCTAATTGTGTACCAATATGACCATAACCTATGATACCTAGGGTTTTACCGCGTATCTCATGACTGCCTACTGCGCTTTTTAACCATTCACCACGGTGAGCTTTGGCGTTACGCTCTGGAATGCCACGCATCAACATGATGATTTCACCAATCACAAGCTCAGCCACACTACGAGTATTTGAAAAAGGCGCATTAAACACTGGAATACCTGCGTTCGCGGCGGCATCTAAATCAACTTGGTTAGTACCAATACAAAAACAGCCAATTCCGATGAGCTTTTCTGCTTGAGAAATGACTTCAGAAGTAAGTTGTGTGCGTGAACGGATCCCAATGAAATGAGCGTCTTTTATGGCTTCGTTAAGCTCGTTTCCTACCAAAGAAGATTTATGGTACTCAATGTTGCTATAGCCTTCCCGTTGAAACACCTCAACAGAAGATTGGTGAAGCCCTTCAAGTAGTAGAATTTTAATTTTGTCTTTTTCTAGAGAATGTTTCACTGCTATGGTTCTCTCGGTGAGATGGGATAAAAAGATAATGAAACCAATAAGTATCAGTTTTTCAAGCTAAGGTAAATCTTTGCTTAGCGATAACTTTGTTTCGCATCTGTTTGATATGATAAATAAGTACATATTAGGCGAGTTTTGCATTTAGAGTTGAGGGTAGTTTCACTTATTATGGTTGTCTAAATAATGCATAGCCTTTAATCATTCCGGATTGAATTCCTCGCCCTTGGGGCTAACTAGCATAAAAGGTTTGTGTTTTGTCATACCTGCGTAGGCTGGTGGTATCCAGAGACTTTCACTAAACAAGAAAAAGGCGTCCATTACTGCGTTACAAGTTTTTATATTATCCCAATAGTATTTCAAACTTGCGCCTTGTACTGAAAGCCTTTCGTTCTTGTTGAGCGATCACTATTGAATGCGAATTGGTATAAAGCATTAAAGTGGAGTTTTTATTATGAAAATACGTAATCTTTTAATCGCAATGCACTTTTTTGTTTTCACGATCATCCATCCTGTTTTTTCACAAACGGAAAACAGTGCTCTCCAGAAAATTCGCTTGGCAAAAAATATGGGACAACAAGAACAAACACCTAATTATTCATTTGCCTCCAATGGCGACATCGCTGTGATGATAATCCAGAGCAATGAGGAAAAGTCAAAGCTATATTACAGAGCCGCCATAACAAAGGATAAGTTGGGGTTGTGGGCGTGGGGTGCTTTTTCAAAATTGGGTTATGGAATAAATCCACAAATCGATATTGATCATGGAGGCAGTGTTGTTGTTGCGTTTCAAACGAATGAAGCGCGACCAAAAAAAGTCGAGTCAATAGTAATTAGGCTCTTAAAAGGACATGTCGACTCCGAGTCAAAAGTAATATGGGATAGTAACAATGAAGTTAAAAGCAATCCATTCTCACGTTCGAATCACAGTAATGGGATTCTTTATGATTTGTCAGCGAATAATGAAGTGGAGCTTCTATTAATTTGGCAACAATCAGATAGCAAAGATGAATTGGAAAAAGAATATTATTTTAGCCACATAAAAAATCAAGGTTCACAAAGTGGTAATTTAGGTACGCTGCAATGGACTGAGATTGGCGATATTTCTGAATTCAAAATTGAACGTGATGGTGATACACCGAAACATGCCTTTATAGATAAAGGCTTAACAGATTATTTACTTACTGATGACTGTCCGCGGTCTATTCGTTTTTCGTTTAACAGTCAGGCGGATATAGATAATTTTTACACGCAGTACCCAAAGTGCACGCTGTTATCTGCCTCAACTTACATCAATGGGGACGATATTGAAAACATAGATGGGTTAACTAACATTAAAGAAGTTTGGGGCAATTTATCCATAGGGTACAACTCAAAAATTAAATCAATTGAAGGTTTATCGAATTTAGAAATTGTTTTTGGAGACCTTATTGTTAGACAAAATCCAGTGTTAGAAACTATTGAGGGGTTCAATAGAATACATACTGTAGGTGGGAATTTAGAGATCTGTAATAACCCAATGCTTGAAAGTGTGAGTGGATTCTCTGATTTGGAAGAAATTGAGAGAGGGGTTAGAGTTCACGATAATAAATCCTTATTGGCTCTCCCTTTGACTAATAAGTTAGAAAAACTGGGTGAAAGTATAGAGATCATAAGTAATGAGAAAATAGAGAATATCGATGGTTTAGCAGGTATTAGAATCGCTCATGCTGACGTGAAAATTCAAAATAATGGACAACTTAGCAACATAGACGGACTTTCAGGCTTAGCATTCGTTGAAGGTGAGTTAAGCCTAATTAATGATGAAGCACTGAATAATTTAGACGGTATGAAGCGTTTGTCTTATGTGGATGGAAGCTTAAACATTACAAATTCAAAATTGACCAGCTTAAAAGGCCTTTCTAATATTAATGCAGTGGGCTCATTAATTTTAAATAATAATCTAAGTTTATTCAGCATTGAAGGGGTGGCTGGGATTCAAGAAATTGATAAGCAACTTTCCATTGAATCTAATCCACGTTTAAATTCAACAAAAGGTTTAGAAAAGCTTCATTTTATTGGGGATGATAAAGGAAAGAGTCTTGTCATTAGAAACAATGCGAGGTTGAAGTATTGCTCGCATGTTTGTTCTATTTATAAAGATGATACAGTAGCAAAGAGTATTGAGGGAAATTCACCAGGGTGCCTAATTTCATTGGAGAGGCGCTGCCACTAAGGAGAGCTGCGGAAGAAAGTATACCGCTGAGTTCACGTCACTCCAGCGCAGGCTGGAAACGAAATAACGACAGTTTTGTATGTCGGTAGTCTAGGGGCTGTTTATCTTTCAGGATTAAATTTTGTGCTATTTGAGCGTTTATCTGTTCAAGGCGTAAGCAGTGAAGCTTAGTCATCTAAGTAAACGGGTTACAACACAGAGCAGTGAACGCTCAAAAGTATCTAAGACAGCGTAAATTGGTCATTTCTACTGCGTTATCGCTTGCTTATTTGGAATACCAAACCGCACAAGTTCTGTCTTGTATAAAACGACCAATTTATCGCTGCAAAAATAATCACGAAAGATAAACAGCCCCTAGTGCCTTTGCTTTTTTCTATAAAAGTCACTGGATACCAGCCTTCGCTGGTATGACAAAGATTGGTACTTTCTAAATCGCTAGAACCCTAAGTTTAGTTAATCTAAGATTACGCGCTCGAATATTTGCTGATTTGTTGCGCAAACTCAGATTTAAAAAAATGTTTTAACCTAGAAAAATCAGTTGGTGGCGCTCTTAAACGGAGAGAAAATTTTGATAGCAAATAAGTAGTGGTTCTACTTATAAAAGTTACAACGCAGCAAGCGGTAATTTTAGCCAGTTTACGAACGTCAAACATTCACTCAATGGATGAATACACTTTATGGCTTTTATGGTTGAACTTGAGTTACTTATCTTACTTCTATGCGTCCAACTGATTTTCTGGGTTTAAGGTTATAAGCTAATTTCAAATGATATATTTGGTCTGTGTAAATTATCCAACCGTTTCTCGAGTTGTTTGATGTCTTGCTTTAAGGTCTTCTTTTTTTCTCTATCGGTTTCAGATGCGAGTTGATTTTTTAGTTGCGCTATCTCATTGCGAAGCTCTTGTTTTTGCTGTTCTAATTCGTATTCACTACGTCCAGTGTTATAGTTTTTTAAAAATTCACTGTTAGGGCAAACACCATTATAAGTAAGGCCTTGACGACCTACGGTATAACCGTTTTCTGGGGCGCAATAAGACCTAATTCCTGTGTTGTAACCACTTCTCCACGCCTTTGAATCAACAGTTATATTGGCTTCAGAACAAGCTTGAATATATTCGCTCAAAATATTGGCTGAACGGCCATTATTACCGTCGTTAATGCCGCGGCTTAACCAATCTGTTGATTGACATTCTTTAGGTGAAATAACTTGGCATCCAGAGAGGATGGTTGCCGCACAAAATAAGGATATATATTTACTCATCGTGCTTACGCCTAATTTATAAAATAACTATTCTGATAGTAAATCAAAATGCTAAAGAGGGCGAGTGGGTTTAATTTTTAAGCCAAAAATAAAAAACGCACAATAAAGTGCGTTTCATATTGATATATAGAATATTAAATCAAAGCGTTAATATTTAAACATCGCAGAGATAGACTCTTCGTTACTAACACGACGAATCGCTTCAGCTAGAACGGCAGACATTGTTAACTGAGTAACTTTATCGATTTTTTTCATTTCTGGGCTTAATGGCACCGTATCAGTAACAATCACTTCATCAATCACTGAGTTGGCGATGTTTTGTGCAGCATTACCAGAAAATACTGGGTGAGTGGCATAAGCGAATACACGCTTAGCACCATGCTCTTTTAAAGCTTCGGCTGCTTTACAAAGCGTTCCGCCAGTATCAATCATGTCGTCAACAATAATGCAGTCACGGTCTTGAACATCACCAATGATATGCATAACTTGAGCAACGTTAGCTTGAGGGCGACGTTTATCAATGATGGCTAAATCAGAATCATCAAGCAGTTTTGCAACAGCACGCGCACGTACAACACCACCAATGTCAGGAGAAACAACAACAGGATTGTCGAGTTTTTTGGCAACCATATCTTCTAATAGTACTGGGCTACCAAAAACGTTATCAACAGGCACGTCGAAAAATCCTTGAATTTGCTCAGCATGCAAATCACAAGTTAATACTCTGTCGACACCAACACTAGATAAAAAGTCAGCAACAACTTTAGCAGTGATAGGTACACGCGCACTTCGTACACGGCGATCTTGACGAGCGTAACCGAAGTAAGGAATTACGGCGGTAATACGACCAGCAGAAGCACGACGAAGGGCATCAACCATAACGATCAATTCCATTAAATTGTCGTTGGTTGGAGCACAAGTCGATTGAATGATAAATGCATCAGCACCACGAACATTCTCATTGATTTGGATACTGATTTCACCGTCACTAAAACGGCCTACTTCAGCGTCTCCAAGTTTACAGAATAAACGGTCGGCAATCTTTTTTGCGAGGCTGGGAGTAGCATTCCCAGAAAAAAGCTTGATGTCGGGCACTGTTTGAACCTCAGGCGTTGGCTTTATTGTAAGAGTCATGTTTGCTGAGCATTTCAAATGGTTATGTTGAAAATAAAATCAGCAAACCTAACATAAAATTAATTTAAATCAGCAAGGTAGACAGAGAGTGGTGATTGATTAAGCCCTTGCGCAACAAACCCATAAAAATCTGTTGGAAGTGCAGCCATCACGGTATCTGCTTGCTGTTTGTTCTCGAATTCTGCAAACACGCAAGCGCCTGTTCCAGTCATTCTTGACGGCGCATATTCTATCAGCCAGTCTAATGCCTTGGCAACTTGGGGGTGTTTATTAATGACTAAATTTTGGCAGTCATTTTTCCACGGGTTTTGTAATAAATTGTCTAATGAATATTTTTTAGTATCTCTGGGTAGGTTGGGGGCATTGAAAATTTCGGCTGTTGAAACATGCACTTCGGGAACAATGATCAGGTAGAACTTCTCTTTCAATTCCACAGGTTGTAAATGCTCACCTACACCTTCAGCAAATGCGGCAAAACCCCTTATAAAAACAGGTACATCAGCGCCAAGTTGAAGACCTAAAGCGGCAAGCTTATTTTGACTCAGATTCGTTTTCCATAAGGCATTTAATGCCACTAATGTTGTTGCTGCATCCGATGAACCGCCGCCTAAACCACCGCCCATTGGCAGCTGTTTATCTAACCATATTTCAGCGCCACCTTGATAACAGGTTTCAGATTGCAGCAATTTTGCAGCTTTAAGAATTAAGTTATCGCTTGTTGCAACAACCTTATTGAGATCAGAATGTAAAATGATGTCTGTTGAGTCGGTTATTTTAAATTCAAGGTAATCGCACTTATCAATAAATTGAAATAAGGTTTGCAATTCATGATAACCATCATCACGTCGTCTGTTAATGTGCAAAAATAAATTGAGTTTTGCAGGTGCAGGCCATCTATAGGTTGTTTGTGTAGCGGAGTTTTGGGTTAATTTAGTCATTACTTCTCGGCCAATGCTTGCCAATGGTTTATTTGAATTTTTAATTTTAATTCTGATTGTTCGACTTTAAGTTGCTTTGGAAGCTTAGCTCCGCTTTGTTGTTGCCAACTTAAATACCACAGTGCCCATAGGGTTTGGTTATATTCAGTGCTAACGTGTTTTGGGCTGCCGTCGTTATATTGTTGTAGTACGATATCTTCTGCGCTCGTTTGACCTGTCACCCATAAAGGTAAACGCTTTATCGGGAAACGCCATCCTGCAACTCGTTGCAATAATATCTCTGGATTACTGTCATGATATGTTTTGCCGTCAACGTCAAGTTTTGCGCCAGTAGCTGTCGACGTTAGGCTTAATACGGTTGTGCCAAGCATCGTCGTGAGGGTCAGTTGGTCTTGTTGTGGAGTATGAAGCCAATAAAGGTTCGTGCTGAATTTATCTTGAGGTGTTCTTACTGCCAGCTTGCCTTTCATCTCCCAAGCTTGCGCTTGTGATGCTTGTTTAACGGAAATAGCAGTAAGATCGGTTTTAGGCAGCGAACTACAAGCGTTAATGGCAAGAATAGAGAAAGCGACTAATACATACTTAAGCTGATGATATGAGATCTTCACAAAATTCTTAATTGATGAGCTGATACACCATCATAAAACGCTTTTGGGCTAACGCCAACTTAAGGCGATAAAAAGACATAAAAAATCTGAAGAACAGCGTGCAGAATTTCGGCTGAGTTTTGGTTGGCCGCCTGCAGAATCGGCACAATCACCAAGGTGTTGTAACTGAGTGGCATCGAAAATAATCTGGACAGCCAGCTTGCCTCTCGCTTCAAAAAGTGTTGAAAGCTCTGTTTATAAATCGCTATGTGGGTGGTTCTTTTTCCAGCTATTTATTTTTGAAAGCATGACTTGATCTATTTCCATTTGTAAAACATCTTGCAATGGTAATACTTCACGACTCAATGGGTTTTCTTCTTTGTGCGTTAACGCCAGAATGAGCATCTCCTTGCTGAACCAGCGACTGACTTTTCCATTAAACATATCGATTCTGATCGGATCTGACATCGCAGTTAATGATAATGGGCATCGATATAGATCGGGTAATATGTTCTTGGCATCGGCTAATTTAATTGCAGGTTGGAGAGGTTCTGAAGGACTAGCACCCAAATTATTTTCTTTGAAAAAATACTGATCAATCATGGCATTCATTTCTTTTCTAGCTCTCGGTTCACAACGAATTACAGTGAGCACCTGGAAAATTCGAGGCAAAGTAGCAAATATTTCAAATAAGCTATTGGGGAGTGAATATTCGTGCCTATCCCATAGTTTTTCATGAGCCTGTGTTAAAAGTGATGAGTTTTGGCTTAAGCAAGTTGCAAGATTAAAAGATTCTGCAGATACATAACATATTGAAGCTAAACTGCAGTGGGAAGGAGTAATGTCTCCATGATGTGGTAAAAACTTCACAGCTGCTTTTGTTTCTTCAAATTGTTCAAAAATTTGTTTTAAATGAAATGTTTGTAATAAAGGGAACTCCTCTAAAATGAGCTGCCACATTTGGGCAGAGCTAAAGTAAGTCTTATTTCTCTTTTGGTAAAGAGCGTAAATATTAGAGGGTTTAATACCTAATATGATTGCAAGGTAAAAAGGTATTTCAGTATTAGCATATTGGGATATTAATTGAGAAATTAATGGTAGTGAAATAACTTCTGACACGTGTTCACAACCCTTGTTTTGAGCTGATTTTGTCATACCTTGAAACACGGTATGAGAATTATTGACAGGATAAACTTCTGATAAAGCGGTTAAACGTGACAGTCCAAACTCTCCAGATGAAATACCTTGGGCTAATGCAATCATGCAATCTAGTACTAAACCATCTGCAATATTGAGTAAAGTTTGAACTTCTAGAGAGTTCCAATTCTTCAAGATGAAGCAATAATATGTGCTGTATAGGGGGAGGGTATTACTTTCTTGAATACATTTTAAAATGAGCTGAAAGTGTTCGTCTATGGAAGCATCTGTTGAATTAGGAACCCCCCACATTTTGGCTAATCGCCATGCTTCACCGATTTCTCCGGAATCATGCAATATTTGCAAAATATGAGCACGAGTCAGCATCTGTTTTGAAAAAGCAAACTCTATAATAATATCAAATTTTTCATGATTTGTTTTTTGTTTTTTATCTACCTGATATTTGGTTACAAGGTTTCTTTCTATCCATGTTAATTCATTGAGTGGAAAGTTCAACATAATTCCAATCTGGAGCCATTTTTTTTTACAAAACTGACTCTGTGTTAAAAATTTAATGAATGAATTCCGGAGGGAAGCATCTTTTATGGGTTCATGAGGGTTTAAACCATTTCTGTGTGCCCAGAGAGTCAATTGTTGGTGAATGTTATTTTCATAACCTGCAACATGCTTGGCCTTAATGGCTTTTTGAACACAATTAACAGACAAATTACGAACCTTAGATAACATCACGCTTAAACAGTCTTCAAGTAGGTGAAGTTTCTTATATTCAAAATCAAGCAATTGTTGAGTAGGAAGACCAAAATACATTCCCATTTGAAACAGATGTTGATCACTAGTTAAAAAAGAATCCAAATGTTTTTTCGCTTCTAGAGCGGCATTTACGGTTAATGGAGTATTTTCCTGCAAATGTGAGGTGGCAAACTGCGGCGTTATTAATTGCAGCATAGCTTTACCAGCAGCCATAAACTCAGTAAAAGATGATCTTGTTGAGTTGCTTTCTTTGCCCTGTGTTAAAGCAAAAGTACCTAATCTATGGGGTATCGGTTCGGAACGGGTATTTTCAAAACCAGCGGCTTGATCCAACTCGGGGTGATTAGACGCTTTTGAAGCTGTAGCTGTTGAAATTGACATACTGTGCTTTGGATGCTGTTGAAAAATGAATCAATAGTATAATAGCAAAGTGTTGCAACTGATTAGTTAAAGTAAATTAATCCAGACTTGTCTCTAGGGCAACCGCACGAGTGAGTAATTACTTTAATTGGTATTATAAATCGCTATGTGGGTGGTGCTTTTTCCAGCTATTTATTTTTGAAAGCATGACTTGATCTATTTCCATTTGTAAAACATCTTGCAATAGTAATACTTCACGACTCAATGGGTTTTCTTCTTTGTGCGTTAACGCCTGAATGAGCATCTCCTTGCTGAACCAGCGACTGACTTTTCCATTAAACATATCGATTCTGATGGGATCTGACATCGCAGTTAATGATAATGGGCATCGATATAGATCGGGTAATATGTTTTCGGCATCGGCTAATTTAATTGTATGTTGGAGAGGTTCTGAAGGACGAACACCCAAAATATTTTCTTTGAGAAAATACTGATCAATCATAGCACTCATTTCTTTTCTAGCTCTAGGTTCATAATGAATTACAGTGAGCACTTGGAAAACTCGAGGAAAAGTAGCAAATGATTCAAACAAATCTTTAGAGATTGAATATTCATGCCTATCCCATAGCTTTTCATGGGCTTGTGTTAAAAGTGATGAGTTTTGGCTTAAGCAAATTGCAAGATTAAAAGATTCTGCAGATAAATAGCATATTGAAGCTAAACTGCAGTGGGGATCAGCAATATCTCCATGATGTGGTAAAAACTCCACAGCTTCTTTTGTTTCTTTAAACTTTTCAAAAATTTCTTTTAAATGATATGTTTGTAATAAAGGGAACTCTTCTAAAATGAGCTGCCACATTTGGGCAGAGAGCGAGCGAGTCTTAATTTCATTTTGGTAAAGAGAGTTAACATTATAAGGTTTAATACCTAATATGATTGCAAGATAAAAAGGTATTTCAATATTAGTATAACGGAATATTAATTGAGAAATTAATGGCAGTGAAATAACTTCTGACACCTGTTCACAACCATTGTTTTGAGCTGAATTTGCCATACTTTGAAACACAGTACGAGAATTATTGACAGGATAAACTTCTGATAAAGCGGTTAAATGTGACAGTCCGAACTCTCCAGATGAAATGCCTTGGGCTAATGCAATCATGCAATCTAGTACTAAACCATCTGCAATATTGAGTAAAGTTTGAACTTCTAGAGAGTTCCAATTCTTCAAGATGAAGCAATAATATGTGCTGTATAGGGGGAGGGTATTACTTTCTTGAATACATTTTAAAATGAGCTGAAAGTGTTCGTCTATGGAGGCATCTGTTACATTAGGAACCCCCCACACTTTGGCTAATCGCCTTCCCTCACCGATTTCTCCGGAATCGCGCAACATTTGCAAAATATGAGCACGAGTCAGCATCTGTTTTGAAAAAGCAAACTCTATAATAATATCAAATTTTTCATGATTTGTTTTTTGTTTTTTATCTACCTGATATTCGGTTAAAAGCCTGCTTTGTATCCATGTTAAATCATCGTGTGGAAAGCCCAACATAATTCCAATCTTGAACCAATTTTTTTTACAAAATTGACTCTGTGTTAAAAACTTAATGAATGAATTTCGGAGTGGAGCATCTTTTATGGGTTCATGAGGATTTAAACCATTATTGTGTGCCCAGAGAGTCAGTTGTTGGTGAATGCTATTTTCATAACCTGCAACATATTTGGAATTAATGGCTTCTTGAACACAATTAACAGACAAAATACGAACCTTAGATAACATCACACTTAAACAGTCTTCATGTAGGTGAAGTTTCTCATATTGAAAATCAAGCAATTGTTGAATAGGAAGACCAAAATACATTCCCATTTGAAACAGGCATTGATCTTTACTTAAAAAATCATCCAGATGTTTTTTCGCTTCTAGAGCGGCATTTACGGTTAATGGAGTATTTTCCTGCAAATGTGAGGTGGCAAACTGCGGCGTTATTAATTGCAGCATAGCGTTATCAGTTGCCATAAACTCAGTAAAAGATGATCTTGTTGAGTTGCTTTCTTTGCCTTGTGTTAAAGCAAAAGTACCTAATCTATGGGGTATCGGTTCGGAACGGGTATTTTCAAAATCAGCGGCTTGATCCAACTCGGGGTGATTAGACGCTTTTGAAGCTGTAGCTGCTGAAATTGACATACTGTGCTTTGGATGCTGTTGAAAAATGAATCAATAGTATAATAGCGAAGTGTTGCAATTGATTAGTTAAAGTAAATTAATCCAGACTTGTCTCTAGGGCAACCGCACGAGTGAGTAATTACTTTAATTGGTATTATAAATCGCTATGTGGGTGGTGCTTTTTCCAGTCATTTATTTTTGAAAGCATGACTTGATCTATTTCCATTTGTAAAACATCTTGCAATAGTAATACTTCACGACTCAATGGGTTTTCTTCTTTGTGCGTTAACGCCAGAATGAGCATCTCCTTGCTGAACCAGCGACTGACTTTTCCATTAAACATATCGATTCTGATGGGATCTGACATCGCAGTTAATGATAATGGGCATCGATATAGATCGGGTAATATGTTTTCGGCATCGGCTAATTTAATTGCATGTTGGAGAGGTTCTGAAGGACGAACACCCAAAATATTTTCTTTGAGAAAATACTGATCAATCATAGCACTCATTTCTTTTCTAGCTCTAGGTTCACAATGAATTACAGTGAGCACTTGGAAAACTCGAGGAAAAGTAGCAAATGATTCAAACAAATCTTTAGAGATTGAATATTCATGCCTATCCCATAGCTTTTCATGGGCTTGTGTTAAAAGTGATGAGTTTTGGCTTAAGCAAATTGCAAGATTAAAAGATTCTGCAGATAAATAGCATATTGAAGCTAAACTGCAGTGGGGATCAGCAATATCTCCATGATGTGGTAAAAACTCCACAGCTTCTTTTGTTTCTTTAAACTTTTCAAAAATTTCTTTTAAATGATATGTTTGTAATAAAGGGAATTCTTCTAAAATGAGCTGCCACATTTGGGCAGAGAGCGAGCGAGTCTTAATTTCATTTTGGTAAAGAGAGTTAACATTATAAGGTTTAATACCTAATATGATTGCAAGATAAAAAGGTATTTCAATATTAGTATAACGGAATATTAATTGAGAAATTAATGGCAGTGAAATAACTTCTGACACCTGTTCACAACCATTGTTTTGAGCTGAATTTGCCATACTTTGAAACACAGTACGAGAATTATTGACAGGATAAACTTCTGATAAAGCGGTTAAATGTGACAGTCCGAACTCTCCTGATGAAATACCTTGGGCTAATGCAATCATGCAATCTAGTCTTGAACCATCTGATATATTGAGTAAAGTTTGAACTTGGAGAGAGCTCCAATTCTCCAAGATGAAGCAATAATATGTGCTGTATAGGGGTAGGGTATTACTTTCTTGAATACATTTTAAAATGAGCTGAAAGTGTTCGTCTATGGAGGCATCTGTTACATTAGGAACCCCCCACACTTTGGCTAATCGCCTTCCCTCACCGATTTCTCCGGAATCGCGCAACATTTGCAAAATATGAGCACGAGTCAGCATCTGTTTTGAAAAAGCAAACTCTATGACAATATCAAACTTTTCACGATTTGTTTTTTGTTTTCTACCTACCTTATATTCGGTTAAAAGCCTGCTTTGTATCCATGTTAAATCATCGCGTGGAAAGTCCAACATAATTCCAATATGGAACCAATTTTTTTTACAAAATTGACTCTGTGTTAAAAACTTAATGAATGAATTCCGGAGAGGAGCATCTTTTATGGGGTCATGAGTGTTTAAACCATTTTTGTGTGCCCAGAGAGTCAGTTGTTGGTGAATGCTATTTTCATAACCTGCAACATGATTGGATTTAATGGCTTCTTGAATACAATTAACAGACAAAATATCGACCTTAGATAACATCGCACTTAAACAGTCTTCATGTAGGTGAAGTTTCTTATATTGAAAATCAAGCAATTGTTGAATAGGAAGACCAAAATACATTCCCATTTGAAATAGGCATTGATCTTTACATAAAAAATCATCCAGATGTTTTTTCGCTTCTAGAGCAGCATTTACGGTTAATGGAGTATTTTCCTGCAAATGTGGGTTGGCAAACTGCAGCGTTATTAACTGCAGCATGGCTTTATCAGTTGCCATAAACTCAGTAAAAGATGATCTTGTTGAGTTGCTTTCTTTGCCTTGTGTTAAAGCAAAAGTACCTAATTCATGGGGTATCGGTTCGGAACGGGTATTTTCAAAATCAGCGGCTTGATCCAACTCGGGGTGATTAGACGCTTTTGAAGATGTAGCTGCTGAAATTGACATACTTTGCTTTGGATGCTGATGAGAAACTAATCAATAGTATAATAGCAAAGTGTTGCAATTGATTAGTTAAAGTAAATTAATCCAGACTTGTCTCTAGGGCAACCGCACGAGTGAGTGATATATAAACAATGCCATATGGTAATTTCGTCATTCTCTCGAAAGTGGGGAGCTAGCGCTTTATGTTTGAATACCCAAAGTCACTGGATTCCCGCTCCCATGGGAATGACAGGCTATAAAGTCTACGGGCTTTGCTCGAAAAATGTTCACGCGTTTACTCTGGACTTATCTCTTACTCATTTATAAAGTAATTTTTGGTATATCTTAGGGTCTGTTGATCTTTCAGGATTAAATTTTGTGCTATTTGAGTATTTATCTGTTCAAGGCGTGAGCAGTGATGCTTAGCCATCTAAGTGAGCTGGTCACAACACAGAACAGTGAATGCTCAAAAGCATCGGAAAAAAGAGAGAGCGTAAATTGGTCGCTCTTTCTAAATAAAAAGTGCTGCGTTATCGTTTTCTTATTTGGAAACGAAGTAACGACAGTTTTGTATGTCGGTAGTCTAGTGCCTTTGCTTTTTCCTATAGAAAGTCACTGGATACCAGCCTTCGCTTCGCTGGTATGACAAAGATTGGTATTTTCTAAATCGCTAGATCCCTTAAATCTTGTGAAAGTAGGCTCCGCATCATTTAAAACAGAGCCATTTATTTGAATACTTAACAGCTGGTATTTATTTTATCAAAAGATTTAATCAAATCATCTACCGCTTTCATTTGTGTTAAGTAACCTTCAAGTTTTGCCAATGGTAGAGCGCATGGACCATCACATTTGGCGTTATTAGGATCTGGGTGCGCTTCAATAAATAAGCCTGCTAAGCCAAGAGCCATACCGCTTCGGGCAAGCTCTGTGGCTTGAGCTCGGCGACCGCCTGCAGAATCTGCACGACCACCTGGGCGTTGTAGTGCATGAGTGGCATCGAAAATAACTGGGTAACTAGTTTGCTTCATGTCATCCATGCCCAGCATATCAACGACAAGGTTGTTATAACCAAAGCTGCTGCCCCGTTCACACAACATAATCTCATCATTACCCGCTTCATTGAATTTAGTAATGATATGGCGCATTTCGTGTGGTGCTAAAAACTGTGGTTTTTTAACGTTAATGATCGCACCTGTTTTCGCCATGGCGACAACAAGATCGGTTTGTCTGGCAAGAAAGGCTGGCAATTGAATAATATCAACAATTTCAGCTACAGGTACACATTGAGCCGTTTCATGTACGTCAGTGATTAACGGTAGTTTGAATGTTTGCTTGATTTCTTCAAATATCTTTAACCCTTCTTCCATGCCCGGGCCACGAAAAGAATTAATCGATGAGCGATTAGCTTTATCAAAAGAGGCTTTAAAAACATAAGGGATACCCAGTTTTTGAGTGACCTCAGCATAAGTTTCAGCAATCTTCATCGCGAGATCACGAGATTCTAAAACATTCATTCCACCGAATAACACAAATGGTTTATCGTTATTGATTTGAATGTCACCCAAATTAATGGTTTTTTGATTCATTTTTACTGCCTCTAAAATAATCGAAATTAATTAGCTACATATTGCAGTACAACGCCACAGAACCAAGCTGCGTATGTACCAACAGCGTAGCCAAATACCGCTAAGAGTACACCAACAGGTGCCAACGATGGATGGAAAGCGGCCGCAACGACAGGAGCCGATGCTGCACCACCCACATTAGCTTGGCTACCGACAGCCATATAAAACAAAGGTGCGCGTATGATTTTTGCAACGATGAGCATAAAGCTCGCGTGTACTATCATCCAAATGATGCCAATACCGAAATAAATTGGTGTTTCGATGATCTTGCTGATGTCCATATGCATACCAATGGTTGCAACAAGAATATAAAGAAACGCTGAAGCGACTTTTGAAGCTCCTGCAGCTTCGATTTGACGGACTTTAGTGAAAGACAGTACTAAACCAATAGTAGTTGAAATAACAATTAGCCAAAAGAAACTAGAGGTTAAGCTAAATACTTTTGTTTCAGGGTAGTTTTCACTAAAAAATGGGCCTAGGAAGTCAGCTGTAAAATGAGCGAGTCCTGTAATACCAAAACCGATGGCTACCATGATCATCAAATCTCTGAGTTCTGGTGTCCGAGAGTTTTCTTTGTGGTATTTTTCAACCTTGTCTTTTAATACATTGATTGCTGAAGTATCGGCACCTGTTTTTGTATCTATTTGTTTGGCCTTTGATGCCATAAACAACAATACCGCCATCCAAATATTGGCGACAATAACATCGACAGTGATCATTACAGAGAAGATGTCTCCACCTACTTCATAAATTTCTTTCATTGACGCTTGGTTTGCGCCACCACCAATCCAACTTCCTGCAAGTGTTGTCATGCCGCGCCATACCGCTTCAGGACCGTGACCGCCAAGAAGATCAGGCTCAATAACAGACATAATGAGTAGAGCGATGGGTGCGCCAATGACGATGCCAAGCGTGCCTGTCAAAAACATGATAATGGCTTTTGGACCTAATCCCATAATGGCTTTTAGATCCACACTTAAAATAAGTAAAACTAGGCATGCCGGTAATAAATAACGCGACGCAACAAAGTATAATTTTGAAGCATCTCCATCGACGATACCAAACGTGTTGAGCAAAGAAGGAAGAAAATAGCACAACAACAAAGCAGGTACGTATTTGTAGAATGACTTCCAGAAAGGATGACTGGAACCATTGGTATAAAATACAAAACCGAGGATAACGGCAAGTAATCCCATTACTGTGGCGTCATTAGTTATCAGAGCATGGTTTGTCATGCGTACTTATCTCCTTTGCGTATATTCGCATTTTTATTACACACCCAAACTTGCTTTAAGGTGTGAAGCTAAATTTAGTGGTATATCTCAGCGTGTTGGCTTAGCTCTTTAAGCTGCATTTTAACGAGCTCAGTTACAGGATCATGGGGATTGTTATCTACAAAATACTGTAAGTCATCGGCAGCCACCTTGATACAACCGAGTTGCTCGGCAACAAAGGCACGCTCTCGATTTAAATGAATGTCGTCACTGTGCCATTGCATGAGCAAGTTACAACATTCCATGGCCTTTTCGTATTGCTGTGACACAATGCTGCCAGCTTTTAACTCATGAAGAAGTCTCGAAATTAACCGCTTATCATTAGCAGGTTTGAAATACTTTGACTTCAATTGTGCATGATTGCCGAGTTCGCCACGAACCAGTGCATGTAACGTGCTTCTGCTGATGTCTTTGCCTGTAAGCGCATCAATAAATCGAATGTCACCGTCAATTTGGCTTCTTAGCACAGTGGTGCCGGGCAAAAAAAGCAAATCTAGTGTCAAATCAAGTTGTTTACCAAGCAATAATAATAATGTGGCCAATGTGGTGCTATTGCCTTGTCGGCTTTTTAGTGTGATGGCTAAATCAGCGGCTTCGACTGAATAATAATCTTCACGTTGGCAAAAACCTAAATCTTGGTAAAACCAATGCAAAAGCGCATTAAATCGCTGGTTCTTATTAACAAGATAATGACTCAGTACTGAGCCTGATAATTCAAACCAAGCCCACTTAGCGTCTTCAGCATTCGAGAACCCTAGGTGGTCGCTCAACTGAAAAGCCAGCTCAGGAAGCGATATTTTTTCAGGTAAACTAAATGGTTTCATGAGGCTAATATTATCGCTTGTTTAAACATGGCTAACTTCGCGGCGTAAACTAACCAACTTATTGCGCCGAGGTATGCAAAACACTTAAACAGTTTTCCGCGGTTGGCTTTCATTGAAATCATTGCAAGTAATATGTAGGCGACGACAGCACCGAGTTTTTCAGTCAACCACGGGGCTTCAAAAGGAAATTGTTGAATGATGAAACACAGGGTTAATCCCGATAAAAGTAAAAAAGTATCAATAACATGAGGTGCTATCTTAATGAACTTTTTACTTAAGATTGGTGATTGGCGTAAATGCAATACAAAACGTATTGTAAAAAAGATTACGCTTAAACCAATTAACGTTAAATGAAGGTGCTTTACCGCAGGATATAAACTGTTGAGTGTTTCCATCATAAACCAGTGAGTGGCGAATTAAAGTCGCTAGTTTACCTGATTGAGTAAAGTTTTGGTATTGAGTGTATTTAAATTAGGGTCTGTTGATCTTTCGTGATTGTTTTTGCAGCGATAAATTGGTTATTTTATGCAAGGCAGAGTTTGTGATGTTTGGTTATTATCGACATACAAAACTGTCGTTACTTCGTTTCCAAATAAGAAAACGATAACGCAGCACCTTTTATTTAGAAAGAGCGACCAATTTACGCTCTCTCTTTTTTCGATGCTTTTGAGCATTCACTGTTCTGTGTTGTGATCAGCTCACTTAGATGGCTAAGCATCACTGCTCACGCCTTGAACAGATAAATGCTCAAATAGCACAAAATTTAATCCTGAAAGATCAATAGACCCTAAGTTTTGTAAAAAAAATTGTTTGGATTAACAAGCTTTAATTAAAGCGTAATGAAACTATTTTTTTAAATAGTATGATGCTTCAAAGTATTTCGGAAATGGATGCTGATTACACCTTTAATTATTCATTTTACTAACAATAAGTTGCAGGGAAATAACCTGTTATGTCTGTAGCAAGCTCTGCGGTTTACCAACCATTCCTTCCGTCTTTGTATCGAAAATCTAGCATTGATCTTGAAGAAAAATCAGAGTCTTCGATCATTAAATATTCGCCCTCTAAATGGACTTCTGTTCAAAAGTTTAAAGAGTCTGAAGTATTTGAGTTATTTCAGCAACAATATTCGGACGACTTGACTCGGATAAGAGATGCAGCAATCAAGTACTTACCAGATAGTGTTCAGCTTATTGGAAAGTTAGATCAATTTCGTTCGACTATTTTTTTACCGGGGAGAACACTTTATACAGCAGATCTTGAGACAATTTACTCTGATCTCAGGCAATATCATCATGAAATCGCTTGCTTATTAGAGCTGGAAGCTATTTCAGAATTTTCAAAAGAAACAGCATTGGATGTTTTATTATCAGAAACAGATAAGTGTACTGGAGGAGTAAGGTCAAATGCTCAAAGAGCACTTACTGAACTAAAAATGAGTTTGGCTGGAGTGGATGGCCTTGTTCAAAAAGCAAGAAAAACCTTAATTACCAACTGGGCTGCTGAAGCGGCTAAAAAGCAATGTATAAAATCAAAATGTGATATCGGGAATCAAGTTCATTATGCCAATGTTTTCTATAATAGTGTGGCAAGTGAGTTTGGTTTATTTTTTTGTACTGATACATATCTAGAGCAGTGTGAGATCGACATCGGTAGCGATAGATTAGAAGAGTTTCGGCGTGAAATCAGAATCATTGTGTCACCTTCTGCCATTGTTACTTTGCTATCAGAAGAGTACGCACAAGCATTAATCGATGTTTTACAAAAAAATAAATTTCTGAATAACAATGGTCAGCTAGTTTTGACGAAAATGAATGGTGAGCACTGGCAAAAAGACGTCGAGATAAATGTATTAGAACCATTAAAATTGCTAACAAGAAATCAGAATTTTAGCTTGCATGATCTTATTAATGTTGAGGATTTTGAAACCGTTTCAGGGCTAATTCGTCTTGATCTAATTAATATTACCAATAAATTACATAAGACTATTGCTAAGTCTTTCGCAGAAGATAGACCTATATTTGATAATAAACCTTTTAGACTATTTTTAGTCAAAAGCCCTTATTCTACCGATACACTTTGCTCGGATGATGGTTTATATTTTTATATTGAAAATAATAAAGGGCAAAGGGCTGTTGTTCTCGATGATTTAAGTCAAATTGATTTGATGCTAAGTTTTTCTGCAGAAATCTCAGTAGCATTGATTAATCAAGCGGCACGTAATAGTGTAAAGTTTGAACAAATGAAAATGTTTATTGAAAAACACTTAGTTTTGAGTAGTGCACCTAGCCTTACCCAAAGCCATTACTTTCGTTGCCTTGCAAATAGAATTTCTTCATCTCAACCATTGAACGAAGGTTTAAAGTCGTGGCTTGAAGATAACCGCTCAGTTTTGCATGTAATGTTTACAATGCATTTAGGAATACCAGAAGCCTATGCATTAGCGATAGAAGAAAGTGCTAAATGTTGTTCACTATCATCAGATCTAATGCCACGAGATTTGCCAACATTAGCCCTATTATCAGAACAATTTATTAGTGAACATTATTCCACTCATGAATTAAAAGAGTTTAGGGCTATGTCGCTTAATCAAGATAATTTAAGTGCATATCTCAAAATTAAGAATGTAATAGAGAAAATCCCCGTCGATACACTTTCAACTGAAGAGTCTGCTTCTAACAAATCGATATTTGTTTTTAGTTTGGTTACTCATAATAGTCAAGCCATTCTTTTGCATTATTTAAAGTCGAATCAAGAACTCATTAACATTAAAAGTGGCAGAAAGACACTATTAATGGAAGCTTGTTATCAAGGATCATCTACTTCTGTAAAGGTGCTGTCTAATCAACCCAATTGTGAACCGAACTTTGTTGATAAAAAGGGCAATCAAGCACTACATTTGGCTTGTCAAAAAGGGAACGTAGAGTCAGTAAGAAACTTATTAAAAAATAAAAGAGTTGCGGTCGGCATAAAAAACTTTGAAGGCTTGCTTCCTTTACATATCGCAGTAAAAAATGGTTTTTTAACGATTGCAGAAGCGATCATTAGTTATGACTCTATTGTTATTGGTCTACAAGATTCAAAAGGGAACACGGCACTTCATTATGCTTGTAAATATAAGCACCTAGAACTAATTAAACTATTATTAAGCAAAGGCATAAACGCTTTACAAGTGAATCATCAAGGCGAGACAGCGTTTTATGTCGCGTGCGAAGTTGGTAATGAATTGTGTGTTAGTTTATTGTTAAATCATGAACCTAAAATTGTAAATAACCAGTCTATAACCTGTCATGAAAAAGAAGATAATACAGTAAAAGACAGTTCTGACGCCGAAGAAAAATCTGGTTTACATATTGCTATTGAATGTGGACATATTGCAATCGTTCGTCAAGTATTAGCTTCTGCTAGTTTGACAACAGATGCCATCATACATGGTTTAAATCACGCCATACGTTATAGAAAACTTGAAATGATAGGGCTGTTTTCTGAAAAAGTAACGGATATCACAAAAAGTGCAAAATCAGGTGACCTTTGGTGCCCCATTGATGTAGCTGCCTCGAGTAATCGAATTGATATTTGGGATGCGGTGATTCAATTAGATAGCCGAGATATAAAAGTAAGAGATACAAACGGCCAGTTGTTATTAAGGCGCCCTGACGGATACTCGCCAATGCACTTTATTGCAGTGCATAATGCCTGTGTATTATTTGAACACATCATAGGGAGTGTTGAATTAAGTTTGCTTGATGTGACCTATTATGGCTTGACGCCTCTATTTTCTGCGTGCAATCGAGGAAAAAACGATATTATTAAGAAAATTCTGGAACGTAATCTAAGTTATTTGAACATATTGAATAAAAAAGGGGAATCAGTACTAGACATCGCGATAACGGAGAATAGGCTGAGTACTGTTTATTTATTGCTTGAATATGATATTTCGCCAGAGATTATTTATTCAGGTGTCGTAACGGCACTAAAAAAAGGCAATCCAGATATCGTTTGTGCATTGGTTGGGAGGGTTTCAGAGCACCAAGTTGATCCGCTCTTTTCAAAAGTAACAAATAGCTCAGTGCAGATTGACAATTCTTTGCTTCAATTAGCTGTAGAGAGCAATAATATAACCATTATTACGTTAGTCCTCTCTATGGCAAACAGAAGTATGGGGGATACTATTTCACCATGCCATCCAAGCCTTTTACATTTAGCCAGTGCTAATTCATTTAATTTTGATCCTGATATCATGCTGGCTTCAAAGCGGCTGCGCTTGAGCCAAAAAAGCGAAACTCAAGAAAGTATTTTAAATATATTCAGTGATGAAGCTATTTCAGATGAGAGTAAAAAGGAGTTAGTACGAAGTTTAGTGAGCTCAAAGCGACTCGATGTAGCAGGAATTACCGATCGAGATGGAAATACGTTAATTCACATCCTTTTACTACACAATTACCGTGATGAATTAATTAATTATCTAAAAACATTTGATTCAGATACTTATATGAAAAATGAAATTGGAGAAGCCCCGTTAGAACTAGCAATTTCTATTTATCCTAATGATATTGAATTAATCAGTTTACTGTTAGAACGTGATGCGAGAGAAGGTGACTTTTTGGCTAAGGTAACTCCGTTTATTTCTACGGATAGAGACATTAATCAAGCTAAAACAATTTTTAATATCTTAATTAAAAAAGAGCAGCTTTTGTCTTCGTTTGTTGACGACAAAGGAAATACTTTACTTCATTTAGGTGCCCGTTATTGTACTTGTGAAACGTGGGAAAAAATATTATTGATGACTGAATGGGACTTTGATTGCAGGAATGATAATGACGAGCCAAGCATCTTATTGGCATTAAAAAATAATGATCCAAAAGTATTTTTAGATCTAGTTCATATAGCCCCCGATTTTTGCTACATATCTAAAACTGGAAAATCTTTACTTCAATTGTCTCTTGATTCTTACAAGCGAAAATATTTTTTAAAACTGTTATCGTCAGGAAAAAATGTAATGATCAATCATAGAGATAATGGAGGAAATACGATTCTGCATTGTGCATGTTTAAGTGGTTCTTATATTGAAATATCAGCAGTACTAAATTATCAAGCTCATTTAATGATGAATGATATAAAGGTTACAAAGGATTCAGATGAGTTTGAAATCGTATCTGTTGAAGATGTAAAGCGAGGTTCGTTTCAACCACAAGATTTTGAAGCAAATGTTTTTTTGAAAAATGCTAAAAAGCAAACACCACTTCATTTTACGGCATCTCGTGGTTTAACGGAATCATCTCGGTTACTTCTACAAAAAGGTGCCGCACTTTGTTTGAGGCAGAAGTGTGGTGAGGGAAAAACACCTATGTGGTATGCCTCAAAAAAACTAGATAAAAGTATGTATGAGATGTTTAAAGCTGCAGAAAGTGCAAACCCTAAAAAATAAAAAGCATTTCGTCATAAGAGCAAAAGAAAAAGCTAAGCTTGTCGGGTGGATTAAGTGATTTACTAATAATTTCAACTTGTTACTTTAAATCTTTGAGTTGTAAGTTGTGGTATTAAGCAATGATTAATAAAGCTTCAATTGATTGGAATTCAAAAACTAACTCTATTGTGAAAGGAGAAAGTATAAGATCTTTAGCAAGGATAGCTAAGGCGATGTACGTGCAGATTGAGTGTAATGATGTAGCAACAGGAAATAAGACAAAGTTATCTTTTTTATGTAAAAAAATGGATGATAAGTGGACTTTGCACAGTAGAAATTTTCATACGTTTTGGATGGGAGGGCTTACTCGAAAGCTGGAATTCAGATTAAATATTTCTTTTGAGAAACTTAATGATAAATTGGAACAAGGAGCTGACCAAATAAGTCGCACTGAGTTTCAGACGATAACGCCAGCTCAAAATGAAGATGACATGTCTTTCTCTGAGGTTGATATCTTATTTGAAGGCGTGAATAAATATACTGTTTTTCAGTATAAAGATGGCAGTAGAGATATTATTAGAAAATGTTTTTTTAAAACACCTCTTACAGATAATGAAGTAGAAAAACCATCTTGGATCATGACAGAGCTTGCTGAATTTCGTAGGGAGTTTCGTCTTAGGCAACAGGACGTTTGGGCTTTAGAGGTTCTGTCTTCAGAAGAAAATAAAAGATTGGTTTGTGAGCTTGCTGTGGAGGTAGTTGAGAAATTAAAGTGTTATGAAAATGAGTTTAACAAGAAGTTATTTGGTCGCTATGTAAAAAAAATGCTCCAAAAAGTTGACATGTTTCCTACTCCGATTGAGTTTATGAACGAAAAGAGACCAACAAATACGGGAAAATTGATTCAGTTTTGTATAGATCTAATAAATTCTGAACGTGTTGATAAGCATATAATGCTACTGGCGACTCAGTGGCGTGTTGTTCTTTTTCTGCTAGTTTTAACGGATCCAGCGTTGAAGAAACTGATTGATTATGACTATCACAATGTGATTTCTCCTAGCCGAGATCATATTAAGGATCGAAATATCAGATTGACAAATCATAGTTATTTTTTTGGGAATACCCAAATATCAGATCCTGATGGCTTGATGAATGGGCTAAAACCTCAATTATTACTTGCTCGATGTTGGAAGGTGAATACAAACAGTAAGGTTGCATACGTAAAAAGCACTTTATTATCTGGGCAGCCTTATGTATCTGGGCCCTCAGGTATGGCAAATAGTTTTTCTGCCATATTTGGTTTATTAGATATTGATATTGAATCAGAAAGAGGACTGGCTTTACAGAAGATATTTAGAGCTTTTGTCATTGGAGGTGCTAACCATTCAGGTGAAGAAGTCGATTATTCATTTCAACTGGCAAGAAATTTGTATCGTAAATTAAACGTTCAACCTAGAAACATCAGTTGACTGCGTTCTCAAGCGTAGAAAAAATGGCTGATATTAAGGCGTAGCTTGCAGCAAGTAGTTAATCTACTTGCAAAAGTTATAACGCAGATAGCAGCAATTTTAGCAATCTTGTGAGCGTAGAGCATTTCACTCATTAGGTGAAAAACATGATAATAAAATCATCGTATTGCTCAAACAGTTACTCATATACTCAGCGTTCAACTGATGTTTTTAGGTTCCAAATAAGCAAGCGATAACGCAGTAGAAATGACCAATTTAGGCTGTCTTAGATGCTTTTGAGCGTTCACTGTTCTGTGTTGTAACCCGTTTACTTAGATGACTAAGCTTCACAGCTTACGCCTTGAACAGATAAACGCTCAAATAGCACAAAATTTAAGCCTGAAAGATAAACAGCCCCTAGTGCCTTTGCTTTTTTCTATAAAAGCCACTGGATACCAGCCTTCGCTGGTATGACAAAGATTGGTACTTTCTAAATCGCTAGACCTTTAGAACCCGAGATCCCTAAGACTCCTAAAGTACAGCGATCGTTATTACCATAGTCTTTAATTGTTTGAATTTTACTGTATTGTAAGTTTTCAAATTTTGTTTTTAATTGAGCGGTTTGTTCATATCCGTGTTCTAAAAGTAGATATCCTCCATCAGTGAGAAAGTGTTTGGCTTGTTCCGCAATATAATATAGGTCTGCGTAGCCACTTTCCCTTGCAGTTAAAGCGCTTGAAGGTTCAAACCTAACATCGCCTTCATTGAGATGATGATCGGTTTCATCGATATAAGGCGGATTAGAAATGATGAGATCGAACTTTTGTTTGGCAATATTCGTAAACCAATCACTTTGTAATATTGATACGTTTGAGAGAGAAAGATGGGCTTTGTTCAGTATTGCCAATTCAACGGCTTCAGGCATTTTATCAACGGCGGTAATTTGCCAATTTGATTCTTCATGAGCGAGGGATAGGGCGATTGCGCCAGTACCCGTTCCTAAATCAAGTACTCGAGCATTATCTGGTAAGTCTAAATTAAGCGCCGTTTCGACGAGAATTTCAGTATCAGGTCTCGGAATTAGGGTTGTGTTATTCACTAAAAAAGGCAGCGACCAGAACTCTCTCTCTCCGGTAATGTGAGCGATAGGTTCGCCTTTTTTTCGTCTCAAAATCATTTTTGAAAACTGTTGCCATTGCGCGAGTTTCAATGGTTTTTCAGGCCAGGTATACAAAAACGCGCGATTTTTATTTAGGCAATGTTGTAAACACACCTCCGCATCTAACTGAGCTGAGTCAGAGTTTGAGCTTAACTCTTGCAAGCCCCATTGCAATGCTTCAGAAATATTGGTTTGAGAAGCATTGGATTGCGAAGATGTCATACTAATAAAAACCTTATTCCGCCAGAGCCGCTAATTGATCTGCTTGGTGCTCTAGCAGTAATGGGTCAAGAATCGCATCTAAATCGCCTTCGATAATTTCATTCAGGCGGTATAAGGTTAAATTGATTCGATGTTCACTGACTCGACCTTGGGGGAAGTTATATGTACGAATGCGTTCTGAGCGATCACCACTACCCACTAGGCTGCGACGTGTTTCTTCTTCAGCGCTGCGAAGTTTTTCGTCTTCAACGGCTTGAATACGCGCAGCAAGTACGCTCATAGCTTGAGCACGGTTTTTATGTTGAGAGCGCTGATCTTGGCATTCAACTACAATGCCACTTGGAATATGAGTAAGACGAATGGCTGAATCAGTTTTGTTAACGTGCTGCCCTCCTGCGCCCGATGCTCGGAAAGTATCTACTTTTAAGTCGGCAGGGTTAATTGAAATCGCCTCAGCTTCAGGGACTTCATGAAGAACGGCAACAGTGCAGGCTGATGTATGAACTCGGCCCTGAGATTCAGTTTCTGGTACACGCTGAACTCTATGACCGCCGGATTCAAATTTTAATTTACCGTAAACACCATCACCCGATACTTTAATAATGATTTCTTTAAAGCCACCATGCTCGCCTTCATTCGAGCTCATGATTTCAAGCTGCCAACGTTGAGTTTCAGCGTAGCGACTGTACATTCTGAATAAATCACCGGCAAAAATTGCAGCCTCATCACCGCCAGCACCCGCACGAATTTCAACAAAGGCATTGCTGTCGTCGTTTGGATCTTGAGGAAGCAGTAAAATTTGCAGTTGATCCTCAAGTACTTCAAGAGTGCTTTTTGCTTCTTTCAATTCTTCTTGAGCCATTTCTTTTAATTCAGGATCATCTTCGTTGAGCATGTCTTTAGCGGTCTCGAGATCTTGCTGCGCTTGTTGAAAAGCTTTAAAACCTTTTACGACATCCTCAAGTTGTGCATATTCTTTCGATAGGGCACGGAATTTTTCTTGATCAGAAATCACGCTGGCATCAGATAATAGTGCCATGACTTCGTCATTACGTTCTAACAAGCCTTCTAGCTTGCGGATCACGGAATCTTTCATTTGTATTACTGACCTTTGTGTTTTGTCAGTCCGAGAACGGACTTGAGAGTCTCTAAAGTTTCTAAGTCACCCTGACGGCTCGCGGCTGTCAGTGCTTGTGTTGGGGTATGGATTAGCCGATTCGTTAATTTATTGGCTAATTCCAAAATAATTTGTTGTTGATCGCCACCCTGAGCCATCTTATTCAATGCTTTTTCAACCAATTCATCTTTAATTTCTAGGCTGATACGGCGGTATTCACGAATGCTATCGACATTTTTGAGTGACAGGATCCACTCCATAAATTGCGATGACTCTTCTTCTGCGATGACTTCAGCTTCTTGTGCCGCTTCTTTGCGCGATTCGATATTTTGTTCGATGATGTTTTGTAAATCATCGACGGTATATAAAAATGCATCGTCTAATTCGGCCACTTCAGACTCAATATCTCGTGGCACCGCGATATCAACCAGTAGCATTGGCTGGTGGCGGCGCTGCTTGAGTGCACGTTCAACTAAGCCTTTACCCAAAATCGGCAATGGACTGGCTGTAGAAGATATCACAATATCGGCTTGAGGGAGATATTCAGGGATTTGCTCAAGTGTAACGGCCTTCGCATCGAAGGCGTCACACATGTTTTTTGCACGTTCTAAAGTTCGATTGGCTACGGTAATAGAAGAAACATCATTGTCTTTTAAATGACGAGCCACCAACTCAATGGTTTCACCTGCACCGATCAGTAATACATTGGTTTTACTGATCGACGAAAAAATATGCTTCGCCATACTTACTGCAGCGAAAGCAACGGAAACCGCAGCACTGCCGATCTCTGTTTCTGTCCGAATTCGTTTTGCCACTGAAAAGGTATTTTGAAAGAGTCTATCAAGCGTGGTAGAAACGGTTCCAGCTTCTTTCGCTTTGGTGAATGATTGCTTAACTTGCCCAAGGATTTGTGGCTCACCAAGAATAAGTGAATCTAACCCAGCAGAAACTCGTATGAGGTGTTTAATGGCTGCTTTATTTTCAAAAGCGTAGCTGTGCAGTTTCAGTAAATCTAGCGACACTTTGTGGAAATCAGCTAGCCAAATTAACACATCATCAATTTGAATCTGATTACAATAGAGTTCAGTGCGGTTACAAGTCGAAATAATCACTACTTCAGCGGTAGGCGTGTGTTGAGCAAGACTTTGCATCGCTGCATGTATGACATCAGGAGAGAAAGCAACTTTCTCTCGCAAGTCAACGGAAGCGGTTTTGTGATTGATACCGATTGCTACAAGACTCATTTAAACTCATTTTTGATGCTGTATCGATTCAAGTTACTAGACATTTTACAGTGCGTTTACCGCGTATTATGCAGTAACAATTGTACATCATGGCTGGTAAATTTATCGGATAACGAATATTTCAATTTCAGAGGCGCTATTCTACTGAAAATTACAACTTAAAAACAGAATTCCATAAAGTTATTGTGCCAATAACTGAACTGATTCTACCAATTGTTGATTTACATCTAATTGAATACCATGCTTTTGGGCCACTTTTAATAGGTATCCATTAATATAGTCAATTTCTGTAAGTTTCTTATGTTGGATATCTTGGAACATGGAAGAGTAGTTGTTAGATGTCAATTGGATCACTTTTAGTACTCGTTGCGTTAATTGTTGCATATCGAGAGTAATCGCTTCCTTTTGAGCTACAAGATTAAGTTCAAATAGGATTTGTTGAATCTTTTCAGAGAATTCTGATTGCTGGAGAATCCCATTCTTGCATTGATGAATTGCTGTTAGTGGGTTAATTACACAGTTTACAGCCAGTTTTTGCCACAAAGCAGGAATGATTTCGTCAACAAAGTCACAATCTGGGATGGAATGACTGAGCAGTTGTCTATATTCATCAGCCATTGCTATGCCAGTGTAATGGCCTATTTGTGTCAGACCTTTGCCAGTATGTTTGACATGCCATTTGTCGATTCTCTGCGCTCCTTGAGAAGTAGTACCTAATGATAACCCTTGATGGGGCTGCAATAACGGCAGTATTTCAAGGTGTGGGCCCAACCCATTATGCAATAACAAGATATGGCAATCTGCTGGTAGTTTGGTTATTAGATGTGAAATTGCATTGAATACTTGATAAGCCTTCACCGCCACAATGAGTAGTTTTATCTCAGAAATTTCTGGTGAATGTAGAGAAAGTACATGGGCATTGTAATGATGTGTTTGACTCACTAACGATGTTAAATGGGGTGATGGATCTGAAATTAAGCCAGTAGCCTGAGTGATGTAACTCATTTTTTGTTGGTTTTGTAATTGACTGTTTATCTGAAAACCAATCAATTGACCAATGGCACCAGCACCCAAAATACCTATTTGTGAGGTGGGGTAGTTTGATGTGCTGAGTACACTCATTTTCGGGCGTTCTTCATTTGAGTGTTAATTTCACGGTAGCAAAATAAGGTTAAATAGAAAAATGCAATGCCGAGTAAATCAGCGAGAACATCTCCCCAAGAAGCACTTCTATAGGGTAAATAAGATTGAACAATTTCGATAAGCCCTGCGTATAACGTTAACCCTACCGTTAAATGACTTAATTTGGGTTTAAAAGCTTGGTGCGTAAGCCAGGCTAAAACAAAAAAGCTGCCAAAATGGCCGATTTTGTCCACATGAGGGATTGACTGACTGTAGCTTGGGCGTGAAAAAATCAAATAGCTAATCACTATTAAAGTTAAAATTAACAGCACTTGGAACATCAAATGACGATTTTTCACCTTATAAACCCTCAAAATATCAGGGGCAACATAGTAATATTTATTGTAGCAAATGACTATAACTCAATAGATAAACCTCTTCACTGAGCGTGTAATGCATACTAGGGGCTGTTTATCCTAGAAACATCAGTTGACAGCGTTCTCAAGCGTAGAAAAAATGGCTGATAGTAAGGCGTAGCTTGCAGCAAGTAGTTATTCTACTTGCAAAAGTTACAACGCAGATAGCAGTCATTTTAGCAAGCTTGTGAGCGCAGAGCATTTCACTCATTGGATGAAAAACATGATAATAAAATCATCGTATTGCTCAAACAGTTACTCGTATACTCAGCGTTCAACTGATGTTTTTAGGTTTATCTTTCGTGATTATTTTTGCAGCGATAAATTGGTCGTTTTATACAAGACAGAGCTTGTGCGGTTTGGTTATTATCGACATACAAAACTGTCGTTACTTCGTTTCCAAATATGAAAACGATAACGCAGCACCTTTTATTTAGAAAGAGCGACCAATTAACGCTGTCATAGATGCTTTTGAGCATTCACTGGTCTGTGTTGTAACCCGTTTACTTAGATGACTAAGCTTCACTGCTTACGCCTTGAACAGATAAACGCTCAAATACCACAAAATTTAATCCTGAAAGATAAACAGCCCCTTCTATGAGGACATCTTTGTCAAGCCCTTCAGTTTTTACTTTATTTCATTCAGTTTCTCTGGTTAAAAGTGTTGCTCAGGTTTTGTTGTGTCAGCTTAATGGCTAACCACCTTCTATCCGTTCTGACTTTAGTCAGTCACCTTAAATTGCATGCGCATTATTACGCCTAACCTGAATAAGGATACTAACTCTTCTAGAAAAACGATTTAACCTTGCTTATCAAGGGGCTGTACAGTTAGCATCGAACAGCGCTTTACTACATTTTACTCTTTACTTGGTTATTTTGATTAAAGTGACATCGTTGCACCTGATGGCACTTCTCCATGCTCTAAATACTTCCACAGTTTGATAAGAAGTTTACGTGCCATAGCAACAATGCCGATGCGTCTCATTCGTTTACTGCCATGAGCGAAACGCTGTTCGAACCATAAACTCAATTCTGATTTGGGTTGATACCGTAACCAAAACCAACTGAGTTCAACCATAATCTTTCGTATTCGTCGATTACCTGACTTGCAAATGCCTTGCTCTCTTTGACTGTCACCACTATCGTAAGGCGTTGGTGTCATTCCTGCACAAGCTCCCACTTGTTTAGCGTTTTTAAATTCTCGCCAATGGAAAAACTCTGTTACTAATACCCAGCTCGATTGCCAGCCTACGCCTTTAAGCTGCATGAGCTGATTAATTTTTTGCGATGCGTCATCACAGTCATCAAGAACACGTTGCTTTTGTAATTTCTCAATTGCTTTAATTTGCTTGTCGACAATTTCATGCCTATCAAGTTCTCGCTCTATTTCCGTCACTAAATCTGTCGGTAAAGGCTTATTGAGAACCGCCGTCTTAAGTTGATTAACTTTCCCCTTTAGTTTAGAGATATTTTCCACGCTGATACCATGCAAACACAGAAGTGACTTAATTCGTGCGCTGTGACTGCCACGCTCTTTTACTAATCGTTCTCGTTCTCGCTCTCGGTTAATTCGACGCTTATCTTCAGCTTCTACATTTGGAACATTGATGATATTTAAAGCTTCTTGCTCTCCAGAGTGATAACGCATCAGTAAGCGGAGCAAAGCAATCACATCAACTCTATCGGTTTTGACTTTCTTCTGTTTTCGGCTGACTTCAATACTGGCTGAGTCAATCACATGATTTTCGATGCCGTCTTTAATTAACGCTCTGTGTATCCAGAATCCGTCTCTACCTGCTTCGTAACAGCTAATGACTTTGCAGTTTTCAACGCAGAATAGCTTTTCTTTTGCTAAGGCTATTTCATGATGTAGGGCTTTCCAGTCTCGGGAATCAATCGTTTTGACTCTCTTTTTTTCACCATTTGAAAAGCCAAGCTTCCAAGTTTTACTGCTAAGTTCAAAAGCAATGTACAAATTAACAAATTTTGCGTTATCTTTTACTTGAAGGACGGTGCTCATAATATTCCCCTTGTGTTGTGGTAACTAAAGGGTAGTTGAGTTACTGTCCTTCATAGTTTCTAGAATAATGACATGAGCAGTTATCAATTAATGAGGTTTAGCAACATGCCATCAATGGATATCGTTTCAGAAATAGATAAAGAAGAATTAAGGAATGCGGTAGAAAATGCCAAACGCGAATTATCGACTCGGTTTGACTTTAGAGGTAAAGAAGCCAACATTGAATTAAACGATTTTATTGTTACTGTTTCTGCAGAAGATGATTTTCAATGCCAGCAGTTGATAGATATCTTCCGTATGCAATTGAGTAAACGCAACGTTGACCCATCGGCCATGGATGTGGATGACAAAGCGGTTCATAGTGGTAAAACTTTTTCATTGAAAGTTCGCTTTAAGCAAGGGATTGAATCAGACGTCGCTAAGAAACTAGTTAAGTTAATTAAAGCGAGCAAACTAAAAGTACAAGCAGCCATTCAAGGTGATAGTTTACGCGTTACGGGGAAAAAACGTGACGACTTACAAGCTGTCATGCGATTAACAAAAGAGTCTGATTTAGGGCAACCTTTTCAGTATAATAACTTCAGGGACTGATTTCTTGTCGTACCAGCCTTTGAACGTCGCACTAGCGAAGGCTGGTGCCCAGAGACGTGTCGCTCAATCAACACTTCTGCGAAATTTAAAAAGTTGGGGGTATTGGATACCACAACTTTTTAAATAGATGGTTTTTCTAAAGGTTGATGTAGGCTGGTAATAAAGTTTAATACCAATTACAGTAATTAACTTCCCACTCAGCAAGAACTAAAGGATTTCAGTACAAGGCGCAAGTTTGAAGTACTATATTCCCTACGGCCGCCATACAAAGCTGGCGTTCAACGCACTTCGCGCTTTTATCGGGATAATTCAAAAACTTGTAACTTAGTAATGGAATCCTTTAGCCTTACCCTTCGGGAGCTTGTATGTGTCCAAATTACCACGCAAAATTGTCTTAACGTAGCAATGTAATAACGACAGTTTTGTATGTCGGTAATAACTATGTCTTCATCAATTTCATTTGTACTTTGAACAGATACATAGCTATGAGCTGGGAATTTAATTACTTTAATTGGTATATACTAGACTGCTTTGAAACTTTGACGCTCAATACCGAATACAACACGTTACAGGACAAAACCAATTTACGTTCGATTTCATTATTTTTTACTTGAGTATGAGATACAACTTCATTATTTTTGAGTCTGAGATACAGCTATGAGCTACGAAACGGCTCCCCTGTGCGGTGGATAATTTTCTGTTATACATTTATAGAATGCCTTAAAGCTGAATATTTTTGTATTTATCATTTCAGTGCGTTATTCCTTAGCTTGTTAATTCACTCACTTATTGAGTAATGTGATGGCGACAGTGCGCACTCCTGCTGAGCAACAATCAATATATAAATTCATGCTTGAAAGTCTCCAAGAATACCCAAGCGAAGCCGTATCTTATCTGAACTTTGAGGTTTCAAAGTTTGATGGTGATGAATACTTACAACAGTGTTATCAACTATTAAGCAAAACCAATAGACAAAATCTGTATGATTTTTTCAGCAATAAATCATCGTCGACTCGATCTAACTCTCACACACGAGAAACTTATTATTGTAAGAAGCCAAGTAATGTTTGCCGACGTTTTGCAACTGAGCCCCGCTCCATTACTCCAAAATCGAGCACTCGATATACCAAGAGAATACAGCAACCATCTTCCTCCAGTAATTCCTTTTTTACTCAGACCAGTGGGCTTATTCACTCTTGGAAACTTAAACAGAAAAGCAAAAATCAACTGGGTATTGAGTTAAATGCATTAATTGGTGGTTGCGCTAAACTTTCACAGCTTATTGAAATCATTCACAGCCTAAAAAACGACAAACAGACCATGGAAACATCATGGGATATAAGATTAATCCATAAAATGTTACACAAAGCAGCCGAGTTTCCTGACAACCATTCATCTAGTTTCGACGGCATTTTTAGTGACATAATACGATTTAAATCGTCCTATGAAGCGAAAACATGCACACTATTACTGAAAATAATTAAGTTAAATTTAAATTTTTCAGATGCCAAAAGATTACTACTAGGCAATGCAGCTAAAACCAGCGTAATGCAACAATGGGGCATCAAGCCCGATGTTGCCATTTACAATGCTTTTATCACGGTATGTGCTAAAACTGGCCAGTTTGGTAGTGCTTGGCGACTGGTGTGTGGTGATAAGCCCGTGATGGCACCTCATTTACGATTAAAAGCCAATCAAATCACCTGCACGAATTTGCTGACGGCCTGCGCTGAAATGGAGCGTTATGCCGAAGCCAAATCATTGGTGTTGGGCGATGGCGATACAGATACAGCCAGCTTAATGCAACAATGGGGCATCAAGCCTGATGTTGCAGTTTACAGCGCCTTTATCACGGTATGCGCTAAAACTGGCCAGTTTGATAGTGCTTGGCGACTGGTGTGTGGTAACAAGCCCGTGATGGCATCTCATTTGCCATTAAAAGCCAATCAAATCACCTGCACGAATTTGCTGACGGCCTGCGCTGAAGCGGGACGTTATGCAGAAGCCAAATCATTGGTGCTGGGCGATGGCGATACAGATGCAGCCAGCTTAATGAAACTATGGGGCATCAAGCCTGATGTTGCCATTTACAATGCCTTTATCACGGTATGCGTTAAAACTGGCCAGTTTGATAGTGCTTGGCAACTGGTGTGTGGTGATAAGCCCGTGATGGCACCTCATCTGCAGCTAAAGGCAAATTCAATCACTTGCATAAATTTGCTGAACGCTTGCGCTGAAATGGAGCGTTTTACAGAAGCCAAATCATTGGTGCTGGGTGATACAACTACAGTTACAGCCAGCTTAATGCAGCAGTGGAGCATCAAGCCTGATGTTGCCATTTACAGTGCTTTTATCACGGTATGCGCTAAAACTAGCCAGTTTGATAGTGCTTGGCAACTAGTGTGTGGTGAACAGCCTGTGATGGCACCTCATTTACCGTTAAAAGCCAATCAAATCACCTGCACGAATTTGCTGACGGCCTGCGCTGAAGCGGGGCGTTATGCTGAAGCCAAATCATTAGTGTTGGGCGATACAGCTACAGCCAGCTTAATGCAACAATGGGACATCAAACCTAATGTTGCCATTTACAGTGCCTTTATCACGGTATGCGCTAAAACTGGCCAGTTTGATAGTGCTTGGCAACTGGTGTGTGGTGATAGGCCAGTGATGGCACCTCATTGGTCATTAAAGGCAGATTCAATCACCTGCATGAATTTGCTGGCTGCCTGCGCTGAAACGGGGCGTTATGCCGAAGCCAAATCATTGGTGTTGGGCGATGCCGATGGCGATACAGCTACAGCCAGCTTAATGCAGCAGTGGGGAATCAAGCCTGATGTTGCCATTTACAGCGCCTTTATCACGGTATGCGCTAAAACGGGCCAGTTTGATAGTGCTTGGCAACTGGTGTGTGGTGATAAGCCCGTGATGGCACCTCATCTACCACTAAAGGTAGATTCAATCACCTGCACGAATTTGCTAACGGCCTGCGCTGAAACGGGGCGTTATGCAGAAGCCAAATCATTGGTGTTGGGCGATGCAGCTACAGACAGTTTAATGAAACAATGGGGCATCAAGCCCCATGTTGTCATTTACAATGCCTTTATCACGGTATGCGCTAAAACTTGCCACTTTAATAGTGCTTGGCAACTGGTGTGTGGTGATAAGCCCGTGATGGCACCTCATTTGTCATTAAAAGCCTGTCAAATCACCTGCCTTAAATTGCTGACGGCTTGCGCTGAAGCGGGGCGTTATGCAGAAGCTAAATCATTGGTGTTGGGCGATGGCGATACAGCTACAGCCAGCTTAATGCAGCAATGGGGCATCGAGCCTGATGTTGTCATTTACAGCGCCTTTATCACGGTATGCGCTAAAACTGGCCAGTTCGATAGTGCTTGGCGACTGGTGTGTGGTGATAAGCCCGTGATGGCACCTCACTTGTCATTAAAGGCCAATAAAATCACCTGCCTGAATTTGCTGGCTGCCTGCGCTGGAACGGGGCATTATGCAGAAGCTAGGTCATTGGTGTTGGGCGATGACGATACAGCTACAGCCAGCTTAATGCAACAATGGGGCATAAAGCCTAATGTTGCTGTTTACAGCGCCTTTATCACGGTATGCGCTAAAACTGGCCAGTTTGATAGTGCTTGGCAACTGGTGTGTGGTGGTAAGCCTGTGATGGCACCTCATCTAGCACTAAAGGCAGATTCAATCACCTGCCTTAGTTTGCTTACAGCCTGCGCTGAAGCGGAGCGTTATGCCGAAGCCAAATCATTGGTGTTGGGCGATGGCGATACAGCCAGCTTAATGCAACAATGGGGCATCAAACCTAATGTTGCCATTTACAATGCTTTTATCACGGTATGCGCTAAAACTGGCCAGTTTGATAGTGCTTGGCAACTGGTGTGCGGTGATAAGCTCGTGATGGCACCTCACCTACCACTAAAAGCAGATTCAATCACCTGCATTAATTTGCTGACGGCCTGCGCTGAAGCGGGGCGTTATGCAGAAGCCAAGACATTAGTGTTGGGCGATGACGATACAGCTACAGCCAGCTTAATGCAACAATGGGGCATCAAGCCTGATGTTGCCATTTACAATGCCTTTATTAAAGTATGTATTAAGGCTAAGGAATTTGAAACTGGAATATGGTATTTAGAAAAAATAATGAACAAATATAACATGATTACTCTTTCACAAGTACATGCTCAACTTGCTTCGCTTGAAAAAGATAATTTCGCAATCATGATTGATAAAGGGATAGCACAAGAAGTATATAAAAAAAATGTTGGCTTAATGAATCATTGTATCGATTTGCATATGGATAAAATCTTTGAAGGACATTCAGGCAATGGTACTCATATTCGAGGTGTTCCATTAGCTTTCGCAAAACTATTATTTTGTTACCACAAACAAAACAATGAACCCAACATAACATCGATCATAACTGGATACCATGGCAATAATATTTTAAAAAATGGAATGATAAGTTTTCTCAAAGATGAATTTGGACTTGAGTTTATCGAGGATGAATTCAACTCAGGAATGATAGTATTGAGCGAGTCTACCCATTAACCTAAATAAATCGGTTGGGAGCGTTCATATATGCAGAAAAATTATTGATAGCAAGGCATGAATAGCTGCAAGAAGTGGTTCTACTTGCAAAGTTTATAACGCAGCTAGCGGTGATTTTGGCAAGTATATGAATGTTTAGCACTCACCTGATGGGTGAGTCCGGGTTGTTTAAACTTGTATTTAACTTAAATAGATTAAAGTTAAATTGTGCGTTCAACTGATATATTTAGGATTAACTTGATACTAGCGAGCACACTTTTTAGTATGATCGCATCATAAAATGAACATCATAGAACAATGACAATATTATAATGTTAAATGCATTTTTGTTTTAATGTTCTAAATGGTTTTGGGACAGAAACACCACAGGAATCACAAATCTTACCTATAGCCTCACGTCATGCCCGAATGTTTTAGTCGGGTATCCAGTGTCATTTTTGGCTGTTTTATTTATTTATTTATTTATTTATTTATTTATTTATTTATTTATTTATTTATTTATTTATTTATTTATTTATTTATTTATTTATTTATTTATTTATTAATTAACGGCACAAAATTTTTTTAAAATTTACAAAGTCACTGGATTCTTGTTTTTCAGGGGATGATTGAGTAAGTAATTTAAATTCAATTAGTTACATAGTTTGTGTGTAATTACTTAATAAATTGTGGTAAGCCGACAATTTGTAAGACTTTGTAACGATCGTGCGATCAATTTGACTGCTTATTTTAAGGCTTCATACTTTCATCAAGTTTAATTCTTTCACTTGATTTTGAAGCTAAAAATTCCTGATTTATCTGATTCAGTTGCCCTGAATGTCGTCCTGCTGTCGAAACTCTACAACAAACTATTGTAGAGCTTTCTGAGCGTGTTCAAATTTTAGAAGATGAAATCAAAGAGCTTAAAAATCAGAAAAAGAAACCCAAGTTTAAACCCAGTGGTATGGACGATAATACTGACCCTGATAACGATGAAAACGACTCTAACAAAGGGAAGTCTAGCAAGCGAAAAGGAAAGCGCAGTAAAACGGCTAACCTACAAATTCATTAATGAAAAAGTCATAGAGCCTGAAGCTCATATTTCATCAAACGCTCAATTCATCGGCTATAAAACATTTGTTGTTCAAAACATCGAAATTAACAACATCAACACTTGTTACAAAATGGCTCGCTATCGCCTTGCGGATGGCTCTATAGTGTCAGCTCAACTCCCTGCAGAGCTCAAAGGCTCGCACTTTGGTACAACATTAAGAACTTATGTGCTGTATCAACACCATCATTGCCAAGTGACTCAGTCACTACTGCTTGAGCAACTCAGTGAATGGGGCGTTGATATTTCAGCAGACCAACTTAACCGTTTGTTATCAGAAAAATATGATGATTTTCATCAACCTAGAAACATCAGTTTACTGCGTTCTCAAGCGTAGAAAAAACGGCTGATAGTAAGGCGTAGCTTGCAGCAAGTAGTTATTCTACTTGCAAAAGTTACAACGCAGATAGCAGTCATTTTAGCAAGCTTGTGAGCGTAGAGCACTTCACTCATTGGGTGAAAGCCATGATGATAAAATCATCATATTGCTCAAACAGTTACTCATATACTCAGCGTTCAACTGATGATTTTAGGATGAAACAAAAAAATTACCCATTGCACAGCGGAAAAGTTTTGCCAATCATCCATGTCAATTTTTTATTTGCTCAGGCTCTTGAAGTGCAACCTATCGAATCCTTGGTTGTTGTCAGTGATGGTGCAGGACAATTTAAAGTACTCATTCATGCGTTGTGCTAGGTTCATGCAGAAAGGCTCATTCACAACCTAATTCCACTTTGCCCTGAGCATCGGAGCGATATCAAAAAAGTGAGAAATGAGATTTGGGATTTTTACCGTGAGCTTAAATGTTATAAAGTTCAGCCTTGTGGCAAAAAAGCAGAACAACTCTCTAGAAGGTTTGATGATATTTTTACGTAAAAGACCAGCTATCAAACCTTGAATCAACAACTAAAACGACTACACAAACATAAATCGTCTCTACTTCGAGTGCTGGAACGGCCTGAAATTCAGATACATACCAACGGCAGTGAAAACGATTTGCGAGAACATGTCAAAAGGCGAAAAGTAAGTGGTGGAACAAGAAGTGATTTAGGACGCCAATGTCGAGACACCTTTTGGAGTTTGCGCAAAACCTGCCAAAAACGAGTGTTCAGCCTAATTGATGTTAGTTTTTTAACTTATTGATTTTCTGTAAGCGAACAAATAAAAATACCTGTAAATGGCTTTCACTTTTAAAACTACTTAGGGATGTCGCAGTTCAAATAATACCAATTTAAATTTCAACGCTTAATTTGTCATACCTGCGAACGCAGGTATCCAGCGACTTGTGCCCAAATTAACCAAAGACTCTGGACTCCTGCGTTCGCAGGAGTGACGATAAAATTGGTATACATTCTTCCGCCACGTCCCTTAGTCGCCATTTCGGTTAAAACAACAAAATCTGGCATTTTTTGAATTTGAAATTTTAGCTAACATCATTTAGAAAGAACTAAATGGACATATTACCTTTACATGTTCCTAACTTTTTAAAACAACGGAACTTTCTCCTTATATCTTCACATTATTTAGGCTGAGCCCCCAAAAACAAAACTTGTCATTTTGGGCGTTTTTAAATGACAGGCTTTCTCTTAAAAATACCATCCCTTTACTGGGAGACTTGGTGCTGCAAGGGGCTCGAACTACCACAACTTATTGAGTAGTTACCTCAAATACGCTTGGTGTACTGATAAATAAAGTAAATCAAGTTCAGAGAGGGTGGAAACACTATTTTGGTGGGATAGGTTATCCCAGAGCGATATTTTTCAGAATAAATGGATTTGTAGTAAACCGATTCTATCGATGGCATCGCCGCTTAAGTCAACGTCTGAGCAAGTATCTATCACGAGGTGCTTACGAAAAATTACGCCAAGCAGGTCTTGAGTATTTACCACGACAAGATGATAAGCAAAATGAAGGAGCTGAGAGAAGTGTAACAACAGAGCCGTGTGAGGGAAAACTTCATGCACGGAATCGAAGAGGGGCTGCTGGATAAGTGATAGCGAAGCCAGTAGCCTACTCTACTTGAAGGTGCAACCTCAAATAAACTTGAGTACTGTTAGTTTATACAGTATCTTTGGTTTTAGAACTTATTTGTTGGGTTTAAGCTTGCGCAAGATCATTCACATAGATATGGACTGTTTCTACGCCGCTGTTGAAATGAGAGATGTTCCTGAATACTTAGGAAAGCCGTTAGCTGTAGGCGGCAATCGTGATCGCCGAGGAGTGATCAGCACATGTAATTACGAGGCAAGAGCATTCGGTGTTCGTTCAGCAATGCCCACACAACAAGCGCTTAAACTGTGCCCAAATTTAATTCTTGTTTCTGGACGGATGCAAGTTTATAAAGATGTATCCAGTAAAATTAGGCAAGTTTTTCAAAGGTATACCGAGTTAATTGAGCCTCTGTCGTTAGATGAAGCTTACCTAGATGTTACTGGCTGCGAACAATATAAAGGATCTGCGACATTAATTGCAGCAGCCATTCGACAAGATATTTTTAATGAAACAGGGCTAACAGCTTCTGCTGGAATCGCGCCTGTGAAGTTTCTTGCAAAAATAGCTTCCGATCTTAATAAACCCAATGGTCAGTTTGTTATTACGCCTGTGCAGGTTGCAAGTTTTGTACAAACTTTGTCGCTACGTAAAATTCCGGGAGTAGGTAAAGTTACTGAGGAAAAACTTGCAGAATACGGATTAAAAACATGCCAAGATGTTCAGCAATCTGATCATGTAAAACTGGTGAAGCGGTTTGGAAAATTCGGTCAAATTTTGATTGAGAGAAGTTTTGGCCGTGACCCTCGTTGCATCGAATCTCATCGACAACGAAAATCTGTTGGAGTAGAAACAACATTATCACGTGATATCTATCAACTAGTGCAGTGTAAGCAAGTGCTTACTGGTTTAATGCAAGAGCTTTCAGCTCGAATGCAGCACGCAGCGAATGAAAGACAAGTTCAAAAGCAAGTGGTTAAATTAAAGTTTGCCGATTTTGTTCAAACAACAATTGAACAAAAATGTGATGAAGTATCGGTTAAGTTATTTGAGAGTTTACTCGAACAAGCGTTCGAAAGAGGAGAAGGCCGTGGCATTCGATTAATTGGAGTTGCTATAGGTTTAAAATCTGACGGCGCTTCAAACATTGAAGCTGAAAACCAACAAACTCAATTGGCACTAGAGCTTGGTTGAGTTCTCGGATGACGCCTTTAATCTCTTTGGGTTTAATTCACCGCCCCTTTGGGCGAACTGATCAGTGCGACCTGTGTTTGTTATAACAGCGTAGGCTGGTATCCAGTGACTTTTTCTGAAAAGAGAAAGGCCGACATATAACTGCCGTTACTTCGTTTCCAGACTTCGCTGGAGTGATGAGCACGGTATATTTTTCATCAAGCAACTAAAAATTCACAGGTTCTGAAATCATGTATCTTCAGGTAACAAGGGTATAATACCTCTAGAAAAGTTCAAGTGTTTTGAGGGTTATTCATTACTTGAGTTGTGTGTCTCATTGAGTTGAGATTCTAATCTTCTTGATAAGTGTCCACGTAATCCAATCTTGGCTAACGCTTGTTCCCAGGTTTTAATGTGTTGTACTTTAAATTCACTTCCATTACTTCTTCGAGGATTAGTGACATGCTTAATTTGATATTTTTTTAGATCAAACTTATATATTGCATAATCGGTGTGTCGAGTTTTTATTTCAAGCTGATGCCACCCTTGATCGATTTTGACTGAGCTTTTAATGATCTTAAAATCATCTTTTGATAGCTTTTCTAAGTTGTCTTCACTTTTAGTCCAATTATAAAGATCAGTAAGTTGAATTAATGTGTTTGTGGATACAGCCATATACTTGAGCCAATGGAGGGGTCACTAGGACTCGAACAATAGCACTTTTTGAGTGCTAAAAAGGCTATTGTTTAGTCTTTTTTATACTTTATTAGGCCAAAAAAGAATCAATGTTCTTTGGGATATATTTAAAAAATAGGGCTTAAGGTATTACCATCAGCATCTTCAAACTTTCCTGCAATAATCGTAATTAAATCAGCGAGCCACCAAATACCTATGCCGCCTAAAGTCAATAGCATTAACACGCCACTGCCTGTTTTGCCATATACAAAACGATGCACACCAAAGACACCAAGTAATAAACAATAAATAAAAGCGAAAACACCTTGAGCATTTTTTTTAGGGACACCACCATAGGCACTGGGTAAGTGTTGTTCTGACTTACAATGCTGGCAGTTTGGAGCTGTATTTAGAATTTGTTCACCACAATAGCGACAAAATACGATTGAGTTCATTTGAAGTCCTTTCTATTTTTTCTTTATGCTATTAATACCTTAAGTTTTTTTAAAAAGCATTGTTTGTTTAAAATTAAATCGTATTCAAGGTTTTTATTAGCTTGATTTACTCGATTGAATATCAGGTTGGTTTGTTAATAATGCTTCAATTTGGGCAACGGTTAGGTTATTTCCGGCTAAGCTGCTATCAAAAGGCTCTTTCATCATGCCACATTCACATAAGGATGCTTCTTTTAATTGATTGATAAGTTTACTGTGACTTTTAGTCGATTTCTGAAACCGTTTAGCAGTTTCTTTTTGTCCTATTCTGAACATTAGAATGTCAGCAATGACACTAAGCCCGAAAAGTTTGTTTTCTTTTATTGCTCTCTTATCATTTAAATAATTTGTTGATGGGGCTATGAAGGTTCCAATACTTTTAGCTTTCGCATGATACTTGGATTTACCTTGAAAAGTGCTTAGAGGGTTATCTGTTTGGAGAGTTTGATTATGAAACATTGCATGCACTTCTTGATATTCGATTTCAGTACATATGTAAAAATAATCTTTTTCTACAGATGATAATTGTTCAGATAAAGCACCAAAAGATACATTTGGGCACACTTGTAAATGCTGCAATTGCTCAGAATTTTCACTTTGCTCTAAGAAAAGAGGGAAGGGGGAAAACGTCATTGATGTAGAGGTTGTTTCAGGTGCTGAACTTGCCATAAAAATTAATCCTAATAGAAGTTATACCAATAACAGTAATTAAATGCTCAACTCAGAGCTATGTATGTGCTCAAAGTGTTATCGAAATTGATTAAGGCATAGTTGTTACCGACATGCACAGGTGTCGTTATTACATTGCTACGTCAAGACAATTTTGAGTAGTATTCTTTATAACCCAAAGTGAGCACATACAAGCTCCCGAAGGGCAAGGCTAAAGGTTCCATTACTGCGTTACAAACACTTGAATTATCCCGACAAAAGCACTAAGTGAGTTGAATGCCAGCTTTGTATGGCGGTCGTAGGGAATATAGTATTTCGAGCTTGTGCTTTGCGCTGATACCCTTTCGCTCTTGCTGAGTGAGAGATTAATTACTGTAATTGGTTTATAGTCATCTCAAACAACTTAACGCATTTGCGTCAAAAAGAGACTTAACTAATTTAATTATTTATTATTCAAGAATTTAGATGCTAAGTGAATAGAGGTGGGGATTAAATTTTGTTCATGAAGAAAGAGTGAATGACAGACTTTAAACCTAGGGACTGTTGATCTTTTAGGATTAAATTTTGTGCTATTTGAGCATTTATCTGTTCAAGGCGTGAGCAGTGATGCTTAGCCATCTAAGTGAGCTGGTCACAACACAGAAACAGTGAACGCTCAAAAGCATCTAAGACAGCGTAAATTGGTCATTTCTACTGCGTTATCGCTTGCTTATTTGGAATACCAAACCGCACAAGCTCTGTCTTGTATAAAACGACCAATTTATCGCTGAAAAAATAATCACGAAAGATAAACAGCCCCTTCTATGAGGACATCTTTGTCAAGCCCTTCAGTTTTTAATTTATTTCATTCAGTTTCTCTGGTTAAAAGTGTTGCTCAGGTTTTGTTGTGTCAGCTTAATGGCTAACCACCTTCTATCCGTTCTGACTTTAGTCAGTCACCTTAAATTGCATGCGCATTATCACGCCTAACCTGAATAATGATACTAACTCTTCTAGAAAAACGATTTAGCCTTGCTTATCAAGGGGCTGTACAGTTAGCATCGAACAACGCTTTACTACATTTTACTCTTTACTTGGTTATTTTGATTAAAGTGACATCGTTGCACCTGATGGCACTTCTCCATGCTCTAAATACTTCCACAGTTTGATAAGAAGTTTACGTGCCATAGCAACAATGCCGATGCGTCTCATTCGTTTACTGCCATGAGCGAAACGCTGTTCGAACCATAAACTCAATTCTGATTTGGGTTGATACCGTAACCAAAACCAACTGAGTTCAACCATAATCTTTCGTATTCGTCGATTACCTGACTTGCAAATGCCTTGCTCTCTTTGACTGTCACCACTATCGTAAGGCGTTGGTGTCATTCCTGCACAAGCTCCCACTTGTTTAGCGTTTTTAAATTCTCGCCAATGGAAAAACTCTGTTACTAATACCCAGCTCGATTGCCAGCCTACGCCTTTAAGCTGCATGAGCTGATTAATTTTTTGCGATGCGTCATCACAGTCATCAAGAACACGTTGTTTTTGTAATTTCTCAATTGCTTTAATTTGCTTGTCGACAATTTCATGCCTATCAAGTTCTCGCTCTATTTCCGTCACTAAATCTGTCGGTAAAGGCTTATTGAGAACCGCCGTCTTAAGTTGATTAACTTTCCCTTTTAGTTTAGAGATATTTTCCACGCTGATACCATGCAAACACAGAAGTGACTTAATTCGTGCGCTGTGACTGCCACGCTCTTTTACTAATCGTTCTCGCTCTCGGTTAATTCGACGCTTATCTTCAGCTTCTACATTTGGAACATTGATGATATTTAAAGCTTCTTGCTCTCCAGAGTGATAACGCATCAGTAAACGGAGCAAAGCAATCACATCAACTCTATCGGTTTTGACTTTCTTCTGTTTTCGGCTGACTTCAATACTAGCTGAGTCAATCACATGATTTTCGATGCCGTCTTTAATTAGCGCTCTGTGTATCCAGAATCCGTCTCTACCTGCTTCGTAACAGCTAATGACTTTGCAGTTTTCAACGCAGAATAGCTTTTCTTTTGCTAAGGCTATTTCATGATGTAGGGCTTTCCAGTCTCGGGAATCAATCGTTTTGACTCTCTTTTTTTCACCATTTGAAAAGCCAAGCTTCCAAGTTTTACTGCTAAGTTCAAAAGCAATGTACAAATTAACAAATTTTGCGTTATCTTTTACTTGAAGGACGGTGCTCATAATATTCCCCTTGTGTTGTGGTAACTAAAGGGTAGTTGAGTTACTGTCCTTCATAGTTTCTAGTACCAAGCTGATGATTGTTGGCACTAACAACTGAAAGGGTAATTGTAGACTTTATTCTACTCTAAGACTTCGCTGGAATACGTTCTAACACAGCTAACAACAATTCCCAATATTGGCCAACGGTCTCAATAAGTACTTTTTCGTCAGGTCCATGTGGATATCGAATGGTTGGTCCAATTGAAACCATGTCCATATCTGGATATGGCTTCTTGAATAGTCCACACTCTAGTCCTGCATGGATTACCATTATGTCAGGCTCTTTTTTGTAAATGTCATGATAAGTTTGATTTACCAGTGCCATGACTGATGAACTGTTATCTGGTTTCCAGCCGGGGTAAGCACCACTGAACTCGACATCGGCTCCAGCCAACTGCACTAAGGCTGTTAAAGTCCCCTCTACCTCACTGCGTCCAGAATCAATTAATGAACGGATCAAACATAAAATACTAATATGTTCACTATCAGTGTTGATTACACCCACATTTAAGGATGTTTCAACTACGCCTTCAACATCATCACTCATGCGGCTAACGCCGTTAGGGCATGCATTTAATAATGCTACAAAAGTGTCCTGAGTATCTTCAGCCATGACTTGCTTTGGTAATGCAATCTCATTTAATTCTAGCTTAACACTAGGATCTGCAGCAGCCAGTTCAGCGCAGAGAATCGCATCAAATTGATCCAGCCGTTGCTTCAGTAGTTCTACTTTTTCAGCAGGTAAAGTAAAGACAATATTGGCTTCCCGAGGGATAGCATTTCTTAATGAGCCGCCAGTGAATGAAGTTAACTCTAATGCAAGCTCATCACTGTGGCTAAACAAAAAGCGAGCAAGCAGCTTGTTGGCATTACCGCGTCCCATGTGGATATTTACACCAGAGTGTCCACCTTTCAAACCTGAAATATCAAGTTGATATGCTTTGTGACTGGTTTCAGCGGCTTCCCACACCATAGGTACGCTGATTTCGGCGTCCACGCCGCCAGCACAACCCATATAGATTTCACCTTCTTGCTCTGAGTCAGTGTTGATGAGAATTTCAGCATCTAAAACGCCTGCTTGAAGGCCAAACGCACCTGTCATCCCTGCTTCTTCATCAATTGTTAGCAGTACTTCTAGAGGACCATGCTTGATGTCATTTGCGGCTAATACGGCTAAAGCAGATGACATGCCAATACCGTTATCGGCTCCTAACGTAGTACCATTGGCTGTTACCCAGTCGCCATCAACATAAGCTTCAATGGGATCTTTTACAAAGTCATGGTCTTTGTCGGCATTCTTCTGTGGCACCATATCAAGATGTGCTTGAATACATACCACTTGACGATCTTCCATTCCTGCGGTGGCTGGTTTACGAATGATAAGGTTACCAACTTCATCTTCAGCTACTGGTAATCCCTGTTTCTTTGCCCAGTTTTGAATGTAAAGGCTTAGTGCTTGCTCGTGCTTTGAAGGGTGGGGGATTGAGCAGATAGTTTCGAACCATTGCCATAAAGGTTGTGGGTATAGTTGATTTAGCGCTGTCACGAATGCTCCTTGAAACCAGTTTGGGGATTTTTATTACTCAATATATTACGGCAATTGATTAGTTTCAGCTATGAAAACAAAGCCCTTGCTTTGTTATTCACTCTCTATATACAGCATGGGAAAATAAAAACATGATCAATATCTTATTTTTATTATGCCTTTGTAATTCATTATGTAATTAAAGAACATTAATACTTTAAATTGATATTTATTAGTCTGTTATTGGTTTTTTCTGGGTTTTGTTATGAATTTAATGTGATGGATGTCAATAAGTATGAGTTAATTTATTGTTCTAAAATTACCATAAATACTGAAAATGATATTTTTTGATAAAATACTTGTAATAAAATTACATTTATATATAATGACTCATGTCGATTCGGAACAGATTTCGAATCTTCTCTAGTTCTTCCAGGAAGGAAACCAGACTCCACGGAATTGAGTAACAAGTTGTCTCCAAGGATATGAGAACCTCTAGTTCCAAGGAACCGAGCCAAGCTTTACTAGAGTATTTTTAAACAACTTAGTTAGGAGTAATGATTATGTATACAGGAAACGAAACAACTTACTGGCAAAACATTTGGTTTAATGCTGAAGCTGCACGCAGCGGGTTGTTCACTTTACCTTTTTAAGGGTTAACTGACCCTGACGTTATGTTAAACATAATGTCGAATTAGTTATCATCATTCATCACCCTTTGTTTGCCTTTTTGGCAACATTACAGATTCGAGTAGCGTAGTTGGTAGAAAGCTTACTGATTACGCCAAGTTTGTTCTGCTTTTTGGCGGAATAGCTTCCTCAAAGAGGCCGCTTGCAAGATGTCTTTGCCTACTCAATGAGTAGGCATTTTTTTTGTCTTTTTCTGCTTGTTTAAACTCAATATATAACGCCAGTGAGAAATACTCATCGGTCTCACTTCTCACAAGAAAGGGCTGTGATTATTAAAATTATTGCGCTGGACTCAGTTGTTCATTTTTTTTAGTTGTTTTTTCGCTCATATAGCAAACTTTGTTGTTTGAAAAAATAAACTATGAGTTTAATCACATATTTCTATACCGACGTGATGGCTGACAGTATAATTCCCCCCTATTCGGAATAGTTGTTTTAGCTATACCCGTTGTATTTGAAGATTAACGATTTCCGCGAAATTTAATTTTCATAAAATAAAAGCGCTTATTCGAGCAAAATGAGCCGCTAAAAATATCCTGAAAAAGTTATCTTCATGCATCAGGGAATCAAACACCTTTATGCACTCAGAAAAAGTAATAAAATAATTTATCAAGGAATTGCTGCAATGATTGAAAAGCTTTTTAAGCTTAAACAGCATCACACAACTATTAAAACTGAAATAGTAGCTGGAATAACAACCTTTTTAACGATGGCGTACATCATCTTTTTGAACCCAAATATTCTCGCTGATGCGGGAATGGATCACGGAGCAGTTTTCGTCGCCACTTGTATTGCAGCCGCCATAGGCTGTTTGATCATGGGATTATATGCAAATTACCCAATAGCATTGGCACCAGGAATGGGGTTAAATGCTTTTTTCACCTACACAGTGGTGGGAGAAATGGGCTACACATGGCAAACAGCATTAGCTGCGGTTTTCCTGTCAGGACTGTGCTTCTTATTCTTATCTCTTTTTAAAGTTCGAGAGTGGATTATTAACTCAATTCCGCTTGGACTTCGTTTAGGAATTACAGCGGGTATTGGGTTATTTCTTGCTTTAATAGGCTTAAAAAGTGCTGGAATTATTGTAGCGAGCCCTGCAACTTTAGTTACTTTAGGAGACATTGGCTCTTTTCCAGCCATTATGTCAGCTGTGGGTTTTTTCCTGATCATTGCTCTTGTACAGCGAGGCATGAACTCAGCCGTATTCATTAGTATTTTAACTGTAACTCTAGTAGGACTCGTGTTTGGTGAGGTTCAATATCAAGGCATAGTATCAATGCCACCAAGTATTATGCCTACTTTTATGCAGATGAATTTATCTGCAGTATTTGAAGTCAGTATGCTGTCTGTTGTGTTTGCATTTTTGTTTGTCGATTTATTCGACACGTCAGGGACGTTAATTGCTGTCTCTCAACGTGGTGGACTCCTTGATGATCAAGGGAAACTGCCTAGGCTTAATCGAGCACTAACGGCTGATAGTGTTGCAACGATAGCTGGCTCAGCACTCGGTACTTCTACGACAACGAGTTACATTGAAAGCACCGCGGGTGTCAGTGCTGGTGGTCGAACAGGGTTAACCGCTGTTGTTGTGGGAATATTGTTTTTACTGGCGGTCTTTTTTGCTCCTCTGGCAGGAATGGTACCGGCTTTCGCAACAGCTGGCGCTCTATTTTACGTCGCGATGTTGATGATGTCTGGGTTAACTCATGTTGAATGGGAAGATTTAACGGAAGCCGCACCTGTTGTTGTAGTTTGCGTATTGATGCCATTAAGTTTTTCAATTGCAACAGGTATTGCTTTAGGTTTTATTTCTTACGTACTGATAAAAATCGCATGCGGTCGTGCTAAAGACCTTAACTTAGGCGTAGTGGTAATTGCTGCATTGTTTTTGTTGAAATTTATTTATGCTTAATTGAACCTTGATTAACCGTGAGCTCAATGGCTGAACTGAGCTTACGATTAACCTAAATAATACCAATTACAGTAATTAATCTCTCACTCAGCAAGAGCTAAAGAGTTTCAGTACAAGGCACAAGCTCGAAGTACTATATTCCCTACGGCCGCCATACAAAGCTGACGTTCAACGCACTTAGTGCTTTTGTCAGGATAATTCAAGTGCTTGTAACACAGTAATGGAACCCTTTAGCCTTGCCCTTCGGGAGCTTGTATGTGCTTACTTTGGTTTATACAGAATACTTCTCAAAATTGTCTTGACGTAGCAATGTAATAACGACAGTTTTGTTTGTCGGTAACAACTATGCCTTCATCAATTTCGATTGCACTTTGAGCACATACATAGCTCTGAGTTGAGCACTTACTTACTGTAATTGGTATAAATTGTGCGTTTAACCGATTTGTTTAGGATTAATAACATGAAAAAATCTTCATTGTCCTTTTATCGTCAGCAGTGATGTTTCTCACTATCATAAGGCTATATTTTTCTTAATTAATTATGGTGTGCCGCATGTCCAGTGTTACAGTCAGAGCGTTGAATTCTGTATCATACGAACATGAAGATTATTTGGTTATCAAGAGTGACCAAGAAAAAGTGAGGGAGGCGATTCTATCTTGGTGCCGTTCTCTCGATACGGATTTTGTGATCGAAGCCATTAGAGATATATTCTCAACATTAAATTCGCCAGCGTTACGATTAGAGAAATTTGAAGCTTTAAAACAAATGGTTCCTGAGCATTATAAAAATAGGCTATTGCTCTCAGTCTCTTTTGATCATAAGTGCACCATGACTTTTAATGTTAATGATGAATTCTGTTGTTTGACACTGCCACAAAATGAATATGCTCAAAGCCTCGAACAACTCGTTAAAATTACAGTTCATCGAAAAGAGCTTGAAGAACTTAAATGTTGTTTTGAAACCGATTTACCTCGTTCTACTAGTGCATTTGGCTCAGACAAAAGTCATACTTATCGATTCGATGACGGAATTTCAGAAGAAACAAAAATTGACTTTGCTTTAGCATTTCTTGAGAAGATGGAAGGGATAGGTTTTGCTTATTATTTAGGTTACCAAGGCGTGTTTGGTGACATGCATAAATTGAAACTTGAATTATTTGATCCTTCTCACTCTAAAGAAATAGAGTCACATATTTTTGAATTTATAACTCCTTCATTGCTAAAAGTTATCATTGAATATAAAAGCAAAGTAAATGAAGCATTCTATGAAGAAAACCCTGAATTGACTTGTCAGTATATAGCATCAAAGTGGCGCGCTGTTTTTTTGATTCAAAATGGTATCTTATGTTGTGTTGATGCCGATGCCGATGTTTCAATTACACCAAATGCGTGAATGATTTACACAATAGATATCTGTATGTTCTTGAACTTCAATACCTCGCTTAAATTTAAGTTAATCGATTCAAATACCCTTTTTAGAGATTTTTTAAAAAAAATATTATTGCCCCTTGTATTTGTATGGGTTGTCCCAATATATGTGGGTAAGACGATATGACTTGTATTAACTTGGTGAAATCATCGTAAAAAATAATCGCGGTGAAGGCTTGAAAAGTCCTAGTTAATCCTCATATCTACAACATAGACAGAATATTGCAGACATTTTTTGGAGAACCCCATGGGTAAAATTATTGGTATCGATTTAGGCACGACAAACTCTTGTGTGGCTGTTCTTGATGGTGACAAAGCGCGAGTTTTAGAAAATGCTGAAGGCGATCGTACCACTCCTTCGATTATTGCCTATACCGAAGAAGAAACGTTAGTTGGTTCACCTGCAAAACGCCAAGCAGTTACTAATCCAACCAATACTTTCTTCGCAATTAAGCGTTTAATTGGTCGTCGTTTTAAGGATGACGAAGTTCAACGTGATGTAGACATCATGCCATTTAGCATCATTGGTGCTGACAATGGTGATGCGTGGGTTGAATCCCGTGGCAACAAAATGGCGCCACCACAAGTTTCGGCTGAAATCTTGAAAAAGATGAAAAAGACGGCTGAAGACTTTTTAGGTGAAGACGTAACAGAAGCCGTTATCACCGTTCCTGCATATTTTAACGATTCACAACGTCAAGCAACAAAAGATGCTGGCCGTATCGCAGGTCTTGAAGTTAAGCGCATTATCAACGAACCAACAGCAGCAGCGCTTGCCTACGGTATTGATAAAAAAGAAGGTGACAATGTTGTTGCAGTTTACGATTTAGGTGGTGGTACATTTGATATTTCTATCATTGAAATTGATAACCACGACGGTGACCAAACATTTGAAGTATTGGCAACCAACGGTGACACACACTTAGGTGGTGAAGATTTCGATAACCGTGTAATTAATTACCTAGCGGATGAGTTCAAAAAAGACCAAGGTTTGGATTTACGTAATGATCCTCTTGCGATGCAGCGCCTTAAAGAAGCGGCGGAAAAAGCAAAAATTGAACTTTCAAGCACAACGCAAACTGAAGTTAACCTGCCATACATCACTGCAGATGCAACAGGTCCTAAGCATTTAGTCGTTAAAATGACACGTGCTAAGTTAGAGTCTTTAGTTGAAGACTTAGTACAACGTTCTCTAGAGCCACTTAAAGTTGCACTGGCTGATGCTGATTTGTCAGTTTCAGACATCAACGAAGTGATTCTAGTTGGTGGTCAAACTCGTATGCCGAAAGTACAAGAAGCTGTCTCTGGCTTCTTCGGTAAAGAGCCACGTAAGGACGTTAACCCAGATGAAGCCGTTGCTACAGGTGCTGCGATTCAAGCGGGTGTTTTAGCTGGTGATGTAAAAGATGTACTACTACTAGATGTTACACCATTATCTCTAGGTATTGAGACAATGGGCAGCGTAATGACTAAGTTGATTGAGAAAAACACGACGATTCCAACTAAGGCTCAGCAAGTGTTCTCAACTGCAGAAGACAATCAAAGCGCAGTAACCATTCACGTACTTCAAGGTGAGCGTAAGCAAGCGAGTGGTAACAAGTCTCTAGGTCAATTTAATCTAGAAGGTATTGAGCCAGCGCCACGTGGAATGCCACAAGTTGAAGTTGCTTTCGATATCGATGCTGATGGTATCTTGCATGTATCAGCAACCGATAAGAAAACAGGCAAAGCACAAAATATCACCATTAAAGCCTCTTCTGGTCTAAGTGATGAAGAAGTTGAGCAAATGGTGAATGATGCTGAAGCTCATGCCGAAGAGGATGCAAAATTTGAAGAGCTAGTACAAGCACGTAACCAAGCTGATGGCATGGTTCATGCGACGAAGAAGCAAATCGAAGAAGCGGGTGAAGCATTACCAGTCGATGAGAAAGAAAAAATTGAAGCTGCAATGAAAGATGTTGAAGAAGCAAACAAAGGCAACAATAAAGAAGCCATTGAAAAGTCAACTCAAGCTTTGATGGAAGCCTCTGCTAAGCTAATGGAAATTGCTCAAGCAAACGCTCAAGCTGCTCAAGGTGGTGAAGCACAACCTGAACAAGCGAAAGATGCCGCGGCTGATGATGTTGTTGACGCCGAGTTTGAAGAAGTAAAAGACGACAAGAAATAATTTGTTAGTTACTTCCATTTACTAAATGTCAAACGGGCGTTCTGGGTAACCAGTGCGCCCGTTTATCTAATTAAAGTAAGCAGAGATTATGTCAAAGCGAGATTTTTACGAAGTACTTGGTGTCAGCCGTAACGCCAGCGAGAAAGAGATCAAAAAGGCCTACAAGCGATTAGCGATGAAGTATCATCCTGATCGTAACCCTGGGGATAAAGAAGCCGAAACTAAGTTTAAAGAACTGAAAGAAGCTTATGAAATCCTGACCGACGCCAATAAAAAAGCGGCTTATGATCAATATGGTCACGCAGGAGTTGATCCTAATCGTGGTGGTGGTCAAGGTGGAGCTGATTTTGGCGATATTTTTGGTGATGTGTTTGGTGACATTTTTGGTGGCGGCCGTCGTGGCGGCGGTCAACGTCAAGCGGCGCGAGGTTCTGACTTACGTTATAACTTAGATCTTTCTCTTGAAGAAGCAGTTAAAGGTTTAACCAAAGAGTTACGAGTGCCAGCTTTAGCCAGTTGTGATAGCTGTGATGGTAGTGGTGCTAAAAAAGGTACATCTGCATCATCTTGTGGTACATGTCATGGTGCTGGTCAAGTGCAAATGCGCCAAGGCTTCTTTGCTGTACAGCAAGCCTGTCCTACGTGTCATGGTCGCGGAAAAATCATTAAAGATCCATGTAAGAAATGTCATGGTGAAGGTCGATTTGAAAAAACCAAAACATTGTCCGTTAAAATTCCGGCAGGTGTGGATACGGGAGATCGTGTTCGACTTTCTGGAGAAGGTGAAGCTGGTGAGTTTGGCGCACCTCCTGGTGATTTATACGTTCAGGTTAACGTCCGTGATCACAACATCTTTGTTCGTGATGGCAATGACTTATTCTGTGAAGTTCCGATATCATTCAGTAAAGCCTCTTTAGGTGGCGAAATTGAAGTCCCAACTTTAGATGGTAAAGTAAACTTAAAAATTCCATCTGAAACACAAACTGGACGCATGTTCCGCTTACGTGGTAAAGGTGTTAAGTCAGTGCGCAGTCACGGTGTTGGTGATTTACTTTGTAAGGTCGTGATGGAAACTCCGGTTAACCTGAGTGAAAAACAAAAAGAATTACTGCGTGAGTTTGAAGAAACTTTAGGTGGTGATGAAAAAGCCAAGAAGAAACACAGCCCTAAAGCTGAAGGTTTTTTTGATGGAGTGAAAAAATTCTTCCAAGATTTGAATAGCTAAGCGCGTTCATTTATTTAAATAACCTGAGGTTTGCTTACGTTGATCTCAGGCTAAATATCTCGACTAGTTCAGGGTATTTTTTTGTCATCACTTGTCTTATACCAATTACAGTAATTAAATGCTCAACTCAGAGCTATGTATGAGAACAAAGTACAAACGAAATTGATGAAAACATAGTTAGTCTACGTTGAGATAATTTTGTGAAGTAATTTTTGCGCATACAAGCTCCCGAAGGGCAAGGCTAAAGGTTTCCATTACTGCGTTGCACGTTCTTGAATTATCCCGACAAAAGCACTAAGTGCGTTGAACGCCAGTTTTGTATGGCGGCCGTAGGGAATATAGTACTTCGAACATGCGCCTTGTACTGAAAACCTTTATCTCTTGCTGAGTGAGAGATTAATTACTGTAATTGGTATTGTGTTTTATCTCAGTTTTACCTTGCAACCTTAAAATGAATAATCTTATTTTTACTAGAAGCTTATAAAACCGTACTTGGTTAAGTGTTAAATAAGAAAGTTCAAACCATCTTACCATTAGATTTGAAGAGGCTGATAAGCTAAATAGAAGTTGAAGCGCAGCATGGCCATAATAATATTGACGATCAAATTCAATCAACATTCCAGCGTTTAAGTCAAAGCCGAGTTGATAAAAAGTGTTCAACTCGATAGTTGAAAGTGTTCTGGCGTTTACCAAGGTTAATTGAATGCCTTTTTCAGTTAACTGGCGTTTGAGTACAATATTGTTGCAAATCGGACAATCGCCATCAAAGTAAAGCTTAATTTGAGAGTGATGATTTAGATCCATTTTTGTCCAGATTCCTTTTGTGTGTGGAGCAATTATCTATCAACTATGGTAGACTTGTCCGCTTAATTTTCATTAATTAGTGACGAGTACGAAATATTATGTCTGATACATTCAGCACAATTGAACAACGCGCCAGCTATGGCATTGGTTTACAAATGGGTCAGCAGTTAGCTTCTCAACCATTCGATGGTTTAGACATTTCAGCTGTTCAAGCTGGTTTAGCAGCTGCCTTCAACCGTGAAGCAAGTGCTGTTTCAAACAAAGACTTGGAAGAAGCGTTTAACGTTATCAACCAACGTATGCAAAAAGCACAAGAAGAGCAAGCTGAAGCGGCTCAAGCTGAAGGCGTTAACTTCTTAGCTGAAAATGCTAAACGTGATGAAGTAACCGTTACTGAATCAGGATTACAGTATGAAGTATTGACGCAAGGCGAAGATGGCGACAAGCCAACTGTAGATTCTACAGTTCGTACTCACTACCACGGTACGTTCATCAATGGCGAAGTATTTGACAGCTCAGTTGCTCGTGATCAACCTGCTGAATTCCCTGTATCAGGCGTAATCGCTGGTTGGACAGAAGCGCTACAACTCATGACACCAGGTACTAAATTGAAATTGTTTGTACCTTCACAACTTGCTTACGGTGAGCAAGGTGCTGGCGGCTCAATTCCTCCACATTGCACTCTAATCTTTGAAGTAGAGTTATTAGCCATTTTATAATGTGTTAATACTACTAAAAGCGAAAAAGCCAATATTTTTATATTGGTTTTTTTTGTAGCTTATTCGTTTGTACCAAACTCGGAAATGCAGCGTTTTCATCTACGTGAAAATAATGATCAGATTTCTTATCAACAGGTATAGAGTAAAAGAATACAGCTTTTGAGTATGAGGCTAAACGCTCAAATATAGCGCTTGGGCTTGAATCGAAAGCAACGAGAGAATCGTAGTATTGCCCATTGTCTATTGCCAATCCCATTTTTTCAAAGAAAACACGAGCCAATTTGTAGGGCAAGGTCAATGTTGTGATTATTGTAATCGAATGACCTAGAGCTTGAACTTGTAATAATGTTTCTAAGGCTACAGGATCATAGAATATTGAAAAATCACTGTGTATATCGTCCTCTACAAATTTAAATTTACGTGAGAATTTCCCTTGCAATGTTACATCTAGCAATGTCTTGTTTATATCGATAGCTAACGTTAATTGGGCTCCAACTTTCTTTTTATTTTGCTTGATTGCTCCAAACCATTTGATTTGAGAAAAGTCACTGACTGTGTTTGGTTTTGCTGTTGGGGGGGGGTGTGTTCTATTTTCCAATAAGATCCAAAAGACAGTTTATCTTTAAGTGCTTCGTAGGTAGATGATAATACGTTTTTATTTGCAACCGTTGGCTGACTATGAATAGCCAGTGTTTCAGTCGAACTGTCTTGTTTTTCGAGCCAATCTTGAAACTCAGCTTCTTTGAGTGGTTTATTTTCTCCAGCAATTAAATAATGTCGATAAAGGATGAAAAATGGCTTGAATACTGTTCTCAGGCAAGGAGAGATAAACTCACAGTTATTGAAAAGTACCAATTCAAACCCTCGGCTGAGAAAGGAAGATAATTCTCTGAGCAAGTTAGTATTAATGTAAAGGGGGTTTTCGGGTTCATCTTTATGGAGATATTTTAAAGTGTATATATTCTCTGGCTTTTCATTGAAGAAGAGGATATCACGAGTGGTAATGATAAGTTTTAATCTTGGCTGCTGCGGTAAAATAGTAGCGGAAGCTTGAGTAAACCAAGTCAAAATATTTTCAGGGTATAGTTTTTTTAATCTTTGTGGTTGATTGGTTATTGGGGGCAGAAAACTTGGTATCAAAGGTAAGGAGTCTGTATTGTTTGCCTGTATAAAATGGGTGTTCATAGGTTTGTTTTCGGCTAAATCGTCAATCAATAGAGCTTTACGATTCCAGTTACACCGATTTATGTAAGTACGTTTTGAAATAATACCGTCTTTATTTATTCTATTGCGGTTGTGGTAGTCATCTTGAGCTAACAAGATATTATGCTCTAGAAAAAGACGATAAATGAGCGTGAATTTATATTTTCCACGGGTAACAACGACAATGTTATGGCCAAGGTTTTGTACTTCAGCGACTTGTCGCAAGGCGTTGACATCTATATATAAAGCTTCACCTGTACCGTCCCAATCGAACAGTTCATTCATTCTCCCCAATTCTTGTACATTATGAAAAAGTGTTTTATCCAAATCGAGCAAAAGGGTTAACTTTGGGTTGGTTTCACTGACTGGTTTTCTTACTCTTTCTAGCCAAATTTGTGGTGATCTAGGTACAGGGTCTTTAGCGGCTGTAGTGATAATCTTAATAAAGTACTTTTGAATGGCTCGCTGTTGGGAAGATCTATCTCCGCTTTTGAAAAATCGAGCCCAAGACGAGGTCGCAAAGTGAGGATATAACACATCTATACATCCACTTTTTATATGAACGTTATAGCGAGCAGACAGAAAAAATGTTTGGGTCAATAAAGTTAATTGTGTTCGTTCTTCTTTTCGATCTGACTGAATATCATAAATGAGATGTTCAACTCTAGTGTTCTCTTGTGAAGAGATTCTTACTCCAGATCCAATATTTATCATTAAATTACAACCAACTTTGATTTATTATGATAATTTTTACATTGATTTATTTTTGTACCAATTAAATTTTATTCATCAACCATAAGAAGTTGTAAGCATTTCATCGAGACGTTATAAAAGTATACATATGAAATAAGAATCGTTAATGTGGCTCTAAAGTAAATAAGTTGAATGTCAGAACACTTTCGTTTTAGGAAGGAAATACATGAAAGAGTTAGTGCGAGTTGCCGTTGTGGGAACAACTGGGCGGATGGGTCGTGTGTTAGTTGAGGCAACTAAACATAGTAATGTGACTAAGTTGGGCGCAGCAATCGAAAGAACTGGCTCTACGTTAATCGGTGCAGATGCGGGGGAACTCGCGGGTGTCGGAACTCTACATGTTATGATCAGTGACTCACTTGATACCGCGATGAACGATTTTGATGTGTTAATCGATTTTACGTCTCCTGAGTCAAGCTTAAATCATGTTCGGTGGTGCGCAGCTAATAATAAAGCGATTGTTATTGGCACTACGGGTTTCAGCGATGAGCAGAAAGTGTTGATTCAGCAAGCGGCAGCAACAACAAAAATCGTACTCGCGCCTAATATGGCAATAGGTGTCAACTTGATGTGGAAGTTACTTGAAACCGCTGCAGAAGTGATGGGGCATTACGCTGATATTGAAATTATTGAAACTCACCATCGTCATAAAAAGGATGCACCTTCCGGTACAGCATTGAAAATGGGTGAAGTTATCGCAGATACACTAGGGCGTGACTTAAACGAATGCGCAGTCTATGGGCGCGAAGGCAATACTGGAGAACGAGATCACCAAACCATTGGCTTTGCAACCGTTCGGGCTGGTGATGTTATTGGGGATCACACCGCACTGTTTGCTGATATTGGTGAGCGATTAGAAATAACTCACAAATCCTCAAGTCGAATGACATATGCTAACGGTGCGCTGCGAGCGGCAAGTTGGTTAGTTGAACAACCTGCAGGCTTGTACGACATGCAACAAGTACTGGGATTAAAGTAAGCCGGTGCTTAAGGGAAAGCAAGCTAGTGATGACAGCTTGCTTTCTAGTAGCCTTACAACTGACAGAAATATCCTTGTTGTTTCAAGATCTCACAGGCTTTATTTGCAATGATCTCATGGGTTGCTGTTGTTGGATGAACACTGTCCCAAAAAGCATATTCTTGCTGGTTTTCACATATCTCGCCATTAGACTCTGCCATCTCATTGATTGCAGCAATACTTGGATTATTCTCGGCAAGGGTAGAGTCATCTAACCCTGGAGCTGGGATTGTTGAACAAGGACGATCTAGGTATTTCAACCCATAATCGACTGAATTAGTTAAAATGTCTTTAAATATACGATTGGCATCGACATAAACAATATTTACCCCTTTTTGGGAATATCTCACTTTTAATTCCATAAACTTTAATAGCAAATTTAGATTATGGATATTGATCAGGCGTGTTGTTTCTGAGGCATCATTGCTCTTGTTGCCTGCTAAGTAGCGAGGTGTTTGTGCGATATCAGGCATGTTCAACCAAGCGACATGTTTTGCACCGTGGGCAATAGCCTCTTCGATGACTTCAGCTTGTGCTTGAACAACGCGAGCCGGATCTTGGTACAGGTTTAGATAATCATTCCCCCCAAAAAACAAAATCGCCATGTCGTTCGCTCGGTAATCACCATATTTATAGTTAAAACCTTTTGCAATAAGCTTAAGGCAGGGGGGGATAAGGCTGCCGTTGATCATATTCATCGCCACCGTTTTTAAATCTCCAGTGATATCACGGATCCCTAACGCTTTATCTCCTACACACAAAGACCACCCGCCAGCGTGAGATACGTTAAGGTAACGGCTGTTGTCGGAAGTTGGAATACCCATTTTAGGTGCAAGGTATTCAGGCCACATTGGACCATTACTCCAGCGACCTCTATCGTAATGAATCGCAGGAGCTACGGGTACAGCACCACTTATTTCAAGTATGTTTGCTGCAGCGCTTAAAACGCCACGTTCAACGGTTTTACAAGGTACATATTTCCAATCACAAAACCACTGATATCCCCAAATTCGTTCAGATAACCAAGCCCTGACCCATGGTTGCATGTGATCAATGCCCTTAGCTCCAGTTTGTCCATTTAAGGTTTTAAGCAAATACCATGTTGAATTATCACCGCCGTCATCGGATAAACTGTCACCAAGCACAATGAGACGGTCGATTTTTGTTTCGGATGCAATACTTGATATAGACGTAAATACAAAAGTAAAACTGAGTACTACTGTGGCGATACGTTGTGAGATCGACATAATTTATGCCCCTATGTTTTTTGTTTATTTATAACTCTATGGCGACCACGTTATCAGCATTTTTAACACTTCTTTAATAACTTATTAGTATTTCAACTCCTCTTTTTATCCAAAATTAGAGCATTAATTCTTAACTTTTGAGTCTCATGGTGTTGAAAAAAATGGTATTTCACGCAGCGTTCTTAATGTTCATAAATGTAAATTAAATTTAATACTTGTTTATTTGTGTGACGCATGTCGATAAAAAGTAATATTTAATGTGATCTGCATTGTTTTTTGTGAGCAGAATGAAAATAAATAACAGAATGTTTGGGGTCAATAATGAGAATTCTGAATAAGCTAAGCCTGTTAGGTTTAATAATGTTATTGAGTCAATTTAGTTTTGCAGAGAGTAACGAAAATATAACCGAAAGAGATAAAATATGCCTCTATGAGCATCCAGAATATCAGGGAGAAGAATGGTGTTATGGTGTGGAGAATATCAGTTGGATAGGTGATCATCGTAATGATCAGGTTTCCTCAATTAAGCTTTATGGCCGTGCTTTTGTGACTGTTTTTGGACATGGGAGCTTTAAAGGAAAACAGACTAAAATACTGGCCAATACTTATAAAATGGGCGCTCTCGACGATAGTATTAGCTCTTTTAAAGTGGGTACAAGGAAGTCTAATAATTTCGCTTGCTTGTTTGAAAATAATGGATTTAGAGGTACGCCATATTGCCTAGAAGAGAATCAAGAGCAAAATGATTTAGACAATACTGCCATTGGTAGAAACAGTGCCGAGTCCTTGTTAATTTCAGGAAAAGTGACGACCGAACTTTACGAGTATCCCTATTTAGATAAAGGCAGACAATGGTCTGAGCAAACCCGCTCAAGTTCTAACATAGGCAAGCGTCCTGGTGGTTGGATTTCTGAAAATATTGATTCATTTAAAGTGCTACCGAGGTACAGCAGTAATCTTGAAAGTGCGATCAATTTAAACCAAATTCTTGCCTCTAAATTACCATTACCACAAATACACGTATTATCATCACATAACTCATTTAATAGTACGGCTTACTTTTCAGGCCAATTAATACCCGGACCGAATCATAGACGTTCTATAATTGAGCAATTACAACTCGGTGTGCGCTTTTTTGAGTTAGATGTTCGTTCAGCAGGGAGCTATACCAAAGTTTGCCATTCGGTTGATTGTCATTTTTTTACTACCTCACTCCGCCGGATACTTGGTGAAGTCGAAAGTTGGTTAAAAGGCGCCGATGACAGTGATGTTGTGTTCTTCTTTTTACAAGATGACTTTGGTGGTGATTTATCAGGATATCTGGGACTTGAAAAAGACGTCAGTTGGTTGGGTGATATGGTTTATCAAATTGATGGCTGTCAGGCTGTTCCAAACACATTGAGCTTCGAAAAAATACGCAAAGCGGGTAAGCGAATATTCTTCTACAAAAGTGCTGGCAGTATTGGTTGTCAATTTTCCCCAAGTGTGATGATAGGACAACGTTTTGAAAATAATATTGGCGTGGCTAGCATTGATATTAATGCGAACCATTTTGATAAGAAACGATTTTTACGATCACAAGAATGTATTAATTACTTTTGTAATGATCATGTGACAACCGAGCAAGCCAGAATAGGCATTGAAAATGGAGTTAATGCACTTGGTTTAGACATGTTAGAAGAATATGACTTAGATAATGAGCAAGGTCGTTTAAATAAACAGCTATGGGCATTTGGACCAGAAACCAGCCATGATGCGTATTCTTCTGGTCGAATTGCATCGTTTACGGGTAGTGGTAATCGTTTTATGAAAGTAGATTGGAATGCGCAAAGAGCATTTGCCTGCCGTTTATCTGACGGCCGTTGGAAGGTGTCTTCTCAAGGCGGGAACATCTGGGAAGGAAGCACTATTTGCCAGAAAGAATACCCAAATTCAACTTTTGATGTGCCGCAGAGCCCAGTAGAAGCGAAAATGCTGCGCAGTAAGCTCGGGCAAGGCGACATCATTCATGTGAATTTGGGGTTTAAAAGTGGAAATCAATGGTTGCTGGGGAAATTTGGCAAGATTGCCCAACGGTAGCTAAATTGATCAAGTAAGTATTTTGTGACGGTATTATCCTAAATAAATCAGTTGGGAGCGTTCATATAAGCAGAAAAAATTACAGAACGCGCGATACAGAAAATGTCATAGATCTGGACAAAATCTGTCTAGGTTTCATTTTTTTTGTAAGGGAACTGGTCAAAATAGCTGCTAGCACTTCCTGTATCAAAGTCATTATGATGAGGATAAGTATGGGCACTAGGATCAACTTGGCACTGGGATAATTCACTTTTCCAATCAACATGTTCACTATTATTTTTTACAAAAAAGCAACAGCATAAAACCTTACAAATATGGGAAAAAATGCTTTCTCTTTTAATATAGTAGCCGACTTGATTCAAATTAATTTGAGAGACATTAGTTGAGTGGCTTGTATGATTAGAGCAACCGCTAGCCTGTTCTGAAACAGAGGGAGATTTGACTATAGACATTAGATTAGTCACCACCATAATAGTTAATACTCATTTATTTTAGAATGATCACGCTTATTTCATCTTGTGTAAAGTTATAACCCTAAGCTGTAATGGACAAAATGTATAGTACGCCCCTAAGTTAATTGAATTTTTAGAAAAATAAGTGGATAAAATAGCCTCTGTTAGCGGCATTCACCCCATCATTGCTCATATTTCCACTTAATGTGGTCTCAAAATTTCGGATGTAATCGAGCCGAAGTCATTATGTATTGAGCCGCTAAACATAGCCAGTGATATAGCGGATATGTATAAAAACTTTTTAGGTTAGATAAGGGGAAAAAGCTAAGGGATCTAGCGATTTAGAAAGTACCAATCTTTGTCATACCAGCGAAAGCTGGTATCCAGTGACTTTTTATAGGAAAAAGCAAAGGCACTAGACTCCAGCCTGCGCTGGAGTGACAAGAACTCATCGGTATACTTTCTTCCGCAACTTTCCTAAGTTGGATTAGAATATTAAAGTTGAAACTAAAGCTTTAACCTAAATAAATCGGTTGAACGCACAATTTAACTTTAATCTATTGAAGTTAAGTACAAAATTAAACAACCCGAATTCACTCATCAGGTGAGTGCTGAACATTCATATACTTGCCAAAATCACCGTTAGCTGTGTTATAAATTTTGCAAGTAGAAACGAAGTAACGATAGTTTTGTATGTCGGTAACCACTACTTGCTGCTATTCATGCCTTGCTATCAGTAATTTTATCTGCGTATATGAACACTCCCAACCGATTTATTTAGATTTAAAGTTAAATTAATAATTGAACACCGATTCCATGCAAACCACTTAATTGAGGATGATGTTTAATACTTTCTGCACTTAATTGCTCATCTGAAAGAATACTCTTAACTAGCTCAAATAACTCTTCAGACATCCAATCTGGTTTTTGAAAGCTATCTAATTGATCTATTTCTAAATCATATTGTAAAAGTTTTCTTAAAACACTTAGGTTATTTTTTTCACCAGGGATGAGCCTTGTCACTTTTTCGAGAGCTGATATTTTGATTCGACCTTGTTTAGGAAAATACAATAAGTCAGTTGCATTTCCACCGTTTTTTATACCTAATTCATCCATCTGCATTAAGATTTCAGAAATTTGGTAAATGGTGGATTTTAAAGACTCTTCATCAAATTGAACTTTATCTCTAGTAAATGCATGTGCAGCCAGTTCTTGTATCAGTATATCAGTATATAATTCTTCCATCCTAATATGTTGATGGGTTTGAACGGCTAACTGGTGACCAAGCAATTTTGAATAAGATTTTTCTTGTGCTATTCCTGATCTTTGTTTATGGATTTCTTCATCTGACCCTGATGTCATGATCAAACTGAACGCAAAATTCTCTCCTGAACACTTCTCTCTAGCTTTGAATATAGTTGCGAATAAAATTGAACCGAATAAACCTGCGCTTATGTATGTTTCGATTTCATATTTATTTAAAATAGCTTCTGCGTAAGTTGCTTTAACATGGTCATTGATATCAGCGAGATATTGATCTGCATCTTCAATGGTGAACATCGCCTCGCCAATAACTTTCAATGAATTATTTACTGATTCATAGTCTGTGATTATTTTTGACCAATCACTATTAGGAGTCACTGTAACTGAGGTTATCATCATATGCTTAATTGATAATTAATTATTGTGAATAAATAAGGGTCTGTAAATACTAGCAAAAATCTATATCTTATCTATTTTATGAGGCATTAAATTTAGTCAATGTTCATACCCTTAAAAAATTTTGCATAACAACACTGAATTGAGATGCTCGTTTTAACAAGATGAATAAATATAAAAGTCTAATGACTTAATTGGTATAACTCTTGAAACATAATGAGGCATTTTGGGGTTCACCAGCGCTCATTGTGGGCTTATTGATGAATGAAAATAAGTTTTAAAAAACAAAGTGTTGCAGGTACCATGGAAAGTGTGAGGGGTAGACATCCATTTGTTGCATTTCGTCTAGAAAGGCAAGCTGTTTATCTAAAAAGTGTTTAAACCGCTATTCTAATTTTGGCTTAGCCAATTCATTAGTAATGGTTTCCTTATCTTGCATTAGTGTCTCCAAATGACTTCTGATTGTTTTACTATAACTTTCCTCTTTTTTTGTTTCTTTTGTGTTTTCCATATCTGGAGTTGATGCATTTAATGCCTCTGCTGAATAAGTGAAATATTCAGTAGCAATTGCATTGAAAGCTAATGACAATTTATAGTCACCGAAATGAAAACTATCATTTTGTAATTGGCTATAATCCGCGCCAATGTTAAAAAAAGCATTGATTAATTCTTTATCAGTCAGGAGACCATGATTAACCATTAACCAATTCTTGGTTGAATACGCTCTAATTTGGAGATCAGGTATTTTATTATATTTATTAAAGGTATCAATTTTTTTTTGTGCCTCATCCATTGTTGGGTTTTCAAAGTTATGTGTTAAACGCATTGATTGGTTTACGGGAATAGCCATAAAAATACAAACCTTTTGTTGATAGTTAATACATATTTTAACAACTAAATATTAAAGAATGATTGCCTATAAATTAATGATTATTTATCTATACCCAACAAAAAATAATTTTGATTTGAATTTTATAATCTCATTTTGAGGACAGTTTGATTTAGTTTTCTTTACTGAAAATTGAAACTATTTTAATTTACACTAAGTGATTAAAGTTATTACGAAACTTAAAAGTCGTGATACGGCGTGTCACACAGTTTAAAAGGAGATTTACCAGCAAATTCTCCTTTGGAAGCGCCTGTGCCGCCCTGACAAAGTTGAAAACTCCGCCGCTCATCGCTGAGAATAACTGTCGCTTTCAAGTCGCAAACTAGGCTCCAACGAAAGCTAACTCAACGAGCTGAGTTCAAATCATTATCAGTATTCACGTAGGCAAATTCGAAGGGGAATTTGGTTAACCTTTTTAGTGTGTTGAGTATTTCAGGCTCGAAACTGTTTGATGGTGTAATGAGAGGAAATCAAAAAATCTATCTCGGATTTGGATATTTCCGAGTTTGACTGTTAGCACCGTTGACACAATCAATGGATAAAAACAGTTTATTCTTCTCATAGCACCTAGACAGTATTAAGCTTAAGAGTGCCTTATAACTTAACCACATTAACCAGTCTTAAATGAACTAGTTTAAAGTTCATATTTCAATACTATGTTGTTGTTAGCGTGTTTGAAATATCTGGTAATGAGATCCGTTACAATATGATTTTACTCGGAAAACAATTCCCCATCACAAATAGTAGAGATTACTTATTCTCACTCATATAGCAAAGCAATAAATTGATTTTATAAAATAATCATGAAACTAATTGGAATGATATGAATATAACAAACGAATTTACAGAGCATTCTAATATTAAAAATATCACAATCGTGGGTTGTGGAAATGGTGGGCAAGCTATTGCTGCCCACCTAACGTACTTAGGGTATAAAGTTACCCTTTATGCGCCTCAAAACCATGCGAGTACATTAAATTATTTAATGCAAAATTCTGAAGTCCAGTGTTGTGGTGAACTTAATTTCAAAGTAAAAATTCATCATGTTACAAGTGACATGAAAGACGCCCTTAATAACGCTAAATATATTTTTTTGTGTATACCAGGTTTTGCTCATGATGAAATCTTTAACAGTATGTATAACCATCTAAATAATGGACAAGTGGTTTGTACATTTAACGCTCATTTTTCAGCTTTGTTTTTTTATAATCAATTACTAAAACAATCTAATAAACTACAAGTAACTTTTGTTGATTTTAATAGCTTACCGTACGCTTGTAGAGCTGAATCACCAGGGAAAATATCGATAATTGCAATTAAAAAAATGCTATCTGTTGCGATGTTACCAAGACAGATAATGACTGAAGTTTTAATTGAATTAAGGACAATTCTTCCTCTTGAGCTGATTGTTCATCAAAGCGTAATTAAATTAGGACTAACCATCCCAGATGGTATAACTCATCCGATAAATACTCTCTTAAATGCTGGACGTATAGGTAATGGGAACCTCCCTTTTTATTTTTATAAAGATGGAATCTCTGAAAAAACAGCTACTTTGATCACTGAGATGGATAAAGAGCGACAACATATTGGTAAATTATGCGGATTTGAAATATGCAGCTATGTAGAAATGTTAAATCAATTTTATGGGACTTCATTTAATTCCATTTATGACTTTTTTACTCAGTCAGCTGTTCACAATGAGCAATATCTGTGCCCTAACAACATGAATGATAGGTATATAGAGCAAGATGTACCTTATATCTTGGTACCTTGGTTTACTTTGGGTCTTCGGTTAGGTTACGAAGCCAAAGTAATGTCATCAATTATTAATTTATCGTCGTTGATCAACCAAAAGGATTACTTACAACTTGGGCGTAGCCTAAAACATGTACCACTTTTAGAAGAGATTTATAATGAAAATAAATAACTATGAAAATATTGGAATATGCACAACTATCCTTTCTTTTGAAATTTAATATGTTACGTAAAGTTATTGAAATTCACATAATGTTGAATAGATATTTTAGTTAAAAACGGGTCAGGAGTACAAACTCATTTGTGGACATAAACATCACAGAATTTATAAGCCTTACCTTAAACAGCACAAGTCATGCCCGAATGTTTTAGTCGGGCATCCAGTGTCTTTCTTTGGCTGTTAAACATATTAATTAACGGCACAAAAATTTCTTAGATTTTTCAAAACCACTGGATTCCTGCCTTCGCAGGGGAATGACGAAAAATTACAGAATGCGCCATACAGAAAATGTCATAGAATAGAACTGGACAATTTCAAGTTAATCACAGTGTTTCATAATGTATTTATTTGGCTCTTATTCTTATGTTGATGATGAAAAAATTACGCTATAACTCTAATGGAAGGTCGACAGGTAGGGTAGTAAATATTTCATGTTTCAATAAATCAGCTGCGACACTTTTCCCACCCTCTAAAGTTGAAAGTAAATCGTTGCTTGCATCGCTGAGTTTAAAACTTCGAGAGAAAGGCTTTAGAGCGCTATAAACGACTTTAAGGGCTTCTTTATTAAGCCTGTGGTTTTTTACTGCTCGCTCTAGACCACTTAACTTTACCCTACCAGCATCATTTACATACAAAAAATCAAACAAACCAAGGGTATCATGATACAAACCAAGTCTATCTAAGGTTTCAACTCCTTCTAATAACTGCCGAGCCAATATCCGAAATGTACGTTCAGTTTTTATTTTTTTAAAAGGGGTATCCCTGTAAGACATGTCCCCATCTGCAAATTCAATAACCAAAACACCTGTTGGACCTAAGTCGTGATGCTCTAGAGACTGTATTATTGCTTTCTCGCCTTTAGTTAAATGAAAGTTATTTATATCTTGCTTAAATCTACGTTGCCATTTTTCTTTTTCGACGACTTTTAGAGCCCAGTGACTAAGTTCTTTTTTATCAGTTGCTCTATATATGTATGCATACCAACCTCGATCGATATAATGAAAATCAGTATATCTTTCTCTCAACCCTGATTTTTCAAGTGCTTTTTTATCACATTCGTATTCAGTTCCACCAATCGTCCATGTAAATTTTGTAGCCTTTTGCAGTGACTGATATGTAGGAGAAGCTTCTGATGTAATAAGGGGCTGCATGAAATAGTGAGTAGTTTTTAATAAAGTAAACAAGCATATTAAAATATGAAAATTTATTTGATAAGTTAAAGATTTTTAATTAGAAGCTTAAAGTTCTTAATAAAATGTAAGGTGAGCTTGTGCTCTAAGTAACTTTGGGACAATTCCGTGTCTACCAGCATAAAATCAAAGACAACACAGTATGCTCTTTATTGGCCAGGATCAAACATAATCTTGGTGAAAAGTATTACCTCAACACAATGGCCCTAACTCGTTTGCATTTATTTGAAAAATAAGCGAGATTACATTTGATGTTAAAATAATTATTGGTCAAAGGAAGTGAGGTGTATTTGACTCTATATGGAAAAAATGGAGCAAGGATGAACAAAAATGATTTCGTAACTAAGTTGGTTTTCCTCCCTATGTTATTAGGAACCACGGGTCAAACAGTTTTAGCCGCCGACAACAACAACTCACAAGCTACGGACGAGAAAGTCGAAAAAATTTCGGTTATTGGTTCACGTAGTGCCAAACAACGCTCAGTCGCAGATTCAACCGTTCCGATTGATCTTATTTCTGAAGAAGACATCAATGCTATCGGCAACACGGCTGATATTACCGATAATCTAAAAGCACTTGTGCCCAGTTATATTGCCACGCCCGCTACAGGAGATGGTAGCGCATTTGTCAGACCAACATCCCTTAGAGGTACAGCGCCCGATCAAACTTTAGTTTTGATCGATGGTAAACGTCGCCATCGCTCGGCACTGGTTCAATTTTTTGCTCCCGCAGCAGGTAATGGGGCTCACGGGGCTGATGTGGCCATGATCCCTAGTATCGCCTTGAAGCGGATTGAAGTATTACGAGATGGTGCATCATCTCAATATGGTTCTGATGCGATTGCTGGTGTCATAAACTTTGTCACAAAAGATGCATCAGAAGGCGGTACGGTTAACTTACAGTATGGTCAGTTCTATGAGGGCGAATCGAGCATCAAGTTTGGGTTCAATAAAGGTCTAGAATTAGGTGAAAATGGTTTTGCCAACTTCAGCCTTGAATATGTCGATAATGAAGCCTTATCAAGAGGATTAATTCGACCTGATGCTCAAAGCTATATCGATTCTGGTGTTCAAGGGGTAGGGGCGGACTCTCCTTTTGGTGATGCACCTTTCACTCAAACATGGGGCAGACCCGAGACAGATGCATTACGTCTGTTTTTGAATGCAGGTGTTGAACTAGATGGCAATATGAGTTTGTACAGTCGTGTTAATTATGCTGATACCTCTGGGCGCTATCGATTTTTTTACCGTAATCAAAATCATTCTACTTTAACAGCTCTAAAAGCGTTAGGGTTTACTGGTAAGCAAACTGAAGTGGGTTTCACACCTTATTTAGATGGTGATCAAAAAGATTTCAGTATTATCTTTGGGTTAGAAGGTGAATTTGCCAATGATACTACTTACGATTTCAGTATCAGTCATGGCTCGAATGAGCTTGATTACTTTTTAAGTAACACCGTTAACCCTGACTTGGGGTTAGATAGTAATTTACAGATCCCTCAGATGGACTTTAATGTTGGTGGCTATAAGCAGCAAGAACTCAACATTAATGCTGATTTTTCGACGACAGTAGGAGAAGATCTTAATGTCGCCTATGGTGCTGAGTGGCGTAAAGAGACTTACACCTCTATTGCAGGAGAGCCAAACTCATACTTAGGTGCGGGTTCGAGTGGTTTTAAAGGTATTAATCCAAACGATGCTGGTGATGTTTCGAGAGATAACTACGCTGTTTATATTGATGTCGAACATGATGTGACTGATGCGTTATTAATGCAGTATGCCCTGCGTTATGAAGACTTCTCTGATTTTGGTGGCACGACTAACTATAAAGTTGCTGCCAATTATAGTGTTACGGATGATTTTTCGTTACGTGGTGCAGTATCGACGGGTTTTCATGCACCGACACCGGGTCAATCAAGTGTTAGTTCTATTATTACAACCTTCGATGGCACAACTGGTTTGCAAGTTGAAGAAGGTTTGATCCCTGCGACCCATCCTCTTGCGATTCAATACGGTGGTCAAAAAATCAAAGAGGAAGAATCGACCAATATCAGCTTAGGTTTTGTCACTAATGTTGGGGAAGCAACTTCAATTACTCTAGATGCATACAAAATTTCAGTTGATGATAGAATTTATCGAACCGGTAATATTGCAACGAGTGATAGTACATCGATTTCTTTTTATACGAACGCGTTGGATGTTGAGCATCAAGGTATTGATTTAGTGGTTACCTCTGAGTTTGACTCCATTGATACGAACATCGCTTTATCCTATAGCTACAATACAATTGATGTCGTTGGACAGCGAAGTGTAAGTGGTCAAAAGCCTGTATCAGACGCCACCGTTGAAGATATAGAAAATAATTTTCCAAACTCGCGCTTTGTATTAACGTCACATACTGTTTTTAGTGATGACTTGTCATTGATGTTAAGAGCTAACTATTATGGCTCTCACTATGATGAACGAGGACGCATTGGAGCGGCTGAAAACCCAACAGCTGAAATTGGCGCAACGATCTATTTTGATGCAGAACTTTCCTATCAGTTTAGCGAAGAGGTTCAGGTTAAATTCGGTGTGACCAATTTGTTTGACTCGTATGTTGATGAGATTGATGCACCTTATGCGAACCGTCGTAGTGTTGGCTTGCAGTACCCAAGAAGAAGTGCGGCAAATTATGAAGGTGGAAGTTGGTATTTAGGAGTGTCTTACGATTTCTAATACTACTGACAGTGATTAAGCTTTGAAAAAAGCCTCTTAAAAAAAGAGGCTTTTTTGTTGAATGCTAATGGCGAACATCTGAATCAAAAGGCACGTCAACACTGGCATAAAGTTGTCTTACATCGTTGATAATAATATCGTGACCATTTTCACTAATAAGCTGGTTGGCGGTCATTTTTTTAATTAATCGTGAAAAGGTTTCTGGCTGAATGGATAATCTTGAGGCGAGCACTCGTTTGGGTATGTCTAATGCCACCCTTCCTTGATTTTCATCGGTATTCTTCATGTGGCGCATGAGAAATAACAATAAACGAGATTGAGCGTTTTGCAGTGACAATACTTCGACTTCATTAATGTGTTTACGTAACCTAACACTCATATCTGACATCACTGCCATACAAGCTTCTGAATTGTGTTTAAGCATGTTTCGATAACAATCGCATTCAAAACTTATTAATAAACATTCCGAAACGGCCTGCGCCGAAACTGGATATACCGACTGTTTGTTAAACATCAATGCTTCAGCGAAAGTATGTCCTTCACGGACGACTTCAATGACTTTATCTTGACCTTGTGGATTACTTCGATATAGCTGAAGATTTCCGTTAAGTAAGAGGTAAAAGCGTTTGGCTGGGTCGCCTTGAAAAAACAAATTTTCGTGTGAACTTAATTGAATCCGTGCAGCGCTTTTCATTAGTTGAGCCAATTCAGTATCAGCAAGGTTTGAAAACAAATGGTGCTGGTGGACAAGCTGTTTTATGTGATTATCTCTTATCATAGGGTTGAATATTAGTATGATTATTAGCTTGATAACTTACTTGAATCCGCCGAGAAAAAACACCTGAGTAGATCAACATATATTGAGATTTAATGAAATACCTCGCTTTGGCTAATTCTCGTTAGGAGTAGCATGTTTTTATGATGGCGTAAAAACTTAAATGTAATTTTAAATCAATAGCTTAAATGGTTAGATGTGAACCTTATCTTAGGTGATACCAATAACTGTAATTAATCTCTCACTCAGCAAGAGCTAAAGGGGTTCAGTGCAAGGCACAAGCTCGATGTACTATATTCCCTACAGCGCCGCCATACAAAGCTGGCGTTCAACGCACTTCGTGCTTTTGTCGGGGTAATTCAAGTGCTTGTAACGCAGTAATGGAACCCTTTAGCCTTGCCTTTTGGGAGCTTGTATGTGCTCACTTTGGTTTATAAAGAATACTTCTCAAAATTGTCTTGACGTAGCAATGTAATAACGACAGCTTTGTATGTCGGTAACAACTATGTCTTCATCAATTTCGAATGCACTTTGAGCACATACATAGCTCTGAGTTGAGCATTTAATTAGTGTAATTGGTAGAAAACAAATACTAAAAATATCTCCTTCTTCTATATCGCATTGGGTATAATCCTTAGATTATGATAAACCGCTCATTTGCAGTAAGAGAATTCCATGAACAACAATGATATTTTGCGCCGTTTACGTTTTGTATTTGATTATGACGATGCAGCCATGATTAGAATCTTTGCCAACGCAAATGCGACGATCACGCTTCACGAATTGCACCATTGGTTCAGAAAAGAAGAGGATGATCTTTTTGTTTCACTCGTCGACAAAGTGTTTTGTCAGTTTTTAGATGGATTGATTATCGAGAAGCGTGGATTACGCGAAGGTGCTGAAGTGCCAAAGCCAAGCAGTATGAATAATAACGCGATTTTTAAAAAACTGCGTATTGCACTTGAAATGAAAGAGCAAGATATTATTGATGTACTCGCTTTGGCTGATTTGAATGTATCTAGTTCAGAGTTGGGAGCATTGTTCCGCAATCCATCCCATAAAAATTTTAAAGCTTGTGGCGATCAAATGCTTCGTAATTTCATTAAAGGGCTATCTTTAAAATATCGCGGTATGTAGTTTTTCATTTAATGCAACTTAAGTATTAGCAATCAAAAAACAAAAAGGTCTGCTATGGACGACAATAAACGCCATTTGTATCTCCCACACGCTGGTCCAGCTATTCTAGAAGCCCCTTTGATCAATAAAGGAACGGCTTTTACAGAAGAAGAACGTATCTTCTTTAATTTAGAAGGCTTAGTGCCTTATGCTATCGAAACCATTGAGGAGCAAGTATCTCGAGCTTACGAGCAATATAAACGGTTTGATAATGATCTGAACAAACACATTTATTTGCGTAATATTCAAGATACCAACGAAACATTGTTTTATCGATTGGTGCAAAACCACATTACTGAAATGATGCCTATTATTTACACGCCAACGGTGGGTCTAGCGTGTGAGCGTTTTTCGAAAAACTATCGTCGTAACCGCGGGCTATTTATTTCCTACCCAAGTAAAGAGCGTATACGCGACATTTTAAATAACTCTACTCGTCGAAAAGTAAAAGTTATTGTTGTGACAGATGGTGAGCGTATTCTTGGTCTTGGCGATCAGGGCATTGGTGGTATGGGGATCCCGATTGGTAAGTTATCTCTATACACCAGCTGTGGAGGTATTAGCCCCGCACATACTTTACCAATCACCCTTGATGTTGGTACAGATAATCCACATTTGCTTGAAGATCCAATGTATATGGGCTGGAGACATCCACGTATTGGAGGTGATGAATACGCGGACTTTGTTCAAGCCTTTATGGAAGCCGTTGCTGAGCGCTGGCCTGATGCATTAATTCAATTTGAAGATTTTGCGCAGAAAAATGCGATGCCGCTTCTTGAGCGTTATAAAGACAAATATTGCTGTTTTAATGATGACATTCAAGGTACTGCAGCCGTAACGGTTGGCTCATTACTTGCCGCTTGTACAGCCGCTGGGACTAAATTAAGTGAACAGCGTATTACTTTCCTCGGTGCAGGCAGTGCGGGCTGTGGTATTGCTGAAGCGATCGTTGCTCAAATGGTCTCAGAAGGTATAAGCGATGCAGAAGCTCGCGGCAGAGTATTCATGGTTGATCGCTGGGGTTTGGTGCTTGATAACATGCCAACGCTTTTACCATTTCAGCAAAAACTTGCACAAAAAGCTTCACTTGCTTCAAGCTGGGAAGGCGTGGGTGAAAATATTTCGTTATTAGATGTAGTAACGAATGCGAAGCCTACAGTATTAATTGGTGTGTCAGGGGCGCCGGGGTTGTTCACTGAGAAAGTCATTAAGACGATGCACGCTAATTGTGAACGTCCTATTGTATTCCCTTTGTCTAACCCAACAAGCCGTGTTGAAGCGACACCGAAAGATGTATTGCATTGGACGAATGGACAAGCATTAGTTGCTACAGGTAGCCCATTTAAACCTGTTGTTATTGACGATAAAGTCTATGAAATTGCTCAGTGCAATAACAGTTATATCTTCCCGGGTATTGGATTAGGAGTGATAGCCGCTAAGGCGAAGCGTGTTTCAGATGGTATGCTCATGGCGTCAAGTCGCGCCCTAGCTGAGTGCTCACCGTTAGCCATAAATGGCAAAGGACAATTGTTACCATCACTTGAAGACATTCACGAAGTGAGTAAGAAAATTGCTTTTGCAGTGGGTAAAGTGGCGATTGAAGAAGGATTAGCATTAGAAGTTAAGGATGAAATTCTATTAAATTCGATAGAAAAGAACTTCTGGAAACCAGAGTACCGCCGTTATAAACGTACTTCTTTCTAGTCTCTCTTTTTAGATCAAAACATTAAATCGGGTTCAGTGGTAATATTGAGCCCGATTTTTAATTCTCTACGAAATAACCACCATGCTATCTGCTGACACGTTAAGGCAACTTGCTGACAAAATTAAACTCTGGGGTAAGGAGCTAGGCTTCGCTCATATCGGTATTTGTGACACCGACTTAACATCAGAAGAACCTAAGCTCCAACAGTGGTTAGATAATGGCTATCATGGTGATATGCATTATATGGCCAATCATGGCATGATGCGCGCTCGTCCGCATGAGCTTCAGCCCGGTTGCCTGCGTGTTATCAGTGCTCGAATGGATTATCTTTCTCCCAATGCTGGTTTTGCAATTAATCTCCGCGATCCTAATTTAGCTTATATCTCTCGTTATGCAGGTGGGCGTGACTACCACAAAATGATGCGTAATCGTCTTAAAAAATTAGGCGATAGAATTGCAGATGAAATGAAAAGTCTAGGAGAGGAGTTGCCTGACTATCGACCATTTGTCGATTCGGCTCCTGTACTTGAACGACCATTAGCCGAAAAAGCAGGGATAGGTTGGACAGGTAAGCACTCATTAATACTCAATAAAGACGCTGGAAGTTGGTTTTTCCTTGGTGAACTGATGATCAATTTGCCACTTCCTGTTGATATTCCAATTAAAGAAGGATGCAACACCTGCGTAGCATGCATTAAATCTTGCCCTACCAATGCGATTGTCGAACCTTATGTCGTTGATGGCCGCCGTTGTATTTCATACCTGACTATTGAGCATCAAGGGTCAATAGATAAAGAGTTAAGACCTTTAATGGGCAATAGGATTTATGGTTGTGATGATTGCCAGTTAGTGTGTCCTGTTAACGGCGCTGCACCCTTAACAAATGAAAGTGATTTTCATACTCGAGATGAATTAACCCAGCCCAAACTGCTCGATTTATTTCATTGGACAGAGCCTGAATTTTTAACTCGGATGCAGGGCAGTCCTATCCGCCGAATAGGGCATCAGCAATGGCTGCGAAATATTGCCATTGCGTTGGGTAATGCGCCATTTTCGAATGAGGTTATTGAGTCATTAACATCAAAAGTCGCATCGGGTGAGCTTAATGAAGTTGCCTTGGAGCATGTCCATTGGGCCATTGAGCAGCAAAAGTCGAAACAAATCACTCAAACCGATGTGGTCAATCGTAAGACATATCGAGTCATAAAAGCTGTCGAAAAAGGCCTGCCCAGAGATGCTTAATTTTCTGGATGGTAACATTTGATTAACAAATTGTTTGTGACAATATCTTTGATATATAAAAGATATTGGAATTAATACCAATTACAGTAATTAAATGCTCAACTCAGAGCTATGTATGCGCACAAAGTACAAATGAAATTGGTGAAAACATAGTTATTACCGACATACAAAACTGTCGTTATAACATTGCTACGTTGAGATAATTTTGTGAAGTATTCTTTATAAACCAAAGTGTGCGCATACAAGCTCCCGAAGGGCAAGGCTAAAGGTTTCCATTACTGCGTTGCACGTTCTTGAATTATCCCGACAAAAGCACTAAGGGATGTCGCAGTTCAAATAATACCAATTTAAATTTCAACGCTTAATTTGTCATACCTGCGAACGCAGGTATCTAGCGACTTGTGCCCAAATTAACCAAAGACTCTGGACTCCTGCGTTCGCAGGAGTGACGATAAAATTGGTATACATTCTTCCGCCACGTCCCTAAGTGCGTTGAACGCCAGTTTTGTATGGCGGCCGTAGGGAATATAGTACTTCGAACATGCGCCTTGTACTGAAAACCTTTATCTCTTGCTGAGTGAGAAATTAATTACTGTAATTGGTATAACAATTTAAAGAGGGTTTAATGAAAAAGTTACTATTCGTTATCGCTGGTTTTGGGTTAATTGTTGGTGGGTATTTTTTCGGAAAACATAGCTCACTAGAAGCGCTTAACAATATCGGTCGTGCAGAAGCTAAATTAAAAAATGAAACTATCGCTGAGTTGAAACGTTTGACACAAGAGCTGAAGCAACAAAACTTTTTATTAACGAAAAATTTAGAGTTAGCCACCAAGAAATTACAAAGTAATGTCGATAAACATGCTGATGAGCTAGGTTCAAGCGGTTCGAGTGAACAAGCAGCGGTAACAAATAGTGATGAACCACTTATAACAAAAGAAAGTCCTACTATTGCTGATGTGATGCGAAAAGCGATGACATCAGGTGTTTCTATTCATCAAAAGTTGACCGATGATTTTGAGCTTCAAGAGACTGATTTTGAGTGGGCGCCAGAGCAAGAGAATAATTTAAGAGACATTATTGCTGCAAATGAAAAGCTTCAATCATACGGTGTTACGCAGGTTTCATGTAAGCAGCAGTGGTGTAAAATTGAATTTCTAGCTGAACAAGCGTTGTCGACAATGGATGTATCATCCAATTTCATTTTCGCAATGAAAGACCAAGATTGGTATTCCGATAATATCGTATTTTATGAATCATCCGATGACGGAGAAGCCTCGCATTTATTCATCAGTCGAGATGAAAATACGAAGACGCTGATGGAGATGATAACGCCTCGGCACTGATAGTTAACCTGAGCTCTGCGTAAGCAAACCTCTACAGCACAGCTATTTATGCGGATTTCAGCGTTGTAGCAGCTCGAAATAGCTAGCTATTTTTTCGCTACTACGCCTTCAACTTCTTATAACTAACTGCACTGTAGATAATTCATTGGGCATTGTTTTTTATCAAACGTTTACTGATTTCGTTACGCAGAGCTCAGGTTAGCTACTTATTGCTCCTAAACGGGTTTTTAGGGTGCTGATCCCAACTTTGTTTAGGCTTACTCGTAGGCTGCTTTACCATAGTTATGCAATCAGGTACAGGGCAGGTGATTTGGCATAAATTGCAGCCGACACATTCATTATTAATCACACTAAAATGTCGTTGTCCGTTTTCTAATTTTTCGACTTTAATGGCTTGATGTGCGGTATCTTCGCAGGCCGCATAACAACGACCGCACTCGATACATGAATCTTGATTAATTTCAGCAATTACTTGGTAGTTTAAATCTAAGTGTTTCCAGTCCGTAAGTTGTGGGACGGCTGCGCCTTTGAAGTCTTCAATCGTTTGATAACCTTTACTGTCCATCCAGCGGGCTAAGCCATCGGTTAATTCTGTAATGATTTTAAAACCGTGCAACATGGCCGCAGTGCACACTTGAACATTGCCAGCACCTAGCGAAATAAATTCAGCTGCATCTCGCCACGTTGAAATGCCACCAATGCCAGATATCGGTAATGAACCAGTTTCGTTATTTCTGGATATCTGCCCAACCATATTAAGTGCAATGGGTTTGACTGCAGAGCCACAATAACCACCGCTTGTGAATTGACCGCCTACATTGGGCGCACCAGCCATGCTATCTAAATCAATTTGGGTAATTGAGTTGATGGTGTTTATCAAGGATACCGCGTCAGCGCCACCTTTTTTAGCCGCCATAGCAGAGGTTACGATATTGGTGATGTTCGGAGTAAGTTTTACAATAACAGGCAGTTTGGTGTGCTTTTTACACCAAGCCGTGATCATTTCTACATACTCAGGAACTTGTCCTACAGCTGCGCCCATGCCGCGCTCAGGCATACCATGAGGGCAACCAAAGTTGAGCTCTATTCCGTCACAGCCTGTAGCTGCAACTTTATTTAACATAGCTTTCCAACTTGCCTCTTCACATGGCACCATTAGTGAAACAATCACAGCGCGATCGGGCCAATCGATTTTGGTTTGACGTATTTCAGCAAGATTAACTTCTAAACTTCTGTCGCTGATCAATTCGATATTATTGATACCAATAACTTCACCAGATTGACTTTTGTGCGCGGAATATCGTGAGCTGACATTAATCGGCTCAGGTGCTTCACCCAAGGTTTTCCATACAACACCTCCCCAGCCTGCTTCAAAAGCTCGGTATACATTATAGGCTTTGTCTGTTGGTGGGGCAGAGGCTAACCAAAAAGGATTCGGTGATGTTATGCCAATAAATTTGGATTTAAGCGTCGCCATTACCTTTGCTCCATATTAAATGATGATGTATTGAATCAGCGGCTTGCTTCCCATGCTCAACAGCTTGGACAGTAAGATCTTCCCCAAGAACAACACAGTCTCCACCTGCCCACACATTATTGAGAGAAGTTTGAAATTGCTCATTAATGTCGATGCGGCCGTTGATTAATTCAGGTGGCTCGCTGCCTGCAAAACAATTAAATAAAAAGCTTTGCCCGATGGCTTTATAAACTGTGTCTGCAGGTAATTCAAAAAAGCTTTCAGTGCCAATTAAATTGTTACTTGTATCAAGGGCTGTTTTTTCAAATTGAATAGCAACAAGTTGATTGTTTATAACCTTTAGGCTCGAAGGCCTCGCCCATGTGATAATCTTGACAGAATTTTGTTTAGCAAATTCCAGTTCTTTTGAGGTTGCAGGCATGTGTGATTCACCACGTCGATAGACTAACGTCACTTGCTCCGCGCCTAATCGCTTAGATTGGCAAGCAATATCTATCGCGGTGTTTCCTGCGCCAATGACGACTATTTTATTGCCAATGGTTATTTGAGATAAGTCGTCCGACTGTCTTAATTCAGATATGAAATCTAAACTGCTTTCAAGCCCGTGAATGTCTGTTTGTTCAAGTCCTAGTGCTTTACTATTTGATAAACCTACACCGAGAAATACGGCGTCAAACTCATTACGAAGTGAATCTAATTGGAGTTGTTCTCCTAAAGCTTGTTGTGTTTTCAGTTGAATACCACCAAGTGCCATGATGAAGTCAACTTCTTTTTGAGCGAAGTTATCGACCATTTTGTATTGGGCAATCCCATATTCGTTGAGTCCCCCAGCTTTAGCCTGCTTATCAAAAATAGTGACGTTATGACCTAACCGCGACAATTTGTGCGCGCAGGCTAATCCAGCAGGACCTGCACCTACAACAGCAATGGTTCTACCTGTTGCTGGAGATCTCTGGTATGGGTGTTGATCAGGTTGATAAGTATCTAATGCAAAGCGTTGCAAGCGGCCAATTTTGACCGGTGAAAATTCTGGTGACTTGTTGCGTACGCAAACACCTTCACAAAGTATTTCTGTTGGGCACACGCGTGCACAGCTGCCGCCAAGTATGTTTGAGTCTAAAATTGTTGTGGCGGCACCATCGGTATTTTTATCGGCAATTTTTTGAATAAAAGAAGGGATATTAATGCCTGTCGGACAGGCTGATATGCAAGGTGCATCCTCACAATATAAACAACGATTAGCTTCAATATGGGCTTCATACTGACTAAGAGGGGGCTTTATGTCAGAGAAGTTTTTAAGGTATTCATCATTGGGTAACCTATGGCTACTCATATCCGGATCTTTTTTGCTGTCACTCATAAAGACACAATAGTTGATAATTTAACGGAACTTGTGACTATAGGTATGAGGAAAGCGGTTCGCAATTTAAGCAGGCATATAAAAAGGATTTTGTCAGGCAGTATTCAACTTGTAGAGCATACAAGAAAGAAAACTGCCTCAACGAGTTAACAGTAAGAGATAAATTGCAGAAATACAGCTCAATGAGGAGTGACTTTAGCCGTCGAAGAAACTCCGCCTTGTGCATTAATAATATAAATGAGCCGACCATTATCAGGGCTTTGGAATATGACACCTAGTCTATCATCCTTTCCGTGAAGTACTTTGGCGGCAATTTTATATGATTCAGTGTTTATATCGGTAAACTCTATAGCACATATGTTGTTGCCACAATAAAACCCATTGGCATTTCCTTCTAGCCCTTGATTCCATAAACTGTTCAAACGTTCATTGAGTTGTGCTTCAATCTCAATCGCTTCTTCGGACGTTTTGTTATTATAAAGCTCTTCCAAAATAACATTAAAATTATCACTTTGAATTAAGCTTTGCACTGGCTCTGCATCTACAGCCCCATTTCTAACAAATAAATGTTCTTCAATATTAATGTCAGTTGGAAAGGTAATACACCTGTTTTTTTCAGCATTATATTCAGTGCAAAAAGTCGGTGTATTTAAACTAGCAAGCTCTTGGGTTAAGCGTTCAATTTTTTGCTGTAATTCTTGTTGCTTTTCATCTCCCGAAACTTCAGTCAGCGTAGCTTTATGTTTTTCTTGGCTTTCATTTATATCTTGTGACTGAAATGAAGCGATAGAATGATTGGCATCAAGTTCTGAACTGCTTGTAAGCGGTATCTGCTTTGCTGGTGGTATAGATTTGGAATCAGAGCCTGCTTGTTGATAAGAAATGCCAGCAACAATAATGATTACAATAAAAAAGAAGAAAATATTTTTCTGAGACATTCCATCGCCTTGTTTTATTAGATTTTTATTATCTCAAGCTAACATTAGTGATGTTTGGATTCAATATGCAATCAGAGTAAAATAAAATTATTAGAATTTCGATTTATGTAAGCGCATTATTAAACAATGAAACTCATAAAGCATTCAGGATATTTTCAGTAAGCTTCTACTACCATACTAAAACTTATATTTTGATGAGTATAATATGGCGTCTTCTCTTCCTCCTTTGAGCAGCAGTAATTCTTATTCACCTTCTAGCTTAAATTGTGCAACCGTGCCAGATGATCTTGCTAAAAGAAAAGCAATTGATTTTGCGAGTGGAGTGGAACCTACTTTATATGATAGTAAAAAAAGTGAGCAGATTTTTACATCATTAACTAATCCCTTTGCGAACTTAGACCAAGAACAGGAGGGGATTTCTCGAGTTTCTTTATTAAAAGAGTCTTCTAAACAAGCCAATCTAAATTTGACCATTATTCCTGTTGATGATAATGGCAGGCACGGCAGTGAACATGTAATGAATTTGATGGGTTTGTCGACTTCTACAGAGTCACCGTTAACTGAATCATTTTTATCTGAAAGCGGAAGTCTGAGTGATTATGACAGCTTTAACAATGCTCTATCGTTGCCTATTGGAGATCAGTGTCTGCTCTCATCGGCTTGTTTACCCAAATCACTTTACCTTAGAAGTAATACTAATAGAGTGTCTAGCTCTTTAATGAGTAGTTCTGCTGTTTCTGCAAATATACTATTAATAGCAAAACTTGCAAATCAGCCCGTAATTTACTTTAACCCTATAGAGGGACACCATGGACAATTTGTACTAGTGAATACTGAATTATGTGCTAATTGTTACGAATTTAATGATGTTTTTACCGCAAGTTCCTCTATTAAAGGCGGCAATGTACTGCCAATTTGGGTTACAGCGGATGAATCTAATTTTTACGTTTTGCAAAATAAAGGAAATAGTAAAGAGCAATACCCAGAAGCAGTAAAGTTGTTTATAGAAAATGAATTTGTACTCGCTTTTTCTGACATATTTGGTCAAGGATCTACCTTTGTTCCTCCTGTACATTCACGTAAAGATGTCGAAGATAAGGTCGATGAAAAGTTTCGACTCAGACTGATACCTACTCATACTGGTTTGTCATTACAAAAGTTTTATTCCAATAATCCACTTTTTGATCAGCAAAAATACGAACATTGTATTTTAGCCGTGTCGAGCGAATTAATTACATTGTTTGAAGCATCTGCAACGGGGAAGTATCATTTTATAGGTACAAGCAGGGCTCAGAAAAGTTTGAACTTGTTAGACACTGTTACATTGAAAAGCTCACGTAGTGAATGGTGCTCAAAACTCGAAATGATCATTCAAATAGCAAGGTCAAACAGCAGTCATCGTATGCCGTTTCATTTACCAGAAGTAAGAAAACATTTTAGTGAACTGCAAAATGAATACGAACAAGAATCAGACCGTTCAATAAGAGATCAAATGTTTACTCAACTTTCCAAAATTGCGTATCGACCACTATTACATAAAATATTTAAACCTGTAGAACAGATTAATAAATGGTTGAGTCAGCTTACAAAGATAGATTTACACTCAGTTTCAAAGAAAAATCAGTCTTTAATTGAACCCGAAGTAAAAAGCAGCTTTAACAGAATGAAAAATAAACTTAAGGAATTGAAAAGTTTTGTATTTACTGAAAGACAAGAGAGGCTTATCAATACTTTTATTCGTCAATTTGAGGCTAAAGTGCTTGAGAAAAAGCTTAGCCTTGAAGATATTGAAAATTATTACACACCTCTCAAAGACAAGCTTACTATTCTTAGAGATAACTTTAACATTTCCGAAACCGAATCTAGATACCCTTTAATTGGTGATTCTGATATATGCGAATTGGTTGTTAGTAAACTCAATACAGCAAAGCAAGATGAGCAAGTCATTGTTCCACCTCCTTTAACGACAGAAGATACTTCAGATTGGTTAAGGAAACATGGCAATCTTGGTGTCCTTTCGGAGAGTATGCGTAATATGTTATTCGCTAATATTGAAATAGTTTTTAATATATTGAACAGTGACCGAGACAGTGTAAATGAGCAAATATCAAAAAGTTTTGGTGAAGTGCGCGAGAATTCTGTAACAACAATTTGGAATGAAAATTCAACAAGAGATCAGGTAAATTATGACGTACGTGACGTTGATTTGTTTCCTCAGATCGTAAGGAAGATATATGTTAAGGTAAATCCTGATTTATTTGTTAGCAACAGAGAGTTAAGAACCTTCAATAATTATATCCCAGTCATTCAAATCGAGTTACTTTCTAGATTGTGGCCCTCAAAACAAATGATGCTTCAAGAGTTTAGACGATTGCTTGAAGTATTTTCAACTAAGGGTTCTTCAACACAAACTGCTAATTTTTCACAAAAAATTAAAGGTTTTTTTACTTCATTTGGAACTGAGAAAAAACAAACAACAGAAACTATTGAGTCAGCTACCTCTGTAGCTGAGCCCGCTGAGTCAGCTTTACAGCAACAATTAGTGTTATTTGAAAAGTCTGTCTTTGTAGAGGTGCAGGAAGATGGGGGACTTCAACTTGCGTTACCTGGAAATAAAACAGTTTGCCTAAATACAACATTACTCACTAATATGGCTCAGTTAGGTAAAGAGGCAAAAGTAATGTTTAAACTTGCTTTAACTGAGCATCCTAGAAATTTTGAAATAGACTATGAGAAATACAGAAAGGAATGATTCTTATTTGTTGAGGGGTTGCAAGTCAAGAAGATATCCAAATCCGAGGTAGAAATTTTGATTTCATCTCTCATCCTAGAAACATCAGTTGACTGCGTTCTCAAGCGTAGAAAAAATGGCTGATAGTAAGGCGTAACTTTTGCAAGTAGTTATTCTACTTGCAAAAGTTACAACGCAGATAGCAGTCATTTTAGCAAGCTTGTGAGCGAAGAGCATTTCACTCATTGGGTGAAAATCATCGTATTGCTCAAACAGTTACTCGTATACTCAGCGTTCAACTGATGTTTTAGGCTCATTGCACCGTCAAACAGTTACGAGCTTGAAATACTCTACACACTAAAAAGATTAATTATTGTAATTGGTATTATATATCACTCACTCGTGCGGTTGCCCTGAGGATTTGCTGATGAATTCCCCTTGAGAAAGTTGAAAATTGTCCATAGTTACGTTGCGTTCATTATGACTCTTTAGTACCTGACTACAATGAAGCCTTTTTACTATCTTTTTTACATTAAGCTTAAGATACTGTTTATTAGGGGCTGTTTATCTTTCAGGATTAAATTTTGTGCTATTTGAGCGTTTATCTGTTCAAGGCGTAAGCCGTGAAGCTTAGTCATCTAAGTAAACGGGTTACAACACAGAATACAGAACACAGAACAGTGAACGCTCAAAAGCATCTAAGACAGCGTAAACTGGTCATTTCTACTGCGCTATCGCTTGCTTATTTGGAATACCAAACCGCACAAGCTCTGTCTTGTATAAAACGACCAATTTATCGCTGCAAAAATAATCACGAAAGATAAACAGCCCCTAGGGCTTATTACACTCAACTTTGTAAACAGTGTCTCCATCTACATGAGCTATCATGTAATCGGACTGTTCATTACTTAAAAACTCAGATGTTGTCCCTTTTATATAATCAGGAGGGAAAGTTATGCTCAGAATTATATCCGCTTCTCCTTTTTCCGTCATTTGCGTATTAATGAGTACTGAGTAGTAAGCTTCTTGTCGATCCGCATCAAATTTTTGAATGTTTCCTGCGTTAAAGTTTTCTGGCATATCTTCAGTTTCATGTTGCCAAGAGCTTCCGTCATAATATTGATATGAAGCCACGCAACTTATCTCTGCTTGCGCGAAAGGAACTACCCCGAGAAGTAGACACAACACAACTTTCTGTTTAATGAATTTATTTTTCATTATTTTTAGCCTCGTATTATTTCGCTTTTAGCTATGTTTACATACTTGTTGAAATGAGGATATTTACTTTATAAGTAAATGGAATGCGAGATTTCATTCCATTTATACCCGTGTCAAGGCTGCCAAAGAAAGCATTTTTAAACGAATAGATTGCTTCGATAAAGCCTCGCTTTTAATGGAACTAAGGGAAGATATTTAATTTTACCGAAGTTAAAATGTTCTGCTAGAAGTTATCTATATTATTTATGTGTTTTAGGGGCTGTTGATCTTTCAGGATTAAATTTTGTGTTATTTGAGCATTTATCTGTTCAAGGCGTGAGCAGTGATGCTTAGCCATCTAAGTGAGTTGGTCACAACACAACACAGTGAATGCTCAAAAGCATCGAAGACAGCGTAAATTGGTCATTTCTGCTGCGTTATCATTTTCTTATTTGGAAACGAAGTAACGACAGTTTTGTATGTCGATAATGACCAAACCTCACAAGCTCTGCCTTGCATAAAATAACCAATTTATCTTATTTCTCAAACAGTTACTCGTATACTCAACGCTCAACTGAGGTTTTTCGGTTAAACTTAATCAAGTCTTAACTATGAGTTCACCTTCATCACTTATGCTTTGAGCGGTCGTTAAATATTGTTGGCTTTACGAGTACTAAAAACAGCTTTTCCAACAAAAAAAAGGATTATGGAGAAACATAAAAACAATATAGGCCATTGACCTAGTTGGTAAAATAGTGTTTTACCTTTCACAAGTGGTACCTTGGCTCTTAATACAGCAGTTTCAAATTGTGGTATTTGCTTAATGATAATGCCGTTAGCGTCAACCAGCGCGGTGACACCATTATTGGTAGAACGTAATACTGGGCGTCCCAGCTCTATCGCACGCATTTGTGCAATTTGCATGTGTTGCAAAGGTCCAATTGAAGTGCCAAACCATGCATCATTGGACACAGTAAGTATCACGTCGCTGTTTTGTTTTAGATTAGCGCGTACTTGCTCAGGGAAGGCAATTTCAAAGCAAATGGCTGGTGTAATTTTGTAACCCAGAGCGCGTAAATCTGGTTGTATGTAGTCACCACGACTGAACGATGACATCGGTAAATTAAATAACGGAGCCAAAGGTCTTAAAAGGCTTTGAAATGGGACAAATTCGCCAATTGGTAGCAGATGGTGTTTTTTATATTCATTGTTACTGTGTGGAACATAATCGCCAGCGGGTTGCTCTGCTTGATTACTGTTGCCTAATGTAATGAGTGTATTATAAAAATGGCTTTGTTTTTGGCTAATAATGCCAGTCACAATGGCGCTATTATTTAAATTAGCGGCTTTATTAGAAGTCTCTAAAAAGTCGACAACCAGTGCTTCTGGGGCAGGAATCGCCGCTTCAGGCCATATAATGACTTCAGCATCAAAGTTGTCTCGAGTTAAGTCCATGTACTTGATCATGGTTGGCCATAACGCTTCGGGTTGCCATTTTGTGCTTTGAGGGATATTGCCTTGAACCATAGCGAGTTTCATCGATTCACCTGTTGGCTCAATGGTCGAAAATTTGGGTGACACCCAAGCCGCAAGTAAAATGACAGGCAAGATTACAATGGTAGGAAGCCAGCGTTTTTGTAGTAATAAAGCAATCAGGCCGGCAATCATGGCAATTACATAACTTATTCCCAGTGCCCCAATACTACTGGCAAGCGAAGCCAGTGGCCCTTCGGTTTGGCTGTAGCCAGCCCAAAGCCACGGAAAACCTGTTAACATCCAACCTCTTGACCACTCCAACGTTACCCAAAGGGCAGGGAATAATAACAATGTTCGAAATATTTCAGACGCACTTTTATTTTGAATGAAAGGTTGGGTGAGTTTCTGATTAAGGTAACCTGTAAATGCAGGAAAAAGGGCTAAGTACAATGCCAGCATTGCCATAAGTAACATAGAAACTGCGAGTGGTAATCCACCATAATTTGCCATGCTGACGTGTACCCAGCTAATGCCTATAGCAAAGTAGCCAAAACCAAAACTAAGCCAATAATTAAAACTTTGTTTCGGAGTGAGAACTCTTGATTGCCAAAGCGTAAACCCCATCGCAATTGGAAGCACAATCCAGATATCGTAAGGGGAAAATGCCAGTACGCAACTGGCACCAGTAATGAAAGCAGCCGCACAACGAGTAATGATTTTGCGGCTCGAAAATAAATTAGCTAGCACTTTGGACTTTTGGCTCCAAGAATTTAACTCTTAGCTGGATTAAGCGGCGATTATCGGCATTTGTTACTGTAAACTCAACGCCATCAAGCATGATTTGTTCATCGCGCTCGGGTAAATGACCAAAAGCGTGGGAAACCAAACCACCGACAGTATCGAACTCTTCATCACTGAAATTCGTATTGAATTCTTCGTTGAAGTCATCAATTGGCGTTAAGGCTTTTACTGAAAATACAGAATTGCTGATTTGACGGATTTCACATTCATTTTCATTTTCATGATCGAATTCGTCTTCAATTTCACCAACGATTTCTTCTAAGATATCTTCAATCGTGACAAGCCCAGAAACACCACCATATTCATCGACAACAATGGCCATGTGGTAACGGTTGCTGCGGAATTCTTTAAGTAGAATATCAACACGTTTGCTTTCTGGAACGACTACCGCTGAACGAATTACTTTATCAATGGAAAAAGCTTCTTCGCTTTGGTTAAACCCAAATTTGAGTAAATCTTTAGCCAGTAGGATGCCTTCAATGTGATCTTTATCTTCATTAATCACTGGAAAACGGGAGTGAGATGAGGCTATAACGGTTTTGAGAAGATCATCAGTAGAATCGCCGATGTTTAAAGTCACGATTTGTACTCGTGGGATCATAATATCCCGCACTCGAAGATCGGATACTTCAAGTACACCTTTAATCATTTCTCGGGTGTCTTCTGTAATGACATCGCGCATTTCTGCATCATCAATTACATCAACGAGTTCTTCACGGTTTTGAGGCTCGCCCTGAAACATTTGGCTGACGCGGTCAAACCAACCTTTCTTTTGGGCGCTGGTACTCGGGGGGATGTCGTCGCTCATAGTTTCTCTATTAATTTAACCAAAAAATATGAATTAAATTAATTATTGCTCCTTATATGGATTATCAAATCCTAAACTTTCAATCAGTTGTGTTTCCAACGATTCCATTTCAACGGCTTCGCCATCGTCAATATGATCATACCCTAGCAGATGAAGGCAACCATGTACAACCATGTGTGCCCAATGGGCTTTTAATGGTTTATTCTGCTGCTGAGCTTCAACTTTTACTACATGAACGCAAATTACTAAATCGCCTAATAATGGTAATTCAATCCCTTCTGGCACTTCAAAAGGGAAAGACAGTACATTGGTCGGTTTGTTTTTACCGCGATAATCATTATTGAGCTGTTGGCTTTCAGGTTCGTCAACCAATCGTATCGTTAACTCAGCATTGTCTATATGGGGTTTGAGCGCAGTATGCGCCCAAAGTTCAAACTCTGCTTGAGTTGGCAGTAAGTTTTCATCGGTAGCGATTTGAAGGTCAAGTTCAAGCTTCATCGGTTTCTACCATGGTAGATTGTCGATACGCTTCTTCTTTGCGTGCTTTTTCTCGGTGTTCTTTTAGCTCTTGTGCTTCGTAAGCTTCAACAACGCGAGCAACAACAGGGTGACGAACGACGTCTTGTGAAGCAAAAAAGTTGATGCTGATTTCAGGAACATCTTTTAGTACTTCAATGGCATGACGTAATCCTGACTTCGCATGCTTGGGTAAGTCAATTTGAGTGATGTCACCAGTTATTACCGCCCGTGAATTAAAACCAATACGAGTTAAAAACATTTTCATTTGTTCAACGGTAGTATTTTGGCTTTCATCAAGAATAATAAAGGCATCATTTAAGGTGCGTCCACGCATGTAGGCGAGTGGAGCAACTTCAATAACGTTTTTTTCGATTAAGCGTTCGACCTTCTCAAAACCCAACATTTCAAACAGTGCATCATAGAGAGGACGTAAGTATGGGTCGACTTTTTGGCTTAAATCACCAGGTAAAAAACCGAGTTTTTCGCCAGCTTCAACAGCTGGTCGAGTTAGCAGGATCCGACGAACTTCTTGACGTTCTAACGCATCAACTGCTGCTGCAACAGCGAGATAGGTTTTACCAGTTCCAGCAGGGCCTACGCCAAAAGTAATATCATGACGAACAACATTAGCGACATATTGACGTTGATTTGGATTACGAGGTTTGATGACACCTTTGCGAGTTTTAATGTATAACTCTTTTTCATCAGCACTATCGAAAGCTTCTACCGAAACCGCTTCTTGAATCGCGAGGTGTACTTTTTCAGGCTCAAGATCTGGTGTACTGCCTCTTACAGGCTGAGTCTCAATATAAAGATCACGCAATAAATTGTTTGCACTCAAACAGTTTTGAGGCTGGCCAACAATTTTAAAGTGATTGTTGCTGTAACTGATTTCGACACCGATACGACGTTCAAGTTGTTTGATGTTGTCATCAAACGGGCCACATAAAGAGGCGAGGCGACGAGACTCAGCAGGTTCAAGGTACAAATTAAGCGTGGTCAATTTACTGGACAAGCAATACTCCAAATCAACAAAATTAAATAAAACGAACACAGTTTACGATTCGACTATGCTCAATGCTAGCAATATCGACAAAAAAGGGCAGCTAAGCTGCCCTGATCTTATACCATTCACATTCAATTATGGATTGAACACTTCAACACCAGTATCATCAGCGGTTTTATGTTTAGCTAAGATATCTTCTGGCCGTAAATTGCGACGAAGATCCATTTCATCTTCACCGCGTACAAACTTACCGCGTAGAGAGTTGGTGTATACATCAACAATCTCAACATCAACAAAGGTGCCGATGTGCTTAGGTTGCCCTTCGAAGTTAACCACACGATTGTTCTCTGTCCGGCCGCGCAGTTCCATAGGGTTTTTAACAGATGGCCCTTCGACTAAAATACGTTGGACAGTGCCGAGCATGTGACGACTATAACGTAACGCAAATTGAGTAATTTGATGCTGTAGTTTTGCCAAGCGCTCTTTTTTCTCTTCTAGCGGCACATCATCAGGTAGATCTGATGCTGGTGTGCCCGGACGAGCGCTATAAATAAAGCTAAAGCTATGATCAAATTCGATGTCAGTAATCAACTTCATCGTGTCATCAAAATCTTGCTGAGTTTCACCGGGGAAACCGATGATAAAATCAGAACTTATTAAGATACCTTCACGAGCTTTACGCAAACGACGAATGATTGACTTGTATTCAAGTGCCATATGCCCACGTTTCATCGCGGTTAAAATGCGATCTGAACCTGACTGTACAGGCAAATGCAAGAAGCTTACAAGCTCAGGCGTATCTTCATAGACGTCAATGATGTCTTGGGTGAATTCAATTGGATGGCTGGTGGTAAAACGCAAACGATCAATACCGTCAATGGCGGCAACATAACGTAATAATTCTGCAAAAGTACAAATATCATCATCATGGGTCTCACCACGATAAGCATTGACGTTTTGGCCTAGTAGATTTACTTCACGGACACCTTGTTCGGCTAATTGCGCAATTTCGAGAATAATATCATCAAGGGGTCGACTGACTTCTTCGCCTCGGGTGTACGGCACTACACAGAAAGAACAATATTTACTGCAACCTTCCATGATAGATACAAAGGCAGTTGGGCCGTCGGCACGAGGCTCTGGTAAGCGGTCAAACTTTTCAATTTCAGGAAAACTCACATCAATAACGACTTTGTCGCCATTTTTCACTTGTTCTACCATTTCCGGTAAACGGTGAAGAGTTTGTGGTCCAAATATTAAGTCAACACACTGGGAGCGTTCTTTAATGTGTTTGCCTTCTTGCGAAGCAACACAGCCACCGACTCCAATGATTAAATCAGGATTTTTATCTTTTAATGTCTTCCAGCGGCCGAGCTGATGAAACACTTTTTCCTGTGCTTTTTCACGAATCGAGCAAGTGTTGAGCAACAATACGTCTGCTTCTGTTGGCTCGTCAGTTAATGTATAACCTTCGTATTCGTTCATTAAATCAGCCATCTTAGATGAGTCATACTCATTCATTTGACAGCCCCAGGTTTTAATGTGGAGTTTTTTACTCATCAGTTTGTGTCACTCTGTATCTAATCGGCACGGAAAAAAATAGCTCAGCATTCTACCGCCAGAATGCTCACATGACTAGCTTTTGTGCGCTGAGAAGCGTGATTGTAATCTAAAAATAAAGCTAAAATGGTCTACTATGGCGGTTTTCCACAACATTAAAATACTGGTTTAGACGATTGCGTCATTGTGGGCTTTAATTCTTAGAAGCTTGTGCTTCAAGTCTTTCTCTTTCTTTTTTTCTCATCGGTCTTACAGGTGTTGGTTCAAGTTGCTCTGTTGTTATTTTTTGATTTTCATCTGTATTTTTACTAATAGGTGAGGTTTCATCAGTATTTTTTAGTGCTGCTTGATCTAAAGGTAAGGGCGGAGTTGAATCGGGCTCATCTTCGGGATCAGTGTCGAATCCGAACGGATTGTTATTGTTTGTAACTTCCATTTTTGAAGATTCATCATCTTCGAGAGCAGTGTCATATCCGAATGGATTGGCTCCTTGAGGAGTATTTATTTTACTGGAGGTGTCATCTTCAAATCCGAGCTCTTTTAAAAATTCTGCAGTGAGAATATCTTGACCGTTATCAGCAGATTGTGCTGAAGTTTTTGCTTTAGACTGAGCTTTAGACTGAGCTTTAGACTGAGCTTTAGACTGAGCTTTAGACTGAGCTTTAGACTGAGCTTTAGACTGAGCTTTAGACTGAGCTTTAGATTGAGCTTTAGATTGAGCTTTAGATTGAGCTTGAGATTGAGCTTGAGATTCAGCTTGAGATTCAGCTTGAGATTCAGCCTGAGTTTCAGCTTCTGCATCCAAGTTACTTTGAGTTTCTGTTGGCTCAGGATCACAAGTTTCTGTTGATACTTGAGACTGGTTTGCTATGTCTGAAGGTGTTTGGTCTTTATTTCTATGAAAACTAATACCCCAACTTTTTTTATCCGATTTTGGTTTTGAACTAGATTTTGGCTCTGTTATTGGTGTTGAGTTACACAGTGCTACTAATGATTGTAAGAATCTTTTCGACTTGGGATCTTCATTTTTGTGGAGAGCTCTAATAGCAATGTCTTTTTTATTGGTTTGTGAAACTCTTGCATCATACTTGAACTTCACTCCTGCAGACGTTTGAAAAGTGAGCTTAACAAAGGTACTAGTTGAGGTTGTACTTTTTGCCAGATGATGGATCTGTTTATTTTGTTCGATAGTTAGCAGTGAAACATCAAATCTTTCAACTGGAAAAGTAAATTCAGGTATGCTCATAAAGACGTTCTCAAAAAGATAATTAAACTAGTATATCTTTTTGTAATTAATGGCTTAAGTTAAAAAAGGTTAATCATAATTCTTACATTATACCAATTACTGTAATTGGTATAACCCTGAGGTTCAGGAGCTCGAACGTCATCCTTCATGTGAATTGGAGTTTTAGGCTTTGGAGGTGCCTGATAAGCTTTGTCTAAGTCGGTTAGCTCTTTTGTTGGAAAATTTTCTTGTCTTACTCTAAAGCTAGGGTCTGTTGATCTTTCAGGATTAAATTTTGTGCTATTTGAGCATTTATCTGTTCAAGGCGTGAGCAGTGATGCTTAGCCATCTATGTGAGCTGATCACAACACAGAACAGTGAATGCTCAAAAGCATCGAAGGCAGCGTAAATTGGTCGCTCTTTCTAAATAAAAGGCGCTGCGTTATCGTTTTCTTATTTGGAAACGAAGTAACGACAGTTTTGTATGTCGATAATAACCAAACCTCACAAACTCTGCCTTGCATAAAATAACCAATTTATCGCTGCAAAAACAATCACGAAAGATCAACAGATCCTAGTAGAATTGGAGGCTACGGACATAAAATAATGTCTATAAGATTAAAAGAATTAGTTTAGAATAGTAGCGACTGATTTAATATATGCTATTTATACGCTTTTGGCATAAAACATAAAGTTAGCCTGTTGTCTTGAGTTGCAACGTTTCAGCACCTTAGGAAAGTTGCGGAAGAAAGTATACCGATGAGTTCTCGTCACTCCAGCGCAGGCTGGAAACGAAGTAACGACAGTCTTGTATGTCGGTAGTCTAGTGCCTTTGCTTTTTTCTATATAAAAGTCACTGGATACCAGCCTTCGCTGGTATGACAAAGATTGGTACTTTTTAAACCGCTAGATCCCTTATGGCAGATTAAACAGCTTAAACTTCCCTGTGAATGCCCGTTATACCATTACGGTAGTGATTAAATGTGGAGTGATAATGACTAAAGTGACTGACGTCGTCATCGTCGGCGGAGGAATGATTGGTGCTGCTACAGCAATAGGGCTGGCTCAACTTGGCTTGTCTGTTACTGTGATTGAGCATTCTCCTCCGCAGAATTATTGTGAAACTCAACCTTTGGATGTTAGGGTTTCAGCCATTAGTGTAGCATCTGAAAAACTGCTTGAACGCCTTGGAGCTTGGTCGGCAATTAAACGAATGCGGAATGCTGTCTACACTGGACTTGAAACGTGGGAACTTGATGATTTTATTACTCAGTTTGATAGTCAGCAGATTAACAGTAGCCATCTTGGTCATATTATTGAAAACCGTGTGGTTCAACTTGGTTTGTGGCAGCAGTTAGAGGCTTTAGGTAATGTGGAAGTATTGAGCCCTGCTAGAGTAGAAAGTTTTGAGCGTAAGGATGGACACGATTCATTTGTCCAAATTGTGTTGGATTCAGGAGACGTAATTGATACCAAGCTGCTGGTAGGGTGCGACGGAGCTCATTCAGCAGTAAGACAATGGGCTGGAATCGGTTTGTCTGGCTGGGATTATAAGCAGTCAGCTATGCTAGTTAACATTGAAACTCAGACTCCACAGCAAACAGTCACTTGGCAGCAATTTACTCCAGCAGGTCCGCGGAGTTTATTACCATTACCGGGCAACAATGCTTCTTTAGTTTGGTATGATTCACCACAAGTTATCGCGAAATTGATGCAACTAAATCCTGTACAACTTGCCCAGCAAATTAGGCAATATTTCCCTGAGCGATTAGATCCAAATTTCACTGTAGTTAATAAAGGTGCATTTCCGTTAACGCGTCGCCATGCTAATCAATATTATGCTGAAAATGTGGTGATATTAGGGGATGCAGCGCACACCATTAACCCATTAGCCGGGCAGGGTGTGAACTTAGGTTTTAAGGATGTTGATGCGTTAGTGAATCAAGTTGCAAAAGCGCTTGGTAGTAATCAATATTGGTATGCCGAGCAAGTACTCGCTGGCTACCAACAGCAAAGATACAAAGATAATTTGTTAATGATGACTGGAATGGATGCGTTTTATAAAAGTTTTAGCAATAATAACTTTCCTGTAAAAGTGTTAAGGAACTTGGCGTTAAAAATGGCTAATTTTGATTCCCCTATAAAGAAGAAGGTACTTAAATACGCAATGGGTTTGGGTTGATTACCTTCATTACAACTTAAGCATATAGTTTAATTCTAGCTTTGGTTGTAATGACGATAAGGTAATAGGATACTTCGCTGCTGCGGGTCTTTCATTTGTTGATAAAATCAATAAATGCTAAAATGCCGCCTTTTTTAATCTAGAATGTTGAACAAGAGCAGAAATGGCAGACATAAAATTGATTGTTGGATTGGCGAATCCTGGTGCTGAGTATGCTAGAACACGTCACAATGCTGGTGAGTGGTATATCAATGAGCTGGCGAGGATAAGTGGTGCTACCTTTAAAGCTGAAGCCAAGTACTTTGGGTTGACCGCTAAAATCAATTTATCCGGAAAAGATGTTCGATTATTAATACCGTCAACTTTTATGAACCTCAGTGGTAAATCTGTTGCTGCCTTAGCGAATTTTTTTCGTATTGAGCCAGAGCAAATCCTTGTTGCTCATGATGAGTTAGATATGGTGCCTGGAGTCGCAAAATTTAAACTTGGCGGCGGACATGGTGGTCATAACGGCTTGAAAGATATCATTGCACGGCTTGCTAATAATAAGAATTTCTATCGCCTGCGGATTGGTATAGGTCATCCGGGTGACAAGCGTTTAGTGAGTAATTATGTATTAAGTAAAGCGAGCCCAACAGATCAAGAGCTGATGGATGCTGTCATTGACGAAGCGGTTCGCTCTACTGAAGTGTTATTTAAGCAAGATATGAGTGCAGCTATGTTAAAACTGCATTCGTTTAGAGTTTAACAATTAAATAAAATTATCAATAGCTGATACCAAGAGTGTCGGCTTTAGTGTTTATTATGAGTAAAAAGGTATAAAAAGTTATGGGATTTAAGTGCGGCATTGTTGGTCTTCCTAACGTGGGGAAATCCACACTATTTAATGCGTTGACTAAAGCAGGCATCGAAGCGGCAAACTTCCCGTTTTGTACCATTGAACCAAACACTGGTGTTGTGCCTGTACCGGATCCTCGTCTAGATGCACTGGCGGCAATCGTTAACCCACAACGTGTATTGCCAACCACAATGGAGTTTGTTGATATTGCGGGTTTGGTGGCTGGTGCGTCAAAGGGTGAAGGCTTAGGTAATAAGTTTCTTGCTAACATTCGTGAAACAGATGCAATCGGTCACGTTGTTCGTTGTTTTGAAGACGACAATATTATCCATGTGGCAAACAAAATCGATCCTACTGGCGATATTGATGTCATCAATACTGAATTAGCCTTGGCGGATCTAGATAGTTTAGAAAGAGCGATTCAACGTCAGGCGAAAAAAGCTAAAGGCGGTGATGCAGACGCAAAGTTTGAGATCACTGTACTTGAAAAAATGCGTCCAGTACTTGATGAAGGCAAAATGCTGCGTTCAATGGCATTAGAAAAAGAAGAATTAGCTGCAGTCCGCTATTTGAACTTCTTAACCCTAAAGCCAACAATGTATATCGCTAATGTTGCCGAAGATGGTTTTGAAAACAACCCTCATCTAGATGCTGTTCGCGCCGTTGCGAAAGAAGAAAATGCTGTTGTTGTTGCTGTTTGTGCTGCAATTGAGTCAGAACTGGCTGAAATGGATGCAGAAGAACAAGCTGAGTTCTTATCTGAGCTTGGGCTTGAAGAACCTGGGTTAGACCGTGTTATTCGTGCAGGTTATGAACTTTTAAATTTGCAAACGTATTTTACAGCGGGTGAAAAAGAGGTGCGTGCATGGACAGTTGCGATTGGTGCAACGGCTCCGCAAGCGGCCGGTGTGATACACACTGATTTTGAGCGCGGCTTTATTAGAGCTCAAGTGATGTCTTACGATGATTTCATCGAGTTCAAAGGCGAAGCAGGCGCGAAAGAAGCTGGTAAGCTAAAAGTAGAAGGCAAAACTTACATTGTAAAAGATGGTGATGTGATGCATTTCTTATTTAATGTATAAAAAATAGCGATTAGCTCTTTTTTTCATCTTCTTGTGTCATTCATGGCTAAGTAATAGCCTAACGGATGAAACAAGTGATGTTTTGACAAAAAAGCAGTTGACCTAGTTGGGGCGAATAAGCATAATACGCCCCGTTCCCAACAAGGAACACATAAAGTGGCAATGTAGCTCAGCTGGTTAGAGCACAGCATTCATAATGCTGGGGTCGCAGGTTCAAGTCCCGCCATTGCTACCATCTTTCAAGATGTAAAATTGAGTTTGTGCGGGAGTGGTGGAATTGGTAGACACGCCAGATTTAGGTTCTGGTGCCGCAAGGTGTGAGAGTTCAAGTCTCTCCTCCCGTACCATTTTAAAGCTGAGGTTATTTGCTCAGTAATAAAAGTAAAGAGTTACATGATTGGGATATCGCCAAGTGGTAAGGCACCGGGTTTTGATCTCGGCATTCCCAGGTTCGAATCCTGGTATCCCAGCCATTCTTTAGTTTTCTTTATTTTTAGATATTGGGATATCGCCAAGTGGTAAGGCACCGGGTTTTGATCTCGGCATTCCCAGGTTCGAATCCTGGTATCCCAGCCATGGCAATGTAGCTCAGCTGGTTAGAGCACAGCATTCATAATGCTGGGGTCGCAGGTTCAAGTCCCGCCATTGCTACCATAATTTTTTTATGGGTTATAATGGCAGCTAATTGAGAGAATTAGTAAATCAGTCTCGATGCGGGAGTGGTGGAATTGGTAGACACGCCAGATTTAGGTTCTGGTGCCGCAAGGTGTGAGAGTTCAAGTCTCTCCTCCCGTACCATCTATTCTAGACTGAATAAACAGATTTTTGGGATATCGCCAAGTGGTAAGGCACCGGGTTTTGATCTCGGCATTCCCAGGTTCGAATCCTGGTATCCCAGCCATACTTTAAGGCCTCGTCTTATGACGGGGCTTTTTAGTTTTCTAAAAATCATTCAGAATTTATTTACTTATCCTTAGCTACACTTAGTGATAACTGTTAATTGTCGCTAGTTCTCATGTCTAATACTTCTGAACAATCTTCCGTTGAGGCGGGTCAAGCTGTTTATACTCAGTCAATTCTGAGAATTTATGATATTTGGGTGTTGTGGATTTCTAATTCTTATATTTGGAAATGCCCTACAAAACTGATAGGTAAGCACTTCGAAAAATACGCAACAGCAAACCACCTTGATGTCGGTGTGGGAACTGGGTACTACTTAGATAATTACTTAACTCATACAGCTCCTCGAATCGTGTTGTTGGATTTAAATCCAAATAGCCTTATGACGGCTTCAGGTCGTATTTCAAGATTCAAGCCTGAAATCTATCAAGGTAACGTGCTTGAGCCGATACAGCTTGATTGTGAACCATTCGATTCAATCAGTATTAATTACTTACTGCATTGTTTACCGGGAAAATTAAGCATCAAGTCCGTCATATTTAAACACTTGTCTCAATATCTCACCGAAGATGGCGTTTTATTCGGAAGTACGATACTTGGGCGTGGTTGTTCTGTCGGGTTTTTCGCTAAAAAATTGATGAACTTTTACAATAATAAAAGCGTTTTTAGTAATCAAGACGATGATTTAATTACATTAAAAGAAGAGCTGGAGCGGTACTTTGAGTTTGTTGATATCAACATTCACTCGTGTGTAGCAATCTTTGTCGCAAAAGGAAAAAAGTTTTAGGAATGTACACTAATCTGTGAGCTTACGGCAGCATAGCGTGCAAAACTAAATTATTTCAGGTACAGCTAGACCTAGGCGATTAGCCCAAGTCCATTTTTTACAGCTGTATTATTTTTCAGTGCCGACTGTTTCTCGATAATTCCACGGTAGGTATTCTTCAGGATTGGTTTTCACTTTATCCTTCTCTCTCTGTAAAAATGTGAAATACTCAAACACATTGATGCCAGCTTCACTTGCTGTTGCAATCATTGACGTGATGACATCACCAATCGTAGCGCCAAGTAACGTCTTATGGAACATCGCATTTTTTCGGTCACGAACGATGATTTTTAACATGGCTTCGATACGGTTATTATCGATGTATACACCTTCGTAGTGGCAAAAATAGCTCAAGCCAACATAGTGTTTGACAAAATATCGCATCGCCTTACCTAAACCACTATTCTCTTCAACTGTTTCATCGTTAAGGTGTGTTGTACACCACTGCTTGATGGTTTTCATTACAGGCAACGAATGTTGCTGATGGTAACTCAGCCTTTCTGTTGCCGTAAACTTTTGCTCTTTAGTGTGCTGCTCGTAAGCCCAAATTTCACCATAACGTGTCAGTACGTGCTCGACTTCATCGGGGAAATGGTTAATGACATCAACAAATTGTCGTCTGGCATGACTGTTACACAATGACAGCAGACATTCTCTTACCGTAGGGCGATTACTGACCAGAGCGTCACTCATCATTATCGGCCTAGATTGATGAGTACCGCGTTTGTGCAACAGGCTATCGATGAATTCGCCAGCATGACCAATATTAGTTTCAAACAACACGATACTATCATTGGCTTGAGTGGTCGCAATAACACCTGATGTGTACACGCCGCTGCGCATTTGTGTCTTGTCACTGTTACGCACCGGTTTTTCTATTGGCGTAGCATCCAAAATTCGGTGAGTCGTGTCATCGAGATAATAATGCTTCGCATCGGCCGCGAGGTTAACCAACATTTGATAAACAGGGTAAATATCATTGGCCACATATTCAACTTGGTCAAACACAGTAGACGCAGTGATTTTGACACCAAGCAGCTTTTGAATGCTCCCTTGGCGATAAAACGGCAACCCGGCAAAATACTTGTGTATGGCCATTAATGACCGAGCTGAGTAGCCGTATTTTTGTTGCTCGCTCCCGTCGGCTAACACTTCAACTGGCAAAGCGGCGGTAGCGTAAGCGCCACAAGCATTACAGCGAAAGCGCTCCATGACATGCTGCTCTGGCTTAAACGGACTTTGCCCTGTGATACGCAGTAAACTGCCTGGGTCGGTTTTGTACATTTTACCCATGTGGCACTCTAGGCAGTTATCACCCTTTTTCACATCTGTACTCTGATGCACTATCACAACTGGCTTAGCGGGAGTGAAATCTTCACCGCTCTCTTTGGGTTTACGATTTTTACCCGCAGTGTGTTTACCGCTTCCTTTATTGCTTTTACTGACACGAGACAAGGCTTCTGAAGACTTTTCAATGCCAAGTAACTTACGCAATTTGTGCACGGTGACATCGTGATTGGTTAATCGTTGCTGCATCGTCGATAACGTCACTAAGGCATCAAGTAACAACTGACAATCTTCTGGAGACAGTGCTAATTCATGCTCTTTGGCTTCAGTAACACGAACTATCAGTGCTTCCAGCGCGTTGTGGTCGATATCAGTAAACGGTTTACTCATTAAAGGACAGTCCAGCTTAGGCGAATAGGAAAAATGAATTCGGCGGGCAGTATGATCCGATAAATAAAATAATCAACCGGTAAGTGCGATTTATTTCAAGCGACTTGAAGATAAATAAGGTTCACCACTCAGTAATTGCCGTAATTGTGCCGCAGCCATCGGTTGCATAACGCCATGATGACGTGGCCATCCATGAAATTTTCCTTTTGATAACCGTTTGGTCATCAGCCAAAAGCCATTATGCTCATAAGTGAGGGCTCGTATCATGGTTTTGTTGCGATTAATGAAGACGAATATCGAGCCTGAACGCGGATTACTCGACAAGCGCTGTTGGCACACGGCCGCCAGTCCATCGATACCACAGCGAAAATCAGCAGGCTGAGTCGCAATGAAGATACGACTGTTGGAAGTTAAATAGATCATGATTTCATTGCCCCGATAAGGGCGCAAATAAAGTGAACATCCACCACACCTTGTATATGAATATTGTCGCCATTAGATAGATTCAACTCAAGTTTTACTGGGGAATTGGGCTTGATGACCTCAGGTAAGTTGGGTAATTCAATGAAGTCTGTAATGGACTCTGCCGAGTTTGATACCTGGCACCATTGTTTAAATTGAGAGCTACTGATACGTAAAGCGGTGCAAATTTGTGATGATGAGTAATGCTCTAGCAATGAAATGGCTTGCTCGCGGAGAGTGTTTGGTATTTTAGTTCCGCGACTCGGCTTATTTATGCGCCAATGGGCGAAGACTGTGGCGACGCGAGTTAATGGCTCTATATTTGGCATGATGGGCTCCGATAATTAATCTGCCATCATTACATCAAATTATTGGGTTAAAGTTGCACTATGCTGCCGTAAACTCACACTAATCTAAGCCAAAGTTACTGTGGGTTACATAACTCATTGAAAATTTAGTTACTATACCGCCTCTCCAGCTTTCGCTGGAGTGACGACAAAATTAACTGAACATCGTAGGCTTAATATGGGAGCTTTTGGTGTGTCGAATGAAATCTAATCGGCTTGGAATAAATATAATGCACTGTAACCGATGAGATCATAAATGGTGTCCTCACCAGTTTTTCCTAAACTTGTTAGTGCATTTTCATGTGTATCTGAAATGGCCTTAAAACGATTAAAATGCTCTGGTTTGTTGCCGCATAAATTAAAAAACAATTTGAGAGTTGCTTTGTATTTAGGTTTTTCTAATGCAGCTTTCCAAGAAGATTTCAACTGCTCTACGGATGAGAAGTCAAGAGAGTCTATAAACATACTACCAATACGGTCATCGAGTTTAAGTAGGAAGTCGGTTTTTTTAGGAAAATGATGGCTGATCCCAGTTCTGCTGATGCCCGTTGCTTCAGATAATGTGGTGTAAGACATTGCATCAAAGCCTATCGTTAGGATTTGTTTTAACGCTTCATCCATAATTTGATTTATTGTGAGCTCAGTTTGAGATTTAGAACGCTTGGCCATAAGATCATTTTCCCATTGTTTGGAATTAGATGAATATGGGTTTACTTACTAGAACAAAGAGTTATATGAGTAAACGCAACTCAACTAGTCCTCAAATTTGTTCTGATTCATCCAGAACGATTATTAAGGTGTCCTCGTTATAATTTACATTCCATGTCTAGTTTTTCTAATTTCGATAAATAAAAGATATTTGCTTGATTGGTGTTTGAGCTTACCAAAGCAAATTATGGATTTCTTTTAATTAATCAAATTGTTCAGGAGGGATTCAGTTTACCGTCTACCGTCGTTATTAGCATGAGAGAGTTGAGTAAGGCTTCAGTTTTAGATTCACCAAGTAAGTGAATAAAAGTAGGTTTTAGTAAAGCATTCAGCTCTGCGCGTCGCCAGTATAAATAATTCGGCAATTCACTGCTTTTATTGTTATTAAAGATAAATTTAACCAGATTGTTGAGTTCTTTTTGACGACGAGGGTTAATAGAATTTAACTTAAGATAACTTGCTTTTACAAAGTCAGAATATTGAGAAAACTGTTGAATTTGAGTAACTGATAGTTCAGACATTAATCGCAGTAAATAAGGGCTACTCCAGTGGCTTAAATTGATAGGATCATCAATTGCGGCCAAATTGCGTCGATGATATTGCTGCCATGCAAGCTCTAGCGTGCCCGTTTCTTTCACGCTCCGCCATAGTACGTATACGTCAGCTAACCATTCATGTTCATAACGCGATAATTGTTGAGGAAGAATCGTTGCTTGAAGCTGTTTGTTTGCAAGGTGACCTTGTTCATGCCATAAGCTGAGTTCTTGTTGACGAAACAAATTAAGTTGAAGCGTTTGCCTACCGATGAAAGTGATAACGCTTTTGGGTTCCACCTCTTTATTTAATAAAATTAGACCAGATATGTTTTCTGGTTGCGTTATCGGAAGCACCATTGCATGTCGATGACCCATCACCTCTCTCAACTGCTTTGCATCTTGAGGGAGGTGAGTCAAACTTGATTCGGGCAATTGCTGTAGGCAGAAACTCAATTGGTTGATATCGCACACTAACGCGCGTTGAGTATGGATATCAACCCAATAACTGGCAGATAATAAGAAAAAACTGCTTATCACTGATTAGCCATAATGTTTTCTATAATTTTGGTTGTTGATATGCCATCTTCAAAACATAATATTTGGACTTTTCCACCCGCGGCAATCACTTCTTTCCCTCCAGCGATGTCTTCAATTTTGTAATCACCACCTTTAACAAGTAAGTCAGGTAATAATTGGCTAATTAATCGCTGTGGTGTGTCTTCACTAAAAGGTACAACCCAATCCACAGAGCTTAGGCCTGCTAACACGTCCATACGACGATCAACGGTGTTTACTGGACGACCTTCACCTTTCAAGCGTTTTACTGAATCATCGCTGTTCACCGCAACAATAAGTCGGTCGCCCTGTTGACGTGCTTGGTTTAAGTAACTTACGTGGCCAGCATGTAAAATATCAAAACAACCATTCGTCATGACAATGGTTTCACCGCTTTCTTTGGCCTGTACTAAGGTGTTCATGAGCTGCTCTTCCGTGATCACTCCAAGGCCTGATTCACCGTGTTGCTCGGCAAGCGCTTTTATCAATTCGATGCGAGAAACCGTTGAGGTACCTAACTTACCAACCACGATTCCTGCAGCCGTATTGGCAATGGCACAAGCTTGTTGCAATGAGCTACCAGCTGCAATGCATGTCGCCAGTGTACCTATTACCGTATCGCCAGCCCCTGTTACATCATAAACTTCACGAGCAACAGTAGGGATGTGTAATTCAGGTGTATCAAGTGTAACCAGTGTCATGCCTTTTTCTGAGCGAGTAATCAAGATGGCTTCAATGTCATATTGCTTAAGCAATTGTTGCGATTTTTCTTGTAAGTCCGCTTCAGATTTCACTTTTCCAACAACGTCTTCGAATTCATTTAAATTTGGAGTGATTAAACTAGCACCACGGTAACGAGAAAAGTCATTGCCTTTAGGATCAACTAATACTTTGATTCCTTGTTTTGTGGCGAGCTTAATAAAGTCTTGAGGTTGTTGAATAGCTCCTTTAGCGTAATCAGAAATAATGACGGCTTTTATGCCGTTAAGTTGTTTCTCGGCTAATTTGAGTAATGCATCACTGTCTTCTTGGGCAAAAGGTTCTTCAAAATCTAGTCGAATTAATTGTTGGTGACGTGATAATACACGAAGTTTTGTGATGGTAGGTTTGTTGGGTATTTTCAGCCATTGTGGCGTTACATCACGGCTTTGCAAACTCTCACTGAGAGCTGTTGCTGTATCATCTTTACCTACAATGCCAGCAAGTTGAACTTGGCCGCCTAAACTTGCAATGTTTAATGCAACATTTGCTGCTCCACCTGGGCGATCTTCTATTTGATCGATTTTAACCACAGGCACTGGTGCTTCAGGTGAAATACGTCCAGTAGTACCGGCCCAATAACGATCCAACATGACATCACCAACAACAAGCACATTTGCGTCTTCAAACGCTGGCAGAGAAACCTTCATTGTTTTCTATTCTTAGACAAAATTAACATGAATTGTACCTAACTTTAATCAAGTATGGGGTAGAATATTAACAGTTTTAGATATTTTTGAGAGAGTCTTGTGGTAGAGAGCGCTAAATTTTCAATTCAATTGCTTCATCCTAAATTTTGGGGGGTATGGCTAGGTGTCGGACTAATGCGCTTAACCCTGTTATTGCCATTAACCGTTCAAATGAAAATTGGAGCGGCGATTGGGCGTTTGGCTCAATCATTGATCTCAAAGCGAGTTAAAACAGCTGCTAAGAACTTTGAATTGTGTTTCCCAGATATGCCAGAGTCAGACAGAAAAAAGCTTTTAGATAAAAATTTTGAAGAAACAGGTAAAGCCTTATTCGACACGATTAACGCTTGGTGGTGGACAGATAAGCGCATCAAGAAGCATATGAAAATCAAAGGACTGGATAACTTAAAAGATACCCTGGCTTCTGGGCATGGAGTGATATTATTTGCAGTGCATTGCTTACCTTTAGAGATGGGAGCAAGAATTATTGGGCAAGTTAACCCTGGAGTGGGTGTGTACCGGCCACATAATAACCCCGTGATGGAGTATCTTCAGGTAAAAGGGCGCCTACGTTCTAACAAAGGCTTAGTACCTAAGCGAGATATTCGAAAAATGGTGAAATGCTTGCGTGGTACTGAGATGATTTGGTACACAGCAGATCAAGACTTTGGTCGCTCTAGTGCGGTATTTATTCCTTTTTACAACGTAAAAGAGGCCGCAACAATAACCGGAGCCACAACGCTTGCTCGTTTGGGTAAAGCTAAAATTGTTCCTCTTTTTGTTGAGCGAGATATTGATGATAATGGTTACTTGGTCGAGTTTATGCCACCACTAGAAAATTTCCCTGGTGAAAGCGAACTAGAGGATGCGGTTCGAGGAAATAAAATCATTGAAGACTTGATTGATCGCAACCGTCCGCAATATATGTGGTTACATCGACGATTTAAAACACGGCCAGAGACGTCTGATGTTTCCCTGTACAAATAACTGATGTGGTACAGAATGGTAAATTAATGTTATTTTTTATGTGGATTAAGTATAGTTATTTGATCGAGAATATGATGTTGAAAGGATTTAACGTGAAAAATAATAATTTAAAAGCCTGTTGTTCTGTATTGCTACTTTGTTGGGCTCTGCCCTCATTTGCGCAAGATGTTAGTCATAATTTTTCTACTTCACTGGTATTAGGGGTTAGTGAAGGTGACTCAGATACTAATTTAGCCAGTGATGATTTAATGATAGGTTATGACGTCGCTTATCAGTATCGTTTTGATCAAAATTGGGGGGTGGAAGTTGGATTTCGTCAAGTAGAGCCTGAAGGGTTCACCGCGTTGTTTAATTCTCTTGTTCACAATGATTTTGTTATCGAAAAAGCATCTTCAGTGAGGGCGACTGCAGTGTATTCTTGGCCGCTATCAAAACGGAATAGCATGTATGTGAAAGTTGGAGCTCAGTTGTCTAGTGTCAACTATCAACGAATGGAAACTGTCGCTAATGGTGATATAACTGGGCTTGTTGATAATGATAAAACAAGCGCATCAGTTTATGCCGGTTTGGGCTGGCGCTACCAGTTTGACTCAGGAATTGAGCTTGGTGCCAGCTACGATTACCAAGACATGGACATCATCGATGCTAAACTGTTTAGCTTAAACTTTGGTTATAGTTTCTAGGGTCTGTTGATCTTTCAGGATTAAATTTTGTGCTATTTGAGCATTTATCTGTTCAAGGCGTGAGCAGTGATGCTTAGCCATCTAAGTGAGCTGGTCACAACACAGAACAGTGAATGCTCAAAAGCATCGAAGACAGCGTAAATTGGTCGCTCTTTCTAAATCAAAGGTGCTGCGTTATCGTTTTCTTATTTGGAAACGAAGTAACGACAGTTTTGTATGTCGATAATAGCCAAATCTCACAAACTCTGCCTTGCATAAAATAACCAATTTATCGCTGCAAAAACAATCACGAAAGATCAACAGCCCCTAAATTACAAGCTCAGGTTACTTTTTACTGCTTTGGTAGCTGAATACCGACACTGATAATATTGTCGTCGACAACTTCGGCGACTACCCACCTTAATGTTTTCCAGCGAAATTGATCTCCAATAACGGGTCTACTACCAATTTTTGAGTTAAATAAGTCTTTTACTTCCCAGTCTTGATGTTCAGTATCAAGTTCGATGGCATATAAGGGTGCAAGATCGATAAGTTTTATGCTTGGATCGATAAAAAAGTCACCTAAAAAACGAGTTGGATCTTGGCTTTCTTTGGTTTCAGGTGCTTGGCTGAATAATTCACTGAGTGCATTTAAACTTTCTTCTTTTCCAAGCACACATAAAATGTCATCAACTTTAAGGGATACTCTGCCTGTAGTATTGAGCATTTTTTGTTTTCTAAACAGTGCGACCACTTTTGTATCTGTAGGCATGGATAAACTACGGAGTGGTTCGCCAATACACCATTTTTGTGCACCAAGTCGGTAAACAAATATTTCCCATTCACTTTTTGGGTAAACCTCAATACCAGAACGTGAGGACGGTACAGGCTTTGGGGGCAATTCTACTTTTGCTACTTTTGCTGCATATGCAAGAGAGGAGCCTTGTACTGTTAAAGAGATAAGCACAACAAAAAAAGCTAAATTGAAATATAGCTGTGCGTTTGGTAGCCCTGCCATCATCGGGAATACAGCTAAAATAATCGGAACTGCCCCTCTTAGTCCGACCCAAGATATAAACCATCTTTGACGTTTACCGAAGTTTTTAAATGGCAGTAAACTGGTCCAAACTGCAATTGGACGACTGATGAGGATGATCCCAAAAGCAAGAAGAAATCCTGGAACGATTAAGTCAATCAAGTCGGATGGTGTGAGTAATAGTCCAAGTACTAGGAACATTACGATCTGACATATCCAAGTCATACCGTCTAATACATTTAAAATTGAATGGCGTCCACGAGTGGGTTTGTTACCTATCACCACCCCTGTGAGATAAATGGATAATATCCCGCTGCCACCTAAGCTGCTGCTTAATGCATAAATCACTAAGCCACCGCTTAATGCGAGGATTGCGTATAAGCCCTCATCAAGTTGGAAGCGATTGATGGTTTGCCACAACAGCCAACCTCCACCGAGTCCAAGTGCTATACCAATGCTGAAATGGGCAACAAAATGAGTCAGAAACATTCCAATTGAATGCTCCGAGCTTGCTGATGTCAGCAGACCAATTAAAGTGACTGTTAAGAATACCGCCATAGGATCGTTGCTACCAGATTCAATCTCTAACGTAGCACCAACTCGTTCATTAATACTCCTTCCTTTAAGGAGTGAAAAAACCACGGCGGCGTCTGTCGAGCCGACAATTGCGCCAAGTAGTAGTCCTTGGATCCATGATAAATTAAATAACCATATGGCCATTATTCCTGTTAAAACTGTGGTAATGGCAACACCTATGGTAGCTAAAGAGAGCGCTGGCCATAATGCAACGCGAAAACTCATCACTCGAGTACGCATTCCACCATCGAGTAAAATAATAGCGAGCGCAAGGTTACTGACTAAATAAGCGAGAGGGTAATTATCAAATTGAATTTGACCGATACCATCGACCCCAGCAAAAATACCGACCACTAAAAAAACCAATAAGATAGGAACGCCTAATCGAGAAGAGAGCGGGCTGAGCAAAACACTGACGGCAATAAGTAATGAGCCAATTAAAAAGAAGTTGTTGATAGTATCAGTGTTCAACCATAGCTCCTATTGTGCGAATGCTCGTATGTGATTAATTTATAGGGGAAATATGTTGTTTGTTTTTACTTTAAAAAGAAAGCATAGCACAATTTTTATTCATAGTGGCTAATGAGCTTTTCATTCGAGTAATTCGTTTTTTGAGTGTGAGATAAGTAAAATAAAGTTGAAATTCATCGTTGTTTCATATGTAACACCAATTACAGTAATTGGTATGAGTACCTGTTTGAGCGATACTATGATTGATAGCTCAATTCACATCATCAGCCCACTAACCGGTTTTTGCTCGAAAAACATTCATTCATTTACCCTAGCTTTGCTTACAAATAACTCCGGTTATTTATTAAAATACTTAAATTAGAATTCTTCTATAAATTCAAATATCTGCCAAAGGTTTACACCATCCATATAACATTGTGAGAATATACTTTTAATAACACATTCCAATTTTGCATTTGTTTTAACGGCCGTTTTTAATGGATGAAGTAATGAATATATGGGATCTTGAGTGCAAATAGCTTTTGGGGTTGAACAAATAAGATCTAAAAATTCATCAAGGTTTTGATAAGAAAGCCTGTCAGTTAAATAGGTATAAAGTAAGTCGACTCCTTTGCTGTCTGGAACAGAATCGTGAGCCAGTGCTAAAACGAGTGGTGGTAATCTGACATAAAAATCTTCATTAGCGAAACTCATTTGAAAAACATCTACCATTTCATCAACGGGATTGCATGAAAACAGACACTGTGATCTCCAGTCTGCTGTATAGGATTCGTTTTCTAGTTTATCAACTTCTTCTTGTAAGCAAAGGGTTTCATTTGATAAAGAAGGATCAGGTTTTAATTGAGCCAACAACTTAATTTTTAATTGTGCTTTGATCACCTCCTTTCGCTCAGTGAAGTGAGAAGTAACTTGCTGGCTGCAAAGTTTCGCGAATGTTTGCGTCGACTCATAAGTTGGGGCTTCAGGTAAAACTAGTGATTTCCAGCCAAAATGATTAATTAAAATCTCGGATTGTTGCTGCTCGTATTGTTGTTTTAATACATATTCGTATATTTTTTTATTGAGATAAGAAATGACTAAAGTGGAAGGCTCATGGCGCTTACTTGAATTATGTTCAATTTTTAAAAGTTGGTCGGCTGGTTGTTGTAAAAAGTCTCTTATCACAAAAAAGCGTACAATTATTTTTTCTAACTCGCTCGAATCTTGAGATAATGGCAATACGCTGAGTTGCTTCTTTAATGCTATTAAGTCGCCTGTTTTGCTAAATTTAGCATTTACTACTTTATCTCTAGGCCCTGCTTCAAGTTTTCTTGGCTTATCAAATAAAAACTTTTCGAATTTTCTTTGAGTGAATTCAGAACCGCCGGGAAGCGTTGGAGATTGAGTATTTAATGGAAGCGTCATTTATTAATACAAATAGAAAGTTATCCTTACAATACTAGCAGGTAAACTGTTCCAATTAGCTGGAATTAACGGTAATTAATATGCCGTTTAACTGCAGTTATAAAAGTTTTTTATAACTTTAAATTATGTTAATGCTTCAAGATAAAAGTTAATAACAGCGGTGAGCATTGTAATCGAAATTATTATTAAATTAGATAGTTCAAAAATGTTAACGGTTTTATTAATGTCCGAAATACTTGGTAGTTTACCGTATTCAATTTTATTTATAGATACTTTTATTGCGTTATAAATTCTGGGCCCGCCAAGTTCAATGTTTAACCTAAATGCAAGTAAACTCATATTTAAGGTATTACAGCCTGACATTTCAAATGGGATTATTTTTGTAAAAAATAACTGCCAACTTCTTATCTTACAAGGTTCTAGTAATAAAAAGCTCCAAGCAATATTTGGAACGTATAATACGATACGGTTAATTTTATGAATGAGGGCATTAAATTTATGAAAATGTGGGTTTGAACTTGGCCAAGCTAAACCTAATTGTTTGAGCATTTTCAGCAATACAGCAAGATAAGTTCCACCTAATAAATAACCGAAAACGACTATAATATTTGTGCTTCCCAGTTCTGCCATTTTCTCAATACACGCTTTGCTAATGCCAATAGCTGAAAGTTTGTTGGTATCTCGTTGACACCAAAGTGCAAGTAATTTTTTGGCTTGAGCATTATTTTGTTGATTGAGTTGCTGTTCAATTTGGCTCGATGTTTTACTGAATCCGTTATCCAGCATACAAGCAAATAGAATCAACACTTCGAAAAACCAAGGGTAAATTGAAAGCTCGATCAAAAATATGACTACAATCCAAAGCGGGAATACCAAGCTTATTGCTGCCAGAGTACCTGCTATGATTCTCTGATTAGCGGATCTATTCGGGTGATTTACTTTTTGGGAAAACGATATGGCGAGCTGCTCAAAATGGTATAAAGGTTGTTTACGCCGCGGAACCGAAATGAACTGAGCTAATAGCATTGCCACTAACAGTATGCCAACTTGTTGATAAAAAATAGAATCAAGTTGTATCTTTGTCAGAAACGTATCCAGCATTGTTAGTGGTTGCTCCAATTAAAATGTAGTGTTGAGAATATTTAACCTAAAAACATCAGTTGAACGCTGAGTAATATGAGTAACTGTTTGAGCAATAGAATGATTTTATCATCATGACTTTCACCCAATGAGTGAAGTACTCTACGCTTGAGAACGCAGTCAACTGATGTTGCTAGGTTTAAAGTAGCTCCACTAAGGCTAGTACAACAAGGGCAGAATGCTGTCCGGCTTTGACAATGTAAGAATCAAAATCAACCGCTGAATCGCTATTGGCGTTATCGGATAAAGAGCGTATTACGACAAAAGGCACTTTGAATTGATTACAGACTTGAGCAATCGCAGCGCCTTCCATTTCACAAGCGGCCATAGTCGGGAAATTAGCTAACATTGTTTTGGTTATCACTGGATCACAAACGAAGGTATCACCTGAGCAGATAAGCCCTTCAATGGCTTTGACTTGTCCAACCTTTTCAATGGCGCCATGGGCAGCATTTACTAATGATTCATCTGGTGTATATGCGGCTGGATTCTGTGGTAATTGGCCAATCTCGTACCCGAAGGCCGTTAGGTCAACATCGTAATAGCGAACTTCTTTGGAAATTACGATGTCTCCAATGTCTAATTCATCACAGAAGCCACCAGCCGATCCAGTGTTTATGATCCTGTCTGGAGTAAACTCATTGATCAGTAAAGTCGTTGCCATACTCGCCGCAACTTTTCCGATACCAGAGCGAGTAACGATAAGATCGTGATCTGCATATTGGCCACAAATAAACTCGAGACCCGCAATTGTCTTTGTTTGTGGGTTAGTTAATACTTGAATTAGATGCGCTACTTCTGGCTCCATTGCGCCGATAATACCAATCTTCATTTATACGCCTTTAACAGGTTGCATTCCCTGTAAAATGAAACCAAAGTAGGGAATGAAAAAATAAGGACGGTAATTTATCATTTTTTATCAGATAAGTAATCCAAAATGCCTAGGGCTGCCTTTCTTCCTTCAGCAATTGCTGTCACGACTAAATCAGCACCTCTTACCATGTCGCCGCCGGCAAAAACTTTAGGGTTATCTGTTTGAAATGGATATAGAGTGTGATCAACTATTACCTTTCCACTTTCATCAACATTTACGCTTTCTTTTGCAAACCAAGGACTTGGGCTTGGTTTAAAACCGAAAGCAATAATCAGTGCATCTGCGGCGTAAATTTGCTCTTTATGGTTTTGATGCTGGCTTTCAAATGATTGATCCGTTGCAATGCATTTCACTCCGATAACCTGCCCGTTTTCAGCTTCTATTGAGATGGGTTGACGGTGAAAAATAAACTCTACACCTTCTTCGATAGCATTGTTTACTTCATTGACTGAGCCGGGCATAGAGGCTTTATCGCGTCGGTAGATTAAAGTCACTTTTTTAGCGCCTTGGCGTACAGCGGTTCGAACACAATCCATCGATGTGTCACCGCCGCCGAGCACAACAACGACTTTGTCTTTAACGTTGATATAAGGGTACTCAGCCTGAGGGGATTGCATTAGCGCTTGGGTATTAGCGATTAAGTAAGGAAGCGCTTGATAAACACCAGTGGCGGTTTCGTTAGGTATGCCAGCGGTTATCGCTTTATATGCCCCCATACCTAAAAATACCGCATCATGGTTTTTTTCTAGGGTTGAAAACTCAATATCATCACCAATTGTGGTATTAAGTTGAAAGCGGATCCCCATTGATTCCAACAGTTTTCTACGGGTTTGAATCACGTCTTTTTCAAGTTTAAATGCAGGAATACCATAAGTGAGTAAACCGCCAATTTCAGGATATTTGTCATAAACAGTGGCTTTAATGCCGTTTCTGGCGAGTACGTCAGCACAGGCTAACCCAGCTGGTCCTGCGCCAATAATGGCCACTTTTTCATTTCGGTTTACGACATGAGATAAGTCAGGTTTCCAGCCTTGAGCGATGGCGGTATCGGTAATGTATTTTTCTATATTGCCAATGGTGACTGCACCAAAGTCTTCGTTGATGGTGCATGCGCCTTCACATAATCTATCTTGTGGACACACTCGACCGCAAACTTCAGGTAAACTGTTGGTTTGATGAACGAGATCAGCGGCCTCCATTAATCGCTCTTCTTTGATCAATTTTAACCAGTTGGGTATGTAATTATGAAGTGGACATTTCCATTCGCAATATGGGTTACCGCAATCTAAGCATCGATCAGCTTGAGCTTGAATGTTATCGTTTTTATCTGGCTGATAAATTTCTATAAATTGTTGCTGGCGTTGTTCAATTGAATGTTTACGCGGCAAGGCTCTTTTAAGTTCGATAAACTGAAAATCATTACTCATTGATTATCCCTGCCTTAATATAAGTTCTGGTGCTTCATTGATATCGTTGAGCAGTGCGTTGACATGACTATTTTTGGGTTTTACAAGCACAAAGCAATGTTTGTAATGCTCAAACTCTAGCAGTAACTTTTTGGCGTGTTCACTGTTTGTTTCATGAACATGTTGAGCGATTAACTGTTTTAAATTTTCTTGATGATCTTTATGTTCGAGCTTGAGAACATCGACCAGTTCAGTATTAACGCGTTGGCTAAACTGATTGAGTTGATCAAACACATAAGCCATACCGCCAGTCATACCTGCACCAAAGTTCACACCTGCGCTGCCTAGAACGACAACGGTTCCGCCTGTCATGTATTCACAACCGTTGTTTCCAATGCCTTCAATGACGGCAGTAGCACCTGAATTTCGAACAGCAAATCGCTCACCAGCTCGGCCTGCTGCAAACAATTGTCCACCTGTGGCACCGTATAAACAGGTATTCCCCATGATAGAGGCCTGCTCAGAAGCAAATAAACTGTTTGAGGGAGGGGAAATGACAATTCGCCCACCAGACATCCCCTTTCCTACATAATCGTTGCTGTCACCCACCAAGTACAGGCTCATTCCTTTGGTATTCCATACTCCAAAACTTTGGCCAGCGGTGCCTGTAAAACAAAGTTTAACTTGGGTTTGTTTTTGGGTTGGCTGTGTTTGACTGGCAATGTAACCCGCTAAGCTTGCACCTACTGAACGGTCGGTATTTGTGACTTCAAAGTGGCCGATGTAACTGGAGTTATTATCAATTGCTCGTTTGCAGGAGCTTAATAATGTTTGGTTCAATACTCCTTTATCTTGACATGGATTTGGTTGGCTCCAGGTTTTGGGTTTGTCAACAGGTGATGTGGCTAAGGCTGTAATCGCTGATAAATCAAGGCTACGATGTTTGTCAGTACTACCCTTGTTATTGGTTAACAAATCGCTACGGCCAACAAGCTGCTCTAATGAGCTCATACCCAGTTGAGCTAATTGTTCTCGCAAATCGCGAGCCAGAAACTCAAAATAGCTGATAACGCGCTGGGCATCACCATGAAAGTTTTGCTCTCTTAATCGTTTGTCTTGTGTGGCTATACCCGTTGCGCAGTTATTTAAATGGCAAATTCGTAGATATTTGCAACCGAGTGCTAACATTGGAACTGTGCCAAACCCAAAGCTTTCAGCACCGAGCATGGTCGCTTTAATGATATCTGTTGCGCTTTTTAAGCCTCCGTCTACTTGCAGTCGAACCTTATGGCGGACGCCATTTGCCACAAGGGTTTGATGCACTTCTGCTAAACCAAGCTCCCACGGTGATCCTGCATATTTGACTGAGCTTAATGGGCTTGCTCCTGTGCCACCGTCGTAGCCACTTATGGTGATCATATCTGCATAGGCTTTTACGACACCTGTCGCAATAGTCCCAATACCGGGAGCTGAAACTAATTTGACCGATATTAGCGCCTTAGTGTTGACTTGTTTTAAGTCGAAAATTAATTGCGCTAAATCTTCGATTGAATAAATGTCGTGATGAGGGGGAGGGGAGATTAAGGTCACCCCCGGTTTAGCAAACCTTAGTTTGGCGATTTCAACACTGACTTTATCTCCGGGTAATTGTCCGCCTTCACCGGGTTTAGCGCCTTGAGCAATTTTTATCTGGATGATTTCAGCACTCATTAGATATTGCGCTGTTACGCCAAACCGACCAGAGGCGATTTGTTTAATTGCAGAATTATTTTTGTTGTTAAAACGGCGCGGATCTTCACCTCCTTCGCCGGAGTTTGAATGTCCACCAAGGTGATTCATTGCAACAGCAAGAGCGACATGTGCTTCGGGGCTCAGTGCGCCAATACTCATTGCTGCGGTATCGAATCGTGGAAAAAGGTTCGAAGCAGATTCCACTTTATTAATGTCAATAGGAACCGTATCACCCGTAATACTCAGTAAATCACGTAAGGTCGCAATAGGGCGTTTATCAACAAGCTCACTGAATTTTTGATAGGCGGAATAGTCGTTTTGATAAAGGGCTGTGTGCAAGGTCGTGACGACATCGGGATTAAAACTATGATATTCACTATTGGCCACATATTTTAGCTGTCCGCCTTGAGGTAAATCGTGATGTTGACGATAGGCTAATTTGTGAAGCCTTGATAATTCTGCGGCAATATCATCAAATCCAATACCTTGAATTCGACTGCAAACGCCATTAAAACACATATCAACCACGCCTTTGCTTAAACCAATGACCTCAAATAAACGGCTACAGCGGTAAGAACCTATGGTGCTGATCCCCATCTTGGATAATATCTTACATAGACCTTTTTCAATACCAGTTCTAAAGTTTATCGAGAGCGTCACAATATCAGAATTTTTTCTTTTTATAGCGATAGCTGCAATGGACTCATAAGCTAAGTAGGGGTATATCGCGGTTGCGCCAAACCCCAATAAAACAGCAAAATGATGCGGGTCTCGACAGGTTGCGGTTTCTACGATGATATTGCTGTCACAACGTAAATGATTATCCACGAGCGCTTTGTGAATTGCTCCAACAGCCATAGCTGCGGGTATCAATTGCTTTTCTCGGCTGATATTGCGATCAGACAGTACTAACAATGTGGTACCGTTTTTGGCTAGCTCTTTAGCTTTTTCAGTGATTCTGATTAAAGCCTCTTTAAGGCCTTCTTTGTTGTCATAACTTAAGTTAATGGTGTTGTGTTGGTAATACTTTTGATCCAACGACATAAGTTGACTGAAATCGCTATAAACCAAGATGGGTGAGTCAAACATAACTCGATAAGCGTGTCCCGTCGTTTCATTAAACAGATTCTGCTCTCGTCCCGCACAGGTTGTTAATGACATGACGTGCTTTTCGCGCAAGGGATCGATAGGGGGATTGGTAACTTGGGCAAACTTTTGCCTAAAGTAGTCATAGATTGAGCGAGGTTGTGAGGATAATACAGCAATTGGCGCGTCATCTCCCATTGAGCCAGTTGCTTCTTGGGCATTTACTGCGAGAGGCCAAATAATCTGTTCAAGTTCTTCTTTGGTATAACCGAACATTTTTTGATAAATCGACAGTTGGGAAGGTGATAGATCATTTCCTCCCTGTTGATCAGATGGAATTTTATTGGCTGGCACTAATGTTGTGCTGTGCTTTTTCATCCATTCTTTGTAGGGGTGGCGTCTTTTGAGATCATTATCAATTTCGAAAGACTGAAACAGGCGGCCATTTTGGGTATCAAGTACTAATAATTCACCGGGCCCAATACAGCCTTTATCAACAATAGCATCTTCGGCATAATCCCAGATCCCAACTTCAGAAGACACGGTCAGTATTCTGTCATTGGTGATCACATAACGGGAAGGTCTTAAACCATTACGATCCACAGCGCACGCTGCGTATCGGCCATTGGTCATTACGACGCCAGCTGGCCCATCCCAAGGCTCCATGTGCATGGAGTTGAAATCATAAAATGCTTTTAAATCTTCGTCCATTTCAGGATTATTTTGCCAAGCAGATGGGATCAGTAATCTCATCGCTCGATAGAGATCCATGCCGCCAGAAAGTAACATTTCAAGCATGTTATCGAGAGAAGAAGAATCAGAGCCGACTTCATTTACAAATGGTGCAGCTTGTTGAAGATCTGGTAATAAAGGCGAATGAAATTTATAAGCTCTGGCTTTAGCCCATTGCCGATTACCTTCAATGGTATTGATCTCGCCATTGTGAGCTAAGTAACGAAACGGCTGCGCTAACGGCCATTTAGGGGATGTGTTGGTCGAAAAGCGCTGGTGGAATAAACACACAGCACTTTTAAATTCAGGATCTGTTAAGTCTGGGTAATATCGACCCAGATCTTCAGGCATCATCAAACCTTTGTATACAATGACTTGACCGGATAAACTGGCTATATAGCAGTCATTTTCAGTAACACTTTGCTCTATGCGTCTTCTTGCCATGTAAAGTCGACGTTCGAGATCCTTTTCGCGCCAACCAATGGGAGAGTTGATTAGTACATGAACAATTTTAGGCTCACTCGTTGCCGCAATCTTACCCAGTACACTTTTATCTGTTGGCACTGCACGCCAGCCAGCAATACTCAGCGTTTCTTTAGCGAGTTCTTGTTCTATTTGTTCTTTAGCTTGTTGGGCAAGGGTTGGGTTTTGACTCAAAAATATGACACCAACAGCAAATTTACGGCTTAAATGCCAATCTTGTTGTTCGGCAATTTGAGTAAAAAACTCTGAAGGCATTTTCATTAGTATGCCACAGCCATCACCTGTTTTTCCGTCTGCCGCAATGCCGCCTCGATGTTTCAAGCGGTCTAAACTGTGAATGGCTGTTTTTACAATTGAATGTGTAGCATCACCGTCCATTTGAGCGATTAATCCAAAACCACAGTTTTCTCGTTCAAAGCTTGGGTGATATAAGGTCATACATTACATCCTTAGTAGTTAAGTTTTATAGTTATTCACTTTTGGTAATTAAAATATCTGTTTGGAGTTGAAAGATCAATCGATAGATAACGGTATTATTTATCTTTTTTAAAACTTATATGTAACTTTGTTGTGATTAACTTGTCACAACTCACGTGTTTATAAGAGATTTTCTAGATAAAAATGAAGGAAATTATTCAAATGCGAATATTAATTACCAGTCATAATAATGAGTATTTATTCAGTTTTGTTTTCGGTGAATATCAATCTAGATCTGGTAAGTATAGGAGAGAATTAAAAAAAATCGCCAAGCGTTAGGCGTGGCGATAAGTGAATAAAGATCAGAGATACTTGGAAATGAGTTCGGAGCTTATGCTGACTTTGACTCTAAAAATTGCTTAAGCTGCTGTAAATCTGTACTGGCTTGATCAACAATCGCTTGCAACCAAGTGTTATGTTCACTTTCCCATGAGGCTTCTTCGCCATGTTGTAGTTTTTGTGCAAACAGCTGAATTCGTTTTAAACCTACTGATCCAGCAGCACCTTTGAATTTATGGGCTTCAGCACAGAGGGTATCTTTGTCGTTTGCTTCTTTGGCTTTTACTAAGTTTTCGACATATTCAGGCATTAATTGTTCGAATAAAACCACACTTTTTAAAAGAGTTGCGGCACCAATGGCGTTACAATATTGCTCTAGGGTGTTGAGATCTAGGATGATGTCTAAATCAGTGTTCGCCATTTCTTTACCTCTGGAAATTATGCTAACTAAAAAATAGAGCGTAACATCATACCGAGTCAAAAGTGTTCTGAAAAGCTAAAGTCTCATTTCGTAACATAGTTGCGATAGGTGTATTCAAGTTATTAACATTATGGAACAAAGTCATCTATGAAAAGTTTACCGAGTTTAAAAAACTTGTTTTATTTGGTTAATTTATATCGAGAGCGTAACTTTAATCGAGCAGCTAAAGCTTGTTTTGTCAGCCAGTCAACTTTATCAACGGGGATCCAAAACCTAGAAGAGCAGTTGGGACAACAATTAATTGAGCGTGATCATAAGTCATTCATGTTCACGGCAACGGGAGAAGAAGTTGTTGTAAGGGCTCAGCAGTTATTAACTGATGTAACCGATCTTATGGAATTTACTCAGCAACAGAGTGAGCCAATGACAGGGAAGATACGAGTTGGTTGTATTCCAACGATCGCTCCATTTTTACTTGGCCGTTTGCTTGAACACTGCCATGAGAAGTATCCAAAGCTTGAGTTGCAGGTAAAAGAAGATACAACAGAGCAGCTTTTATTGGCGTTAGAAAGTGGCACGCTCGATGTATTAATATTGGCGTTACCTGTTGATACTGGCACTTTTCATACTATGAAAGTCGGTGTAGATCCGTTTAAAATGATCATGCACAGCACTTTTTGTAATGCTTTATCGGTTCCTGTTGATTATAAAGAATTACCAGATAATAGTATTTTCTTACTCCAAAATGAGCATTGCATCACTGGTCATGCTATCAGTGCCTGTCAAATGCAAAACACAGCCAAAGTGCATCCATTCAGCGCGACCAGCTTACACACATTGGTGCAAATGGTTAACAGCAAGTTAGGCGCAACGTTTTTACCTCAAATGGCGATCGATGCTGGAATTTTAAATGGGACTGGCTTATTAGTGTTAGAGCCCCCCGGAGAAGCGCCATATCGAGATATTGGTATAGCATGGCGCCAAACGTCAAGCCGAATTCGAAGTTTCAGAATGCTAGGTGATGAAATTAATAGTCTACTAGCCGACGTATAGCCCTAGACATAATTTATACCAATTACAGTAATTAACTTCCCACTCAGCAAGAGCTAAAGGATTTCAGTACAAGGCGCAAATTTGAAGTACTATATACCCTACGGCCGCCATACAAAGCTGGCGTTCAACGCACTTCGTGCTTTTGTCGGGATAATTCAAAAACTTGTAACGCAGTAATGGAAACCTTTAGCCTTGCCCTTCGGGAGCTTGTATGTGTTCAAATTACTACGCAAAATTGTCTCAACGTAGCAATGTAATAACGACAGTTTTGTATGTCGGTAATAACTATGTCTTCATCAATTCCACTTGTATTTTGAACACATACATAGCTCTGAGCTGGGAATTTAATTACTGTAATTGGTATTAGTTACAAAATGACTGTATAGCAGCTATAAAAAGCTATTGCATCTTATTTTATGAAGCAGTCAGGTTACCTAAAGGGTATAAATGGTAGCCTTTCTTATTTTAACCTAGAAACATCAGTTGACTGCGTTCTCAAGCGTAGAAAAAATGGCTGATAGTAAGGCGTAGCTTGCAGCAAGTAGTTATTCTACTTGCAAAAGTTACAACGCAGATAGCAGTCATTTTAGCAAGCTTGTGAGCGTAGAGCATTTCACTCATTGGGTGAAAAACATGATAATAAAATCATCGTATTGCTCAAACAGTTACTCGTATAATCAGCGTTCAACTGATGTTTTTAGGTTTAACACTGTACTTTTTCATGATAAGTATCGATAAGAAGCTTGCAAATAATCCTTTCATCATTAATCACTATGAAAATTTTTCTACTACTGAAGTTGATTTTGAACACTTTCAGTGTTCAAAACATTGTTGTCCCGCTCTGGAAGAATTTCATGCTTTCGGAGAAAAATATAAAACAACAATGAAGTGTAATCGATCAACTTCAAGAGTCACGACAACGGAACTACAGTGCTTTCATGAATTAGTTGCCAAAATTAACGAGGTTGAAAGAGGTTTACCTTCTATTTTTTACTGGGCATTTGTAAATATTAAAACCCATAACACATTGAAGCAATTGATGATCACCTTAAGCAGTCTTTTTAAAAACAAAGAATTAGATTTTGAAGTAATGAGGGGCAAATCGATTTCATTTATCATTGTTGTATTGCATTTATATTTGCGACATATAAAAGAATCAAAACAAATAACAGAGAAGCAAGAATCAGCTATCTATAATTTAATCGAAACAGTCAATGCAATTGCTCAACAAGTGATACCACAAAAAATTAATTCCATGTTTGCTGTAACGAAGCTATGCGGAGTAGAGATGATCCCACATGAAAAAGCTAAAGGTTATAGTATGGCTATATCTAATCATTCTTTAATTTCGTATCAGCTCATTTTAGGTTTGATTTTTGACACGATAACGAATAAACAGGGTATCTATAGGCCTTTTGATAAACAAACAGCCACTCAACTAGTCAAATTTTTCGCTCATTTGAAACAAACTTTGATAGAGATTGCATGCGGCCCGAGCGATGATGAGCTCTGCTATTAATGAATGTGGTGGAAAAAAAGTTGTTTTAACAAGCGATATCGAAAACTCATCTGAGAAATTTCCTATTCATAAATTTGAAAAAATTGATGCTATCGAATTATGCAATCGCTATAAAGGACTGAAGGTATTATATATCTGTTCACACCCATTGCCTTTGATGTTTGCAGAGATGGCCACGAAATGTACTCGTCCGATTGTTATTTTTCAAATAGGATATAGTTACATGACTACACCAGATGAAATAAAAGGTAAGGGAATTATTTTTTCTGTAAGAGAAATTGTACTCCCTACATTTGAACCATATATTTCTGATGAAACTATAGAGTTAATTTATATACATATGTCAGTAAAGGATATACGACTTTTCGAAGAGCAAATACCCTCAGCGTATCTTGGAAAGTTTAACTCTACGTGTCAAATCTTTGCTTGAAATTGAAACGTTGACTTTTTCAAGCACCTGATAAGTTTTAGAACTTTTAAATTTTTGATGAAACTCGTTTATGTCCATCGATGTGCCAGCTGTGATTGCTGGCAAAATCAAAACTGCCTCATTCCGTGACATTGATCAGCTTAAGTATTCATCTAAAGTGGCTGTTTTTTTGTAATCTTTTTGTTAACTAAATTTAACTTGAGAGACGAATTCATATTTGTTCAAATCGTTTTATGTCCACAATTTATTAATCCAATGCTCCCAGTCCACTGCTCTACGGAATCCTTAAGTGAATTTTATATTTCACAAGATAGTTGTCCGCCTCTAGAGGAAACAACAGAAACAACAGAAACATCGCCACAATTTTTTGACACCAAGCTAAAAGAAAGTTCTGATCATTTTTATCAATTAGAAAAATTTATATTGAACAATTGGGATTGTGGGGCAATAGATCTAGTTTCAAATGATGATTTACTGGCAAGTCTTACAAAGCTCAGGGACTTCGATTTTACTATTCTAAAGAGTCCGAGATGGGAAAAGGATTCTATAATATTTGTTGCGAAGCATAAGGTTAGCCAAAGAATCTATGCAATCAAAGTGCACGAAAATAGTTTTAAAACTTGTAGAAGAAATTACCAGAGACATCGAGCTGTTTTGAATAACTGCTCTAATCTTTCGACGGTACATGGAGCAATACAAATTGCATCAGCCTCTGGTAAATCATACATAGTTGTGATTTATGATTTTGCTGTTGGGATTACACTTGACCAAGCATTGAGACAACAACAATTGACAAAAGAAGAAGCTGTTTATGGATTAATTTCTTTGAGCTTGGAGTTAAAAAAAGTAGATTTTAATGTCTTTTTTAAGGATAAAACAGATTTCATTTATACCGAAAATAATGAAATTGTTATTACCGATTGGGATAAAATGTTTCAAACTAAAAATACCAATTCTGAAGAGACTATCTCTAGTAAATGTAACAGTTTTGTATGCCATATGTTTTGCGAAGAAAATTCAGATAAAAATTTCAATTAAATTAAATAAACTCATTCCTGTCCAAAAACGAGTCAACCATATGATATTATTTAATTTGTAGCTCATTTAAATTGGTTCATTTATAGAATCATTTAAAGTGAGCAACATAGCTTTATAAAATCACTTAATCTGAGCAACTAATTTGATAAAAGCAATTAATGTGAGCAAGCTCGTTTTTATAAAGTCATTTATTGTGAGCAGAAAATGACGGATAAATGCGAGCAAACCGATTTATAAATGCAAGCAACTGCAGTTAATGGGCAGACTTGCTCAATACGGGGGCTCAGCCTAAATAATGTGAAGATATAAGGAGAAAGTTCCGTTGTTTTAAAAAGTTAGGAACATGTAAAGGTAATATGTCCATTTAGTTCTTTCTAAATGATGTTAGCTAAAATTTCAAATTCAAAAAAATGCCAGATTTTGTTGTTTTAACCTTAAAAATAAGGTCAAAATTAGATGTTTTTATCGAAATGGCGGCTAAGTGGTTTTAAAGGTGAAAGCCATTTACAGGTATTTTTATTTGTTCGCTTACAGAAAATCAATAAGTTAAAAAACTAACATCAATTAGGCTGAACACCCCTCAATACTATCATTCCTGAGTTAAATTCATCCTCGATAAACTCAAGTCCAAATTCATCTTTGAGAAAACTTATCATTCCATTTTTTAAAATATTATTGCCATGGTATCCAGTTATGATCGATGTTATTTGGGGTTCATTGTTTTGTTTGTGGTAACAAAATAATAGTTTTGCGAAAGCTAATGGAACACCTTGAATATGTGTACCATTGCCTGAGTGTCCTTCGAAGATTTTATCCATATGCAAATCGATACAATGACTCATTAAGCCAACATTTTTTTTATATATTCCTTCTGTTATCCCTTTATCAATCATACTTGCGAAATTATCTTTTTCAAGCGGCGCAAGATGAGCATGCACTTGTAAAAAAGTACTCATGTCACATTTGTTCATTATTTTTTCTAAATACCACATTCCAGTGTCAAAATCCTTAGCCTTAATACATACTTTAATAAAGGCATTGTAAATGGCAACATCAGGCTTGATGCCCCATTGTTGTATTAAGCTGGTTGTAGCTGTATCGCTATCGCCCAAAACCAATGATTTGGCTTCTGTAAAACGCACCATTTCAGCGCAGGCCGTCAGCAAATTCAGGCAGGTGATTGAATCTGCCTTTAGTGATAGATGAGGTGCCATCACGGGCTTATCACCACACACCAGTTGCCAAGCACTATCAAACTGGCCAGTTTTAGCGCATACCGTGATAAAGGCACTGTAAATGGCAACATCAGGCTTGATGCCCCATTGTTGCATTAAGCTTGCTGTATCGCCATCACCATCACCCAGCACCAATGATTTGGCTTCTGCATAACGCCCCGATTCAGCACAGGCCGTCAGCAAATTCAGGCAGGTGATTTGATTGGGTTTTAATGATAAGTGAGGTGCCATCACGGGCTTATCACCACACACCAGTTGCCAAGCACTATCAAACTGGCCTGTTTTAGCGCATACCCTGATAAAAGCATTGTAAATGGCTACATCAGGCTTGATGATCCACTGCTGCATTAAGCTGGTTGTAGCTGTATCGCCATCGCCCAACACCAATGACTTGGCTTCGGTAAAACGCCCCGTTTCAGCGCAGGCAGACAGCAAATTCATGCAGGTGATTGAATCTGCCTTTAGTGGTAGATGAGGTGCCATCACAGGCTTATCACCACACACCAGTTGCCAAGCACTATCAAACTGGCCAGTTTTAGCGCACACCGTGATAAAGGCATTGTAAATGGCAACATTAGGTTTGATATCCCACAGTTGCATTAAGCTGGCTGTAGTTGTATCGCCATCACCCAACACCAATGATTTGGCTTCGGCGTAATGCCTAGTTTCAGCGCAGGCTGCCAGCAAATTCATGCAAGTGATTGAATCTGCCTTTAGTGGTAGATGAGGTGCCATCGCGGGCTTATCACCACAAACCAGTTGCCAAGCACTATCAAACTGGCCCGTTTTAGCGCATACCGTGATAAAGGCGCTGTAAACGGCAACATCAGGCTTGATGTCCCACTGTTGCATTAAACTGGCTGTAGCTTTAGCTGTATCGCCCAACACCAATGATTTGGCTTCGGCATAACGCCCCGCTTCAGCGCAGGCAGCCAGCAAATTCATGCAGGTGATTAGATTGGCTTTTAGTGGTAGATGAGGTGCCATCACGGGCTTATCACCACAAACCAGTTGCCAAGCACTATCAAACTGGTCCGTTTTAGCGCATACCGTGATAAAGGCACTGTAAATGGCAACATTAGGCTTGATGCCCCATTGTTGCATTAAGCTGGTTGTAGCTGTATTGCCATCGCCCAACACCAATAATTTGGCTTTTGCATAACGCCCCGCTTCAGCGCAGGCCGTCAGCAAATTCATGCAGGTGATTTGATTGGCTTTTAATGGCAAATAAGGTGCCATCACGGGCTTATTACCACACACCAGTTGCCAAGCACTATCAAATTGGCAAGTTTTAGCGCATACCGTGATAAAGGCATTGTAAATAGCAACATTAGGCTTGATGCCCCATTGTTGCATTAAGCTGGCTACTGCTGCATTGCCTAGCACCAATTTTTTGCCATCTGAAAAATTTAAATTTAAATTAATTAATTTCAGTAATAGTGTGCATGTTTTCGATTCATAGGACGATTTAAATCGTGTTATGTCACTAAAAACGCCGTCGAAATTAAATGAATGACTGTCAGAAAACTCGGCCGCTTTGTGTAACAATTTATGGATTAATCTTATGTCCCATGATGTATCCATGACCTGTTTGTCGTTTTTTAGGGTGTTAATGATTTCAATAAGCTGCGAAAGTTTAGTGCAACCACCAATCAATACATTTAACTCAATACCCAGTTGATTTTTGGTTTTCTGTTTAAGTTTCCAAGAGTGAATAAGCTCACTGGTCTGAGTAAAAAAAGAATCAGGGGAGGAAGGTGGTTGCTTTATTTGCTTGGTATATCGAGTGTTCGATTTTGGAGTGATGGAGCGGGGCTCAGTTGCAAAGCGTCGGCAAGCATCACTTGGCTTCTTACAATAATGAGCTTTTTGTGTGCGAGAGTTAGAGCGAGTCGACGATGATTTATTGTTGAAAAAATCATACAGCTTTTGTCTATCGGTTTTGCTTAATCTTTGATAACCCTGTTGTAAGTTTTCATCATCATCAAACCTTGAAACCTCAAAGTTAAGATAAGATACGGCTTCGCTTGGGTATTCTTGGAGACTTTTGAGCATGAATCTATATATTGATCCATGCTCAGCTGGAGTGCGCACTGTCGCCATCACATTACTCAATAAGTGAGTGAATTAACAAGCAAAAAATAACGCACTGAAATGATAAATACAAAAATATTCAGCTTTAAGGCATTCTATAAATGTATAACAGAAAATTATCCACCGTACAGGGGAGCCGTTTCATAGCTCATTGTTGTACCTAAGACTCAAACAAGAAATAATGAAATTGAGTGTAAATTGGTTTTTCCCCTTCCTTGCCAACTTGGTCGGCTGGCGCATTTTTGCCCCAAAGTGAGCTTGATTGACATGGTGAAGTGTACAGATGATTCACACCTTAGCGTGTGATCTGCGCTTGGCAGAAGCTGTTCGAAAACAACGATACATAAATGTATGCGATGTGAACCACCTGAAGTATTGAGTCTAAGGCATTTAGTAAGGGCTTCGCAATTCCTTTTTCATTAATATTTGAGCCAAGTTATCTCGTTGCCATGTAAAGAACCACTCTCGGCTTTTAAGGTATCCGAATACCGTATCATTTGATGCTGGCAGTCCTAACTTGGAACAAATAATACCAAATAACGATTGTTTAAATATTTCACCAAAGAACGGGTTAGAAAGGCTATCGAACATCATACAAGTTAAATCAGTAGAACTCCTTATTTGCTCGCTATCACTTGCCGTGAATACTTCTAATATTTCTTTCTCTATAAACGAATTTATCTCACTATGCTCAGCCTTATCTTCAATAAAACTAGAAAATACCATTAATTGAAAATATCCAAGTTGCGCACCTTCTTTTTTTATTAACTTGCTTTGCTCATCTCGCTCTAGATCAAATAGATCAATTAATTTAGATTCTGAAATAGGATAATCGTCAAAATTTGTTCTTATAGAAACCAAAAGGTTCAAAGTTTCAATTGAGTTGGCCTTACCTTTATCTTTCATTTTGGAAAGCAACAACACAGATTCGTCGTATATTTTCTTACGGACGTTATCTTTAAAAGACACATGAGTAACCTGTGTGATGGTATTCAACCTGACAACTATTTGAGTAATTATGTAAGTTGTTCTGACTCGAATATCCATGCTGTAAATAAAAAATGAAATTTCTAAAACAAATAATAGTAATTTAAGTAATTGCTCCGTATTATTTTTTGCCAGCGACGATTTAACTCTTTCATCCTCAAGTATGCGATAAAGCTTTCGTCTTACCTCACCAAGCGTATAGCCACTTAAACTCTCATAACTCACGTCATTATCTTTAACGAGTCTTTTTAAGTTTTTTATGAATCTGTTTGCTTCCCTAGATGGATTGATAGACTTGATAAAAGAAGCATCTTCTTTTTTCTCATGCTCTTCAGTTAATAGACTTTCAAAAGTCTTTGAAACCAAGTCTTTTGCATCCATTTTGGCAATAGTCAATCCAGTAATAAATGGCACTTCAACAAACTCAGTTTTTGATTCGTTCACAAACAGTTTGAATTCTTCTAGCTCCCCTAAAACTACATCAAATATTTTCTTTGCTGTAGGTTGGTTCTTTGTATAAAGGAAATAATCGTCTACATAACGTCTAACTGTGTAGTCGCTGTCAAACCGCAGTTTTAGCTTGCTTTTCACCTTCTCGATAATATTAAGATCGATACGTTGTAAAATAACTTCTGCAAATATCCTAGAAAATTCTGGGCCTATTATTATTCCACTGTCTTCATCCTCATTAGCTTTTAGCATCAATTTCTCAAACTGCGCTTCCACTGAAAAATATTGCGAGTAGCGTTTAGCAAACTCTTTACCTTTTACAGCCCAGCCAAAGCTAGGAACAAATATATTGTGGAAGCATTTAGAGATATCAAACCTTGTTAAGTGTTCAAACTTTTTTTCTATTCTGTGTGATTCATAGGAATCATAATACTTATACAGGAAGTTGTATTTCTTATAGGTAAAGTAAGAGCTTGCAAAGTTCGATTCCTTTTCAAAACCTTCTTTTTCGATCTCTACACCTTCACGTGCTTCTGGCTCTGAATAATTAACAAGTTCTTTTTCGTAGAATCTAGAAGCAACACGACTTGGCGCTCGCAAACTCATTGGGCTTCTTGAGCAAAGCTCTGTGATTAATGAGTCATAATCTCTGTATAAGTTCGAAATCTTAATTTGAACCGCAGGATGCGGTACTGACAATAGTCTTTTACTTTTTGAGTTCTTATGAATTCTGTAGTTGTATGGTTTCGTATACTTCTCATAGCCAAAGAAGTTTTTAATGAAGTTGGCGATTGCTGGATTTACTGAGCTTGAAGGAACCTCTTGCTCTTTGAGATAATAGTAAACACCTTCATTCAAAAAGTTAATAGGAACTTCATAAGGCAAAGTATCAGTAAGTATGACTCTAAGGTGGTCGTGTTTATCAATTTTAACCTTTCCCATTACCAACACCTCTTTATTTTTTTATTTAAGTCGTTGGTAAAGCTGTTCATCATTCTATTTTTAAAACCAAATTGAAAAGATATAGCTTCGATTTGTTTAAGCCTAACGTTGTTTGTAGCGCCACCATGATTTTTTATTAGCTGCATAGCAGAATTGGCAGGCTCTTTACTTGAATTGATAAACTTCTGATAAAAAGCATCCAGTTCTTTCAACTGAGAATGGTCATTTATTAGAGGATAGTTATAGTAAATACCTGATTTTAATTTAGTCCTTTCAATATCGCCGATAATGTATTGATTAGCGCTTAAAAATTTCAGTCTGGCTAACAGAAGGTTATACCTTCTATCTTTGGAATAAGCACGAAAAGCTTTGCGAACACGCTCTTTTACTTTATTAACTTTTTTATTACTTATAAATACTTGAACTTTTCTCTCGACTCTTGGCTTGCAGGAGTAATTTTGTATCCTTAATTTGTAGCCAAGATAGTCAATATCAGCCGATGATCCATTAGTAGGATCATTAAGTACAGTGTAAAAACTTTTATCAGTGTTTAGCGTAAGCTCTTTTGCAGAAGCCTTTAGCCTTTCCTTCATCATAGATTCAAGCTGGGCTTGGTCACCTGAGTAAAACGCTATGATGTCGTCAACATACCTAGCGTAAAAGTAAACTTTGCCATCAAGCTTCATTTGCTTATCAAAATGACGAATTCTAATTTCTGATAATGTAGAACTAAGTGACATTCCTCTAGGTAGCCCTTGAATTCCTTGGCTAGCAAGTTGTGTATCCCATTGCTTCAACACCATTCTATTTTGGTGTGATAGCAGCCATTCTTCCGTAATGAATTTAACAATGGATGTTCGATCTAATGATTCATAAAAGTCTTTAATATCAAGACGAGCGATGGTAACTGGCTGAGAGTCTTTGGCTAAAGCTATTGTCTGTTTGACTATGGCATGTCGATCAGATGGTCTAACTTTAAAAAGTCGGCGAATATTGTCATTTAGTTTTTTAGCAACAAGCTCATCGGCGGCACTCGCAAATGCCCAACCATCTTTACCCTTAAATGATTTTTTTGAGAAACAAGAAAATTGGTACTCGTCATCAGTTAATTTTCCTTCAATTTGCTCATAGGTATCAGCAACAAAATTGCTATATTCAGTATCAGGTTGAAATTTTTTCCATGTATTAATACCCAAAAGCTTTATAGCTTTTTCAGAAACTGATTGATCTAGCATGTCAAAAACCTTTTCTTTTTATTGTTGCTGTTGTTGCTCATCCTTTGAGACCACCAAAGCTAAATAGTTATAATAAACAGCTTCTTCTAAATGGTTCTTAAATACTTGAGAGCGCTTTAAAAATTGATATGCACAAAAAGCTAATAATACATTTATCGCAATATTGATAGCGTCGTATTTGAAAACAAACCAGTTGATTATAAATAGCAATGCTAGCAACACACTCATACTTCGATAAAAGCCAAATCTAGCTAAGAAGATATCGTGATTTGAATTCTGAAATTTAAGCTCGACAACTGCTTTACAATACCTATATAAGTTAGCTGAACCAATGTCCTCATCAGGAAGGTGACTCTTGATTGTATTGACTAAGGATTCTTTATTTCTAATGTTCCTTGGCTTAAACCAACCAAGCTTTTCGATATGTTTAACTAACCAATTTGCAATTGGCTCAATAAACATTCCGAACAACAAAAATGCTATTGGAATAACGATTACTATGCTTCCAGAAAAGTCTTTTAAATTTTTTGCCCAACTCGGGAAGGGAATAGATAAGCCATAAAATATGTAAAATGCGGCTGCGAAAGATGCAAAACACCCTACGGTTAAGTAAGTGCCAAAATCCCAAAATGATAATTTTCCCTTTTCAAACATAATTATTTAGTCTCATAATTTTTGTTATTTTCAGCCTCTGAATAGGCTGTGTAATATAGCTACTAAAGCTCTTTAGTCAATCTTAACAAGATTAGATATGAGCTACTACAGATCAAATGATTGTGAAAAACTTGGAAAGCGCTACATTGAAAATTTTGGTCACTACCTAGAATGACGGGCTGAAACGTTTATGTCCAAATCCGTGTTTCGTTCGGTACGATACTTTCATTACTTATTTTATCTTATTAACTCCATAAACCTGCATCGAGTGTTGCTTCCCTTTTAATTTTATTTGACCGAGATCTTTAAGATCGAAGTCTTGTTGTTGGCTATCAAACCTCATGGCAACTGCAGCTGATACTAATAGTTGTTGAGATAATAGGCTACATTGATCTTGAAGACGTGCTAACGTGTTCAGAACGTCACTAAAAAAGCTAATTTCTTGCTTTTGCACACCGACAACGGCAGTGACAACTTGTCCACAGTGAACGGCAGCTTTAAATTGCGGTACAAAGCCATACCGCTGCCGAAACTCTGTTCCATGCCAACTAAGAATTTGATTAAAGTCATAGTAAAGCTTTAAACAACGCTGATTCATCACTCCGTTTTTAACCGGCCAATGAATGAATACCGCATCTCCCATATAACGATAAATTTCGCCCCGACTTTGAGATACAGGATCCGCCAGCAGCTTAAAACAGTCTTGGATCAAACAGCTAAATCGATAATCTCCTAATGATTCGGCATGAGCGGTAGAATCGGTCATATCCAAGTAAACGAACAACCGTTGCTCGTAACGGGGTTTATGGTATTTTCCCAGACCAATGTTAATGAGTTCTTTACAGCCAATTAACAACATGGTTTGTTCGATAAATGCCAAGCTAAATCGAATGAAAATAAGGTAAATCAATAGTAATTGAAATGAGTGACTATTTATCACGTGGGTTGTTGAGATTTTCCATAAGGTTGCCATGTGGTTGTGAATGTGCCATAGCTCCATAAACTCAAACAAACTGGCGATACAGAGAGCACCAATGAGCAATAACAGCCCTTTTATGAATAAAGAACAAATATAAGGAAGACGAGAGAAAACACTAAAATCAACAACTAAGTTAGATATCCAATGTAAACAGCCAAAAATGATGCCTACATAAAACGCCAATGTTTTTAAGTCAGTTGTTGACGTTGCCCAATGTGGTAGAGCATCTGTTTGTGCATAGCGAAAAAATACAAAAATGGACATAGCAATAATCCAAGCTGTAATCGCAAATGCTAGTTTTTTTATTTGATGACTGATCCGCACGCAACTCTCAAACACATATAAATAAGAGGGAGCGTAGTTTATGTAATCTACATCTTCGTTGGCTAGTGCCAAGGCTGATTTAGATCAAGTTAAGTGTCAATTTCCAAAGGCATTCGCTAATAAACGTGTAGTAAATTGAGTTTTGAGATAAAAACCTCTGGGGTTAGTTAATTGAATGCTGCCATCTTCAGCGATGCTTTCAGTGAGCGCAGCACTGTTAGCGGCTTTCGGTCTGAGTTGCAATATTTCTCCATGCCTCGCTGTCACTTTAGTAACTTGACCTAGGGCAATGAGCTCCATGATTTCTTCCCAATCTTGTTTAAGTTGAGCAAGTTGGCTCGCATCTGGTTGCCACAAAAAAGGGCAGCCAATTCGCCTTTCAGCCACAGGAATATCACGCTCGCCTTCAATGGGTACCCATAGCACTTGTTTCAATTTATGAAAAAGCACGCTGTCAAAAAATGTTAACCCACTAATGTTAATAAGAGGTGCAACGGTAACAAAGGTAGTTTCTAACGGTTTGCCATAAGAGTTGATTGGGATCGTTTTTAACTCAACATCTAAGTGATTAAAATCTGGTTCTGACTTTGAGCCTGCATTTGCACCTAATTCGTGTTCAATGAGCTGACCTACCCAGCCTTTGTCACGACGTAAATTTTTAGGAACAATTTGATCGTTTAATTTTGCAAGTTGAGCAAATGTTAAGCCTGCCATTGAGTCGGCTCGGGCTAACAGTTCTTCGATACTTTGAGGTGAAGATTTCATTATGTGTTATTTGTCCTCATTACATAATGTTAATCATGGTAACAACGAAGTAATAGAATACCAATCTTGCTAATCGATTATGTTTAAATGAACGTGTGAAACAGGTGTGGTTAAAAAATGGTCGATAACGTATTTCGTGATTTTTAATGAATGAAAACGGGCTAATTTTATGAATATACAAGCGGTTAATGGCTAAATGATTAAATATTTAAACAGTAGTTTTAGATATTTTAATTTTTCCCTTATCTTTCACACACAGTTATCCACAGAAAATTGGGATAACTTTTATTTTTTTCATCATATAGCCCATAAAGTCGCTTCGGTCAATGTGAATTATCGATATTTCGCAGCTAAATCAAAAAAAATATTTTAAGTTTGTGTATATGTTTTACTTGATTTTTTACAGTAAAAAGTTCTTTCAAATTCTGGTTAATAAGTGAGCGTTTAAAGGTTTTACTTCGTTGGTGTTATTTTTATTTTTCTATAAATTATTGTATTTTAAGTGTTAATTAACTTGATTTTACGGGGTGACTTTCGGTTTTTATACATCGTTTTGATTACATATTTAAGCTTGTCTTGAGTTGCAAACATAGATATCCACAGATTTTGTGGATAAGAAAATTTTAAAATCTGACTAATGTTGATAACTTTTGATTTTTTACATATTTATCCAGAAAAACAGATAAAAGCTAGATTTGCTGCCGACCAAGCTTTATGAAACAATCAGTTTATATATTTGTAATAAAATTGGAGTCCATGTGATTGATAGCGACGGCTTTCGCGCAAATGTGGGCATCATTATCTGTAACAAATTCGGCCAAGTCATGTGGGCGAGAAGGTTTGGTCAACATTCATGGCAATTTCCACAAGGTGGAGTCGACGATGGCGAGTCAATTGAACAAGCTATGTATCGCGAATTGTATGAAGAAGTTGGGTTATTGCCTAAACACGTTAAAATTTTGTCAATAAGTCGTTCGTGGTTACGTTACCGATTACCAAAACGGCTCGTGAGGCAAGATCGTAAACCTGTTTGTATTGGCCAAAAGCAAAAATGGTTTTTGTTGCAACTTAATGATCATGAAAATGTGATAAACCTTAATGCGTCAGGTCATCCTGAATTTGATGACTGGCGTTGGGTTAATTATTGGTATCCAGTAAGACAAGTAGTATCCTTTAAGAGGGATGTGTATCGTAAGGTAATGAAAGAATTTGCGCCGACTGTGTTATCTTTTCAGCAAAAAGATGGCCAGCGTAATGGTTGGAAAAAACGAAGGAACTAGTTTGCTCCACAAGTAAATGTCAATGAGTAGAGAGGAAATTGTATTTTAATGGCCAAAGGATAGTGCCAATAGGAGACAACAGTTGTTAAATACGCTTAAGAAAATAAGCCAAGAAATGGCTTCCTCTCAGAATTTTGAGCAGGCATTGAACATTTTGGTAACTAAAACAAAGTTAGCCGTGAATACGCAATGCTGTTCAATTTTCATGCTTGAACAAAATCATTTAGTGTTATCTGCTACTGATGGATTAAAACAATCAGCAGTGGGTAAAGTCAAAGTACCTATATCTGAAGGCATTATTGGACTTGCGGCTCAGCGGGAAGAGCCTGTTAATATTGCGGATGCAAAATTACACCCGCGTTTTAAGTCATATCCTGCCATCAAAGAAGATGACTTTCGCTCCATTCTATCTGTTCCTATTATTCATAAAAAACGAGTCTTGGGTGTGATCGCTGTTCAGCAAGTTGAGCCACGTCAATTTACTGAAAACGAAGAAGCGTTTTTAATTACTATCGCCGCACAAGTGTCGCAGGCTATTGGTGGTTTAAAACAGAAAGAACTCGTTAAGGCTTCGCGCAAGCAAGTGTTTTTCGAAGGTGAGTCAGCTGCCACGGGGATTGCGATTGCGCCAGCGTTAGTGCTTGGCGGACAAATAACTATCGAGCAGCCGGACACCCCAGCCGTCGATATTGATATTGAATACCAGCGTTTATGTGCTGCGATAACTCGAACAAAAGCCATGCTCGATGATGTTTCTCAACGTTTCGATAACGAAAATGATGAAGAAGTATTATCTATTTTTACTGCACTGAAATTATTGTTAGACGATGCAAGTCTCGGTGGCGAATACGAACGTGAAGTGATGTTGGGCTGGAGTGCTGAGTCGGCGGTAAGCCGAGTTTCACTTAAGTTTATTCAACAGTTTTCAGAAATGGACGATCTGTATTTAAAAGAACGAGCGAGTGATATACGAGATTTAGGTCAGCGAGTATTGCGGCAGTTGATTGAACCTGGCCGTATGAAGCTTGATTCAATAGATAAAGTTATATTAGTTACTCGTGAAGCTGACGCAACGATTTTGGCCGAATTTCCTAGGCACAAACTTGTTGGCGTAGTCAGCGAACTTGGAGGGGTAAACTCTCACGCTTGTATTATGGCAAGGGCCCTGGGGATCCCTGCAATTGTAGGTGTTGATCAACTCCTTTTAGCCGATATCGATGGGAAGCGGTTGATCATGAATGCGCATCGAGGTCAGCTTGTTTTATCTCCAACAAAAGCCGTATTAAAAGAGTATCAAGAGTTACTTAATGCAGAAGAGTTATTAGAAAAAAAATATCTTGCGGAGATATTTGAACCAGCAATTACGCTAGATGGGAAAAAAGCACATTTATACATTAATGCTGGCCTGTTAAGCGGCATTCAAAATGAAATGGTTCGTGAAGCCGATGGCATAGGGTTATATCGTACCGAAGTCCCCTTCATGATGCAGCCAAGATTTCCTAGTGAATCAGAGCAGGTAGAGATCTATAAACAAGTGCTGGATGCAATGCCGAATAAGTCCGTCATCATGCGAACCCTTGATGTGGGTGGCGATAAAGCTTTGCCATATTTTCCAATAAGTGAAGATAACCCTTTCCTTGGATGGCGTGGTATTCGGTTATCGCTCGATCACCCTGAATTATTATTGATTCAACTTAGAGCAATGTTGCAAGCGGATCAAAATCGCGGCCAATTGCAAATATTGCTTCCCATGGTGAGCCAATTAAAAGAAATTGATTTATCGTTAAGTTACTTAGAACGTGCTTATGCTGAGGTACAAGCCGAGACAGGTAAAACATTTATTCGGCCAAAAATCGGCGTGATGATCGAAGTGCCGAGTCTTGTATATCAACTCGATCAAGTAGCGCAGCGAGTAGATTTCATCTCAGTAGGCAGTAATGACTTAACCCAATATTTACTTGCAGTAGATCGTAATAACCCTAGAGTAAACAGCTTGTACGACAGTTATTATCCCGGAGTGTTGAGGGCATTACAACGGATTATGTTAGACAGCCGTCAACATCAATTAGATGTAAGCGTATGTGGAGAATTGGCGGGCGAACCATTTGGTGCAGCCTTACTTTTTGCTATGGGTTGCAACAAGCTCAGTATGAATCACGGAAGTATCCCAAAAGTAAATTACATGCTCAGACGTGTTAATTTTGCTGAATTACAGTGTATCCTACGCCAAGCTCTTAAAATGGATGATGGCTCTCAAGTAAGAGAGTTGCTACTCGATTACTTTAATCAACAAAATATTGATATGATTTAGTTAGCTTCATAACCCAAACCTAAGCACTTTATTAGCAGCAAGTTACTATCAGAAGTAGCATCAGCAATAGTTGTTGTGCGGAGAAACAAATTGGATAGTTTAGTTTTTATTATTGGCACGTGTATGCTTTTGGGTACGCTTGTTGGATTTCTGGCGGGTTTACTCGGGATTGGTGGTGGTTTAATTGTCGTTCCAGCTTTACTCTACCTGCTTCCATTAGTTGGTATTCAAGAGCAATTTGTGATGCTTCTTGCCATTGCTACGTCACTGGCTAATATGGTTTTAACTTCTACATCCGCTGTGGCTGCTCATCATAGACGAAATAATATCTCTTGGAGTATCGCTAAAATTATGGTTCCTGGTGTGATCATTGGTGCATTAAGTTCAGGCACTCTTGCGTCATTGATTTCGGCTAACCAATTACAACAATTGTTTGCTGTATTTGTTATCTTGATGGCGATAAATATGGCGCGCCCAGTAAAGCCACAAGAGCAAGCCTTATCCTTGCCCGTGAATTGGCTGCTGTTTATCATTACGACTGCAATCGCCATGCTTTCAGGCATGTTAGGGATAGGTGGCGGAGTGATGCTCGTGCCTTTACTGTGCTTTTTTGGCCTTAAAATGAACCGCGCTGTCGGTTTATCTAGCCTTATGGGGCTTTGCGTTGCTATGGCTGGTAGCATTGGCTACATCATAGCTGGCTGGAATGTTGAAAACCTACCGGCTGGTACATTGGGCTATATTTATTTACCGGCGTTATTTGGTATCGCTTTTACTTCTATTTTAGTGGCTCCCATTGGCGTGAAAGCGGCAATGACTTGGCCAACATCAACACTTAAAAAAGTATTTTCTGTTTTATTAATCTGCATTGGTCTTGAGCTTGTATTTAGCTCTTTTGGCAGATAAATTATAATTGCATTAATTAGTTACTCATTAATTGGATCCTTTATGGCTTTTGAATTTCCTCAAATAGACCCGATCATGGTGCATTTAGGCACCTATGAATTGTTCGGTACCACGTTCGAACCAGCTTTACGTTGGTATGGTTTTATGTATCTCATTGGTTTTTTAGCGGCCATGCTTTTGCTTAATAGAAAAGCGGATCAATCAAATGGTGTTTGGAATAAAGAGCAAGTTTCAGATTTGCTTTTTTATGGTTTTCTTGGGGTGATCTTGGGCGGAAGAGTCGGTTATGTGTTGTTCTATCACTTCGACTATTTTATTGCTGACCCCTTGTATTTATTCAAAATCACCGAAGGCGGCATGTCATTTCATGGCGGGCTGATGGGGGTGATTGCGGCCATGTTGTATATAGCATGGAAACAAAAACGCCAGTTCTTCGCAGTAGCTGATATGGTTGCTCCAGTTGTTCCTATTGGGCTTGGTGCAGGTCGAATTGGTAACTTTATTAATGGAGAGTTGTGGGGCCGAGTCAGCGATGTACCTTGGGCAATGGTATTCCCAGGAGGAGGACCGCTAGCACGTCATCCTTCGCAGCTTTATCAATTCGCATTGGAAGGTGTTGCGTTATTTGTATTATTGTATTTGACAAGCAAACGGACTAATAAAGTCGGTGCTGTTTCAGGTATGTTTTTATTAGGCTACGGTGTTTTCCGCATTATTGTTGAAACGGTCAGAGAACCAGATTCACAACTGGGTTTTTACCTCGGGATCTTTACCATGGGACAAATGCTGTCAGCTCCGATGATGATGTTCGGGCTATATCTTATGTTTAGAAAACAAGGGCAGAAATAATGCAACAGTATTTAGATCTTTGTCAGAGAATTATTGATGAAGGTACATGGATTGAAAACAGCCGAACCGGTAAACGCTGTTTAACGGTAATAAACGCTGACATGATTTATCATGCTGATAAAAATGAAATGCCACTCGCTACCACTCGCAAAAGCTTTTGGAAAGCGGCAATTGCAGAGTTGCTAGGCTATTTAAGAGGCTATGATAGTGCGGCTCAATTTCGCGCTATTGGTTGCAATACTTGGAACGCCAACGCCAACGATAATAGTGATTGGTTGGCTAACCCTCACCGAAAAGGTGAAGATGATATGGGGTTTGTATATGGTGCGGTTGCGAGAAATTACCCAAAGCCTGATGGTGGCAGCGTTGATTTAGTCAGACAAGTTGTTGATGACTTATCGAAAGGAATAGATAACCGAGGCGAGATAATCACTTTTTATCATCCCGCTTCATTTCATTTAGGTTGTTTACGCCCTTGCATGTTTCAGCATCAATTTTCGATACTGGACAATACTTTGTATTTAAACAGTTATCAGCGAAGCCAAGATGTTCCGCTAGGTGGTAATTTCAATGCTGTTCAGGTATTTGCATTATTAAAAATAATGGCACAAATTACAGGGTTAAAACCGGGTAAGGCTTATCATAAGATTGTCAATGCACATATTTATGAAGATCAACTTGAGCTGATGCGCGATGTGCAACTAAAACGTGAGCCAATGACTTTGCCGCAATTAAACATTAACCCTAAGATTCAGTCTTTTGAAGATCTTGAAACATGGGTGACTTTGGATGACTTCGAAGTGACAGGTTATCAGCATCACGAGGCCATTAATTACCCGTTTTCGGTATAACGAACAATAGATGAGCTCTGCTGAATTTATTTTGATTAGTGCTATATCGTAAGGCATGAATTGTAGTTAAAAAACTGGTTTAGAACCGTTAAATAATAATACCAATTACAGTAATTAAATGCTCAATTCAGAGCTATGTATGCGCACAAATTACAAACGAAATTGGTGAAAACGTAGTTATTACCGACATACAAAGCTGTCGTTATTACATTGCTACGTTGAGATAATTTTGTGAAGTAATTTTTGCGAATACAAGCTCCCGAAGGGCAAGGCTAAAGGTTTCCATTACTGCGTTGCACGTTCTTAAATTATCCCGACAAAAGCACGAAGTGCGTTGAACGCCAGCTTTGTATGGCGGCCGTTAGGGTATATAGTACTTCGAACATGCGCCTTGTACTGAAAACCTTTATTTCTTGCTGAGTGAGAGATTAATTACTGTAATTGGTATAAAAAGGGATTTTATGAAACTTCGACAATGGATAATGGTAAGCGTTATACCACTATGTGGTTGTGGCGTTAATTTAAATAGTGGTTTTATATTTGATATTCCTGTTGATCCAACAATGATTGAGGCTGACTTTGAAGCTTCGGACGAGCTTGTTGGCTCAGGGCATAAAGTCGCTGAAATTTGGTCAGCATTGTCAAAATTTGAAGTCGCAGCTCGGTGTAAGAAATTGAGCCAGCTCTATGTTATGAATACGGAAAAAAACAGTTACTATGCGAGTTGTAATCGGCAATCATTGAAATATACCTTGCATGAAACAGGTAATGGATATCAAGTTCAAGCTGTAACAGAATCCCCAAATATTTTGTAGTTTTGAAGGTAAAAAGGCGACATCGTATCGCCTTTTTACCTTCGTAAAACACTCACAAATACACTGCTAAGTTAATTATAAGCTGAAGTTAACGTTCGCCATCAACCAGAATTTCTGAGTATCTGTGGCTAAATCATCGGCATTATAATCTGCATATTTGGCAAGCAAAGTTGTTGTTTTGTGAACTTTATAAGTTGCAACTAAATCAATTTCGCTACCGTAATTTTGATCGCCTTCAACGGCATCAAATTGATGATAGAAGCCGGCGACGGCAACAGGACCTATTTTGGTTGCAATCTTACTGTAATAGTCTTTTACACCGGTTTTGGGTGTACCTAAGAACTTATCGGCAAAGCCTTGAAATTTGTGCGCTGTTGCGAGTGGCGTACTGAAACCATAATTGCCATTATCACTGCCGAGTTGCTCTAAACCTACAGTGACATTAAACATAGCTAATTTCATTGTGCCATCTATTGCAAAATAGTTTGCATCAAAATCACCGTTTGACTGGGTAGCAAAGCTGGCGTGAGCTTTCAGCGAACCAAACTTACCGTTGTAATCGATGCCATAGGTGTCATTAGAATTAGCCCAGCTGTCATCCTCCAACAAGTAGGCGAAACCTGTAAACTTGTGATCTTTATTCAGCTTATAGTGGGCATTAATGAAATGAAAGTCACCGTCAAGACCACGTTTTGGACCATCAGGACCAAAAATACGGCTAACGTAATAGATGTAGCTGTAATCGACAGAAAGTGCATCGTTAAAGGAATGCTGTCCACGAATACCATCATAAGTTTGTTCGTTTTGTCGCCATGCAACACCACCAACAAAACGTTGATTATTTAGATTGATTCTTTGTCGACCTAACGTGACTGACGTACCATCATTTTTGTAAGTAAGGTTCAACTGGTTTAAGCTGGTTCCAGTTGGGTCGGCTACAACAGGGTAGCCTGTATTTGAACGGAAACCAGAAGCATCATTGTAGTCATCGGCACCAATGGTCGTGACATTGTCAACTTCCGCATTAAGCCTAAAGTGACTGACTTCACCACTTTTAAAGCTAATTCTACTTCTCAGGGTTGAAGCTTGTGCATCATTAGTTTGACCGTCTTGATCAACATTTTCAAAACGGTATCTGAAGTTTACTTTAGTTTCACTCCCTGCAATAAAGCCAGTATCATCAGCGGCAAAAGTGTTTGTGGCAGCGATACTACTCAGTATTGAAATGAATAGAGCAGACTTTTTAAAGCATGACAAAGCGTTGTTCATTATGATTACCCTCACCGTGTTAATTTCACTGTGGATCGATTCTGAATTTATGGTGTCACTATATTCAGGTTCTTCACTGATTGGTTTGACAAATATCAAGGTTCTCTAACGTTTTTTATTAAACTCATAGGTGTTTTGTTAATTGTGTGATTTAGGTACTAGCTCTCGTCACTTGATAAACTTAAATTAGGGTTCTAGCGATTTAGAAAGTACCAATCTTTGTCATGCCAGCTAAGGCTGGTATCCAGTGACTTTTATAGAAAAAGCAAAGGCACTAGACTACCGACACACAAAACTGTCGTTACTTCGTTTCCAGCCTGTACTGGAGTCTGTGTTGCACGTTCTTGAATTATCCCGACAAAAGCACGAAGTGCATTGAACGCCAGCTTTGTATGGCGGCCGTTAGGGTATATAGTACTTCGAACATGCGCCTTGTACTGAAAACCTTTATCTCTTGCTGAGTGAGAGATTAATTACTGTAATTGGTTTAACTAGGGAGTAAAGCAATTAACAATGTTGATGTGGCCAAAAGAGTAATGATCTGGATATAACTTGGCTTGCGTCCCTTTGTGTCCCCCTTATGGTCAAACTAAAGCCCACCTAATTATTCGGTTTAAATACCCAAGAGAAAAAATATTTGAATTTACAGTGGGCCGAGAAAAATAAGAAGGGCAAAATCGTATAACTCAATGCAAGAACTGCTTATTGTTATCAGTTTAACTTGTATTGGTTTATTCATGACAAAAGAGTTTAAGCTAAAAAATCATGCTAACAAAAAAATGAAAACACGCATGAATATTGTTAAGTGATGTTCAGTTAAAGTTCAGCTACTGCTGTCAGCTTAGGGGGTAAGATTAAGCCACTCCTACCCAAAAAATGCGAAAGGTAACGGTATGAATAAGTATAGATTAATGATTACAAGCATAGCGGCTCTGTTTGTTCCAACTTCAAGTTGGGCTACTGACTTACCTTGTGATGTTCACAGCGAAATGAAGCTCAGCAGTATAGCTGGGACATGGCATACCCAAGTACAGCACTTGAATGAAGCTGGAGACATAGTGATGCTAGATCAAGGTTGTAAACCCATCAATACCATTGAGCCAGGAACAGATATTAGCCAAAACATGCAGCAAGTGACGGCCATGAATGTTACTCCTGACTCGACTTTGGTCGTTGGGCACCAGCTTGGAAGGTCAGAAGATTTCGATACATCATTATTGTTTTCAATGGTGCAAGTGCTTGATAAAGGGCAAACTCATGACTCACCAACAAAAACCTGTTTATTCTACGTGGCCGCAAAAGGGCCTGCTCAACCAGTGACACGTATATTTGAACTCAATGGTGCGAAATGTACATTTATTAATGATATTGAGCACCTTACTTATAAATTTAATGCAGAATAGAAGACGCTAACGTGTAGCTAACAAGGATGTTTTTTCTAGATGCAATGCCGATATCACTCTTTTGCCTTTTCCATCACTCCAAACCGATAAAAACTTTTCGAAGCATATCGAGTAATTAGTAAAAACTAAATTTAATAGTACGCCATCGATACGATCAACAAACCACGGCCCCCTTGGATTGTTTTCTTCAAGCTGAATAAAAGCATCACACGCTAATTCTAGAGAGAAGTAATTATGCATATCGCACTCTCTGCAAAGGGTTCTAAAAATAGATAGCAAGGCTTGCTCTTTAGTTTTACAGCCCAGATCATATGTGTAATTTGCTGATAGCTGAGCTTCAATTATAGGAAAAGAAGCTCTTTTTGAGCACTGATTACTACTATCATATTGATTTAGCGGTGCTTCATCAGTAACAATAACAGATGCCACTGGTATTGCTTTAATCTGTTCAATGAGTTGAGGTTTAATTTTCTGGCCATATAGTTTAACGAGTGGTTCGAGATCTAAGTCATCACTGGATAAATCAGTATTGATAGTAATACCTGATACTTTTGAAAAAAAGAGTTTGGTTTTTGAGTCAGGATTAATACTAACAGAATCGGTAATCACGGTTGCTGCATCTGACTCTGATATTCTGAACTCTGAGCTACTAAACTCTGCCGCAAGATTAATGATAATCATCAATACCTTTTTTATATCTAATTTTTCTATTGATATGCTTCGCTCAACCAAACAGAATTTAATATGAGTTATTATATCGGCGTATTCGAGGTGCTCTTTACATACTGAACAATTTAACAATAAAGTATTGAGTTGTTGTCTTAGATTCAAATTTTGGTTTTCGATAATTTTTTTGTCATCAAATATATTTTTACATTCCCAGCATTCTTTTTGAAGTTTTGGAGCGCAATCTTCGCAGACATTGTGAGCCATAAATTGGCAAATACTTGTGGAGGTGGGTTTATCAGTGCAAATTGGACATAACTTTATATCATGATACGGAAATATTGCAGACCATGTTCGTTCATTTATTGTGACAGTTTGTAATTCAAATTGTTGTTTGTTATGCACAGCCTCAGTCATTGCTAAAAAAAGGCTCTGACTATCAGTAAGTTCAGTTTTTGTAAGCATAATTTACTTGCACTTTGATAGATGCTTATATTTTAAACATATTAATGTAGGAGAGTCTCATTAAGTTATTTTCACGTCTTTAATCGACGTGTTGTAATAAACGCTTCCGTTCAATAAATTAAAAATTCGACTAAGCTTGTAATTAATATCAATTAAAGGATAAACACACATGGAACTTGGCTCACTGGTTAATGCTCATAAAGAGTTATTCCCCGCTGATATGAATTCAATGACAGCAATGTTGGAAAGAAAACAAAGCTTTATTGCTCGAGCCAAACAAGCATTTTCTGATCCGCAATTAGGTCATTCTGTCGTGAATACTATGGCATTAGATGATCTTTTCGAATTGTGGACTGAGCTTGATTATCAAAAAATACAGAAAATGCATAAGTGGTATCAACAATGGCCGTCTCGATTATCAAAAGATCAAAAATTAGCAGTTATCTTTTTTGGGACATTTTCTATCGAAACGCTGAATATTAATGTCAGATCCGATGTGGCATTAAAGCAAGAGCTGTATTTGTTATGGCAACGTCATCAGGTGTTATTTAATGCCTTTAGTAAGGATGAAGTATTGAGCTTCATTCACCGAGTGATGCTAATGAGTGAGTCTCCGCTTGTACCAGATATTATCGGATGCAATGACGATGTTATGTTACGAGAACAAGCTTATCGATATTACGGTACTCGCTATAATGTGGCCGAAGAAGATCATGAACAACTCAGTCAAGATGCGCAGTTGTACGCACAGTTGATTGTGGAAAATGATGGCAAGCTCAAAGTCGGTAAAAAGAAAGCCCGTTCGCCTGAGTTAGTCACTATGATGACTGATGTTATGGAAACATTTAATCTTTCAAGACAATTTCATCGGAAAGTGTTTGGAAAAGAGATTATCAGACCAGACATACACATTAATAAGTGAGTTTTACAAAAGTAGAAAGTTAAATAATCTGGTTTTATTTAGAAAGTACTAATCTTTGTCATACCAGCGAAGGCTGATATCCAGTGACTTTTATAGAAAAAAGCAAAGACACTAATAGTCCATTCAAGAACAAATAATGACCGAATGGTTATATCCTAACAACTCCTGAACACAAGAAACACTGGAGTTGTTATGAGGGTTAAATATCACGTTCGTTTGAGTAATGAAGAACGTTCAATGCTTGAGGCTTTGATAAAGCAGAAGAAACCACGTGTTGCTCAACATAAGAAACGACACGCCCAAATTTTACTTGCTATTGATGAGAATAATTCGCCACTGACCAATCAACAGATTGCTAAAGCACTAAACATCTCACCACTTGCAGTAACGAGCCTTAGAAAGCGTTTTGTCGAAGAAGGATTAGAAGTCGCTGTGAATAGCAAACACAGCGATCAAGGCCGCAGACGCATAATGGATGGCGAAGCCGAAGCCCACCTAATTGCACTGGCCTGCTCTACGCCTCCTGAAGGACGTTGCCGTTGGACATTAAATCTTCTTAGAGACAAGATGATTGAACTCAAATATATCGATAACATATCAAGAACTTCTGTTCATTATGCGTTAAAAAAATGAACTTAAACCATGGCTTAAAGAAGAGTGGTTTATACCTAAAGAGGAAAACGCTCATAAATGGACGTACTTTTTTGGGCATAAAAAACGTGGAAAGGTAGCAACGGACGCCGCAGGAATACTGCCTGATTATAAAGGTATCCTCGTTCATGACCATTGGAAGCCTTATTTTAAATACGATTGTTTACATAGTTTGTGCAACGCTCACCATATCAGAGAGCTTGAATTTGCCTATGATAAAGAAAAGCAGCAATGGGCGAAGAAAGTACAAGATTTTCTTTATGAAACTCATGAGGAAGTAGAGAATAATGGCGGAAGGCTTGGCTATCAAAGAGCGAAACATAAATTGAAAGAATATCGAGCCTTGCTAAAAGATGCAGAGATAGAATGTCCTGAGCCACCCAAGATAGATGGGAAACGAGGAAGAACAAAAAAAGTAAAAGCCGAAATCTCTTAGAGCGACTACAAAATTACGAAAAAGAAGTACTGCGATTTATGGTTAACCCAGATGTTCCTTTTACCAATAACTTGGCAGAAAATGACATCAGGATGACCAAAGTTCATCAGAAAATTTCAGGTTGCTTCCGAAGCGAAGAGGGAGCGGAAATTTTCTGTGCGGTTCGCAGTTACATATCAAGTTGTCGCAAACAAAGTATCAGCGCATCAACTGCCCTACAACTACTGTTTACTGGGCATCTTCTCTATATTTTTGTTCAACAGGATGAATAGTTACAAAATAAATACAATGAGAATTAGTTTTATACTTTTCATTATCTTGATTCAATATAATTTTTGACCTTTTCGCAAGATTTAAAAAATGCGTCCGTGAATTTACTGACACTTGTTCTTTCAAAAATGAAATTTTGATATTTAAATTTAGCTATCAGCCTTTCTTTTGAATTGAAAAATTTTGTTTCAGTCCAAGATTTCCCATAGAATTCCACTTTGTGAAGGTCATTTTTACATTGTCGAGAAGAAATGAAAACTGAGGCTAGACTATTGGCTCTATCACTTGATATATCAAGTTGATTAAATCCAATATTCATAATCTCTCCATAAATGACACCAGAATTCAAAGCCATCTTTTTGACTTCTGGATTTAAATCACTCATGACAATTGTTAATTCAAAATCATCTCTTATTTCATTTGAGTTGGAGTCTATTCCTAGTAATGATTTTGCTTCTTCTGAATTAGGATCAAATATTGGAATATCAAAGCCTAGAGCAGGATGAGAGAACTCTATCCACTTATTACTATTAATAGGGCTATTTTCATCATCATTAGAAATAACTCCAACATAAGTGAAATATTTTCCACCTTGAATGACTGAATCTCCCCAAGCATATGGAACATATATGGTGTTACCTAATACTTTCTTTTCCTTTCCTTGATGTGAGTAAGGCTGAATATTAACTAATTGTACTTTTTTCCATACTCTATTATTTTTGAATCTAGGCTCTTCATTTTTACGTACAGGAAACCTATTAATCCAAAGATTATTTTCATATTTAACTATTTTTCCCATCTGATAAGATTCGTTTTGATTATATTCTTCTGTCTCACCATATGAACTTGATATCGACGAAAAAGAAATAACAGTTAACAGCAAAAAAATGTATTTATTACCCATCATTAATTCCTTTTAATTCCCCAAAGTTAAGCCACATACCTTCCTCTGAATTTGTGTAGCTTACGGTATCAATTACATCATTGTTTATTTTTTTAAAATTACAGAGTCACTTCCATTCAGTAATTCTCGGTGAAGAAATAACTCTTTAATATTCAATGGGTAAGCTGATGGCGAATTTTTTTAGCACAAACCTAATACTGAAGTCAAACATTCAGCGGTAGATCACAACAACTATGGCAAATAGATCACAAGCTATCAGTGATTTCTGTATTACCATATAGAGCATTATTTTTAATCAGAGAGTGCTTAACTTGGCTTCTCGAATACAAGAAAAAAAACATCTCAGTTTTGATGCGCTTAGAAAGAGCTTGGCTCAGCACATCAATGCAAGTACAGATCCAAGAAACAGCTCAATGTCTCAGCACATTCATCACGATGTTGTCATGAGTGGCTTTACTTGTATGTACTTTCAAGAGCCATCACTAGTAGTCCATTCAAGAACAAATAATGACCGAATGGTTATATCCTAACAACTCCTGAACACAAGAAACACTGGAGTTGTTATGAGGGTTAAATACCACGTTCGTTTGAGTAATGAAGAACGTTCAATGCTTGAGGCTTTGATAAAGCAGAAGAAACCACGTGTTGCTCAACATAAGAAACGACACGCCCAAATTTTACTTGCTATTGATGAGAATAATTCGCCACTGACCAATCAACAGATTGCTAAAGCACTAAACATCTCACCACTTGCAGTAACGAGCCTTAGAAAGCGTTTTGTCGAAGAAGGATTAGAAGTCGCTGTGAATAGCAAACACAGCCATCAAGGCCGCAGACGCATAATGGATGGCGAAGCCGAAGCCCACCTAATTGCACTGGCCTGCTCTACGCCTCCTGAAGGACGTTGCCGTTGGACATTAAATCTTCTTAGAGACAAGATGATTGAACTCAAATATATCGATAACATATCAAGAACTTCTGTTCATTATGCTTTAAAAAAAACGAACTTAAACCATGGCTTAAAGAAGAGTGGTGTATACCTAAAGAGGAAAACGCTGCTTTCGTGAGTGCTATGGAAGATATATTAGAACTCTATAAACTTCCTTACAATCCTAAGCGTCCTTTAGTATGCCTTGATGAAACCAGCAAACAACAAGTTAAAGAAGTTCGCAATCCGTTACCCTTAGTTTCAGGTTATCCAGAGCGATACGATACAGAGTATGAGCGTAACGGTGTCAGCAACCTGTTCATGATATTTGAGCCTTTAGCGGGCTGGCGACATGTTGAAGTCACTGAACACAGAACGGCCATTGATTGGGCTCATCAAGTAAAAGCCTTAGTAGACGGGCGTTATAAGGACGCTGAGACAATTGTATTAGTTGAGGATAACTTGAATACTCATACACCGGCTTCATTTTATAAGGCCTTCGAACCAGAAGAAGCTCGTAGGTTGATCAATAAAATAGAATTTCATTACACGCCAAAGCACGGAAGTTGGTTGGATATGGCTGAAATTGAATTAAGTATCTTGAGCAGGCAATGCTTAAACCGAAGAATACCCGATCAGGAAACACTAAATACTGAAGTCGAAGCCTGGGTTACCGAGCGTAATGAGTCCAAGGCTAAGATGAACTGGCAGTTCACGACTGAGGAGGCACGTATAAAATTAAAGAAACTTTACCCCGTACTCCCAGAGTAAAGTGAGCCTTTTAACAGAAGTTCACTGATTAACGAAATCCAGTTACACATTCGTTAATCAAAGCATGAAAAGCTAGAATCCTACTGACTTGCCAAGGGGTGGGAGGAGGTGTTTTGTTCAGATATCACTTATTTGTCAATTGATTGTGAACAAAAGTTAAGTAAGAGTTTAAAACAATAAATATCGATATATGATTCTTAGCTCTCCTATGACTATGGTTTACCAGAACAGCTTTAACTGTAGAATTCATATGAATGGACTACTAGTACAGTTTCAGCAACGTTTAGAAACCAGTAAAGGGCGCAGCAATCTGCAAACGCTTTTTAACCTAGAAACATCAGTTGACTGCGTTCTCAAGCGTAGAAAAAATGGCTGATAGTAAGGCGTAGCTTGCAGCAAGTAGTTATTCTACTTGCAAAAGTTACAACGCAGATAGCAGTCATTTTAGCAAGCTTGTGAGCGTAGAGCATTTCACTCATTGGATGAAAAACATGATAATAAAATCATCGTATTGCTCAAACAGTTACTCGTATACTCAGCGTTCAACTGATGTTTTTACCGTGAAAATAGCCGCTAACACCTATTCCCAAGCCTGTTAGTGAAAGCATAAAAGCTAAAAATCACTTCGCCTTTAGCTTAGGTTGGGAATAATCTTCAAATCTCAGCGAATACAATTTTCATGGTGTAGGGTGATAGAAAAATAGTAGCCAAAGTAAACGCATATGACATCTATGCCTAGCATGAACGTTTAGGTTTAATGTTCATCAAACGCCAAAAGAAAGCCAGATGCGTGAGGTGTTAGATAACCTTTCCAGCGAGTCTTTTGCCCTAGTATTTAAAGACTTCCATGAAAAGCTTAGACGCCACCATCACTTCAAAGAGTACGAAGTCTTACCCAATACAACAATGTGTGTAATTGATGACACGCAGCATTACAGCTCCAAATCAATTAACTGCAAATGTTGCCTGCATAAAACTCATAAAAATGGAGGGTAGGTTTAAGTTTAAACGGCCTGCCAAAACAAACAGAAACTCGCGCCAATTCCAACAAACCATGAGAGTGATCTAAGTGTCGATAAATCAATTAAATATAATATGTGATACATAATACGGGCAACGATATGCACAATTGCCAGTGTAACGGCCGTTTCTGTGATATCTCCTGTAGCAATAACGGCAAGTACCGCCATACCAAAAACCAACAAAGATTCAAACGCATTTTGATGCCCTGCCAATGCTCTAGCTCCGAACCCTGTGAGTTTGGATTGTTGCTCCCTCGGATGCTGATTGTCATAGCCTCCTAATTTTGCCATAGCATAAGCGACGGGAGCTTTGGCTAAAAAAGGGAGTAGCATTGCGATAAATAAACAGATAAGTAGAGTAGACATAAAAATCCCTTTCCAATATTAATATTAAACTATCTTGCAGTATCAATAGCTTGACATATTGCAACAATGCCGTCGAGAGCTCTTGGTGTCGGACGATGTAATAAATCAGCATTTAGTGGATAAATATTGCCATTTTTAACCGCTGGTATCATCGACCATTTTTCCCAATTTATCCCCTGTAAATTTCCTTTGTCTTTACTGGCTAAAATAACTTCAGGTTTAACTAATAAAACATTTTCGATACTGACTTGTGGGTAATCCCCTTCGGCATCATAAAACACATTCTCACCATTGCAGACTTGAATGAGTTGCTGGATCCAGCTGTTTTTTGAAACGGTCATTAATGGGTTTGACCACAATTGATAGAATACCTTGACCTTAGTTTTTTTATGATTAGCCAGTCTTAATCGAGTTAGTTTTGTCTTGAAATCATTAATCACTTTTTCAGTTATTTTTTGCCGACCAGTCAGTTCGCCTAACACCTTTAAGTCCAATACGACGTCATGAAGGGTCTTAGGATCGCTGTTATATAAATTAAAACCTAATTGCTTTAAACGTTGAATATCATCGGTTTTATTACCACTCCCCCAATATACGATAAGATCTGGGGCTAACTCTAAAATACGCTCAATTTGTATCCCGTGAAAACCGCCAATGGTTGGAATATTTTTTGCCGACACTGGGAAGTCGGCATGCTCGGTAGTCGCAACGATCAACTCTCCAGCCCCAATAGCATAAAGTTGCTCGACGGCATGTGGTGACAAGGCAATCACTCTTTTCACTGGCGAGGCGTAGGCAGTGAAAGCCAATAAGCATAAGGTATTGAGAAGAACAAACTTGAGGAATTTCATCAGTAATCGAATCCAACCTGAGCTTTTATACCCGCTTCAAAAGCATGCTTTGTCGGCTTAACTTCACTGACAGTATCAGCAAGTTCAATAATTTCACGATGACAAGCTCTTCCGGTAATAATCACATGCTGCATAGGTGGACGATTCTTTAATGCGTTCAGCACACGCTCGACATCAAGGTAGTGGTAGCTCACCATATAGGTCAATTCATCAAGTAACACGCAATCTATACTCTCGTCTTGCAGATATTGCTCAGCCTTTTCCCATGCATCAACAGCAGCAGCAGTGTCTTTGTCTTTATCTTGGGTTTCCCATGTAAAACCTGTACCCATTACATGAAACTCAACCCCGACTTTTTTAAGCAAATTACGTTCACCACACTCCCAGCCACCTTTAATAAACTGCACCACTGCAGCTTTTTTACCATGACCAACCGCTCGCGTGATTGTACCAAACCCTGAAGTTGACTTGCCTTTTCCATTGCCTGTTAAGACTAATAAAATACCTTGCTCTTTTTGAGCTGCTGCGACTTTCGAATCAACCGTTTCTTTTAGCTTTTGCTGTCTTTGTTTATGCTTTTCATTTTTACTGGCATCAGAGCCGTGTTTATTTTGTTCTTTATTCAGTTCAGTCATGATTAAATACTCTTTTAATATCGAGATACAACCATCAAGTAGCATATTTACCTAATACCAATTACAGTAATTAACTTCCAACTCAGCAAGAGCTAAAGGATTTCAGTACAAGGCGCAAGTTTGAAGTACTATCGGGATAATTCAAAAACTTGTAATGTAGTAATGGAATCCTTTAGCCTTGCCCTTCGGGAGCTTGTATGTGTTCAAATTACTACGCAAAATTGTCTCAACGCAGCAATGTAATAACGACAGTTTTGTATGTCGGTAATAACTATGTCTTCATCAATTTCACTTGTACTTTGAACACATACATAGCTCTGAGCTGGGAATTTAATTACTGTAATTGGTATAACACTCTCACTAAGTAAAGTTCCGGAAGAAAGTATACCTATGAATTCTCGTCACTCTAGCACAGGCTGGAAACGAAGTAACGGTAGTGGGGTGAAGCAGTAGGGCAAACGGGTCTAAATTAGACAGCCAGTTTGCCCACAGTTAATACCTTCATCAAATATTCTTCATCCCAGCCCGCTTTTAAGCGTTTGCTTTTTATTCCTACTTTTGCTGTTTTCTCATTTTTCAGCATGTTGAGTGCTGTTTTATTCATGATAGCCATATTCTCTGCTGCGTTTCCACTTCTTAACCGACATGAGTCTTCATCAAAGCTTACACCCAGTTGCCAGTGGAGTTTATTTTCAACAAACCAATGAGAACGTATTGCATTTGAGATAAACTCAGCTTTAGGTTTCAAATGACTACTGATGTAATAGCGTCTTTCCATGGTCTTCTCTATCCCTTTTTGTTCCCTAGTAGATTCTACGACTACAATGCTGTTTAAGCTTGACCATCTACTATGGCGTTTTCTGAGCCACTCTACGTCAGACGTGACCCAAACTTTTCTTTGTTCAATTCGACCGTGATCTTTATCGACTTCCTCAAACATATCGCAGTGAATTTTTTTAAATCTAGACTCGAGTTCTGTATCTAAAAATAATTTGATATCTTCAAAGAACTCACCTTGGCTACCTTTAAGGGCGAAAATATAATTAGCTTTTTTTTCAATGATTTTATCTGCAATTTTAAACTGGCAACCCATTGCATCAGTGGTAATGGTTGCCCCTTTAATATCGAGGAGCTCTAACAACTTAGGAATGGCTGTTATCTCGTTGCTTTTACCGTCAACTTTCATTTGCCCTAAGCAAAGATTATTTTTTACTGACCAAGCATTAACGATATGTATTGCTGGAACTTCATTCACTTTATCCAGAGTTCTTCTGAGTGTCTTGCCATCAGGAGGAATGATATCTTCGTCAATTGTACAAAGGTATTGCGCCCACGCTATAAAAGCGGCATGAAAAGCCTTAGGACATAAGCGGTTGAGAACATCGTTAAAGGTATCATGGCTTGGGACACCATGAGGCATATCTAAAAAAGTTTCGAACCATTTTTTCTTCGATTTCCCATATTCTTCAATAGCATTGAAATTATCGCAGCCACAGATAACCGCACATAGAGTAATGGTTATAATGTTAATCAGAGGATGATGTAAAGTTCGTGACATACGAGGGTCGGGTAGGCCATCAAAAAAGTCGCTGATTGTCGTAGTTTTCATAGAAATTAACAAGCAAAGACTATTATAAACCACGATCGCTATAGTTTGGCAAACGATCAAATTTGATTGCTTATTTTTGACCCGTTTGCCCTATAGCGGTAGGACTTACGCATTGACAGGTTTGCGTAGTTAATGATAATCCTTCAAAAATCTAAATATTGTAACTGATGATAAGAAGTACCACTCGACCAACTATAGCCCGCTGCAATTTAACTATGTATATGGGATTTTTGATCAGTGAGCCCAAGTCATCCACTTGCACTCGATTGTCCGAGGTAACTGGTATTTCTCATCACAGTGTAAACCGTTTTCTTCAAAGAGAACTGTTTGAACCATTTGATTTATTTAATGAAATAAAAACCAGCGTCAACTTGATTGGTGGCACTCTTAGCGTTGATGACAGCGTTCTGGATAAACCTTATAGCAAGTATATGGCACTTGTTGGACATTTTTGGTCAGGTAAGCATCATCGAGTTGTGAAAGGGATTAATCTCATCACTTTATACTACACAGATCCAGATGGTCAGCACATGCCAGTCAATTATCGTATTTATGATAAGTCTGAAGGCAAAACTAAAAATGATTATTTTCAGGATATGCTGGGTGAAGTCTTAACATGGGGTTTGAAGCCAGCATTTGTCACGGGAGACTCATGGTACAGCGGCTGAAGAAGGTAAAAAATCACCAAACAGGTTTTATGTTTGCAGTTGAAAGCAATAGAGCAGTATCGCTTGAAAAGGGAAAGTGGCAGCAAGTTCAAGCCCTAGATGTACCTGATGATGGTCTCGAAGTCTGGTTGAAATACTTTGGTAAAGTGAAACTTTTTCGGACGATGCTAAAAGACCAGCAACGCCATTATGTTGTCTACTTACCAGAAGGCAGCTTTAACTATTTGCTGAGAAAAGAGTTTTTAAGCATCCATGACCATCACTGGCAGATTGAACAATATCATCGTACAATTAAACAAGTCTGCCATATTGAGCACTTTCAAGTACGCAATGAGCAACCTATAAGAAATCATATAGTTGCATCAATTTGCAGCTTTGTTCATCTTCAAAAAATGCAGGCTGCTGATGTCATATCTAATGTGTATAAACACCAACGTGATCTTTACAAGGGTGTAGTCGCAGGTTTTATTGCAACATTTTCAGAAGGTAAAAGTTGTCTCGAACCAAAATTTCAAAATTCTGTCAATGCGTAAGTCCTAAGCGGAATAAGGGATACAGGTAGAGTGTTAAATATACACAAGAATACAGTGATAAACGCCATTAAAAAAAATAAAAGAGCATTGTCCACGTAAATCCTAATTACACTCAAAGAGATAGCAACTCAAACATTGAAATCGATATAGAGTTGGTCTGCGAAGAAGCAGAGATCGATGAGCAATGGTCATTTGTAGGTAAAAAGGTTAACCAGAGGTGGCTATGGCATGCCATAGACCATAGTACGAATACAGTTGTAGCTTATGTCTTGGGGAAAAGAACAGACGAGGCTTTCAAAGAGTTACAGACATTGCTCGAGCCACTAGGCATAAAGAAATATTATACCGATGACTGGGGTGCGTATAAGCGAAATTTGCCACCAGAACAGCATGAAGTAGGAAAAACTAATACCCAAAAGATTGAGAGGAAAAACCTCAATTTTAGAACTTGGATTAAAAGGTTAGCACGAAGAACGATTTGTTTTTCAAAGTTAGAAAGTATGCACGATACGGTAATAGGTTTGTTAATCAATCGAGTAGAATTTGGGATTGATATTCATGCCTACCACTAAATTAGCCCACTACCCTCAAGTTCAACCGTAAATACCATAAAGTGAATTCATCCATTGAGTGAATGCTTGACGTTTGTAAACTGGCTAAAGTTACCGCTTGCTGAGTGAGAGATTAATTACTGTAATTGGTATAAAAACAAGAGTGTCGATTAATTGCAGCTTAAGCCTGTGTTGGTAAGTTGTGTGCTACCCGTTTTTCTAATTTCAAGCCCGATGGCATTTGCATTCTTAGAATTAGGACAGTAACTCAAAGTAATTGGGTTGTCTGTTGGTTGTCTGTCTGGTAATCCATTTATTTTACCTGAGCCTAAAAAAGTAAAAGTTGTTGGTGTGAGCATAACGGTATCATTACGATTAAATGCCCCAGTTTCTCTTAAGATCATGCGGGCTGGTTGAACTCTATCTGCGCTTTGACCTGGAACAAGTGGTGCTTGAGGTACATCGAAAGTAAAAACCTGTATTCCAGTGTTCCAATTGCCATCACAACCATTTGCTGGACATACTTCCACGCTGATGTCATAGCTCATGGCTTGGTTACGAGCAAAAGCGAGTGTGGTTTGAATCTTATTAATACTTTGTTCAGCGCGAACATTTTGATAAAACGAATTCAATGAAGGTGCACCAACGAGGATTAAAATCGCGGCAATGGCAATGGTGACCATAGCTTCCACTAATGTGAATCCGCGAATGTATCTCATTTTTTGTTACCTAAAATGATTCATGATTTTAGAGTATATTGAAAAACTGTGAAAGTTTCAGTAGAAAAATGGTTTAATGTTCGAATTCAGTTAGTTGAACACGTGATGACAGCGTCTTGAGAATAACGAATTCTACCAGCAAAGTTAATGATAACAGCTTTAGAAGATTCATTATCTGCTTCGTCAGGGCAATATGTTAATGTTCCAGCAGCTCCAAAAGTAGTCCCATCTGGTTGAAATTTAATGGAGATTGCACGGTTAAATTGAACAATATCCTTGTCATGAAAGGCGCTCACATGAATCAAAATAGACTGCGGTGTATCGGGTACATCATTTCTATCACTATCAATAAAAACGATCATACCGTTTTTCCAATTATTTTTACCATTATTACACTGGCTTCCATTTTTGGGGCAAACGGTAATGTTTTGACCGAGACTGATTGCATGGCTGCGAGCAAAATATAAGGCTTGATGGATTTGCTTGATTCCGCTGTCAGCTCTCGTATTTTGATATAGGCTATTAAGTGACGGGGCACCAACAGTCAGCAATATTGCAGCAATTGAAATTGTTACCATTAATTCTATGAGCGTAAATCCTTTTAGCCTGTTCACGGTTTCATCCTTGAAATCCTGTATAGCGAACAAATTTTACTCTATAAAGTATGGCATGTTAATAACAATCTTGTACTTTGGCGATATTACATATTATGTTGACATCAACGATTGAGGCTGGCTCTATCAATACGTGTTTTATAAGGCTAAAATGTTAACAACAAGTACTTGTATCAAAACAGCTAGGAGCGGTTGATGAAAAGAGTTGAGGCGATCATAAAACCTTTCAAATTAGATGATGTTAGGGAATCACTCGCTGATATTGGCATCACAGGCATGACGGTTATGGAAGTGAAAGGCTTTGGTCGACAAAAGGGGCACACTGAACTTTACCGTGGCGCAGAGTACATGGTTGATTTTTTACCGAAAGTTAAAATTGAGCTTGTCATTCAAGATGAATTATTAGATCAAGCTATTGATGTTATTGTTGAAACGGCTCGAACAAATAAAATCGGTGACGGGAAAATTTTTGTTACAGATATAGAAAGGGTCATTCGTATTCGTACAGGCGAAGAAAACGAAGACGCGATCTAATTCATTTATTATGTGTGGTCGATAGAGGGAAGCTATGACAGTAAAAAAGATTGTCATCGTTGGCGGTGGTGCTGGCGGTTTAGCATTGGCATCAAAACTAGGGAGACGTCTCGGGCATAAAGCTGATTTTGATATCTGCTTAGTTGATAAAAGCCCTATTCATATCTGGAAACCTAAACTGCATGAAGTGGCTGTTGGAGCCATCGATAAATCGATTGATGGCTTACTTTATCGCGATCACAGCTTAAAAAATGGTTATCGCTTTATACGCGGTGAAATTGAAAATTGCGACCATAGCAATAATACTTTTCAGCTTGCGCCAGTATATGCGGCAGATGGTGAATTGTTACTTGCGACGCGTACTATTGAATATGATTTTCTGGTGCTTGCTTTAGGCAGTGTTTCTAATACGTTTGGTACCAAAGGTGCCGATGAACATTGTATCTTGCTCGATAACTTAAATAGTGCAGAGCTCTTTCATCAAAAGTTACTTGATGCATTGCTTCAATTAAGTGAATCAGCAGATAAAAAAGTGAGCATTGGTATTGTAGGAGCAGGAGCTACAGGGGTTGAACTCGCAGCTGAATTATTTCACGTGATCGAGTCAGTTAAAGAATTTGGTTATGTCAATGTCACTCAACACCATCTCGATGTGCATTTACTGGAAGCATCACCGAAAATACTCCCTCAATTGCCGGAAAAAGTAAGCGCTCGGGCACAGTCCTTATTAGATCGAATTGGTATAAAGCTTCACATAGGCGTTCAAGTTAAAGAGATCTCTAAAGAAGGCTTTATTACTCATGACGGTAATACAGTTCCAGCAGACATAAAGGTTTGGGCTGCAGGAGTCAAAGGTCCAGATGTTTTTTCTCAGTTTACCACTTTGCCTGTGACCAAACGTAATCAAATAGAAGTTGACTCGTTTATGAAAGCGATTGGTACTGAAAATGTATTTGCTATTGGAGATTGTGCTGAATTGAAATTAGCTGATGGGAGCTTTGTTCCGCCGAGAGCACAAGCTGCCGATCAAATGGCACAGCAGCTTTATAAAAACTTGATAAAGCGATTTACTGGCCGTAAACAAAAACCTTTTGAATACCGTGATTACGGCTCTTTGGTGTCCCTAAGCCGTTTTTCAGCCGTTGGTAATTTAATGGGCAGTTTACGCTCAGGACAATTTTTTGTTGAAGGGCACCTTGCAAGAGTTATGTATATGTCTTTATATCAGAGACATCTTTCAAGTCTCTTTGGATGGTTTTCTGCCATTATTTATCGAATGGCTAAAAAGATGTTGCGTTGGCACAGACCAAAACTTAAATTGCATTAACTATATATGCGATTTAAGAGTAGCGATTAAAGAATATTGATATTTAGTGCGGGGTTAATTAAGAATATTGAAGTTGAAAATGGTGCCGACACCAAGAGTCGAACTCGGGACCTACTGATTACAAGTCAGTTGCTCTACCAACTGAGCTATGTCGGCGTATCATCATTAACGATGAAGTGGTGCCCGAACCCGGAATCGAACCAGGGACACGAGGATTTTCAATCCTCTGCTCTACCGACTGAGCTATTCGGGCGATGCTCTTAATTAAAAGAGGAAATGGTGCCGACACCAAGAGTCGAACTCGGGACCTACTGATTACAAGTCAGTTGCTCTACCAACTGAGCTATGTCGGCGTATCATCATTAACGATGAAGTGGTGCCCGAACCCGGAATCGAACCAGGGACACGAGGATTTTCAATCCTCTGCTCTACCGACTGAGCTATTCGGGCTTACCAATTGCATTGAGAAATAACAGTTTTGTAAGCCATTGCCTCTCAAAGCGGGGCTCATAATATAGCGGGATACTGCGGGCTGCAAGTCCTTTTTAGATTATTTGAGTTAATTGCCCAGTTACTGTGCAATTACTTGAGGGTGGTTGTTTCTGTTTATTTGTTTAGACAAAAGGGCTCAAGCTACATTCGGTGCTTGAGCTCCTTTCATAAATGTCAAGAAACCCTATAGTGCGTTTTTAAATATTTGACAAATTTCTTCATGTGTCGCTTGTTTTGGATTGGTAAATCCACATGCATCTTTTAATGCATTATCCGCGAGTGTTGGAATATCTTTTTCTTGAACGCCAAGCTTAGTTAAGTTTTCTGGAATGCCTACCGCAGCAGAAAGCTCTTTAATTGCTTTGATTGCCGCCTGTGCGCCTTCTTCATCAGAAAGAGCAGAAACATCAACTCTCATGTTTGCAGCAACGTCTTTTAAGCGTTGAGGTACAACTTGCGCGTTGTACTCTTGTACATGAGGTAACAGTAGTGCATTACAAACACCGTGAGGTAAGTCATAAAAGCCACCGAGTTGATGTGCCATTGCGTGCACATAGCCTAAGCTTGCATTATTAAATGCCATTCCAGCTAAAAATTGTGCGTAAGCCATTTGCTCTCTCGCATCAGTATCTTGGCCTGACTTAACCGCCTTGACCAAATTATCTTGAATTAGCTCAATGGCTTTTAGTGCGCAAGCGTCAGTAATAGGGTTTGCTGCCGTGGAGACATAAGCTTCAATTGCGTGAGTTAATGCATCCATTCCCGTTGCAGCAGTTAATGAAGCAGGCTTCTTTTTCATCAGTTCAGGATCATTGACTGATAAAATCGGCGTGGTGTTTTTATCAACAATTGCCATTTTAATATGCCGAGATTCATCAGTAATGATGCAAAATCGAGTCATTTCACTTGCTGTTCCAGCCGTTGTATTGATCGCAACTAATGGCATTTGTGGTTGTTTTGATACATCCACGCCTTCGTAATCTTTAATGCTGCCACCGTTAGTTGCTACCAATGCAATGCCCTTTGCACAGTCATGAGGTGAACCCCCACCGAGAGAAATTACAAAGTCACAATCGTTTTCTTTGAGTAATGATAAACCTGCTTCGACATTGCCTACAGTTGGGTTCGGTTGAACGCCATCAAAAATAACTGATTGAATGCCAACTTGAGCGAGTTTTTCAATCAAATCATTAACTATACCAATTTCTACTAGTGGCTTATCAGTAACAATTAATGCTCGTTGAAAACATAAAGCTTGAATATCAGCAATCGCCTCATCAACAGCACCTTGACCAAGTACATTAACAGAGGGAATAAAAAATTTAGCCGCCATAGTATTTCCTTTCTTAATTTAAAAGTTAAAGCTTTTCTGTGTATTAAATTAACAATGAAACTAAGGAGATAACGTGATTTAGATCTAAAGTTTTTAGGTTTTGTATTTTTTATATCAAATATGTCGAAGTGGTCAATTTTGAATAAAATTTTTGAGCTATATCAAATGAATTTTGAACCTGAGTTAAAAATGAACTGAACTGAAATGAACTGGTGATAGGTACAATTAGCTAAATTAAGTCACCTTTAATCCTAGATAAAACATGAAATATTTAAGTGTTTATTAGAATTTTTTAGAATTTATAATGAATTATTCTTATACCGTTTTTTATTCTATAAAGTTTATGAAAACCTACTTTTCTCTTCTATTCGTATTTATTTAAAATTATAGATTTTGCCGATATTTTTTATCTATATTTTGATGTAAAGTAAGTGGCTGAATTATTTCTTTCAAAGTTGTTATGCTGAAACAAATCTGCTCAAAAAACGGATTTACGCTTATTGAACTTGTTGTGGTCATTTTGTTTTTGGGAGTTATTGCCGTTGTAGCCGCTCCAAAATTCATTGATTTCTCGTCAGAAGCTCGTAAATCTACAATTGAACAGGCCGCTGGTGCAATAAAAAGTGCGATCAAAATAGTTAACCTGAAAGCACAGATTGAAGGCGTTGCTAATGCAGCATCTACAGAACTATCAACTGATAATACAGTTATAGAACTGAAATATGGTTATCCAGATGCGCGAAATGGTATTAAGGCATCGGTTAATTTGGGTAAAATCGGGGGGTATGGTGCTAGATCAAAAAATTCTCAGTATGATTGGATTACTCATAATGTTTCATTTATTGAAGGTGGCGCAATTTTACCGGGACTTGAGTTTGGGCTAGGGAGCTATTCAGGAGATGGGTCTTCAACTGATAAAGCTCCTTCGCCGAGAACGCTTAATTGTTTTATTCGTTATATAGAAGCTAGTGCCAATAAAAAAGCTTCTATAATTGTATTTACAGATGGCTGCTAGCGTTTAGTTTACCTGTTAAAATCCCATGTTTCACCATTAACTCATCCTGTGACTCTACACGGTTTGGGTCGGGATCAATGCAGTCGATAGGGCATACGGAAACACAAGTGGGTTTCGCATAATGACCAACACACTCAGTGCACAAATTAGGCTCAATTTCAAAAATTTTCTCACCAAGAGTGATGGCTTGATTGGGGCATTCAGGCTCGCACATATCACAATTGATACAGCTGTCATTGATTAGTAAAGCCACTTTGTTTTTCCAAATATACTTAAGAGTTGCAAGGTAAAAGTTGTTCTTTATGAAAGAATTAAGCTGCCTTGACTTACTTATGTTTCAAACGAAGAACTAGATTATACCACAGTAGTTACTGCATGAGTCTGTGAAATCAATGAGGTTAATCGAATCGAAGCTCCATCATTATAGCGTCTTCGCGCTTGGAGTCAGCTTGGTAATATTCTTTTCTTCTGTGAGTCTCTGTAAAGCCTAAGTGCTCGTAAAGTGATAGTGCTTTATGATTAGAAGCTCGGACTTCGAGCATCATTACTGCAGAATTTCTGTTTTTAGCCTGATCAATGGCATGAATTAACAGTTGCTTACCAAATCCAAAACCTTGGTAATTAGGATGAACACAAATATCCATTAACGTAGACTCATCAACAACTTGATGAATGATGCTAAATGCAACGAGTTTGCCATTTAGTTCAACACCAGTGTTGTGATACAAACGTGAAAAACATGATGACAAGTTTGATTCTGACCAAGGGTATGAATGGGCTGAGTTTTCAATTTCAAGTATTTGTTCTAAATGTTGTTTTTTAGTTGTTACAAATTTGAATTGATTTTGAGCGGTAGTGTTCACGATTTAATCTTGCTCTTTTTCTCTAAGTAAAGGCAGATTTGATGCCAAAGCTGCTTTTTATATTCTCCGTTACTCAGAAGCTTACTCATTGGTTCGGATTCTATCCATGCTTGATGCGGACGAGTTTTGCGGCTTCGCATGTCCCATACAATTTCAGCACCTTTTATTGGTTTCTCTGAAAAAGAAAAAGAAAGTTCAGAATGGTTAAGTAACGATAATATATGGTGAATAAATTGCTCTGATACAGGCATATCATCGTCATCATGAAGAATTAAATAACGTGGTTGACTATTTACTTCTTGTGCAGGTACCCATTGTTGAATACCCATAGCATCTATGTATGCGAATTTATCCATTTAAAAAAATTATCTGAATCTATTTATTTAATTAATTATGCCGCAAATTAATGTTTATTTGAAATTAAATTATTGCACTTATGAGAGGAAATTCCTTGGTGATGTTGTGGGCAAATGATAAATAATTTTAACTGTGATGTTAAATTACAAAAAATACATATACAAGTAAGTTGGTTAAATAATTATTAATGAAAATTCCGCATAATATTCATCATAAGTAAAGGCGTTCAGTGCTAGATTTATAAGAAATTTGTTATATCTTTTAGCTGGTTATCTTTAGTGAAGACATAACATTCGATTTACTATACGTAGGAGAGTAACTGATGTCTGGTGCTGATATAAGCCTGAGTAATCCTATTCAATGGAAGGTAGGCGCACAAAATGAATTTACATCTAATGAAGTTGAATTTATGGCCGGCACGTTTAGCGGGAAAAAAGGTGAATTTAATAATTTAAAAGTGACTTTTCCGATAAAAGTTGGTGGGCAAGCTGCCAAAGACATGGAGTTTATAGTTGAAAGGGGAGCTACAGGAGAGGTTCATGTTGGCATCAATGGATTATTCAATAATAACAGCAATAACATTTACTCAAGACAAATAGAAACAGCAGTCAATAAGCATTTCTCTAGTGGAGCTGATATTGAATATGAAGTAATGAAATCTAATGACAGCTCGGAGGCTAAGTTTAGTGACTGTGGCTCGAAAGTTAAATTTAATGATAATGAATATAAAATCGAAGAATCAGAAGGGGATTTACTGGTTATTAGCGCTGTTAAAGATGACTTTGAAGGTGCTAATGAGAGTAATGTTAATTCAAGGCAGAGTCATGAAGCAACTCAGGGGCCTATAACTCCAGATAAATACGAGCCTGAAAAAATGGCTTTTGAAGCAATTTTAGAACAATGCGCTCGTGAGCTTGCTAAATTTAAAATGCAACAGGAATCAGAATTACAGCTAGAAAAGGCAAGAGCTGATTTATCAAAAAAAATATCTGAAAAAATTATTCATGAAGGAGTCAAAGAGCTGATTCGAGTGAATGAAGAAAAGCTTGCTACAGAAAGAGAAGAACTAGAGAACGAGATTGATGAGCTAGCTGAGCGAAAAACTTCAGAGATAATTTCAAGCGTAATAGTAGATGAAATACAAAATGCTAATGATGAAAAATTGTTTGCGGATAAAAAGAAATTAGAAAATATAGAAGCGCTTAGTCGTGACTTAGCCTTAAACGCCTTGGCTGCAGCTGATAGTGAGCTGCATGCTGAAGATGAAGTTTTTATAAAAGGTATTCTTGAAGATATTATTGAAGACACTTTTCATATTGAAGATACCAATAGTAGAGCAGAGGAAGCATTAAGTTCAGCTGGTATTTGTGGTTCTGTTCTGTCTGATGAAGAAGAAGAAAATGCTATAGGTATTAAATCTCAGCAGCAGTATTTTAAAGTAATGGACAAAGGAGTTCTAGGCCTAACTAAAGTTGAAGCTGAAGCTGAAGAAAAGAAGCTTAATGATGAAGTAAAACAAAAAAGTGTCAAAGAGAGAGTTAATGATGCTACTGGTTTGGTATCTAATTTTATTGGAAGTTTTTTCTCCTCAACTCCCCGAGCTATTGAATACAGTGAAACAGGGACCGAGGCTATTCCAGAAAAGAAACCTCTTCCAGAAAAGAAACCTCTTCAATCAATCCTCAAACAGTCAAATGTAAAATATACTCCAGATGACAGGCAGTCTTCTACAATTGAAAATTTTGAGGGAGAAGCTATTGAGTCAGACTCAATCTCCGACGAAGGTATGGCTGTCGATTCAATACCTGTAGATTTGAAGCTTGAGAATCTATCAATTTCCACTTCAACAGTGGCAGATAGAAACCCAGGACTTACAGTTTCAGCGGTGTTGAAAGAGGGAAGTACAATTAAGCCAGGCAGTAATAAATTTAAATTGAGGGCGATAGAAAACGTAGTAAAACTAGATGAAGAAATGGATGTTACATATGATTGCCCGCTTGTAGTAATCCATTTAGATAACTTGTTAGTTTCTGATGAGCTAAGTACATCTTTTTGGGGAGAACAAAAAGTAATAAAGACTTCACCAGGAACTAAGGCTGGATTAATGTTCGAAAGAATAAGAAGGAAGTCAGATTTTCCAGAGCAAACGAAGATTTTGATTTTAAGTCGTTTACCTGTTGATGAAAGTGAAGCATTGCTCAAAACGCATGGAATGATTAAGTATGAAAAAGGAAGAAATAAATTTACTTCATACGATAAAGTCGCACACATAACAGGTGATGAGCCTACGGTTCAAGAAATTGTGCAGACAATTAGAGACAATGAGTATTCACTAGGGAAAAAGATTCGAGAGACCAAAAAAGCAGATAGAGTGAAATTTACAGGTGTTACCTGCATAAAAGTTGTCGATGAAAACCCGGAAAGATTGGCTATGACGGTTTTTGAGTTGTCACAAGATCAAGTGTTCGAACTTCCTATGGATGAAAGTGAGCTTTCAGCATCTTCTACGGTTGAGGGTAGAAAGCCTAAAACCGATGTGAAAGCAGCTAAACCCGTTCAAGGTATCGTCGTTATTGGCTCAGCTCAATCACAAATTGATGTTGGAATGCATAAAAATGGAAGGTGGACCGAGGACGATTGGGCTCGTGAGTTCGAGAAAACCCATTTATTAAACAACCGAACTTGGGTTGAAAATAAGCAGTTTGGTGACTTGGATGTCGATATTAAAGTGGATACAGAATAAAGGTGAAGCTTGCTAAAGACCATATCCCCGTGATACTTGAAGATGCATTTTTCAGTGCACTTTCAAGGTGCATTTTTCAAGGCGTGAAAGTGTTGGTCTAGCGGGCTAATTCAAGTTTTCATAACTTAGAAGAATAAGCGTTGAAATGCCCTCGTAGTGCGACTTCTCTTAGGGAGCTAGCGATTTAGAAAGTACCAATCTTTGTCATACCAGCGAAGGCTGGTATCCAGTGACTTTTATAGAAAAAAGCAAAGGCACTAGACTACCGACATACAAAACTGTCGTTACTTCGTTTCTACTTGCAAAATTTATAGCGGCGCTAGCGGTGATTTTGGCAAGTACTTGAATGTTCAGTACTCACCTGATAGGTGAATCCTGGCTGTTTAATTTTATCTTTAATTTCAATGAATTAAAGTTAAATTGTGCGTTAAATCGGTTTATATAGGTTTAATGAACAGCAATATAAATTGATATTTTTTAGCTTAATATTAATGAACAATAAGTCATTATTGTTTCGATAAAAAGTGTGTTAGAAGTATAATTAGACATTCTTTGAAAGCTAACAAGCTGAGGTGCTTATGCTTCACTCGGCAGAGCAGTTCAATCAAATATCAAAACCATACAATGTCAGTGGCTCTTCATTGAGTTTATTAAACAATGCTGCCAGCGGCGTAGAGCATTGCGCTTTTGAAGCATCATTTTTACAGTCCATATACTCGCCCCGAGACAAGCAGCATTGCGCGGGCCTTTTCAAGTTTTGGAAGGTGACAAAGGATCCAGTTGCCTTATTTAAAACATTTGTTGAGCTTAGGCTTTACGCTTCGAAAGATTTCTATCCGTGTTTCCAGCTTAAAATTATCAATGGGTTGGTCGAATTTGAGTTTGTATATTCTAAATATCTTTTACCAAGCTCTGAAATTCCTTATAAAAAAATACGACTCGAAGACATCGATTTATCATCTTGGGAGCTAACAGGCATAGACCTCAGTGAAGCTTATTTAACAAGAGCAAATCTATCGAGATGTGTTTTGGGAAACATGTCACTTACCAATTGTTGTTTATTTAAAGCAAATTGCTGTGGCATGAATGCGCATAGAGTTTCAATGCAATGCACTTTGCTTGTTCAAGCTGATTTACGCGAAGCCGTGTTTAGTAATATTAATGCACGAAATGTTATTTTACGTGGTGCAAATTGTTCAGCTATGCAAATGCAAGATGTCAGCATGGTAGGAGCAAGGCTTAGTAACACTGTCATTAATGACGCAAACTTGCTCAGAGTGGATATGAGCAACGCACAAGCTAATCAATCTCCATTACACTGTTTGCGAACAAAATTTATCGATTGCGAATTAAACAGTGCTCAATTGCCCAGCGCTGACCTATCTCATTCATGCTTAGCTAAGTGTCGTTTAGAAAAGGCCAGTTTAGTTGGAGCAAGAATGCGTGGTATTAATCTTGAGCGAGCATGGTTAAAAGAAACAGAGATGATTAATGTGGACTTAAAGTGGGCAAACCTCTTTGATATTAACGCTGAAAGTATCATCGCTTGGGGAGCTAATTTTGAAGGTGTGAATGCTGAGCTTGCTGACTTTAGTTTTGGACGATTCTTTAGCTACTCAGAGTCAGTCCCGACAAGTTTTACCAATGCTAACTTAAAAAACGCTTATTTTTTAGGAGCCGATTTGCATTGCGCTGATTTTAGAGGTGCAGATCTTACAAACGCTAATTTTACAGGGGCAAATTTAACTGAAGCCAACTTCGATGGCGCGATACTTGATGGGGCTGTGTTTTCATACGCTGATTGTACAGGAGGAAATTTTAATAATGCTTCAATGAAAAATTTCGAAGCGAATATTACTCAATGGCATAATGCGAGTATGCTTGGGGCTAAAATAGTTTTTACCGACGAAGAAGAGCAAGAAACGATTGTTCATGAAAATAGCAAGCCAAAACTAGAGGATGAAACCCTAGATAATGTGATGGAAAGTAGTGGAGGTAACACTGCTACATCAGTAAAAAGTATCGTGAAATGCCCACCGCAAATGATAATTTTTGAGGTTGAACTAGATAACTTTTTTGATGAATTAGTAGATGAAAGTGCTTCATTACAGCATTATGATAGCGGTTTAGAATTAGATGAACCAAGAATGTATGCAGACTCAGCATCATTATCAATGGCTGCTAGTGTTGATGGTTCGTTAGCTATTATACCGAGTCGGAGAAAACGAGCAAGCTCATCATTATCTAGTGAAGTTGATAGTTTCTATTCGCGTTCTGCGAGTTCTAACAATGGCGCAAGTTTAGAAGAACTAAAAGGCATACTTCATGCTGAAATGACAAATTCCACACTAAAGCAACAATTGTTAGAAGCCGCCACAAAATCAGAGTGTTTTGAAGAAGAGCAATCACCATACTCCACATAAAAAGGCGCTTAAAAATAACGCCTATATCTATTAATCACTTACTATTTTGATTGGCGCTCTACATGGCTACTTTGTTGATTGTAAAATAACAAACTTTCCATTAGATGCTACGGTTTTACAATTGCTAAAAATGCGTTGTAACTTGATGTGATAACCAAGGTGGCGGTTGCCTACAACATGCAACAACCCACCGGATTTTAAGCGGCGTTTAGCATCTAAAAACATTTGCCAAGCTATGTGATCCGTAATGGCTTCACCTTGATGAAAAGGTGGGTTACAAAGGATTAAATCAGGCTCTACATTTGTCGGCAGTTTGCTTAAACAATCATCCCAGTAAAAGTAACCTCTACCTTCATCAAAGTTATTGGCTTGCCAGTTTTGCTTTGTAGAAGCCACAGCCATTTCTGAATCGTCAACAAAATGTATATCGGCATCAGGGAATAGTTGAGCCGCTCTCATACCTAGCACGCCATTACCACACCCTAAATCAATGATGGTATCGAATTGACCTTTTGGCATATTTTCAAGCATCACTCTCGCACCGATATCAAGCTTATTAGCAGCAAATACATTGCTGAGGTTATTCATTCTGAGTCGATATTCAGGGATTTGCCACTGTTTATTTTTCTCGTTTTGCCTAACTTTACCGTCTGAAAGGCAGCTAATCACTCGACATTTTTTCCAAGCTAGGCTAGCTTTGGCTGGGCCTAAGTTGTCTGTAAATAATTGAATAACAGTAGGCGTAATTGATTTAGCTTTAGCTCCGATTAACACTTGTGTGCCTTCAGGCAGCACTTGCGATAATCGCACTAACTGCTGACTAAAGTAACTTAAGTTTTTGGGGAGCTTCATCAAGACTAATGTCACGCTTTTTGGTAATAATTCGCGGCTTGTATGCCAGTTTAGCTGTTCAATATTGAGCTGATTTGAATTAAAGTTCGCGTTGATACCAGAAATACTGGTTTTATTATCGGTCTCGATATAGAGCTGTGCGTCTGGTAACAATCGATTTAAGCCGCAGCTTAATGCACCGAAATTGTCATTAACAATAGCGATGTTACTGTCAGTTCTGCCTTGTTCATGTACCTGCTTCAAGAGGTATTCATCGGCAGCGTCCCAAGCTTGTAAGTTGGTATTATGATTGGCTGGATAACGTTGCAAAAGTAATGATAATTCAGTTTTTAGATCAGTTTCAGAAGATTCTGTAGTGATGAGCTCGATGTTCATAAATGTCGACAGCAAAAAAATAATGCGTAATTATCGCAGATCTCACTATTGATGGTGAATAAATTTGGAAGAATAAATCAGTGAGAGAAAATGCAAACTGAATTACCGCTTTTGGTTAAAGGACAGGAAAACGATAGTTCTCCGCCTGTTACCCTGATTAAAGGGTATTTATCACAGAAGCAAAAGCAATCTTTGATGGCCGAAGCGATATTTTATCCATTTACTTCACCGCAAATACAAATATTTGGAAAGCGGCATGTTATCCCGCGGCAACAGGCGTGGTTTGGTGACACTGGCTGTGATACACGTTATTCAGGCTTGACTGTAACGGCAGAGCCTTGGCCTATTTATGCTCATAAACTCAAAGCTAAACTTTCCCATGATTTTGGTATTGATTACAATGGTGTGTTAGTTAATCAGTATCGTAATGGACAAGATAGTATGGGCTGGCATTGTGATGATGAGCCTGAATTTAAACCATGCAGTGATATTGCTTCAATCAGCCTTGGAGCTGAAAGAGAGTTTGTGGTTAAACATAAGCAGACTAAGCAAAAATACTCGTATCATCTTGCAAGTGGTGATCTGCTCATTATGCATTGGCCTATGCAGCACGATTGGTTGCATAGTGTGCCTAAGCGAGTGAAAGTTAATGCGTCGAGACTAAATTACACCTTTAGGCAAATACAACCACACTTTTTTAAATGATTCCTTATACAACAATGAGGCTGATCATTGATCTTTTTAAATCGAGTGAGTACCCTTCGGCTATCTTTCATAGATCAATTGAGCAATAGATATGTCTTCCTCGAAAGTAGGGCCTGTAGCGCAAGTTATTACTGATAAGTTGAATACTGAATTTAACCCAAGTTTTATTGACGTGTTGAATGAAAGCAATCGACATAATGTACCTCCAAATTCTGAAAGTCATTTTAAAGTTGTATTGGTCAGTGATAATTTTTCTGGTAAACGATTGATTGCTAGGCATAGAATGGTAAATGAAGTATTAGCCGTTGAACTCGAAAATAGCATTCATGCTCTATCGATTCACACCTATACTGAAGAAGAGTGGCAGGGTGAAGGCAATGTGCCTCGCACTCCAAACTGCAAAGGGTAATCAATAGATATTTTTTAAGGGGACTATGGAGCAGCTAGAATTTTTTGATGTCCCGTCTCCCTGTATCAGCGTTTGTCAAACCGACAGTCGAGGTTATTGCCTTGGCTGTTTTCGTAGCCGTGATGAACGTTTTCAATGGCAACAATTTACACTAGCCAAGAAAGTCGATGTGATTCGTTTGTGTAAACAACGAAAACGGCGTTATCGATATGCTATCTATCAAGCCCAAAGAACGACACAGCAAGAGTTAGACTTAAACACCAGTTTTGACTTTGACTAACCAATCTACAAGAATGTCGTTACTTCGTTTCTAGCCTTCGCAGGAGTGACGAAAGTTAGCTGAGCGTTGTTAGGGTCTGTTGATCTTTCGTGATTGTTTTTGCAGCGATAAATTGGTTATTTTATGCAAGGCAGAGTTTGTGAGGTTTGGTTATTATCGACATACAAAACTGTCGTTACTTCGTTTCCAAATAAGAAAACGATAACGCAGCACCTTTTATTTAGAAAGAGCGACCAATTTACGCTCTCTCTTTTTTCGATGCTTTTGAGCATTCACTGTTCTGTGTTGTGACCAGCTCACTTAGATGGCTAAGCATCACTGCTCACGCCTTGAACAGATAAATGCTCAAATAGCACAAAATTTAATTCTGGAAGATCAACAGACCCTAGTATTGCTGGCATAATTTAGTCAGTATCTCTTGGTGTTGACTATTATTTGAAGTCAGAGGCAGAGCTAAACCAATGGTTCGTTTTAATTCAATGTCATCTAGCGGCCTAAATACAATGTCTTGTCTATCGGTCAACGAGGTTACAGCGGGAACAATAGCAATGCCAAGCCCAGCTGCCACAAGTCCTATTGCGTATTCTACAGTTTGTATTCTGGCGCGAATTTGTGGAGCTATCCCTTCAACATCAAAAAGCTGTTGTAAACTACTCAATGCTTCACAAGGCATACGGTGGATAAAAGGTTGCTCATGTAAATCGCTCAATTGAATTTTGGGTTTTAAACTGATGTTCATTGCTGGTGGTATTGCCAATAAGTAAGTATCGCTCCAAATAGGAAAAAAGCTTTCTTGGCTCGATAAATCGGCGGTTGTAATAATTCGAGCTTCTGCTTCATCGGTATGCTCTACCAGCGTTAACTCCATATCTGGACACGCCTGAGTAAAGTCTTTTAATAGTTGACTCATTCTATCTACCCCTAATGATCGAATTAATCCTAACCGAAAAGGGGTACTTTGCTGGGGCTGCACGAACAATGATTGAATAGCTTGGCTTTCGTTAAGTAAACGTTTTGCCAGTGGGTAAAGGCGCTGCCCTTCAGTCGTGGCAGAAACGCCTTTGCCGTGGCGTTGAAAAAGCTGGGTGTTTAATTGGTTTTCAAGATTACTGACCGCGGTTGAAATTGATGGCTGAGAAATGAAACATTGTTTTGAAGCTGCACTAATACTGCCGGTTTCAAAAACCGCAACAAAATACTTCAATCCCTTTAGATTCATCTTTACCTTCACGTAAGATATATAAAAAAGCTATAGAATCTAAAGATAAACAATATTTTGCCTAAGTTCAATTTGTGCGTATTCTGCTCAACAAGATATTGTTTAATGGCAAGGAATTCCTGATGGCTCGCATTCATTTTGATTGGCAAGATCCGCTTCAACTTAATAGCTTATTGACTGAAGAAGAACGGATGATCCGTGACATGGTGCATGAATATGCCCAAGAAAAACTGATGAGTCGGGTGTTAATGGCAAACCGTAATGAGCATTTTGACCGTGAAATAATGAATGAACTCGGTGAGTTAGGGCTTTTAGGCTCAACTTTGCCAGAAAAGTACGGCTGTGCAGGTGCAAACTATGTCAGCTATGGATTAGTCGCACGTGAAGTTGAACGTGTTGACAGCGGTTACCGAAGCGCGATGAGTGTGCAATCATCGTTAGTGATGCATCCAATTAACGAATACGGCACAGAAGCGCAAAAACAAAAGTATTTACCAAAACTTGCTACAGGCGAATGGGTCGGTTGTTTTGGTTTAACCGAGCCTGATGCAGGCTCTGATCCTGCTGGCATGAAAACACGTGCGGAAAAAATTGATGGCGGCTATCGACTTACTGGTAGCAAAATGTGGATCACAAACTCCCCCATTGCCGATGTATTTGTGGTGTGGGCAAAGCTTGATGGTGTCATCCGAGGATTTGTACTCGAAAAAGGTATGAAGGGGTTATCGGCGCCAAAAATTGAAGGTAAGTTTTCGCTTCGAGCGTCTATTACGGGGGAAATTGTAATGGATAACGTCGAGGTGGGGGAAGATGCCATTTTCCCTGATGTAACGGGATTAAAAGGGCCGTTTGGCTGTTTAAACAAGGCTCGTTATGGCATTGCATGGGGGGCATTAGGCGCTGCAGAGTTCTGTTGGCATGCAGCAAGGCAATATGGTCTTGATAGAATTCAATTCGATAAGCCTTTGGCTGGTACCCAATTGTTTCAGAAAAAATTAGCAGACATGCAAACGGAGATCAGCACGGGTTTATTTGCTTGCTTGCAAGCAGGACGATTGATGGATCAAAACGCATTACCTGTTGAAGCGATTTCAATGATTAAGCGTAACTCTTGCGGAAAGGCATTGGATATTGCCCGTATTTCCCGTGATATGCATGGCGGTAACGGTATTGCAGATGAGTTTCATGTCATACGGCATGTGATGAATTTGGAAGCCGTGAACACCTACGAGGGTACTCATGACATTCACGCATTGATTTTAGGTCGTGCTCAAACCAGCATTCAAGCCTTTATGTAGTCATTTTCTACTGAGGTAGAGTGAGCATTCCTACCTCAGCTTTGCACCAAAACTAAAAACAGCAAAGAGGGTAGGAATGGAAGACAGAGCGATAGCAGTTGAAAGACAATTTATAAATTCTATTTTAAAGCAAGATTTTTTAGATATTGATGAAGGCTGGGATCATAAAAGGCTTGGTTTGACCGATGCTGATTTTATGGGGATGTTTGAATCTCAATTAAAAAGTCGTTTGTTAGATTTAGAATCTCGAAAAATGCGTGCCCGCAACCAAGGCTTTTATACCATCGGTAGCTCAGGGCATGAAGGTAATGCTGCTTATGCGATGGCACTTAGAACCAATGATATGGCATTTTTGCACTATCGCAGTGCGGCATTTTTGTTAGAACGCGGTCGACATGTAGCTGGCGAAACTCAATTGTGGGATATGTTGCTTTCGTTTTCAGCATCAAGTGATGATCCTATATCAGGTGGGCGTCACAAAGTATTGGGGAGCAAAACACTGTTTGTCCCACCCCAAACTTCTACAATAGCCTCACACTTACCTAAAGCTGTAGGTGCTGCGCTGAGTATTCCGCTTACTGACCGTTTGTCCATCGATGCCGATTTACCACATGATGCTGTCGTGCTGTGTAACTTTGGTGATGCTTCAGCGAACCATGCCAGTGCCCAAACCGCTATTAATGCAGCAGGTTGGGCTGCTTTCCAGCAAGTGCCAATGCCTCTACTTTTTGTGTGTGAAGATAATGGTATTGGAATTTCAACTATCACCCCGAAAGGATGGGTCGAGGAAAACTTTAAACACCGTGCAGGTGTTGAATATTTTTATTGTGACGGAAGAGACTTATTAGATTGCTATCGTGTGTCAAAACAAGCTTCGGACTGGGTTCGCTTTCATCGAAAACCTGCATTTTTACATGTTCGTACTGTGCGGTTAATGGGACATGCTGGTAGTGATGCCGAAATTGCTTATAAAACCCGTGAGCAAATTCTAGAAAATGAAGGGCAAGATCCGTTATTGATAACGGCAAAACAGATAATTAATGCCGGATTGCTTAATCCAGAGCAGATTATTGCTTGGTATGAAGCATTAAAAAAACAAATTGAATCCGTGTCAAAAGTTGCCGCAATGCGCGCAAAATTATCACACATTGATGACACGATAAAAGCTGTAATCCCGCCAAAATCATTACAAGGAACAACGCCTAATTCACTCTCATCTGAGGATTTTAATCAGCTTATGAAAGCAGATAAAAACTCCTTAGACAAGCCAGTACACATGGGGAAGTTAATCAATTTAACCTTAACTGAGTTAATGGCTCGCCACTCAAATATTGTGGTATGTGGCGAAGATGTGGGGAAAAAAGGCGGCGTATATCATGTCACTTCACGGCTGGTGGAGCGTTTTGGGCCTAACCGCGTGATTAACACTTTGTTGGATGAAACTTCAATACTAGGCTTAGCCATTGGTATGGCGCATAACGGTATATTACCCATACCCGAAATCCAATTTTTAGCTTATGTGCATAATGCAGAAGATCAAATTCGTGGGGAAGCGGCAACACTACCATTTTTTTCTAATGGGCAATACACCAACCCTATGGTGATCCGCATTGCAGGCTTAGGCTACCAAAAGGGCTTTGGTGGGCATTTTCATAATGATAACTCGCTAGCCGTATTTCGTGATATTCCGGGGTTAATTTTAGCCTGCCCATCAAATGGCGCCGATGCGATGGGAATGTTGCGTGAATGCGTGCGCTTAGCGCAAGAAGAACAACGCTTAGTTGTGTTTATCGAACCTATTGCACTGTATATGACACGAGATTTACACGAAACGGGTGACAATTTGTGGAGTCATCAATATCAAAAACAAGATGTTGCAAAGCCGTTACCCTTTGGGGAGCCAACTTGTTTTGGTACAGGTAAAAAATTATGCATCATCAGTTACGCCAATGGCTACTATCTTAGTCGACAAGCAGAGAAAAAATTATCAGAGTTAGGTATTGAATGCTCAATAGTGGATATTCGCTATTTAGCGCCATTGAATGAACCGGCTATCGCAGCCATTGCATCAGAAAGTGAAAATGTGTTGATTGTCGATGAATGTCGTCGTAGCGGTAATGTGAGTGAAGCATTGATGACATCGTTGCAAGAGCAGTTATCAGATAACTGCCCCAAACTGGCAAGGTTAACGGGTGCAGATTGTTTTATCCCCTTAGCCGATGCTGCAACACTGCCACTTCCTGATAAAGACGCGATTGTTGAGGCCGCGCTGAATCTAATTAATAAGAAGTCTTAAGGTACTTACACATAATGCAAAAACAAAGAGTTGTCGTTGTCGCTCCGGGTAGAGGTTGCTATAACAAAGAAGAGTTAGGCTACTTAACACGTTATCATTCAGATAAAAGAGATTTTATTTCTGAAATTGATGATTACCGTGCAGAGCATAAGCAACAGCCGATCAGCAAATTAGATGCTGAAAATAAGTATTCATTTAAGTTACATACTCCCGGAGAAAATGCATCAGCACTTATCTATGCCTGTGCAGCGGGTGACTTTATGGATATCGATCTCGATAAATATGACATTGTTGCTGTTACAGGTAATTCAATGGGTTGGTATATCGCATTGGCGCTTGCTGGAGCTTTAGATCCAGATGCTGCAATAGATGTCATCAATACTATGGGCTCAATGATGGCAGGCGGCTTGATTGGGGGGCAACTTCTTTACCCCGAAATCGACGATAATTGGCAAATAGATTATCAAAAAATAGCACTTATTGATGGTGTTATAGAGCAAGTTAATCAGCATAATGGTTGTGAGCTGTATACATCCATTAACCTTGGTGGTTATCGTGTATTGGCTGGGAATGAGGCGGGATTGAAACAAGCTGAAGCCTTGTTACCTCAACACGATAATCGCTACCCGATGCGCTTATATAATCATGGCGCTTTCCACACTCCTTTAATGAAGGAAATTAGTGAAAAAGGACTGTCTGCTTTAGACGAAGATTTATTCCAACGACCTGATGTGCCACTTATAGACGGGCAAGGTAATATTTGGAGTCCATATTATTGTGACTTGAATGAGTTAAGGGACTACACATTAAGCCATCAAGTTACCGAAACTTATGACTTCAGCAAAGCAATTGAGGTTGCGGTTAAAGAGTTTGCGCCTGATAAAATTATCGTGCTTGGCCCAGGAAATACACTAGCAGGCCCAATTGCTCAAGAGTTAATAAAGCACAACTGGTTTAACTGGAGTTCAAAACAAGACTTTGTTGATGCACAGTCTAGTGAGCCGATTTTGATAGCTATGGGGCTTGAAGAGCAAAGGAAATTAGCTTAAATTTCCATAGTCTTGCTTTTGTGAAACATGGACCTCCGCTTAATGATGACGCTTTGTGTTTCACAGGCTTGTGGGAAGCTTTATTTATGATCAAACGGATTTATTTGAGATAACAATACATAAGCATTAACTCCTTCATATTAATCTTCATCTTTGGCGCAGTTTAAACCTCCATCAGATCTGATACGTAGAAAATACCCATCAAGCATGTCATAAACCTATTAAATTCGATTTTTATGCTAACAACAGTATTAACAATGGGTTAAGCGGTATTAATTTGCTGAATATACTTTATTAAACGACAATTAAGGAAAGAGAAGGCGGCATGAGTTGTAAAGTTGAAAGAATGCCAATGTTTTAATTTTTTACCAGTAATTTAATTGCTTAATGCTTTTGTTTTGAGTGAATAGCAATTAGGAGGTGTGTTATGTCCCTATTAGTTAAAAGCAATCCGGGAGCGTGGGGAAGACGAAGTCTGGGGGCAAAAAAATTACAAAAGATAGAAAAAGCGGCTTCGATTGAAGAGGCTGTAAAAGTCACAAGTATTGAGCGCATAAAAGATTGGTTTTGCGGCACTGATACAGCAGAACTCAGCCGTTTATTATTTATCCTCAAAAGTAAATCAAATAAAAGTGAATTTGAGTCAGCAAAAGAGAAAGTAGAAGCATTTGTAACCTTAGCGGAGCATGTCGATTTTGAACATGAAAAATGTTTGAAAATGACTCTAACTCAAGGGCCGTTAGGGCATCATGAAGAGCATCGTGTAAGTTTTAAAATTGCTGGATTTGAAGAAACGTTTCCTGAAGTCACTTTCACCTTTCCAAAAATAACTCATATGCATGTTGAAGATGAGGAATTTTCTCAAGAGAAAGATTTAATTAAACAATGGTGTGAAGCAAACCATTCTAAAATTCCGCTTGAAAGGAAAAAAAACATAGTTGGAAGCGAAGCTATATCTAACTGGAATCGCTCAATAGATGAAATTAAAAATGAATTGGAGATAAAAATACAAGGACGGCTTGAGATCCATTTAAGCGGGGTATCAGACGGTGAAAGAGAGCAAGAAATTGAAAAGTTTGTGGCTCGAGTTATGGAGGCATCTAACGATACTGAAAATGAAGAATTAAAATTAAATTTAATGGCTCGCATTGAAAACAGACAAAGCATTAAGCCTTGGCAGGCCTATAAAGCAAGGAAAAATCAAAAAATCACTAATGAAAAACAGCCTACGGACAAGGCTCCAGATGGTTTTGTGACCATGACTTACACGTCAAAGGAAGATCCTTCAGTAAGCCATTCATACTTAATAGACAAAAAGCAAATGTTACCTCCAATTCGTCAGCCCAAAGTAAATGTTCAACCAGGAAATGTTCAACCCAAAGGTGCATTTAAAGAAGTCGTGGAGCGAGATGAAAACTATATTAAATTGAAAGGCTTTAGGCCTGGAATTATTGATACTGACTATCTTTTGGAACTCACTGAAGCAGAAGCGAATGAACAACGACAGGCTCAATTAGAAGAACTAAAATCAGCCTTATACGGAAATTCTTTTACAGGTACATCGATAGCCCCAGGGTTACTTGGTGTTTATTCGGGACCTGAAGGACAATTGCTTGCGGCAAATGGTGGTGAAGATTTACAAAAAATAATTTTTGGAACACAAGGTCGAGGAATTACAACAAAAATCATTCCCTTGAAGGCTTATCAACAACTCTGCAAAGATATTGCGCAAGCTCATGAGCACTCTATCTACTTTCGCGACATTAAAAGTGCCAACTTGTTATACAGAGATACACTCGAAGGAGTCAGTGGAGAAAAAATAAAGCTCGAAAACCCAAGAGTCATGATGATTGATATTGATGATTTAGTATCTCCGACTGTGGGGCAAAAACATCGTTGCGTTGGAACTTATTATTACTCTACATACGAATTGTTGGAAGCAAGATTATCATACGAGACAGATAGCCCTGAGAGAAAAAGTAAAGCAGAAGGTGTATTAAAAAGCGCAGATGATTATGCTTTATTGCTATGTCTGCTAGAAGGTACATCGACTGAAATTAGAGGTATTCCTTTCACACCACATGATGAGAACCTTCCCTATAGTGGCGGCCTCAATAACAAGGCAAATGTAGATAGCGTTCAACAAGATGTTATTTACGATGCAGTGGAACAGATTGTTCTCTCAGAAGATGTACCGAAAGTGCTTAATTTCTTATCTGATCCTATCAAGTTTCCATTAGATAAACATGTGCTTGAGGTTATTGATTGGAATAGAACGGAACGTATTGGGCAATAAAGCCAGTGGATTAGCGATTTAAAGATGAGTACCAAAGAATTGCAAGAATGCAGCAGCAAGGTCTGCCAATTTTAAAGCAGAGAGCTAACCTGCTAGACAATAAATCGAAGCCTAGTCAGCGTGCAGCTTTTGAGTACCAATTACAACAACGAATGAAAGATGGACCACGGACAACATTAGAAAATCAGGTTATGTCGATTAAGGATAGAAAAAGAGAGGAGTGAGTTTTGTAATAATTGATCAGCTAATAAAAGTAAGCTTACTCTATTTGAGGGCTTACTTTTGTTCGTTGAAGCAAGTAGCTTGTCGTGTTCACTTATCTTCTTGTCAAAGAAAGTAAACAATAGTCAACATTTGTCAACTTAATATCTATAAATGAGGTTAGTGCAAAGACAAAAATTACGCTTTGATATACTGCATTCCATTCTCGGTTTTCAGAGCACAATAATGACAAATAACTTTTCTTCAACGGCTTCATTTCTTTGGTCGGTAGCCGATCTCCTTCGTGGTGATTTTAAGCAATCTCAATATGGTCGAATTATCCTGCCTTTCACGTTATTAAGGCGTTTAGAATGCGTACTTGAAACCACTAAGCCTTAAGTGCTGACCAAATATGAAGCGGTAAAAGTCTTGCCTTATGAGGCGCAAGATAAGTTATTAACGCATGCAGCCAACTTCTTAATATTGAATTTTTATAGATTAATCAAGGTAGTCGAGTATGAATCTTACCCGACTACAAGCCATTATACTCGCAGCCAGCCTAATTGTGTCTGAAGAGTAAGTTTTTACATTATTTAAGTTAGATACTATATAGCATAGCCATTTTGATTAGTTCAATCTATTTGAGTTAATTCAATTATTTCTAATCGTTTGTCTGTTGATTTTTGGACAGCCCAATAACAACAAGCACACCTCCTCCCATGATTAAGCAATAGCTAAAGGTCAACATTGATCCCTGATGTAAAAAAGCAAGGACTATAAATGCAATACTTGCTGTCATATCAAGTAGTAAATGGTTCTTATAAGAAAATACCCCTTTCATAGAAAAACGGTAATCAGTAAATAAACTGTATGTAATTAGACCTATTCCTGCAGCAATAGAAAACCAATGAACGAATTCAGAATCCGTTCTGATTGGCAACATAAACGGGGCGATAATCAATGCTAAAGCAGCTGTATAATCAAGAATCCCATGAATTGTAGGGGTAATAAAACGAAAAGACATTTATTTATCCTTATTTGGTTTTGAGTCGAAACAATTATTAAGTAACACATTATGATTGTCAATACTGTTTTTAGTCGAAACTTAAATAAATTGATCCTCTTAAAGGTATAACTTAAAATGTAGAGATGACATATAATGATCCCATCGATTATCTAGAAGCTCTATTTACTATACTTAGAGCGGAACAAAAGCAGCTTGCAAATATCACAGGTTTACAATCTATTCATTTACAAATTGTTTATTATCTTGGACGCTGTAACCGTTATAGCGACTCGTTAAAAAACTTAGTAGATTTTATTGGCCAAACCAAAGGTACAACGTCAAAATCAGTTTCCTTGTTGGAAGCGAAAGGGTTCCTAGTAAAAATTGTTGATTTAGTCGACAAGCGCAAAGTTCATTTGTGCTTAAGTAAAACTGGTCAGCAACTAGCACGAGAACAACATCAGCCATGGTTTGATGCACTTAAACAATTACCTAGTGAACAACAATCTGCATTCGCAAGTGACTTAAATAGCTTTCTAAAAGCAATACAAGAAAGTAATCAGCATCAAAAATTTGGAGTTTGTGAAAGTTGTAAACATTTAATCAGAAGTGATGATTTTTTTAGATGTGGTTTAACAAAAGAAACGTTAACCAAGTCTGATCTGCAAAAGATATGTGTATATCACCTAGAATAAAGAGCTATAAACCTTATGCTCCTAATGTCTCGACCTACATTAAGTGAGGACAATAGTAAGTGAATTTAATTGAATGAGTTACTTATGCTAACTGTAGCGGCTCAATAACATAATCACTTGGGCTCGATTACATCCGACATTCTGAGATCACATTAATTGAGAATGGGCTCGATAACATAATGGTAGAGCCCACATTAAGTAATAATAAGAACGGAGATGCTATGAATGCCGCTAACAGAGGCTATTTTTACCTACTTGTTTTGCCAAAAATCCCATTAAGTTAAGGCATTACTAACAAGGTTTTGCCCCAAAGTGTTTTAGAGTGTTAACTCTTAAAAACTTGTCATGATATAATTTTGCATTAGTTTTAATAATGAGATTAGTGCTCAGTTTAAGGCATATCAAAATTATACGAAGTTAAGATTTTAATCCTTCATTGCATATTTTAGTACCGTCGTTTTCATATGTTTATATCCAAAATTTTTGGCTTTATTGTTATTGCTTGAAAATAGCATTTGATAAAATTTTTGATGCGTAGGATTCGTATTCTTTTCATACCAGAGGCGCAATATTGCTTGTCTTTGTTCAAGAGGATTTGAGTATGAAGCGTCTATGTCAGCCAAATCGGTTCGTGTTAAGTTAAGCTTACTCGTAATCTCTTTATAAAAAGTAAAATCTTGCGCCAAATCTTGAATATCATCGTCTGACAAAGTTTTATCAAGATGTCCATCACTTGTTACTTTCTGTAACTGCTCTTGTGTGAAATACTTTGCTTCTAATAATTTAGTGACAGTGTCATCGTAATCTTTTGACGCTTGCACTTGGGGATCTTCGCCTTCTAATTTGATAAGTATTACTAATTGTTTGCTTCCATAATTAGCGACTTGAGCATAACGGCTTGATAAGAGCATTTCGAAAAATTTTCTCATAGTTGAATCTATGTTCCTTTCACACCAGAGAGATAGTACTTCTTTTCTTTTTTCTGTTATTTGCCCATGGAATTTGAAGTTAATAGTGCTTATGTCTGAATCTGTTAGCTTGAAATCACTTGCAGCTACTTCCCAAAAAGTAAGTTCTTTTGATATTGTTTCAATATCTGCTTCAGTCATCATTCTCTCAAAAAAGCCATTTTGTACTGCTTTTTGTAATTGAACATCTGTAAAGTATCTTGCTCTTAATAATTCAGGAATATGTTTATTCAGCTTTGGCGAGTCTGGTGATGAGTATTCCTCTGAAGAAATTAATGGGATCGATGGAAGTTGTTGAAATATTTTAGGTTGATAGGGTTGACGTTGAGGGTTTTGTGCACTTGAATAATGTGCTTGATACCCACCTTGGTGAAACGCCGAGACATCGTAAGTGGGCGTTGCTTGATCTACACGATTATGTTGCATTGAGTCGAATTTTTTAACATAGATAAATAGTTTTTCGGCCGAAACCCAGAAGTGGTTTTCTTCAAGAACAGCCACAAGTTCTTTTAACGTTGAACAAAACGGTCGAGCGTTTTGCCACAATTCTAAATACTTCCTGGCCTGCACCCTTCTGCTAGAAAACTCTAATGGAACATCATGCCTACTAACATCATTAATATGTAGTGCGACTTGTACTAATTCAATAGGATAAAGGTGTTCCTCAACCGCATCTCTGGCCATTGGGTGGGCTGAAAGATTCGTATTCATTGTTCTACTATGAGTAACCTCTCGTTTTAGCGAGTCATAATTTACAGGTTTTATCTGTGATGCTTGTCTAGGAGTGGGTGCATAGGGTGCTGGAGGTAACCTATATAAATCAGATTGCGAGACAGACATTAAGAATCTCCTTACATTATTCAAATTCAATAATTATTTGTCGTATGGCCGCATCTTTCAGTATTAAGTCAATTAATCTAAAAGCTTATACAAGCTAACACTTTGAAAAAATGAAAAATAGTATACATTAATGAATATTAACCTTTAGTTTTATCGAGGTCGCAACGTTCTGTCGTATCTTTGTCTCTACATTTAAGGCTGTTGATTTGTATGAGATAACTAGATTGTTAATAGCCGATCCTGCAGTTTTTATTTGTTGTAATTTCTATTTTAACAAAATCAATAAATTGTAATTACAGAATTAAATCCACAATAAAATCGTGAGTAACGCTAACCAATTGAAGTTTCGACGTACTCAAAAAGTCAAGCACGATAAATAGGCAATGCTCAGAGCTGCTTTTGTAACGTGGAAAGTTTATGTTTACCATAAATTTTCTAATTCGAAATGGTGTTGTGATTTTTAAATTTCTGGCTCATTTATGTCCAAAAACGAGTCAACCAGCTGATATTATTTAATTTGTAGCTCATTTAAATTGGTTTATTTATAGAATCGTTTAAAGTGAGCAAGCTGGTTTTTATAAAGTCATTTATTGTGAGCAGAAAATGACGGATAAATGCGAGCAACTACAGTTAATGGGCAGACTTGCTCAATACTATCATTCCTGAGTTGAATTCATCCTCGATAAACTCAAGTCCAAATTCATCTTTGATAAAACTTATCATTCCATTTTTTAACGTATTATTGCCATGGAATCCAGTTATGATCGATGTTATTTTGGGTTCATTGTTTTGTTTGTGGTAACAAAATAATAGTTTTGCGAAAGCTAATGGAACACCTCGAATATGTGTACCATTGCCTGAATGTCCTTCGAAGATTTTATCCATATGCAAATCGATACAATGATTCATTAAGCCAACATTTTTTTTATATATTCCTTGTGTTATCCCTTTATTAATCATGCTTGCGAAATTATCTTTTTCCAGCGGCGCAAGTTGAGCATGCATTTGTGAAAGAGTACTCATGTTACATTTGCTCATTATTTTTTCTAAATACCATATTCCAGTGTCTAATTCCTTTGCCTTAATACATACTTTAATAAAGGCATTGTAAATGGCAACATCAGGCTTGATGTCCCACTGCTGAATTAAGCTGGCTGTATCGCCATCGCCCAACACCAATGATCTGGCTTCTGCATAACGTCCCGCTTCAGCGCAGGAAGCCAGCAAATTCATGCAGGTGATTTGATTGGCTTTTAATGGTAAATGAGGTGCCATCACGGGCTTATCACCACACACCAGTCGCCAAGCACTATCAAACTGGCCAGTTTTAGCGCATACCGTGATAAAAGCATTGTAAATGGCAACATTAGGCTTGATGTCCCACTGCTGCATTAAACTGGCTTTAGCTGTATCACCATCGCCCAACACCAATGATTTGGCTTCTGCGTAATGTCCCGTTTCAGCGCAGGCTGTCAGTAAATTCGTGCAGGTGATTTGATTGGCTTTTAATGGCAAATGAGGTGCCATCACGGGCTTATCACCACACATCAGTTGCCAAGCACTATCAAAATGGCCAGTTTTAGCGCATGCCGTGATAAAGGCATTGTAAATGGCAACATTAGGTTTGATGTCCCACTGCTGCATTAAGCTGGCTGTTGCTGTATCGCCCAACACCAATGATTTGGCTTCTGCGTAATGCTCCGTTTCAGCGCAGGCTGTCAGCAAATTCATGCAAGTGATTGAATCTGCCTTTAGTGATAGATAAGGTGCTATCACAGGCTTATCACCACACGTCAGTTGCCAAGCACTATCAAACTGACCCGTTTTTGCGCATACCGTAATAAAAGCATTGTAAATGGAAACATCAGGCTTGATGCCCCATTGTTGCATTAAGCTGGCCGTATCTGTATCGCAATCGCCCAACACCAATGATTTGGCTTCTGCATAACGCCCCGCTTCAGCGCAGACAGCCAGCAAATTCAGGCAGGTTATTGAATCTGCCTTTAGTGGTAGATGAGGTGCCATCACGGGCTTATCACCACACACCAGTTGCCAAGCACTATCAAATTGGTCCGATTTAGAGCATACAGTGATAAAGGCATTGTAAATGGCAACGTTAGGCTTGATGTCCCACTGCTGTATTAAGCTAGCTGTATCGGCATCGCCCAACACCAATGATTTGGCTTCGGTATAACGCCCCGTTTCAGCGCAAGCTGTCAGCAAATTAATGCAGGTGATTTGATTGGTTTTTACTGGCAAATAAGGTGCCATCACGGGCTTATCACCACACACCAGTTGCCAAGCACTATCAAACTGGCCCGTTTTAGCGCATACCGTGATAAAGGCGCTGTAAACGGCAACATCAGGTTTGATGTCCCACTGCTGCATTAAACTGGTTGTTGCTTTAGCTGTATCGCCCAACACCAATGATTTGGCTTCTGCATAACGCCCCGCTTCAGTGCATGCCGCCAGCAAATTCATGCAGGTGATTTTATTGGCTTTTAATGGCAAATGATGTGCCATCACGGGCTTATCACCACACATCAGTTGCCAAGCACTATCAAAATGGCCAGTTTTAGCGCATGCCGTGATAAAGGCATTGTAAATGGCAACATTAGGTTTGATGTCCCACTGCTGCATTAAGCTGGCTGTTGCTGTATCGCCCAACACCAATGATTTGGCTTCTGCGTAACGCCCCGCTTCAGTGCATGCCGCCAGCAAATTCATGCAAGTGATTGAATCTACCTTTAGTGATAGATAAGGTGCTATCACAGGCTTATCACCACACGCCAGTTGCCAAGCACTATCAAACTGACCCGTTTTTGCGCATACCGTAATAAAAGCATTGTAAATGGAAACATCAGGCTTGATGCCCCATTGTTGCATTAAGCTGGCTGTATCTGTATCGCAATCGCCCAACACCAATGATTTGGCTTCTGCATAACGCCCCGCTTCAGCGCAGACAGCCAGTAAATTCAGGCAGGTTATTGAATCTGCCTTTAGTGGTAGATGGGGTGCCATCACGGGCTTATCACCACACACCAGTTGCCAAGCACTATCAAACTGGCTCGTTTTTGCGCATACCGTGATAAAGGCGCTGTAAATGGCAACATTAGGCTTGATGCCCCATTGTTGCATTAAGCTTGTTGTACCTTTATCGGCCAACACCAATGATTTGGCTTCTGCATAACGTCCCGTTTCAGCGCAGGCCGTCAGCAAATTCAGGCAGGTGATTTTATTGGCTTTTAATGGCAAATGAGGTGCCATCACGGGTTTATCACCACACACCAGTTGCCAAGCACTATCAAACTGGCCCGTTTTAGCGCATACCGTGATAAAGGCGCTGTAAACGGCAACATCAGGTTTGATGTCCCATTGCTGCATTAAACTGGCTGTGCCTGTATCGCCCAACACCAATGATTTGGCTTCTGCATAACGCCCAGTTTCAGCGCAGGCAGTTAGCAAATTAATGCAGGTGATTTGATTGGATTTTAATGGCAAATGAGGTGCCATCATGGGCTTATCACCACACACCAATTGCCAAGCACTATCAAACTGGCCCGTTTTAGCACATACCGTGATAAAAGCATTGTAAATAGCAACATTAGGCTCAACGCCCCATTGTTGCATTACGCTGACTTCAGCTGCATTGCCTAGCACCAACCTTTTGCCATCTGAAAAATTTAAATTTAACTTAATTAGTTTCAGTAATAGAGTGCATGTTTTCGCTTCATAGGACGATGTAAATCGTATTATGTCATTAAAAATGCCGTCGAAATTAGATGAATGGCTGTCAGAAAACTCGGCCACTTTGTGCAATAATTTATGGATTAATCTTATGTCCCATGATGTTTCCATGATCTGTTTGTCGTTTTTTAGGCTGTGAATGATTTCAATAAGCTGCGAAAGTTTAGCGCAACCACCAATTAATGCATTTAAATCAATACCCAGTTGATTTTTGGTTTTCTGTTTAAGTTTCCAAGAGTGAATAAGCCCACTGGTCTGAGTAAAAAAGGAGTCAGGAGAGGAAGGTTGTTGCTGTATTTGCTTGGGATACCGAGTGCTCGATTTTGGAGTAATGGAGCGGGGCTGAGTTACAAAACGTCGGCAAGTATTACTTGGCTTCTTACAATAATGAGCCTCTTGTGTACGAGAGTTAAAGCAAGTCGACGATGATTTATTGTTGAAAAAATCATACAGCTTTTGTCTATTGGTTTTGCTTAATCTTTGATAACACTGTTGTAAGTTTTCATTACCATCAAACTTTGAAACCTCAAAGTTAAGATATAATATGGCTTCGCTTGGGTATTCTTGGAGACTTGTAAGCATGAATCTATATATTGATTGTTGCTCAGCAGGAGTGCGCACTGTCGCCATCTCATTACTCAATAAGTGAGTGAATTAACAAGCAAGAAATAACGCACTGAAAAGATAAATTCAAAAATATTCAGCTTTAAGGCATTCTATAAATGTATAACAGAAAATTATCCACCGCACAGGGGAGCCGTTTGGTAGCTCATAGTTGCACCTCAGACTCATACAAAAGATAATGAAATTGAGCGTAAATTGGTTTTGTCCCTCCTTTGCCAACTTGGTCGGCTGGCGCATTTTTGCCCCAAAGTGTTTTGGTTTTAAATCTGATTGAAGTGTAATGTGCCAGTTGAATTGACTGACACATTAAATTTAGACGATGTTGAGTCACAACCTAACTTTTCGTGAAAAAAAGATCAATTGCTATTTGATTCTTTCTCCCCTCTTTTAAATCGCTGTGAGCAAGAGGCGCAATATTTGCAATCACAATAGGTTCATCTTTAGTTTCTATGCTGTGTAAAAAATATGGTTTTACAGAATATATATCTCCTTGCTTTAACGGAAGAGCTTCTTTAGATCCAGAAACAACCTGATCATCTTTGACTTCTGCTAAATGTAAAATACCAGAACCTTCTACTATCATGAATATATCAATATCACCATAGGTATGAAAGTGTGGCTTTTGTTTACGGTTTGCATCAAGTTTAAAGACTACGAACCCATATTCACCAGCTTCTGACATAACAGATTGAGTTACATCTGTAGTGGTATCTACAGAGTTTGCTTGTAACTCAGCATGATAGTTTTTTACTTCCAATATTTTTGACTTCATCTCATATCCTTATAACACCATTTATTTCAACAGATAAAAAACAGGACAAGATTGTGAGATGATTTGGCTCATAATTTTATGTCCCTCAACAAACTCAGAGCTAATGTTTATGGTCCATTTATTGAGGAACCATTCACACCGAACTGACCGAAATGTGATCTACACTCATTCTTGAACTTAGCTTGAGATAAAGAACTCTTTATTTGTTGCTAAATTAAAAATTATCAGTTCTTAAGTTTCATATAAAAATAGACTAAAACTCTTAATTAAGTTTGAATTTCTAACAGTTTTTGAATATTCAGTTCAGCTTCGAATCAGTATAATTGACACGAAAATGTCCAGAAATGGTTTACAGGACGAAACACGGAAATGCCCCATTCCAAGCTAGCAACGCCAATACGTGACGATACTATTTCTAATAAATAGTCGTTAAAAATCATATTCTTTCGACAGACTATTTTGTAACAAAGCAGACCTAATAATTAACTTTTATAGGGGCTCGTGCTATAAGTTTGCCTCAAGTGCTGTTGTAATGAAAACTACCATTTTTTAACGGGCTTAATTCAGCCATTTTTCGTCAAGATAATATGTTTTTTTGTGATGTTAGCGGTGATTTCACCCTGAAGTTACTTTTCGAAGTGCATGCAAGAAGGCGTTATGGTAAATAAGCTTTAGTGGTGACAGGCCTGAAGAACGCGCCAGCATGCTTACACTACGACAATATTTAAGGTATGATTTTTTGAATTATTAAAACAATCAGTTATGTGCAACCTGAGCTTGGATATCAATCCGTGTAAATGAGCAATGCACAAATGCTAAAACGTTATGTTTTTCCATACTTCCGCATGTTTAACTAGTTTTTAAGTTTATTGGCCACTTTCATAAAGTAGGTATTTTGATGGTGGCGTTAACATCTTGATTTTTATTGTTATTATTATTTGGCTTGGATTGTGCTTGTTGTAGAATTAAATTTAAAGGAATGACTTACTAATGAATAAAAATAGAATGTGGCTAGCAGTTTTTTTATGTGGAATATCCATTTGGACTTATAAGGTTTTCAATACGGCGCAAGCATACAGCGTGGCCAAAACGGCACTTGAAAATCGTGTTGAAATTGATGAGTCCTTGGGCAAATATAATATAACTTATGATTGGTGGTTTGGTGTATTCAGGGCGTTGCGTTATGGTGAAGTTCAAGAGTTTGAATTTCATTAATCTAACAGAGGTTATCGATATTATTCTAGTTCTTTCGGTGTGACATTCTGTTAACTTGGATTTTATGAAGTAGCAATCACCAGTCATGGTGCTTTTTATTGATAAGCTATGTAGTAACGTTACTTATTTTCTGCAATATTTTAGCTTTTTGTATTGAGCTTTTAGACTCCATGAATTCATTCATTAGAGCTGTTATCTCATCATCATCAATGAATTCTTGCTCAACTCCAAATTGGCGGGTATAACGGTTTAGCTTGCAAGCTCCAATGGTAAAGTGTCCTTTATCAGTGAGGTCGATATACAGTTTACCTTTAATGATAATGTGCTCGTCATAATTATCAAAGAAAGGGTGAACAACCTTAAATGCACCTGATGAACGTGGATATAGCTTAATATCCTGCCTTTCAACCGTATTTGGTATTTTATCAAGCACTTCTTGATCTTTTTTGATCTGATTACAGTCACAACAAATAACGCATAAGTTCTTGGGTTCAAATATAAAGTTGGGATACAAAGATTTTGGGGCTATATGCTCGATATTTGCATTTCCTGCAGCAACTAATGATACGTGCTCTTTGCAATAGGCGCATATACCTCTTTGCTCATTACGATAAAAAGCTCTAATAGTGCTTCGAACTTCTTGTAAGTCGTCCTTGCTCCAATCTTGATGCTTGAAATCTTCATCTGATAATTTATCTTCAATTACCAGAGAGTGAAGCTCGTTATATTTAATTTGATTATTTATTAGAGGCATAAAATTCTAAAACCTCCTTGATTGATAAAATTAAATCATGGATTGGATCGTCTTTCTCAAGTAAAGGAATGAACCCAAGAAGCTTTTCTAAATTTACTTTATCGTCATCCGTTACAGCTTTTTGTTTTTTTACTTTTGAAAGTAAACCAAAAGCTAAGCGGCTAATATACTCATTTCTATAGCCCGGTGCGTCGAACAACTCTGTTAATTGGAAGTCCGATGAGCGATTCCTGAAAAATGATGAAGGATAAATTTCGTTTTTAGTCAGGGAGGTAACGAAGCAGTTTTCGTCACTAACATTTGAGATTATTTGTGGTGAATGTGTAGCAATGAAGAATTGGCAATTTTTATATTGTGAAAAAGCTTTAACAAGCATAGGCATAAACTCTTCTTGCCATTTTGGATGCATGCTTATTTCAGGTTCATCAATGAATATCAACGAATGATCTGTAATATGCCCAGCTATCCCAAGCATAATGAGAAGCATACATTGCTCTCCTGAACTTGCTTTTTGTAAAGAAAGTTCTTTCCAGTTTTGTTTGTATAGTAAGAAATCACTCAGTTTTATCAAGTTGAGTTTGAGTAATGTTCTGATATGTGTAAAAAAAAGTAATTTCATCTAGCTGAGAATCATTTGGGAAATTAATTTTTTCAGCTTTAAAATCAATATTGATTTTAATTTCTTTTTTCTGTTTAGTAAGACTGCGAAGAGACTCTATTGCGGAAGGCAAACAATCTAGCTCTTCATCATTTAGGCTCTCCAGCCCTTCGATAATCTGCGGTGTTTCTTCTAACTTTAGTTGCTGCAGAAGTGGGTAAGTTACAGGAGATACTGTAGAACCGAATAAACCAACCAACTTAACGGTATTACCTTGTTTCAAGTTACTCTTTAAGGTTAGGTTGATGGACGGAAGGTACTCTATTGCTTCAAAAACGCTTATTAGTTGTCCATAATTATTTTTCGTTAAGTACCTTTCAATGATTGCGTTACTAACTGAAGAAAAAAGGTTTGTTGCTGATGAGGCGTATGAATTTGAGCGGATTCCAACATATCTATAATTAGACACTCGAAAGCTTTTAGTTTTTCTTTTAGGTATGTTTGGAAACTTATCAAATGGGCTAGTTGATACTGCAATCACTTTTGGACTTTGAAAGCTTTCTAGAACATATTGGTTATAAACGGCAGGCTCATGGAAGTAATGCGTTTTTCTATAGGATAGAACCATCCTGTTAAGGAGACGACTTTTTCCAATTCCATTTTTTCCAATAATAATACTAAACGTGTTTTCTTGTAACTCACTGGGAATAACTAATGGCACACTTCTGTTCGCGTGTGGGAAAGAGGTTATTTGATCCATCCATGCACTCTTAAATTTACTACGAAATATAATATTTATATAGGCTACTGTACTTTTTAAGTTCGATGAACAAATTTTTTTAATTTGTTTTTTATATCACTGTATTGGTATGCAACCTGACCCAGAACCTGACCCAATTTTGCATTTTTAGAATTAGCCGAAATGAGTTACTAAACGCCAGATACAAAAAAAGCCTGTATAAACAGGCTCTTTTCGTTTGAATCAATGGTGGCCCCTCGCAGACTCGAACTGCGGACCTGACGATTATGAGTCGTATGCTCTAACCAACTGAGCTAAGGGGCCGACTTAAGATAGTCGTCACTATCAAAAGCGAACTGAAGTATACGAACTTTATTTAAGCTTGTCACCCCAGAATGACCAAGAAATCCACCAACTTGAATTAAATGGTTAACAGATAATCAAATGCGATATTATTTAGGCTTTAAAACGAAAAAACTCTGCACATGTGCAGAGTTTTTTTAAGGGAATAGCAATCGTTGTTATTCGTCTAAGAATGACTTAAGAATTTCCGAACGAGAAGGGTGGCGTAGTTTACGTAACGCTTTCGCTTCAATTTGACGAATACGTTCACGAGTTACGTCGAACTGTTTACCAACTTCTTCAAGTGTGTGGTCGGTATTCATGTCGATGCCAAATCGCATACGCAATACTTTTGCTTCTCTAGCGGTTAAACCAGCTAAAACTTCATGAGTCGCATTTTTTAGACTTTCGCCAGTGGCACTGTCCAGTGGTAGTTCGAGGGTAGTATCCTCGATAAAATCACCTAAATGCGAATCTTCGTCATCACCAATTGGTGTTTCCATCGAGATTGGCTCTTTAGCGATTTTTAATACCTTACGAATTTTATCTTCAGGCATTACCATGCGTTCAGCTAGCTCTTCAGGTGAAGGCTCTCGTCCCATTTCTTGTAGCATTTGTCGCGAAATACGATTCAGCTTATTAATGGTCTCTATCATGTGTACCGGAATACGAATGGTACGTGCTTGATCCGCGATAGAGCGAGTAATAGCCTGTCTGATCCACCATGTTGCATAAGTTGAGAACTTATAACCACGGCGGTATTCAAACTTATCAACCGCTTTCATTAGACCAATGTTACCTTCTTGAATAAGATCCAAGAACTGTAAACCACGGTTGGTATATTTTTTAGCGATAGAAATTACTAGACGTAAGTTAGCTTCAACCATTTCTTTTTTGGCGCGGCGAGCTTTTGCTTCACCGATTGCCATACGACGGTTTATGTCTTTGATGGCAGAAATAGCCAAACCTGTTTCTGTTTCAATTGAAACAAGTTTTGAAATACAACGTCTAATATCGCCTTCTGAGCGAATTAAAGCATCAGAATACGATTTACCTGCAGTTGACTCTTTAGTGAACCATTCATCATTTGATTCATTACCTGAAAAAAGCTTAACGAAGTTCTTTTTAGGCATTTTAGCTTGATCAACAGCAAGCTTAAGGATTAAACGTTCTTGAATACGAACGCGATCCATCATCGAACGCATGCTTTTAACTAAACGATCGAACTGTTTTGGAATAAGTCGGAACTCTTTGAATAATTCACCGAGTTCGAATAGCTCTTTTACTGCAAGATGATGCTCACGGCCATGTTTCTCAATGGCTGCTTGTGTTACATCAAATGCTGTTCTCAGTTGCTCAAAGCGTTCTTTTGCTTCTTCAGGATCAGGCCCTTTGTTGCCTTCTTCTTCTTCATCTTCTTCGTCATCATCTTTTTCGAGTTCTTCTTTAGGAAGATCGGAACCGATGTGCGTTGCTGTCGGTGCGACTTCATCGTCATCTGGATTAACAAATCCAGAAATGATGTCGGTTAAGCGCAATTCTTCAGCTTCATACTTGTCGTATTGCTCAAGGATCATTGCAATCGCTTGAGGATACTCAGCGACAGAGCTTTGAACTGTGTTGATCCCTTCTTCAATACGCTTAGCGATAACAATTTCGCCTTCACGAGTCAGTAGTTCTACTGTGCCCATTTCACGCATATACATACGAACTGGATCGGTAGTACGTCCAAGTTCACTTTCAACAGTAGCTAATGCAGCAGCAGCTTCTTCAGCTGCATCTTCATCGGTGCTGTCCTCTGACATCATAATGTCATCGGCATCGGGAGCTTCTTCATAGACCCGAATACCCATGTCATTAATCATCTGAACAATATCTTCGATTTGATCTGCATCGACCATGTCTGCAGGTAAGTGATCGTTCACTTCTGCATAGGTTAGATAACCTTGTTCTTTACCTTTAGCAAGTAACAGCTTAAGTTGCGACTGCGGCGTATGATCCATAGATATCATCCAAGTTGGGTAAACAGTTTACGACGATGAGCGTTCGGACTATTAGCTAAGCTAAATATCCACGCAAAACGTCCATTATAACCTTGTGCACTACCTTGTGCTAGTCCAAGAGCAGGGTTTAAAAAGATATTTCGTCCTTATGGCAAGCAAAAATCACATATTTAAGTGATCTCTTCTTTGCGATAGGGGAATTAACTTTGCCCTTGAATTATGGATATCAGCTTTTGTAGCTGTACCCGTTCTTCCTTGGTGTGGTTTTGTTTTAGGCTGAGTTCTTGATATCGCTGTTCTAAATATTGGTTATTTAACCAAACGAGCGCTTTTTTAAACTCAGACTGATGGTTTTCTTCTTTAACTTGGTGCTCCCACTGAGCTAACTTTTTAAGCGTATTTAGCTGTGGTAACTGTCTATACTCTTCAATCAGTTGAGCACTGCTTAGTTGGCGAGTACGAGTCAAGTCGAGAAGTTGGTTAAGCAAATCCAGCCCTGGCAAAGATAAATAGGACAAAGCTGGTTGTGGTGGCAAATTGATGCCAATTTTTGGGTTTTGAACTAATAGTGCAATAGCCAGTCGGAGTGGTGTTCCACGTCCTTTTAGTGCTTTTGAACCCATTGGGTTTGAATTGCTATTAATTTTAAAACCAAATTTCTTTTTAAGTTCTTCACTGCTGTTCATTCCCAATTTATGGGCTAAATTATCAAGCAATAAGTTTTGTAAAATTTGATCTTGAATTTTCTCGATTAAATTCATTGCTTGTTTAGCAAGCTTGCTTTTATCACCACCAGATTCTGCCGTTAAGCTTTGAAACATGAATGATTTAAGAGATTGTGATTGTGCAATCAATTGCTCAAAAGCAACTTGGCCAATTCGCCTGATCATCGAGTCTGGATCATCACCATCATCAACGAACATAAATTTTACTTGATCGCCGGGCTTCAGTAGGGGTAATGCTGTTTCTAGGGCTCGCCAAGCGGCCTCTCTGCCTGCACGATCGCCATCATAGCAACAAATCACTTCTTCAGCATTACGCAGTAATAATTGAAACTGCTCGGCAGTGGTTGATGTGCCTAGCGAGGCAACGGCATAATCAACACCAAACTGAGCTAATGCTACTACGTCCATGTAACCTTCAACAATTAAGATTTGTTTAGGATTACGATGTTTTTGTTTTAATTCATAGAGGCCATAGAGTTCATTGCCTTTGTGAAAAATAGGTGTTTCAGGTGAATTGAGATATTTTGGTGTGCCTTCACCTAATACTCGTCCTCCAAACCCAATTACTCTGCCACGTCTATCATTAATTGGAAACATGAGCCGATCACGAAATCGATCATAACGTCGACCATTATCTTTCTCGATTAACATGCCAGCGGTAAGGAGTTTGTCCTGTGAATCTTGTTGGCCACGATATCGACCCAGCAAGTTGTCCCATCCATCTGGAGCAAAGCCAATACCAAAAGAGCTTATTACATCCGCTGATAGGTCGCGATGTTCAAGATATTTCAGTACTTTCTCTTTCTCTGGGTGCTGTCTTAGTTGAGTTTGATAGAAGCGATTGGCTTCATCCATCAACTGATAAAGATCACGGCTTAAGTTTTGATCTTTTTTGGGGCCTCGATATTCTTCTCTAGGAACATCTAAACCAATCAGTGAGGCTAACTCTTCGATGGCATCAACAAACTCAAGACGATCGTATTCCATAACGAAATCGATAGCGTTTCCGTGAACACCACATCCAAAGCAATGATAGAACTGTTTGTCATGACTGACAGTGAACGAAGGGGATTTCTCACTGTGAAATGGGCAGCAAGCAGAATAATTCTTGCCAGCTTTTTTGAGCGGCACTTTGCGGTTGACGAGTTCAACTATGTCTGTGCGAGCAACCAGCTCATTGATAAAATCACGAGGTATTGCCATAGTTCCACTTTATGCCGATTAAAACAAACAAGCCGCGCAATTGCACGGCCTGCTGTAACGTTAAAAGCGGTTATTTCAATTTTGCACGGATTAATGCACCAATGGCACCCATATCTGCACGGCCTTGAATTTTGCTTTTTAACGCACCCATTACTTTACCCATATCCGCCATGGTTGCTGCACCTACTTCTGTGACGGTTTCCGCAATAATTGCGTCAACTTCTTCTGAAGTTAGAGGCTTTGGAAGGAATGTATTAATTACATTCACTTCAGCGGCTTCTATGTCAGCAAGATCGCTGCGGTTCGCTGCTTCATATTGAGCAATCGAATCGCGGCGCTGTTTAACCATTTTGGTTAAGACCGCTATTACCTGATCATCATTCAGAGATTCGCGGGTATCCACTTCAATCTGTTTAATGGCGGCAAGTGCCAAACGAATAGTTCCCAATCTCGCTTTATCTTTAGCGATCATGGCTTGTTTCATCTGGTCTTTTAGCTGATCAATTAGGCTCATAGTGGATTAATATAAACGTACGCGACGTGCGTTTTCGCGAGAAAGCTTCTTAGCTAGACGTTTAACTGCAGCAGCTTTTGCGCGCTTACGACAAGTCGTTGGTTTCTCGTAAAATTCACGAGCACGTACATCTGCTAAGATTCCAGCTTTTTCACAAGAGCGCTTGAAACGACGAAGAGCTACGTCGAATGGTTCGTTTTCACGTACTTTAACAATTGGCATACGCCATCACCCCTTAGGTGTAGTTAATTTTGAAAGAAAACACCCATGTGGGTTAATTTTCAATCAAGGTTGATTTTAAATTGGTTCGGAATTTTACACTCACAAGATACGATTTGTAAAGCGCAATACCGAAGAGTTAGATAGAACTTTTGTCTATATGGCTTCGATTGCTGGTGAATCAATGAGTCAACGGGTAGAATCGTTCGCCTGATTGATTATAAAGAATAGTAGAAATGCGGGTTTTAGGTATAGAAACTTCCTGTGACGAGACAGGAATCGCCGTTTATGATGAAAAATTAGGCTTAATGTCCCACACATTATATAGCCAAGTGAAACTGCATGCTGATTATGGCGGTGTCGTGCCTGAATTAGCCTCAAGAGATCATGTGAGAAAAGTGATTCCGCTTATTAGACAGGCTCTTGATGAAGCAGGTTGCCAATTTAGCGATCTTGATGGCATTGCTTTTACCAAAGGTCCCGGACTTGTTGGTGCATTGTTAGTTGGGGCATGTGCAGGCCGCGCGCTAGCGTTTTCATTAGGTATTCCAGCCATAGGTGTTCATCACATGGAGGGGCACTTGTTAGCGCCAATGCTTGAAGACACGCCACCTGAGTTTCCTTTTATCGCATTATTAGTATCAGGCGGGCATACTCAATTAGTCAAAGTAGACGGCGTGGGTCAATACGAAGTGTTAGGTGAGTCAGTAGATGATGCTGCAGGTGAAGCATTTGATAAAACGGCTAAGCTAATGGGGCTCGATTACCCAGGTGGCCCTCGTTTAGCGAAACTGGCTGCAAAAGGTGAAGCGACTCATTATAAATTTCCTCGGCCGATGACAGATAAACCCGGACTTAATTTCAGCTTTTCAGGGCTGAAAACGTTTGCTGCGAATACTATTTCAGCAGAACCCGATGACGAACAAACACGTGCTAATATTGCGCGCGCTTTTGAAGAGGCGGTTGTAGATACATTAATCATTAAGAGTAAACGAGCGCTAAAACAGACTGGATATAACCGCTTGGTTATTGCGGGAGGTGTGAGCGCGAATTCTAGATTACGAGCGAACTTAGCCGAAATGATGTCTAGCTTAGCTGGTGAGGTATTTTATCCTCGTCCTGAGTTTTGTACTGACAATGGTGCAATGATCGCTTATGCAGGTATTCAACGATTGTTAGCGGGGCAGACTGAAGATTTATCCGTTAAGGGACAGCCAAGGTGGCCTTTGGATACATTAGAGCCAGTTTAATCACTTCGGGTTTAATTGTCATACCAGCCTTCGCTGGTATGACAAAGATTGGTACTTTCTAAATCGCTAGATCCCTTACTTCGTTTCCAGCCTCCGACTATCCTTCACGGGTATGTGGGCAGGGCAACCCCACGACTGAGTGGTATATGTACAACTCCATGTGGTAATACCAATTACAGTAATTAAATTCCCAGCTCAGAGCTATGTATGTGTTCAGCCTAAATAAATCGGTTGAACGCACAATTTAGCTTTAATCTATTGAAGTTAAATACAAAACTAAACACCCCTAATTCACCCAAAAGGTGAGTGCTGAACATTCATATACTTGCCAAAACCACCGCTAGCTGCGTTATAAATTTTGCAAGTAGAAACGAAGTAACGACAGTTTTGTATGTCGGTAACCACTACTTGCTGCTATTCATACCTTGCTATCAGTAATTTTTTCTGCGTATATGAACGCTCCCAACCGATTTATTTAGGTTTAAGGAGACTTTTTTTGCTTGTTTTTGCTTCGGTTTTTTAAGGTAAACCTAGGTTCATCACCATTAATTAAACGAATAATATTATCTTTGTGTCTGATGACAATGAGCATACTGAGCATAGCTACAGGTATAGTAAATCGTTCGTCAAGATACCATGTGAGTAAAGGTGCTAAAAGTGCGGTAGCGATTGAAGATAAAGAAGAGTAGCGAGTTAACAATACAACAATAACCCAAGTTGCCATTAAATATAATGCCAAGCCTTCACCAATTGGTGCCATTGCTCCAAAAGCCGTTGCAACGCCTTTTCCGCCTTTAAAATCAAAAAAGACAGGAAAAATATGACCAATGCACGCCGTAACTGCAATTAAGCCTAACGATATTGAGTCAATATTGAGTTTATAACCAATATAGGTAGGCAGTGCGCCTTTAAGCATGTCAAAAAAGAGCACCATCGCAGCCGAGCTTGCACCACCGATTCTAAGTACATTGGTGGCACCAGGATTGCCGGAACCTTGAGTTCTAGGATCTGGCAGTCGGCGAAGTCGACAAACAAGTATGGCTGACGAAATAGAGCCTAATAAATAGGCGGCTACCATCATAAATAAAGTGAGTGCAACTATGCTCAAATCGGCTTCCTTACTCTTAACTTGCTCATTTTTGGTATGTTCTTTCTATGATACAAATGGTTATACCAATTACAGTAATTAACTTCCCACTCAGCAAGAGCTAAAGGATTTCAGTACAAGGCGCAAGTTTGAAGTACTATATTACCTACGGCCGCCATACAAAACTGGCGTTCAACGCACTTAGTGCTTTTGTCGGGATAATTCAAAAACTTGTAACCTAGTAATGGAATCCTTTAGCCTTGCCCTTCGGGAGCTTGTATGTGTCCAAATTACTACGCAAAACTGTCTCAACGTAGCAATGTAATAACGACAGCTGTGTATGTCGGTAATAACTATGTCTTCATCAATTTCACTTGTACTTTGAACACATACATAGCTCTGAGCTTGGAATTTAATTACTGTAATTGGTATTAGTTATTATAGAGGGGTGAAAATTTCCATTTTTCATTCCCTTTCTCATATTACTTCAATCAATCGGCAAGGACTAAAATTATTTTTGTCACTGAGCCGGTAACCTTCTATAAAAATGAGTATTCGTGTATTATCACGCCACAAAAATTAGCATGTGCACTTTGATTTCAAAACTACTGACTATGTTCTTACTATACAGCGAATGTTTGAAAGTACATTTCAACTGAAACATTTATTTTTCAATGTATTTTACTCGGACTTAAAATCGTTAGAACCTTGTATGTATTTTAAATATTTTATAAAAATTTCAAACTTATAATTTACTCAGTTTTGCTGAGCAAAATCTACTGTGGATCTCGCTATGGCTGGCATTATAACTATTAAGTCGCTGAATGCTTATCAGACCTCTACGTATTTAGGACATGAAGATGGATAAAGTGATAATTCGACAATTGAAAATAGATACTGTAATTGGTGTTTATGACTGGGAAAAAGTGCTTGAACAAAGCCTTTACCTCGATCTTGATATGGAGTGGGACATCAGTAATGCCGCTAAAGCCGACGACTATAGTCAAGCACTTTGCTACGAGACTGTATCAAACAGGCTCCAAGCACTCATTACAGAAAAACCGATTGAACTGATTGAAACTGTTGCTGAAATGACAGCGCAGTGTTTGATTTCAGAGTTTAACGTTAGGTGGGTAAAAGTTTGTGTTCATAAGCCTGGGGCTATTGAGAAAGCTGATACTGTCGGTGTTGAAATAATAAGGCAACGCTAGAAATAAGTTACTTAATCACAGGAGGCGATGTGGCACAAATATACATCAGTGTTGGTAGTAATATAGAGCCCGACAAATACATAAGAAGTGGAACCAAAGCACTAGAAACAATCTTTGGCAAGCTCATTTTATCTTCTATTTACCAGAGTGAAGCTGTTGGTTTTGAAGGCGGAGATTTTTTAAACTCAGTTGTCGGCGCAACTACTGATTTGAGTGTTGCTGAAGTTGTTGAAGTATTAAAAACGATTGAAAAGAATAATGGTAGAAAGTCCAATGCGATAAAGTTCAGCTCTCGTACTTTAGATTTAGATTTACTCTTGTATGATGATCAAATTTGTATGCACCCAGTTCAGCTTCCAAGGCCTGAGATTACTTATAATGCCTTTGTGTTGTGGCCGATGGCTGAAATTGCGCCTGAACTCATTCATCCTGAAACACATCAAGATTTTCAATCAATGTGGGAGGATTATGATAAAGCTTCTCAAAACCTAAAACCGATAGCGTTTAAATGGAAGAATTAGGTTAATTATATGGAAACTTTTCAAGTTATTATTTTAGCCTTGATTCAAGGGCTGACAGAATTTTTACCGATTTCAAGCTCTGGCCATCTGATTTTACCATCGCAATTATTGGGCTGGAAAGATCAAGGCTTTTCATTTGATGTTGCAGTGAATACTGGCTCATTGCTTGCGATTGTGATCTATTTTCGTACCGAATTATGGAACATGTTTACCGCATGGAGCAAAAGTATAGCAACGCAGCAAACGACACCTGACAGTAAGCTTGCTTGGTGGATTATTTTGGCGACGATTCCGGCTGTAATTTTTGGCTATTTTGGCAAAGATTATATCAAAGCTAACTTCCGAACAATCGAAGTTATCGCAACTACGACCATTGTTTTTGGTTTGTTGCTATGGTGGGCTGATAGCTTATCAAACCGGAAACTGACGGAGTATCAAGCTGGTTGGAAAAAAGCGTTATTTATTGGTGTTGCTCAAGCGTTAGCACTCATTCCTGGCACATCTCGTTCAGGAGTAACCATGACGGCAGGGTTAATGATGGGATTGAGTCGAGAAGCAGCCACTAAGTTCTCGTTTTATATGTCGATACCAACGGGATTAGGAGCGGCGATTTTAGTGACTAAAGATCTGTTGCAAAGTACACAAAGCATCGACATGAATGCGCTATTTTTTGGTACAGTTGTTTCTTTTGTATCGGCTTATATCTGTATTCATTACTTTTTGAAAGTGATCAGTAAAGTGGGAATGATTCCATTTGTGATTTATCGTCTGCTACTGGGTGCGGTATTGTGTGGGGTTATTTTTTTAAGCTAATACTTGTGAAGTGTTGAGAGAGCTTTCTGTTTAATAGAATGGTATGAGTAACTGGCAAGGTAATCACTACCTTGCCAATCGCGAAGTAATCACTTCTTGTAACGAGTTGCCATGTTATCTAGGCGATCGTTAGCGCGCTTAGCTTCAGCTTTAGCATCCATTGCCGCAGATTTAGCACTACGTACAGTAGAAGCAAGTTGGCCTTGCTCTGATTTTAAAGAGCTAACTTCTGCAGATAATTGATCAACTTTATTACCTAAGTTAGCAACACTTTCTTCTAGAGCTGCAGTGTTCGCGCAACCGCCTAATAGGGCAGTAAGTGCAAGACCTGCGATTGTTAGTACTTTTTTGTTCATGAAAAATCCCTTACAGAGTGGTTGTATTAAATGCTTCGATTACAAAATGTTGCCATCGAACCGAGCTAATTATGTCATAAAGAATCTAACTTGCCATGAATTAATCAAATTGGCTAAAGTTAATTCAAATATTTCTTCTTTGTTAGCAAGCTTATGTTCAGTTAACGACCGTAACACATTAAGTTTATAGGATATAAATTTATTTTATATTTGTCTTTTTATTGTTATTACGACCAAATAAATTCTATTTCAGTTAATTATTCAAACTTGACGTGTTTTATGGCATCTAATCGCTTTAAATCTATTTGTGATTTAATTTCTGAACCTGCAAACCCTTGTTCTATTATTGTTTTTGCTGAAACCATACTTGCTTGTTGGTAGCACCGTTTCAAATATTGCGCTTGTGGGTAAGCAATGGACTCGAAACCTGTTCGGCCACGAGAGTCTGCGTGACAAGCGAATAAAAGTTGCTCAAAGCGCTCGTACTTCCTCCAAATGTCTATGGCGTTAAATAGTTTTAAAATCGTACAGGGTTTAAGTTCTGCTGCATTATGAACGTTTTGATGTTGGGCACTGACAATTACAGCAAGATCACGATATTGATTAGGAATACGCAAGCGTTCGCATAGCTGCTTAATTACAGCAACACCTTTTTGTCCGTGACCATGATGTTTAGGCCATAATTCAGAAGGTGTGAGGCCTTTACCAAGATCATGAACTAATGCAGCAAAACGCACTTGTTTATCCATTGTGAGTTTTGCTGCTTGCTCTAGAACCATCATAGTATGAATTCCTGTGTCTATTTCTGGGTGCCATTGCTTCGGCTGTGGCACGCCAAATAAAACGGCTACTTCCGGAAATAACGCTTTTAAAGCTCCACATTGGTTCAATGTTTCGAAATAAACTTGTGGCTGGTCGTAACTCAGTGCTTTTTCTGTTTCTTGCCAAATGCGTTCAGCGCTGAGTTCGCTTAATTCACCTGACGAAGAAAGCTGAATCATCAGAGTTAGAGTTTCTGGCGCAATAGTAAAACCAAGGTGAGAAAATCTAGCCGCAAAACGAGCAACTCTTAGCACTCGAAGGGGATCTTCAATAAATGCATCAGAAACGTGTCTAAGTACTTTGTTTTTTAGATCGATAACACCATTATATGGATCATGTAATTTCCCATGCTCGTCCTGAGCAATCGCATTGATGGTTAAATCTCGTCTGAGTAAATCTTCCTCAAGGGTCACTGAATTTGAAGCATCACAACTGAAACCATCGTATCCAACGCCTGTTTTACGCTCCGTTCTTGCAAGAGCATATTCGTCATGAGTTTTAGGGTGTAAAAATACAGGGAAATCTTTTCCTACTTGCTGATATCCAAGTTTGAGCATCTCTTTAGGCGTGCTTCCAATCACAAGATAGTCTTTGTCTTTTACTGGGAGAGTTAACAATGCGTCTCGGACTGCGCCACCGACTAAATATATTTTCATTAATATTTATAATTTAAATTTATTTCTAGTAAAACTATAAACGATTGAAGTGCATCTATGAATGTTTCAAGAAAAATAGTTATTTCCTTTGAGTTTATTTTTGTGTTTGACTGTTGGATGTTTTGCGTTAACGGTAGATTTTGAATCAGCAAGCCACTTAAGTTAAAGAATACTTAAAAAAACGGCTGCATTTTATAGCAGCCGTTAAATTATTGGTAAATGAATTACCGATTTAAGTTTGAGTAATACTTGTCTAATGAGACCGATAAACCGTTTTCCATCACGATTCTCACATGATTGCGATCTAATTCTCGGGGCTCGGAGACGCCACAGGAATGGGCGATAAGCTCCAAATCATAATGTAAATAACGGTTATAATTAGCTACTCTTTCCGCTTTATCAATTGGATTAAGGCCTTGTTGCAGCTTAGGGTTATGCGTCGTAATACCAGTAGGACAAGTATCTTTATTGCAATGTAAGGCTTGAATGCAGCCTAGTGCAAACATATTGCCTCGTGCCGATGCGATAAAATCAGCACCAATAGCTAAAGCCCATGCGACTTTTGAAGGAACAACCAGTTTACCTGAAGCGATAATTTTGACCCGTTGCTTCAAATTTCGCTCTTTTAACGTGTTAACTAAAATAGGTAAACCTTCTTTAAGTGGTAATCCCATATAATCCATTAAAGATTGTGGTGCCGCGCCGGTACCTCCGTCAGCACTATCAACCGTAAAGAAGTCTGGTGCGCTTTCAACCCCTCGCTTTTCTACTTCGTCGAAGAAGTCATCAAGCCATGTTGTATCACCAATTACCGCTTTTATACCTGTGGGTTTTCCTGTCACTTCGCGGACTCGATGGATCATATCCAAGATATCCCCAACATTTTTAAATTCAATGTGACCATTAGGGCTAATTGAGTCGTGCCCTACAGGGATGCCGCGAATTTTGGCTATTTCAGGGGTGACTTTTACACCGGGAAGTATTCCTCCTTTTCCTGGTTTGGCGCCTTGGCTAAGTTTAATTTCAAACATTTTGACTTCGGGATGAGCGGCAACTTCCATTAATTTGTCGTCATCGAGGTGACCTTCGGAGTTCCTGACTCCATATTTTGCTGTACCAATTTGGAAAACTACATCACAGCCACCTTCAAGGTGATAAGGGCTAAGCCCCCCTTCACCAGTATTCATCCAACAACCTGCTTTTGCCGCCCCTTTAGATAATGCCTGTACAGCTGGGCGCGACAGAGCGCCAAAACTCATTCCAGAAATGTGGCAAATTTTTGAAGTCGTATAAGGATGACGACAACCTTCGCCAACGGTAAGGGGTTTTGATGGTGCGGCATCTGTATCTAATGTGGGAAATGCCGTATTCATAAACATGATGGCACCTTCGGTTTCAAGTAAACGCGTTGAACCAAAAGCAATAGAACGATCTGCTTTCTTGGCTGCACGGTAAACCCAACTCCTTTCAGCACGATTGAATGGCATTTCTTCGCGATCTTGAGAGAAAAAATACTGCCTGAAAAACTCGCCTTGTTTTTCAAATAAATATCTGAATCGGCCAACAACGGGGTAGTTATGTCTAATGGCTTGTTTCGTCTGCTTTTTATCCACAAAGTACATGTAGATAATGGCAAGTACACCAAGTCCAACGGCTAATAGGAATAGACTGGCAAGAAAATTAAGCCCTTCTGTAATCCAGCTGATATTTTCCATATTTATTTCCCCTAACAATTGCAAGCTAAAGCACTAGTTAATAGCCTAGTTCAATAAGCTGTTTTATGTGTGTATATTCAATGGGTTTGGAGCAATTTTTTTATCATTTATATTTCGAACTATAGATCAATGGCACTAACTTAAGAATTACTTCTGATATACCTTAAGCCTACGTGCTTGCTTTCTTGAATGTTGTAACCTTGGTGTCGGTTTCGGTCGCCTTTTCTTTGCTCTCGGTTCTTTTCTCCCTGGGCGATTGCCAACGATATGCTCGCCGATAATATCTGCTATCACATCCAATAAAGTGTCAATGATCCCTTCGGTGGCTTGCAAAAGTAATATCTGAAAATCTTGTAATGCGTCATGTGCGGCTTTAAAACTTGCCTCTCTAGGCGATATTCCTTTTTTTTTCTGCCGCTCGGCACATAAGTGCCCTTATCATGTTGTAAACTAACAAATGAACATCAATTTCCTTACGCACCATATCTGGACTACCACACCTTAAAATATCCATTTTCATCATGGTCTTGATTGACCTAAAATCCAACTCGATATGCCATCGTGAAACGTATAAATCAATAATATCTTGCTTCGGATAGACTTCTTTATCCGTGAGCGTGGTAACAATGATACGTTTCTTTGTTCCTACCATTCTGACGATAAGCTCTTCTGGCACTTGAGCGTAATCCTCTGGGGTCATCCATTCTGGACAGGATGGACGAATTAGCTTAAATAAACCATCTCGCTTACCCAGCTTTTCTTCACAGGTTCTGAAATCGACATTTCTGGCTCCGTTTTTTTCGAAAACAGCATCAACGCCTAACCCCATTAGTCCTGCAAGAACAAAGTAGTTTTCGAAATTAGCATCTCCCAGCACAATGTCACCTTGTTTCAAGTCTGACTGCATACTTCTTAATAGTGCCTGCTCGCCAGTACCTTTCCCTTTACAAGGTGAAACAGCCGAGTCAATGACTGCACCGCTTCCCAAAGAAATTAACACTAAAATCCGCAGCTGAGGAAAGCCCAGCCCTTCTTTTTGTGATTTAGGTTGAGGGAATTGGGCTTGGTTCTCGTGCGTATCAGGCATAGATAGTGTTGAGCCGTCAGTTAATAGCACTCTACGGCCATGCCATAAGTATTTCCCTTGAATCGCTTCATCTAAGTTTTTTCCTGATTTCTTCAATAGCGATTTAATTGACTCTGGAGATAACCGTTTTCTTGCTTTACAGTAGGGACCTGTAATTGTGCTGTTTTTCTCTCGACCTATAGCAATTTGATCTCTAGCGTCACTGATTAGTGTGCAACGACAAGATTTGTTTTCACTGGCAACTTGCTTCATGAAAAGCGAAAGAGTGTGGCAAGCGGGATATTTGCGTACTCTTTGAGTATTATCTTTTTGAAAATCTTCTAAATCTTGCAGAGTGAGAATTGAAGAAAGTTCATCTTCTTCCGTTTGAGCAAAGCGACGTAACAATTCTGGGGCATCATTGAAGAATTGGCGAGTTGTAGTATTCATGGCGTGACACTAGAAAAACCTTAATCTGTATGATTTACTCTCTATTGTTCAATTAGTAAACCTTCAGCTAAATCTTAAGTTAGTGCCATTGAACTATAGATAGATTGATTGTGCACCAGAAAAGCAGCTTTCAATCCAAAGCTTTACTTAATAAACCAACATAAGTCCGTTTATCTTTCAATATGAAGCTAGCATAAAAAACTAATGCTCCATAATTAACTAAATAATCTCGTTGGGTGTATTATTTTTACAGATTGAAGTAGGTTTATATTCGTGATACTTCAACCTAAATAAATCGGTTGGGAGCGTTCATAAACGCAGCAAAAATTACTGATAGTAATACCAGTTACAGTAATTAAATGCTCAACTCAGAGCTATGTATGTGCTCAAAGTGCAATCGAAATTGATGAAGACATAGTTGTTACCGACAAACAAAACTGTCGTTACTTCGTTTCTACTTGCAAAATTTATAACGCAGTTAGCGGTAATTTTGGCAAGTATACGAATGTTCAGCACTCACCTGATGGGTGAATTCGGGTTGTTTAATTTTGTATTTAACTTCAATAGACTAAAATTAAATTGTGCATTCAACCGATTTATTTAGGTTCAAGGTGCAACTTTCTTAAGGAAAACTTATGTGGACTACTGGTAAGGTTATCGAACGAACTGATTGGAATGATAAGTTATTTTCATTAAAAATTTCCGCAGATGTGGCTCCGTTTATTGCTGGTCAATTCATTAAATTGAGTGAAGTTGTAGACGGAAAGCGCATTGCAAGAGCCTACTCATTAGTCAATGCACCGGATACAAATTACATCGAAGTGTTAGCGATAGCTGTCGAAGACGGACAATTAACCCCAACACTACATAATTTAAGCGTAGGTGCTGAGGTAGAAGTTTCGACTAAAGCGGCAGGGTTTATGACGTTGAATGAAATTCCTAAGAACGAACATCAAGGAAAACATTTATGGTTTTTAGCGACGGGCACAGCAGTAGGACCGTTTATTTCAATAATGGAAACCAATGAGCCATGGCAACGTTTTGATCGCGTTATTTTAGTTTATGGAGTAAGAGAAGCGGCTGACTTGGCTTACCTTGAGCAACTTAAAGAAATAAAAAGGCGTCGTCCTATTCAGTTTCATCTTGTGCTGTCTGTCACAAGAGAGACATATAGCGATGCACTATCGCAGCGTATTCCTGATGGTTTAAAAAGTGGTGTCATTGAAGAAAAAGTCGGTTTAAAGTTAAGCGCAGAAAATTCGCAAGTCATGATTTGTGGAAACCCTGGGATGATAACCGATGCCCAAGCAATTTTGCTTGATAAAGGTTTAACGAAAAACCTTCGCAGAGCTCCCGGGAACATCACCGTTGAAAAGTATTGGTAAAGCATAATGAGACTACTTTATTCGGATGCATCACCTTATGCGCGTATGGTAAGAGTTGCAGTCCATAGCCTAAAGCTCTCTGAGCAAATAGAGCAACACATTGTTAATCCTTTTGAAAACAACCATGAGCTTATTACGTGTAACCCTCTTGGCAAGATCCCGTGCTTAATCCTTAATGATGGTGGTTCAATCTACGATAGCGAAGTGATTATGCGATATTTAGACGCAGCATTTGGCGAGAGTAAACTATTTCAAAAGACAGTTGATTGGCAATTTGCAACCGATTTTTCGCTTTTAAAAGGTTTAGGGACGTGGCGGAAGAATGTATACCAATTTTATCGTCACTCCTGCGAACGCAGGAGTCCAGAGTCTTTGGTTAATTTGGGCACAAGTCGCTGGATACCTGCGTTCGCAGGTATGACAAATTAAGCGTTGAAATTTAAATTGGTATTATTTGAACTGCGACATCCCTTAGTTGATAGTACGGTAGGGTTGAGACAAGAGCAAATGCGTGAAGATGAAGATAAAAACGTCCGCTCGCCTTTTTGGACAGCTCGGTTTTGCTCGGCAATTAAACAAACACTGAACTGTATTGAAATGGAAAAAGGCTACCTTTTTCAGACTGAAAATCTAAACGCTTGCACGATTACGTTAGTTTGTGCGTTGGATTATATCGATTTTCGGCATCCAGAAATCGAATGGAAATTAGAAAATAAAAATTTAGCAAACTGGTTTCAAAATATCAGGCAACTCGACTGCTTTTTGGCGACAAAACCAAATTGAATCACCCCGCCCCTGAGGGGAGAAGTATCGACAGTTTTATATATCGGTAGTCTAGTGCCTTTGCTTTTTTCTATAAAGTCACTGGATAGCAGCCTTCGCTGGTATGACAAAGATTGATACTTTCTAAATCGCTAACTCCTTTAGTGAAAGTCGCTGGATACCAACTTACGTTGGTATGACAAAACACAAACCTTTTGTGTTAGTTCGCCACAAGGGGCGAGGAATTAAACCCGAAATGATTAAAACATTAGGCGTAATACTATATTGAGGTGAAATATGGAGTCGATTAATTGGCTAGAAATGCTGGGTTACTTTGCATCATTATTGATCGCGATATCTTTGATGATGAAAAACATTATTTGGCTACGTTGGATAAATTTTAGCGGTTGTTTTTTGTTCGTTATCTACGGCGTTGATATTTCTGCTTGGCCTGTTGTGGGTATGAATTCAGCGATCTGTTTCATTAATCTTTACCATTTATATCACATCTATCAACAGAGTAAGCCAGATTAGTAAAAGGCACATGTTAATTAACAAAAATTAACATGTGCCCTTGATGACACGCTGACATAATATGAAGGTGTTAACAATTGGTTGTAATACTTATGTCTTGTTGTCGCCCTACACAAACGGCTTTACTAGAAAGTCCCGATAGAAATATAACGTGGAATGAGTCAAGAGGAAAGGCTGAGCTCAACGACCAAAGATCAAAAGCTTATGAGTTATTAGAAAGCTTTGTTTTATACGCACAAGAAGATAAGCATGAGTTAATTCCATTAGGAATAAAACTGGAAGACTTTTTAATACAAATTCAAAGTGTAACTAATACAGGTTCAATAAAAAGTAAGACACAATTTGCGACCAAATTGACTCAATTGTTAAAAGATTTAACCGATTTAATACGCAAGACAGCAAGTGATGAGCAACTACCAGACGTTCAGTTTATTGTTACTACATTAGTGTCTTCTGAAAAACCGCAAAATAATAGAGAGTTGTTAGATAGAATAATGGCTGCTATTTTCGAAATAAGTCTAGTAAAAAAGGGGATCTATCTTACAAATCTTCAACAGAGAAAAGTCATTATTTCACGACTAGTAAGGAAAGAGTTATGGGAATGTGATTCTAGTCAAATAGTGAAAGAATCAGATGTTGACAGTATAACTGATTACCTGAAAAATACTCTTTATGATTTACCAAACCATAGATATCAGCCGCAATTAAATCTACCTGAAGGTATCGAACAGAGTACTTTGCCAGATTTAAGTTCTCAAGTGCAGTTACTGGCAACAAACAAAAGAGTGGCAGCAAGAGTTATCGATAAAATAGCTCATGAAGCCGTTAAGGTTGTTGAAGAAAAAAGGCATTGTTTTAAGTCACAGTGTGCACTCCTGTTGGATAACCAAGTCGAAGAAAAGCGATTAAATAGTAATCTGCAGGCTTTATTTAACGATTTTGATTTTGATTTATGGGAAAGCAGCTTCTTAAATTCAGGCTCGGAAAAAGAATTAAGTACATTATTTACAAATATCTATGAGAGAGGTTGTCAGTCAATAGAGCAGGTGTTGACTCATCGGGACAGGGTGGAATTGTCTCTTCGTATACCGAGCACTCAATTGAATTTAGAAAGTTCACATGGGCTGTATTTTTACCTTAAAAGTAAGAACGGTATTGTCCAGTTAACATTAGATCACTTAAGTAAAGTTGATTGGTATGAGTTTCCTCTAGATATTTGCTTTAATATGTTGGAACAAGTTATCGGCCAAGTAACTGATTTAGAGCAGTTAATTAGATTTATTCAAACTGAAAGCTTCAAACACTTTCTCACTTCTCCTTACTTTCAGACATACGGTGAGCACTTACGTTTAATTATTGTGGAACGGTTTCAATCTTCCTCTTCCTTGGAAAGCCAGCTGCTACAAAAATATGAACAAGGGCCGTTATGTGAAAGTGTTCTGGCGTTAAGTCGTTTGTTACCTGAAGTTGAATGCAATACAAAAGCCTATGTAAATCATCATAAAAAATATTATCGCACCTTGCTTTGTGAAGATGTAAGAAAGCTCCCACTCAATATCTTACTGTTATTTTCTGCTACAGAACTTAAACAGTTTTTTACCAGAGGGCAATTGAGTTACTTAATCGTTAAATCACTCAATTTGAAAAAAAATGAAGTCGTTGTTTGGTTAATAGCGAACGTGGAAAACTTTGGGGAATTAGAATGGAACAGAAAGTCAATTTTATATATTTTTTGTCAGTTGGCTTCATTGAATATACTTATTTTGCTTAATAATACCAGCCGCTTTAATCTCAATGAAGCCACACCAAATGGAAAGCCATTAATACATGTGGCGATAAAAACTGGACGAGAAGATATTGCCCTTTGGTTGCTGGATAAGCAGCCGTTGGAATTAGCATATCGAGATAATAAACAAAACTCTCTACTGCACATAAGTATAATTAATAAGCAAGAATATATAGCAAAAGTAATATTACAACGGTGTACACATAGAGCTGAGGGCGCTGGATTCATTCAAGCCGTAAACTTTAAAGGGGACACGGCACTCCACTTAGCCTGCTTATTTGGAATGCATAATTTAGTTTTACTAATAATAAATAATGGTTGTGACGTAAATATTAGAAATTTCCATAAGAAAACAGTTTTTCATTTTGCAATACAATGCAAACAAAAGGAAGTTGTCGAAATGCTATTGTCCACCAGCAATTTAAATGTATTGCTACTTGATAATTATGGAAGGACGGCATTAGCTTATGCATCTGCAGACATATATTCTGAAATTTATGATAAGCACTTTTGTAGGATATTGTTTTCAAACGAATATTTCAGGTTGTTTAATAGTAAAAGTGGAACTTGGTTGCATAAGGCTAGTTCGTTTCATTGTGAAGAGTTAGAGTCAATTGCTAGAATTAATGGAATCGATTTGGGCGCTCGAGATGTTGACAATAATACACCGCTTCATATTGCTTGCTATTATGGCGTTCATCAAGCTGTTGAGACCCTTATTCGTCTGGGCGCTGAGGTCAACACAGTTAACCACCAAGGTGAACTACCGATAGATATAGCGATACAGCGAGGCCATGTTAAGGCACTAAGTTTATTGATTGGTTTAGGAAAAGTAAAGTTAGAACCTACCCGTAAAGAGACTGCTTTGGCTTTTGCTTTAGCCTTGAATGAAGTAAGGGGAAGTGCTGATTATAGCAGTGTAATTCATATACTTACGGTGAGGTTTTCTGTTGAAGTTGCGATGTTAATTGCCGATCAATAAAATGGGTAAAGCAGTTTTTAGAGATAAAATTTGGAAAGTTATATTAATTATTGTATACAGTATGTAATCAATATAGCGCCGAGACAGTAATGATAATCATACCAGCCGAAGTAGTTCATAACTCCCTAACATTTGCTGATTTAATTCAGACCTTGCAACTCACCTTTTCTAAGCCGTTTTCAATGCCTCAACGTAAGGTGTATGAACTTGATGAAAACTCATCAAGCCATGATGCATTTGCGGTTTTACCGTCATGGAATGATGAAACTATTGCAGTTAAAGCCTTTACATATTTGCCTGATAACCCGAAACAGTCTGCTGATTTAAAAAGTATTTATGCACAAATCATGATTTTTGATAGAAGTACCGGCTTGCCTCAAGCTGTAGTCGATGGCACATCAGCGACTTATTGGCGTACTGCAGCCGTTTCTGCGCTCGCTTGTGATTATTTAGCGAGAAGCGACGCATCAACATTATTGATATGTGGCACAGGAAATTTAGCGGCATATATGGCATTAGCTCACGCGAGTGTTCGCAATATAAAAGAAATTAAAGTTTGGGGACGAAGCAGTAATAAAATTCAACATGTGGTTGATGAAATACTGCAAAAACGCCCAGACATTATTGTGTCAGAAAGTCAGTCGTTAGAAGATGATGTACCTTGGGCTGACATCATAAGCTGTGCAACTCGATCACCTGTTCCATTATTTTCAAGTTCTCTTGTAACAGAAGGCACTCATGTTGATTTAGTTGGCAATCATGTTAAAACCTGCAGAGAAGTTGATACTCAGCTTGTGGTGCGCTCAGAAGTGTATGTTGACGCAAAAGTAAATACATTTTCAGAAGCGGGTGAATTATTGATGCCAGTAAAAGAGGGCGCGTTTAATCTTGATGAAGTTAAAGGGGAGTTGAGCCAGTTGTGTAAAGGTGACGTTTATGGGCGTGATAATGACAAAGACATCACGCTTTTTAAATCGGTAGGTACTGCTTTAGCCGATCTAGCTTGTGCGCAATTGGTGTATCAAAAGACACTTTAATTCTTAATGCAGTTGAGTACTGCCAATATAGTTGGTAGTTCGCTTCAAATGAAAATATCCAAATCAAGTTGTTCTAGGGGCTGTTGATCTTTCAGGATTAAATTTTGTGCTATTTGAGCATTTATCTGTTCAACCTAAATAAATCGGTTGGGAGCGTTCATATACGCAGAAAAAATTATTGATAGCAAGGCATGAATAGCAGCAAGTAGTGGTTCTACTTGCAAAATTTATAACGCAGCTAGCGGTGATTTTGGCAAGTATATGAATGTTCAGCACTCACCTGATGGGTGAATTCGAGTCGTTTAATTTTGTATTTAACTTCAATAGATTAAAGTTAAATTGTGTGTTCAACTGATATATTTAGGTTCAAGGCGTGAGCAGTGATGCTTAGCCATCTAAGTGAGCTAGTCACAACACAGAACAGTGAATGCTCAAAAGCATCGAAGACAGCGTAAATTGGTCGCTCTTTCTAAATAAAAGGTGCTGCGTTATCGTTTTCTTATTTGGAAACGAAGTAACGACAGTTTTGTATGTCGATAATAACCATACCTCACAAACTCTATCTTGCATAAAATAACCAATTTATCGCTGCAAAAACAATCACGAAAGATCAACAGACCCTAATAAATTTTTAATTCATTTAAACCTTTTGTTAACCTCAAATTGTCTAATCATAAAACTAATACCAATTACAGTACTTAAATGCTCAACTCAGAGCTATGTATGCGCACAAAGTACAAACGAAATTGGTGAAAACATAGTTATCTACGTTGAGATAATTTTGTTAAGTATTATTTATCCTAGAAACATCAGTTGACTGCGTTCTCAAGCGTAGAAAAAATGGCTGATAGTAAGGCGTGGCTTGCAGCAAGTAGTATTCTACTTGCAAAAGTTACAACGCAGATAGCAGTCATTTTAGCAAGCTTGTGAGCGTAGAGCATTTCACTTATTGGATGAAACACATGATAAGAAAATCATCGTATTGCTCAAACAGTTACTCGTATATTCAGCGTTCAACTGATGTTTTTAGGTTTATAAACCAAAGTGTGAGCATACAAGCTCCCGAAGGGCAAGGCTAAAGGTTTCCATTATTGCGTTACACGTTCTTGAATTATCCCGACAAAAGCACGAAGTGCGTTGAATGTCAGATTCTTATGGCGGCCGTTAGGGTAAATAGTACTTCGAACATGCGCCTTGTACTGAAAACCTTTATCTCTTGCTGAGTGAGAGATTAATTACTGTAATTGGTATAACAACATTAGAGGATATTTTTGGTGCTTGCACTAGCAGAAGTTGATTTACCAATTTCAGAAGAACATCAGCTCATAGCTCTTGCTAGCTCTGGAGATAAACAGGCTTTTAAATCACTTTATGAAACTCATCATAAGCGTGTTTATGCACTGGCTTATCGATTGGCTGGTGGTCATGACCTAGCTCACGATATCACTCAAGAATGTTTTATTAGATTGTGGGATAAGCTGCCAAGTTATCGAGGTGAAAGCCAGTTTAGTACTTGGTTGCATCGATTATGCGTAAATCAAACTCTGACCATGATTAAAAGCCAAAAAAGCTTCTGGAACCGTTTATTTAGTGCTGATGCTCTTCCTGAATATTCTATTAATGATGATTATCATGAACTTGATCAAATGATACTAAAGTTACCCGAACGAGCAAGAGTGGTATTTGTGTTATTCGCCATTGAGGGATATCGACATGAAGAAATTGCGGATTTGCTTAATATGGCCGTTGGCACGAGCAAAGCTCAATATTACCGTGCTAGGCAGTTACTGAAGGAAATGTTGTCATGAATAATATTTCAGATGAGCAGCTCAACCAATTAATTAGTGAGTTACCGAAATCAATTAACCCTAAGGATCCTCTCTGGAGTGAGATTGAAGCTAAACTCGATACGGATGTTCTTAAGATAAAAAACACAAAATGGATAAGACTAGCCATTGCGTCGAGTGTTTTGTTGGCGTTCTTCACTGGTTGGCAAGTTAATAAGTACTCTAATAACGGGGATGCTTTACCAAATACGGCAATGATAACCCTGATAGATGAACTCGCGGCACAACATCAGCAGCAGGTTGAAAATTTCAACTTTGTGATTAAGCCAGTGAGTTTGAAAAACGGCCCACTTACTAGGCCGATTGGAGCTGGCATTCATGAACTTCGTAATGCTGCAAAAATGGTGGGTAACCAATTAAGACTAAACCCAAATGACAAACAGTTATGGGAATTGTGGCTATGGTTACAAAGCCGCGAAATAGAGCTATTAGAACAAGCGCAAGGGCTTATCGAAACACAAACTTATTATTCAATTTGAGTGAAAAGGAAGCAAAAAATGAAGCGGAAATTTAGTAATATCCTCATAATTCTCAGTATGTTGACCGTCCCATTATTTGGTTATGCAATAGAAAAAGTGGATAAAACCCTTAATGTATCAAAGATGCCTAATGTGAGCATAGATGTAAAACGAGGTAGTGTTGATATACAAAGCTGGGATAAAGATAGAATTCAAGTCATTGGCACCTTAGATGAACTTAGCGAGGGTTTCGTTTTCAAACGTGATGGCGATAGTGTTTTAATTGAGGATGATTTACCTAACCAGTTTAACGGCGGGAACAAATCCGGAAGTAAACTCATTATAAAAGTTCCGAAAAGTCTTAACCTTAACTTGGATGGCATTAGTACCAACCTTAATTTAAAGGATTTAGATGGAGATATTCACGTTGAAACGATAAGTGGCAGTATTGACGCAGAAAACCTTTCAGGGAAACCGTCGTTGCAGACGGTTTCAGGAGCACTGAGTACAAAACAATTGTCTGGTTGGGTAAGGCTGAACTCAATTTCGGGCAACATAGAAACAACCCCTTCTGTGACAAATGAGTTAAGAGTAAAAAATGTGAGTGGTGATGTCGTTGTTAATGTGGGTGATAAATTCACACGTCTTAGAGCACAAACCGTTAGCGGGGATATTGAACTCGTTTTTGCTGAAATGCCTAAAGCAGCATTTTCGTTAAATGGTGGTCCAGGTGGCTCTATTCGAAATCATCTATCGAAGGATTTACCTTTTAAAGCAAAGTACACAGGTTCAGAATCAATGTCATTCAAAACTGGCATTGGAAGAGGCAATGTGTTTCTCAATACTGTCAGTGGTACTTTGATGCTTAAAAAGAAATAATTGAAATATTAGAGCCTGTTGATCTTTCGTGATTGTTTTTGCAGCGATAAATTGGTTATTTTATGTAAGGTAGAGTTTGTGAGGTTTGGTTATTATCGACATACAAAACTGTCGTTACTTCGTTTCCAAATAAGAAAACGATAACGCAGCACCTTTGATTTAGAAAGAGCGACCAATTTACGCTCTCTCTTTTTTCGATGCTTTTGAGCATTCACTGTTCTGTGTTGTGACCAGCTCACTTAGATGGCTAAACATCACTGCTCACGCCTTGAACCTAAATAAATCGGTTGAACGCACAATTTAGCTTTAATCTATTGAAGTTAAATACAAAACTAAACAACCCTAATTCACCCATCAGGTGAGTGCTGAACATTCATATACTTGCCAAAATCACCGCTAGCTGCGTTATAAATTTTGCAAGTAGAACCACTACTTGCTGCTATTCATGCCTTACTATCAGTAATTTTTTCTGCGTATATGAACGCTCCCAACCGATTTATTTAGGTTGAACAGATAAATGCTCAAATAGCACAAAATTTAATCCTGAAAGATCAACAGACCTTACTTTATTGAGTTAACTTCTTCGTCAGTAAGGTAGCGCCATTCGCTGGTTTCTAAATCTTCATCGAGTTCAATTTTACCAACGGCTTCTCGGTGAAGCCCAATGACTTTATTACCTGTTGCTGCAAACATACGTTTCACTTGATGATACTTACCTTCGGTGATCGTCAAACGCGCAGTGTGAGAATCGATGATTTCAAGTTTTGCAGGCTTAAGCGGTTCAGGTTCACTCTTAAGGCAAATGCCTGATTCGAATTGTTTCACTAATTCATTATCGAGCTCTTCGGCTACATTAATTAAATAGCGCTTCCCACATTCCTTTTTAGGTGATGCTACTTTATGTGACCATTGACCATCGGAGGTAATTAATACTAACCCTGTGGTGTCTACATCCAGTCGGCCGGCAATGTGTAAAGTATCAGTCTTGATAACATCTAACAGTGATATAACAGAAGGATACACTTCGTCGGTTGTTGAGCAAATCGTGTCAACAGGTTTGTTGAGCATGATATACCTGTCACCAATAACTTCGATAGGCTCTCCTTCGAAGCAAATTTGCATATCTGTTTGAACTTTAAAAGCGGCATTTTTAATGATGACACCATCACAACTAATATCACCTGATTTAATGGCTTTTTTAGCAAGATTACGAGTGAGTTCAGTCGCTTCACAAATGAATTTATCTAAGCGCACAATGTTCCAGTTTTAAAAAATAATAATTTTGAATTATAACATGAGGGGGAATATGAAAAATGGTAAAAGCTTTATAAAGCCAGAATGAAAAATTCTGGCATGATAAAATAATACCATTTATTTTAGTTGGTCGGCCGCCCATTTAGCTCGAGACTCGCGACTTTCTGATAATCCGTTGTCAGCACGATATGCCTTATAAGATTCAGCATCAAGTGCCACTAAGCTTACGTCAACCTCTAGTACCAACTTACATTCTTTTTTAATACGCCAAGCGGCTGTTGTGTATAGCTCAGTGAGAGGTTGTGAGCTTAAAAACTCAGGATTGTATTGTTGATATAAAGCTTGACTTGGGTAAACCACAAAAGCCAAACGACGTTTAGGTTCTTTTTTAAACAAAGCTTCAATACCATCACAAGTATTAAGCACTTGCATTTCAATTACATCATCGAGTTCTAATAACAGCTTTTCAGCTTGTTGAGGTAAAGCTTGAGTACCTTCTTCCCACGCAACTACATCAGCCTCGGAGTGTTTGGTTAAAGCCGCTATTTGAGCTTGAGACAAACCTAAAGATAGGCGCAAAGCTTGTGTTTCAAGCGCATTGAGAGGGGCGAATTTAGACATGAAATGCTCAGTGATAAAAGTGAAAGAATAACAAGTAAATCCGATTATACCTGTTTGCATTAAAAGGGAATACTAGTATTCGGCTTTTTCAGTAGAGTCTCAATTAAAGATAGAATAAAACAAGAGTTAAGCACTATTGAAGCTAAAACCTATGTTTTTTACCTTTTCTCTCAAACTGCTAGTTTCATTTTTTAATTGTAAGTGTTTTTAACCTTTTGAAATAGATGATTAAAACTTTGCTATTGTGTAGATAAGTATAATTTATAATTTAATTATCTTGATAGTAAAACTTCCTGCCAATAAGCTCTATTTACTCTCAGTTTTATCAACTGTGGAAAAGTTCAAGATATTGAAAGCTATTGTTTATCTTAAAACAAAATATGGTTATTAAATAATTATGGCAACATCTACTACTGCAATCGAAACTCTAAAAACTTCACCCCTTTTGTCGGTTTCGTCGGTTTCGTCGATTTCGTCAAATGAGTCTCACACAATTGACGACAATAGAGCGGAAGGTAACTCTATTGACTACGAACAAGACTTTGATGAACTTGTAGAAACCATTATTGATGAAATGCAAGTGTCTTATGTAAAAAAGGAAGCAAAAGAACAACTCGCTGAGGTTAAGCGACCATTCGTGGATAGACTTTCGTTTACAACTGGTACAGCGCCAAAAGTGATTGAAAAGTTGCACGAGAATATAGTAGAGATAAAAAAAATTATTTAAAAGTCAAAGGATAACATGTTACGTAAAGCAAATTGCAGCTAAGCAATTGATGTTATGTGGTTCACCAGATAAAGGTGAAAAAACCACTTTTTTAAATATGAACCGTATCCTTACAACATTAAAATTTGCCGAACAGGGAAAGTTTAGTCAATTTGAATTTGTAAATCACTTTATGATTCAAGAAATGGCAAAAGAATATTTATTATCTCAAAGCTTGCCACCAAATCGGAACAATATTGAAGCTTGTGTCACTTCAGTGGCAAAGGAATACGGATTAAAACCGGAGAGAAGTGGTGAAAGTGTAATAAAGGCTGAAATATGCAAACAAGCGGTAACAGTGACTCAATTGGACGATTTTTCAATTAAACTTCGCAAAGTAATGCAGCCTTCAGCGTTAATTTCGGCAACGACAAGTCGAGTGTCGTTATCTCAAACAGAGTGTGGTGCTAGCATTGAGTCAGAATACGCTTTTTTTGCAGGGTTATTTGGGGCTGAAAGAGATATCGGAAACATTTCAAAACTCACAAGTTCAAAGTTTGGAGAAAGAGCGCTTGCTAATGCAAGAAGTAAAATGGTAGCCATTTATAAGAGTTGCATGCCAACTTTGTTACCTAGTCGAAGTGCTGAAAGTAAGCCGTCTCAGCTTGAATCAAACGTTTTATTTCATCAAACCTGTTTTCTGAATGATCAAGACATTGAAATAAGTTGTGTTGGAACCGAGTTTTGGGGTTATGAGTTAGTACTTGAATCAGAAGGAACAAAATCTCTATCAGCCCCAACTTTTTCAAAGATGCACGAATTGAAATTTGAGGTGTTTAAGCCCCCAGTTAATTGGACATTGTTATGCCAGCTAATCGTGAATGAAAGCGATGTTTCAGTTTTGACAGAATATTGCAAAGGGATGATGAAAGTTAAGGTTATGGGGGGAGATTTACTACCCCATGCACAGGCTACGTTGGCTTTAAAGCGAAAACTAACAGAGTTAAATTGCCATGAATTTTTTGCGAAACAATTCGCTTCGAATGAGCAAGAAATGCACGCCATTCTTCGACTTGTTCCGTCGTCAAAGTTGGCACAAGCCTTGTTAAAGCACAGTCCGAAAGTAGTAGAACCCTATGAATCTGAATCAAAAATAGATTTTTTAAAAGCAGTAGAAGAGGGCCGTATAGCTGAATGTGGAAAACAAGTTGGTGTCGCTTCAAATAAAAAAAAATTACTCAATACTGCCAACGGGCAAAAAATGTACCCCGTTCATATTGCTGTAGCTGGTGGACAATTGCTTTCGGCTCAATTTTTGTTGAGCCAACGAAGTATCGATGTGAATAAAAAAAATAAAGAAGGTAACACGGCTTTGCATCTTGCGGTGCAAAATCGAAATATCGAAATGGTTAAATTAATTCTAGAAAGTAACAATAAAGTTGACTTTAACATTAAAAATAAACAACAGCGTACAGTACTGCAGGAAGCCGTCATTGAAAGCGACGTTGAGATAGTGGAATTAATTTTTGAAATCATGCTCATTAATAAGATTAAAGCCAATTCAAATGATACAACCAAAGAATTCGCGCATCCATTTGATTATGATCAAGTTAACTTTTTGTATTTTTTTGAGAAAACTAAACAACATGACAATATTATGGACCTTGCTATCGCGAGTGACCAACCTCGTACAGTTGAATTTTTAATACAAACAAGTTGCTTTTTTCCGAATGGGAATGATAAAGACCGAGAACCTCCCCTTATAAGAGCGGTAAGGTGTGGCAGTAATCAAGTGTTAAATGAGTTACTGCGCTTTTCTTATTTGAAGTTAGATTGCAAATATTTAGGACAAAATGTGTTAGATGTTGCAATAGATAAAAATAACTTAATTGCGGCGGTGACATTATTGAAGGCATTTGAAAGGGGGGAGTAGTCCACAGTCTGAATTAATCGAATCCACGATGAAAACAATTGACCGAAGTCATCAGCCGGAAATGTACGAGTTATTTGAAAAAACGGTGAATAGAATTACGTTGCGCAGTAAAGCGGTAAGCAGTGTTACGACATCAAAAACATCTCTAGTAACTGATTTGGGATACTCAGAGGAGTCTCAACTAGAAAAGACATATATACCAACTGAAGCTATCTCCCTTGAGGAAATCCCTGACGTAGATAGCAAAAAAAGAATACAGGATGATAAAGGTAAAGAAGAACTGGTTACAGTAGTGATCGATAAAGAGGAATCAGAGAATTCTGAGATAGAAGCGCCAAGGGCGGCAAGTGAGCGGCAGAAAATAACCACTGGCCAAGAAACAGCAGCTGAAGATGAATCAACACAAAATTGTGTTGTGCTACCCGCAGTGGTAGAGCCTCCTTCACCTGCGCCTTCTCGAATACTTTCACCTGCGCCTTCTCAAGAAGGAGTGTCAGAAGAACTCTTGCTTGAAAAGGATGATGAAAATATCGACGTACAATCAGTCTCCGCTGTGGTGGCTGAACTATCTCAATCTGGTGAAAGTTTAAATGAAGGTGTGAAAGGAGCTAGCGGAGAACCTATAAATGGTGATGTTAAAGATAATCAAGATGCTGAATGGGTAACTCACCAAACTGAAACATTAGTCGATGAACTTGAGGAAAGTGAAGGGATTGGTGGTGTTGAAGATGCAGTGCAAAATATTGAAACAATCAGTAATGAACAGGAAAAAACACCTGAACTGATCAGCTCTCTTACAAAATTGTATGATGCTGTATAAGCGAATGAATTAGAAAAAGTCCAAACACTTTGTAGCCCAGTTGAAGGTTCTCCTTCTGATCAACATACTCATACAGAAAGTGGGATTCCAAAGCTTGATCCTAACGAGCTTTACGGTAATGAGCATTCGGCTTTTCAATTAGCTTGCATCGATGGAAAAAAAGAGCTGCTCGAAATTATGCTCGCTGGGCATTTTAAATTCAAACATAGTGTAATGTCATCAACGAATAAAACCGCACTCGAGTTGGCGCTAGAGTATGGTCATACTGATTGCGCCCTTTTATTACTCAAAAACAGTGCGTGGGACGTGACAGAAACAACACCTCTGCATTTAGCGATTAAACACCGTAAAATAGAGCCTTTACAAGTATTAGAAATAGGCTTTTTTCCTGCTTCAGAAATTTATCATTCAGATGAAAAATCCATAGAAAATTCAGAAGAAGCCGATAATGATGATTTTTATGAAAACTTAACTGTAAGTTCAGGTAACTTTATTAACTTATCTACTTATATAAACCAGAAAGATTCAAGTGGAAAAGTTCCTGCTCATATTGCTATTGAGTTAGGAGAAAAAGAAATGCTTAAACTATTGTGGCAACGGCCTGAGATAGATAAAGCACAAACAAACACGGAAGAAAAAACAGTAATGCAAGCGGCTAAAGCAAAAGGCTGGGTTAATTGGAGAGGGAATTTAAAATAATACCAATTACAGTAAGTAACTTCCCCCTCAGCAAGAGCTAAAGGATTTCAGTACAAGGCGCAAGTTTGAAGTACTATATACCCTACGACCGCCATACAAAACTGGCGTACAACGCACTTAGTGCTTTTGTCAGGATAATTCAAAAACTTGTAACCTAGTAATGGAATCCTATAGCCTTGCCCTTCGGAGCTTGTATGTGTCCAAATTACTACGCAAGACTGTCTCAACGTAGCAATGTAATAACGACAGTTTTGTATGTCGGTAATAACTATGTCTTCATCAATTTCACTTGTATTTTGAACACATACATAGCTCTGAGCTGGGAATTTAATTACTGTAATTGGTATAAGATGAGTAACCATAGCGTTCGCTAGTGTACGGCGAATATAAGCGGACACATTTATGTGTCCGCGGACATGTAAGATAAATTTCAACATTACACAAATCCTCTTTATGTCTATTTAACGTATTGATTTATAGTTAAATTGTCTTTCTGGCACACTCTCTGCTTTATCCAATCAAAATGTAGTGTTTAGACATACTCGTTTCATGATTTGGGAAAGCAGAAATGATCCAAGATACCAGCGGCCAAGACAGTCAAGTTAAACCAAGTACTCGGCAAAAATTTAAACGTCCATTAATTGCTGTAGCCATAGCAATGGGGGTGATCACAATTGCATGGGCAAGTTTTAGCAGTGAAACCGCAGATAAATCGGTCAATAAAGCCGATCTTCGACTAGCGACCCTAACACGGGGCACGTTGACTCGTGACATTGCTTCAACGGGGAAAATAGTCGCAGCAAATGCCCCTGTGTTATATAGCACCGAAGCTGGCATTGTGACACTAAAGCGTAATCCTGGGGATCGAGTAAAAAAAGATCAAGTACTTGCCATTATTACCAGCCCAACACTCACAAATCGTTTGCAGCAACAGCGTTCAATTTATGCTGGTTTACAAAGCGAATTAGAACGTACCCGTCTAAATGCAAGACGTGATCAACTGACAGCTAACCGTAGTTTAGACATTGCACAGGTTGAGCTAGATGCCGCCGAGCGTGAAAATCGCCGTGGTGAGTTACTCATCAAAGATAATTTAATTTCACAAATTGATTATGAAAAAAATAAAGATGATTTGAATCGTGCACAGCTGCAACATGCCCATGCCCAGAAAGAAGTCGCGCTAATGAAAGACACGTTAGCTTTTGAAGTTAAGAATAAAACCTTAGAAGTTGAACGCCAAGGATTAGAGGTGGCCGAGTTAGAGCGACAAGTGGAAGAGCTCGCCATTAAAGCACCGGTAGACGGCATTATTGGTAATTGGCTTACGGAGCAAAAAGCACGTATTGCGGCTAGCCAACCGATTCTTACCGTGGTTGATTTAACCGCTTTTGAAGCAGAACTGTCGGTACCTGAATCTTATGCGGATGAGCTTGGAATCGACATGGATGTCGAACTGAACTTTGGCGGTAAATTGGTGATGGGAACACTCTCTTCAATTTCACCTGAAGTGCGTAATCGAGAAGTGACGACTCGCGTACGGTTCGAGCAAAACCCGCAATTGGCACTGAGACAAAACCAACGTTTATCAGCCAGAGTGTTACTAGAAAATAAACCTAATGTGCTGATGGTTAAACGTGGTGCATTCATCAATTCAAGCGGTGGTCGATTTACCTTTCAAGTTGCTCATGGCATGGCGAGTAAAACCAATATCAAACTCGGCGCTCGAAGTATGAGTCATGTTGAAGTGGTTTCTGGCGGCAAAGAAGGCGATGTATGGATTGTGTCCGATTTAGAGCGTTTCAAAAAATCAGAACGAATAAGGATACGTTAATGAATACTCAAAAAGTTATTTCAATAGCGATGCTATCAGTATTAGGTGTTGCAGTTAATTCAGCATTAGCAGAAGTAAATAATTGGTTCACGCTTGCCATGTTTGCTGCGGAGTGGAGCGAACAGTTAAGCCCAGCTTCTAGCAGTGACAATGTATCAATGATTAAGCGCTTAACAGAATCACTAAGCAAATTTTATTTTAGTTTATAAGCATTATTTCAAAGGAAAGAACACATGTTATCAATGAAGAAAGTCAGCAAAGTTTTCAAAACAGATTTAGTCGAAACCCATGCATTACGAGATTTTGATTTAACCGTTAATGAGGGCGAATTTGTTGCAGTAACAGGACCTTCAGGCTCAGGGAAAACTACATTTTTGAATATTGCGGGGCTATTAGAAGGTTTCACTGGCGGTGAGTTCATGCTTGATGATGTCAATGTCGAAAAACTGAATGACAATCAACGTGCCAAAATTCGTAATGAAAAAATAGGCTTTATTTTCCAGGGTTTTAACTTGATCCCTGACTTAAATCTTGCTGAAAATGTCGAAGTACCCTTGCGTTATCGAGGTGTTGGTAGTGCCGAACGTAAACGCCGGGTCACCGAAGCGTTAGAAAAAGTGGGTTTAGGCTCAAGGCAAAAACACCTTCCTTCGCAACTTTCTGGTGGTCAACAGCAACGCGTTGCTATTGCTAGAGCATTAGCCGGTGAGCCGCGCTTTTTACTCGCCGATGAACCGACGGGTAACCTCGACAGTTTAATGGCACGCCAAGTCATGGAATTGCTAGAAGAAATTAACCGTCAAGGTACCACCATTATCATGGTGACGCATGATCCAGAATTAGCACGCCGCGCACAGCGTAACATTCAAATTGTCGATGGTCAGGTGTGCGATTTTACTATGTATCAGCCGCAAAAAGCTTCTGCAGACGTTAAATCTGCTGAAGAAGCGATAGCATAAGGAGCTTAGCTATGTTCTTACATTATTTAGACTTAGCATGGCGAAGCATCAAAAAAACGCCGATATTATCTTTGCTCATGGTGTTAGCGATTTCTGTGGGCATTGGAATAACGATCACGACCCTTAATGTTTACAAGATGATGGCATTCAACCCCGCAGGGGAAAAAAGCGATCAATTGCTTCGAGTGCAACTGTGGAGCCAAGGCCCAGACTCATGGGATAACTTCCCACAGTTGTTGACTTATCAAGATGTGCAGAACCTTCGCAATATAGAGCCATTAGTAAGACAAACCGCAATGCACAGAACGGGAGGCGTCATACAAACGGATGATCCCAGTTTTGCAGCGTCGATGCAGAGTGTTCGTTCTGTAGACAGAGATTTCTTCAAAATGTTTGATGTCTCTTTTTTACACGGCTCCCCTTGGGCTGCAGATGCCGATGTAAATGCGGCTTATCATGCCGTCATTTCAAGCTCATTAAATGAAAAGTTATTTGGCAGTGGTAATAATGTAGGTAAAACCTTTTATTTTGATAAAAGACCATACCAAGTAGTAGGTATCACTGAAGACTGGAATCCACAACCTAAATATTATGATCCGAGTAATGGTGCCTTTAATGATGCGGAGCAAATATTTATACCGTTTTCATTATTGCCTATTGAGAAACAAGCTACTTGGGGAAACACTAGTGGTTGGCGGTATGAAAAAACCAATAACTTTCAAGATAGACTAAATTCGGAAAGAGTTTGGACCATGTTTTGGGCAGAGTTCGAAAATGCAGAGCAAATTGAAGATTATAAGCGTCAACTTGCGGCTTATGTTGAGCAGCAAAAAGCCATTGGGCGATTTACTGATAACCGTTCTCCTGAAGATTCTGTGCAATTAGTTAATGTTGAGCAATGGCTAGAAAATGAAAACGTTGTTGATGAAGACAACAAGATACTGGTAGGGCTTGGTTTTTTGTTTTTATCGGTTTGCTTAGTGAATATTTTAGGTCTTTTGCTTACTAAGTTCTTAAAGCGTGCACCAGAGGTAGGAGTTCGCCGTGCTATCGGAGCAAGTCGCCGACAAATCTTTAGTCAATATATGGTTGAAGTTGGGGTAATCGGACTCATTGGTGGTGCTATTGGATTAGCACTTGCGTGGGGCGCATTGGCCGTTCTCGGTGATAAGTTTGGTACTGATGCCGCTTTAACTCAACTTGACAATTCAATGTGGTTTTTAACCCCAACGATAGCGATTGGCACCGCATTACTCGCTGGACTTTATCCAGCTTGGATAGTTTGCCGTACTAAACCAAGCGTTTATCTTAAAAGCCAATAAGGAGGGCATGAAGATGTTACACATAAAACCTATTATAAGCAGTTTATTACATAGTAAAAGTGGTCCATTTTTATTGTTCTTACAGATGATGCTGTCCGTTGCCATTATTGCTAATGCCAGCTCGATAATTAATCAACGACTTGAACTGATGGATCGTGAATCAGGGGTTGATGAAACGAAAGTGCTTACGTTTAGGGTAAGTAGCTTTAGTGAAAACACAGATCATGAAGCACAAAATAAGCGTGATCAGCAGATGCTTCGTGATTTACCGAATGTGATCAATGTTTCTTCGACTAATATGTTTCCCTTGAGTGGCGGAGGTTGGTCTACTGGCTTGTTAGATAAACCAGATCCTAATGCAGAAGGCGTTAAACGTACACCGCAAGCAGCACAATACATGGGAAATGAACACTTTCTTGATACGTTAGGGCTTACTCTTGTTGAAGGGCGTAATTTTTACCCTGAAGAAATATTGCATGAGCATGGCTATGCCAATCAAAAGGTTATTGTTTCAAAACCACTTGCAGATGAGTATTGGGGAGAAGAGTCACCCATTGGTAAGATTCTATATCATGGTACAGAATATCCAATCGAAGTCATTGGTGTTGTTGATAAACTTCAAGGCGCATGGGTGGATTCAGACTTTCTAGATAATAGCTTTATTTTTAATATTGATTTTGGTAGCCAGAGCGCTGGAGGTATGTATTTTGTACGTGCGAATGAAGAACATATTCCAGAGTTGAAACAGCAAATTGAAACTGCATTCTTGGCTGAAGATCCTGATCGTGTTGTCATCGAATTTCTAACCGTTCGAGAATCTAGAGATATCTCTTACCAAAATGATGCGTTAATGGTGTACATATTGTCGATTGTCATCGTGTTATTACTGCTTGTCAGCTCATTAGGATTAGCGGGTATGGTGATGTTTAACGTGCAGCGTCGTACCAAGCAAATCGGTACTCGCCGAGCGTTAGGTGCAAGAAAGCGCGATATCATTAATCAGTTTTTAGTCGAAAATTATGTTATTTGTCTAGCCGCTGGAGTATGTGGTGGGTTGTTAGCTGTGCAACTGGGCAAACAGCTCATGCAACATTATAGTCTGCCAGCGTTGGATTTAACCTATCCATTAGTGACGATTGCAGGATTGTTTATTGTGACTTCAATTGCCGTTTTCTTACCAGCTCGAAAAGCCGCGACAATATCCCCGGCAATTGCCACGAGAAGTGTGTAATTGGTATAAGTTGAATTGCAATTGAGTCTTTTCTTGGATTGTGGTGCGATAAACTAGCATTAAGCTAACCAGTTTAGTAAGTTACAAGCTGGATAGCTTTCTTTTTTACCGATGGAAAACAAAAATATAATATGGATAACATTCTGGTTGTTGACGACAATTTGGCCGTTTGTCAGGCATTAGCGCTTATGCTTGAACTTAATGGTTATCATGCGCTTTATTGTCACAATGAATCTGACGCACTTGAATTAGTAAAACAGCAAGATATTTCACTGGTTATCCAAGACATGAACTTCAGTGAAGATACGACTTCTGGCTCTGAAGGTCAGCAACTGTTTCACTTGATAAGAGAAATTCAACCACAGCTTCCCATCATATTAATCACGGCTTGGACTCAGTTAGAAATGGCGGTCGAATTAGTCAAGTCTGGTCGTGCTGACTATATGGCGAAACCTTGGGATGACTATAAGCTATTAACCAGTATCAGTAACCTCATTTCGTTGCAGAAACTCACCCAAACCAATCAGCAACTCACTCGAGTTGATGAACAAGGTAACACAGCGATAGCCGATGCGGATTTATGTGGTTTGGTCTATGGCAGTGGTGTGATGCAGCGTTTAGTCGATTTAGCATTGCAACTGGCTGACTCGGATGTGTCCGTGTTGATCACAGGGCCTAATGGTGCAGGCAAAGACAAAATTGCTGACATTTTGCATGCTAATTCACCCTTAAAATCTAAGCCAATGATTAAGGTTAATATTGGTGCGCTTCCTGCGGATTTGCTTGAAGCGGAATTGTTTGGTGCAGAAGCGGGTGCATTTACAGGTGCAACGAAAGCTCGGGTAGGGCGATTTGAAGCTGCAAATGGTGGCTCTTTATTTTTGGATGAAATCGGTAACTTACCGTTATCTGGGCAAGTGAAATTGCTTCGTGTGCTGCAAACAGGCGAGTACGAGCGTCTAGGCAGCAGTCAAACCCGCAAATGTAATGTGCGGGTGATCAGCGCTACCAATGCCGATCTTCAATCGGATATTCAACAAGGTACTTTTCGTGAGGACTTATATTACCGCTTAAACGTCATTGAGCTAAAAGTGCCGGCTTTATGTGAACGCGTTGATGACATTGTACTCCTCACGCAACATTTTGTAGGCCATGAATTTAACTTGCCTAAATTGACACAGCAAGCGCTAATTAAGCACTCATGGCCTGGAAATGTTCGCGAACTGCAAAATGCTTGTAAACGCGCAGCATTACTGGCTAGAGAAAGTAAACTCACACCTGAAAATTTTGGCTTGAAAGAGGCTGACTCGATATCGTTAAACAGTGAAAATAACGCTGAGATTGATGTCACAAAACAGCAAATTCTTGATGCGATGAAAGCGAATGATGGTGTCATCGCGAGAGTGGCAAAATCTGTCGGACTCAGCCGACAAGCCCTATATCGACGCCTCGATAAATTTGGTATTAACCGCTAATTCAAAAAGAGTGGAAACCCGTGCTCAGATTAAAAAACAAAATTCTTGCAGCCACAGGGCTTACTTGTTTATTGGCTATTGGGCTGTCATTTGCTGTTCTACAGTGGTCTCAACAAGAAAGTAATGTTATTTCTGCCATAAGCGATTGGTTAGGGATCGAGGTATTGTGGTTACTCATGATAGGCATTGTTATTTTAGCCATGTTTGTGGTGAGCTGTTTTATTCGTGATTTGAGCAATAGTCTGCGAGCCCTAGAAATTGGCTTACTTAATTTTAAAGATAATGACTTTAGTGTCACAGTTCCAAGCGTAAAAGAGCCTGAAATAAATCAACTCATCTCGTTGTTTAACGAGTCGGCTCAAACCTTACGTCGTGAAAAACAATATATTTATCAACGCGAATTACTACTTGATAAAGTCATTCAAAGTTCGCCAAATATTATGTTGTTGTTAGACAGTGAACAACGAATAATTTATTCAAATGACGCTGCGCGTCACTTTTTTTTCAATGGTAAGCAAATTTCTGGTATGAATTTAGTTGAATTGTTACCAAATATTGATGAAGAACTGTCACAAGCGATAAAAAGTAGTCAAGAAGGTATTTTCACCCTTAATTCTGATGATGTTGAAAGTTGGCATATTAGTCGCGGGGCATTTTTACTCAATAACCTTCAGCATAATTTATTATTGCTAAAACACATGACGAAAGAACTCAATCGGCAAGAGGTTGCTGTATGGAAAAAGGTCATTCGGATCATCAGTCACGAACTGAACAATTCACTTGCGCCTATCTCATCTATGGTGAACTCTGGGCGCAAGCTAACCAAAGATAATAGCAGTAGTCAGCTGAAGTTGATTTTCGACACCATTGAAAACCGCTGTAATCATTTAAGCCAATTTATTTTTAATTATGCACGCTTTGCAAAATTACCTTTACCTCAAAAATCATATGTTGACTGGCAAAGCTTAACAGAGCAATTAGCTCAACATTATTCATTTAAATTAATTGGAAGTTTGCCACAAACACTTGGGTATTTTGATCATATTCAAATTGAACAAGTATTATTAAATTTATTAAAAAATGCCCATGAATCTGGCAGTGATATCAATGAAGTCACCATGCAAATTGCCGCTACCGAAACATTTGGTAAAAACGGCGTCTCCATTTGTGTTCATGACACTGGTAGCGGAATGTCGAGCGAAGTGATGCAACAAGCTTTATTGCCGTTTTATTCAACTAAGCAGTCTGGTACTGGTTTAGGGTTGCCGTTATGTCGAGAAATCATTGAGGCTCATGAAGGTCAAATTAGCTTACATCATCGTCAGCACAAGGGCTTAACGGTGCAAGTGTGGCTGCCATGTAATAATTCTAATTGAATTTTGGTCTCTTAATGGGAGGTGGAAGTATATCTGCCGCTATGTTTGGGAGAAACGGTGACACTTTTATCGTTAGCGCATTTTTAATTTTAGCAATAACCATTCGCAACGTTTCCTGTTGATCAAGGGGGACTTTTTCACTGAGATCATTCAATTGTTCGAGTAAAATATCAATAACTTGAGTTGGCTTATTTTTTGATAAGTGAATGGCTGCTAAATATTGTGCAAATGTTGCAGTTTCAGCCAATTTAGGAGTTTCATTGCTTTGATAAAGGATTTGGAACAGTAAAAGACAGTTTTTAACGACTGCTTTCTGAAGAGGGCTAAACATTAAAAAATTATTATTGTCTGAGATAAATTGGCTCAGGCTTTTGGGTGGCTGAGGCTTTTTATTGGATGATATTGTGGCTTTCGGATAAACCACTGGCTTATTGAGCTCACTTGTTTTTTTAGAAGGCGCGAACACTCTTTCTTTAATTGGTTTTTTTTGGTGTTTTGAACTATGTTCGTGAATATTAATAGCTCTAGGTTGAGAAACTAAGGTTACACCAGTACCAGAGCGATTTGGTACAGCGACAACATGAACCTTTTTGTGTTGTGCATTTGGTGTTGAATGCGGTGCTTGCACCACTTTATTGGTACATTTTTGGGTTTTATTTTCTGAAAGCATAATGCTTGAAGTTAATGGATTGCTTGGTAGAGGTCTTTCTTGGTAGGGCTTTGAGGGTGTTACTTGAGTTTGTTTAATTTGTGGGACTGACTCTTTTTCCGATGATTCATTGGATTTTAATTTTGTGTCTTTGACTCTGCTCGTATCGTTTCGGCTTTCAAATTTACCCGTTAAATTGTCCGTTTTTTTCTGAAGAAGATTAGCCAACCTTGGGTTAAAAGCCATAAGTGTGGAATGGGGTATGTCCCAAGGATCATCAGCAGATACTAATTTATATTCAGTGTCATCTTTAGGTGAGCAAATAAATGGAAGGTAAGTGGTCGGAGATTCATAGCAAGGTGTAGCAAAACACTTATCGTCCAGTTCATTTAGGTTGATTAACTGAAAATATGCCGTATTGCTGTTACTTCCTACTTTAATCTCATTGCCTTGATATGCTATGCGTACAAAATAATTTTTATTTTTACGTGCTAGAAGTTCATTTGTTGATTTTACAGCTTGAATTTGTTCAGACAAATTGTGTCGGTCGTACATAAAAGTATGAAACGACTGGGCAATTTCAAAATCAGAGTCAAAGTCACTTATCCCTATATTGTATAAAGTAGCTTGTAGGAGTACCGTATCACACTTGTTTTCTTGGGTTTTAAAAACCTCTGAGGGTTCCTTCAGAGGTGATAATGAAATAACCGCAGATGCCATTGCCTTTTTTACTCGATAATTTATGCAAAACAAATTATATCAATTTAAAACAACAGCTTGATTAATCATTGTTTAAGCAATTATCTCAAAAAAAACTTTAGCATTAATTTTGATAACCCTTTTCCATATGGCGGTTGCACCAACTTACCCGTATTAACCCACCCTCGACTGAATACCGTTTTAGCATGGCTGAATGTTTCGAAACCTTCTTTGCCATGATAATTTCCCATGCCAGAGGCTCCTATGCCACCAAATGGAGCATCATCTGCTGCAACATGAAGAATGGTGTCGTTGACACAAACACCGCCAGAATGCGTGTGTGTAAGCACCGTTTTTTGAGTGTTGTTGTCAAAACTCATTAAATACAGTGCAAGTGGACGAGCACGACTATTAATATATTCAATCGCATCATTAATTGAGCTGTAGCCAATAATAGGTAAAATAGGGCCAAAGATTTCATCCTGCATTAGCAGCATATCGTCTGTGACATTAGTGACGAGTTGTGTTGGCATTTTTCTGGATGTATCTGCGATAGTTTCATTAGAAGATGAAATAATTGTCGCCCCTTTTTGCTGGGCATCGCTGAGCAAGCCTTGCAATCGATCAAATTGTCGTTGATTGATGATATTACCGTAATCAGTGTTGTTGCTAACTGAGCTATACATCTCGGTAAACCGACGTTTGTAGACTTCGATGAATTGTTGGATCTTTTCTCTTGGGCAAAGCACATAATCGGGTGAAACGCATATTTGTCCTGCATTAAGGCACTTTCCATAGATAAGCCGTTCAACGGCGATTTCAATCGAGATGTCTGGGGCAACAATAACTGGAGACTTTCCTCCTAATTCAAGAGTTACAGGTGTTAAATTTTTGGCCGCTGCTCGCATTACATGATGGCCAACACCTGTTGAACCAGTAAAGAGCATATGATCGAAGGGAAGGGAAGAAAACTCAGCAGCAATGTCAGCTTCTCCTTCTATAATTGCCACTTGTTTTTCAGAAAACACATTGGAAACAATTTGCTTAATCACTTGATTTGTCTTTGGTGTGAATTCAGAAAGTTTTAGCATTACTCGATTTCCAGCCGCAATTGATGTCACTAATGGCGCGAAGGCTAATACAATAGGGAAATTCCAAGGAACGATAATACCAATGACACCTTTAGGTTGGTAATGGACTTTTACGCTTGCTGGTGCCAAAAGTAGCCCGACATGACGACGCTGAGGTTTCATCCACTTTTTTAATTTTTTTAAGGTGTAATTAAAGTGAGAGATAGCAGGTAAAATATCCCCAATAATAGTGTCTTGGTTGGATCTGCCATTGTAGTCTTCATCAACGGCATCAATAAGTGCTTGCTGCTCATTTAACACCGCTTTTTTTAATTTTAATAAAGCTGTTTTTCGTTCTGTAAAAGAGGAAAAAGGGGCTTCTGAAAAGGCATTTTTTTGTTGAGTGAAAGTGTGAGCGAGTTGCTGTTTTTGTTGTTCTATTTGAGTGCTCATTGGCGGACTTCCATGTTGAAAGGAATAGTTAGGATAAATTCACTTTACAGTATTTGCTCTATGCACTACAACTTTGGTTGTTAATTCCACGAAATTTAAGGTGTTTATATGGTGTTTAATCATATTGGGATCCCTACAACTGATACATTCGAAGGTGAAATTGATTTACCTCATTTAAAAATGACGGTGTCAGATCATCAAAACAATCCTTATGGAATTCAATGGCAGCGTTATTGGGATAATGCTCCTTATCCTGAGCTTGTTAAAACAGTGCCGCATGTGGCTTTTGTGGTAAAAAATTTAGGATCAGAGCTGCGAGGGAAAAAGATAATTATAAAGCCTAATTCACCGAGTGATGGATTGATTGTTGCTTTTATTGAAGTAAACGGCGCACCAATAGAGCTAATGCAATATGAATAACATTTGGGATTGTTAATTTTAGAGAAGGATAAATACAGAGGAAATAAAAATGGTGCCCGAACCCGGAATCGAACCAGGGACACGAGGATTTTCAATCCTCTGCTCTACCGACTGAGCTATTCGGGCAACGGCGGCAATTAAACGGTTTTTCTGGGAAATAGTCAACCACTTTATGTGGTTTTGCGTTAAAACGCTGCCGTTTGTAGTTTTTTTCTACAAGTTTTGTTAAGTGAATCTTGGATTCCTTTTGCGATTTTTATTTACCTCGATCTCTGCTTATTTGAATGTTAGATGTGGTACCTTCCAGCTGGGGGAACTGTGGGGGCTAAATGAAAAGTACTGGTTGACTTTACTGCGCCATTTATATTTTCCGAGGTTACGGCTCTTAGGTTGTCAGGGATAATTTGATTGGGTGTATAAACATTTTTTGGAAGCAGATTAAACTGACCAGACTTTGATGTTAAATACCTTCTTACTCCTTCTCTAGAAACATTAAACCATTGAAGTTGGCTCTTCTGATTGCCAACTAACTCTTTGTTGATCAGTTTCATTTGCACGGCATTCTTGGGACTTAATTCTTTTCCTGTAAATGGACAAACATAAGTATTTATAAATAAGTTTAATGGAATAAAAGAGTCCGAATAAGTGAAATCTACCTCTGGTTCAGCGGTAGCTATTTTTAAGTACATATGTGAAACTACTGCTTGGGCTTGTTCCCCAAATTTACTATTAAAAACAAATCGTTGAATGCTAGTTGAACCAATAACTTTAGGCTCAAGACTGGCGTAATCTTCACAGTAGGAAAAAAACTCAGAGGCAATTTCGGTCAGTTCTCCTGTATTTTGGGAATACTGATATCCATTGACGCTAGGCTTTAAGCTAGATTTAGCCCTTGCTGAAAAGTGTTTTGTGGTTTCAATGGTTTTAATGGTTTCCTCATCACAAAACGCAATAGTAGAAGTAGACTTTTTTTCAACTTGAGTAGAGCCATTGTTATTTTCATCTTCTTCAGAATAAAGAGAGCTGCAAACAGGGTCTATATGTTCACTATCTAAAACATGAATGATGTGATTCATCATTACTTCTAAATCGTTTTTTTCTGCTTCATCTTTAGCTGGAGCAGTGGTGATGTGCCATTTATTTGAAAGTACAAAATTGACGAAAGCGTTAAAAGCTCCTGTTTTTGGTAACATTATTGTATAGCGTCTATCATCCACTTCGACGCTATGTTTGTATGGGTCTTGCCAAAGCTGATTAATAATACTTTCAGATAAAGGAAGTTGATTAACACCAATTGCAGCCATGGCTATTTCCTATTTATTGATAATTAATATTAGTTAGTAAAATTATCAATATGCAGGAACAAAGTAATAGTCTTTTTACTTTTTTACGGAGGTGGAATAAGTGTTTTTGATATATTTCAACAGGATAATTTGTAATGATTAATTAAAATTAATCTAGAGCTAATGTTGGCTGATATAAGTTGAAAGCATAGCTGCTCAACTTACATGAGCAGCCATAAAATTGAATTTAGTTTACTAACCCATTATTAGGATAGTTTGTTTTCATCACCAACAATACGTGATCTTTTAACGTTTGCTGGCCAAGTTCCTCATAGGCCTGAGCCATGATCTCAAGTGCTCTTTCTGTAGAAGGTGAACCTGAAAAAGACTCTAAAACATATTGGCCTCGGCTTGCTGCGGCACTCCAAGCATTCATTTTTAAGTAATACTCGGCGACGTGGATGGAGTAACGAGCTAAACGATTTTTGACCGCCTGCATACGTTGTTTGGCATCAACGGCATATTTACTGTTTGGATAAAGCTTGATCAGCTTGCCAAAGTCCTTAAACGCATCTTCAGAATACTTTGGATCACGATCAGTACGATCAATGTTTAATAAATCATGAAACAAATATTCGTCAGCCTGCATATTGACCAAACCACGCATATATTGGATATAGTCAGAATCAGAATGGGTAGGATTTAAGCGCATAAAGCGATCAATATTGGCTAATGCTGAAGCCGTATCATCAATTTTGTAATAGGCATAAATCATATCTAACTGTACTTGAACCTTATGAGGCCCAAACGGATAACGAGAATCCAAAGCTTCTAAAGTACGGATGGCTTTGCCGTAATTACCTAACTCCATTGATGTTCTTGCTTGAGAATACAAAAAATCAGGAGAGGCTTTATTCAATACAACATCATTCTCTGGGCTGCTGCTACAAGCATTCAAAGCTAGTGCAAACAGGGATAAGGCAACACTTTTGGCAACTCTATTCATACGTGAATTCAATTCTTTTTAAGTTATGGTTAAGAATTTTTCCATTTCGCGATAAAATGGAAGTTATCCGATTGTAACAGAGATACCAGATTTACTTCAAAACGTCGACAAATAAACGATTTTGGTTTGATTAATTCAATTAAATCTGCTGAAACGCTATCGATTTTTCTGATATCCAACTATTTGACCTCGAAAAGAGGTTAGGGTTCATATGACTCAAGAGATAAATTTACATGGTGAGTTTTCGATAACTCAAACAGGGCAAAGATTAGATCAAGCGCTAGCTGAGCTTTTTCCTGATTATTCCCGTACTCGTATTAAAGAGTGGATATTGTCTGGCGCGGTTTCAGTTGACGGGCATGTACTTGATGTACCAAGAACAAAAATACTTGAAGAGCAAACTGTATCCATTGTGACAGAGCTTCAAGAAGAAGTGACGGCGAAAGCGCAAAAAATTGACCTCGATATTGTTTACGAAGATGATCATATTCTGGTGATAAATAAACAAGCGGGCTTAGTGGTGCATCCAGGCGCTGGCAATAGGGATGGCACATTGATGAATGCCTTATTACACCATTGCCCTAACATCGAGCACGTTCCAAGAGCGGGCATTGTGCATCGTTTAGATAAAGACACAACAGGCTTAATGGTAGTTGCTAAAACTGTTGAGGCACAAACTCACTTAGTAACGGCCTTACAGGCTAGAGCAATTACTCGGGAGTATGAGGCGATTGCTTTGGGTACCATGACCGCTGGTGGCTTAGTTGACGAACCAATTGGCAGACATCCCACCCAACGTACCCAAATGGCAGTAGAGCGCTCAGGTAAGCCAGCTGTAACTCATTATCGAGTGGCTGAAAAATTTCGCGCACATACTCGATTGAGATTACGCTTGGAGTCCGGCCGTACTCACCAAATCCGTGTTCATATGGCATACATTGGACATGTTTTAGTAGGCGATCCTGTTTATGGTGGCCGCCCTAGGTTACCAAAAGCGGCGAGTGCCGAATTCATTGATGTACTTAAAGGTTTTAAGCGTCAAGCTTTGCATGCGGTGAGATTAGAATTTGCACACCCAATAACTTGCGATGTCATGAGCTGGACGGCGCCAATACCTGATGACATGGCGCAATTAACCAAAGCACTGCGACAAGACACACAAGATCACCCAATTACGTATTAATAAGGTTTTTACTGAGGTTCATCCGATGTTAAAAATTGATTGGCCAGTACCTGAAAATGTTGGAATTGCTATGACAAATCGTCATGGCGGTTTTAGTCTGTCGCCCTTTAATAGCCTTAATCTAGGTGAACATGTTGGTGACAATAAAAAGAAGGTGGTGGTGAATCGACAGGTTCTAGTTACAAAGTTAAATTTACCCGCTGAGCCTCATTGGTTAAATCAAGTTCATGGCACCGAAGTTATCGATTTATCATTAAGTGACACAATCGTGGCTGATGGCAGTTACACGAATGAATTGGGTAAAGTCTGCGCAGTCATGACGGCAGACTGCTTACCCGTTTTATTGTGTGATAAAGCGGGTACGCAAGTCAGCGCATTGCATGCAGGCTGGCGCGGATTGTGTAACGGTGTTATCGAAAATGGCGTAAGCAAATTTGACTGTTCATCTCAAGAATTGATTGCGTATTTAGGCCCAGCAATTGGGCCTAAGGCTTTTGAAGTCGGCACTGAAGTCATGGAAGCCTTTTGTGAGGTTGATGAAAAAGCCATGAGTTGTTTTACAGCGGCAGATGATAAGTATTTGGCTAATATCTGCGGACTTGCAATTCAACGTATTAAAAAGCTTGGTGTGACCAAAATATTTTCCTGTAATCACTGCACTTATAATAATGTTGATTACTTTTCATATCGAAGAGATAAGATTACTGGACGACAAGCTTCACTGATTTGGTTGAAGAAATAGCAGCTGACATTAAAAATGTTTAACTAAAACAAAAATAATCACTTGTATTAGCATGGAATTAACTGGACGTTTCTTTTTATTAAAAAAACGAGAGAGTTAATTATGTCATGTACTCCCCCTCATAGTACTACTGTAGCCCAATATTCATCGTATATGTCGAATCCTAAAGCTACTTCCCCTGACATACAAAGAATCATTCAAGCGACCAGTGATAAAACGTTATCACAAGAAAAAAATTGGTCGGATGTAGCTTACATAATTTTCACATTACCTAGTAAAAAGAAGGAATGTTTCTTATCTCAGCTAGCGCTTAAAAGCTACCAATCCTTGAATACAATCTCAATTGTTTGTCAGTGGTTTGGTAATATGAAAGACGATGGCCATAACCCTTCAATGAAGTTGTTCGTTGAAGCATTATGCAATATAGGTGCAATGAAAGAAGCAAAACAGTTAAGTCAGCGTTATCCTGCTTGCGAGATAGCGCTGGCCGAGCAATTCTGCCCTAAAGCCGATATTAAAGAGTTAACCCAAAGTGACAGCGTTTTTGTAGAACAATGCATTGAAGACTCCAGTTATCATGGTACTGAAAAGTTTATTATTCTAGGAGGGCTACTTGGGATAAATTGTTTACGGCACAACAATGATATGTCAGTGGCTGATCTAGTGGGTGCATGGATAATGTGTTCTGAAAGTGTTGTTGAACGTGGTGGTGCCAACTGGGATAGTTTAGCAAAAGCATTTGAGTTGTTAGGTGACACACACATGTTTAATTTCGTCGTGAGAATGTTCCCATTTAAAAGAAACGCAGAGTTATCGCAATATCAAGCGCCAGGAACACCTGACACACTCAAGAGGCGTCAGTATACTGGTTCGGCGCTTAACCTTTCAGAATTAGAGGGGTTGAAGGCAAGGTTTCATCAAATGTCAATACAAGCTGCTGCAAGTTCGAATGATAGGGTTAAGCATTTACTACCAAAATCAGAAGGAGAGCCAAAAGAAGCCGAACTAGAGAGCGAATTTAGAATGTTAAATCGTCATAGAAGAGCGTCAATTCAAGTCCACAATGTGGGATCAATTTTTCCGTTATCGGATAAAGGGCAACTTAAAAAAAGTACATCTATGCCCCATATTGCGTCACAAAGAGGCATGGTAAATCAATCAAAAAAAGGGCATAAACCTCGAGTATTGCCGATAAGTAAGTCATTCGGTTATGGTTCATTTGGGGTTATTCCAGAGCAAGAGGTGTCAGGCACAAGCTCACAAATTGATTCAGTTCAACCGATGGTAAGAAATGAGGTTTTGACTTATGGGGGGGATTTACCTTCAACTCCAAGTTTTTCAAGAGCTGAGAAAAAAGACATAATTGAGGTGAAGAAAGAGCTGCAAACGGTGCATCATAGAGTGGTAGAGTGGAATAAGAGGTTGAAAACAGAGAATCACCCTTTTTTAAAATTAATATGGGAATCGCTAACGAATAATGAGATAAAAAACATTTTGCTTGCTTTATCTGTTCTTTCAATGGGAAATTCAAAGGTTAAATTTATGGTGGGAGAAAAGAAAGTCGATCATCAACTTTTGAATTTACATTTAGAAAAAGGTAGAGAAAGTTTTATTGTTCAAGTTTGCAGTTGGATTACTTTAGAAGATAACTTTTGCAGTTGGAGCTCGATTCATCAAGCAATGGAAATGAATGGACTTACGCATAAAGCAAAAGAGCTGTTCGCGATATATGCTCCAGCACAAATACCAGAGTCAAAAAAAGGCGAGAATCTACATCACTTAAAATGAGTTTTGTTTGAAGTGGTCTTATATCAATTACAGAAATACCAACTACAGTAATTAATCTCTCATTCAGCAAGAGATAAAGGTTTTCAATACAAGGCGCATGTTCGAAGTCCTATATACCCTACAGCTGTCATACAAGCTGGCAATTCACTTAGTGCTTTTGTCGGGGTAATTCAAGAACGTGCAACGCAGTAATGGAAACCTTTAGCCTTACCCTTCGGGAGTTTGTATGCGCACACTTTGGTTTATAAACCTAAAACATCAGTTGAACGCTGAGTATACGAGTAACTGTTTGAGCAATACGATGATTTTATTATCATGTTTTTCATCCAATAAGTGAAATGCTCTACGCTCACAAGCTTGCTAAAATGACTGCTATCTGCGTTGTAACTTTTGCAAATAGAATAACTACTTGCTGCAAGCTACGTCTTACTATCAGCCATTTTTTCTACGCTTGTGAACGCAGTCAACTGATGTTTCTAGGGAGCGCCACGAAGCGCTTTATTCTGTTGCGGGATTTGTCTCAACGTATACGCAGCCAAGCGATTACATGGCCATAAACCAGAGACAGCAACGTTATTATTTATAATAAGTCCATCAGGTTGAAACGTACCTGACGGGATAATTACCAGTTCATCCTGAAATCTGACGGGCATGCATAATGGGTAACCGCTATGACATGAAGCCCTGTGACAAAGGCCTTGAATAAAGGTTGAGATGCAATGTAGGCCGCAGCATCAAGCGAATTCAGTTAAGCGTCGTAAATCAAAAAATGAAGATGGGGAGTCTTTCCTAGTTGACGAACCCTGACACAAACAGAGAAGCAACTGGTAAATGCATCTGTTTGATCTTCCGGCGTAATATGAAGTGGCATGTATTGAAGGAAATAAAGTGAACGTGGGAGAGCCTGAGTGTTGGAAGGTAGTGACTTCCACTATCCGAATATAAGGTAAACCGAAATTTCAGATAGGGCGCTCAGGCAGTCGGATGAGCCCATAGTACCGTTAACCGTGAAGACAACATAACTTCACATCAGGGAAGGGGCTCAGTGTTACACCCGTTTTTTAACGTAACTTTTGAGGTGAAATTGCCATATGGCTAACACTCCAGTAAATATCAGAATATTACAGCGAAAACTTTACTTACGCTCAAAGCTTAACTCGGAGCTTCGATTTTACAGCTTGTACGATAAACTCAGTCGCCTAGATATACTCGAAGAAGCCTATCGACGATGCAAAGCCAATAAAGGCGGAGCAGGAATTGATGGCATCACATTCAGTTATCTAGAGCAGCAAAAGAAAGTCGTTGCGCTGTTAAAAGAAATTCAAACTCAATTACAACAGAAAAACTATCGACCTAGCCCAGTCAAACGAGTAGAAATACTCAAAGACAACGGAAAAACGCGGAAACTTGGGATCCCGATAATCAGTGACAGAATTGTGCAAATGGCGATGACAATAGTGATGCAACCCGTCTACGAACCTCATTTACATGAACACAGTTATGGTTATCGTCCATGTCGAAGCGCCCAGCAAGCGGTAAAAGTCATTGAAATGAGCCTAAAACAAGGCTACCAGCACGTACTCGATGCTGACTTGAGTGCCTATTTCGATACCATCCCGCACGCTAAGTTGATGGCAAAAGTAGAAAGGCGAATAAGCGACAGCAGCTTTCTGAGTTTACTGAAAAGCTTTATCAAAGCGCCCATCAGCATAGAGACGGTCAACGGGAAATGGCGAATAGAAGCAAGCCGATGTGGCACTCCGCAAGGCGGAGTTATCTCTCCACTACTGGCTAACATCTATCTCAACGATTTTTGTTTGAAAATACACGAAAAAACACCGTGTAAAATCGTTACCTATGCAGATGATTTTGTTGTACTTCATAAGCAAACCTACACACAAGAGCAACTGGACTGGATAACACAGCAATTAAGTGATGAAGGTCTGAAGCTAAATCAAAGTAAAACCCACTGTGTGGATATGGGAAAGCTGATGAATGAGTTTGATTTCCTCGGTTTTAACTTTCAACGGATCACAGGCCTCATCAAAGGCACCAGTTACATCAAGATAGAGGCGTCTAAGAAGAGCCAAACAAAGCTGAAAAATAAAATCAGAGACATAGTGAAACACCGAACCTCAAATACACTTGGCGTACTGATAAATAAGGTTAATCAAGTTCTGAGGGGATGGAAACACTATTTTGGTGGGATAGGTTATCCCAGAGGTGTATTTTTCAGAATAAATGGATTTGTAGTAAACCGGTTCTATCGCTGGCATCGTCGCTTAAGTCAACGTCGAAGCAAGTATCTATCACGAGGTGCTTACGAAAAATTACGCCAAGCTGGTCTTGAGTATTTACCCACGACAAGATGATAAGCAAAGTGAAGGAGCTGAGAGAAGTGTAACAACAGAGCCGTGTGAGGGAAAACCTCATGCACGGAATCGAAGAGGGGCTGCTGGATAAGCGATAGCGAAGCCAGTAGCCTACTCTACATAAAGAATACTTCACAAAATTGTCTTGACGTAGCAGTGAAATATCGACAGCTTTTTATGTCGGTAACAACTATGTATTCATCAATTTCGATTGCACTTTGAGCACATACATAGTTCTGAGTTGAGCATTTAGTCACTTCGGGTTTAATTTCCCGCCCCTAGGGGGGGGAACTAACACAAAAGGTTTGTGTTCTGTCATACCAGCGTAGGCTGGTATCCAGCGACTTTCACTAAATAAGAAAAAGGCGCTAGGCTATCGACAGTTTTGTATGTCGGTAACCACTACTTACTGCTATTCATGCCTTGCTATCAGTAATTTTTTCTGCGTATATGAACGCTCCCAACCAATTTATTTAGGTTAAACGATATCTCGCCCCTCTGGGGCAGGGTGAGTCATTTACCTAACATTGCGAACACGGAATAGTTATGTAGTTAAGATTGAATAAGAAAACACTTTTTATCTATGTTTTACTTAAAATTAACCGATATGAACATTTTAACAACGCAAAAATGAGTAACCATTCATTAATTTTGGATTTTTAATAGATGTGCTCAATGTCAGATTTACTGTAATTGGTATTACTTGAAATACTGTCATTCATCCCCATTTATATAACCATAAGAACAGCTTGTTAATTTGAGCTAGACTGTATTTCATGTGTTATCAAAGGAGGATTTATGCGACTCGATAGGATGACCAACAAATTTCAACTGGCGCTGTCCGATGCACAATCATTAGCTCTAGGAAAAGATCATCAATTTATAGAGCCTACTCATTTATTGTCAGCACTCTTGAACCAAAGTGGTACAACAGTAGCCCCACTGTTAAAACATGCTGGGGTTGACGTAAACAGCTTACGGCTAGAGTTATCAGCCGAGTTAGCCCGACTGCCGATTGTTGAAGGTACTGGTGGTGACGTTCAGTTATCCCAAGGCATGGGACGATTATTAAATCTTTGCGATAAAATGGCACAGAAGCGACAGGATAAATTTATTTCGAGTGAGATATTTTTGCTGGCGGTTATGGAAAGCAAAGAATCACTGGCTAAATTACTCAAAAAATCTGGCGCGACCAAATCTAAGCTTGAAAAAGCGATAGAAGATGTGCGTGGCGGTCAAAATATCGATGATCCCAATGCGGAAGATCAGCGTCAAGCACTCAAAAAATACACCATAGATTTAACTGAGCGTGCAGAACAAGGCAAGTTAGACCCTGTTATTGGACGTGACGAAGAAATTCGCCGTACAGTTCAAGTCCTGCAGCGCCGAACTAAAAATAACCCAGTTTTGATTGGTGAGCCCGGTGTAGGTAAAACAGCCATTGTAGAAGGCTTAGCCCAGCGGATCATCAATGGTGAAGTCCCTGAAGGTATTAAAAATAAGCGAGTTTTGTCATTAGATATGGGGGCGTTGATTGCTGGCGCTAAATATCGAGGTGAGTTTGAAGAGCGACTTAAAGCGGTATTGAGCGACCTTTCTCATCAAGAAGGGCAAATTATTCTGTTTATTGATGAACTGCATACTATGGTAGGAGCAGGAAAGTCAGATGGGGCGATGGATGCAGGTAATATGCTTAAACCTGCGTTAGCACGTGGCGAATTGCATTGCGTTGGTGCGACAACACTTGATGAATATCGTCAATATATTGAAAAAGATGCAGCCTTAGAGCGTCGATTCCAAAAAGTCTTAGTTGAAGAACCAAACGTTGAAGCAACCGTTGCAATTCTGCGAGGTTTAAAAGAGCGCTATGAGCTTCATCATCATGTCGAAATTACAGATCCTGCAATTGTTGCAGCAGCGAGCATGTCGCACCGATATGTCGCGGACAGAAAGTTGCCCGACAAAGCCATAGACTTAATTGATGAAGCGGCTTCATCGATTAGAATGCAAATGGACTCAAAACCTGAGCCATTAGACAGGTTAGAGCGTCGTGCAATTCAACTTAAACTTGAAGAACGTGCATTAGCAAAAGAAAAAGATGACGCCAGCGCAAAGCGTTTAAAGCAACTCCGTGATGATCTTAATGATGTTGAACGCGAAGTCGCTGAGCTTAATGAAGTATGGCACACAGAAAAAGCTGCGCTTGCAGGCACTCAGCACATTAAAACTGAACTAGAACAAGCTAGATTGGATTTAGATGTCGCGCGTCGAGCTAGTAATTTAGGGCGAATGTCTGAGCTTCAATACGGTAAAATTCCTGAGTTAGAAAAACAGCTCGATTTAGCCTCGCAAGCTGAAATGCAAGACATGACATTACTGCGAAATAAAGTGACCGATGTAGAAATTGCTGAAGTGTTATCAAAAGCTACAGGTATTCCCGTTGCTAAAATGATGGAAGGTGAGCGAGATAAACTGCTTCAGATGGAAGATGCACTTCATGAGCGGGTAATAGGGCAAAACGAAGCTGTAGAAGCGGTAGCCAATTCGATTCGTCGTAGCAGAGCTGGATTAGCAGATCCCGATAGACCGATAGGCTCTTTTCTATTTTTAGGGCCTACAGGCGTCGGGAAAACAGAGTTGTGTAAGTCATTGGCAACCTTCTTATTTGATACCGACTCAGCATTAGTTCGTATTGATATGTCAGAGTTTATGGAAAAACATTCAGTAGCTCGGCTAGTAGGCGCGCCTCCAGGGTATGTAGGGTATGAGGAAGGCGGATATTTAACCGAAGCCGTGCGCCGTAAACCTTATTCAGTGATTTTGTTCGATGAAATTGAAAAAGCACACCCAGATGTATTTAACATCTTGTTGCAAGTGTTAGATGATGGCCGTTTAACCGATGGACAAGGCCGGACAGTCGATTTTCGAAATACGGTTGTGATCATGACTTCTAACTTGGGTTCGGACATAATTCAGGAGCACACTACGTCACTCAATTATGACGAAATGAAAACCGCCGTGATGGGTGTGGTTACTCAAAACTTTAGACCTGAGTTCCTTAATCGTATCGATGAAACTGTTGTATTCCACCCATTAGGGCAAGAGCATATTAAGCACATTGCGAGTATTCAAATTGAGAAACTGTGTGAGCGTTTAGCCGATAAAGATTACACATTATCGTTAAGTGATGATGCACTGAATTTGATTGCTGAAGCGGGTTTTGACCCTGTTTACGGTGCAAGGCCTCTGAAACGAGCGATTCAAACTGAAGTTGAAAATCCATTGGCTCAACAGATCTTAAAAGGCACTTTAATACCCCATACACCGATCATGGTGTTGAACGTAGATTCAAAGTTGGTTTTTGAGCAATAGTAACCTTTTGACAACATGAAAATACCCCATACACCGATCATGGTGTTGAACGTAGATTCAAAGTTGGTTTTTGAGCAATAGTAACCTTTTGACAACATGAAAATACCTGCCTTTAGCAGGTATTTTTTAATAGGTCGTATCAATAATCTAGGGGCTGTTTATCTTTCGTGATTATTTTTGCAGCGATAAATTGGTCGTTTTATACAAGACAGAACTTGTGCGGTTTGGTATTATCGACATACAAAACTGTCGTTACTTCGTTTCCAAATAAGCAAGCTATAACGCAATAGAAATGACCAATTTACGCTGTCTTAGATGCTTTTTAGCGTTCACTGTTCTGTGTTGTGACCAGCTCACTTAGATGGCTAGGTATCACTGCTCACGCCTTAAACAGATAAATGCTCAAACAGTTACTCATATACTCAGCGTTCAACTGATGTTTTTAGGTTTAATCCTGAAAGATCAACAGACCCTAATACAATTCACTTAAATAACGGATAAGATCCGTACTTGTTACCATTCCGATGATGTTTTTCTCATCTGAAACAACAGGAAGCGAGTGGAAGTTTCCATCTGAAAGCAGACGTGCCGCAGTGCGGATATTATCTTTATCGTTAATAGTGACAAGATCTCTCGACATTACATCCGAAATGCTAAATTGCTGATCGATGATCGCATCAGCTGTATATTCATTGCTTTGATCCGCAACTAAATTTAACTTCATCATATCGGTAAAGCTGATCAACCCTACTAATGTTTTGCCTTGTACGACGGGAACATGATGAATATTTGAATTACACATTATATGACGAACTTCGCTGAGAGGCTGTCCTTCTTGGACATAATGTAGCTCTGAAGACATAATTTTTGAAATTGGATTATTTTTGCGCATAGCTATCTACCTTGGTTGCTGATTGAAAATCCTTTACTTACTTCCATGTTGGTATAATTCATTGTCAGCTAAGTAAATTTTTAATAAGTTGATCGAGATCTATCTTTTTGCGGATTGAACACATTCAGTTTGTTCTGTAGATTAAATTTATATAAAGCACATACAAGGATAGCTAAATGACAATACTAAATGGAACCTTCCAAGTGACTTCATGGGATGAAAAAACACTTTCTTCTAGCGATGATGGATCTAAGCTTGCTCAAGCAACAGTTACCCAAACATATCAAGGAGAAATAGAGGGAGACAGTGAAGTGCATTACTTTTTGTCATACTTCCCCTCAGGGAGTGCTGAATTTGTAGGTTATGAAACGATAACTCCAAGTGACAACAAGTTAGCTCCAATTTTGTTACGCCATACGGGAGAGTTCATCAACGGCGTGGCCTCAAGTCAGTTTGAGTTACTGTCTTCTGAAAACGAACAAGCTATGGCTGGTATAGGTCGATTCAAGTCAGGTGATTCAGGATGTGCTGAATACCACATAGAACTTAAATAATTTGGCGTTTTCTCTTTACTCTTTTTATGTCGTGCCGATACATGGAAGTGATATACAGTTGTGAGTGATTAAAGATGAATATTAATGGTGCATCAGTTCAACCTAATGTTAGTAATGAGACTGCAAATACCAAGGTATTGAAAATGGCTAATGATCAGCAAGAGATGGAAGGTCAAATGGCCATGCAATTAATTGAGGCGGCATCTTTAGATAGGTTGCAGCCAGTAGGCAACGCTGGACATAATATAAATATAAAAGTTTGATCCTTTCATCGTCACCTATTAAGCAGGGTAAACGCATGAATGTTTTTTGAACAAAAACATTAAGGTCTGTTGATCTTTCGTGATTGTTTTTGCAGCGATAAATTGGTTATTTTATGCAAGGCAGAGTTTGTGAGGTTTGGTTATTATCGACATACAAAACTGTCGTTACTTCGTTTCCAAATAAGAAAATGATAACGCAGCACCTTTTATTTAGAAAGAGCGACCAATTTACGCTCTCTCTTTTTTCGATGCTTTTGAGCATTCACTGTTCTGTGTTGTGACCAGCTCACTTAGATGGCTAAGCATCACTGCTCACGCCTTGAACAGATAAATGTCCAAATAGCACAAAATTTAATCCTGAAAGATCAACAGACCCTAGGTTTTACAACCCGTCATTCTTGTGAGAAAGGGAATCCAGTGACTTTGGGTATTCGAATATAAGGCACTAGATTCCAACTTTCGTGGGAATGACGAAATTACCACATGGAGTTGTGCATATATCACTCACTCGTGCGGTTGTCCTGACCTATTAAGCCATTGATATTGGCTTAATGGGCACAAGTATTTAAAACTCTTATCAATATATTTTAGTTAGAGCCCTTCCTTGACAAGAAGAAAAAATTACTTGGCTGCTGTGGGTTATCTAAGTCTACAGTTAAGTCGATATAATATTTTTTCATCAGTACTCGTTTAGTAAAGTGAAAAACATTAGAAGTGATCGTTTCACTTTCTAATGTAAAAGTAAATTTAGGAAGGCCAGTTAAACTGGTTGTCAAACTTTGTCCACTAAAACTACATACCACATCATCACTACTTTTAGAGTTACCTGAAGTATCAGTGACAGTGCCAGAACAATGGTAATAATTATTATCAATATTCTGACCATGATATATCGCGGCGGATGCAAAATTAGAAGTGAGTAGAACTGCGAATACTGCGCTACAGGCCATTGCTTTCATGTTTGTTACCTCATTACTTACAAAATCCATTTTAGATTATCGATACTTCATTCACGCATTAAAAAGAAGTATGGATAAATACCATAATATTTAGCAGATTCTATAGCCGATTTTTAAATATCAATAAGAGGGTTTGTTATAAGGGGGGGATTATAGAAAAAGACCCTGAGGGAGGGACAGGGTCTTTTGTACGCTGAAAACAGCTACATCAAGGTAAACGATTAATTATGTAAGCTTGGTTTAGAATTTCATTCTAAAGCCAGCATACCAGCGACGACCGATAGGATCATAAATGCCAGCTGCAGTTTCAGTACCAGTGCTATTTCCTGTGACTCCGGTTAAAATTGGTGCAGGATCTTTATCAAATGCGTTATTAACACCAGCGAATAACTCTAAGTTTTCTGTTGGGTTATAGCTAACATTTACATCGTGATAAATGTAGCTGCCAACACCTGCTGATTCTGGAGCTGCTTCAAAGGTGTTGAATAAGAATTGATCATCAAGATATGACTCACCAATGTAAGTCATGTTCCATGTGATTGCGTAGTCTTCATACCCATAAGAAGAAGTTAAGAAAAACTTATCCTTAGCGGCGCCAATTTCACCATTTGACGGATCAACTGGAGAGCCAGGAAGTGGAGTAACGTCATTTCGAATAACATGCGTATATGATAAACGAGAACTTAAATCACCGACTAAATTATAGTCTTCTAATTCTTTAGAGTAAGAAATCACGATGTCATAACCTGATGTTTCAAGACCGCCACTGTTGGTTACGGCACTATCAACGAACTCTAGAGAACCAATACTATTTGTCGCTGAACTGACATTTCTGCGAGTGATGAAGTCACAGAATGTAGTATCGCCACCATAACACTGATCAAGAATAAAGTTACGAGGTGTGCTAACGATTGCGTCTTCAATTTCGATATCAAAATAATCAAAGTTAAAGTCGAAGTTTTCTAGTACAGGGATACCTTCAGGTGAATAAGTGATGCCTGCGACAAGTGATGTACCTACTTCTTCTTTAAGTTCAGGGTTACCACGGTTAAAGCCACTTACACCTTGAATATCTGATTGGTTTAAGGTGAAAGTTCCACCGTTTGCTTGAATATTCGACAGTACCGAAGCATCGGCACGACAAGCATCGTCTAGAGCGCCTGTGGAAGTTAATGTTACATCAACACATGGATCGGTAACCGATGGGAACGTTTGGCTTGGTGGCGAGAAAAGTTCACCAATGTTTGGTGCACGAGTCGACTGAGCTCTAACTACGCGTAGTTTTACTTCATCAATTGGTGCCCAATTTAAACCAACGTCCCAACTTGTTGTATTGCCAACGGTTGAATAATCAGAAAAGCGTACGGCTGCTTTTAAATCTAAACGCTGAACCAAGGGAAGATCAGCAAGCAACGGTACTTGAACTTCACCGAAGTATTCGATGACATCAAATTTACCTTCAGTACGTGGAATGGCATTACCAGCGTTTAACCCTGCTTGTTGTAATGCATCAAATTCATCTCGTGAGAACTCTTCTCGGTAATCAACACCAAATGCAGTACCAACAGTACCTGCAGGTAAATCGAATAGCTCACCGGAGAAGGTAACACCTGCTGTTTTTTGTGAAACAAATGTCGAAAGTAAACCAGATGCATTTACGTATGCAGCAGCTTCCGGTGTAATCGAACCTTCACCAAATGGACTCAATGGAACACAACCTTGAGCTCGTGCAATCTCATCACGACATTCAGCTAAACCAGTTTCAGGGTTGATTACTGATTCAAACGCACTGCGGAAGTTAAGTACGTTTATTTGGCCACTTGAAACTTGGCTTTCTTTAGTTTGGCCATAGCTGTAAAAAGCATTTAATGACCAAGTGTCACTCAATTCACCCTCAACAGATGCTGTGATTTGAAATGAATCACGATCAGCGATGTTTCCACGCGGACCAATATCAGCAAGGCGGCGAGCAAATGAAATGTCTTTTAGGCCATCTCCGTTAGTATCGGTTGCAGCATCAAAGATAGCATCAGGTACAAATGCATTACGGAGAATGATTTTTTCAATTTCACCAGCGTCATTCTCTATGAAATTAGCGTACTCAATAGCTGCCTGCCCATCAACGGGATAAATATCATCAGTTGAAAATGGAAACGGCTCAAGCTCTGTTTGAGTTTGAGATGAGGCATAATTTCCGTTTAAAGATGCAACCCATCCTTCAGTGAACTCATAATTAGCTGAACCTGCTAAAAGGTAGCGTTCTGTTGGAATCGCTATAGTACGAAATGCATTGCGGTTAAAGCCATTGGCTTCTTGAGTATCACTTCCGTTTGTGGAGAAGGAATTAATCAAATTGCCCGCTGAGTCATAAGTGAAACGTGTATCACCAGCATCGAACCTACCTTGCGGCGGAAAAGAAGAAAAGAATGGGCGACTAGGTGTGAATACATCATTGATGTCTCCAGTTAATCGACCTAAAGATATTTGGTCAACAGCTGAGCGTTCTCTATCGCGAGAAAAAACAGCACCTTGGTCAGTATAGGAACCGTGGAACATGACATTACCTTTACCATCCGCAGATGTTGAACCAAAGGTAACTTGTAATTGAGATTCTTCTCCATCACCTTCAGAGCTTTGCCCAAACTGACCTTCCAGCTCCAAACCTTCGAAATCTTTTTTCAAAATAATATTTACAACACCAGCTAAAGCGTCAGAACCATAGACCGCTGATGCACCACCGCTGATAACTTCAACTCGCTCGATGAACTGTGCAGGAATTGTGTTTAAATCAACAGCAGATGATCCAGGAATACCTGAAACAACTCTTTTACCATTAACTAAAACAAGTGTTCTTGAAGAACCTAGATTTCTTAAATCTACCGTAGCTACACCGGCGCTAGAAGTCGAAAAGTTCGAGTTGGTACGGCTGATACCAGGAGAGCCAAATGCAGGGTTTTTAAGAAGTAATTCTTGAATGTTCGCGACACTTGACGTATCGATTTCCGCTCCGCTAATAGTTTGTACAGGAGTGAATTCTTGAAGATCTGTTGACCGAATTCGAGACCCAGTAACCTGAATACGCTCAACATTATCAGCTCCTTCATTAGTAACTTCAGCCGCGTTCGCCATTGGTGACAATAATGTAACTGCTGTGCCCATATAACAGGCAAATTTTATTGATTGAGTTATTTTTGAACGAGTAAACTTTTTCATATACACCCTTCACTCTCTATTGGTTAATTATTTTTTAAATAAGCCAAATTAATTTTTATGGCCTATTCATTTGTTATTTTGGTGACTTCAAAGTTAATAACCTGTAGTACAATTGTTTAATTTCAATTTTTTATTTAATTATTGAAAATAACATTAAAAAATCATAATGGAGTGATGGGAGTTATTTTAACTTGTTGTTTTATTGTGGGTAAATTTCATCGGTATTATTAAAAAAGTTTTTATTGTAAGAATTAAAATAAAAGTGTCGTGATAAAATCGTTATAAATTACTACTTCTTTTAAAATGTTTTTTTGATGTGGATATGATAAATGTTGTTGGTAATCTAATTTGTTATTTTTTAGGCGAGTTAATTTTTTAGTAAAATACTTGTTAATATAATATTGGTTTTATTTGAGTGAAAAAGCCGCATCGCCCAATATTTAGGCGATGCGGCTTTTTTTAGATATGTAAATTTATTTAAGCGGCGTCAACCAAAGGCTCTTCTAAACGAATCATGTAATCAAAAGCACCTAATGAAGCGTTAGCACCGCTTCCCATGGCAATAATGATTTGTTTATAGGCGCTGTCAGTAACATCTCCTGCGGCGAATACACCGGGAATACTTGTTTGACCTTTATTATCAACAACAATTTCACCGCGGCTATTCATTAAAATACCGTCTTTAATCCATTCGGTATTTGGGACTAAGCCTATTTGAACAAAAATGCCCGCAAGCTCAATATGATGGGTTTCGCCCGTCGCTCGATTTGTATAATTTAGTCCTTGAACACGAGCACCGTCACCAACGACTTCAGTTGTTTGAGCTTGAGTGATAATATCGATGTTCCCCATGGAGTTAGCTTTAGTTTGTAAAACTTCATCAGCTCTTAATTTGCTATCAAATTCAAGAACAGTAACGTGCTCAACGATTCCAGCAAGATCAATCGCAGCTTCAATACCTGAGTTTCCACCACCAATCACGGCAACGCGCTTTCCTTTGAATAATGGACCATCACAATGGGGGCAATAAGCAACGCCTTTTCCACGGTATTCTTGTTCACCAGGAACATTCATTTCTCTCCAACGGGCACCTGTCGCAATAAGTACAGTTTTACTGCTAAGTTGAGCGCCTGACTCAAGTTCAAGTTGAAAGTTGCGACCGTTAATTAATCGGCTCGCACGTTGACCGTCCATGATATCGACGTCGTAATCTTTTACGTGCTCTTCGAGATTGGCGACCAGCTTTGGGCCTTCTGTTGCTTTTACTGATATAAAATTTTCGATCCCAACGGTTTCACTGACTTGCCCACCAAATTTATCGGCAACAATACCCGTTCTTAATCCTTTTCGTGCTGCATATATTGCTGCACTTGCACCAGCAGGGCCACCGCCAACAACGAGTACGTCAAACTCTTCTTTGGCTGAAATTTTATCGGCTTGCTTTTTCACTGAATCCGTATCAATACGTGCAAGGATATCCTTTAAACTTATTCTACCTTGGCTAAACACTTCACCATTGAGGTAAACAGAAGGTACGGCCATAATATTACGAGCATTCACTTCATCTTGGTACAAAGCGCCATCGATCATTACATTGGTAATGTTAGGATTAATCGCCGCCATTATATTAATGGCCTGCACCACATCTGGGCAGTTTTGACAGCTGAGAGAAATGAAGGTTTCAAATTTAAAACTTCCCTCTAATGTTCGAATTTGATCGATAACATCCGCATCTAATTTAATAGGGTGGCCGCCAGAATGAAGAAGTGCTAGCACTAAAGAAGTAAATTCATGTCCCATTGGAATACCAGCAAAGCTGATTTGGCTGTTATTTTCAGGATTAACGATAGTCAGCAGCTGACGGCGATCATTTTCAACTCGATGAAGAGTAATTTTATTCGATAATATCGTTATCTCATTGGCAAGGTTAGCCAGTTCTATTCCTTTACTTGAGTCATCAGCACTAAGGTGCAGCTCAATAGGACGTGTTAGGTTTGCCAGATAAGCTTCGAGTTGTTTTTTTAAATTAATATCTAACATGATGACTCCCAAAAATAAAAAGAATGCAAGATGAAAAAAATCTGGCCTACACCTAAAGAGCAGGCCAGTAAAGGTGATGATTTATTTAATCGATTTAAATCTTGCCAACTAAATCTAAAGAAGGCGCTAATGTAGCTTCACCTGGTGTCCATGCTGCTGGACAAACTTCACCGTCATGGGTTGCAACATATTGTGCCGCTTGAATCTTACGGAGCAACTCTGACGCACTGCGGCCAATACCTAAGTCATGCACCTCTGCAATTTTGATTTCGCCTTCAGGGTTACTTACAAAAGTACCGCGAAGTGCAACGCCGTCTTCTTCAACTAATACACCGAAGTTGCGGCTAATTACGCCAGTTGGGTCGCCAATCATTGGAAATTGGATTTGGTTAATGGTGTCAGACGTGTCGTGCCATGCTTTATGAGTGAAGTGCTTATCCGTTGATACGGAGTACACTTCAACACCCATTTCTTGCAACTTTGCATAATGCTCTGCCATGTCGCCAAGTTCTGTTGGGCATACAAAAGTAAAGTCAGCAGGGTAGAAAAAAACAACAGCCCATTTGTTTAATAAATCTTGCTCTGTAACTTCAACAAATTCACCTTTATGAAAAGCCGTTGCTTTGAATGGTTTGATTTTTGTGTTGATGATTGACTGTGTCATGTTTCACTCCAAGTGTATTGGTAATTAATATTGTCTTGACTCATTAACGAGTCTGTCTGTGTTGGAATGAATATTATGTGAGTTAGTTAATCTTGTATAGCTGATAAAATCTATTGCTGTAATCTGTTTTGTAGATTAAATAAATTAAGAAGGTATTTTTAATCTCTTCGGGGTTTAATTCCTCGTCCATTGGGGCGAACTAACTTTGTTTTTTGTGGTGTACTTGTCGTTATACCAATTACAGTAATTAAATGCTCAACTCAGAGCTATGTATGTGCTCAAAGTGCAATCGAAATTGATGAAGGCATAGTTGTTACCGACACACAAAACTGTCGTTATTACATTGCTACGTCAAGACAATTTTGAGAAGTATTCTTTATAAACCAAAGTGAGCACATACAAGCTCCGAAGGGCAAGACTAAAGGGTTCCATTACTGCGTTACAAGCACTTGAATTATCCTGACAAAAGCACGAAGTGCATTGAATGCCAGTTGTGTATGGCGGCGGCCGTAGGGAATATAGCACTTCGAGCTTGTCTTGCACTGAACCCTTTAGCTCTTGCTGAGTGAGAGATTAATTACTTTATTGGTATAACATATCAAGTTGTCGCAAACAAAGTATCAGTGCATCAAAGACTCTACAACTGTCGTTTAATGGGCATCTACTTGATACATTTGATCAATAGACTGAATAGTTACTATTATTTATTGCTTGATCTCGATGTGGTCACAGTTGGTCACAATAAAAATGTGACATTAGTTGCAGTTGGATAATTGCAAGGGGCAAAAAAGTAAGTAAAAATAATAAATGCTATAAAAAGCAAAAGCCTAGCATTGCTGCTAGGCTTTCTAAATTTTGGCAGGGGTGGAGAGATTCGAACTCACAACATCCGGTTTTGGAGACCGGCGCTCTACCAATTGGAGCTACACCCCTGTCGATGTGGGGCATTATGCTAAAAGCCCCGTGAAAGGTAAAGGACTTTTTATAGCTTTGGGTATTAAGTGGAGTTTTTTCAAACAGCTCAGTGATAAACGCCTATGATATGACAACCTTATTGGGTACACTTTCAAAATATTCAATTATTTGAGGTAGATCATGTTTGTTATTCGTTGGGTGCTAGGTCGTATTATTTTGCTGTTAAATTTTATATTTGCTCCGAAAAAAGCCCAGCACTCTGCTGAACTCCAAGCAAAGCTGGATGATTTAACCAAGTTGTTACAACTCTATCAATTTGCGGCTTGCCCGTTTTGTGTCAAAGTGCGCAGGGAAATACGTCGTCAAGGACTCAATATTAAACTTGTAGACGCCAAGTTAGCCGATAATCGCCAAGTACTTGAAACTCAAGGTGGTAAAGTAAAAGTACCTTGTCTTCGAATTGAAGAAGGGAAGAAGGTTACTTGGTTGTATGAATCTGATGAAATTAATAGATATTTTAATGATTTAGTGTTGTCAGCAAAGTAATTTATTTTTTATGGGTGTTCAAGAGATTGAACGCCTTTTTTAGATCAAAGGGATGTTTATGTCACTTCATATCAGAACAGGCTTTAATATTAATGGTTGTTTTCAAGCTATAGCAATAGTCGTGTTGCTCTCTAGTTGTTCGTCAAAACCTGTTCTTAATGATGCTGATTATGTTGGCCAAGTTAAAGATAGCTTTACTACGGAAATGAAGAGTAACGGTTTAAAATTGTTCACTTATACTATCACTAAAATAGGGGCAACTCGTCTGAACAACGAACCATTACCTCATGAAAAACGCATTTCACAAAAATCTAAAAGTCGATCAGAATTAAAGCGTGAGTACTTAGCTAAAAAGCAAAAAAATGATCAATGGGAACTTGCCGCTGAACATGGATTGCGAGAAACACTGAAACAGAATCAGTATTGTCGAGACGGGTATATAGAGTTAAGACGTACTATTTTAAACAGAAAAATTGAAATAGATGGTGAATGTAAAGAAGGAGGATAAATTTAAGAAATAAGATGTAAATAAAAAGGCGCATAAAGCGCCTTTGAAGAGAGAGCTGCTAGAAATCAGCTATTTTCTTTTTAAAGTAATCAGTAAGTTTGCTAAACCAGCTACCTTCATTAACTTCTTGCAAAGTGACGAGTGGAAATTGGGCGATATCTTTACCATCAAGTTGAAAATAAATGCGTCCTACAGTTTCACCTTTAGCAATCGGTGCCGCAATTTCTTTTGTTAATTCAAAATGAGCTTGAAGCTCTTTTTCTGCGCCACGACGAACCGTGATTGGCGTATCGGTATTGACACCTAAATCGATAGTCTCTTTATCGCCAAACCAAATATTCTGAGTAACAAAGCTGTCACCAGCTTTGTATGGCACTAATGTTTTGAAAAAGCGAAAGCCGTAATTTAATAGCTTTTTGCTTTCAGCTTTGCGAGCTGCAGTACTTTTTGCGCCCATAACCACTGAAACTAAGCGCATATTATTTTTGGTAGCCGAAGCGACTAAATTATAACCTGCACCTGATGTGTGGCCAGTTTTAATGCCATCAACATTCATACTGTTGTCCCATAACAAGCTGTTACGGTTATATTGCTTAATGTTGTTATACGTAAACGATTTTTGTTTATAAATGGCGTACTCTTCGGGTACATCACGGATGAGCGCCGCACCCAATAATGCCATATCATATGCAGTCGTTTTGTGCTCAGAAGAATCAAGACCATGAGAGTTTTCAAAATGACTGTCAGTCATATTAAGCTGTTTTGCCCATGAGTTCATTAAGTCAACAAAACCATCTTCAGTGCCAGCAATATGTTCAGCCATTGCCACACAAGCATCGTTACCTGATTGGATAATAATGCCGCGATTGAGATCTGAAACAGTGACTTTTTTACCGGCTTCAATGAACATTTTTGACGAATCAGGGAAGTTTTTCGACCAAGCATTAGTGGAGATGGTGACTTCATCCTCCTCTTTAATATTGCCAGACTTCAATTCATGACCAATTACATAACTGGTCATCATTTTTGTTAAACTCGCAGGGTTGAGTAGATTATAAGCGCTTTCTTCGGCAATGATTTGGCCTGTATTGTAATCCATCAAAACATAGGCTTGCGCAGCAACTCTAGGTGCTTCAGGAATAACAACCGGTACAGCAAAAGAAGAAAAAGAAACGAAAGAAAGCAATAATGCTTTACCAGGGGTTTTCAATAAACTCATCATTAATTAGGCACGTTTTGGTTGATGTTAGACATATTGGACGACAGTATAGCATTAGCTGTTTGACTTTTGATATTACATAAAGTTCATTGAAATGTAATTATTTTTCAATCTGTAAGTAAATAACTTTGTGGGTAGCCTTGTTGTCTTATTGTTTGTAAAAGTTTTTCGGCCAATAATGGATGTAGCATTGGGCCGAGTTGCAATTTATGCAGTCCTTTCACGCTTTTTACTCTAGCAGATAAGTTGTATTTTGACTCAAGCTCTTTACCAATCAATAGCAAACGTTTTTTATCTTTAGATGCAACAATTTGTATGTAATGTTTTTGCGTGGATGCTGACAAAAACGAGCTTTCTGTCGGGGCTTCAATGTGAATAGCTTCTAATTTAACGTTGGATACACCTTGCTTAAGCATATCTAGCTTATAAGCGGCCGCATAGGAAAGGTCGATAATTCGCTCTGCATGAAACGGTCCTCGATCATTAATTCTGACAATGACTTGCTTGTTGTTATCAAGGTTGGTAACACGCACAAAACTTGGAAGCGGTAAAGATTTATGCGCACCAGACATGGAAAACATGTCATACACTTCACCATTAGACGTCAGGTAGCCATGAAATTTTGAACCATAATAAGAAGCTTTTCCTACCTCCGCATAATCTTTCGCAGTGGGTAAAACTTGATAATTTTTGTTGAACACTTCATAAGGTTTATTTCCTTGGCGGGAATGAGGTTCATAACGTGGTTGTGCATCTTCGATTTTAGACAAATCTGGAGGATTAATTGGTGCAGAATCATTTTTTAAATGATAGCGTTGGCTACTTGACGAACCGCAGCCTATTAATGACATTACCACGAAAGTAATAATGGAAAATAAAATAAAGTTATTGTTTCTCATGAGCCTGCTTTTCGTATGATTGTTTAAGTTGTTGGCTAAATTGATAGACGGCCATTGCATACAAAGGGCTATGATTATAACGAGTAATGACATAGAAATTTTTCAAACCGAGCCAATACTCTTTATCGCTTTCTTGTTGTAATTCAATCAGTATTGCTGGTTGAGCAATATCAATATCAATACTGTGTTTAAGGTGTAATTGAGGTGTGAGAATATCGGCGGCTTTTAGTTTTAATCTTTTCCCACTCCAGGGTGCTGTTTCAGGAGCTGAATCACTTTCATTGACGAGTTCTATGGTCGTTGGCATACCTTTTTGCCAGCCATGTTTGTGTAAATAGTTCGCTACACTGCCAATAGCATCTGCTGGACTTCCGATTAAGTCACGGCTGCCGTTCCCGTCAAAATCAACTGCATAATAGCGATAGCTTGAAGGAATAAACTGTCCGTAGCCCATTGCGCCAGCGTATGAACCTTTTAGGTTGTTAATATCCAAATGTTCTTCTTTGGTTAGTTTTAATAAATCACCTAATTGCCCACGAAAAAATTTAGCGCGAGGAGGGTAGTAAAAACCGAGCGTATATAACGCATCAAGTACTGAATGTTTACCTAAGTACTTACCGTAATAGGTTTCGACGCCAATGATTGCGACAATGATTTGTGGATCTACTTGAAACTTTTTAGCGGCGCGAGCGATGACATCTTTATTTTTTTTCCAAAATGATAATCCTGCCTCAAGCCGATTGTCCGTTAAAAATATGGGATAATATTGATACCAAGGTTTGGCTTCCCAGGGACGAGAAATAGAATCGATAATAGTTTGTTGAAAGTGAGCTTTATCAAGAATAGAAGTGACTTCCTGCTTAGTCATTCCGTTGCGGACTTGCTGCGCAATAAATTCAGATTTCAGAACTTCTGGAGCACTCGTTTCGTCGGCATAACTGGGTAGAACAGCACAAATTACTAGACTGATAACCGCTGATGATATTAAGCGCATAATAGTTTCCATTCCTTATTTATCAACAAAACGACGATGAGTATTAATGCTCATTAAAATACCAAACCCAACCATTAACGTTAGCATAGATGTGCCACCATAGCTGATTAATGGTAGCGGAACACCGACTACAGGTAATATGCCAGAAACCATTCCAATATTGACAAAAATATAAACGAAAAATGTCAATGTGATACTGCCCGCGAGCAACCGAGAAAAGCTGGTTTGTGCATTTGATGCAATAGCGAGCCCACGACCAATTATGTATAAATACATCAACAGTAAAAAGAGACTACCAACTAAACCAAACTCTTCGCCAATAACAGCGAAGATAAAATCAGTGTGCCTCTCTGGCAAAAACTCGAGCTGGGATTGTGTGCCGTGCAGCCAACCTTTACCCCAGAGCCCACCAGAACCAATTGCAATTTTCGATTGAATAATGTGATAACCAGCACCAAGAGGATCGCTCTCTGGGTTAAATAATGTCAATACTCGTGTACGTTGATAATCATGCATTAAGAAATACCAAAGCACAGGTAAAAAGGCTAAACCCGAACAAATAATACTGAGTACAATTCGCCAACTCATTCCTGATAAAAACAAAACAAATATGCCAGATGAAGCGACCAGAATAGAAGTTCCAAGATCGGGCTGTTTAGCGATTAATAATGTAGGAATTAGTAGCAGTATCGCAGCACCTGCTAGATAACGCTTTTTGGGTGGAAGTGGGAATTTACTGATATACCAAGCCATAGTAATCGGAAAAGCGAGCTTCATTAGTTCGGAAGGTTGAAATTCAATAAAACCTACATTTAACCAACGCTGTGCGCCTTTATTCACTTCTCCAAAAAACATCACACCTATGAGCAACGCCACGCCAGTCAAATAGATAGGCAGTGCCCAGCGCCTTAAAACTTCAGGGTTGATTTGAGCAACGATAAACATCACGAATAGGGACAAAACTATACGGATTGCTTGCCTTTCTATCATGGCAAAATTATTACCACTGGCTGAATAAATAATAAACGACCCAAAACTCATCAGAGCAAGAATCCCAATGAGAAGAAGTAGGTCGATATGCATTCTTCGCCAAATATTTTGTCTGTAGTGCTCAGAGTTCATGGTTGAGCCTCCAGATTAGGTCTCAATAGGTATTCATCAAGTAATGATTTGGCAACAGGTCCAGCATTTTCACCACCCCAACCTGCATTTTCAATCACTATGGCAAGCACAATTGTGGGTGCTTCATAAGGGGCATAGGCAACAATTAACGCATTATCACGGTATTTTTCGCTGATATTTTTGGCGTCGTATTTTTCGTCTTGAGCAATGCTCACAACTTGTGCGGTACCTGTTTTCATTGCTACCTTATAAGGGGAGTTTTTGAAACGAATTTTATTTGCGGTACGGAACATCGAATCATTAACAATCTCCCAATTGTGCTGATTTTTTAAAACTATTGGAGGTAACTCATCAATTGGTGAGTCAATTTTTGTTGTTTCATCCTTAATAGATTTCAGCAAGTGAGGGACAAATCTATTTCCACGATTGGCGATGATACTGGTGGCTTTTGCGAGCTGAATTGGTGTGGCCGTCCAATATCCTTGACCAATACCGATATTAACCGTGTCGCCTCTCCACCAAGATTGATTGTATTTTAGTCGCTTCCAATCTTTCGATGGCAAATTACCTGAAACCTCTTCAAAAATATCTATCCCTGAATTCTCTCCAAAACCGAATGGCTCCATGAACGTCGAAATTTTTGTTATTCCAAGTTTGTAGGCCAATTCGTAAAAATACGTATCGCAGGAGTGGATAATGGCATCATGAACATCTACCCAACCATGTCCCCATCGGTACCAGTCTCGATATTTATGATCAACGTTTGGTATTTGCCAAAAACCAGGATCCCAAATGCGGGTTCTTTCTTCCACAACATTTCCTTCCAATCCAGCTAAAGCCATTAATGGTTTTATCGTTGATGCTGGCGCATATTGACCTTGAGTTGCACGATTTATTAATGGGCGAGACGTGTTGTTGAGCAATGCGCTGTATGACTTCCCTGAAATACCGTGAACAAATTGGTTTGGATCATAACTTGGGCTAGAGACGAGGGCTAAAATGCCACCGTCTCTCGGATCTATGGCGACCACTGAGCCTCGACGCCCAGCTAATAATTCTATGGCTTTCTTTTGTAACTCAAGATCAAGAGTTAAGTATATATCTTGTCCCGGTTCTGGAGGTGTACTAGCCAAAGTTCGAATGGTTCTTCCGCGGTTATTTACTTCTTCCTCTAAATGCCCCGGTATACCATGCAGTAGACTTTCGTAATACTTCTCGATACCTTGTTTACCAATATCACGAGTTGCCGCGTAGTTGATCCATTGCTCATTCTGCTCTAATTGTGCTTGATCTTTTTGGTTGATCTTTCCGACATAACCGAGCACATGAGTGAGCGCATCACTATGTGGATAATAACGTTTGAGACCTGCTTCGATAAAAATACCGGGAAACCTGTGTTGGTTTACAGTGAATTCCGCTACTTGTTCAGGTGTGAGTCGGCTTTTAAGAGCAAGTTGTTTGAAACGACGATGATATTTTAATGACTCTTTAAATAGTTCGATTTCTTCATCAGAAAGATCAATAACTGTTTTTAATTTTAATAAAGAATCGTCTAGATTTTTGGTTTTTTCAGGTAATACCTGCAACGAATAAAATGGTCTATTTTCTGCGAGCAATTGACCGTGGCGATCGTAAATCAACCCGCGGCTGGGTGCTACAGGTACAACACGAATACGGTTTTCATTAGAACGAGTTGAATAATCGCTAAAACGTTTTATTTGCAAATGGTATAGATTAGCAAGTAAAACACTGATAAGAGCTATTACGCAAACAAAAGTAAATAAAGCACGGCGTTTAAACAGTGAAGATTCTGCAGCGTGATCATGTATGGTCATTCGCTTTTGTGGCGGCACAGTCTCTCCAAAATCAGCAACAAATTAAAATTATTTACCCTTACTCTCGATGGTAAGGGTGATTGTTATTCACACTCCAAGCTCGGTATAAACTTTCAGCAACAACAATTCTTACTAAAGGGTGAGGCAAGGTTAGAGCAGATAAACACCAACTCTGGCTCGCGGCTAGTTTACAAGCAGGTGAAAGACCTTCTGGGCCACCAATGAGTAAACTGACATCACGCCCATCAAGTTGCCATTTATTCATGGCAGATGCAAGATCCGGTGTTGTATAATTTTTTCCGGGCAAATCTAAAGATACAATATGGTTGCTCTTCGGAATAGCTGAAAGCATTAATTCGCCTTCTTTTTGAAGAATTCTAGCAATATCAGCGTTCTTTCCACGCTTTCCTGCAGGAATTTCAACAAGCTCTAGCGCCATATCTCTAGGAAAACGCCGCTGATATTCCTGAAAACCGCTGGTTACCCAAGCTGGCATTTTAGTGCCAACCGCAACAAGTTGAAGTTTCATTACTCGGGAGTATCTGACCAAAGTTTTTCTAGTTGGTAAAATTCACGAGTTTGTTCTTGCATGACATGCAAAATAACAGAACCGAGATCAACCAATACCCATTCGCTACCATCTCTTCCTTCAACACCAAGTGGAGGTACGCCAGCATTTTTAGTTTCAAGAGCGATATATTCAGCAATTGCTTTAACGTGGGTTTTTGATGTTCCTGAGCAAATCACCATAAAATCGGTAATTGTAGATTTCTCTTTTACGTCAAATGTAATGATATTTTTTGCTTTTAAATCGTCAATTTTGTCAACGATAAATTCTTTTAATTCTGTACCTTGCACACCCATACCTCAAATACGGATAAAAAATAGCTGCGAAGTATATACTGATGCGCCTATAAAATATAGTTTTCAGCTAATGAAAATGCCGTCTGTTAAGGGATGTGAAAGGTGGAAGTAACACCTTTGTACGATTATTTTGTGCATAATTTCATCACGTTACTTTTTAACCATTTAATTAATTATGCTTCACTAATCTTGCAGACGAGGTTGGACAACCATACCCTGCGTACATCTCTATATTTCCTGTAATTGGTATAAATAGAAATAGCGTATTTTATTGTTTTAAGGGTAACGGTAATGACACCAGAATTTTCAAACACATTAAGCTCTACTCTATATTATTCAGGTGCTCTGACGGAAGCTAACGAAGTCAATGTTGTTGCCAATCCAAAGACTTTGGATTCAAAAGCTAAACTAGTTTCAAAACTCGAAGATTTATATGTTGCTATTGAAAATAACTTATCAGTTGAGTCACGAGTGCGGGTTAATCCCCGTCTAGAGCAATTTAAAAGCAATATTCAAAGGTTTGATGATTTTAAGATAGATCAAGTGTACAAAGAGCAGTTTGGGAGCGTTGAAGATCATATTGATGAACTGTGCATAAAACTGAATGGTCCGTCAACTATGGAATCTAAAGAAGCGGCAGTCATACAGTTACAATGTGAGCAGGAAGCATCAACAGGGAAAGTAATGCATTTAAATACCCATCGAGCACTAATTACCTTGAACGCAGGAATAGAGAATATTACTGTCGAATTTGAGCAAGCATTGGTTGAAACTGTTTTTTCTTGTGTCAGAAGCTACTTAACACATAATAGAATAAAACCAAATTTAGCCAATATTTCAGCTTGTGTAGCTTTTGTCTCGAACGAAATGGGGTTGGGTTTAAAGTACGTAAATCGAATCGCAGCCACATGCACAACAGTTTCAGAAACACAGTTATCAAGAGTTCGTGAGATTGCAAGAACTTGTATTTCTCCCTCAATGTTAATGCAGTTACTTATTGTTAAATACAAAATAGATGCCAATGTAGTGAAGAAGTGTTTTTTGTTAACGTCACAAAAAATAAGTGCAGGACAAACGCTTACATCTTCGCTCTTCCCGAATGTAATATTAAGCAGAGAAAGTACAGGGCTTTATCGTTTAACAGAAGTGGCCTCAAAGAAGAGTTTTGCTCCAGATATCTGTATTTTAAACGGTTATGAATATGATTTATTGGATGGAAGTCGACCCGTCAATTGGGCGTTAATGACTCAAGTGATTGCAGCCGAAGATGATAAAGAGTCTTTGTTTGAGTTTGCAAAAAAGTTAATTCAGTTCAAAGCAAAGAGTTGTGAAGATTTTGTTCGCTACCAAATGGCTGTCAATACCTTAACTATGCAGTTGATTAAATTAAATTTTGAAAAAGAATTTGTTGGTCACTTAATGACCAAGGTAGGCACTGAAGTTCAAAATAGATCTAATGACGAACTAGCGGCTGATTTATTTGATGGGATTGGTCATAACGGCCATATTGCTTTGGCAAGGACTTGCAGTACGTCACCCAATGTCGTTAATTGTAGATTAGCTAACGGAACCTATTTAATTCAACATGCTGTGTCAAAGAATGATTTACTCAGTTTGGTGCTTTTACTAAACCAAGAAAATGTTGATACAAATAAAGTTACTCCAAAAGGTAATACAGCGTTACATTTTGCGATTCAAAGTAATAACTATGATGAGGCTAAGCTGATATTGTTTTACTGTAACGGTGTTGATTTATCGATAAAAAATATAGATGGGCGTAATGCGCTTCATGAGGCTGCCTTAACAGGCAACGTGAGGATATTTAAGTTACTGATAAAAGTTTTAGTAGCGCAAAAACTGAAAGGAAAGATTTTTGTTACCGATGAGGACGTAACGCTAGCAAGTACCATGCTATATGGAGAAGTCCAAAATGTGTACGGTTCTCTTGAAGCTTCAAAAGCTATTTTTGATGCAGCAATTCAAAGTGAGAACAAAGAATTAGTTAGATATTTAGAAACACTGAATGAAACAATTGACTTTGACCCCAAGCCTATTAATAAAGTAAGCGCCGTTGCGACAACTCCAAGCATTAAATCGAAAATTAGAACACAAAAAGAGTTGAATACTGAAAGCCAGCTAGAAGGTGAAACTGTGTCACTAACTCCTATGGCTGCAGTCGATGTAGCAGCCCCTAATAAATCGAAAATTACAACACAAAGTGAGTTGAGTATTACAAGTCAGCCAGAAGGTGAAACTGTGCCACTACCACCTGTGGTTGCAGTCGATATAGCAACTCCTAATAAATCGAAAATTCGAATTCAAAGCACAAGCCAGCCAGAAGTTAAAACTGCGCCGCTACTGCCTATGGTTGCAGTCGATGTACCAGCCCCTCAGGTTGCAATAGAAGTAGTAAAGCCCTGCAAAACACTCAAAGAGTTAATAGACGAGTTAAATACGGCTGTTATCGATAGTGATACATCAGCTGTTGTTCGGCTTTGTGAAATTGGTGATTTTGATATTTTTGAGTCTTCTACAAGTATTAAGTTAGATCCATTTAAAGTATATGGCGGACAAAATTATTCAGCATTTCAATTAGCATGTAAAGAAGGTAAAAAAGACATCATGGAGCTGATGTTGTCAGAGCCAAGTAAATTTAAACATAGTGACTTATCCAACGATAATAAAACGGTATTTGAACTAGCATTAGAAAACCGTCATAGCAATTGTGCATTATTATTATTGCAAACAGCGCCATGGGACGAACATAATACAACCCCGCTCCATTTAGCTGTTAAACATAATAGTGTAAGTATCGTTGAAAATCTTAAGAATATAATTTGGGTTGGAGAAGAGTCGGAAGAAGACGAAGAAGACTTTGTTATTACTGAGGAACAGAAAGAAACCAGCCGTAAATTCATTAATCTAGCTTCTTATATCAATGCCCCTGACGGTTCTGGTGAATTCCCGATTTTCTTGGCAATGAGACTAAACAGAAAAGCGATAGTATCTAAATTAGGAAAGAGTGGGTGTCAAGATCTGTTGCTCAAAAACTCGAGTGGAAAAACAGTTAGGGAGGTTGCAAAATCAGGAGGTTTTGCTTCAGGTATGTTTAATCTGACCTTTAAATAAAAACATTGTACTCATAATTCTTAAAATCATAAATTGTCTTCTTATATTGCAATCAATCATTAGGGCAACCACACGAGTGAGTGATATATGCACAACTCGATGCGGTGATTTCGTTATTCCCACGAAAGTGGAAATCTAGTGCCTTATACCAATTACAGTAATTAGGGTCTGTTGATCTTTCAGGATTGAATTTTGTGCTATTTGAGCATTTATCTGTTCAAGGCGTGAGCAGTGATGCTTAGCCATTTAAGTGAGCTGGTCACAACACAGAACCGTGAATGCTCAAAAGCATCGAAGACAGCGTAAATTGGTCATTTCTGATGCGTTATCGTTTTCTTATTTGGAAACGAAGTAACGACAGTTTTGTATGTCGGTAATAACTATGTTTTCACCAATTTCGTTTGTACTTTAAGTACCTGTCGATAAGTTCTTTGATAATTATTGTGTTCAGGTTTAGTGCTATACCAGACGCAATATAGGGCGAATAGCCGTAGCTATGTAACCGAAGTTGCAACACCGTAGAGTGCTGAAACTGGGCACTAGAAAATCTTAAGAAACTTATGGTCAGGTACTTATACGCACACATAGCTCTGAGTTGAGCATTTAATTACTGTAATTGGTATTATCCTAAATATATCAGTTGAACGCACAATTTAACTTTAATCTATTGAAGTTAAATTGTGCGTTCAACCGATTTAGTTAGGTTTATAATGAGGTGGATTTTATGCCGCTCAGAACAACATGAAAGAATATTAATTACTTTGTAAATGCTTTCAAAGTCTTTTGTTGTCTGTATGTATAATGAATTTCGGTATTTATCAACCCTCAACGAGTTGTTATTTTAATATGAGTGTGATTTTATGCGCGTGGAATTATAGAGAGCATGATGTTCTCACGTGCGTTTCTATGGAATTAACCTACACTGAAATTAATTAGTCATTTCAGATGAATACCTGTAACAAATAGAACCTTGGCGGAAACGAAATGCTCAATACTTTTCTGATCATCCTTTCAATTATTGCATTGTTGTCCATTATTTTTGAAGATCTTACTCATATCAATAAAGCCAAAACGACCTTATTTTTAGGTTGTTTATCATGGGTGTTTTTATTTGTTGCGGCGTCAGATCCAAATCAAACAAAACTTATCGATAATCAGCTGAATGATAATTTGCTTGAAATAGCGACCTTGTGGCTTTTTTTGATGTCGACAATGACATTCGTGGCATATTTGAATGCGAAAGGGATGATCCAAGTAATCGTGCAAAAAATATTCCCAAGCAAGGTATCCGTGAGAATACTGATGATTCAAGTGGCTATGTTTGCCCTTATTTTGTCTACCTTTTGCGATAATGTTACTGCAACCTTAGTGACTCTCGGACTATTGAGTACTTTTGAATTAAGTTCTGAAATTAAGCTTAAAATGACCGTATTGGTAATTTTTGCAGTTAACTCAGGAGGTGTGGCACTGATCACTGGCGACGTAACAACCTTAATGATTTTCTTAAGTGGGCATGTGCAAATGTCTGAACTATTGAGTTTACTCATACCATCTGCAATCAGTGTCATTTTCCTATCTTTCATGTTCTCGTATAACGCTAAAGGTACAGTGACAACTCAAGAGGTTACTCGCAACTATCAAAAGGTCGATGTTGCCATTGCTGTGCTATTTTTAACAACAATTATCATGACGATGATATTAAATATCGTGTTTGCTATACCGCCAGTGCTTACGTTCCTGAGCGGTTTGTCCTTAATGTTTCTTATTGGAACCTTTGCTCGAAGCGAGAAAGAAGAAGTGCAAGTGTTGGAGTATGTTAGGCAAGTTGAGTTCGAGACTTTACTGTTTTTTTTAGGCATTTTGCTGCTGGTGGGCATGTTAAAACAAATAGGGGTATTGGATATGCTCGCGAACGTGTACGGCATATACAACCCTGACGTTTCAAACTTCTTTACTGGTATGGCATCGGCGTTATTAGATAATGTGCCGATGACGGCTGCTTTGCTAAAAGCGGATCCAACCTTGTCATTGTCTGAATGGATGGGACTAACCTATAGCGTCGGCGTTGGAGGGTCATTGCTGGTAATAGGAAGCGCGGCCGGAATAATTGCAATGAGCAAAGTAAAAGAGCTGACATTTGGAAGCTATTTAAAATACTTCCCTGCTTTGTTTATTTGCTACAGCTTGGGCTATGGACTGACGATTATTATTGGGCAGCAACTATTTAGCTAAGTTGAACCGAATTCGAGTAAAAAATACATCCCCGACTTCTCAGTAAACTTGATTAATGTATTATAACTCCAAATGTTTAGATGGTTAGAGTTTCATTCCGAAAGTAACAAATCGCTAGGCATTAATGAAATTAGGTTTCAATACAATATCAACAGGTTGCATTAGAAAAAGTATCTCTAAAACCAAATTGTGAACATCAAATCGCTGGAAGCCACGACTAACCTTAAAAAGTAAACTTAGGACTTGAAACAGAAATAAGTATAACGACGAATAAAGTTAAATATATTTAACTTTATTATTTCTTTTTTTTTACTAATAATGCTCAACAGTTATAATTAATTATTAGCATGTATATGGCTTTTCTTCAGATAGCTTCAACCTATTCTGTTTTGCCGTCACCGATAATTGAAAAAGAAGCATTAAGCACAATTAAAGAGTCAGAGAAATCACTAGCTTATGATGACAACTATCTTACAGAGCTGCTGAGATTCCCAAGCTTACTAGGTATTATTAGCAGGGTTCCATTCATAGCTGGCGATGACATATTACAACTTGGAATAGGGTTGGTGTACCCAGATAGACTAATTACTCGACACTGTTGTCCACAGTTAGTCGAGATATTATCCGTTATGCCAAAATCAGTGAGATTAATTTCCGTTGATAATAATTTAAAAGTCTTAACTAATTTCCAAAGACCTGATGGTTTCGAACACGAAGAAGGTAAGTATTTTAAACTTTCATCTCCATTATATTATCCAAAAAAAGATTATTCAGGAAAAGATCTTCTTCCAACGTTTTTAAATAAATTTGTAGATTCTGAAAATTCAAAAGAAAAAACTATAGAGTCTAATTATATCTCTGAAAACTGCCTGATTTATCCTTGTAACTTTGAAACATTTCCTTTTCATTTATATGAAAATATAAAATGTATAGTTGCAACACAGTCTATAAAGTTTGTTTTTCGAAAATTTACTGAGGAGCATTCTGAGTTTGATGCTGAGATATTATGTTTAAATTTTCTTAAAAAAATATCCTATGCCTTGGTTAAGAATGGAGTGCTTATTACAACATCTTCTGATTTTGAATGTTTCCCTGAATGCTCTCAGTTATCCATGGGGATTAAGCATATTTACTCTTTTGATAAGAATAGAACGCGTTATCACTTAAGCAATGTTTATAATTTCGGAAAGATGGTTCGTTATTTAAATGATAAGTTAGGCCATGACTTTTGTGTAGATACTGTAATTGATAGACTTGAAAATACGAGACTTATTACCATAGCCAGAAGGTAAGTACATTTACCATAACGCCCTCTTGAATACATTTCAGAAAGTGGCTTTGGGTTAAATCACCGCTAACAGCACAAAAGAAAATATGATCTTAATGAAAAATGGTTGAATTAAGTCAGTCAACAAATGGTGATTTCATTACAACAGCACTTAACCCTAGAAAAATCAGTTGGGCGCATAGAAGTAATACCAATTACAGTAATTAATCTCTCACTCAGCAAGAGATAAAGGTTTTCTGTACAAGGCGCAAGTTTGAAGTACTATATTCCCTACGGCCGCCATACAAAACTGGCGTTCAACGCACTTAGTGCTTTTGTCGGGATAATTCAAAACTTGTAACGTGGTAATGAAATCCTTTAGCCTTGCCCTTCGGGAGCTTGTATGTGTCCAAATTACTACGCAAAATTGTCTCTACGTAGCAATGTAATAACGACAGTTTTGTATGTCGGTAATAACTATGTCTTCATCAATTTCACTTGTACTTTGTACACATACATAGCTCTGAGCAGGGAATTTAATTACTGTAATTGGTATTATAAGAGTTTGTCTCATACTAGATTGGATTGTAAATACCATGTCGTTTTTATTCTAAAGAGAAGACAAAAACTGATTTTTGGTACAATCAGAAAACACTTCGGTGATGTATTCATAACTTAGCAGTTCAAAAAGGAATTAGCGTTTAACGATGCCTTTATCACTCCGAGGAAGCGTTAAATAGGTGAGCTTTATCAATGTCTTTTGAATGAACTGATACTTTTTACTTTTGGAGCCGAGTACTGTAAACGCAACAGGTTGGTTACCGTCAATAAATTCTTTTAGCGCAGCTAGAGAAAGTAAATTTTCAATATTCATAATCAACTTCAATATGGTGATCATGAACAGAATTTGAGCTTTAGACTCATTTCATATTAGAAATTAATCCTTCGTAAGACTCATTTCATATTGAACAAGGCTCAATTTCATTATTTTTTGCTTGAACCTGAGGTACAACTATTAGCTACGAAACGGCTCCTCTGTGCGGTGGATAATTTTCTGTTATACATTTATAGAATATCTTAAAACTAAATATTTTTGTATTTATCTTTTCAACGCGTTATTTTTAGCCTGTTAATTCATTCACTTATAGAATAATGTAATGGCGACAGTGCGTACTTCTGCTGAACAACAATCAATATATGAATCCGTACTCAAAAGCCTCCAAGAATACCCAAACGAAGCCGTATCCTATCTAAACTTTAAGGTTTCAAAATTTGATAATAATGAAGAGTTGCAACAGTGTTATCAACTATTAAGCAAAACCGATAGACAAAAGCTGTATGATTTTTTCAACAAGAAACCATCGTCGACTCGCTCTAACTCTCACACACGAGAGACTCATTATTGTGAGAGGCCAAGAAATATTCACCAACATTTTGCAACTGAGCCCCGCTCCATTACTCCACAATCGAGCACTCAATATACCAAGCAAATACAGCAACCATCTTCCTCATCTAGTTTTTTTGTTACTCAGACCAGTGCGCTTATTCATTCTTGGAAACTTAAACAGAAAAGCAAAAATAAACTGGGTCTAGAGTTAAATGCATTAATTAGTCGTTGCACTAAACTTTCGCAACTTATTGAAATCATTCACACCCTAAAAAACGACAAACAAGTCATGGAAATATCATGGGACATAAAGTTAATCCATAAATTGTTACATAAAGCGGCCGAGCTTTCTGACAGCCATTCATCTAATTTCGACGGCGTTTTTAGTGACATAACACGACTTAAATCGTGCTATGAATCGCAAACATGCATACTATTACTTAAATTAATTAAGCTAAAGTTAAATTTTTCAGATGTCAAAAAGTTGATGCTAGGCAATGCAGTTGAAGCCAGCTTAATGCAACAATGGGGCATCAAGCCAGATGTTGCCATTTACAATGCCTTTATCACGGTATGCGCTGAAACTGGCCAATTTGATAGTGCTTGGCAACTGGTGTGTGGTGACGAGCCTGTGATGGCACCTCATTTGCCACTAAAAGCCAATCAAATCACCTGTATGAATTTGCTGGCTGCCTGCGCTGAAATGGGGCGTTATGCAGAAGCCAAATCATTAGTATTGGGCGATGGCGATACAGCTACAGCCAACTTAATGCAACAATGGGGCATCAAGCCTGATGTTGCCATTTACAATGCTTTTATCACGGTATGCGCTAAAACTGGCCAATTTGATAGTGCTTGGCAACTGGTGTGTGGTGTTAAGCCTGTGATGGCACCCCACCTACCACTAAAGGTAGATGAGATCACCTGCATGAATTTGCTGGTAGCCTGCGCTGAAGCGGGGCGTTATGCAGAAGCCAAATCATTGGTGTTGGGCGATGGCGATACAGATACAGACAGTTTAATGCAGCAGTGGGACATCAAGCCTAACGTTGCAATTTACAGTGTCTTTATCACGGTATGTGCTAAAACGAACCAGTTTGATAGTGCTTGGCAACTGGTGTGTGGTGATAAGCCCGTGATGGCACCTCGTTTGCCATTAAAAGCCAATCAAATCACCTGCATGAATTTGCTGGCTGCATGCGCTGAAACGGGGCGTTATGCAGAAGCTAAATCATTGGTGTTGGGCGATACAGATATAGGCAGCTTAATGCAGCAGTGGGGCATCAAGCCTAATGTTGCCATTTACAATGCATTTATCACGGTATGCGCTAAAACTGGCCAGTTTGATAGTGCTTGGCAACTGGTGTGTGGTGACAAGCCTGTGATGGCACCTCGTTTGCCACTAAAGGCTGATTCAATCACCTGCATGAATTTGCTGGCAGTCTCCGCTGAAACGGGGCGTTATGCAGAAGCCAAATCATTGGTGTTGGGCGATTGCGATACAGATACAGCCAGCTTAATGAAACTATGGGGCATCAATCCTGATGTTGCCATTTACAATGCTTTTATCACGGTATGCGCTAAAACTGGCCAGTTTTATAGTGCTTGGCAACTGGTGTGTGGTGATAAGCTCGTGATGGCACCTCACTTATCATTAAAATCCAATCAAGTCACTTGCATAAATTTGTTGACGGCCTGCGCTGAAGCGGGGCGTTATGAAGAAGCCAAATTATTGGTGTTGGGCGGTGGGGATACAGATACAGCCAGCTTTATGCAACAATGGGACATCAAGCCTAATGTTGCCATTTACAATGCCTTTATCACGGTATGCACCAAAAGTGACCAGTTTGATAGCGCTTGGCAACTGATGTGTGGTGACGATCCTGTGATGGCACCTCATTTGCCACTAAAAGCCAATCAAATCACCTGCATGAATTTGCTGGCTGCCTGCGCAGAAACGGGGCGTTATGCAGAAGCTAAATCATTGGTGTTGGGCGATACAGATATAGGCAGCTTAATGCAGCAGTGGGGCATCAAGCCTAATGCTGCCATTTACGATGCCTTTATCACGGTATGCGCTAAAACTGGCCAATTTGATAGTGCTTGGCAACTGGTGTGTGGTGACGAGCCTGTGATGGCTCCTTATTTGCCATTAAAAGCCGATAAAATCACCTGCATGTATTTGCTGACGGCCTGCGCTGAAACGGGGCGTTATGCAGAAGCCAAATCATTAGTGTTGGGCGATGGTGCTACAGATACAACCAGCTTAATGCAGCAATGGAACATCAAGCCTGATGTTGCCATTTACAATGCCTTTATTAAAGTATGTATTAAGGTTAAGGAATTTGACACTGGAATATGGTATTTAGAAAAAATAATGAACAAATGTGACATAAGTACTCCTTCACAAATACATGCTCAACTTGCGCCGCTTGAAAAAGATAATTTTGCAAGCATGATTGATAAAGGGATAATAGAAGGACTATATAAGAAGAATGTTGGCTTAATTAATCATTGTATAGATTTGCATATGGATAAAATCTTCGAAGAACATCCAAGCAATGGTACACATAATCGAGTTGTTCCAGTAGCTTTCGCAAAACTATTATTTTGTTACCACAAAAAAAACAATGAACCCAACATAACATCTATCATAACTGGATACCATGGCAATAATACGTTAAAAAATGGAATGATAAGTTTTCTCAAAGATGAATTTGGACTTGAGTTTATCGAGGATAAATTCAACTCAAGAATGATAGTATTGAGCGAGTCTCCCCATATAACTTGATACTCGCGAGCACACTTTTTAGAATGATCGCATGATAAAATGAACATCATAGAACAACGACAATATTATAATGTTAATTGCATTTTTGTTTTAATGTTATAAATGATTTTGGGGTAAAAATGCGCCAGCCGACCAAGTTGGCAAGGGAGGGACAAAACCAATTTACGCTCAATTTCATTATCTTTTGTTTAAGTCTGAGGTGCAACTATGAGCTACGAAACGGCTCCCCTGTGCGGTGGATAATTTTCTGTTATACATTTATAGAATGCCTTAAAGCTGAATATTTTTGTATTTATCATTTCAGTGCGTTATTTCTTAGCTTGTTAATTCACTCACTTATTGAGTAATGTGATGACGACAGTGCGCACTCCTGCTGAGCAACAATCAATATATAGATTCATGCTCAAAAGTCTCCAAGAATACCCAAGCGAAGCAGTATCCTATCTAAACTTTGAGGTTTCAAAGTTTGATGATGATGACGACTTACAACAGGGTTATCAAAGATTAAGCAAAACCGATAGACAAAAGCTGTATGATTTTTTCAACAATAAATCATCGGCGACTCGCTCTAACTCTCGCACACGAGAGACTCATTATTGTAAGAAGCCAAGTAATGTTCGCCAACGTTTTGCAACCGAGCACCGATCCATTACTCCAAAATCGAGCACTCAGTATCCCAAGCAAATACAGCAACCACCTTCCTCCCCTGATCCCTTTTTTACTCATACCAGTGAGCTTATTCACTCTTGGAAACTTAAACAGAAAACCAAAAATCAACTGGGTATTGAGTTAAATGCATTAATTGGTGGTTGCACTAAACTTTCGCAGCTTATTGAAATCATTCACACCCTAAAAAATGACAAACGGGTAATGGAAACATCATGGAACATAAGGTTAATCCATAAATTGTTACACAAAGCGGCTGAGTTTTCTGACAGCCATTCATCTAATTTCGACGGTGTTTTTAGTGACATAATACGATTTAAATCGGTCTATGAAGCGAAAACATGCACACTATTACTGAAATTAATTAAGTTAAATTTAAATTTTTCAGATGCCAAAAAATTGGTGCTAGGCAATGCAGCTGAAGCCAGCGTAATGCAACAATGGGGCATAAAGCCTAATGTTGCCATTTACAGCGCCTTTATCTCGGTATGCGCTAAAACGGACCAGTTTGATAGTGCTTGGCAACTGGTGTGTGGTGATAAACCCGTAATGGCACCTCATTTGCCATTAAAATCCAATCAAATCACCTGCATGAATTTGCTGACGGCCTGCGCTGAAGCGGGGCATTATGCAGAAGCCAAATCATTGGTACTGGGTGATGGTGATGGCGATACAGATACTACCAACTTAATGCAACAATGGGGCATCAAGCCTGATGTTGCCATTTACAATGCCTTTATTAAAGTATGTATCAACTCAAGTTTCGGAGTTGAAACTCAATAGCCGAAGATGTTTATCGCGTTGATATATAAGTGGAAATTAAGGGTTGAAGTGTTGTGATTTTGTTGCTTAGACAAAAACTAAAACTAAAACTAAAACTAAAACTAAAACTAAAACACACCAACCCTCAGACAAGTATTGACATGAAATCACTCCAGCTTCCATCCCTTACTTCTAAGTTTTTGCTGCGTTCTTGCATCAGGGGAAACGCATGAATGTTTTTAGAGCAAAAGCCGTAGACTTTATAATCCGTCATTACAGTGAAAACGGGAATCCAGTGATTTTGGGTATTCCAATTTAAGGCACTAGATTCCCACTTTTGTGGGAATGACGAAATTACCACATGGAATTGTGTATATTTCACTCACTCGTGCGGTTTCCCTGGCCAGTAGCCTACTCTACTTTAATTACTTTAATTACTTTAATTACTTTAATTACTTTAATTACTTTAATTACTTTAATTACTTTGGGTGTGGGTCTTTTAAAACGACGAAGTTATCCACATCTGTATAACCTCTGTTTGGATTGCTTTTTGTGATACTCCCAATACTTTTCAATATCACCACTCGATCTTAACGACCTAAGTTTTAATATAGCTTCTGCACCTTCAAGACTCCATCTCGCTCCAGTGATATCCAACCTATCATTAATCAGATGACGACAAGCTCCCTCAATGACACCGCTAGCAATTGGGAAACCTTGCTCTAACGCTTTACCGTATTCTAATCTTGATTTATTTCTCAATAGATAACCGATGCACTTATTAATGCCTTCTCGTTGTTTTAATTTCCGTTTTGTTGCACTGATCCCAAGGCCTTTTGCTACTTGTGACGCATTACCTCGTAAGATTTCAGTCGCTCGCTTTTCTATCCAATCTTCGACTTCTGGATCATCTTTTTCAAATAAGCACCACGCCGCTTTCCAGAGATATTCAAGCACATGGATGAAATCCATGACCACCGTTGCATTGATGTTGAGTTTCTTCATCACCCGATAAATTTGTTTTAGCTGATGAGGATGACCATCAACGAGTACAACCCACTGACGGCTTTGAGTTGGGTCTCGTTCCAGAGCTTCTAAAAATGCTTCTTCAATCACAGTCGCAGCGCTTCTTTCTACGCTTGCCCACACACGTTTATTTCTTGGTGGCACACGTAATGGACGAACATTTGAATTATCGTTTCTAGACATGATTGATTCTGGGGTACGATGCAAAGGCTTGGTGGTGTATACCGCTGCAACTTCTGCCATTCGTTTGCGGTCTTTTTTTTCTCCAGCACTTAGGCGTCCTTTGAGCTTCTGTTGTTTCGCTGCTTTTTGCGTGCCCTCTCTCAAGCTATTAGGTTGCATAACGATGCCTTTTCCATCCATAGTCAATACCAGTAAATCAGATGTATTTTCTGGCTTAAGGTATCTCTGCTGGAGATAAAAACCATCAAAATCTTGTGCAATATCCTGCACAATTTGCCTTGCTTGTCGCTTGGGCACGTGCGCACCTGTGGTGGTATCTATTGAGCTTACTGCATCATCATATGAGCCTTTGACTGCTTCTGTAGCGAGTCTTAGGCGTACACCATCAGAGTATTTATCTTTCGAAAGATTCAGCTCACCATCCATTGGAAACACGCTATCACACCGACGTTGACTGTAACCTTTTCGATGCATCGTTACGGTACCAAATAAACTTTCTAAGTTTCGTTTGCAGTTATTTTTCAAATGATTCAATGCAATGTCACGGTTGGAACAAACTTGCTGACGGGGCTCTTCAGCGGTTTTGATATCTAAGAAACCCTGTAATAAACACCGCAACAACTCAGTTCCTTCGGTATCGATATAAGCTTCAACTTCTCCATGGCTCTCTTGCTTAACTTGCTCGTCTTCGAGGTGCGAAATAATACGTTCAAATTGCAATTTGGCTTCAGAAAAGAATGAAAATTCGAGTGAGTTTGAGTATGCTAGTTTCATGAAAGGAGCCTTTTTATATACTTGTTGTGTGTGGAAACTGATAAGTACTATAAAATTGCTCCTTTCGCACCATTTATTAAACCCATCCAATTGATAATTAATGATCTTTTCATGGTTTTCGTCGATCAAAAAGATCTACACCCAATTACTTTAATTACTTTAATTACTTTAATTACTGTAATTAATGGTATAAGGTTTCAAAAAAGAGAAATAGCGTGAACATAACAGCAACTTGCATTAGGTTAAGCTTTTAGCTCCCTTTTAGGGAGCTTACACAATGCCACTTACTTAAGAAGATGGCTCATTTTCTCTGTTTTAAATGGCGGGCACTTTAAACTTCTTGCCGGCTACTTCAAGTACGACATCTCTTGGGCGAATTTCAATTACTTTTAACTTGCCTTTGATTTTATCGCCTTCTTTAATTTCTACGCCATCGACACTCAGTATTCGGTCTTTTGGGTCGGTAGAATACATGTGAGCATTGATATTAAACTCGGGAACTTGCAGTTGTACTCCTGCCGGAAGCTCGCCGTATTTCGGTATATTGGTTTTTATTGTAGGCTTATCCGAATCGCTATTGTTTGAATTCGACAATGAATGTTCAAGCTCAACTTGACTGAGTGCCGCTTGAAATTTATCAACGAGATCGTCTTGCTTTCTTTGGGCTTCAGTCTTTAAACCGACATCTGATGCTGCAAGTTCAACTTGGCGTTTGAGAGCTTCAAGGTTTTGGGCTTCAATATTAGTCTTAGGTGCGCCTAAGACAATTTCTGTTTGTTCATCCGTTGAAGGTGATGGGGTGCCTGAATTATTTGCTTGAATACTAGCTTGTGACTGACTGTATTCATCATCAAATTCAGGCTGAGTAGTTTGGTCAACATCGTTTGCATTTTGTGGTTTATGATTGGGTTGAGCGCCAAGGGAAATTTCTTCTCCTGTTGCTTCTACTTGTATTTGTGGTTGGTACACTTTTGGTAATGGTAGTGCTACCTTGCCTGCAAGTTCGATATTTGAGTTGGGTTTTGTATTGGTGGTGTCGTCAGTGACTTCTATAGGAATATGCTTTACTTGTTTATCGACAATTTGCGTCGTAGGAGCCGCCTGTATTGTTGAAGTCTCAGTTGCAGTAAACCACCAAGCCGCCGCTACACCAATCGTTACCGTTAAGCTTAACAGCGCAACTCGAAAGGGCAGTTGACCGTGTTTTTGCTGTTGCTGGAATTGATGATAAGGATTCATGATTGGGTCAAGCTTATCATTGGATTGTTGCTTACTCTTAGATACAGCATCAAGTAGAATAGACATTAACCACGCTCCATTTGCTTGAATAATCTAGGACCGATTGTACTGCCATATAAACTTAGTTGGACGTAGGTTTGGTTGCCAACAATACCATCGGCTCTCAGCCCGTGGCGTTGTTGAAATGCAATTAAGCTTTCTTTTAACTGGTTATCGAAACGATCCAAAGTACGAGGCTGTCGATGTTCAATATTGGCTAATTGATTTTCAAGCCATTGCACTTCTTTGAGAGGCGAATAGCGATTAATTAATTTCGCAGTGCCAAAAGGTGCTTGCCATAATAATTCAAACGTACCGCTATAATGTTTATCAAACCATTCGTTATCTACCCAAACTTGCTGTTCGCCCAATTGTAATAAAATGCGTCTTTCATCCCGCGCTAAAGCCGCTGCGTAATAAGTCGTTTTGTGTTCGTCATGTAAATAAAGTACAGCTGGATAATTTAAGTCGAGCAGCACTTGCCAGTCACCTTGCTGTTGATGGCAGCTCAATTTTTGTAACTGTGCTGACTGGCAGGGAGTCAGTCCTTGATACGCGGACTTACCCCACAAATCAAACAATATTGAAAACGCGGTATTAATATCGCCGCTTTGTGATATGGCGGCATCAATAATTTGTTGATCGGCTGAAATGGACTTAGTAGCAGAAAGCTGCTTTACATTGCTTTTATCTTTAGTCTGAGTTGTTGGTAGTTGAGGAGGCTTCACAGGTTGAAGTTCAGTCTGCTGGGTTTCAGTTATAGTGATTGAATCATCATTGCTTGAATTGAAATAAGCGTAAGCACCACCGAAAGCGATACCAAGAGTAAGAACTGTGATCGCGGGCCATAATAGATTTGAATTTTGCTGCTCTTGCTCACCAAGGATTTCATTTGCTGCAAGATTAATCATGTGATGATCGATTGGTGTTGCTGATTTAGCATAACCGGCCATTAAAGCTCTTTCACACAATAAGTTAGTGAGTCTTGGAATGCCACCACTGTATTTGTGCAATGCTTTAATAGCTTTACGTGAAAAAAGCGGCTCATTTCGACCCGCGACTTGTAATCGATGTTGGACGTAACGTCCTATTTCTTCTTCAGAAAGAGAAAGTAAGTGATATCTTGCCGTAATTCGCTGTGCTAACTGCCTGAGTTCTTGACGCTTTAATAACTGCTGTAATTCCGGTTGACCAATTAAAATAACTTGGAGCAGTTTTTTAGTGTTAGTTTCTAGGTTGGTTAATAGCCTAAGCTGCTCAAGTACAGCAGGTTTTAGATGCTGAGCTTCATCGATAATCAATAACGTATCGCGACCTTTTTTGTGATTATTGAGTAAGAACTCACTGATGCGATCTGTTAACTGCTTTAGGGTAGGGTTTTCTGAATAGGTAATATGTAATTCGTCACATAAAGTTGCCAGCAACTCAAGCTCGGTAAGTGCAGGGTTGAGAATAAAAGCTGTGTCGGTATTCTCAGGTAATTGTTGTAATAAAGTACGTGAAACGGTTGTTTTACCTGTTCCTACCTCTCCTGTGAGTAGTACAAAGCCGCCGGTGTCACCTAATCCGTAACTTAAATGCGCGAGAGCTTCACGGTGTCGATCACTCAAAAATAAATAGTGGGGATTAGGGGCAATAGAAAATGGATTATCATCGAGCCCATAAAACGCTTTGTACATATTAATCATTAACCTTATATGCTTAATCTGCCAACAAGTTAAGGCTAAGTGCTTTTTTTGTCAAAGATAATTGTTCTTGTCATGAGTGTTTAAGGCTTTATTTAAGGTTTAAATATTTATTAATTTGGTGTTCAAATCAATTTAACACTAAATATGCTAAAAAGGTCGGAATGATCAGTGAAAGCATGACTTGTAGGAGAACAATGTGATAAGTGGCGAAATGAGCAGTAGCTATACTCCTTTGACTTTTGAACAAGCTGTTGAATTAGAACAGTATGCTTTAAAGCCTGACGAACTTGATGTCCTCAGGGAAAAGGTCATTGCTGAGACTGATGCAGAATTTAAGCCATACCCTAAATTTAAAAAGATTTGGCCTTTAGTTCATCCTGATGTTGAATCAGGTGATATAGAGAGATTCAAAGAACATTTAGTTAGTTTAAGGACGGCCGAAATTCCAAAGATGACAACAGAAATTGGTATGCTCAATGCTTATTTAAAAAATACTTCGAAGTATAAATTTGATTACTTTTGTGACTATACAATCCAACCTCTTCAATATGAGTTCTACCTATTATTAAGAACTGGTGATATCCAAACATCCAGGGAACATAAATTAACCACGTTAATTGCATGTAAGCAGGTGGATGTAAAATGCGTCCCCCAGCAATCTCAGGCTACTGCAAAAGCAACTAGTACAAGACAATGGTACGCTCACACGATGAAAATTAAAACTGAAAAAGGAAGCGGTTTAGATCCTTGGGGAAATGTTATTGACCATTCAGCTTTAAATTGTGGGGTAAATTCTGGGATAAATGCAGGGATACAAAATGGTCTTGGCTATATTCAAGCAAAAACAAAGCGATTAAAATTGGAAAGAGACGTTAAAAAAGAGGGAGTAATGACTCATCCTGCATCTTACCCTCATGGCTCCTACTTTTCTGATACTTCAATTCCTTACTCTCATAGATACTGTTCCTCTGGTACTTCAATTCCTTACACTCATAGATATTGCTCCTCTGGTACTTCAATTCCTTACTCTCATGGTTACCGCTCCCCTAGTACTTCAATTCCTTACTCTCAAGGGTACTGCTACCCTAGTACTTCAATTCCTCATTCTTTTGATTTTTTAGGCAAGCCAACAAACAGGAGAGTGGAAAGACAGTCTCCTGTTATGCTACAAAGGCCAACACATGGGGTGACGAATATTTCAGAGTCATCTTCAACACAGCCTTTTAGTTTTAATCCATTGTTTTATTCTTAGATATATACTGGAAATGAAAGCAATTAATAAGCAGATTTAGCTTTCTTAATACAGGACATTGAGATGAAATAATATTTAACCTGAGCATAGGTTACTGAGGGAGTATAATACCAATTACAGTAATTAAATGCTCAACTCAGAGCTATGTATGTGCGCAAAGTGCAATCGAAATTGATGAAGACATAGTTGTACCGACATACACAGCTGTCGTTATTACATTGCTACGTCAAGACAATTTTGAGAAGTATTCTTTATAAACCAAAGTGAGCACATACAAGCTCCCGAAGGGCAAGGCTAAAGGGTTCCATTACTGCGTTACAAGCACTTGAATTATCCTGACAAAAGCACGAAGCGCGTTGAACGCCAGCTTTGTATGGCGGCCGTAGGGAATATAGTACTTCGAGCTTGTGCCTTGAACCTAAACGTTCATGATAGGCATAGATGTCATATGCGTTTACTTTGACTACTATTTTTCTATCACCCTACACCATGAAAATTGTATTCGCTGAGATTTGAAGATTATTTCCAACCTAAGCTAAAGGCGAAGTGATTTTTAGCTTTTATGCTTTCACTAACAGGCTTGGGAATAGGTGTTAGCGGCTATTTTTACGGTAAAAACATCAGCTGAACGCTGAGTATATGAGTAACTGTTTGAGCAATAAGATGACTTTATCATCATGGCTTTCACCCAATGAGTGAAGTGCTCTACGCTCACAAGCTTGCTAAAATGGCTGCTATCTGCGTTATAACTTTTGCAAGTAGAATAACTACTTGCTGCAAGCTACGCCTTAATATCAGCCATTTTTTCTACGCTTGAGAACGCAGTCAACTGATGTTTCTAGGCTGAACTGAAACCCTTTAGCTCTTGCTGAGTGAGAGATTAATTACTGTAATTGGTATAATCTAGGGAAGCCATGAGCTTCCCTGTGAAAATTAAGTAGTTATAAGCTCGCTAGGGTCTGTTGATCTTTCAGGATTAAATTTTGTGCTATTTGAGTATTTATCTGTTCAAGGCGTGAGCAGTGATGCTTAGCCATCTAAGTGAGCTGGTCACAACACAGAACAGTAAATGCTCAAAAGCATCGAAAAAAGAGAGAGCGTAAATTGGTCGCTCTTTCTAAATAAAAGGTGCTGCGTTATCGTTTTCTTATTTGGAAACGAAGTAACGACAGTTTTGTATGTCGATAATAACCAAACCTCACAAACTCTGCCTTGCATAAAATAACCAATTTATCGCTGCAAAAACAATCACGAAAGATCAACAGACCCTAATACTTTATCCGCAGCAGTTAATGTTTTCTCAAGAGCCTCATCATCGTGAGCCATAGATAAGAAACCAGCTTCATAAGCACTTGGCGCTAAATACACGCCTTCGTTGAGCATCCCATGGTAAAAAGCTTTAAAGCGTTCCATGTTACATTTCGTGACTTGAGCAAAGCTTGTAATATGTTGCTCTTCGGTGAAGAAGAAACCAAACATGCTGCCAACGTAATTAATCGCCATTGGAACCTGATGTTTATCAGCAAGTGCTTTAAAACCTTCAGCGATGTATTTGGTTTTACGAGCGAGTTCTTCGTATAAACCGTCTTCTTCTAGTGCTTCCATTTGAGCAAGACCAGCCGCCATTGCAATAGGGTTGCCTGAAAGTGTTCCGGCTTGATAAACAGGGCCAGTAGGTGCAATGTATTGCATGACTTCTTTCTTACCACCAAATGCACCAACAGGCATGCCACCGCCAATGACTTTACCTAACGTTGTTAGATCTGGTGTAACACCGTAATGAGCTTGTGCGCCAGCTTTTGCAACACGGAAGCCTGTCATGACTTCATCAATGATCAGCAAAGCACCGTATTGATCACAGATATCTCGTAAGTCTTGCAAAAAACCTTCAACTGGCGGAATACAGTTCATGTTGCCAGCCACAGGCTCAAGGATGATACAGGAAATATCTTTAGGGTAAGTTTCAAAGAGTGCTTTAACCGAATCAATATCATTATAAGTGGCGGTTAATGTGTGTTTAGCAAAATCTTCAGGTACACCGGGTGAGCTTGGCTGACCAAGAGTTAATGCTCCAGATCCTGCGTTAACAAGCAAGCAATCCGCATGGCCGTGATAACAACCTTCAAACTTCAATATTTTAACGCGATTAGTGAAACCACGAGCTAAACGAATGGCACTCATGGTCGCTTCAGTACCTGAACTCACCATGCGTACTTGTTCGATAGAAGGCACCATAGCGATGACTTTTTCAGCCATAGTGATTTCAAGTTCAGTTGGTGCACCAAAGGACAGACCGTTCTGTACAGCTTCTACTACGGCTTGTTTAATTTTAGGGTTATTGTGGCCTAAAATCATTGGCCCCCATGAGCCGACATAGTCGATATAAGCATTCCCATCGGCGTCATACACATAGGCACCGTCAGCTTTTTCGATAAAGCGTGGTGAACCACCTACACCATTGAATGCACGAACGGGTGAATTTACTCCACCGGGTATACTTTGCTTAGCCTGTTCAAACAGCGTATCAGAACGGGTCATTATCTTGTCCTTTGAATATAAATGTTAACTTTGACGAACGAACCAATTAACTGGACGTTCGTGTTGCTCAAGTTGGCGATCAACACCAAGTGTTAGCGCAAATAAGGCCATACGAATTAATAAACCATTATCCGCTTGGCGGAAAATAGCTAAATTGGGGTTATCGTTTAAATCGTTATCAAGCTCATTAGCAGCAGAGCGTGAATCACGTGGTAATGGGTGCATGATAACAGCAGTATCTTTACAATGCTCAGTGTAAATTTGTTGGTTTAACTTAAATTTACCACGATATTTGTTGGCTTCGTCTTGGGATGGGAAACGTTCTTCTTGAATGCGAGTTTGATACAGAATATCAGCTCCAGAAGCATAACCCTCAATGGCATCATGAATGCTGACTTTATGACCAGCATTAACAATATCATCGACAACATAGCTTGGCATTTGCAATTCTTTAGGGGATAACAAACTAAAGTGAATATTTTTATGTAAACAAAGTAGTTTTGAAAGGGAATGCACAGTTCTGCCATGCTTTAAGTCACCAACAAGTGCGATATGCATGCCATCAATGGCTTTGTTTTTTGCTTTTAGTTCTTTTTCTATAGTGAATAAGTCTAGCAAAGCTTGAGTTGGGTGTTCGTTTGCGCCATCCCCGCCATTGATTACTGGTACACTGCTGCCTTTGGCAAACTCCTGAACCGAAAAGGGTTCTGGGTGGCGCATGGCGATAACATCAGAGTAGGTCGACAATACTTTTGCGGTATCATACAAAGACTCACCTTTTGTCAATGATGAAGATGCCATTCCAACTGTTTCGCAAACCGAACCGCCTAATAAATTAAAGGCACTGCCAAAACTGACGCGAGTTCGAGTACTTGGCTCAAAAAATAGATTACCAAGAATCGCACCATCGAGCACATTGGTTCTTTTTTGTCTTAGGGCATAAGGTTGCATACGAGCGGCAACTGAAAAAATGGTATTGATTGAATCAAGTGAGAGTTGGTTAACCGAGAGGATATGAGATCCTTCTAATTGTGTCATCAGCCTATGTTCCAATATCGTAGGGGCTAACGCAGCCAGCGTTGCCGAAATTTTTATGTAGGGTGGCTGAGACCACATTCTACCAGAAGAGCAAATGTTACGAAACTGCGACATAAAATGATTGTTGAATCTTATACATATTGTTTTGCTCAGTGTGCATCTGTAAGCTGAATGTAATACAGAAATGACATAAGTACCCCATGACACAACATGCTAACCAGCTAAAACAGCATATAGAAACGCCATATACAGCTACTGAAGAATTAATGAATTCGGTAACTCATGGGCTTGGCGTTGTTCTAAGTATTATTGGGCTCATTGCTCTGATTTATGATGCAATTAATACTGATAATCTTATTAAGCTCATTAGTGTTTCAGTGTATGGGAGCTCTCTGATCGTGCTGTTCTTAGCGTCTACAGTTTATCACTTTGTGACAAAACCCAGATTAAAATCGACATTTAAATTACTCGATCATTGTGCGATTTATTTGCTTATCGCAGGCAGTTATACGCCGCTCATGCTAGTGACATTAAAAGGTAGTGTCGGTTACGCCATGCTAGGGATTGTTTGGGGCTTGGCTATTTTAGGTATTGGTTTTAAAGTGGTTTTTGGTACTCGATATAAAGTAATTTCACTGGCTACTTATTTAATTATGGGCTTTATATCTGTATTCATTATTAATAAGCTGTTTCAAACATTGCCTTTTGAAGGCATGAGTTTACTTGTTGCAGGCGGAGCCATTTATACTATCGGCGTGTACTTTTATGTTAAAAAAAGTATTCCCTTTAATCATGCAATTTGGCATTTATTGGTATTAGCGGCAGCGGCTTGCCATTTTGCATTGATTTATCATTATGTGTGATTTAAGACGAAATGCTTAAGGAAAGTTGCGGAAGAAAGTCTACCGATGAGTTCTTGTCACTCCAGCGCAGGCTGGAAACGAAGTAACGACAGTTTTGTAGTCGGTAGTCTAGGGTCTGTTGATCTTTCAGGATTAAATTTTGTGCTATTTGAGCATTTATCTGTTCAAGGCGTGAGCAGTGATGCTTAACCATCTAAGTGAGCTGGTCACAACACAGAACAGTGAATGCTCAAAAGCATCGAAAAAAGAGAGAGCGTAAATTGGTCGCTCTTTCTAAATAAAAGGTGCTGCGTTATCGTTTTCTTATTTGGAAACGAAGTAACGACAGTTTTGTATGTCGATAATAACCAAACCTCACAAACTCTGCCTTGCATAAAATAACCAATTTATCGCTGCAAAAACAATCACGAAAGCTCAACAGACCCAGGGCGGGATCGCGCTTTAGGTCTTGAAAAAAATAATTAAAGAAATTTTGAACTTTCCTCTATAACGATGATCAGATCGACAAATGAATACTGATTTGAGCCTGATTATGGACGTAATGAAAGAGATTGAGCAAATTGAAGACCATCGTGTAGAAGCCAATAAAGAGTATGATTTAGCGGATATTATTTTTCTTACTATTGCCGCAGTGCTTTGCGGTGCGACAGGGTGGAAAGCCATCAACATTTTTGGGGAAGCTCAATTAGATTGGTTAAGACAATACCGTCCATTTAGTAACGGTATCCCGACAAGACATTCAATTGGAAGAATAATTAGAGGTGTTAAAGCCGAAAGTATGATGTCTTGCTTTATTAACTTTTCCAACACATTACGGGAACGAGATGGTAAAGAGCATATCAGCTTTGATGGTAAAGTGGCTTGTGGTTCTAAGCACGGGGATAACGTAGCAGCGCTTCAACTAATGACGGCAATGGTTGTGGATAATGGACTGATAATACGTCAAAAAGAAACGTCGACTAAAACGAACGAAATCCCTGTAATGCAATCCATGCTAAAACACATGGACATTGAAAATGCAGTTATTACCGCTGACGCCATGCACTGCCAGAAAGAAACTACAGCCTTAATACGTGAGGGAAAAGGTGATTACGTTCTTCAAGTGAAAAAGAATCAAGGTAAATTACTTGCTGAAATTGAAGCTTATTTTCATAAGTGCTATAGAGATACACCAGAGCTTTTAAAAAAGAATCACTTTACAGAATTAGACGGTGAGCACGGACGAATTAATGAAAGACATTATCGCCTTTTGCCAATTACAAATTGGTTTGACGAAACAGCTAAATTTGTAGGCAGTCATGCCGTTGTTGAAGTCACTCGAATGCGAGAGCTGAAGAATAAATCAAGTCAAGAAACGTCTTACTACATAACTTCGTTAGCCAGTGATGTGAAAGATATCGCTAAATATATACGGAAGCATTGGGCAATTGAAAATAGTCAGCATTGGGTTCTCGATGTCACTTTTAAAGAGGATGCCTGTAAAATTTATGCTGATGATGGTGCAAAAAATTTGGCTACAATCAGAAGAAAGATTTTGAACTTAGTTAAAAGTCACTCTTCAAAAGACAGTGTTGCTGGCAAGATGCAGAGAGCCTGCTGGGATGCAAAATTTAGGGCTGAGATTTTGTTTGGTGAATATTTCATCAAAGCATAATCCCGCCCTGTCAACAGACCCTAGTGCCTTTGCTTTTTTTTATAAAAGTCGCAGGTATGACAAAGATTGGTACTTTTTAAATCGCTAGATCCCTAAAATGGTTATTAAGCATTTCGTCATTGAGCTTTTATGTTGTGGCCGATGCATGGCTGTGTGGGCTTCGAGTGTCTTGCCCTTGGGGCAGGTTTCTCAACAAAATGGCGTTGGTTAAATCAACTTCTTTTGGTATGTCAAGAAAGACGGTATGTCCATTACCTAAACCAGCGTCGACGGCTTCACCTTTGCGGTTTTCTAATGCTTCAATGGTGAGCGTAATGTTGCCTTGAGGTGTCATTATCTCAACACTGTCGCCGACCAAGAATTTGTTTTTAACTTCAATTTCTGCCATGCCACTCGCGTTTCGGTTACCAGTAATATCACCAACAAATTGCTGAGTATCACTGATTGAGTATCCATAGTCATAGTTTTGGTATTCATCATGCACGTGACGGCGTAAGAAACCTTCGGTATAACCACGGTGTGCAAGCCCTTCAAGTTGGCGCATCAATCCAGGATTGAAATCTTTGCCTGAAGTCGCATCTTCAATGGCTTGACGATATAGCTGTGCAGTACGAGCCACGTAATAGAACGATTTTGTACGGCCTTCAATTTTTAGTGAATCAACGCCAATTTTTGCCAAACGTTCGACGTGTTGAATCGCGCGAAGGTCTTTTGAGTTCATGATGTAAGTGCCATGCTCATCTTCAAAGGCTGGCATGTACTCACCAGGGCGATTATCTTCTTGGAGTAAGAACACTTTATCCGTCACAGGGCCTTCACCTAATGTTGGCGTTTCTATTTGTACAGTAGAAGATTGAGGTTGTACGGCAATCACGTCGCCAGTTTCTGTTTGCTCTGCATCATGTACATCGTATTTCCAACGGCAAGCATTGGTGCAAGTACCTTGGTTAGGGTCGCGTTTATTAATATAACCAGAAAGTAAACAACGTCCTGAATAGGCCATACATAAAGCACCGTGAACAAAGACCTCAAGTTCAATGTTAGGGCAGCGTTGACGAATTTCTTCGATTTCATCTAATGATAATTCACGAGATAAAATAACACGTTTTATGCCTTGAGTTTCCCAAAACTTAACCGACGCCCAATTGATCGCATTGGCTTGAACTGAAAGGTGAACTTCTTGATCTGGAAACGCCTCACGAACCATCATGATTAATCCAGGATCGGACATGATGATGGCATCTGGTTTCATTGAAACCACAGGCTCCATATCTTTGATATAAGTTTTTAGCTTGGCATTGTGAGGAGAAATATTACTAACAACGTACAATTTTTTATTTAAATCGTGAGCTTCTTGAATACCTACAGCGAGGTTTTCCATACTAAACTCGTTATTTCTCACTCTTAAGCTATACCTCGGCTGGCCAGCGTAAACGGCATCTGCACCATAAGCAAACGCATAGCGCATATTTTTTAACGTGCCTGCTGGAGATAATAGCTCGGGTTTAAACATAATAATTCTCAATATGGACAAGTGGAATGAACGCATTTTGCGGCGCGCTATTTTACTCGCTCCATGTCCTGTGATGCAAATGAAACTCATAAAAATGCAACTCGTTGTGATGTGAATCATAAAGAGGAAATATTAATAGATTTGTCTAAGCTAATAGTTATCGAAAATTATGTAAAAGGTAAGATGCAGTGCCTGTTGAAAGCTCTATGCTAAGGGACTTCTTAGTAAAACTGGAGGATGATACTTTAATCCTGCCTACATTGCCGGATGTCGCTATTGAAATACAGTCTGTGGTGAATCGTCCTAGTTCGTCTCTTAAGCAAGTCGTCGCCGTCGTTTGTAAAGATACAGCGATATCGGCTCGTATTATAAAAGTGGCAAACAGTGCCATGTTTTATAGAGGTTCTGCTGCCAATAGTCTCATGACCGCAGTGACACGAATTGGGCTAACTCAAATTCAGTCGTTAGTTATTTCAGCTGCGGCGGAACAATTGTTTATTTCCAGCAATGAAATCGTTGGAGAGCTACTTGATGACATATGGGAACGCTCAGTAGATGTAACATCAGCTGCATGTGCATTGTTATTGATTTACAAGAAAGAACATCCACATTTTCGTATAAATCTTGATACATTATCATTGGCGGGGTTGGTTTATAATATTGGTGCTCTGCCGTTGTTAATGGAAGCAGAAAATCGTTCCGATCAAATTTCAGATATAGATACCCTTCAACTTATTATTGAAAAGCTTCAAACACCAGTTGGTGTTGCTCTATTAAAACACTGGGAGTTTTCAGAAGACATCATCGAAGTGGTTGAGCATTGGCACGATTTAGAGTACCAATCCGATGATGTGACTTGTGTTGACTTTGTTCGTGCTGCGGCTATATATACTAAAAATTTAAAAATTAATGATAAAACAAGCAACCATATGGCAATTTTAAGGCAAAAAGGTTTGCCATTAGATAATGAAGAACTTGCCAGCAGTGAATTTTTAGCTCAATATCGGTCAATAAAACAAAGTTACGAATAAATACTTTTTTGATGGTTAAGCATCAAACAAAGTATGAATGCCTATAAAAAGGATGATTGGCATGTTTGGTTTTGGGATTGATGTAGCTGTAACCTTATTTTTGTGTGTAGTAATTCGCACGGTTTACAAGAGGTATAATAGAAAACATGAAGAATCTGACTTTCTTCAGTTTCTTACATTCAAAATTTCTTCGCAAATTGAACAGCGCAATAAATTACGAATTTCTCATATACCACCAAAATTTAAAGAACTGTATTCTTCCATTGAAAACCTATTAAAAGTGCTTCCTCCTCCTACTGGTCTCGATAAGCTAACAGGTTTAATGAATCGTTTAGGTTTAAAAGGGCGTATGGCAATGTTAATGCCTGTAAAGCATGGTTGCTTTATTTTGGTCGACATCCACCGTTTTCGTTATGTAAATGACTTGTTTGGTTTTACTCTTGGTGATCAGCTCCTTTGTCGTTTTGCCGAGCGATTAAAAAATTTGCCGCAGCGACCAAAATTGCTGGCGCGAATGAGCGGTGCAGAATTTTTTATGTATTTCGACTTAGGAATTTCGACAGAGCAACTGCATCAGTTACAGAATCAATTACAGATGCCATATGATATCAAGGGCACTCCTATCAGCGTTAAACTTAAAATTGGAAAATTGGATATTGAAGAGCACTATGCCGACGTAAGTGTAATGCTTAAGCGACTTGATCTGGCAATTATTAAAGCTGCGGATCAACCGAGTTTATTTTCAGCCTACAAATATGGTGATGATCGTATACAAGATCGTGAATTAACTATTATTGGTAGTTTGCCTACATCATTAAAACGCAATGAACTGTATATGGTGTATCAGCCAAAGGAATCATTAACACAGGGAGGTTTTACCCAAGTTGAAGCTTTGATCCGATGGGAGCATAAAAAGCTTGGTCAGTTGTCACCAGCAGAGTTTATCCCTTTGGCAGAGAGAGCTGGAGTGATTGATATTGTGAGCCGATGGGCACTTGAACAGGTAATGTTACAGCAAGTTAATTGGCGCTCGGTGGGGTTATGTGCGCAAATAGCCGTTAATTTATCTTCTCATGATTTATGTCGCGACACATTAGCAGAAGATATTCTTTCAGGACTTGAACGTCACAATCTGCCAGCGAATAGTTTAATTATTGAGATAACTGAAAGTAGCTTGATGGAAGATACGTTAAAAGCCATTCGCACCCTCAATCAATTACGTGATTTAGGCGTTTCTATTGCGGTTGATGACTTTGGAACCGGCCACTCCTCATTAGCCTATTTGAAACAATTGCCCATCGATGAAGTAAAAATAGATCGCTCATTCTTAGAGAATATTTTTAATGAAAAAGAATCGTTATATATCCTTGAAGCCAGCGTTAGCTTACCAAAGAAGCTAGGCTTAACAGTAACTGTGGAAGGCGTTGAAACAGCTAAAGTTAGAGAGCTATTATGTCTTATAGGGGTAGACAAAGTACAAGGGAAGCATTTCGCGATGCCAATGTTACCCCTTGAATTAGAATTATGCTGGGCTGTGCTAAATACCCCCTGCTCGGAGATTGAAAGCGCTACAGAATTAGTTGGTTAAATTGTTTGAGTAGTGTGTTTGGCATTTCGATTAATTGCCTTTCTTTATTCATGCTTATCATTTCTATTTTTGCGGTTACTGCTGGTTTTACCCCTTCTGGTCTCCATATTTCTTGGAACCAAACGGTTCTATATTTACTTTCGATATAAAAATAAGTTCTCACATCAATAATGTCAGCAAACTCGACACCTTCTTGACACGTCATTTCAGTCTTGTAGACAGCAAAGCCTAAGTTATATTGATTCCACAAACGGTCAAGTTTGTCGGCGCCAATAACATGCTCACGTGCGCGTTCAAAATATTTTAAAAAATTTGGATGGTACACAACACCAGAAAAGTCTGTATCTTCGTAGTAGATTTGAACAGGGAAATGAAAGGTTTTGCTTATTGGTGTTTGAGCAAGCACTTGATTATGTGTATTCATTTAAATTTAAGCCGTTACCGTAATAGACTGTGGTTAATTTCATGAAAGATGGTGGTAGCATCGATTAATGCCTTAGCGGTTAAACTTGGTACACCAAAAACTTGGGTCTCAACGTGGTATTTTTGACGTACTTTATCAAGCAGTAAACTAAAGTCCCCATCTCCAGAAAGCAGTACGATAGTATCGACAGATGACGCACATTCCATAATATCAATCGTGATGCCTACATCCCAGTCGCCTTTTGCAGAGCCGTCAGCACGTTGTATAAATGGTTTTAATTTCACTTCAAAACCGATGTGCCGTAAGGCATCTTGAAATTTAATTTGGCCATTATCGTTGCGGGCAATGGCATAAGCATTTGCAATAACAATTTCACCTTCGTAGCCGAGTTGTTGCCACAATCGTTTATAATCAAATTGACGACCATAAGCTTCTTTTGAGGTGTAATAGATATTCTGGACATCAACAAAAATAGCAATTTTTTTCAAACCAACAGTCTCAATGTATCAATTCATTGCTCGAAGTATATGGATTAATTCATTAAAAGTGTATTGAAATATTTTACTGCGAATTACTATTGAGTGAAATGAATAAAAATGTTTAATAGCTTACTTTTATTCTGTTCGGTGTTAAACAAAGATTGAAAAATCAAAAATTCTTTAAAGGTTATACCTATTAAATCGAACAATTGTTAAAAAATAGATTTCTATTCAAGAGAATTTGTCAAAAGTGAGGGATGTTCAATCATTACATAAGATGAAATAGAGTCGAAAGAAGCTTCTAGCTCGCCATCGTTTAGCGCCAACAACTGGCGTTTAAATACAACTAAATTAGGCTGTTGAGAAAAGTTAGTTCCAAGCTTTTCTTGTAAAAAAATGATGCTTGCAGCATGTTTTATTCTTGAATCTTCATTACAACTTGAATCAAAAACCCATTGCTGTATATCTCTAATGTTCACTTTTTTCTGGTCAAGAATCTTTAAAATAAATGCTTCTGTTTTATTAACTCCGTATTTCCCTTGGCGATTTAATAAACCAAAGTTTCCAGAATCCAAATAGTTACAAGCTGCAGCTAAGCTCTGGCTTACTTCATCATCTTGACAAATAAGAGAGAGAAGTTGGTTGTCTACTTTACCTGTAAATCGTTCTAAAATTATGCCTATAGATTTTATCGTATCAAAAGATGGTGATTCCCTCTTTAAAAAGAAATTTTCTACTGTTTGCATTAACTGAACATGCTTTAAATCATAGCAACGGCACGTATACATTTTTCTGATTAATTTCCAACCGTTATTTTCAACAATCTCGATGTTTGAAACATCATAGAACTTAACTTCAGAAAGACCAAAGTGAGAGGATATTTTTTGGGTTATAAAATGTTCAATCCAAGTTTTTGTTTGACTCGTTCTAGATTGGTGATATCGGCCTGAAGCATGAATGACTTCGAAATACGACTCGCGTCGATACATATAGCCTGCACAATAGACCTTTTTTCCATTGGCAATAGAAGGGTGTCCATAGCGATCATTCCAATTAACTTGATTTTGCATTTCAGGGGAAACAACACTTCTTAAGGAGCTGCCTAGTGAATTTTTACAGCCAATATTAAAGCATAAACCTTCTGTTAAAGCGTAAATTCGTCGCTCGTTTACCCCTAGCTCAATGTTCACTCCTTCAGCAATATGTTGAAAGGCAGGGTTAATAGAAGACTCGCTATTATATGTATAGCGAGGCGATATCGCAGTACAAGTGTTGTTAATTGCAAGTGCTAACAATATGCTTTTCTCTGAAATAACACCTCCAGTAGCCTTGATGTTTTATTTCGAACTTTAACGTTAACATCATAGCTACTGCCCATAACATTATTATAGACAAACCATGATGAAGTAATGACGAGCAGAAAATTATATTTTTTTCATCAACTTTATATTTATATTCATATTTTACTCAGAGTAGGATCAGTAAAAAAGACATTAAGTTCTAAATACACGCCCTGATCACTTCTCAGGTGCAGCAATGTAAAATCGATGTTCTTTTACCATAAAAAGTAAGCGGCAATTTTCATTTTGTAATGTGAAAGTCTCACTAACAAATCTAAATATTTTTCATACCCTTGCTTATCAAAATTTCTTGAAAGGGAATTCATGAACCCGTGATAGTAGGGTGTACGTTGAATGTTTACTTTTTTTATTTTTTGAATAGCGTTTAGCATTTCATTTTGGTCAAAATGAGCTTCTGATTGAGGCGCAATTAACTCAATTTCTATGCTGGGGAGCATGTCTGTTTTGTGGCGAATTTGTCCACCATAAAAACAATAGGCTTTCATGATTTGGTATTCGCTCAACATGGAACTTATATTCCAAATTGCACTGGCTCCTATGCTAAAACCGATTAATATGCCTGCTGATTGTTTATGCTGGCTTACTTGGTGGAAAACTAATTGGGTATATTGTTCCAATCCAACATTTTTGATGAAGTGTTGATATGCTTGTTGTTCATCTGAAAATGATAAGTTGACTCCGTCATATGGATCGATAGAGATAACATTATCACCAATATCTTGACATAGTTTTTTAAATGGCTCTGTTGCGCCCCAAATATCGCTGACAACAAATATTCTCATAAATTTTATCCTAATAAAAAAGCAGAGACTGAATGTCTCTGCTTGATGTGATCTACATATAGGAACGCATGAAAGCGACTTAACCAGAGTTCAGGTTATACCAATTGCAGTAATTAAATGCTCAACTCAGAGCTATGTATCTGCTCAAAGTGCAATCGTAATTGATGAAGGCACAGTTGTTACCGACATACAAAACTGTCGTTATTACATTGCTACTTCAAGACAATTTTGAGAAGTATTCTTTATAAACCAAAGTAAGCACATACAATTCCCGAAGGGCAAGGCTAAAGGGTTCCATTACTGCGTTAAAAGCACTTGAATTATCCCGACAAAAACACTAAGTGCATTGAACGCCGTTTTGTATGGCGGCCGTAGGATATATAGTACTTCGAGCTTGTGCTTTGCACTGAAACCCTTTAACTCTTGCTGAGTGAGAGATTAATGACTGTAATTAATGGTATTACTTACTCATTCGCTTATATTTCAAACGATGAGGTTCGATAACATCTGTACCTAACTGTTCTTTTAACCATGTTGAGTACTCGGTGTAGTTTCCTTCATAGAAGTTCACTTGTCCTTCGTCTCGGTAATCTAGGATGTGAGTACAAATTCTATCGAGGAACCAGCGGTCATGGGAAATGACCATGGCACAACCAGGGAACTCAACAATGGCTTCTTCTAGAGCACGTAATGTCTCAACATCTAAATCATTGGTTGGTTCATCGAGTAACAGCACATTACCACCAGCTTGTAGTAATTTTGCTAAGTGAACACGATTTCGTTCACCGCCAGACAAGCTACCAATAATCTTTTGTTGATCGCCACCGCGAAAGTTAAAGCGACCAACATAAGCACGGCTTGGAATTTCAGTATTGTTGATTCGGATAATATCTTGGCCACCAGAAATCTCTTCCCAAATGGTATTTTTATCGTTCATTGAATCACGAAACTGTTCGACGGAGGCTAATTGAACTGTATCGCCAAGCTCTATTGAACCAGAGTCAGGTTGCTCGGCGCCAGAAAGCATTTTAAATAATGTTGATTTACCTGCACCGTTGGCACCTATGATACCGACAATCGCACCTTTAGGTACGCTGAATGATAAATTATCAATCAGTACACGGTCGCCATATGATTTTGTGAGGTTATTCACTTCAATAACTTTGTCACCCAAACGCGGGCCGGGGGGAATAAATAGTTCGTTGGTTTCATTACGCTTTTGGTGATCGCTAGTATTAAGTTCTTCAAAGCGGGCCATACGAGCTTTACCTTTAGACTGGCGACCTTTTGAACCTTGGCGTACCCACTCTAATTCTTTAGCGATAGTTTTTTGTCGTGCGCTCTCTGTTGCTGATTCCTGTTGCAAACGAGCATCTTTCTGCTCAAGCCAAGAGGAATAGTTGCCTTCCCAAGGAATACCTTCACCACGATCCAACTCAAGAATCCAACCTGCGGCATTATCTAAGAAATAACGGTCATGGGTAATAGCAACAACGGTACCTGTATATTCTTGTAAAAAATGCTCTAACCAAGCCACTGATTCAGCATCTAAGTGGTTGGTTGGCTCATCAAGTAGCAACATTTCAGGCTTTTCGAGTAATAAACGGCAAATTGCGACTCGACGACGCTCACCTCCTGAAAGGACGGCAATTTTTTCATCCCAATCAGGTAGGCGTAATGCGTTGGCCGCGCGCTCTAAAATATTATCAAGATTGTGAGCATCTTGAGATTGAATGATTGCTTCAAGTTGACCTTGCTCTTTAGCTAGGGCGTCAAAGTCGGCATCAGGCTCAGCATAAGCCGCATAAACCTCATCTAAACGCACTAAAGCGAGCTTTGCATCGGCCACTGCTTCTTCAACTGCTTCACGAACCGTTTGGTTTTCATCGAGCTTAGGTTCTTGAGGTAAATATCCGATTTTGAGATCTTGCATCGGACGAGCTTCACCTTCAATTTCGGTATCTAAACCCGCCATGATGCGAAGTAGAGTGGATTTACCTGAGCCATTTAAACCGAGCACACCAATTTTTGCGCCGGGATAAAAACTTAATGAGATGTCTTTTAAAATTTGCTTTTTAGGTGGGACGATCTTGCCCACTCGGAGCATGCTATATACAAATTGTGCCATTGATAAACAATCTTCTTGTTAATGGAGATGAACTAATTGTACTGAAAGCTGAACTGAACTCAAATCGATCTATTAATTCGTGTTTCATTGTGTATGAACGGGCACATTTATTAACGATTGTTATCTACACTCTGAAGTGTAGCCATTAACATTTATTAACTAGATAGCAATACTTGCTCTGCTAAAATCCATTTTATTGTCATGTAATTGATAGATAGAACTGTTTATGACTGCATTAGCAATTTTAACAAGCTCAAGCATTGAAAAAGAATATTATCGAAACATTCTATTACTCGGCAAGGACGTTGTTCATGATGGGTTGGAGTTATCGGGTAAGGTTTTCAAAGTCACTCATCGGCCTGATGTAATTGGCAATCTAAGGCTTTTCCCATTTACCGATAATATACCTTGGGATTACGATATTAAACACTGTGTGCTTCACCCAATTGATACATTGAATTTAAAAAAGTATCGGGTTATATTAAATTCTGAAGGTGTAAGAGCCAATGCGGCTTTTTTTGACTCAATTCATTGCATGCAAGTGAACCCCTTAGTAAGGCGGAGGCTGTGTAAGAGAGATATCCCTTTAGATGACTTGTTAGTTTCGACGTCACAACGAATACCTTCACCAGAAAAGCTTGAACAAATTTATTTTGATTCAATTCGATTATTAGGTTTGAAAGGTACCCATGAATGTTTTCGAGTTAATAATCTTTTATTAAAAATTACACCTTGGTCAGCACCAATTGAAGGATTATCACGTGATCCTGATTTGGTTAATATGTCCTTTTTTGACTTCAAAGTTACCTTTCATTCTCGACTCTCCGAAGCAAGATCTAATTTAAGTTCAAAAAATGCAGAAATGATCCGCCAACAAGTTGAATTTCTAGTCAATGATCGCGAGGTAATAAAGAGAGAGCTGAGAACGCCACAAAGTGAAAAAAGTATTTGTAGTCGTAGGTTACTTAATTTTAAATGGGGAAGCTTGGCAGGCTTTATGTATAAAAATGAAGCTATAATGACAATAGTTATGGAGTCAGAAAGACCGTTGTGGTTTGATAAAGTTCATTATTTCATTTCTAAATACCCATATGAATTACAGCCGTACTTATGTGAGATTATTGAGTATCGTGATCCCCTTTTCAGTTGCTATAGAGGTAATGGCATCCCTATTTTTGTCATCTTAAAAAAGGTTGAGCAACTAGAGGAAACTGAAATTCACAGAGTTTTAAGAATGCTTATTTCTTTAACGCACGTATCATCACGCCAAGGGTTTATAGAGTTAGCTCTTTATTTGATCTCGAAAAAAAAAGAATTAGAAAGTGTGATTAAAAATAACACTGAGCTATTAAAGAAGGAGGTTATGAATGAGGAGAGGATTCGAACTCAATACTACAACTCTATTAAAGAATGTGGTATGGATGTAACTCATGAGAATTTCGAGTTATGCTCTCTTAAATTTAAGGTTTTATGCGGTTTTGAAAACCCAAAATACGTTGTTCGATTAGTCAATCATATGTCTGGAACATTCTATTTTACTTATTCAGATAAAACAGAAGTTATTGAATTTATAGGCCGTTTCATCAATCAAATAGATTTGAAGAAAAAGGCGCAAGGACATCAAGAAGAATGGCTAAAAAATCAACCAGATTTCGTATCACCAACGTCAGAGGTCGTAACGTGGCATTTAGCTTCAATTATGAAAACAGATGATGTATTGAAGTGTTGGATTAATACAAAAACCACTGAATCAATTCGTTGTTTAATTTGTGACGATCTCAAAAATTATCCATTTGAGTGGCAAATTCTCGCCTCTAAACTTGTGAAAATACAAGATGTAGAACTGCCCATAGCGGTTTGGTTTTATCGGATTAATCACATTGCTGAAGAGTTTCCAATTGATGCGTTAGCTATTTTAACTAAAGTAAAGTTTCATCTTGAGCCCCGCCTGTTTAATCTTTACAAACTTTCAGGCGTAGAGCTTCTACCTAAAGCTGTGGATGAGCAAATTGATAAATATCCAGAACTGGCTATAACGCAACTAGAAGCCTTGAGGGATAACTATCCACAAGATGTTGTTCTTGAAATGAACGTGATACCTCGAATTACACAGTGTCTAACACTCATCAACGAAAGGTTGAAAGCGCAACTTGAAGATGAATCGTTTATTTTAGAATCGTATATGTTCTCTATTACAGAGTATGGGATAGAGGACACTCATGCCTCCCTCCACCTTAGCTGTATCGATTTCACCCTTGAGTATGTTTACCCTAACAATAAAATTGAAGTATCTAGCATTGTAAATGAGGGAAATAAATATGACGTGCTTTCTCAACAAGAATTGAACAGCATAGCCGCAAAAGTAGAGTCAGTGGTTAACCGCGTTGATGTTCAATTAGATGCTGAAAAGCTTCAAGAAAAGTGGCTTATGGATACTCCTGATTTTAAGTCGCCACTTTCTGAGGATAATATCAGTAGGCTTTACTTTTTTTATGAAAAGGATGAAATATTAGGGAGTGTGGTGAAAGAAATAGGTCGTGACGATGTACGCGAACGAATTGTTAACCGACTTAAAAGTCTTCCACTTGCTGCACAAATTGAAGCTCAAATTGAACTAGGTGTGGGTCTTTATCGCGGAACACAATTGCCAGTGGCAGTATGGATTTATCGCATAGAGTTTTTATATATGAAAGAGCTAAAGCCGAATACGGCTTTACAGCTGCTATATGAAATAAAAGACACAATCGGACCACGACCATTTTTTTTGCTTGAATTGGATGAGCTAGAAACTGAAATAATTCAAGAACTTTGCCCAAACTTTCTAGATATAGATGCACTTATAGAAAAGAAACCTAGAGAAGCCGCTAAGTGTTTAGCTAAAGCTATTGAAATTATGGATGAAAGCCTTGCTAAAGCCTCAGGTTTACAAGCTAAAATGATAGAGGCTCAAGACGTTGTCAGGGATAGAACATCTACATTTATTAAGCAACATATTGACTGCTATGGAGTAACAGATGCTTACCTTAATGAAATTAAGCTAAGAGGTATAGATAGTGTTCATCAGCATTGGCAAATAGAGCACTTAGTATTCAAAGTTACAGCGGATCAACATAATGGAAAAATTTCAGTAAGGTTAACCCATGTTGAGGACTCAGATGATATTGAATTATCTGAAATAGATATGAATTATTTTAAATATGGTCTTGAAAATGTAGTAACTTTTTCTTTTTATGATGCAGTTAAGGCTAATGAAAAATGGTTGAAAAAGTTTTCACAGGAAGAAGACCCTCTGAGTGACTCTAGGATAAATTTATTGGTCTCAGCGCTGAAAAAAGATGCAGTGCTAGGAAAAACAGCATCTTTTAAATCGGAAGTTCAACTTCAGGCAGAAATGAAAGAGAAGCTAACTTGTCTTTCTAAAGAAGCTCAGCTTGCTTGTTATGAGGTTATCTCGTTATCAAAAGAAATAATTAGTGAACCGGAGCAATGGCTTCCATTGTCAATTTGGATAAGCCGAGTTGATTTTTATGAAGATAAAGATCCCGAAAAAGCCCTTTCGATTTTAAGAGGCATTAAAAAATTAATTAAACCACGAGTATTTAAGCTCTCTAGATACGCTCAAAGAGAAGATAGAATTCAATCAGAAATAAATCTAAAAATTGTTTCAGATGATTATAGACAAGGACTTATTGAAGTAATATCAAGCACCCTAGCCGAAAAGGTCACAGAGGAGAGTGCGGAGTGCTGCCCTATAATGCTAACTCATTTTATACCCGAAGATGATGTTGTTGAAACATATTGGGGAAGTATGTGGAAACTCACTACTAAAGCTGCGCTTATTAGTTGGTTTCGTTCGAACCATCGAGTTAGGCACCCTCTAATGGACAAGCTTTTCGCTCTTGGTCATGTTCGACCTGTTTCAACTGAAAATCAAAAACGCTTGCATGTTCCTTTGCTACTTAAAAGTGATGAGACTAAATCTCATTAACATGTACGGTGATTAAAACAGTAAAATTTGGATTAAGGTACTGTGATTGTTCATCATTCAAGAGTAAAATGCCGCCCAACCTACGAATGTACCTCTTGTTAATTTGAGGTGTATGTCTATATAGAACTAAAAAGCTGAGCTACTGGAGTGAGTCATGCTACAAAAAAATATGAACATTGCGGATTTTGATCCTGATTTATATGAAGCAATGCAATTAGAGAGTGTTCGTCAAGAAGAACATATTGAACTGATTGCTTCTGAAAACTACACCAGTCCAAGAGTGATGGAAGCCCAAGGCTCTATGTTGACAAATAAATACGCCGAAGGTTACCCAAGTAAGCGTTATTACGGCGGTTGTAAGCATGTCGATGTGGTTGAGGCTCTTGCCATCGAACGAGCAAAAGAGCTATTTGGCGCAACGTATGCAAATGTTCAGCCACACTCTGGTTCGCAAGCCAATTCTGCTGTCTATATGGCATTGCTTCAGCCTGGTGATAAAGTATTAGGGATGAACTTAGCTCACGGTGGTCATTTGACTCACGGTTCACCAGTTAACTTTTCAGGTAAGCTTTATGACATCATTCCTTACGGTATTGATGAAACGGGTAAAATTGATTACGTTGAGCTTGAACGCCTTGCTATTGAGCATAAACCTAAGATGATAATCGGTGGTTTTTCTGCGTTCTCAGGTATCGTTGATTGGGCTAAAATGCGTGAAATCGCAGATAAGATTAATGCTTATTTCTTTGTCGATATGGCGCATGTTGCAGGTCTAATTGCTGCTGGTGTTTATCCTAACCCTGTGCCACACGCACATGTAGTAACATCAACAACTCATAAAACATTGGCAGGCCCTCGTGGTGGTTTGATTATTTCAGCGGCTGATGACGAAGATTTGTACAAGAAGTTGAATTCAGCCGTGTTCCCTGGCGGGCAAGGTGGCCCATTGATGCATATCATTGCAGGCAAAGCTGTTGCGTTTAAAGAAGCTTTGGAACCAGAGTTCAAAACGTATCAAACTCAAGTGGTTGCGAATGCCAAAGTGATGGCAGCTCAATTCCAGCAACGTGGTTATAAAATAGTTTCTGGCGGAACTGATAACCATCTTATGTTGGTTGACTTAATCGGTCGCGATTTAACTGGTAAAGAAGCTGATGCGGCTTTGGGAAGCGCTAACATCACGGTTAATAAAAACTCAGTACCTGATGATCCTCGTTCACCATTCGTAACCTCTGGCGTTCGTATTGGTACACCAGCTATCACTCGTCGTGGATTTAAAGAAGCTGAAGCTACACAGCTTACCAATTGGGTTTGTGATGTGCTTGATGATGCTCACAACGAAGACGTAATTAACCGCGTCAAGCAGCAAGTACTAGAGTTGTGTGCTCGTTTTCCTGTTTACGCATAATTGCGCTTGCGGCTGTTCGCCTTGCTAGCAGAAGCGTTTGAAATAAGATAAAATCTGAATGGTCGCAAATGCGGCCATTTTTTTAATCTTAATTTATTTTTATATAAGTAATTGGGGGGCGCAATGCATTGTCCATTTTGCAATACGACAGACACAAAAGTAATTGATTCCCGATTAGTCACCGATGGACACCAAGTTAGGCGCCGCCGCGAATGTATTCAGTGCCATGAACGTTTTACGACTTTTGAAGGGGCTGAATTAGTCATGCCTAGAGTCATAAAACGTGATGGTTCTCGACAACCGTTTGATGAAGATAAGCTTCGTCGTGGTATGTCAAAAGCTTGTGAAAAGCGTCCTGTTTCGATGGATAGGATTGAGCAAGCACTATCTAAAATTAAATCGACACTTAGAGCTACTGGCGAGCGAGAAATCAATTCAGAAATGATTGGTAACTTAATCATGGAGCAGTTGATGACGTTAGATAAGGTGGCTTACATTCGTTTTGCATCTGTTTATCGCGCATTTGAAGATGTTTCAGAGTTTGGCGACGCCATAGCTAAACTTCAAAAGTAAGTTTGGTGTCAACGAGTTAAACGATTTCTTGGAAATGATAGAATGAGCATGTGGTCAACTTTTGATAGACAAATGATGACTCGGGCACTTCAGTTGGCTCGAAAAGGCAGATATACCACTCGGCCGAATCCTAATGTCGGTTGTGTTCTGACTCTTGGACAAAAAGTCATAGGTGAAGGTTTCCATAAAAAGGCAGGAGAGCCTCACGCCGAAGTTCATGCACTCGAACAAGCAAAATCCAATATCCATTCCAATACTGATCCTAATGAAAGCGCACGTGGTGCAACGGCTTACGTCACTCTAGAACCATGCAGTCATTTTGGGCGAACCCCTCCTTGCGCGTTAGCTCTAATCCATGCAAAAGTTTCTCGTGTTGTTGTTGCAGTGCAAGATCCAAATCCGAATGTGGCTGGCAAAGGTATTGCTTTATTACGTGAAGCAGGTATCCACGTAGATGTCGGTTTGTATCAAAATGAGGCCATAGCCGTAAATGATGGTTTTATGAAGCGAATGGAAACAGGGATGCCATACGTGAGCGTCAAGGTTGCGGCTAGTATTGATGGTAAAACAGCTTTATCTAACGGTATATCGAAATGGATTACAGCTGCGGCGTCACGTCGAGATGTACAACGACTTCGCTTACGACATTGCGCGATTGTGACAGGTATCAATACAGTTATAGAAGATGATTGTAGTTTGAATGTTCGTCATAATGAGCTAGGCGAATTGTCCGAATCTTTAGCTGAAACCGCAATTTTACAGCCGTTACGAGTCGTGCTCGATTCCAATTGCCAGATCTCATTATCAGCCAAACTTTTTTTGACCAAAACGCCTATTTTGTTGGTTTCTACTCAGCCATATTCTGCAGAATTTATAAACTCGAAACCAAGCCATGTGGAGTGTTTATTATTACCCTCTTTAAATGGTCGGGTAGATTTAAAGTCGTTATTTAAACACCTTGGTAAGGATTGCAATTCAGTGCTCATTGAAGCAGGTGCTACTTTGGCAGGAGCCGTAATTGAACAAGCTTTGGCAGATGAGCTCTGGCTTTATCAAGCGCCAATATTATTAGGTAGCCAAGGGCGAAGTTGTTTAACTTTGCCTGATTATCTGCAAATGAGCCAAACGCCAGAAATTACATTACTCGATGAACGAAAAATTGGTGAAGATCGCTGTTTTCGTTTTAAGTTAACCAGCAAAAAGTTGTAAAGGTGAGATAAATGTTTACCGGGATCATCGAAGCTGTAGGTCATATCAGCAAAATTGTACGTCAATCAAATGATATACGTTTAACGATTTCGAGTGGAAAACTTGATCTCACTGACGTTCAACTTGGAGACAGTATTGCTACAAATGGTGTCTGTCTAACCGTCGTTCAAAAAAACAGTGATGGCTATGTGGCTGATGTATCCGCCGAAACTGTTGCATTAACGGGTTTTGCTCATTACAAAGTTGGGCAGAAAGTGAACTTGGAAAAAGCGGTTACTGCGACAACGCGTTTAGGTGGTCATCTTGTTTCAGGACATGTTGATGGTATTGCTAAAATTGAACTACGTGAATTACGTGGCAAAGCTATTGAGTTTTGGTTATCTGCGCCAAAAGAATTGGCTCATTATATTGCGCACAAAGGCTCAATTACCATTGACGGAATCAGTTTAACGGTGAACGAGGTGAATGGTTGTAAATTTAGGCTGACCATTGTGCCTCATACACTTGATGAAACTAATTTAGTGGACGCTCAAGTGGGCGGTATGGTTAACATTGAAGTTGATCTTGTGGCGCGCTATTTAGAGCGATTAATGCTTGGCAAAAAAGACGAACCTAAAACCCAGACTGGCCTGACTATTGAGTCATTAGCCAAAGCAGGCTTTATGCGCTAGCTTTGAAATTAATCAAGCTGAACTCTGGATAAGCAAACCTCTACAGCACAGCTATTTTGCCTATTCAAGTGTTGTGCTTCTCTGAAATAGGCTTGCTATTACAGTTGGTTACGCGATGAAACAATGAGTGGTAGATTTCATTATCCCGAGCTCAGGCTTATCAAAATGGTATAACCTAAGGCTTACGAGCAATCATTTACGTCTTGGGTTCAGTATTACTTAAAATTAAAGGTCAGAACATGGCGTTACACAGCATAGAAGAAATCATCGAAGACATCCGTCAAGGTAAAATGGTTATTTTGATGGACGATGAGGACAGAGAAAATGAAGGCGACTTGATCATGGCCGCCGAATTGGTCACACCAGAGGCCATTAACTTCATGGCGACTCATGGGCGAGGTTTAATTTGCCAAACAATGACAGAAAGTCGTTGTAAGCAATTAAACATCCCGTTGATGGTTGATAATAACAATGCTCAGTTTTCCACTAATTTCACAGTATCAATTGAAGCTGCACAAGGTGTAACAACAGGTATTTCTGCACATGACCGTGCGGTAACTGTTAAAGCCGCAGTAGCTAAGGACGCGAAGGCCGCTGATCTTGTTCAGCCAGGACACATATTCCCACTGATGGCACAAGAAGGTGGCGTATTGGTTCGTGCAGGTCACACAGAAGCAGGTTGTGATTTGGCAAGGCTTGCAGGGCTAGAGCCTTCAGGTGTGATTGTTGAAATTCTAAAAGATGACGGCTCAATGGCACGTTGTCCTGATTTAGAAATCTTCTCAGAAAAGCACGGTATTAAAATTGGTACTATTGCTGATTTAATTGAGTACCGAAACACTAAAGAAACTACTATCATCAATGAGTCTGAGTGTAAGTTACCAACCCGATTTGGTGATTTTAAGATGATCACTTTCCGCGATACCATTGATAATCAAATCCATTTTGCATTAGTTAAAGGTGAAGTAACGGCTAACTCATTAGTGCGAGTACATTTACAAAATACTTTTAATGATTTGTTGTTCTCAGAGCGCAGTCAAGAGCGTAGCTGGCCGATTGATAAAGCAATGGAACGTATTGCTGAAGAAGGCGGAGTATTAGTTTTACTCAGCAACTACGAAACACCTGAAAGTGTACTCAACAAAGTGAAAGCGTTTGAAGCTGAAGACAATGGTCAACAACCGGCGGCTAAATGGCAAGGTACGTCTCGTCGTGTTGGCGTTGGTTCGCAAATTTTGTCTTCTTTAGGGGTAACAACAATGCGCTTGCTCAGCTCACCAAAGCGTTATCACTCACTTTCAGGCTTTGGGCTAGAAGTGACTGAGTATATTTCAGAATAAATTTGTTACTGATGAAAATAGACTAGGGTCTGTTGATCTTTCGTGATTGTTTTTGCAGCGATAAATTGGTTATTTTATGCAAGGCAGAGTTTGTGAGGTTTGGTTATTATCGACATACAAAACTGTCGTTACTTCGTTTCCAAATAAGAAAACGATAACGCAGCACCTTTGATTTAGAAAGAGCGACCAATTTACGCTGTCTTCGATGCTTTTGAGCATTCACTGTTCTGTGTTGTGACCAGCTCACTTAGATGGCTAAGCATCACTGCTCACGCCTTGAACAGATAAATGCTCAAATAGCACAAAATTTAATCCTGAAAGATCAACAGACCCTAATACCAATATATAGTAATTAAATGTTCAACTCAGAGCTATGTATGCACACAAAGTACAAACGAAATTGGTGAAAACATAGTTATTACCGACATACAAAACTGTTGTTATTACATTGCTACGTTGAGATAATTTTGTGAAGTATTCTTTATGAACTAAAGTGTGCGCATACAAGTTCCCGAAGGGCAAGGCTAAAGGTTTCCATTACTGCGTTGCACGTTCTTGAATTATCCCGACAAAAGCACGAAGTGCGTTGAACGCCAGCTTTGTATGGCGGCCATTAGGGTATATAGTACTTTGAACATGCGCCTTGTACTGAAAACCTTTATCTCTTGCTGAGTGAGAGATAAATTACTGTAATTAGTATAAAGTTAAATTCTGGTAATTTGCATCAAGACTCGGGCTAGAAATATGCTATCATTGCGCTAATTTTCAGCCCTGTCGGGTGCGTACTAACTTAGGTAAAAAGATGAACGTAGTTGAAGGTAATATCGAAGCAAAAAACGCTAAAGTAGCCATCGTAATTTCACGCTTTAACAGTTTTATTGTTGAAAGCTTGTTGGACGGAGCTCTTGATACCCTAAAGCGTTTTGGCAATGTCAATGATGACAATATCACAGTTGTACGTGTTCCTGGTGCTGTTGAACTTCCGCTCGCGGCACGACGTGTTGCTGCAAGTGGTAAATTCGACGGTATTATTGCCCTAGGTGCTGTAATTCGAGGCGGTACCCCGCATTTTGATCTTGTTGCAGGCGAATGCAATAAAGGTTTAGCCCAAGTTTCTTTAGAGTTTGATACACCTGTTGCTTTTGGTGTACTCACAACTGACACCATAGAGCAAGCAATTGAGCGTGCTGGTACTAAAGCAGGCAATAAAGGTGGAGAAGCTGCCCTAAGCGTGTTGGAAATGGTTAATGTTTTAGAAGCACTAGAGCAACAGCTGTAATTAAGTAGGAATTAACATGAAGCCTTCAGAGCGCCGCAAAGCACGCCGTCTTGCGGTTCAAGCCATTTACTCTTGGCAATTAAGTAGCAACAATACTGCCGATGTTGAACACGAGTTCTTAACAGAGCAAGACATCAAAGGTGTTGATGTTAGCTATTTTAAAGAGTTACTTTCTGGAGTCGCGAGCAAAGCATCTAAATTAGATGAATTGTACGCACCACATCTTGACCGTGATGTTGAAGATGTTTCTCCAGTCGAAAAGGCGATTGTTCGCTTAGCTACTTTTGAACTTACATTCCGTAAGGATGTACCGTATAAAGTAGCGATTAATGAAGCTATCGAACTCGCCAAAGTCTTTGGTGCAGATGATAGTCATAAATTTGTGAATGGTGTGCTAGATAAGCTCGCAGGCAAAAAACGCAAATAATATTTAAAACGGTATCTTAGGATGCCGTTTTTTTTAGCAAAGTTTTATATCTGATCTATAGTTGCAGTCTTACAAAATTATTCTCTTGTTGTAGCGGAACTCAAAGTGAAAGAATTTCAAATTATTGAACAATATTTTGCAGGCCAAGGGCCGATGCGAAAAGATGTAGTACTAGGTGTTGGTGACGACTGTGCGCTAGTCCAACCTGCTGATGACAAAGTTATTGCTATTTCCTGTGATACCTTCGCCGAAGGCACACACTTCCTCTCGGATATGCCTGCGGCTGATGTAGGGTTTAAATCATTAGCAGTAAATCTCTCAGATCTTGCTTCAATGGGAGCCGAGCCAGCATGGATGACCTTAGCGTTAACGCTACCTGAAATCGATGAAAGCTGGCTGAAACAATATTGTGAAGGTCTGTATGAAATTGCTGAATACTATAATATCTCACTAGTAGGTGGTGACACGACTCGTGGCGCTAGAAGCATTACGATTACGGTTAATGGTCAAGTACCTGAAAGCATGGCTTTAACGCGCGGTGGGGCGGGCGTGGGTGATTGGGTTTATGTCACTGGAACACTTGGTGATTCCGCACTCGGTTTAGATATTTTGCTTGGTAACCGAGATGCTGAAAGCGAAAATAAAGAGTATTTGATTGGTAGACACTACAGACCAACACCAAGAATGTTAGCAGGGCAATCGCTTCGAGGAATAGCTTCCAGCGCAATTGATTTATCGGACGGATTAATTTCGGATATCCAGCATGTTTTAAAATCATCTGAGGTTGGAGCGATAATTAATGTTGACCAATTACCGCTTTCAAAGGCGCTAATATCATCAGTTGGGCAAGAACAGGCAATTGAATATGCTCTGGCTGGTGGAGAAGATTACGAATTATTATTTACGGTTCCAGATGCTAAAGTTGGTGCTTTAACCGCATCGCTAAATTATGCTGGTGTTAATTACACTAGAGTAGGGCAAATAACGGCAGGTAGAGACTTAGAGCTATCATTTGATGGTAGAACTTATGTTCCTCAGCAAAACGGATTTAAACATTTCTGATGAATCTATTTACTCAAGATACTCATGTAAAAAAGCTGTCACTAAAGAATCCAATACATTTTTTAGCCTTGGGTTTTGGAAGTGGTTTGGCAGCAAAAGCGCCGGGAACATTTGGCACATTAGCGGCTTTACCTGTATTTTTGTTACTGAGTTTTTTACCTGTCTCTAGTTATATTCTAGTGACGATTATTGTTTCAGTTGTAGGTATCTACATTTGTGATAAAGCGGCGAGAGATATGGGCGTTCATGATCATGGCGCCATTGTTTGGGATGAAGTTGCAGGGCTGCTGACCACGCTTATTGCTGTGCCTATGCAGTGGCAATGGATACTAGTTGGTTTTGCCCTGTTTCGATTTTTCGATATTATCAAGCCATGGCCGATAAAGTGGTTAGATGCCAAAGTATCGGGTGGTTTTGGCATTATGATTGATGATATTGTCGCGGGAATATTCTCATTAGTCTGCTTACAGGTCGTGCTTTACTTCTTTTAACCTAGAAAAATCAGTTGGTGGCGTTCTTAAACACAGAGAAAATTTTCGATGACAGGCGTGACTTGAAGTAAGTAGTGGTTCTACTTATAAAAGTTACAACGCAGCAAGCGGTAATTTTAGCCAGTTAACGAACGTCAAGCATTCACTCAATGGATGAATACACTTTATGGCTTTTATGGTTGAACTTGAGTTAGTTATCTTACTTCTATGCGTCCAACTGATGTTTCTAGGGAGCGCCACGAAGCGCTTTATTCTGTTGCGGGATTTGTCTCAACGTATACGCAGCCAAGCGATTACATGGCCATAAACCAGAGACAGCAACGTTATTATTTATAATAAGTCCATCAGGTTGAAACGTACCTGACGGGATAATTACCAGTTCATCCCGAAATCTGACGGGCATGCATAATGGGTAACCGCTATGACATGAAGCCCTGTGACAAAGGCCTTGAATAAAGGTTGAGATGCAATGTAGGCCGCAGCATCAAGCGAATTCAGTTAAGCGTCGTAAATCAAAAAATGAAGATGGGGAGTCTTTCCTAGTTGACGAACCCTGACACAAACAGAGAAGCAACTGGTAAATGCATCTGTTTGATCTTCCGGCGTAATATGAAGTGGCATGTATTGAAGGAAATAAAGTGAACGTGGGAGAGCCTGAGTGTTGGAAGGTAGTGACTTCCACTATCCGAATATAAGGTAAACCGAAATTTCAGATAGGGCGCTCAGGCAGTCGGATGAGCCCATAGTACCGTTAACCGTGAAGACAACATAACTTCACATCAGGGAAGGGGCTCAGTGTTACACCCGTTTTTAACGTAACTTTTGAGGTGAAATTGCCATATGGCTAACACTCCAGTAAATATCAGAATATTACAGCGAAAACTTTACTTACGCTCAAAGCTTAACTCGGAGCTTCGATTTTACAGCTTGTACGATAAACTCAGTCGCCTAGATATACTCGAAGAAGCCTATCGACGATGCAAAGCCAATAAAGGCGGAGCAGGAATTGATGGCATCACATTCAGTTATCTAGAGCAGCAAAAGAAAGTTGTTGCGCTGTTAAAAGAAATTCAAACTCAATTACAACAGAAAAACTATCGACCTAGCCCAGTCAAACGAGTAGAAATACTCAAAGACAACGGCAAAACGCGGAAACTTGGGATCCCGATAATCAGTGACAGAATTGTGCAAATGGCGATGACAATAGTGATGCAACCCGTCTACGAACCTCATTTACATGAACACAGTTATCGTCCATGTCGAAGCGCCCAGCAAGCGGTAAAAGTCATTGAAATGAGCCTAAAACAAGGCTATCAGCACGTACTTGATGCTGACTTGAGCGCCTATTTCGATACCATCCCGCACGCTAAGTTGATGGCAAAAGTAGAAAGGCGAATAAGCGACAGCAGCTTTCTGAGTTTGCTGAAAAGCTTTATCAAAGCGCCCATCAGCATAGAGACGGTCAACGGGAAATGGCGAATAGAAGCAAGCCGATGTGGCACTCCGCAAGGCGGAGTTATCTCTCCACTACTGGCTAACATCTATCTCAACGATTTCTGTTTGAAAATACACGAAAAAACACCGTGTAAAATCGTTACCTATGCAGATGATTTTGTTGTACTCCATAAGCAAACCTACACACAAGAGCAACTGGACTGGATAACACAGCAATTAAGTGATGAAGGTCTGAAGCTAAATCAAAGTAAAACCCACTGTGTGGATATGGGAAAGCTGATGAATGAGTTTGATTTCCTCGGTTTTAACTTTCAACGGATCACAGGCCTCATCAAAGGCACCAGTTACATCAAGATACAGGCGTCTAAGAAGAGCCAAACAAAGCTGAAAAATAAACTCAGAGACATAGTGAAACACCGAACCTCAAATACACTTGGCGTACTGATAAATAAGGTTAATCAAGTTCTGAGGGGATGGAAACACTATTTTGGTGGGATAGGTTATCCCAGAGGTGTATTTTTCAGAATAAATGGATTTGTAGTAAACCGGTTCTATCGCTGGCATCGTCGCTTAAGTCAACGTCGAAGCAAGTATCTATCACGAGGTGCTTACGAAAAATTACGCCAAGCTGGTCTTGAGTATTTACCCACGACAAGATGATAAGCAAAGTGAAGGGGCTGAGAGAAGTGTAACAACAGAGCCGTGTGAGGGAAAACCTCATGCACGGAATCGAAGAGGGGCTGCTGGATAAGCGATAGCGAAGCCAGTAGCCTACTCTACTTTAACCTAAATAAATAGGTTGAACGCACAATTTAACTTTAATTTATTGAAGTTAAATACAAAATTAAACACCCGAATTCATCCATCAGGTGAGTGCTGAACATTCATATACTTGCCAAAATCACAGCTAGCTGCGTTATAAATTTTGCAAGTAGAAACGAAGTAACGACAGTTTTGTATGTCGGTAGTCTAGTGCCTTTGCTTTTTTCTATAAAAGCCACTGGATACCAGCCTTCGCTGGTATGACAAAGATTGGTACTTTCTAAATCGCTAGATCCCTAATCTTAAAAAGACAAGTGTAAATGATATGATAATTTACACTTGTTCGTAATTAGTTTAATGAGTATCTTTCTTTGAAAAACGCTCTAATCCCCACACCAAAATGATAGCCGCAGAAGCACAAACAAAAGCAATGCTAAGCTGATTAGGCTCGCCCACTACTTGTTCATATGAAAATGGTGATAGTAGTTGTTGTTCTAAAGGAACCGATTCACCATGAGAGTTTGTTCGCCAGCTAACTGTTTCTTTCCACGGCCAAATTTTCCCTAAAGTGCCAAGCATTAACCCTGTTAAAAAGGCCAAAGTAGCATCATGGCATTTACGCAATAATGCCGATAATAGACGGCTAAAACTTAACAGGCCAGTTATAGCACCAGCACTAAAAACTAGAATAATGGTAAAATCTAGACTTTTAACGCCCTCAAGAACCGTCGAATAAAGTCCAAGCAGGAGCAATAAAAATGCACCTGAAATGCCGGGTAATACCATAGCGCAAATTGCAATAGCGCCACCGACAAAAAGAGTAAATAAGCTCACATCAATTGATGATGGTGTAAGTTGGGTGATGCCCCATGCAACTGCAGTTCCTAATAAAAAGCATAAGACTCTTGCCATAGTGAAACCATTTATCTGTTTAGCAACATGGATGACAGAAATAATGATCAATCCAAAAAAGAACGACCAAACAGGAATTGGGTGAGTCACTAATAACCATGAAATTAATTTGGCTAAAGTAAATCCGCTGGTGAGGATCCCTGCGAATAAACTAACCAAAAATCCGCCATTAATGTGAATAAAAGTCGCTTTAATACCATCGCGTTTGAGCATCCCTAATAAAGAAGGTTTTATCAGATTGATGCTGTCCAATAAAGTATTAAGTATTCCGGTAATAAAGGCTATTGTGCCTCCTGACACGCCGGGAACAACATCAGCGGCTCCCATAGCCATTCCTTTAAAATAGGTTTTTAAAAACTTCAAGCTCAATCCTTGTCATTACATCATTTAAGGTTTGAATTATACGTAAATTCGGTACCTAAGCGAGGTTTTAGAAAAGTAAAAATCTGTGCTAGACTCATCTGACCAGTGCGTAGGAATTAAAAAAGGAATTTATGAGTTCAACATCTTCGCCTAATCCATCTGCGATTCAGTCACCTCCTAATAAGGTACTTAAACTGTATAAAAAGCTAACCAATTATCCTTTAGGTCGTTGGTTTTTTTCAGTTGTGATAGGGTTTCGCGCACCTTATTTTGCTACCATTTCGCCTTTAATAAAAACGCTGAAATTAAATTACTGCGAATGTTACTTACGTAAGAGATGGCGGGTACAAAATCACATAGGCACGGTTCATGTGATTGCTATTTGTAATGGGCTTGAAATGGCCATGGGAGTGCTTGCTGAAGCATCGATTCCAAAACATTTACGTTGGATCCCTAAAGGCATGTCTTTAGATTACACTGCCAAAGCAGGGACTGATATTCGTTGTGTAGCTGAAGTACGCGATGCTTGGCAAGCTGGCGACTTGCTTGTTTATGTAACGGCTTATGATAAAGATAATGTAATTGTAGTGAAAGGCGTGATTAAATTGTGGGTGTCGGAAAAACCGGTAACTTGAAGTTTGTTGGTTAAATGTAACGGAAATTGTATTTTATTGTTCTAACAAATAAAAATATTTGATATAAAAGAATGGAATAAATTATTTGCAAGGAGCAATTTTGGATCATTTTATCGGATGTTTAAAAAAGTACGCTGACTTTACAGGGCGTGCGCGTCGTCAAGAATACTGGATGTATGCTTTAGTGTACGTAGTGCTTTATGTCGTTATTGGGATCGTCGACTCAATTTTAGGTTCTACAATATTAAGTATAGTTTTTAGTTTGGGTTTGCTATTGCCTTCAATAGCCGTGGCTGCTCGTCGTTTACATGATACTGGGCGTTCCGGCTGGTGGCAATTGCTTGGGCTTATCCCAATCATTGGTTGGATTGTGCTATTAATTTTCTATGTGCAAGATAGCCATGAAGATAATGAATACGGCTCAAACCCTAAGTCTGTTGGGTAATTTAAGTTGAAATAGATTTAATTGAGCTTCATGTTGTTGAAGCTCATCATCTTAGGGATCTAGCGATTTAGAAAGTACCAATCATTGTCATACCAGCGAAGGCTGGTATCCAGTGACTTTTATAGAAAAAACAAAGGCACTAACTACCGACATACAAAACTGTCGTTACTTCGTTTCCAGCCTGCGCTGGAGTGACGAGAACTCATTGATATACTTTCTTCCGCAACTTTCCTTAGTTAAAGTCATTAGAGGGTGTTGAACTTCCCAATTCTTTTTCTGCTACCTTCCTCAAACCTTAAAGACACTCAAACTTCGATGGTTTTACTCACAAATTATTAGTCCCAATTCAGTCAACTCTCGGTTTTAATCGAAAAAATGTGTCAGAGTATCTTTTGTTGGCCTTTCATTCTCTTTAATCTCTCTGATAGTCTGATTTAACAATGCCTTAGTTTTATAACACTGAGCATCTGTTTTGAATCTATTTACGAGTTTAGACAGCGTATAAGCACTCGAATGCACACATATGGTGGTATTAAAGATGGGCTGGAAACCCATTCTAATAGTAGGTACTTTTCTATACCAGTAAAAACGCTTAGGCTCAATGATAGTAGTCTGCTCAGGTGAAATTACAGCTAATACGGAATGATTACTATCAAAGTGACCGCGATGAGTGATATAAACAGGCTTCAATACAACGCCTTTCCTTGATGAAGTGACTCTTTTTTGTTCTGTTTTTAAAAATAACAGAAGTTTCTTACTATGCACTTTATCACCGACTTCAACATTAAATCCATGCTCTTCAACCTGAGTGGAAAGCTTGCGAGTAAGGTTATCTATATCGTCATGTGTTGCTAAGGGAATGGTATTATCCGTTACTTTATCAGTAACTATTTTTGTTATCGGCGTGGTGTGATTTGCTGCTTGAGGTAAAAGTGATTCAGACTCAGTTGTATTAATGATGCCAAATTCATTATCATCAGCATTTTTTTCGCTTTCCTGTACTAGATTCATGCCAGAAACGTGAAGGTCTCGGGGAAGAGGTGCATCTTTGAAAGTTGAGGACTCTTTTATTTGTTTAAGAATGTCAGTAGGTTTTTTTGATGGGTTAAAACCAGAAACAAACTTTTTACCATTTTTAGCGGCTAAAGTAAGCTGTCTATTATTCCATAATTGCATATAAGCATTATAAGGTTCACGCGCGCTATCACATGGAGAAGTAAAATAAGTCTCTTTAAGGAAACTTACTTTATTTTTACAGAGTAACTCAAAAGTGAATAACCAATGTTTTCCTGAGTTAGAATCGACACAATCAAAATATAAATATTTATTTGATTCATTATGCGGTCTTGCATATTTTATGTTTTTAGTATGTTCACCAAATGACTTATTGGTAGAGTCCCAAAAAAGTATATTTAAATGTTCACTTGTACTAGCTACCATTACTGACATCGGCTTTACTTCTTAATTTATTAAATTTGTTATTTATGATAGTTGGGAAGTTAGTAGTAAATAATTATTTATTTTTAACATTAAATTTAACGTCGTGATATTTGTGTTTTTTAGAGGGTTATTAGTTAATGTTAAATAAAGTTAATTATATATTTAACATGGTTTTAAGACGGTTGAAAATATAATCTCTTGAGTTCGTTTATTTATAGCGTTACAAATATAAGTAATAAGTACTTAAAAAAAGCAGATAATAAACAATGTCTAAATTTATGATGTTTCACCCTGAATCTAAGCATGTGGATATAAATAACTTTTTTAAAGAGCATGGTTATGCCGTGATTGAACGCTTTTATGCTTCTGATGAGTGCGATCAATTAATTGAGCGTATGAAAGGTATTGTAGATAAGCAATCACAAGATAATCTAGGTGTGTTTTATACCATTCACGATGAAGAGCATAATAAGAATAAGCATTTATTTGATTCAGGGGATAAGATTAGTCTTTTTCTCGAAAAAGGCTTTGATGCCAAAACTTCTAGAAATAATTTATTCCATAAGCTGAACAAAGTGGGCCATGCTCTCCATGATATAGACCCTATATTTAGTCAGTTCTCTCGCAAACCAGCATTAGCTAAGCTATCAAAAGCATTGGGGATAAAAAAACCTCTACTGGTACAGTCGATGTTTATTTTCAAGTCTCCGAAAGTGGGTGGTGAAGTGGTTCCTCATCAAGATGGTTCCTTTTTATACACTGAACCAGAATCTGTTATTGGTTTTTGGGTTGCACTGGAAGATGCCACCATTAAAAATGGCTGTTTAATGATCTCTGATAAGGGGCATTTTTCTCCTTTACGTCAGCGATTCAGAAAAGTGAATAATGAATCTGTGATGGAACAAACTTGTAATGAAGAATTTCCTGAGGTTGATTTGGCTTTAGAAGTTAAAAAAGGATCACTCGTTTTGTTGCATGGACGGCTACCACATCGAAGTTGTGCAAACATGAGTGAGAAATCTCGGTATGCTTATGCGGTTCATGTTATTGATGGTCATTGTCACTACCTAGATGATAACTGGTTGACTCGCCCTACATCGATGCCGTTTGTCGGGTTTTAGTTTTCGCTTGTGTGTTTAGAGCTAAACTTTAGGAAAGTTGCGGAAGAAAGGATACCGATGAGTTCTTATACCAATTACAGTAATTAACTTCCCACTCAGCAAGAGCTAAAGGATTTCAGTACAAGGCGCAAGTTTGAAGTACTATATACCCTAACGGCCGCCATACAAAGCTGGCGTTCAACGCACTTCGTGCTTTTGTCGGGATAATTCAAAAACTTGTAACCTAGTAATGGAATCCTTTAACCTTGCACTTCGGGAGCTTGTATGTGTCCAAATTACTACGCAAAATTGTCTCAACGTAGCAATGTAATAACGACAGTTTTGTATGTCGGTCTAGTGCCTTTGCTTTTTTCTATAAAAGTCACTGGATACCAGCCTTCGCTGGCATGACAAAGGTTGGTACTTTCTAAATCGCTAATCCCTTACTGGTCTGAACAAGGTAATTATCAAAAGGTGCTAGTTGACGTAAACGTCAACAAGGATTAAAGTGTTCGCTATCTGCCATTGGCACTCCTGCCAAGTGAGCAATTTGAACAACACAAGCCTTAAAAGGAAGCCCTATGAAAGTCTTGGTACCAGTCAAACGCGTCGTTGATGCCAATGTCAAAGTCAGGGTCAACGCTGACAATACAAAAGTAGACACTGCAAACTTAAAAATGGCGATAAACCCATTTTGTGAAATTGCAGTAGAAGAAGCTGTACGTTTAAAAGAAGCTGGAGTGGCCACAGAAGTTGTTGTCGTTAGTATTGGCCCTAAAGTTGTTCAGGAGCAGATCCGAACAGCAATGGCGTTAGGTGCAGATCGCGGTATTCAAGTAGAGGCAAACGAAGAGCTTGTGCCTTTATCGTTAGCTAAGATATTGAAAGCACTGCAAGACAAAGAGCAAGCTGGTTTGGTCATAATGGGTAAACAATCTATTGATGGAGACAATAACCAAACTGGTCAAATGTTGGCAGCATTGACAGGTATGCCTCAGGCAACATTCGCATCTGAAGTGAAAGTTGAGGGTGACAAGGTTACAGTGACTCGTGAAGTTGACGGTGGTTTACAAACTTTGTCGATGCCAATGCCAGCTGTAGTGACTTCAGATCTGCGTTTAAATGAGCCACGTTACGCGAAGTTGCCAGATATCATGAAGTCAAAACGTAAGCCTTTGGAGGTTGTTACTCTTGATGACTTAGGCGTCACTCTTAAACAGCATCAAACCGTATTGAAAGTGAATGCTCCTGCTGCACGTCAAGCTGGTGTTATGGTGTCTTCAGTTGAAGAGCTAGTGCAAAAACTACAAAACGAAGCGAAGGTGATCTAAATGGCAATTTTAGTATTAGCAGAACACGATAACGACACCTTAAAAGCAGAAACAGCTAAAACCGTTGCAGCAGCAAAAGCTATTGGCGGTGAAACTCATGTATTAGTTATCGGACATCAGTGTGACAAAGTAGCCAGTACAGCGCAAACGCTTTCAGGCGTTACTAAAGTGTTATTTGTTGACTCCGCTGAGTACCAAGCCCAACTTGCTGAAAATCTCTCAAACGTGCTAGTAGATATCGCAGCAGATTATGAGTACATATTAGCTGCTGCGTCGACAACAGGAAAAGATGTATTACCACGAGTCGCTGCCTTGTTAGATGTTGCACAGTTATCTGAAGTCGTTGAGGTTATTTCCAGTGATACTTTTGTTCGTCCAGTGTATGCAGGTAATGCGTTAGCTACAGTTCAAAGTCATGATGACAAGAAAGTAATGACGGTTCGCGGCAGTGCATTTGATGCGGTTGCTAACGATGGTAGCGCAGAGTTAATGACCTTGTCATACTCGACAGCTGCGACCACAGAGTTTGTTTCACAAGAATTGACCGTATCTGAACGTCCTGAACTCGCTAGTGCGGGTGTAATTGTTTCAGGTGGACGCGGTATGGGTAATGGCGAGAACTTCGTAATGCTCGAACAACTTGCGGATAAATTAGGGGCAGCGGTTGGTGCATCTCGTGCCGCTGTGGATGCTGGTTTTGTACCTAATGATATGCAGGTTGGTCAGACAGGCAAAATTGTTGCGCCAGATCTCTATATTGCTGTTGGTATCTCAGGAGCTATTCAGCACCTAGCGGGTATGAAGGATTCTAAAATCATTGTGGCAATTAACAAAGATCCAGAAGCGCCTATTTTTCAAGTCGCAGATTATGGCTTAGAAGCTGATTTGTTTAAAGTGCTTCCTGAGCTTATTGAAAGCCTATAGTTTACTGATAACTTTTAGTGACTCATGTCACGCTTAACGGCTCTGGAATGGAAATTCCGGGGCCGTTTGTGTTTTTATTGCAGCCTTTATCCTAAAAACATGAGTTGAACGCTGAGTATATGAGTAACTGTTTGAGCAATTGGATGATTTTATTATCATGTTTTTCACCCAATGAGTGAAATGCTCTACGGTCACAAGCTTGCTAAAATGGCTGCTATCTGCGTTGTAACTTTTGCAAGTAGAATAACTACTTGCTGCAAGCTACGTCTTAATATCAGCCATTTTTTCTACGCTTGATAATGCAGTCAACTGATGTTTCTAGGGAGCGCCACGAAGCGCTTTATTCTGTTGCGGGATTTGTCTCAACGTATGCGCAGCCAAGCGATTACATGGCCATAAACCAGAGACAGCAACGTTATTATTTATAATAAGTCCATCAGGTTGAAACGTACCTGACGGGATAATTACCAGTTCATCCCGAAATCTGACGGGCATGCATAATGGGTAACCGCTATGACATGAAGCCCTGTGACAAAGGCCTTGAATAAAGGTTGAGATGCAATGTAGGCCGCAGCATCAAGCGAATTCAGTTAAGCGTCGTAAATCAAAAAATGAAGATGGGGAGTCTTTCCTAGTTGACGAACCCTGACACAAACAGAGAAGCAACTGGTAAATGCATCTGTTTGATCTTCCGGCGTAATATGAAGTGGCATGTATTGAAGGAAATAAAGTGAACGTGGGAGAGCCTGAGTGTTGGAAGGTAGTGACTTGCACTATCCGAATATAAGGTAAACCGAAATTTCAGATAGGGCGCTCAGGCAGTCGGATGAGCCCATAGTACCGTTAACCGTGAAGACAACATAACTTCACATCAGGGAAGGGGCTCAGTGTTACACCCGTTTTTTAACGTAACTTTTGAGGTGAAATTGCCATATGGCTAACACTCCAGTAAATATCAGAATATTACAGCGAAAACTTTACTTACGCTCCAAGCTTAACTCGGAGCTACGATTTTACAGCTTGTACGATAAACTCAGTCGCCTAGATATACTCGAAGAAGCCTATCGACGATGCAAAGCCAATAAAGGCGGAGCAGGAATTGATGGCATCACATTCAGTTATCTAGAGCAGCAAAAGAAAGTCGTTGCGCTGTTAAAAGAAATTCAAACTCAATTACAACAGAAAAACTATCGACCTAGCCCAGTCAAACGAGTAGAAATACTCAAAGACAACGGCAAAACGCGGAAACTTGGGATCCCGATAATCAGTGACAGAATTGTGCAAATGGCGATGACAATAGTGATGCAACCCGTCTACGAACCTCATTTACATGAACACAGTTATGGTTATCGTCCATGTCGAAGCGCCCAGCAAGCGGTAAAAGTCATTGAAATGAGCCTAAAACAAGGCTACCAGCACGTACTCGATGCTGACTTGAGCGCCTATTTCGATACCATCCCGCACGCTAAGTTGATGGCAAAAGTAGAAAGGCGAATAAGCGACAGCAGCTTTCTGAGTTTACTGAAAAGCTTTATCAAAGCGCCCATCAGCATAGAGACGGTCAACGGGAAATGGCGAATAGAAGCAAGCCGATGTGGCACTCCGCAAGGTGGAGTTATCTCTCCACTACTGGCTAACATCTATCTCAACGATTTCTGTTTGAAAATACACGAAAAAACACCGTGTAAAATCGTTACCTATGCAGATGATTTTGTTGTACTTCATAAGCAAACCTACACACAAGAGCAACTGGACTGGATAACACAGCAATTAAGTGATGAAGGTCTGAAGCTAAATCAAAGTAAAACCCACTGTGTGGATATGGGAAAGCTGATGAATGAGTTTGATTTCCTCGGTTTTAACTTTCAACGGATCACAGGCCTCATCAAAGGCACCAGTTACATCAAGATACAGGCGTCTAAGAAGAGCCAAACAAAGCTGAAAAATAAACTCAGAGACATAGTGAAACACCGAACCTCAAATACACTTGGCGTACTGATAAATAAGGTTAATCAAGTTCTGAGGGGATGGAAACACTATTTTGGTGGGATAGGTTATCCCAGAGGTGTATTTTTCAGAATAAATGGATTTGTAGTAAACCGGTTCTATCGCTGGCATCGTCGCTTAAGTCAACGTCGAAGCAAGTATCTATCACGAGGTGCTTACGAAAAATTACGCCAAGCTGGTCTTGAGTATTTACCCACGACAAGATGATAAGCAAAGTGAAGGGGCTGAGAGAAGTGTAACAACAGAGCCGTGTGAGGGAAAACCTCATGCACGGAATCGAAGAGGGGCTGCTGGATAAGCGATAGCGAAGCCAGTAGCCTACTCTACTTTATTAAAACATCACTCATTGTAAATAATTAATCTTTATTAAGTAGGAATAGTGATGACAATCGAGTAATCTTCGGTTGTCACTGAACTTGGTGAAATAATACCAATTACAGTAATTGGTGTAAGTACATTATTTAAATTACTAGTGAACTAAAGACTGTCCATAATGAATGTTTTTTCTTACTCCGATTCAGCTTTATCTGTCATTCCTCCCGTATTAGCAATTATTCTTGCGATTGTTACCCGACGGGTACTACTTTCTTTAGGAGCAGGTATCCTGATAGGAAGTTTGTTGTTAACGAACTTTTCTATTGCGCAAGCAGGCCAATATCTGCTCGGTGTGATCAAAGCCTTATTTTGGAATAATGGAGCGATAAATACATGGAATTTAAATATTTTACTCTTCATTGTTTTGCTTGGAATGATCACGGCGTTAATAACTGTGAGCGGAAGCGCCCAAGCTTTTGCTAAATGGGCAAAAGAGCGGGTACGGAATAAACGAGATGCCAAGTTGATGACCATGTTGCTTGGTATGGTAATTTTTATTGATGATTATTTTAATAGCTTAGTTGTCGGTTCAGTCGCTCGCCCATTGACTGATCGATATTATATATCAAGAGCAAAGCTGGCGTATTTACTTGACTCGACGGCTGCACCTGTTTGTGTGATTTCACCAGTTTCAAGTTGGGGGGCATACATTATTGCGCTAATTGGGGGCATTTTAACAACTCACGGTATGGCTAAAACAAGCTATTTTGGCACATTTGTTGAAATGATCCCGATGAATTTTTATGCGATATTTTCATTGTTATTATTGTTGTTTGTCTCTTTTTATGGGCTAGACGTTGGTCCGATGCGTCGTCATGAAAATAATGCTCAACGTGGCGACTTATACGATGAATCTAAAGGTGTGCCACCGGGCAGCATTACAGTGCTTGAAGAAGATAAGAACGGTAGCGTTCTAGGACTGTTTTTACCTATAGCCACCCTTGTCGTTGCAACAATTGCCTTTATGATTGTTACTGGTATGCAAGCACTGATGGCTGAGGATATACCCTTTAGTTTAATTAAAGCGTTTGAGAACACGGATGTTGGATTATCACTGGTGATGGGCGCACTGATTGGCCTTGTGGTTACTTTATTTCTTAATTGGCGCCAAGGCTTACCAATTAAACAAACGGTATATGCAATGTCACGTGGTGCTCGTTCAATGATGCCAGCTGTTTATATTTTATTGTTCGCTTGGACTATCGCCGCTGTTATTGGTGAGCTAGAAACAGGAAAATATATGGCGAGTCTAGCTACAGGTAATATTCCCTTCGCGTTATTACCTGCTGTTGTGTTTCTTCTCGCTGGTCTTACTGCTTTTTCAACAGGAACAAGTTGGGGAACCTTCGGCATTATGTTGCCCATTGCTGCTGATATGGCAATGGGAAGCCATAGCGCTATGATGCTGCCTATGCTAGCAGCCGTGTTATCCGGAGCAGTATTTGGCGATCATTGTTCGCCAATCTCGGATACAACTATTTTGTCTTCGACTGGAGCAAGTTGCCATCATATTGATCATGTTACGACTCAATTGCCTTATGCGTTAGTTGCAGCTGGGATCAGCTTTTTAGGATATTTAGTGATGGGCTTTAGTGAATCTGTGATGGCCGGATTTTTAATGTGTTCTGGAGCATTTATACTCGCGTTGTTTTTTCTTAAATACTTATCTGAGCAACCTGAAAAAGGTTAAAAATCAGTTGATATCGGCTGGTGACTGAAGCAGGGTAAACTCATGATTGTTTTTCTAGCAAAAACCGTAGGCTTTATAGACCGTCATTCTCGTGAATACACTGACTTTGGCTATTCAAATATAATACCAATTACAGTAATTAAATTCCCAGCTCAGAGCTATGTATGTGTTCAAAGTACAAGTGAAATTGGTGAAGACATAGCTATTACCGACATACAAAACTGTCGTTATCACACTGCTACGTTGAGACAATTTTGCGTAGTAATTTGAACACATACAAGCTCCCGAAGAGCAAGGCTAAAGGATTCCATTACTAGGTTACAAGTTTTTGAATTATCCCGACAAAAGCACGAAGTGCGTTGAACGCCAGCTTTGTATGGCGGCCGTTAGGGTATATAGTACTTCAAACTTGCGCCTTGTACTAAAATCCTTTAGCTCTTGCTGAGTGGGAAGTTAATTACTGTAATTGGTATAAGGCTCTAGATCCCCACTTTTGTGGGAATGACGAAATTACAACATAGAGTTGTGCATATATCACTCACTCGTGCGGTTGTCCTGCTATAAATTAGGGTCTGTTGATCTTTCGTGATTGTTTTTGCAGCAATAAATTGGTTATTTTATGCAAGGCAGAGTTTGTGAGGTTTGGTAATTATCGACATACAAAACTGTCGTTACTTCGTTTCCAAATAAGAAAACGATAACGCAGCACCTTTTATTTAGAAAGAGCGACCAATTTACGCTCTCTCTTTTTTCGATGCTTTTGAGCATTCACTGTTCTGTGTTGTGACCAGCTCACCTAGATGGCTAAGCATCACTGCTCACGCCTTGAACAGATAAATGCTCAAATAGCACAAAGTTTAATCCTGAAAAATCAACAGACCCTAGTTATTTAACACTTAAATTTTCCTTATTCATGGCTTTAAGAATTATTTACTTTGTCCCCTTAACTCCTTGTCGCAGATTGTAAATCTAAAAAAAAATTCATTTGTCCTCATTTTAAATGACATCTACCATTTTGAATCCCAACGGCTAGTTGCGGCTTGAGTTTAAGAGGGAGGCTTTATATAAACTCAAAAACATCTGTACTTTTCTGTCCTTAAAAAAGGTAAAAAACATGGCACTCACCTCCACTTCAAATGCTACTTCCAGTTCCATGTGTGACAGCCTCTCGATCTCAAATAACGCTAAGAAGACAAACCGTAAGAGAGTGAGTACTAATAATAAAGGCAACCCTGCTCCTAAAAAATTGCATATCACAACTCCGGCGAGTAAATGTTATTTAGTATCGAAGGATTATCAGCTACCAGAAGAACTTCAGCTAGCAATGAATAGCAGAGGCATTCAAGTTAAATCTGCATTCACAAAATTATTATCAAAAGTCGAAGTTGAATCCGAAACGCAACGAGCTCAGTACAGCAATAAACTAAATTTTTTTTTCATAAACATTGCCGATACAAAGGTAAAAGATACCGGCTTTTTTACCAGCATAGTTAATGAGCGCACGATAAAAAAGTTCTTTAATTTCAGTGATGAGCACGTTGTTTTGGCGGCGAAAACCCAACCAATGAAAACCTTTTCGTCAATTTTTCATAAATGCGGTTTGCCTGACGTATCGACGATAAAGAACTTTAATAGGTTGCTAAAACGGCTGCAATTGCAAGAGGGCGACACATTAAATATTCCGTTACTTAAATCTCTGTCGTCGATATTTAATGGTCGTGGTCTACCAAGCGAAGTTGAAATAGCGCGCTTTAATAAGTTGCTGACACTGCCGCAACTGCAGGAGGGCGGCAAGTTAAGCCTCCCGCGGCTCAAATCCTTGTCGTCAATATATAGCGGCCGCGGCCTGCCTGATGAAGCATCGACGACGCGCTTTATTGAGTTGTTGGAACTGCCGCAGCTGCAGCGGAGCGGCAAATTAAGTCTGTCGCTGTTCAAATCTCTGTCGTCGATACTTAATGGCTGCGGCCTGCCTGACGAAACAGCGATGAGGCGTTTTATTGATCTTCTGGAATTACCGCAACTGCAGGAGGGCGGAACATTGAGCCTGCCGCGATTCAAACCCCTGTCGTCGATGTTTAATGGCCGCGGTCTGCCTGACGAAGTGGAAATGGTGCGCTTTATTAAGCTGCTGAAATTACCGCAGCTGCAGGAAGACGACAGATTAAACCTGCCGCTGTTCAAATCCCTTTCGTCGTTATTTAATGGCCGCGGTTTGCCTGATGAAGTGGAAATTGTGCGCTTCATTAAGCTGCTGGAATTACCGCAGCTGCAGGAGGGCGGAAGATTAAGTCTGCCGCTGTTCAAATCCCTGTCATCGATATTTAGTGGCCGCGGTCTGCTTGATGAAGTGGAAATGGCGCACTTTATTGAACTGTTGGAACTGCCGCAGCTACAGGAAGGCGGCAGATTAAACCTGCCGCTGTTCAAATCCCTGTCATCGATGTTCAGTCGTTGCGGGCAGCCCGACGAAGCGGCCATGATGCGCTTTATTAAGTTGCTGGAATTACCGCAGCTGCAGGAGGGCGGAAGATTAAGTCTGCCGCTGTTCAAATCCCTGTCATCGATATTTAGTGGCCGCGGTCTGCCTGATGAAGTGGAAATGGCGCACTTTATTAAGCTGCTCGAACTGCCGCAGCTACAGGAGGGCGGAAGATTAAGTCTGCCGTTGTTCAAATCCCTGTCGTCGATATTTGATGGCCGTGGTTTGCCTGACGAAAAGGCAATGGTACGCTTTCTTAAGCTGTTGGAATTACCGCAGCTACAGGAGGGCGGCAGATTAAGCCTGCCGCGGCTAAAATCTCTGTCGTCGATATTTCATGGTCATGGTCTGCCTGACGCAAAGGTAATGACACGTTTTATTTATTTGCTACAACTGCCACAGTTGCAGGAGGCCGGCAGATTAAACTTGCCGCTGCTCAAATCCCTGTCGTCGATATTTAATGGCTGCGGCCTGCCTGACGAAACAGCGATGAGGCGTTTTATTGAGCTTCTGGAATTACCGCAGCTGCAGGAGGGCGGCAGATTAAACCTGCCGCTGCTCAAATCCCTGTCGTCGATATTTGATGGCCGTGGTCTGCCTGACGAAGTGGCACTGAAGCGCTTTATTGAGCTGCTGCAACTGCCGCAACTGCAGGAAGGTGGCAAATTAAACCTCCCGGTGTTCAAATCCCTGTCGTCGATATTTCATTGCTGCGGTCTGCCTAATAAAGCGACGATGACGCGCTTTATTGAGTTGCTGAAACTGCCACAACTGCAGGAGGACGGCACGTTAAATCTGCCCTTGTATAGGTTGTTATTAGTTAAGGTGATGAGTCGACCTGATGATGCCGATGGCTGGTTTTGCTTGCTTGAAAATCCTGCATTGCAGCAAAATGGTAGAATCCACCTTATCAGTCTAGCTTGTGTTTTTTCGATTTTCCCTCTGCCGCCGAAACAGGGTGAGGTAACTCACCTACTTTCTTTATTAAGCATTGATGGTCAACCCGACGATCAACTACTGCAACTCTGCATTCAAGAGTGGAAACAATCATCTCTTAAAGCTGTGGAAAAAGCTTTTTCCTGCTCACCCGTCGCCAAACTGCTCACTCACTTTTGCGATAACGATGATGAGTTAACATCGCTAAAAGCGTTAGCATTGGCCATTAAAGGTGAGCCTGAGATGCTTATGAAATTGCGTAACTACTGCTCGTTGAGCACGAAAAAAATAACGGGGTTGACGTTTCCATGCGCAATAGAAAGCCATCAAGGGATATTGAGCGTTCTCGGTAAAATCAGTTTTGCTAACGGTCAGCTGGGATTAAAATTGTTCTTTGCAAATGCGCCTTGCCCAGAGGGAAACCGCCCGATGAGCGCTAAGAAAGTGAGTGAATCCTCCCGCTGGGAAGGATTGCTCAGTCAACCACTCAATAAAACCATCCTATCCAGTGCGCTCGACTTGAAACGTCAGAGCCATGAGAGTGTAAGCCATTACTTCCGTTTTTGTAGGGTAACTCGCTCACGTCCCACATTAGAACAATGGGATAAGACATTGTATCCGGTCGTCCTAAAGGGCGTTGAGGATGAAAATGTGAATCAGGTTCAGGCGTATTTAATTGCGGCCTGCCTGCTTTCACCTACGCCTGAAACTAAGAGATTGATTAACGATACCAACTGTTGCGGGGTGTTATGCCAAGTGTTCAGTACTGCTAATGACCTATATCAATTATCAATGTCATTACCAGCTAAGAAGTTTTATACCCTTTGCTTAGCAGGGAAAGATTACGGTCAGTATCTAAACACAACAGGAAAACCCAAAGTAAAAACCATGAACACACTGAATTTTGGGCTGGTCACCAGAGGGTTAGTCTTGCCAGTAAAGCATCCTACAACATTAAATGCTGTGACGTTTAGTGTATCTTCCGACAGTATGAATACAGATAAAGGGGTCACATTATGCATTGATACACTAGCAAAAAAAACAGATTGCCCCATGGTACTTTTTTGTTATTGGTTCAGCTTATCCTTTGCCAGCGCCCCGACTCCTTATCATATAACTCAAGCACAAATGACGCTGCTCAATATTGATGAGGAAGTGATTGAGCTGCCATTTCCTCAGTTAAGCCAAAGTAGTCCAAAAAGTATCACTATCCGCAACTGGTCTGCCGATGAGCTTTCTTTGTTTATTGATACATTAAGTAGTGACTTTCCGGTTGAGTTTGCTGACAGCAATGAACAAAGAGTTGTCAGTACTTACGTTACACGACGAGAGGAACGGTTATCACAAAAGCAAACGTCAACAGCCACAATCAACACGGAAGTAGAGCAGGAAAGTTGGCTTAATTTGGGCATCATCGAAAAGTGTGTGCAAAAAGGCTTGCCCTTGAACCAGAAAGTCCGCCGCAATCTTGTGTATTATGCAGACTCTTTGAGCACTCCTACAGTAAAAGCGCTCGTTGAGAAATATTCCCTCGCCGACATACCTAGCGAATTAAGAGAGAGATTAAGTTCATCCGTGCAGTACCAAAACATACCGCTCGTTTCATGGCATCACGATAGTGCAACAACGAGTGACACGGCGCAAGAGCATGAGCCTATGGAAACGAGTGTCAGCCAAGATGGTGAAGAGGAGGCAATTTTGTCTTTAATGGATGGCGATGACTTTTTGAATACTCCCTCGGTAAGCAAGGATAATCAGCCTGTGCAATTAAGTGAGTTTGATGAGGAATGGGCCAGAAGTTTATTTGTAGATTTACCGCCTGAAGCAAACCCCAACCCAATTTTAGATAAGCCTCAACTGGGTGCAGAAGACGTTGAGGTGCTGTTAGCCCGCATTGAGGAGTTCACCCTCTCAGAGTTAACAATTATGCTGAGCAAAATAAGCAGTGATGTCGATAGTAGGTTAGTCAAACAACTAGATAATGCATATGATATCCAGCAAAAAACCATTTCACTTAAAAATGTCGCGAACCATGAGGACGAGCTCTCCGTAATGGATTGTTTGTGATTACACGTTATCTCAACATTCATAACATCAAGGTGATCGTTTTCTGGATAAATTTACCTGATTACCCATTTTGTACTGAAAACCTTTATCTCTTGCTGAGTGAGAGATTAATTACTGTAATTGGTATAATTCCGAGTTTTCCAGCATAAAAATAAAGGCAATTCTGTATGAATTTTTTCAGCGTTGTAATTGCTTAAGGAAAGTTGCGGAAGAAAGTATGCCTGACATTGTGCACACGGAATAGTTATGTGGTCAAGGGTCAATAAGAAATCACTTTTTATCTATGTTTTACTTAAAATTAACTAATATGAACATTTTCACAACGAAAAAATGAGTAAGTATTCATTAATTTTGTTTTTTTAATGGATGAGCTCAATGTCTGGTATACCGATGAGTTCTCGTCGCTCCAGCTCAGGCTGGAAACGAAGTAACGACAGCTTTGCATGTCGGTAGTCTAGTGTCTTTGCTTTTTTCTATGAAAGTCACTGGATACCAGCCTTCGCTGGCATGACAAAGATTGGTACTTTATAAATCGCTAGAACCCTAGGGTCTGTTGATCTTTCAGGATTAAATTTTGTGCTATTTGAGCATTTATCTGTTCAAGGCGTGAGCAGTGATGCTTAGCCATCTAAGTGAGCTGGTTACAACACAGAATAGTGAATGCTCAAAAGCATCTAAGACGGCGTAAATTGGTCATTTCTGCTGCGTTATCGTTTTCTTATTTGGAAACGAAGTAACGACAGTTTTGTATGTCGATAATAACCAAACCTCACAAACTCTGCCTTGCATAAAATAACCAATTTATCTTTGCAAAAACAATCACGAAAGATCAACAGACCCTAGTCACTTAAATTATTTTTGACATAAGTTTTTACTTAAAAATCATTCCATTATGCTCGCATTAATAGTTATAGGCGAGTGGGGGACGCCATCTTCACTCGCTTACAGTTTTTATTTTTTCGCAAAGAACACACTTATTTTATCTTTTGTGGACACCAGCTCAATACCTTTCCATTTGAGTATGAGAGTAGCTACAACCTCATGCTTACATCTACTTGCCAGTTTTAGCGGTGACATTACAAATTCCTTACTAAACAATCGAATAGAATCTATCGGATGTATGGATAAATAATCCAGTAGTACCTTCACCACCTTCTCTTTACCAAGACAGCAAGCCGCATGCAATGGCGTATCTTTATATTTTGAATGCTTTCTGGTTAGCCCTATATCGGCATTAGGGTGCTGCCCCTTATAATCCAACAGTATTTTCACCACGCCATCATGACCGGCGATACAAGCATCATACAGTGGCGTCCCCTTAGTTATTGGATGCTCCTTGGTTAGTCCGATATCGGCCTTAGGGTGCAGCCCCTTATAATCCATAAATACCTTCACCACGCCATCATGACCGGTGACACAAGCCTCATACAGTGGCGTATTAGGGATGTTGGAGTGGACTTTTGCTAGCCCGATATAGGCATTAGGGTACTGCCCCTTATAATCCAGCAGTACCTTCACCACCTTTTCTTTACCAAGGTTGCAGGCAGCATGTAGTGGCGTACTTTTATATGTTAAATGCTCTCTGCTCAGCCCGATATCAGCCTCTGGGTTCAGCACCTTATAATTCAGCAGTGCCTTTACCACAGCATTATGACCATTAATACAAGTCTCATACAATGGCGTACTCTTAGATATTGGATGCTCCTTGGTTAGCCCTATATCGACCTTAGGGTTCAGCCCTTTATAATCCAGCAATGCCTTCACCACAGCATCATGACCATTGATACAAGTATCATGCAATGGCGTACTCTTAGATTTTGGATGCCCCTTGGTTAGCCCGATATCGACCTTTGGGTGCAGCCCTTTATAATCCAGCAACACCTTCACCACACCATCATGACCGGCGATACAAGCCTCATGCAGTAGCGTATTTTTATATATTGAATGCTCCCTGGTTAGCACGATTTCAGCCTTCTGCCCCTTATAATTCAGCAGTAACTTCACCACACCATCGTAACCGGCAATGCAAGCCGAATGCAGTGGCGTATTCTTAGTTTCTGAATGCTCCCTAGTCAGCCCGATGTCAGCTTCAGGGTTCTGCCCCTTATAATTCAGCAGTGCCTTCACCACTTTCTCCTTACCAAGACGGCAAGCCGCATGCAGTGGCGTATACCCGTTTTCGTTAGCGTTATTAACCTCAATACCCTGAGTCTTCAATAATGCTTCCACCACATCCGCTCGCCCAAAGTACGCTGCGATATGCAACAGTTGATTATCATTTTTAAGGATTGGTAAAGAGTAATGTATTACCTCATTGAAATTAACCTGATGACTCAATAAATGAATTAATTTTGGCCAGTCTCTTGAATTTACCCAAGCTCGCCAATCAAGTGAATTTAAATGCACCTCATCTGCTCCAGAGTTACGAAGCGCCTGTATTGTAGAAAAACTGACGCCGCCTGAGATGCACTGCTGCAATAAGTCTTGTTTACGGTTTAACGGTAAGGTTTGCCAACACTCTCTGTTATTCAGGTATTTTTCTACTACATCATCGTATTTTGCATTAAATTCAGTTAATCGCTCAACAATTTGCTTACTCCAAACAGTGACAAACTCCGACTGAACTTTTAACTGTTCAAGGTGCCTACATAACGTATCACTGTAGAGCCTCTGCCATGTATGTGACAATAAACACATCATCAACGGACGTTTATCAAGCACGGGAAGACAGTAAACAACCAGTGCTGCCAACGCACAAAAATCACCACAATAAAGTTTTTCACACCAGTGGCTGACATTGTCAGTGTAATCCGTTAGCTCAGGCTTTTCCGGTGTAAATGCACTTTTTAAAAAATGTGTTAGCTGCTGGTTTGTGTGAATACGCTTTGAAATCTCATTACTGATACTCTCTCTTGTCTGGCTTCCATCATAAAAATGGTTAGGAGCCAGTTTTAATAACGCAGTCCAAGCATTTCCCTTTAATCGTTCAACTATGCCATCCATTTCCATTAGCAGATTATCATTCTCATACTGAAGGTATTGCTCTTTCAGAGATAATACCTGCTGAGATAATTCCATATAATCGTCAATACTGCTCAATAAACGGCGGTGATAATCTTCTGGAGCAGTGAGAAGTAAATCATAAATATCTGACGCACACAGGTCGTGCAGCGGTAACTTAAAATGAGTGTCTTTCTGAGAGTCAATCCCCGTAAGCACCCAAGGCACCGCCGCCGCTAAATGTACACGATTGGCAGACTTAACCTTTGAAGTTAACTTCAGTAATGCGTCACTCATTTGATCCCGACACAATAAATTAAAAATCGTTGTCGATGGCCTATCACACAAATCCAAACGAATTCGAAGACCGTCTATGCACCGCCATTCACCTTCGCTTTCAACCGCCATAGGAAAGGCACCGAGATGAAGCAGTTGCTGTGACTCAGGCCAGAGTCTCATTTCGTCAAGCCTGTTTGAAAATTCAACAAGAAAAAGTAAGGCATCATCCGGTAATTGTTGAGCGAAATTGACCTGACCAATAATATGCGTCTTTAATTTTTCGAGTCGCGCAAAATAATCCTCCCTGCCTTTGGTGTCCCGAGCTAGAATGGCCTTCCCTTGTTGCTCAGCCCGCATTATCACGCCTGTTAATTTTTCATCAAAATTTGCTCCTGGTAACTTCGCTACATTATCCGTTAACTCCAGTTCAGCGTGGTTTTTCGTTACTTCTTCATCACGAATAAATTTGAGGAATGCATCATATTGCCCAAGCAGGCTGACCCTAAACAACTGACCGTCAATATCAACGGTGTTTGATTCAAGGTTTGCCTGCTGAGGCTGAAAGTCTAACTGTGCAGCGATTGAAGTATTTGAGCTGACAGCGCCTAGGGGATTGCACATTCACGTTCCAATTCTTTGTCTTCGATGGTTGATAAATTGTAAGGGATCTAGCGATTTAGAAAGTACCAATCTTTATCATGCCAGCGAAGACTGGTATCCAGTGACTTTTATCCTAAATAAATCGGTTGAACGCACAATTTAGCTTTAATCTATTGAAGTTAAATACAAAACTAAACAACCCTAATTCACCCATCAAGTAAGTGCTGAACATTCATATACTTGCCAAAACCACCGCTAGCTGCGTTATAAATTTTGCAAGTAGAACCACTACTTGCTGCTATTCATGCCTTGCTATCAGTAATTTTTTCTGCGTATATGAACGCTCCCAACTGATTTATTTAGGTTTATAGAAAAAAGCAAAGGCACTAGACTACCGACATACAAAAATGTCGTTATTACATTGCTACGTTACAAGCACTTGAATTATCCCGACAAAAGCACTAAGTGCGTTGAACGCCAGTTTTGTATGGCGGCCGTTAGGGGATATAGTACTCCGAGCTTGCGCATTGCACTGAAACCCTTTAGCTCTTGATGAGTGAGATATTAATTACTGTAATTGGTATAATGTACTGAAATTAGCATTAATAGAGTCGGCTTTATTTTAAGCAATTAACGCTGAACGCTTAAGTCCACATAATTAGCTGTACTGTAGAGTTTTACTTACGTAGAACTCAGGTTATTCATCTTTAGAATGGATAGATCGTACTCTAAATGGAATTGACCATAAAAAGTCAGTACCTAAGGGATCTAGCATTTAAAAATCTACCGCAATTGGAGTGATTGTAAGATCCCACTTTGGTAATTCACTATTTCTGACTATTTTACTTTCCAGCTCTTCTTTTTCTTTGTTATTGAGCTTGACTCCTTTTGAGTAAATTTTATCAATTAAATTGACTACTGGGCTCATCGCTTTCCATGTCATTGTTTTTGTCCATTCTATTACCGTTTTGGCTGTACTCAGTAATGTGCCATTCCAATGCCTCTCTAACGATGACCAGACTCGTTCTATCGGGTTGTACTTACTGTGGTATGGCGGGTAGTAGACGTTTCGAATCTTGAGTTTCGATTGTTCACTAAACGCTACTAATCTAAACAGGTATTGAGTACGACAGCCACTATTTTCAGGACCATTATCTGAAAAAATAATGAGTTCTTCCACTTCTAGATTTTCACTTTTAACTGAATCCCACCACCATTCAAGTGCGTCACAAATGAAGTCACTTGTTTTATTTGAGTTGCCATAAAAAACATGAAGTTGATCATTGTCGAGGTTAAGAATTCCGAACGGGATCATTTTCTTTTTTATTTCCATATCATGATCCAACGCTTGAACAGCATCAGCACTACGAGATTTACCGTAACGGGAATACTCACCAACATTAACTGTCGCTTTACAGTCGATACTAATACGGATGACTTTTTTATTACCGGTTGTTTCTTTATTGATTTTGTTTACGTTTTCAAAGATAGCGTCTGTTTGAGGAATTTTTTTTGGGGTTTAGTTTTTTGGACTCGTCGAAGTCTGTATCCCAGTCGATTTAATATGTCGTTAATGGTTCTTTCTTTAGGTAATTCTTCAGGTAGCCAGCCTTTTTCTTCAATTAACTTTTTTCTGACGCCTTTCGCTGTAATTCGGGTATACACAAACGTATTTTTAAACTTCGGGTCGGCTTGCGATTCAGGATCTACTAACGCTCTAATATCTATTTCTAATTGAGGCTGACTCACTTCACTTCGAGGTTTTCCGTCATAGTTTCCGAAACACTCGAAGCCCGTTTCTTGTTCATGAAGCCCAAGCGCAACAGCCTTTCGACACCAGCCAAATTCTGTTTCAGTTAAGCGTGGACTCCCACAGCAGAAGGTTTTGGATACTTCGGCCATAAAAACTCTTTTCTCCATCCCATGAAGTTTACTGGATGCAAGTTTAATTATCCTTTTGGACTCACTAGAAAGGTAAATTGAAGTAGACATTTGGCTGCAACCGTAAATTACTCTGTTTGGATTATACGTCGGTATAACCTAAGTCGCAGCATCCCTAAGTAGAGAAGTTTGCCATTTTCATCGAGAAAATCTTTCGGGTTGGGTAAGCCTTTAATATGTTGAGGCCGAATATGTGAGGCTTGGAAAGGCATTCCTCGGCCTAAAAACCTCGTGTTATTTCCGATGCTTGCGCTTGCATGACAACTCATACAAGATGAAATACCTTCATCTTTTGGTTCAATTAAGGTGTTTCCTAGGCGAGTTGGTCGTCCAGTATTATCTAAAAATGCCGTTTGGACGCCTTTTAGACGATAGTTCTCCCATTTAGTGCCTATCGTTTCGTCACGAATGCCATTTTTACCAAAAGTTGCTGTAATTCCCGTGGTAGTGGGATCTTTTAAAGGTCGACCATCTTTTTCTTCTTGGGGGATTAAACTTTTGTGTTCAAAATCGCAATAGAACCAATTGGAAATATCTTTAGTGATAATGTGCAGTGCCGCAAGTCCCCATAGTTCAGAGATATGTGATCCATTCTCATCAGTAGTGTTAATTATTCTCCAATGATATTGATTTTTTTGTTCTTCGGTAATTTTAACCCAAGCGGCTTTGATTTCCTTGGCATCGTCTTTAAAAACAATGGCATTATTTTCTTCACCGCTTTGAATGGCTTTAAGTTTTTCTTGTAAACTTTCAACGCTATATAAGTGATCATCACGAACTTGATTGTAGAGTGACTGATTCATCCTAACCTCGAAGTCATTTAACGTTGAGACCTCTGGAGCAACGTAATGTGGGCTAAAATTACTCAACGGTGTGTTAGGGAGCGCGGATGATAATGATGGCTCAAGGAATTTTGGTTGTTTATGATCTCTAGGTAATTGCTCCCATGGTAGTGGCTTGGTGCCTTTTTCAAGAAAAACTTCACTGGTATTCGCTTGCCGAGGCAAAATGAAGATACTGCCTGTTTCATTTGCCCAACTTTCCCACACCGTTGGAATGTCATCTTGATAGTCACTAATTCCATGTTGAGCTGGATCAGGAACGCCTGCAACTCCAGTTTGTGATTGTCGGTTTAAATAGAAAAATAGTTTCCATGCATATTCGTGTGGATTATTGATGGCTAAGTCAGCATCGAGAGGATTTCCACCCGGTTCTTGTTTTTGGGTAAGCGCATTAGATGCGGGGCTTGCTGCGAATAAGCAACATGGAAAAATAGTGAATATGATAATCACTACCCAATTGTTAATCTTCATAAGGTACCACTCTTTGTCATTACAAAATTGAGTGCGTTCCATGCTGCTAGTTATACAATTAATTGCAATAATCTCTCACTCAATAAGAGCTAAGGGAGCTAGCGATTTAGAAAGTAGCAATCTTTGTCATACCAGCGAAGGCTGGTATCCAGTGGCTTTCTATAGAAAAAGCAAAGGCACTAGACTACCGACATGCAAAACTGGCGTTCAACACACTTCGTACTTTTGTCGGGATAATTCAAGTGCTTGTAACGCAGTAATGGAACCCTTTAGCCTTACCCTTCGGGAGCTTGTATGTGTCCAAATTACTACGCAAAACTGTCTCAACGTAGCAATGTAATAACGACAGCTTTGTATGTTGGTAACAACTATGTCTTCATCAATTTCGATTGCACTTTGAGCACATAATAGCTCTGAGTTGAGCATTTAATTACTGTAATTGGTATTAATTAGAATTCCGGTCAATAGCATTTGATAGCTTGATTTTTTAAAATGCTACTGGACTAATAGTACTAGGGTCTGTTTATCTTTCAGGATTAAATTTTGTGCTATTTGAGCGTTTATCTGTTCAAGGCGTAAGCAGTGAAGCTTAGTCATCTAAGTAAACGGGTTACAACACAGAACAGTGAACGCTCAAAAGCATCGAAAAAAGAGAGAGCGTAAATTGGTCGCTCTTTCTAAATCAAAGGTGCTGCGTTATCGCTTGCATATTTGGAATACCAAATAAGCAAGCTCTGTCTTGTATAAAACGACCAATTTATCGCTGCAAAAATAATCACGAAAGATAAACAGCCCCTAGTATGCTTTTGATATTTTCAAAGTCAAAGAAGAATATTGCCTGACTTAAGCTGGTGAAGCATATGAATACTGGTATGATATTCACTAATTAAAAAAACTATCTGATTACTTACAAAGCTCAGTGAACTCTGTCGTCACTTCAGCGAAGGATGGAGTCTAATACTTTTCTCGTTTTTTCGAAAAACACTAGATACCAGCCTACGCGGGTATGACGATATAGTAACTAAACTTCTTAATGAGTTATTTAACCCACAGTAACTTTGCCAGAGCTTAATGGGTAATCAGAAAAACAAAGGGAATCGTCTTTTGGCACAGTTATATTTTTATTATTCGGCGATGAATGCCGGAAAATCGACCTCTTTATTACAGTCTTCATACAATTACCGTGAAAGAGGCATGCGTACATTAGTATTAACTGCAGGAATTGATGACAGATACGGTGTTGGTAAAGTATCTTCAAGAATTGGTTTAGAAACAGAAGCCAGTATTTTTAATGCAGACTCTAATTTAATCGATCTCATTCAAAAAGAAATTGAAGCTACTCCTATCCATTGTGTGTTGGTAGACGAAAGCCAGTTTTTGACAAAAGAGCAAGTAAAACAATTAACTCATGTCGTCGATAATCTGAACGTTCCAGTGCTATGTTATGGGTTGCGTACTGATTTTCAAGGCGAATTATTCATAGGTAGTCGTTATTTACTGGCTTGGGCCGACAAGCTTGTTGAATTAAAGACGATCTGTCATTGTGGTCGTAAAGCAAACATGGTGGTTAGGCTTGATGGCAACGGCAATGTAATGAGTGAGGGAGAGCAAGTCGCTATTGGAGGTAATGAGAGTTACGAGTCGGTTTGCCGTACGCATTTCAGAGAGTTTATTTGGGATAAATAGGCCGTTTTTTATTTGGATGAACGAACTCTACTACTTGCTCGCTACGATCTTGAGTAGAGTTTGCTTGATGCCATAACAATTTAGCTCAGGTTTATTGGGCTTTCTCCAATTCTCGCATTCTTTTAAAAAGCTCACTTATGTCACGTTTATATTGACCTGCTGTACTATATAGCGCAGATAAATCCTGCGCTTGTTCTTTAAATGCTTCTTTCATGAGACTGTAAGCGCTTTTTTGGAATGTGTGAAGGCAAGCCGATTGTGTAGGCTGCGGCAGATTAAAGTCACCACCATAAATGGCAAGATGAGTAAATAGAGCTTTTCTTTTATTCATGGCTTCTATTAAGTTTGATTTGGCATTGATGATTTGTTGTTGCTGCTCATTAAGCTCAAATAATGCCACTTTAATGGTGCCAAAAACATAATCAGCATAGTCAGATTTATCATCCTCAGTGGCTTTTTCAAAGTAGGATAAAGCTTGATGGTAACTTTCGATGGTTTTAGTCACTACGTTCGAGATCTGCACAATGTCTTGTTGCTGCTGGAAACGCTCAAAGAGGAGTGTGAAGCTTTCTTCTTCGGGAATTGCTCTACCTTTCAACCATGTTATCCCTGCTGCTTTGCTTGGAAACCTTTCCTTAGAGTAACTCTGTGCTTGAGAAAGGTGATTTATCATATCTTTCTTGATCGTATGACAAGCCTTGGCTAATGCACACATCTTCTTTAAAGCAACTTTATGTTTTAGAAACCGAGTCGTGGAGCACTCTGTTAATATTGATGCTTTATTAATGTATGAATCTGCACATTGAAGTGCTTGTTGTTCTAGCTTTTCTCCACCAGCAGTATCGAGTAGGCGATATTTTTCTAATGCGTTGTTCACATGGGATTTCCACACTTCTAACGGTGCAGTTACTGCTATATTCGTTGTTTCATTTTCATATTGTGATGTTTCAAATGATTCGTTTTCACTTTCTGATGTGCCAAAACTAATTGATGATCCGGCTTCTGATGTTAGGTCTGGACTGCTTTGAGTCGCCGATGCTAAAGAGTGTCCTTGAGTTTTATTCTTCTTTTTATGTTTTAATTTATTATGATGCTCGCGTGCAATTTCTTCAATTTTTTGTGATTGCTTGTCTGCTTCTGATTCAGCCCATGTATCAAGTGTAATCAAATCATTTAATGTTTCATCGGCAACTTTTTGTGCTTTTTTCTTTAATTCAACGAGCTCAAGTTTATCGTTTTCTTCTGAGATAATAGCAGGATGAGTATCCTCAATAAGTGATATAAGCTCACATTGAATTTTCGCTCTATGTGCCAAGTTTAGGTTTGTGATTTTGTTGAAAGTTAGCGTTGTGTCCACGAGAGTAACAAAGGCCATTATTTGATGTGATAGTGCTTCAGTGGCTATAGATTTTTTGCTTGGGTGCCATTTACCCCAGTGTTGGCTGAAATGATAGGTAATACCAGCACATAAATCATACTGTTCATGGGCTATCGATGTCTCCAAGAGAATTGTGGCGACCTGCAATATCTTTTGTTTGTGTGTCGCTGTAATAACGAGCCTTTTATCTAATAACAATATTAATAATGTATGACAGAGAGAACGCCAAGCATTGATGGAAAATGTCGGTGTATTTTGGAAGGTTGCAAGGTGATTAATTGCATCTGAAAGCAGTTGTGTTAACTCTATTAACTTTTCGCCGTCATTGATGTTTATATACTGCGTAAATCTTAATAATAGGGCAGAAATCAAACTTGCAATCTTGATTGAGTCCGCCTTCTCTAATCCATGGCGACTTAAAAAGTGCTGAAGCATAGCAACGCTTATGGGATAGCATTGTGCTGCGAGTACTTGATAGCGGTCTTCAGATTGGAAGTGACGTTTTGTGCCATCAAGATGAGTTTCAGTTTTTCCTGCGTATTGGCACTCTACGATACCAAGATATGGCAAAGAAGGAAAAGTGTGAGTGATTACACCCGATTTATTTTCTAATGCAGTTAATGCAATGAAATCAGCTGCAATTGATGGAGAAAATAAGCTGGAGAGTTCATCCATTTGTGATTCTTTTTTTGACTTTTCTTCAACCAAAGTTTGGGTAATAAACTTAAGTGACGCTATAGCGTCGTCAGTTCCAGATAAAGTAAACATTTGCTCTTGTCTTGCCTTCTTTTTTTCCTCCTTTTTATGTTTCTTTCGTGCTCCCGAGCTTCGTCTTGACGATTTCTCCTCCATGCTTTTAAGTCGGCTAACTCTAGATTTGGAAGTCGAAGGCGAAGGGCTTCTCGATGAGTTTTTTTGAGCAAATAAATGTTGAATACTGGCATAGTTCATTTCAACTCGAGTGATAGATTCTCGAGCAAGGATATTTAGTTTTATTAAAACTTGTTCAGTGATTTTTATTTCTTTGGAGACGCTATGTTTCTTTTTTTGCTTTGATTGCAGAGGTTGTGATGATGAAATTATCTGTATTTCATGGTGTTGAGTAGGAGGTGACTGAACGAGTGGGAATGGCATAAGCATTGGATATGTAGGCTGTAAATAGAGCAGATCCGGTTGAGAAAATATCATAGGGACTGACGACATAGGAATTAATGCTGGAGTTATCGGATCGATTTTAGGGGCAGAGCCTAAGTGAAGTTTTTGGTATTTTGCTACTACCGCATCAAAGAGTTGTTTGTTTTTATCTGAAATATCATTAATTACAGCAACTCTAGTGGCGATAATATCAAGGGTTGAAGCATTGACTCGTTCGCGCCCTAGCTGCTCGGAAATTTCAAGCAGCTCTAGATCGACATGCTTCAACGTACGAAAGGGCAGTGGCTTTGCCGATTTTGTTGCTTGGAATGTGCACTTTTTCACATGCTCCGCTGATAAATACTCTGTGGGATAGGTAAGATAAAATTTAAAAAATGGTTCTTGTTGGTAAGTAAGCACCACTGAGGTCTGTTTTTCACTACCTTGAGCTGAATAGCATGTTAGCGATTGATTTTCCTTGTGATATTGACCTATAAGCTTAGCAAGGGTCGTAGCTACTTGTTGTAGTTGTTCTTTGTCTTTTGTGACGATAGTGAGGTTTGGCTGTGATACATCAGTGATCTTGATGCAAAAGTTAGCATTTTCCTTTTCTTGATCAGGGATCAAGCCATCAATATAAGAACCAGTAACTAATGGAAATATATCACTTTGTGTTGATGTAATTATAATGAACTGTATTGCTTGGTTCACTAACTGCACTTTTAGTTCTGAAAGCTTTTTGCTCAACTCTGTATGTTGAACATCACTTGGAGTGCTGACTATTGTTTTATGTTGATCGTGAAATTTTAAAATCGTAATGGATAAACTCGATTGAACAGATGGCGTAACTTGATTTGTTGTTTTAGACAAAGTGACTAAATAGCTTTGCTCAGACTCTTTGGTATCGATAGAAAGATGTTCGCAATGAGAGGAGTCCACAGTGTGAGTATTATGGAAGTACTCTACACATTCATAGCTCAATTTTGTTGTATCAGAACTAACGCTTAAGCTGTATTCTGGCTTCCAACCTTGAGGTGTCACTATTGAAATTATCGCAGGTGAATACCTTGCCTGATGAGATTTAAACAACTCAAAGATAAATAGCTTTGGATCAACTAAGGCTTGCACAGTTATCGTCCATTTTCGTAAAGTTTAGCCACAAAAAGGCCAAACTTTCTGAACTCTATAGCTATATTAATTCAAAGAGAGTAGATATTAGATTAATTAAAGTTAACACTATGTTTTTTATGGACTAAAAAGATGTTTTTCAAAATTAGATGTCATAAGGAGTGGTATCTGAGAATGCTAATACCAATTACAGTAATTAATCTCTCACTCAGCAAGAGATAAAGGTTTTCAGTACAAGGCCATGTTTGAACCTAGAAACATCAGTTGACTGCGTTCTCAAGCGTAGAAAAAATGGCTGATATTAAGGCGTAGCTTGCAGCAAGTAATTATTCTACTTGCAAAAGTTATAACGCAGATAGCAGCCATTTTAGCAAGCTTGTGAGCGTAGAGCATTTCACTCATTAGGTGAAAAACATGATAATAAAATCATCCAATTGCTCAAACAGTTACTCATATACTCAGCGTTCAACTGATGTTTTTACCGTAAAAATAGCCGCTAACACCTATTCCCAAGCCTGTTAGTGAAAGCATAAAAGCTAAAAATCACTTCGCCTTTAGCTTAGGTTGGAAATAATCTTCAAATCTCAGCGAATACAATTTTCATGGTGTAGGGTGATAGAAAAATAGTAGTCAAAGTAAACGCATATGACATCTATGCCTATCATGAACGTTTAGGTTGAAGTACTATATTCCCTACGGCCGCCATACAAAGCTGGCGTTCAACGCACTTCGTGCTTTTGTCGGGATAATTCAAGAACGTGTAACGCAGTAATGGAAGCCTTTAGCCTTGCCCTTCTGGAGCTTGTATGCGCACACTTTGGTTTATAAAGAATACTTCACAAAATTTTCTCAACGTAGCAATGTAATAACGACAGTTTTGTATGTCGGTAATAACTATGTTTTCACCAATTTCGTTTGTACTTTGTGCGCATACATAGCTCTGAGTTGAGCGTTTAGTTACTGATAATAATCTTCATGAAGGATTTGCTCAACTGACGAGATTACAGTGCCAGTGTGTAACCGAGTCATTAGTTCATCACCTTGTTTTAATGAAGCTGCTTCAGTGATAACACATCCATTGTTGTCGCTTGTTATGCTATAACCTCTACTGAGCGTAGCTAAGGGGCTGATAGCATTCAATTGATGACCTGCTTGTTGCAATTTAAGCTGGCTTTGTTTTAATTTTGCTTTGATTGAGTCACTCAATTTGCAATCTAAGTAATTGAGCTTTTCTGACAATAACTTGACACGATGATGGGGAGATTGCTCGTTCAGTCGATTCTTTAGCTGTTGCTGCTTTAAAATATCATGATGAAATTTTTGATTAATGGCTGAATTCAATTTCAGCTGGATTTCATCAAATCGCTGTTGCCATTGCTGTAATTTATTTTGTGGTTCATGACGCTGCAAACGATGGCTAAACTCACTGAGTATTCCAGCTTGTTGTAATGTGTGAAGTTTGTATGATTGGATCAGACGGCTTTTTAAACTGCTTAGTTGCTGGACTTTATTGCTGACATCCTTAGATAATAATTCCGCACCAGCCGAAGGTGTTGGAGCTCTAATATCCGCGACGTAATCACTGATGGTCGTATCAACTTCATGTCCGACAGCACTGACAATAGGTAATCCAGAGTTGTAAATAGTGTGAGCCAAACCTTCATCATTAAAGCACCATAAGTCTTCCATTGAGCCACCACCGCGAGTCAGCAAAATGACATCAACTTCATTTCGCTGGTTGGCAACATCAATTGCGTCGCATAATTGAGTGGCTGCGCTGTCACCCTGAACCTGTGCAGGATAAATGATAACTTCGATAGATGGATCTCGTCGTTGTAGGACGTGGAGTATATCTCTTACAGCGGCTCCCGTTGCTGAAGTGACAACACCAATTCGTTGAATGACCTTTGGTATAGCTCGCTTGCTGTCTGCAGCGAATAGACCATCAGCGGCCAATTTCATTTTTAATGCTTCGAACTGTTGAGCTAACAAACCATCACCAGCGGGTTGCATACTTTCAATCAAGAGTTGATAGTCACCTCGAGGCTCGTAGACGCTAATATTGCCTTTAACTAATACTTGTTGGCCATTGCTTGGTTGAAAGTTAACACTGCGATTTTTCCCTTTGAACATTGCACAGCGGATTTGAGAGAAATGATCTTTTAGAGTGAGATACCAATGCCCTGAATTAGGTGCTGAAAAGTTCGAAACCTCAGCACTGAGCCATACTCGGCCAATTTCCCCCTCTAAAATTCGCCTAACTTCACCGTTTAAGCGTGAAACGGTGTAAATGGTTTTTGTCATGACTTGATACTTTTTGTAGTTGTTAGTTTCAAAGCAAGAATACCTTTATTTTTTCTATAATTCAGTATTCAAGTTATTTATTACGTTAAAAAATATTAACTATATGGACTAGAGGGAAATGTATAAAATTTAAATGTTTTTAAGCGAATAAAGAAACAGAATATGTCTATAGCGAGTCCCCAAGCGTTCCCCTATACTATTTTTTCCATGGAATCATCAGCCATTGATGAAACTTGTGAACTCTGTGATTTTGCTGTTCAGCATTCAAGGGATCAAAAAGTAATTAATGAATTTCATACTTTAAAATCAGAGATAAATTCGCTTAGAAAAAAAGAAATACCATCGGACTTAGCCGATTGGAGAGTGTTGAAAACTTATTTGTCTACACGGGTTGCGCCTGAACATCCTCTAAAAGGTAAACACCGTGATTTATCTAGCCTCGTAAAATGTAGCTTTGAGAATGCTCAGTTTGAAAAGTTGAAAATGTGTCTTGATAAATTTGTTGTTAATTTTTGTTATTTTGCGGGAATAACCCCTGAAATAGCTTTATCTATCCGTACATTTTTTTTGGAATTAAATTGTCATAACGTTCTTGAGGTCGGGTCGGGCATGGGGTGGTGGGCCAAGGCGATTAATAAAGAATTTGGATTAAACTTTGAAAAAGTGAAAGTGACTGCAACTGATAGTGGTCATCATTTTAGCCTTACCTTGCAAGAAGATGGGTTTCAGAAATATCTTGATGAGGAGATTTCTTATGCAAAGGATCTAACATCGGACACTTCTAACAGCAGTATCAATTTTCATAAGCCAGATGAAAAATTACTTGAACAATGTGTATTCAAAACAGAAGCTATGGACGCCAAAAGTGCAATTATAAAGTATCGAGAGTCTCATGATATATTATTGGCAGTTAACCCTGTTGCAAATGTTTGGCCTGCTTTTACTGAGTGGCCTGAAGATAAGCCTATTTTAATAATTTCAATGGAGCATATAGCTGACTTGAATCTATCATTTTCTTCAGGATGTTATACTTATGATGTTGTAAATGGCGTACAGTTACCTAGTGTAGAAATAACTTCTCATTTATCCTATTCCTCTTTGAAAGTCGATTTAATTCGAAATTTTAGGTTTAAGGGATTGTAAAACACTGTTTCCTGTTATCAGAATGCTTTTACCTCTCTAGAGGCTGTTTATCTTTCAGGATTAAATTTTGTGCTATTTGAGCGTTTATCTGTTCAATCTAGAAACATCAGTTGACTGCGTTCTCAAGCGTAGAGAAAATGGCTGATAGTAAGGCGTAGCTTGCAGCAAGTACTTATTCTACTTGCAAAAGTTACAACGCAGATAGCACTCATTTTAGCAAGCTTGTGAGCGTAGAGCGCTTCACTCATTGGGTGAATGCCATGATGATAAAATCATCATATTGCTCAAACAGTTACTCATATATTCAGCGTTCAACTGATGTTTTTAGGTTCAAGGCGTAAGCAGTGAAGCTTAGTCATCTAAGTAAACGGGTTACAACACAGAACAGTGAACGCTCAAAAGCATCTAAGACAGCGTAAATTGGTCATTTCTACTGCGTTATCGCTTGCTTATTTGGAATACCAAACCGCACAAGCTCTGTCTTGTATAAAACAACCAAGTTATCGCTGCAAAAATAATCACGAAAGATAAACAGCCCCTAACAAGAATAAAAAGTATGCATTACCATTTACCAAGGACAATATGCAAGGTATAATCCCGGCGCAATATTTACCTTCCACCCTACACTGAGGGAGATGTTGCTATGCTAAGATTAAAAAAAGAAGCGCTAACATTCGATGATGTATTACTCGTGCCTGCGCATTCAACTGTCCTCCCAAATACTGCCGTTTTAAATACTCGCTTAACTAATAAAATCCAACTTAATATCCCTATTGTGTCTGCAGCTATGGATACCGTAACAGAAGCTCGCCTTGCTATTGCTATGGCGCAAGAAGGTGGTTTGGGCTTTATTCATAAAAATATGAGTATCGAGCAGCAAGCAGAAGAAGTTCGTAAAGTGAAAATTTACGAAGCTGGTATCGTTCAGCAACCAGTTACTGTGACTCCTGAAACCACTTTAACTGATTTGCGAGAGCTAACCCGTCGAAACGGTTTTGCAGGTTACCCAGTGATTAATGATTCTAATGAGCTAGTTGGAATTATTACAGGCCGTGATGTGCGATTTGTTACAGACTGGAGCCGCACCGTATCTGAAGTGATGACACCCAAAGAACGCCTTATCACTGTGCCAGAAGGTACTGAGCTGGATGAAGTTCAAACCTTAATGCATTCAAATCGCATAGAAAAAATACTCGTCGTCAATAAGTGCTTTGAGTTGAAAGGACTTATTACAGTTAAAGATTTTGAGAAAGCCGAGCAGAAACCGAATGCCTGTAAAGATGAACTCGGTCGTTTACGAGTGGGCGCAGCGGTTGGTGCTGGTGCTGGTAACGAAGCACGTGTCGACGCGTTAGTTAAAGCTGGTGTTGATGTCCTGCTTATCGACTCATCTCATGGTCACTCTGAAGGCGTATTGCAGCGCATTCGAGAAACTCGCGCTAAGCATTCTGAACTGCAAATAGTTGGCGGTAATGTCGCGACAGCAGAAGGCGCATTAGCGTTAGTTGAAGCTGGTGTTAATGCGGTAAAAGTGGGTATTGGACCGGGCTCAATTTGTACTACTCGTATTGTTACGGGTGTTGGTGTTCCACAAATTACTGCGGTATCAGATGCCGCTGCTGCGCTCAAAGATTTAGATATTCCAGTGATTGCTGATGGTGGTATTCGTTTTTCCGGTGATTTGGCTAAAGCGCTGGCGGCAGGTGCTTCATGCATTATGGCTGGCAGTATGTTTGCTGGTACTGATGAAGCGCCGGGGGAAACTGAGTTGTATCAAGGTCGAGCTTATAAATCTTATCGTGGTATGGGTTCGCTTGGTGCCATGTCTCAAGGTTCGTCAGATCGTTATTTCCAAACGGATAACGCTGCCGACAAATTAGTACCAGAAGGTATTGAGGGACGAGTACCGTATAAAGGTCACTTGAAAGAAATCATTCATCAGCAAATGGGCGGTTTACGTTCATGCATGGGACTAACAGGCTGTGCAACGATTAATGAGCTGAACTCTAAAGCAGAGTTCGTGAAAGTCACCTCTGCAGGTATGGGCGAGTCTCATGTGCACGATGTGACCATGACCAAAGAAGCACCAAATTATCGCTCTGGTGTATAGCATCATTGATTAGGCGGCCACAGTGCCGCTTATTTTTTAGGTCTGAATTAAAAATAAAAAACAAAGGTAGAACATGAACGATATCCATGAGCATAAAATTCTCATTTTAGATTTTGGCTCTCAATATACGCAATTAATTGCACGCCGCATTCGTGAAATTGGTGTTTATTGTGAGCTTTGGGCATGGGACGTTTCTGAAGCGGACATTAGAGAATTCGCTCCAAACGGTATTATTCTCGCTGGTGGCCCTGAAAGTGTAACGGCTGATCACTCTCCTCGTGCACCTGAATACGTGTTTAATGCAGGCGTTCCTGTTTTGGGAATTTGCTATGGCATGCAAACCATGTCTGAGCAACTTGGTGGTAAAGTGATCCAAGGTATCGGTGAAGGCGAGTTTGGTTACGCTCAAATCGAATTACAATTCCAGTCATCATTATTTAAGAGCATTGAAGATGCAGTAAGTGAAGTTGGTAAGCCTTTACTTGACGTTTGGATGAGCCACGGTGACAAAGTATCAGAAATTCCTGATGGGTTTGTTGCGGTAGCCAGTACTGAAACTTGTCCTTTTGCGGCAATGGCAAACGAAGACAAGCAGTTTTATGGGGTTCAATTCCACCCTGAAGTGACTCATACCCGTCAAGGCCTGCGTATTCTCAGTCAATTTGCGTTAGACATCTGTAAGTGCGAAGCCAATTGGAAACCGAGCAATATTATTGAAGATGCAATAGAACGCTTGAAAAAGCAAATAGGTGATGACGAAGTAATACTTGGTTTGTCAGGAGGGGTTGACTCATCAGTGGTCGCCATGCTTTTACATCGTGCTATTGGTGATAAATTAACGTGCGTGTTTGTTGATAATGGCTTACTTAGGTTGAATGAAGCTGATCAAGTAATGGAAATGTTTGGTGAGCATTTTGGCCTTAACATTGTTCACGTTGATGCTGAAAATCGTTTCTTAGATGCGATGAAAGGAGAAGCTGATCCAGAAGCTAAACGTAAAATTATCGGTCATGTATTTGTTGAAATTTTTGATGAAGAGTCGAAAAAATGCGTTAATGCAAAATGGTTGGCTCAAGGCACCATTTACCCAGATGTGATTGAATCGGCAGGCAGCAAAACTGGTAAAGCTCATGTGATTAAATCTCATCATAATGTGGGCGGTTTGCCTGATGATATGGAGCTTGGTCTTGTTGAGCCATTACGCGAATTGTTCAAAGACGAAGTGCGTAAAATTGGTTTAGAACTCGGCTTACCATACAATATGCTTTACCGTCATCCATTCCCTGGCCCAGGCCTTGGAGTGCGGGTACTTGGTGAAGTGAAAAAAGAGTATTGTGATCTGCTTCGTCGTGCAGATGCCATCTTTATCGAAGAGCTTCATGCCGCCGATCTTTATCATAAAGTTAGCCAAGCCTTTACCGTATTTTTACCCGTGCGCTCAGTAGGGGTTATGGGTGATGGTCGTAAGTATGACTGGGTAGTATCACTACGAGCTGTAGAGACTATCGACTTTATGACGGCGCATTGGGCACATTTGCCCTATGACTTCTTAGGTCGTGTTTCAAACCGTATTATTAACGAAATCGATGGTATTTCTCGTGTGGTTTATGATATTTCAGGTAAGCCTCCAGCGACAATTGAGTGGGAATAAGCTTTCGATTGATATACAATTTTTAAAGGCGCATTTTGCGCCTTTTTTTATAAATAGCAGGCGAATTTTGTGAAATCAGAGCAAGACCAACATTTTATGCAGCAAGCCATGAATATGGCCGAACAAGCTGAAGCTATGGGAGAAGTACCAGTAGGCGCAATATTGGTTAAAAATAATGAAGTTATAGCAACGGGATATAACTTGAGCATTGGTGATCATAACCCATGCGGACATGCAGAAATCCTCTGCTTACAAAATGCAGGCAAAGCGCTAGAAAATTATCGTTTAATCGATACGACTTTATATATTACGTTAGAACCTTGCGCAATGTGTGCCGGAGCGATTGTTCATGCAAGGGTAGGTCGTGTTGTTTTTGGTGCAAAAGATGAAAAAACGGGCGCAGCAGGTACGGTATTGAATGTCTTGCAACATTCATCAGCGAATCATGTGGTTGAAGTAGAATCCGGCGTATTAGCTGAAGAATGTGGACAACAATTGAGTCAGTTTTTTAAACGTCGACGTAAAGAAAAGAAGCTATTGAAACAGCAAAAGCAAACTTAGCTTTGCAGTAGTTCATTAGCCGTTAAAAAATTAAAATATAGTTTTTGACGTTTTAATGTACGTATGTGGCGAATCTTATTGTGCATACGTCGACGAGCCGCGTTATTTACTAATTTTCTTCTCATTTAATCTCCATATTTCTATCTATGTTCCTCACATATATAAATTAAGTTTGTTTCAAAAGTATGTCAATGTAAGGGCTTAACAAAATTATCTCTGTTGATTAGGGTCTGTTGATCTTTTAGGATTAAATTTTGTGCTATTTGAGCATTTATCTGTTCAACCTAAAAACATCAGTTGAACGCTGAGTATATGAGTAACTGTTTGAGCAATTGGATGATTTTATTATCATGTTTTTCACCCAATGAGTGAAATGCTCTACGCTCACAAGCTTGCTAAAATGGCTGCTATCTGCGTTGTAATTTTTGCAAGTAGAATAACTACTTGCTGCAAGCTACGCCTTATTATCAGCCATTTTTTCTACGCTTGAGAACGCAGTCAACTGATGTATCTAGGGAGCGCCACGAAGCGCTTTATTCTGTTGCGGGATTTGTCTCAACGTATACGCAGCCAAGCGATTACATGGCCATAAACCAGAGACAGCAACGTTATTATTTATAATAAGTCCATCAGGTTGAAACGTACCTGACGGGATAATTACCAGTTCATCCCGAAATCTGACGGGCATGCATAATGGGTAACCGCTATGACATGAAGCCCTGTGACAAAGGCCTTGAATAAAGGTTGAGATGCAATGTAGGCCGCAGCATCAAGCGAATTCAGTTAAGCGTCGTAAATCAAAAAATGAAGATGGGGAGTCTTTCCTAGTTGACGAACCCTGACACAAACAGAGAAGCAACTGGTAAATGCATCTGTTTGATCTTCCGGCGTAATATGAAGTGGCATGTATTGAAGGAAATAAAGTGAACGTGGGAGAGCCTGAGTGTTGGAAGGTAGTGACTTCCACTATCCGAATATAAGGTAAACCGAAATTTCAGATAGGGCGCTCAGGCAGTCGGATGAGCCCATAGTACCGTTAACCGTGAAGACAACATAACTTTACATCAGGGAGGGGGCTCAGTGTTACACCCGTTTTTTAACGTAACTTTTGAGGTGAAATTGCCATATGGCTAACACTCCAGTAAATATCAGAATATTACAGCGAAAACTTTACTTACGCTCAAAGCTTAACTCGGAGCTACGATTTTACAGCTTGTACGATAAACTCAGTCGCCTAGATATACTCGAAGAAGCCTATCGACGATGCAAAGCCAATAAAGGCGGAGCAGGAATTGATGGCATCACATTCAGTTATCTAGAGCAGCAAAAGAAAGTCGTTGCGCTGTTAAAAGAAATTCAAACTCAATTACAACAGAAAAACTATCGACCTAGCCCAGTCAAACGAGTAGAAATACTCAAAGACAACGGAAAAACGCGGAAACTTGGGATCCCGATAATCAGTGACAGAATTGTGCAAATGGCGATGACAATAGTGATGCAACCCGTCTACGAACCTCATTTACATGAACACAGTTATGGTTATCGTCCATGTCGAAGCGCCCAGCAAGCGGTAAAAGTCATTGAAATGAGCCTAAAACAAGGCTATCAGCACGTACTCGATGCTGACTTGAGCGCCTATTTCGATACCATCCCGCACGCTAAGTTGATGGCAAAAGTAGAAAGGCGAATAAGCGACAGCAGCTTTCTGAGTTTGCTGAAAAGCTTTATCAAAGCGCCCATCAGCGTAGAGACGGTCAACAGAAAATGGCGAATAGAAGCAAGCCGATGTGGCACTCCGCAAGGCGGAGTTATCTCTCCACTACTGGCTAACATCTATCTCAACGATTTCTGTTTGAAAATACACGAAAAAACACCGTGTAAAATCGTTACCTATGCAGATGATTTTGTTGTACTCCATAAGCAAACCTACACACAAGAGCAACTGGACTGGATAACACAGCAATTAAGTGATGAAGGTCTGAAGCTAAATCAAAGTAAAACCCACTGTGTGGATATGGGAAAGCTGATGAATGAGTTTGATTTCCTCGGTTTTAACTTTCAACGGATCACAGGCCTCATCAAAGGCACCAGTTAGGGATCTAGCATTTAAAAATCTACCGCAATTGGAGTGATTGTAAGATCCCACTTTGGTAATTCACTATTTCTGACTATTTTACTTTCCAGCTCTTCTTTTTCTTTGTTATTGAGCTTGACTCCTTTTGAGTAAATTTTATCAATTAAATTGACTACTGGGCTCATCGCTTTCCATGTCATTGTTTTTGTCCATTCTATTACCGTTTTGGCTGTACTCAGTAATGTGCCATTCCAATGCCTCTCTAACGATGACCAGACTCGTTCTATCGGGTTGTACTTACTGTGGTATGGCGGGTAGTAGACGTTTCGAATCTTGAGTTTCGATTGTTCACTAAACGCTACTAATCTAAACAGGTATTGAGTACGACAGCCACTATTTTCAGGACCATTATCTGAAAAAATAATGAGTTCTTCCACTTCTAGATTTTCACTTTTAACTGAATCCCACCACCATTCAAGTGCGTCACAAATGAAGTCACTTGTTTTATTTGAGTTGCCATAAAAAACATGAAGTTGATCATTGTCGAGGTTAAGAATTCCGAACGGGATCATTTTCTTTTTTATTTCCATATCATGATCCAACGCTTGAACAGCATCAGCACTACGAGATTTACCGTAACGGGAATACTCACCAACATTAACTGTCGCTTTACAGTCGATACTAATACGGATGACTTTTTTATTACCGGTTGTTTCTTTATTGATTTTGTTTACGTTTTCAAAGATAGCGTCTGTTTGAGGAATTTTTTTTGGGGTTTAGTTTTTTGGACTCGTCGAAGTCTGTATCCCAGTCGATTTAATATGTCGTTAATGGTTCTTTCTTTAGGTAATTCTTCAGGTAGCCAGCCTTTTTCTTCAATTAACTTTTTTCTGACGCCTTTCGCTGTAATTCGGGTATACACAAACGTATTTTTAAACTTCGGGTCGGCTTGCGATTCAGGATCTACTAACGCTCTAATATCTATTTCTAATTGAGGCTGACTCACTTCACTTCGAGGTTTTCCGTCATAGTTTCCGAAACACTCGAAGCCCGTTTCTTGTTCATGAAGCCCAAGCGCAACAGCCTTTCGACACCAGCCAAATTCTGTTTCAGTTAAGCGTGGACTCCCACAGCAGAAGGTTTTGGATACTTCGGCCATAAAAACTCTTTTCTCCATCCCATGAAGTTTACTGGATGCAAGTTTAATTATCCTTTTGGACTCACTAGAAAGGTAAATTGAAGTAGACATTTGGCTGCAACCGTAAATTACTCTGTTTGGATTATACGTCGGTATAACCTAAGTCGCAGCATCCCTTACATCAAGATAGAGGCGTCTAAGAAGAGCCAAACAAAGCTGAAAAATAAAATCAGAGACATAGTGAAACACCGAACCTCAAATACACTTGGCGTACTGATAAATAAGGTTAATCAAGTTCTGAGGGGATGGAAACACTATTTTGGTGGGATAGGTTATCCCAGAGGTGTATTTTTCAGAATAAATGGATTTGTAGTAAACCGGTTCTATCGCTGGCATCGTCGCTTAAGTCAACGTCGAAGCAAGTATCTATCACGAGGTGCTTACGAAAAATTACGCCAAGCTGGTCTTGAGTATTTACCCACGACAAGATGATAAGCAAAGTGAAGGGGCTGAGAGAAGTGTAACAACAGAGCCGTGTGAGGGAAAACCTCATGCACGGAATCGAAGAGGGGCTGCTGGATAAGCGATAGCGAAGCCAGTAGCCTACTCTACTTCAAGGCGTGAGCAGTGATGCTTAGCCATCTAAGTGAACTGGTCACAACACAGAACAGTGAATGCTCAAAAGCATCGAAAAAAGAGAGAGCGTAAATTGGTCGCTCTTTCTAAATAAAAGGTGCTGCGTTATCGTTTTCTTATTTGGAAACGAAGTAACGACAGTTTTGTATGTCGATAATAATCAAACCTCACAAACTCTGCCTTGCATAAAATAACCAATTTATCGCTGCAAAAACAATCACGAAAGATCAACAGACCCTAGATCGTTGCAATCAAACTTTTTTTAAGTTGTTTTCTGGTAGATTGTTGGTCGATCCACAGTAAGGTATCGTAATAACGACGTATACTATCAACATAGTGCACAGCTTCTTTTCCTCGACCATATCCATATTTCAGTTTTCGGTAGTACTTTCTCTTTTGCAATAAAGGAAGTACTTTTTTTAAGTCTCGCCATGAATTTGGGTTTAACTTCAATTTGGCGGCTAATTTACGAGCGTCAATGACGTGGCCAAGCCCAATGTTGTAGGAAGCTAAAGCAAACCACATACGTTGATTTTCAGGTATAACATCAGGCAATCGGTTAAGCATATTTCTTAAGTAAGTAGCACCACCACGTATGCTTTTAGCTGGATCGAGTCTGTCATTAATCCCTAGTTCTTTGGCCGTTGTGGAAGTAAGCATCATCATTCCCCTCACTCCTGTAAATGATTTGGCTGCTGGGTTCCAATGAGATTCTTGATAAGACGTGGCAGCAAGCTTTCTCCAATCGATATCTTTGCCGTGTAACTCAAAGAGTGGTTGGTACAGTGGAAGTACAGAGCTTACGGCGCGAATGAAGGCACGGGTGTCGACATAATCAAATTTCTTAACATGGCCAAAATATTTCTCTTTAAGAAATGCAATATTACCTGACTTACGCTCTTGATGCCAAAACGCAAGCAGTTGACTGAGTGTTTTATCGCTATTAGTCGGTGGTAACATCCAAACAATAGGTCTTTGCTTCGCAAGTACAATACCTTGGCGGATCTCAGGCATGAAGCGTTGGTTCACTTTGACGATGGTTGAGTCAGATATAGTGTATTTAATTTCGCCTCGATCAACCATTTCCAGTAATTCTTCATTATCTTTGCCGTAAATGGGTGTCCATTTCAAATTTCGATGGGTTTGTTTTAGCTCTATTAAAGTCTCTTCATAGGATGAGTTAGCCATTACACTGATTGGTTCATCAATGTCATCAATGTTTATAGGTGCTTTAGTATTTTTTCGATATATAAGCACTTGATTAACTCGGTATAACGGGGGGCTAAAGCGAAAACGACGATTTCTAGCAGGTGTTTGCTGAAAAGCAGCAGCAATCAAATCTACATTGCCTTGCTCAAGGGCTCTAAATAGGCTGGAACGATCCGGATATGGTTGGATGTCCAAAGGTAACCCTAAGTATTGGGCAAATTCCTTAGACATTTCGTAATCAAAACCGCTAGGGCCATTGTCGTCAATCATATAGATTTGTGAACCATACAAAGTCCCCACACGAAGCACGTTAGGTTTGAAAATAGGTTCTTTTTGAGGAGGTGGCACTATTACTGATGTCCTACAGCCACCGATAAACAATATAATCCCTAAAAAACACAGAAAGCGCATCATAAGCCATCCGTAAAAGGTGAATAATTGAAAACGTTTTTTTACGAAAATAGTTTTCGCAAAATCACTCCTTTATATCACAGGAAAAGCGCTTTTGGGCAAGCTTGAGTGATGATTTATAAGCCACGTTTACTTATAATATCGCCAACAAATACCCTGCACATATTACAATAAGGTGAATAGACGTGATGGAGATCATCCGCGGAGCCCCAGCAGTTTCAGATTTTAATATTAAAAAAATGATGCAAGCCTGTAACAGTAAGGCACTTCCGGTCAAACAGATTCATTCAGAATTTATTCATTTAGTCGATTTAAGCGATCCGTTAAATTCCAACGAACAACAACAATTAGAAAAACTCCTCACTTACGGCCCTAAAAAAGATACTCAACGCCTTCAAGGCATGCTGTTTTTCGTTACTCCTCGTCTCGGTACAATTTCTCCTTGGTCTTCTAAAGCAACAGATATTGCTCATAATTGTGATTTAGGCAAAGTGAAACGGCTTGAGCGAGGAGTCGCTTATTACGTTGAATTAGCTGAAGAGAAAGACTTCGATTCCCTTAATGATAAGCAGAAAAAAACGCTGAAAGCGTTGCTTCATGACCGCATGGTTGAAGTGGTTTTTTCTGATTTATCTGAAGCGCAGATATTATTCACTCAAACTGAGCCAAAGCCATTTGCCAGCGTTGATATTATAGGTAAAGGCCGTGAAGCACTTGTGTTAGCCAACACTGAAATGGGCTTAGCACTAGCAGAAGACGAAATTGATTATTTAGTTGAGAATTTCAGGTCGCTGGAACGCAACCCAAATGACATTGAATTAATGATGTTTGCTCAAGCAAACTCAGAGCATTGTCGTCATAAAATCTTTAATGCTGACTGGACAATTGACGGTGAAGCACAGCCAAAATCATTGTTCAAAATGATTAAAAACACTTATGAAACTCACCCTGAACATGTGTTATCAGCTTATAAAGATAATGCCGCGGTAATGGAAGGTAGTATTGCTGGACGTTTCTTCCCAGATCCAGACGGCACTTATAACTATCACACAGAACCTATGCACGTGTTGATGAAAGTAGAAACTCATAACCATCCGACGGCAATCAGTCCATACCCTGGTGCTGCAACTGGATCAGGTGGTGAAATTCGTGATGAAGGTGCAACTGGTCGAGGATCTAAACCAAAATCAGGACTCACAGGTTTTAGTGTTTCTAACTTGAATATTCCGGGCTTTGTGCAGCCTTGGGAAAAAGATTACGGTAAACCAAGTCGTATTGTCAGTGCATTAGACATTATGACCGAAGGGCCATTAGGTGGCGCAGCATTTAATAACGAATTTGGTCGTCCAGCATTGCTGGGGTATTTCCGTACTTATGAGCAGAAAGTTTGTAGCCATAATGGTGTTGAGGTTCGTGGTTATCATAAACCGATCATGCTGGCTGGTGGACTCGGTAATATCCGAGAAGATCATGTTCAAAAAGGCGAAATTACAGAAGGCGCGAAACTGATTGTACTTGGTGGCCCTGCAATGAACATTGGACTTGGTGGCGGTGCAGCGTCTTCTATGACATCAGGTCAATCGAATGAAGATCTAGACTTTGCATCCGTGCAGCGTGAAAACCCTGAAATGGAGCGCCGTTGCCAAGAAGTTATCGACCGTTGTTGGCAACTTGGTGATGAAAACCCAATTCAGTTTATTCATGATGTTGGTGCTGGTGGTCTTTCAAATGCATTGCCTGAACTGGTCAGCGATGCCGGTCGTGGCGGTAAATTTAATTTACGTGATGTGTTATCAGATGAGCGTGGCATGAGCCCGCTGGAAATCTGGTGTAATGAGTCTCAAGAGCGATATGTGCTCTCGGTCTCTCCTGAAAACTTGCAAATTTTTACTGACATTTGTCAGCGTGAACGCGCACCATTTGCGGTTGTTGGCGAAGCGACAGTTGAGGAACATTTGATTCTTGACGACCCGCATTTCGATAACCAACCAATCGATTTACCCCTTGAGGTATTGCTTGGTAAAGCGCCTAGAATGTCTCGTGATGTTGAATCTAAGCAAGCGATAAGCCCAGCTTTAGCGCAAGAGAACATTGCAATATCTGAAGCCGTTAAGCGTGTATTAAGTTTGCCTACTGTTGCCGATAAAACCTTTTTAATTACTATTGGTGACCGTACTGTAACAGGGCTTGTAAACCGCGATCAAATGGTTGGCCCTTGGCAAGTTCCAGTAGCGGATTGTGCTGTAACTGCTGCGAGTTTTGACTCGTATGCTGGCGAAGCCATGTCGATGGGTGAACGTACACCACTTGCATTATTGGACTTTGGCGCATCAGCGCGTATGGCCGTTGCAGAGTCAATTATGAATATCGCAGGTGCGGATATCGGCTCATTTAAGCGTATTAAATTATCCGCGAACTGGATGTCAGCGGCGGGGCATCCTGGTGAAGATGCAGGCCTTTATCAAGCAGTTAAAGCGGTGGGTGAAGAGCTGTGCCCAGAGTTAGAATTGACTATTCCAGTTGGTAAAGACTCAATGTCGATGAAAACAGCATGGCAAGAAAGCGGTGAAGATAAGACTGTAACATCGCCAATGTCACTAGTGATAACAGCATTTGGTGTTGTACGTGATATTCGCAACACTGTAACACCAGAACTTCGCAGTGATAAAGGGGGCACTCGTTTACTACTGGTTGATTTGAGCGAAGGTAATAATCGTTTAGGCGGCTCGTGTCTCGCACAAGTGTTTGGTGAGTTGGGTGATACGGCGCCCGATTTGAACACGCCTGCACTGATGCGTCATTTCTTTGAAGTAACACAAGCGCGAGTTGCCGCTAGAGAAATTATTGCTTATCACGATCGCAGTGATGGTGGGGTATTTACAACGTTAGTTGAAATGGCTTTTGCGGGCAATACCGGACTGAAAATTGATCTGTCTTCGCTAACTGGCACATATTTGGAGCGTTTATTTAACGAAGAGTTGGGCGCTGTTATTCAGGTTAATGCTGAGCAAGCCGATGAAATTCAAACACAATATCGCGCAGGTGGTGTTGAGTGTCATTTGTTGGGTGAGATAACACAAGATAACCAAATCAGCATCACTGATGGTGATAATGCGGTGTACACAGAAAGCCGTGTTGCGCTGCGTAAACTGTGGTCTGAAACAACCTTCAAAATGCAATCAATGCGTGACAATCCAGAATCAGCTAAACAAGAATTTGATTTAAAGCTTCAAGCTGATGAGCCGGGTTTAACCGTAAATTTAAGCTTTGATCCCGCTGAAGATGTGGCCGCACCTTATATTTTAAAAGGTATTATGCCAAAAATGGCAATTGTACGTGAGCAAGGGGTAAACTCACACGTTGAAATGGCTGCCGCATTTGATCGGGCTGGTTTCGAAAGCCGTGATGTACATATGTCAGATATCCTTGCTGGTCGCATCAACTTAGATGAATTCCAAGGCTTAGTGGCTTGTGGTGGGTTCTCGTATGGTGATGTATTAGGTGCTGGTGAAGGATGGGCAAAGTCAATCCTATTCAATCAACGTGCACGTGATGAGTTTAGCCGTTTCTTTGCTCGTGATGATAGTTTCTCATTGGGTGTGTGTAATGGCTGTCAGATGCTGTCAAACCTTAAAGAGATTATTCCGGGAAGTGAATTTTGGCCGCATTTTGTGCGCAACAATTCTGAGCGATTTGAAGCAAGATTTAGTTTGGTTGAAGTACAAAAAAGTCCGTCGTTATTCTTTAATGAAATGGCGGGTTCACGAATGCCAATTGCTGTTTCTCATGGAGAAGGTTTGGCTGAGTTTGCTAATGCTCAAGCGCTTACTTCAGCTGAGGCAAGCGGCACGATTGCACTGAGATATGTAGATGGTCACGGCAAAATTGCTACCCAGTACCCACAAAATCCAAATGGATCTGCCAATGGTATTACGGGGCTAAGTACAACAGATGGACGTGTCACTATCATGATGCCACATCCTGAGCGAGTGTTTAGAACCGTAGCAAACTCTTGGCATCCAGATGATTGGAGCGAAGATAGCCCGTGGATGCGCATGTTCCGCAATGCACGAGTGAATTTAGGTTAATAAATTGGTATTAATTTGAGTTTTCGTAACGAAATTTTTAAGAGTGCGATTTTAAAAAGATACTCAAAATATTATCAACAGTACAGATAGTTATACCAATTACAGTAATTAAATGCTCAACTCAGAGCTATGTATGCGCACAAAGTACAAACGAAATTAGTGAAAACATAGTTATTAGCGACATACAAAACAGTCGTTATAACATTGCTACGTTGAGATAATTTTGTGAAGTAATTTTTGCGCATACAAGCTCCCGAAGGGCTAGGCTAAAGGTTTCCATTACTGCGTTGCACGTTCTTGAATTATCCCGATAGTACTTTGAACATGCGCCTTGTACTGAAAACCTTTATCTCTTGCTGAGTGAGAGATTAATTACTGTAATTGGTATTAGGGTCTGTTGCTCTTTCAGGATTAAATTTTGTGCTATTTGAGCATTTATCTGTTCAACCTAAACAAATCGGTTGAACGCACAATTCACCCTTAACCTACTGAAGCATATTGCAAAAATTAATGATGTTTCTTCACTTGTTAGGTGAGTGCTGAACGCTCATATACTTGCCAAAATGACCGCTAGCTGCGTTATAAATTTTGCAAGTAGAACCACTACTTGCTGCAACTTATGCCTTGCTATCAGTAATTTTTTCTACGTATATGACCATTCTCAACCGATTTATCTAGGCTCAAGGCGTGAGCAGTGATGCTTAGCCATCTAAGTGAGCTGGTCACAACACAGAACAGTGAATGCTCAAAAGCATCGAAAAAAGAGAGAGCGTAAATTGGTCGCTCTTTCTAAATAAAAGGTGCTGCGTTATCGTTTTCTTATTTGGAAACGAAGTAACGACAGTTTTGTATGTCGATAATAACCAAACCTCACAAACTCTGCCTTGCATAAAATAACCAATTTATCGCTGCAAAAACAATCACGAAAGATCAACAGACCCTAGTCTATTACAAGGAAAAGCAACATAGGATAAATGGCAATACTTGTCGTTAAGAGAAGTTGCCTCTTCAAAAATCATGGGGATATAGCTATCAGTTATAGCAGTGTTATTTTAAAACTAACAATAGATGAAAAGCTAAGTGGCTATTCAGCTCCTGTTCGGCAATCTTCGATATGCTAAAAAAAATGTGTAATGAAAGGATAGAGCATGGGCGTTTCAGCAATAATTCCAGAGCATTGCAGTTCAATTTCGTTAAGTTGCTTTACAGATACAAAAATATTAGCTAATGCAAGTGATTGCATAGAAAGAGTTAATGATAAAATTCCATCGCCTCTAAAGCGTTATACAATGGCCGTTATAGAAAGTGGAACTAACGCTATCCCTATCTTACTTTTTTTCGGCACAGGCCCTGCTGGGCTAACAGGTGTCGCGGTGACTAGTGCAGTAGCAGGGGGAGTTAAAGTAGGAGTAAAGTTCTTAACTGAAAGATCAGAGTTAGGCAAAAAAGTAGGAAATAGCACTGCTGATTTTTTGTCAGGAGTTGTAACCGCTTTTGGAGCAGCTGTAGTGCTTGGTGATGTATCCACTGGGAAAAAATTAGTTTATCGTCTTGCGGTTACATCAAGTGCCGTTTTGGGTGCCACTGTGGGCACAAAAATAAACGATAAGGTGGTGGATCTAATAGGGGTTAAAGAAGATAGCTGGTTTCGGTTTATCTCTAATCGGGTAGCTGGTTTTATCGGTGGTTATGCAGGCGGTTATGTGGCAACGCGATGTTTAACTAAGTTTGAAGGGGAGGTTACAACGAAAACTAAGAGTAAGGGAAAAATTACTCTAGATAAGGCAATATTAAATGCAGAACTTGAATCCCTTGAAGATGGAGATGGCGAGATTTTTTATGATGCATCGGGAGATATACATCAATTCGAATCTGATAGGGTTAGTGAATTGCTCTTAAGAGCGCGAAGACAAAATACTGAAAAACCGCCGGAGCAGGCTACTACAACAGAGGCTAAAGCAACAACAGAGGCTAAAGCAACAACAGAGGCTAAAGCAACAACAGAGGCTAAAGCAACAACAGAGGCAAATCCTACAAAAATTGAGGTCACCTCAGAGGTGACAGAACAAGTCACTTTTGAACCTACAGAGATAGATGGTTCTGGCAAGCCCCCAGAAAATTTAGCACCTTCTGAAATCCAATCGAGCGTAGAAAATACAGGAAGTGTCTCAATACAACCATCAACCACTTTAGGAGCTCGGACTAGTCAGATATTGCCTTCACTGTCGTTTTCGGAAAATGAAATGAAAGTAAGCCCGAGCATATCGCTGGTGAGTAGTGATGACATACAATCGACTCCTTTTTCTACTACTTCTACATTATTATCGCAACCACAACTGGAGGTTACTCGAACGGGTGAGCCTGTATCAACACCTATTCCATCTTCAGCGGATATCCTTGTATCAACACCTATTTTATCTTCAACAGATAATTCAGTACCAACACCTAGTTCATCTTTAACAGGTAACCCAGTATCAACGCCTATTCCATCTTCAACAATTAACCCAGTATTAACACCTAGTTCATCTTTAGCGAGTAACCTAGTATCAACACCTAGTTCATCTTTAACGAGTAACCTAGTATCAACACCTAGTTCATCTTTAGCGAGTAACCCAGTATCAACACCTATTCCATCTCCAACAGATAACCCAGTATCAACACCTAGTTCATCTTTAGCGAGTAACCCAGTATCAACACCTATTCCATCTCCAACAGATAACCCAGAATCAACAGCTATTCCATCATCAACAATTAACTCAGTATTAACACCTATTCCATCTCCAACAGATAGCTCAATACCAACACCTATTCCATCTTCAACAATTAACTCAATACCAACAGCTATTTCATCTCCAACAGATAGCTCAATATCAACAGCTATTCCATCTTCAACAATTAACTCAGTATCAACAACTATTCCATCTCCAACAATTAACTCAGTATCAACAACTATTCCATCACCAACAGATAGCTCAATATCAACACCTATTCCATCTTCAACAATTAACTCAGTATCAACAGCTATTCCATCACCAACAGATAGCTCAATACCAACACCTATTCCATCTTCAACAATTAACTCAATACCAACAGCTATTTCATCTCCAACAGATAGCTCAATATCAACAGCTATTCCATCTTCAACAATTAACTCAGTATTAACACCTATTCCATCTCCAACAGATAGCTCAATATCAACAGCTATTCCATCATCAACAATTAACTCAGTATTAACACCTATTCCATCTCCAACAGATAGCTCAATATCAACAGCTATTCCATCATCAACAATTAACTCAGTATTAACACCTATTCCATCTCCAACAGATAGCTCAATATCAACAGCTATTCCATCATCAACAATTGACTCAGTATTAACAGCTATTCCATCTCCAACAATTAACTCAGTATCAACAGCTATTTCATCTCCAACAGATAGCTCAATATCAACAGCTATTCCATCTTCAACAATTAACTCAGTATCAACAGCTATTCCATCATCAACAATTAACTCAGTATCAACAGCTATTCCATCTTCAACAATTAACTCAGTATCAACAGCTATTTCATCTCCAACAGATAGCTCAATATCAACAGCTATTCCATCTTCAACAATTAACTCAGTATCAACAGCTATTCCACCTTCAACAATTAACTCAGTATCAACAGCTATTCCACCTTCAACAATTAACTCAGTATCAACGCCTATTCCATCTCCAACAGATAGCTCAATATCAACAGCTATTCCATCTTCAACAATTAACTCAGTATCAACGCCTATTCCATCTTCAGCTAGTAACCCAATATCAACGCCTAGTCCATCTTCAGCTAGTAACCCAATATCAACACCTATTCCATCTCCAACAGATAACCCAGAATCAACACCTATTCCATCCCCAACAGGTACTCCAGATTGTGTTTGCCCTTCTGGAAGTAGTGGAAGTGGAGATGTTAACGGACTTCTTCCTGATGAGAGACAACCATGTCCCTCTCCAGCGCCAGCGCCGACATCCGCGCCTACTTCTTCATGGCGTGAATTCGTTATAATACTTGGTTCAGTATTTGGTGGTTTTATCGGAGGAAATTTCACAGGGTTTTTTGGAGGATGGAAAATACGTAGTTGGAGATCTAACGCCAACAAGAGCAATCTCGAAGAACCAGTTACCACCGAGTTCCGTCAAAGATCTAATAGTCAAACATCTGATAGTCAAACATCTGATAGAGTATGTGAAACTGAATTTAATTTAGGTGCACATTGGACAGACGAACCTGACTCATCAAATGCTCAAACAACAACTTATAATCCTTGAGCCTGATTATGAATGTTTTCAGCAGCTTTATTTAAGCTGCTGAAAAGCAGAACTACTCAGTAATTTCAGCGTTGTGATAAACATTTTGAACATCATCACAATCTTCGAGTGCGGCGATAAACTTATCAAAGGCTTCAATATCTTCGCCTTGAACTTCAGTCATGTTTTGTGGCACATAAGAAATGTTATCAACTTTAAAGTCGATATTAGGGTAAGCATCAGCAAGCGCGGTGCGAGTTTTGAAATATTCAGTATGAGGTGCGTAAACACTTATCATGCCATCTTCAAGCTCTACATCTGTGACATCGACATCTTCCATCATGAGCATTTCTAGAATGGCGTCTTCATCATCTCCTTCAAAGACGAAAACCGCTGAATGATCGAACATGTGAGAACAAGTACCAGGACCACCTAATTTTGCATCATTTTTAACAAATGCTTGGCGAACTTCAGTAAAGGTGCGTTTTACGTTATCGGTTAGGCAATCAACAATCACCATGCAATTTCCGGGGCCAAAACCTTCGTAGCGGGCAGTTTCATAATCTTCACCACCGCCTCCTTTGGCTTTATCAATTGCTTTTTCGATAACATGTGCCGGAACTTGATCTTTTTTCGCTTTTGCAATTAATTGGCGCAATGCGATGTTTCCATCAGGCTCTACACCACCGTTTTTCGCACAAACATAAATCTCTTTGCCGTAGCGAGAATACAGTCGAGTTTTCATTCCTGCCGTTTTGGCCATGGACTCTTTACGGTTTTGGTATGCTCTTCCCATCTTAGTCTCTACGTTAAAAATTGAAAATATACGTTGATTTTAACAGGTTCAGTATTAATACCAATTGTATTTTTGCAATACTTTTTTCATCGGGTCAAAGAGTCGTTCCTATGTAATTAATGTTCTTCATAGAGAACTAAAAAAGTTTTTGTTTGCGCTAACAGCATATAATCTTTGTGAGTTCGTTTGCTAATATCCCATTTTTTTTGCAAATGACAAATAAATCTACGAGCTTTTTCTATTGCTTGAAGGATGAGTTTTGTCCTCAGTGGGTGAGCTTTTGTAGTAGAGTCATTTTCAATACTTAAGATGAACTGTAGGTCTTCATAAAATGTTCGTTGTTGACACGATGGCATATATTTTCTAATTTCGTTTGATGCTGACGTTATTTCAACTGAGGTATCGGGCACAGCTTTTAAAAAGCACAACTCATTTTCGAGTATCACTATTGCCTCATCGGAAGCGTGGAACAATAACAAACCTTTATCTTTACTGTTTAAGCGACTAAAGCATGCTGCTTTTTGAGCTGAAGTTAAATTTGGGTGAGACATTAAAGTTTCAATTTTTGCCTTATTTGAAGATGTTTTCATACCATTGAATACAGCAACTCTTAATTCATCGTTAATATTTGGGCTCTGCCACAGCGCCTTTAATGTGTCTTGGTCGAATGTTTTTATTTTGGAGGTGAGTCTTTCGAATAACGGGATATTTGCTTGCTCTGTAATAGCGCGAGAATGTTTAAGTATGTGAATCAATGAATCCATGTTGGATAAACGCTCTAAAATACTAAAAATGTTTTTCTCCCATTTTGGCCCACATTGTATCGTATACATTTCAAAGCTTTCGACATTATGTGATGAGACAAAAAAGTTGCTAGGTAGGATTTTAGTCAAAATCTTTGTTTCATTATCTTGAAGTTCTGTAGCTGGGTATAAACCGATTTGGACAGCCGATATTTGTACTGCAGCAGCGTTAAGCATTGAATTATAAAAAAGAGCAACGTCAGAACCTTGTAATGAATGTAGCAGAAATTTTATGTTCTCAAGGCTGACATCTAGCTTCGGGATATATTCCAACAAGAGTAGAGTTTTCTTTCTGGGTAATGGCCATTTTTCAAATTGTGTTAACTGCCTCCAGAGGGATAATTTGTCACAAATAAGTTGTGGACTTTCTAAAAAGGCGTGCTGGTAAAATGATTCAACTTTAATTATTTCAGATTCTATTTGTTCTATTTTTTCGCTTTCCTCTTTAGCTTCTCTCGTCGGCTTTGAAAAAATAGACATTCTATCTTTGGTTATTTTTGATATGCTTAATAGATGTTGTGCGCTTAACGAAAAATGATAGAATTCATTGAATTCATCAATGATACTTTTAGCTTCTTTGTTCTTTTCCTCCTGTATTTTTTGTTGAGCCTGTTCGGCTTCTACATCTTTAGTTATCAAAGCACTTTCTATTACTTGAGAACAAGACTCTCTTTCTGAGCTTGCACTTGCAATATCTGCACTATTTTTTAATGTTGAGCTTGTTTTACTTGGATATTTTATTGTAGCTGGACAGGAAGGTGCTTCCGATTTATTTTTTATTTTTAGGTATTGTGAATAAAGTTTTACTAAATCTGGGTGAACCCCATTCATTAGATATATTTTGGTTTTTAATCTTGCGTGCCTATCAAACATTATCTTTAGCTTACTTAAGGTGAAAATAGCTTCTTGAGGATTTGGATAACTTAATAACAAGGAAAGCTCTGTTAATGTATCAATAGTGCCTTTTATGCTGGGTACATCAATGCAAAATAAATCTCTTTTTATATCAGCATGGACTAAAGCTTGAACGACCAAATTAGCTATTTTGCTTTTAGTCCAGATTGAGGTGTAAAATTCAGCAAAAACAAGAATAAATCCACAATTTAGAGGGTCTAGTTCCATTGACTGTTGAATAATCTGATCAGCAAGTTTAAGTTTGTTTTTATCGGTCTCGACTATTAATTTAAGAATTTGTATTGTTGGAGTCATGGAATGATGTGCGTCATTTAAATACTTCAGCATTTGAGATGTTAAGTCATCATTTTCTTCACCAGCTTTCTTAGGTCTAGTAGAAATGTTTAAATGAATTGCGTTTAATATATCATGGCCCCTTAATAAAAAATATTTACAAGTTCCTTCCTCTTCCGAAGCTTGGAGGTATTCAATAGTTAATAATGTAACCGATGGAATATCCGGTTTTTTATCTTCAGTTTCCTCATCAATAGATTTCCATCCGGCGTTTTGTTTTTCTGCAATCATTGATATCGATTTCTGAGTGAGTTCACGGCAAAAACGGTAGTAACTATGTGCAAGAGTGCAGCATAAAGAAGGTGACATTTTAATAGCATTAAAGTCTTGTGTGGTCACAACAAACAAGAGTAATTTGATACAATTTTCTTGATCTAATGCGAATAAATAATGAAGCGACAATGAGTGAATAGCTGAAATCATTCCCTTTTGAGCAAGAACACCTAATTGTAATACCCCATCATTTACATGTTGGCTATCATCTGAACTAAGTTTGACTCGCGCTTGTAGATAATCTGATATGTCAGTCGTATATGGGGTTAAGATTGAACTGCTTTTTATTTGTTGGATTGCTTTTAGAGCAGCTTCGGGATTTAAAGGACCGAATATAGGAGCGACATAAATAAAAGGTGCTAGTAACTTGACCATAGTCGAGCTATTTCTTAAAAATTTTTCTGAAACTTTTTGACGCTTTTCTTCAAATTGGGCAGGAGATTGAGAAATCGAATTTTTTTGCTGTTCGTAATCATTTATCAGTTCAAGCAATTCAATTACTTCTGGAGAAAAGTCATGGCAATGGCAGATTGGATTGTTGTATTGCTCCCGTGCCATTAAAAGTAGTAACCTTTCTGCTTCAACAGGGAGGTAAACTTCAAAATTAGCATGACCTAATAAGACGTTATCAAGATACTTTTGTCTGGCTAAGTGATGCCCGGTATCAGCAACTCTTTTGAGAAAAGATAAGTGTTTATGAGGTGAAGCATTAAGCACTTCACTGCCTTGTTCAAATGCTTCCGATAAATGGCTGCAAAAGCTAAGATAATCATCAGCTTCCCAGTTTTTAAATTCAAACTTGCTCTTTTCTGCAATTAAAGCACTGAGTGCTCGGATTTGTCTTAAATAGTAAATTACATTTTCTAAAGCATCGAACTCATTATCATCAATATTTGTAGTTTTCTCCAATATTAATGCGCATACGTTAAATACGTTTTGAAAATTTTTTTTTTAAAACTCTCATGAATAGTTCGGATTTGCTTATCTGTAACACAAGTACAGCCCTCTGGGATGTCAGGTACTGTAGGGCATTTTTTTAAAAACTTAAAGTCACCCAAAAATCCTGAAGTTTGCACTGTTTGAGATGAAAGAGAGGGGAGTGAATTGATTTGAACCTCGGAGGTAGGGATTGGTTCACAAATAAAGTTGGTTTGTTCAACGGGCTTTTTGCTTGTTTCATGAGTAGATAATTCTGGGGTAATATAACCTTCAACAGAACTAGTTGCTGACTCTGTTAGCATTGAAACCTCTTATATATTAATAACATTATGTTTATTACACGTCGTTCATGCATATAAAAATTAGCGTCAAAATTGAATGATGAACTTACTCAAAGAACTATACCCTACTGAAGTTGTATTTTGGCTGAACCTTAGTTAAATCAAAATCTAACAAAGCTCTGAACAACTCCGAGCATTGAATGTCTACCCGAATCACGAACTAATGCAAGGTGGATTTATATTGATTTTGTACTTTCAATTACTCCTTTTTCAATGGCATAAGCTATAACTAGATTGTTCCTTTTATTTAATTAATGAGTTAATTATCATGAATCAAAATAAAATTACGGCTGAAGTTAAGACGGTTACCGTACTTTATTACGACGCCCCTGCTGGTCTTGTTATGCATAATGATGTTTTGCAGAGTTTACCCGTTAACGCAAACGGAAGAGTGCTGCTAACTGATGAATTTCGTGAAGGAAAATCAATAATTGCGGTGCTAGAAGGTGAATGCAAAATATTAAACTCGCTCGGTGAGCGAGTTTATGAAACCAAGGTTCTTACAGATTAATTTACTTTTTCTGTTGTAACGTTCTTAATTTTTGCAATTTTAAGTGAGCCGATTGATAAACAGAGTTTTTGGTAAAGCTTTGTCCTTTTGAAACACCAGAAGCTTTTTCTGCAAGTAACTCTATCGCTTGATTTATATGGCTAATAGCCCAAATATGAAACTTACCATTGTGTATAGCTTCGGCTATATCACTACGTATCATTAGGTTTTCAATATTTGCAGCAGGGATGATAACCCCTTGTTCGTCATGACGCCCCTTAATTGAGCAAACATCATAAAACCCTTCAATTTTTTCATTCACTCCACCAATTGGTTGAGCAACACCAAATTGATCCATTGATCCCGTGATTGCGATACTCTGTTTTAGTGGTATCTTACTGATAGCTGATAAGATTGCACAGTATTCAGCCATTGAAGCACTATCGCCATCTACTCCTGAATACGATTGTTCAAAGGTTAAATATGTAGTTAGCGGTATTTCTGCTGATTTACCCAGCATTGAAGCAAGATACGAGGTCAAAATTAATACTCCCTTAGTGTGGATTTGACCACCAAGCTTAACTTTATGCTCAACATCTAACACTTCACCTTTACCTAAAGCTGTATTGGCTGTTATACGGCTTGGAAGACCAAAGCGATATTCTGCGGTAGAAAGTACGGTTAACGCATTCACTTGTCCAACAACCTTGCCTGTGACCTGCATAAGAGTACGGCCAAGCTTGAAGTCATCTAATAGCGAATCTTGTAATTTATTGACTCTATGCTGTTGGTTATCGAGTGCTTGTTGCACGTGATTCGCCGTTATCATGTCAACATGTTGAGAGCGAGCGACAAAGCTTGTTTCTCTAAGTAGGTTGGCGATATCGGCGGAATAAAGTGAGAGTTTATTTTGGTCTTCAGCTTGTCTAGAGCTGTATTCTACGACTCGAGCAATTGCTGAATTATCACAAGGAAGCAATTCGTTATCATGAACAATTGAAGAAATAAATCGAGCATAATGTTCTTCAGAAGTATCGGTGCGAGGCATGCTGGTTTCAAAATCGGCCGTAACCCTAAATAGTTCACTGAAATCAGGATCGTAATGCTGTAATAGCTGGTAGGTTTGATGATCGCCGAACATGATGATTTTTACATTGAGCGGAATGGGCTCTGGGTTCATTGAAATGGTGCCAGACAAAGAAACTTCCCGCTCAAGAGAGTTTAAATCAAGCTGACGAGAGCGAAGTGCCCGTTTCAATCCATCCCATACATACGGGCGTTCAAGTACTTTTGTTGCGTCAATGAGGAGTACGCCACCATTCGCTTGGTGTAAACTTCCTGCTCGAATCAATGAAAAGTCAGTAAATACAGTGCCTTTAAATGTAGCGTTCTCAATATATCCAAACAAGCTGTGATAGCTTGGACTTTCCTCTACTTGAATTGGAAAATGCGTATCTTTTTGATTGACTAACACATTGACTAGATAACGGCGTGGCATTTTTTTATCTAGGGTTGCATAAGCCAAACCAAGCTGCTCTTCAGATTGTTCAAGAAATATGTCTACATTAGCGATCATGTCCTTTTGCATTGCTTTAAGATGTTCACTCACATCAATATCTTTTTTATACTTTCTCAACAAGGGCTTGATAAATTGGCTGAGTACTTCTTTTGCTGTTTGATCATCATGTTCTTGCTGCTTATCGCTGTATTCTTGTTCCCACTTAGTAAAGGTTCGCACAATTTGTCGTAAACGAGTTTCAAAGCCTGCAACAATCTTTTCTATGGCTTTTTTTTCATCAGCAGGTAGGGCTTCATAACTTTCTTCTGTGTGTGGTTCTTCACCATTAACAGCAATGAGTTGATAGTCGCCTTGGGCTGTCATCAAAAGTTTTACATTTTTTGCTTTGGCTTCTTTAGTAAGTTCTTCAAGCGCAGCTTCTTGTTGCTGTGACAGTTGCTTTTTTAGTTGATCCGCACGATTAAAGTACATCTCATTATCAAAGGCTAGGGGCAAGGCTTTGACTAATCTTAATACTAGTTTTTCAATATTTTGTTTGAATGTTACTGCTTGTCCTCTGGGAAGTTTTAAGACTTTTGGACTTCGTGTATCGTCAAAATTCCCCACATAGCACCAATCGAATAACTCGCGTTCGCTCTGCAATCGGGTTAAATAACGCAACATCATAGTACGCTTCCCAAGACCATTTTGTCCGATCGCGTAAATGTTATAGCCTTTTTCTTTTATTCCCATTGCAAACTCAACAGCCTTTTGAGCACGAGTTTGGCCGACAATATCGTTGATAGGCTGAAGATCATCGGTAGATAGGCAACCGGAAGTGAAGCATGGAAGCTGGCAGGGACGATAAACATCTTGTTTGGTTAATTTTTTTACGGGAGAAATACTAGATAAAAGCGATATATCTGATGTGATCATAATCCATCCTGAAACAGAGAGTTAATATCCATTTAGCGCAAGAGTCGCTTATTGTCCCTAAGGTAAAGCGAATACCTTTTTATGCCAGAGATAAGGTATAGAGTCAAAGTGACTTTGTATTTTTTGGTTTGGAAATGATTTACCAAAATATTGTTTAGACTTTTATCTTAGGTTTTCTTATCACTAATTCAATCTAAAGTTTGAAATAGGCACGCTTTACTTCTACTTTTCAATGTAGTGATGTGCATAGAGTAGCCAATGAATGATTGATTATTTTATGTGTTAAATCCGAAATTTCAGTTGTATACATTAATGGATGATGGTGAAAAAAATGGATTGGTTAAACAACATATCTTTACGCAAAAAAATTCTATTAGGCTCAGCAATTCCATTGATACTGATGTTCGCCAGTATGACGATCAGTATTTTGCAAGTGAAGAGTATCGGTAAGGATATTGTTGCCATCGCTGAGGTTGATTTACCTTTAAGTAATAGTTTGGCTTTAATAACCGAACATCATTTAGAGCAGCTGGTCGAATTTGAAAAAATATTTCACTATGGATCGTCGAGTATTTCTTCTTCTAAAATGAATGAGAAACTGAACAATGCTAAGTTGAAATTTGAAGAGCTTTATCAAAAAATATCTGTCGAATTAATCCAGGTTGCGAAAGCGAGCCAAGAGGCTGTAGGCCATGCTTTAACTGAAGAGGAAGCCAAAGAATTTGCTAACGTCACAAGTATGCTAAAAAGTATTAACGAAAAATATTTGGTTTACGTTGAGCACTCCAATGAAGCAATAGCGGCGATATCTTTAGGTGATATCGAGCAAGGTGAAAAGATTGGGCAAGAAGCCGAAGGGGAAGCTGAACATTTATCGACTCAGCTCTCAGAACTATCACATCAGATTGCCAGTTTTACCGAGCAAGCTGCACTAAGAGCCGAGCATCATGAGGAAGCTGTTATTGTTAATCTTACGGTTCTTGTAATTATTGCATCACTTTTTGGCGGGGTTTCAAGCTGGATTATTTCTCAGTCAATCAACGTGCGATTAAAAGAGCTAGTAGAGATTGTCAAACAAGTTGGAGGTGGCGACCTTACTACTAAAATAATTTATTCAGGAAAAGATGAAATCACAGATTTGAAGAAAGGTATCGGGACAATGAGAGATGCTCTGGTCAATACCCTAAATTTAATCTCTACTCAATCGAGTGTGGTGGCCAGTACATCGGAAGAGTTATCAAGTACAGCTGCAGTGAGTCTCGATAATAGCTCATCTCAACAAGCCGAAATAGAGCAACTTGCTAGTGCTATGAACCAAATGAGCACATCATCGTCAGAAATATCAGTGAATATAAACAATAGTGCAGATGCCGCAAAACAAGCTCAAAAAGAGTCTGAAAACGCCAAAGAAATGTTGGTTTTGCTAGTGAACAAAGTAGAAGAACTCTCCAGTCAAATTAAAGATGCTGAAACTACCATTCTCGGTTTGAGGCAGGATGGTGAAAGTATCAACACTGTACTTGAAGTCATAAAAAGTATTGCAGAGCAAACCAATTTGCTTGCCTTAAATGCCGCAATCGAAGCCGCTAGGGCTGGAGAGCAAGGAAGAGGATTCGCTGTCGTCGCAGATGAAGTGAGAACCCTTGCAACAAGAACCCAGCTATCTACTTCTGAAATCAATGAAACGATTGGCAAAATACAACATGGTACATCAACGGCCGTGGAAGTAATGCAAAAAAGCTCGCAACAAGTTGCTGAAATGGTTGAAGAGGGAAGAAGTGTTAATGAATCTTTAAACCAAGCAATGAACTCTGTGGTTCAAATTAGTGATATGAGCATACAAATTGCGGCGGCTACCGAAGAACAATCATTGGTTTCGGAAGAAATTAATCGAAATGTTGTGAATATCACTGATGTTGGTAACACGGTACTAGCAGGTGCTGAAGAAGTAACATTTGCAACCAAAGACTTAAGTAAAATTTCAGTAGAACTCTCAGATCTTGTGGGACAGTTTAAAATAAGTTAGTCCCTTACCAAAAAGAGCATCAAATTTTGGATAAAAAAAAGCGACCTAGTTTAGGTCGCTGTCTTCCTATTAGGAAGTTTATGATAAAAATACATCAATAAAGGGAGAATGATGATGAACAAACAAAGCTATTAACTAAGTTAAAATAATCTGTTCATTAATTATGACTGCCTATTTTTATATTGGTTCCCAAAAAAAGTAAATAATTTAAAATTGTTTTAGCCATGTAGTAAACTCAGCATCAAATTTAGTTCCCCAGCTCTTCACAAGCGATTGATAATCTTTGTACTTACCTTCTCTGGTTAGTTCAAGCATTTTTTCTACATCGGTACGATGTTTTTCCATCATGAAACGAGTGGCTAAGTAACCCCAGTGATAAATTCGCTTAGAGCCTCCGTTATTTTCGTAACTTGTATTAAACAATTCACTGAGTTTGTATTCATTTGTTTTTGCGGCGTTGAATGCGTTTGGGTGTTTATCACCTTTGCTGATGTATTCAGCTATGCCTTCTGACCACCAAACGAGATGAGGGTATGCAGGAGAAGGCTTAGGACAATATTCTGGTGCGCTGTGTGAGTCATGCAATGAGGCACAGAAATCACCGTATAAATTAAACCGGCCATCTAAATAATGGACATATTCATGAGCCAAATTCCAAATTTTACCGTTTTTTTCATAGGCCACAAATTCGGCGTGATTGTCTTGCTTATGGGGAAGGCCCTCTAGATACATGCCGCCATTGTCACTTGGCACATCAAAATGGTTTGTTACATGAGTAACATACGAATTTCTGTCGGCGTAGACATTTGCTCTCATGCTATTGTTGTTATCATCGTTCACTGGGTTACTTTCTGTTTTAAAAAAACGGTGAAATTGTGCTTCTTGTTTTGATAACAATTTACAGGCATCACTTAGTTGCTGAGCCGTAAGATCTTGAGAGCGAATTTGAATTGTAGGGCTGCATTGATGTTGCTGGTTTAACACATCATTTAAAGGAGTGTTAGTTTCTGCTAATGGTGTGCTTAAAGGCAGTAAGCAGGTTGTCAGCATAGCAAGTGTTTTTTTCATTATTGTCGTCCCTGTTAAGTAAGAAGATATTACATCGTTTTGCATACAATATAATATCTTCCTGTAAGAGTAACAACTACAATAGCGATTCAATATCTAATTTGATAGCTTCTGGTTTTGTTGTTGGTGCGTAGCGCTTTATGACTTCGCCTTTTTTGTTCACTAAAAATTTGGTGAAATTCCACTTAATTGATTCTGAGCCAAGTAATCCTTTTGCAGATTGCTTTAGATACTTAAAAATTGGATGTGTGTTGTCGCCATTCACCTCAACTTTAGAAAATAAAGGGAAAGTAACCCCAAAGTTTAACTCACAAAAAGAGGCTATTTCTTTTTCAGAACCCTTTTCTTGCTTACCAAATTGGTTACATGGAAAACCTAGCACCGTAAAGCCATCAGTTTGGTACTTTTGATAAAGTGATTCGAGTCCTTGATATTGTGGAGTAAACCCACAGCCACTTGCAGTATTGACTATGAGTAATACCTTATCTTGATAATTTCGCAGTGGTAGCTCGTCGCCATTAATATCTGTAGCCGAAAGCTCATAAAAGGATGTAGACATAGTTAGCTCTTGATAAATAAAAAAACCTGATACTCAAGAGTATCAGGTCAGCAATGTTTTCACAGTTTAAAATATAAATTTAATACAGCTAGATAGTGCCTATCGATACTGCGCTCTGAGTTTGTGCGCCGTTATCATGTGTCACTGTTATATTGTATGTACCGGGACTTGAAAATGAATGATGAATGTTACGAGCCCCTGAAAGATTACTTATGTTATCACTAGCACCATCCCCCCATTGCACAGAAAAGTTTTGGAAACTGCTATCTAGATCTCTCATACAAGAACGAATTGATACATTGAGGTTAACATTTTGTCCTTGAACATTGGCTCGCACAATTGGAGAAAGAGCCGTGCTTGGGTTTAGCAGATCAAGGAACTTTAAGTTTTTATCAAGCAAGTTCCAGTTTTGATCATGGAAAAAACGACCCTCTGCGAAAGCTCTTGCTTGTAATTTTACGTTCGCAATAGCTGAGGTTACATAATCGTCATTTCCAATGCCGTTACCATTTCCACATTGATTACCAGCATAACCATTTAAACCAATAGAGACATCTTCTTGTGTGCCTGCTCTAGCCCAAATTAAATCGTTATACAGACTCCCGCGAACCGAAAGTTTAACAAATGGTACGACTTTAGCTGTTGCGAGAACAGGGTAACTTAAGTTGTCTTTATCGAAGGCTCCATTATCTGAAAAATTTGAACTGACTTTACTGCATTTGGATTGATAGCAAGCGTATTTATAGTTACCAGTAATGTTTAGGTCTTTTTTAAGACTGATATCTCCTCTAGCCTCAAAAGCTACTTTAGATATTCCAGCGGTTACTGGTAGATTGATATCATATTGGATAGGGATAGGGCCCACAGAAAACCAACCACTGGATATGTTGCCATTATACAAATTCCATGAGGATGGGGATAATTCACCCTTTGCAACACCTTGTAAACTGATGTTTCCTGTTAACGCAAATTTTGCTTCGGCATCGATTTGACTGATTTGTACTTTATAAGGTACACAGAACTTACTTTTATATAAGTAGTTTACAGCGGCAGAACCATCAACTTGGGCATTAGCATCTACAGAATAAGAAAGGGATGCATTATTGCCACCCGTAGAGTCTGTTTTACTGAATGGAAAGTTTAATGTTTTGTGGAAGCTTTTTTTTCCATGATTAGTGCTGGAACAGCTTATTGTTTGCAAATTATTACTGTCTACCTTTATTCCTTGTGACTGCAATGCTTTAATTTCTTGCTGGCGAGCTTTAAGTAAGCCTCGCTGAGCGAGGTAGGAATTCATATCCGCTGTAGATTTAAAGTTATCTTGTTGAGCCAAATCTTTATCAATAATAATAATTTGATAAGAGTCATCATCACCAGTCGTAAAGCAGTGATCACTGGCAGCATTACAACCTCCTAGGCCACCATTTGCAAAGTCTTGGATGACATCATCACGCTCATTGAGTGGCAAACCAGCCTCTGCGGCTGCGTTTTTTGCACCTTGAGCTGAGTAGATGAAATATAAAGTTGTAGATTGTTGATCACCTTGAAAACCTTGGTTCATGGTGAATTCTTTTACCTCGTAACCTTTACCAGTCTGAAGCATCGTTGATTGGACGTTAGAAACTTGCTGACTTGTTTGAGTAGTGGCAAAAGACGCTTGGCTGATAAGTGCAAGTGAAGCGAGGGCGGCACTGCTTAGAACTTTCTTTATTATCATTTGAAACACCTTCAATCAGTTATATTAAGCGTTCATCTGTTTCACTTATAAAACTGATGAACTTGTCTCAACGCGATTTATTGAACATCGGGATATTCGCGTCGACATGTTGATAACGTGTCGAGATTTCGTGTAACAAAGATTATTTACGTCTTGGTAAGTGTTATTCTTCCCTTTTCGTAACCTTTTGATTTTTAACTTGTAACTGTTTGAGGCGAATTTGGCTGCTTCAGAACAATTATTAGGGTCTGTTGATCTTTCAGGATTAAATTTTGTGCTATTTGAGCATTTATCTGTTCAAGGCGTGAGCAGTGATGCTTAGCCATCTAAGTGAGCTGGTCACAACACAGAACAGTGAATGCTCAAAAGCATCGAAAAAAGAGAGAGCGTAAATTGGTCGCTCTTTCTAAATCAAAGGTGCTGCGTTATCGTTTTCTTATTTGGAAACGAAGTAACGACAGTTTTGTATGTCGATAATAACTAAACCTCACAAACTCAGCCTTGCATAAAATAACCAATTTATCGCTGCAAAAACAATCACGAAAGATCAACAGACCCTAGTCATTACTAGCAAAAATTTTACTAAAGCGCCATTGTCATAAAATTAATTGTTTTTAAAGTGTGATGCGGATCACGCTTTAATCATTCTGGCAACAAACATACCGTCGCTATTGGCTTCATACGGCCAAATAGTCAGCGTAGAAGCCTCTTTATTAGTGAAAGGATTAATAATTGGCTCTAAATTGAATTCAGGATTATTTGCTAAAAATGTTGAAACAACATCTTCATTTTCAGCTTTAATTATTGAGCAAGTCGCATAAATTAATCGTCCACCCTGTTTCACTGCCGCGCTACTTTTAGTAAGAATATCAAGCTGTAGTGCAGAAACGTCGTCTAGTGTTGATAAATCATCCGTCCAACGCATGTCAGGGTTACGTCGCCAAGTGCCTGTGCAGCTACATGGCGCATCAACTAAAACGCCATCAAAATGTTCAATAGGAACAGGAATATGCTCAGACGCCCAATGCTTAATTTGAATATGATTCACTTGAGCGCGCTGCATACGTTTATAAAGCTCATCTAATGCTTGTTTTCTAATATCAGAAGCCACGACTTCGCCTTTTCTATCAGTGTCTTGTGAGTACATCATTGCCGTTAGCTGTAATGCTTTCCCGCCAGCACCGCTGCATGCATCCCACCACAGCTCATTAGGTTTAGGATCACATACATGCCCGATAGTTTGTGACGCTAGATCTTGAATCTCAATTTTACCTTGTTGATAAAGCTTTAATTGATTGAGGTTAAGGCTTTTGTGCCCTAAGTTAATTGCGTCAGGAAAGTGGGTACTTTTGTTCGCATCGAAATCCTGTTTATTTAAACTTTCAATGATATAGCTTGTTTCAGCGTATTGAGAACGTGCCCAAATAGGAGGACGTGATGACATTGACTCAACTAAAGAAAGGCTGTTTTGTTTATCAAGGGCGTGATGTTTCCAAAAACTTTCTGGCAATAATTCTGTTAATTTGAATTCAATCTCAGGGTATAAATTTTTAATAACCGCTAATGGAGTGTCGATATCGTTTGAATGAGTTATTAACTCATGCTCAACATTGGCTAATTCACCCCATGCCTTAATTACTATAGGCCAACTTTGTTTTTCTAAAAGTGCTGAACTCAACATGACTGAAAGCCAATGGGAATCTACATCTGCTCTTGATTGAATCGGTAAAGTTTTACCTAGCCAGCCCCACCAGCGAAACATTGCAAATAAAGTTTCACGTATCACGCGACGGTCTTTTGAACCATGCTTTTTATTTTCTCTGAAATAATGAGCTAACACACGATCTGCCGGTTGTTTGCTGTCCATTATCTGAGTAAATAAACGATGAATAGTGAGGGCATAACTTAAAGCTCTTTTTTGAGCGGGAGTTTGCGCCATCAAAGAACAAGTTTGTTGTGATGAGACCTGAAAATCAGTCATAAAATGGGCCTGAAGATGTGAAAGCGATAAATGAGCAAGAATTTTAACATTGATCGAAATAAGAAGCACAACACTTGCTGCCTGCTTCTTATATCCATTACATAATTAAATGCTCAACTCAGAGCTATGTATGCGCTCAAAGTACAAACGAAATTGGTGAAAACCGCCGATAGTTATCTGCGTTGAGATAATTTTGCGAAGTATTCTTTATAAAGCAAAGTGTGCGCATACAAGCTCCCGAAGGGCAAGGCTAAAGGGTTCCATTACTGCGTTGCACGTTCTTGAACTATCCCGATAAAAGCACTAAGTGCGTTGAACGCCAGTTTTGTATGGCGGCCGTAGGGAATATAAGTACCTGACGATAAATTATTAAATATTTTGCTCATATCTTAAGCACTTTACAGCGTTGTGTCTCAGGTTGCATAGCTACGGCTATGCGTCCCTCCTCACGTCTTGTATTGCACTCAAACTATGAACCTAAACATGAACCTAAACGTTCATGATAGGCATAGATGTCACATGCATTTACTTTGGCTACTATTTTTCTATCACCCTACACCATGAAAATTGTATTCGCTGAGATTTGAAGATTATTTCCAACCTAAGCTAAAGGCGAAGTGATTTTTAGCTTTTATGCTTTCACTAACAGGCTTGGGAATAGGTGTTAGCGGCTATTTTCACGGTAAAAACATCAGTTGAACGCTGAGTATATGAGTAACTGTTTGAGCAATTGGATGATTTTATTATCATGGCTTTCACCTAATGAGTGAAGTGCTCTACGCTTACAAGCTTGCTAAAATGGCTGCTATCTGCGTTGTAACTTTTGCAAGTAGAATAACTACTTGCTGCAAGCTACGCCTTACTATCAGCCATTTTTTCTACGCTTGAGAACGTAGTCAACTGATGTTTCTAGGGAGCGCCACGAAGCGCTTTATTCTGTTGCGGGATTTGTCTCAACGTATACGCAGCCAAGCGATTACATGGCCATAAACCAGAGACAGCAACGTTATTATTTATAATAAGTCCATCAGGTTGAAACGTACCTGACGGGATAATTACCAGTTCATCCCGAAATCTGACGGGCATGCATAATGGGTAACCGCTATGACATGAAGCCCTGTGACAAAGGCCTTGAATAAAGGTTGAGATGCAATGTAGGCCGCAGCATCAAGCGAATTCAGTTAAGCGTCGTAAATCAAAAAATGAAGATGGGGAGTCTTTCCTAGTTGACGAACCCTGACACAAACAGAGAAGCAACTGGTAAATGCATCTGTTTGATCTTCCGGCGTAATATGAAGTGGCATGTATTGAAGGAAATAAAGTGAACGTGGGAGAGCCTGAGTGTTGGAAGGTAGTGACTTGCACTATCCGAATATAAGGTAAACCGAAATTTCAGATAGGGCGCTCAGGCAGTCGGATGAGCCCATAGTACCGTTAACCGTGAAGACAACATAACTTTACATCAGGGAAGGGGCTCAGTGTTACACCCGTTTTTTAACGTAACTTTTGAGGTGAAATTGCCATATGGCTAACACTCCAGTAAATATCAGAATATTACAGCGAAAACTTTACTTACGCTCAAAGCTTAACTCGGAGCTTCGATTTTACAGCTTGTACGATAAACTCAGTCGCCTAGATATACTCGAAGAAGCCTATCGACGATGCAAAGCCAATAAAGGCGGAGCAGGAATTGATGGCATCACATTCAGTTATCTAGAGCAGCAAAAGAAAGTCGTTGCGCTGTTAAAAGAAATTCAAACTCAATTACAACAGAAAAACTATCGACCTAGCCCAGTCAAACGAGTAGAAATACTCAAAGACAACGGCAAAACGCGGAAACTTGGGATCCCGATAATCAGTGACAGAATTGTGCAAATGGCGATGACAATAGTGATGCAACCCGTCTACGAACCTCATTTACATGAACACAGTTATGGTTATCGTCCATGTCGAAGCGCCCAGCAAGCGGTAAAAGTCATTGAAATGAGCCTAAAACAAGGCTATCAGCACGTACTCGATGCTGACTTGAGCGCCTATTTCGATACCATTCCGCACGCTAAGTTGATGACAAAAATAGAAAGGCGAATAAGCGACAGCAGCTTTCTGAGTTTACTGAAAAGCTTTATCAAAGCGCCCATCAGCATAGAGACGGTCAACGGGAAATGGCGAATAGAAGCAAGCCGATGTGGCACTCCACAAGGCGGAGTTATCTCTCCACTACTGGCTAACATCTATCTCAACGATTTCTGTTTGAAAATACACGAAAAAACACCGTGTAAAATCGTTACCTATGCAGATGATTTTGTTGTACTTCATAAGCAAACCTACACACAAGAGCAACTGGACTGAATAACACAGCAATTAAGTTATGAAGGTCTGAAGCTAAATCAAAGTAAAACCCACTGTGTGGATATGGGAAAGCTGATGAATGAGTTTGATTTCCTCGGTTTTAACTTTCAACGGATCACAGGCCTCATCAAAGGCACCAGTTACATTAAGATACAGGCGTCTAAGAAGAGCCAAACAAAGCTGAAAAATAAACTCAGAGACATAGTGAAGCATCGAACCTCAAATACACTTGGCGTACTGATAAATAAAGTTAATCAAGTTCTGAGGGGATGGAAACACTATTTTGCTGGGATAGGTTATCCCAGAGGTGTATTTTTCAGAATAAATGGATTTGTAGTAAACCGGTTCTATCGCTGGCATCGTCGCTTAAGTCAACGTCGAAGCAAGTATCTATCACGAGGTGCTTACGAAAAATTACGCCAAGCTGGTCTTGAGTATTTACCCACGACAAGATGATAAGCAAAGTGAAGGGGCTGAGAGAAGTGTAACAACAGAGCCGTGTGAGGGAAAACCTCATGCACGGAATCGAAGAGGGGCTGCTGGATAAGCGATAGCGAAGCCAGTAGCCTACTCTACATGAACAAAAAAAGTACTCAATAACTTATACTCAGGTACTTAGGGACGCTGCGGAAGAAAGTATACCGATGAATCCTCGTCACTCCAGCGCAGGCTGGAGTCTAGTGCCTTTAAGCTTTTCTATAAAAGTCACTGGATACCAGCCTTTGCAGGTATGACAAAAAAAATTTAAAATATTGATTGGTACTTTCTAAATCGCTAGTTCCCTTAGTACTTCGAACATGCGCTTTGTACTGAAAACCTTTATCTCTTGCTGAGTGAGAGATTAATTACTGTAATTGGTATAATACGGGTATGGATGTTGCTGCTGTATAATCCTAAATAAATCGGTTGGAAGCGTTCATATACGCAGAAAAAATTACTGATAGCAAGGCATGAATAGCAGCAAGTAGTGGTTACCGACAGTTTTGTATGTCGGTAGTCTAGTGTCTTTGCTTTTTTCTATAAAAGTCACTGGATACCAGACTTATGTGGACTTCGCTGGTATGACAAAGATTGGTACTTTCTAACTCGCTAGCTCCCTTAGTGAATATAATTAAAAAGGGTGTTTACTGAAGAATGTCATTTCTTTACCAGTGTACGGATGAAAGAAAGTTAAACGTTGTGCATGTAAGCTCAAACGATTTCTTAAACCTGCAATACAGGGTGAACCATAGAAATTATCGCCAAGAATTTGGTGTCCTAACTCGTGCATATGAACACGTAACTGGTGAGTTCGCCCAGTTTCAGGCATTAGTTTCACTAAAGTAATACCTTGCTGTTCATTCAACACTTGATAATGGGTTACAGCACTTTTACCTAGCTCTGTCGCAATTTGAAATGGCGGATTGCTTTTATCTGGGCCAATCCTTATATCAATGGTGCCAATTTTACTTTGTAATAGACCGCTGACCTCTGCGATGTATTCTTTTTTTGTTAATTTATTTTGAAACTGAGTTTTGATACTCGATTCCGCTTTTTTATTTCGAGCAAATACCATTATTCCAGAGGTGTCGCAATCAAGCCTATGGAGTAAAATAGCTTCAGGGTATAGTTGTTGAAGCCGAGTAATCGCACAATCGTGAGTGTGAGTTGCTCTGCCTGGATTTGACAATAAACCTGAGGACTTGTTAATAACAATAATGTCTTTATCGGTATAACGGATATCGAGCCATGGGATTAATGGTGGATTGTATTCAAAGATTTGCATTTTTGTGTCTCAAAGTGGTCTATCTAAATTTTACCATTTTTTGAGGCTAGTAATACCAATTACAGTAATTAAATGCTCAACTCAGAGCTATGTATGCGAACAAAGTACAAACGGAATTGGTGAAAACATAGTTATTATCGACATACAAAACTGTCGTTATTACATTGCTGCGTTGAGATAATTTTGTGAAGTATTCTTTATCCTAGAAACATCAGTTGACTGCGTTCTCAAGCGTAGAAAAAATGGCTGGTATTAAGACGTAGCTTGCAGCAAGTAATTATTCTACTTGCAAAAGTTACAACGCAGATAGCAGCCATTTTAGCAAGCTTGTGAGCGTAGAGCATTTCACTCATTGGGTGAAAAACATGATAATAAAATCATCCAATTGCTCAAACAGTTACTCATATACTCAGCGTCAACTGATGTTTAGGTTTATAAACCAAAGTGAGCGCATACTAGCTCCCGAAGGGCAAGGCTAAAGGTTTCCATTACTGCGTTGCACGTTCTTGAATTATCCCGACAAAAGCACTAAGTGCGTTGAACGCCAGTTTTGTATGGCGGCATTAGGGAATATAGTACTTCGAGCATGCGCTTTTACTAAAAACCTTTATCTCTTGCTGAGTGAGAGATTAATTACTGTAATTGGTATTAGGGGGCTGTTGAGCTTTTAGGATTAAATTTTGTGCTATTTGAGCATTTATCTGTTCAAGGCGTGAGCAGTGATGCTTAGCCATCTAAGTGAGTTGGTCACAACACAGAACAGTGAATGATTAAAAGCATCGAAGACAGCGTAAATTGGTCGCTCTTTCTAAATAAAAGGTGCTGCGTTATCGTTTTCTTATTTGGAAACGAAGTAACGACAGTTTTGTATGTCGATAATAACCAAACCTCACAAACTCTGCCTTGCATAAAATAACCAATTTATCGCTGCAAAAACAATCACGAAAGATCAACAGACCCTAGCAGTAAAGACAAATAAAAAAGGGTGAAGTATTACCTTCACCCTTTGAGTATGTGCAGTACAATTTATGGATTGTTTGCAGGTGGTAATAGTTCAGCCGGAATAGCTACTGGCCTTGCGCTATCTTCGGTGCCGACTTTAGTCCATTTTCGGTTATCAATTGCAGAATAAACAGTATTACCTGTTACCGTACCAGCTGTTGGTAAAGTGTCAGACAGCTCATGGAATTGATGATTATGGACTACAAAGTATTGGTTTCCTTTAATACTTTGAATATCCCATTTTCTTTCATGCCAAATTTTACAATTCCCTGTTTCACTTGGAGTGAATGCATCGGGTTGGCAAGATTGAGGATTACCAGGCTCTTCAGGAATTGTGGCCTGCGAATAACGACGGATAGTCAGTATTCCATCACTTCCAATTTCCCATTTACCTGCTTCAATGCTGAACTCGCTATTTTCGAGTTGATCATTATCATTTGCATCTTCAGTTTTTATTGTAACAGCAAGGCCATTATCTTTAAGCTCAATCCAGAAGTGCTTATTTGGCGTATCCATATTCCAGTTCAAGGTATAAATACCTAAAGCATTCGTTGCTGACCAAGCGGTATCATCTTCTTTCTTCAATAGGTAACTACTAATAGGTGTAGCTCTTGTGGCTTCACCCTCACCTGGTGAAGTTAACATGCCATTGATGTATAACGGTGAAGTTTCACTGAAGAAGGCAAAATCGAATGATATTGGCTGCCCATTAACGTTAGCTTCTAGATGATTATCATTATTAACTTGAGCCGTAACAGGAATTGTTTGAGTTGTGAACTCATTACTGTTATCTAACTGATAACGAGTGAGACTCGCATCTGAATCAGCATTAAAGTTTAATTTCATAATGCTTCGGCCGGAGCCTTTATATTGATCATCAACATAATTTGGTACTCCAGAATTCACAATGTCATCCTCAGTCATCCCACTTGGCGTTGGAATGGTGTACTCAGCATCTGTGGTATCAAAAAATTCATTGGGATCTTTTAATATGCTTTCTTTAAGCAGTTGAGCACCAAAAGAAGGAGTAGAAACTGCAGTCGCATCAGTATTATCAGTCGCATTTTCTGGTCTAGTTACATGAGTATGTTGCACCGAAACTTGAGCCGAATCGCCTGTTGATGACATCATTCTAATTAAACTGCTCGTTCGAATCACCTCAAATGCTTCAGTTGAAGATTCAGGTAGAACGACGGTATTATCGTGCGACAAAACACCATTGTCACCGTAAGTTAATACTAATCCGCTTTCATCGATTGCCCATGTAATATCAACAGGTGATACATCGAGTGTTCGGTTTCTTAACACTCCAGAATTGTCTGAGTTAAGGGTGAGTCTGTCACCTTCGAACATATTGTCAGAGGCTTTCAAGTAAAAGTTGCCGGTAAGTGTAGCCGCGTTACCGACGTTGCTTGTTATTAAGTCAGCATCACCTTCGATAGCAGAATTAGCTTGGTCATATTCATCACTGTTGCTTTGCAGCGCAGATAAAATGTAAGCTTGAACTTGACTTAAGTCACTCACTAAATCAGCTGTGTCATCAGAGCCCTCTGGTAAACCAGGAGCACGATTTCCAACCGTTTGTGGTTGCTGGGCGTCATCGGAAAAGTCAATCACGAGCTTAATAGCAGTGGCTAAAGGCATAACCATGTCAGGCTCATACTCTAGGCTGCTTTTTTCAAATTCAGCGAGGGTATCAATTTCATTGCCATTATTTGCGTTTTTCATTAATGCATCAACAGCGGTAGAAACGTTAGTAACGTTCACTGTAAATAGGTCATCTTTGGTTACAACATTGGTAGTTTCATCAGCCGCTTGTTGGATTTGTTGTACGCTACCAACATTGGAAATTAAGCGAATATTTGAACCTTCTTCCGCACCTAATGCTGTGATTTTTACAAAGTCATCATTTCTTGATGCATCGTAAGTTAATGGGAATTCATAGTTACCTTCTGCATCGGCAGGAACTTCAATAGGATCATCATCACCAACAACAATAGATACCCGAGCGTTTGGAATTGGGCTGTCGGTGACTCTGCCTCTAACTGTAATAACTTGAGGCGTTGGTTCAGCTACGTCGGTAATTGACACTGTAGCAGTGGCGACTGCTGTTGCGCCATCATCGTCAGTAACCGTTACTTCAAATACCGCGTCAGTATCTTCAGATACACTCGGTGCGGTGAATGTCAGCGTACTTGAAGTTGTATTGGAAAGTGTAATGTCAGGGCCTGCAGTTTTACGCCAAGAGTAAGAAGCGATTTGACCATCCGTGTCAGATGCGGCAGCAGTTAGAGTTGCTTCAGTGTTTTCTGCAGTAGTAATATTTGCAGCAGTTACAACAGGAGGTAGGTTAATTGGTGTATCTGGAATAATAGTATTGTCATCATTATCATTGCCACCACAGCCTGATAATACGGTTGAAATAATTATAGCTAGTGGTAGTAACTTAGTCTTTTCTAAAGCACTCATTACATCGACTCCTTGACTTGAGTAAAAAAGAAATTTTACAAATGTTACTTAGTTATAGGTTATGAAATAGCCAATCTCAACTTACTGGGTTGTTTTTAGTGTTGATGCAAAAGTGCTTATAGTTGAACATATAATGTTTGATTTTGAACAAGCTTAAATATCAATTATTGCGCGCGCTAATTAATCGCATGAAAATAAAGGTTTTTTATTTTGGCATGAATCTTTCTTTAGCTTAGTTTATGTTTTACCACAGCTGAAGAATATGCAGATAGATTTAAATAAGCCGAATAAGTTTAACCAAATAAAGAAAGTGATTATTGGTACCCTTTTATTGTTAATCAGCGTGTTTTCGATTTGGCAATTAAATCAACAACCAATACCTTCAATTTCACGCTCACAATTGCAAACCGTCGAAGTTCAACGAGGTGACATTGATATTATGGCACCAGTATATGGCGAATACTCATCCTTATATGAGAGGTTATTGAGTGCTCCAGTTAATGGAAAAGTCGTAGAGATATTTGTGAGGGCGGGAACCGATGTAAAACCAGATACGGCAATAGCACGCCTAAGTAATCCAGATTTAGATCAGAAACTGATTGAAGAGCAAACCAATCTGGCGCGTATGCAATCAGAATTTAAGACGTTCAAATTACAAAAGCAAAGTCAGCAACTTGAAGCTGAATCTCAATTATCAGAAATCAAAAGTCAGCTACAAGCGGCGAAGCTTGAGCTCGATGCCAATCTAAAACTCGCAGAGCACGGCATTGTGGCAAAAATAGATTTAGAGCGTGCGCAATTAACTTATATTCAGCTAGAAAAAAAGTTGAGTTACAGCCAAAATCTTTATCAAAAACAACAGCAGATGCACTTGTTAGAAATAGAGCAACAACAGAGTTTGGTTCATATTCAGGAGCAGCAATTCGAATTAACCCAAAATAAAATAAAAGATTTACTGATTATTGCGGGTATTGAAGGCAGTTTGCAAAGTCTAGATATTGAACTGGGTCAACAGCTTGTACTAGGTGTATCAATTGGAAGAGTTGGTTCCAAATCAGAGCTAATGGTTCAACTTAAACTACCACAGAGATTGTCAGGTAAAGTGAGTTTAGGTGCCTTAGTTGAATTAAGGAATCCAAAAGGAAGCTATACCGCGCGGATCTCCCAATTAAGTTCAATCATTGAGTCAGGTTTTATTAATGCTGAAGCCATACTCGAAGGTGACTTGCCAAGTAATATTCGACCAGCACAACCCGTAAATGCTTATGTGTTTGTTGAACATGTATCCAATGCACTATTTGCTGAGCAACAACCCGGTTTAGTGCCCATATCAACTCAAACGCTTTATTCCTTACCACCTGATTTGACACAGCTTGAAAGTAATCAACTAATGCAAGTGAATGTTGAGTTTGGTGAACTCACCAAAGGAAAAGTTATCATTAATAAAGGCGTACAAATAGGGCATCAAATCGCCATTAATGATTTAAGCCACTGGCAAGAGTTTAAAACAATAAACATAAAAGAATAAATACAGAAAATAAGGACAATAAAAATGAACAATGACATGGAAAATAACGCCAAAAAACACAAAAACAAATTAGTCACATTACGAGATATCAACAAAATCTACACCAAAGGACAAATACAAACCCACGCATTACATGATATTAGTTTGGATATTTATCAAGGAGAGTTTGTTGCTATTTCAGGCCCGTCTGGGTGCGGTAAATCCACATTACTCAGTATTCTCGGATTGTTAGATGCGGCCACTACGGGTAATTATCAGTTAACCGATATTGATGTAAGTGATTTATCGGTCGATCAAAGGTCAAAAATACGCAACCAACACATTGGTTTTGTTTTTCAATCTTTTAATTTAATCGAACATTTAAGTGTTTTTGATAATATCGCTTTGCCATTAGAGCACCGCGGTGAGTCTTCAAAAACTATCAAGCAAGCCGTAGATAAACATCTTTTATTGGTCAATATGGAAAGCCATAAACACCATAAACCGAACCAGTTATCGGGTGGTCAACAGCAACGAGTGGCTATCGCTCGGGCATTAGTCGGCGAACCAAAACTCTTGCTAGTGGATGAACCAACAGGGAATTTAGACAGCCGAAATGGTGACTTGGTTATGCAGCAGCTCAAAACGCTCAACGAGCAAGGGGTTACCATTGTTATGGTGACCCATGACGAACGATATAGCTTGATGGCGCAGCGGAAAATTCGCTTGTTCGATGGTGAAGTACTTGCCGAAACTAAGGGGGCTATTGCATGAGCTTTTATTTACGAGCACTGCAACACGGCGTGATGCGACTGTTCACCTTGCCAAGGTTAACATTGCCCGTACTTTTAACCTTAAGTTTAACATTGGCGGCCGTCCTGACGGTTGTAGCAATGAGCAGTAATTTAATCTTCAAGCCACTACCAGATATTAAAGATGAAGACTCGCTTTATATAATTAATAACGAGGTAATGCTCGGGGAAATGTCAATGAGCATTTTTAACAGTAAAGCTTACGCCCATCTAGCAGACGATTATCGATCAATTGGGGATTTTGCTGCTCTGGATGGTGATCAATTCCCAGCATTATTTAATGTATCAGAAACGCAGTATGACAGCATATTATTTACAGCAAGTCATAATATTTTTGATGTTACAGACCGAGAAATCATATTAGGTGATGCGCCTACAATAGATAATATTGCGCAAGGTGTATGGATTTCAGAAACATTATGGCGCAGCGCATTAGAGTCAAGAAAAGGTGTAATCGGCGAACAAATTAAAATTAATAATAAAACGCATTTAGTCAAAGGAGTTGTAACTGACTTTGTTTCATTTTCAATACGAGGAATACGTAATACTCAACAAGTTTGGTCATTGTATAATTTACAAGACTTTAAAAATAAGGATTTAAAATACGGGGAATTTACTGGTAACTTCACATCGCTTTTCCGAGTGAAGACGAGGCTTATTACAGCTAAAGAAGTTGGTACATTTTGGGAAAAATATAAAGTAGAACATATAGAGTCTACTTTTACTATCGCAAGAAACATAAAAACAAAAGTAAACATCGTGAAATATCGCGATTCATTACTGCTGGAACAAGAAAACATGGTGTGGTTTTTAATTGCGGCTGTTACAGCACTATTACTGATGGCGAGTTTGAACTTGTTGAACTTATTTATTGGTTATTACCAACAACGATACCGAGAGTTCGCACTGCAAATTAGCTTAGGGGCAACAAAATCGCGTTTATTCGCAATGGTGTTTTTCGAAAATTTGGCTGTATTTATTGCTTCAGCATTTACCGGACTAGTTTTAGCGGCTTGGATTATTCGATTACTTCCGATCATTTCTGGCGGTAATATCAAGTTTATTGATTTGATACAGTTGGACAGTTATACCTCAATAGTTGCGATACTGCTGGTTATGGGTATTAATTTATTTTTCGCGTTAGTTGTTGTATTTCGCTTCGACGATAACACGTTATTAGAGCAAGTATCTTCAGGGAATAAAGGTGTTTCAAGGCAATCAATGGGCTTACTGAGTAAAGCTATTTTTGTATTGCAAATAAGTGCAGCAGCGATATTGTTAACTACGTTGGCTATGGTAGGGAATTCAGCTTGGAGTGATTTGAATATTGATTACGGATTCAAGGCTGGTAATACATTAGTCGTGAAAGCCACTTTTGATGAAAATTTTCGAAAATATGATCGTGAAAATCAATCAAAACAAGAAAAACAGCTAAAGAGCTATACCTTAGCTAATCGAGTGATTAAACAGCAAATAATCAATAAATTAAGTGAGCTCGATAGTAGTATTCAAGTTTTGAGCAGTAATGCAGACCCTTATATTGGAATGAATGGTTCGGTAAGAATTAGATTCGATCCTGACACCAATACAACCGAGAGTTTTCGTGTTGTAGATGTGGCACATGACTTCATTTCACAGTTCGAGATTCCGCTTTTATATGGCCGAAATATAACTCAACAAGAATACACCACACTTGCGCCTGTGCAGTTGAACAATCAAACATCAGCCAAACATTTAAGCAAAGGTGAGCCAATTAAAAACCTGATAGGTACTCAGTTTTGGGGCAAAGAAATTGTTGGTATTATTGCTGATAATGTGAGAGTTGGTGAGCATGATACAAAGTTTGCTGTCAGTTATTTCGCAAATACAGATAACATTTCATCCATGGTTTTTGTGATGCAGTTACCTGAAGCAGAAGTATTTGATGTAAATGCTATCGAGTCATTAATAAAAAATTCACACCCACAAATTACAGAAATAAAAAGTTTGATATTGAAGGAGTATATGTGGCGTGCTCTGGATAATAAGCTATTGCAGTTTTACTTCATCATGGTGCTCTCACTACTGACTTTGCTACTCGCGGCTTTTGGCACCACTGGAATGGCGTTAAGCTTTGCCGAAATTAAGCGCTTCGAGTTAGCCATTCGCATGGCAACTGGTGCATCACGAGCCATGTTACTTAACAATATGCTTAAAAGCTTTAGCGGGCTGTTAAGTACTACTATGGTGGTTGCATTAGTATCATCGGCATTAATTTACTATGGTTTACAGCAGCAAATTTCAGCGTTGCCCGCGTTCTCTTGGGAAGCCTTGCTGTTCTTTTCTGCAATATTGGTTACTATAGTTTTTGCGGCAATTTTTTGGGTGATATGGCGAGTGATTAATGCCGAACCCATGCAAGCGCTACGTGAGCTTTAAAGTTAAAGTAGCCTACTCTACTTAAACTTAAAAACATCAGTTGAATGCTGAGTATATGAGTAACTGTTTGAGCAATACGATGATTTTATTACCGTGGTTTTCACCCAATAAGTGAAGTGCTCTACGCTTGATAACGCAGTCAACTAATGTTTCTAGGTTAAAACAGTCAATAATTAAAGGAGCTGGCAGTGATGACTGTCAGCAAGAGTGCATGAAGCAAAAAATCGTTTTAGTGGTCGATGATGATGCCGATATCCGTTTTGCGTTAAATTTACTACTCCGTGGTGAGGACTATCGGGTTATTGAAGCCGATAGTGTGAAGGCTTGCCTACAACTCATTGAGCGAATAACACCTAATTTAATACTGCTGGATTTAAACTTTTCGCAAGATACGACATCAGGTAAAGAAGGACTTAAACTATTAAAACAGCTCGCACCTAAAGAATTGCCGGTGATGCTCATGACTGCATGGGCAAACATTGAATTGGTTGTGCAAGGTTTACAAGCTGGAGCTGTTGATTTTATCGAAAAACCTTGGAACAAAAGACAGTTAGTCAACAAAATATCGAGTCACATTAACATTTCTGAAAACCCATCAAATCAAGACAGTTGGATTGCTTATTCGCCTGCCATGCAACAGCTTGAAATGCTCATTAAACAGCTTGCACCTACAGACGCCAATTTACTCATTCTCGGTGAAAACGGCACGGGTAAGTCTTTGCTCGCGAAACGCATTCATGCTATGAGCCACAGAGCTAGCGAAGCTTTCGTAGGAATAAATATGGCGGCCATTCCAGAAAGCTTGTTCGAAAGTGAATTGTTTGGTCATATTAAAGGCGCTTTTACGGATGCTAAGCAAGACAGACAAGGTGCTTTTGGTCGGGCAAAAAAAGGGACCTTGTTTTTAGATGAAATAGGGACTCTACCATATCATTTGCAACCCAAGTTATTGCAAGTATTAGAGAGTGGCGAATTCACGCCATTAGGCTCGAATACCGAGTGCTTTGCACAATCAAGGCTGATATCAGCCACTAATCAAAACCTCAGTCATGCCATCGAGCAGGGTGAGTTTAGGCAAGATTTATATTATCGACTGAATACTTTTGTCATCACGTTACCTGCACTTCGAAATCGGCAACAAGATATTTTGCCTTTGGCCAATATGTTTATCGAAATGTTTGCCCACAAATACAATAAATCGCTCATGACGATGTCTGCGGCCGCTGAAACGCAATTACTCACTCATGAATGGGCAGGAAATGTGCGTGAACTGAGCCACGTTATCGAACGAGCCGTATTGATTAATTCGGCTAATAAAATCGATACACAGCAACTCATTTTGGAGCCAAGTACTCGAAGTGTTCAATCGGATATTCCTGATATGACCCTCGAGGCGCTGGAGAAGCAAAGAATAGTTAATGCGCTTGAGCAACACGATGGGCATTTAAACCATACTGCAACTGAATTGGGTATATCTCGGAATGCACTATATCGGCGATTGGATAAATATCAATTAATTTCAGAGGCGGGCGAGGAATGAATTATCATCGGAAGCTGATTGCATTGCTTACTGTTATTGCTACGCTCGGTTTATTGTCTTTATCTGGAAACGTTTATTTGGTCAGTGAAGATATACTGATTACGTTATCCTTCGGGATCTTTTTTCTCTATGTTTTAGCTTATTTATCGGTGAGTTTTTACCGTAAACAGACTGAGCCGTTAGAACAACTTTTGGTATATGTAAAAACGCGGCAAGAGGGACAAACAAACATCAGTTTAAATTTAGATGGTAATCGCTCACTGCTTAACGAGCTATCCAAGCTGTTGCATAAAACCGATTTTAGTTCCCCATCTTTATCAGAATCTCAACAGAATGATTTTGTGATTGAAAGCGTGTTTAAACATTGGCCGATGCCAGTGATTACTTTTGATGGAAAGCAGCGCATTACTTTTTTTAATCATTCATTATTTAAAGAACTCAAGGTACCTTTGTTGATAGGTGCTGCTGCGCAAGAATGCGGTTTTAAAATTGAAAATAGTCGGTTTACACATTCTGGTTTCGATCAAAACTGGCAAACTCATAATATTAGTATTGGTCAGCAAACTTTATTTTTAGCTCACAATATTCGAGGTGAATTGCAATCCACCAAACAACAATCCCAAATTGATTTAATTCGGGTTTTATCACATGAGTTAAATAATTCACTAACGCCAATGGCGTCAATGGCTGATACCTTGTTGCAAACTGAATCAATGCCTGAGGAGTTAACTCGTGAAGTGCTAATACGTATTCGAGCCAGAAGTGAATCATTATTAAAATTTGTTAAAGCATACGCAGAACTGAGCCAGTTACCAGAACCAAGACCAACGAGAACAAACTTATATAAACTCGCCAATGAAGTAGCACAAGATCAAGGCATTAAGTTTCGATATAGCGGTGAGCACTATCTAGAAATTGATCCAGTATTATTTGAACGGGTATTAATTAATATATTCAAGAATTCAAAAGAAGCAGGTAAAGAAGTACTCACTACAAGTGTAGATATGCAGGTTTACTATAAAGGCTCAGACGCCAAAATAATAATTAAAGATAATGGTTCGGGTTTTATGAACCTTGGCAATGCGCTAACGCCTTTTTATACCACAAAAACTACCGGTAGAGGACTCGGCTTGGCTTTATGTAAAGATATTGTAGAGCGACACAATGGCAAGCTTCATGTAATGAATACTGAAAACGGGGCTTGTATAAAGATGAGTTTAGCGGTTTGAATTATTGAAAATTTAATCGGAATTGCCTACCAATAAGAGATTGATTTTCTAGTAAAGTATGCCAATGTTTCATTACACCTCGGCTAATGTGTTGACGATTCTGAATAAAAAACCCAAACAGATTTGAGGCAAAATCACGGTAGCCGCAAAGTATAAGGAATGTCAGCATACGTGAAATTCTTTTGTGGTTATGAGTGAAAGTTAAGCTTTTCCATTTAGTTAGTGATATTGAACTAGCATTGGGCATTTGCTTTACTTGATCGCCTGATCTTTCTAATCCGTAGAACTTTAACATAACGTCAATACACCTTTGGATGTTATGCTGGGTTTTAGGGGTGTAATGAACGTTAAGTACATCAGCAGAGGAAAGTAAAGGGGCAGATGAAACAACAGTGCTTGTTGTTTGAGTTGGGAAGATCATTTGAATAAAGTTATGGCAATTTTCAAGTTTATTATCGTCAAATTTGAGCACTTCACTGATTGAATGACCTGATAAACGGCCTGAGCCATTCATAAAACGGAACCAAGGACTTTGCTGAGGTCTAAAGTTTGATGAACCAACAGCTGAAGTTGAAATGGTATGATGATTATGTATCGGCGTAGATTGACCTGTGCTTTGGTAGTTTCTCGGCGTACTTTTTTTTAAATATTTTGTTATTTGTAGATGCCCTACTGAATTATCTAACTTTAGTTCGTAATGCTTATTGTTTAAATGAGAAAAGCACAAAATTATGTCGGTTTCTTGGGTACCAAGACAAGATTGTAATTTTAAAAAGTGTGCGTCTGCCTCCTCCGCGGTTGTAGAGTGTACGAGTCGTCTAAAGGCAATGGCTGCGTCGGCTTTATCAACGCCTCTAAACCAGTTTTTGATACGTTCTTTTAAAGATGTTAATTGATTTAACTGATGGTCATCTTGCTCATAATATAAATTATTAAGCTCAAAACCCGTTAGCGTAGTAGCACGGCTAAAGCAGCCACTATGAGTGACTGGAATGGTTAAGCCTGATGAAAAATTCAATTTAGGTATCAAAAAGTCAGTACCAAATATTTGAAGCTATATGGGTATAACCATAATAGTCAGTCAGACTACTGACTGCTATTAAAATGGATGAAGGTTAATTCTATGTTTAACTAATTGATATTAAAAATTAAAAGCTTGCTAGCCATAACCTGAGCCGCATTCCCCAATTACTGGTTGGCCCTGTTGTTTTTGACGCAATATTTCCATTCTTATCAATCACAAAAATTGCAGGTACTCCATTTACTCCCCAAGCTTGACTAATCGTGTTATTAATATCGTTAATGGCAGCAAAGCTTAATTGTTTTTGTTCAAGGTATTGTTGCACTTCCCAATTTTTACCAGAGGCAATGGCGATACTGATCACGGGGTGATCTTTTGATATTGATTCAACCATTGGGGACGTAAATTTACAGTAACCACACCATGAACCCCAAAAATAAACGAGCGTGGGTTTGTCGGAGCTTAGAGTCGCTAGGTCAATCGGTTTCCCATTGATGGTTTCAGTGGTTAATTTGGGAGCATGGCCTGAAGCCATTTCAAATTGAAGATAGAAACTGAGAGCACTGACAAGTGCAATTACAATAACCAATTCTTTCGTTAACTTTAACCAAAATTCACGGCTTTTAAGCTTTTGATATAAAGGGGTTGAAATTTTTTTTAACATATTTATTTTAATCACTTCGGGTTTAATTCCTCGCCCCTAGGGGCGAACTAATACCAATTACAGTAATTAACTTCCCACTCAGCAAGCTCTAAAGGATTTCAGTACAAGACGCAAGTTTGAAGTACTATTAGGAGAATTCAAAAACTTGTAACGTAGTAATGGAATCCTTTAGCCTTGCCCTTCGGGAGCTTGTATGTGTCCAAATTACTACGCAAAACTGTCTCAACGTAGCAATGTAATAACGACAGTTTTGTATGTCGGTCATAACTATGTCTTCATCAATTTCACTTGTACTTTGAACACATACATAGCTCTGAGCTGGGAATTTAATTACTGTAATTGGTATAACACAAAATGTTTGTGCTTTGTCATATCAGCGTAGGCTGGTATTCAGCGACTTTCACTAAACAAGAACAGACCCTAATATAGACCTGTTAAAGACTATCAATTGTTCATTCAATCTAATAGATATCAAAATGTTATAAGTAGGTGTTAATTTTATTTCTTTTGTGATCTTGTAGTGAATTTTGTTGATTACGCTTGGCTATGTAGATGATTTGTCTGTCTAGCTTACTGTTACACAAAAAATGGGGCAATAACTCAATTATAATCATAAAAAATATATTGAAACAATTTGTGTAATAACGGTATCATAAAAGAGTCGAGTATTTTTATATCAATTATACGTTTTTTAAACGGCTGATTTTTTTAATTATTTATAATCAATATAAACAACTAATAATAAAAAGGTTCACGGATGATGATAGGTTGGCTTAAAAAGGTTTTTCGCATAAAACCTAAAAAAGAACCCAGAGTAAAAATGTATTCTGAGATTCAATATGAGCAGATCGATGGTCCGCCATTCGATTATACTGATTTTCAGTATCACAACCCGTCAAAAAAAGAAGAACCTAGCGACTCTTAGTCTTTTCTTCACCATCGTACTTTACCTTGCAGAACTCTCATATTAACAATTCAAGTATGAGAGTTTGACTGGAAACTTTTCTGTATTCGAACAAACTTCTTCTAGGTTCACTTCTGTATCTTGAATTCATCTGCCTATAGTCATAGACTAGCCGCCGTTTTCATTTAAAAACGTAGATTCATCATTTATATTTCATAACCAGAGAACTGTATTGCAGTTGCTTTAGGTTTGTTTAATGCTATTTTGAGGCAAGTTAATGCGTGTTGCAGATTTTTCGTTCGACCTTCCTGATGAACTTATTGCTCGTTACCCCACAGAGCAGCGATCAGCGTCACGTCTTTTAACCTTAGATGGTAATACTGGCCAAATTTCAGACAAACAGTTCAACGATTTATCCGATTTTATTCAACCGGGTGACTTAATGGTGTTTAACAATACTCGAGTTATTCCTGCGCGTTTATTTGGGCAAAAATCGACAGGTGGGAAGCTAGAGATTTTAGTTGAACGCATGTTGGATGATAAACGGATTCTTGCTCATGTGCGCAGTTCAAAATCACCGAAAGTTGATGCCATTATTGATTTAGATAATGGTTACCAGATGAAAATGTTGGCGCGTCATGACACCTTATTTGAATTAGAACTGCAATCAGAGCTTACGATTTTAGAAGTGCTGGAAGAAATTGGCCACATGCCTTTACCGCCTTATATTGATCGTCCTGATGAAGATGCCGATAAAGAGCGTTATCAAACCGTGTATAACGAAACCCCAGGGGCGGTTGCAGCACCGACAGCGGGTCTTCATTTTGATGATGAAATGCTCGCACGTTTAAAAGATAAAGGTGTTAATACGGCATTTGTGACTTTACATGTTGGCGCGGGAACCTTTCAACCTGTACGAGTTGATAATGTTCTTGAACACAAAATGCATTCAGAGTGGGCGAATGTACCACAAAGTGTGGTTGACTTAATTGAACAAACAAAAGCCGCTGGAAATCGCATAATTGCGGTTGGTACCACATCTGTACGATCTTTAGAAAGCGCCGCCAGAGAAAATGATGGTAAAATAGCGGCGTACAGCTCAGATACTGATATTTTTATCTATCCGGGATACGAATTTAATGTGGTTGATGCGATGGTAACGAATTTTCACCTACCAGAGTCAACTCTTATCATGTTGATCAGTGCTTTTGCTGATCAACAACTGGTCATGGATGCCTACCAACATGCGATAAAACAAAAGTATCGCTTTTTCAGTTATGGTGATGCCATGTTCATCACTCGAAAAACAAAATAATTTTTAGTTAAAGAAGTCAGACTGTTTATCTGACAAGGTATAGTTAATGAAATTTGAATTAGATAAAACCCAAGGCCGCGCTCGTCGCGGTCGTTTAGTGTTCGACCGTGGCACTGTAGAAACACCAGCATTTATGCCTGTAGGCACTTATGGAACCGTAAAAGGCATGACACCGGAAGAAGTGCGCGCAACAGGTGCGGATATTTTACTCGGTAACACCTTTCACCTATGGCTTCGCCCAGGCGAAGAAATTATGCGTAAGCATGGTGATTTGCATGACTTCATGAACTGGCAGCGCCCAATTTTGACTGATTCAGGTGGTTTTCAAGTTTTCAGTTTAGGCGCTATGCGTAAAATCACTGAAGAAGGCGTAATGTTTCGTTCACCGATTAACGGTGAAAAAATCTTTATGGATGCTGAAAAGTCGATGCAGATCCAAGATTCATTAGGCTCAGATGTGGTAATGATTTTTGACGAATGTACACCGTATCCGGCCACACATGATGAAGCGCGTAAATCAATGCAGATGTCGCTGCGTTGGGCACAGCGCTCACGTGATGAGTTTGACCGCCTTGAAAACCCAAATTCTTTATTTGGTATTATTCAAGGTGGTGTTTACGAAGATTTACGTGACGAAAGCTTAGAAGGGTTAACCAACATAGGTTTTGATGGTTACGCCATTGGCGGCTTAGCGGTTGGTGAGCCTAAACCAGATATGCACCGTATTCTTGAACACGTTTGCCCTAAAATCCCTGAAGAAAAACCTCGTTATTTGATGGGCGTAGGGAAACCTGAAGACTTGGTTGAAGGTGTGCGTCGTGGCGTTGACATGTTCGATTGCGTAATGCCTACACGAAATGCACGTAATGGACATCTATTTACCAGCACAGGCGTTATTAAGATCCGTAATGCTAAGCATCGTGATGATACCGCTACATTAGATGAAAAATGTGACTGTTACACTTGTAAAAATTATTCTCGGTCATATCTATATCATTTAGACAAGTGCGGTGAAATCTTAGGTGCTCGTTTAAACACCATTCACAACCTTCGATACTATCAAATGTTAATGGAAGGTTTGCGTGGGGCGATTGATGCAGGTACATTGGATGACTTTATTCACGAGTTCTATAGCAGTCAAGGTCGAGAAGTCCCTGAGCTGAACGACTAATAAAATTTACAATCAACATTTTTAATTATAAAAAGTAACAAAAGAAGAGAGGATTATGTTTATTTCTAATGCTTACGCAGCTCCAGCTGGCGTGCCAGGTGGCGAAACAATGCAAATGGTTTTCATGCTGGTTATTTTCGGTTTGATTTTTTACTTCATGATCTTCCGTCCACAATCAAAGCGCGTAAAAGAGCACAAAAACCTAATGGAATCGATTTCAAAAGGTGATGAAGTGCTAACTAATGGTGGTATTTTAGGTAAGATCGCAAAAATCAGTGATGACAGCGATTATGCAGTGTTGAGCTTGAACGACAGCACTCAAATTACGATCAAAAAGGATTATATTGCAGCTGTATTGCCTAAAGGCTCTATTCAGTCGCTATAAGCCAAGAGGGCTAAAGCGTGTTAAATAAGTATCCAATGTGGAAAAACCTAATGGTGATATTCATTATCGTCATTGGTGCTTTTTACGCATCTCCAAATTTATCTGGCGAAGATCATGCTGTGCAAGTTGCAGCTAACCGTGGCGCTAAGGTGACGGTATCGGTTCAAGCTCGAATCAATGAACTGTTGGCAGAAAAAGGTATTGGAGTTATTCGCTCTGAGCTGGCCAACGAACAGGTTCTCGTACGAATCAAAAATCCTGAGCAACAGCTTCAAGCGAAAGAAGTCATCGCCGAAGCACTAGGTGAGCAATTTACTGTCGCACTTAACCTCGCTCCAGCTACTCCTGAATGGTTGGCTGCACTTGGCGGTGCACCAATGAAGCTTGGTCTTGACTTACGTGGCGGTGTTCACTTCTTGATGGAAGTGGATATGGGTGAAGCGGTTCGAAAAATGGAAGATTCGAAAGTTTCTGAATTTCGTTCGCAACTTCGTCTTGAAAAAATCCGTTACTCTGGTGTTCGGATAACGCCTCGTGGTATTGAAATAAAGTTCCGTAATTCTGATGCACTTGAACAGGCTGAGCGCTTTTTAAAGCGTAAAGACCCCGATATGGTGTTTACTGATGTATCTACTGATACGCAGCCACTGTTGTTAGCCAAGATGAATGAAGTCTACCTTAAGAAAGTTAAGGAAGATGCACTTGCGCAGAATATGACTACGATCCGCAGCCGTGTTAATCAACTCGGTGTTGCTGAGCCAGTGGTACAACGTCAAGGCGCTGAACGCATTATCGTAGAATTGCCAGGTGTACAAGACACGGCTCGTGCTAAAGAGATATTAGGTGCGACGGCGTCGATTGAATTGCACATGGTTGATCAAAATGCGGATATCGAAAATGCGTTGAAAGGGCGTGTACCTGCAACGTCAATATTGCATAAACGTCGTAATGGTCAACCTGTTGTATTGAAGAAAAAGATTATCCTAACCGGTAATCACATTACTGATGCACAGCCAAGTTTCGATCAAAATGGTCGTCCAGAAGTGAGTATCACCCTTGACTCTAAAGGTGGTAATAAATTCTCTGCAGCGACTAAAGTCAACATCGGTAAACCGATGGCGACTTTGTTCATCGAATATAAAGACAGTGACAAACGTAACCCAGATGGCACTGTTAAGATGAAGAAAACCGAAGAAGTGATTTCGGTAGCAACCATTCAACAGCAATTAGGTCATCGTTTCGTTATCAACGGGTTAAATCAACCTGAAGCGCAAGAGCTTGCACTTTTGCTTCGTGCAGGTGCTTTAATAGCGCCAGTAACGATTGTTGAAGAGCGTACCATTGGTCCAAGCCTTGGTGCTGAAAACATCGAAAATGGTCTTCAAGCGATGATTTGGGGCATGGCAATTGTTTTAGTGTTCATGCTGATTTATTACCGCGCCTTTGGTGTAATCGCTAATCTTGCATTGAGCTTCAACTTAATCATGGTTGTAGGTGTTATGTCTATGATACCGGGCGCCGTGTTAACTTTACCGGGTATTGCTGGAATGGTACTGACGGTTGGTATGGCGGTTGATGGTAACGTGCTTATCTATGAACGTATTCGTGAAGAGTTGCGTGCAGGGCGTAGTGTTCAGCAAGCGATTCATGAAGGTTATGGAAATGCGTTCTCGACGATTGCTGATGCGAACATCACCACATTCTTGACTGCGTTGATTTTATTCTCTGTCGGAACAGGTGCGATTAAAGGCTTTGCGGTTACCTTAATGATAGGTATTGCAACTTCAATGTTTACAGCGATTGTAGGCACTCGTGCGATAGTTAACGCTATCTGGGGTGGCAAGCGCGTGAAGAAGTTGTCTATCTAGGGAGAGATTGATTATGTTTCAAATTTTAGCATTTAAAGGCACAGTCAATTTCTTGCGCCATGCGTTGCCAATCAGTGTTCTTTCACTATTTTTAGTGGTTGGTTCAGTGGTTTCGTTGGCCACTAATGGTATTAACTGGGGACTTGATTTCACTGGCGGTACAGTAGTTGAGCTTGAATTCGATCACGCGGTAGATTTAAAAAATCTACGTGCTGATTTAGATCATGAGAGCACGAGTGGCGCGGTGATCCAAAACTTTGGTTCAACCAGAGACATTCTGATCCGTTTGCAAGTCAAACAAGGCGTGAAAAGCGATGACCAAGTGAAATTGGTCATGGAGACTGCCAAAAAATTTGACGAAGGCGTGATTCAAAAGCGTGTTGAGTTTGTTGGACCACAGGTTGGTAAAGAATTAACTGAGCAAGGTGGCTTAGCGGTTTTAGTCGCACTAATTTGTATTCTTGTCTATGTGTCATTTCGCTTTGAATGGCGCTTGGCGGCGGGTTCAGTTGCTGCATTGGGGCACGATGTCATCGTGACCTTAGGTGTATTCTCTGTATTGCAACTCGAGTTTGACTTGACTGTGTTAGCGGGCTTATTGACCGTAGTAGGTTACTCGCTTAACGATACCATCGTTGTATACGACCGTATTCGTGAAAACTTCCTCAAGATGCGTAAAGCGGATCCCGCGGAAGTGGTGAATGCGTCAATTACCCAAACGATGAGCCGAACCATCATCACAACCTTTACAACGTTAATCACTGTGATTGCATTGTTCTTGAAAGGTGGCGGGATGATCCATGGTTTTGCCACAGCATTGCTGATGGGCATACTTGTGGGTACTTATTCTTCAATTTATGTAGCGAGCTATCTAGCGATTCGTTTAGGCATAAGCCGCGATCACATGATGCCCGTTGAAATTGAAAAAGAAGGTGCCGATCAAGAATCTGTAATGCCTTAAATCTTTCTTTAAGGCATCATATTTTGGTATTCTAAAAAGCCACCTTCGGGTGGCTTTTTTGTAAGGGAAATTATGCCAATGAACGATCTATCATCAGAGAAAACGCTATTAATTAAAGGTAGTTTAATTGAGGTGCATGCCTTTAAAGGGTTGCTTGAAACTCAAGGAATCGATGTTGAGTTAAGAGGAGAAGCACTGTTAGGGGCAACGGGTGAGTTTGGACTAGATGCCGCTTATGCTGAAATTTGGATAACTTCATCGCAACTTGAACAAGCGAAAGCAATTATGGATCAGAACAACAAAAAAGGTGAGCCTTGGTTTTGCCGTGAGTGTGGTGAGCAAAATGAATTTAATTTTGAAATTTGCTGGAAATGCAGTTCAGAAAATATAGAGAGTGATCTTTGATGCAGTATTTTCCGCTATTTGTTGATACTCAAAGGTTATCAGCTCTTGTCGTTGGCGCTGGAGACGTTGCTGCGCGCAAGTTGGAGCTATTGTGTCGAACAGAAGCTGAAATAACAGTAATCGCGCTATCGGCTTGTGATGAGGTGTTAGGACTAGCCAGTCAAAACAAAATTAAATTAGAACTGCGTGAAGTGAATAAATCAGATATCCGAGATATTCATCTTCTTTATATGGCAACTTCAGATCCGGCACTAAACCATAAAATGGCGGAAGTGGCTCATCAAAAAAATATACTTGCTAATGTTGTTGATGCGCCAGATGAATGCAGTTTTATCACACCTGCAATCGTCGACCGAGGTAAATTACAAATTGCAATCAGCAGCAGTGGAGCCGCACCAGTTTTTGTCAGTCAATTGCGGGCTAGAATTGAGACTTGGCTGCCAAGTTCAGTTTCAGGTTTGATGGACTTCGTCGCTAAAAAACGTTCTGAGGTTCAATCTTTATTTAAGTCAGGACAAAGTAAAAGGCAGTTTTGGCAACGCTTTTTCGAGCGAAATGGTGTTGAATATACAGAGTTTACGGCTAATGCCTTTATCGAAACGAAAGATGATGTGTTATTAGAAAAAGAGTCAAGCGCCCAGAGTGAAATTATCCTACTCAAACAAACGGCGAATATTTCTAATTTGCCTATCTCAATTATTCCAGTTTTGCAGCAGATAGAGCTAGTGCTTAGTGAGAAAAAAGTGCCATTTGAACTTAATGAACTTATTAGACGTGATGCTATTCGTGCTCAATTTAAATGTGCAGAATCGTTAAGCTTGGATGGGATTATTGGGAAAGTATTGATTATTGCTGATAGCGATGCATTGAGCAAAGTGCACACAAAATTTATTGAGTCATTTTATTTAGACGAATAAAAAATACTCAAGCACCTTTTATTCGTCTATTTAAGTTTATCCTTTACATGATGCAGTTAGATACTCATCGGCAGCTTCGGCATCAATTAGTCCGTAACCAAACTGGTTATTTCTACCATATTGACCTAAATGCTTTGCGGTTTCATCCAATGCATTCCTTACGTCCTGTGCTGAGCATTCTGTATGGTGGCTCCATAATAAGGTAGCCACACCTGATACGTACGGCGTCGCCATTGAAGTGCCGTTAAAGTATTCATAATCTTTGTTACCTTCGGCAGAAACGGTAGTTTGCTCGCCAATGTGGCTGGCTAACTCTTGACCTGTTTCACGGTCTACAGAAACGGTTACAGAAGATATTTCTTGATTTTTATCGACTAAAAATGGGTTTTGAAGTCCTGACAATTCATCATTACTGTAAACAATAGTAGCGACAGCTCCTGCTTGTTGACAGGCACTGACGGCATGAATTTCAGGGTTTATTTCATCAGTGCTCTTAGCGTTAGGGTTCATGCCCTGATTCTCAAGGCGTTGAACTAAGCAAACTTTTGACGTCATATTTTCACATTGGTAAGAGCCGCTGCTAGTATCACATTCAGCCAACTCTCCAGCGGCAGTATCATTAATGTTGCTGATCATATATTGAATGTTTCCATCAATGTCGACTGGTCCTGATGGAATATAATGCTGCGCAGGAACGACGCCATTGGCAAAATATGAGTGCCCTTCAACAGAGATATCTGCCGTCCTGCCTTGACCAACGGGCACGCTTGAAATAATCGCTTCACCCGGCGCTGATATTTCAACTTGATTATTGCTTTGCGAAAACACTGAGTGTGCGTTACCACTGTCAATCGATGCCACGGACATTACGGAACTGTATGATGCTGGGTATGATTTGCTTGTGTCACCAGAGTTTCCTGCCGCAGCGACAATCAAAATTCCTTGCCGTGAATACTTATTGTATAGCTTTTTTTCTGCACGGCTGGTATCTATCCCACCTAAACTCATGCTGATCACATTAGCGCCTAAATCTGCACAAGTTTCAACGGCTGACATAATGTCAGAATTATATGCTTGACCTTGATCGTTTAAGGCTTTAATAGCGACAATATTAACCTTTCCATGTGGCATCACACCACGTATCCCAAAGTCGTCAGAATGATTGAGTGGTTTCATTGCTGATATAATACCGGCTACGTGTGTCCCATGTGGGTTTCCTGGTGCATCCCAGCTTCCCGTATTTCCCATACTTTCACCGATTACATTGTTATTAGCCAGCGCGGGGTGATTGACATCGTATCCTGTGTCAATGATACAAACCGTTCTATTGGATGCGGATGCATCAGTTAAACTTAGTGCATCAACGGCTTCGTTTCCCCAGCTGATATCGCTAAGCAGTGAGGATTTCATATTCCGATTTATCGATTGTTTTGAAGTATGTTGAGTACTTAATGTGTTGTTCAATGCATAACGAAGGACATCTTCTTCAATAAATTCAATGTTTTTATTTGCCTGTAAATTCCGTACTTCGTTTTCAGACAGTGAAGCAGAATATGAGTTACTGTGTCCAATTCGTGTTGCAGTAGCAACTTTTGCTTCGCGAAATGCTGAGCGCTGAAGTTGTACCTGAGTATTCTGCGCTGAATGACTCATGCTTGGCTGAGTACCAAAATGTGCAGGAGAATATGTCTGATCCTTAAATTGGACTATATATCTTTTTACGGGATGAGCAGAATTATTTGTCGGCGGATTAATATTTGTATTTTGTAAACGATTATTCGCAACAGCATTGTTTGTTCCGAATAAAGCGAACAAAACAGCGACTGCTAACTGTATTGCGTTTTTTTTAAATTTACTAACCATAAAATAACCCCACTACATCTCTTGAGCTGATATGCCATGCTTTTTAAAAAATTGTACAGGTGGCCGAATTTAAACCTATAGCGTCAATTGAGTGTTGTAAATGGTTCTAAATTTTATTTCATGTTTAATTTAAAAATCGAGAATCGATTTTTAAATTTGAAACTTGGGGTAAGGATGCATTTTTTAAATAAAAATGCCGTAAAGGATACGGCATTTAAATCTAAAAAAAAGTGGGTAATTAACCTAATAATTAAAAGTTATAGCTATATTGAACGGAGTAATAAGTTGCACTTGCGTTGGTGTGAGCAATGATATTGACACCACCTAAAATTGCACTATTTTCAATTACCTCTGTATTTTCACCTTTCACATAAGCCAAGCCAAAGTCTATTGTGCTGTTTTTGTCTAAATTAAATCCGATACCTGCAGTATACCAATCACGATCTGAATCAGGGATTGAAATAGAGCTAAGCTCACCAACTACACCATCATCAAATAAATAGCCTGCTCTTAAGGTCCAATCTTGGTTAACACTGTATGTACCACCAATAGAATATAACCATGAATCTTCCCATTTATAGACTTTCAGTGCTGAATCTGGAACTTGTGTTGTGCCTATCTTGTTGCCTTGAAGAGTAATTTTTTCAAAATCACCCCAGCTTGTATACTGAGCGGTATAATGGATAGCAAACTGGTCGGTTAATTGATGGAATCCGCCAATTTGCCAGATATCAGGTAAAGGTACTTCTAACTCATCACTTACTACGGGAAGAAGTGCTGTTTTTTCTTGATTTGGTGTTAAAGTATTTAAGACCCCTTTGACTTTAATATCAGGACTTTCTCGATAACTGATACCAATACGGTTATCTTTATTAAATTCGATTAAAGCACCAACAATACCACCGAACCCCCAACCATCAGCATCAACATCGACTAATGTTGAACTATCGCTAAAAGCTGTTTTTCCTTGGCGAGTTAATAAGCCTTCACCATAAACGGCGTCAATGCCAGCGCCAACACTGAAATGCTTGTTGACTCTCCAAGATAAGCTGCCGTTAAAATTAATTGTGGTGACTTCAGTGTTACCCAATAAATCAACAGGGAGTGTCGCACCTGGATTATCAGTTAAGAACGAACTGGTATCAGTCCCAGTACCGAAATTACTGAAGGCTGCAAAGCCAAAAGAAAAATTGTTGTTATAAGGTTGAATGTAATACAGGTTAGGGATCAATTTGTTGTCAGCCGCATCGTCTATGCTGCCAAATCCTGTTGTAGGTGCCTGTTGGTAGGCTAAATCTTTCACTTCAACATCGGTTTGTGCGTAAGTTAAGCCTATTGACAACGCTTTTTCGTCAAATAGTGCCATAGCGGCTGGATTACGAGATAGTACAGAAGCATTGTCACCAATAGCGGCTTCACCAGAGAAAGCTCGACCAATGCCTGTAGCTGATTGAGAGTTAAGTTGAAATCCTGCCGCCAGTGTTTGGGTACTTGCTAGAGCTAGGGCAACTGCTAAGCTAGTCTTATTGAGTAGGTGCATTGTATTCATCATCCAATTATTTATATTAAATAGACAACATAAGTAAAGACTATATATACCAATTACAGTAATTAAATGCTCAACTCAGAGCTATGTATGTGCTCAAAGTGCAATCGAAATTGATGAAGACATAGTTGTTACCGACATACACAGCTGTCGTTATTACATTGCTACGTCAAGACAATTTTGAGAAGTATTCTTTATAAACCAAAGTGAGCACATACAAGCTCCCGAAGGGCAAGGCTAAAGGGGTCCATTACTGCGTTACAAGCACTTGAATTATCCCGACAAAAGCACGAAGTGCGTTGAACGCCAGTTTTGTATGGCGGCCGTAGGGAATATAGTACTTCGAGCTTGTGCCTTGCACTGAAACCCTTTAGCTCTTGCTGAGTGAGAGATTAATTACTGTAATTAGTATTATTTCTACTTATCTATTTGTACATATAATAATCTCAGCCAAACCACTTAATAAAAGTGGGCTGTAATCGTTATTGTACTGTTTGTTATGATCTTGCACATACTAGGGAGCTGAAGAGGGTGCTGCAAGTCTGACCAGTGTGTAATTTGTTGATTTATTGTTGAATTTATTAGCGTTTATTATTTGGTTATAGAATTAACGACTTTAATAATTAATATTATTGTTTAATATTTATAGAGTTAGCTAAATATAATTTATGTAAAGAATTTGTTAGATATTTAGTTGTGTTTTTAATTAATAAAAGTTAATCAGCATAAGTAAATGAACTTATGCTGATTTTTTATCTTTTATAATTTAGATTTAAACATTTCAAAGCTTGAGGATTCAGCATTTGAAGCAGGTGATATCACACTCACAATAATTCCGGCAATGGTTGCAAACATAAATGCAGGTAATAACTCATATAAATCAAAAATACCACTTGAAAGCTCTTTCCAAACAATAACGGTTATTGCCCCAACGAGTATTGTTGCAACAGCGCCATTTCGACTGTAGTTTCTCCAAAATAATGCAAGCAATACTACTGGGCCAAATGCCGCTCCAAAACCAGCCCAAGCGTAGCTGACTAATGTTAATACATCACTTTTGGGATCCAAAGCGATCACCCCTGCAATGATTGCAATAGTAATAACACTTGCACGTCCAATCAGTAATAACTCTTGAGTTGACGCTTTTGGTCTTATCCAACGTCGATAGAAGTCTTCCGTTATCACGCTTGAGCAGACCAAAAGTTGAGAATCAATGGTACTCATGATTGCCGATAAAATTGCCGCAATCAATAAACCGCCAATCCAAGGGCTGAAGGCTGCCTGAGTCAAGTGGATGAAAACGGTTTCTGCATTGTCTAAAGGCGTAGCCGAAAAATGTACGGCGCCTGCTAGACCAACAGCTAAAGCACCAAATACCGAAACGAGCATCCAGCTCATGCCGATACGACGAGATACCTTTAAATCATTAGGATCACCAATAGCCATAAAGCGGGCAAGGATATGTGGCTGTCCAAAGTAGCCAAGTCCCCATGCGAGGAGAGAGAATAAGCCAATCAACGTGGTTTCATCGTTGATTATCGACAACATACTTGGATCAAGTTGTGACAAGTTTTGTAGGTTTTCTGGAGATGAAAAAATCGCCACAGGAACAATAAGTAGGGCGGCTAACATTAAGCAACCTTGAAAAAAGTCCGTCCAACTTACTGCAAAGTAACCGCCAATGAAAGTGTAAGAAACAATAATGATACTGCCTACCAATAACGCGTAGGCATAATCAAGACCGAATACTTTTTCGAATAAAATTGCGCCGCCAACCATGCCAGAAGATGTATAAAAGGTGAAAAATATTAAAATAGTCACCGCAGAGATAATCTTTAAAATGCCTTTATGATCATTAAATCGTTTTTCGAAAAAATCTGGCAATGTTAAGGCATTATCAGTGAACTGTGTGTAGATACGAAGTCGCTTAGCCACAAAAATCCAATTGAGCCAAGCACCGATGAGTAGGCCTATACCAATCCACACTTCGCTGAGTCCACCGACATAAACGGCACCGGGTAAACCAAGTAACAACCACCCTGACATATCAGAAGCGCCAACGCTAAGAGCAGTCACTCCAGGCCCCATTTTTCGGCCACCTAAGATATAGTCATCTACGCTGTTTGTTGCTTTATAGGCCCAGAAGCCTATCAGTAACATCAAGATTAGATAGCCTGAAAATGTAATTAAAAGAGGGGTGTCGATACTCATGTATTTTCCCTGTGGTAATTTTATTTTTGAAAAATATTACCAGAGTTATGACGTATTAACTATTTTGTGATGTAGATCATTTGATAAGGTGTAAAAAACACCAGCCTAAGAGGGGCTGGTGTTCAATTTTAAAGGGTTATTTTTATGTACACATTGAGTTTTAATCAACAATTCTCAATAGTTCGTTCACACCTACTTTACTACGAGTTTTAGCATCCACTTTTTTTACAATGATCGCCGCGTATAAGTTATAAGTCCCGCATTTCGAAGGTAGCGTGCCTGAAACAACAACCGATCCAGCAGGTACTCGACCGTAATGAATTTCGCCCGTTTCTCTATCAAAAATTCGTGTACTTTGACCAATATAAACGCCCATCGAAATAACACTGCCTTCTTCGACAACGACACCTTCAACGATTTCAGAACGGGCGCCAATAAAGCAGTTGTCTTCAATAATGGTTGGGCCAGCTTGTAATGGTTCTAACACACCGCCGATGCCTACACCGCCAGATAAATGCACATTTTTACCAATTTGGGCACATGAACCAACGGTTGCCCAAGTATCAACCATAGTGCCTTCATCTACATACGCACCTAGGTTGACGTAAGATGGCATTAATACAGTATTTTTACCGATAAATGAGCCTTGACGAACGGTAGCTGGTGGAACAACTCGAACCGCTTCTTTTTTAAATTGTGCTTCATCGTAATTTGCAAATTTTAATGGGACTTTATCGAAATATTTGGTTTCGCTGCCATCAATAACTTGATTGTCAAAAATTCGAAAAGAAAGTAGTACAGCTTTTTTAAGCCACTGATTAATCTGCCATTGACCATCTATTTTTTCTGCTACTCTAGCTTCGCCTGAGTCGAGTAAATTAATGGCGGTATTGATGTCTTGTTTCAGTTCCGAACTCACCGAAGTTGGTGTGATTTGGTTACGCTCCTCAAAAGCAGCTTCAATACGTTGACGTAACGCTTGCATTGGATTACTCCCAGTAAAATTTAGATTAATGTTTTAAATGAGTTAATGTTTTTATCAACGCTTGTTTTAATTCTTCCTTTTGAGATGAACTAAGAGGCTGGCCAGCATTGTTTTTTAGCCTGAAAAAGTCTTCGGCACGTTCCCCAATAGTGGAAATTTTTGCACCGACAATAGTGACATCGCATTGATAAAAAATATCAGCAACTTTAGCCAATAATCCCGGCCTATCTAAGGTGATGAGTTCCATCATCGTTGTTCCATTACGGGTGCTGGGTAAAAATGTCACTTTTGTTTTCACTGTAAAGCTTTTCATTTTACGAGAAATTTTCTTAAATTTCGGTAAATTTGTCGTATTAGTCTTTAATGCTTTTGAGAGTGTGCGCTGTAATGATTGGATACGGGAACTGCTTGAAACCGTCTTACCTGTTCTTTCAAGAATAATAAAAGTATCCAATACGTATTCAATTTTTGAGGTCATGATATTAGCATCATTAATGCTGATATTCTTGTTGTCTAATATCGCCATTACTGTAGCAAATAACTTTGGGCGGTTTTCACAATAAACAAAAACTTCGGTGCCACCACGACTCATGTGCTTAGATATTTGAACTAAAGGCTCATTTGAACCATGTTTTAAAATGGCGCTTGTATGCCAAACAACTTGATTGGGATTGTGACGTAAAAAGTAGTCCGCATTAAAGGTTTGCCATAATTTTTCAATTTCAACTTCAGTTACGCCACGTTTTATAAGCTCACTTTTCGCTTTGGCTTGGTGTTCTCTGACTCTGGCTCGCATGTCTATGGGCTTTTCTTTACCACGAGTCAATACACGTTGAGTTGAAAAGTACAGATCTTTTAAGAGTGAATCTTTCCAGCTATTCCAAATGTTTTCGTTAGTCGCCCTGATATCGGCCACAGTGAGACAATATAAGTAGTTGAGATGATCATTGTCTCGGACCTTGTCAGCGAAATCTACGATAACATCCGGATCTGAAATGTCTCTACGCTGAGCAACGGTTGACATCAATAAATGTTGTTCCACTAACCAGCAAACAATACGACCATCATGATCGTTCAATTCATGAAGTTTACAGAATTCCTCAGCATCTCTTGAACCAAGAATACTATGGTCTCCGCCTCGACCTTTACCTATATCATGAAAAATAGCCGCTAAAACTAATAATCCGCGTTTAGGGAGTTGATTAGCCACTATTGATGCTAAAGGGAATTCGTCTTTAAATTCCGGCTGGAAAAAACGGTCAAGATTTTTTAATAATCGGTGAGTGTGCTCATCAACAGTATATGCATGAAACAAATCAAATTGCATTTGTCCTTCAATTTTACGCCACTCTGGTAAATAGCTGCTCATGATATTGTGTTTATGCATGAGTGATAGCGCTGATATGCCTTTAGGGTGGCGTAATATTTCCATGAATATTTTACGACAAGCAGGCTCTAGCATTAAAGGCTGTGTCAATAAGCGTCTTGCTCTTCGAAGTGTGCGTAATGTTGGTGCAAAAATCCCCGTAATACTTGGATATTTTAATGTGATGGCAAATAATTCGAGCAGTTGCTCTGGCTGGCTGAAGTCGACACCGGGTAAGGCTTCAATAAAGTTTCCCCGACGTTGATAACGTTTATTGATCGGGCGGACTTCTAAGGTTTTACTTTGCTTTAATGTTGCTCTAAAAAAGAGTTGCAGTAGCATTTGATTAAGCTCCATTACTCGACGTATTGTCTGGTAATAGCGTTTCATCATTTGTTCAACAGCAAGCTGAGTGGCATCCTCAAAACCCATAAGATCAGCAACATCACGTTGAAAATCAAACAGTAGACGGTTTTCATCTCGCCCAGCGATGATGTGAAGGGCAAATCTTAGATCCCACAAAAAATTACGACACTGAATGAGCTCAGCCAGCTCAATTTTTTCAAGAAAGCCATGTTCGACCAAATCTTCAAGGTGAGTAACATTAAAGTGGCGCATGGATACCCAAGTAATAGTCTGAATATCTCGAAGCCCGCCGGGGCAGCTCTTTAAGTTGGGCTCAAGATTAAATGCACTGGATTTTTCGTGCCGTTCATCTTGTTCTTGTCGCTTAGCTGTATAAAATTCTTGAGCAGGCCAAAACTTAGGTGAGCAAACTTGTTGCTGAAGTTGAATAAATAGTTTTGTGTCTCCTGCTATTAATCTTGCTTCAAGCAGCGCGGTAGCAATGGTGAGGTCATCTTTTCCGAGTTGAATGCTTTGCTCAAGAGTGCGAACACTATGCCCAATCTCTAGACCAACATCCCATAGATAAGCAATAAATGTCTCTAATAAAATTTGCAGAGTTTTTGATAGTTCACCATCAAATAAAAAGAGTAAATCGACATCAGAATGAGGGTGAAGTGCGCCACGTCCATAACCGCCAACAGCAATCAGTGCTATGGAATGATCAACTATACCGCACTGTTGCCAAGCATTCTGCAACAAAGAGTCAACAGCATCACAACGGCATTGAACAAGTTCTACGATATTATGCTTTCGTTTAAACCTATCTAAAAGGTGTTCATTTTGTGTAATGAGAGCTGCTTTGACTTCCTGTGCAGTGTTATTCATTTCGTCCCTAGCTTTATTGTTAAATTATTTATGATTAATAACGCGCGGCAAGTCTTCTTCAGCACGTAAAGTGAGCACTTCAACGCCTTTTTCTGTTACTAAAAGGGTGTGCTCCCATTGTGCTGAATTTTTTCCGTCTGATGTGCGGACTGTCCATTTATCTTCGGCATCAAGCACGGATGTGTGACGTCCAGCGTTGATCATGGGCTCAATTGTAAAACACATTCCGGGGCGTAATACTGTTTTATCATTATTTTTGTAATGAACGACTTGTGGTGATTCATGAAATCCTTCGCCGATACCGTGCCCACAGTAATCTTGAACGATAGAATACTTCTCTAACCCCGTCTTACTGGCTTTAATGAATTTTTCAATCGTGGTACCGATTTCGCCTAATCGCATACCTGGGCGCACTTTTCGAATTGCAAGGTATAAACTTTCTTGGGCAATACGGCATAAGCGTTTGTTTTTTGGGGTTACATCACCAATGAGGAACATCTTGGATGTATCACCATGGTAGCCATCTAAGATGACAGTAATATCTAAATTGACGATATCACCGTCTTTTAAAGGCGTGTCATTAGGAATACCGTGGCAAATAACATGATTGACAGAAGTACAAATGGACTTCGGAAAACCGTGATAATTAAGAGGGGCTGAAATGGCATTGTGTTCATCAGTAAATTTTGCACAAATATCGTTAAGTTCATTCGTAGTTACACCAGCTTTTACGCTAGGTGCAATCATTTCCAATACTTCGGCCGCTAACTTACCGGCCGCGCGCATTTTTTCAATTTGTTCTGCGGTTTTAATCACAATACTCATGCAATCTCTCTCAAATCTTGTAGTGATGGCGAAATAACCCTAATACCAGTTTATTATTGCATCAATTGCCGTTTTTATGGTATAAAGCGCGCCGTTGTGTTTAACCTTATTTTCTGAAAAATTTAATCGGTAATCCTAAAGGATGCTTAGACTAATTTTATCAGTCAAGGTAGAATATGACCGCCATTATACATGGCATTTAATTTAAATACGAAATCACACACGTATCGTCACGTTTATCGGGGTGCTGAAATTAATCATTTTGGTCGATTAAGCGGGATACGTGGAGGAATAACCCCTCTTTACTTATTAAGGTATTACAAATGAAACAAGTTTCAATGCGCGATATGCTGCAAGCTGGTGTTCACTTCGGTCACCAAACTCGTTACTGGAATCCAAAAATGAAGCCGTTCATCTTTGGTCCACGCAATGGTGTACACATCATTAACCTTGAGCACACTGTGCCAATGTTTAATGAAGCTCTAGCATTCATCAGCAACATTGCTGCTAAAAAAGGTAAAGTCCTTTTTGTTGGTACTAAGCGCGCAGCAAGTGAAGCAATTAAAGAATCTGCAATCGCTTGTGATCAATTCTATGTCGATCACCGTTGGTTAGGTGGCATGTTGACTAACTGGAAAACTGTTCGTCAATCAATCAAGCGATTGAAAGAGCTAGAAACTCAAGCTGTTGATGGTACTTTCGACAAGTTAACTAAGAAAGAAGCGCTAATGCGTACTCGCGAGCTAGACAAGCTTGAGAAATCTCTTGGTGGTATTAAAAACATGGGCGGCCTACCTGACGTATTATTCGTTATTGGTGCTGATCATGAGCATATCGCAATTAAAGAAGCGAACAACCTAGGTATTCCAGTTGTTGCTATTGTTGATACTAACTCAAACCCAGATGGCGTTAGCTACATTGTTCCAGGTAACGATGATGCGATGCGTTCAATCCGTCTTTATACTTCAGCTGTTTCTGAAGCTGCAAAATCTGGACGTGGTCAAGATTTAGCGGTTCAAGCTGAGCAAGACGGTTTCGTAGAAACTGTTTAATAAGGTGAGATGAAATTCATCTTCCTTAAAGAACCAATTTAATTAATTGGTTTCAGGAGCCTAAGGGCTCCTATTTTTTATTAGTCGAATTTTCTAAAGAGGATTTAACAATGGCAATTACTGCTGCCCAAGTTAAAGAATTGCGCGATCGTACTGGCGCAGGCATGATGGATTGTAAGAAAGCACTTACAGAAACCAAAGGTGACATCGAGCTTGCGATCGAAAACATGCGTAAAAGTGGTGCTGCTAAAGCTGCTAAAAAAGCAGGAAACATTGCAGCTGACGGTACTATCATCATCAAAAAAGGTGAAGGTTTTGCTGCACTTGTTGAAGTAAACTGCCAAACAGATTTCGTAGCGAAAGATGGTAACTTCTTAGGTTTTGCAAATGAAGTTGTTGATGCAGCTGTTGCTGAGCGTTTAGATATCGCAGCTCTTAAAGCAAAATTTGAAGACACACGTGTTGCATTGGTTGCTAAAATCGGTGAAAACATGAATATCCGCCGTGTTGAATATATTGAAGGTGCTAACCTTTCGACATATAGCCACGGTGCACGTATCGGTGTTGTTGTTGCTGGTGATGCTGACGAAGAGACGTTGAAGCACCTAGCAATGCACGTTGCTGCTTCTAAGCCTGAATTCGTAAACCCTTCAGACGTTCCTGCTGAACTTGTTGAGAAAGAAAAAGCTGTTCAAGTAGAGATCGCGATGAATGAAGGGAAGCCAGCAGAAATCGCTGAGAAGATGGTTATTGGTCGTATGAAGAAATTTACTGGTGAGATTTCTCTTACTGGTCAAATGTTCATCATGGAACCTAAAAAATCAGTTGGCGATTTCTTGAAAGAGAAAGGCGCTACTGTTTCTTCATTCATTCGTCTAGAAGTAGGTGAAGGGATCGAGAAAAAAGAAGAAGATTTTGCTGCTGAAGTAGCTGCACAAATCGAAGCGTCTAAAAACGCTTAATTTAGTTCATTAAATGAACTTATAAGGCCGTGGCATTTGCTGCGGTCTTGTTATATTCGTCATCGCAAAATATGATATTTCTGGTTTAACATTTGATATGCTTACTAAGCTGTCAAATCTTAAGGTAGACACAACAGGATAATAATTATGAGCACCAACCCAAAACCCGCATTTCGACGTATTTTATTGAAACTCAGTGGTGAAGCCCTAATGGGAGATGAAGGCTTTGGAATTGATCCAAAAGTTCTTGATCGTATGGCTCAAGAGATTAAAGAGCTGGTAGAACTAGGTCTTCAAGTTGGTGTTGTGATAGGTGGCGGTAATTTATTTCGTGGTGAAGGGCTCGCAGAAGCAGGCATGAATCGCGTAGTAGGCGATCATATGGGAATGCTGGCTACCGTCATGAATGGCTTAGCAATGAGAGATGCGCTTCACCGAGCCTATGTTAATGCTCGTGTTATGTCAGCGATTCCTCTTAAGGGCGTTTGTGATGACTACAACTGGGCAGAGGCAATTAGTTTGCTTAAATCAGGCCGAGTCGTTATTTTTTCAGCGGGCACTGGTAACCCATTCTTTACAACCGACTCTGCAGCGTGCCTACGTGGTATTGAAATTGAAGCGGAAGTAGTGTTAAAAGGCACTAAAGTAGATGGTGTGTATTCAGCAGATCCAATGAAAGACCCTGATGCAGTAAAATTTGATGAGCTGACCCACACCGAAGTACTTGATAAAGAACTTAAAGTGATGGATCTTGCTGCCTTCACTTTGGCAAGAGATCATGGTTTATCCATTCAAGTATTTAATATGAATAAACCAGGTGCTCTACGACGTGTTATTATGGGTGAAGCTGAAGGCACACTTATAAAATAAAGTTTTTATTAGATTTATTTGATGACCTGAAAGGACATTTACAGTGATTGAAGAAATTAAAAGTAATGCTGAAGAGCGTATGGCTAAATGTATTGAAGCCGCAAAAGCTCAAATGGCTAAAGTCCGAACTGGACGAGCACACCCAAGCTTATTAAATACGATTCAAGTATCATACTACGGCACAATGACGCCATTGACTCAAGTCGGTAACGTAACAGTAGAAGACTCTCGTACTCTAGCTGTGACATTATTTGATCGTAGCATGACTCAGGCGGTAGAAAAGGCAATTATGTCTTCTGATCTAGGTTTAAATCCTATGTCAGCAGGAGCGACAATTCGCATTCCTCTTCCCGCTTTGACTGAAGAGCGTCGTCGTGACTTAGTTAAAGTGGTTCGTGCAGAAGCTGAAAACAGTCGTATTGCTGTTCGTAACGTACGACGTGATGCCAATTCTGAATTTAAAACTCTAGAAAAAGATAAAGCTTGTTCTGAAGATGATGCACGTCGCGGTGAAGACGATATTCAAAAAATCACAGACTCTTTTATCAAGCAAGTTGATGCCGTATTGGCTATAAAAGAAGCGGAATTGATGGAGGTCTAATCAACTCATCGTAAAGCTAGAGATTAGACGCCGTGTAGGGGTATACTACACGGCGTTTGTTTATTTTTAAGGGTTGTATTTGATGTCGTCTACAAAGGAATTAGGGTCTGAGTCAGCTTTGAAGCATGATGAAGAACAGACGGTCACATTACCTCAGCAAGCTTCTTCCTTGTTGAAGCAATCGATTCCGCAACATGTTGCCATTATCATGGATGGCAATGGACGTTGGGCTGAGTCGAAAGGTCAACCACGTGTTATGGGCCACAAAGCTGGCGTTTCTGCTGTACGTAAAGCCGTGAGCACAGCCAGAGAGCTAGGTGTAAAGTCGTTGACGCTTTTTGCATTCTCTAGCGAAAACTGGGGGCGGCCTGATAAAGAAGTGAGTTTATTGATGGAACTTTTTTTCACAGTTCTGCAACGTGAAATAAAGCTACTTCATAAAAATGGTGTTCAACTCAATATAATTGGCGATAAAACTCGTTTTTCTTCTCGATTACAAAAACAAATAATTAAAGCAGAAGAGAAAACGGCTAATAACACTGGGTTAGTGCTCAATATCGCTGCAAATTATGGTGGTCGTTGGGATATATTACAGGCGACTCAAGTATTGAGTCAGAAAGTTAGTAACGGTGAATTAACCTCAGAGGAACTGACTGAAGATCATATTCGTTCTCATTTAAATATGTCAGATCAACCAGAAGTCGATCTTATGATACGAACTGGTGGTGACTATCGTATTAGTAATTTTATTTTATGGCAGGCGGCGTATGCGGAATTAACCTTTATTGATACTTTATGGCCTGACTTTGATGAGCAAGTTTTTCACGAGGCAATCGCTAATTTTGCTAATCGACAAAGGCGCTTCGGACTCACTGGTAAACAGATAGATGATTTGAATGATTAATCGTGATTTTTTGAGGACTTTTTTTTGCTTAAACAACGTATAATAACAGCACTTTGCTTAATCCCATTAGTTATAGCTGGCATATTCCTTTTGCCAGCGAGCATTTTTTCTTGGGTGCTTGTCGCTATTTTTGCCATTGCTGCCAGCGAGTGGGGACGAATTGTTGCTCTTGATTGTAAAACTACCCAATATTGCTTCAGCATTAGTTTTACTTTTGTATTAGTGACCTTGAATATCATAGTGCCTGCTGATGGAATTTGGTACAGCAGCCAATTGCATCCCTTATATTGGTTGATTATTGTAGTCGGCTGTTGTTGGTGGTTAACTGCCTTTCTGATGGTCGTAGCGTTTCCAAAAAGTAAACCTATAGTCAATAATGCCGTTTTAAAAACCGTTTACGGCCATTTAACTTTATTACCTTGTTTTGCTTCTTTGCTCGCGCTTAAAGCTTTGGGCACAATGAATGCACCCTATATGGGGCCGTTTCTTGTTCTTCTCGTAATGTTGGTGGTTTGGGCCGCAGACAGCGGCGCATATTTTGTTGGTAAATCATTCGGTAAAACTAAGTTAATACCCAATGTTAGCCCAGCTAAAACGGTTGAAGGATTAGTCGGTGGGTTGTTTACAAGCATGTTTATTGTTGCCCTAGTGATGGCGATTTCGCCAGAACAAGAATTAGTATTGATTATTGCTGTTACAGTTTTTGTTGCATTAGTTTCAGCGTTAGGAGATCTGACGGAAAGCATGTTTAAACGAGTCGCTAAGATCAAAGATTCAGGTAACATTTTACCGGGTCACGGTGGCGTACTTGATCGTATTGACAGTTTAACGGCGGCATTTCCGGTATTTACCATGATTTATCTCGCCTTTTGGATGTAATGATATGCAAAATGTCGCCATTTTAGGTGCAACGGGTTCAATCGGGGTAAATACACTTGATGTTATTAGCCGTAATCCTGAACTTTATTACGCAAGCATTCTAGTTGCTAATACCAATGTAGATAAAATGCTGGAATTGTGTCGTATACATAAACCACGCATTGCACACATGGTGGATGAAAACGCGGCTCAATTGCTTCAAACACGATTACCAATAGAGCTTGATATTCAGGTGACAACAGGGACAGATGTGCTGTGTCAGTTAGTTGCAGATGATAGTGTAGACACTGTGATGGCCGCGATTGTTGGTGCAGCGGGACTTATCCCCACATTTTCAGCAGTAAAAGCGGGTAAGCGAGTACTGTTAGCCAATAAAGAATCACTTGTGATGTCAGGGCAGCTGTTTATAGAAGCAGCAAAGCAATCTGGTGCCACAGTACTTCCTGTTGACAGCGAGCATAATGCAATATTTCAATGTCTTCCTGAAAAAATTCAAAATGCATTAGGTTCATGTGATCTTGATGATTCAGGTATATCTCATATTATTCTTACGGGTTCAGGTGGCCCATTTTTGACGCGAGATCTAAGTTCATTATCGAGCGTTACTCCTGAAGAAGCTTGTAAGCACCCTAATTGGTCTATGGGGCAGAAAATTTCGGTTGATTCAGCAACCATGATGAATAAAGGCTTAGAGTACATCGAAGCTCGTTGGTTGTTTAATACTCGACCCGAGCAGCTAAAAGTTGTTATTCATCCTCAAAGTGTCATTCACTCTATGGTGCAATATCGAGATGGTTCAGTTCTTGCTCAGATGGGAAATCCTGATATGCGCACCCCGATTGCTCATTGTTTGTCCTATCCGCAACGAATTGCGTCTGGTGTGGAACCTTTAGACTTTTTCGAAGTCGGAGAATTAAGCTTCTGTAAACCAGATGTTAATCGTTTCCCGAATTTAGCACTGGCGATTGCAGCTTGCCATCAAGGACAAGAAGCTACAACTGTGTTAAATGCTGCGAATGAAATTGCAGTAGCCGCATTTTTGTCGAAACAGATAAAATTTACTGATATAGCCAATATTAACCAGAATTGCGTGTCAGCCGTGGTTAAGTCGAAACTTGATAGTATTGAAGATATTGTTGCATTAGACGCAGAAGCCCGCGCTCGAGCAACAGAAGCGTTAAATAAATATCGTTAAGGAATAAGTTACTGCTAATGATGGATTTTTTTTGGAGTCTTGGATCTTTTGTTGTTGCGTTAGGCATTCTTGTAACTGCGCATGAATACGGACACTTTTGGGTCGCACGTAAATGTGGTGTAAAAGTAGAACGATTTTCTGTAGGGTTTGGCAAAGCAATTTGGCGTCGCAAAGGTAAAGATGGTACAGAATATGTTTTGGCAATGATACCTCTTGGTGGTTATGTCAAAATGTTAGATGAACGGGTAGAGGATGTTCCTGAGCATATGCTCGGACAAGCATTCAATAGAAAGTCTGTTTGGCAACGAATCGCCATTGTCAGTGCGGGACCAATCGCGAATTTTATTTTCGCAATTATTGCGTTGTATTTTATGTTTTTAATCGGAGTGCCTTCAGTAAAACCGATTATTAGTGACACCATTGCTGATTCGCCCGCGTCAGTTATTAAAGTTACTGAGCCGTCACAGGTTATCGCCGTTGATGGAAAAAAAGTAAGAGATTGGGAAGAGGTTAATTTAGCCCTAGTTGGTCATATTGGTGCACAAAACCTATCAATTACTGTTGCATCTCTTGCAAACTTGACTCCAGTCATGAATGCTGAAAAAGATGCAGCTCTTATTGGTAAAACATATCAATTAGATACTAAAGCGTGGAAATTTGACCCTGAAAAAGAGTCACCGATTACTGCGTTAGGACTAAAGGTTTATAGGCCGAGTTTAAAACCTATTGTTGGTGCTGTAATTGAAGGCAGTGCAGCGGATCAAGCTCAGGTTAAGGTCGGCGATACAATTTTATCAATCAATGATAAACCTTATGGCGACTGGGCAAGTTTTGTTGCTTTAGTTCAGCAATCTGCAAATAAATCTTTATCACTTAAAATAAAGCGGGATGGCGAGATATTAATTCTGCCTGTAACACCTAAAGCTGAAAAGAATGCAGAAGGTAAATTGGTTGGTTTAATAGGTATTAGCCCTAAATCACCTAAGTGGCCGGAAAACATGCTTATTCAAATGGAGTATGGCATAGTAGGCTCCGCGTTAAACGCAGTGGACCGAACTTGGCAACTCACCGCCGTGAGTGTAAAAACGATAGCGAAATTATTTACTGGTGATGTATCAGTTAAAAATTTAAGCGGCCCTATTTCCATTGCTCAAGGAGCGGGAAGAAGTGCTGATTACGGTTTGGTAAGGTTTTTAGGTTTTCTTGCTTTGATCAGTATTAGTTTAGGGATCATCAACTTGATGCCTGTGCCTGTACTTGATGGTGGTCACCTATTGTTTTACTTTATTGAAGTTGTTACGGGTAGGCCTGTACCAGAGAGGGTGCAGGAAATTGGATTCAAAATTGGGGCAGTGATGTTGCTGTTATTAATGAGCGTTGCGCTTTTTAATGATTTCTCCCGACTTTGAGCAAGGACAGACTGATAGCAATCTAGCGTTTTGCGGATTGATATAACAATTAGAAGTGCTCTATGAGATTAAATAAACTTTTTGCCTCAATTTTACTAGTCGGCGCCACTTTTTCTGGCAATACTCTGGCTGAGTCTTTTCAGCCATTTACGGTAACCGATATTCAAGTCGAAGGATTGCAACGTGTTGCACTCGGTGCAGCATTATTGAACTTGCCTGTGAAGGTTGGGGATACCATCGACGAACTCAAGCTGCAACAAGCCATTAAGGCATTGTATGCTTCGACAAACTTTGAAAACATTCAAGTGAGTCGAGATGATGGTGTATTGATTGTAGCAGTTAAAGAGCGACCAACTATCAGTGAAATCTCTTTTGATGGTAATAAAGACATCAAAGATGAACAACTTCAAGAAAGTCTAGATGGCTCAGGCGTTAAAATTGGTGAGTCATTGGACCGCACCATGTTGTCTGGAATCGAAAAAGGCTTACAAGACTTTTACTACGGTGTTGGTAAGTACGGAGCGAAAGTAGAAGCTGAAATTATCAATCTTCCTCGTAACCGTGTAGAACTTAAACTTAAGTTTACCGAAGGTTTAGCCGCTGATATCCGCCAAATTAACGTCGTAGGCAATACCGTGTTTTCGGATGAAGAACTCATCGGAATGCTAGAGCTAAAAGATTATGTTGCTTGGTGGGATTTATTTGGTGAACGCCGCTATCAAAAACAAAAACTACAGGCAGACTTAGAGTCTATTAAAGCGTTTTATCATAACCAAGGTTATATACGCTTTAAGGAAACGTCGACGCAAGTTGCGATGACACCAGATCGCAAAGGCCTATACATCACGATCAATGTCGATGAAGGCGAACCATACAAAGTAAGCAAAGTTAATTTGACTGGTGACTTAATGGGACGTGAAAAATTAATGGAAGCCTTGCTACCAATTAAAGAAGGCGATACTTATAACGCTGCTGAAGTAACGTTTACAGAAGAATTATACAGTAAGTACCTTGGTCGTTTTGGTTATGCTTACCCTGAAGTGCAAACCTACCCTGAAATTGACGATGAGACCAAAGAAGTTACATTGAATGTTGGTATCAAGCCAGGTAAGCGTGTTTATGTACGTGCGATTAACTTTACCGGTAACACCATTACCAAAGATGAAGTCATGCGACGCAAGCTTACTCAAATGGAAGGTGCTTGGTTAAATTCAGATTTAGTAGAACGATCAAAAGAGAGCTTAAATCGCTTAGGATTCTTTGAGAAAGTCGATACTGAAACCATTCAAGTGCCTGGTACAGATGACATCGTTGATATTGACTTTACGGTAAAAGAACAGCCATCAGGCTCGTTTAATGCTGGTGTAGGTTATGGTTCTGGCACAGGTGTGAGTTTGCAGTTTGGGGTTCAGCAAAATAACTTTTTAGGGACAGGTAATCAAGCCGGCTTAAACATTAATACCAATAAGTATCAAAAACAGATTAACTTATCGTACACAGATCCGTATTGGACCAAAGATGGTATCAGTTTAGGCGGCAGTATTTATTGGAGTAAAACCGATTACGGACGAGCCAATCTAGAAGCATATAAAAACCAATCCTATGGTTTTGCTCTCAATTCAGGTTTTCCGATAAATGAGTATAACCGTATTAATGGCGGTATTGGTTTTAGGCACAACACCCTTTCCGAACTTTCGGATAACCAACAAACGAATCAGTTCTTCGATATTTATCGTGACGGAGCCAATGATGAGTTAAGTTTCGATAACTTTGAACTTAATCTCGGTTGGTCTCGAAGTTCGCTAAACCGTGGCACGTTCCCAACTAATGGTTCATCTCAGCGCTTTAATACTAAGGTGACTACGCCAGGTTCTGATGTGCAATATTTTAAAATGGATTTAGATACGAAATTCTATTTCCCACTGACGCGCAGTCATAGTTTTGTATTCTTAGCGCGCGCACGTCTAGGCTATGGTAATGGTTATGGACAAACTAATGATAATGACAATATCTTGCCGTTTTGGGAAAACTATTATTCTGGCGGCAGCACGACGCTACGAGGTTTTAAAACCAATACAGTAGGGCCAAGATCTTTCTCTGTTACAAGAGATCAAGAGTTTTGTCCGGATCCATCGGGAAGTGGCTGTTCATTACCAACCAATCCGAATGAAATTTTTGTACGAAATGGACGTTCGCTAGGCGGTAATGCCATTGCTACAGCGAGCCTCGAATTAATCGTACCAATTCCATTCCTCGACGAAGCTTATTCAAACTCAGTAAGAACATCCTTTTTTGCTGATGCTGGCAGTATATGGGACACAGAGTTTGATTATGACTCCTATCGTGATTTGCCAGCTACTGAATTTGCAAAAATTCAAGATTATAGCGATCCGAGTTTGTACCGAGCTTCTTACGGTTTAAGCGTTCAATGGTTGTCGCCAATGGGGCCTTTAGTGTTCAGCTTGGCAAGACCAATTAAAGAGTACGAAGGCGACGACACTGAAGTGTTCTCGTTTAATATTGGTCAAACTTTCTAGATATATGGCTTAATTTGAATACTTAAAATACTTCAAGATGCAATTTGCAGTATTTTAAGTATATACTCGGCAAGTTTAAAAATTTTAAAGCACAACAAGGAGTAAATTTTGAAGAAGACGGTAACTAAGGCTTTGATGACTTTGGCGCTAATTGGCGCTCCACTAATGGCTCAAGCTGAAAAAATTGCAGTTGTTGATATGGCTGCAATATTCGAGCAACTTCCACAACGTGAAAAAGTCGCTAAGACCTTGCAGTCAGAATTTGCTGACAGAGAAGCTGGTTTGAAGAAAAAACAACAAGAATTACGCACTATGCTAGAAACCCAGCAACGTGATGCTGCAATCATGAGCAAAGATCAGCAAACTGAATTGCAACGTAAAATGGAATCTTTGCGCTCTGATATACAGTTGAAAGGTAAAGCTTTAAATGAAGATTTCCGTCGTCGTAGTGGTGAAGAGCAAAATAAATTGCTTAAAACAGTATTGGATGCAGTAAATAAACTCGCTGAAAAAGAGCAGTTTGATATCGTACTTCCAAGACAATCTGTAGTTTACGTAAAACCAACTTCAGATATTAGCAGTAAAGTGGTAGAGGCCTTAACTAAAGGCAATTAATTGATGCAATCTATTTCATTAAAAGAGTTGGCAAGCCGTCTCGATGGTAAAGTACAAGGGTATGGTGATGCTGTAATTAACAGTGTCGCTACCTTAGAAAATGCTGTCGAGGGTCAACTCTCTTTTTTGGCTAATTCAAAATATCGCAGTTTACTAGACGACACAAAAGCAACAGCTGTACTGCTTAGCGAAAAAAGTGCTGAGCACTATAATGGTAATGCGCTAATAGTAAAAGACGCTTATGTTGCCTTTGCTTTGGTTTCACAGTGGTTAGATACGACTCCTCAAGCTGCATATAACATTCATCCCAGTGCTCAAATTGATCCTAGTGCTATGTTAGGTGAAAATGTATCTGTTGGCGCCAATGCTGTAATTGGTTCTAAAGCGATTGTTGGTGATAACACTGAAATTGGCGCTGGCACTGTTATTGGGCAAGATTCTATCATTGGATCAAATTGTCGAATTTGGGCTAATGTGACGATTTACCATGATGTACATTTAGGTCAGAATTGCATTATTCATTCTGGTGCAGTTATTGGTTCAGATGGTTTTGGCTACGCAAATGATGCTGGAAAATGGATTAAGATACCTCAGACTGGTGGTGTTCGTATTGGTGATAGTGTTGAAATAGGAGCGAGTACGAGTATTGATCGTGGTGCTATAGAGCATACCATTATTGAAGACGGCGTAATTCTCGATAATCAGATCCAAGTCGCACATAATGTTGTCATCGGTGCACATACTGCTATTGCAGGTAATTCAACAATAGCGGGTAGCTGTACCATAGGCAAATATTGTATTATTGGCGGTAACAGCGCAGTGGCAGGCCACCTTTCGATAGCTGATGGCGTCCATGTTAGTGGCGGTACAAATGTCACAAGCGTTGTTCGAGAAAAAGGTATCGTTTCATCGGCAACAGTTGCCATGCCAAATAAACTTTGGCGTAGAAATACGGTACGGTTTAGACAATTAGATGACCTGTTCAACAGAGTTAAAGTTTTAGAAAAAGCTTCTAAAGCTACAGAATAATATTTGCACAACGTTAAGGAATGTATTCGTGTCGAATGAAATGAACACGATGGATATTCATGAAATATTGAAATATCTGCCTCATAGATACCCATTTTTATTGATTGATCGTGTACTTGATTACACACCTGGAGACACTCTTCATGCAATCAAAAATGTGACCATTAATGAACCGTTTTTTCAAGGGCATTTTCCAGTACAGCCAGTTATGCCAGGTGTATTATTACTTGAAGCCATGGCTCAAGCTACTGGCTTACTAGCCTTTAAAACCATGAGCGACGATGTGCCACCTGAAAACGTGCTCTACTATTTTGCAGGCATTGATAAAGCTCGATTCAAAAGAGTTGTAGAGCCAGGTGATCAGATCCACTTTAAAGTTAAAATGGTAAAAGAGCGCCGAGGAATAGGTGTTTTTATCGGTCAAGCCACAGTGGACGGCGAGCTGGCGTGTTCAGCTGAAATTATGTGTGCTCGCAGAGAGATTACAAAGTGATAGACAAATTAGCGTTCGTACATCCTGATGCAAAAATTGGTAAAAATGTCACCATAGGTCCATGGACTTATATTGGTGCAGATGTAGAGATTGGCGATGACTGCTGGCTCAGCTCTCATGTTGTAGTCAAAGGGCCAACGACTATTGGTAAAGGTAATCGAATTTACCAGTTTGCATCAGTAGGAGAAGATTGTCAGGATAAAAAGTATGCTGGCGAGCCAACGAAGCTAATCATGGGTAATAATAATGTTATTCGCGAAAACGTAACCATCCATCGCGGTACAGTACAAGATAACAGTGAGACGAAAATTGGTTCGAACAACCTATTTATGAATTATGTACATATCGCGCATGATTGTGTTGTGGGTGATAATGTTATTTTAGCGAATAATGCCTCAATTGCTGGTCATGTTCATGTTGGTGATTTTGTTATTCTAGGTGGTATGACTGGTGTGCATCAATTTGTGCATATTGGTGACCATGCATTTGCAGCAGGTGCTTCTTTGATTTTACAAGATGTTCCTCCTTTTGTTATGGCTGCAGGACAGCCTGCAGTGCCTAGAGGTTTAAATCGCGAAGGATTAAAGCGCAGAGGTTTCTCTATCGAAAGCCAGAATGCAGTTAGACGCGCTTATAAAAAATTGTATCGCAGTAGTCTGACAATTGAAGAAGCCGTTGCTGAGTTGCAAGATGACGCGAAAGCCTATTCAGAAGTTAAAATGATGCTTGATTTTGCTACAAACTCAAGTCGTGGCATTATTCGATAACAGTGTTTGTTAGGAAAGTTGCGGAAGAAAGTATACCGATGAGTTCTCGTCACTCCAGCACAGGCTGGAAACGAAGTAACGACAGTTTTGAATGTCGGTAGTCTAGTGCCTTTACTTTTTTCTATAAAAGTCACTGGATACCAGCCTTCGCTGGTATGACAACGATTGGTACTTTCTAAATCGCTAGATCCCTTACAACTTATCCATGTTAAACAAGGCCTCATTGAGGCCTTGTTTGTTATTAACCAATTTTTAGCTTTTAAGAAGACATTATGGCCTCAAAACGTGTTCCTATTTTCGCATTGGTAGCTGGTGAAGTCTCAGGTGATATTTTGGGTGCAGGCTTAGTTAAAGCACTGCAAAAAAAATATCCTGACGCTCGATTTGTTGGGATCGGTGGGCCACGAATGGAAGCTTTAGGGTTTGAGTCTTACTTTTCAATGGATGAGTTGTCGGTCATGGGTTTGGTTGAAGTGTTATCACGGTTACCAAGACTGATAACAGTACGCCGAGAATTAATAGCAAAAATTACCGAAATTAATCCCGACTGTTTTATTGGGATCGATGCACCTGATTTTAATATTGGGCTTGAGCTAAAATTAAAGCGTCTAAACATCAAAACGGTTCATTACGTTAGTCCATCAGTATGGGCGTGGCGACCAAAACGAATTTTCAAAATTGCTGCAGCCACTGACATGGTGTTATCTCTATTGCCTTTCGAAAAGGCATTTTATGACCAACATAATGTGCCTTGCACATTTGTCGGGCATACCTTAGCTGACGATATCCCAATGCAAAGTGATAAGGCTACTGCAAGAGATGCTTTAGGGGTAGCTCACCAATCTGAGTATTTAGCTATTTTACCAGGCTCAAGAGGTGGGGAACTGAAACAACTTGCACAACCATTTTTAGAAGCGGCTAACGAACTTAAACAGAAATATCCAGACTTAAAGTTTATTACGCCTTTAGTTAATGAGGCTCGAAAAAAGCAGTTCACTGAAGCATTAAAACAATATGCTCCCGATCTAGAAATTGAGCTAGTCATTGGGAAGTCTCGCACGGTTATGGCAGCTGCTGACTGCATTTTATTAGCATCTGGAACTGCTACATTAGAAGCCATGTTAGTCAAACGTCCTATGGTTGTTGCTTATCGGGTGAGTCCAGTAACATACTCGATAGCAAAGCGAATGATGAAAATTAGCCATTTTTCATTGCCGAATCTGCTCTCTGGGGAAGCAATTATTCCTGAGTTAATTCAGGCCGATTGTACGCCACAAAATATATCTACAGCCGTTTCAAAGCAATTAAATGATGACTTTTCTCCACTATTCGAGCGCTTTACTGAAATCCATAAAACGCTTGCTTGCAATGCAAGTCAATGTGCCGCTCAAGCAGTTTCAGTGTTGATTAAGAGTAGAAAATAATGGCAGTTTTTAAAAATATTACCCTAGAACAGGTTAATGATATTTGCAGCATACAACATGCGGGTGTTGATGAAGTTGGTAGAGGGCCACTCGTAGGTGATGTGGTCACCGCAGCTGTGATTTTGGATCCTAATAACCCAATTGAAGGCTTAAATGATTCAAAAAAACTTTCAGAAAAAAAGCGTGATGCATTGTTTGCGCAAATAATAGAAAAGGCGCTCTGTGTGAGTGTGGGGCGGGCAAGCCCAGCAGAAATCGATGAAATCAATATCTTGCATGCCACTATGCTGGCCATGCAACGCGCAGTAGCTGGTTTGAAACCTATCCCTGAAGTTGTTTTGGTCGATGGTAATCGAGTGCCTGAGTTAAGTATGACGGCCCATGCAATTGTGAAAGGTGATGGTGTTATCCCTGCTATAAGCGCAGCATCTATTGTTGCAAAGGTGGTACGGGATAAAGAAATGCATGAGCTTGATAAACTGCACCCGCAGTATGGTTTCGCAGCCCATAAAGGTTATCCAACAAAAGCTCACCTTGCCGCCCTGCAAGAGTTCGGGGTTTTGCCTGAATATCGTCGTAGTTTTAAACCTGTAAAAGTGCTAATTTCTGGCTCGAATTGAGCGAGTCTGTTAGGCTAAATCAATATCTCTTTTCATTTTATTAAGAAACCAAAAGTCATTATGTCTGAACCCCGTTTTGTGCATCTTCGAGTCCACAGTGATTTCTCCATGTCTGATGGTGTGGCAAAAGTTAAACCTATACTGTCGCGTGCTGCCGAGCTGAAAATGCCAGCGATAGCATTAACGGATCAGAATAATTTTTGTGGGCTTGTAAAGTTTTACGGTGCTTGCCATTCGAGCGGTATAAAACCAATCATAGGCGCTGATTTTTGGATGCAATCCAAAGAATCTGACGATTTAAGTAGTTTAACTGTTATTGCAATGAATAATGACGGCTACCAGAATTTAACTCAGCTTATTAGCCAAGCTTATTTACGAGGTGAGATTGCAGGAAAGACCGTTATCGATAAAGAATGGTTGCCGAAATATAATGAAGGGTTATTGTTGCTATCTGGTGGAAAAGACGGTGATTTAGGGCAAGCGTTGCTGAAAGGGAATGCGCCTCAAGCTCAAGAGCTCACAGATTTTTATCAGACCCATTTTACCGATCGCTATTATGTCGAGCTATTACGCACAGGACGAGCAGACGAAGAACGTTATTTACACATGGCAGTCGAACACGCGATGCAAAACAACTTACCAGTCGTCGCAACAAACCAAGTAGTATTCTTGCACGCCGATGACTTTGATTCCCACGAGATCCGAGTCGCGATTCACGATGGTTTTACACTTGCTGATAATCGTCGACCTAAAAAGTATAGCTCACAACAGTACTTGCGATCAGAAGAAGAGATGTGTGAGATATTCAGTGATATTCCTGAAGCACTACAAAATAGTGTTGAAATCAGTAAACGTTGCAATGTAACGGTTCGTTTAGATGAGTACTTCTTGCCAAACTTCCCTACAGGTGACATGTCGATCGAAGATTTCCTTGTCGATGTATCCGAAAAAGGATTAGAAGAACGTTTACAGTTCTTGTTTCCTGATGAAACAGAAAGAGCTGAAAAACGGGGTGAATACGACAAGCGACTTGACGTTGAGCTTAACGTTATTAACGAAATGGGCTTCCCCGGTTATTTCTTGATTGTGATGGAGTTTATTCAATGGGGTAAAGATAACGATATCCCTGTCGGACCGGGTCGCGGTTCAGGTGCGGGTTCGTTAGTCGCATATGCGTTAAAAATTACCGACTTAGATCCACTTGAATTCGATTTACTGTTTGAGCGATTCTTGAACCCTGAGCGTGTTTCAATGCCGGATTTCGACGTCGATTTTTGTATGGATAGGCGAGATGAAGTGATCGATCATGTTGCTGAACTTTATGGTCGTGATGCCGTATCTCAAATCATTACATTCGGTACTATGGCTGCTAAAGCGGTAATTCGAGATGTTGGTCGTGTACTTGGGCATCCGTACGGATTTGTTGACCGAATATCAAAAATGATCCCTCCTGAGCCGGGCATGACATTAGCCAAAGCTTTTGAAGCCGAGCCCGCTTTACCAGAAGCCTATGAAGCCGATGAAGATGTAAAAGATCTGATTGATATGTGCCGCCGCCTTGAAGGTGTCACTCGAAATGCAGGTAAACATGCTGGAGGGGTGGTGATTGCCCCAACTAAGATTACTGATTTTTCCCCACTTTACTGTGATGCTGAAGGGCTTAACCCAGTTACTCAGTTTGATAAAAATGACGTAGAAACGGCAGGGCTTGTTAAGTTCGATTTCTTGGGATTACGAACACTCACCATTGTCGATTGGGCACTGCAAATGGTGAATGCAACTCAAGCGAAGAAAGGGCTTGAGCCAATTCGAATTGAATCAATTCCTCTTGATGACCCCGCCTCATTCAAGCTATTGCAGCGTTACGAAACCACAGCGGTATTCCAGCTCGAATCACGTGGTATGAAAGATCTTATTAAGCGTCTTCAACCAGACAGTTTTGAAGATATGATTGCGCTTGTTGCCTTATTCCGTCCAGGACCTTTGCAATCAGGCATGGTAGACAACTTCATTGAGCGTAAACATGGCCGTGAAGAAGTTTCGTATCCAGACGCGCAATGGCAACATGAATCATTAAAAGATCTGCTTGAGCCGACATACGGTATTATTTTGTATCAAGAGCAGGTTATGCAGATTGCTCAGGTTTTATCAGGTTATACCCTAGGTGGAGCGGATATGCTTCGTCGAGCTATGGGTAAAAAGAAGCCTGAAGAAATGGCAAAACAACGGAGTATTTTTAAAGAAGGTGCGAACAATAATGGTATCGATGGTGAACTGTCGATGAAAATTTTTGATTTGGTTGAAAAGTTTGCGGGATATGGATTCAATAAATCCCATTCAGCCGCTTATGCATTGGTTTCGTATCAAACGCTTTGGTTAAAAACCCATTATCCATCACAGTTTATGGCGGCAGTAATGTCTGCGGATATGGATAATACCGATAAGATTGTTACTCTCGTTGATGAATGTGAACGCATGGGACTGCCATTAATTCCACCAGACGTGAACAGAGGTCAGTTTAAGTTCACGGTTGATGACGAATTTAATATTATTTATGGCATTGGTGCAATTAAAGGCGTGGGTGAAGGCCCTGTTGAATCAATACTCGAAGCCAGAAAGTCAGGGCCATTTATCGATTTATTTGATTTTTGTGCCAGAGTTGATCTTAAAAAACTGAACAAACGAGTCATTGAAAAACTCGTTTCCGCTGGTGCCTTGGACACTCTAGGCCCCCATCGAGCATCAATGATGGCAACATTACCTCAAGCGATTTTAGCAGCAGCACAGCATGCGAAAGCAGAATCAACTGGCCAAAATGACATGTTTGGTCTGCTTAATACCGATCCTAATGATGCGAAACAGCAATTTGTTGATTGTACACCTTGGCCAGACAAAGTGTGGCTAGAAGGTGAGCGAGATACTCTCGGTTTATATTTAACTGGGCACCCAATCAATCAATACCTGAAAGAATTAAAGTATTACACCAATGGTCGTTTGAAAGATACGCACCCTACAGGGCGCAGTAAAACAGTTAAAATAGCAGGTTTGGTTGTTGCTTCAAGGGTGATGATGACTAAACGAGGCTCTAAAATGGGCTTGGTAACACTGGATGATAAAAGTGGTCGCTTAGAAGTTATGCTATTTACCGAAGCTTATGAAAAATTTAATCATTTGATTGAAAAAGATCGAGTCATTATCTGCGAAGGTGAAGTTAGCGTTGATGACTTTTCTGGCGGAAACAGAATGACAGCGAGAAACATCATCGATATTAGTGAAGCACGTGGTCATTTTTCAAAAGGATTAGAAATAGATATCGAAAGCACTCAGATTGATCAATCTGTTTTAGAATCATTCCAACAAACATTATTGCCTTGGAAAGAAGCAGGTAAAACCCCTGTATTGATTAACTATCGCTTAGAAGATGCCAAAGGCCAATTTCAATTAGGTGATGATTGGCAAGTTAACCCGACAGATGATTTATTACTGGCGCTACAAAGCTTGATAGGGCCAGACAAAGTAAGAATGTTGTTCTAATGCCTAATACAGCTAACATTGCACAATCTATTTTACATAGCATCAAAGAGTTATCTGAGGCAAGTTGTCAGCGGCTAATAATCGCTTACAGCGGTGGAATTGATTCAGAAGTGCTCGCACATGCGGTTAGTGAATTAACAAGAGTACAGGCTCATCTCAGTGCGGTATTGATTCATATTCATCATGGACTCAGTCCAGATGCGGATGATTGGGTTAAACATTGTGAATCTCGTGCATTAGCCTATAATTTGCCTCTTATAGTAAAAAAAGTAGCGGTTAAACAAGGTGCAAGATTAAGTATTGAGTCCGAAGCACGCCGGGCAAGGTATCAAGCATTATTGAGTGAGATGAAGTTAGGAGACGTGTTATTTACAGCTCATCATCAAGATGATCAGTTAGAAACGTTATTGCTAGCCCTAAAGCGTGGTCAAGGCCCCAAGGGACTAGCGAGTATGGGCGTGACTCAGCCATTAGATAATGGGCTACTTCAACTGAGACCATTATTAGATATTTCTCGAATTGAAATCGAACAATATGCAAAACAGTATGGGCTTTCTAACATTGAAGATGACAGTAACCAAGATGTGAGATTTGACCGAAATTTTCTCCGCTTAAATGTCATCCCACAGTTGAAACAACGCTGGCCTGCTATTGCAACAACCGCGTGCCGTAGTGCTGAGCTTTGTAGAGAACAACAATCTTTGCTTGATGAAGTTTCTGAACAAAAATTATTAGCACATATACAAGCATCGCCGTTTGCGAAATATGTACTTAATATTAATAGCTTCGGTTTATTACCCTATGCGTGGCAAAGGCAATTGTTTCGTACATTCTTAAGCAAACTCGATTTGCCAAACTTATCAAAAATACAATTAGATGAAACTTTAGAGCAGTTACAAACTGCCAAAGCTGGCGCTAAAGTCGAGATCAAAGCTTCAGGCGTTATAGTTCGCCGATTTAATCACCAAGTTTATGCTCATGACTATCCACAAGAATTAATTAAGCCCGATGACATTGAGGCGGTTAATTTACTTGAACTATTGGCGAAGTCTGAACGTGTAGAGCTGAAAGTGAATTCGTTAAACACGCTTATTGTTGAGAAAACAATGACAGATGAAAGTGATCCGTTAACTCAATTACGGTTACCGAAATTAAATGAGGTAGTGTCAATACGATTTGGTGTAGCAGGAAGTACATTGTGTAAGCCTACTTTTCGGGATAAATCGCGATCACTAAAAAAATTGTGGCAAGAGTTACAAGTTCCACCTTGGGAAAGGAGTAGAGTCCCACTTCTTTTTTATAATGAGCAGCTTGTTTGTGCGATTGGTTATTGGGTGGATAAAGTCGCACAAGCAGATGTAGAAAGTCAGTCAATCTATGTGCGACAGAATTAAATTTTTTATTTCATATCACCTACGAAATTCCTTCACAGATGCCTATTCTAGCTTATTTTCGTACTTTACCTTGGATAGTTTAATCTTCAGCGTTATACCAATTACAGAAACTAAATCTAGAAACATCAGTTGACTGCGTTCTCAAGCGTAGAAAAAATGGCTGATATTAAGGTGTAGCTTGCAGCAAGTAGTTATTCTACTTGCAAAAGTTATAACGCAGATAGCCGCCATTTTAGCAAGCTTGTGAGCGTAGAGCATTTCACTCATTAGGGATGTCGCAGTTCAAATAATACCAATTTAAATTTCAACGCTTAATTTGTCATACCTGCGAACGCAGGTATCCAGCGACTTGTGCCCAAATTAACCAAAGACTCTGGACTCCTGCGTTCGCAGGAGTGACGATAAAATTGGTATACATTCTTCCGCCACGTCCCTTAGGTGAAAAACATGATAATAAAATCATCGTATTGCTCAAACAGTTACTCGTATACTCAGCGTTCAACTGATGTTTTTAGGTTGAACGGTTATTTTAAGTTAATTTTTTTTGCTTCTTTATTTTTGAACTGTGGATAATAAAACTAACAAGCCTTATGCCACTTTAAAATTATTTTTCCCACTTAACTTTGCGCTATAAAGTGCTTTATCAGCCATCTCGTAGAGTTGTTTGCTAGTTTGTTTTGTAGTTAATTGAGCGATTCCAATACTGGATTGTGCGTCGAATTGCTGCAGCAGAGGACTGTCATTAATTTCCATAATGATTCTTTGAGACAGCTTTTCAGCAGCAATAGAATCACCATGAACAATAACGACAAACTCATCGCCACCTATTCTAAACGCTTGATCAGCATTGCGGGTTGTTTTTGTAAGCAAAGCACCAAACTCACTTAAAATGGTATCACCGAGTTGATGACCAAAACGGTCATTGAGTGATTTAAAGTTATCGAGATCTAAAATCAATAAAGAGATATCTTCGTTGGCACGTTGGAAACGCGCAATAGCCGACTCTAGCATTTGTTGATAATAACGGCGGTTTCCTAAAGATGTCAGTGCATCGAACATGGCTTTTTTTGACATATCAGCGAAGTTCATCGCATTTTCTAGTGCTTGCGGTAATAACTCTTCAATCTGTTTTAATAGGGATAATTGCTGCGGTGATAAGTTATCACTTAAGCGGTAGTGTATCTCGCTGGATTGCTGATTGAGCGGTAAAAAACACTTAAAGCCTTTGCCTTGACCAATTCCCCAAATGAAGTGGTGATTAGCAAGTTGTAATTGCACACCGATAATCGGCAAATGTTGGCCTAATATTTTGCCGTAATTGGCAAAAACTGTCCTAGGCTCAAGGCTTGAATGCAGAGACTGTATGATGTGAATAAGATCTGTCGATAGGGTACTTCTGCCATGAGGCTGAGAAGTGAGTGTAAAGCTATCTGATTGGTAACCAACTGCTAAACCAAAATCCATTACAGTATCTCTGAACTAAAACGTAATAATATTGACTACTTAATACAGTTTTTATGCCAAAACGTTTTAAAAGAAAAAATCTAATAATTTATCGAGATAAGAATTTATTGATCACTGTTAATTGAGACATTGCATCATTGTAACCGAGCTCAATTAAGGCGTTTGTATAGGCTTTTTCGAATAGTAAGTATGAAATGATACTGGATTCGGTTCGTTGATTGATCCCAAAGACTCGCAATAAACTACGTATAGCAAAAGGCATGTGGTAATAGTAGGTTGCGGCTATTTCACCTAAATCTTGACTGGGTTTAATAACCAGCGTTTCAATTGCTCTTAAAGCGTATTCTTTTCGGTGGTTTTCTGGAACTAAGCTAATTGTACTATTGACCCTTTGTAACCGTTCAAGATCACTATTGAGGGTGTCTGAAAATATTGTGTCTAATAGGTGTCCAGCAATGGATGCCGCTGAGGGGTGGTGACGAGATAGTGGATTTGTTGGTTTTGTTTCACAATCTAAGTTAATCACCAAAATTTTATCCGCACCCAAATGAATTGGACTTGAAAGTGGTGCGAGTTGATGTACAGAGCCATCACCAAAATATTGGCGGTTTAACTTTACCGAGGGGAATACGAGTGGAATCGCTGAACTTGCCAATAAGTGAGAAGTATAAAGCTGGCTTCGCACTCCTTTTCGCCTTGCTCTTGACCAATTGTTAATGCTTTCTTTGGCTTGAAAGAACGTTATCGATTTTGAATCATCATAACAAGATGCATCGATACTTAAAGCGGTTAAGTTTCCATGTGCAATATTATTATCAATCCGATTAAAATCCATCACCTTATCAAGTAACTGTTTTAAAGGTTCGTTATCTAATAAACAGCCAGAATCAGGATTTATAGTGTTTGCTTGTAATCCTTTTAGAGCCATTTCAGCTAAATGTTTGAGTACGCCCGAGACAGAGCTTTTATAAACTTGTTCAGTTTGAAAGTTACCCCAGACGTAGTTGAGTTTTTTTACTGCTAAATGAAAACAGCCTGCATGCGTTGCCAATGAAGTTGCATTGACGGCTCCTGCTGAGGTACCACAAAGTACATCGAATGGGATGCCGTGATTTCGAGGGTAATTTTGAACTATGGCTTTGAGCACACCGACTTGATAAGCCGCTCTTGCCCCACCACCACCTAAAACTAAAGCTGTCTTTCCCGTCAAATTAACTCCGTTATATGCGGTAACCCAACACTATATTATGAAAAGAATATGGGATACATAATGTTTGTTGTAGTTATACCAATTACAGTAATTAAATGCTCAACTCAGAGCTGTGTATGTGCTCAAAGTGCAATCGAAATTGATGAAGACATAGTTGCTCTACGTCAAGACAATTTTGAGAAGTAATTTGAGCACATACAAGCTCCCGAAGGGCAAGGCTAAAGGGTTCCATTACTGCGTTGAACGCCAGCTTTGTATGGCGGCCGTAGGGAATATAGTACTTCGAGCTTGTGCCTTGCACTGAAACCCTTTAGCTCTTGCTGACTGAGGGATTAATTACCGTAATTGGTATTATTCCTAGGCTAACAATAATTCATTTAATATTTATCATTAAGCATAGTGACCTTTATTATAATAAAGATAATATTTTTTGTATAAATGAGAACGTATGTCTTCTATATCATTTAATTGTACAAATCTTTTTTCGACATCTCCTGAATATAAGGAATTGACTACAAGTGATGTGCTAACTAGGGTAGTTCGTAAAGTAGCTTCAACAACACAGGCCGGTTCAACAGAATCTCCTAGTACTGGTTTAACATTTATTTTCAAACTCCGGAGTCAATCTTCAGGCATTAGTATTGTTAAAGTTCACTACACAGCAGTGCCTGTTAGGAATGAGGGAATAAGTTTTGCTTTCAAATCGATAGTGAAGTTTCATAAGAGCAGTTTTGATACGCCCTATGTAGAATTAACAGGCCGAGACAACGAAGTTAAGTCTTTACGTAAAAATACTGACTTACTATTAGGACGGTTAAATAAAAGTGATGATTTCTTGAAGGCCGTAGCTCGTGGAGAAGTTTCAAAAGTCCGAAAAAATATCAAAGATGGTGTTGATTTAAATTGTCGACAAAGTCTGCCTAATAGCTGCACGGCATTTGAAATTGCAGCTGCAAAAGATGATTTAGCCATGATAGAGCTGCTGATTGGATCAGGCGCTGAAGTCGGTGAATCTCATGTTCTTTCTAGCAGAGCGTTAAGGCTAGCTGCGAAACATGGAAAACTGCAGTTGGTTAGAACTTTACTCGTAAAAGGAGCTAAGCCTTCATTAGCCTCTGAAGATGGTAAATCTGCACTTTATTTAGCAATCGAAAGTGGTCACTCCGTCGTTGCTAATGAATTAGTCTTGAAAGGCGCTGATTATGCTGAAAAAGACTCAAAAAATCATAGAGTCCTACATTTTGCCGCTAAAAAAGGAAATGTCGAAGTGGCAACTTGTTTACTTGAGAAATGTCCTCCTGAGCTTAGAGAAGTATTTTTGAATTTAGAAGACTCAAGTGGAAATCGCCCGATTGATTATGCCGCTATTTCAGGAAGTGCAAAATTGGTTCAAAAACTTTCTTGTGTATCTACAAAACATAATCATCAAAATTCAGAAGGTGATAATCTGTTGCATCTCGCGGCAAGAAACGGACATAGCGGGCTATGCAGAGCCCTTTTTGATGAAGGCTTTAGTATAGCGACTAGGAATCACGCAGGTAAAACAGCGCTTAAATTATCAATGGAATGTGGTAATGTCAGCTGCAGTGCGGAATTGCAAGCAATCGCAGCTGAACAAGGTTTGTTACATGCAGACGATAAATACTATGTAAACGGAAGTACTTCTTCAGAAAGCAATTGGAAGAAAAAAACTGATTTTGATAGCGGTGCAAGCAAGAATAGTAAGGAAGTAAAATGTGCTTCATTTGATGGCAGACTTGTAGAAGATGTTGATAAAGATGGTGCAAAGATTGTTAAAACTGTCTGGGAAGAGTTTGAAACGATAACATTTGCTGAAAATCGTTCAGTAAGTTCGGGCGCTGCTACAGAGGAACCTAAAGTGGGTAAGCTTGAATTTAAGTCACCAAACTTCACCAGACGTAAATTGCAAGTAATATAACGCACAAAGCTAACTAAGCGCGTTATATTTGAATGGATATTTAAAGTGCTACCGACTTAATAAAATCTACAACTTCATTCATTGGAATATCTTGCTTTTCACCACTTTGTCTATTTTTATACTCAAGTACACCAGCATCGATATTGCGGTCGCCGATAACAATCGTATGGGGCACGCCAACGAGTTCCATATCGGCAAACATAACGCCAGGGCGCTCTTTACGATCGTCAAACATGACTTCAATGCCTGTATCGGTAAAGGTTTTATACAGTTCTTCTGCAAGTTCTTTCACGCGATGAGATTTATGCATGTTCATCGGTAAAATTCCAACTTTGAACGGTGCAATTGCCTTAGGCCAAATAATGCCACGGTCATCGTGATTTTGTTCGATTGCCGCAGCTACAATACGGCTTACACCCACACCGTAACAACCCATTAATAAAGTTTTAGCTTTGCCATTCACATCAAGAACATTAGCATTCATCGCCTCAGAATACTTAGTGCCCAACTGGAATATATGACCAACTTCAATACCACGAGCCATAGCATAGGTGCCTTGACCTTCTGGTGCGGCTTCCCCCTCAACCACGTTACGAATGTCTACTGCACGTGCTTCAGGTAAGTCACGCCCCCAATTAATGCCAAAATAATGCTTATTATCTGTATTAGCGCCAGCAGAAAAATCACTCATTACTTTTACACTGTTATCGACGATAACAGGCATATCTAATCCAACAGGGCCTAAAGAGCCTGGGCCTGCACCAATGACAGCACGAATTTCTTCGTCACTAGCAAAAGTCAGTGGTGATTGAACAAGCTCAAGTTTTTCAGCTTTAATTTCATTTAATTCGTGATCGCCACGAATAATTAAAGCGACAAAAGGCTTTTCTTCAGTCGCACCTTTAACGATTAAGGTTTTTACTGTGTTTGTGATAGCTATGTCAAACTGCGCTACCAATTCAGCAATTGTTTTAGCATTAGGTGTATCAATAAGGGTCATTTCTTGAGTGGCGTCAGCACGTGACTGAGTTGGTTTAGGGGCTTCAGCTCGCTCTATATTGGCGGCATAATCGCCTTCTGTAGAGTAAGCAATTACGTCTTCACCACTTTGAGCAAGCACATGAAACTCATGTGACATACTGCCACCAATAGAGCCAGAATCAGCTAATACTGGGCGATAATTAAGTCCGATGCGAGTAAGAATATTACAATATGCTGAATACATATCTTGATAGGTCGCATCCATGGTTTCTTGATCAAGGTGAAATGAGTAAGCATCTTTCATCAAGAATTCACGCGAACGCATTATACCAAAACGAGGGCGAATTTCGTCACGGAACTTTGTTTGTATTTGATACAAGTTCAATGGCAATTGTTTGTATGAGTTAACTTCTTTTCGAACTATATCTGTTATCACTTCTTCATGAGTTGGGCCAAGAACAAAGTCACGGTTATTTCGATCATTAATACGCAATAGCTCTGGACCGTACTCTTCCCAACGACCACTTTCTTGCCATAAATCAGCAGGCTGAACTATCGGCATAAGAATCTCACAAGAACCTGCTTTTTCCATTTCATCACGAACAATGGCTTCAACTTTTCTGAGCACTTTTAAACCAGTAGGTAGCCAAGAGTATAAGCCAGAAGCATTACGACGAATAAGACCAGCTCGTAGCATGAGCTGATGGCTGATAACTTCTGCATTTGCAGGTGTTTCTTTTTGTGTTGATAGCAGGTATTTGCTAACTCGCATTACCGTAGTCCAGATAGAGTTTTGAATGGGCGATATTTTAACATCTTACTTTAGGAAGTCACTATTGATTATATGAAGGGATGTACATTGCATTTTGACCAATGCAGTAATAAATAGTTATACCAATTACAGTAATTAACTTCCCACTCAGCAAGAGCTAAAGGATTTCAGTACAAGGCGCAAGTTTGAAGTACTATATACCCTAACGGCCGCCATACAAAGCTGGCGTTCAACGCACTTCGTGCTTTTGTCGGGATAATTCAAAAAATTGTAATGTAGTAATGGAATCCTTTAGCCTTGCCCTTCTGGAGCTTGTATGTGTTCAAATTACTACGCAAAATTGTCTCAACGTAGTAATGTAATAACGACAGTTTTGTATGTCGGTAATAACTATGTCTTCATCAATTTCACTTGTACTTTGAACACATACATAGCTCTGAGCTGGGAATTTAATTACTGTAATTGGTATTACTTAGGGATCTAGCGATTTAGAAAATACCAATCTTTGTCATACCAACGAAGGCTGGTATCCAGTGACTTTTATAGAAAAATCAAAGGCACTAGACTACCGAAATACAAAACTGTCGTTACTTCGTTTCCAGCCTGCGCTGGAGTGACGAGAACTCATCGGTATACTTTCTTCCGCAACTTTCCTTAGATAAGCGGATGACCATTTAACCTAGAAACATCAGTTGACTGCGTTCTCAAGCATAGAAAAAATGGCTGATAGTAAGGCGTAGCTTGCAGCAAGTAGTTATTCTACTTGCAAAAGTTACAACGCAGATATCAGTCATTTTAGCAAGCTTGTGAGCGTAGAGCACTTCACTCATTGGGTGAAAGCCATGATGATAAAGTCATCTTATTGACTCAAACAGTTACTCATATACTCAGCGTTCAACTGATGTTTTTAGGTTTAACAGACAGAACTCATTTTTTTGCTTTCTTCTCTGGGGCAGCAACTGGTGCTTTTTTCTTTCTATTTGAATTTGCTTTAGCTGCTGGTTCAGTTTTTCCAGGTGCAACAGGAATCTCATTTTCAAAAGGTTTAATTACCCCATTATTAGTGTCGACTCTATCTTCACTAGAGGCGCTTGAGCCTGTTGAAGATATTGAGCCTCTTTTTTCGAACATTTGTGGCCCAGTAGCAGAGTTTGTTTCTGTTTTGTCAGCACGTTTACCTCTTCGTTTTAACGTTCCTTGACCAAATGGAGCTGGTTCTTTAGTCGTTATTCCCGCTTCAGGGCTAGAGCGAACCACCTTTTTTAAGGTGACTCCTTTCATTATTTCTTGAGCTATTTGTTCTTCAGTGGTTAAAGTAGGTTTATTTTCATTTTGTTTATCAAGAGAGTTACCTCCAACATTATTTTTTCTTCGTTTTTTTAAGTCTGCTAATGGGTCTTCACTCGGAGCTTTGATACTAGGAAGTGGTGGAGGTGGCGGCGGTGGTGCTCCTACTCCTACAAATGGAGGTGGTGGAGGTGTTGAACCATTTGATTGAGTATGAGTATGCTGTGAAAGTTGACTTTTTTGTGCTTCAAGTTCTGCTTTAAGCTTAGCCGTTTCAGCTTCTTTCTCTCTTACTTTTTGTTTTTCAGCTTCGACTTCTGCTGCTAATCTTGCTTTTTCAGCTTCAATCTCTGACTGAACTCTTTTGTTGATTAAGTGCTCATTATTTTCCTTTAACTGAGCAATACTTTCGATATCATCATGCATTACTGTCGGAATGCTTGTTACTGGTGTGTAATTTTCCCCAAATTGATCTTCTTCTCCAATTAGAACTTTGGTTACAATTGCTGCTAGTTTTGCATCTGATTCAGTATCAATAATGGCGGTTTCACATGGTTGCTTAGTTTTGAGGTTTTTAATATGTCCAAGAGATACTCGAGTTTGTGTGGCTTTGTCATTACATAAAACGTAACCATCCAATTCTTTGTCGGTTTCGAGTTTAACTATTTCAACTCTTCTTTTCGAAAACGTAAAAAATGCAGGTAAACTAGCATTAGTTTCTTTATGGGCTATTGTAAAATTTTCACCAACGACTACGTCTATAGCTTTTTCCGTACTTTTGAGTAGAATTTTATCTTTGTTTGCACTTAATTCACCATAAACAGTAAATAAACCTGTATCAGGTTTATTACAAGCTTTGGTGAATTGATTAGCAATTTTTGTAAGTTGTTTGACGCTATTTGCTTCGTTTATTTGTTCTTTTTTAGACATACTTGAGGTGTCTTTTCCGACAGCAGTAAACCTGAAAAAGAGACATTTATTTTTAGTTAATGTTGCAGATGACACCAGAAATTGTCTTCTTTGGCACTTCCCTTTTTGAGAGATAATATCAATATCTAAAATAGAACCATGACTAATGTCAGCCTTACATGCCCCATTCAAATTAGTGATCGACATATCCTTATCCACTTTAATTTGAAAAGTAGCCGCTGTAGTACTATTTGTTGCAGTAGCCATAGTTGTAAGACCTTATTTACTGATTAATTTAACGGTTTACTATAAATATAATTGGCATTAGCAAATAGTGGTAATTAAGAATTGTTTATTAAGTGATAGATTAATAAAAATAATTTATAGAAAGGATGTCGAATTATTAATTATAGTTGTTTAAAATTAAATTTATTGTGTGAGCAAAAGACAGGTGGAATGCTTTGGTTTTTTAAGTGTATGTTTTGTTTTTCAGTGTAAATGTAGTGGCCGATGAAGTGGCTCATGTGTATAGTAAGCTATATACTTTGAGCAAGTTGATAAATTCTATTAACCATGTTCTTTATAAGTAAATTGTTATTAATTTTTATATGGGTTTTAAGTTACACTAATATTTTAATTAAAAAATATTAGTGATGTTTTTTACAATAACTATATTCTCGACTACCTGCCAAGAAATATTTAATTCGTACAAACTGATGTGATAAATTTTACAATCTTCATTGTTTTTTTTATAAGCGGGTCTAGGATCTTGAGAAAGTACTTGGGATATCAGTGCTTCGACTTCATAATGGTTAGTCTGCTCAGATAAAGTTTGAAGGGCAGCTTGAGAAAAGTGAACATCTAATTGCTGTGGAGCTTGTTGAGCAAAACCTGCCGTTGCGTCTTGGATGTTATCGGAAAAAGGAAGATATGGCTTAATATCTAAAATTGGCGTGCTATCAACAAGATCCATACCTGAAATATTAATCCGTATCTGTCCATTTTTACGATTTACACTGTGTAAACGTACAACAGATTGCCCGATGCCATTGGGTCTGAAAGTAGAGCGTGTGGCAAGAACGCCCATTTTGTCATTTCCGCCTAAACGTGGAGGTCGGACTTTAGCTTTAAAACCTTGTGTTAAGTTTTCATGAAAACTAAAAATTAACCATAAATGTGAGTATTGTTCGATACCTTCTACAAAGTCAGGATGGTTATAGTCACCGATTAATTCTATGGTGCCCTTAGCGTCTACAAGGCCGGGTTGTCGTGGGATCCCAAACTTTTGTTTGTAAGGGCTATGACAAACACCAATGGCTTCTACAGAGTGCTTAAAGTTAATCATGCTTGATAGCTTGTGCAGTGCATATGGCTTGAGTAATGCAGCTTGAATCTACAATATTGATGAAAGAGCAATGCTTAATAATAATTCCATCAGCACCTAGATCGGCCGCAGTTCGTCGCGCCTTGGTACGAGCCTCAGCAATGCTCGCAGGTTTGTCGTTTTGACTGATTTGACAAGAGTCACCATTCACCATTTTTAAATTTTTGAAAGGTTTTTTAGGGTGATTTTGTGCTTCATAAACTGCAACATCAGAAGCTTTAAAGTAATCTTTATAGGCTTGTGCATCGATGTTGCTATTGAAAGTGTAATTGCTGCAACCACTGCAAGCTACGGTGAATATAAATAGGATGATATGTTTCATGATACATCTCAGTTAAAAGAGGGCTGTTTATACCAAATATAAAGCAGCCCGAATTGGATGAATACTATCGTTTTAAGTATTTTTGATAAAGCTGTTGTTGCCGGTTATTTAAATCAACTTTTCGGCCTTCAATATATAGCTGCTCTACTTTAGCTGTGCTTGGGTCCAGAATATCACCATTTGAAATAATAAAACTTGCTTTGTAGCCTTTTGATAATGCACCTAGGTTATCGACATTCATTATTTTAGCTGCATCTAAGGTAATGGCTTTTAAAGCTTCTTGTTTTGTCAATCCGTATGAAACAGTTTGCCCTGCTGCAAATGGTAAATTACGGCTATCCCAACTGGATGAGTACCCTAACGCAAAAGCTACACCTGTTTGTTTCAGCAATGATGGGATCTTAAATGCTTGATCGATAGGCTCATCACGTCTTTTAGGTAAACCTAAAGTATTTGTGTAAATTACCTTTGCACCTATTTCATTTAAAGCGACTGCCGAACGCCATGCATCATATCCTCCAACAATTACTATTTTGAAGTCATATTTGCGAGCCAATGAAATAGCTTGCTCAATCTGCGATTGTGTATCCGCATGAATATAGAGCTGACCTTCACCTGCAAATAAAGGCATCATAGATGCTAGTGCTTGATCGCCTGATGGTTTTTTATTCGCAATATAAAATCGGTAACTATCTTCGAACGATTGATTTAAGATGTTTAACCGTTTGTTTAATTGTTCCTGTTGCTTTTTATATCGCTTTTCATCGGATGACGGCCAACGAATTTGAGGCCAATAAAGGTGCATTTGCAAACCTGTTGGATAAAGTGCGTCATCAATATTCCATGCGTCTAAGTTTACTAATGCTGACTGTCCCGCTAAACCATTGCCTGAAGGAACCACTTGAGCATAAGCTATGCCGTTGTGTCTGACGGTTGGAATGACTTCTGAATCTGCATTGTAAGCTGTGGTAACTGAAAGCTGAGGGTTCACAGCACCAATTTCACGACGATCATCACTTTCTTTAACGGCCGACACTTCAACAAGGCCAATGCTTGTATCTAATGCAACAATCCCAGGGAAAACGTGTTTTCCTGATAGGTCAATGATAGCGGCATCGGAACTCACTAGATTGTTGCCAATAGCGAGAATCTTGCCGTTTTCAATCAGTAAATCCCCATTTTTGATGACACCATCAGTCACTGTATGTAACGTCGCATTTGTGAACAAAATTGGTTCAGATTGTGCTGCGCTTGGTACCATATCGTTTGCATGAACTGGAGCTAATAAGCTTGTTAACAAAGCTAAGTTTAGCAATGTTTTTTTTGTGTTAATTTTCATCATTTCCTCCCTAATGTGCCTGATGCCATGCATGAAAAACCGTATCGCACTGCCATTGTGGCTCGATCAGTGAAAGAGGTTTTTCTCCACTTCTTGCTTTTACATCGCTATTAAGAATTTTTTGGATTAATGCTTGTCGCTCTTGAGCTACATCTTGTTGCATTTTTTTATCAAGTTGGCGATCAAAATATGGAGTACCTTCAATCCATACTTTGTCAGCTTTTGCATAAATAGACAGTGGGTTGTTGTCCCAAAGTACGATATCTGCCATTTTGCCTTCTTTAATTGAACCAACATAGTTTGATACACCAAGTTGAATCGCTGGGTTAATGGTGATCATTTTCAATGCATCGGCAGCAGACATGTCGCAATACATCATGGATTTTGCTGCTTCTTGATTCAGTCTTCGCTGCATGGCGTAATCATCAGAATTAATGCTGGTGATGACACCTTTTTGATTCATTAAGCAGGTATTTTGCGGGATAGCATCATAAACTTCGAATTTATATGCCCACCAATCAGAAAATGTTGATGCTCCAGCGCCGTGCTTTGCGAGTTCATCCGCGACTTTATATCCTTCAAGTACGTGAGTGAAAGCTTTCACGGTGAAATTGTAAGCATTGGCAACTTTTAAAAACATCAGAATTTCAGAGGCGACATAAGAATGAATGTGAATATCACGTTTATGATTGAGTACTTCATTAATGGCTTCGAGGCGGTAATCAACTCTTGGAGCAACTTGTTTGCGCTTGCTGCTTCGCCCTAGGTCGTCAAAACGCTCTAATTCATTTTCATAATCTTGAGCTGCATCAAATGTTTGCCTGAATAAAGTATCCACTCCCATGCGGCTTCTTGGGAAGCGACGATTAAAGTTATCGCCCCAATGGTTTTGTTTTACATTCTCGCCCAATGCAAATTTTATGCTTGGCGGAGCTTTGGAAAACTTGAGTTGCTCGGCGTTGCTTCCCCATTTCATTTTAATGTACTGTGCTTGTCCACCAATCGGGTTAGCACTGCCATGCAGAAGTTGTGCACTTGTCACGCCGCCTGCTAAAGCTCGGTAAATAGATACGTCATCAGGATTAACAACATCTCCGACTCTAACTTCTGAAGTTACCGCATAAGTCCCTTCGTTTACCCCTCCATTAATAGCAATGTGTGAGTGTTCATCAATAATCCCTGCGGTTAAATGCATACCCGTAGCATCAATTACTTGATAACGACTAGGCGTTTTAAGGTTTTTACCTATGCGCTTAATTTTACCATCGGCGATGAGAATATCGGAGTTTTGTAATACACCTTGATCCTCTGACGTCCATATTGTGGCATTCTTAATGTGAATTTGCTCCGAAGTCGGCTGTTTTGATAATCCATAACCAACATTGGGGTGAGTTAACTTTCCTATAAAACTGACATCTGCTTGGGTGTCTGTCGTAGCTTTCGGCGTTTGTTTTGAATCAGATTGTGCAGGAACGGATTTTTTACCCGCTACAGCAATCGACGCTCCGGAGGCATCTTCCATGTGGCCTGAAAGCTCTTTTCCGTCTAACCATAAAGTAAACCGATTAACACCTGAATAACCCGCATCTTCAAGTTTTGCTGTGAAGCTAAGTTTATTATTGGCAAATTTAAGTTTACTCAGTTCAATCTGGTTTTCACCACTATTTAACGTAGCACTTAACTTGTTGTCTTGAGTGATTTGTAGCTCGAAAGGTAGCTGTTGTATGGCAAGTTGATAATCACCAACAAGTGTATCAAGGCTTCTGTCTTGCTGTATCTGTTCTTGGCCTTGTAACCAAACACTGAAAATTTTACCATCCTCGAAAAGGTTGCCTTTGGCTACAACAAAGTCAGCCATGTAGCCTGGCTCTATTTTACCCGCTACCTCATCAATGTCAGACATTTCAGCAGGGATAGTTGTCAATGCGGCCAATGCGGTGTCTTGTGACAAGCCTGCTTTTACAGCTTTACGTATTCTTGGCCAAAAGTCCTTGCTTTTAATGCCATTCATAGTTAGAGCAAAATTAATATCCGCTTTTTCGAGCTCAGCAGCGTTAGATGGTGCTCGTTCCCAATGTCTTAATCGTTGCAAACTCACTTCGCGAGCCTTATCAATATCGCTAACATCAGGTGCTTGAGGGAATTTCAATGGCAAAATGATTTTATAATCAAGAGCTTTAATTTCGTTAATACGAGAATATTCGCTGCCACTGCCAATTTGAATTGGTTTTAAATTAAAGTCAGACATAATACGTGCAGCACGCAATTGATTATTTAAGTTTTTAGTATCAAAAATAATTTGCTGCTTGTCTAAATGAGTTAAGTTTTCAAGTGCTGAATTAAACTCAATTGTATTTGGGTGCTTATTTGTTCCGGGTTTAGATTTATTTTTTTGATACCAATTAGCATCTGAAATTGTTTGTCGAATTAATGCTAAACTTCCCATTAATGATGCTGGGTAGTCTTGTTGAGAACTGCCTTTATTTAAAGACATAAAACGATGACTTCGTGCTTGGTAGATAATGTTATTTGGAATCTTGTTGGCAAGTGATACAGTGGTTCCGCGGCCTCGAAATATGCCGTCTAATTTTGCAGTTTGAACACTGGTAAATCCATTGCTTATCCAATTAGACGATGAGTTACTGTCTGCTTGAATATAATTAAACCATTCTTTTTCAGAATGAATAGCACCATTCTCAGCATTACCACCTATTCGACTAATATCATAGATAGGACGTTCTTTATCTAATTTAGGATAGTCGAATTTAATTGAATATTGAGTAAAGGGATCAATAAAACCAGGATAAATAGTATAACCGCTTAAATCTATGCTAAAAGCACCATCGGGGATTTGATTGTTTTTTATAATGGCTTTTATTCGATTGTCTTCAATCAATAATGTTGCATTGTTAATATGTTTACCTGGAGCGGCTACAATATTTGCGTTTGTCAGTGCTGTGATTTTTTTATTCGGTTTTACAATAGGGACACTGGCGTTAGCTGAAGACGATATTGTGAGCATCGCAACAGTAAAAGATGGTATCACTTTGCTTATATTTATCATTTTTCTATATGCGCTGAGTAAGAGGGAGACAATAGCATACGCTAATGAGAAGCTGATTTAGAAGTGTTTTTTGTAAGTAATCTTGTGTCGAGTATAAATGCTTATAAAAAAGCCCAACATGAAGCTGGGCAATAGATATGTGATGAGTTAGTCTTTTTAAATCAAAAAATCTTCGATTTTGCGGCCAGCTTCAATTTCATTTTTAAATACTGTTGGCATGCGGCCTTGACCTGTCCACTTGACCATTTCACCGTCTACTTCAATTTGGTATTTAGGAGGACGAGGGTCACGTTTTTTAGGCGCCGCTTTTACACCACCTAAATCGTCAACAGAAAGACCGATTTCTTCCATTTGTTTGCGAATTTCTTCTATTTTAGCGTCACGAGCTGCATTTTTTTGTTGTTCTTCTGCTTGCTTCTCTTCGCGATCGACAATGACTTTATCAAGCTTAACCGCTAAATCTTTAAGCTCTTCTAATGCTAGTTCTTTTACAGCAGCCTTAAAACGGCGACCATGGGTCAAAATTTCTAGAAACTCATTCATGTGTTTTTATTTCCAATAATAATTAATAACAGATTAATCCTTTATAGCAGACGGTATAATAATTATTTATTTGCCAAGTATCAATATTATTTATAATTGTTTACAAGTTCCATTAGTAAATAATTTCTTCATAAAAGGGAATTTATTGTTTTACCAAGTCTATTTAATTAAGCGGTTTGTTTATGCATGTTAATAATGATTAATAAAAAAAGATATTAAATAGCGATAAAATACAGGGAAAGTCACTTGAGGAAGTTGTTGCTAAATGGCGATTGTTCTTGATACTAACCCTGCGCACGTTAAAGCTATCAACTCGGAAAGTAAAGATGTCAGTGATATTGAAAATACAATACTTCACTCAACGAATACAGAGTTTAAACTATCAATTGGTAAGGAAGAGGGAAAAGAAAAAGAGGTAATTCATAAGTTTTTCGATAATCCCATTTCATCATTAATAACTGACCATGTATTTCAAGAACAAATTAAGTATTTAGAAATACTTGTTTGTGAGGGGAAGGAGGTTCAGTTAGTTACAAAACAAATCAATAAAATTTGGTATGTTTTCCCTAAGTTGCCACAGCGCGAAGCGCTTAGTCATTATTTGACTCATCATATACATTCGTCAGGTGATGAATCTTTGATTTGTGCATTATCAGAACCTGTTTTATTTAACTTAGTCTTAATTGACCCTAATTTAACTAAAATAATTTATCAGTCTCTTACTAACGCTGACTCAGAATGCTGTTTTACGACGGCTCAAAAATTAACCAGCTTTATATCATTCCGAATATCCAAAAATCCAGAGTTTTCGGATAAACTTTTTAGGCAATTAGCTTTGCTCAAAATAGATGAAAAGATGCATTTTTGTTTCAAAATGACCGTTGAGCAAATATACCTTTGGCATCATCATATTCCAGCAGTATTCGAAGATATTATTAAAGCTAAGTTTTGTGACAGTGATAAAGGCGAAGCGTTAGTTGGTTTTTTATTTGGTGCAGAAGGCGCGTTATCAAAAAAACAGATCGAGTCATTGGCCTCTATCATCTCAGAAAATGATGTGCCTTTAGTGCATGAAAAGGAAGTTTACCATTTGCTTAGGCGAGGTGCTCAGCGATATTTTTCGAGCTTCGATGATGAAACAATGTCCACTAAGCAAGTATTTGACTATGCATTAATAATGTCTACTTTGATTGAGTTAAAGGATAGAATATACGCTGAATCATGCTTGGGTGATGAATTGAATCACTTATTTAACATAGTGATTTCTAATCTCATTGTTGCTAAAGAGTTATCTGAATTTGTAGCGACAGTTTCAAACCAAATTATTGATGAAGAAGAAATGAATATAGAGGATGTTAATTTACTCAGAATGAGCTCAAATATCTGTATATGTTTACTTGAAGTACCAAATGTATTCGAAAATTCAGTTGCTAAAAAATCCATAATAAATCAACTGGTTGATTTAACAGACGAATTATTGTTTCTGCCAGGGAGGGGTTATGCTGAGCAAATCTGGTCTATGATAGGTAAGACTGCATTAACGGTTAAAGGAAAGCCCTACACTCCAAAAGAAAAAGAAATAAACTTAGATATACTCGTCATCGAAATCTTAGAGTTACCAACGGAGCATGAAAAGTGGTTGTCGGTAGTTAAACATCAGCGAATGTTGACCGAACGCCAGAAGGTTGTGTTAGCTGTACGTTTAGAGCAAAAAACGGCTTTGTATTTTATTCAGGATGAAACATTATCAGTCGAAGCAAAAGCGGAAATTGCCTTTTATCACCCTGACATTATTCCTACATTAATTAGTACACCCGAATTTAAAACAAAAGAAGCGGTTCCTTTTTTAGCTAAACTTTGTGTTATTAACCCCTTCTTTACTGATGACTTTGTAGCAAGAAAATTAAATCGATATGTGAGTGTTTCTTGGCGTGGAATGGTTGCAAGTTATTGGGAGAAAGCAGGGTTTTTATTATGGCATGAGTTAAAAAAACTTAATTTTTCAAATATGGATGAATACACTTTAGATCAAAGTGTATTGGCGTTAAGTCACCTATGTTCAAATAATAACGAATACTTAGTGAAAGACGGTATTTTTCAATGGGCACTAGAGAGGGATGACCGCGAAGATATATTGTATTTTTGTATGCGTCATTATCCGGAGTTGATAACTTATAAGTCGGTAAAAAAAATCCTTGAAGGCGATAATGATCTTGTTAAGTGCGCCTTATTAAACCTTTTAGGGAAAAAGATTTTTAAATACGTCACTCGTCCAGTTAAATTAGGCTGCAGCCTGTATAGTCCCTCATTATTGTTAGAACGCCCAGAGGTATTTGATTTTAATAATAACATTTCGCGACAATATCAGTTGATTTTATCTATGGCTTGGAGGCAATTTACGAAATGTGATTTCATAGATCCGTTACATCGATATTTACTTCAGAAAAAGAATCGAGATGAAGCGTTAAAGTATTTTAGAATATGGCCGCACCTTGTTCCAAATGGAGATACAACTATTGTGAATCTAGCCCATTTCAATGAAATTGTAAGTGATGAATCAAGTTGGGATAAGCTTGATAAAAATAGTATTGTATTTGCTTGTAAAACTTACCCAAATGTTGCTAGAGCTGTATTCACAGATGACAAATACCGTCAATTTTTGGATTTACTCGATTCCGATGATATTGTAAACATATTACATTGTCACCCTCAGCTATTTCCTAGAGAAGATTCTAAACGACTTCACTTTATTATGGAAAAAGTAGGATATGAAACTATCTATTGCTCAAAAATTTTATCTAAAGAGTTACTACAAAGTTTTTCTAACAATAAGATTAAATTAACTTTTGCGCAAATTGTAAAATTAATTGAAAATGCAGACTTGGACGAATCTAACTGTGCAATGATTTTGGATCTCATTGAACGAATGCAAAGGTTTCAACTGCTAAATTATGAACAAAATTGGTTAACTTTAGGTTTAGCATGTGATTTTGTGTGTTGTATAATGATTGATTACTACGAATGCGCAGATGTATTATCCAACTCCTCCTTAATTCAATTAGTCAATAAACACCCACTTCTGATTAATGTGTTATTAAAGGAGGGAAACAAAAAAGTAGTTTCAAAGTTACCATCAACGACACGTTTTTGGGTCATATTATTAAGCAAACATATCGATTCTACCAAAGATATAATTACTTTATATCGCAGAACAGGTCCTATTCATTTGGTTTTGGCTGAGTTGGTAAGAAGCGAGTGTTTTAATCCTGTATTATGGCAGAATATCAAGGATTGTATTTTAGAAGACGAAATAAAATTTGTTGAATTACAGTTGAGAGCAGCTGGAATTACAGGTATTTCTGAACTCACGAAAACGATAGTAAAAAACGAGCCTCCCAGCATAATTACTGCTGAAGCAAAAAGGAAGCACAAATTTAGTCATTATGAGGCTGAGGTTTTTTATGAGCCAGTGCATCACCATCAAGCTGATTTTTATCACTTCGGTCAATACCATATTACGGTAGATTATCCGAGCTTAAATCAAGATGGCGTGTGTGGAGGGCTTTGTTTACATTTTTTACAATTCGCAGCAAAAAAAAACAATCCGATGAATTATGTAATGAAACAAGAACATGCTTATAAGTGGACTATGTATCCAGAGAAAATACATTATTTACAGATAAAGTGTTCAGATTTCATTCAAAACAAAACAAAATTATCCGTGTTTACTGAAAAGCAATTCATTCCTCGCCTTAATCGTGAACTGTTTTTTTCAAAACTTAGGGAGAAAAAAGAGCTTGTATTAACTTCTTCCAATCATGCTGTGGTTGTTGTGCTTCATTATCCGATTGAAAGTTCAAAAGAAGATGGGCACGTACCTGACCTATATTTTTTCGATCCAAATTATGGTATCTGGCGCTGGAGAGCTTTTTCAGAAAAGACAAATAGATTGGAAATTGAGTTTTTAATACTTGAATGCCTGTTAAGGACTGGAGATGGCTTTGGTGAAATTTTTTGCAGTGAAGTTATTGGATTGAATGATAAAATTTTTCGTTCTAAAAATTAAGTTGTAAAAGTGGATATGCCTGTAAGTACAGAGCTTTTTAGTAATAGATTTTTCTAACATCCTTCACACTTAAAAAAACGATTCGTATTGGAAATGATTAAAGAAAACTGTTGTGTTCAGTTAAGCAGACTTTAAAAATTGCATATTTAGCTCAAAATAACGATGCTCTTCAAAGCTGTTTTTTATAGGTACCTGAAATTATGAACAAACGGGTGGTGACTTATTGTCACCACCCGCCTATTGCACTTATTCAAATGTGTTCGAGTATTAAAAAAATAGACAAGAATTTAAGATAATTTTAGACAATATATCTCTATAAAGCTTATTCTGTCGCTTAAAAGTACCTCAATTGTCTAAAATTTAAATACTTAATCACACTGATAACAGCAATACTAGTTGGAAACTATGAGTCTTTATTTTTCAATTAGTTAACTTAAGATTGGGTAATTTCTCAATAACCCGTGGCAGCCCTCGTTTTTTTCAGCACCAATTCTCCCAAGGATGGAATACTATTGCTCATTGGAAGTCGATCCTGAAGATATTGCCAAAACGATATTTTCAGTTTTCGACAAGTCTTCTTTAGGCTGGAAAATGTATCTCTACATTGTCGCCCTAAATCACTTCTCGTCCCACCGCAGATTTTTCGTCTCTTTACATGTTCCCGTAAGTCGTTTTCACTGCCATTGGTGTGAAGTGGTATTTCTGGTCGGTCTAATACTCGAAGCAATGATGATTTATGTTTATGTAATCGCTTCAGTTGTTGATTGAGAAGCTGATAACTGGTTTTTTGAGTGAAAATTCGCTCAAACTCCTTTTCTAACTCTGTTTTCTTGCTGGGTTGTGGTTGAGCTTTATACCGTTTTAAATCTCGATATAGATCAATGGCACTAACTTAAGAATTACTTCTGATATACCTTAAGCCTACGTGCTTGCTTTCTTGGGTAGTGGGCTGAAGCAGTGAATTGATCTATCATGGTTTCACTCTAGTTTCATTTATTTTAGAGAATATCATGCGTCACTCTGTAGATGTTCAATGCCCTCACTGTCAAAGTACTTCAATATCAAAAGCAGGAAAAAGCCCAAAGGGGCAGCAAAGATATTTATGTACCAACTCTGAGTGCCCGAAAAAAACATTCTTACTTCATTATGTTAAGCGTGCTTGGGAAGATGGAGTAAAAGAAACAGCCATTGACATGGTACTTAATGGTAGCGGAATAAGGGATACAGGTAGAGTGTTAAATATACACAAGAATACAGTGATAAACGCCATTAAAAAAAAGAAAAGAGCATTGTCCACGTAAATCTTAATTACACTCAAAGAGATAGCAACTCAAACATTGAAATCGATATAGAGTTGGTCTGCGAAGAAGCAGAGATCGATGAGCAATGGTCATTTGTAGGTAAAAAGGTTAACCAGAGGTGGCTATGGCATGCCATAGACCATAGTACGAATACAGTTGTAGCTTATGTCTTGGGGAAAAGAACAGACGAGGCTTTCAAAGAGTTACAGACATTGCTCGAGCCACTAGGCATAAAGAAATATTATACCGATGACTGGGGTGCGTATAAGCGAAATTTGCCACCAGAACAGCATGAAGTAGGAAAAACTAATACCCAAAAGATTGAGAGGAAAAACCTCAATTTTAGAACTTGGATTAAAAGATTAGCACGAAGAACGATTTGTTTTTCAAAGTTAGAAAGTATGCACGATACGGTAATAGGTTTGTTAATCAATCGAGTAGAATTTGGGATTGATATTCATGCCTACCACTAAATTAGCCCACTACCCTGGGAACTATCTAAGTGGAATCTCCAAGTTCTTAACCAAAAAATCAACCCCACATTTACGTCAAGTTATTAGCTTTGGCGGCGGTGATGGTAGTGGAGCTCAAAAGAGTGATTATCAAATTGTCTGCACTTATCGAGACTTGGTAGCAGAGGCATTGGAGCATTCCGCACCTTTATAACGACATCTGGATTTGTCATGAAATAATTTCAGATTTATTCCATGACAAGTCCATTTTATATAGTGTTTTACCTACATAGCTGTTTTACGCTCATCATTACCAACTTTAAAGAAAACACTGTAAAGCACTGGCATAACAATCAGAGTCAATAATGTCGCAAAGGTTAAACCAAAACCTAGTACGACTGACATTGATTTAAAGAACGCATCAAAGAACAGTGGAATAATGCCTAATACTGTAGTGAGAGCGCCCATGGTTACCGGGCGAACACGGCTTGTGGCCGCATCAACAATTGCATCAAGTCTCGGTTTTCCTTCTTTAATCTCTAAATCAATTTGATCAACCAAGACGATGGCATTCTTGACCAAAAGGCCAGATAAAGAAAGTAGACCTAAAATCCCCATAAATTCCATAGGAATACCAGTAGATAAAAGACCGACTACAACACCAATTAACGCAAGTGGAACAACACACCAAATCAGTACTGGTTGTTTAACCGTTCCAAACAGCAAGAACACGATAATTACCATGGTTCCCAAACCAAGAGGTAAGGTACTGGCTAAGTCATCTTGTGAATCTTTAGAATCTTTGTATTCGCCACCCCATTCCATTTTGTAACCATTAGGAAGTTGGATTTTATCCATTTGTGGTACAAGGCGATTTCGTAAGTCAGAAGCAAGTTCACCAGGAAGTGGATCGGCCTCTGCTTTAATCATCCAGCTGCGATTTTCACGGCGCATTAAGTTATCACGCCATACCGTTTTAAATCCGCTCACTACCGAATCAAGACTGACTACTGCGCCACTGCTACTTAATACCTGCACTTGACCAATATCGGCTAGATCAACCTGCTCATCGTGTGGTGCGATAGCAATGATTGGCACCAAAGTATTTCCATCACGGTACACACCAATATCACGGCCGCTATAAGTTTGTTTAAGCGCTTGAGCGATATCTTGTCGAGTCACACCCGCTTGTCTGGCTTTTGCTTCATTGAAAATAGGCTCAATGGCTGCAACTTGCTGACGCCAGTTATCTTTAATGGAAATCGCACCCCCATCATGATGCATGATTGCTTTAGCTTGATCGGCTAAGTCTCTAAGTACTGATGGATTTGGACCTGAGAATTCAACTTGAATCTTAGAACCACCAACTGGGCCTAATTGGAAGCGCCAAACTTTAGCTTGTGCAGCAGGAAACTCATTATCAATATGTTGTTGGATTTTGCCGAGCATGGCATCAATGTTTTTGTAATCATCAACAATAACAAGTGCCTGCCCGTATGAGCTGTTTGGAGACTGTGGTGGATAAACCAGCATATACCTCAAGCCACCTGCGCCAACAGAAGTTTCAACAGTATTTACATGCTCAAGCTTTTGCAGATAAGTTTCCAGCTTCTTCATCCTGTCTTGTGTGGTTTTAATATCTGTTCCTTCTGGCATCCAGAAGTCAACCACAATCTGCGGTGTAGTAGACGCAGGGAAGAAACCACTTTTAACAAAATTGAATCCATAAACAGAAGCTACAAATAAGGCTACAGTAAGTGAAATTACTTTCCAGCGATGCTGAATTGCATTGCGAACGAACGCTTTGTATTTAACGCTCAGAGCACTATCAGTGTATTCACCTGATGCTGTCTTAGGCTGTTTAAATAGGTCATGACAGAATAATGGTGTCAAAGTAATAGCAAACACCCAACTGAAAATCAGTGAAATGAAAATCACCCAGAATAAACTGCCTGTGAATTCGGCTGTACTACCCGGAGCAAAACCAATAGGCGCAAAAGCAACACAACCAACAAGTGTTCCGCCTAATAACGGCCAAATCGTCTGTTTAATAATGCGTTTAGCAACAGCGAGTTTGTTTTCACCTTTGTTAATACCTATTAGCATGCCTTCAGTAACAACAATGGCGTTGTCTACCATCATACCCAGTGCGATAATCAATGCGCCTAATGAGATGCGGTGCATTGGAATACCAGAAATGTTCATCACAGCAAGTGTGGCGGCAATGGTAAGCAATAGAATAGCACCAATTACGATTGCCGGACGCATGCCCATAAAGATAAGCAGGGTGATGACTACAATAGCTAATGCAGCAATTACGTTCTCAACGAAGTTATTGATTGAAGCTTCTACCTCTTGCCCTTGTTGATAGAACTGTTCCACTTGCATACCAAGAGGACGAGCACTTACAGATTCAGCAACTTTAGCTTCTACACGTTTACCTAATTTAACAACGTTTTCACCGCTTACCGCAGATACACCAATAGCAATAGCACGCTTGCCATTGAAATACATGATAGTGCTATCTGGTTGTTTTTCACCATGAGTAACCGTGGCAATGTCGCTTAAGTGAATCAAATTACCTTTATCAGATGTGCTGATCAGGGTGTTGTTCAAATCTTGAATTGAATCAATGCCACCAGTTGGAGTAATTGACATTCTTAAATCGCCGACACGGGTATTACCTGCATCAACGACAATGTTACGTTGCTGTAGGCTTTGATAGATCTGACTAACAGAAACACCCAATGCTTGCATTTTTTCACGAGAGAAAGCGACATAGATAGCAGGGCTTGATTCGCCCGCAAGCTGAACTCTAGCTATTCCAGGTACTTGAAGCAGTTCGTCTCTAAAAGACTTAGCATAAGTACGAAGTTGAGCAATACTATAGTCCTCACCAGTAACAAAGTAATACATACCAAACAAATCACCAAAGTCATCAGCGACGATGGAGTCACTGGCACCAGGTGGTAGTGAACGTCTAGCGTCGTTAACTTTGTTTCTTAGTTTTGTCCAAACGGTTTGCAACTGGTTTTTGCTCTTTGAGGCTTCGTACTTAATTTCAACGCTGATCTCAGACTTACCGTTACTGGAAACTGAAGTAATTTCTTTCACTTCGGCAAGCTGCTGAATGGCTGTTTCAAGTGGGTCAGTAACTTCTTCAGCGACTTGCTTAGGTGTTGCTCCAGGGTAGTAGGTAATTACTTGAGCCTGACGAATAATAAACTCAGGGTCTTCAAGTCGAACCATATTCTTAAATGCATTCCAACCAGCAAGAAGCGTTACGATAATCGCAATAGCGCAAAGGACTTTATTGCGAATTGAAAATTCTGCAATATTCATATTACTTCCCTTGTTGCCAAATTGAGACTTTCATACCTTCTACAGCATATGGAGCACCAGCGGTAATAATCTGATCACCACCTTTCAAACCAGAAGCTACAGTTACAAACTCACCGATACTGTTACTGAGAATGATGTCTTGTTTGTGAGCTGTCATAGTTTGTGAATCAACTTTCCAAACATAGGTTTCTTTGCCTGTACTAATGACTGCTTTTGTTGGTACAAACATGGCTTTTGCACTTGATGCCGAATCATTTTCAATTTGTACTTGAACGCTCATTCCTGGAAGAACTGCAATATCTGTCGGAGGTGTAAATGAAAGCGTTACTTCATAGGATTGGTTACTGCTAGGCAATAAAGAAATTTCTTTAAAGTCAGCAGCAGCTCTCTCATTATTAAAGGTATTGAATACAACGTTAGCGCCTTTAGGTTCACGCTTCTTCAGATAATTAAGGCGATCTGCTGAAATATCGAATTTTGCACTGTATTTACTGGAATCAATAAGTGAAATGATAGATTGACCGCCAGCCACTGTATCGTGGTTTTGAACACTGGTGCTAGAAATAGCTCCATCATACGGCGCATAAAGCTTAGTGTCTTTTAGGGACTTTTCGGCTGACTCAAACTGTGATTTTGCGACTTTGTACTGTGACTCTAGCTGCTCAAAATCGTTTTTAGAAATAGTTGAATTCTTAATGAGCTGTTGGCCACGGTTATACGCATTCTTTGCTTGTGTGTAGTTAGCTCTTACTGATTCTAACTGGATTTTATAGTCACGAGGATCAACAGAGGCAAGTAGCTGACCTTTTTTGACACGTTGTCCTTGAGTGATATTAAATTCAATCAACTTACCGCCAGAATTGAAGGCAAGATCAGTAGATTTGTATGCTGCAACAGTTGCAGGAAATTTCCAAGTAGTTAATGCTGAAGCGGGTTTTACTTTATAAACTTCAACTGGGCGAACAGTCTCAACTGACTTTTGTTGTTCTTGTTGTTGGCCACAACCGACGAGTAATGTCGTTGCAATGGCTGAGGAAAGTAATAAAACTTTTGCTTTGTTCGTCTTCATCTTAGCCTTCTTAAACAGTTTAAATATTTGTAACAATTACAGTAAGTAACCTCTCTCTCAGCAAGAGATAAAGCTTTCACAGCTATGCATATATTCGAAGTGCTATCGGGATAATTCAAGAATATACAACACAGTAGTGGAAGACTTTAGCCTTGCACCTTGGGAACTTGTATGTTGACAAATTACTTCACAAAATTGTCTTAAGTTAGAACAACTATGCTTTCATCAATTTCGTTCGTATATAGTTCTGAGTTAAGCAATTAATCAATGTAATTGGTATCATTATGCCTTTTTTTTTGAGACCACCAGAGGTGGGACTAATCATTTCATATAAGTTAAATCCTAATGTCAAAAATCCATGTAGCGAAAACCGTAACCTACAGTTATCGCAGAAAAATGACAATAGGATTAGGGGCGAAGTGATTCAAAATCTAATTAATCAGATTTCTCTTCTGATGAATTAACGTTTGCTTTCTGATCAAGTTCAGCCAGAGTCGGTTGGGTCAATCGACAATTAATGATTTTTTTAAGTTCATAGGTAGCAAACGCTTTGTTTACTTTTGAGTCACTCTGATTGAATGCCTTCTCAATAAACCGTTTGTAATATTTCAATTCATTGGCTTTTTTATAGTGGAAACCCATTAGGTATCCAAATTTTCGGTGATCGAGTTTATGACCTAGAGTATTTTCTACATAAGCAACTGGTTCACCTTCATACAGCGGCTTTTTATTACCTTCTTTATCTTTGATGCCGAGTTTAACAGATTCCACTAGAAGATCTACCATGAGAGTATACTCAGTAAATTCTGATATATTTTCATCATCAACTTCCAGTTTTTCATCATCAAGCTCTTCACTTAAAGTGTCCTTAAAGTCAGTTAGCCAATTTTTTTAGCGTTTGCATGACTACGACCTAATTCGTAACCCTTGATAAAAACGAACAGTTCAAATGGTAACTCAATCTGATTTTCTTTTAGGGACGTGGCGGAAGAATGTATACCAATTTTATCGTCACTCCTGCGAACGCAGGAGTCCAGAGTCTTTGGTTAATTTGGGCACAAGTCGCTGGATACCTGCGTTCGCAGGTATGACAAATTAAGCGTTGAAATTTAAATTGGTATTATTTGAACTGCGACATCCCTTATCAAATGGTATGCTGCAAAAATATCATTGTGAAATTGGTTAACTTGAGTTTTAAGGTACGGAAGAATTTTCTCCGCTTCCTTTTTTTTACCTTTATCGTTTATTAGCGATTCATACTTAAATCTAGCCTTTTCGTACTCTTGGTATAGCTTTAGTATTCTCCATACTTCATGCAATACAATTTATTCTTCGATAAGTTTGTTCGTTTCCTTAATCATAAACTCTCATTATTTCAACTAGTTGCATCTGTGAGAAGCTTTTTCATTTTTTTACGGATCTTAAGCGTGAAATTACATTGAGCTAGTCAACTGGCATTATTCCACTCGTTCGCTGAATAGGGTAATTCAGGTTAACCGATACCCTCTGGCAAAAGCTCTTTAACAATTTACTTTATGTATTTTTTCACGATACAGCAGTCCATAGAAGCTCGGCTCTATAGAACTGTGCATCAGGTCTGTTTATCGTGAGCATTAACAAATAACGGAGGAAAAATTATGATTAACGCATTTAGTATTTTTGGTTCGGATTCGACTAGCGATGATTTACTACCTTTCTTTGGCGATAAGCATCCTGCTGAAATATATCTGAAGAAAGATAAGGCTCTGGTTTACTTGGATACCATTTATGAGGGGGAAGAGTACGAGCTTACAGTTCAATCTCGCCACCTTATCGAAGGTAAGACCGACAAGGACTACTTCTATGTATTCCAGTCGAGCACCATGATGTTGGCAATTCACGTTACTGACCTTGGTGATGTAAAAGTGGATTTCCCTAAGTGGTCTTTCAATGATCACGCAATGTTTACTGACCCAGCCGAAGACTTGGAAAGCTTCAAGTTTCTTTCCGGTTTTCAGCCATAGTGTCCGAAACATTCAAACCCAGTTTCTTGTTCATGAAGCCCAAGTGTAACAGCCTTCCGACACCAGCCGAACTCTGTTTCAGTTAAGCGTGGGCTTCCACAGCAGAAGGTTTTGGATACTTCGGCCATAAAAACTCTTTTTTCGATCCTATGAAGTTTACTGGATGCAAGTTTAATTATCCTTTTGGACTCACTAGAAAGGTAAATTGAAGTAGACATTTTGCTGCAACCGTAAATTACACTGTTTGGATTATACGCCGGTATAACCTAAGTTGCAGCATCCCTTACTTGAACGCTTTTTATCAGAGCCAGTGTCGTCATCATCTTTATTTTGGTCTTCGTCTGGATCCGTGCCTTTGTCCATTCCGCTGGGCTTGAATTTAGGTTTTTTGCTGAGTTTTTTGAGTTCTCGCATTTCATCTTCCAGAATTTCAACTTGATTTTTAAGCTCGACAATTTCTTGAGCTTGAAGCTCAATGATTTGCTGCAGTGCTTCGACGATAGGTCGACATTTTGAGCATACTGAATTGGAAAAATCGGGAAGTGGTAGTTTCAAGTTAAACAATGATTAGATTAATTTAAAGGCATTATGAAAGCATGGCAAGATCGGTCAAGCATGATCTTGCGATCGTAACTAACTGTTACAATTTCGATGTTTTGCCACGGGTTATTGAGAAGTTACTGAGTATACGAGTAACTGTTTGAGCAATATGATGATTTTGTCATCATGGCTTTCACCCAATGAGTGAAGTGCTCTACGCTCATAAGCTTGCTAAATGACTGCTATCTGCGTTGTGACTTTTGCAAGTAGAATAACTACTTGCTGCAAGCTACGCCTTACTATCAGCCATTTTTTCTACGCTTAAGAACGCAGTCAACTGATGTTTCTAGGGAGCGCCACGAAGCGCTTTATTCTGTTGCGGGATTTGTCTCAACGTATACGCAGCCAAGCGATTACATGGCCATAAACCAGAGACAGCAACGTTATTATTTATAATAAGTCCATCAGGTTGAAACGTACCTGACGGGATAATTACCAGTTCATCCCGAAATCTGACGGGCATGCATAATGGGTAACCGCTATGACATGAAGCCCTGTGACAAAGGCCTTGAATAAAGGTTGAGATGCAATGTAGGCCGCAGCATCAAGCGAATTCAGTTAAGCGTCGTAAATCAAAAAATGAAGATGGGGAGTCTTTCCTAGTTGACGAACCCTGACACAAACAGAGAAGCAACTGGTAAATGCATCTGTTTGATCTTCCGGCGTAATATGAAGTGGCATGTATTGAAGGAAATAAAGTGAACGTGGGAGAGCCTGAGTGTTGGAAGGTAGTGACTTGCACTATCCGAATATAAGGTAAACCGAAATTTCAGATAGGGCGCTCAGGCAGTCGGATGAGCCCATAGTACCGTTAACCGTGAAGACAACATAACTTTACATCAGGGAAGGGGCTCAGTGTTACACCCGTTTTTTAACGTAACTTTTGAGGTGAAATTGCCATATGGCTAACACTCCAGTAAATATCAGAATATTACAGCGAAAACTTTACTTACGCTCAAAGCTTAACTCGGAGCTTCGATTTTACAGCTTGTACGATAAACTCAGTCGCCTAGATATACTCGAAGAAGCCTATCGACGATGCAAAGCCAATAAAGGCGGAGCAGGAATTGATGGCATCACATTCAGTTATCTAGAGCAGCAAAAGAAAGTCGTTGCGCTGTTAAAAGAAATTCAAACTCAATTACAACAGAAAAACTATCGACCTAGCCCAGTCAAACGAGTAGAAATACTCAAAGACAACGGCAAAACGCGGAAACTTGGGATCCCGATAATCAGTGACAGAATTGTGCAAATGGCGATGACAATAGTGATGCAACCCGTCTACGAACCTCATTTACATGAACACAGTTATGGTTATCGTCCATGTCGAAGCGCCCAGCAAGCGGTAAAAGTCATTGAAATGAGCCTAAAACAAGGCTATCAGCACGTACTCGATGCTGACTTGAGCGCCTATTTCGATACCATTCCGCACGCTAAGTTGATGACAAAAATAGAAAGGCGAATAAGCGACAGCAGCTTTCTGAGTTTACTGAAAAGCTTTATCAAAGCGCCCATCAGCATAGAGACGGTCAACGGGAAATGGCGAATAGAAGCAAGCCGATGTGGCACTCCACAAGGCGGAGTTATCTCTCCACTACTGGCTAACATCTATCTCAACGATTTCTGTTTGAAAATACACGAAAAAACACCGTGTAAAATCGTTACCTATGCAGATGATTTTGTTGTACTTCATAAGCAAACCTACACACAAGAGCAACTGGACTGAATAACACAGCAATTAAGTTATGAAGGTCTGAAGCTAAATCAAAGTAAAACCCACTGTGTGGATATGGGAAAGCTGATGAATGAGTTTGATTTCCTCGGTTTTAACTTTCAACGGATCACAGGCCTCATCAAAGGCACCAGTTACATCAAGATAGAGGCGTCTAAGAAGAGCCAAACAAAGCTGAAAAATAAAATCAGAGACATAGTGAAACACCGAACCTCAAATACACTTGGCGTACTGATAAATAAGGTTAATCAAGTTCTGAGGGGATGGAAACACTATTTTGGTGGGATAGGTTATCCCAGAGGTGTATTTTTCAGAATAAATGGATTTGTAGTAAACCGGTTCTATCGCTGGCATCGTCGCTTAAGTCAACGTCGAAGCAAGTATCTATCACGAGGTGCTTACGAAAAATTACGCCAAGCTGGTCTTGAGTATTTACCCACGACAAGATGATAAGCAAAGTGAAGGGGCTGAGAGAAGTGTAACAACAGAGCCGTGTGAGGGAAAACCTCATGCACGGAATCGAAGAGGGGCTGCTGGATAAGCGATAGCGAAGCCAGTAGCCTACTCTACATGATGTTTATTTTATGATGCACACACTAAAAAGTGTGCTCGCTAGTATCAAGTTAATAGCTAGACTCTCTCAATACTATCATTCCAGAGTTGAACTTATCCTCGATAAACTCAAGCCCAAATTCATCTTTGAGAAAACTTATCATTCCATTTTTTAACGTATTATTGCCATGGTATCCAGTTATGATCGATGTTATGTTGGGTTCATTGTTTTTTTTGTGGTAACAAAATAATAGTTTTGCGAAAACTAATGGAACACCTCGAATATGTGTAACATTGCCTGAATGTTCTTCGACGATTTTATCCGTATGCAAATCGATACAATGATTCGTTAAGCCAACATTCTTTTTATATATTCCTTCTGTTATCCCTTTATCAATCATGCTTGCAAAATTATTTTTTTCAAGCGGCGCAAGTTGAGCATGTATTTGTGAAGGAGTACTCATGTCACATTTGTTCATTATTTTTTCTAAAGACCATATTTCAGTGTCAAATTCCTTAGCCTTAATACCTACTTTAATAAAGGCATTGTAAATGGCAACATCAGGCTTGATGCCCCATTGTTGCATTAAGCTGGTTGTAGCTGTATCGTCATCGCCCAACACCAATGATTTGGCTTCTGCATAACACCCCGCTTCAGCGCAAGCCGTCAGCAAATTAATGCAGGTGATTAAATCTGCCTTTAGTGGTAGATGAGGTGCCATCACGAGCTTATCACCGCACACCAGTTGCCAAGCACTATCAAACTGGCCAGTTTTAGCGCATACCGTGATAAAAGCATTGTAAATGGCAACATCAGGCTTGATGCTCCATTGTTGCATTAAGCTGGCTGTATCGCCATCGCCCAACACCAATGATTTGGCTTCGGCATATCGCTCCGCTTCAGCGCAGGCCGTCAGCAAATTCAGGCAGGTGATTGAATCTGCCTTTAGTGGTAGATGAGGTGCCATCACGGGCTTATCACCACACACCAGTTGCCAAGCACTATCAAACTGGCCAGTTTTAGAGTATATCGTGATAAATGCGCTGTAAACGGCAACATCAGGCTCGATGCTCCATTGTTGCATTAAGCTGGCTGTATCGCCATCGCCCAACACCAATGATTTGGCTTCGGCATATCGCTCCGCTTCAGCGCAAGCCGTCAGCAAATACATGCAGGTGATTTTATCGGCTTTTAATGGCAAATGAGGTGCCATCACGGGCTCATCACCACACACCAGTTGCCAAGCACTATCAAACTGGCCAGTTTTAGCGCATACCCTGATAAAAGCATTGTAAATGACAACATTAGATATTATGCCCCATTGTTGCATTAAGCTGGCTGTAGCTGTATCGCCCAACACCAATGATTTGGCTTCTGCATAACGCCCCGTTTCAGCGCATGCCGTCAGCAAATTCATGCAGGTGATTTGATTGGCCTTTAATGACAAATGAGGTGCCATCACGGGCTTATTGCCACACACCAGTTGCCAAGCACTATCAAACTGGCCCGTTTTAGCGCATACCTTGATAAAGGCATTGTAAATGGGAACATTGTGCTTGATGCCCCATTGTTTCATTAAGCTGGCTGTAGCTGTATCGTCATCGCCCAACACCAATGACTTGGCTTCGGCATAACGTCCCGTTTCAGCGCAGGCCGTCAGCAAATTCATGCTGGTGATTGAATCTGCTTTTAGTGGTAGATGAGGTGCCATCACTGGCTTATCACCACACACCAGTTGCCAAGCACTATCAAACTGGCCCGTTTTAGCGCATACCGTGATAAAGGCGCTGTAAATGGCAACATTAGGCTTGATGTCCCATTGTTGCATTAAGCTTGTTGTACCTTTATCGCCCAGCACCAATGATTTGGCTTCTGTAAAACGCTTTACTTCAGCGCAGGCCGTTAGCAAATTCATGCAGGTGATTTGATTGGCTTTTAATGGCAAATGAGGTGCCATCACGAGCTTATTACCGCACACTAGTTGCCAAGCGCTATCAAACTGGCCAGTTTTAGCACATACCGTAATAAAGGCGCTGTAAATGGCAACGTTAGGCTTGATGTCCCATTGTTGCATTAAGCTGGCTGTACCTTTATCGCCCAGCACCAATGATTTGGCTTCTGCATAACGCCCCGATTCAGCGCAGGCAGTCAGCAAATTCAGGCAGGTGATTTGACAGGCCTTTAATGACAAATGAGGTGCCATCACAGGCTTGTCACCACACACCAGTTGCCAAGCACTATCAAACTGGCCCGTTTTAGCGCATACCGTGACAAAGGCGCTGTAAATGGCAACATTAGGCTTGATGTCCCACTGCTGCATTAAGCTGGCTGTATCTGTATCGCCAAATACCAATGACTTGGCCTCAGCATAACGTTCCATTTCAGCGCAAGCGTTCAGCAAATTCAGGCAGGTGATTGAATCTGCCTTTAGTGGTAGATGAGGTGCCATCACGGGCTTATCACCACACACCAGTTGCCAAGCTCTATCAAACTGGTTAGTTTTAGCGCATACCGTGATAAAGACGCTGTAAATGGCAACATTAGGCTTGATGCCCCATTGTTGCATTAAGCTGGCTGTATCGCCATCGCCCAACACCAATGATTTGGCTTCAGCATAACGCCGCGTTTCAGCGCAGGCCGTCAGCAAATTCAGGCAGGTGATTGAATCTGCCTTTAGTGGTAGGTAAGGTGCCATCACGGGCTTATCACCACACACCAGTTGCCAAGCACTATCAAACTGGCCAGTTTTAGCGCATACCGTGATAAATACGCTGTAAATGGCAACATTAGACTTGATGCCCCATTGTTGCATTAAGCTGGCTGTATCGCCATCGCCCAACACCAATGATTTGGCTTCAGCATAACGCTCCATTTCAGCGCAGGCCGTCAGCAAATTCATGCAGGTGATTTGATTGGCCTTTAATGACAAATGAGGTGCCATCACGGGCTTATTGCCACACACCAGTTGCCAAGCACTATCAAACTGGCCAGTTTTAGCGCATACCGTGATAAAGGCATTGTAGATGGCAGCATTAGGCTCAACGCTCCATTGTTGCATTACGCTGGCTTCAGCTGCATTGCCTAGCACCAATCCTTTGGCATCTGAAAAATTTAAATTTAACTTAATTAATTTCAGTAATAGTGTGCATGTTTTTGCTTCATAGGACGATTTAAATCGTATTATGTCACTAAAAATGCCGTCGAAATTAGATGAATGACTGTCAGAAAACTCGGCGGCTTTGTGTAACAGTTTATGGATTAACCTTATGTCCCATGATGTTTCCATGACCTGTTTGTCGTTTTTTAAAGTGTGAATGATTTCAATAAGTTGCGAAAGTTTAGCGCAACTACCAATTAATGCATTTAAATCAATACCCAGTTGATTTTTGCTTTTCTGTTTAAGTTTCCAAGAGTGAATAAGCGCACTGGTCTGAGTAAAAAAGGAATTAGAGGAGGAAGGTGGTTGCTGTATTTGCTTGGTATATCGAGTGCTCGATTTTGGAGTAATGGGACGGGGCTCAGTTGTAAAACGTCGGTAAACATTACTTGGCTTCTTACAATAATGAGTCTCTCGTGTGCGAGAGTTAAAGCGAGTCGATGATGGTTTATTGTTGAAAAAGTCATACAGATTTTGTCTATCGGTTTTGCTTAATAGTTGATAACACTGTTGTAAGTATTCATCACTATCAAACTTTGAAACCTCAAAGTTCAGATATAATACGGCTTCGCTTGGGTATTCTTGGAGACTTTTAAGCATGAATCTATATGTTGATTGTTGCTCAGCAGGAGTGCGCACTGTCGCCATCACATTACTCAATAAGTGAATGAATTAACAGGCTAAGAAATAACGCACTAAAAAGATAAATACAAAAATATTCAGCTTTAAGGCATTCTATAAATGTATAACAGAAAATATTCTCCGCACAGGGGAGCCGTTTCATAGCTCATCGTTGTATCTCAGACTGGAACAAAAAATAATGAAATTGTGCGTAAATTGGTTTTGTCGGATAGTCGACACCTGTTACCGGATGCCGCCCTCCTAAGAGCCGTACGTGCAACTGGTAGTGGGCTGATTTAGTGGTAGGCATGAATATCAATCCCAAATTCTACTCGATTGATTAACAAACCTATTACCGTATCGTGCATACTTTCTAACTTTGAAAAACAAATCGTTCTTCGTGCTAACCTTTTAATCTAAGTTCTAAAATTGAGGTTTTTCCTCTCAATCTTTTGGGTATTAGTTTTTCCTACTTCATGCTGTTCTGGTGGTAAATTTCGCTTATACGCACCCCAGTCATCGGTATAATATTTCTTTATGCCTAGTGGCTCGAGCAATGTCTGTAACTCTTTGAAAGCCTCGTCTGTTCTTTTCCCCAAGACATAAGCTACAACTGTATTCGTACTATGGTCTATGGCATGCCATAGCCACCTCTGGTTAACCTTTTTACCTACAAATGACCATTGCTCATCGATCTCTGCTTCTTCACAGACCAACTCTATATCGATTTCAATGTTTGAGTTGCTATCTCTTTGAGTGTAATTAGGATTTACGTGGACAATGCTCTTTTCTTTTTTTTAATGGCATTTATCACTGTATTCTTGTGTATATTTAACACTCTACCTGTATCCCTTATTCCACTACCATTAAGTACCATGTCAATGGCTGTTTCTTTTACTCCATCTTCCCAAGCACGCTTAACATAATGAAGTAGGGATGTTTTTTTCGGGCACTCAGAGTTGGTACATAAATATCTTTGCTGCCCCTTTGGGCTTTTTCCTGCTTTTGATATTGAAGTACTTTGACAGTGAGGGCATTGAACATCTACAGAGTGACGCATGATATTCTCTAAAATAAATGAAACTAGAGTGCAACCATGATAGATCAATTCACTGCTTCAGCCCACTACCCTTCTGTTGTTGCGCGAGGAATAGTTAGATATGGGCTAATTACGGTCATATTTCTTATTTTTTGAAGTGTTTTCATTAGCTAGTTAACGCGTAAATAAACTCCTCTCAAGTTAATTATTTTTAATGTTTAAAAAGGGTTATCATTAAGTATGGTGTTTACTATAAGCAGACTTTCAAAGAGTCTAGCTTTAATCAGGGCAACCGCACGAATGAGTGATTTACACAACTCCATGTGGTTATTTCGTTATTCCCACGGGAGTGGAAATCTAGCGCCTTATAAATACCTGACCATAAGTTTCATAAGATTTTCTAGTACCCAGTTTCAGCACTCTACGGTGTTGCAACTTCGGTTACATAGTTACGGCTATGCGCCCTACATTGCGTCTTGTATAGCACTAAACCTGAACACAATCATTATCAAAGAACTTATCGACATGTACTTATTTGAATGCCAATGTTACTGGTTTTCCGTTTTCATGGGAATGAGGGACTATAAAGTCTATGTTTTTTGCTCGAAAAACATTGATGCGTTTATTTGTAACTTTAATTTAGTGCTATCAGCTATCAACCGCAAGAAGTTGTCACCCTTTGTGTTCGTCAATCGAGCGATAATAATTCAAGGTTCAAGTCGCTGATAAAGTTGTGGTTATTTTGCTCTTTCAAGTAAAAACTTACACTCAGTACTTACTTTTAATATTAATGAGTCATAACTAAAAGGTCTAATGTTGCTTATTAACGTAGATAATTTATTTTTATCTATATTTCTAAGTAATGACAGTGAGTTGCGACTATCGAAACTGATTAGTAAGTCACAGATAAAGCTATCTTCAGAAAATTGTAATTCATACTTATTTTCCGTGCCGTTAGCTTTCTTTACAGGTTCTAATTGAAGATCTTTTGGCCGACTAATTAAGTGAAATAACACTTCAGTTGCCATCTGAGTAGGAAGTAGAGGAATGGCTTCACACATTCGAGAAAACGTCATGCTTTTGATAGCAGGGATGAATTTGCTGTTCATCCACTCTTCGTCATGAATGCTGCATAACGATGCTTCTAATAAACCTGAGAATATCTTTACAACACTTGGTACGGGAACATACTGCGCTACGTGATACCAATGATCGATAGGCTGGTGGATTAATGCCATTGAACCTAAATTTATTTCTTCATCTCCTACTTCTGCAAGAGAAAGGTATGACAGTCGATCACCCGACATGTATGGAAGTTTGACAATATGCTCTTCAAAACATCGTGGTTTCAATGTTTTTATTTGCTCTCTGACTGCTTGAATTTTGAAATATTCTATTAGTAATTCATTAGGTACGTCTTCCAGTATTTGACAGAATTCTTTTTGACTAACTTGAGTAAGGTGAAATAAAAAAAGTGACTTATAATTTTCATTTTTGCCCCACTTATTTATAGTAAGGTGTCTGAAAAAACTAAACCGCTCAATTAACTTAGTTTTTGACGGTATTTTATACAGTACTTGTTGCTGTTGAAAGTCAAGAGATTCAAATAGTGAAATTGCGATGTTTAAATCCATGTAACAAAGCAATTGTGCGGCGAGTTCATCAGAAACAGTGCCAAGAATATGAATGTTGTGGCTTAATGGTACTTGATTTAACCATTTGGCTTTTTGTTTTAAATGGGACAGATCAGTTATAAGTAAAGATTCAGGGAATACTTCTTGAATATATTTATTTTTCATTTCATCTGATAATCGCTCTAAAATTTCGAAGTCATTAGGTTGAGGTTTTGCAGACAAAATAGTGACAACTTGGTCGAATTTATCAAATGGACAAACAATTGAGAAAAGAGGTTCGTCAATTGCTAATAGATATCGTTTCATTAGATGGGCAGGTAACATCCAAATAAGGCTTGTCAGTTGCTGCTCTGTCATTCCATGAAACAATACGAATTGTTTAGATTCATTCATCAACATATGGTTAAGCCAGTAAGTCATTACAGTATCAATAGTGCTCCGTTTGCACTTTAATAACAATCCAACAGCATTTGGCATATTTATTTTAGAAATCTTGATGATTAAACCAAAGGGAAAATTCTCACCTTCCGAATTGTAAACGCGTTGAGTCAACTGTTCACTTTGGATTATAATGTCTTGTAAAATAGGATCTGGATAAAAATCCACAAAACTAATGAACTTTTTAAATTCAGACTTTGATAACTCCATTAAATGCTTTGTTAATCCTTCAGACTTAAGGCCATTATTGAATATGAATTTTTGAGTTTCAATTTCGTTTCCATTTAATAATAGCGTTAATTTTTGTTCTTCAGTAAGCCTATCTAGTATGCATTTTTTTCGTTCGTTGGATAAATAATTGAAAAATGAACTGCATTCACCATTAGATATTAAGTTTTTAAGATCTTCTAATTTTAGTTCCTGAATATATTGATATTTTTGAGCCTCAGAAAAATGATGAATGCAATCGACTTGAAATTGAAGGCTCAACTGACTGAATAAATGCATACAATATGAAAAAGTACTCGACTTTTTAAGGTGAGATAAGCAATGTGCTGCACTAGAGGCAGACATATCTTTTAGCCATTGAATTTTATTGGCTTCATCCAAATAATTTAAAACTCTAGCTTTACATTGATCACTGAGTTGTTGACTTATTGATTGTTGTAATTCACTTGGTAAGTCATTTATGTATGGAAGCATTATTTCAATTTTTTTTTCTAATAATAGCCACTCACCGATTTTTGGTCGAGTGTTATTGGCTAACACTTTGACGCCAACTTCGGGATTAAATTCGGAAAGGTAATGAAAAAAAAGCATTAAATAATTTAAATTATCATTTAAATTCACATATCTCATGGCTGTATCTACATTCAGTGAACTCACCACATCTTTGCACCTTTCAGTTCTTGCTGACGTCGAACAGTAGAGTAAATTTCTCATCTGCGTATCACCCATTTCTTCGAGTGTTTGAACTAGTTTATATGCAGGAATCGCTGAATGAAGTGAATCAATTAAATAGTATTTATTTGGATTCTTACTTTGTTGGTAACTTGAGTATAGCTTTGCGATGCTTTTTGGTGTCAACCACTGAGAGAGTTCTTTAACTTCTTGGATGGACAAAGGTTCACACAATTGAAATTTGAGCGTAGTGGCTGAATTGATTATTTCCCCATAGACTTCAAAGCCAACTTGCTTAAGTAGTCCACCCGCAATATCTTTATATTGGACTTGGTCACCTAATGCACAAAAAGAAGCCTCAATAGATTTTGATGCTTCGATTTTGTTTGTCTCGATGAGAATAAAGTCGTCTTGTTGTTCAGCTGAAGCTGGTTTTGCAAGCCAGACCTCTAGTTGACCATGTTTAGATGTTGTTATTCGGTACTCAAGGTCTGTCCCACTTTCTTTATTCTTGAGTGAAAGCTTTTGAGTTTCGTGATTTTCTAACCTTACAGGATCTAAAAGCAATTGACTTGGAATCACTGCACTTTTTGATTGAGTTGGAATACTCATAATTAGTCAATTTCCTATGAAGGTAACAAGGCCTATTTATATTTAGCCATTTGAAGTAAATGGAGCGCGTAATCACTTATCTAAAGTGTGTTGTTATTTTAATTACTCCGAGTTTAATTCCTCGTCCCTTGGAGCGAACTCACACAAAAGGTTTGTGTGTTGTCATACCTGTGTAGGTTGGTATTCAGCGACTTTCACTAAACAATAAAAAGACGTTAGATTACCGACATACAAAATTGTCGTTACTTTGTTTCTTGCCTTCTCTGGAGTGATGATAGCTTGCCCCTCAGAGGTGGGATGATTCATTTTTTATTGTTTTGTTATTTTATGTATACAAATTATTATAGTCAGCTTCAAAAAGGATAGAATTCAAGTACAACTTTATTCAGTATATATTCAGAAAAGTTAATAAAGTGATAAGTCTTATAGTGGGAAATTTACAGTTTAGGGTGAAAAAATAAAAAAATTGGCTTCGATTGAATAAATAGGTATAAAAAAGCCTTCGTCAATGCGAAGGCTTAGTGGCTAAGATGTGCTGTTTGCTTATCGAGTCCAGACCCAGTTTTCGATGTTTTCAGGATCTACACCGTGGGCTTTAATGTAGTTACGATGCTCAACTAAACGTTGCAGCATATCAGTGGTGATAGCGACATGTTGAGTCTCATCAATAACACCTTGCTGGAATAACTTATAAGCCATATCGATAACTAAATGGTAACGAGAAGTACCATTACGAACACCCATATCAAATGGTGTTGTAGTTGAACCTTCCTCTTCGTAACCTTTAATACGGAAACGTTTGCTGCCCTTATAATCAAATACAAGTTTCTTAATAGTATTTGGGTAACCGTGATAGTTGAATACCACACCTTTATCAGCGGTAAATACTTCATCCATCAACCAAGGTTTAGCTTGGAACTCAAGGCTGCCTAAACCGCTGCTGGTGAGTTCAGTAACACTGACAAAACGAATGCGTACTTTTGGTAGCATTTCACGGATTAGAACCAGTGAAGCCATTGACTCTTGTGTCACATAATCACCACAAGCTGCCATGACAACATCTGGGTTTTCGTCCGAAGCAAAATCCCAAACCATAACACCGTCTTTTGCTTGTTTACGCGCCTCTTCAAGGTTAAGCCATTGTGGTAATTCTTTTTTACCTGCAACAATAATGTTTAACTTGTCGCGACCGGCATAAGCTTGCTCTGTGTAAACGAGAGTGCTGTTTGCATCAGCAGGTAAGTAAGCTGAAATGATCTTAGGATGTTTCTCTAACATTGCGCCCAAGAATGAAGGGTTTTGATGCGAGTATCCGTTGTGATCTTGACGTTCAAGCAATGAAGATAATACGACGTTACATGACGGCAAAGGTTTGCGGAAATGCACACCTTGGCTAGCATATACGTATTTACAATATTGATCTGCCATTGATGAAATTACTTGTGAGAATGCTTCGTATGTTGGAAGCATGCCGTGACGACCTGTTACGGTATAACCATGGAGCATACCGAACAATAAGTTTTCAGAGAGTAGTTCAACGACACGACCATCACGTGCCATGTCTTTGTCCCACTCTTCCATAGGCCATTGCCATGCACGAGCCGTTTCTTCGAATACCGCTTGTAATTGGTTTGAATAAGTTTCGTCAGGACTGAAGATACGCAGATTACGCTGGTCACGGTTCAGTTTGAATGCGTCACGCATCCATTCGCCCATTTTATTCATAGAATAACCGCGCTGACCACGAGGAACTTCTGGACCATAGGACAACTTATTCAAATCAGGATTGGCTAAAGCTCTTACTACTTCACCACCGTATGCTAAATGCTGGCGACCACAACATATTTCTTTTGTTGGGATTAATGATTGAATGTCCTTATCAAAAATAAGTTCACCTTGAGCATTCATTTCGTAAAGCTCGTTAAACTTGTAGCTTGCTAACCAAGCATCAAGAGCGTCTAGGTGCTGTTTGTTTGTCGCACACTTGTTAACAATCACTTGGTGAGAATCGCAGTTTCCTGCCAGTTTTTCACCGTTGTCTTCTTCTACACCTGTCCAACCTTTAGCGGTACGCATTAAGATAACAGGCCAGCGTGGCTTAACAATATCTTCACCCTGACGAGCGCGTGCTTGAAGATCGTTGATCATGTCATAAGAGGTATCCATAGCCTGAGCCATCTGGATATAAACATCTTCTTCTAGCTCATCATCAACAATAATTGGATGATAACCTAAGCCACGGAATTCTAATTCGAGTTCTTCATGACTCATCCGTCCCATACGAGTTGGGCCAGAAATCTTATAACCATTGATGTGAACAATCGGGAGTACTGCGCCATCGGTTGCAGGATTTATGAGACGGTTTGCATACCATGATGCCGCTAAAGGCCCTGTTTCAGCTTCACCATCACCAATCAGTACAGTCGCAATGAGATCTGGGTTATCTAAAACCGCGCCAAAGCCTACTGATAATGAATAACCTAATTCACCACCTTCAAGAATTTGTCCAGGAGCTTCAGGGTTGGCATGAGAAGGGTAACCGTATGCTGCTGAAAATTTATTACAAATATCTATGAGGCCGTCTTCATTGTATGGAATAACGTCTGGATAGTAATGACTCAGTGAACCTTCAACAAAGAGGTTTGCTTGAACAGCAGGAAAACCGTGACCAGGGCCTACTAGGTAGATAAAAGGGCGATTTTTATTAACGATTAATCGATTGATATTGGCATAGACAAAGTTAATACCAGGACAAGTTCCCCAGTGGCCCAGCAGACGAGGTTTAATATCATTGTGTGATAATGGTTTTTTATGTAGCACATTGTTTTTTAGGTAAATCTGGGAAGTTGCTAAAAAGTTGGTAGCTCTTACGAATTTTTTTAGAGCGGTAATCTCTGTTGCTTGGGTCATGTTAGCCTCACTGGAGCAAACTGAATTAAAAAACGAAAACCTATATCTACTATAGATGTAATTTAATTACGAAAATGTGTCCTACTTCCAATTTTTTGGCTTTGGCAAGAATATTTTGAAAAAATGTTGTTGCTAAAGATATCAACAATTCCATGTAATCAAAACTGACAATAGCGTATCCTTACTGGAGTTTCGATATGTCGTTGGTGAGGCATTCAAACAAGTGTGAGCTTGATCACAGGTGAGAATTCAAATACTGTGATCGATTAAATAAAATTTTCATAAATGTTTCTTGATGAGGTTTCGGTCGAGCTCACATTTATAAGGATTTTTATACTCATCGCAATAGTGAAGTGCGTAGGGCACATTAACAAAAAAAACTACGATAGTTGATTATTTCGATTGGTATTACTTTGTGTGAATGAAAAGGGATATAGTAATAATTATGCTGGAAATGATCGTTAATTTTTTAAATACATTGTTGTGGGGAAAGCTACTGGTTTATGGGTTAGTAGGCGCTGGATTATTCTTCACAATACGTCTTGGGTTAATACAATTTACTGGTTTTAAGCATGCTGCTAAATTGATGATGATCAGTCGCCAAAACAGTGGTGATGGCCTATCTTCTTTCCAAGTTTTCTGTACCAGCATGGCGGCAAGGGTTGGCGCTGGTAATATGGCTGGTGTCGCGGTAGCTATTGGTGCTGGTGGACCCGGTGCGGTTTTTTGGATGTGGCTTATTGCTGTGCTTGGTATGGCTACATCAATGATTGAGGGAACCTTAGCTCAAGTCTATAAAGTAAAAGATGATGATGGTGAGTTCCGTGGTGGTCCTGCTTATTATATGGAGAAAGGGCTTGGCCAACGCTGGATGGGGATCCTGTTTTCAGTTCTGTTAATTTTATCTTTTGGCCTAATTTTTAGTGCCGTACAAGCGAATACCATGACCAGCGCATTAACGAGCATTTTTGATGTTAGCGAAATGGGTGTGGGTATTGCTGTTGTTATAGCAACGGCTTTTGTTATTGTCGGAGGGTTACGTAAAGTTGCTCACGTTTCTGAGGTGCTCGTGCCCATTATGGCAATGGTCTATATTCTCGTGTCGTTCATTATTGTGCTAATGAATATCAGTGAATTGCCTACTGTATTTATGCTTGTCATTAAAAGCGCATTTGGTTGGCAAGAAGTTGCAGCAGGTGGTGTGGCTTACGCTATTTCTCAAGCTATGCAAGCGGGTATTGCTAGAGGCTTGTTTTCAAACGAAGCGGGTATGGGGAGCGCGGCAAATATTGCAGCCAGTGCCACACCTAATCCTAATCACCCTGCGTCACAGGGCTATATACAAATGATGGGAGTATTTATTGACACTATCGTTATTTGTACTGCTACAGCCGCTATTATTTTATTAGCCGGTGATTTAGGTAATGAACATGACGGTGTAGCCTTAACTATTCATGCTTTGAATTCACACATAGGTGAGCTCGGTAGTATGTTCTTCGCATTTGCTATTATGTTGTTTTGTTTTACTTCTATTATTGCTAATTATTCATACGCGGAAACCAACATACTATTTATTATTAGACATAATAAACTTGCCATTCATGCTCTGCGGTTTGGTGTATTGGGTATGGTAATGTTTGGTGCGATAGCTAAAATTGGTTTAGTGTGGGATTTAGCCGATGTAGCAATGGGGTTAATGGCTATTGTGAATATCATAGCGCTGTTACTGCTGTCAGGTGTCGCGGTTAGTGTAATTAAAGATTACCGTAACCAAATAAAATTGGGCGCGCCCCCTGAATTCAATTCTGATAAGTTTCCAGAGATAAAGCCACACCTTGAAGAAGGTATTTGGAAAAACACATCGAAAGCTGAAGAATAAATGGAGTTAAGATGTTAGTACTTGTATCTCCAGCTAAAACGCTGGATTTTGAAAACCCATCACCAACACAAAAATACACTCAGCCGCAGTTGCTCAAGTACAGTGAGCAGCTGATCAGTGTTTGTAGAGAGCTAACCGCAATAGATATTGCCAAGCTAATGAAAGTCAGCGATAAAATTGCTGGACTGAATGTGGCACGATTTACTCAGTGGCAGCCTAATTTTACCCTCGATAATGCTAAACAAGCCATTTTCGCTTTCCGTGGAGATGTTTATACAGGACTCGATGCCGACAGCTTAACGGCTAATGAACTTGATAAAACTCAAAGCACTTTGAGAATACTTTCAGGCTTATATGGTGTGCTTAAACCGCTTGATCTAATGCAACCATATCGCTTGGAAATGGGCATTTCTCTTGGCAATGCTAAAGGGAAGAATTTATATCAGTTTTGGGACAGCAGAATAACTGAGACGCTCAACACAGAACTAGATGACGACACAATTGTTGTTAATTTAGCATCCAACGAGTACTTTAAGTCTGTTAAACCAAAGTTGCTTAAAGGAAACTTAATTACGCCAGTGTTTAAAGATTGCAAAGCGGGAAAGTATAAAGTTATTAGTTTTTATGCCAAAAAAGCACGAGGTATGATGGCGCGTTTTATTGTTCAAAATGATATTCAAACTCGTGATCAACTAGAAGCTTTTGATGCTGTGGGTTATCGCTATAGTGCAGAGGAGTCTACTTTTAATACGCCTGTTTTTTTAAGGGCAGAGCAAAGCTAAGTTTGCGATATTAAACTTGAGGTTTTGATTGTTTGGAGCTGTTTTCAGTTAGCTATTTTTGTTTTTTAGGATGAACATTGTAATGGCTAACTGAACTCTTACTGAATATACATTACGCACCTCTGAATAAAAAAGTCATCTGTGTTAGTTTCGCCATATCAATTGGCAAAAAGCAGTTGTTCATGAGTTTTTCACCCAATATTGAAACACGTACTAAGCCGAGTTATGAAGCACAGTTAAATGGAAATATGACGACGGCGGGAGTAAATGGAGAAGAAAATCCCCCTGTTTTCCGACCCGATCAAGTTGCTCTAAATATGGATGAAGACAGTGTCATAATACCTACAGGTACGGAGGGCGCAATCAGCACAATGCAAGCAAGACGAAGGGAAGCTTCAGCTGCAGGAGTATTAGCGTCAGTTACTGGTTTAGCCTTATCAATGCTTGCACTGGTTTTCATTGCAAAAAATGATATTTTGAGTGATAATCTCGAACTCTCTGCTTTAATTACTTTTAATGACCTATTATATACAGTCAATCAAGCACTTGGCTCTATGGCTCCTGCACATCAAATGCCACTGGGCGGAGATTCAATCGCCAATTCTTTTTTTATTATTTTTACGCAAATGCACGCAATGGAAGCTGTTGATGCAAAAAAAACGAGTTTACTCATCTCCTTGGTTGTTCGTTTATCTCTTGCTAAAAGCACACTGCCATCTTGTGGCTACTTTACGAAAGCCCTAGAAAATATCTATCAGAAAACTATGAATGGTTGCAAAAGAAAGATGTTTAATGATTTTGATAAGTTTGCATAAATGTGTCGTGAGGCATAAAGAATTATATTAAATTGCCGCTAATTTTATGCGAAAATACACTTTTTGACCCAAAGTGTACCGACTATATTAATGCTAATTCAGTACATTACCTTCACTTCACACTTTGAAAAAGGATGCTCAGTATCTTTATTTGATGCGAAGCATCATTTTGATAAAAAATTCTTCGAAGTTTCGAAAGTCGTGGGTTTATTGAATAGTTTATTCTTACCTTTAACAGCGAATATTTAGCCCTATTTAAAAACTAAAATTTTTACTTGATGTCATAAGATAAGCAAATAAAGACTCTCAAAAGATTAATACAATTTCATCTTTGTGTTTTTAACTGCTTTTTAATGTATAAGGATATTAACGACGTCAAACCGCAGTAGTGAAAATATGGCAAGCAACATTCAACCAAATGCCTCGCTTTCGCAGTACGATCCATTTTCTATTTCACATCAAGAAATTGAACCGCCATACGTACCTAAATTGAGCTGCGAATTTAAGCAGAATTGGCCTATTTATTCTGAGTTGATCGCACATATTGGAAAAATTGCGCCTGAAATTTCCCTTAAACAAATAGGAGAATTTGCTCAAGGCACTGATGAAGAAATGCAAAATACTACTCAAAATATGAACCTAGATGCTGAATACACCCCAGTAGCACTCTGCGTCATTATTGGTAATTTTGCTAAAAGAGCTAATTTAAAAGATTTTTTAAAACCTCTGTACCAAACACTATCAATTAAACAATGTAAGGAATTTACGCTGAAATTACTCGAAATGGAAAATAAGTTGGAGATTAGTTAATAACTTGAAACTGACGGATTTATGCCCCAAACCAAGCGAGCAAAGCCTATTCATAGCGATATTGTTTCTAATGGTTAGTCCTTAAAAACATGATATTAGGGGGCTGAGTTGTGACGAAGCAGACCTAATGGCTAGGGTTTATAGTGGTTCGTTCTATAAATATTCATCAAGTGCTGTTGTGGTGAAACTCACTATTTGTTAATTGGCTTAATCTCTTCGGGTTTAATTCCTCGCACCTTGGGGCGAACTAACCTGTGAGACTTCTGTGTTGTCATACCTGAGAAGGCGGGTATCCAGTGACTTTCTTAAAAAAAACAAGGGCACTAGACTCCTGCTTTCGCAGGAGTGACGATAACGTAAAACGATACCTCGCCCCTTGGGGCGGGATCTTTCATTTCAGCTTTTTTCTCAATTTGCGCAGTATGCGGTTATTCTACTTGCAAAAGTTATAACGCAGATAGCAGCCATTTTAGCAAGCTTGTGAGCGTAGAGCACTTCACTCATTGGGTGAAAGCCATGATGATAAAGTCATCTTATTGCTCAAACAGTTACTCATATACTCAGCGTTCAGCTGATGTTTTTACCGTAAAAATAGCCGCTAACACCTATTCCCAAGCCTGTTAGTGAAAGCATAAAAGCTAAAAATCACTTCGCCTTTAGCTTAGGTTGGAAATAATCTTCAAATCTCAGCGAATACAATTTTCATGGTGTAGGGTGATAGAAAAATAGTAGTCAAAGTAAACGCATATGACATCTATGCCTATCATGAAAGTTTAGGTTGAAGTTACTTTTTGAAATGCATGCATGAAGGCGTTATGGAAAATAGGATTGTTAATTATCGAGTTTTTCAGCATCAGTTTAATAAGGGATTACCGCTTCGAGACCAGAGTTAACTGCATTAGAAAATAAGGATCAAAAAGTTTCTATTTTAGTTGGAACGGTGCTAACCTGCTTTAGCTCTTCTTTTCCTTTAATAGGTTCGCTTCAGTTAAAAAAGATTTGGCTTCAATATAACCACCATCAAATGAATACGTTAAAATATCTACAGCGGCTTCAATCCAAAGAGGATCGGTACGAGCTTTTTCTAGACATTGTTTTCCGTCTAAAAATTTCGCTTCAGCCAAAAGAGGTTTGGCTTTAATATAGCCAGCATCCAATGAACGCTTTAAAATATGTACAGCGGCATCAATCCAATTAGGATCGGTATGAGCTTTTTCTAGGCAATGTTTCCCGTCTAAAAAGTCCGCTTCAGCCCAAAGAGGTTTGGCGTTACTATAACCAGCATTAAATGAACGCCTTAAAAGAGTTACAGCGCCTTCAATCCAACTAGGATCGGTACGAGCTTTTTCAAGGCATTGTTTTCCGCCTAAAAAGTCTGCTTCAGCCAAAAAAGGCTTGGCTTCAGAGCAACCAACGGTTAACGACATTTTTAATAAATTTATAGCATCAGTAATCAAATCAGGATTGGTACGAGCTTTTTTCAATTGTTTTTTCCCTAATAAAAGCCATTGGGTAGCTTTGTCTAAATCTTTACTTGGATTAATACTCAACACTTCTAGAGCATTCCCCATTTTCAAAATATCTGTTTTACACACTGTACAAGTAAAGGACTTATCATTAAATTCTAAGGTTGATTTAGCGTATTCTTGCAAGCAAAATAAATGAAAATAGTGGTTTTTTGGGCAAGGGTTTGTTTTGGTTATTTGGTAAGCTTTATTTTTGAATGCACCTAAACAAATAGGGCATTTAGGTTGTTTTTTTAGAGATTCTATATCTTTAGGCGTAACTTCGCCCGACACAAAAGAGTTTGTTGCGGGAGAAAATACTTGAATAGCGGCCATAAAATACTTTTTTGATAAAAATTAAAATTATTGTAAACCAAATAAATATTTTATTAAGTTAAAAAAAATTAACATAATTCAACGTTGTGCGCACTTCTATTATATCTACTGCAAGCTTTAAAGTTGTATTTTAGGGCTAATCGTGGCTTTCAACAATTTGATATTCATAATTTGGTATGGATATTTTTCATGAGAACATTTAATTATGAGCTTTGGGTGAAACTCGCTTATGTCCGTATTTTGTTCGGTATGATTTTTTATTACTTCATTTCAGCTTTTGTGTCGAAATAGCCTCAATAATCCTAAAAACATCAGTTGAACGCTGAGTATATGAGTAACTGTTTGAGCAATACGATGATTTTATTATCATGGTTTTCACCCAATGAGTGAAGTGCTTTACGCTCACAAGCTTGCTAAAATGGCTGCTATCTGCGTTGTAACTTTTGCAAATAGAATAAATATTTGCTGCAAGCTACGCCTTACTATCAGCCATTTTTTCTACGCTTGAGAACGCAGTCAACTGATGTTTCTAGGGAGCGCCACGAAGCGCTTTATTCTGTTGCGGGATTTGTCTCAACGTATACGCAGCCAAGCGATTACATGGCCATAAACCAGAGACAGCAACGTTATTATTTATAATAAGTCCATCAGGTTGAAACGTACCTGACGGGATAATTACCAGTTCATCCCGAAATCTGACGGGCATGCATAATGGGTAACCGCTATGACATGAAGCCCTGTGACAAAGGCCTTGAATAAAGGTTGAGATGCAATGTAGGCCGCAGCATCAAGCGAATTCAGTTAAGCGTCGTAAATCAAAAAATGAAGATGGGGAGTCTTTCCTAGTTGACGAACCCTGACACAAACAGAGAAGCAACTGGTAAATGCATCTGTTTGATCTTCCGGCGTAATATGAAGTGGCATGTATTGAAGGAAATAAAGTGAACGTGGGAGAGCCTGAGTGTTGGAAGGTAGTGACTTCCACTATCCGAATATAAGGTAAACCGAAATTTCAGATAGGGCGCTCAGGCAGTCGGATGAGCCCATAGTACCGTTAACCGTGAAGACAACATAACTTTACATCAGGGAAGGGGCTCAGTGTTACACCCGTTTTTTAACGTAACTTTTGAGGTGAAATTGCCATATGGCTAACACTCCAGTAAATATCAGAATATTACAGCGAAAACTTTACTTACGCTCAAAGCTTAACTCGGAGCTTCGATTTTACAGCTTGTACGATAAACTCAGTCGCCTAGATATACTCGAAGAAGCCTATCGACGATGCAAAGCCAATAAAGGCGGAGCAGGAATTGATGGCATCACATTCAGTTATCTAGAGCAGCAAAAGAAAGTCGTTGCGCTGTTAAAAGAAATTCAAACTCAATTACAACAGAAAAACTATCGACCTAGCCCAGTCAAACGAGTAGAAATACTCAAAGACAACGGCAAAACGCGGAAACTTGGGATCCCGATAATCAGTGACAGAATTGTGCAAATGGCGATGACAATAGTGATGCAACCCGTCTACGAACCTCATTTACATGAACACAGTTATGGTTATCGTCCATGTCGAAGCGCCCAGCAAGCGGTAAAAGTCATTGAAATGAGCCTAAAACAAGGCTATCAGCACGTACTCGATGCTGACTTGAGCGCCTATTTCGATACCATCCCGCACGCTAAGTTGATGGCAAAAGTAGAAAGGCGAATAAGCGACAGCAGCTTTCTGAGTTTACTGAAAAGCTTTATCAAAGCGCCCATCAGCGTAGAGACGGTCAACGGGAAATGGCGAATAGAAGCAAGCCGATGTGGCACTCCGCAAGGTGGAGTTATCTCTCCACTACTGGCTAACATCTATCTCAACGATTTCTGTTTGAAAATACACGAAAAAACACCGTGTAAAATCGTTACCTATGCAGATGATTTTGTTGTACTTCATAAGCAAACCTACACACAAGAGCAACTGGACTGGATAACACAGCAATTAAGTGATGAAGGTCTGAAGCTAAATCAAAGTAAAACCCACTGTGTGGATATGGGAAAGCTGATGAATGAGTTTGATTTCCTCGGTTTTAACTTTCAACGGATCACAGGCCTCATCAAAGGCACCAGTTACATCAAGATAGAGGCGTCTAAGAAGAGCCAAACAAAGCTGAAAAATAAAATCAGAGACATAGTGAAACACCGAACCTCAAATACACTTGGCGTACTGATAAATAAGGTTAATCAAGTTCTGAGGGGATGGAAACACTATTTTGGTGGGATAGGTTATCCCAGAGGTGTATTTTTCAGAATAAATGGATTTGTAGTAAACCGGTTCTATCGCTGGCATCGTCGCTTAAGTCAACGTCGAAGCAAGTATCTATCACGAGGTGCTTACGAAAAATTACGCCAAGCTGGTCTTGAGTATTTACCCACGACAAGATGATAAGCAAAGTGAAGGGGCTGAGAGAAGTGTAACCTACATGATTCATAGCCTTGTTGTCAAGGTATTTCTCTACATCACTGTGCTTAGAGTTTTGTTGTTCGGATTCAATGAGTCTGTTAACCATTACGTCTTGCAAAATTCGGGTTTAAGAAAAGAACAAAAAGTCTTGGCAATTAACGTGTTCTGCTTATATAGGGGGTATATTGGTAAGCAGTTATATATAAGAGATAGGTATTAGCATTAAACTAAATTTTGAAAGACGCTTCATATTGACCGCTTACAAAAGTTGCGGAAGAAAGTATACCAATGAGTTCTCGTCACTCCAGCGCAGGTTGGAAACTAAGTAACGACAATTTTGTATGTCGGTAGTCTAGTGCCTTTGCTTTTTCTTTTTCTATAAAAGTCACTGGATACCAGCCTTCGCTGGCATGACAAAGATTGGTACTTTCTAAATCGCTAGATCCCTTACAATTTATCAACCATCGAAGACAAAGAATTGGAACGTGAATGTGCAATCCCCTAGGCACCGTCAGCTCAAATACTTCAATCGCTGCACAGTTAGACTTTCAGCCTCAGCAGGCAAATCTTGAATCAAACACTGTTAATATTGACGGTAAGTTGTTTATGGTCAGCCCGCTTGGGCAATATGATGCATTCCTCAAATTTATTCGTGATGAAGAAGTAACGGAAAAACATGCTGAACTGGAGTTACCTGATGATATAGCGAAGTTACCAGGGGCAAATTTTGATGAAAAATTAACAGGCGTGATAATGCGGGCTGAGCAACAAGGGAGGGCCATTCTAGCTCGGGACACCAAAGGCAGGGAGGATTATTTTGCGCGACTCGAAAAATTAAAGACGCATATTATTGGTCAGGTCAATTTCGCTCAACAATTACCGGAAGACGCCTTATGCTTTCTTGTTGAATTTTCAAACCGACTGAACGATATGAAACTGTGGCCTGAGTCACAGCAGCTGCTTCATCTCGGTGCCTTTCCTATGGCGGTTGAAAGCGAAGGTGAATGGCTGTGCATAGACGGTCTTCGAATTCGTTTGGATTTGTGTGATAGGCCATCGACAACGATTTTTAATTTATTGTGTCGGGATCAAATGGGTGACGCATTACTGAAGTTAACTTCAAAGGTTAGGTCTAGCTATCGGGTACATTTAGCGGCGGCGGTACCTTGGTTGCTTACGGGGATCGACTCTCAGAAAGACACTCATTTTAAGTTGCCGTTGCACGACCTATGTGCGTCAGATATTTATGATTTACTTCTCACAGCCCCAGAAGATTATCACCGCCGTTTATTGAGCAGTATTGACGATTATTTGGAATTATCGCAGCAGGTATTATTTCTGAAAGAGCAATACATTCAGTCAGAGGATGATGATGATCTGTTAATTGAAATGAATGACATAGTTGATCGGTTAAAGGAAAACGCTTGGTCTGCGTTATTAAAACTTGCTCCTAACCATTTTTATTATGGCAGCCAGACAAGAGATAGCATCAGTAATGAGATTTTAAAGCGCATTCACACAGACCAACAGCTAACACTTTTTTTAGAAAGTGCATTTATACCGGAAAAGCCTGAGCTAACGGATTACACTGGCAATGTCAGCCACTGGTGTAAAAAACTTTATTGTGGTGATTTTTGTGCGCTGGCAGCACTTGTTGTTTACTGTCTTCCCGTGTTTGATAAACGTCCGTTGATGATGTGTTTATTGTCACATACATGGCAGAGGCTCTACAGTGATACGTTATGTAGGCACCTTGAACAGTTAAAAGTTCAGTCGGAGTTTGTCACTGTTTGGAGTAAGCAAATTGTTGAGCGATTAACTGAATTTAATGCAAAATACGATGATGTAGTAGAAAAATACCTGAATAACAGAGAGTGTTGGCAAACCTTACCGTTAAACCGTAAACAAGACTTATTGCAGCAGTGCATCTCAGGCGGCGTCAGTTTTTCTACAATACAGGCGCTTCGTAACTCTGGAGCAGATGAGGTGCATTTAAATTCACTTGATTGGCGAGCTTGGGTAAATTCAAGAGACTGGCCAAAATTAATTCATTTATTGAGTCATCAGGTTAATTTCAATGAAGTAATACATTACGCTTTACCAATCCTTAAAAATGATAATCAACTGTTGCATATCGCAGCGTACTTTGGGCGAGCGGATGTGGTGGAAGCATTATTGAAAACTCCGGATATTGAGGTTCATAGCGCTAACAAAAACGGGTATACGCCACTGCATGCGGCTTGCCGTCTTGGTAAGGAGAAAGTGGTGAAGGTACTTCTGAATTATAAGGGGCAGAACCCTGAAGCTGACATCGGGCTGACTAGGGAACATCCAACATCTAAGAGTACGCCACTGCATGAGGCTTGTAACGCTGGTTACGATGGTGTGGTGAAGGTACTGCTGGATTATAAGGGGTTGAACCCTGAGGCTGATATAGGGCTGACTAGGGAGCATTCAGAATCTAAGAATACGCCATTGCATGTGGCTTGTATTGCCGGTAATGATGGTGTGGTGAAGGTGCTACTGGATTATCAGAGGCTGTACCCTAAGGCAGATGTAGGGCTAGCAAAAATCCACGCCAATATCCCTAATACGCCACTGTATGAGGCTTGTATCGTCGGTCATGATGGAGTGGTGAAGGTACTGCTTGATTATAAAGGGCAGCATCCTAAGGCTGATATCGGGCTAACTCGGGAGCATCCAACATCTAAGAGTACGCCACTGCATGTAGCCTGCTATATGGGTAAAGAGAAGGTGGTTAAGTTACTGCTGAACTATAAGAGGCAGAACTTTGCGGCTGATATTGAGCTGATCAGGGAGCATCCAACATCTAAGAATACGCCACTGCATGAGGCTTGTATCGCTGGCCATGATGGCGTGGTGAAGGTACTGCTGGATTATAAGGTGCAGAACCCTGAGGCTAATATCGGGCTGTTCAGGGAGCATTCAGAATCTAAGACTACGCCATTGCATGCAGCTTGTATCGGTGGTCATGATGGTGTGGTGAAGTTACTGCTAGTTTATAAAGGGCAGCACCCTAATGCCGATATCGGGCTAATCAGGGAGCGTTTAACACATAAGACTACGCCACTGCATGCAGCCTGTCGTCTTGGTAAAGAGAAGGTGGTGAAGGTATTGCTAGATTATAAAGGGCAGCACCCTGAGGCTAATATCGGGCTAATCAGGGAGCATTTAATATATAAAAATACGCCACTGCATGAGGCTTGCACCTCCGGTCATGATAGTGTGGTGAAGGTTTTGCTGGATTATAAGAGGCAGCACCCTAATGCCGATATCGGGCTAACGAGGGAGCATTCAACAAATAAGAATTCGCTACTGCATGAGGCCTGTGTCGCTGGTCATGATGGCGTGGTGAAGGCACTTCTGGATTACCAAGGGCAGTACCCTGATGCTAATATCGGGCTTATCAGAGAACATTCAACACATAAGAATACGCCATTGCATGTGGCCTGCGGTCTTGGGAAAGAGAAGGTGGTGAAGGTACTTCTGGAATATAAGGGGCAGCATCCGAATGCCGATATAGGGCTAACCAGAGAGAATTCAACAAGTAAGAATACGCCACTGTTTGAGGCTTGTGTCGCTGGTCATGATGGTGTGGTGAAGGTACTGCTGGACTATAAGAGACAGTACCCTGAGGCTGGTATCGGACTCTCAAGAGAACATTCAACACATATGTATACGCCATTGCATGAGGCTTGTAGCGTTGCTCATTATGGCGTGGTGAAGGTACTGCTGGATTATAAGGGACAGCACCCGAATGTCGACATTGGGCTGTTCAGGGAGCATTCAATAAGTAAGAATACGCCACTGCATGAGGCTAGTGTCGCTGGTCATGATGGTGTGGTGAAGATATTGCTGGATTATAAGGGGCAGTATCCTGAGTCTGATATCGGGCTAACTAGGGAGCATTCCACAAATAAGACTACACCACTGCATGCGGCCTGCAATCTTGGTAAAGAGAAGGTGGTGAAGGTATTGATGGATTATAAGGGACAGTACCCTGAGGCTGATATTGGGCTAGCAAAAATGCACGCCATCGTCTCCAATACGCCACTGCATGAGGCTTGTATCGATGGTCATGATGACGTGGTGAAGGTACTGCTGGATTATAAGGGGCAGCACCCTAATGCCGATATCGGGCTAATCAGGGAGCATTCAAAATCTAAGAATACGCCACTGCATGGGGCTTGTATCGCCGGTCATGATGGTGTGGTGAATGTACTGCTAAATTATAAGGAGCTGCACCCTAATGCCGATATTGGGCTGACCATGAAGAATTCAAATACTAAGAATACGCCACTGCATGCGGCCTGCAGTCTTGGTAAAGAGAAAGTAGTGAAGGTACTACTGGATTATTTATCCACACATCCGATAGATTCTATTCGATTGTTTAGTAAGGAATTTGGAAGGTCACCGCTAATACTGGCACGTAAATATAAGCATAAGATTGTAGTTGCTCTCATACTCAAATGGAAAGGTATTGAGTTGGTGTCCACAAAAGATAAAATAGGTGTGTTTTTTACTAAAAAATAAAAAACATAAGCAAGTGTAACGTGCTGATTTGTAGGTTAAATTTGCTTTGCTCGGAAATGTGCTGTGTTTGGTAAGATAAATTTTTATTCGACTACAAGATGGGAGGGCTAAAGCCCTCCTTTAGAAGAATGTAATTATTTTTTCTTAATTGGTCTCAGATCAGTTGTAGATTGTGCCATCAAATAAGCAAACTGGGTATAAGCGGCAATATTTTGTGCTAAAGCTTTCGGATCGATTTTATCAATCGTATCGTTTGGCGTGTGGTGGTAATCAAAGTAATCACGACCATCTTGACGCAGTGATGCTACAGGCACGCCAAGTGATGGCATCATAGAAACATCAGGCCCACCTCCGGCTTCATTATTGCCAAGCTCAACCCCATTTATCTTCATGGAAGACAGTTCATTTTTAACTTGTTCAAATTTTTGCGGTGCGACATTAACATCGATTCGATAAATATAACCAGCACCAAAATCAGACTCAGCGGCAATGTAGTGATTATTCAGTTCATTCTTGTGAGTTTTGACATATTGCTTACCACCGATTAATCCAAGCTCTTCAGCTGCATACAAAACAACTCGAACAGTGCGAGCTGGGCGAGTAGGTAAATCTAAAATATGTTTACCAGCGGCCATTACAATACTAACACCAGCACCATCATCTAAAGCGCCAGTACCTTCATCCCATGAGTCAAGGTGGGCACCAATTAAAACAATCTCTTCAGGTTTGTTTTGCCCTTTTATCTCACCAATTACATTGTAAGAAGTCGAATAACCTAAATGTTGAGGTGAAAGCTTAAGTGAAATAACCACTTTTTTATCACGCTTTAATATTGCATTCAGCTGGTTGGCATCTGGAGCAGATAAAGCGGCAGCTGGAATTTTCTTTATGCCATCTTTGTAACGCATTGCACCCGTGTGAGCCATACGGTCATGATCGGTTCCAATTGAGCGAATCACAATGGCTACAGCGCCTTTTTTAGCAGCTGCAATAGCACCTTTTGAGCGTCCTCCGACGCTTTTTCCGTATCCGTTACCAGCTTTATGGCGCTCTGTTTTTTGATCAATAAAAACAATTTTACCTTTCACCTGAGCAGGCTCTGCTTTTTTCAAGTCTGCCAGAGTATGAAAGCGGACAATTTCAGCTGTTAACCCGTTTTCTGGGGTTGCAACACTTCCACCTAGAGCCGTGATAACCAGAGGTTGAGGGAAGGGGCTGACAACTTCAGCACTGGCATCGCCACGACTCCAAACAGGCACTTTTACAGGCTCTTTGTAAACCTTGTCATAGCCTAGTGATTTGAATTTATCTTCAGCCCATTTTACGGCAACCAAATCATTTTTGCCGCCAGCTAAACGAGGACCAACTTCAACCGTTAATGATTCAACGATATCATAGCCAAGATTACTGTTTACTGCTGATTGTTGTAGCTGATGGCTAGTTTTGTTGTCTTGATATTGAAGGTTGCTTGATTGGCATCCTAATAAACTTGTTATGATAATTCCGGCTAGACTCAACGAGGGTAGGGTTTTCATCGGTATCCTTTTATTATTTTACTTTACAGTCAGAAGATAAGGGGCTGTTTATCTTTCGTGATTATTTTTGCAGCGATAAATTGGTCGTTTTATACAAGACAGAGCTTGTGCGGTTTGGTATTCCAAATAAGCAAGCGATAACGCAGTAGAAATGACCAATTTACGCTGTCTTAGATGCTTTTGAGCGTTCACTGTTCTGTGTTGTAACCCGTTTACTTAGATGACTAAGCTTCACTGCTTACGCCTTGAACAGATAAACGCTCAAATAGCACAAAATTTAATCCTGAAAGATAAACAGCCCCTAGTTTAATTGAAGTGACTAAAGAATAGAATTTCAGGTATAAAAAAACCGGCCTAAGCCGGTTTTTAATTTCACAATCAACAAAAATTAAGCAGCAAGTGCTTTGATTCTTGTGTTAAGACGTGCTTTTTGACGGCCAGCCTTGTTTTTGTGAATTAAACCTTTCGTTGCCATACGGTCAATGATAGGTTGTGCTGTGTTAAATGCTTCAGTAGCAGCAGCGTGATCGCCTGATTTAATTGCAGCGATAACTCTTTTTACGTATGTGCGTAGCATAGAGCGACGACTAGCGTTGTGTTGACGACGCTTTTCAGATTGAAGCGCGCGCTTCTTTGCAGACTTGCTATTAGCCAAGGTGCAACTCCTAAAAACTGGATTTGATACTTTATTAAGGCCGAGGAATATGCCCGATTATTACTAAAATGTCAATTAGATTGAGATTAAGAATAATCGATCCCGAAAGATTTAGCGCTCATCGACCGAGCTCGTGTAAAATGTGGCGCAATTCTACCAGCAAATTATTCACCTTGCTAGAGATTTAATGGTGTTTAAAGCCGATAGTTTCATTCTGTTTTGTTGAAACACTGAAATCAGGTCAAACCGCTGTTATATTCGGGTATTATGAAAAAAATAATTGTTATGTTGAGGTCATTGGAGGCCGTTTGAGTAAAAAGTTATTAAGATCGGGGATGATCGTCAGTGTCATGACCTTAGTTTCACGAGTGCTAGGACTCGTTCGGGATGTTGTTATTGCCAATTTAGTTGGTGCTGGTGCAAGTTCTGATGTATTTTTCTTTGCGAATCGTATTCCCAACTTTTTGAGGCGCCTTTTTGTCGAAGGTGCTTTCGCTCAAGCATTTGTGCCTGTATTGACTGAATATCAAGAGAATAAAACTTCAGCAGAAACCAAAGAGTTGATAGCAAAAGTGACGGGCACTCTCGGGGTGATTATTTCCATAGTGACTTTAGTTGCGGTCATTGGCTCACCTATTGTTGCAGCTCTTTTTGGCGGGGGCTGGTTTTGGTCTTGGGTCAATGATGAACCAGCAGGTGCTAAATATGAACTGGCATCATTATTATTAAAAATCACTTTCCCTTATCTTTGGTTTATTACTTTAACGGGATTGGCGGGATCCATTTTAAACTCGCGTGAAAAGTTTGCTGTATCTGCATTTACACCAGTGTTTCTTAATGTCGCCATTATATTAGCGGCTATTTTTATCTCTCCGAAGCTTGAAAACCCTGAAATAGGATTGGCATTAGGTGTATTTTTTGGTGGTTTGGTTCAATTTTTATTTCAACTTCCTTTTTTATATAAAGAAAAGGCATTGATTAAGCCTTCATGGGGCTGGAACCATCAAGGCGTGGTTAAAATTCGCACACTTATGATTCCCGCATTATTTGGTGTGTCGGTGAGCCAAATAAACCTTTTATTTGATACATTTATAGCAAGTTTTATGATGGAAGGTTCGATCAGTTGGTTATATTATTCTGACCGACTACTTGAGTTTCCACTTGGTTTGTTCGGAATTGCTATTGCGACGGTTATTTTACCAGCTTTATCGAGAAAACATGTTAAAGATGAAGTGGCTGGATTTACACATACCATGGATTGGGGAGTTAAAATTATTTTGATGTTAGGCATACCAGCAATGGTCGGTTTAATAATGTTGGCTAAACCAATGTTAATGGTGCTCTTCATGCGAGGAGAGTTTAATTTTGAGGGTGTTGAACGAGCCTCGTTGAGTTTAATTGCGTATGGCAGTGGTTTATTGAGTTTTATGATGATTAAAATTCTCGCGCCAGGATATTATTCAAGGCAAGATACTAAAACACCAGTGCGTTATGGCATTATCGCTATGGTTTCAAACATGGGGTTTAATATTGTTTTTGCCATACCTTTTGGCTATGTAGGTTTAGCTATTGCGACATCACTTTCTGCGCTGCTAAACGCATCGCTTTTATACCGCGGGCTACATAAAGCAGGTGTATATCGATTGTCAATATCCACCTTAATTTTTGTTTTCAAAAACGTGTTAGCTGTGGCCTCAATGATAGGATTATTGCTATATCTCATTCCATCGGACAGTATTTGGTTACAATATTCACTTGAGCAACGGATTGGAGAATTGACAAAATTGATTGCTTTAGGTGGCTTAGTATACGTTTGTGCGTTATTACTTTTAGGCATTAAGCCGTGGAAGTTAAAGCCTGAGTTGGATGCTTGAACTTGAAAAAAGGGGACGATATGAATGACTTTGTAGAACAATTTAAATCAGTCACTGAAATACCTGTTGCATGGGGCGAGCTCGATGCGCTTAATCATGTCAATAATGCCGTTTACTTTCGATACTTTGAAACAGCTCGGATAGAAGCCTGTACGAAAGTTGGTGTGCTTAATTTAAATAAAATGGATAAGATTGGACCTGTATTGGCGGATACCTATGCCAAATATAAACGTCCTGTCACCTTTCCTGACACATTGTTAGTTGGTATCTCGATTTGCCAAATAGAATCCGACCGATTTACCATGGAATACACGGTATTTAGTAAGCAACAGCAAGCGATTACAACCAAAGGAACATCAACGATTGTGATGGTCGATTATGCTTCAGGTCGGCCGGTCGATATACCTTCTGAAACGATGGAATTATTAAACGAATATTCGGAATTCAAAGCCGATTAAAAGTTGAGTGTTTATGTCGATACAGGATAAACACTCAACTTTGCTTCGGGAGTCAGTTAGCGCTTAGTTTTTTCCCATTGAAGGGTGCCTAATAACAGGTCAAATATAGGCAAAGTAATATTAAAGTTCTTTTTAGCCATGATATTTCGTCTGTGATGAAGGTTGTGCAATTGCCTTAACTCGCGCCAAATAGGGATCTTTTCAACAAGACTGCCGTCGGGCAAGTGATAACTAAAATGCATAACTTCATAAAATAGATAACCAAAAATGCCACCTACTGCCATTAAATAGGCTGTGTTGGGGGAAACGATAAAGTACAACAGAGAGCCAATAGGTAAAATTAAGCCAATCAGAAAGGCAAAAATCAAATAAACTGGAAAAAGCACAACCCGCCAATCATTTTTTGATTGAAATGGCATGTGATCTTCTAAGAAAAAACTGTGATGATCGCCAGTATGCCTTTGATAAAAAAGCCCGCCTAATTTAGTTCTAAGGTGCCCAAGCCAGCGGTGAGCTGCATACTCAGCAAAATTCACAACAATAATTGTGATTGGTAATGTTAGCCATTCAAAGAGTGATATATCACTTAGCTGAACTACAGAATAACCAATAGCGGCTAATCCAACAGTTAATACAGACAACATGTGTAGCCAGCCGTTATACCAATTGCTGATGTTAGCGCGATAATTTTTTCGAAAAGCTTCCATCGCTTTTACGCTCATAAGTTAACCTTGTTGTTGTTTTTATAGGATATTAATCTGAGCTTTGCGTTAGCAAGCCTCTACAGCACAACTAATTATGTGAATTCCAGCGTTGTAATTGCTTAAAATAGCACGCTATTTCTTCACAACTACACCTTGAACTTCAAATAATTAGCAGCACAGTAGATAAAACTTTAAGATGTGATGTAAATCAAACTATTATTGATTTCGTTACGTAAAACTCAGATTATTTACTCTACATGACTTTATCGAAAAGTAAAATTAGAGGGTGTAAAACTTTTAAGATTTTTTTACAGCGAAACTTTGACTACTTTATGAAAGATAATCTAATGTGCTGCTGTAACTTTTGCAGCGAAATAAGCCCGCTATCATACCCTCGAACTTCATTGTATCTCTGCCAAAAATTAACCACACATTCAGGTAAAGATAGGGGCTGTGCTGTTTGGATGCTCTAAAAAAAATGAGCTACTCTTGTGAATAACATCTTGTGCTTACCAAAATATCAGGCACAGTAATTTGTCAAAAGACAATATAGATTTAGAGTTTATTTATGCTAAATTTGTTCAGAAAAAAACAGTAAATGTTATCTTTCGTAGGATTGCAGCATTGGTTAATCCTAGAAACATCAGTTGATTGCGTTCTCAAGCGTAGAAAAAATGGCTGATATTAAGACGTAGCTTGCAGCAAGTAGTTATTCTACTTGCAAAAGTTACAACGCAGATAGCAGCCATTTTAGCAAGCTTGTGAGCGTAGAGCATTTCACTCATTGGGTGAAAAACATGATAATAAAATCATCCAATTGCTCAAACAGTTACTCATATACTCAGCGTTCAACGGATGTTTTTAGGTTAATGCAAGGCAGGTATCTACCTTCTATATAGGGCTATTATTATGGCTAGATGCAGCATATATGAAAAGGCTAGCACATTATATGAACACAATAATTCGGCTCCGTTGACCTCTCTAGCTAAGAAAGAAAAAACCACATTGTCAGAAAGTGTTCGTCCCACTTCTGCATCTTCTGAAGTGAGTCAATTTTTTCAAACGACCGAGCTTTGGACTCGGTTAAAAACGTCAACGATAAAAGACAAAGGGTGGGTTGTAGAAATAAAATATCCATGTAATTCAAACTGGTCTGAACAATTAGCGCAAGCTTTGATTTACAATAATGGAACAGCTTCAATTAGTGAAATATATGACTATCTTTTAACTTTAGATACAAAGGAATTTAAAAAAAGATCTGAAAGCGAGGCAACAAAAATGGTATATGACCGCGTGTTAAAGCAAAAATTCTTTCAAGTTATACAACAATTTCCCAGAAAAAATAGCGTGGTTAATTTTAATTGTGATAGCAAATATGTTGAAATAAAGAACAGACCATCAAAATCAATAACATAATTTGATAGTTTTTATCTCCGATGACACCGGTAAAATTATGTTTATACCAATTACAGTAATTAAGTGCTCAACTCAGAGCTATGTATGTGCTCAAAGTGCAATCGAAATTGATGAAGGCATAGTTGTTCTACGTCAAGCCAATTTTGAGAAGTAATTTGAGCACATACAAGCTCCCGAAGGGCAAGGCTAAAGGGTTCCATTACTGTGTTACAAGCACTTGAATTATCCCGATAGTACTTCGAGCTTGTGCCTTGCACTGAAACCCTTTAGCTCTTGCTGAGTGAGAGATTAATTACTGTAATTGGTATTACTCAATATCAAGACCGACGATGTTCTCAGCTAAAAAGTCCAGAAAAACACGAGTCTTTGGTGAAATCAGATCTCGTTTTAAATAGATGGCATAAGTGGCGGTGAGTTTTTCATAAGGGCTGAAGGTATGCTCTGGCATCACTCTGATTATCGAACCTTCGGCTAATTCATTTTTAACAGCCCAATAAGGCATTAGTGCCAGTCCAGTATCATTTATCACCAATTGTTTTTGGCCATTTACTGAGTTGACTGAAATCGCATTATTAATGGTTATTTTTGTTCTTTCTTCAGCCATTAAAAACCAATCTTTCCAACGGGAATAACTGTAGCGTATACATTGATGTTCGATTAAGTCTTCTGGGCGATGAGGCGTCCCTTTCTTTGCTAAGTATTGGGGGCTAGCGCACAGAATAAAGTTATTGAAAGCTAATCGTTTGGCAATCATTGTTGAATCGGGTAATCGACCACTACGAATGGCTACATCAATATTTTCTTCGACAAGGTCTACAACACGCTCAGTTAACTCAAGTTTTACATCAATATCGGGATGCAGAGACATAAATTTGGAAACAAGTGGTAGCACAACGCTTTCACCAAACCCTACGGTCATACTTATCTTAAGTTTACCTTTTGGCTTTTCTTGTAAGTCGTTTATCGCTCGTTTTGCTTCATCAAACTCTGACACAATGCGTTGTGAATATTCATAGTATTTATGGCCAGCTTCTGTTAACCCTGTGTTTCTAGTAGTTTTATTTAAAAGGCGAACGCCAAGTTCTTGTTCAAGAACCGCTAACTGTCTGGAAATAGAAGAAGGTTGAATATCAAATATTCTGCTGGCTTCAGAGATACTCCCTGTCTCTACCACACAGTTGAAATACAGCAGACGATTGAGTGAGCTCATTATTCCTCTTTGTATCGTTTATTGTCATTTAGAGTGGATACATATCACTCTACCCCCGCCTTGCCTAATAGGCAAAAGTAATTTGCCATAAGGGTGGTTGGTTGCCCTAACTGCATGGGCTAATATAGCCCCACTGAAACGAAAGACCAAATCAACAAACGAATAAAGAGTAAATATTATGAAAGCAATGATCATCAAAGAAATCGGCAGCACGGACGTTTTTCAGATGGCAGAGAAAGCAAAACCTGTCGCTAAATCAGGTCATATGGTTGTAGAAGTAAAAGCAACTAGTGTGAATCCGCTTGATTCTATGCTTCGCTCTATTGAGTTGCCTTGGTCAAACAATTTACCAGAAGTGCTGCATGGTGATGTGGCTGGTATTGTTACTGAAATAGGTACAGACGTAACTGATTTTAATGTGGGCGATGAAGTTTACGGAATGGCTGGCGGTATTAATGGTGCCGATGGTGCTTTGGCTGAATTCATGCTGGTTGATGCACGTTTGATGGCTTTAAAACCCAAAACACTGACAATGAAACAAGCTGCTGCTTTGCCACTTGTTGCTATTACTTCATATGAAGCGCTTGTCGACAAAATGGCTGTACAATCAGGTGATAATATCCTTATTCATGGCACTACTGGCGGTGTAGGTCATATTGCGGTTCAGTTAGCAAAGGTACTTGGTGCAACGGTAACTTCAACTTACGCTCCAGCAAATGAAGCACTCGCTAAAACTGTAGGCGCAGATAATTTAGTCGATTTCACTAAAGAATCGGTTTCACAGTATGTTGAAAAATATACTGATGGCATGGGCTTTGATAAAATCTTTGACCCAGTTGCAGGTGATAACATACAAAAATCGTTTGAAGCGGCTAAATATAATGGTCACGTAACAACCACATTACCAATTGCTGATCCGTTGCAAGTCGCACTAAAAAGCTTATCGTTCCACAGTGTTTTAATGCTAATTCCACTATGTCACGGCCTAAATCATGCTTCACATGGTCGCATTCTTACTTATATTGCTGAGCTTGTGGACGCAGGAAAGATTACGCCAATTATTGATGAAAGTAACTTCTCAATATGGGAAGTGGCTAAAGCGCATGATTTACTTGAGTCAGGTAAAGCGGTAGGTAAGATCACTCTGACAGCTTAACGTTTTATTTATTGCAGGCGGTAATTCACTATTATCGCCTCTTTTCTATAAACTGAAAGTTCACCGCACAAATTTTAATTCTAAAAAAACTTGTTTTTGTACTGCTCACAGATCTGAAAATAATTATTAAAGCTTTTTTCTATTTCATCGTTCTGCTTTTCAGTTTCTTTTTCATCGCCTTGCAATTCGTTGGTATCAGACAATAATGTATTACCCATCATAATGACGGCCCAACAATGGAAGAAACACCAAAATATTTTACAAGCAGAGGAAAGGTTTATATGTGCATTTTCAGTCAAATTAGAATTGTTGACTAAGTAATCACGTACTAATGATGCTTCTTCTGCTTTATTGAAATTATGGCTACAAATGACGGCAGCCAATTCAAATAGCGGGTGTGAAGTGCAGGCGTATTCAAAGTCGATACAAACTAATTGGTCGTCTTTAATGAGTATATTATTTGCATTCAAGTCTCTATGGCAAAATTGAGGTTTGATTTGACACGACTCTATGTCCGTAAGCGCTGATTCAATCTGTTTTTTTTTATTTAAGAGGTCATCTTTAGCTTGCAACCATGTTTTGGTAAGCGCTAATAAAATTGCATTTTGAGCTTTATTTTTTCTTAGAAGAAGTTGGTTATTGATTGTTGTGATTTGCTTGAAATAACTCCTCCATTGATCTGAAGTCGTAATGGCATGGGTTGGCAAAGGTAAACGCTTTATGCGATTTAAAAGATTAAGCAATTGAGCGGTCTGTATCTGCTTATTTTGTGGCTGCGGTAAGTATTCACTTAGGTAATATTGCTTATCATCACTGACCCAAAAAAGCTTTGGCGCAAGACCGGCCTTTTCGGCAATGCTCCAACATTCGACTTCGTTATTACGATTGCAAATTGCATTGGATTGTTTGGAGTTAACTCTTAGTACAAACTGTTGCTTGCATGTTATTAGTTTAAAGTTTTGGTTACTCCAACCTGCTGACAATGTCGATAATTCGATTGCTGGTTCTATGAGCAGCAAACCAGTTTGCTGTTGGCAAGACAGCAAAGCATTTTTTATCGAATTTGGCCATTGAGGTTGGAGCATACGTTTAACTCGCTATTGATTGCGCTGATTGCATCGATTTACGCCACTGATAATACCCAATTACTGCAAGGATTAAGTACATCACAAATAAGACTGATGTCAGTATTAAACCTTTATTCAGGTACAAGTATATAGACACGGAATTTATCACCATCCAATACAACCAGTTTTCGAGTACTTTTTGTGCGACTAAATAGGTCGTCATTACCGCAAAACAAGTGGTTGCCGCATCAAGGTATGGGAACGAAGCTGAAGTATATTTAGCCATCAAGTAGCCAACAATAATGGAAATTAATCCAGTTATTGCGATAATCTGAAAGTGTTTTGATGCTGACCAAGACACCACATTAACACCTTGGTGTTCATTGCCGCCTTTAGTCCATACCCAAAAGCCGTACACGGCCATGCCAATGTAATAGAAACTTAAGACTGATTCCATCAGCAACGACACTTCCCAGAAAATGATCATATAAATCGCTGAACTGAAAAACGCTGCTGGCCAGCACCATATGTTTTCTTTCATCGCAAGGATCAAGTAGGCGAGTGCCAGCGCAACCGCGATGATTTCCCAGTCAGTCATAGCGTGCATTTCACCAAATAGGGTTTGGAAAATATCCATGAGTTAGCCTTATTGTTTGTAGGTTAAGTCGATTTCAGAACCAATAAATTTACAAACAAAAACGGCTTTGCCCCATTTTTCGTTCGCCGCTTTCATTTCGTGAGCAAGCATGGTCATCACCTCAAGGTAATCACCACAAATTTGAGTCGCCATAGCGTTAGTCACGCGCTCAATATTAGGATAAGTTTTTAATCTATCGATGAACCATTGTATTGGTTCAAGGTAGTTTTCGTTAAATGGGTACATGCTAATTTCGGCAGTGAGTTTCATGGTGTGCCTCTTAAAATGAATATGAAAAAGTTGAGGCTAAGCAGCCTTAACTTACAGAGTTTTGGTGCAATATTTAACTTGAACTCTGCGTAAGCAAACCTCTACAGCACAGCTGCTTATACGGATTTCAGCGTTGTAGCAACTCGAAATAGCCTGTTGTTTTTTGGCTACTACACCTTGAACTTCTAATAACTAACCGCATTGTCGATAATACATTGAGCATTGTTTTCTAATTAAACCTAAATAAATCGGTTGAACGCACAATTTAACTTTAATACATTGAATGTAAATACAAAATTAAACAACCCTAATTCACCCATCAGGTGAGTGCTGAACATTCATATACTTGCCAAAACACCGCTAGCTGCGTTATAAATTTTGCAAGTAGAAACGAAGTAACGACAGTTTTGTATGTCGGTAACCACTTCTTGCTGCTATTCATGCCTTGCTATCAGTAATTTTTTCTGCGTATATGAACGCTCCCAACCGATTTATTTAGGTTAAACGTTTACTGATTTCGTTACGCAGAGCTCAGGTTAAGTACCTGACCATAAGTTTCTTAAGATTTTCTAGTGCCCAGTTTCAGCTCTCTACGGTGTTGCAACTTCGGTTACATAGCTACGGCTATGCGCCCTACATTGCGTCTTGTATAGCACTAAACCTGAACAGAATAATTATCAAAGAACTTATCGACAGGTACTTATTTAAAAACTAATGTTAGCCGTTACACCCATTGAGCGAGGATCGCCATAGCGAATGTATTGCTTATCAGCCCATCCTAAATCTGGCTCATTACCGAAGTAGAAACCACGTACGCCATATTTCTTATCAAACAAATTACGACCCCATAAGTAAACACCCCAACTATCCGCTTCATAACCGATACGCGCATTCAAAATTTGATAGCCTTTTGATTGTGAGTCATTGCTATCTGAGTAGAAGAATTTGCTCTTGCCACTGGAGTGTAAGTTTACAAAGATACCATTATCAGTACGATAAGTTGCGCCAAGGCTATTAGTGAATTTTGGCGAGTGTGCTAATTCACGGTCTGAAAGTTCAACTGGCGTACCGTATTTATCTTTATAAATGTAGTCACCGTAAGTTGCTTCTAACCAACCAAAGCTGGCATATAAGTCCAAGTTATCGGTAGCTTGCCATTTAGTATCTAGCTCAGCACCGTAGTTTTTAGAGCTACCCGCATTTTCAGTAAATAGGATGAAACGCTGCGGTCTTTCAGGGTTTTGCTGAGACGCTGAAACTTGCTGTTCTTGACGATCCATGTAGAACACAGATAAGTTGGTTGATAAAGCGTTGTCTAACCAGAAAGACTTTAAGCCAACTTCGTAGTTATAAAGGATTTCAGTATCAAATTCTTTCTTATCTGACAGCTCAGCAGGTAGGCTCATGTTAAAGCCGCCCGCTTTGTAACCACGAGCTACACGCACGTATGTGCTGTGTTGGTTAGTCAGATTTTTGCTTAATGCAATATGACCTCCCCACATGTTTTCAGATGGTTTGAATGCATCACCATTAGTATCTGAGTATTCGCTGTTACGGCGTTCGAGTCTAAGACCTGTTGAAAGGTTATAGCCATTCCCAAAGTTTGAATCTAATTGTGAAAATACTGCATAGTTGGTTGCATCATACTTTGACTGCATCACTTCATCAGGCCAAGTGTTGTACTCTGAATAAAGGTCGTTGTCTTCTTTCAGGTTCATAGTGTACAAACCCACTAACCAATCTGTTGAGTCGGCGAAGATACGTCCATTTTCATTTGAGCTGAATCGGAATTCTTGAGAAACAGTGCGGCGATCGCCTTTCTTGTCCCACAAATAATCGTATTCACAACCTTCAGGTGCTTCTGCTGTGCCACAGTTACGGCTTGCCCAGTAATCAGGGTTTGCCCAGTCGCCATCATAAGCATGCTGGTGGTCAGTTGATGCGTAAGATGTAATAGAAGTTAGGTTAAATTTATCAAAACCTGTGTAGTTCAGCTTTAGGCTTGAACCAGTGGTTTTTTGGTTATCTACACCCGGTTGATCGGTATTGGTTTTGAAACCGTTATTATCCAATGTCCATGCATCATAACCATTATCAAAGTTGGCGTGTAAAATAGCTAAATTAGCTGTTAGAACATCTGTCGCTAACCAGCGTAATTTAATACGGCCTGTAAACTCGTCACGTTTGTTAGTATCGCTGCGACCTAAGTATGTGTTGTCCCGGAAGCCATCTTGGTAATGTTGCTGAATCGTCGCACGATAAAGTAGCGTTTCAGATTGGTTGATTGCACCAGTGCTATAGCTGCTTAAGGTGCGCAAATTATCATCACCAAAAGAGACTTCTGCGCCATTCTCACGTTCAACTTCAGGGTCATTGCTCTTTAAGTAAATTAAACCGGCAAGTGCATTTGCTCCATATCTAGTACCTTGAGGTCCACGAAGGACTTCCACTTGTTGTAAGTCGTACATGCTTGAAACCATACCAAGACCAGACAAATCGATATCATCAATCACATATCCTACCGATGAATTAGGTGCACCTTGATAATCTTCTTGTTCACCCACGCCACGGATTTGGAAGTAACGTGGACGAGAGCTACCGCCCGACCAGTTAAAGTTAGCGATTGAATTTAGCGCATCTTCAAAGTGTTGATTACCTTCATCTTCGATTTGCTTAGCACCGATGATGGTGGCACTCGCAGGCAAAGTTAACAACTCTTGGTTGCGAAAGTCAGCAGTAACTTTAATGACTTCAATTTCAGGATTGTTATCTTGTGCAAAAGCTTGGCCAGAAAAGGCTACGGCAACAGATAATGCTAGTGGAGATAGCTTGTGGCGATATGAGTTAAACGTTTTGTTGAGCATAGGACCTCAAAATTAAAATTTGAGATCCGGCTGAGCGGGATCAGTAAATATGACGACTCAGCAGTTTAAATCCGCTGAGTAAATAATTTTCCATTCCTACGCCGGTATAAGCCGGATCAGGTTCTAAGGGTGTAATCTCAGTTTGAGTCGTACTCAAACACCCCTTGGGTAGTATGATTATATCTGAAAGGAATAAATAGAAGTAAAAAAATATTGAGCTTTTTTTCCTTTTGAGTAGATATTGTACTTTCTACAAAATACAAATAAGTAGGTAAGTATGAAACGTTTCCGATTGATATTTACGATTGTATTGATGTTGGTTGTTTATGATGCCGTTGCTGAAGATGTATTACATTGCCCAGAAAATATTGCTTGTACGATAAAAGATGGTAAAAAGTACTGTCATTTTATAAGTAGTGATGCAAACGCATTTAAAATAGGAGTAACCTTAGCCGGTAAGGACACTTACGACGGAGAATACCTGTTGTCATTTAGCCGTGTGGTTCTTGGTGCAAATTTTGGCTATGTGAAGGACAAAAAACATTATACCCCATTGCAATGCTTTTATAACTTACCTGTTGAATCTAAATCCTCAATGTTAGTTTCAGTGTATGCAGACCATTTGTTTTACCCTGAAAATTTAACCTTTTGGGAAGGAGTTTCAGAGTGTAGTTCATCAAACCTTGATTGTAATTTTGAATATGCAAAATCAAAAGGTTTTAGAGTATATTCAAGAGAGCAAAATAGAGCATTAATAAATAGAATCGATGTCCAAAATAAAAGTGTTGGCGATTGGGTTCAAGGTAAAGTTTTTTTAAAAAATACAACAAAATCTTTAATTCATTCGATACAGATTGTAGCGGATCCAAAATTAAATATAGAGTACTCGAAGAGTTGTGAAAGCTTAGTGCCTGAAGATGACTGCGAAGTGGATTATCATTTTGAGTATACTTCGAAGATGACTGGTTGGTCGAAGATTCTTTTTCTCGGCGTCGGAGAGTCAGAAGAAAAATATATCAATAATATGGATTTCTTTGTCTATTAGGTTTGTAACGTCATGAATAATTTATTATGTAGGTGTTTGTTAGCTTTTCAGGTAGGAGTCTGTTTGATCTGTTTTGTGGGGTCAAGTTTTGCAGTGGGAGCTACGCCGCTGCGCTGTCCCGATACAGGAGTGTGTCACGTAAAGGATAAAGTAGTAAATTGTGCTTTAGATGGGCCTCAAACATTGGATATGCATTTTAAGCTACTTTACCAAAGTGGTAGAATTGAAAATGGTCACTATAAAATAAAATTTTCTTTAGTGTCTTTGCCCAATTTAACAGGGCATGAAAGTGATTTTGTTCCTTTATGGTGTTATTACACAACGTTTGAAAGTGATGCTAATCATTACATTTATGCAATAGCGGAAGAGCAAAATTTTCTGCAATTTAGTCCAATTGATTTTCCAAAGTGGAAAATGGATTCGTGTTTGGGTTCCAGTACTGATTGCTTATTTGAAAATACCACAGAATCAGGTGTAACACTTTATTCTCCTGAGCAAGACACATCAGTAAAAAACTTGATTACAGTTACAGGGCGTCAAGGACAAATTATTATTGGGGATATTTATATAAAAAATTTAACAAATGACCCAGAAAAATACATTTATATAGATTCTACAAGTTTAAACCTATCTCCTAGCGATAATTTAAAACTTGGTAATGTTAATGATTGTAAGACCTTGAAGTCTGGTCAAGAATGTAAAATCTCTTATGAATTTACTTATCAGGAACCAGAAACATATATTGTTAGAGTTAGAGGGTATAACCCAGTAATAGAGCAACATTATTATTCAGAGATTCGTATATCAGTAAACTAACTTAAGTACCTGAGTATAAGTTATTGAGTACTTTTTTGTTCATAGATTGACTGCAATACAAGACGTGGGGAAGGACGCATAGCCGTAGATATGCAACCTGAGACACAACGCTGTAGAGTGCTTAAGATATGAGAAAAATGTTTAATAATTTATCGTCAAGTACTTAACTTTTAGGCAAAAAAAATACACCTACATAGATTGTGTTTCAGCGTGAATGTAGGTGTATAAATCGTTAGATGATTGCAGGAATACCAAAAAAATGTTTGAGATCCGGCAAAGCTAGAGTGGTTTGAAAGCGTGATCAGTGCGAACGCTCATAAAAAGAGTCAGTTGCACTTGTACTTTAATCCATTTCTACGCCGGTATTAGCCGGATCAGGTTCTAAGGGGTTGTTTAAACATCTCAGTCTAGGCTTTTTGGCCTCCCCCCCTTGGCTTTGGTGATTATACAATAGGACTACATTTAAGTAACAGTAAAAATGTTTGAATCAGTTCACAAAAATCATTGAATTGAATTGCCAGAAAGAGAAGGCGTTGTAAAACAGTTATTGATGAAACTGTCCTTCTTGTCATAAAAACAACATACTAATTGAATTGTTGCTTGAACAACTGGCTTTGAAAATAGAGTATAAAGTCCTAATTTGTTTTTTGTTAGTGACTCATGAATCCAAACCAATTTGATTTACCATTACCTGAACAAGCTGCAAAACAGGCGGCCGAAGTGGGTGCGGGTAAAGCCAAAAAAAATCAATTTAAATCATTTCTTCTCGCGATAGCAGCGGGGGCGCACATCGCAATAGCCTTTGTTTTTTATACCTCGGTTACCACTGGAACATCTGAACTTGCTTGGGGGCCAATACATTTTATGGGTGGGTTAGCTTTTAGTTTGGGGCTCATTTTGGTGACAGTTACAGGAGGTGAGCTGTTTACGAGTTCTGTGTTAACCGTTGTCGCTAAAGCGAGTGGCAAGATAAGCTGGCTTCAATTGATTCGGAACTGGATTGTTGTGTATTTTGGCAATTTAGTCGGAGCTTTGTTACTCGTGCTTGCTATGCTAGCTGCTAAACAATATATGTTTGCTGGTGGTCAAGTGGGTTTAAATACGATGAATATTGCGTCCCATAAATTACACCATGATTTTTGGCAGGCAGTAATGCTCGGCATTATGTGTAATGTATTAGTGTGTGTAGCGGTTTGGATGACATATAGCGCTAAAAGTATCACCGATAAAATCATGGTCATGATTTTACCCGTAGCTATGTTTGTTTCAGCAGGCTTTGAGCATTGTATCGCTAACATGTTTCAAGTTCCTCTTGCTATTGCGATCAAAACATTTGCTCCTGTACAATTCTGGCAGGGAATTGGAATGACGGCCGCTGATTTTCCTGAATTAACGCTTTCTACTTTTGTTATCAATAACCTTATTCCAGTGACCATTGGCAACATTATTGGCGGCGGCTTATTTGTGGGATTATTCTATTGGGCTATTTATTTAAGGAAAAGTAATAGCTGAATAAACTGTCTTCTTTGAACCCTAGAAACAGCAGTTGACTGCGTTCTCAAGCGTAGAACAAATGGCTGATAGTAAGGTGTAGCTTGCAGCAAGTAGTTATTCTACTTGCAAAAGTTACAACGCAGATAGCAGTCATTTTAGCAAGCTGGTGAGCGTAGAGCACTTCACTCATTGGGTAAAACCATGATGATAGAATCATCGTATTGCTCAAACAGTTACTCATATACTGGCGTTCAACTGATATTTTTTAGGTTGAAGGCAAGCTATACTTTTGAACAAGATACTTCGCAAGGATGCGTCATGTTTATTCAAAAGTGGATTAATGCCTTATTGCTAATTGTTTTCACATGTACAGTTCAAGCTAAACTTGAACCGAATGCTGAAATACAGTTCAGTGTTCATGATAAAACAACCACCTTCACTTTAGCTGAAATCCAAAAAGCGCTGCCAACCTATACTGTTACTTTGTTTAATCCGGTTTACAAAAAAACGATAACTTATCGGGCGTTTAAGTTTAGACAGGTCGCTAAGCTCGCCAATATAGATATTATGAAGGCACAGCAAACATCAATCATTTCTAAGGATGATTATCAGGCAGTTTTAGAACGCTCTATACTGGTTAAGTATCCAAACCCTTGGCTCGCATTTGAAGAGTTGGGAGCCCCGAAGGAGCAAGCCTTCACTCTGGCCCATGAAGGCGTGGCCACTTCAAACCCTGCGCCATTCTATTTATTGTGGCAAGAATCTAGTTCATACAAAATGTTTCCTTGGCCTTACGCCATTAACCATATTGTAGTTAATAATGAATACGACCCATATTTTGAAGTCACCCCTGCTATACAAGAAAACAAAGACATTCAGCATGGATTTGCTCTGTTTAAAGTAAAGTGTATCGCTTGTCATTCGATTAACTTAGTAGGCGGAAAAGTAGGGCCGGAATTGAATATTCCTAAAAATATAACTGAATATAGAAACTTAGATTTTTTGCAACAATGGATAAAAGACTCAAATGCTTTTAGGGCGAGAAGCAAGATGCCAAGTTTTAGTGAACTATCGGATCAAGATATAGAAAGTATATTGGCTTATATTGAATCCATGAAAACTCGTAAAGCTACTGAAAAATTAGATGATCTTTGAATTGTAAAGCTGTCTATAAATTTAAATATAATCATAAAAAGTCGCGAAAATGCGGAATGCCAGTCAGATAAGGGAAAATTTCATACCTGCGAAGGCAAGTATGAAGTGACTTACATAGTAAAATCAAAGTCGCTAGGCTCCTGCCTTCACAGGAGCGACGATAATTTGCTCTAGATTTATCTTGACTGACCTGCATTACGCGAAAATGCGGCTTTTTCTATGTGTAACGACTAAAACTTGGAATCAATTTGTAAATACACAAAGCGCCCTATGTTGTCGTAACTGCCTTGGTCATAGAACGGCCAATTTTTGGGCGAACTAAAAACAGGTTGTTTATCTAAAATATTGCGAACTCCAAAGGTAACCGAGTTATCTTCTAAGAAGTGATATGTACTGGTTAAATCCATTTGAAAGTAGGAAGCAACGTGTTGTGGATCTCCTGCTGAAGTAATATGCCCATCATCGTTTAACTTGGTATTGGCATTATAATGACCAATCAGTTCGCATGTATCTTCGATGGTATTGCGTTGGTCATAATCATCAAACCCAGGTAAAAAACGCATATTTAACGAAACTTCGTAATCATTAGCACCGTAACTTACACCGCCATTAACACGATATTTTCTTGCAGCATCGTCTTTTATACTGTCGCAGAGTGGTTGCCCAGGAGCGGCTTGCGACTCTCTTGATAAATACTGCTCAATTTTAAGGTTTGCACCAAAATCACCACCAGACAGCTCTGATGTGTAATCGACAGAATATGTTAATCCTTTGGCATTCTGAGCATTCAAATTCTGTAAGTTACTTTTCACAAAACCATCACTGGTGGAATCTACCCGACCTGTATTGGGATCGCGACTTATCAATTGGTCTATCAGCTCCTGTTCCTCAGGTGTTTTGACTGGTTTAGCTTCAATATTAAGAATTTCTTGTACCCCTAAAGAGCCAACAATATTGTCAACTTCCAAGGACCAATAATCTAAAGCTGCAGAAAGTTCATCTGTGACTTGATAAACGGCACCGACATTATATGACTTTGAAGTTTCAGATGTGAGAGCTGGGTTACCACCGCTTTGAGAATTTATTTCTTGTAACTGGCAGTCGCCGTTTGTTTGATCATTACCCGCAGCATTACAAAGGGTGGTATCAATTGCTCTTACCACACCTTCAGATGATGAGAGGAACAAATCAGATAAATTAGGTGCTTTAAAGCCGGTACCGTATGATCCTCGTAACAATAAGTCATCAATTGGTCGGTAGGATATTTTTGCTGAGTAAGTGGCTTTTCCTTCGTCAGAAATGCCCCAGTCAGCTTTGTCATAACGAGCAGCTAAATTGACGTCCATTCCTTCAATGACAGGTAACGACAGTTCTACGAAGCCGGCATAGTTTTCAAAGCTACCGCCACCATTTGAAGCTGCACCACCAATAACCTCACCAGCAACAGAACTTGGATCTGAGCGATCGATATATTGTTCTCGGCGAGTATCAATACCTGCAGCAACCCCAATCTCACCACCAGGTAACTCAACCCCAGGAAGGCCACTTACCGTTAAAGTAGAAAAATTAATGGTGTATTCACCTGTACGATGAATAGCAGCTTGCAAGCTATCTAGTGTGCTTTGAAGCGTTATACAATCCTCTGCACTTAACCCCTCACAAGTATTTTTCTTGAAAGGATTTAACACAGCGTTAGAAGAGTTAAAGGCGTCTTCGACTTGTTGTTCCAACAATTGTCCAGCAGCACCAATCTGGCGATTTGTCAGTCTTGAGTGGCCAATATTGAAATCAAGTCCCCAGTCATCATTGATTGTGTAGTTGAAACCAGCTACTGCTTCGAAAGTTTCATTGGTATTGTCTTTTTCACGGTTTGGGAAGTCAAGATAACGCCGTCCAACACTCACAGAAGCGTTGCCAGCAGCAATCGCGTCCATAATAGCTTGCGCTTTAGTGGCATCACCACCAAATCGGTCATCACGTAAAAAGTCATTTAAAAACGGACTGTTCGAAACATCAATAACACCGGGAGCTGGGGCATTTGAGGTAAGGGTATATGCTCTTGAATATCTAAACTCCCCTCTTAATATTAAATCGTCCATCGCTTGATGAGTGAGCTGAGTATAGATTGATTGACGTTCAGATTCTGGTTGCAATTGATAAAGTGGCGCAAAATCATATCGGCAGCGGCCATTTGATATCTGATCGGCAGGGCAATCAGACCAAGCTTTTGAGCCTATATCACCATCGGTGATACCCGGAATGGTCACTCCATCTTTCACACTGATGCTGGTAAAACCAGGAATCCCAAAGCTAGATCGGCCTTCACCTCCAGGGTGGCCTGGTATATACGCGCTTCCGCCTAGCTCTCGATCGGACGCCATAACTTTATCACGTTCAAAATGTTCTGCAGTGAAAAGTAGGTTAGTTTTCTCGTTGCTTGCACCACCAACAATGGAAAAGTTGGCTTCATTAGCATCAAAATGCTCAACGGCTGCGCCATATTTAGCTGATAAGGCGAGACCTTCAAAATCTGTTTTAGTAATAATGTTGATAACACCCGCAACCGCATCAGAGCCATAAATGGCCGATGCACCATCTGGGAGAATATCAATACGCTTAACAGCGGCGAGAGGTATTTGGTTAATATCAGTAAAAATACCCCCAGCGGAGTTTTTCGGCAGACGATGGCCGTTAAGCAGGATTAAAGTAAAGTCAGAGCTAAACCCTCTTAAACCTACGGATGAGGCTCCTGCAGCTTGGCTTAACGTCGATGACTCATTAAAACCGCCAGCCGCAACATTGGTTCGTAAAAAATCTGAAATGGTAGATACACCAGTTTGTTCAATGTCTTTGGCATCAAAAACGGTAATTGGATTAGCCGTTTCTAAATCTGTTCGTTGGATACGTGAACCTGTTACTTGAATCCTTTCAACTTTGTCTCCGTCAGCTGCATTGGCATAACCTGAAGTTATAGTTGCCAAACTTGCACTGGAAATTAACGCAAAGCGGATTGCTTTGGTTAACGATGGATTAGCATGCATTGTGTTTCTCCCGGATACATCATTGGATAGTTATTTATATTTGTAACTGGCCAGATCTAGAACAGAGAGTAGAGGTAAACAGTAGATCTGGTTCACAGTATCGCTGATATAACCATAGAGGAAGGGGGGAGTGCAATATGTGGCTTTTTTGCACATTTAAGGACTGATTTATCTTTTAAGTAATAATATTAACATGGAAATCACCTGTAAAATCAGGTAAGCGTGACATATTGTTTTAATAATGTTTAATCGTTAATTTTTATAAGGCATTATATTTTATTTGTAAAATTATATCGATAGAAGAGTAAAATATGGTGTTACATAAGTTTTTGATTGTGTTTTGTTATTGTTTCTTTTTAACCAACTGGGAAATGGTTTTTATCGAGAAGGTATACAAAGTTTAATCTTATAGCATTCCTTAAAGTTGGAGGAAAGATAAAGGCTCAGTAATGGAGCCTTTATCTTTTTATGAACAAAAACGATAATTAAAACTTAACGTTTGCTCTTACAAAGAAATAGCGACCAATTACGTCATAAGTAAAAGGGTCAGTATTTGAGTCATTATTACCTGAGTAATAAGGAGGTGTTTTATCAAACATGTTTTTTATGCCACCTGAAATCGTGAGATCGTTGGTTATGGCTAGCGAACCTAACAAATCATGATATATCACGCTGTCAACAGTTGGAGCGATACACTTACTTGGATCATCTTTACAAGCAAATGAATCCATTCCATCTATGTAACGTGCCGCATAAGTCGCTGACCAGTCATCACCTGACACTTTCAAGTTTAAGTTAGTTTTAAGCTTGGCATACGCACCAACGCCACCAGTAACAAAACCACGGTAATCAACGGCATTGCCATCTGGATCAAGCTCTTCAAACTCAGTAAGAATAGATGTATCTAAGTTAGCGTTCCAATCTAGGCCTAAAGCTTCAAAATTATAAGCTGCATTGAAATCAAAACCAGACGTGCTAGAAGCACCAATGTTTTGTAAGCCGTTATTGAAAGTGATACGACCTGTCGAATCTAGTTTAATATCGGCTGATTGGCATAAAGCTGTATCAGTGTTGATTTGAGTACCACTTGCGCTTAAGCATTTATTCGCAATGTAGTTAGAATCAACTTTAGTAATAGTATTTGTAATGTCTACTTTGTAGTAATCCAAAGTGAAAGACAAACCATCTACAAAGCTTGGTTCAAACACAACACCGGCCGTGATTGTATCCGCTTCTTCAGGCGTCAATAACGGGTTGCCACCAACCGTTACTTGAGCTTGGCTTTGCTCTGTTGCTGGGTGAACAACTTGATCAAACGATGGAGATTCTCCACCGAACAATTCACTTACTGTTGGAGCACGGAATGCGGTAGAGCTCACACCACGGAACATTAGGCTTTCATTTACGCGCCATGTTAGACCTAGCTTCCAAGTATTATCAGAACCAAATGTGTTGTAGTCAAAGAAACGCATTGCAGTGCTGATTTCAACATGCTCAGCAAGAGGCATATCGCTCAACAAAGGAATAGCTAATTCAACATAAGCTTCTTTTACACTAAATGAACCTGCAGTAGGTTCAACACGTGGGTCATTTGCTAAACCTTGAGCCGTTAAAGAGTCTGGCGTGTAGTGTGCCGATTCTTTACGGTATTCAACACCAGAAGCAAAACCAACAACACCTGCAGGTAGTTCGAATAATTCACCTGCTAAGTTAGCGGATGCTATGTCTAACTCACTTCCACCACTGTTGAGTTCAGTGTAAATGAACGGTGCAATGCTCTCGCCTTGCCATGAAGACTGAAGGAAAGGATCAAATGTCTTATTCTTTACCGCCTCATCAATCGCGCCGATGTTGTGTAGGTTTGCTAGTGTATCGACTGAGTCATTTTTACCTTTGTTATATGATGCATCCCAAGTCCAGTCATTATCGAACTCACCTTCAAGACCTACAACAAGACGAACTGTGTCGACAGTTTGTGAAAAGTCACGAGTGCCGGATTCAACCATACGGCGACCATAACTTACCGCTTCACCAGGTTGTACAAAATCAACTAAATCATCCGTCATCCAACCGCCAGCACTGATAGGATCATAAACCCAATCAGATTTACTCCAAATTGGTTGTGGAGCCATTTGCTGTGTAGACCAGCGTTTGGTATACATCGCTTCAGCGAAGAACATGGTGGTGTCTGATACTTCATAAGTACCAGCAAATGTCAGGTTCAATCTTTCCATTGGTGTAGAAAGATAGCTGTCTTTAGCGTAGTTGTATTTATCATTGTTTTCGCCTGTGTTAACGAAATCATGGTATTCACCACCACGACCACTAACATCAGCTTGTTTCTTAGCATCATCATGATACTCAAAAACTGGGTTGCCATCTTTGTCAGCAACATATTTACCGTAAAAACCACTATCACCAACGGCATAAATAGGTTTGCCATCTTTGTCTTTACCAGACTTCGTTATTTCGTGGTTTTTATTTCCCCAAACATGGCCGCCTTGTGAGTAAGAGCTACCGCCACAATATAAACCGTCTTTTGATTCTGATATAGGACAGTCGGAGAAGTCACGATCAGCTTGGCTCGCATCACCACGCTTGGTGTACTGGGCATTAAGTACGATATTACCTTTATCAAAGGTATTACCTAATGTTAAATCTAAGCTCGTCTCGTCAGCATCGCCTTGACCAGAGATACCTGTTTGAGCGTTCAGCTCTAAGCCATCAAAATCACGCTTTAAAATCACGTTAACTACGCCAGCAATAGCGTCAGTACCATAGATTGCCGAAGCGCCATCTTTTAGGATGTCTACTCGCTGAATCATTGAAACTGGAATGGTGTTCAAATCGACAGTTGATGCAGCACCAGTACCTGATGCAATCATACGACGGCCATTTACAAGTACTAGAGTACGATTAGAACCTAACCCACGTAGGTTGATTCGACTGTTACCGCCAGAACCATTATTGATGCCAGAGTTTGTCATGGCACCGCCTGCAGCGGTCATATTTTGTAGAATATCATCAATTGATGTAGCACCAGATGCAAGTATAGTAGAGCTATCAATACTGCTGATTGGGCTTGCTGATTCCATATCAGTACGTTTGATACGAGAGCCAGTTACAGCAATTCGTTCAACTTTATCAACTCCATCGGCAGCAATAGCATTTGTGACAGGTAAAGTTGCTGATGCCGTTCCTGCTATTAAAGCAAGGCGAATAGCATTTGTTAATGTTGTATTGGTTTTCATTATTATATTCCTAACTACATTAATTAATTGTTCGTTTAATTTTTTGTTTGTTTTTATTTTGTTGTAAATATAATTGATACTTAACAAATATGTATCTTTATTTACTTGGGAGGATATAAACATATTAATAATTATCCAGCAACATGTCATAAAAACAGTTAGGCAAATGTTAAATGTTAAATCTAGATATTTTAAATTTAAATATGAATGTTATTTACCTTATTGATTAACATGTGGTTAGAATGTAACCTCTATTGTTAACAGATGGTCGAAATTCATTCTTTTTGAATTGTTATGCTTGATGTTTGTGTAAGAAAATTTCAAGTGTAATAATTTAAATTTAATATCTGATTGCTTAATATTTAATCTAAATATGTTATTTTGTAATAAAATAGTGATGAAGTCATATTAAGAATATGATCAAGGATGAATTGCCATGACTTATATTTTGATGGTAAATCACCCACTTTTTATATTATTTTAAATAATTTTTTGGGTATGATGAACTTTTAGGATTGAGTTTTGTGTTATACCAATTACAGTAATTAAATACTCAACTCAGAGCTATGTATGTGCACAAAGTGCAATCGAAATTGATGAAGACATAGTTGTTACCGACATACAAAACTGTCGTTATTACATTGCTACGTCAAGACAATTTTGAGAAGTATTCTTTATAAACCAAATTGAGCACATACAAGCTCCCGAAGGGCAAGGCTAAAGGGTTACATTACTGCGTTACAAGCACTTGAATTATTCCGAAAAAAGCACGAAGTGCGTTGAACGCCAGCTTTGTATGGCGGCCGTAGGGAATATAGTACTTCGAGCTTGTGCCTTGCTCTGAAACCCTTTAGTTCTTGCTGAGTGAGAGATTAATTATTGTAATTGGTATTATTTGAGCGATTATCTGTTTAAAACGTAGGCAGTGAAGCTTTATTATCTAAACGAGCGGCTCACAACACTGAATGCTCAAAAGCATCAAAGGCAGCGTAACCTGGTCTCTTTTCTAGAATAAAAAAGCAGCCATAAGGCTGCTTTTAAAAAGATTCATATCGGAACGCTAGGAAAACTAGAACTTTTGAGTATAAGTGGTCGTGTAAGTACGACCATAAATATTATACAAGCCAGAATCGTAGTTTAAGTCGCTATCCAATACTGGATCTTCATTAGTAATATTACGAATACCAAAGCTTACTTTACCATCCCATTCAGTTTGGTAGTTGTAGTTAAAGTCCATGGTAACTTGTGAGTTTATGTGACCGCTAGATTCACCTTTAGTGGTTTTTTCGTATTGGCCGTGGATATACTTAGCAATAAGCGAAGCGTGGTGATCATCCATGCTCCAATCAATTGTCCACGTGAAACGTAGACTTGGTAAGCCATTTCGACCAATCTTATCAACCACTGGACCATTGAAGAACTCTTCTTCTTCATACTTCAATACGTAGCTTTGGTCATAACTTGTACCAAACTCACCGAATGAAGTTTCTAAACCTGTGTAATTGATACTGAAGTCGATGCCAGCTGTGTTTAAAGCAGCTCCATTAACTTGTGGTGTTTCTGCTTCAATTATTTTTCCGTCAGGGCTATTGCCTGCACGAACAATTTTACCTTGCTCAAGATTACCATAACCAACAACAGCTTCTTGCTCTAGAAGTGCATCTAGGCTGATGAATTGAATTACGTTATCAATATCAAGATTGTAGTACTCTACTTTAGCATTTAGGTTATCTGTGATATCCCAAATAATACCTACGTTATAGAAATCTGATTTTTCAGCTTCAAGTTCAGAATTTGCTTTGCGAGTAACATTATATTGTTTTGCTTTACAATCAGACACAGAAGTGTCAATTACGTCACAGTAATGGAAATCAGTTGCACTATCAGAACTGAATGAGTCGGCAGCATATAAGTCAGTCAGTGACGGAGCGCGGAAACCTTTACCCCATGATGCACGAACCACTACATCATCAAGTAATTGATATCTTAAACCTAGTTTTGGCGTAGTGGCACTACCGAAATCGTTATAATCATCGAAACGAAGTGCAAAGTTGATTTCTAAATCATCTGTTACAGGAACAATAGATTCCATGTAAGCGGCAACGACATCACGAGTACCAGCTGAACCGTTACCTGATGAACCAATTACATCACCAGCAGCAGTTTGTGCATCTACATCTGCATTAAAGTCGTATTTAAGTGCTTCAGCACCAAAATACCAACCTACCATACCTGCTGGTAATTCAAGGGCTTCAAACGTTACACCTGCATTTAGGCTGTGGAACTTCATGGTATCGCGTTTTAGAATATTGTGAGAAATGTCAGCAATAACATCAGCTGTGTTGCCTTCAGGTCCGAAGTTGAAAGTACCGTCTTGAACGTATTTTTCAACTGTGGGACGATGCACATAACCAGTACCGAAGTTATTGTTTTCGGCTAAGCTGTAGTGATAAGTCACATCCCAGCTAAAGTCATCATGTTCACCAACTAAAGCAAGTTGAATATCAGTGCTGTAATCAACAGTCTCGGAGTCGCGAGTACCTACATCAGTGAATCGGTAGTAAATACTTCCCTTCTTAGCATTTTTAGTGATGCCAGTAAAATTACCGTTTTCATCATAATTCCTGACGTCAACAACACCTGCATCTACGTCAAAAGAGCCTGCTGCTGGAGCAAAGCGACCGAAGGTTTCGTTACGAGCGAATAAGCCTTGTCCTTGGAAAATGACTTCGTCAGTGAGTTCATATTCACCGTTAACATAACCAGCAGTATAGCTACGAGCAGCATGATCAGCGGCAACAGAAGTATAATCATATCCACAAGCATAATCGCCTCCTCCAGCATCAAAAATGTGACCGTTTCCTACCATTTTAGGATTATCACAAGCAGCTAGAGGCTGAAGCTTACCTGTCGCTTCATCTTCGAAGTTACGTGCAAATAAAGAGATACCAGTTGTATCGTTATATTTTACAGCGTCCTGTCCAGTAGCTTGCGAATACCAACGATCGCGCTGAAAAATGATTTCACGATTCAAGTGTTCCATAGAGAAGCTAATGTTACCGCGTTCGCCAACAACACCACCGACAATGTGCGCTTTCCATTCTTCACCGCCATCTTGTGTCGGCGCAGATGTTGAAGCTGAAAACTCTAGTCCTTCAAAATCTTTTTTAAGGATGATGTTTACAACACCAGCAATAGCGTCTGAGCCGTAAACAGCAGATGCACCATCACTCAAAACTTCTACACGCTCAATAGCTGCAGTAGGAATAGTATTAAGGTTTACTGATGTTCCACCTAAAGTTGGTGAACCAGGCATACGCTTACCATTAAGCAATACAAGAGTACGGTCTGAACCAGCGCCACGTAAGTTAATGCTTGCTTGCGACTGAGCAGAACTGCCAGAACGTTCTGAGAAAGAACCGAACGAATTAAGGTTACTTTGTCTAAGTAGGTCACTTACGCTCAACACACCTGTTTTTTCGATATTACCAGCATCGATTGTTGTAATTGGCGAAGCACCTTCAAGCTCGGTACGCTTAATACGTGAACCTGTAACTTCAATACGTTCTACTTTTTCAGAATCTTCCGCAGCGATTACAGTAGCGGTCGACAATGTTGCAGATGTTGCACCAGCAATTAACGCTAGGCGTACTGCTTTGGCTAATACAGCATTAGCTTGCATTGTTATTTCTCCCTAACAAACACTTGAATAGTTATTTTTTTAATTGCAAATCAGTTTTATTATCACGAATAAATAACGTTTTTGATTTACTTCGTGATAGATGTAAACACAATAAAGTAATTACATCAATAATCAGAGCCTTCGCGTAACTTAATAATTAAATGTTAAATTTTAACAATAGTGTGACCTTAATAATATTAAGGCTGCTAATTTATTAATATGTGAGTGTCGATTAATCTTATTTAGTTTATTTTATGGCTTTGTTGTTTATTTATGGTTTTTTAAGTTTTATTTTTGTTATCAGTGTTTATTTAATGTTTTTTTATTGATAAATGTGTTGAATTTAACTCTGTAAAACTGAATGCGGTTATTTTAATCAATGTTTACTAATAATGATGGAGTTAGTAAGGTTTTATTTAATTTGGTTGTTTGAAAAAAGTTTGTAATTTATTAAATACAACATGTTAATGACAAGCTCTCTTTGATTTAAGTAATACATTAATAATTACTTTCACATAGCTTATTTTATTAAATAATAGGGCAACCCACGAGTGAGTGATATGTACATAACTTCATGTGGCAATTTCGTCATTCCCGCATGTTTTGAGCGGGAATCCATTGCCTTTTTGCTCTAAAAATGAAAAATCGCTGGATTTCTACTTTCGTAGGAATTACAAAGCAATTAAATTCAAAAGGTTATAATAATTGCGCATTAGATTAACTGATGAGCATTCATACTCAATTTAACCTAATTAAATCGGTTGGGAGCGTTCATATACGCAGTAAAAATTACTGATAGCAAGGCATGAATAGCAGCAAGTAGTGGTTACCGACATACAAAACTGTCGTTACTTCGTTTCTACTTGCAAAATTTATAACGCCGCTAGCGGTGATTTTGGCAAGTATATGAATGTTCAGTACTCACCTGATGGGTGAATTCTGGTTGCTTCATTTTGTATTTAATTTCAATAAATTAAAGTTAAATTGTGCGTTCAACCGATTTATTTAGGTTTAACGAAGATAGTTTTGTGTCATCAAAGAGTGTTGAAGGTAGAGTGTAGGAGGTAAGTGGATTTTGGACGTTTTTTGCCATCTTATTTAACCTAAAAACATCAGTTGAACGCTGAGTATATGAGTAACTGTTTGAGTCAATAAGATGACTTTATCATCATGGCTTTCACCCAATGAGTGAAGTGCTCTACGCTCACAAGCTTGCTAAAATGACTGCTATCTGCGTTGTAACTTTTGCAAGTAGAATAACTACTTGCTGCAAGCTACGCCTTACTATCAGCCATTTTTTCTATGCTTGAGAACGCAGTCAACTGATGTTTCTATGTTTAAAGGAATTCTTTCTATTTCTTGAACAATTAACTCTAAGCATTTATTCAAAGTCATTTTTGAAGCATAATGCTGATGGAATTGAAAACCATTATCGTTACCAGTATTGTTGGAGTATGATCCAGATACAGGTAATAAGAAGAAAGGCAGAGTATAATCCTTGCCTGAAGTATTAAGCTGTGACAAGGCGGATATAATAATGAAATTGAGTGAACTCAGTCCAGGTGATTGCGTAACCGTTGCTAAAGTAGGTGATGGTGAGATGTCGCAATCATTAAAACGTAAATTGTTGTCTATGGGAATTACGCCAAATGCCAAAGTTTTACTTTTGCGACGTGCGCCTATGGGATCAGGATTAGAGATTGATGTTCGCGGCAGTCGATTATGTATACGTAATGAGTTGGCAGATGCTATTGAGGTAAATAAATGAAGACGCTATTTCATTGCGTTACGGTTGGTAACCCAAATGCGGGTAAATCAACGTTATTTAACGCCCTAACGGGTTCTAACCAGCAAGTAGGGAACTGGGCTGGTGTAACCGTTGAGAAAAAAACCGGTGAATTTACTCTTGATCAAGCGACAATTAAGCTGACGGATCTGCCGGGAATTTATGATTTATCTTCAGAAAAAGAGGGATGCGATTGCTCGTTAGATGAACTGATTGCTCAAGAATTTTTATCGAGCCAAAAAGTCGATGCCATCATTAACCTTGTCGATGCTTCTAATATTGAACGTCACCTTTACTTAACGACACAACTTCGTGAGTTAGGCATTCCTGTTATTGTTGTTCTCAATAAATTTGATGTTGCGATAAAGCGCGGCATCAAAGCTGACCTAAAAAGACTAAGTACAGAGCTTGGCTGTCCTGTTATTGATGTTTGCTCGCGCAATCAGTCTGATATTGAAAAAGTAAAAACAGAATTACAAAAGCTTTTATCTGCTGAAAATAATCAGCAAAACCTTACGATTGAATATGATCAGGAAATTGAATCTAGTATCGCAAGCATGATGCAAGAGAATACTGAAATCAATCGTGCTCAGGCCTTGGTGTTACTAACCAAAAAGCAAAGCTGCAAAGATAAGGCCTTTCATGCAGAAACAGAAGATTTTGAGACTTCAGTTGCGACGGTTAGGTATAACTTTGTTGATAAGCTATATCACATCGCTGTTGATAATGCAGGCAAACAAACATTCACTGATAAACTGGACAAAATTGCTTTGCATCCAGTGATGGGTATCCCAGTATTCCTGTTTATGATGTATATGATGTTCATGCTGAGTATAAATGTGGGCAGCGCATTTATAGACTTTTTTGATATTACTGCTGGGGCTTTATTTGTCGATCAGTTTGGCGCATTACTATCAAATGTTGGCGCACCAGCTTGGTTAATCACCATATTAGCGGGTGGCGTTGGCCAAGGTATACAAACAGTTGCGACATTCATTCCTGTAATTGCGGCATTGTTCCTTGTCTTGTCAGTGCTTGAAGCGTCTGGGTATATGGCACGTGCTGCATTTGTTGTGGATGGGCTAATGCGCCGCATAGGTTTACCGGGCAAAGCATTTGTACCCATGATCGTTGGTTTCGGTTGTTCAGTGCCTGCAATTATGGCGACTAGAACACTGGGGAGTGAGCGAGAACGTATCGTGACTGGCATGATGGCACCTTTCATGTCGTGTGGTGCACGATTATCAGTGTACGCATTATTTGCCGCTGCCTTTTTTCCCCATTCAGGTCAAAATTTAGTGTTCTTACTTTACCTTTTAGGTATTGCTGCGGCTGTTGGTACAGGCTTGTTACTGAGAAGTACATTGCTGCCAGGTAACAGTTCATCGGCCGTAATGGAGCTACCTGATTATGAAATGCCAAAATTTAAAACGGTAATGACTCGAACGACAAAGCGCACTAAGAGCTTTTTATTTGGTGCAGGAAAAACCATTGTGATTGTGGTCACCTTCCTAAACTTTTTAAATGCAATAGGTACGGACGGAAGTTTTGGTAATGAAGATTCAAGTAACTCAGTCTTGAGTGTTGCCAGTCAAAAAGTAACGCCATTATTTTCCCCGCTGGGAATTGAGCCTGATAACTGGCCTGCAACGGTAGGGATTATTACTGGCATCTTTGCTAAAGAAGCTGTCGTAGGAACCTTAAATAATTTGTATAGCACTGCAGATAACAATGAGGAAGAAGTTTCTTTTGTTGAAAGCTTTAATGAAGCATTAGCGACGATTCCTGAGAACTTATTTGGCATTAAAATCGAAGATCCATTGTCGCTTTCAGTAGGCGAAATCAAAGATTTAAATGCTGCAGCGGAAGAACAGGGGGTTGATGAATCAACCTTTAGTGCGTTGCAAAAAGGTTTTGTGACTCAATCAGCTGCGTTTTCCTATCTATTGTTTGTTTTACTCTATACGCCGTGTGTTGCTGCTATGGGCGCATTAGTGAATGAGTTTGGTGCTAAATGGGCGCGTTTTGCGGCACTTTGGACATTCGGGTTAGCTTACGGTAGCGGGACAGTTGTTTATCAAGCTTTGACCTTTAATAGCCATCCAGTTCAATCACTTTGTTGGATAAGTGGCTTTTTAATCACGCTTTTTGTGTTTTATCGTTGGTTAAAAAAGAAAGGAAAACAAGCACAGCAGATTATTCCGGGAATACGAATCGTAGCCGAGTAATTATTTAAATTGGTTTTACGGTTAAAAAGCGACTCAAAGAGTCGCTTTTTTTTGTTTGCCCAGCGAAGCTGGCAAACCCGACAGGCAGAAAGAAGCCTGTATCACCCAGACTGAGGGGAAGATAATTCGAATGGCAAGGGCGTTGTTGGCTAACGGCAAGGTCTGAAGGAAGCCATAGGAAGTTAGAGGTACACAGCGAAAGCGAACCTGATTCGGCATAATAGAGAGGTAAGCGTGCGAAATAGCGCAACGCCATATACTCAGTCAGCTTCAGTCATATCAAAGTAAATTGCCAAGGGCTAGAAGGCTTTGAGGCTGAGTGAAATACACCGACTGATGAAAACAAAACACTGAACCGAAACAACGCACACAGAGAGGTCAATGAGAGTTTATTACAGCTTGTATGGTCGCTTACTTAACAAAGAAGCACTGTAAAACGGATTTAAGAAAGTGTGGAGAGCCAAAGGCACTGCTGGAATTGATGAGCAGAGCTTAGAGCAATTCGCCTCAAATCTGAGTAACGAACTTGATAAACTTCTTATCGAACTCAAAACCAAGCAATACCGACCTTCAGCCGTCAAACGGGTAGAAATCCCGAAAGATGATGGTGGAGTGAGAAAGCTTGGGATACCAACAGTTCGAGACCGAATCGTACAACAATGCCTAAACGGTATACTAAGTCCGATATTTGAAGAGCAGTTCCATCCATCAAGCTATGGATATCGACCACACAGAAGCGGCCATGATGCCATAAACAAAGCCACGATGTTTATCCGTCAATATGACTTAAAACATGTGGTGGATATGGGTTTATCCAAATGCTTTGACTTACTCGACCAAGAGCTAATCTTAACGAGCATAAGCAGAAGGGTAAAAGATAGCAGTATCTTAAGGTTGATAAAACAGTTCCTTGAAAGCGGTGTTATCGTAGGAGGCAACTGGCAAGCAACAGTAACAGGAGGTCCACAAGGTGGCGTTATCAGTCCACTGATAGCGAATATCTACCTTGATGCCTTTGACCAAGAGATGAAACGTAGAAATCATCGATTGGTCAGATACGCAGATGATATCCTGATATTATGTCGCAGTCGCAAAGGTGCAGATAATGCACTGAAGCAAGCGACAAAGCTACTCGAAAAGACTTAAAGCTGACAGTAAATCGAAGTAAAACTCACATAACTCATAGTGATGATGGGGTAAAGTTTCTCGGAGTAGAGATTGGCAGTAACTATACGACAATCCAAGCTAAGAAACTGAAAAGCTTCAAAGTGCAGCTTAAAGCGCTCACCAAACGCAACGGTGGTAAGCCATTACAACGGGTGATAAAAGAGTTAAACCCGAAACTAAGAGGTTTTAGCCAATATTTTCGAATAGCGAATGCGAGCAACGAGTTCAAGAAGCTAGCCGCATGGTTAAGGCGACGACTGAGAAGCATACAATTAAGACTGTGGAAAAAGCCAAGTAGGCTACATCGCAGACTTAAGCAACTTGGTTATAAGCCACCATTTAAGGGATGCTGCGGAAGAAAGTATACCGATGAATCCTCGTCACTCCAGCGCAGACTGGAGCCTAGTGCCTTTAAGCTTTTCTATAAAAGTCACTGGATACCAGCCTTTGCAGGTATGACAAAAAAAATTTAAAATATTGATTGGTACTTTCTAAATCGCTAGTTCCCTAAGTTCATTCAAATGATGAAGTGGAAGAACGCAAGTAGTCCACTCTCTCATTATGCAATGCCGAATAAATAGTTTGCAGAGATGGGGCTATACAATCTTGAAGAAGTACGAACGGGCTATGTGCTCAGTACAAAGTAATTGAATAAAATTAAGCAGGAGCCGTATACGAGATCCGTACGTACGGTTCTGTGAGAGGGATGGGGCACTAACGCCTCACCCTACTAGATGTTTTCTGAGAAAAATCAAGAATAAGCTGCTTGTGTCATGAGCATGACAACTGTTACAGTGCTAGATCCATATAAATCAGTATTGTTGGACGTTAGGCGCTATGACAGAAAAGACAACTGCCGCCCTAGAAAAATTGCGAAATGAAATTGATACAGTAGATCAAGGTTTATTAAATTTACTTCGGCAGCGGTTAAATCTAGTCGCAAGAGTCGGTGAGGTAAAGCATAATGCAGGTTTACCTATATACGCGCCTCAACGTGAAGCTTCCATGTTGGATAAACGTCGTGATGAAGCTGAAAAACTAGGTGTTTCACCTCAATTAATTGAAGATATTCTCCGCCGATTAATGCGCGAATCTTATCAAAATGAAAAGAACGTTGGCTTCAAGCAGGTTAATACCGATATCAACCATGTAGTCATAGTTGGTGGTAGAGGGCAGCTTGGTGATTTATTTAGGCAAATGTTGTCTTTATCAGGTTATCAGGTACATATTTTAGATGCGGATGATTGGCATCTTGCAGATATGCTATTCGATGGCGTTGGTCTTGTTATTGTTACCGTTCCTATTTCAATTACTTGCAATCTGATAAGACAAAAACTAGGACAACTTCCAGAAGATTGTATTTTAGCAGATCTTACTTCAATAAAATTATCCCCGATGGAAGCGATGTTTGAGACTCATTCAGGTCCCATTGTGGGTTTTCATCCTATGTTTGGCCCTGATGTAACCAGTTTAGCTAAGCAAGTCGTTGTGGTTTGCCATGGCCGAGAGCAAGAAAAATATCAGTGGCTGCTCGAACAAATTGAAATTTGGGGGGCAAAGCTTGTAGAAGCAGAAGCAAATAAACACGATGAAGCCATGCAAGTAGTACAAGCATTACGTCACTTTTCAACATTCATATATGGTGTCGCCTTATTTGAAAGCAAAGCGGATATAAATCAGTTGCTGCAATTCAGCTCGCCAATTTACCGACTCGAACTTGCCATGGTTGGTCGATTATTTGCGCAGAATGCTCAGTTATATGCCGATATTATTTTTGCGCAAACTGAAAATGTAGAACAAATAGAAGGATATTTTGAAAATTTCCGAGAAGGCCTTGAAATGCTAAAAAGTGGCGATCGTAAATTGTTCATTGAAAAATTTGATCTAGTTGCTGACTGGTTAGGTGATTTCTCTGCACAATTTCAACAAGAAAGTAGGGTCATGTTACAGACCGCTGCAGATATGAAGGTAAACTAACTCTAAATTTAGTAATTAGCGCCTCTGTTATCATACCCATGCATCTTCAAGTATCATGGGTATGAGAGAGGTAAAAGCTTCCAAATCTCCTTAAACCTAAATAAATCGGTTAAATACAAAGTTAAACAACCCTAATTCACCCATCAGGTGAGTGCTGAACATTCATATACTTGCCAAAATCACCGCTAGCTGCGTTATAAATTTTGCAAGTAGAAACGAAGTAACGACAGTTTTGTATGTCGGTAACCTCTTCTTGCTGCTATTCATGCCTTGCTATCACTCGATGCTGCCGTAAGCTCACAATTGGTTGGATATGGCTGAAATTGAATTAAGTATCTTGAGCAGGCAATGCTTAAACCGAAGAATACCCGATCAGGAAACACTAAATACTGAAGTCGAAGCCTGGATTACCGAGCGTAATGAGTCCAAGGCTAAGATGAACTGGCAGTTCACGACTGAGGAGGCACGTATAAAATTAAAGAAACTTTACCCCGTACTCCCAGAGTAAAGTGAGCCTTTTAACAGAAGTTCACTGATTAACGAAATCCAGTTACACATTCGTTAATCAAAGCATGAAAAGCTAGAATCCTACTGACTTGCCAAGGGGGGGGAGGAAGTGTTTTGTTCAGACATCACTTATTTGTCAATTGATTGTGAACAAAAGTTAAGTAAGAGTTTAAAACAATAAATATCGATACATGATTCTTAGCTCTCCTATGACTATGGTTTACCAGAACAGCTTTAACTGTAGAATTCATATGAATGGACTACTAGGCGCTTATCGAACTGAACATAAGTATTGTATGTTCCCCATTTTGTCAAGTTAGCTTGACATGAAAGTGTTTGTTGTCTAAATTAACTACAAAAGTAAAGTTAGCTTAACTAAAAGACAAGGAGAGTGATCATGAAAAAGGTAATTAGTGCAATTTTTTGCCAAGGCTTACCAAAAAGAGATATTAAGAATGCTAATAAAGTAAATCTGTGGGCATTGGCATGGGTTGGCAGTCTAGTCATTTTTCATTATGGATCGAAAGAATTATGGTTTATGTCACCTTTAATGATTGCTGTCGCTGTTATAACGAATGTTGCTATCGGTGTTGGGATGGTATTGGCATATAGAAAAATGTTGATAGAGCTAGATGAAATGGAAAAGAAAATTCAATTAGATGCGTTAGCACTGTCCGTAGGTACAACGATCATTACTTTTTCTGGGTACTCGATTCTTCAAGAGTTAACAACAATTCCTGTGTTAGAACCATCGCATTTGATATTGGTAGTATCTGCCACTTATATGATTGGTATTGTTTCAGGCAGGATCCGTTATCTATGAAAAATTGCTTAAAAGTACTTCGTGCTCAAAGAGATTGGACGCAAGCTGATTTGGCTGCCGAGCTTGGGGTATCAAGGCAAACCATCAATGCAATTGAGAAAGGTAAATTCGATCCAAGCTTACCCTTGGCTTTTAAAGCTGCAAAGTTGTTCGAAATGAAGATTGAAGACATTTTTCAAGATGAATAGCGTTATTCTCTGATTGCGGTAACAATAAAAAAGGCGGCTATTTTTTATGGAAATAGCCGCCTTTATATGTATGACTAAACGCTTAACTTAAACCTAGAAACATCAGTTGACTGCGATCTCAAGCGTAGAAAAAATGGCTGATAGTAAGGCGTAGCTTGCAGCAAGTAGTTATTCTACTTGCAAAAGTTATAACGCAGATAGCAGTCATTTTAGCAAGCTTGTGAGCGTAGAGCACTTCACTCATTGGGTGAAAGCCATGATGATAAAATCATCATATTGCTCAAGCAGTTACTCATATACTCAGCGTTCAACTGACGATTTTAGGTTAAATGAACCGGTTGAACGCACAATTTAATACCAATTACAGTAATTAAATGCTCAACTCAGAGCTATGTATGCGCACAAAGTACAAACGAAATTGGTGAAAACATAGTTATTACCGACATACAAAACTGTCGTTATTACATTGCTACGTTGAGAAAGTTTTGTGAAGTATTCTTTATAAACTAAAGTGTGCGCATACAAGCTCCCGAAGGGCAAGGCTAAAGGTTTCCATTACTGCGTTGCACGTTCTTGAATTATCCCGACAAAAGCACGAAGTGCGTTGAACGCCAGCTTTGTATGGCGGCCGTAGGGTATATAGTACTTCGAACATGCGCCTTGTATTGAAAACTTTATCTCTTGCTGAGTGAGAGATTAATTACTGTAATTGGTATAACTTTAATCTATTGGAGTTAAATACAAAATTAAACAACCCGAATTCACCCATCAGGTGAGTGCTGAATATTCATATACTTGCCAAATCACTGCTAGCTGCGTTATAAATTTTGCAAGTAGAAACGAAGTAACGACAGTTTTGTATGTCGGTAACCACTACTTGCTGCTATTCTTGCCTTGCTATCAGTAATTTTCTCTGCGTATATGAACGCTCCCAACCGATTTATTTAGGCTTAAGGTTTTTTGTAATGCTGTGGCATTATCCGAACATTTTTTATCATGTTATCACCCACATCTACGACCTCAATTGGGTAACCAGCTAAACGCAGGCTGGTGTTTTGGGTCGGGATATCTTCAAGGTATTCGATAATTAAACCGTTCAATGTTTTCGGGCCATTTATCGGCAAGTCCCATTTCATTTCTTTATTGAGTTCACGAATATTGATGCTGGCATCAATTAATAAACTACCATCTTGCTGGGCAATAATTTCTTCACTTGGTGCAGGCATCATGGATGTGGTGAAATCACCGACAATTTCTTCAAGAATATCTTCTAGTGTTACCAGTCCTTGAATATCGCCATATTCGTCAACCACAATTCCAATACGTTCTTTGTTGCGTTGAAAGTTTGTTAGCTGAACATTTAGTGGCGTACCTTCTGGAATAAAATAAAGCTCTTTTACGGCTCTTAATAATGATGATTTACTGAATTGCTCTTTAGATTGTAGGCGTAATGCATCTCTCAAATGGATGAATCCAACGACATCATCGGCGTTATCACGATAGACTAAAACTCTCGTATGAGGGCTTTGAACCACTTGCTTATTAATGAGCTTGAAATCATCGTTTACGTTAATGGCATAAATATCTGCTCTTGGCACCATCACATCTTCAACGGTGACATTTTCCAAATCAAGAATAGAAAGTAGCATTTCTTGGTGACGCTGTGGTATCAGTGCTCCAGCCTCATTCACAACACTTCTCAGTTCTTCTTGGCTTAATGCATTAGCAGAGGTGGCTTTGTCTGCTCCCATTAAGCGTAAAAACATGGTGGTAATGACATTGAGTCCCCAAACAAACGGGCGTAAAACAATGGCTAAAAATGTCAAAACATAGCTAGATGGAAAAGCAACTTTTTCAGGGTAAAGCGCAGAAAACGTCTTAGGTGTTACTTCTGCAAAAACAAGAATAACAACGGTTAAAATACCTGTTGCAATAGCAACACCGAGATCACCAGATAACCTGTGACCAATTTCAGCCGCCAATACTGGAGCAATAATATTGACAAGATTATTACAAAACAGAATAAGGCCGATTAGTCGATCAGGTTTATCTAGTAACTTTGCTGCGCGAGTAGCTCCTCGGTGACCGCCATTAGCAAGATGCTTAAGGCGATAACGATTGAGAGTCATCAAGGCTGTTTCTGAACCTGAAAAGTAAGCTGAACAAAAGATAAGAATTGCAAGTATAACCAGAAGGGTTCCGGTCGAGATAGCGTCCAAAAATGGCTCCGTATTTGATAATTAAATGTACAAGTAGTTAACACTACAAAAGGTATGATTATTTAGACCATACCTGCTGTCAACAATTTTACGTAAGTATTAGCTCTTTGACAATTCTTGCGCCAAAGTAACCTAGCGATAAAAGCGTGGCTCCAATAAGAGTGTATAGCACCGCAGTTCTCACTTTACAGCCTACCCAATACTGCTGCCAAAGCATCGCAATATAAACAAACCAGGCGACGATCGATAACACCGCCTTATGACCTTTACCTTCAGCAAACATGTCATCCAAAAAGATAAAACCTGTTGCCAGTGACAAACTCAGTAAAATGACGCCAATCATTACTAAATGATAAAGCTGTTTTTCAACCGTCATTAAAGGCGGGATTGCTGAGCTCAACATTAACTGTTTGCTTTTTAACTTATTTTGGATGACAGCAAGTTGAATGGCATATAGTGCTGCAATCATCAACGTACTGTACGCCATAAGAGACAGTATGACATGAGCAAGAATTTCAGGATAAAGCTCAAAATGATAAATAAATTTTGGTGGTACAAGCCAGAGTAACCCGACAGAGAGTATTGAGCAGGCATAAATCACAGGCACCACAACCATGACTCTCATTCTTACCAGTAATGCGGTAAACGACAAAGCGATAATCCAGTTCACCAATGAAATAACATTCGTCAAACTGAAGTTTTGACCATCTAGAGTAAAAATTGCCTCAGAAAGCGCTGTCGCATGTAACAACACTGCAATACTGGCCACGGCGACAACAGCTATGCGATTAGGGCCATTTGCGTGAAAAAGTCGGCTGGTAACCAGTATCAACGCACAACAATAAAAAAACATTGAGAATGCAGAAAAAATGACCATGTAAGAAAGACCTATCCTATGTGTTACTTAGCAACCAATACGGTAAAATTTAACTGTTTTTTGCTTCAAGAGCGAGTTTATTTTCGCACAAATGCCAGACAAGACTAATAATTATTGTTTATTCACCATCTTCTGCCTCTTTAGGGCAATTCAAACTTATTTGAAACCATGCAACTTGAACGATTTTGGGTATATAATGCCAACAATTCTATGGAACTGATCAAAGGCAAAGCTCAAGACAATGTTTGAGAATCTAAGTGATAGACTGTCACGAACCTTAAAAAACATCAGCGGCCGAGGTCGCTTAACTGAAGATAACGTAAAAGAAACCTTACGCGAAGTGCGTATGGCGTTGTTGGAAGCGGATGTCGCATTACCAGTCGTACGTGAATTTGTAAGCAGTGTCAAAGAGCGTGCCGTCGGTCATGAAGTCGCTAAAAGCCTAACTCCGGGGCAAGTGTTCGTTAAGATAGTACAAAGCGAACTTGAAAAAGCGATGGGGGAAGCTAACGAAGAATTAGATCTTTCTGCTCAGCCACCGGCTGTCATCATGATGGCAGGCCTTCAAGGTGCGGGTAAAACGACGAGTGTTGCCAAGCTGGCCAAACTTTTACGTGAGCGAAATAAAAAATCAGTGCTCGTGGTCAGTGCTGACGTATATCGTCCAGCAGCGATTAAGCAGCTAGAAACTCTTGCAAAAGAAGTCGAAGTTGAGTTTTTTCCTTCCGATGTTAGCCAAAAGCCAATTGATATTGCCAACGCGGCAATGGCTCATGCAAAGTTAAAATTTATCGATGTTGTTATTGTTGATACGGCGGGACGCTTGCACGTTGATGAAGCAATGATGGACGAAATTAAAGACCTTCATGCACAAATTAATCCTGTAGAAACATTATTCGTTGTTGATGCAATGACAGGTCAAGATGCCGCTAATACCGCGAAAGCATTTAACGAAGCTTTGCCATTGTCAGGTGTAGTATTAACAAAAGTCGACGGTGATGCTCGAGGTGGCGCGGCATTGTCGATTCGCCATATCACAGGTAAACCGATTAAGTTTTTAGGTGTCGGTGAAAAAACTGACGCGTTAGAACCATTCCACCCTGATCGTGTTGCTTCACGTATTCTTGGTATGGGTGATGTACTTTCATTAATTGAAGAAGTGGAACGCGGAGTCGATAAAGACAAGGCGATGAAGCTGGCTTCAAAAGTTAAGTCGGGTGGGAGCTTTGACTTAGAAGACTTCCGCGAACAGCTTAATCAAATGAAGAATATGGGCGGAATGATGAACATGATTGAGAAGCTGCCAGGCGTAGGTCAACTACCACCTCAAGCACTTGCTCAAGTCCAAGATGGCAAGATGACTAATCAAATGGAAGCTATCATTAATTCGATGACAAAAGGGGAGCGTAAACGCCCTGATATCATCAAAGGTTCAAGAAAACGTCGTATTGCTGCTGGATCTGGAACACAAATTCAAGACGTAAACCGTCTTTTAAAGCAATTTACCCAGATGCAAAAGATGATGAAAAAAATGTCATCAAAAGGTGGCATGGCTAAAATGATGCGCGGCATGCAAGGCATGATGCCAGGCGGAATGAAGCTTCCTGGAAGATAAAATAACACAATCAAGTTTTTCTTTTTAGAAATCATGGAGACTTTAAGAAGTTAAGTTTCTTATCTTGTATTTCCCTAAATGCCTCATGTTGTAACAATTCGCATGCATGAGGCTTTTTTCGTTCATTTTCTTTTTTTTCTATTTCATGCATCATTTTATCATCAAAAAAATAATCCAATCTTGCTTTTTGAGTTGCTTCTGGAGGGTTCGCTTGATCGAGCTCTTTCAATACTTAGCTTTTTAATCTTTTTACTTAATTGATTGAGTATATAATAACTCAAGTTTCGGAGTTCAAATTCAATAATAAAGTGAGCGTATTTTACTGATATATAAAGAAAAGATGAGAGTTAATGTGTTATAATCTTGTTGCTTAGACAAAAACTAAAACACACCAACTCTCAGACAAATATTGACATGAAATCACTTTCTCTACCATCACTTACTTCCAATTTTTTACAGCGTTCAGGCATTCAAATTGATAATTCGTTCAGCACATCATGGAAACAGCTTGGTTTTGTTTCAATGTTGACATCTTGTGGCTTCAGCAAACGTTCGGGTATTGAAGCAACCGAAGTCGTTTACTTACTAATGCTTTGGGTTTGGTTGAAGGTTGATACCATATCTATGTTTGCTAAAGAGTCACTACTCAGCTTTTCTTCTGCTAAGAAAGATGTGCTTTATGATTTACTCAACCGAGAAGACTTGAATTGGAGAAAACTGCAACTTTACACCGCTAAAAAACTCATAAAACAGGAAGGCAAGAGTAAAGTCAGAGCTTTTGTTGTCGATGATTCAGTAAAGCAACGTCGTGGTAAGAAAATGCCCGGCGTATCCAGTCACTTCGACCATTTGACAGGGCGTTGTGTTATGGGACAGCAAGTACTGAGTTTTGGCTACGCTTCTGATAGTCAATTTGTCCCACTGGATAATGAACTCTTCATCAGTCAAACCAAAGCACAACCTCTAACCCATAAATTTAAAGATTAAACGTTACAAGCAATCTGTGGCTCAAACTAAGCCTGCTATGGTTGCAGGTATGGTTAAACGTGCGCTGGGAGTAGGTATTGTAGCTGATTATTTTCTTGCAGACTCTTGGTTTGCCACCAAGCCTATTATCAGCATGACGCTTGAGCATGATTTGACGGCTATTCTCCGAATGAAAAAAAACAAAATGAAGTACCGCTTAGCGGATAAATCAGAGTGCAGTGCCGCCGAACTATTCAAAACTCAAGTAAAAGGCCGATGGCAAAAACTAGCAGGGTTGCCTTATCAAACAAAGTCCATTGTCGTTGAGTTGAATCTAGCAGAAACGGCAAAGCTTGAGCCGAATTGGATTAAGGTTAAACTCGTCTTTTGTCGAGGTGTTAATCCTGATAAGAAAAAAGGAGGTAAACACGATTGGGCATTATTTTTAAGTACGGACGCTTCGCTAAGCGATGAAAAAATTCTTGAGATTTACGCTTTGCGTTGGGGAATTGAAGTGTACTTCAAGGAAGCCAAACAACATCTTGGCTTTTTGAGTGAGCAAAGTCGTCATTACAGTGCTTATATTGCTTCAATTCATCTAACAGGGTTGAGGTTTTGCTTGCTTCTGCATGCGAAGCAAAATGATGAAAACAGCAAAGTCTGTGACTCAAGGAACCTACTTTGCGACAGTCTACAAAATTTAGATTTTGCTTGTAAATTAGTAACTTTTGCAATTAGAATAACTACTTGCTGCAAGCTACGCCTTACTATCAGCCATTTTTTCTACGCTTGAGAACGCAGTCAACTGATGTTTCTAGTACCCAAACACAGTGAAGATGAACGATTGAACTCACTTTAAAGTTGGTATTAATTCATCCAGAGCAAGCACGTAAATACTGCGTGGCGTTTTAGGTTTTTTTCGTAACTTCTCAATAACCCGTGGCAGCCCTCGTTTTTTTCAGCACCAATTCTCCCAAGGATGGAATACTATTGCTCATTGAAAGTCGATCCTGAAGATATTGCCAAAACGATATTTTCAGTTTCCGACAAGTCTTCTTTAGACTGGAAAATGTATCCCTACATTGTCGCCCTAAATCACTTCTCGTCCCACCGCTGATTTTTCGTCTCTTTACATGTTCCCTTAAGTCATTTTCACTGCCATTGGTGTGAAGTGGTATTTCTGGTCGGTCTAATACTCGAAGCAATGATGATTTATGTTTATGTAATCGCTTCAGTTGTTGATTGAGAAGCTGATAACTGGTTTTTTGAGTGAAAATTCGCTCAAACTCCTTTTCTAACTCTGTTTTCTTGCTGGGTTGTGGTTGAGCTTTATACCGTTTTAAATCTCGATATAGATCCCAAATTTCACCTCGAACCTTTTTGATGCCTTCTCGGTGCGCTTCATTCAATGGCACAAGCTTATAAACTAAGCGTTCAGCGTGAACCCAACACAACGCATGAATAAGAACATTAAATTGACCAGCACCATCACTGACAACAACCAGTGATTCAATGGAGTGTATCTCAATAGCTTGCGCTAGTAATGCGCCTTCAGTAGCGGCACGCATGTGGTGCCTTCGAGTGATGTTTAACTGGTTAAGATGTGCATCCCACTTTTCTTTGGTTTCAAAAAATTGGCAAGGATGGTTGGCAAGTTGCTTTCTTTGGACTTCTGGTAGCTTGTACTCTTTCATATACTCAAAAGCCGTAGCATTTAGCTTGTAGCCCTGCTGTTGACCGCAAAGAATTGAGAGAAAGTTAATTCGACTTTTGCTATCTGAACTTTGGAACCAAGCGAAAAACTCATTACCAATATGAGTCACATAACCATTATTCCCTAAGTGACGTCCACCAGTATCATCAGTCGTAATGTAACCAGTACTGCTCAGGCCTTTATTAAGCAAATCATCTTTTTCTTGATGAAAGCCTTCATGACCTTGTTGTAGTATTTGGTTTAATTGACCTGATGAAATATCGACTCCCCAATCACGTAATTGCTCACATAATAAAGGTTGAGTGACTTGACAGTGATGATATTGATACAGTACATAACTTCTTAACTCGTTTACCAAAATGCTGCCCGTTTAGCTCTTTTGGTAATTTCCCCGTCAACGTTGAGCCATCAGGAAGTTGATAATGCGCAAGACGATAAAGGGTATTATATGATTCGATTTTCATGTCTTGAACGACAAATTCTCTGTAGCCTTTAAATCTTGCACCTTTTGGTAAAGGCTCAACGGGTTGGATAATTTTTTTGTGATGAATACTCAGAGAAGCGGTTTTGCTGCGTTTTCCCTTCCCCTGGTTACTTGAACGCTTTTTACCAGAGCCAATGTCGTCATCATCTTTATTTTGGTCTTCGTCTGGATCAGTGCCTTTGTCCATTCCGCTGGGCTTGAATTTAGGTTTTTTGCTGAGTTTTTTGAGTTCTCGCATTTCATCTTCCAGAATTTCAACTTGATTTTTAAGCTCGACAATTTCTGGTGCTTGAAGCTCAATAATTTTCTGCAAAGCTTCAACAATTGGTCGGCACTCTGAGCAAACTGAAATGGATAAATCTGGAAGTGGTAGTTTCAAGTTAAACAATGATTAGATGAAGTTAACTGCATTATGGGGCTATGGCAAGATCGGTCAACCATGATCTTGCGATCGTAACGAACTGTTACACTTTCGGTGTTTTGCCACGGGTTATTGAGAAGTTACAGCTTTCAAACGAAGAAAAATCGTTCCTAGTCGACTTGATTGCAAAGGGGAAAACATCGGCTAGAAAATTGAAACGAGCCAACATCTTGCTCATGTCGAACAATAGAATGAGTCAAGATAAAGAAATATCTTTAGCGCTTAATGTTGGTACAGCAACCATTTATAGAACAAAGAAACAGTTTGTTGAGGAAGGTCTTGAAGCTGCTCTGAATGAAAGAGCCCGAAGCGGCATGCCTCGGTGTTTGGATGGTAACCAAGAAGCCTTGCTTATTGCCTTAGCCTGTAGCAAACCACCAGAAGGACTTTGTCGATGGACATTGAGTTTAATCACGGAAAAACTTATCGCATTAACTGAACTCGATGAAGTTTCGACAGAAACCGTGCGAAGACGCTTTAAAGAAAACGACTTAAAACCTTGGCAGAAAAAAATGTGGTGTGTAGGCAATATGAATGCAAATTACATCGCACAAATGGAACATGTTTTAGATGTTTATGCTCGCCCTAAAAACTCAGCTGAGCCAGTGGTTAATTTTGACGAAGCGATGAAGCAATTGGTTTCAGATGTTGCCCCTCCATCCCCAGTAAAATCAGGGCGATCAGCCAGAATCGATTATGAATATTAGCGGGTTAGCGTGGCTAATATTTTCATGTTTTTTGACCGCCATCGAGGCTGGAGAAAGGCTAAGGCAACACAGAGTAAGACCGCAGTCGATTCCGCTCAGTGCATGAAAGAACTTGTCGATGAACACTATCCGGATGCACATAAAATTCATGTGGTAATGGATAATTACACGACACATACGGCAGGCTCGTTATACAAAGCATTTAAGACAGAAGAGGCGCTAAGGATTTTGAACAAACTTGAATTTCATTTCACGCCTAAGCATGCCAGTTGGCTCAATATGGTTGAAATAGAAATCGGTAATATGAATCAACAATGCTTAGATCGTCGCATAGAAAGCTGGGAAATGCAGCACAAAGGGCTTTCGGCTTGGGAGATGCAGAGAAACGATGCGCAGGCAAGCATAAATTGGATGTTTAATGTCGACGGTGAACGTGAGAAATTCGCGAAAGCTTATGCAAATATCAATCAATCAATCAATCAATCAATCAATCAATCGATCATAACTTTTGTGTCGAGGTACTAGGTTAAAAGTGACATCGAGAGCCCAATGCTGACTATTTTCAATTGTCCAGTGCTTCCGTATATATCTAGCGATTCCTTCCACGTCACTGGCTAACGAGGTTATGTAATAAGACGTTTCATGGCTTGATTTATTCTTCATTTCTCGCATCCGAGTGACTTCAACAACAGCCTGACAGCCTACAAATTTAGCCGTTTCGTCAAACCAATTTGTAATTGGCAAAAGGCGATAATGTCTTTCATTTATTTGTCCGTGCTCACCGTCTAACTCTGTAAAGTGATTCTGCTTTAAAAGCTCTGGTGTGTCTCGATAGCACTTATGAAAATAAGCTTCTATTTCAGCAAGTAATTTACCTTGATTCTTTTTCACGTTGAAGAACGTAATCACCATTTCCTTCACGTATTAAGGTTGCAGTTTCTTTCTGGCAGTGCATGGCGTCAGCGGTAATCACTGCATTTTCAATATCCATGTGTTTTAGCATGGATTGCATTACGGGGATTTCATTCGTTTTGGTCGACGTTTCATGTTGACGTATTATCAGCCCATTATCTACAACCATTGCCGTCATTAGTTGAAGCGCCGCTATGTCATCACCGTGTTTAGAGCCACAAGCAACTTTACCATCAAAACTGATATGCTCTTTACCATCTCGATCTCGTAATGTATTGGAAAAGTTAATAAAGCAAGACATCATACTTTCGGCTTTAACACCTCTAATTATCCGTCCGATTGAGTGTCGTGTCGGGATGCCATTACTAAATGGCCGGTATTGTCTTAACCAATCTAATTGAGCTTCACCGAAAATGTTGATGGTTTTCCAGCCTGTAGCACCACAAAGCACTGCGGCAATTGTAAGAAAAATAATATCAGCTAAATCATACTCTTTATTGGCTTCAACACGATGATCTTCAACTTATTCAATCTCTTTCATTACGTCCATAATCTGACTCAAATCAGTATTTATTTGTCGATCTGATCATCGTTACTCAGGAAAGTTCAAAATTGATTTAATTATTTTCAAGACCTAAAGCACGATCCCGCCCTGTTATTAAGGGTTTTATTTTCTCCAAAAAGCCAACGATATATAAGTTAAGTTTGCTTTTTTCGTAAAGTCAGGTAAAATTTTGCGGCTTTCTTTCTGAGACTCTACTGCGAACACAGGGTTTCAGTTTTTATTTTTGCCTTATGGCAAATCATTAGAGGATTTAAGACGCATGGTTACCATTCGTTTAGCTCGTGGTGGCGCGAAGAAGCGTCCATTTTATAACATCGTTGTTACAGATAGCCGTAACGCACGCGATGGCCGTTTCATTGAACGTGTTGGTTTCTTCAACCCATTGGCTAAAGGCCAAGAAGAAACTCTACGCTTGGATCTAGATCGTGTTGAACACTGGGTTGGTACTGGTGCTCAAACGACTGATCGCGTAGAAAAATTGATCAAAGACGCTCGTAAAGCAGCAGCTTAATAGCGTTAAGGTATAAATTGATGAACAAAGACCAACAGCCTGTAGTTTTAGGTAAAATCGGCGCCAGTCATGGTGTCAATGGTTGGATGAAAATCACAACTTATACCGATTCTGTTACCGGTATTTTTGACTATTCGCCTTGGTTGTTAAATGAACGAGGGCAATGGCGTGAAGTAAAAGTACTTCGCTGGCGCCAACAAGGGAAAGGCGTTATTGCTTCTCTTGAAAGTGTTGATTCCAGAGAGCAAGCACAAATACTCACAAATTGTGAAATTGGTGTCTTGCAAGAGAGCATGCAAAATTTACCTGAAGGTGATTTTTACTGGCGTGATCTTATTGGATGTGAAGTGACTAATACGAATGGCTACAATATGGGAAAAGTGGATCAAATCCTTGAGACTGGTTCAAATGACGTATTGATGGTTAAAGCTAATGTTAAAGATGCTTTTGGCAAGCGGGAACGTATGATCCCTCTTGTCATGGAGCAATTCATCAAGAATGTTGATTTGCTTGAGAAACAGATTTTAGTGGATTGGGATCCAGACTTTTAAGTCGAGGTTAGCAACATGTGGTTAGGGATTATCTCCCTGTTTCCAGAGATGTTTCGAACCGTTACAGACTTTGGGGTTACGGGTCGAGCCGTAAAAAACGGCTTACTAGAGTTGAGTATATGGAATCCTCGTGATTTCACACATGATCGGCATAATACCGTGGATGACCGTCCGTTTGGTGGTGGTCCAGGAATGTTGATGATGGTTCAGCCGTTACGTGATGCTATCCATGCTGCAAAAGCTGCAGCTGGCGATGACGTAAAAGTGGTTTATTTGTCTCCTCAAGGACGCAAGCTGGATCAGCGTGGCGTAGAAGAGTTGGCAATTAATCAGAAGTTAGTTTTAGTGTGTGGTCGTTACGAAGGTATCGATGAGCGCATTATTCAAACCGAAGTGGATGAAGAGTGGTCAATTGGAGATTACGTGCTTTCTGGCGGTGAACTTCCTGCCATGACTTTAATTGATTCAGTATCGAGATTGATTCCTGGTGTACTAGGAAAACAAGCCTCAGCCGAACAGGATTCATTTTCTGAAGGTTTACTGGATTGTCCGCACTATACACGTCCTGAACATTTGGATGATTTAAGCGTGCCGGCAGTATTACTCAGTGGCAACCACGAAAAAATTAGAAGCTGGCGTATGAAACAAAGTCTCGGTAGAACTTTGCTAAGACGACCAGAATTACTTGAAAATCTAGCTCTGACTGACGAACAGACGGATTTACTCGATGAGTTTGTGAAAGATACAAATCATAAGACGTAACCGCAGCTCAGTTAATACTAGGACGGAGTTATAAATGAACAACATCATTAAAATGCTCAACGATGAGCAAATGAAAACAGACGTACCTGAGTTTGGCGCTGGTGATACTGTAGTAGTATCAGTTCGCGTTAAAGAGGGCAACAAAGAGCGTCTACAGGCTTTTGAAGGCGTAGTTATCGCTAGACGTAATCGTGGCGTGCATTCAGCATTTACAGTACGTAAAATCTCTAATGGTGAAGGTGTTGAGCGTGCTTTTCAAATTCACAGCCCAGCAATAGCTAAGATTGAAGTTAAGCGTCGCGGCCGCGTTCGTCGCGCTAAACTGTACTATCTACGTGAACGTTCGGGTAAATCTGCACGTATCCGTGAAAAATTGGGAACTAAGTAATAGTACCAATACACAACAGTTAAGACGCAGTGTTCGCATGAGAAACCGCCCTAATGGGCGGTTTTTTGTTTGCCCAGCGAAGCTGGCAAACCCGACAGGCAGAAAGAAGCCTGTATCACCCAGACTGAGGGGAAGATAATCCGAATGGCAAGGGCATTGCGGGCTAACGGCAAGGTCTGAAGGAAGCCATAGGAAGTTAGAGGTACACAGCGAAAGCGAACCTGATTCGGCATAATAGAGAGGTAAGCGTGCGAAATAGCGCAACGCCATATACTCAGTCAGCTCTATCATCCTAAATAAATCGGTTGGGAGCGTTCATATACGCAGAAAAAATTACTGATAGCAAGGCATGAATAGCAGCAAGTAGTGGTTACCGACATACAAAACTGTCGTTACTTCGTTTCTACTTGCAAAATTTATAACGCAGCTAGCGGTGATTTTGGCAAGTATATGAATGTTCAGTACACACCTGATGGGTGAAGTAGGGTTGTTTAGTTTTGTATTTAACTTCAATAGATTAAAGCTAAATTGTGCGTTCAACCGATTTATTTAGGATCATGTGCTTGAGGGTGGGATTTCTAACAGGGAGCGAGTGCAGTAACTGGGGAAGCCTGACACCTTATCTGGGATAGTCCAGAAGCTTTTATACAAGAGGAAACTCAAGGTAGAAGTTGGTGCGAGGTGGCCGATGAGCCCGTAGTAGTGAGTAAAATCAAGCCGATGAAAGCCAGTAATGGTGTGGAGGGCAAAACTGGATTGACCAATGACGTAGTTTATTGGCGGCATCAACAGCCAAAAGCCTTGATGTTGGCGAAGGGGTGAAGCTTAATTTAAGTTTGTGATGGACAGGATTTTTTTTCAAAGATACAGAAAATCACAAAAAGATGAGTGAGGCATTTCCGACTGGAGGCATTAGGAATAATGACTCTGGAGACCGAAGCCGTATACGGGAGTAATTCAGTCATATCAAAGTAAATTGCCAAGGGCTAGAAGGCTTTGAGGCTGAGTGAAATACACCAACTGATGAAAACAAGACACTGAACCCAAACAACGCACACAGAGAGGTCAATGAGAGTTTATTACAGCTTGTATGGTCGCTTACTTAACAAAGAATCACTGTACAACGGATTTAAGAAAGTGTGGAGAGCCAAAGGCACTGCTGGAATTGATGAGCAGAGCTTAGAGCAATTCGCCTCAAATCTGAGTAACGAACTTGATAAACTTCTTATCGAACTCAAGACCAAGCAATACCGACCTTCAGCCGTCAAACGGGTAGAAATCCCGAAAGATGATGGTGGAGTGAGAAAGCTTGGGATACCAACAGTTCGAGACCGAATCGTACAACAATGCCTAAACGATATACTAAGTCCGATATTTGAAGAGCAGTTCCATCCATCAAGCTATGGATATCGACCACACAGAAGCGGCCATGATGCCATAAACAAAGCCATGATGTTTATCCGTCAATATGACTTAAAACATGTGGTGGATATGGATTTATCCAAATGCTTTGACTTACTCGACCAAGAGCTAATCTTAACGAGCATAAGCAGAAGGGTAAAAGATGGCAGTATCTTAAAGTTGATAAAACAGTTCCTTGAAAGTGGTGTTATCGTAGGAGGCAACTGGCAAGCAACAGTAACAGGAGGTCCACAAGGTGGCGTTATCAGTCCACTGATAGCGAATATCTACCTTGATGCCTTTGACCAAGAGATGAAACGTAGAAATCATCGAATGGTCAGATACGCAGATGACATCCTGATATTATGTCGTAGTCGCAAAGGTGCAGAGAATGCACTGAAGCAAGCGACAAAGCTACTTGAAAAAGACTTAAAGCTGACAGTAAATCGAAGTAAAACTCATATCACGCATAGTGATGATGGGGTAAAGTTTCTCGGAGTAGAGATTGGCAGTAACTATACGACAATCCAAGCCAAGAAACTGAAAAGCTTCAAAGTGCAGCTTAAAGCGCTCACCAAACGCAACGGTGGTAAGCCATTACAGCGGGTGATAAAAGAGTTAAACCCGAAACTAAGAGGTTTTAGCCAATATTTTCGAATAGCGAATGCGAGCAACGAGTTCAAGAAGCTAGCCGCATGGTTAAGGCGACGACTGAGAAGCATACAATTAAGACTGTGGAAAAAGCCAGGTAGGCTACACCAAAGACTTAAGCAACTTGGTTATAAGCCACCATTTAAGTTCATTCAAATGATGAAGTAGAAGAACGCAAGTAGTCCACTCTCTCATTATGCAATGCCGAATAAATGGTTTGCAGAGATGGGGCTATACAATCTTGAAGAAGTGCGAACGGGCTATGTGCTCAGTACAAAGTAATTGAATAAAATTAAGCTGGAGCCGTATACGAGACCCGTATGTACGGGTCTGTGAGAGGGATGAGGCACTAACGCCTCACCCTACTCGATATAAAAGATTTTCGCTAGAGGCATTGTAACTACTAAGCAACTGTAGGATTATGCCATTAATTATAATTATCATCTTTTTCGCAAAGAGGAATTTCATGGACCATGTGGACACTGAAGTGCGTCCTAGTAACTTCATACGTAACATTATTGATGCCGATCTTGAAAGTGGTAAACACACTCAAGTTCAAACTCGTTTCCCGCCTGAGCCGAACGGCTTTCTTCATATCGGGCATGCTAAGTCAATCTGTCTTAACTTTGGCATAGCAAAAGATTATCAGGGAAAGTGTAATTTACGTTTTGATGATACCAATCCTGAAAAAGAAGACATTGATTACGTTCATTCTATACAAGATGATGTACGTTGGTTAGGTTTCCAGTGGTCAGGAGATATTCATTACTCTTCAGGTTATTTTGATCAGATCCATCAATATGCGATTGAACTCATCAATAAAGGTCTCGCTTATGTGTGCTTCTTAAATGCGGACGAAACACGAGAGTATCGTGGCACGCTTACAAAGCCAGGTAAAAATAGCCCATATCGTGATACCACTCCAGAAGAAAACTTAGCCTTATTTGAAAAAATGCGCTTAGGTGAATTCAAAGAAGGGGAGTGCGCACTACGAGCCAAGATTGATATGTCATCTTCATTTATGGTGATGAGAGATCCAATCATCTATCGTGTTCGATTTGCTCATCATCACCAAGCTGGTGATAAGTGGTGCATTTATCCAATGTACGACTTCACACATTGTATCTCGGATGCGATTGAAGGGATCACTCACTCAATTTGTACCCTTGAATTCCAAGATAATCGACGGGTTTATGATTGGGTGTTAGATAACTTAGATGACTTTAATAAGCCTAATCGTACTAGACAATATGAGTTCTCGCGACTGAATATCGAATACACTTTGATGTCTAAGCGTAAGCTTAACGATCTTGTTGATCGTAAAATTGTAAGTGGTTGGGATGATCCTAGAATGCCAACAATCGCGGGCTTACGTCGACGAGGTTATACACCAGCTTCTATACGAGAGTTTTGTGAGCGTATTGGCGTGACGAAAGTTGAGAATTTGATTGAAGTTGGAATGTTAAATGCCTGCATTCGTGAAGATCTCAACGAAAATGCGCCTCGAGCAATGGCGGTTGTTGATCCAATTAAAGTTGTGATTGAAAACTACCCAGAAGCTCAACAAGAGACATTATCAGCTCCGGCACATCCAACTCATGAACACCTCGGTACGCGTGAACTACCATTTGGTCGTGAATTGTATATTGATGCAGCCGACTTTAGAGAAGAAGCAAACAAGAAATATAAGCGTCTTGTGTTGGATAAAGAAGTGCGCTTACGCAATGCTTATGTTATTAAAGCATTACGTTGTGATAAAGACGAGCAAGGCAAGGTAACAACCGTTTATTGCAGTTATGACGCTGAAACACTAGGTAAAAACCCTGCTGATGGTCGAAAAGTAAAAGGTGTTATCCATTGGGTTGAAGCGGCGAGTGCAAAACCTGCAGAATTCCGTATTTATAACAGCTTATTTACGGAAGCAAATCCAGCGGGTGCAGAATCAATTGATGATGTGTTGAATCCTACCTCACTGGTTGTCAAACACGGTTTTGCTGAAGCTAGCCTTGTTACTGCCAAAGCAGAAAAAGCCTATCAATTTGAGAGAGAAGGGTATTTTTGTGCCGACAATAAAGATTCCAAGCCTGATAGCTTAGTATTTAACTTGACTGTTGCTTTAAGAGACACATTTGGTGAGTAATCAATACTCATTGAAATAGACACAAAAATGCCAGTCAATCGACTGGCATTTTTATTGAAATGGTTGTAATACCAATTACAGTAATTAAATTCCCAGCTCAGAGCTATGTATGTGTGCAAAGTACACGGTACAAGTGAAATTGATGAAGACATAGTTATTTCCGACATACAAAACTGTCGTTATTACATTGCTACGTTGAGACAATTTTGCGTAGTAATTTGAACGCATACAAGCTCCCGAAGGGCAAGGCTAAAGGATTCCATTACTAGGTTACAAGTTTTTGAATTATCCCGATAGTACTTCAAACTTGCGCCTTGTACTGAAATCCTTTAGCTCTTGCTGAGTGGGAAGTTAATTACAGTAATCCTAAAAACATCAGTTGAACGCTGAGTACACGAGTAACTGTTTGAGCAATACGATGATTTTATCATAATGGCTTTCACCCAATGAGTGAAGTGCTCTACGCTCACAAGCTTGCTAAAAAGACTATTATCTGCGTTGTAACTTTTGCAAGTAGAATAACTACTTGCTGAAAGCTACGTCTTAATATCAGTCATTTCTTCTACGCTTGAGAACGCAGTCAACTGATGTTTCTAGGGAGCGCCACGAAGCGCTTTATTCCGTTGCGGGATTTGTCTCAACGTATACGCAGCCAAGCGATTACATGGCCATAAACCAGAGACAGCAACGTTATTATTTATAATAAGTCCATCAGGTTGAAACGTACCTGACGGGATAATTACCAGTTCATCCCGAAATCTGACGGGCATGCATAATGGGTAACCGCTATGACATGAAGCCCTGTGACAAAGGCCTTGAATAAAGGTTGAGATGCAATGTAGACCGCAGCATCAAGCGAATTCAGTTAAGCGTCGTAAATCAAAAAATGAAGATGGGGAGTCTTTCCTAGTTGACGAACCCTGACACAAATAGAGAAGCAACTGGTAAATGCATCTGTTTGATCTTCCGGCGTAATATGAAGTGGCATGTATTGAAGGAAATAAAGTGAACGTGGGAGAGCCTGAGTGTTGGAAGGTAGTGACTTGCACTATCCGAATATAAGGTAAACCGAAATTTCAGATAGGGCGCTCAGGCAGTCGGATGAGCCCATAGTACCGTTAACCGTGAAGACAACATAACTTCACATCAGGGAAGGGGCTCAGTGTTACACCCGTTTTTAACGTAACTTTTGAGGTGAAATTGCCATATGGCTAACACTCCAGTAAATATCAGAATATTACAGCGAAAACTTTACTTACGCTCAAAGCTTAACTCGGAGCTACGATTTTACAGCTTGTACGATAAACTCAGTCGCCTAGATATACTCGAAGAAGCCTATCGACGATGCAAAGCCAATAAAGGCGGAGCAGGAATTGATGGCATCACATTCAGTTATCTAGAGCAGCAAAAGAAAGTTGTTGCGCTGTTAAAAGAAATTCAAACTCAATTACAACAGAAAAACTATCGACCTAGCCCAGTCAAACGAGTAGAAATACTCAAAGACAACGGCAAAACGCGGAAACTTGGGATCCCGATAATCAGTGACAGAATTGTGCAAATGGCGATGACAATAGTGATGCAACCCGTCTACGAACCTCATTTACATGAACACAGTTATGGCTACCGTCCATGTCGAAGCGCCCAGCAAGCGGTAAAAGTCATTGAAATGAGCCTAAAACAAGGCTATCAGCACGTACTCGATGCTGACTTGAGCGCCTATTTCGATACCATCCCGCACGCTAAGTTGATGGCAAAAGTAGAAAGGCGAATAAGCGACAGCAGCTTTCTGAGTTTGCTGAAAAGCTTTATCAAAGCGCCCATCAGCATAGAGACGGTCAACGGGAAATGGCGAATAGAAGCAAGCCGATGTGGCACTCCGCAAGGCGGAGTTATCTCTCCACTACTGGCTAACATCTATCTCAACGATTTCTGTTTGAAAATACACGAAAAAACACCGTGTAAAATCGTTACCTATGCAGATGATTTTGTTGTACTTCATAAGCAAACCTACACACAAGAGCAACTGGACTGGATAACACAGCAATTAAGTGATGAAGGTCTGAAGCTAAATCAAAGTAAAACCCACTGTGTGGATATGGGAAAGCTGATGAATGAGTTTGATTTCCTCGGTTTTAACTTTCAACGGATCACAGGCCTCATCAAAGGCACCAGTTACATTAAGATACAGGCGTCTAAGAAGAGCCAAACAAAGCTGAAAAATAAACTCAGAGACATAGTGAAGCATCGAACCTCAAATACACTTGGCGTACTGATAAATAAAGTTAATCAAGTTCTGAGGGGATGGAAACACTATTTTGCTGGGATAGGATATCCCAGAGGAGTATTTTTCAGAATAAATGGATTTGTAGTAAACCGATTCTATCGATGGCATCGTCGCTTAAGTCAACGTCGCAGCAAGTATCTATCACGAGGTGCTTACGAAAAATTACGCCAAGCTGGTCTTGAGTATTTACCCACGACAAGATGATAAGCAAAGTGAAGGGGCTGAGAGAAGTGTAACAACAGAGCCGTGTGAGGGAAAACCTCATGCACGGAATCGAAGAGGGGCTGCTGGATAAGCGATAGCGAAGCCAGTAGCCTACTCTACGTAATTGGCATTAATTCGCTATTGCAGGACCAAAGCCATTACTCCATAAAATAACGCTTGCAGCCATGAGCGCAACTAACAACACAAGCCCACAAGTAACTACCGAACTTGAGTAAATAAAGCCTTTTTCTTCAGGAATATTCATAATAATTGGAATGCCTGTGTAAAGAAGATAAACCGAGTAGGCGATACCAAATAAAGCTACAACCATCATAAACCAAAGAACCGGAAATAAAGCAGATAATCCGACCATAAATAAAGGTGTTGCTGTGTATGAAGCTAACTCAAGAGCTTGAGTGAAAGTTGGTGTTGAATCGAATGTTTTTGCCATCCAAAAAGACAAATAAGCCAGTGCAAATACACCAGCAATTAAGCCAAAGTACATACCAACGGACATGAGCATTGCACTTTGATCGGTTAAAAATAACTTTTCACCTTCTCCTGTGGGGTTCCAACCGATGTGCGCTGAGCCAATATAAGCACAGATTGCAGGAATGAGCGCAACAAGCAAAATATGGCTTAGGCTACTTTTTAAAGATTCATGGTTTTGTTCTATGGTGTGCCACTCTTTTTTGGGATGAGTGTATAAACCCATCAGGTGATTTAAGATCATCTAATTATCCTTTTGTCGACATTGATGGCTCACACCTGCTACGACAAAGAGCAAATTACGCTCCGACAGTACGAACCAATCTTTCTTTTTATGAAACGGTTCAAGCAACTGCCTTAACCCACATCCGAAACTCTATGGTCTAGACAATTGAAAAGACTGTATTATACCAATTACAGTAATTAATCTCTCACTCAGTAAGAGATAAAGGTTATCAGTACAAGGCGCATGTTCGAAGTACTATCGGGATAATTCAAGAACGTGCAACGTAGTAATGGAAACCTTTAGCTTTGCCCTACGGGAGCTTGTATGCACAAAAATTACTTAACAAAATTATCTCAACGTAGCAATGTAATAACGACAGTTTTGTATGTCGGTAATAACTATGTTTTCACCAATTTCGCTTGTACTTTGTGCGCATACATAGCTCTGAGTTAAGCATTTAATTACTGTAATTGGTATTACTACTACTTTTTATTTCTACCACAAAAACTATGGCTATAGATTATTTATTAAACAAAAAGCAGCTGGAGTCAAGTAGTTAATTGCTAAGCCTTCTGGCAAACGATAAAATTAATAAAGAATTCGCTCAGAAAATGCAGGCACCTATGGAGCAACTGCTCGCCCCAATTAAGCAATTTTTACATTGCGAAACCCCACAAGAATGGCTGAATGAAGCCGCTAAAGCTGAAAACCTACCAATAATTTTAATTGATCATTTAATCTGTGAGTTAAAAGCCGCTCAGTCGGCCATGTATTTAATACGAAAATACGCCGTAGATAAAGAAAGTGGTGAAGCCTTATTAAAATGGTTAAAACCCTTTGAAGCATTTGCTTATAAAAAAGAAGGTGATTGGCGTGAGTTACCGAAATTAAATCGATTAACTAAAGCTGTTGTGCCTAAATCAAATTCGAAATACGGGCAAGATCTTATCGATAAAATGGTACTGCTTATTAAAGAAGAGTTGCATCATTTTTATCAAGTGTTAGAGATTATGGATGAATGTGGTATTGAGTATGTCAATATTACTTCAAGCCGATATGCCAGTGGGATGATCTGCCATGTGACAACACATGAGCCTAATACGTTAATTGATAAACTTATCATTGGTGCTTATATCGAAGCGAGATCATGTGAACGGTTCGCAAAACTGGCACCTTTAGTCAACAAAAGACTCGGAGAGTTTTACATATCTTTATTGCGTTCTGAAGCACGTCATTATCAAGATTACTTAAGTTTGGCCGAGAAAATAGCGGCAGGAAATATTTCGGAAAGAGTGGCTTTTTTTGGTGAGCGAGAATCTGAATTAATTTCTTCACCAGATAGAGATTTTAAATTTCATAGTGGAAATCCAAAAATTAATTTTTAGTCATATAACCAGTTATCTTTTTTAATACCAATTACAGTAATTAAATGCTCAACTCAGAGCTATGTATGTGCTCAAAGTGCGATCGAAATTGATGAAGACATAATTGTTCTACGTCAAGACAATTTTGAGAAGTGATTTGAGCACATACAAGCTCCCAAAGGGCAATGCTAAAGGGTTCCATTACTGCGTTACAAGCACTTGAATTATCCCGATAGTACTTCGAGCTTGCGCGCCTTGCACTGAAACCCTTTAGCTCTTGCTGAGTGAGAGATTAATTACTGTAATTGGTATGAATTTTAAACTCATCTGTACGTTAAATTATTGTTTAAATTGAATTAACTTTAATTAATTAGTCTGTGCTCGGAGGGCGGTTTACTCTCGAAAAACATTAAATTATTTACATTGAGAGTTAAAATGTCATTTGAATCAATACAATCGCTGAGTTCATTAAGTCAGTGCCCTGATCCGCGAGTCGGTGAGCCTGCGAAAGCAACTGATGAAAGCTCTTTATTAAGTTCGGCTAGAGCTATGTACGGAACTGAAAAAGATAGCTTACATGTTGATGAAAGTTCAGCTTTTAATGAGAGGCTTTTACCAAGTTATACCGAACTAGAACGCTGTTGGAGAAACCCATTATCAACTGATTCTCAATTTAAAGCTGAATATGAAACGGCTTATAAACGTGGTGAAGTTCCTATCACTTACGACGACTTTCAGAAGGGTGTAAAAGAAGTTGGCCCTATTAGTACAGCAAAAATGCAACCATTAGAAACTCATATATTAACAAGAATGAATGAGTGTAAAGAACTTGCGAGAAGTGCTGAGCCAACATCGCCTTTGTTATTGGAATTAAAAGAAGATTTTGTTCGATGTTTACAGTTCTTAGCTCATGTTGAAGCAGATAATGAGTATTCTGATTGGGAAGAGCTATTTAAAAGTGCTCACGGCAGTAATCTATTTAATTCTAGTGAGCTCTGGGACACAAAAACACAGTTACAGGATATAAAAGAAAAACAGCAAGAACAAAACAAAAAAGAAAACCCTTGCACAGTGATTGGTGGTTCTGGCTATATTCCTATGGAAATTGACTCAAACTACAAACCTGTATTTACTGAACAATTAAAAGACATCGGAAGTAAAAGCCTAGATCAAGAAAGTGTATTATCATCATTAAAGCAGTTTTCGAGCCTCCCGACAAAACTTGAACCCTGTGAGGTGCCAAATTTAGATCCCCTAGTTGAATATTATATTAAGGAGAGTTGTATAGATTCATTTTACAAAATGGGTGGTTCTCTCAAAGATTTTGAGCTTTTTACAAAAGATTTTAAACGCTACGGCAGTTTTAAGTCTCAGGTAAAGCATTTGTGCGGCATGGAAAGCGCTTCGCCAGAAGATGCTGAGCGATTATTTTGTTTGCATGTGGCCGTTAAAGTGCTGCTTAGAGATATTCCGAGAAAAGATGAATTTCAGGATTTTAGTGAAGTCAATGAAGAGACTGCTATTGCAGAAGCAAAAAAAGTGGTTGAAATGGGAGGAGGTAGTGCTAGTTATGTTGCGAGTGTTACTAATTACTATCAGCAAGTTCAGTTAATGAAGCTAGCTTTGCCATATTTTAAGTCGCTTCTAAGCGCCATAGAATCTAAAGCATTCGAACTTCAGATAGAATTGTATATGGACGAGTTGTAAAAAGTATAAATTATCCATGTTTTTGAAAATTCAAAAAGGCCGTGTTGTAAGTGAATCGTCATTTCTATTCACTTTTAACCTAGAAACATCAGTTGACTGCGTTCTTAAGCGAAGAAAAAATGGCTGATAGTAAGGCGTAGCTTGCAGCAAGTAGTTATTCTACTTACAAAAGTTACAACGCAGATAGCAGTCATTTTAGCAAGCTTGTGAGCGTAGAACATTTCACTCATTGGGTGAAAGCCATGATGATAAAATCATCTTATTGCTCAAGCAGTTACTCGTATACTCAACGTTCAACTGATGTTTTTAGGTTTAACACGCTGCCTGCTTCATATTAAATAGCGACGACAATACGTTTTTACCTTGGTTACTTTTTAATGGCAATGTAAGTACCTGTCGATAAGTTCTTTGATAATTATTGTGTTCAGGTTTAGTGCTATACAAGACGCAATGTAGGGCGCATAGCCGTAGCTATGTAACCGAAGTTGCAACACCGTAAAGTGCTGTAACTGGGCACTAGAAAATCTTAAGAAACTTATGGTCAGGTACTTAGCCTCTTACTGCGTGGGCATTTCAACGCTTATTCTTCTACGTAGTGAAAGCTTGTGTTAATCCACTTGTTCAACACTTTCACGGAAATATATTAAAAGACTTTCATGAAAATGGTTTAATTCGATTTTAATATTTAAATTACATATGGTTCCTTATCAGCTTAAAAATACGAAGATGGATCTCATAACTCTAAATTTAGATACTAAAAGATCGAGGGTATTATGGCCGTAGTTTCAGTTGATGGAAGACAGCTTCAAAGTTCATTTTCTTGTGAAGTACAAACAAAACAAAATTTTCAAGAGTTTGATCGAAAATACGAAATAGCATTTGAAGAATTAAAAAAAAGCTGGGTAGAAGAACACTCTGATTTCTCTGTTACTATAGATTCAGAAGTTGAAAAAGGGAATTTTCCGTTTACATATCAAGAGCTTGATTTTGATTCAATAGGTAGCACTTTTCCATTAGATATGGCTGTCTCTCAGCATTTATATAATGCATTGACCGAGTCTACTAGAAGAGAACCTAAGATGGGTATTGGTATGTTTATCAGAGGATTATGCTTCTTAGCTCATGTAAACCCAGAAGAATCTGTGAGTGTTTATGAGTATGCAATGACTTTCCCATGGTTTCAATCTGCAGTGAAAAATTATCCATATCTAAAAAATAATATTGATAACATAATGCAAAAGACAAAAGAGCAGCTTGAAGCTAGGCAAACTGATTTAACTGAGATTGAAAAGAGTAACTTTAGTTCTCTAACTATAGCTGATAATTCCGGTTGCTCAGGTGCATCTATGCCTTTTCAATCTTTAGCCGTAGGAGGAGCATCGTGGCCAATAATGTCTGATAAATGCGCAGATTATTTAGATTCAGTGATGACTTGCTATACTTACCGGGAAGATCCGAATAAAAAAAATAAAGATGGTAGCAAATGTCCCAAGATTAAGCTGTTTGAGGAGAGATTAAATACAAGGACTAAGTTAAAGACGGTAATTATGAATGTTAAAACTCAAGCAAAGTCGGCTTCTAATGCATCAAATATGCAAAAATTGCATCATATATGTTCTGTATTAATTAGAGATATTCCTGAATCAGAGGGGTATAAAAATCCAACGACAAAAGATGATGGCTCGGCACGTTCTATAAATGACAGCGCTTATTATTCTGAACAAAAAGATATCAAAAAAGATGTGATGGAATATTTCACTGAGTTGAAATATTGTTTGGAACGTCGAGCTATAGCGATTGGTGTTAAATTATCTTTAACACCACTTCCTTCTTATTAACTCATGTTACGCACCGCCTAAAAATTAGTGGCATAATCAAGCTATGAACGATGAATTACTAGAGCTGTATAGCGATTACCAACTATCTAGCTTTGGACAAGTAACAGCAACAGGGATGTCAGACTTACTAGATGGTGCTTACAGTCATGATCAGGTAACAAGACTCCTTTCTACTAACGAGTTCACCAGTAAAACTCTTTGGGGAATGGTTAAATCCACTGTAAGACAGGTCGAAGAAGATGATGCCGTTCTTATTTTCGATGATACGATTGAAGAAAAGCCTTATACGGACGAAAGCGACTTGATCGCTTACCACTACGACCACACAAAAAATCGAACCGTTAAAGGGATTAACCTTCTTAATTGTCTTTACTACTCCCAAGGTGTATCAATTCCAGTATCTTATAAGTTGATCACTAAGCCAATTCCCTATTGTGATCTGAAAACTAAGAAAGTTCGCAGAATGTCTGAAACAACTAAGAATGAAGATTTTAGAGAGCTTTTACAAATTAGTTACCAAAACCAACTTAAATTCAAATATGTTCTAGCAGACAGTTGGTTCTGTTCAAATGAAAATATGGTGTTTATCAAACACAAATGCCACAAGGATTTTATCATGGCGTGCAAATCTAATCGTCTTGTTTCTTTGAGTGAAGATGATAAGAAGCATAAGAAATCACAACGGGTTGATACACTTGAGTTTCAAGAAGGGCAGTCTGTCAAAGTTTGGATATCTGGGGTAGATTTTGAGTTACAGTTATCCAAGAAAGTCTTTAAAAACAAAGATGGAAGTACAGGCGAGCTTTACTTGTTATGCAGTGATTTAAGTTGTGATGATGAGTTCATCCAAGCGGTCTATCAAAAACGATGGAACGTTGAACTCTTCCATAAAAACCTGAAGTCAAATGCGGCAATTACCCGTTCTCCAGCACATACAGTTAAAACACAAAGTAATCATCAATTTTTATCAATTTATAGTGCATTTAGGCTTGAAACCTTAGCTTTAAAACTGAAAATGAATAAATTTCAACTGAGGGCGAAACTGTATATAAAAGCATTAAAAACAGCCTTTACAGAACTTCAAACTCTAAAAGCTGTTAGTGCGTAACATGAGTTATTAAACCAGTTTGTTACGGTTGATGTAGAAGTAAGTGAAGTCACTAAAAGTCAAAAAGGCAGTGTTGTTAATGAAATACCTTCTCGGTTAACTTCTAAAACGCTGCCTTCTTCATACCAGTCACCCACGACAATACGTTTTTTTCCTTCAGCTACATCATTAAAACCGGGACGATGAGTATGCCCGTGTATCATGCGCTGAGTTTGAGTCGATTTCATTAACGATTTAACCGCTGATGGTTCAACGTCCATTATGGCTTGGCTTTTACCTTGGTTACTTTTTTTACTTTTGTTACGTATACGCTGTGCAATGGAACGCCTGATAGCGCTAGGAAAACTGAAATAAAGCCACCGTACAAAGCTATTATTACGAAATTTACGAAATTTTTGATAGCTTTCATCGAGCGTGCACAAGGTGTCGCCATGGAGAATAACAGTAGGAATATCATAAAGACTTAACGTGTGATGTTCTGGAAGAATTGTCATTCCAGCACGTTTAGCGTACTGATAACTCAGTAAAAAGTCTCGGTTGCCATTGATGTAATAGATTTTTGTGTAACGAGAAGCTGCTCGTAGTTTACTCGCTACATTTTCTGCAAAAGGCTCAGCGACATCATCACCTAGCCACACTTCGAATAAGTCACCTAAAATATACAGGGCTTCGGCTTTCTTGGCTTGGGTGTCCAAGAAACGAAAAAAGGCGTCTGTGATGTATGAATGATCTGCACTTAAATGCAGATCACCAATAAATAATGTCGTCATTATTAAATGTTAGCTTTCAACCGTAACACTTTCAATTACAACTGTTTCTAGCGGTACATCTTGATGCATGCCTTTAGTGCCAGTTGCAACATTCTTAATTTTTTCAACAACATCCATACCATCAATAACCTCAGCAAACACACAGTAGCCCCAGCCTTGAGGTGTTTCAGATTTAAAATCTAAGAAAGTGTTGTCGCTTACATTGATAAAAAATTGAGCGGTTGCAGAATGCGGCGCTTGTGTGCGAGCCATTGCAATTGTGCCTTTCTTGTTTGAAAGACCGTTACTGGCTTCGTTCTTGATCATTTCACCGGTTTTCTTCTGATCCATATCAGCAGTAAAACCACCACCTTGAATCATGAAACCATCGATTACTCGGTGAAAAATAGTGCCGTCGTAGAAACCATCTTTGACATAGTTCAGAAAGTTTTCAGCCGTATTTGGGGCTTTTTCTGCGTTAAGTTCAATTTTTATGTCGCCGTGATTCGTGTGTAATATGATCATGAGTCTTAAGTACCGAAATAATAAAGTTCGAAGTTTACCGTATCTGAGAATTGGTATAAAGATCTGTATTCAAGATTTATCCAGCCGTGATAAACTTTGCTTTTAACTACTCGTCATTAATGAAGATGAAAGTTTCAGGTCTTTCTCGTCAATAACGGGTAATAAGTTTATTAAAAGTGAATTAAAGAGATCGCAAATGCTGAAAATATATAACAGCTTGACCCGTCAAAAAGAAGAGTTCAAACCAATCCGTCCAGATCGCGTTGGAATGTATGTTTGCGGGGTTACTATTTACGATCTCTGTCACATTGGTCATGGTCGCACGTTTGTTTCTTTCGATATGATTTCACGTTATTTGCGATTCAGTGGTTACCAGTTGGACTATCACAGAAATATTACTGATGTAGACGATAAAATCATTAAGCGTGCGAATGATAATAACGAGTCATGTAACGTATTAACAGAGCGATTGATTGCTGACATGTATAAGGATTTTGATGCCTTAAATATGCTTAGACCAGATCTAGAGCCTAGAGCGACTCAGCATATTCCTGAAATGATTGACTTGATTGAAAGACTTGTTGAGCGCGATCATGCTTATGTAGCTTTAAATGGGGATGTGTTGTTCCGCGTAACGTCATTTGACGACTATGGTCGTTTATCGGGACAAGATCTAGAGCAATTACAAGCTGGTGCTCGTGTTGAAGTTGAGAACTCTAAAGAAAATCCTATGGATTTTGTGTTGTGGAAAATGTCTAAGCCTGGCGAACCAACATGGGAGTCTCCATGGGGACTCGGTCGTCCGGGATGGCACATTGAATGTTCAGCCATGAACAGCAAGCACCTGGGTTTGCATTTTGATATTCATGGCGGTGGATCAGATCTACAATTCCCACATCATGAAAATGAAATTGCTCAGTCCTGTTGCGCTCATGATACCCCATACGTCAATTATTGGATGCACAGTGGTATGGTGATGATTGATCGTGAAAAAATGTCAAAGTCATTAAATAACTTTTTCACGATCCGTGATGTGCTAGAACATTATGATTCTGAAACAGTGCGTTATTTTTTATTATCAGGCCATTATCGTAGTCAAATAAATTACTCTGAAGAAAATTTGAATCAGTCTCGTGCCGCAGTAGAGCGTTTATACACTTCGATTAAAGATTTAGATTTAACGGTAACGCCGGCAGATGCCGATGAATACGTCAGTAAATTTAAATCTGCGATGGACGATGATTTTAATACACCAGAAGCTTATTCAGTGCTTTTTGATATGGCGCGTGAAATTAATCGCTTGAAAACATCTGACCTAATGGCAGCAAGTGCCTTAGGGGCAAAATTTAAACAACTTGCAGAAGTGCTTGGGTTATTAAATCAAACGCCAGAAGCTTTCTTTAAAGGTGAAGGTGATCAAGACGAAATTGCAGAAATTGAAGCTCTCATCGTTGAACGAAATCGAGCAAGAACCGAGAAAGATTGGGCAGCAGCAGATAAAGCGCGTGATGGCTTAAATGCGTTAGGCGTAGTGCTTGAAGATGGTATAAACGGTACTACTTGGCGGAAAAAGTAATTTTTACAAGAATAAACACACAAGGTCAGCATTTTGTTGGCCTTTTATTTCTGATGAAAATTAATGCATAAATGTTAAATTTTTATGCTGGTTATGGCTTTTGGATAAAATTTAGCCTAAAATCTTTTTCCTTTAGACTATTAACTTGCCGTAGAATAAGATAATTTGGGTATTTATTGAGTCAACAAAATGGCAACAGTAGGAGGATTGACGCCAATGAATGGCAATGAAAAAGGGCTTTCCCTTGTTGAGGTGTTGGTTGCCTTAGTGATTTTAGCAATAGGCTTAGTCGGCGTTTTTAATCTTCATATTGTTTCTAAGCAAGGTAGCTTTGAATCCTATCAGCATACCCAAGCGGCTTACCTTGCTCATGACATTGTTAATCGAATTAAAGTTAATCGGACTGAATTAGCTAACTATTTAAATACAGATGGGTACGATGGGAGCTTATCTGCACCCGCCACGCTTTGCAATAATATTAATAATCAATGTAGCCCGGCTCAGATGAGGCTGGCAGATTTATATTCTTGGGAGCAATTACTTATTGGTAATTCAGAAATGCTTGATGATATTGGTGTTGGAGGGTTAGATACACCAGTAGCTTGCATTACTCAAGATGACGATTTGCTCACAGTTGCCATCAGTTGGCGAAGTATTCGTGAAACCTCTGACGGTGCTACGGGGCATTATAGTGGTGTGGCTCAGGACTGTGGAGCCGATGGTAATCGCCGAAGGCTCTACACCGTCACTACGGTTATAAGAATATGAATAAGATAATAAAAATAGAACGTAATCTGGGCTTTTCTCTCGTTGAACTTATGGTTTCAATGGTTGTTGGTCTGTTTTTGACCCTTGGTCTTTTTACGATGTTTCGAATGTCATCCACAAATGTGACAACGACGAGTCAATTTAATGAACTGCAAGAAAATGGACGCATAGCATTAGCAATACTGGAAAGAGACCTTAGTCAAACTGGATTTATGGGAGATCTTACAGGGCAACGCTTAACCGTAGGTGAAAATATAACAGTAGATGCTTTGGATATTGATGACGGGAATGATTGTATTGGTGCTGGATTAAATAATAGAAGTTTACCTGTTGTAAGTAGTGTTCCATATAGAATGATTTGGGGATATCGATCTAATGTCAGCCCCGATAGTTTCGCTTGTTTAAATAGTGTGGTTGATAACACTGACGTTCTACAAGTTAAGCGCTTAATCGGTCCGCCAACTCTTGCTCCAAATAATGTTAATCGGCACTACGCAGGAACGACAAGTAATAATCAAATTATCTTCTTTCGAGGAAATCAGCCTGCTCCAGCTGGCGAAAGCATTAGATATTGGGAACTTTCTCATCATATTTATTACATACGCAACCAAGATGGCATCCCAAGTTTAAGAAGAAAAACTTTAGTTGGCGACAATATGGCTGGCTCTGACGAACAATTAGTTGAAGGTATTGAAAATCTTAGAGTGCTTTATGGCGTGGACAATCAAGGTGATCCATCTGCTGATGTGTTTGTTGGTGCAGACAGTGTAACGCAAGACCTTTGGGATAATGCCCCCAAAGACTTTGGAGCACCTGATGGGCCTAAAGCTAAAATCGTTGCACTGAGAATATTTTTATTGGTTCGTTCACTTGAGCGAGATCCAAGTTATACCAATGAAACCACGTATCAACTTGGTGATATAAATTTAAATGCTTTTAATGATAATTTTAGGCGCAAAGTAGTTTCGACAACGATATCACTTGAAAACCTTTCGTTGAATTAGGTATGAGATGATGGAATTAAAAATGAAAAAACAGCAGGGAGTGGTACTTTTTTTTGCACTAATAGTATTAGTTTTAATGACTATTATAGGTGTTTCGCTGGCCGTTAACTCTACTCAATCAATTAAAATGGCGGGTTCTGGCGCAGAAAGGCTAGAGGCAATAAGTCACATTTATGGCTCTCAAGAACGGTTTATTACTCAAAATCAGGGTAATGCAATGATGACTGATTTAACCGCTCCAGCACAGGTAAACGATGCACAAATGGGTGTTTCTCATGCTGTTATGCCTATAGGGTGTAACCCAGATGCCGATAGTAATTGTACCTCGCCTGTTTTGGATACAGGTTGTGCCAGAAAATCAAGAGGAAGCTTAGGCATTAAATGCAGAAAAATTGAAGTGACCACTTCTGCTCGATATGGGCGAAACAACTTAGGACAACTTGTGATTTCATCAGGCATGGAACAACAAGTTTTAGACATTCGGTAATGGAGGTTGTTAATGATGTCGATATCAAAGATAGGGATATTTAGCACGTTATTTAGCTTAATAGCGTTTGCAGGATTGAGTGTTGCCGATGATACAGAGTTGTATGTTTTTGAGTCGTCCGTAAGATCTGGTGCTCGACCACAAGTGCTTATTATTTTTGATAATTCAGGGAGTATGAGAACAAATGAACCAAATAGTGAAGCTTCTTATGACCCAAATGTTAATTATGGTGTCCCTCTTGATTCATCTCGTTTGTTTTACTCCAAAGGTGGATTGAGCGTCACATCTATACCTCGTGCTGAACCAAGTGAGTTACGATATTTTTCAACTGAAATTAATGGTTGTGAAACCTCGAAGCAATTTTTAAATGAATACGGTGTTTTTACAGGTTTTTTTAGAGAATACCGTTTCGCAGGCCAAAATGGGACATGGGATCAACTTCCTGATACCGATGGTACGAGCATAGTTGCATTGGATTGCTTTGATGATATTGAATCAAAAGAATGGCGTAATGCGCTTGGTCAGCCAAATGGTTTTCCAGTTGATAGCTTAGGAACAGCAGATAATCCCCAGCGTTATACTTCAGTTAACTCAAACTCTCAAGATGAAATTGACGCAGCTGCTGAAATAGCACTACAAACAGGTTTTGGAACAGGCCAAGCAATTACTATATACACTGAAAATTATATACGCTGGTTTAATAGTACTAAAAGCACAGTTTCACGCTCGCGATTAGAAATCGCCAAAGAAGTTGCAGAAAGAACATTAATTACGACCCCTGGTGTAGATTTTGGCTTGCAAATATTTAATATCAATATTCCCACAGAATTAGTAAGAGGAGCGGGAGACAATGCTGGTGGAGATGGCGGAAGAATTATTGCTAAGGTGAAAAAACGCACGGCAATAGAAAAATCTACACTTATTAACACAATTAATGGATTAACGTCAGATACTAACACCCCTTTATGCGAAAGTTTGTACGAAGCCATGCGTTATTTTGGCGGATTAAGCGTCGATTATGGTGATGATGATTATAATTGGCGCTCATATATCCCCAATCAGCCACCACAAGATCCCAATGTTACCCAAGACGGTAATTATGATTCCCCCTTTAAAGCCTGTCAGAATGAGGTTTATGTTATTTTAATCACTGATGGCGTGCCGACAGCAGATCGCAATGCAGATACGAACATTGCGGGATTGCCAGGAGTTGATACTGATCCTTTTGAAAACGATACAGTGTTTGATAGCTACTATGAAACAAATCAAAGTTATTTACCAAACCTTGCAGAATGGTTGCATACTCAAGATGTGAATTCGAGCCTTCCAGGTGATCAGCATGTTACAACATTTACGATTGGGTTTAGTGATGGTGCTAATGATGCTGAAGAATTACTAACAGAAACGGCAAGACTTGGGGGCGGCAAATATTTTGCAGCAAGAAATGCTATTGAATTACAGTCTGCTTTGCAGAAAGTTCTTACCCAAATTTTAGACGTGAATGCCAGTTTCACCTCTCCTTCAATTGCAAGTAATAACTTTGATAGAACGCAAACACATAACTCAGTTTATTATGCAATGTTTCTTCCAAATAAAGGCCCAAGATGGCGTGGAAATTTAAAAAAGTTTCGTGTAACGGGCTCAGGAGATGTGGTTGATAAAAATGGTATTAATGCAATTGGAGAAGATGGTAATTTAAAATCATCAGCTTGTTCATATTGGACTACTGATTCTGTCTGTAGTTTATCTAGCGATGGTGGTGATGGTAATGATGTTGTTGTAGGAGGAGCCGCACAGGTATTACAAGACGCTTCATCTCGAAATTTATATTTTAACAAGAGTGGCTCTCTTGTACCACTCACGAAAACAAATGCATCGACTCGAGCTGGAGGGGATGCTGATTTAGCGAGCTATATGCAAGTGGATGAAGCGCAGCTAATAGATACTTTCGAGTGGATAAAAGGTAAAGATGTCGATGACGATGATAAAGATAATAATATCACTGAACATCGAGTTGATATTCTTGGTGATCCTCTGCACTCCAAGCCGTTAGCGATTGATTTTGGGACTAGCAGTCTACCCGATATCCGAATTATTATGGGCACTAACCATGGTTTTATGCACATGTTTAAAGACACAGGAGCAAATGTGTCAGAGACTTGGGCATTTATGCCTTATGAGTTATTGCCTAATGCTAGAGAGCTGCGTGCTAACATCCCAACAGGCGTTCACTCTGTTTATGGCCTCGATAGCCCACCAGTCGCTTACGTAAAACGCAATGGCAATACGATTGAAAAAGCTTGGCTTTTCTTTGGGATGAGACGAGGTGGAAAATCTTATTATGCTCTTGATATCACCGATCCTGACTCACCGACATTTAAATGGAAAATTGATTCTGCATCATTAGGCGTTGCTCAATTAGGGCAAACATGGGCTGAACCTGTCGTGACATTCTTACCAGGGATAACGAATCCTGTTCTTATATTCGGTGCTGGTTACTCACCTTCGACAAAAGATATCACAGGGGTAGGGCAGGCTGATCTTGAAGGAAAAGGGGTGTTTATTGTTGACGCAACAAATGGCAGTTTAGTTCATTTTTTTGGTAATGCGAGCGGTGCTAACATTACGTCAATTCCTAATTTAACCGACAGTATTCCCAACTCAGTTGCTACGTTAGATGGCACTGGAGATGGCGTTGTAGATAGGTTGTATGCAACGGATACGGGGGGGAATGTTTGGCGGATGGATATGCCGTCAGCAAACAAATCAACATGGACAGCTTTTAAGTTTGCAGATTTAGGTGGGAACTTAATCAGTTCAGACCGAAGGTTTTATGCAGAACCAGTTGCCATAAAAACGCTTTTTACCAACGTTATTCAAGATTCAACAACAGATGTGGACGGAAATACGGCAACGAACACTTATTATCAAGATATCCCTTATGATGCAGTTGTAATCGGCAGCGGGCTTCGACCCAGTCCATCTAATAAAGAACGCAGTGATATATTTTTCACTTTGCAGGACAGGAATATTACTACTAGATCCTACTTAGCTGGTGATGTGCCTAATGCATTAACTATTGCTAACTTATATGACGTGACAGCGACCCCGCCAGCTTCTACGGCACAAAATATTGCTTTTGGGGCTAAAAGAGGTTGGTATTATAGTTTTCAAGCTGCTGGTGAGAAGAGTTTGTCAGCAGCAACGATAGTGGCAGGTAAAGTGTTTTTTACGTCTTATGTGCCAGGTGAAAGTGGCTCAGATAACCAGTGTCTGATATCAGGAAAAGGCCGCCTCTATGGTTTTGATCTTCATCGTGGTACACGAGCTTACAGGCAAACTTTTTATGAAATTAGTGACAGAGTGCCTGATACTCCTCAGTTAGTTGTTCCTGCAAATGGTACTGGGCCAAGTTACATGTACTTAGTCGGTATTGGTGCCGCAGGATTAAACTTAGATAAAGTGGATGGATATGAAGATGGGTGCCCTGAAGGAGATGATAAGTGTCAAGACGCTGGGCCTTCTGCATCAAGGATCTATTATCATGTTAACGAGTAATAAATGAAAAGATTCATTAAAGGGTTTAGTTTAATTGAAGTGATGATAGTGGTCGCAATTGTTGGCATTCTTGCCTCGATTTCGTATCCATCATATACCCGATATGTTGCGCAAGGTGCGAGGGCTGATGCGTTAGCAGCATTAGTAGAAATCGCGAACTTAGAAGAGCAGTATTATCTAGATCATCGAACTTATACCAGTAATATGCTCCAGTTAGGGTTAAACGCTGACCCATTTGAAGTTGAAAATGGTTTTTATGACGTTGATGCTGTGATTGATGCGGCAAATAGAACGTTCACAATTACCGCGACAGCAAAGGGTGTTCAGGCAACACGAGACTCCGACTGTGCAATGATTACGCTAACTTCGGCAGGTGTGAAAGGCTCGGCAAACTCAGCTATACCAGCAGAACAAGGAGGTGAGGCATGTTGGAAATAACAAAAATGTTTAATGCTACTGCGATAATTGCGCTATTAATAAGTCCAAGTGTTCTGGCAGCAGATAAAAAGGTCGGTTATAAATGCTATCTGGATACAAGTGCAGGCAAACAAGTTGTCCTTTTTAGTTGGAAAAAATCCAAAGTTAATTCCCGATTATTCAATTTACCGGCTTCAAGAGTAACGGTTGCTAACGGGAAACGTGCTTTTGTAAAAGATATAATCGAGTGCGTACCTGAAAACAAACGCTTTAAAACTCCAAAAGCACAAGAAAAAGACCGTTTGCAGTTGCGCTAATCTTCTTTTTGCTGCAATTGGGGCGAGTGAATTGTAAAGGTGAAGAATGCTCATCACCTTTTTTCTTTAGCCAAGTTAATTGCCACATATTCAATCATATCTTCTTGACCACCTACCGTCTTCATTTCAGCGAGTTTAAGTAAAATATCTTCAGATCAAACATGGTATTTCTCATCAGCTCGTTTGGCATGGAGTAAAAATGAAGAGTAAACACCAGCATAACCCTAAATAAATCGGTTGGGAGCGTTCATATACGCAGAAAAAATTACTGATAGCAAGGCATGAATAGCAGCAAGTAGTGGTTCTACTTGCAAAATTTATAACGCAGCTAGCGGTGATTTTGGCAAGTATATGAATGTTCAGCACTCACCTGATTGGTGAATTAGGGTTGTTTAGTTTTGTATTTAACTTCAATAGATTAAAGCTAAATTGTGCGTTCAACCGATTTATTTAGGATAACCCAATACTAAAGAATCTCGATCAACTCGAATGGGTTGTTCCATCATGGGTACTACAATTTCCTCAGCAACTGCCATAAGTTTAAATACGTCAACATTCGTTGTAGCACCCATTCGAGTGGCAACCGCGTTGGGTGTAGATCTGACATTGAGCACATCTATTAAAAACCCAAAATTAATGAATGGTTACTCATTTTTTTGCGTTGTGAAAATGTTCATATCGGTTAATTTTAAGTAGAATATAGATAAAAAGTGATTTCTTATTCAGCATTAACCACGTAACTATTCCGTGTGCGCAATGTCAGGTAGATCTTTTAGAGCGACGAGAATCATGAAAAGATCATTAAATATCAATTGGATAAGTTTAATAAATAGTGCGAAAGGAGCAATTTTATAGTATTTATCAGTTTGCAAGCACAACAAGTCTATAAAAAGGCTCCTTTCATGAAACTAGCATACTCAAATTCACTCGAATATTCATTCTTTTCTGAAGCCAAATTACAATTCGAGCGAATTGTTTCGCATCTCGAAGAAAAACATGTTTTGCATGATGAACATGGAGAAGTTAAAGCTTACATTAATACCGAAGGTACTGAATTATTGCGATGTTTATTTCAAGGTTTCCTCGATATTAAAACCGCTGAAGAGCCACGTCAGCAAGCTTTTTCCGACCATGACATAGCATTGAATTATTTGAAAAATAACTGCAAACGAAACTTAGAAAGTCTGTTTGGTACCGTAACGGTGCATCGAAAAGGTTACAGTCAACGTCAATGTGATAGCGTGTTTCCAATGGATGGTGAGCTGAACCTTTCAAAAGACAAATACTCAGATGGTGTACGCCTAAGACTCGCTACAGAAGCTGTCAAAGGCTCATATGATGATGCAATCAGCTCAATAGATACCACTACAGGTGCACACATTCCCAAGCGACAAGCAAGGCAAATTGTGCAGGATATTGCACAAGATTTTGATGGTTTTTATCTCCAGCATAGATAGCTTAAGCCAGGAAACACGTCCGATTTACTGGTATTGACCATGGATGACAAAGGCATTGTTATGCAACCCAATAGTTTGAGGGCGTGTACGCAAAAAGCAGCAAAACAACAGAAGCTTAAGGGACGTTTAAGTGCAGGAGAAAAGAAAGACCGCAAACGAATGGTAGAAGTTGCAGCGGTATACACCACCAAGCCTTTGCATCGTCCCCCAGAATCGATCATGTCTAGAAACGACAATTAAAATGTTCGTCCATTGCGTGTGCCACCAAGAAATCTTTCGGATTCACTTATGTTGATCATACTGACTACCTAGCATTTACCCGATTCATGTGGTTATCAGGAGGAATGTCCTCTCAGGATTATTTTCCCGTCGAATCGACTTCATTACATTGTCAGACTCGCTACTTCATTCAGAGTCCTAGGTTCAACCGGTGATACGGCAGATTCACTCTTCTAGCGGTGAACAGCGCTCCATACGACATCACGTCGCACGCCCCCAAACGTGCTAGCAAGATTATCAACAACTACCTAGTTTAAGAAAATTTAAGAAATAAAACTGGCTGGTTTTAGCCACAGCTAGAAGACTTGCCAGAAGCTGAGAATATCATTTTGGGAATATCTACAACATAGGCTTTCAACGAACAACCAGTTCCCACCATTTGGAGAGCTAGTGTTACAAAAATCTAGAGGGCGTATATGGTCTCTAGGCCTGCCACGGATTATTGAGAAATTACAAATATAATAGATTACTTATTACTCTAAAAAACACCTTGTTACTTAACTAAAATGCATATATTTTCGCATGAGTGTTTGTTGGTATGATGTGCAGAGCATCACATAAAATTTTTAATTCACTTTCTAAATTTCAGTTCATGTTTTCATGCCTACTATCAAGAACAAGAATTTTATTCTGCGTTCAAAATTTTTGAATAACGTTTCATAAATAACTTTATTATTTTGTGATTTTTCAAGTCTCTTAGTCAAGACCATAAGACAAATCATAACCACAATATCAGTAAGATGGACAGAGGTGAATAATGGCAAGTTTGAGCGAAAGCTGTGCTAGCTTTACAGTTTCGGACTATTGTGAAAAAGTAACAACAGGAGATGACAAACACAATTCTGAACCTGTCGTTGATGCTCAACATACTCAATATCAGGTTCAATCGGTACAATCTCTTCAATCGAGCTTGTCAGAATTTCATTTATCCTCGACTCCATTGCCAGAAAATAAAGAGCCAAACTCTTTAACACAAGCACCTAAACAGTGTAGTGAGCATCGAGAACCTGAACAGCAAGAAATAACCTGTCCGAAGACTCAAGACACAAGAACTGAATCAGGATTAGAATCTCCCACACAAGCTGCAGACACATTTTCATCTCGATTTGAACCTGTTCAGATAAGATTTGATTTTACTTCTCTAAAAGAGCTTTTACATGCAAAATATTATCAATCAATGCAAAAAAAAATCGAATGCATTGATAGCTCTGCTTTTGATCGCGAATCCAAAGATCATTTGGATTTCATATCCGGTATTACTTTTTTAAAGCTGAGACAATTTAAACAAGCAAAGCAGTGTTTAAAACTTGTCACACAAAGAAAACCATCAGCAGAAAATACCGATTTGTTTGTTGTTTATGTGTACTTAGGTGATGTTTATTTTGAGGAAGAGAATTTCAAATCAGCAAAGGGTATTTACCAAAAAGCCATTAATTTACATTCGTCTGATAAGCCCAAAATCACATCAACCTTTAGCATAGTATCTCCGTCTCTCATTTCGGTCCACTTAAAACTTGCAGTAACTTATAAGAATCAAAAAAAATTTGAACTTGCGCTCAAGCAATATGAAATAGCTCTGACTGTGGCAAAAACAGACAACGAAAAACTGCGGGTTCAAACTTTATGGGGAAATCTATTACGACGACTAGGCGATAATCACAACGCATTAACCCTTTACTTAAATTGCATCAAACTCTCCATACAACTTGGTGATTCAAAAAGTTTAGCTTGGAGTCATGGCAACACTGGTCTTGCCTATCTTGGACTACAAAATTGGCCACTAGCGCTCGAACACTCAGAAACGTCTTTACCGCTCACTTTAGAGCATGAACCTACACCACAAGCGATCAGTCGTGCCTATAACAACCTTGGTACGGTATATCAAGCAAGTGGTGATTTCTCGAAAGCGGAAGAACTTTATGGTTTAGCACTTTCGCAAGCCATATTCGGTGATGATAAAGCTGGACAAGCAAATGCTTACGGTAATATAGCAAACCTCGCAGTCTTACAAAAAAAATACGCTTCTGCAATACTGCACTATAGAGTGATCCTAAGCTTGAAACCCGATACTTCAACTAAAATGGATTGTATGCATAACCTCGGATGTGCCTTGTATGAATATGCAACTACTGAACTTCGTTCGCACATTAATCAAGACAAATTACCCATTGAGGTTCAGTTAAACATTAAAATTGTTAAAGTAACCGAGCATCCGAGTTTCATGATCCAAGGTGATCCAATCATTTGTGGCTTTCACTCAGGTTTAGGTGAAAAAGCAAAAATAAAGGAAGTGAAACAGTTATTAACTAAGAGCGTTGAAACTCTTACGCACTTAAAAGAACATCATCTAGCGACCTTTGCGCATTCTGCTGAACGTTATAAAAGTGATTTATGGCCAGTTTTCTTGTCCAACAATCAAAGAGCTTTTCATCGATTAGTAGATGGTTTATTGACATTGGGTTTGCCGCATGAAGCACTAGTTGTCACTGAAGAAACTCGCACTCGTTGCATTATAGAACAATGCACACAAAATGATGGTGCAGAAAAAACCAATATGAATAGCATTACCTTGCCTCTTTCCTACGAGACAATATGGTATACATTGATGTCATGTATACACGCCACTGTATATTTATATTTTACGGGTGATAGGTTAGCCATTTGGTATTTTAACTCTGAAAAGAAATTGATGACATCATATTCATTTTTATCTGATAATGAATTAAATTATGGTGCATTTAAAACGATAAGGGATATTGTTCAGCAAGATGGTGGGATATGTCGACTGATTAATAGAGGTTATTCCGATTTTGACACGAGTACTATGCAACAATACAATCTGAAATGCGAGCAGTTGAATAGGGTGCTAGATAAGTTATCCTCTTTCATAAAGCAGTTAAATGAAACTTTACCTACGCTAAAACAGAAAAAGACAATCTTTTGGGTTATATAATAATTAGACTTTCCAATAAGTTCAAGATCGCTACTCGACCTATATGACTGAAGTTTTAATATCGTTTCTGCGCCTCAAGGCTTCATCTCGATCCAATAATATCCAGCCTATCATTAATCAAATGACGACAGGCGATAGGAAAATAAGGTAAGGGATGTCGCAGTTCAAATAATACCAATTTAAATTTCAACGCTTAATTTGTCATACCTGCGAATGCAGGTATCCAGCGACTTGTGCCCAAATTAACCAAAGACTCTGGACTCCTGCGTTCGCAGGAGTGACGATAAAATTGGTATACATTCTTCCGCCACGTCCCTAACTGCATGAGTGTGTCAATCTTGTTCATTTTACTTTCACTTAAGTCATTGTTCTTTCAGAATCTATTTTAAGATCTTGTCGTTTCAAAAGATCTGCACCCTATAGATTTCGTTACGCAAAGCTCAGGTTAAATTGGGAACGGCCTTTGCTGAGAGTAAGAAAATAAAATTATTTTTTATGACTTTTTTATTCTGGACATTTGATCTGAAACCGAATCTACTTGAGCCTTGATGAACAGTGTTTTCAAGGGTATTTTGGCAAATCACTTTGCAGCACTTCTTATTCATATTTCTTAACTGTTTATATTAACTCTCAAAGTTTTCCTTATGTATTTAAGACTTTTCCTCTAGAGGTAATAAATATGGCTTTACCATTCCCCAATACAGATACTACTAGCACTGTAATAGAAGACCTCCACACTTTTGATCCAGAAGCCGCCATCAGTAATCAAACAGAAAGTGTATGTGGTACAAATTTTAGTGTAAATGAAACAGAAAAAAGCGATTTTCAATTGTCACCTTCTGGAGATTTCTTTCGTGGAATCGGAGGGATAGATAAGAACACTGGTCAATTCAACTGGAGCAAGGTTCCTTGGTTTGAGCTGTTTAATCAGCAGACTCAAGATTTAATTAACAAACACCCTAGTATTACAGATGCATTAAAGGCAACAGGTTTTCAGAAAGTAACCGATATTTGGCGGAATACAATTCAAGAATCGGGAGAATTAACTGCGGTAAGTAGTGAGTTTGGCAGCCTTAATTATGCTGAGGTTGAACAAATTACAAAAACACTCGCACATAATTTAAGAAGCTTTGACTCTGAACCCCTGTTGAAAGCTGGAGATAAAGTTTTACTGCCGTTTCCTTCAACACCAGAGCTGTTAGTTGCTATGATCGGGGTCATTGATGCAGGGCTGACACCAGTACCTATATTGTTCACCCTCGACGAAACAAAGCTCCTGAGTGCAATGGAAAATGCACTAAAATTGACTGGAGCCAAAATGGTGATGGGAATGGGACTTCCTTCTTGCGTCAGCGCCATGCAAGCTTTAAAAGAAAAAAACAGTGAGTTACATTTTGTTGTAGGTGAATTAGCTGCAGCTCAAAAAGTAAAAACAGTCGGATTGACCTTTAAAAGTGTTTTAGGTCGATTCTTAGGAAAGGTATCACCTGTACCTGAAGGTTTTCATTCCCTATATAGCATGTGCCAACATTGTAACCACAAACAAGAACTTATAACCCCCAAGAGCAGTCTTTTAGAGCCAGCAATAGTTTTATTAACCAGTGGCACGACAGGAAAGTCTAAAGCCATTGAGCTCACGCACGAGCAGCTATTAATTTTATCAATCCAGCTAAAAATTGATATTCTAGGAAACCCTGAAGTTCAATTATCTAAAAATCCACATATTTATTTTCCATTGCCTCTTGGGCATGCATTCGGGGCTGGGGTTAGTCTAGTGCTTACACCTAGTGTTCAGGGGCATATAATATTGGTCACTAACCCTAGAGATCCTAAATCATTAATTCAACCGCTCAAAAGTGGCCATCCAGAGGTTTTGATGGGTGTCGCCAAAATCTATGATGTTCTGATAAAGAAGGTTCCTGACGAGTTAACTCGATTATACGCAAACACCCCTCCTTCGCTTGTTGTCTCTGGTGCAGCAGCAATGCCAGAAGTTACAAGAAATAATGTAGAGCGTCACCTGCATACGAAGGTTAGAGAAGGTTTTGGTATGTCGGAAACAGGAATCGCATCCGCATTACAAGTTCAGAATAATCCCAAACAAGGTTATATTCCTATGGCAGGGAATACCTATTGTATTCTCGACAGTAATCAAGCTGACCAATTTACAGAAGGGTTCAATCCCTTTGATTTACTTACTGATGGGGAAGGAGATTTAATGTTGGCTGGTAATGTTTCTAGCCATTATTTGCAACAAGAAGATAAAACTCAAGAAACTTTTATAAAAGATAAATTTGGTCGCCAATGGGTTCGCACTGGCGATACGGCAAAACAAATTGGAGAAAAAGGGGAGTTTGAAATTATTGGACGAAACAAAGAAATTATTATTGTAAACGGCGCTAATTATAATCCTGATGAAATAGACAATACAATCAAAGGACACCCAAGAATCAGCGAGAGTATGGTATTTAGGTTACCAAAAGATCTTTCTGATCAAGCCGGCAGTGACTTAACCGTTTTGCTAATAAAAATATCAGGCAATGTCGCCCTCTCGGATGAAGATGTTCAAGGGTTTATGAGAGGTAATCATGCTCATGAAGCTGTCATACCAAGAGAGGGATGTATTATTCGGTTGCCTAAAAATGTAATGTTCCCCCAAACTGACACAGCCAAACCTAAACGAGTACATATGACAAATGAAATCATTCGCATGCTCGAAGAACAAGGAGAGGAAGGTAAAGTAGACACTAACAAGTTGCAATCAATTGTCGAGAAAATTCTTTCTGTTCAATTTGGTTAGCTAATTATTTTCGTCGCCTCTTAGGGTTTATTACCATTGTGAAAATCAAATATCTAAAATTGACCTTAAATTTGACAAGTGGGCACCGAGAATAAATAGTAATTTTGTCTGAAGCTAGGGGCTGTTGATCTTTCGTGATTGTTTTTGCAGCGATAAACTGGTTATTTTATGCAAGGCAGAGTTTGTGAGGTTTGGTTATTATCGACATACAAAACTGTCGTTACTTCGTTTCCAAATAAGAAAACGATAACGCAGCAGAAATGACCAATTTACGCTGTCTTCGATGTTTTGAGCATTCACTGTTCTGTGTTGTGACCAGCTCACTTAGATGGCTAAGCATCACTGCTCACGCCTTGAACAGATAAATGCTCAAATAGCACTAAATTTAATCCTGAAAGATCAACAGACCCTAGATTCTATTGGTTAAGATTTCTCACTGTACCCATAAACTGGGTACAGTCATTGGTCACTGTACCCAAGTGGGGACGATGAGAATGCGTGGTTAATCTTTCTTATTCAATTATATATTCCAACGTTTTTCTAATTTTGGTTTCAATTTCAGAGGGTGTTCAGCCTAATTGATGTTAGTTTTTTGTGAGCTTACGGCAGCATAGCGTGCAAAACTAAATTATTTCAGGTACAGCTAGACCTAGGCGATTAGCCCAAGTCCATTTTTTACAGCTGTATTATTTTTCAGTGCCGACTGTTTCTCGATAATTCCACGGTAGGTATTCTTCAGGATTGGTTTTCACTTTATCCTTCTCTCTCTGTAAAAATGTGAAATACTCAAACACATTGATGCCAGCTTCACTTGCTGTTGCAATCATTGACGTGATGACATCACCAATCGTAGCGCCAAGTAACGTCTTATGGAACATCGCATTTTTTCGGTCACGAACGATGATTTTTAACATGGCTTCGATACGGTTATTATCGATGTATACACCTTCGTAGTGGCAAAAATAGCTCAAGCCAACATAGTGTTTGACAAAATATCGCATCGCCTTACCTAAACCACTATTCTCTTCAACTGTTTCATCGTTAAGGTGTGTTGTACACCACTGCTTGATGGTTTTCATTACAGGCAACGAATGTTGCTGATGGTAACTCAGCCTTTCTGTTGCCGTAAACTTTTGCTCTTTAGTGTGCTGCTCGTAAGCCCAAATTTCACCATAACGTGTCAGTACGTGCTCGACTTCATCGGGGAAATGGTTAATGACATCAACAAATTGTCGTCTGGCATGACTGTTACACAATGACAGCAGACATTCTCTTACCGTAGGGCGATTACTGACCAGAGCATCACTCATCATTATCGGCCTAGATTGATGAGTACCGCGTTTGTGCAACAGGCTATCGATGAATTCGCCAGCATGACCAATATTAGTTTCAAACAACACGATACTATCATTGGCTTGAGTGGTCGCAATAACACCTGATGTGTACACGCCGCTGCGCATTTGTGTCTTGTCACTGTTACGCACCGGTTTTTCTATTGGCGTAGCATCCAAAATTCGGTGAGTCGTGTCATCGAGATAATAATGCTTCGCATCGGCCGCGAGGTTAACCAACATTTGATAAACAGGGTAAATATCATTGGCCACATATTCAACTTGGTCAAACACAGTAGACGCAGTGATTTTGACACCAAGCAGCTTTTGAATGCTCCCTTGGCGATAAAACGGCAACCCGGCAAAATACTTGTGTATGGCCATTAATGACCGAGCTGAGTAGCCGTATTTTTGTTGCTCGCTCCCGTCGGCTAACACTTCAACTGGCAAAGCGGCGGTAGCGTAAGCGCCACAAGCATTACAGCGAAAGCGCTCCATGACATGCTGCTCTGGCTTAAACGGACTTTGCCCTGTGATACGCAGTAAACTGCCTGGGTCGGTTTTGTACATTTTACCCATGTGGCACTCTAGGCAGTTATCACCTTTTTTCACATCTGTACTCTGATGCACTATCACAACTGGCTTAGCGGGAGTGAAATCTTCACCGCTCTCTTTGGGTTTACGATTTTTACCCGCAGTGTGTTTACCGCTTCCTTTATTGCTTTTACTGACACGAGACAAGGCTTCTGAAGACTTTTCAATGCCAAGTAACTTACGCAATTTGTGCACGGTGACATCGTGATTGGTTAATCGTTGCTGCATCGTCGATAACGTCACTAAGGCATCAAGTAACAACTGACAATCTTCTGGAGACAGTGCTAATTCATGCTCTTTGGCTTCAGTAACACGAACTATCAGTGCTTCCAGCGCGTTGTGGTCGATATCAGTAAACGGTTTACTCATTAAAGGACAGTCCAGCTTAGGCGAATAGGAAAAATGAATTCGGCGGGCAGTATGATCCGATAAATAAAATAATCAACCGGTAAGTGCGATTTATTTCAAGCGACTTGAAGATAAATAAGGTTCACCACTCAGTAATTGCCGTAATTGTGCCGCAGCCATCGGTTGCATAACGCCATGATGACGTGGCCATCCATGAAATTTTCCTTTTGATAACCGTTTGGTCATCAGCCAAAAGCCATTATGCTCATAAGTGAGGGCTCGTATCATGGTTTTGTTGCGATTAATGAAGACGAATATCGAGCCTGAACGCGGATTACTCGACAAGCGCTGTTGGCACACGGCCGCCAGTCCATCGATACCACAGCGAAAATCAGCAGGCTGAGTCGCAATGAAGATACGACTGTTGGAAGTTAAATAGATCATGATTTCATTGCCCAGATAAGGGCGCAAATAAAGTGAACATCCACCACACCTTGTATATGAATATTGTCGCCATTAGATAGATTCAACTCAAGTTTTACTGGGGAATTGGGCTTGATGACCTCAGGTAAGTTGGGTAATTCAATGAAGTCTGTAATGGACTCTGCCGAGTTTGATACCTGGCACCATTGTTTAAATTGAGAGCTACTGATACGTAAAGCGGTGCAAATTTGTGATGATGAGTAATGCTCTAGCAATGAAATGGCTTGCTCGCGGAGAGTGTTTGGTATTTTAGTTCCGCGACTCGGCTTATTTATGCGCCAATGGGCGAAGACTGTGGCGACGCGAGTTAATGGCTCTATATTTGGCATGATGGGCTCCGATAATTAATCTGCCATCATTACATCAAATTATTGGGTTAAAGTTGCACTATGCTGCCGTAAACTCACAGTTTTTTAACTTATTGATTTTCTGTGAGCGAACAAATAAAAATACCTGTAAATGGCTTTCACCTTTATAACCACTTAGTCGCCATTTCGGTAAAAATATCTAGTTTTAACCCAATGGCACTAACTTAAGATTTAGCTGAAGGTTTACTAATTGAACAATAGAGAGTAAATCATACAGATTAAGGTTTTTCTAGTGTCACGCCATGAATACTACAACTCGCCAATTCTTCAATGATGCCCCAGAATTGTTACGTCGCTTTGCTCAAACGGAAGAAGATGAACTTTCTTCAATTCTCACTCTGCAAGATTTAGAAGATTTTCAAAAAGATAATACTCAAAGAGTACGCAAGTATCCCGCTTGCCACACACTTTCGCTTTTCATGAAGCAAGTTGCCAGTGAAAACAAGTCTTGTCGTTGCACACTAATCAGTGACGCTAGAGATCAAATTGCTATAGGTCGAGAGAAAAACAGCACAATTACAGGTCCCTACTGCAAAGCAAGAAAACGGTTATCTCCAGAGTCAATTAAATCGCTATTGAAGAAATCAGGAAAAAACTTAGATGAAGCGATTCAAGGGAAATACTTATGGCATGGCCGTAGAGTGCTATTAACTGACGGCTCAACACTATCTATGCCTGATACGCACGAGAACCAAGCCCAATTCCCTCAACCTAAATCACAAAAAGAAGGGCTGGGCTTTCCTCAGCTGCGGATTTTAGTGTTAATTTCTTTGGGTAGCGGTGCAGTCATTGACTCGGCTGTTTCACCTTGTAAAGGGAAAGGTACTGGCGAGCAGGCACTATTAAGAAGTATGCAGTCAGACTTGAAACAAGGTGACATTGTGCTGGGAGATGCTAATTTCGAAAACTACTTTGTTCTTGTAGGACTAATGGGGTTAGGCGTTGATGCTGTTTTCGAAAAAAGCGGAGCCAGAAATGTCGATTTCAGAACCTGTGAAGAAAAGCTGGGTAAGCGAGATGGTTTATTTAAGCTAATTCGTCCATCCTGTCCAGAATGGATGACCCCAGAGGGTTACGCTCAAGTGCCAGAAGAGCTTATCGTCAGAATGGTAGGAACAAAGAAACGTATCATTGTTACCACGCTCACGGATAAAGAAGTCTATCCGAAGCAAGATATTATTGATTTATACGTTTCACGATGGCATATCGAGTTGGATTTTAGGTCAATCAAGACCATGATGAAAATGGATATTTTAAGGTGTGGTAGTCCAGATATGGTGCGTAAGGAAATTGATGTTCATTTGTTAGTTTACAACATGATAAGGGCACTTATGTGCCGAGCGGCAGAAAAAAAAAGGAATATCGCCTAGAGAGGCAAGTTTTAAAGCCGCACATGACGCATTACAAGATTTTCAGATATTACTTTTGCAAGCCACCGAAGGGATCATTGACACTTTATTGGATGTGATAGCAGATATTATCGGCGAGCATATCGTTGGCAATCGCCCGGGGAGAAAAGAACCGAGAGCAAAGAAAAGGCGACCGAAACCGACACCAAGGTTACAACATTCAAGAAAACAAGCACGTAGGCTTAAGGTATATCAGAAGTAATTCTTAAGTTAGTGCCATTGAGTTTTAACCTTATTTTTAAGGTTAAAACAGCAAAATCTGGCATTTTTTTGAATTTGAAATTTTGGCTAACATCATTTAGAAAGAACTAAGTGGACATATAACCTTTACATGTTCCTAACTTATTTAAAATAAAGGAACTCTCTTCTTATATCTTCACATTATTTAGGCTGAGCACCCATTTCAGAAATGGTTTCGTTATTAAAATATGTTGATATTTTGGCGTGAGATATCTCGGTAAAGGTTACTGACTCAACTCTATCTAAATTAAGTATCACGTTTAAATCATATGTATTACTGTTGATTAAGAATGAGATAGCAAGCGTTTGCTCAACTTTCGTCTTGTAATTTAACAAAGCAACTGACGTATCTTTTGTCATTAGATGAGTGGGAACATGGACTGTTTGGATTTCGATAGCCATTGATAACCTCCCATAGCTATACCTTTTCTAGCATTCAGTTTTATTAGCGTGAGCTTTCTGATGTAGTATTAAGTCTTAGCTATTAAGAGTCAAATCTTGCTGTTTTTCCAGATTATTTGCGCAAATTACTGCTTGGCGTAAATGATACGGATCAGTTGATTCGTATCATTTTATCAACCCGTTTAATAGTCAAGCGGCAAACCACGTCTATCAGGCGAAACGTGATAGAATGCTTCGGACATTGCAGAGTGATCAAGAGTGAAAATATCATGGTTAATAACTTGACCATCACGATAGTGTCGTCCCCAATAGACTTTATTCCCCCATCCGATTAATGCGATGTTGTCAGGGAAGTCCCTTAGTAAATTAGCGTGATTTCTACGGAACTGGGGAGGAATTGTAATTGTCATCACAGTGTGACCTGAATCGGTACGCTGCACCTGCCACCAACGCTGTTCCTCGATAATTTGCTCTAATCTATGAGGATTGCTATTTGCGTCGACTCGCAGAAGTTGCATTCCATGCTGCCCATCTGAGTGTATAAAAAACTTTAAATAGTAATCTTCAGAATCTAAAGAATTAAGTCTGTTTCTTTTAACAACCATTCCATCATTTACGGAGTCGTTAATGATGTCATTTTGGATACTATTTGCAGTTCGATTGAAATGATTATGAACGTTTGGCTTGACGACTTGGTTACAGCCAGAAAAGTAATATCTAGACTGATTGCAATCTCTTAACCTTGAAAACAAAAATTGTTCACCGGATGAACTAAGAGTTAAATTATATGCTGATGAATCAGAAACAAATGTTTCCGACTGACCAAAAGCATTACGCCAATGCGACAAATTTCGGTTGGTATCATTTTCAGTCAATACCATTTTGGCGTTAAGGCTTTCAAGTGAATACTTTCCTCCGGACACATTCACTTTATTGGCTTGTGCTCCTTGATTTGTTAATACAAAATCGCCAGTTGGAAACTGTTGGACTGTGTATGTGGAGTTTATGTTTTGAAATTCACCATCTACGTATGCTTTTTTCCCACTGAAGTTTTCATTTCCAAAAATTGAATTTATAAATTCTTTCGGGCTAAACTCACCAATCGAATGTTTACGTTTATAGTTTCGAATTGTGAAACTTTCTGCTTCAGAATCAATGACATCTTGGCCAATAAATGATGCTCTTACACCAAAAACACTAATATCATCCGCTCTCGGATGAAAAATGTTTTGCTTTTGTGTTTCCGTTGAATGATAAGCATCAAATAGATTGAGAGGTGATGCATTTAGTTTTCGACTCATCAAACTTATTTGTTGATTAACGACTTCGCGCATTTCCATTTGAGTTGATTCAAGTGAAGGTAAGTTTTGTGCGTTATTGGAGCTTGTAGATAAATCATTTCTATTAATGACGCTCATCTGTTGAATGGTACCTGGAAGACTCTCTTTGTGTCTTTCAAAGAAGTTTAGTACGTCATCAGGAGTCAGCTCATTATTTTGATTGATGGTATGTAGCTCCGAGTGCATCACATTAATACCGCTGAGTAGTTTATCAATAATTAAAAATTGGATTTCTTTGTGTTTGTTATGTTCAAGACCCAATAATTCGCTCAGTTCATGGGTGTTATGGGCTAGCATTTCTGTAGCAATGCTAGAAACTTGCATCATGTGCATACTTTCTTTAAAAGTGTGCGAACTTGTTTCAACGGTGTTTAATGAGTTTATGAGGTTGTTATTGAACGAGAGACTTGAACCCATCAGTTTGTTGATTATTTGTTTAGCTTTACCATTGTTATGTTCAAACTCAGCTTTGTAGGCAGTGAACGTTGAAAAAATATTAAGTTTGTTTGATTTCGGGAGGGCTCGTAGTAGATAAGGTTTTTGAATAAAGCTCTGCGTGGCTTCATTCATCGTTTGCTTTGTAATTTCAGCTAAAAGAGGACAATTATTTAACTGATTTTGAGTTAAATTAATTAATGAAAATTCACTCTTAGAATCAGTATAAGTTACGGGCTCGTTATCTTCACATAGCACAGAGCCATTGCAGTCTAAGCATATTGTTGCATTTGACAACTGTGAGTCAGTAATTGCGCCTTTAAGAGTCAATGAGCCTGACTGAGTTTTTTGTGCAATAGAGCTATTTTTATTACAGGCTACAACAGCGCTTAACGTGATGAAGACTAAAATGATATGACGTAGACTCATAAGTTACTTCCTTGAACTTAACAACAAAGTTATCGAAACTTAAACCTAAAACATCAGTTGAACCTTGAGTATATGAGTAACTGTTTGAGCAATACGATGATTTTATCATCATGGCTTTCACCCAATGAGTGAAGTGCTCTACGCTCACAAGCTTGCAAAAATGACTGCTATCTGCGTTGTAACTTTTACAAGTAGAATAACGGCTTGCTGCAAACTACGCCTTATGGTCAGCCATTTTTTCTACGCTTGAGAACGCAGTCAACTGATGTTTCTAAGTTAAAAATAGAATACATTTTTACAGCCGACAAATTTTCTAGTGTGGTTACTGCTGATTACTTAAGTACCTAACTAAAAGTTATCTCATATTTTGAATGATAATTATCCAAAATAGTTTCGACTTCTTTTTTGAGTTTGGAGTAAGTTTCGTAAGCACTAATGGATAACCACTCGTATTTGATTTTTCGCCATAGAATTTCGATGGCATTAAGTTCGGGGGAATACGATGGCAAGTATCTAACCTCTAAGTTGTATTGCCCTGCCCATAACCCAATGGCACTAACTTAAGAATTACTTCTGATATACCTTAAGCCTACGTGCTTGCTTTCTTGAATGTTGTAACCTTGGTGTCGGTTTCGGTCGCCTTTTCTTTGCTCTCGGTTCTTTTCTCCCTGGGCGATTGCCAACGATATGCTCGCCGATAATATCTGCTATCACATCCAATAAAGTGTCAATGATCCCTTCGGTGGCTTGCAAAAGTAATATCTGAAAATCTTGTAATGCGTCATGTGCGGCTTTAAAACTTGCCTCTCTAGGCGATATTCCTTTTTTTTTCTGCCGCTCGGCACATAAGTGCCCTTATCATGTTGTAAACTAACAAATGAACATCAATTTCCTTACGCACCATATCTGGACTACCACACCTTAAAATATCCATTTTCATCATGGTCTTGATTGACCTAAAATCCAACTCGATATGCCATCGTGAAACGTATAAATCAATAATATCTTGCTTCGGATAGACTTCTTTATCCGTGAGCGTGGTAACAATGATACGTTTCTTTGTTCCTACCATTCTGACGATAAGCTCTTCTGGCACTTGAGCGTAACCCTCTGGGGTCATCCATTCTGGACAGGATGGACGAATTAGCTTAAATAAACCATCTCGCTTACCCAGCTTTTCTTCACAGGTTCTGAAATCGACATTTCTGGCTCCGTTTTTTTCGAAAACAGCATCAACGCCTAACCCCATTAGTCCTACAAGAACAAAGTAGTTTTCGAAATTAGCATCTCCCAGCACAATGTCACCTTGTTTCAAGTCTGACTGCATACTTCTTAATAGTGCCTGCTCGCCAGTACCTTTCCCTTTACAAGGTGAAACAGCCGAGTCAATGACTGCACCGCTACCCAAAGAAATTAACACTAAAATCCGCAGCTGAGGAAAGCCCAGCCCTTCTTTTTGTGATTTAGGTTGAGGGAATTGGGCTTGGTTCTCGTGCGTATCAGGCATAGATAGTGTTGAGCCGTCAGTTAATAGCACTCTACGACCATGCCATAAGTATTTCCCTTGAATCGCTTCATCTAAGTTTTTTCCTGATTTCTTCAATAGCGATTTAATTGACTCTGGAGATAACCGTTTTCTTGCTTTACAGTAGGGACCTGTAATTGTGCTGTTTTTCTCTCGACCTATAGCAATTTGATCTCTAGCGTCACTGATTAGTGTGCAACGACAAGACTTGTTTTCACTGGCAACTTGCTTCATGAAAAGCGAAAGTGTGTGGCAGGCGGGATACTTGCGTACTCTTTGAGTATTATCTTTTTGAAAATCTTCTAAATCTTGCAGAGTGAGAATTGAAGAAAGTTCATCTTCTTCCGTTTGAGCAAAGCGACGTAACAATTCTGGGGCATCATTGAAGAATTGGCGAGTTGTAGTATTCATGGCGTGACACTAGAAAAACCTTAATCTGTATGATTTACTCTCTATTGTTCAATTAGTAAACCTTCAGCTAAATCTTAAGTTAGTGCCATTGGCCCATAACCAAGCATGGTTTATGAATTTTTCCGATGTGTGAGTTGGAGCATTATCAATATAAACAATGGTTTTCTTATTACTTGAAAGCTCTTTTGCCAACTTTTCAAAGGCTTCGATAACGATGTCTGTATTCACTGTGCACTCAACTTCGTGGTAAACAACCTTACCTTGCCTACTCAAAAAGCCAAGTACGTTTAGTTTCTTGCTGTTTTGATATGCAGTGCATTCAATAGCAACGCCTTTTTCACTCCAACCATACGGTAAGTTCGACTTCTGGGAAAAGCCAGATTCATCAAAATAATAAACTCATGTTACGCACCGCCTAAAAATTAGTGGCATAATCAAGCTATGAACGATGAATTACTAGAGCTGTATAGCGATTACCAACTATCTAGCTTTGGACAAGTAACAGCAACAGGGATGTCAGACTTACTAGATGGTGCTTACAGTCATGATCAGGTAACAAGACTCCTTTCTACTAACGAGTTCACCAGTAAAACTCTTTGGGGAATGGTTAAATCCACTGTAAGACAGGTCGAAGAAGATGATGCCGTTCTTATTTTCGATGATACGATTGAAGAAAAGCCTTATACGGACGAAAGCGACTTGATCGCTTACCACTACGACCACACAAAAAATCGAACCGTTAAAGGGATTAACCTTCTTAATTGTCTTTACTACTCCCAAGGTGTATCAATTCCAGTATCTTATAAGTTGATCACTAAGCCAATTCCCTATTGTGATCTGAAAACTAAGAAAGTTCGCAGAATGTCTGAAACAACTAAGAATGAAGATTTTAGAGAGCTTTTACAAATTAGTTACCAAAACCAACTTAAATTCAAATATGTTCTAGCAGACAGTTGGTTCTGTTCAAATGAAAATATGGTGTTTATCAAACACAAATGCCACAAGGATTTTATCATGGCGTGCAAATCTAATCGTCTTGTTTCTTTGAGTGAAGATGATAAGAAGCATAAGAAATCACAACGGGTTGATACACTTGAGTTTCAAGAAGGGCAGTCTGTCAAAGTTTGGATATCTGGGGTAGATTTTGAGTTACAGTTATCCAAGAAAGTCTTTAAAAACAAAGATGGAAGTACAGGCGAGCTTTACTTGTTATGCAGTGATTTAAGTTGTGATGATGAGTTCATCCAAGCGGTCTATCAAAAACGATGGAACGTTGAACTCTTCCATAAAAACCTGAAGTCAAATGCGGCAATTACCCGTTCTCCAGCACATACAGTTAAAACACAAAGTAATCATCAATTTTTATCAATTTATAGTGCATTTAGGCTTGAAACCTTAGCTTTAAAACTGAAAATGAATAAATTTCAACTGAGGGCGAAACTGTATATAAAAGCATTAAAAACAGCCTTTACAGAACTTCAAACTCTAAAAGCTGTTAGTGCGTAACATGAGTAATAAAGATCTATTACCCCTTCCTTTTCCATTTCTACACAACTCACTAATTCATCGTAGGCTCTTTCAAAATAGACTTCATTTCGCTGTTTTTTAAGTGAATGTCTCATGCGTTTATGGCTGTAGTTAAATTTTTTTTATCGTCCGTTTTACTGTGCCTAGACTGCACTCTTTACCTGTTGAATTCTGTATTAAAGACTGCGCTCTTTTAAGTTGATGAGGCTCTTCATCAACAAATGATTTTAAGAGTGAAGCTTCCTCTTGAGAGTAAATGCTAGGTCGACCTGAATGTTTGTCATCAAATAAACTTGAGACACCTTGCTCGTACCAAGCGGTAATCCAGTTTGATACTGTAATTTCGCAAACTTCGAAAATGTCAGCTATCTGTTTAATTGAAAACTTCTTATTACTTAACAGAAATGCGTGTGCTCTGGTTCGACTACGATGTTTGGGATGATGTGCTACGGCTGCTTTCAATGTTTCAATTTCAAATTCTGAAAGTGCTACGACTCTTTTCATGATAACTCTCGCACATGAGATAAAACTATATTTAGGGTACTAATATTTAAAATAAAATTTTATGAGGAACTTCAATTTTCTGAATAGTTTTGTGATTTAAAAAACTTTTAGTCGACTACTTTATACCAATTACAGTAATTAAATGCTCAACTCAGAGCTATGTATGCGCACAAAGTACAAACGAAATTGATGAAAACATAGTTATCTACGTTGAGATAATTTTGTGAAGTAATTTTTGCGCATACAAGCTCCCGAAGGGCAAGACTAAAGGTTTCCATTACTGCGTTGCACGTTCTTGAATTATCCCGATAGTACTTCGAACATGCGCCTTGTACTGAAAACCTTTATCTCTTGCTGAGTGAGAGATTAATTACTGTAATTGGTATTATTTGGTAATAGAGAAAATTAAACCATTTACTCCGCTAGAATTGATGAAAAAACCATTCTTTAGCTAGGCAAAATCGATCACAAATAAACGATAGATATTATATATTTTAAAAATATTTATTAATTCCTTAAATTCAATGTACTTTCTTGATTACTCATAATATTCAATGCGACAAATACTCGATGGTGCGATAAGGATATTAAATATTTCAACGAGTTAACTTTAGTATGCAGAGGTAAAGGTTAACAGATGGTAAATCAAACAATAGAAGAACCTTTAGATGCGTATTGGTTACCGTATACAGCAAACCGTCAATTTAAAGCTGAGCCAAGGATCATCACTTCAGCACAAGGCTGTTATTTAACGGATAGTGATGGAAGGAAAATATTTGACGGGTTATCAGGGCTGTGGACGAGCGGTCTAGGGCACCAGCAGCCGAAAATTGTTGAGGCAGTAAAACAACAACTTCAAACTTTAGACTTTGCACCATCATTTCAATTTGCACATCCATCTGCGATTACTTTAGCACACAAAATCGCGTCCTTAACCCCTGATAAACTCAACCGTGTGTTTTATACCAACTCGGGATCAGAGTCGGCAGATACCGCGACAAAGATTGCGAGAGGCTATTGGCGTCAAAAAGGCGTTGCGTCAAAAACAAAAATTATTGGTCGCATCAAAGGCTATCACGGCGCAAGCTGGGGAGGTATTAGTTTTGGTGGAATTGGCGGTAACCGAAAGATATGGGGGCAGGGAATGGATGCCGATCATATGCCACATACTCTGCTTGAAGAAAATCGATTTACTAAAGGTATGCCTGAATACGGTGCTCATCTCGCAGACGAACTTGAAAATATTATTGCCTTACATGACGCATCAAATATAGCGGCTGTGATAGTGGAGCCATTTTCAGGTTCGGCGGGAGTCATCATCCCTCCACAGGGTTATTTACGTCGGCTGAGACAAATATGCGATGCGCATCAAATTCTATTGATTTTCGATGAGGTGATTACTGGTTTTGGGCGAACTGGTTCGATGTTTGCCGCGCAAGAGTTTGACGTAATACCTGACATTATGAATCTTGCAAAACAACTCACTAACGGTGTAGTGCCTATGGGCGCTGTAGTTTGCAGCGATGAAATCTACCAAGCTTACATGGATACTGATAAACCGATTCATGATGTCGAGCTTCCACACGGCTATACCTATTCAGGCCACCCACTTGCTTGCGCGGCGGCGATTGCTTGCTTAGATGTATTGCAACAAGACGCCATTCCTCAAAGAGTTAAAAAACTTACCCCGTATTTTGAAAGTGCGGTACACAGCTTACAAGGTGGCAAATACATCACTGACATTCGCAATTACGGACTAGCAGCGGGTTTTACCATTGAGCCTTACTCGAAATCGTTAACGCAGCGGCCGTTTGAAATCGCAATGGCAATGTGGCGAAAAGGCTTTTATGTTCGGTGGGGCGGGGACACCATACAATTTGCGCCTCCATTTATCGTTGAGAAAACTCAAATTGACGATGTGGTCACTGCTCTTGCAGATGTATTAAATCAAATTTAGGTGATGATAATGAAATATTTAGGTCACATCATTAATGGCGATGTTTTTTCTGAAAGCAAGCGGACGCTTTCGGTATTCAATCCCGCTACAGCACAGCAAACTGCCGATGTTGAATTAGCCTCACAAGTGATTGTCGATGAAGCAGTAATTGCTGCGCAAAACGCAATGAAGTCTTGGCAACTAACGCCAATAAATCATCGAGCAAAAATTATGTTTCGCATGAAAGTATTGATAGAGCAAAACGCTGACAAGATTTGCAATATGCTGACAGAAGAACACGGAAAAGTCATTGATGATGCGAGAGGGGAGCTGGCAAGAGGCATTGAAAACATTGATTTTGCTTGCGGTATAGCTCAATTACTGAAAGGTGAGCATAACTCAAATATCAGCACTAATATTGATTCATGGAGTGAATTTAAACCACTAGGGGTCGTAGTAGGCATCACTCCTTTTAATTTCCCTGCAATGGTGCCACTTTGGATGTGGCCAATTGCCATCATGTGCGGTAATACTTTTGTACTCAAACCTTCCGAGCAAGCGCCGAGTGCTCCTTTCTTTATTTGTGAACTTGCTCAACAAGCCGGACTTCCAGCTGGAGTGTTAAACCTCGTGAACGGAGACAAAATAGCATCTGAATTATTGATAAACGATCCGTGTGTTAAAGCTGTCAGTTTTGTAGGTTCAACGCCAGTGGCTAAGTCAATTTATCAACAAGCCGCGCTAAATAATATGAGATGCCAAGCACTCGGCGGAGCAAAAAATCACGCGGTTGTTATGCCTGATGCTGATATTGATTTTGTAGCTAATTCGCTTATGGGTGCCGCATTTGGTTCATGTGGTGAGCGCTGTATGGCGATTTCAGTAGCGGTAGTGATTGGCGATGAATGTGCAGATTTACTGGTTCAGTCGTTAAAACAGCGAATAGATGGGTTAAAGGTTGGCTCGGGCTTTGATACACAAAATGAAATGGGACCTTTGATCTCAAAAGTACATAAAGAACGTGTTGAAAAACACATTGAATCAGGCATTGAGCAAGGTGCCAAGTTAGTCAGTGATGGTCGACAGTTATTTGTAGAAGGCTTCGAGTCGGGGTATTTTTTGGGAGGGACTGTTTTTGATCATGTCACATCCGATATGGATATCTATCAACAAGAGATATTTGGCCCCGTTTTATGTGTCATGAGAGTTAAAAACCTTGAGGCGGCCTTAGCTTTAGTTAATAAACACCAATATGGAAATGGCACTTGTATTTTTACTCAAAACGGCAGTGCCGCGCATTATTTTTCTGAGAATGTAGCAGCGGGAATGGTCGGTATTAATGTGCCTTTACCTGTGCCGATGTCGTGCCACAGTTTTGGTGGTTGGAAACAGTCAATTTTTGGTGATTTGAATGCATACGGTCCAGATGCCGTTCGATTTTACACACAGCGTAAAACAATAACCAGTCGCTGGAAAATACCCTCTCAAGATCACTCTGCTCAGTTTTCTTTTCCCAGTTAGCATTATCGAGGTACTTCATGGATTCAATCAGAGTTAACGGCCAACGCCTTTGGGACTCATTAATGGCCATGGCACAGTTTGGAGCAACAAAAAAAGGTGGTTGTAATCGCTTGGCTTTGTCGGATGAGGATAAACTGGCGCGTGATCTTTTTTGTCAGTGGTGTAATGAAGCGGGCTGCACGGTAACAATTGATCAATTTGGAAATATTTTCGCTAAACGAAAGGGCAAAAATAAGGGCTTACCTTCGGTTGCCACAGGAAGTCATTTAGATACACAACCCACTGGTGGAAAGTTTGATGGTGTGTTTGGCGTATTGTCTGGTCTAGAGGTGTTGAGAACCCTGAATGAGCATAATATTGAAACTGATGCACCATTTGAATTCACCGTGTGGACAAATGAAGAAGGTTCAAGGTTTCAACCAGCTATGCAGGGATCTGGCGTATTTGTTGGGCGATTCGATCTTGAAACTGAGTGGAATAAAAAAGACATCAATGGCGTTTGCTTACGTGACGAACTTGAGAGAATAGGCTACTTGGGTTCAGAACCTATCGGGCAACGGAATATAGGCGCATTTTTTGAAGCGCATATTGAGCAGGGACCAATTTTAGAAAAACAAGAACAGCAAGTAGGGATTGTGCGCTTAGGCCAAGGAATACGTTGGTACGATGTTTATGCAACGGGTCAAGAATCACACTCAGGCACAACGCCAATGGGGTTCCGAAAAGATGCATTAGCCGCAAGCTGTGAAATTATCACTGAGATAGAAAAACTGGCGAACAACGTTGAACATGCGGTTGCAACAACAGGTTTTTTGCAAGTCAGTCCGAATTCAAGAAATACCATAGCAGGCTCTGTCAAGTTTAGTGTTGATCTTAGAAATCCATACCCCGATGTACTTGAGCGAATGCATGATGAATTTAATCAGCTTTGCAATGATGTGTCATTAAATCGAAAAGTCGATATTAAAGTTGATCACTTTTGGTACTTTGCTCCTGTCGAATTCAAAGCTTCACAAGACGTCAAGCAAGCCGCAGAAAAGTTAGGCTACACCCATATGGATATTGTTGCAGGAGCAGGCCATGACGCCTGTTATATGTCAGACATAGTGCCGTCAGGCATGGTGTTTACACCATGTGAAAATGGTATTAGCCACAATGAAATAGAAAACACCACTCTTGAGCAATGTGAAGCAGGTGCCAATGTATTACTGCACACGATGTTAGAGGCCAGCCAGCGACTTGCTAGGCAGGAGGTAGAGTAATGAGCTTATTAATTAAAAATGGCAACATCGTGACTCATGATCAAGCCTATCGAGCTGATATTCTTTGCGATAACGGTGTGATTACAACTATCGAAAACAGCATTCTAGAAACGTCAAGCATGGAAGTTATTGATGCCGAAGGTTTACTGGTCATGCCGGGAGGCATTGATCCTCATACCCACATGCAACTTCCCTTTATGGGAACCGTTGCCATTGACGATTTTGAATCTGGCACAAAAGCGGCTTTGGCTGGTGGCACTACGACCATTATCGACTTTGTCATACCAAACCCACAACAACGAATCTTGGATGCTTATCATCAATGGCGTGAATGGGCGGAAAAATCAGCATGTGATTATAGTTTTCATGTGGCAATAACATGGTGGGCTAACAGTGTTTACCAAGATATGAAAACACTTGTTGAACAATATGGCGTCAATAGCTTTAAACATTTCATGGCGTATAAAAATGCCATTATGGCGACAGATGAAATGATGATAGCCAGTTTTAATCGATGCTTAGAGTTAGGCGCAATACCAACGGTACATGCTGAAAATGGTGAGCTTGTATACCATTTGCAGCAATCATTATTGGAGAGAGGAATAACGGGCCCAGAAGCTCATCCATCATCTCGACCACCCATAGTTGAGTCAGAAGCCGCGAACCGTGCAATCACTATTGCCGCTGCAATTGGGAGCCCGATTTATATTGTGCATATATCTGCTAAACAAACTGTCGATGCGATTCAGTACGCTCAAAATAATGGCCATAGAGTGTATGGAGAATGCTTAGCGGTACATTTAACGATGGATGACAGTGTTTATCAAAATACCAATTGGGAATATGCCGCGGCTCATGTAATGAGCCCTCCTTTTCGTCCGAAAGTGCATCAACAGGCACTGTGGAATGGGTTAACATCAGGTACATTACATACTACAGCAACCGATCACTGTGCATTTTGTGACGAACAAAAAGCAATGGGAAAAGAAGATTTTACTAAGATCCCAAACGGAGTTTCCTCGGTAGAAGAAAGGTTAACCCTTTTATGGAACGAAGGTGTAAATAAGGGGCGAATTACCGCTAATGAGTTTGTGGCTTTAACATCCACCAATTCAGCAAAAATATTTAACATTTACCCTCAAAAAGGTGCGATTCAAATAGGATCAGATGCTGACTTTGTGCTGTGGGATCAAAATAGGAATAAAAAAATATCGTTAAAAACTCAAAAGTCGAAAGTCGATTTTAATATTTTCGAAGGGATGAAGGTCACAGGCATTCCTGTTTGTACCATTTTGGCTGGAAAAGTTGCATACCGTGACGGAGATGTAATTGCTCAGGCTGGTGATGGGCGTTATATCAACAGAGACACATTTGCGCCTTACTATTCGGCAACCAAATTGAAAAATCAAATCAATCAAGCAAAAGCAGTTGACAGAAAATGAGAGTGGACGCTTATTCGCCAGTAGATGGTTTGGCTAACAGAGTAATTTTCATCTTTTTGCTTGCCTCGATCATTGAAGAAGCTGATTCATTAGGAGACAAACTAGGGTCTGTTGAACTTTCAGGATTAAATTTTGTGCTATTTGAGCATTTATTTGTTCAAGGCGTGAGCAGTGATGCTTAGCCATCTAAGTGAGCTGGTCACAACACAGAACAGTGAATGCTCAAAAGCATCGAAAAAAGAGAGAGCGTAAATTGGTCGCTCTTTCTAAATAAAAGGTGCTGCGTTATCGTTTTCTTATTTGGAAACGAAGTAACGACAGTTTTGTATGTCGATAATAACCAAACCTCACAAACTCTGCCTTGCATAAAATAACCAATTTATCGCTGCAAAAACAATCACGAAAGATCAACAGACCCTAATACCATGTATGGACTCTCCCCATTTGCAAGGCATTAATTATTAAAAAAAAGGGTTCATTGCTGTCATATATTCGGCCTATTTATCAATAGATTAACCTTGTAGCCCTGATGGTTATCCGCCCCTATTACCTTATCAATTATCACGACCTATAACGGTCTTAGGTATTATCAGGTTTCAATAGAGCGGTGCTGAACCGTTTTTCACCAATTAATGTGTTGCAAATTCTGGAGCAACCCGTTGAACATTAACCTTATTTAGTAGCTTTGCTACTCATTCTCTTTCTTACTGTTAAGCTATTTTCAGCTTGTATTCTTCGTTGTGGTTAAGCATTGCCCAAGCCATACGAGCCATTTTGTCGGCTAAAGCAACAACGGCTTTGTTGAACGGCAATCCTTGCTTTAGTTCCTGACACCAGCGGCTCACTCGGTCGTTTTTCGTCTCTACCCGAGTGATGACAGAGCGAGCACCGTTAATCAATTGTTTTCTTAAATACGCATTGCCACGCTTACTTACCCCTTTTAAGTTCGGGTTGTCGTCCGTTGTGTACTGTTTAGGCACAATGCCAAGCCAAGCACTGAAATGTCGACCATTTTTGAACTGATTACCATCTCCCATTGAGGCATATAAAATGGTCGCAATAATTGGTCCAACTCCTGGCATGGTCATCAGTTGCTGACAAAGTGAATTTTGCTGATTCACTTGCTGTATTTTTACATCAATTTCATTGAGTTTCTTTTTGATATGCAACAATTCTTCTTGTAAGTCACTCAGGCAACCTCGTACGCCATCAGGCAATTCATTTTCGGCATCTTCAACCTAAACGTTCATGATAGGCATAGATGTCATATGCGTTTACTTTGACTACTATTTTTCTATCACCCTACACCATGAAAATTGTATTCGCTGAGATTTGAAGATTATTTCCAACCTAAGCTAAAGGCGAAGTGATTTTTAGCTTTTATGCTTTCACTAACAGGCTTGGGAATAGGTGTTAGCGGCTATTTTCACGGTAAATAAATCGGTTGGGAGCGTTCATATACGCAGAAAAAATTACTGATAGCAAGGCATGAAATGCAGCAAGTAGTGATTCTACTTGCAAAATTTATAACGCAGCTAGCGGTGGTTTTGGCAAGTATATGAATGTTCAGCACTCACCTGATGGGTGAATTAGGGTTGTTTAGTTTTGTATTTAACTTCAATAGATTAAATCTAAATTGTGCGTTCAACCGATTTATTTAGGTTCAAGGATGAAAGGTAACTCTGCTTTCAACTTAACGGCTCCTTTCGCTACAGTAATACCAAACTCAGCCAATAGACTACGAATTTGATTGCCTAGCGCTGTTTGCATTTTAGTCCGTTGCTCTCTTAGGGATGTCGCAGTTCAAATAATACCAATTTAAATTTCAACGCTTAATTTGTCATACCTGCGAACGCAGGTATCCAGCGACTTGTGCCCAAATTAACCAAAGACTCTGGACTCCTGCGTTCGCAGGAGTGACGATAAAATTGGTATACATTCTTCCGCCACGTCCCTTATTCGGTGCAGTACTTGTATTCCTTGCTGCTCAACCGTTTTAATCGGGACGAAACGCATAGAGTTTCGTTGAGATGCTTCCGCTATTGCCAAAGCATCGTTGTAATCGTTCTTGTTCCCCTTTCTAAAAGGCACTACGTACTGAGGTGCGATGGCTTTCACTTAATGACCCAGCTTGTTAAATTCTCTCGCCCAATGATAGGTACTGCCACAAGCTTCCATAACAATAATTGAAGGCTCAGTGTTCACTATAAACTTCAGCAACTCTTGAGGCTTACGCTTAACTCGTTTAATGACCTTTCCAGATGCGTTAATAAACACTAAATGAAAAATGTTCTTTGCAATATCAATTCCGATTGTTATTTTAGCCATGTGACTCTCCTCATTAAGTTTCGTTGCTTTTTCCTCCACATATCATGGCGCATTTTGACGCCGAGGGGGAGTGAGGAGAGTCCATACCATTAATTACAGTAATTAAATGCTCAACTCAGAGCTATGTATGTGCGCAAAGTGCAATCGAAATTGATGAAGACATAGTTATTACCGACATACAAAACTGTCGTTATTAAGTACCTGTCGATAAGTTCTTTGATAATTATTGTGTTCAGGTTTAGTGCTATACAAGACGCAATGTAGGGCGCATAGCCGTAGCTATGTAACCGAAGTTGCAACACCGTAGAGTGCTGAAGCTGGGCACTAGAAAATCTTAAGAAACTTATGGTCAGGTACTTACATTGCTACGTTGAGACAGTTTTGCGTAGTAATTTGGACACATACAAGTCTCGAAGGGCAAGGCTAAAGGATTCCATGACTACGTTACAAGTTTTTGAATTATCCCGACAAAAGCACGAAGTGCGTTGAACGCCAGCTTTGTATGGCGGCCGTAGGGTATATAGTACTTCAAACTTGCGCCTTGTACTGAAATCCTTTAGCTCTTGCTGAGTGGGAAGTTAATTACTGTAATTGGTATTATTAGATATTCAAGTCGCAAAAATAAAATCATGGAAAGATGAATAAAAAACGAAAGCGCACCTAAAAAGGTGCGCCGGTATGCCAACATAGGCATTGATATTAAGTATTAACAATACTTCATCTTCTCCTTTTGTTGTTCTTGTGTTGTATATTCCAAAACATATTAACTTAAAATATTAACTTACATTCATAGCTGCATAACTTCATACTAAAGGGGGAAGGCTGGCAAATATTTGTTTTGGTTATAACCAAATGATTGATAGAAGATCATCAATTATCTTTTTTAAAATGCTCAGCCTTTTTCACAACAGCGCTATAATGTAATAAGCTCCTTACTAGTAGTTAATTAAGCGGCGTACTCTTCATTGTGTTCATTATCTAAATCTGCGTCGTAAATAAATTCTTCATTTTGCTCTGGAGTAGTATAGCGTTGTGCAGTCGGTTTATCTTGAGTTCGATTTAACTGCTTTTCTAGTTTTTGACCCATTGCGGTAATAGCAGCGTATAAATTTTCATTTTTAGCGTGAGCAAACAACTTTCCATTAGGTATACCAACAGAAGTTTCAATTTTAAAGATTTGTTTTTCTTTTGTAATAATAATGTGCGGATTAATAAGGGGTACATCGTGCCTTGCTAATTTAGCGTATCTTGCCTCAACACGCTTTCTGATTGTTGGAGTGACTTCAAGATGTTTGCTCGTGATTTTTAACATATTTCGAACCTTTTCTTATTGTTTCCGTGTTTTCAGACTACCAACATGAAAAAATAAAAGTGTGATCTGCATCACACAATTGTGTTATCCATTCACGATTGTTTTATTTTTCATCGACCAGATCAAAAGTATGTGATAAAAGCCAACTCCCTCTTGTCATGGCTTAAAAACTCCTTCATATTTGATGGGATTTGCAAGTTAATCAGCGGCTAATCATTCAGAAAATGTGGCGAAAATGTTCATCACCATGACACTTTAAAAGAGTGTCTCAAGTCTCTAAAAATTATTAGAAAAGAATATTAATCTTGAGTATTTAACTATGAGCGCCCTATTTTCCATGGTTTTTTTGATAATACCAATTACAGTAATTAAATGCTCAACTCAGAGCTATGTATGCGCACAAAGTGCAAACGAAATTGGTGAAAACATAGTTATCTACGTTGAGATAATTTTGTGAAGTATTCTTTATAACCCACATTCCGCACCTTTTAAATCAAATAAAAACATTAAAATTTCAACAGGTTAATAACCAACTTCAAATATTAATAACTTACGATTTATTAAAATTCCTATTTATTTTCAAATAGTTGAAATTTGTATTTTATATAGAATGAAGTTCCACTTGTTTTATCCATTTAAATTTAATTATTTTTCAATCGAATACAGGTGCGATAAACCAAAGTGTGCGCATACAAGCTCCCGAAGGGCAAGGCTAAAGGTTTCCATTACTGCGTTGCACGTTCTTGAATTATCCCGATAGTACTTCGAACATGCGCTTTGTACTGAAAACCTTTATCTCTTGCTGAGTGAGAGATTAATTACTGTAATTAATGGTATAAGGTTAAGTCAGTCAGAATTTAGGAAGTTAAGCGCAGGACGTTTATGAATGTAAAAGCTAAAAACATTAAAGTGTGGGATATTCCTACACGACTATTTCATTGGTCACTGATTTTGTTAATGGTAGGGCTCTGGTGGACCGCATCAGAAGGAGAGATGGAATGGCACCAGATACTTGCATACACTCTGCTCATTATTTTAAGTTTTAGGTGGGTATGGGGGGGCATAGGAAGCGAAAGCTCAAGGTTTAAGGGGTTTATTCACTCTCCTGCTAAAACTATAACCTATCTAAAGTCACTAGGTACTCAAAAGTCGATTGAAAGTTCACTTGGGCACAATCCAGCGGGTGGTTACATGGTTATGGCTTTGTTGGTATTAATTTCGCTTCAACTTGTTACAGGCTTATTTTCTACAGATGACATTTACACTGAGGGACCATTATATCCGTTCGTGAGTGACGGTATTAGCGACTCGCTAACATGGATTCATCTAAACTTATTTTATGGAATTTTAGGGCTGGTAGCGGTTCATGTTTTAGCTGTGCTTATTCATGTTTGTAAAGGAGATGCAATTATTTCTGCACTGATCCATGGGCATAAATCGATCCCTGTGAATTCAAATGTTGAGTTGAGTTTCGCCTCAAATAAATTAGCCATCTTACTTATTTTGTTATTAGCAGGAGTGATAGGTCATTTTTTGATTTGGCCAATTTTGAGCGGACTGTAGATCACTAATCAACCTGAGCTTTGAATCAGCAAAGTTCAGGTCAAATTTGATAGGTTAATTACGTTGATAAATTGTTATTAATTTCTTTGCTTGTAACTTTTGTGACAACTTTTACAATTCTTACCCGTAGCACCAAAGGCTTTTTTAATGGCTTTTATATCATCTAATTGAGAAACTTTTGCAAGCTGATTAGCGCTTATTTGAAGCGCTTTCATTTTGTCATCAAAATCGCTTTTGTTTTTCCAGATTTTTGCTAGTACGTCTGTTTCACCTTTATCAGAACCTTCAATAAATCCTTCGTGGGGTAACTGAGCAAGTGCGGCAACGTTGTTGGCTCTTTGTGCAAATATTACTTTATCCATTGGCTTTTTGCCTTTCAGCATTGCAGCCATCTCACCAAAATTATGAGCCATGAGTCCAAAGGCCGCTTTCCGATACTGGATTGCATCTTCTACACCATCAAAGCTATGTGAGAGAGCGGGAGTGGTGATAGCGGTGCTCAGCAGAGCTGACATAATAAACTTTTTAAACATAACTTGTGGCTTCTATTTCAAAAAATATTGAAGAATTGTACCTGAAACTACTCGTTAATGAAGAGGGGAACTTGAAATAAAATGTTAAATTTTTAAAGGGTATTAGGGGCTGCTTATCTTTCAGGATTAAATTTTGTGCTATTTGAGCGTTTATCTATTCAAGGCGTAAGCAGTGAAGCTTAGTTATCTAAGTAAAAACGGGTTACAACACAGAACAGTGAACGCTCAAAAGCATCTAAGACAGCGTAAATTGGTCATTTCTACTGCGTTATCGCTTGCTTATTTGGAATACCAAACCGCACAAGCTCTGTCTTGTATAAAACGACCAATTTATCGCTGAAAAAATAATCACGAAAGATCAACAGCCCCTATGGTCTGTTGATCTTTCAGAATTAAATTTTGTGCTATTTGAGCATTTATCTGTTCAAGGCGTGAGCAGTGATGCTTAGCCATCTAAGGGAACTAGCGATTTAGAAAGTACCAATCAATATTTTAAATTTTTTTTTCATACCAGCAAAGGCTGGTATCCAGTGACTTTTATAGAAAAGCTTAAACCTAAACGTTCATGATAGGCATGGATGTCATATGCGTTTACTTTGACTACTATTTTTTCTATCACCCTACACAATGAAAATTGTATTCGCTGAGATTTGAAGATTATTTCCAACCTAAAGCTAAAGGCGAAGTGATTTTTAGCTTTTATGCTTTCACTAACAGGCTTGGGAGTAGGTGTTAGCGGCTATTTTCACGGTAAAACATCAGTTGAACGCTGAGTATACGAGTAACTGTTTGAGCAATACGATGATTTTATTATTATGTTTTTCATCCAATGAGTGAAATGCTCTACGCTCACAAGCTTGCTAAAATGACTGCTATCTGCGTTGTAACTTTTGCAAGTAGAATAACTACTTGCTGCAAGCTACGCCTTACTATCAGTCATTTCTTCTACGCTTGATAATGCAGTCAACTGATGTTTCTAGGGAGCGCCACGAAGCGCTTTATTCTGTTGCGGGATTTGTCTCAACGTATACGCAGCCAAGCGATTACATGGCCATAAACCAGAGACAGCAACGTTATTATTTACTCATGTTACGCACTAACAGCTTTTAGAGTTTGAAGTTCTGTAAAGGCTGTTTTTAATGCTTTTATATACAGTTTCGCCCTCAGTTGAAATTTATTCATTTTCAGTTTTAAAGCTAAGGTTTCAAGCCTAAATGCACTATAAATTGATAAAAATTGATGATTACTTTGTGTTTTAACTGTATGTGCTGGAGAACGGGTAATTGCCGCATTTGACTTCAGGTTTTTATGGAAGAGTTCAACGTTCCATCGTTTTTGATAGACCGCTTGGATGAACTCATCATCACAACTTAAATCACTGCATAACAAGTAAAGCTCGCCTGTACTTCCATCTTTGTTTTTAAAGACTTTCTTGGATAACTGTAACTCAAAATCTACCCCAGATATCCAAACTTTGACAGACTGCCCTTCTTGAAACTCAAGTGTATCAACCCGTTGTGATTTCTTATGCTTCTTATCATCTTCACTCAAAGAAACAAGACGATTAGATTTGCACGCCATGATAAAATCCTTGTGGCCAGTCATCAACTTTTTTCCCTGTGATATTCTGATACGATGAAGTTCCTTTATGTTTCCCCCAGCGTCTTGAGCGAAGGTTGTACCAAGCTTTAAATAACTCGAGGAAACCTTGATTGACTCCTTTACGGACATAAAGGTAAGACCGTAGAGTGGCATTAAACCCTTCAATGGCACTTGATGCTCTGTGGCGAGTTTGATGCAACGCTTCCACTTGCAGCATAAGTTCGCTGGCACTCTTGCCTAAACGGAGTCGCAACCACTGATAACTGCCAACTAATTCTTTCTGATACCGCGCTATTTTCCAAGGTTTAGCTTTTCGTAATTGGCGCTTTCGTTCAGAGAAGCGACAAGCCACTTCAACGCATTCTTGAGGATAAAGTTCGCCAAGTTTCAGTAACTTTTCGTGAAGTGCTTGAGTTGCTAATGTCAGTCCTTTCAAACGATTTTTTATGTATCTAGCAGCGGTGATGCCATCTTTATGCTCAGTATTTTTTAAGCCATCAACAGCCTTCGTTAGCAAGGCTTCAGCCTGTTTTTTCGTCATGAGGCTACCCGTTTTCATGGAAATACTGGTCAAAGCTTGGTGGAGATGATTTCTGCTTTTCGTTCCACTTTCATATTGCTCAATCGCTTGCTCACATTTCGCTTGCACGCCTAATAAATCAACCATTGCCTGCTGCTTTTTCTCTGTATCGAATACATCTTTACGCAATCTTTTTTCCAAACTAGCCTCTTTATCAATGTAGTAGTACGCCCGACGTTCAACCTTTCTCAGCGCCTTACCTACGATATACAACGCATGGAAAGCATCATCACGTTGCTCTGCATGTTCAAAGCTCATGCTAACGCCTTTCGCTATTCCTTTTGCTCCATCTTTAACGACGTGCTGAGGTGATAATCCTTGTGATTTAGCTTCACCTAAAACTCGTGCCCAAGTTTCACCGTCACGCTTTTGTTCGTGAGAGAGTGAAAATAAATAACCACTTTCGAGATCTATCCCAGCAAGTACGGGGTCACCTTGGCTGAACATCTCATCGATGGCCACACTCTTTATGGCTGATAGCGACACTTTTTCGTTAAATAACTCAGCCTGCTCTTGAGCTTCAACGATAACGCCTTGAATGTAACCGTAACTGACTTTACAGCCTGGATAAATGAGTGGGATTTGTTCTTCAATTGCTCGAATAGAGTTAGGTGCTGTGATTGATAAAGCCACAATAGAACGGCGAAGATGTGGTACGTCAACATTTACAGATGTAATGACATCAGATTCGTCGTTGGTAGTAACAAGGCACTTTAGTGCCGATTGAGCCGCATATTTAGCGGAGTAAACGGCTTTACGAGAAACATTAAATTCATCAGAAAGAGAAGAAACTGCACCATGCACTTGGCAAGCGATAGTTTTTAAGAGAAGATCGAATTTGTCTGAGGAGTTAAGCGGTGTTCGGTCGAGTATCGGCATTTTATTTTGAGAATAGTTTTAGTCGGCTTATTATCTCAATAAATAACGTTTTTCTCCTCAGATTTTCTCATTTATTTGTTACCCGTATCTGATGGGTTCCCCAATTTTCATATAAGTGCCATTGTTCATCCCACGTATTGGCAAGAATAACTATTTTGTCGAAGTGCTGTTCACTCTTAGTGGCTATCGACGAAATAGAAGCATTCTTATCTTGCTGCATGTTGGTTAAGTCAGCTTGTCCGAGCCAAGTAAAAAAAGTATTCACAATTTACGCTTATTATTTATTTGTAAATAATATTACCTTACCTAATATTTTTAACATATAAAAAAGGTGAGCTAAATTGCTCACCTTTATCATTTTTACGACTGAAGCAGAAGTTTCCAACTTTAATTGCAGTTTCTAACTACATTTGTTCGGTTTCCAACTTCAATTGTATTGATCAAACACAAATGTGGTTATTCGTAATCTTCCATCGGCACACATGCGCAGAATAAGTTTCTGTCACCAAAAACGTCATCAATGCGGTTAACTGTTGGCCAAAATTTATTTGCTTTAGTTACGGCTGTCGGGAAAACGGCGAGTTCACGTGAATATGGGCGAGAATCAAATTCTGGATCCATAATGTCAGCTAAAGTATGCGGAGCGTTATGAAGCGGGTTGTTATCGGCTGGCCATAAACCTGCTTCTACTTTTCTTACTTCTTCACGAATAGCAATCATTGCTTCGATGAAACGATCCAGCTCGACTTTTGACTCTGACTCAGTAGGCTCAATCATCAGCGTTCCAGCAACAGGGAAGCTCATGGTTGGTGCGTGGAATCCGTAGTCGTTTAAACGTTTAGCGATATCCATTTCGGTGACACCAGACGTTTCTTTAAGCGGACGTAGATCCAGAATACATTCATGGGCTACTCGATTATTACGACCACTAAATAATAATGGGTAATGCTCTGAAAGCTTTTTGGTTACATAATTCGCATTAAGCATCGCCATTTGCGTTGACTGTTTAAGCCCTTTACTACCCAAAAGGCGAATGTACATGTATGAAATTGGCAATATGCCAGCGCTACCATAAGGTGCCGCCGATACAGCGCCATTATTGTCACTTTCAAGTCCTGGTTTGATGATAGTATGTCCTGCAACAAACGGAGCTAAATGAGCTTTAATACCGATAGGTCCCATACCTGGGCCTCCGCCACCATGAGGAATCGCGAAGGTTTTGTGCAGATTCAAATGCGAAACATCAGCCCCAATGAAACCAGGAGAAGTAATACCAACCTGTGCATTCATATTCGCGCCATCAAGATAAACTTGGCCGCCATACTGGTGGATGATTTCACAAATCTCTTGGACTGTTTCCTCGTATACACCATGAGTAGATGGGTAAGTGATCATGATGCAAGAAAGGTGTTCAGCCACTTCTTGCGCTTTAGTACGTAGGTCGTCGAGGTCGATGTTACCTTGTGCATCACAAGCCGTTACGACAACTTTCATTCCTGCAAGTTGTGCTGAAGCTGGGTTAGTGCCGTGGGCTGATTGTGGGATCAAACACACATTACGATGCCCATCACCACGTGAAGCATGATACTTCTGAATTGCTAACAAACCCGCATATTCACCTTGAGCGCCTGAGTTAGGTTGCATACAAATTGCATCGTAACCTGTAATGTCAACTAACCAATCAGACAATTCGTTGATAAGCTGAGTGTAACCTTCGGCTTGTTCAAGTGGGCAGAACGGGTGCATGTTGGCAAACTCTGGCCAGCTGATCGGTAACATTTCGGCAACCGCATTTAGCTTCATGGTGCATGAGCCCAAAGAAATCATCGAATGGTTCAATGCAAGATCTTTGTTTTCAAGGCGTTTGATATAACGCATCATTTCAGTTTCGCTTTGGTAGCGGTTAAATGTAGGGTGCGTCAAAATGGCATTTTGACGTTGCAAGCTGGCAGGAATGGATGATTCCGTTGCTGCGAGAACTTGCTCATCAATTATAGTGACATCTAAGCCATGATCTTCGCCCAATATCACATCAAACAACTGTGCAATATCTTCACGTGTTGTTGTTTCATCTAGGCTAACACCAAAACGTAGGTCACTATCAATACGTAAATTAAGTTTAGCCGCTGCAGCACGTGTTTTAATGGCAACTAGGTTTGTGCTTTCAAACGTCAATGTGTCAAACCAAGCGCTGTTAACTGGATTTAAACCTTTCGATGCTAAGCCTAACGCTAAGATATCAGTGAAACGGTTAATGCGATTTGCAATGGTTTTTAGACCTTGTGGGCCATGGAATACAGCATAAAAAGATGCCATATTTGCCAGTAATACTTGAGCCGTACAAATATTAGAATTGGCTTTTTCACGGCGGATATGTTGCTCACGAGTTTGCATTGCCATGCGTAGGGCGCGGTTGCCGCGAGTATCCTGTGATACACCAATAATGCGGCCAGGCATTGAACGCTTATGTGTGTCTTTGGTTACAAAAAAGCTCGCATGAGGACCACCGTATCCCATAGGTACACCAAAACGTTGCGCGTTACCAAAAACAACATCAGCGCCCATTTCACCAGGAGATTTAAGCAGTACCAAGGACATGATGTCAGCAGCAACTGAAATTACCGCTTTTTTAGCTTTTAGCTCTGTAAATAGTTCGGTGTAATCGTGAATTTGGCCTTCGCGGTTGGTGTACTGGAACAGCGCACCAAAAAGCTCGTAGTTGACGGCTTCGTGTGCTGGACCGACTACAACATCAAACCCAAAACATTCAGCACGTGTTTTTATTACGTCTAATGTTTGAGGGAATAAGTCATTAGCAACAAAAAATATGTTGGCTTTTTTAGCTTTGGATACCCGTTTAGCCAGTGCCATTGCTTCAGCGGCAGCAGTTGCTTCATCAAGTAAGGATGCTGATGCTAAGTCAAGTCCCGTAAGATCCATCGACATTTGCTGGAAATTGATAATTGCTTCCAGACGGCCTTGGGCAATTTCAGGTTGATATGGTGTATAAGCAGTATACCAACCAGGATTTTCTAACACGTTACGCAGTACGACATTAGGCACTAGAGTAGGGTAGTAACCCATACCGATATAACTTTTAAATACTTGGTTTTTGTTGGCAACATTACGAATGTAATCAAGGCCTTCAGATTCATTGTTTGGGCGCCCAACGGTTAACTCGCGATCTAGACGAATTGACTCAGGAACAATTTGTCCGATTAAATCATCGATAGATTCAGCGCCAACAACATTAAGCATGGCTTGTTGTTGAACTTCGTCGGGCCCAATATGACGAGTGAGAAATAATTCGTGTTGCTCAAGCTGGGTAAGGGTTTGTTTGGTCATGATTAACTCAGAATAATTTTGGACTAAATACAAACAAAGCCCCAATGTAGGGGCTTTGTTTCAACAGACGAGTTACGCTTCGTCGATGATGGCTTGATAGCCTTCAGCATCTAATAAGTTGTCTAGTTCAGACTCATCAGAAGGCATAATACGGAATAACCAGCCTTCAGCAAATGCAGCGTTGTTTACATTTTCTGGTGAGTCTTCTAATTCTTCGTTAATAGCGACAACATCGCCAGAAAGAGGAGAATAAATGTCTGAAGCCGCCTTAACTGACTCAGCTACAGCACAATCTTCGCCTGCAGATAAGGTGTCACCAACATCAGGCAATTCAACAAATACCATATCGCCCAGCAATTCTTGAGCGTGGTCACTGATACCAACAGTGTAGCTACCATCGCTTTCTTTACGAACCCACTCGTGAGAAGTGGCATATTTTAGTTCAGTAGGTAGATTGCTCATTATTGTAATTCCTTGTTGCGTTATCTTTAAATCTGAAATCTGTTTAAAATTGTGAGTTAAAATGCTTGCTTTCCATTACGAACAAAACAAGGTTTTACGACCTTTACTTCGACCCGTTTTTTACGCATTTCAACTTCCACGGTATCACTGATGCCTTTAGGTACTCGCGCCATGGCAATCGAAAAACCTAAAGTAGGAGAGAAAGTACCACTGGTTATTTCACCTTGGTGCTCATTTCCTTCTGCATCAGTAAAGAATACGTTCATACCGTGGCGTAAAACGCCTTTGGTTTCCATGACTAAACCGACCATTTTAGTAGTACCATCTGCCTTAATGGCTGTGAGAGCCTCTCGGCCAATAAAGTTACGTTCTGGTGGCTCCCAGCCAATTGTCCAACCCATATTTGCAGCAAGCGGGTTTACCGATTCGTCCATATCTAAGCCGTAAAGATTCATTCCAGCTTCTAATCGCAGGGTATCACGTGCACCAAGTCCACATGGTCGAACCCCTGCTTCTAGCAAAGCTTGCCACAGTGATTCAGCTTTATCATTAGGGACAATTATTTCATACCCTGCTTCGCCTGTATAACCAGTTGTTGCAATAAATAACGAATCGGCTTGTACGCCAAAAAATGGTTTCATCCCTTCAACAGCGTTTTGTTGTTGTGAACTGAGCACTTGTGCTGCTTTTTGCTTAGCATTAGGCCCTTGTACCGCAACCATAGCAAGTTCAGGGCGCTCTATGATCTCAACTTGGTATGACTGCGCCTGTTTATTTATCCACGCTAAGTCTTTAATTCTTGTCGCTGAGTTCACAACCAGACGATAATGGGTTTCGTCCAAATAATATGTGATCAAGTCGTCAATAATACCAGCTTCATGATTTAACATGCCGCCATATAATGCTTTACCTGTGACATTGAGTTTAGCAACATCATTAGCCAATAGAATACGCAAGAAATCCTTGGCATCAGTACCCATAATATCGACAACAGTCATATGCGATACGTCAAACATACCGGCATCTTGTCGAACAGCATGATGCTCTTCGATTTGTGAACCATAGTTGATCGGCATTTCCCAGCCGTGAAAATCAACCATTTTGGCATTCGCAGCCAAGTGTTTGTCAAAAAGTACAGTTTTATTAGCCATTATTTTCCCTTTCAGGAGTTAGAGGTAAATGCCAATTCTGTGAAGCAATTGGCAAAAAACTGCGAAATTATACCTTGCGCCTTCATTTTGTATACAAAATTTTTCTTAGTTTTGTGAGTGATGGATTAGATTTTATAATCCGTGAATAAAAACAAGGGTATCGGAGTGGTTGAAGGTGATATGTGATGTAAATTTTGAGAGAGACTAAAAATAAACTATTTGCATAGAGTTGTTTTAATTCCAATGAAGTGTAATATGTTGATTTTTATAGGTTAATGCTGTTGCGCGGTTGCGTGGGCGGTTTAGAAGGTTGCTATGAGTGTGGTTGTTGTTTGAGTGATTGTTGAAACAAGGTACACTCAAACAATTGGGGTTGATAGATTAGTATTCAGTAGAACCTAAATAAATCGGTTAAATACAAAATTAAGCAACCCGAATTCATCCATCAGGAGAGTCCTGAACATACATATACTTGCCAAAATCACCGCTAGCTGCGTTATAAATTTTGCAAGTAGAAACGAAGTAACGACAGTTTTGTATGTTGGTAACCACTCTTTGCTGCTATTCATGCTTTGTTATCAGTAACTTTTTGCGTATATGGACGCTCCCAACCTATTTATTTAGGTGGAAGATGGTTTATACCAATTACAGTAATTAAATACCCAGCTCAGAGCTATGTATGTGTTCAAAGTACAAGTGAAATTGATGAAGACATAGTTATTACCGACATACAAAACTGTTGTTATTACATTGCTACGTTGAGACAGTTTTGCGTAGTAATTTGGACACATACAAGCTCCCGAAGGGCAAGGCTAAAGGATTTCATTACTAGGTTACAAGTTTTTGAATTATCCCGACAAAAGCACGAAGTGCGTTGAACGCCAGCTTTGTATGGCGGCCGTTAGGGTATATAGTACTTCAAACTTGCGCCTTGTACTGAAATCCATTAGCTCTTGCTGAGTGGGAAGTTAATTACTGTAATTGGTATTACACAGCTTAGGAAGTCGAGCCTTTTGCCCTAAGGCTTGTTTAGCGAATACAGTTTTCAGTATTTCAAACTTATCGACAAAATTTAATCCAAAGTCACATAGGGCTTTTTTGAATATATTGTCGCCACTGAATAAACGCTTTATCGACTCCATGGCGGCTATCATTTCTATAGCTTCAGCTTTTCTCCAACGTTCAAGTTGGCGGAGATTTTGATATTCACCTAAGTCTTTGCCTTGAAGCTTTAATTCAGACAGAGTTTCAATGATACTGGCTGAATCAAGAAAGCCTAAATTGACCCCCTGTCCTGCAAGGGGGTGAATGGTGTGAGCCGCATCACCAGCAAGGATCAATCGCTGTCTTGCAAAATGTCGAGCATAACGCATTTTTAATGGGAAGCTTAAACGCTTACTTTCAACACTACACAAACCTAATCTTGAATCAAAAGCGGCTGTAAGAGATTTGGAAAATTCGTTATCGTCCATTGCTAATAAGGTTTTTGCTTTTTGCGGGGACACTGACCATACAATAGAGCACAAATTGTCTTGGTTTAATGGTAAAAAAGCCAAAGGACCGCTGCTTAAGAATACTTGTCTGGCACAATGTTGATGTGGAACTTCAGTTTTTATGGTTGCAACAATAGCATGATGATCATAATCCCAAAAACTGAGTGGAATTTTACTTTGCTGTCTTACCCAAGAGTTCGCACCATCAGCGGCTATTACAACCGCTGCAGTGAGGTTGTCACCATTCTCGAGGGTTAACCAAGCTTCACGATCACCCAAAGCAATATTGGCCACTTTTACGTTTTCAATGTGAGTAAGTTGCTCGAGTTCAGCTGCACGTTTAATTAGTGAGTTGCTGATATTATCGTTTTCTATAATGTTGCCTAGCAGTGATTCGTTCTGGCTCTTGGCATCAAATTTTATTGAGCCTAAACCATCTTTTGTCCACACTTCCATAGTGTCATACCCGCCCAATCGTTCTTGGTTGATATATTGCCATGCACCAATATTCTCAAGAAGGGTTTGGCTGGCTTTGTTAATCGCGCTGACTCTAAGTTTAGGCTCGCCACTCACGGCTTCAACAGAACCAGCATCAATGATAATTGTATTGATATTAGCTTGTGCTAATCCTATTGCGGTAGCTAATCCGACCATGCCGCCACCAACAATGGCTACGTCATAGCTTTGGGTATTAAACATTCTAAAATTCCATTATAAAATTGTGTCTGTGGTGAAACCCATGGCCTTGCTTGCAATAGGAGCTTTGAGCGGCGGCAACCAAGATAACAGCCGTAATCCAAGATTTCGTCCTAATGTAAGTGGCCAAAGATCATTAGAAAAACCACGGACTAAAAACTCAACTCGATTAATTGTATTCATTCTGTCTTTCTCACGAGCTTTTAAATAGGCGTGAGTCATTGCCACATTGCCCATTGGTAAATTTTCAATAAGCGCGTGTTCAATGACATCAAGCACACCCATAATATCTCGTAACCCTAGATTAAATCCTTGCCCAGCGATAGGGTGCAAAGTTTGTGCAGCATTACCGACAAATAAACACCTATGGTGGATTGGTCTTGGCATGTAAGTCAATTTTAGAGGGTAAGAATAGCGCTCTCCAACATCGATAAATTGTCCTGCACGAAAACCAAATGCTTGTTGTAGTGAGTTCAAAAACACAGGCTTGGTTGCTTGCTTCATTAGTTCGGCATTATCCGGATCAAGCGCCCAAACCATAGATAAACGTTGCTGACCATTAGACGGGCTCATTGGTAATAATGCTAAAGGCCCGCTGTTTGTAAAGCGCTCCCAAGCTCGATTTTTGTGCGATTTTTGCAAGCTGATGTTAGCGATTAACGCTGTTTGTTTAAAATCAATTTCTTCTTGAGGTAAATTGAATTGCATGCGTACGGATGACTGAGCACCATCGGCAGCAACGATTAGTTTTGTAGTCAGCACTTGACCTGAGTCAAGCTTAACATGGTGAAACTCATCATTAGCTTCAATCTTGTCGAGCTTAGCAGGGCAAATGATGTCAATAGATGATTTTTGTAACTCTTTAAAAAGCTTATAACCAACGGGGTTGAGTTCAATTACTTCGCCCATCGATGCAATGTTAAAGCTGTTAGCATCTAATTCAGTCATGCCAAAGTGGCCGCGATCTGAAATATGAATATGCTTAATTGCCGTACCTAATTCACTAATATGCTGCCAAATATCAAGTTGAGTTAATGCTTGAATACTACCGTGTGCTAATGCGATTGCACGAGCATCAAACCCTGGGTGATCAGAGCTTGGTGCAAATGCTTCAATAATGGCAATATCTAGGGTTTTATTATGTCTTTTGGTTAACTGTTCAAGTCCGAGCGCTAATACCGAACCAACCATAGCACCACCAATAATGACTACATCATAGTGATTAATAGCATTTTTATCTTGATTTTGCTGAGTTTGCTTCAATTGGGAAGGCTTGATTGTCATTCTGAATCCATCTATTCGACAAAACATATACTGTTGAATAAGCAGTTTGACTTATTCAACAGTAAAAACAAATGATTTTGATCAATCAGGGTAATGGGCTAGTGAAGTGTATTGCAGTTGGTACTATCATCAACCATGACTTCAGGGGCAAATTCTGAATAACAATTCATTGCCGCTTCTCGAACAAAGTCTAATAATTCAAAAAAAGCAGACTCTGAGTCTTCGTCATCACCAACTTCAGCACCATCGGAGAAAATATTACTCATTACTTCAATGTACTGTTGAATGCGTTCAGACGAATCATTGAGTTTAGGTTGTGCGATAGCAAGTGCAGAAAGGAAATTATTGACCCATAAAAATAACGCATCAACTCTCACATTTAGTGGCTCTTCTTCTTCAGGCAATAGTAAAGTAAAGCCGAAGTCGAAGTCGTCTAAACGGTTTAGTGTATCTTGATAGAGCTCATTAAGCTGACTTTGAACAGATGGTGGGAAAGGTTCATTATTATTGCTTAACTCAATGAGTAATGGTTGCCAAGCCTCAGTAGTTTGTTCAACTCCGCCACTGATTATCCCCACTATAGTTCCATGTAATTCTGAAGGATGTAAGCCGATACCTTCAGCCATTAAAATAGCCATTAATTTTTCAATCTGTAATGACGGAGGGGTGCTCATGAGTATATTCCGTTTAATCTTAATTAATTGAGCATAATTCTATCAGATAGCTAAATAGGATCCTATATAGCCTGAAATTTATGAATGAAAGATTATTTCTGCCAGAGCGAAGCAAACGCTGTTATAACTTTATTTACATTGCGATTAATTTCATTGCTCACGAATCTTTTGTTAGTGGCTCTAGTCACTAAAGAGTCTTGTGGATTGCTGATTTTGTCAGGAAACTGAATCGAGTTTACATCGTATTCTGCCCATATATCTTTTTCGTCAATATGCCGAAGGTCTTCTTTGGTCGCCTCTCTCCAGCCATCACCCGAAACTCTAGAGCTCTCTTTTTCGCTGCTAGACATATCATAAGATGCAGATGCTATTCGTTGGTCATTTAAATAATCAGATAATTTTTTTGCAATAAAGTCAAGTTGATTACTTGATATTGTGGGGTTTTCGTCCTCAAAAACATGTTCATTCTCAACATGGAATTGGGCAATAGTTTCTTCGAGGTTTTCATTCTTCTTTGCTGAAATTAAGAACTGTAATACTTGCAATCCTTTATCGGTTTTAAATGTTACCTCAAAAGGTTGTGCTTCTGGTGTGGCACTTTGCTTTAATTTTTCTACAGCTTGTTCATCCATTTTTATCGTTAATTGGCCGCTCTTTATACTACCTGCTGGATTTGATGGAATACTCATTACTACATCCTTGATTCAATATTCATTCAATAATTGTAGTTCGATTCTGAAAAAATAATAAATCATCGTGATTTTTTAGTATGAAATACAGGCAATTTTTTGTCGGTGTGAGTATTTACAAGTTAAAGAATCAGCAATTAATCCAATTGATGGCGGAATATAGTTCGGGCGTATTGCACTTTTGCGTCTAGACTTATATAGTCCGCACTTAATACAACATAAGGATGTTGGATCGCTATGAGTAACAGGGCCATTGATATAACGTTACTGGGTCGGACCTACTCAATTGCATGTCCGGCAGAACAAGAAGAAGCACTGATTAAAATTGCTGAAAATCTTGAAAAACAGTTAAGTGACTTAAAAACTCGCTCAAACAGTTTATGCCGCGAAGAAATCGTGATTATGGCCGCACTAAATATTGGTCATGAATTGTATACTGAGCAACGTCGAAATCAGGATTATGTCTCACAAATGGATGAGCGGATCAATTTGCTTCAATCGACGTTAGAAGAAGCGTTAGTAGTACGTAGCTCGAAGTAACTACACAGAATTTAGGTCATCTTTAAAATTGACCAATCAAATTTGCTCCCTGGGATACATGTTCTAATCAGTAATGTCCCTGTGCCGATAATTTTGACTTAAGGGTGAATGTTTGGCTGACATTGTGCAAGCTCGGCTCGTATCGAGAAGCCTTAGGAAGTTATCGTTTACCCGCCTTGAACCTACGGTTCAAGGGCTAAGCTGATAACGGTATCTTGGGGAGCAATCCAATCAATAACTTACGGTAAATATTGAGTTTTATTTGTCATTGTACCCATAAGATGACAAATTTTACCCATATAGTGACAAATTTAACCCATAACCTGTTATAAATCACATCATAAGATGACAAATCTAACCCATAAGTTGTCAAATATCTTATCGTAAAAAAGTATTTATTATCTCAAAATTAAAAGTGTGATTATCCTCTTAAGATTACTTTGCTTAATTTAATGGTTTTGAGATGTACATCAGAAATCTTCGCAAAGCTTCTCCCAATAAAAGCGTTCTTAAATTTGTGAGTATAAAAACAAATAAAATAGTTATGTGTGAAGGTACTATTGAGTTTGACGCTTGTTTTCATCATGAATTTGACGAGGACGTTGTTAGTTTTGAATCTCAGCCGAAAGGTTACAAGTATCATTTTGAAGGAAAGGAGCTTCCGTATACCCCAGACGCAGTGATCACTTTTAAAGATCAGACTAAACAATATATTGAATATAAAGCAATCAGGCAAGCGCTAAAGTCTGAGTTCAAAGTGCGATTTAAGGCCAGAAACAGGGCGGGATTATGCTTTGATGAATTATTCTCCAAATAAAATCTCAGCCCTAAATTTTGCATCCCAGCAGGCTCGCTGTATCTTGCCAGCCACACTGTCTTTTGAAGAGTGATTTTTAATTAAGTTCAAAACCTTTCGCCTAATAGTTGCTAAATTTTTTGCACCATCATCAGCATAAATTTTACAGTCATCCTCTTTAAAAGTGACATCGAGAACCCAATGCTGACTATTTTCAATTGCCCAGTGCTTCCGTATATATCCAGCGATGCCTTCCACGTCACTGGCTAACGAGGTTATGTAATAAGACGTTTCATGGCTTGATTTATTCTTCATTTCTCGCATCCGAGTGACTTCAACAACGGCCTGACTGCCTACAAATTTAGCCGTTTCGTCAAACCAATTTGTAATTGGCAAAAGGCGATAATGTCTTTCATTTATTCGTCCGTGCTCACCGTCTAACTCTGTAAAGTGATTCTGCTTTAAAAGCTCTGGTGTGTCTCGATAGCACTTATGAAAATAAGCTTCTATTTCAGCAAGTAATTTACCTTGATTCTTTTTCACTTGAAGAACGTAATCACCTTTTCCTTCACGTATTAAGGTTGCAGTTTCTTTCTGGCAGTGCATGGCGTCAGCGGTAATCACTGCATTTTCAATATCCATGTGTTTTAGCATGGATTGCATTACTGGGATTTCATTCGTTTTGGTCGACGTTTCTTGTTGACGTATTATCAGCCCATTATCTACAACCATTGCCGTCATTAGTTGAAGCGCCGCTATGTCATCACCGTGTTTAGAGCCACAAGCAACTTTACCATCAAAACTGATATGCTCTTTACCATCTCGCTCCCGTAATGTATTGGAAAAGTTAATAAAGCAAGACATCATACTTTCGGCTTTAACACCTCTAATTATCCGTCCGATTGAGTGTTGTGTCGGGATGCCATTACTAAATGGCCGATATTGTCTTAACCAATCTAATTGAGCTTCACCGAAAATGTTGATGGCTTTCCAGCCTGTAGCACCACAAAGCACTGCGGCAATTGTAAGAAAAATAATATCAGCTAAATCATACTCTTTATTAGCTTCAACACGATAATCTTCAACTTGTTCAATCTCTTTCATTACGTCCATAATCAGACTCAAATCAGTATTCATTTGTCGATCTGATCATCGTTACTCAGGAAAGTTCAAAATTGATTTAATTATTTTCAAGATCTAAAGCACGATCCCGCCCTGAGGCCAGAAAGGAATCAGGAGAAAAATTAGGTATTTCTTTAATTCTCGTAACAGATGAACAAGTCCGAAGACAACCATTACTTGAAAATTTAAAAATACTTCACCGCTATTCAAGTTTTACACTTGAAAATGACCTTCAAGAAAAAATATTAAACATCATACACAAGGTTGGGAGGTTATCATTATTCTGTCTTTTAACTCAATTTGAAGAGGATATTGGAAACTTAAGAGCTAATGTATTGCAACTCGTAGCAACAGGGAAAGTTAAGGTAGATCTCATCAATGAGAAACTTGATGGTAATCCTACTTTTTGGTGTGAGTCATGAGCAGCTTCAAAGATGAGTTCGAAAACATTTATCAAAGAGAGCAGGCAACTACTCCGAAACAATATATTCCATTAGAAGAGTCGGTATTAATAAAACGAGATTTAGATACTTATTCTAACGAGTTGAAGGAACAAGCTATTGAGCGGTTTAGGATTATTTCATTAATACAACAAAAGATAACATCAGGTTGGACTAAAAAAAGTTTAGAGCCTATCTTAGCTGAGTTGTATTCAGAGCAAACAAAGAAGATTCCTAGTTGGAGAACAGTAGTTAGGTGGAGGAAAAAATTCCAAGACAGCGGAGGTGAAATAACTTCATTAGTTGATTTTCATCAGAAAAAAGGCAATACAGCTAAAAGAATATCTGGCGATGAAGAGTTCTTTAAAGTTGCACTAGAAAGGTATTACAAAGCAATACGCCCATCGATAATGAAAGCCTACGAGCATTATTGTGACTTAATTACGATTGAAAACAACAAAATCGTTGATGGCAAAATACCAAAAATCTCATATAAAAGCTTTAATCGACGAATCAATAAGTTACCACCATATCCCGAGGCTGTTGCTCGCTATGGTAAATATTTAGCGGATAGAATGTTTGAGAAATGCCTTTCACATATACGGCCAACTCGAATTCTAGAAAGGGTGGAAATAGATCACACACCACTGGATTTAATTCTCGTAGATGACGAACTCAATATACCGCTTGGAAGGCCATACCTTACGCTCCTCATAGACGTATTTAGTAATTGTGTCGTAGAATTTCATATTAGCTATAGAGCTCCATCGTATGTGTCAGTTGCTAAGGCATTAGTTAGGACTGATCAAAACATAGGTCTTAAAGGTAACAAATCAAAGAGAGATCGCCAGCTCAACCTCAGTTGAACCGCTACCGTAAATCACACAAAGTTTGTGAGTGCTTAGTGGTGTAAATCCGAAGGTGGAAAATTCAGCATTGTTAGCCAGTCATCAACTTTTTTCCCTGTGATATTCTGATACGATGAAGTTCCTTTATGTTTCCCCCAGCGTCTTGAGCGAAGGTTGTACCAAGCTTTAAATAACTCGAGGAAACCTTGATTGACTCCTTTACGGACATAAAGGTAAGACCGTAGAGTGGCATTAAACCCTTCAATGGCACTTGATGCTCTGTGGCGAGTTTGATGCAACGCTTCCACTTGCAGCATAAGTTCGCTGGCACTCTTGCCTAAACGGAGTCGCAACCACTGATAACTGCCAACTAATTCTTTCTGATACCGCGCTATTTTCCAAGGTTTAGCTTTTCGTAATTGGCGCTTTCGTTCAGAGAAGCGACAAGCCACTTCAACGCATTCTTGAGGATAAAGTTCGCCAAGTTTCAGTAACTTTTCGTGAAGTGCTTGAGTTGCTAATGTCAGTCCTTTCAAACGATTTTTTATGTATCTAGCAGCGGTGATGCCATCTTTATGCTCAGTATTTTTTAAGCCATCAACAGCCTTCGTTAGCAAGGCTTCAGCCTGTTTTTTCGTCATGAGGCTACCCGTTTTCATGGAAATACTGGTCAAAGCTTGGTGGAGATGATTTCTGCTTTTCGTTCCACTTTCATATTGCTCAATCGCTTGCTCACATTTCGCTTGCACGCCTAATAAATCAACCATTGCCTGCTGCTTTTTCTCTGTATCGAATACATCTTTACGCAATCTTTTTTCCAAACTAGCCTCTTTATCAATGTAGTAGTACGCCCGACGTTCAACCTTTCTCAGCGCCTTACCTACGATATACAACGCATGGAAAGCATCATCACGTTGCTCTGCATGTTCAAAGCTCATGCTAACGCCTTTCGCTATTCCTTTTGCTCCATCTTTAACGACGTGCTGAGGTGATAATCCTTGTGATTTAGCTTCACCTAAAACTCGTGCCCAAGTTTCACCGTCACGCTTTTGTTCGTGAGAGAGTGAAAATAAATAACCACTTTCGAGATCTATCCCAGCAAGTACGGGGTCACCTTGGCTGAACATCTCATCGATGGCCACACTCTTTATGGCTGATAGCGACACTTTTTCGTTAAATAACTCAGCCTGCTCTTGAGCTTCAACGATAACGCCTTGAATGTAACCGTAACTGACTTTACAGCCTGGATAAATGAGTGGGATTTGTTCTTCAATTGCTCGAATAGAGTTAGGTGCTGTGATTGATAAAGCCACAATAGAACGGCGAAGATGTGGTACGTCAACATTTACAGATGTAATGACATCAGATTCGTCGTTGGTAGTAACAAGGCACTTTAGTGCCGATTGAGCCGCATATTTAGCGGAGTAAACGGCTTTACGAGAAACATTAAATTCATCAGAAAGAGAAGAAACTGCACCATGCACTTGGCAAGCGATAGTTTTTAAGAGAAGATCGAATTTGTCTGAGGAGTTAAGCGGTGTTCGGTCGAGTATCGGCATTTTATTTTGAGAATAGTTTTAGTCGGCTTATTATCTCAATAAATAACGTTTTTCTCCTCAGATTTTCTCATTTATTTGTTACCCGTATCTGATGGGTTCCAGCACTATCAACAAGTTAAAACCACAACTGATCCGCAACAAATCAGCCATTACTTAAACCAGTTTGATATTGATGTAGTGCTGCTGGATATGAACTTCACTCAAGATGCTATCAGTGGCAAAGAGGGGTTTCATTGGCTAAAGCAGATCTTAACGCTGAAACCAAGCACTACCGTGATTATGATGACGGCTTATGCCGATATGAACTTAGCAGTCCAAGCCATCAAAGCTGGAGCCGCTGATTTTATTGCCAAACCGTGGCAAAACGAGGCATTAGGGATCTAGCATTTAAAAATCTACCGCAATTGGAGTGATTGTAAGATCCCACTTTGGTAATTCACTATTTCTGACTATTTTACTTTCCAGCTCTTCTTTTTCTTTGTTATTGAGCTTGACTCCTTTTGAGTAAATTTTATCAATTAAATTGACTACTGGGCTCATCGCTTTCCATGTCATTGTTTTTGTCCATTCTATTACCGTTTTGGCTGTACTCAGTAATGTGCCATTCCAATGCCTCTCTAACGATGACCAGACTCGTTCTATCGGGTTGTACTTACTGTGGTATGGCGGGTAGTAGACGTTTCGAATCTTGAGTTTCGATTGTTCACTAAACGCTACTAATCTAAACAGGTATTGAGTACGACAGCCACTATTTTCAGGACCATTATCTGAAAAAATAATGAGTTCTTCCACTTCTAGATTTTCACTTTTAACTGAATCCCACCACCATTCAAGTGCGTCACAAATGAAGTCACTTGTTTTATTTGAGTTGCCATAAAAAAAATGAAGTTGATCATTGTCGAGGTTAAGAATTCCGAACGGGATCATTTTCTTTTTTATTTCCATATCATGATCCAACGCTTGAACAGCATCAGCACTACGAGATTTACCGTAACGGGAATACTCACCAACATTAACTGTCGCTTTACAGTCTATACTAATACGGATGACTTTTTTATTACCGGTTGTTTCTTTATTGATTTTGTTTACGTTTTCAAAGATAGCGTCTGTTTGAGGAATTTTTTTTGGGGTTTAGTTTTTTGGTCTCGTCGAAGTCTGTATCCCAGTCGATTTAATATGTCGTTAATGGTTCTTTCTTTAGGTAATTCTTCAGGTAGCCAGCCTTTTTCTTCAATTAACTTTTTTCTGACGCCTTTCGCTGTAATTCGGGTATACACAAACGTATTTTTAAACTTCGGGTCGGCTTGCGATTCAGGATCTACTAACGCTCTAATATCTATTTCTAATTGAGGCTGACTCACTTCACTTCGAGGTTTTCCGTCATAGTGTCCGAAACACTCGAAGCCCGTTTCTTGTTCATGAAGCCCAAGCGCAACAGCCTTTCGACACCAGCCAAATTCTGTTTCAGTTAAGCGTGGACTCCCACAGCAGAAGGTTTTGGATACTTCGGCCATAAAAACTCTTTTCTCCATCCCATGAAGTTTACTGGATGCAAGTTTAATTATCCTTTTGGACTCACTAGAAAGGTAAATTGAAGTAGACATTTGGCTGCAACCGTAAATTACTCTGTTTGGATTATACGTCGGTATAACCTAAGTCGCAGCATCCCTTACTTCATTATCACAAACTGCGACCACGTTAATACCAGAGCAGCTCAGTTTTGACGATGAGGAAGATAAGCAAGATTTACAATTAGCACTAGATACCATTGCTAAGCGAACTGCACATTTGGATGAGTTTATTGGTCGATTCCGCTCGTTGAGCCAATTACCAGCGCCGAATTTGCAAATCACTTCACTTAAAGATTTAGTGAACAGAACCTTAAAGCTGTTTGAAACACAATGGCAGCAATTGCAAGTTGATTTGGAACTGAAGTTACCCAGTGATTACTCATTAATGGCTGATGCTGCGCAGTTAGAGCAGGTACTGATAAACCTTTTAAAAAGCGCTACAGAAGCGGTAAGTGAACTCAAAAATAAGCAAATAACGATTAGCCTACATCAAAATGAAAGTGCTCAAGTAAGCCTCGATATTATTGATAACGGTGAAGGCATCGCTGAACATGTGCATGAGATGATTTTTGTGCCTTTCTTTACTACTAAACCACAAGGCTCTGGTATTGGTTTAAGTTTATCCCGCCATATAATGGTGCAACATGGCGGCGATTTGACTTATGTTCAACCAGACAACGGTGCACGTTTTAGGATGTTATTCAGTTAGTTTTTTTAATGTGAATCGAGAAGGTTATGCGTTTGCGCTAAGTAGCTTTTGTCCAATAACGAGTCAACCATATGATATTATTTAATTTGTAGCTCATTTAAATTGGTTCATTTATAGAATCATTTAAAGTGAGCAACATAGCTTTATAAAGTCACTTAATCTGAGCAACTAATTTGATAAAAGCAATTAATGTAAGCAAGCTCGTTTTTATAAAGTCATTTATTGCGAGCAGAAAATGACGGATAAATGCGAGCAAACCGATTTATAAATGCAAGCAACTACAGTTAATCCTAGAAGCATCAGTTGACTGCGTTCTTAAGCGTAGAAAAAATGGCTGATAGTAAGGCGTAGCTTTTGCAAGTAGTTATTCTACTTGCAAAAGTTACAACGCAGATAGCAGTCATTTTAGCAAGCTTGTGAGCGTAGATCACTTCACTCATTGGGTGAAAGCCATGATGGTAAAATCATCGTATTGCTCAAACAGTTACTCGTATACTCAGCGTTCAACTGATGTTTTTAGGGAGCGCCACGAAGCGCTTTATTCTGTTGCGGGATTTGTCTCAACGTATACGCAGCCAAGCGATTACATGGCCATAAACCAGAGACAGCAACGTTATTATTTATAATAAGTCCATCAGGTTGAAACGTACCTGACGGGATAATTACCAGTTCATCCCGAAATCTGACTGGCATGCATAATGGGTAACCGCTATGACATGAAGCCCTGTGACAAAGGCCTTGAATAAAGGTTGAGATGTAATGTAGGCCGCAGCATCAAGCGAATTCAGTTAAGCGTCGTAAATCAAAAAATGAAGATGGGGAGTCTTTCCTAGTTGACGAACCCTGACACAAACAGAGAAGCAACTGGTAAATGCATCTGTTTGATCTTCCGGCGTAATATGAAGTGGCATGTATTGAAGGAAATAAAGTGAACGTGGGAGAGCCTGAGTGTTGGAAGGTAGTGACTTGCACTATCCGAATATAAGGTAAACCGAAATTTCAGATAGGGCGCTCAGGCAGTCGGATGAGCCCATAGTACCGTTAACCGTGAAGACAACATAACTTCACATCAGGGAAGGGGCTCAGTGTTACACCCGTTTTTTAACGTAACTTTTGAGGTGAAATTGCCATATGGCTAACACTCCAGTAAATATCAGAATATTACAGCGAAAACTTTACTTACGCTCAAAGCTTAACTCGGAGCTACGATTTTACAGCTTGTACGATAAACTCAGTCGCCTAGATATACTCGAAGAAGCCTATCGACGATGCAAAGCCAATAAAGGCGGAGCAGGAATTGATGGCATCACATTCAGTTATCTAGAGCAGCAAAAGAAAGTCGTTGCGCTGTTAAAAGAAATTGGGTGTAGATCTTTTAGATCGACGAAAAGCATGAAAAGATCATTCATTATCAATTGGATGGGTTTAATAAATGGTGCGAAAGGAGCAATTTTATAGTGAGTTTACGGCAGCATAGTGCAACTTTAACCCAATAATTTGATGTAATGATGGCAGATTAATTATCGGAGCCCATCATGCCAAATATAGAGCCATTAACTCGCGTCGCCACAGTCTTCGCCCATTGGCGCATAAATAAGCCGAGTCGCGGAACTAAAATACCAAACACTCTCCGCGAGCAAGCCACTTCATTGCTAGAGCATTACTCATCATCACAAATTTGCACCGCTTTACGTATCAGTGGCTCTCAATTTAAACAATGGTGCCAGGTATCAAACTCGGCAGAGTCCATTACAGACTTCATTGAATTACCCAACTTACCTGAGGTCATCAAGCCGAATTCCCCAGTAAAACTTGAGTTGAATCTATCTAATGGCGACAATATTCATATACAAGGTGTGGTGGATGTTCACTTTATTTGCGCCCTCATCGGGGCAATGAAATCATGATCTATTTAACTTCCAACAGTCGTATCTTCATTGCGACTCAGCCTGCTGATTTTCGCTGTGGTATCGATGGACTGGCGGCCGTGTGCCAACAGCGCTTGTCGAGTAATCCGCGTTCAGGCTCGATATTCGTCTTCATTAATCGCAACAAAACCATGATACGAGCCCTCACTTATGAGCATAATGGCTTTTGGCTGATGACCAAACGGTTATCAAAAGGAAAATTTCATGGATGGCCACGTCATCATGGCGTTATGCAACCGATGGCTGCGGCACAATTACGGCAATTACTGAGTGGTGAACCTTATTTATCTTCAAGTCGCTTGAAATAAATCGCACTTACCGGTTGATTATTTTATTTATCGGATCATACTGCCCGCCGAATTCATTTTTCCTATTCGCCTAAGCTGGACTGTCCTTTAATGAGTAAACCGTTTACTGATATCGACCACAACGCGCTGGAAGCACTGATAGTTCGTGTTACTGAAGCCAGAGAGCATGAATTAGCACTGTCTCCAGAAGATTGTCAGTTGTTACTTGATGCCTTAGTGACGTTATCGACGATGCAGCAACGATTAACCAATCACGATGTCACCGTGCACAAATTGCGTAAGTTACTTGGCATTGAAAAGTCTTCAGAAGCCTTGTCTCGTGTCAGTAAAAGCAATAAAGGAAGCGGTAAACACACTGCGGGTAAAAATCGTAAACCCAAAGAGAGCGGTGAAGATTTCACTCCCGCTAAGCCAGTTGTGATAGTGCATCAGAGTACAGATGTGAAAAAGGGTGATAACTGCCTAGAGTGCCACATGGGTAAAATGTACAAAACCGACCCAGGCAGTTTACTGTGTATCACAGGGCAAAGTCCGTTTAAGCCAGAGCAGCATGTCATGGAGCGCTTTCGCTGTAATGCTTGTGGTGCTTACGCTACCGCCGCTTTGCCAGTTGAAGTGTTAGCCGACGGGAGCGAGCAACAAAAATACGGCTACTCAGCTCGGTCATTAATGGCCATACACAAGTATTTTGCCGGGTTGCCGTTTTATCGCCAAGGGAGCATTCAAAAGCTGCTTGGTGTCAAAATCACTGCGTCTACTGTGTTTGACCAAGTTGAATATGTGGCCAATGATATTTACCCTGTTTATCAAATGTTGGTTAACCTCGCGGCCGATGCGAAGCATTATTATCTCGATGACACGACTCACCGAATTTTGGATGCTACGCCAATAGAAAAACCGGTGCGTAACAGTGACAAGACACAAATGCGCAGCGGCGTGTACACATCAGGTGTTATTGCGACCACTCAAGCCAATGATAGTATCGTGTTGTTTGAAACTAATATTGGTCATGCTGGCGAATTCATCGATAGCCTGTTGCACAAACGCGGTACTCATCAATCTAGGCCGATAATGATGAGTGACGCTCTGGTCAGTAATCGCCCTACGGTAAGAGAATGTCTGCTGTCATTGTGTAACAGTCATGCCAGACGACAATTTGTTGATGTCATTAACCATTTCCCCGATGAAGTCGAGCACGTACTGACACGTTATGGTGAAATTTGGGCTTACGAGCAGCACACTAAAGAGCAAAAGTTTACGGCAACAGAAAGGCTGAGTTACCATCAGCAACATTCGTTGCCTGTAATGAAAACCATCAAGCAGTGGTGTACAACACACCTTAACGATGAAACAGTTGAAGAGAATAGTGGTTTAGGTAAGGCGATGCGATATTTTGTCAAACACTATGTTGGTTTGAGCTATTTTTGCCACTACGAAGGTGTATACATCGATAATAACCGTATCGAAGCCATGTTAAAAATCATCGTTCGTGACCGAAAAAATGCGATGTTCCATAAGACGTTACTTGGCGCTACGATTGGTGATGTCATCACGTCAATGATTGCAACAGCAAGTGAAGCTGGCATCAATGTGTTTGAGTATTTCACATTTTTACAGAGAGAGAAGGATAAAGTGAAAACCAATCCTGAAGAATACCTACCGTGGAATTATCGAGAAACAGTCGTCACTGAAAAATAATACAGCTGTAAGAAATGGACTTGGGCTAATCGCCTAGGTCTAGCTGTACCTGAAATAATTTAGTTTTTCACGCTATGCTGCCGTAAGCTCACATTTTATAGTACTTATCAGTTTCCACACACAACAAGTATATAAAAAGGCTCCTTTCATGAAACTAGCATACTCAAACTCACTCGAATTTTCATTCTTTTCTGAAGCAAAATTGTAATTTGAACGTATTATTTCGCACCTCGAAGACGAGCAAGTTAAGCAAGAAAGCCATGGAGAAGTTGAAGCTTATATCGATACCGAAGGAACTGAGTTGTTGCGGTGTTTATTACAGGGTTTCTTAGATATCAAAACCGCTGAAGAGCCCCGTCAGCAAGTTTGTTCCAACCGTGACATTGCATTGAATCATTTGAAAAATAACTGCAAACGAAACTTAGAAAGTTTATTTGGTACCGTAACGATGCATCGAAAAGGTTACAGTCAACGTCGGTGTGATAGCGTGTTTCCAATGGATGGTGAGCTGAATCTTTCGAAAGATAAATACTCTGATGGTGTACGCCTAAGGCTCGCTACAGAAGCAGTCAAAGGCTCATATGATGATGCAGTAAGCTCAATAGATACCACCACAGGTGCGCACGTGCCCAAGCGACAAGCAAGGCAAATTGTGCAGGATATTGCACAAGATTTTGATGGTTTTTATCTCCAGCAGAGATACCTTAAGCCAGAAAATACATCTGATTTACTGGTATTGACTATGGATGGAAAAGGCATCGTTATGCAACCTAATAGCTTGAGAGAGGGCACGCAAAAAGCAGCGAAACAACAGAAGCTCAAAGGACGCCTAAGTGCTGGAGAAAAAAAAGACCGCAAACGAATGGCAGAAGTTGCAGCGGTATACACCACCAAGCCTTTGCATCGTACCCCAGAATCAATCATGTCTAGAAACGATAATTCAAATGTTCGTCCATTACGTGTGCCACCAAGAAATAAACGTGTGTGGGCAAGCGTAGAAAGAAGCGCTGCGACTGTGATTGAAGAAGCATTTTTAGAAGCTCTGGAACGAGACCCAACTCAAAGCTGTCAGTGGGTTGTACTCGTTGATGGTCATCCTCATCAGCTAAAACAAATTTATCGGGTGATGAAGAAACTCAACATCAATGCAACGGTGGTCATGGATTTCATCCATGTGCTTGAATATCTCTGGAAAGCGGCGTGGTGCTTATTTGAAAAAGATGATCCAGAAGTCGAAGATTGGATAGAAAAGCGAGCGACTGAAATCTTACGAGGTAATGCGTCACAAGTAGCAAAAGGCCTTGGGATCAGTGCAACAAAACGGAAATTAAAACAACGAGAAGGCATTAATAAGTGCATCGGTTATCTATTGAAAAATAAATCAAGATTAGAATACGGTAAAGCGTTAGAGCAAGGTTTCCCAATTGCTAGCGGTGTCATTGAGGGAGCTTGTCGTCATCTGATTAATGATAGGTTGGATATCACTGGAGCGAGATGGAGCCTTGAAGGTGCAGAAGCTATATTAAAACTTAGGTCGTTAAGATCGAGTGGTGATATTGAAAAGTATTGGGAGTATCACAAAAAGCAATCCAAACAGAGGTTATACAGATGTGGGTAACTTCGTCGTTTTAAAAGACCCACACCCAAAGAAATTCAAACTCAATTACAACAGAAAAACTATCGACCTAGCCCAGTCAAACGAGTAGAAATACTCAAAGACAACGGCAAAACGCGGAAACTTGGGATCCCGATAATCAGTGACAGAATTGTGCAAATGGCGATGACAATAGTGATGCAATCCGTCTACGAACCTCATTTACATGGACACAGTTATGGCTACCGTCCATGTCGAAGCGCCCAGCAAGCGGTAAAAGTCATTGAAATGAGCCTAAAACAAGGCTACCAGCACGTACTCGATGCTGACTTGAGCGCCTATTTCGATACCATCCCGCACGCTAAGTTGATGGCAAAAGTAGAAAGGCGAATAAGCGACAGCAGCTTTCTGAGTTTACTGAAAAGCTTTATCAAAGCGCCCATCAGCATAGAGACGGTCAACGGGAAATGGCGAATAGAAGCAAGCCGATGTGGCACTCCGCAAGGCGGAGTTATCTCTCCACTACTGGCTAACATCTATCTCAACGATTTCTGTTTGAAAATACACGAAAAAACACCGTGTAAAATCGTTACCTATGCAGATGATTTTGTTGTACTTCATAAGCAAACCTACACACAAGAGCAACTGGACTGGATAACACAGCAATTAAGTGATGAAGGTCTGAAGCTAAATCAAAGTAAAACCCACTGTGTGGATATGGGAAAGCTGATGAATGAGTTTGATTTCCTCGGTTTTAACTTTCAACGGATCACAGGCCTCATCAAAGGCACCAGTTACATCAAGATACAGGCGTCTAAGAAGAGCCAAACAAAGCTGAAAAATAAAATCAGAGACATAGTGAAACACCGAACCTCAAATACACTTGGCGTACTGATAAATAAGGTTAATCAAGTTCTGAGGGGATGGAAACACTATTTTGGTGGGATAGGTTATCCCAGAGGTGTATTTTTCAGAATAAATGGATTTGTAGTAAACCGGTTCTATCGCTGGCATCGTCGCTTAAGTCAACGTCGAAGCAAGTATCTATCACGAGGTGCTTACGAAAAATTACGCCAAGCTGGTCTTGAGTATTTACCCACGACAAGATGATAAGCAAAGTGAAGGGGCTGAGAGAAGTGTAACAACAGAGCCGTGTGAGGGAAAACCTCATGCACGGAATCGAAGAGGGGCTGCTGGATAAGCGATAGCGAAGCCAGTAGCCTACTCTACTTAATGGGCAGACTTGCTCAATACTATCATTCCTGAGTTGAATTCATCCTCGATAAACTCAAGTCCAAATTCATCTTTGAGAAAACTTATCATTCCATTTTTTAACGTATTATTGCCATGGTACCCAGTTATGATCGATGTGATGTTGGGTTCATTGTTTTGTTTGTGGTAACAAAATAATAGTCTTGCGAAAGCTAATGGAACACCTCGAATATGTGTACCATCGCCTGAATGTCCTTCGAAGATTTTATCCATATGCAAATCTATACAATGATTCATTAAGCCAACATTTTTTTTATATATTCCTTGTGTTATCCCTTTATCAATCATGCTTGCGAAATTATCTTTTTCAAGCGGCGCAAGTTGAGCATGAATTTGTGAAAAAGTACTCATGTTACATTTGTTTATTATTTCTTCTAAATACCATATTCCAGTGTCTAACTCCTTTGCCTTAATACATACTTTAGTAAAGGCATTGTAAATGGCATCATTAGGCTTGATGCCCCACTGTTGTATTAAGCTGGCTGTAGTTGTATCGCCAAACACCAATGACTTGGCTTCTTTAAAACGCTCCATTTCAGCGCAGGCCGTCAGCAAATTCAGGCAGGTGATTGAATCAGCCCTTAGTGGTAGATGAGGTGCCATCACGGGCTTATCACCACACACCAGTTGCCAAGCACTATCAAACTGACCCGTTTGAGCGCATACCGTGATAAAAGCATTGTAAATGGCAACATCAGGCTTGATGCCCCATTGTTGCATTAAGCTGACTGTCGCTGTAGCCGTATAGCCATCGCCCAACACCAATGACTTGGCTTCTGCATAACGTCCAGCTTCAGCGCAGACCGCCAGCAAATTCATGCAGGTGATTTGATTGGCTTTTAATGGCAAATGAGGTGCAATCACTGGCTTATCAGCACACACCAGTTGCCAAGCATTATTAAACTGGCCAGTTTTAGCGCATACCGTGATAAAAGCATTGTGAATGGCAACATCAGACTTAATGCCCCATTGTTGCATTAAGCTGGCTGTAGCTGTATCGCCATCGCCCAACACCAATAATTTGGCTTCTACATAACGCCCCGTTTCAGCGCAAGCGCTCACCAAATTCATACAGGTGATTAGATTGGCTTTTAGTGGTAGATGAGGTGCCATCACGGGCTTATCACCACACACCAGTCGCCAAGCACTATCAAACTGGCCAGTTTTAGCGCATACCGTGATAAAAGCATTATAAATGGCAACATTAGGTTTGATATCCCACAGTTGCATTAAGCTGGTTGTAGCTGTATCGCCATCGCCCAACACCAATGATTTGGCCTCAGCATAGCGCCCCGTTTCAGCGCAGGCCGTCAGCAAATTCGTACAGGTGATTGAATCTGCCTTTAGTGGTAGATGAGGTGCCATCAAGGGCTTATCACCACACACCAGTTGCCAAGCACTATTAAATTGGTTGGTTTTTGCGCAAACCGTGATGAAGCCACTGTAAATGGCAACGTTAGGCTTGATGCCCCATTGCTGCATTAAGCTGGCTGTAGCTGTATCGCCCAACACCAATGATTTGGCTTCGGCATAACGCCCCGCTTCAGCGCAAACGCTCAGCAAATTCGTGCAGGTGATTTGATTGGCTTTTAATAGCAAATGAGGTGCCATCACGGGCTTATCACCACACACCAGTTGCCAAGCACTATCAAACTGACCCGTTTTAGCGCATACCGTGATAAAGGCGCTGTAAATGGCAATATTAGGCTTGACGCCCCACTGCAGCATTAAGCTGGCTGTACCTGTATCGCCCAACACTAATGATTTGGCTTCTGCATAACGCCCCGCTTTAGCGCAGGCAACCAGCAAATTCGTGCAGATGATTGAATCTGCCTTTAGTGGTAAATGAGGTGCCATCACGGGCTTATCACCACACACCAGTTGCCAAGCGCTATCAAAATGGCCAGTTTTAGCACATACCGTGATAAAGGCGCTGTAAATGGCTACATTAGGCTTGATGTCCCATTTTTGCATTAAGCTGGCTGTATCCGTATCGCTATCGCCCAACAACAATAATTTGGCTTCTTCATAACGCCCTGTCTCAGCGCAGGCAGTTAGCAAATTCGTGCAGGTGATTTGATTGGCTTTCCATGGCAAATGAGGTGTCATCACGGGCTTATCACCACAGACCAGTTGCCAAGCACTATCAAACTGGCTCGTTTTAGCGCATACCATGATAAAGGCACTGTAAATGGCAACATTAGGCTTGATGCCCCACTGCTGCATTAAGCTGACTTTAGTTGTATCGCCATCACCCAATACCAATGATTTGGCTTCTGCATAACGCCCCGATTCAGCGCAGGCTGTTAGTAAATTCGTGCAGGTGATTTGATTGGCTTTCAATGGCAAATGAGGTGCCATCAGGGGCTTATCGCCACACACCAGTTGCCAAGCACTATCAAACTTGTCAGTTTTGGCGCATACCGTGATAAAGGTATTGTAAATGGCAACATCAGGCTTGATGCCCCATTGTTGCATTAAGCTGGCTGTATCGCCATCGCCCAACACCAATGATTTGGCTTCTGCAAAACGCCTCGCCTCAGTGCAGGCCGTCAGCAAATTCATGCAAGTGATTGTATCTGCTTTTAGTGGTAAATGAGGTGCCATCATGGCCTTGTCACCACACACCAGTTGCCAAGTACTATCGAACTGGCCTGTTTTAGCGCATACCGTGATAAAGGCATTGTAAATGGCAACATCAGGCTTGATGCCCCATTGTTGCATTAAGCTGGCTGTATCTGTATCGCCCAACACTAATGATTTAGCTTCGGCATAATGCTCCATTTCAGCGCAGGCCGTCAGCAAATTCATGCAGGTGATTTGATTGGATTTTAATGACAAGTGAGGTGCCATCACAGGCTTATCACCACACACCAGTTGCCAAGCACTGTCAAACTGGCCGGTTTTAGCGCATACCGTGATAAAGGCATTGTAAACAGCAACATCAGGCTTGATGCCCCATTTTTGCATTAAGCTAGCTTCAGCTGTATTGCCTAGCACCAATCTTTTACCATCTGAAAAATTTAGATTTAACTTAATTAATTTCAGTAATATGATGCATGTTTTCGATTCATAGGACGATTTAAATCGTATTATGTCACTAAAAATGCCGTCGAAATTAGATGAATGGCTGTCAGAAAACTCGGCGGCTTTGTGTAACATTTTATGGATTAACCTTATGTCCCATGATGTTTCCATGACCTGCTTGTCGTTTTTTAGGCTGTGAATGATTTCAATAAGCTGAGAAAGTTTAGTGCAACCACCAATTAATGCATTTAAATCAATACCCAGTTGATTTTTGGTTTTCTTTTTAAGTTTCCAAGAGTGAATAAGTGCACTTGTCTGAGTAAAAAAGGAGTGAGCGGAGGGAGATGGTTGCTGTATTTGCTTGGTATATCGAGTGCTCGATTTTGGAGTAATGGAGCGGGGCTCAGTTGCAAAATGTCGGTAAGCATTACTTGGCTTCATACAGTAATGAGTCTCTCGTGTACGAGAGTTAAAGCGAGTCGACGATGATTTATTGTTGAAAAAATCATACAGCTTTTGTCTATTGGTTTTGCTTAATCTTTGATAACACTGTTGTAAGTTTTCATCACCATCAAACTTTGAAACCTCAAAGTTTAGATAGGATACGGCTTCGCTTGGGTATTCTTGGAGACTTGTAAGCATGAATCTATATATTGATTGTTGCTCAGCAGGAGTGCGCACTGTCGCCATCACATTACTCAATAAGTGAGTGAATTAACAAGCTAAGAAATAACGCACTGAAATGATAAATACAAAAATATTCAGCTTTAAGGCATTCTATAAATGTATAACAAAAAATTTTCCACCGCACAGGGGAGCCGTTTCATAGCTCATAGTTGTATCTCAGACTCAAAAAAATAATTAAATTGAGCGTAAATTGGTTTTACCCCTCCTTTGCCAACTTGGTCGGCTGGCGTGTTTCTGTCGGATAAACGACACCTGTTACCAGATGTTGTTCTCCTAAGAACCCAGCGTGCAACTTTCACTGCACTGGGCTTAAGCCTCGACTAAGGCATATTATGTTACCCAGCAACTTCACACTACAGGCATGACAGGCTAAAACCAAGAGTTTCTGCTTTGCTTATTGAGTTTGCGCTCTTGTAAATAAGCGGTGTGCTCAGGATTATAAAGCGTAGCAGCCCCTCTAATCTTTACATGTCTTTCAATTAGAGTTTTTGCTATTTCAACAAGGTTAAACGCACAATCCATATCCGCTATTTTCTGACGACCATGAAATCGCCAATAGCCATTTCGGTCTAGAAAATATTTTCTTGCAACCCATTGCCGTCCTTTTGTAATGTGTTTTCTAACAGCCCATCTCCATAACGCTTGAAATAATTGATGTCCTACATAGTCAAAGACTTTCTTTGCAACGCAATGGCGATAATAATTTGCCCATCCTCTCAGCTTTGGATTCAACAACTTGATTAAATCGTTTACTGACATAGTTGCATGCTTTTTAATGAGTTGACGCAGGTTTCTCAAAAATAACAGTGTATTGCGCTTGCTTGGCTTAATAAGCAGTTTGCCTTTGTACTTTCTAATATTGAATCCCAGAAAGTCAAAACCATCATTAATGTGTGTAACATGCGTTTTCTCTTCAGAAAGTGTTAAGCCTCTTTCTTGCAGAAATCGAGCAATCTGCGGTTTGACTTCATTAACCTAGAAACATCAGTTGACTGCGTTCTCAAGCGTAGAAAAAATGGCTGATAGTAAGGTGTAGCTTGCAGCAAGTAGTTATTCTACTTGCAAAAGTTACAACGCAAATAGCAGTCATTTTAGCAAGCTTGTGAGCGTAGAGCACTTCACTCATTGGGTGAAAGCCATGATGATAAAATCATCATACTGCTCAAATAGTTACGTGTATACTCAGCGTTCAACTGATGTTTTTAGGATTAACAAGTACTTCTTTTGAAGTGCCTGTAATTACAAAGTCATCGGCGTACCCAATAAAATGGATTTTATCACCCGTCTTATGTGCGATAGACTTAACAAGTTGTTCTAAACTAGCTAAGGTAAGCAGCATTAATGTTGGCGAGATTATTCCACCTTGTGGCGTTCCTTCTTCCGTTTTGTAGAATAATCCTTTATCGATAAAACCACATTCAAGCCATTGCTTGAGCATTCTTTTATCTAATTGAATGTTATCGATTAGCCATTGATGACCAATCCTATCGAAGCAAGATTTGATGTTACCCTCAAGAACCCAATTCGCTGAGGCTTTTCTGCTCATACAAATGAAACATTGCTGAATAGCATCAGCGGTACTACGGTTAGGCCGAAACCCGTAGCTATTTGCATCGGCAACTGTTTCAGATATAGGCTCCAGTGCTAAAAGATACAACGCTTGATGCGCTCTATCATTCATACACGGAATGCCTAGTGGTCTGAGTTTGCCGTTTTTCTTGGGGATATAGATACGTCTGAGCTGCTTGGTTTTATAAGCCTTTCTACTCAGTTGATTAGCCGCAATCATGCGACGGGAATCCGTGTTCCAAATGATGCCGTCTATTCCAGGCGTTTTACTGCCTTTGTTTTGTGAAACTCTTTTCACAGTAAGAAATTTTGCTGATTTCGAGTGAGTCAGTATCCATTGCAAAGCTTTTACTTTGCCTCGTTTACCTTCTCTAATTGCCTTTGCAATACGCATTTGAAGCTTTAATACGTGCTGTTTAATTGCTTTCCAGTTAATGGATTGCCATTTAGCATCGTCCGAAGAGGCACTAACTTCTGGTGAAGTCATCATTTGCGTTTCTTCATTAATAAAGTTCCTCAAAATCTCTTGCAACGGGAGACCAGCTGGAAGTAGGCTCGCTTTCGCGCCAGACACAAGTCTGTATATGCATCATTACAATGCAGCATTTGCTTTTTCCAGCCTCCTTTACTTGCACAGCTAATCGGCTCTCTTCGCAGACAGCTTTCTCAGTGGGAGCGGTACAGGCTTACCGTGTTCCGTATGTCACGCAATATCAGGTTAGATGCCCACTATAGTGCGGAGAGATTTGTTGATCACGAAAGAACATTGGACAATTTCTTTGCCAACTCTCAATGCCTTTTGGCCACAGCGTAATAACCACTTCCGCTGCTCTATCGCATAACGCACCTTGCATGGATTCACATATTTCATCATACTGACTACCTAGCACTTACCCGATTCATGTGGTTATCAGGAGGAACGTCCTCTCACGATTATTTTCCCGTCGAATCGACTTCATTACATTGTCAGACTCGCTACTTTATTCAGAGTCCTAGGTTCAACCGGTGATACGGCAGGTTCACTCTAAGCGGTGAACAGCGCTTCATACGACTTCACGTCGCACGTCCAAAAACGAGTCAGCTCTAAAACCTAATCTCAATCAGTACAGCCAGAATTGAATTGCCTTTGTTGAGCATTTTTAATTCTGACTGGCCTCCTTTATTAACCGATTTCACTGCAAAGTTACCTTTATCGTATTCAAGTAATTGCTTGATCAAAAGAACATCATTAACCTGAATCAAGGCGAAGCGTTTATCTTGCGGAGGTAGATCAGGATCAAAAACTAGCTTGGCACTGTTTGATAGTAAGAAGTCCAACTCAAAACCACTGTCCTTAGCATCAATTACAAAAGCTTTTGAACTGATGCGATCTTGCACAGAAATGTATTGGTTAAAGTCTGATATGCCACTATTTAAGAAAGGTAATATTTGCTCCTTGGTAATAACAGGAATATCAATATTCCCTGATGGTAAAGACTCGTCAGGTTGATGTCCAAAGATAAGCCAATCAACAGAAACACCAAAATGCTCACCAATCACCTTAAGCATTTTTCTTGATGGTATCGCTTTGCCGTTTAGCCAATTCCCAGCGCCTTTATGTGTAATCTCAAACAGATCGGATAGTAAAGTGATCCTTCCCATGTTCTTAGGAGGGAAATTATGTCTGTCTAACAGCTGATTTAGACGTTGACTGAATTGCACTTTGGTATCTGTTGTCGGCATCCGTTACTTCTAAATTAATGGCTTTTATGGGCTAATTATTACACAAACACTATCAAATTCGTTCACAAGGGACACTTCAGCAAGTGAAATGACAACTTACGAATTTAGGACAGTCCTTAAGAATACTAAGTTCAAAACAAGTTTAATGCTCTTTGAATATTTCTTATAACTCAAGTTTCGGAGTTCAGATTCAATAATGAAGTGAGCGTATTTTACTGATATATAAAGAAAAGATGAGAGTTAATGTGTTATAATCTTGTTGCTTAGACAAAAACTAAAACACACCAACTCTCAGACAAATATTGACATGAAATCACTTTCTCTACCATCACTTACTTCTAATTTTTTACAGCGTTCAGGCACTCAAATTGATAATTCGTTCAGCACATCATGGAAACAGCTTGGTTTTGTTTCAATGTTGACATCTTGTGGCTTCAGTAAACGTTCGGGTATTGAAGCAACCGAAGCCGTTTACTTACTAATGCTTTGGGTTTGGTTGAAGGTTGATACCATATCTATGTTTGCTAAGGGACGCTGCGGAAGACAGTATACCGATGAATCCTCGTCACTCCAGCGCAGGCTGGAGTCTAGTGCCTTTAAGCTTTTCTATAAAAGTCACTGGATACCAGCCTTTGCAGGTATGACAAAAAAAATTTAAAATATTGATTGGTACTTTCTAAATCGCTAGTTCCCTAAAGAGTCACTACTCAGCTTTTCTTCTGCTAAGAAAGATGTGCTTTATGATTTACTCAACCGAGAAGACTTGAATTGGAGAAAACTGCAACTTTACACCGCTAAAAAACTCATAAAACAGGAAGGCAAGAGTAAAGCCAGAGCTTTGGTTGTCGATGATTCAGTAAAGCAACGTCGTGGTAAGAAAATGCCCGGCGTATCCAGTCACTTCGACCATTTGACAGGGCGTTGTGTTATGGGACAGCAAGTACTGAGTTTTGGCTACGCTTCTGATAGTCAATTTGTCCCACTGGATAATGAACTCTTCATCAGTCAAACCAAAGCACAACCTCTAACCCATAAATTTAAAGATTAAACGTTACAAGCAATCTGTGGCTCAAACTAAGCCTGCTATGGTTGCAGGTATGGTTAAACGTGCGCTGGGAGTTGGTATTGAAGCTGATTATTTTCTTGCAGACTCTTGGTTTGCCACCAAGCCTATTATCAGCATGACGCTTGAGCATGATTTGACGGCTATTCTCCGAATGAAAAAAACAAAATGAAGTACCGCTTAGCGGATAAATCAGAGTGCAGTGCCGCCGAACTATTCAAAACTCAAGTAAAAGGCCGATGACAAAAACTAGCAGGGTTGCCTTATCAAACAAAGTCCATTGTCGTTGAGTTGAATCTAGCAGAAACGGCAAAGCTTGAGCCGAATTGGATTAAGGTTAAACTCGTCTTTTGTCGAGGTGTTAATCCTGATAAGAAAAAAGGAGGTAAACACGATTGGGCATTATTTTTAAGTACGGACGCTTCGCTAAGCGATGAAAAAATTCTTGAGATTTACGCTTTGCGTTGGGGAATTGAAGTGTACTTCAAGGAAGCCAAACAACATCTTGGCTTTTTGAGTGAGCAAAGTCGTCATTACAGTGCTTATATTGCTTCAATTCATCTAACAGGGTTGAGGTTTTGTTTGCTTCTGCATGCGAAGCAAAATGATGAAAACAGCAAAGTCTGTGACTCAAGGAACCTACTTTGCGACAGTCTACAAAATTTAGATTTTGCTTGTAAATTATGGGGCTTAATTAAGGCTTTGATCAGCGATGCAGTTTCTAGTATTTCTTCGTTATCAACAACAGAAAGCGAAATCATACTGAATAAAATCAACGAAGAAGTGACCTCGTTTTTTAATCAAGTCATGCAAATGGATACTTTTACATTACGCCAAGAGGCTATTTCTACTGGAAAGTACCCATGATTTTAGCTAAAAATGAACTCCGAAACTTGAGTTAGAAAGCTAATGCAATTCACTTCATAGACTCAACGGGGTCAGCTGCCGCACACGCAGCTTAGAAAATGTGAGAAATTCATATCTGGATGATTAGGACGTCAGCTGCCGCACACGCAGCTTAGAAAGTCTAATTATCGAATATACAGACAGTACGAATGTCAGCTGCCGCACACACAGCATAGAAAATCACAGATAATGGACTCTTTTTTAAAGTTTTTGTATCTTGATACTTAAATCAATAAAGCGGAAGAAATACGGTTATTGACAGGTAGTAAGTTAAAAAGAGATGCCAAATTAATAAGTTTGATTAGGCAAGCAATTACGGCAGTTGAAGAGGATGATGGTTGGGCAAGGTTAAATTTAGTTGGCAGCCACATTTCAAATCATGCTTCATTTGATCAGCGTAATTATGGTTACAAGAAGTTAAGTGATCTGCTATTAGCTATTGATTTGTTTGAAATGAAAAGGGTGTGGGTCTTTTAAAACGACGAAGTTATCCACATCTGTATAACCTCTGTTTGGATTGCTTTTTGTGATACTCCCAATACTTTTCAATATCACCACTCGATCTTAACGACCTAAGTTTTAATATAGCTTCTGCACCTTCAAGACTCCATCTCGCTCCAGTGATATCCAACCTATCATTAATCAGATGACGACAAGCTCCCTCAATGACACCGCTAGCAATTGGGAAACCTTGCTCTAACGCTTTACCGTATTCTAATCTTGATTTATTTCTCAATAGATAACCGATGCACTTATTAATGCCTTCTCGTTGTTTTAATTTCCGTTTTGTTGCACTGATCCCAAGGCCTTTTGCTACTTGTGACGCATTACCTCGTAAGATTTCAGTCGCTCGCTTTTCTATCCAATCTTCGACTTCTGGATCATCTTTTTCAAATAAGCACCACGCCGCTTTCCAGAGATATTCAAGCACATGGATGAAATCCATGACCACCGTTGCATTGATGTTGAGTTTCTTCATCACCCGATAAATTTGTTTTAGCTGATGAGGATGACCATCAACGAGTACAACCCACTGACGGCTTTGAGTTGGGTCTCGTTCCAGAGCTTCTAAAAATGCTTCTTCAATCACAGTCGCAGCGCTTCTTTCTACGCTTGCCCACACACGTTTATTTCTTGGTGGCACACGTAATGGACGAACATTTGAATTATCGTTTCTAGACATGATTGATTCTGGGGTACGATGCAAAGGCTTGGTGGTGTATACCGCTGCAACTTCTGCCATTCGTTTGCGGTCTTTTTTTTCTCCAGCACTTAGGCGTCCTTTGAGCTTCTGTTGTTTCGCTGCTTTTTGCGTGCCCTCTCTCAAGCTATTAGGTTGCATAACGATGCCTTTTCCATCCATAGTCAATACCAGTAAATCAGATGTATTTTCTGGCTTAAGGTATCTCTGCTGGAGATAAAAACCATCAAAATCTTGTGCAATATCCTGCACAATTTGCCTTGCTTGTCGCTTGGGCACGTGCGCACCTGTGGTGGTATCTATTGAGCTTACTGCATCATCATATGAGCCTTTGACTGCTTCTGTAGCGAGTCTTAGGCGTACACCATCAGAGTATTTATCTTTCGAAAGATTCAGCTCACCATCCATTGGAAACACGCTATCACACCGACGTTGACTGTAACCTTTTCGATGCATCGTTACGGTACCAAATAAACTTTCTAAGTTTCGTTTGCAGTTATTTTTCAAATGATTCAATGCAATGTCACGGTTGGAACAAACTTGCTGACGGGGCTCTTCAGCGGTTTTGATATCTAAGAAACCCTGTAATAAACACCGCAACAACTCAGTTCCTTCGGTATCGATATAAGCTTCAACTTCTCCATGGCTCTCTTGCTTAACTTGCTCGTCTTCGAGGTGCGAAATAATACGTTCAAATTGCAATTTGGCTTCAGAAAAGAATGAAAATTCGAGTGAGTTTGAGTATGCTAGTTTCATGAAAGGAGCCTTTTTATATACTTGTTGTGTGTGGAAACTGATAAGTACTATAAAATTGCTCCTTTCGCACCATTTATTAAACCCATCCAATTGATAATTAATGATCTTTTCATGGTTTTCGTCGATCAAAAAGATCTACACCCAAATGAAAAAGACTAACAGCTCTGTCTATTGGCTTCGTGAAAAAAGTAAAGCTAAGACACAAAAAAATATCAGTTGAATTTGAGCATTCACAATTGAATTTCATTTTCTAATTGATCATCTGCACTTTAATTAACTTAACACTTGATGGTGACACTATAACTGTATAGTATTGGTGTCATGAAAACATCAAATCAATACTCTTTAGCTGAATTGTGCAAGTTAGTGGATTTAACGCCACGAACAGTACGGTTCTACATTCAAAAACAAATACTTTCAGCACCTGAAGGTACAGGGCGTGCTGCGTTTTATCATCAACAGCATCTTGAACAATTACTTGAGATCCGTAAATGGCAAGATGCTGGTTTGTCATTAGAGCGGATCAAAGAGTTACTTAACAGTAATGGTGACTCTAAACCTATTCCTCCTATCAAACCCAAACAACCCGGTGATATTGAAGTCTGTAGCCATGTTCATATTGCTGATGGGCTGACATTACAAATTGAACCTACTAAAGCTGGGCTGAATTCAGATCAAATGCGACAACTTATCTCGACAGTTCTTTCCGCTTATAACAACATCAAGGAATGAGTTTTATGCCTCAAGCGTTATTAACATCGACAGATCATGCATCAATTCCATTGCAAGCCGTGACTGTTAATGCCAATTTGAATGGTATTTTGGCTGAAGTCAGTATCGAACAGCACTATTTAAATGATTGTGATACAAATATTGAAACCGTTTACAGTTTTCCACTTCCACTTGATGCCGTGTTACTCAGTTTAGAAGTAGTGATTAATGGCGAAACACTAAAAGGTCATGTTTCAGCGAAAGCGGCCGCAGAACAAGAGTATGAAGAAGCAATAGAAGATGGCAATACTGCTGTATTATTGAGTAAAGTTTCCCCAGGATTTTATAGCGTTAACCTCGGAAATTTATTGCCTTACGAGATGGCAGTAATTCGCATTAAATATGCACAGTTATTGCAATGGCAAGGCGAGCAATTACGCTTTTATTTTCCAACAACCTTTACACCTCGATATGGGCAGCCTTTGCGAGCAGGATTCGAGCCGCATGAACAACCCCGTCATAGTCTAGTGGCCGAATATCCGTTTAGTTTTGAATTATTAATAGAGGGAATATTGGCCTCGGCCAGAATTGCGTCATCAACACACTCGTTAGCGACAGCACATCAACAGGGTTGTACATCAGTCAATTTGGCTGAAAACAGTAACTTAATGGATCGTGATTTAGTGTTGTCCATTAGTAAGCCTGACGGCTATATCGGTGAAGCGCTCACTGGCAATGACATTGATGGCCAAGTACATTTGGCATCTTTATGCCCACCATTAATTAACAATACGAGTCAATCAGGGCGTAATCTGAAGATTGTTGTTGATTGTTCAGGCTCAATGATGGGCGATTCGATTGAACAAGCTAAATTTGCTGTGCACCAAGTGCTCTTATCTTTAACCCCGAAAGATTATTTTAACATCGTGCTATTTGGTAGCCGCACCAAATTAATGTTTGACACAATGGTTAATGCTTCATCTGCACAAATTCAGCTGGCGATAAAATCAGTTACTGATATTTACGCGAACATGGGCGGAACTGAAATGCGTGAAGCCCTGCAGCGTAGTTATAGCCTCACTTCTATGCTTGATGCTAGAACCGAGCTTTTGCTCATAACAGACGGGGCGGTTTGGCAAGCAGAAGAAATTACTTCAGCAGCAAAAAACTCAAATCACCGTCACTTTATTATTGGTGTTGGCAGTAGCGTTAACGAAGCATTTTTGACTGAGTTAGCAAGAAGTTCAAAAGGGGCGGCTGAGTTTGTAACTGTCAACGATGATATGGCTAAACGGATTGTTCGCCACGTTAACCGTATCGATCAACCTTGTGTTCATAGCGTATGTATTGATTGGCCAATAACTACAACTTCATTCCCAGCATCGTTACCCGAGCTTTATTTAGGAGATACCTGTAACAGTTTCAGTTGGTCTGATGGTTTACTTACTCGTTCACCTGAATACTTTTATCAATTCGAGTCAGTCGTCCATGAGTTTAGTTTACCGATAACGGAGACCAAAGCTGAAGAATCGGTCAGCACTCTGGCTCGCATAGCCGCTTATGAAAAATTAAAGAGTCTGCCGCCTGAAGACGCTGCAAAGGTTTCTGAGCGTTATCAACTCGTCACTGAATACACCAGCTGCGTATTAGTAAAAGTACGAACTGAAGATAAAGCTACAAAACTTCCTGAATTACAAGAAATTCCACATCAAATGCCAGTCGGTGCATTCGGCATGGGAAGGGTATTAAATGAAAGTACATCAGAACTCTACTCACAAAGCCTTAGCTTTGAACCATGCTCTAGCCCTGAATTTGATGATATAGAAGAGGACAGAAGATGTATGGCTCCAAGCAGTTCGCCTTCTATGAACGAATTGGATCATTTGGAAATCCCAGCTTTTTTACGAAAAATATCTTTAGAAGAAACACGCCCTCAAACAGTTGAAGAGTGGCTTGAACGTATTTTAAAGCAAAATGATGAATCTCAATTCAACTTGGATGCTTTGGAACTAAATGGTGAATACGATCATGTAATCAGTAAGTTAAAAAGCATTATCAATGATGGCGTCATTGATGCTCAAACCTTATTCTTTGTTTGGTTGAAACTACGCCACGAATTCATGAAAGATAAACTGAGCTTAAAGGCAAGAATGCTCATCCGTGGACATTTAAAAAAGCGTTCGATTAAACGAGTGGTGATTAATCAAATTCGTGAAGCTTTTCTAGAGCGGTTTGGTACTACTGTTTAGAAGGAGTTGTAAGTAATTTGGAAGGTGAGTGATGGTATTAAAATTAAATGCAAAACGGAACCGCCGTTTAAGGAAAAAGCTTTTTGTCGATGAATACAGTGTCTACGGGCAAAAATTTAAGGTGAAACTCGTCGATAACGAGGAGCAAGAAGATAATTTTCTCGATGACTTTTGCGATCTTCTCGGTAGTATGAATATGTATTGTGCTGGCGGCAATGGTGGTTTTTTGGTTTGTAGTCATGGCCGTTACGATTTACCAAGTGTGCAACAAATGGAGCGCATTCAAGTGTTGCTTGAGCAGCATTCGGCAGTAATTGAACTTGGCGAGTTTAAGCCGCTAAACCTACACTACCCTGATTAAAAGGAATTTGGAATGAGCGACAATATGGATGTTGAAAACAGTGAACTTGAAAAACTTAAGGCTGAAAGCGAGTTGAATATCTTGGAAACTCGAAAGTTGAAGATGGAAACAGAGCTAATTAAATTGGAAACTCAAAAACTTGAGTTAGAAACTGAATTGCTCAAACTACAAAATCAACAGAATGAAAAGCGTTTGAAATACTGGTGGCTGCCAACAGTGATGGGGCGAGATTTCATTTATCTTGCCATCATCATTGGATTATTGCTTTACATTTGAATGGTTCAGGTTTTTCATGTCAAAACGTTGGAGCAAGCTTCAAAAAGAATTTTATCTTGTAAAAGATGAACAATTGCCCTTGCAGTTGCATTGCAGTGTATATCGAATGAAATCTCAATATGGTGATACCAATATTCCACGATATTGGATCACCTTGGCAAAAGAAGTCATTTGGGATTATCCAAAAGATTTTATTAAGTCAGAAAATCCAAATTGTGAAGACTTTTGCCACTTCCCTTACACAACTGATATTTCGGCTATTTCAAATTTAATTCGTGAGTATTAAGATACTCCTAAAAGTGAGCTGGTTGCAAGGCGCTATGACAATGATTTTTGGAATTTAACTGACATATTAAAAGCTGGTGATAAGCGCATCGGAAAAAGACGGTTTTCTGAACTGAGAGCGCAAACTGACTCTGCCGCAGTTCAGAAGATTTTAACGCAAAGGCATTTGTTTTAATTTTTGTTTTGAGAGCTTCTAAATATCATAACCAGTATGGATGGAACGCCAAATATCAGGGCATACCAGCCAAACAAGAATTTGGCATTTGCACCGAAAGCAACAACGAAAACGATTAGCGCTAATGTGACAACATTTAGGCCAATGAGATATTTATCTTTAAATGACATGTTGAATCTATCCTTTATTTCCAAAAAATAATAATGATATTCACAAAGGAATAGCAATGAAGTTACTATCTAATGCTTAGGCAAGCAAACAAATTTAGGGGAAAATTAAATTGACTAAACGTAGAATGGGATGGCAACCAGAACCCGCTAAGCCATCTGCAGCAACTAAAAACAAAGTTGCGGATTCAGCAACTTCATTAATTGAAGAGTTTAAACAGAAGTGTGTATTACCAGAAAATGTGAATGATCAATTTAATTATCTGGTTGATATTTATGGTCGATGGCGTGGTAGATATTTTTATTTTTGTGGGAAATATCATTCACCAGGCCCTAATGCCATAAGCCCTGAATTTGAAACTAAGTTTGCTCGACTAGAGTATATGGGTAACGATAGTTTTAATCTTGCTTATATGCGCCATACAGGACAATGGTTTGAATTGTTTCAGGATCAAACGCTTGAGCAATGCTTTGCCGAGATGAAAAACCTTCCGCATTTTATGCCTTAATCAAAACTGAGAGTAGTAACTATGCAAGAAAGTATTCTTCATGAATGTGAACCCATGCCAAAAAATGGTTGTTATATCGAAGGTTATCAGTCAGCTAGTGACACAAAAAGAACATGGCAGCTATGCGTTTACCATGAAGCTACAGAAGAAGATCTTGAAGAAAGCCATTATCTGGAAAATGTTGGCGACCAAGTTTGGCAAGCAACCCTTGAAATAAACCACTGCCCATACTGTGGTCATGAATTGACTGAAATGAAAATATCGACAGAACAACCAGACTTTAGTCATCACGATTTTAGAAGCTGGTAATAGACTTTACTCTAATGATGAACACTTAAATCATTATCGTAGTGATCCTGATTTTCGATTTGTTTAGTCATTCTGAGCTTATTCAAACTTGGCGTAGCCTCAGCTGCTACGCCTTGTCTTTCCAGCTCACACACAAATTGCTCTCGCCAAATTTGTGGCAATCCTTTACGGACATGTAGCTGCTTTCCATCAAAGCCTAAATTCTTAATCGTTAAATGAACGTGTGGGCTGTCGGTGTCAGTGTGAAGAGCCATGACGTACTGGTAATTATGTGCAAAGATCTTTTTAGCAAATTGTCTTACAGCTTGCTTTACTGCCTTGGGGTCGGTGCCGTCAGGCATGGAGAGGACGAGGTGAGTGCTGTGTCTGGTTCTTCGCTTTGAGTTTGTTTGTGGATCTTGCCAGTCATTAGCGAGTTGATGGATGATATTTCTGTCATTGTAGGTTTCACCAAGTTTGTCTTCGAGTTCTAATTTACCGTTGCGAGTAATGTAGTCAAAATGGCTTTTGGTGTGGTCACTGCTGTAACAATAACCACTGATTTTGACCATAACTTCAGGCGGTTTTCTTGTGTAACAAGATGAGCTTTTGATGCGGTTTGATTTATGGCGAACATCACCCGTTAGTAAGTCGGAAGTGTAATCAGTCGCTGAATGGCTCATCATTGATACTCCAGCGCTGGCAGTTCTTGGTTAAAAGTGTGTTTACTTTTTGTTTGTGTTGAATGAGCTTATCTTCAAGTAGTTGAATCATCTCTTTAGTGATTTTATCGCTTTCTCTAAATTCAATATTCAGAATCTTGGCTATTTGATTCAGGTTGCGACCAATGGCAGCAAGTTGTCGGTTGGATTCTCTTAAGGCTTGAGTTTCGTTATCGGTAAGAACGGGATCACGATGGATATTTGATAGCACCGCAGCAGGAACCCAATTGCTTTGATTGAGGTAACCCTCAAGCTTGGCTTGCTTAGTGATTTCGGCAAGGTTGTTACTGGTTAATCGAATGGTAATTCGATTGGTGAGTACTTCTTTAAATTGAGTCTCTATATCAGAGCAAGGTGACACTCGGTTGATGATCATGCGCAGCATATTGGATTGAGTGACACCACAGGAATCACAATACTGTTGCCAGTTATTTTTTCGGAGTCAGATAAACGAGTTTTTATTACATTATGCTTTCCCATAAAGAACCGCCCATGCAACCTACCATGTTAAGATGAACTTACTTATCTTGGTTATCTCACTTTGCTACTGAAAATTCCAGCAATTTATTTGGTGAATTGGGCGATATTTGTCTTTGGCACCATTTGCAGACGAAAGAGGCACCAAACGACATCAGTTTGCGAATCCTGCACTAGTTATTAGAAGCTTGAAGTTAAATTAAAATATGCGATTCTTTATAGAGAAATTGAATCCAAAAACTTCTGTGCTGACTCAGTTGGGTATTCACTTTCAAGGTAAAATGCGGTTTGAGTGACCAGTGCATCATTAAAATGGATAAAGCGTTGGATGACTGAGAGTCCATTAAAAGCTAGCTCGTATTCCTGAGTGTAATAACCGCCAATATAAGTTTCATTCCATAAACTGATGACGGTAGTGACTCAGCGGTTGCCACAAAAATTCGGATTAGATCCGGTGAATGATGTTCAGGTACTGGCACCGATGAACCGTGGCGGCTTGGGAGCTCGCAGCCTTAATATTGCCCTACAGGAAGCGCTGAGCCCAGAGGCTCACCCTAAAGTGACCCGCTACGGCTGGACTTACGCTCCCGGTGACAAGGTCATTCAAACCGTGAATAACTATGACAAAGAGGTGTTTAACGGTGATATCGGTCGTGTCAGAAGTGTCGATATTGAGGAAAGTGAATTAATTATTGAATTTGAAGGTCGTGAAGTACCTTACCAATTTAATGAGTTAGATGAAGTTTCTCTGGCTTATGCTATTTCTATTCATAAAAGTCAGGGCTCTGAGTATTCTTGCGTAGTTATCCCGATGGCGATGCCATTGCACTATATGCTGCTGGAAAGGAACCTGTTATACACCGGAGTGACCCGTGGTAAGAACTTGGTGATATTACTGGGGCAGCATAAAGCGGTGACCATGGCGGCCAGAACCGTTACCTCACAAAAACGTCTGACGAACCTCAAAGCCAGACTGCAACAGCTCTGAACGGTTCAATATGGCATAAGGGATGTCGCAGTTCAAATAATACCAATTTAAATTTCAACGCTTAATTTGTCATACCTGCGAACGCAGGTATCCAGCGACTTGTGCCCAAATTAACCAAAGACTCTGGACTCCTGCGTTCGCAGGAGTGACGATAAAATTGGTATACATTCTTCCGCCACGTCCCTAAGTTATTATTTTGACAACAATCTCTGTCAGTCATGCTGAAAATCGGTCTAGGGTCTCGCTCACTTTATTGCTAGAATGTTTTTTATTTTTCGGCACCTGTTATGTCTCAGCTTAGTATCCGTGAACTCACTGTTTCCTCCACCAATACCTCCAATTCAAAAAAGCATAAGAAAAATAGTCGTCTGGCGAAGCTGGTCGAGCTTCAGCAGCGGATAGTGCGCCTAGAGGAGCGCAATCAAAAAAAGAGTCATAAGATTAACGCCTTTTATGATGAAGCTAAGGAAATTATCGGCCCGGTAGAAGAAGCGTTATGCGAACAGTTAGAAGGGTATATTGAAAAGCTGTTGAGCTTTTTGCCGAGAAAAACCATTAAAGGTCAGAAGCGTGAAGAGCTCGTCTCATGGATTAAAGATGAAATTCATGCGCTTGAGCACAACCCGTTTCGTAAGAAGAGTGCCAAACCGTTAAGAGATAAGATGTCAGATTATCTGTATCAGGAGCTGGAGGAGGCAAAAGCCAATGGTTGTTATGACGAGCCAGATTCAGACGAAGTAGAGGATTTTCGTGAGATGCTGGAATCCATGTTTCAGATGTCAGTGGAGCACGATGATGAGACGCTGCTGGACGTGATGCGTAATCCCGAAAAAGTTGATGAGTTTATGGAAGCCCTTCTCAAGCAGAAACTGTCACAAGAAGACAATGAAGACAATGAAGAGAATGACTTGGATGAGGAAACATTTTTTTCAGAGTCTCAAAAACAATCCGAAAACATGTTCAAAGGAGAGTTGGAGGTTAACGGCGCCTTAAAAACATCGCAGTTGAATAAACTTTACAAAAAACTGGCCGTGGTACTGCACCCGGATAAAGAAGAATCACAAGATAAAAAAGATGAAAAGCATCAGCTGATGCAGCAATTATCGAAAGCCAAAAAAGAAAAGGACATCTACACATTGCTACAGCTGGCGCAGCAATGGCTGCCGGATATGGAGCTTGAGCTTTCAAAGGAATCATTGAACGACATGATTGAGTCTTTAAATGAAAAAGTCAGTCAGCTTGAAGATGAATATCACCGACTTGATGAGCCTAGCTCAATAGAAACTATGGTGTGGTATCGCTTCGGGGAAAAAACAAAAAAAGCCAGTACCGCAAACTTACATCAGCACGTAGATGACTTGTCTGAGCGGATTGAACAGATAAATGTTGAATGCACCCGTTTTAAGACCGTAAAAGAGATGAATAAAGTGCTCGGCGAACGTTTAAGGCCAAGATGGTCACCAAATGATGTCGATACCGATATGCTGGAAAGAATACTCGGATTATAATGCAGCGCATAGCCAGATAAACTATAGCATTCAAAATTAAGTTGGCTTTCAATACGCTGTGCTGTTAATAAATAGCGGTTTGTAGGTTACCTGAAGCTCGAAGTGTATTATTACTGGGCTTCACCTTAACTGCCAAAGATTCAACACAATAATACAAGTGGCAAGTGAAGATTAGATAGAAACGGCAGGTTTACGCTTTACCATCGCGCTATAATCTCTGAAAATTATCCTACACTCGCCCGTGATCAAGACCATCAGATACGACTTAGTAATTTCATGAAAAGACCTTACCCTAAGCTTGTGAAGCATTTTGCGGAAAATGCGTTACTTTTTCTGAGCAATCAGAAGTTAAGTTTTCTCTTAAGCATGAGTTAGAGACACTGCTCAAACTCACAAGTAAAGAAGAAACTGAAAAAATGTTAACTGAATTGGTTAATCACTTGAGTGAAATTGAAGGCAGCTTCAAAAAAATCGAACCAGAAAATTGGTAAACAGTAGGTATTCTTTGCAGTGAGAATGGATAATTCTTTGTCCCAACTTGGCACAAACATCCAGCTAATTCGTAACTTATTGAAAATGCATGTAAAAGCTTTAAATGTGGTCTCCCCACAGGAAAGAGCTTTGACATTTAATCAATTTTAACCAAATTTAATATAGTTCTATTAATCATGCTGTTAGCTTGCTTTTGTTCATATTCACCTTTAATGAAACTTACCCAAACTTAACTTAATTGCATGTACAACTTGGCACATACTTGGCACAATTCCGAGGTGTTTCGCAAGTAGCTGGCGAGCGTATATGACTTCTGAAGTAGGTTTTAATAAAAGAAATCTTGAGTCTTTAGTGCCACAAAAAAATCGCTATCGAGTATCGGACAATGGTTCTAGAGATTCTGTAAAAGGACTGCTACTTGAAGTCATGTCGTCAGGTCGAAAATATTTCCGTTTCAGGCGATTTCACCTTGGCAAATATGTCACAGTCTCTATCGGTCAATTTCCAAACCTTAGCGTTGAGCAGGCTAGAAACAGAGCCAAAGAAGTGTCGTTTAATTTCGCTGACGGCCAAAATCCTAATGAGCTGAAGAGGCAAGAAAAACAAAAGCTCCAACAGGAAGAAGAGCAATCAATTACGATTGGTGAGCTTTATCAAGCTTACGTTGAAGAATTCAAAATTAAAATTCGCTCAGGCGAGAGACGACAAAAGTCACTTAATGACGCCGATTCTATGTGGCGGAATCACATCAAAGCCAAGCTTGAGAAGCTGAGATCAGAATCCTTCACTCATGCAGATGCTGAAAAGTTTTTAAAGCTACTCGTCATTCGTACTTCGCCAGCGGTTCGGAATAAATGCCTAACACTATTAAAGTCTATCTACCGAGATCAACCAGAAAATCCATTTTCTAAAATTAAAAAATATGCAGGTACTAAGCGAGAACGAGTGCTTTCAGAAAGTGAAGTGAAATCCTTACTCAATGCTCTAGAAGAAGAAAAGCCAATTTATCGTGATGTGGTAATGATGTTGCTACTCACTGGGCAACGCAAAGGCTGTGTGTTTAGTATGGAATGGGCTGAAATCGACTATCAGAATCAACTCTGGTTAATACCTACTTCAAAAATGAAAGCGAAGAAGCCTCATGCTGTTCCGCTGACAAAGGAGTCATTGTCAGTTTTGGAAAGAAGAAGTCTGGAAGCTAAGGCTGGTGAAAAATATGTATTCCCTGCCATTACAGCAAGTAACAAGCACATCGTGGAAAAATCTGGCAAAGGCAGTTTCTGGTTTAGGATCACTGAAAAAGCAGGGCTTCGCAGTGAAGTAAAAAGTGAAAACGTCACGATACATGATTTAAGGCGAACTATTGCCAGTTGGAGTGTTATGCGTGGCGGTAACTTGCAAGTAACCAGTAAACTTTTAGGTCACAGTGATATTAGCATTACTGCAAGTACCTATGCGCATTTAGATGTAGAAAGAGTACGAGCTGAGCTTGATGTAACAACTGCTAAATTACTAGGCTCAGAACCACAAGCAACAAGGCTTGAGTTCTTGATAAAAGAAGTAAACAAACTATCCCATGAAGAACTTTTAGCTTTGCACCAGCATATAGACGAAATGATTTAGTAAAGTGATTTAGAATATGTTATTCAGTTCTAGGAAACTTTTGCTTTTGGTGCAATACCCTCAGAATCCGAATATCATCATTTTGAATATCATAAGAGACAATCATCGACACTTCAGGAATAATAAGTAATCGACCTTGTATACTGTCACGTTGAACGCCCATAAGTGGTTGCTCTATAAGGTTCTCAACTTTCTTCTCGATGATCTCATCGGTCTTCTCTGCGGCAAACGGGTTTACTTCATACAGAAACTCAAAAATAGCTTCACGATCATTGAGCGACTCTTCTTCCCAATAAATCATGATTTATTCCGTATCTTGGCTTTACGCATAGCCATACTACTCTTCGCTTTATCATGAGAAACAAATACAGCTTGGCCTGAATCCATTTTATCAAAGGCTTCATTTACCTGCTCAGTTAGCCAGTCATCATGAGACATCGCTTTTCTTTGTTGTTCAGCGAGTTGTTCAGTAAGCTCACGGCAAGCGTCACTTAAAGTACGACCCTGGCTTTCAGCCATCAACTGAGCTAAGCGTTTTGTTTCTTCATCAACACGAAATTGAATTCTTGTATCCATAATAAATTACTGAGTAAGAACTTGTGCGTACAAATGTTAGCACTGATATTTCAGGTTAACAACTGAGCTTACTGTTGATTGCAAGGCAATGAAGTATGTTCATGTTTTCTTTGTAAAAGAAAATGCTCAACATCATCAATACCATACATGATCAAGCGTCCGACCTTGATGTATTTCAATGAATAACGACCTGTTGAACGCCAAACAGCAAGCGTACCTATCGTTACACCCAACAAATCAGAAACTTCTTGAGGAGAGAGTAACTTATTCATCAGAGCACCTTAATGCAGTTTCACCAAATGTATGCTCAACATACGCCCAAACTGTTGTCATGAGAAGATCGGCAAGATTACAAAAAATGACACCTTTCTCGACATACTGCTGCGGGCTGCTGCTTGATGGAAAAGAAAATAAATATTAGGGGGGAGATGTTTGCACCGCCGTCCAACCCAAAGGGGATTGGACAAAGATACTGCTCCTGCTCCTGTTACTGCTACTTCTACTTCTACTTCTACTGCTACTATGTTTCAAAACTTAATTGGGAACCTAGTTATCCACAAGTTGTAAGGGTTTCGAAACCCTTTTATTGATTGTGAGTTTACGGCAGCATAGTGCAACTTTAACCCAATAATTTGATGTAATGATGGCAGATTAATTATCGGAGCCCATCATGCCAAATATAGAGCCATTAACTCGCGTCGCCACAGTCTTCGCCCATTGGCGCATAAATAAGCCGAGTCGCGGAACTAAAATACCAAACACTCTCCGCGAGCAAGCCATTTCATTGCTAGAGCATTACTCATCATCACAAATTTGCACCGCTTTACGTATCAGTAGCTCTCAATTTAAACAATGGTGCCAGGTATCAAACTCGGCAGAGTCCATTACAGACTTCATTGAATTACCCAACTTACCTGAGGTCATCAAGCCCAATTCCCCAGTAAAACTTGAGTTGAATCTATCTAATGGCGACAATATTCATATACAAGGTGTGGTGGATGTTCACTTTATTTGCGCCCTTATCGGGGCAATGAAATCATGATCTATTTAACTTCCAACAGTCGTATCTTCATTGCGACTCAGCCTGCTGATTTTCGCTGTGGTATCGATGGACTGGCGGCCGTGTGCCAACAGCGCTTGTCGAGTAATCCGCGTTCAGGCTCGATATTCGTCTTCATTAATCGCAACAAAACCATGATACGAGCCCTCACTTATGAGCATAATGGCTTTTGGCTGATGACCAAACGGTTATCAAAAGGAAAATTTCATGGATGGCCACGTCATCATGGCGTTATGCAACCGATGGCTGCGGCACAATTACGGCAATTACTGAGTGGTGAACCTTATTTATCTTCAAGTCGCTTGAAATAAATCGCACTTACCGGTTGATTATTTTATTTATCGGATCATACTGCCCGCCGAATTCATTTTTCCTATTCGCCTAAGCTGGACTGTCCTTTAATGAGTAAACCGTTTACTGATATCGACCACAACGCGCTGGAAGCACTGATAGTTCGTGTTACTGAAGCCAAAGAGCATGAATTAGCACTGTCTCCAGAAGATTGTCAGTTGTTACTTGATGCCTTAGTGACGTTATCGACGATGCAGCAACGATTAACCAATCACGATGTCACCGTGCACAAATTGCGTAAGTTACTTGGCATTGAAAAGTCTTCAGAAGCCTTGTCTCGTGTCAGTAAAAGCAATAAAGGAAGCGGTAAACACACTGCGGGTAAAAATCGTAAACCCAAAGAGAGCGGTGAAGATTTCACTCCCGCTAAGCCAGTTGTGATAGTGCATCAGAGTACAGATGTGAAAAAGGGTGATAACTGCCTAGAGTGCCACATGGGTAAAATGTACAAAACCGACCCAGGCAGTTTACTGCGTATCACAGGGCAAAGTCCGTTTAAGCCAGAGCAGCATGTCATGGAGCGCTTTCGCTGTAATGCTTGTGGCGCTTACGCTACCGCCGCTTTGCCAGTTGAAGTGTTAGCCGACGGGAGCGAGCAACAAAAATACGGCTACTCAGCTCGGTCATTAATGGCCATACACAAGTATTTTGCCGGGTTGCCGTTTTATCGCCAAGGGAGCATTCAAAAGCTGCTTGGTGTCAAAATCACTGCGTCTACTGTGTTTGACCAAGTTGAATATGTGGCCAATGATATTTACCCTGTTTATCAAATGTTGGTTAACCTCGCGGCCGATGCGAAGCATTATTATCTCGATGACACGACTCACCGAATTTTGGATGCTACGCCAATAGAAAAACCGGTGCGTAACAGTGACAAGACACAAATGCGCAGCGGCGTGTACACATCAGGTGTTATTGCGACCACTCAAGCCAATGATAGTATCGTGTTGTTTGAAACTAATATTGGTCATGCTGGCGAATTCATCGATAGCCTGTTGCACAAACGCGGTACTCATCAATCTAGGCCGATAATGATGAGTGACGCTCTGGTCAGTAATCGCCCTACGGTAAGAGAATGTCTGCTGTCATTGTGTAACAGTCATGCCAGACGACAATTTGTTGATGTCATTAACCATTTCCCCGATGAAGTCGAGCACGTACTGACACGTTATGGTGAAATTTGGGCTTACGAGCAGCACACTAAAGAGCAAAAGTTTACGGCAACAGAAAGGCTGAGTTACCATCAGCAACATTCGTTGCCTGTAATGAAAACCATCAAGCAGTGGTGTACAACACACCTTAACGATGAAACAGTTGAAGAGAATAGTGGTTTAGGTAAGGCGATGCGATATTTTGTCAAACACTATGTTGGCTTGAGCTATTTTTGCCACTACGAAGGTGTATACATCGATAATAACCGTATCGAAGCCATGTTAAAAATCATCGTTCGTGACCGAAAAAATGCGATGTTCCATAAGACGTTACTTGGCGCTACGATTGGTGATGTCATCACGTCAATGATTGCAACAGCAAGTGAAGCTGGCATCAATGTGTTTGAGTATTTCACATTTTTACAGAGAGAGAAGGATAAAGTGAAAACCAATCCTGAAGAATACCTACCGTGGAATTATCGAGAAACAGTCGGCACTGAAAAATAATACAGCTGTAAAAAATGGACTTGGGCTAATCGCCTAGGTCTAGCTGTACCTGAAATAATTTAGTTTTGCACGCTATGCTGCCGTAAGCTCACTATTGATTTTCAACCTTAAAGAAATCCAACTTTTATTTTTTATCAACCCATTGAAAATATAGCTGTTAGCCCAATATCACTTGAGCTATAAACCAAAAAGGAAGTCATGAATGAAAATTAACCTTAGGGATATTACAAAAGACAATTGGGTTGACATGATTGAGTTAGAAATAACCAAAGAACAAGAAGATTTTGTTGCGCTCAACTCTGAGTCAATTGCAGCATCAAAATTCCATGACGATTATGTTAACCGAGGTATTTATCTTGACGATGAAGCAGTAGGTTTTATCCAGTATTATCCAAACTTAGGGACGCTGCGGAAGAAAGTATACCGATGAATCCTCGTCACTCCAGCGCAGGCTGGAGTCTAGTGCCTTTAAGCTTTTCTATAAAAGTCACTGGATACCAGCCTTTGCAGGTATGACAAAAAAAATTTAAAATATTGATTGGTACTTTCTAAATCGCTAGTTCCCTTACCAGATAACAAACCAAACGAAATCTATATTGACCAGTTGATGATAGACATCAATCACCAAGGTAAAGGGTATGGTACTAAAGCAGTTGAGCTTGCTTTAAAAGAGATCAAACAAATTCCTCAGTGTAATGCCATCTCAATTTGTTATGTTGAAGGTCACGATGTAATGAAAGGTTTCTTTGAGCGTTTTGGTTTTCAAGTTGTTGAGCAAGATGAATTTGATGAAACGATCATGGAACTGCATTTTTAATGCTGTTCATAGGTTATAACTCGAAAACGTCTAAGAAGCTTTTGCCCCATTCTGTGCTGGCAACGAACATTCACTGCAATACTATTTCTAATGTTTACTCGTTAAAAATCATATTCTTTGGAACGACTATTTTATGACATAGCAGACCTAATGATTAACTTATATAGTGGTTCGTGCTATAAATTTGCTTCAAGTGCTGATGTAGTGAAAATCACAATTTGTTAACTGACTTAAACCAGCCATTTTCCGCCAAGTTATGCACAGCTTTCAAGCCGTTCGCTCTATGTGGGTGTCGAGTGGCTTTTCGGCATGCGCACAAGATAAGTTATGGTAAATGCAACGAGAAAATACGCACTATTAGGCAACAATTAAATGTTAAGTTTGTACTAATTTTGTTTAGTAAATGAACACGAATATTTCGTCACATCTCTTACTAAAACAAACATCCTGAAAGCCTATGTTGTCAAGAATGCAAGCGTAGCTAGTACCAAAAATGGGAATTATTTATTGCATCAGGCTGAAAGGAAATAATATTACAAATAGGGGAATCTAATTGTCGCCAAATCGCACTTCTAGTTGTTGTCTAATAACGCACCTTGGAGAACGTGCCAGCGTGTATATAACAATAATAACTAAAGGTGGTTTTACTATTAGTCGAGCACTAATTATAAACTAGCACCAAAAGATATAAAATATATCGACTAATTAGAGTATTTTATTTGTATATGATAGTTCTGTTTCCATATCATACACTTTTTAAATATAACTGGATAAAACTAACCGTATAGAATAGAGGTTTTGATATGCATGTCCCAATTATACTCTCTCGACTGGTAAATAAAAGAAAGAAAGCTTCAACGTCGTCCTATCGTTCTAAACATCCGAATGCTAACGGTGTATATGACATTGAATATAATATTCCTTATATACATCAATACCTAATTAATGAGTGTGGCGAAGTATCTTTCGCCATGTTGCTTAGTTTTTATTATCCCGATAAAACTATCGAAAATAATGCAGGTAAGAGAGGTGCTTTTGAAGGGTCAGACTCAAGTGTTTTAATGCGTCGATATGGTTTAAAGTTTAATAAATTACGTACTGGATATTTCAGTGGTGTCAGTGTTGAAAAAATTTCAACAATTCTAAAAGAACATGGACCTTTTGTTTGCAGTGGTGAGTTTGTCAGACTTCTCGTTTTTTCTAAGGTTCGGTCTGGACATTTGGTTATAATAAAAGGAATTTTTGGCGACAAGGTGATAATTAATGATCCTTGGCATGGTGAGGATAGATATAAAGGTATTGATTGGTTTGGTGGTTTATTAGATAAAGATGATGGTTATTACTATGTCGATGAACCATCTCTTAGATAATATCTGTAAATGACATCAAATCATCTGGTTCATGCCACAACACATATCTTATCTTTATAAAATCGCCAAGTATCATACTGATATTTAAAATCAGCGTTATTATGGAAAAATTCTTCTACAGTTTTATTACCTTGCTGAAACGCTAAAACGCTGTATTGCTCCCCTAAATTTGCAACATATTGATAGGCACAACCTACTTCAACTGGCTTATCAACGGATGTAGATGTTCGCGAAATTGCTATTAACTGACTTACAGCGCTAAGTATTGTTGATTCATTAAATGCCACTACACTCGCATTAACTTTTTCTCCATCAACATTAAACATCTTTTGTACACAAGCTGTTAACTGCTCGGTATTTACTATCGACAGTTCTGCATCAAACAAAGATAAACATTCTTCTCTATTACGTTTAAACTCTGGACAAGATAAATATTCCTTATCTTGACTCATTAAAATGAACTTCACGGTAGGATTTTCTGATTTGAACTTCGCAAAATCAGGAATAAAGTTATCTGATAATCGGTACGTTTTTTCACATTCTCTTTCTCTTTCTCTTTTAGAAGGAACTCCCCTGTCATGAAAAATATTTTTAGAAGGAGCTACCCTGTCATGAAAAAAAATGCCTTCAGCTTCTATAAAAACTAAGTTACATCTTGGCATTTCTCGTAAGTCTTTCAGCACTCGATTAAGAGTGCAATACCCTGTTTTTAACGTCACCCCATGCGCTCTATCGGTACGCGGTGAACCTAAAGCTGTGCTATATAGTTTACTCATAGCAGGCGAAAATTGAAATTGCCGATAAACACGCTCAATTTCCCTAGTTTGTGAATCATATCTCTCATAAGGAACACACCCTAAAAATGCTTTCAGCCTTCTCAGTTCAAAATACTCCGTAGATGATGCTCTAACTCTATATGTGACTGTTTCAGGCATTCTCCTAGGGCTTTTAATTTTAAGAGTCAGAGAGTCAGCATTGCTGCTCAAAAGAGAATTAATATGATCAAAATGAGCCTGAGAGAACTCCAGTAATTGACCATTTTTACTTGTGTGAAAAAGTATATTTTGGTTTAAAGTAGCGTTAAGATTAGTGGCCATACTTCCCTCACTCTAGTTTTTACTTACAACACTTATCAAACAGGAAATTTCTTTTCTTACCAAAGTGATTTGGATCGGGGTTTGAATCCCTTCAGTACGAAAACGTAAGCTAATCCTCTAAAAAAATACTTCAATCCATTATGAAGTAGGGGTATTGCGCCCTTTTCATCCTTATCTCTCACGAAATACTATTTTCATCTAAATATCATTAGGTTATAAGGTACTTAATCTCTACTTGCTTGTTCAGCTTTTACATTCAAAATATTGCGTTTGGTGAAGTGTGATTTTGAATAAATCGGAAAATCTGGAATTCCTTTCCGATAAAAAGGTTTTATTGGAGTAGACCTTAAATTCACCAGTTAAATTTAAGTGCATTAAGCCCATTTTAACCATGTATAGGGGTTTGAAGTCCTTCGGTACGAAAACGTACGCTAAGCCTCTCAAAACACACTTCAAACCCTTATGCAGTATGAGTTCGTTTAAAAAACTCGTCTAGTATATCTTGATATTATTAACAGTCAAAAATAGCTCTAAAGGTTGTCTATTAAATCGTTTTTAGGCACTCATTAGACAGTTTTGTCTACAATCGAGTTTATAGAAAAAATATCTATCCCTTGGCGTACGTTTTCGTACAATTTGGCGTCAAACCCCGGATCTAACAAGAGCCTTAAAATATATGGTATTAAAATACTGCACTATTAAGCGTGATTATATAATAAACCATTAAAGCGGATAAAACTTATTTACCATAACCCCCGTTGTGCGCATTTCAGTTGCAAGCCCTAAGTTGAATTTTTAGGGCTAGTCGAGACTCACAGCGATTTGATGTTCATAATTTGATTTTAGAGATACTTTTTCTAATGCAATCTATTGATTATGAAGTGAAACCGAAACTCACTTTTGTCCAATTCTGAGTTACATACCGACTGGTCGGCAGTGCTATCTTGTCACGACTTACAGACATCGTTGTAGAAACTGCACCCAGCCTAGTTGCACAGTCTTGGTTCTTGAGGTGTGGCTTATACGATTTACACTACAGTTTAAGTGTGATTTTGCTTTTATATACTTTATTTATACATATATGAAAAGTGAGTGAGTTGTTAGACCGTTGATATTAATAAACAATTCACTCACTCATCTTTTATATGCTTTTAACTAGTAATAGTAAGTTACTATATATAAAATGAAGAGGGCTTGGCAGGGTAAGAGTTATTATTTTATTTAATCTTCTAACTCTTGAGTCATATCGATGCTGTAAATGGCAAAGCCAGGTACGGTATCCTCAACTGCAAGTTTTTCCATTGCGCGACGTTTATTCGCTTCAACAAAGTTATGTGTCTTTTCACTATCTTGAGTTTCGAAGGTAACGTTAAGCTCAACAGAAGAATCAATATTTTTGAAATTCCAGTTGTAATTTGCTTCAGTGTTAATTTCTTTTGCTGATTCACCAGTTTTAGGATCAAACTCAGATTTTTCTTTAATGTAATCCGTTAAAACTTGGCGATTTTCAACGGCAAAGTCGTGCACGATATAGTCCGCACCTGTACCTGCAAATTTACCACCAAAACCACGGTAGTTGTTCGTGATTACTACAAATTCTTGGTCGGCAGTAACTGGCTGATCTTGATATTCAAGGTCGATAATTCGCTGACTACCGCCTGTAATATCTTGAGCAACACAATCACGGTCATAGTTACTTGGTTTAGTTACGTCAATCTTATAAGTCACGCCGTCGATGCTATCGAAGTTATAAGTTGGATGGCCATCACGATTGATTAGTTGCTGCATTTCAGTTTTAGCTGGATCAATCTGGTTATATTGATTTGCACTACACTCCAACCACTCTTTCAATTCATTACCAGTAATTTTCAATGCAACCATTGTATTTGGGTACAGATATAGATCTGCTGCATCTTTAATGGCTAAGTTGCCTTTATCTACCTGAACATACTGATCTGAATCACTATCTGAATAACGACCACCGGCTTTAAATGGTGCCGCAGCAGATAAGATTGGTAACGATTTTAAGTTTTCTGGAAGCTTATCTTGTGCATACCACATCTGTGCGTCAGCAACGATTTGAACCGTTGGATCATCTTGAGCCATAGATAAGAAACTATACATATTCGCAGAAGCCTTACCAATTGGAGCGTTTACATAAGCACGAGTACCCTTATGCTCAAGCTCTACTGCATCATGAATATCTTTATCTACTGTAACGAGAGGTGTTTTCTCATTAGCATCGAAAATTGCACGAGTGCTACTTTGAGAGTCAACAACCGTCCAGGAATCACCATCCTTCTCAAGCACTAAATCTACAATTCCTAAGTTATCACCCCAACGTCCAGGCATTACAGATGCAGTACCGTTAATTGTACCTTTTTCAATATCTGCATTTTCTAGATCTGCATATTTTTCGCTTGGGAATACTTGATGACTATGACCAAACATAACCGCATCAATGCCATCAACTTGAGTTAGCTTATAAACAGCGTTTTCCATATCAGGATTTTTGTCGTCTGGATTACCTATGCCTGAGTGAGGAATTGCAACGATAATATCAGCACCTTCAGCTTTCATTTGTGGAACATAAATTTTTGCTGACTCAATAATGCTGTTAGCTTCAACACGACCAGCAAGATTTTTTGCATCCCAAAGCATAATTTGAGGTGGGACAAAGCCGATGTAACCAACTTTGATTTTATGCTCGTCACCGTCGGTATCTACAACCACTTTTTCTTTAATAATGTATGGCGTAAAACGGTTATCGTATTTGTCTAATTCATCGTTGCCACAATTTGTATCGCAAATAACATTCGAGTTAATGTAAGGGAAGTTTGCGCCAGCGATAGATTGATCCAAAAATTCTAGACCAAAGTTAAACTCGTGGTTACCAATGTTACCTACGTCATAATCGAGTAGGTTCATCGCTTTATATGCAGGGTGAGTATCAGTGAGCGCGTTGTTGTTCTTTTTGAACTCATCAGCCATGTAGTCGCCCATTGGACTACCTTGAAGTAAATCACCATTATCTACGAGAACAGAGTTTTTCACTTCAGCACGGGCACTTTTAACGATACTTGCAACACGAGCAAGACCAATAGTCTGATCTTCAGCATCTTTGTAGTAGTTATAATCCATTATGTTGGTGTGAAGATCGGATGTTTCCATCACACGTAGCTTAATCTGGTCCTTGTGATTTTTCTTGTCATTATTATCACTGTTACATGCTGTTAAACCAAGTGATGCAGCCACTGCTAATGCAATTGCAGTTTTAGTTTTTAATTGTGACTTGTTACCAAAAATCATTATAACCCCTATAAATTATTATTCGTTATATGTAATAGCTGCAGCGATTATCAAGTAAATTAAAGTAGGTGTATGTGAACTGCATCACACAAAAACAAGCTAAAAAAGTGACTAAAAATTCAAATTAGTTACTTTTATGTTTACAAATATGGTCTTTAAAGTTTGATTAATTTTGATTGAAAGTGAAGTTTGAAAACTTTAGATCAGAATGATTACTCTAAAATTAATTTAAGGTGACAAAATGATTAAATATGAAGCATAAGTTGTAATTTAAGTATCATTTGTCAGTAGTTTATTTGCTTGTTTTTTGAACGTTACTTTCTGGTATTAATTTAAACGGCTTGATGAAATAAAATTCAGTTGTTAGAGTTAGTCATGATCTAATTCAAGTTTTTCTCTTTATTGGAAGTGTTTGAGTCTATTGTCGGTATGTAGCGCAGTCCGGTAGCGCACTGTCATGGGGTGTCAGGGGTCGGAGGTTCGAATCCTCTCATACCGACCAACTTTCTTGTTGATTTATATGGATTTTTTTGTTGTTGTCGCATATGTGAATATTAAAGTGCGCAAAACTGGCGCAAAATTTGCGCAAAACCTCAGCTATTTTTAAACCTTTTTTTTATTTTTCTCATCCAAAACTCTTCATAAAAAATGACATTTTTACAAGGAAGAAAATGTACGCCAAGTTAATCAAGTGTAGTCTGCTTCTAATAAAAATTAATACCACTTCATTGTATACAACATGGGTGTAGATCTTTTTGATCGACGAAAACCATGAAAAGATCATTAATTATCAATTGGATGGGTTTAATAAATGGTGCGAAAGGAGCAATTTTATAGTACTTATCAGTTTCCACACACAACAAGTATATAAAAAGGCTCCTTTCATGAAACTAGCATACTCAAACTCACTCGAATTTTCATTCTTTTCTGAAGCCAAATTGCAATTTGAACGTATTATTTCGCACCTCGAAGACGAGCAAGTTAAGCAAGAGAGCCATGGAGAAGTTGAAGCTTATATCGATACCGAAGGAACTGAGTTGTTGCGGTGTTTATTACAGGGTTTCTTAGATATCAAAACCGCTGAAGAGCCCCGTCAGCAAGTTTGTTCCAACCGTGACATTGCATTGAATCATTTGAAAAATAACTGCAAACGAAACTTAGAAAGTTTATTTGGTACCGTAACGATGCATCGAAAAGGTTACAGTCAACGTCGGTGTGATAGCGTGTTTCCAATGGATGGTGAGCTGAATCTTTCGAAAGATAAATACTCTGATGGTGTACGCCTAAGACTCGCTACAGAAGCAGTCAAAGGCTCATATGATGATGCAGTAAGCTCAATAGATACCACCACAGGTGCGCACGTGCCCAAGCGACAAGCAAGGCAAATTGTGCAGGATATTGCACAAGATTTTGATGGTTTTTATCTCCAGCAGAGATACCTTAAGCCAGAAAATACATCTGATTTACTGGTATTGACTATGGATGGAAAAGGCATCGTTATGCAACCTAATAGCTTGAGAGAGGGCACGCAAAAAGCAGCGAAACAACAGAAGCTCAAAGGACGCCTAAGTGCTGGAGAAAAAAAAGACCGCAAACGAATGGCAGAAGTTGCAGCGGTATACACCACCAAGCCTTTGCATCGTACCCCAGAATCAATCATGTCTAGAAACGATAATTCAAATGTTCGTCCATTACGTGTGCCACCAAGAAATAAACGTGTGTGGGCAAGCGTAGAAAGAAGCGCTGCGACTGTGATTGAAGAAGCATTTTTAGAAGCTCTGGAACGAGACCCAACTCAAAGCCGTCAGTGGGTTGTACTCGTTGATGGTCATCCTCATCAGCTAAAACAAATTTATCGGGTGATGAAGAAACTCAACATCAATGCAACGGTGGTCATGGATTTCATCCATGTGCTTGAATATCTCTGGAAAGCGGCGTGGTGCTTATTTGAAAAAGATGATCCAGAAGTCGAAGATTGGATAGAAAAGCGAGCGACTGAAATCTTACGAGGTAATGCGTCACAAGTAGCAAAAGGCCTTGGGATCAGTGCAACAAAACGGAAATTAAAACAACGAGAAGGCATTAATAAGTGCATCGGTTATCTATTGAGAAATAAATCAAGATTAGAATACGGTAAAGCGTTAGAGCAAGGTTTCCCAATTGCTAGCGGTGTCATTGAGGGAGCTTGTCGTCATCTGATTAATGATAGGTTGGATATCACTGGAGCGAGATGGAGTCTTGAAGGTGCAGAAGCTATATTAAAACTTAGGTCGTTAAGATCGAGTGGTGATATTGAAAAGTATTGGGAGTATCACAAAAAGCAATCCAAACAGAGGTTATACAGATGTGGATAACTTCGTCGTTTTAAAAGACCCACACCCATACAACATTTAAGCTGTTCCTCGGCATTTAAGATATTAATTTGGCTCCAATTTTTAAATTTAAAAGCACAAGTCATATTGTGATAATTGAAAGTTACTAGATAACTCAGTGATTAATAGGTAATGTGCTGATACTGAAGGCTACACTATGATCCTAAAAATTTTATTGGAAGAAGCCCAAAATTATTTAAAATATGTCCACTTAATTTGAATTGTTATTCAAGGTGTTGAATTTAATGGTAAATAATATATCCTGTGAGCTTCGTTATTCTACTTAAATGCTACTTTTTGATAAGGTGATTTTATTAATGAAAATCGTATCGGTAATAAATTATAAAGGTGGAGTTGGTAAGACTACAGTCACCTCAAATATTGCAGCACAATTGGCGTATACCGGATATCGAGTTCTACTGTTAGATATGGATGCTCAGGCTAGTTTAACTTTTTCATTAGAAAAACCAGAGTTTTGGGATGAAAATTTACGTCAAGATAAAACGATTAAAAGTTGGTTTGACAGAATAAGCGAAAGTGAAGAGGTAATGCCTTTGCATGAGCTTGTTCATACACCTAGCAAAGCTAACTCTAGATTACCTAAGGGCTCCAATGGTTGTTTAGATTTAATATCATCACATTTAGGGCTAATTAATGTAGATTTAGAGCTAGCAACCTTACTTGGTGGTGCGAATCTTAAGCAATCAAAAGTGAACTACATTAAAGTTCACGGTAAGTTGAAAAACGCACTTGTAGAGCTAGGTGAGCGTAACAATTACGATATTGTACTTGTTGATTGTCCACCAAATTTTAATATTGTTACTAAGAATGCGATAGTAGCATCTGATCAAATTTTGATTCCAGCCAAACCTGACTATCTTTCAACTCTTGGTATTGAATATTTACAAAGAAGCATGAATGAATTAATTCAAGAGTTTAATGAATTTGGATCTATGGATGAGTCATTTGAAAAAGTGAACCCTGAGATTTTAGGTGTTGTTTTTACGATGATTCAGATTAGAAATCAGCAGCCTATAGCTGCACAAAGGCAGTTTATAGCTCAAACTAAAAGATTAAAAGTACCAGTTTTTGAAAGTAACTTTAGAGAGAACAAAACAATATTTGCTGATGCCCCTCAAGAATGCATACCAGTTGTTTTAAATGGTTATACTAATCAGACTTATAGTGGGATAGTTGAAGAGTTAGAAGATCTTGTTACTGAATTTATTTCACGCTCTGGAGTTATTAATGAATAAATCAAAAACAAATGATTATGCAAAGTTTTTAACAATACTAGCAAAGCAGGCATCATTGATATGTGTAGATGATATCAAACGCGTATTAAATAATGAGTTAGATTTAAAAATTAATCTTTCCCCAGTAAAGCAAGTAGAAAGTACAAAAAAATTATTTCTAGATATTGATCTGGAAAAAATAGTTAATGAGTTAAATGATATTAATGATAGGAATGTTGCATTAGATAAACTGCAAATGATAAATAAGAAGGGATTAGAAGTTATTGCCCGTAGTCTTGACATTGCTATTCAGCGGACAGATAAAGTTGAAGCTATAAAAAATAAAATTGTTGAATCTACAGTCGGGGCAAGATTACGCTCTTCCGCTATTCAAGGAACCACTGTATGATGATTGTTTTTATTTAATAAAATTTTGATTGTAGTGCTATTTTTATAATTGTGAAAAGCGCACTACATTTTCCATTCTATTATCTTCAGATCTACTTTTTAATTGTAAACTCATTAAACATCTACTTCCGCAAAGGGAACCCCAACCCATTCAATATGGTTTTGAGTATATATTCTCGTACTTTTCGCATCAGTGTGCGCCATACGGGATTGTGGGTCGATCCCATTGATGTCAAATAAGTGAGCAGCTAACGCTCTGATTTCGTGAAATGTTGGACGCTGTGAAAACTCTAAGTGCTCACAGCAACCAACTTTATCTCTTATTTTTGAAAAAGTGCGGCTTATGTAATCGGGTGAAACTTGAGTTAAATGAACAACGTCTTTGCTCAAATTCTTCGGGCATTTTTGAGGCAGCCTATGAACGACAAAAGGGCTAACGGTTCTATCTCTGCTACGATCAATAATTGCTTTTAATTTTTCTCCAATGGGAATAGCAACATGTGCAGCTTCCTTGTCCGCAACTTTCTGCCGATGAATATACAACTTGCCATAAACATTGCCAATACTGGTGAGTTCAGGTTTATCTAGCCATAAACAACCACACAATTTTTTACTTGGCTCTTTTATATTGTATTGAATTCGTGAAATTTCTAACCGGGCATGAGTAGTTTGTAACGATAAATCCATGGCTGTTTGCAACCAGAGTGGCGCGGCTGCATGAATAACTCGATACCACTCAAGCTTTAGTCGTTGCCTTTGCTTTTTTTCAACCCGCTTTTTCTTTTTCAAAGCTGCTGGGTTGCTCTCCATCAAGCTTTCATCCATTGCATAACTAAATAGTTTTTTTAGCCATGCCACTTTCCTATTATGTACATTAGCACTTGCCTCAGAATGGTATTCATTTAGGTAATCATTAACATGCTGGAGTGTGATTTGAGTGCTAGGGACGGTTGCAAAAAACTCTTTGGTACGGTCGGCATCCATTTTCATGGTGTTGATAAAGTCTTCGGATGGCTCTTCTTCATGAATAATTCGCAACAGCAACTTATCAACATGATCGCCAAAACTGGGTTCGTTAAATTCATAGGTACTGTTCAATAACGAGTCAACGGTTACAGCAACATCTTGCCTAGCGACACGGTTGTATTCCTTTGTAACAGCAATAGCCATTTCCCTGTCTTTACCCAGCATCTTGAAACGCCCTGTTATTAGTCGTAAGCGATAGGAGCCACGGCGAGAATCGTAATAAAGATGCTCAGGTAAATGCTTCATCGCTTTTGTTCTTGGGCGTGCAGCCATTATAACCTCATCAAGTCTTGTACTATTTGTTTAACGTTATCATCCAAGCCAGCGGATTGGTCATCAAAAACGTAGGCTCCACCATTGATAAAACGGCCTGCAATGACCCCAGTTTTGATCCATTTACGAACAGTAACAAGTGAAGGTTCTGAACCTTTTGCAAATTCTCGTTTTATCCACTGATTTACTTTCATAAGTTTCTGTTTCATATCATTTACCTATTGCTTCTACATCTGTTTGAAAATCCAACACTTAGCCGTGGAGGGTTTATTTAAGTTTGGATGAGACTTATTTAAACGATCGTTGACGGCGCTGTTTACGGGTTTTACTTCAATGAACTTGTGAGTTTTACTGTCTTTCAACAACGCCCTGAGATCGCTTAATAAGGGAATTTTTTGTTTTCTAATTGCTGACTCCTCAGCAAATTGATTTAAGTTAATAGCAATAAATTTAGGGTCACGAGAATGGTTAACTACTTTTCCGTTTGTTCCTTCTAAAAAATCATACATTTCCCAAAATTCTTGTATAACAGGATGATCTGCTCCACATGAATGTTCACGGTCTATAGCCATTTGTTTTAGCAAATCTTGAGATTGTGATATTTGAGAGGGCGTCAGTTCAATGACTAAGCTTAGCGCTTCAATTAAAGCACATAGCAAGGCGTGGTTTAGGCTGATACGCTCTCTGCTGATCATGGTCTCTTGTTTAAGCCATACCTCGAACTTGGGTTGCCGTTTGCGGAGTAATTCAAGTAGTTGTTTTTCTTTACTCAAGGCTTTAATCATAAAACCTGACAATTCAGTCATTGGCCAGCGATTAAGCTTGTCGACGGCGACTCTGGTTTCTTGAGAGTGATTAGCTCGGTCGGTATAAATATGAATGATGCGTTCTAAAATCGGCGGTGTAGCTTTCAAAATCGCATTTTGACTGATAACAATGGCGCCTCTGAAAAGTGGTTCATTAGTGTCATTACTGTGATTTTTATTACCCGTTGAGCGAACGGCACGGCCATTGTAAGCGGTTTTAAATTGTTCCCAGTGAAAACTAGTATTGCCTGATGTAGAAGCGTCACCTCTGTCCGCTTCAATCATGACTACAGGTAAATTGGCCACTTGAGCAAGGTTACGACTGACACCAACTTTACTCGACTTCACTGGATCAAAACCCTCATAGTTGGTTCTGCCAGATAACTTCCACATAAATTCGAGTAAGGTCGATTTACCTGTTCCCGGCTCACCCACTAACTCTAAAAACGGAAAACCGCCAAATAAATCTCGGCACTGCTCAGCGAAATAACTGCCAAGCCAAAAGGCTAGGGCGATAACGCCTTTCATCGAGAATGCTTGCCAAATGTATTGAAAAAAGTCTGGATTAAACTCGGTTAAGTCATAGTTAGGAGCAACTGTCGCAGGATTCTGGCTTTTAATGTAAAGCTGCTTTACGTTAAAGTGGTCTTCTTCGTTGATAGGATAAAGCACACCATCTTTAACGGCGATATTATTGAACACATAACACTTATGCTCATAGCTGTAGCCAGTAAAGTCGATGACTTTCACTCGTTTGATATTGTAAAGGTGATGTCGAAACCATTTATTGAGTTGAATGGTATTACCTTCATAAATCGCACCAGCGGCAACCGTTGATAGGCGTTTTTTGAATTCACTGTGAGAAGTAATTTGTGCGCCTGTAAATGTACGCTTAACAGTCAATCCATGTGGGAAATCAATTTGAAAGTAATACCAGCTTTCATCATTGGCTAAGTTCTCTTGAAAATAAAGCGCATGGGGATAGCACATACATAAGAGTTGCACGCTTGCCGCTTCGTTGAGGGCTGTTAACTCATCATCTTTTTCTGCCGTCTTGTTGTATTTTTCAGAATGGAATTTGAACCAGTACATACAAAGCTGGAAGTCAAATGGAAACTCATGTTGATTACTTTGCTGATACATCAAAATGGCTTTGTGTTTGGCCGTTGGTGCTATCAGTAATTGGCCTAAATATAGATAATGCTCAATGTGCTTAGGTGTTAATCGCTCACGTAGCAATAAATCATTCCAATCAAGTTTAATTTTTCCGTTAGGCGGCTGTGCTGCAGTTGTATTCCAGCCAAGCTTTTTAGCTTGCTCAATAAATTTGATGGTATTGGATTCGCCTGCTTTACCTGTATCAAAGGCGAAAACTAAGGTTGGTGGAGTAGTATGGCGTAATTCTTCTCGGAATGTTTTTAATGATTTAGTAGGGAAATTATTACAGCTCATAACACTGACGGCCATAATACCTACTTGCAATAAAGACAACGCATCGAATATGCCTTCGGTTAACCATAACTCCTTAGCTGTAATCACTTGGTTGATATCAAAATCAGGGGCTTGCCACCAGTGGCCTTTGTAACTGCCTGAGAAACGAGCTTTCATACTGCCAAAGCGTTCAGGTTTATCGATAAACCGTTCCCACGTTGCGCCATTTGTTAAAGTAAACTTTACCGTTGCAGTACTAATCTGCTTTTCACCACAATAATAAGAGCCTTGTTGATACCAATCTTTAATCTTTGAGAGCTCTAAACCTCGGCCATAAGCAAGGTAAGCGTCAGCGGCCGCATTAGGATTGGTAACAAAGCCAGTTTTTTCATCAGTCTTACTTGGAAAGCGTTCACTCCAAGAGTTAAACAGTTCTGGGTAGACCTGTTTAATATGCGTTTCATAGGAGCATTTATTTAAGCGTCCACACCGTAAAATCCAAGGGGCGTTTTTATGTGTGTAAAGCTCACGTTTACCGCAACTGGGGCAAATTCCTTGTTGTAGATAGTCATCGGTTTGGTTTTTAAAGTCGTAATCCTCTGGCAAGCGCCGAAGGACTTCTTTCTGTAACTCTGGATACATACATATACTCCATAGTCAAAGTTATGTTGATGTTTTTACAATTTACTTTGTAGGAAAACTTTAACTTTTCTTATGTCGTATCGATCTTGCCCGACAATTGTGATGTCTGCTTCAGGGAAAAATCTGTGCTTTTTCCAGCGCCATAATGTGGTTCTTTCAATGCCAAGTAGTTTGCATAACTGATGGCCTGTATACCAAACTTGCTCTGATTTATTTGATGAACGTTTACTCATGGGAATCACCTTTTATACAAATTATTACAATCTAAGTTGTATTTAGTGTTTTTTATGAGTACCTAACGTGGAGGCGTTTGTAAAGTTAACTTTTACCTAAAACTGTTGAATTTCAGTAAAACAGGTGGAAGTCCTTGATTATTCTTGAACAAAATACGTTTTAGACAGCTTGTATTCAGGCTGTAGAAATTAGCCTAATCAATAACAACGAGTCATTTATAAGGCATTAAAACTATTACTCAATTAAAGCTTTTAGTTCTGCTTCTCTTGAAGAAGGCTAAATTACCGAAAGGTATGAGTGGCTGCAGTTTTTATCTGATAACCAAGCTCTACGCCATATCTAATCAACCTATGCATGAACATATTGCGTAAATTCAAAACCTCAGAGTTAAAGGTCATTGCTGTTGCGGCACTTGGCGGGGCATTAGAGTTCTATGATTTTATGATATTTGCGTTTCTAGCGAACACCATTAGCCCGCAATACTTCCCTGCAACGCAGCATATCAACTCATTATTAGGGCTTTTCGGAGCCTTTACTGTAGGTTATCTAGCAAGGCCGATTGGTGGCTTGATTTTCAGCCATTACGGTGATCTACAAGGTAGAAAGAAAGCTTTCTATTTCTCAATTCTCTTGATGGCGATTCCGTCGTTATTGATTGCATTGCTACCCAACTACCAGCACATCGGAGTTATAGCGCCACTCACGTTGGTTTTACTGCGTGTAGTACAAGGTCTTGCTGTGGGTGGAGAAATTCCCGGAGCGATAACTTTCACGATTGAACACATAGTTGCAAACAAGCGAGGCAGGGCAATTGTCCTCATTTTCTTTGCCCTCAGTTTGGCGGTCTTATTTGGTCAGAGTGTCACAGCATTGCTGCATTATTCGTTAACTGAAACCCAGTTTTACCACTGGGGCTGGCGAATTGCCTTTTTGATTGGATCCATCTTAGGTGTTGTCGGTGGCTATATGAGAAAAAATATATCAGAAACACCTCTGTTTAAAGCAGCAAAAAGTCAGCGCAAAGAAAGCTATATTCCCATTGTGTACTTGTTGAAAAACCACTTCTTGCCACTATTACAAGGCTTATCAATTTTATGCTTGGATGCGGTTAGCATGTTTTTGTTGTTTCTCTATATGCCCACGTATTTGATTAATTTCAAATTGCATAACTCAATTCCGGTTGAAAAAGTGCATCTATTAAACAGCGTGAGCTTAGCTATTTTCTCTGTGTTTATGCTCCTATTTGGTTACCTTTCAGATGTTGTTGGTAGAAAAAAGTTGATCCTTATCGGTTCATTATTATTAATAGTTTTACCCTATCCGATGTATAAGACTTTGCTTAACGGCTCGACTCTAGCGGTATTGTTTTCACTTGTTACTCTTGGTGTGTCCTTTTCTTTAGTAGCATCAAGTTACGGTGCGATGTTAGCCGAGCTATTTCCGGCCAAAGTCAGATATACAGGTGTTGGACTGGTTTATAATCTTGCCTTTGCAGCATTTGGCGGAACGACGCCGCTCATAACCACCTATCTGATAAAAGTCACTCAAGCCCCTATAATGCCAGCCTACTATTTGATGCTGCTAGCTGTATTGAGCTTGTTAGGAACATTAGCGATAAATACGAATAAGCTCAATTAAGTCATGGAGTCACCATGCTTCCAGTAAACGATATGATGCTGTTTGTTGATGTCGTTAAGTATAAAAGCTTCACGGCCGCAGCAGATAAAAACGAAAAGACCGCTGCTGCTGTGAGTAAGCGCATTTCTCAATTAGAAGCATCACTAGGTGTCAAGCTATTAAAGAGAACAACACGAACCTTAGCTTTGACTGAAGCTGGTGAAATTCTGTATCGGCAATGTGCAAACATACAATCCGAACTCGGCTCTGTTTGCGAGCAGGTTATTGATATACATGAAAACCCCAAAGGGAAGATCAAGATATCAGCGTTACAAAACTTCAGCAACTTAATTCTCTCTGATCTATTGGAGAAGTTTTTACAACAATACAGTGATGTTGAATTGGAGATCACACTGGACGGTGCACTTGGCGCATTGCCAGCCATTGATGAATATGACATTGCTTTCCGATGCGGCCGATTAGAGGACTCATCAGCGATATCGAGGTTAGTTCTTACGCATGGCTATACGGTTTGCGCCAGTGAATCCTATCTAAAGCACCATGGCACACCAAAAACACTCAATGATCTCGAAAAACATAATTGCTTAGACTGTCATCACGGCATTCAGCCAGCCGAAAGAATTTGGACATTTTTTGATGGTGACGAAGTTTACAGCATCCCAGTAAAAACCAATGTGTTTACCAATAATGCGCTATTCGTAAAACACCTTGCTTTAAGTGGTGTAGCCCTGATTTATGCGCCGACATTTATTGTGGCCAATGAAATTAATGCGGGATTATTAATGCCGTTGCTGACTCAGTATAAAACAATCACAAATTCAATTTACCTGATTCATCCCTACGCCAATAAGAATCTACCCAAGCGAATGAGATGTTTTATTGATTTTATTTTTGAGAACTTAACGGTTCCGTCAATAAGGATTGATAAACAGAACCTTGATGAATCGGAGTGAGAAATAGCCTATGCCGTTTTTGCTAGATCATGTATTGGTTTGGAGCCGTTCATTTGATGAATACCAAAGAATGTTCTCTTTAACAAAGGCTGATCTCAAAAGGAAGATTTTAGGTTGTGCCGATGGTGCATCGTCATTCAATGTTACAGCTACTGCATTAGGAGTGGATGTAACGTCCTGTGATCCTCTTTACCGATTAACTCCTGAAAAAATTGACCAAAAAGTTAACACTTCATACGAGCTGATTTACCCAAAGATACTGAACTCAGTAAATGACTTTAACTGGAATTACTTCAAAGACCCTAAAGATCTAAAAGCTCATCGGCTCAATGCTTCAAAGACTTTTTTGGACGACTTTTCTAAAGCAAAGGACGATGATAGATATTTAAACGCAAGTCTACCAATATTACCGTTTGTTGATGACTGTTTTGATTTGGCATTATGTGGAAACTTTCTGTGTTTATACTCGGAAATCTTATCGACTGATTTTCATATCAAGTCTGTGCTTGAGTTGGTAAGAGTTGCAAAAGAAGTCAGAATTTTTCCGCTGATTGGAAACGATAGAAAAACACCCGAGCAGTTAAAGTTTGTATTAACAGCACTTGAACAGCAATCAGTGAACTTTGAGATTGTCGATGTCGACTACCACTTTACCAAAGGCGCTAATCAGATGTTACAAATCAAAAAAGTAGACAGTAACAGATAGTAGGAGATTCAAATGCCATTAGAGATGTTTGATGAAAGTACAGGTACACATATTGTCTATATAAAAAATCAAAATGCACCAGCTGATATGTGGTTAATTCATGGGTTTACGGAATGTAGTGAAAGCTTGCAAGGCGTATTTGAAACATCGATAGCTCAGCAATTCAATATATTCATTCCCGATCTTCCCGGTTTTGGCAAAAGCTGTTTCGAAGATAAGTATTTAGATTTAAAAAATGTAATTACCTTACTTGAACAGCTAATTACAACATATTCGTCAGAAAAGCCCTTGATCATTCTTGGCCATTCTTTAGGAGCTACAATTGCCACACATCTGACTGCTAATCTACTGACTAGATCAGAAAACGTAATCTTTTTCATCAATGTCGAAGGTATGTTAGTCGAAGATAAGATTGATGCTCGCTCTATAACAAAAGCCAATGATTATGAAAACGCTACTGAGTTTGTCGAATATATGTACTCTCGTTTAAAGGAGGGTGCAGAGTCAAATCCCAGCCTTAACCGCTACCTTGAAAACATCAAAAAATCCGATCCAAATATCGTTCATGCATGGGCAAAATCATCCACAGAAATGCTTGCTGGTAATCATATTGATTCTATTTACGACAGATTGGCTTGCAAAAATTTATACGTTCATGGTGAGCATACTATGTCACGGCTGGAGCTAGAAAATTTAAAAAAGGTTGATTACGAGCGAGTGATAATCAAAGGTGCAGGACACTGGCCAATGCTGGAGCAGGCTGATGAGTTTTGGCGGGTTGTAGGTGAATTGTTGGGGGGGAGAATATTCAATTACTGAGAAAACTATGCTCTGTATCAAATCTAGAAATCTTTAGTACCCTATTTGGATAGCAAATCAAAATTGTTCAAGATATCATAAAAGTACCTACTACTTTGAAGCCTTTTATTTTAAATGTTTGATCTTGATAAATTATTAACAGCAGTTGATAACCCTATAATGAAAGGAGTTTTAGCAGCAGGAGGTACAGCAGCTATTATTGCAGCAACAACAGCATTTGCCCCAATTGGAGTTGTTGGTGCTGCTGGGTGGACTCTAGTGTATTGGGTTTTCGGAGGGACAATAACGTTAGATACTGCAAAGCGTCTGTGGGATGTTTATACAAAAATGTCTTCTGAAAAAAGAAAAAAGTTTGATGATGAAATGGATAAGCTAAAACGATTATTTGATGAAGGTGCTATTACTAAAGAAGAGTTCAACGCAAAAGCAAAAAGTATGTACGAGAAATTTGCAGAATAATTATAAATTAAAATGCCAAGAATATGTTTGTACTTTCCACAGATAACTTAACGAACAACAAAGTTACTCACCTAATAATTTTGAAAATAAATTAATATGACAGAAACTAAAACAGCCTATTGCTCTTGGTGCTACGAAAAAACTAGTCATCGCCTTATTAAAAAAGAAAACTTTAAGAGAAATACTTATATTTGTTCATTATGTAAAAACGAAACTCTTGTTTGTCGGTTTTGTAACAACATGGCGAAAGGAAAACCAAATAATACAATATTAAAAGTGATTGAAAAGGAGAGTAAGTTCTCAAAGCTTGCTCAATCTTGGGATAATGAACTATGTGCTGAGCATGATGGAACGATAGCTTCATTTCCGAATTTAAGCATGAAACTTGATGATATAGCTGAATACCAAAAAATATTCGAAAGAGAAAAGTTTAATCTAATGAAGGCCAGTAAATATACAGGATATGGTGTGGCTGGAATGGTTAGTATTGCAGGTGTAGCAGTCACTAGTGGTGCTGGTGCAGCACCTATTGCGGCTGCATTAGGCAACATGGGATTACTTGGAACTGCTTCCACTGGCGTTGCAATTAACTCTTTATCAGGGGCAGCTTTGACTAGTGCTTCACTGGCTGCAATAGGTGGTTCTGTAGCAGCTGGTACATCTATAGTTTCTGCTGCTGGTTTAGCTTTAGGTGGTGTAATGGGAGGAGTCATTGCCAATAAATATCATGGTGATGACAAGAGTTTCGCTATCTCATTATTACGGAAAAGAGATGAAGATAAGAAAGTGGTATTTATCAATGGATTCACGCAAGAAAATGAAGTTGATTTTTATGACTGGCAATGTGCTCAATTGGCATTTGATCCTTCTCAAACTATGTATTCTCTCAACTGGGCATCAAAGACTAACTTAAAGCTTGGTGAAGCTTTTGCTATGGGAGTAGGAAATCAAGCTGCAAAGAGAATTTTACTTCAATTAGGAAAAGCCGGAGGTAAAAATGCCGCAAAAAAATTAAACCCATTAGGTTACGTTGCAATGCTTGGTGACCTAATTGGTAATCCGTGGCATGAAGCTATGGTGAGAGCTGCTCAATCAGGTGTCCAGCTAGCTGATGCTATATCTAGGACTGAAGGACAAAAATTTAGATTAGTAGGACATTCACTTGGATGTCGAGTGATTTATTATGCTTTAGAGGCATTGTCCTCAAAAAGTAAAAAGTATATCAGTGATGTTATTCTTTTAGGTGGTGCTGTAGGAAAAGACGATAAGAGTGGTTGGCAAAAAGCATCAAGTGCAGTCGATGGGTGCATCTATAACTGTCATAGCGTACACGATAAGGTTCTCTCTGTGATATATAGAACTGCCAACGCAGGTTTAAGCAATCCTATTGGTATAAACCCGATAACTTTTGAATCAGAAAAAATTAAAAATATAAATTGTGATGGTATTGTTCATTCACATATGACGTGGAAGAAACATTATGAAGAAATTTTAGATATTATTTATGGTTAACATTTCTGTTAAAACCAAAAATGGTCGTTAGAACTAACAGCATTAAGTAGGAGAACTGCATCGAAAATGCTATAAAAGAGACTCAAGCATGAAAGCGGTGCAGAACTTATTTTTAAACAGTAAGCTCTTTTTTTAACCGAAAAAACACACCAAGACAGAACGCTTGAATCAACACTGGCAGCATAAAGCTCACTTTATAGCTTGTTGCTAAATCAAAGTAATGATTCGATGCTGTGACGATTAATCCAATGAGATATTGGATGACAAAAACAGAAGAAAATACCACAACATTCAATGCTGTATTTGCCCGGCCTGAATGTGTTTTTTGGAAGTGTTGAGTTAGCACTGCGTATGACAAGTTAAAAATTTGGGAAATTAAGCTTAACAGCACCCACCAAATCCAGTCGTAATTGCTTTGGGCGGTGATCAGTACCAGCTCAATTGCGATATAAATAACAACAAGAAAAGCCAGTATGTTCTCAAGTGGTATTTTGAAGTGATTGGCTACTCTGGCTATATACCCGGTTGACAACAAGCTAATGGTCATAGCGATAGCCATGATAACTAGGTAAACGTCAATCTTGCTTTGTGGTGCGTTTGACACAGTTTGCAGCCAGTTTTCAATCCATAAACCATGAATGGCCATAAAGCTTGGCAAAACACTTGTGGTAATGAGTGCAATAGACCAAAAATATTTTGATTTAAATATTTCAGAAAGAGCTTTAAGTTGCTTTGATAGGCTAGACTTTTCAGTGGCTACTTTTGTCTCTGGAACGACTAAATAAATAAGTGCGGCAACACAGATAGCAAAAATGCCAAAACTGATGTTAAGAACCTTCCACCCGTAATGAGAAACTAAATATTCAGTAGGCGTTGCTGATAGAAGTATTCCAATGCCGCCAAAGGTCATCATGATTCCATTTAATATCGGAATTTTTTCGCTGGGAAACCACTGAACGATCATCTTAAATGCTGCCATTAAACCACCGGACATTCCTATCCCAAGCAAAGCATGGCCAATAGCGATAACTCCAATGTGATTCGTTACTCCAGATAAGAGCAACCCAAGGCCACCGATGATAAACAACACAGACTGGATCTTTCTTGCACCATAGTTGTCGAGAAGAGTACCTAACGGTATTTGAAATAGAGCATAGGCGAGAAAGTAGGTTGCATTTAACAATCCTAGCTCAGATGGCGTGGCTTGTGTTAAATGCAGTAAAGTCGGCACTAATACCGCATTCATTGTTCTAAAAAGGCAGCTTAGAATAAAGGCAATGGCAAACGGCAAAAAAACGATGAAAAAGGCTTTTTTGAATGTCACTTGCATAGTCACTTATTACCTTGTTTTTGTTAAGAGTCTTATTCCTTCAATAGTCTTAATCTTTATTACAAACTTACCTAACATTGATTTAACGGCTTCATTGCATAATTTTTGTAAACGCCAAATTAGCTAAAGTAATTAATGAATTACGCAAGGCTTGTTATTCTGGATGTTTCGAGCCAGCTTAAGATTTACCGTTCTATATAGTCAAGGAACAAGAAATTAATCTTTGTTTACTTTGGCACATGAAAACAGTTTGATTTTCAGAGATATTTTTTACAGGAAAAGTATGAATTAGTGAACAGGAGAGTCTGAATGGATTCGTTATTGAAGTAATATAGCGAGGTGATCTATGACAAAAATTATCCAGTTAAAAGTATCAACCATCAGTGTCGATGAAACGCTAGATTGTTGGAGAGTAAAGCATTTAAGCCTATCGCCTAAGTTAACTCAGTTTTTATCAAGTTTTCCAGAAGCTGCAATTCACCTTAAGGCTTTTGCCTATTACCTTTCAGGCAGTATTAGAATATTTGATGAGTCTCTTTTTAGCATTTGTTTAACCCAAGCTATCAAAAGCTATAAGGATTTAAATGAACAAGAAAATGAGTTTGAAAGTTTTTTTGAAATCTTAACTTACATAGCAGCAGATTTACTTCACAGCATCAAGATAGAAGATCAGCAAGGCTATGAATGGCGAATATCAGATGGCATTTACTTTACAGATTGGTTTGTAGCCAATCCTTTAAGATTAAGGCAGCAAGAACTTGGGCAAATCAGTATCAAGCTATTCCATTCCGAGAAGCAAACGGTAAGACGTGCTCAGCAAATGTTGAAAAACAAAATGTGGTTAGTGGTTGCAACAATTTAATGGGCAGATCAGTAATATTCGTAAATCGCTTGTCGTATTACACCCAACACTTCGCCATTTTCAAACTTAATCAAAGGATAATTTTGGTTAAAGGACATCAAGTAGGTTGCATCAGCTTCATCAACAATTTGCTTAAAACAAGCTGAAGATGATGTTGGTAGTTTAGCAATCACCAAGTCACCAGATTCGTACTCAGATGTCGATTCTACAATCAATACACACCCTTCAGAAATACATCGATGACCTTGGCCTTCCATACTGTCGCCACGTACTCGAATTGCATAACCATCTTGGCCAACATTGGTGCTGGATATTTCCCACCAAGTCTCAATAATTTCATCAGCCAGTTGCGCTTTATTTTGTGGCCAGTTCAACACTTGTTTGAGCGTTAATAAAGGTATGCGATGAATTACAGCGTCAGAATTAATATCTCTGGTATAAATATCTCCAATGCCTTCCATTAACCACTTTGGACTGACACTTAGCTCATTACAAATGGGCAGAAAGTAGCGAGAGTTTTTAGTAACCCCCCTGAGCATACGGCTAATCGCCTGTTGTTTGATACCGACACGTACAGCAAGCTCAGACTGGTTTATACCTGCCTCTTTCATAACAAATTTGAGGCGCTGTGCAAGTGTTTCCATCATATTGAAAATAGCCTTAATTTATCATTGTCGTAACAAGTTAAAGTGTAGAGACAATTAATAAATACTCAAAAAATAGTAAATCTTAACTTTTATACTCCCGAATCAGGCTAAATTATCATAGAACGGGATTTTTCACACATTAAAGTGAATATACCATTCGTACCAATTAACTATGTAATAAATGGAACATTAGCTTCGCCATTACTGTGTTGCAATTCCTCACCATAGCTAAGGCTATGATTCGTCATTACGCCTTGTACTGACTTTGCTACTGCCCCCTAATAAACACAGTTAATCAGTGTGAATGGTATTTGCATCTCGCCGCAAGAGATGAACAAAACCAATTTTGGCGTGGTTTTTATTCCGATACCTGAAATAAGCCAATTGTTGTAAAAATTGAAAGATAGTGCTTATTTTACTAATGCAGGATTCGCAAGGTGGTGACAAATGGTGCCATCGTCGGTGACATTTGGTACCAGTTTTTTCTGCATTTGGTACCACACAAAATATAGCTTCAAACTTACAATCTCTTGCTTGAAATTTAAACAAAAAAGTGAAATAAAGAAAACACTAAGTCCTAGCTGATTCAGGAGTACAGCATGGGTGATAATATCGTTAAAACACGCTTATCCGATCTTGAAAAATCTAACTGGCAACAGTTTTGTAAAGACAGCGGTATCAGCCAATCCAATATGCTGCGGATGATGATCAACAAGGTCACACCGGAAGCAGGTAACGATGCCGAAATTAACGAACTCAAAACCGACAGAGTGTCAGTTCGCCTTACTAAACATTGCCTACAAAAAGTTCAGCAGCAAGCCATAGCAGAAGGGTACTTAAGCCAAAGTAATTGGGTAAGGGCATCTATCATGGCAAACCTATACCGTGAACCAGTTCTTACTGATGATGAAATGCAAGTGCTAAGAGATTCCAATCGACAACTTGCGGCACTAGGCCGGAATCTCAATCAAATTGCCAGAGTCTTGAATATCGATTTCCGGCACAGTGACAAAATCACCAGAGAAATGATTGAAATGCTGGATAACAAAATTGCAGATCACAAATCAATGGTAAACAAGCTGATCAACCAAAACTGTAAACGATGGGAATTGGAGTTTAGTGATGAGTAGTTTTTCGTCGTACCAGCGAAAGCGGGTACCCAGCGCCATTGTCACTTTGTTCATAAGTTTTAGGTGAATAATGAGCCGATTAATTAACGATAGAATATACAACTTACTCAACGGCGATGTCAGAACCAAATCCAACCGAGTTAGAGGTAATGGTAGACACAATAAAAAGCCACCTGAAGTTATGGTAAAAATCAGCGGCTTTGGTTACAACAATGCACACACTGCAAACCATTTTGATTACATCAGCCGCAACGGAAAACTAGAGCTAGAAGACGAAGTAGGGCAAGTGTACCAAGACCAACAAACCATTCATCAACTCGCACAAGACTGGAATGAAACCGACTACCAACAACGAAAGCGAACCCGACACAGCACACACCTTGTGCTATCCATGCCATTCGGCACAGAACCTAAAGCAGTAAAACAAGCTGTTCGCTCATTTGCCAAAAAAAACTTCTCAGAAAACCATCAATATGTCTTTGCACTCCACACTGACACAGACAGCCCACATGTTCATCTTACAATTAAAAATCTTGGTTTTGATGGTAGAAGACTTCATGTTAGAAAAGGATTACCACAAGTATGGCGTGAGCAATTTGCTAAAGAGTTGGAAAGACAAGGCGTAGCGGCGGAGGCAACGGCGAGTTTGAAAAAATATGTCATGGTGAGAAACAATGAAGACAAAATGGAAATTGGAGAATCGATTAAACTTAAAAGCGTTCATTCAGTACAAAGGTTAAAAAGTACCGATTTAGAACAATAGGTATCAATAAATTAAAGCCAGAAGCTGCTTATGTATTTCAGAAGAACTCAAGGTTAAGTCCACGGTACAAAAGCGAATAATATGCCCTTGTATTGTTACCTGTTCATTAAAATTAACTCCAATTGACGGGTGGAGTAACATTCCGGTTGAATTCAAGCTAAATTGGTCGTTGTCACTCTCTTGTGATCTTAAGTAAGAATAGAGTTGAAAAATATAGTCACGCTTGAACCTGTCTTGTTGAAAGCGATTTTTGCGAGTTATACCTGTAAATTTAGTATCGATAAAAATTCTTTTTTGAAGATATTTAGACTCCAAAAAAATATCGACTTCCATTGTAGGTAAAAATTTATCTATATTTGATGATTTATCTTCTGCTTGCCATTGAATTTTTTTCTTTGGTTTTAATTTCCAATGACCGCTTAGCTTCATTTTATAAAAACCAGATATGGCTTTTTCAAATAAATCCCGAACCCAGTGCTCCTGCTTATCGGGCCTTGGGTATTCTTTGTTTCCTGATGACTCATTAATCAGTGCAAGATTAAAAGCTAACTCTGCTGCAATTAGTGTTTGTTTATCCGATTTTTCATGTCGACCAAATCTATCATTTTTAGGTGAGTAATCAATAGAGTAGAGGTGGGAAACTCCAAGGTGAACCATTTGTCTTCTTAGCTTAACGCAATGAGACTTGATTGATTTTTTAGTTACCAAACTAGAAATTTTTTCGAGTGCCGCACAAATATACCTGTTCCTAGGAGTGTCAATGGATAGCTCCTCATAATTACAGCTTACTTTTCCTTTAAGAAGTAGTTGGTTGGAAAAAGTTTCTAAAGAATTTATTTTCCCTCTTATACGAGTTAACTCGCCAGATGTTCTTCGATATCCAAAAGTAAGGTTTCGTTTCAACCTTGTTTCAACTTGAGAACAAAGAATATCTGCTACTAAATCGGCTACATTCTCATCAATTGATTCACTACCACAATACTCCGATGCTAAGTACTTAAAATCTGAAGCATAAAGCATTAGCAACCATAGGTTTCTAACTGGAATTCCAGCACTATATTGAACAAATGACTCTGAATCTTTTACCTTCATAACGGTTTCAACAATTCTTCTTTTTGTTCAATAGCTTTTTCCAAATTATCGTACCAATACTCTTCAAGCAAAGGATAAATTTCAGTTTTAACTACTTGCTGAAACCAGTTTTCAGGATTAGTAATCTCTTCACTAGGTGTAAAATAGCTATGACCAACTTTAAACTGTGCTCCTAAACTACTGTCGGTTGCAATCTCGTTGTTCAATGAATTTATTCTAGCTTCAATTGTTTCTAGAATGGATTTTTCAATACCAGCTTTATTATTGACCCAATTTCGCCAAGGCTCACCAAAAGAAGGGTGTAAATTTATAAATGCGAACCTTCTCCTTAAAGCTAGATCAACTAATGCTAGAGACCGATCAGCAATATTCATTGTGCCTATTACATATAGATTTTTAGGAATGTAAACAGGATCATCTGACTCTTTTCGATAGCTCAAATCTAATGCTTCACTGGGTGTTCGTTTATCGGTTTCAAGAAGGGTTAACATTTCACCGAAAATTTGGGCAGGATTACCACGATTTATCTCTTCAATGACAACAATATATTTATTTGCTGGGTTTTGCTGTGCAAGTTCAATAAAATCCATAAATGGACCATTACACAAAGATAGTTTGCCATCACCAGTTGGACGCCAGCCTCTAACAAAATCCTCATAAGATAAGTTAGGGTGGAATTGTACTGCCTTAATAAATGCTTTTTGCTTTTTACCGATTAAAGCGTATGCCAATCGTTTTCCCAGCCAAGTTTTTCCAGTGCCAGGAGGGCCTTGAAGAATTAAGTTTTTCTTGTCTCTTAAACGGCTTAGTACATCGGTTAAGATTTGTTTACTTAAAAAGCAGCCATCATTAATAATACTGTCTATGTGATAAGATTCGATAGCCGCTTGTGCAGGAATAGCCATCAATGGCACCTCTACGTAGTCATAGCTAAGCCACTCATAATTTCCTCTTTCTAAGAATTCAATTTCACCCTCATCTCTCAAAATCTGCATATGTCTATCAATTGTGGATTTAACTGCATTATTTTCAGGGAATAGATCACTAAGTTCGTCAAAGTACAGTTCTAAGAATTCAGTACGGGAAAATTCAGAAGATTCTTTATTTTTACACAAATCTTCGATTCTTGATAAAATTGATTTTTTCCATGTTAATGTTGAATCAGGCTCAACTTGAATAGGCTTTTGCCAAGCGTTTAAAGATAGTTCAGGGAATGAGTGAACAGGAAAAGTATCTTCAGAAAAGCGTAGTAGCAAATTTTCTCTAAGCCTCAAATAATCATCGCCTGTACAAGTTTTTTTTACGCCTGTGAACTGCGGTTTTACAGAAAGAGATTTTAGATAATCTTGTGATTGGCTTTCCAACGTAGGATAAAACCAAGGACGAATCCAGTAGAGCCCCATTGTAAGGTTCCATTTTATTCCTTTATGGGAGGCAACAGTATTGTAATTAAAAACAAAATTTTCAGGTTGAACACCGGACTCTTCATCAGCAAAAAGTATTGCTGTTTCGAATAAAGTCCAAAGCTCATCGATAACATCATCATCCCGTTTTCCCATGCCCCAAAAAAAGCAAGATCTCTGGTTATTGAGGATTGGTATAGCTTCAAACGAATCTGGTGCAGGAACGTCAACCTTTAAAAAAGAAGCTAATTCACTTGCAATAGCTTTTCGATTTTCGTTTGTTATCCCACGATTGAATAACCCAATAACAGTCAACGGGTCAATATCTGTAAGTCCTTTATTTCGTAAATATGAAAGTTCAAACTTATCTGCAACGCTGAGAACAAAATCAATTAAAGGTTGTCTATTTTCTTTAAATTCAAGTAAAGAGTCTGCAATTGACTCATAAAATTTTGTCCATTTAAATCTAACATCTACCTCTGGAATATCCCCAAACCTTTCTTTCCAAAAGTTATTATTGGTAAATTTCTTATACTGTTGTTCAGCTTCATTAAAGGTAAAATCAATCAGAGCATCAGTGATCCATTCTCCTGGTTCTATTTTCCATATAGTTTGCCTACCAGTATAAAAATACCATTCTTTTGGCTTTTCATATGTTTTATCCCAAACGACGGATACAACCTTGCCATCTTTTTTATTTTCTAAAACTGTACCGACAGCTTTGATACCCATAACAGATACAGTGTGCTCTCGATTATCAAAAGGCAGATTTCTTTTTCGGGTATAAGTAGATTTAATAGCAATCCTATCGCCGACTTTTATACTGTTTACTTCCTGAATGTATCTTTCATCGTAACCATTTTCCCAGATCCCTTCTTCAAGAAACTTTTTAGTTTGATCAACACCACTCCAATGAGCACCAACAAACCAACATGGACGGCTTGCTTTGTCACTTAGCTTTAAACATTTAACTAGGGTTTGCATTAAATGAGATTTAAATTTCTCATTGTCATTTAATTGAATAACAATGAACTCAATTTCTGCCATCGTATCAGGGCGAGTAGCTGAATCATCCCAATCGGGGTAACTTGTTATTTTTTCCAACTTAGGAAGTATTTCAAGTGAATGCTTATCTACATCGGCATCAACTATTGTCAAATTCGCTTCAGATAGTGCAGCGCAAATCAGCGTTTTAAGTTTTTCTTTAGTTATCATTCGTCCTTGCCCTTTAACTGATTACGACGCTCTATTTGTTTTAAAATTCTCAGCCTGTTCAAAAATTTCTTTATACACTTCATCACGATCAATTGGTGGGTAACCCCACTCATCAAGAAGGATAATTAAGTCAAAATGTAGCTCAGCTTTAATGTCTTCTCGTTTGTTCCAATCGGTGTATTTAGCCTTATCATCGATTACTTTTTTTACTTCTTTGGAGAGCTCCAGCAATTTGTCTTCTGGATAGGTAAAGTCATATTTTTGTGCCAATGTGATCAGAATGTCGAAGAAAGCTTTTTCCTCAAAATCTATTCCCATCTCACCGAACGAAGCCATTTCTTCACGCAGTTCATTATATAGATTAATAATTTCGTCAGAAAAGTCGTTAATTACCTCAGAGCGAAGCACATCCTGTTCATCGCGCTCATTGTACTTCTCAACCAGCTCATTCATCTTTTTTGTAAAGTCTATGCCTTTAACCTTATTGGTTTTTTTAAACTCGCCAATAGCCTTAGTAAGCATTTGCTGAAGCAACTGTAGCTTGGTATTTGGTTGCTTAATCACCTCTAACTTGACAAGATAATCTTCATCGAAAATATCAATCTCACCGTCATGGTCATCACCAAGTTTAAAAATCTCTTCGACACCATCGCTAAGTAATGCGTCTTTAACTAAATCTCGTACCTTACGATTCATTTGATCAACATCAGGTGCGCCCCCAGTGGTGATCTTGAATACAATAGTACGAACTGCTAGGTAATAATGAATTTTATCTTTATGGGCTTGGTTTAACTCGCTACTGCCTACGCAAATGTCATAAGCCGACTTAAGGCGTTTGGTTAAATCCATAAAGGTTGTTTCAAACTTTTTTGTTCTCAAAGCATAATCAGCGGAAGCATTTAAACAGTGCAGCTGTTCTAATGATGTTCCGTTAAAATAAGGCATGGAATTGAACTTATGAAATAAAGCATCGAGCAAACTCAGATGATCTTTCACCACAATCACAGATTGTTTAATGTCCTCCATGTCTTGCTTTTGACCGCCAGTATATTGAGAAAGAGCAAGGTTCATCTGCTTCTTAATACCGATATAATCGACAACCAGACCACTCTCTTTACTTTCAAACTTACGGTTTACTCGAGAAATAGTTTGAATCAAATTATGTTTCTGAAGAGGCTTATCAATATAAATGGTATCGAGGAATGGCACATCGAAACCGGTTAGCCACATATCAACCACGATGGCAATTTTGAAGTTCGATTTCTCATTTTTAAATTGACGATCCAGCTCCTTACGATGCTCTTTAGTGCCAAGCTTCGCCCAAAGCGTTTTGTCATCGTCTTTGTCACGAGTCATGATCATTTTAACTCGTTCCATCGGCTTAACTTTTTTCTTATCGTTTTCAGATAATGTCGCACCGTCCTCGCATACTTTTACTTCATCCCATTCAGGGCGAAGTAAAACTAATTGTTTGAAAAGTTGATAAGCAATTTCACGGCTACTACAGACAAACATTGCCTTGCCTTTTTGAGTCGTGCCTTCTTCAACACGGTTTTCATAATGCTCAACAAAATCTTTCGCAATGGCTTTAATACGATCAGGATCGCCCAGTATGGTAGACATACTGACCATGGTCTTTTTACTTTTATCAATTTGATATTCGTTTGTGCCTGCTTCTTCACATTCTTTATAATACTTTTCTATCTGCTCAAGTTGCTTGCCATCTAATAGCACTTTTGCCGCACGACCTTCATAAACAATACGAACCGTAATTTCATCAAAGACCGATTCTGTCATTGTATAGCTGTCCACCACTGCACCAAATACATCGAGTGTTGCGTCAATTGGTGTACCCGTAAAGCCGACATAAGTAGCGTTTGGTAACGAGTCGTGTAGATACTTAGCAAAGCCGAACGTCTTTTTTACGCCATCTTCGGTAACCGTAATTTTCTGTTCTAAATTGGTTTGGCTACGGTGCGCTTCATCTGAAATACAAATAACATTGGTTCGTTCAGTGAGTAGTGCTAAATCTTCAGTGAATTTATGAATGGTTGTTAAAAAAACACCACCACTTTTCCGACCTTTCAGCTGCTCACGAAGCTCTGCACGGCTTTCTACACTTATGATGTTTTGGTCGCCTACATAAGTTTTTGCATTGGTAAATTGCCCAGCAAGCTGATCATCTAAATCAGTCCTGTCAGTAATAAGAATGATGGTCGGGCTACCCAGCTCAACATCTTTCATCAATAAGCGAGATAAAAACAACATTGTGTAGCTCTTGCCACAGCCTGTTGCTCCAAAGTAAGTACCACCTTTACCATCTCGTAAGCCATCAGCATCAATCAAATTACCTTGGTTATCTACCTGTTTCATATGTTGCTTAATATTGGTAAAAATCTTTGTAGCTGCGTAATACTGAGGATAACGACAAACGATTTTTTCTTGTTTGCTTGAGGTGTCAGGTACGTATATAAAATGACGGATCACATCGGTTAAACGCTGCTTGTTAAACAAGCCGCTGATCATGGTAAAGAGTGAATTAATACCGTCCTTATCAAGCTTTTCTTCACCCGTAATTTTGCGCCAAGAGTAGTAAAATTCGTACGGGGCAAAGTAAGAACCCATTTTGTTATTTACACCATCACTTATTACACACAAGGCGTTGTATTTGAATAGCTCTGGGATGTCTCGGTCATAACGAGTAGTTAGTTGCTTATATGCATCATAAATGGTCGCTTCTTCACGAATGGCACTTTTAAATTCAAACACCACAAGCGGCAAACCGTTAATGTAGAGAATGCCATCAGGGATACGCAGCTCATAGCCTTGTATCTCCATCTGGTTGACCATTCGATAGATGTTATTATCTGAAGGATTCGAGCCTTCAGCTACCGATAAAAAGTCAATAAGCTGAATGTATAAATCTTTTTGGCTGGCATCTTCACGCTTTAGCAAAAATCCATCAGAAATAAATTTCATAATGGCTTTGTTGGTATCGTAGAGATCCGAAGCAGGAAGGTATTCAAGCTTATGGATGATTTGCTCTATTTCATAAGCAGTAATGCCATCGGTTTGATAACGTTTCGCTAGAAATTCACGAAGATCAGACTTAATCAAAACATCTTCGGGTGCTCTGTCCAGCACCGAACCACACGTATGTGGATAACCTTCTTTCCCTAGCAGTTCAATGATGGCTTGTTCCAGCCTTTCTTCTGTGAATTTCATTTAAGTTAACTCTTATTTTTCATTTTCCATTTGTTCAACTACACCACGCAGCAATATAGGAGATAATGGTTTAAGTATCGCTTCAAAGCGTTGACTTATCTCTTTTCTAACTTCTAAAGCGTGGTGTATTGCAACATACTTTTTTTGAATATCTAGATGAGGTAACGGAACTTCAATTTCGCAGAATCGATCCCAATCTAATCCGCCACGAATACTGGAATCACAATAAAACCAAGTTAATCGATCAAACTCTGGCCGTCCCCCTGTGTCAGACTTGTTGTCACTCCTAAAATTTAATCAATTTAAACTGTTTAGGGAGCGGAAGTTAGACACCTAAATGACACATTATTCAATTGAACGTAAAGAAGCTGTACTGAGTAAAATGCTTCCTCCACACAATATGACAATCGCTGCGATTTCAAGAGAAGAAGGCATTTCTGTACATACCCTGTATTATTGGCGAGATAAAGCAAAAGAAGCAGGACATCCAGTGCCAGGGAAAACCTTAAATACAGACAATTGGTCAGCCGAAGCAAAGCTAGCTGTTGTCATTGAAACCGCAATAATGACTGAATCTCAGTTAAATCAGTATTGTCGTGAGAAAGGAATATTTAAAGAGCAAGTCAAGCAATGGAAACAAGATTGCCTCGGTGGTTTTCAGTCAAGCACAGCGCAAAAAGTAAAAGCAAAAAAACAGGCTAAACTCGACAAATCTGAGATTAAATCACTGAAATTAGATCTAAGACGAAAGGAAAAAGCCTTAGCAGAAACAACGGCTTTGTTGGTGCTAAGAAAAAAGCTCAACCTCTTATGGGAGGACGAAAACGAGGAGAATTAACGCCACTGAATCTAAGGCAGCAACTTATCGAATTAATCCAAGAAGCGTGCCGTGCAGGTGCGAGACTAGAACCTGCTTGTAAGGAAGTTCCGTTGAGCAAAAGAACCTATCGCCGTTGGTATAAAGATGGTCAAGTTCAAAAAGATTTGCGCCCTGACTCGGTTCGCCCCGAGCCTCAAAGCAAGTTGTCTGAGCAGGAACGTCAGCTGATTTTAGATACCTGTAATCAAAATGAATATGCCAGTTTGCCACCGTCACAAATTGTTCCGTCTTTGTTGGATAAAGGGATTTATATTGCGTCAGAGTCGAGCTTCTATCGAGTGCTAAAGCAACATAACCAACTTAATCGTCGAGGCCGAGAAAAAGAAGTGAAAAAGAGAAGCAAACCAAAGAGCTACAAGGCATCAAAGCCGAATCAGATTTGGTCATGGGACATCACTTATTGTGCGTCGATCATCAAAGGTAAGTTCTATTATCTGTATATGTTTGAAGATATTTACAGCCGAAAAATAGTTGGTTATGAAGTCCATGAACAAGAGTGTGGAATTAAGGCCGCAGAGCTTATACAGAGGACGATGTTACGAGAGCAATGCTTTAATACACCACTGATTTTGCACTCAGATAATGGTGCGCCAATGAAGTCTTTTACTATGAAAGCAAAGCTAGAAGAATTAGGCGTTACACCATCATTGAGTCGCCCAAGTGTGAGTAATGATAATCCTTACTCTGAAGCATTATTCAGAACATTAAAGTACCGCCCAGACTGGCCGGCGAAAGGTTTCGCAAGCTTAGAAGAGGCTCAAGATTGGGTTGAAAGCTTTGTACAGTGGTACAACAAAGAACATAAACACAGCAAGATCAATTACGTCACCCCTCAAGAGAGGCATGAAGAGAGAGACAATTTGGTATTAATGAAGCGAAAAGAAGTATTGAAGTCTGCAAAAGCTGAGCATCCATCTCGCTGGTCGGGTGATGTTAGGAACTGCGAACCTGCTGGGGATGTGATGTTAAACCCAGATAATGAAAACGATACTGAGAAAGATGAAAAAAATGTAGCTTAAATTTCATGCAAAGAGTGACAACTGTCTTGCAAAACACCGCCGTTGAAAAAACATCATTAAAAATTCTGGTAAAACAGATTTTTCGTCAATTACTTTAAAGGTTTTATAAGCAGGAGATACTAAAGCAGGTTTATCATCTCTGTAGAGTGAAATCGGTAATCTTTCATCACGACCAACGTGCATAATATTACAAGCAAAGACCCCTTTCTTGATGACTTTATATTTAGTCAAATCTAAATTAGTTGAATTAGCGATTGATGGCATAAAGTTTTTGGAAATATTTATCCCCAGCAGATTTGATACACTATGATCTTTATTCTTCTCGTCAACCATCGAGATTAGCTCACCAATAAGACTAGATTTCATAACCTATTCCTTTAAATGCTTCAAATAATTCTTCTTGTGCTTTTTTTTCTTCTTTCATCAATGCAGATAACTCAGATTGAATTGTTAACATTTCAGTTTCAAAATCGATCTTTGAATCAGTAGCTGAAAAAGGAATATATTTACTAGGAACAAGAGAGTAATCTTTCTTTATGATTTCTTCTTTTGATGCAGAGTAGCAGAATTCAACTTTATTCTTATAATTGTCAAAACGATCATTTCTTTGCCAGTTGTGAAAAATACTAGAAACATCCTTAATATCATTTTCTGTCAGCTCTATATATTTTTTCTCAAATTCAGAGCCAAGCCTTCTAAGGTCCATAAATAAAACTTCTTCGCTTCTCGCTCGAAGGTTAACAATACCTTCTTCTGTTTGATGTTCTTTAAACTCTTTGTTTTTGTTTATAATCCATAGTGTTACACTTATATCTGTGTTATAAAACATATCTCTTGGAAGAGTTATTATTGCCTCAATCAAATTATTTTCGACCAGTTGTTTACGTATTTTGTATTCATTTCCTGATGCTGAAGTAGACCCACTTGATAGAATGAATCCAGCAATACCTTCTTCGGATAGCTTAGACACCATATGTAATATCCAACCATAGTTAGCATTACTTACAGGAGGGACATCGAAACTACTCCAACGTTTATCATCAAGTAACTCACTACTATCTCGCCAGTCTTTCTGATTAAATGGTGGGTTTGCCATTATAAAATCAGCTTTTAGCAGATCGTGTTGGTCTTTAGCAAATGTATCTTTAGCTGCAACACCGAGGTTTCCAGAAATTCCTCTGATAGCAAGGTTCATTTTTGCTAGCTTAAATGTTGTAGGAGTTGCTTCTTGTCCGTAAATAGCAACATCTTTAGTGTTACCTTTATGGTTTTCTATAAACTTCATTGATTGAACGAACATACCGCCAGAGCCACAGCAAGGGTCATAGATTTTTCCTCTGTATGGCTCAATCAACTCAGCAATGAGGTTAACAACACTTTTCGGAGTAAAACTCACCTTTTCCCTTACCCTCAGCTATCGCAAACTTAGCTAAAAAGTATTCGTAAACCCTACCTACAATATCTTTATGTGGACTATTTAGAGTTTCGATATTGTCAACAACATCGACCAATGCAGCTAGCTTACTGGTATCAAATTCTAACTGAGAGAAATAGTTTTTAGGTAATGCCCCTTGCAGGGCTTTGTTGGTTTTCTCGATAGTGCTAAGAGCAGTATCAATCTTCAGCGCAATATCTTCTTGTTTAGCGTTTTGCTGAACAAAGCTCCAGCGGCTCTCTTCTGGTAGGTAAAAGACGTTTTCTTTGGTGTATGCCTGAACTAAATCAACATACTTTTCTTGCCCTGCATCAATCAGGTCTTGCTTACGCTTCTCGAACGTATCACTGATGAATTTAAGGAAAATCAGGCTCAATACGATGTGTTTGTATTCTGACGATTCAACACTACCACGCAGCTTGTTCGCTGCATCCCAGAGTGTTTCTTCAAATGATTTTTCTTTCTTTTTTGCCGCAGGTTTTTTAGCCATTATTTATGTAATCCTGAAAGTAATACTGTGAGGCGACTGATTTTTAAATGATGAAATTAACATTCTGCTTTAACGCATTTGTTAAAGTGAACACTCGATGAATAAATTGGGAATATAACCACTATCCCTGTCGTTTTTGTTGGTCTATCCATTGATTTATATCTACTCGTTTAAAGCGCCAACTCCCGCCCACTTTAAAGCCTGGAAGTTTACCTGCACTGGCAAGCCTGTAAGCCGTTTTGTTATTTAGCTTAAGATAGCCCGCTAACTCTTGAATCGTTAATATTTCATCAGTCATATGAGAGCCTCAAAAATTGAGTATTGGAATAATATGAGAATATTGTGGAACAAACAATGATATTAATCAGGTTTATTAATCAGGTTTATTAATCAATGGTAATTAACTGTTTTTATGAGTAATTATTAAGCAGTAGTTGAATTGATAACCACTGCTTAATTTAGTGTTACTTATTCAGTTTTCCTAAATGTTTTGAGTTTTCATCATCAAAATATTCAGACATATATGACTCTAAGGTAAACGTCCGCTGAACTACATCTAGCCCAGCTTAACATTCCATGGCAGCAAGCTTTCAAGCTCGATCGGTGATTTTGCGAGTTCTTCTAAGCAATGATTGATGTAATCAAAAGGAATTAGACCGTTAGCTTTTGCAGTTTCGATTATGCTGTAGAGCATGGCGCTGGTTTCAGCACCTTTGTGATTGATGTTGAACAACCAATTTTTTCTGCCGATGACGAACGGTTTTACTGCTCGTTCGGCACGATTATTATCGATATTCAACAAGCCGCTTTCTGTGTAGCGTTTTAATTTACTCCACTGATTTAAGCTGTAAGTAATGGCTTCACCTAGTTTGCCTTTACTTGATACTTGCAGTGCTGACTTATCCAGCCAAGCTTTAAAATCTGCCAAGATAGGTTCGGACTTAATTTGTCTTTTTTTCATTTTTTCATCAACAGATAAGTCAGCAATGTTTTTCTCTATTGCATACAGTTTTTGAATGAAACTGATGGCGACATTGACCTTACCAACTTTGGTTTTCCCTTGCGCTGTCTGAGCTTCAATAAACTTTCTTCTTGCATGCGCCCAGCAACCGACAAGCTCAGCGTTAACCTTTTGATAAGCCGCATAGCCGTCAGTTTGCAGGTAACCATTAAAATCCCCCAAGAACATCAATGGACAAGCACCGGAGCGACTGCCATTTTGATAATCAAACAGCACGATATTACGCATGATGGAAACGCCTTTAAATGCCATATTACTCGATGCTGGTGAATCAGCACCTGAGCAATACACCCAAATATACGATTTCGCTCGTTCATCATTGATGACTTTTACTGTAGTTTCATCTGCCTGAATCACGGGTTGTGAAAGCTGTATTTCTCTCAACCGTTGATGCAAGGGTTTAAATAACGCACCGCATTTCATCATCCAGTCCGACATGGTGCGTCGACTGATTTCAATACCATGTTGTTTGAACATGGTTTCTTGTCGATAAAGCGGTAAGGCATATTGATATTTACTGGTGATAATTTGACTGAGCAAACTCGGCGTAGCATAACCTTTTGGTATTGGACTGCTAGGCACAGATGCTTGCTTGATGTTGGGTTGAGTACCGCTTTTCTCACAATGCTGGCAGCTGTACTTTAAGCGAATATTTTCTATAACTTTAACTTTAGCAGGGATAAACTCCAGTTTTTCACTGACATCCTTGCCCATTTGTTGAAGCTGATGACCGCAACAGTCACACTGTTTGTCTGCTTCATCAATGTCATGGATCACTTGAACACGTGGTAAGTGTTTAGGTAATGGTTTGCGTTTAGGCTTTTCTTTTGTCTTTGGCGGAGTGGTTTCTCGCTCAGGTGTGGTATCAGCTTCTAAAATATCGTCTTCAACCAGAGTTTCAGCTTCATTAAACAATTCACCTTGAGCCTCACAAACTTCACTGCTTCGACCAAAGCGATGATGCTGAGCTAAACGAAATTGCTCCAGTAAGGTTTGATATGATTGATTTAACTCTGCAATTTCACTGTCCTTACTCTCAAGCAAAGCCTGTTGCTTCAACAGTAATTGTTGGAGTAAGGCGTTGTCGTCGAGTAAAGATTGGATACTTTTGGTCATGGCATTATTTTACCAAAAACCAAATGATAATAGGCGATATCAGTGATCTAATTAATGAAATCAACATCCGTTTTAGCGATCAATCAACAATAACTTTCAACAAAAACTTGTTGATGACCAACGACATCGTAACCTGAAAGTAACCAGTGAAATTGCTGCTCAGAAAGCACCATCTGCTCGGTATCAATCTTGGCTGGCCACTTGAACTTGTCTCTTTCCAGTTGTTTATACCAAAGCGCAAAACCTGTTTTATCCCAATAAAGGATTTTAAGTTTATCTCGGTTTTTGTTGCAGAACACAAACACGCTGCCATCGGTAGAAGGCAATTCCATTTGTTGTTCAACAACGGCGCTTAACCCATTAATCGATTTACGAAAATCAATGAAGTCACGGTATAAATACACATTGGGCAATTGTTGAAACATAATCATGATTGCAATCCTTTGATGACATCGATAATAATTTGAGGAGGTATTTGAGCAGGGAAAATTAAATCACCTATCTTGGTTTCAAGTTTGATCACTGGCTGTTGAGCTGGAATGGGGGGAGCTGATGCAGTAGTAACAACGGCTTGAGTAAAACTTGATTGTTGCTTCGATTTTTTTTTGTGAGTGTAAAAGCAACTGATGGCCAACTTATACTTGCGGCAAAAAGCGGTAACGGTTAATTCACTTTCGCTTTGCTGCCTTACCAGAGCTTGCCACTGTTCAGGTGTTTTTCGGTTTGTCATGCCGCGTCTCAATAGTTGAAAAGTGGCAAAGATTTTAAGGGATGGTTTTTACTCTGAAAAGATGGGGTTTACTGCACGGTTACACTCTAAGGATTGAGTCACTGTATTAATAATTCCGTTGTCAGTAGAAATAAAACCGATTGGTACAGGTACTCTGTATGACTCTGGCAGCCTTAAATGATAGGTAACAGCAACAAATCTATCTTCGAGTAAGATTATTTCTGCTACACCATTTAAATAACCTTCAATGTAGCCGAATAAGTTATCTTTGATAAAATCAAAGCCTCTCGTCCATTCGATTTTTTCCCGTCTTCCTTCTCTTGTGTTCATGGGTGATGAAAAGGGGAGTTTTACGTTAAAGTCATACAACTTTTTAGGCTTCTTGCCCTTAGATTTATTCTGGTTTGCAAGTTCAAGTAAGAACGATTTTAGTCTATCGTTTTTACCCCAAAATGGATCGCTAGGTGCAAGGTATTGCAGTACTACCGAACCATTGTGATGTTCTGCCGTGAGCTTCTGTTTTTGTTTTTTGAAAAAATCTTCGAACATTTTTCGGTTGTTATCACTATATAGTGAACCGATGAATGGGATATGCTTTTGGCTCTGTGATTCTTGACTTAGTTTAAGGTGCGCAAACTCTTGTGGCTTCAAATTTTCTGAAGTGAATAATTGACTGCTGAAACGGTCATTTAACATTTCTATTGCGTCTAGTACTTCACGGTAATTGTTTCGCCCAGTATAGGTATTTATAGTGGCTGCGATGAGCTCTAATGCTTCAGTAGAATCTTTTAGATTGTCAAAATCTTCAAGATCTTGGGCTTTACCATTTGAGTCCATCGTAAATGGTATTTTTAGTCTTAACGGTTCTGCACCGATTTGTTTAACTGACTCCACTTTGTATATTTTTGGTAATCCACCACTTCGGCCTGTCATGTGCTCCATGTAGCCATCTTCAATTAATTCTTGAAAATGCTTTTGAAATGCTTTTGAAACTAACTTGTCTCTGTTAGCAACTTTTTTGCTTGGTAATTCTAGCCTGAAACCTAATCCCCACTCATTCGGCAAACGTTTATTTTGTGTTGAAACGCAGCTGAACGATGTAAGTTCAAATCCAAGTGATGCTCCAGATGATCTTAATTCGGTTGTATTTAAGTCACCACCTAGTACATCAAAGTAACCTTTGCTTTTATCTGTTAATTCAACTTGATTTTGTTCGTTATATTTGAGTTCTTCACGTTGTATTAAATCGTTTATTGCTTCTTTTACTTCGCGTTCATTCAAGTCAAAATACGTGGCGATTTGTTCAGGCCACATTGCACCTAATTGAACTAATCGTAAGATATACTCACGGATAAAAGGCAGCCCCTGTTGTGAGGTATAAGAAAACTGAAAGTTATAACGATAACTTGGTACGATAAAGTCAATTTCATTAAAGGTGATTGTGTATTCTTCCATTTTATTTTTTCACCTCTTTAAATGTATTAGCATTTATCACTTTAAATCCCTTTGGTTCTGTTTTGGCATGCTGTTCAATGTAATCAATAACTTTACCCAAAGGTAAGTTCTGATTTTTCCCACGCCACATATTGCTATTACCGACAATCACAAGTCTATCCATTGCTCTCGACAAACCAACGTTAATTCGATTAGGTGAGCGTAAAAATCCCGGTGATAATTTAGAATCACTTCTTGAAATAGACAAAATGACAATTCTGTTTTCTTTACCTTGATAGCTATCGACGGTATCAATACGGATCAAGCTCTTAAACGTATCACTCCAAGATTGCTCAGCGACTTTTCTTCTTAATCGTTTTTTCTGCTCGGCATACATACAAATAATACCGATGGGTAGTTCACCTTTATCGTTTGTTTTTAGCGTGACTAAGTCTTCAATTTGTTCTGCGTTTGAATGAATTTGATTGAGTAGCTTTATAATCACTTTGACTTCGGCCGTATTTGCAATACTGCTACCAGAATCATCTTGGTGGTAGGCTCTTTTACCCAACCATGCTGTATCTATCCAAGTTGTGTATGACTTCATTACCTCAGGTAAATTCTGATAAGAATCAGGTATTGGTCTGATGCCTGTTTTAAGTTCACCTTTGTAAAAGCATTCTGAGACTAAGTCTCCAATTGGCTCAACCATTCGATACTGAGTAAGCAGCTTTGCACCAGCAGCTTTCCCGTATTTAGATTCGAATGCACGTTCGAAATCAGATTGAAGGAGTTCGTCTAAATCAATATCGTCAGAATAAACACCAAGCTTTTTAGCTAAGGCTTTTTTATGAGGCGTTGTGTACAGTGGCGGTAATTGATGATGGTCACCAACAAGTAAAATTCGTTTACCAGCCTGCATTGCAATAGCAAGTTCACTTGCTATTGATCGTGCTGCCTCATCTATGATCACCCAATCATATTGGTTTTCACTGATGCCGATATGTCGTTGACCGATGCCAACACAGGTTCCTGTGATCAATTGCCTTGAACGAGCAAAGAATTCATCATAATTTACTCGTTCATTTTCTAATACATCAATAAGATCCCGTGAAATCTTACATAAGGCTTTTGCCCTTTGAAGCTCTTGAGGTTTTATGCTGTAACTTTTTTCTAATCGTGCCCATAATTTGCTGCTTAATTCATTTAAGTCGTCGTCTTTGACTTCAATGTCAAAAAGTTCACTTATTGTGATTTTTACTTGTGCTATTAACTGGCTAGCTTGCTTGCTTAATTCTTCTTTATCTGTTTTTTCAGTCGTGTCGGCATGAGCTTCTTCAGTAAGTTTATTGAAGCAATCAATTTGTTTAACAATCGAAAGTTCTAGTTCACATGCATCTTCAAGAAAGTCTTTTGGTACCCCCAGAGATTGATGTAATGAAGATATCCGTTGTTTAGACTCTGCGGTAAACATGGCACGCCGTTCATCAATCAAATATTGGGAGTAAACGTCTTTAAGACCATCTGACACTGAAGCTTCTTTATTGCTGAAGCGTACGACATCTAGATCAGTTTTAAGTCTTAAGCAATGTTTGCGAATTCTTGAAGCTGCAGTATTTACGGCTTCATGCGATTGGCTGACCAATAGGATTTTTTCAGCCCCTTGCTTTTCAACCAAATAATGTACAAATGCTGCGATAAATTCTGTTTTACCGGTGCCGGGAGGGCCTTGTAATAAAGAAACTGGACCAGTAGCTAACAATTGTCTAAAAGCTGTTTTTTGTTGGTCGTTCAGCTCAATGACATTGCCTTTATCATCTTCACGTCTGTATCTTTCAAAGTCTTTATCAGTGACTTCTATATCATATTCAATTGGTGGTTTATTAGAGGTTGGTTCAAAGTAATCCACTAAATCCATGATAGTTGATTCATTGTCCAGAATTCGCTGGAGTGCATCTTTGCGTTTTTCATATGATGATTTATCAGCTTTTGTTCTGAAAAAGACTTCTTCTGTCTCCTGAAGATGTTTTGCTGCGCTTCTTGCTTTGAATAATCGGACTTCTTTAAAGCTAGATTTTTTTAAATCAACCAATCCAAGTAGTTTTTCATTATCATCATCGAGCTTAATGGCTTCTATTACATCTGTCTTTTTGAATTTGGCCAAAGGGTCTGTCTCTGATTCATAGTTAAGAATAACTTGGTCTGATTCATCTTGAACAGACTCGGAATCTGTATCTAAGATGACATATGGATAAGATTCTGCTTCAGTTTTGAGGATGTTTTTCCACAAGTCAGTTGTACGAATGCCGATTGGTGTAATAGATGGTTGCGACTCTAATTCTGGGTGATGATGTGATGTAACCTGACTTTCAGATTCCAGTGAAACATTTGTACTATTTTCTTTGTATGTTGCAACCTCTACAGCTCTCTTGAACTCAGGTAATTGCAAAATTCGTTCATTTAATGCATTTAACTGAGAATATTCTGTAGAGCTAATTTTTAGACCAAAATTGAGTTCTAGTTTTGCTTTATCTTTAAATCTTTTACTTACATCTGAACGTTGTCTTGGAGCTAAACCGAGTTTAAATCTATTTTCCGTTGGAATATAAATTAAAGTGATACTTCCACCAACGCCAGAAAGCTCAATTTTTAATTCATTTTCATTTCTATCATTTTCAAAGATATCAGCATATAGCACCCCATTTTCAGGCAAAATCTCCAGAGATTCAAACTCACCTCGAACTGAGATTTCAGCCATTTCTACTTCTTCAACTGTTGGATTTAAAGCATCTTTAAAACGTTCGAGTGATTTAAAGCCATATTCATTGTCGTTAAGTTCAACTTGAATGGCTTGATGCAGCTCTGCAAACTCTTCTTGAACTTCATCCCAATCTCCACCTAGAGCTTCTAATGACAACTTCATTACGGCAAAGTTATCTCTTTCAAAGGCTGAAGCGCCATCAATATTGTCAGGGCTGTATAGGTGGTTTTTACATTCTTCACTGCTCAGTGAAAAATCAGGCAAGTCGATTAATTTTATGTCTTGAGTATTAGCATCGATGATTATATTTTCAGGATGAAGATCACCATGAGCAATTTGCAGTGAATGTAAATGCTCTATGACATGTATGAGTTTTTCAACCAGAACTAAATTGTTTTCACCAACTTTCAGTCCGTTCCAAGTGTTGCCATTAATGAATTCAGAAACAATGAACAGTTCATTAGATTTGTTAGCAATACCAAAATTGTAAATATTAGGTAAATACGTAGGTGAGATGCTTTTGAGCTTAGAAACTTTTTGTAAAAAGTGAAGTAGCCGAGTACAGATTTGAGCGTCAGCTTTAGAAACAGAAACGTTCAACCATGCTTTTACAAGGAGTCCATCTGATAAGTAAACTTCTTTTTCATCTGTCTCAACTATAAAAGGGGCATCATCTTCTTGGTATTGACGATTCAGTTTAATACCATGAAGGTATGGCTCTAACAAAGAGGCATCAAAATCTAAATTAATCTTAGCTTTTGGCTCAATATCTAAAAGTGCATCATACATTTCGCCAGCATTATTAAAACCACCACAAATGGCCTCATTTATAACTGTAGAAGTCCAGTGAGTATCATTTTCTAATTGCGCCTTGAATGTTTTTAAACTTTTTTCATCAATTTGTTTGCCATTTAATAAATGCCAAACCATAACACCAAGGGTATAAACATCTAACTGATACGGAGTAGTGTTTTTATCCGTATTCATTCCAAAGGGGATTGAGCCTTCTACAGAAAGCAACTCTCTGAGATCTCCAACAGTACCTTGAGGTTTGTGGTAAGCCGACACAAAGCTTGAAAGTGCTACGTCTTTACTTGGCGCAAACCAAACGCTATGGTCACCAATATCTCTATGTGCAACTTGAGACTTGTGCAAGTTTGCAAACCTACTCAGTAATAGCTTTATTAATTTAATCCTGTCAGCTTCTGAAAATGTTGGAAGGTAACGATTTATGAATGTGTTAACTCGGATGTGGTTTGGTTTCAGCTCATAAAGTTCAGTGTGCTGTGCAGAAATTTGGTCTTTTTGCACTGTTGCAAGAGAATTTAAGCAGTGCTGATACAAGTCATAATTAGAATTTTTAATATAAGTCAACACTTCTCTTTCTCGAGAAATAATGTCATATCTACCGTCTGGTGTTTTTGCTTTATCTCCAGCGACTTTATCAAAATCCCATATCCGCATTAATGCAGTGTCTTTAGTTCTTCCATCAGCGGCAGCTTCAAACTCCTGATAAATATCTTTAGGGTGTTTAAAAATAAGCTCTTGTGAAGAGTATCCATTAAGAGAAATTTGCTTTGGCTTTGTAGTGTTACGATCAAAAACCTTATCAAAGATATGAAAATCTTTATTGAGGACTTGAGAATCAGGATGCGGTCTATAGATTTTATTGAATTTATTTCTGTCTTTAAATGATAAAAATTCATTCAACGTTAGCGTATGTTGACGCTGATCTTCAGTAAGTTCAGTGACATCTGCATCTCCAGTTATAACCACTAAAAAATGAATCTGTGGAAGATGAGCCTTGTTTGTAAATTTCCCTTTATACTTTCTTAGTTTCCGCTCTAATAAATACTTTTTATTGCGAGTTATCTCAACAGGTGATTTACCTCGGTCTTCATTACCGAGAAACCAATTCCCTCTCTGATATGTGATTTTTCTCCCTTTCCAATCCTTAAGTTCGACAATAATCACATTGCAATGAGTAATAATAACTAAATCGAATTCACCTTCTTTTCCGTTATCGACAAGGCGAAAACCTGCATAACCTTTCCATGGAAATATGCTGTCAGTGTTTTGTTGCTTTAGGCTTCCAAGTTGATCTTTTAGAGAGCCCCTAGATGTATTTTGATTGTTCTTGCTTTTTGTTTTATTTATATCTTGAAAACACTTCTTAATTTTCTCGATGGCTGTAACTTCATGCGCCAACAAGCCGCCTTCCCATAGCTCGATATCCAAATCTTACTCCAAACATATTACTTCACTGAATTCATGAACATCATACTAAAAGTAAGTCAGAAATTCTCTGTTCAGAATCACAGCCGAGTAAAATTTAAACGTAAATGTCATATCTAAAAACAATGGTAAGAAAATATTGTTAGAGCTCAGCTTCCTTATGTTGATTGGCTATTATTTGATGTGAACTTTGGATGGATGCTGCAGAACTAGAAGATTGTTTTATGGAAATTTTTTGTTGTGAAATATCTTTATCATATTCAATCACAAATCTATGAATTTTCTCAGCATCCCTTGATGCACGTAAAATCTCTTTCGGATCATCTTGTAACACCTTAACCCAGTGATCAACATAAGCTGCATGTTGGCCAAATTCATGGCCAATTTGCAGCTCATCGCCGAGCATCAGTGAACCAATTTCTGCCCTGAGTTCTTCTTTAGCGTAGGATTCATCACCAAAGCGGCCAGTCATATCACGATTGAGTCTGTGACTGGCGCCACTCGAATGACATAATTCATGCAAAGCTGTAGCATAAAATTTATCATTGCTGTCGAACTGATTTCTGGCGGGTAGATGTATGTCGTCAGAAGAGGGGCAGTAGTATGCGTTGTCATATTGATCATGATGGATAGTGATGCCTGAGTTTCGCAGGATTTTTTCTGCTCGTTCATGGCGTTGCCATTCTGGAAGTTGTTTAACTTCAAGCTCTGATAAGCCATCAATTTGTTCGGCATTAAATACGACTGCACTGAATACTCTTGGTTTATCCAGTTTCACATTCACTTTAATTGGTTTGCCATCTGCGCCTAATATCTTTTGGCCGTTACTATCGGTTTTATCTACTTTATCGAATAGTTTCCAATATTGAACAATCGTGCCGTGTTGTCCTTTTCGAACTTGCGCATCAATACCGCTGGCTTGTTTGTACGTCATCCAGCGGGGATCTTCACGACATTGCATCGCCAACCAAATGGCATTTGAGCCTCGGTAGCGAGTGCCACTGATTGGATTATGCGGCATCCGTGGTTCACCAGCCTTCCAAGGTTTTTGCCACGGTGCGGTGCCAGCTTTTAATTGTTCGATAAGCTTATTGGCGATTTGTTCGTGATAAGGCACTTTTGCTGGTTTTGATGCTGGCATAGGCTATTCCTCATCTTCGCTTTCGGAAGTTTCTTGTGAGGCATCCAATGCTTCATTTTCAGTTAGCGCATCTTCTTCGAATGCACCGAGTTTTTCTGCTTCTGTAGTCGTGACTTCAACCACGTTGCCGGGAATGTTTAAGGCAAAAAGCTTCTCGTCTAAATTAGTGCTCAAGTTGTTGGTCATGTTGTGGTTCCTTAATGGTTTGGGTTGATAAGTGTTCAGTTTTTTGAGGCTTCAAAAAAAAATGCTCCAGCTTATGCATCACCTTTTTCATAAACTGTTTTTGAGCTTCGGGTTGCAAGGATTGGCTAAATTTTTGTGCTGCTTTCAATGTTGCTTGTTTATCTAAGGGCTTGCTGGGTTTTACTTGTACAATCTCATTGAGTTGTTCATCTTTCGGAGTGATAGCTTGTGTGGCTGGAACACTTGATTTTGCTTGTAAAGCTTGGAGCTTCTTAACGTCTTCTTTATCAGGTCGGTAGCCTCGTACATTCATATTCTGCACTGAGGCTTGCAGCCATGCTTGGCGTTTAAAGGCTTTAGTACCTGAGAGTTTAATGAATTCCCAATTGCGCTGTTTAGCGATGCTGAGCAAATCACTAATCACTTGTGTGTGACTGAGCTTGGTTTGCAACTTGTTGCCTTTATCGATAAAGGCTAAGCATTTAGGGCGGCTGCTAAAGTAATATTTACTATCGACTTCAAGGTAGAGTTTGCTTATTCGGTCAGGGAGTGTATTAGGTTTTGGCTCTATTGGCTTTGTATTTTCTGTATTTTCGTCAGTTTGAGCGTCAGTGTGACCGAGTTTTGTCAGTGGCTTAAGTTGATCATTGAGCTGTTGGTTAGCAGGTTTAGGTTTACTTGTTTCCGCAGGTGAAATGGCTTGCTCGCCCACGAGTGTGATTGAGTTTAATTCTGCCGCTTTGGGTTTGTTTTTAAGTTGTGGCCAGCAACGCTCCAGATAAGTTTCAATTTGGCTTTTAACCGTTCCTAAACCACGACTGATGTGTAGGTCATTAAAATCAGTCATTCCAGCTTCTTGTTCATCAACAATAAAGCTTGGGCTGAGCAAGTGGCCATGAGTGAGGTTGGCTGATTCTCTGGCTTTCTCAATCCCTTTATTAATCGTGTTTTTTCTATCATCATCGGCCAGAAATAGATGCTGACTATCGGGATAAGTAGCTTTAAGCTTTTCAGCCACTTTAGGCATATTGCCTGCGTCGACCGTCATTACCACACTACGATTCGTCGCTTCGGCAATACTAGCTGCAGTGGCATAACCTTCGGCGTATAAAATGGGCTCACCATTTTTAAGTGGTTTGTAACCGACGACGAAGAAGTGTCCTGTCTTTTGTGCGGCTTTCTTGAGGCACTTAAAGCCGTTTGGGCTGATCCGCTGCAGCGAATGAATGTTATGGTTTTCATCCATGAGTGGGATCACTAAGCGACCTTTTTTATCCTGCATCACATCTGGAAAGGGTTGAACATCTTTTTTCACTAAATATGACTGGTCAACCTTGGCATGTGGCATCAACTGAAAAGCTTGGCTGCAGCGTTTAGCATAATGCTGGTAACGTTTTGCTGTGGTGATCTCTCTGAGTGTTCTTTTATTGGCTTGATGAGCTTTAATGTGTAATTTTGCTAATGGATCACTGTGAGAAAAACTGGCCGACCATTTTTGTGGCTCACTATGATTACGATGATCTTGATACCAACCAGCAGGGTGTCCATCATTGTAAGCACAATAGACACCGCTCTTTTGACCTCGCTTATCATCTTGAGTGGCAACACGATGTTTTTGTCCATCAAAGATAGGGGATTCAGGTAGCACAAATCCTGATGCTTCTAATATCTGAGATAACTCAATAACAGGGTCTTGATGTGTGGGTGTTTGAAACAAGTCAGGGTTTGGTAGCCAAGGTTCAACTTTTGAAAGGGGCGTACCCGTTCGAGCAAACCATAACCCTAAATCACCATCAAAACTCAGTGCATTGTTGCCGTTGGGCAGTTGACCTATGGCTTTTCGAGCTTGCTCCCGTTTTTCATAGGGCACGGCTAAAAAGGTTTGTTGTTCGAGAACGGCATCATCATTCATTCAACATTTCCTTGCGGTAAAGTACTGAGGTATTCATTGACTAATGAATTAACTTGCTCATCACCAATGGCGTTTGGGTTTTGTGGTGTGGCTTCAGGTGCTACTGGTTGTGACTGTTGCTTTTTCGGTTTTGCAGCGGTTTGTTCGCCATCATCCGTAGCGATTTTTATGGGTGTAACGGCTGTGGTTTTATGAGTTTTCACCACAACTTTTGGAATAGTGGGTAACGACCAATACTGCTGAGTTTGACCATTGCCTCGATGCATAAATGCTTTGTCTTGATACCAACTGATTTTGTTACATTTCACTGGAGAGCAGTTTTCTAATAACAAAATGGCTTTGTTAGTGCCAAGACGCATGATCTCTTGCGGCAACATTAAGGCACGACTGTGATCGCTGATGTTTTCACTTCGACCGCCACGCCCTGATAACTGTTTGCTGCGACTGCGTTGTTTAATGGTATTGGTGCCAAGGCTTTCAGAGATCTCTCTCGCCACTTTGGGGTTTTTAGGCGCAAATACAATTTGTAGGGCATGGTTTTCAATCAGGGTTTCAGCCCCATCATGGCCATAAATTTCACGCAGCTGCGAAGGGGATTGAATGATGGTGAGTAATCGTATGCCGTAACCTGCAATGTAGCTGATCCCTTTACTCAGAATGTTCACTTTTCCGATAGCGGCGAATTCATCCATCAACAATAAAACTTGGTGTTTCAATTGTGGATTCTGCTCCGGCAACTCACGGGTATTGAGGTCAATTAGTTGCTGGAAGAACAAGTTAATCAACTGCGCTAGACGTTGTAAATCATCAGGCGTTACACCGACATAAACGGATAATCGTTTGCTGCGTAATTCTCGCAAATCGAAATCATTGCTAGCAGTAACCGCATCAATCACTGGATTGTAAAAAAGCTCTAATGCTGAGCTAAAACTCTTACGAATTGAGCCACGGGTTCGCTCAGGTGTTTCGAGGTATTCTTTCAATGACGAATGGCATTGATTAGAGAGTGGCAATTCTCCAGCCATGCGTTCATTAATCAGTTCGATTAAGTAGCTATCGCCTTTATTCAATTGCCTAAGCACTTCACCCATTGTCACAGGTAAGGGCGGCGTTTCTAATAGATACAAAACTAAACCGAGCCATAATGAGCGAGCGGAAGCTTGCCAAATTGGTGATTCACTGTCGATATTAGGAAACAACATCTGACCTATTTTCTGAATATCATTAATGCGAAAACTTGGATCGGTTGAAATGTAATGCAGTGGATTCCAGCGATGGCTCTGGTAATCCCGTGGCGCAAGGTTCAGCAGGAAACATTGCTGGCCATGAGCTTTCCGAAAGCCAGCACTGATGTTCCAGTTTTCTTGTTTGATGTCTAATACCACAACCGAATTATGCCAGCTTAGTAAATTAGGAATAACGACACCAACACCTTTACCGCTGCGAGTTGGGGCTGACATGAGAACATGTTGCTGACCTGAGAACTGTAAATAAGCTTGTGTTAATAAACCTTGTTGTTTACCAACGATGATGCCTTTGTTGGCCAATAATCCCGCTTGTTTGATTTCTCTTTGAGTTGCAAAACGAGCTTCACCATACAGCGGCTGCTTTTTAGGTTTAAATTTAAAAGTGATAGGGACACCAATAGGAAGAAAACCTAATAGCAGTGACAGTCCTAACCATATTTGAGTGCGCTTATCGTGGCCGTAGAAATAGCCGTAGCGAATGACGGTTAACGGTGTGGCTGTGCGATAGTTTAAGTGAGCAAAATAGAGGTAAATCATACCGCTTAGCCATAGACTGCCAATTAAGCCTAAGCTTGCGATGAATAGGTAAACTTTGATGCTCAGCGACTTACTCGAGTTAACCACGATAATAGACCTCGGTAACAAACCTTCGGCCATTCACATTCTGCAGCTGCACAATCACATCGACACACAAGTTGATGAGTTGCTTGATGTCTGCTTTGGATAGCGTTGACCCCGCTTGGCTTTCTTTCAGCAGCAACACTAATTGCTCCATGGCCAGTTTGGGGCTGCCAGCGTGCATGGTGGTGATACTGCCGGGATGACCAGAGTTAATATTGCGCAAAAAGTAAAAGGCTTCATCACCACGAATAAGTTCAGCCAGAAATACTCTGTCTGGCTTCATCCGTAAGCTGGATTCTAAAAGCTGTTTTTGAGTAACAGGTGCAACACCTTGATTACCAGCTGAATAAAACAAACTGACACTGTTTGGGTGAGTGCGATACAGTTGTAGTTCATCGACATTTTCAATGCTGATCAAACGCTCACTTTGCGGAACTTGTTGCAGTAACGAGCGAAAGAAGGTGGTTTTTCCTGAGCCTGTTGCGCCTGAAACGATGATATTTTTTCTCTGTTCAATGGCGAGCTTGAGAAACGTCGCTATCTTGTTATTACCGTAAAGGTGAGTTAATTGGCACTCTAGTGGCTGCTCAGTTTCAATACTGATTGAGCGAAAATAACCTTGTTGATGATAGTCATCCAAGGTGAGATTTACGCTGGCAGGTTTGCGAATGGTAAAGCTGATTTGTCCAATAAGCGTCACAGGTGGAATGGCGATTTGTACTCGCTCACCAGAGGGCAATGTGGCAGATAATATCGGATGACTGCCATCCAGCTTTTGCCCTGAATAGGTGGCAATCAATTTGGCCAGTCTTTGACAGTAATCAATAGTGATCTTTTCGTTTTGGTATTGGAGCCAGCCTTGGTTGCTTTCCGTCATTAATTCATTGGGTTTGTTGATCACTAACTCCGTTACGCCATCTTGCTCTATGTAAGGCGTGAGTACTTTAAGGTGCTCCAGCAAGGCAACAGCACGGCAATGCTCAATCGTCTTAAAGTCTGTCTTAGCTGAATTAGTGATTAGCAAGTTGCAAGTCATAGACACTCCTGAAATCTAAATCACGAGCAACAAACACATTAATGTGCTCACCTTGATTTTTGAGTAACGTGGGTTTGATGCGAATGGAATCTTGCAGGGCAGTGGAGGCTAAATCTTTACTGCTGCCAATGGTGTTACCGAATTGGATTTGATTTTTGTCTCCGCTATTGGCTTTGTTAGCAGCATAACTACCAGCGTCACCAATTAAGCTGAGTAAAATGGCCGAGCCAAAACGTTGCTTAAAATGACTATCGACAAATCCGCTGTGGCCACTGCGACCTAAAGTATCGGTACCGGGTGAATCTAAATCGATGATCACGCCGTTTGGTGTTTCAATTCTATTCCACAACACAAAGATTCGAGCGACACCTTGCTGTAAGCCGCTTTGATACTGGCCAACAATGTGACTGCCTTTTTCCAATAACAATACTTTACCGTTGGTGGAATAAATATCTCGGCTTAATTGGCAACGAGTCATGCCTGGCACATCTGAGCTGATAGCTGTTTCTAAGATGCAATCTAAAAAAGCGCCTTTAGTAATGAACAGGTTGGGGTCGACAACGTGACTGGCGACACTGCCTTTGAGTTTGGTGGCTTGCAGCTGTACCGATAGTGAGCTTGATTGTTGAGCTGTGAAGCTATTGCTGACTTCACTTTGCGTAGTCTCTGAACTTGGCAACTGCGAATTACGATTGATAACTAAAATCTCATCGAACTGCTTACGCTCTGTAGGCGTCCATTGTTTGCGAGCTGATACCGCAGCATATTCTGGATTAGCGGGCTGTGAAGTGAGGTCGGCCAATCCCGTATGCAACAAGCTGGATTTTGTATTGTTGCTGTCATCTGTGTTGTTCAGTTCATCGTTGGTCTTAGGTAACTCAGGTGGTTTACCTAAATGATTCCCAATCTCTTTGTTGGTGTTAGGTTGCTGTTGTTCATCTTTAGCATGACTGAAACCACCGTTAACTAAGACCAATAGACCAATCAACACCAAACAACAAATAATCATTACGGGTTTGGACAAAGCCATGCGACTCGCTTGATTTGCGGTGAGTTCTGGTACTGCTTGAGTCTCTATTGAAGCTTCTTCATGGGATTGCGGATTATTCATGATGCTCTCCTTTTAGCTTGCGAGATACATTGGGAATATTGCTGGTTTGGTAGTTGGCAGATACTTCTTTATCGAAGTTTTGATTGAACAAACACACCACAGCGTTGCCTTGGCGTAGAACCAACTGCTTAACGACTCGTTGAATAATGACGGTATCTGGATAATTTGGATTAACGTTAGAGTTCACCAAACTTTCACTGTTATCAGAATTGATAATGTAGACCGCAGGTAAATCCTGCTTACGGTTAAACGTCAGGTAAGTGAAACGACCATCATCAAAGGCGTGAATGGGTTTAATGCTGTCATCACCTTTGTAGGAGTAATTCTGATTCCGAATTTGTGGAGACTGTACAGCATTCAGTTGTTGTTTGAGTTGCTGCTGGCGTTGCTCTTTGATGTTGATTCGTTGCTGATCTGCAGGATAACGAAAATCAATCGCAAACATCATATCGTTGGGATAAGGATGCGCTCCGTGTTGTGACCAATGGGCTGACAACTCAAAGTTATAAACTCTACTTCTTTTATTGAGCGTGGTGAGCACTGTCATATTGGTGATAGCTTGCTGTGCTTTCGGTTTGATAAAGATGTGATTGGCCACTGGCGTTACTGACCACGCATCACGGTCACCCATGGCAATTTGTTTGATGCTCTCTCCTTGAGCAAAAGCAATGTCAGTCGCAAAGCCATAATGACCGACCAACTTCACCACTTGTTCAGCTTGGTAGTTAATGTGACGTATTCGTTTATCAAGATTTCCTGTGTGTGGGGTTTCGAGAGCATTAACATTCAAAGATATGAATAACATCTTCATGCCTATGAAAATGGGCATCCAGCGACTTTTTGTTTTCGAAAGAGATAAAATCAAACATGGCTTCATTCACCACCTCCCGTTGCCTGATCATTACGATAACTCAGCACTTGAAACCCAAGCGGATTTAAACGTCGATCTTCAAGCTTCATTGGAGCGTTACGATAGACAAAAGTGATGGTCGCAACCCAATGACTGGCAGGATGCTGCTCACCAAGTCTTTTGATTTGTTTTGAGTAACGTATTAATGCCGTTTTACGTTGTTCTCCTGCCACTTTTTCATTACCGATAAAGCTGATGGCTTCGATATGCACTCGCACTTGAGCGGACTGGCCGTATAGGTTTATTGGTGCTTTTGGGTTGGATCTAGGCGCAGTGAACACCGAATAATTGAGTTGCACAGGCTCTGATGACATCACGCCAACTAAGTTGCGGTCATAGCTGCGTGTTTCCCACTGATAACTTTCTCGATGACGTAAGTATTGAGTGAGCCAATATTTATCCATCAACTCTTGTGCGTGTAATTTGACCTTACCGTGACTAGATAATGTTGAAACGACATCCACCAAGCCCGTATTGTTATCGACTCGAATCACAAATGGCTCGATGGATTTCAGTGGCAGTAAACACACTAAACCAATACCTTGAAGCACGGCAATGAGCGTTAATATTGCGCAGCAACGCCATGCTCGTTGCTCAGAACGTTGAGTACGAGTGCTTAGCTCGGCATCCCAACCTCTGGCTTCTTTGAAATATTGCTTTGTAAACTGTTTCTCTGAAAGCGGTAGGTTGAGTGTGTCAGGCAGCATATTAGTCATTTTTCTCCTTAGCGGTAAGCGTTATCGGAGTTGTGTTTACTGGCTTCAAGCCTTTACCATCGTCTTTGCAGTGAGGCGGCTTAGGCGCACTGGCACAATGGGACAACAATAAAATTAAACTCAGGCTGAGTAGTTTCTTCATTAAGGTGTTCCTCCATTACGCTGTGACATGCTATTGCCACCAAAGTGTTGCTGATAAGCGTGATAGCCAGCCCCGACAGGTTTTAACGGTAATCCGATGGCTTGGCCTGTGTAGTTCAAATCTCGGCGTAAGTTACGGTATTGATTGCGGAGTGTTGTTGGTCTGAGTGAATGCAGGCTGTGAGCAATGGCGCCGTTCGCTGCAATTGCTACTCCACCGCCAAGGGCTGCGGCCATGGCCGGGATTTGTTTCATCACTAAAATACAAAGCCCCAAAACAACGCAAAGCATTGAGCTGTCACTAAGGGTAGAAACCGTAGAGTGATTGCTGGAAATTTGTTGTAGATAATCAGCGGCTACAGTTGTCATTAACTGACCGGAAGCAACACCAAGCAACAGCACAAAACCAAAGTTGAGCACCATGCCCAGCCAGCTTTCAAAGAAGCGTTGGGTCGCTTGAAAAAGTAATAACACAAAAAATGCCGGGCCGACTGCAAGTAAAATGCTAACCATTACTTTACTGAGCAGAATAAAGAAAGCCACTAACAAGGTGAGACAGCTGCCTATTAGCACCACGGCAATGGCCAGAAAGTACATGCCAAAGTTGCCGTTCATGATGCCGCCTTGTTTCCATGAGGTATCAGCAAGAGCAAAGATTTGGCTGAACAAGCTATCTAATAAAGCAGCAGCATCTTGACTTGAGCTGCCCGTAACTATTGAGGCGAGAGTTTGCGGGGTATCACTTAAAAACGTGACCACAGTTTGGTTGTAACGGCTTGCCGTCAGCCCCAAGGCTAAAATAAAGCCGACACGCAGAATACGAAAAAAGCCTTCTTGCAACGGCGCATCACTTTTTCCCATCATCAGGCTGAAGCCCCAAATCGAAATCCAGATAATCATCAAACTGCTGAACAGCGGCAACAAAAAATCAATCAAACGTACAGAGCCTTGCTGCACATAGTTATTGAGCGCATGGTCAACCATGTGAAAGATGCTTTGATAGAGATTACTTTGAGCTGCCATAATCATTTCTCCATTTAGGGCGTGGGCACCTATTTCCAGCCATGATGCTTAGGCAGTTTGTCGACATCAATGTGAAGTGGGTGTAATTCACCTGCACTGCGTTGATTGGCCGCTTGCAGAGCATTTATGCAATCAGGCTGATTACGATATTTGGCTGGATTATTACTGCAACGGTTTAAGGTGTCATCTAGCTGGTTGTTATGCGCCAGATACCAATTAACGGTATGCGCAGCAGTGGTATTGTCTTGAGTTTGTTTGCTATCAAAGCAAGCGGTTAAGGCTAATGAGCCGATGGCAATAATAGATAAATGTTGTGCTTTCATGGGTACGTTCTCTTTATGTTGTACCCGTCCTTGGATTTTTTAAGGTAAAAGGTTGTTAATAGTTCACATGAATCGGGTGTAATTCCCCGCCAGATTCAACGGCCATTTGGGTAATGCGTTGCTGAGTTAGGGCGTCACTGGCCTTGGCTTGTGCTTCAAGTAATTGAAGTTTGGCTTGTTCGTTGGCCATCATCACGCCTTCGGCATCAATCCGAGCTTGTAAGTCTTCAATGTCTTTTTGTTGAGGTGCATTATCAATTTTCTGAATTAAGCGCATGAGCTGTTGATATCGAGTTTGAGTTTGTTGCAGTGATACTTGAGTTTGTCCAAACCAGCGACCTCGATAACGATTAACATCGTCATACAGTCCAGCTACATCACCACCCAAGTTAAGCCATTGGCTGTTGTGTAAGCCTTGTTGTTTGAGAGACAAATTTGGGTCAACTTTAACGCTGATGTCATACACCGAATCAATGGCACCAGACATATGCCGAATCCCGTTGATGCTGTGTAATTGATCTTTTGCAGTTTGTAGCTGTTGTTTGAGGGTGTTGATTTCTTCAAGCAGATGTTTCACCTGAATGATGTTTTGATGTAGGTTTGCGACATCAATAACAGGAAAGGCTTGCGCTGTTAAAGGCAACATAGTCATCAAGGTACCAAAGAAATAGGCGCTGGATTGCCGTTGACTGCATATGGCAATGACGGTTTGAACAAAGCGTTTCATTGTTCACCTCGTTTATCGCTTAATGCTTTGAAGTACAGCGGCAGCCAGTCTTTGGGATCGCTGCCGACATCTGAGACTAACTGGTGCAATAAAGTCACTTTGTCGGTAGTACCTGAAATGACGGCCAACTCTTCATCAAAATTCTGTAAGTCCAGACCCGTGACTATGCTGTCATGGCCTCGTTTAACAAGAAATTTGCGTGAGCTAGGTTGCAGCTTGGTTTTAATGATTTCAAATTCATGTTCGGTGAGGTTGAAGCCATCAATGTAATCTTCTCGTTTGGCTTTGGGATTGGGCATAAAAATGAAGGTGGCGCATTGTTCAATCAGCGTATGTGCGATTGGTGATTTCAACACATCTTTAGCCGATTGAGTGGCGTATACCATAATGCCGTTTTGTTTACGAATGACTTTTTGCTTGTTGTTGGCTAAATCTTCAAAATATTCATCGAGCAGCAACTTCCAGAACTCGTCTATGATGATCTGTAGCCTACGACCATCAATCAGCTTTTCAATACGATGAAACAGGTACATGACGATTGGGGTTCTGACTTCGGGATGATCTAAAAACTCAGACACATCAAATGCTAATAATGTTTGCTGAGTTACATCCAGTTCATCCAGCTGATTATCGAGCACCCATGCGAGTTCGCCATCATTGCACCATTTTTGTAGCCGGGCATAACAACCATCTTTGTCAACGGGATCGAGGAATTCCAAACAGCGGCTTAAACGGCGCAAAGGTTTAGTTAATGCCATTACGCCACTAACGGCATCGGTGATTTCTTGTTGCTGATGATGAGTGAGTTCAGCACCGACTAATTTGCTCATCAATGAGGTTAAGAACAAGCGGTTATCAGGCGTATCGTCAATATGAAACGGGTTTAGTCCAGTAGCTTGCCCCAATTGCAGTGGCAGATATAACCCACGACAAGCCCGAACATAAACTTCTAAACCACGATCTTTATCAAAGATGATTTGTGTCGGGGTAAACTTCTTACTTTGCGAAATTAGAAACCCCTGTAATACGGTTTTACCTGAGCCAGATGCACCAATAATTAAGGTGTTACCCAAAGCGTGATGCTCATCCTTGAGCGAGACGTTCATACCATTTTCACGTTCTATGTTCTCCTTATGAGTTAGGTTGGTTAAGGTGCACTGGTGTTCGGTGCGACTTTCGTGGAAGTTAAAGTAGTAAGGCGCACTCGATTCGGTTTTGAACAAGGTGACGGCTGCCCCCCATTGATTGCCATCAATCTGTCCCGTTGGGTAATTATGAAAGCTGCAAAATCCTGCGAAGTTGCGAGAAGAGATCGGTGCTGGGCGAGGTCGGTATTTACTGTTAGCAGGCAGTTGTGACCAATAAGCGGCAGCTAATCCAGTGCTCTCACGAGTTGGGATGATCGATAAATCGGCCATTTGAGATTTTACACTGGCTAAATGCTGATTAAGATCGCTGGTGTTTTTGGCCAAAATGGTGAGTACCAGATGATGTTCGCCATAGACGATGCGATTGGACGTCAGTTCATCCAAGGCCAACGAGATAGCGCCTACTTGTGACTGCGCTAAATCACCGGTAGTCACTAATCGATTTTGTTGACGAATGAGTAGTTGAGTCGCCAGTGGCTTAGATAAAAACTGATAACTCTGACTGAGAATAAAGCCAAAAGGTGCAGAGAGTAGGGCATTTAATAAACCCGCCTCAGTACGTTCAGGATATTCAGCAATACTCAAACAAGCCCCGTATTGAGTGTCAATCATGCCCTTAAGAGCGAAGGTATTGACACCAAATAGCGGGCGTACCCGAGGCAAAGCATCAGCTACATCGATGGTAGGGCAGATGCGTTGCTGCCATTCTCCATTCACCAAGAAATCTAAGAAGGTCAAAACCTCTGAATAAAAATGGCCGTCTTTAAAATAGGTAGCAAGCAACTCAGGTTGGTACTCAGCAAGCGATGCTTTAACACTACTGACCACTTCATTGAGTGCATGAATGGCTTTCATTTGCTGGGCAATACATTGCTCTGGTGTCGGTGTTTTCTTAAACAGGCTTAATGGCTGAGTAATACCATCAGAGTGAATCACCGTCAGATACAGCTCATTAATAAACAACTGGCTTTGGCACACCTTAGCGGCATACTTTTGGTTGAGTTTACGATCAAATTCACACTCAAAGTTACCATCCGGAAAGGCTTTATACTCACGACGAATAATGTGTGACCATAAGCAAACGTTAGGCGCTGCAATATTTCGTAGCATTAAATTAAGCTGCTCTTTCCATAACTCGATTTGCTCAGCATCTTTGGTTTCGTGGGCAATACCTTGCAGCTTAATGACTTGCAGGTGTTCACCATCACGGGTTTTAACCGTATGTGAATCACACAAAGTTTGATAAGGAATAAAATCAGCGACAGGGTTTTCTTGTTGCCATAGTTTTGATGCGAGTTTTTGCTTAGGTAAACGCTTTGGCATTGAATGGACACTCATGATGTCATCTTCCAACGGCCTGCAACGTAATGAGGGCTGCGAGTGTTGATAACCGGGCAAGCGGTTGCGACACCAAAGTGACGCCAGCCAAGGGATTTTGCTTTAGTGATAAACCACAAATGTTGCAGTCTAAAAATGCGGGGATCACGCAAACACAAACCGTACATCACGACATGGATTGGAAAATACAGAAGTAAGGTGAACGGATTTTTAGTGGCAATCATCAAAATGGCGACTAAACCTGCTGCGACAATTAAGCCGTCTAAAGTCACGCCCCATTTCATCGCTGGGCGAGTAACGGCGACAAATAAAGGATCTTGATATTGCATAGCATCAGCTCCTATTTCACAGCTGAAATGATGAGGTCGACAATGGTGGTGCCGCCAAAGACGAGTACAATACCTGCAATGTATTTACCGCAAGTTTCGCCAGTAATACGACCAAACCACGCCAAATAACCCAAGATGGCAATACCAATAATTGCTGCACTTCGAGCAATACCATTGGTCAGCAAATCCATAACCCAATCAACACCTTCGGTAATCGGGTTAGCAAAGGCCAGTTCAGGTACCAGCCATAAACACAACAGCAAAAAAAGATGGGCGCTAAGCGCCCGAAAGCCATGAGTGCTTGCTGTTTTAGTTGAAATGAGTGAGTTCACTTTCATTTCGTACTCCAAACATTGAGCTAAATGAAAGACACTTAAAATCCGTTGAAAGCATCGAGTAAATTGAACGTATTTAGAAAATCACATGCCAGATAAAGGTTGTAAACCACTCACAGAAAATAGAATTGCTTTTGCAACGGTATGCAACGGTTTGCAACATGAAACAGTTTATTAAATGGCGATGTGGAAACAATTGCACACAGGAATAGGTGAGTAAATGGCATAGAAAAGAAAGAGTTTTAAATTGCTAAACGGGCGTTTGAGTTGTGATGATTGATAAATAAGTCACTGAGGAAGAATAAATAACAATATCAAAAAGGATAGAGATTAATATTGAACAGAAACGATGTCATTTAAACGTAGTCAATAGTTACCTGTTCTGTTAAATTTCGTCTTTAAAGTGTAGGAAGTACCCTATGTGGTAGCTGAGAAGGAGTTTAGGGATATGAAGATAGATAAATTTACTAATTGGGTTTTGATTTTTCCGGTACTTGTAAGCCTATTTCTAGTGCCTTTCGCCCACTCGAAAAGTACAGAGTCAGATTCCTTAAAAAAGAGTCCAATATTTCTATATTCAGATGATTATAATGGCGAATATATCACTTACCTTCTATATAAAAATCACGAAAATTTTTTCTTGCTTTCAGCATTTTATCTCGGAGATAAAATAAAAAAAGCAGTACTGTACGATATTGAAAACAGGAAAGTCGTCGAAGAGGAAACATATACTGGTCAACTAGATTCGGCAACAAGAGTGTTCAAAAAAATTAAAACACTTGAGTTAAAAGATGTATCTTCTTTGATAACTAGTTATGGTGAAAACTATTCAAGATTTTATCGTATTGGTCAAAACAAACTTTATAAAGGAATAGGGGGGCGATGTTCTTCCCCCTTCGATGGTTATGTGCGCTTTGATAGGCAAGGTAAGGCTTTAAGTATAAAAAAATCAATTCTCTTAAACCGAAATACTGCACATATTTCAGATAGTGATTGCAATCGAATGAATGGATTGTCTAAAACAAGCATTCCTGCGACATCTTTAGGAATTGAGAGCGTCTACCAATTAAGTGATGATTTGTACTTGATATCTTTTTCAGAATATCCATTGCTAACTTTCATGAATGGAAATTTAGATTTGTACACTAATGAGTATTTGAAGGTTGTTGACTTCGACAAAGTCAAGGGAATGGAGGCAAGCAAAAAACTAATTGATAACTGGCTAAAACAGCCAGAAAATAAACGGGAATCACTTTTTCCTATTATAGCCTCAGAAGTACAGAAATCTTTCTTCAATTAAAACTAATGTTACTTTTAACTGCTTTTCATTAAATCGATTATCGAACGAAAAGCACATAAGGCAAGATGTTAGCAATACAAAAAAACATTGCTATAACCTACTGAATTAAGTTTGAGCTGACCATAACGTGCAAAATTTCAAAACAATAACTTTGTTTCTATATCTATCCCTTATCACATCACAGGTAGAAGCTGAAGTGCTATTTGGCCCCGAACCCGGCAAAAGTGTTATGGACTACAAACCTGTTTGTAGTGATATCGCCAAAATAGGGGATTGGAAGCGTTTTAAATACCAAGGATACAGAAGAGTTTATTTAAATGACATACAAAAAGCGCCGGTAGATGGTTACAGTAAGTTCTCAAATGTAGTGGATTCAGCCTTTAACTTACCATTACGAGTTACTGAGTCATACTTAATAAAAAGCTTTGGAACTCCACTTTCTAAAAAATATCTTTCAGAAATTGAATATACAACTTTAGATTGGAGCTTCAAAAGTAAGAGTGATTTTTGGGGCTTACAATTTTTTGAAAAGGTTATGTCTGTAAAAATAAGCTTAATTGGTGACTGCATAGCAACTATAGAGTTACGTATTGAAGACGTAGAAATAGGAAAAGCAAATGCTCTGGAGTTTATCAGGAAAGAGCCTAGGTGAATTTAAGTTGCCTTTCTATGAAGATTGAATTGTGATTGCACAAAGAGTTTTAAGGTATTGTCAGTTTCCATTGAGTATTTGCCTACGTCAAAATATATCGACCCTCAAGGTAATAAGGTAATGGTTAATCGAGTTCACATATAACATTTTGAAAATTAATGATAAATTTGATTACCTTTCAGAGGTAATTATAGGTAACAAAAAAGTAATCCCATTGATTTATAAATAATTTAATTTGGAGGAAAATTACTTTTTATAGGGTAATCATATTACCTATTAGTTACCCTTGATGTTACCCTTTTTATTGTTTAAAAAATCAAATTAAAGTGTTTATTTACAATTGCTTGAGTTGGTTGTTGTGTTCGATTACCTAAATTACCCTTTAAACTTATCTTAAGCGTCTACCGAACCTCACTTTTAATATAATAAGCGTACAACTGGTTAAAACACACTTAAGGAGATATTTTGATATTGAACCATTTTGCTTTGAATGAAGTAATATTCAATAAATCTAATAATAATCAGAACCTAAATTAAAGCTGAATTTTAAGCCGTAAGATCACGTAAGTTAATTTTAAAAGTGCGCAAAACTATGGTTTAAGCCATTGATTTACATAATGTCGATTTTGACCTTTAATGTATATTTTTTTGTGATGGGTATTAGGTATTTTTCTATATTTATTAACTACTTAAATTTGTTGGGTGGTAATGATGGGGTGTCAGGGGGCGGAGGTTCGAATCCTCTCATACCGACCAATTATCTAGTTGAAATGCAAAAGGAAATTTCGTTTTACCGTACAGCTTAAAATTCTAACTCGCAAAACTCCCGCAAAATACTCGCAAAACCCACCTCTAAAATGAGTGTAAAATATTGAGCTAAGTGTTTTTGAACTTGGTGCATTTTACCTTGTAGTTTCAGTACTAAACACAGGTTATCAAGTTGTTGCAGTACCAAGGTTTAGCTCAAAAACTACGATAGGGTTCTAAATTCCTGTAATACACTTCAAAACCAGTAACTATAGTAACCGAGAAAAATTTAAGATTTATTTGACTGATTTATATAGGTTTTATTGCATATCAAAAAGTAACCGTTTTAGTAACCACTAAGTGACCGAGTTACACATAAAGTAGTTAATTTAAGAAATATATAATTCTTTATAAATCAATGAGGTCACATAGTGGTTTACACCAAGTTACTAGATTATGTAACCGATAAACTCATTATAAATCAGATGATTAATATCTAATCTTGATGTCGGTTACTAAAGTTACTAGATATTTTACTGCTAACAGTGTTTATCTAAAAAAGTATGAAAATCACCTCTTGATATCATACCTGTCTACCAATGGGACAACCAACTCCATTTGTTTAACTGCCTCTAAATACAGCTATTATCCCAAAGTTTAGTATGCTTAATTTCAACTTGGTCAAAATGATTTATTTGATTATCTTTATCATCAAAAGATCTGATAAATGCAGAAAATCTATCTGTTTCAGCAGATTTTGTTTCAGGGGTTATCCAGACTCTATATTTGATTGAACCACTACCATCTTTAAGCTCACTCAATGATAGACTTCTTAAACCTTTACCACCTTCTGAGCTAACCCATAAGGAATAATCAGGAGTTCCATCTTCTTTTTTTGCATAACCACTATTTACATCTTTATGACTAATTCCAAGCTCACTTATTTCTTTGGGCTTATTTTTTACATTTTTATAGAAAACTTCATAAATAATTTCATTACAAGATTCATCATAAATGCCAATCTTACTAATATAAGCTGTTTCTTTGATCTTACCTGCTTCTTGTTCCCAAATGGTTATGGACTTTTTACCAATTTCAAAATATTGATAACTAAAAGTAGATATCCCAATTATTGGCAAAGCAATTATTATTCTTAAATTATTTTTATTCACTTTTAACTCCATAAATATTTATCAAAGTGTTCGTTGACCGATATGCACACCTTCTGTTTACGGTTTATAGCCAATTACCAACTTCAAATTATGATTTTTTGATTTCTCTATTCAGCATTTGATAAAGGCTTATCAAATAAACAAACACAACCACACAAGACGTTGCAAGCAAGCTGTTGTTAGGAAACAAGTACCAAGCTATGAATATCAGAATACTTCTGAGAACGGCATGAATGATCCCAACAGGATGATTAACTATCCATGAATAAACTACCCAATGGAGTCCTAATCCAATTCCTATGCTCATAGGAACAAATTCAGGTGCACTAAAAAGAAGAGGTAAGTGCAATGCCCATAACAAATTGACCATTAAGATACAAAGACCCATAAGTTTTGCTAGAGGGTTTGAAGAAGACATTAAATCTTCTTTTCTGAATTTGGCAATTACGATAGCAAGAGGGAAAATGCCACCTGTTGCAAAAAGCAAAATATAGATAGCAACATCTTGATCAAATTGCGTACTCAATAACCCAACTAGGCTCCATATAATTGTTCCTGCAATTGGCATTGAGACAGAGCGGTTTGTTGATTGTTCAAAATTACTTCTATATTCGTTTAATGTCAGCACATTGATATCCTTATTGTTGTTTTCCTGAAATCCATTTTTTATTGATTATTCTTTGTAAAATAAGAGTTTTTCTTTTACTTTGTCGACAACTATAATGCGGAGTTGCTGAATTAATGTAAAGGCTGTATGTCATGATATTTCGGTGACATTTGTCACAATCTTATCGTGATGTAGGTATAAAGGTTTACCGTGTAAGTTTACCGATAGAAGATATCTCATGACTTCTTCTACCTTTATTGTTTCTCAATCCCATCCCAAAACTAAACATCTCTGAACATTTTTAAACATTTGAAATTATATTTGTTGTGAGTGGTTTACAGCAAATTTACGCAATGCAATTATCCTGACATCGACTTATTCAGCTTGATGCTATCAGGGATGTTAAGTGTCTTTATGCTCAACTCAATTAAGAGGTTGGAGTGCAAAGATGAAAATATACTCACTACTCAACATTCAATCCGCAAGATTTCCACAACCACCTTGTCGGGCGATGTTTGCCCGTCTTTTTTTACTGCTCATTTTATTCCTTGTGCCTGAACTGGCCTTTGCTAACCCAATTACTGAAGGTGTGGATTGGGTGATGGACCTGCTAACCAATGGCATTGCTCGTAGTGCTGCCATTATCGGAATTGCCATTTTGGGTTATCTGGCTTGGTTCGGCCGCATTACTGGCGAGACCTGCGGCAAGTACATCGCTGGCATCGTATTGGTGTTCGGTGGTGCAACTATTGTTGATCTCATTATCTCTGCAGTTTCTTAAGGCTACTTATTTAGGATAAGTCGTATGAATAATCAAGATCCGTTATTTGTTGCTGCCACTCGTCCTGCGATGAAATGGGGGGTGACGTTAGATGGCATTATTGTCGCTGGCGGTTTAGTTGCTATGGTGATGATAGCTACTAAAAATCCACTCATATTACTACTTTATATTCCTGCTCACATTGGCATGTATAGCCTTTGCTTACGCGACCCAAGACAATTTCGGCTCATCCAATTGTGGCTTTCAACGAAGGCCAAATCATTAGGTTGGCGTCATTTTGGTGTTGCTACTGCCAGTCCATTTGCAAATACAAGAGCTAGCACAAGAGGCATTACAAAAAAGAGGAAACTCGCATGACAGCTGAAGCCGTAACTCATGAATGGCAGCGTGAAAATACTGTTGCTGAGTTCATTCCATTTCAAACTCATATTGATGAGCATACCGTTAATACTCATAACGGCGATTTACTGCAAGTCATAAAGCTCAAAGGTGTACCGCATGAAACCTTAGATGCTGAGCAAATCAATCTTTGGAAAGAGCAATTTAATTTGTTGCTGCGAAATATCAGTAGTCCGAACGTTTGTTTATGGACGCATATCATCCGCCGTGAGCATAAAGTATTTCCTGAAGGAACTTTTGATTGTGAGTTTGACCGTAAGCTCAACGAAAAATACGCCCAAAAAGTCTGTCAAAGTCAATTGGTGGTGAATGAACTTTATCTAACGGTGGTGTATGCCACTGGCGAAAACAATAAATTAAGCTGGTTGAGTCGAAGCGCTAAGCATACGCAATTAATCGACAAGCAAGTCAAAGCACTGAAAGCGTTAGACAGTATTGTTGATACGGTTATGGCGTCATTAAGTGCCTATCAACCTAAGCGATTAGACATTTATTTTAAAAACGACCATTTCTATTCTGAAGTACTGACCTTCTTGGATTATCTTGTTAATGGTGAATGGCAGTCACGTATTAGCCCCAAAGCCGATATTTCAAAAAGCATTAGCCGAGTCAGACCATTATTTGGTGGCGATACGTTTGCACTGAAAGGTATTACGCAAACCCGTTTTGGTGCATGTTTGGGGATTTCGGAATATCCAGAAAACACGGAAGCGGGTTTGCTTAATGCATTGTTATCAACTCCATTTGAATTAGTGTTAACTCAAAGCTTTCAGTTTCTATCCAAGCCTGTAGCAACGGAATTATTACTCCGACAACAAAACCGTTTATAGAGCACAGGCGATCTAGCTCATTCACAAGTACATGCCATTGGTGACGGCCTTGATGACTTAGCATCAGGTCGAATTGTCTATGGTGAACATCACTTAGTACTAACGGTTATGGCAAGCTCATTGTCTCAACTAGACCAATGTCTTTCATCGTTAAAGTCTGAATTAGCTGACAGCGCAATCATTCCCATTCGTGAAGACTGGGCAATGGCTGCAGCTTTTTGGTCACAACTGCCATCGAACAGTAAATATCGCCCAAGACCTTCACCAATATCATCGCGCAACTTTGCTGGATTTTGCAGCTTACACAATTATCCATCCGGACAACTCGACGGTAATCAATGGGGCCCTGCAGTGACATTACTGAAAGCTGCTTCAGCCCACTACCAAATATTCCTTTCTCACGACAATACTGATTTAACTGAGATTCAGTCATTATTGCGGTTTCAATGACAACAGCTAGCTTTGCTTCGGCTGACCAATTGTTTGTATTTAATGTTTTCCCTGGCACTGGATGTCCTGCTTCTTTTGCTTTGTCTCGCCAATAATACAGGGTATGTACAGAAATGCCTTCTTCTCTTGAAATCGCAGCGATTGTCATATTGTGTGGAGGAAGCATTTTACTCAGTACAGCTTCTTTACGTTCAATTGAATAATGTGTCATTTAGGTGTCTAACTTCCGCTCCCTAAACAGTTTAAATTGATTAAATTTTAGGAGTGACAACAAGTCTGACACAGGGGGTTAATATTAAGGTGACAAGTTAGGTTGATTACTGGTACTTATTGAAATTGGATATATGCTCGGTGCAATCAATTTCATTAGGACTGATCAAAATATAGGTCTTAAAGGTAACAAATCAAAGAGAGATCGCCAGCTCAACCTCAGTTGAACCGCTACCGTAAATCACACAAAGTTTGTGAGTGCTTAGTGGTGTAAATCCGAAGGTGGAAAATTCAGCATTGTTAGCCAGTCATCAACTTTTTTCCCTGTGATATTCTGATACGATGAAGTTCCTTTATGTTTCCCCCAGCGTCTTGAGCGAAGGTTGTACCAAGCTTTAAATAATTCGAGGAAACCTTGATTGACTCCTTTACGGACATAAAGGTAAGACCGTAGAGTGGCATTAAATCCTTCAATGGCACTTGATGCTCTGTGGCGAGTTTGATGCAACGCTTCCACTTGCAGCATAAGTTCGCTGGCACTCTTGCCTAAACGGAGTCGCAACCACTGATAACTGCCAACTAATTCTTTCTGATACCGCGCTATTTTCCAAGGTTTAGCTTTTCGTAATTGGCGCTTTCGTTCAGAGAAGCGACAAGCCACTTCAACGCATTCTTGAGGATAAAGTTCGCCAAGTTTCAGTAACTTTTCGTGAAGTGCTTGAGTTGCTAATGTCAGTCCTTTCAAACGATTTTTTATGTATCTAGCAGCGGTGATGCCATCTTTATGCTCAGTATTTTTTAAGCCATCAACAGCCTTCGTTAGCAAGGCTTCAGCCTGTTTTTTCGTCATGAGGCTACCCGTTTTCATGGAAATACTGGTCAAAGCTTGGTGGAGATGATTTCTGCTTTTCGTTCCACTTTCATATTGCTCAATCGCTTGCTCACATTTCGCTTGCACGCCTAATAAATCAACCATTGCCTGCTGCTTTTTCTCTGTATCGAATACATCTTTATGCAATCTTTTTTCCAAACTAGCCTCTTTATCAATGTAGTAGTACGCCCGACGTTCAACCTTTCTCAGCGCCTTACCTACGATATACAACGCATGGAAAGCATCATCACGTTGCTCTGCATGTTCAAAGCTCATGCTAACGCCTTTCGCTATTCCTTTTGCTCCATCTTTAACGACGTGCTGAGGTGATAATCCTTGTGATTTAGCTTCACCTAAAACTCGTGCCCAAGTTTCACCGTCACGCTTTTGTTCGTGAGAGAGTGAAAATAAATAACCACTTTCGAGATCTATCCCAGCAAGTACGGGGTCACCTTGGCTGAACATCTCATCGATGGCCACACTCTTTATGGCTGATAGCGACACTTTTTCGTTAAATAACTTAGCCTGCTCTTGAGCTTCAACGATAACGCCTTGAATGTAACCGTAACTGACTTTACAGCCTGGATAAATGAGTGGGATTTGTTCTTCAATTGCTCGAATAGAGTTAGGTGCTGTGATTGATAAAGCCACAATAGAACGGCGAAGATGTGGTACGTCAACATTTACAGATGTAATGACATCAGATTCGTCGTTGGTAGTAACAAGGCACTTTAGTGCCGATTGAGCCGCATATTTAGCGGAGTAAACGGCTTTACGAGAAACATTAAATTCATCAGAAAGAGAAGAAACTGCACCATGCACTTGGCAAGCGATAGTTTTTAAGAGAAGATCGAATTTGTCTGAGGAGTTAAGCGGTATTCGGTCGAGTATCGGCATTTTATTTTGAGAATAGTTTTAGTCGGCTTATTATCTCAATAAATAACGTTTTTCTCCTCAGATTTTCTCATTTATTTGTTACCCGTATCTGATGGGTTCCTATAAAATTGATTCAAGTGCTGTTGGGTTTTGTGAAAAACTCCATTTGTTAACTGACTTAAATTTACTGTTTTTAATCAAAATTAAACGTTCTTTTAAGAGGCTCTTGTTTTACGTTGAAGTTACTATCAGAAATGCATGCAAAACGCATTATAATATATGTCTGCGAAGAGAAGCCTTAGTTAAATATCAGGTTAAACGTTAACACTTAAAGGTGGCCAGATGCATAAGTTACTCCCTATCTGTATATTGATTTTCCTATCTGGGTGTACAGTAAGTAATTACACTTTTATGAAGCCGAAAGGAGAAGATGGCATCGCTGTAACTGACGGTTGCGGTCAAATTCCTTTAGTTTTTAAACACTCCTACACTAAAGCCGATTATAAGGTTATGTTAACGAATAATTCTCTGTATTTTTCTTTAAGCGTACCTCAAGGAAGTAGCATTAACTGGCTAGACACGACGATGACTTTAAGTACACCATCATTTAATGGAACTTTCAACATCGACGCTTTAATTAAAGACACCAAAGTTAAAACTTATTGTAGTGGCTTGGGAGTATTTAATTGCAAAAAATACGATTTCTATTATCTATGGGTTGACTCAGAAAAAGTGACAAATCAGAAACAAATCAACATTACCCCTCCTACCCCCATTATCAATGGAGATAAAGTGCCAGTTTCTGAAATACAATTCAAAAAAACTACTGAGCATTTACTTCAGTCCATAAACTGCTAACAAAAAATATATAAGGACTAAAGTGGTTATACGCCCAATATGTGTAAGCATAACATCGATGCGTAACGTATTATTTTTATTATCAATTTTAAGTATTTCTGGCTGTGCTGTCGGACATAATGACTTCGTCAATTACCGTGACAATGATATAGGCACAGTGATGATATATAAAATGCCATTTAAGTTTAAAAATTCAGGGGAATTAAGAAGAGGGGATTTTGCAATAACAGGGCAAGGTTTAACTCATATCGATAAAGATACGGATGGAAATTTAATTTATCATTTTAGCGATCAAGAGATTTTACCGCACTTCCATAAAAAAGAATGGATTGGTAAATGTTTAACTTATTATGTCGTTAATCCAACGACTTTCATTATAAAGTCATGGGGGTTTGATAAGGGGGGCAACCCATTAAGTTGCAGAACATGGTCATAACAAATGATTTTTATTAGAAAACACACATTAATCAACTATTCCTGCCTGTTATTTAGATGTTGTTTGAAACTTAAGCACCTTAACAGCCAGAGCAGACTTAAATTCATCTGCATCATTTATTTTTATAAATACTTTTTCTAATGCAATCTATTGATTATGAACTGGAACTGAAACACGTTTTTGTCCAGAAATGAGCTAGGGCAATGATATTTTTAGTTTCTTACATGGTTCAATTTAACGGTCGTTATTTTTAACTAAAGCTGCAAACATACTGGAAGCCAAAAATCAGCCATTTGTGGTCAACTAAACTGGTCTACTTTATCTACGTTCAGTTTATTGCTCATTCATGAGTAAATTGAACGAATTTTAGTTATAAGGGACGTGGCGGAAGAATGTATACCAATTTTATCGTCACTCCTGCGAACGCAGGAGTCCAGAGTCTTTGGTTAATTTGGGCACAAGTCGCAGGTATGACAAATTAAGCGTTGAAATTTAAATTGGTATTATTTGAACTGCGACATCCCTAAAGATTAGTTACTGCTGAATTAGCACGAATGAACAGATATTTTTACAGTTTGTTAAAAAATCACAGAAACAAAGGTGTTTGTTTACAAAAATTATAAGTAAATTTAATCCATTACATCAAAAACGGCATATTTGGGGGTTCTTCCACACACCCCCTTAAGAATCATAATATTCTTATGAGTTTCTTTACTCAGGAACCTATCAATATTCGATTTTTAGCTGTTTCAATATGGTAAATCGATTGCAAATAGCATCAAAATGAACTTACCGAGGAAATGTGCGCAAAACCCGGAATTCAAAAGAGAGCTAATAAAAGAGCGACAAACCCTTTATAGCTACATAACTAAAACCTAATTTTCTTTCAAAGTTTACCTGATGATTTAAATTAAATTAAATTGTTGTGAAAATAAATCATGAAAAATACAATAATGTTAAACTTAATTAATTTCAATAGACTGCAATTAATCGGTAAGACGGTATAAAAATCGATTTTTTCTTTCTACCCCAGTCATAGCAAGGCTTTCAAGAGGTTGCGATAAAAAATGTTCTTTTCGTCATGAGACCCCATTTAGCCGTATTAAAGAAACACAAGTTGATCAAAGCCCGTAAGTCATCTCAGCAAGTGTTTTAATCCTTGTCTGAACCAAAGGTTAAATGCCTAGTAGTGACATTGCACAAATTATTTTGTCAGCAACCTTAAAGGAGATCAATATGGACTTATTGTTATTTACCAAAGCCCTTGTAGGTGGAATATTACTCGGTTGCTCGGCTATTTTATTATTGATGTTCAATGGACGGATCGCAGGTATCAGCGGTATTCTTGGTGGGTGTATTTCTGCTCCAAGTAGTGACTGGATTTGGCGTGGACTGTTTATTGTAGGAATACTTATTGGTGGCGCCATAGCCGCACCATTCGGTGAAATGCCACAAAACTTTGGTAGTTCACCTGTCACTCTTGCCATTGCGGGTTTGTTGGTGGGAATAGGTACTCGCATTGGCAGCGGATGTACTAGTGGTCACGGTATTTGCGGGATTGGTCGTTTTTCTCCTCGCTCCATCATTGCCACCGTAACATTCATGCTAACGGCTGGCATAACTGTTTTCGTTCGCTTACACCTTCTTTGATGAGTTAACTTACTTATGAAAAACTTAGTTACTGTTATATCTGGCGTATTATTCGGCATTGGCATGACTTTATCTGGCATGATAAACCCTAATAATGTCATTGGCTTTCTGGATATTACTGGAGAGTGGAATCCTAGCCTCATCTTTGTTATGGGAGGTGCGCTGATGGTTTTTATGCCCATATACCACCTTAAGATAAAACCCATGTCCACTCCAATTTTATCCCCAAATTTCAATATAAACCAATATTGTCAGGTTGATAAACCTCTAGTGATAGGCGCATCTATCTTTGGTTTAGGCTGGGGACTAGCGGGTATTTGCCCTGGACCTGCATTGACTGCTTTGGCCGGATTAAACTTTGATGCTTTGCTGTTTGTAATATTTATGCTTCTAGGAATGAGTGTCGCCAGTCCGAAGAGATTATCACGAGATCACTAGTTAAATAAAAGCTTAACCCCAATATGACCAGCGATTGGATGTTGTGTCCATCTTGTAGTATTTGATTTATAAATAATGGGTTCATTTAGGGGTAGTGGGCTAATTTAGTGGTAGGCATGAATATCAATCCCAAATTCTACTCGATTGATTAACAAACCTATTACCGTATCGTGCATACTTTCTAACTTTGAAAAACAAATCGTTCTTCGTGCTAACCTTTTAATCCAAGTTCTAAAATTGAGGTTTTTCCTCTCAATCTTTTGGGTATTAGTTTTTCCTACTTCATGCTGTTCTGGTGGCAAATTTCGCTTATACGCACCCCAGTCATCGGTATAATATTTCTTTATGCCTAGTGGCTCGAGCAATGTCTGTAACTCTTTGAAAGCCTCGTCTGTTCTTTTCCCCAAGACATAAGCTACAACTGTATTCGTACTATGGTCTATGGCATGCCATAGCCCAATGGCACTAACTTAAGAATTACTTCTGATATACCTTAAGCCTACGTGCTTGCTTTCTTGAATGTTGTAACCTTGGTGTCGGTTTCGGTCGCCTTTTCTTTGCTCTCGGTTCTTTTCTCCCCGGGCGATTGCCAACGATATGCTCGCCGATAATATCTGCTATCACATCCAATAAAGTGTCAATGATCCCTTCGGTGGCTTGCAAAAGTAATATCTGAAAATCTTGTAATGCGTCATGTGCGGCTTTAAAACTTGCCTCTCTAGGCGATATTCCTTTTTTTTTCTGCCGCTCGGCACATAAGTGCCCTTATCATGTTGTAAACTAACAAATGAACATCAATTTCCTTACGCACCATATCTGGACTACCACACCTTAAAATATCCATTTTCATCATGGTCTTGATTGACCTAAAATCCAACTCGATATGCCATCGTGAAACGTATAAATCAATAATATCTTGCTTCGGATAGACTTCTTTAACCGTGAGGGTGGTAACAATGATACGTTTCTTTGTTCCTACCATTCTGACGATAAGCTCTTCTGGCACTTGAGCGTAATCCTCTGGGGTCATCCATTCTGGACAGGATGGACGAATTAGCTTAAATAAACCATCTCGCTTACCCAGCTTTTCTTCACAGGTTCTGAAATCGACATTTCTGGCTCCGTTTTTTTCGAAAACAGCATCAACGCCTAACCCCATTAGTCCTACAAGAACAAAGTAGTTTTCGAAATTAGCATCTCCCAGCACAATGTCACCTTGTTTCAAGTCTGACTGCATACTTCTTAATAGTGCCTGCTCGCCAGTACCTTTCCCTTTACAAGGTGAAACAGCCGAGTCAATGACTGCACCGCTACCCAAAGAAATTAACACTAAAATCCGCAGCTGAGGAAAGCCCAGCCCTTCTTTTTGTGATTTAGGTTGAGGGAATTGGGCTTGGTTCTCGTCCGTATCAGGCATAGATAGTGTTGAGCCGTCAGTTAATAGCACTCTACGGCCATGCCATAAGTATTTCCCTTGAATCGCTTCATCTAAGTTTTTTCCTGATTTCTTCAATAGCGATTTAATTGACTCTGGAGATAACCGTTTTCTTGCTTTGCAGTAGGGACCTGTAATTGTGCTGTTTTTCTCTCGACCTATAGCAATTTGATCTCTAGCGTCACTGATTAGTGTGCAACGACAAGATTTGTTTTCACTGGCAACTTGCTTCATGAAAAGCGAAAGTGTGTGGCAGGCGGGATACTTGCGTACTCTTTGAGTATTATCTTTTTGAAAATCTTCTAAATCTTGCAGAGTGAGAATTGAAGAAAGTTCATCTTCTTCCGTTTGAGCAAAGCGACGTAACAATTCTGGGGCATCATTGAAGAATTGGCGAGTTGTAGTATTCATGGCGTGACACTAGAAAAACCTTAATCTGTATGATTTACTCTCTATTGTTCAATTAGTAAACCTTCAGCTAAATCTTAAGTTAGTGCCATTGGGATATAGGAGGTATTTTGTTCTGTGTTGTCGAACTCCTTGGCGCTCATGCTGACCAGTTACCAAGAACCCGTGACCAAGTTCACTGTTCATTTTTCAAATTTTTATTTTTTATTACCAGAGGGGGCGTGACATCTTGATACGGGACGGCGTTTCTTGTAGCTTGCAGCGCAACACAGAAGAACGGAGAAGTATCATGTGGAAAAAGGCGCTAGTAGCGACTTTAGCGGTGGCGAGTAGTACAACATCAGCGGATTTTTTCGATGGAAACGAACTAGTGCACCGCTTAAATGGCGGGGATGCAAACACTTCTTTCAGCAAGGGACTCGCAGCGGGTTTTATCGTGGGTGTTTATGATACAGTCGGAAGTAAATACTGCCCCCCCTCCAACATCTATACTGGGCAGCTCTACTTGGTCGTACGTAAGTACCTTGATGCCAACCCTGAGCAATTGCAAAGCCCCGCATCGAAACTTGTAGAGGAAGCCGTAGCCGAAGCTTTTCCTTGCGATAAGCCATACAAGTAACTCGCCCGCTCAGCCCTACAGTGGACTTTTTCACACAACATTTGAATAGTGATGCTAGAAGTCTTAATTGTCAGTGAGGCGAATATGTCTACACAGTTACAATATTTAGGGACGCTGCTACGCAGCGCTCGGCGTCGATCGGCTGACGTTACAAGAAGAAGTTTACATTCAGAGCTGAATACTGTTGTAGAGCACTTTATAAATAATCATACTGAATTGCCTTAGATTCTTCTGTAGCTGACTCTCTTCTGCCCCAAACCTGTCTAGGGTAGAGCTAAAAGAGTGTATTTGTTAAAAAGAACTTGTTTATAATAGCCTAGTTTAATATTAAGAATCATTTAGTTGTAGGTTCAAGTTTTTTTCAAAAGTAATAAAAGGGAATTATGAAGTTATTTTGAATTTTTTTAGCCGCTTCTATTTGTATTGCACCATCAACCTATGCTGGTGAATTTTATTATGGCGGTAATGTTGCTTCGACAAACCATAAGCATTTTGATTTGCCTGAAAAGGTCAAAATTAATCTAATTACTGGTCAATTGGGTTATCAATATAATGACTATTTGGCGTTTGAAAGCAGATTTGGCTTTGGCTTAAATAAAGATGAAGTAGAATCTTCAGGGTTAAGAGCTACAATTGAGCATCAAGGCTATCTTGGTTTTTATACAAAAGCTGGATATCCAATTTCTGACAGTATTAAGTGTTGCGTCTTGATTTCATAATTCACTTGTCTTGATTTCATCCGTGAATTTTGTCCCAAATTAAATGACGCTATAAAAATTTTCTGTCCCAAATTAAGTGACCCTATAAAATTTTTGTCTCACATTATTTGACTTTATCTAAGAGAAGGTAATTTTGTGATTGAGTGTATAAAAACGCTAAAAAATAAGCGGCTGACTTATTTGTGTGAGGTATTAAACTTTGTGTAGAGCCAATTTAGCCTTTTTGGGGTTTACTGCACTGGGCAGCTTTTTTATGTTTCTTTTTCTTTTAACTAAGGTGGGTGCTTCCTCTAAATGAGTCAGTTTGGCTGATAATACAAGTTCCTTATACCATTCTGGCTCTTCAATTGTAACTGATTTATGTAGTAAGAATTGCTCAACCATATGAGCTTTCCAATTTCGGTTTCGTTTGAGTTTTGGGATGTTTACATTGCCACTTAATTTTGAGGCTATTTTACCATTGTGCAGATGTTTTTCTTCTCTATAGAATAGGATATATCTTTCTAAAGCAACTTTATCACCTTGGTTCGCTAGAAAGAAAACCTTTTCTGTTGAATTTGAGTCTTTATGACCAGTTGCTCTTAGCTGATATATTAGTTCCTCAATGTCTAGCAACCCTAATAAGTGTTCCATATGGTAAATTCTCCATACTTGTTCCTTTGTATAAGGGTTATTTATTGTTTTTAGTCGATTTATAGCTCTTACAGCATCATTTGGGTGTTTTGTGTCGAGTAAATAACTTACTAAATGACGTCTTGCAACTTCAGTTTCCCCCTCCTTTGTCTGGCAATACTCAGCCAGCTTGCCTAAAAAACGTTCATACACATAGGTTAAAGAGTGAATTTCGGAAATGGCGCCTGTGAAGAAAAGGTTTTGTAAAAATTCTGAAGAAAACGGTCTGTCTTGACGAAGGTGATTATTTATACCAACATCATTTATAGCTCTTGCAGCTTGGGAAAAATTGTAATTTACTTTAGTTTCCATTAAGAACAAACAATATGGTTTAATCAAGCATTTGTTTTCTAATGAGCAAGTTGCCAATTTGACAGCGGATAATATTACCTCATTACCTTCTAAAAGTTTTGTATAGGTTTCTTTTTCTTTTGAGTTTAATTGCCTAAAACAGTAATGGAGCATTTGTTTTCTAGTTCTAAATAGTGGTTCAATGGGAAAGGTTACACTCTGAGTTGTTGGTTGCTCTTCTTCTAACCTACAATCTAAAGAAGGCATTAGCGGCTGTTGTGGTTTAGTTGATAAATTCAATATTACCTCACCACTTTGTGCCCGTATATCTCGTATACAAGTTGGTAAGTGTCGGAGTGGAATGCTTACAACCGTATCTGAAAACGAATCTTCATCGGAATCATTGTCAGGTAATTCTTGTAACTCATTATCTTGATTCCGTAACTCATACAGATTAGGTGTCTGAACTGGCCTAAGGTGTGCTGGTATCATTGCACTAGCCCTTATAAATAGTCGATACTCTTATATAACCAACTGTCTGGTGAGTAGAAGCGTCCATCGGAGTGCGCTCATCGTCAATGGATAAGAAAACCTGAAAAACACGATTTTCAGTTACTGATATTAGTCACAAATCTCGTACCATTTCAATTAAAAAATAGTTAATGAAAAACGATCGTTTTTAATGTTCATCTCAATCTTATACTTTACTTGGGAAAGACTCACTAGAACCTAGCCAAAGAAACGCTGAGTCATAATACGCTCTACAACGCTAGAAATCGGCTGCCAATTTAGAACTGAAAATGGAGCTAAGCACCCTCTAATAAATAATGACATTAGTTGACTGTTCCTTTTAGCGTGTTCCTGACACATACCCATTGCACTAAATCTTTCATAACAGATATTTGCGACAGTATCTCCTCCCATTGGTAAGCCCTCTCCATTCGTAACTGTTTTTTCTAAGTGCTTTATCCCACTTATAACATCAAGGATCGCAAAGGCGAGCGAGCCGACGGCTTGAAACTGAAAAAGAAGTGGAGCATCAACGAATAATGACTTATAGACTTGAATCATCAAAACTAAATTAGCGATTCTGAATGAGATTCCAGCTTTAGCAGCGTTCTTAGCTGCTTCTCGGGCTTCTTGTACGGAAATCCGATCTATTCTACCTGTTTGATTTGAGGCCATTGTTATTCTTGATGATGCCAAAGGTGCTTGATCAGCTCTGAAGCTTTCACTTCTGACAGTATCACTACTCGGTTGTTCCGATAGCTTTGGGTTAATGTCTGAGGGGGGGGCGGAGTTTGTGTAAAGTTCATAATTTCATAATGTTACAATGCAATGGAGTAAAAATAATTATAAAGTCAAATAATGTGAGACAAAAATTTTATAGGGTCACTTAATTTGGGACAGAAAATTTATAGCGTCAATTAATGTGGGACAGAAAAATTTTATAGCGTCATTTAATTTGGGACAAAATTCACGGATAAAATCAAGACAAGCCAATTATGAAATCAAGACGCCACAATTAAGCCCTATATCTCAATGGCACTAACTTAAGAATTACTTCTGATATACCTTAAGCCTACGTGCTTGTTTTCTTGAATGTTGTAACCTTGGTGTCGGTTTCGGTCGCCTTTTCTTTGCTCTCGGTTCTTTTCTCCCCGGGCGATTGCCAACGATATGCTCGCCGATAATATCTGCTATCACATCCAATAAAGTGTCAATGATCCCTTCGGTGGCTTGCAAAAGTAATATCTGAAAATCTTGTAATGCGTCATGTGCGGCTTTAAAACTTGCCTCTCTAGGCGATATTCCTTTTTTTTTCTGCCGCTCGGCACATAAGTGCCTTTATCATGTTGTAAACTAACAAATGAACATCAATTTCCTTACGCACCATATCTGGACTACCACACCTTAAAATATCCATTTTCATCATGGTCTTGATTGACCTAAAATCCAACTCGATATGCCATCGTGAAACGTATAAATCAATAATATCTTGCTTCGGATAGACTTCTTTATCCGTGAGCGTGGTAACAATGATACGTTTCTTTGTTCCTACCATTCTGACGATAAGCTTTTCTGGCACTTGAGCGTAATCCTCTGGGGTCATCCATTCTGGACAGGATGGACGAATTAGCTTAAATAAACCATCTCGCTTACCCAGCTTTTCTTCACAGGTTCTGAAATCGACATTTCTGGCTCCGTTTTTTTCGAAAACAGCATCAACGCCTAACCCCATTAGTCCTACAAGAACAAAGTAGTTTTCGAAATTAGCATCTCCCAGCACAATGTCACCTTGTTTCAAGTCTGACTGCATACTTCTTAATAGTGCCTGCTCGCCAGTACCTTTCCCTTTACAAGGTGAAACAGCCGAGTCAATGACTGCACCGCTACCCAAAGAAATTAACACTAAAATCCGCAGCTGAGGAAAGCCCAATCCTTCTTTTTGTGACTTAGGTTGAGGGAATTGGGCTTGGTTCTCGTGCGTATCAGGCATAGATAGTGTTGAGCCGTCAGTTAATAGCACTCTACGGCCATGCCATAAGTATTTCCCTTGAATCGCTTCATCTAAGTTTTTTCCTGATTTCTTCAATAGCGATTTAATTGACTCTGGAGATAACCGTTTTCTTGCTTTGCAGTAGGGACCTGTAATTGTGCTGTTTTTCTCTCGACCTATAGCAATTTGATCTCTAGCGTCACTGATTAGTGTGCAACGACAAGACTTGTTTTCACTGGCAACTTGCTTCATGAAAAGCGAAAGTGTGTGGCAAGCGGGATACTTGCGTACTCTTTGAGTATTATCTTTTTGAAAATCTTCTAAATCTTGCAGAGTGAGAATTGAAGAAAGTTCATCTTCTTCCGTTTGAGCAAAGCGACGTAACAATTCTGGGGCATCATTGAAGAATTGGCGAGTTGTAGTATTCATGGCGTGACACTAGAAAAACCTTAATCTGTATGATTTACTCTCTATTGTTCAATTAGTAAACCTTCAGCTAAATCTTAAGTTAGTGCCATTGTGCCATAGCCACCTCTGGTTAACCTTTTTACCTACAAATGACCATTGCTCATCGATCTCTGCTTCTTCGCAGACCAACTCTATATCGATTTCAATGTTTGAGTTGCTATCTCTTTGAGTGTAATTAGGATTTACGTGGACAATGCTCTTTTCTTTTTTTTAATGGCGTTTATCACTGTATTCTTGTGTATATTTAACACTCTACCTGTATCCCTTATTCCGCTACCATTAAGTACCATGTCAATGGCTGTTTCTTTTACTCCATCTTCCCAAGCACGCTTAACATAATGAAGTAGGAATGTTTTTTTCGGGCACTCAGAGTTGGTACATAAATATCTTTGCTGTCCCTTTGGGCTTTTTCCTGCTTTTGATATTGAAGTACTTTGACAGTGAGGGCATTGAACATCTACAGAGTGACGCATGATATTCTCTAAAATAAATGAAACTAGAGGCAACCATGATAGATCAATTCACTGCTTCAGCCCACTACCGACTTTTTTTTGGACAAAACAAAGTCAGCTTAATAGCTGGCATGAATCTGGACATAAATTATTTACATACTAACTATATTTGTGTAGAAAGCATGCTGATTAGCTTAAAGAAAGATACTCTGAATCAATACTAAGTTAACAAACATAAAAACTAATTAAACCATCCTGTTTCGACTAAGTCTTTTAACTTTGGTTTCATCTCACAATGGTCGACATCAAACTTTTTAACTTGAGATTTAGGGATATATGCCTCTTCTCTATTTAACTTTTTTTCAAATGCATTTTGTCTAGGTGAACGAAGTTGTAATCCTTTTCTTAAGCAATCATCACTCGGCTCACTAAAAGTCAAAAACTCAGTTAATTCATGGTCTAACTTGACCTTTGTTACTTTACACCAAGTCCAGTTGATTTTATAGCCGAAACTTTTTGAGTTTTTCCAGTTAAAAGAAACTTCAGTCACTTTATTACTCTCAAGCTTTGATCTTACTGTTTCTACATCACTTTCATCAAAATTGAACTTATAAGCATCGTCTAAAATTTCAATACTGTAGTTAACTGTAGTCATAGAATTTAAAGTAGATTGAGCAGCCATAGGAATTAATCGGTAAAATAAAAGTCTAGCTAGTTTACTATTCCCTTACTTAAGGAACATTGAACCAAAAGGGGCTTTTAAACTTGTTTTCCGTATTTCGTCATACAAACCATTAATGATCAATATTATTGAAGATAAATAAACTTACTCAAAATCCGTTTCATCACCATCCCACTTTTGACTTTTAGTCATTCACTGATGTAGAGCATGATATAAAGCTGATGAAATTTCATTTAAATGCACTGCAGAAGATACGAAAAGAATTGGATGAGGACGAATTTTTGTTATAAGAAACTGAAGATCACTCTGACTAGCCAGTCATCATGATGTTTTATAAATCGTTTTTGCCCCTTTCCGTGTTATAAACATTAAACTAATGTGACCTAAATTGGCTTTAAAATAAAAAATAATTAACTTTACTGTAGAGTAAATTATTAAGATTATAACAGCATACTAAATATACATTTTTATTAAGGTCACAGACATTGGCAATACAACGATTATCTCCAAATTCTTTAGCTGTTCAACCTCAAACAGCCAAAGAAGTTTTTTGTAATCATGGGTTTATTGATTTTAAAATAAAAGCTGTTAAAGAAAGTATTGACGTTAATCGTTTTCATATTATTAGATGGGGCATGTTTAGTACTGTTTATGAGGGGAAATGTAAACGATGTGATTTTAAATTAGCAGTAAAAGTACGTCAATTGGATGGTTATATAAATAACGAAGAAGAACTCAAAGTATTAATTTATGTTGGAGAAAGACCAAATGATAATATAATTACATTTTTTGGCATTGTTAGAACTTCTGTTGAATTTCAGTTCATATTTGAAAAAGCTGACCTAGATTTAACCACCTTGTTATCAAAGAGTAACTCACCATTAACTATTGGAAAAATCAACAACTTAGTTAGGCAAATACTAAATGTTTATGAGTATTTAGATACTCATAAAATTCAAGCAAAGCCTGACAACCCCAAAAATTATGTTTATGTTAAAAGCTCTGACAAGTTGAAACTAATAGATTTTGAACTTTGTATCTTCGGTGCTGATGGTAACAAAAGTCTTAATACACTGAACGGATTTGGTTGGTATCTCGCTGAGTTGAGCTTAGAGCTTTTAGGTGAAAACGAAGCCATTGAACCTCAAGAATTACACAAATGTTGTGTTGCTTTTCAAGAAGCATTCCTTAATCCAAATAGAGCAAATGGTATAAACCCAGTTATATCTGCAGATGCTTTTTCTGGTTGGAGTTCAGAGTTTAGTTCCACTCTAAAAAAGCTTGTTTCAAAAATGGGAACTCAAGATTTAAATGAAGCAAGAGAAATTGTAGAAAGTAGAAAAGAAATAATCGAAATAGAAAAGCTATACACATAAAAAATAACAAGCTTTTGTGTTCAAAATCCTAGATGTGATTGTTTTCATCCTAAAACGTCGCACGTCCAAAGTCGAGCTGATCGCTGTTGGCACGAAAATGCCCCATTCCTTGCCAGAAACGAACTTTCATTGCAATACTATTTCTAATGGTAAGAATGCAATTCAATCTATATTGACCCACTATTTTTTCATCAACGTCATCTAATAAATGATCATTTTCTCGAAGAGTATTTTCTAATGTTGTTAATAATGAGTTAAATTGTAATTCATCTTCAGCGGAATAAATTGAAAAGCATGAGTAACTTCCGAAGAGGAATATAAGATCTCAGATCTTGTGCAGTGTCAGATTCGAGATGATGATTTATGTTGATTGCTCAAGTTATGTTCGTGATCTTGCTCTGCCTCATTATCGACAATCGATGTCATTAGCGTTAATAAAATGACTTATTAATATGTTTTGACTCTCAGTTTATTTCTTATTTTAATTTGAAATTAAAACCTCAGTTCCATGGTCAATAAATATACCTCGTTAATCTGCGTATGTTCATATTGCAAATTAATTAGAATAGAAAAATTCAGGTTAAGGAAATTAAAATGACTAAAAATATGGTTTTTAAATCTACTGCTATTGCAGCTTCTTTATTTGCGTCTGCATCATCCTTTGCGTTAGAACCGGGTGTTTATCAGGGAGTAGAAGTCTCAACCGTTACGGACTTTAGAACTAATGTATCGAGAGCCACAGGTTCAACAGAAGTTGAAATAGTCGTGACAGGTGACGGACGTTTTACTTCTAACTCGCCTTTTTTAATTCGTAATGGGCTAGCAAATGGTGAAGTAGTCGAAGAAAATGGCATGTTTCACTTTAGCGATTCAGAAGACGAGCTCGGCTTTGCACAGTACCCCGAAGATTTGGCTGAATTTCTAGGATTTGAAGGTCTTGGATTATTCTCGACTGCGGGGAGAACAGGAGCTCAGTGGGATATTCAGTTAATTTCTACCGATGTTGCTGAAGTTGCGGATACCGTAGAATCTAAACTGATTGGCAACTGGAATGTGAGCCTACGGAATTATCGTTTTCCTTATTCCAGTCAGGGCTATGTTCAGTTAAATGAAGATGGCAGCTTCGATACGGACTTAAATAGCTTGGGTACAACTCAAAATCGTCGTTGGGAAGTGGATGGCGATAATTTAGTATTAAAATCAGACAGTGGTCGCGGCAGTTCTCAAGCGGGTCGATCACGAACGGGGACTCGAACCGTGCAAGTGATTTTAGAGCTTGGCAGTATATCGAATGAAAATGTTGATGTTGATAGAGTTACAACAAGATATATTCAGCCAACAATTTATCGCGCTGAGTTTTCTCGATAAATACATTTTTTAATGTGACCTCACTTTAATATAAGAATATTGAAGTGAGAATTGCGTTTTATTATTTAAAATAACTAGTGGCTGTTGATCTTTCACATTGGCAGCCAAATCATTGCACAAGCTAGTGTTGTCATGCATTGAACCCAAACTCGACAATAATGATTAAAACTAAGACAATAAAGTTCGAAACTTTTTTAGGCTGGCAAACTTCCTCTTTCTAACCAGTTTTTGCCCCAAAATGAGTTGAGGTTGGTTGTTAAACTAAAAAAAGAAATCTTGGGAGCTTGCCTTGAATGAGTTTTTTAATTTTCTAACAACGATAAAATAAATAGTCGATTAGAACATTAATATTCTTTAATCAAATAATTAAGTACTAATAGTTTTGAACGTGCAAAATGAATGATTCCATAGCACATGCGAGGTTGTTCTATCATGGTTCCTCAAGCTTTATCATCAACTAGCACATCGTTTGAAACGTTCAACTTTTATTCTAAAGAAGTTTTAGAAACATATGCTGTACCTGTTTTAGCTGGAGCATTCACTTCAGGACCTGCTGGTGCAGCAATAGGTGCGAGTTTCGCAACATTTATTAGAGGTGCTGAATATTTAGCTAATAAAGTATCAGATAAATATCTGGATGAAGGAAAAAATAATCTGATAGGTAGGTATGCCATTAAGTCTGTGGGTGTTTTAATTTTCGGTTCTACAGTTGGTTTTTATGGTGAATTACGTATGTCAGACAGTTTTCTTAGTCAAGCTACGACAACTTTATTAAGTTCTGCATTTGGATACGCTTTTTCTCATGGGCTGGATAGATCCCTCACGTACTTTAATGTTGATAAAGACTCAAAAATTAGAGTTCCATTGAGGTTGTTGACTTCAGCTGCTGGTTGTTGGATTGGACTTAAGATAACAGAAGGAACTTTAAAATTTTTCATTCCAACTCTGATGGAAAAAGACATAAATTCGATATTGACAAGACAAAGTAGATCAAACGACACCGCTGGCAAAACGGAAGAGAGTAAACCATTAGGAACTCACGCTAAAATGGGTCTTGGGTTGCTTCCAGTTATAATTATTGAAAGTGTAATTACTGATGTACTTTTATTTCGGCTGATTTATAAAACTTGTAAGCAAGAAAAAAACTCTGCTGTTAAAAATATAGATCTTAAAACGTATAGTAATACAGGGGGGGCTGAACCGCAGGGGGAGGTATCATCAACAGATATGTAGTGCCTTTGAGTATTTATGGATATCTTATTATTTAAGTAAAATATGTTCCGTTTGAAAATAAAAATTATGGTTTATTGTTGTCCAAAATTGTCTTACTGGACGAAACACTGAAATGTCCAAAAACGAGTCAACCATCTGATATTATTTAATTTGTAGCTCATTTAAATTGGTTCATTTATAGAATCATTTAAAGTGAGCAACATAGCTTTATAAAATCACTTAATCTGAGCAACTAATTTGATAAAAGCAATTAATGCGAGCAAACCGATTTATAAATGCAAGCAACTACAGTTAATGGGTAGACTCGCTCAATACTATCATTCCTGAGTTGAATTCATCCTCGATAAACTCAAGTCCAAATTCATCTTTGAGAAAACTTATCATTCCATTTTTTAACGTATTATTGCCATGGTATCCAGTTATGATCGATGTTATCTTGGGTTCATTGTTTTGTTTGTGGTAACAAAATAATAGTTTTGCGAAAGCTAATGGAACACCTTGAATATGTGTACCATCACCTGAATGTCCTTCGAAGATTTTATCCATATGCAAATCGATACAATGATTCATTAAGCCAACATTTTTTTTATATATTCCTTGTGCTATCCCTTTATCAATCATGCTTGCGAAATTATCTTTTTCAAGCGGCGCAAATTGAGCATGTATTTGTGAAAAAGTACTCATGTCACATTTGTTCATAATTTTTTCTAAATACCACATTCCAGTGTCAAAATCCTTAGCCTTAATGCATACTTTAATAAAGGCATTGTAAATGGCAACATCAGGCTTGATGCCCCATTGTTGTATTAAGCTGGTTGTAGCTGCATCGCTATCGCCCAAAACCAATGATTTGGCTTCTGTAAAACGCACCATTTCAGCGCAGGCCGTCAGCAAATTTATGCAGGTGATTAGACTGGCCTTTAATGACAAATGAGGTGCCATCACGGGCTTATCACCACATACCAGTTGCCAAGCACTATCAAACTGGCCAGTTTTAGCGCACACCGTGATAAAAGCATTGTAAATGGCAACATTAGACTTAATGCCCCATTGCTGCATTAAGCTGGCTGTGCCTGTATCGCCCAACACCAATGTTTTGGCTTCTGTATAACGCCCCGTTTCAGCGCAGGCCGTCAGCAAATTCAGGCAGGTGATTGAATCTGCCTTTAGTGGTAGATGAGGTGCCATCATGGGCTTATCACCACACACCAATTGCCAAGCACTATCAAACTGGCCCGTTTTAGCACATACCGTGATAAAAGCATTGTAAATGGCGACATCAGGCTTGATGCCCCATTGTTGTATTAAGCTTGTTGTACCTTTATCGGCCAACACCAATGATTTGGCTTCTGCATAACGTCCCCTTTCAGCGCAGGCAGACAGCAAATTCACGCAGGTGATTGAATCTGCCTTTAGTGGTAGATGAGGTGCCATCACAGGCTTATCACCACACACCAGTTGCCAAGCACTATCAAACTGACCAGTTTTAGCGCACACCGTGATAAAGGCATTGTAAATGGCAACGTTAGGCTTGATGCCCCATTGTCGTATTAAGCTGGCTGTAACTGTAGTTGTATCACCCAATACCAATGATTTGGCTTCTGCATAACGCTCCATTTCAGCGCAGGCCGTCAGCAAATTCAGGCAGGTGATTTGATTGGCTTTTAATGGCAAATAAGTTGCCATCACTGGCTTATCACCACAGACCAGTTGCCAAGCACTATCAAATTGGCCAGTTTTAGCGCATACCGTAATAAAGGCGCTGTAAATGGCAACGTTAGGCTTGATGCCCCACAGTTGCATTAAGCTAGCTGTATCGCCATCGCCCAACACCAATGATTTGGCTTCTGTATAACGCTCCATTTCAGCGCAGGCTGTCAGCAAATTCGTGCAGGTGATTTGATTGGCTTTTAATGGCAAATGAGGTGCCATCACAGGCTTATCACCACACACCAGTTGCCAAGCACTATCAAACTGGCCAGTTTTAGCGCACACCGTGATAAAAGCATTGTAAATGGCAACATTAGACTTAATGCCCCATTGCTGCATTAAGCTGGCTGTGCCTGTATCGCCCAACACCAATGATTTGGCTTCTGCATAACGCCCCGTTTCAGCGCAGGCCGTCAGCAAATTCAGGCAGGTGATTTGATTAGCTTTTAATGGCAAATGAGGTGCCATCAAGGGTTTATTACCACACACCAGTTGCCAAGCACTATCAAACTGGCCTGTTTTAACGCATACCGTGATAAAAGCATTGTAAATGGTAACGTTAGGCTTGATGCCCCATTGTTGTATTAAGCTTGTTGTACCTTTATCGGCCAACACCAATGATTTGGCTTCTGCATAACGTCCCCTTTCAGCGCAGGCCGTCAGCAAATTCGTGCAGGTGATTTGATTGGCTATTAATGGCAAATGAGGAGCCATCATGGGTTTATCACCACACACCAGTTGCCAAGCACTATCAAACTGGCCAGTTTTAGCACATACCGTGATAAAGGCATTGTAAATGGCGACATTAGGCTTGATGCCCCATTGCTGCATTAAGCTAGCTGTAACTGTATCGCTCAACACCAATGATTTGGCTTCTGCATAACGCCCAGTTTCAGCGCAGGCCGTCAGCAAATTTATGCAGGTGATTGAATCTGCCTTTAGTGGTAGATGAGGTGCCATCACGGGCTTATTACCACACACCAGTTGCCAAGCACTATCAAAGTGGCCAGTTTTAGCGCATACGGTGATAAAGGCATTGTAAATGGCAACATTAGGCTTGATGCCCCATTGTAGCATTATGCTGGCTTCGGCTGAATTGCCTAGCACCAATACTTTGCCATCTGAAAAATTTAAATTTAACTTAATTAATTTCAGTAATAGTATGCAAGTTTTCGCTTCATAGGACGATTTAAATCGTATTATGTCACTAAAAATGCCGTCGAAATTATATGAATAGCTGTCAGAAAACTCAGCCGCTTTGTGTAACATTTTATGGATAAACCTTATGTCCCATGATGTTTCCATGGCCTGTTTTTCGTTTTTTAGGGTGTGAATGATTTCAATAAGCTGCGAAAGTTTAGTGCAACCACCAATTAATACATTTAACTCAATATCCAGTTGCTTTTTGGTTTTCTGTTTAAGTTTCCAAGAATGAATAAGCGCACTGGTCTGAGTAAAAAAGGGCTCAGGGGAGGAAGGTGGTTGCTGTATTTGCTTGGTATATTGAGTGCTCGATTTTGGAGTAATGGAGCAGGGCTCAGTTACAAAACGCCGGCAAGCATTACTTGGCTTCTTACGATAATGAGCCTCTAGTGTACGAGAGTTAAAGCGAGTCGACGATGATTTATTGTTGAAAAAATCATACAGCTTTTGCCTATCTATTTTGCTTAATCTTTGATAACACTGTTGTAAGTTTTCATCACCATCAAACCTTGAAACCTCAAAGTTGAGATATAATACGGCTTCGCTTGGGTATTCTTGGAGACTTTTGAGCATGAATCTATATATTGATTGTTGCTCAGCAGAAGTGCGCACTGTCGCCATCACATTACTCAATAAGCGAGTGAATTAAGAGGCTAAGAAATAACGCATTGAAAAGCTAAATACAAAATTATTCAGCTTTAAGGCATTCTATAAATGTATAACAGAAAATTATCTACTGCACAGAGAAGCCGTTTGGTAGCTCATAGTTGCACTTCAGACTCAAAAAATAATGAAATTGAGCGTAAATTGGTTTTGTCCCTCCTTTGCCAACTTGGTCGGCTGGCGCATTTCTGTCCAAAAACAAGATAGAGGCAAAACTTTTCATCAGGTACTTAGTCCCTAAACAATTGTGAGCTTACGGCAGCATAGCGTGAAAAACTAAATTATTTCAGGTACAGCTAGACCTAGGCGATTAGCCCAAGTCCATTTCTTACAGCTGTATTATTTTTCAGTGACGACTGTTTCTCGATAATTCCACGGTAGGTATTCTTCAGGGTTGGTTTTCACTTTATCCTTCTCTCTCTGTAAAAATGTGAAATACTCAAACACATTGATGCCAGCTTCACTTGCTGTTGCAATCATTGACGTGATGACATCACCAATCGTAGCGCCAAGTAACGTCTTATGGAACATCGCATTTTTTCGGTCACGAACGATGATTTTTAACATGGCTTCGATACGGTTATTATCGATGTATACACCTTCGTAGTGGCAAAAATAGCTCAAGCCAACATAATGTTTGACAAAATATCGCATCGCCTTACCTAAACCACTATTTTCTTCAACTGTTTCATCGTTAAGGTGTGTTGTACACCACTGCTTGATGGTTTTCATTACAGGCAACGAATGTTGCTGATGGTAACTCAGCCTTTCTGTTGCCGTAAACTTTTGCTCTTTAGTGTGCTGCTCGTAAGCCCAAATTTCACCATAACGTGTCAGTACGTGCTCGACTTCATCGGGGAAATGGTTAATGACATCAACAAATTGTCGTCTGGCATGACTGTTACACAATGACAGCAGACATTCTCTTACCGTAGGGCGATTACTGACCAGAGCGTCACTCATCATTATCGGCCTAGATTGATGAGTACCGCGTTTGTGCAACAGGCTATCGATGAATTCGCCAGCATGACCAATATTAGTTTCAAACAACACGATACTATCATTGGCTTGAGTGGTCGCAATAACACCTGATGTGTACACGCCGCTGCGCATTTGTGTCTTGTCACTGTTACGCACCGGTTTTTCTATTGGCGTAGCATCCAAAATTCGGTGAGTCGTGTCATCGAGATAATAATGCTTCGCATCGGCCGCGAGGTTAACCAACATTTGATAAACAGGGTAAATATCATTGGCCACATATTCAACTTGGTCAAACACAGTAGACGCAGTGATTTTGACACCAAGCAGCTTTTGAATGCTCCCTTGGCGATAAAACGGCAACCCGGCAAAATACTTGTGTATGGCCATTAATGACCGAGCTGAGTAGCCGTATTTTTGTTGCTCGCTCCCGTCGGCTAACACTTCAACTGGCAAAGCGGCGGTAGCGTAAGCGCCACAAGCATTACAGCGAAAGCGCTCCATGACATGCTGCTCTGGCTTAAACGGACTTTGCCCTGTGATACGCAGTAAACTGCCTGGGTCGGTTTTGTACATTTTACCCATGTGGCACTCTAGGCAGTTATCACCTTTTTTCACATCTGTACTCTGATGCACTATCACAACTGGCTTAGCGGGAGTGAAATCTTCACCGCTCTCTTTGGGTTTACGATTTTTACCCGCAGTGTGTTTACCGCTTCCTTTATTGCTTTTACTGACACGAGACAAGGCTTCTGAAGACTTTTCAATGCCAAGTAACTTACGCAATTTGTGCACGGTGACATCGTGATTGGTTAATCGTTGCTGCATCGTCGATAACGTCACTAAGGCATCAAGTAACAACTGACAATCTTCTGGAGACAGTGCTAATTCATGCTCTTTGGCTTCAGTAACACGAACTATCAGTGCTTCCAGCGCGTTGTGGTCGATATCAGTAAACGGTTTACTCATTAAAGGACAGTCCAGCTTAGGCGAATAGGAAAAATGAATTCGGCGGGCAGTATGATCCGATAAATAAAATAATCAACCGGTAAGTGCGATTTATTTCAAGCGACTTGAAGATAAATAAGGTTCACCACTCAGTAATTGCCGTAATTGTGCCGCAGCCATCGGTTGCATAACGCCATGATGACGTGGCCATCCATGAAATTTTCCTTTTGATAACCGTTTGGTCATCAGCCAAAAGCCATTATGCTCATAAGTGAGGGCTCGTATCATGGTTTTGTTGCGATTAATGAAGACGAATATCGAGCCTGAACGCGGATTACTCGACAAGCGCTGTTGGCACACGGCCGCCAGTCCATCGATACCACAGCGAAAATCAGCAGGCTGAGTCGCAATGAAGATACGACTGTTGGAAGTTAAATAGATCATGATTTCATTGCCCAGATAAGGGCGCAAATAAAGTGAACATCCACCACACCTTGTATATGAATATTGTCGCCATTAGATAGATTCAACTCAAGTTTTACTGGGGAATTGGGCTTGATGACCTCAGGTAAGTTGGGTAATTCAATGAAGTCTGTAATGGACTCTGCCGAGTTTGATACCTGGCACCATTGTTTAAATTGAGAGCTACTGATACGTAAAGCGGTGCAAATTTGTGATGATGAGTAATGCCCTAGCAATGAAATGGCTTGCTCGCGGAGAGTGTTTGGTATTTTAGTTCCGCGACTCGGCTTATTTATGCGCCAATGGGCGAAGACTGTGGCGACGCGAGTTAATGGCTCTATATTTGGCATGATGGGCTCCGATAATTAATCTGCCATCATTACATCAAATTATTGGGTTAAAGTTGCACTATGCTGCCGTAAACTCACAAACAATTTTTAATCCTAAACTAGGAATTGGGAGTAGCCCTTGCCAAATATACCAATTACGAGTGACTTTCTCTTGAGTATGTGCTTGCTCATATGAAGCAAAAATTGGTGTATCCTCACTCTCTTGCTTGGCTTGTTTCTCAGCCGCTATTTCTGTCTTTAGTGTACGTTGGTGGAATTGTTGGAAATTTTTTGGTGTAAGATGGACTTTAGCGCCATGAAACCCATGAAAAGTAATTTCTTTATATTCTGGGCGAAACGCAGTGTGATCATAGAACTCATCCCTGACATGCTGGACAAAACTACGCTTATCACCTTCGACTAGCCAATTTACCCATCCAGTACAATAAGCGGGTTCTTTTCGGCTGTTCTTAAGCTCCTGAGCGTCAAAACTTCCGGTGGCTTTCCTGTCGGCCGTATGTGAACCATCAAAGTAGAAATTTTTTACAAAAAAACCTTCTCTATCCTTATTCAAGTGCATATTTATAAAAAAATCATAAAAGATATCGTTCATGGTAAAGGTTGTTTTACCGGACACTAATTCGCCACAGGCAACTTGACCTTCACCGTGAACCCATATATTTCCAGTTTTGACATCAAGTCCACTATCTTGCGAATTATGACTCACTGTTTTTGAGGCTGCGTGCTTTTCCAGCAAACCTGCAGCCGCTTCGCACTCCTTGCTTTTTGTCAGGTCATACTCAGTTAATTGAGCACAATGCTCGGGTTCTGATGAGCTGGTCAACATAGTGGTATACTGATGAAAGCGGCTTAATTCTTCGTCATGTTTAAATACGACTTGAAAAGGTTCTTTTTTGTTTAATAGATTCCAACTTTGCTCAAGGAGTATCTCTTGGTAATCTTCGTTGCTAAGACCCACACCTGGAATGTATAGAACATTTTCACAATTTTGAACTGTTTTGTTGGTTGTTAGGCTACTATCATGTTCGAAAGCGGCCTGTGATACCGATACAAGCTGTGATACAGGGTTATACTCGAACATAAATCCTCCACGGTGACTTATTCAAGATCTTAAATTCACTCTATCTCTTGATGATTAGGCTTTTGAGAGAACGTTACGCTTATGCTGTGTAGATTTAAAGATGAGCTTCTGGTGCATTGCATTTTTCGTCAGTGTTTGTTCAACTTTAATAAACTCATCTCTGCGCAAGAAATAAACAAGACACCATAATAATTTTCTGCTTTATTCCGATCGGTTTAACTGATTTGCTGTGTGATTTATAATCATCCCATCAATCACGACTGTATAGTGCGGTGATCTTCATCGGACATCAGGCTCACAGAATTAATCTTGAGCTGCAAGCCATCTAGCAAACGCCGTTTAAAAATAGTAATTAAAACACTCAAGTTAGTGGAAACACTTTAAAGGGTGTTTCAAATTTGAAACCGTAGTGAAATATTTGAATACAAATACCTAATTCGAACACTTAGCTTTAGAGTATTAACCTAACCAGCTTATGTCCAGAAGTGAGTTTACGGGATGAAACACGGTTATGCCCGTGCGACGTGAAGTCGTATGAAGTGCTGTTCACCACTATAGCGTGAACCGTCTGTATCACCAGATGACCCTAAGGCTCTGAATAAAGTAGCGAGCCTGACAATGTAGCAAAGTCTATTTATTAGACGGGAAACGAATCGTGAGAGGACGTTCCTCCTGATAACCACAAGTCGGGTAAGCGCTAGGGAATCAGTATGATGAACATATGTGAACCCATGAAAGGTGCGTTATACGTGAAGCAGCGGAAGTGGTTGTTACGCTGTGGCCAAAAGGCAACGAGAGTTGGAAAGAGGTTGGGCAGTACTCTTTCGTGATCAACAGAGCTCTCCGCACTAGAGTGGGCATCTACCCTGATATTGCACAACATACGGAACACGGTAAGCCTGTATAGTTCCTTCTGGGAAAGCCATCTGTGAGGGTGGCCGATAGTTATGCAGGTAAAGGAGGCTGGAGAAAGCAAATGCTGCGTTGTAATGATGCAGATACAGATTTATATCTGGTCGCGAAAGTGAGCCCACTTCCAGCTGGTCTCCCGTTGCAAGAAAATTTGAAGAACTTTGTTAATGGAGAAACGCAAATGATGACTTCATATGAGGTTAGTGCCTCTCCTTACTGTAATAATATGGAATCCATAATGTTGCAGATATTAAAGCTTCAAGTGTGTATTGCAAAGGTAACTATTTGTAGTTACCGGGTTACATAGTATGCCTTAGTGGAGGCTTGAGCCCAGTGCAGTGAAAGTTGCACGCTGGGTTCTGAGGAGAGCGGCACTTGGCAACAGGTGTCGCTTATCCGACCAAAGCTGGTTGAAAAACAAGCTGAAACGTAAACAAAAATTGGTATTTCAACAAATGTCCATTTAGTTATAATATACCCAATATTTAAAAGGATTATTTACTGATTAAATTTATAGAGGGACAAAGTTAGTGGAGTTATTAAATTACCTACAAAACCATTTTTTTACGAAACAAGAACTGCTGGAAATATCGAAAGTTACAGATAGCGAATTTCAAAGCTATCAAGACGCAGAATTAATGCCTAAATGTTCATACAAATTAGAATTAAGCTTACAAAGTGATTCATTTTTTGGGTTACATAAAGAAGAGCAGCAGGTTGAGTTTTATGCAAAAGGTTATTCTTCTTGGTTAGCCGTTATTCAATCTGAAAAGTCTACTGACAGTGTTTATTCAGTGTTTACTGACCGCTATAAAAAAGCTGTTGAAAGCCTTTATTTACAAGGGCACTCTTCTGGCAGCTCTAAGTTAACTACTCAGTTTGATGAACATGTAAAAGAAGAGTGGGGGCATTTTATAAATGGAATCTATGGCTTATGTACCAAGTCTGGTTTACCTGAAGACATTGCTGCAAAGGAGCTTTCAATACTAGAAATAAATGAGCTCTTAGCTGAAAGTGAATTATCAGAAAATCAGATTGATCAGCTCACAAGAGCAGTGGATTTATTAGACAGTGCTAGTTCTCTATTTGCACCTCATGAACGTTTAAAAAGCTCCCGTTATCGTTTAGTTGATGAAGTTCGTCGTAACTACAAATTAAAGAGCTAAAAAACACTAAGGCGTAGATTAATTTATGCCTTACTGCGTTATGAAAATAAAATATGAACGTATCTTTTTTTATCGATAAAGATTTATTACAAGCTGCAATTCTAGCTAGGTTATGTCCAGAAATGAGTCAGTTTTAAAATCGAATCTAGATCAACACTGCTAAAATTGAGGACTGATCAAAACATAGGTCTTAAAGGTAACAAATCAAAGAGAGATCGCCAGCTCAACCTCAGTTGAACCGCTACCGTAAATCACACAAAGTTTGTGAGTGCTTAGTGGTGTAAATCCGAAGGTGGAAAATTCAGCATTGTTAGCCAGTCATCAACTTTTTTCCCTGTGATATTCTGATACGATGAAGTTCCTTTATGTTTCCCCCAGCGTCTTGAGCGAAGGTTGTACCAAGCTTTAAATAACTCGAGGAAACCTTGATTGACTCCTTTACGGACATAAAGGTAAGACCGTAGAGTGGCATTAAATCCTTCAATGGCACTTGATGCTCTGTGGCGAGTTTGATGCAACGCTTCCACTTGCAGCATAAGTTCGCTGGCACTCTTGCCTAAACGGAGTCGCAACCACTGATAACTGCCAACTAATTCTTTCTGATACCGCGCTATTTTCCAAGGTTTAGCTTTTCGTAATTGGCGCTTTCGTTCAGAGAAGCGACAAGCCACTTCAACGCATTCTTGAGGATAAAGTTCGCCAAGTTTCAGTAACTTTTCGTGAAGTGCTTGAGTTGCTAATGTCAGTCCTTTCAAACGATTTTTTATGTATCTAGCAGCGGTGATGCCATCTTTATGCTCAGTATTTTTTAAGCCATCAACAGCCTTCGTTAGCAAGGCTTCAGCCTGTTTTTTCGTCATGAGGCTACCCGTTTTCATGGAAATACTGGTCAAAGCTTGGTGGAGATGATTTCTGCTTTTCGTTCCACTTTCATATTGCTCAATCGCTTGCTCACATTTCGCTTGCACGCCTAATAAATCAACCATTGCCTGCTGCTTTTTCTCTGTATCGAATACATCTTTATGCAATCTTTTTTCCAAACTAGCCTCTTTATCAATGTAGTAGTACGCCCGACGTTCAACCTTTCTCAGCGCCTTACCTACGATATACAACGCATGGAAAGCATCATCACGTTGCTCTGCATGTTCAAAGCTCATGCTAACGCCTTTCGCTATTCCTTTTGCTCCATCTTTAACGACGTGCTGAGGTGATAATCCTTGTGATTTAGCTTCACCTAAAACTCGTGCCCAAGTTTCACCGTCACGCTTTTGTTCGTGAGAGAGTGAAAATAAATAACCACTTTCGAGATCTATCCCAGCAAGTACGGGGTCACCTTGGCTGAACATCTCATCGATGGCCACACTCTTTATGGCTGATAGCGACACTTTTTCGTTAAATAACTTAGCCTGCTCTTGAGCTTCAACGATAACGCCTTGAATGTAACCGTAACTGACTTTACAGCCTGGATAAATGAGTGGGATTTGTTCTTCAATTGCTCGAATAGAGTTAGGTGCTGTGATTGATAAAGCCACAATAGAACGGCGAAGATGTGGTACGTCAACATTTACAGATGTAATGACATCAGATTCGTCGTTGGTAGTAACAAGGCACTTTAGTGCCGATTGAGCCGCATATTTAGCGGAGTAAACGGCTTTACGAGAAACATTAAATTCATCAGAAAGAGAAGAAACTGCACCATGCACTTGGCAAGCGATAGTTTTTAAGAGAAGATCGAATTTGTCTGAGGAGTTAAGCGGTGTTCGGTCGAGTATCGGCATTTTATTTTGAGAATAGTTTTAGTCGGCTTATTATCTCAATAAATAACGTTTTTCTCCTCAGATTTTCTCATTTATTTGTTACCCGTATCTGATGGGTTCCCAAAATTGAATTGCCTTTGTCGAGCATTTTCAATTCTGATAGTCCTATTTATTAACCGATTTCATTACAATGTTACCTTTATTTTTCAAGTAATCGCTTGATCTACTTGTGGTAAGGATGGGAAGAATATCCAGCAAATCAACCAGAACTACGGTTATTTGATTGCTTTAAAGGTGTAAGTCGACGTGAAACCTGTTATGCTTTACTTGTATGACACGTAATACACTTTGGAGGTCGTCATGTTATCACTCAGATTATCTGACAGCATCGAGCAGCGTTTAAACCAGTTGGCGGAAACTACTGGCCGCACCAAATCTTTTTATGCCAAAGAAGCTATTGCAAAATACCTTGATGAGATGGAAGACAAGTACATCGCCATTAGCCGTCTTGAAAATCCAGCTCCCCGGGTTTCAATGGCCGATGTGGAAAAAGAATTGGGCTTAGACGATTAAAATGGCGCAGTGGCAAATCGAATGGGACAGCCGTGCCCTGAAGGAGCTGAAAAAGCTCGATAAACAAGTGCAAAAAGATATCATTCACTACCTTAAAACCCGTATCTCCACCGAGGAATCGCCACGACGTTTTGGTAAAGCCCTGTTAGGTAATAAAGCCGGATTGTGGCGTTATAGAGTCAAAAACTATCGCATTATTTGCAATATCGAAGACGACACTTTAGTGGTGTTGGTGCTACGAACTAGCCATCGTAAAGATGTATATCAGTTGTAAACAGAAGTGAGCCGCACTTAAAAGCGAATCTCAATCAATACAGCCAGAATTGAATTGCCTTTGTCGAGCATTTTCAATTCTGACTGTCCATTTTTATTTACCGACTTCACAGCAAAGTTACCTTTATCATATTCAAGTAATTGCTTGATCAAAAGAACACCATCAACCTGAATTAAGGCGAAGCGTTTATCTTGCGGAGGTAGATCAGGATCAAAAACTAACTTGGCACTATTTGATAGTAAGAAGTCCAACTCAAAACCATTGTCTTTAGCATCAATAACAAAAGCTTTTGCACCGATGCGATCTTGCACTGAAATGTATTGGTTGAAGTCTGACAGCTCATTATTTAAGAAAGGTAATATTTGCACCTTGGTAATAACAGGAATATCAATGTTTCCTGATGGTAAAGTCTCGTCAGGCTGGTGACCAAAGATAAGCCAGTCAACCGAAACACCAAAATGCTCGCCAATCATTTTAAGCATTTTTCTTGATGGTATCGCTTTTCCGTTTAGCCAATTCCCTGCACCCTTATGGGTAATCTCAAACAGATCGGATAATAAAGTGATCCTTCCCATGTTCTTAGGAGGGAAATTATGTCTGTCTAACAGCTGGTTTAGACGTTGACTGAATTGCACTTTGGTATCTGTTGTCGGCATCCGTTACTTCTAAATTAATGGCATTTATGGGGTAATTATTACATAAATACTATCAAATTCGTTCACAAGGAAGATATGTGCAAGTGAATTGACAGCTTACGAATCTAGGACAGTCCTTAAGAACACTAAGTTCAAAATAAGTTTAATGCTCTTTGAATATTTCTTATAAGTAAGAGTTTATTTACATCAAGAGTTCAAATAGTCATATTTTAGTAATTAATAGGAAATTATTTTGAATTAAGGATGCTCATTTTCTTTCGTTCTCTGTAGGAGAAGTTCGATGAGAGTAAGTACAATATTTTCTAAGTCCTTTGCTGCTCCTCCCAGTAGGTGTTTCAATTTAAAAAATGTACTTCCCATCATAGCTTTTGTTCTATTCCTTGCTCTAATTCCTGACATCGCATTCGCCAATCCAATCACTGAAGGTGTCGATTGGGTGATGGATTTGCTTACCAATGGTATTGCTCGCAGTGCGGCAGTGATTGGCATTGCTATTCTTGGCTATCTCGCATGGTTTGGTCGTATTACTGGCGAAACTTGCGGTAAGTACATTGCAGGGATTGTGCTCGTTTTCGGCGGCACCACCATTGTCGATATGATCATTTCAGCAGTGAAGTAGAGGGCTGATTATGAATGAACATGATCTTTTATTTGTTGCCGTAACTCGCCCTGCGATGAAATGGGGCGTGACCTTAGATGGCATTATTATCACTGGCGCTTTAGTCGCAGTTTTGATGATTGCCACTAAAAACCCACTCACTTTGCTGCTGTATTTGCCTGTTCATGGCTTGATGTATGTCTTTTGTTTGCGTGATCCAAGGTTGTTTAGGTTGATGTTGTTGTGGCTGAACACCAAAGCGAAATCGATTGCTTGGCGACAATTTGGAGCAGCTACCGCGAGTCCTTATAGTAATACTCGTAGTCGCAATTCAATGTTGAGGAACATCTTATGAATTCTAAAATTCCTCAGCATATTTGGAAAAGAGAAAACGAAGCGGCTGAGTTTATTCCGTATCAGACTCATGTTAACGAGCACACCATCAAAACTCATAGCGGTGATTACCTGCAGATCATTCGTTTACAAGGTGTGGCTCATGAATCAGTGGCACCTGAGCAGGTATTACTTTGGAAAGAACAACTCAATTTAATGCTGCGAAATATTGCCAGTCCTGATATCTGTATTTGGACGCATTTAATCAGGCGTGAGCATAAAGTATTTCCACAAGGTGAGTTTGAATGTGAGTTCGACAGAAAGCTCAATGACAAGTACGCGGCTAAGGTTTGTCAAAGCCAGCTGATGATCAACGAGTTGTATTTAAGTGTGATTTATCGTGGTCATTCTCGTGGTATAAGCTCTAATATATCTGCGTGGTTTGCAAGCCCTAGAAAATTGAATCAGCAGGCACTCATTGCAGAGCAACAACAAGCCATCAATAAACTCAATGACGTAGTCAGTACCGTAATCGCTTCAATGGAAGCTTATCAACCTCAGCGGCTTGCTACCTATTTAAGCAACGGCATTTTCTATTCTGAGCCGTTAACTGTTCTGGATTATCTGGTCAATGGTGAGTGGCAACCAAGAGCCTTGCCTAAAGCTGATATCGCTACTTCATTGATGCGAGTTAGGCCATTATTCGGTGGTGACACCTTTGCCTTGAAAGACATTACGCAAACCCGTTTTGGATCTTGTTTGGGGATATCGGAGTACCCTGAACAGACGGAAGCGGGTTTGCTTAATGCGCTTTTATCGGCACCTCTTGAATTGGTACTGACCCAAAGCTTTCAATTTTTGTCTAAACCCGTTGCTACTGAATTACTGCAGCGTCAACAAAAACGATTACATACCACGGGAGATTTTGCCCACTCACAAATTGAAGCGATAGATTTAGGGCTGGATGACATTACCTCTAATCGCATGGTTTATGGTGAGCATCACTTGGTGTTGACAGTCTTAACCGATTCACAGGATCCGCTAGAAAAACATCTATCACAGCTCAAATCCGAGTTAGCGGATATGGCGATTATGCCAGTGAGAGAAAGTACCGCTATCGCTGCAGCTTTTTGGTCGCAATTACCAGCTAATAGCAAATATCGTCCGCGTCCTGCACCTATCTCATCAAAGAACTTTGCTGGATTTTGCAGCTTTCATAACTATCCATCAGGACAGATGACAGGTAATCAATGGGGAGATGCGGTAACACTTTTCAAAACTGTGTCTGGCGCACCGTATTACTTTAACTTTCATGAAACGCAAGCGAAGAAAAAAAGGAGGAACCAAGAGCATTCTGAATGTATCAACAAAAAAGGAAGTCCGCTCAAGGATGAGCATCATGCTTTAGGAAATACCTTAATCATTGGTGCATCTGGAAGTGGTAAAACGGTTTTGCAGGGCTTTTTAGTGTCACAAAGCAAGAAACTTACACCGACTCAAATCATTTTTGATAAAGACCGTGGGCTTGAGATCTATGTGCGAGCCTGTTCTGGTCTGTATTTGCCATTACAAATGGGTAAGCCTACTGGATTTAATCCGTTTCAATTAGAGAGCACTCTTAGCAATCAGTTATTTCTGACTCGTCTTATTAGCAAATTGTGTGGTGATAACCTCAATCATAATCAGCAACAAGAAGTGGCTGATGCAGTGAAAGGCGTAATGAGTCTTGATAAACCTATGCGTCGTTTAAGTCGTTGTTTAGAATTTCTCGATCCGGTTGATAGCCATGGTTGTTACAGCAAACTTCAAAAGTGGTGTCAGGGCGGTGAACTCGCTTGGGTGCTGGATAATGAAGTTGATGAGCTGTCATTAGAACATCAAACACTAATGGCTTTTGATGTGACTGAGTTTTTAGAAATCCCTGAAATAAGAACGCCAATAGTCATGTACTTATTCCACCGTATTGAAAGTTTGATTGATGGTCGCAGGCTGCAAATCATTATGGATGAGTTTTGGAAGTTATTGGCTGATGAATACTTTGAGGATTTAGCCAATAACAAACAGAAAACCATTCGTAAGCAGAATGGCATTATGGTTTATGGCACTCAGTCTGCACGTGATGTGCTTAGCTCTCCAATTGCTCACTCTCTGATTGAGCAATGCGCTACGCTCATTTTAATGCCAAACCCAAAGGCTAGACGAGAAGATTACATTGATGGCTTGCACCTGACAGAGCGTGAATTTGCAATGATTAAAACCGAGCTTCAACCCAACTCACGCCAGTTTATTGTTAAGCAAGGCCATCTAAGTTCAGTCAATGAATTGGACTTAAATGACTTTGATGAAGAACTCGCAGTGATATCTGGTACAACCGATAAAGTAAAACTACTTGAACAATTGATTGAGCAAGTCGGCACCGAGCCTAATGACTGGTTACCCCTTTATTATCAGCAGTTGGTCGACAAGCGAGGTAAACAATGAAGTACATAGCCATTTCATCATTTCTCCTCTTGCTCTCTGCTTATGCACAAGCCTTTCCAGTCATTGATGCCGCAAATCTGCAACAAAATATCTTGCAGGTGAAACACATGCTGGAAGAAATTAATACCTTAAAACAGCAGGTAAAAACAGCAAAAAGCCAACTGAATAGTATTAACGGAATTCGAGGTATGAGCAATGTCATTGATTCGGTTTATGACGTTACGGTTAAAGTTGACCCTAATCTCACATTAAAACAGCAAGGTTTACGTGACAGTCAATGGCTGCAACTAGGCGGTGATGTGGCAGGTTTATACGATGATGTGAATCGCTATCGAGGTCGTTGGTTCGGCCAAACTCAAGCATCACTGCAGCAAACTCAAGCAAGATACCAACAGCTAATGCGATTGATACAGAAAATCAATCAAGCACCGCAGCAAAAAGACATTGAAGACTTACAAACTCGCATCAATGCTGAAGGCGTGATGCTGCAAAACGAACAAGCCAAACTGCAATTATTGAATGCACAGGCACAAGCCAGCGAAGCGCTGACACAGCAAAAAATTACTCAGATGGCGATTGAATCCGCTGGTGAGTTACGCCCTATCGATTGGAATTAACGGAGCAAAACGCCCACGGATGGCAGATAACACTGATTAAATTTAAGAGATATCTGCATGAAAACATCAACACTGGTTTTACTTTCATTGGTTGTAATTGGCTTAAGCGCTTGTTCCAAGTTTGGAAAAGAGTCAGAACAAAAAGTTGACCAAGGACATACGGTCTCTTGGTTTCTCAAACACAATGAGGTTTTAGATCAAACTTTAAAGCTCTGTAGCGACGATCCCGCCAAGTACAACAAAGAGCCGGATTGCATTAATGCACTCCATGCCGCCAACCAGCGTTCGGCTGGTGAATTGCATCCTATTGACTGGGGCAAAGGTTAATGGCTGCCAAAAGCAATCTGTATCAGGGCATTTTTGATTTAGTCGATAAGGCGCTGCATAACTATGTGCAGCAAGGTTCTGAACGACTTATCCATTTTTTGGTGCCGTTATTCTCCAGCTTGATGATCATCTGGCTGGCGATTTGGGGCTATGCCTTGATGACAGGTCGCAGTGAAGCGCCTCTACAAGAAGGCTTTTATCGGATTCTACGCATCGGATTTATTCTGGCTCTTGGCTTAACCGTTGGCCGCTATAACCAAACTGTAGTGACTTTTTTGAGTGATGCACCACAAACCATTGCTTCCATCGTTTCAGGTGGTCACTCCATGGATGCAGCACACTTGTTGGATCAACTTTTTAGTCAGGTATTTCAGCTGGCCGATAATGCTTGGAAACAAGGTGGTGTAATGAACGGCAATTTTGGGATGTACTTTATTGCTGTCGCTGTGTTGCTGATTGGTAGTTGTCTAACATTGTTAGTCGCGTTCTTTATTCTACTCAGCAAAGTCATGGTCAGTATCTTATTGGCCATCGGCCCGGCCTTTTTTGTTCTATTGCTGTTTCAAGCGACACAACGATTTTTTGAAAGCTGGTTAGGTATGGTATTGAACTTTGGTTTTGTATTGTTGCTTGGAGTGACATCTGGGCAATTGATGGTGTCGGTGGCGAACAGTTACCTGCATAAAATAGCCTCAAATCATTCAACGATGACCACGCTTAGCGACAGCTCCATGCTGTGCATTGTGCTTGGCTTGTGCATTTTAGTGATGAAACAAATTCCCGCCATGGCATCAGCATTAGGCGGTGGCGTTGCGATTGCTGCGAATGGTGCCATTGCCAACAGTCTGCATTCGTTAAGACCGACTACCCTCAGAAACCAATATCGTATGTTACGCCGTGATATGAATTACACAGGTCAGGCATTAGCGACTCCGATTAAACCTTTGGGCGTCGGCTATCACGCTTATCAAAAACGCTTTGGCGGTAACAGCATTTCAGGGAGAGCGAATCCATGAACACAAGCGTAATGAAAATGAGCTGTTTATTACTGGTTTTACTACTCACACATTGCTCCAGCGCATCCAAACCACCGCACTGCCATGATGATGGTAAGGGCTTGAAGCCTGTTAATCATGCTGCAATTTCTCTAAAACCTGTGCGGCTCAAACCGACAGCACTGAAACCAATAAAGCAACACCATGAATGATAAAGCACTGCAAAAGCAGTATTTCAAGGAAGCCAGAGGTTGGGATGCTGAAATTAGCGTTCGGATTAAAAAATCCGAGCAGCGAGCATGGCTATGTTGCTTGCTATTCACGCTCATCGCCGTTTTACAAGGTATTGGTTTAGTGTGCCTCTTACCATTAAAAAGCATAGAACCCTTTGTCATTCGAGTGGATAACAACTCTGGTTTAGTGGATGTTGTGTCAACCTTAAGTAGCCATGGTCAAGTAAAGCAGCAAGCTCAAGAAGTATTAGATAAATATTGGTTAGCGCAATATGTACGACATCGTGAAGGCTACCAATGGGAAACCCGCAGTTATAACCGTAAGCTGGTTGGGTTAATGTCAGCCGATGACGTTCAGCAGGAATTTGCCGCTCAAACCGATCCCAAAACCAATCCTCAAGCACCGATAGTTATTTATGATCAGCAAGCTCAAGTGAACACGAAAATCAATGCAATTAGTTTTATCGCTAAAGATAAGGTCAATAGTGAGCAACGAATCACGACCTTAGTGCGCTATTCCAAAAAGCTAAAGCGAGTTGGTGAAAACCACCCATTAACTCACTGGGTAGCGACCATCACCTTTGTGTATCGAAATGCGCCGATGTCATTGCAAGACAGACAATTGAATCCACTTGGCTTTCAGGTTTTGAGTTATCGGAATGATCAAGCAACGGGAGGTGATTAGATGAGTTTTCTGTTTCCTCTTGTTCGTCGCTGCCGTGAAAACGGTAGCCTAGAGCCTTTCAAGTCGTCAAAAAAGAAAAGGCACTGGATGCTCATTTTCATGAGCATGACGCTATTACTTATATGCTCAAACGCCAAAGCCCTTGAAACTCCTTACAGCGGCCACTTCGACAGACGAGTAAAACACATCAATTACAATCCGCAGCAAGTGGTGAAACTGGTCGGCCATTATGGTTTTTCTACGGATATTGAGTTTGCCGTTGGTGAGTCGGTACAACAAATTGCTATGGGCGATGTGGATGCATGGTCAGTGACACCCGTAGCGAACCATATCTTTATCAAACCTAAAGCCCTGCAAGCCGTGACTAATATGACGGTACTGACTAAAACGAGTTCAGGAAATCATGCTTACAACTTTGAGTTAAGCGCCCATTGGTCACAACGAGGCGCACACCCAATACCGAACGATATGATGTTTCAGGTACGTTTCATCTATCCGCAGCAAGTTGCAGCTAGAGATAAAGCCAAACAGAAGCAACAACAGCTCAAAGCAAGATTGAATTCTGTTCAAACGCCAAAAGTACGAAACCAAAACTATTTCTATAAAGGTAATACCAAACTGTTACCTGTTTCAGTATTTGATGATGGTCGCTTCACCTACATTACTTTTAACGGTAAACAAGATTTTCCGGCAGTGTATATCGTCGGCAGTGACGACCAAGAAAGTTTGGTCAATTCTAATGTTAATGCCGCATTCCCTTACACCATCATCATTCAGCGTATCGCTAAACAATTGGTACTGCGTCAAGGTAATAAAGTGCTGTGCCTGTTCAATCAATCTTATCAATTCGAACACGCGGCTAATTACACAACCAGTAACATTCCCAACGTCGAACGACAGCTAAAAGGAGGTCAGTAATGGACGCCAGTTCAACTCTCGAAAGCCCTTCAAATAGAACAACTGAACCTGAAGTGTTAGAAGATTTACCGCAGTTGGGTTCAAGCTTATCTCATAAGTCGTCGCTCGATAAAAAGTGGTTGATTGTTTTCGGTGTTGGAATTATAGGGTTATTGTTTGTAGTGAATGGAGGCTTGAATCATGGCTCGACTGAGAAGCAAACCAACCATCATTACACCATTGCTGACCATTTAGGTGCACCGCCAGAATTACCCAAAAAGACGAAGCAGTTTACATTAAAAAACAGTGACAGAACTCCAGCGCAAATACTGCATACAGGCGAGTTCGATACTGCGCCACAATATACGTTATTGAATGGCCACAGTGAGAAATCACTAACACCGCAACAACGTAAGCTGTCGGATAATTTGCTGGCGTACAGTCAATCGAATCAAGCTGCGACAAGTAGAGAGCATCATCAGCAAATTAACTACCAAGAATCGCAAACGGTTCAATCTACACAATCGCCATTACAACAAAAATTGCAACCGACTAAACTTGCAGGCAGTTTGGCCAGTCGTATCGTTGACCCGAATTTGTTTATCACCAAAGGCGCGTTTCTGGACTGTATTTTAGAAACGGCCATCAGCAGTGATGTGCCTGGCATGACTCGCTGCCAGTTAAGTCGAGATATCTACTCCACCAACGGCAAAGTGCTGTTGCTGGAAAAAGGCAGTCACATTGTCGGTCAGTATCAAAGTGGCTTGCAGCAAGGTGTGGCTCGAATCTTCGTGTTATGGAATCGCATTGAAACACCTAATGGCGTGATTATCGATTTAGATTCTGCGGGAACTGACACCTTGGGCAGAAGCGGTCACAGCGGCTTTATTGATGGTCATTTTAAACAGCGTTTTGGCAGTGCCATGTTGTTAAGTCTGATTGGTGATGTCAGTCAGTATGCTCAGAACCGAGCCAATAGCGGGGACAAAAATCAAATTCAGTTTGGTGGCAGCATTGGGGCGAGTAAGGATTTAGCGTCAATCGCACTGCAAGATTCCATCGGCATTAAACCGACTTTACTCAAAAATCAAGGCGAGCATATCAATGTGTTCGTTGCCCGCGATTTAGATTTCAGGAGTGTCTATGACTTGCGACTTAGCGACTGAAATCAATATTGATAATCGAAGCTTGGCGTTAAGTGCTCACTTAAAAGTGTTGACTGAGTTTTTAGCGAACTCATCGGTTACTGAAGTCGTAATAAATCGGTCACAGCAACTCATTACTGAATCTAACCAAGGCTGGCAACATCATGATGTTGAAAACTTGAGTGTTAAAGCTATAACCTTTGAATATTGTCAGCGCCTTGCCAAACTGATTGCAACCTATTCAGGGCAAAAACTCGATGCATCGCATCCAATATTATCTGCCACTTTACCAAACGGTGAACGAGTACAAATTGCCATACCGCCCGTAACCAAAGCAGGTTGCATTAGCTTTACTATCCGCAAGCCATCCAAAGATATTTTTACCTTGCATGACTATGAACGACAAGGTTACTTCAAACAGTGCCTATGCAACGAAGAATGCCAAGTTGATGAGCTCAGTAAGCTGAAGCAACAAGGCGATATGGTTGGTTTTTTGAAATTGGCTATCGCACAACGAAAAAATATCATTGTTTCCGGTGCGACAGGTTCGGGAAAAACCACTTTTTTTCGTTCATTACTGAGTTTAGTGCCAGATAATGAGCGCTTAATCTCCATTGAAAATGTCGATGAACTGCAGTTGTATCGTACTCACAGCAACAGCGTCAGCTTGTTTTATTCCGCTGGACAACAAGGGGTTTCAGCTGTCACTCAAAAGCAGTTGTTAGAAGCAAGCCTGCGTATGAAGCCTGACCGCATATTTGTTGCTGAGCTTATTCGTGGTGATGAAGCCTTTTACTTTCTTCGTAACATCAATTCAGGTCATCCGGGCAGTATCACCACCATGCACGCAGGCAGTCCACAATTGGCACTGGAACAACTGGTCTTGATGCTAAAAGAGTCGCAAGCAGGTAGTTCACTTTCCAGAAAAGACATTAAGCAGCTCCTGCATTTATGCGTTGATGTGATTGTGCAGCTACAGAACATCAACGGCCAACGGTTTGTGAGTGAGGTGTATTACGAGAATTGAGGTCAAGTACTCGTCACTCCTGCGGAGGCAGGAGTCTAGCGACTTTTTCTTTAAAAAGCATAAAACCACTGGATACCTGTTTTCACAGGTATGACGACAACAAAACTTTGAGAAATGAATGTTGAACAAACGGATAATGAATAAATGGCATTACATGGCTTTAATAAGCTTAGGCTTGTTACTCAGCCTTTGGCTTAGCAGTGCCATTTACTTGTACTTTGCTCACCTTAATGTTTATCAAGCGACACCTTTTACCGTGTTTCGATATGGCTATTACTACGGACACGATAACAAAACCAAGTTCTGGTTAACTCTTTCGGTCGTATTTGGTTTTTCGCCATTTTCATTGATTATGGCGGCGAGATTTAAACCCAGAAAAAAGCCACTATACGGTGAAGCCCGATTTGCCAGCCAAAGAGAAATCAAACAAGCGGGATTACTGCAAGGTAAAGGCATTGTAGTAGGCAAGCAACAACAACTGTTCAAACAAAGCTACTTACAATTTGGCGGACAGCAGCACGTATTAATGTCGGCACCGACTCGCAGTGGTAAAGGTGTTGGCGTGGTCATTCCCAACCTACTGACTTGGCAAGATTCATTAGTGGTGCTGGATATTAAACAAGAGAATTGGCAAATCACCTCAGGATTTCGGCAAGCGCATGGTCAGCAATGTTTCCTTCTCAATCTTGCGCCACGAGACTATCGAAGCCATCGCTGGAATCCACTGCATTACATTTCATCTGATCCAAGTTTTCGAATCAACGATATTCAGAAAATTGGCCAAATGCTGTTCCCGAATATCGACAGTGAGTCACCTGTTTGGCAAGCTTCGTCACGCTCACTGTGGTTAGGATTGGTATTATATCTAATAGAAACACCGCCTTTGCCAGTAACTATGGGCGAAGCACTGCGCTTATTGACTCAAGGTGATGAACCGCTGGCAATTCTGATTGAACAGCGTTTGACTTCAAGCACTCCATTATCCAATCAATGCTTTTTATCCCTTAAAGAGTATCTTGATACACCAGACCGAACCCGTGGCTCGATTCGTAAAAGTTTTACCTCAGCATTAGAGCTATTTTACAACCCTGTAATTGATTCGGTGACCTCAGATAATGACTTTGATTTACGAGAGTTGCGTAAACAAAAAATCTCCATTTATGTGGGCGTGACACCTGACGATTTAACCCGCTTAGCACCACTAATTAATCTTTTCTTTCAGCAATTGATTGACCTTAACACCAGAGAGTTACCCGAACAAAATCCAAACTTAAAACATCAAGTTCTATTACTACTGGATGAGTTTGCAGCCATCGGCAAAATCAGCATTCTAAGTCGTGGCATTAGTTATGTAGCAGGTTACGGATTGCGTTTACTCACCATCATTCAATCTCCTGCACAACTGCGAGAAATCTACGGCCATGACGGTGCAGAAACTTTAATCGAAAACCACGCCATGCAAATTGTGTTTGCGCCCAAGAACCCCAAAGTGGCGAGGGAAATTTCCGAAACCTTGGGTAACACCACTATCAACAACCTCAGTCGTAGTAAACAATTATCAGGTAAAGGTGGCCGAAGCGAAAGTATTAGTGATCATCAACGAGCCTTGCTACTACCACAGGAGATCATTCAGCTAGGACAAGATAACGAATTACTGCTGTTAGAAAATTGTGCGCCGATTAAATGCCGCAAGATCTGCTGGTATCAATATGGCTCATTAAAACAGCGAGGTAACTCCCCAGAGCTACAAAAATGGCCATTGCCTAACGTACATCAAGTAAAGCCAAATCAGCTCAAAAATATTGCCAAATCGCAATCGCAACTGGATGGCTTGGTCGATCAATTCTGTGAGCAGTTTGCCGGAGGTGATGAATCATGACAACACAAAAAAATCAGAGCTACCAGCTCGAAACTGAACGCTTTTATTTAGCGGTTCCCTATGCTGAACGAGAACAAGCTAAAAAAGTCGCAGGCATTTTGCAAAATGGTAAATCTGCTATCGGCTTTGATAGTGACAGAAACCTGTGGTTTGCCAAGCAAGGTGCTAACTTAACTCGTCTACAAGACTGGTTACCCAAGCCTGAAAAGTTCGATAACCTAACGAGCACAGATCCTGTCAATGAATTTGCTATGCAAATGCAAAGTGCAGGCTTACTGTTAAATGAACTCCCCTTGATGGATGGCAAAGTACATCGAGTCAAAACACAAGATGATAAAGGCAGTCAAAAAAGCGGAGCGTATGCGGGTTATAACGATGGCCATCCTGCTGGTTGGTATCAAGACCATCGTAATCACAGTGAGCCGAAAAAATGGATTGCCAGTTTTAAACAGTCTGATCCCTTTGCTAAATTACAAATCAAAGCGCAGTTGGCAAACCGAGAATATCAGCGCCAACAAGCGCAATCTAAAAAGCATCAACATCACGCCAAACGCTGCAGTCAGGTATTTCAGTTACTGCCGATAGCCAATGCCGACCATCCCTACTTAAAGCGTAAGCTAGCTAAAGTGTTTCCTGATGTGTGCCAAGACAAACAAGGAAGATTGGTGATCCCACTGATGGATGAAAACCACCGTGTTCATAGCTTGCAACGCATTTATGCCAATGGTTTTAAATCACTTAAGAAAGGAGCTGCAAAAACAGGGCACTTCTTTGTGGTGGGTTACAAGCCACTGACTAATGGCGAACCGATTTTATACGCCGAAGGCTACGCTACCGCTGCGAGCATTGTCGAAGCCACAGGTCGAAGTGTGGTAATGACCGTAGATGCGGGTAATATGCCGAAGGTCGCTGCCAAGCTTAAAGCAACTTATCCGCAAAGTGGCCATTTATTTCTGGCGGATGACGACTATAAAAATGCAGTCAATAAAGGTGTTGAAAAGGCGAAACAAGCCGCCAATCTCACTCAGGGTTTTTGGTTAATGCCTCGGTTTATTCGGGATCAAATTGAACATGGGATGACAGATTTTAACGATCTTTTTATGAGTAGTGGAAAAAGTACCGTTGAAATGCAAATTGAAGATCATATCAAAAAGTGCTGGCCGTATTTAATTCAAAAACGACCCGAACAATTATTGCCAGAGCTAAACAGCATCGCACCAGCCGAGCCCGATAAATTCAGATCCGAAAAAACAGTTACTCCAAATAACATCAAGCCTGTGCTTGAACACTATCATCAAGTTGAAAACCGCTACTACTTTAATCGACCACCCAAACAACTGGCCTTTATAGATAAAGGCAATAAATTACAAAGCCGTTTGGTGAACAGCAAAGTCATTACTGATTTACTAACGCTTGCTAACGATAGAGGTTGGCAACAAATCAAGCTTAGCGGTTGCAAAGCCTTTAAACGAGAGGTCTGGTATCAGGCAAAGCTTCAAGGTTTTGACGTTAAAGGTTATCGAGCTGATGATAAAGACAAAATCCGTTTACAACAAGCTCAGCCACAACAGAGAGTTGTTGTGAACTCAACCATTAATCTAAATCAAAGTCCAAATCAAAATGCTAACCAACAGACCGCACTCGAATCAGCAAGAACTTTTAGTCAGGTTATGCAACCTGCTTCACAGCAACAGTTTATGGCAAAAGTTCAACAAAAACTAAAAGTCATATTTGGCAAAAACACCACCATCACAGAACAACATAAAGGCCACTCATCAAAGGAGGTAGAACATGAACACCAATTTGAACGCTGACGATAAAGTAAATTTTGATGACAAACTCTTTGCCTTAAACATTCCCGGCAAAGTGATTGAAGTCACAGTAGCAGAAGCGCAAGAGCTCGGCGCATTTGAAGAAAATGCCCTTACTGAAGATGAAGCATTGGAAGCCTCAGATGAAATTATTAATGATGAGGAGTAAGCCATGCCTGTAAAGAAAACGGCTAAAGTGCCTTATCATGAACAAATCGCCAATAAACTGATTGAGCAATTAAAAGCGGGAACAGCACCTTGGCAAAAGCCATGGCAGGCGGGAATACCACAATTACCACACAACCCAATCAGTGGAACACGCTATCGAGGCTCCAATGCACTTTGGCTGGCGATGCAATGTCGAAATGATCCAAGGTGGATGACCTATAAACAGGCTAATTCCATTGATGCACAGGTACAGAAAGGACAACATGGCACGATTGTTCAATACTGGAAGATCTTTGATAAAGTCGATAAGACTGACAGCAACGGCAACAAAATACTAGGCGCTGACGGTAAACCGATAAAGGTCAATGTCAAACTCGACAAGCCAAGAGTATTCAGTGCGGTTGTGTTTAACGCTGAACAAATTGATAGCTTACCTGAGTTAGAAGTTAAACAACTACCCGAATGGCAACGCCATGCGCGAGCAGAAAAGATCATACAAAACTCAGGTGTAACCATTCACCATGATCAGAGTGATAACGCCTATTACTCTCCTGCAACCGACAGTATCCATTTACCCGCAAGAAGCAAGTTTCAATCAGCAGATAACTTCTATGCCACAGCCTTACATGAACTTGGTCATAGCACTGGCCACCAAAGCCGCTTAAATCGAGATATGACAGGCCGCTTTGGTGACGAATCCTACGCCAAAGAAGAACTCAGAGCTGAAATTGGCTCACTGATGCTCGGCGATGAACTCCAAATCGGCCACGAATTTGGCCAGCATGCGGCTTACGTCGACCATTGGGTTAAAGTGCTGCAAGACGATCCTAAAGAAATTTTACGGGCTTCAAGGGATGCAGAGAAAATACAGGAATATGTGCTGGGGTTGGAGAATGAAGCTCAAAAAGTGTTAAGTAAGGAACCCTCAAAGCTCAATAATTCAAAACAACCAGCTTGCGCGACCACAATTTCATCTTCACGGAGCAAAAGCACCGATATTGAATTTGAATCAGGATAAAACTCCTTGTTCATATAGGCTCTTGCCAACTAACGTAAAAAGTGTCACCGTATCTTGTCAAAAAAGGAGAAAAGTATGATGGACCAGGTCACTCTTATTACCTTCCTATTAGTTACGATAGCTGTATTACTTTTTGCTATTCTCTCACGTCTTAGTAGCATTTATACTTTGTTAAAGGATAGGTAAAACAAAATGTTCGTGAGTTTACGGCAGCATAGTGCAACTTTAACCCAATAATTTGATGTAATGATGGCAGATTAATTATCGGAGCCCATCATGCCAAATATAGAGCCATTAACTCGCGTCGCCACAGTCTTCGCCCATTGGCGCATAAATAAGCCGAGTCGCGGAACTAAAATACCAAACACTCTCCGCGAGCAAGCCATTTCATTGCTAGAGCATTACTCATCATCACAAATTTGCACCGCTTTACGTATCAGTGGCTCTCAATTTAAACAATGGTGCCAGGTATCAAACTCGGCAGAGTCCATTACAGACTTCATTGAATTACCCAACTTACCTGAGGTCATCAAGCCCAATTCCCCAGTAAAATTTGAGTTGAATCTATCTAATGGCGACAATATTCATATACAAGGTGTGGTGGATGTTCACTTTATTTGCGCCCTTATCGGGGCAATGAAATCATGATCTATTTAACTTCCAACAGTCGTATCTTCATTGCGACTCAGCCTGCTGATTTTCGCTGTAGTATCGATGGACTGGCGGCCGTGTGCCAACAGCGCTTGTCGAGTAATCCGCGTTCAGGCTCGATATTCGTCTTCATTAATCGCAACAAAACCATGATACGAGCCCTCACTTATGAGCATAATGGCTTTTGGCTGATGACCAAACGGTTATCAAAAGGAAAATTTCATGGATGGCCACGTCATCATGGCGTTATGCAACCGATGGCTGCGGCACAATTACGGCAATTACTGAGTGGTGAACCTTATTTATCTTCAAGTCGCTTGAAATAAATCGCACTTACCGGTTGATTATTTTATTTATCGGATCATACTGCCCGCCGAATTCATTTTTCCTATTCGCCTAAGCTGGACTGTCCTTTAATGAGTAAACCGTTTACTGATATCGACCACAACGCGCTGGAAGCACTGATAGTTCGTGTTACTGAAGCCAAAGAGCATGAATTAGCACTGTCTCCAGAAGATTGTCAGTTGTTACTTGATGCCTTAGTGACGTTATCGACGATGCAGCAACGATTAACCAATCACGATGTCACCGTGCACAAATTGCGTAAGTTACTTGGCATTGAAAAGTCTTCAGAAGCCTTGTCTCGTGTCAGTAAAAGCAATAAAGGAAGCGGTAAACACACTGCGGGTAAAAATCGTAAACCCAAAGAGAGCGGTGAAGATTTCACTCCCGCTAAGCCAGTTGTGATAGTGCATCAGAGTACAGATGTGAAAAAGGGTGATAACTGCCTAGAGTGCCACATGGGTAAAATGTACAAAACCGACCCAGGCAGTTTACTGCGTATCACAGGGCAAAGTCCGTTTAAGCCAGAGCAGCATGTCATGGAGCGCTTTCGCTGTAATGCTTGTGGTGCTTACGCTACCGCCGCTTTGCCAGTTGAAGTGTTAGCCGACGGGAGCGAGCAACAAAAATACGGCTACTCAGCTCGGTCATTAATGGCCATACACAAGTATTTTGCCGGGTTGCCGTTTTATCGCCAAGGGAGCATTCAAAAGCTGCTTGGTGTCAAAATCACTGCGTCTACTGTGTTTGACCAAGTTGAATATGTGGCCAATGATATTTACCCTGTTTATCAAATGTTGGTTAACCTCGCGGCCGATGCGAAGCATTATTATCTCGATGACACGACTCACCGAATTTTGGATGCTACGCCAATAGAAAAACCGGTGCGTAACAGTGACAAGACACAAATGCGCAGCGGCGTGTACACATCAGGTGTTATTGCGACCACTCAAGCCAATGATAGTATCGTGTTGTTTGAAACTAATATTGGTCATGCTGGCGAATTCATCGATAGCCTGTTGCACAAACGCGGTACTCATCAATCTAGGCCGATAATGATGAGTGACGCTCTGGTCAGTAATCGCCCTACGGTAAGAGAATGTCTGCTGTCATTGTGTAACAGTCATGCCAGACGACAATTTGTTGATGTCATTAACCATTTCCCCGATGAAGTCGAGCACGTACTGACACGTTATGGTGAAATTTGGGCTTACGAGCAGCACACTAAAGAGCAAAAGTTTACGGCAACAGAAAGGCTGAGTTACCATCAGCAACATTCGTTGCCTGTAATGAAAACCATCAAGCAGTGGTGTACAACACACCTTAACGATGAAACAGTTGAAGAGAATAGTGGTTTAGGTAAGGCGATGCGATATTTTGTCAAACATTATGTTGGCTTGAGCTATTTTTGCCACTACGAAGGTGTATACATCGATAATAACCGTATCGAAGCCATGTTAAAAATCATCGTTCGTGACCGAAAAAATGCGATGTTCCATAAGACGTTACTTGGCGCTACGATTGGTGATGTCATCACGTCAATGATTGCAACAGCAAGTGAAGCTGGCATCAATGTGTTTGAGTATTTCACATTTTTACAGAGAGAGAAGGATAAAGTGAAAACCAATCCTGAAGAATACCTACCGTGGAATTATCGAGAAACAGTCGTCATTGAAAAATAATATAGCTGTAAAAAATGGACTTGGGCTAATCGCCTAGGTCTAGCTGTACCTGAAATAATTTAGTTTTTCACGCTATGCTGCCGTAAGCTCACAAATGTTCTGCCTTGTCGTTAAACCAAGGCAGATTTTTCAATTTATAAATTAAGCCACTGGCTTCTTAAAATTCCAAATATTGTATTTCATAGCCGCATCTCGCACGACACGACATTGAAAAGTTTGAAGTCTATCTCTGAATGGTTTTTCTTGACCATATTTTGCTTTAGTCAATCCTATATATACCTTATGACACTCATTAAAATCCTTTTTAAAACTGTCTTTATTTGAGACATAAAATTCAACTTTATCTCGGTCTTGTTTACGAATCGCTTTTGTTGCCAAGCTGCAATATTCCCGGTTAATATCAAGGCCTTTACACTTAGTTGATTTAAAGTCTTTCAACTTGTCTTCAGGGTACAGCTTGATTAAGTTCACTATTTCAGCTTTACGTTTTGAATCTTTGATTTCATGAACCGCTTTACATTGAGCGCTGCTTCTTTTGTAACCACAATCCTTCATCTGTTTACTGAAATCTGAAAATTTCATCGCTGTCAGGCTGTTCACGCTTCTTTGATATTCGGCCTCAAAAGCTCTTTTACGCTCAGCTTCTTCCTTTTGACGTCTAGCTTGCTCAGCCTCGCGCTCTTTTTTTTGCTTTTCGAGCTGGGCAGCCATCTCTTTTATTTGATTTTCGTGCTCTTCTTTGCGTTTCTTACGTTCAATTTCACGTTTTATATCAGCAATCTTTCTTTCTTGAATAGCATGTACTTCGGCGGCAAATTTACATTCTGAATCATCAGATATTTTTTGAAGCTTAGATTGATCTTCAGCTTTTAGCGCTGCGACCATTTCTTTATTGCATTCTTGTGCTTTCTCTCTAGCATCATCAAGGTTTGCTTCATAGTAAGCACGGTCTTTTTGACCGCAGGCGGTAATAAGTAAAACAAGGCAAGACAAAGTGAGGATTTTTGAGTTCATATTGAGTCCTTTCAATAGCGCGGTTGATAGTTTTAAGAGTAAAAACAAACAACTACTCGTAAATTAATCTGCCATATTCAATTGATTAGTGCAATTGTTAAATTTTTATACTCTCGTTAAAAAACTAAATCCCATTAAACATTAAATTCGATTCATGTGATGAAGCTCAAACTATCGGTTGAGTTCTACAATTAGAATCTTGAAATTGCATCTATGAGCTAACTGTCTATTTTTACACCACTTTTATTATCCTAAAAAGAATATCGTATTTAGTTCTATATAAAAGTATGTAAAAATGATTGAGTTAGCTTTTTTCCGGGATTGAAAATTGAATTTAGAACAAGCTTTAGGGATCCTTTCAAAATCTTCTCCATATGCTGTCAGCACGGAGCTAGATAATTCACAAGATAAACTAGCTGTATATAAAAAATACATTTATATCGAAACAGAGATTGAAGCAGATTTTGCTCAGTCACTTACTTCAATGAACTCAGGTGATATTTTGTTCCTCTGTGGAAGTAGTGGCGATGGTAAATCAGAAATCCTGACACGTTACAGCCAGCAGTTTAAATCACGTATTGATTTCCATCTTGATGCAACGCACAGTTTTAGCCCCGATCAAACAGCCATAGAAGCATTAGATGATAGATTTTTAAAAACTAAGCAAACTCAACGCCCTTTAGTTTTAGGCGTTAATATCGGCATGTTAGGCAATTATGCTGAAGAAGGTTCAACTTCGCATGACGATATAAAATCATCTTTAAAAGCATTTTTGGATAGTAACAGCCAAAATATCCCCGAAAATCACAGATACTTAGATTTCGAGCATTATCCAAAATTTAAGTTGTCACAAGAAGAGTGTACTTCAGAGTTTGCCGATAGCTTGATTCATAAACTAACTAATACATCTCTTGAAAACCCCTTTTATGCGCTATACCAAAATCAAATTCAGAAGACAGGGCATAGCCGACTAACTGCTAATTTTGGATTGTTAGGATTAGAGTCAGTCCGTAAAACAGTCGTTGATTTATTACTTAAAGCACGTCTAATCAAAGATCAGTTTCTAACGGCTAGAACATTGTTAGACTTCATTCATCAGATCATAACGGGTAAAAGTTACTTGTTTGATAACCTATTTCTAGGTGGTGATAATGATCTGTTGAGCCATATTCGTAGTTTTGATCCAAGTAACATCCATACCAGAAAGGTTGATGAATTCATTTTACAGTTCAGTTTAGGTATTGAAGATGAAGAATTCCTCTTACTGGAAAAACAAGCAAGAGAGTATGGGGTTTTTGAAATCAATAATCCGCAATCATACCTGCGGTTAGCTTATATCGTAAAAAATGAAGCTGAGTTCGATAATGCATACCTAAATGACCTCAGACGCGATTTTGAAAATACCTTAGTTGCTCGATTTGCTAATAATTGGGTTTTACACAAGGACTTTGATGGTTCAGGCTCTCAAAAGAAAGAGCTAAATCTATTTTATAAAGAAGTGCTTATCGCTTCTATCCATAAGTATTGCAATAGACACGCGCCAACTTTAGATAAAGATACCTTTTTTGTTGCACAATATAACGGTTTTAAGATAGCAGCAGAATTAGAAGTTAAACCTAACTTCGTAGAAATTGCTGCAAACAGCGCTAACCCAGCCAGAATTGGTTATTTTGTAGCTCATATACAAGTAGATGACCAGCCTCTCATTCCCATGCCTATCTCAATTAAATTGATGGAGTTATTAATCAAAATAACTCAAGGCTATAGACCAAATAAGCACGACAAAAATGCAGTGCTACTTCTTGATGAAGCTATCGATCAGCTTCTCAATCAAGCTAATAGAAAAAATGTGTTAACTATCATCAAAGACGACAGACGTTACAAGGTTACAGATGAAGGCGACAGCTATTTTGAGGTAAGTGGACTCGTATGATAAATGATCAATATTCTGTGCCGTTCAATGAAAACCTTGCACAAACGAAAGAAGATGTACCAAATAAAAATGCCTTAAATAGCTATTTTCCGCTACGAACTAAGGGTAATGATTTCGAATGGGATGCTGTTATTGGGTTAGTGCTAAGTAGCCTTCTTCGTAAAGAAATGAAATCCAAATACAGTTATGAAGACTTTAATCATGACTGCAAAAAGTCATTAGAAGAAAAATTAAGCGAGTCAGAGTTCTGGCAAGTTCTGCAGCAAATGTATTTCGATGAGAAAGATGTATTCTCTATTAGTCCTGAACTACTTTTGTTCCGAGCCCAAAAAAACGAGTTCAATACCAGCGATCAACGAATTTCATCCTTATTCATCAATTTAATGCAAGCTGAAAGAGTGAGTCAATTTGATGAAAAGCTTAACTTTATCGAGCAAGAGTTTTTATGCGTATTAAGGGCGCATCTCAAAGATAAACAAGTAAAAATAAAAGAAGAGTCGTATCTGCCGCATTTAACCAATGCCTTTAAAGCCGACTTACGTTTCTTATCGTCCAAGCCAAAATATTTGTTGAGTGAATTTAAACACTTTTTGTCTTTCTATGGTTTCACTTATGCAGCCCAGTTAAGTCTAGCCATATCAGACTGGATAACTTGTGAAGAGCCAAAATCAAAACCGCTTTACTTCATCATGGATCATGAAAAAGCCAGTAACGAGCGAACACACGTTAAATTGCATGGGTACAAACTCTTTAGCGAATCCTCTTTTAAAGTATTTCCAATCCTAACTATGTTGGAGCAACTTCAGAAAGAAGGGCAAGCTAAAGTTCCACTTTGGAAAATGGCTGAGAAGATCAAACTATCTGAATATGACTGTTTGAATAAATTACGTAATTTTGCTCTCGCATTTCGTTCGCAAAGAAATTTAGATACAAAGCTTGAGGACAGTGAGCAGGCAATAGGTTGGCTTGGCAATATTGTAAAACTTACTGAAGCACAATTTAGAGATGATAAAACGGATCGACCAAGTATTAATAAAAAATATGTAGGTGAAATTGAAAAGTATCTAGCTTATGGCTTTATCCAAAGTCGTGGACGCTCTGGCAAGGTGTTAGTGCTTAATCAAGATTACACGATTTTGCTTACTAATTTAGTGATCGCACATGAAGATAAGCTTAGGTTCCATGAATTGCTTTTAGGTTTTCAGCAACGTGGGATTTTTGTAGATAAACAAACAGAACAAGAATTAATTAAATTCTATGAGCGTATTGGCAACATAGAAAGAATGAGTGACAGTGGAGACGCCGTGTATGTCCGTAAAACAATTTGAGCAATTTTTAGTTGAGTTGTTTTTAGCGGATGCCGCAAACAATATCAAACCAAACTCACGCTATCAGTTTAAATCGCCCGACGCTGAAAACAGCCGTCGCTTATATGCAGCGCTGGTTGAGAAATCTAATGACACCTTATTAACCCCAAAAGGCGTTGCGCTTCCCTACATAGAGGTAAGTAGCCCAAGCGGTGTGCAATGTAAAATCATCCCGATTTTGCATAAAGATGAAGAAGCTGAGTCAGAAGGCTTTACTGAAAACTTTATTTCACATCTAAGAGATGTCGTTTCCTCTCCATCTGACTACTTGAGTGGAAGCGCCTTACTCATCATTCACAACAGCTTGTTAGATACGCTTATCAATTCTGCTACTGATTTAGGTATTCAAGATCAAGTTTGGAGCCCTAAGCGAATTCATGATGCGCTAAAAGGTTTGATTGATCATACAGATAAAGCTAAAGATGTATCCGAATGTTTACTGGCCGATCAATTCGAAACCATCCTTGAGGACGGTGCTACCATGTTTGGTTTTGAGTCGTTATACAAAGCCGTTCAAGATGGCGATCTCCGTTTTAATGAATTAGGTATGTTTAACGATCCACTTATTATCGAGATGAGTGGAAATAAAAAGCAAATTAAAAAACGATTAGAAGCAAACAGAGAGTTACACGACCAAATCTCCTTTAATGTTGAACATTTTGCTGGCCGATTACCTGAGCAGCTAAAAGCATTCAGTGAGAAGTTTGTAGACAAGCATTTCACCGATGATGCTTGGAAAGACCTTGATTTTGAAGTTTATGAACAAGAGAAAAAACGAAATCTCAAACAACAACTGGTACTTGTTGAAGAACAAATTACAGAAGGCACGACAATCACGGCCAGAAACAGAGCAGAATCGAAAGCAGGACAACGAGACAGACAAATTATCATCGAGTTGGATGAAGACGTAAATGAATTCGAAATAAAACTTAACTTTCAAGGTGCTGGAAATCTCGATAAATCACAATTTAGTATTCAACCTAAACAATCCCCCATAAAAGCGGCTGACGTAATCACTCGTAATTCTTTAAAAAGTGCCTCGGCTACGCTAAAAGGCGCTTATCAGAATGAGCCTTTATTCTTTAATTTAACGCTTAAGCGAGATGTAACATCTGAAAATCACAAATTCAGATGTTTGGTTGTGCGCAAAGGGGAGTTTTATCTTGAGCCGTTAAAGAATATGTTCATTATTGAACATTCAAAGCAGCGTATCACACTAAATACTGAAGATAATAAATTGGAGCTGAGTGAAAATAACGGTCATACATTCCACTTAACAGACACTAAGCAAGTCATTGATAACAGTTCATTCTCAGTTGCGGATTTTGAAAATCTGGCCAACGAATCCGATGAAATTGAATTCTTTATTAAGTCTGGCGATAACAAGCTTGCGATAAACATTGAAGGCGCAATCGCTACCGACTCATTAAGCTTACCATTACTACTGAATAAAGGTCGCTACTTCAAACTGTTTAGTGATGAATATTTTGGCGAATTTTATTCGAAGAAGGGCAAAGTAGGCATAGATAACAGTGAGTTTATTGTTCCCGGCTTAAGGCTTAAATTACTTAGATTAGAAGAAGAGTTTATCAACACACAAAGTGTTGCTTTAATCGATGGTGAGCCGTTTGAATTAGAGCAGTTAAAGACAATTGATGATGATATCCATCAAAGCTATCAATCGCTATTTAAGTACCTTGCCGTTAAACGCACAACACCATCATTAGTTTCTTGGGGTGAAGAATATACCGACTTAGTTGAAGACATAGTTGAATGCTACCTCAGCTATTTAGCGAGTATTGAAACCGGAAATGTGCTTAAGCCAAAACAAAAACAAGCCTTAAAAATTGGTTTAGTCAAACGAGACGGAGAAGAGTTTTACTCGCCATTTCACCCGTTGATCTTGTCCTATTTTCTACAGTTACGCCAATCCATCAAACAAGATGATACCGATAGTTTTAACCAGTTAGCCGATATAACAATTCAGCGGTTAACACCCAAAGGTTTGATACCTTACACTTATCATTCAGAGCATGGTTTTGCCTATACCCAGCAGATTCCTGAAAATGCGTTTTGGCTTAAAAGCGTACCGCAGGAAAAAAGCTGCTTAAGTTTTGTTCGTAAATTGGTGAAAGAAAAGATTGATGAATTTCAGTCTGCGTTCGCAAAGCTGTTTGCAAATGAATCGAAAAAATCAATTATCATTAATGCCGTTAATCAAGAGTTATCAGAAGAACTGTTTTTAGGTTTAGTTGACTATGTGAAAACCAACTTAGACAGCTCAGCATCAATTCACGTCAATTTATACGATGAAAGCTTTGTATTTAATGCTTTCGATAAGTTTGCTGAAACCTCAAGCTATTCTGAAATCAAACAATGGCTAGAGCTGGATAAAGGCAAAGTGCGAGAATATGCCGATACGATTATCGATTTACTTCGAACTCGGCTTACCTACAGTAAATTTACCAACAGAGACTCTGGTACAGATGGTCAAGCCTATGCTCATTTAACTTTTTTCAGAAATAACAATAAAGTTGATTGTGCTGATATCGCCATTGATCATATGGATTCAGGCGTAGCTTGTGATGGGCTTTTAACGGGTGAGGCATCAACACATGATCATGGTGCCTACTTCACTGGTTTTGGTCTTCATAATGTGGAATATGATGATATTGCACACCTCAAAATGGCTAAGTATTACGGCCTCTTGCTACAGCCTGCATCTAAGCCTAATACAAAATATAATGGCTCAAATGCTCTGGCATTAGCAGTGAGTGAAGACTTTAAACAGCTTCTGCATCGCTCATACGAAAGTTCAATCTGGACAACAATTATTGATCCTAAAGTAACTTTAGATTTCTTTCACTCGAACCAAGATGTGGTGCTAATTCATTATTCAGATCAGTACACAAGCTCATCAAGTTACGATGCCATTACTGTAACCGCACAGCGGGACTTATTTGAAAAAGTTCTGCAGCAAGGCGATGGTGGCAACATCAACGAATTCAATGCGTTTAATGGTGATTGGCTGCTTAAAATGATGACAGCCCACGAAACCATAAATAAAGAGCGAAAAGGTGTAATAGGTGCCTATAAGTTTGTAACCAGTTTAGTTAATGACTCTGATATCACTTGGGTGCCGTTGTCAGTAGCCGAGATGATTCGGGTTTCAGGCAACATTGGTTTAAAAATGTCAGACAGTGAATTTTCACGTAACGTGCAAGGTTACAAAAAAGGTGCAATTTCTGACGATGTACTCTTTGTTGGTTTTAAAAATCAACAAATGTACTTACTACCTGTTGAAGTGAAAACAGGGGCAACACCAAATTATGTAAAAGCGGTTGAGCAAGCCAAAGAGCTTTTACGTTATCTAAGCGAAAATATACTCGGAAAAGATAACCTTACCAGCAAGCTCTACCGTGGTCTGTTTATTCGACAAGTGTTGATGCAGATTGATAAATATAAGCTTTATAAAGTATTTGATTGCGAATATTTTGAATCATTGCTTGATGAAAAAGAGCTGTGGCTTCAGGGTAATTATTCACTCGCAAGATTAACAGATTATCCAGAAGGTTTGGTGATAAGTCATCTTGATAGCGCTTCATGTCATGACCCTGACTACAAACTCATTGACGGCGTACTCAGAGTTGAGCTACCTATTTCACTATTAAAAATGTTGGTAGAAACACCACTTCAAAGTGTGTTGAATGATGTTGAGATAGCCAAAATTTGTGTGGTGCCTGAAGAATATAAATTATCAAAAGGCGCACAAACCGAGTTATTAGAAGCGGAAAAAACAACATGGAATGATGATGTCATCAATGATGAACAGCTTGAGAATACAAATGAGGCTAACAGCAGCCCAAGCAACGTAATACCAATAGCACCAGAACAATCAACTAAAGTAGCAGAGCCTGCGCCTGTAGCGCCATATTTTTCACCATCAGGTCATCACTTGAATGTGTTATTTGGCCATAACGCTGTAACTAAAGCCCCATTGAATTGGGAGCCTACTAATACTGCCAAGTTCATGAATACTAATACCGGTATTATTGGCACTATGGGTACGGGTAAAACTCAATTTACTAAATCAGTTATTACTCAGCTTTATCAAAATCATGCGGATAATGTAAATTCAGCACCAATTGGAATGTTGATTTTTGATTACAAGTCTGACTATGTTGATGACAAATTCTTAAATGCAACCAATGGCAAACAGTATCATTTGCATAAATTGCCTTATAACCCATTAAGCCTGTTTGGTGATACGCCAATGCTGCCAGTGCATACGGCACGAGGCTTCTCTGAAACCATGGGTAAAGCATTTGGGCTAGGGCAAAAGCAGCAGCTTAAATTACGCAGGCTGGTCGGTGAAGTGTATGAATTGGCAGGTATTAAAAAATCCGATCCAACAACATGGACTAAACCCGCACCAACCATAGAAGATGTTTGGACACTATTTTTAGATTCTGAGCCAGACGAAGATTCACTATTCGCCGCACTTGAAAGCCTAGCTGAGCTGGAAGTTTTTGAAGATCAACATACTCAATGCAAAAGCCTATACGAGTTAATTGATGGTATTACCGTTATCAAATTGGCTGAATACCCACCGCAAATTCAAAGTTTAGTGGTCGCACTCACGCTAGACCTTTTCTATTCGCAAATGCAAAAGAAAGGCAAGCCAGAAGTTCAAGGTGATTTTAGGCAAGTAACCAAAATGATTTTGGTTGATGAGGCCGATAACTTCATGTCACAAAACTTCCCTAGTTTACGCAAAATTCTTAAAGAAGGCCGTGAATACGGGGTAGGGGTGATCTTGTCAACCCAAGATATTACTCACTTCCAAACAGGTGAAAATGATTATTCAAGCTATGTGCTTACTTGGATTGTGCATCGAGTTGCCAAAATTAAACCGCAAGACATCAAAGCCATTTTCAGTATTAATGAAAAGGCAGAACAAGAACGGTTAATGGAAACCATCAGTAAGCTCGAAAAGCATTACAGCTTATATATTGATGGCGCAAAACAGACTGTCAAAATGCGTGATAAAGCATTTTGGGAGTTGTTAGAAGAGTACCATTTTTAAAAATAATTGAGAACATAGAAATGAACGAAGCAATATTCGAGACAAAATTCGAAGCAAGAAATGTAAATGCCTCTAGATTGATTTTTGGTTTAGCTAATATTGGGTATAAACCATACGCTGCTATTGAAGATATTATTGATAATTCAGTTTCTGCAGATGCGACAAAAGTCACAATTGTAATTGATATTAAAGACGGATGTACGTTAACTGAAAAAAATAATATTGAAAAGCTTGTTATTATCGATAACGGTAAAGGGATGAGCAATGGAACAATAAGAACGGCTTTAGATATTGGTTCAGAGGTTTCCTATGATAAAAATAGTTTATCTAAATATGGCTTTGGCTTAAAGAGTGCTGGACTATCTTTGGGTCAAAATATTAGTGTTTTTAGTAAAAGACAAGAACATGGCTTCACAAACTTACTTTGTTTAGATGTTCCTACAATTGAAGAGAATAAAGCATATGGTGTATTAGTCGATGAAGTAAGTGACTCACATCGAGTCTATCTGTCGAATATGGATATGGGAACTGTTGTTTCTATTTCTAGTATCGTTATACATGATACGGCTAATAGCTTGAAAAATAAATTAGTTTCTCGTCTTGGTGTTATTTACTATGAATTTTTAACTAGAAAAGAGAATAATTTAGAAATTGAGATTATTTTGAACGGAAAACCGTTAAGAGTAGTTCCTCAGGATATTTTACGTAGAGAAGAAAGCTTAGCTTCATATGATGAGTATAACTACGATTGTAAAACACCATGTAAAGTTATAACAGATAAAAAATTGAAGTTAAGTTATGCCGACGAAAATATCTCTCCTATTACGATTAATGCAACTATCTTTCCTCAAGCGAAAATGAGTACTTTTGCTGGCTTTACGTCAGACGAAAGAGAGAAGATAAAATCTTATGGAGTTTCTTCTGCTACATCTGGTTTTTTTATTTTCAGAAATGATCGTTTAATATGCTGGGGTGATAACTTAAGTATAATTACAAGAGATTTACGAACTTTCAGGGCTCGTATTGACATTACTAGTGAGCACGATGAAGTATTGAATGTCGATGTTTCAAAACAAAATCTCGTTTTTCCAGATGAATTTTTAGATGAGTTGTCATTAATATGTCGAATTCCTAAATCTGATGCAGAAAAAGCGTTCAAGCAATGTGCTTTAATGTTGGATCATGATGGAGACAGGGAAGGAGAGCAATCAAGTGAATCAGTTTTGGATATTGTAGAGGAAGATCCTGTAACTCAAATTGAACCAACAGATCCAGAACAAAAAACTAAAAGAAGAGAAAGTATAATATCTTCACAAGATACAGAGCAAATTATAGATGACAGTGCTTCAGAGAGCTCTCACCATAAAATCAGGTATCAAGATACTCTGAAAACACCTAATTTATGGCAATCATCGCTTGATCCAGACTATGGAACCATTGTCTCAATAAATAAGAGTCATCAATTTTATCAATTAGTTCTACAAAATTTAAAAGCTGCTGATCCTAAAAGACAAGCAATCGAGTGTTTCATTTATTGCGTTGCTGTAGGTGAGATTAAAACTAAAGAAAATCTGAAAGGAGTTGATTTTGATGATATTGAAAAAACATTATCACGATTTGAAACTGTGACTTCTTGGAATTTACAAAACTGGACTGCACATAATCAAGATCTTTTTGATTAATATTTAATATGAATAAATGGACAATTTTAGGGGGGAGCTTACATTGCCCCCATATTTATATAATTCTATCTAAAGATGTAATTTATATAGGCGAAACACAAAAATTACCTTTCTCTAGATGGCATTCACATATTGGTAAATCAGGTAGTTTTTCTAAAAATCTTGACAAGTTTCTAGGCGGAACTAGTTGTTATAGCTATATGAAGTCGCTTTCGTTTTGTTCATTTCCTTGTGCTAATGAGTTAAAAGGAATTCAATCAGATTATTGTGGTTTTAGGATTCCCACTCAGGCATTAGAACATAAGCTTCATGAACTGATGATATTAGAGAAGCCTTTTGGAAGTGATAAAAAAATAATTTCAGAAACAACGAAGACTGCGCCGCGACATTTTTATCATTGGCCTGAAATAGATATAATAGCTAAAGATTTATTAGCGAGTTTGAAAAAAGAGCTGGCTCTATAGAGCCAGCTTTATCATTTCGTCAATATTCTTAGTTTTATAAAAAAGATATGAAATGCCACGATGAAGGTGGAGCTTAAAGAAATAAGAAAGTTTGTCTTTATCTAATTGACCTTCATCTTGATATATACGCTGTTTAAGCATAGCCATGTATATATCAGCGAACTCACCGCCAAAGACCTTCCACGTCATTTCTATATTACTGTTTGTATGGACTTCTTCGTGTGGCGGAACACTTTTCTCTTGGAGTGAAAGCATAAGTGCCCAACGGCATAAAACGTTCCAATTTTCTATTTTAGTGTGTCGCTTTATGGTAACTAATTGATTTTTTGCTTTTTCAGAAAGCTTAACGGTTTCGATACTCATTTGCGCTCTCCGAAGTAGCCGTTCGTGATGGTGGATGTTTTAAGGTTTTCTTGGTATTGAATATGGTATTCGCTGGCCACATAAGGTTTTATGTTTTGATAATATTGGCCAGAAATCTCTTCGTCAGTTGAGAGTAAAATCACTTGATTTGCAGCTTGAGGGAAGTAGTTTTCTACAAGCTTCGTTCTATGCTCACCATCAAGGCGACCCATTGGTGTATCAATGATGGTAGGGATTTCTTTGCCAGACTCGTCAGCTAGTGCCCACAGAATAGCTACTGATAATAGTTGCCTCTCACCAGCTGATAAACGCTTAGGCTCGATTAACTTATCATCGGAACCAATGAGAGTAAGGTGGAAGCTTTTCGGGTTAATCTCTACTTTTGATATTAAGTTACTCTTTCTTTCAAGTTGGCCAAATTTACTTTTGATTTTGGTTTCAAGTTTATGAATATTTTCGTTAATTAAATCATCTTTGAAGCTTTCAATAATCTGCTGCATTTCAGACAAATGTTCAGCAACACTTTGATTGCGCTCCTGCTCGAATGTTTCAATGTTTTGCTGTAACAGAGTAGCGTCTAGTCGTGCATCTACATCATTCATCATTTTTTTACAGTGATTAATTTCTTCAATGTTAGATTCAAGATGTGTTCTTTTTTGATCTATTCTGAGCTCCAATTTGTGCTTTTCAGTAACGTGCTCTTTAACTGAGTCGGCATCAGGGATTGCATCAAATTTTTTATCTGCAAGTGCAAGCTGCTCTTTAAGCTTTTGTTTATCTTTTAGTAGCAAGGCGCACTCTTGTGCTTCACTATCAAGCGATGATAACGCAAAGTCAAAAATTGCAGGACTAGAGTTTAAGTAATGTGTTGTATCTTTAACTTGATCTGTAGCTTTATTTTCAATACTTGATAATGCAACTTCAATTTTTGTAATGGCGTCGGCATCAAGTGAGTCTTTTAGCTGTTCAATTAAATCTGTATGTTGCTGTTTGATGAACTTCTGTGCGGTTTGCAACTCTTTAGACTTAACTTCTTTTTCAGATTGTACTTTTGTAGCGTTTAATAAACCTTTAGCTAGTATGAGTGGCAAAGCACTTGCGGCTGCTTTTATTAAGTTTGCATCGGTAGCTTCGATTTTTGATTGAACTCTCCCTTGAGCTGCTTGTACATCAGCTAAAGAATCAATTAAGTGTGCGCCTGAAGCACGCAAATCAATTTCTTTATTTTTTAATAGTTCTTCAAGATCTTCTTTCTCTTGAATGGTTTTTTTTGTGTCCTCTTCAAGCTCAGTTAGATTTGACTCTAACTGAGTTTTCCTTTCTTGTAACTCATTAGCTCTTTGGCTTGCTTCAGAAGTTAAGTTTCGCTCTTGTCTACGCTGTCGCTGAGTTTTTAAGTCTTTAGTTAATTGGCTAAATAACTCTAAACCCAGCAAGGCTTCAACACCAGTTTTGATTAACTGTGCGGAGCGTGAAGGATCGGCAAGATCTTCTATTTTTTCACCATCAAAGAAAAATAACTCTGATAAACTTTGAGGTATAAACTCTGATACAAAGTCATTCCAGTTTTCTGTAAGTAAGTCATCTTGTTCGCCATTGACTAGCACTGTGACATTGTCAGTAATCTCTTGAGAGCCTTTAGTTTGCCATTGACGAGTAATTTGATAATGGTTGGTTTCAATGCCTGTTTTGTGCTTGAATTTTAATGAGACTGAAGCTTTTTCACCCTCACTATAGCGGTTAATCGCTTGCTTTAAAAAATCACTATAAGACATGCGACCACGGTTTGAACATTTAGCATGTTTACCATAAAGGGCTAGCTGTAGAGAATCTAAAAATGTCGTTTTACCGCCACCGTTTAAGCCACCGAATAAAACTATCGGTTTACTCGAATTGACTTTATCTAGATCAATTATGTGTTGACCTTGGTAGATACCAAAGTTGATTAAAGTGAGTTGTTCAAAAATCATGACATAATCTCGTTAACAGTAATACTTTTTGAGCTGCTAAGTTTTAAGGCTCTCGCATGCTCACTTTTTTGCTCTTTGTCTTTTTTAGTCAGTAGGTTCTGTGAAATATCGATTTGCCTGATGAAGTATGTATAAAGTTTTTTAAGTGCTTTTGTCACTTTATGCGCATGGGGATATTCATCCTTACTAAGCGTATTAATGTCGATAACATTGTCATATAAGGCTTTATATTTCTTTACTTTATATAGGTCTCGCTTTGCATTTAATACGATAAGATTTGCAGAAATATTCTTTAAATACTCTTCTGTTTCACCGACGTCTTCAAGCCTTTTAAGTTTGATGGCGTAGTCATTTCTCACTCGACCAAGTGCAAAGCGCCTTGCTTCATCAATACTATCAAAAGCGCCTTTATCTATTTCACTTTCAAGATCATCTGAGATTTTTGCTCTTCTCAATTGATGTTTGTACTTGTCTTCGATAGCTAATAACCCACGTAATTGTTCATACTTTAAGCCATCTGGATCTTGTTGTTTTTTACAGTGAGCCTTTAATTTTGACAATACATCAGAACTTAGTGCGGGGTTAAATACACGCTTATTACCTGGATAAGGCTTACGCATGACCTTTTCATAAATAAGAGGTACTGAGTCTTCTATCTCTTTTTTGTCATCAACCCAAACTCGTCGTATCTCTTCTAGATCTTCGAGGGTCAGTAACTCGATGCTCTTTACATCTTCAGGTGCGGTTTCAATGACATGCTGTTGTGCCTCAAGCACTTTTGTGAGCATGTGTTCTCTGAAGTGTTGTCGATACGGACCTCGAACAATATCTGCAGGAAGGTTTTCATATTTATGATCTGTATGATCTTCATATTGAGCTAACAGTTCGTATGGATCTTCAGAATCTACAAGCTCTTTGGCATCACTGAAGTCTTTCATACTAATATGTGTTGTTAAGCGACCATTCATTCGTCTGAAGTCACGGTTGCTCTTGTCTCTAGCTATTTTATTAGACTTTTTGACTGGATTTGAATCGTTGATATCAATTTCATTCCGAAGCTCAAGCAGTGGCAACATCCATTCTTTTTCTTCGTCGTTTGCTATCATTGCAGCCATTGATTTGTCTTCGCCAACCATTGTGCAAACATAACAACCAAAACGACTGTCTCCACAGCTTTGGGTTGACTTATCAACGACAAGAGGGCATTCGCCACCATCTGTTGCACCTTGGTACATACCTAATAAATCGGTGTTTTTATAGCCCCACGGATTCTTTTCTTGTGTTAGGTAAACCCATACATCATCGTTCGTCCAATCTTCAATTGGGGTATAAACCCAAACTCGGTCTAGCTGTGTATTAACATTTAAGCCGTCATCTTTACGTGTATTATCTGCACGTTGCTCGATACTTTCCATATTAGCTGCACGTACTGTACTCTCATGTTTTCGAGTACCAAGAACTAAAATTGCTTCGTGATTGGATTCAACAATATTTTTAATAAAAGTATTTGAAGGGCTAATTTTAAGTCTGTCTGTACACCATCTAAATTTATATCTTGGCGCTGGGTAACCTCGTCCTATCAGGTTTACCCAAAATCTATCTGTAACCTTTGGAGTTAGGCGATGGGGGATGATTGGTAAGCCTTGTTTTTCTGCACTTGCTCTCATTGTGTTTAAAGAGCGTTCCACCCATAAGGCAACGATTGGGTTTTCAACTAAAGTATCGGTGCTGATAACATGAACAGTTTTATGTGCTTTACCCTCAGACTTTAGTTCTGCTACCGCTGACCAAATGATTTGTAAGATGGCTGTTGAATCCTTTCCTCCGCTATACCCAATTACCCATGGGAAATCATCTTTTTGGTATATTCTTTTGGTCTTATCTATCAAATTACGAACGGTAGGCTTAAACCCTGATTCGTTAAATGCTGAATAGATTTTCTTTTGGATTTGTACAGCCATTTTAATCTCTTTCCAAAGTACTTTCGGTCTTTAGCTCGTCTTTCGATAGCTGAAGTCCTAATTTCTGTTTAATCAAGTTAGCGGTAAGTTGTGTGGTACGATTATTTTTTTGAAGGCGGCCGTTAAATACGCAACGACCTTCCCATAACTCTGTCGCGCTTCTGTGCCAGTCAATTTCACAAAGTTGAGAAAGCGTAGTTTCCCAATTATCACTGGTAATAAGCTGATTACCAACGATTCCGATAGCGTGAAGAAATATCGAATGCGAATGGATAAAGTCTTCTCTTGATTCGCCAGCAGTGATTTTAGATTTTTTAATCAAATCCCATTCAGCGATATTTTTAGCAACTTCGTCATAAAAGTGATTGCTGAGTTTTATTTTAGATTTTATATCTAACTCACTAGACCCTTTTAGAAGGCTAATGATGGACTGATTAAGTGCATTGTGTGTAAAAAGCTTTCGCGAACGCTTACTTAACTTTGTTTGTTCGAAATCGATTAAGCCTTTTAAGGCTTTACACTTGATTGCTACTTCTCGGGATATTTGTGCAAACTCATCACGCTGGTTATAGGTTTTTGAAACAGATTGATTCACTTTGACCTGATATAGGTTTAAGTCTGCAAACATTTGTTGTCGTTGAGATAAGTTTTTTTCTACAAAAAACACAACGGATATTGTTTCATTTGCAAGGTCTGGTTCGTCGGCCAAAACTGCTTCAATTGCTGCTCTTCTATGCTGCCCGTCAATGATATTTAAAATACTGTCCATATCAATTTTTAGTGCACCAATTTTACTTCCAGCACCTTTTTCTTCCATCGGAACAAAGCTGACTTTCCCTGCAATGGAAGCCGTAATAGAAGAAAATACATAGCTTTTTTTATTTTCTGTTAGATAGCGCTTTAAGCCTGGGATACGCTTATCATTTAGAGTTCGTTGAGCTCGGTACTCGGGTGCCAATTCATCTTCATGAAATTCAAAGATTTTTGGAATATATTTAAGTGGGCACATTGTTACATAGTACTCTTGCCCAGCTTGGATTCCTTTGATTGCTGGAAAAACATGCTCAAAAGCTGGTTCGTACATATTATCCTTCTCTGATAGATTTCTTTATGGCACCATACGTACATTATCATAGTGTACGTACGAACAAGAGCGCAATAGTAATGACAACTTATTTAGATTGCAATGCTACAACCCCAATTGCTCCAGAAGTAGCACAAATTGTCACCAAATATCTTTTTGAAGAGTATGGGAATGCTGGAAGTCGTACTCATGAGTTTGGTGTTAACGCTAAGCAAGCAGTTGAATTAGCGAGAAAGAGTGTGGCTTCGGTGGTAGATGCAGACAAATCTGAAGTTACCTTTACTAGTGGGGCAACAGAAAGCAACAATATTGCGATACTTGGTCTTAACTCTTTTGCTAAAACGGCAAATAAAAAACACATTATTACGACTTGTATTGAGCATAAGGCGGTCTTAGAACCCATAATGGAACTTGAAAAGCAAGGTTTTGATGTTACGTACATTGAACCGAGCCAAACAGGTTTAATATCTCCTGAAAGTTTAAAGTCAGCATTGCGAGATGATACCGTTCTAGTAAGCATTATGCATATCAATAATGAAACTGGGTGCATACAAGACATTACAGCTTTCTGTGATGTATTAAATGAATCAGAAGCTTATTTTCATGTTGATGCAGCTCAAAGTTTCGGTAAATATTCCAAATATTTACAAAACAAGAGAATAGATATGATCAGTGTGAGTGGTCATAAAATTTATGCACCTAAAGGTGTGGGAGCTTTAATCACTCGCAAGAGAGGTTTTAAGAAAGTCCCTCTACAACCGTTAATGTACGGAGGTGGTCAAGAAAAAGGGCTTAGACCCGGCACATTACCAGTTGCTTTAATTGCTGGGCTTGGGGAGTCGGCTCGCCTTTCATTATCTCATTCTGAGCAGTGGCAGGAACACTGCCAAAAGTTAAAGAATAAAGCGGTTGAAGAATTATCTTGTTTTAATATTCAGGTTAATGGAGATAACACTTCAGCAAGTGTTCTCAATTTTTCTATTCCGGGGCTTAACTCAGAAGCTGCTTTAGTAGCTCTGAAAGGTGTTATCGCCGTATCAAATGGTTCAGCCTGCACTTCATCAAGTTACACTCCCAGTCATGTTTTAACCGCAATGCAGTTAGATGATGAAAGAATAGACAGTGCTATTAGGATGTCTTGGTGTTACATGACAAAAGAGTTACCATTGGAAGAAATGAAAGAAAGGATTTCTAAGTTTCTGTAATTATGAAAATTTTTGAAGCAGGTATTGAAGCACTTAAGATTATTGGTGAACCAGCAAAATTAGACTTGTTGTACAAGGTAATAGTAGATAACAAGTTGTATGACTTTGGTTCTAAAACTCCTCTGGCTGCTCTCAGGGTAACTTTAGATCGTCATTGTAGTAATAAAAATATCTCTCAAATGCATAAAGAGCGGTACTTTTATAAGCACTCTGATGGTGCTTTCGAGTTACTTAAAGAGTATAGAGTTGAGAGCCGTAGGGCTTTTGAAGTCAGAGAACCAAGCAAAGAAGAGTTATTGGCCGATCATTACATCGAGCAAATTAAAGATTTAGCTGCCCAACAACGAGAAAAAGTAAAATCTGAAATTCTTCAATATTTGCGTACTATATCACCGAGTGAGTTTGAAGAGTTTAGTCGTCACTTTCTTCAACGTTATGGTTTCACAAAAATGCAGGTAACTCCCTCAGGTCGCGATGGCGGGATTGACGTTAAAGGTTCACTAAAAATTGGTATTGCTGAAATGGGCGTCGCGGCACAGTGTAAACGCTATTGCGAGTCAAACAAAGTCGGCAGACCGGACATTTCACAGTTTAGAGGCGATATAACTGGTGAGTTTGAACAGGGTATTTTTATTACGACCAGCTCATTTACCAAAGAAGCAATGGATATATCCTTTAAGCCGGGTTGTGTACCAATAATTTTGATTGATGGTGAACAGTTAGCAGAGATTATGATTGAGAAAGGGATTGGAATTCAAGCTCAATCTATTTTAGTACATGATTTTGATGCAGATTTGATATTTGAGTAATCCAGATACTCGTATCGTATCAGTATTATTTTGAAGCAATTTTAAATCCTGATATCTTTTTATTTACTTGTAACAATGATGACTCGAATTCACTTCTGGTCATCATCACTTCATCAACATGTTCAAATTCCAAAGCCTTAGCCAGCCGCCTATCAAAGCTCAACTGCTTTTTGTATTGGACTTGACTCTCAGGCAAAAACAAATGCTTGTTTAAAAGAGGAGGGCGCTTTTCTTTATTGACGTAATCAAAGAAATCGATATCTTGGTCAGCCATCTTTATTTTTATGCGCTCAACCAACATTGGAACTGACTTTTCAAAGTCGTCATAAGCAGTTAGGGTGAGTTTACCTGATTGAATATGAATTTTTATTAGATCAATATCGTCATCAACTTCACCATACATTTGTAAAGCTGCACCTAAATAAATCCTCAAAAGTAAGGGAAGTTGCTCCGCATAGTCTTTATGGAATATTAGGGAGTGACCTTCATTCAAGAGGCTGGCAGGTAATGTGTTATGAGCTTTTATGCATTCTTGCTCAATATTTTCAGTATCTACTATCGAAAATAGAAGCTCTTTAGCTGAGTCCCTAGCATGCTGGTAACCATCAAAGAAGACTTTTATATCTCGTTTAAATGAATCTGGCTGATGAATATAGGGTTTACGCTTCTCAAACAGCTCCATGCAAAGGTACAACAGTATATCTTCGGTATGCTCAGTCTTTGCTAATTGATATTTCCCATACTCTTCCTTGGGATACGTTTCTTTTAATAGCTCAAACACTTTCTTGTTTGAACCTATGAGCTCTTTCACCTTATGCGTATCATCAAACTCATCATTAGCAGGTACTCGCCCTAACTCTAAACATTTATTCCAAAAACTTTGAAATAAAATCTCATTTTGAGCAATAACTAATTGAAGTTTCTCTTTAGAATCCAGTTTTATCGGTGATGTGCGTTGCTCCCACTTATGATGACGCTTATATTTGTTTTGCAGGTATTGTTGTTCTGCGATTTTATCTTTGAAAATATAAAAAATACCGGGTGCGATAGCGATGGGTTCTTCTTGTAATGAGCGTTCTAGATAGCCTTTGATTTCAGCTTGTGCATAGTATTTTTGAAAGGTATTGATTGATGTAATTATGCCATCTTTGTATGGTTTAAATTGGGCAATGTATTCCTCATTTGCAATCATCACAGATATAACAAGCAGTTTTTGTGTTAAATCCCACGCACCGAGCAATGCTTCTATTCTTTCTTCTTGATCTTCAATTACATTTAACACGAAACCAAGGTTAACAATGTCAGACTCACATTTATCGTTGTCAGGCGCAAAGTTAGGATCCCAACCTGTGGCATCAAGACCGTGGGCATTTAACTCTGTTAAGTCATCTTGTCGTCCACAACCGTAGTCAAAGATAGAGTGTTCACCATTTAAGTAACCATGTTTTGACAACAACTTCATAGGAACAGAAAGTCCATAACGCACTATGGCTGTTTTATGTCTATCAATGCTATCGCTTTCTTGTGGTTTGATTACTGCTGAGTTTCTAAAAAGTCTGCCGTCAACAAGGGTAAAACCTTTGTTTTGAATTAACGTTTCCCAGTTTCTTTTAAATCCAATGGTACGTGTATTTTCATACAGCCCTGCATTTTCGCCTTCTTGTGTGATATCAACAAACTCTTGGTAATGTGGATCATCTGACAGCACCATTGTTTCCTTTCTATGCAATATCGGTGGATTGTCTGTTTGTTCGTATGATGTGATTTTGTGTTTTAGCTTGCTAAGATCAACATTCATACTTTGCTTAAGTGTGGGATAAGAGTCTTGATAAAAAGTAGGGTAGGACAGTAATGATATGCGAAAGTCTTTTTTGAACAGTTTAACTAAATCCCAGTTTTCATCGTCTAACAAGACAGCTTTAGCAACGGCTGGAATAAATGATTGCAACTCAGGTGGTAGAGCAGAAAAAGCGTCTTTATGAAGATAGATAGCTTCAGGTAAATGTTTGCCAATTTTAATTTTTGAGATTAATTCTGCAAAGAGCTGAGCATTCATTGGCAACCTTTCTTTTTTGTTTTAGGTGATTAATTAATTTTTGAAGCAACCCAATAAAAATATGCGCGTCCGACTTTCTTGAATTGCAATTTGCCAGACTCTCGAAGGTGCATCAACTGGCAACCTGATATTTTCAATGCTCTTTGTGTTTCTTTGCTGTTTAGCCACTGCTTGTTAGTTTCAGTTTGATTAATCATAGTTATTCCATGACTGTTCTTTATTTGTTCAGTTGTTTCGCTGTTATCTAGTAAACATATTGAGGTTTGATAAGATAAATTTCAATGTGTTATGGATAGCACCAAGTATAAATGGAGTGTATTTTGAAGTTTATTTTTGTTGATGCTGAGAATGTGGGATTAAACGCTGTTGCAGATGTTAAGGCTTCTCTTTCTGATAAGGTTTATGTTTTTTCTAAAAACACGCAGATTATAGAACTTTGTGAGCGCAGGCTGTTTCAAGTGTTTTCTAGTTACCCAACTGGAGCTAATCAAGCTGACTTTTACATCATAGGGAACCTTGTTGGTGTACTGGCATCGTTGAATGACGAGCAAAAGAAGCAGTGTCAGTTTGTTTTATTCAGCCAAGATAACTCATTAATTATGGCGTTTAAGTTTCAATGCCACCTGCATCGTGTTGCTTGCGCCATACCTTTACCTTCCAAAAGCCAAGCATTGGTTGAGACTAAATCGGATTGCTCTACACACCAAAAAATCTTACAACAACTACAGCACCCTAAATCGACTGAAGATGTAAGAAAGAAATTAAGTATGCCTAAGCCAGATTTTACAAGGGCTTTGAATGAACTTATTAAAGGCAAAAAAATAGCACGTATGCCAGAAAGTCAGAAAAAGTGGATACGAGTGAGTTAATCTTCTTTAGTGTTTGGGTTAACAGAGCTCTGATATTTTCATAAAATCGAATAATCTGGAGTATTTCGCGATAGGAAAAATGATGTTGAATAATCGTGAGTTGTATAGTCGAGTGATGGCAATGGAAAGTCGTCATTTCAATGTATGCTTTTATTGTGGTTGTATTGCGACAGAATATGATTTTATTCCACCTTTAAAACTGGCTGAATTTTATATTCGAACGGGAGAAGAAGCTGACTTTTACGAAATACCAGCCTGCAATGAGTGTTTCAATCTTCTTAAGGAAGATAAGTCCGGTTTATTAGGCCAGCGAGTTGATTTTGTGAAGTCAAAACTGGCCAAAAAGTATGAAAAAGCACTTCGGGTTTATCATCTTTGGCATAAAGATGAGCTTGATGATTTTGATCATAACTTTAAAAAGAGCCTGAATGCAGGTATTGAGCTTGGTACTGAAACTTACGAACGTATTAAATTTAAAGGATTTGAGTTCGAAGTTGATGGTCAAAAGCGACACTCTAATTTTGTTCAAACTGAAAAACTGAGTGTATTTGGTGAAACTTTTGATAACTTCCGTGATGCACTGGATTATGCCAGTAAGTCTTATCGTGTACCAAAAGCAAAACTCAAAGAGTTGTTTGCAAAACACAACAACAGTTTTGATAAAGCAATCACGGCTTTTCAACAAGAAATGGAGCAAAGACTGTTTGAAAAAAAATGTCGTGAATTTGCTAAAGCTAACAAGCAAAACTCGAATTTCATCATTCGTACAGTAAAGCTTTATATGAAGAATGAAAAAGATCTTACGGTAGATGAAGCACTTGAGAAGATTTATAAAAACTATATCGCACCTGTAACCCATTCATTCAGCGAACTTTGATAAAAGGAATATCAATGGTCATCAAATATTCAGATTTAGAAAGTGCATTCGATTTTGTTTCATTTGGTTCTTACTCTGACAATCAGGCTTATCTCAGCACTAAAACAGGTAAGGTTTATTGGGTTTCAGATAATATTGATGAAGAAGATGAGCCACTTCCTGATGATTTGTATCAGTCCGATGAGTATATTCAAGTACCTAGTAAGCATGAGTTAGATCTCGGAAAAAAATTAGTTTTTGATTTTGTTTATCAATTTTTAGCGAGCGATTTTGAAACAGTATCTCAGTACTTCAGAAAGCAGGGCGCTTACGGTCGTTTTAAGTCGCTGTTAGAGCGTAGAGAAAAACTGGATGAATGGCACAAATTTGAAGAGCAACACAATAAACAAGCTTTGCTGGAGTGGGCTAAAGAAAATGGAATTACGGTAACTGGATAGTTTAATATTTCATATCGTTAAGGCATAATCCGTCCCTTGTTGTTCAGTCGCAATGGCTGAGTTGTAACTATATGGATGTAAAATGAAAAAACGTATTCTTGCCTTATCGGTTTTAGCCTCTATCACTTCTTTTGTTTCTCAAGCTCAGGATTCAAGTTCGGTATTTAGCTACGATACCGTTAGTTTAGGGTATAAGACCTTAAGTATTGATGGTATTGATGGCAATTTTAAGGGCTTATCGCTTAAAGCCAGTAAATCGTTTGGTGATTCGGGCGTGTTTGTTTTTGGTGAATATTCAGCGGTTGAGTATTCGGATTCTGTCACTCAAGGCGATGTAAAGGCTGAGATTGAAAGCGATGTTAAGCAATATGAACTTGGTTTAGGTTATCAATACTCAATTTCAGATAAGTCAGATTTATTCGCTGAACTGGCATTTGGTAATTCTGAAATAACCAGTGAAGAAAAATTTACAGATAACTCAGATCATAACTTTAACTTTGTATCTGAGTTGAAAGCTGATGATGATTTTTATCGTTTTGGCGTTGGCGGTCGTTCTCAAATTTATGATCAGTTTGAGGTGTTTGCTAAAGTTGATGCTATAAAATATTCAGAAGGGAACTCTACTGAAATAGGCTGGACAGTTGGCGGTCGTTACAATATTACGCAGCATTTTGATGCTCAGGTATCAGTGTTTAACTATGAAAATTTGACAAACTGGTTTGTGGGCGGTGTATATCGTTTTTGAGTAGATAGATTATTTAACGCTCAATGCTTGTTTCACTAGAATTGTTTTCATGAGCGAGTGTTGAGACTTGTTTATTTCTGAAGTTTACCTTTTTCAAACTAGGCGTAGCCTCAGCCGCTACGCCTAATCTTTCTAACTCACACATAAATTGCTCTCGCCACACCTGTGGTACCCCTTTTCTAACATGCAGTCGTTTACCATCAAAGCCTAAGTTCTTAACCGTTAAATGAACGTGCGGGCTGTCGGTGTCAGTATGAAGTGCCATGACGTACTGGTAATTATGCGCAAAGGTCTTTTTAGCAAATTGTCTTACGGCTTGCTTTACCGCCTTTGGTTCTGTGCCATCGGGCATAGATAGAACTAGGTGTGTGCTGTGCCTGGTTCTGCGTTTTGAATGTGTTTGTAGTTCTTGCCAGTCACAGGCAAGTTGGTGAATGATATTTCTATCGTCATAGGTTTCACCCAGTTCGTCTTCAAGTTCTAATTTCCCGTTGCGAGTAATGTAATCAAAATGGCTTTTGGTGTGGTCACTGCTGTAACAATAGCCACTGATTTTTACCATAACTTCAGGTGGCTTTTTTGTGTAACGAGATGAGCTTTTGATGCGGTTTGATTTAGTGCGAACATCACCCGTAAGTAAATCGGAGATGGAATCAGCTGCTGAATGACTCATCATTGATACTCCAGCGCTGGCAATTCTTTGTTAAAAGCGCATTTACTTTTTGTTTGTGTTGAGTGAGCTTATCTTCAAGTAGTTGAATCATCTCTTTGGTGATTTTATCGCTATCTCTAAATTCGATATTCAGAACCTTGGTAATTTGATTCAAGTTGCGTCCAATGGCGGCAAGTTGTCGGTTTGATTCTCTTAAGGCCTGAGTTTCATCCGCTGATAGCACTGGCTCTTGATGCAGTTGAGACATGATACAAGCTGTTGCCCAGTTGGTTTGACTGACATAGCCTTCGGCTTTTGCCTTTTTTGCCAGTACCTGTAAATTATAGGAAGTAAGACGTACAGTAATTTTATTGGTTTTCACTTCTTGAAAGTTTGCGATAAAGGCCATATCTGGTGAGGATTGATTGATCAGTGTTCTAAGCATATGTGATGCTGTCATTCCTTTTGATTGACAGTAAAGTTTGAGATTTGATTTTTCTTCGTCACTGAGCAGAATTTCAATCCTTGCCATTTTGTCCTCTAAACTCTTCACACAAAAACAATACCATAATGATTAATTCTCAGCATATTGTCGCTATACGGAATAGTTGAATTGGTTATAAATTAGAATGAATTACGTGAAATGTGGCGTTTCCGTAATATGCCAGCAAAAGTTACGGGTTTTGCCATCAGTTTGCGAATCCTGCACTAGTATTTTACAGATACGATTACAATCATCCCTTTCGCATCTTCTAAATCTTTTATTTTTAAAGCTGACTCCAAAACTTAGAAAAATCTTAATTTGAAATTTTTTCTGAATACAAATTGAATGAATTTGGGAATTAGTTTGCAGATAGCAAATCCATTGTTTAATTTTTGATCTAACTCATTATTGCTATCAATATATTCAATGATACTGGAGTAGGCTGATGAATGAAGAAATGCCGTTATTTGTTCCGACTCTCAATAAGCAAGGGTATGCAGCGCCGTACCTTGATCCATTTTCTCTAAAGTTTACTGAGTATGCGGATGGTCAATTTTTGGAAATAGGTGCAGCTTTTGGTTACGCGACAATGAAAGCACTGGAGAGCGGTGCCAAGGTCATTGCAAATGATATGGACATTCGACACCTTGAGCATATTAAAGAAGCTGCTGGTAAGTTTGGTTATACCGAAGTCGAAACTTTGGCTGCAGAGTTTCCTTATGAGCTGAATTTCCCTCCAAAGTCATTTAAGAAAATACTAATCAGTAGGGTGCTTCACTTCTTTTCCGGTGAGAAAATTAAGTCGTCATTACAGCAAGTTCATGACTGGCTAGAGCCTAATGGTGAGCTTTATGTGGTTTGTGAGACCACGTTTCTGACAAATTGGCTGTCCTTTATCCCTGAATATGAAAAGCGCAAAGCAGAAGGTGCGGAGTTCCCCGGTGAGATCGATAACCCAAAACATTGGGAAAAGAGTTGGTCTGATAATTTACCTGAGTTTGTGCATTGGTTAGATAAAGAGTCACTCTCCAAATTATTTGAAGAGGCTGGTTTTGAAATTGTCGAGGTTGATTACATTAATCGCAAAGGACAGTTTCCAGATAGCCTATTGCTTGACGGTCGTGAAAGTGTCGGCATCATTGGCAAGAGGAAGTAATGATGACCACGATTAAAAGTAGGGGCTTTCTTTCCAAGGTTAAAGGTCTATATTACGAATTCAATGATGATACTCGAATCGCGTATCGAGTAGTGAAAATGGTTGAGTTGGAAAGCATTAAATACGCATACGTTGTTATGCGCTATTCTCACTATGTTTTTAGAATGGTTATCAATGATATTTTAAGTGATACAGGATGGATCAATTCATTATCTCAAATTGACGTTCGTAATCTGACTCTTTATCAGTTTTATACTCCGAATCAATCTCGCTTTGCTCTTCACAGCATCATGTTCTGCGAAGATAACGACATCACGTTTAAAATCACTGATCGTCAAAAGAACTATCACCGCAGCATTTCATACTCTGATCTAAAGAAAGACGAAGAGCTTTACTCAAACTTTAATGGCTTAGATCTATTGCAAATGGGGTACTTATGCGGAAAAACGATGACTTGATTAATAATGGTAGTCTTAATTCTACTGTGACGATGCATTATAAGCTGTTATTACTACAGGCGGCTTATCTTTCTGTACTGTGCTTAACGGTTTGTTTTGCTAATTACTTTATAACCGTGTTTGGAATGACTTTGCCCGGAGGTATTTTTGTCTTTCCTGTGTCATTTATCATCTGTGACATCGTTGTAGAAGTTTATGGCTATGCAACAGCTAGAGTGTTTGTTTGGGTTGGCATTATTGTCGAACTCATTTTTGCATTCACTTCTCAGTGGATAATCGCTTTACCCAATCCTGATGTGTTTCTTCATGGCGCAGCCTACGATACGGTTTTTGAACCAACTGTTCGATATGTGTTTTCTGGAATGGCGGGGTTTTTCTGCGGTGAATTTATTAACGCTTACTTGTTATCAACGACTAAAATCTGGCTGCAAGGAAAACACTTTATCATTCGGAGCGTTTGCACTACGGCTTTGGGTCAAGGTTTATTGAGTATCGTCGTGGATTATTTAGCTTTTTCTGGAAAGATGAGCAACACTGCATTAGCCAAAATGATGTTTTCAGGTTGGAAAATCAAAATGGCCTATAGTCTATTGTTCGTCGTCCCCGCTTGGTTTATTGTTCGTTACATCAAGAAGAAAGATAACATTGATGTCTACGACACCAATGTTAACTACAATCCGTTTTGGTTTTGAATGATGGCTCAGGATTTTCAAATAAAGTAGAGAAAGTCACTATCTAACCTGATTGGCTATAGATATTTATGAGCTGAGACACATTAAACTTTTCCATAAACTTGATTTTTTTGTCACTTGATTGCACAATTTAAATGTGCGCACATTATGGCTGTGCGTTTGGGTTAAAACATAATATGATTATTACCTTTAAACATTCATGGCTTGAGAACTTCTATGAAGAAGACAAAAGCCATAAAAAGATCCCAAATGAGCTTGAGGATAGGTTATATGGAAAGCTTCAATTACTCGATGCCGCAAAAATGGAGTGCGACTTAAGGCTTCCACCCTCAAATAAGTTTGAGCATTTAAAAGGGAACCTGAAAGAGTATTGCTCAATAAGAGTAAACAAACAGTATAGGCTTATTTTCAAGTGGATTGAAGGCAATGTCGAAGACCTTTATTTAGATAAGCACGAATACAAGTGAGGAGTCTATGCGTAAGACAAAGCGCAAACCACTAACAGTGGGTCAAATGCTACAGATTGAGTTTATGAAGCCATATGGCTTAACCAATCAACAATTAGCTGATGCGATGGGAGTCCACCGAAATACTGTTAGCAATATTGTTAATGGTGGAATATTAACAGCACCAAATGCAATAAAACTTGCTTGTGCTCTAGGGAATACTCCTGAGTTTTGGCTTAATATTCAGCATGCTGTTGATCTATGGGAAACTAGAAACAGCTATGAAAGTGAATCAAAGAGTGTTCACCCATTAGAGCTTTTTCCGGCATAGTTGAGTTTGCTTCTAAAAGCCGCTAAGTGCGGCTTTTTTGTTGCCTGAAAACCAGTCGTTGAATGGTAGGGTTGTATGAGGTCTACCTAGGGATTGGGCTAAAGTTGCTGGTTAAATTACCAAATTATTACTAAATATTTTCCATTTAAGTTCATAAAGAGTAACGTAGAGATATTTCCATCAATCTCCAAGGATGCGAGACCTTATTCATAAGCTGTAAAGGTATCGTTATGAAGCACTGCGTTACTTTAGAACCAACCTTTCTACGCCATGATGAAATGCTTGAGCATTGGCTTGAAAGGTACCCTCAATTATCAGAACTCTATTTTGATTTTATTGATGTTTGGCCAATAGCTTCTGTCACAGTGAATGCGTTAGCTAACTTTATCAGTAACCATCTAACCGTTTATGATTACTCATTATTTGAACTTTGTATGACAAAGGCTGTTATTGAGGCTGCTGATGGTTTTAATAGTAGCGAGATAGATCTGGTGCGATTCAATGATTCTCTGATTACCACGACTGCAATTGCATTAAAAGGGATATATATTCGTAATCGATTGGGTTTTGAATGGAGCATTTTTGCAGGTGTTGGTTTTTCTGACTGGTTAACTCAATTTGGGAATAATTCAAATGATGTATCACAGAATAAACTAACACTATCGTTTGAAAACACCGCTATCAGTTTGTGTGAAACCAAAAATAAAATAAAGAAGCAACTCCTTTGCTTTTAGTGTCATCAATGCTGATGCAATTGGCAAAAAGGGCAGGTCGGTAACGTTCTTTGTTTTGGTGTTGTGATGAAAAAATGCCCGTTATCACAATGATGGAGCTTAACCTGTTTAGCTTGTAGACCTCGAATGAGTACCCAGCATTCGTTAATCGTTAGTTCTTTCGTCAACTCAAGTTCCCTATTCTTTTTTAAAATTGTTCGATACTGCTTGTTTGCTTGAATCAATGCATTGATATCAACCCTTACTGTATCGGATTCTACTAACTCAATGTAATTCTCAATAACAATAGAAGCATGAGCCAGTGATTGTATGGTTGCCAAAATGCTGGCTGGTGACGGTAATTGTCCGGCCTTTGGTGATTCACCTTGGACTTCTTTATACAGTGTTCGAATAAGGTTAGAGGAAAGCCCTGTATCTTGAACTACGATGTTGGTTTTAAAACCGCATTTGATCAATTCTGCGGCTCGTAATGTTTGAGAGCTTTTTTGAAGTAAGTTCATCGGTTCAGCTCCTTGAGTTTCTTTTCGTTAGACTGAGTGAGTCTATGTTGAGTGATCTGGTTTTGGTTAGTTAGGTGAGCATATTCAACAGGTTTTGAAGTAGCTGTTTGCTGGCAGTCTATAATGCCTTTTAATATGTCAGGGCAATGATCTGACATGGGTTTACTTAATAGACCTTGATAGTGACTAATAAAATCCTTCTGTTTAAACGCTAGTTCTGATTCCTTCAATTTACATAATGAAACCCATCCGCCAATTTTTTCGATAACGTGATGAATGAGCACATCATCAAACTTTATTGATGACCAAGCGCCAACATGGTGGATACCATATAAAACCTTTGCCCATGCGGTAGATGCTCTGTCATTACCTGTTCCTTCTATCTGTTTAATGACATCAGCAGGTTTAGGGCAAAACTGTCCGATTTCAGGAGACTGAATATGCCCTGTTAAGCCATTACGAATTTGCTGAATGTCATAATGGGTTAAAGCTTCAAAAGCCAATGCAAGGGTTTGCAGAGTAATTTGCTTACTGTATAAGTTGTAAGTGGCAGACCAAACTTCTGCAAATTCTTCTTTGTCGTGATCGGTCATGTTATTTTCTCTTGGTTGGTAAGCCAGTCCATTGCTGAACAATCGCTTGGTTATTGCTTTCTAGACTAATTTGAGTGTTATTTTTAGAAAGGTGATTAGTTGGGTTAATACTTGGATCATCGGCTCGTATAAATTCATCTAACCATTGTTCATCGGCAAGCCAGTTATGCGGCAGTGGAGTCTTAGTTTTATCTTGGTATTGTTTTCGGTGCCGCTTTTGATCTTCCCAGCAATGGATAATGTGCATAGCTCTGTCACTGTCTTTGTCTAAGCCAAGCTTATTCCAAATGTCATGGGCTTTGTTTTTCTTTTCTTTACGAAGTTGCCGCTGCCAGAAATCTTCGAAGTAGTTTTCTTTATTTGTGTATTGGTTGGTTATTTTGCTTTGTTGAAGCGCAGTAAAAGGTTGCATAGGTGAATCGGTAATATTTTGGTTGTAATAGGCAACAAATGAGGACGGTAGTTTTGACTGAAAGGCTTTTAAATTCTTCAGCAATCTTATCTTGCCGCAAAACTCATCTGGAATATCAAGTAGTAATCGGTAAGCGGCAATGCCCTGATTTTGGTTCTGAATTGGGTTGTAATTAAGATAATTGTTGATCAGCAGCCAATTGGTAACGGTACATCGAGTAATAAAATCACGTTTAACTTGTTGCTCGAAAAGCGATAATATCTTTTGCTCATCCCAACCAAGATCTGCAATAACATAACCTATTGGTAAATGACTACAGCCGATCAAGTTGGTGTGTGATGAAGTCAGTAAGTAAGTTCCAAGTAGCTTATCTGCATCAGATGTGTGTAAAATGTCATTATTTCGCCAATATCGAGAGAATACTTTTCCATAGTCTCGCATAATGCACCTCTTTAATTGGCCGAAAACATCATTTTATAAGCGATTTGTGGCTTAATTTTGGTGAATAAAGGTATATTTAAACTAATACACATTAATGTGTAATTAGGTTTTCTACTCTTATTATTGTTTCAAGGCAAGTGTATCCTTGTTCAATATCGTACTTATTTATATGATTTTGCTATGAACAAACTTTCAGAACGCTTGGAATATGTACTTAAAACTTCGGGCATCACGCAAACGGAGCTTGCGCAACGGCTTGGTGTAAAGCAACAGGCAATAAGTCGGGTCTGCAGAGGGCAAACTAAAAACTCGACCTTTCTTTTGCCTATGTGTGATGAACTTGGAGTTGATTCCAATTGGTTGTCTACAGGAGTTGGGGAGCCTTTTGTTCAAAGGAAAGAGTTAAAAGACCAAATAAGACGAATTCCTGAAGTCAGTTGGAAGCAGGCTATTTGTTGGGATGAGTTTTATTTAACTTTTGATTCAAGTGAGTTGGGTGAATACTGGCGAGTTACCGCAGATTTAACCGATGAGAAAGGTTTTGTGCTTCGTGTTCATGGTGATGGAATGGAAGGCTCTGGAAGTCGAAATATTCCTGAAGGGGCAATCATTATTGTTCAGCCCCAAGTTGAAAGCTTATTTAAGTCTGGTGATCTAGTCATTGCCGTTTTACCCGGTGCAGAACAAGCTATTTTTAAGCAGCTCATCATTGAAGGTCAGAACCGATATTTGAAATCTTTTAATCCTCAATACCCAATAATCACACTCGATGACAAATGTAAGTTAGTGGGATTAGTGAAGCAGTCGGTAGTTGAATATTGATAAGCAAAGGCGACGAAAAAAACGAAAATAAGGGTAAAAAGGCCTGTTTCAACTTGGCACATACTTGGCACAAAATTTAACTAAAAAATTAACCTGTTGAAAAATAAGCTATAAAAGGTGTTTTTGGTCTCCCCACAGGGACTCGAACCCCGATCGGCCGCTTAGGAGGCGGCAGTTCTATCCAGTTGAACTATAGGGAGGATGGAAACAAGCAAAATTATACTTGTTTTGTTTGCTATTGAAAGCCTTAAGTAAATATTGGTTTTGTTTGATTAAATCTTAAGCACTATATCGTCAATTTGTATGTTTTCAAGGATTTTAGGGTTACTCCAACGAACCACAGCGGTAGATTCAGTTAACTGTGTGACATGAACAGAAGCTTTACTTTTTATTGCAATGATCCTACTGACATTCAATCTATCGGGGAGATCATTCTTCAGCACTATTTTTAGCGTATCTCCTACTACCATTCCATGCTTTCGTCCGAGGTTGATGATCATTTGGTAGTTGTCGATAGAGATTATTTGTCCCATTAATGGACGTTCTTTAAGCGCTTCATCCATCTCATGGCTTGCCTTTTCTAGAGTGTGTTCTATTTCTTCTCCGTATTCTGAATTCCAAAACTCATCTGAAAAAGGTGAGATAATTTCATGAGGTTTAAAATCCCAATCTGCAGAGGTTGAATACACTCGATTCCAAATGTTTTCACCACTAATGCCATGATAGAGTGAAAAACGAATTCGGAATTGTCTGGACTGAGATACTTTCCAAAAACCGAGTGGACCAGTTTTAGCGGTTTCAGGGGCAATATTTAGAACAGTAGGTGTAAGTATGTATTGACTATCGGTTTTTAAACTAATCCATTTAGGAAGCTCATTTGTATTGTTAAAGGTGTTTTGTTGATGATCCAATCGTTCCGTTGCATGAACATTGGCGAGTGTAAGCTGAGAATGTTTTGTCAATGAACGACCTATTTGCTCCGAAATTGCTTCTTCGAAACCATATAGTTGTCCATATCTTAATTGCGTTCTGTCCTTAACAGTGGCTTGAGGGATAAATACTATAGACTTTCCAGAACTAAGTTGATCAGTATTTTTGTTATGAACGTCTGTGTCAATTCTAATTTCAACGTGGATAATATTATTTCTAATTTGTTCACTGACGAATTCGAACTTCTGTGAATTAGGGGGATTCTCTAACGTGATGTTATCAGAGAGTAATTTGCCATTTTGAAATTCTTGAGTGCTGTTTATTTGAATACCATGATAAAAGCTTGCAGATTTTAATGCATTGTTAATCGCTTCATTTCGAGCAGAGTTCACTTCGTTATTCATTATAAGCGCTTCACCACTGACGGTTAGCCATTCGGCTTGAGTGTCGTAGGAGAACACTGCAAAACTCATGCAAATGATAAACAAGTTATTGGTTATTGAACGCATAGAATTACGGCCTTTAATGCTCACGTCATGTGATTGACAAAATGTAAATGATATAATTTTAAGCAAAGTTTATTCCAATAATTTAATTTTGACCTAATTAAAGTAGTAAAGACTTTAAGTTGTAGGTCGATAAAACAATATTGAGTTGGGAAGTCGGAATTGGATTACCAGCATAAAATTAAGTTCAACGAGTTTTGGCATTAAAGTCCAAAATTGTGGGATGGAGTATCATATGAGAAGGCTAGCTTTACTTTTGTTGATTGGTGCCATGTGTGGTTGTGCTGCAAATAAAGGTCGTGACTATCAGTTTGTTGAGTCTATGCAAAATTCAAAACATAAACCTGTTGTTGTAATCCATAAATTAACTCAAGAAATTGCAACGAATCTCATTGAGCAAAGTGATTTGTTTGCGATTGATACTCCAGTCGTTATCGCAACGCCAGTTTTATCAAACGATTTTACTTCTACAACCTCACTGTCGAGTCAATTGCAGCAGGGCTTGATTGCTGGTTTTAAAATGCATGGTTATCAAGTCATTGATGTAAATGTAGCTGAAGCCCTTAGAGTCACTTCAACTGGCGACTTTATTTTATCTCGCGATTGGAAGCTGCTACCTCAAGATCAAAATGTTGAACATATTGTCGTTTCAAGTATTGATATGGATACTCGCGGAATTATCATTAATAGCCGAATCGTTAATCTTACCGATAATCATGTGTTATCAGCGGTACAGAGTCGTACACCTGCCAAAATGCTGGCAGAGTATTTAGCACTATCTGAAAAAGTAGTAGTGAGAGATGGTAATATTTATCGTTACCCGCAAAGAGGCCATGAGAATGTTCAACAAGTAGGAGTAAAGCAATGAAACTTTTGATTCCATTTCTTTTAATCATCGCTTCTGTAGGGTGTGCTCAGCGCGATAGATACGTGCAGTGGGAAAATGAACAGCCTAAATCATTTCCAACACTTACCGCTATTGGGTATGCCCCTTTAGATGAACAACCTGCAAAGTCTCATTCAAAAAAAGTGTTAATGGCCATTCAAGCTTCAAAAGTTGCGGCCTATCGTGAATTAGCCGAACAGGTTTACGGTCAAAAGATCACTGCTGAATCGAGTGTTAACGATTGGATGTTGAAAAATGATAAGGTAAAGGCTTCGGTTTCAGGCGTAATACGTGGCGCGAAAGTCATCAAAACTTATCTTTCTGGTGATTTTTATGTGACAGAACTTGAGCTTGATTATCAACAAGTCTGGCAGTTGTATGAGCAGCAGAATCCCAGCCGAAAGGTCAAAAGAGTAACCTACTTTTAACCTAAACAAATCGGTTGAACGCACAATTTAACTTTAATTCATTGAAGTTAAATACAAAATTAAACAACCCTGATTCACTGGTCAGGTGAGTGCTGAACATACATATACTTGCCAAAATCACCGCTAGCTGCGTTATAAGTTTTGCAAGTAGAAACGAAGTAAGGAACTGTCCCAAAATAACTTCCCTGTTTTGCTGTCGTTTATTTTTGAGCTTATACAAGGCGAAGAAAGTGTGGTGTAGTTACTCTACATAAGCTTTCGACAACACAGTAGAAGCCAAAAATAAACACAGCCCAAAGGGTTACGCTTAAAATTGCCACTCTCTGCGTTACTCATTTTTCATTTAGAATAACTAAACTTCATTCTTCGCGCCTTGATACTGGCAATTTTAAGCAGTAACAAATCGGGAAGTTATTTAGGGACAGTTCCTAACGACAGTTTTGTATATCGGTAACCACTACTTGCTGCTATTCATGCCTTGCTATCTGAACACTCCCAACCGATTTATCTAAAGTTTAAATACTATTAGTTGAAAGCATACAAAAATGCGAAAGTTTATTTTTTGCGTTTTTCATAACCAATTGATTTGTTTATGCTTCTAGCTTGTTTCCTAAGGTTGAAATCGTAGAAGTCTTGCCTTTGTCATCATAGGTTAATGAGAAGGTATTTCGACTGGCTTGAAGGGCTTGGGACAAACGGTTTAAGCTGGCAATGCTATGTTCGATAAGGCTGGCATTCTGTTCATTTAAATCTTGGCACTCTTTTAACATTGCTTTTGCTAGAATGGCTTTATCCGAATATTCTTTTGAGCTAGTAAAAAACTCAACGTGCTCTGGGGAAGCAAGTTGAGAATCATTTTGTTGAAGCTTGATCAAACAATCTGACTTTTCTTTAGCGAGATTTAAGAGCTTTTCGGCGTTTTGAGATGTTAACGCTTCATTTTCATCACTAATGACACTTTTTAAATGGCTTAATAAACTGAGCTGGTGCTCAAGTATTTTAGCAACTTCAACCATATTTATATTACTTCACTGTAGCGTTTTGTTGATCGTTATACAGATCATTGAGCTCTGTTTCAAAACTTGCGATGTTTTCTGCGAGCTTTTGCGGGTCAACTTTATATTTGCCTTCAGAAATAGCTTGTTTAATCTCTGAGACTTTCTTTTGATCGATATCGCTCATTAGTGTCAGCTTTGTTTGCATTTTTTGTAGCTGTTGAGCCTGAGCCGTAATAACGACTGAATCGCCTTTTGGTGATTTGGCTGCTTCACTGCTTTGAGAAGAACTCGTCTCAGTTTTAGGCGTTTGGTTTGCCGTTTGTTGAGCCTTCATCCTTGAGTTAATGTTGCTATTAAACTTGCTTGTTTCGATATCCATAGTGTGCCCCAGCATCAAAAGATCATTTTTCTATATAGTGTATCGGCAATAAAAATTATAGCTTTAGTTTATTTTACATCCTGACTTCAACTTCGCCAATCCCTATCACACGTGCTTCTATGATTTTGTTTGAATTTAAGTTTTTAACTCGTATTAAATCTTGTAAATTTCCGTCTTTGAGAGCTTCACCGCTGGTTTTTATATGTAAGTTTTTTGACTTGGCGTAAATGGCAACGTCGTCGCCTTTACATACGTAACAAATATTTTGCTTTAAAATGGCCGCGCCTTTCATAGAACGACGCTTTGTACGAGTTCCCATTACGCTTTCAAGAGATTGAAATTGCCCACCTCGAAGACTGGTTTCATTGACAAACTCCAAAGTCGTATTCGATGTTTCAATTCGTTCGCCAGCCATAATGGTTTTGCTTGCCACGACGACTTGATAACTGATAGTGACATTTACCGACAAATAAATTGTCCATAGAAAATCTTGATCGGCTCTTTCACAGCTGAGTTTAACGGTATTGTGTCGTTTAATTTTTTCTGCTGTTATCTGTGAAGTTATAGGAGCACTACATTTAGGGGAAATGAATCGTTTATCAAAACGTTGAATATGTAAATCGACCTTTGCATTAGGAAGTGTGCTCATTTTTTCTTTTACAGCTTGCTCGGCAATCTGTGCAATTTCTTTAGCGTTGGGTATGAAATATGTGCTCATCGCCGATGATGAAAATGTAAAAATGATGAGCAGAAATATAATTTTTAGTTTCATTAACTTGGATCTCTGTCGTTCTATAAAAACAAGCCTATACTTTAATTCGTGTATAATATTCGGTTAACAAATCAGTCAGAAATCTCTTAAGGATACTGACGTTATTAGTCGAAGATGTTGGCCAGCGCTTTAATATCCAAAGGTTATGCCTAAGAATGTTAATAAATGGTATTATAATGTGAAATTACACTTTATGTTTCTGTTAAAAAAGTAGGTTGGATTATGTCGAGCATTCTTGAATCCGTTAATAAGCGTACCCAGCTTGTAGGGCAAAATCGCTTAGAGTTGTTACTTTTTCGTTTTGATGGAAAACAAAGATTTGGTATCAATGTTTTCAAAGTAAAAGAAGTCTTACAATGCCCTCCATTGACGACTTTACCTAAATTAAATCCTTTTGTTCGTGGTGTTGCACATATCCGAGGTACGACAATATCAGTGATAGACTTGAGTGCAGCAACCGGTGGTCAGCCAATTCAAGATATTTCATCCAGTTTTATTATTATATCTGAATACAATCGAAGTGTTCAGGGCTTTTTAGTTCAATCAGTTGAACGCATTATTAATATGAACTGGGAATCTATTTTACCTCCTCCAGTAGGTGCAGGGCGTAACTCTTATTTAACCGCAGTTGCAGAAGTTGAAGATGAGTTGATAGAAATTTTAGATGTTGAAAAAATCCTTGATGAAATTTCACCTGTTAAAACGTCTCTCAGTAAAGAAGCCTCAGATGCTTTAACACTTGACCGCGATAAACAGTATAATGTTCTTGTAATCGACGATTCGTCTGTTGCCCGAAAACAAATAGTAAGATCTTTGAGTGATCTTAACTTGAATATCGATACCGCTAAAGACGGTAAAGAAGCGCTACAGATTTTAAAAGAAGCGGCTGAAAATACAGATGATTTGTCTTATGAGATCCCGCTTATTATTTCAGATATTGAGATGCCAGAAATGGATGGATATACATTAACGGCTGAAATTCGTGATGATCCTAAGTTAAAAAATATTAAAGTGGTATTACATACATCTTTAAGTGGTGTATTCAATCAGGCTATGGTTGAAAAGGTTGGGGCGAATGATTTTATTGCGAAATTTAGTCCAGATGAATTAGCAACAGCTGTAAATAAACAATTGAGCTTATAAACATCTCGCATAGGCGCAAATGTTAGACTAGAGTTAATGCTCTTGTTGAACAAATGTAAGTATTAAGGTATAACGCCAGCGCTTCAGTTTTTGTAATGGATTACCCCAACCAAGAGCTGATGCTTGTTTTAATATAAGTAGGATGAAACGGTGCCGAATCGAACGCTAGCAGAAGAAGAATATCAAAAGTTTAAAAACTTCCTTGAACAACAAAGTGGTATTGTTCTCGGTGATAATAAACAGTATTTAGTTCGTAGTCGACTTGCACCTTTGATGGGAAAGTTCAATTTGCCTTCCATCTCACATGTCGTCCAGCGTTCTATGGAGCCTGTTGAGCGCCAATTGCGTATAGAAGCGGTTGATGCGATGACGACCAATGAAACTTTATGGTTTAGAGATCGATACCCGTTTGAGTTACTAAGTAAAAAAATTCTCCCAAAGCTTTGTGAACAGAATAAACCAATTAAAATATGGTCGGCAGCTTGTTCGTCAGGGCAAGAACCGTATTCGATTGCGATGAGTATCTTAGAGCATCGACAACACAACCCAGTGAATCTTAACAAAAATATTTCAATTCTTGCTACCGATTTATCGAAAACGATGTTAGAGCGTTGCCAAGAAGCTGAGTACGACAGCTTAGCATTAGCTCGAGGATTGTCCGAAGAACGTAAGCGTCAGTTTTTTGATCCTCTTCCGTCAGGAAATATGAAGGTTAAACAAAATGTACGCTCTCTGGTGAGTTTTCGGTCTCATAATTTGCTTGATAGTTACAATTTGTTAGGAAAGTTTGACATTATTTTTTGTCGCAATGTGTTGATCTATTTCTCTCCTGAGGCAAAAGCAAAAATACTACGGCAATATGCTGCCGCACTTAACCCTAAAGGTATTCTCTTTTTAGGTGCTTCAGAGTCAATTACTGGACTCAGTGATGAATTTGACATGATACGTTGTAACCCTGGGATCTATTACCAGAAAAAGAGCTAACAGCCTGTTTTATTAAATAGTTAGCTTTTTTATTCCTCTCTCTTATTGGTGCGTTTTTCCTTTATTAATAACGAAACACCGTTTTGGCATAACAATTGCTTTTCTTTGAATAAGTTTAAAGGAAGGGCGGTTTTATGGCGATTAGTTTTGATAAAGCGTTGGGTGTGCATCAACATACTTTGGGTATTCGAGCCCAACGTGCTGAAGTGTTGGCAAGTAATATAGCAAATGCAGACACTCCTCAATTTAAAGCTAAAGATGTAGATTTTGCTAAGGCAATGCAACAAGCCACTTCTCGTCAGCGGGGAGTTAGCTTAGGTGGAACACATCAAAATCATTTCGCTATTCAATCATCTCTTCAAGCTGAATCTGGGTATCGCATACCAAATCAACCAGATACTGGTGATGGCAACACGGTAGATATGCAACAGGAACAAGCTGCTTTCATGGAAAACACTCTTGAGTACCAAATGTCTCTTGGTTTTTTAGAAAGTAAATTTAATGGATTAAAAAAAGCAATTAGAGGCGAGTAATCATGAGCTTATTTAATATTTTTGATGTTGCAGGTTCAGGCATGTCAGCGCAATCAGTTCGTCTTAATACGACGGCCAGTAACGTTGCCAATGCTGATGCTGTATCGAGCAGTATCAATGAAACCTATCGAGCTCGCCACCCTGTTTTTGCTGCTGAAATGGCGAATGCCACAGCAGCTCAATCTTTAGGTCAGCAATCCTCTATGAAAGTGGCTGTCAAAGGCATTGTTGAAAGTGATGCACCCTTGATAAAGGAGTACTCACCGGATCATCCAATGTCAGACGCTGACGGTTTTATTTACAAACCAAACGTTAATGTAATGGAAGAGATGGCCGACATGATTTCGGCATCACGCACCTATCAAATGAATACGCAAGTTGCTGATGCCGCAAAAAGTATGCTTCAGCAGACATTAAGAATGGGCAAATAAGGGGTGACATATGGATACAGTTAATTCTACTGGAAATCCGTTTTTAGATGGCATTCGTTTGCCTGAAGAGTCAAATATTCCTGCGCCAAATAATAATCAGCAGTTGACTCAAGAAGACTTTTTCTCCTTGTTAACACAGCAGTTGTCTTACCAAGACCCGTTTAAGCCTGTTGATAATGACCAAATGATTTCGCAAATGTCCTCATTTTCCACTGTTGATGGTATTTCTAAGTTGAATGAAGAAATTCAAAATCTTAATGGTTTGACTAGCTCAAGCCAAGCTTTGCAAGCATCGAGTCTTGTTGGTCGTAAAGTGTTGATCCCAACCAATGTTGGTCATGTAACACCTGCAGAGCCTGAACTGAAAGGTGTCGTCAGTACGCCCCGTCCAATTGATGAAATTACTGTTCGTGTTGAAGATGAGAATGGTCAGTTGGTTCAAACATTCAAAGTAGATGGCCGTGCTGGCGGTAATGTCGAAGTGGCATGGGATGGATTAGATAAAAACGGAAATCCTGTAGCCGAAGGCAATTATTCAATTAAAGCCAGTGGGCTTGTGGGCAGTGAATCACAAGATTTAGCCGTTTCAACTTATGCCCACGTTACGAGTGTTTCATTAGGTAATGCGAGTACTGGCGCTATTTTGAATTTGAAAGGCGGCAGTGGAATTAAATTAACAGATGTACTTGCTGTTTCAGAGAGCTAGTACAAGTAAATCAGGCTTAAGTGGCGGTTTCAGGCTCAGAGAATAGCCACTTAAAAATAAAGCCTTATTAATTGGAAAAATAATATTGGCGGGGATCTCGCCAGTTAAATTTGATGCAGGAACAGGGGGACTTATGTCGTTCAACATCGCTTTAAGTGGCATTGAAGCCGCACAAAAGGATTTAAACACAACCGCTAATAATATCGCTAACGCGAATACTATTGGTTTTAAAGAATCTCGTGCAGAATTCGCTGATGTTTATGCTAACTCTATTTTTTCAAATGGAAAAACGGCTGTCGGTGGTGGTGTGACAACTTCTCAAGTAGCGCAACAATTTCATCAAGGAAGTTTGCAAATTACTAAAAATGCGCTTGATATGGCGATCAGCGGAGGCGGTTACTTTGTCACTTCAAGTGATCAAAACTCTCAAGATTTAACGTATACCCGAGCTGGTGCATTTAAAGTTGATTCTGAAAACTTTATGGTTGATTCAGCGGGCAATTACTTACGTACATTTCCAGTAGATAAAGATGGTAATTCGACGTCAGTGAGCTTAACAACCACCCAACCTGTTAAAATTCCTGATACCGCTGGTAGCCCTGTAAAAACGGATAATATTGGCATTCAAATGAATCTTAATGCCGGTGAAAGCACTAAAGATCCTGCATTATTTAATCCGGACGATAGCGATACTTTTAATAACTCAACTTCGGTGACTTTTTACGACTCACTCGGTGAGCCACATGTCATGACGACGTACTATGTTAAACCAAATAATGGTTCATATACTGGCGAGAGCAACTGGGTAGCATATTATGCGGTTGATGGAGAACAAGTTGATGTAACAGGCCCTGTAGCAACCTATGGCAGAGACACTACCGGAGATGGAGCGGCAGATGCTACAGGAAATGCAGTTACTGCTGGTGGTTGGCAAGGCGCTGTTGTTAAATTTAACGATACAGGTACTTATACAGGAAGTAGCCCAACGGCAATAACCACCGAACCGCTCGGTGTAGGTGGTGCTGGTGTATTAGGCCCCGGTGCAGATGGAACACAAGCTTTAACAGTTGCCTTTAATAACCCGACTCAATATGCAGCACCATTTGAAGTAACAGAGCTTACGCAAGATGGCACAACAGTAGGCCGTTTAACGAATGTTGAAGTTGGCGCTGATGGTTTGATCAATGCGAGTTATAGTAACGGTTCAACGGTTCCATTAGCTCGCGTAGCACTGGCTCGTTTTCCTAATGACCAAGGACTGACACAGGTGGGTAATACGTCATGGCGTGCAAGCCTAGATTCTGGGCAAGCACTAGCTGGTGAAGCAAATAGCGGCACATTAGGTAGCATTCGGTCATCAGCCTTAGAGCAATCGAACGTAGACTTGACTACTGAATTGGTGGATTTGATTTCAGCACAGCGTAATTTCCAAGCTAATTCACGAACGCTAGAAGTGAATAATACCTTGCAGCAAACAATTCTTCAGATTAACTAATTATATTTATTGTTTTATTTTAAACCTAGAAACATCAGTTGACTGCGTTCTCAAGCGTAGAGAAAATGGTTGATAGTAAGGCGTAGCTTGCAGCAAGTAGTTATTCTACTTGCAAAAGTTACAACGCAGATAGCAGTCATTTTAGCAAGCTTGTGAACGTAGAGCGCTTTACTCATTTGGTGAAAGCTATGATGATAAAATCATCTTATTGCTCAAACAATTACTCGTATACTCAGCGTTCAACTTATGTTTTTAGGTTAAAGGCACGGTAATTAAGCCGTGCCTTTTTTTGGAATAGCTGAACATAAACTGAACCTAGAACAACCTCTGCTCACGAAAACTAAGAGTTCCTTGCAAAGTAAAGCTGTCTAATTAATCATCAGAACATGTATGGAGCTGAAGAAGGTCCATTTTTATGTCACTTTTAAAATTAACTTTTTCACCTGATAAAATTGGTCAAGAAGTTGTAGAAAGTTTCAAAGCCTACGGTGTCGAAGGAGCGTCACGATCTTTATGCATAAATGGAGTTGGTTTTGATCTTGTTCAAAAAAGTTCGGAGGTAGATGGAAATAGAGTCGTTAGGCTATATTTCAGAGCTGAATTCACTAAAGATACATGTGATTATCAAGGCTTTCCATGGGAGAAAAATCCTTTAATTAAATATGTGACTAAGAAACAATTATCATCAGCATTAGCAATGCCTAGAATAGCTGCTCATATTGAAAGTGCTGCCAGAGCATGGAATGAAGCAAACTTTCATACTGCTGCTGTCGGTAGAGTCTTACAACGTAGTGCAATAAATAGTGCAGCAACGCCCATAGTGTCAGACGAAGATGAGCCGTTCGTTGAGAGAACTTCGACTGATAAAAATGAAGATACAGTGATTAATAATGGTGTGTTAATGGCAGCTGAAAAGGTGAGTAATCATCAAAATGATTCTAGTGTGGTCATTGGCGTCTGTCCAATATCATTTGAGAAAGTTACATTCCAAGATGCAATTGTGTTACGCGGTGATAAAGACGTACCACAGTTATTTTCAAAGGCCACGATCGAGCGAGTAATGAAGGAAACAGGGCGCAATCCTTTGACACAAAAACCAATAGAGGAAAGTGATGTTCTCACTTTAAACGAATACTTTGCTTTTTTGAGTAGACCCTAAATCCGTTCTCTTTGATAACCATATTTCCTCGTAACCAGATGAAGTTTAATATAAAAATGTATTGTTATTTTTTGAATAATTTCATGTTTTATTTTTTGCGGCAATGTTTTTCCTCTTTGTAGTCTATGACTAATTTTATCCACTTAAAAAATCTATCCGATTAATTTCCGCTCAGTAAATACGTGCGTTCCAAAGGTTGGCATAAGAAATGCTTTAAATTCGTTCAAGTAGGATGTTTGACGGATCGACTAATGGATAAATTACTGTATATCGCCACCAGTGGTGCTAAACAAAATATGGCTGAATTGGCTGTTAGAGCCAACAATTTGGCCAATGCTAATACGGATGGTTTTAAAGCTGATATGGCGCAAGCTCGTTCGATGCAGGCGTTTGGCGAAGGTTTACCGACTCGTGTTTTTGCGATGACAGAAATTGCCACTACCAACTTCCGTGATGGCGCTTTAAATACCACAGGTCGAGATCTTGACGTTGCTATTAATGGTAACGGTTGGTTTGCCGTTCAGGGAGCTGATGGTCAAGAAGCTTATACCCGTTCTGGCAGTCTAAGTTTTGATAATACTGGATTACTTAAAAATGACCGTGGTAATCCAATCATGAGTGAAAATGGCCCAATTGTCTTACCCCTTCCTATTGAAAAAGTTGAAATATCCCAAGACGGAATAATCACAGTACGCCCACAAGGTGCGCCAGCTGACGCATTAGAACAAGTCGCAGTAATTAAACTTGTTAATCCTGATACGGCAACGTTAATGCGGGGTGAAGATGGCTTATTTCGTCAAACATCAGGCCAACCAGCACCAACCGATCCAACTGTAATGGTTGAAAGTGGTGCGATTGAAAAAAGTAATGTCAGTGCCGTTGAAGAAATGGTCGCTTTGATTGATATACAGCGTCAGTTTGAACTACAAGTCAAAATGATGAAAACCGCAGAAGAGATAGATAAAGCCTCTTCTTCATTAATGCGCGTAAGTTAGGAGAGATAGTCATGCATCCCGCATTATGGATAAGTAAAACAGGGCTAGACGCTCAACAAACCGATATTGCAGTTATCTCAAATAACGTAGCAAACGCCAGTACGGTGGGTTACAAAAAAAGTCGCGCGGTATTTGAAGATTTGCTTTATCAAACAGTGAATCAAGCAGGTGGTATTAGTGCATCGAACACTAAATTACCAAATGGTTTAAATATTGGAGCAGGTACTAAAGTTGTTGCGACACAAAAAGTGTTTAGCCAAGGCAATATGCAAACCACCGATAATTCACTGGACATGATGATCGAAGGGCCGGGCTTTTTTGAAGTCCAAACACCAGACGGAAATACGGCTTATACCCGTAGTGGTCAATTTAGTATTGACGATACAGGTCAAATCGTAACGTCAGGCTCAGGCTATGTCGTACAACCCGGTATTACTATTCCTGACGACGCATCAAGCATTACCGTTTCTTCTGAAGGTGAAGTATCGGTTAAGACAGCCGGTAATGCTGAAAACCAAGTGTTAGGTCAGTTCAATATGGCTGACTTCATTAATCCATCAGGTTTAGATCCAATGGGTCAAAACCTCTATACCGAAACAGGGGCAAGTGGCACACCAATTCAAGGTGTGGCAGGGCTTGATGGCATGGGGGCGATTCGTCAAGGCGCACTTGAAACATCAAACGTAAACGTAACGGAAGAACTGGTTAACCTAATTGAAAGTCAACGTATTTATGAAATGAACTCAAAAGTGATTTCAGCCGTAGATCAAATGTTGTCTTACGTTAACCAGAATATGTAGTAGGCAATCGCAATGAATATGAACAGGTTTAAATTACTCACTATTATTAGCATTTTGTTTCTTACTGCGTGTCAATCAACCAGTAAGAAGCCTATCGCTGATGATCCGTTTTATGCGCCTGTGTATCCAGAAGCACCGCCGACACAAGTTGTTCGAACGGGTTCTATTTTTGTTGATTCACAAGTCGCGAGCCTGTATTCGGATATTCGGGCACATAAAGTGGGTGACATCATAACCGTTATGTTAGTTGAGTCTACTCAAGCGACAAAAAGTGCCACCAATGAAATTTCTAAAGGCAGTAACTTAAACGTCGAACCAGTATTTGGTTTAGGTAAAAACGCCACCATTAAAGGTAACCCAATCGATTTACGTTACCGCGATGCTTATAACACGAATCGCGAAGCAGATGCCGATCAAAGCAACAGTTTAGATGGGCAGATTTCAGCGAACGTAATGAAAGTGTTAAGTAATGGACACTTAGTTATCCGTGGCGAAAAGTGGATTTCCATTAATAACGGTGACGAGTTTATTCGAGTCACAGGCATTGTCCGTAGCCAAGATATTCGACCAGACAACACGATTGAATCCCCAAGAATTGCCAACGCACGAATCCAATACAGTGGAACAGGCTCTTTTGCTGACTCTCAAAAAGTGGGTTGGATAAGCAAATTCTTTTTGAGCGATTGGTGGCCATTCTAGGAGTATAAAAATGAACATAAAAAAACTATTAGGTTTGGCATTAGCGTGCTGTTTATTAACACCTCAGGTTAGTGCTCAACGTATAAAAGATATAGCCAATATCCAAGGTGTGCGAAGCAACCAATTACTAGGTTATGGGCTTGTGGTGGGTTTACCGGGCACAGGTGAAAAAACTCGTTATACCGAGCAAACCTTCAAAACCATGTTAAATAACTTTGGCATTAATTTACCCAGCAACTTCCGTCCAAAAGTTAAAAACGTTGCTGTTGTAGCAGTTAGCGCACAAATGCCTGCATTTATTAAAACCGGGCAAAATATTGATATTACCGTATCGAGTTTGGGTGAAGCAAAAAGCTTACGTGGCGGCACCTTACTGCAAACTTTTTTAAAAGGTGTTGACGGAAAAATTTACGCAGTTGCACAAGGCAGTTTAGTTGTCAGTGGTTTTAGTGCTGAAGGGTTAGATGGCTCTAAAGTCATACAAAACACACCCACAGTGGGCCGTATTCCTAATGGCGCAATTATTGAGCGAGAAGTCATTTCACCATTTGCCAATGGCGACTACCTCACTTTTAACCTTCATCGAGCAGACTTTTCTTCAGCTAAGCGTATGGCCGACAGCATCAATGAATTATTAGGCCCAGGAATGGCAAAAGCGTTAGATGGAACATCTGTACGTGTTAGCGCCCCAAGAGATGCATCCCAACGAGTGTCATTTCTCGCCACCGTTGAAAACTTACAAGTCGATTTAGCGGCTGAGTCAGCCAAAGTCATTGTGAACTCACGTACTGGCACTATTGTGGTCGGTCAACAAGTCAAGCTAATGCCTGCGGCGATTACACACGGCGGCCTAACAGTCACTATTGCTGAAACTACTCAAGTCTCACAGCCAAACGCCTTTGGCCAAGGTCAAACCGCTGTCACGACCGACTCGAATATTGATGTCAGTGAAGACTTTAAACGCATGTTCTTCTTTAACCCAGGAACTACGCTAGACGAACTTGTTCGTGCCGTGAATTTAGTTGGTGCTGCACCTTCAGATGTTCTTGCCATACTTGAAGCACTTAAATTGGCAGGTGCTTTGCATGGTGAGTTGATAATTATTTAAGTTAATTCATTTAGGTTGTCGGAAAGGCTATGGAAAAGCTTGCAAACTCATCACATTTTCTAGACTTAAGCAGTATAGATAACTTGCGTGCTCAAGCCCAAAAGGATGAGAAAGGCGCAATAAAGGAAGTGGCAAAACAGTTCGAAGGCATCTTCGTACAAATGCTGATGAAAAGCATGCGCGATGCTAACGAAGCATTCAAGTCCGACAGCCCGTTTAACAGTCAGTACACTGCATTTTATGAACAAATGCGTGATCAGCAATTGTCCCAAGACATATCTGGTAAAGGGGTACTAGGACTCGCCGACTTAATGGTGCAACAGCTCTCGCCTGAAACCAGCAGCATTAAACCGGCGTCAGTTTTACGACAAGATCCGTTTTCTCCGTCAATAGACACAATTACCTCAGTCAAAAATATTACTCATGCTGTTCAAAATTCAGCCGATACAAAAAGTAACTTGGTTAAAAATGATACAAGCGCTGTGATGGGAAGTTCGATGCGTGATAAAGCCGCATTAGATCAAATTGTCAGCGGCAAGGTGTTGCCCTCTCAAGTTCACCAGCAGGCAAGCGAACGATTTGCCAATAAAGAAGAATTTATCAAACAGCTTTATCCCCATGCACAAAAAGCTGCAAACAAGCTTGGTACCACACCAGAAGTTTTAATTGCGCAGTCAGCACTCGAAACAGGTTGGGGTAAAAAAATGGTTCATCAAAGCAATGGTGAACCAAGCAATAATTTATTCAATATAAAAGCAGACAAAAGCTGGCAAGGGCAAAAAGCCAAAGTCAGCACATTGGAATTCGAACAAGGCATACCAGTAAAGCAGCAAGCTGACTTTAGAGTGTATGAAGATATGAAACAGAGCTTCGATGACTTTGTCAGCTTCATATCTAACGGTGAACGCTATAAAGATGCACTTAAAGTTGCAGCAAAGCCTGAGCAGTTTATTCAAGCCTTACAGCAAGCAGGCTATGCCACAGATCCTAAGTATGCTCAAAAGGTGATGTCTGTCATGGACTCTATTGGAGCTGGGAAGTGAAGCGATGAACACAAGAAATGTAAATAATTTTAGTGATACGGCTTCATTTGTAATGCTTACAAATAAAGTCGTTAAACAAACCGATATTCAACAAGTGAATACAGTCAGAGGGATGTGGTAATGGCTAGCGATCTACTCAATATTGCTCGAAATGGTGTGCAAACTTCTCAAGCACAATTAGCGGTAACCAGTAATAACATTGCTAATGCTAATACCGTAGGCTATCACCGTCAGGTAGCGACACAGTCGTCACTAGACTCCTTCCAAGCAGGCAACATCAGCTTTGGATCAGGCAGTTACATTTCAGATGTGAAGCGTATTTATAATGACTTTGCAGCACGAGAATTGCGCATAGGTCAAACAGGGCTAAGTGAAGCAGAGACAAAATTTAGCAAATTGTCGTCCCTTGACCAACTGTATTCCCAATCAGGTAAAGCAGTTCCTTCTGGCTTGAATGACTTTTATGCCCAGCTTAATAGCCTTGCAGACTTGCCTGATGATTTAGGAGTACGCTCAACGGTTTTAAGCTCAGCAAATAACCTTGCAAATTCAGTCAATCAAATGCAGAAAAGTTTGAATGGTGAAATGAGCCAAACGAACGATCAAATCAAAGGCATCACGGATCGTATTAATGAGCTCAGCAGTGCAATTGGTAGTATCAATCGCGAGCTCATGGAAAGCGGTGGCGATGATTCACAGTTATTGGATCGTCAAGATGCCTTAATACAAGAGCTTAGCCTGTACGCCGAAGTCAATGTCATTCCTCTTGAAACAGGCGCTAAAAGCGTTATGCTCGGCGGTTCGGTAATGTTAGTGTCCGGTGAAGTATCCATGCAAGTTGGTACCAAACAAGGTGATCCCTTCCCGCAAGAGCCTCAATTAATCGCAACATCAGGTGATCATGAAATCAAATTATCTGGTGCAAATTTAGGTGGGCAGCTAGGCGCATTATTTGAATATCGCGATGAAACCTTAGTATCCGCTCAACAAGAGCTTGGCCAATTTGCGTTGGGTGTGGCTGATGCATTTAATCAAGCGCAAGCCAATGGTTTTGATTTGAATGGTCAAGTGGGACAAAACATCTTTACAGACATTAATGATCCGCTAATTTCAGCAGGTCGAGTGGGTGCATTAAGTGATAACACTGGCAGTGCAAACTTATCCGTTGATATTTCAAATACAGGTGAGCTTACAGGCTCAACTTATCAGCTTGATTTCACTACCTCTGGCGGATACACACTGACAGACGATAAAGGAAATGAAACTACATTAACCTTAAATGCCGCTGGTGATCAGTTAACCGGAGCAGATGGTTTCAGTATTAATATTGACACTGGAACAGTAGCCGATGGTGACAGCTTTGAAATACGTCCAACGGCAGACGCAGCAGCTGGGTTTAAAGTTGAACTCACCGACCCAGAAGGCATTGCCGCAGCAGGTAGCAGCACAACAGGGGCAGGCGACAACACCAACGCCCTTGAAATGGCAACGCTGAGCGAAGCCCAAACCATGAATGGTGGCAAGTCATCATTTATCGACGTGTATGAAGGGACTAAGCTCGAAATTGGTAGCCAAACCAAAGGCGCAGAAACTCGATTAGCCAGTGCAACATCCGTTTTTCAACAAGCTGAATCACGGGTGCAAAGTGAATCGGGCGTGAACCTTGATGAAGAAGCCGCCAATCTACTTCGTTTTCAACAGTCATATCAAGCGTCAGCGCGGATCATGACTACATCTCAGCAAATTTTTGACACTCTGCTTAGTGCAGTGAACTAGAGGTTGTCGTCATGAGAGTATCTACAGCACAATTTCATCAACAAAGCATTAACAGTGTATTGCGTCAGCAGTCAGCTACCGCGCAAACGCTTGAACAAATATCAAGCGGTAAGCGTGTCAATACTGCAGGGGATGATCCAGTAGCCTCGATAGGTATTGATAACTTAAAGCAAGAAAATACCTTAATCGACCAATACCTCAAGAATATCGATTATGCCGATAATAAACTTTCAGTAGCAGAGTCAACATTAGGTAGCGCTGAATCATTATCACGCACAATTAAAGATCAAATGCTATCGCTCACCAATGGTCGACACTCAGATGATGACATACAAGCCATCGCAACTGAAATGAAGTCAAACTTAGAAGCTTTGCAGTCATTAGCCAATACCCGTGATGAGTCAGGTAACTATATTTTTGCAGGTTTTGAAACCGAGCAACAACCTTTCGAGTTTGGTTCAGGTACACCAAGAACCATATCATATCAAGGTGATAGCGGGGTAAGAAACTCGGTTATCTCTTCAGGTGTGCTGCAAGCGACAAATATTGCCGGTGATGCCGCCTTTATGAATGGTGAAAACGCAATAGGTGATTATTCTGTCAATTATCAGGCAGGTCAAACGGGCGAATTTTCTATTAGCTCGGCAAAATTTGACGCTAGTGCGGCAAATCCAGCGGCAAATTATACCCTTGCGTTTGTTGACGATAATTCAGGTGGCGTAAATGTAAATTACACCGACTCTTCGGGTGCACCCCAAACCACTGCTTTTACTAACCCTCTTGTGATAGATGGTGTGGAGCTTAAATTCGATGGAGTCCCTGCTATCGGTGATTCTGTCGCCATTTCAGAGCAATCTCAGGTCAGTATTTTCGACACCATTGAACAAGCGATTACGCTAGCAGAAAGCGGAGAACTACAAAATCCAAACGGCCAAGCAGAAATGGCACAGATATTGGATAACATGAATCAAGGTATCAACCAGATCGGTATGGCGCGCAGTGAAGCGGGCATTGGCTTAAGCAACACTGAAAGCTATGCAATGCGGCACGAAGAGGCAAAGTTAGTGAACACCTCGGCACAGTCGAAGTTAGAAGATCTGGATTTGGCATCGGCCATCAGTGAGTTTGAAAAACAACAATTAGCACTGAATGCCGCGTCAAGCCTGTTTAGCAGAGTAAGTTCGACAACCTTGTTTGACTTTATTTAATACAAGGTGTTTGCGTTCTTGTTAACTCAGGAATTTTTAACTTATAAGAAGTCGTTAAACAGAATGTTCACTAACGCTAAAAGTGGCTGAACATAAGTTTTCGCACAATTTTGGAATATAGATTTAGTGCAATACAAGATGCAATAACGGGCGCATAGCCGTAGCTATGTAACCAAAGTAGTGCTGAAGATATTTTTAAAAATACGAGAAAATTTGTGTTCAGGTACTTAACGCAGAGCGTTGTAATTATAAATGCAAGTCTGAAGAGTAGTTAATTCAGGCGCTACAGCGATATTTATTAGAAATAATTAAATTATAAACAATTAAATTAAAAACAATAATCTTTGCCTGTCTGTTGGATTTGGCTTGATTTTTTAAGGGGAAATACTATGCCTATTAGCGTTAATACTAACGTCACTTCAATGAAGGCCCAAGGAAACTTAAACAAGTCCAACATGGGTGTTCAAATGTCAATGGAACGTCTTGCATCTGGTCTTAAAATTAACAGCGCAAAAGACGATGCTGCTGGCCTGCAAATCTCAAACCGTTTTACCAGCCAGATTAATGGACTAGATGTCGCGGTTCGTAACGCTAACGATGGTATTTCGATTGCTCAAACCGCTGAAGGCGCAATGCAAGAATCAACAAACATCTTGCAACGTATGCGTGATCTTTCTTTACAATCGGCTAACGGTTCGAACTCAGCAGAAGACCGTGGCGCATCGCAAAAAGAAATGGCAGCACTTCAAAATGAATTGACACGTATTTCAGAAACAACCTCTTTTGGTGGGCAGAAATTACTTGATGGTTCGTATGGCACACAGTCATTTCAGGTTGGTGCCGAAGCCAATGAAACTATTTCAGTAACGCTTGAAGATGTAGCTGCTGATGCATTGTCAGATGCAAGATCTGTATCTGGCGGCAAATTGAGTGCTGAAAGTGTTACTTCATTAACAACTGGAGATGGCACAGGAGATTTAACATTTAATGCTGATTTTAATGGAGATGGTAATGCAACAGATATTGAGATTACTGACACAAAAGCGACAGATGCTGGTGAATTAGTGGATGAATTGAATAAAAAGTTTGCAAGTGAAAATACTAATATCACAGCAAATGTGGAAGAGGATGGTGGAATATCATTTACAGGCACAGTTCAAAATGGAACAACTGCCACGGGTTCTGCAGCAAGCGCTATGGCAATCACAGGTACTGCAGCAGCGAACCCTGATAATGCAGCTGGTACATCAACTCCAGCTGCATTTACAGCACCAGCAAATGCAACAGTAGGTGCAAACGGCACTGCAGATATTAGCACTATTAACATTTCAACAGCAGGTGGCGCTCAATCAGCAATTTCTCAGATAGATGCAGCTATCGCTCAAATTGATGGTTCACGTGCTGATTTAGGTGCGGTACAAAATCGTATGAGTCATACTATTAATAACTTAGGTAGTATTTCAAATAACGTATCAGATGCTCGTAGCCGAGTTCAAGATGTCGATTTTGCCAAAGAAACCGCAACAATGACGAAGAACCAAATCTTGTCACAAACCTCGTCAGCAATGTTGGCACAGGCTAACCAGTTACCACAGGTAGCCTTATCGTTATTGGGCTAATAGATTTAACTTTCTCGTCACTCCAGCGAAGGCTGGAGTCTAGTGCCTTGTTTGGATGTTTCTTAGAACTAAGTCACTGGATACCTGCCTACGCAGGTATGGCGGAAGACTTAAAATTCGTCACTCCAGCGTAGGCTGGAGTCTAGTGCCTTGTTTGGATGTTTCTTAAAATAAAGTCACTGGATACCCTGCCTGCGCAGGTATGACGGAAGAATTAACATTTGTCACTCCCGCGAAGGCTGGAGCCTAGTGGCTTTATAAAATAGATTTCCATAAATCATTCCAAGATGGGTTTGTTTCTTCTATTAAATTTATCTTCCATTGCCTTTTCCACGCTTTTAATTGCTTCTCGCGAGTTATTGCAGACTCCATGTTGTCGTGTTGCTCAAAATATACTAATCGATGGACTGAATATTTTTGAGTAAACCCTTCGACGATATTGTTCTTATGCTCCCAGATCCGTTTTATAAGATTACTGGTTACTCCAATATAAAGTGTCCCATTCCTTTTTGAAGCAAGAATATAGACACAAGGCTGCTTTTCCATTTCTAGTCCTTGAAATGTGTTTAGCTTTACTTTATTGATTTTCCGGCTAAAAGTCACTGGATACCTGCCTGCGCAGGTATGACGGAAGAATTCAAATCTGTCACTCTGCAATTTCGTCACTCCAGCGAAGGCTGGAGCCTAGCGCCTCTCGATAGATGTATGAATTGATAATAAGTTACTGGATACCTGCCTGTGCAGGTATGACGGAAGAATCAAAATCTGTCACTCTGCAATTTCGTCACTCCAGCGAAGGCTGGAGCCTAGCGCCTTTCGATAGATGTATGAGTTGACAATAAGTCACTGGATACCTGCCTGCGCAGGTATGACAGAAGAATTAAAATCCGTCACTCCAGCGTAGGCTGGAGTCTAGTATCTTGCTTGGATGTTTCTTAAAACTAAGTCACTGGATACCTGCCTGCGCAGGTATGACGGAAGAGTTCAAATCCGTCACTCCAGCGAAGGCTGGAGCCTAGCGCCTCTCGATAGATGAATGGGTTGATAATAAGTTACTGGGTACCTGCCTGCGCAGGTATGACAGAAGTGTTCAAATTCGTCACTCCAGCGAAGGCTGGAGCCTAGCGCCTTTCGATAGATGTATGAGTTGATAATAAGTCACTGGATACCTGCCTGCGCAGGTATGACGGAAGAATTAAAATCCGTCACTCCAGCGTACGCTGGAGTCTAGCGCCTACTCCAGCGAAGGCTGGAGCCTAGTGCCTTTTGATAGATGTATGAATTGATAATAAGCCACTGGATACCTGCCTGCGCAGGTATGACGGAAGGCTTAAAATTCGTCACTCCAGCGTAGGCTGGAGTCTAGCGCCTTGTTTGGATGTTTCTTAAAACTAAGCCACTGGATACCTGCCTACGCAGGTATGACGGAAGAATTAAAGTCCGTCACTCCAGCGTAGGCTGGAGTCTAGTATCTTGCTTGGATGTTTCTTAAAACTAAGTCACTGGATACCTGCCTACGCAGGTATGACGGAAGAATTAAAGTCCGTCACTCCAGCGTAGGTATGACGGAAGGCTTAAAATTCGTCACTCCAGCGTAGGCTGGAGTCTAGTGCCTTGTTTGGATGTTTCTTAAAATAAAGTCACTGGATACCTGCCTGCGCAGGTATGACGGAAGTGCATATAGTCTACTTTTCACATATGTCAAAAAAAAAGTTAAAAATTATCTAAAGTTAATGTTGGGAGAGCCGTTAATGAAAATGTAACCAATAACAATATTCTGACTGAAGCGCGCTGCGGGTTTGATCAGTCAGGCTAATAACGAGGACAGTAATTATGCCTATTTCAGTCAATACCAACGTAACGTCAATGAAAGCCCAAGGTAACTTGAACAAGTCAAACATGGGTGTACAACAATCAATGGAACGCCTTGCTTCTGGTCTTAAAATCAACAGCGCTAAAGATGATGCTGCTGGTCTACAAATATCAAACCGATTTACTTCTCAGATTAATGGTCTAGATGTCGCAACTCGTAACGCGAACGACGGCATCTCAATCGCACAAACCGCTGAAGGTGCGATGCAAGAATCGACAAATATCTTGCAACGTATGCGTGATCTGTCTTTACAAGCGGCTAACGGCTCGAATTCAGCAGAAGATCGTGCAGCTTCACAAAAAGAAATTGGTGCTTTACAAAATGAGTTAACACGTATTTCAGAAACCACGTCGTTCGGTGGTCAAAAGCTGCTTAATGGTTCTTATGGGACACAGTCAATACAAGTTGGTTCGGAAGCTAATGAAACTATTTCAGTCTCTTTGAGTGATATAGGTGCTGATAAATTAGGGGAAAGCCGTGCAGTCACGGGTGCAAGCATTTCAAAAGACGGAATTACGGCATTAACTGCAGGTGCTGATGATGATGGAACTGTAACGATTAAAGCAGATTTTAATGGTGATGATACCGCTACAGATCTTGATGTAAATATTGAGGATGCGGAAGGTGCAAGCGGTGTTGCTGAAGCAATTAATAGAGCAGCGTCAGATGCCGGACTTAATATCACAGCGTCTATTGTGGTCGCGAGTAATGGAGACGAATCGATTGCAATAAGTGGTACTGTTGCTAACAATACAGGAGGTGCTCCAGTAAATACGTTAGAAGTTTCTGGTACTGCAGCAGGTGGTGCAGGTACTGTTGCATTTGACAACGGCGCGGATGCTGCAGACGGAACAGTTGCTGGTAATAGTTCTGCAAATGTTGATAAAATTGATATTTCGACTGCTGCAGGCGCGCAGAACGCAATATCAACTATCGATGCCGCTATCGCTCAAATCGATGGTCAACGTGCTGATTTAGGTGCGACTCAAAACCGTTTAGGTCATACCATCAACAACTTGGGTAACATTTCGAACAACGTATCTGATGCACGTAGCCGTGTTCAAGATGTTGACTTTGCCAAAGAAACAGCGCAAATGACTAAGCAGCAAATTCTGTCGCAAACATCTTCTGCGATGTTGGCACAGGCTAACCAGTTACCGCAGGTTGCTTTGTCACTACTTTAATTTTTACCGCTAAAGCGGAACTAAATGAAGTAAATCACAAGTAATACATGATATTAAAGGCCAGTCATTTGACTGGCTTTTTTGTGCGTTGCTTAATATGAGGTTGCGGCCTGATGTGGTCGGTAATATCATCAAACTTATACAATAAAGGGTGTTCAAGTTCATCAAACAGTTTAGTGTGTGAAAAAATCAGACGGCTTTGTGTGTAAACCGGAATACCATATTGAACCGCCCCATATTCTTTATCATGCCAAAGCATACATTTAAAGTCATCGCTTGTGCCAAGTATTGAGGCTTTAATACAGCATTCGCCAATTGAGCCTGCAACAATAAGGGCGTCAGGTTTTACTCTAGTTAATTCGCGGTGAAACTTGGGTACAGAGAAAATAGAAAATGTTTCTTTTATCAGTCTTGGTTGATTTTTGGGGAGGAGAGCCTTGAGTTCAGATGGTATATCCTCAAACACACAAATATTATTGCTGTATTCAAATGCGAATATGGGAATTGATTTTGATTTGCAAAATTGAATTAATTGAGTGGTTCTTAATATTTGAGAGTCTCTAACATCAACAATACACAATGCAAACCTCACATTTTGTTCAATTGCTTTTTCTATTTGAAAATAAAATTCTGAATTAACATTAGGTTTGTAAATTTTGCAATTAAGTGTGACAGCATTAAGACCCCTTGGAATAAGAGTTTGATTAAAAATAATTTCACCAGGTAAGTCTTGAAATTTTACTTCATTTACCGTTTCTATGTCTTTTGAGTCACGTCTAAAGTATTCGCTTTCCTCTGTAGTAAGGTCGCTTACATTAGGTTCAAAACTATTAGTTGAGGATATATTCGTCGCTGATGCCGCCATATTTATCATTCAAGGTTAGTGATATTTATCATAATTAAATCATCAAGATATTAGATTTTCAGTTAAAGATATTTAATTTAAAAAATCAAACATGAACAAAAGTTAATCAAAAAACACATAAAGTTGTTCAGTTTTTGTCCGTTACCCTACTTGTAAGTAAAAGTTTGTAACTAAAAAATCCGCCTGACTCTATGTGAACTCAATCAGCAATAGACAGGTGTAACTCAGGGATAAGAGGACAACACTATGCCTATTACAGTCAACACAAACGTGACATCAATGCGCGCTCAAGGAAATACCAACCGCGCAAACAATATGGTCGCACAATCAATGCAGCGTTTATCGTCAGGTTTACGCATTAACTCAGCTAAAGATGATGCTGCTGGTCTGGCAATCTCAAACCGCCTAACATCGCAAATGCGCGGTTTAGATGTTGCTCAGCGAAATGCAAACGATGGTATATCAATTGCTCAAACCGCAGAAGGTGCGATGCAAGAATCAACTAATATTTTGCAACGAATGCGCGACCTGTCTTTACAATCTGCAAATGGTTCAAATTCAAATTCAGATCGAGTTAACATGCAAAAAGAGATTGCTGCTTTGCAAAGTGAGTTAACTCGTATTTCAGATACAACAAGATTTGGTGACATAAAGTTATTGGATGGTAATTTTGGTTCTAGATCATTTCAAGTTGGAGCAAATGCAAACGAGACTATTGGAATTAGCCTGCAGAATATTGCGTCTAATGCGATTGGACGTAGTGTATTAGGCGTCACAGGTAATGCTACTCAAACTATTTCAGGTAATAGCGCAAGCACTACTTTGACCTTAGGAACAGATGATACAACTATTACTATTGGTGCAATAGGAGCTAGTGGTTCTTTAGATGCGTCAGGTTTAGCAGACGCCATCAATTCAGTTGATGGTATTAGTGGTGTTGCAGTTACAGGTGGTGTAGTAACTCCTGCTTCTAATACAGTTAATCCAGCTACTAATACTTTAAATCTTTCTGGATTAACATCATCACTGGTTGGCAATGAAACTCTTGATTTAGTCATTGGAACTGGGTTATCACAAGTGACTGTTAATTTAAATGCTGGTAATACAGATACTATAGCTAACTTAGAATCAGCTATTTCAACAGCTATAGCTGGTGTAGCTGGTAATCCTTATTCATCAGCAGTAAGTGGTACAAGCATTGATATAACATCAACAGACACGGCAACTGCGTTTACTGTCGTAGCAAATAACTATGTGGATGAAACTAATGGTTCTCCTAACGGTACGTTAGATTTAGGTTTAACTATTGGCGGGACTGCAATTGGTGGAGCAACGACTACAGGAACAGGTAATTCAACAATAGTTGCAAGCACAACTAATACCACACCTGCTTCACGTACAGATTTTAGTGTTGATTTTACTAATGCAAAAGTTGATGAAGGTACTACAGCATTGGAGTTGGATAACAGCGCTGTAACTTTGGCTACCACAGCTTCGTTACTTGGAGTAAATACTATTGATATCGGCACTGATACTGGCGCTCAAAACGCGCTTGAAATCATCGATGCTGCAATAAAAAGCATTGATGAAAATCGTGCCGACCTCGGTGCAATCCAAAATCGCCTTGGTCACACCATCAGTAACTTAGGAAACATTCAGAATAACGTTGCAGATTCTCGTAGCCGAATTCTTGACGTCGACTTTGCTAAGGAAACTGCAAACATGACTAAGCAGCAAATCTTACTGCAAACCTCTACGGCGATGTTATCGCAAGCGAATCAAATCCCACAGATTGCCTTATCGTTGCTTCAGTAAAGTAAAGAGTGAGATTGATGAATGAAAAACTTCTCTTAATTTCTAAAGTTAAGAGGAGTTTTTCCGATATACAAAGATAGGTGGAAGTATAAGTTTCACAAATGCTGGAAGCGCTAAGTTAAGGATAGCTTTCAGGGAGTAAACATTATGGACATAAATACATATACAGCTGGTACGGATGTTGCTTCAGCTAGCAACCAAAGTAATGTAGTGCCAAATAATCAGTCAGGCAGTGGTCAGTCTAATGCTGTGAGCGGCAATTTATCTCAACAAGCACCGATTGATGTGTTGTTGAATGAGTCGAACGGAGTGGCTGAGCTACAAAAAATCTTCGAGTCGGCAAAAGAGGCTGATGTTGATGCACTAACGGCCGCGGCGGAAGAATTGACTGAAATGATGTCAGTGTCGCGCAAAAGCATTCAGTTTCAAGTGCATGAAGAAAGTGGCAAAACAGTTGTAAGTGTGATGGATACCGAGTCGGGTGAAATTATCCGCCAAATACCGTCAGAAGAAGCGATTGAACTCGCAGAGAGATTTGCTGAAATGTCAGGTTTATTGCTAAAGACTGAAGTATAGAATTACTAGATTGCAGTTAAGCGGCAATAGTTTTCCTATTCGCGACAAAATTGGTTGCGCTAGGGTACTGAGTGAAAAGCGGTGATATAAAGTAGGAGTAGTAAATGATTTCTAACCAAGGGTTAGGTTCTGGTCTCGATATTTCGGGCATTGTAACGGCCTTAGTTGGTGCTGAAAGAGGCCCTAAAGATGCACAGTTAAACGCTGAACAAGGGCGGCTTACTACTGAAATTTCCGCTATTGGCTCACTCAAAAGCGCGATGAAAACCTTTGAGGATTCAATGGAATCCCTCGGCAAATCGTCGACTTTTTTAGGTAATAAAACCACCTTATCAAATAGCGACTACCTCAGTGCAACCTCCGAAGATGATGCCGTTGCCGGTAGTTATAATGTCGAAGTTGTTGAACTTGCTCGTAGCCAAAAACTTGGCAGCCAAGGCTTCAATGATGTTACGACTCCTGTTGGTGAAGGTAGCTTAAACTTTGCAATTGGTGGTGAGGATTTCGATGTAGCTGTAGCGGCCGATGCTTCACTTCAAGACATTATGCGTGCGATTAATAGCTCTGATGATAATATCGGGATTACCGCGACGATAGTTAATAACGTAAGTACTGATCCTACCGATCCCAATGCACCGACAGTTTCAAGATTAGTATTAACGTCAGATGATACTGGTGTTGTTAACGATATTACTGTCGATGCGACTGATGTATCAGGTACGGCATTGACAGATGCTTTTGAAAATATGGAAGTGCTGCAAGCGTCACGAAATGCAACGTTAAATATTGATGGTTTATCAATAAGCTCGGCTTCAAATGAAGTGGAGAACGCGATTCAAGGTGTCACACTTAATTTAAAAGATGCAGATGTCGATGAGTCAACAACGATTACCATTGCACCGAATACGGGTGCGGCTAAAACTCAAATAGAGTCATTTGTTGAAGCATACAACGAGTTAATGACTACGATTGATAATTTATCGGGTTATGACGCTGACACCCAAAGAGCTGGCGCATTACAAGGTGACTCTTTAGTTCGTTCAGTGGAATCTCAGCTTCGAAACACGCTTTCATCAGGCTTTGGCACTGAAGATGGCGAAATGCGTTTAAGTGAGTTTGGTATTTCATCCGATCGCTATGGCATGTTAGAGATTGATTCAGACAGGCTCGATGACGCACTGGAAAATAATTTAAATGGAATGTCTGAGTTTTTTACTGCGGAAGATACAGGATTCGCTGCTACGCTTACTAATAGAGTTGAAGTGTATTCCGAGACTGGCGGCTTACTTGATAGTCGAGATGAAAGCTTAGATCGTCAAGTCGATCGAATCGGTGATAGCCGCGAAGCTTTGGATCGCAAAATGGTGTCTTTACAAGCCCGCTTGACTCAGCAATACAACGCAATGGATTTGTTAGTGGGGAGTTTAAGCCAGCAGTCTGCTGACTTAACTAATAGGTTAAACTCTTTACCTGGACTTGTACCTCAGTCGTAGGGATATAAAATGAATATTTCAGAAAGCACGTCATCAGTTAATGAAATAAATGCCAAAATTAAAAAATACATTGCTAACTTATCACGTGTTCGCGATAAAGATTTTAATCGCAGTGAAGAGTTGGCGTCATCTTTGCTTGAATTGGTAGACCAACGTCAAAAAGCGCTCGAATTAATTATGAGCAAGAACGATTCGGTAAACGAAGCGTTTTTGAAAGAGCAAAAGGCGTTATCTACTGACTTTATTGAAGAACTCACACAGCACCGACAGTTTTATGCTGAGTCGATTGCAAATATGAATGTGGGTTCAAGTAAAGTTGATGTGTATAAATCAGTTAATAAAAATAGGTAGGTATTTATGAGGGGTTCGTTACAGTCTTATCGTAAAGTATCATTGGACACTCAGCTCGCTGACGCTTCACCACACAAAATCACTCAAATGTTACTTGCAGGTGCGCTTGAAAGAGTGGCGCAATCAAAATATGCTATTGAACATAACAACACTGCAGCCAAAGGTGAATTGATTGGCAAAGCAATTGGTATTATTCAAGGTTTAAGAAACTGTTTAGTAATGGATGACGATTCAGAGGTCGGAACCAACTTGAGCAACTTGTATGAATTTATGTTGGCGAGTTTAACCAGAGCCAATGTAGAAAATAATGCAGCCATACTTGATGACGTTTCTGAAGTATTAAGAACCATCAAAGAAGGTTGGGATGCAATCCCTCACGACATGCACCACATTACTGCTCACGCGAGCTGAACAGCTAAAATAGTAAATACTAATAATAAAAAATAACAATAATGGCTGCTCGATTTCACTAGAAAACAGGCGCAAAATAGGCGCCTGTTTTTTATTGATTGCCATATTTTTGACGATTCCCTCTGCAGTTGTTGTATTTTTGAGCTATAAACAGTTGAGAACAACATTATAGTTACATGGGACTTGCTTCTGGCTTGCTGATAATACAATATTCCACGTGGTAAACAGTGTTCACCTTTGAGTAACATTGAATTAGCTGAAATTGATACTGTGGTTAACAATAATAGCTTGCTGGAATCAATCGACTTTACGCATTTATGGCCTTTTGAATGATGCAAATTGATCAACGAATTTTACTTGTTGGAACAGAATTAGAGCGATTTAATCGCTTGGCTTGTATTTTAGAATTTCTTGGTGAACAAGTTGACTTTGTTTCTATTGATGAACTAGCTAACTTAACCCAAGGGCATCGCTTTAGAGCAATTGTCGTCGAGCAAAGCTCTGCAATGATTGAATCTCTAAAATCAACAATAAGCCAGTTGCCTTGGCAGCCTTTTATCGCTTTATCTGCCGATGAAAATATCGACGCGAGTAACATCGTCGGTTTTATTTCTGATCCTGTTACTTATCCTCAGTTAACTGAGTTCCTACACTTTTGCCAAGTTTTCGGACAGGCAAAACGAACAGAAGTACCGACAAGCGTAAACCAAACCAAACTCTTCCGTAGCCTTGTGGGGCGCAGTGAAGGAATCAATCAAGTTAGACATATGATTAGTCAGGTTGCTGGCTCTGATGCAACGGTATTAATCCTAGGGCAATCAGGTACGGGTAAAGAAGTGGTTGCTCGTAATATTCATTATCTTTCTGAGCGACGCACAGGGCCTTTCATTCCTGTAAACTGTGGTGCTATTCCGCCTGAATTACTTGAAAGTGAGCTATTTGGTCATGAAAAGGGCTCTTTTACAGGTGCAATTACGGCTCGTAAAGGGCGCTTTGAACTGGCTGAAGGCGGCACACTCTTTTTAGATGAAATTGGCGATATGCCACTGCAAATGCAGGTTAAATTGCTTCGTGTATTGCAAGAGCGTGTTTTTGAGCGGGTAGGTGGTTCTAAAACCCTTAAAACAGACGTTAGAGTGGTCGCAGCTACGCATAGAAACTTGGAAGAAATGATTAACGATAATACTTTCCGCGAAGACTTATATTATCGCTTGAATGTATTCCCGATTGAAATGCCATCACTGCAAGAGCGTCAAGAAGACATTCCACTATTACTTCAAGAGCTTGTTGCGCGTGTGTTCAATGAAGGGCGTGGGAAAGTTCGCTTTACTCAGCGTGCTATAGATTCATTAAAAGAACATAGTTGGGCTGGTAATGTTCGTGAGTTATCGAACTTAGTTGAGCGTTTAACGATTTTACTTCCTGGCGGCTTAGTGGACGTAAATGACTTGCCTTTAAAGTATCGACATATTGATGTTCCTGAGTATCAAGTTGAAGTGAGTGAGGAACAAGCTGAGCGTGATGCACTTGCAGCAATATTTAACGACGATGAGCCAGTAGAAATACCCGAAAGTCGATTTCCAAGCGAGCTTCCTCCTGAAGGTGTTAACTTAAAAGATTTATTGGCTGAACTCGAAATTGATATGATCCGTCAAGCTTTAGATCATCAAGATAGTGTTGTTGCACGAGCCGCAGAAATGCTTGGTATTCGCCGTACTACGCTGGTTGAAAAAATGCGAAAGTACGGGCTTTCAAAAGAATAATTGTTTTTATCTATTCTATTCAGTTCAAGCTATTAGCTTTGATTACTTCAGGTTTAATTCCTCGCCCACAGGGGCGAACTGAGGGATCTAGCGATTTAGAAAATACCAATCTTTGTCATACCAACTAAGGCTGGTATCCAGTGACTTTTATAGAAAAAGCAAAGGCACTAGACTACCGACATACAACACTGTTGTTACTTGGTTTCCGGCCTGCGCTAGAGTGACAATACCTTGCTTCTCTGGGGTGTTTTACTTTGGCATCATAACTGCATAACTCCGTCATAGGTAATTTTTTGACGGAGTGAGTAAGTTGTCTAATGTTCAGGCTGTCACGCCAATTAATAAACACGCACAAGACGTTGCACACCCAAGTAAAGCCAATTTATTTAAGGGTGAAGTTGATAACATGTCTAGCCGTGTCGAGCATATTTTACAGGCCATGCCTTCAGGGATTGTGATACTGGATGGTAATGGTATGGTGACTCAGGCCAACCCCGTTGCATTAGAACTCTTGGGTGAACCACTCGAAGGGCAAAAGTGGCTAACCATCATTAATCGTGCTTTTTCTCCGCAAAAAGATGACGGGCATGAAGTATCTCTCAGAAATGGTCGTCGAGTTAAGCTTGCTATCACGCCACTATCGCCAGAACCCGGTCAGCTTATTGTCTTGACCGATCTTACTGAAACTCGGCAACTTCAACAGAACCTATCTCATTTACAACGTTTATCTTCGCTCGGAAAAATGGTGGCAAAATTGGCTCACCAAGTTCGTACGCCGCTCTCAGCAGCGATGCTTTATGCATCAAATCTTAAAAATCCAAAGTTGCCAGAAGCCAGTAAAGCTAAGTTTCAAGATAAACTCATCAATCGATTAAATCAGTTGGAACATCAAGTTAATGACATGTTGTTAATGGCAAGAGGGCGCCAAAATCAACAAGGTGAACCAGTAAGTTTCGAGCAAGTGCTAGAACAAGTTTCAGCTGATTGTGAGCCGATTGCAGAAAAGAAAAATTGTACATTACGGTTTATCAATGAATCATCAGCTCAGTTAATGGCCAATGAAAATGCGTTAAGTTCAGCAATTAACAATTTAGTGATGAACAGTCTTGAAGCAGGCGCAAAAAATGTCACCGTTAAATCTTGTGAAAGACAGTCCCAATTGTTTTTAGAAGTGATTGACGATGGTAAAGGTCTTGAGTCAGGCACAGAAAAACGAATATTAGAACCGTTTTATACAACAAAGGCGCAAGGCACGGGTTTAGGGCTTGCTGTTGTTCAGTCAGTTGTTAGAAACCACAACGGCAACATTAATTTAAAGTGTGAACTTGGCAAAGGTTGCCATTTTATCCTTAGCTTTCCTGCATTGTCTGCTGCAGCCTAAGCAAAAAATCATCCAGAGGTACTTATGACAGAAGCTAGAATATTACTTGTCGAAGATGATGAATCACTTCGTGAAGCATTAGTTGATACTCTTTTATTAGCACAATTTGATTGTGTGGATGTTGGAAGTGCTGAGGATGCCATTCTTGAATTAAAATCTGCAGTTACCAAAAAAGTGGCTTTTGACATGGTGATCAGCGATGTCCAAATGGAAGGCATTGGTGGGCTTGGGTTATTAAATTACATGCAAGCCAACCATGCAAAAATTCCGATGTTAATGATGACAGCATTTGCCACAATTAATGACGCTGTCAGGGCAATAAAACTCGGTGCGGTGGATTATTTAGCTAAACCATTTGCAACAGAAGTATTGATAAACCAAGTCAGTCGATACTTACCGAGTAAAACAGATTTTAATGCGCCAATCGTCGAAGATGAGAAAAGCTTGCAGTTACTATCCTTAGCGGAGCGTGTGGCTCAATCTGACGCATCAGTCATGATAATGGGACCTAGTGGTTCAGGTAAGGAAGTGCTTGCTCGCTATGTGCATCAACACAGCCATCGTAATGATGCGGCTTTTATTGCAATTAACTGCGCCGCCATTCCAGAAAACATGTTAGAAGCGACCTTATTTGGCTATGAAAAGGGTGCTTTTACAGGCGCACATCAGGCATGTCCTGGCAAGTTTGAACAGGCTCAAGGCGGTACACTTTTACTTGACGAAATATCAGAAATGGAACTCGGTTTACAAGCTAAGTTATTGAGGGTTTTACAAGAGCGTGAAGTGGAACGCTTAGGAAGCCGAAAAACCATTAAGCTTGATGTACGCGTACTTGCGACTTCAAATCGTGATTTAAAAGCAATGGCAGAGTCAGGCAACTTTCGGGAAGATTTATATTATCGTATTAATGTGTTTCCTTTAACTTGGCCTGCGTTAAGTCAGCGACCTGCCGATATTCTGCCGTTAGCGAGACACTTAATCGAGCGGCACAGTCAAAGACAAGGTTTTGTGGAAACGCCAACACTTGATGATGCAGCAACTAGAAAGTTATTAATGCATCGCTGGCCGGGAAATGTTCGTGAACTTGACAATGTCATGCAGCGAGCGGTGATTTTACTGCAAGGTAAACAAATTAGCGCAAACGACATTATCATTGATGCTACTGAAATCTCTAGGGTGACATCGGCGGATGTATCGACAAACAGTGGTTCGGAACAAGTCGTTAATGCACCCCAGCAAGAAGGTCTCGGTGGTGAGCTACAAGCCCAAGAGCATTTGATTATATTAGAAACATTAAATCAATGTGACGGTAGCCGAAAAATGGTTGCGGAAAAACTGGGTATTAGTGCGAGAACGCTTAGATATAAAATGGCTAAAATGAGAGATGCTGGGATAGAAATCCCAGCATAGTGAATGCAATCCTTAAGGTCTGTTGATCTTTCAGGGTTAAATTTTGTGCTATTTGAGCATTTTTCTGTTCAACCTAGAAACATCAGTTGACTGCGTTCTCAAGCATAGAAAAAATGGCTGATAGTAAGGCGTAGCTTGCAGCAAGTAGTTATTCTACTTGCAAAAGTTACAACGCAGATATCAGTCATTTTAGCAAGCTTGTGAGCGTAGAGCACTTCACTCATTGGGTGAAAGCCATGATGATAAAGTCATCTTATTGACTCAAACAGTTACTCATATACTCAGCGTTCAACTAATGTTTTTAGGTTCAAGGCGTGAGTAGTGATGCTTAGCCATCTAAGTGAGCGGGTCACAAGACAGAACAGTGAATGCTCAAAAGCATCGAAAAAAGAGAGAGCGTAAATTGGTCGCTTTTTCTAAATAAAAGGTGCTGCGTTATCGTTTTCTTATTTGGAAACGAAGTAACGACAGTTTTGTATGTCGATAATAACCAAACCTCACAAACTCTGCCTTGCGTAAAATAACCAATTTATCGCTGCAAAAACAATCACGAAAGATCAACAGACCCTAGTATATTGCCGAGTCATATTGATCTTTTTGAGCTTTAACATCTCGACTATAATCTGATTTTGTGTAGTTCCAATTTAGATAGTAATCTAATGATTTTCCTACCATTCTATCATCGTAGCAGTGAGTGATTGCCGCTGCACGATGTTGCATTAGGCAAGCACCGCTATATTGGACTGAAACAAACGTTGGAACTTTAAGTTTTTGGCTCGATTTACGAACTGAATCTAAATGTTGTTTCTCGTCATCGACAATGCAAATTTGTTTGGGTTTAAGGCCGTGCTTTTGACACAAGTTTTCGAGTCTCAAACCTTTGTTTGTTGCTTTTTCAGTTTGAGTACGGGCTAGAACCTCATCTTTAGTATCAATAAAGTCAAAAAGTTTCTTTTCTAATCCTATTGCTTGCAATTTTCGATTCATACTAGATTCAAGCGAATTGGTCATTAAAACAATTTTACCACCATCAGGTAATTTGGCTCTAAGTTCAGCCAAATACATCGGTATATTTGGGATAGTGGTTGTTTTGTGGGTAGCAACTAATGCATCTTCTAGCGTTAATTTTGATTTAGTTTGATATTCCGCTTTTACATCGTCACTAATTAATGTGTCGTCTAAATCAAAAATTATGACTGTGTCGGGTATAGGTTGTATGAATTGCTTAATACTTTCTAGTTTTGTAACGTTCTCATAACTGCTATAACTTTCGTGATTAGTCGCTTTTGGTGTGGCAAGTATAGGCGTAACATCTTGCGACGAAATGCTGGCTTGAGCTGAAGCTTGTTTTGTTTCGCTTGGGTGGCTTTTATCTTCACCTTTTTGTGTAATAACCCACTCACTATCTGCAAAACTACTTAAGTCAGATTTTTTTCCTTCATTTATTTTAGAAAGAAAGGCACTGATTATGCTGGCATTATAACTCTGATTAAGGAGTAGCTTTTCTAGTGTTTGAGCCGCTTTCGTCATGATTGATGAGTCTTCAACAAACTTCCCATTTTTCAAAGTTAAGTTAAAGGTTGTTTCAACAGCATGATTTTGCTCTGAGTTAGAGTATTGTTGGCGCATTATGGTGACTTTTAAAGGCTCACCTTGAGAAACAGCATCACTAATTCTTTTAGCGGTAGACTCACTGCCTTCTGAAATGTCAATATCACCGTTTTCAAAGTTGTAAGTTACTAGAGCTAAAAAATTGTTATTTACAGCCATATTGTTCACCTTAATGTTTAATCTCTTTGGGTTTAGTTCCCCGCCCTTTGGGGCGAACTAATCAGTGAGATCTGTGATTTGCCATACCAGCGTAGGCTGGTACCCAGAGACTTTTTCTAAACAAGAAAAAGGCGCTACACTACCGACATACAAACTGTCGTTACTTGGTTTCCAGCCTTCGCGGGGGCTTTCATTTGCTTAGGTTAATTTTATAAGATAATTGTTTTTTTATAATTTCCTTAAAGTTAAATCTTAATGATGATTTGTTCATGATTTGATCTATGCTCGTTATTCATAAGACTAGGGTCTGTTGACCTTTCAGGATTAAATTTTGTGCTATTTGAGCATTTATCCTAAATAAATCGGTTGAACGCACAATTTAGCTTTAATCTATTGAAGTTAAATACAAAACTAAACAACCCTAATTCACCAATCAGGTGAGTGCTGAACATTCATATACTTGCCAAAATCACCGCTAGCTGCGTTATAAATTTTGCAAGTAGAACCACTACTTGCTGCTATTCATGACTTGCTATCAGTAATTTTTTCTGCGTATATGAACGCTCCCAACCGATTTATTTAGGTTTATCTGTTCAAGGTGTGAGCAGTGATGCTTAGCCATCTAAGTGAGCTGGTCACAACACAGAGCAGTGAATGCTCAAAAGCATCGAAAAAAGAGAGGGCGTATATTGGTCGCTCTTTCTAAATCAAAGGTGCTGCGTTATCATTTTCTTATTTGGAAACGAAGTAACGACAGTTTTGTATGTCGATAATAACCAAACCTCACAAACTCTACCTTGCATAAAATAACCAATTTATCGCTGCAAAAACAGTCACGAAAGATCAACAGATCCTAATGATTGTTTTTTTGGCACACTTAATGCTTAGTTTGTTGACAGTGGTTATCGTCAAAAATAAGTCGCAGGGAGACGAGTATGCAAATCAATGCTAATGAGTTATTGCAAGAAATGCAGTCCATCAAGGGAGAGATTACTCCGTCCGCTAATCTACAAAGTGCAGGATTAATTCGTGAAGTAAATAACACTTCAGGGAGTGACTTTAGTGAGTTATTGTCGATGGCAATGGGAAATATCAATCAGCTACAATCTAACTCTGCCAATTTAGCAACACGTTTGGAAATGGGTGATACCAGTGTCACACTTTCTGATACTGTGATTGCAAGAGAAAAAGCGAGTGTTGCTTTTGAAGCCACAGTCCAAGTGAGAAATAAACTGGTCGATGCGTACAAAGAAATAATGAATATGACGGTTTAATCCGTAAGTTAAATTGGCGAACAGGTAGTTATCGTGAGCACAGAATTAGCACTAAGCGGAAATACGTCTTCAGATGCAAATGGAAGCGTTGATGGCGCAGCGCAAGAACACAAATCAGGAATGTTAGGCGGGCTTGGTAGTTCAAACGCACTTCGCCAAGTGACAATGATCCTGGCATTAGCTGTATGTCTTGCACTTGCGGTGTTTGTGATCTTAATAGCACAAGAACCTGAGTATCGCCCTCTTGGGAAAATGGATACCCAAGAGATGATCCAAGTACTTGATGTACTTGATAAGAATAAAATCGATCGAAAAATAGAAGTTGATGTTGTTTTAGTCCCTGAAAATAAGTATCAAGAAGTCAAATTATTGTTAAGCCGCGCCGGTGTTGAAAGTAGCAGTAAAAATGATGACTATTTGAGTAAAGACAGTGGTTTTGGCGTTAGCCAAAGGATGGAGCAAGCACGATTAAAGCACAGCCAAGAGATGAATTTAGCGAGAGCTATTGAAGAACTCAAGCGCGTGAGTCGTGCAAAAGTAATTTTAGCTCTGCCAAAAGAAAACGTATTCGCACGAAGTGCTTCTAAGCCAAGTGCAACAGTGGTGATCACTACTCGCCGAAGTGGTTTGGGGCAAGAAGAAATCGATTCAATCGTTGATATTGTGGCTTCTGCGGTTCAAGGAATGGACCCAAGTCGTGTAACCGTGACAGATTCGTCGGGTCGATTACTTAATTCTGGCAGTCAAGATGGTGCTTCCTCCAGAGCACGCCGAGAAATCGAAATTGCTCAGGCAAAAGAAAATGAATACCGCAATAAAATCCAGTCAATTCTTATTCCGATACTAGGTCCTGAAAACTTTTCATCTCAAGTTGATGTTTCTATGGACTTTACTGCAGTTGAAAAAACAACAAAACGTTTTAGTCCAGATCAAAATGCTGTGCGAAGTGAGCAAACGTTAGAAACGAACTCAAAAGGTGGTGGGATTGGAGGTATCCCGGGGGCGTTGACTAATCAGCCTCCTGCGGCATCAGATATCCCTCAAGATGCCACAAATGCAGCGGCAAGTGAAACTGGAGCGTCAGGCTCTTTGCACCGCGAGGCCACTCGCAATTTCGAATTAGACACGACAGTAAGCCACACTCGCCAACAAGTAGGTACTGTAAATCGTGTCTCTGTTTCTGTTGCTGTTAATTTTAAATCTGGTGTAGCCGATGAAAATGGCCAAGTTGATCGCGTGTCTCGTAATGATCAAGAAATTGCTAATATTCGCCGTTTACTTGAGGGCGCAGTTGGTTTTAATGCTGCTAGAGGTGATGTGCTAGAAGTTGTCAGTGTGCCATTTATGGATCAATTGGTAGAAAGCGCACCTAAACCAGAAATTTGGGAGCAACCATGGTTTATGCGAACGGTCAAACTCGCTTTGGGTGCATTAGTTGTCATTGTGTTAATAGTGACGGTCATTCGCCCAATGTTTAAGCGAATGGTTCAACCAGATGGCGATAAAGCGAATGATGAAAGCAGCACTGGTAACGAATTAGCAGAAATTGAAGATCAATATGCCGTAGATACCTTGGGGATGCTAAATAAATCGGACTCAGAGTACAGTTATGCTGATGATGGCTCAATTCTTATACCCGATTTGCATAAAGATGATGATATGATCAAAGCGATTCGCGCGCTTGTGGCCAACGAGCCCGAGCTTTCAACTCAAGTAATTAAGAGCTGGTTGCAAGAAGATGCCTGATATTAGTAGTGATGACCCAACCCAAGTCTCTACGGCTGTAGTGAGTAATATTACAGGTGTAGAAAAAGCCGCAATCTTGTTGTTGAGCTTAAGCGAAGCGGATGCCGCTTCTGTTTTGCGCCATTTAGAGCCAAAACAGGTACAACAATTGGGTATGGCAATGGCCTCTACCCAAGATTACGGCCAAGAAAAAGTCATTGGTGTGCATAAACTATTTTTGGACGAAATCCAAAAGTTTTCTGCGATTGGCTTTAATAGTGAAGATTTTGTCCGTAAAGCCCTAACCGCAGCATTAGGTGAAGACAAAGCTGGCAACTTGATCGAGCAAATTGTAGCTGGCGGAGGCTCGAAAGGTCTTGATTCATTAAAATGGATGGATGCAAGACAAGTTGCAACAATCATTCAAAACGAACATCCGCAAATTCAAACGATTGTATTATCTTACCTTGAGCCGGATCAAGCCGCTGAAATTTTTGCACAGTTCCCTGAAAATACACGTTTAGATTTAATGATGCGTATTGCTAATCTTGAAGAAGTGCAACCTGCTGCATTACAAGAATTAAATGACATCATGGAAAAACAGTTCGCGGGTCAAGGTGGTGCACAAGCTGCCAAAATGGGTGGCTTGAAAGCGGCAGCAAATATCATGAACTTCTTGGATACAGGTGTCGAGAGTCACTTAATGGAGACATTGCGTGAATCTGATGAAGAAATGGCTCAGCAAATTCAAGATCTTATGTTTGTGTTTGAAAACCTCATTGATGTTGACGACCGAGGCATTCAAGCCTTATTGCGTGAAATTCAACAAGATGTGCTAATGAAAGCGCTAAAAGGTGCGGACGATGCCCTTAAAAATAAACTGCTTGGGAACATGTCCAAACGTGCAGCAGAATTGTTAAATGATGACTTAGAAGCTATGGGGCCGATACGGATCAGCGAAGTTGAGGTTGCCCAAAAAGAAATATTATCCATAGCTCGAAGATTGAGTGAGAGTGGTGAGCTAATGTTAAGCGGCGGTGGAGGCGGTGATGAGTTCCTCTAGTGTTGAGCCTGAATCTATTGATTTAAATGACAGTGCAGCAGCCAATAATGAATTCCAGCAATGGCAATTACCTGATGTAACGCAAACCACGAATGTTGACGCAAATTTATTTGGTCGCTACTCATCTTCAGAGCAAGAAACTGAACATGATGAGTATATTGCGCCACCAACCCTCGCGGACATTGAACACCTTCAGAAAGAAGCCGAAGCAGAAGCTCGTGAGCAAGGGTTCGAACAAGGTAAGAATGAAGGTCTAGAAAAAGGTCGGTTAGATGGCTTAGCACAGGGTCATGAAGAAGGCTTTGAGCAAGGTAAACAACAAGGCTTGGAGCAAGGGTTAGCAGACTCAGCTGATTTGTTAACAAAGCTGGAAAAAATTGTCACTCAAATTGAGCAGCCGTTATCGGTGATTGATACCCAAGTCGAAGCATGTCTACTTGCACTGTCAACCAACTTAGCTAAGGCTATTGTAGGCAGTGAGATTAAAACTCATCCTGAGCATATTTTAAGTGTGCTTCGACAAGGTGTTGAAGCTTTGCCTGTCAAAAAACAAGAAGTTGTGATCCGTCTGCACCCAGATGATGCCAACTTAGTTGAACAAGCTTATTCAGCGGCTCAGTTAGAGCGTAATCAATGGATTATTGAATCAGACCCATCTTTGCAAGCCGGTGATTGCTTTGTTTCAAGCCAACGTTCAAATGTTGATATGCGCTTAGCGAGTCGAAGTGAAGCGGTGTTAGCCGCTTTACTTGAACAGCAGCATCAACTTGAAAAGCAGCTGCAAACGGCTCTGTCTGACGAGATTGAAAAAGCGTCGAAGCTGCAATCACAAGATCAAGGTCTGTTGGAGTCAAATGATGAACAGTCGTCCTCAGAACCTTCTTAATAAATTAGAAGCGCATCAAAAACGTGTTACTCCTTTTCGTGCTGTCGCGAGTGGGCAATTAGTTAGAGTTGTCGGGCTAACGCTGGAAGCAAGTGGTTGCACAGCACCCGTTGGCAGCTTGTGCTCAATAGAAACAATGGAAGGCGAGCTTACAGCCGAAGTTATTGGATTTGAAAACGAGCTCCTTTATTTGATGCCTGTTGATGAGTTGCGCGGAGTATTACCTGGTGCGAGAGTTGTTCCCTTAGGCGCTAAAGCCAATCTGAATGTAGGATTGTCACTATTAGGCCGAGTATTGGATGGCAGCGGTCAACCCATTGACGGGTTAGGTGCATTAAATTCAACTGAACAAGCTTCGGCTCATAGCCCTGCAATAAATCCACTATCCCGTAAAGCAATCGAAGAACCTCTCGATGTTGGTGTACGTGCAATTAACGCCATGCTTACTGTCGGAAAAGGGCAGCGGATGGGGTTATTTGCTGGCTCCGGTGTCGGTAAGAGTGTGCTGTTAGGGATGATGACTCGCGGCACAACCGCAGACATTATTGTCGTTGGGTTAGTTGGCGAACGTGGCCGAGAAGTAAAAGAGTTTATCGAAGAAATATTAGGGCCAGAAGGTCGCGCACGTGCCGTTGTTGTTGCCGCGCCAGCTGATACATCTCCACTTGTGCGTTTACGAGCCTGTGAAACATCCACCAGAATCGCCGAGTATTTTCGTGATCTTGGCTACAACGTTTTATTATTAATGGATAGTTTAACAAGGTATGCCCAAGCTCAACGTGAAATTGCTTTAGCGGTAGGAGAGCCGCCCGCTACTAAAGGCTATCCGCCTTCAGTATTTGCGAAACTGCCTAAGTTGGTTGAGCGAGCCGGAAATGGCAGTGTAAACCAAGGGTCAATCACAGCATTTTATACCGTGCTAACAGAAGGTGATGATCAACAAGATCCTATTGCAGACGCTTCACGAGCCATTTTAGATGGTCATATCGTATTATCTCGCACACTCGCTGATTCAGGGCATTACCCTGCAATTGATATTGAAGCGAGTATCAGTCGTGTCGCACCTATGGTTGTTGATGAACAGCATCTTGATAGCACGCGTAAAGTGAAACAAATGTATTCTCATTATCAGCAAAATCGTGATTTGATATCAATTGGCGCTTATACCCAAGGTAGTGATCCTCAATTAGATAATGCGATTCGGTTACAACCTGCCATGAATGCTTTTTTGAGACAAGGCATGCGCGATGCGATCAGTTTTAATGATTGCGCCACGATGTTGAATCAACTTGCGGCGCAGTGTAAGTAATACCAATTACAGTAATTAAATTCCCAGCTCAGAGCTATGTATGTGTTCAAAGTACAATCGAAATAGATGAAGGCATAGTTGTTACCAACATACAAAGCTGTCGTTATTACATTGCTACGTCAAGACAATTTTGAGAAGTATTCTTTATAAACCAAAGTGAGCACATACAAGCTCCCGAAGGGCAAGGCTAAAGGGTTCCATTACTGCGTTACAAGCACTTGAATTATCCCGACAAAAGCACTAAGTGCGTTGAACGCCAGTTTTGTATGGCGGCCGTAGGGAATATAGTACTTCGAGCTTGTGCCTTGCACTGAAACCCTTTAGATTTTGCTGAGTGAGAGATTAATTACTGTAATTGGTATAAATAAGGCTTAAATTAATGGTGAAAAAAGACCCGCTGCAACTTGTACTACAACTCGCTAAAGACGCTGAAGAGCAAGCAAGTTTGCAATTACGCTCGGCAAAATCAGAGCACCAAAAAGCACGCCAACAACTTGACTCGCTCAATAATTATCGATTGGAGTACATGCAGCAAATGTCAGGGAAAGTGGGTTCGAATTTGAGTGCTTCTCAATATCACCAATTTCACCGTTTTGTTGGTCAAATCGATCAAGCTGTTGGACAACAAGTTGAGGCAGTCAAAAAAGCAGAACAACAACAAGGGTATCGCCAACAATATTGGATGGAAAAACAGCAAAAGCGAAAAGCGGTTGAAATGCTTTTAGAAAAAAAAGCAGTTAAACAACAAGTGACAGAAGCTAAATCTGAGCAAAAGCTTATCGATGAATTTGCCATTCAACAACTTTTTCGCAATAAAAAGGTTCGCTAAGAAAGAGCTAACAAGTTTTTGAGCACTTTGACACCCGCATCACACTCAAGTGAACCGTCTTTAATAAACCCTTCTGTAACTGCATAGATGTCTTGAGCACTGGCGCTAATAAACACGGAGTTGCTTACTCCACTGCGTATTAGGATTTCTAATGTGTCAGACATGCAAGACATTACGCTTTTTATTAATATTTGCGCTTGAATTTCTTGGAGTTTGTTTGGTGGCAAATTAAATTCTTCACCTAGTTTTTTCCATAAATGGTTCATTTCAACCATCGCCTTAGCGAACTTTGCTTTGTTGGTAGGAGCAAGTTTTATGAGTTCCAGTCGACAGCTTTCTTCATATGGAGGGGTTGGTAAAGAGGCTAATAGTTCTTTAATTTTAAATTTGATTGCTTCACATTTATCTTTGTGTTCCATAAAGTCAGAAAGACTCATAGAGTTTTTACAAGCCTCGCAATAACCGAATGTAACTATAAATGCTTTGTTTGGTCCAAACTTTAATTCTATATCAGGTTCGATATCCTCTGCTGGCCCTGAATGTAGTTGAGGCTCTATCTTGATAGGAATTGATATTATTGGGTTAGCCATGGTGTTACCTAATTGCTGATAATTGAGTGGATGATATAAAGTAATATAAGTCATTAATAGTTAACTTTAATTAATGGTTTGGATAAATGTTATACCAATTACTGTAATTGGTATTAGATAGCTTTCGGGAGTTCAGGAAAAAATATTAATCACTCAGGGTTTAATTCCTCGCCCCTCTGGGGTGTGGTGATTCATTGATTGTTTTTAGTTTGGTTATGCAAATCATGAACTCGGCTTTGGCATGAACATTGCTTGGTTTTGTGCGGTTAATGACAAATATTGACGTTATTTAATATTGGTATCATTGAGACTTTAAGCGAATTGCTGATTTTATCTACTGAAATAGGATTTTGGCTAGATAAGCAAAATGGAGGTTGTTGTGGCGCAAGTTAATGAAATGATTTTAAGTACAGGAGAAAACCTAGTACTAAGTAATTCAAAGGCCACTCAGAGCTATGCAAGTGTTAACGAACTTACTGCGTCAGATAAATTAGACTCTGGATTTTCCACGATTTTGGCTGAAGAATCCGTAAATCCAATTCGAGAAGTTTCGCCATCACCTCTGCCTGAAAAAACACCGTTTTCTGAGTTACTTACTGATGATTTATCGGGTAATGGCAATGTTAAAGAAGAAACGACACCTGATAAATTACTTATACAAATCAGTGCGGCTCAATCTTATAATACTGATTTAGACGAGTCACCGAGTGTGAGCGGTCAAATATTGCCGCATTTGCCACAAACTGAATTAGCGAAAGAAGCGGATATAAAATCACAAACCGAATTTTCAGATAATTTGTTATCACATTCAGAATTAATAAGCGCTGACAGTATTGAAGTTCCGACTCAAGTTGCTCAAGTACCTCAAAGCGGCATAAATACGGCTGGGCAAGACACGCAAAATATCGTGGCTACAAATACTTCAATGATTCAGCCTAAGTTAGAACCTGCATCGACACCACAACAGGCTTTATCAAGCTCTCTAGAAAGTACAACGGATGTATCTGCCAAGACATTCAGCAATTCTGAACTTGGTAAAACACTCAGTGGCGATGTCGATGGGAAAGCTGGCGTAATAAAAGATCTAAGCCAAGGTGGTTCTAATGAAGTAGCCAAACAAACACCAATACATACACCAATACAAACCCCAATAAAACTGGCTACTGAACCGGTAGCCAGTGAAGTCCTTGACGGTGACTTTCAAGTGGATGAAGGAGAGTTATTGAATTCATTGGAGAAAGCATCTTCAAATAGCCAGAACAATTCTTCACAGCTTACGAGTGGAATGAACCTTCTCAACAGGGCTGAGGGCCGTGTTGACACCCCACAGTTGCAGGTATCACTTAAGCAAGCTGGAGAACAAACTCCACCAATGCAGGAGATGATCCAGCGGTTTTCTCCAGTAATGAAGCAACAACTGATCGCAATGGTAAATAATGGCATTGGTCAGGCTGAAATTCGTTTGGATCCACCTGAACTCGGACATATGTTAGTAAAGATTCAAGTTCAGCAAGATCAAACACAAGTTCAGTTTCATGTGACGCAACCGGGAGCAAAAGAATTGCTCGAACAAGCGACACCAAGATTAAGAGATATGTTAGCTGAGCAAGGTATGGAGTTATCGGATAGTGAAATTTCTTATCATGATAACAATAGCCAAGAGCGGGGCGGGCAAGGCTCGGAGCAAGATGGTAATTCATCCTTGAATAGCGGATGGAATGAAACTGCAACAAATGATGAGCAGTTAGTACTGAATATAGCGTCAACTGAAGCTTCAGGTATAGATTATTATGCTTAATTCGGTAAGCTATACGGCTGTCTTATTGATATCTGGTTTCAAGAAGAAATTCTAAGAGGAAATTATGGCTGAAGAAGAGTCTCTGTCGCTTGAAGAACAAGCTCCGAAGAAAAAGAGTCCATTAATGCTAATTATCGTAGCGGTTGTAGTTTTACTTTTAGCTGGTGGCGGAACCTTTTGGTTTTTATCAGGAGATGACTCAGCATCAGAGCAAAAAATGGCAATGGAAAACGGCGATGAAATGTCGATGGAAGAAAAGCCAAGTGATGAAGAAGCTATATATGTACCGATGCCGGGACGATTTTTATTTAACTTGTCGAGCGATAATGGCTCAGTGTTAGTGCAAATCCAAGTTCAGCTAATGGTGCGTGGTGAAGACAACGCGATTGGTATAAAAAAGCATATACCACTGGTGAAATCAGAATTATTGAATACATTTAGTGGCAGTAATGCCCTGAAATTAAGCACGCAAGCGGGTAAAGATGAGTTACGCCAGCAAGCGGCTATTAATGTACAAAATGCTTTGTTGCCAATCATGGGCAATAAAGCAGTTGAAAGAGTCTTGTTTACTGGCTTTGTGATGCAGTAAATAGTATGAACATTGACGAAGTTAAGGCAATGCTGTGAGTGATTTATTAAGCCAAGACGAAATTGACGCCCTATTACACGGGGTCGACGATGTCGAAGAAGATGAAGGTGAGTTCGGGGATGAAAATGCCCAAACTTATGATTTTTCGTCACAAGATCGTATCGTCCGTGGACGAATGCCTACGCTCGAAATTGTGAATGAGCGATTTGCTCGTCATTTACGAATTAGCATGTTCAACATGATGCGTCGTACCGCCGAAGTGTCGATTAATGGCGTACAAATGCTAAAATTTGGCGAATATGTTCATAGCTTATTTGTTCCGACAAGTCTTAATATGGTGCGTTTCAGTCCGCTAAAAGGCACTGGACTTATCACCATGGAAGCGCGATTAGTGTTTATTTTGGTGGATAACTTCTTTGGTGGTGACGGTCGTTTTCATGCAAAAATAGAAGGGCGTGAATTTACACCAACTGAGCGTCGAATAGTTCAACTGTTATTAAAAATTATTTTTGAAGATTATAAAGAGGCATGGGCACCAATAATGGACGTTGAGTTCGATTACTTGGACTCTGAAGTTAACCCAGCTATGGCAAATATCGTCAGCCCGACAGAAGTCGTTGTCATTAGCTCGTTTCACATCGAAGTTGATGGTGGTGGCGGTGATTTTCATATCACGATGCCGTACTCAATGATTGAACCTATTAGAGAATTGCTGGACGCCGGTGTTCAAAGTGATAAACAAGACACAGATATGCGTTGGTCACAGGCTTTAACTGATGAAATTATGGACGTCGATGTCGGTTTTTCTGCCGATATTGCAGAGGCTGAGGTTTCACTGCGTTCAGTCATGAGCATGAAAGCTGGTGATGTCATTCCAATTGAGTTATCAGAACACGTATTAATGAAAGTGGAAGATTTGCCTACATTCAGATGTAAGATGGGTAAGTCTCGTGAGAATCTCGCATTGAAAATCTGTGAGAAAATACCTCGCCCAGAAACCACTAAAAACGAATTACAATTAGTCACAAATAAAGGGAAATCTCGAGAAATTTCTGAGATATAAGGTGTAGTAATGAGTACAGATGACGATTGGGCATCGGCTATGGCCGAGCAAGCTGAAGATACTGCAACAACGGCTGATCTCGATGAGCTGAAAGATGATTCAGGCTCAGTAGGCGCAGATCAGTCTGGTTTAGATGCGATTCTTGATATTCCTGTGACGATTTCAATGGAAGTCGGTCGCAGTTTTATCAGCATTCGCAATTTATTACAGCTTAATCAAGGTTCAGTGGTTGAGTTAGATAGAATTGCTGGTGAACCGTTAGATGTTATGGTTAATGGCACTTTGATTGCTCATGGTGAAGTGGTTGTCGTAAACGATAAGTTTGGTATTCGTTTGACGGATGTGATCAGCCAAACTGAGCGAATTAAGAAGTTAAAGTAACTAGAGGATTGGAGTGTGGATTATTTTCTTTCTACATTCCAAAAATCTTTACCATTGGATCTTGGGATTTCTGCTAAAGTAGAGCAAGGAAGATAATAACTGTTAACAGGGTGGGTAATGTCCAGTCTATTTATTACAACAATAGCAAGTGTCTCTGCTGAAACTCCAAAAATCGCCGAAAGTTCAGATATGGTATCAAGCCTAGCGGGTATGATGGGCGGCTTGTTTGTTGTTTTAGGAGTGATATTTGTTTTAGCGTACATAGTTCGACGCTTTAATTTAGCACCTTCCTCAAATGGTGCCTTAAAAACAGTGGCGGTTGCACCTCTTGGACAAAAAGAAAAAGTGGTATTGCTAGAAGTAGAAGGGAAACAATATCTACTTGGCGTCACGCCTCATAATGTGAGTCTTATTGATAAAATTGAAGACCCAATAAAAGTTAAAGCTGAAACCTTTGCTAATAAATTACGCCAAGCAAAAGCTGGGAAAAACGATGCGTCTGCTTAAATACATATTGCTTGCTTTACTAACACTTTCTCCTATGGCTATTGCCCAAGACGGTATTTTACCTGCTGTTACCGTCAGCACAGGTGCCGATGGTTCAACACAATACTCAGTAACAATGCAAATCTTGTTATTGATGACGGCGCTGAGTTTTTTACCTGCAATGGTAATTATGCTGACGTCGTTTACTCGAATCATCGTTGTTTTGTCAATTTTACGACAAGCTATTGGTCTGCAACAAACGCCATCAAACCAAGTATTGATTGGTATTAGTATGTTTATGACATTCTTTATCATGTCACCGGTCATCGATAAGGTTTATGATCAAGGTGTCAAACCTTATATGAATAATGGCTATACCATTGAGCAAGCCTTTCATGCAGGCAAAAAGCCTTTAATGGAGTTCATGTTGTCGCAAACGCGAATGACAGATCTAGAAACATTTGTTGAAATTTCAGGTTATAAAAACATTAACTCTCCAGAAGAGGCACCTATCAGTGTGCTCATCCCAGCCTTTATTACAAGTGAGTTGAAAACCGCATTTCAAATTGGTTTTATGCTCTTTGTCCCTTTTTTAGTGTTAGATCTTGTAGTCGCCAGTATATTAATGGCAATGGGTATGATGATGCTGTCTCCTATGATTGTTTCATTACCATTTAAAATTATGCTTTTTGTCTTAGTTGACGGCTGGGGGTTGGTTATGGGAACCCTCGCGAATAGTTTTGGTTTATAGGTAAGCTTATGACTCCTGAAGCACTTATAGACATTTTTCGTGAAGCATTATCGGTTATTGTACTTTTAGTGTCAGTTATCATTTTACCGGGCTTAGGGATTGGTCTTGTTGTTGCTGTGTTTCAAGCCGCGACGTCAATTAACGAACAAACATTAAGTTTTTTGCCCCGTTTATTGATGACATTATTTGCCTTGATGATGCTTGGGCACTGGTTAGTACGCACTATGATGGAATTTTTTGTGGAAATGGTTAATCGTATTCCGCAGGTTATTGGTTAGTAATGGAAATTTTGATGAGCACGATTAACCAGACTATCGCTGGTTATATGTGGCCTTTGTTTCGAATATCCAGCATGTTGATGGTAATGGCAATCTTTGGTGCCAATACTACACCTGCAAGAGTGAGGTTGCTGTTATCAGTTGCGATAACAATCGCCATTGCGCCAATCCTTCCACCAATGCCCAATACTGAGTTATTTTCGCTACCAGCGGTTTTTATAACAGCACAGCAAATATTAATTGGTGTTGCTATGGGGTTCGTGAGTCTCATGCTGATGAATACTTTTGTATTAACAGGACAAATCATCGGTATGCAAACCAGCTTAGGCTTTGCTTCAATGGTCGATCCTGGTTCAGGTCAACAAGTTCCTGCTGTTGGTAACTTCTTTTTGATTCTTTCTACGTTTATTTTTTTGGCGGTTGATGGCCATTTGTTGATGCTCAAAATGCTCATAGCGAGCTTCGAGACGATACCAGTCTCTGAAAATGGCATTAATATCGCTAATTATCGAGCAATGGCTTATTGGGGCTCTTATATGTTTGGTGCCGCGCTGACAATGTCAATTTCTGCCATTCTGGCTTTACTACTCATTAATCTTTCGTTTGGAGTCATGACTCGTGCCGCGCCACAATTAAATATTTTCTCAATTGGTTTTCCAATCACCATGCTCAGTGGTTTGTTGATTCTATGGCTAACATTAACACCCATCATGGCCCACTTTGGTGAAGTCTGGAATTCAGCCCAAGGGCTCATGTGCGATATGCTAGAACTGACATGTAAAGTGCCGCCAAGCACTATGTCTGGAGGACGTTAGCAATGGCTGAAGATACTGGTCAAGAACGCACCGAATCCCCCACCGCCAGACGGCTGCAACAGGCAAGGGAAAAAGGGCAGGTTGCACGATCAAAAGAATTAGGCACATCAGCGGTTTTGTTGGCTGCCGCGGTGTCGTTCGCTCTAATTGGTCCTGCATTAGCAGAGAGCCTAAATAGGATGATGACTAAAGTTTTCACTATGGATCGAGTTGAAATTTATGATACCGATGCAATGTTACGAGTGTGGGGTGTTGTGGCAACGGAGATCATGTGGCCCGTGTTTAGTATTGTTTGCTTGATTGCTGTTGTGGCTTTTCTTGGTAATGTCGTGCTCGGTGGTATGTCATTCTCGACTAAGGCTATGATGCCTAAAGCCAGTAAGTTAAGCCCTATGGCCGGATTTAAACGCATGTTTGGTGTTCAAGCATTGATTGAACTGACGAAAGGTATAGCTAAATTTTTAGTGATTGCTATTTCTGCCTATGTCTTATTGAGTTTTTATTTCGACGATATCATGCAGTTATCGACATCTCATTTACCGGCGAATGTCTACGAAACCTTAGATATGCTGGTTTGGATGTTTATTGTTTTGTGCAGTGCTACTTTATTGATTGTCGTTATTGATGTGCCATTTCAGTTGTGGAACCACAACAAGCAACTAAAAATGACAAAACAAGAAGTTAAAGATGAATATAAAGATACCGAAGGTAAACCAGAAGTAAAAGGCCGCGTTAGACAGTTACAGCGAGAAATTTCTCAACGTAAGATGATGGCTGAGGTACCAAATGCTGATGTAATTGTAGTTAACCCTGAGCACTACGCTGTAGCAGTTAAGTACGATGCCGACAAAGCAATAGCTCCATATGTTGTAGCAAAAGGAGTGGATGATATTGCATTCAAAATTCGTGAAATTGCTCGCAATCATGATGTAAGCATCGTTTCAGCTCCACCATTATCAAGAGCTATTTATTACACGACTAAAGTAGATCAACAAATCCCTGACGGTTTATTCACGGCTGTAGCTCAGGTGTTAGCTTACGTATTTCAATTACGTCAATTCCAAGGCGGGAAAGGGCGTAAACCGACACCTATTCCACTAGAGCAGCCGATACCAGATGAATTAAAGCATTAAATGGTCTTAGGGTCTGTTGATCTTTCGTGATTGTTTTTGCAGCGATAAATTGGTTATTTTATGCAAGGCAGAGTTTGTGAGGTTTGGTTATTATCGACATACAAAACTGTCGTTACTTCGTTTCCAAATAAGAAAACGATAACGCAGCACCTTTTATTTAGAAAGAGCGACCAATTTACGCTCTCTCTTTTTTCGATGCTTTTGAGCATTCACTGTTCTGTGTTGTGACAAGCTCACTTAGATGGCTAAGCATCACTGCTCACGCCTTGAACAGATAAATGCTCAAATAGCACAAAATTTAATCCTGAAAGATCAACAGACCCTAGGGTTTTAGCGATTTATAAAGTACCAATCTTTGTCATGCCAGCGAAGGCTGGTATCCAGTGACTTTTATAGAAAAAAGCAAAGGCACTAGACTACCGACATGCAAAGCTGTCGTTACTTCGTTTCCAGCTTGAGCTGGAGTGGCGAGAACTCATCGGTATACTTTTTTCTGTAACTTTCCTTAAGCAATTACAACGCAGATAGCAGCTATTTTAGCAAGCTTGTGAGCGTAGAGCACTTCACTCATTGGGTGAAAACCATGATAATAAAATCATCGTATTGCACAAACAGTTACTCATATACTCAGCGTTCAACTGATGTTTTTAGGTTTATGCTGGAAAACTCAGAATTATACCAATTACAGTAATTAATCTCTCACTCAGCAAGAGATAAAGGTTTTCAGTACAAAATGGGTAATCAGGTAAATTTATCCAGAAAACGATCACCTTGATGTTATGAATGTTGAGATAACGTGTAATCACAAATAATCCATAACGGAGCGCTCGTCCTCATGATTTTCGGCATTTTTAAGTGAAATGGTTTTTTGCTGGATATCATATGCATTATCTAGTTGTTTAACTAACCTACTATCGACATCACTGCTTATTCTGCTCATCATAACTGTTAACTCTGATAGGGTGAACTCATCTATACTAGCTAACAGCATCTCAACGTCTTCTGTTTCCAGTTGAGGCTTGTCTAAAAGTGGGTTAGGGCTTGCTTCTGGCGATAAACCTACAAATAAACTGCTGACCCATTCCCCATCAAACTCATTCCATTGTCTAGGATGATTAACCTTACTTAACGAGGCCGTACTCCAAAAGGTATCGTCTTCCATAAAAGACAACAAAGCCTCATCTTCACCATCTTGGTTGACGCTCGTTTCCATAGACTCAGGCTCTTGCGCCGTGTTATTCGTCGTTGCACCATCCTGATGCCATGAAGCGAGCGATATATTTTGGTACTGCACGGATGAACTTAATCTTTCTCTTAATTGGCTAGGTATGTCGCAGAACGAATACTTCTCAACGAGCGCTTTTATTGTAGGAGTGCTCAGAGAGTCTGCATAATACACAAGATTGCGGCGGACTTTCTGGTTCAGGCGCAAGCCTTTTTGTACACACTTTTCAATGAAGGCCAAGTCAAGCCAACTTTCCTGCTGTGCCTCCGTGTTGCCTGTGGCGCTTGGCACTTGCTTTTGTGATAACCGTTCTTCTCGTCGTGTAACGTAAGTACTGACAAGGCTTTGTTCATTTCTGTCATTGAACTCAATTGGAATGTCACTGCTTAATGTCTCAATAAACAAAGAAAGCTCATCGGCAGACCAGTTACGAATAGTGATACTACTTGAACTACTTGAACTACTTGAACTACTTGAACTACTTGGGCTACTTCGGCTTAACTGAGGAAAGGGCAGCTCAATCACTTCCTCATCAATATTGAGCAACGACATATGATCTTGACTAATATGGTAAGGAGTCGGGGCGCTGGCAAAGGATAAGCTGAACCAATAACAAAAAAGTACCATGGGGCAATCTGTTTTTTTTGCTAGTGTATCAATGCATAATGTGACCCCTTTATCTGTATCCACACTGTTGGTAGATACACTAAACGCCACGGCATTTAATGTTGTAGGATATTTTACTGGCAAGACTAACCCTCTGGTGACCAACCCAAAATTCAGTGTGTTCATGGTTTTTACTTTGGGTTTTGCGGCCGTGTTTAAATACTGACTGTAATCTTTCCCTGCTAGGCAAAGGGTATGAAATTTCTTAGCTGATAATGACCTTGATAACTGATATAGGTCATTAGCGGTACTGAACACTTGACATAACACCCGGCAACAGTTGATATCTTTAATCAATCTCTTAGTTTCAGGCGTAGATGAAAGCAGGCAGGCTGCAATTAAATACGCCTGAATCTGGTTCACATTTTCATCCTCAACGCCCTTTAGGACGATCGGATACAATGCCTTATCCCATTGTTCTGGTGTGGGACGTGAGCGAGTTACCCTGCAAAAACGGAAGTAATGGCTTACACTCTCATGGTTCTGGCTTTTCAAATCGAGTGCACTGGACAGAATGGTTTTATTGATTGGCTGACTTAGCAATCGTGCCCAATAGGAATATTTACTCACTTTCTTAGCGATCATAGGGCGGCTTCCCTCTGGGTAAGGCGCATTTGCAAAGAACAATTTTAATCCCAGCTGACCGTTGGCGAAACTGATTTTACCGAGCGCGTTCAATATCCCTTGATGGCTTTCTATTACGCATGGGAACGTCAATCCCGTTATTTTTTTCGTGCTCAACGAGCAGTAGTAACGCAATTTTTTCAGCATCTCAGGCTCACCTTTAATGGCCAATGCCAGCGCTTTTAGCGATGTTAGCTCATCATCGCTATCGCGAAAGTGAGTGAGCAGTTTGGAGAAAGGTGAGCAGGAAAAAGCCTCTTTTACGGCTAAAAGAGATGACTGTTTCCACTCCTGAATGCAGAGTTGCAGTAGTTGATCGTCAGGTTTACCATCAATACTTAATAAAGACAGCAGCTTAGTCACCTCATCCTCTGCAGGCGGCAACGAGAAAACCGCAAAGACACAAGCTAATCTGAGAAGATGGAACCGACCGTTTTGTTTCAGCGCAGGGTGTTCAAGCGAGGAAAACCAGCCATCGGCATCATCAGGTCGGTTCATCACTTTAACTAATAACAACCTATACAAGGGCAGATTGAATCTGCCACCCTCCTGCAGTTGCGGTAGTTTTAGCAACTCAATAATGCGTGCAATTAACGCTTCGTCAGGCAAGCCGCGTCCATGAAATATCGACGACAAGGATTTGAACAGTGGGAAGTTCAATCTGCCGTCCTCATGCAGCTGCGGAAGTTCCAGAAGCTCTATAAAGTGCGCCATTGCCACTTCGTCAGGCAGTCCACGACGAGCAAGTATCGACGACATAGATTTGAGCAATGGCAGACTTAATTTGCCTTTCTCCTGCAGTTGCGGCAGTTCCAACAGCTCTATAAAGCGCGCCATCTCCGATTCATCAGGCAGACCTTGGCCACTAAATATCGACGACAGGGATTTGAGCAGCGGCAGACTTAATCTTCCATCCTCCTGCAGTTGCGGCAGATTCAGAAGCTCAATAAATCGCACCATTGCCAATTTGTCAGGCAGGCCGCGACGAGTAAATATCGACGACAGGGATTTAAGTCGCGGCAGACTTAATTTGCCGCCCTCCTGCAGCTGCGGCAGTTGCAGGAGTTCAATAAAATGCGCGAATGCCTCTTCATCAGGCAGGCCGCAGCCACAAAATATCGACGATAGAGATTTAAACAACGGCAGATTTAATCTCCCCTCCTCCTGAAGCTGCGGCTGTTCCAGCAACTTATTAAAGCGTGTTATCGCCGTTTTGTCAGGCAGACCGCGGCCATTAAATATCGACGACAGGGATTTGAACAACGGCAGGCTAAGTCTGCCATCCACCTGCATCTTCGGCAGTTCCAACAGCTCAATAAAGCGGGGCACTTCAAATTCGTCAGGTAGACCTTGCCCCCTAAATATCGACGACAGAGATTTGAACAGCGGCAGTCTTAATCTGCCGCCCTCCTGCAGCTGCGGCAGTTGCAGTAGCTTAATAAAGCGCGTCATCGCTGCTTCGTCAGGCAGACCACGGCTTTGAAATATCGACGACAGGGATTTTAGCAACGGCAGGCTCAATCTGTCGCCGTCCTGAAGTTGTGGCAGTTTCAGCAGCTCAATAAAACGCACTATTGCCACTTCGTCAGACAAGCCGCGGCCGTTAAATATCGAAGACAGGGATTTTAACAGCGGCAGGCTTAATCTGCCGCCTTCTTGCAGCTGTGGCAGTTCCAGCAACTCAATAAAGCGAGTCATTTCTGCTTCGCCAGGCAGGCCGCAGCCGTTAAATATCGACGATAAGGATTTGAGCAGCGGCAGACTTAATCTGTCACCCACATGCAGTTGCGGCAATTTCAACAGTTTAAAAAAGCGCTCAACCTCCGATTTGTCAGGCAGACCTCGGCCATTAAATATCGATGACATGGATTTGAGCCGCGGCAGACTTAATGTGCCACCCTCCTGAAGCGGCGACATTGTTAGCAGCTTATTAAAACGTTCTATTTCACATTCATAAGGCAGACCGAGTCTATGAAATATAGATGACAGTGATTTTATTGGTTGGGTTTCCGCTATCTGAACAATGTGTTTATCATTGAAGTTAAAGAATGTTTCAATCTTATGTAGTGCATCAACCATGCTGGTAAAAAAGCTGGTATCTTTTACCTTAGCATCGGCTATTTTTTTGAAGAAAAGTGTTAGTTTACTACTGTACTGAGCTAGTTGCGCTTCGGACTCAATCTCGACTTTAGATAATAACTTTGTGAATGCAGATTTAACTTGAATGCCTTTGCTATTCATTGCTAGCTGAAGTTCTTCAGGTAGCTTATTATCCTGCGAAACTAAATAACATTTACTCGACGGGGTTGTGATACACAATTTTTTAGGAGCAGGTTGGCCTTTATTATTAGTACTCACTCTCTTACGGTTTGGCTTCTTAGGGTTATTTGAGGTCGAAGGGGTGTCATACATGGAACTGGAAGTAGCATTTGAAGTGGAGGTGAGTGCCATGTTTATTACCTTTTTTAAGGACAGATAAGTACAGATGTTTTTGAGTTTATATAAAGCCTCCCTCTTGAACTCAAGCCGTAATACCAATTACAGTAATTAAATTCCCTGCTCAAAACTATGTATGTGTTCAAAGTACAAATGAAATTGATGAAGACATAGTTATTACCGACATACAAAACTGTCGTTATTACATTACTACGCTACAAGTTTTTGAATTATCCCGACAAAAGCACGAAGTGCGTTGAACGCCAGCTTTGTATGGCGGCCGTTAGGGCATATAGTACTTCAAACTTGCGCCTTGTACTGAAATCCTTTAGCTCGTCCTCACTTAGGGATGTCGCAGTTCAAATAATACCAATTTAAATTTCAACGCTTAATTTGTCATACCTGCGAACGCAGATATCCAGCGACTTGTGCCCAAATTAACCAAAGACTCTGGACTCCTGCGTTCGCAGGAGTGACGATAAAATTGGTATACATTCTTCCGCCACGTCCCTTATAACAGCATTTTTAAGAATATAACGTGGTTTGTTGCTGAATATAAGATGCTTCAAGTTGTTTGATTAACGTACTATCAACATCACTACTTATTCTGCTCAGCATAATTGTTAATTCTGAGAGGATGAACTCCTCAACACGAGCTAACAACATCTTAACGTCTTCGGTATCCAGTTTAGGCTTATCTAAAATTGAGGCTGAGTTTGCTTCAAACGGTAAACCTTCGAATAGACAGCTGAACCATGCATCATCAGACTCAGTTAATTGCACAGGCTGATTATCCTTACTTAACGAGGCCGTACTCCAAAAGGTATTGTCCTCCATAAAAGACAACACAGCCTCATCTTCATCACCTTTGCTGACACTCGTATCCATAGGCTCAAGCTCTTGCGTCGTGTCATTCGTCGCTGCCCCATCGTGATGCCATGAAGCGAGCGATATATTTTGGTACTGCACGGATGAACTTAATCTTTCTCTTAATTGGCTAGGTATGTCGCAGAACGAATACTTCTCAACGAGCGCTTTTATTGTAGGAATGCTCAGAGAGTCTGCGTGATATACGAGACTGCGGCAGACTTCCGAGGTCAGGCGCAAGCCTTTTTGTACAGACTTTTCAATGATGCCCAAATCAAGCCAACTTTCCTGATGTGCTTCCGTGTTGCTTGTGGCTCTTGGCGTTTGTTTTTGTGACAACAGCTTATTTCGTTGTGAAACGTAAGTGCTGACAACACTTTGTTCATTGCTGTCAGTGAACTCAACTGGAAAGTCACTGTTTAATGTATCAATAAACAAAGAAAGCTCATCGGCAGACCAGTTGCGAATAGTGATACTATTTGGACTGCTTTGGCTTAACTGAGGAAAGGGCAGCTCAATCACTTCTTCATCAATATTGAGCAGCGTCATTTGAGCTTGACTAATATGGTAAGGTGTAGGGACGTTGGCAAAGGTTAAACTGAACCAATAACAAAAAAGCACCATGGGGCAATCAGTTTGTTGTGATTGTTGTTCAATGCGTAATGTGACCCCTTTTTTTGTATTCACACTGTCAGTAGATACACTAAACGTCACGGCATTTAACGTTGTAGGGTGCTTTACTGGCAAGACTATCCCTCTGATGACCAGCCCAAAATTAAGTGTGTTCATGGTTTTTATTTGGGGTATTACGGTCTCATTCAGATATTGACCGTAATCTTTTCCCGCTAGGCAAAGGGTATAAAATTCTTCAGATGGTAATGAAATTGATAATTGATATAGGTCATTAGCGGTACTGAATACTTTGCATAACATCAGCCAACAGTTGGTATCGTTAAGCAATATCTCAGCTTTAAATACAAATGAAAGCACGGTGGCTGCAATTAAATACACCTGAACCTGATTCACACCATTAATATCAACGCCCTTAAGGACGATCGGATATAATACATTAACCCATTGTGTTGATGTGGGACATGATCGGGTTGCCCTGCAAAAATGAAAGTAATGGCTTACACTCTCATGGCTCTGCCCTTTTAAATCGAGTGCACAGGACAGTATGGTTTTATTGATTGGTTGACTGAGTAATCGTTCCCAGTAGGAGGATTCCTTCACTTCTTCAGCGCTCAGAAAGTGGCTTCTCTCTGGACAAGGCGCATTTGCAAAGAATAATTTTAATCCCAGCTGACCGTTGACGAAACAGATTTTACCGAGCGCGATCAATATTCCTTGATGGCTTTCTATTACGCATGGGCTCGATAATCCCGTTATTTTTTTCGAACTCAATGAGCAATGGTTATCCAATTTATTTATCAGCTCAGGCTCACCTTTAATGGCCAATGCCAGAGCTTTTATCGATGTTAGCTCATCACTATGGTTATCGCGAAAGTGAAAGATCATCTCTGCGATAGGTAAGCAGGAAAAAGCCGTTTCCACAGCTAAAAGAGATGATTGTTTCCACTCCTGAGAGCAAAGTTGCAGTAGTTGATCGTCGGGTTGACCATCAATGCTTAATAAAGAAAGTAGGTGAGTTACCTCACCCAGTTTTGGCGGCAGAGGGAAAACCGCAAAGACACAGGCTAGTCTGAGATAGTGGATCTGCCCCTTTTTCTGCAACATAGGGTGTTCAAGCAAGCAAAACCAGCCGTCTGCCTTATCTGGCCGACTCATCATTTTAACTAATAACAGCTTATACAAGGGCAGATTTAATCTGCCATTATTATGCAACTGTGGCAGTTTCAGCAACTTAATAAAGTGCGTCATCGCCATTTCGTCAGGCAGACCGCGGTAATTAAATATCGACGACAAGGGTTTGAACAGCTGCAGACTTAATCTGCCGTCCACCTGAAGCTGCGGCAGTTTCAGCAGCTTAATAAAGCACTTTATATCGGTTTCGTCAGGCAAACCTCGGCCATTAAATATCGATGACAGGGATTTAAACAGCGGTAGGCTTAATCTGCCGCCCTCTTGTAATTGAGGTGTTTTCAGCAGCTCCATAAAGCGCTTCATCGTCGCTTCGTTAGGTAAACCAAGGCTATTAAATATTGACGACAGGGATTTGAACAGCGGCAGATTTAATTTTCCGTCCTCTTGCAGTTGCGGCAGTTCAAGCAGCTTAATAAAGCGCGCTATTACAGCTTCGTCAGGCAAACCACGGCCATTAAATATCGACGACAGGGATTTGAACAGCGGTAGGCTTAGTCTGCCGCCCTCCTGTAGCTGCGGCAGTTCCAGCAGCTTATTAAAGAGTGTCATCGCCGCTTCGTCAGGCAGGCCGCGGCCATTAAATATCGACGATATGGATTTGAACAGCGGCAGGTTTAATCTCTCGCTCTCTTGTAGCTGTGGTATTTCCAGCAGCTTAATAAAAAGCGTCATTTCAGCTTCCTCAGGCAGACCGCGGCCATTAAATATCGACGACAAGGATTTGAGCAACGGTAGGCTAAGTTTGCCATCTTCCTGTAGCTGCGGCAGTTCCAGCAGCTTAATAAAGCGCGCCATCGTCTTTTCGTCAGGTAGACCGCACCCATGAAATATCGACGACAAAGATTTGAAAAGCGGCAGGCTTAATCTGCCGTCCTCCTGTAGCTGCGGCAGTTCCAGCAACTTATTAAAGCGTTTCATCGCCGCTTCGTTAGGCAGGCCACTACCATTAAGTATCGATGATAAGGATTTAAACCGCGGCAGACTCAATGTGCCGTCCTCCTCCTGCAGCTGCGGTAGTTCCAGCAACAGAAAAAAGCGCTTAATAGCTGCTTCGTCAGGTAAGCCGCTGCCATTCAATATCGACGACAGGGATTTGAATAATGGTAGGTTTAGTGTGCCGCCCTCTTGAAGTTGCGGAAGTTTTAGAAGATCAACATACCGCGTTATATCCGCTTCGTCAGGCAAACCGAAGCCACTTAGTATCGATGACAGGGATTTGAGCAACGGAATACTTAATTTTCCGTTCTGCTGCAGCTGCGGCAGTTTCAGCAGCTTAACAAGGCGCGTCACGGCCACTCCATCAGGCAGACCGTGGCCATTCAATATCGACGACAGGGATTTGAGCAACGGCAGTTTCAATGTGCCACCCTTCTGCAGCTGCGGCAATTCCAGCAGCGCAATAAAGCGTGCCATTTCCTCATTGTTAGGCAGACCGCATCCATGAAATATCGACGACAAGGATTTGAACAGCGGCAGGCTTAATCTGCCGTTCTCTTGCAGCTGCGGCAATTTCAGCAGCTCAATAAAGCGTGTAATCGACGCTGAGTCAGGCAGGCCACGGCCAATTAACATCGACGACATGGATTTGAGCAGCGGCAGGTTTAATCTGTCGCCCTCCTGTAGCTGCGGTATTTTCAGCAGGTTAATAAAACGCTCTATCTCCGCTTCGTCAGGCAGGCCGCGTCTACTAAATATAGACGAAAGGGTTTTCATCGGTTGGGTTTTTGCTACCTGAACGATGTGTTCAGTACTGAAGTCAAAGAACGTTTTTATCTTACTCTGTGATCGAATCATGCTGGTAAAAAAGCTGGTATCTTTTACCTTAGCATCGGCTATTTTTTTGAAGAAAAGTGTTAGTTTACTACTGTACTGAGCTAGTTGCGCTTCGGACTCAATCTCGACTTTAGATAATAACTTTGTGAATGCAGATTTAACTTGAATGCCTTTGCTATTCATTGCTAGCTGAAGTTCTTCAGGTAGCTTATTATCCTGCGAAACTAAATAACATTTACTCGACGGGGTTGTGATACACAATTTTTTAGGAGCAGGTTGGCCTTTATTATTAGTACTCACTCTCTTACGGTTTGGCTTCTTAGGGTTATTTGAGGTCGAAGGGGTGTCATACATGGAACTGGAAGTAGCATTTGAAGTGGAGGTGAGTGCCATGTTTATTACCTTTTTTAAGGACAGATAAGTACAGATGTTTTTGAGTTTATATAAAGCCTCCCTATTGAACTCAAGCCGTAATACCAATTACAGTAATTAAATTCCCTGCTCAAAACTATGTATGTGTTCAAAGTACAAATGAAATTGATGAAGACATAGTTAGGGATGTCGCAGTTCAAATAATACCAATTTAAATTTCAACGCTTAATTTGTCATACCTGCGAACGCAGGTATCCAGCGACTTGTGCCCAAATTAACCAAAGACTCTGGACTCCTGCGTTCGCAGGAGTGACGATAAAATTGGTATACATTCTTCCGCCACGTCCCTTATTACCGACATACAAAACTGTCGTTATTACATTACTACGCTACAAGTTTTTGAATTATCCCGACAAAAGCACGAAGTGCGTTGAACGCCAGCTTTGTATGGCGGCCGTTAGGGCATATAGTACTTCAAACTTGCGCCTTGTACTGAAATCCTTTAGCTCTTGCTGAGTGGGAAGTTAATTACTGTAATTGGTATAACTAGCAGCAGGAATTCAAAATGTTAAGTGTCATTTAAAATGAATACAAATGAATTTTTTTTTAGATTTCTAAACTGCGGTAAGGGCTTAGGGGAACAAAATAAATGATTCGTAAATCTGGTGGACGGAATATGAAATACCTCCTAAAACTAAAAAATCAAATAAAATAGGTCTTTCTAATAAAAAGTAGGCATTCATATTGTGGATATATTTTTATACAGCTCGCTAAAATCATCTTTGTGTTAACTTGCGAGGCAAAGATGATTTTAACCGTTCATATATTGAAATTTATCATGTTAACAATGAGTAATGTTAGGAGTGTAACTTAAATTGATTAGCACTTTCTCCGAGCTGTGACGCCATCTCAAGTAATTTATTGGCAATGAATGCCGTTTGCTCAGCATCTTTAGAGGTTGATTCTGCGGATTGGCTGATATCAATGACATTTGCATTAACTGACTCTGCCACTAGGCTTTGCTCTGAAGCTGCTACCTCCATTTGACTGTTCAGCTCACAAATATCATTAATGGACTTAGAAATGTGTTGAAGTTCACCAGCTACGGATTGAATTGAAACAACTTGTTTTTCAGCCAATTCAGAGGCTCTGTCCATTATAGACACACAATCAGATGCCTCAGTCTTTAATCCCTCTATTGTATCCCTAATGTCTTTTGTAGAATCCTGAGTTCTTGAAGCGAGTGTTCTTACTTCATCCGCGACAACGGCAAAGCCTCTACCTTGTTCTCCTGCGCGTGCTGCCTCAATTGCAGCATTGAGAGCTAATAAATTTGTTTGCTCAGCAATACCGGAAATAACGCTAAGCACAGCTGCAACTTCATCGGTACGATGATCTAACTGACGAATACGAGTTGCCCCTTGCTGTACTTCCATTTGCAGGTGTTCAATCGCACAAACTGCGGCTTTAGCCTGTTGCTCACCGTTTGATACGGTTGAGTTGGTAATCTGTGATTGTTCAGCGGTTGTATTAGAATTACAGCGTACTTGCTCTGCAGAAGCGGCCATTTCAGTTATCGCTGTTGCTACTTGTGCTGTACTGGATTTTTGGATCAGCACTTCGTGTTTAGTAGTCTCAGACATGGAAGCAATTTCTTTAGCAGACTCGGTGACTTGTTTTGCGTTGTCAACCACTGTGCAAAGGGTTAGGTTGATTTGTGAGATCATTCTGTTGAATGTACTAGAGAGAGTACCGATTTCGTCATTTCTCGTTACATCCAGTTGTAACGTCAGATCTGCGTTGTCGGCAATATTATTCATGGTATGGCGTAATTGACGTAATCGACTAATGACCAGTTTATTTAAAATATATGCTGTAGCGACAAAAGCTAAAATGAAAAAGCTAATTTGTATAGCTGCACTTTTAAGTAAACTGTTGTGCAGTTTCTTATCATCTTCAGCTAATGAATAATCTACCCGAATGGCACCTAAAATAGTATTTTCAGAAACTTGATGACAGCCTAAGCAATTGACACCTTGATAGTTCGATGTTGCTCGCACAGGTTTTATTTGAGTGAAAACACGGCCTTCTTGGGTACTTTTTATGATGTTTATTTCTTGTCCAGACAAGGCTTTTTTATCGAGCTCATCTCGAACACTTTCACTTGCTAAACCTTGTCCAAAGACTTTATTCAATTCATCGCTGCGGATCACCCGGATGTCTTTGACTGACTTGTCAGCCGTCATTTTATCCCTAAGTAAGCCTCTGTTTGCAATGGTACCTGTCAACATCATAGTGTTCAGTGAATCAAAATATGATTGTGAAAGACTGTGTGAATGCTGCTGAGCGTAACTTTCAAGGTGCTCCTGTTGACTTGATGCACCAAACCAAAGTGTAACGGACAATACAACTAAAAAAATTGTAGCAAGTGTTGTTAAAACGAGAGCACGAATAGAAAGAGAATTTGTCATAACATCATCAAAATTGAAATACGGCAAAAAAATATCGGCCATATGGCTTTAATCTTGATAGGTTATTTCAAGTTTTGTGAGGTTACTTAAAACTCTAATTATTTTTACAGTTGGCCTATAAATTGCTTCAAATAGAAAGAATTCTCTAGGTGTCAAAGTTTGGGCTATCGGTAATGGATGTAAAAGCAACGCTAGGTCAATTTAAACAAGTCAAAGTCTCAAATTTTAAGGGGATAGGGACACCATTGCTGGTAATGGCAGCAATGGCAATGATTATATTACCAATCCCTCCTCTTCTGCTAGATACGTTATTCTCATTTAATATCGCGCTTGCGCTTGTTGTACTTCTTGTTGCTATTTACTCGGGACGTCCTTTAGATTTTGCTGCATTCCCTACGGTATTACTGATTGCTACCTTATTGCGTTTGGCTTTAAATGTTGCTTCTACAAGGGTCGTGTTGCTAGAAGGTCATAACGGAGGAGATGCAGCTGGTAAAGTGATTGAAGCGTTTGGCTCTGTAGTTATTGGTGGCAATTACGCCGTTGGTCTCGTTGTTTTCATCATTCTCATTATTATCAACTTTGCGGTAGTTACGAAAGGTGCAGGACGTATCGCTGAGGTAAGTGCTCGCTTTACATTAGATGCTATGCCAGGAAAACAAATGGCGATAGATGCGGACTTGAATGCGGGGATAATCAATCAAGATCAAGCTCGAGCTCGCCGAGAAGACGTCACAAGAGAGGCAGATTTTTATGGTGCAATGGATGGTGCTTCTAAATTTGTAAAAGGTGATGCGATTGCCGGAATTATGATTTTGGTCATCAATATCTTAGGTGGCTTTGTAATTGGTATGGTTCAGCATGGCTTGGAACTATCAGAAGCTGTTGAAATCTACACGCTATTGATTATTGGTGATGGTCTGGTTGCACAAATACCGGGTTTACTCTTATCCATAGCGGCAGCATTAATGGTTACCCGTCAGAATGAATCTGGCGATATGGGTAACATGATGATGAGTCAAATGTTCGACAATCATAAGTCATTAGGTATCGCTGCTGGTCTTTTACTTATAATGGGGCTTGTTCCTGGTATGCCTCACATTGCTTTCTTGAGTTTTGCTGCGATGACTGGCGGAGCCGCTTATTACATTTATCGCCGAAATAAGCAGAAAAAAGCGGAATCGCTTGCTTTGGCAAAAGCTGAACCAGTAGACAAGCTTGATAAGGAGCAAAAAGAATTGAGTTGGGATGATGTTCGTCATGTAGACACTATCGGTTTAGAAGTCGGTTATCGCTTAATTCCATTAGTTGATAAAAGCCAAGGTGGTGAATTGCTAGCACGCATCAAAGGCGTCAGAAAAAAGCTGTCACAAGAGCTTGGTTTCTTAGTACCGTCAGTGCATATCCGCGATAATTTAGATCTTGCACCTAATATGTATCAAATCTCATTGATGGGCGTTGTGGTCGGTGAATCAGAAATCAGGCACGACTGTGAACTTGCGATCAATCCCGGGCAAGTTTATGGGAAATTAGATGGTGTTGAGACAAAAGATCCGGCTTTTGGACTTGAAGCCGTTTGGATAACACCGGATCAAAAAGAGCACGCACAAACCTTAGGTTATACCGTTGTTGATGCCGCCACAGTAGTTGCTACTCATATTAGCCAATTGCTGAATAACAATGCTGCTAAATTATTAGGGTACGAAGAAGTTCAGCAATTGCTTGATATTTTGCAGAAACAGTCGCCTAAATTGATCGATGGCTTTATTCCTGAAGTGATGGGGCTGGGTACTGTCGTAAAAGTGATGCAAAACCTATTGAATGAAGGTGTTTCAGTTCGTGATCTACGCACTATTGTTCAAACTTTGCTTGAGTATGGCCCAAAAAGCACTGACACCGAAGTTCTGACCGCAGCTGTACGAATAGCGCTCAAACGAATGATTGTTCAAGAGATTGCCGGCCCAGAATCCGAGATGCCCGTCATAACATTGGCTCCAGAGTTGGAACAGATGTTGCATCAGTCTATGCAGGCGACAGGTGGTGATGGTCCCAATATTGAGCCAGGTCTTGCAGAACGCATGCAGAAGTCATTAACAGACGCAGCACAGCAGCAAGAGTTGGTTGGTCAACCTGCCATATTGTTGACATCAGGAATGTTACGCTCAACGCTTTCACGCTTTGTTAAGCATACTATTCCAAGTTTACGGGTGATTTCTTATCAAGAAGTCCCTGATGAGAAACAAATTAGAATTGTTTCAGCCGTCGGTCAGTAGAGGATGTAGCCGTGAAAATAAAACGATTTTTTGCCAAAGACATGCGAACCGCACTTGCAGAAGTGAAAGAAGCCTTAGGTTCTGATGCCGTCATCATGTCAAATAAGAAAGTATCCGGTGGGATCGAAATAGTCGCAGCAATTGATTACGATGAGCCGAAACCAAATTTGCAGCCGAATAAAGAAAGAGTTAAGTCGACGTTCATGGACGTGGCAGACGATCAAGTTTCTTTAGGAGCTAAAACGGTTAAAACAAACCGTAAAATCAATCCTGCACCAGCGGCCGACTCATTAAAAGCACTGCTTGAAAGGCAACAGTCGAAGGTTGATAGCCAACAACAAATTAAAAAGCAAGAGTTGGAGATGCCTGCATGGGCAAGAGGGTTAGAAGCGAAGGCCGAATCAAAACCTCAAGTCACCCATAACAGCTTTGCTCAGCCAAAATTGAATTCAAGTTTGAATTCAATTAGCAATGCGGCAGTCTCAACAGATGAAATGCAAGCGATGAAAGATGAACTGGCTTCATTACGCAGTTTGTTGACTCATCAAGTTTCCAGTTTAATGAGTGATAAAAAACAACAATCAGATCCTGTTGGCGCCATGCTTGAATCTAAATTATTAGAAGCCGAGTTCTCGCCAGAAGTATCCAAACAACTGTCAGATCTAGCGCAGCACTACAAACCTGCGGAATTAGTACAAACTTTACCTCAAAGCTTATCAAACATGCTTGATAATCAAGGTGATGATATTGTTAATCGCGGTGGTGTGGTCGCTTTTGTCGGACCAACAGGTGTGGGGAAAACCACAAGCTTGGCAAAATTAGCCGCACGATTTGCAGCAAAGCATGGTAATGATCAAGTAGCGTTAATTACGATGGATCATTATCGTATTGGAGCCTATGAGCAACTCGCAACTTATGGCAAAATAATGGGCTGCCCAGTGAAGCTAGCTCACGATATGTCAGAATTGGAACAAACACTGTATCAGTTTAGAAGTCGTAAGCTTATTTTGATTGATACAGCCGGTATGGGGCAGCGAGATCAGCGTTTATATCAACAACTTGATAATTTAGCTGCAAATAAACGCATACCAATCCGTAATTATCTGGTATTGTCTGCAACTTCTCAGCGTCGAGTGTTGCAAGATGCGGTTGAATATTTCAAGCGTGTACCAATTGCTGGTGCTGTTTTAACTAAATTAGATGAATCTGTATCATTATCGAGTGCGTTAAGTGTATTAATTGCTAATGACTTACCACTAAGTTATGTCACAGATGGACAACGGGTACCGGAAGACCTACATGTTGCTGACACGATGAAACTCGCTCAGCAGGCGTTGTCAGTCATGGATGAACAAGAACCCGAATTTTTAAGAAAAACGGTAGGGGCAACCGAATTCGCCCATGCATTCGAGTAAAGCTATGACTCAAGATCAAGCAAGCGGTTTACGTATGATGAATCAACCAAACAATGAAAAAGTCAAAGTTATTGCTGTTAGTGGTGGTAAAGGAGGCGTTGGAAAAACCAGTGTTTCTATTAACACCGCAGTGGCATTAGCTGAAAAAGGCAAACGAGTATTGATATTGGACGCAGACCTTGGTCTGGCTAATGTTGATGTCATGCTGGGTATTAGAGCAGAGAAGAACTTATCTCATGTTTTATCTGGCGAATCAGAACTTGATGATGTCATTGTTCGTGGCCCTAAGGGGATAGGTATTATTCCTGCTACCTCAGGTACACAAGCAATGGTAGAGTTAACCTCCGCGCAACACGTCGGCTTAATTCGTGCTTTTAGCGAAATGAAAACTCAGTTTGATGTTTTGATAGTAGATACCGCAGCGGGTATCTCTGACATGGTATTGAGTTTTTCTCGAGCTTCACAAGACGTGCTAATTGTAGTCTGTGATGAACCAACATCAATCACCGATGCTTATGCTCTAATAAAGATTTTAAGTCGTGAGCACGGTGTGTTCCGCTTCAAAATCGTGGCAAATATGGTTCGAAGTCTAAGAGAAGGCATGGAATTATTTGCTAAATTGAGCAAAGTAACAGATCGATTTTTAGATGTTGCGCTCGAGTTAGTGGCCACAGTTCCTTACGATGAAAACTTAAGAAAGTCGGTGCGGAAGCAAAAACTCGTCACCGAAGCATTTCCTAAATCGCCTGCTACAATTGCATATCATGGATTGGCAAATAAAATTATCAGTTGGTCTGTACCAACGCAGCCTGGTGGTCATTTAGAGTTTTTCATTGAACGACTTGTGCAGCGTAATGATGATGAGGATCAAGCGAGTGAATAAAACCGCCGCGTATACAAGTCTTGACGACAAGACGTCGACCATAGAACTGTATGCACCGCTGGTTAAAAAAATCGCGCATCATATGTTAGCGAGGCTTCCTGCATCAGTTCAGCTTGATGATTTAATTCAAGCAGGAATGATGGGGTTATTAGAAGCTTCAGGTAAATTTGATGGTAGCAAAGGTGCAAAGTTTGAAACTTTTGCGGGGATTCGAATCCGTGGCTCAATGTTGGACGAAATTCGCCGCGGAGACTGGGTTCCTAGATCTGTTCATCGTAATCAAAGAATGGTGGCTCAAGTTATTGATAAACTTGAGCAAGAATTAGGAAGAGAAGCAACTGATGTAGAGATTGCAGCAGAGTTAAATCTTCCTTTAGATGAATACCATCATATCTTGAGTGATGTCGTTGCAGGAAAGATTGTCGGTATCGAAGATCTTGGTGTATCAGAAGACGTAATATCGACTGATGATACACCACAAGATGATGCATTTAATGCCATTTCAGATGAACACTTTCAAGTTGCTTTGGTCGATGCTATCAAGCTTTTACCAGAAAGAGATGCATTGGTTTTGTCACTTTATTATGATGAAGCCCTGAATTTAAAAGAAATTGGTGCAGTGCTCGATGTGAGTGAGTCAAGAGTTAGTCAAATTCTGAGTCAAGCGATGATAAGACTTAAAGGCAAACTCAGGCACTGGACCCAAGACTAAATAACGATTAACTAATTTTAAGTTAGCCCTTGGAGGAAACCTTGGACAAGAATATGAAGATCCTGATTGTTGATGACTTCTCGACAATGAGACGTATCATCAAGAACTTGTTGCGAGATTTGGGATTTAATAATACCCAAGAAGCAGATGATGGAACTACCGCACTACCGATGTTGCAAAAGGGTGATTTTGATTTCGTAGTAACAGATTGGAATATGCCAGGCATGCAGGGTATTGATTTACTCAAAGCCATACGAGTTGATGAAAAATTAAAAAGCATTCCTGTGTTAATGGTTACGGCTGAAGCAAAGCGTGAGCAGATTATTGCCGCTGCACAAGCAGGAGTAAATGGCTATGTTGTTAAGCCATTTACCGCAGCAACGTTAAAAGAAAAATTAGACAAAATTTTCGAACGTTTGGGTTGAGCAAGGATAGGCTATGCATGCACAACATACTGGGCTGATAAATCTTACTCAAGCCCAAAATTTGGTTGAGTTGTTATCCGCCGGCGAACAATCACAAGCTGATGCATTACTCAATGAGCTAGTGACGCCAATAAAAAGCGAAATGTATGAAGAAATTGGGAAATTAACTAGGCAGTTACACAGTGCATTGACCGACTTCCAAATTGATAGTCGTATAGTCAAGCTGGCAAATACAGATATCCCTGACGCAAAAGAGCGCTTAAATTACGTTATTGATATGACGGAGCAAGCGGCCAATAAGACCATGGATGCTGTTGAGGAATCGTTACCATTAGCCAATGCATTAATTACAACTATTCAAGATGTTCAACCTTCTTGGGATAAATTAATGCGCCGAGATATCGATCTTAGCAATTTCAAATCACTATGTTATGACATTCAAAATATGATGGAACGTAGCGGTAATGACTCAATTCGACTAAGAGATTTACTCAACCAAATTCTCATGGCTCAAGACTTTCAAGATCTCACCGGACAAATGATCCGCAGGGTCATCGAGCTTGTTCATGAAGTTGAAAGCAGCTTAGTCTCAATGCTAACGCTTTTTGGTGAAAATAATACTGATGACAATATACTGCATTCAACAAACGATATTGCTGCAGAAGGCCCAATCTTAAACGCAGAGCAACGAGAAGATGTGGTTGCAGGTCAGGATGAAGTCGATGATCTATTGTCGAGTCTGGGGTTTTAACAAGGAGTCATTTAAATGACGTTTTCGGTTGATGAAGAGATACTCCAGGACTTTTTAATTGAAGCTGGTGAAATTCTAGAATTACTTCAAGAGCAATTGGTTGATCTTGAAAATAACCCGGACGATTCAGATTTATTAAATGCTATTTTTAGAGGTTTTCATACTGTAAAAGGTGGGGCAGGTTTTTTAAGCTTAACGCCTATGGTTGATGTCTGTCATGAAGCAGAAAATACCTTTGACCTACTAAGAACGGGACAACGGCACGTAACTGCAGAATTGATGGATATTATTTTGCAGTCGGTTGATGCAATTAATTCAATGTTTAGTCAAACTCAAGCTGGCGAGCAACAAGAGCCTGCCGAACCTGAGTTACTTCGAAACTTAAAAATGCTCAGCTCTGGTGAAGCGCTACCAAATGAACAAGCTGCTTCTGAAAGTGATGCTGCTGGAACTGAAGTGGAAGCAGAGCCAGATGTTATCGTTGAGGTCACTTCAGAAGAAGCAGATCAACAGTCAAAGAGTGACTCAATTGACGAGATAACAGATTCAGAATTTGAAGATTTACTTGACGCATTACATGGTCAAGGCAAGGGCGCTACTAACGCGAAAATAAGCCCTACAATTGAAGCTGAGACTCATGGGAATGATGATATTTCTGATGATGAGTTTGAAGCATTACTTGACGAGCTTCATGGTTCAGGCGGGTTTAATTGTGATGTTATTGATACTGAAAAATCAGTAGATAACACTGGCAGTGCTATTGATGAACGTACAGATGAAATAACAGATGATGAATTTGAAAACTTGTTAAATGAACTACATGGCAGCAGTGCTCCAGGTGTTTCGTTGAGTTCAAACCAAAGCACTCAAAAATCCAACGAAAAGCTTGTTTCAGAATCAAAAGCCCAACGAATTAAACCAGAAGTAAAAAGTAAGGGTAGCGTTGAGGCTGTAAAAGCAGCTAAAAAAGATGTGCCAGCTTCGAATAGAGCCATAAGTGCTCCACAGGGAGAAACGACAGTTCGTGTGGATACGGCTCGACTAGATCAAATCATGAATATGGTTGGTGAGCTAGTACTTGTACGAAATCGTTTAGTGAGCTTAGGTGTTAATCGTGACGATGAAGAAATGTCTAAGGCTTTGGCTAATCTCGATCTTGTTACTGCTGATTTACAAGGTGCAGTAATGAAAACGCGAATGCAGCCAATTAAGAAAGTGTTTGGTCGCTTTCCTAGGGTTGTTCGAGATTTGGCGAGGACGCTTAATAAAGACATCAACCTTGTAATGATTGGTGAAGATACCGATCTGGATAAGAACTTGGTGGAAGCTTTAGCCGATCCATTAGTGCATTTGGTTCGTAACTCAGTTGATCACGGTATTGAAATGCCTGATGAACGAGAAGCCAATAATAAGTCAAGAACAGGCACCATCACCTTATCAGCCAGCCAAGAAGGTGATCATATTCTTCTAAAAATCGAAGATGATGGGGCTGGGATGGATCCTGAAAAACTCAAAAATATCGCAATAGAACGCGGTGTTTTAGACGAAGATTCAGCATCCAGAATGACGGATAATGAAGCATACAATTTGATTTTTGCTCCAGGTTTTTCTACGAAAGCCGAGATTTCTGATATTTCAGGTCGCGGAGTGGGAATGGACGTTGTTAAGACGCGTATAACCCAGTTAAACGGTACGGTTTACATCGATTCGTCTCGCGGTGAGGGTACAGTTTTAGAGATTAAAGTACCATTGACCCTAGCCATTATGCCGACATTAATGGTCGATGTGGCTAAGCAGATATTTGCTTTACCACTCACAAATGTAAGCGAAATCTTCCACTTAGATTTGACGAAAACCAATATTGTTGATGGACAATTGACAGTCATTGTTCGTGGTAAAGCCGTACCTCTTTTCTATTTAGAGCAATGGTTGCATCAGACTAGTGCACTTATTCATGGTGATAAACAACATGGTCATGTGGTCATTGTTCAGCTAGGTACGATGCAAATTGGTTTCGTTGTTGATGCATTAATTGGACAAGAAGAAGTTGTCATCAAGCCACTTGGTACCTTGCTGCATGGCACACCAGGTATGGCTGGGGCAACAATTACGTCAGATGGAGGCATTGCGTTAATTCTCGATGTCCCCGGATTGTTAAAACACTATGCAAATAATAAATAACTGCTTATAAATAATAAAAAATAAAGCAGATAGAAATTATCATAGCGATTTCAGTGCTTCTTTACTGATGATGTTAGAAACACTAAAGAGTATCGAAAAGGAATTACATGACTATCAAAGTATTAGTTGTCGACGATTCAAGCTTTTTTAGACGGCGTGTTAGTGAAATACTCTCTCAAGATCCACAACTTGAAGTTGTAGCGGTTGCCAAGCATGGTGCCGAAGCCGTAAAAATGGTGCCAGAATTTCGACCGCAAGTCATTACGATGGACATTGAAATGCCAGTTATGGATGGAATCACGGCCGTTAAAAATATTATGGCCGAAAATCCAACTCCAATTTTGATGTTTTCATCTTTAACTCAAGACGGCGCTAAAGCCACATTAGATGCGTTAGATGCAGGTGCACTCGATTTTCTTCCCAAGAAATTTGAAGATATCGCAACTAATCGAGATGATGCTATTCGATTACTTCAACAAAAAGTTAAAGAATTAGGTCGTAGACGTTTGTTTCGCCGCGTACCAATGACAAAATCAACGCCTTCGGTTGGAACGCCAAAAAGTACTATAACGCCTTCAAGAGTTACAAATAATTCTAATCTTAATAGTTTTGGAAAGCATAGCCAGATTACTCAAGAAGCACCACAAGCTAAAATAAATCATAAAGCCAGTGGTAAACGGTATAAAGCCCTTGTTATTGGTACATCGACAGGCGGACCTGTTGCACTTCAACGGATTCTAACTCAATTTCCTAAACATTATCCGCATCCAATTTTGTTAATTCAGCATATGCCATCTGCTTTTACGCCAGCTTTTGCTTCACGATTAAACGGCTTGTGCCAAATTGAAGTTAAAGAAGCCCAGAATGGTGACGCACTCCAACCCGGTTGTGCTTATTTGGCTCCTGGTGGTATGCAGATGCTGGTTGATAAAGGCGGCGCATTTGGACGTGTAAAAGTCATAAGTGGCAGCGTCGAAATGAATTACAAGCCAAGTGTAGATATTACTTTTGCTTCTGTATCAAAAACCTTTGGTGCAGATGCTTTAGCCGTTGTGTTAACAGGAATGGGCGCTGATGGACGAGAAGGTGCTCGATTGCTCAAAACTGCTGGGTCGACGATTTGGAGCCAAGATGAAGCAAGTTGTGTGGTATATGGTATGCCTCAAGCTGTAACAGTTGCAGGACTGTCGAGTAAATCTATCTCATTAGATAATATGGCAGAAGCAATTTTGAAAGAATCAGGGCAAGAATAAAATCGATAATTAGTGATTGCATCATCAAAAAAATTAACATTTGAATTTGCAATAAGAGAACCTAAGGTCAACACTGAAATGAGACTGAAGGTTCCGGATGTTGAAGTCAGTGAATGTTGAGCTGTCAATCTACTGTTGCAATTGGAAATACCCCAAATTAGAACCATTGAACTCCTCCATTGAGTGCCTTAAAGAGTGACTTAAAGGCCAGAGAAGTACAATAAGGAAAGTTGCGGAAGAAAAGTATACCGATGAGTTCTCGTCACTCCAGCGCAGGCTGGAAACGAAGTAACGACAGTTTTGTATGTCGTTAGTCTAGTGCCTTTGCTTTTTTCTATAAAAGTCACTGGATAGCAGCCTTCGCTGCTATGACAAAGATTGGTACTTTCTAAATCGCTAGATCCCTAAGAAGGCTGAATAAGTGAAAGTTTGGACCATTGCAAACCAAAAAGGTGGGGTTGGTAAAACCACATCAGTTATTACTCTTGCAGGCATACTCAGTAAGCTTGGAAAAAGAGTTTTGGTCATTGATACGGATCCTCACGCCTCTCTAGGCTACTACTTGGGCATTGACTCAGAAGAAGTACCTGGTTCTTTATATGACCTTTTTTTAGCCCATGATCAACTTTCATCGGATCTGGTTAACGCTCACATTGTACCAACCGCTGTTGAATGTTTAGATTTACTTCCAGCAACAATGGCTTTAGCGACGGTCGACCGTAAACTGGGTCATGTTGATGGAATGGGGTTGTTAATTCGAAACATTTTGTCTCATGTCTCAGGTAGATACGACTATGTTTTAATTGATTGCCCGCCAGTTCTCGGTGTGCTGATGGTCAATGCCTTAGCTGCATGCAACCAAATTATTATTCCTGTTCAAACTGAATTCTTAGCGTTAAAAGGCTTAGAGCGGATGGTTAAAACTATGGGGTTAATGGGGCGGTCTCAACAGGAGAAATACCAATTTACAATTGTTCCCACAATGTTTGACAAAAGGACTAAAGCATCACCATTTGCGTTAGCAGAGTTGCAAAAAAATTACTCTGAATTCTTGTGGTCAGATGTCATCCCCGTCGATACCAAATTTCGTGATTCGAGCTTAGCTCACTTGCCTGCCTCCTATTTTTCGCCAAGTTGTCGGGGCGTAAAAGCTTATGAAAAGCTGTTGAAATATATAGAAAGTTTGGAGCCAACCCATGACTAGTTTAATTGATGAACCAGTGGTTGACTTTTTCTCTGTGCTACTTAAAGAGCCGACTCGGGAAAATAAAGCTCATTCTCATTTAGTCAAACAAAAATTAGAAGTGACCACTGATGAAGTGGTGGTAAAAACTGACTATAAAGATCCGCTGGTTCAAAAGCAAAGTTTAGAAAACTTGCTTTCTCAGGTGTCAGTATTAGAACAAGTGACAGAAATCGAAAATAAGGTTAAAGAAACTCAAGAAAATGCCGTTGAAGTAAAAATCGAATTAAATGAGCCTTCTGAAACATTGGTTGAACGAAATCAAGCAAATCAGATAGAGCTACTAGACAACGAATTTCAAGTTTTATTTTTTAAAGTTGCAGGATTAGTGTTAGCTATTCCACTAGTTTGCCTAGGTGGAATTATAAAATTAGAAAAAGTAAATAAATTGATTGGCAAGCCTGACTGGTTTAAAGGTATCCAGAATAATAGAGAGCAGCAAATTAACGTAGTGGACACGGCCGCTTGGGTAATGCCTGAAAAGTATACGAATGAATTAAAAACGACTATAAGTTATCAGTATGTTGTATTATTAGAAGGAAGTCGATGGGGGCTTGCTTGTGAATCTTTGTTAAATGCTGACAAAGTAGAAAAAAGCCAAGTTAATTGGCGGAAAAAAATCGGAAAGCGGCCTTGGCTTGCTGGGGTAGTTAAAAAGCAAATGTGTGGCATTTTAAATGTTCAATCATTGATTGAACTACTTGATAATGGCATGAATTGTCAAGATTCTGTTGATTGAGGTACATATGACAAGTTCGAAAAATCTGGCTGTTTCTGCCAGTAAAGATGACTCAGTTTTACAATGGGTAACATTCAAACTGGACAATGAAACGTACGGTATAAATGTAATGCAAGTTCAAGAGGTATTGCGTTATAGCGAAATTGCCCCAGTACCAGGTGCACCGCATTACGTTGTGGGTATTATCAATTTGCGCGGCAATGTTGTCACGGTTATTGATACTCGTGCTCGTTTTGGACTGAATGGTGCAGAAGTGACAGATTCGACTCGAATCGTCATCATTGAAGCTGAAAAACAAGTTATTGGCATTTTGGTGGATAGTGTTGCTGAAGTGGTTTACTTGAAACGTTCTGAAATCGATAACGCACCGAATGTTGGTACTGAGGAAAGTGCTAAATTCATCCAAGGAGTGAGTAACCGAGGGGAAGAGTTACTGATCCTTGTCGATTTGGATAAATTGCTTTCCGATGAAGAGTGGAATGAGATATCACAACTTTAAGCTATATCTAAAAAGGGCATAATTTGATGGGAAACGAGTTTTTAATTGCGGCCTTATTTTATGCCACGGTCTGCTTAGCATTAGTACTCTATTTGCAAAAGCAATTGAGTAAGCTTCGAAATAAAGTCGATGCCTTAACTTCATTAGTTAAAGCGGCAGATAAAAAATACGAAACGACCAAAAAAGAATTACAAGAATTGAGAAATGGTACTATTGGTGTTGGTCGCAGAGTAATTGAATTAGAAAAAAAGCATCTTCAGTATGAAGCGCGTTTAGATGAAACAGAGCAAGAGGAGCCACAATCACGTATGTACACCCGTGCAATGAAAATGGTCTCTTTAGGTGCAGATATCAATGAAATTGTGCAAGAGTGCGAATTGCCTAGAGCAGAAGCTGAACTGTTGATCAGGCTGCATGGTGCTGATAAATAAATAATCCCCGGTGTAAATTTGACTTATACCAATTACAGTAATTAACTTCCCACTCAGCAAGAGCTAAAGGATTTCAGTACAAGGCGCAAGTTTGAAGTACTATATGCCCTAACGGCCGCCATACAAAGCTGGCGTTCAACGTACTTCGTGCTTTTGTCGGGATAATTCAAAAACTTGTAACGTAGTAATGGAATCCTTTAGCCTTGCCCTTCGGGAGCTTGTATGTGTCCAAATTACTACGCAAAACTTTCTCAACGTAGCAATGTAATAACGACAGTTTTGTATGTCGGTAATAACTATGTTTTCATCAACCTAGAGACATCAGTTGACTGCGTTCTCAAGCGTAGAAAAAATGGCTGATATTAAGACGTAGCTTGCAGCAAGTAGTTATTCTACTTGCAAAAGTTACAACGCAGATAGCAGTCATTTTAGCAAGCTTGTGAGCGTAGAGCGTTTCACTCATTGGGTGAAAAACATGATAATAAAATCATCTAATTGCTCAAACAGTTACTCATATACTCAGCCTTCAACTGATGTTTTTAGGATCAATTTCACTTGTACATTGAACACATACATAGCTCTGAGCAGGGAATTTAATTACTGTAATTGGTAATATACAGCAAATTTTATCGGGTGATTTACTATTTCAACTCTCATTATTCCACCCCTTCGGTTGTTTCCCTTCCAGTAGGTAAACGAAAGATAATATCTCGGCTATTAAGTAATAGAGGTCTTCAGGGATGGCTTCACCTGTTTCTAGCTGTTGTAAGAAATCACTTAAATGCTCATTTTGATGGATATGAATCCCTGCTTGTTCTGCTAAGGCAATAATATCTTCTGCTACGACGCCTTTTCCTTGTGCTGAAATGACAGGTGCGCCACTGCCAGTATAATTAAGTGCTGTAGCTTGCTTCCTTATATTGCTTTTAGTCATCTTATACCATTGTTTTTATTAATTGATTGTTATTATTCAAAAATGAATACGGCACTTCTCCTTGAGTAACAAGGATATTATGGCAGTCAATGCCAACTGCTTTTAGTCTGTTGACGAGGTGATGTTGGTATTGCTTTGTTTTATTAAGCACTACTCGTTGGTTGGTTCGTAATTCAAGTTTCACATTCTTGTCTAGTTCGTAGGTTGCAATGATCAATAATGGCCCATCTGCTAAATCGAATTTTAGCTTTAACGACCATTGTTCACTTGATGGTTCGGATTGCTGACTTTGACAATGTTCGAGCTTTCCTTCAAGGCAACTTACCCGCTCATCGACGGTATAAGGAAGCGCAAACAGCCAACAGAGTTCCTTGTCAGACACATAGCTTGCTTGTTGGTAGACCTGAATTTGCTTCACCAGTGTATTACAGTGGGGGTCAATGCATTCCATTAATCGTTTTATTAGCAAGTTTTGAGAATCGGCAACCTTTTTTTGAAGTTCATCAATATATTTCAATGTTTCAGGATTAAGGTTTTTACTTAATTTAGAAGTAGAAATTAAGATATGAAACAGAGCTGTTATGGTTACGAAGTTAATGGAAGAATTAGTGCTCTTTTGAAAGTTTACTGGGGATGCAGGGTTAAATAATGCAGCTGTAAATAGCGAATTTTTTAAGCTTTTAATTTCCAGCAATTTGTTCAGCGTTGGTGGCATCATTAAATCAACTATTTTATTAAACGGCTTATCACTGTATAGATTTGAGGTTGCAACTGGCGCTTTTACTGCACCAGTATTTACAATCAAAGATTCTAAACGTACTAGCTGTTTGCTTTTGATTTTATCGGTTTCAACACCTGATTCATTTTGATTCAATGAAGCGATAATATTTCGATAACTGGTCGCCATTTCAATGGCGAAATAGTTTTTCTGAATGTTACTCGCTAATGCTGATGTGGTTTTTAGTGGTAAGGGAAATAGTTCGATACGTTGTAGATAAGTGAGCTTTGTCAATGACAGTAGTGGCTTTTGGTTTAGATACTTGATGTGAGCGATATATTTTCCATTTGAGAGGAGCGAATCGACTAATGGAATTTTGTTGCCAGATAAATATAACTGCTTATTGATAATTTGACCGACTCCTAGGGGATAACTCTTTTGAACGTTTAGGAGTGCTTGGAGCTCGCTAGAATTTGTTTTTGAATCATTCAATAATTTAAACAAGGATATAGGCAAAGTTATGCTTTCTGTTTTACTTGGTGAATATAAATCAGCACTAAGCTGATTGGTATTTCTAAAGGGCGGATTTTGTTTGATGATTTTTACGAGTAAAGGCATGGAAAGTGATTGCGTATTTTTGATGTTAGAAAAATAACTTTTATTATCAAATTGCAACAAAATATTACCTGTAGCTTTGTCTATTTCAGGCTTTATAAGCGGAGAGCTTTCATGGAAAGAGCTTATGTTTTTCTCTGCAAGTGTTGTCTTAGCCGAGTTTGATTGGTTAGCGTGTTTGATGATATCCATAATAATTTTAAAAACCTTAAATTCACTCAATTATTATCGGGACTAAATTGGTTACCTTGAGCAAAGAATAATATTTTGTATTATTTTTAATTACTGTGTTATTCGCTTATAATCCTTATGGAAAATCGTTCTTTATTCTTTTCTTGTTATTTTAAGGCATATATTTTTATCATGAAATTTAGTTTGATAATCATCGCACTTGCATCATTAACCAGTGCTGCAGTATGGGGCTCAGAAATTTCCACTGATGACCCTAAATCATCTCAAGACACAACAGCGACACCTAAAGTGAAAATAGTTTACAGCGATGAACGAGATCCATTCGAAGGCTTTAACCGAGCTATGTGGAACATCAACTATAACTACTTGGATAAGTTCCTGATCCGCCCTGTAGCACATGGCTACAGTGACTACGTGCCTCAACCAGTAAGAACAAGCTTTGATAATTTTGTCCAAAACTTAGAAGAGCCATCTAGCTTAGTTAATAATACACTACAAGGAAAGTGGAAGTGGGCCGCCAATGCTGGTGGGCGCTTTACCATCAATTCGACTATTGGTTTATTAGGCTTATTTGATGTTGCAGAAATGATGGGGCTTTCACGCAAACAGGATGACTTCAGCGAAGTGTTAGGTTACTACGGTGTACCTAACGGGCCTTATTTTATGTTGCCTGCGTACGGCCCAACAGTGACAAGAGAAATTGCTTCCAACTGGGTAGATGGTTTATATTTTCCGATTTCAGATTTAACGACTTGGCAATCAATCACCAAATGGACTTTAAAGGCGCTTAATGCACGGGCTGATGCAATACCTCAAGAAAGACTGCTTGATAATGCTCTAGATCCGTATACATTTGTGAAAGATGCTTATATTCAACATGTCGATTACAAATTACACGATGGTCAAGTGCCAGATGAACAAGACGATGATGAGCTTGTTGATGATTATCTTAACGAATTGAATTAGCGGAAATTGCAAAGTAGTGTTATAAGTTTAGAACCTGTTTTTTTTAAGTGTGTGCATGATTATCTCTATTGATGGTAATTGAGCACAAAAAATGATGTACAGGGGAGTACGTTTTATCGATAAGTGCACTTAGATAAAGGCAAGTAAATGGCATTATATAATATCTCAGTTTTATTGGTTGAAGTTGATCCCCATTTTAGTAAATTAGCCAATGATTTTTTGATAAAGCAAGGCGCAAAAGTTACTCAAGCTCAAGATGGATATAGCGGTATTGAAGCATTTAAAAAAGGTGTTTTTGATATCGTTATTGCCGATTTGAGCCTTGCGACCTCTGGCGGTTTAGATTTGCTTCACGATATGTCGATGTTAGATCCGAGTGTCCCTTCAATTGTCCTTTCTGGTAATAACGTCATGACTGACGTTATTGAAGCGTTACGTTTAGGTGCCAGCGACTATTTATTAAAGCCTATCGATGATTTTTATACTTTAGAGCATGCAATTCAGCAATGTCTAGCGGGGCAAGAGGGTAGTGAAGTTCCGGCAGAGCTTGTTGACGAGTTAGCTTACCAAGAGTTTCAAAGCCATATTGAAATGGTTGAGCAGAATGTCAGTGAAGTCAGAATTCTTCAACAACAATTATTTCCCTCAGCAGAAACTAATTACCCTTCAGCCGATGTTTTCTATAGCCTTTTCAAACATCAAGATGTCAGCAGCTATCTTATTGACTCAACTTTAGTAGGCGACCAGCATTTATTGATGTACATGGCACATTTTCATCCAGAAGACGATGGATCAGCTTTCGCCAGCGTATTATTACGTAGCTTAGTGAATCAAAAATTAAAATCTTTTAGAGTGGGGAAAAGCCAAGCTATCATCGAGCCCTTTAGCATGTTGAGCTATTTAAATGATCGTCTAATAAAGTCAGGCATAGATGTGTTGGTCGATATGATTTACGTTACCGTCGACTTAAGAAATTTTAGAACAGCGATTGCACAAGCCGGACAAGGTTTACGTTGTTACCTTCGCAATAACGAAGGCCTAATGCCACTTGCTTTATCTGACACCATGCAGCTTGGTGTTCATAATTGGGGTAAAAGCAGCACCCAATATCGTACATTAAATCGAGGAGAGTACTTGTGCATCTCAACAAGTGCACCAGAACACAAGCCGCTTTTATTACAAAACCAATTTGTTGGGCTTGTTCAAAATGAGACAGTACCAGCTGGTGGCTACATAGAGTTAAGAGTTTAAACTAGGCAAACTGCACGAGTGAGTGATATATGCACAACTCTATGTGGTAGTTTCGTCATACCCACGAAAGTAGGACTCTAGTGCCTTAAATTGGAATACCCAAAGACACTGGATTCCCGTTTTCACGGTAATGACGGATTATAAAGTCTACGGTTTTTACTCGAAAAACATTCATGCGTTTATCCTGAAATTTAAACCCTTTCAGGTTTTAGTAATTGAATAATTTTGTTTTTGCTAACAATTAAGCCAACAGCAGCGATAAATGTTAAAAAAGTAATCGAGGTAAAAAGTCGATTTAAGTTAGCAAAAAGCTCATGATCTGAAATTGCAATCAAAGAGTTTGGGTCAACCCTATGACCTAATATACCAGCGAAAAAACTTGCCACAGCATAGAACATGAACCATAACCCCATAATCAGACCTACAGACTTTTCAGAAATATATTCATGGATAGCAGAAAGGCAAGTAGGTGATAGCAAAACTTCTCCAATAGAAAAGTAAAAATATACGACGATAATCCAGCCAAAATTAATTTTATTAGCAAATGAGTAATTAAGTGAGTAAGTAGCAACTGACAAAATTACAAATGCCAATGTTGAAGCAAGCAGGCTGATTGTCACTTTATTGGGAATATCTAGATGTCGATTTGTCCGTTTTAATTTATTCCACATAGCATAGAGTACAGGCGCAAATAGGATGTTGAACAAAGGGGTGAGAGACTGAAACCATGCGGTAGGAATTTCAAAGCCGAATAACTGACGATCTACAAATCTCTCAGTCATAATATTTATTGAGCCAGCCATTTGTTCATAACCGAACCAGAAAAAAATGGAAAAGAACCCTATGATGATGATAAAAACCATGTGATTTTTTTCATAAATTTTAAGTGATTGATTGCTAGTATTTTTATTGGGGATGGTTTTTATAGATTTATTCGTATTTGGATTTTCATGCACCAATAGTGAAACATTGAGTACTGATTTGAAGGCAAGCAATATTATGGTTCCAAATAGCATCCCAATGGCAGCAATAAAGAATCCTATCTGATAATTACCATTAAACCATACAACAATACTCCCCAAAGCTACACCTGCCACCGCACCACCTAAATTTGTAATCATAAAAAAAAGGTTATAACTCTTAATTGGTTCTAAACCATAAAATTTACTAACACCACCAACGAGGGTAGCGATATTGGGTTTAAAAAAACCATTTCCTAATGCAAACAAAAATAACCCTGTGCATAGTATTGTACTTTCTTGATTCGGGAGCCAATTATGAGGAATAGATATCATCAATTGACCGATGAAAATAAGTATGCAGCCAAGCAATGTTGAATGATAGGCACCGAGCACTTTATCACTTAAAAAGCCGCCAAATAAGGGAGTGATATACGCAAACGCAATAAATCTGCTGTATAGAGCAATGGCGTCACCGATAGCCCACCCCAGCCCATAGCCGCCATTATTAAACGATGGTGCGATAAGATAAAGTACTAAAAATGCTCTAATAGCGTATTTGTTAAAACGTTCCCAAAACTCGACAAAAGCAAGTAAAGGAATAGCCAAAATTTGAGGAGATTTAGGAAGACAAAGTTTGAGCAATATATACTAGCCGAATGAGGAGTATGTCCTTTTATACACAATTACAGCTATAGGGTCTATAAAGGATGCGCTTTAAAAGGATAGGTTAAGATTACTAGGGTCTGTTGATCTTTCAGGATTAAATTTTGTGCTATTTGAGCATTTATCTGTTCAACCTAGAAACATCAGTTGACTGCGTTCTCAAGCGTAGAAAAAATGGCTGATATTAAGACGTAGCTTGCAGCAAGTAGTTATTCTACTTGCAAAAATTACAACGCAGATAGCAGCCATTTTAGCAAGCTTGTGAGCGTAGAGCATTTCACTCATTGGGTGAAAAACATGATAATAAAATCATCTAATTGCTCAAACAGTTACTCATATACTCAGCGTTCAACTGATGTTTTTAGGTTCAAGGCGTGAGCAGTGATGCTTAGCCATCTAAGTGAGCTGGTCACAACACTGAGCAGTGAATGCTCAAAAGCATCGAAGACAGCGTAAATTGGTCGCTCTTTCTAAATAAGGGACGTGGCGGAAGAATGTATACCAATTTTATCGTCACTCCTGCGAACGCAGGAGTCCAGAGTCTTTGGTTAATTTGGGCACAAGTCGCTAGATACCTGCGTTCGCAGGTATGACAAATTAAGCGTTGAAATTTAAATTGGTATTATTTGAACTGCGACATCCCTAAAAGGTGCTGAGTTATCACTTGATTATTTGGAAACGAAGTAACGACAGTTTTGTATGTCGATAATAACCAAACCTCACAAACTCTGCCTTGCATAAAATAACCAATTTATCGCTGCAAAAACAATCACGAAAGATCAACAGACCCTAATCTTATTTTAGGAAAGTTAGGGAAGAAAGTATACCGATGAGTTCTCGTCACTCCAGTGCAGGCTGGCGTCTAGTGCCTTTGCTTTTGCTTTTGTCTATAAAAGTCACTGGATACCAGCCTTCGTTGGTATGACAAAGATTGGTACTTTCTAATACCAATTACAGTAATTAAATTCCCAGTTCAGAGCTATATATGTGTTCAAAGTACAAGTGAAATTGATGAAGACATAGTTATTACCGACATACAAAACTGTCGTTATTACATTGCTACGTTGAGATAATTTTGCGTAGTAATTTGGACACATACAAGCTCCCGAAGGGCAAGGCTAAAGGATTCCATTACTAGGTTACAAGTTTTTGAATTATCCCGACAAAAGCATGAAGTGCGTTGAACGCCAGCTTTGTATGGCGGCTGTTAGGGTATATAGTACTTCGCCTTGTACTGAAACCCTTTAGCTCTTGCTGAGTGGGAAGTTAATTACTGTAATTGGTCTAACTCACTAGATCCCTTATGTAAAAAAAAGCACCATCTTTAAATATGGTGCTTTTAAATCCAGCAAAAATTGAAGCTATAACATCATCAATTAATGTTTGATAGCTTCATGCTCAGCAGTAACGGCAATCTCTTCTTCAAAAGCTTCTGTTGCAGTATGTTCATGGTTGCTCGATTCAGCGCCATGCATCCAATCAACAAGCTTATCAGCCATGAAGTAAAGAATAATGCCAGAAACAACAGCTGTAATTGCAATGCCAGCGAAAATACCCATAGCATTAGCAAGTTGCTCTTCAGCGGTTCCAGTGTGACCAATGAATGAACCAACGACACCACCAATTTTATTTGCCGCAGCAATAAATAAGAACCATGCTCCCATCATAAGGGACATAATACGTAGCGGAGCAAGCTTAGTAACCATTGAAAGACCAATAGGCGATAAACAAAGCTCACCGATAGTGTGGAAGAAGTATGCACCTACTAACCACCACATGCTTGATTTGCTACTGGCGTCTCCACCTAGTTCAAGTACAGCTCCGATCATGAACAAGAAGCCTACAGCAAGGAAGAATAGCGCCAATGCAAATTTCACAGGTGAATTTGGCTCTTTGCTGCCTAAACGGATCCAAATAGAGGCAATCACTGGGGCAAAGATAACAATAAACAGTGCGTTCAACGATTGGAACCATGTAGTAGGTACTTCCCAAGTGCCAATAAAGCGATCAGTAAAATCTTTAGTGAACAAGTTCATCAAACCACCGGCTTGCTCAAAACCTGCCCAGAAGATAATAGTGAATAAACCCATCACCATGATAACTTTAATTCGATCACGCTCAACTTTAGTTAATGGCTCATTTCGAACTTCACCTTTATCGGCATTCTTTTGTTTTTCAAGCTTGGCGGCTGGCACCGTACCAATATCACCTAATAGCTTCTGTGCATAAATCATTTGAATGATTAAAGAAAGCACCATACCAATACCGGCAGTTAAAAAGCCAACTTGGAAGTTTCCATCGTAATAAGCAACAATAGAACCAACTGCAATAGCACCAAAAAATGCGCCCAAGTTGATCCCCATATAGAAAATAGTGAAAGCACCGTCACGACGATGATCACCTTCTTCGTATAAGTCACCTACCATGGTAGAAATATTTGGCTTAAATAGGCCATTACCAATAACGAGTGTGAATAGTCCAAGGTAAAACATTTCTGTTTCAAGCCCTGGTACTAAAGAGTGTGGGAACGCCAAAGTAAATTGGCCAAGAGCCATTAAGGCTCCGCCAATCATAATGGTTTTACGTTGTCCCAAAATGTTGTCGGCAATCCAACCACCTAAAAGTGGAGTAAGATAAACCAGACCAGTAAAAGTACCATACAAAGAAATGGCATCAGCTTGATTCCATCCTAAACCATGACCACCATCTGACTGTACTTTATCAACTAAATAAAGTACCAATATAGCGCGCATCGCATAGTAACTGAAACGCTCCCACATTTCTGTTGTGAACAATAAGAACAATCCCGTTGGATGTCCTAGCATTGTTCCTTGAGGTTTGGCTCCGCTCATTAAGTTCCACCTTAGGCTTGTGATTGCATGTAGCTGAAAATACAGCTACAAAAATGTTAAAAAATTATATTTTATAAGTTATTAGTATCTTGCGTAGCGATTATTCCACTTCAAAGTGCAACAAAGGTTAGTATTGATATTAAGCTGCTGAAATAAAGTAAATATTTAACAGGTTTTAATAAGAGCTAGTAACCAAAATTGCATGAGCTCATATTGTTGTGTGACCTAAACTGCACTTTGAAATAGTAACCACATCCAATTAACGCAAAAAACCACAATCTATATACCCTGTCTTATCATAGAAAGTCAATTCTGTGGCATTGTTCGCTTTTTTTTTCGTCAACAAAAAGAGCGATAATCAGCTAATATTTAGAGGGTTAATCGAAGGAAATTTAACCGTTGTAAAATTATTAATTTTTTTGTGATAAATCTCTTTCATAAGCGTCAATATGTTTGATATTATCATCCGCCGCGACAGTGGATTGCCGCGGGTTCAGTTTATGAGAAGGAAAAGAAAATGAAAGCTTGGTATTTGTTATATTGTAAACCAAAGAGTGAAGTAAGAGCTCAGCAAAATTTACAAATCCAAGAAATTGAAACATATTTACCTTTATATAAAGAGCAAAAAAAATTACGCTCAGGTAAAACGACTGAAGTAAAAGTGCCTCTTTTTACCAACTATTTGTTTATTCGTTTTGATCCCAAGGTAGTTCCTGTTAGTCGCATACACTCAACTCGTGGTGTTAGCCAAATTGTTGGCTGCAAAGAAAAGATGACGCCACTCGATGATGAGTTAATCGAATCCATTCGTTTTAATGTCACCAAACAGCTTAATGAAGCAATACCTGATGAATTTTTTATGAAAGGTGATGAAGTTAGATTTATCGATGGTCCTTTTAAAAACATTGAAGGAGTCTTTGATGAAAAATCCGGTGAAAAAAGGTGCTTTGTTTTGTTAAAGATAATGGGGCAAATGAAAAGAGTTCATGTTGTTGATGAATTTGTTGAAAAAATCAGCGCTTAAATCATTGTGATATTGAACTTGTTTTTTCAATACAAAGTGCAAAGTTTTGAAAGAAAATTTATTGACAAAATTGTATCGAATGGTGTTTTTACGAACAGCAATCGGCTTAGCTATAAGGTAGAATAAACAATCTAGTAATGATTATGTATATTCAAAAAACACGTATACATAATCACTATTAGCTACAACAAAAAATATATATTTTCGCATTGCGAAGGGCAAGTTGAAGCCGTAATCTATGGGCGGTAGCGTGTCTGAAAGGCAGTGGAGTGAATGTTTCATTCCATAAACTACCGCCGAAGAGCCTATGGCTCGCCACGTGGGTTGGTAGCACTTAAAAGCTGACTGTATGAATAACTTCGTGTATCGAGTTACAACAAAAATCATAAATTTATTAATCTCAAGCTAAAATAATTTGCATCTGACATTTGCAATCTAAAATTATTTGTAATTAGCAAATTAACCATGTCTGAATCAATCATCTGGAGACTTAACGTGTTTCAAAAAGCAAAACAATTAGTTGCTTTCGGTCTAGCAGTTACTGCTTTGGCAGGGTTCCACGCGAATGCGATAACACCAACACCTCAAATGCTTGAGCAGTTCAAAAACTTGCCAAAATCAGAACAAGAAAAACTTGCAAAACAATATGGTGTAGATCTTGGCTCTTTCTCTGGAAGTAATGCTTCAACGAAACTTGAAACACCATTGTTAGTTAAACCGAGAGAACAAGGCATAAATAGCTCAGATTCATGTTTGAATAGAGATGCATATCAAAAGCTAAATCGATATGAGAAGAAAAAATACGATTTACGCAAAAAAGAAGACTCAACTGTGAAGTCAGGTGTTGAACAGGTTGACTCAGATACAAAACTTTATTGTAGAACAGATATAAGTCTGCCAGGGCTCGCGAGCGTTAATGAAGAAAAAAAAGAAAGAGAACTTAAATTTTTCGGTTACGAAATGTTCGCGAGTAGTCCAACTACATTTGCGCCGGTAACTGATGTACCAATTCCTTCCAACTATATGGTTGGCCCTGGAGACATATTAAATATTCAGCTTATTGGGAAAGAAAGCGCTGAATATAGCCTAACAATAGGTCGTGATGGGAATATTCAATTTCCAAATTTAGGTCCCATTTCCTTAGTGGGTCTTAATTTTGAACAAGTGCGTAATAAATTAATAGGTAAAGTCAACGAAACCATGATTGGCGTAGAGGCAAACGTCAGTATGGGTGAGCTTCGTTCTATTCGGATATTTATAACGGGTGATGCGTATCAACCGGGTTCTTACACTGTGTCAAGTTTAGCTACTATAACCCAAGCTTTATTTGTTTCAGGTGGACTAAATGAAATTGGCTCGCTGCGAAATATTCAGTTAAAGCGTGCGGGAAAAATTGCAGCAACCTTAGACTTGTACGATCTGCTTTTAAAGGGTGATGCCTCAGGAGACCGACGTTTACAAGCTGGCGATGTGGTGTTCATTCCTTCTCGTGGTGGTCATGTTAGCGTAAGTGGTGAAGTACTTAGGCCAGCCATGTATGAAATTAAGCAAGGTGAAACAGTACAGCAAGCTATTAATATGGCGAGTGGCTTTAAACCGAATGCATTTACCGAGGGTGTAAACATTCAACGCTTTAACCGTAATGGACTGACATCGGTTGTATCATTAGATATGACAACTATTTCCGGAAAAAAATTACAGCTTAAAAATGGTGACTTTATTCGCGTTGATCAAGTTTCTGAGCGAGTTGAAAATGCAATTGAAATTTCTGGTTCAGCGATCAGAACGGGCCAATATCAATGGCGTAAGGGCATGAAAGTCTCGGATTTACTCACATCAGTACGTGGTAGTTTGAAAGCAAATGCGGATCTTGATTATTCATTAATATCACGTGAAATTAATCATCGAGGTGATATCGAAATCCTACAATTCTCTATAGGTAATGCTATTAATGATAAACAATCAAAAGATAATATTGAACTGCAACCTCGAGATAGCATCATTATTTTTGAATATGCAGACCGTGCAGAACAACTAGAACCTATTCTCAATAAATTGAGCCAACAAACGCGACATGGCCAGCCTGCAAAAGTTGTTGAAATTAACGGTAATGTAAGATTTCCTGGATACTATCCATACGCTAAAAGCTCTCGAATTAAACAGTTGATTTCAGCTGCAGGCGGAATGGAAGAAGGCAGTTACACTAGAGCTGCAGAGCTCACAAGGCAAGTTATTCTGCCGGATACTGGCGTCAAAGTATTACATAGCCAATTAAACCTAAACGGGGTTATGGAAAACGATTCCTCACAAAACATCAAGTTACAGTCAAGAGATGTATTAACGGTTCGAACATTACCAGATTGGCAAGAAACTCGTTGGGTTACTATTAAAGGTGAAGTTCATTTCCCTGGTACCTATAGTATTCAGCGTGGTGAATCGATGAAAGATGTTATCGAACGTGCTGGTGGTTTAACAGAAGATGCGTTTCCTTTTGGCGCGGTGTTTTTAAGAGCGTCTGTAAAAGAAAAAGAAGAACGTGAGCTAGTTCAGCTTGCTGATGAATTAAGGCGTGAAATTGCAGCAAAAGCATTGACGAAAGATGGTGCTACAATCGGATTTCAAGAAGCACAACTGATGTTAGATCAATTACAAAATGTCGAGGTTCTAGGTAGGCTAAGTATAGATCTTCCTTCAATTGTTACTGGTCAACAGTCTTCTGATATTGTTTTGGAAGCTAATGATGAATTACTTATTCCGTCGAGAAACCAAACTGTTTCAGTGATGGGGCAAGTGCAATATCCAAGTACTCATCGTTTTATCAGTGGTATCGAGTTTGATGATTACTTAGCAAAAGCAGGCGGCTCTCGTAAGCGAGCTGACGAAGATAGAGCATATATTCTTCGCGCTAATGGTTCGGTAATATTCCCTGAGTCTAACTGGTTAGAAAGTGGCACTAAAATGATGCCTGGCGATACAATAGTGGTACCATTAGATACAGAGTATAAAGATAGACTAACACTGTGGCAGCAAGTTACTTCAATCATTTATAACAGCGCTGTGGCCGTTGCATCAGTTGCTCGAATCAATAATTAAGTATCAGTTAAACAAATCATTTCATAAAAGGAGCGCTTTAAACTCCTTTTATTAATATGTTTATACTCGCGAGAGCAAGCATTAATTGGCTAAGAATAAATATGAACAAAAACCTACCTGAACTAAACAACTTCCAAGATGATGAAATAGATTTAAAAGAACTATTTTCTGTTATCTGGTTAGGAAAGTGGTTGATCATCGCAATAACAGTAGTGTTTGCTATTGGCTCGGTCATTTTTGCTTTACAACAACCTAATATTTATAAATCAGAAGCTTTGTTGTCACCGGTTTCAGAAACAAAAGGTGGAGGAGGACTATCTGCTTTAGCTGGGCAGTTTGGCGGCCTAGCAAGTTTAGCAGGTATTAATTTAGGTGGCGGAGCAGGCGATAACAGTCAGCTTGCGGTTGAAATCATTAAATCGCGTCAATTCACCAGTAACTTCATTGAAAAACACGATATCCTTGCGGATTTAATGGCCGTAAAAAAGTGGAATAGAGATGCGAATACAATTAGTTATGATGCTGATATATATGACATTGAAAATAAAAAGTGGACTCGTGAAGTAAAAGCACCTTTTAAACCAGAACCTTCGATGCAAGAAGCCTACAAAAATTTTGTAAAAATATTGAATGTAAGCAAAGATAAAGAAAGTGGCATGGTAACACTTTCGATAGAGCACCAATCACCGTATATTGCGCAAAAATGGGTTACTTGGCTAGTGCAAGATATCAACCAAGTAATGAAAACTCGCGAAGTTACTGAAGCAAAAAAGAGCATTACCTTCTTAAACTCTCAGATCAAGCAAACCAATGTTGCAGATATTAAGTCAATTCTGTTTAATCTGATTGAAGAACAAACAAAAACAATCATGTTTGCAGATGTTCGTGATGAGTACATATTCAAAACCATTGATCCGGCACTAGTACCAGAAGAAAAATCAAAACCTAAAAGAGCACTAATTTGTGTTCTAGGGACAATGCTAGGTGGGATGCTAGGTGTAATGATTGTTTTAATCAGACATTTTGTTAAAAAAGAAGATTAAAAATTTTAGCCTATTGGGACGGTTTTTGACAAAACCGTAAAAGCTAGGGTTTACAATGGATAGCGTGATTTAACCTGTCTCAAAATGAATGAAAAGTGTCTCAGGTATAGTTAAATGTCTGAGTCTCTGAGATGAATAAATTCAATTTTTGAAACTAAATATTGTCAATATTTAGCTCAAATTTAACCAGTTCGGAAGCAAGAATGAAGATTTTAGTCACAGGTGGTGCAGGCTTTATTGGCTCTGCAGTGGTTCGTCATGTCATTAATCATACCAAAGATAGCATCATCAATGTCGATAAATTGACTTATGCAGGTAACCTTGAATCATTGAAAAGTGTGGAAGGAAACGAACGCTACGTTTTTGAGAAAGTGGATATTTGCGACCCTACTGAATTAGACCGCGTATTCAAAACACATCGACCTGATGCGGTTATGCATTTAGCTGCTGAATCACATGTTGATCGTTCAATTACTGGCCCTTCTGATTTTATTCAAACTAATATTGTCGGTACTTATACTCTGCTTGAAGCAACCCGTGAATATTGGAATGGATTATCGGTTGATGCCAAGAAAGCATTTCGTTTCCATCATATTTCAACGGATGAAGTTTATGGCGATTTGCCACATCCCGATGAAGTTTCGGACGATGATAAATTACCACTATTTACAGAAGAAACATCATACGAGCCAAGCAGTCCATATTCGGCTTCAAAAGCATCAAGCGATCATTTAGTGAGAGCATGGTTACGTACCTATGGATTGCCAACAATGGTAACCAACTGCTCCAACAATTATGGTCCATACCATTTTCCTGAGAAATTGATCCCATTAGTCATTCTTAATGCATTAGAAGGTAAGGATTTACCTATTTATGGTAAAGGTGATCAAATTCGTGATTGGTTGTATGTAGAAGATCATGCCAGGGCGCTTTATAAAGTCGTTACTGAAGGGCAAGTGGGCGAAACTTACAATATTGGCGGGCATAACGAAAAACGAAATGTTGAAGTGGTACAAGCAATTTGTAGCATTTTAGATTCGTTGGTACCAAAAGACTCTTTATATACAGAGCAAATTACCTATGTTGCTGACCGTCCAGGTCATGATAGACGTTATGCTATTGATGCAACAAAAATGAGCAATGAACTCAATTGGACGCCAGAAGAAACTTTTGAAACTGGCTTACGTAAGACAATTGAATGGTATCTTGATAACAGCGCTTGGTGTAAAAATGTTCAAGATGGTTCTTATCAAAGAGAACGTTTAGGTTTGTAGCCTTATCACTTCTGTGTATACAGAATTCAATCGATTTTCGAACGACACTGGATTACCATAGACCTGGGTATTCAGTGGGTTTGGTTTTGTTTAGCTTACTTATTTTTGAGTTCGATGACTCAAAAGGCAGGATTTTCAATGAAAGGCATAGTATTGGCCGGTGGCTCTGGTACTCGTTTATATCCATTAACACGTGGTACATCAAAACAGATGTTGCCAATATATGACAAGCCAATGATCTATTACCCTATATCAACATTAATGTTAGCGGGTATTAGAGACATTCTCATCATTACAACACCTGAAGACCAAGCTGGTTTTATGCGTTTACTCGGCGACGGCAGTGATTACGGCATAAATCTTGAGTATGCAATCCAGCCATCGCCTGATGGCCTTGCACAAGCCTTCTTAATTGGTGAAGAGTTCATCGGTGATGACTCTGTTTGTTTAGTTCTTGGTGATAATATTTTTTATGGCCAATCATTCAGTGCACAATTACTGAATGCGGTAGAGAAAACAAAAAGCGGTTTGGCAACAGTATTTGGATATCAAGTAAAAGATCCTGAGCGGTTTGGTGTGGTTGAATTTGATTCTGATATGAGAGCAGTTTCTATTGAAGAGAAACCAGCGAATCCTAAATCGAACTATGCCGTAACGGGGTTATATTTTTATGATAATCGAGTTGTCGAACTTGCTAAAAAGGTCGAGCCGTCGCATCGTGGTGAGTTAGAAATAACTACGCTTAATGAAATGTATTTGCATCACGAGTCGTTGAATGTTGAGCTATTGGGACGTGGTTTTGCGTGGTTAGATACAGGGACCCATGAAAGCCTGCATGAAGCTGCGTCATTCGTTCAAACACTTGAGAACGTACAAGGATTAAAGGTCGCTTGCCTTGAAGAAATTGCATGGCGAAACGGGTGGTTGAGCTCTGAACGATTAGCGGAAATAGCAACTCCGATGTTAAAAAATGAATACGGGCAATATTTGCTGCGTCTTGTGTCGGAAAAGAAAGGGAAGTAATTAACTAATGCGGGTACTTCTTACCGGTTCCAATGGGCAAGTTGGTTTCTGCCTTAAGGAACAATTAACTGATGAAAAAGCAGCAACGTTATTAGCGCTGGATAAAACACAGCTTGATATAACCAATCGAGAGGCTGTCAATGCAGTCGTTAATAAATTTAAGCCAACTATTATCATCAATGCGGCGGCTTATACGGCTGTAGATAAAGCAGAAGATGATGTTGAACAGTGTTTTGCTATCAATCGTGATGGGCCTCTGTACCTTGCTCAAGCTGCACAAAGAATCGATGCCTCAATTTTGCATATTTCTACAGACTATGTTTTTGAAGGCAACAAACTGAATGAGTATGTTGAAAGTGATTCAACGAACCCTCAAGGTGTTTACGGTGAAAGTAAATTAGCCGGTGAATTAGCTGTTGCTGAGGCTTGCCATAAGCATATTATTCTTCGCACCGCTTGGGTATTTGGTGAGAACGGAAATAACTTTGTTAAAACAATGCTTCGTTTAGGTGCCATGCGCGAAAAGTTAAGTGTCGTTGGCGATCAATTTGGAGGGCCTACCTACGCAGGAGATATTGCTCATGCGTTACTCTGCATAGCTAAAAAGATTACTCAAGAAACGCAGATTAAATATGGTATATACCATTACTCTGGTTTGCCTCATGTCAGTTGGTGTGAGTTTGCAGAAGTGATTTTTAACAATGCGATGCATCAAGGATATTTGTCTAATAATATAGAGCTTGAGAGTATTACGACGGATCAATATCCAACACCTGCTAGGCGCCCGAATAATTCGCGCTTAAATACCAGCAAAATTTATAAACATTTTTCCATTACAGCAAGTGACTGGAAAAAAGTGTTAAATAACCTCGCGGCCTATACTGGATAAAAAATGAAAGTTATCGATACACATATATCTGATGTAAAAATTATTGAACCAACAGTGTTTGGAGATGAGCGAGGTTTCTTTATGGAAACTTGGCAACAAAAGAAGTTTGAAGAATTAGTTACAGGTAAACCTACAGAGTTTGTGCAAGACAACCATTCAAAATCCAAGAAAGGAATTTTGCGTGGTTTACACTATCAGACTAAAAATACACAAGGAAAACTAGTCCGTGTTGTCTCTGGCGAGGTTTTTGATGTCGCAGTTGATATTCGCAAAGATTCTTTTACTTATGGACAATGGGTTGGTGAGTATCTTTCGGCCGAGAACAAACGACAGTTATGGATACCAGAAGGCTTTGCTCATGGCTTTTATGTTACAAGTGAGGAAGCAGAATTTGTCTATAAATGCACTAATTATTATGATCCAAAATCAGAGATTTCTCTATCTTGGAATGATAAAAAATTAAATATCACATGGCCTTTAGTTGGACAACCTATCCTTTCAAAGAAAGATGAGTTAGCTGTACCTATTAGGGGGAAGGATGAATTTTAAGTTTTTTACATTGACTAAAAATCCATTCTTTTATCAAGCTTTAGCTATTTTCTTTGCAGTAATTAAAGGGCTTGTTTCAATAAAGCTACTTATTTTGATGGGTAACGAATCCTATGTAGTTGTAACTCAAATTTTAGTTTTTTCAGTGATTTTATATCAGTTGTCAATTTTAAGCTTTGACGGTCCTTTTGTAAAAAGCTCTATAAATAATACCCACTCGTATATTTATTCTAATGCTCTAAACTATGTAACTTATTCATCGATTTTCATTTTTATATTGATAGGAACTCTTTTTCCAAATATTTACTTAAGTAAACTTTGGGGTGGGAGTATAGAGCCTTTTTTTGTATATTTTTTTGTAATCTATTCTGTCATCTATACTTTAAGTTGCAGAAATTTAATTTATTTTCAATCAAAGAATAAACTAACACATTATTCTGTTTATCAGCTATTGCAATATATCGGTCAATTGCTTTCAGTTGTAATCGGATTTTACTTTAATTCAGTAATAATGGTTTTAAGTGTAATGATTACTTTCGAGTTTTCTTTATTGATTTTTGGTGCTAGATTTTCTAAGCAATTTTTCTGGGTTTATTTTGAAATGCAGTCTTATTACTGGTTGAGATCTAATACATATATGGCACTTGCACTAGTTTTTTCAGTACTTTCAATTTGGGCTATTAATAATATAGGTAGGCTGATAATACCTAACATGGGTGATTTGAATCAACTTGCTATGTATGGTGTTAGTATGTCAATCGCTTTACTAGGAGGGATATTCATAAATCCATTTTGTTCACTTCTCTTCCCGGTATTAGCAAAAAAAGAATCGTTTGAGCAGAATAAAAACAATACATTTATAGGTTTACTTCTAGTTACTATTACAACTTACTGTTGTTCATATTTCATATTGTTATTTTCTCCAGAACTACAGTCTTTAATAGCAAAACCAGAGTTATATCCTAGTTTCTTTTTTTATTCATTATCGGCATTAAGCCTAGTTTTATTAGGTAGTTCAAGAATATATTCGCTTTATTTTATAGTTAATGATCGTTTATCCAATGCAACCAGAATTTTTATTGTTAACGCAGTAGTAACGCTATTCTTATCCGTTTGCTTATTCAGGCCGTGGGGTATTATTGCTATTCCGTTTTCTATGTTAATGGGCATTTTTATTTCGCAATTGTTTTTTTATAAAGAAATTAATGAACTTATATGCATAAATAAATATGTAAAACAGAAAATGGCAACTTTCTTTGTTTTAATGTTTTTCTTAATCACGATTGGATTTCCAGTATATGCTGATGCTATTAGTTTTGGTAGCAGAGTAATGATTTATTTTTCGACACTTATTATTTTTTACTTTATGTTTAAAAAGCTATTTTTTTTGGATAAGTTGGTTTGTGATTTTAAGGTTTTATTTTTACGGAGTGAAAATTAATGCGATTTGTACATTTAATTAAACGAATCTTTCTAAAGTTAAATGAAAACAAAATTGAAAAATATAAAAACTTGAGAATTGGTCAATTTTGTCAGTACTCACTGGATAATCTAGATGGTATAGCACCCCAGCTAATAACTATTGGCGACCACTGTGTGATTGCTCCTAAAGCTGTAATATTAACTCATGATGCTTGTTTAGTACCAACCACTGGGAAATACGTTTTCAAAGAAGTAATAATAGGCAATAAAGTGTTTATTGGTTATGGCGCCGTCATCATGCCAGGTGTGATAATAGGTGATAATTGTGTTATAGGGTCAAATTCAGTAGTTACAAAGAATGTACCTTCGGATAGCGTTTATGCGGGAGTTCCAGCAAAATTCATTTGTAAAGTGAAAGAATTAGAAAATAAAAAAAATAGTGATCTTACTGAAGCAATATTTGATTGGAAAAAAGAAATAACTACTAAAGAAATATTACTTCAACAAAATAAGCTAGGTTTACATAATGAAAAGTAGTGAAAAGGTTAGCATTATTGTTGCAGCATATAATGCTGAAAAATATTTAGATGATTGTATTCAAAGTGTGATTTCGCAAACATATAAAAATTGGGAGTTAATTGTTGTCAATGATGGCTCTGTTGATTCAACTGGTAATATCGTCGAGCGTTATAAAAAGAAATATCAGAACATAAAGCTAATTAACCAATCAAATCAAGGTGCAATATCTGCAAGAAATAATGGTTTAAGATTCTCTAGTGGGGTATATTTTGTTTTATTAGATGCGGATGATATTCTTTATGAGTCTAAGCTCGAAAAGCAAGTTTCTTACTTCAATTCTCTTAATGACAAAGTATCTTTGGTTTTTGGTCGCTCACACATCTGTAATGAGGAACTTAAAGTAACAAGCGAGTCAGTGATTCATAACCCAGACAAAAATGGTTCATATTCTAGTAGATTATTAATAACAAATCTATTTCCCGTTCATGCTGCAATGTTTCGTTGGTCTCATGATATTGATTTTCACAGAACTAATATTGTAACAATTCCTGATTGGGAACTTTGGCTAGATGTTGCTGATAATGGCTTATTCAGATTCCACGATGACTTAGTTTGTGCTTATCGTCAACACTCTGATATGTCTGCTAAACAAGATAAATTTGACTATCAGATTCGTCAACGAGAGGGCTTGTATAAAAAAATTATTTCCAGTTCTACTTTCATAACCTCTTGCAGCAAGTCAAAGTTTGATGTGTACTTCACAACAGGTAGAGCAATTCATAAGTTCTGTGATTATGAGAAAGCAAGAAGTTACTATTTAAAAGCTTTAAAGAAGAAGCCTTATTCTGCAAAATGCTTACTTGCTCTGACTCTCACTTGGTTAAAAACGAATGTCTAGACAAATCGATTATCGAATAGCAAAATTTCTTTTTTGTTCAGTTGTGTACTTTTCATTGGTTTTTCCGATAGTTTTCCAAAGTTTCAAATTATTTTTGATTTGTGTTACACTTTTTTTTCATTTATATATTTTTGCAGATGTAAATTTAATATTACTTATGCAAAATATAATTTGATTTTTATATTAATGTTTAGTTTTATTGGTTTGTCTTGGAGTCTTTACGGCCCTACTTCTAGGTAACCCCGGTGCTTTGCCTCTTTTATCTGTTATGGCTGTCTATCCGCTTTTATTTTGTTTCTTTAGTTTTTTATATCAACATGAAATGGAGGGGAGAAGTGTAATCCGATTCTTTAAAATTTGCTCGTGGTCTCTGGTGTTTGTTCAATTAGCGTTTCTTACTTCATTTTTTGGATTAGATGGCCAATTTTTTTATCACTTAATTCTCAATGTGTATAGTGATTTGGCTGTTATTGACTCAGGTTCAACACATTTGATCTTCACATTACCTAATGTTGGAAGTTTACTGTTTTTGCTGCCGTTTTTCTTTTGTTATTACATGCTCAATGATAACGCAAGTTATATTGACTTAACCCTTCTATTATTAATGTTTATTATAGTAATACTTAGTGGGCGAAGAGCTTTTTTTGTTTCAGTGTTCTTATCAGTACTTTTTATTATTCCACCCATGATGTTTTTTAAGTTGTACTCAAAAAAGCTTTCCAGAAAAATATTTTATCTTTCATCATTAATAATAATTGCTATTATATTAGTTTTAAGTTTCACTGAGTTCAGCATGGTTTCTGTTGTCGAAAATATTAAAACAATAACTGATTTTGAAACAAATGCTGATAATTATGAAAGGTTAATGCAGTTTTTTTCACTTTATAATGGGTATGCAGACTATCCCATATTCGGATTAGGTGCTGGGGCTGTTGGTGAATATATCAGGTCACCAGAACAACCTTGGGCATACGAACTTTTTTATCTCTCATTTCTTTTCCAGTATGGAACATTTGGCAGTATTTTTTATTTATTTGGAGTTTGTTATATCACACTTTCGCTGCTTCATAAATTGAAGCTAAAACATGTCTATATTAATGAAAAAATAGTGATACTCTGTATCGTATCTGGTTTTTTGAGTTTTTTGATTGCAAATGGTAGTAATCCATATTTAGCAAAGTTTGATTATATGTGGGTTATATTCTTTCCATTGTATTTTAATATCTATATTAATAATTTATATAAGTTTAGAAATTCAGGTGTTAGTAAATGATTTACTCCATAGTTATACTGTATAATCCAAAAGAAACATCGACTATCGATGATTATGTCGAGATTGTTGATGAATCTGACATGACCTTTTTTGTGGATAACTCTAGTTCCAATAATTATGATATATTATCTTCATATGATGATAATAAAATATCCTACCTACCTTTAAGAAGTAACTTAGGTATTGCAACTGCTCAAAACTTTGCTTTAAAGAAAATATTGAATTCTAGTGAAAATGATTTAGATAAAGTGTTTTTCTTTGACCAAGACAGTAAGGTCAGCACTAACTTTATTTTGAGAATGTCAGAATCATTTAATGCTTTGTTAAGTAAAAAAATACCTGTCGGCTTGTTAGGGCCTTTACCTGTCAATAAAGCTACTGGTGTTGATTATCCAATAAAATCGGCTTGTTATGGTCAAGGGTGTGTGGGGTTGGATACTCGGTATACTCAGTTAGACTGTTTAATCTCATCAGGTTCAGTAACAAATGTAGGCGTTGTCAAAAAGTGCGGTCTGATGAAAGACGAACTTTTTATTGATTCAGTAGATCATGAATGGTCATGGCGAATACTTAATTTCGGATTTATTAATTTAATGGATCTTAATATTAAAATGAGTCATTTGTTTGGCGAAGGAGATATCAATTTTTTTGGTCTGGCAATAAGGAAAGGCAGTCCGATACGTTATTATTATTCATTTAGAAACTGGTTTTATTTGTTCAGGTTAAACTATGTTCCGTTTGAGTTCAAACTGAAAACATTACTTAAAATGCCAGTTAAGTTTTTTATTTACTTAGTTGTTTTTGATGATAAGTTTTCTAGGTTTAAATTTATGCTTAAAGGTATTTATCATGGTATTATTAATAAGTTTGGTATGTATAAGTAATAAATTATGAAAAAGAAAATTATATTCGTTTGTTCTTATGCGCCTTCATTAGTCACTTTTCGCGGAGATTTAATTACTAAGTTTGTAAATGAGGGATGGTCAGTTACATGCTTAGCACCATCAAGTGATAATGTTTTAATTGAAAAAATTACTGCTTTAGGTGCCGAATTCGTTAATGTAGAAATGGATAGGAAAGGTATTAATATATTTTCAGATATAAAATACTTTTTAAGTCTGATTCAAAAGATTAGATCTATAAAACCGAGTATTGTTCTTGCGTATACAATTAAGCCAGTAATATATTCCTCGATCGCATCATTCTTGTGTAAAGTTCCGCTGAGAGTTAGCTTAGTAACAGGTTTAGGAGAGTCTTTTTCTTCAATAAGAACTTTTAATCTTCGTTCATTTACTGATTTTAAAAGTTATTTAATTTCATATTGTGCACGTTCGTTGTTTAAATTAGGTTTGTATTGCAGTACAAATATTCTTTTTCAGAATAATGATGATAAAAATATGATCCTAGAAAGTAGTTCTCTTCGAAGTGATAATATGAATATAACAAATGGAAGTGGCGTGAATTTAGCTCATTACCCTTTCCGGAAACGATATCTAACTGCACTAGATACGTTGAGGTTTGTAATGGTCTCAAGAATTATTAAACCTAAAGGAGTTATGCACTTCCTCGAATGTGCAAGGAACATTAAAAAAACTTATCAAAATGTTGAGTTTCATTTGGTTGGTTGGTTCGATGAGGGTAGTGATATTCTGTCTAGTGATTTACAACCTTATATCTTGAATGGAGATATAATTTTCCATGGAAAACTTGACAATGTATACACGATTCTTAACAAATGTGATATTTTTGTCTTGCCTTCTTATTACCCTGAAGGTACACCACGAACAATACTTGAAGCCATGTCAAGTGGTATGCCAATAATTACTACTGATTCAGTCGGGTGCAGAGAAACTGTCTTACCTGAATATAATGGATATTTAATTACTACTAAGTCAACCTGTAGTCTGGAAAAATCATGCGAACATTTTCTGAATAATAGAGATTTAGTTACATCTTTAGGTAAAAATTCTTATGCACTAGCTTCAGAAAAATATTGTGTTCATAATGTTAATAGACATATTTTTGAAATATTAGGTATTTAGATGTTAAAGAGGTTGTTTGATATATTCGTTTCTTCAGTTGCTTTACTAATTCTTTCACCAATATTCTGCTTACTTTGCTTACTTGTTTATATATTTATGGGCTCACCGATTATATTTATACAGGTTAGACCAGGATTAAATGGGAAGTTATTCAATATATATAAATTTCGTACTATGGTTGATATTGTAGGCGACGATTCCGCAAGATTGAATTCATTTGGCTCGTTTTTAAGAAAAAGTAGTTTAGATGAATTACCTGGGTTATGGAATGTGCTCAAAGGTGACATGAGTTTGGTGGGTCCTCGGCCTCTTTTATCTCAGTATTTGCACTTGTACAGCAAAGTGCAAGCTTCTCGTCATAATGTAAGACCTGGCATAACTGGCTGGGCTCAAGTTAACGGCCGTAACGCTATTAGTTGGGAACAAAAGTTTGAACTTGATGTATGGTATGTAGAAAATCAAACTTTTTGTTTAGATATTAGAATTCTGCTTTTAACAGTAAAAAAAGTCTTAATTAAAGAAGGGATTTCTGCAGATGGTCATGCCACTATCGAACCTTTCAGAGGTAATAATAATGAATAGTTGTGCAATTCTCGGAGCCAGTGGTCATGGTAAGGTGATTGCGGAGATTGCGGAGTTAAATGGTTATAAAAAAGTCGATTTTTTTGATGATACTTGGCCTGAGTTAAAGACGGTGCATCATTGGTTGGTATTAGGCAATTCAGAAAGATTACTAGCGCTAGTTAGTCAGTACGACATTGTTGTAATTGCTATTGGCGACAATACTATTCGTCTTAAAAAGCAAATAGAGTTTCAAGCAAAAGGTGCAAATTTTTCGGTGCTTAAACACCCCTCTGCTATCGTTAGCCGGTACTCCGAGTTAGATGTTGGAACGGTTGTAATGGCAAATGCAGTTATAAATTCATTTGCTAGCATTGGTGTAGCTAGTATCGTTAATACCAGCGCAACGGTTGATCACGATTGTAAGCTTGGTAATGGTGTGCATATTAGCCCAGGAGTTAATTTAGCTGGCGGAGTTACTGTTGGTGAACTTTCATGGATAGGGCTCGGCGCTCAAGTTAAACAGTTAATTAATATTGGTGATCAAGTTATTGTTGGTGCAGGCTCAACTGTAGTCAATGATATCTCGAATAATCAAATTGTTATCGGTACCCCTGCAAAACCATTAGACAAATTCAAAGAACAAACTATCAAGGTGTCTCTGTGTTAAATACCCCTTTCTCTCCTTGGCCTTCTTTTACGCAAGAAGAAGCTAATGCTGTTTCTAATGTAATACTTTCAAATAAAGTTAATTATTGGACTGGTCAAGAAGGTCGTGAGTTCGAAAAAGAATTCGCGGCTTGGTCTAATGTCAAATATGCAGTTGCTTTAGGAAACGGTACTCTTGCACTGGAATTAGCTTTAAAGGCAATGGACATAGGTGATGGTGATGAAGTTATTACAACGCCTCGTACTTTTTTGGCTTCTGCTTCATCTATTGTAACGTCTGGTGCTTCCCCTGTTTTTGCTGATGTTGATTTAAACAGTCAGAATATAACTGCTGACTCAATAGAAGCAGTTTTAACAGAAAAAACTAAAGCTGTTATTGTTGTTCATTTGGCAGGAATGCCTGCTGAAATGGATGAAATTATGGCTTTATCAGATAAACATGGTTTTTATGTTATAGAAGATTGTGCTCAGGCACATGGCGCTAATTACAAGGGTAAATCAGTTGGCAGTATTGGTCATATAGGTGCTTGGAGTTTTTGTCAGGATAAGATCATGACAACTGGTGGTGAAGGTGGAATGGTCACTACCAATGACAAAACACTTTGGTCGAAGATGTGGTCTTATAAGGATCATGGTAAAAGTTTTGATGCTATTTATAACCGTGAACATCTCCCAGGTTTCCGCTGGTTACATGAAAGTTTTGGTACTAATTGGCGAATGACCGAGATGCAGGCCGTTATTGGACGTATTCAACTAAAAAGAATGCTTAACTGGACTGCTAAACGTCGATTTAATGCAAATGCAATTGATGAGGCTGTAGAAAATATTAATTGTGTGAGAGTAGTTGATGTACCTAATTACTCGACGCATGCAGAGTATAAGCATTATTTATTCGTTAGGCCAGAAAAATTAAAAACGGGCTGGACGCGTGATCGTATAGTTACTGAAATTACTGCGAAGGGTGTAGCAGCTTTTCAAGGTAGTTGCTCAGAAGTATATTTAGAAAAAGCGTTTGATGGCACCCCTTGGCGACCTGAAACACGCTTGCCTAATGCTGTTGAACTTGGCGAAACAAGCTTGATGTTTTTAGTTCATCCAACCCTTACCGAAGGTGAAGTAAGTAAAACAGCTTCAGTTATTCGAGAAGTTTTACTTCAAGCTTCTAGTTAGTCAACACTTATTAAGAAGTTGAGTTTATGAATATTACAATTGTAGGTACAGGTTACGTAGGTCTGTCAAACGCTGTACTACTAGCACAAAATAATAAAGTTACTGCTTTAGATGTTATTCAAGAAAAAGTTAACTTATTGAATAATAAAGTATCACCTATAGTTGATGCTGAAATTACTGACTATTTACAAACTAAATCTCTTAGCCTCATCGCAACCACTGATAAAAATGTAGCATTCAAAAATGCTGACTTTATCATTATTGCAACACCTACGGATTATGACGTAGAAACAAACTATTTTAATACCAGTTCAGTAGAAACGGTAATAAAAGACGTACTTGAAGTTAATTCTGATGCAGTAATAGTGATTAAATCTACTGTTCCTGTTGGTTATACAATAGAAATTAAAGAAAAGTTTAATTGCAATAATATCATCTTTTCACCTGAATTTTTACGTGAAGGTAAAGCATTATACGATAACTTACACCCTTCAAGAATTATTGTGGGTGAGCAAAGCGAGCGTGCTAAGAGGTTTGCTAATTTGCTGGCTGAAGGAGCGATAAAAGAAAATATCGAAGTCCTTTTTACTGATTCTACTGAAGCCGAAGCGGTTAAACTTTTTTCTAACACTTATCTTGCAATGCGTGTCGCTTATTTTAATGAGCTAGACAGCTATGCTGAGGCTCATGGTTTAGATTCTCGTCAAATTATTGAAGGAGTAGGTTTAGATCCTCGTATTGGTAGTCACTATAATAATCCATCTTTTGGTTATGGAGGTTATTGTTTACCTAAAGATACTAAGCAGCTAAGAGCCAATTACAAAGAAGTACCTAACAATATTATTAGCGCCATTGTTGATGCTAATACGACTCGCAAAGATTTTATTGCTGATTCTATCATTGCGAAAAATCCAAAGCGTGTGGGTATTTATCGCCTAATCATGAAATCAGGGTCTGATAATTTTAGAGCCTCTTCGATTCAAGGCATTATGAAGCGACTGAAAGCAAAGGGTATTGAGGTTGTTGTTTATGAGCCAGTATTGGATGAAGACGAATTTTTCCATTCTGAAGTGATTAAAGATTTAAATGCATTTAAATCAAGTTGTGATGTGGTTGTAGCCAACCGAATGGTCGATGATATTAAAGATATTGCAGACAAGATTTATACGCGCGACCTGTTTGGTAGCGATTAAGACTTGTTAACCTAAAGTTGAAGTAGATTAGACAAAATAGCCAGCTGTTTGCTGGTTTTTTTATGGGTGAAATTATGAAATATTTAGTAACGGGTGCAGCAGGTTTTATTGGTAATGCTGTTGTAGAGCGCTTAACAGCAGCTGGGCATTGTGTTATCGGTATTGATAATATGAATGACTATTATGATGTATCGTTAAAAGAAGCTCGACTAAAGCGCATTGAAAGCGAAAGCTTTACGTTTATTAAAATGGATTTGGAAGACAGAGAGGCCATCGCATCACTTTTTGAAGAAAAAAAATTTGATAAAGTGATTCACTTGGCGGCTCAAGCTGGTGTTCGTTACTCAATTCAAAATTCACATGCTTATGCTGACTCAAATTTAGTGGGGCATTTGAATATCCTTGAAGGTTGTCGACAAACTCAGGTTAAGCATTTGGTTTATGCTTCATCAAGTTCTGTTTACGGTTTAAATGAGAAAGTGCCGTTTTCAACTGCAGACTCGGTTGACCATCCTGTATCTTTATATGCAGCAACCAAGAAAGCCAATGAGTTGATGTCGCACAGCTATTCGCACCTTTATGATATTCCAACAACAGGATTACGATTTTTTACCGTTTATGGTGCTTGGGGAAGACCTGATATGGCGCCGTTTATTTTCACCAATAAAATCATCAATGGTGAAACAATCGACATCAATAACAATGGTGACATGTGGCGTGACTTTACGCATGTGAATGACATTGTTGAAGGCATCATGCGTATTGCCGATGTGATACCTAATCGTAATGATACTTGGGATGTTGAATCAGGTACGCCTGCAACCAGCTCAGCACCTTATGCAGTGTTTAATATTGGTCATGGTTCACCCATTAATTTGATGGAGTTTGTTGAGACCATTGAATCTGAATTGGGTATTGTGGCCAAGAAGAACTTTCGTGGAATGCAGCCTGGTGATGTGTATCGCACATTTGCCGATACACAAGATTTGTTTGACGCTACTGGCTATAAGCCACAGGTTTCAATCAAAGAAGGTGTTGCTGAATTGGTAAAATGGTATAAAGAATTTTACTCGGTTTGATTTTTTTGCTGTTCTCGTACTCTTTGTCACTCTAGTGCCCAAACACAATGAAGATGATTGAACAGTGATAACCGATCCAACATCATTCCCGAATGTTTTAATCGAGAATCCTGCGCCTTTGTCTTTTAACCGCTAGATTCCTGCTTTTGCAGTTATGCCGCAGAAGGTGAAGTCACTGGATACCCGATTTCTCGGGCATGAAAGTGTGAAGAATAAATAGCTACTGAATGCTCAATATTACTTGGTGTAGCGACAAGTTCACTATGTTACAAATATATCCATTAATTGAAGGAATATAAGTTAAATGAAAGCAGTAATTCCTGTTGCAGGTTTAGGAACCCGGATGTTGCCTGCAACCAAAGCCATCCCAAAGGAAATGCTACCTTTAGTTGATAAGCCATTAATTCAATACATTGTTGATGAATGTGTTGAGGCAGGCGTAAAGCAAATTGTTTTGGTTACTCATGCGAGTAAAAATGCCATTGAAAATCACTTTGATAAGCAATATGAGCTTGAGTCAACCCTGGAAAAACGTGTTAAGCGTCAGCTGTTAGAAGAAGTACAATCCATTTGTCCAAAAGACGTCACCATTATGCACGTTCGCCAAGGTGAGGCGAAGGGGCTTGGGCATGCGGTGTTATGTGCAAAGCCTTGCATTGGTAATAATCCATTTATGGTTCTTTTACCAGATGTTATTTTAGATGAATATACAGCTTGCCAAGAAACTGAAAATCTTGCCGCAATGAAAGCACGATTTGTTGAAACTCAGGCAAGCCAAATTATGGTTACACCCGTACCAGATCATGAGGTGAATAAGTACGGCATTGCCGATTGTGATGGTGTGGGTTTATACCCAGGGGATTCAACTAAAATTACCAGTATGGTAGAAAAACCTGCTGTTGATGAAGCACCATCAAATTTAGCGGTCGTTGGTCGCTACGTACTTTCGCAAAACATTTGGCCTTTGCTTGAAAGGACGCCTATTGGTGCAGGGGATGAAATTCAGCTGACCGATGCCATTGATATGCTGATTGAGCAAGAAACGGTTGAAGCATTTCATATGTCGGGCAAGTCACACGACTGTGGCGATAAGCTCGGTTATGCTAAAGCCTTTGTTCAGTACGGTTTAAACGACCCTAAATTAGGTGCTGATTTTAAAGCTTCGCTTGAAAAAATGCTCACTGAGCACCGTTAGAACCTCAGTTTTATTTTGACACTCGCTGAAAGCCCCGTAAGTCACTAGACTCGTGCTTTTTTAGTAAACCTTCACCAGCGTTCGGTCAACACCATGCTGGTGAAGGTTTACCATAACGCCAGCAAGTTCAAGCCTTTCGCAGCGCTCGAACGAATACTACTTCAACTCTTCTCCGTGTATCTTTGTCAAGTACCTTAATTACGCCGGCGTTAACAAACAACATTTAGTTTTGTATCAGTTTGACCGATTGAATGAATAGCTCAGGGCGGGATTATGCTTTGATGAAATATTCACCAAACAAAATCTCAGCCCTAAATTTTGCATCCCAGCAGGCTCTCTGCATCTTGCCAGCAACACTGTCTTTTGAAGAGTGACTTTTAACTAAGTTCAAAATCTTTCTTCTGATAGTAGCCAAATTTTTTGCACCATCATCAGCATAAATTTTACAGGCATCCTCTTTAAAAGTGACATCGAGAACCCAATGCTGACTATTTTCAATTGCCCAGTGCTTCCGTATATATTTAGCGATATCTTTCACATCACTGGCTAACGAAGTTATGTAGTAAGACGTTTCTTGACTTGATTTATTCTTCAGCTCTCGCATTCGAGTGACTTCAACAACGGCATGACTGCCTACAAATTTAGCTGCTTCGTCAAACCAATTTGTAATTGGCAAAAGGCGATAATGTCTTTCATTAATTCGTCCGTGCTCACCGTCTAATTCTGTAAAGTGATTCTTTTTTAAAAGCTCTGGTGTATCTCTATAGCACTTATGAAAATAAGCTTCAATTTCAGCAAGTAATTTACCTTGATTCTTTTTCACTTGAAGAACGTAATCACCTTTTCCCTCACGTATTAAGGCTGTAGTTTCTTTCTGGCAGTGCATGGCGTCAGCGGTAATCACTGCATTTTCAATGTCCATGTGTTTTAGCATGGATTGCATTACAGGGATTTCGTTCGTTTTAGTCGACGTTTCTTTTTGACGTATTATCAGTCCATTATCCACAACCATTGCCGTCATTAGTTGAAGCGCCGCTATGTCATCACCGTGTTTAGAGCCACAAGCAACTTTACCATCAAAACTGATATGCTCTTTACCATCTCGCTCCCGTAATGTATTGGAAAAGTGGAACCCATCAAATCACAGGATATCGAGGTAACAAATCAGTTCGATACTCATTATCGAGTAATTTCGAGTAAATACATTAAAGTTAAAGTAATTATATGCACTTAGATATTTAAAATAACTGATATCAACTGTTACCCAAGTTTGATTGGTTCCGGAAAAGTTAATAAAGCAAGACATCATACTTTCGGCTTTAACACCTCTAATTATCCGTCCGATTGAGTGTCGTGTCGGGATGCCATTACTAAATGGCCGATATTGTCTTAACCAATCTAATTGAGCTTCACCGAAAATGTTGATGGCTTTCCAGCCTGTAGCACCACAAAGCACTGCGGCAATTGTAAGAAAAATAATATCAGCTAAATCATACTCTTTATTAGCTTCAACACGATGATCTTCAACTTGTTCAATCTCTTTCATTACGTCCATAATCAGACTCAAATCAGTATTCATTTGTCGATCTGATCATCGTTACTCAGGAAAGTTCAAAATTGATTTAATTATTTTCAAGATCTAAAGCACGATCCCGCCCTGATGAATAGCTCTCTAGCCTACTCTTGTAATTGACTTTTTATTGTAAAGTATGCACCTTGGTCAAGTTCCTGAGCTTTTAACGGATCTTGATAGTGTGAAACCAATACCTGAAATTTCGCACAAAAAATGCTTTTAATGGCGTTTTCAATTTTTTTATAATCTGTTACGGGGAAGGATATAAACAATCGGAGTTCAGGATAGTTTCGGTGATGCTCTTTCAGACGCTCTTCTAAACGTTCATTGCTTTTTGAACCACCTACCTTAACTTGCTGATGATCAAGTGCAACAAAGTATACGTGTTCACTGGCGACCTTTCTGTCTTTTTTCGATGCTTGATGGGCTAATTGCTGTTTCACGTCATCAAATAAATCGTCTAATCGGTGTATGATTTTCATTTTTTGCTGGTGTGACAGATTGAGCTTGTTATGTATAAATCCTAGTATTTGAAAAATATTTTGATTGGTTATTTCGCAGGCTTCATCAAATGAGAGCCCAGAAGCTAACTGTTCACAAAGATAACGGCTATTATCTCTTTTAAACCATAAAGGAAATATTTGAGTATCAATGTTCATCAAATACTGCTTTGAATCATTAAATGGACAATGTAGATACTTTTTTACCTGACTTTTAGCATTGTTTTTTTTACTTGAATATTGGGTATTGATAGACAATTTAACGAGCTCATCAACTAATGAAACACCTTCAAGTTGTTTCATTAAATTCAATCGGTAAATAGTGGGATGTGATGCTTTGTCGTAACAAAAATTCGATGCATCAAAACGTAATCCGTTCGGTATTGAATAAGCGACAGGCAGTCCCCAGTGTTTTTTCATATAATCTGCAAAGTTGTCCTTATCATCGGTCATATTCTTAATGGCAGAGGCAAAAATAGACGTGATTGCTTTCGATTGATAGTTTGTGTACGTGCGTCTGAATAACACATTGAACACTCGACTGAACGTCGTGGAATGTGCTGGCATTTGCGTTAATTGCATCGTTAGCTCAGCAAACTTTTTACCATGCTCTCTGATCAACGTTTGGGCAAAGCTTTGGACTCCAACCTTCTTTTTACTCATCATCTTACCTCATCTTTAGCTGGACCATTGAGTCCAATTTTTTTAAGCAATAACCTCGCGACAAAGAGGTTCCTCTGGTCACGGATTACGTGCACCTCATAATGAATCACTCATGTGTTCCTGGTATTGCGAAAACGACGCCACTGGCGTAAATACTGAGTTAAACAATGCCTTTGTTTTGCATAAGAGCATCAAAGGCACTGCCATCAATGCGTGAAGCATTTGCAACATAAGGGGCGTAAATCTCAAACAATAACCGAGTGTCACTGTGTCCGAGCATTTGTGAAACATACAGTGGGTTTTCATGGGCTGAAATATGTAAAACCGCAGCAGTGTGGCGAGTCTCATAAGCGCGTCGGCGTTTCAAACCGGCTTTTTTTAGCGTCGGATACCAGAGTTTTTTACTCACGAAGTGTGTATCGAGCGGAATACCATTAGCATCTGTGAAGATATAATGATGGTCACCAATGTTGTCTTGAGCGGCAGTTTGTATACGTTTAAAGGCATTCAACAGAGTGTCGCACAGTTTGAGTGTGCGTCGTGACTTTGGCGTTTTGACATCGCAAGCTTCTCCATTAACCCAGTTTTGGCAGATGCGGATCAAACGATGTTCAAAGTCGATGTGCTGCCATTGCAGCCCGTGGATCTCGCAGCTGCGAAGCCCTGTCCAAAATCGGATCAAAAAGTAGTCTCGCCAGCTAGGCTCAACGGTCTTCAAAAATTGGCTGACTTCATTGATGGTCATTGGGGAAGATTCTGCTCGTTCTTCCTTTAACCTAAATATATCAGTTGAACGCACAATTTAACTTTAATCTATTGAAGTTAAATACAAGATTAAACAACCCGAATTCACCCATCAGGTGAGTTCTGAACATTCATATACTTGCCAAAATCACTGCTAGCTGCGTTATAAATTTTGCAAGTAGAACCACTACTTGCTGCTATTCATGCCTTGCTATCAATAATTTTTTCTGCGTATATGAACGCTCCCAACCGATTTATTTAGGTTTAATGAGCGATATCGCCTCAGAGGATAATCGAACTTATGCTCTTCTGCTGCGAGGCTAATAATCGCCACCAGTGGCCAGAGTATGTTGTTGATGCGGCGATTGGACAGCATTCTCTGACCATCGTTTTTTGTTTTCTCCATCAAGTCTTGTCGATAAAAATCCACTTGTGCTAACGTGACTTCACTCACCAGGGTGTTGCCAAAATACGGCAGTAAGGGACGTGGCGGAAGAATGTATACCAATTTTATCGTCACTCCAGCGAACGCAGGAGTCCAGAGACTTTGGTTAATTTGGGCACAAGTCGCTGGATACCTGCGTTCGCAGGTATGACAAATTAAGCGTTGAAATTTAAATTGGTATTATTTGAACTGCGACATCCCTAAGTATTTGTCCAAGTTGTTTCTCACCGCTTGCTGATAAGAGTTCTTCCACTTGGCTTGTTGACGTAAAAACCACTGCTCTGAAAATTGGTCAAAAAAGGGATATTGATGATCGGGATACTTTTCTCTTTGCAATTGTTCGAATACAGAGGCTTTCTTACTCTTAGGGAAATGAGCACGATATTGAAAACGACCAAGATCAATTTCAGCATTGATGGTTTTCAAGATGGCTTTGGCTTTTGAGATATTCTGTGGCGTCGCCAGCATTTTCGTACCTTCACGAAAACGCTGACCGTACAGGTGTAAATCGAACTGAATGCGCCCATTAGGACGTATGCGAATATGGGCCATCGTGGCCTCCATTGATATTAGATCTTAAATAGATCTATCCCTTACCAATGGAATTCGTTAGAATTTACTCATCGGCTGGGTTGGGTTAATAGTCTGCGCAGCCGGTACGGGGTAGGGTGGTTGCCGCCACTCTACCCCAACTGCTTCTCTTCATCATCAAGACGGCTCACAATGCATATCGTAAGACCGTCGACTTAACTCTTTATAGAACCGTAATTACAATAACCACTGTTATTATATACAGCTACAGCAGTATATTAAACAAATCAATTTAAGCCAAATTAATTTTATTTTTTGTGGGTATTATAGTTTTGGGCTTAATTAAGATAGTTGGATTTGATATCCATCATTTTTTACCACCTTACAGCATTAGTATCTACACAGCACGGTCAATATTTAACCACTTGAGCAATGATCATTATTTTTAAGGAACTGATCTAATGATCTGTGATCACAGAATCAAATTTTGCCAATAAAAACAAATTCTATGGACTTGTTCGCTGAAAATAATTTATCTTGCCTACTAGAATCTCGCCTTAAAGAAAGATACCAAATTTTGATTAAAGAGCATCTTAATGTCGCGCCTAAACTTGCTCAAGGCGTAAAAGCATTGTCTCATCATGAAAGTGCATGGTCTAACACTCAAGGCGCTTGGCGATTTTTCTCAAATGATAATGTCACTTTTCCAGCACTTAGTTTGCCTTTGCTTCAATCAGCAAGACAAGAATTAGCATCAAGTCATTCATCGTATGGATTAGTCGCTCATGATTGGTGCAGGAACAACTATCTAAAGCACGACAGCAAATTAGATAAAACCCAGATGTCTCACGAAAAAGATGTAGGATATGAATTATTTGCCTCACTATTGCTAGACTCAGATACTGGCCAACCGATTGCACCACTGGGTTTAGATTTAAAAACCGAAAAAGGCACTTACCGCTGCCGAGATTTTGAATATCAAAAAACTCAACCCCACCTTGAGCAACTTGTAGAACGTATTGAATGGCAAGATAATTTACCATTAGATAAAACACTTGTTCATATTGTTGATAGAGAAGCTGATTCAGCGCAACACCTACGACAGCTAATGGGCACTCAGTGGTTAACGAGAGGGAAGAAAAATTCGACTGTTTAATACGGTGAAGAATTCATTTCACTAGAAAAACTAGCCAACAGAATCGATAGCGATGTACATGGTATTGTCGATTTCAAAGGCAAAGATGCCTATTTATTTGTCGGTGAAGCAGAAGTTATTTTACAGAGAAAATCAGAGGGAGAAGTTAAAAATGCACCTACCGTTCGATTTGTAGTTAGTACCTTATGTAACGATAAAGGCGAACAACTCGCTCAATGGCTATTACTCTCGAATGTAAAAGAAGTCAGCGCGCTTACATTAGGAAATTGGTATTACTGGCGTTGGTCAATTGAGTCTTGGTTCAAGGTACTGAAAGGTCATGGATTTCAACTTGAACACTGGCAACAAGAAACAGCAGACAGAATTTTTAGAAGATTAATAGTCAGTTCAATGGCTTGCGTTTTAGTTTGGAAACTTTACAACGATGAGTCGTCTGGTGCTAAAGAACTAAAAACGTTTATGATAAAGCTCAGTGGTCGACTGACGAAACGAAGTAAGCCCGTTACCCATCCAGCATTATTAGCAGGCTTGTGGGTATTTTTACAGCTCATGGAAATGCTCAATAATTATTCAACAGAAGAAATTGAAATGTACAGAGAATTAGCCAGTTCGTTTTTTGGTCAGCCTGTGTAGATACGAATGCCTTACAGCCATAATGCCTCACCAATGTAAAGTATGAATATCATCCTAAAATCATCAGTTGAACGCTGAGTATATGAGTAACTGTTTGAGCAATATGATGGTTTTATCATCATGGCTTTCACCCAATGAGTGAAGTGCTCTACGCTCACAAGCTTGCTAAAATGACTGCTATCTGCGTTGTAACTTTTGCAAGTAGAATAACTACTTGCTGCAAGCTACGCCTTACTATCAGCTATTTTTTCTACGCTTGAGAACGCAGTTAACTGATGTTTCTAGGATCATAAGTCTAACAGCCTTTCCAAATCGCTGTGACTGTGTATTTTTATTGGTATGCTGCTCCATATCTGCGATGTTATCTCTGTATTCTTTAGGGCTATCGTCCGTGTTCTTTAACAACAAATCTACCTTAACGGCGTCACCGTATTTCGTTTTAACTTGGCGTATTACTGATTGCGCACCTAAGAATTGCTCAATAAAGGTTTCTGGCTGAATTCTTCTATCTTCTACTTTTTCTCTAGCCTGAACAAATTTCCAAGCTAACGATGGCTCCTGAAACACAAAAATAATGAGTACAATGCGCTCACGTTTCAAGATAATGGATTCTGCATAATGATAGATATTTAATGGCTTTAAGTAAGCATAGGTAAAGATTATAGTGCTGTAAATAATATCAGTTTTACATTAAAAGCTAATCGAATTTTGCATTAAAAGCTAAATTTAGATTACACTAAAAGCTAATGATTAAATTCGCTAAAAGCTAACGGTGTTAACATGAATCAAGTATCAGAAAAGCTTGCACATTCGCTAGAGCAATTAAAGCTATTACAAGGTAGTGGGATTATTGCAGTGCAATCAAAAATGCTTGAGCGCACCGATAGAGAGCGCTTAATTAAACATGGCTTCATCAAAGAAGTAATGCGAGGTTGGTATATTCCTTCAAGCCCTGATAAACAACAAGGTGATAGTACCGCATGGTATACGTCATTTTGGGGTTTTTGTAGTGCATATCTTGATGAGCGCCTTGAGCAGAACTGGTGTTTATCACCAGAGCAATCCATTCAAATTCACATTGGTGATAAAACTGTTCCTTCTCAGCTATTAGTTCGTTCGCCTAAAGGGCGCAATAAGCCAACGGCTTTACTTCACAATACTTCGGTATTTGATATCCGCTCTGCGATGCCAGAGCAAGCACAATTAACCGTCGTTGATGGTTTGAGAGTGTATAGCTTGGCTGCAAGTTTAGTGCATTGTGCTAAAGCTACCTTTGCCCAAAAGCCCATTAAAATGAGAACACTACTTTCAATGGTGACAGATGCCTCAGAGGTGTTAAGTGTCCTACTTGATGGTGGCTATGTGGCCAGTGCTGGTCGTTTAGCTGGAGCATTTCGTAATATTGGCCGAGACTTGATAGCTGATAATATTCTCAAGGGTATGGATGCCGCTGACTATAAGGTGAAAGAAGTTGACCCGTTTGAAGATAAAACACCGATAACCTTTGGTCGCCGTGAGGTTTCACCCTACGTAAATCGATTGCGTTTACTATGGCAAAGCATGCGAGCAGATGTGATTGCCCATTTTCCTGATGCACCGGATGCAAAAACCAATGTTCAGGGCTACTTAGCTGAGGTCGAAGACAAGTTTGTTACTGATGCTTACCATTCGTTATCCATTGAAGGTTATCGAGTAACGCATGAGCTAATTGAACATGTACGTTCGGGCAACTGGAATCCTGAACAGTCTGATGGCAGTAGAAAGCATTTAGATGCAATGGCCGCAAAAGGTTATTGGGATGCCTTTCAGCAAGTAAAGCTAGCTGTTGAGCAGGTCTTAGAAGGTGCAAATCCTGGTGAAGTGTTCGAAGCAGTTCATGCTGATTGGTATTTAGCTTTATTCGGCCCAAGTGTTGTTGCTGGCATTATCAAACAATCTGATTTAGCAGGTTATCGAACAGACCCTGTTTATATTCAAAAATCAAGGCATACCCCACCAACCAAAGCAGCTGTTAGGGAGTTGATGCCTGCACTATTCGACTTATTAATGGAAGAGGAACACCCAGCAGTTAGAGTGGTATTAGGTCATTTTATCTTCGTTTATATTCACCCTTATTTTGATGGCAATGGTCGTATGGGACGATTCATTATGAACTTGATGATGGCCGCAGGTGGTTATTCGTGGACGGTTGTGCCCGTAGAGCGAAGATATGAGTATATGCAGGCACTGGAAGCTGCCAGTGTAGAGCAAAATATTACCCCTTTTACAAAGTTCATCGCTTCGTTATTATAGGTTTTTAGCTGTTTTTGTAGCGTAAATTCTAAGCGCCCACATGAACGGTCGGGTGTTCGATTACAACATTGGGCGTTTCTTGTCAGTTGATCCTGTAATTCAAGCACCTACATCGACGCAGCCTATTAATCCATACTCATATATTATGAATAACCCGCTCGCTGGAAGTGATCCAATTGGGTACTGTGCTTCAACCTAAACGCTCATGACATCTATGCCTATCATGAACGTTTAGGATGAAAGCATGGCAAGATCGGTCAAGCATGATCTTGCGATCGTAACTAACTGTTACAGTTTCGGTGTTTTGCCACGGGTTATTGAGAAGTTACGAATTGTTTCGTTAAGCCTCATCTTTCAAAATCGTATTCATGTTCTTTTTTTAGCTGCTAAGAAAAACCTTAGTTGCCAGATTCGTGTGCCAGATTGTCACAAGTGTTGTTATTTTTAACTTCGACGCTTATACTATTAGTGTGTCATATTGGCACATTGTAGGAGGATGGATATGCCAACAACATTACCTCGTATCACCGCCAGAGTGGATATTGATACACAAGATTTACTAGCCAAGGCCGCAGCGATAGCGGGTATGTCCAGTATTAATTCATTTGTGTTAAATGCGGCCATTGAAAGAGCCAAACAAGTGATTGAACGTGAACAATCGCTTAAGCTCAGTCAAGCCGATGCTATGCAGTTGATGGAAGCGTTAGACCGTCCAGCGCAGGTACGCACCAAGTTGCAAACCGCAGCCCAGTGCTATCATGGGAAAACACAATGAATGTGGTCTTGCTCGATAAAGCAAAACACGATCGTAAGCGCTTTAATTGCGGCGTAGAAGTGTTAAACAACTATGTAAAAGTGATGGCAAGTCAACAAGCCAAAAAGGACAACAGCAGAACTTTTGTGCTTGAAGATGAGCTGGAGCCATCACACATCATCGGCTTTTACACGCTAACCATGACCCCGATAGACCTAAAAGCCTTACCTGACAAACTCCAAAAGAAACACCAACCTTCAACGTCAGGCGGGTTAATCGCACGTCTTTCAGTCGATCAACGTTACAAAGGCAAAGGGTTTGGTGAATGGTTGCTGATCGACGCCTTGCGAAAACTGTTATCAGCTAGTGATAGCGTAGTCTTTCCTTTTGTGATAGTTAATGCCAAAGACGGTGCCAAGCAATTTTATGAACGCTATGGGTTCGCTGCCTTTAAGGATGCTGGAAATAAGCTGTTTATCACTATTTCTGACGTCAGAAAAAGCATGGGCTAAAGCCCGTTTTGCTCTTTATTTTGCTGGGTAACATTATACGCCTTAGCGGAGGCTTGAGCCGGATGCAGTGAAAGTTGCAGGCTTGGGTCCTGAGGAGAGTGGCACTTGGCAACAGGTGTCGCTTATCCGACCTTTCCTTATTAGCAACTTAACTTGTGCGTATTAGGGGCTGTTTATCTTTCGTGATTATTTTTGCAGCGATAAATTGGTCGTTTTATACGAGACAGAGCTTGTGCGGTTTGGTATTCCAAATAAGCAAGCGATAACGCAGTACCTTTTATTTAGAAAGAGCGACCAATTTACGCTCTCTCTTTTTTCGATGCTTTTGAGCGTTCACTGTTCTGTGTTGTAACCCGTTTACTTAGATGACTAAGCTTCACTGCTTACGCCTTGAACAGATAAACGCTCAAATAGCACAAAATTTAATCCTGAAAGATAAACAGCCCCTAGATAAAGTTATGCCCAAAACCGTATTTCGTTCAGTATGACACTCTAATTAGTCAAAAGTGGCCAATTTCTAATTATTAGCCAAAAGTGGCTAAATTTGAATTATTAGCCAAAAGTGGCTAAATTTGAATTATTAGCCAAAAGTGGCCACTAAAATGTGGAGTTTAATTGTGGAATCAATCACCAAGCCTATCGCTGTTATCATTGCTGATATAGTAGATTCAACGGATTTAACTACTGAGCAGTTTGATACCTACCTTATAAAAGTGAAAGCAATACAAAAATGGATATCAGAACAGTCTCCATCATGCATACATAACATTAAACGAGGCGATGAATTTCAATCCGTTATATATGATGTTCATAACGCGCTTAAGTATACCTTGATGTATCGTTTGGCCATAAAGTCCCTTGGTAAAGAATTTGATTGTAGGATCAGCTTTGCTATTGCTTCAAATGCGGATATACGTGAGTCACTCCCTGAATCAATGGGAGAAGCATTTATTTTATCTGGGCGTGGATTGAACACGTTGAAGAATGACAAAATGACATTTACTTCTGATTGCCAGGTACTTGTTGAGATTTTCAAATTGCTGGTTAAATATCTCGACAGACAAATTACAGAGTTAACCTCTCGCCAATGTGAAGTCATGTTGCTCATGCTTCAAAGTACAGATATATCGCTAAAGCAATTAGCGGCTAATCTGCAAACTGCCCCATCAACGATAAGTAAATCCCTTAAAGCGTCTGGTTGGCATTTGGTTCACGAACTAATTCAGCAGTTTGAAATTAAAGTGTTAGCAACCAATTTAGAAGGACATGGAAATGCTTAATTTCTTTAATGCGTTAATTCCACTCTTAGTAATACATGTGATTTGTGACTTTTATCTGCAACCTAAAAGCTGGGTAGATGCTAAAAGGGAATCAACATACTGCGCAATTGAGCTTTATTTCCACTCAGTGTTGCACGGAGTAGCTTTAATTATTCCCGCATTTATACTCGGTCTCGGTGTTCATTCTACTGTTTGCTTGGTTGCAATCGTGATGGTCACACATTATTTGTTTGATTTAGGGAAGGCTATGTTACCCAACGGAGAAAAATTGGGTTATTTTATCCTTGATCAATGCCTTCACGTTTTGGTGCTTGTGTTTATTGCTTACCATATGTCAACCAATCTAACCCTAGATGCACTATTGAATCATAAGCATTTTTTTGATGTTATTTTTATATCTCTTGGATATTTAATTGCTCTCAAACCAACATCAATCATTATTGCTAGCGTATTAAAGCGTTTCCCCCTTAGTTCATCAGGACAAGGTGAAGGTGTCGCTGCTTCTGAGACAGATTCTGATGCTGTTTCTAGTGCTGAAGTTGGTGGCATTGCAGCTGGTGGTGAGTTAATCGGTTATCTTGAGCGTGTGTTAATTTTAACTTTTACCATTGCTGGGAGTTATGCTGCTATTGGGTTTATTTTTGCAGCAAAATCAATCTTCCGATTCGGAGAGCTCAATAAGTCAGAAGATCGCAGTATGACTGAATATGTATTAATTGGTTCCCTTTTGTCTGTAGTAATAACGACCGTGATAGGCACATTAGTATCGTTAGGCTTGGGTATTAAAATCAAATAACATTTTAAACATAGCTCAAATCGAAGGGTCTGAGTCATGTTTGTTCATGAAAGCGTATGACCATAATTAAGTTTGAAACTTTTCATTTTTTGCTTGTTTGTACCGTTCATTACCTGGATAAACCAATTCGTTTTTGTCCAAAGTCGAGCTGCTTGCTGTCAGCTCGAAAATGCTCTTTTCCTTGCTAGTTTAGTTCGTTAACTCATCTTTTTTACACCACTTTTGCCATAGGTTTGTTAGGGGCTGTTTATCTTTCAGGATTAAATTTTGTGCTATTTGAGCGTTTATCTGTTCAAGGCGTAAGCCGTGAAGCTTAGTCATCTAAGTAAACGGGTTACAACACAGAATAGTGAACGCTCAAAAGCATCGAAAAAAGAGAGAGCGTAAATTGGTCGCTCTTTCTAAATAAAAGGTACTGCGTTATCGCTTGCTTATTTGGAATACCAAACCGCACAAGCTCTGTCTTGTATAAAACGACCAATTTATCGCTGTAAAAATAATCACGAATGATAAACAGCCCCTAATGTATGATAAAAGTTTAAAAAGATATTTTAGATGGATCTAGACAAGTTATTTATGCTTAAGGCATTACAGATATCTCAGGCTGCTTTGCCTGAATGCCAACCAAGTCCTTCAGTAAGTTGTGTTCTCGTTCTAGGCGGGCAAGTCATTGCTGAAGGATGCACACAAAAAATTGGTGGCAATCATGCTGAGATTGAAGCTATTAGTGCTTATGATGGCCTTATGGATGAAGTGACTGCATATGTCACTCTTGAGCCATGTTCATTTGTTGGAAGAACTCCTGCATGTTCTTCTGTAATCATTAAATCAGGAATAAAGAGAGTTGTAGTTGCTCTTCTAGATCCTGATGAAAGGAACAATGGAAATGGTATTTATGCTCTAGAGAAAGAGGGCATAAAAGTTGATATTGGTGTCGCTTCAAGAGAAGTTAGTGAATTTTTGTATCCTTATCTTGGAAGATCATGATTATCCTCACATCAAGTTCGAATCAGAACGGTGGTTTATCACACGATTTTGCCCCCATTGCCTTGTGCTAGCGACTCACATCACCTAGCTGTTAAACACAAAAAGGAAGCAATGAAGTGTTATTTTGTATCTTCTTTTAGGTGCGTTAATTAATTGTTGTATCTTTAACTACATACTAAAGTAAAACTAGTATATTAATTGACATACAACTACTATTGATCTGTAATTAAAATATAGTACAGTAAAGGTAGATTTGTATTCATATTTAGATACAGTTAAGGTTATTTGTCATCTCAATTAAATACATAAAATTAGAAGCTGTATCTGACTTCTAGTACACTTAATTCATAAACAATGAAAAACGAGATCACTATGTACTCTTTTCAAAGCAATCCGAACAAGCAACAACCCGTTAAGAAAACGGTTTTAAGGCAGTACAGAGAACTGGTTGATGCAGTTAAGGGAACGCTATTTCCCTTAACACCTAAAGAGGGCTGGATTAGGACAGTAAGAAAAGCTCTTGATATGTCAGGCGCCCAGCTAGGAGATAGAGCTGGCTTGACACGAAATAGAGTTTCAGTCCTTGAAAGGCGCGAGGTTGATGGCGACATAACTCTAAATCAGTTAAAGCAACTAGCTGAAGCTCTAGACTGTGATTTCTCATACACTCTAAAGCCTAAAAAGACTATATCTGACATAATGCAAGAACGTGCGCTTAAGGTTGCGAAAGTTGAGGTAAAGAAAGCATCTAAAAATATGTTTCTAGAGGCGCAATCAATTAGCAAAGAGAAAGAAAATATCTTAATAAGTGAACTAGCCGAAGAAATTATGCGTGCCGGTGGGCGTAAGCTATGGGGTAAAAATAAGGAAGGCAAGGTATTTTGATCATTGATGAGCTAGAAGGGGCTACACCGCTTGATCCTGATGATATGGAAGGGTTGAAACACCCACACGTAACAACAAGAGAACAACTTAACGAACTTGAACAATCCAATATACTAGCAGGCCAGCAATGGGTTAGTGGTATCTCTGGCCTAACGCTGGATTCTATTTTCTCAGCTGAATTTGTTCTGGCTCTCCATCAAAACCTATTTGGTGATGTTTGGATCTGGGCCGGGGCCATTCGAAACAAAGAGCTAAGCATAGGCTGTGATCCCTTCCAAATCAGGCCCAAGCTCGACAACTTTTTAGAAGATGCTAAGTGCTGGGTAGAGTTCAAACACTTCTCAAATCTAGAGCTCAGTGCTCGCATACAGCACAAGCTTGTTGAGATTCATCCTTTCCAAAATGGTAATGGCAGGCACTCGCGTATATTTACCGATGTAGTTCGCATAGTTCTACTAGAAGAGCCACAAATTAACTGGGCAGAAGGCAATCTAGAGAAAGTGAGCGAAGAGCGCAAAGCTTATATCTCTTGCCTCAAGAAAGCAGACAAAGGTGATTTTACTGCGTTCGTTAAATATCTAGAGAACCTTGGTAACTAACTTAAACAACAGTAGTGGATATTGTTGTTCTGACCACTTGATATATCAAGGTGTTGGCTAACTATACCAATTACAGTAATCAAATTGGGTGTAGATCTTTTAGATCGACGAAAAGCATGAAAAGATCATTCATTATCAATTGGATGGGTTTAATAAATGGTGCGAAAGGAGCAATTTTATAGTACTTATCAGTTTCCACACACAACAAGTATATAAAAAGGCTCCTTTCATGAAACTAGCATACTCAAACTCACTCGAATTTTCATTCTTTTCTGAAGCAAAATTGTAATTTGAACGTATTATTTCGCACCTCGAAGACGAGCAAGTTAAGCAAGAGAGCCATGGAGAAGTTGAAGCTTATATCGATACCGAAGGAACTGAGTTGTTGCGGTGTTTATTACAGGGTTTCTTAGATATCAAAACCGCTGAAGAGCCCCGTCAGCAAGTTTGTTCCAACCGTGACATTGCATTGAATCATTTGAAAAATAACTGCAAACGAAACTTAGAAAGTTTATTTGGTACCGTAACGATGCATCGAAAAGGTTACAGTCAACGTCGGTGTGATAGCGTGTTTCCAATGGATGGTGAGCTGAATCTTTCGAAAGATAAATACTCTGATGGTGTACGCCTAAGACTCGCTACAGAAGCAGTCAAAGGCTCATATGATGATGCAGTAAGCTCAATAGATACCACCACAGGTGCGCACGTGCCCAAGCGACAAGCAAGGCAAATTGTGCAGGATATTGCACAAGATTTTGATGGTTTTTATCTCCAGCAGAGATACCTTAAGCCAGAAAATACATCTGATTTACTGGTATTGACTATGGATGGAAAAGGCATCGTTATGCAACCTAATAGCTTGAGAGAGGGCACGCAAAAAGCAGCGAAACAACAGAAGCTCAAAGGACGCCTAAGTGCTGGAGAAAAAAAAGACCGCAAACGAATGGCAGAAGTTGCAGCGGTATACACCACCAAGCCTTTGCATCGTACCCCAGAATCAATCATGTCTAGAAACGATAATTCAAATGTTCGTCCATTACGTGTGCCACCAAGAAATAAACGTGTGTGGGCAAGCGTAGAAAGAAGCGCTGCGACTGTGATTGAAGAAGCATTTTTAGAAGCTCTGGAACGAGACCCAACTCAAAGCTGTCAGTGGGTTGTACTCGTTGATGGTCATCCTCATCAGCTAAAACAAATTTATCGGGTGATGAAGAAACTCAACATCAATGCAACGGTGGTCATGGATTTCATCCATGTGCTTGAATATCTCTGGAAAGCGGCGTGGTGCTTATTTGAAAAAGATGATCCAGAAATCGAAGATTGGATAGAAAAGCGAGCGACTGAAATCTTACGAGGTAATGCGTCACAAGTAGCAAAAGGCCTTGGGATCAGTGCAACAAAACGGAAATTAAAACAACGAGAAGGCATTAATAAGTGCATCGGTTAAAACCAATTTACGCTCAATTTCATTATTTTTTTGAGTCTGAGATACAACGATGAGCTATGAAACGGCTCCCCTGTGCGGTGGAAAATTTTTTGTTATACATTTATAGAATGCCTTAAAGCTGAATATTTTTGTATTTATCATTTCAGTGCGTTATTTCTTAGCTTGTTAATTCACTCACTTATTGAGTAATGTGATGGCGACAGTGCGCACTCCTGCTGAGCAACAATCAATATATAAATTCATGCTTACAAGTCTCCAAGAATACCCAAGCGAAGCCGTATTATATCTTAACTTTGAGGTTTCAAAGTTTGATGGTGATGAAAACTTACAACAGTGTTATCAAAGATTAAGCAAAACCAATAGACAAAAGCTGTATGATTTTTTCAACAATAAATCATCGTCGACTCGCTTTAACTCTCGTACACGAGAGACTCATTACTGTATGAAGCCAAGTAATGCTTACCGACATTTTGCAACTGAGCCCCGCTCCATTACTCCAAAACGGAGCACTCAATATACCAAACAAATACAACAACCACCTTCCTCCCCTGAGCCCTTTTTTACTCAGACCAGTGCGCTTATTCACTCTTGGAAACTTAAACAGAAAACCAAAAGTAAACTGGGTATTGAGTTAAATGTATTAATTGGTGGTTGCACTAAACTTTCGCAGCTTATTGAAATCATTCACACCCTAAAAAACGAAAAACAGGCCATGGAAACATCATGGGACATAAGGTTAATCCATAAAATGTTACACAAAGCGGCCGAGTTTTCTGACAGCCGTTCATCTAATTTCGACGGCATTTTTAGTGACATAATACGATTTAAATCGTCCTATGAAGCGAAAACATGCACTCTATTACTGAAACTAATTAAGTTAAATTTAAATTTTTCAGATGGCAAAAGGTTGGTGCTAGGCAATGCAGCTGAAGTCAGCTTAATGCAACAATGGGACATCAAGCCTAATGTTGCCATTTACAATGCTTTTATCACGGTATGTGCTAAAACGGGCCAATTTGATAGTGCTTGGCGACTGGTACATGGTGATAAGCCCTTGATGGCACCTCATTTGCCATTAAAATCCAATCAAATCACCTGCATTAATTTGCTGACGGCCTGCGCTGAAACTGGGCGTTATGCAGAAGCCAAATCATTGGTGTTGAGCGATACAGTTACAGCTAGCTTAATGCAGCAATGGGGCATCAAGCCTAATGTCGCCATTTACAATGCCTTTATCACGGTATGTGCTAAAACTGGCCAGTTTGATAGCGCTTGGCAACTGGTGTGTGGTGATAAACCCATGATGGCACCTCATTTGCCATTAATAGCCAATCAAATCACCTGCACGAATTTGCTGACGGCCTGCGCTGAAAGGGGACGTTATGCAGAAGCCAAATCATTGGTGTTGGCCGATAAAGGTTCAACAAGCTTAATGCAACAATGGGACATCAAGCCTAACGTTGCAATTTACTGTGCCTTTATCACGGTATGCGCTAAAACGAACCAGTTTGATAGTGCTTGGCAACTGGTGTGTGGTGATAAGCCCGTGATGGCACCTCATCTACCGTTAAAGGTAGATTCAATCACCTGCATGAATTTGCTAACGGCCTGCGCTGAAACGGGCCGTCATGCAGAAGCCAAATCATTGGTGTTGGGCGATGTCGATACAGCTACAGCAAGCTTAATACAACAATGGGGTATCGGGCCTGATGTTGCCATTTACAACGCCTTTATCAAGGTATGCGCTAAAACTGGCCAGTTTGATAGTGCTTGGCAACTGGTGTGTGGTGATAAGCCCGTGATAGCACCTTATCTATCACTAAAGGCAGATTCAATCACTTGCATGATTTTGCTGACAGCCTGCGCTGAAACGGGGCATTACGCAGAAGCCAAATCATTGGTGTTGGGCGATACAGCAACAGCCAGCTTAATGCAACAGTGGTGCATCAAGCCTGATACTGCCATTTATAATGCCTTTATCACGGTATGCGCTAAAACGGGCCAGTTTGATAATGCTTGGCAACTGGTGTGTGGTGATAAGCCCGTGATGGCACCTCATCTACCACTAAGGGCAGATTCAATCACCTGCCTGAATTTGCTGACGGCCTGCGCTGAAGCAGGGCGTTATGCCGAAGCCAAATCATTGGTGTTGGGCGATACAGTTAAAGCTACAGCCAGTTTAATGCAGCAGTGGGACATCAAGCCTGATGTTGCCGTTTACAGCGCCTTTATCACGGTATGCGCTAAAACGGGCCAGTTTGATAGTGCTTGGCGACTGGTGTGTGGTGATAATCCCGTGATGGCACCTCATTTACCATTAAAAGCTAATCAAATCACCTGCATGAACCTGCTGAGCACTTGCGCTGTAGTGGAGCGTTTTATAGAAGCTAAATCATTGGTGTTGAGCGATACAGTTACAGCAAGCTTAATGCAGCAATGGGGCATCAAGCCTGATGTCGCCATTTACAATGCCTTTATCACGGTATGTGCTAAAACTGGCCAGTTTGATAGCGCTTGGCAACTGGTGTGTGGTGATAAACCCGTGATGGCACCTCATTTGCCATTAATAGCCAATCAAATCACCTGCACGAATTTGCTGACGGCCTGCGCTGAAACTGGGCGTTATGCAGAAGCCAAATCATTGGTGTTGGGTGATGGCGATACAACTACAGCCAGCTTAATGCAGCAGTGGAACATAAAGCCTGATGTTGCCATTTACAGCGCCTTTATCACGGTATGCGCTAAAACAGGCCAGTTTGATAGTGCTTGGCAACTGGTGTGTGGTGATAAGCCCGTGATGGCTCCTCATTTGCCATTAAAAGCCAATCAAATCACTTGCATGAATTTGCTGACGGCCTGCGCTGAAATGGAGCGTTATGCTGAAGCCAAATCATTGGTGTTGGGCAATACAGATACAGCCTGCTTAATGCAACAATGGGACATCAAGCCTAATGTTGCCATTTACAATGCTTTTATCACGGTATGCGCTAAAACAGGCCAGTTTGAGAATGCTTGGCAACTGGTGTGTGGTGATAAGCCCGTGATGGCTCCTCATTTGCCATTAAAAGCTAATCAAATCACCTGCACTAATTTGCTGACAGCCTGCGCTGAAACGGGGCGTTATGCCGAAGCCAAATCATTGGTGTTGGCCGATGACGATGGCGATACAGCTACACCCAGCTTAATGCAACAATGGGGCATCAAGCCTAACGTTGCCATTTACAATGCCTTTATCACGGTATGCGCTAAAACGGATCAGTTTGATAGAGCTTGGCAACTGGTGTGTGGGGATAAGCCCGTGATGGCACCTCATCTACCACTAAGGGCAGATTCAATCACCTGCCTGAATTTGCTGACGGCCTGCGCTGAAACGGGGCGTTATACAGAAGCCAAAACATTGGTGTTGGGTGATGGCGATACAGTTTCAGCCAGTTTAATGCAGCAATGGGGTATCAAACCTGATATAGCCATTTACAATGCCTTTACTAAAGTATGTATTAAGGCAAAAGAATTTGATATTGGAATATGGTATTTAGAAAAAATTATGAACGAATGTAACATGAGTACTCCTTCACAAATATATGCTCAACTTGCGCCGCTTGAAAAAGATAATTTCGCAAGCATGATTGATAAAGGGATAACACAAGGAATATATAAAAAAAGTGTTGGCTTAATGAATCATTGTATCGATTTGCATATGGATAAAATCTTCGAAGGACATTCAGGCGATGGTACACATATTCGAGGTGTTCCATTAGCTTTCGCAAAACTATTATTTTGTTACCACAAAAAAAACAATGACCCCAAGATAACATCGATCATAACTGGATACCATGGCAATAATACGTTAAAAAATGGAATGATAAGTTTTCTCAAAGATGAATTTGGACTTGAGTTTATCGAGGATGAATTCAACTTAGGAATGATAGTATTGAGCAAGTCTGCCCATTAACTGTAATTGCTCGCATTTATCCGTCATTTTCTGCTCACAATAAATGACTTTATAAAAACGAGCTTGCTCACATTAATTGCTTTTATCAAATTAAGTAGTCGACTAAAAGTTTTTTAAATCACAAAACTATTCAGAAAATTGAAGTTCCTCATAAAATTTTATTTTAAATATTAGTACCCTAAATATAGTTTTATCTCATGTGCGAGAGTTATCATGAAAAGAGTCGTAGCACTTTCAGAATTTGAAATTGAAACATTGAAAGCAGCCGTAGCACATCATTCCAAACATCGTAGTCGAACCAGAGCACACGCATTTCTGTTAAGTAATAAGAAGTTTTCAATTAAACAGATAGCTGACATTTTCGAAGTTTGCGAAATTACAGTATCAAACTGGATTACCGCTTGGTACGAGCAAGGTGTCTCAAGTTTATTTGATGACAAACGTTCAGGTCGACCTAGTATTTACTCTCAAGAGGAAGCTTCACTCTTAAAATCATTTGTTGATGAAGAGCCTCATCAACTTAAAAGAGCGCAGTCTTTAATACAGAATTCAACAGGTAAAGAGTGCAGTCTAGGCACAGTAAAACGGACGATAAAAAAAATTTAACTACAGCCATAAACGCATGAGACATTCATTTAAAAAACAGCGAAATGAAGTCTATTTTGAAAGAGCCTACGATGAATTAGTGAGTTGTGTAGAAATGGAAAAGGAAGGGGTAATAGATCTTTATTATTTTGATGAATCTGGCTTTTCCCAGAAGTCGAACTTACCGTATGGTTGGAGTGAAAAAGGCGTTGCTATTGAATGCACTGCATATCAAAACAGCAAGAAACTAAACGTACTTGGCTTTTTGAGTAGGCAAGGTAAGGTTGTTTACCACGAAGTTGAGTGCACAGTGAATACAGACATCGTTATCGAAGCCTTTGAAAAGTTGGCAAAAGAGCTTTCAAGCAATAAGAAAGCCATTGTTTATATTGATAATGCTCCAACTCACACATCGGAAAAATTCATAAACCATGCTTGGTTATGGGCCAATGGCACTAACTTAAGATTTAGCTGAAGGTTTACTAATTGAACAATAGAGAGTAAATCATACAGATTAAGGTTTTTCTAGTGTCACGCCATGAATACTACAACTCGCCAATTCTTCAATGATGCCCCAGAATTGTTACGTCGCTTTGCTCAAACGGAATAAGATGAACTTTCTTCAATTCTCACTCTGCAAGATTTAGAAGATTTTCAAAAAGATAATACTCAAAGAGTACGCAAGTATCCCGCCTGCCACACACTTTCGCTTTTCATGAAGCAAGTTGCCAGTGAAAACAAATCTTGTCGTTGCACACTAATCAGTGACGCTAGAGATCAAATTGCTATAGGTCGAGAGAAAAACAGCACAATTACAGGTCCCTACTGCAAAGCAAGAAAACGGTTATCTCCAGAGTCAATTAAATCGCTATTGAAGAAATCAGGAAAAAACTTAGATGAAGCGATTCAAGGGAAATACTTATGGCATGGCCGTAGAGTGCTATTAACTGACGGCTCAACACTATCTATGCCTGATACGGACGAGAACCAAGCCCAATTCCCTCAACCTAAATCACAAAAAGAAGGGCTGGGCTTTCCTCAGCTGCGGATTTTAGTGTTAATTTCTTTGGGTAGCGGTGCAGTCATTGACTCGGCTGTTTCACCTTGTAAAGGGAAAGGTACTGGCGAGCAGGCACTATTAAGAAGTATGCAGTCAGACTTGAAACAAGGTGACATTGTGCTGGGAGATGCTAATTTCGAAAACTACTTTGTTCTTGTAGGACTAATGGGGTTAGGCGTTGATGCTGTTTTCGAAAAAAACGGAGCCAGAAATGTCGATTTCAGAACCTGTGAAGAAAAGCTGGGTAAGCGAGATGGTTTATTTAAGCTAATTCGTCCATCCTGTCCAGAATGGATGACCCCAGAGGATTACGCTCAAGTGCCAGAAGAGCTTATCGTCAGAATGGTAGGAACAAAGAAACGTATCATTGTTACCACGCTCACGGATAAAGAAGTCTATCCGAAGCAAGATATTATTGATTTATACGTTTCACGATGGCATATCGAGTTGGATTTTAGGTCAATCAAGACCATGATGAAAATGGATATTTTAAGGTGTGGTAGTCCAGATATGGTGCGTAAGGAAATTGATGTTCATTTGTTAGTTTACAACATGATAAGGGCGCTTATGTGCCGAGCGGCAGAAAAAAAGGAATATCGCCTAGAGAGGCAAGTTTTAAAGCCGCACATGACGCATTACAAGATTTTCAGATATTACTTTTGCAAGCCACCGAAGGGATCATTGACACTTTATTGGATGTGATAGCAGATATTATCGGAGAGCATATCGTTGGCAATCGCCCGGGGAGAAAAGAACCGAGAGCAAAGAAAAGGCGACCGAAACCGACACCAAGGTTACAACATTCAAGAAAACAAGCACGTAGGCTTAAGGTATATCAGAAGTAATTCTTAAGTTAGTGCCATTGCGTCATAACCTAATAGGTAAAGAAGTTCTTCAAAAAAGAACCTTAGTGTCCGGCCATTTCCTTCTCTGAATGGGTGAAGGAGGTTTAGTTCGCAAAATACAATGACACAACAATATCGACAGTTTTTAGGTATTACTGAGAGTCAAACTTCATTGTTTATGAATAGGTAAATGATGAAGGAAATAACCGCGTATACAAAAGTAAGAACGATGCCTGAAAAATGTTCATTCAGAGGTTGAAATTAGGTCATCCTTCAGATTATGGAAGCGTGTTTTTAACCGTCTCCAAGGACGTTTAGCACTCACTTAAAAAACGAACTGTAATGCTTAACTGTCTATTTTTAAATAAAATAGGCTACTCGAGTTACAATTATTTATTTTATATGTATACCCGAGATCTAGGATCATTCATCAGTTATTTTATTTACTCATGTTACGCACCGCCTAAAAATTAGTGGCATAATCAAGCTATGAACGATGAATTACTAGAGCTGTATAGCGATTACGAACTATCTAGCTTTGGACAAGTAACAGCAACAGGGATGTCAGACTTACTAGATGGTGCTTACAGTCATGATCAGGTAACAAGACTCCTTTCTACTAACGAGTTCACCAGTAAAACTCTTTGAGGAATGGTTAAATCCACTGTAAGACAGGTCGAAGAAGATGATGCCGTTCTTATTTTCGATGATACGATTGAAGAAAAGCCTTATACGGACGAAAGCGACTTGATCGCTTACCACTACGACCACACAAAAAATCGAACCGTTAAAGAGATTAACCTTCTTAATTGTCTTTACTACTCCCAAGGTGTATCAATTCCAGTATCTTATAAGTTGATCACTAAGCCAATTCCCTATTGTGATCTGAAAACTAAGAAAGTTCGCAGAATGTCTGAAACAACTAAGAATGAAGATTTTAGAGAGCTTTTAGAAATTAGTTACCAAAACCAACTTAAATTCAAATATGTTCTAGCAGACAGTTGGTTCTGTTCAAATGAAAATATGCTGTTTATCAAACACAAATGCCACAAGGATTTTATCATGGCGTGCAAATCTAATCGTCTTGTTTCTTTGAGTGAAGATGATAAGAAGCATAAGAAATCACAACGGGTTGATACACTTGAGTTTCAAGAAGGGCAGTCTGTCAAAGTTTGGATATCTGGGGTAGATTTTGAGTTACAGTTATCCAAGAAAGTCTTTAAAAACAAAGATGGAAGTACAGGCGAGCTTTACTTGTTATGCAGTGATTTAAGTTGTGATGATGAGTTCATCCAAGCGGTCTATCAAAAACGATGGAACGTTGAACTCTTCCATAAAAACCTGAAGTCAAATGCGGCAATTACCCGTTCTCCAGCACATACAGTTAAAACACAAAGTAATCATCAATTTTTATCAATTTATAGTGCATTTAGGCTTGAAACCTTAGCTTTAAAACTGAAAATGAATAAATTTCAACTGAGGGCGAAACTGTATATAAAAGCATTAAAAACAGCCTTTACAGAACTTCAAACTCTAAAAGCTGTTAGTGCGTAACATGAGTTATTTATTGTATTAAGAAGAGCATCACAACGCGTACTTGAACTGTTGCTTTAATTGATATGAAGTGTGCTACAATCTGGCAATGTAGTATGTTTGAATGTGGCTATTCATTGTGAATCGCAACGCCGTTAAGATTTTTCGAACATGAATGTGTTAAATATAGAGTGAGTAAAATGGATTTTTTACAATTAATTTTTTCGTTAAAACGTAGTCAAAAACGTATTATTAGTATTATGCTAGATACCGTTTTTTTGGCCATTTCTTTTTGGGCAGCGTTGTTATTTCATTCATTTGATATGAGTGTATTGTCATTATCTCATCATTGGTCGGTATTTTTATTCACTCTTCCAATGAGCCTTTATTGTTTTGCCAAACTCGGCTTATATCGTGCGGTGCTGCGTTATATGGGAACACAAGCTATGTTCGCCATCGTTGGGGGCGTGGCTGTTTCTGCTTTTTTGATGACGTTCATTGGTATGGCGTTTGATGCCGAATTATCTCGCGTCGTCCCCATTATTTACGGCATGTTTGCGCTCTTTTTTATTGGAGGCAGCCGCAGTATAGTGCGTAGTTGGGTGGGCCGTGGTACTAAGCGTGTGGGCGAGCCCGTGATTATTTATGGGGCTGGTGTTGGTGGGCGACAATTAGTGACCTCGTTGACGCAAAGCTGTGAGTATTTTCCATTTGCCTTTGTGGATGATGATGTATCTTTGCATGGCAGTGTTGTCCAAGGTGTGCATGTACATTCACCTTCAATCATTCAAAAACTCATTGCCCAAAAGTCAGTCACTAAAATATTACTGGCGATGCCAAGCGCCAGTCGTGCGCGTCGACAAGAAATTTTACTCAAACTTGAACCATTAGCGGTACAAGTCTTAACCTTACCTGCAATGGCTGAATTAGTCAGTGGCGAAAAGCTTTACACCGACATCAAAGAAGTTGAGATTGATGATCTTCTAGGGCGTGATTCTGTTGCGCCAAGAAATGATTTAATGTCGTCCAACATTAAAAATAAAGTAGTGATGGTGACCGGTGCTGGTGGCTCAATTGGCTCAGAATTATGTCGACAAATATTGAGACAGTTGCCAACAAAGTTGGTGTTGTTCGAGCTATCTGAGTTTGGTTTATATTCAATTGAACGAGAGCTAAGCTGTACAGCAGCGGAAGAACTCGGCATTAACGTTGAAATCTTGCCAATAATGGGGTCGGTGCAACGTAAAAACCGCGTATTGGCTGTGATGAAAGCGTTCAATGTACAGACCGTTTATCACGCTGCGGCTTATAAGCATGTGCCACTGGTTGAACATAATGTGGTTGAAGGTGTGAGAAATAATGTTTTTGGTACCCTTTACACGGCACAAGCGGCGGTTGAGAGCAATGTCGAAACCTTTGTTTTGATCTCGACAGATAAAGCGGTACGTCCGACCAATGTGATGGGTACGACCAAGCGCATGGCTGAGCTGTCCCTTCAAGCATTGGCCAACGAAAACCATAACACTCGCTTTTGTATGGTTCGGTTCGGTAATGTACTGGGCTCGTCAGGATCTGTGGTTCCTTTATTCAGAAACCAAATTGCCAGTGGTGGTCCAGTGACTGTGACACACCCTGAAATCACCCGATATTTCATGACGATCCCTGAAGCCTCTCAGTTAGTGATCCAAGCGGGTGCAATGGGCAAAGGTGGTGACGTCTTCGTCCTCGATATGGGACAGTCAGTAAAAATCGTTGATTTGGCTGCGAAAATGATTCGATTGAGTGGTTTTACGGTTAAAGACGAAATCAATATAGATGGCGATATTGCGATTGAATTCAGCGGGCTCAGACCCGGTGAAAAGCTTTATGAAGAACTGCTGATTGGTGATAATGTAACTGGAACCGATCATGAACGTATCATGACCGCTAATGAGGCGTGTTTATCTTGGAAGGCGCTTGAGCAAATTTTAGAACGGTTAGACACAGCTTGCCATTACTTTAACCATGAAGAAATTCGTTCTATCTTATTGGATGCACCGACTGGTTTTGCACCCACTGATGGCATTTGTGATCTAGTGTGGCAACAAAAATCTGAAATCCGTTTACCGAGTAAGAGCGAGACAAAAATCGTTCATATTAATCAATAGCACCTTGGGTGAACCATGAAACAGAGATTAGCGATTTACGGTTGTTGATCTTTGTTTTCATTTTGAACCTTGATGTCAATCTCGTAAAATGTACTTTGCAAAATGACATGTCCAAACAATTAGGTTTTTAATCACTCTGGGTTTAATTCTTCGCCCCTTGGGGCGAACTAACACAAAAGGTTTGTGTTTTATCATACAAGCGTAGGCTGGTATCCAGTGACTTTCACTAAACAAGAAAATGACGCTAGACTGCCGACATACAAAACTATCGTTACTTCGTTTCTAGCCTTAGCTAGAGTGACTATAATGTTAAACGATACTTCCCCCCCTCTGGGGCAATGGCACTAACTTAAGATTTAGCTGAAGGTTTACTAATTGAACAATAGAGAGTAAATCATACAGATTAAGGTTTTTCTAGTGTCACGCCATGAATACTACAACTCGCCAATTCTTCAATGATGCCCCAGAATTGTTACGTCGCTTTGCTCAAACGGAAGAAGATGAACTTTCTTCAATTCTCACTCTGCAAGATTTAGAAGATTTTCAAAAAGATAATACTCAAAGAGTACGCAAATATCCCGCTTGCCACACTCTTTCGCTTTTCATGAAGCAAGTTGCCAGTGAAAACAAATCTTGTCGTTGCACACTAATCAGTGACGCTAGAGATCAAATTGCTATAGGTCGAGAGAAAAACAGCACAATTACAGGTCCCTACTGCAAAGCAAGAAAACGGTTATCTCCAGAATCAATTAAATCGCTATTGAAGAAATCAGGAAAAAACTTAGATGAAGCGATTCAAGGGAAATACTTATGGCATGGCCGTAGAGTGCTATTAACTGACGGCTCAACACTATCTATGCCTGATACGCACGAGAACCAAGCCCAATTCCCTCAACCTAAATCACAAAAAGAAGGGCTGGGCTTTCCTCAGCTGCGGATTTTAGTGTTAATTTCTTTGGGAAGCGGTGCAGTCATTGACTCGGCTGTTTCACCTTGTAAAGGGAAAGGTACTGGCGAGCAGGCACTATTAAGAAGTATGCAGTCAGACTTGAAACAAGGTGACATTGTGCTGGGAGATGCTAATTTCGAAAACTACTTTGTTCTTGCAGGACTAATGGGGTTAGGCGTTGATGCTGTTTTCGAAAAAAACGGAGCCAGAAATGTCGATTTCAGAACCTGTGAAGAAAAGCTGGGTAAGCGAGATGGTTTATTTAAGCTAATTCGTCCATCCTGTCCAGAATGGATGACCCCAGAGGATTACGCTCAAGTGCCAGAAGAGCTTATCGTCAGAATGGTAGGAACAAAGAAACGTATCATTGTTACCACGCTCACGGATAAAGAAGTCTATCCGAAGCAAGATATTATTGATTTATACGTTTCACGATGGCATATCGAGTTGGATTTTAGGTCAATCAAGACCATGATGAAAATGGATATTTTAAGGTGTGGTAGTCCAGATATGGTGCGTAAGGAAATTGATGTTCATTTGTTAGTTTACAACATGATAAGGGCACTTATGTGCCGAGCGGCAGAAAAAAAAAGGAATATCGCCTAGAGAGGCAAGTTTTAAAGCCGCACATGACGCATTACAAGATTTTCAGATATTACTTTTGCAAGCCACCGAAGGGATCATTGACACTTTATTGGATGTGATAGCAGATATTATCGGCGAGCATATCGTTGGCAATCGCCCAGGGAGAAAAGAACCGAGAGCAAAGAAAAGGCGACCGAAACCGACACCAAGGTTACAACATTCAAGAAAGCAAGCACGTAGGCTTAAGGTATATCAGAAGTAATTCTTAAGTTAGTGCCATTGCCCTCTGGGGGGCATTACTGTGCGTCCAATATAAATTGGGAACTAGTGGGAACCCAAAATTTTGAAAATAGATCCCAAGAAATTGACATGGATGATTGGCAAGACTTTTCCGCTGTGCTATGGGTAATTTTTTTGTTTCATGTAATTAATCGCAGCCGTATTAATGCGATACCCGAGTTGGTCTGCACACAGCAAGGACAAGAAATCTAGTGCCCAGTTTCAGCACTCTACGGTGTTGCAACTTCGGTTAGGGACGCTGCGGAAGAAAGTATACCGATGAATCCTCGTCACTCCAGCGCAGGCTGGAGTCTAGTGCCTTTAAGCTTTTCTATAAAAGTCACTGGATACCAGCCTTTGCAGGTATGACAAAAAAAATTTAAAATATTGATTGGTACTTTCTAAATCGCTAGTTCCCTTACATAGCTACGGCTGTGCGCCCTACATTGCGTCTTGTATAGCACTAAACCTGAACACAATAATTATCAAAGAACTTATCGACAGGTACTTATGTATCTCGTTCAAAATTGTCAGAGGTGTACAGCAAAAGTCACTCATCAGCGTGGAGCGATCTAAGTTTGTTTAACGCGCGTAGCGAAAATTTCGGGGGCTTACCCCCGTGCTGGATAGTGTAGACTGGGCGAAGCTCGGTCTATATTATCCTGTATATGGAACTTCTAAGAAATTCACATCACGTATACAGATTAATGTATCACTTTGTATGGATACCAAAATATCGGCGCAAAGTGTTTATAGAGCCTTATCGTGAAGGCTTAAAATCAATTAGTTATAAAATTGGTTACGACTATGACATTGATATAGTTGAATTAGAAATTCCAGTTGATCATATCCACATGGTCATTAGAGGTGAGCCGAAGATATCACCAAGCAATGTCATGCAAATAATCTAAAGTATTTCAGCGAGAGAATTCTTCAAGGGTTACCCAGATATAAAAAGGCGTTACTTTTGGGGAGGTAAGCTTTGGACACAAAGTTATTTTGTCGAAACTATAGGAAACGCTACTGAAGAGGTCATACGAAAGTATGTTCAGGATCAATTGTCGGAATTAGATAAAAAAGAGAAAAGTGCGGATCAACTTGGGCTTTTCTAAAACTCGGTTGCTTGCGGCCGAGTTTTTTAGAATGCAATTTTCTAGGTGCGGAATGTCGGTCCAAACGTCGTTCAGCGGACGTTAATTCAAAAGCGACTCGCTTTCGCTTGTGTTCGGGGGGGGGGATAAATGCAACGTGCCATACATGTCACTTGAGGACTGATGACTTGTTATTGATACTGAGGTAATGACGTTTCTGGGTATGAATTGCTACGTGTTTGTTAACTTTTTTAAGTTGTAACTTCATGAGCTTAAATTCACTTACATGTACTTTTTTTCTGGGTGGTAGAGATACATCTACTCGACTTTTTACTCGCGACCTTTTAGGCGCACGCGTTTCAGCATTGACAAATTTAGATTGAGCGTTTTTTGATCTCATCGCATTATTTCCAAGCTTTTTCAACTGTGGCGGCATATTCTTCTTAGCATTGCACTTCATGCAACCTAATGGGAGCTTAGATAAGACAGACTCTTCACGTATTCTCCCAACCCCTGTGATAAAATAAGCAGGAGCACACCCTAGTAGGTGTGAAATAAGCGCTAAATCGCCTCGTTTAAAATATGTACTTCCCTTCTTTTCTGCTGGATGATGTAAAACTGAGCTTAAGTACGCTGAACTTTTGTTTATTCTTCTTGATATATCGGTAAGTGTTACCCCACGACCTTCGGCGACTCTTTTTATTCTACTGAACATCTTCTCTTTGGTGAAATTGACATGGTCGTATAAAAGTTTATCTTCGCACTGATCTTTTATTACATTTGGGTTGGTGGCCTTACTCGCAATCAAAAATTCTCTAAGACTCTGATCCCCCGTAATTGGGTTAGTCAGAAAAAAAAGCATTACATCATCTTGAATACTTATGTTTTCACTTTCCACATAACGTGAAAAAAAAGCTAATGGTGTTTCTATTTCCGGATGGTCATGGTTACTATACTCAGCTAGCATCTTCAGTTCTTTTTCATCTCGCTTAACATGAGCACGGATTAATGAAGTGGTTCTATTTGATATATATTTGTTTCCAGTCCCTTTTATTAACCAATCTGGATGTAAATTGAGTGCCATCGCAAATCCTAATAATGCGTGATGCTTAATTCCACCTTGCCGCCGTATAGATTGAATGGTAGTGCTGATCCCTGTTACATATATGCTGACAAATGCTTCTTTACTACCTTGTATTCTAATTTCTTCTGATAATCTATCGTAGAAATGAGTAAACAAATGTGACTTGTTAAAAGTAACGTATGGCGTATCGACACAAGATGCTAGTCCCGATAATCTCGTAAAAATCACTTCAGGTATTTCAAGAGACTTATTTATTTTTAATGCTTGATCAAATAGGTTGAATATCACTCTATGTGCATTATGCGTGTGTTTTGGAAGTGTGAGGTAAGGTAATTGACCATCATCTATCATCGCCCCTAATCCTGACAAAAGCCATTGCGGCCTTACACCTAATACATACGCGGAAGCACAAAGTTCTTCGACCAATAAGCTCCTATTATATGTAGTTTTTACACCTATTCTTACTCCATCAGGATTACCAGTTACAATTCTGTGCAAGTCAGCCTTACTGATACCTAAAACTTCACATTGACACTCCAGTCTAATATGATATTCCGCTTCATTATAATATTCATAAGACTTTGTTGATTTAGATAACAGGGCTTTTTTTGATAAGTATTTTTGTCCGCATGTATGCGTATCGAGAAATTCAATAATACTCTTTGGCAACGGATTTTTCTTATGCAAACTATACTGCCGAATTATAAATAGAATGGATTTTTTATAATATATTTCACTTATGGGCGTTTCTTTTGATTTTTTATCCGCTTCAAGCCGCTTTGATGGGTATTCACCTTTGATTAATTCATAAGGTGTAACCCACATGATTTTTGCCACTCTACAGACTACGTGAGGCGTTAAGCGATAATCGCTATCCAATAAATTGATAAATTTCAGTAAAACATTTTGTATAACAGCTTTAGATTTATGTACGTTTGGCAATTTGTCATCAATAAATCGATTTATAAATTGTCTCAACTTACTGGTTTGAAATATTGTGTTATTTTCTATTAGCGTGTCACTTGAGAAATATTCGGTTTTCTTAAATTGTAATAAGAACCGTTGTTCTTCTTTTTCAAGCTTACGTTCAGGTATACTTTTTTCGATTGAATTCAGACCGCACAATATGAATCGTCTACGGTAGGTTAAACCACTTTCTAACATCATTGTTGCAGCATCAAAGGGGGCAAAAGGTGGCAAGTCCCTGTTTAAAGCCTGCCCTGTCAAAAGCCACTGTGGATTTTTCCCCAGTATCATTGCTAATGCACAAAAATTAAGTAGGTTTATTCTTTTTCCCCCCTTTTCCCCCTTTTTAAACATTAAGTTAATTGCACCATGGTCCTTTAAATTAACCATTAATGATAAATCGTAATTTGTTACATTGTTGTCCCGTAACCACGGAATAATCCTAGAGTAACAGGCTTTAGGGTTATCAATCTTTATTAATATTCCAAACTTGATATGGGTATTAAGGAATGTTTCAACTGAAGGAGGTAAAGACGACGCATTTTTTGATCTTAGGTATGTTTTTATCCGGACAATTGGAACATCCTTCAAAGCAATTTGGTTACTCAGTACCTTATGTACTGTAGGTTTTATGGCATTCGTTTGGGCGTCATTAGTGGTTGGGACTTCTGTATGAGCTTCAAAACCTTCACTTTCATGCGAAAGCTCTATTTCCTCTGCTATTTTCAACGATAAGCATGGATGTAAACTGGGGTTAATTTCTTCTAAAGTTTTAGTAACAGGTTGACTATCCCTTAAAATTTGAGAGTGTTCATTAATGACTCCCATCTGATAATTCTGACATGCCGCGATACACTCATTAAACGATAAGCTGTTAAATGGAGGATAGAATAAAAAAAGAAACCCATCTTCAAGAATTTCACTATCTTTTTTACATTGTTGTAATAGGGGTAAAACACTCTCGTTGAATACTTTAACGCTTACATATTTAATTATTGAAATTAATGCCTTGTGCATAAGATGACAAGTGTCGTTTATGCATAATCCTTCATTTATTTCTTTACCAGCATTAAGGTTACTGGCCTGTAACATCCTACTGTGAATAAAACTATTATCTTCTTGAGCTTCGAATTGGTAAAAATCCGAAGAATGTGCTTCGTCAATTAAACATCTTTGAAACTCATCAGTGTCATCCATAGATGATTCAAGTAAAGGAGGTGAACTTTCGACTATTTCAACTTCGGCACCAAGATTTTCTTCCATCCCCTCGTATTCTCTTCTAGCATCCTGAGTGTGCCAATGTTCAAAATTAGTGATTGAAGAAGTACCTTTTGAGCAAACCGAATATTTTTTTTGATCTGGATTATTCTGATAAGTACCAAAAAAGCTAAGTTCAAGAGAGGACGTTAAACTTCCATTACAAGGTAAGTCAGGAGTATTGCTCATTTCTGTGCAAGAAACGCTTGTATTTTTGCCTGATAGGGGAACACTGATTGCCAAAATATTTTTTATATTTTTATATGAATATTAAGGATATTACTCATTAATCAAAAATGTTCCCGTTAATTATTATTCATTTGTAAAAAATAAACTAGGTATTTTAATCGTTGCGGGTTTAATTCCCCGCCTCTCGGGACTGACGTGGTTTAATGGATATGACCACCCCAGTTAAGAGATAATAACTTAACTGGAGAATGAAAATGACTAGGGTCTGTTGAGCTTTCAGGATTAAATTTTGTGCTATATTGAGCACTTATCTGTTTAAGGAGTGAGCAGTGATGCTTAGCCATCTAAGTGAGCTGGTCACAACACAGAAGGGTGTTCAGCCCAACTAATGTGAGACTCTGAATTAAAATATGGAGTATTATGGAGTTTAAATTTATACCACTTTGCATAACGCTATGTCTTCAGTCATCATATCTTCGAATTCCTCAGGAACTCAAATCCTGCTCACCATTAAACATAATGACTCTATGCTTTCCTTCGAAGATCAGCTTCAATCAGAGTTAAATGCTGCAGGAAGGTTGGCAGAATGTAAGCAATTGGAAAACCTCGATACCGACGGCTCTCCCTTTTTTCTAGGCAACGTGAAAATGACCAGTAAGAAGAGAAAACAGCTTAAAGTCTATGAAACTCCGTATGGCTCTGTTGAAGTTCCTCGTTATGTGTATCAAAACTCGAAGGGCGGCTCTACATACAGCCCTCTTGATCACAATGCTCGGATTGTTGTTAATTCAACCCCTAAATTTGCACAAATGGTGAGTTGGAAATATGCAGAAATGGCGTCGCCACAGGTACAAAAAGATTTTGAACAAAATCATAAACGTACAACGAGTCGAGCTACATTAAGAGATATCGCTGATGTAGTTGGTGCAATTGCTCAGTCTAAAGAAGATTCATGGACGTACGCCATTCCTGATTTGCCAGAGCCTGTTGCAACCGTGTCAATAGGGCTTGATGGTGCAATTATGCTTTATCATGAAGGGTATCGAGAAGCTATGTGCGGCTCAATCACCCTGTACGATGCTGCTGGAAATAGAATGTTCTCGTCTTACTGCGCCGAAGCACCAGAATACGGTAAGGTTTCGTTTATCGAACGATTTACACGTGAAATCGACAAATTCAAAAAACGATTTCCGGATGCGACTTATGTCGGAGTCGCAGATGGAGCTCCTGATAACTGGATATTTCTTAAGCCCTTTGTTGCTGAATGTATCTTAGACTTTTATCACGTTTCAGAGTATATCTCTGAGGCGGCAAATGCTCTTTATGCGGGAAAAACAAAAAAAGATAAGCGTAAAAAGTGGTATAGAGAAACGCTTCACAACCTTAAGCGTAATCAAGGCGAAGCAGAGTGTCTTAATCAGATATTGCAAAAGTCAGAGCCTTCAAACCATTATCCAACAACAATAGCCAAATTAGAAAAAGTGAAAACTTACTTTAAAAATCACTGGCATCAAATGGGTTATGCACAAGCGTTAGAAAATCGTTATCCGATAGGGTCAGGTGTCACTGAGGCAGCATGTAAGACTCTGATAAAAAGTAGAATGTGTCGTTCTGGAATGAGATGGAAGAAAGAAGGTGCATCAATGTTACTCACGCTTAGAGCGTTGGTATGCTCGACCGGAGTTTGGGATAAATTCTGGGCAAAAATAAGTAACTATGGATTTCCGTTAATGCACAACTATTAATTGCTTATGTAATCAAACTGTTTGAAATGAGTTACTACATTAATTAGGCTGAACACCCCGCTCTTTGAACTTTGAAAAAATATCACTCAAATGCATTTTCTTAATTTCTTTATCCCCAACATCGGTTCTTAACTCGTTAATCTCTAATAACGTTGGTTTATCCTTACCTGAAAAGTGACAGTAGGCTTTTAATGAGACATGCAAATCAGAAACAAGCTTTAATTCATCAGGTCTTAATTGCACTATCTTTCTACTTGAATGAGTATTAACTAATGATTCTTGCAACGGCAATATACTGATCGAATAACCTTCTCTGTCATGGCCTATCCAAGATTCTATTAACTCATCAAGTTTACTTTCATCAACTAAGTGAAATCCGAGGCTTGTGTTGTAAAAACCTATCTTTGAAATATCTCTAAAGGATTTACTGAAGAAAAGGACTCCATCACCTATATCTTCATTTTCTGAAAAATGAACACCAATGCAGCAACCTGTTTGTATTTTAACTTCAGATTTATCACATTCTACAATTGTATATATATTATGAGCCTGTTCATGAAATTGTTTCAAATAAGCTATTAATCCGTCAAGAGCTTTATTTCCCAATAACCCGTAAGGCTCAGCCCCTTGAAAAATCACACCTTGCCGTACAGCCGTAAGCAGTCTACGAAGATTTGATATTTCGTGTAAATTACTTTCAAATTTATTTTTAAATACTTCAGTATTAAATTCACATGACCTAGGTTTAGCGTGAAGATCACTAAGATCTAAATTACTTGGCGTTTTAATAATTAGATTCTTGTATAACCTATTAGATAGCAAAGCGATTTTATACAACGATGAGAACATTCTCCTATTTATTGGTATATGATTAAGCTCTGTTGATAATAATTTGTCAATCTCACTTTCAACTGATTGATCAAAATCTTCAGCTGAAAATATTTCATGTGTATTTTGAGATTTCAAAAAATGACTTAATTTCATGTTTGCATTAACAGTATCAGGTTCCGAATCACTGAGCTTGAAACTCTCATACATATGCAGAGGGGGTAATGAGTTCATATATTTCACCATATCCTATAACTATTTTAAGTTAAATACCTAGCACTAGGTAAGGGATGTCGCAGTTCAAATAATACCAATTTAAATTTCAACGCTTAATTTGTCATACCTGCGAACGCAGGTATCCAGAGACTTGTGCCCAAATTAACCAAAGACTCTGGACTCCTGCGTTCGCAGGAGTGACGATAAAATTGGTATACATTCTTCCGCCACGTCCCTAACTTCTCTTAGGTATTGCTCTCTATGTAATTAGATGATGATTTCTTTCAATATATCCCTATTACGCATAACAATTGAGTTAGGAAATCAGATTGAATGCCTTGTTGAACGAAGCCGCTGTGCGGCAATGTGAAACCTAAACGATCATTCATCACATGATTTTAAACCGTCCTGAATACTTCTATTCCAGCATATTCGCTGTGAATTTAGGAGCAGTTAATCATGTCACCTTCAGAGCAACAACGTTTTGACTTCATTTATAGACAACATCTTATCAATTTACACTTACAAGGCAAGCGACCATCAACCATTGATGGTTATAGTCGTGCCGTTCGGCGCATTGCTGACTATTTTAACCGCTGCCCAGATAACCTATGTCAACAGGAGATGAAACAATATTTCACAGCACTGATTGGCACTCATTCATGGAGTATCGTGAAGATAGACCGCAACGGCTTACAGTTCTTTTACCAACACACGCTCAACAAACAATGGCAGTGGCTCAATATTGTTAAACCACCTCAAGTTCGACGATTGCCTGATATCCTCAGTACGACAGAAGTGGCCTTAGTCATCAATCGTACAAAACAGTTGCGTTATCAGGTGTTTTTTGTGGTGTTGTACAGCATGGGATTACGACTCGGTGAAGCGATTAACCTAGAAATAGGTGATATAGACAAATCCTCAATGAAAGTGCATGTGCGTGATGGTAAATACGGCAAAGACCGCTTTGTTTCTTTGCCCCTGCGCACCTTAGTCGCACTTCGCACCTACTGGCAAACCCATCGACACCCTCAGTGGATCTTCCCAGGCAAAGACCATCAGCCTGGCAGCCAAATGGACAGAGGCGGTGTGCAAAAAGCCATGCGCAAGGTCATTAAAGAATGTGGCATCTATAAGAAAATCAGCCCTCACTCACTGAGGCACTGCTTCGCCACTCATTTATTAGAGCGTGGAGTTGATTTAGGTAGCAGTAGCTTGCAAACGTTGCTCGGCCATGCCAGTCTCAACACAACCTTAATGTATACCCAATTAACGGAGGTGGCGCAGCAAAGTTCACGCAACACCATGGAGCAAATGACGAATGAGTTACCGCTTGAGTGGAGGGCGAAATAATGCGCTTTGTTGATATTTTGTCCGACAATCATTCTGATTTTATCAAGCAGTATCAATCACGATTAACCTCATCCATGTACCAAGCGATGAATGCGATGCTCCGCTGTAAAACTCAAACCCAAGGCGTGAGTCAATGGGACTGCAACCAGTGGCAGCAACACATTGAGTGCCCGTTATCCTGCGGCCATCGCAGCTGTAATTTATGCCAACACAATACGACTCAAGATTGGCTTAACCGTCAGCAAATGAAATTGTTGCCTGTCGATTACTATATGGATACGTTCACTTTGCCATCACAGTTGCGAGCGTTGACATTTCAACATCAGTAAGCCGTGTTTGATGCCATGTTCGCAGTAGTAGCCAGTATTTTGAAAGACTTTGGCCGCAATAAAAAAAGCTGGCAGGCCGACATCGGTTTCACCTGCGTGTTGCACACCCATGGTCGCCAGCGTCAATTTCACCCACACATACACGTGATAATACCCGCTGGCGGCTACCATAAAGGCCGTAATGAATGGCGCAAAAATAAAGGAGATTATCTGTTTAATACGGATAGCCTTGCCAAGGTTTGGCGAGCAAGAATGCTCGAAGCCTTGAACCATCAACTCAAGCTTAAGCTGCCCAGTAAAATCCCTAAAAAATGGGTCGTGAATTGTCGCCATGTGGGTAAAGGTTTGCCTGCGCTTAAGTATCTGTCTCGATACCTTTACCGTGGTGTATTACCCGACAGAGATATCGTTAAGGTAGCCGATGACACCGTTAGCTTTCGCTACATCGACAGTGAAACCAAACAAACACAGATTAAGACATTGCCGACACTTAAGTTCTTGTGGCAAATACTGCAACACGTCATCCCTAAAGGATTTCGGCGAGTCAGAGATTATGGATTACTGCATGTGTCAGCTTATAATAAAGTTTGATATAAAACACGCGCTAAAAATGCACAAAATTGACAAGGACTCTTGTAGAGTTTGATATTTTTTCAGTAAAAGAGTCAGCTTACACAATAATATAGTTTGATAATTTCTAAACTTATTTCTGGACATAAATGCGTCAGGAATGTAAATTCACTCGAATAATTTTACATTATAAAATCTAATCCAGACTGTGCTGCTACTGCTAAATATGAATAATTAAATTCGTTTTCTCAAAGAAACATAGCGCCAAATTCATGGGCTGCGCCGCAGGCGCAGTCCCCTGGATTTTTTGGAACCCATAAGATACGGGTAACAAATAAATGAGAAAATCTGAGGAGAAAAACGTTATTTATTGAGATAATAAGCCGACTAAAACTATTCTCAAAATAAAATGCCGATACTCGACCGAACACCGCTTAACTCCTCAGACAAATTCGAACTTATCTTAAAAACTATCGCTTGCCAAGTGCATGGTGCAGTTTCTTCTCTTTCTGATGAATTTAATGTTTCTCGTAAAGCCGTTTACTCCGCTAAATATGCGGCTCAATCGGCACTAAAGTGCCTTGTTACTACCAACGACGAATCTGATGTCATTACATCTGTAAATGTTGACGTACCACATCTTCGCCGTTCTATTGTGGCTTTATCAATCACAGCACCTAACTCTATTCGAGCAATTGAAGAACAAATCCCACTCATTTATCCAGGCTGTAAAGTCAGTTACGGTTACATTCAAGGCGTTATCGTTGAAGCTCAAGAGCAGGCTAAGTTATTTAACGAAAAAGTGTCGCTATCAGCCATAAAGAGTGTGGCCATCGATGAGATGTTCAGCCAAGGTGACCCCGTACTTGCTGGGATAGATCTCGAAAGTGGTTATTTATTTTCACTCTCTCACGAACAAAAGCGTGACGGTGAAACTTGGGCACGAGTTTTAGGTGAAGCTAAATCACAAGGATTATCACCTCAGCACGTCGTTAAAGATGGAGCAAAAGGAATAGCGAAAGGCGTTAGCATGAGCTTTGAACATGCAGAGCAACGTGATGATGCTTTCCATGCGTTGTATATCGTAGGTAAGGCGCTGAGAAAGGTTGAACGTCGGGCGTACTACTACATTGATAAAGAGGCTAGTTTGGAAAAAAGATTGCATAAAGATGTATTCGATACAGAGAAAAAGCAGCAGGCAATGGTTGATTTCTTAGGCGTGCAAGCGAAATGTGAGCAAGCGATTGAGCAATATGAAAGTGGAACGAAAAGCAGAAATCATCTCCACCAAGCTTTGACCAGTATTTCCATGAAAACGGGTAGCCTCATGACGAAAAAACAGGCTGAAGCCTTGCTAACGAAGGCTGTTGATGGCTTAAAAAATACTGAGCATAAAGATGGCATCACCGCTGCTAGATACATAAAAAATCGTTTGAAAGGACTGACATTAGCAACTCAAGCACTTCACGAAAAGTTACTGAAACTTGGCGAACTTTATCCTCAAGAATGCGTTGAAGTGGCTTGTCGCTTCTCTGAACGAAAGCGCCAATTACGAAAAGCTAAACCTTGGAAAATAGCGCGGTATCAGAAAGAATTAGTTGGCAGTTATCAGTGGTTGCGACTCCGTTTAGGCAAGAGTGCCAGCGAACTTATGCTGCAAGTGGAAGCGTTGCATCAAACTCGCCACAGAGCATCAAGTGCCATTGAAGGATTTAATGCCACTCTACGGTCTTACCTTTATGTCCGTAAAGGAGTCAATCAAGGTTTCCTCGAGTTATTTAAAGCTTGGTACAACCTTCGCTCAAGACGCTGGGGGAAACATAAAGGAACTTCATCGTATCAGAATATCACAGGGAAAAAAGTTGATGACTGGCTAACAATGCTGAATTTTCAACCTTCGGATTTACACCACTAAGCACTCACAAACTTTGTGTGATTTACGGTAGCGGTTCAACTGAGGTTGAGCTGGCGATCTCTCTTTGATTTATTACCTTTAAGACCTATGTTTTGATCAGTCCTGATTTTTTTGTTACATTGCGGCTTGTAAAATCTCTGATTAACTAACAAGTAAGAATTACTAACAGGTAGATTGAACGATTAACTTAACCAATTGTAACCAATTGTCTATATTATGAAACGAAATTCTAAAAAGAGCACTTATAATGATTTCTGATTCTGCGAGGGCAACTGGATTTACTGGCCCAGGCATTCAAGACCTAAAAGAAAACCGTGATACTGTTATTAGTATAAGAGGTAAGGAGTGGACTGTTATTTCTTTGGGGGCAAATATTAGTGAGTGCTATGTATGTAAAGATAATTTAACTAGTGTTCCAGTATGCACTGATCTTTTCCATAGTATCTGTGATCTTTGTGAGCCAAAAATAGAATCATGCGGCTTCTGCAAAGCGGAAAAAATTGAATCACGTGAAGTTAAACAAGTTCTACAAGAAAATTTGAATCGCTCATTACACAATACAGAGCTCCGTTGCCGCGATAAACATTGTGAATGGACAGGCTCTTACCATGATTCATTTGTTCACATAGGCTTAAATAAGCCAGTGGAAACACGAAGTGAATGTCCAATTAATCTATACCCACAGCTTTTGGCTTCTAGAAGCATATTTCAATCAAAAAAAGATAGTGATGACGAAATATATATAATGATTCCTTTGAAAGAAGTCAAAAAATGTAAAAATTCCAGAACCTATCTAGATATAGCTGGTGTAGATGGAAGTTGGAATGGAGAAAACTATAAGTTTGAGCTCAAGTATTGCCCTTGTAATGAAGAACTTACCTTTAAAGCAAAACCTAAAGAAGAAAAAAGAACAATAGTAGAAGCTAATATAGATTTTATTACAGAAGATGGAGAGGTGCTGGGTTCTTTTTTACCAAGTTACTTTCATAACCATGTCAAACATATTCACATGAATAGCACTTCTGACGCACGAGTAGGAAGACTTGAAATCAGTGAACATATTATGACCTGTAAAAAGGAAAATATTTTATTACGCATTAAGAAAAAAGAAAATTAAGGTGCTGTTTTGCACAAATTTATTGAGCAATGTAACGCCCAATTCAGGTGCAGGCTTCGCTACGCCTATCCTTATTTGTTATATATTCAATATCTCAATCACTGGAGGGTTATCACTAACTACATTCATACAACCATTTGAAGTAGCTATGAAATATTCTTTATTTTTACAAGCGTCGGTAAAAACCATAACACCTTTATGTCGAGGCTCGCCATTCGACCAGCCACCATTTAATATTTGATAAATATGATAGCGTGAAGAAAATAATCCTGTATCCCAATAATATGAAAGATCTGCTTCATCAAGGTATCTATAAGCCATAGACAACTCAAAGCTCAGTTTAAGCCGCATATCTTTGCCTAATTCATTTTTTGATTCAATGATTATGAAAAGCCCATTAGCCGAATCATTTATTGACTCGATATCACTTTCAAATCTCTCATCAAAATATAGAGGACCTAACTCTTCGACTTCCACAAAACTTTCCTGAATATATAACGCCCAATTAAGGGGCTTTTTATAGTTTGCCAAAATGTGTAGCGAAGCGAAACCAAGCAAACTTTAAAAAGTCCCGCTTGAATTGTTAGGCTTTCTTTCTACTTGAGTTAAGTTTTATTGCTAACCAGCAAGAAATGAAGGTTAAAATTAAACCCAGTAATATTAACTGCCAGTTTATATGAGTTAAATCCAATTTGTAGCGGTAACTAGCCCAAGAACCATCACTAAAGTGAATTGGGGATAAGAGCCAACGCACAACTCTGTATATTTCTTTCCCTATACCTGACAATATAAAGACGCTTCCAAACATAAAGAAAAATCGGGATGCCCATACAACCAGTTGAAGAGAATCATGTTCTAATTTTGAAAATGGCAATTTCATATTCACTTATTCCCTGTGAAGCCTAACGCCCGCTTAACAGGCAAATGGTGGTTGGCTAAAATTTGGAGCGCAGCGACAAAAGCCAACCAGTATTTGTCCTTGTTGAAGCGCTTGTTGAACGAAGCCGCTGTGCGGCAGAAACAGCGGTTAAACAACAATTAATCATATCATTATAAGCTCTGAGTAATACTTCTCTTACCGCCATGTGGCTGGATAACTTAAGGAGTATTTTATGACACCCTACGAACAACAACGTTTTGATTTTCTATATAAACAACATATTACCAACTTACGACTGCAAGGCAAGCGCAAGGCAACGATTGACAGTTACAGTCGTGCCGTGAGGCGCATTGCCAACCATTTCGGTCGGTGTCCTGATAACCTTTGTACCCAAGAACTCAAAGATTATTTTAATGCATTAATACTTTCGCACTCATGGAGCACCGTCAAGGTTGACCGTAACGGCTTGCAATTCTTTTATGCGTTCACCCTCAATAAGAAGTGGCAATGGCTCGATATTGTTAAACCTCAGCAGGTAAAACGATTACCTGATACGTTATCCGTTGATGAAGTCGCTTTGATAATAAGTCGTACCGAGCAGCTGAGATATCAAGTGTTCTTGTTGACACTTTACAGCCTAGGACTTCGACTCAATGAAGGCATTCATTTACAAATCGGTGACATCGACAAGGCCAGTATGCAAGTCCATGTGCGTGACGGCAAAGGAGGTCAAGACCGATTGGTTCCACTTCCTCGAAGAACGCTTGCAACACTTCGAGCTTATTGGCAAACACATCGACATCGCAATTGGTTATTCCCCAGTAAACATAGCCACTCTAACCAACCAATGGATAAGGGCGGAGTACAAAAAGCCATGAGAAAAATTGTCACTGAATGTGGCATTTTTAAAAAAAATCAGTCCCCACACTTTACGTCATTGCTATGCAACCCATCTTCTTGAGCGAGGCGTTGACCTACGCAGCATTCAAGTGGCGCTCGGTCACAAAAGCCTCAACACCACACTCATTTATACCAAGCTGACCGAAGTTAAATCACAATCTACAAGAGACACCATTAATGACTTAACCGACTCACTTCCTCTCACTTGGAGGGATAAGTGATGCACTTCGTAGACATATTATCTGAGCACCTTGACGCCTTTAAACTTGAATATCAGCATAAGCTCACCAATGAACACCATCAGGCCATGAATGCCATGCTCAGTTGCAAGACCTTCAATAAAGGTTGCAGCCAATGGCAATGCGATGACTGTCATCGTTATCAAGACTTGCCACTGTCATGCGGTCATCGCAGCTGTAATTTATGCCAACACAATACGACTCAAGATTGGCTTAATCGTCAGCAAATGAAATTGTTGCCTGTCGATTACTATATGGATACGTTCACTTTGCCATCACAGTTGCGAGCGTTGACATTTCAACATCAGCAAGCCGTGTTTGATGCCATGTTCGCAGTAGTAGCCAGTATTTTGAAAGACTTTGGCCGCAATAAAAAAAGCTGGCAGGCCGATATCGGTTTCACCTGCGTGTTGCACACCCATGGTCGCCAGCGTCAATTTCATCCACACATACACGTGATAATACCCGCTGGCGGCTACCATAAAGGCCGTAATGAATGGCGCAAAAATAAAGGAGATTATCTGTTTAATACGGATAGCCTTGCCAAGGTTTGGCGAGCAAGAATGCTCGAAGCCTTGAACCATCAACTCAAGCTTAAGCTGCCCAGTAAAATCCCTAAAAAATGGGTCGTGAATTGTCGCCATGTGGGTAAAGGTTTGCCTGCGCTTAAGTATCTGTCTCGATACCTTTACCGTGGTGTATTACCCGACAGAGATATCGTTAAGGTAGCCGATGACACCGTTAGCTTTCGCTACATCGACAGTGAAACCAAACAAACACAGATTAAGACATTGCCGACACTTAAGTTCTTGTGGCAAATACTGCAACACGTCATCCCTAAAGGATTTCGGCGAGTCAGAGATTATGGATTACTGCATGGCGGAGCAAGCAAGACGCTCAAGAAAATTCAGCTGTGTTTAATAATGGCGCACAAGTTGGATTTAAGCATTATAAAGCCAGTCGCTCGGAAAAAAGCACAATGCCTGTGCCGTTGTTGTCAGCAGCCTATGATCTTTTTAGGCATTACTAGACCGTTCGGTTATGGCTGAAAATACGATTGAAACGAATAATAAGGATAATGTAATGGTTAATTTTAGAGGGCATAAATAAGCAAAAAACGACAATCAAACGAAACAAGGTATTGATGGTAACAAGAATCGCAAGATCGCCATCAAGGATGAGTCACACCTTTTAAAAAGTGAGTCGAGAAATGGCTCACTCCAATCTTAAAAACATATCAGAGATATTTGCATATATAAGTGGCGTCGGGCTTGTTCAACAACTGGATAAGGCGCAGGCTTCGCTACGCCTATCCTTATTTGTTAGCTTGCGAAACTGGTTTGAACTTTATTGCTGGCTACAAGCGTGCAGCAACGACATGTTGGGCTGGCACAAAACCAACCACTTTTACTTGCAGCCATGATGTAGCTGAAGATTAAACCAATAACTACCAACAAGTAGCGAAAATACTGAAAGTGGCATATGCAAATAGTGATTGACCCGGCAGGGCACAATGAGAGTAGTGATAGCCACTACGACGAACTGAAAAACTACTTCTTTTGTAACCAGCAAGATTTATACGGCTTACTCACTCAACAAATAAACGACTATAGAGCAAACATAAACTTTATCGAACTCAGCGAGCTAACAGCATATTAGACAGACAAATTCCATGTTTAAACACAGACTAAATCTGCCTTTTATTATTTGATTCATATAAAAGTACCTATCTTTTTTAATATAATCAATAAACAATAGTAAAATTTAGAAATTCGAACTAGATAAAAGGCAGATTTATTCAGCCTAAGTGGTGGAAATAAGGGTTTTTGGTGCTACTGTTTTTAACAACAGTATAAAAAAGGATTTTTTTACGTGTCGAACTCTCCGTTTTTGAATCATGTTGCTGAGTTTATGGTCACTCGTCACTATGCGAAAAGGACGATTGAGACCTACCAGCATTGGATAAAGTTTTATATCTTATTTTGTGAAAAGAAGCATCCATCAGAGTTAGGTAGTACAGAGGTTGAGCTTTTTTTAACTCATTTATCTAATGATAAAAATGTAGCTCCATCAACGCAAAAAATTGCATTAAATGCGTTATCGTTTTTATATAAAGATATTCTTAATCAGCCGTTGTCTTTAGACTTAAAATTTAATAAATCACGCAAAGAAACTAAACTGCCAGTAGTGCTTACCACCGAAGAAATAAAATCATTTCTTAAGCAAGTAGAAAGTAATAAAAAACTTATTGTTCAGCTAATGTATGGCAGTGGTTTGCGGCTAATGGAGGCGGTTAGGCTTCGAGTACAGGACATTGATTTTGATTTCGGTGCTGTTTTAATTTGGAACGGAAAGGGCGGGCGGCACAGGCGCGTTACCTTAGCCAAGGAACTATATAAACCGCTAAAACACCAAATAAACCTATGTCATAATTATTTTGAAAATGATATTGAAAGAGAAGAGTACAGTGGTGTTTGGTTGCCATTTGCCCTTGCAAAGAAAAACCTAGGTGCGGCTCAGTCGTTTCAATGGCACTATTTGTTTCCTTCGACGCGTTTAAGCTCTGATCCACAATCTGAGGGTAGTATCAGGCGGCATCATATTGATGAAACATCGGTTCAAAAAGCCGTGAAGTTGGCAGCAAAACAAGCGAAGATACAGAAGAATGTCACTTGCCATACATTGCGACATTCTTTTGCGACGCATTTATTACAACGTGGGGCAGATATCCGAACAGTTCAAGAACAACTTGGGCATTCTGATTTACGAACGACTCAAATTTATACTCATGTTATTCAAGCGGGCGCTAACGGGGTTAGAAGCCCTTTGAGTGATTTGTGATGGCACTATGTTTTGTTTGGCTGTGTTAAATATGTTTTGAGCAGTTTAAGGTTAATATTCATTTGTGACTGTAATCTAGCGTCAAATATAGGGCGTAATTTTTCCGCAGAATCAAATTTAGTGTGCCAAATTTGCCCCCATTGTTGCTCTTTTTTACGATTACACGCGGTTGCCTCTTTTTTATTAAAACAACTCCAAAAGTTGTTGTTGACTGTTTGTGAGTACCCATCGTGACCGTCTTTACCGTCAATAGAAAAGTTGGTGGCTTCAATGTAGGCAATTGGGATACCAGTACACGCAAACGGTGCATGATCTGACCAAGAAGCTGTTTCCCCTTGAGGTAAAGTTTGATTGGCAGGGTGAAGTTGATGGGCGCTTTCATCGAATATGTTTGTTGATGATGAAATGAGCGCGTCGCGTAAGGCTGTATCATTATTGTAGTTAGGCTCATTCAAATAATGACAACGGTAAGGCGTTGTACTTGCACTGTGTATATAGAGTTTGTCTCCGCCAATGATGGTGTCAAGATTTATCATTCCAATCACATTATTTAAGCGAGACTGGTTATCTTTTACATAAGCTTTTGAGCCGAGTAAGCCGACTTCTTCAGCGCCGAATGAAATAAGTCGCACAGTAAAGGGCAGCGTCTTTTCTTTTAATGCATTAGCTAAACCTAGCAGAGCGATAGCACCTGAAGCGTTATCCGTAAAACCTAAAGATCCGCTACCATCTTGTATCGAATCATAGTGAGCACCCACAATAATTGTTTTGTTTGAACGACCTTTTATTTCGATTTCAACATTAGCGGATTGAATTTTTTTATTTCTAAATTTATGCGTGAAAGGCTGAACTAAAGCTGTGAGACCCAGTTGTTTATACTGGTTTATGAGCCACTCTTTTGATTGCTTTTCTGCTTTCGAGCCCGCGGGACGTAACCCGTGGTTGTCTGTAAACTCAATAAGCTTGTTCCAAGTGAAATCATCAGCTCTTGTATAGAAAGAACTGATCAAAGTGGTAACGATAATAAGTATTTTAAAATAGCTATTCATTTGTGTTTAGATTTCCCAAGCGCTAAAGTATGTGGTGGATGACGCGTTTCCAGTTTTGGCCCATAATTTTGTCACGAGCGGCAGCTGAAAAGCCAGCTTTGCTCAATTCATGATCAATTCGGTTCATTCTATCGATATGGTTAAACATAGGGATCACAACATGTTTAGGTTCGTGTTGATAACCGAGAACATTCTTTTGGCGTAAGCTGTGCCACCATTCTAAATATTGTTTTACGCCTTCAAGATTATTATTGCTCAAAGTAAGCAAATTCTTTTGACCTTTAAGTGGATAATCATTGGCTACGCCTACGGCTTCGATGCCTCCTACCTTGATAACATGCTTTATATGGCGAATGTAATCAGAGACTTGAGGTTCGTTTGCCGTTGAAAGCCAAAAACTCATCATGAAAATGCCAAAAACGCCGCCTGTATCTGCGATGGCTTTTATGACTTCATCGGGTGAACACCTTGCGTGATTCACGATGGCTCGGCAGGCTCCATGTGTTTGCACTATGGGTGAATGAGACAATTTAGCTGTTTCTAAGGCGCTTTTGGGACTTGAATGACTGGCATCAATTATGATTTTTCTGTTATTAAGCTCAGTGATTAACTGTTTACCATTTGCTGTTAAGGGTAAATCTAATGAATGATTGCCGTTGTTATCAAGTGCTCCGCCCGCAAACTGATTGCCGTAATGGTGGGTTAATTGCAATACACGAAGCCCGTGGTTGTGCAGCGAATCTAACTGTTGCCAGCTTTGTTGTAAGTTGTCAGCTTCTACGCAGTCAGCACCTTGTATTTGAAAATAAACGGCAGTTTTGTCTGTTTGAAGTGCTCTGTCTATATCTTTGCTACTCAAACCTAAAATAAGTTGTTTTGGATTATCATCTACGCGCTTTTGGGCTGCTTTAATGCTACTTAAGCAGGCTTTATAAGTCCGTTTGTAATTAGTTGTGCCATCGGCTTGTTTAATGGCCTCAATGTCGGAAATATCACAAATATAGGCTGAGAGTTTGGACTTACTTAAATCAGCCAAATCTTCCGGCAAAAATGAAAGTCCATCAATATACATTCGTTTTTTTTGCGCCAAAACCGGAATGGATAACAGTGAACTACTTGCGGCGAGGGCAGATAACCCTTTTAGTAATGCCCGTCTTGTTTGATTGATATCGATTGTGCTCACGTATTTTCTCGGCTTTATTGATTATACCAATTACAGTAATTAATCTCTCATTCAGCAAGAGATAAAGGTTTTCAGTACAAGGCGCATGTTCGAAGCAATATATCCCCTAACGTCCGCCACACAAAGCTGGCGTTCAACGCACTTCGTGCTTTTGTCGGGATAATTCAAGAACGTGCAACGCAGTAATGGAAACCTTTAGCCTTGCCCTTCGGGAGCTTGTATGCACAAAAATTACTTCACAAAATTATCTCAACGTAGATAACTATGTTTTCACCAATTTCGTTTGTGCTTTGTGCGCATACATAGCTCTGAGTTGAGCATTTAATTACAGTAATTGGTATTATTCATGGATAAGGCTAACTATGTTTGAAGTTCAACCATAAACAAACTTTATTTTTTTAGCTATTAAAGATTTCGTGTAAACGAGAAAGGGAACTGTATAAAAAACCACTCAAACTTTCGAGAGAGTGGTTATATTCATAAACAATTATGATGCTTGAACTCAATGAAATTTTAAAGCTTAATAGTCAAACTTAGATTTAAAGAACCATCTCAGGTACATCACCATTAACGGTTAACTTACCTGCTGTTTTTGATTGGATTTCTTCAACTGAAACGCCAGGAGCTCTTTCAATTAAATGGAAAGCGCCATCTTTAATTTCTAGTAGCGCCAAGTCGGTGATGACTCGTTTTATGCAGCCATAACCCGTTAACGGCAGCTCACATAAAGGCAGTAGCTTTGAGTTACCTCGTTTATCAGCATGAGTCATCATCACGATAATGTTGTCTGCACCTGCGACTAAATCCATTGCGCCGCCCATGCCTTTAATGAGTTTGCCGGGGATCATCCATGATGCAATTGAGCCGTTCACGTCAATTTCAAATGCGCCAAGTACTGTTAAATCAACATGGCCGCCGCGGATCATGGCAAAGCTTTCAGCTGATGAGAAAAAAGAAGCGCCTTTTACTGCGGTTACCGTTTGCTTACCCGCGTTGATCAGATCAGGATCTATGGTATCTTCGGTTGGGAACTCGCCCATACCGAGCAAACCATTTTCTGATTGCAGCATTAACTCCATTCCTTCAGGAACATAATTTGCCACCAGAGTTGGGATGCCAATGCCTAAATTTACGTAAAAGCCATCTTGAAGTTCTTTGGCTACTCGTTGAGCCATTTGTTCTCTTGATAATGCCATTTTAGGATCTTCCTTATGCCTTAACCGTGCGTTGTTCAATGCGTTTTTCAAATGTACCTTGAATGACGCGATCTACATAAATTCCCGGTGTGTGGATATGATCAGGATCGAGTTCACCCGGCTCAACAATGTGCTCGGCTTCTACTACGGTTATTTTGCCTGCTGTTGCCATCATTGGATTGAAATTAGCAGCGGTTTTACGGAATACGAGGTTACCCATAGTATCGGCTTTCCATGCGCGAACTAATGCAAAATCCGAGGTGAGCGAGTCTTCAAGGACGTAATGACGGCCTTTAATTTCGCGGGTTTCTTTACCCTCTGCGACAGGCGTGCCGTAACCGGTTGCTGTAAAAAATGCTGGAATACCAGCGCCGCCTGCTCGTATTTTTTCAGCTAATGTGCCTTGTGGTGTGAGAATGACATTTAACTCACCGGACAACATTTGCTTTTCGAAGGTCGCGTTTTCACCGACGTACGAAGCAATCATGGTGCTGATTTGACGCTTTTGCAGTAATAAACCTAAGCCAAAGTCATCGACACCAGCATTGTTTGATATTGCCGTTAAGCCGGTTACATCCATTGTGGTCATTTGGTTGATTAATCCTTCTGGAATACCACATAAACCAAAACCACCAACCATGATTGTCATGTCGCTTTTGAGCCCTGCCAGTGCTTCGGTGTAGCTGCTGACTACTTTATTCAGTCCTGCCATCGATGTCAGTTCCTTTTAATGAGTTAAAATCGCTTGAGCAACTTTTGAAGCGTTGCTTTTGCCTAATGCTTTACATATTTTATTGCCGGCTTGGGACAGTTTTTCTATATTGATGCCAGTATCTAATCCCATACCGTGCAGCATATAAACCAAGTCTTCGGTAGCAAGGTTACCAGAAGCGCCTTTTGCATATGGACAGCCGCCAAGGCCGCTCACGGATGAGTCAAATACTGACACTCCGGTTTCTAAGCAGGCTTGAATGTTAGCGAGCGCTTGCCCGTAAGTATCGTGAAAATGCAGTGCCAACTTATCGATTGAAACGCTTTGTGAAACCGCTTGAAGCATTTGCAGTGCTTTTTTCGGTGTGCCAACGCCGATAGTGTCACCGAGCGATACTTCGTAGCAACCCATGGTGTGTAGAAGTTCTGTGACTCTTACCACTTCAGAAACCGCGATTTCACCTTCGTATGGACAACCGAGTACGCACGATACGTAACCACGAACAGGCAAGTTGTGTTGTTTGGCTAATTCGATTACAGGCTTAAAACGCGCAATGGATTCTTCAATTGAGCAGTTTATGTTTTTTTGGCTAAAAGCCTCAGAGGCTGAACCAAAAATAGCTATCTCGTCAACATCAGCGGCAAGTGCTGCTTCAAGTCCTTTTAAATTTGGGGTGAGGGCACTGTACTGCACAGATGGGTTGCGCTCAATTTGATCCATTACTGTCGCTGAGTCGGCCATTTGTGGCACCCACTTGGGTGACACAAAACTGGCGGCTTCGATTCGACGAACACCTGCTTGTGCAAGCTCATTGATTAGCGTCACTTTGTCTTGAGTGCTCACATGGGGTTCATTTTGTAATCCGTCGCGTGCGCCGACTTCAAATATATTGACTGTCATGCTCTATTCTCCGTCCCTTTTACTGTCAAGAGCGTCATTAGGGTTAACATCGAGAAGGGGAGAACCGTCAGTGACAAGGTCACCGGGGTGAAAGAAAAATTCACTCACTACGCCATCAAATGGGGCTTGGATGGTGTACTCCATTTTCATGGCTTCCATTACCATCAAACCTTGACCGGCTTTTACTTGAGCGCCAACATCAACTAAATGAGTGACAATGGTGCCATTCATTGGTGCGTTTAATTGATCTTCACTATTGTCTTCTTGTCTCAACTGCTGGGCTTGCACCGCTTTGAAATGAAATTGTTGGTTGTCGATAAATAGGGTGAAATCATTTTCAATTTGAGCGATAGGCACAAGAAAACGATGATCACCAATTTGCGCGAGTAAACCATTTGATGCCAGTTCACCATTAATAGTAATGATCTGTTCACCAACCTTTATTTCATAACCATTTGATTGTTCGATAATGTTTAGTTCAACGAGTTGATTGTCATCATCAAGCAAACGAACTTGTTGGCGATTGGCACTGTTGACTCTAAACCCTGTTAAGCTAGCCCAAGGCGATGTGTCGCTTTGCAAAGCTTGCTGGCGGTGTAACACTTGGGATAAACCAGCAAGCGCTAACACTTTCGCTGGATCTACACTTTTGCTGGTAAACAAGTTATCGTTATAACGCTCGATAAAGTCTGTATAAAAATCGGCTTTTACGAATGCGGAGTGAGTGATAATACTGCGTAAAAAAGCGATATTATGTTTGAGTCCAACAATCCGATAATTGTCTAATGCATTTTCCATACGCTGCAAGGCAAGATGGCGATTTTCGTCCCACACAATGAGTTTTGAAATCATTGGATCGTAAAAATTACTGATCACATCGTGTTCACGAATTCCGGAGTCAATTCTCACGTGTTGATTTTGGCTTGGCTCCCGAAGAAATTCGAGTTTGCCACTGGCTGGTAAAAACTCGTTTTTAGGATCTTCTGCGTAAACGCGCACTTCAAAAGAATGACCAGAAATTTGAATTTCAGACTGCTCTAGTGGCAAAGTCTGCCCATGTGCCACTTTTAATTGCCATTCTACTAGATCTTGGCCTGTGACCAATTCAGTTACAGGATGTTCTACTTGCAGACGAGTATTCATTTCCATGAAATAAAAGCTGCCGTCGGTATCAAGCAAAAACTCAACGGTACCAGCGCCAACGTAGTCAATGGCTTTCGCAGCTGCAACCGCAGCTTCACCCATTTGTTTGCGTAAATCATCAGATAAACCCGGAGCAGGTGCTTCTTCAACAACTTTTTGATGGCGGCGTTGCACTGAGCAGTCTCTGTCTGATAGATAAACACAATTACCGTGTTTATCAGCAAACACTTGCACTTCAACATGTCTTGGTTGACGAAGGTAACGCTCCATCAATAATTTATCGTTACCGAAAGAAGAGGCCGCTTCACGACGCGCTGAGTCGATGGCGCCTTGCAGTTCGCTTTGGTTTTCAACGATCCGCATGCCTTTGCCACCACCGCCATAAGCGGCTTTGATAAGTTGCGGATAACCCACTTTGTGAGCTTCTTTTAATAACACATCATCTGTTTGATCGTCACCATGGTAACCCGGAACGAGTGGTACATTGGCGGCAGACATAATGACTTTAGCGGCACTTTTACTGCCCATTGAATCAATCGCGTCCGAACCTGGCCCGACAAATTCAATACCAGACTGCTCACATTGGCGAGCAAATTCTGCGTTTTCTGATAAAAAACCATAACCTGGGTGAATCGCTTGAGCGCCTGCTCTTTTTGCCACTTCAATAATGGCATCTCCACGCAGGTATGATTGAGCTGGAGCACTGGCTCCAAGATAGAAAGCTTCATCAGCCATAGCGACGTGACGAGCGTTTGAATCTGCATCTGAATAAACTGCCACCGTACGTACGCCCATCTTTTTTGCTGTATCAATGATTCGGCAAGCAATTTCACCGCGGTTAGCAATCAGTAGTTTGGTAAACATCGGACACTATTCCTTATTTATATTTTTAAACTCAAAGTGTTACTGTAAATGTTGTTTTTCTTATTTAGTGATGACGAAATGTTTTTTACACATTACATTCATCTAGTAACACTCCCTTCGGGCGAAGCTAAAAGCTTTCATAATTTCGTTGTCAGCTCTTAATTTATGCCCGATAAATTTTCAACCTTCCGCCTTATTCTGAAAGCTTTTTGCTTTCGTTGAATAACAAAAATATCAATGCGAAATAGTGTTAATCCCCTTCTACTTGCTGCCAGTTCGGTTGTCGTTTTTCAAAAAAGGCATTGAGTCCTTCTTGTCCTTCACTTGAAACACGAATTCGGGCAATTCGATCACTCGTATGGGATAAGGTTTGGGCATTGATTTCGCCACTTTCGAGGTGAGCAATTAATGATTTACACCAGTTCATCCCTTGAGGGCTGTTCGCAAGTAATGCATCGGCCATTGGTTGACTCAATTTTTGTAAGTCTTCTCCAACTTCATGAATAATTTGCAGTTGTAATGCTTTTTCAGCAGTAAAACGTTCGGCAGTCAACATGTAGCGACGAGAGGCTCTATTACCCATAGCACGAACTACGTAAGGACTGATTACTGCAGGGATTAACCCAAGTTTTACTTCGCTTAAACAGAAGCTCGATTTCGGCGTCGCGACAGCCATATCACAACAACAGATTAAACCTAGCGCTCCGCCAAATGCTGCGCCTTGAACGTGAGCAATCGTTGGCTTAGGGAATTTATCTAAGTCATTCATGAGCTTTGCAAGGGTATTTGCATCGGCCAGATTTTGGTCGAAATCCATTTTGACTTGTTTACGCATCCAATTGAGATCAGCCCCAGCACTAAAATGTTTACCATTGGCTTTAACAATGAGTAATTTACATTGATTGTCATTGGCAAATCTGTGTAATGCTGAAATTAACTCTGCAATCATCACTTCATCAAAGGCGTTATGAACATCGACTCGATTCAGAATGAGCGAGCCGACACCGCGATCATCAATCTCACAGATTATGTGTTGATAATTTTGATCTTCGAAGATAGTTTTTGTGGTCATTATAGTTACCTTCAAATTACATGCGGAACACGCCAAAGCGCGTTTCTTCGATAGGTGCGTTGAGCGCTGCAGATAAAGCTAAGCCTACTACATCGCGTGTTTGAGCTGGGTCGATAATGCCGTCGTCCCACAAGCGAGCACTAGCGTGATAAGGATGGCCCGCTTTGTCGTACTGTTCAACAATTGGTGATTTAAAATCAGCTTCTTCTTGTTGGTTCCAACTTTCGCCATTGCGCGCTAAACCATCTTTTTTAACGGTCGCTAATACGCCAGCCGCTTGCTCACCGCCCATGACTGAAATACGAGCATTTGGCCACATCCACATCATGGTTGGATCGAAAGCTCGGCCGCACATACCATAGTTACCAGCACCATAACTGCCACCAATAAGAACAGTAAACTTAGGTACGTTGGCACAGGTCACGGCTGTTACCATCTTCGCGCCGTGTTTGGCTATGCCTTCGTGCTCATATTTTTTCCCGACCATAAAGCCAGTAATATTTTGCAGGAATAGAAGCGGAATTTTGCGTTGGCAACAAAGCTCAATAAAGTGAGCGCCTTTTTGCGCTGATTCTGAGAAAAGAATGCCATTGTTGGCAATAATGCCGACTGGATTACCATGAATTTTGGCAAACCCACAAACTAATGTGGCACCATAATTAGCTTTGAATTCGTCGAAGTCTGAATCATCTACGATTCGAGCGATGACTTCTTTTACATCGAATGGTTTTTTTAAATCGGTTCCCACAATGCCGTAGAGTTCTTTGGGGTCGTATTTTGGTGGTTTGACTGCGGAAAGCGTATTTTCTATGTGCTTATTATGGTTAAGCCTTGAAACCGCATTGCGAGCTAATTCTAGAGCGTGCTCGTCATTTTGAGCTAAGTGATCGGCAACACCTGAAATTTTGGTATGGACTTCCGCGCCACCAAGCTCTTCAGCGGAGACTTCTTCGCCCGTTGCAGCTTTTACTAATGGTGGACCCGCTAAGAATATGGTGCCTTGCTCTTTAACGATAATCGATTCGTCAGCCATTGCCGGTACATAAGCGCCGCCTGCTGTGCATAGACCCATGACGACAGCAATTTGCGGAATACCTTTTGCTGACATCTTGGCTTGGTTATAAAATATTCGTCCAAAATGATCACGATCTGGGAAAACTTCATCCTGCAACGGGAGAAAAGCACCGCCAGAATCAACCAAGTAAATACAGGGTAGGTGGCAACGTTCGGCAATTTCTTGAGCCCGAATATGTTTTTTAACGGTTAGAGGATAGTAAGTGCCACCTTTTACTGTCGCATCATTGGCGACAATCATGCATTCAACACCGTTTACACGACCAATACCAGTAATAATGCCAGCCGCAGCGATATTCGCGTCGTACATGTCATAAGCCGCAAATTGCGAAAGTTCTACAAATGGTGCACTGGGATCAAGTAGTTTTTCGATTCTGTCTCTTGGTGCAAGTTTGCCGCGAGATAAGTGGCGATCCATTGATACTTGACCGCCACCTTGTTGAATACTGGCAAGTTTGGTTTGAAGCTCATCAACCAGTTTGGACATGCCATCGTGCTTAATTTTAAACTCGTCGCTTCGAGTATTAATTCGACTGCTCAATTGTGTCATCGTCTAAATCCTTGTAAAAGGGATAAAGCAAAAAGGCGTAACGAGCGTTACACCTTTATGTTAATGTTTATTAACTATTTACTTTCGCTAAACAGCTCACGACCAATAAGCATTCGACGGATTTCTGAAGTGCCAGCTCCGATTTCATAAAGTTTGGCATCACGAAGCAGGCGACCTGTTGCATATTCGTTGATGTAACCATTACCACCAAGCAGTTGAATGGCATCGAGTGCCATTTTGGTTGCCAATTCGGCACTATATAAAATCGCACCAGCAGCGTCTTTACGGGTAGTTTCACCGCGGTCACAGGACTTAGCCACAGCATAAACGTAAGAACGTGCAGCGTTCATTTGTGTGTACATGTCAGCAATTTTACCTTGGACTAGCTGAAACTCGCCAATTGACTTGCCGAATTGAACACGGTCATGGACATAAGGCACTACGATATCCATGCAAGCCGCCATAATCCCAAGAGGCCCGCCTGCGAGTACAAGGCGTTCATAATCAAGGCCACTCATAAGAACTTTAACGCCTTCATTTAATTCACCCAGAATGTTTTCTTCTGGCACCTCACAATCTTCAAAGACAAGTTCACAAGTGTTTGAACCACGCATACCAAGTTTGTCTAGCTTCTGCGCGGTTGAAAAACCTTTAAAGGTTTTTTCGACGATAAAGGCGGTAATACCATGAGCACCTTTGTCTAAATCTGTTTTGGCATAAATAACCAGTGTGTCAGCATCTGGGCCATTGGTGATCCACATTTTGTTGCCATTTAGTATGAACTTATTACCTTCTTTGCGGGCATGCAGTTTCATGGAAACGACATCTGATCCTGCATTAGGTTCGCTCATGGCAAGTGCGCCAATATGCTCACCGCTAATGAGCTTTGGTAAATACTTGGCTTTTTGCTCTGGGGTGCCATTGCGATTAATTTGATTGACGCATAAGTTTGAATGAGCGCCATAGCTCAAGCCAATGGATGCGGAGGCTCGGGAAATTTCTTCCATTGCTATAACATGAGCCAAGTAACCCATTTGGGCACCACCTAACTCTTCGTCAACGGTCACTCCTAGTAAACCCATATCACCAAATACAGGCCATAATTCATTTGGGAATTCGTTTTCTTTATCAACTTTTTCAGCGAGTGGGGCGATTTCATTGGCGGCAAATTGTTGAACTGCATCACGCAGCATATCAACTTCTTCGCCAAGTCCGAAATTTAGGCTTGAGTATAGTGCGTTCATAGTAAGGTCCTGTAATTTTTTTATCTTTAAAACTAATTTTGAACTATTTGTTATTTATTAAGTGCTGCTAGGCATTGTTGTTCAGCTGAATTTAACTCCATCAACACAACTTTGATATCATCCATTTGTTGCTGCAATGCAGCTTTCTTTTCTTCAATCAAATCAAGCATGGTGCTGAGTTGCGATGTGCTGGTTTTGTCTGTGTCATACATTTCAAATAAGCGTCTGGTTTCTGCTAATGAAAATCCGAGACGTTTTCCTCTGAGAATGAGCTTTAGACGCACTTTATCTTTGAGACTGTAAACACGAGTTTGACCGCGGCGTTTAGGCTTAAGCAAGCCCTGATCTTCATAAAAGCGGATACTACGTGTAGTAATATCAAACTCTCTTGATAAGTCACTAATGGAGTAACTACTAGGGGAATTGCTGATTATGCTCATTGAACTTGAATTACCGTATAAAAACTATTTACTGAAAGGTACAGGAAGTTTACGTAAAGGTAAAGTTTGTAGCTGGTGGTTATGTTTGAAATCGATTTTATATCTAACTTTTACAGATTGTCGTTCTGTTAATTATTGTTCATGCTATTGTATATCTTTCATATTATATGTTAGTTGACTACATGGTACTCAATCAAAAATTCTATGGCGTTTTGTCCACCAAGCTCTGAAATAACCCCGCTTTGGCTTCATTTGAGTGAATCAGGCCTGAGAAGGGAGGGCACTAAGTGTTTAAAGATTGGCGACTATTTATATACTATAGAGTTCAATGAAATTGGGAAAGCGAAACACATCTCGTCTAAGCAGTTAAAGCACTGGAAACGATCCCTTGATAATTATCCTGTTGAAGTGGAAATTGCGTTTCATTCGCAGCGTTCACCAGAATACGGTGAGTTAATCGCAGCCCTTAATTGTAAACCAGCACTTAAAGCTTATGCAGAAAAGAAATATGATGAACATCAATGCGATGTATCTGAATTTATAAAATATGATGCGTTATGTTTATCAGGTGGCGGTGCTCGCGGAGTTGGCTTTTGTGGTGTTTTCAAGCAATTAGGAAACGAAAGGTTAGTCAATCGAATAAAGGAAGTTTCAGGAAGCTCTATAGGAGCGTTAGCTGCAATCCCCATTGCTTGCGGGATGAATGTTGAAGAAGTCTCCACTTTTTTTTCTGAATATGATGCGGAACTCAATCCAGAGTCAATCATTCGAAATGCTCAAGAAGCAATAAGGCGAAAATTAAACCCATTTGTAATTGAAATTCATAACTTTTTAGCAAGAAGTCGCCGCCCCTTACTTGATAGCTTCGGAAACGCTTTATCATTGAGTGAATCTACTTCGGCTTTAAATAACCTGAGCTTTGAACAGCTTGAATTATTAAGAAATTATGAGGGAGAACAAGAGTTACCAAACGTTAGTAAACTTAAATTAAAACGATTAGTTTTGGTTGCCACTTCTGACAAGAAAGAAGTAGAGCTATCCGCTAAAAAAACACCCAGTATGTCTATTTCTCTTGCGGCTAGAGCCAGTTGTGGATTTCCGGTAAAAATTGGGAAACTTAAGGTTAATTCTTCGGTCTTCACTAAACGGCCAAATATCCTTTTTGGAAAAAATAGCAAAACAGTGTCTCTAAGTGACGGCGGTATTACAAATAACACCCCATATTTCTACTTAGAAGGCGAACGAAAATTAGTCATTGCGTTTAAAACCGCCCAAGCAAGAATTGAAAAAGAAAGATTGTCAGTTAAAGAGTTTGCCTATCAAACACTTTTAAGAACGCCTGTATTTGAGTATGAAAAATTTGATATCGAAGCAGCAAAAAAAGATCCAAGCGTGATTTTGTTTTTTTTAAGGAGTAGTTTAAAAACCTTAGACTTAGATATGGCAAGATCCGACTTCCACTTAATCGAGCTTGATGCCATGAGGCAATTTCAACAGTTTGAAAAGGATAGAGCTATCAGCCTATCTAGTTATTTAGCAAATTTAGGCTCGTACACAGAACTTACGGCAGCAGAGCTATCCGGTGAAGATGAACTGGAAAGAGTCTCGGCTGAACTGAATTTATGTCTGTCCTTGGAAGAAAGCGGAGATGAAGCTGATACGCTCGAGAATAGTTGGTTTGACGACACCGACAGAGAAGGTACTGATGAGGGGGAAGATTCATATGATGTGAGCAGCGCCTCAGAGAATAATAGTTTTTATTCATCTAGGACCACAGCTAGTTCAGTATCCTCTTCTATTTCTCCCCTACCGTCACCGTTTTCGGAAACCACGCAATCGTTTACAAATTGGAGTTCTTTACCTAGGCCTAATTCATTGGAAAAGCCCAGAATAAAAAAATCTTCAACTGATGAAGGATTCGATCTTCTGTGTGGCGATAGTAAGGTAGAATTGAGGCAGTATAAAGTTTCTAAATACAGTAAAGGTGGACGCAGGCCTTTATCAGCGACTCGGTTCTGATTATCCTTTACAAGAAAACCTCTTTCCATTCGTATGCAATAGTGTTTAGGTAAACTTGGCGTTATAATCCCGCGAATTTTATTGATGCACATCATCGCTTCGGAAAAAATAATGCCAAAAACTAAATGTCTCATGGATATCGGGGTCATCGGCCTTGGTGTAATGGGGAAAAATCTTGCTTTAAATATTGCTGATAATGGCTATCGCATTGCCGCATTTGATATTGATGATGACAAAACTAACTCAGTGGTTGATCAGTCCTTGCAAGAGCAGGTTGCATTTTCGACTCTTGATAGCAAGCAAAGAGTATTCGGTAGTCAATCTATCGAAGATATGCTGAACCAATTATCCTCTCCAAAAATCATTGTATTGTCAGTGCCGGCAGGAAAGCCTGTAGATGGTGTTTGTCAGGCATTAATTCATGCTGGTATTGGTGAAAATGACATTGTCATTGACACTGGAAACAGCTTATGGACCGATACCGTAGAGCGTGAAGCCAGATATCATGGACAATTTATATTTTTTAGTTCAGCGGTTTCGGGCGGCGAAGTTGGTGCTCGGTTTGGTCCGTCGTTGATGCCTAGTGGTAGTATTAAAGCGTGGGAACGAATTTCTCCTGTGTGGGAAGCCATTGCCGCTAAAGTCGATCCGAATACGGGACTGCCTATCGAGCGCACTAAACCGGGTGATAGGGTTGATCATGGAGAGCCTTGCACGACGTATATTGGTGACACAGGGTCGGGCCATTATGTAAAAATGGTGCATAATGGAATTGAGTACGCCGATATGCAGCTCATCTGTGAGGCTTATCATATTCTTAATGATGGATGTGGCTTTTCAGCAAAAGAAATTGGTCAAACATTCGAGCGCTGGAATAATGGCCGGTTAAACAGTTATTTGATGGAAATCAGCGCTGACATCTTACAACAAGACGATCCTGAGACTGGCAAGCCGTTAGTTGAAATGATTTTAGACAAAGCTGGGCAGAAAGGCACTGGTTTATGGACTGCAGTCAGCAGCTTGCAAATTGGTGCTCCAGCACCAACGATCGCTGAAGCGGTTTCAGCCCGCGCCGTGAGTAATCAAAAAGCATTAAGGCAACAACTTAGTCAAAAGCTCTGTGGCCCAGTTGTTAATGAACTCAGTGACTCTGAAAAAGAAAATGTTGTTTCATCGCTAGAAAATGCCCTTTATTGCGCCAAAATTTGTTGTTATGCGCAAGGTTTTCAGCTTATGGATATGGCGGCATCTGAGCATGGGTGGAAGTTAAACTTTGCTGAAATTGCCAAAATTTGGCGCGCTGGTTGTATTATTCGAGCGACTTTCTTGCAATCAATCACTCAAGCTTACCAACAAGATCCGGAGCTTCCTCATTTATTGCTTTCGCAAAACTTTGCTCAAGAATTGTCTGATCTGCAAAAGGATTGGCGTTCGGCCTCTGTATTTGCAATTTCAAATGGTATTCCAATCCCTTGTATAAGTTCTGCGCTTTCATATTACGATAACTTTCGCAGTCAAATATTACCTGCAAATCTTCTGCAAGGTCAGCGTGACTTCTTTGGTGCTCATACTTATCAAAGACAGGATAAGCCAGAAGGCGAAAAATTCCATTTGGAATGGAGTAGCATGGATAGAAAACAAATTAAGTTGTAATTGGCATAAAAAAAGCTTCCTTCGGGAAGTTTTTTTTATGCTGTGTTGAGTTTAACCTAAGTAAATTGGTTGAACGCACAATTCCCCCTTAACCTACTGAAGCATATTGCAAAAATTAATGATGTTTCTTCACTTGTTAGGTGAGTGCTGAACGCTCATATACTTGCCAAAATCACCGCTAGCTGCGTTATAAATTTTGCAAGTAGAACCACTACTTGCTGCAACTTATGCCTTGCTATCAGTAATTTTTTCTACGTATATGACTATTCCCAACCGATTTATCTAGGGAGCGCCACGAAGCGCTTTATTCTGTTGCGGGATTTGTCTCAACGTATACGCAGCCAAGCGATTACATGGCCATAAACCAGAGACAGCAACGTTATTATTTATAATAAGTCCATCAGGTTGAAACGTACCTGACGGGATAATTACCAGTTCATCCCGAAATCTGACGGGCATGCATAATGGGTAACCGCTATGACATGAAGCCCTGTGACAAAGGCCTTGAATAAAGGTTGAGATGCAATGTAGGCCGCAGCATCAAGCGAATTCAGTTAAGCGTCGTAAATCAAAAAATGAAGATGGGGAGTCTTTCCTAGTTGACGAACCCTGACACAAACAGAGAAGCAACTGGTAAATGCATCTGTTTGATCTTCCGGCGTAATATGAAGTGGCATGTATTGAAGGAAATAAAGTGAACGTGGGAGAGCCTGAGTGTTGGAAGGTAGTGACTTCCACTATCCGAATATAAGGTAAACCGAAATTTCAGATAGGGCGCTCAGGCAGTCGGATGAGCCCATAGTACCGTTAACCGTGAAGACAACATAACTTCACATCAGGGAAGGGGCTCAGTGTTACACCCGTTTTTTAACGTAACTTTTGAGGTGAAATTGCCATATGGCTAACACTCCAGTAAATATCAGAATATTACAGCGAAAACTTTACTTACGCTCAAAGCTTAACTCGGAGCTACGATTTTACAGCTTGTACGATAAACTCAGTCGCCTAGATATACTCGAAGAAGCCTATCGACGATGCAAAGCCAATAAAGGCGGAGCAGGAATTGATGGCATCACATTCAGTTGTCTAGAGCAGCAAAAGAAAGTCGTTGCGCTGTTAAAAGAAATTCAAACTCAATTACAACAGAAAAACTATCGACCTAGCCCAGTCAAACGAGTAGAAATACTCAAAGACAACGGCAAAACGCGGAAACTTGGGATCCCGATAATCAGTGACAGAATTGTGCAAATGGCGATGACAATAGTGATGCAACCCGTCTACGAACCTCATTTACATGAACACAGTTATGGTTATCGTCCATGTCGAAGCGCCCAGCAAGCGGTAAAAGTCATTGAAATGAGCCTAAAACAAGGCTATCAGCACGTACTTGATGCTGACTTGAGCGCCTATTTCGATACCATCCCGCACGCTAAGTTGATGGCAAAAGTAGAAAGGCGAATAAGCGACAGCAGCTTTCTGAGTTTGCTGAAAAGCTTTATCAAAGCGCCCATCAGCGTAGAGACGGTCAACAGAAAATGGCGAATAGAAGCAAGCCGATGTGGCACTCCGCAAGGCGGAGTTATCTCTCCACTACTGGCTAACATCTATCTCAACGATTTCTGTTTGAAAATACACGAAAAAACACCGTGTAAAATCGTTACCTATGCAGATGATTTTGTTGTACTTCATAAGCAAACCTACACACAAGAGCAACTGGACTGGATAGCACAGCAATTAAGTGATGAAGGTCTGAAGCTAAATCAAAGTAAAACCCACTGTGTGGATATGGGAAAGCTGATGAATGAGTTTGATTTCCTCGGTTTTAACTTTCAACGGATCACAGGCTTCATCAAAGGCACCAGTTACATTAAGATACAGGCGTCTAAGAAGAGCCAAACAAAGCTGAAAAATAAACTCAGAGACATAGTGAAGCATCGAACCTCAAATACACTTGGCGTACTGATAAATAAAGTTAATCAAGTTCTGAGGGGATGGAAACACTATTTTGGTGGGATAGGATATCCCAGAGGAGTATTTTTCAGAATAAATGGATTTGTAGTAAACCGATTCTATCGATGGCATCGTCGCTTAAGTCAACGTCGAAGCAAGTATCTATCACGAGGTGCTTACGAAAAATTACGCCAAGCTGGTCTTGAGTATTTACCCACGACAAGATGATAAGCAAAGTGAAGGGGCTGAGAGAAGTGTAACAACAGAGCCGTGTGAGGGAAAACCTCATGCACGGAATCGAAGAGGGGCTGCTGGATAAGCGATAGCGAAGCCAGTAGCCTACTCTACTTTAAACTTGTAAATGGATGTCTAAAAAGTACCCTGCACTAAATAGCAAACTGAATATAAAGGTTATTAAGGCTGTTTTATTCAGAATGTCGTTAAACTCTATGCCTTTAGCAGACTCAAATTTTTCAGCTAGTTTACGAGCATAAATAAAGCATAACCCTGATAGAAACACAGGCCAACCGGGCAACACGCCTAATAAAAATGCTGTAACAGTAATGGCAATGGCGGCGTATAAAAGTGAGCGGTATACCGGTATGCACATTTCTTTTCCAAGCTTAACGGCCAGCGTTACTTTACCGGCGTTGTTGTCAGTTACAATATCTCTTGTATTGTTGACAAACATAATTGCTGAGTTGAGTAGTCCAATGGAGCAGGCCATTACGATGGATTGCAGGCTAATTTGCTGAGTTTGTAAGTAATAGCTACCGGTTACCGCCACAAGTCCAAAAAATATAAATACGGTGACTTCTCCGAGGGCAAAATCGGCAAGCGGTCTAGGACCTGAACTGTAGCAAATGGCACATATCAGTGATAATAAGCCACAAAAAAATATTGGCCAACCACCTGAACTAACTAAGATTAATCCAGTTAGGACAGCCAAAGAGGAACTGATGTAAACACCGATTTTAACCTGTTTAGGCGTTAATAAGCCTGACTGGCAGGCTCTAGCTGGACCTAACCGAGCTGGCGAGTCTACCCCTCTAATAAAGTCCGAATAGTCATTGCTTAAATTCACTACAATTTGCAATAAAAGCGCGCAAATGACAGAGGTTATGGCAATAAAAAAGCTAAAACTTTCATGTGCAAAAGCCAGACTGTTACCAAGGATAAGTGGACTTAAAGCGGCGAAAAGCGTTTTAGGGCGAATTGCTATTAACCATGATTCCATATTAAGTGTGTGCTTGTTATTTTCGGAAATAGAATTGTACGCTTTGGCCGTAATAATGTGAAAGGGAATTATTCGTAGTGTCGATAAACTATTTGAGTTAATCTTGTTTTTCATGTCAATGTATTTTGTGGGATTTTATGAGTAAGGCTTTAGATAACTTGTTATCTTTATTATCTTTAGAGCAAATAGAAATGGGCTTGTTCCGAGGGCAAAGCCAAGATTTAGGCTTTGGGCATCTGTTTGGCGGACAAGTGATGGGGCAAGCATTGTCTGCTGCAAAGCAAACCGTCCCTTCCAGTAGGCGAGTCCACTCTTTACATTCTTATTTCTTGCGCGCAGGAGATCATAACAAACCCGTTATTTATGATGTTGAGAACATGCGTGATGGTGGGAGTTTTAGTGCTAGACGTGTTCAAGCCATTCAAAATGGTCGTCCTATTTTTTATATGAGTTGCTCGTTTCAAGAACCTGAAAAAGGATTTGAGCATCATGATGTTATGCCTAGCGTTGCAGGGCCGGATGGTTTGATGAACCAGCAGCAACTGGCAGAGTCAATGGTGGGTAAAATGCCTAAAGCTTTATTAGACAGGCTCAAGGCCGATTCGCCGCTAGAAATGCGGCTTGTAGAACCGTCTGATCCATTTTCTTCTAAAGTTTCTGAGCCTGTACGCTATGTTTGGTTACGGGCAAGCGGCAATATGCCAGATAATTCTTGCATTCATGATTATCTACTCGCTTATGCTTCAGATTTTAATTTTCTGATCACGGCTGCTCAGCCACACGGTGTATCATTTTTTACTCCGGGTATGAGAATGGCAACGATTGATCACTCCATGTGGTTCCATAGGAAAGTAGATTTAAATGAGTGGTTGTTATTTTGTATCGAAAGCCCAAATGCAAGTGGTGGACGGGGCTTTGTTAGAGGGCAGTTTTTCAACCAAAATGGTGACTTAATAGCTTCAGCCACACAGGAAGGCTTGCTAAGAATGACAGAGGAAGTGAAACAATGAAAAAACTCATCATGCTATTTATCTTAACGACTTTGGCGGCTTGTGTCACAGTAACAGAAGAACCGCCAATCGTGATTAATGGTGCAGCGGGTTATAACGAACGGGTGATGTTGCCACCGGGAAGTACAGTGACAATTGCCATTATTGATTTGGACACTCCTGGAGTCATTATTGCCCAAAAGAATTTTAATGTGGCGAGAGCACCTATTCCATTCAAATTTATTTTGCCATCTAAAAGCATTGATAAGTCGATAAATTATGGTGTAGTTGCCTTGATCAAAAATCAAGGCCAATTACTTTTCCAGACTTATGACCGATATCAAATTATTAATAATGGTTCCTATACTGTTGAAATATTAATGAAAATGGTAAAAAAATGATGGGTACTTATTACAATCTCGTTGGCTAAAAGCGAAGTTGTTGTTGCTACTGAATTGTAATAAGGCTTTTGTAATAGATAGCTTTATTTGAACGTCATTTCATTTAAAATTCGTTATAATGCTTACCTCAATCTGGTAATAGAATAAACATTTGTGTATTGATTTTACTGTTTATTGACTACTCAAATTCGAAGAATGAAAAATTAATACTATGTTTTTTAATAAGAAAGTTGTATCAATATTTATATTATGCTTTACCGTCATTATTTGGAACCAGATAACTCATTGGTATGATGATTACTTATTTGATAACCACCATGCCAGCTCTGAAAAAGAACTTAATCAACAAGTTTCCAATCTAAATGAACTCATATCTCAACGATTTCATCTTGTCCATAGTTTAGCGACAGCCATTGAAGCCGAGTTAGACATTGATAGTGACTTTGGTCAACCTAGTAAGCAGCGTGTACATAACTTTATGTCAGCGCTTTATAAATCAAATGAAGGAATCAGAGCCTTTAGTATTGCTCCTAACTGTATTGTTTCTGATATTTTTCCACTTGATGCAAACACAAACGCAATTGGGCATAATTTATTAGAGCCAACAGATCAGGTAGTGTTTGCTGCAGTTAATCAGGCAATAGAAACTCGAAAAGTTACTAATTCAGCGCCTTATCAATTAAGACAGGGAGGCTTAGGTGTCGTAGCACGTTTACCTGTTTTTCACAAAAATGAGCTTTGGGGCGTTGTTGCGGTAGTTATTGATGTTATTCCTTCACTTAAAACAATTGGTCTATTACATGAAAACTCAAGGTTAAATATTGCTCTTCGAGGCGATTCTGGTGAAGTGTTTTATGGCGATCCTGTATTGTTTTCTCGCTCGGCGATGACTCGAAAAGTTGATTTACCCAATGGATATTGGGAGATTGCTACTGAATACAAAAAATCGTTTGGTGAAGTTAAAAAACATTCGAGTATGTTTCAAATGTTTGTTGGTGCTTTTTTATTACTTTTTTTAGGTGCAACTTATGCATTTTACCACCACTTTAAGATGTCAAAATCTTCAGAACGTTTATTGTTGGAGTTTGGGTTAACAAAAGGAAAGTTATCGAGTGGGCTCATTGATTCAATAAAACCAGCTAAGCCTACATTGCTATTGCCGGCTCTCGCGACGATTGCGATTGTAATGGCTTGTATTGCATTGATTTATTTTGTTCAGAGCCATAACCAACAGTCAGCCAATAATACATTAAACCAAAATATCTCAGCGGTGATCAATGATATCGAAAATCAATTGGATTCTAATAAAGCCTATTTAGAAATATTGGCCGTCGAATTAGCAGAAAAACGAATATCAGAAGAAGGATTTGTAAGTAAAGTTACCCAATATTCATTAGACCATCCTAGCCTTATTAACGTTACGCTTTCGGATGAAAATTTTGTGATAAAACATACAGCGCCTTATGAACCAAACAAGCATGTTATAGGGTTAACACTATCGCTACCAGAGCCGAAGCGAGCATCTCGACTAGCTAAAAATACAAAGCGGACAATTTTTACTAAACCCTTTCGTGTAATACAAGGTGACGCGGCTTTTGAGTTTTATGTCCCCATTTTTAAAAATGATGAATTCATAGGTACTCTTGGTGCTGTTTATTCACTACCAAAACTTATCTCTCATCTTGTTCCTACTCATATTCAAAGTAAATATACAGTGAGTGTGCAAGATGGATTAGCACAGCCTTTGTATTCATCTGGCGTGATGAATCGCTCAAACAGAGATAGCGTGAGAGCGCCGCTACCTAGCTTAGATAACTATTTATGGATCAGTTTAAGTTCCAAACAACAGAATTTTGCAAAAGGTATTCAGTCGATCATTTTGATCCTTTCGCTTTTTATTATAAGTATAATTTTTAGCTTTTGGCTGCAATATAGAGAGAGTAATCGTGTGTGGCGTACAGGTAAGTCGCTGATTGAATCTCAAGCTCATTTTCATTCGATTGTGAGTTCAGCCCCTATTGCAGTGATTATTAGTCAACCGCAATCTGGAATTATCCTTTATGCGAACTCGAGAGCAGAAGAATTACTTTCTTCAGGCGAAGATCTCGTAAAGCGTTGCGTCACTGATTTTTATGCTGATTTAAAAGAACGTGCATTATTTTTAGACTTGCTTAACCAAGAAAGTCGAGTTGATAACTTTGAAATTAAATTGCGAAATGATTCAGGGCGTTTTTTGTGGTGTTCTCTATCGTCTAAAATTGTAGAGTTTGCTGAAGGCGAAGGAGTGATCACTTCCATCACTAATTTAACTCAGCAGCGTAATTATCAAGATCAGCTCTATCAAAAAGCAAATTTTGATGACTTAACAGGTTTGCCTAATCGGAGCATGGCATTCGAACGACTAACAACTGCAATTAATAAGGCCAAACAAACTCGTGACTCAATAGTGTTGATGTTGCTTGATCTTGATGATTTTAAAAAAGTAAATGACAGTTTTGGCCATAATGCAGGAGATGAACTTTTAAAGCAGATATCACACAGGATTAAAAGTGTAATTTCAGCACCTGATATAGTCGGAAGACTAGGAGGAGATGAATTTGTAATTATTCTATCTTCTCCTGAATCGGTGAAAAACGCCGAAAAACTTGCTAAACAGGTGATCAACGTTTGCTCTAAAACTATTTTACTTCAACATTATGAAGTGGTTGTTGGGTGTAGCATAGGATTGGCCAGATTCCCAAGCGATGGTATCGACTACGAATCTTTGACTAAAAATGCTGATGCCGCAATGTACGAAAGTAAGTTATCTGGGCGCAATTCTTATAAGCTCTATTCCACCACAATGAGTTTGGCGATTGAAGAACGGCTAACGATGGAAAATGAGCTACGTTACGCACTAAGACGAGATGAGCTTTACATCGTTTATCAACCCATAATTTCCGGTTTTTCAGGTCGCGTGATTGGTGCAGAAGCCTTGCTTAGGTGGGACAGTGAGAAATTGGGCGAGGTATCGCCTGAGCAATTTATTCCACTTGCTGAGTCAATTGGATTAATTAACTTATTTGGGGAATGGGTGTTAGATCAAGCTTGTGGACAAGTGAAACAGTGGCTGAAAATTGAGAATGGCCCTGAATATGTTTCAGTTAATGTTTCTAGTAAGCAATTACGCAGCCAAGCCATTATTGATGATGTTAGGTTAGCACTCACGTTACACCAGCTTCCTCCTTCAGCTCTTGAGCTAGAGCTTACCGAGTCGACCTTGATTGAACACACAAAAGAAAACCAACAAACCTTTGATATTCTGCATAATATTGGTGTTAGGCTCGCTGTTGATGATTTCGGTATTGGCTACTCATCTTTGAGTTATTTACGGCGCTTTTCGTTTGATACTCTAAAAATTGATCGTTCGTTTATCAGTGATATTCCTCATGAAAGTGATGCAACACAATTGGTTGAAGCGATTCAGTCAATGGCAAAGAGTCTGGATATGAAAATTGTCGCTGAAGGTGTTGAAAATAGACATCAGCTCAACTTTTTACAGCAAAATCACTGCTATGCAATACAAGGATTCTTTATTTCTGAGCCTTTAACGGAATTAAAATTTATGACTTTTTGCAATGAAAGATTAAAGAGGAATCATGTTTTTTTAAGCGATAGTCTCGATGCTTAATAGGCAAGGTGACAGGTTAGAGCAGCTAACGTCATGGATTAAGAGCGATGAAGTAAGAATGCACGCTTTAAAGACTGCTTCTCAAGTTGCAGCAATGTTTCAACTTGAGGAGCACTTGCTTGCAGCTGGTTTTGTTCGAAACCTTGTTTGGGATAAATTACATTGTCTAACAGACAATACCTTAACTGATGTTGATTTTATATATTTTGAACCGAATGATATTTCTATTCAAACTGAAAAGAATATAGAACAAGCTTTAACTATTCTATCCCCACAAGTGCCTTGGTCAGTGAGAAACCAAGCGAGAATGCACATCAGGAATGGAGATGCTCCTTATACATCAATAGCAGATGCCATGAGTTATTGGCCAGAGCAAGAAACCGCCAATGGTATTAAACTTCTTGATGGAGAGTTAAAGTTTGTATCAGTATTTGGCTTAGACTTAGTATTTAATTTAACCATCTCCCATAATTTGAAACGAGAAATAAAAACTTTCCAGCAAAGGATTGAACAAAAAAACTGGCAAAAAATATATCCTCTTTTATCTATTATTTGTAATAAATAGAGTCACATAATCTTATACCAAACACAGTAATTACTGTAATTGGTATTAGGGTCTGTTGATCTTTCAGGATTAAATTTTGTGCTATTTGAGCATTTATCTGTTCAGCCTAGAAACATCAGTTGACTGCGTTCTCAAGCGTAGAAAAAATGGCTGATAGTAAGGCGTACCTTGCAGCAAGTAGTTATTCTACTTGCAAAAGTTATAACGCAGATAGCAGCCATTTTAGCAAGCTTGTGAGCGTAGAGCACTTCACTCATTAGGTGAAAGCCATGATGATAAAGTCATCTTATTGACTCAAACAGCTACTCATATACTCAGCGTTCAACTGATGTTTTAGGTTCAAGGCGTGAGCAGTGATGCTTAGCCATCTAAGTGAGCTGGTCATAACACAGAACAGTGAATGCTCAAAATATCGAAAAAAGAGAGAGCGTAAATTGGTCGCTCTTTCTAAATAAAAGATGCTGAGTTATCGTTTTCTTATTTGGAAACGAAGTAACGACAGTTTTGTATGTCGATAATAACCAAACCTCACAAACTCTACCTTGCATAAAATAACCAATTTATCGCTGCAAAAACAATCACGAAAGTTCAACAGACCCTAGTTAAACTGACATTGCGCACACGGAATAGTTATGCGGTTAAGGTTGAATAAAAAATCACTTTTTATCTGTGTTTTACTTAAAATTAACCGATATGAACATTTTTACAACGCAAAGTGAGTAACCATTCATTAATTTTGGGTTTTTAATAGATGTGCTCAATGTCAGTTTAACAACCGTATTTATTGATGGCTCTAAATCCAATATGAGTGTCAAAAAATCAGACTTAGTTGTCAATATGACTCACTTTTATGATCTCGATCATGATATGTGCTAATGAGTTATTTGTGACTAAATACGGTTGATTTGGATCAACATTTTATCACCTTCATTCTGGCAAATTAGCGGCAATTGAGATGCATATCTGAATAAACATAATTCTTCCTAAATGGAGTTAAATGATGAACAAATATATCGTTAAAAGTTTAATTGCTGCTGGTCTTCTTTCTGCTGGTTTTGCAGCACATGCCCATCAAGCTGGTGATATTATCGTGCGTGCTGGTGTGGCCAATGTTGCACCTGATGAATCTAGCCAAGATGTTGCAGGCTTTGGAGAGTTCCAAGTAAGTAATAATACTCAATTAGGCTTGAATTTTGGTTACATGGTAACGGACAACTTTGGTGTTGAGTTATTAGCGGCGACTCCTTTTACACACGATGTTTCATTAGAAGGCGTAGGGAAAATCGCTGAAACTAAGCAACTGCCACCTACTTTAGTTGCTCAATACTATTTTGGTAATGCGAACTCGAAGTTCCGCCCTTATGTTGGCGCGGGTGTCAATTTTACTAATTTCTTTGATAATGAATTTACCGAAAATGATAAAGCAGCACCTTTAGGATTAAATAGCTTAAGCATTGAAAACTCTTGGGGATTTGCTGCGCAAATTGGCGCTGATTACCAAATAAATAAAAATTGGTTGGTCAATGCTTCAGTTTGGTATGCCGATATTGGTACTGATGTGAAGTTCAACTCAACAGCGCTTAATGCAGATGTGAGCATAGAAACAGATATAAACCCAATGGTTTATATGGTTAGCGTTGGTTACACGTTCTAATCCAAATTAGACCGTTTTATTGCTAGTTAAAGCACCTTTTATAGGTGCTTTTTAGTATCTAAAATAAAACCAGTTGGCTACCATTTTTTCTTCGGTTGAAAGAGAGCATCAATATCAGTGTCACCGTTTAATTTAACTGAAGGTGCTGGAGTATTTTTTACTTGTGAACCATCAAGTTCATTCACTAATTCTTTTGCTTCTTTATGCTTCAAAGTAATAAAAGGATCTTCAGGATGCTTAAGTTTAATGGCGTTTAATGTGGATAACGCTTTATGAACGAGTTGCTTAGCAGAGCCATATTGCTTCATGTTCTTAGCGACTTTTGCTCGATCAAGCATGGCATCAACGTTGATACGCAGTTGCATGTTATTGATACGGTTCTCTTCAACAGTAAAAATGCTCGGCTCTACTTTTCCTTTACTATGCTCTACACGTAATATCGCTTTTAATTTTTTCAGCATTTTAACTAAAGTTATGAGCTGCTTATCATTATCAGGAATTTGAATGCTATCAATTGAAGGAGCTTTAGTGTTACTGCTTAGCAGTTGTTGAATTTGGTTTTGCAAATCAATGAGGCGGCGTTGGTACTCTTGTTGTTTTGGCTGTTGTGCGACATTAGAAGCAATTTCAACGGCTTCAGCAAGTCTTCGATAAAGCACAATCATCACATCATCTGAACATGGAAATAAAGCGATGTTATCTAATACGGCTTCTGTTTCGTCAATGATGGCTCGTTGGCGTTGGTGTTGCACACGACGTTCAGAGTCAATTCGTTGTTTATGTTGTTGAAAGATATTAATACCAATAATGAGTAATAACAACGCACTGATGACAACGAGTACAACGGTAAATATCATAGTTTTTCCATTTGTATTAACAACAACCTGATATGATTATCGGCCGCGAAGCTTGAGATATAAGAAGTACTAAAACAATGCGTAGTTCTTGTACAACAGCTGAATGTTTTTCAAATTTAATAAATTATCTAACAAGTATTTAGTCAACAATAGTTATCGTTTACTAAATTCTTGATTGGTAATTCTACGTTAAATTTGCACAGTGGCGCTAGTGTGCAAGAAAAATTTTATCTAATTCGAAAAAAAAGCTGTGAATAAAAACGGGTTTTAACGGTCTTGTGTACGAAATATTCCAAATTGAAATAAAATTTTAGATATACTATAACGTTTGGATATAGATAAATTTGATTATTCCAGTCTGCTCGATAGATAAGGCGAGTGGTTTAAAGAGGGCTACTAATGAAGCTGCAACAACTACGTTTTATTGCAGAGGTTGTAAACCATAATCTTAATGTATCAGCCACTGCAGAAAATTTGTATACATCGCAGCCAGGGATCAGCAAGCAAGTAAGAATGCTCGAGGATGAGCTAGGAATACAAATTTTTGGTCGAAGCGGAAAACATTTAACGCATGTCACGCCAGCAGGACAGCAGGTAATCAACATAGCCAATGATATTTTGAGCAAAGTCGAGGGCATTAAAAAAGTAGCTGAGGAGTATACTCAACCCGATCAAGGTGAATTAAATATCGCGACAACCGATACACAAGCACGATACGCGTTACCGAGTATTATTAAAGGTTTTATTGATCGTTACCCTAAAGTTAATTTACACATGCATCAAGGCACTCCGAGTCAAATTAGTGAATTGGCTGCCCGTGGCGATGCTGACTTTGCAATTGCGACTGAAGCCATGCATCTTTATTCAGATTTAGTCATGTTACCTTGCTACCATTGGAACCGTTCGATTGTTGTCACTAAAGACCATCCTTTAGCACAAAGAAGCTCTATGACAATTGAGGAGCTTGCTCGGTACCCACTGGTAACCTATGTGTTCGGTTTTGATAGAGCTTCTGAAATTGAACGCTCATTCAAACGAGCTAATTTAGAGCCAAGAGTGGTGTTTACAGCAACCAGTGCTGATGTATTAAAAACTTATGTAAGGCTTGGACTAGGTGTTGGCGTTATAGCCACGATGGCAATAGATCCTGTTATTGACAAGGATTTAGTTGCTATCGATGCAAGTCACTTGTTTGCCCACAGCACGACAAAAATTGGCTTTAGAAGAGGTAACTTTTTAAGAACTTATATGTTTGACTTTATGGAGTACTTCGCACCGCACCTAACGAGGGATATGGTGGAGAAAGCGGTAGCGTTAAGAGATCAGCAGCTAATTGATCAAATGTTTGAAGGCATTGACTTACCCATCAAGTAAATCGTTTGATATAAAAAAACACCAACAAATTATCGTCGCTCCTGCGAAGGCAGGAGCCTAGCGACTTTGATTTTACTTAAGTCACTTGATACCTGCCTCGCAGGTATGACGTTTTCCATTATCTGATTGGCATTAGCCTACTGGTGGTTTTTGAGTATCAACTTATTACCAAATTACAGTAATTAATCTCTCACTCAGCAAGAGCTAAAGGGTTTCAGTGCAAGGCGCAAGCTCGAAGTACTATATACCCTAACGGCCGCCATACAAAGCTGGCGTTCAACGCACTTCGTGCTTTTGTCGGGATAATTCAAGTGCTTGTAACGCAGTAATGGAACCTTTTAGTCTTGCCCTTCGGGAGCTTGTATGTGCTCAAATTACTTCTCAAAAATGTCTTGACATAGAACAACTATGTCTTCATCAATTTCGATTGTACTTTGAGCACATACATAGCTCTGAGTTGAGCATATAATTACTGTAATTGGTATTAATATACCTGAATTAGCACTCTACAATATTAACCGCTAAGCCGCCTTGAGCTGTTTCTTTATACTTACTGCGCATGTCTTGGCCTGTATCCATCATTGTTTTGATGACTTTGTCTAATGACACTTTATGATTGCCATCGCCTTTTAATGCCATACGTGAAGCATTGATGGCTTTAATTGAGCCCATAGCGTTTCGTTCAATACAAGGAACCTGCACTAAACCACCTACAGGATCACAGGTAAGCCCTAAATTGTGCTCCATGCCAATTTCAGCGGCATTTTCAACATGCTCTACAGTGCCACCCATGATCTCGGTCAATGCTCCAGCTGCCATCGAGCAGGCTACTCCCACTTCACCTTGGCAGCCAACTTCAGCGCCAGAAATCGAAGCATTCTTTTTATAAAGAATTCCGATTGCCGCTGCGGTTAATAAGAAACGTGATGCAATATCAACATCTACAGTTTCAACAAAGGTGTCGTAATAGCATAATACGGCAGGGATAATTCCTGCTGCGCCATTGGTCGGTGCCGTAACAACACGATCACCCGCTGCGTTTTGCTCATTTACAGACAAAGCGAATAAATCGACCCAATCAATGGCGTTTAATGGATCGTTACAAGTTTTGCCTTCTGATTTCAAACGACGATAGAGTGCTGGTGCTCTCCGGCGTAATTTTAATCCACCAGGGAGCAAACCTTCTTTGTGATAACCTTTCTCTATGCAGGTTTTCATGGTTTGCCAAATTGCCCACAATTTTTCTTTTACTTCAGACTCTGTAGCTAAGCTCAATTCATTTTCAAGCATTAAAGACGAAATTGATAAGCCATTTTTACTGCATTGTTCGAGTAACTCGGCTGCATTATGAAAATCAAACGGCGCGCAGTGAATTGGCGTAGCTGGTGAGGCGTCTTGTTGGTTTATTTCATCTTCGTCGAGAATAAACCCGCCACCAACAGAATAATATGAACGCTCATATATGCATTCGCCGTTATGATAAGCGTATAAAGTCATCGCATTTGCGTGGGCTGGAAGACTCTTGTCTCTATGGTAAGTAATGCCGTTCTCACGAGTGAAAATAACTTTTTCACCGTTAGCAAGAGTGAGTTGTTCTGTTTCAGCCGTTTGTTTAAGAGTTGCGTCAATGGTATCCGTGTCGACAGTTTCAGGATCTTCTCCCATCAAACCAAGTATTACAGCTTTACCTGTACCATGGCCTTTGCCCGTTTGACCTAAAGAGCCAAATAATTCAGAGCGAAGCTCGTCAACTTGATCCAGTAAACCTTTATCTGCAACATGTTGCATGAAAAGTTTACCAGCTTTCATTGGACCCACTGTATGAGAGCTAGATGGGCCAATGCCAATTTTGAACATATCGAATACACTAATCATATCTGCAAGCCTATTTTTTGATCTTGTTATTTTAATTTATTAATCGGTGTTCCCTTATAATTATCTGTTGGCCGATATTCTTCGGGTCTAGATAATAGGGTTATTAGTTGTTTTATTCAGTTAGTATTACATAAGTGACATGAATTATTTACATTAGATTTTCTAATGTAAATAATTCGAGTTAGTTCTTTTGTTGTTTGTTAGTTAAATATTTCGTTGTATAACAATAAGCCATTAGAGTTTAGATATTTGAATAACCCCAAAATGTATGACTTAATGAGCCAGTTTTATCATTATTTTGGAGCATATTTTGAGTTACTTAATGCTAGATCTTGAAGGAACCGAGTTAACCTCGAATGAAATAGCTAACTTGAAACACTCTATGGTTGGCGGTGTTATCTTATTTTCTCGTAATTTCGAGTCTAAATTGCAATTAATTGAATTAGTCGCCTCAATTCGTGCCGCCAGTCCGAATCTACTTATCGCTGTCGATCATGAAGGTGGACGCGTTCAACGCTTTAAAGAAGGCTTTACTCATATTCCAGCTATGGGAGCGATTCTTCCAGCAACAAATAATGAGATGACTCAAGCTAAAAAATGGGCCAAAGAGTTAGGTTTTTTAATGGCTGTTGAGTTGCTTTCGTGCGATATCGACTTGAGTTTTGCTCCAGTACTTGATGTTGATGGCGTCAGTGATGTTATAGGCCGTCGCAGCTTTAGTTCCGATCCGTTAGAAGTCATAGAGCTTGCTAATGCATTTATTGATGGCATGAGTGATGCTGGTATGGGCGCTGTGGGTAAGCACTACCCAGGTCATGGAACTGTTAAGGCTGACTCACACATTAAGCAGCCTATTGACGAACGAGCCAAAAATGAGATTTTCGAGTATGATATTTTGCCGTTTAAGTCGCTCATTACCAATAAGCAGCTCAAGGGTATTATGCCTGCTCATGTTGTTTACTCTAAAGTTGATGTAAATCCTGCTGGTTTTTCTGAATACTGGCTTCAAACCGTACTTAGAGGTGAACTCGGATTCGATGGAGTCATCTTTTCAGATGATTTAGGAATGGAAGGAGCGACTATTGCTGGAAACTTTAAACAGCGTGCGGATGCTGCATTGAATGCAGGTTGCGATATGATTTTAGTCTGTAACAATAGCGAGGCTGCTAATTTACTCTTGAACGATTATGTCTGGCCAGAAAGTCAGCCATTATTCCCAGCAAGTTTACTTAAACCTGACAATGGGAAATTACTATCGGCACTCGAAAATTTAACACGCTGGCAAATGGCTACAGAAGTAGCTCAAAACATTTGGGATATAAGTGAACCTTAAGTTTCAACTTGCCCTAAATTCGCGTGAATGACAGAACCATTAATTGCAGGGGTTTTCGAGCAAAAAAACAATGTCTCTGCAATTTCTGATGGGGTTATTAAACGTTTGAATGATACTTTTTGTGTTATAGCAAAAAGAGCATTTGGGTTGTTGTTTATATGATGACGCAACATCTCAGTATCCGTAAATCCAGGGCACACACAGACAGTATGTATACCTGTACCAGATAAATCCTGACAAGTTGCTCGCATCATACCAATAACAGCGTGCTTATTGGTACTGTATGAGTATGTATTAGGTAAGGCTTTTTCACTCAAAGATGAACCGAGGTATATGATGGAAGATCCTGCTGGCATAATAGATGAAATAATTTGTGTTAGCACGGTAGGAGACACAATATTGATGGCGAGACTTTTCACTAGCTCTTGTTGAACAATATCTAAAATATTATTTTTGTTATGACTGGCTGCGCAATGGACTAATACAATTTTTTCAGCATCTTTTAACTCAGAAAGTAGCAGCTCTTTTTGTTGATGAATTGAGTCAGGAAATGATAAATCAATATAAAACTGAGTGACGCCTTCGAGCGCTAAATTATTTCTGGAAAGGTTAATAACTCGATAGCCCTTTTCTAAAAAGTACAGGCAAGTTGCTTTCCCTATCCCTCGGCTACCGCCAGTAATTAGCAATACCTTATCCATAAGTTGTACCTTGTCTTTATTTCTTTACGCTTTAAAAATAATAGGAGAGAAATAGGAATAGAGCGAATGAGTGAAGTGTTAATGTTTGATGTAACTCATACATGCAATGGTTTTATTTTGGTATTTTGCAATAATACCAATTACAGTAATTAAATGCTCAACTCAGAGCTATGTATGCGCACAAAGTACAAACGAAATTAGCGAAAACATAGTTATCTACGTTGAGATAATTTTGTGAAGTAATTTTTGCGCATACAAGCTCCCGAAGAGTAAGGCTAAAGGTTTCCATTGCTGCGTTGCACGTTCTTGAATTATCCCGACAAAAGCACGAAGTGCGTTGAACGCCAGCTTTGTATGGCGGCCGTAGGGAATATAATACTTCAAACTTGCGCCTTGTACTGAAATCCTTTAGCTCTTGCTGAGTGGGAAGTTAATTGCTGTAATTGGTATAACGTTCAACAACGAGTTTATGAAATGATTTTATATCTTCATGGTTTTGATGCAACGAGCCTAGGCAATCACGAAAAAATGCGTCAATTACAATTTATTGATGATGATGTAAGGTTGCTGAGCTACAGCACACAACATCCAAAAAATGATATGCAATATTTATTGAATGAAGTTGTCAAACAGATAAAGCTTTCTGATGATAAGTCACCATTAATTATTGGGGTAGGTCTTGGGGCTTACTGGGCTGAACGTATAGGTTTTTTAACGGGATTACGATCAGTATTAATCAACCCTAATTTGCGGCCAGAACTGACTATGAATGGTCGAATAGATAGGCCCGAAGAATATGCCGACATTGCCAATAAATGTGTGCACGAGTTTAGAAGTAAAAACAAAGCGATGTGTATTTTATCTCGCCATGATGAAGTCATGGACAATCTGCAAAGCTATGATGTGTTAAGTGATTACTACGATATTATATGGGATGAACACCAAAGCCATAAATTTTCAGCTCTTGGTGTTCATTTACCTGTGATTAAATCGTTTAAAGATCAGGGTTAGGCTGTAGAGTATGGTCATCGGTTAACTCTATAGGTTTTTCTACTGGTTGAGTCATTTTCCTAATTTGGATAAACATCCCCATTTTAGGATGATCAAAATAATGTACCTCACTACTTCGCACTCTGCGGTTTTGAATGAGCGGAATGGAGTACAAAAAGTGTTGAACGCTTGCGACATGATCTGGTGTCGCTTTAATAGCGGAAGGTGTGAAACCGTCTTCACCCATAGGAAAGCTATCAGTAGATTGTGCGTGGGACCTTATAATTCCAGGCTCACGCAATCGCAAATCAGCCTCGATATAAAGATAATGGTTTAGATAAATATTGAGTTTACCATTTAATTGCCATATCGGTGTTTTTTGAGGTTTGAGATCTAATGAATTAGGCGCATTATCATTGGCTAAAGTAACATTGTCTGTATAAGCGTTTATACCAGCATCTTGATTATCATTAACGGATGGTGAAACTGATCCAGAATCTTTAGATAGTATTTTATCTAGCTCAGTAATGGCCTCTTCAGTGACGATTGGATAGCCATCATCTTGGAATTCATTACTGAGATCTTTTCCTGCAAAAATATGTAACGCTTTGGCTTTACGCTTAGGCAGCATGGCTTGCTGCCAAGTCATGTGAAGTAAACTTTGATTGCCAGACTCTGCTTCTATCTTAGTAATTAATCCATTAAATTGACTTTGAGATAAAGTCAGTAAACTAGCAGGACTTCCTTGATAGACTAGCGGCGCGTCAATTTGGGATATTTCAAATGGGATTCGAACAGGAAGTCGCTCTTGAGTAATGGCTTCTTGTGAAACGCAGTCATCCATCATTGAGCTACTTAAATCAGCCTCTAGAGCAAAAGCATTATCTAACTCAGAGCACACCACTGCTGGATGAATTTCTTGCTCGGTACGAACGATTGGAGTGATCAAATCTACATTACCACGTAGTTTGTTTGGGAGAAATGTTTCCGGCCATTGCTCAGTGCTTGAAGTGTCACGTTTAAAAATATAAAGCTCAACTTCAAACCAGCGCTCAGGAGCTGCAGCTTGAACCTTGAAGGCTGATATTAACGCAGTAACTATCGCAATTATCAAGGAAACTGTAGTTAGACTTAATAAACGTAACACTTATGAATCTCCCGTACGGTGTTCAGCAAGTTGTTGTAATAATAGTTTTACCAACTTTAAACGATCTTCGTTACTCTCGGCTGGTAAAGTAAACTTTAACTTATTCGGTCCATCCATTCGATATATTTGTGGTTGAGATTGCAATAAACCAATAATAAACATAGGGTCGATATTATGAGTTGGTGTAAATTCAATGCCACCGCCTTTAGAATGAACATCAATTTTGCTTAAACCTAACTCACTGGCCGTGTGTTTTAATAAAGTTAGATCCATTAGATTTTTGGCGGCATCTGGAAGTAAACCAAACCTGTCAATGAGCTCCACTTTCATTTCATCAATCGACGTTTCCGAATCACAGTTAGCAATTCGCTTATAGAGTGATAAGCGAATGTTAACATCAAAAACATAATCTTCCGGCAAGAGTGCAGGTATTCTTAAATCTATTTCGCAATGCTGATTCATTAACTGATCGAGCGAAGGTTCTTTACCTTGCTTTAATGACTTAACCGCTGACTCAAGTAACTCCATATAAAGGGTGAAACCCATTTTCGAAATATGGCCGCTTTGTTCGTCACCTAAAAGCTCACCGGCACCACGAATTTCGAGATCTTGAGTCGCTAACATAAATCCTGCGCCAAGATCTTCCAGTTCAGCAATGGCTTCGAGGCGTTTTAGGGCATCTTTACTCATCCGTTTGGGATGAGGTGTAAGTAAGTACGCATAAGCTTGGTGATGGGAACGACCAACACGACCACGAAGTTGATGCAGTTGCGCTAAGCCGAAGTTATCAGCACGATCCATAATAATGGTATTTGCCGTTGGTACGTCAATGCCTGTTTCAATGATTGTGGTACAAACAAGTACATTAAATCTTTGATGATAAAAGTCTGACATGACTTTTTCTAAATCACGTTCACGCATTTGACCATGGGCCACTACTACCCGAGCATCCGGCAACAATTCGCGAATATTTTCGGCACACTTTTCAATGGTTTCAACATTGTTGTGCAGGAAATACACTTGGCCACCGCGTAAAATTTCACGTTGAAGTGCTTCTTTTACTGTGGCTTTATCATATTCTCTAACAAAGGTCTTTACCGCTAAGCGTTTGGCTGGTGGAGTGGCGATAATGGATAAATCTCGCATTCCGGACATAGCCATGTTTAATGTTCGTGGAATTGGTGTAGCAGTGAGAGTCAGAATATCTACGTGGGCTCGCAAGGCTTTAATTTTTTCTTTTTGTCTCACACCAAAGCGATGCTCTTCATCAATAACTAACAAACCTAATTGATCGAATGACATGTCCGCGTTGAGCAGCTTGTGCGTTCCAATGACAACATCGACTTTACCAGAAGCTAGGTTTTCCACTATTTGCTGCTGTTCTTTTGCGGTTTTAAACCTTGAAAGAACTTCAATTTGGAAGGGCCAATCAGCAAATCTATCTTGGAAGTTTTCATAATGTTGTTGAGCGAGTAGGGTAGTGGGAACTAAAATAACCGCTTGTTTGCCAGAGTTCACAGCAACAAAAACTGCCCGCATTGCCACTTCGGTTTTACCGAAACCAACATCGCCACAAACCAGTCTATCCATCGAAATGTTGGCGCTCATGTCAGTGACAACGGCATTAATCGCTGTTTCTTGATCAGCGGTTTCTTCAAATGGAAAACCTTGCGCGAATTGAGCATATTCTTGCTGGTTGATTTCACAAGCATGCCCGGGACGTGCTTCACGTCTTGCATACACATCCAATAATTCAGCCGCTACGTCACGGATCCGCTCGATGGCTTTTTTCTTGGCTTTAGCCCATGTTTCATTGCCTAGCTTGTTAAGAGTTGCGCCGTCATCATTCCCAACGCTGTAACGGCTAATGAGGTGTAATGCACTCACAGGGACATATAATTTATCGCCAGAAGCGTATTCAAGTTTAAGGTATTCGGCAATAAGTCCACCTGTGTCAAGGGTTTCGAGTCCTTGATATTTCCCAACCCCATGTTGAAGGTGAACGACAGGTTGACCCACTTTTAATTCAGCAAGGTTTTTGATCAGGGTGTCACTACTGACTTGTTTTTGCTTGTCTCGTCGACGTTGTTGGCTGATCCTCTGTCCAAATAACTCGGTTTCACAAATGACACTGATCATCTTTGTTTTTGTTAGCCGCAATAAACAACCATGGCTGAGAGGCGCAACAATAATACCGAGTGATGATTTATCATCAACAAAGTCATCAAAATGCTCAAAGCGGCTCGGTTTAACATTAATTTGATTGAATAAGTCTAAAAGGGCTTCTCGTCGACCTTCCGACTCAGCAATAAAGAGTGTTCTTTTTGAAGATGGTAAGTATTCAGCAAGCAACGACATTGGTTGTTTTAATTTGTGATTAGCACTGACTTCAGGTAGTTTTTCGACATCGGCTTGTACATATTTTTCGTTTTCAGTATTGGCTTCAAATTGAAAACGTGGCATTGGTTTAAATGCTGCAAATACTTGCTCTAACAGTAAGTAAAGCTCTTGTGGTTTCAGTAGTGGCCTTAAAATATCAACGTTATGATTTTCAAATCGTTGCTCAATGTCAGTAAAGTGGTGTTTTGCGGCGGCCTCAATATCGCCAACAGTCAGTAGTTGACAGTTTTCGGGCAAATAATCAAACAAGGTAGCACATTCGTCAAAAAACAAAGGTAAATAATTTTCAATACCTGAGGGTAATATCTTACGGGTTACTTGTTGGTAAACTGACTCAGCGGCTTTACTTGTAGCTTCAAACCGGTTGCGATAATTTTGCCTGAAGGTTTCTATCGCTTTGTTATCTGTAGGAAACTCTTTTGCGGGTAACATACGCACCGAGTCAATTTCTTTTTCAGAACGCTGGGTTTCCGCATCAAAATATCGAATAGATTCTACTTCGTCATCAAAAAGCTCGATACGCAAAGGCTGCTTGGAATCAGTGGGAAAGATGTCAATAATGGAGCCACGTATTGCAAATTCACCGTGTTCATACACTTGTTCGACGTGGTGATAGCCCGCATCAATAAGCTGTTGACGAACGAGTTGTAAAGAATAAGTATCGCCCTTTTTAAGCAGCAAAACATTACCAGATAAAAACGACTGTGGCGGCAAACGCACGACAAGCGTATTTATTGGAACAATAATAACGCGTTGCTGGTTATCTGATAATCGATACAAAGTCTCTAAGCGCTGAGCGATAAGATCTTGATGCGGAGAAAAATTATCATAAGGCAGGGTTTCTCTGTCAGGAAACAAGCAAACTTCAATAGTTTCATTTTGCAGTAAATAACTTAACTCAGTTTCAAGTAAAATTGCTGTCGGTGTGTCAGCAGTGATTAAAAGTGAAGTACCAGCAAATTGCTTTATTGTTTGCTTTAGCGCTATTGCCTGAGAAATACCTCCTAGAGTTGAAACATATTGAGTTTTAATCGTTTTTTTTATTTTAGGTGGAGTAAATACTGAAAACATCGCCATTGAATACTAATCGACTGATAAACCATAAAAATTGGCATCATTGTATACGCATTATCAGTGAATACCAATCCTATCAAATCATTAACTGAAAGTGATTCAGTTAGGATGCCCCCAAAAATCCCATGGAAGAATTATAAGAGAAATAACTAAGCCGCCAGCAATAAGGATAAGAGAATTAGCATTATCTTTTATGGTTTTTTGTTGGTAAAAGGCCATAAATAACACAGTCGCAAGTAAAGCGTAGGTAAGTATTAAACCACCATCTATCGGCTCAGCACCTCTCATGTAAAGCACGTCGTGTCCAAGCTTTGATAGACAAAAAAGGATGATTCGATAAAAACCTGCTGTACATAATGACAAATAAGCAACAAGCATATAATCGACGTGTTTTTTGTACTGACGTTTTGTCGCACACATAATACTTCTGATAAAAGCGAACAATACCACAGTGCCTATGAGTAAAAATAAAAACTGGTTAAAAGGTGTTTTAATGATTAATAGACAAGAAAGTATCGATAATACATAGAAGGTGGGTAATGAAACTGTGGTGATAAACCAGCCCATGATTTTGTGTACTTTTCTAATGTTTGCACTTGGTGAACTATAGAAAGTGATCATAATTTGGGTAAACATTAAGAAAATAAGACCAATGGCCGCCAGAATATGAACTGTCATCAAAGTGTTTGTCATAAACTCAAAGCCAAAGAGGCTTAATAACTCACTATTAAACGTAAACATAAAAGTGCTGTGGTCTTGTTGTTTTATATAATGTTTAACGTCAGGTAGAAACGACAGATTTGAAAGTGTAAAAAGCAAGATGAGAAAGACATAATTCTTAGGAAACAGCTTATTTTTAGTGTTTATCATGTAGTGAATTTTGATTGATAGATCATAAATTAAATATAGACAATATTTGTGAGATGATATTGTTTGCTTACATTTCTTTTCAATCTAGATCGATTTACCATCAATTAACCTAGAAACATCAGTTGACTGCGTTCTCAAGCGTAAAAAAATGGCTGATAGTAAGGCATAGCTTGCAGCAAGTAGTTATTCTACTTGCAAAAGTTACAACGCAAATAGCAGTCATTTTAGCAAGCTTGTGAGCGTAGAGCACTTCACTCATTGGGTGAAAGCCATGATAATAAAATCATCGCATTGCTCAAACAGTTACTCATATACTCAGCGTTCAACTGATGTTTTTAGGTTTAACCAAAGTTTGTTATCTTTCTTTAACTTAAATAAATCGGTTGAACGCACAATTTAACTTCAATCTATTTAAGTTAAATACAAAATTAAACAACCTGAATTCACCCATCAGGTGAGTGCTGAACATTCATATACTTGCCAAAATCACCGCTAGCTGCGTTATAAATTTTGCAAGTAGAAACGAAGTAATGACAGTTTTGTATGTCGGTAACCACTACTTACTGCTATTCATGCCTTGCTATCAGTAATTTTTCTGCGTATATGAACGCTCCCACCCAATTTATTTAGGTTTAAGGCGAAATTCTAACAGGCAAGATAAATTATTTTCAGCGAACAAGTCCATGGAATTTGTTTTTAAAAGCAAAATTTAATTCTGTGATCACAGAGCATAAGATCAGTTCCTGAAAAAACAATGATCATGGTTCAAGTGGTCAACTATTAATCATTCTGTGTAGATGCCAATGCCTCTAGGTATAACTGTAATTGGTATAACTCATCTTATACCTGCTTCTCACGTAAATTGAGATAGCCAACTTTTATGCTCGGATAAATCGCCAATATGTTCTTGTACCCATTGCGCGTTGTAGTAGGTATCGAGGTAACGATTTCCTGAGTCGCATAGCAGCGTAACAATCGAGCCTTGTTTTCCCTCTAACTGCATTTCTTTGGCGAGTTTTAGCGCCCCATATAAATTAGTTCCGGTTGATGCACCCGCTTTTCGACCTATTAAGTTTTCTAACCAATGAACAGTAGCGATAGAGGCTGAATCAGGGATTTTTTGCATATAATCGATCACGCCAGAGATAAAAGAAGGCTCAACACGCGGACGACCAATGCCCTCTATTTTGCTTCCACTATCACAAAATAACCTTTTGTCATTGCTGTGGTAATAGTCGTAAAACACTGAGTTTTCAGGGTCGACAACACATAGTTTGGTCTTTATGCATTGATACCTAATATATCGTCCAATGGTTGCAGATGTACCACCAGTGCCTGGACTCATAACTATCCAATTAGGGATGGGATGAGGTTCAAGTTGCATTTGGGTGAAAATGGATTCAGCAATATTATTGTTACCACGCCAATCTGTAGCGCGTTCAGCGTAGGTAAATTGATCCATATAGTGGCCACCTAACTCGTTAGCTAAACGCTCAGATTCAGCATAAATCTCACTGGAATGATCCACAAAATGACATTTCCCACCGTAAAACTCGATTTGTTGGATTTTCTTTTTGGCGATGCTTCTAGGCATAACAGCGATGAAAGGAAGCCCAAGTAAGCGTGAAAAATAAGCTTCAGAAACAGCCGTACTACCTGATGAGGATTCAATAATAGGTCTGCCTTCTTTAATCCAACCGTTGCAAAGGGCATAGAGAAATAACGAACGGGCTAGACGGTGTTTTAAGCTACCTGTTGGGTGAGTGCTTTCATCCTTAAGGTATATATTGATTCCATGTAACGAAGGGATGTCTAGCTTTATTAAATGAGTGTCAGCACTGCGTTGAAAGTCGGCTTCAATTTTTTGAATAGCTTGGCTGATCCAACGGTTAAGCATTTTAAATTCCATCACTGAGTTGATGGCAAATAGCATAAAGAATTGTGATAAATAAAAATAGGATTTTGATCAACGAAACGAGAAAGTGGTGGAGGGAGAAGGATTCGAACCTTCGAAGGCTGAGCCGTCAGATTTACAGTCTGATCCCTTTGGCCACTCGGGAACCCCTCCACTGAATACTTATTCATCTATCATGTGCAAAATGGTGGAGGGAGAAGGATTCGAACCTTCGAAGGCTGAGCCGTCAGATTTACAGTCTGATCCCTTTGACCACTCGGGAACCCCTCCTCAATTTGCGGGCTGAATGGTAGTCATATTTGAACATCATGTAAAGAGGGAAAGATAAATATTATTAAAGTTATTGGTAGAGTGGCCGATTTATTATCTAGTGAATGAATTTTTGATGATTTTTTATGCAGCTTGAGCGAGCGCTAATAAACGAATTAGATACAGGATTGTCGCTTAATTTAGCGACGGTATCGAATCGTCGTAGTGATTTTTCACTGCTACTGGCTCTGATGTCTCAAGATATTAGAGATATGGCGCAGTTTGAGCTTGAGCACTCACAGGCTGATGCTGAAAAGTTAAAATTACGCAAAAAATTTAAGTTGCCTGCCGAAGAAACGTTAATCGCTGATTTATCCACTCAAACTTTACCTGTTGATCACAGTGCAACTTTTCAAGCTCAAGGTGTAATTGAATTCAGATTACAGCAGAACCTTAAACCTGAAGCGATAGTATCTAGAGGGAAATATCCAGCTGATTTTACCGAGGCCATAAATAACTGTGATATTCACGTTTCTCGTAAGATCAATGGGATTGATGGAGACAAAAAATTGAAGTCAGTGCCTTTTATTACACAGTTAGAGCAACAGCGAACAATGAGTAAATTGATTGCTCAAGCGTGATCTAAGTCATCAAAGTTCGCCAATGATTTCTCTATAATTCCGAAATTCAACTTTTCGAAAAATTATAATGAAAGAAATTAAAAACTCCCAATCTATTGATGTTAATGACACTTGCAACACTTGTGGGGCTTTTGTAGATCTCGGTGCCGTTATAAATGAAAACGATACTGAGCTTTTAATCGAGCTTACTGGTGCTGACGCCAATTCTGAAGCTCAGCGATTAGCGACAATTGCGACACAGAATTTTACAAATGTTGATTACAAACTTGATGAAGGGGTAGATAAAGTTAGTTTAGTCATCAAATTTAACGTCACTGCTGAAAAAATGATCTTCCAAATGCAGCAAGGTCTAACCTGATTTAAAAGTCTTGAAGGTGCCAGCCTAGTTTTAGTATGATGATGTTAGTTAAAATAAGAATCATTACTGTTTAGTGAAGTTATGCTTAACATTCTCACAAGGATATTATGTGGAACCTAGAAAGTACCAGTCCATCATAGAGTTAATTGTTTGTTCAGAAGCAAAGCATAAAGGTGATTTTGCAGAAACCTCTGCGTTATCGACGAAGCTGTTGCGTCAACATTTGCAGCTATCAGGAACGAGTATTTGGTTGCTTTCACCATGCCAAACTAAACTCAATTTAATTGCTCACAATGGACCGTTATCAGTGAGTGAATCATCTGATGTTATTCCTCTTAGTGAATATCCAGACTATTTAAATCTTCTTAAAAGCAGCCGGCATATCGATGTCGCTGATGCTAAACAAGATGAGCGCGTTGCAGAGTTAAGAAATCGATATTTAGAACCATTTAATATTGGCTCATTATTAGATATTCCAATTAGAATAAACGGATCTTTAGAAGGAATATTAAACTTGGAGCGAGTTGATATTCAAAAAGATTGGACTGACACTGAAATCTCAATTGCTTGTCAGGTTGCTGATCAACTTGCGTTAACGTTAGCGACTCAACAAAGTTATCGTAAAGACGAATTACTTTCTTTTTTCCAATCGGCTGTTGATCAATCCGATCAAGTCACCATGTTGTTTAACTTAAAAAATGAAGTTGTCGAATTCGTCAATGAAGCTTATGCCAATCTTACTGGGCTTCCCATTAAGTCGTTCCTCAATAAATCTATTTGGAATCTCATTTTATTTAAACAAAAACCTGAATATGGAATGGCACATCTTAATAAGTTAAAACAAGGTGAGACGGTTAGAGATGTCGTAGAGCTTAAACGGCCAGATGGAACTGCAATATGGGCTAAATTTTGTTCGAGACCATTTTTAACTAATACTAATGAGCGTCTTGTACTCGTAAGTATCGATGATTACACGTCTCAACAACAAGCAAAGCAGGAACTAGAAAGAAGAGCGTGGCGTTGTAACTTAACTGGCCTTTATAACCGCTTTCATTTTACTAACGAATTAGAAAAGACCAAATCTGGCAATTTAGTGCTAATTGATATTATTGGCTTTAAACATTTTAATGATACATATGGTCATAGTCGAGGTGACTTTTTACTCAGAGAAACTGCGAGAAGAATGAAACACTTTTCTGAAGCAAATTTGGCAAAAGAAATCGCAAGGGTAGGGAGCGATGAGTTCGCTGTTTTACTGACTGAAACACATTCCGTTGAAGAGTTAGAATCATTTGCGAACAAGTTATATCATCATCTAATGCATCCTATACAAATCGATCGTGAGTCTATTGCTATTAAACCTGCGATTGCTGTTGTGGATATCGCGTCAGTGATCAACTCATTATCTCCATTAGCCAGTGCAGATATTGCCATTCAACACGCTAAAAAGAAGCAAAGTAAGCGAATACAGTTTTTTAATGCGGCTCTATTATCGGCTTTTAAAGAAGATTCAAATATTGAGCATGATCTACATTACGCCATACGTGGCCGTCAATTTGAGTTATATTATCAGCCGCTTATGGATTTAGAGTCACAAGCTTATACAGGCGCAGAAGCACTTATTCGTTGGCATCACCCTCAAAAGGGAGTGTTATATCCGGGTAGCTTTATTGATATTGCTGAACAAACAGGACTAATAAATTTAATTGGTAGCTGGGTTCTTGAATCAGCTTGTCGGCAACTGAATCTCTGGCAGCGCTTTAATTCTGATATGACTATGCACGTGAATGTGTCAGCTAGGCAGTTTTTTAGTGGGAACTTGTTTAATGAAGTGTGGGAATTATTAACACGTTACAAAATCAAACCTTCGTCATTGATTTTAGAAATCACAGAAACTGAGTTGATGGAAGACATCCGTCACGCGACTAGCTTATGTAATGAATTGTCGGAGCTTGGAGTGGGGTTGGCGATCGATGATTTTGGCACTGGTTATAGCTCTATGCGCTATTTAAAACAGTTTCCAATTACGAAGCTTAAGATTGATCGCTCATTTATAACCGATATCGATAGTAGTAAAGAGAGTAGGGAGATTGTGAGTGCAATTATTGCAATGGCAAAAGCATTAAACCTTTCACTGACAGCTGAAGGTGTAGAGACAAAAGAACAAGAGTTCTTTTTAAGTAAACAAAACTGCAATCAGGCTCAAGGTTTCTTGTATAGTCCAGCGTTGAGAGAAGCTGATTTCAATGAATTTTTAGCAAGTTCGATGAATGAAATTCAGGGAGAGGCAATTCATTAGCCTCTCCTAGGAAAATTGCTCTAATGATTTCACTTTGTAGCATAGCCGCCATCTATCACTTGCGAGCTTCCAGTAATAAATTTAGCTTTATTTAAAGCCAAGAGTAAAGCTTGCTCTTCTTTATGGAGCAGACTCTTGTCTACTCCATATTTTTATTGCAATTGCCAATAGCTTCATCATTTCTACAGAGATAAAACCTCAATGGATTGTGATTTATATTTAAAAGATGACAATTTTGTAATCTACAAATTTAAAGGCAAATGAAAATAAACGGTTAACATTTTTCTATGTATTACGTTGCTGTAATCAATCTTGTTTGTGACTTCAGGAATTCGCTATAATCTTGGCTAACCTGCTTTTGAAGAGTGTAGACGAGTTAATTACACTGTTTTCCATTTTTTCTACCAAAAATGCTGCAACTAGACTCACTGAAACCGTTGAGTTTATTCGCTTACAAAACCAAGAGGCTGCAGAAAAAGTTTACCAATGGGGGCAAGTTGTATCAGATTATGAAATTTATCGTGTGAGTGAAAAAATGCATTTGGGCAAATCTGGAACTAAAGAAGAGTGACAATTTCGTCGAGCAATAATTCTATTGAAAGTGAGCATATTACGAAATGAGGTTAGCAAGGTTGTTTCTGAGGTTAAAGCTATCTCTGTTGCTCAATGCCGGACTCAGTTTCTAATGAATGTTCAGCTGTGTGCTAATCACACGGAAATAAGATCAAATGGCCTTGATATATTGGCAGCAAGTGACAATGCTCGAATTGCAGCTGAACAAGCTAATAGGGTTAGGCCAAGGCTTGGGCTAATCAGAGCGTCAAGAATAAATCTACCCCATGAAATTTATATTCCTGCAAATGGTGATAATGATAATGCAATTATTAGCACGTCATATCATATAAGGGAGCTTCTTTGTGCGGACAGATATAAACAAGAGATTAGGTCAGGAAGAGGACATAACAGTTTAAATAGCCTTAATGATGGTGGTAAATTATTTATTATTGGTCATGGAAATTTTGGCAAAGGTATTGGTACTAGGATTGTGTATGGAGCAATGGCCTTGATTCAACAGCTTATACGTGATGGATTAGAGCCTTCACCTGCTCAACCGGTAGTTATTTATTTATTCTCTTGTTGGACAGCAACCCATACTCGAAAAGGCATTGTGGGCGTGGTAAAAGAGAACCGTATTTACGTCGCTTTGCCCGAGTGTTAGCTGCCAGTGGCTTCAATAATTATCAGGTTGTTGGATTTGCTGGCGCGGTACTTGGACAGAATGTTAGTCAGTATTATTGTCATGGTGGCAATCATGATAATGACCAGCACGCTGTTTCTGTAGCTTCAGAAGGGCTTTATAGTGTCAATAATGGTAGCTTTAACCGAATCATAGGACAAGATTGGACGTCTAAGCATTCTTCTAAATATGGATTTAAAAAGCACTCCGTATATCAGGTATATAAAAGGGATCACAGTAAACACTAGTTATCAATCAACAAGATGACATTTTCGTCATCTTGCCACTATTATCATTTTATGACTAAGTTTTGGTGATGTATTTTGTAAAGGATTAACCAGTGTAAATATTATGACAACACTTCTTAAATTTTTTACCACTCCCACAAATGCAAGAATCATTTCTGCTAGGCAGTTCTGTTGATAAATGCTTGCCATCGGTGTAATACCATAAGCCATCCCTCAATACGAAATTCGATTGTTCATAAATAACATCGAGCTTTTTATTTAGATGAAACCAAGCTTTAAAAGTCACTGTACCTGAGTGGTGATCTTGAGAAGATTTTTCTACTTCAAGTGCTATCCAGTTTGGAAGAGGTGGCTGGCTTAAAATTTCAATCGATAATTCACTTCTAAATTCAGGCGCATGTGTATCTAATAAATATTGAAATTCATGTTTTACAAAGGCGCTATAACGTGAACGCATTAGTTGTTCAGGTGAGCTAGCTGTTATTTTACTTATATGAAGCAGTTGGCAACACTGTGTGTATGATAATGATGATCCGCAAGGGCAATGATTACTACTCATAAGCTACTCACATCATGTACTAATAATTTATAGATCATTTTATTTATCAACTTTCAATGTCTTACTGTAGAACAAATTTTTCTTACTTTTTGAATTAAAGTAATACTCTAATTTAGCACGATTGTTCATTTCCATTGACCATAACCATTGGCCATTCTTGGCCTTCTTACTAACGATTAAAAATTTACCTGCAAATTCTGAAACCGGTTCTTCAGATTTTTTGGAGGGTATAAAGCGGATTATGTAATAACCAATGTCAGTAGCTTGTTCATCGGCGATGTCACGGCTCAATAATCTAAATCCGATTTTTAAACGGATATTTTTTTGCTTAACACGATCAAAAAAGCGTTGATAAATGAGTTTAACTTCGTTGCTTCCTTGCAAGATAGGTTGGCTCTTGCCTTCTGAAATATACAAAATGTCTCGATCGTACATTTGATCTATCTGATCAGCATCGAGCTTTTCAAATGACTCAATAAATGATTGGTAGGTTTTGTTTAATTGATTGTTGTATGAGTCTGTTTCTGAAGCAAAAGAAAAATTAACGGAAAAGATATAACAGCTAATAAAAACTAAAAGTAATCGCATATAAATAAATACTGAATGAAGATATGGTAATTATAATGCATTCGTATTCAGTGCTACAGGTATTAATATTTACAAAGTGTGTCGGTGATTCTGTGAAGAGCTAAAAAAGCCCGTAAAATTACGGGCTGTTGCTAAGCTAGTTGTTTTCTTTTACCAACCACATTGGTTGTTTTTAACTTTGTTTTGCTCGTTTAACCAAACTTGTAATGGTGCAAAGTAATCAAGCACAGCTTGTGCATCCATTTCTTTTTTACCTGTTACAACGGCGAGAGCTTCAGGCCACGGTTTACTTGAGCCCATTTCCAGCATTTCGTTAAGCTTTGTTCCTGCTTCTTTATTGCCATAAATTGAACAGCGGTGTACTGGACCTTTATCTCCTGCAATATCACACAATGATTTGTGGAATTGGAATTGCAAAATATGTGCTAAGAAATAGCGTGTGTAAGGCACATTACCTGGAACATGGTATTTCGCCCCTGGGTCAAAGTCTGATTCATCACGTGTTACTGGGCTAGCTACTCCTTGATATTTGTTGCGTAAATCCCACCAAGCTTGATTGTATTGTTCTGGTGAAATTTCACCATTAAATACTTTCCAGCGCCATTGATCGATCATCAGGCCAAATGGTAGAAAGGCAACTTTATCCAGAGCTTGCTTTAGAAGTAAACCGATATCTTTAGATTCATCAGGTACTTCGTTAAGTAGGCCGATTTTCTTTAAGTACTTAGGTGTAATTGAAAGTGCGACAGTATCACCAATGGCTTCATGGAAACCATCATTCGCGCTATTTTTAAATATGAACGGTTGACCTTTATACGCACGTTGGTAAAAGTTATGGCCTAATTCATGATGAATAACAGAGAACTCTTCAGCGGTTTTCTGGATACACATCTTGATACGAATATCATCTAAATTATCTAAATCCCAAGCAGAAGCATGGCAGACAACATCGCGGTCTTTAGGTTGGGTGAATAACGAACGAGTCCAGAAGGTTTCTGGAAGTGGCTCAAAACCAAGTGAAGTAAAGAAGCCTTCAGCCTGCTGGACCATTTTCTTTTCGTCGTAATTATTATCAACAAGAAGCTTAGTTAAATCATAACCAGGATCGCCATTTTCTGGAGAAACTTCATCATAAATATTACCCCATGTTTGAGCCCACATATTACCAAGTAAATGGGCTGGAATAGGGCCAGTCTTTGAAACAACCTCATCACCATACTTCTGGTTTAGTTCGCCGCGAACGTAACAATGCAAAGAATCATATAATGGTTTAATCTTTCCCCATTGTTTATCGAGTTCTTGAGAAAATTCGTCAGGCTTCATGTCGTATTGACTACGCCAAAGCTCCGATAAATCATTAAAACCGAGATCTCTTGCCCCTTCGTTTGCCAATTCGACTTCACGCTTAAACAATGGTCGCATAGGCTTCGATATTTCTCGCCAGCCTTTCCATGCTTCCAAAAGCAAAGCTGGATCACGTGATTCAGCCATAATGGCAGACAATTCAGGTAAGGTCATACAATTACCATCAGCAAAGCAGTACTTTCCTTTTCCGTATAATCCGTTTAGCTCAGCACTAATACCAGCGAGCTCAGCGTTCTTTTTGGGATCCAATGGTGCAGGTAGCACTAGGCTAGTTCGCAATGTATTGAGTTTACGAGCGTTAACTGGGCCGAGTTTCAAGTCTGCATATTTTGCAGCTTCTGTCGCGAATTTTACTGAGCTGGCCGTAACTTTTTCACCTACTGCGGCAGCAAGTGATGCTGTATCTTCAGTGATGAAGTTGCTGTATATCCATTCGGCGCGATTTGCCTCAATTGAGAGTTGTGATAGCTGTTGCTCTGCGTTGTCGATAAATTCATTTGCTTGTGCTACTGTGACTTCGTTTTCAGTTGATTTTTCGGCTTGTTGTTCAGCACAAGCTCCAATACTTAAAGTCAGCGCTATGGCTAGGGCGAGACGAGCGGGTTTGGGAGTAGTTGTCTTCATTTTACGGACTTCCTCGATATTATTTTTCAAGTTAGTTTACCTAAACTAAAATTAATTTGCATTTGTGAGTATGGTGATGATTATTAATCAGTAATCCATTCACTGCTTCGATAACAAGTCTTTAGTTCATCGCAATTTAAATATTGATGTATACATAAACTGAAGGTGGAAGTTTCTTATCTGAAATCTGCATAAATACTGGCTTTTATACCAATTACATTGACAATTTCACATAGAACATTTAATTTTAAACAACTGTTTTAAATTAAATGAAGGTCAAGGAATGGCGGTTAGACCCGACACTAAATCTAAGATACTTAATGCGGCTGAAAAATTGTTTGCTGAGCGAGGCTTTTCAGAAACGTCTCTCAGACTTATTACCAGCAAAGCTGAAGTAAATTTAGCTTCTGTTAATTATCACTTTGGCTCAAAGAAAGAACTTATACGCGCGGTACTCGCTAGATATTTAGACGCATTTATGCCTTCTGCGTCTGCATCATTATCACAACTTACAGAATCTTCAAATTTGAACGATGTGTTTTCTTGTTTAGTGCAACCTTTATTGGACTTAGATCAATTGCATACCGACGGAACAAGTAATTTTTTACAACTACTTGGTCGGGGTTATATCGAAAGCCAAGGCCATTTACGATGGTTTATCACCACACATTATCAAGAACCTTTAATGGAGTTCGTTCATGCCGTTCAAACTTGTGCACCTCATATTCCTGCAGCAGAAATGTTTTGGCGTCTACACTTTACTTTAGGAACTGTGGTTTTCACTATGGCATCATCGGATGCATTAATGGAAATTGCGGCTGCAGATTTTAAAGAACAAAATGATATCGAGGCTGTGATACGAAAGTTGATCCCTTATATGGCTGCAGGTGTTGCTGTACCTGTCGCTACCATTTAAATAACAAGCAAAAGGTTTTGCTATGAGTATTGTAGTACTGCTCTTAATATTAATTGCTGTCGTATTCGGAGTTAGAAGTATTCGAATGCGATTTATTACCCGGCCAGCATTTGCTTTTTTCAAGCGAGTGTTACCACCATTATCAGACACTGAACGTGAAGCAATGGAAGCGGGGGATGTATGGTGGGAAGCAGAGTTGTTTAGAGGGCGTCCTGATTGGAATACCCTTCACAGTTATGGAAAGCCAACGCTAAATTCTGAAGAAAAAGATTTTATTGAGAGCAAAGTCAAAACGGCTCTGACAATGATAGACGATTATGACATTGTGCAAAATCGTCGTGATTTACCGCCAGAGTTATGGGATTACTTTAAAAAAGAAGGCTTTTTCGCGCTTATTATTCCTAAAAAATATGGTGGTAAAGAGTTTTCTGCTTATGCGAATTCGACCATTGTTACCATGCTTGCAACTCGAAGCGTAAGTGCAGCAGTGTCAGTTATGGTGCCAAACTCTTTGGGCCCTGGTGAGCTATTAACACATTACGGAACAACTGAACAAAAAGATCAATGGCTTCCACGATTAGCCGATGGTCGTGAATTACCTTGTTTCGCATTGACTGGACCAGAAGCAGGAAGTGATGCAGGCAGTATTCCTGACATCGGTGTTGTATGTCGTCGTGAATATCAAGGCGAAGAGGTTCTAGGGTTATCTTTAACTTGGAATAAACGATACATTACGCTGGCTCCCGTCGCGACAGTTTTGGGTTTAGCTTTTCAGATGCGAGATCCTGATGGACTTTTGGGTGAAGAAGTCGATTTAGGGATTACTTGTGCGTTAATTCCAACCAATTATAAGGGGGTGGAAATCGGCCGCCGCCATGATCCAATGGGGTTGGCCTTTATGAACGGCACAACCTCAGGTGAAGATGTTTTTATTCCTTTAGATTGGATCATTGGAGGCCCACAGTATGCAGGTAAAGGTTGGCGTATGCTGGTTGAGTGTTTATCAGCAGGTCGAGGTATTTCATTACCTGCATTGGCAACAGCTTCAGGGCACTTAGCAACTCAAACGACTACGGCTTATAGTTATGTTCGTAAGCAATTTGGCTTATCAATTGGTAAATTCGAGGGTGTTCAAGAAGCATTATCAAGAATTGTTGCTAATTCATATCAATTAGAAGCAGCACGTCGATTAACGACAACAGGTATAGATTTAAAAGTTAAACCATCTGTTGTTACGGCTATTGCAAAATATCACATGACCGAACTGGGTCGTAAGGTAATCAATGACGCAATGGACATCCAATCGGGTAAAGGTATTCAGCTAGGGCCTAAAAACTATTTAGGGCATGGCTACATGGGACTGCCTATTTCGATTACTGTTGAGGGTGCAAACATACTTACTCGTTCATTGATGATTTTTGGACAAGGTGCAACACGCTGCCACCCTTACGTGATTCCTGAAATGGAAACCGCAGTAATGGAAGACCAAAAAGCGGCAGTCGATCGTTTTGACAAATTGTTAATGGGACACATTGGTTATGCTTGCCGAAATGCCTTTAGTGCTTTAGGCCATGCTTTGACAGCAAGCTGGCTTGCACAAGCTCCGGTAAGTGGTGAAACCCAGCAATATTATAAAGACATGTCACGTATGTCTGCTGCACTGGCATTTATGACAGATGTGTCTATGTTGGTACTTGGTGGAGAGTTGAAGCGAAAGGAAATGCTATCTGCTCGCTTAGGTGACGTATTAAGTCAGTTGTATCTGGGCTCAGCTGCCTTAAAATTATTCGAAGATAATGGGCACCAACAGGATGATTTACCTATTGTGCACTATGTTATGCGTGATCGTTTGTATCAGGCCGCACAAGCTATGCAGGAAGCAATCCGTAATTTCCCGAATAAACCGATATCGTGGCTGTTAACTGTTTTAATCTTTCCGTTAGGTAACCGATTCAAGGCGCCGTCGGATAAACAAGCTATTATATTATCTAACGCGATGTTGAAGCCAAGCCCTGCGCGTGATCGTATTACCTTTTTAAGTCATGTTTATGAAGGTGATAAGAGTGGGGTAGCAGAAGTTGAACGTGCATTCTTGGCTCAACATGAATGTAGGAGCTTGTATGAAAAAATGAATCAAGCGAAAAAAGACGGACAATTGCACCGTAAACTACGTGGCATGGCGTTATTTAATTTAGCCCTAGAAAAAGAGGTCATTTCGGAAACTGAATTCGAACAATTAAAAGAGGCTGATGACTTGCGTTTAGCTGCCATAAATGTGGACGATTTCGAGACGTTATAACCTGTATTTTCCCCATAAAAAAACGCCACAGCTGTGGCGTTTTTTTATGACATATAGAAAGCTATAACTTATACCAATTACAGTAATTAAATGCTCAACTCAGAGCTATGTATTTGCTCAAAGTGCAATCGAAATTGATGAAGGCATAGTTGTTACCGACATATACAGCTGTCGTTATTACATTGCTACGTCAAGGCAATTTTGAGAAGTAATTTGAGCACATACAAACTCCCGAAGGGCAAGGCTAAAGGGTTCCATTACTGTGTTACAAGCACTTGAATTATCCCGACAAAAGCACTAAGTGCGTTGAACGCCAGCTTTGTATGGCGGCCGTAGGGAATATAGTACTTCGAGCTTGTGCCTTGCACTGAAACCCTTTAGCTCTTGCTGAGTGAGAGATTAATTACTGTAATTGGTATTATAAAACTAAATATTTAAGCAACAACGAGTACTTTACAAGTATTTGTTCCGCCAACCGTTTCCATTGAGTCACCCTTAGTCATCAACACTGTATCACCTGACTTTAAATAACCTGAAGATGTTAGTTCTTCCAGTGCTTTTTTCGCTAGAGTGTCCGCTGAATATTTAGTTGAGTCGAAATAGACAGGCTTAATACCACGATAAAGTGCCATTTTAGCGAGCGATTTGTCATGACGAGCTAAAGCGAAAATAGGCAATGAAGAGCTAATACGAGACATTAACTTAGGCGTTTCACCAGATTCAGTTAATGCTATGATAGCCTTAATGCTCTTTAAGTGGTTGGCGGCATACATGGTTGAAAGTGCGATGGTTTCTTCAATCGTAGTGAAAGATTCATCTAATCTATGTTTTGAAGCTGTGATACTTGGATGAGCCTCAGCACCAATACATACGTTACCCATTGCCGTAACAGTTTCTTCTGGGAAGTCACCAGCAGCGGTTTCGGCAGAAAGCATTACTGCGTCAGTGCCATCAAGGACAGCGTTGGCAACGTCCATTACTTCAGCACGAGTCGGCATTGGACTGGTAATCATAGATTCCATCATTTGAGTTGCGGTAATGACTACTTTGTTCAATTGGCGAGAACGTTGGATAAGTTTCTTCTGAACCGCAACTAGTGCAGCATCGCCAATTTCAACACCTAAATCACCACGAGCAACCATTACTACATCGGATGCTTTAATTACATCGTCCATAGCTTCATCAGTTGCAACAGCTTCAGCACGCTCTACTTTTGCAACAATCATAGGTTCATGACCCGCTTGTTTTGCTAAGTCACGTGCATAGTCGAGATCTGCCCCTGTACGAGGGAATGAAACGGCGAGGTATTCAACACCAATTTCAGCAGCAGTGATAATGTCTGCTTTATCTTTTTCTGTTAATGCTGCGGCTGATAAGCCACCACCTTGCTTGTTGATGCCTTTATTGTTTGATAATGGGCCCGCAACGGTAACTGTCGTGTGGACTTTTTGGCCTTCAACACGTTCAACTTTAAGCTGTACTCTACCATCGTCCAACATCAGAATGTCGCCAATGTTTACATCTTGAGGTAACTGCTTGTAATCAATGCCTACTTGTTGAACAGTACCTTCACCTTTCGCTAAATCAGCATCTAGGATGAATGGCTGACCTAAGTCAAGTTGTACCTTTTTATTGTCTTTAAACGTTGATACACGGATTTTCGGCCCCTGCAGATCGCCTAAAATGGCAACGTGAACACCTAGTTCTTTCGCGATATTTCGAGCATCAGTAGCACGTTTAAGATGATCTTCTGGTGAGCCGTGAGAGAAGTTTAATCTGACTACATTCGCGCCTTTTGCAATGATTTTACGTAGGTTGTCATCGCGATCAGTTGCTGGGCCAAGTGTGGTAACGATCTTAGTTCTGCGGAACATGGGATACTCCGTTTGTGTATATAAAAAATTCTTTGATTATATTAACAAAGAAAAATTATTAATGTAGGAAAGTTACACCAAAATGAGAGGTGTGAAAGAATAATTTTTGTGAGGAACAACTCAATTTTGTAATTGAAACGGTTTTATTGGTGAGTTGCTAGAACAAAAAATGTTGTTCTAGCAACCTTCTAAACGATAAAAAATTACAGGATGGTATCTTTTGTCGTCCGTGATTCTTTTAATACTTCTTTAACGCGTTTTAAGTTATCTCTAAATCTCGGGCCTCGTCTTAATGTAAAACCAGTAGCAAGTACATCAATAACAACAAGTTGCGCAAGTCGAGATGCCATAGGTAAGTACATGTCTGTATCTTCTGGCACCTCAAGCGTTACCGCAAGAGTACATTCTTCCGAGAGTGGAGAGTTCCTCGCTGTAATACCTATTACAGCAGCTCCATTTTCGCGGGCAAGTTTAGCTATTTCAATAAGTGATTTCGTACGACCTGTGTGCGAGATCAGCACAACAACAGTACCTTCATTACAATTAATGCAACTCATACGCTGCATTAACACGTCGTCGAAACACATGACAGGTACGTTGAAACGGAAAAACTTATTTTGTGCATCATGGGCAACAGATGAAGATGCACCTAAGCCAAAAAACGAAATCGTTTTGGCTTGAGTAAGAATATCTACAGCCTTATTAACAGCAACAACATCGAGACTTTGCCTTGCTGTATCAAGTGACGCCATTGAAGATTCGAAGATTTTTGTTGTGTAAGAATCAGGGGAGTCATCTTCTTCTACATGTCGGCTAACATAAGGAGTACCATTAGCGAGACTTTGAGCAAGATGTAATTTAAAATCAGGGAACCCTTTAGTGTCCAAACGGCGGCAGAACCGATTAACCGTAGGTTCACTGACATCAGCCATTTTAGCTAATGTAGCAATGCTTGAATGAATTGCCGTTTGCGGTGCTGAGAGTATTACTTCAGCAACTTTTCGCTCGGATTTACTAAAATGAATGAGGCTTTTTTGAACCTTTTCTAAGGTATTCATACGCGAATGTCCGTTCCAATTAATATTGTAATTTTATTTATGTTTAATACCTGAGTGATCAGACGGCGTATTGGTGTTGCTCAGGTTTTAGGGAATTATTTTTACGTCATTTTTTACATCAAATGTGAAAAGATTATTATCTCAACAGTAAGTTAACTACAAAAATAATAACAGGTTTACCATTGAATTGGCTACTGGGTAAAATGATGATTATTTTTGTTTTACAGGTGCATTTAATTAATTCTGTTGTTATATTACAACAAAATTATGTGGTGCTGGTTAAAATTTTAGTCAGGCGTCACAGAAGTTTAAAGGAGATTGGTAGGTGATGGTCAAAAAAGCATCAGAAACTAAAGCTTGTGATTTCGTAATTTTTGGAACAAAAGGTGATTTGGCTCGTAGAAAATTACTGCCATCCTTATATCAGTTAGATAAAGCAAATTTATTATCGAATGACACTCGTGTGATCGGGGTTGCTAAAGATAATTTTACTCTTGCCCAATTTCATGACGCCGTTCGTTTATCACTTACAACATTTGTTAAAGATGAGCTTTGCGAAGAAACCGTCAACCGTTTTATAGAACGGTGTGTATATGTCAGCGCAAACTTTACCAAATCAGAAGATTATGTGGCGTTTAAGGCATTAGTGGAACCTGAAAAAAGAGTTCTTGTCAATTATTTTGCAACGCCACCGTCACTGTTCGGAGACATTTGTCGGAGCTTATACGAGCAAAAGCTGATTCAACCAGACACAAGAGTTGTACTTGAAAAACCAATTGGCTCAGATCTCGAATCCTCAAGAATCATTAATGACCAAGTTTCTACTTATTTTAATGAGTCACAAATTTATCGTATCGATCACTACTTAGGTAAAGAAACCGTTCAAAATTTGATAGCACTGCGCTTTGCTAATTCACTCTTTGCATCTAAATGGGATAATAGAACGATAGATCACGTTCAGATCACAGTTGCTGAGGAAGTGGGCATTGAAGGGCGATGGGGTTACTTCGACAAAGCTGGTCAGATGCGAGATATGATCCAAAACCATTTGTTGCAGGTTCTAACTTTGGTTGCCATGGATCCACCTGTGAATCTAGATGCCGATAGTATACGTGACGAAAAAGTGAAAGTACTTAAGTCATTACGCCCTATCAATCAAGATAACATGTATGAAAATACGGTACGCGGACAGTACGGAAGTGGTTTTTTAAACGGAAAGGCAGTTCCGGGCTACTTGGAAGAAGAGGGCGCAAATAAAGCATCGGGCACTGAGACTTTTGTTGCGCTAAGAGTCGATATCGATAACTGGCGTTGGGCTGGCGTTCCATTTTACTTACGCAGCGGCAAACGAATGCCAGGTAAAAGCTCAGAGATTGTTGTTTATTTTAAAAACCCACCACATAATTTGTATCGTTCAACTTTACGTAACCTTCCGCCTAACAAATTAACGATTCGTCTTCAGCCCCATGAAGGTGTTGAAATTCAGATGATGAATAAAGTGCCTGGATTAGAGCAGAATCATCGACTTCAGACCACAAAACTCGACTTAAGTTTTTCTGACACATTTAAAAACGATCGTATTGCTGATGCTTATGAGCGCTTATTGTTAGAAGCTATGTTAGGAAATCAAGCACTGTTTGTTCGTCGTGACGAAGTTGAGCAAGCTTGGAGCTGGGTAGATGGAATTATTGAAGCTTGGGAAGAAAGTGGCGAAAAACCGAAAGCTTACCCTGCTGGTTCGTGGGGACCTGTTGCATCTGTAGCGCTAATAAGTAAAGACGGTCGTTCATGGGATGAGTAAGTCCGTTTTTTGGAAAGTATAAATAGAGATGAAGAAATGAAAGAAGCTGTTTTTAAATCCTTTGATGATGCAAATCAGTTAGCTGAAAAATTAGCAGAAAAAATTGCAGGCTTGCTTCAAGAAGGTATTGATACACGAGGGAAAGCGAGTCTAGTGGTATCGGGCGGCTCAACTCCCATTACGTTGTTTAAGTTATTAAGTAAAAAGAATATAGGTTGGAAAGATGTTTATATCACTTTAGCTGATGAGCGTTGGGTTGATTCTGAAAATAAAGACTCTAATGAAAACTTGGTGTTGCAGCATTTACTACAAAATAAAGCGTCATCAGCTAAATTTACCGGCCTAAAAAATATGTTTGAAACGGCCGTTGAAGGCTGTCAAATGGCTTCAGAAAAGCTGCAACACTTTCCATCTAAATTCGATGTTGTGGTTTTAGGTATGGGTAATGATGGCCATACATGTTCTTGGTTCCCGTGTGCAAATCGTTCGTCTTTAGAGGTAGCACTTACTACGGATACAACCTGTGTTGCCGTCACGCCGACTACAGCACCACATGAGCGGATCACATTAACAAAACAAAGAATTCTTGCGAGTCGACAAGTCTTTTTACATCTAGTCGGTGAGCAAAAACTGACGGTTTACCGTCAGGTCTTAGAAAATGATGATGTTTACTCAATGCCAATACGCGCGGTTTTATCACAACATAAAACCCCAGTTGATGTGTATTGGAGTGCGTAACCAGAGTTCTAACAACTAGTAGAAGAACTGGTACATGGAGGCAAAAATGCATTCAGTAGTTCAATCTGTCACAGACAGGATCATTAAGCGAAGTAAAGAAAGCCGAAGTCGTTATCTATCCGCGCTTAAAGAAGCACAATTAAATGGTGTTCACCGAAGTTCGCTGAGCTGCGGAAACTTAGCCCATGGGTTTGCGGCTTGTAACCAAGATGATAAATCAGCACTTCAACAATTTAGTAAGGCGAATATCGGTATCGTCACTGCATTTAATGACATGTTATCGGCGCATCAGCCATATGGCGACTATCCAGATAAGTTGAAAAAAGCTTGTCATGAAATCGGCAGTGTTGCACAGGTAGCCGGTGGTGTTCCAGCCATGTGTGACGGCGTGACTCAAGGTCAGCCCGGTATGGAGCTTAGCTTGCTTAGTCGCGAAGTTATCGCAATGGCAAGCGCAGTTGGCCTTTCTCATAACATGTTTGATGGCGCTTTACTTCTAGGAATTTGTGACAAAATTGTCCCGGGTTTACTTATTGGTGCATTGAGCTTCGGTCATTTACCTATGTTATTTGTTCCTGCTGGGCCAATGAAATCTGGTATTCCAAATAAAGAAAAAGCAAGGGTTAGGCAACGCTTTGCTCAAGGGCTCGCGGACAGAGCAGAATTGCTTGAAGCCGAATCAAGCTCATATCACAGCGCAGGTACCTGTACTTTTTATGGTACGGCAAATTCCAATCAGCTTATGCTTGAAGTGATGGGGCTTCAGCTTCCCGGTTCTTCTTTTGTCAATCCTGATAATCCATTACGTGAAGCCTTGACTACGAAGGCAGCACATCAAGTTTGCCGACTGACTGAACATAGCGGTCAATACTCACCCATTGGTGAAATAGTTAATGAAAAGTCCATAGTTAATGGCATTGTGGCTATTTTGGCTACAGGTGGTTCTACTAATTTGACCATGCACATTGTTGCTGTGGCTCGTGCTGCCGGTATTATTGTTAATTGGGATGATTTTTCTGAGCTCTCAGATGTTGTTCCTCTGATTGCGCGTGTTTACCCGAACGGTCATGCAGACATAAACCACTTTCATGCCGCTGGTGGCATGGCATTTTTGGTTAATGAATTACTCAATGCAGGCTTATTGCATGAAGAGGTTAATACAGTTGCTGGTTTCGGTTTACGCCGTTATACCCAAGAGCCTAAATTACTTGACGGACAGCTGAGCTGGGTCGAAGGTCCTACCGAGAGTCTTGATAAAGAAGTGTTGGCTTCTGTTGATGCGCCTTTCCAATCCAATGGTGGCTTGAAACTGATGAAAGGCAATCTTGGTCGTGCTGTTATCAAAGTTTCAGCGGTTCCTGCTAACAATCGTATCGTAGAAGCCCCTGCCGTTGTGATTGATGATCAACACAAGCTCGATGCATTATTTAAAAATGGTGATATCGATCGTAATTGTGTTGTGGTCGTTAAAGGGCAGGGTCCTAGAGCGAATGGAATGCCTGAATTACACAAACTGACACCGTTACTTGGTTCGTTACAAGATAAAGGCTTTAAGGTTGCTTTATTAACTGATGGGCGTATGTCTGGTGCATCAGGAAAAGTACCCGCTGCCATTCACTTAACTCCTGAAGCTATTGATGGTGGTTTGATAGGTAAAATTCAAGATGGTGATTTAATTCGTGTTGATGCAACAACTGGTGAGCTTACTTTGCTCGTCAGTGAATTGGAATTGCACTCTCGCGAAGTAGAGGCGTTGGATCTAAGAAAGTCTCACTATGGAATGGGAAGAGAGCTATTTAGCGCACTGAGAAGTAACTTCAGTAGCCCTGAGACTGGCGCTCGCAGCACTCAAGCTGTCGATGAATTGTATTGATAACGAGGTAAGGAAAACAAATGGTTAACAATAATTGGTCATTACAACCCAATGAAATATTCAAATGTAGCCCGATTGTACCAGTAATGGTTATCAATAAAATTGAAGATGCGGTGCCGCTAGCAAAAGCATTAGTAGCGGGTGGAATAAACGTGCTTGAAGTGACGTTAAGGACTTCATGTGCGCTGGAAGCCATCGCTCAAATCAAACAAGAAGTGCCTGAAGCTTTGGTCGGAGCTGGCACGATTTTGAATGAAGAGCAACTTGAGCAAGCCATTGCAGCAGGCTCACAGTTTATTATTACCCCGGGTGCAACAAGTGACTTATTAAAAGCGGCTATGAAAGGAAAGGTTCCATTAATCCCTGGTGTGGCGAGCATTTCAGAGGTCATGAAAGGAATGGCGTTGGGTTACACCCATTTTAAGTTTTTCCCTGCTGAATCATCAGGTGGTGTGAGTGCATTAAAAGCGTTCTCTGGTCCATTAGCGGATATACGCTTTTGCCCAACAGGTGGAATAACACCAAAAACCTATAAAGACTATTTGGCATTAAATAATGTTGATTGTGTCGGTGGTAGTTGGATTGCACCAGCAGATGCGATGGAATCAGGCGATTGGGAGAAAATTACCGAGCTTTGCAAGCAGGCTTTATCAGCCGTTTAACCTCCCAATAATAGCAAGGTTATTTTGCCGTGCTAAAATAAAAAAGCGACTATCAATAAGATTATGATAGTCGCTTTTTTATTTCCACTAAGTCGAAAGGATGCATAAATGAAATTGAATGAATTCGAAAAGACAATAGTGCAGCACCCACTTCGTTGTTGGGCTCAAGATAAAATAGAAATGCCTATTATTACCTCGTTATTTGACATTGTGCCGCAATATTTAAGTTCAGCGCTTGAGATTGGCTGTGGTTATGGCAATGGGGTAGGGTTAATACGAAAGCATTTTTTCCCCGAATCACTCACAGCCGTTGATTATGATATTGAAATGGTTAAAGCCACTAAAGCTCGATATGCTGATGAAAAATGGCTATCGGTGAGTCAAGCTGATGCAAGCCAGTTACCTTTTGAAAACAATAACTTTGATTTGATTTTTAACTTTGCCGTGTTTCATCATATTCCAGATTGGCAAAAAGCGGTCAAAGAAGTGTATAGGGTATTAAAACCGAACGGTTTTTTTGTGGTTGAAGACTTGTACCGTCTTGCTATTACCAATCCTGTTTCAAAACGATTATTCGAACACCCTCAGCATAATCGCTTTGATCATCATCAATTTTTAGAACACCTAACATTATGTGGTTTTAAGCTTGTAAAATCACATCATATATTTAATTTAGCTGGTGTTGTTTTAGCTCAAAAAGTTGTTCATCACTAACCAGATGTATAAAGGGTAGAAACTCTATCCTTGTTAGGGATCTAGCAATTTAGAAAGTACCAATCTTTGTCATATCAGCGAAGGCTGGTATTCAGTGACATTGGGTGTTCAATTATCAGGCGCTAGATTCCCACTTTCGTGGGAATGACGAAATTACCACATGGAGTTGTTTATATATCACCCTAGAAACATCAGTTGACTGTGTTCTCATGCGTAGAAAAAATGGCTGATATTAAGACGTAGCTTGCAGCAAGTAGTTATTCTACTTGCAAAAGTTACAACGCAGATAGCAGCCATTTTAGCAAGCTTGTGAGCGTAGAGCGTTTCACTCATTGGGTGAAAAACATGATAATAAAATCATCCAATTGCTCAAACAGTTACTCATATACTCAGCGTTCAACTGTTGTTTTTAGGATCACTCACTCGTGCGGTTGGCCTAATTTAGACAAGGCGCTTATTCGAGGTAATAGTTATTCTATTGTAAGGATAAGCAACGCAGTATTGGTAAAAAATACTCAAACTATAACATCGTAAATTGGTACGAAAGTTATAAGTACAACCTTCTCGATTTATAACGTTGTTAGTCAACTTTGCCTGCTTAACTGATAACCGAAGAATATAAACCATGAATATATAAGGACTTCTAAAATTCGTTGGTAGACACCTACAATGTTTGAGTCAGAACTTATATTTAAAAACGCACTCGAAGCGAGAATTGCAATAGTAAAACTTGCTATCTTAAATGACGGTTCTTGATTCCAATTGTTTGAAGAAAAAGACAAAACTAAAATTGAAGTAATACCTCCTAAATAACCCGGTAGTGCTGAAAATATATGGATAAGATGTGATGTTGTTGGAGTTTCTGGCTTACACTCAAAGTCACAAGGATATAATGAGGCTATGGTCAATGAGGCGCTGTAAAAAAAAATAAATAATAGACCCAATTTATTGAGGTAAGAAGCAGGCAGGGTTTTGTAACAAACGGCAATGAAACCAAACATTAACAATTCTGTCGGAATAAAGCCTAAGTAATTAATATAGTTACCGTAAGGAGATCCTGTAGCGCCTAGTTCGCTGATAAACTGTGATGTATGGCTGTAATTCGGGTAATAAATACCGCCAATGATAATCGTACTTGCCAGCCACAATAGGCTCAGGATTGGCAAGATGATCAGTAAACTTCTGTTTTTCATTGATGCTTCCCTTGCTAATTTTTATTGTTATTTATGAGTAACTCGCCATGCAGCAATGCATAGAGAGCTGAATATTAACGCTTCTTGAACTCGTTGAATTAAGCCTTTCCATTCATCAAAATCACTATCAATCATTAACGTGAAGAGCAAAAAAAATGTTATTGAAAGACCAAGCCAAAAAAGTCGCCAATAGAGTTTTAAGCTTGGAGTAAAGGTGAGTAAAAATAAGGCAAGTGTCGTTGCCAATAGAGTAGTAATTGCCAACAGGTTATGAAGAAGTTGGCTAATGCTACCTTCTGTTGGGCACCCCAAGTCACATGGCGCAAAGGCAGAACCCAAATAAGCTATGGGTTCAGCTAGGAGTAACCAGTAGCCGAATTTACTCATACCACTCACGGGAACATGTTTTGCTAATGCAACGATTGTTATAGCTGATATTAACCCAAACAGACCAAAACCAAACCAGCTGATCACATCTGCATAAGGTGTGTTTATTGCGTTTAGCTCGCTGATATACTGGCTAACATGTGAGTAATCAGGTTTTAGGGCAGCGCCACCTAAAAGCATCAATAAATAAGAGAAAATGACGGCGATAATAAGCCCTTGGTTAAAAGATATTTTCATGATGTAAAATCCTTTTATTTTATTTTATTTTATTTAATCACTTTTATTGTGTTCATAATCATTCGCTTGAGATGAGGTTTGGTTGTTTTTCTTGGTGTACTCTAGTTTTTCTAGTAAAGCGATGAGAGTATCTATTCGTTCGTGTGCCGAGTCTATACGAGGTTTATCTATTTTTGAAATTACGACCATAAGAAAAATTAATATTAAGTTTTGTCCTTCATAAACATTAAATTCAGTAAAATAATGGAGAAGAAAGAGGGCGATAATAAAATAAAGGTAGTTGAATAACCAGCTGTGTTTACTGGGTTTTAGTGAAACTAATTTAGCTTGTATATCAGCAATTTTTGCATCTTCCATATTTTGGATAATTTTATCGACATCAGATTCTTTCATACCTAAGCCTTTAATTAGTAGTAAGTAGTGACTGAGCAGTTTTGAATTTAAGATAAAAAGATGCTGCAACTTGATAGTTAAAGTAAATCAACAGCATCTTTAGTATTCGTTAAGAGTTTATATTTTTTTAAAAGTTACACTACAGAACCAACGGCCCCTAACGTTAGGCCTGTACCAAAGCCTTTCGCCATAGCGGCTTTCATGTCAGCGACATTGTTGACAACTACATTTAATGTGAAGTTAGTATCTGCTGAAGCGGGGATAATTACCCCTGTAGCACGTAATGTTCTTTCAAGATGGTTACGAACTTCTTGGTTAACTTGTGAGAATGTTTCGCCATTTCGTTGAAACTCGACAATCACATGTGCATTGTATTTTTTCTCTACAGGCTTTATATCTTCATAAGTTGCTTTGGAAAATGAAGGATCAACATAAGATTTTGCTGAAATACAGCCCGTTAGTGCGGTTACTGCGAGAAGTAAAATAAATAGATTTTTCATCAATAGTTACCTTATTTGTTGCTTTTATTTAATTAACATAACAAAGAGATATGTTAATTAAATGTAACATGAGCAGCAGCTGTATTGAACTTTACAATTAACTGATTTTAGGTATTAAATTGATTTGATAGAAGGTTATGCGTGTGGTTTATTGTACAATAAAGATATGGGAGTTATTGAGAACGGTATATTAAACCGTTCTCAAATAATAAATGATTAATTAGCTGGTCTTAATGAATGAAATTCAGTTCCTTCAAAATATCCAGGCCATTTCTTACTATTACCTAAATCTGCAGCGGCTTGACCATAAACGGCTAAGTCTTCTAGAGCACCATCGAGATTCCAGTCTTCTCTGTATTCATCACATACGTTGTGATAACAGCCTCTACGGATGTTCTGCATACTTGTTTTATAAGTCTCCGTGGCTTCATCGATAGGTTCATTACCGCCACCGGCAAAAACAGCAGGCACGCCATATTTAGCAAAGCTAAAATGATCGGAGCGGAAAAATCCACCAGACTCAGGATATTTTTCAGATTTTGTTACTCGGTTTTGTGTAGCAGCCGCGCTATCGAGATAATTTTCTAGTTGTGATTTACCTTTACCTATTATGGTGTAGTCTTTTGTGCGGCCATAAATGTTCGTGCTGTCTAAATTAAATACCGCGACAGTTTTGTCTATAGGGTACAGTGGATTATCTGCATAATATCGACTACCTAGTAATCCTTGTTCTTCACCTGTTGCGGCAATGAATGTCAGCGAGCGATTTAAACTTTTACCACTGTGTTTGAGTTTTGCAAATTGACGAGCAATTTCTAAAATTCCGGCAGTACCTGAAGCGTTGTCTAATGCGCCATTATAAATTTGATCGCCAGTTTTACTTTTATCTATTCCAATGTGATCCCAGCAGGGCGGGATTATGCTTTGATGAAATATTCACCAAACAAAATCTCAGCCCTAAATTTTGCATCCCAGCAGGCTCTCTGCATCTTGCCAGCAACACTGTCTTTTGAAGAGTGACTTTTAACTAAGTTCAAAATCTTTCTTCTGATTGTAGCCAAATTTTTTGCACCATCATCAGCATAAATTTTACAGGCATCCTCTTTAAAAGTGACATCGAGAACCCAATGCTGACTATTTTCAATTGCCCAATGCTTCCGTATATATTTAGCTATATCTTTCACATCACTGGCTAACGAAGTTATGTAGTAAGACGTTTCTTGACTTGATTTATTCTTCAGCTCTCGCATTCGAGTGACTTCAACAACGGCATGACTGCCTACAAATTTAGCTGTTTCGTCAAACCAATTTGTAATTGGCAAAAGGCGATAATGTCTTTCATTAATTCGTCCGTGCTCACCGTCTAATTCTGTAAAGTGATTCTTTTTTAAAAGCTCTGGTGTATCTCTATAGCACTTATGAAAATAAGCTTCAATTTCAGCAAGTAATTTACCTTGATTCTTTTTCACTTGAAGAACGTAATCACCTTTTCCCTCACGTATTAAGGCTGTAGTTTCTTTCTGGCAGTGCATGGCGTCAGCGGTAATAACTGCATTTTCAATGTCCATGTGTTTTAGCATAGATTGCATTACAGGGATTTCGTTCGTTTTAGTCGACGTTTCTTTTTGACGTATTATCAGTCCATTATCCACAACCATTGCCGTCATTAGTTGAAGCGCTGCTACGTTATCCCCGTGCTTAGAACCACAAGCCACTTTACCATCAAAGCTGATATGCTCTTTACCATCTCGTTCCCGTAATGTGTTGGAAAAGTTAATAAAGCAAGACATCATACTTTCGGCTTTAACACCTCTAATTATTCTTCCAATTGAATGTCTTGTCGGGATACCGTTACTAAATGGACGGTATTGTCTTAACCAATCTAATTGAGCTTCCCCAAAAATGTTGATGGCTTTCCACCCTGTCGCACCGCAAAGCACTGCGGCAATAGTAAGAAAAATAATATCCGCTAAATCATACTCTTTATTGGCTTCTACACGATGGTCTTCAATTTGCTCAATCTCTTTCATTACGTCCATAATCAGGCTCAAATCAGTATTCATTTGTCGATCTGATCATCGTTATAGAGGAAAGTTCAAAATTTCTTTAATTATTTTTTTCAAGACCTAAAGCGCGATCCCGCCCTGGTGATCCCAGTGTGCAACAAACAAAATATGCTCATCTTTCTGGACATTGCCGGGTAAGGTGGCTACGACATTGTAGCTGTTGGCGTATTCAACTTTATTTTTAAAGTTAATATCTGCTGTTTGATTTAGCTCAAGGTTTATTGGGCCATCTGCGGCTTTATCCATTAGTTGAGCTAAATTTTGATCCGAGCTTTTGAATAATGCTTCAGCTTTATCGAGCGTTATCCAACCTTCAACCTGTACTTTGCTATTTTTAGTGTCTGAAGATTGGGTTGCAAGATCTTGTTGAGCGCCTGTCCAGCTGTTTGCTACAACAGACCAAGGATAGGAGGCTGGCTCTGTATCATGGATGATTATGGCACCGATAGCACCTTGACGGCTGGCTTCTTCATACTTGTAATTCCAACGCCCATAATATGTCATTGCACGGCCGTTAAATTTACCTGAGTCTGGCCGAGCAAAACCTGGATCGTTAACCAGAATGACAGCAATTTTGCCTTTCATATCTAGACCTTGATAGTCGTTCCAATCATATTCAGCCGCATTTATGCCATATCCTACAAATACGAGCGGTGCCTTTTTAATATCAATATGCTTGAGATTATGCCGACTACCAATCACAACATCATTTGGTGATGTCAAAGTTAAGTCGCCTAATGATATGTCTGGTTCACCAAGCGTGGTGTAACTCACCATGGGAACGGCTTGTAAATATTTGCCGTTATTTGCTCCAATAAGTCCCATCTCTTTAAACGCTTTGGTGAGGTAGGTCAGAGTTTTCTTTTCACCTAACGTGGTTGGCGCTCGCCCCTCGAATTCATCTGAAGACAGGGCTTCGATGTCCCGACGGAAACGGTCTTCATTAAATTGCGAGGCAGTTATCGTTATTGAGTTAGGTGAATCAGTTTCAGGTTGGCTACTACAAGCAAAGAGTATCGAAGTAGCACAAAGAAGTAGAGGAATTCGCATTAAAGGTTCCTTTGTTATTTTTGTGTTCATAAAACGAAAAAAAGAGGCCGAAGCCTCTTAGTTATTGCCTTTTAATGACAATCAGTCTGGGGCATAGCCCTCAACTCCGAGCAATTGCCCATCAAGATAGCATTGACCGTTTTTCATTTGCAATCTTTGCTGACTAAACCACTTGACTACCATTGGGTAGATAGCATGCTCTTGCTCATGCACGCGTAGCGCTAAATCATGAGCAACATCTTCTTCATAAACAGGTACTTTTGCTTGAAGGATGGTCGGGCCTGCATCTAACTCAGGGATAACAAAGTGGACACTGGTTCCATGTACAAAGTCACCAGCATCAATAGCGCGTTGATGAGTATGTAAACCAGGATATTTCGGCAGTAAAGAAGGGTGGATGTTGATCATCTTACCCAAATAATCATTAACTAATTGTGGCGTTAGTATGCGCATAAACCCCGCAAGTACAATTAAGTCAGGTTGGTATTTATCAATGACAATTTGTAGGCGAGCATCGTAATCTTCACGAGTTTCACTTTCCTGAGCAATAACGGTACTGGTGTCAATTTCATGATGGTGAGCACGTATTAAGCCATAAGCATCAGGTTTATTGCTTATAACGCCGACTACTTCACCTAAAAGGTGATCATCACAGTTATCGATGATGGCTTGCAGATTGCTACCATTACCTGAAACCAATACAACTATACGACAAGGTTCTTTTGCACTAACGTCAATCATTAACGGATCTCTACTTGCTCTTCATTTTCTTGGCGGTCGGCAATTGTACCAATCAGCCATGCGTTTTCGCCTTCAGCGTTTAACAGCGTCAATGCTGCGTCAACTTCAGCTTGAGGGATAACGACTATCATACCAACTCCACAGTTAAAGGTGCGGTACATTTCATGTTCTGTGATGTTGCCATTGTTTTTGATCCAGTCAAAAACCACTGGCCACTGCCAAGACTTACCATCAATGACAGCTTTGGCATTTTCAGGGAGTACTCTTGGAATATTTTCCCAGAAACCACCACCGGTTATATGCGCCATTGCATGTACATCAGTCTGATCTGCAAGTTTCAATAAAGACTTAACATAAATAGTTGTTGGTTCAAGTAAGTGATCAATGAGTGGCTTGCCTGCTAAATCCTGTTGTGGATCAGCTTTGCTTACTTCGAGAACTTTACGGATCAGTGAATAACCGTTTGAGTGTGGACCACTCGAAGGTAGTGCGATTAAAGCGTTTCCAGCTGCAACTTTAGTTCCGTCAATGATATTAGCTTTTTCTACAACACCAACACAGAATCCAGCGAGGTCGTAATCTTCACCTTCATACATACCGGGCATTTCAGCGGTTTCACCCCCAATTAATGCACAGCCTGATTGAGAGCAGCCCTCAGCGATACCATTGACAACAGAGGTGGCAATTTCCACATCTAATTTGCCAGTTGCGTAATAATCAAGGAAGAATAGTGGTTCAGCACCTTGCACGATTAGGTCATTTACACACATAGCCACTAGGTCTACACCTACAGTGTCATGCTTGTGATAATCGATAGCGAGGCGCAATTTAGTGCCAACACCATCAGTACCAGAAACTAATACTGGTTGTTTGTATTTAGTCGGTAGTTCGCAAAGTGCACCAAAACCACCTAAATTTCCCATAACTTCAGGACGGCGAGTGCGTTTTACCGCAGATTTAATGTTATCAACTAATGCATTACCTGCATCAATGTCTACGCCAGCGTCTTTATAGCTCAGTGTGGTAGGAGTGCTCACAGAGGTTCCTCTTAGGGTACTTCGTTATTGGAATTTTTCGGGCGCTATTCTAACAGTTTGCGCGCACGTCCGAAAGTAAACGGTAACGCTTATTTAACAGAGTGCTGCACTTTTATTAAGCAGTTGTTTCAGTGTTTTAGCGATCTACTTCACGATTTGCTGCATTTGTGAAACTATATGTTTTATTGAAAAAACAAATACAATAGAATTCAGCCAATTTGCCTTTTTCCGACAATATAGAGGAATACGCCATGAAAGTCGTTGAAGTTAAACACCCACTTGTACGCCACAAAATTGGGCTAATGCGTGAAGGTGATATCAGTACCAAGCGTTTTCGCGAATTGGCGGCTGAAGTTGGTAGTTTGTTAACTTATGAAGCTACTGCTGATTTTGAAACTGAACGTGTGACAATTGAAGGCTGGAATGGTCCGGTTGAAGTGGATCAAATCAAAGGTAAAAAAGTAACCGTAGTACCAATTCTACGTGCAGGATTAGGAATGATGGACGGCGTTCTTGAACACATCCCTAGCGCACGTATATCTGTGGTCGGTGTTTACCGAGACGAAGAAACACTAGAGCCAGTTCCATATTTTGAGAAATTGGCCAGTGATCTTGAAGAACGTATTGCATTAGTTGTTGATCCAATGCTCGCAACAGGTGGATCAATGATTACAACTATTGATTTACTCAAAAAACGGGGCTGTACTTCAATTAAAGCGCTTGTTTTAGTCGCGGCGCCTGAAGGTATTGCTGCACTTGAAAAAGCACATCCCGATGTTGATCTTTATACCGCTTCTATCGATGAGTGCTTAAACGAAAAAGGTTACATATTGCCTGGTCTTGGTGATGCAGGTGATAAGATTTTCGGAACGAAATAACCCTTTGAATTGTTAGCGATTGCTTACTGTAATGATTGGTGCGTAGTTAATAAAAATTAACTGTACACCATTCATAAAGACGCTAAGATTTAACCTCACTTAATAAAATAGGTAGGTTAAGTTTGATTGATTTTAGTGAAGCCATTACTTTTGTCCCTAAAGCCGCTATTAAGACGCTAAAAGAATGCGCAGAGCAAATTTCATTAGGAAAAAATTTCGAATATAAAAGTATTGATGTGAAAGCTGCAACTAAGTATTCTGGCTTTTTTGGAGCTAATTTCGCGACAGTAAGGTTTTTTGTGCGATCTAATGCCACAGATAAAAGCAGAGCTAAAAAAATGGGTAGCTATCCAGCTGTCTTTAAATGCAATGTTCCTAATAAATATGATAGATGCTCAGTGATGTATAGGATATTTGTAGGCATAATGAATCCTCAAAAAGAGTTACAAATTTAACGGTTCGGCCTACCACTTATAGAATTTTGTAGTAGTGACGTAGTTTATGTTGTTATTCTCCATTCCTTTAGATTTTATTAAAGTCATATCTCCAATTTCAATTAACATAATTTGAGAGCGCTCTCTAATATTCATTTTTATCGAAGCATATTGTCAAGCTGATCGACTATTTCTGACCAATCTGCATCGTGCTCAATCATTTCTTTTAAGCAATCAGATTGTGCTTCGTTCCAACATTTTGCTTGGTAAATAGGAGTTCCAGCCGATAAGTTACCATTAAGCTTGATGAAATCTGCAATCGCTTCATCTGAACTTTTGAGTCCAAGTTGATCGAATAACGAGTTTAATGAGTGAATATGAGCTTCCATGGTTATCTCCAAAAAAAAAATGCAATTCGTGGAAAAGAGCTATTTGCTTTATTTGAGTCACAGTATATGGGTGTAGTTCGGGCTATATTTATAATAAAAGTATCTTAGATAGAGCATTTATAGATGAATACACAGCTTAAATGTTTTCAAGTTTATCCTCTTACATATTAAAAAAGATAACTCATTAAAAATACTTAATTAAATTGTGATGTTAAACAGCAATACACTAGGCTATGTTTGTATTGCCGAATGGCATTTGTGAATGGGACTTAAATGGCATCATCAACAGGCAGCAGGTAATGACATTTTTCCATAAGTAAACTTATTTGAGGTACGTTTGTTTTCACTTGGACTAGGGCTAGAAAAAACAACGCATAGCACATACTACATTGGCGCACACGCTGATAATTACTTTGCTGGAGAAACTGAAACTTATACAGTTAAAGGGTTACCGTCTACTTGTAAAAACTCAAAAGGAGAAGTAATCGCCGCTAAAAGTTTCCAACGATTCTGGTGTCCAGCCACAAGGGATATAACCCGATCGGTAAAAGTGGTAGATATGCGGCAAGTACCATTAGAACAATGGCTTATTAACCGCAGAGAAGCGAGAGACTTCCCCTTATATGAGTTAAGAGACCAATTGAAGCAACTGTATTTAGAAAAAGTAAAAATAAATTTTTCTAACCTAACATCAGAGCAACAAACTCTGATTAATGCATGTTTCAAGTTAGAAACTTTCTTACCAACATTTGCCGAAGTTGCGCGTGAACTTTATGAGCAACTCAATCCAATTGTTAGGCAGGCTCTACGGTTAAAACACAGTGAATGCAGCAATGAAACATTCAACCTTAACCGGATATGTCAGAGACCTATTACTCAAATTACTCAGTTACCATCAGAATGTGCTCCTGATATACAAATAGCAATTGCTAAACAGGATAAATGTCACCTACCTAATTTTAATGAGTGGACGGCGCATATTAAAATAGAAAAAGGCAAGTTACTGGATAGGTTATTGGTAAAAATGCTTAAAAAGGTGGGTTTTCTAAATGCTAATCCACAAATATTTGTTGGATTTGTTAACCCGATCTTAGCTGATCCTAAAGCTAAACGTGAGTTATTTATGGATGACAGTTGCTCGTCACACCCACTACACGGACAGCGAACTCATTTATTTCAGATATTAGCATTAACCAAAGTAGGAGTGTTGAATCAGCGGTTATTAGAATGGCTGATCGATTACAATTTTTGGAATGGCGTACTTGATACGGATAGGAGGATGCTCCCGTTAATCACCATTCAAAATCTGGGCAAAAAGGAAGTGGTGTACTACAGAGATATTGGACATGTGACTACGGGGATTGCTCCGGGGAACCTTAATATTCTATTTTTAGAACGTAAGTTCAGCGCTTCTATTCAAGCAGTCATTGATAGCAAAGATACTCTAAAACAAACAGAAATGTTGAATGTGTTTGGTAGAGCTTCGAAAATGAACGAACCATCAGTTGAGCTTACTCAGTTGCATAAAGAGATGGTTTCGCTAGAAGCTTATATTATAGATTCACTATATTCAGGTTTTCATAAAATGGGTATAGAAGGGCTGCATTTTCTTTATGGTATTGAGATTGAACGGATAATTGATGTAGAAAGAGCTCGAAAATATATATCGAAAGGTTACAGTGTTACTGTATCAAAATCGATTTGGCCTGCAGGACCTCATCCAGAGGAGTTTTATGTTGATGGGAAACCTGTCTGGGGAATTGTTTTTAATGGGGTGGATACTTTTGATGCTTGGTATTCAAAATTAGAGGATAAAAAACTCTGCTTTATCGTCGATAAAAAGCTTTCTCCTTAATTTCTTCCAGATGAAAGAAGTGGATAAGATACCAGGGGCTGTTTATCTTTCGTGATTATTTTTGCAACGTTAATTGGTCGTTTTATACAAGACAGAGCTTGTGCGGTTTGGTATTCCAAATAAGCAAGCGATAACGCAGTAGAAATGACTAATTTACGCTGTCTAAGATGCTTTTGAGTGTTCACTATTCTGTGTTGTAACCCGTTTACTTAGATGACTAAGCTTCATTGCTTACGCCTTGAACAGATAAAAGCTCAAATAGCACAAAATTCAATCCTGAAAGATAAACAGCCCCTAATACCAATTACAGTAATTAATCTCTCACTCACTCAGCAAGAGCTAAAGGGTTTCAGTGCAAGGCACAAGCTCGAAGTACTATATTCCCTACAGCCGCCATACGAAGCTGGCGTTCAACGCACTTCATGCTTTTGTCGGGATAATTCAATTGCTTGTAACACAGTAATGGAACCCTTTAGCCTTGCTCTTCGGGAGCTTGTATGTGCTCACTTTGGTTTTTAAAGAATACTTCTCAAAATTGTCTTGACGTAGCAATGTAATAACGACAGCTTTGTATGTTGGTAACAACTACGCCTTCATTATGCCTTCATCAATTTCGATTGCACTTTGAGCACATACATAGCTCTGAGTTGAGCATTTAATTACTGTAATTGGTATAATATCCACTTAAAGATTATTTTATCCTATACCTATGTCATAGCAGCGATCAGCTTTTGTTTATTATAAAATTATAACGGTCGAAGGCTGCTTGTAAGTCCGTAATTAAGTCTTCTGTGTCTTCTAATCCAATATGCAGCCGAATGAGTGGTTTGGTTTCATCCCACTTATTGATGCTTCTAATTCTATTAACATCAAAAATTCCTAAGATAAGGCTTTCATAACCTCCCCATGAAAACCCCATTTTAAAGTGTTGCATGCCTTCAACAAAAGCGGTGACACTTTCAATATCGCCACGTTTTAGTGCAAAAGAAAATAGTCCATTCGCTGCACTAAAGTCGCGTTTAAAAAACTCATGGCCGGGGCAAGACTCAAAAGCAGGGTGACGGATATGATCGATCTCTGGCCGCTCCGATAGCCATTGAGCAATTTCTAAAGCATTTTTTTCGTGTTGTTTCATACGAACGCCAAGAGTTCTTAATCCTCGTGCGGCAAGGTACACGTCGTCAGCAGAAGCACATTGTCCCATGAGATAACTATTCTCACGTAACTGTGGCCAATGTTGTTCGTTTGCTGTGGCAGTGCCTAACATGACATCTGAGTGACCACAGATATATTTCGTTGCGGCTTGGATTGAAATATCGATTCCTAAATCAAACGGTCTGCAATTAATCGGAGAGGCCCAAGTGTTATCTAATATCGTGATTAAACCATGTTGATGAGCAATCTCACACAAGGTTGGTACATCTTGCACTTCCATAGTCAGCGAGCCCGGCGATTCTAAAAATAGCACTTTGGTGTTTGGTTTTATTAGTTCTCGGATGCCATGGCCAATCATAGGATCATAGTAGCTAGTCTCGATACCGTACCCTGCGAGCAATTTGTCACAAAGATCACGGGTGGGTTCGTAAACACTATCGACCATAAGCAAATGATCGCCAGATTTTAGAAAAGATAAAAGTGAACCACTGATTGCGGCTGCGCCAGAAGGGTAAAGTGCGGTACCTGCCCCACCTTCAAGTTCGGAAACGGCTTCTTGAAAAGAGAAATGTGTGGGGGTGCCACGCCGACCATAAAACATCACTTTATTCGCACGATTTTTTATCGCATGACGCATATCTTTCATCGTGTCGAATACAACGGTTGATGCTCGATACACTGGCGTATTTACAATACCGCTCGTCCATTTTTTATCGCGGCCAGAACTAGCGATTTGAGTATTTAGCTTTTTTGTTTTATGGCTCATTTTTAAGATCCTAAGACACAGTCATGAAAAAGTAGGCTTATTTTTTGTCTGTACTACTGGTGTAAATGCGCATAATGACAACTTTAAGTATAAAAAGAACAGCAAAAAAGGATAGCCCTATTAGGGGCTGTTTATCTTTCAGGATTAAATTTTGTGCTATTTGAGCGTTTATCTGTTCAAGGCGAAAGCAGTGAAGCTTAGTCATCTAAGTAAACGGGTTACAACACAGAACAGTGAACGTTCAAAGCATTTAAGACAGCGTAAATTGGTCATTTCTACTGCGTTATCGCTTGCTAATTTGGAATACCAAACCGCACAAGCTCTGTCTTGTATAAAACGACCAATTTATCGCTGCAAAAATAATCACGAAAGATAAACAGCCCTAGAAGACCAATTAACGGGTTTTCTTTTGTTGCCCACAGTATAAATTCTATAGCAAACTACTCTTGATTTTTGTATTAATACCAATTACAGCAATTAACTTCCCACTCAGCAATAGCTAAAGGGTTTCAGTACAAGGCGCAAGTTTGAGGTACTATATACCCTAACGGCCGCCACACAAAGCTGGCGTTCAACGCACTTCGTGCTCTTGTCGGGATAATTCAAAAACTTGCAACGCAGTAATGGAATCCTTTAGCCTTACCCTTCGGGTGCTTGTATGTGTCCAAATTACTACGCAAAATTGTCTTAACGTAGCAATGTAATAACGACAGTTTTGTATGTCGGTAATAACTATGTCTTCATCAATTTCACTTGTACTTTGAACACATACATAGCTCTGAGTTGGGTATTTAATTACTGTAATTGGTATAAGTATCACTTAAAGGAAGTGAAACGACGATAGCAACGCCGGGTGTATCGTCACGATTAATGGCTTTAATGGTGCCATGATGAAATTTGGCTATCATGGCCGAAATATATAACCCAAGACCCAAGTGGGGTTGTTCGTCACTGTTTGTCATTCTAATCGATATCATAGAATTAAAAACGTCACTCTCCATGCCTTCAGGTAAGTAGGCTCCTTCGTTTCTAACAGATAATTCCGCCGTATTGTTTACCTTAGAGAGTCGAATTTCAATTGGGTCGGTTACAGATGAAAATTCAACGGCGTTATTAACGAGCTTGTCTAATAGTTGTGCAATATTATCAGCCACGCCTAATACAGGTAATGGGTAGGGTACAGTTTTTAAAATAATTTTATATTTAGGAAAGGCGATTTGATGTCCTTGCAAGCAGCCTTTGACCACTTCTTGAAGATCAAATTGATGCATATGCTCATGTTTCAGCGTGGTTTCAAGTCGGCTTGCTTCTGTCATGTTGTAGAGGATGGTATTAAGACGTTTTAAACCATTTTGCGCTCGGTCAATGTATTTTTGTTGCTCATCTGATGCTGAAATCTGTACGTGTTCAAGAGAAGAACGTACGACAGTAATAGGCGTTCTTAATTCATGAGATAAACGAGAACTCATGTTTTCAAGGTAATGATTATACTTACCGAGGCGTTGAAGCATTTGTGAAAAGCTACGAGTCAAGTCGCCAATTTCATCTTTCGAGGTAGATAAAACGTGAGTGTTGAGCACTTTTCCTTGTGGATCAATCGCTTTTTCGGTGTGATCTCGCAACCGAGACAGCCGCCGTGAAATGCTGGCCGAAAAAATAAGTACACCAATACTGGCGATTAACAGCACGATGAAAAGTGTATTAAAAAGTTGTTGCATCGCATGGTTTCGAAGTTGTCTTATGCCTAGGGTGGTTTGTTCAGTAACAACCACGCCAATAATGACTCCATCATTCCATATTGGCGTAGCGGCAGAAATAATTTCTGTTTTTTTGTCCGGTGTTAATTGAGTTTGACTGCTAGAAAATCCTTTCAAAGCTTTTTCAACAATAGGGTTAGCCATCGCTGTAATGTCATTGTGAGGGTCAACAAACTCTATTGATGTTGATTGGGTGAAAAGGTTTAAAATTGGCTGAGTGATAGATGATACCCATCTTTCATTTTTGTTTACGTCTTCAATGACGGTGTTCCATGTACTCGCAGGAGAATGGATATCACCACTTTTTGTTAGCACTTGTCCTAAATTGTTTAAAACCCAAATACGGGCGTCGTTATAACTCAGGGCATCGATAATTTCATCAATATCTGTTGATGGAATGGCAAGCCTACCTAAGCTAGCGCTTGAATCTAGAGGGCTCGAAGCAATAATAACTTTATTTTGGCTTACGTCATCAGGGTCAACAAAGTAACTGCTAATACTAAACTTATTGCCTACAAGCGTAAGTGGCATGCTTAGCTCAACTAAAAAGCCATTAGCCGTTTTACTCCATAACCCGTTGATTTGTTTTTCTGGCGTTAGAGGATTAACCAGAGCTGGATTGGAGGGAAGGGAATAGCCTTGTATTTTCCCATCTTTGAAAGCTGAAATTAAGTACCGTTTAAACTGACCATTTTTAAGCTGAGTCGCTAAGATAAAATGATCATTTCTATCCTGCCGCAAATTTTCTTTAGAGCGATAATTAATTACAGGTGCTTTAGCATTAATAGCGGTAAAAAGTGACTGTTGATAACGCCCTAAAAACACATCTAAACCATAGTCATCATCTGCGACTGTTGCGCTTTTGTAGGAGATAAATGACAAACCTAAATGTTTAAATTTATTTTGATTCTGCTTCCAGTCATTAGTATTTCCGCGAAATAAAACGGAATGATTTAATGGATAAACATAAAAGTCTTTTGGGCGAAACTCTTGTTTTGCAGTATTAAGTTGTGCAAATAACTCAGGTCGTTGGTGTAATGCGGTGGCAACAGCTTGACTTGTGCCTGAAAGCGTATGCTGTTGGCTAACTTGTAAATAACGTTCAATTTCCCACAAATACCGAAAACCGAACCATGGTAATGCAGCAAAAAAAAGCAAAATAAGTATTAACTTTGTTCTGATACTAATTGCAGGAATGAATTGGCTGATCCATTTTAAAACTTGGTTCATTCAGCACTATCCCAACGATAGCCCATACCGTAAACAGTATTAATACAATCAAACTCGGTATCAATTTTGATGAATTTCTTTCTGATCCTTTTGATGTGTGAAGTGATTGTACTGTCATCGACATAAATTTTAGCATCAGTCATAAGATCATCACGGCTACGGACGTGACCGGGACGTTTCGCTAAAGCAAACACCATCCAAAATTCAGTCACGGTCAGCTCTACTATTTTATTCGACCAACTTACTTGCATTTTATCGGCATCAATTTGTAGATTTCCATGTAATATAATTTCTGATTCTTTTTGAATTAGAGATGCTTCGCTTCGGCGAAATAATGCAGCGATTCGAGCAAGAAGGTGAGGGAAGCTTGTATCTTTACTTAAATAGTCGTCAGCACCTAATCGTAAACCACTCACAATATCAAAATCACTGTCTCGGGCTGTTAAAAAGATAATAGGCAAGGTTGCTGATTTAGCGCGTAATGCTTGGCAAAGTATAAAGCCACCATCGAGTTCATCTTCTAGACCGATATCAATAATGGCTAAATCAGGTAGTTGAAGAGAAAAAGCTTGCATAGCATCAGCACGATTAGGGAATCCTTGCACGCTGTAACCGTGGCTTTGCAGTAATTCTTTATAGTTTTCTCTAATGATGGCTTCATCTTCGACAATGGCAATGCGTTTCATACAAATTGATTCATAAATTAACTGCTTAACGTATTGTTGACTATACAGAAAACCGCGTTTTATTGAAGCTTAAACCTAAATAAATCGGTTGAATGCACAATTTAACTTTAATTTATTGAAGTTAAATAAAAAATTAAGCAACCCTAATTCACCCAACAGGTGAGTGCTGAGCATTCATATACTTGCCAAAATCACCGCTAGCTGCGTTATAAATTTTGCAAGTAGAAACGAAGTAACGACAGTTTTGTATGTCGGTAACCACTACTTGCTGCTATTCATGCCTTGCTATCAGTAATTTTTTCTGCGTATATGAACGCTCCCAACCGATTTATACCAATTACAGTAATTAATCTCTCACTCAGCAAGAGCTAAAGGATTTCAGTGCAAGGCACAAGCTCGAAGTACTATATTCCCTACGACTGCCATAGCAAAGCTGGCGTTCAACGTACTTCGTGCTTTTGTCGGGATAATTTAAGTGCTTGTAACGCAGCAATGGAACCCTTTAGCCTTGCCCTTCGGGAGCTTGTGTGTGCTCAAATTACTTCTCAAAACTGTCTTGACGTAGCAATGTAATAACGACAGTGTATGTCGGTAACAACTATGTCATCATCAATTTCGATTGCGCTTTGAGCACATACATAGCTCTGAGTTGAGCATTTAATCTCTGTGGGTTTAATTCCCCGCCCCTTGGGGGCGAAGTAACCAATGAGATACTTTTGTTATCATACCGGCGAAGGCTGGTATCCAGTGACTTTTCTAGAAAAGAGCAAAGGCATTAGACTCCAGCCTTCGCTGGAGTGATGATACTGTAAAATTATACCCCGCTGCTTGCGGCGGGGTTGTTGATTTACTGTAATTGGTATTATTTAGGTTAAATAATGGTTAGGAGTGAATTGCCATATTATTGCCACTATTGATGTCAAATTTGTCTTTTTTACTGCCGAATGTGGTCAGTCTTCTCATGTTTAATGTGTCTATCGAAACAAAGCATCATCAATCAAGAATCAATAAAGGCGGAACTTAATATGAAAAAGTCACTTATCACAACGGTTGTAATCGGCAGTTTACTTGCATCAAACATAAGCTTTGCTGCAGCATCAAATCAAGAAGTTGAACCACATGGTGAGCAAGAACAACTTATTGGTTTTGGATCTGGCTTAATCATTGGCGCTTTAGTTGGTGGACCAGTTGGAGCTGTAATCGGAGCCTTCACTGGTGGCGTTGTCGGTAAAAGTGTTGCTGATGATACCAAGCTAGATAGCCAACAGGTAAAAATTAACGAACAAGAAATGAGAATTGCACGCTTAGCCAGTAAAAGTGAAAAATATGACGATTTAGCGCATCGTTATAGTCTTAGCCAGCAAAAACTCAATCAATTGAGCCAAGCTGATAAAATAAAACTAGATGAATTGGCATTAGGCATGAATGTGCAATTTAGAACTGGATCATCAAAAATTGAACCGATTTTCGAAAAGCAGTTAAATGAAGTTGCAGAAATAATGAAGATCTCAACAGCGATGAAACTGGACTTATCAGGCTATGCCGATCGAACGGGGAAAAGCCAGTTTAATCAAGAGCTATCTGAAAAGCGTATGTCAGCCGTATTAAATTATTTAGTTGAAAGAGGCATTGAACAGAGCAGATTTATTACTCAGGCCTATGGTGACACAGCCCCATTAACTGCAGAGTCATCTTTGGAAAATAACTTTTTTGATAGACGAGTAACATTAAAGCTTGTACCAAGCAGTGTTGAAGGGGTTATGGCTAAAAATTAACAATAAGTCTAGAAATGGTAATGAAAGTCGGTAGCAGCGAAAGGTAGCTACCGACGATATTTTCTAAAGTTTTTTACTGTTAAGCTGTGAATGTAGCTTGTTGATAGTTGATATCACCTATACTAATTGTATCTTTGAATTCAGCATAAGGCTCTTCGGCAAACTTAGTTTCACGCATTTGAATTACTAAACGACCAAAGGTCTCACCAGCTAACAACTCACCGTATAATGCTATTATATCTTCTTTCAGTATTTTTTTTTGAGTCCGAGGTACAACTATGAGCTACGAAACGGCTCTCCTGTGCGGTGGATAATTTTCTGTTATATATTTATAGAATACCTTAAAGCTGAATATTGTTGTATTTACCTTTTCAGTGCGTTATTTTTTAGCTTGTTAATTCATTCACTTATAGAGTAATGTTATGACGCTAGGGTACACTACTGATCAACAATCAATATTTAGTTACGTGTTCAAAAGTCTCCAACAATACCCAAGCGAAGCAGCATCCTATCTGAAGTTTGAGGTTTCAAGGTTTGATGATGATGAATACTTACAACAGTGTTATCAAATATTAAGCAGCACCGATAGACAAAAGCTGTATGATTTTTTCAACAAAGAACCATCGTCGACTCATTCTTGTATGAAGTATTGTAAGAAGGCAAGTAATGTTTTCCGACGTTTTGCAACTAAGCTCTGCTCAATGGGGCATCAAGCCTAATGTAGCCATTTACAATGCCTTTATCACGGTATGTGCTAAAACTGGCAGTTTGATAGTGCTTGGCAACTGGTGTGTGGTGGCAAGCCCGTAATGGCACCTCATCTACAAGAAAATCAGCCCTCATTCACTGAGACATTGTTTCGCCACTCATTTATTGGAACCTGGTTCGATTTACGTAGCCTACAAGCGCTGCTCGGCCATGCCAGTCTCAACACAACCTTAATGTATACACAATTAACGGAGGTGGAGCAGCAAAACTCACGAAACACCATGGAGCAATTGACGAATGAGTTACCGCTAGAGTGGAGGACAATATAATGCGTTTTGTTGATATTTTGTCCGATAACCATTCTGATTTCATCCAGCAGTATCAATCACGATTAACCTCATCCATGTACCAAGCGATGAATGCGATGCTCCGTTGCAAGACTCAAACCCAAGGCGTGAGTCAATGGGATTGCAGCCACTGTCAGCAACAGGTCGAGTGTCCGTTATCCTGTGGTCATCGCAGTTGCAGTCAATGCCAACCATAACACCACCGAAGATTGCCTTAATCGTCAACAGATAAAACTACTGCCTGTTGACTATTATATGGTCACCTTTACGCTACCATTTGAACTTCGAGCCTTAGCGCAACGACATGAGAAAGACATTTACAACGCCATGTTTCAAGTGAGTGCCAGCGTACTCAAAGATTTTGGAAATAATGCTACCCGAACACAAGCCAATGTTGGTTTTACGTCGGTATTACACACGCACAGACGACGTCGAGATTATCATCCTCACCTGCACATTATTGTTCCTGCCGGTCGCTTTGATAGCAAACGACGACAATGGCAAAAGAAAAAGGCAAAGTATCTATTCAATGCTTTTAACCTGGCTAAAGTTTGGCGTTTTAGGTTGCTTGAAGCGTTGATGGCGGTTGGATTAACTCTACCTGATAATCTGCCAAAAAAAGTGGGTTGTGGACTGCACCAAAGTCGGTCGAGGAAAATCGGCGTTACAATATCTGTCGAGGTATTTGTATCGCGGCGTACTGCCGGACAAAGACATTATCAACGTGACTCAAGATGAAGTGACGTTCCGTTACAAAGACAGTAATACGAAACAAACTCAAATTCGTACTCTGGCGACGTTGGAATTTCTGTGGCTCATCATTCAACATGTGATACCGAAAGGGTTTCGACGAGTGCGAGATTATGGATTACTGGCTGGCGCTAATCGAAAAAAGCTGAAAGAAATTCAACATCTGCTGGAGATACTGCTCGGCTGTGCATTACCCGAAATTGACACAGTAAGAACCAAGGCTATTAAGCTGTGCGCCTGCTGTAAGCAGCCAATGCAATTTATGGGAATAAAGAAAACATTGCGCTTTAGCGTGCCATTCGACTAACCCAAGTAACATCAATAATAAAGATAATGGCATTACTCAATTGAGGGCGTTGTAACCAGAAAATTTACAGCATGACGCAACAAGAATATTGGCAGTTTTGTTAAAAACTCAAACGGCCAAGGAGTAGGCATATCTACAACAAAGTGAGTCATTAAAAAAGCTCACTCACATCACCGATTTTCGACAGAGATATTTGCATATATAAAGTAGAAAACACAGAGAATGGCCTATTCAACAACCAGATAAGATGGCGGCTACGCGCCATCTATCCTTATTTATTGGAAAACTCTATTTAAACCCAATGAAGAGTATGCATAATAGTAATTACAGAGCGATAAACGTTGAGCAACTCAATGAACCAATTAAAAATTCAATCAATTCTTTTTGTTTGTATGGGCAATATTTGTCGTTCACCGACTGCTGAAGCTATTTTTAGAAAAAAGCTTAGCGTTGCTGGGATAAAAGACATTAGGTTAGAAAGTGCAGGAACATTGGGCTTTCATCAAGGAAGTTTGCCCGACTTTAGATCGAGAAAAGTGGGGGAAAGCAGAGGCGTTTCTTTTGATGGAATCACCGCGCGCAAAGTCGTAGCCGCTGATTTTGAAAAGTTTGATTTAATACTGGCGGCTGACGAAAGTAACATAAAAGAGCTTATGTTGGTGTGCCCGAATCAGTATCAGCACAAGATTCACCTAATTTTATCTTATTGCGGATTAGACGTTACAGAAGTGCCCGACCCATATTATGGCGGAGACGATGGTTTTGATTATGTGTTTGAGCTAGTAGAACAGAGTGCTGATAACTTTATAGCAGAATTGAATTAAGGATAAAGGCAAACAATGTTTGTTGCCTTTATCCTAGAAACATCAGTTGACTGCGTTCTCAAGCGTAGAAAAAATGGCTGATATTAAGACGTAGCTTGCAGCAAGTAGTTATTCTACTTGCAAAAGTTACAACGCAGATAGCAGTCATTTTAGCAAGCTTGTGAGCGTAGAGCATTTCACTCATTGGGTGAAAAACATGATAATAAAATCAGCCAATTGCTCAAACAGTTACTCATATACTCAGCGTTCAACTGATGTTTTTAGGTTTATCCAGTTCAGGTGTAAACACGAATTATAACGTCACAGCCGCAATCCAACCAAAGATTACAAGGGGTATATTGTAATGGATAAAGGTTGGAATAACGCTGTCTCGCATATGATCATGTTGGCCATCGGCATTAAGTCCTGCAGTGGGGCCTAGTGTTGAGTCTGAAGCTGGTGAACCTGCATCTCCTAATGCCGCTGCGGTGCCAACGAGCGCAATGGTGGCGGGGATGGAAAAACCGAATTGCATAGCGAGTGGCACATAAATAGCTGCGATAATGGGAATTGTTGAAAAGGATGAACCAATGCCCATGGTAATGAGTAGCCCTACGATAAGCATCAATAGTGCACTAAGAGGTTTGTTGTCACCAATAAGTAAATTAATCGAGTCTACTAAAGTGGATATTTCGCCCGTTTGTTTAATAACGGCGGCAAAACCTGCAGCGGTAATCATGATAAAGCCTATATTCGCCATCATTCTAACGCCTTGCGTAAAGATGTCTTGATCTGTTACATCTTTTAAAACTCCCGATAGGCTGAAGACAATGAAACCAACCAAAGCACCAAATATCATCGAGTCAGTATAAATTTGCACAAATAAAGTGGTTACAGTTGCTATTATTGCGACGATAATTTTTCGTTTATCGATTTGTTTTAATTTAACGAGTTCAACTTGCTCGTCATTACGATAATTACGTGGTTTACGATAACTGAATAAAATAGCAATCAATAAACCAAATATCATACCTAAAGCTGGAATCAACATGGCAGTGGGAACTTGCTCTCTTACCGCATTTAAACCATTTATATTTAAATTGTGTAGCAAAATATCTTCAAGGAATATCCCGCCAAAGCCAACGGGTAGGATCATATAAGTGGTGACAAGGCCGAAAGTGAGGATGCAAGCTACTAATCGTCTATCTATCTTAAATTGAGTCATCAAACCTAAAAGTGGGGGGATCATAATCGGAATAAAGGCGATATGGATCGGAAGTAGGTTCTGTGAACTGACAGCCATAGCAAGAATGGCAAACAACATGAGCCATTTGACAACAAGAACATTGGAACTTGTGGGAGATTGGCCTAACTTAGATATAATGGATTGAGACAACCAATCAGTTATTCCAGAATGGGATAAGGCTACGGCAAAAGCGCCGAGCAAAGCATAGGCAAGGGCTATTTTAGCTCCACCACCTAAGCCGCTATTGAATGCATCGATAGTAGAAGTAATATCCATTCCAGACAATAAACCAGCCACTAAACTACTGACAGTCAGAGAAATGACAACACTAACCCTAAACAAGCTTAATAACATCATTAAGCAGACTGCAACTACAACAGCATTCATATTATTATTATCCTAGCAAAACGGTGAACATGTATTTATGCCCTTGTTTTAAGTAAGTGTAAAGTCCCAATATTGTTGATTTTTTATCATTTTGAGCTTCAAACTCATAAAAGTTCAGTCGATATGCTCCTAAATGGCTTGTCAGTTGTGACATTCGTCATATAATGACGCTAGTTTTGATCTTGCTTAAAGAAGTGTTGGGCGATTTAGTACCAATGCGGGAATTAGGCAAATACATTTAATCGTAGACGGAGATCTAAAAATGGGCGTATTAGTAGGCCGCAAGGCCCCTAACTTTACTGCTGCAGCTGTTCTTGCTAATGGTGAAATTGTTGATAGTTTTAACTTGTTTGATGCCATTAAAGGCAAGCCAGCGGTTATCTTTTTCTATCCACTAGATTTTACTTTCGTGTGTCCATCAGAGCTAATCGCTTTTGATCACAGAATGGAAGAGTTTACAAAGCGTGGTGTTGAAGTCATTGGTGTTTCAATTGACTCTCAGTTTACACACAATGCATGGCGTAATACTCCAGTAAACGAAGGCGGCATTGGTCCAGTTAAGTACACTTTGGTTGCTGATGTTAAACACGATATCTGTAAAGAATATGATGTTGAGCACCCAGAAGCTGGTGTTGCTTTCCGTGGTTCATTCTTGGTAGATAAAGAAGGAACAGTTCGCCATCAAGTAGTTAATGATCTACCGCTTGGTCGTAATGTTGACGATATGCTTCGCATGATCGATGCACTTCAATTCCATGAAGAGCATGGTGAAGTTTGTCCTGCTGGCTGGCAAAAAGGCGAGAAAGGTATGGATGCTAACCCAGAAGGTGTAGCAAGTTACCTAGCCGAGAATGCTGACACTTTGTAATTACAAAGACACAGCAGTAAGCGTTAAGAGAAAATAAAACCGTTATCGTATAAAACGATAACGGTTTTATTTTTGGCATTAAGTAATACCAATTACAGTAATTAAGTTCCCAGCTCAGAGCTATGTATGTGTTCAAAGTACAAGTGAAATTGATGAAGACATAGTTATAGTTATTACCGACATACAAAACTGTCGTTATTACATTGCTACGTTGAGACAATTTTGTGAAGTATTCTTTATAAACCAAAGTGTGCGCATACAAGCTCCCGAAGGGCAAGGCTAAAGGTTTCCATTATTGCGTAGCACGTTCTTGAATCATCTCGACAAAAGCACTAAGTGCGTTGAACGCCAGTTTTGTATGGCGGCCGTAGGGAATATAGTACTTCGAACATGTGCCTTGCACTGAAAACCTTTATCTCTTGCTGAGTGAGAGATTAATTACTGTAATTGGTATAACACTCACTCGTGCGGTTGCACTGACACACAGGGCTAACAGAATTAACTTTATTAAATTTAGATTTTGTACTTGTTAATTTCTTTAGGTTAACAAATATAAATATAGTATTAATTCTTATAGACTCAGCAAGGTATATCATAATTCATCCTTATATTCTTAGAGGTTATTATGGCAAATGAAGTTGCGGCGAATACCAGATTGCAGTGCACTTATGAAGTTATAGGCTCAGGCTCGAAGTCAGAGTATCATTTTGATAGTGGATTACTGAATAAAATTAAAGGTGAATTATCAGAGCAAACAATAGAAGTTGTGTTCAGCTCGACTGATTCACAATTTGAAGTGAGTATAACGGCAACAAAAACGGATGAAGGTGTGATCAAATTTCACGCGAACATGCCAGATCCTGATTCAGACTTTAAATGTGTTAGACCTTTTGATAAAAGAGTTGTTTCAGCGCTACAGAAACTTGATAAAACACATGCTCAAATACAAGTAGAGAAAATTCACGATCATTTAACATCTAAACAAATCTCGCTTGCTGTACGTTCAGAAAAGCTTGTTGATGGTGCCGATAATGCTGGGTTAACAGATATGAAATTCTTCAATAATATAAAAATGAAGACTATTGCTTTAGAGTGTAAAAGTGATTTAACTCCTCTTGAAACCATTAGTCACGGATTAATCGAAAGATTATTTGCTTGTGAAAAAACATATGAGCAAAACACCTTAGAGTTTAGAGCGTTGATTAAAGATTATAAGGAAAATGTTAAAGCTTATTTAGATAATATTGTTCTAACTGAAAGCGCAGCATCTATTGGATCAGAAAACTATGAATCAATGGTAAAATTGCAGGGGAAACTGAATACTCTATTCGGTAAAAATGCACCCTCATAAAATGCTAAAGTAGCTGTAATTCAGTTGTGGTATTCAACATCAGGGCAACCGCAAGAGTGATGCATGCACAACGCCATCTGAGTTTATGGTTAATCATTGAGCCTTTGATATTCAGCTGACTGTAAATCAACAATTCCATTATATCTGCAATAAATCGTCTCATTAGTCCAATTAACTCTTGCTTTACGTTCGCGTAAACGTCACATTAGGTGAAATTTCAAATTAAAGTCTGAATGCTTTAGCTATTTCAAGGAATGTTAATTCTTATCTATTGCGTCAGAAATGAAGGGTATGGAGTGAACATGAGCTCAGAATTATTAGATCAGGATATTGTAATTGTTGCCGCAAAGCGTACCCCAATGGGGGGCTTTCAAGGGGCATTATCTAGTGTGCCGTCCCCAACTCTTGGATCTTCAGCGATTAAAGCTGTAATGGTAGATGCTGGTATTTCAGGCCAAAAAGTTGATGAAGTTCTGATGGGTTGTGTACTACCAGCCGGGCTTGGTCAAGCACCAGCACGTCAAGCTACTCTAAGTGCTGGGTTACCTTTGTCTGTCGGTGCGACAACACTTAATAAAGTGTGCGGCTCTGGCATGAAAACTGTGATGCTTGCACATGACTTAATTAAAGCGGGTAGCGCAAAAGTTGTAATAGCTGGTGGCATGGAAAGCATGAGCGGTGCGCCGTACTTATTAGATAAAGCCCGTGGTGGTATGCGGATGGGGCATGGAAAAGTGTTGGATCACATGTTTCTTGATGGCCTTGAAGATGCCTATAAAGGTGGAGCAATGGGGACCTTTGCTCAAAAAACTGCCGATGAATACGGTATTACTCGTGAAAAAATGGATGAGTTTGCTCTAAAGTCGCTTGAGCGAGCAACGATGGCCATCGAAACTGGCGCATTTAAAAATGAAATTTCAGCGGTAACAGTAACTAGTCGCCGTGGCGATACAATTGTGGATACGGATGAACAGCCAGGTAATGCTCGACCTGAAAAAATTCCAACATTACGTCCAGCATTCGCTAAGGACGGCACCATCACAGCAGCAAATTCAAGTTCAATTTCTGACGGCGCTGCAGCGGTTATGTTGATGACACGAGCTGAAGCAAAAAGTCATGACTTATCTGTTTTAGCCACTATTCGTGGTCATGCTACTCACTCGCAAGAGCCTGCACTATTTACTACTGCCCCTGTTGGCGCGATGATGAACTTATTAAACCGTGTAGGTTGGTGTAAAGATTCTGTAGATTTATATGAAATTAACGAAGCCTTCGCAATGGTGACGATGTTAGCCACTTCTGAGTTAGGTTTAGATTCTGAAAAAGTTAATGTAAATGGTGGCGCATGTGCCTTAGGTCACCCAATTGGTTGTTCTGGTACTCGTATTTTGGTTTCTCTCATTCATGCACTCAAAAACCGTGGTTTGAAGCGTGGTGTGGCATCTCTGTGTATCGGTGGTGGCGAAGCTACAGCGATGGCAATCGAAATTGAATAAGTAAAGAGTGGCTAACAATAAGCTAGCCATTTTTATTTTAAGAGCGCTTAAAAATAACAATAGCTCGACACAAATTGAAAATAAAAAGGATTGTAAAATGACGATACAAGTTAAGCATTATATTGATGGTGAGTTTGTCATTGGTGAGGGAAGCAAGAAAATCTCTGTAACTAACCCTGCAAACAATGAAACTATTGCCGTCGTTAATGCCGCCACAGATGCTGAAGTTTTAAAAGCTATTGATAGTGCGAAAGCAGCCTTTACTACATGGAAAGAAATTCCTGTATCAGAACGTGCTCGTGTGATGCTTCGTTATCAGCACCTTCTTAAAGAACATCACGACGAAATTGCAGAAATCTTAGCACAAGAAACGGGTAAGACTTTTGATGATGCTAAAGGTGATGTATGGCGCGGTATTGAAGTCGCTGAACATGCTTGTAATATCGCTTCAATGTTAATGGGCGAGACCGTTGAAAACGTTGCACGTTCGATTGATACTTACAGTTATACCCAGCCACTAGGTGTTTGCGCCGGTATAACCCCATTTAATTTTCCTGCAATGATCCCATTATGGATGTTCCCTCTGGCTATCGCTTGCGGTAACACCTTCATATTGAAGCCATCAGAGCAAGATCCAATGACACCACAGCGTTTGGTTGAGCTATTCGAAGAAGCAGGCGCGCCAAAAGGCGTGTTGCAATTAGTACATGGTGATAAAACAGCTGTTGATATTTTACTTGAGCATAAAGACATCAAGGCCATTTCATTTGTTGGTTCAGTTGGTGTCGGTCAATATATCTACAAAACAGGCACAGATAACTTAAAACGTGTTCAAGCGTTTGCCGGTGCAAAAAATCATTGTGTTATTATGCCGGATGCTAATAAACAACAAGTTATTAATAACCTTGTTGGTGCTTCAGTTGGCGCTGCTGGTCAACGTTGCATGGCTATTTCCGTGGCGATTTTTGTCGGTGAAGCGGCAAAATGGATCCCAGAAGTTAATGCGGCAATCGCTAAAGTGAGACCAGGTCTTTGGAACGATAAAGATGCGGCTTATGGACCAGTAATTAGCCCAGCGGCTAAACAACGAGTATTAAGCTTAATTGCTCAAGGTAAAGCGGAAGGGGCAACATGTTTAACTGATGGTAGTGAATGCACTGTTGAGGGCTACGAAACGGGTAACTGGGTTGGCCCAACAGTATTTTCTGACGTCACAACAGACATGGCAATCTATAACGAAGAAATCTTTGGACCAGTTCTGTGTTGTATGACGGCTGACTCGTTAGACGATGCAATCGAAGTTGTAAACAACAGCCCGTATGGCAATGGCACTTCGATCTTTACAGCAAGTGGTGGCGCAGCGCGTAAATACCAGCACTTTGTTGAAGTTGGTCAAGTGGGAATTAATGTACCAATCCCAGTACCTCTACCATTCTTCTCGTTCACAGGTTGGAAAGGAAGTTTCTATGGCGATCAACATGCCTATGGTAAGCAAGCCGTACGCTTCTATACCGAAACGAAAACCATTACGTCACGTTGGTTTGAATCTGACATTGCCACTGGTCCAAACATGACCATTGAGCTGAAGTAAAACCAATTTTTAATACTAGGCTGAGATTTTCTCGGCCTTTACTTTTTAAGATGTTCCCCAGTCAAGACTCAGTTAATTTATTAAGAGTAGCTAGGGAAATGAAACAGGGGTGGTCAAATGGATTTTAATCTAAACGAAGATCAACGACAGTTTGCTGATTTAGCACGGCAGTTTTCAGAAGAGCAACTAGCACCATTTGCAGGCGAGTGGGATGAAAAACATCATTTCCCAAAAGATGTGATTCAACAAGCTGGTGAATTAGGTTTTTGTTCGCTTTATTCACCAGAGTCAGAAGGTGGTATGGGTCTTTCACGACTTGATTCATCAATTATATTCGAAGAGCTCGCTCAAGGTTGTACTGCAACTACAGCTATGTTGACCATTCATAACATGGCAACGTGGATGATCACTACTTGGGGAACAGAAACGCTCCGAGGGCAATGGTCTGAAGCACTCACAACCGGGCAAAAATTAGCATCATATTGCTTAACTGAACCGGGTTCAGGCAGCGATGCTGCATCACTGCAAACTAAAGCGGTACGTGATGGTGATGAGTATGTTATTTCAGGCTCAAAAATGTTTATTTCCGGTGCGGGTGAAACCGAAATGTTGGTTGTGATGTGCCGCACTGGCGAAGCAGGCCCTAAAGGAATATCAGCCATTGCGGTTCCTGCCGATGCAACTGGAGTGATTTATGGTAAAGCTGAAGATAAGATGGGCTGGAATGCCCAGCCGACTCGTTTAATTACATTTGATGAAGTTCGAGTGCCTATTGCCAATTTATTAGGTGAAGAAGGTCAAGGATTTACTTTTGCAATGAAAGGGCTTGATGGCGGTCGTATCAATATTGGCACATGCTCAGTGGGTACAGCACAAGCGGCGCTTGAGCGTGCCACGGCTTATATGTCAGAGCGTAAGCAGTTTGGTAAACCGTTAGCCGCGTTCCAAGCTTTGCAGTTTAAATTAGCCGATATGGCAACTGAGTTAGTCGCTGCTCGTCAAATGGTACGTTTAGCCGCGTTTAAATTAGATTCAGGCGATCCAGAAGCTACAGCATATTGTGCGATGGCAAAGCGTTTCGCTACCGACATTGGTTTTCAGGTTTGCGATGCCGCACTGCAAATTCATGGCGGATATGGTTATATACGTGAGTATCCGCTTGAACGTCATGTACGTGATGTACGAGTACATCAAATTCTTGAAGGTACAAACGAAATTATGCGTCTTATTATTAGCCGTCGTTTACTCGATGAAGCCGCTGCTGAAATAAAATAAGGAAAAAATCTATGAGCAATATTAAACAATCCATTGAAGGTAACACGGCTGTTCTTACCATGAGCAACCCGCCAGCAAATACATGGACAGCAGATAGTTTACAAGAGCTGAAAAGCATTGTTCTTGATTTGAATAACAATAATGAAGTTTATGCTTTAGTAATTACAGGTGAAGGAGAGAAATTCTTTTCAGCTGGAGCCGACTTAAACTTATTTGCAGATGGCGACAAAGGTAATGCAGCTTCAATGGCAAAACACTTTGGCGAAGCTTTTGAAACGTTAAGCGCATTTAGAGGTGTTTCCATTGCGGCAATTAACGGTTACTCAATGGGTGGCGGATTAGAAGTTTCTTTAGCCTGTGATATTCGTATTGCAGAAGAACATGCTGTAATGGCGTTACCAGAAGCAACCGTTGGCTTATTACCGTGTGCTGGTGGAACTCAAAATCTTACCGCGCTCGTTGGCGAAGGCTGGACCAAACGAATGATTTTATGCGGTGAAAGAGTTGACTCAGCTAAAGCCGAAAAAATAGGTTTGATTGAAGAAGTGGTTGAAAAAGGCCAAGCGCTTGAAGCTGCGATTGCGCTTGCGAAACGTGTGGCTAAACAAAGCCCAAGTTCAGTTTCTGTATGTAAAAAACTCATCCAAGCTGGACGCACTATGCCTCGTACTCAAGCTCTGCCGCTTGAACGTGAACTCTTCGTTGGTTTATTTGATACTCAAGATCAAAAAGAAGGCGTGACAGCTTTCCTTGAAAAACGTAAAGCGAAATGGAGAAATTGCTGATGAGTTGTCAACAACCTGTTTGTTTCCAGACGCTGAAAACAGCTTCAGGTAAGTTAATTGGTGTGGCGACGCTTAATGCTGAAAAAGCACTTAATGCATTAAATCTCGACATGCTTCGTTTGCTTACCAAGCAGTTAACTGACTGGAAAAACGATTCTGAGATTGCTTGTGTCGTTTTAGATGGATGTGGTGAAAAAGCATTTTGTGCTGGTGGAGATGTTCGTGCACTGTACGATGCGTCCATCGAAAGCAAAGGGGAAATTGCTGCTGCGGCTCAAACCTTTTTCACAGAAGAATATCAATTAGATTTTTTAATCCATGAATTTGGCAAACCACTTCTCGTGTGGGGTAATGGCTTTGTGATGGGCGGCGGCGTTGGTCTTATGGCTGGTGCTAGTCACAGAGTAGTGACAGAGACTTCTCAAATTGCCATGCCAGAAGTGACGATTGGTTTGTACCCAGATGTTGGTGGTAGTTACTTTTTAAATCGTATGCCGGGTAAAACAGGCTTGTTTTTAGGTCTAACGGCCTATCAAATGAGTGCTGCTGATGCATGTTATGTAGGAATGGCTAACCACTTCTTAAATAATGATGACAAAGAATTGATGTTTGATGCTATGGCGACACTTGACTGGAGTGGTGACATTGGTATGGACCATCAACGACTTGATGAAATGCTTAACGAGCTGACTTATAAGACAGCAATGCCCAAAGGCGAAAGTGTATTAGCTCTAAATCAAGGTCTTATCGATACATTAATGACAGGCAGTTTGACAGATATCGTGGCTCGAATAGGAGAGATTGAGACAGATGAAAAATGGCTGAGTAGAGCCAAATCCGCCATGTTGGCAGGTAGTCCAATCAGTTGGCAGCTTATCTATCGCCAAACTCAATTAGATGAGAGCTTAACTCTTGCCGATACATTCCGCTGGGAATTAGCAGTAAGTGTGAATTGTCTCGCGGTGGGTGATTTTAATGAAGGCGTCAGGGCATTATTGATTGATAAAGATCGTAACCCGAAATGGCATTATGGATCAGTGGGAACAATACCATCCGAATTGATTGATAAAATTACAAGTTCCCCGTGGGAAAGTCATCCGTTAGCCGATCTTTAATTCGCTAATGTTAATCACTTTGGGCTTAATTCCTCGCCCTTTAGGGCGAACTAACACAAAAGGTTTGTGTTTTATCATACCAGCGTAGGCTGGTATCCAATGACTTTCACTAAACAAGAAAAAGACGCTAGATTACCGACATAAAAAAAAGTCGTTACTTCGTTTCCAGCCTTCGCTGGAATGACGATACCTCGCCCCTCTGCGAGGTGATTCATTTATAAAGTAAGCAAGGAATAGCATGATGAAAACAGTCGCATTTATAGGTTTAGGTAACATGGGTGGCCCAATGGCGGCCAACCTTCTGAAAGCAGGCTTTGCTGTAAAGGTTTTTGACCTTGTTCCTGCTGCAATACAAATTTTAGTTGAGCAGGGCGCAACAGCGTCAGCAACGGCAATCGAGGCCGCGGAAAATGTTGATTTTGTCGTTACTATGCTCCCAGCAGGTAAGCACGTAAAAAGTTTGTATCTAGGGAATGCCGAGCAAAAAGGCTTATTGGATATAGTTAGTAAAGATACTTTATTAATTGATAGTTCAACCATTGACGCCGAAAGCGCAAAACTTGTCGCTCATGCAGCTGCCGAGAAAGGTATTGAGTTTATCGATGCACCTGTATCGGGTGGAACAGCAGGTGCAGCGGCCGGAACGTTAACCTTTATTTGCGGGGCATCTGATTCTGGCTTTAAAAAAGCACAAGCTGTGTTAAATGCAATGGGTGCTAATATATTTCATGCAGGCGCAGCAGGGGCTGGGCAAGTTGCAAAAATTTGCAACAACATGCTACTGGCTGTTTTAATGGCGGGAACATCCGAGGCTTTACAATTAGGTCGCGATCATGGTTTAGACCCTAAAGTACTTTCTGACATTATGAAAGTAAGCTCAGGCGGAAATTGGACCTTAGATAAGTACAATCCTTGCCCACATGTAATGGAGAACGTACCTTCTTCTAACGACTATCAAGGTGGCTTTATGGTAGATTTGATGGTTAAAGATCTTGGTTTATCACAAGAGGCCGCATTGTTAAGCAATTCGAGCACGCCAATGGGCGCATTAGCACGTAGCCTGTATGTTAATCATGCAAGACAAGGCAATGGTCGACGCGACTTTTCAAGTATTTTTGATATTTTCGTAAAAGCGAATAAAGAATAAGGAAAAACTGATGGATTTGAAAGATAAGGTAGTAGTCATCACTGGTGGAGCAGGTGGTTTAGGCCTAGCAATGGCACATAAATTTGCGGAAGCTGGTGCAAAATTGGCGCTTATCGATGTCGACCAAGAAAAACTAGAAAAAGCTTGTGCGGATCTTGGCCAAGCAACCGTTCAAGGTTACGCGTTAGACATTACTGACGAAGAAGATGTCGTCGCTGGTTTTAACTATATTCTTGAAGACTTAGGTCAAGTAAATGTATTAGTGAACTGCGCCGGTATTCTTCGAGATGGTATGTTACTTAAAGCTAAAGATGGCGAAGTAACTGATAGAATGTCTTTGGCTCAATTCCAGTCAGTTATTAACGTAAATCTTACTGGTTCATTTTTGTGTGGGCGTGAAGCCGCCGCCGCTATGATCACATCGAAACAGCAAGGTGTGATTGTTAACATTTCAAGTATCGCTAAATCAGGAAATATTGGTCAAACCAACTATGCCGCATCAAAAGCCGCGGTTGTAGCAATGAGTACTGGCTGGGCAAAAGAACTCGCTCGATATGGTATTCGCAGTGCAGCTGTTGCTCCGGGTGTTATTGAAACTGAAATGACCGCAGCAATGAAACCAGAAGCGTTAGAACGTTTAGAAACAATGGTGCCAGTAAGACGTTTAGGTCAAGCCGATGAAATCGCTTCAACTGTTCAGTTTATTATTGAAAACGATTATGTAAATGGTCGAGTATTTGAAATTGATGGTGGTCTTCGTTTGTAATTTTTTTTGCGATTTCAACACATTTATACCAATTACAGTAATTAAATCTGACATTGAGCACATCTATTAAAAAACCAAAATTAATGAATGGTTACTCGTTTTTGCGTTATAAAAATGTTCATATCGATTAATTTTAAGTAAAACATAGATAAAGGCTGAATTCTTATTCAATATTAACCACATAACTATTCCGTGTGCGCAATGTCAGTTAAATGCTCAACTTAGAGCTATGTATGTACTCAAAGTACAAGCCAAATTGATGAACCTAAATAAATCGGTTCAAGGTAGGATGAATTCTAAAGGGCAAATTAACATTCATTTAATAACTTATGATTTTATCGTATATGCAACTAAATTAAGTTAATCATGAAATCATAAAGTGGCGGTGATTTTTGAGCTTTGAGTCAGTTCCAACAGTACCAGCGAGGCTTCAGCCACAAGTAGAAACATATTTATTTAACTATGGTAAAGACTTAGATAATCGAGTAAAAAAGTTTAAGTGGGTGTGTGGCGAGGGTAAAGTGATTACGTATAGAGTTACCTTCGATTCAACCTAGAAACATCAGTTGACTGCGTTCTCAAGCGTAGAAAAAATGGCTGATATTAAGACGTAGCTTGCAGCAAGTAGTTATTCTACTTGCAAAAGTTACAACGCAGATAGCAGCCATTTTAGCAAGCTTGTGAGCGTAGAGCATTTCACTCATTGGGTGAAAAACATGATAATAAAATCATCCAATTGCTCAAACAGTTACTCATATACTCAGCGTTCAACTGATGTTTTTAGGTTCAACATCGACAAGAACTATTAAAAGAGTTGAGTCAAGCAGTGAGTTAGATACTTATAAAGTTGACGAGAAATTGGAGTTATTTGAAAGGTTTATAGATGGAAAGCTTAGAGAAGAAGCACTATTAAGAGCTACAGGGTGTAAAGTAGTGCCTAATCTAGACACAATTGTCCTAGCGGAAAAAAAGAATATTTGGCAGCAAATGAAATTGACTCAAAACAGGGAGTGCTGGCAAAACCGAACTTTATTGACGAAAATATTTTAACTGCACCAGAATGGTTAAGCTTTTTGGGAGTAGATCAAATTGAGAAAACCTATCAACAAATAAGCGCATATAGAAATACATTGAAAGTTCCAATCAAAATTGCAAAATGTGATTCAACAGTTGAAGCGATCAGTGACAATAAAGAAATGGGCTTTGAATTTATTTGTGATGAGTCAATTGAAGATTCGTATGTGCACATTTCTAGCACAAATTCAGGTTTATCGATTGATCCAGATTAAAGTACTTCTTCATCTTCAGATGAAATAAAGCAAGTACGAGTTGCTACAGAAAAAGAATGGTTTGAGCTCTCTTGCCAGCCGGTATCAAAGAGTATTTCACAAATAACGTTAGTCATAGATGTTGATGGTGTCGTTCTAAGTAAACACGAAGATACAGATTTCAAGCTTAAAATAAATTTAAAACACCAGAGCGGATTGAAAACAGCGTACTGGTTAAATTCATCAATACTCCAGAAAATAAGAGCTTTTTGTCACAATGGGCATGAAATATTATTTTGTTCAAAAGATATATTAGTATTAGATTCATTAAAAATAGCGATGCCATCACACCAAATTGAAATCGCTCCCAAAAATTTCGTGTTTTTAAATTCCGATATACAAAGAAATGGGTTACTTGTCTCTTTGGAAGACAACACGTTATTTTTGTCAGCTAACGACAACATAAGTATAGATTCACATGGCTCTGCGTGTTTCGTAAAAATAATCGATCGTAAATCTCCTTTTCCAGTATTTGGAGTTGAGGTTGATTGTGCAAAAAAGGTAACTGAAGTGAAAGTTACCGAACAAGAAGTAAGTTTTAGTTGTAACTCATTGGCAGACAAAGAACAGAACTCAACATTACAGGCAATTAAATTTGAACAAGTGAAAAAAGAAGAGCAAGTATTAAGAGAGCAGCTTCAAATTAATAAAGCTAGTGATACTAAAGTTGTGGAACATAAAAGTTAGCGTATTAGATGTAGAGGAGTAGTATTTTATTATTTGAGCTTTAATTGCGCTTCTAACCACTTGTCTCGTGATAAAATCTGATTATTATCCTGTCCTACAAACTGCTGTCTACGCTCGTCCAACTTAGCTACAATGTCGCGTTTTTGTGAATCATCTAAATTGCTCCATGCTACGATTTCTTCAACATGGCGGTAACAACCCATGCAGTAATCATCATTGTTTAAACCGCAGCGGGCAACACAAGGTGAATTCATTCTTTTCTCTGTAAATCTAAGCATTATTTGGCTGAAGTGTAACTTATTTGTTCTGTTTTGTGATGAAAATTTTTGTATTGTGATTTTATAAGGGTTAGATGTTGTTTGAGTTAGAGTTTTTAAAAATAAATAGTTTATTAATGCAGTCGAAAATCTTGTGGCAAATTTGAATGGTGTTCAGGTAAAGGCCATTTAGGAAGGTTAATTTCAAAGCAAAGCCGAAGGAAAGTTACTAACTTAGAATGGCAGAAAGCACTTTGTGATGAAGGTACATGATTGGCAGTGAAACATAAGGTTCATCAAGACTTCATTTGTGTCGATGCTTTTAATGTCAGTGATGTTGCCTTTAATTCGAAGCAACACGCTTTTGCTCTTCATGCTTGTGGTGATTTCCATCAGAAATCACATCAAGAAATATGTTGATATCGGCACAAAAAAACTGAATTTCCTTTGTAACAAGAGTATTCAATTGTGATTACTTATAACTTTTTGAATATAATTAATAAAATGTAAAACTCTATTCAGTTTCATATGATTTTTTTCAGCTGAAGTGGTCACTTATTGTGTCATAAGGGCGGTTTTTTATTGAATATCCTCTGAATTCTTGGTCAAATGGCGGATTAGTTTTTTATAAATCAATTGAGTTTCATGAAATATTCTCGGGTCTTTATTAATAGCCTGGCTTACGAACTTGCTCCAGTAGTTGTTTCGAGTAGCGAATTAGAGTCTAGGTTGGCTCCCTTATATCAAAAATTCCGTATTCCGATGGGGCAGTTAGCAGCGTTAACGGGGATTAATGAGCGTCGCTGGTGGCCTAAAGGTCATAAGTTATCTGACGGTGCTATCGCAGCAGCTAAAAAATCGATTAACGAAACAGGCATTAATATCGAGCAATTAGGTGCTGTGGTTTATACGGGCGTTTGCCGAGATCAACACGAACCTGCTACAGCTTGCCGTATTGCTGCTGAATTAGGTGTTTCAAAAGACACCGCAATTTACGATATCAGCAATGCCTGCTTGGGTGTGATGTCAGGTATTCTTGATATTGCTAATAGAATTGAGCTTGGACAAATTAAAGCTGGCATGGTGGTTTCTTGCGAATCAGCACGAGACATCGTGGACATAACAATTAACCACATGTTGACCGAGCAAACTATGCAAAATTTTGCTCAGTCGCTTGCCACACTCACAGGTGGGTCAGGTGCAATTGCAGTTATTCTTACAGATGGAACATTACCTTTACATAATGATCGCCAGCACCAGTTACTCGGCGCTTCTCACTTGTCGGCTCCTGAGCATCACGAGTTATGTCAGTGGGGCTTGCAAGAAGCTGGACAGCATTTGTATCGTGAGTTTATGCGTACTGACGCGGTTGCGTTATTAAAAGAAGGCGTTGAACTCGCTAAGCATACTTGGGATCATTTTCTTGCTCAACGAGATTGGTTGGTTGAGCAAGTAGATAAGGTAATTTGCCACCAAGTAGGTTCATCTAATCGTAAACAAGTATTGAATGCTTTAAATATCGATACACAAAAAGAGTTTCCGACATACCAAAAGCTTGGCAACATGGGAACAGTATCCTTGCCTGTAACAGCGGCTATTGCTCACGATCAAGGCTTTTTAAAGAAAGGTGATCAAGTGAGTTTTCTTGGTATTGGAAGTGGTCTTAATTGTATGATGCTTGGCCTGAAATGGTAACACGAATGGTAGGGAATAATATGGAAGCGTTACTGCCATTTAAAGGGCAATATTTTGAACGTAATGGCTTAAAGCAGCATTATTTGAATCAAGGGCAGGGTGAACCTGTGGTTATGGTTCATGGTAATCCGAGTTGGTGTTATTACTATCGTAATTTGGTCGAAGCTTTGCAATCAGATCATCAATGTATCGTGCCAGATCATATTGGCTGTGGATTGTCAGATAAACCAGATGATATGGATTATGACTATACGCTTGAAAATCGGATTAATGACTTAGATGCCTTACTTGATCATTTAGATATAAAAGAAAACATTACCCTTGTTGTTCATGATTGGGGAGGAATGATAGGAATGGGTTATGCGGCACGCCACCCAGAAAGAATAAAGCGCTTAGTAATTCTAAATACGGCTGCTTTTCATTTGCCTCAGGATAAAATGTTGCCAATACCATTGTGGATTTGTCGAAATACATTACTGGGGACTTTATTGGTTCGTGGGTTCAATGCGTTTTCTTCCATTGCATCGTATGTCGGCGTTAAGCGTAAGCCAATGAGCAAAGAAGTGAGAGAAGCTTTTGTTGCTCCATTTAACTCATGGAAGAATCGAATTTCTACACTGCGCTTTGTGCAGGATATCCCGTTATCACCAGAAGACAGGAATTATCAGTTAGTCTCTGATATTGCATCGAGTTTATCTCAGTTTTCTGAAACACCAGCATTAGTGTGTTGGGGGTTAAAAGACTTTGTGTTCGATAAATACTTTTTAGAACAATGGAAGCAACGTTTACCACAAGCTCAATTTAATGAGTTTGCTGATTGTGGGCATTATATTCTTGAAGATGCGAGTGATGAAGTCATAAGTTTAGTTAAAAGCTTTATCCTAGAACCATCAGTTGACTGCGTTCTCAAGCGTAGAAAAATGGCTGATAGTAAGGCGTAGCTTGCAGCAAGTAGTTATTCTACTTGCAAAAGTTATAACACAGATAGCAGTCATTTTAGCAAGCTTGTGAGCGTAGAGCCCTTCACTCATTGGGTGAAACCCATGATGATAAAATCATCGTATTGCTTAAACAGTTAGTCACTATACTCAGCGTTCAACTGATGTTTTTAGGTTTATTGCTCAAGATGCAAAAGACTAAACGCTTATTGATTAAAAAAGAGATTTTTTGTGGATAATTCTGCTGATATTTATGATGCTAATTTATGTCGCCATTTAAAAAAGGCTGCCACTGTGCAGCCTTTTGATTTAGCAGTAGCGGTTCAAAAATACATTAAAGGTTCGTATCAGTACCAAGAGCTTAACTTTGCTGAACTCGAAACCAAGAGCAACAAAATCGCTTATGCTTTGACCGAATACGGAATTAAAGCAGGTATGAAATCTGTATTGATGGTCACACCAAGCATTGAGTTTTTCACTCTCACTTTTGCATTATTCAAAGCTGGCATCATCCCAATTATTGTCGATCCCGGTATGGGGTTAAAAAACCTTAAACAATGTTTCGCAGAGGCGCAGCCTGATGCATTTATTGGCATCACTAAAGCACATGCTGCTCGTCGTTTATTGGGTTGGGGGAAAAAGAGCATTAAATTGTACGTTAATGTGGACTCCCCAATTGAAGCTCCATCGTTCAGAACCGCTAAGTCATTGCTTACAGGGGCAGTAAACCTTTCCAGCCTTTTAGAGTGTTACTCACCTTTTGAAGATACTAAGCCAGAGTTTCCAATTAACTGGCTGCGTGCAGATGACATGTGCTCGATTTTGTTTACCAGTGGAAGTACAGGCACTCCTAAAGGTGTAGTTTACAGCCATAGAATGTTCGAAGCTCAAATTGATGCTTTAAAAAACGATTATAAGATTGAATCTGGTGAGCGTGATTTAGCAACTTTCCCACTGTTTTCATTATTTGGCCCCGCGTTAGGAATGGCATCTATTGTGCCTGATATGGATGCAAGCAAACCAATAACGGCTAATCCAACGCATTTGTTTGCGGCAATAAATCAATATCAATGTAGCAATGTTTTTGCTAACCCCGCGCTAATGGATAAATTAGGCCAAGCGGGTGAGGCAAGGCAGCAAAAGCTACCGTCAGTAAAGCGAGTAATTTCAGCTGGAGCACCAGTTTCCATTGAAGTTATAAAGCGGTTTAGTCAAATGCTTAATACTGAGGCTAGGGTTATAAATTCATACGGCGCAACAGAGTCGTTACCTGTTTCGATGTTTGCTAGTGATGAATTAATTATGACTAGCTCACTTACGGACTCCGGCGCAGGCATTTGCGTTGGGCGGCCAGTTTCGGGCGTTACGGTATCTATTATCTCAATTACTGAAGATAACATTAAAACTTGGAGTGATGGTTTAGCTCTACCTGCCAATCAAATTGGTGAAATTGTGGTAAGTGGTCAGATGGTTAACCAAAGTTATTATCGCAGAGAAAATGCAACTTTACACTCGAAGGTATTTGATCCCACGACAAAGGCGATGCGTCATCGAATGGGCGATCTTGGATATTTTGATGATGACGGTAAGCTTTGGATGTGCGGCCGAAAAGCACATCGAGTTGACTCGGTAATAAAGCGATATTATTCGATACCTTGTGAGCGTATTTTTAATACTCACCCGAGTGTTAGGCGTTCAGCATTGGTATCAGTTAAAATAAATAACACTATAACGCCTTTGGTGTGCATTGAATTAGAACAATCACTGGCATGCAGCCATGCTAGTGTTCTGTATTCAGAGCTCATAACTTTAGCTGAAAAGTTTGAAACAACCTCCGGAATTACTGACTTTCTGATCCATCCTGATTTTCCAATGGATGTAAGGCACAATGCTAAAATTTTTCGTGAGAAATTGTCTGTTTGGGCACAAAAGAAAATAGGTTAATGAAGATAACTGAATTTAAAGTAGAAGAGCAGGCTGTTCTCAACGAACTTGCCGATAATATTAATCACGCTTTTGTGACGGGGGCTGGTGGTTTTTTAGGGCAGGTGATTTGCCGACGTTTACTTGCTGTAGGAATAAAAGTGACGGGCTTTGCTCGAAGTTTGTATCCTGAATTAGAGCAGCTTGGTGTCACCATGATCCAAGGTGATCTAGCGAATAAAAGCGCTGTTATTTCTGCAATGAAAAATTGTGATATGGTTTTTCATGTAGCCTCTAAAGCTGGGGTGTGGGGCTCTAAAGCCAGTTATTTTGAACCAAATGTAAATGGGACAGAAAATATCGTAGCAGGATGTCAGCAGCATGAAATTAAGTATCTAATTTACACCAGCACGCCCAGTGTGACTTTTGCTGGTATTGATGAAAGTGGTATTGATGAATCAGCGCCTTATGCGACGAAATTCATGAATCATTATGGGCACTCTAAAGCGGTAGCTGAACAATATATTTTAGAATCAAATTCAGAATCGCTCAAAACAGTAGCACTTCGTCCACACCTTATTTGGGGGCCAAACGATCCGCACCTCATTCCACGAGTACTTGAAAGAGCAAAAAGCGGAAGGTTAAAGTTGGTTGGTCATACCGATAAACTCGTAGATACCATTTATGTAGATAATGCGGCTTACGGACATTTATTAGCGGCATTAGATTTAACTCTTAATGAACCTAAGTCTCAAGGTAAGGCCTACTTTTTAAGTAATGATGAGCCAATCACAATGGCTGAAATGCTGAATAAAATTCTCGCGACTGAACATCTTCCCAAAGTGACCTCGCGAGTGCCTACCGTGGTTGCTTATGCTGTAGGCGGAATGTTAGAAGTGGCTTATAAGCTGCTGAACAAGCAACAAGAGCCTTTGATGACACGCTTTGTCGCTAAGCAACTATCTTGCAGTCATTATTATGATATTAGCGCGGCAAAAGGTGATTTTGGCTATAAAGCTTTAGTGTCGATAGATGAAGGTATGAAGCGAATAAATTAAAATGAAATGTGAGCTTGTTGAAATAATAAATGATTTTTATATCTGTCAGTTTCCTTAACAGTTTGCAATTTATCAATACTAACGTCAGTCAGACATTTATCTTTGTGATTAACTCTTGTTTTAATAGATTACATAGGATGGCTAAAAATGGCAGCACCAACAGCACAACCAACTCTTGATACTGTCATTAAATTTACTGAAGACGCATCAATTATATGCAAACCTGCAACAGAATTTTCATCATCAAAGGTTGTGGTTATTGTTGGCGGAAAGGAAGCTACCTTTGAGTGTGGTGGAGTTGAAACACCAGACTTTTTTAATAAATTTGTATCCAGAGTGCAAGCTGGTTCCAAACAGCCTAATAGTTCGATAAAAGAAAATGAATATGTCGTTAACTTTTATGAACGAGCCTCCGAACTAACAGATGGCGAAAAGATTGCGGATGGTTTAAAGAAGCAAGCCATCTCCTTCCTAAAAGAGAAATGTCCAGATCTGAGTGTTTATACAACTCACGCTCAAATTAATGGATTAGATATCGACTCGAAAAATAAACAAAAAATAAAAATTGCTGGGTCTCCCGAAAATAAACTGAAATTGATGATGCACTTTATGACTGAGAATATTACATCGAAAGACGAAAAAGCTTTGAATCAACTACGTACAAAATTATCTAATAGCTTGAAACAGATAGGTATAAAGGTAAAGTTCGATGGTGAAGAAATTAAAGCCGCGGTCAAATTTTGATGAATTAACCTAAAATCATCAGTTGAACGCTGAGTATATGAGTAACTGTTTGAGCAATACGATGATTTTATCATCATGGCTTTCACCCAATGAGTGAAGTGCTCTACGCTCACAAGCTTGCTAAAATGACTGCTATCTGCGTTGTAACTTTTGCAAGTAGAATAACTACTTGCTGCAAGCTACGCCTTACTATCAGCCATTTTTTCTACGCTTGAGAACGCAGTCAACTGATGTTTCTAGGATTAGCCACTGTTTAAAATGACTGAGGTTGAAAGCCAGCCAAAATAAATTTCTACTCGTTAATAAGGCTTAATAACTTCGGTAGATGAACACTATCGAGCTTAGCGATTTCAACCTGTTCTTCAAGAATTTGTGACAAGATATCTTCGCTTGTAAGTGGATTTGCTAATACCGTTCTAAATACTACAGTTGGTTTTCGCTGATACTTTACAGGACTGATACGTGTCCGTGACACAAAAGATTTTCCATGCTCACGTTGATGTTTTTGAATAAACTTAGTGAGAGAGTCTAGTAGTGTATTGATTTCTCGTATTTTCTTAGTGTTATTCTGTTTAATAGCTTCCGATAAAGTTAATTGCACCTTATGAGGAACATAACGATAGGTCAGAATACATAACTCTGGCTCAGAGATTAGCTCAAAGTCGGGGTGGATTTTAATGCTAGCCGCAAAAAAATGAGCTTTTTCAATACTGTTATTGATAAGAATTTCATAACCATTCAGGCCAATAATCTGTAGGCATGCATGTACTAGCATGGCCATTCCCGGTCTCGAACCTTCCAGAGTTTGCCTACCCAGATCTTTAGAGCCTTTACGAAGTATGTATTCAGCGTGATGAGTGATTGACTGAGAGAATGAAGGATCTTTAAATAGCACCATTCCAGCGCCCATAGGCACATACATTTGTTTATGAGCGTCGATTGTAACTGAATCAGCAAGTTCAATGCCTGCTAACAAGTGACGATATTTTTTAGAAAGTAGGCTTGCGCCGCCCCAAGCCGCATCAACATGGAAATGACAACCAATTTCTTGAGCTAGTTGTGATAGTTCTTTAAGAGGGTCGATATTGCCTGTTTCAGTTGTACCTGCAACACCTACAATGGCCATTACCTTTATGTTCTGAGCTTTCAATTTCTCCGCTTTTTGGTGCATTATGTCTACGTTAACTTTATTGTTTTCGTCAGTTTGGATTGAAATAATGTTTTGTCGGCCAATACCCAGTAAATCAGCCGCTTTACTGAGGGAATAGTGACCACGCTCAGAAGTTAAAATAGCTAAGTCATCATATTGGTAATAACGTAATGCGGCGACAATACCTTCTTGGGTAATGCCTTTGAAATCACCTTCAGGTCCAAGTAATTGGTTCCTTGCTGCCCATAATGCCGTCATATTGGCAACCGTTCCACCAGAGCAAAAAGCGCCAAGAGAATGAGCACTGCAGTGCATTTTAGATTGGTAAAAACGTTCATCCAAATTGTAAATAAGATGATGCATCATGCCGAGTACTTGGCGCTCTAACGGTGTAAATGCTTTGGATGTTTCAATTTTTACAAGGTTTTGATTTAAACCAGCCATTAATTTTGTCAATGGCAATACGAAATAGGGCAGCGCAGAGGTCATGTGACCGATAAATGTTGGTGCTGAAGTATGCACCGAATGCGCGACTAAGTTTGCCATCATGCTGTCGGTGTAATCAGAAACGAACTGAGGTGATTCTGGAATTTGAAATGCTTTGAAGTTAGTTTCAATGCTGGCTAAAGACGTTTCTTTTGCAACAATGTTGTCACCTAAAAAACCAGCTAAGTCCTCAGATAATTTTTGTTCGATAATGTTTAATGTTGAATGAGAATCTTCCGGTACGGTAAAAATACGCTGTAGGCTTTCTGGTGAAGCTATCGCTTTACGCTGACTTGATACATTCATGAAAAGTGCAGTTCCAACTTGAACACTCGATGGCAATTATTTATCAATAATAACCGAGATTACAAAGATTTCAAAAGGCCGATGACTCTACTCGAACAAAGGGCGAGCATCAAGAGTTTTATGTTTGTGAACATTCTTTGTCATTACATCGTTATAATGCTTAACCATAGGGTTATTTAGAGTGAAAAAGGGGCATTTTCCAGAGTTTACCATCATACTCAACCCAGCTTTGGATGGGGAGTACCAAAAATATGATGCTTAATACAAATGATAAACCTGCATGATATACCGCGTAAGGATTTGAAGGCAATCCATAATCTGGAATATAAATATAAACAATGGCAATCATGAAAAAGACCACAGGGGTATTAGGCAATACTAAAATTTTTGTTACTGTCGTTGATACTAGTCCCATACCCAGCAACGATGCGTAAAATGCAACGGAATACAATGCAATGGCCATTAAACAAGTGGTGATATTATAAGTTGGATCACTGTATTCTTGTTCTGCCCAGTAGTTAATGACGCCCATGTACTCTATCCAAGGTAAACCAAAAGCTAAAGATAGTAGCCAACCAATTATGTAGGCCGCGCTAATGAAAGCGGCTAACGCAAATGTTATGTTTTGTAGTTTTTTTTGGGGCAACATGACAGATACTATTCCTTTTTTTATCTTAATTTTATTTAGGTATGAGCAGGGTCATAAAAATAAAAAGCGTATAGAACGAAAACAAATTACCTAGATAGGACTTTTTAATCAATTAAATTTAGTTGTAGTCGACTATTTTCTTTGATATTTGTAAAATCTACCCGATTAAATCATTTCGGAGATATAAACTTGAACAAGAGCTTGTTGACAAATATTTCAGCTTTTATTGTAGCTATAGTTGGCTACCTAACTCATCAACCAGTTATTTGGTCTGTTGGTCTTTTTGCTTTATCTGGTGCGGTGACAAACTGGTTTGCGATACATATGTTATTTGAAAAAGTGCCGGGTTTGTATGGTTCTGGGGTTATTCCTGCTCGCTTTGAAGACTTTAAAAGTGGGATATCTGATTTAGTTATGGGGCAATTTTTCACAGAAGAAAATATAGACAAATTTCTTGGACAACAAGCGGCAAATCACAATTCGATTAATATCACTCCAGTTATAAATAAAATTGATTTGTCCCCAGCATTTGATGCGTTATTAACTACAGTTGAACAATCTTCATTTGGTGGTATGTTATCAATGTTTGGTGGAACTGAAGCTTTAGTGCCTTTAAAAGAACCATACATTAGAAAGTTGCAAGAATCGCTAGTTGAAGTTGCTGAAAGTGAAGAGTTTAATCAACTATTGATTAATGAAATTGAGCAACCAGACACGATTGCTAAAATTCGAGAGCAAGTTGCTACGATAGTACAGCAAAGATTGGATGAGTTAACACCAAGTTTAGTAAAAGAAATAATCCAAACTATGATCCGCAAACATTTGGGTTGGTTAGTTGTGTGGGGTGGTGTATTTGGTGGACTAATAGGCTTGATTGCGGGAGCTTTGTGATTGCAGATTTTATCGAAAGGCAAAATAAAATGCCTTTCGTTTAATTTTACTTTTTAGCAAAGTTTAATGAGTTTTAATCAGGTGTAATACCAATTACACTTTAATTTGAATGTACTTCAACCTTTATTGTGTTTGGCTCTTCGGTAGAAGAGTCAAGCTCTTCAAATTGTGACGAGCTGTCTTCCAGATCGCTAGGGTCACATATTCTAGTATACCGTCTTGCTGCAGTCATTCTATCAGATTGCCCTGTTGTTCGATGAAAATCACCTTCAGGAAAAGATGTATATCCTGTATGTTCATCAGACAGTTGAGTATTACTATCCATTTCATTCTGAACTTGTTGTGTAGTTGGAGTTATTATGAAACTGTCATCAATATTATCGGAGTCTGTAGAACTTATAGGGCTAAGTTCACCTTCATCAACTTCAACAGGTATGCTAGCCTCGGCAATTTTCCAAAGTCTTGCAGTATCTTTTGCATGGTTTATCGCTTGTAATTGGTCTATTTTTTTGAGAATTCGACGAGCATGTTCTTTATAACTCGCTAACCTTGCAGCCGTAATATCTTTGAAAACAAACTCGTAATCCTCTGGTTTAAAGTCGTCGTCTTTTCGTAAATAGGCTAAGTGGTCAAGTGCCTGATAATTTTTTACATTCGACATTATGGCACTGAGTTTTACTCCAGCCTTTAAATCTTGTTCTAGGGTACTAGGATCGTGATGAGTAATTTGTTTATGTTTGGCCGTTAGGTGTGTCAAAGCATGAATGGTATCTGGATCTTTTGCTAACCAATCATCTAGGGGTTTAAATATTTTATGATTTTTATTGGCGTTCCCTGTCATATTTTTAGCTGAGTAACGGGAATTGCTTTTCAGTGGTTGATGCCCAACAACATCCCCGTTATCATCGACATCAGCAAGGTAAGCCTCTTTATAGGTACCTTTAGTGTGAAATTGTTCGAGCCTTTCTCTCGGTCCACGAAGAGTAACTTGGCCTCTCTCTGCGTTAACTGTAAAGGTTATTCCGTTATGTAAAAATGAAAAGGTATTATCATCATTTTTAACAACGTTAGTGTTGGTGGTGTCATTGTTGAATTTAAATACTTCGCCGCTATAAGTAAGACTACTTAACTTGCTATTGTAATTTAAACTTAACTCACCTGTGGACATAACAACCTCTATTCAAATTAAAAACATTCAACCCATTTTCTAATAGGTACATTACAAAGCTCTATAGGCTTATTGTATAACGACCTAAGAAATATTTAGTTGTATCGCGATGATCTGTTTAATAATGGCGTTTGTTATGGTTTTTTTCAAATTAAGGTTAGTTCATAATTTGAAAAGGCTTTATTGCCATCCATACGGCATAAGAGCTAGGGTACACGCATGAATGTATTTTTGAGCAAAAACAGTAGACTTTATAATCGGTCATTACCGTGAAAACGGGAATCCAGTGACCTTGGATATTTCAATATAAGGCACTAGGGTCTGTTGATCTTTCAGGATTAAATTTTGTGCTATTTGAGCATTTATCTGTTCAAGGCGTGAGCTGTGATGCTTAGCCATCTAAGTGAGCTGGTCACAACACAGAACAGTGAATGCTCAAAAGCATCGAAAAAAAAGAGAGCGTAAATTGGTCGCTCTTTCTAAATCAAAGGTGCTGCGTTATCGTTTTTTTATTTGGAAACGAAGTAACGACAGTTTTGTATGTCGATAATAACCAAACCTCACAAACTCTGCCTTGCATAAAACAACCAATTTATCGCTGCAAAAACAATCACGAAAGATCAACAGACCCTAGATGACCGACATACAAAACTGTCGTTATTTCATTGCCCACTTTTCGTGGGAATGACGAAATTACCACATGGAGTTATGCATATATCACTCACTCGTGTGGTTGCTCTGGCAAAAGGCTCACTTAAATGTACAAACTGAAGCAACACCCTTTGCCCGGTTGGCTAGTAATATCTATTTTGTAATTTAGGAGTGCTGCGAGTTGTTGTACGATTGATAGTCCTACGCCAAGTTGTGGAAGAGCACTTTCTTTAGAAAATGACTCAGCTTTATTTTCATTGAATGCTTTTAACTCGTGAATGTGCATTCCAGCTCCAGTGTCTCTTACTTTTAATATTGAACCTCTGGCGGATTTTTCCAATGTGATATCAATTAACCCTCCAGATGGTGTATGCCTAATCGCGTTATCAATTAGGTTTGATAATATACGTCGCATTAACCCAACATCTGTCGATATTATTGAATCACTAGTTTGCTTGAATGCTAGCTTTACTTTCCGTGTCTTAGCTTGCGGAGCAAATGACTGTTCTAAATCGCTTAGTAATGCATTTAATGAAACTGTTTCTAAACTAGGCGTAATTTTTCCATTCTCTAACGCCGCCAACTCCAATAACTGAGTGAGTAGTTGTTTTAACTTTTCTCCAGAACGATAAGCGACTTCAATCCACTTCGACTCTCTTTCTGATTCGGGAGTGTGTAACCAAGTCTCTTGGTAACCTAATAACGAAGTGAGAGGTGTTTTTAAGTCATGTGATAGATGAAGTAAAAAATCATGTTTTGATTTTTGAATCTTGGTAAGAGCTTGATGTTGATCAGATAACTTCTCAAGCAAGATATTAATGTCGCGACTAAGTTGATTAACTTCTCTGCTGCCTCTGTAACGGATCGGTAATGCAAGGCCATTCGTTAGATTCGATACATCAATGTTAGATAAATCGGTAGCAAGTCTGGCTAGAGGTTTAGTAAAATACTTTAAAAAAAGGGTAAAGATCGTGATAGCAGACAAAATACTGAAAAATATAGCAACACCAAATTTTGTTGGTGCTTGGTTTTCATTTACGATTGTTTGCCAAGAATCCAGTTGTTCTCCGCCAATGATCACGTATAAAAATCCTGTATGTTTTCCTTCTGGGTCAATGAGTTTGGCTACAGAAAATATTTTTTCGTGATTAATTCCTCTAGGATCTGTACCTAATATCGGGAGCCTTTCTTTATTTAAAAAGTCATTTATTTTTAATAGATTAACAGTTTGAGTTTGGATTTTTTCTTCTTTGGCATCATAGGCAATAACTTTACCTGCGGTATCAAGAGTATAAATTTCGAAACTTGGCCCCAACAGCATGAGATCATGAAAAGCTTCTTTTAATGCTGAATCTGCTGTTACACCACTTGCTAACATAGGGTTTATGTCTGCCATGTGCTCAGCAAGTTCTGAATGCAAAGATTGTTGCACTCGTTGTTGTGTATACTGTTGGCTGTACTCAAGCCATTGCCATAATGTGGCTAAAAGCAATAAAACTGCAAATGTTACTGATAGCCATAATCGGCTGAATAATGATTTCATTGTACTTTCCGTGATTCAGGTGGGGAGAATTTATATCCAACACCCCAAACCGTTTTTACGACTTCATCAGCATCAAATCTATGGGCAAGTTTTGATCGTAAGCGGTTAATATGACTATTAACCGTATGCTCATACCCAGAATAGCTATAGCCCCAAACAGCTTCTAATAACTGAATTCGGCTAAATACTTGTTGCGGGTGTTTCGCTAGATAATGCAATAGATCAAACTCAGTGGCTGTCAATTCAATAGAATCATCTCCAGCTAAGACTTGTCTGGTATCAGTATTAATAATCATTTCATTGAAATTGATTTTATTCGATTTTTGAGACTGACTTGCGTGCTTATTCGAGCGGCGTAAGAGGGCTTTAACTCGGGCTCTAAGCTCTAATACGCTAAATGGTTTAATTAAGTAGTCATCGGCACCAGACTCTAAACCCAATACTACATCAGCTTCAGTATCTTTTGCTGTGAGCATCATAATTGGGACGTCAACATTCTGTTCTTCAAGCAGTAAACATAGAGTAAGCCCATCACCATCCGGTAACATGCGATCCATGAGGATCAAATCATAATTGTTATCGTTAATGTGGTGGTGAGCCTCAGTGAGGGTTGAGCAATGAGTGACATCGAGCTTTAATACATTCAAATTGAGCTTTATCAGAGTAGCAAGATCTTCTTCATCTTCTACTAATAAAATTTGTGCGTTTTTTTGTGGCTGAGAAAACGTGTGATTTCCATTCATTTTTTAGCGCCTCTGATGATCATATTAATCAAGAGACCTGACATTAGCTTAAACAATTTCGGTTAGGTCGAAATTTAAGACATCACTCATCTAATTTTTAGAAAGTGATGCCTTCCAAAAATTACTTTGTACGTTCAATAACAACTTTCATTGCAGGATTATCAAAGCGATCTGATGCTTTTAACACAGAATCTGCTAATCCATCGTCTTGTGTAATTACACCTGGATGAATATGTACCTTATTCACGTCACCTTCACGACTTGGGTTAAAGCCTTCACCACTATCGGCCGGCCCTGGAATCGTGCCTTTAGCTTCGCTATTTGCTTCAGTTCCAGAGTCATATACATTGGCTCTAAAAGTCATCTTGTCGCCAACTTCTAAAGAAGATGGGTCAAAGTTGCTGACGCCTGTAAATGCATCATTGGTATTAACCAACATAGTCAAAATAGATAAGTTCTCTATTTCATCTTGGTTAAATGTGACAGTCAAAGATTCTGATGAACCAGCTGCTAGTATGCCTGCGCCACTAACGAGCTGAGAAACGCCGTCTTCTGACTCTAGATCTGAATTATCACCAGCTTCAGCAAGGTTTTCTAATGCTACTGATGCTTCAGTTCCAGCTGAAAATATTGGGTTATCAGCATTATGAGCAACTACTGCTATAGGAGATAGAGGTTGACTAGGAGTTAAATTAGTCACCGTTACCGTGTAATCTTGAGTAACTACTGCTGGAGGTGTCGGAGTAGTCTCTACTGGTGGCAAACTGTCATTGTCTGAACAACCGCCAAGTACTGCTAGACTACACATCCCGAGAACAATGGCTGACTTTTTAAAATTGAGTCGATTCATTTGTTATCTCCCTTTGTTATTTAACAGTAACAACAACGCGAGCAACAGGGTTTAACCAGCGATGATTACGACTATCTAGATCGCTTTTTCCGCCACTTAAATCGGTATCACCTAATACACCAGGGTGAATATGAACATTTTCATTGGTTGAGTCATCTGTAAGACCTGTGCCGCCAGTTCCGGCATCGCCACCTGGAGCTACAGGGATCCCCAATACACCTAGAGCGCCACTTCCTTCGACTACCAATTCATTATTGGCCTCAGTTCCTGCATCATAAGCGTTGAGGTTTATCGTGTAAGTGCCAGCTTCCGTTGGAATTTTCCAAGCATCAAGACCAATAAACGCATCATTGGTTGGAAGGATCATTGCTACTAGCGAAAGGTGCGTCATTTCACCAGAGTCCAGTTCGAATTTTGCTGAAGCCGTGCTTGGAGCAAGAAGACCTTCAAATGGGTTTGCGACAACAACAGCACCAGCAGCCGTTGCTAAAGTATCTAAATCGCCAACAGCACCACCTTCAGCCATTTTTTGTAAAGCTTCTGATGCCTTTGTACCAGCTTGAAATAAGTGTAATTCAGAATCGTGCGCAGCAGCTAAAACAGGAGTGAAGTGGTTACCATGTGTTAAGTTGATAACTTTAACTTCTAGGTCTGCTGCAGTTACTGGTAATGCAATTAAACCAGTTAAAGCGATTGATTTGCATAGGTTGGACAATTTCATGTTGATCTCCGTGTCAGTAATTAATGATGAGTCTGACAGGGAGAGTTCACTGCTTTATCCTTTATTTATAACAAGATTGTCACAAGTGAAAAACGAAACTGTCATGCACCTGTCTGATTTCTAGAATAAGAAAGTTAAAATGCATTATTTGACATAAACTCGATCAAGCGTATGGCAAGACAATCGAAAAATTTAACAAATATGAAAGTGATTTCCTATGCTGCACTAGGAAACATTAGGTGAGTAAATGGCAACAGCTTCCGCAGATAGTCAACTGATCCCTATTGTCTGGCTGACAAGTGAAAATAGCGGCAGAGATCCATATCCATATATTAAGTCAAATGACATTATTAATATTCGTACAGAATCTTCGGAATTTTGGAAAGACGTAGAGTTTTCAGTAGAGGTAAAAAATCCGACAACAAGGATTTCGGAATCAATAAAATATGTAGTAGAAATAAAAAGAATCGGTGTTGTGAATCACTGCGCCAAGTTTCACGTAAGAAACAAACAGGCTGATTTGTCAAAACCCATTCAGTTAAATGAAAAAATTGGCGATACTTACTCTGTGTCTAAAGATGAACAACATCGATCAGCTAAACACTGTACATTTTTTCGTTCGTGCTGTGTTTGTTTCGGCGGCCAGCAAACTAGTGACCAGAAAAATGACGTAAAAAGGGAACGTAAGAAAGTTGATATAAGTAACTCAGAGAGTATTAGAGAGTATCTTCCTGAAAAAATTAAATATTTGTTGGATAATTATCGAAATTCAATGACATTAGACAATCAAAAAGTGGAACAAAAAACTCTGAGGGGAAGTTCGTATGAAATTAATCTTCGATAAACTTCTTAGATTATTCCAATTAGCAACAGATATTAACGATTTAAATCCATTGCTAATTGGTGTTCATAGCTCACATCTTAAACTGAACCGAAATAAACAGAGTAAGGTGGGAAAGTAATTGTTTTCTCATTTAAGGATGCAGCATTTTTAAAAGGATGTGTTAATAGCGCAAGGTGCATTTCGACATCAAGTTTCACAGTTTCTGCAGATAAGTTGAATCCACATATAACAGTCTCACCATTTAAATGACGCTTAAATATCAATATTGGCTCCGGTGTTTCGATGAACTCAATATCCCCACATATAAGAGGTAATTGAGTTTTACGCCAAGCCATGAAAGAGCGAAAGCTATTGAGTATCGAGCTGTTATCAGTATCTTGTATATCAACAGCAAGCGCTTTATGTTCGTCAGAGATAGGTAACCACGGTGTGCTTTCCCCAAATCCTGCAAATGCTTCCTTGTGATTCCACGGCATTGGAGTACGGCAACCATCTCGACCTTTGAATGTTGGCCAAAAAGTTATGCCATAAGGATCTTGTAGCTGATCGAAAGGAATATGAGATTCAGGTAAACCTAACTCTTCGCCTTGATAGAAACATATGCTGCCGCGTAAGCTCGCGACCAAGGCGGTAATCATTTTACATTGCTCAGGGTTCGACTCACTATTAGCCCAACGACTTGCAACACGTGTCACATCATGATTACTTACTGACCATGATGGCCAACCATCAGTGACTTTAGCTTCTAAAGTTTGTACCGTTTCTCGAATGTACTTAGCACTATAGTCTTCGGTAAGAAGCTCAAAGCTGTAACCCATGTGAATACGGCCTTCTTCAGTGTATTCAGCCATGGTTGCTAATGAATTTTCAGAAGATATTTCACCTAAAGCAGCAGTATTTGGATACTTGTCCATCATGCTTCTTAATTTTTCTAAAAAAGATAAGTTCTCGGGCTGAGTATTATTGAAATAGTGATATTGGAAAGCGTATGGGTTATCTTCTGAAAAACCTCGGCCTTGTCGTTTGTCAACAGGCTTTGCGGGGTTGTCTCTTAGCTGTTTGTCATGGAAACAAAAATTTATGGCATCTAGACGTAAGCCATCAACACCTTTTTTCAACCAAAACTCAACATTATCAAGAACGGCTTGTTGAACATCAGGATTATGAAAATTCAAGTCCGGCTGGCTACTTAAGAAGTTATGCAGGTAATATTGTTGACGACGAGGTTCCCATTGCCATGCAACGCCACCAAAAATTGAAATCCAGTTATTTGGCGGTGTGCCGTCTTCGTTGGCATCGGCCCATACATACCAATCAGATTTGTCATTATCTCGTGACTGGCGACTTTCTTTAAACCAAACATGTTCATTAGACGTGTGGCTCAAGACTTGATCGATCATGATTTTCAGACCAAGATTATGCGCTTTTTCGAGCAGCTCATCAAAATCATCCATATTACCAAATAAAGGGTCAATATCGCGATAATCGCTGATGTCATAACCAAAATCTTTCATGGGTGATTTGAAGAAAGGTGAAATCCAAATTGCATCAACGCCTAGTCCAGCAATGTACTCAAGTTTACTGGTGATACCTTGTAAATCACCAATACCGTCAGCGTTACTGTCAGCAAAGCTACGTGGGTACACTTGATAAATCATGGCACCTTGCCACCACTTGATTTCAGTATTTGTCATGCTTAATGCTCAATTATTATTGTTTAATCGTTGTGTAGCTGTGTTTTGGGTAATTACTTAAATAAAGGAAACACAGTGAATGCTGCTGATAATAAACAAACTAATGACGTCAGTCATGATGCATACGAATTCAGTAATAAAATTACATAAATGTATTTTATTGCGGGTTTAACACTTATTTTGCTGTGGTTTTGCTTAAAAAATGGATCGAAAAGCACTACTAAATTTTTCGTGTGAAAAAAAGTAACGATTTAGTAATTTTCGTTGAAAAAAGAAATTAATTAGTAAAAAAACGGTAACAAATATTCTAAATAAACGAAGAAAAATATGGATAATACGAAGTGCCAATCAATAAAAAAATCGATAGCTTCTAACTGATGATTTAATTTATTTCATTAAATTTCAGTGTGTTATGTTTTTTAACGGATGATTTCTATCTGTTTTTACAATTCTCAATGTCGGTAGAAACTTGATAGCTATATGTTGAATACGTATGCAGCAAGTTGTTGTTGCAAATATTCAAGAGATAGTATGTCGCGGCAAGCGCCTGATTAAACAAATTTATAACAAAGGTTGTACCAACAGCCAGATTTGGCCAAGGAAAATGAATGATTAACTTTAAACCAAGTGTATTGACAATCGCACTGGCTACTGCGGGGTTGAGTTACTTTTTTTGCACACCACTCGCTCAAGCTGCCGATGAAAATGAAACTGGAAGTGGGACTGTCGTCAACACTGAAAAAAATTCGAGACAGCCTAGTAGTGATGTAAAAGAAGAAAAAATTGAACGAATTCAGATTACGGGTTTTCGCCGTAGTTTGATTGACTCACTAAATGCAAAACGTTTCGCCGATACTGTTTCTGAACAGTTGTCAGCGGATGATTTAGGTTCATTGCCTGACGTGTCAATGGCTGATGCTTTAACTCGACTTCCGGGTATTTCAGCTGTTCGTACTAGTGGACAAGCTGCAGAGATCAATATCCGTGGTATGTCGGGCGGCTTTGTGGCGTCAACACTTAACGGACGCGAACAAGTTTCAACCAATGGTGAACGGTCTATTCAATTCGATCAATATCCATCTGAGCTAATTAACTCTGCTGCGGTATATAAATCATCTAAAGCTTCATTAATTGAAGGCGGTATCGCCGGTACCGTCGAGCTAGAAACTATTAGCCCCTTAGATGCAGATGATGCTAAAAAGTTTAAAGTGAATCTGCGAGGCATGCATAATGATCGCGCGGGTGAAGTATATGGTTCTCAAGATTATGGTCATAGATTCACCGTTTCATATTTAGATAAGTATCTAGATGAAACTGTCGGCGTAGCAGTGGGTTATGCAAGGCTTCAACAACCTAGTGTTGCCACTCAGTTTATTGGCTTTGCAGTCAATGATAGTACTGATGTCGATCACCTTGCTGATGACACAAATGGCCCAGAAAGTAACCCTGCTAATGAATATATTAGTGAAGGTTTCGAGCTTCAACACGTAGGTGGCGTTGAAACTCGTAATGCATACATGGCTACCATCGAATGGGCACCTGTTGAAAGCTTCAATTTTAAAGCTGATGCATTTGTATCACGTTTTGACAAAGATGCTTTCGCAAGAGGAATGCGAGTTAAGTTTGGCGGGCCAAATGCCGCATGGAACAACGCAAATTTAGATGGAAATGTTGTTACTGGTGGTAATGTTAACCGTACATCTAATAGCTATACACGTGTCGAAATTGTAAATGATAATAACCGTGATACAGATGAAGTTAATAGCTTTGGTGTGAATGCTGCTTGGCAAGTAACAGATGATCTTGCTGTTGATTTTGATGTTTCATACTCGGGTTCAAAAAGTAACTTCCGTAATGGTCTGTTATGGTCAAACGTAGCTGTTGATGCTAATGCCGAAACACCTATTTTTGATGAAAATGTATCAATTAACTATCAACTAAATGGATTGGATTTACCTGATGTTGGGTTTAATCAGGCTGACGCATTTTCAGATATAAATAGAGTTGTAGTGAGCAAATACGGTATCTATCCGTTTTTAAATGATGACAGTATTACTGCATATCGATTAGATTTTGATTACAGCCTTGATAGTGAAATCTTTTCTTCAGTTCAATTTGGTGTTAGATACTCAGATCGTCATTATTCAAAAGATCGTGCCGTTTTCGAATACGGTAATGATGGCGCTTTCTCTAAAAAAGAACCGCCGTTACGTTTAACTGAAGATATGGTCGATGTTGTTGACTGGGAAGGCGATTTCAGTTATTTCCCATCTTATTTAGCTATCGATGTTAATCAAGCTTTAAATGCATGGTTCCCAGCAGGTATACCACAACCAGTACAAACTTGGGGAAATGCTGGGGGAGTAATTGATCCTAAAGGATATACAACAAATTATTCATGGACAGTGCTTCAAAGTGGTGACGTGTTCGAGAAAGTATTGTCAGCCTACGCAATGGTTAATATCGATGCGGAAATCGCCTCTATTCCTGTATCGGGTAACATTGGCATTCGTGCTGTAGATACAGATCAAAAAGCAACCATTCTTGAGTTTGTTGGTGATAACCCAGAGTTAGGCGCTCAATACATAGTTGATGAGCAAGGTATTGTTAACAATCAATATGCTCCAACATTGAAAGGTATCGAATACACTGATTACCTTCCATCGCTGAATTTAAGCTTTAATATTGATGAAGATGGTCAATATATTCGCTTTGCTGCAGCAAAAGTAATGTCTCGTTCACCGATTAGTCGATTAGCTGGTGATATCAGTGCCCAAGCGGATAACGATGGTAGAATTACGGGTTCGAGTAATAATAACCCATTCTTAAAACCATTCTATGCAAACCAGTATGATTTGTCTTTTGAGTCTTACTCGGAAAATACCAGCTACGTAGCTGCGCTATTTTATAAAGATATTAAATCATTCATACAAACAGTACCAATTCCAGAGTTCGACTTTAAAGGAAACGGATTCAATGTTCCTGATTTCATTATTGATCCACTTTCTGGAGAGCAGATCGAAACGGTAAATGGCACATACACCACAGCTGTTAATAATGCAGAAGGCGGATATATTCGCGGTATTGAGCTTGCCTATTCACATGTTTTCGACTGGTTACCAGATGCATGGTCAGGACTTGGCTTCAACTTGAGCTACTCATATACCGAAAGTGAAGTTAGCCGTTTAACAAATCTAGGTGGTGAGTCTGTAAAACAAAGCTTACCTGGACTGTCAAAGCAGGTTGCCAGTGCAACTTTCTTTTATGGTTACGAAGGTTTTGAAACTCGTATGAATGTTCGTTACCGAGATGAGTTTGTTTCAGAACAAGTGGCTTTAGATAATCAAGTTGTGAACTTTGATGATGAATTGGTATTAGATTATCAAGCTTCATACGCCTTTAACGATGATTTTAGCGTGCTGTTCCAAGTCAATAACTTCACAGATGAGCCGACGAAAAGTTACTTTGGCAAGCAAGCCAACACAGGAACTATTCAATACTTTGGCCGTGAGTTCTACATGGGCTTTAATTATGCACTCTAATCAGGTGTTAATAAAAACTAAAACAAGGAGACATGACTCATGATGAGTATCTCTAACACTGTTAAATTATCAGGCATTGCGATTAGCCTATCCCTTCTTTGGGGATGTGGTGGCGATTCAGCAGAGCCAGGGAAAGAGTTGTTGAGTTGTCCTGCACCGATGATCCCAGATGCTGCTGGAACATCGTGTATAGCGCCTCCACCAATACAATGTGCAGCACCAACTGTACCAGATGAAAAAAATGAGCAATGTGTCGTAGGTGCTGATCCTACATTGCCTGCACCAACGGTAGTACCTGGTCCAAATCAAACCGTTTTGTATTATAACAATCCGGGAGTTGCGGAAAACACACCCAATGATGCTACTTATGAAGGGTACCGTTTGCATTCATGGAATGATGGCACATGTGACGCATACGCTGAGCCATTTGATACTACAGATTGGGCTAATGGGCATATTCATGATGGTGTTGATCCTAATTATGGCGCCTATTGGATCATTAACCTAAAAGAGGGCTATGGTGAGTGTGGTAATTTTATCATTCATATTGGTACTGAAGGTTCAGGCAAAGCATTGGGCGACGTTGATTTAAAAATGCCGTTAATGCAAGACGATGAAACATTTGTCCGCATGAACTTTACCCTTCACGGTGAGCCTTCGGTTTTTGAATACCCAATTTTAAACTTGGGTGAAAGACCTGCCACAATTAATGGCATGTCTGCTCATTGGATTGATTCAGAAACTTTACTGTGGAATCAAGCCAGTGATAATGACGCTGTTGTTAAACTTCATCATTCACCTCAAGCTACATTAACTATAGATGAAACAGGGGTTAGTGGTTCTTCTTACGAGCTTTCAGAAGTTGAATTAAGCGATGCACAAAGAGCTTTAGTTCCACACCTTGCTGATTGGGCAGCTTATTCACTAGATGTAAATAAAGTAGAAGCAAAGCAGTTAGTTAAATCACAACTGGTTATGGCGTCATACTCAAGTGAAGATAAGCCTTTAGCCGCGACTTATGTTCAAGCAGCTAAGGTTTTAGATGATCTTTATACTAAGGGAGAAGACGATGCTAATGAAGCTGTATTAGGTACAACTTATAATGGTGATGAAGTCACAGTTGCTGCATGGGCTCCAACAGCTCAAAACTTGAAATTACAAGTTTATGATGCAGATAAAAACCTGACTAATTCTCATGATATGAGCTTCAATGAAACATCAGGTGTATGGAGTTTTACAGGCTCAAATTTAGACCGAAAATTTTATCGCTTTGAAGTAACTGTGTATCACCCAGCTACTAAGCAAATAGAAACCGTTGAGAGTACTGATCCATATTCGCTTAATGTTTCAATGAATGGCCGATTCAGCCAATTTGTAAATTTAAACGATGCAGATCTAAAGCCGGAAGGTTGGGATGAACAAACTGTAGCGACAATTTCAGATCCTGAAGATGCCATTATCTATGAAGGTCATGTACGTGATTTTAGTGCAAGAGATGAAAGTACAGCGGCAGAAAATCGTGGCAAATATCTTGCTTTTACAGAGGAAAGTTCAGCGCCAGTTAACCACTTAAAAGCATTGGTTGAAAATGGCTTGACACATTTCCATGTATTACCTGTTACAGATATCGCTTCAATAAATGAAGATGTTTCAGAGCGTATTGATATAAATGATACTCTGGGTGAATTGTGTGACATTATTGATAATAATGCGAATGCGTGTAAAACAGAGTCGCACACATCGACCATAATCGACTTACTTGAAGGCAGTTTATCAGGTTCAGGAGATGCACAAGCACTTGTAGAAGCTATGCGAAGCATGGATAGCTTTAATTGGGGTTATGATCCTCATCATTTTATTGCTCCTGAAGGAAGTTATGCATCTGAATCTGAAGGTGTAGCCAGAGTTATTGAACTTCGTGCAATGAATAAATCACTGCATGATATGGGTCTACGTGTTGTACTTGATGTTGTGTATAACCACACAAGTTCATCAGGCGTATTTGACAACTCAGTTTTCGATAAACTTGTGCCAGGATACTTTCATCGATATAACGAAGAAACAGGTAATGTAGAGCGTTCAACATGTTGTGAAAATACAGCAACAGAACATGTCATGATGGATAAGTTTGTGAGTGATTCACTAGTCATTTTAGCTAAAGAATACGGCTACGATGGTTTCCGTTTTGACGTGATGGGGCACATGCCTAAATCAAGTATTCTTGCCGCTCGTGAAGCTGTTCAGGCCGTTGATGCGGATAACTACTTCTATGGTGAAGGGTGGAACTTTGGTGAAGTGGCTGATAATCGCTTATTCACTCAAGCGACTCAAGCTAATATGGCTGGAACGGAAGTTGGTACTTTTAATGACCGAATCCGTGAAAGTGTGCGCAGTGGGGCAATTTTTAAAACAGTAGCCGATGATGGAACACTTCGCGAACAAGATACGCTTCGTTTATCTTTAGCTGGCAACCTTCAAAACTACGTCCTTAAAGATTTTAATGGACGAAGTGCTGCTGGCAATAGCTTCACTTGGAACAGTCAGCCAACAGCTTATGCTTTAGATCCTGCTGATTCGATTAACTATGTTTCAAAGCATGATAACGAAACATTATGGGATCAACTGCAATATTCAAATGACGTTGGTCTAGATATTGAAAGCCGCGTTCGAATCCAGAATATTGCTGCAACGATTCCATTATTAAGCCAAGGAATTCCTTTCTTCCAAATGGGAGGGGATCTATTACGTTCGAAATCAATGGATCGTAATAGTTATGACTCAGGTGACTGGTTTAATTTAGTTGACTTTACTAAAGAAACTAATAACTGGAACGTAGGGCTACCTCGCCAGCAAGATAATGGTCAAAAATGGGATGAAATTTCTGGTATTTCGGCTAACCCAAATGCTGAAGCTAGTATGTCAGATATTGAATTTGCTTCTAATATATTTCATGAATTTTTGAAGATAAGAAGCCAAAGCAAATTGCTTCGATTAAATTCTGAGTCAGATATTATCTCTCGTCTTGGTTTCCATAATGTTGGACGAAACCAGACACAAGGCTTGATTGTTATGAGCCTTGATGATGGTAGCGGCTTAGCTGATTTAGATCCAGCTATTGATGCGATGGTTGTGGTTGTGAACGCTTCGAACGAAGAACAGTCGCATACAATTCCTACTGCAACTGGATTTAGCTTACACCCTGTACTTGTTGAATCTTCCGATCCGCAAGTGCGAAGTGCAAGCTTTGCTGATGCTTCGACGGATGATGAAATCGCAGGGCGATTCACTGTTCCAGCCTATACAACGGCCGTATTTGTAAAAGCTCAAGGTGATACACAAGGCGTAGGTTTATCAGCAATTGCAACAGTTGGCGCTCCTGACGTTGTTCCTTATGGAAGCACCTCGGTTTACTTGCGTGGTTCGATGAATGGATGGAGTACAGATGACGAGTTAACGTACATCGGTGCTGGGTCTTATCAAGTTGCTGTAAGTTTAACTGCTGGAACAGAGTATGAGTTTAAACTTGCAGATGCAGATTGGGCTGTAGTTAATTTAGGTGGCGTATCTGATGTTGAAGCAATCGTTGAAAGAGAACTCAATGAATCTTTATCGGTTGGTGGTGCGAACCTGAAATTTACACCTGCTCATGATACGGTTTACCACTTCACATTGAATGCTGCGAACACTGAATCTCCAGTATTAACGGTAACGTTTGAAGAGCCGTATTTTGGAACGGCTGTTTATTTGCGTGGCGGTATGAATGGTTGGGGTACTGATGATCAACTTGAGTACTTAGGTGAAGGCCTTTACCGTATTGATGTTCAAGTTGCTGCGGGTGTGACTGAGTTTAAACTTGGTGATGCAGATTGGGCTTCGGTTAATCTCGGAAGTGCTGGTGGTGATATCGAGTTGGCCGATGAGTTACTTTTGGCCGCTAACGGCGGTAACATTAGCTTAGACTTCCCTGAAGAAACAGCTTATAGCTTCATTCTTAATGCAACAGATAAATCGTTACCTGTATTGACAGTGTTAAAAACAGAAATGTTTGCTGGAAACTCAGTCTTCATTCGAGGAAGCTTGAATGGTTGGGGTACCGATGATGAGTTGGTCTATCAAAACGATGGGACATACAGTTTTACTAAGTCTATCGATGCTGGCGATTATGAGTTTAAAATTGCTACCGAAGATTGGAGTACTGTTGACTTTGGAGCTTTTACTGGTGAAGAAAGTGTAGAACTTGACGAAGTATCTGCAATGGCCTCAAAAGGTGCCAACATTCAACTATCAATTGCGGAATCTGGAAATTACCAATTCACTGTAATTGGCCCAGATATTAACAATCTTAAGATCCTAGTTACCAGAGTTAATTAAGGTAACAATCTCAACTCACCCGCGTTTTATGTGCGGGTGAGTTTTATCTATTTTAAAACAAACTTTCCCTTAAAATTTTCCGTTTTTCATTTGTGTTGTTGAGTAAACTGCTCAAATGAAAGTTGGTCGACTGTAAATAAAAAAGTGAATTGTAATAAAATGAAAACGACAAAAAAATTTCTTCTTTCCGCTATTTCTTTGTGTATCACTACAGGTTTAGGCTTATCAGCATGTAGTGATCAAAATACTTTCAGTGCACAACAATCGATACCAGAGAATACAAAAAGTAATGAATCCAAGGTATCGGATGAACAAGGCAAAATAGTCCTGTACCAAATGTTCACTCGTTTGTTTGGCAATAAAAATACGACCAACAAACCTTGGGGGACGTTAGAGGAAAACGGCGTTGGTAAATTTAATGACATTAATGACAATGCGTTAAAAGCTATTAAAGGCTTAGGGGCAAACTATGTATGGTATACAGGTGTTCTGCATCATGACTTAGTGCGTGATTACACTGATATTGGTATCAGCAATGACGACCCTGAAGTTATAAAAGGCCGCGCTGGCTCGCCATATGCGGTTAAAGATTACTACAACGTCAACCCAGATATGGCCGTTAATCCTGCTAATCGTCTGCAAGAATTTGAAGCGCTCATCCAACGCACACATAAATATGGCTTAAAAGCCGTAATTGATATTGTGCCTAATCATATTGCCCGCAACTATCAATCCATTTCAAAACCTGCAGGCGTTGAAGATTTTGGCGCTAACGATAAGCCAGAACTTGGATACCATCGCGATAATAATTTTTATTATGTTGAAGGCCAAGATTTTGTCTTACCTGAATGGTTAGAGGGTTATCAAGTCTTAGGCGGTGAAAAGCATCCATTAATAGATGGTGAATTTGTCGAAAGCCCTGCTAAATGGACGGGTAATGGGTCACGTAAAGCACAACCGCATTTTTATGATTGGTACGAAACGGTAAAAGTAAACTATGGTGTTCGTCCTGATGGTAGTTTTGACTTTCCTCGTTTACCTGCCGAATACGCTGAAAAAGGAATTTCTGAACATTTTGAGTTTTGGAAAGGTAAAGATGTACCAAATTCGTGGGTGAAATTTAAAGATATCGCCCTCTATTGGACGGCAAAAGGTGTCGATGGATTCCGCTATGATATGGCTGAAATGGTGCCTGTTGAGTTTTGGAGTTATATGAACAGCCACATCAAAATGCAAAATCCTGATGCATTTTTGCTGGCTGAAATATATCAACCTGAAATTTATAATGATTTCATCAAACTCGGGAAAATGGATTACTTATATGACAAAGTTGATTTGTATGACCGCTTAAAAGAAGTCATTCAAAATAAGCGAAACACAGATGTGTTGGATGACGTAGCGGTTAAATATACAGAAATCGATGAGCATTTATTACATTTCTTAGAAAATCACGACGAGCAGCGCATTGCTAGTCATGAATTTGCAGGAAACCCAGAAAAAGCGTTACCTGCAATGGTCGTCTCAGCTACTTTAGGCAAAGGGCCAACCATGATCTATTTCGGCCAGACCGTGGGTGAGAAAGGCGAAGGTGATGCAGGCTTTGGTAAGTCAAGTCGTACAAGTCTATTTGATTATTGGGGTGTGCCAGCGCATCAGCAATGGATGAACGATGGTAAGTTTGACGGCGCTAAATTGTCTAATAAACAAAAACAGCTGCAAGCTTATTACAGTAAATTATTGAATTTCACTCGAAACGCTAGCGCATTAACAGGCGAGTGGGTAAACACTCACAAGGTTAATAAGGAACAAGCTGGATATTCTGAAGATATATACAGCTATGCGCGTTTTGACGACAAACAAAAACTGTTAGTTTTAGCTAATTTTTCAGAGCAAAACAGTGCCACGTTTGAATATCAAATACCCAGTGAACTCATTAAAACCTGGCAGTTAACAGATGGTAATTATCAATTTGTTGATAGGCTTAATGAGGCTGAATACCAATTAACAGTTGTGAAGGGTGAAGCGACAGTAACGTTGACAATGGCACCGCTTATGTCTCGTATTCTCGAACTGAAAGCTAAAACGTAAGGTCAATAATAATGATTAAAAAACTATCAGCTTCAATCGCATTAGTATTAAGTTGCACTGTGGGTTTTGTTCCCTTTACTGAAGCCGCTGAATTACAGTCGGCTCGATTATCGGGTAAGCAATTGGTTTTGAATACCGATGAACATAAAGTTGTGTTATCCGCCATTGGTGACGGTGCAGTTAGCGTGCATTACCAAGTAGATGGTATGAAGCAATTGCCTTCATTTGCTCTTGCTGAGAATGCCGAATATTCGATTGGTGAGTTAGTCAAAACCCAAAAAGGCTATCAATATAAACTTGATGATCTGAATGTGGTTATTCAAAAAAGCCCCTTTAAACTCAGCTATTTTCATGGTGGAAAAGAGATACTTTCCGAAGAAGAAGGCTTTGTAAGCAAAGAGTCATCTGAAAAACACCACATGCGTGGTTTTCGGTTTGAACTAAGCAAAGATGAAAAGTTGATTGGGGGTGGTCAGCGAGTTCTTGGTATGGATCGTCGTGGGCAACGCATGCCACTTTATAATAAAGCTTCCTATGGCTACACGACCCATGCCGAGCAGATGTATTACGGCTTGCCAGCGGTTATGTCGAACAAGAAGTATGCTTTGGTATTTGATAACTCAGCTAATGGTTGGATGGATTTAGGCAAAACTGAATCAGATATCATGCAATTTGAAGCTGTCGGTGGTCGTACTGCTTATATCGTTGCTGCAGGTGAAAGTTATCAAGAATTAATTGAAAACTTAACCGCTGCAACTGGTCGTCAGCCTTTACCTCCACGTTGGGCTCTGGGAAATTTTGCTTCTCGTTTTGGTTATAAAACACAGCAACAAACAGAGGACACGGTAAACGCATTTATTGAGCAAGACATTCCGCTTGATGCTGTTGTACTGGACCTTTTTTGGTTTGGTAAAGAGATGAAAGGCACTATGGGAAATCTAGCATGGGAGAAAGACAGTTTTCCAACGCCTGAAAAAATGATTGCGGACTTTAAGAAAAAGGGCGTTAACACAATCTTAATCACCGAACCTTTTATCTTATCGACGTCAAACCGCTGGGTTGAAGCCAACAATGCGGATGCGCTTGCAAAAGGATTAGATGGTAAAGTTAAAACATTTGATTTTTACTTTGGAAACACTGGATTAGTCGATGTCTTTTCAAATAAAGGACAAGATTGGTTTTGGAGCAAATATCAACCATTACTCAACCAAGGCGTTGCAGGTTGGTGGGGTGATTTAGGCGAGCCAGAAGTGCATCCAAGTGATACGCTTCACACTATTGATGCGATGAATGGTGCACCGCAAGCTACGGCTGATGAAATTCATAATGTTTATGGTCATCAGTGGGCAAAAAACTTATTTGAAAAACTTAATCAAGCACAACCAAATCAAAGACCCATGATCATGATGCGATCTGGTTTTGTGGGATCACAACGATACGGCATGATCCCATGGACTGGTGATGTTAGCCGAAGCTGGGGTGGGTTAAAGCCTCAAGTTGAATTGGGGTTACAAATGGGGCTGTTAGGACTTGGTTATACTCACTCTGATTTAGGTGGTTTTGCTGGTGGCGAAAAGTTTGATGCTGAACTTTACACCCGTTGGCTACAATATGGCGCTTTTCAACCTGTATATCGTCCACACGCTCAGGATAACATCGCTCCAGAACCTGTGTTTCATGATGAAAAAACCAAAGATATTGTCCGTAAATTTATCAAGTTGAGATATGCATTATTGCCTTATAACTACACCTTGGCATATGAAAACTCAATGACTGGTATGCCGTTAATGCGTCCGATGATGTTTGCAAACGATACATCAAAGGCTTTTGATAATGCGAGCAGTTATTTTTGGGGTGATGCATTTCTTGTAACACCAGTGGTCGATCCTAATGTTAAGTCTGTTGATATTGATTTACCAAACGGCGTTTGGATAGACTTTTTTGACGAGAGTGTTTATCAAGGTGGTAAAAGTATTAAGCTGGCAACTCGAAAAGATACGCTTCCGGTATTAGTAAAAGCAGGTAGCTTTGTGCCTATGGTTGAGCCTGTGCAGTCAACTAAAGATTACTCAACAAGGGTTCTAAATTTACATTATTACCACGATGAAAGTGTATCTCATTCCACTGGGCAAATGTTTGAGGATGATGGTGTCAACCCAAATAGCATTACGACCCAAGAGTATGAGCTAGGTAAATTTGAAGCGAAGTTTTCAAAAGACAAGCTAAAGATCACCTTAAAGCGTGAACTAAATAAATCTAAAAATTGGTTAAAAGCAAGAGTAGCCCGAATTAATATTCATAATGTATCTAAAGCCCCTAAAAGGGTACTTTATAATGGAATAGAAGGTGTTTTTAGATTTAAAAAAGATAGAAAAACATTAACACTATTAAGTACATGGGAAGACGAATCTCAAGTTGATATTATTTGGTAATGCACGACCTTAGGAAAGTTGAGGAAGAAAGTATACCGATGAGTTCTCGTCACTCCAGCGCTGGCTAGAAACGAAGTAACGACAGTTTTGTATGTCGGTAGTCTAGGGTCTGTTGATCTTTCAGGATTAAATTTTGTGCTATTTGAGCATTTATCTGTTCAACCTAGAAATATCAGTTGACTGCGCTCTCAAGCATAGAAAAAATGGCTGATAGTAAGGCGTAGCTTGCAGCAAGTAGAACCACTACTTGCTGCTATTCATGCCTTGCTATCAATAATTTTTTCTGCGTATATGAACGCTCCCAACCGATTTATTTAGGATGATGATAAAGTCACCTTATTGACTCAAACAGTTACTCATATGCTCAGCGTTCAACTGATGTTTTTACCGTGAAAATAGCCGCTAACACCTATTCCCAAGCCTGTTAGTGAAAGCATAAAAGCTAAAAATCACTTCGCCTTTAGCTTAGGTTGGAAATAATCTTCAAATCTCAGCGAATACAATTTTCCTGGTGTAGGGTGATAGAAAAATAGTAGCCAAAGTAAACGCATATGACATCTATGCCTATCATGAACGTTTAGGTTCAAGGCGTGAACAGTGATGCTTAGCCATCGAAGTGAGCTGGTCACAACACAGAACAGTGAATGCTCAAAAGCATCGAAAAAAGAGAGAGCGTAAATTGGTCGCTCTTTCTAAATAAAAGGTGCTGCGTTATCGTTTTCTTATTTGGAAACGAAGTAACGACAGTTTTGTATGTCGATAATAACCAAACCTCACAAACTCTGCCTTGCATAAAATAACCAATTTATCGCTGCAAAAACAATCACGAAAGATCAACAGACCCTAGTGTCTTTACTTTTTTCTATAAAAGTCACTGGATACCAGCCTTCGCTGGTATGACAAAGATTGGTACTTTAATGGTTCTGCTTTAGAGCTTAAATGAATCACTTCAAAAAACAGGCTGAGCATAAATCAGCCTGTTTTATATTACATTAAATTAGCGATTCTCGCTGTAATTGGTATTAAAACGCTAACTGCCAAATTTAAAACGCACACCCGCATTTACGGTAAAGCCATCATTTCTAGACCAAATGTCTGTTGTCCATCTTCCACTAGGATCTTGAGAAGGCAATAACAATGATTCTTCTCTTGTTTGGCGTACATTTAATAAGTTTTCAGCATTGATAAAAAAGCTTACTTTGCCGACACTAATCTGGCCCAATAAGCCTAAGTGCCAATAAGCATCGCTTCGCTCACGGTACGGGTTATTCTCGAGGTGCTGCGTTCCTGTATAATAAGCTTCAAACCCAAGTAAATGACTGCCATGTTCTTCCCACATAACTACCAAGCCAGCAGAATGTTTAGGTGTTAAAACTAAAGGTGCTCGGCCAACACCTGAGTCACTTTCTTTTGTGGCGTCTGTGTATAAGTAGCTACCAGTAAATTTAATATCTTTCCAGCGATAGCGCAGTAATAATTCAGCACCACTAATTTTACTTTCACCAATAGCATTGACTATTTGAACGTTTTTCCCGGGAAACTCATTAGTTCCATTAATGGTTTGTAATTCTGTCACGTTATCAATGTTTGATGAAAACAATGTCACGCTAGTCTCAAGAGGGCCTATTAAATAGCTCATATCTATTGAGGCTGTAGATGCTCTCTCTTCATCAATATTCTCAAACGGGGCAAGGCGAGATAACCCAACTTCATCAAGATCTTCGATAAATGGAGTTGGAGCAAAGTATCCTTTTCCATATGCGCCTCTAATGGTCCAATTGTCAGGGCTGTATAACAACGAAACACGAGGGCTTACTTGAGTACCATATTCACTGTGCCAATCTGTACGTGCACTGAAAGACAAGGATGTTTCGTCACTGATGTCATAATCCAACTGTGAAAACAGTCCTGGCACTTGATAAGAGTAATTGAACTCAGGAAACGCCTTAGAATTAAACTTTTCAGATTGCAATGCGACGCCAACTAACCATGCAGATTCGTCAGAATACCCAGTTAAACTTGATTCGATAAGATAACTTTCGTGTTTATCATCCTCAAACACTGCACCATATAAATGTTCGTGGTCTTGGTTCATCGCTGAGCCACGCACGTTAATGCTCGTGACTTCTCCAATAGGTTGATCATATATAAAGCCGACATCTGTTCTCAATGTGTCTTGTGTGATAGCAAATCTGTTGCCGTCAGGTACTGTAGCATTACCTAACGTACCAGCCTCTCTTTGTTCCTTGGTTGCGCCAAAAGTAACGTAAAGGTTAGCGCCATTGTCACCTTGCCAATAAAGGCGAGGACGAACACTACCTCTTTCATATCCGGCGATATCAATCCAGCCATCGTCATCTAAGTCTTGTGTTTTTTGATGATGCACACCAGCGGTTAATGAAGCGCTTAAATCATTTGTGAACGGTGTCGCAAAGTACGAAGTGATATCTTGTCCATTTCTAGATGTTGCGTTAACTAACACTTCTCCTTCGAATTCATCAGAAGGTGTTCGGGAAATTAAGTTTATTACTCCGCCGAGCGCAGAGCCCCCATACAATGATGAAGCGGAGCCTTTAATTATTTCGACACTGGCTAAGTCGGTTGGCGGAATTTGTAACAACCCAATGGAAGCTGTTTGTCCACCGTACAAAGGCAAACCATCACTTAAAAGCTGTGTGTAACGGCCAAAAAGCCCTTGTAACCTAATATTGGCGCTACCCAATGAAGGCGAAGTATTTTGCACTCTAACTCCGCCAGTTTCAGCCACTAACATTGAGATATTCCCCGGTCGCATGAGTGCTTTTTCTTGCACTTCTTCGCCGTTTATTATTTCGGTTCTCGTAGCTGACTCGGTTACGATGCGGCCTAAACGAGAGGCTTTTACTTGAATTCTTTCAATTTTTTCTTCGCTATGGTCATGATGTTTTTCTATGTGATCATCATGCTCATTATGACTATTGTTGTGATCTTCATTTGCGTTAGCTAATACTGGAAGCAACATGATTGCTATAGCTGTGTTTAAAACTTTATTAAACATTTTTACCTCTGGAAACTCGGTGAACATTCAGCATGGTAATGCTGACTTAATCTTAAATAGTTAAGCTGTTGATTATGTTATGTATACAGTGGTTGCGTAAAATAAATAGGAGGGCGATAGGGTAAAGTAAATGCTAGGCTAATCGGTTCAAACTTTTGTGTAGAGATAGCTTCGCTGACAATAACGACTTTGCTGGAACCAACTTCGAAGGGTAAATAAACAAAATAGGAACAAGCATTGGCAATGCATATGCAATTTAAGTCACAACATTCAGTACTACAGCAATCTATAGTTGCTTCTGAAACTTTAGAGAATGAGCTAGGGGACTCTTTCAGCGACACAGAATCATCGTGGGCATGTTGTGAAGACGTTTCGCAATAAAAGGAAGTATTGTAAGCCATTACTTGCGCCAAAAAGGTCACTAGTACTAACACTAGAATCAGCAGTTTTGAAATAACTTTAAACATACTTACCTCGATTCACAATCTAGTATTTATTTTAATGCTTTTTGCTAAGTGAGAATAGTCAGTAGGAATGTTTAACTTAATAACCATGGTGTATTTTATGGAATATAAATCATGTCGCAAATTCTCCGTTTAGCTTAGCAAAGTTGCGGAAGAAAGTATACCGATGAGTTCTCGTCACCCCAGCGCAGGCTGGAAACGAAGTAGCGACAGTTTTGTATGTCGATAGTCTAGCGCCTTTGCTTTTTTCTATAAAAGTCACTGGATACCAGTCTTCGCTGGCATGACAAAGATTGGTAATTTCTAAATCGTTAGATCCCTTAATATTTCTAGAGTGTTGATTTAATCATATCTATTACAAGTTAATACATACCTTGAACTTAGATTAAAATTTCATCGTAGAGTTTGTTTCTATTCTCTGTGCTATTTCACTTCACCGCCTATTTAATAACTTTTGATTCTATGAATACGTATGTAACGGCCTGTTGCAGATCTAGTAAGCTCGTTACTATGTTCAGCTACTTGTGTGAATAATATTAAGTGACGTTAAAATTAACGGACATAATAATTATAAAAGGAAACTGGAATGGCGAATGACAAGCCACATCTAAGCTTTTGGCAAATTTGGAACATGTGCTTCGGATTTTTAGGCCTGCAATTTGGCTTTGCTTTACAAAACGCAAACATGAGTCGAATTTTTCAAACTCTTGGCGCTGAAATGGATACAATTCCTATTCTTTGGATTGCTGGCCCTGTAACTGGGTTAATTGTACAGCCAATCATCGGTCATTTAAGCGATAAAACATGGACGCATTTAGGGCGCCGTCGTCCTTACTTTCTTTACGGTGCAATTGTCACCAGTTTGGCCCTTGTTTTAATGCCTAATGCGAGTTATTTATGGATGGCAGCGGGTTTACTTTGGATATTAGATGCATCTATTAATGTGTCAATGGAGCCATTCCGCGCTTTTGTAGCCGATAACATGCCTAAAAAACAACAGGCTAGAGGTTACTCTATGCAGAGTTTCTTTATCGGTATAGGTGCTGTTGTTGCTTCAATGCTACCTTGGGTGTTAGCTGAATTTGGTGTTGATAATCAAGCCGTTGAAGGGCAACTTCCTGATACCGTAAAATATGCGTTTTATGCTGGTGCAGTAGTGCTTCTTGCCACTATTTGTTGGACGGTTTTTTCGACGAAAGAATATTCTCCTCAAGAATTAGCTTCTTTTGATGAAAACCAAAGTGACAATAAACAACCTTTAAAAGCCGTATTTGATCCGGCGAGATTCGTAAAACTTGGTGTTATTTGGTCGGCCCTTGGTTTGTTTTCGACATTTTTGATTTTAAGCTTAGATCTAGACAAACAGCTTTATGTTCTCTCTGGCAGTATTTGGGTATTTGGATTTTTAATGTTAATCGTAGGTGGTCGACATAAAAAGAACAAACCAATGACAGGGTTCGATTCTGTTTTTCAAGATTTAATGACAATGCCAAAAGTGATGAAACAATTGGCAGTGGTTCAATTTTTCTCTTGGTTTGCTTTATTTGCAATGTGGATTTATACCACAGCAGCTGTTACCTCAGTACACTTTGGCTCTTCTGATGCCTCAACCGTTGAGTTTAATGACGGTGCTAATTGGGTAGGGGTTTTATTTGCCACCTATAACGGTTTCTCTGCACTTGCTGCTCTTGCTATTCCATTTATGGTGAAATCCATTGGCTTACGTAAAGCCCATTTAGTGAATTTATTTCTTGGTGCGGGCGGTTTGGCGTTATTCTTGGTAATTGATAATCCAGATTATTTACTAATTGCAATGGTAGGTGTTGGATTTGCTTGGGCATCAATTTTATCACTCCCATATGCCATGTTAGCGGGCGCTTTACCATCGAATAAAATGGGTGTTTACATGGGGATCTTTAATTTCTTTATTGTTATTCCGCAATTGCTCGCAGCCAGTATTTTAGGTGTCATTTTAAAACTCGTTTTTGATAATCAACCTATTTATGCTTTGTTGGTAGGCGCAATAAGTCTAGTCATTGCAGGTTTATTTTCATTAAATGTGTCTCATGAAACGGCTAGTGATGAACAAAGAGTTTAATAATTATGTTGAATAAATTAACCCTAGGTTTATTTGCTGCGGTGTCATTCACGACAGTCGCAGAAACTACTGAGTTCTATGGCACATTGCATCCTTATGCGAGTGAAAACATCTACTTTGTGATCACTGATCGATTTGTAGATGGTGATAAGTCAAATAACTACGAAAATGACTCTGGTTTTGATCGCCCTTTGGAATGGCCGACAGGTGAGAAAGGAAATGTTGGCTTTTTAGGAGGGGATTTTAAAGGGTTACTGAACCAAGCTGATTATATTAAGGATCTTGGTTTCTCATCTGTTTGGACTACACCAATTTTTCAAAACCCAGCAGAAGCATTTACAGGTGGCCATGAAATTAAACCCACTGGTTTTGCTATGGATAAAGGAAAATCGGGTTATCATGGTTATTGGGGCGTAAATTTTTATAAATTAGATAAACATCTACCTTCCAAAAATTTAGATTTCCAGCAGTTAAACCATAAACTAACTGAGAAAGGCTTAAAAACAGTACTCGACGTCGTGCTAAATCATGGTTCACCTTCTTATACTATGGAGAAACAGCAACCGTTATTTGGGCAGCTTTTTGATAAGAATGGCAATCTTGTAGCCGATCATATGAATTTGTCTCCTCAATCACTTAAGCCTAAAATCGAGCCTTTGCACGAATTTTTTAATCAAAAGCCAGATCTTGCCCAGCTATCAGACATTAATATCGAAAACCCAAAAGTCATGGATTATTTTGTTGAAGCTTATATCCAATGGCTAGGGCAGGGAGCAAGTGCTTTACGTTTAGATACGGTAAAGCATATCCCTGCTCATGTTTGGGGAGAGTTTAGTAAACGTATTCGCAAGCATTATCCAGACTTATTCATGTTTGGAGAAGTGTATTCATACAATGCTAAAGAAATCGCCAAGTACACTTACCCTAAATATGGCGCGATGAGTGTATTAGATTTTCCACTAAAGCAAGCTATGGATGATGTTTTTGCACAACAAAAGGGCTTTGAAACGTTAGCCGCAGCATTGTATTTAGAAGATGGCCCTTACGCTAACCCGTATGAGTTAACGACCTTTTATGATAATCACGACATGGCGCGCATTAACGCAACAGATAATGGCTTTATTGACGCACATAATTGGCTCTTTACGGCACGTGGTATACCCGTTTTGTATTATGGAAGTGAAATAGGTTTTAACCGCGGAAAACCGGAACATTTTGGAAACCGCAATTATTTTGGTGTTGAAAACATCGAGAAAGCTAAAAATCATGTAATTGCTAAAAATCTGACTAGAATTGCTAAAATACGGCTAAATAACATTGCCTTGCAACGTGGCATACAAATACCGATTGAAATGAAAGGAGATAGAGCCGCATTTTATCGTGTTTTTCAACATGATGGCCTATATCAAACTGCGTTAGTTTTCTTAAATAAAAGCGATAGTTCACTTGAGTTTACCATTCCTAGCGATATTCAAGATGGGAAGTGGTTCGATGTTATTACTAAGAATGAATTGCCGTTCACTTCAGGCAAAAAGGTGCGGGTTAACGCGCATGATGTAAAAGTATTTACTATTAGTGATAAATTGACTAACCATATGCTTTTACAAAAGCTGAAACATGCAATGGAGCATCGATTAGGGGGTTTGAAATAAATTCTTTGATAGAGTGGTTCAACCTAGAAACATCAGTTGACTGCGTTCTCAAGCGTAGAAAAAATGGCTGATAGTAAGGCGTAGCTTGCAGCAAGTAGTTATTCTACTTGCAAAAGTTACAACGCAGATAGCAGCCATTTTAGCAAGCTTGTGAGCGTAGAGCACTTCACTCATTGTGTGAAAGCCATGATGATAAAATCATCGTATTGCTCAAACAGTTACTCATATACTCAGCGTTCAACTGATGATTTTAGGTTCAAGTCGAACTAAACTGTTCGACTTGAATTTCTTACAATTAACTCAGGATTTAATAAGATTTGTTGTTGTAGGTTACCTTTAATATTGTCGAGTAAAGTTTCGACTAATGCTTCTCCAGCTGTACTGGTGTCTTGCCTGATTGTTGTTAAAGGTGGGTTCATAAAGCGTGCAATTTGAATATCATCAAATCCTACGATACTGAAATCAGTCGGTATATGTTTACCACTTTCTTTTATTGCTTTTATTGCACCGATAGCAATTAAATCACTCGCAGCAAAAATAGCAGTAAAATTTTGATCTGCTTTCAGCAATTTCATTGTTGCCTCATAACCCGATTGTTCAGTCGAAATCGAGTCAGTTTGAAGCTTCGGTTCAATAGGATGCCCCGCTTTTATTAAGGCTTCAGCGTATCCCTGATATCGTTCAAAAAACTCAGGACAATGCACAGAAGCATCACCAATAAATGCAATTCTACTATGATTTTCTGAAAGTAAATGTTGAGTAGCTTGGTAGCCACCGCTCTTATTATCACAACAAATAGAAGGTAAGTTGTTTGCTGGAGGGCCCCAACGAACATAATGCGTCCCTTGTTCATCTAATTGTTTTAATTTAGGCGCGAAATCAACAGCATCACCATAACCAAGTAAAATAATCCCATCGGCCTTTTGACTATCTTCAAAATCAGCATGCCAATCATCAGAAGATTGTTGGAATGATAGTAATAAATCATAATCATGCTTTGCTGAGGCTTGGGTGATAGAGCCTAGCATCGACAAAAAAAATGGATTAATGAGCGAATTATCAGAAGTCGGATCGGCAAAAATCAACAGAGCTAATGTATTGCTTTGCTGAGTTCGTAAACTGCTCGCATGTTTGTCGACTTTATAATTTAATTCTTTGGCTATCTGTTTAACTTTTTCGGTTGTTTCTTTATTAACCAAAGGGCTGTTTCGTAATGCTCGAGAAACCGTTGACTGAGATACTCCAGCAAGATGAGCAATGTCTATCGACGTAGCTTTCCCTTTCATAATTATTTTATCCAATGTTGTAACGCAATCGTAATATAGCAAATCTATGCTGCCGAGCACATGGTTTTGTGTCAGCTGGCATATATGTGTTAATTTATAATCCTAGAGACATCAGTTGACTGCGTTCCCAAGCGTAGAAAAAATGGCTGATAATAAGGCGTAGCTAGCAGCAAATAGTTATTCTACATGCAAAAGTTACAACGCAGATAGCAGTCATTTTAGCAAGCTTGTGAGCGTAGAGCACTTCATTCATTGGGTGAAAGCCATGATGATAAAATCATTATATTGCTCAAACAGTTACTCGAATGCTCAGCGTTCAACTGATGTTTTTAGGATAATCAAAGTAATAAAGGCTTAGGGTCTGTTGATCTTTCGTGATTGTTTTTGCAGCGATAAATTGGTTATTTTATGCAAGGCAGAGTTTGTGAGGTTTGGTTATTATCGACATACAAAACTGTCGTTACTTCGTTTCCAAATAAGCAAGCGATAACGTAGCAGAAATGACCAATTTACGCTGTCTTCGATGCTTTTGATCATTCACAGCTCTGTGTTGTGACCAGCTCACATAGATGGCTAAGCATCACTGCTCACGCCTTGAACAGATAAATGCTCAAATAGCACAAAATTTAATCCTGAAAGATCAACAGACTCTAGTCATTGATTTTTTGATCAGAACATTGAATGCCGATAGAAATCTGGAAAAGTAATGGAATATTTAGAAATAAACAAAGATGCATGGAATAAGCGCACAAGGGTTCATGTTGACTCGAAATTTTATGACGTAGAAGGCTTTTTAAACGGTAAGTGCTCGCTCAACCCTATAGAGCTAGAGCAAGTAGGCTGTGTAAGTGGTAAAGAGTTATTACATTTACAATGTCACTTTGGTCAAGACACCCTTTCTTGGGCAAGGCGGGGCGCAAAAGTTACTGGGGTAGATTTATCTTCACAAGCCATAACACAAGCACAAAAGTTATCAGAAGAACTTAATCTCAATGCTGAGTTTATTTGCGATGATATCTACCATTTTGGTGAAGTGAATGAAAAAAAGTTTGATATTGTTTTCACTTCTTATGGTGTACTTTGTTGGTTGCCAGATCTAGATTTATGGGCGCAAACCATCGCTAAGTCTTTGAAGCAAGGTGGACAATTTAACCTTGTTGAATTCCATGCTTTTCATGATGTGCTTTCAGGGTATTCGTACTTCAAGAAAGAAACCCCTGATATCGAATCAGAAGGTACCTATACCGAAAATTGCTCTGGTGAGGAGTCTACTGTAATTACATGGCCACACTCATTGAGTGAAATTATAAATGCATTAATAGGCGCTGGTATTTCGATAGAGAGCTTACAAGAATACCCATATAGTCCATACAATTGTTTTGAAGGGCTACAGCATGTTGATGGGAAAGGCTATGTAGCACAGCATAAAGGTCAACAAATTCCATTAGTCTATTCAATTACTGGGCGCAAAGGAAAGAAAGGTTTGGTGAAAAAGGAAGGATCATGAATAACGATGTAAAAGGAATGTGCCTATTTCTAGGCCTTATTGGGTTGGGATATGTGTTATTTCTAATGATAATTATGTTCTTGACTGACGCAAAAACAATCACGAAAGATGAACAGCCCCTAGTTTCAAATAAATTTTATTAATTAACGCCCTATAGTTTTCGTAGTTTAAAAGAAAATCAGAATTTCTCATCGCAATTTTTAATTGAAGCATGTCCAAACGATACTTTTGAAAGCAGCAATGGTTCGGGTACAATGTGGATGAATAAAAATATATTAATGGGCAGAAACGATAATGAGAGTCAGTGATAGCTTTGATGGCGGAAATATTCAGGTAATTAATTTAGAGAATAAAGATGATCTGCAACTTGAAATTCGTCCTGATGAAGGCGGAGATTTTTTTCAGTGGTTTAATTACCGTTTCAGCGGTGAAGCAGGTTGCCAATACACGTTTAATATTTTGAATGCAGGACAATCTTCTTACACAAAGGGCTGGGAAGATTATCAAGCTGTTGCAAGTTATGACCGTGAACACTGGTTTCGTGTACCTACCGAGTACGTTGATGGCCAGCTTAAAATTCAAATCGAATTACAGTGCGAGACTGTTCAAATAGCTTATTTTGCACCATATAGTTACGAGCGTCATCTTGATCTTATTAGTTCTGTTCAGCTACACCCACAAGTGTCTTTGGAGCAGCTTGGCTTAACAATCGACGGTCGTGATTTAACACTGGTAAAAGTTGGTGATGGTGACATATCTAAGAAAAATATATGGATTACAGCCCGTCAGCACCCAGGCGAAACAATGGCAGAATGGGCAGTAGAAGGTTTGCTACATCGTCTATTAGATCAAGATTGCCCTATTTCAAAATCTCTACTTGATAAGGCCAATATTTATATCGTTCCTAACATGAATCCTGATGGCAGTGTACGTGGTCATCTGAGAACGAATGCCGTTGGTGCAAACTTAAACCGTGAGTGGCAATCCCCAACGCTAGAAAGAAGCCCTGAAGTTTATTACGTCGTTAATAAAATGAAGGAGACAGGTGTTGATTTATTCTATGATATGCATGGCGACGAAGCATTGCCTTATGTTTTCTTAGCTGGGGCTGAAGGAATTCCGAACTATAGTGAACGTTTGAAAAACCTTCAAGATGAATTTGTTTCAGCATTGCAACTTTCAACCGCTGACTTTCAAACTGAGTATGGCTATGACAAAGACGAGCCAGGTAAAGCAAATTTAACGGTAGCCTGTAATTGGGTTGCGAATACATTTGAATGTTTAGCTAATACCTTAGAAATGCCATTTAAAGATAATGATAACTTACCGGATCCTTTTGTTGGCTGGTCACCAGAACGCAGCATCTATATTGGTGAAGCATCTTTAGTTGCGATGTTAGCTGTTGTTGATAATTTGAGGTAAATAATGGCGTTAATAGAATGCTCAGCATGCAAAAAGCGAATCTCAAGTCTCGCTAAATCTTGTCAATTCTGTGGCGTTTCGCAAGGTGAAGAATCAGAGGGAACTCAGAAGATTCGCCAGATTAATCGTGCAAGTCAATTACAAACTCACAGCTTTATTGCACTTACCTTGTTTATTGCTGGAGTGATGATTTGGTTTTGGGGTGGTGAAGCTGCTGAAGGTACTCGATTATATATCGGTGGTGCATGTTTTGTGTTTGGCTTTATCGGTTATTTAATTACCCGAATACGAATTATTTTGAATCGACGTGGAAAAGTATAATGGACATTAATAAAGTCATTGATGAGATGTCTGAAGACGTTTATCAAAAAATGTTATTGGCAGCAGAAATTGGTAAATGGGAAGATGGCACCGCGTTGTCTGATGAGCAAAAAGAACATACCTTACAAGTGGTTATGTTGTATCAAGCTAGAAGGCTTCAACAGAAAGATCATTTCACCATTGCTAGTGGCGGTCAGATAAACGAACTCACGAAAGCTCAACTTAAAAGAGAGTTTAGAGGTGAGACTATTGCTGAGTTCAAACAAGAAGATCTGTAATCTTGTCATTAACTCTTTAATCAGCCCTAATAAGAGTTAGGGCTGATTCTTGCTAATATATTTTAACATCGAAAACTGACTTGTAAGAACATAAAAATTAGTAATTCGCAGCACAGCTATTTTGAGCATTTATACTATTGGAACCATCATCATAATAATAACAATTAGGATTCAATGTTGCTCTGGAACATCTTATTTTACCTCCGTCACAAGAGCTTAGTGAACGAGTTTTTCCTGCAATGATTTTGAAATAAATAAGTCTATTATGCACCGATTCTATGGTTTTTGAGTGCGGGTTAGTAAACCTTCCTGAGTTCGTTGTGGTATAGCAGTCTGTGCCTTCTGAGCAGGATTCACTTCCGACACCATGATATTCAGTAGATTGAACATACATGGTGTATCCACCTCGATTGTCAATTGTTACAATATCAGGATCTGCTTTGTTAATGGTGAAAGGGATATTTCTGTTAATTAAGCCACTTCCACGTATGTTAAGGCTATGTCTACCAATGGCTGGAAACTGATCACTTAAATGAATGCTAATTTCACAACTTTGACTGGCTGGGAGATTTATTGGGCAATTGTTGGTTGATATCGTTTGGCTGGCATCACCTGATGCAACAAGGTTAAAGTGAGTGATTGTTGATAACGTTCGGTTCATAAAAGTGAAAGTCATGCTTGGATTTGACGCATCCATGCTTATGCCTGATAAGTCAATTTCGTTTTCGTTTGCGCTTACTTCAATGGCAGGATCTCCAGTTATATCGATTGGGAGAACGGCAATTTCGTTAGTGCCTTCTCCAAAAATGATATTTGCTCTCGCTGGTGTAATATTATCAGTAATTCGGTATGTAACATTGCAAGTACTTCTGGCTTCGAATACAGAAGTAGTAAAACAACTACCATCAATATATCCACTGGAATGTAAGCCGAGATTAGAGATTCTAGTCGAGAAATCCATAATATCCTCGTCAGTTTGATTTGAAACAGTAAAGCTGCCAGTAGTGTATGTAAACAAGTCTTTTCTACTAGTGAGCGCGGAAACAGTTTCATCGTCAGTAATACCTATTCTTGAGTTTGGATCAATTTGAGGAGGAGAGATAACAATAGGAATAAAGTTCTGCTCAAAATTTTCGCTATTGATACTCATGTTGTATGTTCCATCTAGTAAGGTGGTAAGTGGTATTTCGTAATGCAAGGAACATGTGCCCGTTTGAGCGACTAGAGTACTTGGGGTAATGCAGGTTCCACTGAAAAGCCCTGAAAGTGAACTAGGTAATCTGATTTGTACGTTTTGAACTGCTGTACCTCCAGTATTAAGTACACTTAAATCACCCACGCTTCCCGGTGACAGAGTTAATCTAGTTAAATCTTGAATGTCATCTTGTGCTCGCAATACCAAATTGGGTCCAGAGGCAATATCTACACTTAAAGTGACTGGAATTGATGTTTCATCTGAGTTCACTTGAATAACATGTGTTCCTTGCGAGTCTGATTCGGGGCTGGTTGGAATAATATAATTAAGTGTGCAGCTTTCTCCTCCGGGTAAAGTTAAAGGCGTTTGTACAAGGCAGGTTGACGATGTTGAAGAAAAATAGTTACTGATTTGCTCAGGTATCCGTACATTAATATTATGTGCTACTGCCATTGGTTCTGAAACATTATAAATTAATACTGTGCCGCTAGATGCGCCAGTTAAGTCAAGTGAGTTTATTTGTTGAACTAAATCAGGTGTGAGAAGTTCAAGTTTTGGTTGTGGTGGTAAATGGTTGTCGATATCAAATTGAACTCCATAAGTTGAAACACCAGAGTTTGATTTAACACTAAAGTTGTAATTGAATGAGCCTTGGTATTCGTTTTGTAACCTTGCAAAATTATAACTTAAACTACAACGCCCAGAGCTCGATCTGGGTGAGTCAAAAGATGTCTTTCCTATACAGGAACCACTGAAAGCTGCTCTTAACTCGTCTGGAATACCTGTTATGGTTAAGTTTTCATGTTCAATAAAGCTATTATTTACATTACGAAAAATAAGTGTACCGGATGAATCGTGGGTGACACTAAGAGATGTAACAGGTAGACCAGTTTCAGAGTTTATAATTGTGAGATATCGAAATGCATCTGTGCAAGATAAATCACTCATAGAGGTACATATCTCAATTTTATTATCGTCAGGGAAAACAGAAAACACTCTATTTCTAATCGTTTTTAAAACAATATTTGAGGCAAGAGGCGAGTTGAATTGTTGAAGATCATAGTTGGTAGTAGGTGGGAAATCAGTCCACTTATTAACACGAAGACTTTCGATAAAAGACCCCCACCATTTGTTATTTAAAGTGGCAATACTTGCGGGAGTCATCTCCGCAGGAATAGATACTTCATCTCCTTGATTTATAGAGCTTATGTGACCATCTGGGTTGATATTTGCTTTGAGAGGGTATTTTATATCGGTTTTACTTAACCGAGCTTGATTTCCCCATCCGAAAATATGACTTTTCGTATTATCGAAAGTAAAACTTGGGGTATTGATTCTACCCGCATCACTGCATGATGAGATCGAGTTTGTATCACTTGAAAAACCGCATACCACCAAGTTACCCCAGTGATTACTTTGATCTTGAGTGATATAAAGTTTATCGTTAAAGCTGTTATACATCATGTTAATAATTGAACCGCCCATAGCGCTTCCTGAAAATGTATAATGGGCGTTATCTGATATTCGACCAGCTCTATTAGTCTGTACCATGTAAAAGTTATTAGAGTTTTTTGGATTTATAAAGAGCTGGGTTGCATTTCTATTGGTGTTTCTTGCAATGATTTTATATGGGCCGCTAAAAGCCTGAACATAATGAGTAGTACAATTTTGTAGTTTATTATCGACTAATATACATTGCATAATACTATTACCCCCATAAAGACAATTGTCCCCTTGGTTAACGATATAAATAAATAACGCATTACCTCTTTGTATACCTGAAGTAATATCTGTTGGTGTTAACAGATCGGGTAAGGCGAAACCTTGTTTAGATAGCAACAAAAAAGCGCATATTGCTAAAGAAATGAATCTTGGTGATCTTTTCATTATAATACTCCCAGAAATAGAATCGAACACTAAATGGAGGGGAAGGGATATACTCAGAGTAATTGAATTTTAATGTGAGTTGTTAGAGTTAACTGAAATGGCATATAGACAGTTATTATAGATATTTCTTATCTTACTAATAAAAAAGGATATTTAATAATAGTTAGTTGAAAGAGTGGTGATTTTTGTCGAAACGTTTAATGAATAAGCCTTTGAAATTTAAGTTGAATTTTTTAACTTGTTTTAAACAAAACTACTACATTGAATGTAAGTGTAAGTATCGAAATTGTGGTAGAAAAAACAGCGCCTTCAATAACAAATATCAGAATAAAAAGCCAGTTTAATTTAGCATTAGTAGATATTTCCATTATTAATACCAGTTACAGTTCGAGCTTTTCATTGCAAACTATAGCTACTGAAAAAAGGCTGTGGCGACATCAGGGCGAAAGAATGAACATTCATGCTCTCGCCTTGGCACTGGGAGTTAATAACGTTTACCTGAATGCTTTTTCTTTTTTTCCTCTTGTTGGCGCAAGTGCTCTTCTTCTTTGGCTGCTAGCATTTCTGATACTTTTTGTTTTTCAACTTCAGCCATTTCAGGTGTTTCGAGTGTAAGTTGACCGATTTTTCCACTTCGGAAATCATGCAGTAATACTTCTGAGGCTTTATGAAAATTAATGTGGCCTCCAGGGCGTAACGCGCCGCGTTTTCGGCCTATTTCTTCTAATAATCCAATATCATCTTTTGGTATTTCTTTAATTTTATAGCGCTCACAAATTTCTTTTGGATAGGCGTTTAAGAAAAATTCACAAGCAAATAAAGCTACGTCATCGTAATCCATTGCGGTATCTTTAATTGCACCTGTTACTGCTAATCTGTAACTGCTGGCTTCATTATCGACTTTCGGCCATAAAATTCCCGGAGTGTCAGAAAGAACAATACCATTTCTTAAATTGATACGTTGTTGGGTTTTAGTTACCGCGGGTTCATTACCTGTTTTCGCAATAACACGACCAGCCAGAGTATTAATAATTGTCGACTTACCCACATTCGGTATACCCATAATCATGGTACGAATGTCTTTTTCGGTTTTATCTCGGGAAGGAACGAATTTACGACAAAGATCAGGGATTTTTTTGATCATGGCTGCTTGTAATGTAGTAATGGCACTGGCTTTAACCCCTTGCTCTCGCTCTAAATAATCAATCCATTGTGCTGTTACTTCTGGATCGGCAAGATCACTTTTATTGAGCAACTTGATACAAGGCTTATCTCCGCGCAGCGAGGCGACCATCGGGTTTTCACTGCTGTAAGGGATACGGGCATCTAAAACCTCAATAACAAGATCAACTTGCGGCATAACTTTTTCGATTTCTTTTTGGGCTTTATGCATATGCCCTGGGTACCACTGTATCGCCATGATGATGCCTTGTATTTATATAACGTCTAAAGTTGGATATTTTACTTAATCATAATAAAATGTCATAAAAAAAGCGCTAATAAGCGCTCTTTACGGGATTAAATGACGCCAAGTTCTTTTAATCGTTCCTGTAAGTATTCATGAGCAGTGTAACGTTCAGAAAGGACAACATCAGGTTTTGGGTGTAAAAAAAGCGGTAATGAAATACGAGCTTTTGTTTTATCCATTCCTTCAGGGTTAATAACGCGATGAGACGTTGAAGGGAAGTATCCGTTTGTTGTCTCTTGCAGCATATCACCGATATTGATGATAATGTTACCAAAGTCACTTGGGACATCTAACCAAGTACCGTCTTTATCTTTAACTTGTAAACCTGGTTCGTTTGCAGCAGGAAGCACAGTAATCAAGTTGATATCTTCATGTGCGGCAGCCCGAATAGCTCCTGACTCTTCATTACCAGTCATTGGAGGATAATGTAATATTCTTAATAAAGTGCTGTCACTGTCTTTTATCATTTCGGATAAAGCGATGGAGTAGTGAGCGGCAACTTCAGCAGGTGAGTGTTCTTCAATCCAGCAAAGTAACTCAGATGCAAAAGAGTTCGCTAATTGGTAGTATTTTACAATATTTTCTTCTAAAGATTTAGGGATCTGACCCCAAGGATAGTAGTGATAATATTCTTTTATATCTTTAACTGAATTGCCTTTTGCTGTCTCTGAAACACTGGCAGGAAAAAAACCATCTTGTGTTGAAACATTAAATTTGAAATCATGTTTTTCTTCAGAATTGAAAAATTCTTGCCACTCTGAATAGATTGTTTCAACAAGCTCTTGGCTTATTGGATGATTTCTTAACACACTAAAACCGGTTTGGTGTAGTGATTCTACAAATTGCTTGGATGCGTCCTTTGCAAGATAATCAATTGTGTCTAATTTCATTTGTTATATTCTTAAGTGAGTTAACCCCGCGTGCATTTTACCTTTACATAAGGTTAACTGCAAAAGCTGTGTTTCATATTTTGAAAAGTAAAAGAATAATCGAGTTTATACCAATTACAGTAATTAAATGCTCAACTGAGAGCTATGTATGCGAACAAAGTACAAACGAAATTGGTGAAAACATAGTTATTACCGACATACAAAACTGTCGTTATTACATTGCTACGTTGCACGTTTTTGACTTATCCCGACAAAAGCACGAAGTGCATTGAACGCGAGCTTTATATGGCGGCCGTAGGGAATATAGTACTTCGAACATGCGCCTTGTACTGCAAACCTTTTTTACTTGCTGAATGAGAAATTAATTACTGTAATTGGTATTAGGGGCTATTTATCTTTCGTGATTATTTTTGCAGCGATAAATTGATCGTTTTATACAAAACAGAGTTTGTGCGGTTTGGTTATTATCGACATACAAAACTGTCGTTACTTCGTTTCCAAATAAGCAAGCGATAACGCAGTACCTTTTATTTAGAAAGAGCGACCAATTTACGCTCTCTCTTTTTTCGATGCTTTTGAGCGTTCACTGTTCTGTGTTGTAACCCGTTTACTTAGATGACTAAGCTTCACTGCTTACGCCTTGAACAGATAAACGCTCAAATAGTACAGAATTTAATCCTGAAAGATAAACAGCCCCTAGTACATATACCCGAGTATTTATAACATAATGAGAACTACCATGAGTAAATTAACTGATTTTGAAAAGTATGTGATTGAACAAAAAGGCACTGAGGCTCCTTTTAGTGGTGAATATACAAATTTAGATAGTGAAGGTATTTACCTATGTAAAAAGTGTAGGGCACCGCTGTATCGTTCAGAGCATAAATTCATTTCTCATTGTGGGTGGCCTTCATTTGATGATGAAATTCAAGGTGCTGTGACTCGCCATATGGATGCCGATGGAAAACGAACTGAGATTGTTTGTAGTAAATGTGGCGGGCATTTAGGTCATGTATTTGAAGGTGAATATTTGACAGAAAAAAATGTCAGACATTGTGTGAATTCTGTTTCTATGATATTTGAAGCAACCGAAGAGGTAAAAAAAACAAAATTTTTAGCTACGTTCGGTGGTGGTTGCTTTTGGTGTATCGAAGCTGTTTTTTCGGAATTGAATGGAGTATTAAATGTAACTTCAGGGTATTCAGGTGGTCTTGCAACAGAAGCAAACTATAAAGCGGTATGTTCTGGTTCTACCGGCCATGCTGAAGTCGTACAAATAGAGTTTGATCCAGATGTGATTGATTATGAAACATTGATGCTGGTTTTTTTTGAGGCACATGATCCGACTACATATAATCAGCAAGGTAATGATATTGGCCCTCAATATCGAAGTGTTATTTTTGCTCATAACTCGCTTCAAGCAGAAAAAGCTTCAGAGTTTATAAAGCATTTAGAACTGTCTTGTGTTTTTCAAGCGCCTATTGTGACAGAGCTGACCATGCTTGAAAGCTTTTACCCCGCTGAAAATTATCATAATGATTATTATGAGCTTCATGGCCATCAGCCATATTGTCAGATTGTGATAAAACCTAAAGTGGATAAGATTCGAAAGGTATTTTCTGATCGAATTAAATCTAAAAACATCAGTTGAACGTTGAGTATATGAGAAATACGATGATTTTATCATCATGGCTTTCAGCCAATGAGTGAAGTGCTCTACGCTCACAAGCTTGCTAAAATGACTGTTATCTGCGTTGTAACTTTTGCAAGTAGAGTACTTGCTGCAAGCTACGCCTTACTATCAGCCATTTTTTCTACGCTTCAGAACGTAGTTAACAGATGTTTCTAGGGAGCGCCACGAAGCGCTTTATTCTGTTGCGGGATTTGTCTCAACGTATACGCAGCCAAGCGATTACATGGCCATAAACCAGAGACAGCAACGTTATTATTTATAATAAGTCCATCAGGTTGAAACGTACCTGACGGGATAATTACCAGTTCATCCCGAAATCTGACGGGCATGCATAATGGGTAACCGCTATGACATGAAGCCCTGTGACAAAGGCCTTGAATAAAGGTTGAGATGCAATGTAGGCCGCAGCATCAAGCGAATTCAGTTAAGCGTCGTAAATCAAAAAATGAAGATGGGGAGTCTTTCCTAGTTGACGAACCCTGACACAAACAGAGAAGCAACTGGTAAATGCATCTGTTTGATCTTCCGGCGTAATATGAAGTGGCATGTATTGAAGGAAATAAAGTGAACGTGGGAGAGCCTGAGTGTTGGAAGGTAGTGACTTCCACTATCCGAATATAAGGTAAACCGAAATTTCAGATAGGGCGCTCAGGCAGTCGGATGAGCCCATAGTACCGTTAACCGTGAAGACAACATAACTTCACATCAGGGAAGGGGCTCAGTGTTACACCCGTTTTTTAACGTAACTTTTGAGGTGAAATTGCCATATGGCTAACACTCCAGTAAATATCAGAATATTACAGCGAAAACTTTACTTACGCTCAAAGCTTAACTCGGAGCTACGATTTTACAGCTTGTACGATAAACTCAGTCGCCTAGATATACTCGAAGAAGCCTATCGACGATGCAAAGCCAATAAAGGCGGAGCAGGAATTGATGGCATCACATTCAGTTGTCTAGAGCAGCAAAAGAAAGTCGTTGCGCTGTTAAAAGAAATTCAAACTCAATTACAACAGAAAAACTATCGACCTAGCCCAGTCAAACGAGTAGAAATACTCAAAGACAACGGCAAAACGCGGAAACTTGGGATCCCGATAATCAGTGACAGAATTGTGCAAATGGCGATGACAATAGTGATGCAACCCGTCTACGAACCTCATTTACATGAACACAGTTATGGTTATCGTCCATGTCGAAGCGCCCAGCAAGCGGTAAAAGTCATTGAAATGAGCCTAAAACAAGGCTATCAGCACGTACTTGATGCTGACTTGAGCGCCTATTTCGATACCATCCCGCACGCTAAGTTGATGGCAAAAGTAGAAAGGCGAATAAGCGACAGCAGCTTTCTGAGTTTGCTGAAAAGCTTTATCAAAGCGCCCATCAGCGTAGAGACGGTCAACAGAAAATGGCGAATAGAAGCAAGCCGATGTGGCACTCCGCAAGGCGGAGTTATCTCTCCACTACTGGCTAACATCTATCTCAACGATTTCTGTTTGAAAATACACGAAAAAACACCGTGTAAAATCGTTACCTATGCAGATGATTTTGTTGTACTTCATAAGCAAACCTACACACAAGAGCAACTGGACTGGATAGCACAGCAATTAAGTGATGAAGGTCTGAAGCTAAATCAAAGTAAAACCCACTGTGTGGATATGGGAAAGCTGATGAATGAGTTTGATTTCCTCGGTTTTAACTTTCAACGGATCACAGGCTTCATCAAAGGCACCAGTTACATTAAGATACAGGCGTCTAAGAAGAGCCAAACAAAGCTGAAAAATAAACTCAGAGACATAGTGAAGCATCGAACCTCAAATACACTTGGCGTACTGATAAATAAAGTTAATCAAGTTCTGAGGGGATGGAAACACTATTTTGGTGGGATAGGATATCCCAGAGGAGTATTTTTCAGAATAAATGGATTTGTAGTAAACCGATTCTATCGATGGCATCGTCGCTTAAGTCAACGTCGAAGCAAGTATCTATCACGAGGTGCTTACGAAAAATTACGCCAAGCTGGTCTTGAGTATTTACCCACGACAAGATGATAAGCAAAGTGAAGGGGCTGAGAGAAGTGTAACAACAGAGCCGTGTGAGGGAAAACCTCATGCACGGAATCGAAGAGGGGCTGCTGGATAAGCGATAGCGAAGCCAGTAGCCTACTCTACTTAAACGAGTAGTGAGGTTGGCTCACTACCCATTCTCAGAGGTCAAGATAGCAAGCTAGAGTTAAGAATCTAACTTGTCATCAGCAATATGATAGTGTGGATCTTCTATTAAATTTACTTCCACTAAATCACCAGCTTTGTTTAATAATTGTTTACAGTCGCCACTTAAGTGTCTTAAATGTAGGCGCTTTCCTGTAGAAACATAACGCTCAGCTAACGTATCGATAGCTTCTAATGCTGAGTGATCTGCAACTCGAGAATTTTGAAAGTCGACAATAACATCTGCAGAGTCTTTTTTAGCATCAAATAACTCTAAGAAGTTTGAAACGGAACCAAAAAACAGCGGGCCGTTTAGTTTATAAACTTTCCATCCATTTGCATCTTCTTCTATTTGCACATTAATATGTTTTGCATGTTCCCATGCAAAAACTAATGCAGAAACGATTACGCCAACAAAAACGGCAAACGCTAGATCTGTAAATACGGTAACAGTAGTTACCAAAATAATCACAAACGCGTCATGTAACGGTACTTTACGCATTACCTTGAAGCTAGCCCATTCAAATGTGCCCAGCACGACCATGAACATAACGCCAACTAGTGCTGCAAGTGGGATCATTTCAATGAAACTAGAACCAAACAGAATAAATGCTAGTAATGCCAATGCAGCGGTGATGCCAGATAATCGGCCACGGCCACCTGAGTTAATGTTGATCATAGATTGACCGATCATCGCGCAGCCACCCATAGCGCCAAAAAAGCCACTGGTAATGTTTGCAACACCTTGACCAACGCATTCTTTGTTGCCTTTTCCTCGAGACTCTGTCATTTCATCAATAACAGTTAACGTCAGAAGTGATTCAATCAAACCAACTGCGGCAAGGATTGCCGAATAAGGTGCAATAATCATCAAAGTTTCAAGGTTGAACGGTACACTTGGAATATTGAATGTTGGTAGATTACCAGCAATCGTTGCTGTTTCATCACCACTCATCGACTTTAGGAAATCTAAAACAGTGCGAGTGTCTAAGTCAAAACCAACAACTATAGCTGTAACTGTTAATATCGCGGCTAAAGAAGATGGAATCGCGCTGGTCAGCTTAGGTAAAAAATGAATGATAAACATCGTTAGAGCGACGAGCCCTAACATTAGGTACATTTGGTTACCTTGTAGCCATTGCAATACACCATTCGCATCAGGGGCTTTAAATTGGCCTAATTGAGCGAGGAAAATAACAATTGCTAGACCATTCACAAAGCCTATCATTACAGGGTACGGCACGATTCGGATAAATTTGCCGAGCTTAAATACACCAGCTAAAACTTGAATTAATCCTGCTAAAACAACGGCTGCAAAAAGGTATTGCACACCATGCTCAGCGACTAACGCAACCATGACAACGGCCATAGCGCCCGTTGCTCCAGATATCATACCTGGTCTACCGCCTATTAAAGCAGTAATCAGTCCCATTATGAAAGCAGCATACAAACCTACCATGGGTTCAACACCTGCAACAAATGCAAATGCTACAGCTTCTGGTACCAATGCGAGAGCGACTGTAATACCAGAGAGTAAATCAGCTTTTGAACTCGCAGTTTTATGACGAATTAGATCGAACATCTGACCTCAATATAAATTTATAATAAAATGGCTTAAATTTCAGGCGGCGATTTTAGCAGAAATAACCATCAATAACTCAAAAAAGAAGCCATCAAATGATGACTTCTTTTTAATGAAAAGTTATTTAGATAGTTACGGTCTAGCCATCTCTGATCCTGCGCTATTAGTTGCTTTTGATTTGACTGTTTTAACAGGCGCTTCATCAGAGTAATCGTGTCCTTTCGGTGTTTCTACTTTTACTCTTTGCTCAAGTTTAGGCTTAGACATTTGTGAACTTACCATAGAGCCGAAGCGACTATTTGAAGTCTTTGGCTTCACTGTTGTAGTAGCAACAGTTGCGTCTACAACAACATCAGAAGCATCTTCTAGGCTTTCTTTTGGCGTAACAGTGGAATTTACAGCTTCATCGACTTTAGTTTTCACTGTTGCCTTTTTAGTTTGCCTTTTTACTGGAGTTGGCTTAGCCATAGGAGCCGCAGCTGAGGTACGTTCCGCATCAATTTTGGTCTTAACTTTAGCTTTTGGAGCAGAAGCTTTGACTTTTGGCTCACTTTCAACTGGGACGCTCTCAACTTGAAGTTCAACGTTTGATGCAGATGTAGGCTCAGTTTGAGCTGGTGGAGCAGTTTCTTCAACTTTAACAGCCTCATCATCTTTAGATTTTTTAGCCGAAGGGGAGGTTACTTTAGCTTTGGCAGAAGTTTTTACTTTTTTCTCTGCTGCAGATGTTTTCTTAGCTTTTGATTTTGTTTTCGCTTTTGCTTCAACTTCAACTTCAACTTCAACAGGGGCTTCAGAAGCTGTTGAGTCAGCTTTAGCTACTTTAGTTTCTATCTCCGCAGCCGGAGTATCGGCCACTTCAGGAACAGGCTCAACATGGGCTTGTTCAGAAGTTTCTACAGGCGCACTTTCAGTGTTACTGCTTTCAAAGTCAAAACTAACAGGCTGTTCTTCGTGAGATTCGAATACAGGATCTGAAACTTGTCCGTCTTTTTCATCTTTACGACGACGTTGCCCTGCAGCTCTCAAGTGACGAGGGCTACGGCGGCTTCGTCGTGTTGTTTCTTTAACTTCTTCTTTAGCGCTGTCAGCTGAGTTACTTTCAAGAGAACTCTCTGTATCAGCATTTTCTACAGATTCCGCAGGTAATTTAACAGCATCTTCTATGGTCACAGTTTCAGCTTTGACTTTTTTTACGGCCTTTTTAGGTGATTGTTGTACAGCCACTGCCGTATCATTGGACTTGGTCGAGGTTTCTTCTGTGGTCACAGTGTCTGTTGCAACCGTTTTCGGCTTTGGTTTTCTACGTGGCTGACGAGGCTTAGTCTCTTTTACTGGAGACTCAGCTTTTGTTGCAACTTCTGCTGAAGTAGGCGTTTCTACAGGTTGATTGTTTTGTAATTCAACATTTACGACTTCTTCTACTTGTTGCTCTTGCTCGATCCGCACCTTGCGTCTCATGTTCCGTCTTTGGCGACGTTCACGAGCAGCTTCCTGTTTTGGCTCTGAAGCATCAGGTTTCGCTTGGCGAGTAGGCCTTGTATCTGTTTTATTGTTAGCTTTTGCATTGCGAGGCTTACGTTCTTGGTTGTCCGTACCATCTCGTTTAGAAGAATCTTTCGTATTACGTGAACTACGATTGTCGTTATTCCGACGAGAGTTTCTGCGTTGAGTGTTTTCCGATGACTTTTTATTAGATGATTTCGAGCTTGTTTTCGGGGCTTCTTCCGTTTTAAATAAACCAGCAATTGCAGAAAATATCCGAGAGAATAACCCTTGAGAATCAGAAGATTTTTTAGCAACGGGTTTAGCGGATGACTTAGCAGGAGATATCGCTTTTTTAGGGGAAGAAAACCCTTTTAGAGTAGGCTCTGAGCTTGCAGCTCGCTCAAGCTTACGTGGTTCATAAAGCTTTGTTTCAGGCTTTTCTGTGCGATTAAAACTAGACTCAATAGCATCTTCATCATTACGATGACGAACAACTCGATAATCGGGCGTTGTCATATGTGCATCAGGGATAATATAAACTTCAACCCCATGGCGTTCTTCAGTAATACGTATTGCTTTTCGCTTTTCATTTAATAAAAAGGCTGCAACATCTACAGGAACAATTGCTTCAATTTGAGAAGTATTTTCCTTGATAGATTCTTCTTCCATTAATCGAAGAATAGACAGCGCTAATGACTCAGTTCCTCGAACGGTTCCTTGCCCATGACAGCGAGGGCAAAGGTTCGCTGCTGACTCTTCAAGTGAAGGGCGTAAACGCTGACGAGACATCTCCATTAAACCAAAACGGGATATTCTCCCTAACTGTACACGTGCTCTATCATGATGTACGGCATCACGAAGACGGTTTTCAACTTCACGTTGATGACGAGCCGGTGTCATGTCAATGTAATCGATAACAACCAAACCACCCAAGTCACGTAAACGAAGTTGGCGAGCAATTTCGTCTGACGCTTCAAGGTTAGTATTTAAAGCGGTTTCCTCAATGTCGCCACCTTTTGTAGCGCGTGAAGAGTTAATATCGATTGAGGTTAATGCTTCGGTTGGATCAATGACGATTGAACCACCTGAAGGCAATCTTACTTCACGTTGAAATGCCGATTCAATTTGAGACTCTATTTGGAAATGAGTAAATAAAGGTACTTCAGACTTATAAAGTTTTACTCTATCTGCAAAGTCAGGGCGAACTAGGGATATGTGTTGTTTGGCATTATCATAAACTTTTTGGTGGTCAATTAAGATTTCACCAACATCGCGGCGCAAATAATCACGAATTGCACGCACAATAACGTTGCTTTCCTGATGAATTAAGAAAGGAGCACTGCCTGATTCAGCTGATTCTTGAATAGCTGCCCAATGATGCTGTAATACTTGTAAGTCCCACTTGAGTTCTTCAGCAGCTTTACCTACACCCGCTGTACGAACAATAAGTCCCATACCAGCAGGCATTTCAAGCTGTGACATAGCTGCTTTTAATTCTGTGCGCTCATCACCTTCAATACGGCGAGAAATGCCGCCAGCTCGAGGATTATTTGGCATAAGAACAAGATAAGAGCCAGCAAGGCTAATGAAAGTAGTTAACGCCGCACCTTTGTTGCCTCGTTCCTCTTTATCTATCTGAACGATAACTTCTTGGCCTTCCTTAACAACCTCTTTGATGCTAGGGCGACCTTGGAAAGAATATCCTTTAGGGAAATATTCGCGGGCAATTTCTTTAAGTGGTAAAAAGCCGTGACGTTCAGCGCCATAATCGACGAAAGCCGCTTCTAGGGAGGGCTCTACTCGAGTGATTTTTCCTTTGTATATATTGGCTTTTTTCTGCTCGTGTCCTGGGCTTTCAATATCTAGATCATAGAGTTGTTGCCCATCAACTAGAGCAACGCGCAACTCTTCAGATTGAGTTGCATTAATTAACATACGTTTCATGATGATTTCATTCTTCTTAAAATGATGGATCACCAGACTGTGCAGCTGATTACATTATGGGCCTAAAGTATAAGCACGAACCTCACGGTCGGAAATTAGGCAATCTGAGGCGCTCAAGTTTTTAGCTTTGTTAAACGCATTCACTGCGTGTAGCCGCCTATTTATGTCTCTTTTCGATGTATACAATTCGCTTTATGTTGTAAATATCGATTAATTTCATAAATTCTGTATAAAATTCCAATAATGCCAAATCGAACACAACTGTCTGATAACCAGTTAAAATAATGTTCATATTCGTTTGGTTAATTCAGTAGAAACCATTAATTTGTGGTGTCTGTCTCAGGTTTGGCTGAAAATCAATTTTTCTTAAAGTTTGATTTAAACTCAGCTTGTAACTCAATGGGTTACAACCATGTTGAATGACTTTAATTCTCTGAAAACCAGTGATGGCAAAGCAAGTAAATTTGTTTATAAACAATAAATATTGCTATCCAATGGTGAAATATAGCAATAATCGAAAAATTCAGCAACGTAAAGGCGAAAACAAATTAATTGATGTATCATGGCAGCATGAAAATTGAGTAGTTAAATGATGAGTAAACAAGAATTAGCCGTTAAAGTGCAGTTAGTCGAAATCGACGAAGATAACCTTAGCCAACGCATTGATAACTTTTTGATGACCAAATTAAAAGGTGTACCCAAAAGCATGATTTATCGAATTGTGCGAAAGGGTGAGGTTAGAGTAAATAAAAAGCGAATAAAACCTGAATATAAGCTCCAAATTGGCGATATTGTTCGCATTCCGCCTGTGCGAGTGTCAGAGGCGAGTGATGATCGCGCTCCGTCTCCTAAATTATCAAGAGTTTCTCAGCTTGAAAATCGTATTGTTTATGAAGATAAGCACCTTATTGCACTTAATAAGCCTTCTGGAATAGCCGTCCATGGTGGAAGCGGAGTTGATTATGGTGTGATAGAAGCCATGCGAAGTTTACGGCCGCAGCAAAAGTTTCTTGAGTTAGTGCATCGACTCGATAAAGAAACATCGGGAATTTTACTCATTGCTAAAAAACGTAGTGCGTTAAAAAATTTACATGATCAGCTTCGTTATAAGAAAATGCAAAAAGACTATTTAGCATTAGTGCGCGGTGAGTGGCAAAAAAATGTGAAACAAGTCAATGCGCCTTTATTAAAGATGACGCTCAAATCTGGTGAACGAATTGTTCGAGTCAACGCTGAAGGAAAAGCATCACAAACTCGATTTAAAATTGTTCAAAAATTTCAAGGTGCGACTTTAGTCAAGGCGAGTCCGTTAACAGGTCGTACACATCAAATACGAGTCCACTGTCAGCATGCTGGGCATCCTATAGCTTGTGATGAAAAATACAGTGAGCAAAAATTTGATGATTCGATGCGAGCTCAGGGATTAAGGAGGCTGTTTCTTCATGCAGAACAACTTCAATTTACTCACCCAGATACTGAAGAAAGAATGACTGTTCGTTCAGAGCCTGATGAAGAACTGGTCAATTTATTGAATGCTTTGAAGAAAGTTTAATTTATACATTCTAAAATAAGTGCATTAGAATTCAGGCGCTCTAATGCATTTGAGTTTTGTCATAACTGCGTATGCGGGTATCCAGTGACTTTCACTAAACAAGAAAAAGAGGCTAGACTACCGACAACAAAACTGTCGTTACTTCGTTTCTAGTCTTCGCTAGATAAACGATACCTCTCTCCTCTGGGGCGGGTGATTCATTCATCCTAGAAACATCAGTTGACTGCGTTCTCAAGCATAGAAAAAATGGCTGATAGTAAGGCGTAGCTTGCAGCAAGTAGTTATTCTACTTGCAAAAGTTACAACGCAGATAGCAGTCATTTTAGCAAGTTTGTGAGCGTAGAGCACTTCACTCATTGGGTGAAAGCCATGATGATAAAGTCATCTTATTGACTCAAACAGTTACTCATATACTCAGCGTTCAACTGATGTTTTTAGGTTCATTTATAAAATATCCAAACCATGCTGTTTAAGCATGTCGACTAATCTTATTAAGGGAAGACCAATTAATGTATTAGGGTCGTTACCTTCTAGTTTTTCGAATAATGCAATTCCTAATCCTTCACATTTAAAGCTACCAGCGCACCATAATGGCTGCTCTTTTTCCACATAACTCTTTATCTGGTGATCATTTAGAACCCGAAAATGCACAGTAAATGGCTCTACACTCGAGGTTATTTTGAATGTTTTCTTGTCGAGTACGCACAGACCCGTATAAAAGGTGATACTTTTTCCTGAGGCCGACTTTAATTGCATAACAGCTTTTTCTTCGGTCAACGGCTTGCCGATAATTTTACCGTCTATTACTGCGACTTGATCAGAACCAATGATTAAAATTTCTGAGTCTTTTATGTGAGCGGCGCCAGCTTTCGCTTTTTGTATGGCGAGTCTTTCAACTAATTCAATTGCTGTTTCATTTTTGTTTGGAGATTCATCAAGTTTTGGTGAAACACTATCAAAGGGAATTTGGAGCTTTTTTAAAAGCTCTTGTCTGAATGGTGAACAGGAGGCTAATACTAGTTTTTTCATTGCTGAAATCTAAAGGCTATGGAGGTTCAGGTAATTTTGTCTGACTAATAATAAGCTTTCAAGCCTGATAAATAATGCAATAGTCTAATAAAATTGTTAATTGCAATTTATTTAAGCGTTGTTTGCTTGTTTCGCTGCGATTGCTTAGGTAAAATTCTGCTTCCGTTAATTTCGATGCGCGATATTTGAAAAGTATCGTATCGCTTTGTGATACGCATAGTAAATTTTCTTTGACTCAAGCGTTTTCAAACTATAATATGCGCGCCTTATGCAAACAGTAAAAATACCGGTTTCAATTGATCCGATACGTTCTGCCCAGGCTCGCCTCGATATTCGAGGCACGGTTCCAGGCAAACAACTAAAACGGATGAATGAAGTATGTGCCGGCGACTGTTCCAATGTATCAGTGTCATTGGAATGTGGTGAGGATTTACAGGGGATAGTCTACCTGAAAGGGAAGGCTGTGACGGAGCTCACTCTGATATGTCAACGCTGCATGACACAATTTAATACAGAGGTTACGGTCGACTTCAGCTTTGGCCTTTGTAAAAGCCAAGCCGAAATCGATGAGCTCCCGGAAGCGTATGATCCTATAGAATGCGATGAAATTGGCGAGATACGTTTACATCAATTGGTAGAAGACGAATTGATAATGGTTGTGCCTTTAATCCCAATGCATGATGAATCATCATGTCATCAGGGTTCTAAAGATGTGACTGTAGGCGAGATTGAACCCGTTCAAGAGGATCGTCCAAATCCATTTGCGGTGTTAGAAAAACTGAAGAGCAAGTAATCTAGGAGACAGGCCAATGGCTGTACAAAAGAGTAAAAAATCACGTTCAAAGCGCGGAATGCGCCGTTCACACGATTCATTGACTACACCACAGTTGTCAGTTGATGCTACAAGTGGTGAATTACATTTGCGTCACAATGTGACAGCAGATGGCTTTTATCGTGGTAAAAAAGTTATTAACAAGTAATTGTAGAATAGCTTATGACGAATCTGACGTTAGCGTTAGATGCGATGGGCGGCGATAATGGCCCCCAAGTCTCAGTGCCTGCATCTTTGCAGGCGCTTAGGTTTAATCCTAACCTGAAAATAATTTTAGTTGGTGATCAAACCAAAATTTCTCCCTACCTTACTGATACTAAAGATATTCAATCTAGATTTACAGTCATTCACACTGATGAAGTCGTCACTATGACAGACCGTCCTGCACAAGCTCTACGTAATCGAAAAAACAGTTCGATGCGAAAAGTTATAGAATTGGTTAGAGATGGTGGTGCAGATGCTTGTTTAAGTGCAGGGAATACTGGTGCGTTAATGGCAATTTCAAAGGTTTTGCTGAAAACACTACCCGGTATAGATAGGCCAGCGCTTATTGGTCGCTTACCTACGTCGAGTAATAAACCTGTGTATGTCCTTGATCTTGGTGCTAATGTTAGTTGTGATTCCGAAACTTTGTTCCAATTTGCAGTAATGGGTTCTGTAGTTTGTGAAGTTGTTGAACAAAATAAAAGTCCTACAGTTTCACTACTTAATGTTGGAATCGAAGAAATTAAAGGTAACGATCAAGTTCAGCAAGCTGGGTTATTACTGCAAGAATCTCCTCAAATAAATTATTCTGGTTTCATTGAAGGTCATGAAATTTATTCTGGTAGCTCTGACGTGATTGTTTGTGACGGCTTTGTAGGTAATATCACCTTAAAAACTTCAGAAGGCATCGCTAAGTTCCTTATTGCTCGCTTGAAGAAGGGGTTCACAAAAGGGATTATTGTTCGTTTCTTATCAAAGCTTGTTACTCCTCATATTGAATCTGTATTTAATCAGATGAACCCCGACCACTATAATGGTGCCAGTCTGGTAGGATTGCGTGGCGTTGTGGTAAAAAGCCATGGAAATGCGGATAAAGTAGCGTTTACAAATGCTATTAACCTTGCAGTTACAGAGGCGCAGCGCCGGTTACCTGAGTTAATTTCAGAACGATTGAAGTCAATTTTATAATTCTGCAATTAAATCTAATCTCATGAATTTCTGTAATTCAAACAATTAAATGTTATGAATAATTCGTGAAAACGTAAAATTATTACTCAATATGATTGACGAACAATAAAGAAAATAGCATTTTCATAGTTGATTTAAATGGGCAGCAACCACATAAGTTAAGATAATATTTAATCGATGACTCTATGATTTTTTTACTTAAATCGAATCGATTAATTGAATACCGTGTAGCTGTAATACTAAGCAAGAGTGGTCGAAAGATCCTTTACTAAAAGATTTCATTTTATGCATACAAAAATTCTTGGTACAGGTAGCTATCTACCCGTACAGGTACGTAGCAATCAAGATCTTGAGAAAATGGTTGAAACATCTGATCAATGGATTGTTGAACGTACAGGTATATCTGAAAGACGCATAGCCGATAAAGATGAGTCTGTGGCGACGATGGGGTATCAAGCGGCACTTAACGCACTTGAAATGGCTGGTATACAAGCTGATGAATTGGATATGATCATTTGCGGTACTACGAGTGCCGATCATGCGTTTCCAGCTTCAGCATGCGAAATTCAGGCTTTACTGGGCTTGCATACCATTCCTGCTTTTGATGTGGCAGCCGCATGTTCGGGTTTCGTTTACGCGCTATCAATTGCTGATCAATTTATTAAAACGGGCGCAAATAAAAAGATACTTGTTATTGGTGCCGACGTACTCTCTCGTTTTTGTGAGCCAGAAGACAGATCAACCATTATTCTCTTTGGCGATGGAGCCGGTGCTGCAGTTGTTGGTTCGTCAGAAGAGCAGGGCGTTATTGCAACACATATTTACGCTGATGGCCGACAGGGTGATTTGCTTAAATGTGCCTTCCCAGCACGAGCAAACCAAACTTCAGATGTCATGGGTTACATGACGATGAAGGGAAACGATGTATTTAAAGTAGCTGTAACCAAGCTTTCTCATGTGGTCGAAGAGACTTTACGCCTCAACAACATTAAAAAAACTGACATTGACTGGTTAGTTCCTCATCAAGCAAATTTCCGAATTATCAATGCGACAGCTAAGAAATTGGGTATGAGTTTAGATAAAGTGGTACTCACGCTCGCAAAACATGGCAATACTTCAGCAGCTTCAGTACCGATTGCGTTGGATGAAGCTGTGCGTGACGGTCGTATCCAACGTGGACAAATGTTATTGCTAGAAGCATTTGGTGCCGGTTTCGCTTGGGGTAGCGCACTAGTTCGCTTTTAGTTTTACTAACTTAATGTGTGATTTATTTTTTGGCAGAGATGTAATGTTTGAGGGTATGTTAGTAGGCTAATTACGCTGCTGAATCCTTAAAGAACGGTCATTTCCGCATATTGTAAGCGGGAATCCAATGCCTTTTTGCTCTAAAAAAAGCCGCTGGCTTCCTGCTTTCGCAGCAATGACGAAACAAGTAAATTCAATGAGCTATAAAAATCACACATTCATTTTTATTCAGAAATATTTATAGGGATTTTTATTATGTCTAAAATGGCATTCGTTTTTCCTGGTCAGGGTTCTCAAGCTGTAGGAATGTTGGCAGATCTTGCAGAAAATCACCCCGTAGTTATTGATACATTCAATCAAGCAAGTGAAGTGCTTGGCTACGATTTATGGCGTTTGGTACAAGATGGACCAGTAGAAGATTTAAATCAAACGGATAAAACACAACCAGCCCTTTTGGCGGCAAGTGTAGCATTGTGGCGTAGTTATAAAGCCTCAGGCAAGGAACTTCCAAACGTCGTTGCTGGTCATAGCCTAGGTGAATATTCAGCCTTGGTTTGTGCTGGAGTGATTGACTTTTGTGATGCGATTAAACTTGTTGAGCTACGTGGTCAATTAATGCAACAAGCCGTACCAGCTGGTACAGGTGCTATGTATGCAATTATTGGTTTAGCTGATGATGCAATTGAGTCAGCTTGTGTTGAAGCTTCACAAGGTGACGTTGTTAGCCCAGTTAATTTTAATAGTCCAGGTCAAGTGGTTATTGCTGGTGAAAAGCATGCGGTCGAGCGTGCAGCTACTGCGTGTAAAGAAGCTGGGGCTAAAATGGCTGTTGCTTTACCTGTAAGTGTTCCATCACATTGTGCATTAATGAAGCCTGCAGCGGATAAACTAGCCGAAGCCCTTACTTCAATTAACTTTAACACGCCTTCGATCACATTAATTAACAATGTTGATGTGGCTGCTGTAACAAATGCTGAAGACATTAAAGATGCATTAGTTCGTCAGTTATATTGCCCTGTGAGGTGGAGTGAAACAGTAAACACTATGGCTGAAATGGGTATTTCTGAATTATACGAATTTGGTCCAGGAAAAGTATTAACTGGACTCGCGAAACGAATTAATAAATCATTGTCAGCGAAGGCTGTTAATAACTCTGCTTCATTGGCAACATTGACTGAGTAAGGAGTTTTAAATGGGTGTACGCCTTGATTTGACTGGTAAAGTTGCGCTGGTTACTGGTGCAAGCCGTGGTATAGGTAAAGCGATAGCCAACACTTTAGTTGAAGCTGGAGCGAAAGTGATTGGTACTGCCACCAGTGAACGTGGAGCTGCTGCTATTCAAGATTATCTTGGAGATGCAGGTTTTGGTATGGTATTAAATGTAACTGATGGAGAATCAGTTGCTGCTTTATTCTCTGAGATCAAAGAAAAGACAGGTGACATTGATATTCTTGTAAATAATGCAGGGATCACAAAAGATAACTTGTTGATGAGAATGAAAGATAACGAATGGAATGACATTATTGATACAAATCTCACGTCATTGTTTCGTTTATCGAAACCTGTTTTACGCAGTATGATGAAAAAACGTGCTGGGCGCATTATCAATATTGGGTCAGTTGTTGGTACAATGGGCAATCCAGGGCAGTCAAATTATTGTGCTGCGAAAGCTGGTTTACTCGGATTTACTAAGTCATTGGCTAAAGAAGTTGGTTCTCGCCAAATTACTGTAAATGCGATCGCTCCCGGATTTATTCAAACGGATATGACGGATGAGCTGACTGAAGAGCAACAAAAAGCTATTATGTCCCAAGTTCCAATGGAGCGTTTAGGACAAGCACAAGAAATTGCGAATGCAGTTCTGTTTTTAGCTTCTGATTCAGCTGCTTACATTACAGGGGAAACTCTGCATGTAAATGGTGGAATGGTTATGGTATAACAGAGCCTTGGCAGGGAACTGCGATAACTGAGTGATGATTCATTGGACAAATTACAGAATTTCGTGGTTAGACCACAAAATCTGGGGTTGCAATGTCAGCTGAATCGAATAAACTACTCTCAATCTTACGCAAGTGCGTAATTTGAATAGGAAAGAAAACTAATGAGCAACATCGAAGAACGTGTAAAGAAAATCATTATCGAGCAGCTGGGCGTTAAAGAAGAAGACGTTAAACCAGCAGCATCTTTTGTTGACGATTTGGGTGCAGATTCTCTGGACACTGTTGAGTTGGTAATGGCTCTAGAAGAAGAGTTCGATACTGAGATCCCTGATGAAGAAGCTGAAAAGATCACTACTGTTCAGTCAGCGATCGATTACGTTTCTAACAATCAGTAATCAAGAATTTTAGAAAACAGGCGGCATTTATGCCGCCTGTTTTTGTTTTAAGCCTGCCGCATCTGATAGTTATTATTATCTCTTTTTATATTTCTTCATATTCATGGATTTGCTGGCAGTATTTTCAATATTGTTTATAAGGTAAATAATGTGTCTAAACGTCGCGTAGTAGTTACTGGGTTAGGTCTCGTTACTCCAATGGGAAATGATGTCGATAGTACTTGGGAAGCATTACTTTCTGGAAAAAGCGGTATTGCTCCAATTACATCTTTTGATGCAAGTGAGTTAAGTACTCGTTTTAGTGGCTCTATCAAAAACTTTGATGTAGAGAAATATATTTCAAAGAAAGATGCTCGTAAAATGGATAAATTTATCCAGTACGGCATGGCTGCAAGCATACAAGCTGTTGAAGATTCTGGGCTTAATATGAGTCAAGAAAACCTTAGTAGAGTGGGTACGGCCATCGGTGCGGGTATGGGTGGATTACCACTTATTGAACATAATCATAGTGCAATGCTGAAAGGTGGCCCTCGTAAAATATCACCGTTTTTCGTTCCTAGTACGATTATAAATATGATCTCTGGGCATGTTTCAATTAAATATGGCATGAAAGGTCCTAACTTTGCAGTAACGACAGCTTGTACGACAGGTGTTCATAACATTGGTTTTGCAGCACGTACCATTGCATACGGTGATGCAGATGTGATGATCGCCGGCGGTGCAGAAGACGTCACTTCACCAATGGGCGTTGGCGGTTTCGCAGCAGCAAAAGCACTTTCCACACGTAATGATGACCCAACAGCAGCAAGCCGCCCATGGGATAAAGACAGAGATGGATTTGTCATTGGTGATGGTGCAGGCATGATCGTGATGGAAGAATATGAACATGCTAAAGCTCGTGGTGCGAAGATCTACGGTGAATTAGTTGGTTTTGGTATGAGTGGAGATGCCTTCCACATGACTTCACCTCCAGCTGATGGTGAAGGCGCCGCTTTTGCAATGGCTAATGCCATTAATGATGCACAAATATCATTAGACAGCATTGGTTATATTAATGCACATGGTACGTCTACTCCAGCAGGTGATAAAGCTGAAGCTGCTGCTGTGAAATCTGTATTTGGTGAGCAAGCTTATAACTTAATGGTGAGTTCGACAAAATCAATGACAGGGCATCTACTTGGGGCAGCTGGTGCCATTGAAGCTATCTTTACATTGCTCGCATTACGCGATCAAGCTGTTCCGCCAACCATTAATTTAGAAAGCCCAGATGAAGGTTGCGATCTTGATTTTGTGCCTCACACGGCGCGTGATGCTAAGCTAGAATTCGCTTTGTGTAACTCATTTGGTTTTGGTGGTACTAACGGTTCACTATTGTTTAAAAAGAGTTAAGTAGTTTGAACATGAAAGTTAGGCCTATTGGCCTAACTTTCTTAACACCTCTTCCGGAACGAGATTTCTAATTATCTTTATTTTTTCTTGACCCAATTGACTGTTCAGTTCACAGTCCCAGACTCTCCAATCAACTACAGTACTTGCACGCACATTAGCTTGATATGCGTGAACCCCGAAATAGCGCCATGGCTCTTTAGGCGATAGTTTATAAAAATAACTTGCTCCAGACTGCTCTTGGCTTACGGCGTCAACTTTTACGTCTTTAAAGTTTAAATTTGTGTTCGATAAATTAGCCTGATAATTTCTATCTAAAGTTTCCATGTCCTCTATTGAGCCTGTGGTTTTCTGGTCATTAAATTGTTGTGTACGAGTTTTAGCGTAAATGACATAATAAGGATTGTCTGCTGATGTGTTTCGCGCTAATGAATGCACTAACGGCATGCGTAACTGGACGGTTCTAGATACTTGAGGGGAGCTTTTCCGATCTTGATGTATCGATAGTTGTGCTTCTTCAGAAGAAACAAGTTGCTGATAACAACAAGGAGTTGAGGGTACAGCTGTATGGACAAGTTTCACCACTGAATCTGCAGGTAACTGAACTAAAAAAGCTTCAGTAGTCGCTTGTGAACATACTAATTTGGATCTTGCAATGTCGTCAGCAACGCCATCTATTTTCGCTTCCTGATTTATAGATACATCAGCCATGACTACATTCACAGCACTTTGTTCAACTTCACCCAGTTCCTCCTGAAAAAAGTCAGACGAGTTGTATTGACTCATTAAATCTGGGATAACTTGCTCACTTGGCGAAAAGTCAACATCTTCAGTTTTAGTAGCTTGTATACTTGCACTCATACGATACCTTTATTCTAAGAAATTAAATCACTCCATACCACTTGAAAATACATATCTGGAGAACTTACTTAGAGATCTAGGGACTTAGAAAGTACCAATCTTTGTCATACCAGCGAAGGCTGGTATCCAGTGACTTTTTATAGAAAAAGCAAAGACACTTGACTACCGACATACAAAACTGTCGTTACTTCGTTTCCAGCCTGCGCTGGAGTGACGAGAACTCATCGATATACTTTCTCCCGCAACTTTCCTTAGAATCCACCATTGTAACCATCATTAAAAATGTGGAGAAGTTTAAGTTCTTTGATTTTATGCATCTTTAAGTGTAGATATGTAAAATTTGTGTGGGATGATTATATGGCAGATTGATAGTAATTCAGGCAAGATAAACAAAATTTAATTAACACTAAAATTGCCAACAAAGTCAAAACAATGTTGGCACTATAACTAGCAGCAGTTAAACACGTTTTTTAAATTCACCAGTACGTGGGTCAATTTCAATAAAGTCGCCATTTTTAACGAATTCAGCAACAGTGATAGTCGCACCACCAACAATAGTAGCAGGTTTCATTACTTTACCTGATGTATCGCCACGAGCCGCTGGCTCAGTGTACGTTACTTTACGAACGACAGTGTTTGGCAATTCAACAGAAATAGCTTTACCTTCGTAGAAAGTAACTTGGCAAACTTCTTCCATACCGTCGACGATATATGGTGACGCATCACCTAAGTTTTCTGCTTCTACGTCATATTGGTTGAACTCTTCGTCCATGAACACATACATAGGATCTGCGAAATAAGAATAAGTACAATCTAGACGATCTAAGATGATGTCTTCTACTTTATCTTCAGCTTTAAACGCAGTTTCAGTACCGGTACCTTGTAGCAAGTTCTTAAGCTTCATCTTAACCACTGCTGCACCGCGCCCTGAACGGTGAGTATCAGTCTTTAGAACAACCATTGGCTGGTTGTCTACCATGATTACGTTACCGGTACGAATTTCCTGAGCTGTTTTCATTTTGTCAGTTCCTATTTTTTAGGTATTTCTAATTAAGATTCGATCTTAGCGGTTTTTGGCAAAATTCACTAGTCGTGTCGCTAAATCTGAGCCATTTAGCGCTTTTTTAGGCCACTTCTTCGCATGCTCTAATACATGGGGCTGCTGTTTTTGGAGCTTATCCCAATTTTCAGCTGTTAGATCAGCATTATCTTGATTAAATGAAAGATTCAGTTTACGGATAGTTACTGCATACTCTTCATCTAAATCTTCACAATAACGATCAGTAAATGCATTAAGCTTTTTAATGTGAACGTTTTCATCTTGTGGGTAAATATGCCAAATAAATGGTTTTGCTGCCCATTGTGCACGTAAGAAAGAGTCCTCACCACGAACAATATTTATGTCGCAAGTCCAAAGTAGTTTGTCATATCCTTTTTGGTCTGTCATAGGGAGAGTGTGGAGGGTTAAGTTTCCTTTTTCTAACGACATTCCAGCAGTAATGGTATCAATGTCGGTCGAAAAGACAGGCAAAATACTGAGCAAGCTTTTTCCCATAGGTACAAGTGCGTGAGTTTGTTTCTTACCTGATACCCATCGCTCACAAAGGGCTGTGAGGGCGGGGCTTTCGTAACTAAAAATACTGATCAATTGTGTGTTGCTGTTGATATCAATCTTTATGTTCAATTCATCAAGAAATTGTTGTTGTGCAGATTTGTCTTGTTGCCATAAAGCTCGTTCAGTCAGTAAATTTTTCTCACAAATTAGACCGCCAGTTTTTGGACTAAAACCGGGGAAATAGAAGTGCTTATTTACACCTAAATGATGAGTAGAAGGTAGGGCATGGCAGTTATCGACCCATTCTTCTGCTGTTAAATATTCTAAATTTAACCATAGTGGAGATTGTTGAGTCTGTTTAGCCATTTCGCTGATGATAATCATTGGCAACTCACAAGCAAAACCTTCGATGATTACTTCGCCTGCAACCCATTGCTGTGTTGTTTGATCATTCCACTTATGTATGTGAATGCCTGAGCATATTTGGTGAGGAAGGCTTCTATCGAGTAATGGCAAAATATGACCAAAACTCGTAAGGTCATCTACCCAAAGGTGAATATTTTTATTAAATTCCTTGTGAAGTTGCTTTGCTAAACGCCAAGTAACACCGATATCACCGTAGTTATCTATGACAGTGCAAAAAATATCCCAATGATCACTTTTATCGTTTTTCATGTTGTTCATCCTAAATAAATCGGTTGGGAGCGTTCATATACGCAGAAAAAATTATTGATAGCAAGGCATGAATAGCAGCAAGTAGTGGTTATCAACATACAAAACTGTCGTTACTTCGTTTCTACTTGCAAAATTTATAACGCAACTAGCGGTGATTTTGGCAAGTATATGAATGTTCAGTACTCACCAGGTGGGGGAACTCGGGTTGTTTAATTTTGTATTTAACTTCAATAAATTGTGCATTCAACCTATTTATTTAGGTTCATAATCACCTAATAAAAAAGCGGCACACAGGCCGCTTTAATCAACTGATATGTTGAGCGCAAAAATTAATCAGCTAGCTCAGCTAAACACATTTCTTCATGGATCTGTTTAACCCAAGCATCGACACGTTCTTCTGTAAGCTCTGGTTGACGATCTTCATCAATACCCAAACCAATGAAATGATTGTCATCAACAAGACCTTTAGAGGCTTCGAAATCATAACCTTCAGTTGGCCAGTGACCGACAATAATACCACCACGCTCTGACACAATATCTCCAACCATACCCATCGCATCAAGGAAATATTCAGCATAGTCTTCTTGATCACCGCAACCAAAGATTGCAACAAGTTTATCTTCAAAGTCTATTTGTTCAAGTTCTGGGAAAAAATCGTCCCAATCACATTGAGCCTCGCCGTAATACCATGTTGGGATACCGAAAAGCAGAAGATCGTAATCAGCAATTTGTTCTTTGGTGCTCTTGGCGATATCTTTAACTTCAACCATTTGCTTACCAAGCTTCTTTTGGATCATCTTGGCTATCGCTTCAGTATTGCCTGTATCACTGCCGAAAAATAGACCTACAGTTGCCATCATCTTTCCTTTGTATGTATTCGTAAATAATCGTTCTAATAAACGGATAAATTTTGTCGAGATTAACTTTCGAAATGCGCTAGGAGCATTGACTCGATAAGTTGACTGCGACTGATTTTATTCGCTGATGCTTGTTCTGTTAGCGCATCATATAAATTCTGAGACACCTTTAGCTCAACTCTCTTTAAGCCGTTTGCTTTGTCTCGGAGGATTTGATTCCTCTTATTAACCCTTAATTGTTCATCACGTGAAAGAGGATTAGACCTTGGTCTTCCTCTACGTTTTTCAGTGGCGAAAAGGTCAATTGTTGTTCTGTCTGCTTGTTCTTTAGCCATTATCAACCAATTCCTGATGATTCCCAAAAGAATTGAATCATGCCTTTAGCAATAAACCCTGTACAGCCTAAAAACAGTACCAGCCACACAATATAGCGACCATATTTAGGTACTTTACCTTGCTTTAGGACATCATGAATGGCCATGCCGATAAAGAAAAAAATCGCAGCAAAAAACAAGTTAAGCCCGACAGCTTCAAGTTGTTCCATGTTTTGAGCCAACATCTTTAATGCTCTCTTGCAATCTCACGGGTTAAATGAGGCGCGAATATATCATAAGTGGTAATCAGATGAAATGCTCAACGGATCTGTATTGCTAGTGTCGATAAATTCCTTGACGATTCGATTAAAAATGGCTGGCTTTTGTGCGTGAAGCCAATGACCAGTACCTGCGATTGTTTTAGCTTGAGTATTTGGAAACTGGCTTAAAATGTCTTTTCTGTGAACCTCGGTCACATAATTTGAATCACCACCGCGAATAAATAAACATGGACCAGAATACTGCATATTTTGATAAGGCCAATTGATTAAGTTTTCATAACTGTCAAATAAGCCGTCGAGGTTCATTTTCCAGCTGAAACCTGCTTCATCGCGCTGAAGGTTTTTCAGCAAAAATTGAGCCGTAGGGTTATCAATTCCTGATTGCATCAAATGTACTAGAGCTGACTTTCTATCGGTAATACTCTCAAGTGGCAATGACATTAAACCCGAAAATACATTGTCATGACGTCTTGGGTAAGCGGAGGGCGCAATATCAGCAGCTGTAATGCTTAAGCACATATCAGGATGAGAAAGTGCAAAAGCAAGTGCAGCTTTTCCTCCCATTGAATGACCCACAATGTGTGCTTTTGTTAGATTTAATTTTTTGAATATTCCTGATAATTCGTGGGTTATATCGTCAAAAGTAAGCTCATCGGTGTGCATACTCTTGCCGTGATTAGGTAAATCAACACGGATCACTTGATAATGTGTATCAAGCTCATTGGATAAGGTTTTTAAATTATCTAGATTGCCGAAGAGTCCATGCAATAAAATTACAGCAGTTCCTTGGCCGGATACGACATAATTCATAAAAAACGTTCAGTTAATAATTCTTGGTAGTGATTGTGCTTTAAAAGAGTGAATTATGACAAGTTTACTTGGCTAATTATTGTGACTTAGGTCAATAAATCAGCGATATTCAGTAAGTTTTCACATAGCAACGAGAATAACGACAGATTTCGTGAATATTTGCTAGAGGAACAGATGACGAACAGTCATAAAGTCGGTATCTTTAACAGCAATTGATCCATTGTGTGGATCCCGATCGTAAATGATGAAAGGAATTTGAATTCATGAAATATATCGAGGTAGATGAGGAACTCTATCGCTATATTGCGAGTAAAACAGAAAGTATAGGTGAGAGTGCATCTGACATTTTACGACGTTTACTTGGTTTGAAGATACAGACCAATGCAACTGAGAGACCTCAAGCGGTATATAAACCTAGTTTAGATTCTGAGCAAAAAGCTGAAGTAGTTAGTCGAGCAAAACCAGAACCTATTAACTTTCTGGCTTTATTTAGTAAGCCTGAAATTAAGAAGCAAAAAGGTGCAGTTGGCCGATTTTTGCATGTGCTTTCATGCCTTCAACAGACTTTGCCGAGCCAATTTGAACAAGTGCTAAAAATACAGGGGCGTGGACGACTTTACTTTGCAACCACAAAAGAAGCGTTATTAGAAGCCAGTAAATCTGCAAACCCTAAACAAATAGCGGATAGCGATTATTGGGTTATAACAAACAACAATACCGCAAAAAAACGAGCGATATTTGTAGAAGCATTAGTCTTACTTGGCTGTGAAAGTGAGCAGGCTGAATCCCTTGCTGAAAATATTTAACAATTGAGCTTCGAACTAGTTTAACTAAGCGCACAGAGGTAATGAGTGTCAATAAATAAACGTGCAGGATTGGTTGCACAGCAAAAGGATTTAGTAAACATCCCAAGATTAATTAGTCATTATTATAGAATTAATCCAGATGTGGTTTACTCTGAGCAAAAAGTAAGCTTTGGTACATCAGGGCATAGAGGTACATCACTTTTAGCAAGTTTTAATCAACATCATATTTGGGCTATTGTTCAAGCTGTTGTTGATTACAGGTATTTAAATGGCATTACTGGGCCGATATTTCTTGGAATGGATACGCATGCACTGTCTCATCCTGCATTCATTTCCGCAATGGAAGTACTGGTTGCGAATCAAGTAAATGTGATTGCCCAAAAAGATGAAAGCTACACTCCTACTCCTGTAGTTTCTCATGCTATTTTGTCGGCAAATAAACAATTTGAAGCGGAAAATTCAAAGTTATGTGCTGATGGACTAATCATCACACCTTCCCATAATCCACCACAAGATGGCGGCATCAAATACAATCCACCTCATGGCGGCCCAGCAGGTTCTGATATTACAAGTTGGATTGAGCAGCGAGCAAACGATTATCTAAAATCGAATTTAGACGGCATCAAGATCACTGAATATGCCAGTGCGTTATCAACGCAGTATGTAGAATGGCGTGACTTGATCAACCCTTATGTCGAGGATCTTGAAAATGTCATTGATATGAAAGCGATTGCAGATAAAAAAGTGAGGATTGGTGTAGATCCGCTTGGTGGTTCTGGTATTTATTATTGGGAGCCCATCGCCAAGAAATATGACCTTGATATTGCGTTAGTCAACGACAAAGTCGATCCTGCCTTTGGTTTTATGACACTTGATAAAGATGGGAAAATCCGTATGGATTGTTCATCTCCATTTTCAATGAAAGGGTTATTGTCCCATCAAGAAAATTTCGATATTTGCATTGGCAACGATCCTGACTTTGATCGTCATGGTATTGTTTGTCCTAGCTTTGGTTTAATGAATCCGAACCATTATTTAGCTGTTGCCATCGATTATTTATTAAATCATAGAATAAAATGGGCAAAAAGCCTGTCTATAGGTAAGACGCTGGTTTCCAGTGCGATGATTGACCGAATTTGCAAACATAACCAGAGTCATTTACTTGAAGTGCCTGTGGGTTTTAAATGGTTTGTAGAAGGTTTGTCAAATAGCACCATTGCATTTGGTGGTGAAGAAAGTGCTGGCGCGGCTTTTTTACGTCATGACGGTACAACTTGGTGTACAGATAAAGATGGCTTTATTTTAGGTTTACTTGCTGCAGAAATTTATGCGATTACTGGCAAAACACCCGCACAAAGATACCAAGAATTGGAGCAGCAATTTGGTCAGAGCTTTTATCAACGAGTAGACAGTCCAATTGATCTTGAAAAAAAGGCCAAGTTTGCGACATTATCTACTGAGAAGTTTAGCGCTGATGAATTAGCAGGTGAACAAATTATTGATGTACTGACACATGCTTCAGGTAATGGTGCTGCAATCGGCGGAATTAAGATAATTACTGAAAACGCGTGGTTTGCAGCAAGGCCATCTGGCACAGAAGCTTTATTTAAGTTGTATGCTGAAAGTTTTATATCAGAGTCGCATTTGCAGCAAGTTATTTCAGAAGCCAACCAAATGATCGAGGTAGCTCTTTTAAATGGCTAGCGATAAGAACTAGAGAACATTTACGCCCTCTAGAAAAAACACTCATTATTTAAACTCAATGAGTGTTTTTCATTTTCGCCTACACTCAATATAGATTAATATTTTCACTAACCCATTCGAGGTGATACATGGAAGGCAATGAAAGACAAACAACGTTACGCTTCTTAGCAGAGCCTGCTGATGTTAATTTTGGCGGTAAAGTTCATGGTGGGGCGGTAATGAAGTGGATCGACTTGGCTGCCTACGCATGCGGAGCCCAATGGAGCGGTAAATACTGCATCACCGCTTACGCGGGCGGTATTCGTTTTGTAGAGCCCATTTACGTTGGCAATATGATCGAAGTAAAAGCAAAAGTCTTATATACAGGCCGTACTTCAATGCATATTGGTATCGAAGTAAGAGCAGGCGACCCTAAAGAAACTGAACGTTATTTAAAAACTCATTGTTTAGTGATTATGGTAGCTGTAGATGCTAATGGTAAATCAACCCCAATACCGCAATGGGAGCCTCAAACAGAAGAAGACATTAAGCTTCGAGAGTCGGCAATTCGCTTAATGGAAATGCGTAAAAAAATTGGCGAAGAAATGGAATCTTATGTGCATGAAGCATAACTACTTTAATTCGTTGCACTTCTAGTCCTTGGGAGTGCAATAGCAAGTGGTAGAGCCAAAATAACAGCCAAAAATTAATCCCGCCCGATGACGTGGAAAATTGATTTTATGTGATGCACAAACCTTGTTAGCTTCTTTTCTCCGTTGATATTGACAAAAAAGAGGATTTTACAGCGTGAATAGAATCCGACCTCGCAAAGCCCTTCAGGATTAGGTTCATATAAACAATCAATATTCTTCTCAAGCTTTATTGTGTGATGGCTCGACTGTGACCGAGCAAGGAATATATTTGAACCTAAACGTTCATGATAGGCATAGATGTCATATGCGTTTACTTTGACTACTATTTTTCTATCAACCTACACCATGAAAATTGTATTCGCTGAGATTTGAAGATTATTTCCAACCTAAGCCTATTTTGACCCAGATATTAACTACGAGGAGTTAATGGTCAGGAGAAATAGTCCCCGATGGCTTCAAATGATGGTTAAATACAATATGGTATAAATAAGCAAAAAGCTTAACAGACAGCCAGACTTATTTTTATCCCTTCAATAATTGCGGGAAGACTATGTTGCGTCTAATACTATTAATTTTCACGGTAATAAATCGGTTGAACGCTCCCAACCGATCTATTTAGGTTGAATTGTGCTTATAGAGTATTTTGTTATTTGATATAAGCTAACTAGTGATAGACTCAACAAAACAACTAATTTGTAACTCATTATTAACTTGTTAGTAGTCGTTACGAAATTTAATAATAATAAAGTCTAAATATTTATGGATAAACCTTACCTATTAGCTCTAGATTACGGTACTCAAAGTGTTCGAGCGATTTTGTTTGATACCCAAGGTGCTTTAATCCATAAGGCTCAAATTTCAGTTGATCCCTTTATTAAGTCTCAGAAAGAAAGCCAATCAGGCTCTGCTGAGCAACATCCTGAATACTGTTATGCTCAACTTGTTCAAGTCGTAAAACAGCTTATCACGGTGAATCAAATTGATACGAGTTTGATCGGTAGCCTGTCAATAACGACTCAGAGAGCTTGCATCATTCTCACAGACGATAAATTTAAACCAATTTCACCGATATTCATGTGGTCCGATACCCGCTTAGCGGACTCGAACCGCTTAAGTCCAATGAGCTGGTATTTTCGAGCAGCGTTTAAAATTGTTGGCATGGACAAACGAATTGGTTTTTTAAGGCGATCAGCAAAAGTAAATTTTATTGAGCAAACGCAACCAAATTTAATAAAAAACGCGGATAAAGTTGCACTATTTAGTGGTTATTTAATCCATAAAATGACAGGTGTGGCTGTTGATAGTGTTGCGAGCCAAGTTGCTTATCTACCATTTGATTACAAAAACCTGACATGGGCAAAAGGCAATAGTTGGCGTTGGCAGGCTTTAGCATGCTCACAAGAACAAATGATGAACTTAATACCTGCAGCAAAAATTATCGGTAAAATTGATAAAAAGTTTTGTGAAGATACAGGCCTTAATGCTGAAATAGTCGTTGCTACTGCAGGTGGTGATAAAGCCTGTGAGATGTTTGCGACAGGCTCTGGTGAGGTTGGTATTGCTAATATCAGTTTGGGTAGTGCAGCTTGTATTAGTATAGGTTTAAAGCGTTACCAAGAGTCTTATCGGTATATGCCGCCATTTCCTTCAATAGCTGAAAACCAATTCATGAATGAAATTCAGTTAGAGCGTGGTTTTTGGCTGCTTAGCTGGCTCATTGATGAGTTTGGTCAGGAAGATAAGTTAACCGCCGCAGAGCAACGTAAGACTGTCGAGGCTTATATTTGCGAGAAGATTATCGACATTGCCCCAGGTTCTGATGGTTTATTGCTGTGCCCGACGTGGTCTCAAGGTGTGATCTATCCAGGTCCAGAAGCTAGAGGTAGTATTGTGGGCTTTACTCCTAAACACACACGTTTCCATTTGTATCGTGCTGCAATAGAAGGTGTTTTGTTTACTCTTAAATCCGCCTTATTACGGCTTGAAAAAAAACATAATTACCCTGTTAAAATAGTCAGAATCAGTGGCGGTGGTAGTCAAAGTGAACAAGTGCTCAAAATGGCAGCAAATATATTAAACAAACCCGTTGAAGTTATTGATATTGCTGAAGCATCAGCTTTAGGTGCTGCCATGTGTGCCGCTACAGCATCTGGCATTTATGATGATGTATATGACGCGAGAAAATCGATGATGAATATTGATAAACGCATTAATCCAGAGCGGGAAGAATCATTAAAGTATCAACAAATATTTAAGTCACAATCGACTATTTACAGACGGGTTAAACCAATTTTAAAAGCATTAGTGGAGAAATAAAATGGCTAAAGTAGCATTTATTGGCTTGGGCGTAATGGGTTACCCGATGGCAGGGCATTTACAAAAAAATGGTCACGAAGTTACAGTTTATAACCGCACTAGTTCTAAAGCTGAAAAGTGGGTTGCTGAATTTGGTGGTCAATATGAACTAACACCCAGAGCGACTGCAAAAGGACAAGATATTGTGTTTACCTGCGTGGGGAATGACGACGATTTACGACAAGTCATCCTTGGCGATGGTAGCAATGGTGTAATAGCAGGCATGAGTATAGGGAGTATTCTCATTGATCACACTACGGCTTCAGCAGAAGTGGCACGTGAATTATCACTAATATTATCGAAAGCCCAAATTGATTTTATGGATGCACCCGTTTCAGGTGGGCAAGCAGGCGCGGAAAACGGGCAGTTAACAGTGATGATGGGGGGGGAACAATCCATATTTGATAAAGCTAAACCTGTCATCGACGCATTTGCGCGGTGCGCGGAATTACTTGGCCCTGTTGGATCAGGTCAATTAGCTAAAATGGTGAATCAAATCTGTATTGCTGGGGTGGTTCAAGGGCTCGCGGAAGGGCTTAATTTTGCTAAACGTGCAGGGCTAGACGGCGAAAAAGTTGTGGAAGTTATCAGCAAAGGTGCAGCGCAGAGTTGGCAAATGGAGAATCGTTACAAGACCATGCTCAATAATGAATATGATTTTGGTTTTGCTGTCGACTGGATGAGAAAAGATCTAGGTATTGCTTTAGATGAAGCGCGGAAAAATGGCAGCGCATTGCCGCTTACTGCAATGGTTGATCAATATTATGCTGACGTTCAAAATATCGGTGGTCATCGCTGGGATACTTCAAGCCTCATGGCAAGATTAGAACAGTTCAATAAATAAATTTAATTTCTTAGATTAACTCATTTTGAACAGAAGTTTTTGCTCTTTTTTCAACCTAAACGTTCATCCTAAAAACATCAGTTGAACGCTGAGTATACGAGTAACTGTTTGAGCAATAAGATGATTTTATTATCATGTTTTTCACCCAATGAGTGAAATGCTCTACGCTCACAAGCTTGCTAAAATGACTGCTATCTGCGTTGTAACTTTTGCAAGTAGAATAACTACTTGCTGCAAGCTACGCCTTACTATCAGCCATTTTTTCTACGCTTGAGAACGCAGTCAACTGACTGTTTCTAGGTTCAACGTGAGTTAAGTTTAAACTATCTTATCAAACATCCCAACATTGTTTTTTTCATCCTATTGTGAAGCCTCAGCTTTGTACTTGTCTGGTATTGTATCTAAGCATCTCTGAAACTCAACATCGCTATAATTTAGGCAAAGTAGTGACACACCTTGATGCTCACAGAATTGATAATAGTCAGGAATATTTAATACAATGTTTTTGACGTGAGGATACCTAAGTAGCAATTCTTTGAATTTAAAGCCGATGTTTACAAGGCAGCAAGGTGTTTTATGATCACGAGTATCAATTAATAAATTCTTGAACTGTCCAATACTTGATGCTTCGAGCAAATAGATGGCTTCATTTTGGTAATGTTCAACCACCGTCTTCATTCGATGGTGAGTCATTTGTTCCCCTGACCATGATGTTCGATCAGATGTTTTTAAACAGAAACATTGTCCCATATTTGCCCCAGACTCTTTCATTGCAGAGAAGAGTAAACCTTGTCTACTTTCTAGCTCAATAAGTGGCTTATTAAATTTTGAAAAGCAATCCTTCAGTCCTCTAGCGAACTTGCTAGTAATTAAGTGGTAAACTCTTATAAATTGTAGACTGTTACCAAATGAGCTCAAGAATACTCTGATTTCAGGTTCGCAGCCGACATAGGAAACCGTTTTTTCAACCCCTGATGGATCAAACAAGTTCATTTTAAAATCGAGTGATTCACTCACTCTACTATTCACACCCATAGAGTCGGGTATCTGCCTTTCTAAATAACATTGATGAATAGTCAGTAATGCTGTTAAATATTCAACATACGATGCTTTGACAAAACCTGCTTTATTTATGATCTCTACCATTTGTCGAAGCTGTTGTAGATTTTGCTCACTAGTTGTTTTACTGCTAAGTACAGTTGGAGCAACTAATAGCGATTCAAGCTCTCTAAAACTCGAGAGCCGTAAGCCAGAAAGCGGTCTATTATTTGTGTCTTTTGGGGTATGAAAAATTTTTTCGCCAAAACATTCAATAAAAAGGGACGCAACAGGGGTTAAATCAACATGGTTAAAGCTCATTTTCGTATCATTCAATATAGATAAGGTTGTAGGTAATCATATAGCAAAGATACTTAATAACTCCTTACAAAGTTAAAGCCCAAGGGTGTAATTGAATGACTCACCAATCAAATTCACAAGGGTCGAAATCAGGATCGGCAGATAACTTTATTGCTTCTTCGATAACATATTGAGTTGAAGCAAATTCGCCTAATGACTTGTATTGCTGCAACCATTCGGACGTTCTTTTACGGCTTTGCAAAGTAAGGGACATGGCTTTACCAGATAACCCCATCATCTTATCGTATTCATGTTTTGTGTGCTCAATTTGAACCAGCCGCTTGTCATCATTATAGCGTTCAGCGACCTTCTGTTGAATTGCTAACCCGATATAACTGCTTAGTATGTTGGAACTATTACTGGTAAACCTTTGCCCGATGTTTGAACAAGCATCAAGGACTTCAAGCCTTTCTAATTCAATACTTTCACAAAAATCAACTAAGGGTTTGTAAGCAGGTAATGAGAAAGCGGCTATATAACCCAAAGTCGCTATTTGGGTTTGAGGGCTATTACCTACGCCAACATGAGAGTATGCGGATTCGAATAATGAAAAATAATCTCTCCAATATTCTTCATATATCGGAGCATTTGAAGCTTCTATCAAAAATTCTGTGAATTTTTCGGTATTGCTATTTTTTAATTCGTTGAGCGCAGAAAGAAACCAAACAGCGCCATTTTGTTCATCAAGAGATCTTGCATCTGCAAATAACCTAGCTTCGCATTCAGCTTTTGCTGTTAAACAAGCAGAAATAAGATTATATGAAATGAATTTATTGTTGGGGTTCTGTTCTTGTAATGACTGTAATTCCGTAACGGAGTTATTAATTAACGCATGTGCAATTTCACTTTCTAACTTTGTGGACTGTTTAAGTGCTTCGACAAACTTATCAGAATCTATTAGCAATTCGTTATCGATTTCATTTAACGATTCATTGATAGCAAGCTTATCCAAATCAGTACATTCAGCAATGTAGTGGCTGCTTTGTGCGCTGTTCTTATCATCACTCGTTGTATTAAGGAGGCTTTTTTTAATATTTGGAATTGGTTTGTTCGCAGCAACTTTATCAGCATTGGAAGCGGTAGATTTGGTCTGCTCAACACTTTTATTTTCACTTTGGATTTTTGAAACTAAAGCGTTTTTATTTTGCCATGTGAGAAATATGATGATGATTAGTGCAATTGAAATCGTGATGGTTATCCAAGTCTTACGAATTAACTTTATGTCCATTTAAGTTATTCCCAATATAATATTTAATTGTTATCGCACTAATCTTAATGATTTTTAGATAGTTTTGAAAGATGTGTGACTTTTTGATAAATAAGCATGAATTGCAACCCCAACAACTGAAGTTGCCACATACTTGCTTAGTTCGCATACAGAAATCATTTTTGGATTTGAACCGAAATAACTAGAAATTAAATTATAAGCGCTTGCTCCAGTTAGTAAACCCCAAGGGTTTCCCCCAGTAACAGCGAAACCCAAAATAGCTGCAGGTGCTGTACGTTTTACACTTTCCAACGAAAAAAGTGGGTAGTTAAATTGAGTTGTTGTCATGTCTGAAGTAGTAGGATGGGTAGCCATAAGTATTTCCGAAATATATAGATTAAGAAATCAATTATAAGCCTCTCATCAACTGAGTTTATGAAATTTTATTAACCAAAAAATAAGTACAAGCTTAACCTTATGGGTATCACACCTCGTACAAATTAAAATTTTTCGTGATGTAGATGGTGCAGCTAAAATAGTTTTTGGCCTAAAGTATAAAATTATCGCATATTCTTGAAAGCCTTATATACCTATGATCCTTGAAGATGCAACTTTCAGGGTATTCTCAAAGGTTCATTTTTATAGGCGTGAAAATGCTGGAGGACTAGGATCTATTGATCTTTCAGGGTTAAATTTTGTGCTATTTGAGCATTTATCTGTTCAAGGCGTGAGCAGTGATGCTTATCCATCTAAGTGAGCTGGTCACAACACAGAACAGAACAGAACAGAACAGTGAATGCTCAAAAGCATCGAAGACAGCGTAAATTGGTCATTTCTGCTGCGTTATCGTTTTCTTATTTGGAATAACCAAATCTCACAAACTCTGCCTTACATAAAATAACCAATTTATAGCCGCAAAAACAATCACGAAAGATCAACAGACCCTAGTGGGCTAATTCAAACTTTCACAATGTAGAAAAATAAGCGTTGAAATGCCCACGTAGTGCGATTCCTCTTAATGACAAGTATTACCTTTATCCTGCGTTGTTTATCCTCGTATATAGAATAACTATTACCTCAAATAATCTTCTTGTCTAAACGGCAATTAACTCTCATTGAAATCATGCATCATCAGGTAGCACGGCTATCAGCTGCCTTTGTTTCTAAAAAATTGGTTATAGCCTAGTCACAATACTCATATACTGCGTTGAAATTTTTAGGGTAAGCTTTTTTAATGATTTAAAGTTGAATGTTTCCAACAAGGGATCTCGCAATGTCTGTTTTTCAACCTGCAAGTGGAGTTGTAGCAAAACAAGAGCAAAGCTGGTTATCATCATCAACTAAAAAAAGGTTGCTCACAGCTTGCAATGAGACCTACTTTTTGGCTGCCAAACAATCAAAAAAAATGATTAAATTTTTTGCCGACTCGACTAATGAGACTGCATATAAAGTTTCTGTTGGTGCCACGACAGGTTTATTAGTTGGTTCAGTTGGTGGTCCGGGTGGTGCAGCAGCAGGAGCCGTCGCTGGTGGGACTATAGCAGCTGGACATATAGCATTAAAAAGTGGTGTTAAGTTAATGCTTTCACCGTTTCTTTCAGATAAAACAGCTGAGTTAGTCGCAGATTCAACGGTATTCTTATCAGCTACAGGCTCAACTTATGCAGCAACAGGTTCAGTTGTACGTTCAACCTTATCCGTTGGTTTAGGCTTTGCGGGTAAGAAAGTTTCAGATAAAGTCGCTAAACCAGAAGAAACTCACCCTGTTTTAAAAGCTGCAACAGATGCCACATGTGCGGCTATAGGTTGTTTAACAGGGCATATTGCAGGGCAGGCTTTCGACCGATTTTCGACCAAGCCAGAAACAGAAAAATATCCAAACACACCCAATCATCCAAACCATCCTCGTCATGCAAGAGCAACAAGGCAGGCATCTAACCCGCCATCTCAGGACTGCGCCAGTCGCCCTGACGAACCGACAGTAGTGAATCATAATGATACTTTGGATGTAAACGGCACTAATGGAAGGTGTGGTCATTATAGGGTTGGCGCCAATCCTCCGAGTAATTTGGGAAGCGGCAGTGGTGGCGGAATTTTGAATTTACATGATACGGCTGGCGAAGGAGCAAAAATTGATATTGGGAATGGCTCTTCTGTGAATGCGAATGATAAATCCTTAAAAAAAGGAACGGTACGTGTTAAGGATTCAAATAATCAGGTTGTGCTTAATGATGATGCTGGAGAGGAAGTTCAATCAAATGAAAATGGTGACTTTAATTACGTTGAGCTAAATGGTAATGCAGGAAGGGATAGTCAGTTCGACATAGATGGCAATTTTAATGATGTTGACATTAATAATGGCGCAGGCCAAGGGGCTCAACTTGAGGTAGAAGGCGATTATAATGATGTTTATATGAATGATAACGCAGGTGAAGGAGCGCAACTTGAGATAGAAGGCGATCAGAATGATGTGAAAATATATGAGAATGGAAATGAAGGTGGACAGATTGAAGTAGAAGGTATTAACAATGACATTTTCTTGTATGATAACGCAGGTGAAGGAGAGCAGCTTGAGATAGAAGGTGATTACAATGAAGTTCGATTGTATGACTCGGTAGGTGAAGATGCTCATTTGGCACTAGAAGGTGATTTTAATCTTCTTGAAATGGGTACTAACGCAGGTAATGAGGCTCGGTTTGAGGTAGAAGGTGAAGCTAATGGTGTTCGAATGCTTCAAAACGCAGCTGAAGAGGCTCACTTGACACTAGAAGGTGATAATAATCTTGTTGATATACGTGATAGCGCAGGCGATGAGAGTCAAATCAATCTAGATGGCCGCAATAACGTTATTGATCTTCGAGGTAATGGAGGGAGAAAAGCAAAAATTAATCTAACATCAAACACAACTGCGGACTCAACGAATTCAACGGACTTAACGAACTCAACGAGCTCAGCGAACGAAACAAGCCAACCAAGTACAATGACGACGTATGGGCGTTCAGGGTTTAAGGCTGAGGTCAATATTGGTGAAAACGGACACTTAATTGCAAATGATAATTCACTAAATCGTGCTTCTGTTACAGTGCAAAAACAGGCTGAATTTACTGCTCTTGATGATAGCTGTAATAAATGTACTGTTACAGCTTCTGGTGGTACGATTAAGTTAAACTCAACGACGGCTTTAAAGGGCGCTAAGGTAATCATTTGTAACAATGGCCGTCTTTTGGATAGGAATGGTCGATTATTGAATAGAGATAATGTCGAAGATGGCACGTTAATTCAGTCGCTTATTGATAAGGGAGCAAATCTTGACTCAAAATGTATGCCAGTACCGGTACCAGTCTCAGCCCCAGTAGTTCCAGTTTCTTTTCCTGAAAGTGGTAAAATTGCCGTTGGAGTATTAGTCCCGCTTTCAGTGGTTGTTTTGGTTGCAACGCCAACAGGGATAATAATGTATGTGAAACGGAATGAAGTGAAGAAATGCTGTGCTCTTCTAAAAAAACATAAATATATCTTCAGCAAAGATAAACTTAGTGCTAAACCACCAAAACAAACACATGGTAAATCAACAGATCTGGTTGCTGTTCATGTTGAACTAGAAGCGACCACAAAAGAGACAAAAGAGACAAAACCAAAAAAGCCAGAGTCAAAAAAATCAGAGTCAAAAAAATCAGAGTCAAAAAAATCAGAGCCAAAAAAATCAGAGCCAAAAAAATCAGAGCCAAAAGAGACAACACCAAGTGTTAGTTCAGTAGCTTTAGATAGCTTTTATGTTATTATAGATATGTAATTGATTATCTTGCATTTTTTAAAACCTTTTTCTATTTATAATTTTTTACTCGACTACAACTTTTGTTTCAACCTAAATAAATCGGTTGGGAGCGTTCATATACCTGATATTGAGCACATCTATTAAAAACCCAAAATTAATGAATGGTTACTCGCTTTTGCGTTGTGAAAATGTTCATATCGGTTAATTCTAAGTAAAATATAGATAAAAAGTGATTTCTTATTCAGCCTTAACCACATAACTATTCCGTGTGCGCAATGTCAGATATACGCAGAAAAAATTACTGATAGCAAGGCATGAATAGCAGCAAGGAGTGGCTACCGACATACAAAACTGTATTTCAGTAATTAATGAGGTTTAATGTAACATTAATAAATTTAACTTATTAATTAAGTTAAATTCTTTTGGTGATTAATCTTTCACTATGAGGCTTTTATGAGCGCTACAAATATCCCTATAAATCCTTATAAGGATTATAACTATGAACCTCCTCGACTTAAAAAGGTTGATAATGTCGGAGCTAGAAGAGTTACGCGCTCAGAAGCTATTAATCTAAGTAAAGAATTAGCTGCAATACCGAAACAACGTCTTACCTTAGAAGATGCAGTATCTAGAGCTTGTTTGTTTAACGTGGATCATTTATTTTTAAACGTAAGGTACGTCAAAGTTATTAGTGTTCGCGTTTCTGATAGAAATGAGTTTGTAAAACTTGGTTTTTATAGAGAGTTTATTAAGTCGAACAGCCAGCAAATTGAAAATCTGAACAGTGAGGAGCTTTTTCGATTTCTTTACAAGACTGATTCAGACTTTTGTGTTTGGTTACATAAATTAAAGGAAGAAGAAAAGATAAATTTGGAGTCTTCTAATAGAGTTCAATATTTAACTGCATTTTTAGATTGGTGCGCTGTGTATTATCGAACTGACAATACTGCTGAACTTCCTGAAACATTTTTTCACTGGCGTGATATACCTTCTCCTAATGAATTAGAAAAAACGTGTGATACGGCATCCGAGGAATGCCAAGTAGATACTTCACCTAGCTCTAAACCAATATCAACGTCAGAATTTTCGGCAATCTCAAAAAAAAGTCAGAAGGGAATGCCGAGTGAGGATCTTGTTGTCAGAATTGAGCGTGAAGGGATTAAAGTTAAAAATACAGCGAAACGACTCAATGGTAAGCCGTTCTCTAAAAAGGAATTAGATGCCAATATCAAGGATGCTTTTAATTGTTTTCAATCTGTTTGTAATTTCTATGAGCATGTTGTTTTTGAACATAAATATGCTTACAGAGTATCATGTGACAATCTTCAAGGAAGCTTAGGAAAAGCATTTGCAGTTTTAAAGGATTTTCAACCTCTAAGTCAAAAATGAAACTTGTTACATAAACCTAAATAAATCGGTTAAACGCACTATTTAACTTTAACTTATTGAAGTTAAATACAAAGTTAAATAATCGGAATTTACTCATCAGGTGAGTGCTGAACATTCATATACTTGCCAAAATCGCCGCTAGCTGCGTTATAAATTTTGCAAGTAGAAACGAAATAACGACAGTTTTGTATGTCGGTAACCACTACTTGCAGCTATTCATGCCTTGCTATCAGTAATTTTTTCTGCGTATATGAACGCTCCTAATCGATTTATTTAGGATGAATGCTCCCAATTGATTTATTCAGGGTCAAATATTTCAAACTATGCGATTTCGAACTCGATTTTTATGAGACTAGTTGGACAGGTATTACTACAACTTATATTGTACGAGCTCTGAGCTACCGCAGATAAAAAAAAGCCTGAGTGTTATCTCAGACTTTTTTTTATAAGGGTTAAATCTCTAAGGTATTATTTTTCAACTTTAGACATATCACCGGCTTGAATTAAGCTAAAGTCTTCTAGTTTTACGTATTTCCTAAAGGTATTGTTAAGCTGTTCAACGGTTAGCTCAGACATGGCTTTTTCATACTCTTTGCTGAAACTCATGTTTCGATTTAAGCGCAAGTTACTCGCTAGCGTACCAACAAGTTCATTATCTTGTGAACGACTTACTTTATAGCTTTGTAATAAGCCTGACTTAGCGGCATCAAGCTCGGCTTGTGTAAAGCCATCCTTCAATACCTTAGCAATGACTTCTTTGAATCCTATTTCTACTTTTGCAAGGTTTTGAGGTGCACAAATTGCATATGCACCGAGTGCAGCACGTTTATCGAAAGAACTCATGTTGATAAATGAACCAGCTCCATAACTTAAGCCATCTTTTTGACGTAAACGAGTAGCTAATCGACTGTTTAGGAATCCACCACCTAAAATGTAATTACCAACTGTCATCGCTGGGGCATCTTTGTCTTGACTGCCTACAGGGATACTTAGCGAAGCGACGAAAGTAGCGTTTTCTTTATCAGGGGTGTTAAAAGATAGGTTTTCGGCGGTTAGTTTTTGATAAGGATTGCCAATACGGCTATAGCTTTGCTTATTGTACCAATCAGTAGTGAATGACTCTAGCTCATTAACTATTGATTTCTTATCGAAGTCACCAATAACCGCAATTTGCATGTTGTTGGCACCATAGAACTTTTCGTGAAATTGTTTAAGTTGCTTTAGAGTCAGCTTATCTATAGCCGCAAGTTGTTCTTCAAAAGTAGCAACGTAATTTGGGTGTCCTTTCTTGTATGGGCTTTGAAGACGACTGTATGCGTTAAAAGCAAGGCTTTGTGGATCTTGCAAGTTTTGCTCAATCGCTACTTTTAGTTGACCTTTATAAAGATCGAACTCTTTTGCTGAAAAGGCTGGTGTCTTGAAAACTTCGGCCACAAGTTGCAAGGTTGCATTTAAGTTAGCTTTAGTTGTTTCTACTCTTGCGTAAGATGATTCACTACCAGCGCCAATACGAACTGAAGCTTCGAGTTTATCAAATGCTTGTTTCAGTTCTTCACGAGTTAAGCGTTCAGTTCCACGCATTAACATGCTGCCAACAGCATCACCAATAGTGTTTTTATTAAATAAGCTGTCTAAATCACCCATTTGGCTATTAATCGCAACTACAACAGATTCGCCACGAGTCTTTTTCTGTAAAAGCGAAACTTCAACACCTGATTTTAATGTAATCGTTTCCGTTCTACTATTGATGTTGTCTTGAGATGGGTCAAAAGCTTCACCTTGAGATATTTGAGCACGACCTTTATAGCCTTTAACCATCAAAGCAACGTCATTAGCTGTAACCTGTGGAATTTCAACTCGTTCAGGTTTATCTGCAGGGATGAATTGGCCTAAGGTACGGTTATTACGAGTTAGGTATTTATTCGCTACGCGTTGAACATCTGCTGCAGTAACTTTTTCAGTGCGATCTCTATTTAAGAAAAGCAAACGCCAGTCGCCCATACCTATCCACTCACTCAATTCAAGTGCTATATCTTCAGAGGAGTTAAATGAGAGTTTAAAGTTTTTGAGGATTGCACGTTTGGCATCTTCAACTTCTTCAGCAGTAATTGGTTTTTGGGTCACATTCTCTAATGTTAATAAGAGTGCCTTCTTAGCGGCATTTAAATCAGCTGACTTATCAACTTCAGCCATAAAGATAGCTACACCGGGCTCCTGCCATTGAAAATTAAAACCAAATGCACTTGTTGCCAGTTTATTTTCAACAAGTTTTTTATACAGACGGCCGTTTGGAGTAGATGACAGGATCTCGCTTAATACATTAATGGCGGCAAAATCTTCATGAGAACCTGCAGGAATATGATATAGACTTCCGATTAATTGAACGTCACCTACACGTCGAACTGTCACAGTGCGTTCGCCATCTTGAGCAGGATCTTGAGTATAAAGCGGTTCAATAATACGAGTTGGTTTTTGGATGCTGGCAAAGTTTTTTTCGATTTTGGCTAGCATTGTTTTTGGTTCAAACTTCCCTGCAACTGTTAATGTCGCATTATCGGGTTGGTAATATTTTTTATAAAAGCCTTTTAAGCGATCAATAGAGACATTTTCTAGGTCTGATTTCGCACCAATAGTGGATTTACCATAATTATGCCATGTGTATGAGCCTGCTAACATTTGCTGAAGCGTAATTCGGAATGGGCTATTTTCACCGCGCTCAAATTCATTACGAACAACAGTCATTTCGCTGTCTAAGTCTTTTTTAGCTATGAAAGAATTAACCATACGGTCAGCTTCCATGTCTAAAGCCCAGTTTATGTTTTCTTCAGTTGCTGCGAATGTTTCATAGTAATTAGTGCGATCTGTCCAAGTGGTACCGTTAGGGCGAGCACCATGGCTACTTAATTCAGCAGGGATATCAGGATGTTTAGGTGTGCCTTTAAATACGAGATGCTCTAGAAGGTGAGCCATCCCAGTTTCACCATAATTTTCATGTTTAGAACCGACTTGATAGGTAATGTTTACAGTAACCGTTTCTTTTGTTTGATCCGGGAAAAGTAAAACTTTTAATCCATTATCGAGTTTATACTCACTGATGCCTTCAACGTTTGTTACTTCTGTCGCAGCCAATGATGAAAATGAAAAACTTCCAACAGACAGTAGAACAGCGAGTAAGTGTCTTTTTGTTCGCAGCACTGAATTCATTATAAATCCTTTTTTTTGTTTTAATTGAAAATTACGGATCGACAATATCACAAAATTTGAACTTTTTTATATCATATAAGTAACAATTGATTTGTGTGGTGAGGTTTTATACAAAAAAACCCTATTCAATGGAATAGGGTTTTAAACACCTGAATATAAAAATAATTAACGCTTTTCTAAGCTCACAAACTCACGACGCTTTTCACCTGTATAAAGCTGACGAGGGCGACTGATCTTATGGCCAGGCATGTCTAGCATTTCTTTCCAGTGAGCAATCCAACCAACGGTACGAGCAAGGGCAAACATCACTGTAAACATGCTAGTTGGGATACCAATAGCTTTCATGATAATACCAGAGTAGAAGTCAACATTCGGGTATAGCTTCTTCGATACAAAATACTCGTCTTCAAGAGCAATGCGTTCAAGTTCCATAGCTACATCAAGTAGTGGGTCTTGTACATTTAATTCATTCAGCACTTCATGACAGGTTTCGCGCATTACTTTGGCACGAGGATCAAAGTTTTTATATACACGATGGCCAAAGCCCATTAGGCGGAATGGATCTGCTTTGTCTTTGGCTTTAGCAATGAACTCAGGAATTCGGTCAACGCTGCCGATTTCTTCGAGCATGTTCAAACAAGCTTCGTTAGCACCACCATGAGCAGGCCCCCAAAGTGATGCAATACCAGCAGCTATACATGCAAACGGGTTTGCACCAGAAGAACCTGCTAAACGAACGGTAGATGTAGATGCATTTTGTTCATGATCGGCATGAAGTACAAAAATACGATCAATTGCACGCTCGACGATTGGGTTAACTTTATACTCTTCACATGGAACAGAAAACATCATGCTTAAGAAGTTACCAGCGTAGCTTAAATCGTTACGAGGATAAACAAATGGTTGGCCCATTGAATATTTGTAACACATAGCTGCCATAGTAGGCATTTTAGAAATTAAGCGATAAGCTGCGATTTCACGATGTCTTTCATCGTTTACATCAAGAGAATCTTGATAGAAAGCAGCAAGTGCGCCAGTTACACCACAAAGCATTGCCATAGGGTGTGCATCACGGCGGAAACCTTTGTAAAAAGAGGCAAGCTGTTCATTTACCATAGTATGGTTTTTTACCATAGAAACAAACTTATCGTGTTGTTCTTTATTAGGTAGTTCGCCATTTAACAGTAAGTAACACACATCTAAATAATCAGAGTCTATTGCAAGCTGATCAATTGGATAACCGCGATGTAAAAGAATACCTTTCCCGCCGTCAATGTAGGTAATTGCTGATTCGCATGACGCCGTTGCCAAAAAACCAGGGTCAAAAGTAAAATAGCCCTTAGAGCCTAATTTACTGATATCTATTACGTCAAAACCTTCAGAACCCTGTTTTACAGGCAGTTCAATCGAATCATTTCCCGGTAAGTTCAAATTGGCTTTAATATCAGCCATACCCCGTTCTCCTTACTTCATTCTTGTGTGAGAGTGACATATAAAAAGGCCACTACTTTACAGTTATTGTAACGCAAGTTCCAACTTAAATAACCGTTTAAAAGTTACAAATTCAGGTTTTTTGTATCAATAATTCGTGACAAAGCTGCAAATGGCAGCAAAATAAGCAAAAAAATATAATTTGCGTTCTGTGATGTTTGTATTTGACTTTTGCCACGAGTATACTTTGCAACGGCTTTAAAGAGCCATTAAATAGTTATACTTCGAGTGTGATTTCTATCCGTGAAATTAATAGCTTCAGAATGAGCCATAATTTGAAATGATATGTATTTTTGCTTGAGTATCAATTTTGAACTATACCTGAATAGTGCAAAATTGTTATTTAACATTACTGTCATTTACATAAAAAGATGCTCAATGGAGCTGAGTGAGCAGAACGTGAAAAAGCAAAGACCTGTCCATTTAGATCTACCTAAAATCCGCTTTCCTGCTACAGCGATTGCGTCAATTCTTCACCGAATTTCCGGTGTTATTATGTTGTTTGCCATGGGTATCCTCTTATGGATGCTTAACTCATCGTTAACATCTGCAGAAAGTTTCAGCGACCTAAAATCTTGTTTTGACAATCCAATTGCCAAATTCGTGATTTGGGGAATTTTAACCGCGTTGAGTTACCACCTTATTGTTGGTATTCGCCATTTAATTATGGATAGCGGTCGATGGGAAGAATTACAGTCTGGTTTATTGTCAGCCAAAATTTCTTTCGTGTTAACTATTGCTGTTTCTATTTTTGTGGGGATGTGGGTATGGTAACAAATGCAGCAAGTTTTGGACGTAGTGGCGTCCATGATTATATTTTACTGCGAGCAAGCGCAATAATTCTTGCTTGTTACACACTGTTTTTAGCAGGCTTTTTTGCTTGCAATTCACCAATGACTTATGAAGTTTGGTCTGGCTTATATAGTACCTTAGCGATGAAGGTGTTTACCTTAATCACTTTGATTGCTTTATTGATACACGTTTGGATTGGTGTATGGCAAGTTTTGACTGATTATGTGAAGTGCGCAGCTTTGCGTGGTGGTTTACAGTTTGTTTTTGTCGTGACCGTTTTTGCATATTTAGCGGCAGGCATATTTATAGTGTGGGGTGTGTAAGTGAGTATTCCAGTACGCGAATTTGATGCTGTAGTTATTGGTGCAGGTGGTGCAGGTATGCGCGCTGCTTTGCAGATATCTAAAGAAGGCAAAAGCTGTGCTTTATTATCTAAAGTATTTCCAACTCGTTCACATACCGTTTCTGCTCAAGGTGGGATTACCGTTGCGTTAGGTAATGCTCACGAAGATAACTGGGAAGAACACATGTACGATACCGTGAAGGGCTCTGATTTTATTGGAGACCAAGATGCTATTGAATACATGTGTCAAACTGGCCCAGAAGCAGTTATTGAATTGGAACACATGGGTTTACCATTTTCACGTTTTGAAAACGGAACCATTTACCAAAGACCATTTGGTGGGCAATCACGTAATTTCGGTGGCGAGCAAGCGGCTCGTACAGCCGCAGCAGCGGATCGTACAGGTCACGCATTGTTACATTGTTTATACCAGCAGAATGTAAAAAATAAGACTCAAGTCTTTTCTGAATGGTATGCATTAGATCTTGTGAAAAATGAAGACGGTGCAATTGTTGGTTGTACGGCTTTGGATATCGAAACTGGCGAAATTGTATACTTTAAATCGAAGGCGACAGTTTTGGCGACGGGTGGCGCAGGACGTATATTTGCTTCTACGACTAATGCTCACATCAATACTGGTGACGGTGTTGGTATGGCGATGCGTGCAGGCGTGCAAATGCAAGATATGGAAATGTGGCAATTCCACCCAACAGGTATTGCGGGCGCTGGTGTACTTGTAACTGAAGGGTGTCGTGGTGAAGGTGGTTATCTTTTAAATAAAGATGGCGAACGCTTCATGGAGCGTTATGCGCCTAATGCAAAAGATCTCGCATCACGGGACGTAGTTGCTCGTTCGATGATGACTGAAATTCGTGAAGGTCGCGGCCTTGACGGACCTCTTGGTCCACATTGTTTATTGAAATTGGATCATTTGGGCAAAGAAACACTTGAAGCTCGTCTTCCTGGTGTTTGTGAGTTATCACGGACATTTGCGCATATTGATCCAGCTGATGGTCCAATACCTGTATTACCGACTTGTCACTATATGATGGGCGGATTACCTACTAAAGTGAGTGGTCAAGTAATTCGTCAAAAAGAAGACGGAACTGAAGAAGATATTATTGGTTTATTCGCGGTCGGAGAGATTGCTTGTGTATCAGTACATGGTGCAAATCGCCTTGGTGGTAACTCATTATTAGATTTAGTGGTATTTGGTCGTGCAGCCGGACAGCATTTGGGTAAAGCACTTGATGCTACAGCGGATCCGAAAGCTGCTTTAGATGAACATATCTCTGCATCATTAGCTCGTTTAAATCGCTGGGAAAGTAATAAAGATGGTGAAGATCCGGTCCAAATTAAAAAGGACCTGCAATTGTGTATGCAGTTGAATTTCTCTGTTTTCCGTAGCGGCGACTCAATGGCTGAAGGTCTTAAAGAACTTAAGTCGATTCGTGAGCGTTTAGCGAATGCAAAATTGTCTGATAATTCTCAAGAGTTCAATACACAAAGAATTGAATGCTTAGAGTTAGATAACTTAATGGCGACAGCAATTGCAACGGCCTATGCAGCTAACTTCCGTACTGAAAGCCGTGGCGCTCATTCTCGCGAAGATTACTTAGATCGTGATGATGAAAATTGGTTATGTCACAGCATGTTTGATCCAGTATCTGAGTCAATGGGGCGTCGTGATGTAAATATGTCTCCTGTAACTCGTGAAGCATTTCCGCCTGTAAAACGTACCTACTAGGAGTGGTAAGATGAAATTGGAATTTGCAGTTTATCGCTATAATCCTGATGTAGATACGAAGCCGTATATGCAGGATTACAGCTTAGAAGTTCAAGAAGGCACTGACATGATGTTGTTGGATGCGCTTTTATTACTAAAAGAACAAGATCCAACATTATCGTTTCGCCGTTCATGCCGTGAAGGTGTTTGCGGTTCAGACGGTTTGAACATGAATGGTAAAAATGGTTTGGCCTGTATTACCCCAATGTCTACCTTTAAAGGTAAAAAATTGGAAGTGCGTCCTCTACCAGGTATGCCTGTTGTACGCGATTTGATCGTAGATTTATCCCAATTCTACAAGCAGTATGAAAAAATCAAACCTTACTTAATGAATGACGAAAAAACACCTTCACGTGAACATTTACAATCACCGGAAGATAGAGCGCATTTAGACGGTCTGTATGAATGTATTATGTGTGCATGTTGTTCCACAGCGTGTCCATCATTCTGGTGGAACCCTGATAAGTTCGTTGGTCCAAGTGGTTTGTTACATGCTTATCGATTCTTAATTGATAGCCGTGACACTGCAACAGAAGAACGTTTATCAGAAATTGATGACGCATACAGTGTATTCCGTTGTCATGGCATTATGAACTGTGTAGATGTTTGTCCTAAGGGGCTGAACCCTACAAAAGCGATTGGTCATATTAAATCTATGCTACTCAAGCGAGCTGTATAAATGAAACAGAGCCAATTGTTGATGGTGGCAGTATAAATTTTAAAGGGTCACTTCTTATGAGGAGTGGCTCTTTTTATGTGTAAAAAGACTCTTAACTTTTAGTCATAGCCTACGAGTGCAATAATTGGAATTATCCCTGCACATAATCGACTATGCTAAACGTGTACATTTAGTTTTAAAGGAATGGAAATGCACCAAGGCATCATGAAAGCCTGGCTAGAGTCATCTCACTTGTACGGTGCGAATGCTACCTACATTGAAGAGATGTACGAAGCCTATCAAGAAGATCCTCAAGCAGTTTCCGATGATTGGAAAGCTGTTTTTGAAAACCTTCCTTCTATAAATGATTCAAGCGCCCAGCCTCAAGAAGTTGCTCATTCTAAAGTACGAGATTACTTCCGTAGTTTAGCGCTTGATGGAAATCGCGGTAGCTCAGTTAGAGCGTCTGATCCTCAATTAGATGCTAAGCAAGTTAAAGTGCTGCAATTAATTAATGCGCATCGTTTTAGAGGTCATCAAAACGCAAACCTAGATCCACTTGGTTTATGGGTGCGTGAACCTGTCTCTGAATTGAGCCCTGAATTTCATGGTCTTGATAGCCAAGATATGGAAAGTGAGTTTAACACTGGCTCATTCGCTTATGGTGGCGACACTATGAAGCTTGGGGAAATAATAAGTGCGCTTAAAAACACTTATTGTGGTTCAATTGGTGCTGAGTATATGCACATCACTGATACGGATGAAAAGCGTTGGATCCAACAACGTCTTGAACCGTCACAGGGTCGAGCTAATTACGATAAAGCAGCAAAAACTCGTATTTTAGAAGGGTTAAATGCGGCCGAAGGTATGGAAAAATACCTAGGAGCAAAATTCCCAGGCGCAAAACGATTCTCACTTGAAGGTGGTGACTCGCTTGTTCCAATGCTTCGCGAAATTATTTATCGCGCTGGCGAATCTTCTACAAAAGAAGTTGTTATTGGAATGGCACACAGAGGCCGTTTGAATGTATTAGTGAACGTTCTTGGTAAGCAGCCGTCAGAATTATTCGATGAATTTGCAGGAAAGCATGATCACACAACAGGCTCAGGCGACGTAAAATATCATCAAGGTTTCTCCTCTGACTTTGAAACTCCTGCTGGCAATGTACATTTAGCATTAGCATTTAACCCTTCTCATCTTGAGATTGTTAATCCTGTTGTTATTGGTTCTGTTCGAGCACGTCAAGACAGACGTGGTTGTAATGATGGCAGCCAAGTGATGCCGATCACTATCCACGGAGATTCAGCGATTACCGGCCAAGGCATCGTGCAAGAGACGTTCAATATGTCTCAAGCTCGCGGTTTTAAAGTTGGTGGCAGTATTCGCATAGTGATTAACAACCAAGTTGGTTTTACAACTTCAAATACTGAAGATGTTCGCTCAACGGAATACTGTACTGATATTGCGAAAATGGTTCAGGCTCCAATCTTCCATGTAAATGCTGATGATCCTGAAGCCGTTGCTTTTGTCTCTCAGTTAGCGGTTGATTATCGTAACGAATTTAAACGTGATGTGGTTATTGATTTAGTTTGTTATCGCCGCCATGGTCACAATGAAGCCGATGAGCCTAGTGCAACTCAGCCATTGATGTACGCTAAGATTAAAAAACACCCCACACCAAGAAAAATTTATGCTGATAGATTGATTGCAGAAAACTCGATTGCTTCTGAAGATGCTGTAGCAATGGTTAATGCTTATCGTGATGCATTAGATGAAGGCGAGTGCGTTGTTAAAGAATGGCGCCCAATGACGTTGCATTCTGTTGACTGGACTCCTTATTTAAATCGCGAGTGGGATGAAAGCTACGATGATTCAGTCCCAATGGATGATTTAAAGGCTTTATCAGAAAAAATTGCTCATATTCCAGAAAGTCATCCTGTTCAATCTCGCGTTGCTAAGATTTATAAAGATCGGGTTGCTATGTCTATAGGTGAAAAACCTTTGGATTGGGGCTTTGCCGAAAACTTAGCTTATGCGACGATATTAAACGGTAACAAGCGTGTTCGAATCACAGGTCAAGATTCAGGCCGTGGAACCTTCTTCCATCGTCATGCTGTACTGCATAATCAAAAAGACGCAACGACTTATCTACCATTGCGTAATTTAGCTGAAGATCAGGCTCCTATCGACATTACTGATTCAGTATTGTCAGAAGCATCTGTGCTTGCATTTGAGTACGGCTACGCTACGGCAGAACCTGGTGGGTTAACCATTTGGGAAGCTCAGTTTGGAGACTTTGTAAACTGTGCTCAAGTGGTTATTGATCAATTCTTATCATCTGGTGAGCAAAAGTGGGGGCGTTTATGCGGTCTTACTATGTTATTACCACATGGTTATGAAGGGCAGGGGCCAGAGCATTCAAGTGCACGCCTAGAACGGTTCTTACAATTGTGTGCAAACCATAATATGCAAGTTTGTGTACCGTCTACACCTGCTCAGGTTTATCATATGTTGCGCCGACAAGTGGTTCGTCCAATGCGTCGTCCGCTCGTTGTGATGTCACCAAAATCGTTATTGAGACACCCATTGGCTGTTTCAAGCTTTGATGAGCTTGCTAATGGTTCGTTCCAGAATATTATTGGTGAAGTCGATTCATTAGAGTCAAGCAAGATAGATCGAGTCGTTCTTTGTAGCGGAAAAGTCTATTACGACCTTATTCAAAAGCGCAGCGAAAAGAACCTTTCAAACATTGCTATTGTTCGAATTGAGCAATTATATCCATTCCCGCATAAGGAAATGGAAGTCGCGTTAGCTGATTATCAGCATGTGAAAGACTTTGTTTGGTGCCAAGAAGAACCTCAAAACCAAGGTGCATGGTATTGCAGTCAGCATCATTTCCATTCAGCAATTCCCGCTGGAGCGAAATTGACTTATGCTGGTCGAGAAGCATCTGCTGCACCTGCATGTGGTTATGCTGATTTACACATGCGTCAACAAGAAGCCCTAGTTAATAGTGCATTAAAACTTTAGTTACAGTTAGGATAAAGGATAGTTTTTTATGAGTATCGAAATCAAGGTACCCGTACTGCCAGAGTCAGTCGCAGATGCAACCATCGCAACTTGGCATGTTCAGCCTGGAGAGGCTGTAACCCGTGATCAAAATCTAGTCGATATTGAAACAGACAAAGTTGTACTAGAGGTTGTTGCACCGGAAGACGGTTCGTTAGAAGAAATTTTGTTTTCAGATGGTGAAACAGTTCTCGGTGAGCAAGTTATTGCCAAATTTTCGGCTGGTGCTGTAGCGGGTAAAGAAGTTACTAAAGCTGAAGCTGAATCAGCACCTGTTTCATCTAATAATGCTGATGATTCACAGTCTAATGATGCATTAAGCCCATCTGTACGTCGTTTGATTGCTGAGCACAATATAAGCCCTGAACACATTAAGGGGACAGGTGTTGGCGGTCGTATCACTAAAGAAGACGTAGAAGCATTTGTTAAAAATTCTGCATCAGCGCCTAAAGCTGCTTCAGTAGCTGCACCGGTTGCAGTTTCTACAGAAGACCGTAGTGAAAAGCGTGTGCCAATGACACGCCTTAGAAAAACGATTGCCAATCGTTTATTAGAAGCGAAAAACTCAACGGCGATGTTAACAACATTCAACGAAGTTAACATGAAGCCAATCATGAGCATTCGTAAACAATATCAAGAAATTTTCGAAAAGAAACATGGTATTCGTTTAGGCTTTATGTCTTTCTATGTTAAAGCGGTAACTGAAGCGTTAAAACGCTTCCCTGAAGTAAATGCTTCTATCGATGGTGATGACATTGTTTATCACAATTATTTTGATGTCAGCATTGCTGTATCAACGCCACGTGGTCTAGTTACTCCTGTGTTACGTGACACAGATAAAATGAGTCTCGCAGAAATAGAAAAAACTGTGAGAGAGTTAGCAATTAAAGGCAGAGATGGTAAACTCACTGTCGCTGACATGACGGGCGGTAATTTCACTGTAACAAACGGTGGAGTTTTCGGGTCATTAATGTCAACGCCAATTCTGAATTTGCCTCAAAGTGCGATTTTAGGTATGCATGCCATTAAAGATCGTCCTATGGCAGTGAATGGACAAGTTGAAATCTTGCCAATGATGTATCTAGCTCTCTCATATGACCATCGTATTGTTGATGGACGTGAGTCGGTTGGTTTCTTAGTTGCAATTAAAGACTTCTTAGAAGATCCAACACGTCTGTTGCTCGATATTTAGTCGTAGCCAGACATTACCCTAGTGACTGGCCCTTTCGGGCCAGTTTTATTTATAAAGTAGTATACGGATAGATCATCATGAATTTGCATGAGTATCAGGCAAAGCGATTATTTGCCAAATATGGTTTGCCAGTGTCTGAAGGTTTTGCTTGCGATACAGCCCAAGAAGCTGTTGAAGCGGCCGGACATATTGGCGGTGATATGTGGGTTGTTAAGTGTCAAGTACACGCTGGCGGCCGTGGTAAAGCAGGTGGCGTAAAAGTTACTGGCGATAAAGAAGAAATCAGAACATTTGCTGAAAAATGGCTTGGTAAAAATCTTGTTACTTACCAAACTGATGAAGATGGACAGCCTGTAGCTAAGATTTTAGTAGAAAGCTGCACTGATATAGCAAATGAGCTATATCTAGGTGCCGTTATTGACCGTGGTACGCAGCGTATCGTATTTATGGCTTCTACAGAAGGCGGTGTCGAAATTGAAACCGTTGCTGAAGAAACACCAGAGTTGATTCACAAAGCAGTCATTGATCCATTAGTCGGTCCTCAAACATACCAAGCCCGTGATCTTGGCTTCAAGTTAGGTTTAAACCCAACTCAAATGAAGCAGTTCACTAAGGTATTCATGGGTCTTGCTAAAATGTTCAACGACTATGATTTTGCGTTATTGGAAATCAACCCGCTGGTTATTACTGAACAAGGCAATATTCACTGTCTTGACGGTAAAATTGGTGTTGATGGTAATGCATTATTCCGTCAGCCTAAAATACGTGAAATGCATGATCCATCACAAGATGATCCACGTGAAGCACACGCTGCAAAATTCGAGCTTAACTATGTTGCATTAGACGGAAACGTTGGTTGTATGGTTAATGGTGCAGGCCTAGCAATGGGTACTATGGACATCGTAAACCTACATGGCGGTAAGCCAGCTAACTTCCTAGACGTAGGTGGTGGCGCAACAAAAGAGCGCGTTGCAGAAGCATTTAAGATCATTCTTTCTGATGATAACGTTAAAGCGGTTCTAGTGAACATCTTTGGTGGCATCGTACGCTGTGACATGATTGCAGAAGGCATCATTGGCGCGGTTAAAGAAGTTGGCGTTCAAGTTCCTGTAGTTGTTCGTCTTGAAGGTACTAACGCTGAACTTGGTCGTGAAGTGCTAGCAAGCTCTGATCTTGACATTATCGCAGCTGAATCATTGACTGACGCTGCTGAAAAAGTTGTTGCAGCTGCGGAGGGCAAATAATGTCTGTATTAATTAATAAAGATACTAAAGTAATCTGTCAGGGTTTCACTGGTGGTCAAGGTACTTTCCACTCTGAACAAGCGATTGCTTATGGCACTCAAATGGTTGGCGGTGTATCTCCTGGTAAAGGTGGACAAGTTCACCTAGGTTTACCTGTGTTCAACACAGTTAAAGATGCCGTTGCAGAAACATGCGCTACAGCGTCAGTTATCTATGTACCAGCGCCTTTCTGCAAAGATGCAATCCTTGAAGCAATCGACGGTGGCATTGAGCTTATCGTTTGTATTACTGAAGGTATCCCAACTATCGATATGCTTGAAGTTAAAGTTAAGTTAGCTGAAACTGGCGTTCGTATGATTGGTCCTAATTGCCCTGGTGTTATCACTCCGGGTGAATGTAAGATTGGTATTATGCCAGGTCACATTCATAAGCCAGGTAAAGTAGGTATCGTTTCACGTTCAGGTACCTTGACTTATGAAGCCGTTAAGCAAACAACTGACGAAGGTTTCGGTCAATCTACTTGTGTTGGTATTGGTGGCGACCCAATCCCAGGCACTAACTTCATCGACGTTTTAGAAATGTTCCAAAACGACGAAGGTACTGAAGCTATCGTTATGATTGGTGAAATTGGTGGTACAGCTGAAGAAGAAGCGGCTGAATACATTAAAGCTAACGTAACTAAGCCTGTAGTTTCTTACATTGCAGGTGTTACTGCTCCTGCTGGTAAGCGTATGGGTCACGCTGGTGCAATTATCGCTGGCGGTAAAGGTACAGCAGATGAGAAGTTTGCTGCATTAGAAGCGGCTGGTGTAACTACGGTTCGCTCGCTGGCTGATATTGGCAAAGCACTTCGCCAAAAAACGGGTTGGTAAGTAGTTTTATTTACTGATTATAAATAAAGGTCAGCTTTTACTGACCTTTATCCTAAATAAATCGGTTGAACGCACAGTTTAGCTTTAATCTATTGAAGTTAAATACAAAACTAAACAACCCTAATTCACCCATCAGGTAAGTGCTGAACGTTCATATACTTGCCAAAACCACCGCTAGCTGCGTTATAAATTTTGCAAGTAGAGCCACTACTTGCTGCTATTCATACCTTGCTATCGGTAATTTTTTCTGCGTATATGAACGCTCCCAACCGATTTATTTAGGTTTATCGTTATTAACAAAAAAACCATTTTGTTTGAAATCTGTTTTTGTATGCTAAAAACCACAAACTCCCTCCAATATTTTCTGATGTCACGGGTCGAACAGAATCAGAGCTTAAGTCATCAGTTGAATGAATTGCTATTTCCGCAACGCTAGGTGAATAGTTAAGGATTAATTTTCTTGCTCCTTCTCTGGAACATGTTATCCATTGCTCATTTTGACCTTTTGATACTCGTAACTGGATGGCATCTTTTGTGTGTAATTGTTTACCAGTGATAGGGCAGGAAATTGTTGGACAAAAATGATAAGCAGTCTTATTTTCAGAAGTTGCTATGAATAGTTTAAACTTAGGGGCTTTTTGTAGTTTGATTGTAGGTTTGTCTACATCAAATGTCATTCTAATGGTGTCTTTAATCTTAGTGCCATTTTTGCCAGAGTATAAGGCTTGTAGATTTGAATGGTTTTGAACTTGAGGAGTAATACCATTCCTGCTTAATTGTTTTTGTATTTTGCTAACATGTCGGTTAGCAGAAAAAGAACCGAAAGAAAAACAACTATTACTGTGACAATCAGTTGCTTTAACATTCCATTTTGTGCCATTAGGCGTATAGGTAAATTGTTGTGCTTTGCTATTAACCTGACCATTTGGGCTTAGCCAGAGCTGTCTTGATACGCTTGGTTGAATGCTCGCTGTAGCCATAATTGATACCCATAATATGAAAAACACCGATTCATAATAACTCTAAATGTTTAACATAGGCTTACAGTTTCATTATTATTCCGCTTGGAAAGCGAGCATCCATTATTCTTAAAATGGGTTTAACGCTTTATCTTACTATTTTATCAGGTAAACTAGCCCACAAAATTAACCATAGCATGTCAATGAATTGAATTGACGGCAATAGGGGCATTGATGATTACAGCTTACCTATATAAAAATCGCCGCCTTACAATTAAAGAAATAACTGTAAAGGATGACATCCCAGAAGATACTTTATGGTTAGATTTGTACAAACCTGAAGATGATGAACGCGATTGGTTGAATCAATTTTCAGTTGAAGAAGTACCGGATGAAGAAGATATTAATGATATTGAAGCATCGGCCCGTTTTTATCAGAACGCAGATGGATTGCACATTAATTCCTTATTTCCTCAGCGAGTTGGGCAATATATTAAAGGCGTGAATATTTCATTCAACCTTAGAAGTACTTTTTTACTGACCATTCGAGAGGAAGATGTTGGGCTGGTTCGTCTTTTACGTAATTACTTAAGATTAGGACGATTAGAAATATCTTCTCCTCAAGAGTTGTTCCTAGAGTTTTTTACAATCAAAGTCGATTATCTTTCAGATCTTATTGAGGATGTGTACACGGTTCTTGAAGATGTAGGAGTGCAAGTATTTGAAAATGATGAGCTGGACGATGTATTTAAGCTCATTACATTACAAGAAGACTCTAATGGTAAGATAAGATTAAGCTTGCTCGATACACAAAGATCACTTCGTTATTTACAGCGCTATTGTCGTGGGCAAATGTCTGATGAGCATTTAAAAGATATTAGAGAAATGTTGTCTGATATTGAATCGCTTATGCCCCATAGTCAGTTTATTTTTGATAAGTTAAATTTCTTATTGGATGCCGCAATGGGCTTTACAGGCTTACAACAGAATAAAATTATTAAAATTTTCTCTGTTGCCGCTGTAGTTTTCTTACCTCCGACGTTGATCGCCAGTAGTTACGGCATGAACTTTGGAAAAATGCCAGAGTTAGCGTGGGAATATGGTTATCCTATGGCTATAGGTATGATGCTTGCGAGTGCAGTAGGTACTTACCTTTTCTTTAAGAGAAAGCAATGGCTATAAAGTTACAGTTTTAATTTCAACGCACGTGGGTTTTGATTCATCAAATGATAGTCATCACCATTAATTTTACTTAGTGAGCCAAGTATAATATGGATTTTATAGAAGTTTATCCGAATGCATTACCTGATGAGTTTTGTGATCGATTAGTCGATGTGTTTTCTAAGCATCAGGGAGTTAGAGCTGGTGAAACGGGTCCATGGTATCGATGAAACTAAAAAAAACAGCCTAGATCTTACTTTAGATAATTTTGAAGATCTTGCTAGCATTAAAAATGAACTGTTAGGTTATACATTAGAGAAAGCAACGGATTATTTCACAAAATATTCTATGGCACTGATGGGAGCTGTTTCCGTTTCAGTGGCTGACGAAAAAGGAAAACCTGTTGTTCTTGTTCCTGATAATTTTGAAAAACTAGGGCGTCCACGTGCAGAGCCTTTAGTAAAATATTTATATCGGAGCGGTACAATTAATTTACAGAAATATATAAAGAATGCTGGTGGCTATCATCACTGGCATTCAGAGCAATTTCCTCAAATACCGCACAATGAAGCTCTTCATCGAGTTGTACTTTATATGTTTTACCTTAATGATGTGGAAGAAGGTGGAGAAACTGAATTTTATTATCAGCAGCGAAAAATTAAACCTAAAAAAGGTAGTATGGTCATAGCTCCAGCTGGATTTACCCATACTCATAAAGGTCATATTCCGGTATCAGGTGATAAATTTATTGCGACGTCATGGATCATGTGGAATCCCGCAGATCGCCTTTATGCTCCAATCGCATAGTAAATAAGGCTTACAGGGTAAGGGACATAACTTCATTTTGTTACACATGTCCTTTCAATGTAAATCAGTTATGTATCTTGGTTTCTATTCGGATTTCTAATTTGGTAATAACTTCGATCAAACTTTTAAGGAGCTGATTAACGGCTCCTTTTTTTATACAAGGCTTAAGCTGATTTTCATATGTTGTTAGCTTATTAAGAAATACTTTAAGTGTGGATAACTCATCAGAAAAATATTCTTCAATGTTATTAAATTCGAACCTGTATTTAAGGTATCCTCCGAAATCCCAAAAGTCACTCGCACTCCAATTAGCTAACATTGAGTCAATATCTTTTTCTGTTAGTGTATGAAGAATGGCTTTGTGGTGATATTTATCTCTAAATTGCTCACGAACAGTCACCCATGATTGAACAAGTGAGTGAGTGAACTTTTCTATTTCTGATTTCTTTTGCAGACCTTTCAGTTCGTTTTTGAGGCAATCGTAAATACTTTCTAGATCTTTACAAATAAAGTTGTGGTGATAGAAGCGCTCTTCGTCAGGGGTTAGATCAAATGATTCCACTGCTTTGTTTTTGGATAATTCAATAATAACCGATTTTGAAGATAGTTCTTCTGAGTTAATAAAGCCATTCTCTATGAAGTATAGGTATTGGTCACAAAATGTCATCCACTTGAATAAGCTTATTTTTTCACTAGAAATAATCGTATTGTGTAATTTAATTATTGCTATCTTTAGTTCTTGTGGTTCATGTTTTACAGGCGATATCATTATAAAAGCGTCAAGTTCACTATGGTTATTAGTTTCAGGAAGCTTTAATTCACTTTTTAAATCCTTGAATCTATAAACCCCTTCATAACAAAAATCGATCATGTTATCTGTTAGCTGATATGGATAGCTTTCAATTGAACTTTCAATTCTTAGGTGCTTTTTTCCTTCCTCAGTTTCGCTATCTTTTTCTCCAAAAAACGCAGATGGATCATAAGAACTGATCTCAGACTTTGTTATACCGTGAGATAATGAAGCGTTGCATAGAAGTAATATTTGATTAAAAATGAACCGTTGGGATGCTTTAATATCAATATCTTTAACTTTGCTCAGTTCAGCTGATAACTTATGAAATCTTGTGAATGCTCGTTTTATTATTCTGAGATTTTTGACATCTTTTGAATTATTTAATGCGTTCATTAATTGGGCTACATCAACCTGTATTTCCTCGAACTGATTTTTGATTATATTGACAACTTCTATATCAGTAAGCTTGAAATTAATCTGATCAGAGAATACTTTTTCAAAATCTTTATATGAACCTTTTTCCATATGCTTTGAATTCGCAATAACTATAACTTTGACGTTCTTACGGTCTGCAAGGTTAAAGCACTCACCAAGAATTTGAGCAACTAGCTTTTTGTCTTGTAATCGTTCTAAATCATCAACAATGAGAATAAAGTCTGACAAATGTTCAAAGAGCTTATGCTTAGCTACTCCAGCTATACCTGAAACGATGCTACTTATAGAACCTTTATAACCTTCATTTTTAAAAGCTGCATCAATGGTATTCGCACCTAGCTTAGAATACCAAGACGTCTTTTCTTTCTTAAAATACCTTAATGATAGAATTTTATCTCTAAAGTCATTAATACTCGATAGTCCATATACGGATAAGTAAGCGGAACGGTTTTGGTTGTCATTGAACAACTTAGTTTCAAGCGAAGGAGTCAGTTGCTCTCTAACAAAATGAGTTTTACCGCTTCCCCAGACACCATCTAGTAAAACCATTGGTGGAAAAGAGTCATCAGTTAATAAAGTTACAAATTGTTCAATATAATGTTCCATACAAACCCAGTTAGTAATGCAGCATGTTAGACAAGATACTGGATTGTATTCTGTTTAAGCTTTAATGGAAAACCACTTGGAGAATTTTGTGATGGGTTGTATGTTTGCTATAAGGGATGCTGCGACTTAGGTTATACCGACGTATAATCCAAACAGAGTAATTTACGGTTGCAGCCAAATGTCTACTTCAATTTACCTTTCTAGTGAGTCCAAAAGGATAATTAAACTTGCATCCAGTAAACTTCATGGGATGGAGAAAAGAGTTTTTATGGCCGAAGTATCCAAAACCTTCTGCTGTGGGAGTCCACGCTTAACTGAAACAGAATTTGGCTGGTGTCGAAAGGCTGTTGCGCTTGGGCTTCATGAACAAGAAACGGGCTTCGAGTGTTTCGGAAACTATGACGGAAAACCTCGAAGTGAAGTGAGTCAGCCTCAATTAGAAATAGATATTAGAGCGTTAGTAGATCCTGAATCGCAAGCCGACCCGAAGTTTAAAAATACGTTTGTGTATACCCGAATTACAGCGAAAGGCGTCAGAAAAAAGTTAATTGAAGAAAAAGGCTGGCTACCTGAAGAATTACCTAAAGAAAGAACCATTAACGACATATTAAATCGACTGGGATACAGACTTCGACGAGTCCAAAAAACTAAACCCCAAAAAAAATTCCTCAAACAGACGCTATCTTTGAAAACGTAAACAAAATCAATAAAGAAACAACCGGTAATAAAAAAGTCATCCGTATTAGTATCGACTGTAAAGCGACAGTTAATGTTGGTGAGTATTCCCGTTACGGTAAATCTCGTAGTGCTGATGCTGTTCAAGCGTTGGATCATGATATGGAAATAAAAAAGAAAATGATCCCGTTCGGAATTCTTAACCTCGACAATGATCAACTTCATGTTTTTTATGGCAACTCAAATAAAACAAGTGACTTCATTTGTGACGCACTTGAATGGTGGTGGGATTCAGTTAAAAGTGAAAATCTAGAAGTGGAAGAACTCATTATTTTTTCAGATAATGGTCCTGAAAATAGTGGCTGTCGTACTCAATACCTGTTTAGATTAGTAGCGTTTAGTGAACAATCGAAACTCAAGATTCGAAACGTCTACTACCCGCCATACCACAGTAAGTACAACCCGATAGAACGAGTCTGGTCATCGTTAGAGAGGCATTGGAATGGCACATTACTGAGTACAGCCAAAACGGTAATAGAATGGACAAAAACAATGACATGGAAAGCGATGAGCCCAGTAGTCAATTTAATTGATAAAATTTACTCAAAAGGAGTCAAGCTCAATAACAAAGAAAAAGAAGAGCTGGAAAGTAAAATAGTCAGAAATAGTGAATTACCAAAGTGGGATCTTACAATCACTCCAATTGCGGTAGATTTTTAAATGCTAGATCCCTAAGTGCAGTTTGTTACACACATTCTGGATCATGTGGAATTCAGCAGAGCGCCTTTATGCGCCAATCTCTTAATATGTGAGGTTTTCAAGGGAAGGGACAATAACTTCATTTTGTTACACATGTCCCTTTTTTAGTTGATTGAAAAATTAAATTGCTATTGCTAAATTAATGCATCCGCACTCACTGAAAAGCCAGCATCTTTTAACTCCTTAACCAAAGATAGTTGAAAGCTATCTCTCGAGTTATAAACAATACCGCTAATATCATTTGGTGTTTCAATTTCTCCAGCTGAATTATCAACTACCAGAGTGACTCTATTTCTTCCTAGTTTAGCAAGAAGATAGCCATGTTCGAATATGACGTTTTGTCTTGCTCTCGGTCTAAGGTTTGAATCACTTTTCAGAGTTCCATGATCGTCAGGTGTATATAAAACAGAAATTGATCAGAGCAATCTCAAAAAAATCTATTTAATTTAAATGTAATATTTTCAATTGCTTGATAAAATATTACGTAACTACTCAATAAGTTGTGGTAGTTCGAGCCCCTTTCAGCACCAAGTCTCCCAGTAAAGGGATGGTGTTTTTAAGAGAAAGCCTGTCATTTAAAAACGCCCAAAATGACAAGTTTTGTTTTTGGCAGGTTTTGCGCAAACTCGAAAAGGTGTCTCGACATTGGCGTCCTAAATCACTTCTTGTTCCACCACTTACTTTTCGCCTTTTGACATGTTCTCGCAAATCGTTTTCACTGCCGTCGGTATGTACCGGAATTTCAGGCCGTTCCAGCACTCGAAGTAGAGACGATTTATGTTTGTGCAGTCGTTTTAGTTGTTGATTCAAGGTTTGATAGCTGGTCTTTTGCGTAAAAATATCATCAAATCTTTTAGAGAGTTGTTCTGCTTTTTTGGCACAAGGCTGAACTTTATAACATTTAAGCTCACGGTAAAAATCCCAAATCTCATTTCTCACTTTTTTGATATCGCTCCGATGCTCAGGGCAAAGTGGAATTAGGTTGTGAATGAGCCTTTCTGCATGAACCTAGCACAACGCATGAATGAGTACTTTAAATTGTCCTGCACCATCACTGACAACAACCAAGGATTCGATAGGTTGCACTTCAAGAGCCTGAGCAAATAACGTCCCTTCGGTCGCCCATCGCATATGACGGTCAGAGGAAAAGCCTAGCTGTTGTAAATGCTCTTGCCATTGTGCTTCGTTATTAAAAAATTGACATGGATGATTGGCAAGACTTTTCCGCTGTGCAATGGGTAATTTTTTTTGTTTCATGTAATTCAGCGCAGCCGTATTAATGCGATATCCGAGTTGGTCTGCGCACAGCAAGGACAAGAAATTTACTCGACTTTTACTTCTTGAACTTTGAAACCAAGCAAAAAGCTCATTACCTATATGAGTGACAAAGCCATTTTTGCCTTGATGGCGTCCACCTGTATCGTCAGTCGTGATGTAACCGGTACTGCCTAGCCCTTTGTTCAGTAAATCATCCTTTTCTTGATGAAAGTCATCATATTTTTCTGATAACAAACGGTTAAGTTGGCCTGCTGAAATATCAACGCCCCATTCTCTGAGTTGCTCAAGCAGTAGTGACTGAGTCACTTGGCAATAATGGTATTGTTTGATGGCATATGAGCTTCAGGCTCTATGACTTTTTCATTATTAATTTGTAGGTTAGCCGTTTTACTGCGCTTTCCTTTTCGCTTGCTAGACTTCCCTTTGTTAGAGCCGTTTTCATCGTTATCAGGGTCAGTATTATCGTCCATACCACTGGGTTTGAACTTGGGTTTCTTTTTCTGATTTTTAAGCTCTTTGATTTCATCTTCTAAAATTTGAACACGCTCAGAAAGCTCTACAATAGTTTGTTGTAGAGTTTCGACAGTAGGACGACATTCAGGGCAAACTGAATCAGATAAATCAGGAATTTTTAGCTTCAAAATCAAGTGAAATAATTAAACTTGATGAGAGTATGAAGCCTTAAAATAAGCAGTCAAATTGATCGCACGATCGTTACAAAGTCTTACAAATTGTCGGCTTACCACAACTTATTGAGTAATTACCCTAGCTCTGGTTGCGATTCTAGGTATTCAAACAGCGGTAGCTCTGATTCAAGGATTTTTCTATTGTGCTTGGCTCGCACAACAAATCGCTCATTATGTGCTTGTTTGTCTTGTAGGTAGCTTTGAATATCCGCTTCTCTATCGCAAACCGAAATCACCCGTGACATGGTGTCACCTAAACGTTGACGGCAAAAGTGTGAAGCATCAGCCTATTTACCACTTTCCTTTTCATCTGCATCTTCAGGATTATCAGGACGACGCCACCAGTCTTGATGAATCATCCCAATCGTTTTAGTAGTAAATCCATCTAATAAAAGTGTTGAGTGAACCCACCATCCGCGGGCTTTATCTTTTACACGGCCTAACTTCCCTAATTCGGAGGCGACTTGGTGTTTATAGCTGAGTGAAGTGGTGTCATCTATCGCTAAGATTTCTAAGTATGATTGAGCTTGCTCGGCAGTGTGATCAAACCCAGAACAGCGGATTACTTCTGGTGCAACAGAATTATTATGCATCAACCTATATGCTCCCTCTTGCTTTGCTTCATTCCCTTGGCATGATAGAGCGATTGACTTGCCACTACAACGAGCCATATCGGCTACGGTTTCTACAAGACGTTTTGTTCTTCTAGAATCGCCAGTATTGGCTTTTTGAAAATGATTTTTTGACCATTTTTCAGGGTTAAAAATTGACATGTTTTTACTGCTTGACTTGGAGTATTTCCAGATCAGATCAACGATATTCAAATAAGTTCAATTAAGTTAAGATTTGTGTAGAAGAGTCAGGTATTAATCTCTAATAAAATGCTCAAAGTTACCACGTCTTAATTCAGACTCAAATGCACGACATTGTTCACTCCTAGGGAGTAAATCAATTATAAAGCGAATAAAAGTGCTCGTGATTCCATCTCCTGTAACTTTTTTTTCTGGCTCTACTCGCCAAACATTATCCACACCGTTATGTAAATAATTTAGATATACAACTTCAGTAGATTTGTTATGAGTACCTAGATTATTAATGGTAAGTTGAGTCGGTAAGTTCTTACTTATTTTACCTATAAAATTGTTAAATTGACTGTCACTGTCTGAAATTGGGTTCCAGTTTACAGAAGCTAAATAATTCATTGGGCTTGCCATATACATTCTCGAATAGTGAACTTATGGGAATTGTAAATGGTTTCAATTTATTTTGTGATTAATTAGGCTTAATTATAAGAGTAAACTAAAGCTTACTAATTGAATATTCATAACATATGAGAGAAAGTTCGTGATGGTGAGGTAAAGCTTTTAACCTGATCACGTACTTCTTGTAGTTCAATCCTTTGCTGCTCTGTAAGTTGTTCATTTTTTAAAATATCTGATAATGAAACAGGGAGATTGCCAGTCTCTATTGGAGTATTTAGCAAAGATAATAGTTCTATGTATTCTTTAGAATACAAGATATGGAAATTATTAAGAAATACTGGGTTTTTAAGTGTAAATAGTCCACTTGGACAAACTAATTCTGATGGAATATCAGCAGGAAGTTCTTCGAGCCAGTGTTCAATAACTACTGAGCCATCTTGTCCTTTCATTATGTGCTTACGAGTTGGAATATTTTTGAATGCATCATCGAGAAGGTGGTTTGCTGTTGTTCTAGAAGGAGAAAGACGAAGAGCTTGCCCTTTACCGTTGTAGGTAGAAATTTTGTAAATGACAACTAAACTACCAAATGAGACAGATACAAGGGCTGGGCCACCGCAAGCTCCGATACAAGCGCCAGCAAATCCACCGCCCACAAGGCCAGCGACACAATTTCCCGCACCAGAAGTTAAAGTTCCAGTTAAGGCGCCTGTAAGCATGCCTGCAAAGCCACCAGGAAAAGCAGACAAAATAGTGCTCCAGCAGCATCTATCCCATGTGAGACATGAAGGTTTATCTTTTTCTTTGAAATATTGTTCGTTTGGAGTTGGGTTAGTCGTTTGTGGGCTTACATTTAGCCTATAAACCAATTGTTCTCCATGTTTTTCAATAGTGATTAACTCGGTAGGAGAGTCTATAGCTACTGAACTATATGAACTGCCTAATTGAGGTTGAATATTTGGTATGGCAGGTTGAATAAATGCTGACAATTTACACTCCAGAACATAAAAGGTGTTATACCAATTACAGTAATTAAATGCTCAACTCAGAGCTATGTAAGTACCTGACCATAAGTTTCTTAAGGTTTTCTAGTGCCCAGTTTCAGCACTCTACGGTGTTGCAATTTCGGTTACATAGCTACGGCTATGCGCCCCACATTGCGTCTTGTATAGCACTAAACCTGAACACAATAATTATCAAAGAACTTATCGACAGGTACTTATGTGTTCAAAGTGCAATCGAAATTGATGAAGGAATAGCTGTTACCGACATTCAAAGCTGTCGTTATTACATTGCTATGTCAAGACAATTTTGAGAAGTATTCTTTATAAACCAAAGTGAACACATACAAGCTCCCGAAGGGCAAGGCTAAAGGGTTCCATTACTGCGTTACAAGCACTTGAATTATCCCGACAAAAGCACGAAGTGCGTTGAACGCCAACTTTGTATGGCGGCCGTTAGGGTACATAGTACTTCGAGCTTGTGCCTTGCACTGAAACCCTTTAGTTCTTGCTGAGTGAGAGATTAATTACTGTAATTGGTACTAAGTCTCGTTTGATGTAGTTTAAGCATTTGAAGCCTTACTAGATTATAAGACTGTTAAGGTACTTTTGTTTATACGAAAGTTGTAGGTTATATATCTTCCAGATTACCTACAAAGCTCAGCTAACTTTGTCGCTACTCCAGCAAAAGCTGGATAAGGAAGTAACGACAGTTTTGGATGTCGGTAGCCTAGGGTCTGTTGATCTTTCAGGATTAAATTTTGTGCTATTTGAGCATTTATCTGTTCAAGGCGTGAGCAGTGATGCTTAGCCCTCTAAGTGAGCTGGTCACAACACAGAACAGTGAATGCTCAAAAGCATCGAAAAAAGAGAGAGCGTAAATTGGTCGCTCTTTCTAAATAAAAGGTGCTGCGTTATCGTTTTCTTACTTGGAAACGAAGTAACGACAGTTTTGTATGTCGATAATAATCAAACCTCACAAACTCTGCCTTGCATAAAATAACCAATTTATCGCTGCAAAAACAATCACGAAAGATCAACAGACCCTAGTGCCTTTGCTTTTTCCTATAGAAAGCCACTGGATACCAGTCTACACTGGTATGACGATCTATTAACTATATTGTTCAATGAGTTAATAGATCAACAGTAACTTTGGTTGAGCTTAATGAGTAATCTGGTATATCTTTGTAAAATATAACGGCTAAAGTGGCTTCTTGAGGGATTTTAAATATTCTAAACCACCGATTATTACGGCTACTTGTGCGTGATTACATTCACTCGTAGTGACTTTAGGGCTATCAGGGTAAACTTCCGTTGTCGTGCAGTATTGAGCATTTGAAAATCCAGCACAAAGCCCAAGTTTCTTAGTCGGATAGTTAATCACACCATCTTGCTCGATTGGTTTACTTAAAATTAAGCCATCAGCTTCTGGTGGAGCTATGTGAGTAATTTTGCGTACAGATTCAATAATAGTGCGTTGAAAGTCGGCCTGTGGATTTTCTGAATCACCAACTAAATAGAAACCATCGGGGATAGTGCCGGCAGAATAATTTTTGCCATCTCGTGATGCCAGGGCTGGTCTGAATTCGTTCTCGTCTGAATCAGTCGTTTCGTGAAGGTCAAAATGAGCATAAATTGGGACATTTAAAGCGCGAACGAAAGCCATTACTTGCGCTGACTCTTCAGCTGGGCTGTTATCATAAAATGAACGATTAGGATCTACCGCATTAGGGTTCCAGCGGTTAATGGTTTCGAAACCCCAAGGGCTAATACATGGGGTGATGATAAAATTGAAGTGATTTAAATAATCATCTACATGCTGTTTTGCGAATAATAATGCACCTTGCACACCACTGGTTTCATACCCATGAACACCGCCAGTAATCAGAATAGTTGGTTTCGATTCATCCCAATTTAATGATGTTAAGCCAAAAAGTGGAAAGCGTTTTGGATCGATAGGTAAACTACCATACTGGGTTATTTTAAAGTGACTAACTAAGGATGGTAATGTGTTAAGCACAGTTTCCTTGTAGCTTCTTTGAGTTGTAGCATTATTAAACCAAGCTTTTTTTTCCTGCTCTTTCCAAGGTTGATTTGGTGTTCCAATAGGGTAAAAATGATTCATAATAATGCCTTTTATTTGGTTTTATATTTGGCATTAAGGATAAAGCACAGATATCGCCATAGCAATCCTGTGCAGTTTTTCATCTTAAATCACTTTTTAGCTATAACAAATGAAAATAACTAATTGGGAGCGCGCTTTAATACAAAGTCAGCGGCTTTATCTAATCTTGGATCATCAGGGTTTGATGTATTGGTTGTCCAGACAATTTTGCCACTTCTATCAATGAAAACAGTGGTCGGTGTTCCGCGGACATTATACGCTTTTGCTACCTTGTCACCATCAACTAAAGTCAAAAAATTGATGCCCCTCTTTGTGAGCGCTTCGCCTGGTGTTGCTCCGCCATCTTCTCGAAAACTAACCCCTAACATTTTCAGTTCAGGGATGCCATTGTTGATGTGTTTTTTATACATGCGATTCAGTCCGGGCTGAAGTTTTTTACAATACGGGCACCAAGTTGCCCAAAAGTGCAGAACAAGAGGTTGCCCTTTATAGTCGGTAAGTTGGTGGATTTTGCCATTACTGTCTTTGAGTTGAAAGTTAGGTGCTTGTTTTAAATCAGAATCCGAATGAGACATAAAACTTAACGTAAGGCTTCCAATAAATATAAGTATTTTTGTCAATGTGTTCATGGTACTACTTCACAGTGCTTATAAGCTGAGATATGTTAGACCGTGTATTATTTGAAATATTTTCAGTCTAGAAAAAAATAAGGTAGATCAATGCTGAATAATGATTTGAATCGAGGAAATGTTTTATTGCTCAGTCAGCATGATAATAAAATAGGACATGCTTCAATCGTACAAGCCATGAAAGGTTCGAAAGGAAAACGAGTTGGTTACATTGCTTCTGAACCAGATACCAATAGAATATTCTACAACGCGTGTAAAACTGTTTATGAAAAACTCGGTTTTGAGATGAACGTCTACCTAGAATTGGAAGATGAATATAATGAACAATCAGTAGAGGCTCTTTTTAACTGCGATGCAGTACACTTAAGTGGCGGAGATACATTTAGATTTTTAAAAGGACTTCAAACTAGAGGTTTATTGCACAGGATCAGTGAATTTAATTTATCTGGCGGTATTGTCATTGGCGTGAGCGCTGGAGCAATGATAATAACTCCGAGTATTGAGTCAGCATTTCTTTGTGGTGATAAAAACACAGTAAATTTAACAGATTTTACAGGGTTACACCTTGTTAATTTACGTTTTATTCCTCATGTAAACAAACTAATTATTGATGGTGCTTTACCAAATACATGGGATTGTGATGTATTTTTTTGCAGCGATTACGATGGTATTTTGATTAAAAATGAGCAATTACAATATATCGGTGAACCGATAAAAATAAACGCTGAATCGCAGGGAAAGTTTTTATTAAGGGAGCTAGCGATTTAGAAAGTACCAATCTTTGTCATACCAGCGAAGGCTGGTATCCAGTGACTCTTATAGAAAAAAGCAAAGGCAGTAGGGTCTGTTGATCTTTCGTGATTGTTTTTGCAGCGATAGATTGGTTATTTTATGCAAGACAGAGCTTGTGCGGTTTGGTTATTATCGACATACAAAACTGTCGTTACTTCGTTTCCAAATAAGCAAGCGATAACGCAGTACCTTTTATTTAGAAAGAGCGACCAATTTACGCTCTCTCTTTTTTCGATGCTTTTGAGCATTCACTGTTCTGTGTTATGACCAGCTCACTTAGATGGCTAAGCATCACGGCTCACGCCTTGAACAGATAAATGCTCAAATAGCACAAAATTTAATCCTGAAAGATCAACAGACCCTAGACTACCGACATACAAAACTGTCGTTACTTCGTTTCCTGCCTGCGCTGGAGTGACGAGAACTCATCGGTATACTTTCTTCCGCAACTTTCCTAAAGTGGATGATCTTTCAGATCCGCAAATTGCTCTGTTTTTAGAAGAACACCTTAATGATATGAAAAGGATTTCGCCGCCAGAATATGTTCATGCACTCGACTTAGGCTCTTTAAAGGCTAAAAATGTCACTTTTGGACACTGTGGGAAGATAATTTATTAGTAGGTTGTGGTGCATTAAAACTGTAATTGGTATTAAATGAGACGAGTGCAGAAATAAAATCAATGAGAACATCTAAGGGTTATAGAAATAAAGGGTTAGGTGAAAAACTACTGACACATATTGAAAACTATGCAAGTTTGAATGGATTGAGCTGCTTGCATTTAGAAATAGGTTCAATGTCATTCTTTGAACCTGCTCATCGACTGTATTTGAAAAACGGATTTAATTTTTGTAAACCGTTTTCCGATTATAAAGCAAACCCCTACAGCCGATTCATCCTAGAAACATCAGTTGACTGCGTTCTCAAGCGTAGAAAAAATGGCTGATAGTAAGGCGTAGCTTGCAGCAAGTAGTTATTCTACTTGCAAAAGTTACAACGCAGATAGCAGTCATTTTAGCAAGCTTGTGAGCGTAGAGCACTTCACTCATTGGGTGAAAGCCATGATGATAAAATCATCGTATTGCTCAAACAGTTACTCATATACTCAGCGTTCAACTGATGATTTTAGGTTCATGAGTAAAAACTTGTAGTGTATTTCTTAATCACTCTTGGCGCAGTTTTTTAACAGTTCGATAAAAAACTGAGCACCTTTTTTGTCAGCAAATGCTTTGTTTCTCTGAGGGATAGATTCTGGCTCACTATAAGTTTCAAGTGCTTTTTCGATGCTGGCTTCACGAATAATGTGTAAAGTTGGGTAGGGCGCACGATTCGTGAAGTTGGTTGGTGAATCGAAATCCTCGCCTTCAAAGCAGTATTCAGGATGAAAACTGGCAATTTGATAAGTACCTTCATAGTCTAATTCGTTGATCAAATCTTCTGCTAGATATACGGCTTCTAGATAGCGGTTAAAGTGATTAAAACCGTTTGGAAGTATGACCAATGACGTTTCAGCTTCTGGATGAGTATCCATGTATTGATATTCTTCAATGAGCTTATCAGCAATGCGACTTATTTTTTTATCTTCGAAAACAACATAACGGATGCTTTCATTTTCAACTTCTTGGCGTGCAAAAGGGCAAATGTTGTATTTCATTATTACCCTTTTTACCCAGTTATCAGTATGCTGAATAAGGAGTTGGTTTTCTTCTTTCATTGTTAAATTAAACCAACTTGTGGTTCGTCGTCAGCTGACGAATTTGGTGTTGTTGATACATTTACTTCATAAGAGGTAAATTTTCGAACATTAATAACTCCCGTATCGAATATCAAATACTGCCCTTTAATCCCTTTTAAAATACCTGTGACCTCAGGGGTTTTATCAAAATTGTGAGATTTAATTTTGGTCGGAAAATTTTCAATTGGAAAGTTAATGCTTTGAATATTATCGTTAAGGCGTTCGATTTTATAATCGCCATTTTCCATGCATAACTCATTGAGTCGAGTTTCTATTTGAGGGATAAGTTCGGCGGAGATTTGAGATAAATCTTTATCTTCAGAATTACCTTTTAACATGGCTTGCCAGTGGGTTTTATCATTAACTAATTTAGCTAATTCAACTTCAATTAAACCAGATAATTGTCGCGTTGAAACTTTGAATATTGGTAAGCCTTGGGTCGCACCTTGATCAATCCATCGAGTTGGGATTTGGTTATTGCGAGTAATCCCAACTTTTATTCCGGACGTATTTGACAAATAGACGTAATGAGGAACAAAGCAATGAGAATGTGCCCATTCTGGTTCTCGGCAAGTGCCTTGGTCGAAGTGGCAAATTTCTGGCTTCATGATGCATAAATCACAACTTGCAAGCTTTTGCATACAGACAAAACAATGCCCTTGAGAGTAGCTTTTTTTTGTTTTTTTACCGCAATTAGAGCAAAGTATTTTTCCAGTATGGGAAAGTGTTAATGTGTGCCCGATTAATGGGTTTAGGTCTAGGGTTTGCTCCCCAACCCTCATTTGGTAGTGAACGACGTTATTGTCATCAATCGTTGCTGCCATTTTACGCAAAGTTCCAAGCATGTTCGTAATTCTTCTTTTTGTTGGTTATACCAATTACAGTAATTAAATGCTCAGCTCAGAGCTATGTATGTGCTCAAAGTGCAATCGAAATTGATGAAGGCATAGTTGTTACCGACATACACTGCTGTCGTTATTACATTGCTACGTCAAGACAATTTTGATAAGTATTCTTTATTGAGCACATACAAGCTCCCGAAGGACAAGGCTAAAGGGTTCCATTACTGCGTTACAAGCACTTGAATTATCCCGACAAAAGCACTAAGTGCGTTGAACGCCAGCTTTGTATGGCGGCCGTAGGGAATATAGTACTTCGAGCTTGTGTCTTGTACTGAAACCCTTTAGCTCTTGCTGAGTGAGAGATTAATTACTGTAATTGGTATTATATCACTATTATACCTGACATTGAGCACATCTATTAAAAATCTAAAATGAATGGTTACTTATTTTTGCGTTGTAAAAATGTTCATATCGGTTAATTTTAAGTAAAACATAAATAAAAGTGATTTCTTATTCAACCTTAACCACATAGCTATTCCGTGTGCGCAATGTCAGTTATACATATTTATTAGTCGCTATTTTACTGCTTGAAAATTGTATACAGAAATGTAACATCAACTTTTTGTTTTATTGTGGAGACTAGTCTTGATCGCGAATTTGTTATTACTTCTCACTGCCGCGTTATGGGGTTTTGGTTTTATTGCTCAAGTCTTAGGGATGGAGCATTTAGAACCTTTTGCTTTTAATGGTTATCGTTTTATTGTGGGAGCGATCAGTTTATTGCCACTGTTATATTTTTATAAAAAGAAAAACAAACTCGTCATTGGTGACAAGCGATCTCTAATGACAGGGGCTGTTGCAATGGGAGTCATTCTCTTTATTGCAGCGACATTTCAGCAAGTTGGTCTTTTATACACTACTGCTGCAAATGCAGGATTCATTACAGGTCTATATATTGTAATCGTGCCAATTTTTGGGCTGGCACTGAAACACAGTACAGGTTTAAACACATGGCTTGGTTGTTTATTAGCGGTTGTTGGCTTGTATTTTCTTAGCGTTTCAGATGACTTATCCATTGGTTACGGGGATAGCTTGCAATTGGCCGGCGCGGTTTTTTGGGCTTGTCACATTCTAGTAATCGATCATTACTCTGTGAAACATTCACCATTAGTATTGGCGTTTATACAGTTTGTGATTTGTGGCATATTGAGCCTAATGACATCTTTTGTCATTGAAACCACAACGATGGCTAATGTTATCGCTGCTGGTGGTTCACTTCTCTATGGTGGAGTCGTTTCAGTGGGGATTGCGTATACAATACAAATCGTAGCCCAAAAGAAAGCTCACCCTTCCCATGCTGCAATAATCTTAAGTTTAGAAGCTGTTTTTGCTGCAATAGGCGGTATGTGGATATTAAATCAAATGCTGTCTGAAAGAGAAATGATGGGGTGCGGTTTTATGCTACTTGGCATGTTAATTTCTCAAGTACCATTGAAAATGTTTAAAAAGAAAATAACAGTCGTTTGATTTAACTTATTTTTTTGAGTGAAGTATCAACCTTTGGCTGACGAGTGGTGGGAGAATACTTTCACTACTTTTAGTCATTTGTTGGCTTCTGTTAGGTTGATTTTTCATACTTACAGCACTTCTTTTACTTAAAAATTCAGGCCTAACAGTTAAATGGCCGAAAGGTTTAAATCCACGGTTAGATGGGAACTTTTGAGGCTGAGGTAATACTTTAGCTAACGGCTTTGATTCGTATTTTTTTGTAGGTGGGACAGGCCTTGGTAATGTTTTTGACCCTTGTATTCGTTCTAGATGTTGGTTGGACGACTGGAAACAGAACGGATTAAATGAAACTTGTTTCCGTGGTAAGAGTTTAACTTTTTGATTATTCAATTTGCATTTCTCTGCAACTATATTTATATGTTGAGTTTGGGGAAAAGCTCTGCTGGTTAGTTGAATTTGAGCAGTACCTCTTTTAAACTTTGATGTTTGAGTAACTCTTTTTTTATCTTCAATTGGTTCAAGGCGGGGAGTCGCTTGAGAATATACATTCGGTTTAGTTTTTATTGGCATTAGGGAATGTGGAATAGGGAAGGTTTGCGCAGCATTTCTAGTATCTTGTTGTAAACTGGCTCCCGAACAGGTAACGGCTTCAGGGTGTATTGATCTAGACTGAGAGCTTATTGTTGTAGTTATTTCCTTAATTTCAGAGATTTGATCTGTTCCATTAGTCATTATAAGCACATGGGTAACTGTATCATTTTTTCTACTTTTTTCGGTCATGTGAAATTTGATGGGGTTCCACTTTCCTATTCTGTGGTTAAGTTGATTAATAGCCCCTAAGCATGTATGAAAATTGTCAGTCTTGACAATTTTTGAAATTAGTTTTGATTTTTTTTCTGAAACAGAGAAACCTAAAGTTTTAATTATTTCAGCGATAATACAATTTACAGTATATTCTTCGTCATCTAAGTTAGTTTGTTCAGAACTTGGAGTAGAGGGCATTGGATAACTTCCAAAATCGCTTTCATTTGTTTGTAATAACAAAACAGGTGAAACAGAGGGAGTAATCGCCATAGATAATCCTTGCCTATTGAGTGTTTGAAGGATTTTATTCTAAGAATTGCTTTGGTGGCAAATTATATATTTTTCATGAAGCATACAGGGTAATCGCACAAGTGAGTGAAATACAAACAATTCAATGCGGTAATTTCGTTATCCCCATAAAAGAGGGAATCTAGCGCCTAATATTCCAATAGCCAAAGTCACTGGGTTCCCGTTTTCACGGGAATGACGGCTTATAAAGTTTACGGTTTTTTCGCTTGAAAAACATTCATGCGTTTACCCTGATGAAGCATACTGGTGATTGGTTTTATACCAATTACAGTAACTAAATGCTCAACTCAGAGCTATATATGCGCACAAAGTACAAACGAAATTGGTGAAAACATAGTTATTACCGACATACAAAACTGTCGTTATTACATTGCTACGTTGAGATAATTTTGTGAAGTAATTTGAGTACATACAAGCTCCAGAAGGGCAAGGCTAAAGGTTTCCATTACTGCGTTGCACGTTCTTGAATTATCCCGATAGTACTTCGAACATGTGCCTTGTACTGAAAACCTTTATCTCTTGCTGAGTGAGAGATTAATTACTGTAATTGGTATTACTAAGCAGTACTGAATAAATAAAGAATTGATGTAACTATTCAGCCTGTTGAACAAAAATATCGGGAAGATGCCCAGTAAACAGTAGTTGTAGGGCAGTTGATGCGCTGATACTTTGTTTGCGACAGCTTGATATGTGACTGCGAACCACACAGAAAATTTCCGCTCCCTCTTCGCTTCGGAAGCAACCTGAAATTTTCTAGTACCCAAACACAGTGAAGATGATCGATTGAACTCACTTTAAAGTTGGTATTAATTCATCCAGAGCAAGCACGTAAATACTGCGTGGCGTTTTAGGTTTTTTTCTAATTAAGCCTTTATTTTCTAGCGCCTTTATCATTTGATTGACGGTCGGTGGGGGAACGTCAAAATATTCTTGAAAATCTGTGTGTGCAGGCGGGACTTTATTTACCTTTGTGTACATTTTTATGAACGTTAAATACTGACCTTGTTTCTCTGTAAATGGGGCTTTTTCTGGCTCAGGGATCGACATGTTTCTCATTTTGTGATCAATTATGGTAATTGTTAACTACCTCCATAATGCCATGAACATCAAATATTTAGTAGAGCTTTCAAACGAAGAAAAATCGTTCCTAGTCTACTTGATTGCAAAGGGGAAAACATCGGCTAGAAAATTGAAACGAGCCAACACCTTGCTCATGTCGAACAATAGAATGAGTCAAGATAAAGAAATATCTTTAGCGTTTAATGTTGGTACAGCAACCATTTATAGAACAAAGAAACAGTTTGTTGAGGAAGGTCTTGAAGCTGCTCTGAATGAAGGAGCCCGAAGCGGCATGCCTCGGTGCTTGGATGGTAACCAAGAAGCCTTGCTTATTGCCTTAGCCTGTAGCAAACCACCAGAAGGACTTTGTCGATGGACATTGAGTTTAATCACGGAAAAACTTATCGCATTAACTGAACTCGATGAAGTTTCGACAGAAACCGTGCGAAGACGCTTTAAAGAAAACGACTTAAAACCTTGGCAGAAAAAAATGTGGTGTGTTGGCAATATGAATGCAAATTACATCGCACAAATGGAACATGTTTTAGATGTTTATGCTCGCCCTAAAAACTCAGCTGAGCCAGTGGTTAATTTTGACGAAGCGATGAAGCAATTGGTTTCAGATGTTGCCCCTCCATCCCCAGTAAAATCAGGGCAATCACCCAGAATCGATTATGAATATAAGCGGGTTAGCGTGGCTAATATTTTCATGTTTTTTGACCGCCATCGAGGCTGGAGAAAGGCTAAGGCAACACAGAGTAAGACCGCAGTCGATTTCGCTCAGTGCATGAAAGAACTTGTCGATGAACACTATCCGGATGCACATAAAATTCATGTGGTAATGGATAATTACACGACACATACGGCAGGCTCGTTATACAAAGCATTTAAGCCAGAAGAGGCGCTAAGGATTTTGAACAAACTTGAATTTCATTTCACGCCTAAGCATGCCAGTTGGCTCAATATGGTTGAAAGAGAAATCGGTAATATGAATCAACAATGCTTAGATCGTCGCATAGAAAGCTGGGAAATGCTGCACAAAGAGCTTTCGGCTTGGGAGATGCGGAGAAACGATGAGCAGGCAAGTATAAACTGGATGTTTAATGTCGACGGTGCACGTGAGAAATTCACGAAAGCTTATGCAAATATCAATCAATCATAACTTTTGTGTCGAGGTACTAGGGAGCGCCACGAAGCGCTTTATTCTGTTGCGGGATTTGTCTCAACGTATACGCAGCCAAGCGATTACATGGCCATAAACCAGAGACAGCAACGTTATTATTTATAATAAGTCCATCAGGTTGAAACGTACCTGACGGGATAATTACCAGTTCATCCCGAAATCTGACGGGCATGCATAATGGGTAACCGCTATGACATGAAGCCCTGTGACAAAGGCCTTGAATAAAGGTTGAGATGCAATGTAGGCCGCAGCATCAAGCGAATTCAGTTAAGCGTCGTAAATCAAAAAATGAAGATGGGGAGTCTTTCCTAGTTGACGAACCCTGACACAAACAGAGAAGCAACTGGTAAATGCATCTGTTTGATCTTCCGGCGTAATATGAAGTGGCATGTATTGAAGGAAATAAAGTGAACGTGGGAGAGCCTGAGTGTTGGAAGGTAGTGACTTCCACTATCCGAATATAAGGTAAACCGAAATTTCAGATAGGGCGCTCAGGCAGTCGGATGAGCCCATAGTACCGTTAACCGTGAAGACAACATAACTTCACATCAGGGAAGGGGCTCAGTGTTACACCCGTTTTTTAACGTAACTTTTGAGGTGAAATTGCCATATGGCTAACACTCCAGTAAATATCAGAATATTACAGCGAAAACTTTACTTACGCTCAAAGCTTAACTCGGAGCTTCGATTTTACAGCTTGTACGATAAACTCAGTCGCCTAGATATACTCGAAGAAGCCTATCGACGATGCAAAGCCAATAAAGGCGGAGCAGGAATTGATGGCATCACATTCAGTTATCTAGAGCAGCAAAAGAAAGTCGTTGCGCTGTTAAAAGAAATTCAAACTCAATTACAACAGAAAAACTATCGACCTAGCCCAGTCAAACGAGTAGAAATACTCAAAGACAACGGCAAAACGCGGAAACTTGGGATCCCGATAATCAGTGACAGAATTGTGCAAATGGCGATGACAATAGTGATGCAACCCGTCTACGAACCTCATTTACATGAACACAGTTATGGCTACCGTCCATGTCGAAGCGCCCAGCAAGCGGTAAAAGTCATTGAAATGAGCCTAAAACAAGGCTATCAGCACGTACTCGATGCTGACTTGAGCGCCTATTTCGATACCATCCCGCACGCTAAGTTGATGGCAAAAGTAGAAAGGCGAATAAGCGACAGCAGCTTTCTGAGTTTACTGAAAAGCTTTATCAAAGCGCCCATCAGCATAGAGACGGTCAACGGGAAATGGCGAATAGAAGCAAGCCGATGTGGCACTCCGCAAGGCGGAGTTATCTCTCCACCACTGGCTAACATCTATCTCAACGATTTCTGTTTGAAAATACACGAAAAAACACCGTGTAAAATCGTTACCTATGCAGATGATTTTGTTGTACTTCATAAGCAAACCTACACACAAGAGCAACTGGACTGGATAACACAGCAATTAAGTGATGAAGGTCTGAAGCTAAATCAAAGTAAAACCCACTGTGTGGATATGGGAAAGCTGATGAATGAGTTTGATTTCCTCGGTTTTAACTTTCAACGGATCACAGGCCTCATCAAAGGCACCAGTTACATCAAGATACAGGCGTCTAAGAAGAGCCAAACAAAGCTGAAAAATAAAATCAGAGACATAGTGAAACACCGAACCTCAAATACACTTGGCGTACTGATAAATAAGGTTAATCAAGTTCTGAGGGGATGGAAACACTATTTTGCTGGGATAGGTTATCCCAGAGGTGTATTTTTCAGAATAAATGGATTTGTAGTAAACCGGTTCTATCGCTGGCATCGTCGCTTAAGTCAACGTCGAAGCAAGTATCTATCACGAGGTGCTTACGAAAAATTACGCCAAGCTGGTCTTGAGTATTTACCCACGACAAGATGATAAGCAAAGTGAAGGGGCTGAGAGAAGTGTAACAACAGAGCCGTGTGAGGGAAAACCTCATGCACGGAATCGAAGAGGGGCTGCTGGATAAGCGATAGCGAAGCCAGTAGCCTACTCTACATAAACGTTTATCGATTTTGATGGGTTCAATACTATCAGGATTTTTGACCTGTCTTAACGTCGTGCCGGTATGACCTTTTTGCCCGCCAGCCTTGTTATTATTACGAGGCTTTTTGTCTTTATTATTGTCAGGGTCGGTTGATGGTGGCTTACTACTGTTTTTACTGTTCAAACCTAAGCGATTGGCAAGTAAAACGATAACCATTAATAAGGCTTAATCGCCAGCTTTAATGCAGGCGTAACGGTTTTATCCGTTTCCAACTGTTGCTTTACGCTAGCGATGGTTGCTTCGATGTCGATGCCACTTACTTTCAAAATAAACCAGTAGATGAGTTAAGTTGAAGCTAGGATGGCATACTGAATAGATCGGTCAAATGATCGCTCCACTTAGTGATTCAAGTGTGGTCTTTTTGTACAATTCAAAGCGTCATGATGAATAGTTACGAATTGATTAAGTATTCCTGATTACCCATTAAGCTCAGCCAAATTTAGCTAAGCTTTGTAGGCAATCTGGTAAACATTTGTGTTACGACTTATTATATAATGAAACTTCAGTTCATTTGTTGGGATAACTCTGCCAATAGACCTTTTGTTTGGTTCCAGCTAATACAAGGATCGGTAATTGATTTTCCATAAATCAACTCTCCATTCATACTTTGATTGCCTTCTTTTAGAAAGCTTTCAAGCATAAGTCCCATGACATTCATGTTTCCATTACATCGTTGTGTGACGACATTTTTGGCTATTTCAATTTGTCTATGGTGTTGTTTTTGCGCATTATCGTGGCTGCAGTCAATCATTACTTTCGTATTCATTCCCGATTGTTCCAATGATTTTGATGATTCAGAAATACTTAAAGCATCAAAATTTGTGAGTGACACACCGGATGCGTTTTTTCCGCCACGTAAAACCAGATGAGTATGTGGATTACATGGGGTGTTTATCATCGCAATATGACCATCATCGTCTATACCTAGCGTGTGGTGGCTATGTTTAGATGAAATCATGGCATTAACTGCAGTATCAATTGAACCGTTGGTGTTATTTTTAATTCCGACCGGCATGTTGAGGTTGCTCACCATTTCACGATGTATTTGCGATTCCGAAGTGCGAGCTCCAATTGCTGTCCAACTTATTAAGTCATCTAGATAAGTTATTACCAGTGGGTTTAAAGCTTCTGTCGACAAAGGTAATCCAAGCTTTGCTAGTTTTATCATGAGTTGGCGAGAGCGGAGAACTCCTTGTTCAATATTGCCAATACCATCACGATCAGGATCGTAAGCAAAACCTTTCCAACCTATGTTTGTTCTTGGTTTTTCAACATAGGCACGCATTACAAGCAGCATTTTATCAGAAACGGTTTTACTAAAATCGGCTAAAAAGGTTCCGTATTCAATGGCTGCTTTTTCGTCGTGAATTGAGCAAGGACCAACAACAATTAGTAATCGGTCATCGTTACCGTTAAGAATATTTTTAATTTGATTGCGTTGAGTTTGAATTTGAAATTTAAGTTCAGAATCTAAATTAAACTGCTTTTTTAAATCGCTAGGGCTAAATATTCTGCGCGTGACAATATCGTTTGCGGCAGAACAACTAATTTCAGCTGGCTCATTTACTGGGCTGATAGCATTTTTCATTTTTATTTCTCTCTTATGTTTTGTTAAATGTTGGGGTTGAGTCAGCTCGCAGCAGGCCAATACGAAATTAGCCCACCGCAACTAAATCGCCCATTTGAGCGGCGTGAGAGTTGATAAAAAATACTTTTGCTGAGTGATTCCACTTACAGCTCCTTACTTGTTACAACAAATAATTGCCAATAAAAAACCCCGACTGGCTGACTGCCAATCGGGGTTCTGGAATCCCTGTGGCAGTCTGGCTTTCGCCGGGACTGCCATGATAGTTTAACTATCGGCGAACCGACTCCTGACTAAAATAGCCATAGTTAAACCACCAATAATACGCACTCGAACTCGCTACCAAGCTTTGTTGAGCAAAGTAGTTATTTATGTTGGTGAGGCGCGTAATTAATCTTTTCATGCAGACATAATAACTAGATGATTAGGATAATTGCAATAGATAATTTTGAAAAAAGAAAAACTATTTGCATTACAAACCAAAAGTCTGCTGTTGATTACCGAATTTGTAATTAATACCAATTACAGTAATTAAATGCTCAACTCAGAGCTATGTATGCGCACAAAGTGCAAACGAAATTGGTGAAAACATAGTTATCTACGTTGAGATAATTTTGTGGAGTATTCTTTATAAACCAAAGTGTGCGCATACAAGCTCCCGAAGGGCAAGGCTAAAAGTTTCCATTACTGCGTAGCACGTTCTTGAATTATCCCCGACAAAAGCACGAAGTGCGTTGAACGCCAGCTTTGTATGGCGGCCGTAGGGAATATAGTACTTCGAACATGCGCCTTGTACTGAAAACCTTTATCTCTTACAGAGTGAGAAATAAATTACTGTAATTGGTATAATATACACAGAGTTTAAATATGAGATTTAGGTTTTATGAGTAGATTTGAGTTTAAATGATTCTATATAACAAATGCAGAGCATTAAAATGTATATCCCAAATTAATTTTTATTTAGTTACTAATATTTTTCTTTACCTTATCAACTTGATAATTAATATGTTTTATTTGACTTTATGGTTGTGAAATATTGGAAGCTGTTACAAGTCATGATATGTCGGTCTGCAAGTTGTTTGACGAGCCAGAAAGTTCGCAATACCTTGTTACGGTATCAGTTAATAGTGATACTGAGTGGGATGAAAGGTATGTAGTGAAAATTGGCGCCATGGCAGCAAAAAAGATCTATTGTTGTCTGAAATGTTTTCACAGTAACTCGACTCTTTCAGCTTCAGATTCAGCTTCCATTGATTGTACTCATTTCAGTTTTTCATCGCTGGATGCAGAAAATCAACAGTTGCTTAATGATGTTCAACCATCAACTTCTGTTGTCAATAGTGTGAATGAAACGGCCAACTTTGATAAATCTGTTTGCGAATTAAATTTAACCTTATCCAAAAAGGTTGATATTTCAACTGTAGTGTTTAAATCCAGTATAATAAATAATCTCTTTCGTTTTCTTGCCTTAAAAAATATCAATAGCCCCAATTCTCCACAATATGGCGGTGAAATAGCAGAAATGCTTATGGCACAGATCTGTGTTGATAATGGAATAAAGTATCTTAAAGATATAGACATAGGTAATGCTGATTCATTGTGCGTGTATGTCGAGACACCAAAAAAACTCGAAGTTGCTGAATATGTTGCCTTCCAGTGTATAAAGTATGAGCAGAAAAAAAGTAATCAATTAACCAAATTATCGGCGTGCAAGCTGAAATCAGAGAATGAGAAATGCAAAACAAATATCTTATATTGTTTGAATGATAAGCCTTTTTTAAACATAAAATTCATCTGTCCTCAAAATTCTACTAACCGTTTAACTAAGGGAATTGGTTGCAGTTTTAAACCCAAGGGAAGTCCTGTGTCGGTTGCAATTTATTTCGTGTCAAATGTAAGTCGATTTATCTCACTATTGAGTAGTGGGTACCGTGAACCTTCACTATTACAAGATATACAGAAATTTATTGAATCAAATGGTAATAACCATCTTATCGATCCTTGGGAGTTCACCATGCTCATCAATCTTTTTCATGAGTCATGTTCCAGAGCTAAAGCCTTGCCTTTAAATAATGCATCTGACGTTATTCAACCTAAAGATGAGCATAGAGGGAGTAAAAGGGTTAGAAGCAGCGCTTGTTCATTTGAGAGTTTGGTTGAACACTTAATTACAAAACGGAATATTTTGTTAAGGTTTTCTAGTTTATCTAGAAATAACGCGACAGTAATCGAAATTCAAATGAAAGTACGAGAGGCTTTTTATACGTTAGATGGAATTTCATTAGGCGGAATGAAAAGTAAAAAATCACAACACATTTCGGCAGCAGCACGTGAATATCAAAAGAAGTCTTTAACACGAGGCGCTCTCACAAAACTTGAAGATAAAAAAATTGAAGAGTTATTTCAGGAGAAATTCGGTGGTTCTATAAAGGATGAAGAATTATGCAGGCATCAACAAGAAGTTATGCTTTTTGTAGAAGGTGTTTGTCCTGATGCAGCGGAAATGTGCGGAGAGTTATTTTTATTTGAAAAGCAAGGTTTTTTACGTAAAGGGGAAGCTGATCAAATTCCATATATGGGGAAGTTATGTTTTTCATACTCCTTGAGAAACTCAAGTAAAAGTCAACCACAATACGGTGAAAAGAGAGCAATAACTAAGGTAGGTCTTGATCGGTATGAAAACATAGCTAACTACAACTATTTAATCGCTGACACCATTTTACGAGAAGTGAATGGAGAAACAGGCTCAGATGAAACGAAAAGGTTACATGCGTGTGAGATTATTTCAACTTCAATATTGAAATATATGTATTACTCAATAGATTGTAAAAGTAGGCTTGAATGTTTCAGGACACTTTTACACTTAGTGTCAAGTTCGGTTCATATTTTATCTATCGAAAGTCAATCAGAGTTAACTCAAGCTAACACAGAGTCTTGGCGTCTTTTAGTTCATACTTACTTCACCATGTTATCAACATCAATTTTTAAGACTGAAAAACACAGCCCTGAACTCATTGAGAATATTATTATGGCTCTTGTTAATTGTCTTGAGAGAGGGCTTTATTCACAAGAATTTGAAATTTGTTGTTCAGTAGTAAGTTTGCTACCACACTTGAAAAAGTGCATTGATGTTGATGATAAAAATGAAGCGCAAGAAAATTTAATAAAACTAATTGTCTTGTTTTTAGGAACACTTCAAACGGCTATAAACCATGATTATTTAGGGAGTCCAGAGCATTATAACTCGGCAGTTATTTTATTAGAGTTAGTTGGCGATTTCTCTCAAGGCGGTATAAATGTAAATGAGGAGCAGCAAAAAACGATAGAAAACTCTACATTGACGGCTAAAAAAGTGGTTAAAGAGGCTACAAATAAAAAACAAAAAATTGAGAGTGAAATTAAGGCTCATGATAAGAAGCAAGAAGAAAGATTTGCATTGCTAGAAAAGCAGCGCGCTATGAGTGACGGTAAACTCACTGAACTTGAGAATTGCCACGAAGTGGAGCGTGAAACGGAGCCATGTTCATCTGAGCTAACTTCAGAACAATCGGGAGTGTCTCTACTAAGTGCAAGTGCATCAAGTAAGGAAAACGCTCTTAGCGCTTGGGAAGTTGAATTGAATAAGGCTATTTTATTATATAGAAAAGGCGATACTCAAAATGGAGAAAAGCACAGAAATAGTGCTCTCAAGCAAGCGACTACCGATCTAGAAAGAGCCCAGATTTGGACTGACGTAACCAGTGCAGGTATGTATTCATCAAGACAAATAATTCGAAGAGCTTGTTACTTAGGAAGGAAGTGTAATAAATTTAGTGATGAAATGATGAGGGTATTTGAGAAGGCCATTAAAGAAATTCCAGATCAAACTCAAAAGGCAATAGATATCCAAAGTTCCAAAGAGTGGTTAAAAGTTAATCCATTAGTTGAAACGGATGAGCTACTATTTTTTTCTAGTCAATTTAATAATTTTTCTGAGTTAAAAAGCGTTTCTTGTGTTATTTCAAAGTCAATAGCTGGGTATCAAAAGGCGCTGAAATATTTAACTGCTGACTTATCAAATCATCTTCCTTTAGGGAAGTTACTGCTAAAAACAATGGCATTTGACCTTAGTGAGCTGAATGAATTAGAAGGGCTAATTCGAGGGGCAAAAGGCAATTTACTAGCCGCCATGGATAATCGTTTAAAAGTGATTAAATGGTTAGGTTTATATAGGCCAACATCGATTAAGACCAATTTCCAAGTTCAAAGTGAGTTATCTAAAGAGAGAAAAAGACTATTTGAATCTACAGAGGACTTGTCAATCATATTACCTGTACAACAAGTGGTCAGTTTAAATCTCAATCAGCTTATAGGTGAAATCAATCAGGCCGAAAAAGAATATCGAGCAGATTAAAGTGTAATTGCTCTATTAAATATAGGGGTGGCAGTGGTTTATAGTTTTTTACATATTCTTCAGAGTATATTTCTCTGAGTTATTCGTATTTAACAATTAAGTTGGTTAATTGTTAAATTGTCAATGAGTAGATATGATTTATAAATATATAATATTTTTTGAACTTATAACCAAGGCGCTACTCTACATAGTGTGAAAAATATATAAACGTACTATTCAGTATGTATTTAATTGTCTACTGTTTATTTTTAAGCAGGATCTAAAAATATTATATGGATTGGAATATGAATCTGGATAACAGTATCTTTTCGTGTGTAAAAAAATCAAAAATTATAGTTTTTATTTCTATTTTAGGATTGTCTGGGTGTGGTTCTGATTCAGATGGTAATGGATATGTTAAGTTTTATAATGCATCAGTCAATGCACCTGAAGTTTTCTTAACAATAGATGAAAATATTGGTGACGATGACGAAGATGATTTCGAAACAACATATAGCAGTGTTGAATATGGGAAGGCTACATCAGACAAGGAAGTTTCTGATGGTAATTATTACTATGAACTAGCTTGGCAAGATGAAGACAGTAAAAAGCGTGATGATTTAGAAATAATAAGTGAGGGTATAGTTTACGTAAAGAAAGATGCTATACAGTTAATTGTTTTAAGTGAGGACATTGAACAACCTGAAGTTGAAATTTATGACATAGAGGTGATTGATGATGAGGATGATGTAGACGATGATCTTTTTAATTTACGAGTGTTAAATTTACATCCTGATTCTGAGGGAACCGATATTTATATATCAAAGTCGGATGAAACGTTTAATGAAGCAGAACTTTTTGGTGGTTATTCTAATAAAGAGTTATCAGAAAATAAAAAGTTCGATCAAGATGATTATATTTTTTATATAACAAAATCCGGAAGTGATGAAGTATTATTTCAATCAGAAGATATAAATTACTCATATCCATCTCAGTATGTGATGGTAATTCGTAAAAACTTTGGTTCGGGTTCGTCACCATATATATTAGATCTAGTAACTAGCTCTAATACAACTGAATATATAGACTTTAATGCTGAAGCAAAATTTCAGGTATATAATGGGATAACTGAACATGAGTTGTTAGAAAGTTATAAGTCAGTTTTTGATTTGTTTGTTGGAAACAATGCCGAAATACCAGATATTAGCTCTGTTCAAATTGGTGAATACAGTGATAGCTTAACTCTACCAAAAGGAGACTACGGAATAAATCTGACAGTTGCTAATTCAGACGTGGCTATTTTACGTAGTCATTTGTTAACCTTGCCTGAAAATTCAAATAAAACAGTATTTTTCTATTTGAAAGAAGATGATGTTGATCATGATGGCGACGGTGATGTTGACGAAGATGGCGATGGTATTGTCGATGAGATTGAAATAACGATTAATTCATTAGTTGTTGAAAACAGTAATCGAGCAAGTATTTATGACCATTCAATCAGAATGGTTAACCTTGTAGACAGTGAAGACTTTACTAGCGTGCAGTTTTTCTTTGTGAGGAGCGATGAAACTGTTGAAACAGCGTTAAACAAATCAACAGTTCAGTATACTGAATCTACCTCTATTTACTTGCTCAATAATACATATCAGGTTTTTGTTGTAGCAAAGCAAAATAGTAGCGATATAGTGCTTTCAAATTTTGAATTGATACTCGATGAGCAATCAAAAGAACAATTCTTTGTTCTAGAGGCTGATATGGATTCTCCAACGGGTTATAAAGTAAGTACATCCAATCAAAATTAAAATTGTTAAATTCAGCAAGAGATTAAGATTATTTCTTGCTGAATTTGAGGATGCTCCGTCCCAGACGGTTTCGAAATAATTAATCTGAGGTAAACCCCCAGCTCTGCTGGAGAGACTCGCATAGGTTCCACCTTTACGACGGTATAGATATTTTTTAGCTCGACCAAAAGCTAGAAGGTTGTACCTATGCGAGATTATAAGAGTTTGTCTCATACTAGATGGGATTGTAAATACCATGTCGTTTTTATTCCAAAAAGAAAACAAAAACTGATTTTTTGGTGCAATCAGAAATCATCTCGGAGATGTATTTCATAACTCAAGTTTCGGAGTTCAAATTCAATAATGAAGTGAGCGTATTTTACTGATATATAAAGAAAAGATGAGAGTTGATGTGTTATAATCTTGTTGCTTAGACAAAAACTAAAACACACCAACTCTCAGACAAATATTGACATGAAATCACTTTCTCTACCATCACTTACTTCTAATTTTTTACAGCGTTCAGGCATTCAAATTGATAATTCGTTCAGCACATCATGGAAACAGCTTGGTTTTGTTTCAATGTTGACATCTTGTGGCTTCAGTAAACGTTCGGGTATTGAAGCAACCGAAGTCGTTTACTTACTAATGCTTTGGGTTTGGTTGAAGGTTGATACCATATCTATGTTTGCTAAAGAGTCACTACTCAGCTTTTCTTCTGCTAAGAAAGATGTGCTTTATGATTTACTCAACCGAGAAGACTTGAATTGGAGAAAACTGCAACTTTACACCGCTAAAAAACTCATAAAACAGGAAGGCAAGAGTAAAGTCAGAGCTTTTGTTGTCGATGATTCAGTAAAGCAACGTCGTGGTAAGAAAATGCCCGGCGTATCCAGTCACTTCGACCATTTGACAGGGCGTTGTGTTATGGGACAGCAAGTACTGAGTTTTGGCTACGCTTCTGATAGTCAATTTGTCCCACTGGATAATGAACTCTTCATCAGTCAAACCAAAGCACAACCTCTAACCCGTAAATTTAAAGATGAGCGCTCAATAGTCGCTAAACGTTACAAGCAATCTGTGGCTCAAACTAAGCCTGCTATGGTTGCAGGTATGGTTAAATGTGCGCTGGGAGTAGGTATTGAAACTGATTATTTTCTTGCAGACTCTTGGTTTGCCACCAAGCCTATTATCAGCATGACGCTTGAGCATGATTTGACGGCTATTCTCCGAATGAAAAAAAACAAAATGAAGTACCGCTTAGCGGATAAATCAGAGTGCAGTGCCGCCGAACTATTCAAAACCCAAGTAAAAGGCCGATGGCAAAAACTAGCAGGGTTGCCTTATCAAACAAAGTCCATTGTCGTTGAGTTGAATCTAGCAGAAACGGCAAAGCTTGAGCCGAATTGAATTAAGGTTAAACTCGTCTTTTGTCGAGGTGTTAATCCTGATAAGAAAAAAGCAGGTAAACACGATTGGGCATTATTTTTAAGTACGGACGCTTCGCTAAGCGATGAAAAAATTCTTGAAATTTACGCTTTGCGTTGGGGAATTGAAGTGTACTTCAAGGAAGCCAAACAACATCTTGGCTTTTTGAGTGAGCAAAGTCGTCATTACAGTGCTTATATTGCTTCAATTCATCTAACAGGGTTGAGATTTTGCTTGCTTCTGCATGCGAAGCAAAATGATGAAAACAGCAAAGTCTGTGACTCAAGGAACCTACTTTGCGACAGTCTACAAAATTTAGATTTTGCTTGTAAATTATGGGGCTTATTTAAGGCTTTGATCAGCGATGCAGTTTCTAGTATTTCTTCGTTATCAACAACAGAAAGCGAAATCATACTGAATAAAATCAACGAAGAAGTGACCTCGTTTTTTAATCAAGTCATGCAAATGGATACTTTTACATTACGCCAAGAGGCTATTTCTACTGGAAAGTACCCATGATTTTAGCTAAAAATGAACTCCGAAACTTGAGTCAGTAAGATAGTACCTTGACCATTCTCTTTGTGCAAAAACACATATGTGCTACTCCAATTAACCTAAAAACATCAGTTGACTGTGTTCTCAAGCGTAGAAAAAATGGCTGATAGGCTGATAGGCTGATAGTAAGGCGTAGCTTGCAGCAAATAGTTATTCTACTTGCAAAAGTTACAACGCAGATAGCAGTCATTTTAGCAAGCTTGTGAGCGTAGAGCACTTCACTCATTGGGTGAAAGCTATGATGATAAAATCATCATATTGCTCAAGCAGTTACTCATATACTTAGCGTTCAACTGATGATTTTAGGATTAAACCAGAAATGGACTAACGCTCTATCATAGTCACTAATTTTCACGGGCATTAAGAACTTAAACAGCAAGAAAAAAATCACACTGTAGTTCACCTCACCTATTCCCGAAACAATTACGCAGTAAAATATCCAGTAACTTTAGTAACCAGCATCAAAATAGAACACTAATTATCTGATTTATAATAGATTTATCGGTTACATGTTTTAGTAACCCTGTGTGAGCCAATATGTGACCTCATTGATTTATAAACAATTATATATTTTTAAAATTAACTACTTTATGTGTAACTCGGTCACTTAGTGGTTACTAAAACGGTTACTTTTTGATATACAATAAAACCTTTATAAATCAGTTAAATAAAGCTTGTACTTTTCTCGGTTACTATAGTTACTGGTTTTGAAGTGTATTACAGGAATTTAGAGCGCTATCGTGGTTTTTAAGCTAAACCTTGGTACTGCAACAACTTGATAACCTGTGTTTGGTACTGAAACTACAAGGTAAAATGCACCAAGTTCAAAAACACTTAGCTCAATATTTTACACTCATTTTAGAGGTGGGTTTTGCGAGTATTTAGCGGGAGTTTTGCGAGTGAGATTTTTAACCTGTACGGTAAAAAGCAATTTCATTTTGCATTTCAACTAGATAATTGGTCGGTATGAGAGGATTCGAACCTCCGACCCCTGACACCCCATGACAGTGCGCTACCGGGCTGCGCTACATACCGAAATTCGAAATTAGCGCGTTAATTTATTTGAAAATCAACTGGGTTGGACTTTAACAACAGTTATTAATTTGTGCAAGAAAATCTAGTTCAAACAAGAACAGTTGCTTGGTTTTTATCCACAAACTTTTATATTAAAGTATTGTGTTGTTCATTTTAGTAAAGCAGATTAAATAAAAAGCAATCAATCTTAATGCTTGCCACACACTGGTGCCAATTCTTCAAAAAGCAAATGGCAAGGCCAAAAACAACTTGCTTATTTTACAGCCTTTATTATAAGAAATTCTAATATTCACAATTATATTTCATTCATTTGCTTGATTTTTAGCATCTGAATTAACTTAATACTTGATGCTCGTGCGACGTGAAGTCGTATGAAGTGCTGTTCACCACTATAGCGTGAACCGTCTGTATCACCAGATGACCCTAAGGCTCTGAATAAAGTAGCGAGCCTGACAATGTAGCAAAGTCTATTTATTAGACGGGAAACGAATCGTGAGAGGACGTTCCTCCTGATAACCACAAGTCGGATAAGCGCTAGGGAATCAGTATGATGAACATATGTGAACCCATGAAAGGTGCGTTATACGTGAAGCAGCGGAAGTGGTTGTTACGCTGTGGCCAAAAGGCAACGAGAGTTGGAAAGAGGTTGGGCAGTACTCTTTCGTGATCAACAGAGCTCTCCGCACTAGAGTTGGCATCTACCCTGATATTGCACAACATACGGAACACGGTAAGCCTGTATAGTTCCTTCTGGGAAAGCCATCTGTGAGGGTGGCCGATAGTTATGCAGGTAAAGGAGGCTGGAGAAAGCAAATGCTGCGTTGTAATGATGCAGATACAGATTTATATCTGGTCGCGAAAGTGAGCCCACTTCCAGCTGGTCTCCCGTTGCAAGAAAATTTGAAGAACTTTGTTAATGGAGAAACGCAAATGATGACTTCATATGAGGTTAGTGCCTCTCCTTACTGTAATAATATGGAATCCATAATGTTGCAGATATTAAAGCTTCAAGTGTGTATTGCAAAGGTAACTATTTGTAGTTACCGGGTTACATAGTATGCCTTAGTGGAGGCTTGAGCCCAGTGCAGTGAAAGTTGCACGTGGGTTCTGAGGAGAGCGGCACTTGGCAACAGGTGTCGCTTATCCGACCCTTCGGATCAAATGCACCTCAGCATGTTTTCAGTAGTAAATTTGCTGTGTTCATCTATGTACATAACGAATATTTTTGTCGTAAACAGTAAAATAGTAATTAAAAGTTCATGTTCATCTGTTGTAGTTAGATTTAAATTTTCAGCGCCCTAAAATACATATTTCAGCAGGTGCTAATCACCCTAAGGGTTTTGCCTTAAATGCACCTAATGTTAAAGCCTTCTTTGATTTTTAACGAAGTCATAAAGAGATTAAACATGAGTATGTATAAACAAGAATCACATGTGTTTTGGCGCTGTCAATATTATAAAGTATGGACACCAAATATAGGTTTATGATTTTGACAAATATTGTGGGTAAAGAGGCCGACAGCTATGTACATGTTTAATGTATACAGCAAGGTTGTGAAGTAAGCAGGGTAAACGCATAAATGTTTATCGAGCAAAAACTGTAGAAGTTATAGCTCGTCATTCCAGTGAAAACGGGAATTCAGTGACTTTGGGTACTCAAATATAAGGCGCTAAATTCCAACTTTCGTGGGAATGACGTAATTACTACATGGAGTTGTATATATCACTGATTCGTGCGATTGCCCTAGTGAACTAATCGAGCTTAGTGCTCAAGTAGCTCATGTTCACCCAGTAGTACAAGTTCCACCGAAAATGTAAATTTCAAAATTGATGGGCTATAAAAGGGAAAACAGCTATAAAATTGTTCAGAAAATTCCCATATTGGAGGAAGAATAATCTATGGAGAAATCATGTCTGTCAGAGAGAATATTTCTCTGACTTAAAAGGAATTAATTGAATAGATATGCAAGATCTTGAAATAAAATAGGAAAAATGCATAATAACATTAAATTAACATTGGGCAGGGCTTTATTTTAGCTACAAACCCACCTTATCTAGAAGGTGGATTATTTACAATTTAAACTTGATTTCGTACAGATATTTTTTATTAGTGAAAAGGAATTATTGGGTCGCAAGATAAAAGTAATATATTTTATAAAATATAAAGTATGTTCTTGTTGACGATATATAGCTGATCAAGTTAAATTGTGCGCTTATTGTACAGTACCCACTTTTGAATTATTTGAATATTGGGCTTTATTAGTTCTGAGATCGCGTTTTGGCCAGTTAAGGATGATCGGCACTTAACGCTTAACTATTTGTTTGTATAGGTTAATAAGGTTTTTGTTTAAACTCTAGTTGCCATGGTTGCATAACTGTTTATGCACTGAGGTGAGATGTATTTTATTAAGTGATTTGTTATTTATAAGGATATTGATAATGAATATTGTTCCAGTTATTTTGGCTGGAGGAAGTGGCTCTAGATTGTGGCCATTGTCTCGTAAACTTCGCCCAAAACAGTTTCTAAAATTAACGAACCAGCGAAGCATGCTGCAAAACACACTGTTACGTGTTAAAAGCTTGAGTGACGTTAGTGCCCCAATCATTATTTGTAATGAAGAACATCGTTTTACTGTGGCTGATCAGCTTGATGAAATGAATATGGCAAATTGCCAGATAATTTTAGAACCAGCAGCTAGAGATACTGCTCCAGCAGTTGCAATTGCTTCATTATATGCTCAAAAAGACTCAATACTTTTATTATTGGCTGCCGATCATGAAATCCTTGATGAAAACAAATTCAATCAAGCAGTTATGGATGCTAAAAAATCTGTTGTTGATGGTAATATTTTAACCTTCGGTATAGTACCGACAAGTGCTCATACTGGTTATGGTTATATCAAATTACAACAAGAAAGTAATACTAAGACATATAAAGTCGAGAAGTTTGTAGAAAAGCCAGATTCATTAACGGCTCAGAAGTATCTTGACTCCGGTGATTATCACTGGAACAGCGGTATGTTCATGTTTAAAACAAATACCATGGTTAATCAGTTAAAGCTTTACCAGCCTTCTTTATTAAAATCTTGTGAAAATGCGCTTTTACATTCAACTGTTGATTTAGACTTTATTCGCTTGCACCCAAGCTCTTTTGAATCATCACCTTCAATATCCATTGATTACGCAATCATGGAAAAATCAAATCTAGTCAGAATAGTACCTCTAGATGCAGGTTGGAGTGATGTTGGTTGTTGGAATTCACTCTGGGAAATCAGCAAAAAAGATCAAGACAATAATGTTTGTCTTGGTGATATTTTAGCTGTGAACAGTACTAATTCATATATTAGAGCAAATAAAAAACTTGTCGCTACGTTAGGCATTGATAATTTAGTTGTTATAGAAACAGATGATGCAATTTTAGTCGCAGATAAAAGCAAAGTACAAAATATTAAAAAGATTGTTTCAACTTTAAATGAAAAGCAACGATGTGAAATACAGGATCATCGTCAGGTTTTCCGTCCTTGGGGATATTATGACTCAATTGATAGTGGAGCACGTTTCCAAGTAAAACGTATTGTTGTAAAACCAGGAGCAAAGCTTTCAGTTCAAATGCATCATCATCGAGCTGAGCATTGGATTGTTGTCAAAGGTACTGCAAAAGTGCTTTGTGGCAATAGCACGCAGTTGCTATCAGAAAATGAGTCAACATATATTCCGATAGGAGATATTCATTCACTCGAAAATCCTGGAAAAATTAATTTAGAGCTGATTGAAGTTCAGTCAGGAAGTTACTTAGGCGAAGACGATATCGTACGTTTTGAAGATATGTACGGTCGAAGCGAACCAAACGTTTCCCCTTCTAAAGTACTTGAACCTGAAGAAGGTTAATATGACAAATTTAACATGTTTTAAAGCCTATGATATTCGTGGTCAATTAGGTGACGAACTCAATATAACAATAGCTTATAGAATAGGTCGGGCATTCGCTCAGTATTTAAAGCCTTCAGTAGTAGCTCTTGGTGCAGATATAAGACTCAGTAGTGAATCATTAAAAAATGCTTTAGCGCAAGGTTTAATGGATGAAGGTGTAAATGTGATTGACCTTGGGATGACAGGCACTGAGGAAGTATACTTTGCCGCTCAATATCTGGATATTGATGGTGCAATAGAAGTCACAGCAAGTCACAATCCTATAGATTATAACGGCATGAAATTAGTCAAACGAGGTGCTGTTCCAATAAGTGGTGATACTGGTTTAAATGATATTAAAGCCTTGGCCGAAACAAACAATTTTGGTGATGTAAAAAACAAAGGTTCATTGACCAAAAAAAGTATTCTAAAGCCTTATGTAAAGCATCTATTAAGTTACCTAAAGCACCAAGAAGAAGCTGTGACACCTTTGCATTTAGTGGTAAATGCTGGAAATGGTGCAGCAGGACATGTGATTGATGCATTAGAAGAAAGTTTTATTCAAAGTAATATTCCGATTCGTTTTACTAAAATATGCCATGAAGCAGATGGTAATTTCCCAAATGGTATTCCAAACCCATTATTAGTTGACAATCGAGCTATCACAACAAATGCAGTCATTGAACATCAAGCCGATTTAGGTATTGCTTGGGATGGTGATTTTGACCGCTGTTTTCTGTTTGATGAAAAAGGCTGTTTCATTGAAGGGTATTACATTGTTGGCTTATTAGCTCAAGCATCTTTAGCCAATAATCCAGGTTCAAAGATTATTCATGATCCGCGTTTGACTTGGAATACAAAAGACTTAGTTCAAGCATCTGGTGGGATAACAATTCAGTCAAAAACTGGTCATGCATTTATTAAAGAACGTATGCGGAAAGAAGATGCAATCTACGGCGGAGAAATGAGTGCACATCACTACTTTAGAGATTTTTCTTACTGTGATAGTGGCATGATCCCATGGCTTCTAGTTGCTTCCCTTATGTCGGCGACCAAAAAATCTCTTTCTCAACTCATTAATCATCGTATCGAGTTATTCCCAGCTTCAGGGGAGATAAATTTAACGATAAAAGATGCTAAGAAAGCAGTAGATAGCATCGAAAACCATTATAAAGAAAGTGCGAACATAATCGATAAAACGGACGGTATTAGCATGGAATTCGAGCTATGGAGATTCAATCTCCGATCATCAAATACTGAGCCAGTGGTGAGGCTTAATGTTGAGAGCAGACAGAACGTTCCTTTAATGAGGCAAAAAACTCATGAATTATTGGAGCTATTAAATAGGTTTTCATAGTTGTATTGAAAATAAATGGACGGAGTCCAGATTTGGAGCTTTATATGGATATTAGTATTTTTGGTATGGGCTATGTAGGTGCTGTGTGCTCTGCTTGTCTATCGAATAATGGACATAACATCATTGGTGTTGATGTCTCACAAGAAAAAGTTGATCTTATCAACTCAGGTGCTTCTCCTATTGTTGAACCTGGTCTAGCAGAAATGATTTCTAAAGGTATTAAAAATGGAAATTTAAGCGCAACAACAAATTCTATTAAGGCCGTTGAAAACACAAGTGTAACAATGGTTTGTGTTGGTACGCCTTCAATGGCGAACGGAAATTTAGAATTAAATTATATTAAAGCAGTTTGTCACGATATTGGTTTGGCGTTAAAAGGTAAAAATGAGCCTCATTATGTTGTGATCCGCAGTACCGTGTTACCAGGGACCGTTAAAGATATTGTTATACCCGCATTAGAAAAAGCTTCAGGTAGAGTAGCTGGAAGAGATTTTTTTGTTGCGACAAATCCTGAATTTCTCCGTGAGAGCACCGCAATTTTTGATTTTTATAATCCACCTATGACAGTTATAGGACAAATGGATGATGAAACAGGACAGTTAATAGCGACGTTATATCAGGAATTAGATGCTGAAATAATTTGTCAGCCCATCGAAGTTGCTGAAATGATTAAATATACTTGCAATGTATGGCATGCTGCAAAAATAACGTTTGCAAACGAAATTGGTAATATTAGTCGTGGCTTAGGTATTGATGGTCGCGATGTGATGAAAGTAGTTTGTAAAGACAAAAAGTTAAATATCTCAAATTATTACATGCGTCCCGGCTTTGCATATGGTGGCTCATGTTTACCAAAAGATGTCAAAGCGTTAACTTTTAAAGCCTTGTCGTTAGATATTAAAACGCCAATGCTCAGTCAACTCATGGCGAGTAATCAGAACCAAATTCAAAACGCGATTAATATAGTAAAAAGCCTTAAACACCGAAAAATTACTTTATTAGGTCTGAGCTTTAAATCTGAAACTGATGATTTACGCGAAAGCCCTTTTGTGGAATTGGCAGAGCAATTGATCGGTAAAGGCTTTGATTTAAAAATCTACGATAAATATATTGATTACGCTCGAGTTCATGGCGCAAATAAAGAATACATTAATTGTCACATTCCTCATGTATCAAGTTTATTAGTAAGCGATCTACAAGCAGCGATAGATCATGGTGAAATTATAGTGATCGCTAACGGTGATAAATCTTTTAAAGGCGTTCTTGAAAATTTATCGCAAGAAAAGAAAATCGTTGATCTGCATGGTTTCATGACACATGCCTCTGACGAAAATAAGCAAGGGATTTGTTGGTAAATATTATGCAGAGCAATATTTTCACTCATAAATCAATTCGGACATTTTCTGGGTGGTTAATTTTTATAGCTACCATAGGCTTGCTTGCCACAATAGTGCCGAGTGAAATATTTAATACTGAATCGGAAAAGTTCATTTTTATTATTGGTCTTATAGGCATATGGCGATATTCAATCGGTATAATCCATTTTGTGCGTGGTATGTGGTTTATGCGTTGGACTTTTCCAAAATTGCGAGAAAAAATTAATAAAATGGGAAAGGATGCACTTCCTCCTCATGTTTATTTGATGGTGACGAGTTTTAGAATCGACTCAACCACAACGGCAAAAGTTTATAATTCAGTTTTCGAAGAAGCTAATAAGTGTGGGATATCAACCACAATAGTTGCTTCTATTGTTGAGGTAAGCGATGAATTTTTGATCCGAAATTTATTCGAACAACAAGAAATGCTTGAAACAGTGTCACTGGTTTTTGTGCGTATTCCAGGAACAGGTAAACGAGATGCTTTAGCTTCAGGGTTTAGATATATCAGTCGTGATTTACCAGCGGAAAACGCCGTTGTCGCCGTGATTGATGGGGACACAATGCTAGGACATAATTGTGTTCTAAAGGCTGTACCTTTTTTTAGTGCTCTTCCTAATCTGGCCGCTTTAACCACCAATGAAATTTGCGAGGTGAAAGGCTCATATATTATGAGTGAATGGCATAAGCTTCGCTTTGGTCAACGTCATATCAATATGTGCTCAATGGCCTTATCTAAGCGGGTGCTTACCCTAACAGGTCGCATGTCCATGTTCAGAGCGAGTGTGGTAACAAACCCAGACTTTATTGATGATATACAGCTAGATAATTTAGAGCACTGGCGCCTTGGTCGTTTCAGATTCTTAACTGGTGATGATAAGTCAAGCTGGTTTAGCATCATGAAAATGGGTTTAGATACATTTTACGTACCTGACGCCATTGTGAGTACCGTTGAGCATCCACCGCATAAAAGTTTCTTAAAATCCTCACGTCAATTGATGTTTCGATGGTACGGAAATAACCTACGTCAAAATAATCGCGCAGTAAAACTTGGTCCTAAAAAATTAGGTTGGTTTGCTTATTACGTAGTTAACGATCAAAAAATTTCAATGTGGACAAGCTTATTTGGTCTTTCTGTAGCTTTACTTGCAAGCCTAAAATATTCAATTGTGTACGGTGTGATCTACTTACTTTGGATAATGATCACCAGAACGATGATTACACTCACGATATTAGCCGGAGGGCATAAGGTCGGCCCCATATATCCCATTATGTTGTATTACAACCAAATAATGGGTGCAGTAATGAAAATCTATGTCTTTTTTAGACTTGACAGGCAATCTTGGACAAGGCAGCCAGCGAAGTTGTCAATTGAAGCTGAGGCACTTCAGCAGGTATTAAATCTTTGGTCTTCTAGAACTGTTACTTTTGCTTGTGCCAGCATATTTGCAGCTGTCATTTTTGTATTAGTGTGAAAATTGGGAACTAAATTGGGAATTAATAATGAATCAGAAAACAGAAAATATTAACGTCGTGCATGAATCAGAAGTCCAGCGTCAATTCGCAAGAATTCATATTCCGGCAACAATAAAAATCAATGAGATGGATTATAAAGTTCACGATATTTCAGTGGGTGGATTTAGCATAAATAATACGGCTAAGATAATTACAGCAAACACAATGTATCAGGGGCTATTGACGATAAATATTGATGGTTTTGATTTTTCATACCAAATAGAATTTAACTCACTTAATCAATGGTCGAATAATAATATTGGATGTACATTTAGTAAAGCTGATAAACAATTCAACTCAGCTTTACGTTATATTATTACCGCATTTTTAAACGGTTCATTGCTTTCAACAGGTGATTTAATCAATACATTGAGCCGAGAAAATCATACGGGAGCAAGAGTTAAAAAACAGCTGAAGAAAATCACTAACAAAGAGCGTGCTAAATCAATTTTTGGCAGTTTAGTGTTTTTAGCGATAGGTTTGTCAGCAATAGCGTTTGTGGGATTCAAATTATTTTCTATTTATTTTATTCAATCCTCAACCAAAGCTTTCGTGGATATTAAATCGTACACATTAACAATGCCAAAAGCTGGTAATTTAGAGACATTAATTCCTTCAGGTGCGACCCAAGTATCCAAAGGGCAATTATTGGCAAGTTTTACTGGTGCAGATTTAGAAGCGGATATTTCACAATTACCACCTGAAACAATGGGCATATTAACGGAGTCTTTTGAAGTAGCGAAGGCTAAAGGAAATATAAGCAGTCCATGTGATTGTAAGATATTAGAAGTGAAAAACCTCAATGGCCAATATCTTCAAAAAGGTGATGAAACCTTTACCTTAGTAAATAATAATGCAATTCCTTATATTACGGCAAAATTTAGTTTTGAAGACGCGAATACCATTCAAAATGGTCAGTCAGTGCTCGTTAAAATATTAGGCGACTCAGCAGTTATAAAAGGAAAAATACAGCAATTGTCGGTTATCGATGGCGATATTGATGTCACTGGGCTTATAGCAACAGAAAAGCCAATTGATTTTAAAGATGTTAATAAACCTGCTCGAGTGATTATCAGTAATGACTTCTCAAGTGATTACTTGAAGTCGTGGCTATAATCTTTGAGATTGGTGAAAACAAATGACAATTAAACTGTTATCAACCTGTACCTTAATAGTGTTTATAAGTGGGTGCTCTACAATACAGCACGATGAAAGGACAGCTGACAACCTATTGGCTCAGGGAAAGCATGATGCTGCTTATAAGCATTATCGCTATCTCGCAGAGTTTGGATTGCCAAAAGTGCAGAATAAACTGGCAAAAATATACTTAGAAAAAGGCGATGAACCTCAAGCACTTGCTTGGCTGGCCAAATCTGCAAAGTCTGGGGACATATCTGCGCAATTAAAAAGAGCAAGAGTGCTGGCTTATAGTGAAAATGAGACGATTAGGGATATTAATCAAGCTACATCAATCATTTTAAACCTTATAGAACAAAATTATGAACCTGCATCTAACGAATTAATTAAATTATATTTGAGGCTAGATAATATTGCTGTTCCCAAACAGTACATACAAGAAATTAAATTAAAAGCGGATCAAGGAAATGCCATTGCTTGTGAGTTGTTGGCTGAACTATTTATTAAAAATAAATATACAGAAATTGATCAACAGCAAGCAAAAAATTATGCCTATTGTGCTTTAAAAGAAAAATCCAACGCTTTTTTTAGTCTCGCCACTTTGTACAACACTTACCCAGAAATAGGCAGTTTTGAACAATTTTTTACAAGTTTAAAAAAGTATAGTGACGAGAAATCAACTAAAGCGGCCATTAAAATTGCTCGCCATATCTCAAACGGTCAGTTTATTCATTGGAATCACGGTCATTCAGAACAATTACTATTATGGGCCGCACAATCTGAGCTCAGTGCTTACTATCAATTAGCTAAATTATATATAGTGAAACCTACTATTGGTAAAACACTCGACGAAATAACCCACATACTACAACAAGGAAAACAAGCCGGAAGCATTGAATGCTATGGGCTTGAGGCTGAAATGTCACTCTTCGGAATAATGACAATTCAAGACCCATGGCATGCAGAGCAATTGTTACTTAACATTTCTGAACCATCTCCTTATGTAGATTTTTTACTAGGCACCTTGTATAGCAGAGGGTTCATGGGCGAACCGGATTACCCCAAAGGCATAGCCTATTTAAACCAATCGGCTAAAGGTGGCTATAAGCGAGCAGATAAAGAATTAGCCAAAATATACAGTAAAGGTTTTGGTTTTAAACTTGATTTTAAGAAAGCAATAAAACATCAAATATTATCGAATGCAGATGAGCAAACTCTTGTTGATTGGCAACAACGATTTGGAATTTCCGACAAAGTTATGTCTCAAGCACAATCACTTGCTCAAGTTGAGCGCTTGCAGCGTATGGCCGTAGCAGTGGGAACTGAAAAGGACAACCAGTTATGATGTGCAGACCATTTTTGTTTTGTTCAGTGTTGTTATGCTTATCAACAAGTACGTTAGCTTCATCTCCATCTTGGAATCATAAAGTAAACGTTGACTTAGGTTATGTTGATGAAAGTGATAGAGATTTAGGGCACTCTGATGGTGGAGCAAGCCGTAACGGATATGTTCGACTTACGGGACAAGCCGATTATCAAGTAACACCTGACCTATTGTTTATGGCAAAAGCAAGAGGATTTTACTCCACGAATAGCATTAATTTAGAACCCGAAGAAGGTGGGCAGTCTTCAGACGGTTATTTAGCGCTTCAGCAGTTATATTTTACGATGGAGAACATATTAACTCCAACTCTAAGCGCTTCTATTGGTCATAAACGGCTTAAAGAAAACTCAGGATTATGGTGGGATCGTAATATCACCATGGCAAGCGTCAATTATGATCGTAGTTTGTTCAGCGGTTTCGTGGCAATAGCAGAGCAAGTGAATAGTTTTCGAACTGATGGCAGTGATTATCAAAATAAAGATACTGATATATTTAGAATAATGGCCGGCACATCATGGCAATGGAAATATCACCATTATTTTGATGTTAACTATAGCTATATTAATGATCATAGCGGAGCTAAAAATACTAGGTTAGATGAAGTAAACAATGGAATTGATCTACTTGATCCCAAAACACATTGGATTGGCATTCATCCTCATGGGCAGTATCCAATAAATGATAATTTTTCTCTTAGCTATAACGGACAGTACATAATACAAAAAGGTCAAGTTACCAGATATGAAACTGGTAATCGACAAGTCTCGACGGCTCAAGAAAAGGACGTCGATGCTTGGTTAGTTCAAAGCGACCTTCAGTTAGAATTTAATTCAAAATATCAACCCGTTTTAGGTGTTCAATACGTTACGACTTCAGATAACAGTGATTCCGACACCGAAGGCCGTTTTTTTCAAACTGGCCTTCAAAGCAACCGTTCTCGTATAACGGCCAACGGAACCAGTATTACACGGTATAACGACGCATTTCGTCCTGAACTATCAAACATCAGCATAATAGGTACTTATTTAGGCATAAAATTCAGCGAGACCATAAACCTTAATCTTGTGGTAAACAAATTCTCTAGGGTCAATTCAGATCTAAATATTGGTTATTCTGGGATTAATTCGCCATTAGTTGTTGGTGAAAAAGATCTAGGCGTTGGTGCTGATGTTGTTGTTAATTACAACAATGCGGTTAACGGTGATTTCTTTAAAGCCAGTATTGTACAATTACGGCTTTCGAGCTTTTATCCAGGGGACGCTTACAGCCAGCAAGACGGGAAAAAACATCGAATATGGTTGAACTGGAGAGTTAACATCTAATGAAATATTTACTTTTAATACTTTCGGTTCTAGCAGGGTTATCTAGGGCGGAAACAGTTGAAATGCTGCCGCCGCAACCATTAGCGCAGTCGATTATGGCTCCGTCATTACCCGATATATCCATGTACAATTTACAATGGGTTAAGAATAAACGCCCTAAATTGGATAGTCCGCCCACAATTGCGCTTGAAAAAATATATGATATTAATGCATTTCAAGAGTTCTCTAAAGGTATTAGAGCCATTGAGTGGGTAAAAAGGCAAACAACTTACCCACAAGCAATTGTAATTAAATATGGTGTGGCTACATTAGACGATTTAGTCAAACAAGTGGATGGAAAATATTTTCAACGCCTTGCTGATGGTGTTTATATATCGCGACTGCCTATTATTATTTCGAGTAAAGCAACACTCATCATTAGTAAAGACACCAATGCTGACAAATTATTATTAAGTCAAACGAAAGGTGCGTTTATATTAAATGCTGGAAATGTATTTTTTATCGAAACACAAATCATTGGCTGGGATGAGCATCGCAATGCCCCTGCTTTTTTTAAACATAAGAAATCCTTTAGGCCCTTTATAACAGGGCAAGGTTTATCGAATACACACTTAGTAGCGTCTACATTTAAACATTTAGGTTATTTTCAGTCTAAATCCTATGGAGTATTGCTAACCAGTGTACCTAAAAAACATAGTGATGCAGTTCATGACAACCCTAACGGTTGGTTTATTGATAATTTTTTTGAAGATATTTATTATGGTTTTTATTCTTATGAAGCAGAGGATACCGTCATAGTGGGAAACACGTACTTTGATAATATCGTTTATGGGATTGATCCCCACGATTATTCAAAACGTTTAGTGATTGCTAATAACACTACCCACAAAACAAGGCAGCTTCATGGGATCATCGTATCTCGGGGAGTTGAAGACAGCTGGATATTTAATAATAAATCTTTTGATAACAACGGTAATGGGGTTGTGTTAGACAGGCAAAGTAAAAATAACGTCATTGCTTACAATCATTCATACAACAACAAAGGTGATGGAATTACGCTTTTCGAAAGCCCAGACGCATTGATATACGGCAACGTAATTCACAATAATGGCAAGCATGGTATTAGAATACGCAACAGTCAGCATGTCACTTCAGCAAAAAATATTATTAAAGGAAACGGTCAATTAGGGGTATACATTTACACGGCTGACCCGAATGGTAAAGAAAGGGGTCTCGTCTTAGACCCTTATGTAAAAAAAGCCAGTTATGCTTCAATCCATGACCAATTTATACACAATAAATCAGGTGCATTAGGCTCAGATAAGCTCTATCCCTTGGTGGTTTCTGGTGCGTTTTTAAGAGTGTCAAGTGATAAGTCTGGTGCAATGTTTACAGGTGGTTATGCTCCATTTAACCAAAAGATATTAAAGGCCATAGAAAAAGATAATAAAGCCGTCGCGTTTGTAAAAAAAGGAGAATAGGGTGATTTTTTCATCTAATATTTTTCTTTTCAGCTTTCTACCTTTGTTCTTATCAATTTATTATCTAACCAATGATAAGTATAAAAATTTGGTCATTCTTGCTGCAAGTTATGCTTTTTATGCTTGGTGGCGAATTGATTTTTTGTTGTTATTCATTGTAGTAACTGGCTTTAATTATTACATCGGGCTTAACATTAGCACTACTGTAAAAAAGCTATTCTGGCTCAGAATTGGTGTTGTGGGTAACTTACTGGTATTAGCTTATTTTAAATACGCTAACTTTGGTGTCGATAGCTTTAATACGGTGTTAACCACTGTTGGAATAGCACCTTTTAATTTAGTGAATATTATTTTACCCATTGGGATTTCTTTTTATATTTTTCAATCCATAAGTTACATTGTTGACGTTTATAGAAAAGATGCACCAGCAACCAAAAACATTATTGATTTTGCCGCTTTTGTCGCTTTGTTCCCGCAACTTATAGCTGGTCCAGTTTTGCGATATAAAGATTTAGTTGGCCAGTTCAAGTGTCGCCAACATAGCCTAGCTAAATTTGGCCAAGGTTGCAGTTGGTTCATGATTGGTTTTATTAAAAAAGTGTTTATTGCGGACTCGCTAGCCCCAATTGTCGATACCAGTTTTGCTGTTGCTTCACCAGATTTAATCGAAGCTTGGACCGCTGCATTTGCCTATACAGCGCAACTGTATTTTGATTTTTCTGGTTATAGTGACATGGCAATTGGCCTTGGGTTGATGATGGGATTCAGATTTATTAATAACTTTAATCAACCATATATAAGCCAAAGTATTACTGAGTTTTGGCGCAGATGGCACATCAGTCTTTCTAGTTGGTTGCGAGATTATTTGTACATTCCATTAGGTGGAAACCGTAAAGGCACAATTAAAACCTACCGTAATTTATTTTTAACCATGTTACTCGGCGGTTTGTGGCATGGAGCGAATTGGACTTTTTTATTATGGGGTGCGTGGCATGGTGCTTGGTTAGCGCTTGAGAAAAAATTAAAACTGGGTCGATATAAATCATTTAATCCAGTTGCTTGGTTGTTTACATTATTTATCGTTATCCTAGGTTGGGTGATGTTTCGTGCCAATTCAGTATCAGAGGCATTAAGTTTGTATAAAGCCATGTTTGGTTTTAATGGCTTATCGTCTCAATCAGCGATAGCACTAGATAGTATTCAAACCTCAGTGTTAGTGCTTGCTTATGTAACGATTGTTATTGCTGGCTTTTTACCGAAACTAAAACGAAAAGTTCAAGTTAAATGGTCAAGGATTGCCAGTTATATGCTTGTGCCTTTGTTTGCAATATCAGTGTTGAAGCTTTCGGCGCAAAGTTATTCACCATTTCTGTACTTTCAATTTTAGGATGAACTGACAATGTATAGAAAAATAAATACCTATGGCTTTATTGGGTTAATGTTAACTTTTACCATATTAAGCCACTTGAATTGGCAAACCATTAATATTGATCCCAAATTAAATTGGATTAATGGTCAACAATTTTACAATATTGAACAGCAATATGATCAAGCCTTTTCAGCACATCAGTTTGCGCTAAACTTTTGGACGGCAGTTAATTTTGTGGTATTTAACGAAGGTCAGTCAGGTGTTGTAATTGGTAAAAATGGTTGGTTATTTACTGCTGAAGAATTTGATAACACGCCACAACATGCACTTGAAATTCAAAATCGTTTAAATACGATTACCAATACACAGGCTCAGTTACAACAACAAGGCATTCAGATCATCGTTGTTGTTTTGCCTTCTAAAGCACGCGTTTATTCTGAATATCTCACAAAACCTTTACCTAAGTTCGCAAAATCTCGTTATCAATATTTCACTGATTGGTTATCTCAACATCAAGTACCTAATATCAGTTTGCTACCTGTGTTGAATCAACAGAATAGTCAAGAAACATTTGTAAAAAATGATACTCATTGGAGTCCAGTTGGTGCCAAGCTATCCGCAAGATATATAGCGGCTGAGCTAAAAAATCGATTCAATGATTTAAATTGGCACAGTCACCGCTTTATTACCAAAACATTAGAGGGAAAACCCTATCGCGGTGATTTATTAAATTATTTACCATTAGAGCCTTATTTTTCATTTTTAGGTGGCCAAATTTCTGCCTTAAATCAAGAACGAACACAATCAATGGATGAAATAGGGTTATTTGATGACATTGAGTACCCAGTGGCTATTGTAGGCACAAGTTACAGTGCGAAACCAGAATGGAATTTTGTTGGAGCACTACAACAATATTCAGGGCTTAATATCTTAGACATGTCTCAAAATGGTAAAGGCCCATTTATGCCAATGGCAGAGTTTATTAAATCAGAAGAATTAAAGCGTCACCCATTAAAGCTCGTCATATGGGAAATACCTGAACGTTATATAGTGATTTCCCCAGAAAAACCCAAGGAAGGTTCAATATGAAATGTTTTATCAGGCTTATAACAGCGTTGTTATTAATCAGCACAAGTAATGCATATAGCAATGAGACTGCATTATATGATCCTCAAGTTAAAGCGAATGAAGCATTAGTGAGAGTGTTAAATCTTACGGAGCATAGTATCGTTGCGAATTTTGTTTCTGTTAATAAAAAAATAAACAATACAGCCAGTTTTACTTTTTCCAGCTATATACGAGTGCGTGCTGGCCAAAATAACTTCAGCATTAATGGCCATGAGTTATCAATAGATGTGAAACAAGGGCAGTTTTATACGGTGGTGACTAAACCAGACGGTAATTTAACCTTTGCCGTAGACAAAAAAATAAATAAAAAAGGTAAGTCCATGATAGCCGTTTATAACTATTCAAAAGCGAAAACATTAAGCTTAAAAACTGCCAATGGTAAAGTGACTATCATCGAAAACGTTAAACCAAATGCTACTGGTTACCGAGAAATCAATGCTTTGTCAATCAACATGGGTATTTTTGAAGATACAACGAAAGTACGAGAAACAAATAAACAACACTTGCAGAAAGATAAGATAAAAAATATCGCTATTATTGATGCCTCGGATGGTGTTGCGATTGCTATAAGTTCAAGCCAAATTAATACAAGGATGTAAGAATGAAGTGTCTAATATGGGTATTATTACTCACGTTTTCATTAACTATAAATGCGCAGCAATCAAATTACACCACTCCAGAATGTGAAGTGATAAATGGCATTGACGACAACAATCAAAACAAAAAATTCATTCAAGGACTGGACAACTGGTTATTTACTGAAAAACAACTTAGCGTTAATACAGAAATTTCAGATGATGCAGCTTCGATGCTTGCAGAGCTCAACCAGCAATTTAAAAAGCGTGGCAGTACACTAATATTAGTGCCTGTACCAAGACGCAATATCGTGTACCCACATAAAATTCCAGTTTCTGCAAACTTTGATTTTGAAATAGCAAAAAATAAATATCTAGACCATATAACAACACTTAAACAATTAGGTCTACATGTTGCGGATTTAACTTCAATGTTCAGCACCAAACAATCTCAGCTTTTTTTTAAAAGAGATTTTCATTGGCGACCTGAAGGCGCAAAAGTTACCGCTAATTTAATAAAAGAATATGTAAAAGATTTGCCTGTTTACCAGCAGATTAAGAAACAACAAGTGTTAACTCACAGTAATGGTATTTACGGTTTAGAAAGTAAACTGCAAAAAAGATTTAAGATTCATTGTCAAGATCAAGGGTATCCAAAAGAGTATCATAAACTATATCAAAATGTTTCCTCTGACTCAGAAGCAGAAAATGCGTTATTTGAAGAGGACGAAATCAGTGACGTAGTATTACTTGGGACTAGTTTTTCGGCAATTCCACGTTTGCATTTTGCTGGCTTTTTAAGCGAAGCAATGCAAGCGGGAGTGGACAATTATTCGGTTGCGGGTGGTGGGCTTGTTGTGGCTTTAACTCAATACGTGCATTCTACTGAATTTAAAAACAATCCACCTAAACTGATCATATGGGAATATCCGGCAACAAATATCAAAGCTTCAATGTTTGCTTTAGCCTTACCAAAGCTAGAAGATAAAAGCTGCGACTTGGACTCTGTAATTTCAACGAATGTTCAGCTGAAATTAGGTGAGAATATCGTCGCATATAATGGCGGTGAAGATTTCAAGAAAATGAAACAAAAACAACTTTTATTTGATGTTAACTTCGGCAATAAAGCGGTTAAAGAGTTTAAACTGACTACCCACTTTGTTGAAAATAGAAAAATAAACAGAAAAATTGGACATAGTAGACTGCAAGAAATGGACGGGCATTTTTTGTTTGATCCCAGTGTAATTACAGCAGAACAAGAGTTACATTTTTTGGCACTTGCCATCAATGTTACTGATCCTGAATGGGTAGGCACCAAAGTAACCACTAAAGTGTGCTCTAAGGAACTATGATAGTGTGTGTAAAGGTTTTATTGATGACGTTAGGGATATTACTGATGACGGGATGCCATGTTTTGCGTCCAAGTTATGATATCCCGAAATCAACCTCAACTCGTGATTTTGATTGTTCAAAAATGATAAGCACCAAGCCGTATGTAAAGTCGCTTGAGTTCAGTTCAAAATACGGACCACGTGACAATGTTAACAACAAAGGGCGTGATAAAACCCACACTAAATCAGCTGCATTATATCAACAAGAAACAGCAGACATTCGACAGTTCGAGAAAAACTTGAGCAAACTCGCGACTCTGCATGCAGAAGGAAAGTATTCCTCACAAAGTTTATTCGATTGTATGCTAGACACTATCGAGCCATGGGCAAACAATAATGCCTTAATGGGTAATGCTACTAACCATACTGGAAAGTCTGTTCGAAAATGGAGTTTAGCAGCAATATCTTCAAATTTAATTGCTTTTAAATCTCACATTGATTTGAATAATCCCCGAGTTGTCAATATTACACATTGGATTGATAGAATTACGAATAAGGCTATAACCGAATGGAGTAATCGCAAAATTGATAAAATAAATAATCATGATTACTGGGCAGGTTGGGCTGTGATGAACAGTGCGATTTTACTTAATAATAATGACTATTATCAATGGGCGTTGAATCGTTATCGTATCGCAATGTCACAACTCACCAGCGATGGTTTTTTGCCTAATGAGTTAAAACGAAACTCTAGAGCTTTAAGCTATCATAATTATGCATTAATCCCTTTAGTTATGATGGCTGATTTAGCTTACGCTAATGGTGATGATATGATTTCATCTCAATCAGCTGAGATTAACTTATTAGTTGATAATGTAAGTCTAGGGTTGAACAGTAGTTCGGCGTTTCAACATTCAGTAACAGATAAGCTGTTGCCTGAACAAAATATAAAAAACTTATATGTTCAATCTTCACTAGCGTGGATACCTGTCTACCTTAAATACCATAACTCGAAAAGCTTAGCTGAGCTAAATAAAAAATATGGACCATTTAAATCATCGCGGCTTGGCGGTAATGTTTCACTTCAAGTTATTTACAGCAGTACTTCTAACAAATTTTAGCAAATGGTAGGTGTAAAATTTGAAAGTGTACAGTGTACACATATGGATAAATTTGAGGATTGAAGTGTCAGTCAATTATAACTGCTTGTTCATGCAAAGCTCAGGTTGAAAAATATCTTCAATAATACAAAGATGTACAGATGAAACTATCGATTTATAGAGTAATAATCTTCTTTATTTTCTCTTTGTCTATTTTTACTGTGACACAAGCTCATGCCTTAGAAGAAGATCATCCAGCAGTTTCACGCTATAAAGACTCGACGCTTGAAAACAGCGGTGTCATTCATTACAAATAGATATTGGTACCAGTTAGTGTGGTACCTGGCACCGAAGATACCCAATTAATTGAAGTTATAGGAAAAATCACGGCTCATGGCTATAGTCTGAAAAAGAATAAGTCTACGCTTGAAGTTGGCCGGAACTATAAACAAGTCGTAGAAAAGTTAGGTGCTGACTTACTGATTGATTGTGTTGATGTACTTTGTGGTTATCAGCCGTTGGATTTCTATTGGAGAAGTTGGGCTAACTATAATAGTAGGGTTGCAGATGATGATGATGACAACACTCGGTTTTTAGTCGCGAGGCAATCTACTGATAAAGGTGATGTTTATTTCCAATGGATTATTACAGATGTTTATGATAGTGAAATCGGCATTGAGCAGACAATTATCGAACCAGAAGCATTACTTTTAGATCAGGTTAGTGTTAATCGCGATATATTGATACAAACAGAACAAACAGTTTTAGAAGCTGAAAAAGAAGACATTGAAGGCAGCTTGGATCATCCAGTTATGAGCCGTTATCAAGGGGCTTATATTACGGACTATCAACAACGGGAATTTGAAAAGGTATATATTCCAACTGAGGTTGCGATTAATGACGTTACTCCAACCATTACAGTTGAAGGAAAAGGCACAACCATTGGTTATAACCTAAGTAACCGGTAATAGTCAGTCTACACTTCAGATTTATAAAAATTATTTAATGTCGCTAAAAGCTGCTGATTTTGAGATTTTATTCACCTGTAGTTTAGCATCTTGTGGACACGCTTTACTCGATGATTTGTATGCTTCAAAAGCTAATCAATATCGTTTTCATCCTGTTAAAACAAATAATTACCCCGATAGCGACTTTAGATTTATTAGTGCCAAGTTGACTACTTCAGGTGGAAACATCTTCTTGTTAGTAGCTATTGAGGGCGCTCAAACCAGTAATGATATTAATAAAATTGTCGTTGATATGTAAACGTCCGCTGAACTACATCTAGCCCAGCTTAACATTCCATGGCAGCAAGCTTTCAAGCTCGATCGGTGATTTTGCGAGTTCTTCTAAGCAATGATTGATGTAATCAAAAGGAATTAGACCGTTAGCTTTTGCAGTTTCGATTATGCTGTAGAGCATGGCGCTGGTTTCAGCACCTTTGTGATTGATGTTGAACAACCAATTTTTTCTGCCGATGACGAACGGTTTTACTGCTCGTTCGGCACGATTATTATCGATATTCAACAAGCCGCTTTCTGTGTAGCGTTTTAATTTACTCCACTGATTTAAGCTGTAAGTAATGGCTTCACCTAGTTTGCCTTTACTTGATACTTGCAGTGCTGACTTATCCAGCCAAGCTTTAAAATCTGCCAAGATAGGTTCGGACTTAATTTGTCTTTTTTTCATTTTTTCATCAACAGATAAGTCAGCAATGTTTTTCTCTATTGCATACAGTTTTTGAATGAAACTGATGGCGACATTGACCTTACCAACTTTGGTTTTCCCTTGCGCTGTCTGAGCTTCAATAAACTTTCTTCTTGCATGCGCCCAGCAACCGACAAGCTCAGCGTTAACCTTTTGATAAGCCGCATAGCCGTCAGTTTGCAGATAACCATTAAAATCACCCAAGAACTTCAGCGGACAAGCACCTGAGCGACTGCCATTTTGATAATCAAACAGCACGATATTACGCATGATGGGAATACCTTTAAATGCGACATTACTCGATGCTGGTGAATCAGCACCTGAGCAGTACACCCAAATATACGATTTCGCTCGTTCATCATTGATGACTTTTACCGTAGTTTCATCTGCTTGAATCACGGGTTGTGAGAGCTGTATTTCTCTCAACCGTTGATGCAAGGGTTTAAATAACGCACCGCATTTCATCATCCAGTCCGACATGGTGCGTCGACTGATTTCAATACCATGTTGTTTGAACATGGTTTCTTGTCGATAAAGCGGTAAGGCATATTGATATTTACTGGTGATAATTTGACTGAGCAAACTCGGCGTAGCATAACCTTTTGGTATTGGGCTGCTAGGCACAGATGCTTGCTTGATGTTGGGTTGAGTACCGCTTTTCTCACAATGCTGGCAGCTGTACTTTAAGCGAATATTTTCTATAACTTTAACTTTAGCAGGGATAAACTCCAGTTTTTCACTGACATCCTTGCCCATTTGTTGAAGCTGATGACCGCAACAGTCACACTGTTTGTCTGCTTCATCAATGTCATGGATCACTTGAACACGTGGTAAGTGTTTAGGTAATGGTTTGCGTTTAGGCTTTTCTTTTGTCTTTGGCGGAGTGGTTTCTCGCTCAGGTGTGGTATCAGCTTCTAAAATATCGTCTTCAACCAGAGTTTCAGCTTCATTAAACAATTCACCTTGAGCCTCACAAACTTCACTGCTTCGACCAAAGCGATGATGCTGAGCTAAACGAAATTGCTCCAGTAAGGTTTGATATGATTGATTTAACTCTGCAATTTCACTGTCCTTACTCTCAAGCTAGGGCAAACGGGTCTAAATTAGACAGCCAGTTTGCCCACAGTTAATACCTTCATCAAATATTCTTCATCCCAGCCCGCTTTTAAACGTTTGCTTTTTATTCCTACTTTTGCTGTTTTCTCATTTTTCAGCATGTTGAGTGCTGTTTTATTCATGATAGCCATGTTCTCTGCTGCGTTTCCACTTCTTAACCGACATGAATCTTCATCAAAGCTTACATCCAGTTGCCAGTGGAGCTTATTTTCAACAAACCAATGAGAACGTATTGCATTTGAGATAAACTCAGCTTTAGGTTTCAAATGACTACTGATGTAATAGCGTCTTTCCATGGTCTTCTCTATCCCTTTTTGTTCCCTAGTAGATTCTACGACTACAATGCTGTTTAAGCTTGACCATCTACTATGGCGTTTTCTGAGCCACTCTACGTCAGACGTGACCCAAACTTTTCTTTGTTCAATTCGACCGTGATCTTTATCGACTTCCTCAAACATATCGTAGTGAATTTTTTTAAATCTAGACTCGAGTTCTGTATCTAAAAATAATTTGATATCTTCAAAGAACTCACCTTGGCTACCTTTAAGGGCGAAAATATAATTAGCTTTTTTTTCAATGATTTTATCTGCAATTTTAAACTGGCAACCCATTGCATCAGTGGTAATGGTTGCCCCTTTAATATCGAGGAGCTCTAACAACTTAGGAATGGCTGTTATCTCGTTGCTTTTACCGTCAACTTTCATTTGCCCTAAGCAAAGATTATTTTTTACTGACCAAGCATTAACGATATGTATTGCTGGAACTTCATTCACTTTATCCAGAGTTCTTCTCAGTGTCTTGCCATCAAGAGGAATGATATCTTCGTCAATTGTACAAAGGTGTTGCGCCCACGCTATAAAAGTGGCATGAAAAGCCTTAGGGCATAAGCGGTTGAGAACATCGTTAAAGGTATCATGGCTTGGGACGCCATGAGGCATATCTAAAAAAGTTTCGAACCATTTTTTCTTCGATTTCCCATATTCTTCAATAGCATTGAAATTATCGCAGCCACAGATAACCGCACATAGAGTAATGGTTATAATGTTAATCAGAGGATGATGTAAAGTTCGTGACATACGAGGGTCGGGTAGGCCATCAAAAAAGTCGCTGATTGTCGTAGTTTTCATAGAAATTAACAAGCAAAGACTATTATAAACCACGATCGCTATAGTTTGGCAAACGATCAAATTTGATTGCTTATTTTTGACCCGTTTGCCCTAACTCTCAAGCAAAGCCTGTTGCTTCAACAGTAATTGTTGGAGTAAGGCGTTGTCGTCGAGTAAAGATTGGATACTTTTGGTCATGGCATTATTTTACCAAAAACCAAATGTTAATAGGCGATATCAGTGATCTAATTAATGAAATCAACATCCGTTTTAGCGATCAATCAACAATAACTTTCAACAATAACTTTCAACAAAAACTTGTTGATGACCAACGACATCGTAACCTGAAAGTAACCAGTGAAATTGCTGCTCAGAAAGCACCATCTGCTCGGTATCAATCTTGGCTGGCCACTTGAACTTGTCTCTTTCCAGTTGTTTATACCAAAGCGCAAAACCTGTTTTATCCCAATAAAGGATTTTAAGTTTATCTCGGTTTTTGTTGCAGAACACAAACACGCTGCCATCGGTAGAAGGCAATTCCATTTGTTGTTCAACAACGGCGCTTAACCCATTAATCGATTTACGAAAATCAATGAAGTCACGGTATAAATACACCTTGGGCAATTGTTGAAACATAATCATGATTGCAATCCTTTGATGACATCGATAATAATTTGAGGAGGTATTTGAGCAGGGAAAATTAAATCACCTATCTTGGTTTCAAGTTTGATCACTGGCTGTTGAGCTGGAATGGGGGGAGCTGATGCAGTAGTAACAACGGCTTGAGTAAAACTTGATTGTTGCTTCGATTTTTTTTTGTGAGTGTAAAAGCAACTGATGGCCAACTTATACTTGCGGCAAAAAGCGGTAACGGTTAATTCACTTTCGCTTTGCTGCCTTACCAGAGCTTGCCATTGTTCAGGTGTTTTTCGGTTTGTCATGCCGCGTCTCAATAGTTGAAAAGTGGCAAAGATTTTAAGGGATGGTTTTTACTCTGAAAAGATGGGGTTTACTGCACGGTTACGTTGATATTGTTGAACAAAGTGAAATGAGTACGGCTAGAGTGACGATAGATCCACAATACTTAAATGATGAAATTGAGCAAAAAGGTCGGGTTGTATTGCATGGGCTTAACTTTGCTTTTAACAAGTCGGAATTACTGCCTTCGTCTACAGCATCCTTGACAGCGATAACAGAGTACCTTGAATTGCATCCTAAGCAACAATTTTATGTTGTAGGGCATACAGATAATGTAGGTACTTAGGGACGCTGCGGAAGAAAGTATACCGATGAATCCTCGTCACTCCAGCGCAGGCTGGAGTCTAGTGCCTTTAAGCTTTTCTATAAAAGTCACTGGATACCAGCCTTTGCAGGTATGACAAAAAAAATTTAAAATATTGATTGGTACTTTCTAAATCGCTAGTTCCCTTATGAGATTAATACCCAATTATCTAAAGCGCGAGCCCAAAATGTCATAAAAGAATTAACGGCATTGAAGGTTGAAGCGTCACGACTAATAGCTATTGGTGTCGGCCCGGTGGCTCCTAAGGCCGCTAATAACAGTGATGCGAATAAGGCAAATAACAGGCGAGTAGAACTAGTTTTGCGCTAAAAATGATTCTGAGCAAGGGATTTCAACCAGTTTTCATACCCGCGAAGGCTGGTATCCAGTGGCTTTTGTTAATTTCTCAAAGACGCAGAGTACCTACATACAACACTGTCGTAATTTCGTTTTCTGCCTAGGCAGGAGTGACGATAAGTTAATAAATTAATATTGTTGAAGGAGGTAAAAATTATTCTACCAATAACAGTTTGTGTGCTCTAATTTTTGTCGAACACAGAAAAATTGTAAATGCACTTTGAAAATATACTCGTATTAGCTTGCACAATGATTTGGCTGCAATGTGAAAAGATCAGCCCCTAGAGTCATCGCATACATAAATATAGAGCTTTGGGTGATAGCGTAATCTAGGCTGCAGGATATTATATAGTACGATTTATACTTAATTTCAAGGAGTGAATAATGTTAAACATTACAAAACGAGGTCAAGGAATGACTGAATAGATCATTATTGTAGCCCTAATCGCAATTGCTGCTATCGGCGCATTTACAATGTTTGGTGATGTAGTACGTAACCAAACGGCATCCATGGCTGCTGAATTAGGTGGTGACGGAACTGAAGCAACTAAAGCGACAAATCAAGCAACTAAACAGGGCAAGGAAGCAGTAAAAATTGCAGGGAAAGAAGGTGGTTTAGATAAATATAACGCGACTGCTGGTTCATCAATTAAAAAATAATAATAGCGATTATCGTGCGGGCCTGCCCGCATTTTTTATATTAATAATTATAGGAGTATTTTATGCAATTCAAGCAATTTTTAAAACTCAAATCTTCTTTAGTTATTATCTCATTATTATTTTGTGCTCAAAGTAGCGCTACAGAAATTAAGCAAAAGCCATGGCATTTTGACAGCAATATTTATCGTGAATTAATACAAAATAGTGATGATGAAATGTTGTTAAATAAAAATATACAATGGGATGAATGCTCAAGAATGGCACCAGCTACTTACAGAATGGCTTTAGGAGTTCAACTAAACAAAGAGAGTCCTGATTTAATACGAGAGACCATCCTTGATTTATATCCCGTTGACAATGAGAGTTTCAGTGATGTGGTTAATCAAAAAATAATGGTTCTGGCTTTTGAGATGGCTGACGTCGCGAGGTATGAACAAGGTAGTGACGAATCTACTATAACACAAGTCGCATGGGATTGGTGTATTGCTCAAGACCCACAAAACTTTTCTGATTTATAAAGACTGTAGTAATTAGCCATATATAAATACTTTATAACACGAATAATATATTAAGCGAGTCATTGACATGGAATGTCGTGATAATCATATTTTACCCAACAGCACTAGAGTTTTGAAATTGCAAACTGGTTATGCCAGTGTGTTATTTCTTGCTGTCTTTGCAGCTATTGCACTAGCCGTATTCTCATTGTATGACACAGGTATAGTTGCTTCTGAACGAATTAGAATGCAAAACACTGCTGATAATGTTGCCTATAGCACCACAAATATGGTGACAAGGGATATGAATATTATCGCTATTACCAATCGTGCCATGGTAGCTAATCAAGTGGCAATTGGTCAAATAGTTGCGTTGGATGTTGAGCGTGAGCCTAGATTGGTTATTGACTATGTAGAAACGAGACCTATTGATATCAAGCAAAGTAATAAATCACTTCCGTTATCATTAACATTTAAAAATGGATCATCAGAAATAAGTGAGATCAATGTCATTACTTTAGACAAAGTGGCCGACGTTATTAAAAATAATACTGAGACAAAATATATAGTTACAGGCCATACGGATAGCATTGGTTCAAACGAACTTAATGAGCAATTATCCATCGAAAGGGCGGATGCTATTAAAAATTATTTGGTTGATAAACATGATATTGCACCTGATTTGATTCTGTCTAAAGGCGTGGGGGCAGTGAGTCCAAAAAAAAACAATGGAACAATGTTGGGACGAAGTGCTAATCGACGAGCAGAAGTTACCCGACTGTAGATGACACACAAGGATGTACAGATGAACCTATCGATTTATAGAGTAATAATCTTCTTTATTTTCTCTTTGTCTATTTTTACTGTGACAAAAGCTCATGCCTTAGAAGAAGATCACCCAGCAGTTTCACGCTATAAAGACTCGATGCTTGAAAACAGCGGTGTCATTCATTACAAAAAGATATTGGTACCGGTTAGTGTAGTACCTGGCACCGAAGATACTAAATTAATTGAAGTTATCGGAAAAATCACGGCTCATGGCTATAGTCTTAAAAAGAATAAGTCTACGCTTGAAGTTGGTCTGAACTATAAGCAAGTAGTAGAAAAATTAGGTGCTGAGTTGCTGGTTGATTGTGTTGGTGTTCTTTGCGGTTATCAACCATTGTATTTTTATTGGCAGAGTTGGGCTAATTATAATAGTTCGGTTGCAGATGACAATGATGACAATACTCGTTTTTTAGTGGCTAAGCAGCCCACTGAAAAAGGAGATGTTTATTATCAATGGATTATTACCGACGTTTATGATGGCGAAATTGGAATCGAACAAACCATTGTTGAACCAGAAGCATTACTTTTAGATCAGGTTAGTGTTAATCGCAATATATCGATACAAGCAGAACAAACCGGCTTAAAAGCTGATAGAGAAGATACTGAGGGCAGTCAAGATCATCCCGTTATAAGTCGGTATCAAGGGGCTTATATTACAGACTATAGACAACGGGAATTTGAAAAGGTGTATATTCCTACTGGAGTTGCGATTAATGACGTTACTCCAACTATTACCGTAGAGGGAAAAGGCACAACCATTGGTTATAACCTAAGTAATAGTCAGTCTACACTTCAGATTTATAAAAATTATTTAACGGCGTTAAAAGCTGCTGACTTTGAGATTCTATTCACTTGTAGTTTAGCATCTTGTGGGCATGATTTACTTGATGATTTATACACTTCAGAAGCGAATAAATTTCGTTTTCATCCTGTTAAAACAAATAATTACCCAGATAGCGATTTTAGATTTATTAGCGCCAAATTAACTGTTTCTGGTAAAAACATTTTCTTGTTAGTGGCTATAGAAGGTGCGCTAACCAGTAATGATATTAATAAAATTGTCGTTGATATTGTTGAACAAAGTGAAATGAGCACGGCTAGAGTGACGATAGATCCACAATACTTAAATGATGAAATTGAGCAAAAAGGTCGGGTTGTATTGCATGGGCTTAACTTTGCTTTTAACAAGTCGGAATTACTGCCTTCGTCTACAGCATCCTTGACAGCGATAACAGAGTACCTTGAATTGCATCCTAAGCAACAATTTTATGTTGTAGGGCATACAGATAATGTAGGTACTTATGAGATTAATACCCAATTATCTAAAGCGCGAGCCCAAAATGTCATAAAAGAATTAACGGCATTGAAGGTTGAAGCGTCACGACTAATAGCTATTGGTGTCGGCCCGGCGGCTCCTAAGGCCGCTAATAACAGTGATGCGAATAAGGAAAATAACAGGCGAGTAGAACTAGTTTTGCGCTAAAAATGATTATGTACAGAAATGAAATTTATATATGAGTATAAAATGAAATGTGTTCGATTAAGCAATCAAAACGGGAGGTTAATAGCACAAGTTTTTATTGCAAATACGCCGTGGTTAAGGCTCAGGGGATTGTTAGGTCGGCCATCACTAAACAATGATCAAGCTATGTTGATCTCCCCTTGCTATTCGGTACATACAATTGGCATGAGATATAGCCTCGATATTGTTTATCTCAATAGTCAAAATCAAGTATTGAGAATAAAGAAAAACCTAAAACCTTTCCGAGCTAGTGCGTGTAAAGGGGCGGCTAAAGTACTAGAACTCGCTGCAGGTGGTATTAAGAACAAAAATATAAATATAGGAGATATATTGTGAGCTTACGGCAGCATAGCGTGAAAAACTAAATTATTTCAGGTACAGCTAGACCTAGGCGATTAGCCCAAGTCCATTTTTTACAGCTATATTATTTTTCAGTGCCGACTGTTTCTCGATAATTCCACGGTAGGTATTCTTCAGGATTGGTTTTCACTTTATCCTTCTCTCTCTGTAAAAATGTGAAATACTCAAACACATTGATGCCAGCTTCACTTGCTGTTGCAATCATTGACGTGATGACATCACCAATCGTAGCGCCAAGTAACGTCTTATGGAACATCGCATTTTTTCGGTCACGAACGATGATTTTTAACATGGCTTCGATACGGTTATTATCGATGTATACACCTTCGTAGTGGCAAAAATAGCTCAAGCCAACATAATGTTTGACAAAATATCGCATCGCCTTACCTAAACCACTATTCTCTTCAACTGTTTCATCGTTAAGGTGTGTTGTACACCACTGCTTGATGGTTTTCATTACAGGCAACGAATGTTGCTGATGGTAACTCAGCCTTTCTGTTGCCGTAAACTTTTGCTCTTTAGTGTGCTGCTCGTAAGCCCAAATTTCACCATAACGTGTCAGTACGTGCTCGACTTCATCGGGGAAATGGTTAATGACATCAACAAATTGTCGTCTGGCATGACTGTTACACAATGACAGCAGACATTCTCTTACCGTAGGGCGATTACTGACCAGAGCGTCACTCATCATTATCGGCCTAGATTGATGAGTACCGCGTTTGTGCAACAGGCTATCGATGAATTCGCCAGCATGACCAATATTAGTTTCAAACAACACGATACTATCATTGGCTTGAGTGGTCGCAATAACACCTGATGTGTACACGCCGCTGCGCATTTGTGTCTTGTCACTGTTACGCACCGGTTTTTCTATTGGCGTAGCATCCAAAATTCGGTGAGTCGTGTCATCGAGATAATAATGCTTCGCATCGGCCGCGAGGTTAACCAACATTTGATAAACAGGGTAAATATCATTGGCCACATATTCAACTTGGTCAAACACAGTAGACGCAGTGATTTTGACACCAAGCAGCTTTTGAATGCTCCCTTGGCGATAAAACGGCAACCCGGCAAAATACTTGTGTATGGCCATTAATGACCGAGCTGAGTAGCCGTATTTTTGTTGCTCGCTCCCGTCGGCTAACACTTCAACTGGCAAAGCGGCGGTAGCGTAAGCGCCACAAGCATTACAGCGAAAGCGCTCCATGACATGCTGCTCTGGCTTAAACGGACTTTGCCCTGTGATACGCAGTAAACTGCCTGGGTCGGTTTTGTACATTTTACCCATGTGGCACTCTAGGCAGTTATCACCTTTTTTCACATCTGTACTCTGATGCACTATCACAACTGGCTTAGCGGGAGTGAAATCTTCACCGCTCTCTTTGGGTTTACGATTTTTACCCGCAGTGTGTTTACCGCTTCCTTTATTGCTTTTACTGACACGAGACAAGGCTTCTGAAGACTTTTCAATGCCAAGTAACTTACGCAATTTGTGCACGGTGACATCGTGATTGGTTAATCGTTGCTGCATCGTCGATAACGTCACTAAGGCATCAAGTAACAACTGACAATCTTCTGGAGACAGTGCTAATTCATGCTCTTTGGCTTCAGTAACACGAACTATCAGTGCTTCCAGCGCGTTGTGGTCGATATCAGTAAACGGTTTACTCATTAAAGGACAGTCCAGCTTAGGCGAATAGGAAAAATGAATTCGGCGGGCAGTATGATCCGATAAATAAAATAATCAACCGGTAAGTGCGATTTATTTCAATCGACTTGAAGATAAATAAGGTTCACCACTCAGTAATTGCCGTAATTGTGCCGCAGCCATCGGTTGCATAACGCCATGATGACGTGGCCATCCATGAAATTTTCCTTTTGATAACCGTTTGGTCATCAGCCAAAAGCCATTATGCTCATAAGTGAGGGCTCGTATCATGGTTTTGTTGCGATTAATGAAGACGAATATCGAGCCTGAACGCGGATTACTCGACAAGCGCTGTTGGCACACGGCCGCCAGTCCATCGATACTACAGCGAAAATCAGCAGGCTGAGTCGCAATGAAGATACGACTGTTGGAAGTTAAATAGATCATGATTTCATTGCCCCGATGAGGGCGCAAATAAAGTGAACATCCAACACCTTGTATATGAATATTGTCGCCATTAGATAGATTCAACTCAAGTTTTACTGGGGAATTGGGCTTGATGACCTCAGGTAAGTTGGGTAATTCAATGAAGTCTGTAATGGACTCTGCCGAGTTTGATACCTGGCACCATTGTTTAAATTGAGAGCCACTGATACGTAAAGCGGTGCAAATTTGTGATGATGAGTAATGCTCTAGCAATGAAATAGCTTGCTCGCGGAGAGTGTTTGGTATTTTAGTTCCGCGACTCGGCTTATTTATGCGCCAATGGGCGAAGACTGTGGCGACGCGAGTTAATGGCTCTATATTTGGCATGATGGGCTCCGATAATTAATCTGCCATCATTACATCAAATTATTGGGTTAAAGTTGCACTATGCTGCCGTAAACTCACGATATATTGTCGTGGCAGGGCGAGTGTTAGGGCATGTTGATCTTTTTTGTTTATTTTGGCAGCGATAAATTAGTTTAATGGCGTTTATCACTGTGTCTTTATGTATATTCAACACTCTTTCTGTATCTCTAATTCCACTGCCATTTAAAACCATATCAATGACTTTTTTCCTTCATACCATCTTCCCAAGCGTGCTTAACATAATGAGACTGAAATGTTTTTTTTGGGGCAGTCTGGATTAGTACACAAATATCTTTGCTGTCCTTTTGGGCTTTTACCTGCCTTAGATATGGAGACACCGTGGCAATGAGGACATTGAACATCTATAGCAGACATTGAACAGAGCAATCTCAAAAAAATCTATTTAATTTAAATGTAATATTTTCAATAGCTTGATAAAATGTCACTTCAAAATTGAGGTGAATATGAAACTAAAAATCAAACGGTTAGACCATCATGATATTGTTGCAGGTGTTATTGAAGACTTAAAAATCGTCAGTCTTTTAGATCAGTCCCACGTTCCGCACCTGTATTCGATTGAAAAATAATTAAATTTAAATGGATAAAACAAATGGAACTTCATTCTATATAAAATACAAATTTCAACTATTTGAAAATAAATAGGAGTTTTAATAAATCGTAAGTTATTGATATTTGAGGTTGGTTATTAACCTGTTGAAATTTTAATGTTTTTATTTGATTTAAAAGGTGCGGAATGTGGGTTCAGTATCTCCCTCAAGATGAAAAACAAGAAATCACCCTTGAAGAAGCCGTTAAGGGGATGATAATGAACGGATTAGTTTTTGCTAACCGGCCTTTATCGCTTAGCCCTCAATTTTTCACTAACTTACCACTCGAACATTTATTCCGTGAAGGAGTTGAAGCTTCACATTTTAATCGTCACAAATTAGGGCGAACACTCGATCAGTGTTCAGACTTTGGTTGTGAAAGCTTATTCTCATTAGTCTCAGCTCAAGCTTGTGAGTTTGAGCAACTTTCAATTCCTTGACACAACGAGTCACTCATTAACTGGTGAGTACGATGTTGACGATAAAAATACCGATGAAAATGTTATTACTATTACTCATGGATACAGTAAAGCTCACCGCCCAGATTTAAAACAAGTTGTCCAAGAAGTCATTGTTAGCCAAGATGGAGGTATTCTTCTGGCGTGTAAAAATTGGGATGGCAATAGCGCCGACACCGCTATTTTTAAAGCGCGAAGCAAAACACTTGTTGATGTTTTTAAAAAGAGCCCTTCACCAAAATATCTTGTTGCTGACAGTAAGCTTTATCATGAAAAAAATGCTGAGTTTTTAACTAAGATTAAATTTCTAACGTTGGTTCCATCAACTATATCTCTTGAAAAGTCACTCGTTTCCAATGCCATTAACACTAATCAATGGACTGAAATAGATGATAATTACCAATACGTTGTTAATGACGTCGAGCATATGGAAATAAAGCAAAGATGGGTGGTTATATATTCTAATGCCGCTAATTACAGAGCGAAAAAGAGCATTGTGAGACAAGTTGAACGGGCAAAACTGAGAATTGATAAAGAGTTGTTTCATTTACAAGCTCAACGTTTTGCTTGCCAAACAGATGCACAAAGAGCGTTAGATAAGATAACAAAAAAAATGAAGTATCATCAGCTAGCAGGAAAAAATGTTATCGAGCATAAAATATATGAAGGTAAAGGTCGGCCAAAGAAAGATGCTCCAGTGAAACGCATTGAATGGCAAATAACGGCTGAGATAGCAGAAAATGAAGACAAAATTAATGACGCAGTAGAGCAAAAATCATGCTTTGTTTTAGCGACAAATATTGATAAAGAAACATTGTCGCCCGAAGAGTTACTTAAACATTACAAAGCTCAGTCTGAAGTAGAAAAAGGCTTCCGTTTTTTAAAAGATCCCTTGTTTTTCGTTTCTTCATTATTTATCAAAAAGCCAAGTAGAATCGATGCTCTGTTGATGGTGATGACACTCTCACTCTTCTTGGTGTACTCAATTGCTCAAAGGAGAATGAGAGCAAACATGAAAAAGCTAAAAGCGACGATACCAAATCAAATTAATCAAGAAACCTCTAATCCTACACTGCGTTGGGTATTTCAGTGTTTTGAAGGAATAAATTTACTTCAGTGTGACAATGAAGCTCGCCTAGACGGCTTTGATGAGCTAAGGGAAAAAATAGTAAAGCTAATTGGAGGTCACACATTGAAACTGTATAAAATCAAAAAAGTGACCTAGGGGGCTGATCAATGTCTGATTAAACCAATAGAAAACTCGATGGCTTTTAGTTTGATGACGGAAGGAACAAGGTGAACAAGTTGGTTTTAGAGTGATTACAGATAAAGCCACATTCGCCTACCTTGCAGACGTATTTATCATCCTAAATAAAACGGTTGGGGGTTCATATACGCAGAGAAAATTAATGATAGCAAGGCATGAATAGCAGCAAGTAGTGGTTACCGACATACAAAACTGTCGTTACTTCGTTTTTACTTGCAAAATTTATAACGCAGCTAGCGGTGATTTTGGCAAGTATATGAATGTTCAGCACTCACCTGATGGGTGAATTCGGGTTGTTTAACTTTGTATTTAACTTCAATAAATTAAAGCTTAATTGTGCATTCAACCGATTTATTTAGGATCATAGAAGCACACAGAGGTTTAGGCTGAGCAAATGGCTCATATCTGTTATTCTTAAACACTTTGACTTGCAAGGATTACGACGCATGATGCTTGCAACAAAAGATGCACATTCACTCTATGAAATGTTTGGTTTCAACCCCGTCCCAACTACAGTAGATAATTTATTACTACCATTTTTTCGGTATTAAAGCTTCATCCCAATATATATCACATTGAAAATGTTTTATTAAATACTCATTAAACTCAGTAAAGCTGTTGATATACTCTTCACTGTCTGACAAACAAGAGTAAGTGAATCGATAACAATTATTTTTCAGCAAATCATAATCCCTATATTGATACACTAATTCTTTCCCTCTATTAGCCGCTATCAAATCAAACAAAACTTTCCCATTTGCTTGAGTTGCCACATATATTTTTTCACCACTGCGATCTTTTAAAAAGCGCTCAGGTGAAACAACTCGCACTAAACCCGAACCATGCAGTTCAACAATAGCCCCGTCGATCCAAATACCAGTGTGTAAGATAACGCCATACACATGGCAACACACTATGCTTCCGTTTTTTAATTTCGCTTTTCTGGCACCTTTATTCAGCAAACTCGGGGTAAGCTTCAGACTCGGTTTTTTTTCAGTTTTAGATAATGGTCTTAGTCTATGAAGTTCAACGTTTTTTCTTTGATTGTTTTTTTCAGCTAACAGAAGAGCACTAAAAATGGCTCCTCCTATCCAGACTACAGGTAGAGGCATAAGATTATCCTATTAAGTTGATTAATATCAACTTAATAGGCATTACTGAGAAATGACAGGTTCTAAATGTAACCAAAAATTATGGGGGCTCAGCCTAAATAATGTGAAGATATAAGGAGAAAGTTCCGTTGTTTCAAAAAGTTAGGAATATGTAAAGGTAATATGTCCATTTAGTTCTTTCTAAATGATGTTAGCTAAAATTTCAAATTCAAAAAAATGCCGGATTTTGTTGTTTTAACCTTAAAAATAAGCTTAAAACTAGATGTTTTTACCGAAATGGCGACTAAGTGGTTTTAAAGGTGAAAGCCATTTACAGGTATTTTTATTTGTTCGCTTACAGAAAATCAATAAGTTAAAAAACTAACATCAATTAGGCTGAACACCCAAAATTATGGTGAGAATCACTTAATGTTGCTCAAATAACGAACTAACCCAGCTAATTCCTGCGCAGAGCGATTACCCGGATTAACTTCATATTTTCCATTTATTAATAGGCTTGGAACACCCCTAATTTCTGCCAGTTGAACTTTGGTTTCATAGTTTGATAAAACCGCTTGCTTATCACTACTGTTGTAAGCTTTATCAAACTGTTCAGCTGTGACACCCTGTTTCATAAAAAAGGTTTTTAGTTGCCCTGAAGTAGTGAACGGCCCACCTTCTTCATGAATACGATGAAAAATCTTGCTATGAACTTGCTTATAAATTTTTATTTTTTTTGCTACAAAAAATGCTTCCTGTGCAAGGATCCAGCTCGATCTACCAGCCCCAACCGGTGTACGAGTAAAAGTGACATCTCCTTGAAGCAGTTCAGCCATTTTATTCATTGTTGAGTCTTCGTTATAACAATGAGGACAATTATATGAAAAAAACTCTCTAACTATGGGCTGTTGAAGCTCTGGGATGCCCGTCACCTCAATGTAGTCTTTCCCTTTTATATAGTCAGCCGCTGATGCACTTCCAATCATTACATAAAAAATTATAAATACTATTTTACATGCTGCTTTAATCACGTTGTTACCTCACAAAAATGAAACAAGTTAATTCGTATCTTTTATGGCATCGTATAAATTCTGGTATTTATACGAAAAATTCAATTCATTACATAACCTTAACCCATTTACCGTTTTTGCTGGTAAATTATCACTGACAAATTCAGGTGACGGTAAGCTAAGTGCCATTGACGCTTTGGAATAAAAATCACTCTTTGTGGGATGGTGTGGTGTACACAAGTTATAAATAGGGCTCACTTTTTCTGCCGAAATAATGGCTAAAATTGCTCTGATACAGTCGGAAAGATGAACCAAGTTAACAGGGTTATTTCCACCAGCAACGGCTTTTCGCCCAGCTAAAAATCTTCCCGGTGCCCTTGAGGGACCTATCAAACCCGCAAAGCGCACGACGCAAACATTTGAATAGTTCAAAAATAATTTTTCAGCTTGAAGTAAAGTAGTGCTTGATTCCGAATGCTCACAAGCACTCTCCTCTTGCATATCCATACCTAGAGAAGGATAAACTCCTGTACTACTAATAAAGATCACTCTTTTGTAATTATCTATATTAGTCAGTGATTTTAAAGCGTTTAGTTTCTCTAAATAGTTTTGATTTTTATGTTTAAGCTTAGGAGGTATATTTATAATCAAATAATCTGACTGTAAATGTTCTCGAATTATAGCGAGTTCATTATCATTAAAGGATTGAAGCTTCACTCGCTCCGATAAATCCAGCTGAAATGGTTTTACGCCTAAATTTTTTAGCAGTGGTAATTTCTCACTTTTACGATAGCTCCCCTTTACGCTGTAATCATGATTGAGTAAGTCAACAGCCATCGGTAAACCAAACCAACCACAACCTACAATAGTGACACTTTTCATTTTTAACCTTAACATCAAATTTATTGAATAACCCATTAAAAAAACAATAACTTTTAACTTTGATCGCGGCACCGTATAGCAGAACTTATGTCTAACTTAAGAGAATCAGTTTAACGAGTTTTATCCAAAAATAAGCAAAGAAAATGCTTATCAATGATTAATTATCACTGAAGTTGACTAAGCAGAACCAGCAGTAAAGTAAAAACTGATTGGAGAGTAAGCTTTTAAAGTGTTAGCAACTGTTTCTTTTAAATCATCAATGGTTATCACTTTTTTAATCGACAAATTCTCTTGGGAAAGTAATCGTAGTTTTGCGTGATTTCCTTCAACATCGCAGGTTAACACGTTTGGCTGTTTAACACTTTCAGTTGTGATCATGACTTTACCAAAACTATCGTCTGATAATTGAACCAGTGTTCCTGGTGGGTATATCCCCATAATTTTAACTAACGAAGAAATTAATTTAGCAGAGTGTCGACTTGCTCCATTCTTAAACATATGGCCCAAGGCAATTTGCGGTGTGGGGAATCTTTGATCAGCGAGCAAATTGTCAAATTCGTTAGCTAGGCTGACAATTTGAGACGGAAGTGAAATTTGCTTCCCTTTTAGCCCCTTAGGATAACCTGAGCCATCCATGTACTCATGATGTTGTTCAACAATTTTTAAAGCAACATCAGAGAGATGGCCCGTTTCGGAGAGAACATTAACGCCGTAGTTTGGGTGAAGATTGAAAAAGTTACGCTCACTTTGTGTAAGCTCACCTTTTTTACGTAGAATAGAGTCTGGCACCTTAAACTTTCCGTAATCATGCATCAGACTACCTAGAGCAATATCACGTAAAAGATCATTATCAAGCTGAAGTGAACGCCCTATCATCATTGAGATAACTGTGACCGAAACACAATGTTGAGTAACACTGACACTCCCATCAAAACTCTCAACAAGCGTTAAGTATGGTTGCTTGACTTCAAGCATATGCTCAACCAAATGTTCAACCATCGCCGCTGATAATCTGTAAGCACCTTCTGGATCAGTAACAACTTTGCTGTGAACGGTCTTATTATCTACAACACTTTGATTAAAACGATTTTGACTTAATCTCACTGACTTTTTCAATAACAAGCTTTCATCAATAGCAACAGAAACAGGTTCTTTTTCTGCCGATTTATCGTCCGCAGTGGAAGGCTCAAGTTCTTGTTCTTCTTCAAGCTCTCCAGATAAGAGTAAAACATAAGGAACGCCTAACCCTTTGATCATCTCGATTTCAGTGGCAGATTTTAATAATACTCGATTGCGTAAAAAAGGATGATTAGTCCATGACAAAGGCAACTTTACTGTCTGGCCAATTTTTAGCTTGGATACAGGTAATTTAACTGATGTTTTTGCCCCCAAAATAACCAAATCCTTTTAATTTTTTATTAATTACCCGTCTACTACTGATTATTGCAGTTAAATTAAACGGTTGCCACACGGAGAAACAATAAAGACGATTTTTCTAATTCAAAACTTGTTTCTAGTCTAAAATATGAGCCCACAAACGAAAGCACGTGACAATTAACTAATAAAGGCAATCGACCTACAATGCGTTGGTTAATCTAACAGTCAGGTAAATGCGTAAACGTTTTTCGGGCAAAACCCGTAGACTTTATAGTTCGTCATTTACGTAAAAACGGGAATCCATTGTTTTTGGTATTCAAATATAAGACGCTAGATCCCCACGTTCGTGGGAATGACGAAATTATCACATGGAGTTGTGCATATATCACTCACTCCTGCGGTTTCCCTGATCTAACAATAAGCTTTAAATTACTCAGTTTTCTTATCTCTATCTATTGTCCAACCTTGAGAGTAATACTTTAAATGTTTCGATTTCAACAAGTAAATAATACCCCAAAATAAAATCAAAATTTCAATGGCGTAAATCCAACTAAATTGATAATCGATATGAGATAACCTAATAACAATTAACGCGAATTCTGTAGAAACTGAAGCAAAAAGCAACAATTTTAATTTAGAGAATACAGGTATAAGCCAAAGAGGTTTTCCTCTTCGTTCTACTGTTACCAAAAAATATATACCTAACCCAATGCTTCCAACAATAATCGAAGCAATAAAATCATCTTTCAAAGGGTAAAATAGCTTTACAAGACCATCTCGCTGACCTGCTTGTGTAAGAGATAAAATAAACACACACCAACCACGAGCTAAAAAGATTAAAATTAAATACAAAAACAAAGGTGGTTTGATTCGACCTTTGTCGTCAAGCCACCTAATATTCGAAAAACTCAGCATAACACTCCAGTCAAACTTTTTTATCTTATGAAATTACAACAGCCATAAGTACTGGATACAATACTTAGTAAAGTAGATATGTAGGCAACTTATCGTTTTTCAATCTAGAAGCACTGTAACTTTTTAAAAAGAAGCTCAATCAACGAATAAACTGAGCTTCAGTGAAGTTAATAAGGTTGCAGTGAAGTTAAAAGGTTAGGAGTAGATTGTAGGAATAGGACAACGCTTGTGCTGAGTGCGCTGATAAATAGAAATTAGCTGTTGCTCAACATCTTCAGGTACGGCTTTATTCTCTAGAAAATCATCAATTTGATCGTATGTTAAACCAAGGGCGATCTCATCCTCAAGTTGCGGTTTATTATCTTCTAAGTCCGCAGTCGGTGCTTTATTAACAAGCAATTCAGGTGCCCCTAGATGTGCCGCTAATTGTCGAACTTGACGCTTGTTCAACCCAAACAGAGGAGCAAGATCGCATGCTCCGTCACCCCATTTAGTGTAAAAACCTGTTAAATTTTCCGCACTATGATCGGTTCCAACAACAAGTCCATTAGTTAACCCTGCTATTTCATATTGAGAAACCATTCTAATGCGTGCTTTCACATTGCCTTTTACAAAATCAATATTTGCAGTTGGAACGATATCTAAACGGCTATTTTGTATTCCTGAAAGTACTTGTTCATGAACTGCATCAACACTTGAAGATACATTGACAACCACTGTATGTGACGGCTTTATGAAACCACAAGCAAGCATCGCTTCATCTTCATCTTTTTGTATTTTATAAGGTAAGCGAACTGCAACAAAACTGTAGTCGGCTTCATCTCGCTCGCTATTAAGGTCATTGATGGCTAATTGACACAAGCGTCCCGCTAGTGATGAATCAACTCCACCGCTAATCCCCAATACTAAACACTTACTATGAGCTTGGAGCAAAATAGATTTTATAAAATTAACTCGCCTATCGATCTCAAATTCTGGTTTTATCTCGGGTAATACCTTCATTTCGTCAAGAATCTGCTGCTTCACTTAACACTCCAGTCAATTTGATTTAATTGATAATTGCAAAAAAGTCGTGCCGAAATTTAACATTTAATGGACAACAAATGTAGTAGATGAACTTAATTTAAATTTAAAACAAACAATAATTCACTCAAATTTTTACCGTCACAAAGTACAAAGCTGAATGCATCTGCTATGCTTTGTTTAGCCTATGTTCAGGTAACTACAGTTAAACTATGCTTTTCAACCACTAACGTGGCATTAAAGGCTCAAAATACTGGAATAAATTAATGCGAATATTAGTCGTTGAAGATGACCCGCTATTATCTCACCATTTAAAAGTACAACTCAGTGAACTTGGTAATCAAGTTCAAGTTGCACTCAGTGCTAAAGAGGGACATTATCAAGCCATCAATTATCCAATTGATGTCGCGATTGTTGATTTAGGCTTGCCGGATCTTGACGGTATCAACCTTATCAAAAAGTTAAGAGACGACGGCTTAAAAGCACCGATCTTGATCCTTACAGCTCGATTACACTGGAAAGATAAAGTCGAAGGGCTGAATTCTGGTGCAGATGATTATTTAGTAAAACCATTTCAAAAAGAAGAGCTGATTGCACGACTTGATGCATTAGTCCGCCGTAGTGCAGGCTTTGTCAAACCGCTGATTACCAGTGGTGATTTAGAAATTGACCTCGCAGCCAAACGAGTGACACTCGGCGACGTTCCCGTTGATGTAACTGCATTTGAATATTTAATACTTGAGTATTTAATGCGCCATAATCATGAAGTAGTCACTAAACGTCGTCTGTTAGACGTGATTTACGCCGATCGTGAAGGTGATCCAAATACCATCGAGGTTATGGTCAGTCGATTAAGGAAAAAACTTTCAAGGAATGGATTAGACAACCCTATAAGCACGATTCGTGGTCAAGGGTATAAGTTCAACCAGCCATGCAGCTAAAATCAGCTATCCCTGTAAAGTCGAAATATAAGCAGAGTTTATTTATTCGGCTTTTTTTTAGCATCTCGGTAATCATTATCGCTCTTGGTATCAGCCTCGCTTGGTTAATAAACCAGTTGCATGCCCAACAAAACTATAATCGTCAAACCGAAGAGTTGATGATAGACATACCCGAAGCGATAAATCAGCTGAAAAAGAATACCGCGAACGATCAAATTAAAAATTTATCACCATCTAAAAACCCTATTGATTTTATCATGGTGAGCTGCGACGAAAATTACAATCAAACGTGGACATCTAAACTTGCAGAGCATAGAAACCTACAAGACACTTGTAGCCGATATAAACAAATCAGCGAGCAATCGCCACCGTATTACCAACATCTTTCAGATGGTCAGGATTACTTAATTTATTCTTTACCTATTGATACACAATCTGGGAAATATGAACTGCTCATACTTAAAGATGCTCACGGGTTTAGCAAAGAGTATCAGTTATTCAGTAAGCATACCTATGTAATGCTAATGCTTATTTTGACAATCACATTCATTTTATTACTCACTGGTACAATTTGGGCGATGCAACCATTTAGAAAAATGAGCAGTGAACTTAATCAAATGAGGCAAGGAAAAGCTCACAAACTTTCAAAAGACTACCCTTCTGAGTTTCATGGGGTTTCAGAAGCAATCAATCGTCTCATGCAGCAGTCGCATTCTCAACAACAACGTTATAAAAATACCATTGATGATTTAGCGCACAGTTTAAAAACACGACTTTCAGCAATAAAAGCACTGGTTGAAGATAAAGTAATACAAAAACAACAAATCCAAGATCAGGTGGTCGAGCTCGTATATCAAATGGACGATAAAGTTCAATATCATCTAAGACGGGCTCTAGTTGGCAAGAGTTCTCTAAAAGATGAAGTTACCGAAGCGGCACCTATCGTGAACGAATTAATTCCAACTTTACAAAAAATATATTTTGAAAAAGAAATACAAGTAACAGCTGACATTCCTAGTAAGGTGGCGTTTCCTGGTAGCAAAGACGATTTTATCGAGCTTTGCGGTAATATTTTAGAAAATGCTTTCCGTCTATGCCTTCGACAAATACACATTGAAATAGCTTCAGATGAACATGAAACTTTTCATTTAACCGTTGAAGATGATGGACCAGGAATTAGTGACGAAATTAAACAGACAATTATGGAAAGAGGTGTTCGCGCCGATACAAAACACCCCGGTAATGGTATTGGGTTAGCAATTTGTCAGGAAATTATACTCAGTTACTCAGGAAAAATTAGCATTGAAGAATCAAGATTTGGTGGCGCTAAAATAAAAACTTCCTTCCCTAAAAGCCACTATTAAGATAACGAAGCATAACGTCAAGAGGCTATTTCTACTGAAAAGTACCCATGATTTTTAGCTAAAAATGAACTCCGAAACTTGAGTGATAAAATCATCGTATTGCTCAAACAGTTAATCATATACTCAGTGTTCAACTGATGATTTACTGTGAAAATAGCCGCTAACACCTATTCCCAAGCCTGTTAGTGAAAGCATAAAAGTTAAAAATCACTTCGCCTTTAGCTTAGGTTGGAAATAATCTTCAAATCTCAGCGAATACAATTTTCATGGTGTAGGGTGATAGAAAAATAGTAGTCAAAGTAAACGCATATGACATCTATGCCTATCATGAACGTTTAGGTTAAAAATGAACCGTTGAAAATGCCCTGAAAGTTGCATCTTCAAGTATCACGGGGTGTATGTCGAAGTCATCGATGTTACTAGAAATTTTATAACCTTGCATTCATTGCACCTGATTATTTAGGGCAAACGGGTCAAAAATAAGCAATCAAATTTGATCGTTTGCCAAACTATAGCGATCGTGGTTTATAATAGTCTTTGCTTGTTAATTTCTATGAAAACTACGACAATCAGCGACTTTTTTGATGGCCTACCCGACCCTCGTATGTCACGAACTTTACATCATCCTCTGATTAACATTATAACCATTACTCTATGTGCGGTTATCTGTGGCTGCGATAATTTCAATGCTATTGAAGAATATGGGAAATCGAAGAAAAAATGGTTCGAAACTTTTTTAGATATGCCTCATGGCGTCCCAAGCCATGATACCTTTAACGATGTTCTCAACCGCTTATGCCCTAAGGCTTTTCATGCCACTTTTATAGCGTGGGCGCAACACCTTTGTACAATTGACGAAGATATCATTCCTCTTGATGGCAAGACACTGAGAAGAACTCTGGATAAAGTGAATGAAGTTCCAGCAATACATATCGTTAATGCTTGGTCAGTAAAAAATAATCTTTGCTTAGGGCAAATGAAAGTTGACGGTAAAAGCAACGAGATAACAGCCATTCCTAAGTTGTTAGAGCTCCTCGATATTAAAGGGGCAACCATTACCACTGATGCAATGGGTTGCCAGTTTAAAATTGCAGATAAAATCATTGAAAAAAAAGCTAATTATATTTTCGCCCTTAAAGGTAGCCAAGGTGAGTTCTTTGAAGATATCAAATTATTTTTAGATACAGAACTCGAGTCTAGATTTAAAAAAATTCACTACGATATGTTTGAGGAAGTCGATAAAGATCACGGTCGAATTGAACAAAGAAAAGTTTGGGTCACGTCTGACGTAGAGTGGCTCAGAAAACGCCATAGTAGATGGTCAAGCTTAAACAGCATTGTAGTCGTAGAATCTACTAGGGAACAAAAAGGGATAGAGAAGACCATGGAAAGACGCTATTACATCAGTAGTCATTTGAAACCTAAAGCTGAGTTTATCTCAAATGCAATACGTTCTCATTGGTTTGTTGAAAATAAGCTCCACTGGCAACTGGATGTAAGCTTTGATGAAGATTCATGTCGGTTAAGAAGTGGAAACGCAGCAGAGAACATGGCTATCATGAATAAAACAGCACTCAACATGCTGAAAAATGAGAAAACAGCAAAAGTAGGAATAAAAAGCAAACGTTTAAAAGCGGGCTGGGATGAAGAATATTTGATGAAGGTATTAACTGTGGGCAAACTGGCTGTCTAATTTAGACCCGTTTGCCCTACCTGATTATTGGCAATGTCACTACGTAAAAGCGAGAGAATTTTCAAGTAGTGATATTTGTTTTTCCAAAAACAGTAATCACGCAATGTTCCTTCGCACTTAAAGCCAAGTTTTTTAAGAATTGTAGTGAGGTGATAAAGTCTAATGCTGGGCAATAAAGCATCATGCTGTATGAACTGTAGTGTTTTGTTTTATAACTTATTTTCGTCCCAAAACCATTTAGAGGATTAAAGCAAAAATGCATTTAACATTATAATGTTATCGTTGTTCTATGATGTTCATTTTATGATGCGATCATACTAAAAAGTGTGCTCGCTAGTATCAAGTTAATGGCTAGACTCGCTCAATACTATCATTCCTGAGTTGAATTTATCCTCGATAAAATCAAGTCCAAATTCATCTTTAAGAAAACTTATCATTCCATTTTTTAAAATATTATTGCCATGGTATCCAGTTATGATCGATGTTATCTTGGGTTCATTGTTTTTTTTGTGGTAACAAAATAATAGTTTTGCGAAAACTAATGGAACACCTCGAATATGTGTTCCATCCCCTGAGTGTTCTTCGAAGATTTTATCCGTATGCAAATCGATACAATGATTCTTTAAGCCAACATTTTTTTTATATATTCCTTGTGTTATCCCTTTATCAATCATGCTTGCGAAAGTATCTTTTTCAAGCGGCGCAAGTTGAGCATGTATTTGTGAAGGGGTCCTCATGTTACATTTGTTCATTATTTTTTCTAAATACCATATTCCAATGTCAAATTCCTTTGCCTTAATACATACTTTAGTAAAGGCATTGTAAATGGCAACATTAGGCTTGATGCCCCACTGTTGCATTAAGCTGGCTGTAGCTGTATCGCCCAACACCAATGATTTGGCTTCTGCATTACGCCCCGCTTCAGCGCAGGCCGTCAGTAAGTTCAGGCAGGTAATTTGATTGGCTTTTAATGGCAAATGAGGTGCCATCAAGGGCTTATCACCACACACCAGTTGCCAAGCACTATCAAACTGGCCAGTTTTAGAGCATACCGTGATAAAAGCATTGTAAATGGCAACATTAGGCTTGATGCCCCACTGTTGCATTAAGCTGGTTGTAGCTGTATCGCCATCGCCCAACACCAATGATTTGGCTTCTGCATAACGCCCCGCTTCAGCGCAGGCCGTCAGCAAATTCATGCAGGTGATTTGACAGGCCTTTAATGACAAATGAGGTGCCATCACGGGCTTATCACCACACACCAGTTGCCAAGCACTATCAAACTGGCCAGTTTTAGCGCATACTGTGATAAAGGCGCTGTAAATGGCAACGATAGGCTCGATGCCCCATTGTTGCATTAAGCTGGCTGTAGCTGTAGCGCCCAACACCAATGATTTTGCTTCGGCATAATGCCCCGTTTCAGCGCAGGCCGTCAGCAAATTTATGCAGGTGATTGAATCAGCCTTTAGTGGTAAGTGAGGTGCCATCACGGGCTTATCACCACACACCAGTTGCCAAGCACTATCAAACTGGCCCGTTTTAGCGCATACCGTGATAAAGGTGCTGTATACGGCAACATCAGGTTTGATGCACCACTGTTTCATTAAGCTGGGTGTATCGCCATCGTCATCGCCCAACACTAATGATTTGGCTTCGGCATAACGTCCCGCTTCAGCGCAGGCCGTCAGCAAAATCGTGCAGGTGATTGAATCTGCCTTTAGTGGTAGATAAGGTGCCATCACAGGCTTATTACCACACACCAGTTGCCAAGCACTATCAAACTGGCCTGTTTTAGCGCATACCGTGATAAAGGCACTGTAAACGACAACATTAGGCTTGATGTCCCACTGCTGCATTAAGCTGGGTGTAGCTGTATCGCCCAAGACCAATGATTTGGCTTCTGCATAACGCCCCGTTTCAGCGCAGGCAGCTAGCAAATTCGTGCAGGTAATTTGATTGGCTTTTAATGGCAAATGAGGTGCCATCACGGGCTTATCACCACAAACCAGTTGCCAAGCACTATCAAACTGGCCAGTTTTAGCGCATACCGTGATAAAGGCGCTGTAAACGGCAATATTAGGCTTGATGCCCCATTGTTGTATAAAGCTGGCTGTATCTGTATCGCCATCGCCCAACACCAATGATTTGGCTTCTGCATAACGCCCCGTTTCAGCGCAGGCAGCCAGCAAATTCAGGCAGGTGATTTGATTGGCTTTTAATGGCAAATGAGGTGCCATCATGGGCTTATCACCACACACCAGTTGCCAAGCACTATCAAATTGGCCCGTTTTAGCGCATACCGTGATAAAGGCGCTGTAAATGGCAGCATCAGGTTTGATGCCCCATTGTTGCATTAAGCTGGCTTTAACTGTAGATGTATCGCCCAACACCAATGATTTGGCTTCTGTAAAACGCTCCATTTCAGCGCAGGCAGCCAGCAAATTCATGCAGGTGATTTGATTGGCTTTTAATGGCAAATGAGGTGCCATCAAGGGCTTATTACCACACACCAGTTGCCAAGCGCTATCAAATTGACCCGTTTTAGCGCATACCGTGATAAAGGCATTGTAAATGGCAATATTAGGCTTTATGCCCCATTGTTGCATTAAGCTGACTGTAGCTGTATCGCTCAACACTAATGATTTGGCTTCTGCATAACGGCCCGCTTCAGCGCAGGCCGTCAGTAAATTCATGCAGGTGACTTGATTGGCTTTTAATGGCAAATGAGGTGCCATCACGGGCTTATCACCACACACCAGTTGCCAAGCGCTATCGAATTGACCCGTTTTAGCGCATACCGTGATAAAGGCATTGTAAATGGCAATGTTAGGCTTGATGCACCATTGTTGCATTAAGCTGGTTGTTGCTGTATCGCCCAACACCAATGATTTGGCTTCTTTAAAATGCCCCGTTTCAGCGCAGGCTGTCAACAAGTTCGTACAGGTGATTTGATTGGCTTCTAATGGCAAATGAGGTGCCATCACAGGGCTATCACCACACACCAGTTGCCAAGCACTATCAAACTGGCCAGTTTTAGTGCATACCGTGATAAAGGCGCTGTAAACGGCAACATCAGCCTTGATGCCCCATTGTTGCATTAAGCTGGCTGTATCTGTATCGAAATCTCCCAACACCAATGATTTGGCTTCTGCATAACGCCCCGCTTCAGCGCAGACCGTCAGCAAATTTATGCAGGTGATTGAATCTGCCTTTAGTGGTAGATGAGGTGCCATCACGGGCTTATCACCACACACCAGTTGCCAAGCACTATCAAATTGGCCAGTTTTAGCGCATACCGTGATAAAAGCATTGTAAATGGCAATATCAGGCTTAATGTCCCATTGTTGCATTAAGCTGGCTTCAGCGGCATTGCCTAGCACCAATTTTTTGCCATCTGAAAAATTTAAATTTAACTTAATTAATTTCAGTAATAGTATGCATGTTTTCGTTTCATAGGACGATTTAAATCGTATTATGTCACTAAAAATACCATCGAAATTATATGAATAGCTGTCAGAAAACTCAGCGGCTTTGTGTAACAGTTTATGGATTAATCTTATATCCCATGATGTTTCCATGACCTGTTTGTCGTTTTTTAGGATGTGAATGATTTCAATAAGCTGTGAAAGTTTAGCGCAACCACCAATTAATGCATTTAACTCAATACCCAGTTGATTTTTGCTTTTCTGTTTTAGTTTCCAAGAGTGAATAAGCTCACAGGTCTGAGTAAAAAAGGGAGCAGGGGAGGAAGGTGGTTGCTGTATTTGCTTGGTATATTGAGCGCTCGGTTTTGGCGTAATGGAGCGGGGCTCAGTTGCAAAGCGTCGGCAAGCATTACTTGGCTTCTTACAATAATGAGCATCTTGTGTACGAGAGTTAAAGCGAGTCGACGATGATTTATTGTTGAAAAAATCATACAGCTTTTGTCTATTGGTTTTGCTTAATCTTTGATAACACTGTTGTAAGTTTTCATCACAATCAAACTTTGAAACCTCAAAATTCAGATATGATACGGCTTCGCTTGGGTATTCTTGGAGACTTTTGAGCATGAATCTATATATTGATTGTTGCTCAGCAGAAGTGCGCACTGTCGCCATCACATTACTCAATAAGTGAGTGAATTAACAAGCTAAGAAATAACGCACTGAAATGATAAATACAAAAATATTCAGCTTTAAGGCATTCTATAAATGTATAACAGAAAATTATCCACCACGCGGGGAGCAGTTTCGTAGCTCATAGCTGCACTTCAGACTCAAAAAATAATGAAATTGTGCGTAAATTGGTTCTGTCGGATAAGCGACACCTGTTACCAGATGTCGTTCTCCTAAGGACCCAGCGTGCAACTTTCACTGCACTGGACTCAAGCCTCCACTAAGGCATATTACGTTACCCAGTAACTTCACAATGCAGGCATGACAGGCTCAAACCAAGAGTTTCTGCTTTGCTTATTGAGTTTGCGCTCTTGTAAATAAGCGGTGTACTCAGGATTATAAGGCGTAGCAGCCCCTCTAATCTTTACATGTCTTTCAATTGGAGTTTTTGCTATTTCAACAAGGTTAAACGCACAATCCATATCCGCTATTTTCTGACGACCATGAAATCGTCAATAGCCATTTCGGTCTAGAAAATATTTCCTTGCAACCCATTACCGTCCTTTTGTAATGTGTTTTCTAACAGCCCATCTCCATAACGCTTGAAATAATTGATGTCCTACATAGTCAAAGACTTTCTTTGCAACGCAATGGCGATAATAATTTGCCCATCCTCTCAGCTTTGGATTCAACAACTTGATTAAATCGTTTACTGACATAGTTGCATGCTTTTTAATGAGTTGACGCAGATTTCTCAAAAATAACAGTGTATTGCGCTTGCTTGGTAGGGCAAGCGGGTCTAAATTAGACAGCCAGTTTGCCCACAGTTAATACCTTCATCAAATATTCTTCATCCCAGCCCGCTTTTAAACGTTTGCTTTTTTACCGTGTTCCGTATGTCACGCAATGTCAGGTTAGATGCCCACTATAGTGCGGAGAGATTTGTTGATCACGAAAGAACATTGGACAATTTCTTTGCCAACTCTCAATGCCTTTTGACCACAGCGTATTAACCACTTCCGCTGCTCTATCGCATAACGCACCTTGCATGGATTCACATATTTCATCATACTGACTACCTAGCACTTACCCGATTCATGTGGTTATCAGGAGGAACGTCCTCTCACGATTATTTTCCAGTCGAATCGACTTCGTTACATTGTCAGACTCGCTACTTTATTCAGAGTCCTAGGTTCAACCGGTGATACGGCAAGTTCACTCTAAGCGGTGAACAACGCTTCATACGACTTCACGTCGCACGTCCATAAACGTGTCAGAGGCATATATTTTCTACAGTGAAAGGGTCTCACCATTATCTAATAGTCTAAATCGCTCACCATTCTTTATAAGAAGCCCTTCGATATTCCTAAAAGGAATACTGGTTAAATAGTCTTGTGGATGCTTAACATCAATAGCAATTACTTTTCCGTCGTACAATGAATTAACTTTGCTTTGAATTGTGTGACCTACAACTACTGATTTCGCTTTTATCGATTTTAACCCTTGATCAATTTGTTGATGAGTCAGATCATCTTTAAAATACCCACGATACCATGCCAAGCCTGTTGTACTTGACCTTAAAAAGGATTCTTTTGACTCTTTCACTGGAGTAAAATAAAGCTGCCGATAGCCATTGCGAACAATATGATTAATATCATCTAGTGTATCTGAATGGTTTTGAATTTGTGGGTGTAAACCGCCATGCACGAATGCAACATCATTAATTACTTCGACAACATTTTTGGATGCTAACCAACGGCCTAAAAATGAATTATGATCGAATAATTGATACTGCTGTTTGCCAAGTATTCCTGCGATGTAGAAATACTTTTCATGAGCTGATTGGTAGTTTCCTTGTAGGCTTTTAATTTCGTGATTACCGATGATGTAATGTACTTTTCCTCCTAATTTTTTCGCAGATTGTTCTAACTGGTAAATACCCCAAAGCAACTGTGTTGTTGATGCTCCTCTATCAACAAAATCTCCTACTAATACCAAATGTCCTTTTCCAAACGTCCAGTTAAGTTGTTTATCAACAATGCCATGCGTGACTAAGAAGTCTCTAAAAGCACCAAAGCTACTTTCAAAGTCAGAAACAGCAATAATAGATTCACCATCATGATATCTAGATGATGGAACTTCAAATTCATTGCTAAGTGTTACTGAAAATTGACTTTCATCTTGTGGGAATGAGATTGGGAAACTAATAGGTGTAGTTGAATCATACGTTGTTGTTTCAACATAAAAACCATCATCTTGCCTTCCTCTTAATACCTTCTTTATCAGTTTATCATCATCAAAAAAGACATGAGTTTCACCACTTAATTTATACGCCAGCTTATCTTCATGTAATTTGGCATCAGCACCAATATTAATCCCAAACAGAATCAGTAAGGTGAGTAAAATAAAGAAAGTGAATCCGAAGTGCTTTAAATTAGTTAATAATAATTTCACGACTTAATCCTTGTCATCATTGGTTTAAACGAACACTTTTAGCAGCTGTGTAAGACGTTTTGTGAGATATAAAGTTACAAGCCCTGCGAGTAAAGATATTGGCACTAACCAAATCGCTGGAATTTCTTTTGAGTGATAGCTGTTATTGCTAAATGAAACAATGATGCTGTTTCCATGCTCTGCAATCCAAACTCCAAACTTAGATGGAACAATCAGTTTTGCTAATGCAGTTGCAATGAGCGATAGTCCTAAGCTACCTCCTAAAACAAAAATGAGATAATAAAAGCTCTTACTCATTTCCATTGTTATTTTCGTCATGGGCTTTAAACCTTTTGGTGGTGCAACACCAATATTAATGTGTTCAATGTACACTGATGCTAGTTCTTGAGGAGTGCCCAACCTACCCAAAACTACTTCGGTAGTATCATGATTATCTTCTTCCATCATGAGCGAATCATAAATATGGCTTTCGATCTCTTTTACAATTTCTTGTGCTTGAACTTTATTAATTCTTGAAAGATATATTTCAAGCTCTGATAGATATGTATGTATTAACTCGTTTCTTGCCATTGCTCTTTCCATGATTATTGTTATTGATCTAGAAGTGATTGAATATCATTTACTGATTTAAGCCATCTCATTTTTAAAGCGGTAAGCTTAGTTCTGCCAACGACTGATAATTGATAGTATTTCCTCGGCCTCTCATCACCTTCTTGAACCCAAAATCTCTCGACAACTTTGTCACGCTTCAATCGATCTAATAATGGATAAAGCGTTCCTTCCGTTATCTTCATTGTCTCGAATTCGTGCAACCTTTTAAGCAACTGAAGTCCAAACATCGGTTCACGGTTAAGCAATGCCAAAATAGACATTTCAAGCGTTCCTTTTCGAAATTGCACGTCTAATTTATTTTCTGAAGATTCCAAAATAGCCTCTTTTATGTATTACAAGTATACTATGTACTACAAGGTTAATTTGTAATACATAATAAGATGTAAAGCAAGTTCTTTTTTGAACAGATTTAAGTGAGTGGAAATTCGATAATTATACCAATTACAGTAATTAAATGCTCAACTCAGAGCTATGTATGCGCACAAAGTACAAACGAAATTGGTGAAAACATAGTTATTCTACGTTGAGATAATTTTGTGAAGTAATTTTTGCGCATATAAGCTCCCGAAGGGCAAGGCTAAAGGATTCCATTACTGCGTTGCACGTTCTTGAATTATCCCGATAGTATTCCGAACATGCGTCTTGTACCTGACATTGAGCACATCTATTAAAAACCCAAAATTAATAAATGGTTACTCATTTTTGCGTTGTGAAAATGTTAATATCGGTTAATTTAAAGTAAAATATAGATAAAAAGTGATTTCTTATTCAACCTTAACCACATAACTATTTCGTGTGCGCAATGTCGGTTGTACTGAAAACCTTTATCTCTTGCTGAGTGAGAGATTAATTACTGTAATTGGTATTATTTTTTAAGAAATTAAAGTCAGTGGATTAGGATTTATTTTAAACACGTTTTTGACCAGACTCATGACAGCTACTAAGCTGGCAGAGTTTTGCCCCCAAAACCATTTAGAACATTAAAACAAAAATGCATTTAGCATTATAATATTGTCGTTGTTCTATGATGTTCATTTTATTATGCGATCATACTAAAAAGTGTGCTCGCTAGTATCAAGTTAATGGGTAGACTCGCTCAATACTATCATTCCTGAGTTGAATTCATCCTCGATAAACTCAAGTCCAAATTCATTTTTGAGAAAACTTATCATTCCATTTTTTAACGTATTATTGCCATGGTATCCAGTTATGATCGATGTGATGTTGGGTTCATTGTTTTTTTTGTGGTAACAAAATAATAGTTTTGCGAAAGCTAATGGAACACCTCGAATATGTGTACCATCGCCTGAATGTCCTTCGAAGATTTTATCCATATGCAAATCGATACAATGATTCATTAAGCCAACACTTTTTTTATATATTCCTTGTGTTATCCCTTTATCAATCATGCTTGCGAAATTATCTTTTTCAAGCGGCGCAAGTTGAGCATATATTTGTGAAGGAGTAATCATGTTACATTCGTTCATAATTTTTTCTAAATACCATATTCCAATATCAAATTCTTTTGCCTTAATACATACTTTAGTAAAGGCATTGTAAATGGCAACATTAGGCTTGATGCCCCACTGTTGCATTAAGCTGGCTGTAGCTGTATCACCCAACACCAATGTTTTGGCTTCTGCATAACGCCCCGTTTCAGCGCAGGCCGTCAGCAAATTCAGGCAGGTGATTGAATCTGCCCTTAGTGGTAGATGAGGTGCCATCACGGGCTTATCCCCACACACCAGTTGCCAAGCACTATCAAACAGGCCCGTTTGAGCGCATACCGTGATAAAGGCATTGTAAATGGCAACATTAGGCTTGATGCCCCATTGTTGCATTAAGCTGGCTGTAGCTGTATCGCCATCGTCATCGGCCAACACCAATGATTTGGCTTCGGCATAACGCCCCGTTTCAGCGCAGGCTGTCAGCAAATTCGTGCAGGTGATTTGATTGGCTTTTAATGGCAAATAAGGTGCCATCACGGGCTTATCACCACACACCAGTTGCCAAGCTCTATCAAACTGACCCGTTTTAGCGCATACCGTGATAAAAGCATTGTAAATGGCAACATTAGGCTTGATGCCCCATTGTTGCATTAAGCTGGCTGTAGTTGTATCGCCATCGTCATCGGCCAACACCAATGATTTGGCTTCGGCAAAATGCCCCGTTTCAGCGCAGACAGTCAGCAAATTCATGCAGGTGATTGAATCTGCCTTTAGAGGCAGATGAGGTGCCATCACGGGTTTATCACCACACACCAGTTGCCAAGCACTATCAAACTGGCCAGTTTTAGCGCATACCGTGATAAAGGCACTGTAAATGGCAACATTAGGCATGATGTCCCACTGCTGCATTAAACTGGCTGTAGTTGTATCGCCATCGTCATCTCCCAATACCAATGATTTGGCTTCGGCATAACGCCCCGTTTCAGCGCAGACAGTCAGCAAATTCATGCAGGTGATTGAATCTGCCTTTAGTGGTAGATAAGGTGCCATCACAGGCTTATCACCACACACCAGTTGCCAAGCACTATCAAACTGGCCCGTTTTAGCGCATACCGTGATAAAGGCACTGTAAACGACAACATTAGGTTTGATGTCCCATTGTTGCATTAAGCTGGCTGTAGCTGTATCGCCCAACACCAATGATTTGGCTTCTGCATAACGCCCCGTTTCAGCGCAGGCAGCCAGCAAATTAATGCAGGTGATTTGATTGGCTCTTAATGGCAAATGAGGTGCCATCACGGGCTTATCACCACACACCAGTTGCCAAGCACTATTAAACCGGCCCGTTTTAGCGCATACCGTGATAAAGGCGCTGTAAATGGCAACATCAGGCTTGATGCCCCATTGCTGCATTAAGCTGGCTGTATCTGTATCGCCATCACCCAGCACTAATGATTTAGCTTCTGCATAACGCTCCATTTCAGCGCAGGCAGTTAGCAAATTAATACAGGTGATGTGATTAGATTTTATTGGCAAATGAGGTGCCATCATGGGCTTATCACCACACACCAATTGCCAAGCACTATCAAACTGGCCAGTTTTAGCGCATACCGTGATAAAGGCGCTGTAAACGGCAATATTAGGCTTGATGCCCCATTGTTGTATAAAGCTGGCTGTATCTGTATCGCCATCGCCCAACACCAATGATTTGGCTTCTGCATAACGCCCCGTTTCAGCGCAGACAGCCAGCAAATTCAGGCAGGTGATTTGATTGGCTTTTAATGGCAAATGAGGTGCCATCATGGGCTTATCACCACACACCAGTTGCCAAGCACTATCAAACTGGCCCGTTTTAGCGCATACTGTGATAAAGGCATTGTAAATGGCAACGTTAGGCTTAATGCCCCATTGTTGCATTAAGCTGACTGTAGCGCCATCGCCCAACACCAATGATTTGGCTTCTGCATAACGCCCCATTTCAGCGCAAGCGTTCAGCAAATTTGTGCAGGTGATCTGATTGGCTTTTAACGGCAAATGAGGTGCCATCACGGGCCTATCACCACACAGCCGTCGCCAAGCACAATCAAACTGGCCCGTTTTAGCGCATACCGTGATAAAGGCATTGTAAATGGCAACATTAGGCTTGATGCCCCACAGTTGCATTAAGCTAGCTGTAGCGCCATCGCCCAACACCAATGATTTGGCTTCTTTAAAACGCCCCGTTTCAGCGCAGGCTGTCAGCAAATTCAGACAGGTGATTTGATTGGCTTTTAATGGCAAATGAGGTGCCATCACAGGCTTATCACCACAAACCAGTTGCCAAGCACTATCAAAGTGGCCCGTTTTAGCGCATACCGTGATAAAGGCACTGTAAATGGCAACATCAGGGTTGATGCCCCACTGCTGCATTAAGCTGGCAGTATCTGTAGCTGTATCGCCATCGCCCAACACCAATGATTTGGCTTCTGCATAACGCCCCGATTCAGCGCAGGCCGTCAGCAAATTCATGCAGGTGATTGAATCTGCCTTTAGTGGTAGATGAGGTGCCATCACGGGCTTATCACCACACACCAGTTGCCAAGCACTATCAAAGTGGCCAGTTTTAGCGCATACCGTGATAAAGGCGCTGTAAATGGCAACATCAGGCTTGATGCCCCATTGTTGCATTACGCTGGCTTCAGCGGCATTGCTTAGCACCAACTTTTTGGCATCTGAAAAATTTAGATTTAACTTAATTAATTTCAGTAATAGGATGCATGTTTTCGCTTCATAGGACGAATTAAATCGTATTATGTCACTAAAAATGCCGTCGAAATTAGATGAACGGCTGTCAGAAAACTCGGCCGCTTTGTGTAAAAGTTTATGGATTAACCTTATGTCCCATGATGTTTCCATGACCCGTTTGTCGTTTTTTAGGCTGTGAATGATTTCAATAAGCTGCGAAAGTTTAGTGCAACCACCAATTAATGCATTTAACTCAATACCCAGTTGATTTTTGGTTTTCTGTTTAAGTTTCCAAGAGTGAATAAGCTCACTGGTCTGAGTAAAAAAGGAATTAGGGGAGGAAGGTGATTGCTGTATTTGCTTGGGATACTGAGTGCTCGATTTTGGAGTAATGGAGCGGTGCTCGGTTGCAAAACGTCGGTAAGCATTACTTGGCTTCTTACAATAATGAGCCTCTCGTGTGCGAGAGTTAGAGCGAGTCGACGATGGTTCCTTGTTGAAAAAATCATACAACTTTTGTCTATCGGTTTTGCTTAATAATTGATAACACTGTTGTAAGTTTTCATCACTATCAAACCTTGAAACCTCAAAGTTCAGATAGGATATGGCTTCGCTTGGGTATTCTTGGAGACTTTTAAGCATGAATCTATATATTGATTCATGCTCAGCAGAAGTGCGCACTGTCGCCATCACATTACTCAATAAGTGAGTGAATTAACAAGCTAAGAAATAACGCACTGAAAAGATAAATACAAAATTATTCAGCTTTAAGGCATTCTATAAATGTATAACAAAAATTATCCACCTTATCCGACTACAAGAGTAGGCTCTGACGCGTTGTTGGCAATCATCCTAAATCTATGGTTGGCAAGTATATGAATGTTCAGCACTCACCTGATGGGTGAATTAGGGTTGCTTAATTTTGTATTTAACTTTAATAACTTATAGTTAAATTGTGCATTCAACCGATTTATTGAAAAATTATCCCACGTTTTATGGCATTGCCAATATCACATTGTTTGGGTTCCCAAGTATCGATTTAGAATACTTAAGGGGCAAGTAGCACATGAAGTGTTCAATTGTATTCAAATATATTGTGGTAGGTTAGGTTGCCAAGTAGTAGAGCTAAATGTTCAGGAGGATCATGTTCACCTTTTGGTAAAAGTACCGCCGAAATGCTCTATATCGGACTTGCTTGGAGCAGTAAAGGGTAGAGCAGCAATAAGGATATTTAAACAGTTCCCACATATACGGAAAAAGCCATATTGGGGTAATCATTTTTGGGCTAAGGGATATTGTGTTGATACAGTAAGGATAGACGTAGAAATGATAAGAAAGTATGTCAAATATCAGGAAAAGCTTGAAAAGCGACAAGAAAGATTTGATTTTTAATTCGTAAGTATCGGGGACAACAGCTTGCCTTCTGAGAGGGCAAGCCCCAGCCCCCTTATAGGGGACGAAAGGTAAAGCCACCTTCTAAGAAGGTGGATTCTTTAACTGCTCAGTTCTACTTCATCTTCTAACTCATTAATCCCACGGCTTATAGTTTTGGGGTCACATTTCAATACGTTGGAAATGTACTCTATACCTCCATGTCCAAATTTTATGGCTTCAATGGCAGCATATCGTCTACGATCTTGTTGATTAAGTGATTTGTAAAAACGTAACATTTGTTTCTTTACGGTAGAAGAGTAGGTGTTCATGATGTTTCAGAGAAAGCCGGGGGAGAAGGCTTATATTGAACCACCTTACAGTAAGTAAACACGGAAGTTATTTTGGGACAGTTCCTTAAAAGCCGATAAAGTCTTTCATTAATTCGTCCGTGCTCACCGTCTAACTCTGTAAAGTGATTCTGCTTTAAAAGCTCTGGTGTGTCTCGATAGCACTTATGAAAGTAGGCTTCTATTTCAGCAAGTAATTTACCTTGACTCTTTTTCACTTGAAGAACGTAATCACCTTTTCCCTCACGTATTAAGGCTGTCGTTTCTTTCTGACAGTGCATAGCGTCAGCGGTAATAACTGCATTTTCAATGTCCATGTGTTTCAGCATGGACTGCATTACTGGGATTTCATTCGTTTTAGTCGACGTTTCTTTTTGATAGATTATCAGCCCATTATCTACAACCATTGCAGTCATTAGCTGAAGAGCATCAATATCATCACCGTGCTTTGAGCCACAAGCAACTTTACCATCAAAGCTGATATGCTCTTTGCCATCTTTTTCCCGTAACGTATTGGAACAAATTAATAAAGCATGACATTAAGCTTTCTGCTTTAATGCCTCTAATTATCCGCCCGATTGAATGTCTTGTCGGGATGCCATTGCTAAATGAACGATATTGTCTTAACCAATCTAATTGAGCTTCACCAAAAATATTGATGGCTTTCCAGCCCGTTGCACCACAAAGTACAGCTGCAATAGTAAGAAAAATAATGTCAGCTAAATCATACTCTTTATTAGGGGCTGTTTATCTTTCGTGATTATTTTTGCAGCGATAAATTGTTCGTTTTATACAAGACAGAGCTTGTGCGGTTTGGTATTCCAAATAAGCAAGCGATAAGGCAGTAGAAATGATCAATTTACGCTGTCTTAGATGCTTCTGAGCATTCACTGTTCTGTGTTGTAACCCGTCTACTTAGATGACTAAGCTTCACTGCTTGCGCCTTGAACAGATAAACGCTCAAATAGCACAAAATTTAATCCTGAAGATAAACAACCCCCAGCTTCAACACGATGGTCTTCAATTTGTTCAACCTCTTTCATTACGTCCGTAATAAGGCTCAAATCAGTAATCATTTGTCGATCTGATCATCGTTTCGGAGTAAAACTCAAAATATATAATTATTTTTTCAAGACCTAAAGCACGATCCCGCCCTGCAAGTATCTTCATTGCTCGCGGGTTTAAATTGCGAGATAATAAATTATCTGAACCAAGGAATTGAAAGTAATGGCTGAAGAAACAATTTTTAGTAAAATTATTCGTCGAGAAATCCCTGCCGAAATCTTATTTCAAGATGATTTGGTCACTGCATTTCGGGACATTGAGCCGAAGGCGCCCACACATATATTAATCATTCCTAATAAGTTAATTCCAACGGTAAACGATACAACCCAAGCTGATGAAGCGGCGTTAGGTAGAATGATGACCGTAGCGGCCAAGTTAGCTAAAGATGCTGGAATTGCTGATGATGGATATCGTTTGATAATGAATTGCAATCAAGATGGTGGGCAAGAAGTTTTCCATATTCATATGCACCTTGTAGGTGGTAAACCACTTGGCCCAATGTTAGCTAGGAAGTAATTGGTAGAAATGACTAATATAACGCCTCCGACGGATCCAGATTTTTTCCCCCTCACAGAGTTAGCAAAGCGCTTTGTGAACCAGTTGACACAATGTCGCCGATTAGAAATTGAAGTGCATGAGGCGAGTGAGCATCATGTGTTAATGGAATTACCTTATAGCGAACAACATATTGGTTATCCAGATACAGGTGTGATCCATGGTGGTGTGATAACGACATTGATGGATACAGCTTGTGGGTGTGCAACAATTTGTGCGATAAAAAAGCAGTTTGACTCATTAGAAATATCTCCGACACTTGATCTACGTGTTGATTACATGAAATCGGCTAAGCCAAATCAATCTGTTTTTGTATTAGCTGAGTGTTATCGCCTCACTTCAAGTATCGCTTTTACTCGTGCGATTGCTTACCAAGATAGTATCGATGATCCTATAGCCCATGCCGTGGGTGCGTTTATGAGAATAAGCTCGGAAATGATTGGTGATGAATTTCGAGATGCTTTAATGGGCGAGGGGGATGGTCCTCAATTTAAAAAATTGAACTCACAAGAAGAGTTAGCACTTTCTACTCAGACATCAACAACACTTAAAACTAAAGAACCACTGGATGTGAAAGGAATTGTTAAAAAAGCATCGGAGCTTAACGATTTTAGTTATCTTTTAATGCATGTCCCATATGCAAAATTCATTGGGATGTCTGTTGAGCGTTTTGGATATGAATTGGTTTTTCGTCTTCCTGCTAATGATCACAACATAGGTAATCCTGTTCTACCAGCTATCCACGGCGGCGTTATAGCTGGATTTATGGAAATGTCTGCCATTGTCCAGCTTATGGTATTTATGCACACAGAAAAAGTTCCTAAAATTGTAGATTTTTCGATAGATTATTTACGGGCAGGGTATCACAAAGATACATTTGTGGAGTGCCATATAACACGTCAAGGTCGACGAGTTGCTAATGTAAATATAAATTGCTGGCAGAGCAATCGAAAACAATTAATTGCTACAGCTAGAGCCCATTTTTTGATTGAATAAATATCAGCGCTCATTGGCGATTTATACTTTATAATAATTTTATCATTGGTATTTACTAGGGTCTGTTGATCTTTCAGGATTAAATTTTGTGCTATTTGAGCATTTATCTTTTCAAGGCGTAAGCAGTGATGCTTAGCCATCTAAGTGAGCTGGTCACAACACAGAACAGTGAATGCTCAAAAGCATCGAAAAAAGAGAGAGGGTAAATTGGTCGCTCTTTCTAAATAAAAGGTGCTGCGTTATCGTTTTCTTATTTGGAAACGAAGTAACGACAGTTTTGTATGTCGATAATAACCAAACCTCACAAACTCTACCTTGCATAAAATAACCAATTTTTCGCTGCAAAAACAATCACGAAAGATCAACAGACCCTAAGTAAAATTAGATTTTTTATATGCTTACAAACGTTATTAAGGAGCTTGTAATGATAAAAAGGTTAGCAATTCTGAGCGCATTTATATCTATGTTATGTTTATCTGCATGTGCTCCAAATACTGCTGGAGTAAAACTCTCATCTGATGGGAGCCGTCAAGTCGATAATACTCGAGTTGCTCGCTCTATAAGTGTTGTAAACAATCAAATGCGACAAGTTGGAGATTTACTTCAAGGCTCTGCGACGCTAATTAGTGATTCATCAAAAGATCAATCACTTCAATATCGATTCACTTGGTATGATCTTCAAGGGTTTGTGGTTGATGGTGATAGTATACCTTGGACTCCAATTATCATTCACGGTAAACAAAGTAAACAGATTGAATCGGTCGCACCAAACTCAGTCGCTCATCGATTTGAAGTTTATGTTCGTAAAGTCCATTAAACATAATTTACAGTAAACTATTATTGTTTAAGTAGCTTTTCAGGTATAACTTTAGTCCGAAATAATTTAAAGAGAAGTGTATTATGTCTAACGCTAGCGATGCTGAAAAAAAATTATTATCACTTGCAAATGATTTTATTGTTCATCACGCTCAAAAAAAGACAGAGAATATGCTTGCCTTATTTGCCAGAGATGGAGAAATTCATTTTTGGGGAACAGGTATTGATGAAGAGGGCAGTGATATAAACGATTTACGCTCTCAATTTGAAAGAGACTTTAATGAAGTAAGCAAAGTTGAAATATCACCGACTGACACAAAAGTGTTTGCTACAGAAAAATCTGGTGTGGTAATAGGTAATTGGAATATTTGCTATCAATTAAATGGTAGCCATGAAACTGAGATACTTGCTTTGCGCACAACAATTTATGCAGATGTTACTAGTGGCTCATGGAGAATAAGACACGCACATTGGTCAGTAGCATATGGAGCACAACCTACAGGGCGCTCTTTTTCGTCCAAACAAGAACTGAATATTCAACTTGAACAAGAATAAATTAACTTTAAGTCAAAATTGACAATTAATATATTAAACCATTTAAAATACTATAATCTGACTTTGCTGAAGATATTTATTTGAAGCATAAGCGTAGAAGTAAATATTTAAAGATAAGTTGGTATATATTGATCTGGCATTCAGAAAAAGATATTGCTTAAACTATTCAACACATCATTCTTGTATATCATTCCAGTTAGAATATAGAGATTGTCGCACATTTAATTTTGAGGACTGATAATTGATGGTGCTGAGATGAGTAGGGTTTAATTAGAGAGTTAATAGCTATTCAAGGATGTATATTACTATCGAGCTTTTTATGGATACATATTAAAATAAGTTTGGTTTATTTTTATGTTCGCTTATAAAGCGGTAATTTAAGTGTTCTCTTGATAGCGGAAAGGCAAAGATGGCAAATACTGATTTGATAAAAAATAGAAAGTATTGTTTTGGTTTTACAGCTGTTGCTTATCGTTGTTATGTTTTGTTGAGTGCGATTGTGCATATTCCATGGTTTTTCAATGTGCGATTTTCTAATTAATTTTTTCTGCTTTATATTGGTTAATCTTATATAAATCTGGTTATTGATATATTTTCAGCAATTATTCAGGAATTGTTTTTTTCATAATTTAGAATTAATTAGTCATCCGTTTTGTTTTAAGTTGTTGTTTTTGGTGGTTTTTATGTTTGTGTTGGAATTTTTTTCTTGTGGATTAAAGGTTTATTAGAATGGCATAAGATTAATTTGATAAGTTCTTAATATTCTGAGTATAGACATTGTAAAAAAAATATATTTTACTACCCCCACTGAAATGAGGGGGTAAAACACGTTAACAATTGTTTTAATTCTTTGGTTTCGGAAATACCTTTATTAATTTTTAATATAGGTGATTTAATAATTATTGATGATTAAAGAAAGTGTCATTAACTCATAATAAGGGGTTTGTTGTATGTTCAAAAAATCAGTTATTTTAAGCAGCCTAATGGTTATCCTTTCGAGCTCAGCATTTGCTGCTGATACAAATGAATTCTTCTATCCTGGAGAGTCAGCAATCAAGATTAATATTGAAATGGGTGGTGACGTCCAAACAACAGTAACTGCAAGTAACGTATCACCAGTTAACTTACAGTTTATCGAGGAGTCAGATGCTTTCTTCGATAGAGCTCTTCAGGGCGCTGATGTTTCAGTAGGGTATTCAGGATCAGGCATGCGCTTAGAAGGTGCAAGTAATTATGGTGTTGGATTTACAGTTTCTGAAGCTGGTACAGGTAAGAAATGTGATTATAAAATCGAGTTTTCTCCTGATACTCAAACATTCACTTCTTCTGCTGTGACTTCAGGCGATGAAGAAGCGACTTGCGCTATGTTACCTTATCAATTTGGTAATGGTTTTGTAGTTAACGTTCGTTTCGGTAACTAATATTACTTAATATTACTTAATATTTTATATTTTTTTACACTTATCATGAAGTTCGATATATAAGTTGAGTGATAACGTATGTAATTAATATAAGGTTAGTGATGTAAGCACTCCTTTGTTTTAATGAAGGAGTGTTTTTTTGAACTTTAAAATATTCATTTTTATTGATTGCGTTTTGTTGTGATGATTTATTTGTTGCTGGAATATATTAAGTTTGAGTGGTTTGAAGTTTTTTGTTTGTTTAGGTGTTTTGTGCTCTAGTTTGATAGTTTTGTATGTTGACTTTTGCGTGTGATATTACTTTTGTGGTTTAATTGATTGGTTTGAATTTTTATTTGTTAGTTAATTTAAGTCTTGTTAGTTTCTATTATTAATATCTGTTTAGTGAAAATGAGTAAAGCAATTAAATGAGTAAAGCAATTTATAGTTTCATCGCTTTACCCATTTAAATACAGGGTTAACTAAAAGTTATTGACTCGCTTGAATTGCTGTTAAAGCAATTGTATAAACAATATCGTCTACTAAAGCGCCGCGAGATAAATCATTAACAGGCTTACGCATACCTTGCAGCATAGGGCCGATACTGATTAAGTCAGCACTTCTTTGAACAGCTTTGTAAGTAGTATTGCCTGTATTCAAGTCTGGGAATACAAAGACAGTCGCTTGACCCGCAACAGGGCTGTTCGGTGCTTTAGATTGCGCTACATTTTCCATTACCGCAGCATCATATTGTAATGGGCCATCTATCATTAGATCTGGCCGTTTAGTCTTAGCAATTTCTGTTGCTTCACGGACTTTTTCGACATCGCTACCTGTGCCTGAAGTGCCTGTAGAGTAACTGATCATAGCTACTTTAGGGTCAATACCAAACGCTTTAGCTGAATCAGCAGATTGAATAGCAATATCTGCGAGTTGCTCCGCATTAGGGGCAGGGTTAATCGCGCAATCCCCATATACGAATACTTGGTCCGGCATAAGCATAAAGAAGATAGACGATACAAGGCTTGAGCCCGGTGCTGTTTTAATCAGCTGAAGAGGAGGGCGTATGGTATTGGCGGTAGTATTTACGGCTCCTGAAACTATGCCATCGACTTCGTCTTGGGCCAACATCATAGTACCTAAGACCATATTGTCTTTAAGCTGTTCTCTCGCCACTACTTCGGTTAACCCTTTATGGCTTCGTAGTTTGAGCATAGGCTCAACATAGCCTTCACGAGCAAATTCAGGCTCGATAATGCTAATGTTTTCCCCTAATACAACTTGCTGCTGTTCAGCAATTCGCTCAATCTCTTCTTTATTACCTAATAACACACATCGAGCAATACCGCGCTCAGCGCAAACTGCGGCCGCCTTGATTGTACGTGGTTCTTCACCTTCAGGTAATACAACTGTCTTGGCGGCTGCTCTAGCGAGTTCGGTTAACTTATAACGGAACGCTGGTGGTGATAATCGATGCTCACGTTGTGCGTGTTTAGTAATGCTGTTTATCCAATCTTCATCAATATTGCTGGCTACGAACTGCTGAACAGATTCGATACGTACAGAATCATCGACAGGCACTTCGTGATCAAAACGCTGAATATTCAAAGATGTCTGCCAAGTGTTAGTGTCCGTCATAAATATAGGCATACCAGTTTCAAAAGCTTGCTGACACAATTTTTGAATTTCAGGTTCTGGCTCATAACTGCCTGTAAGTAAAAGCGCACCAATTTTGACCCCATTCATCGCGGCAAGACAAGCAGACACAATAACATCAGAGCGATCACCTGAAGTGACCAGTAAGGAGCCAGCTTTTAAGTGAGTGACCATATTCGGCAAACTACGCGCACAAAAAGTTACCTTTCTTAAACGACGAACATTCATTTCTCCGGCATTTAAAATCATTGCCTGTAAATGTTTGGCAAGATCCGATGCTCTGGGCGCAACAAGGTCAACGTTATATGGAACTTGACCAAGAATTTTAACTGGTGTGCGTTTTGGCAAAATAAAGTTTTGACCAGTATTGCTTTCATTGTCAGTGTCAAAAACTTCTGATAAATCGGGGCGAGTGCGGCCTTCTTCATCTACAGGCGCGTTTACTTTGTTGATGATGGCACCTACAAGACGCTTGTTCTTTTTTCCACCCCATGATTTATGGGCAATATCTAAGCGGTTTATAAACACCCGTGGAGTATCGTTACCTGGTGTTCCAACAAAAATGACATCAGCATCAAGTGCTTTGGCAATTTTTGAATTGATTTCATCAGCAAAAGAGTGTTGGCGAGTAGCAACTAAACCTTCAATGACAAGAAGTTCTGTGTTGTGGGTGCAGGTTGCTGATCGTGCAATGATCTGCTCCATCAACGAATCTGTTTGTTCGGTTCTTATTAACTCTTCAGCATGTTCCATGCTTAATGGCTCAAGAGGATTAACCGTTGGAGAGTTACTCAGGATCGTAGTCGACCGCTCTGGACCATTGTCTTCAGGCCTTTGCTGCGAGATAGGCTTAAAAAACTGAACCTTAACACCATGTTGCTCTAAAGCACGAACCATTCCAAGACTGATTGACGTTAAGCCAACGCTGGTTCCCATCGGGACAAGCATAATTTTACGGGGCATATATACCTCTAAAGAATAGCCACACTCTATAGTGTGGCAATAAGTCAGAAAAATTTAGTTATTAATTAGCTTAATAGAGTCTTGTGCAATTACCCATTCTTCATTCGTAGGTATTACCATCGCGGCTGTACTTCCATCAGCAGTAATGATGCCTTGTTTACCAAAACGGGCTGCTTTATTGCGTTCAGCATCAACAGTTATATTGAAAATACTTAGTAAGGTAAGAACTTTCTCACGAATTAGATCAGAGTTCTCCCCAATACCACCAGTAAAAATAATTCCATCTAATCGTCCTAGCGGCACAGTGTAAGATGCAATGTATTTTGCTAGGCGGTAACAAAAGATGTCTAGGGCTAGGGTTGCACCTTTGTGACCTTCGGCGACAGCTTCTTCAATGCCTCGGCAATCGTTAGTGAGTTCAGAAATCCCCATTAATCCACTTTGCTTATTTAATAAAGTATTTACTTCATCAAGGGTATAGCCTAATTGGTTTACTAAATGAAAAATAATTGAAGGATCAAGATCGCCGCATCGTGTACCCATGACTAAACCTTCAAGTGGGGTTAGCCCCATAGAAGTATCAACGCTTTTACCACCTTTAATTGCAGTGACTGATGCACCGTTGCCTAAATGGGCACAAATGATATTAGTTTCGGCAATGTTTTTATTGAGCATTTTTGCTGCTTCACGGCTTACAAATAAATGACTGGTGCCATGCATACCGTATCTACGAACACTATGCTCACGGTAAAGCTTATAAGGCAGGGCATATACGAAGGCTTTTTCAGGCATGGTTTGATGGAATGCTGTGTCAAATACGGCAACTTGTGGAAGTTTTGGGAAAGATGCCATTGCAGCGCGTATACCAATCAAGTGAGCTGGATTATGAAGTGGTGCCAGTGATACGCAGTCTTCAATACCTTTTATCACCGATTCATCGATAATAACTGAGTGAGTAAATTTTTCACCACCGTGAACAATACGATGACCAATGGCTTGAATTTGTTCAGCAAGCTCTGGTTGCGCGGCAAGAATAGCGTTTACAATGTATTCAACAGCTTCACGGTGGGCGGTAAATGCACCTAAGTTTTGTTGGTGTTTTTCGCCTTGGATTTTCCATTTTATACGTGAATCTTCAAGGCCAAAGCATTCAGCTAAGCCTGAAATTTTATCCTCACCTGTTTGTGCGTCCATGACTGCAAACTTTAATGATGAGCTGCCACAATTAAGAACTAAAACGAGTTGATTGGACATGGTAAAACCTTATGCAATTGTATAAAAAATCAAACTTGCCTCACATGCACCAAATATCAGCATTAGTGAGGCTCTGTTTAGCGAAAACTTTTGTTATGCTATTCTCAGTTAAGATGCACTTTACTCGGAGAACAAACATTAACTATGAGTATTATTAAAAAATTACGTGATGGTCATCGTTATATGAAAACATGGCCAATGGTTAAGCAATTAAGTTATTTCTTTCCTGAGTATCGAGTGGTTAAGGCGACTCAGTTGGCCATTTTTTCAATGCCATTGCTTGCTGCGGTTACAGTAGCGAGCCAATTATATTTTTCGGGCTTGAGTGCTTTGCCTCAAGCTATTATCTACGCTTTGTTTTTTATAAGCTTACCTATGCAAGGCTTAATTTGGTTAGGTTGGCGTGCTAGGCATCCATTACCTTTAACTATGCTTGACTGGGGACAACAACTTAGCAATAAAATGTTATCAATGGGTATTTCGTGTAAACCTTTAAATGGCACCGCATGCTATTTTGATATAGCCATTCTTTTAAAATTAGCATTTGAACGCTTGGATGCCGAATATTGGGAAAACCTTTAATTTTCGCTTAGTACACGGCATTTATTTCCATATCGATGAATACTTTTTTTATTTTTTCCATTTCATTTTGTGTTGGAGGAGATATTGCATTCAACTGGTAGTCTTCTCCCATTGCTTCCCATTTGTGCTTACCTAATTCGTGATAAGGGAGTAATTCAATTTTTTCAACATTTTTCATTGGCTTTACAAATTCAGCGAGTTTTATAGCTGAATCAATGTCATCAGTGTAGCCACCAACAACAACATACCGGATCCAAGTTGGTTGGTTGCGTTTTGCTAAATATTCTGCAAATTGTAAAGTGCGATGATTACTGACTTTGGTAAGCAAAATATGTTTGTCATCGTCCATTTGCTTAATGTCGAGCAATACTAAGTCGGTATTATCTAATAGTTTATCTATTGAAGATGTGTACTTGCGCACAAAACCATTGGTATCCAAGCATGTATGGAGTTTTTCTTTTTTACACGCTTCAAAAAAATCAGCAATAAACTCAGCTTGTAGGATTGCTTCACCGCCACTGGCTGTGACACCGCCATTACTGGCTTCAAGGAAAGGGCGATAAGCAATGACTTGCTCCATAAGGGCGTCAACAGTGACTTCTTTCCCGCCGTCCAAATCCCATGTATCACGATTATGGCAATACTGACATCGCATTAAACACCCTTGCATAAAAGTGATAAAACGGATGCCGGGACCATCGACCGTGCCAAATGACTCTACAGAATGTATACGACCAGTTGTTGTCATTAAATAACCTTGAAATCGATGGTAAAAATATTTAGGCCGACCAGTAAAGACCAGTCGGCTACAATTACATTACATACCTTTAGTGAAAGTACGAGCAATAACGTCTTGTTGCTGTTCTGTGGTAAGTGCGTTGAACCTTACCGCATATCCCGATACTCGAATAGTCAGTTGTGGGTATTTATCTGGATGAGCAACAGCATCTTCGAGCATTTCTCTATTCATTACATTTACATTTAGGTGTTGCCCACCTTCGCGCATATTGTTATGAGAGAAATAGCCATCCATTAATGCAGCGAGATTTTTACGACGGCTGCTGTCATCTTTACCGAGTGCATTTGGCACAATTGAAAAAGTATAAGAGATACCATCTTGTGCATGAGCAAAGGGTAGCTTGGCAACTGAAGTTAATGAAGCAATTGCCCCTTTTTCATCACGTCCATGCATTGGGTTCGCGCCTGGAGCGAATGGGGCTCCAGCTTGGCGTCCATCTGGAGTGTTTCCGGTTTTCTTACCGTAAACTACGTTAGAAGTAATGGTTAAAATAGATTGAGTTGGAATTGCATTGCGATACATTTTCTTGTTGCGAATTTTAGCCATAAAACGCTCAACAAGCTCACAAGCTAGATCATCAACTCGAGCATCATTATTACCGAACTTAGGGTAATCGCCAGTTATGTCGAAATCAATCGCAATACCGTTTTCGTCTCGAATCGGTTTAACTTTAGCGTACTTAATCGCTGATAAACTATCCGCAGCAATCGAAAGACCTGCAATTCCACACGCCATAGTGCGGCGAACATCACGATCATGAAGCGCCATTAAAGCGGATTCGTAACTATATTTGTCATGCATATAATGGATAGAATTTAGCGCTGTTACATATTGTGTCGCTAACCACTCCATTAGACCATCGAGGCGCTGCATCACGTCATCATAATCTAGCACTTCACTTGTGATGGGATCTGATTTTGGTGCAACTTGCACTTTTGATTTTTCATCAATGCCACCGTTAATAGCATAAAGCATTGTCTTTGCTAAATTGGCTCGCGCACCAAAGAATTGCATATGTTTGCCAATGATCATTGGGCTGACACAACAAGCGATGGCGTAATCATCTGATTCAAAATCAGGGCGCATTAAGTCGTCATTTTCGTATTGAATTGAGCTGGTATCGATAGATACTTTCGCACAGTATTTTTTGAATGTTTCAGGAAGTTTTTCTGACCAAAGCACTGTGATATTTGGCTCAGGACTTGCTCCCATAGTGTAGAGTGTATTTAAGAATCGAAAACTATTCTTTGTAACTAAAGTACGTCCGTCAAGCCCCATACCACCGATAGACTCGGTTGCCCAAATCGGATCGCCTGAGAACAATTCATCATACTCTGGAGTACGTAAAAAACGAACCATACGAAGTTTCATCACGAAATGATCGACCATCTCTTGAGCTTGAAACTCTGTGATCAAACCATTCTTGATATCACGCTCGATATAAATATCTAAAAAGCTAGCTGTGCGACCAAGTGACATCGCAGCACCGTTTTGGCTTTTTACTGCAGCAAGGTAACCAAAGTAAGTCCATTGAATCGCTTCTTGAGCATTTTTTGCTGGGCGAGAAATATCAAAACCATATTTCTCAGCCATTTTTTTCATTTGACCTAGCGCACGATGTTGTTCTGAAATTTCTTCACGCAATTGCATGGTGTTAGATAGTTCATCACCTGCTTCAAATTCAGCTTGAAGTGAGCTGAATTGCGCAATTTTATCTTGCATTAAATAGTCTATGCCATACAAAGCTATACGGCGATAATCACCAATAATACGTCCTCGTCCATAAGCATCTGGTAGACCAGTCAGTACTCCGGATTTTCTACAAGCCATTATTTCAGGAGTGTAAACATCAAACACGCCTTGGTTGTGAGTTTTACGTAGTTCTGAGTAAATGTATTTAACGGTAGGATCAAGCTCACGATCATAGGCTTTGCATGATCCTTCAACCATACGAATGCCACCATTAGGCAGAAGAGCACGTTTTAATGGTGCTTCTGTTTGTAAGCCAACAATGGTTTCTAATTCTTGATTGATGTAACCTGCGTCATGAGAAGTAATCGTTGAAATAAGCTTAGTGTCGAAATCGACTGGAGCATGAGTACGGTTTTCTTGAGTGATGCCTTGCATCACTTGCTCCCATAACTTTGTCGTGGCTTCAGTCGCACCTTCTAAAAAGGCCTCGTCGCCTTCGTATGGGGTATAGTTCTTTTGGATAAAATCTCTAACGTCAACGGTAGTTTCCCAATTTCCTGAAATCAAGCCTTTCCAAGCTTCGGCATACAACTCTGATTGTTCGGTTTTCATAAAAAAATACCTTCTAAAATTTAATACTAATTCCATTGAGATTTTCAAAAAAGTCAATGGAATTAACACTAAAAAATAATATCTGTGTAGTAAATTTAGGATGAAATTAATCTTACTAAATCATCTAATTATCAAATGTACGAATTATCTAGCCACAATTTGAATTTTTGGTAAATTGGTCTTACCAATGGTTTGATTTTATTTTAACACATAAAAATTTTGGCAACAGTGAATGGATCAAATTACCCTTGAGTTAATGCGAAATTTGTTAGCTAAGTAGCATTTTTGAGGATTAAATAGATGTCAATATGTACTAGGGGCTGTTTATCTTGCAGGATTAAATTTTATGCTATTTGAGCGTTTATCTATTCAAGGCGTAAGCAGTGAAGCTTAGTCATCTAAGTAAACGGGTTACAACACAGAACAGTGAACGCTCAAAAGCATCGAAAAAAGAGAGAGCGTAAATTGGTCGCTCTTTCTAAATAAAAGGTACTGCGTTATCGCTTGCTTATTTGGAATACCAAACCGCACAAGCTCTGTCTTGTATAAAACGACCAATTTATCGCTGCAAAAATAATCACGAAAGATAAACAGCCCCTAGGTTTGAAGAACAATAGAAAAACAATTAAAAACCTTCAAAGCGTCGCCTTTCGATCTTGCTGAGCGATCACTATTGGATGCGGATTGGTATAATTAACATATTTAAAATGATCTTACTTTATAACGCCGTATTTTGGAACAACAGACTAATCTATAAGTAAAAAACTAGTCTATAGTTTACGAAGGATTCGTCGTATTGAGTGGTTTGTTCTAAAAATTGTCATTGATTTGAAATACTATGTCTATTTGCAGGGTCTTTCAGTCAAATAAAGTAAGTTTTGGTTATTAATGGGGAATATTCATGGAAATCACTAAGCTCTATCAAAAAGCTCTTGGTTGGATCACGCATATTGATGGTTTAGCACCTTTAGCATTACGTATTTATTTGGCACCAGTATTACTACAAGCAGGCTACAACAAGTATTCGCATTTCAGTGATACCGTTGCATGGTTTGGTAATCCTGATTGGGGACTTGGCCTGCCAATGCCAGAAGTTATGGCTACACTTGCTGTAGGAACCGAGCTCGTTGGGGCTTCTTTATTGTTAATTGGGTTAGCAACCAGACTTGTTGCGATTCCGTTGATGATAACAATGTTAGTGGCAGCATTTACCGTTCATATAGATAAAGGCTGGTTAGCGATTGCAGATGGTGGCTCATGGTTGGCAAATGACAACGTAATTGCTGCGGGTGACAAGTTAGCGAGAGCTAAAGAAATTCTTCAAGAACACGGAAATTATGACTGGCTAACATCGTCAGGTAATTTCGTTATCTTAAATAATGGTGTTGAATTCGCGATTACTTATTTCATCATGTTGTTTGCGATATTTACTGTGGGTGGTGGACGTTACACAAGTGTTGATTATTTCATTGCCAAAAAAAATAGCTTAGTAAAGTAAAACTATAGCAAATAGTTATAAAGATAAAATCCCATATTTATTGTGGGATTTTTTAATTTGAAAGCAAAGTAGTGCGTAGGTATAGTTTGGCTTAAATAAAAGTAACATAAGGAATTCCCTTTGAACGCTGAACAGCTACTATTGACCCGTCAATCAACACCGCGTTTAACCACTCCAGCACCAACAGAAATACAATTAAAATTTATTTTGGATTCGGCTGTTAGAGTGCCAGATCATGCAGGACTTTGTCCTTGGGAGTTTATTATTGCTCAAGAAGCTGGTTTGGATAAGTTGGCTGCTGCCTTTGTAAATGCAGCTGAAAAATCAGGTGAAAGTGACGAGATGGTAGCAAAATCGGCAAAAATGCCATTTAGAGCTCCAATGGTGATTACGGTTGTAGCCAAGTACCAACATCATCCGAAAGTGCCAATTATAGAACAAAGTATTGCAGCGGGTTGTGCAACCATGGCCATGCAACAAGCAGCCTTTGCCCTTGGTCTTGGAGGAGTCTGGAGAACGGGTGATTTTGCATTTAATCGTGATGTTAAATCTGCATTAGGAATTAAAGAGTCAGATGATATTGTCGGTTTCTTATACATAGGGACTCCTATGGTTAAAGCACCAATAAAACCAAGTAAATCAGGTAATGACTTTGCGAGGTTCCTGTAAAGCAACCATACTTGTAGATAATTTATACCAATTATATTAATTGATCGTTCAGCAAGAGCTAAAAGGTTTCAGTGCAAGGCGCAAGTTTGCGTTACTATATTCTCTACGGCCGCCATACAAAACTGGTGTTCAACGTACTTAGTGCTTTTGTCGGGATAATCTAAAAACTTGCAACACAGTAATGAAAGCTTTTAGCCTTGACTTTATGGAGCGTGTACGTGACCAAATTACGGCTCAATATTGTCTTGACATAGCAATGTAATAACGACAGCTTTATATGTCGGTAATGACTATGTCTTCACCAATCTTGATTGTACTTTGAACATGTACAACGCTCTGAATAGATCATTTAATTAGTATATTTGGTATTACACTCGCCCATGATATTTGAAGGTGTATTTTCAGGTAAACATGGGTATATATCCTTCAGAAAATAAGGTAGTACTGATGGCGTTTTTAACCACTGAAAGACTTTCGATAAGACGAATAGAAGATCATGATAGAGATTTTATTTTTCGGTTGGTAAACACTCCCGGATATATTAAGTTTATTGGTGACAACAAAGTCCGAACTATTGAGCATGCTAAGGCCTATATCATTAATGGGCCTAAAACCAGTTACCAACAATTTGGATTTGGGCTCTATCTAGTCATGTTAAAAGACACATCAGTACCCATTGGTGTTTGCGGACTAACCAAACGAGAGTTTTTATCTTTTGTGGAAATTGGTTACGCTTATTTACCTCCATTCTGGGGAAACGGGTACGCCAAAGAAGCGGCAAAAGCAGTTTTTGAGCATGGCTATCAATCAGGAGTCCATCGAATTATGGGGGTGGTTCGTCCAGAAAATGAAGGCTCTAAAGCCGTTTTAAGTAGCTTAGGGTTACGGTATATCCGCGACATAATGTTACCAGATGAAGAAGAGTACATGGATTTGATGGGGTAACAACCTTTTGATTTAATTTATACATTGATTTTTGATGTTAATTCCTATTCTAATCTTTTATCACTCACAGTTTACTCGTAAAATTAAAGTTTATATATCTAGAGGGCGTGTTGATATTTCGTGATTGTATTTATGCTGTCTTTGATGCTTTTGAGCCTTCACTGTTTTTGTTGTGAGCCGATCACTTAAACCTAATCAAATCGGTTGGGAGCGTTCATATACACAGAAAAATTACTGATAGCAAGGCGTGAATAGCAGTAATTAGTGGTTACCGACATACAAAACTGTCGGCACTTCGTTTCTACTTGTAAAATTTATAACACAGCTAGCGATAATTTTAGCAAGAATATGAATGTTCAGCACTCACCTGATAGGGGAATTCAGGTTGCTTAATCTTGTATTTAATTTCAATAGATTAAAACTAAATTTGCGTTCAACCGATTTATTTAGATTGTAAGGAAAGAGGGCAGAAGTATACCAACAGAACAAGCTGGCAGTAGTTTGAGCACAAAACTCAAAAATCTATCTGAACAATAGTCCGAAAGACTTTTCTGAGACAATCGTTGGCAACATAGAAAAAGGAAAATAGCATCGCTTCATGTAAAAAGTTGTTTTTGCGAATATGCTTTATACATAACTCTTCTAACATATCAAAATCAGGGATACCTGATACATACATAACTGATATTAGCAGTGGTTTTCAAAACACCTGTCACCATTTGGTTGATAGTTAAGCTACATTTTTCTAGTTATACCAATTACAGTAATTAACTTCCCACTCAGCAAGAGCTAAAGGATTTCAGTACAAGGCGCAAGTTTGAAGTACTATCGGGATAATTCAAAAACTTGTAACGTAGTTAATGGAATCCTTTAGCTTTGCCCTTCGGAAGCTTGTATGTGTCCAAATTACTACGCAAAACTGTCTCAACGTAGCAATGTAACAACGACAGTTTTGTATGTCGGTAATAACTAAGTACCTGAGTATAAGTTATTGAGTACTTTTTTGTTCATAGATTGAGTGCAATACAAGACGTGGGGAGGGACGCATAGCCGTAGCTATGCAACCTGAGACACAACGCTGTAGAGTGCTTAAGATATGAGCAAAATGTTTAATAATTTATCGTCAGGTACTTATGTCTTCATCAATTTCACTTGTACTTTGAACACATACACAGCTCTGAGCTGGGAATTTAATTACTGTAATTGGTATTATCTTAAAGTCAGTTTCCTGCTGTCCCTTTAAAAACTAACTCACAATATTGCGTTTTGATTGGACAATAATCCCAACTAGAATTCACAAGCTATCGACTTTTAGTAAAAATCAATTTTAACTGGATTTTTAGCTTTAGGAGAAACCCATGCTCCACTCACTATAAATCCGTCATATCGCACTGATATACTCGTGACACTTGGCTTGGCGATTTATTGATTTCGTTCCCTTAAGCCCTTGCGGTAATTTATAAATCTTAAATATATTTCATTTGTACTCATTTAAAATGACATTTACCATTCTAAATCCCTGCAGCTAGTTGCGGCTTGAGTTCAAGCGGGAAATAAACCGATTTGCGATGAGAAAACATGAGTGAAATGAGGATGGTTAGCAAGGAAGACAATAGGTTTCATCAACCTATACCCGTATATAAACTCAAAGGCTGCTGTACTTAAAGAAGGTAGTAAACATGGCACTGAGCTACATTTCAAATACCGTTTTTGATGCCATGTATGACTCTCTCACGCGCTCAAACAACGCTAGTAATTTAAGCCGTAAGAGAGTGAGGATTAATAATGAGGGCAACCCCGTTCCTAAAAGGTTGTGTACCACAACTACAACGAGTGAACGTTATTTAGTATCGCAGGATAATCAGCTACCAGAAGAACTTCAGCGAGCAATGAATAGCAAAGGCATTAAAGTTTTATCAGCATTCACAAAGTTATTATCAAAAGTCGAGATTAAATCAGAAGCGCAACGAACCCAGTACAGCAATAAATTACATCTTTTTTTTATTAACATAGTCGATACAAAGGTAAAAGACACCGGCTTTTTTACCAGCATAATTAATTCAGCATGTAATATAAGAAAGTTCTTTAGTTGCAATGATGAACATATCGTTCTGGTGGCAGAAACCCAACCAATGAAAACCCTTTCGTCTATATTTCATAGCCGCGGTCTGCCTAGCGAATCGACGATGAAGGATTTTAATAAATTGCTGAAACGGCCGAAACTGCAAGAGGGCGATGCATTAAATCTACCGCTGCTTAAATCCCTGTCGTCGATATATCATGGCTGTGGTCTGCCTGACGAAGCGGGGATGACGCGCTTTTTTAAGCTGCTGGAACTGCCACAACTGCAGGAGGGCGGAAAATTAAGTCTGCCGAGGCTCAAATCCCTGTCGTCGATATTTAATGGCTGCGGTTTGCCTAGTAACGCGGCGATGATGCGCTTTTTTAAACTGTTGGTTCTGCCGCAGCTTCAGGAAGACAGCACATTAAGCCTGCCGCGGCTCAAGTCATTGGCGTCGATATTTAATGGACGCGGTCTGCCTGAGGACGCAGTAATGACGCGCTTTATTGAGTTGCTGGAACTGCCACAACTGCAGGTTAGTGGCAGACTAAGCTTGCCGTTGTTCAAATCCCTGTCGTCGATATTTAATGGCTGCGGCCTGCCTGACGAAACGGCGATGAGGCGTTTTATTGAGCTTCTGGAACTGCCGCAGTTGCAAAATAACGGTACATTAAGTCTGCCGTTATTCAAATCCCTATCGTCGATACTTAGTGGCCGCGGTCTACCTGACGGAGTGGCAATGACGCGCTTTATTGAGTTACTGGTACTGCCGCAGATGCAAGATAGCGGCCGATTAAGTCTGCCGTTGGTTAAATCCCTATCATGAATATTTAGTGGTCGCGGTCTGCCTGACGAAGTGGAAATGGCGCGCTTTATAAAGCTACTGGAACTGCCGCAGTTGCAGGATAGCGAAAGATTAAACCTGCCGCTGTTTAAATCCTTTTCGTCGATATTTAATGGATGCGGCCTGCCTGACGAAGTGGAAATGACGTGCTTTATTAAGCTACTGGAACTGCCGCAACTACAGGAAAACGGCAGACTTAGCCTGCCGTTGTTCAAATCCCTTTCGTCGATATTTAATGGCCGCGGTTTACCTGACGAATCAGAAATGGTGCGTTTTATTAAACTGTTGAAACTTCCTCAATTGCAGGAGGGCGGCAGATTAAGTTTGCCACGGCTCAAATCCTTATCGTCGATATTTAATACCCGTGGTCTGCCTGACGAAGCGATGATGACGCAATTCATTGAACTGCTGGAAATGCCGCAGCTGCAGAAGGACGGCTGTTTAAGTCTGCAGTTGCTCAAATCCCTGTCGTCGATATTTAGTAGCCGCGGCATGCCTAATAAAGCGACAATGATGCGTTTCATTGAGTTGCTGAAACTGCCGCAGCTGCAGGAGGGGGGCACATTGAGTCTGCCGCTGCTAAAATCCCTATTATCGATATTTCATTCTCGCGGTCTGCCTGAAGATACGACAATAATGCGATTTGTTGAACTATTGAAACTGCCGCAACTGCAGGAGGGCGGCATGTTAAATCTGCCCTTGTATAGGTTGTTATTAGTTAAGGTGATGAGTCGACCAGATAAGGCAGACGGCTGGTTTTGCTTGCTTGAACACCCTGAATTGCAGAAAAATGGTCGAATCCACCTTATCAGTCTAGCTTGTGTCCTTTCGATTTTCCCTCTGCCGCCGAAACAGGAGGAGATAACTCACCTACTTTCTTTATTAAGCATTGATGGTAAACCCGACGATCAACTACTGCAACTCTGCATTCAAGAGTGGAAAAAATCATCTCTTAAAGCGGTGGAAAAGGCTTTTTCCTGCTCATCAGTCGCCAAACTGCTCGCTCACTTTCGCGATAACGATGATGAGCTAACATCGCTAAAAGCGCTGGCATTGGCCATTAAAGGTGATCCTGAGATGCTTAAAAAATTTCGTAACTACTGCTCGTTGAGCACGAAAAAAATAACGGGATTGACGTTCCCATGTGTAATAGAAAGCCATCAAGGGATATTGAGCACGCTTGGTGAAATCAGTTTCGCCAACGGTCAGCTGGGATTAAAATTGTTCTTTGCAAATGCGCCTTGCCCAAAAGGAAGCCGCCCTATGAGCGCTGAGAAAGTGAGGGAATCCTCCCGCTGGGAAGGATTGCTCAGTCAACCACTCAATAAAACCATCCTATCCAGTGCGCTCGACTTGAAACGTCAGAGCCATGAGAGTGTAAGCCATTACTTGCGTTTTTGTAGGGTAACTCGCTCACGTCCCACATTAGAACAATGGGATAAGGCATTGTATCCGGTCGTCCTAAAGGGCGTTGAGGATGAAAATGTGAATCAGGTTCAGGCGTATTTAATTGCGGCCTGCCTGCTTTCACCTACATCTGAAACTAAGAGAATGATTAACGATATCAACTGTTGCCGGGTGTTATGTCAAGTGTTCAGTACCGCTAATGACCTATATCAATTATCAATGTCATTACCAGCTAAGAAATTTCATACCCTTTGCCTAGCAGGGAAAGATTACGGTCAGTATCTAAACACGACCGTAAAACCCAAAGTGAAAACCATGAACACACTGAATTTGGGGCTGGCCACCAGAGGGTTAGTCTTGCCAGTAAAGCATCCTACAACATTAAATGCTGTGACGTTTAGTGTATCCACTAACAGTATGGATACTGAAAAAGGGGTCACATTATGCATTGATACACTAGCACAACAAACAGATTGCCCCATGGTACTTTTTTGTTATTGGTTCAGTTTATCCTTTGCCAACGCTCCGACCCCTTACCAGATTAGTCAAGCTCAAATAACGCTGCTTAATATTGATGAGGAAGTGATTAAGTTGCCCTTTCCTCAGTTAAGCCAAAGCCGTCCAAAAAGTATCACTATTATCAACTGGTCTGCCGATGAACTTTCTTTGTTTATTGATACATTAAGCAGTGACATTCCAATTGAGTTCACTGACAGCAATGAACAAAGCCTTGTCAGTACTTACGTTACACGACGAGAAGAACGGCTGTCACAAAAGCAAGTGCCAAGCGTAACAGGCAACGCGGAGGCACAGCAGGAAAGCTGGCTTGATTTGGCATTCATAGAAAAGTGTGTACAAAAAGGCTTGCGCCTGAACCAGAAAATTCGCCGTAATCTCGTATATCATGCCGACTCTCTGAGCATTCATGCAGTAAAAGCGCTCGTTGAGAAATATCCCCTCGCCGACATGCCTTTCGAATTAAGAGAAAGATTAAGTTCATCTGTGCAATACCAAAGCACACCGCTTGTTTCATGGCATCACGATGGTGCAGCAACGAGTGACACGGCGCAAGAGCCTGAGCCTATGGAAACGAGCGACGGCCAAGGTGATGAAAATGAGGCTATGTTGTTTTTTATGGATGACGATGACCATTGGGGTACGGCCTCGTTAAGCAAGGATAATCAGCCTGTGCAATTAAGTGAGTTTGATGAGGAATGGGCCAGCAGTTTATTTGTAGATTTACCGCCTGAAGCAAACCCTAACCCAATTTTAGATAAGCCTCAACTGGGTACAGAAGACGTTGAGGTGCTGTTAGGGAGTATTGAGTACTTCCCCCTCTCAGAGTTAACAATTATGCTGAGCAAAATAAGCAGTGATGTCGATAATAGGTTAGTCAAACAACTAGAAAATGCATATGATATCCAGCAAAAAACCATGTTACTTAAAAATGCCGCAAACCGTGGGGATGAGCTTTCCGTTATGGATTATATGTAATTACCCATCAAGTTCACCCAAAGTTATAATGAATGAAATAACTCATTAATCAGTATGGCTTTTGTACAGTGATAACCGCGCAGGCTGGTATTTAGGAAAGTTGCCGAAGAAAGTATACCGATGAGCTCCTTATGCCTTGGCTTTACAAATTATTAATTTTGCACAATTAACTACTTGCAGCAGTTTGTAAATCTTAAATATATTTCATTTGTACTCATTAAAAATGATATTTACCATTCTAAATCCCTGCAACTGGTTGCGGCTTGGTTTCAAGCGGGAAATAAACCGATTTACCTTGAGAAAACCAGAGTAAAATGAGGATAGTTAGCAAGGAAGGTAATAGGTTTCATCAATCTATACCCGTGTATAAACTCAAAAAAAACTGTCCTTAAAAAAGGTAACAAACATGGCACTCACCTCCACTTCAAATGCTACTTCCAGTTCCATGTATGATACTCCTTCTACCTCAAATAACGCTAAGAAGCCAAACCGTAAAAGAGTGAGGACTAATAATGAAGGCAACCCTGCTCCTAAAAGGTTGCGTATCACAACTCCGGCGAGTAAATGTTATTTAGTATCGCAGGATGAAAAACCACCTCAAACACTTCGGGATGCATTGAATAGTAAAGGCATTAAAGTTACACCTGCATTCACAAAGTTGTTATCAAAGGTCGAAATTATATCTAAAGAGCAACAAACGCAGTACAGCAATAAACTAACACTTTTTTTCATAAAAATAGCCGACGCAAAGGTAAAAAGTACAGGCTTTTTTACCAGCATGGTTAATGACTATACGATAAAAAAGTTCTTTAGCTTCAGTGATAAGCACATCATTCTGGTAGCGAAAACGGAACCTATGGCCCCCTTAACGTCAATATTTCATAGACGCGGTCTGCCTGATGCATTGGAGATGGAACGCTTTAATACTTTACTTAAACTGCCGCTGCTGCAGGAAGGAGACACATTGTGCCTGACTCGGCTAAAATCCTTATCGTCGATATTTTATGGGCACGGTCTGCCTAACAAATCGGAGATGGAACGCTTTAATACTTTACTTAAACTGCCGCTGCTGCAGGTGGACGGCACGTTAAGTCTGCCGCTGCTTACCTCCCTGTCGTCAATATTTCATGGTCGCGGTCTGCCTGTCAACGCAGCGATGACACGCTTTATTAAGATACTGGAACTTCCGCAGCTAAAGGAAGGCGGCGCATTAAGTCTGCCGCGGCTCAAATCCCTGTCGTCGATATTTAATTCCCGCGGCCTGCCTGGCAAAGCAGCTATGACGCGCTTTATTAAGCTGCTGGTACTGCCGCAGCTACAGGAAGATGGCGTATTAAGTCTGCCACGGCTAAAATCCCTGTCGTCGATATTTCATAATTGCGGTTTGCCTGACGAAGCGACGATGGCACGTTTTATTGAACTGCTGGAACTACCGCAGCTTCAGGAGGGCGACAAATTAAGTCTGCCGTTACTCAAATCCCTGTCATCGATATGTAATGGCCGTGGTTTGCCTGGTGATGCGGCGATGAAGCGCTTTATTGACCTATTGAATCTACCTCAGTTGCAGGTGGGCGGCAAATTAAACCTGCCGTTACTCAAATCCCTGTCATCGATATGTAATGGCCGTGGTTTGCCTGGTGATGCGGCGATGAAGCGCTTTATTGACCTATTGAATCTACCTCAGTTGCAGGTGGGCGACAAATTAAACCTGCCGTTACTCAAATCCCTGTCGTCAATATTTCATGGCCGCGGTCTGCCTGACGAAATGGCGATATCACGCTTTATTAAGCTGCTTGAACTGCCGCAACTGCAGAAGGGCGGCAGATTAAGTCTGCCGATTTTCAAATCTCTTTCGTCGATATTTAGTGGCTGCGGCATGCCTAACGAAGTGACGATGGAGCACTTTATTGAGTTGCTGAAACTGCCGCAACTGCAGGAGGGCGGCACATTGAGCCTGCCGCGACTCAAATTCCTATCGTCGATATTTAGTGGCCGCGGTCTACCTGACGAAGCGGCAATAACGCGCTTTATTAAGCTGCTGAAATTGCCGCAACTACAGGAAAGAGGTGCATTGAACTTGCCGTTATTCAAATCTCTGTCGTCGATACTTGCTCGTCGTGGACTGCCTGACGATGTGGCAATGGCGCACTTTATAGAGCTTCTTGAACTTCCGGAGCTGCATGAAGACGGCAGATTGAACTTCCCATTGTTCAAATCCTTATCGTCGATATTTCATGGACGCGGCTTGCCTGACGAAGCGACAATGTCACGCATTATTGAGTTGCTAAAACTACCGCAGCTGCAGGAGGGTGGCAGATTCAATCTGCCATTGTATAGGTTGTTATTAGTTAAAGTGATGAACCGACCTGATGATTCTGATGGCTGGTTTTGCTTGCTTGAACACCCTGCGCTGAAACAAAACGGTTTGTTCCATCTTCTCAGATTAGTTTGTGTCTTTGCGGTTTTCTCGTTGCCACCGAAACAGGATGAGGTAACTAAGCTGCTGTCTTTATTAAGCATTGATGATAAACCCGATGATCAACTACTGCAACTATGCATACAGGAGTGGAAACAGTCATCTCTTTTAGCTGTGGAAAATGCTTTTTCCTGCTCACCCGTCGCCAAACTGCTCACTCACTTTCGCGATAACGATGATGAGCTAACATCGCTAAAAGCGCTGGCGTTAGCCGTTAAAGGTGAGCCTGAACTACTGAAAAATGTGCGTAACTATTGCTCATTGAGTTCGAAAAAAACAACGAGATTAGGGCTCCCACACGTAATAGGAAGCCATCAAGGAATATTGAACGCGCTCGGTAAAATCTGTTTCGCCAACGGCCAGCTGGGATTAAAATTGTTCTTTGCAAATGCGCCTTGTCCAGAGAGAGGGCACACTCTGGCCGCTGAGGAAGTGCAGAAACTATCCCACTGGGAACGTTTGCTCAGTCAGCCAATTAATAAAACCATCCTGTCCTGTGCGCTCGATTTGAAAGGCCTGAGCCATGAGAGTGTAAGCCATTACTTCCGTTTTTGCAGAGTAATCCGCTCATGCCCCACATCAGAACAATGGATTAATACATTGTATCCGGTCGTCCTAAAGGGCGTTGAGGATGAAGATATGAATCAGATTCAGGCGTATTTAATCGCGGCCTGCCTGCTTTCATCTACGCCTGAAACTAAGATATTGATTAACGATATCAACTGTTGCCGGGTGTTATGTAAAGTGTTCAGTACCGCTAATGATCTATATCAGTTATCAAGGTCATTATCAGCTAAGAAATTTTATACTCTTTGCCTAGCGGGAAAAGATTACGGTCAATATTTAAATACGACCGTAAAACCCAAAGTGAAAACCATGAACACACTGAATTGGGGGCTGGTCACCAGAGGGGTAGTCTTGCCAGTAAAGCATCCTACAACATTAAATGCCGTGACGTTTCATGTGTCCACCGACAGTATGGATACAAATAAAGGGATCACATTATGCATTGATACACATGCACAACAAACAGATTGCCCCATGGTGCTTTTTTGTTATTGGTTAAGTTTATCCTTTGTCAGCGCCCCGACTCCCTACCATATTAGTCAAGCTCATATGAGGCTACTCAATACTGATGAGGAAATGATTGAACTGCCCTTTCCTCAGTTAAGCCCAAGTAGTCCAAGTAGTATCACTATTCGCAATTGGTCTGCTGATGAGCTTTCTTTGTTTATTGATACATTAAGCAGTGACTTTCCGGTTGAGTTTGCTGACAGCAATGAAAAAAGCGTTGTCAGTACTTATGTTACACGTCGAAACGAACGTTTATCACAAAAGCAAGCGCCAAGCGCCACAGGCAACACGAAGACATTGCAGGAAAGCTGGCTTGACTTGGCCATCATTGAGAAGTGTGTACAAAATGGCTTGAACCTGACCTCGGAAATCCGCCGCAATCTCGTATATCATGCAGACTCTCTGAGCACTTTTACAATAAAAGCGCTCGTTGAGAAATATCCCCTCGCCGACATGCCTAGAGAATTAAGAGAGAGATTAAGTTCATCCGTGCAGTACCAAAATATATCACTCGCTTCATGGCATCAGGATGGTGCAACGACGAATAACACGGCGCAAGAGCCTGAGTCTATGGAAACGAGCTTCAACCAAGATGGTGAAGATGAGGCTTTGTTGTCTTTTATGGAAGACGATACCTTTTGGAATACGGCCTCGTTAAGTAAGGTTAATAAGCCTAGACAATGGAATGAGTTTGATGGGGAATGGGTCAGCAGTTTATTTGTAGGTTTACCGCCAGAAGCAAGCCCTAACCCACTTTTAGACAAGCCTCAACTGGAAACAGAAGACGTTGAGATGCTGTTAGCTCGTATTGAGGAGTTCACCCTCTCAGAGTTAACAGTTATGCTGAGCAGAATAAGCAGTGATGTCGATAGTAGGTTAGTCAAACAACTAGAAAGTGCATATGATATCCAGCAACAAACCAGATTACATTTTAATACCGAGAACCATGAAGACGAATTCTCCATTATGGATTTTTCTGATTGCATATAATTACTGTAATCGGTATAACTTCCGATTCTGGCCGAGTTCATGAACAATCATTGCAAAGCCCCCTAGAGTTACCATTACATACATCGAATAAAACCAAAGTCGATACTTTTATCGAGTATAAATCTGTCATTTCGCACTGATATACCCGTGATACTTGGATTTGCGATTTATTGATTTCGTTCCCTTGAGCCCTTGCCGCAGTTTGTAAGTCTTAAATATATTTCATTTGTACTCATTTAAAATGACATTTACCATTCTAAATCCCTGCAGCTAGTTGCGGCCTGAGTTCAAGCGGGGAAATAAACCGATTTGCGATGAGAAAACATGAGTGAAATGAGGATGGTTAGCAAGGAAGACAATAGGTTTCATCAACCTATACCCGTATATAAACTCAAAGGCTGCTGTACTTAAAGAAGGCAGTAAACATGGCACTGAGCTACATTTCAAATACCGTTTTTGATGCCATGTATGACTCTCTCACGCGCTCAAACAACGCTAATAATTTAAGCCGTAAGAGAGTGAGGATTAATAATGAGGGCAACCCCGATCCTAAAAGGTTGTGTACCACAACTACAACGAGTGAACGTTATTTAGTATCGCAGGATAATCAGCTACCAGAAGAACTTCAGCGAGCAATGAATAGCAAAGGCATTAAAGTTTTATCAGCATTTACAAAGTTATTATCAAAAGTCGACATTAAATCAGAAGCGCAACGAACCCAGTACAGCAATAAACTACAACTTTTTTTTATTAACATAGTCGATACAAAGGTAAAAGACACCGGCTTTTTTACTGGGATGATTCATGCTCAGAATAAGATAGAAACTTTCTTTAGCTTCAGTGATAAACACATCGTTCAGTTGGCGAAAATCAAACCAATGAAACCCCTGTCGTCGATATATCATCAACTTGGTCTGCCTAATATATCGGAGTTGGAGCGTTTTAATAAGCTGCTAAAACAGCCGCAGATGAAAGAGGGCGGAAGGCTAAGCCTGCCGTTGTTCAAATCCCTGTCATCGATACTTAGAGGCCGCGGTCTACCTGACGGAGTGGCAATGGCGCGCTTTATTGAGTTACTGGAACTGCCGCAGTTTCAGGATAGCGAAAGATTAAACTTGCCGCTGTTTAAATCCTTTTCGTCGATACTTGGTAATCGCGGTCTACCTGCCGGAGTGGAAATGGCGCGCTTTATTAAGCTACTGGAACTGCCGCAGTTTCAGGATGGCGAAAGATTAAACCTATCGCTGTTTAAATCCTTTTCGTCGATATTTAATGGCCGCGGTCTGCCTGAAGAAGTGGAAATTGTGCGCTTTTTTAAGCTGCTGGAATTACCGCAGCTGCAGGAAGACGACAGATTAAATCTGCCGCTGTTCAAATCCCTTTCGTCGATATTAAATGGCCGTGGTCTGCCTGACGACGTGGCGGTGACGCACTTTATTGAGCTGCTTGAACAGCCACAGCTACAAGTGGATGGAAGATTAAGTCTGCCGAGAATTGAATCCCTGTCGTCGATATTTTGTGGCCGCGGTTTGCCTGACGAAGCGGCCATGATGCGCTTTATTGAGTTGCTGCAACTGCCACAGCTGCAAGAAGACGGCAGATTAAGTCTGCCGCGCCTCAAATCCCTGTCATCGATACTTAGTCGCCGCGGTCTGCCTGACGAAGCGACAATAGATCGCATTATTGAGTTGCTAACACTACCGCAGCTGCAGGAGTGTGGCAGATTAAGTTTGCCGCTGCTCAAGATCCTGTCGTCGATATTTCATGGCTGCGGTCTACCTGACGAAACGGCGATGAGGCGCTTTATTGAGTTGCTGAAACTGCCGCAGTTGCAGGAGGGCGGCAGATTGAACCTCCCGCTGTTCAAATCCTTGTCGTCGATATTTAGTGGACGAGGTCTGTCTGACGAAGTGACGATGATGCGCTTTATTGAGCTGTTGAAATTGCCGCAGCTGCAAGAGGGCGGTAGATTAAGCCTGCCGTTACTCAAATCCCTTTCGTCGATATTTCATGGTCGAGGTCTGCCTGACGAAGCGGCGATGAGTGACTTTATTAAGTTGCTGGAACTGCCGCTGCTACAGGAAAACGGCAGACTTAGCCTGCCGTTGTTCAAATCCCTGTCGTCGATATTTAATGGCCGCGGTCTGCCTGATGAAGCGGCGATGAGTGGCTTTATTAAGCTGCTGGAACTTCCGCAGCTGCATGAGGGTGGCAGATTAAATCTGCCGCGCCTTAAATCCCTGTCATCGATACTTTGTGGCCGCGGTCTGCCTGACGGAGCGGCGATGACTCGCTTTATTGAGCTGCTACAAATGCCGCAGCTGCAAGAAGACGGCAGACTAAGTCTGCCGCGGCTCAAATCTCTGTCGTCGATACTTAGTCGGCGCGGTCTGCCTGACGAAGCGACAATAGATCGCATTATTGAGTTACTCAAACTACCTCAACTGCAAGAATATGGCAGATTAAGTCTGCCGCTGCTCAAGTCCCTGTCGTCGATATTTCATCGCTGCGGCCTGCCTGACAAAACGGCGATGACTCGCTTTATTGAGTTGCTAAAACTACCGCAGCTGCAGGAGGGAGGCAGATTAAGTCTGCCGCTGCTTAAGATCCTGTCGTCGATATTTCATGGCCGTGGTTTGCCTGACCAAGCGATAATGGCACGCATTATTGAGTTACTAAAACTACCGCAGCTGCAGGAGGGTGGCAGATTAAATCTGCCCTTGTATAGGTTGTTATTAGTTAAGGTGATGAGTCGACCAGATAAGGCAGACGGCTGGTTTTGCTTGCTTGAAAACCCTGATCTGAAACAAAACGGTCGGTTCCACCTTCTCAGATTAGCTTGTGTCTTTGCGATTTTCTCGTTGCCGCCGACAGAGGATGAGGTAGCTAAGCTGCTGTCTTTATTAAGCATTGATGGTAAACCTGACGATCAACTACTGCAACTCTGCGCTCAGGAATGGAAACAATCATCCTTTTTAGCCGTAAAAGAGGCTTTTTCCTGTTCACCTGTCGCCAAATTGCTCACTCATTTTCAAGATAACGATGAATTAGCATCGCTAAAAGCACTGGCATTGGCCATTAAAGGTGAGCCTGAGATGCTGAAAAAATTGCGTAACTACTGCTCGTTGAGTTCAAAAAAAATACCAGAATTAACATTCCCATGCGCAATAGAAAGCCATCAAGGGATATTGAGCGTGCTCGGTAAAATCAGTTTTGCCAACGGTCAGCTGGGATTAAAATTGTTCTTTGCAAATGCGCCTTGCCCAGAGGGAAGTCGCCCTACGAGCGCTGAGAAAGTGAGTGAATCTTCCTATTGGGCACGATTGCTAAGTCAGCCATTCAATAAAACCATTCTATCCAGTGCGCTTGATTTGAAAGACCTGAGCCATAAGAGTGTAAGCCATTACTTTCACTTTTGCAGGGTAACTCGCTCACGTCCCACATTAGAACAATGGGATAAGACATTGTATCCTGTCGTCCTAAAGGGCGTTGAGGATGAAGATGTGAATCAGATTCAGGCGTATTTAATTGCGGCCTGCCTGCTTTCACCTACGCCTGAAACTAAGAAATTGATTAACGATACCAACTGTTGCCGGGTGTTATGCCAAGTGTTCAGTACCGCTAATGACCTATATCAATTATCAATGTCATTACCAGCTAAGAAATTTCATACCCTTTGCCTAGCAGGGAAAGATTACGGTCAGTATCTAAACACGACCGTAAAACCCAAAGTGAAAACCATGAACACACTGAATTTGGGGCTGGCCACCAGAGGGTTAGTCTTGCCAGTAAAGCATCCTACAACATTAAATGCTGTGACGTTTAGTGTATCCACTAACAGTATGGATACTGAAAAAGGGGTCACATTATGCATTGATACACTAGCAAAAAAAACAGATTGCCCCATGGTACTTTTTTGTTATTGGTTCAGCTTATCCTTTGCCAGCGCCCCGACTCCTTACCATATAACTCAAGCTCAAATGACGCTGCTCAATATTGATGAGGAAGTGATTGAGCTGCCATTTCCTCAGTTAAGCCAAAGTCGTCCAAAAAATATCACTATTCGCAATTGGTCTGCCGATGAGCTTTCTTTGTTTATTGATACATTAAGTAGTGACTTTCCGGTTGAGTTTGCTGACAGCAATGAACAAAGAGTTGTCAGTACTTACGTTACACGACGAAACGAACGATTATCACAAAAGCAAGCGCCAACAGCCACAGGCAACACGGAGACATTGCAGGAAAGCTGGCTTGATTTGGGCTTCATTGAGACGTGTGTACAAAAAGGCTTGTATTTGAACAAGAAAGTCTGCCGCAGTCTCGTATATCATGCAGACTCTTTGAGCACCCCTACAGTAAAAGCGCTCGTTGAGAAATATACCCTCGCCGACATGCCTAGCGAATTAAGAGAGAGATTAAGTTCATCCGTGCAGTACCAAAACATACCGCTCGTTCCATGGCATCAGAATAGTGCAACAACGAGTGACACGGCGCAAGAGCCTGAGCCTATGGAAACGAGCGACGGCCAAGGTGATGAAAATGAGGCTATTTTGTCTTTGATGGATGACGATGCCATTTGGAGTACGGCCTCGTTAAGCAAGGATAATCCGCCTGTGCAATTAACTGAGTTTGATGAGGAATGGGCCAGCAGTTTATTTGTAGATTTACCGCCTGAAGCAAACCCTAACCCACTTTTAGACAAGCCTCAACTGGGTAAAGAAGACGTTGAGGTGCTGTTAGCTAGTATTGAAGAATTTACCCTCTCAGAATTAACAATTATGCTGAGCAGAATAAGCAGTGATGTCGATAGTAGGTTAGTCAAACAACTAGATAATGCATATGAGATTCAGCAACAAACCATTTTAATTAAAAATGCCGCGAACCGTGGGGATGAGCTTTCCATTATGGATTATATGTAATTACCCATCAAGTTCACCCAAAGTTATAATGAAATAACTCATTAACCTGTATGGCTTTTATACAGCCATAACCGCGCAGGCTGGTATTTAGAAAAGTTGCCGAAGAAAGTATACCGATGAGTTCTCCTCACTCCAGCGCAGGCTGGAAACCAAGTAACGACAGTTTTGTATGTCGGTGGTCTAGCTGACATTGCGCACACGAAATACTTATGTGGTTAAGGGTGAATAATAAATCACCTTTTATCTATATTTTACTTGAAATTAACCAATGTGAACATTTTTACAACACAAAAGTGAGTAACCATTCATTAATTCTGGGTTTTTAATAGATGTGCTCAATGTCAGGTCTAGTGCCTTATATTTGAATACCCAAAGTCACTGGGATTCCCGTTTTCAGCGGGAATGACGGACTATAAAGTCTACGTTTTATGCTCGATAAATATTCATGCGTTTACCCTAGAGGATAGCGTTTTGCAACGTATGTAGCCAATCCAAAAGAAGCGTGTTTAGTCTCTTAAATAATCACAATTTTATCATATTGTTTACTTTGATATTTGCACAAAAACATGCTTCCAGATAATGAAATAAAGTGTTCATCTATAAATGATAAGGTTTAGATTGCTAGAATATAAGAGAAACTTAACTTCTTGCTTAATTTTTAGGCAATTAAACTATGTAAAGATTGGCAGGTTAGATGAAACTTGCCATTCAATATATCAGGTTATTTTTTATTTTTATTCAGCTTGTTGAACGAAGCCGCTGTGCGGCAGAAACAGCGGTTAAACAACAATTAATCATATCATTATAAGCTCTGAGTAATACTTCTCTTACCGCCATGTGGCAGGATAACTTGAGGAGTATTTTATGACACCCTACGAACAACAACGTTTTGATTTTCTATATAAACAACATATTACCAACTTACGACTGCAAGGCAAGCGCAAGGCAACGATTGACAGTTACAGTCGTGCCGTGAGGCGCATTGCCAACCATTTCGGTCGGTGTCCTGATAACCTTTGTACCCAAGAACTCAAAGATTATTTTAATGCATTAATACTTTCGCACTCATGGAGCACCGTCAAGGTTGACCGTAACGGCTTGCAATTCTTTTATGCGTTCACCCTCAATAAGAAGTGGCAATGGCTCGATATTGTTAAACCTCAGCAGGTAAAACGGTTACCTGATACGTTATCCGTTGATGAAGTCGCTTTGATAATAAGTCGTACCGAGCAGCTTAGATATCAAGTGTTCTTGTTGACACTTTACAGCCTAGGACTTCGACTCAATGAAGGCATTCATTTACAAATCGGTGACATCGACAAGGCCAGTATGCAAGTCCATGTGCGTGACGGCAAAGGTGGTCAAGACCGATTGGTTCCACTTCCTCGAAGAACGCTTGCAGCACTTCGAGCTTATTGGCAAACACATCGACATCCCAATTGGTTATTCCCCAGTAAACATAGCCACTCTAACCAACCAATAGATAAGGGCGGAGTACAAAAAGCCATGAGAAAAATTGTCACTGAATGTGGCATTTTTAAAAAAAATCAGTCCCCACTCTTTACGTCATTGCTATGCAACCCATCTTCTTGAGCGAGGCGTTGACCTACGCAGCATTCAAGTGGCGCTCGGTCACAAAAGCCTCAACACCACACTCATTTATACCAAGCTGACCGAAGTTAAATCACAATCTACAAGAGACACCATTAATGACTTAACCGACTCACTTCCTCTCACTTGGAGGGATAAGTGATGCACTTCGTAGACATATTATCTGAGCACCTTGACGCCTTTAAACTTGAATATCAGCATAAGCTCACCAATGAACACCATCAGGCCATGAATGCCATGCTCAGTTGCAAGACCTTCAATAAAGGTTGCAGCCAATGGCAATGCGATGACTGTCATCGTTATCAAGACTTGCCACTGTCCTGCGGTCATCGCAGCTGTAATTTATGCCAACACAATACGACTCAAGATTGGCTTAATCGTCAGCAAATGAAATTGTTGCCTGTCGATTACTATATGGATACGTTCACTTTGCCATCACAGTTGCGAGCGTTGACATTTCAACATCAGCAAACCGTGTTTGATGCCATGTTCGCAGTAGTAGCCAGTATTTTGAAAGACTTTGGCCGCAATAAAAAAAGCTGGCAGGCCGATATCGGTTTCACCTGCGTGTTGCACACCCATGGTCGCCAGCGTCAATTTCACCCACACATACACGTGATAATACCCGCTGGCGGCTACCATAAAGGCCGTAATGAATGGCGCAAAAATAAAGGAGACTATCTGTTTAATACGGATAGCCTTGCCAAGGTTTGGCGAGCAAGAATGCTCGAAGCCTTGAACCATCAACTCAAGCTTAAGCTGCCCAGTAAAATCCCTAAAAAATGGGTCGTGAATTGTCGCCATGTGGGTAAAGGTTTGCCTGCGCTTAAGTATCTGTCTCGATACCTTTACCGTGGTGTATTACCCGACAGAGATATCGTTAAGGTAGCCGATGACACCGTTAGCTTTCGCTACATCGACAGTGAAACCAAACAAACACAGATTAAGACATTGCCGACACTTAAGTTCTTGTGGCAAATACTGCAACACGTCATCCCTAAAGGATTTCGGCGAGTCAGAGATTATGGATTACTGCATGGCGGAGCAAGCAAGACGCTCAAGAAAATTCAGCTGTGTTTAATAATGGCGCACAAGTTGGATTTAAGCATTATAAAGCCAGTCGCTCGGAAAAAAGCACAATGCCTGTGCCGTTGTTGTCAGCAGCCTATGATCTTTTTAGGCATTACTAGACCGTTCGGCTATGGCTGAAAATACGATTGAAACGAATAATAAGGATAATGTAATGGTTAATTTTAGAGGGCATAAATAAGCAAAAAACGACAATCAAACGAAACAAGGTATTGATGGTAACAAGAATCGCAAGATCGCCATCAAGGATGAGTTACACCTTTTAAAAAGTGAGTCGAGAAATGGCTCACTCCAATCTTAAAAACATATCAGAGATATTTGCATATATAAGTGGCACCGGGCTTGTTCAACAACTGGATAAGGCGCAGGCTTCGCTACGCCTATCCTTATTTGTTATGCATTGGTTTACAATAACCTATGCAACATAAATTAGCATTGCCAGTTACTTGATATACGACCACTTGATGCCTCTGTTATATCAGAGCACTTAGTTATAACACCATTTTTAATGCTAAAACGATATTCACTTTCCCCAGCATAACCACCATAACTGTTCTTTGCGTTTATAAAGACAGTTAATTGGTAGTTAAAAACTGTAGTAGCTAATGTTTGAGATGGTTCATACCATTTTATAGGTTTACCCTTGAACCTATATTTAGCGGATTCAGGATCTTTTAAGCGACGCTGCATATAGCTTTTTACCAACTCTTGGTAATTGCTTGGATAAGAACCATAATCAGCATTTTTCATGTCACTAGAATTTGGAATATAAACGTCTGTTGAAACACATGCGCTTAAAAAAGAAATAAACAAAATTGAAAATGTAATTTTTAGTGACTTCATAACTTCCCTTTATTGAAATGCATAACGCCCAAATAACGGGCAAATGGTGTTTGGCTAAAATTTTGGAGCGCAGCGACAAAAGCCAAACAGTATTTGTCCTGTTGATTTGCTTGTTGAACGAAGCCGCTGTGCGGCAGAAACAGCGGTTAAACAACAATTAATCATATCATTATAAGCTCTGAGTAATACTTCTCTTACCGCCATGTGGCTGGATAACTTGAGGAGTATTTTATGACACCCTACGAACAACAACGTTTTGATTTTCTATATAAACAACATATTACCAACTTACGACTGCAAGGCAAGCGCAAGGCAACGATTGACAGTTACAGTCGTGCCGTTAGGCGCATTGCCAACCATTTCGGTCGGTGTCCTGATAACCTTTGTACCCAAGAACTCAAAGATTATTTTAATGCATTAATACTTTCGCACTCATGGAGCACCGTCAAGGTTGACCGTAACGGCTTGCAATTCTTTTATGCGTTCACCCTCAATAAGAAGTGGCAATGGCTCGATATTGTTAAACCTCAGCAGGTAAAACGATTACCTGATACGTTATCCGTTGATGAAGTCGCTTTGATAATAAGTCGTACCGAGCAGCTGAGATATCAAGTGTTCTTGTTGACATTATACAGCCTAGGACTTCGACTCAATGAAGGCATTCATTTACAAATCGGTGACATCGACAAGGCCAGTATGCAAGTCCATGTGCGTGACGGCAAAGGTGGTCAAGACCGATTGGTTCCACTTCCTCGAAGAACGCTTGCAGCACTTCGAGCTTATTGGCAAACACATCGACATCGCAATTGGTTATTCCCCAGTAAACATAGCCACTCTAACCAACCAATGGATAAGGGCGGAGTACAAAAAGCCATGAGAAAAATTGTCACTGAATGTGGCATTTTTAAAAAAATCAGGACTGATCAAAACATAGGTCTTAAAGGTAACAAATCAAAGAGAGATCGCCAGCTCAACCTCAGTTGAACCGCTACCGTAAATCACACAAAGTTTGTGAGTGCTTAGTGGTGTAAATCCGAAGGTGGAAAATTCAGCATTGTTAGCCAGTCATCAACTTTTTTCCCTGTGATATTCTGATACGATGAAGTTCCTTTATGTTTCCCCCAGCGTCTTGAGCGAAGGTTGTACCAAGCTTTAAATAACTCGAGGAAACCTTGATTGACTCCTTTACGGACATAAAGGTAAGACCGTAGAGTGGCATTAAATCCTTCAATGGCACTTGATGCTCTGTGGCGAGTTTGATGCAACGCTTCCACTTGCAGCATAAGTTCGCTGGCACTCTTGCCTAAACGGAGTCGCAACCACTGATAACTGCCAACTAATTCTTTCTGATACCGCGCTATTTTCCAAGGTTTAGCTTTTCGTAATTGGCGCTTTCGTTCAGAGAAGCGACAAGCCACTTCAACGCATTCTTGAGGATAAAGTTCGCCAAGTTTCAGTAACTTTTCGTGAAGTGCTTGAGTTGCTAATGTCAGTCCTTTCAAACGATTTTTTATGTATCTAGCAGCGGTGATGCCATCTTTATGCTCAGTATTTTTTAAGCCATCAACAGCCTTCGTTAGCAAGGCTTCAGCCTGTTTTTTCGTCATGAGGCTACCCGTTTTCATGGAAATACTGGTCAAAGCTTGGTGGAGATGATTTCTGCTTTTCGTTCCACTTTCATATTGCTCAATCGCTTGCTCACATTTCGCTTGCACGCCTAAGAAATCAACCATTGCCTGCTGCTTTTTCTCTGTATCGAATACATCTTTATGCAATCTTTTTTCCAAACTAGCCTCTTTATCAATGTAGTAGTACGCCCGACGTTCAACCTTTCTCAGCGCCTTACCTACGATATACAACGCATGGAAAGCATCATCACGTTGCTCTGCATGTTCAAAGCTCATGCTAACGCCTTTCGCTATTCCTTTTGCTCCATCTTTAACGACGTGCTGAGGTGATAATCCTTGTGATTTAGCTTCACCTAAAACTCGTGCCCAAGTTTCACCGTCACGCTTTTGTTCGTGAGAGAGTGAAAATAAATAACCACTTTCGAGATCTATCCCAGCAAGTACGGGGTCACCTTGGCTGAACATCTCATCGATGGCCACACTCTTTATGGCTGATAGCGACACTTTTTCGTTAAATAACTTAGCCTGCTCTTGAGCTTCAACGATAACGCCTTGAATGTAACCGTAACTGACTTTACAGCCTGGATAAATGAGTGGGATTTGTTCTTCAATTGCTCGAATAGAGTTAGGTGCTGTGATTGATAAAGCCACAATAGAACGGCGAAGATGTGGTACGTCAACATTTACAGATGTAATGACATCAGATTCGTCGTTGGTAGTAACAAGGCACTTTAGTGCCGATTGAGCCGCATATTTAGCGGAGTAAACGGCTTTACGAGAAACATTAAATTCATCAGAAAGAGAAGAAACTGCACCATGCACTTGGCAAGCGATAGTTTTTAAGAGAAGTTCGAATTTGTCTGAGGAGTTAAGCGGTGTTCGGTCGAGTATCGGCATTTTATTTTGAGAATAGTTTTAGTCGGCTTATTATCTCAATAAATAACGTTTTTCTCCTCAGATTTTCTCATTTATTTGTTACCCGTATCTGATGGGTTCCACAAAAAGCAATCCAAACAGAGGTTATACAGATGTGGATAACTTCGTCGTTTTAAAAGACCCACACCCAAAACAATTGAGGTTACAATCAATAATGTTCAGACAACGACTCCACCGCCAGAAAACGAGCCAGAACCCAAACCTCAAAAGAAAAGCGGTGGTTCTGTTGGAGGTATTTTCTTGGTTACGTTACTTGCTGTGGCGCTACGTCGGCGTAGGCCTTACCGATTTGTTGCGTGATATTTTGGCAATAAACTGAGTGAAAAACACGCCCTTTCAGTAATGCGAATGGGCGTGGCATTTAATTTTTAGCTTTTTAAGCTTTAGATTTTGAACGCTAAATAATCATTCAACCATTAATAATGTTTTTTTTGTTTACAAAGGATCTGAATATCAGTATCTTTGTCGGCGTTCGGAGGGGTGGCAGAGTGGTCGAATGCACCGGTCTTGAAAACCGGCAACGGTTTATCCCGTTCCAGGGTTCAAATCCCTGCTCCTCCGCCACATTAAGAAAAGGCTACTCAATTGAGTAGCCTTTTTGCTTTGTTGTTCTTCCATCTAGGAAGTTCCTCCTGAGATGCTTACTCTAGCTGGTTTTCTTACTTTACCTTGGATAGTTTAATCTAAATAAATCGGTTGGGAGCGTTCATATACGCAGAAAAAATTACTGATAGCAAGGCATGAATAGCAGCAAGTAGTGGCTACCGACATACAAAACTGTCGTTACTTCGTTTCTACTTGCTGCAAGCTACGCCTTACTATCAGCCATTTTTTCTACGCTTGAGAACGCAGTCAACTGATGTTTTTAGGTTCAAGGGCGGTTCAGCATATTGTCTCTATATTACGATTAGTTATCTGTGTAAATTTTTTCTGGTTCGTTCCAATTTTGAAGCCTATCACTTTGCCTTACTCTCTGAGTAATGCATATTTGGAACGAAAAATATCAAATTGTTTCGGAGTGACACTATGTCAGTATCAGCTTATGGTTCAGATCGCTTTATGCCTTATGCAGGAGAGCAAACTAGCTCAGCATCTAAGGCTCCTAATGATTTGGAGAGAATTAGTTCCTTAGTTGAAGAGTTAACACTTAATGATTTTCCTCTAGTTCACAAACAATTAAGAGAACTTCCATATGATTCTTTATTACTTTTAGGCGTTGACTTAGGGATTAATGTAGATGAACTAAGTAAATTAGACATTGATGATGAGAAATTTAGAGTGGTCGTAGTAAATCGCTGGTTAAGCAAAGCCGATAATGTATTGAATTGTACTGGAGTTCCGACATGGAGTAACTTAATAGTAGCGCTTAATGGCATTGATGAAAACAGACTGGCTCAATACATAACACAATCTATTCAAGCTGGGGAAATGCTAGCCAAAATTCCTGAACATGTCACCCCTAAAGCATCAAATACTTTGTTAGATTCAAGTGACTTTTGTCGTGTTAGTGACTTAATAGGTCAGCTTTGCCCTGATGATTACTGCAAACTCTTTGCAATGCTAGGGTTAGCTCAAATAAGGATTGCTGATAAAAAAAGTAATCTATTTGATTTGATTCAATCTTGGTTAGATTGCTGTGATCAAGTTTTATCACACTCTAAATATCCGTGTTTTAATGTTTTAGCACAAGCTTTGTATAAAATCGGACAATTGGGCTTGGCTGAAGATGTTTCTAAACAGTATCCAGCCGTTATAGGTGAAACCGAAGTACCCTTAACCCTAGCAAAGCCAAGCGTAACTCTTAACGAATTAGAGGATAGTCAATTAAAAGGTTTACTAGAAAGGGATGTTAAGGATGATTTTAAGTTAGAAAGTATTGCTAGAACGATTATTAATGGTCTTTCGAATGAATGTTGTGCAAAATTGTGTAATGCAATTGGGATGGTGGGGCATGCCTATGTATCGAACAATTTCGAACACCTTTCAACACGGATGCCTCACGCATGGAAAGTTGGGTCATATGGTTCTGATCGCCTACGTTTTAACTTAAAAAATTTGAAGAAAAAACTACAAGAAATTGGTGAAGGCGGTAAAGTACAAAAACTTGAACGATTGTGTAGAGAATATGCAACAGAGCAACAGAGTCAAACAGCCAGTCATATGCAAAATGTCGAACCTCATGGTTCTGTTAATAAGGCTATTGTTCCACGAACACAGTCTCAGCCATTTTCAACTACAAGAGAATCACATACAGCTCCTAATGTGAGGCAGGTTGATGATGCAGTTACTCCAAAACGGGCATCTAATGCGATTATTCAATCTACTGATTTAGGGCGACTATCAGTTTTACTCGATGAGATTGTTAATTTTCAAACCTTCGGGAGTTCGCTTGGTATTCCTATATCACAAATTTCTCGATACCCTCAAGGTCTCAAATTGTTATATATTTTAGATGCTTGGATTAATGGTGATGAGCGAAATCTTGTATCTCCAAAAAGCTGGCATACACTAACCCTTCAACTTAGAAAGTACGGAATTAACGGAGTTGCAGAGGGTATTGAAGCTCAATACCCACAAGGCATAAATCCACAAACAAGAACACAATATCCAAGTGTTGCTGATCAAAATCCTAATTGGAAACTCCAAGCCATTTCACTTGGTAAGGAACAGTTTACTCAAATTTTTGTTGACATGAAGACCGAAGAATTAGTTAAAATAGCAGTATATATGAATGTGAAAGATGAAAATGGAAGATTAATTCCTTTTTCTAAGTTGAGTTTGCTTAACAAAATTACCCCTTATTTCGAACGGGTTAAAGTAGAACAACTTTATGATGCTTTAATATCTTTAAATTTCAATGGAATAGCACACAGTTTGAAGCGACAAGTGCATAAACTAAAAAAGTAGCTTATACCATTTGTACCAATTAACTATATTATAAATAAAGCATTAGGGTCTGTTGATCTTTCAGGATTAAATTTTGTGCTATTTGAGCATTTATCTGTTCAACCTAAAATCATCAGTTGAACGCTGAGTATATGAGTAACTGTTTGAGCAATATGATGATTTTATCATCATGGCTTTCACCCAATGAGTGAAGTGCTCTACGCTCACAAGCTTGCTAAAATGACTGCTATCCGCGTTGTAACTTTTGCAAGTAGAATAACTACTTGCTGCAAGCTACGCCTTATTATCAGCCATTTTTTCTACGCTTGAGAACGCAGTCAACTGATGTTTCTAGGGAGCGCCACGAAGCGCTTTATTCTGTTGCGGGATTTGTCTCAACGTATACGCAGCCAAGCGATTACATGGCCATAAACCAGAGACAGCAACGTAAATGCTCAACTCAGAGCTATGTATGTGCAAAAATTACTTCACAAAATTATCTCAACGTAGCTAGCGGTGATTTTGGTAAGTATATGAATGTTCAACACTCACCTGATGGGTGAATTTGAGTTGTTTAATTTTGTATTTAACTTCAATAAATTAAAGTTAAATTTTGCGTTCAACCGATTTATATAGGATTATGCATTTCTCTTCTTTTTTGCCGATGCAAAGTTAGTTAAAATAACTCTTTCCGTGATCTGAATCAAATCAAACTCTTGCTTTCAACGGTTTGATTGCAACGAGTAACTTCGACACAATTTATTGAGAAAAATAATGGCTATAACGCAAGCGAACAATCCATTGCATGGAATAACGTTAGAAATGGTAGTAACAAAGTTGGAGCAGCGTTTGGGCTGGGATGGTCTTGCGAAGCGAATTAAAATAAATTGTTTTCGCAATGATCCGTCTATTAAGTCTTCTCTTAAGTTTTTACGAAAAGAGCAGTGGGCAAGAACTCAAGTTGAAGAACTTTATATCGCTACATTCAGTTCAAACTCTCCTTGGAATCAAAAAAAGCGACTGACTGGCTGAGTTAAAACAGGAGAGTTTGGTATCTCCGAATTAACCACCAACTAAAACCGTTGGCCAGCCTAAAATAATTGTTCCACCATGTGCCGTTGAGTCTAGCATTCTTACAGCAGGCATATTACCGAATAGTACTGTACCACTACCTTTTATTACGCTATCAGGCGGTCCAACGCATACTGCCATTTGCCCCATTGTAGCCGCAGGTAAGTTACCAATTAATACCGTTGAAGGCATGGGAAGCAGCGGCCCTCCAACATGTGGTATTGGTACAATTGCGGGTGTTTGCATTGGGCAAACGTGCATGTCAGTTGCTCTTGCTGCTGGAAACATTTAAATTCCTATAGTTTTTTAAAATTAGAGGTTAAGGTGTCATTAACTTTGTCCATTTCCACCGAATGCGATATTAATTCCTATATCTAGATAAGTCTTATATCTTTCTATGGCTTGAGAAGCATCAGGAAGAACAGCAGTAAGGTTTATGCAACCTGCAACAGCTTGAGAGTAGATATAAGCTGGTGGTGCAACAATTGGTGCGCTAGCTTCAATCATACTTCCACCACTCCAAAAAGCAGCTTGTGCCGCCCAACCGGCACCTGATTCTAGGCCTGCTAACTTAACCATTTCTTCAGCGAAGCGCCTGCTTGTTTCGTCAGGAGTGTGAACCCATGCTTTTGCTGCTCTAATTGCGTTTTGTTCGTGTTCATTCCAATCGGTTCTTGAACTGGCGCAATTTGCAGCCCACCAAACCGCTTCTCTAACAGGAAGTCCATGGGCGAGAAATATGATCACATCTGAAAAAAGCGAATTTTTCGATGCCTCAGTGATCAAATCATAGGGTGACTCTGCATTTTCACTCAGTTTTACTATTTCTGGTTTTGGCTCATATAGAGAAAAAATGTCTTGTGGTTTTTCATAGGGTACTTTTAGTAGTTTCATTAATTTACCATGGCTATTCCGCCTTTCACTTGAACCATCGCGCCTGCTTTAACTTGTGTCATAGCGCTACCTTCGATTGTTACCATTGCACCTTTTACGTCTGTTTTTCCTTGCCCTTCAATCGTTACCATCGCGGCTTTCATTTCAGCTTTGGCTTTGCCTGATATCTCTATTTGAGGCGCATCAAGTTTTATGCCGCTGGCACTGATTTCCAATGTGCATGCGCCGACTTTAAGTTCTATTTTTGATTTACCGCTTATAGATACTTCTTGCCCATCCACTTTTATCGAAGACTTTGCCGTGATTTCTGCATTAGAGCCGGCTTCAATTATTGTGTCTTTATCTGCTGAAGCTGTTAGTGTTCCTTTGCTGTTCGCTAAGAGGTCTTTTTCGGTTTTTAATGTGAGATTTTCTTTACTGCTCATGTCTAACGTTTTTTCAACCGTTGTGACTTGCAGCCCTGTAATGGTGGTGGTGGAATCATTATTAACTTCAAGGAGCAAATCTTTTTCTGCTCGCAGATAGACTTCTTCTTTATCTTCTTGATCTTCAAATCTTAATTCGTTGCCTTTTTCACTACTTCCATTAGGTGTTGTACGAGTTTTTATTCCACACTGTGTGGCTTCTGAATATGGTGCTTCATTGGTTTTATTATAAATTGACCCTACCACTACAGGACGATCGGGGTTACCATCAATATATTGCACCAGCACCTCATCACCAATCCTAGGTAGAAACTGCATACCAAAACCTTTACTGGCAAATCCTTGGGTTACAGGCAGCCAGCAAGAAGTGTTTTCATCATTTGTGCCGGTTTTATCCCAGTGGAATTGAACTTTAATCTGGCCGGCCTTATCTGTATATACTTCATCACCGTTCGGGCCTGTAACCGTCGCGCTATGTATACCTTGGACTGTTGGTTTAGAAATATAAGCAGGCCGATATGTGACTGAATGGGGAATACACTTAAACTGGTTTTGGTACTGAATTTGAGAACCCGTTTCGGAGTGTTCAAACTTATGAGTAATTTGAGTTACTACGTATTCTTGATTAGTTTCAGAAATAGGATGTTTGGCTAATTTAAATTTTGAGCCGCATGAAAGCACAGCGATACGTGAAACCACTCTGGAAGATAATCGTTCGACATCCAAGGCTTCCATTTGTAGCTTGGCAGAGTTTCTTAATACGCTTTTTTCATTTAAACCTTGTCCAAATTGATAACTCGTCAAGCTAGTGAGGTTGCCCGTTGCAGTGCTTTTCCTTTCATCGCTTTCAAATACTTCAGCAAGCGCTTGGGTATGATCGGCTATAGAAATTTTCGCTGTGCCGATTTGGTTTTTGTGATGCCATTGTACGATAACTCGCTCTGGTTCAATTGAACCATCTCTGTAATAGAAAGTACTTTTATCAGTGCTTTCGAAGCCTTGATTAGAATCTGATATGATGACAACAGGCTTAGAACCTGTGTGATCTAAACGGTAGTGCCAGCCTTCCATTGACATTAATCGACGCATGAATGCTAAATCGCTTTCGTTCATCTGTGTGCAATATTCGAGCTCTTGTCCAGAGCCTGAAACTGATAGCTTAACGTAGCTTTTAAAGTCAGCATCTTCTAAAAGAGTTTCGATGACTCTTTTAGTCGTTAAATTTTGAAAAATTTGGGTATTAGTTCGATATGCCAACAAAGACAGAGGATCACAAGCTTCTATTTGAAAATAGTACAATTCTTTTTCTTGGCTGTATTCTGTTTGTTCTATGCTGAGAACAAGCCCATGAAACTGGCGGGATTCATCTTTATATTTAACATCTATGCTTATGGGTTTCCCTAATACGTTGTCATCAATAACAGATTCAGTAACAATCGAAATAATAAGCTTACTTGTTGAAGAAATCGCTTCTTTACAAAGTAGCTTTGTGGCGATATAGGGGCCTTTGCTATCAATTTTAGCAGTTAATGGTCGGGGTGATGCTGAAAACTGACTTTTGGCCATATTTTATAAACTTCCTTAATAGTTAAATCAGTGCAACCGCACGAGTGATATATGCACAACTCCATGTGGTAATTTCGTCATTTCCACGAAAGTAGGCAATGAAATAACGACAGTTTTGTATGTCGGTCATCTAGTGCCTTATATTAGAATACTCAAAGTCACTGGATTCCCATTTTCACGGGAATGACGGATTATAAAGTCTACGGTTTTTCTCGAAAAACATTCATGCGTTTACCCTGATAGTTAAAGACTGTTAAGTTATAAGTGTTATTTGTTTTTTATTTCTAAAAATATCAATGGCTATAAAAATTAAACGTTAATATTTTAAATGTAGGTCAAGAAATTGCAATAATAAAATATTGAATAATATTGGGGCAACAAAATATAGAGTCAAAAACAATCAAAGCATAGAGCGAAAAATAATCAAATTTGAATATTTACTCTTATTTTTATTTGTGCGCAAATTAAGGTTTTGTATTTGTTGGTAAGACAGTAAGTTTAACATTGATATATGTTGAGCTAACAATTGGGATGATATAAATAAAATCTTATAAAGTATATAGTTTTTGTTTTAAAATTATATAATGGGTTAAGTTAATAAAATTTCTGACTAACTTGGTTGGCATATTCTTTTAATATCAACATCTTGTGTTATCTTGCTTGGGGTTTGTGATTTCAGGTTGTTGTTTTACAGTGGGTCGATTTACTATTTTCTTGACGGTTGATGTTGCGTAACAGTAAAATTAAAATCAAAGTCTTCACTTTAAAAGTTCATTAATTTTTCAACTGTTATTTGAGTTTCATATTGCTTGATATTTTATTTGTGCGCAAATCAAATTGGTTGCTTATAAAAAGATAATAGACTTTAAACTCTATTTATAAATGTTGAAATATTGGGGTGGTATGAAATATATTTGTATTTCATGAGGTCTGTTAATTTAACTTTGATTATACACTGTAGAGGGCGTCATTTGATTCTCTGTACAACATTTTCATATAACAGCCAGTGCAATTCTATAAAATAGCATTTACTAATTAAGGAAATATTAATATGCAGTTTAAGGTTTTCAAACGCCGTATAAAAAATACTTTATTTGGTAATGCTGATAATTCAGCAGTAGAAGCTCAGTTAAAAAGCATGGCTGATGCAAGATATGGAGCAATGTACTTTCTTGCGAAGACAGACATGGCCAAAGTTTCTATTTCGCTTCCATTAGTTGATAGTTTTGTAATCAATACCGAACCTTTAACAGATGCGAAAAATTTTGCCGCAAAGTTATTGAAAAAATCGGCTGCAGGTAAAAAGTTTGTTAGCGGTGTTTCAGTGATCGGTGAGGCAACTTCAGCAGTAATTGAAAAAATTAAAGGGATGTTATCTAACTTTTTTCACGAATTGATTGAAAAAGTAAAGTCAGTTCACGGTGCAATACTTGGTTCTGCCGAATGGGTAACTGAGTTTGGAATGTTTCTTGTTTCTGAATTTGCAGGAGATTTATCGTCTTTAATTCCAGGGCTTGGCTATTTGCAAAGTGCCGCTGATATTTATTCAGGCGTTAAACAGGCGATTTTAAAATCGAAAGATTTAGTGACTCAGTTATACGCTGGACGAGGTGTTGAATTACTAGGAGGGCACCCTTCAATAATTGCTAACGCGCTTGCGCGTCATTCTATTACAGGAATTGCTGGTGGAGTTAAATCTACAGCATTAGGAATGACAAGCATAGGGCTTGAAGCTGCTGGTGACGCTGCAGGAGGAGCAGGCTCTATTGTTAGTTTGGTGACAGGAATACTTGAACGCATTGTTGATGCCTTAGATAGACTTGTCCAATTCGCATTAGTTAAACGAGTGCTGAATAAGGCAAGTAAGGAATGGGATCGTCGAGGAGATGCAACGGCGCTTATCAATAATCATAAAGAATTTTCGTATTGGTTTCAGAATGTTGTCGTTACTACTCCGGTTATAGCTGCAATGGTAATGGGGTCTGGCTTTGTTGCGCATCCACAAAAGTTTCTTCAGTTATTGAGCTCGGGAGATGCATTGAATAACCCTGATGTTCATAAGAAAAAGTATCAAGAAAAATATGATAAGGGTGTGAGCTACATAGAAAAACTTAAATCACTTTCAGGATCCTATGTTCAGGATTATATCGATGGTTATGGCATCGCATTTACTAGCAAAGATGGCATCGTCAATGCCCGCTTGGATGAGTTAACAGGTGGCAAAGCATTGCTCGACGGACATGAATTTGCAGTAATCCCAGAATGGGCGATTAAAACTCCTGAGCAAAGATTGGCAGCAGGGCTTGCACTTTCAGCACTGCATGACTCAGAAGCGGGTCTATTTAAAGATTCAAGAGCAAGGCAGGCGAGTGCAGAAGCAACATTAGCTGGAATGAACCCGTAAACGAATTGTAAGGAATGTCCATTGTTTTCTGAAGACTTACGCCAAGAGCTATTACAACCAATCAATGATGAATCATTTTGCGGTTATTACATAAAAGGGGATAAAGCTGCTTTTAGACAGCTACGTAATGCCTTTAATTTGGCGCAAACATCACTGCGAAAGCTCAGTCAAAACCCTGATGGTAATGAACTTGATGTTTTGCAAGAAGAAAACGCAGAAAATTGGTCAGCTTTAGCCAATGAGTTATTACAAGTATTTCGTAAATCGAGCCGTGATATCGAGCTGATTGGCTGGTTTTTAGCGTCTCAACTTTTCATGGATTCAACGGTTGCAAGTTTTACAAAATCACTGGAATGGTTCGCAGAACTGCTTGACACGAATTGGGGCGTTTTAAATCCGGTTCTGCCTATCGAAAAGCTAAAAGGCGACTCGATAGAAGAGCATACGGCCGAACAGGCAAAAGCAAAAGCAAAAGCCTTTTTTCAATTGCTTGGTGACAGTGAAGAAAGCTGCTTATTGTACGCGCCAGTATTGATGCTGCCTTTAATTGGAGATATTAGTTTTTATCAATATCAGAGTGCAGAACGTCGTGGCGAGATTGGACTTATCAAACAAAATGCCGCTCAGTTATTGGGCGCGGAAAGAACAACGGTTCAAAGAAAATTAAATAATTTGCAACGAGCAATTGTTGAAATCGACCGTATGTCTCTAGTTTGCGATAAACATTGTCAAAGCGCCGGAGTATTGTCTCCAAATTTTAACTTTGTGAAAACACTGCTTGGTAAGTTTGATAAAGCGATTCAATACCTTACTGGATTAAAGCCTGCAATGGAAAATGCAGTGAATACTGAGTCCTCTACAGAAACAGAGTTAAAAAATGAAGTAAGCAAAGACGAACTCAGCAGTGAAAAACTTACAACGGAAACACAAGCTATTCAACAGGAGCAGCAGATTATGATGACACAATCTCAAAATATGTCTCAAACCGCTGCAATGAATAGTATTAATAGAAATGTTGCATTGCATCAATTGCGAGAGATCTCTGACTACTTTCGACAAAGTGAACCACACAGTCCTGTGTCTTTCCTAATCGAAAAGGCTATCCGTTGGGGAGGGATGTCACTGCCAGATTTACTTAAAGAAATGCTGGAAGAGCCTGAAGGTGGTCTTCTCAACAAAATTTTTAATACAGCAGGGTTGGATCAAAGTGATCAGGTATTACTACCTGAAATTTCGAACCAATCCAGCGGTGTAAAAGCGGCTTCTAAGGTTGCAAATGTGGCCGCAACAATTGGGTCAAAACCTGTAGAAGCATCAGTGTCAGATGTTCCAAGAGCTGATACTCAAATAAACCAAAACCCTAAAAATGGGAGCCCTGCTAAATCAACAGCGTTGAGTTGGTAGAACAAACATAAATAAATGAAGTAAGGACTTATATATGGCTAGTATCTATATGCGAATTGATGGTGTTGATGTTAAAGGCGGTGCCACAGTTGAAGGTTTGGACGGTACAGGTTGGTTCGCTGTTCGTTCATATAGTTGGGGTGGCGTGCGTAATGTTGCAATGGATATCGGTAATGGTAATAACGCCGACGCGGGCATGGTGGCATTGTCTGAAGTTAATTTAACTAAGCAAGTTGATGGGGCGTCAGAAGACTTACTTTCATACCTATTTAACCCAGGTAAAGAAGGTAAAACAGTAGAAATAGCTTTCACTAAACCAGAAGCTGACGGTTCAGGTGCAAAGTTATATTTCCAAATCAAACTTACACAAGCGCGCTTAGTGTCTTACAACGTAACGGGTTCTGATGGTTCTCAGCCTAGTGAAAGTGTATCTCTTTCATACACTGAAATTTCACAGAAACACAACTACGAGCTTGAAGGCGGTGAAGTGAAAGAAGGTGGCATCGTCACTTACAACTTGCCACAAGGTAAGCTGCTATCTGGTGCTAAGTAACCAGTAACATAAAACAGTTAGGAGCCTCGCCGTTGCGATGCTCCTATTTTTAGCATCTTAACTTTTATTAGTATCGTAAATGGGAATTAATCATGGCATTGAATTCACAACATAAGCGCGTGAGCAAAAACCGCGTTAGCATTACCTACGATGTGGAAACAAACGGAGCAGTAGAAACCAAAGAACTGCCATTTGTCGTTGGCGTTATCGGTGATTTTTCTGGCCATAAACCTGAGTCAGAAAAGGTTGACTTGGAAGAACGAGAGTTCACAGGAATTGATAAAGACAATTTTGACTCAGTAATGGGTCAAGTTAATCCTAGATTATCATTTAAAGTCGACAATAAACTTGCCAATGATGATAGCCAGTTTGAAGTTAATCTTAGCTTCAGCTCAATGAAAGATTTCCATCCTGAGAATCTGGTTGAGAAAATCGAACCTCTCAAAAATTTGGTAGAAATCCGTAACCAACTAAAGGTTCTATTAAGTAAAGCAGATCGTTCTCGTGATCTTGAACGCCTACTAAAAGAAGTGCTTCAGAGCGCCGATGCCATCCAAGGTTTGGCTGAAGAGTTAGGTGTGAAAAAAGAGGGAGATGAATAATGTCTACTGAACAACAAGCTTCAGAAGCAGCAGAAACCGTTGAACAAACGAGTATTCTTGAACGTGCTATTTCCGCGACAGCTCAAACACCTGCTGATTCAACAAAAGAATTACTATCAATTCTTACTGCACAGGCGCTTGATGGCACTGTGACATGGGATAAAAACTTAACACTAACAATAGAAAAAGCGATTAAAGCAATTGATCGTAATATTTCGGCTCAGTTATCAGACGTACTTCAAAATAGTGACTTTCAAAAGTTAGAAGGTACTTGGTTAGGATTACAAAAACTGATTAAAAATAGTGAACTAGGCCCAGATCTAAAAATTAAACTTGCTGACTACACCAAAGACGAATTGCTTGAGCAGTTTGAGGATGCGCCAGCCATTGATCGTAGCCGCTTTTTCACTATGGTTTACCAAGAAGAATTTGGTACCGCTGGTGGTCAACCTTATGGTGCTTTGATTGGTGACTACGAATTTGGTTACGGCGATGAAGACGTTGCTTTGCTTCGTTACATGGGTGAAGTAGCTGCGGCTTCTCATTCACCATTTATTGCTGCGGCAAATGCTAGCATGTTTGATTTTGAATCATTTTCAACCTTTGCTGACGGCAAGCCTGTTGCCGCAGGGTTTGACTCTCCAGCTTATGCCAGTTGGAATGCATTTAGAGTCAGTGATGATTCCCGCTATGTTGCATTAACACTGCCTAAAACAATGGCACGTCTTCCATACGGGGCTAACTCAGTACCAGTTAAATCGTTTGATTTTGAAGAGCTTGAAACCCGTGCCGATGGCTCAGCGATTGTGACTTCAGACAAAGATTTTGTTTGGAGCAATGCTGCCTATGAACATGGTTTGTTGATGACGCAAGCATTTACTCAATTCGGTTGGTGTACAGCGATTCGTGGCATGGATAATGGCGGTAAAGTTCAAAACTTACCAAACTTTACTTATAACTCTGAAGCAGGTGATTTAATCCAACAATGCCCAACAGAAGTTAATTTAACTGATGAACGTGAGAAAGAACTCAGTGATTTAGGTTTCTTACCATTAGTACATTATAAAAACAGTAACTATGCGGTATTTATGGGAGCGCAAACGGCTCATAAACCGAAAACATACACAGATCCTGATGCTACTGCTAATGCAGCCATTTCTGCCCGTTTACCATACACGATGGCAAGTAGCCGAATTGCCCAGTACTTAAAAGTAATGGGACGTGACCGGATTGGTTCGCATCTAGAGCCAAGTGATGTCGAAAAAGAGCTGAATACTTGGATTCATCAGTATGTCAATCCAAATGCAATTGGTAATGAATCAAAAGCTCGTCATCCATTGGTTGAAGCAAAAGTAACCGTTGAAGAGCAAGCTGGTCGTCCAGGTGCGTATTCGGCTGTAGCTTATTTACGCCCGTGGTTGCAAATGGAAGAACTGAGCACCTCACTGCGTATGGTTGCTAATATTCCGGGTTAATCGACAGCGAGTTTTCCTGCAAGGGTGCATTTTTGCATCCTTGTTTTTCTGAGAGTTAATAAGACTATTTGAAGTTATAGATGATAAACGACTTGCCTTTTTTAGCACCATTTTGGTTAAAGTTAAATGAATGTGCGCAGGCGCAGGATCACACACGATTTCATGCAACACTCGTAAAACTTATTGCCTTGCTCGATAACACGATCAGTTCTCAATTATCATCCGTAATTCAAGATCAAAACTTTAAACGATTAGAAGCCAGCTGGCTTGGGCTGGAGAGTTTAGTTCAACTCCCTGTCTCGCAACGTCGTGTAAAAATTAAAGTATTAGATTTTGATTGGAACAGCATATCGGCGGATCTAAATTTATCGTTTGATATTAAATACACATCGCTTTTTAGAAAAATTTATTCGAAAGAGCTTGATACAGCAGGTGGAACACCTTATGGACTGCTTGTTGTTGACCATAAAGTTAACCCTGAATTTGTCGACGACTGTGACTATGACGACTTATACACACTACAACTGTTATCTGAATTAGGTGAAAAAGCCTTATGTCCGGTACTTCTTGGAGTGGATGAATATTTTTTTGGTGATGATCCGAACAGGCTTTTGCACGACGGAAAACGTATCAGTCGAATTTTAGAAAGCAATGACTATCGGTCGTGGAGCTTATTGCGTGAAAAACTCTCATCGCGTTTTTTGCATTTAGTCTTACCAGAATATTACTTGCGTGGGCCATACAGAAATCATACAGCCGGCTTTGTGTTTAATGAGAGTAATACAAATACCAACGCGTTATGGGGCAATAGTCCATATCTTATGGCGATTAACGTGATTAGAGAGTTCGATAGAATAAGTTGGTTTGGTTTCTTACGATCATACAATCAAACAGGTCACTATGGTGCTATTGTTGATCAAGAATTCCAGACTCCTACAAAAGCAAAAGTTGATATTTTCAGTGAAGAAGATGGTTTTTGGTCAGAAAAAGGTTTTATACCGCTCACCAGTTTGTATTTAACAGAACAAAAAGGCTTTTTTAGTAATCAATCCGTTTGGAAATCACCTACTGAAGCCGATCGTGTGTTAGGGATGTTGCAAACAAACTTAATGGCATGCCGTTTTGGGCATTACATAAAAGCCCAAACCAGAGATCAAGTCGGCGGCTATGATAGCGTCAACGACTGCAAACGGAGTTTAGAGCGTTGGTTGCAGCAATACATCAGTGAATTGGATTACGGCGAAGATTCTGTCATGGCTAGGTATCCCTTAAAGTCCAGTGAAGTGTTGATGAAAGTTGATCCTGCAGATCAAACACGATATCTATGCCAAATCACGCTTCAACCTCAATATCAGTATGAGATTTTGGATGCTCAAGTAGTACTGAGTACATCCCTTTCAAGTAAAGAAGTCGGTGAGTCGTTATGAGCATAATGGCTAAATTAACCCAAACATGGGTTAACGATGATACAGATTCAATTCGAGATGCGATTATCGATAATGTTTGTGCATTAATTTCGAGTCGAGCTCCGCTGTGGCGTGATTATAGTGATACGGAAGTAGAAACAATTCAAGGTTCAATTGTTCATCTTGGTATTCGTCATTTCACGCCTTCACAAAGTAAGGCGAATGTTGAAGTTATATTGGCAGATATTAGTGAATTGATCCGTTTATATGAACCAAGGCTCACTCAGGTGTCACTCGAATTGACTAATAAATCAAGCACATTTAATCATTTGCAGTTCAGAATATCAGCAATTATGCATTCAGCAGCAGGCTCAGAAACGACCATATTCGATTCAGTATTAAATTTTAGCTCAAATAAACTTGATGTAAGGAAGTCAAATTTTGTCTGATTCATTGCTTTCCTATTTTGAGCAAGAACTTCGCTTTATTCAAAAAGAGGGAGCGTTATTTGCGGCTAAACATCCTAATGCCGCCAGTGGGCTAGGGCTGAGTAAAGATGGTATAGACGATCCACAAATCGCTCGTTTAATAGAAAGTGTGGCTCTACTTAATGGCAAATTACAGCATCGATTAGATGGCTCTTTTCCTGAGTTTACTGAAAGCCTCGTAAGGATACTTTTTCCACATTACTTACGAGCAATACCGTCTTATAGCATGTTGGACTTTGTGATTGATGATTCAGCGAGTGCAAATCATGTGATACCAGCACAAACCGAGTTTGATGTTAAAGGCAAAGATGATACTAAAGCCATCCTACGGACAACTGAAGATGTAACGCTTTATCCAATCAAAATGGCGTCAGCAAATGTGTATTTTGCGCCATTTATTTTTGCTAAACCCAAAAAAGCAGAACAGGCTAAAGCCTTGTTAGAAATAAAGTTTGAAACCGTAGATGAAGGTATGTCGATAGCTGAACTTGATATCGATTCGCTAAAACTGCATTTAAAAGGTGAAACCAATTCTGCATTGAAGCTTTATGATGTGTTATCACAATCGGTATCTGAAATTGCAGTCTTTGATGATGAGCAAGCGATATTACTCGGCCGTCAGGTGATGAGCCCTGTTGGTTTTGACGAAAAAGATACTGTGTTACCGTCACAGGCGGCTAGTTTCGGTGGTTTTGTTTTGTTGACAGAGTTTTTCATGTTCGCAGAACGGTTTAATGGTTTTAAATTTGATCTTAAAAATGCACTTTCTGAAGTGAAAGGCAATACCTTCAAGCTGCAATTATTTTTGGATGAGCTGAGTGTCGATTTAGCGAGAAGTCTGTCGATTGATAACTTCTCATTATTCTGCACACCAGTGGTGGATTTACATCGAACAACTACCGATCCAGTGGTTATCGATTTTTTTAAAAAACAGTATCCAATCGTGCTCGACTCCACCCAAATTGAAGGCATTGAACTCTTTTCCGTGGACACAGTTTTGGACGTAACTGATGAGAAAGTGGTTACGGTTCCTAAAATTTATGGAGAGAAATACCACTCATCTGAAACAGGGTTACGTTGGCAGTTAAACCAAGAGATGCATGAAAACGGTCAACTAGAAAGCTCACTTCAAGTCGCCGATTTAGAGCATGTTAGCGCACGTGGACAAACAAGAACTTGGTCAATACAAGCAACAGCTACACACGGAAATAAAGCGTCGCAACTGCCTATTTCAAGCCAAATTAAGTGCAGAGATTCGTTAACGATTCCGGCAAAAATGCAACTGTTAAAACGCCCATCTTTGCCATTTAGAAACGAAGATATCAGTCAAAGTGTATGGGCACTATTATGTCATTTACATTTTAATTACCACAGTATTTTAGGCAGCAAGCACCCAAGAAGAACACTCAAAAATGTCCTTTATTTGTATAACCATAATAAAAGCTCACAAAATAGCGCCTACATTGAATCTGTTGTGAATATAGAGCAAGAGCAGGTTGTTGCTCCTATCAGAGTATCGGGTAAAAGCTGCTTTGCCTATGGTACGAAAATTACCGTTACATTAGACACCTCAGATGTAAACGGTGGTGTCGCTTTGTTTAGTCGAATGTTAGATAGATTTTTTTCGTATTTTGCTGGCTTCAATAGCTTTACCCAAGTTGATATCAGAATTGAAGGCCAAGATCGAGCTTACTTACAATTTCCTAGGAGGGCGGGTTGCAAAAGTCTCTTATAGGTAAAGAACTCCAACTTGGTGATGGCGCTGAATTAGCGCGTACTTTGCAGTTAATAAAGCACATGGCTCAACATGATGGTATAAAGCCAAAAGTTCGCTTTGGTAGCGAAATCTTGCCTGCGTATTATCAAAGCCAAGTAACGAATGTACAGCATAGTGATCGTTCGGGGTGGACAATGTTAACCGGTCTGCCAGCTTTATCGGGTAACAATGGCTCGATACCAAGAAGTATGTATAAAAAAGCACTTTCATCATTGTTTGATTTAGGTGATGAAGCTTCCATAGACTTTTTTAACGGTTTCAATAATCGATATTATTCATTGCAATGCCAAGCTGAAATTAAGCACGACCTGACCAGTCAAATGGAAGAGGAGTGTTTTGATTGGAATTCTGATGCGAAATCGATTAGCAGCTTGCTGTCTAACTTAAGTGGGATGGATCAAGATATTGACTCAATTCCGAAAAGCCATTTTATTCAATACACGGGAATCATGGGGCTTAAGCTAACATGTCCAGTAACATTGCAGAATATGTTAACTGATTATTTTCAATCAACATTTGAGATTGAGCATTCAGGGCTTGAGTACCAACCGTTAACGCCTTGCTCACTTACCTCATTAGGTCGTGCAGGTCAAAATAACCGTCTTGGTTGTGATGCGCTTATTGGAAAAAACGCAGCTTTAGTAGGACAAAAATTAAAAATAAAAATCTGTCCGAAAGATTACCAAAATTACTTAAAAATTCACAATGATCCCAATATGGTACCCGCTATTGAGCATATGGTTAGATCGTACATGGGGATTAACTTTAAATTTAAGCTCTATATGAAAGTAAATAGCTGCTATTTACCACGAATTAAACTGTCAAGTGCTGCTGATAATGATATCAAAATTGGGCAAACAGCATGGATGGATAACAGTGGAATGATACAGCAGTTTGTAGAAATGCCGTTCAGTGCGAACTAGGGAACTTTATGATAACAGTAGAATTACAAAGCTTAGTCAAACGACTCACACCCGAACTGAAAGCAAGCTTAGAAAGTGCAGCAGGTGAGTGTCTAGCGCGTTCACATTACTCCATCGAACTGGAACATTGGTTCTTTAAATTGTTGCAAGAAACTGCAATGGGTTGGCATCGAACGGCTGAATACAGCGGAACCAATAAAAACACTTTACTGGAGCGCTTAAATGAATCGTTAAATTCGCTCTCTAAAGGTAACAAAGAAGCGCCATCGCTTTCAGCTAATTTAGTTGAATTACTGAAAGATGCTTGGATGTTAGCATCATTAAATCACTCAGAAGGCTCGATTAACGAATATCATCTTTTACTTGTTCTAAAACAGCGTATTACCCAAGGTGCTTATAATGGTTCACTCAGTAATTGGATTGAGGGTTTATCATCAGAATGGTTGAAGGCACAGTCGAATAAATATAAGACTGCACCTTTGCCAGTTGATCATGGCAGTATTGCTGGTCGCTCCAATACTGACGTTAGTGTTAATACACCTTCTTTAGATAAATATTCAAAAAATTTAACAGCAGTAGCTAGAAATGGCGAACTAGACCCAATTTCAGGCAGAAATTTAGAAATAAGAAAGTCGATTGATATCTTGTGTCGTCGGCGCCAAAACAGCCCAATACTTGTTGGCGACCCTGGTGTGGGAAAAACAGCCATTGTTGAAGGGTTGGCGCAACAAATTGTCGATGGCAATGTACCGCCTTCTTTGGCAAATATTGAATTAAGAAGCCTTGATTTATCATTGTTGCAAGCTGGCGCCAGTATCAAGGGGGAATTTGAAAATCGCTTAAAAGATATTATCAGCGAAATTAAGCAATCCACAACACCAATAATCATGTTTATTGATGAAGCACATACCTTGATTGGTGCTGGTGGTACAGCTGGGCAAAATGATGCGGCCAATATTTTGAAACCAGCATTAGCTCGGGGAGAGTTCCGATCAATAGCGGCAACAACTTGGGCAGAATATAAACAGTATTTTGAAACGGACGCCGCACTAACACGTCGTTTTCAGCTCGTTGCAATTAATGAACCCAGTGAAGATGATGCTGTTCAAATGTTGAACGGAGTAAAAAATAGTCTTGAATCTCATCACAACGTGAAAGTCATGCAAGAGGCTGTCACCGCTGCAGTTTCGCTTTCAGTCCGTTATTTGCCTGAAAGAAAGCTTCCAGATAAAGCCATCAGTCTTTTGGATACCGCCTGTTCAAGAATTGGATTGAGCCAAAGCGCGTGCCCACAAAAATTGGAATTCTTGGTTGAACAAATTCGCTATACCGAAAATGAAATCAAAGCCATTTCTCACGAAGAATCCTTATGGTCGATTGATTCTTCGAAGTTAGGTAAAGCACAAGAACGATTAGCTGAACTTTCGACTGAGCAAAAACGACTTTCTGAAAAGTGGGAGCAAGAGAAAGCCATAGTGACTGAAATCATTACACTTCAGACTGAGTTAGACAGCAGAATTAATGATGGAGAAGACGTAACACACAGTGAAGAACGAACTAGATTGAAAAGTAAAATGGCTTTGCTCAGAGAGCTTCAGGGAGAGCAGCCATTAGTTATTCCACAAGTAACAGAGCAAACCATTGCTGAGGTTATCTCGCTTTGGACGGGTGTGCCAGTTGGCAACATGCTAAAGCAAGAGGTTGATCGTTTGCTGAGTTTGGAATCATTTATCGGTAAACGGGTAATAGGTCAAACAGCGCCTATTTCTGAAATATCAAAAGCGATTCGTATGTCCCGTGCTGGTTTAACCGATCCAAGAAAACCGGTTGGCGTATTTCTAATGTGCGGGCCAAGTGGTGTCGGCAAAACAGAAACAGCATTAGCACTAACAGATGAACTTTACGGCGGTGAAAAAAATATTACCACCATCAATATGACTGAGTTTAAAGAAGAACATAAAGTTTCCATGCTACTCGGTTCTCCTGCTGGATACGTTGGTTATGGTAAAGGCGGTGTGCTGACCGAGGCGGTAAGAAAAAACCCATACTCCGTATTACTACTTGATGAAATGGAAAAGGCGCATCCAGGTGTGCACGATATTTTTTATCAAATTTTTGATAAAGGATGCATTTCAGACAGTGAAGGCCGCAACATCGACTTTAGAAACACGATCATCATTATGACTTCAAACGCAGCAGACAGCGCGGTTGTTGCAGCCTGTGAAGATAAAAGGCCGTCAGTTTCTGATTTAACACAGCAAATATTTCCTGATTTACAGCGCTTCTTCAAACCGGCATTTTTAGGCCGGACAACAATCGTTCCATATTTTCCACTTAATGAAGACGAAATGTCACAAATTGCGCAACTCTCAATGGCGCGTATTGCAAAACGTGTTCGTCAACATTATGCCGCCAGTTTCGAATATGACGAGAGCGTCATCAATGATTTAGTGAAACTCAATAATTCACCTGAAACGGGTGCAAGGGCGATTGAGCAGATCATCAATAGAAACTTGATGCCACAAATGGCGAATCAATGTATCGAAAGAATGAGTCTTGCTCAACCTATTAAGGCTGTGAAGGTATTTTCCGAGAATGGTAAATTCACAATCGAAATTAACTAGTAAAGAGTGATAAACATGTCGCTATCCATAAGAATAATTTGCTCACCAGACGGTGAAAGTATTTCAGAGTGGACAACCGCCTTTCCTGAAAATGGTGGTGAAATCGGTCGTGGATACGGTAGTGTCATGCAATTGAATGATGCTACACGTACAATTTCAAGCACACATGCCATTATTCGCAAATCCAACCGCGGTTATCAGATATTAGACAACAGCACTAATGGCTTATTCATCAATGGCTCGGATAAGCCATTGGGGAAAGGAAATCAATCGACGGTAAACGATGGTGATGTTCTGAGTATCGGGAAATATCGTTTGTTAGTGTCCTGTTTTTCACCTGAATCAGCAAGGTCTCAGAAGCTGCAACAGCCTTCAGAGTATAGTGAGTTAGACGATGATCCATTTAGCTCGGATGAAAACACCATTATTGATGATTCAATGAAGGCTCAAACCACATTGAAGCAGAGACAATCGCAACAACATTCTGATGTGAACTTCACCATTACCACTGATAATGTCGTTGAAGACGATCCTTTCCTCAATGACACTGAAATAAAAGAAAAACAACACAGCTCATTTTCTACCAATTTTGATAGTGTTGATGATGATCCGTTTAAAGAAGAAGACTTGAAAGGGTCTTTATCTTTTCCTATGCGTGAACCTCAAACTGCACCTGCCCCAGTTCAATCACTTTCACAATTTGATATGAACTTTGCCATAAACCAACTTAGGCATATTGAAGAGCAAATGAAAGCTCAAACGGATACAGCGATTGAAATGGCCATAACTCGCTTACTCAAAGAAATGTCTCCTGAGTACATTGAAAGCATGTTTAATGATATTTCGTCACCGAGCATGTTTTCTGGTAAACCAAAATATTGGGAAATGTATAAACGATATTTTGAGCGGCAGCAGAAAAATAGAGATTGGCAGGTCAAGTTTCATGCCTATTTTCAAGATTCTTTGAGGCAACAGCGAAATGCAGGTGAAAAAACCTAACATGAAAAAATTTATATTAATGTTTGCCTGTCTTAACTTGTTAAGCGGGTGCAGCACCATATCGAGTCTATGGTCTGGTGATGTAGAACTGCATTCACAATTAATTGTAAACATTGAAGCGGCGCAGAATATTAATCCTAATGTGAAAGGCAAGTCTTCGCCGGTTGAATTACGCATATATCAACTTGCAGACAGCGAAGCATTTAGTCGTGCAGACTTTCTCCAACTATACACGGATGAACAGGGCGTACTGAAAACAGGGATGCTTTCATCAAGGCATTTACAGAGCATATTGCCTGGTGAAAAACGACGCGAAGTAATACCACTGCGAGCGGAAACCAAATTTATTGCAGTGATTGCAGGTTTTGCTGATTATCGAGAAGCAAAAAATAAAGCGTTATTCCAACCGATCATTCTAGGTGCTACAGCCATTACGATTGAAATCGATGGTTTAAGTCTTTCTGTTACAGGTGAAGAATAATGGATACTAAAAAAATTGTTTGGAGTGAAGGGATGTTCTTAAGCCCGCAACATTTCCAACAACAAGAACGTTACCTTGAGCATTTCACCCGTGAATATGCGAGCCAAGTAGCGCCCAATTTCTATGGTTTATCACAACTCGAGATTGATACCGCTTTATTTAATGTAGGAAAAGTCGGAGTAAGACTCGCTAAAGGTATATTCCCTGACGGTACACCCTTTACGGTTAAAGAAGAGTTAGTACTTGATATCCCTAAGAACACTAATGGCAAACTTGTTTATCTTGCTTTGCCCGTTTCACGAAGTGGCGCTGTGAGCGTAGGGGACGATGAACGTTTACGTTATTCACAAGTTGAACATCAGGTATTTGATATCAGTCGTGAACAAAGCGAGCCTATATCTTTAGATCTTGCGGTACCTAACGTGACATTAAAGCTTGAAGGCGATGAACTGAGAGATTACACATTACTGCCAGTGGCTCTAGTCAGTGAATTTAAAGCAGAAAGTGGGGTCGTCTTAAATCAAGCGTTTGTGCCTAACTGCTTACAATTTGGTGTCTCACCATATTTAAAAGATTGTGTGGCTGATGTACTTGCTCATATGCAATATCGTGCGAATACCTTAGCGATTCGTATACAAGCTGAAAGTGGTAGTAAGAGCTATCAAACATTAATGCGTGATTACTTGTGGTTACAGGCATTAAGTGGGTGGTTACCAAAACTAAAGCACTGGTTGGGTGACGGTATGCTACTTACGAGACATTTATATCAAGAATGCATCTCTATGGTTGGTCAAATGCAAGGTTTAGAGGGGAAATTACCTCAAGAGTTTCTTGCGTGGAACACTAACGATCTTTATGGCATTTTCTCTACGGTATTCTCAGAGTTACTCGTACTGCTGCGTGAAGTGCAAATAGATAATGTTACCACTTTAAAATGGGATACTAATTTATTCGCGAGCCGTCGTTTGCTACGTACCTTAATTAAGGACAGAAGTTTATATCAACAAGGGCAGTTTGTGCTCGTTGTTACCTCAAGCCTTGGTTCTGCTCGTTTAAGCGAAAACTTTCCTAAAGCCGCAAAATTGGCTGGTAACAGTGCAATCGCCGAATTAGTGAGAAATGCATTGTCTGGTGTTGCACTCAGAAACTTGCCTTACGCTCCATCAGAGCTGAAATCCAAACATGACGCCGCATATTTTGAAGTGGATACTCAATCTGAACTGTGGCAAGCACTCATTAAGAAAGACGAACCTATTGCGTTGCACATTGATGAACGCATTGAAGATATTAACGTCGAATTCCATGTGATTAGGTAGGTAAACAATGAGCGGATTATTCAATGAAGAACCGACTGTTGTTATGCGACGTTCGAACTTTAACCTTGAGCAAAATGAAGCTGTGCATGAGTCTTTTAAGATCGATCTAACCGGAGCTGAACGTTTGATCGAAGGGTTAAACATATATGGAAGCCCTTTACTCAATGCCGTGACAGAGTTAATTGGAATTTTAGTGACTATTCCAAGGCAAGGCTCTCCACTGGATATCGATCGATTTAGGCAAAGTCTTATCAATGCGATTGCTTCGTTTCGACAAAAAGGTGTTCATCTTGATTATCATCCCAGTATCATCGAAAAAAGCTGTTTTGTGCTCTGCGCCGCCTTTGATGAAGCCATTTTGTACACGACATGGGGTGAAAAGGCGCGCTGGGAAAACCATTCATTGTTGAGTAAGACCTTTTCAGAAAGAAATGGCGGTGAAGTTTTTTTCCAGTTATTGGATAAAGCCTGTGAACAACCCGCAAAATTAGTTGATTTTATTGAGCTGCAATATGTCTTATTGATGTTGGGTTTCAAAGGTCGATATCGACACAAAGATGAAACAGATTTGCATGAAATAAAGTCTGGCGTATATGAGGTATTGAGGCATTACCGCACAGAAAGCGTGTTGCCAATACCTAGAACACCAACTTTGCCTACTGAAAAAGAACCTTGGCGTATGTGGAGTATGAGAAAACTGGCCGCCTTAGCTGGGTTATTGATTGTGAGTGGCTATGTATTTTCTGAATATTGGTACTACAACCGTAGCCAAACCATAATTGCCCAATCACAGCTTATTGATAAAACATCAGCGTCGATAAATGAATATACGCTTGAGCAGAAAATTGATGCTGAAAATGAAAATGCAGGTAATTCAATAAAAGAAAGCATGATGCACAGTCATATGAATGAAGTTGATTGGGAAATATTGCTTGCCGTATTTTCGACTTCAGCCGATGCAAATCAATTAGCCGCGATACTCAATAAGTCTGGGTACAGCACGGCACTTAAACAAAATGAACACGGTATTGAGCTGGTAATTAAGGCCAGCAACGATCTATTAGCAATAAGAAAATTAAATAACGAATTGAAAGTAAAGTTCGGTTTAAATGCCACGATCAGAAAGGCGCAAAAATAGTATGACAAAAATGCTATCAGTATTGTTTTTAACCATAATAATGTGTGGATTAAGCGCGCTAATATGGTGGTTTGTACCCGATAACAGTGGCTGGTCTTGGATCCGCTTTGTCGGCATGGCAATGTCCACGTTTTCAGTTTTAGCGGCTTCGTATTGGTTTTACCGTCGACTGAGAAAACAAAAAAAACAACAAGAAGAACTCGAAAGAACAATCTTATTAAAGCAAGACACCCAAGTTATTCAGTCACTTTTCAAGCAAGCTAACCGCAAATTAAAAGGGTATGGCGGTAATAAACTGGATAGTCTCTATGAGTTGCCTTGGTATTTGGTGCTTGGAGGGCAAAAAGACGCTAAAAGTGCATTACTACAACAAAACGGATTAGAGCCATTATTAAAGAATTCCTCAGATGAAATTAGCCAGACTCATCACATTAAATTTTGGAGTAACGATAAACTGGTTGCCATTGAGATTGGTAATAGAATATTCGATAACGAAAACATTGATGACGAGCTTTGGCTGATAATTTCACAGCAACTAATGAAATACAGACCGCGTCAAGGGGTTAATGGTATTTTATCACTTATAGGTTGTGATCGTCTGTTAAATGGTGACCGTAAATCACGCAGTAAGATGAGTAATCTTATTCAGCAAGCTGTACTCTCAATGAGCAGCAGCCTGAAAATTGAAATACCTGTGTATAGCATTTTCACAAAAGCGGATGCAATTTCTGATTTTGTTGAGTTTTTTGAGGGGTATACAGGTTGTGATGTCGATAACCCATTTGGTGTCACCTTTACCTGTGATGATAAAGAACGTGGTTTTGACGGTGAACAATTTGAACAACAAACACAGCAACTATTGTCTGAAATTGCAAAACAGCAATTCGAATTATTGTTTAACTTAAGTCATGATAAGTCCAGTTCAATCCTTGGGTTACCTTATCAGTTACGAATTTTTTTCAAACTCGTTAGTGAGCTTTTAGTTGAAATAGGCCGTGAAAACCGAGTGAGAGAAGCTGTTTGGCTGCGTGGAGCATATTTCCTTTCTTGCAGTCAAAAAGGCACAGAATTTGACTTACTAACCCAATCAGTAGCGGATAAAGCTGAATTTAATACTCAAGCTATTAGAGAGCAAGCTACCGATAGGCGGCATTATTTTTCTCCAAGAATATTCAGCCATGTAATTTTGCCAGAAAGCAGAATTGTGGGAGTGAACGAATTTCGCCATGCAGGTTATATTTTTGTTCGAAGTGCAATGTTAGCCGCGATAGCAGCTATGATCATGAGTGCAGGTGTTTTATTAAAGAATAACTGGAATCAAGATGAGCAATGGCGTACAAACTCTCTTGCCCAGCTCCGAATATACAATACCGATATTCATAGACTGCAGAATGAACCATATAGTATTTCTCAGCTTACCGCTGTGCTTGGTGAACTTAGAATGGTTGCAGTTGAAGGGATTTCGCCTAAGCCTTGGTATCAAAGAGTAAGCGTTACAGATGATAACACCGCCGAAAGAATCTATTTAACCTATGAAGAGCAGTTAAAAGTTATGCTGCTTCCTAAAATTGAAGAATTAATCAGCAGTGAATTATTTGTTTATTCGAACTTAGAAAACCCTAGTAAAATTTTCGAGATTTTACGATTCTATTCAATGCTTTTTGATAAAAAAAGGTTAGATGTTAAAGAGTTACATGCTTTTATACTTGATACCTTGAAAGATCAAGGTGGTGTATCCTCTCATAACTTCAACACCTTATCTAACATGCTTGATGAGCTATTTGCTGGCGATTATGAAGGGCAATTAACAGCCAATGAAACACTCATTGCATCTGCAGCGAGCAAACTAGAAGGGCTTTCAACTGAGCGTTTGATTTATGCTCGAATTAAAAGCCTACCAGAGTATCGTAATCAAGTAGATATTCGAGGTCAGCTGGGTGAAAAGTTTGACTCAATGTTTGCGTTCACTGAAAATTTTCATGGTTACTTAATTCCTGAAATTTTAACAAAGCAGGGTTACAGCAATTTAGATTTAACACCTAAATCTAAACTGTTACGTAGACAGTTATCAGAATTAAAGTCACTGAAAAAAGAAGGTGAATCACCATCGGTAACGGAGTTAGCCGAGTTAAGCAAGCAAATACAAAAGCTCTACTTCACGGATTATATTTTTTATTGGAAAAGCTTAATTAAGAATATCCGCATTAAACAATTTAAATCAACCCAAGATCTTTCTTATGCCCTGCGTAGTGCTAGAGAGCCTGTTACTAGCCCTGTTTTAGATGTTCTGGGAGCTATTGTTGTTAATACTAAATTAGCCATTGAAGAGCAGCCTGATACCAAGAGTAATAAACGTGTTGCGAGCCAGTTAGGTTTAAGTAAAGCATCAAAAGTATTAGGTAAAGCTGATCGCATCAATCGTGCAGTTGGGTCAAAGCTATTGACCATTCAGCCATCATTTATCGTCAATAAAGCGTTCAAGTCGTATGCTGATTATGTTGAAGGAACAGGAAAAAGTGGATCAACCATTCCAGTTGATGGCTTTATCCAACAGTTTGACGGGCTTAATACCTATTTTGATACCGCACTTTTAAGCAGTAACCCAACAAAAGTAATGCACGATTACGCACAAGCTCATGCCGAAGGCAGTCAAGATGCCATTACAGCCTTCGGCAGTGAAAGCGCGAAAGCACCTTCACAAGTTGCCAAGTGGGCAAAAAGTATTTCACGGCAGTCTTGGAAAGCGGTAATCAATGCCAATATGAGCTTTATCAATAAGCAGTGGGATGACAGAGTTTATCAGTTTTATACGCAAGCCATTTCTGGCCGGTTCCCATTCGAGCTTCGTGGGCGAGGTGAGGTAACACTTGAAGACTTCTCACAGACCTTCAAGCCACAAGGGCGTATTGATAAGTTTGTTGAAGTAATGCTGAAACCTTTTGTGTATTGGGATAATGGTGAATTACAGCTTAAAGAGGTCGATGGTTATCATTTGCCAATAAAAGCGTCATCATTGGAGCAATTAAGTCAAACTCGTAAACTGAGCCACCTATTTTTTGGTCCAACAGGCCAAGAGCTTGGGCTTAATATTTCGTTACGACCAAGCTCAATGAGTACCGACATTACCGAATTTCAGATCCGTGGAGAAAAAAGTATTTTTAAATACAATCATGGTCCGAGAGTATGGAGCGATATAAATTGGCCTTCAGCTGGAGTTGACGGTTTTTTGAGTACTAATTTTTACCATGGTGATAATCGAGTTGCGACTAAAGCTTATTATGGACAGTGGGCATTCTTTAGGGTGCTGTTTGAAAATAGTTCTTCGCCAACAGCAACACGCTTGATTCGTAAATTGAATTATAAACTCAATGGTAATGGTATGCTCTTTGACTACACACTGCGTAACTCAAACCAAGTTTTAGACAAGTCTTTGTTTACGACTTTCTCATTACCCAAAGAGTTGTAACTCTTACACTGTGCTTGAGGTAACAAACAAAACGGTTGAAACCATATTCAATGGTTCAGCCGTTTATATAAAACGATACCCTAGTCTCCTAGCCCTAGTGAAGGATTGGACAGCAGCTCAAAGTTGTCGAGGGCAGGGGATTCAAAAAGTGTTAGGGCGAAATGACGAGCGGCTCGAAATTCACTATGAATATGAGCCGTCAGCAATTCCAATGAATTGCTTTGCACTAAATCAAATTGGGTTGTTTCTCGATATACTCCCATTAATCATTAAAACAATTCGACATTGCCATACAAAAGGATGGGTACATGGAGACATTAAACCTTCAAATATACTTTATCTGCCAAAAACACATACTGTAAGGCTTATTGATTTTGGTGCTTTTGAGAGAATAGGGCGTGATAGACGTCAGTTTGAACAATGGCAACTCACACCATGTTTTGCCTCAGAGAACCAATTAAAAGGATTAGGAATAGTCGAACCAAATGATGATTGGTATTCATTACTAAAGCTCATTGACCAAGTTGTAGAAATTGAAACTGATGAAGATAACTTGGAGCAAATAAAGAGGCAAGTATCGTTTATTAAAGCAATGAAGAGCTAAAACGCTAAGCTATAATGAATAATGGCGTTTTTCAGACTCGACTACGTACCGTTTTCCCTTTGTCTTTAATAAAAAAGAAAAGCCAAAAAATAGAATGAGAATTGAATTGCCGCTCATTTTGTTCAAAATTGTGTTGCATTCGGTACGGTCTTTTACGTTTTTGAGTACTAAAATATCGACAAATTTATCTTGATTTCAGAGTATCTTAATGTGAGGGCAGTATTCCCTACGACATAAACGCGATGTGATTATTTCGAGTTATAAAAAAGCCAACCTAGAAGTTTTACGTTGGCTTTAAATAACGTTTTGCTCACGTAGAGCTCAGGTTATTTAGTCATTCGAGTTCAACAACAAGATGTTCGAGCTCTACTGAAGTTAAAGTATGTAAAGCATCCAAACTTGCGTTCGCCAAACTGATTTTACCTGATGCTGACTCAACTAAAACGGCTCTAACAATTTCAGAAGCTTGACGATTGTGACGCAATAAGTTAGTCAACGCCATTTGCGTTGGCATCATTGACGGATTAAATGCGGCATTTTCGGCATATCGACCAGAAAATAAAGAGCCATCATCTAGCTCAAATGTGATTGCTGCATAAGTACCAGTATAAGGAGCATAACTCTTATTCGCTTGGTGGGTAGCTTCAAGAATTACAGGGTCTTCACTCACTAATTTCAGTTGAATGGCTTTTGACGCGAGTAGCGGCTCAGTGACATTGAGATCTTTGGGTCCAAACGAATAAGGTAAATAGTGACTTAAGCGTTGAGTCGGCTGATCAGGTAAGTGAATATGGATATTACAACCATCCACTAATTCATTCATGAATTGGCGGCAATGACCACAAGGGCTGTAATTAACAACTATATCAGTGATGCTTTTCTCGCCTTTTAGCCAAGCATGACTGATTGCGCTTTGCTCTGCATGGACGGTATGGCCAAGAACTTCATCTTTAAGTTCCATATTGGCACCCATGTAAATATCGCCGCTGGTACCTTTTGCAATAGCACCAACATAAAATTCGCTTATCGTAGGCGTTGCTAATGCTGCTGCAACAGGCAATAAAGCTTCAAGAAGTTGGTTTTCTTCGAGACCGGATATACGTTTTAAAGTTTCAATTTGTTTCGCTTCAAAATGGCCTGAAAAATCGCTGTCCAATAAAGGCACAAGTGCTTGTGCAAGTAAAGGTGGTAAGTGGGCAATGCTGGGAACAAATCTATCTTGCATGTCCCGAATCCTCAAAATTGTTTCGTTTATGTAGCATGATTTTAAATAAGTATCAGATAATATAATGAGATTAGGGTCTCAATTACTTTTATTTTTAATCACATCCGTTTGAATATTGTGCACTTGCTATAAAGATTGTAAATAGTTACAAAGTGCTTTTAATAACTTTTGTTTATGTTCGTCTTGTTCTGTTTCGTGTAACAAATTTTCTAGGCGGATCATATAATCAGGATCATCAAGTTTCGATTGGCAAAATGTACGCCATTTAGAATATTCATCACTAGTTAACGACTCTGGATAATTACGCGCTCGGAATCGAAATAGCATTTCAGGTAAACGTTCATCGTCGAAGTTAACCTCTAAAGCGACTAAATTTTCAGGTTTGGTTTGTTGAACGATGGCTATTTTACTTTTATCAGCTTGACTAAAGAAACCACCAGAATAGAGCATCAAGTCAGGATCTGTTGACGCTATTCTCGAATCATCAGTACTAAAAAGCTCAATCATTTTTTGTCTAATATGTGGGTTTTGCTTTAGAAGTTTATATTGCTGTCTTGCAAACTCTTTATCGATGTTTAACCTGAGTGCATTTTCATCACTGAGGGTTTTGGCTGTTGTGATGAAAGGGCACTTATTTAAATGAATTTGTTTTACGGGTATTGGAAGTTCATTCGGCGCTAAATCAGTTCGTGATGTGTACATACGTTCGCGGATATCCGAAACATCAAGATCGATAAGTGGTTGTAAATTCATATTAAGGTTTACGCATATCACACTATTTTTGTTATCAGGATGATGTGCAACAGGTGCAATAATTGCGGTACAACCATTGGCAGAACTGAAGCGTGAACTAACATGCAATAAAGGCTGCATATTTAGCACATCCATTTGAGCTGAAACGGCTTGTTTACGTCTTAGATTGAAATAGTAATCATAGAGTTTAGGCTGTTTTTCTTTTATGAGCTTGGCTAGCGCAATAGTAGCTTTTACATCTGAGATAGCATCATGAGCATTATCATGGCTTAAACCATTAGCTACCGTTAAATTTTCAAGCTTAAAACTCGGGCTGCCATCTTCATTCTCCGGCCAGTTAATACCTTCAGGACGAAAAGCATAACAAGCACGAACTAAATCAATGATGTCCCAACGTGAATTTTTGTTCTGCCATTCGCGAGAATAAGGCTCAATAAAATTTCGATAAAAGCCATAGCGTGATACTTCATCATCAAAACGTATAGAGTTATAACCAACAACACAGGTCTCTGGCTGACTAAATAACGCATTGATACGAGCCATAAACTCAGATTCTGGTAGCCCTTTCGAATTAGCAAGTTGAGGCGTAATTCCAGTGACTAAAATAGCTTCTGGTTGTGGTAAGTAGTCTGATGATTGTTTGCAGTATAGGCTGATAGGCTCTTCAATTATATTCAGTTCAAGATCTGTTCGGATGCCTGCAAATTGACATGGCCTATCCTTTGAAGGGCTTACTCCGAAGGTTTCATAATCGTGCCACAATAAAGTTGGCTGTTCGCTGTTGTTCATGGTTGTCCTTTATTGTTGGCAGTTAATCTTTAACTCATTGTTTGGTAACAAATTGATGTTCGTTGCTGTTCTATGTTGTTCGAGCTTGTTCGGCTAGTAACATTAAAAAATGTGCATCAAATTGTGCATCAAAAAAGTGTAAAATGTGCATCAAATATATAAAGACTTGGAGGTACATTTTATGGCTCTTACAGACAGTAAACTGAGAAATATCAAGTCACCATATACGGGGAAAACAGAACTCGCTGATCGTGATGGTTTAACAGTAAGAATATCGCCCAAGGCTTTAATCGCCTTTAATTATCGCTTTAGATGGCAAGGTAAGCAACAGCGAATTAAAATTGGTTGTTATCCTCATATCAAGTTAGCTGAAGCAAGAGCCGAAGCACTCGACTTTCGTAAGACACTTGAAGAAGGGCTAGATCCCAGAATTCACCAATCTCGATACAAGCAAGCACGTCTGCTGGGTGACATTTGTAGAGATTTTTTAGACAAGTACGCTACCAAAGAATTATCTAAAACAACCAATGCGCTTTATGCTTCTTTCTACAATAAATACGTCAAACCCAACGCTAATATAGATGTTGAGAAATATTCCTATACTGACTGGATCAGATTTTTCGATAAAATTCGTGATGATACCAGTGCTACCAATGCTGGCTGCATTCTTAAAAGAATTAAAACCATTATTCGTTGGTCAAAGTCCCGTGGTGAAATTTCTAACTCACATTGTTTAGACATCCCAATAAAGGCGATTGGTAAACATCATGCCAAGCGAGATCGAGTACTTGAATGGAACGAACTGTGTGCACTCTGGCAACAGATCGAGGCAAGTCGAGCTTCACCGAAATGTAAGATTTGCGTTCAACTATTAATTTTAACTGGTGCACGCAATACAGAAATTAGAGCTGCAAAAAGACGAGAGTTCGATTTGGATGAAGCTTTGTGGGTTTTACCCAAACACCGTTCAAAGACTAAAAAAGCAATCAGGCGTCCGCTCAATCAGAAAGCCATTAACTTGATCAAACAACTCGATTTTATCTATGGCGAAAATCGTGAGTATTTAATCGAAGGTTTGAGCCCTAAAGCTCCAATAACGTCACATGCTATAAATCGCTTTGTGCAACGACTGAATGACAGACTCAAACTAGAACCATTCGTGCCGCATGACTTTAGAAGAACAATCACCACAAGGCTCAGTGAAAACAAAGTCATGCCTCATGTTACGGAAAAAATGCTAGGTCATGAGTTAGTTGGTGTAATGGCCATTTACAACAAGCACGACTGGATAGATGAGCAGCGTGAAGCTTACAAACTTTACGCTAAATTGCTAGATCAGCACTTGTTGAAGCAAGCAGAGAGAAGGACTTTTTGATAGTTCTTCTTTTTTATTAGGTTTATTTTTGCACAATATTTAATTATGCCCTTTATTCATAGGTAATATTCACTTGAGCTTTAGCTTTGTGTCTTTCTTGTAATAGATTTAGGAAAAATTTAATGAGCTATTTCATTAGTTGTAAATAACTCGCTTGGCAAGACTATAAATAGCAATTTTCTACAGTTGAAATGTGAGAGTTGAAGCGTGAGTAACTATCTATATTTATTATCTATTTTATTTGTTACCTCTTGTGCATCTAACCTAAGTCCGAAAATAGTTGATTCTGATATACGTCAAATTACAGATTGCACTTTCATAGCAACAGTTTCGGGTACATCTGGTTGGGGAAATTTAATGGCATCAGTAGGAATTGAGAATGCAAAGCAAGAAGCGAGAGATAAGGCTTTCCAGCTGGGTGCAACAAATATTATTTGGGTGTAGATCTTTTAGATCGACGAAAAGCATGAAAAGATCATTAATTATCAATTGGATGGGTTTAATAAATGGTGCGAAAGGAGCAATTTTATAGTACTTATCAGTTTCCACACACAACAAGTATATAAAAAGGCTCCTTTCATGAAACTAGCATACTCAAACTCACTCGAATTTTCATTCTTTTCTGAAGCCAAATTGAAATTTGAGCGTATTATTTCGCACCTCGAAGACAAACAAGTTAAGCAAGAGAGCCATGGAGAAGTTGAAGCCTATATCGATACCGAAGGAACTGAGTTGTTGCGGTGTTTATTGCAGGGTTTCTTAGATATCAAAACCGCTGAAGAGCCCCGTCAGCAAGTTTGTTCCAACCGTGACATTGCATTGAATTATTTGAAAAATAACTGCAAACGAAACTTAGAAAGTTTATTTGGTACCGTAACGATGCATCGAAAAGGTTACAGTCAACGTCGGTGTGATAGCGTGTTTCCAATGGATGGTGAGCTGAATCTTTCGAAAGATAAATACTCTGATGGTGTACGCCTAAGACTCGCTACAGAAGCAGTCAAAGGCTCATATGATGATGCAGTAAGCTCAATAGATACCACCACAGGTGCGCACGTGCCCAAGCGACAAGCAAGGCAAATTGTGCAGGATATTGCACAAGATTTTGATGGTTTTTATCTCCAGCAGAGATACCTTAAGCCAGAAAATACATCTGATTTACTGGTATTGACTATGGATGGAAAAGGCATCGTTATGCAACCTAATAGCTTGAGAGAGGGCACGCAAAAAGCAGCGAAACAACAGAAGCTCAAAGGACGCCTAAGTGCTGGAGAAAAAAAAGACCGCAAACGAATGGCAGAAGTTGCAGCGGTATACACCACCAAGCCTTTGCATCGTACCCCAGAATCAATCATGTCTAGAAACGATAATTCAAATGTTCGTCCATTACGTGTGCCACCAAGAAATAAACGTGTGTGGGCAAGCGTAGAAAGAAGTGCTGCGACTGTGATTGAAGAAGCATTTTTAGAAGCTCTGGAACGAGACCCAACTCAAAGCTGTCAGTGGGTTGTACTCGTTGATGGTCATCCTCATCAGCTAAAACAAATTTATCGGGTGATGAAGAAACTCAACATCAATGCAACGGTGGTCATGGATTTCATCCATGTGCTTGAATATCTCTGGAAAGCGGCGTGGTGCTTATTTGAAAAAGATGATCCAGAAGTCGAAGATTGGATAGAAAATCGAGCGACTGAAATCTTACGAGGTAATGCGTCACAAGTAGCAAAAGGCCTTGGGATCAGTGCAACAAAACGGAAATTAAAACAACGAGAAGGCATTAATAAGTGCATCGGTTATCTATTGAAAAATAAATCAAGATTAGAATACGGTAAAGCGTTAGAGCAAGGTTTCCCAATTGCTAGCGGTGTCATTGAGGGAGCTTGTCGTCATCTGATTAATGATAGGTTGGATATCACTGGAGCGAGATGGAGCCTTGAAGGTGCAGAAGCTATATTAAAACTTAGGTCGTTAAGATCGAGTGGTGATATTGAAAAGTATTGGGAGTATCACAAAAAGCAATCCAAACAGAGGTTATACAGATGTGGGTAACTTCGTCGTTTTAAAAGACCCACACCCATTCAATTTCAGCCATATCCAACCAACTTCCGTGCTTTGGCGTGTAATGAAATTCTATTTTATTGATCAACCTACGAGCTTCTTCTGGTTCGAAGGCCTTATAAAATGAAGCCGGTGTATGAGTATTCAAGTTATCCTCAACTAATACAATTGTCTCAGCGTCCTTATAACGCCCGTCTACTAAGGCTTTTACTTGATGAGCCCAATCAATGGCCGTTCTGTGTTCAGTGACTTCAACATGTCGCCAGCCCGCTAAAGGCTCAAATATCATGAACAGGTTGCTGACACCGTTACGCTCATACTCTGTATCGTATCGCTCTGGATAACCTGAAACTAAGGGTAACGGATTGCGAACTTCTTTAACTTGTTGTTTGCTGGTTTCATCAAGGCATACTAAAGGACGCTTAGGATTGTAAGGAAGTTTATAGAGTTCTAATATATCTTCCATAGCACTCACGAAAGCAGCGTTTTCCTCTTTAGGTATACACCACTCTTCTTTAAGCCATGGTTTAAGTTCGTTTTTTTTAAAGCATCATAATGAACAGAAGTTCTTGATATGTTATCGATATATTTGAGTTCAATCATCTTGTCTCTAAGAAGATTTAATGTCCAACGGCAACGTCCTTCAGGAGGCGTAGAGCAGGCCAGTGCAATTAGGTGGGCTTCGGCTTCGCCATCCATTATGCGTCTGCGGCCTTGATGGCTGTGTTTGCTATTCACAGCGACTTCTAATCCTTCTTCGACAAAACGCTTTCTAAGGCTCGTTACTGCAAGTGGTGAGATGTTTAGTGCTTTAGCAATCTGTTGATTGGTCAGTGGCGAATTATTCTCATCAATAGCAAGTAAAATTTGGGCGTGTCGTTTCTTATGTTGAGCAACACGTGGTTTCTTCTGCTTTATCAAAGCCTCAAGCATTGAACGTTCTTCATTACTCAAACGAACGTGGTATTTAACCCTCATAACAACTCCAGTGTTTCTTGTGTTCAGGAGTTGTTAGGATATAACCATTCGGTCATTATTTGTTCTTGAATGGACTACTAGTACTCTATTAGCTGAATACCTTGCTACTTGTAGCAGGGTATTCATTCCAAAACCAACTTTCAGTTGCCACAAAAGTAACTCTCTATTTTAAATCCTCCCACCAAAAAATATCAGGTAAGCACCTGAATGTAATCTGAATCTATTTGTACCAAAATCAATTGTATTAGGGCTTGTACCAATGCTTATTGTTTAAGTTAACTTAAAAACTCATCCATTACTTCAACTAAATTATCTAACGAAAAGCCTCGATAAGTGACGTTATAGCCTGATAACTTGAGTTTTTTCAGTAAGCCATGCGACTTTTCAATTAGCTTTGTTTCATTGTATTTCTTTTGCTGCCTTTTAACTTCTACTATCAAAACTTGCTTATCTAAGTCGTTAATTGCGACGATATCAATCTCATTGTGTCCCTTTGCATCCCAGTAACTGCCCATTCGACCAAATTGTTTAGACTCAGCAAGAATAGCTTGAAATAATGACTCAAGTTCTAAGCCTGAGTAGGTTTCAAAGTCTCTATCAATATGGTTTCTGATGTACTCGTAGTTCTCCATTTCTACCGCGCTTTTATTGGCATGTATAAACCGGAACCAGAATTTTAAAAATGGATCTGAAATCGAGTATCGTACATCTCGTGACGTTTCTTTTGAAGTCATCGGTCTCATCTTAGTGATGGAGTCAAAATCATCTTCTAGCTTTTCAAGATGGACACCAACACCTAATCCAAGATAATTTTCAATTCGTGAACGGCTAGTATGGCCCTGTGAAATAGCACCTAAAATATCGAAATATATCCTGTGCTCAGAACCAAAATCTTCAACTAAACGGTGAGTGCCTTCTTTAATGAAAGGGGAGAAGTCAGATATGATTGAGTCGAATATGTTGCCACTCTCATTAGCGAAATTAGCTAACCATTCAAGATACTTGGGGATACCACCAGATAGACACCACCACTCCAGCATGTTTTCAGCTGTAAATTTACTGTGATCAGCTATCACGGAGCGAATATAAGTCGGCTGCAGTGGTTTAATTTTGAAGAAACGATCATCACGGTTCAATAAGGGTTCATCTTGACCCTTAAAAATTTTGGTCATCATGTTATATAATGAACCGCAACAAACGAGATGCATCATTGATGTTTGCTTATTTGTGTCCCACAAGTTTTGAATGTCTGAGAAAAGGCTTGAGTTCACTCTTTGGATATCCTGGAACTCATCGACAATCACAGTCAAAGGTTCATTTTTCGAATAGTCCAGTAAGTATTCAAAAATATCTTTTAATGACTGCGGTTTAAAAAACTTTGCTCCAAGTTCATTACGTATTATTTCTGCAAATTCAGCCACAAGAGATCTTTCAGTTTTACGACTGATAAACAAATATAAATATTTGATGTCTTGATCAATGAAGGCTTCGCTCAATAGACGAGTTTTTCCGACACGCCTTCTACCAATCATGACACTGAGCTGGCCTTTATGATCAGATATATTTTTGGAGATACGTCTTAAAGTATCCATCTCTTTTTCACGATTATAGAATTTTTGCATAATAAGTTTTCACTTGGAGTAATGATGAGATTATAGAGTGAGAACTTTGTATTGTCATTAAAGTTATTGTAATATTATTTACTGTAATTCCACGCTAGATGGGCGCCTAAGTACCCGAGTATAAATTTATTAGAACCAAACCACTGATAGAAGCCTTTCCAGTAGAGAAAAACTTAAGAAACTTTTAAGCAGGTACTTATGACTAGAATGGATTACGAATCACTTTATGTTCAGCGAATCATCAGTGAGATATTTTAATAATAAAGCTGATTCATATCTGAATCGCTCCCTTAAAATTTTTGGTAAAAGCTCTCTCTTAATACCTTCTATCAAACTAAATTCACTTTCTGAGTATATTTCGAGGCGTTCATCTCGCAAAAAAAGAAACTGGTTGTCTACGACAAGTGAGAATCGAAGCTTGCCCTTGAAAGGATAGCTAATGTCACTATTAAACCGATTATTTATGTTTTCTTTAATTTCTATGTCCGGCCGAGGTATTGGATTAATTTCTAATTGTAAAAATTCTTTGTTATTGCGAGTATGAAACACTGAAATTTTATTATTTGTTATTTCAGTTCGGTAGAACATGCCAAAACATGGAAAACAAATTTTTTCATCGGCAGGGTATAACTTTAATGATGGCCAACCATTACCCGGATCAGCAAAAAAAATGCGGTTATTAATGGTAACTCTAGCTAATCTGTGAATTTCCTCACCTTGGATGTAGCCAGTATGCAGTTGAGCATTGAAACCTAAACTACGTGCTTCATGAATAAAGCTAAGGGTTTTATCTGTGCATGTTCCACCATATTTAGTCGTAAGTGGTTTCTTGCCATAAAGATGGTACAAATTGTGAAATGGTTCTTCTTTGAATAACCTTAAAAGTAAAGACTCTATTTTAATCAAAGCGGTTCGACTAGTTGAATTCCACTTCATTGATGACTACTTCCTCTACGATCGATCGCGTCATCAAAAACAGAGTAACGATGAAAATAATCATTCGTAGATGTTCTGTTAAAGTGCTGTTCCCAAATCTCTTGCAACTCTTCTCTTTCACTTCTGCCATTACGTTTCAAATATTTGACAACCATTTGCCTAATACCACTTCCAACATCAAATGAAACTTTAGGGCGGTCAGTAACTTCTTTCGGCAGATAACTGCTGAAGCTTTTACGCAAAATAACTTTATTCATGCTTTCTGAATAAATGTCACTAAACTCTAATTCTTTGCTGAGATTAATGATTTCATTATCTAAGAAAGGACACCTTGCCTCAACACCATGGGCCATTGTGCAAAGATCCAACCGCCTTAATTCGGTGTACTGCATATCAGCCATAAGGTTGCTGCACTTTATCTTTAAAACATTTGGCTCAAGGTATTTAAAATAACCTCCAAATAATTCATCGGCACCTTCGCCAGTTAAAACTACCTTAATACCCGCATAACTGGCAGCTTGAGCCAGCAGGTATGTAGCTAATCCGTTACTGATAATAGAAGGGTTAACGCTTTCTGTTACATATACTATTTTTGCAATATAACTGCCCAAAAGTTCATCCGAAGGAACAGGGATTATCCTGACATCGTTGAGTTCGAGATGTTTAACTAACTTAGTTACCATCGCCTTGTCAGAGCTACTTTCATTACCTAAAGTAAAATATGTTATGTTAGGTCGTAATTTAGATGCTAAAGCAGCAATAATTGAGCTGTCTAAACCGCCACTTAAAAAAATACCGACAGGTTTTTGAACTTCAGGAAGACGATTTTTTACCGCATTATTTAAGCTTGTGATCAGATTATATTTTGGGTAGTGGGCTGAAGCAGTGAATTGATCTATCATGGTTGCACTCTAGTTTCATTTATTTTAGAGAATATCATGCGTCACTCTGTAGATGTTCAATGCCCTCACTGTCAAAGTACTTCAATATCAAAAGCAGGAAAAAGCCCAAAGGGGCAGCAAAGATATTTATGTACCAACTCTGAGTGCCCGAAAAAAACATTCTTACTTCATTATGTTAAGCGTGCTTGGGAAGATGGAGTAAAAGAAACAGCCATTGACATGGTACTTAATGGTAGCGGAATAAGGGATACAGGTAGAGTGTTAAATATACACAAGAATACAGTGATAAACGCCATTAAAAAAAAGAAAAGAGCATTGTCCACGTAAATCCTAATTACACTCAAAGAGATAGCAACTCAAACATTGAAATCGATATAGAGTTGGTCTGCGAAGAAGCAGAGATCGATGAGCAATGGTCATTTGTAGGTAAAAAGGTTAACCAGAGGTGGCTATGGCATGCCATAGACCATAGTACGAATACAGTTGTAGCTTATGTCTTGGGGAAAAGAACAGGCGAGGCTTTCAAAGAGTTACAGACATTGCTCGAGCCACTAGGCATAAAGAAATATTATACCGATGACTGGGGTGCGTATAAGCGAAATTTGCCACCAGAACAGCATGAAGTAGGAAAAACTAATACCCAAAAGATTAAGAGGAAAAATCTCAATTTTAGAACTTGGATTAAAAGGTTAGCACGAAGAACGATTTGTTTTTCAAAGTTAGAAAGTATGCACGATACGGTAATAGGTTTGTTAATCAATCGAGTAGAATTTGGGATTGATATTCATGCCTACCACTAAATTAGCCCACTACCGAATCATACTTGATTAGATTAAAAATAAATTTCACATACATCACAAATAACTTTTTGACCTGCTTAGGGAACTAGCGATTTAGAAAGTACCAATCAATATTTTAAATTTTTTTTGTCATACCTGCAAAGGCTGGTATCCAGTGACTTTTAGGGATGTCGCAGTTCAAATAATACCAATTTAAATTTCAACGCTTAATTTGTCATACCTGCGAACGCAGGTATCCAGCGACTTGTGCCCAAATTAACCAAAGACTCTGGACTCCTGCGTTCGCAGGAGTGACGATAAAATTGGTATACATTCTTCCGCCACGTCCCTTAGATGATATCTAAAGGTGATAATCAATGATTATGTGTTTCAAATAATCCTTACAGTTTAAAATAGTTAGAGACTATTCGTATTAAATTCACCGATATATTGGCCGCCTTTTATTTGTGCGATTAAACGTATTTTTTGTTTATAATTTTTATCGTTGAGGTTATTTCTAAGTGGGGTTTGACGACTCCAATAGTAAGCTGATTTCTCCATAGCTAAAGGATAACTCGTAGCTTGATCATGTTGATCAACTAAGAATAAAGTTGCTTTATCAAGGGGAAACGTTGAGTTAATAAAAGTTATACCATGTTCATCATAGACATTGATTTTTAATTCTCCTGCAGATAGCACACAACGCTTAGCCAAAACATCACATTCACTTTCAGAATTTAGAGCAAAAACTCGTTGTTCTTGCGCCTGATTTTCTATGTAAGTATCAGATAATATGTAGCCTGCTATAGCCAGTATAGGCGCAATTAGAATTGCAACTTTAGTATGTCTATTCACTAATTTTTCCTTATGAATTTATTTTATTTCGTCGCACCAGCGAAAGCTGGTGCCCAGTGCTTTACCTTATTTTAAATAAAGTCTTTGGATGCCAGTATCCACTGGCATGACGAATTTAAAAGATACTAATGATCGTGTGCCGCACCAGCGCCTTTGGGCACTCGGAAGTTTTCAACAAGCTGTTGAATTTCTTTAGGAGCTTCACCAGTAAGCTTGCATACAATAAAGGCTACGGCAAAATTAACCAATGCACCTACAGCACCGAATGCGTTAGGGGATATCCCAAAGAACCAGTTTTCAGGTAAATCACCTAAGAATGATGTACTAGGAATAAACATGATGCCCTTGTGCTGGAATACATAGAGCATAGTGACACCAATACCTGCACACATCCCTGCAACGGCTGCTTTTCCACTCATCTTCTTAGAGAATATACCCATCATTAGAGCAGGGAAGATACTGGAGGCTGCTAATCCGAATGCTAATGCAACGGTTCCTGCCGCAAAACCGGGTGGATTGAGTCCGAGATAACCTGCAACCAAAATCGACAGTGTCATGGTCACCCGTCCAGCAAACAACTCATTTTTCTCTGAGAGGTTGGGGGTGAGCACTCCCTTCATTAAGTCATGGGATATGGATGATGATATGGCGAGCAACAAGCCTGCCGCCGTAGAGAGCGCAGCAGCGAGACCTCCGGCTGCAACCAGAGCTATAACCCAATTAGGTAGATTAGCGATTGATGGATTAGCGAGTACCATGATGTCACGGTCAACTTTCACCATTTCATTGGTTTCTTTGGACGCAGTATATTGGATTTTTCCGTCATTATTTTTGTCTTCATACTTCAGAAGACCAGTATTTTCCCAATCTTTAAACCACTGCGGGCGTTGATCATATTCAAGATGCTGGCCAGCTGTTGGTTCAATTGTGCTCATTAAATTTAGACGAGCCATCGCACCAACCGCAGGCGCAACAGTGTAAAGTAAGGCAATAAATACCAGAGCATAACCAGCCGATGAACGTGCAGCTTTTACTGAAGGAACAGTAAAGAAGCGCATGATTACGTGTGGTAAACCCGCAGTACCAATCATTAATGACATGGTATAAGCAAACATATTGAGTGAGCCGCCCATGTTGTCAGTGGTATACTCTTTAAAGCCTAAATCTGTGACCACTTGGTCAAGTTTATCAAGTAAGTAAACGCCACTACCGTCCGCCAAAGTACTACCAAGCCCAAGTTGTGGAATCGGGTTACCTGTCAGTTGAAGTGAGATGAAAATAGCTGGGATGGTATAGGCAAAAATTAACACACAATACTGTGCAATCTGAGTGTAGGTAATGCCCTTCATACCTCCAAGCACAGCGTATACCCAAACCACTAACATGCCGATGCCAAGGCCTAAATCGTAGTCTACCTCTAAGAAACGAGAAAATGCGACACCAACACCTTTCATCTGCCCGATAATATAGGTGAGAGAAGCAATTATTAGACATAAAACGGCTACGATACGAGCACTTTTTGAATAATAACGATCGCTGATAAATTCAGGTACGGTAAACTTGCCGTGCTTACGCATATATGGCGCAAGCAACATTGCCAGCAGTACATAACCGCCAGTCCAGCCCATCAAGAATACAGAGCCGCCATAACCTAAAAAGGCAATAAGACCAGCCATCGAGATAAATGATGCTGCACTCATCCAGTCAGCACCAATCGCCATACCGTTTTGAAGTGGTGAAATACCACCGCCAGCCACATAAAAATCGCTGGTTGTGCTTGCTCTTGCCCACCATGCAATGGCGAAATAAAGCCCGAAAGAGCCAAATACGGCAATGTAGGTATAAAGTTTTAACTCATCCATTTACTTTTCCTCTACCTTGTATTTTTTGTCGAGCTTATTCATTTTTGATGTATACCAAAAAATCAGTGCCACAAAGACATAAATAGAACCTTGCTGTGCAAACCAGAAACCCAGTTTGTAACCGCCTATACGGATTTCGTTTAATGGCTCCACTAACAGGATCCCAAACCCAAATGAAACGACAAACCATATCGCAAGACATATCAGGATAAGGCGTAAATTTTCAGCCCAATAACTGTTTTCGCTTTCCACAATACTCTCCTTTTTGTTTATCAATTCTTTATGGAGAGAGCAAGGTTGAGTGATTTTTTCGGTAAGTTTTTAAAATTGCTTATTGCATTAAATTTCAAAACCTAACAAATAACACGCCCTAGTATTCCCAATCCAATCCGAATTGCTGTTCTTTTTTTCCTAGTGAGAAGCTAACAAGTGTGGAAAAATAAAAATATTCAACTTTAGTCTAAGGTCGGCTCTTTTCGCTTGTGCTTCATAGTGTTATCGATTAAAAATGAGTAATGGATGAATGAGAGGTTGTGACTATGAGTTCTGAGTTAACGGATATTAAAGACTTTTTAAAAGCGATTATGCCATTTGAAAGTTTGCCAGAAGAAGTAAATAGTCGACTCGTTAAGACTATCAAGATCTGTTATGTACGAGAAGGTGAGCGCCTACCTCCTGAAGGTATAGAAAAACCCAGTTTATATATCGTTCGCAAAGGCTCTTTAAACTCATTTAAGACAGAATTAGGCAGAACAAAAGAATTGGTCGATAAATGCGGCGAAAGTGATTTTTGTTCACTTTTTATTGCAGAAAATAACCCAGAGTACCTTGTCATAGCTGCTGAAGACAGCCTAATTTATGCCATTGATTTCGAAAAACTTAAACAAGCAACAGACGAATACCCTTATGTTTGTGATTTTATTTCCGGCTCCGCAACACAACGACTCGCACAAAAAATATCACAACTTAATGAGCAGGCCATCGTATCGTCATCGCTAATGAATACCGCAATCAGTGATTTTTATAGTAGTCCTGCAGTGACCATTGATGAAACAGAGACCATTCAATTAGCGGCACAAAAAATGACAGAATTTAATTTCTCATGCTTGCTGGTGGTCAAAAATGATTGCCTGACTGGAATTATCACTGACAAAGATTTTCGTCGGCGCTGTATAGCTGAAGGCTTGCCATTGTCTTCTCCAGTTTCTGATATTATGACAGAAAACATCAAGATGATTGACGTCAATAGCTATGCTTATGATGCGTTAATCAAAATGTCAACGGCGGGGGTGCATCATTTACCCGTTAGCCGCAACGGAATGCTTGATGGTATGGTGACCATCACAGACTTGATGAAGCAAGAAGGTCTAAATACCGTAAATATGTCTGCGATGATCCGCAAAGCTCATACGGTTGAAGAACTCTCTGAAATTTCAAAGTTGCTGCCAAAGCTGCAAATCAGCATGGTTAAACTTGGTACTACTGCGGCCAACATAGGGAAAAGTATCAGTGCGATCACTAATGCCTTTACCCACAAATTAATCACTTTAGCAAAAGAACAAATAGGTGAGGAACCTGTACCTTTTGCATGGGTCAGTGCTGGTTCTCAAGCAAGGCAAGAGCAAACAGTGCATTCTGACCAAGATAATGGAATCATTATTGACGACTCAGTGCAGCCTGAGCATCAAGCATGGTTTGAACAATTAGCTGAATTTGTGTGTGGTGGGCTTAATCATTGTGGCTATGTGTATTGCCCTGGCAATGTTATGGCAACCAATGATAAATGGCGCCAACCACAATCGGTTTGGCATCACTATTTTGAACATTGGGTTGATCAACCTGAGCCGTTGGCACTTATGCACAGCAGTATCTTTTTTGATCTCAACACCGTCTATGGTCCATCATCTTTGCTCGACCAAGTGCGTGAGAAATTACTGAAAAAAACTAAAAAGAACACTCTGTTTTTAGCACATTTATCGTCCAATGCGATTAAATTAAAACCACCTCTTGGCTTCTTTAGAAACTTTGTTTTAACGGCCAGTGAAAAGCATAAGAACACCCTAGATTTAAAGCATAATGGTATTGCGCCAATTACAGACTTAGCACGTATCTATGCGCTGTCTGAAGGCATTAGTGATATCAATACGCTGGAAAGATTAAAACGAGCATCAGATACACCATCGTTGAGTAAAGATGCCGCGGTGAGTTTAATTTCAGCGTTTGAGTTTTTAACCATGCTAAAAGTTGAACATCAAGCCCAGCAACTCTTGCATGGAGAAAGTGCAAATAACTTCCTTGAGCCTAAGGCGTTATCCAGTTTAGATAGAGAACACTTAAAAGATACCTTTAAGGTGATCAAAGAAATGCAAAGTGTACGACAAACGACTTACGGATAATAAGCAAAGAAAAGGAGTCAGTGATGCTATACGAATATTGGTTTGGTTTAAATGCGCAGCGTAAGCGGCTTTTAAAAAAAATGCCCCCTGAGCCATTAAAGTCTTTTTTATCTACTCCGTTTCCTGACCCAAATTTACCCATAAATGAAGTTGAACTACTGGCGCTAGACTTTGAAACAACAGGCTTAAACCGGAATACGGACAGAATTTTATCAATTGGCTACACCAACATACAAAAAGGCGTAATTTCATTAAAAAACAGCCAGCACTTTTTAGTGAATACCCAAGTTAAGCTCAGTAAAGAGAACGTACATATTCATAATATTATGGATTCAGAGCAGGCTACAGGCTTGCCAGTCGATCAGGTTATCGCTCGTCTTCTACAAGACTTAACGGGTAAAGTCATGTTAGTTCATTTTGCACAAGTTGAACTTAGCTTTTTGAAGCAAGCCTGTATACAACTTTACGGAATGGCTCCCGTTTTTCCTGTTATTGATACCTTAATGATGGCAAAGCGACGGTTAGACTTAAGCGATACTCCTTATGAACCATCAAAGCTGAGGTTAATTAGTTTGCGAGAGGAGTTCAAATTACCACCACACCATGAACACAATGCGTTAAATGATGCCCTCGCAACCGCAGAGTTGTTTTTAGCCATGCTCAATAAAAATCATCAAGGTGCGAAAACATCTGTAAAGTCAGTTCAGCTTTAGCATCAAGCTATAACTTAGACTTATGTCTAATGGCGTTATAAACAAAATTTCTTTATTTTCTTATAAAAGGGTTTTCCTTAATTGATTTCCATAATTTGTTATTGTTTTAAAGTTTCAAGGTCAAGCCATCAATAATGACGTTTAATCATTTTTAATGAATGATGAATAACCTAGTGATTGTAACTATTAAGCTAAGCGTAATTGGTTTGGTTGTTTGTATTTTATACATCTACTTTGTTGTCGAATGATTAGAAGATTGTTACATGTCAAATTCGCCGCCTTGTATAAGTAAGAAATAAGCTACAGAAAATTCAGAAATTCATTGGGAACGCCCTTTAAGAAGTTAGATTAAATATCTATGGAGAAAAAAATGACCCAACTTGAGCAAAGCGATATATTTTACCCGAGTTCAGAAGTCACTGAGCAAGCAAACGTCGCGGAATACGAAAAACTATATCAATATTCAGTAGAAAACCGTGAAGCATTTTGGGCTGAGCAGGCAGAAAACCTCAATTGGTTTAAAAAATGGGACTCAGTATTAGATGAGTCAAACGCACCCATGTATAAATGGTTTGACGGTGGAGAAATCAACATCGTACACAATGCCGTTGATCGTCATGTCGAAAACGCCAACCGCAACAAAATGGCCATCATTTGGGAAGGTGAAAACGGAGAAAAACGTAACTTCTCTTACAATGGTCTAAACCGCGAAGTTTGCCAATTTGCCAATGTTCTCAAAAGTATGGGCGTTGAAAAAGGTGATGTCGTCACCATTTACATGCCACAAATTCCTGAGCTTATTTTTGCCATGCTAGCCTGTGCCAAAATTGGTGCCGTTCATTCAGTGGTATACGGTGGTTTTAGTACCGAAGCATTGGCATCTCGTATCGATGACGCTCATAGCCGAGTATTAATTACCGCAGACGGTGGTTCTCGTCGTGGTAAGAAAATTAATTTAAAAGCCATTGCGAATGATGCAATGAAGCGTTCGCCAAGCATCGAAGTTTGTATTTGTGTGAAAAACAATGAACTTGATGTAGAAATGGAACCTTCACGTGACTTCTGGCTACACGACTTAAAAGCACTTCCAATTGCAGGCTCAAAGTGTGAAACAGAGAAAACAGGGGCAGAAGATCCATTATTTATTCTGTATACATCAGGCACAACGGGCTCACCAAAAGGAATGGTTCACACTCATGGTGGCTATGCTGTTTACACCTCAACAACCCATCGAATGATATTTGATATTAAACCGCAAGATCGTTGGTGGTGTGCAGCCGATCCTGGTTGGATCACAGGTCACAGTTATATTGTTTACGGCCCGTTGATTAACGGCGCAACGATTATGCTTTACGATGGTGCGCCTAACTATCCGTATCCGAACCGTTGGTGGCAAATTATTGAAAATTATGGCATTAACATTCTTTATACTTCACCAACAGCCATTCGAGGTTTAATGCGCTTTGGTGAACGCTGGCCGAAAAAACACGACTTATCAAGTTTGCGTTTATTAGGCAGTGTAGGGGAGCCAATTAATCCAAAGGCGTGGAAGTGGTATCACCATGTCATTGGTAACGATAAATGCCCGATCATTGATACTTGGTGGCAAACAGAAACCGGCGGTTGTATGATTTCGCCATTGCCGATAACGCCACTAAAACCAGGATCCGCTACTAAGCCATTCTTTGGTAATGAAATTTCAATCGTGAACGACGAAGGCAATGAAGTCGGCGCGAATGAAGAAGGCAAACTCATCATTAAAAACCCATGGCCGGGTATGGCACGTACCGTGTTTAAAGATGAACAACGATATAAAGATTTATATTGGAGCCAAGTTGATGGTAAATGGCGATATTTAGCTGGCGACAGTGCGAAAAAAGATGATGATGGCTATATCTGGGTGATTGGCCGAATTGATGAAGTGTTAAAAGTCAGTGGCTACCGCTTAGGAACCGCCGAAATCGAACATGCATTAGTAAGTCATCCAGCCGTAACTGAAGCCGCTGCTATAGGTTTACCGCATGAGCTTAAAGGTAACGCTATTCATACTTATGTAGTTATTAAAGAAGGTATGGTGGGCGATAAAAACCTATGTAATGAACTAAAAGAACATGTTGGGTCGGAAATGGGCAAAATTGCGACGCCAGAAGATGTTCAATTTGTTGAAGCCTTGCCTAAAACTCGCTCAGGTAAAATCATGCGACGCGTTTTAAAAGCACGTGCCTTAGGACAAGACGAAGGTGATTTAAGTACGTTAGAAGAGTAAATCCGATCAAAGTAATCCGCTACGCTCATGGCGGATTACTTTATTAACCCCAGAAAGTAAAATGTAAAACCGCTTTTTTAGTATTGTTTTTATTAATTAAACAGATAGAATCAGACTTAAAAGGAATTAATCTATATCAGACGATAAGTCTTTTAGTGTGTTGGCGGTCAGACTTAGTGAACAAAAAGGCACAATGTCTTGCGCTAAAACTGGGTGTCGAAAGCATCAAAAAAGTTATGGTCGGGTAATTATAATAAAAACAAGGTAAATATAATGTCTGATGCGATTACAATTGCAGTTGCAGATGATCACCCTCTCTTTAGGCAAGCCCTTAGCCTCATCTTAAAGCAAAAATTCAGCACGATTCACCTGCTTGAAGCTAATAATATTAAAGAATTACAGTCAATACTCAGTGAAAACATCCCTGACTTAATCTTACTCGATCTCAATATCCCGGGAGCCAATGGTTTTGAAGCATTGGTTGAACTAGGGCAAGCTTATGCTCAAATTCCTGTTGTGTTGATATCAGGCCAAGAAGATGCTTCTACCGTTAATAAGGCTACTGAACTCGGTGCTTCAGCGTTTTTGGCTAAATCTTCGCAACCCTCAGAAATGGTTGATGTTATCTCGAAAGTGCTGAGCGGTGATTTTGTCGCAGAAGCATTAGCAGACACTTCTAAACAGGAGAATAAGTTACTTTCACTCACACCTCGTCAGTTAAAAATCTTAGGCATGTTTGCTAAGGGATTGTTGAATAAACAAATTGCTGCGGAATTAGAGGTAAGTGAAGCCACAGTTAAAGCACACGCCACAGCAATTTTTTTAAAGTTGAATGTGAAAACACGAACACAAGCTGTGATTGTTTATCAAGACAAAATCGCCTCTTAAATTGTGTTTGTCTTTTGTGGTCGAGTAATTAAGAACCATACTCGACCAATTAATCGATTTAATAAATTATGTAACTAATTATTGAATCGATGCTTTAAAACTACCTCGTTGCTTTTAAAGGCTTTAATATAAAAATGAAGCGATAATTTTAATCCATCTAGAATTAAATTTTCTTTTGTAAAACATGACTAAATAGTTGCTCAAAACCCTTTGGTGTGTGCTACAGCAGATAAAAAAGTTTGTAATCGATTATCCATGGAAGTTAATGATTAAGCGTAATTAATTTGAGTTGATACCGGATTAAATGTTGAATATATGTATCACTTAAAAACAATTGAAGACATTATGGGACAACCTGCATCATCTATTGCGCAAACTTTACCTTTAGTTTCATCTGAAACCTCTTCAACTGAGTCAAGTAGTTTTACTTCATCGATAAAACTAATATTGGATAAAGCTCATCATCAAGCAAAAGTCGTGGCCAATAGTCCAATAAACGGCTTTCATCGCGACATCGAAATTGGTGCCTCTCAAAGTGGAGGCTCAAAAGAGGAAAACAAAAGCTGGTCTGTTCAGAAAACATTAAGGTCATCAAAACGACATTGGCATGAAACAAGTATATCTGACGGGGAAATGGTGTCATCGGAAGAAGAGGCGGAAGCCTCTGCTAAGGAAGACTATCAGCCTCAAAGAAAAATTAGAAAACTATGTGAGACCACTAAAGCAGTAAACAAAGCTTGGTTTGTAAAGCATCGTGATGGCAGCATCGCTTTAGAGGTGAGAAATAATATTTCATTGATGCGTCAACAAATTGAAGCTATATACGAAAACCCAAAAGAAGTTCGAGTTGAGCACGTAAGTAAACTTGCCATTTATGTAGATTTTTTGAGGAAAAATGAATGTTGGGATGAGTTATTTTCGTTTGCAGAAAACATCATCAAGCAAATATTACCGCTGAAGATTGAACGTGATGCTCGAAAAGAATTGAATATACAAGCAGCTCATGCGATCAATAGTATTATTGGGGAGTTATTCAAACTTAAAGGTAAACCTTGGTTTAAAACTTCAACATTGAACTCTAGTTTTGAGCAGTTAATCTGTTGCTTGAAGCAAAGAGAAGGGCTGCTTCATTTACTACTCAAAGAAGAGAAGTGCAAACTGTTTATTATGGTTTCTGATTTGAGTAGAGAACGCAAAAGTACTGAGCTACTGTGTCACTTGATGAGTACCATCGATTACGAAGAGCTGGAAGTGACACCGAGAGAAATCGAAATGAATACTGGAAACATTGAATCACTTTCGGTTTGTGCTCGATGTATCTGGTTAAAATGTAAGTGGGATAAATTTGATTACCCTGAAGCAAAATTGATGGTTTTGAAAAATTTAGTTTGTTTTGATGCCAAGGTAATTAAATCATTCCAAACTTCGTATGCTTACGATCGCTATTTGGTGTTAATGACTGAAACATTAAGAAGTACAGAGCATGTTTTACGTGGCGAACAGCTTTATAAAATGGCAGAGGGTATTGTTAATGATTTACTTGAATTGTCTCAAGAAATGTCGGGAAAAAATAGAACTAACCGACAAGATTTCTACGAAGATTTATTCATTAAGAATATGGAAAACATGCTTGAGCTGAGCATCCGTCTAGAAAAATTTGCTACTGCATTTCAGATAGTTATTGAAATTAATACTCAGTATCACTCAACTCGCCATTCGCATCGTTTCATTATGTTGCTGTGTCAATTGCAACGTATCTTTAACACTTCGCTTTTAGAAATGCAAAGTATCGAAATTAGAAGAAGCTGGCTCAGTGAATTTTCCACAAAACACTTGCCAATAAAGCGAGAATTGATAAAGACTTTGGTTTCAGAAGGTAAAATGTCTCAGGCTACAGATATGATGGTTGAAAAAAGTGCCCTCGAGTATCAATTAGTGACTTTCGATATGCAGCGGTTATTGGGAGAGAAACGTTACATACGAGCTATCGAAAAGCTTACTGAGCGCTCATTAAAATCAGGTGAAGAACAAAAGCTGATTGTTTTTCAAGTTGCTTTGTGTCGTTATGAAAGGTATATCTTAGAAGATTATTCTGAATTTGCTGAAGAAGAACGGGGTGAGCAGATGCGCCAAGATAAACAAGCATTGAAAAGTTATTGTAGTAGTGTAATGGCAAGAAAAGCTGCTGATAATGGTATTTTATTGATGCTACTGATTCAGAAGTTCGTATTAGCCCCCTCGTCAGAACAACTGAAGTAGCTCAGATCTGATCTGACAGTTAGGAACTGTCCCAAAATAACTTCCCTGTTTTGCTGTCGTTTATTTTTGAGCTTATACAAGGCGAAGAAAGTGTGGTGTAGTTACTCTACATAAGCTTTCGACAACACAGTAGAAGCCAAAAATAAATACAGCCCAAAGGGTTACGCTTAAAATTGCCACTCTCTGCGTTACTCATTTTTCATTTAGAATAACTAAACTTCATTCTTCGTGCCTTGATATTGACAATTTTAAGCAGTAACAAATCGGTAAGTTATTTTGAGACAGTTCCTTACCTATTTTAAATGGTGTTTTGTCTAGGCAGTTTTATTTTGCGCCATCAACAAAGCTGGCGCGATGAGATCGCAATAAGAGAGCTTTTATACCCGTGATACTCGAACATGCAACTTTCAGGTCATTTTCAACGGTTCATTCTTCAATACTTAAAAGTGCTGGACTAATGGGCTAGTTCAAGCTTTGACAACATAGAAAAATAAGCGTTGAAATGCCCACTTAGTGGGAATTTTCTTAACCACAAGTATTGCCATTTATTCTATGTTCTTATCCTTGCAATAGAATTAACTATTACTTCGAATAAGCGCCTTGTCTAAACAGCAATTAACTCCCACTAAAATCATGCACCTTCAGGTAAGACCAATTACGGTAATTAATCTCTCACTCAGCAAGAGCTAAAGGGTTTCAGTACAAGGCGCAAGTTTGAAGTACCGGGATAATTCAAATACTTATAACGTAGTAATGGAATCCTTTAGCCTTGCCCTTCGGGAGCTTGTATGGCTCACTTTGGTTTATAAAGAATACTTCTCAAAATTATCTCAACGTAGCAATGTAATAACGACAGTTTTGTATGTCGGTAACAACTATGCCTTCATCAATTTCGATTGCACTTTGAGCACATACATAGCTCTGAGTTGAGCATTTAATTACTGTAATTGGTATAACATGGGTAAGTACCTGTCGATAAGTTCTTTGATAATCATTGTGTTCAGGTATAGTGCTATACAAGACGCAATGTAGGGCGAATAGCCGTAGCTATGTAACCGAAGTTGCAACACCGTAGAGTGCTGATACTGGGCACTAGAAATCTTAAGAAACTTATGGTCAGGTACTTATGTATGTGTTTGTTGTAGGTAACTTAGAATTAACAGCGTGAAGTATTATTTGCTTGATAGGTATTTTTAGATTTGTACTACCGTTATTATTGGGCAATTTTTACCTGCTTGATGCCATACAGTAACAGATATTTCTAATGTATCTGATCTACTGTTGCGTATGTGAACATAACCTCTGTCTTTTTGTGTAGTTACATCTAATTTACCTTGAACAGAAAATTTATTTTTATCTTTCTCTTTCTCTTTGACATTTACATATACTGACTTCAGAGGGAGAGAATCAACTTGAGTTGGCATTGATATTAAAAAATTGCCATAACCCTCATCATGTACTTTAACAGTATCAGAATATCGACTTTTATTAACTACACAGGCACTACTTAACGCAGAAAACATAAATGCAATTGATAAAAGTAAATAGTGTGCAAGTTTCATATTAATGCCTAAATATTAATACTGCACAACCTCATTTTTACAATAAATATGGAAAGCTAGAGGTATGTGCAACACAGTGTTTTATATAGTAAAAACAATGTTAACTTAATTCATTTGTAGTGGCAAAGCGAGAATACACACTCACCATGCTTAGAATTCTCGTTATCCGTATTTTCAAAATTTATTATTGTTATTTTTGACGTTGGTTAAATGAGTTAACTATGGGAATATGAAAAGCTTGGATCAATCAAATAGGCATTGTTTATTAATTTCATCGTTAATACGATATTTATGAAAAGGTTTTCAGTTTGGATTATTTTTAATCACTTCGGGTTTAATTCCTCGCCCAACAGAGCGAACTAATTGGTTTATCAAAAAGGCACAGGGCACTCATTTTCATGATTGTGAAGGTAATGCATAGAATTAGTATGAATATAGTCAGTTTATTTTTGGGGAAATCCGAGTTAATTTAGCCAGATGCAGAACAATTAAAGCTGGGTTAATACCCTGCAAGTTCAGCATAACCAATACCATTAAATCCACCTGTTGAAATTACTCGACCTTCCCAATATTTTATCGACAGCTTATTTATAGAGTCTTTTGTGATGGTTTTAATCAAAATAGGTTCAGAGTCAGGTAACTCAATTTTCCATTGGCTTGGATACTTTGTGCCGTCGATAAAAACATGTTCCATAGCATGTAATTTGATATATTCACGTGGAATGTGAGTTGTGTGACCATTTTTAGTAACTCGCGTGCCGCTGCAATAGTCATAATTTTGCTCTGCATCACGTATACAAAAAAGCATTAGGCCTTGCTTATCTTCAGTGACTAAGTTAAACCAGTCCCACCCAAGTTGGCTTTTATCCAATAAACTTGCAGACCACTCCCTGTCATACCAAGCATTACCAGATACCGAATATTTTTTGCCATTAAAAAGGACTGTGCCGTTTGTTTCAAGAAATGGATAACTGAAATAGTAAGAAGCGTGTCCTTTATCTGTTTTTTGGCTATAGCCGTTTTCGCCGTGCAAAATGAGTGGACTATGACTCAGTGAAACATCAATTGCATAGTCGTCCTGACTGGCTTTCATTTGAAGTGGTAAAAAGTCTTTCTGTGTACTTTCTAGAGACCAGTCATCCAGCTGGGCAATAAATGGGCTTATTGTAATACTGGCTTGTCCTGCACGTGCAAATCGCTCAAAAGCAACATGTGATTGTTCATGCTGTAGAGCAAAATGGGCAAAATAAAGCTGATTGTCCCACCAAGTTGATTCAAATGGTAAAGGCACTAGTGTTCTAAACATTGTCCACTGTGCACCGAATCGTTCGCCAGTTTCAGCAGTGAGGTTTGCTGTGATGTACCACCACTCAATACCTTGATCCAAATGAGGACCGTGATCTTGAGGAAAAATCACACCTCGATTCCTGTCTACAGGCACTCCACTTACTATTTGTAAGGTTTGGGAATTGTTAGTTTTTGGTAGTGGTTCACAACTCAATAAAAGTAAAATTGAAAGTAGTAGCAAAGCGCATTTAGTCATTGATTAACTTCCTTTAGTGTGCAAATCGGTTGTGAGTTTTTTAACAGGTAGATAAGCACAAAGCACTGCGGCAAAAAGCAAAAGTAAACTTGTGATCAATAATGCTGATAAATCCAAATTGAAATAAATAGTCCAGCCAAATGCAATAGGCATTACAAATTTGAGTAACGCAAACCCTAAGGCAAAACCTAATGGGATCGCGAAAACACAGGTAAAGCCAACCAACAACGTTGTTTGTACGAGCTTCAGTTTGTGCAACTGAGTGGAGTCAACACCTAGGCTATTTAAAACTGCCAATTGCTTCGAGTGTTGGGCACTCAGGCTTAATAGACTGATACAAAGGCTGACTAAAGCAATTGCGAGAATAAACCCATTTAAGACTTTCGTGACTTTAAAAGTATCGTTAAACAGTCCATTGGCAATTTCTTTGAATCGTTTGTTCTCAGTGATATAAGCGTTATCAATTTTGTATTTGTTAATCAGTCGTTCAGTGAGCTGGGAAAGGGTAATTTGTTCATTCAGGTTGATAGACAGGCCATATACTTGCCAGTGTAATGAACTTGATTTCATCGTATGCTCTTGGGTTATAAGGCCTAAAGAAGTGTTGCCATAATCATAGGAAAAAGCCGAAATGCGACACTCAAAAGTATGCTGGTTTTGTTTAAATGTTACTGTTTCACCTAACTGATAGTTATATATAATTGCGGCTTGTTCGTTTGCAATACAGCCATTATCCGCAAAATGCGAAGCATTAATTTTCTCACCTGAAGTCAGACTGATGTGGGAAAATGCCAAATGTCCTTGACCAAAACTCGCAAGTGTCGAAGGTATTTTATCTATATAGCCTTTACTAGCCATATAGATACCAACATGATTAATATAAGAATCTTCGTTTAAACTTGCTCGAAGAACTGGATCATATTTATCAAGGTGAATATACACGTCTGCACTTAATTGTTTCTCTAAGTGTGCATTGAGTGTATTACTGAAGCTATTAACCATGATCTGCATACCAATTGCGCTTCCAAGTGCAATCAAAATGGCTACGATAGCAATACGTAATTCTTTCGATTGGAATTTACTATCTGCATATAACCACTGCCATAAAGGGGACGAAAATGGATTCTTGAAGCTGAGTAAGCTTTGCAAGCATTTAGGGGTAATAAGTATAAAGACTAATAGAATACAAAAGCATAGTGATAAGGCGTCAAATTCTGATTTTGCATTAAAGTAATAATAAAAAAATATTGTAATTACAGACCCTAAAGCTGAATAAAATACAGTACTGCCTTTATCTTGTAGCGTATTTTTTTGTGTCAGTATCATTATTGCAAGTGTGGCGATATTAATCACAAAACCAAGTGCTAAAGTTTGCCATTGCCAGCCGATAGTCAGTGCTTGTTCTAGTTTATAAAGCCCCATTAGTGTGCGGTTAACATCAAGCACCAATGCATTAGCAATAACAAACCCTGCTATACTGCCTAACAGAGCCGTTATAAAACTCATTAAAGTAAACTCAATCACAATGGCTGTGCGAATGGCCTTTGGCGAGCACCCTAAAATTGCAAACTGAGTGAGCAGCTTTTTCCGTCCAGCGATAGAGAGCTTGATCGCGTTAAAACTTAAAAAAGCCGCTACGATATAACCAAGTAAACCAAGTGCGCTAAGATTAAAGAAAAAAGCTTCAGATAACGTATCAAAATCTTGATCTTGGGCGGCAACAAGCCTAGCGTTATAAGATAAAATTGATTCAATTTGTGGAATTTGCTCAGGCGTTAAACCAACAAACTCGATAAAACTGAGTTGTCCCTTAGCCTTGAGAAGCATATCAGCATAAGCAATATCAGTAATCGACCACATGCCGATATCATCGACCAAGTTAAAGCTAGGTGTAATCGAGCTATTCAGAAGCTGAAGTTTATTGCTATCTGACTCTAGTTGTAATTTTGGTCCATTATTGCTATCTATCAATATTGAATCGAAAGCAAAATTTGTATTTCTTTGATTTAGAGACTGTTGCGTACTTGTTGGCGCTGATTTGTTCATCCAAATAAGGCTGTCAATGCCTTGTAAATAAAGTGTTTTACCAGAAGCCAGTTTTAACTTTCCTCGGAGAACTGGTTGGGCGTTGGTAAAGCCATGTTTGCGTAGCTTTAACCACAAATTACCTTCAATGAATTTTTGGCCAATCGGTGGTTTTACAATATGACTGACTGCAAGATCAACGAGCGCCGATGACTTGTGATGGCGATTTTTTGCTTCTTGGTTTAGCCCTGTGATGGCCGTTAGCAGAGCACTACCTAAACTCAAACCAACAATAAACAACAATAGCAACCAAGGGTGGCGTTTAAAATACGCTACGTGGGTATTTAAAATAAGGTTTATTTCACTCATTAAAACAGCCATTAGCGAGTACTTTAACGCTATCAAAATATTGGGTTAATTGTTGCGAGTGTGTCACCATCACTAAGTTAATTTTTCTTTCTTTACATAAGCTTATTAGCATTTTGACGACTTGGTGGGAGCGCGATTGGTCGAGATTTCCTGTTGGCTCATCAGCTAAAATCAGCTTTGGTTGATTAATCAAAGCTCGTGCAATACCGACACGCTGCTGCTCACCACCAGAAAGCTGGCTAGGCAACTTATTCAGTTTTTCGCTTAACCCTAATTGCTCGATCAAAGCATCAAGCTCTGTAGGGGCTGAATTTGGAAAATTAAGCCGATGTTGAAATAATATATTTTGCTTCACAGTAAGACAATCAAGTAATTGGTAATGTTGAAATATAAGGCCTATTTTGCGGCGAAAGTGTGCAAGTTGTTGTTTGTTGTATGAAGAAATAATTTCGTTATTTATTGCAATTTGACCGCTATCTGGTTTAAGTAAACCTGCTAACAAATGCAGTAGTGTCGTTTTGCCTGAGCCACTGTCTCCAAGTAAGGCTACTTGTTCTTGCGTTGCAATTTTAAAACTAAAGTTATTAAACAGGGTTTGAATTTGTTCACCATCTTTTCGATGAAAGCATAAATCAGTCACACTTATCACTATAATCCCTTGTTTATAAGCGGTTTTGACTAGTTTACAAAAATAAGCCTGTGAAAAACAGTGAAACTTGCAACAATAATGTTGGTAAACACTCTAGAAACTATGAAGGACAGTAACTCAACTACCCTTTAGTTACCACAACACAAGGGGAATATTATGAGCACCGTCCTTCAAGTAAAAGATAACGCAAAATTTGTTAATTTGTACATTGCTTTTGAACTTAGCAGTAAAACTTGGAAGCTTGGCTTTTCAAATGGTGAAAAAAAGAGAGTCAAAACGATTGATTCCCGAGACTGGAAAGCCCTACATCATGAAATAGCCTTAGCAAAAGAAAAGCTATTCTGCGTTGAAAACTGCAAAGTCATTAGCTGTTACGAAGCAGGTAGAGACGGATTCTGGATACACAGAGCGTTAATTAAAGACGGCATCGAAAATCATGTGATTGACTCAGCCAGTATTGAAGTCAGCCGAAAACAGAAGAAAGTCAAAACCGATAGAGTTGATGTGATTGCTTTGCTCCGTTTACTGATGCGTTATCACTCTGGAGAGCAAGAAGCTTTAAATATCATCAATGTTCCAAATGTAGAAGCTGAAGATAAGCGACGAATTAACCGAGAGCGAGAACGATTAGTAAAAGAGCGTGGCAGTCACAGCGCACGAATTAAGTCACTTCTGTGTTTGCATGGTATCAGCGTGGAAAATATCTCTAAACTAAAGGGGAAAGTTAATCAACTTAAGACGGCGGTTCTCAATAAGCCTTTACCGACAGATTTAGTGACGGAAATAGAGCGAGAACTTGATAGGCATGAAATTGTCGACAAGCAAATTAAAGCAATTGAGAAATTACAAAAACAACGTGTTCTTGATGACTGTGATGACGCATCGCAAAAAATTAATCAGCTCATGCAGCTTAAAGGCGTAGGCTGGCAATCGAGCTGGGTATTAGTAACAGAGTTTTTCCATTGGCGAGAATTTAAAAACGCTAAACAAGTGGGAGCTTGTGCAGGAATGACACCAACGCCTTACGATAGTGGTGACAGTCAAAGAGAGCAAGGCATTTGCAAGTCAGGTAATCGACGAATACGAAAGATTATGGTTGAACTCAGTTGGTTTTGGTTACGGTATCAACCCAAATCAGAATTGAGTTTATGGTTCGAACAGCGTTTCGCTCATGGCAGTAAACGAATGAGACGCATCGGCATTGTTGCTATGGCACGTAAACTTCTTATCAAACTGTGGAAGTATTTAGAGCATGGAGAAGTGCCATCAGGTGCAACGATGTCACTTTAATCAAAATAACCAAGTAAAGAGTAAAATGTAGTAAAGCGTTGTTCGATGCTAACTGTACAGCCCCTTGATAAGCAAGGCTAAATCGTTTTTCTAGAAGAGTTAGTATCATTATTCAGGTTAGGCGTGATAATGCGCATGCAATTTAAGGTGACTGACTAAAGTCAGAACGGATAGAAGGTGGTTAGCCATTAAGCTGACACAACAAAACCTGAGCAACACTTTTAACCAGAGAAACTGAATGAAATAAAGTAAAAACTGAAGGGCTTGACAAAGATGTCCTCATAGAAGGGTCTGTTGATCTTTCGTGATTGTTTTTGCAGCGATAAATTGGTTATTTTATGCAAGGCAGAGTTTGTGAGGTTTGGTTATTATCGACATACAAAACTGTCGTTACTTCGTTTCCAAATAAGAAAACGGTAACGCAGCACCTTTGATTTAGAAAGAGCGACCAATTTACGCTCTCTCTTTTTTCGATGCTTTTGAGCATTCGCTGTTCTGTGTTGTGACCAGCTCACTTAGATGGCTAAGCATCATTGCTCAAGCCTTGAACAGATAAATGCTCAAATAGCACAAAATTTAATCCTGAAAGATCAGCAGACCCTAATGTATTAAGAGACTAAAGGGACTTTAAATGTGGTTAATTAATAAGAGGTGTTCACAAGAACAACACTCGAATTGAGTTATACCTTTGCGGTCTTCAGCTTCGTTGGGAAGGGGTCTAGCGATTTAAAAAGTACCAATCTTTGTCATACCAGCGAAGGCAGGTATCCAGTGACTTTTATAGAAAAAAGCAAAGGCACTAGACTACCGACATACAAAACTGTCGTTATTACATTGCTACGTCAAGACAATTTTGAGAAGTATTCTTTATAAACCAAAGTGAGCACATACAAGCTCCCGAAGGGCAAGGCTAAAGGGTTCCATTACTGCGTTACAAGCACTTGAATTATCCCGGCAAAAGCACGAAGTGCGTTGAACGCCAGCTTTGTATGGCGGCCGCAGGGAGTATAGTACTTCAAACTTGCGCCTTGTACTGAAATCCTTTAGCTCTTGCTGAGTGGGAAGTTAATTACTGTAATTGGTATTATACTTCACTGTATCTCTGCCAAAAATTAATCACACATCAGGTAACCTTTACTCTTTTTCATAATAATTTTTTTGATAAAATTGCATAATGATATCGCCAATTTTTGTCTGTAGTTCTAATGAAATATCGGCTTTTGCCATAAACTCAATATCCATTTTTTTTGCAGTTTGTTCTAGTGACTTTTCAAGGGTTGCGGTAATTAATATTGCTGGAATATGGGCGACGTCTTGCCTTATTTTTTGGATGACTCCGAGCCCACTGATGTCATCTTCAAGCTGATAATCGACAAGTAATAAATCGATGTCATCTTTAAACTTTTCTGTAACGTGTAAGGCCTGACTTACTGAGTTAGAAGTTATTACTTTGCAACCCCAAACAGTCAGTAACTTTTCCATGCCAGAAGTCACTTGTGGCTCGTTATCAATACAATGCACCGTTAGGCCTTTCAGGTTCGCAGTGTGACTAAATGGTTCTGTTTTGCTGGTATAACTAAAAGATAAAGGAACTAACACGCTAAAGTTACAGCCTTTACCTGCATTGGATTTTAGCGAAAGTTGATGCCCGAGTAACTGACAAAAGCCTTTCGAAATATTGAGACCAAGACCAAGGCCAGTAGCGCTTCGATTTTCTAGTTGGACAAATTGTTCAAAAACGAGATCGTGTTTTTCTAGCGGAATACCAGGCCCTGTATCAATGACATTTATTTCAATAAAGTCGCCTTTGCGCCTGCAGCCAAGCAAGAGTCTTGAGTTTGGTGCGTAACGGCAAGCATTACTTAATAAGTTCTGAAGTATCCGTTTAAGCAGTTTTTTATCAGACTCGATATGTAATTTTGTTGGTATAAATTTGAAGAATATATTTTGCTGTAAACACGACAGCTCAAACTCGTTGAACAGTTCTAAAAATAATTGGTCGACATTAATTTCTTCAATCTGTGGTGTAATGGTACCTGACTCGATTTGTGATATTTCATTGAGATCTTTAATTAAATCGTTGGCATTATTGATCGATGACTCGATGTGCTTAACTGTTTCTAATTGATTTTTGTTCAATGACTTATCTTGCATTAACGCAGAGATAAACAAACGTGCGGCGGAAACAGGTTGCATAAGGTCGTGGCTGCAAGCTTTTAAGTAATTTGTTTTTTGTTTGTGGGCAATGTGAATTTTTTGGTTCGCCATTCCTAAGTCTTGATTGGATTTTGATAACGCCACATTGGCCTGCTCAAGGGCTTCTGTTCGCTCCGAAACAAGCGATTCAAGATCTAAGTTTTTCTCTTGTAGTACTTGCTCAGCTTTACGATATAGGGTTACATCAGTAAATGACATGACAAAACCGCCACCAGGTATCGAATTTCCTTTTATTCGAATGGTGCTCCCATTTGCCAGTGATCGTTCAGTGTTATGAACAGAACCTTGTAATATATACCCAATCCGTTTTTCAACTTGTTCCTCAACTTCAGATAGTGGCACTTTTCCTTGATAAATAAGGTTATGCTTAATTAGCTCAGCGACGGGGCAGCCAATATAAACAAGATCGTCTGGGTAGTTAAATAAATCCAAATAAGCTTTATTCCAAGCCACAATTTTTAGATCTTTATCAATTACAGAAATTCCGTCGTTTGCATTCTCAATTGCACTTTGCAGTATGTATTGGCTGAATTTTTGTTGTCTGTTTTCGGCATGTTGAATGAAGTAGGCCATTTCAGCTAAATCAATTTGTCTGCCCTCAAACACTGAGGCCAAGACTAATCGTGCCGAAGTAGAACCCATCACACTTGCCAATATCATTTCGGTGTGATTGATAAGTTTATGGTAAAGCTCTGCTTTATTTTCAATCTCATTGGTAATAATTTTAAAGTCAATGTTGGCTTGTTTTGATTTTTCTTCACCTACAAATTTAGAAATAATGAGCAATAAATCATCAATAGATACTTTAGAAAAACCTGTGCTTTTTAATGGCCCAAAGCCACGTTTTTCGAAAAAATGCTCTAGTTGAACTTGCTCTTGAATGCTTTGCCTACTGAGGTACGAAAGTGCAATAACAAATAGCACATTTGTCAGCAAAGAAATAAGTGTGGCTAAGGTTGTATGACTGACAGAAAAACCGATAAATGGATGACTATAAAAACCAAATATTGGCAATAAGTTCAGCACTAACCAAAGCCCAATGCCGATAAACATTCCCGAAAATACGGCAACAAAATTAGCTTTACGCCATAAAAAAGCGGCGAAGAATGCAGGGCCTATTTGGGCTATAGCACCAAAAGCAATCTCGCCTAACGTGGCAAGCTTTTCTGGTGGAGCAACGGAATACATTAAAAAGCTGAGTGCTAATATCAATAAAACAAGAACTTTTCTAACCACTAGAAAGTTAGTTTTAAAGTCTTCGAACTTGCTGTTCTTAAATTGTTTTCTTTTAAGAATGGTAGGAAAAACAACCTCATTGCTGAGCATGGTACTGATTGCAATCGTAGAAACAACAACCATGGCACTCGCTGCCGAAATAGTGCCTATGAATCCGACTAAGCTCATCAACGAATGGCCGTTGAAAGCGGGTAAAAATAACACGTAAGCGTCAGGGTTTAAGGATTCGGCATAAAGTAATTTTCCTGCTTGTCCTAGGGGGATCGCAAATAATGCAAATAAAAGAATATAGATAGGAAACAACCAGCGAGATGTTGCCGTGACATTGGCATCTTTAGCTTCAACAATCATGGTTTGAAATTGTCGTGGCAGGCATAAAAATGCCGAAAAAACGATGATTGACAAACCAATCCAAGAAAACCACTGATGACCGGACATTTTGGTACTTTGAGGTTGGTTTTCGGTTGCCTGTCGCCAAATCTCTAACGGAGAATCGAACAGATAAAAACTGACGAATAAGCCAATCGTTAAGAATGTCAATAGTTTTAGAATCGACTCAAAAGCGATGGCAATCATGATCCCTAGATGCCTTTCTGTTACATCAATATTCCTCACCCCAAATAATATGGTGAAGCTAGCCAGAATAGCGGTAACAACAAGTCCTAGTAGGACATCAGGCAATACATTGTCTTGCCTTAATAATTCGTATGAACTGACAATGGCTTTAATTTGTAAAGCAAGGTAGGGCAAAGTACCAATAAGAATTGAAAAAGAAATTAATACCGCAAGTTTTTGTGATTTTCCGAATCGATTGGCAAGTAAGTCAGCAACTGAAGTGGAATTTAACGTTAGACTGACTCGAATGACACGTTGGATGAATCCCCATCCAAATATAAAAAACAGTGCCGGAATGATATAGACAGGTAAAAAAGAATACGCATTATGGGCGGCCTGCCCAGAAATACCCAGAAAACTCCAAGAAGTGCAATATACACCGAGAGAGAAAGCATAAATAAGTTTTTGTTGGTTATGGGTAATTTTGTGGCGATGTTTGTTTCCCCAGATCGCTAGACCACTCAACAAAATGGCGTAAATCACACTGACCATGATCAGCTGCCAATTAGCAAACATAGCAATTCCTTTTTGCACTATTGTTATTGTTTTTCATCACCATAACAGAAAACAAATATGGCTTACACCCTATATCTAAGGCGGTGCTGGAATAAGTGTTTAGACCAAAGTCGTACGACCTGAGTTGTACGACTGATTGTCAATTGTTGGCTGCTGGTTTTTTCTTCAATGTATATCCGTGACTAATGCAAGATCTCAACAAAAGGGAATACCTTGAAATGAAAACTCTAACAAAAACGTTATTAGCCGCTTCAATTCTTGCAGCAGGAAGCGCAAATGCAGGCTATAAGATTGATATTGATGATAAAAGTAATATTACTTTTGGTGGTTATATCAAAGTAGATACGCGCTTTGTATCTGGTGATATTGCCTATCGTGACTTCTGGATTGGTAACGGTGCCGTTTTGCCTGAAGATCAAAGTCAATTTCGAATTTTTGCCGACGAAACACGCTTCAATACAAAATATGTTAATGGCGATTTGATGGGTTTCATTGAGATGGATTTCTTGGGTGGAGGGGGGAATCAAATTGTTTCTAACTCTTCAAAGCCTCGAATTCGCCATGCATTCATTAAATATAAAGATTTTACAGCGGGACAAACGTGGACAACCTTCATGAATACAGCTGCAATCCCTGAAACTGCAGACTTTGCTGGAGCTACGGTCGGTTTGGCGTTTATCCGTCAAGGCTTATTACGCTACAGTAAAAATGGATTTCAAATTGCACTAGAAAACCCTGAAAGCTGGGGTGGCGACTCTTCAAAAGACTCGATGCCAGATGTTATTGCTCGTTATGACTTTAAAGGCGACTGGGGAACGATTTCGGTTTCAGGGTTAGGACGTGAACTTGTGACCCAATTAGGCAAAAAAGAAATGGCATTTGGCGGCTCAATCGCAGGTAAATTAAAAGTGGGTGATAAAGACGACTTCAAATTCCAAGCTCATTTTGGTGAAGTTGGTCGTTATATTGGGGTGGGGGCATCACCTGATGTGATTGGTGAAGAGGTTGAGAAGGTGACTTCTTATTTAGGTGCTTATCGCCATTTTTGGACAGATACGATGCGCTCAAATGTGTTCTTCGGAAATATCACCTCAGACGTTGCAGATATTGACCGCAACCAATGGGGGGTCAATGTTTTCGAAGATATTACTAAACAATTAACCCTTGGCTTCGAAGTTGGGCAGTTTACAATGAAAGGCCCTGATGCCGATTCATTTTACGGGCAGCTTTCCCTTCGTTACATGTTGTAAATGCAAGATAAACCTGAGACTTAAAATTCTGGTCTCAGGTGTTTCTTTTGTATCGATAGGAATAAATCAAATGTCAGAGACCATTCTTCAAGTAGAAAACATTTCCCTCGCTTTTGGCGGTGTCAAAGCATTAACTGACGTGAGTTTTGATGTACCAAAAGGTTCCGTATTTTCAATTATTGGCCCGAACGGAGCTGGTAAAACTTCAATGCTCAATTGTATTTCTGGGCGTTACCAGCCCAACAGTGGCAGTATCCGTTTTAATGGCATTAATGTCACTTATCTCAAACCGAATGACAGAGCAGACTTAGGTATCGGCCGTACCTTTCAAAATTTAGCCTTATTTGGCCATATGACTGTACTCGATAACATCATGGTTGGCCGCCATCATTTGATGAACAATAACTGGTTCACAGGGCCGCTTTATTGGTTTTCAAAGGCTCAAAAAGAAGAACTAGCACACCGTAGCGAAGTAGAAAAAATCATCGACTTTCTTGAAATCTCTCATGTTCGTAAATCTATCGCCGGCAATTTGTCCTATGGCTTACGTAAGCGAGTAGAGCTGGCTCGTGCTATGGCATTAAACCCGAAACTCATTTTGCTTGATGAACCTATGGCCGGAATGAACTTAGAAGAAAAAGAAGACATGGCCAGATACATCCTAGATCTTAATGAAGAGTTCGGCGTCACTATCGTGATGATTGAGCATGACATGGGTGTAGTCATGGATATTTCTCACCAAATCATGGTACTGGATTTTGGCAAAAAGTTGATTTGTGATTCACCCGATAAAGTCATGGATGATCCACATGTTAAGCAAGCTTACCTTGGTCTTGAGGATGAATTAGAGGAGGCATGTTAATGAAACATAAAGACATGCTCAAAGAGCACAGTAGATACATTAAAAGCTTAAATACATTCCCGAAAATTTTGCGTTATAACGCCGCACATTGGCCAAATGATGTCGCTATGCGCGAAAAAGAATTTGGTATTTGGAATGAGTTTACTTGGAAAGGTTACCACCAACGCGTTGAGTGGATGGCGCTAGGTTTAGCACATCTCGGCATTAAAAAAGGCGAAACAATTGCTTTGCTTGGTGATAATCGACCTGAGTGGGTGTGGGGAGAAATTGCTGCTCATGCCATGGGGTGTTTTTCATTAGGAATATACCAAGATTCGATGCACGAAGAAGTTGCTTATCTACTTAATCACAGCAAAGCTTCGGTCGTAATCGCTGAAGATGAAGAGCAATGTGACAAGTTGCTCGAACTCGGTGATGACGTACCTTCATTAAAATACATTATTTACTGTGATCCCAAAGGGATGCGTAAATACGATAATAAGCAGCTTATCGATGTCGAAGATTTATATCGTATGGGACGTGACTTTGGCTCTTTGCATCGTGAGCTATACGATAAAATGGTAGATGAAACTAATCCAGAAGATGTTTCCATTTACTGCACAACATCTGGTACTACCTCACGACCTAAAATTGTACTCCTAAACAGTGGGCGCTTTATTGAACATTGCTGCTCATATCTTAGGGCAGATCCTCGTCAAGCTGGTGATAACTATGTATCTGTACTGCCATTACCTTGGATTATGGAACAGGTTTACGTTGTTGGACAGTCATTAATTAGTCGTCAAATTGTAAATTTTGTTGAAGAACAAGAAACCATGATGGCGGACTTACGTGAAATAGGTCCTAACTTTGTGTTGCTTGCACCTCGTGTGTGGGAGGGGATCCTTGCGGATGTTCAAGCTCGTATGATGGATTCAACACCGCTAAAGCGTTGGTTATTTGATTTTGCATTAAAGCGAGCTGGTAATGCATTAGATAAAGGCAAAAAATCGTTTTTGGCTGAAGTGTTGTTAAACAAAGCACTGAAAGATCGTCTTGGCTTTTCGTTTTTGACATCTGCAGCAACAGGTGGAGCTGCGATGGGGCCTGATACTTTTCGTTTTTTCCAAAGTATTGGAGTGCCATTACGTCAGCTTTATGGACAAACAGAAATGGCAGGTGCTTATACCATTCATAAAGCAGACGATGTGGATTACGACTCTGTGGGTGTCGCGTTTGATACCGCTAACCTCAAAGTGATCAATGCCGATGAACAGGGACTTGGAGAGGTAATTTCTAAGACAACTGGAATGTTTATTGGTTATTTAAACAATGAAGAATCTTACAACGAAGACGTAATTGATGGTTGGATGCACACAGGTGACGCGGGTTATTTCAAGGAAAACGGTCACCTTGTGGTGATTGATCGAATAAAAGACCTAGCAAAAACCAGTCATGGTATACAGTTTTCACCTCAATATATTGAAAACAAGTTGAAGTTTTCTTCCTATATTGGTGAAACGGTGATCTTAGGTAAAGCTAGGCCTTACCTCTCAGCTATTCTTTGTATTCGTTACAGTATTGTCGCTAAATGGGCCGAACAAGCAGGTTACGCATTTACTAACTACACCAATTTATCAACCTTACCAGAAGTGTATGAAAAGCTAATGAGTGAAGTTAAAAAAGTGAATGAAACGCTACCTGAACCACAGAAAATTCGTAAATTTATACTGCTTTACAAAGAGTTAGATGCCGATGATGGAGAGCTAACTCGTACTCGTAAGGTACGGCGTGGTGTGATTGCAGAAAAGTATGGTGACATTATTAATTCAATTTACAGCGGTGATGATCACGTTGATGTTGATACTATGATTACCTTCCAAGATGGCAGCACATCTCGAATTCAAACTCAGTTAACTGTCGCCAATGTGCTACCCGTTGATGAACCTGAGGTTATCACAAACGAAGATACGAGGATTGCATCATGAATACGGATTTATTATTACAGCTGATCATTAATGGATTAATTGTAGGGCTGCTTTATGGTGTGGTTGGGATGTGCTTTGTGTTGGTTTATAAGTCAACGCAAATCGTAAACTTCGCTCAAGGTGAGTTTCTATTGCTAGGCGCTTGGGTTTGCTGGGCATTTTTAGTTTATATGCAAATACCATTCTTTTTAGGCTTCATTTTCACCATGCTATTTATGGCGTTATTTGGCGTATTACTGCAAATGATAGTGCTAAGGCCCATGATTGGTGAGCCGATTATTTCAGTCATTATGGTGACAATCGGGTTATCTATCTTCTTTCAAGCTCTGACAAAATGGATATTTGGTGTTGCGCCGCAAAGTTATCCTAAAGTATTCGAAGCCAATTCAGTCGATGTCTTTGGTTTGAGTATCGAACCAGCTTATTTAATGAGTACGGTTATCGCGTTGATGATCATGATTGGGTTTTACTTCTTTTTTAAACACTCAAAACATGGTTTAGCGATGCGTGCTACAGCCTTTGATCAACAAGCCGCACAAAGCTTGGGCATTTCGGTTAAGCAAGTATTTGCCATGAGTTGGGGCATCGCCGCAACTGTATCCGCAACTGCTGGTGTTGTGATGGGAATGGTAAATGGCGTATCTGATTCATTATCCGTTCTGGGAATTAAAGTATTCCCTGCGGTCATTCTCGGCGGGCTTGATTCCATTGTGGGTGCCATTGTAGGTGGCTTAACCATTGGTGTGCTTGAAAACTTAGCTGAATTTTTCGACAGCCAGTACTTCCACATCGGTAACATGTATGACATTGCCCCTTTTTATGTACTTCTGATCATTCTTTGGTTCAAGCCTTATGGTTTGTTTGGAACTAAAGACATCGAACGCATTTAAGAGCATGTAGGAGAATTATTATGTCAAGTTTAGCTATGCGTCCTTGCGGTGATTTTAGAACCTCATACCGACAGGACAACACCATTTTTGAAACACAAACCATCCGCTGGTTTACTATTTTGGCAATAGCAGCGGCCTGCTTTGCACCACTTGTTTTTGATGCTTATTATTTGACGCTATTTATTCAAGTGTCATATCTAGGCATCGCCGCGTTAGGCTTAAATATACTGGTGGGCTTCACAGGTCAAATATCATTAGGTCACGGTGCGTTCTTTGGTTTTGGTGCCTTTGCTTCTGCTTGGTTAAATACCAGCTTTAACATTCCAGTTGTGTTTTGCATCCCATTGGCCGGTTTCTTAACTATGGCGGTGGGCATGATGTTTGGGATGCCAGCGGCCAGAATTAAAGGGCTGTATTTGGCAATCGCCACACTGGCTGCACAATTTATTATGGAAGACTTCTTTGCCCGGGCAGATTGGTTTTCTGGTGGTAGTGCAGGGTCGTTGGCCGAACCTATTAGCTTATTTGGTTTCGCATTTGATACAGATGAAAGCTTTTACTACGTCGCATTATTTGCGCTGGTGTTTATGTTCATTTGGGGCTGCAACTTAATGCGAAGTCGAGATGGTCGCGCATTTGTTGCTGTGAGAGATCACTATTTAAGCGCAGAAATTATGGGCGTTAAGCTCAATAAATATCGCCTTCTTTCATTTGGGATTTCCAGTTTTTATTCGGGTATTGGTGGTGCGCTTTATGCTCATTACTTAGGTTATGTCTCTGCAGAAGGCTTCACAATCTTCATGTCTATTCAATTCTTAGCCATGATTATCATCGGCGGCTTGGGCTCAATTAAAGGCACTATGCTTGGTGTTATCTTTATGGTGTTGCTGCCTGAAGCGATGGAAAGTGGTGTTGGTTTACTAAAAGAAACGGACATTGGTAACAGCCCGATGTTGGTGGACGGCTTGGCTTACATAAAAGAAATGGCAATTGGCCTAGTTATTATCTTATTCCTCATTTTTGAGCCAGAAGGATTGGCGCATCGTTGGAATCAAATCAAAAACTATTGGAAGTGTTATCCATTTACATACTAATTCGTCATGCCAGTGAAAGCTGGCATCCAGTGACTTTTGTTGTTCAGTTTTTAAAGCCACATGGAAAATTCAAAATAAATAAGTTAAGGGAAATAACCATGAAACTATCAAAACTAACACTAGCTACACTCATGAGCATTGGAGCTTTATCGGCCGCAGCACAAGCGGAAGATAAAGTGTTCGTCGGTCATCTTGCGGATATGTCGGGACCAACAGCCTTTGTTGGTAAGGAATATGCGAATGGTATTCGAGATGCACTCGCCTATATCAATAAAAACGGCGGCATTAAAGGGACAGGCTTAGAGTTTGAAACGATAGACTACGCCTATAAAGTACCTCAAGCCATTGCTTCATATAAAAAATGGAAAACTCGTAAAAAAATGGTCGCAATGCAGGGATGGGGAACGGCTGATACTGAAGCACTTATTTCGTTTGTTTCAAAAGATAAAATCCCTGTTTTTTCAGCATCTTATTCAGGGCATTTAACCGACCCTCAAGGTAAAAATCCTCATACGAAAAAACCAGCGCCTTATAACTTCTTTTATGGTGCTTCTTATTCAGATTCCTGCCGAGCTTTAGCTCAATGGGCTGCGAAAGATTGGAAAACAAAAGGTGGCCAAGGCCAGCCAAAATTTACCCATATAGGGGCTAACCATCCGTTCCCAAATGCACCTAAAAAAGCATGTGCCGAATATGCAAAAGAACTGGGTTTTGACGTTCAACCTCCAGTTGTGATTTCTATGAAACCAGGCGACTTTAAAGCCCAATGTTTAAGCCTAAAAAGCTCTGGCACCAACTATGGATACATAGGCAACTTAGGCGGCTCAGTGATGTCTTTAGTTAAATCCTGTAACACAGTAGGTACCGATGTTCAGTTTATGTCGAATATTTGGGGTGGTGACCGCATGATTTTTGAAGCAACAGGTGAAGGAATTAAAAACTACATATTTCCGACAATGACACCTTTTTGGGATTCACAGGCTTCCGGAATGGAATTAGTTAAAGCTATTTCAAAAATGTCAGATGCAAATGGTGACAAGTTACGACCTCATCATTACATACGGGGTATTTGCTCAACCTATTACATGAAAGAAGCTATGGAATGGGCTAAGGATAACGGTGGGATTACAGGTGCGAATGTGAAAAAGGGTATGTACGCACGTAAAGATTGGGTACCAGTAGGGCTTGAGGGCGTTTGTTTGCCAGCAACATGGACCAACGAAGATCACCGTGGCATCGCAGAGGTCAATATTTATAAGGGTAATTACAACAAGGGTGATGTCAGCATTGAGCAAGTGGACACAGTGAGTCTTGAACGTCGTCCAGAGTGGTTAGGTTATTAATTTTTATTGAAGTTAAAAGTCAGGCCGCACTTACTTTGGTAAGTGCGGAGCGCAAGACGCTTAGAGTAATAAATTCAAGGAAGCCAAACTGATGAGTAATGCAGCCGAGCAAATTCAACCAGAAGAAATTGTACTTTCAATTAATAATATTGAAGTGGTTTACGATGATGTGATTCAGGTTTTAAGGGGGGTAAGTATTGATGTTCCTAAAGGAAAGATTATCACCTTACTTGGCCCTAATGGTGCAGGGAAATCAACCACGCTTAAGTCTATTTCTGGATTACTGAAAACTGAAAACGGTGAAGTAACGAAAGGTGATATTACCTTTTTGGATCAGCGCATTGATAATACTAATGCGGCAGATATAGTAAGTGCAGGTCTTTTTCAAGTAATGGAAGGGCGACGAATCATTGAAGATATGACGGTAGTCGAGAATCTGCGTCTGGGTGCTTATACCAGAAATGATAGTGAAATAGGTTCAGACATCGAGATGGTATTTTCCTATTTTCCGAGATTAAAAGAACGTACAGGACTCGCGGGATACCTTTCGGGTGGAGAACAACAAATGTTGGCAATTGGTCGTGCTTTAATGGCTAGGCCTAAAATGATCTGCCTTGATGAGCCTTCAATGGGGCTTTCACCACTCCTTGTAAAAGAAGTTTTCGGTATTATTGAGAAAATTAACCGTGAACAGGGCATTACCATGCTCTTAGTTGAGCAGAACGCTAATTATGCATTGAAAGCAGCACATTACGGCTACATTATGGAGTCAGGAAAAATTGTACTTGATGGCACTAGAGAACAACTTTTGAATAATGAAGATGTTAAAGAGTTCTATCTTGGAGGTGGTAATGAAGAGCGCAAAAGCTTTAAAAACCTGAAGTCTTATAAGCGCCGTAAACGTTGGTTATGATTAAATAGGAGAGTGTGAATATGTCAGAAACTAATTCAAAGACTCACGAATGGGAAAGTGCTTGTCCGTTTATTAATACCATCGCTTCTACTTCAGCTAAAGAAAGTCTACCTCAGGCAGCTCGAGAAATTGAGCTTTTCCATAAGCTTAAGTTGCTTGTGACTCGATTAGCGAAAGAAAGTGAATATTACAGTAAAGCGTTTTCAGATATACAATTATTGGAGACGTCACACATTACTCGAGAAAACTTAGCGAAATTACCACTTATTCGTAAATCTGATCTTGCGGAGCTTCAAGCTAAAAACTCACCATTTGGCGGTATTACTTCAGGAAGGACTCAATTACAACGCTTATTCCAATCACCGGGTAATATTTATGAAGGTGCCATGGACAGCGTTGATTGGTGGCGCATGTCACAAGCTTTTCATTCTGCAGGCTTTACTCATGGTGATGTGGTATTGAATACACTTTCTTATCACTTAACACCGGGTGGTTTTATTATGGACTCTGGTGCGAGAGCATGTGGATGCACAGTCATTCCAGCAGGGCCGGGGCAAACAGAACAGCAACTTGATGCAATCGCGCATTTTAAACCAAATGGTTATTGTGGTACGCCTTCATTTTTAAATATTTTGATTGATAAAGCCAAGCTTCGTGGTCACCAAGTTTCATTTACAAAAGCGCTCGTCACGGGTGAAGCTTTAACATCAGATTTGAGACAAAAATTTATTGAGCATGGAATAAATGTCAAACAAGCCTATGCAACTGCTGATGTTGGTTTAATTGCCTTTGAAGGAAATGCCAGCGAAGGCTGGGTGCTTGCCGAAGATATTATTGTTGAAATTGTAAAGCCGGGCTCAGGTGAGCTTGTTCGTGATGGCGAAGTCGGGGAGCTTGTAGTAACTACACTTGATGAGCGTTATCCATTGGTACGTTTTGCTACTGGTGATTTAACCGCATATTATAAAGAAGAAAGCTCATGTGGCAGAACTAACCACCGTATTAAAGGTTGGTTAGGGCGAGCTGATCAAATGGTTAAAGTGAAAGGAATGTTCGTTCATCTATCGCAATTGGAAAAAATTGTATCCTTATACCCTGAAATTTCAAACGCACGTTTTGTAGTTACAAGAGAAAATCATAATGATGTGTTTACGTTTGAATATTCTTCCAATGCCGATTTAGACAGTTATTTAGCTAACACAATTAAAAATGTGACTAAGTTATCTGCTTCTATATCCAAAATAGATGAATTACCACAAACTAATAAAATTATAGATTTACGCTAGGGTCTGTTGATCTTCCATGATTAAATTTTGTGCTATTTGAGCATTTATCTATTCAAGGCGTGAGCAGTGATGCTTAGCCATCTAAGTGAGCTGGTCACAACACAGAACAGCGAATGCTCAAAAGCATCGAAAAAAGAGAGAGCGTAAATTGGTCGCTCTTTCTAAATCAAAGGTGCTGCGTTATTGTTTTCTTATTTGGAAACGAAGTAACGACAGTTGTGTATGTCGATAATAACCAAACCTCACAAACTCTGCCTTGCATAAAATAACCAATTTATCGCTGCAAAAACAATCACGAAAGATCAACAGACCCTAGTACATCACTTTTAGTGATGCGAACTATAATGTCTTAGTTTAAAAATTGACATGTCAATATATAAGCATCACTGAGGTAAAGGCACCAAAGTTTGCTAGAATGCTGTAATTTTTATTAGTAGTAGAATTTTATGCCTTATATATGTCCACTCTGTGCCCAGCCTTTAAGTCAAATAGAACGTACTTATAAATGTAAAAACAGGCATAGTTTTGATATCGCTAAAGAAGGGTATGTGAACTTGTTGCCAGTTCATAAAAAGAGCTCTATTGATCCTGGTGATAACAAAGAAATGATGCGGTCACGACGAGAATTTCTGGATAAAGGTTTTTATCAGTATCTCAGCGACAGAATTAATCAACTCATTTTGGAGTTCAAATTAAATGTAACCAATTTGCTTGATATAGGTTGTGGCGAAGGTTACTACACTAATCGGCTTGTAGAGTCCCTTTCCTCTCAATCTTCCACCAATGCCTATGGTTTAGATATATCAAAAACCGCAGTTAAACTTGCGGCTAAACGCTATAAAGACGTAAATTTTTGTGTTGCTAGCGCATTTGATACACCATTCGCTGATAATAGTTTTGATGGTGTATTGAAAGTCTATGCACCATCGGCTTTAACAGAGCTTAAGCGGATCATTAAACAAGACGGTTATTTGATTACTGTATCGCCGGGACCAGAACATCATTGGTTTTTAAAAACCGTGATTTATTCTGAACCCAAACTGAATAGTAATGAGGATGATTTATTGGAAGGGTTCGAGCTTGTTCATTCAGAACGTCTGCAATCATTGATGAGTTTGAATGAAGCAACCGATGTTACTAATTTCTTAAGTATGACGCCTTATGCTTGGAAACTATCCGAGTTTCAGAAAAGCCAACTTTGTGCAAACAACCTAAAATGTGAACTGGACTTTAAAATTCAAATCCATAAACGATGTTAAACAGGAAGAATAACTAGGACAAAAGTATATATCTTCAGCTTTTGTTCAGTTTACTCGGGCAAAAATTGGATTAATTGTTCGCTATATACTCGGTTCTCGCTTGATTTTACAAATATTTTCGCACTTTGGCGTATCAAAGTTGACATATATTTTAAATGGTTTATAGTTCACTCAGCTTGAAGGTTGGGCTCATATTTATGTATATATCACGACAATGTTCGTCCTGTAAACATAAGTACTACCGGCATTTTTAGCGTAATCGCCGTTAAGGCTTAAAATTAAATATTTACAGGATTTATATCATGTCAAAAACTACTGGTACCGTTAAATGGTTCAACTCTGATAAAGGTTTCGGATTTATTGAGCAAGAATCAGGTCCAGATGTGTTTGTACACTTCCGTGCTATTAACTCTGAAGGTTTCAAAACTTTAGACGAAGGCCAGAAAGTTGCTTTCACTGTTACTCAAGGCCAAAAAGGCCCACAAGCTGAAGACGTAACTGTTGTAGGCTAACATTTTTTACAGTATTTATACTGTAAAAACTTTAAAAAGCTGTGATTGTTCACAGCTTTTTTGTATTTGTAAAAAAATATAAGATGTACTCATCTTCAAGAGAAAAGCGTATCTTCTAATCGCTTGCCACGTAATATCGACTTATATTGAAGTTTGTTCTGACTAAACATTTCAAATAAGCGGATTTCTAAGTTAGGTTCTTCATTTACACAGTATTCAATAATAAAAGTGTCTTGCTGTGAATGCTCAACATGCTTGATACCATTCATTAATTTTATAACGTTAACCAAATTAGCCGTTTGGGTTTGTTCCATGGTTAAAGTGATAAAATCATTCTTTTCAGTTTGATTTTTCAAAGAAATGGATTGCTGTAGAGAACCATTCTCTAGGTATAAAACTTGATCACATAATTTTTCAAGTTCGTCCAAGTTGTGGGAGCTAATCAAGAAGTTAGTGTTTTCTTGCTGTTCAGAAACGATGGAGCGTATTTTTTTAGCATTAGCAGGATCGATACCTGCCGTTGGTTCATCCAGTAGAATGAGCTTAGGTGAGCCTATAAAAGTTTGTGCAATCGCGACACGTTTTCCCATGCCATGACTCAATGCCGTTGGTTTTTCTTTAGCCGTATCTCTTAGGTCAACTAAGTCTAGAACACGATCTGCCTCTTTTAGTGACTCAGCTTTACTTAAACCTTGAAGTTGTGCAAAAAACGATAATTGGGCAGAGATTGATAGGCTAGGATCCAGTAAGCTGTCTTGAGGTAAAGCGGCAAGATTTCCGATAAGGCTTCTTTCTCCTGGGCGTTGATCCAAGATACGAACACTTCCATTACTTGGTTTCAAAAAGCCACAAAGAAGATTAAAAAGGGTGGTTTTTCCCGCACCATTTGGCCCCACTAAAGCAATTGGTGCGCCTGGCTGGATTTCGAAACTCACTTTATTGAGTGCTGTTTTGCTTCCATAAAGCTTTGTTAAATCGTTACAAGTAATCAGGCTCATAATGCCTTCCTTTGAATATAGAACCTACCAAACGTTAATATCGCAACTGTCTGAAGTAGAGGAATAAGTGAATATGAAAGAACACCGACGCCTTGAGTATTTATCATATCGAAAATTTGTTCACCAGGTTTAATGAGGTTAATAAAGCCAGTTTGAGGCAAATAATAATTAATAATTGAAAAAACAATTGAAACAATAGTCATTAACAAAATAGCTAAAATAGTTGCTTGTCGTGCGCCTTTTGCATATAAAGAAAATACACCTAAAAGAGCGGTATATGGCAATAGATTTATAATCAATGCTACGGAAACAAGAGTGCCAATGGATAATGCTGGTAAAAGCAAATCAAATTCGCGGTAGGTGGCGAGTATGATAGTTGCGACTACAGATATAATAATTAGCGTTGCTTGAATATAGATTTGAGCCAAAAAACGCCCGAAATATATACTGTCTCTTTGAGAACGTAGCAATAAAAACCTTAATGTACCGCGTTGCTTATCTGAAGCGAATTGATCGGCTGTGAGTATTAGGCTAAAAATTGGAAATGCGAGTAACGCAATCACCCAGTACACTGACATTTCTGCAACAGGCCAGTTAAGAATTTTTTCTGCATTATTTGAGTGCGCAAAGCCTGATGTAAACTCTTTAAAGCCATCAACAAGAATGAGTTCAGCGGCACTCTTTACGGGGTAAAAAAGAATCAGAGCCCATACTAAGGTAAAACAAGCTAATGCAATAATACCTCGTCGTTGAAAAAAGAGTTTACGAAGCTCAAAGTTAGCAATGAGCAAGGTGTTTGCTATTATGCTGGGTGATGATTTTATACTCATCTAGTCATCCAAATATTAAAAGATGAATTAACCATACAAGCACATCAAAGCAAATAACAAGTCAATGTAATGATTTATTACATATTAAGTAGTTTTAGGTTGAAAAAGTATCTAATTTTAGATTGATAGCTATGATTAGCATTAAAGTTAACATGCTTTTGAGGATTGGTTTAATGCAGATAAAGATTAATAATTTAAGTTTAATAAGCGTAACTGCGCTGTTATTCGTAACTGCTTGTGCTTCACAAAATGATATACCTTGTAAGCCATTATCAGATTTGGATTATAACAAAGATCCCGCAGCACTGTTCGCAGGATTAGATACTTGTTTGTCGGATGAAGAGTATACCAGTGCGGCAGAAATGTACTTAGCAGGAATGAATAATGCTCATTATGATTCTCTGCGTGTAGGCGACAGTTCAGTTTTTGATTCAGTGACTAAAATGAAAAACTCTAAGCTATCTGAACATTCCAAAGAGAGGCTAGATGCACTTGCTGAGGCAGTTCATAAAATGACAATCAACAATGCTAAAATTTGCAATAAGCTTAAATCTATTGGTAAACCTAATTATAAACCCAACTATCTTTCTGATTTGAAAGCAAATGGATATTCTGATGTCCAACACATAAACGAAATTATAAAAAACTTTGACGAAGAAGGGGCTTGGAGTCAATCACTTAATGAGATAACAGGCTGTAAATAATCACATGTTGTAATTTGAATATCTCTATAAAGTAGAGTAGGCTACTGGCTTCGCTATCGCTTATCCAGCAGCCCCTCTTCGATTCCGTGCATGAGGTTTTCCCTCACACGGCTCTGTTGTTACACTTCTCTCAGCCCCTTCACTTTGCTTATCATCTTGTCGTGGGTAAATACTCAAGACCAGCTTGGCGTAATTTTTCGTAAGCACCTCGTGATAGATACTTGCTTCGACGTTGACTTAAGCGACGATGCCAGCGATAGAACCGGTTTACTACAAATCCATTTATTCTGAAAAATACACCTCTGGGATAACCTATCCCACCAAAATAGTGTTTCCATCCCCTCAGAACTTGATTAACCTTATTTATCAGTACGCCAAGTGTATTTGAGGTTCGGTGTTTCACTATGTCTCTGATTTTATTTTTCAGCTTTGTTTGGCTCTTCTTAGACGCCTCTATCTTGATGTAACTGGTGCCTTTGATGAGGCCTGTGATCCGTTGAAAGTTAAAACCGAGGAAATCAAACTCATTCATCAGCTTTCCCATATCCACACAGTGGGTTTTACTTTGATTTAGCTTCAGACCTTCATCACTTAATTGCTGTGTTATCCAGTCCAGTTGCTCTTGTGTGTAGGTTTGCTTATGAAGTACAACAAAATCATCTGCATAGGTAACGATTTTACACGGTGTTTTTTCGTGTATTTTCAAACAGAAATCGTTGAGATAGATGTTAGCCAGTAGTGGAGAGATAACTCCGCCTTGCGGAGTGCCACATCGGCTTGCTTCTATTCGCCATTTCCCGTTGACCGTCTCTATGCTGATGGGCGCTTTGATAAAGTTTTTCAGCAAACTCAGAAAGCTGCTGTCGCTTATTCGCCTTTCTACTTTTGCCATCAACTTAGCGTGCGGTATGGTATCGAAATAGGCGCTCAAGTCAGCATCAAGTACGTGCTGATAGCCTTGTTTTAGGCTCATTTCAATGACTTTTACCGCTTGCTGGGCGTTTCGACATGGACGATAACCATAACTGTGTTCATGTAAATGAGGTTCGTAGACGGGTTGCATCACTATTGTCATCGCCATTTGCACAATTCTGTCACTGATTATCGGGATCCCAAGTTTCCGCGTTTTGCCGTTGTCTTTGAGTATTTCTACTCGTTTGACTGGGCTAGGTCGATAGTTTTTCTGTTGTAATTGAGTTTGAATTTCTTTTAACAGCGCAACGACTTTCTTTTGCTGCTCTAGATAACTGAATGTGATGCCATCAATTCCTGCTCCGCCTTTATTGGCTTTGCATCGTCGATAGGCTTCTTCGAGTATATCTAGGCGACTGAGTTTATCGTACAAGCTGTAAAATCGAAGCTCCGAGTTAAGCTTTGAGCGTAAGTAAAGTTTTCGCTGTAATATTCTGATATTTACTGGAGTGTTAGCCATATGGCAATTTCACCTCAAAAGTTACGTTAAAAAACGGGTGTAACACTGAGCCCCTTCCCTGATGTAAAGTTATGTTGTCTTCACGGTTAACGGTACTATGGGCTCATCCGACTGCCTGAGCGCCCTATCTGAAATTTCGGTTTACCTTATTATTCGGATAGTGCAAGTCACTACCTTCCAACACTCAGGCTCTCCCACGTTCACTTTATTTCCTTCAATACATGCCACTTCATATTACGCCGGAAGATCAAACAGATGCATTTACCAGTTGCTTCTCTGTTTGTGTCAGGGTTCGTCAACTAGGAAAGACTCCCCATCTTCATTTTTTGATTTACGACGCTTAACTGAATTCGCTTGATGCTGCGGCCTACATTGCATCTCAACCTTTATTCAAGGCCTTTGTCACAGGGCTTCATGTCATAGCGGTTACCCATTATGCATGCCCGTCAGATTTCGGGATGAACTGGTAATTATCCCGTCAGGTACGTTTCAACCTGATGGACTTATTATAAATAATAACGTTGCTGTCTCTGGTTTATGGCCATGTAATCGCTTGGCTGCGTATACGTTGAGACAAATCCCGCAACAGAATAAAGCGCTTCGTGGCGCTCCCTAGAAACATCAGTTGACTGCGTTCTCAAGCGTAGAAAAAATGGCTGATAGTAAGGCGTAGCTTGCAGCAAGTAGTTATTCTACTTGCAAAAGTTACAACACAGATAGCAGTCATTTTAGCAAGCTTGTGAGCGTAGAGCACTTCACTCATTGGGTGAAAGCCATGATGATAAAGTTATCTTATTGATCAAGCAGTTACTCATATACTCAGCGTTCAACTGATGTTTTTAGATTTAAGCACACCAAAATTATGTTGAGAATGGTTTTAGATTTTTTACAAGCAACAATAATACCAATTACAGTAATTAAATGCTCAACTCAGAGCTATGTATGTGCTCAAAGTACATTCGAAATTGATGAAGACATAGTTGTTCTACGTCAAGACAATTTTGAGAAGTAATTTGCGCACATACAAGCTCCCAAAGGGCAAGGCTAAAGGGTTCCATTACGCGTTACAAGCACTTGAATTATCCCGATAGTACTTCGAGCTTGTGCCTTGCATTGAAACCTTTTAGCTCTTGCTGAGTGAGAGATTAATTACTGTAATTGGTATAAGCATGAAAATACACTTAAAAGACAAAATGTTATATTTCAGATAAAGTAAATTTAGCTGAAGTCGTGAATTAAAAAGAAATGGGTGTAGATCTTTTAGATCGACGAAAAGCATGAAAAGATCATTCATTATCAATTGGATGGGTTTAATAAATGGTGCGAAAGGAGCAATTTTATAGTACTTATCAGTTTCCACACACAACAAGTATATAAAAAGGCTCCTTTCATGAAACTAGCATACTCAAACTCACTCGAATTTTCATTCTTTTCTGAAGCCAAATTGAAATTTGAGCGTATTATTTCGCACCTCGAAGACAAACAAGTTAAGCAAGAGAGCCATGGAGAAGTTGAAGCCTATATCGATACCGAAGGAACTGAGTTGTTGCGGTGTTTATTGCAGGGTTTCTTAGATATCAAAACCGCTGAAGAGCCCCGTCAGCAAGTTTGTTCCAACCGTGACATTGCATTGAATCATTTGAAAAATAACTGCAAACGAAACTTAGAAAGTTTATTTGGTACCGTAACGATGCATCGAAAAGGTTACAGTCAACGTCGGTGTGATAGCGTGTTTCCAATGGATGGTGAGCTGAATCTTTCGAAAGATAAATACTCTGATGGTGTACGCCTAAGACTCGCTACAGAAGCAGTCAAAGGCTCATATGATGATGCAGTAAGCTCAATAGATACCACCACAGGTGCGCACGTGCCCAAGCGACAAGCAAGGCAAATTGTGCAGGATATTGCACAAGATTTTGATGGTTTTTATCTCCAGCAGAGATACCTTAAGCCAGAAAATACATCTGATTTACTGGTATTGACTATGGATGGAAAAGGCATCGTTATGCAACCTAATAGCTTGAGAGAGGGCACGCAAAAAGCAGCGAAACAACAGAAGCTCAAAGGACGCCTAAGTGCTGGAGAAAAAAAAGACCGCAAACGAATGGCAGAAGTTGCAGCGGTATACACCACCAAGCCTTTGCATCGTACCCCAGAATCAATCATGTCTAGAAACGATAATTCAAATGTTCGTCCATTACGTGTGCCACCAAGAAATAAACGTGTGTGGTCAAGCGTAGAAAGAAGCGCAGCGACTGTGATTGAGGAAGCATTTTTAGAAGCACTGGAACGAGACCCAACTCAAAGCCGTCAGTGGGTTGTACTCGTTGATGGTCATCCTCATCAGCTAAAACAAATTTATCGGGTGATGAAGAAACTCAACATCAATGCAACGGTGGTCATGGATTTCATCCATGTGCTTGAATATCTCTGGAAAGCGGCGTGGTGCTTATTTGAAAAAGATGATCCAGAAGTCGAAGATTGGATAGAAAAGCGAGCGACTGAAATCTTACGAGGTAATGCGTCACAAGTAGCAAAAGGCCTTGGGATCAGTGCAACAAAACGGAAATTAAAACAACGAGAAGGCATTAATAAGTGCATCGGTTATCTATTGAAAAATAAATCAAGATTAGAATACGGTAAAGCGTTAGAGCAAGGTTTCCCAATTGCTAGCGGTGTCATTGAGGGAGCTTGTCGTCATCTGATTAATGATAGGTTGGATATCACTGGAGCGAGATGGAGCCTTGAAGGTGCAGAAGCTATATTAAAACTTAGGTCGTTAAGATCGAGTGGTGATATTGAAAAGTATTGGGAGTATCCCAAAAAGCAATCCAAACAGAGGTTATACAGATGTGGATAACTTCGTCGTTTTAAAAGACCCACACCCAAGTACTTTGACAGTGAGGGCATTGAACATCTACAGAGTGACGCATGATATTCTCTAAAATAAATGAAACTAGAGTGCAACCATGATAGATCAATTCACTGCTTCAGCCCACTACCCTTAATTGAAACGAATACTTCCATAGGCATGTGTGGACTGTTACAACGTGAATTTTTGAATTACCCTGATCTCGGTTATTCGTAGTTACCAGAATTTACAGGGCAGGGTTTCGCAAAAGAAGCATCCCAAGCCGCTCTTGATAATGCCTATACAAAATACGGGCTAAATGTTATAGGTGCATTTACAAATCAGGAAAGTTCAGTCTCAAACGGGCTATTAATAAAAATCGGTTTTAAATTTATAGGTTTAAAAAATTATTTAAATTCAGAAGTTAATTTATATGAATATCGATTTAAATAACGGATCTGTAAAAACAGATTAGACTAGCTTCCGACGCTAGATTCCCACTTTTGTGGTAATGACGAAATTACACATGGAGTTGTGCATATATCACTTACACGTGCGATTAACCTGACGATCATTCAAAAACCTCTGACTTGTAGGCCGAATAATTTCTCTCAAACAGAAATGTTTCGTTTTTGTTTAGTGCATGAAATTTCGCTTGATTATTTTGATAATTCTTTATTATCGGTGGATTAAAAAGTTAGGTGTATTTCGGTACCGAGTTTTGCTTATTACGAGATGTATCGAAAACTGTATTTTGAGCGAGTACGGAGTTATACTGCGCCCCTTATCCTGCTCAGGCAATAAAGCTTTTCAGTTTTGAGCGTCAATATCACATTTTTTGTTTGGAAATATCCTAGTGATCACAACAGCTAACATTACAATGCAGTTTGGCTCAAAGCCGCTGTTTGAAAATATTTCAGTTAAATTTGGCGGTGGCAACCGTTATGGTTTGATCGGTGCAAATGGCTGTGGTAAATCCACATTCATGAAAATTCTTACTGGCGAATTAGATCCTACCTCAGGTAATGTTTCAATTGATGTCAATGAACGAATGGGCAAACTAAGTCAAAACCAATTTGGTTATGAAGAGTTTTCATTGATTGATACTGTTGTTATGGGGCATAAGGAGCTTTGGGAAATAAAAAAAGAGCGTGATCGTATTTATTCTCTTCCTGAAATGTCAGAAGAAGATGGTATTAAAGTTGCCGATCTAGAAATGCAATTTGCTGAAATGGATGGTTATTCTTGTGAATCACGTGCAGGTGAGTTGTTATTAGGCGTTGGCATCGAAGTAGACAGTCATTTTGGTTTAATGTCAGAGATCGCTCCGGGCTTAAAGCTAAGAGTCTTATTGGCTCAGGCATTATTCTCTGATCCTGATTTATTGTTACTTGATGAACCAACCAACAACTTAGATATCGATACCATTCGTTGGTTACAAGAAGTTCTGAATCAGCGCAATAGCACAATGATCATCATCTCTCATGATAGATATTTCTTAAACTCTGTATGTACTCACATGGCAGATTTAGATTATGGTGAATTGAAAATATTCCCAGGAAATTATGATGAATATATGATGGCAGCTTCTCAAGCACGTGAACGTATGATGTCTGATAATGCTAAGAAAAAAGCACAAATCGCTGAACTTCAGACATTCGTAGCGCGTTTCTCTGCCAATGCTTCAAAAGCAAAACAAGCCACTTCGCGTGCAAAACAAATAGATAAAATTAAGCTGGATGAAATTAAACCATCAAGCCGAGTAAACCCATTTATTCGTTTTGAACAAGAGAAAAAATTATTCCGAAACGCATTGGTGCTAGAACAACTGTCTAATGGATTTGATGAGTTATTATTTGAAAAATTAGACTTAATTGTAGAAGTTGGTGAGAAAGTTGCGGTGCTAGGTGATAATGGTATCGGTAAAACGACACTGCTAAGAACACTTGTTCATGATTTGCCACAAAAAGATGGTTTAATTCAGTGGTCTGAAAATGTCAATATTGGTTATTACGCACAAGATCACGAAGCAGAATTTGAAAATGACATAACACTGTTTGATTGGATGAGCCAATGGCGTAAACCAGAAGATGATGATCAATCTGTTCGTGGTTATTTAGGAAGAATGTTGTTCGGTTCAGATGATATCAAAAAATCAGTGAAAGTGCTTTCTGGTGGTGAGAAAGGACGAATGATGTTTGGTAAGCTAATTATGCAAAAGCCAAACATTTTGATCATGGATGAACCTACTAACCACATGGATATGGAGTCCATTGAGTCTTTGAACAATGCACTTGAGATGTACGAAGGGACATTATTGTTCGTAAGTCACGATAGAGCATTTGTATCATCACTCGCTAACCGCGTTATTGAAATGACACCAAACGGTGTGCAAGATTTCAGAGGTAGCTATGATGAATTCCTTGCTAGCAAAGGGATTGAAGGTTAATTAGCTTCCTCTAAATTAAATGCGCTCAGCAATAAGTTGAGCGCATTTTTTTGACTTTTTCACAGCCATCTTAAAATTTTTTTTCTGTTTCTTTCCCCAAAATTAATCTTTTTCTAGTTGCAATTTATTGCATGATATTTCATCGTTTCGGCTCTGTTGTATTGAAAAGTGTGTACCCAGCTGTGTACCCACGAATCAAAAATTGGAGCAAGCCATGGCACTATCAGATATGTGGTTAAGATCTGTTCTTGGTAAATCTCAAACTCAAAGAATTGAAAAGGCAGATAGAAATGGGTTAAGTGTAAGGGTCACACCGACAGGTAAAGTTAATTTTCAATTGAGGTTCAGAATAAACAAGAGTCTCGAATTTATCTAGGAGAATATCCAGCAACCACTTTAAAACAAGCCAGAGAAGAAACCCTACGCTTAAAGGCCGAACTGGAAAAAGGCAATGATCCCCGTATTGTTAAAAAGCTAGAAAAGAAAGCCAATATTGAAGTTATTACTGTAAACGGTTTATTGAAAAATTAAAACCACGTCCTGTGGGCGTGGTAATCAGCGGCAGGCTATGCCTGTAGCATCTACCCATGTTAAGACTTTTCTCGTTGTCCCCACAACAGAGAAAGGATCTATAACATGAGTAGATTTGAAAAATTATCGCACGTTTTATGGCATTGCCAATATCACATTGTTTGGGTTCCCAAGTATCGATTTAGAATACTAAAGGGGCAAGTAGCACAAGAAGTGTTCAATTGTATTCAAATATATTGTGGTAGGTTAGGTTGCCAAGTAGTAGAGCTAAATGTTCAGGAAGACCATGTTCACCTTTTGGTAAAGGTACCGCCGAAATGTTCTATATCGGACTTACTTGGAGCAGTAAAGGGCAGAACAGCAATAAGGATATTTAAACAGTTCCCACATATACGGAAAAAGCCATATTGGGGCAATCATTTTTGGGCTAAAGGGTATTGTGTTAATACAGTAGGCATAGACGCAGAAATGATAAGAAAGTATGTCAAATATCAGGAAAAGCTTGAAAAGCGACAAGAAAGATTTGATTTTTAATTCGTAAGTATCGGGGACAACAGCTTGCCTTCTAAGAGGGCAAGCACCAGCCCCCTTATAGGGCAATGGCACTAACTTAAGAATTACTTCTGATATACCTTAAGCCTACGTGCTTGTTTTCTTGAATGTTGTAACCTTGGTGTCGGTTTCGGTCGCCTTTTCTTTGCTCTCGGTTCTTTTCTCCCCGGGCGATTGCCAACGATATGCTCGCCGATAATATCTGCTATCACATCCAATAAAGTGTCAATGATCCCTTCGGTGGCTTGCAAAAGTAATATCTGAAAATCTTGTAATGCGTCATGTGCGGCTTTAAAACTTGCCTCTCTAGGCGATATTCCTTTTTTTTTCTGCCGCTCGGCACATAAGTGCCCTTATCATGTTGTAAACTAACAAATGAACATCAATTTCCTTACGCACCATATCTGGACTACCACACCTTAAAATATCCATTTTCATCATGGTCTTGATTGACCTAAAATCCAACTCGATATGCCATCGTGAAACGTATAAATCAATAATATCTTGCTTCGGATAGACTTCTTTATCCGTGAGCGTGGTAACAATGATACGTTTCTTTGTTCCTACCATTCTGACGATAAGCTTTTCTGGCACTTGAGCGTAATCCTCTGGGGTCATCCATTCTGGACAGGATGGACGAATTAGCTTAAATAAACCATCTCGCTTACCCAGCTTTTCTTCACAGGTTCTGAAATCGACATTTCTGGCTCCGTTTTTTTCGAAAACAGCATCAACGCCTAACCCCATTAGTCCTACAAGAACAAAGTAGTTTTCGAAATTAGCATCTCCCAGCACAATGTCACCTTGTTTCAAGTCTGACTGCATACTTCTTAATAGTGCCTGCTCGCCAGTACCTTTCCCTTTACAAGGTGAAACAGCCGAGTCAATGACTGCACCGCTACCCAAAGAAATTAACACTAAAATCCGCAGCTGAGGAAAGCCCAGCCCTTCTTTTTGTGATTTAGGTTGAGGGAATTGGGCTTGGTTCTCGTGCGTATCAGGCATAGATAGTGTTGAGCCGTCAGTTAATAGCACTCTACGGCCATGCCATAAGTATTTCCCTTGAATCGCTTCATCTAAGTTTTTTCCTGATTTCTTCAATAGCGATTTAATTGACTCTGGAGATAACCGTTTTCTTGCTTTGCAGTAGGGACCTGTAATTGTGCTGTTTTTCTCTCGACCTATAGCAATTTGATCTCTAGCGTCACTGATTAGTGTGCAACGACAAGACTTGTTTTCACTGGCAACTTGCTTCATGAAAAGCGAAAGTGTGTGGCAAGCGGGATACTTGCGTACTCTTTGAGTATTATCTTTTTGAAAATCTTCTAAATCTTGCAGAGTGAGAATTGAAGAAAGTTCATCTTCTTCCGTTTGAGCAAAGCGACGTAACAATTCTGGGGCATCATTGAAGAATTGGCGAGTTGTAGTATTCATGGCGTGACACTAGAAAAACCTTAATCTGTATGATTTACTCTCTATTGTTCAATTAGTAAACCTTCAGCTAAATCTTAAGTTAGTGCCATTGCCTTATAGGGGGCGAAAAGCAAAGCCACCTTCTAAGAAGGTGGATTCTTTAACTTTTAGCATAAGATTCACCGAACCTCCTACGGTCGTATTCATAAGGGCCAAGTGTTTTCGTCCTTCTAACTAGCGTCTTTGCAGATGGGGCCTCACCTTCATAACCAAGTTCTTCATATTTTTTAGCTAATAAACGTTGAGTAGCAGCAATTGACTTTCCATTTTCTATAAGGTGATATTTATTGAGAAACTTCCAGATTAAATCTTCTATATCTTTAGAAAATTGCGTACCTCTATTACGTTTTTTATTCAAAACTTGAGGGGCAGCACTATAATTTGCTTTTTTGAATTTAAGAAAATCTTTGGGTGTGGGTCTTTTAAAACGACGAAGTTATCCACATCTGTATAACCTCTGTTTGGATTGCTTTTTGTGATACTCCCAATACTTTTCAATATCACCACACGATCTTAACGACCTAAGTTTTAATATAGCTTCTGCACCTTCAAGGCTCCATCTCGCTCCAGTGATATCCAACCTATCATTAATCAGATGACGACAAGCTCCCTCAATGACACCGCTAGCAATTGGGAAACCTTGCTCTAACGCTTTACCGTATTCTAATCTTGATTTATTTTTCAATAGATAACCGATGCACTTATTAATGCCTTCTCGTTGTTTTAATTTCCGTTTTGTTGCACTGATCCCAAGGCCTTTTGCTACTTGTGACGCATTACCTCGTAAGATTTCAGTCGCTCGCTTTTCTATCCAATCTTCGACTTCTGGATCATCTTTTTCAAATAAGCACCACGCCGCTTTCCAGAGATATTCAAGCACATGGATGAAATCCATGACCACCGTTGCATTGATGTTGAGTTTCTTCATCACCCGATAAATTTGTTTTAGTTGATGAGGATGACCATCAACGAGTACAACCCACTGACGGCTTTGAGTTGGGTCTCGTTCCAGAGCTTCTAAAAATGCTTCTTCAATCACAGTCGCAGCGCTTCTTTCTACGCTTGCCCACACACGTTTATTTCTTGGTGGCACACGTAATGGACGAACATTTGAATTATCGTTTCTAGACATGATTGATTCTGGGGTACGATGCAAAGGCTTGGTGGTGTATACCGCTGCAACTTCTGCCATTCGTTTGTTACAAACTAACAATCCAATTATTAAACACAAAACAGGTTTACTCAATCTAGCAGAAGAACTTGGTAATGTGTCCAGAGCTTGCAAAGTCATGGGCGTATCAAGAGATACTTTCTATCGTTATCAATAACTTGTTGAAGACGGTGGCATTGACGCTCTTATCAACAAATGCCGAAGAGCACCAAATATTAAAAATCGTGTTGATGAATCGACCGAGAAAGCGGTGCAGGAATATGCAGTAGCCCAACCGGCTCATGGTCAACACAGGACAAGTAACGAACTGCGTAAACAAGGTGTATTTGTCTCTGGTAGTGGTGTTCGCTCGATTTGGCTGCGTCATGATTTAGAGAACTTTAAAAAACGACTTAAAGCGCTGGAAGCAAAAGTAGCTAGTGAAGGTATTATTCTTAGTGATGCTCAAGTTGCTGCGCTAGAAAAGAAAAAGCACGATGATGAAGCATGTGGGGAGATTGAAACCGCCCATCCTGGCTACTTAGGGATCTAGCATTTAAAAATCTACCGCAATTGGAGTGATTGTAAGATCCCACTTTGGTAATTCACTATTTCTGACTATTTTACTTTCCAGTTCTTCTTTTTCTTTGTTATTGAGCTTGACTCCTTTTGAGTAAATTTTATCAATTAAATTGACTACTGGGCTCATCGCTTTCCATGTCATTGTTTTTGTCCATTCTATTACCGTTTTGGCTGTACTCAGTAATGTGCCATTCCAATGCCTCTCTAACGATGACCAGACTCGTTCTATCGGGTTGTACTTACTGTGGTATGGCGGGTAGTAGACGTTTCGAATCTTGAGTTTCGATTGTTCACTAAACGCTACTAATCTAAACAGGTATTGAGTACGACAGCCACTATTTTCAGGACCATTATCTGAAAAAATAATGAGTTCTTCCACTTCTAGATTTTCACTTTTAACTGAATCCCACCACCATTCAAGTGCGTCACAAATGAAGTCACTTGTTTTATTTGAGTTGCCATAAAAAACATGAAGTTGATCATTGTCGAGGTTAAGAATTCCGAACGGGATCATTTTCTTTTTTATTTCCATATCATGATCCAACGCTTGAACAGCATCAGCACTACGAGATTTACCGTAACGGGAATACTCACCAACATTAACTGTCGCTTTACAGTCGATACTAATACGGATGACTTTTTTATTACCGGTTGTTTCTTTATTGATTTTGTTTACGTTTTCAAAGATAGCGTCTGTTTGAGGAATTTTTTTTGGGGTTTAGTTTTTTGGACTCGTCGAAGTCTGTATCCCAGTCGATTTAATATGTCGTTAATGGTTCTTTCTTTAGGTAATTCTTCAGGTAGCCAGCCTTTTTCTTCAATTAACTTTTTTCTGACGCCTTTCGCTGTAATTCGGGTATACACAAACGTATTGGGTGTGGGTCTTTTAAAACGACGAAGTTACCCACATCTGTATAACCTCTGTTTGGATTGCTTTTTGTGATACTCCCAATACTTTTCAATATCACCACTCGATCTTAACGACCTAAGTTTTAATATAGCTTCTGCACCTTCAAGGCTCCATCTCGCTCCAGTGATATCCAACCTATCATTAATCAGATGACGACAAGCTCCCTCAATGACACCGCTAGCAATTGGGAAACCTTGCTCTAACGCTTTACCGTATTCTAATCTTGATTTATTTTTCAATAGATAACCGATGCACTTATTAATGCCTTCTCGTTGTTTTAATTTCCGTTTTGTTGCACTGATCCCAAGGCCTTTTGCTGTGAGCTTACGGCAGCATAGCGTGAAAAACTAAATTATTTCAGGTAAAGCTAGACCTAGGCGATTAGCCCAAGTCCATTTTTTACAGCTATATTATTTTTCAGTGCCGACTGTTTCTCGATAATTCCACGGTAGGTATTCTTCAGGATTGGTTTTCACTTTATCCTTCTCTCTCTGTAAAAATGTGAAATACTCAAACACATTGATGCCAGCTTCACTTGCTGTTGCAATCATTGACGTGATGACATCACCAATCGTAGCGCCAAGTAACGTCTTATGGAACATCGCATTTTTTCGGTCACGAACGATGATTTTTAACATGGCTTCGATACGGTTATTATCGATGTATACACCTTCGTAGTGGCAAAAATAGCTCAAGCCAACATAGTGTTTGACAAAATATCGCATCGCCTTACCTAAACCACTATTCTCTTCAACTGTTTCATCGTTAAGGTGTGTTGTACACCACTGCTTGATGGTTTTCATTACAGGCAACGAATGTTGCTGATGGTAACTCAGCCTTTCTGTTGCCGTAAACTTTTGCTCTTTAGTGTGCTGCTCGTAAGCCCAAATTTCACCATAACGTGTCAGTACGTGCTCGACTTCATCGGGGAAATGGTTAATGACATCAACAAATTGTCGTCTGGCATGACTGTTACACAATGACAGCAGACATTCTCTTACCGTAGGGCGATTACTGACCAGAGCGTCACTCATCATTATCGGCCTAGATTGATGAGTACCGCGTTTGTGCAACAGGCTATCGATGAATTCGCCAGCATGACCAATATTAGTTTCAAACAACACGATACTATCATTGGCTTGAGTGGTCGCAATAACACCTGATGTGTACACGCCGCTGCGCATTTGTGTCTTGTCACTGTTACGCACCGGTTTTTCTATTGGCGTAGCATCCAAAATTCGGTGAGTCGTGTCATCGAGATAATAATGCTTCGCATCGGCCGCGAGGTTAACCAACATTTGATAAACAGGGTAAATATCATTGGCCACATATTCAACTTGGTCAAACACAGTAGACGCAGTGATTTTGACACCAAGCAGCTTTTGAATGCTCCCTTGGCGATAAAACGGCAACCCGGCAAAATACTTGTGTATGGCCATTAATGACCGAGCTGAGTAGCCGTATTTTTGTTGCTCGCTCCCGTCGGCTAACACTTCAACTGGCAAAGCGGCGGTAGCGTAAGCGCCACAAGCATTACAGCGAAAGCGCTCCATGACATGCTGCTCTGGCTTAAACGGACTTTGCCCTGTGATACGCAGTAAACTGCCTGGGTCGGTTTTGTACATTTTACCCATGTGGCACTCTAGGCAGTTATCACCTTTTTTCACATCTGTACTCTGATGCACTATCACAACTGGCTTAGCGGGAGTGAAATCTTCACCGCTCTCTTTGGGTTTACGATTTTTACCCGCAGTGTGTTTACCGCTTCCTTTATTGCTTTTACTGACACGAGACAAGGCTTCTGAAGACTTTTCAATGCCAAGTAACTTACGCAATTTGTGCACGGTGACATCGTGATTGGTTAATCGTTGCTGCATCGTCGATAACGTCACTAAGGCATCAAGTAACAACTGACAATCTTCTGGAGACAGTGCTAATTCATGCTCTTTGGCTTCAGTAACACGAACTATCAGTGCTTCCAGCGCGTTGTGGTCGATATCAGTAAACGGTTTACTCATTAAAGGACAGTCCAGCTTAGGCGAATAGGAAAAATGGGAACCCATCAGATACGGGTAACAAATAAATGAGAAAATCTGAGGAGAAAAACGTTATTTATTGAGATAATAAGCCGACTAAAACTATTCTCAAAATAAAATGCCGATACTCGACCGAACACCGCTTAACTCCTCAGACAAATTCGATCTTCTCTTAAAAACTATCGCTTGCCAAGTGCATGGTGCAGTTTCTTCTCTTTCTGATGAATTTAATGTTTCTCGTAAAGCCGTTTACTCCGCTAAATATGCGGCTCAATCGGCACTAAAGTGCCTTGTTACTACCAACGACGAATCTGATGTCATTACATCTGTAAATGTTGACGTACCACATCTTCGCCGTTCTATTGTGGCTTTATCAATCACAGCACCTAACTCTATTCGAGCAATTGAAGAACAAATCCCACTCATTTATCCAGGCTGTAAAGTCAGTTACGGTTACATTCAAGGCGTTATCGTTGAAGCTCAAGAGCAGGCTAAGTTATTTAACGAAAAAGTGTCGCTATCAGCCATAAAGAGTGTGGCCATCGATGAGATGTTCAGCCAAGGTGACCCCGTACTTGCTGGGATAGATCTCGAAAGTGGTTATTTATTTTCACTCTCTCACGAACAAAAGCGTGACGGTGAAACTTGGGCACGAGTTTTAGGTGAAGCTAAATCACAAGGATTATCACCTCAGCACGTCGTTAAAGATGGAGCAAAAGGAATAGCGAAAGGCGTTAGCATGAGCTTTGAACATGCAGAGCAACGTGATGATGCTTTCCATGCGTTGTATATCGTAGGTAAGGCGCTGAGAAAGGTTGAACGTCGGGCGTACTACTACATTGATAAAGAGGCTAGTTTGGAAAAAAGATTGCATAAAGATGTATTCGATACAGAGAAAAAGCAGCAGGCAATGGTTGATTTATTAGGCGTGCAAGCGAAATGTGAGCAAGCGATTGAGCAATATGAAAGTGGAACGAAAAGCAGAAATCATCTCCACCAAGCTTTGACCAGTATTTCCATGAAAACGGGTAGCCTCATGACGAAAAAACAGGCTGAAGCCTTGCTAACGAAGGCTGTTGATGGCTTAAAAAATACTGAGCATAAAGATGGCATCACCGCTGCTAGATACATAAAAAATCGTTTGAAAGGACTGACATTAGCAACTCAAGCACTTCACGAAAAGTTACTGAAACTTGGCGAACTTTATCCTCAAGAATGCGTTGAAGTGGCTTGTCGCTTCTCTGAACGAAAGCGCCAATTACGAAAAGCTAAACCTTGGAAAATAGCGCGGTATCAGAAAGAATTAGTTGGCAGTTATCAGTGGTTGCGACTCCGTTTAGGCAAGAGTGCCAGCGAACTTATGCTGCAAGTGGAAGCGTTGCATCAAACTCGCCACAGAGCATCAAGTGCCATTGAAGGGTTTAATGCCACTCTACGGTCTTACCTTTATGTCCGTAAAGGAGTCAATCAAGGTTTCCTCGAGTTATTTAAAGCTTGGTACAACCTTCGCTCAAGACGCTGGGGGAAACATAAAGGAACTTCATCGTATCAGAATATCACAGGGAAAAAAGTTGATGACTGGCTAACAATGCTGAATTTTCCACCTTCGGATTTACACCACTAAGCACTCACAAACTTTGTGTGATTTACGGTAGCGGTTCAACTGAGGTTGAGCTGGCGATCTCTCTTTGATTTGTTACCTTTAAGACCTATATTTTGATCAGTCCTGAAAAATGAATTCGGCGGGCAGTATGATCCGATAAATAAAATAATCAACCGGTAAGTGCGATTTATTTCAAGCGACTTGAAGATAAATAACTCATGTTACGCACTAACAGCTTTTAGAGTTTGAAGTTCTGTAAAGGCTGTTTTTAATGCTTTTATATACAGTTTCGCCCTCAGTTGAAATTTATTCATTTTCAGTTTTAAAGCTAAGGTTTCAAGCCTAAATGCACTATAAATTGATAAAAATTGATGATTACTTTGTGTTTTAACTGTATGTGCTGGAGAACGGGTAATTGCCGCATTTGACTTCAGGTTTTTATGGAAGAGTTCAACGTTCCATCGTTTTTGATAGACCGCTTGGATGAACTCATCATCACAACTTAAATCACTGCATAACAAGTAAAGCTCGCCTGTACTTCCATCTTTGTTTTTAAAGACTTTCTTGGATAACTGTAACTCAAAATCTACCCCAGATATCCAAACTTTGACAGACTGCCCTTCTTGAAACTCAAGTGTATCAACCCGTTGTGATTTCTTATGCTTCTTATCATCTTCACTCAAAGAAACAAGACGATTAGATTTGCACGCCATGATAAAATCCTTGTGGCATTTGTGTTTGATAAACACCATATTTTCATTTGAACAGAACCAACTGTCTGCTAGAACATATTTGAATTTAAGTTGGTTTTGGTAACTAATTTGTAAAAGCTCTCTAAAATCTTCATTCTTAGTTGTTTCAGACATTCTGCGAACTTTCTTAGTTTTCAGATCACAATAGGGAATTGGCTTAGTGATCAACTTATAAGATACTGGAATTGATACACCTTGGGAGTAGTAAAGACAATTAAGAAGGTTAATCCCTTTAACGGTTCGATTTTTTGTGTGGTCGTAGTGGTAAGCGATCAAGTCGCTTTCGTCCGTATAAGGCTTTTCTTCAATCGTATCATCGAAAATAAGAACGGCATCATCTTCTTCGACCTGTCTTACAGTGGATTTAACCATTCCCCAAAGAGTTTTACTGGTGAACTCGTTAGTAGAAAGGAGTCTTGTTACCTGATCATGACTGTAAGCACCATCTAGTAAGTCTGACATCCCTGTTGCTGTTACTTGTCCAAAGCTAGATAGTTGGTAATCGCTATACAGCTCTAGTAATTCATCGTTCATAGCTTGATTATGCCACTAATTTTTAGGCGGTGCGTAACATGAGTAAATAAGGTTCACCACTCAGTAATTGCCGTAATTGTGCCGCAGCCATCGGTTGCATAACGCCATGATGACGTGGCCATCCATGAAATTTTCCTTTTGATAACCGTTTGGTCATCAGCCAAAAGCCATTATGCTCATAAGTGAGGGCTCGTATCATGGTTTTGTTGCGATTAATGAAGACGAATATCGAGCCTGAACGCGGATTACTCGACAAGCGCTGTTGGCACACGGCCGCCAGTCCATCGATACTACAGCGAAAATCAGCAGGCTGAGTCGCAATGAAGATACGACTGTTGGAAGTTAAATAGATCATGATTTCATTGCCCCGATAAGGGCGCAAATAAAGTGAACATCCACCACACCTTGTATATGAATATTGTCGCCATTAGATAGATTCAACTCAAGTTTTACTGGGGAATTGGGCTTGATGACCTCAGGTAAGTTGGGTAATTCAATGAAGTCTGTAATGGACTCTGCCGAGTTTGATACCTGGCACCATTGTTTAAATTGAGAGCCACTGATACGTAAAGCGGTGCAAATTTGTGATGATGAGTAATGCTCTAGCAATGAAATGGCTTGCTCGCGGAGAGTGTTTGGTATTTTAGTTCCGCGACTCGGCTTATTTATGCGCCAATGGGCGAAGACTGTGGCGACGCGAGTTAATGGCTCTATATTTGGCATGATGGGCTCCGATAATTAATCTGCCATCATTACATCAAATTATTGGGTTAAAGTTGCACTATGCTGCCGTAAACTCACCTTTTGCTACTTGTGACGCATTACCTCGTAAGATTTCAGTCGCTCGCTTTTCAGGACTGATCAAAATATAGGTCTTAAAGGTAACAAATCAAAGAGAGATCGCCAGCTCAACCTCAGTTGAACCGCTACCGTAAATCACACAAAGTTTGTGAGTGCTTAGTGGTGTAAATCCGAAGGTGGAAAATTCAGCATTGTTAGCCAGTCATCAACTTTTTTCCCTGTGATATTCTGATACGATGAAGTTCCTTTATGTTTCCCCCAGCGTCTTGAGCGAAGGTTGTACCAAGCTTTAAATAATTCGAGGAAACCTTGATTGACTCCTTTACGGACATAAAGGTAAGACCGTAGAGTGGCATTAAATCCTTCAATGGCACTTGATGCTCTGTGGCGAGTTTGATGCAACGCTTCCACTTGCAGCATAAGTTCGCTGGCACTCTTGCCTAAACGGAGTCGCAACCACTGATAACTGCCAACTAATTCTTTCTGATACCGCGCTATTTTCCAAGGTTTAGCTTTTCGTAATTGGCGCTTTCGTTCAGAGAAGCGACAAGCCACTTCAACGCATTCTTGAGGATAAAGTTCGCCAAGTTTCAGTAACTTTTCGTGAAGTGCTTGAGTTGCTAATGTCAGTCCTTTCAAACGATTTTTTATGTATCTAGCAGCGGTGATGCCATCTTTATGCTCAGTATTTTTTAAGCCATCAACAGCCTTCGTTAGCAAGGCTTCAGCCTGTTTTTTCGTCATGAGGCTACCCGTTTTCATGGAAATACTGGTCAAAGCTTGGTGGAGATGATTTCTGCTTTTTGTTCCACTTTCATATTGCTCAATCGCTTGCTCACATTTCGCTTGCACGCCTAAGAAATCAACCATTGCCTGCTGCTTTTTCTCTGTATCGAATACATCTTTATGCAATCTTTTTTCCAAACTAGCCTCTTTATCAATGTAGTAGTACGCCCGACGTTCAACCTTTCTCAGCGCCTTACCTACGATATACAACGCATGGAAAGCATCATCACGTTGCTCTGCATGTTCAAAGCTCATGCTAACGCCTTTCGCTATTCCTTTTGCTCCATCTTTAACGACGTGCTGAGGTGATAATCCTTGTGATTTAGCTTCACCTAAAACTCGTGCCCAAGTTTCACCGTCACGCTTTTGTTCGTGAGAGAGTGAAAATAAATAACCACTTTCGAGATCTATCCCAGCAAGTACGGGGTCACCTTGGCTGAACATCTCATCGATGGCCACACTCTTTATGGCTGATAGCGACACTTTTTCGTTAAATAACTTAGCCTGCTCTTGAGCTTCAACGATAACGCCTTGAATGTAACCGTAACTGACTTTACAGCCTGGATAAATGAGTGGGATTTGTTCTTCAATTGCTCGAATAGAGTTAGGTGCTGTGATTGATAAAGCCACAATAGAACGGCGAAGATGTGGTACGTCAACATTTACAGATGTAATGACATCAGATTCGTCGTTGGTAGTAACAAGGCACTTTAGTGCCGATTGAGCCGCATATTTAGCGGAGTAAACGGCTTTACGAGAAACATTAAATTCATCAGAAAGAGAAGAAACTGCACCATGCACTTGGCAAGCGATAGTTTTTAAGAGAAGATCGAATTTGTCTGAGGAGTTAAGCGGTGTTCGGTCGAGTATCGGCATTTTATTTTGAGAATAGTTTTAGTCGGCTTATTATCTCAATAAATAACGTTTTTCTCCTCAGATTTTCTCATTTATTTGTTACCCGTATCTGATGGGTTCCCGCTTTTCTATCCAATCTTCGACTTCTGGATCATCTTTTTCAAATAAGCACCACGCCGCTTTCCAGAGATATTCAAGCACATGGATGAAATCCATGACCACCGTTGCATTGATGTTGAGTTTCTTCATCACCCGATAAATTTGTTTTAGCTGATGAGGATGACCATCAACGAGTACAACCCACTGACAGCTTTGAGTTGGGTCTCGTTCCAGAGCTTCTAAAAATGCTTCTTCAATCACAGTCGCAGCGCTTCTTTCTACGCTTGCCCACACACGTTTATTTCTTGGTGGCACACGTAATGGACGAACATTTGAATTATCGTTTCTAGACATGATTGATTCTGGGGTACGATGCAAAGGCTTGGTGGTGTATACCGCTGCAACTTCTGCCATTCGTTTGCGGTCTTTTTTTTCTCCAGCACTTAGGCGTCCTTTGAGCTTCTGTTGTTTCGCTGCTTTTTGCGTGCCCTCTCTCAAGCTATTAGGTTGCATAACGATGCCTTTTCCATCCATAGTCAATACCAGTAAATCAGATGTATTTTCTGGCTTAAGGTATCTCTGCTGGAGATAAAAACCATCAAAATCTTGTGCAATATCCTGCACAATTTGCCTTGCTTGTCGCTTGGGCACGTGCGCACCTGTGGTGGTATCTATTGAGCTTACTGCATCATCATATGAGCCTTTGACTGCTTCTGTAGCGAGTCTTAGGCGTACACCATCAGAGTATTTATCTTTCGAAAGATTCAGCTCACCATCCATTGGAAACACGCTATCACACCGACGTTGACTGTAACCTTTTCGATGCATCGTTACGGTACCAAATAAACTTTCTAAGTTTCGTTTGCAGTTATTTTTCAAATGATTCAATGCAATGTCACGGTTGGAACAAACTTGCTGACGGGGCTCTTCAGCGGTTTTGATATCTAAGAAACCCTGTAATAAACACCGCAACAACTCAGTTCCTTCGGTATCGATATAAGCTTCAACTTCTCCATGGCTCTCTTGCTTAACTTGCTCGTCTTCGAGGTGCGAAATAATACGTTCAAATTGCAATTTGGCTTCAGAAAAGAATGAAAATTCGAGTGAGTTTGAGTATGCTAGTTTCATGAAAGGAGCCTTTTTATATACTTGTTGTGTGTGGAAACTGATAAGTACTATAAAATTGCTCCTTTCGCACCATTTATTAAACCCATCCAATTGATAATGAATGATCTTTTCATGCTTTTCGTCGATCTAAAAGATCTACACCCAAACGTATTTTTAAACTTCGGGTCGGCTTGCGATTCAGGATCTACTAACGCTCTAATATCTATTTCTAATTGAGGCTGACTCACTTCACTTCGAGGTTTTCCGTCATAGTGTCCGAAACACTCGAAGCCCGTTTCTTGTTCATGAAGCCCAAGCGCAACAGCCTTTCGACACCAGCCAAATTCTGTTTCAGTTAAGCGTGGACTCCCACAGCAGAAGGTTTTGGGTACTTCGGCCATAAAAACTCTTTTCTCCATCCCATGAAGTTTACTGGATGCAAGTTTAATTATCCTTTTGGACTCACTAGAAAGGTAAATTGAAGTAGACATTTGGCTGCAACCGTAAATTACTCTGTTTGGATTATACGTCGGTATAACCTAAGTCGCAGCATCCCTTAGTGCCATTGGCATATAGGTTGATGCGTAATAATTCTGTTGCACCAGAAGTAATCCGCTGCTCAGGGTTTGATCACACTGCCGAACAAGCTCAATCATACTTAGAAATCTTAGCGATAGATGACAACACTAAGATTTTGAACTTAGTGAAAAGTCATTCTTCAAAAGACAGTGTTGCTGGCAAGATGCAGCGAGCTTGCTGGGATGCAAAATTTAGGGCTGAGATTTTGTTTGGTGAATAATTCATCAAAGCGTAATCCCGCCCTGGCGTTACAAGCACTTGAATTATCCTGACAAAAGCACGAAGTGCGTTGAACGCCAGCTTTGTATGGCGGCCGTTAGGGTATATAGTACTTCGAGCTTGTGCCTTGAACTGAAACCCTTTAGCTCTTGCTGAGCGAGAGATTAATTACTGTAATTGGTATAACGCAGTTATTTTGCTTTAAATTGCTATTTTTTAGGTATAATAAAGCCATATCGAAAAAATATAGAATGTAAGAATGTTACCCCGACTGTCACACCAGCAAACTATTGAACCTATTTACCTTAATTATTTAACTTGCCTTGAAGCTAGTAACTTTAGTGGCGATGTTGATAAACGGTATAACGCGAGAGTAGTGCAATCTACCGACAATTCTGTTTATCAGTTTTTACCTCAGGCCGTAATATATCCAAAAACGCAAAATGACGTTCAATTGGCGATACAAATAGCAAACAAAAATGAATTTAAAGAAATAGTATTTAGCCCAAGAGGTGGTGGGACAGGTACGAACGGTCAGTCACTTTCACACGGAATAATTATTGACCTTTCACGATATATGACCAAAGTGATTGAAGTTAATCCTGAGGAAGGCTGGGTAAAAGTTGAAACAGGAATTGTAAAAGATGCTTTAAACGATGTGTTGCGGCCTCATGGTTATTTTTTTAGCCCTGACTTATCTACCTCAAATCGTGCAACTGTTGGCGGAATGATTAATACAGATGCATCTGGAGCAGGCTCACTGGTTTACGGTAAAACGTCTGATCATGTGCTTGGCTTATCCAGTGTACTAATGAACGGTGAACTTCTTGATTCCGCACCTTTAGCAGCTGATAAAATATTATCAAATCACTCAGCAGATTTGCTCTCAAAAATTGCAGAACAAAGTCGATTAAAGCGGGATTTAATTCTTGAAAAATTTCCCGACTTAAATCGTTTTTTAACCGGTTATGATCTTAAACATGTTTGGAACGATGCATTAGATGTATTTGATATTTCAAGAATCCTTACAGGCTCTGAAGGCACATTAGCGGTTATAACTGAAGCTAAATTAAACATCACCCCAATACCTAAAAAACGTGTGATGGTTAATATAAAGTACGATTCGTTTGAATCAGCTTTACGCCATGCCCCAGATCTTGTTAAAGCTAACGCTACGGTTGTTGAAACAATTGATTCAAAAGTGCTTAATTTAGCTAAGAATGACATTATATGGCACTCTGTTAAGTCATTGATTTCAGATGTGCAAGGCCAAGTTATTGAAGGGCTTAACATGGTAGAGTTTGCAGGTGAGCCTTCTGAGGTTTCTAGTAAATTACATATGTTAATCAGCTCGTTAGAGCTTAAAATCGATAATAAAATGTCGGGATTAATTGGTTTTCAGTTTACTGAAGATTTAGCCAGTATTAATACCATTTATGCAATGCGTAAAAAGGCCGTTGGATTGCTTGGTGCGACAAAGGGGCAAAGAAAGCCACTCGCATTTGCGGAAGATACTGCAGTTCCTCCAGAGAAGTTGGCTGACTTTATTATGGAGTTTCGAGCACTGCTTGATGGTCACCAATTAGATTACGGAATGTTTGGTCATGTTGATGCAGGCGTGTTGCATGTTCGTCCAGCGTTAAACATGTGCGACCCAAATGATGAGAAATTACTCAGGGTAATATCAGACGAAGTTGCGAACCTAACCATGAAGTATGGTGGCTTGATGTGGGGGGAACACGGAAAAGGGGTTCGAGGGCAATATGCTCCTGCAATTTTTGGTGATGAACTATATAAATTGCAATGCCAAATAAAGACTTGGTTTGATCCTCATAATCGCCTTAACCCTGGAAAACTATTTGCACCCGATCAAGCCGCGCTTATTTATAATGTCGATAGTAAAAAGCGCGGTAGTTTTGATCGTGAAATTGCCATTACTGTGCGTAACGAATTTCCAGATATTATGAACTGTAACGGCAATGGATTGTGTTTTAATTACAGTCCCAACACACCTATGTGCCCATCATATAAAGTTACAGGCGACAGAGTGCAATCGCCAAAAGGTCGAACAAGTGTAATGCGTGAATGGTTACGGCTATTATCAAATCAAGGGGTTGATATTGAAGCTCTAGCCAAGTCAAAACCAGATAATTTGCTGAAACGCTTTACTCATTCCTTTCAACTTAAAAAAGAATATGACTTCTCTCATGAAGTCATGGAATCAATGCAAGGTTGTCTTGCTTGTAAATCATGCTCCAGTCAGTGTCCCGTAAAAGTTGATGTCCCTAAGTTTAGATCTCAGTTTTTAGATATCTATTATAAAAAGTATATGAGACCTATTACCGATCATCTAGTCGCGGGTATAGAGCAAGGCTTACCTCTACTAGCCAGTGCGCCGAGATTGATAAACCATTTATCGCATAACGAACTCAGTAAATGGCTGATAAAAGAAACATTAGGTTATGTGGACTCCCCGAAGCTTTCATTTCCAACGTTAAATCAACGTTTATCTGGTCACAATTGTTTGAATTATGATTTAGCAAAGCTAACCAAAATTCCAAATGAGCAAAGACAAAATCATGTTTTAATTGTTCAAGATCCTTTTAACAGTTATTACGATGCCCAACTCGTTTTTAAGCTAGTGAAATTAATAGAACATCTAGATCTAATTCCAGTTTTACTTCCTTACAAACCGAATGGTAAACCTGCTCATGTAAAAGGTTTTCTAAATCGTTTTGCTAAAACAGCCAAGAGCAGTGCAGATTTTTTATCCAGTGTATCTAGGTTAGGCATGCCATTGATGGGAATCGATCCTGCTTTAGTGCTTTGTTATCGAGATGAGTACAAGGAGGTTCTGGGTGAAAAAAGAGGGCAGTTTGAAGTTTTGTTATTCAATGAATGGCTTGCAAAACGTTTGAATTCAGAATTAAACGTATCACAATCAAATGAAAAGTATACTTTGTTTAATCATTGCACTGAAGCGACTACTCGACCAAACTCAACCAAAGAATGGATACATATATTCGAAATGTTTAAGTTAAAATTAGACGTTGTTAATTTAGGTTGTTGTGGCATGGCTGGTACATATGGGCATGAACTTAAAAATTTATCAAATAGTGAAAACTTATTCGATATGTCTTGGCGTCCACATATAGAGAATAAAGATCAAAATCAGGTTTTAGTTACAGGTTTTTCTTGTCGCAGTCAGGTTAAGCGATTTGCAGGATTTCGAAGCCAGCATCCGATAGAAATCTTACTAGAACAAATATCAAATTAGACTTGATGTATTGAGTCGATAAAGTGTCGGCTCAAAATGTTTGAGGTGTAAATGAATCACTCTAATACTCATAAAGAAGTCGAAACAGCACTTTCATCACTAAAATTTAACACCAAGCTTTGTAGCGAGACACCTTTGTTTGTTATAAACAATGAGGGCGAATGGTTTTATCAAGGTTCGGTTTTACCTTTAAAATTCAGCCGCCTATTCAGCCAAATTCTACAAATTGAAAACAGTGAATACTTTCTTATCACCCCTGTGGAAAAGGTGAAGGTTTCTGTTTCATCGCAGCCCTTTAAAATAACTGATTATCAATGTATGGAGGATGGAGGTATTGAGCTTATTTCTAGCATTGAATCTAAGCATTTTCTCGCGAACTTTGAGCAATTCAAAGTCAATGACGACTCGATTACATGTATTGTAGAACGAAATTTGCCAGCGAGTTTAAACCGAGCTTGTTACTATCGTTTTATTGAAGAATATATCAGTTAAAATAGTTAACTATTTTATAAATGTTAGTTAAAATTATAAAGTACAGGGATGAACAATTGGAAGTGGCATTATGGAGCGAAATGAAAGTTTGGGATATTTAGTGTCTCATTTTAATGTTGAGCTGCAACGCGAAATGGATTTGCGATTAAAGCGATATAATATTGATTTGAAACTTTGGCCCGTTTTGTTTTGTTTATGGGAAGAGGAAGGAGTTACTCAAACCGAGCTTTCATGTTCTTGTGACGTTGCAAATTACACAATGACAAGAATGTTAGATCAGTTACAAGCACAACAACTCGTTTATCGTCATCAAGAATCTGATGATCGGCGTTCATTTAAAATATATCTTACAGATGAAGCTAAAGCGTTGGAGCATGATGTGATAAGAGAGGTTGAACGTGTGCATGAATACTTTCTTAGTGTACTTAATGATGAAGATAAAAAAAGCTTATTGCGTCTTTTGAAAAGAGTGCCTCGTAACAATGTCTTATAAGTGAATTGATTTTTAACCTACTGAAGTTTATCAAGCAAATTTTTTAAATCGAAACAATTAACACAGTTGCAAAGCAAATGAAAAGTAACCCATATTGAAGATATTTCAGATTTTTACTATAGCTTTTTTTACTCTGCTTAAGACTAGCAACCAATTGCTCTTTCTTATAAATCCTACAGATAAGTTGTTGTGAGCTAGGATCCACGAGTAATTGAAACCGGCATTTATGTCCATTTGAAAGAGCAATATCATGATTACTGAAGGGGTTAAAATTTAGGCGACTGGAAATGACCTTGCCATTAAATAATAGCCTTTCCATACCAGACCAGCTGCTTGTCTGCAGTTCAATGTCATCTTGATCAACTTGATATTTAAAGCGCACCATTTTTTTAATCATTATTTAATTATGTGTAACTTAATTCAAGCAAAAAATGATGATATTTCCAGTTTAAAATAAACAAAAACACATAAAAAAATAGGAACCGAATAAAGACTCCTATAAATCAGTTTGTTAGCAAAAAATTAAAGGATACCGAAATCTATTTTGCCGCCGCTGAAATGATTTTTTGCGCCATTTCATCAGCAACAACGTTGGTTGTTTTATTTTGAATTTCTGCTTGTTTAAAAATTTCTAATAAGGTGTCATAAATTTTTTCAACTTTAGCGGTTGCTTTAGCCTCGTCGTAATTTTCTTCAAATGACACATTGATAATGCCACCGGCATTGATCACGTAATCAGGAGCAAGCAAAATCCCCATTTCTTTGAGGCTTTCACCGTGACGTTGTTCAGCGAGCTGATTATTAGCGCAGCCAGCGACAATTGTTGCCTTGATTTGTGGCAAGGTAATGTCATTAATGGTGGCGCCAAGTGCACAGGGAGCGTAAACATCAACTTCTTGAGAGTAAATTGCATCAGGAGCCACAACAATGGCATTAAATTCCGATTCAGCTCGATCTAAATTGTCTTTATTAATATCGGTAACAATAAGCTCGGCGCCTTCTTCATGTAGATGTTTACATAAGTAATATCCAACATGTCCAACACCTTGTACAGAAATCTTTAAGCCTCTAAGAGAGTCTAAACCTCGTTGATGCTTAACGGCTGCCTTAATCCCGAGGTAAGTGCCTAATGCTGTAAATGGAGAGGGGTCGCCACTTTTTCCTTCAAGCCCCGCCATAAAGGGAGTTTCTTCAAGAGCTAACATAATATCTGATGTTGAAACGCCCACATCTTCAGCTGAGTAATACTTACCGCCAAGCTGGTGTACAGCTCGACCAAAAGCTTTAAACAATTCTGCACGGTTGGTGATTTTTTTGGAATCAGCAATGATTACCGATTTGCCACCACCCATAGTTAAACCCGCAAGCGCATTTTTGTAGGTCATTCCACGAGAAAGACGTAAAACATCGTTTAATGCGTCTTCATCAGATTCATAGTTCCACATACGGCAGCCACCAACAGCAGCACCTAAATTAGTATTGTGGACAGCTATAATAGCTTTTAAGCCGCTAGCTTCATCATTAAAAAAGACAACTTCTTCATGGTTGTCAAAAGATACGTTATTGAATACCGCCACAGCAGTTCTCCGATGTGTGATTGAATTTTCTCCATGAGCTAAATACTCTAGAGATCCTTTGTTATATTTGTTGCGTTAAATTAGCATTTAGGGATACTCTCAACAAAACGAAATGTATAAAAAGTTTGATGTTGGTGGCAATTTTGCTTTCCACTTAACGTTAACGTAACCTAGGGTACGTTAAAAATTTACATGCATTGCAAATATTACAAAAGTTAGCATTAGACCAACTCGAAGAATAGGTAAAGTAGTTATGGCAGACCAAGCGGTTGAAAAAGAACAAGACGCAGAAGTAAACCTACAGTATTCACATGTTCAGAAAGCTCAGCCGAGCCAAGAGCAAATAGCGCAAATGCGTCAAGAATGGATAAGAACTCAATTTCAAAAAGCCAATAAGTTTTTGGCCGAGAAAGGCATTATCCCAAGTAAAGTTTTAGATACTGAAAGCCGTTACCTTGCTCCATATATGGCCGTTTGGAAAATTGAATCGAAACGTCCGAGCAAAAAGACTTATTGGGTACTTACGGGTGACTTACCTTCAGATCTAGTTGATGTCAATGTTGCGAAAACTGCACGTGAAGCGGTGAGACACTTTTCTTTAACTTGGCAATTAAAAGCTGAAAACCTTGTGCGTACAGGGGTAACACGTGATTCTACTCAAGCAAAGTACGCCAACTTACTCATTTCGAGGGCGGAAAGTTTATACGCAATGCAAAATGATGACAATTTGTGGAAAGCGTAATCTCTATTTCAATAAAAAAAGGCTGATTAATCAGCCTTTTTTTATTGTGTATCAATTTTGCGTTGTGTTATTCAGAGAAGTACAAACAGCCTTGCTGAAGTAACTCAATAAGAAACTTATTAATAGCGGGATCTGTTTTGTGCTCATGTAACCAAGAATTGGTTAAAGTAAACTCATTGCTTAAGTGCTTTAAAGATTCGTGAGAACTCTCAGCTAAAATATATGCATTGCCCCCGACGAAAAGACGCTGTTCTTGGTCGTTTTCTAATCTCAGTATTTTTATTCCGCCAAGTCGTTTTATATCCGCACCATCCTCAATCGCGAGAAGGTACTCAGTTTCCGTAATATCTTCATCTGGACACAAATCGAGCTCAAATCGATTACGACTGAGTAATTCACCAAGCATTTTATGGTAGTGGTTTGGAGATGCGGTAATTTGGCCTATTAAATCCATTAACCCTTGTTGCTGGTTTTCACCAATTAAACCTTTGTTGGCGGTTTCATCAGCAGAGGTAAAGCGTGATAAACCAATATCATTATCTAACAAGTAATCAGCAACTTCTGTAAACATTTCTTGTTGGCTTGGTGCTCGAAAACCAACTGAGTAACTCATTGCTACTGAAAGTGTTTCACCGCAGTGAGGATAACCTGGCGGAATGTATAAAATATCACCAGATTCTAAAGTGACGTCGATAATTGCTTCAAAATCTTCGACTAAAGCTGATTGAGGGTCATTGTCACGCTGTTTGTGCTCGCCTTTATTACCAACTTTCCATTTGCGTTGGCCTTCACCTTGAATAATAAACACATCATAGTTATCAATGTGTGGGCCTACACCACCATCAGGAGTTGCAAAAGAAGCCATGAGATCATCAAAACGCCAATCTGGGAGAAACCGGAACGCTTCGACTAAAGGTTCAACATTTGGGTGCCAATGATTTACAGCTTGAACTAATAATTGCCATCTATTTTCGCCATACTCTTCATAGGTTTCAAATGGGCCATGTTTAACATCCCATCCGGATTCGCTGGTTAGCACGATTCGAGATGAGACTTCTTCTTCACATGCTAATCCGGCTAACTCTTCAGCGGTAATTGGGTCGATAAAATCTTTAAAAGCACTGCGGATGACACATGGCTTTTTTTGCCAGTATTCAGATAAGAATTGTTGTTTATCTAATTGAAGATGATACATAAAATTAAAAACCAAGGTAAAATGAGTATGTGGAATAAATATTTCTGAACAAGAAACATCTGAGGTGTGCATGATACCTGAGTTTGTTAATAATTTATATTCTGCTGATAACTAGGGGCTGTTGATCTTTCGTGATTGTTTTTGCAGCGATAAATTGATTATTTTATGCAAGGCAGAGTTTGTGAGGTTTAGTTATTATCGACATACAAAACTGTCGTTACTTCGTTTCCAAATAAGAAAACGATAACGCAGCACCTTTTATTTAGAAAGAGCGACCAATTTACGCTCTCTCTTTTTTCGATGCTTTTGAGCATTCACTGTTCTGTGTTGTGACCAGCTCACTTAGATGGCTAAGCATCACTGCTCGCGCTTTGAACAGATAAATGCTCAAATAGCACAAAATTTAATCCTGAAAGATAAACAGACCCTAGAGAGTGTTCTTAGGAAAGTTGCGGAAGAAAGTATGCCGATGAGTTCTCGCCACTCCAGCACATAATACCAATTACAGTAATTAACTTCCCACTCAGCAAGAGCTAAAGGATTTCAGTACAAGGCGCAAGTTTGAAGTACTATATACCCTTACGGCCGCCATACAAAGCTGGCGTTCAACGCACTTCGTGCTTTTGTCGAGATAATTCAAAACTTGTAACGTAGTAATGGAGTCCTTTAGCCTTGCCCTTCGGGAGCTTGTATGTGTCCAAATTACTACGCAAAACTGTCTCAACGTAGCAATGTAATAACGACAGTTTTGTATGTCGGTAATAACTATGTCTTCATCAATTTCACTTGTACTTTGAACACATACATAGCTCTGAGCTGGGAATTTAATTACTGTAATTGGTATAAGGCTGGAAACGAAGTAACGACAGTTTTGTATGACGGTAGTCTAGTAGTCCATTCAAGAACAAATAATGACCGAATGGTTATATCCTAACAACTCCTGAACACAAGAAACACTGGAGTTATTATGAGGGTTAAATACCACGTTCGTTTGAGTAATGAAGAACGTTCAATGCTTGAGGCTTTGATAAAGCAGAAGAAACCACGTGTTGCTCAACATAAGAAACGACACGCCCAAATTTTACTTGCTATTGATGAGAATAATTCGCCACTGACCAATCAACAGATTGCTAAAGCACTAAACATCTCACCACTTGCAGTAACGAGCCTTAGAAAGCGTTTTGTCGAAGAAGGATTAGAAGTCGCTGTGAATAGCAAACACAGCCATCAAGGCCGCAGACGCATAATGGATGGCGAAGCCGAAGCCCACCTAATTGCACTGGCCTGCTCTACGCCTCCTGAAGGACGTTGCCGTTGGACATTAAATCTTCTTAGAGACAAGATGATTGAACTCAAATATATCGATAACATATCAAGAACTTCTGTTCATTATGCTTTAAAAAAAACGAACTTAAACCATGGCTTAAAGAAGAGTGGTGTATACCTAAAGAGGAAAACGCTGCTTTCGTGAGTGCTATGGAAGATATATTAGAACTCTATAAACTTCCTTACAATCCTAAGCGTCCTTTAGTATGCCTTGATGAAACCAGCAAACAACAAGTTAAAGAAGTTCGCAATCCGTTACCCTTAGTTTCAGGTTATCCAGAGCGATACGATACAGAGTATGAGCGTAACGGTGTCAGCAACCTGTTCATGATATTTGAGCCTTTAGCGGGCTGGCGACATGTTGAAGTCACTGAACACAGAACGGCCATTGATTGGGCTCATCAAGTAAAAGCCTTAGTAGACGGGCGTTATAAGGACGCTGAGACAATTGTATTAGTTGAGGATAACTTGAATACTCATACACCGGCTTCATTTTATAAGGCCTTCGAACCAGAAGAAGCTCGTAGGTTGATCAATAAAATAGAATTTCATTACACGCCAAAGCACGGAAGTTGGTTGGATATGGCTGAAATTGAATTAAGTATCTTGAGCAGGCAATGCTTAAACCGAAGAATACCCGATCAGGAAACACTAAATACTGAAGTCGAAGCCTGGGTTACCGAGCGTAATGAGTCCAAGGCTAAGATGAACTGGCAGTTCACGACTGAGGAGGCACGTATAAAATTAAAGAAACTTTACCCCGTACTCCCAGAGTAAAGTGAGCCTTTTAACAGAAGTTCACTGATTAACGAAATCCAGTTACACATTCGTTAATCAAAGCATGAAAAGCTAGAATCCTACTGACTTGCCAAGGGGTGGGAGGAGGTGTTTTGTTCAGATATCACTTATTTGTCAATTGATTGTGAACAAAAGTTAAGTAAGAGTTTAAAACAATAAATATCGATATATGATTCTTAGCTCTCCTATGACTATGGTTTACCAGAACAGCTTTAACTGTAGAATTCATATGAATGGACTACTAGTACCTTTGCTTTTTTCTATAAAAGCCACTGGATATCAGCCTTCGCAGGTATGACAAAGATTGGCACTTTCTAAATCGCTAGATCCCTTAGAGAAAACGAATGAGTTTTAACTTTTTATGTCGTTACAAGTGATTGATGTATGAAATTAAATAATTAAATTTAGTTTAAAATTAAAGCTGAATCTTATTGGTGAATGGGTTTTAGTAAAAATATAGAATTAATAAATGTTTAGAAAAATAGGTGGATTTTTATTATCACTTATCATTAAAGGATTGTTCATATTCATAAGAGAAGCAATGAGCTCACTTTCAGTTTCTTTCAACAGTTTTAGAGGCGCAGCACAAATTAAAGGCGGTCAAGTTTCTGAACCTACGGATACAGATTCAGTTTCAGGTTTAGGTTCCCATATCTACAGCAATAAAAGTACCCCAACGCCGTTTAGACAAAGATTAATTGGCTTCTTTATGAAGACGAACGTATCTGAATCAAATATACAAGCACACCAGACACCTTATGATCTGAACAAGGTTTCACCAAAAGGTACTTTAGACAGTAGAGTGTTTTCTGGGGGCTCAAGTCATCAAGAGGAAGTAATAACATCTCCCATAGATAAAAAACCGCCTTACTTCGATACAAAACCAGTTCTAGCAGAAAATCAGGTACGAAGTGAAAGAGTTATAGTTAAAACTAACGAAGAAGAAATGGTTGAGACCTACTGTTTTGTTAGCAGAAGTCAAACACAAGAGCTTGTTGATGTATCAGATTTTGAAGTTATCACTTTAGATGAGTGTCAAGCCGCTGCTACGGAAACTACTTATAAAACTTTTACTCATGATGATATCAAACTCGCGGCCGAGTTATCCCAAAGCGCTTATCGTGACTCTAAATTTATTGTCAGGGATGGAGTAGAAGAAATAATGTTTAACATTGATAATAAAGACTCTTTTGACTTTGGTTTTAAAAAAGAAGATTTTTATAATGAACATTTAAAATTTAAAGCTAAATTGTTTTGGGATAGAAATGAAAACCGATTAATTTTGGCTTTCCGTGGTTCTGAATCATTAACTCATATAGGAGTTAGCGTTAATCAAGCGGTTACAGGAGCTTCAACATATTATGAATTGGGAATGCTCCTAGCCAGAATGGCAAGCGAGATTGCTGTTCAAAATGGGTTGTCATTGTTGTATGTAGGGCATTCGCTTGGAGGTGGCTTAGCCTGCGCTTGTACACAAGTCACAGGAAATCCAGCCATAACTTTCAATGCTGCATCAATAACCAGTCAAACAATTCAAAAATTCATTAGTAAAAATGGTGGAGAAAAATTTGCACCAACTAATTTAGTACTGGCTTGTTCAACAGAAGGGGATATTTTAACAAATGTCTTGAGGATTACTGGCCGAGAAGCGAGCGGTACCCAATATGTATTAAATGGCTCAGGAAAGCGATTGAGTATAAAAGATCACCGTATGGCAACAGTAAGAGAAGGCATAGCGAGCGTTCTTAATTAAGTGAGTTCTAAATTTATCTATTGATTTTAACCTGCTATTTACCATTACTAAGATATTTTGCTAGTATCACTGTATGTATACACAGTGCGTTAGGTAAATGAAAGTAATTCCAATATTTGCTCAAGCTGGGATCACAGGTTTTGAGTCTCCAGCAGCAGAATATACACAATTATCGTTGAGCTTGGATGAACTCTTGGTTGAGCATCCGAGTGCGACTTTTATTGGCCAAGCTAAAGGCGAAAGTATGCAAGACGTGGGTATTTTTGATAATGATATCTTGATTGTCGATAGACATGTCATGCCGCAACATTTGGATGTCATTGTCGCTAATCTCAATGGCGAGTTTGTATGCAAAATTATTGACAAACAACGCCGTCAACTCCTTTCTGCGAACGAACGTTATCAAGCTATGAAAATAGAGCAGTTTGATGAATTTAGCATTGAAGGAGTAGTGTCTCGTTCAATTCGTTGCCATCGGCCGAGTGCCATTTTAGGGCAACAATAACCATGTATGCTTTGGTGGACGCCAATGCGTTTTATTGCTCTGCTGAAGCGGTATTCAGACCTGATTGGCGACATAAACCAATTATTGTGTTGAGTAACAATGATGGATGCATTGTGGCAGCGAACCACCGTGCTAAAGAAGCTGGCATTAAAAAATTCATTCCTTATTTTCAAGCTAAACGGCTTTGTGAGCAAAGAGGTATTATTGTTTGCTCATCTAACTACGAATTGTATTCCGACTTGTCAGCGAAGCTTATGCAAGTGGTCGGGCGTTTTGCCCCTGAGCAACATGTCTACTCGATCGATGAAACTTTTTTATCATTTCATCGCAGTGCTCTGGCTATAAAAAGTTTAGTTCGATATGGACACTTATTAAGACGAACGGTGTGGAAGGAAACTCGTTTACCGGTATGCGTGGGTATTGCATCAACGTTAACTTTAACCAAACTTGCAAATCACATGGCAAAAAAAGATAGATCGTCCCAAGGTGTTTGTGTATTAGATAATGAAGCTGAGATTCATCAAGCTTTAAAAGTAACGGCTGTTGAAGATGTATGGGGAATAGGGCGAAGAATTTCTAAAAAGCTACGGTTGATGAATATTATGACTGCATACGATTTAGCTCTAATGCCAGCAAAACTCGCCCGTAAACAATTCAGCGTAGAAATTGAACGAACAATTCGAGAGCTTAATGGCTTGGCTTGTAAACAGTGGGATGAAGCTAGAGCCGATAAAAAACAAGTATTTTCGACACGAAGCATGGGAGAGCGTATTACTTGTCGTGAACAATTACAGCAAGCTTTGAGCAAGCACGTTGGCATTGCAACAGCAAAAGCACGTAAGCAAGATTCAGGAACGACAGATGTAATGGTGTTTGCGGCTAATTCGCCTTACGACGAACAGCCAAAGTCGTTTAAACAAATGATAAAGTTTGCCAAGCCAACGAATTGCACTTTAGAAATAAGCAAAGCCGTATCGAATGTGATTGGTCAACTTTTTGTTGAAGGTATAGGTTATTATCGAGTCGGCGTCGGGCTACTTGATTTAACGGACATGAGTCATGAACAATTTGATCTATTTTCGACATCAAAGGCTAAGCCTGAATTAATGCAAGCAATGGATAAATTGAACAATCGCTATGGTAGCGAAACTGTATTTGTGTCAGCACAGGGAACACAAGTGAAGTGGGGAATGAGGCGGGAGTTCCTTACGCCGCAATATACAACGAACTGGAAGAATCTGCCTAGCATAAAGTGTTGAATTTCAGCTCGTTGATGTTTGTTTCCAGAAGTGTTCAATCTAAATAAATCGGTTGAACGCACAATTTATACCAATTACAGTAATTAATCTTTCACTCAGCAAGAGATAAAAGTTTTCAGTACAAGGCGTATGTTCGAAGTACTATATTCCCTACGGCCGCCATACAAAACTGGCGTTCAACCTAAAAACATCAGTTGAACGCAGAGTATATGAGTAACTGCTTGAGCAATAGGATGATTTTATTATCATGTTTTTCACCCAATGAGTGAAATGCTCTACGCTCACAAGCTTGCTAAAATGGCTGCTATCTGCGTTGTAACTTTTGCAAGTAGAATAACTGCTTGCTGCAAGCTGAGTCTTAATATCAGCCATTTTTTCTACGCTTGAGAATGCAGTCAACAGATGTTTCTAGGATGAACGCTCCCAACCGATTTATTTAGGCTTAAGGCATGGTTAATGCGGAAAGAAAAATAGCCATAGAAATCTCTATGGCTATGCCTGAAAGCTATTGTTTTTGATAATACAGTAACGTCGATGCTGTTACGGGCTCGGTAATAGACAGTGGGCCAATATGGGTTTCACCTTTATTTGAAATCCAAGTGCCATTCGGTATTTTTACAGTGCGCTCAGTTTGATTAGCATGAACAACAGGAGCAACCAATAAAGATTCACCAATTAAGAATTGATCTTTAACTGAGTGATAACCTTGATGCGGATAATCGTACTCCATCATTCGCATAATTGGCTCACCAGTCTCTGCTGACTTTCTAGCTTCATCAACAATATACTGACTGAACTTTTGACGAATATTCACCGCTTCAACGACTGCGGCTAAATTGTTTTCATCAAGTACACGCCAAGGTGCAACCGAGAACTGCATCATTGGCATCAAAGCATGAGCTTGAGCTGAACGAACGACAAGTTCTTGATCAACATCTGCGCCATCTAAGAAACACAAATATTCGCCGCCGCCAATCATATCAGGGCAAGCAAATGGGTAACCTAGAATACCCTCTAAGTTCATTTGCGGGATCAGCTTTTCTAAATCTGACCAATCGTGGTTTTTATCCTTTAGACGTTGCGCAATCGGTTGACCGCCTAATTTCCAAGTTGCCCGTAATTCGTTTAATGGATAATGTAAACCAATTTGAGCAAATAACTCTGATTGCTGGTTTGGCGTGATATTAGCTTTGCTATAACCATCTTGATAAAAGTGAGCATCGCCTGCATCGAATTTAAAACCATCGACACCGTAATCGTTTTGTAAGCGCTTAAGTTGCTCATCAAACCAAGTAACGGCTTCAGGGTTAGAAAAGTCGAGAAGGGCGCTGACGCCGTTCCACCAATCAACCATTTGTGGCAGGGCATCATGTTTTTGCGAGCGTTTTAAAAACACGCCTTGTTTCGCTAACTTGCGATAATTCTGTGAGTCTGGGCTTACAAATGGTGCAACCCATAACATCACCTTGAAACCCATTTCATGCAGTTCATCAATCATAGCTTTAGGATCTGTAAATCGACCTGCGTGGAAATCCCAAACACCGTAATTCTCTTGCCAGTTATCATCGATCATCAATACGCCGGGTGGCATACCGTTATCGAGAATTTTCTTAGCGTAAGCTAAAATATCTTCTTGGTTTTGCTCATACATCAGCTCAATCCAAGTGTTGTATTGAGGTGCACTAAACAAAAGCTCATCAGGCATTTTTCCAGACGGTGGAAAATAGGTTGTAGAAGCAAAAGCGTGAGCATCTTTTAGTGTTGAACCTGCTTGAGTAACATTAAATTCAGCATGGTTTTCAGTAAGACTTAGTTGCTTATTAAGGTAGTTGATTTTAAAGGGGGCTTCAGACCAAATGACTTGCCCTTCTGCTGATAACATCAGTGGTTGCCCTTGATTGAAGAAGGTATCGCTGATCATATTGATCTGGATATCTTTTTCAAAAGGCATTGATTCACCATGTGCGGTAAGGCCACCGTACCATTTTTGATTCGTTTCAGCGGTATATCCAGTGTGTTTAGGTGGAGTACCAGCTTCGAGTGATTTTATACTTATCATTTTTACCTCGAAATGTAAGGTTATTTGGTCATTACTGGCGTTATTTCGCCAGTATCTAAATTAATGTTGAAATCTCGATCAGCCTGACCATTTTGTAGTGCTTGGAAAATATCGAGTAATTCCAGTAGTAAATTTTGGGCTTTCGAACGAGTAGGGAAGTTTTTTAAAACTTGATGTAGCTTTAAATAGCTTTGGAGTCTATTGGAATCAATATCTTCAATGGCAAGTTCACCAGCGTTTCTGACTTTATAAAAGTCGGTGATCAGTTGTTTGCCTGACCAATTTACACTGAAGCCTTTAGCTGAAATACCTTTGAATAAATCGCCAGAATCACTGGAAAGCAATAATTCTGATAATTCCGTTGGCCATTCTTTCAAAAAACGTCCTAAGCTGAGCTCTCTGATGTGTTGTCTGGCAAATTGAAGATAAGACTCACTTTGTAAGATTTGCTCATCCCAAATTGGATTACCAGATGATTGAGTTAAGAATTGGTGCTCATTTTGGTAAACATCGAACAATTTATTAAAATCAGCTACGTCATTTACGGTATAGGTTTTTACTTGAAGCTGTGCTTTATTATCAGTAAATGTCAGAGCTTTGTATGCTGGGATATAAGCCGCTAAAGAAGGCGCTTGGATATTAATGAGCCAATCTTGCTGGTAGCGGATCTCACTGGTGTCATTAAAGTGCATATGACCGCCAACATGCACTTTTATGCCGAGCTGAGCCAGTACTTTACTGACAGGAACATCAGGCTTACGTTTGAGTTGATTGCTACTCTCACCAAATAAATGCTTAAGCTTATGGCTACTCCCATCATAAAACTCTGTCATCGGGAAATGACTAAAAGCGATAAGCTTTTTGCCTTGAGCCTTAGCTTGTTGGCTAACAGACTTAATCCACTTGAGGAGTTCCGGTTTGTGTTTGACCAACTGGTTATAGCCCGCATTACTGGATTTTATAAATTCATATTTACCCGATTGTTGATCGAATGATTTTGGAACAAACACATTTGCGTCAATAGAAAGCAGCCAAAGATCTTTTACCGGCTCAACCACATAACTTAAATCAGGTACTGATGCGCACAAGCTAGGGTTTGTCTCACTACAAATACTATATTGACGATCAGAAAAGCTTACCGATTTTCCAAATGGTGTTTGCCAATATAGATATTCGGAATTATTTTCAAACCCAAATTCACCAAGGTGCGAGATAACATCTTGGTAACTGCCTTCTTTTGCTTGATCACTACAAATATCTCTGCCTTTTGCGGGGCACAATTGTTTACCTGAACTATAAATTTGTAAGCTATCGCCGCTTATTGTTAACAGTCGCTTTTTCGGTGCAGGTCTACCAAACGGGCGGCTGGGATCGTGATTTCCCGGAGACAAGAAAAACTGCATGTCATACTTTTGCTTATATGACTTAAGAATTTCAGCTAGGCCAACTAAATTATAGGGTTGTCCATCATCACTAAAGTCACCATTTAGGACAATCAATTTTATTCCTTTGCTTGCTGCGTCATCCAATGCGGCGATAAAGGCAAAATAGTTTTCATTAAATAAACGTGTTGAGCCGAGCTGATCTGACATTGTACGAATAGTAAGGGGGTTACCATCGTTGTCCGTGGCTAAAAACTTAGCATTTGAGTGGTCAATATTGCCGTAGATGTCCTGAAAATGGACATCTGGCATAAAGGCAACGGTGTGTGGGTGGGTCACTGGCAGGTGGAGATCGGAGCAGCCAGCCAGCAAGCCCGAAAGGGTAATAAGTAAGTGCGGTAATTTCATACTGAATTACTTCTTATATTCCATAATCCAGTCATGATCAGGGTCATTATTAAATACCCAACGACGATCAGGTCCAGCCATGACGTTCAAGTAGTAAAGTTCATAACCATGTGGTGCGCCAACAGGATGATAGCCTTTTGGCACCATAACAACGTCTTTATCTTCCACGCTCATGGTTTCATCGATGCTGCGATCGTCAGTGTAAACGCGCTGGAAGGCAAAACCTTGGCTTGGGTTAATTCTATGGTAATAGGTTTCTTCAAGCTGGCTTTCTGTTTCACCGTTGTCGGTATCGTGCTTATGTGGAGGATAGCTCGACCAATTACCGTCAGGTGTAATCACTTCCACAACCAATAAGCTGTCGGCATCGTCTTCACCAAAAACAATATTACACACTAAACGTTCATTGGTGCCGTGGCCGCGACTAATATAACTAAGTTGTGCAGGAGTGATTAAACGAGCAGGGCGGTCAGTTTTGGCTGGTGCTTTGCAAATTGCCAATTCCAAATTGCCTATCGCTTCTATTTCAAAAGCTTGGTTACGTCCAACAAAAATGGCATAAGGTGGCGTACGTTCAAACGGCCCTTTACGGTCGCCAATGTCTGACCATTGTTGTTCGCCAGATTTAGCATTCGCTTTACCGCCAACAATAACAACGCAAAGCTCTAATTCATTAGATTCTTGGGTCAGCTTTTGACCGTCTGTTAACTCAACCACTTCAAAACCAACATAATCCCAGTTTGCGGACTCAGGTGTAATGTTTTGAATGTGTCCATCTACATTGTCAGACTTTGCTTTCGATAATAAATAAGACATGGATTAACCTTTTAAATTAACAGCAACGGCTTTTTTAGTTTTAAATGACTCTAATGCCGCTTCTGCGAGTAATAGAGCATTGAGGCCGTCTTTTTCATCCGCAAGCGGTTTGGCATTGCCACGTAATACTTCAATAAAGTTGTTGAGTTCTAGGCGATAAGCATCGGCATAGCGTTCTAGGAAAAAGTGCTGAGGTTTGGCTGTTGTTGTGCCTTGGCTACCTGTAGCAACTAAGCCGTTTTCAAGCTTGTTGTTTACTTGTAACATGCCATCAGATCCGAAAGCTTCAATTCGCTGGTCATAACCGTAAACGGCACGACGGCTATTACTGATTTGGCAAAGCTTACCACTGGCTGTTTTAAGGGTAACTAGAGCGGTGTCAATATCACCCGCTTCACCAATTGTGGCATCAACAAGACAGCTTCCGTTAGCAAATACTTCAACAGGTTCTTCGTCTAACAGCCAACGTGCCATATCAAAGTCATGGATCATCATATCTTTAAATAGGCCACCCGAAACTTTAATGTATTCAGCTGGTGGAGGAGAAGGATCACGACTGGTGATTTGAATAATTTCTGTCGAACCAATTTGTCCGTTACGAACCGCTTGTTGTAATTCAGCAAACATTGGATCAAAACGGCGGTTAAAGCCGATAGCACAATGTACGTTGTTTTCTTTTACGGTTCGTATGCAAGTTTCAACTCGCTCGACCGTAAGGTCAACAGGCTTTTCACAGAAAATGTGTTTTCCTGCCAGCGCACTTCGCTCAATTAAATCAGCGTGAGTATCGGTAGAGCTTGCAATAATTACAGCGTGAATTTCAGGATCAGCTAATGCGCTCTCTACATCAACAACTGTAGCGCCTAATTGTTTCGCAACTTTGTCAGCAGCTTGAGGAAATACATCGACTACATACTTGATTTGAACATCAGGGTTTTGAGCTGCGCAGTTGGCGTGGATAGTACCAATTCGACCAGCACCAAATAGACAGAGATTAAACATCAGCTTCTTGCCTTTTATTATTATTTAATTGCTGCTAATGCTACGTCAGTAAAATTTATATTTCAATATCTGTTTTTGTGAAATTTAAATTTCATTTATGGGTATGGAAAGAAAATTAAGGGCAACTTTAAATTGCCCTTAATTTAATCGGTTATTTATCTAAGAAAACCAAGCTGGTCGCAAGGGTTTGTGCAAGCAACATAGTGGCAGATAATGATCGAAATGTATGAACTTCAGCGTCATGAACAGTAAAGGCGACGGTTGCGCTTCGTGCAACAGGGCTAAAGCCGTTATCAGAAATTGCAATGTACGGCGTTTTGCTGCTCGATACATGCTGAATGACTTCAAGTGCCTCAGAAGAGTAGGGGTGAAAACTGGTTACAATCAACAAATCTTTTTCAGTTATAGCTGAGCATTGCTCTTTTAATAATCCTCCCATTCCATCCAACAAATGCACTTTACAACCTGCATGACTTAAGGCGTAAGTTAAATAGGTTGATATTGGAAGTGAGCGGCGTTGGCCACTTAAATAGATATGATCAGCAGATTTAATGAGTTGCACTGCACTATTTAAATTATCAGCAGAAATACCTTGTTGTAGATGCTGCAGGGATATGATGTTTTCACGGCAATATTGTTGAAGTAAAGCCGATGGTGTATCACCCTCTGAAGCTTCCATATTCACCATATCCTGGCTGATACGTTCTTTATAGCTGGCCGTTTGTGAAGTGACATAGGATTGAAAAACACGCTGCATTTCGCTAAAACCGGAATAATTAAAGGCTTTAGCGAAACGGATTAATGCAGAAGGAGGCACACCAGCTTCCTTCGCAATACTAGCTACTGTTTCCAATGCCATAGCTGTTGGATGCTCTAATGCGAAACTTGCAATATCCCTCAAGCGATTACTTAAATTAGGATACTGCTCAGCGATTTTTGCATTCAGCGTTTCATAAGCTTTAATAGCATTATCTGACATATTTCCCTTCTATTTTATGATTCACCAGCAGTTTCAGTTTTTTCTTTATTCAGCAAAGACAAACCAATGAATTCAGCTTTTTGATTAAATAGCATTTTGTTTATCGTAAGAGCAAACGTGACACTCAAACATAAAGTAATAAACATCAGGTGGATATAATGTAATGGTGTCCAGACCCACGTGAAGAGTGCGTATAAGCCAATGCCAAATAAGACAGCAATGACAATAGAGCGACCATCGATATTCCTAAATAATAAGCCAGTTATAAATGCTGACAAAATTGGCATAGATAATAGCCCATTTAGCTGTTGCATTAAAGCCATGATCCCTTGTGCATTCATGTACATAGGTAAAACAACTAATGAAATCAACACCATGAGAATCGATATGATGACGCTAATTCTACGGACATTTACATTCGGGTTAATGTGTTTTTCATGCAAATCACAAACATAAAGTGCAGCTGAAGCATTAAGGATACTATTATATGTACTCAGAATGGTTCCGAGCATTACGGCAGCAAACGCCCCAGAAAGCCATGTTGGAAGCACTTCTCGTACAATGGTTCCGTAAGATAAGTCACCAATATCGCCAAAGAGTTTGAACGCAACGATACCCGGAATAACAACGACTGGTGGGACTATTAGTAAACGGATAATAGCCGTGGCGTAAACCCCTTTTTGAGCCTCTTTAAGTGACTTACCAGCAAGAGCACGTTGAGTGATATTTTGGTTGGTACCCCAGTAAAAGATTTGAATGAAAAACATACCAGTGAGTAGCGTATGCCAAGGAATATCAGAATCATTACTGCCAATTAGAGTTAATTTATCTGCTGGTATGCCACTGAAATCAAAGTTAATTGCGGCTAAAGAAAGATAAGTAACTAGAAGCCCCATTATCAATAACCCGATACCATTAAAAGTATCGGAAACTGCAACAGCTCTCAGACCACCAAAAATAGCATACGAGCCGCCAACTACGGCAATGATCACTGCAATCAAATATTGCGGAACTTGTATATCGAACAAGCTCGTCATAAACAAAGAGCCAGTGAATAGAAGGATAGGGAGGTAAATAAAGAGATTACCTAACAAGAACATCAGTGAAATCGTAGTACGGATGTTTGGGTTGTTATAGCGTTTTTCTAGCAGCTCAGTGGTTGTTGTACATTTATATCGATAGTAAATAGGTAACAGTACTTTTGCTAAAACCAGCATACCTACTACAGCTGTTAATTCCCAAAGTGCGACGAGGGAAGTTTGAGCACCATTCAAGCCAACGAGTGTATCTGTGCTGATATTTGTCAGAGTTAATGAACCTGCGATAAAAATCCAACTTAGACCTTTACCTGCGAGAAAATATTCTCTATTGGTGTTACCAGTGTGAACTGAACCGCGACACTTAAAATAAGTGATGAGGGCAACCAGTCCAGTGATCCCTAAAAAGATCATTAATTGCAAGGTGTCCATTCTTTATCCTTATTATTTTTATTTACTCTTGGCGATTAAAACTTGCCAAGGTTTAAGAGTTAACTTGTTGTTTTTAATATTTACAGTGCCAAATGACCTCTTTAGTGTTGAAAGCTCTTCTAGCTCTAACTCCTTTTCTTGTTCGCTCATGTTGATGAAAACAAAACACACATCATCATCCAAGATACGTTTAAACGATAAAACATCGCTAGCGGTTCTAAGGAACTCAATATCACCTTTTATCAAAGCAGGGTGTTGCTTACGGATAGATAAGAACTCTTTAAAATAGTTAAGGACTGAATTAGCATCAACTAATTGAGTGTTTGCAGCATTTGATTTGTGTTCTGGAGCAATCGGCAACCAAGTATCGTCTGTTGTTGAAAAACCCGCAGATTCTGAGTTATCCCAGACCATAGGAGTACGGCATCCATCACGGCCTTTATAGTCTGGCCAAAATGCTATTCCAAATGGATCGACCAGCTTTTCAAATGGGACGTTAGCTTCTTCTAGGCCAAGCTCTTCACCTTGATAAATACAAATACTGCCTTTTAATGAAACGACCATTGACAACATGGCTTTATTGAAAGCTTGCTTATCTTTAACGCCCGTACCCCAACGAGTCGCAAAACGGACTGCATCATGATTGCCAAGAGACCAGCATGGCCAACCATCACCAATATTAGAATCTATATTTGAAACGACTTGTTGTACAAAACTGGCGGACTTTTGTTCTGCGAGTAAATCAGCGGTATAGCACATATGAAGTTTATTTGTACCACGAGTGTAATTAGCCATCATGCCGATGGTATCTTGAACACTACCGATTTCACCAAGTGTTGTTCTTGCATCATATTCGTTCATTAAGCTACGAATACGGTTAAGGAATTCAGCATTTTGTGGACGATTTACGTTGTATATTTGCGATTGATAAGCTCTTGGATTCGAGCTATTCATACCTTGAATTGGTACATTGGGATCTTTAGGCGGGTTGTTGCGAAGGAGTTTATCGCAAAAGTACATATTTACTGTATCCAGCCTAAAACCATCTACACCAAGCTCTAACCAAAAACGTAAAACGTCTAAGACTGCATTTTGAACTTGTGGGTTATGGTAGTTGAGATCAGGTTGGCTCGATAAGAAATTATGCAAGTAGTATTGGCCGCGCTTGGTATCATAAGTCCATGCACTACCGCCAAAAAATGACAACCAGTTGTTTGGAGCGGTGCCATCAGTTTTAGGATCTGCCCATACATACCAATCAGCTTTTGCGTTGCTTTTACACTGTTTACTTTCTTCAAACCAAGCATGTTGTTCTGATGTGTGACTGAGTACTTGATCAATAATGACTTTTATTCCGGATTTGTGCGCTTCTGTGATCAGTTGTTGAAAATCTTGCAATGTACCAAACGTAGGATCTACATTTTTATAGTCAGATACGTCATAACCAAAATCTTTCATTGGAGAAGTAAAAAATGGCGATAGCCAAATAGCATCAACACCTAAGTTTGCAATATATGGCACCTTTTCAATGACACCTTTCAAGTCACCGACACCATTGCCTGTAGAGTCTTTGAAGCTTCTAGGGTAGATCTGGTAAATAATTGCGCCACGCCACCAATCAAGATCATTCATGAATCAAACCCATTTTTATAATTTTAAAATCGTAAAAATATTTTCCATGTTTTAATAATGGAATATTCATTTCATGGTAAATGCCTTTAAAGCGAGTTTCAAGGTTGATTTTGCCGCAAACGTAAACTTATTGTTTTAATAATGTATTTAAATATGTATAAAAAAGTACCAATCCTTTGTATTTACAGGTCTCATCAGAGGAACGAAATGTTAAAATAAGCGAGAGTTTGATATTAACTTGCAGTGCATAAATATGAAAATAAATAATAAAAACTCTGAAAAACAATAAAATTAGAAACATTTGGAAATATTATAATTATATGAAATAAATTTTCTAACGTTGACATGTTTGGAATTATTGTAGTATTTTTGTTCTCGGCGGCTAATGTTGAATGTTTACGTAAACGTTAAGCGGCAAAAATAAAAAGATAGAACATGCATCAATTAGATGCGCATAGGTGAATGGAATTAACCCAAATTTGGGAGAGACATAATAATGAGCATGAAGCCATTTAAAAAAACAATTGTAGCAAGTTCAGTATCAATGATGCTTGGCTTGACAGCACCAGCGTTTGCAGCAGAAGAAAATCAAACGAATGCAGACTCTGATGTTGAGCGTATACAAGTCAGCGGTTATCGTTCGAGTATTATAAAAGGCCAACAGTTAAAGCGTGATGCTGTTGGTTCACAAGATAGTATTGTAGCTTCAGATATCGCTGACTTTCCAAACGTAAACCTTGCCGAATCGTTGCAACGTATCCCCGGTGTAACCATTTCTCGTGATAATGGTGAAGGTCGTCAAATTGCATTACGCGGCCTAGGTGCAGACTTTACACGTACACAATTAAACGGGATGGAAGCTCTTGCGACTAATGCATCGATATTAGATTCTAGAGGTGCTGTAAGCCGTACACGTAGCTTTGATTATAATATTTTTGCATCAGAATTATTCAATCAAGTTGATGTATATAAGTCATTTGAAGCAAAACAAGATGAAGGCGGGATTGCAGGTACAGTAAACTTAAGAACTCCAAAACCTTTTGACTATGATGGATTTAAAGGCGCTGTATCAGCTAAAGCAAGTTATAATGGTGCATCAGAAGAAGCAAATCCACGTTTAGCTATGCTGCTTTCAAATACTTGGGACACGTTTGGGGCAACAGTATCACTGGCTCATTCAAAAGCTGATTCAGTAGAGTTTGGTCACCGCAACTGGCAATGGGAAGGATTCAAAGCTTCAGGGTTTGGCCCCAACATTGCTGAATCTGACAAAGCACGACTCAGTGACGGCTCCCTGGCTTATCCTGTAGCTAATACAATCAGTTCAGTATCTAACACTCAAGAAAGAACAGGTATTACAACGGCTTTACAATGGCGTCCTAGCGATGATGTGTCTTTCACCGCTGATATCATTTATGGAAGATTAACCAGTGATGCGCGTGAATATAATGCAGCAACTCGAGGTGGTAGAACAATAGATGACTTTGAAGTTCAAGGTAACAGTATTGTCTATGGTAAGTATCTAGATGCAGACATTCGTAACGAATCTAAGCTTTACCAGTCAACAACTGATTTTAATCAATTCGTATTGGAAGCAGATGTTCAATTCAATGATGACTTCAAAATGACAGCTACAGCCGGTTATTCAAAGTCTGAATTTGATGCGCCAGTGCACGATAAAATCTACACAATTGCGGAAGATCATACTTTCAGTTTTGATTATAGAGATAACAAAGCTGGAAATAATGTTTATGATTTCGATATAGCGGATCCTTCTGAATATAAGTTGCATCGTGCAGATACTCGTGAAGATTTTATTAGTAATGAGTTTGCAACGTTAAAAGCTGACTTTACTTACTACTTAAATGATATAAGTTCATTTGATTTTGGTGTTCAATATAAAAGCTATGAATCATTTGGTTATGAACGTCGCCAAACACTTAGAAACTTAGAAAACTCTGGAATCGCCTTTACTGTTGCTCCTTTTAACTCAGCTTCTACTCAATCCTTCGCAGTGGGTAACGTACAAGAGACGATGCCGAATGTAGTGGCTGCAGGTCTCAATGCGAGAAATACTGATCGATTATTTACTCGGGATTTAACAGAAGCTGATAATATTGAAGGAAGTCAGTATAGCGTCGAAGAAGAAACACTTGCTTTATATGGCCAATATTCAATTGAAGTCGAAAACATCCGAGCAAATTTTGGCATTCGCTACGTAACTACAGACGTGACAAGTAGTGGTGATGCGCTGATACGCGAGGAAGGTAAGGATAATCGTTTTGAGCCTATTTCAATTGATAATGATTATGCTGAGTGGTTACCATCATTCAATTTTGCAATGGACTTAACCGATGATGTTGTTTTCAGGTTTAGTGCTAATAGAAACTTAAGTCGCCCAAGTCTAAGTGATTTAAGAGCTTCAACTAATATTGGCTTTGCGGGTGGAACCATTGATAGAGGTAATCCAAATCTTAAGCCATTTATTGCAGATTCTTTTGAAGCTGGTCTCGAATATTACTTTGGGGAAGTCAATTACCTAGCTTTAACTCTATATTCTAAGGATATGGCATCATTCATCGTAACAGAGTCAAACAGTATTCCATATACTGATACGGGCTTACCACTAAACTTATTACCACCTGGAGATGAAGGTCGAGATTTCATTATTTCACAACCAGTTAATGGAAACGGTGCTTCAATCACTGGAGTCGAATTAGCTGCTCAATATGAATTTGAAGATGGCTTAGGAGTGATTGCAAACTTAACATATGCCGATTCAGAAGCTGAACACAATATTAATGGTGAAAAAGCCTCAGCGAATCTATTAGGACTTTCTAAAGTGTCGTATAACTTAACGGCTTATTATGAAACAGACAATTGGGGAGCTCGTATTTCACAAGCTTACAGGGATGAATACCTCGAAACTGTAGCTGGTCGTTTAAGTGATTTTGCGGGTGTTGAAAGCACAACCTTTGTAGATGCTAGTGTTTTCTACAATCTAACAGAAAACCTTAAGATTTCTTTAGAAGGTATTAACTTAACAAATCAAAAGTTATATCAATTTGAAGATCTTACCGATCATAGATCAAGAACTGTGTATGAAAGTGGTCGCACATTCTTATTAGGTGCTAATTACAAGTTCTAAATAATTCAAAGTGTTGAAAGCGATGTTTACAGATTAAACCTAGAAACATCAGTAGACTACGTTCTCAAGCGTAGAAAAAATGGCTGATAGTAAGGCGTAGCTTGCAGCAAGTAGTTATTCTACTTGCAAAAGTTACAACGTAAACAGCAGTCATTTTAGCAAGCTTGTGAGCGTAGAGCACTTCACTCATTGGGTGAAAGCCTTGATGATAAAATCATCGTATCGCTCAAATAGTTACGCGTATACTCAGCGTTCAACTGATGTTTTTAGGTTAAACATCGCTTTTTTTGAGTTCTAATTTTAGTGAGTTTTTGATTAAAGCTCATTGAAATCAGTTTTCATTCTTTTAATGGATGCTTTATCTAACGAAAAACTAATAAAGAATTAAAATAGAGGCTGTTATGTTAAGTCGAAGAAAGTTTATATTATCAGTTGCAGCATTTGCGGCTTCATACCCAGTGTTGAGTAAAACGCTGATCAGTACAAATAACTGGCCTATCAGCAGTTTTGTCCCAAATAAAAAGCACAAATCATTAAATAAAAATCTCATTCCTGATCCAATTTTTGATAAAAATCCACAACTTGTAAACTTGTACTGGGAAGCTTGGGAGCAGGCATGGGATCATGTTAAACATCAACAGAATATGCCTCAGTCACCCTATATGGATGAAGCCTTCAGTGACGATTTAAATTGGATTTGGGACACTTGCTTTATGGTGCACTTTTGTCGATATGCACCTAAAAAGTTTCCGGGAATAGAGAGCTTAGATAACTTTTATGAAGTCATGTACGATGGCAAAAACACGCCAATTAAAGTTCACCATATAGATAACCCTCCTTTATTTGCTTGGACAGAGATTGAGTATTTTAAATTGACGGGTGATAAAAGTCGGATTCTTCATATTGAAAAAAAGCAATACCTCCAAAAACATTTCGAATTTTTTAATGCTCCTCCAACTGGACAAACTCTGCCATATGGCAATAAAAAAGTAGTATTAAAAAAAGAAAAACTAGGCTTTATATGGAACGGAAATTCAAGCGGAATGGACAATACGCCGCGTGGTCGCTCTTCAGGTGGTTATTCAAAAATTTATTGGCTTGATGCTCTGGCTCAACAAGGGTTATCGGCTAAGTACATAGTTGAAATGGCCAAGATTACGAATAACAAGCCATTACAGTTTGAGTATGAAAAAAAATATCATGAAATTAAACAACTTATTAATAACCATTACTGGGATGAAGAAGAAGGGTTTTATTTTGATATTAATAAGAAAACAGGTGAAAAAGACAAGGTCTGGACGCCAGCATCATACTGGGTAATGTTAGCTGAAATGTGCACACCAGAGCAAGCGACTAGAATGCTTAAGCATGTAATGGATCCTCAAAAGTTTGGCGGAAAATTTCCATGGGTAACTCTGTCTAGAGATGATAAAGATTATGATTCAAAAGGTCAGTATTGGCGAGGAGGAATATGGCTTCCTACAGCATATATGGGGACTAAGGCACTAGAGAAATATGGTTTTTTAGAAGAAGCAAATGAACTTGCAACTAACTTAGTTAATCATATAAAAAACACCTACATAGATTTTTCCCCTCACACGATATGGGAAGCCTATAGTCCTTCAAAACATCTTCCTTCAACAGGAAAATCGAAATATGATGGTGTGAACAAAAAATATGGTGGAAACTTCGCAAGACCTCATTTTTGTGGTTGGTCTGCACTAGGCCCAATTTCTATGTTGATAGAAAATGTCATAGGTTTTTACAGTATTGATGCAAGTAATAGCACTGTCACATGGCGTTTGAGCCAGAAGAGTAGGCATGGTATTAAGAACTTGATATTTGGTAATATCAATACTGATATCATCTACGAAGACGGAAAAGTGTTCGTAAAAAGTAATAAACCATACACATTAAAAATCAATGGCAGCGACTATAATATTATTGCTAAAGAACATACATTTATTGTTTCTTAAAAAATACTGAGCTTTAACTTCTGGTATGAAAGGTTCTCTTGAATGTGCAGTGTAACCGCATGAGTATAATATATTTATACATTTATTCCGGTTGATTTCGTCATTCAATAAATTGGAATCTAGGTTTTCATCGTGGGTTCATAAGTCACTAGCGGCTAGGTTCCAGTTTCCAGATGAATGACGAGTTATAAACTCTAAAGGATTTGGATAAAACAATTATTTATCCAGCTTTCTTGAATGTGTTCCTTCATATATTAATCCCAACTCTGCATAAGAAATTGAATTAAAGTACGTTCTGTAATATTGAACGACGATTAAGCTGAAATTTACACCAATTGGCCGTTGATGGGACTTTCATACTCTAGACGTATGGAACCTAGGGGCTGTTTATCTTCCGTGATTATTTTTGCAGCGATAAATTGGTCGTTTTATACAAGACAGAGCTTGTGCGGTTTGGTTATTATCGACATACAAAACTGTCGTTACTTCGTTTCCAAATAAGCAAGCGATAACGCAGCACCTTTTATTTAGAAAGAGCGACCAATTTACGCTCTCTCTTTTTTCGATGCTTTTGAGCGTTCACTATTCTGTGTTGTAACCCGTTTACTTAGATGACTAAGCTTCACGGCTTACGCCTTGAACAGATAAACGCTAAAATAGCACAAAATTTCATCCTGAAAGATAAACAGACCCTTCTATGAGGACATCTTTGTCAAGCCCTTCAGTTTTTAATTTATTTCATTCAGTTTCTCTGGTTAAAAGTGTTGCTCAGGTTTTGTTGTGTCAGCTTAATGGCTAACCACCTTCTATCCGTTCTGACTTTAGTCAGTCACCTTAAATTGCATGCGCATTATCACGCCTAACCTGAATAATGATACTAACTCTTCTAGAAAAACGATTTAGCCTTGCTTATCAAGGGGCTGTGCAGTTAGCATCGAACAACGCTTTACTACATTTTACTCTTTACTTGGTTATTTTGATTAAAGTGACATCGTTGCACCTGATGGCACTTCTCCATGCTCTAAATACTTCCACAGTTTGATAAGAAGTTTACGTGCCATAGCAACAATGCCGATGCGTCTCATTCGTTTACTGCCATGAGCGAAACGCTGTTCGAACCATAAACTCAATTCTGATTTAGGTTGATACCGTAACCAAAACCAACTGAGTTCAACCATAATCTTTCGTATTCGTCGATTACCTGACTTGCAAATGCCTTGCTCTCTTTGACTGTCACCACTATCGTAAGGCGTTGGTGTCATTCCTGCACAAGCTCCCACTTGTTTAGCGTTTTTAAATTCTCGCCAATGGAAAAACTCTGTTACTAATACCCAGCTCGATTGCCAGCCTACGCCTTTAAGCTGCATGAGCTGATTAATTTTTTGCGATGCGTCATCACAGTCATCAAGAACACGTTGTTTTTGTAATTTCTCAATTGTTTTAATTTGCTTGTCGACAATTTCATGCCTATCAAGTTCTCGCTCTATTTCCGTCACTAAATCTGTCGGTAAAGGCTTATTGAGAACCGCCGTCTTAAGTTGATTAACTTTCCCTTTTAGTTTAGAGATATTTTCCACGCTGATACCATGCAAACACAGAAGTGACTTAATTCGTGCGCTGTGACTGCCACGCTCTTTTACTAATCGTTCTCGCTCTCGGTTAATTCGTCGCTTATCTTCAGCTTCTACATTTGGAACATTGATGATATTTAAAGCTTCTTGCTCTCCAGAGTGATAACGCATCAGTAAACGGAGCAAAGCAATCACATCAACTCTATCGGTTTTGACTTTCTTCTGTTTTCGGCTGACTTCAATACTGGCTGAGTCAATCACATGATTTTCGATGCCGTCTTTAATTAACGCTCTGTGTATCCAGAATCCGTCTCTACCTGCTTCGTAACAGCTAATGACTTTGCAGTTTTCAACGCAGAATAGCTTTTCTTTTGCTAAGGCTATTTCATGATGTAGGGCTTTCCAGTCTCGGGAATCAATCGTTTTGACTCTCTTTTTTCACCATTTGAAAAGCCAAGCTTCCAAGTTTTACTGCTAAGTTCAAAAGCAATGTACAAATTAACAAATTTTTCGTTATCTTTTACTTGAAGGACGGTGCTCATAATATTCCCTTTGTGTTGTGGTAACTAAAGGGTAGTTGAGTTACTGTCCTTCATAGTTTCTAGTAACTTTAAATTAGCAGTTGTCTTTATTATGCGTGCACGAAATTTAGACACGGTTCTCAGCTATTTTTAAGTAAAATATACTTAATCAGGCTTTACTTAAAGAGTTTAATTGTTATTAAATCTACAATTTTGTTTGACTAATTGAGTGTTACATCTGATTGATGTTTCATTCTCAAAAATTACTTTAAAATCCGTATTCATTAATGGCTCTACTTGATAATAATCAGTTGTAATGAATTGCGCGCCTGATTCTTTAGCGGCTTCAAACCGTGAATAATCATTATTTCTAGCTTCAATTGTACCAGCATCTGCACGTGTGCGAATTAAAAAGCCTTTTTTTACTAAGTTTTGGATTTTAGCTTTATTAGCTCTCGGTTCGTTGATGATCATAAATGCTGCTTCATCTTCAGATTCTGGAGCATTAGTAAACATAACTCTGTTTTTGAGAGAAGGGTGTTTATCTTGGTAAGTTTGACGTTTCTCACCGGTCTCATCCAAAACTAGAATAAATTTACCTCTGCTTTTTTCTAGAGTCGGCCAACCTTCATTTAAAACAGCTTGTTTTAGGGTTTTATGGTTACCTCTAACATCATCGGGTTTGATGATGTTATCTTTACCTAAATACTTTATAAATTCAGCATCGAGTGCTTTAAAAGCTAGCTCAGAAAATGATTGCGGCTTTGCGAATTTGGGAAAATTAATGTGATCGCTTTTTGCATTAAAAGTTATTGCTATAGGGAGATGATTAGGGTTTGAGTCTGACCAATTTTTTAATTTTGCTAGACAAGATTTCAATGTTAAGCATTGACTGCGAAAATCTATATCAGGTAAGTGCAGTACTTTAAAGCCAGGCTTCTTTAGTTCTTTTTTGGGATCAAATGAATCTGGCTGTATTCCCTGCTCTAAAAGCCATTGATTTCCAGTTGGAGAACTATATAGGCCACCATCAGGATCGTATAATACATCAAGCTCTAGATTTCTGAGTTTGAATTTATTGAGCTGGATCTCTAAAGAAGGGTGACGATACTCTATATCTTCAAATGATTGTTCAAGTCGGATTTTCATCTCTTTATAAAGTTCAGGTTGGATTAACTGTTTGTAGCTATTGTGACTGCCAAGAACTTGTATATGATTAATTTGGAGTTGGTTATCATGAGCGAGACACTGAGTGTAAACACCAAAACTTAAGATAAAACCGAATATTCTTATACCTTTCAATTTATTTTCCTTTCATATAAATATTAGAAAATATTATCATCTATTTAAGACGTGTGAAATGCATGTGTCACAATAGAATGATTTGAAATAAAAATTCCTTGGGAGTTATACGTATGGGATTTGTCCTTTAGGTGTAGTAGGGGCTCTAAGTACTTGTGCTTTTTTTTCTTGAGGTATTTTAGAAAGTAAAAAATTAATAGCCGCTGTTGTATTAGTGCCAGTTTCACGTTGTATTTCTTTCAACTTGTCAATAATCAGTTGAATTTTTAAAAGCATTTGTTCTGAAGTTTCAGCGTTACAATTTTTTATACCGAAATTAGCGCCTAAAAAACCGCCCAAACCAAGAGCTCCTAATGGTTGAAGCCCGGGAATAGATAAACCTGCCAAAATTGCTGTTTGAGATAAAAATAAACTAATTCTAAACATAATTCTTTTAAATTCTAATTGATGTTCAAGTTTGCTTAATGATTCTATTAGAGCTTGAAATTCAATGTCTAACTCATCACTTCTATTTTGCTCTGGAGGTTGAACTTGTTTAGTTCCACTTGGAATCGGTTTACTTTTAGTTTGGTCTGTAGATAGTTTTACTTGTTCAGGTTCAAATAACTTAAGATCACCATCTTCAATTAGGACTGAGACTGGATCAGAATGATCACTTTCTGTAGTGTATAGCCTTATTCCTGCAAGATGATTGAGTTGTAAACCTTCCATACGTTATTTATTCTTCTTTTGCATAAAATTTGGTTTGCAATGGTAAATCAAATATTTTGATTTATTGAGGGGAAATGTGTGGAATGTAAGTAATTGTACAGGATCGGGGAATCTTCTTTAAAAGCATAAACCTTCTAAAGGGAAGGGGGGGAGAAGGTTTATGCTAATGACAGTGATTCTGTGCTTTGTAAAATTATTTCATTGTCGGCATGGTAAATTCATTTCCAGTTCGGATGCCACTCGGCCAGCGAGCTGTAATAGCTTTCATGCGAGTATAGAAACGAACACCATCTTGACCATGCATATGTAGTGGTCCAAATAGAGAACGCTTCCAACCACCAAATGAATGGAATGCCATTGGCACAGGGATTGGCACATTAATACCCACCATACCCACTTGAATTTCTTCGCTGAATTGACGCGCAGTATCGCCATCGCGGGTGAAGATACTTGTTCCGTTTCCGTATTCGTGATCGTTAATTAAAGCTACTGCTTCTTCATAAGTATCAACACGCACTACTGCTAGCACTGGGCCGAAGATTTCTTCGTCATAAATTCGCATACCGGGCTTAACATTGTCGAACAATGTAGGGCCAATAAAATAACCGTTTTCGTTTCCGTCGCAAACAAATACGCGTCCATCTTCAACCAGTGTTGCACCTTGCTCAACACCAGAATCAATGTATGACTTAACTTTAGCAGCGTGCTCTTTGCTAATGAGAGGCCCCATATGTGCTTCTTGTTCTAGCCCCATTCCTGGGCCAACACGCATTTGACCGATTTCGTTTTGCATCATGCCAATCAGCTTGTCTGCAACGGCATCACCAACGCAAACGGCTACTGAAATTGCCATGCAACGTTCTCCAGCACTGCCATAGGCGGCGCCCATGAGTGATTGCACTACTTGACTTGGGTCAGCATCGGGCATAACGATCATGTGATTTTTTGCACCACCTAATGCTTGAACACGTTTGCCTGACTTACTGGCTGTTTCATAAATGTACTCAGCAATGGGTGTTGACCCAACAAAACTTACGGCTTGTACTCGCTCATCAGTAAGTAGTACATCTACAGACGTTTTGTCGCCATTTACAACGTTAAATACACCATCAGGTAAGCCCGCTTCTTTTAATAGCTTGGCAAGCATTAATGGTACAGTTGGGTCTTTTTCAGATGGCTTTAATACAAAGGTGTTACCTGCTGCAATAGCAATTGGGAACATCCACATTGGAACCATTGCAGGGAAGTTAAATGGCGCAATGCCTGCACACACACCTAACGGCTGCATTAATGAGTGGCTGTCTACTCCACGGCCAACATTTAAAGAATGTTCGCCTTTTACTAAATGTGGAATACCACAAGCAAACTCTACGACTTCGATGCCACGCGTCAGTTCACCCAAAGCGTCAGAGAAAACTTTACCATGCTCACTGGTAATGGCTTCAGCTATGCTTGTTTTGTTGGCTTCTAATAGCTCTTTGAATTTAAACATCACCCGCGAACGATTTAACGGCGTAACTTTTTTCCAGCTTTCATAAGCCGTTTGAGCGACTTCAATTGCATGTTCAGTTTCGGCTACTGTTGAAAGTGAAACTTGTGCTGTTTGTTCACCCGTTGCTGGGTTATAAACAGCGGCAAACTCACTGCTGGTACTGGCCATGTTTTGTCCATTGATGAAATTCCCTAATGTGTTCATAAGGTACTCTTAGTTAGATGTTTATTATTCTGATAACTCAATGCCTGCATCGGCACAGAATTTCCGTAAATTGGTATTGCCTAAGGTTGCATATTTCAGCGGAGTATAAATAGATGGATCTTGCTCTGCTTCAACCACTAACCAACCTTGATAGTTCGATTGTTTGATTTTTTCAAACAAAGATGGGTAATTAACGCAGCCATCACCAGGAACTGTAAATACGCCATTTAAAACAGAATCTAAAAAGCTAATATTGCGATTTAATGTGTCTTTTAATACATTAGCTCGAATATCTTTGCAGTGTATATGGTTCACTCGATGACTGTACTTTTCGAACACTTTAATTGGGTTTCCGCCAGCGTAGGTTAAGTGTCCAGTGTCAAGCAATAACCCTACAGAATCACTAGTATGTTGCATCAATAAGTCAATTTCTTGTTCAGTTTGAACTATTGTTCCCATATGATGGTGATAGGCGATTTTCATGCCCTGTTCTACACAATAATCCGCAACCTGCGAAAGCTTTTCACCATACTCAGCCCATTGTTGTAGCTTGAGAGTAGGGCGCTGCAATAAACTCGTTTGTTGATCGCCATGAATACAGCGGTCAACCTCGCAATAGACGATTACTTTAGCGCCTAACATTTTTAATAAATATAAATGTGGTTTAAGCGCTTCGATTTCTTCTTCAACGCTGCGTTCAAAGAGTTGACCGCTAAACCAACCAGAAACCAGTTTTAAATTATGATTGTTTAAAATTGGACCGAGTAGTTCAGGCGTGCGAGGAAACTTATTCCCAAGTTCAAAACCTGAAAAGCCTGCTTGTTTACCTTCTGATAAACACACTTCTAATGGGGTTTCTGCACCGAGTGAAGGCAGATCATCATTAGTCCATGTAAGTGGGTTTATCCCTAATTGAATGCTCATATTACTGTTATCTTTATATTTTTGTCATGCCTGCGAAGGCAGACATTCAGTGACTTTAAAAGTTAATAAGGTTGGTTCTGTTTGCCTTGAATATAAGCTTCATGTGACGCATTAACTTCCTTGCGCTGTGAAACTTGAGGTACAGCGACGTCCCACCAATAACCGCCAGCTGAGGTTTGGTAAGGATCGGTATCAATGGCAACCACATAAGATCTTTCTGACTTACGGGCACGCTTTAATGCTGATTCTAATTCGTTTAAATTAGACACTTGCTCAGACTCTGCGCCCATGGCTTTCGCGTGTGCAGCAAAATCCAGTTTAGGTGCGCCAGAATCAACTGTTTGACAATCTTCCAGTAGATTATTAAACGGTGCACCACCAGTTGCTTTTTGTAGGCGATTGATGCAACCAAAGCCGCGATTATCGAGTACAACGACAATGATTTTTTGCCCCATCATTACTGATGTCGCAAGTTCTGAGTTCATCATCATGTATGAGCCATCACCAACGACGACAATAGCTTCACGCTCAGGTTGTGCCATTTTGACGCCCAAACCCGCAGCGATTTCATAACCCATGCATGAGTAACCGTACTCAACGTGATAACTCTTTTCAGAATCACAGCGCCAAAGTTTATGAAGTTCGCCCGGCAGTCCACCCGCAGCACAAATAACAACATCTAAAGCATCGCCAGTACGTTTAACCGCACCTAAAACTTGAGCATCACTTGGTAAACCCGTTTCTGTTGCAGGAGCATTAGCAATTGAAGTCATTTCATCATAATGCTTGTTCCAAGAGGCGATACCATCTTGCGCTTTGGCTAACCAAGTAGTATCAGCTTTCCAATCTTTTAAAACTATATCGAGTATCGGCAGTGTGGCTTTCGCATCGGCAACTAATGGTAAAGCGTTATGTTTAATGGCATCAGGCTTAGAAGCATTGAGTTGAATAAAGGTTTTATCTTTAAAAAGGGTACGCGAGGCCGTTGTAAAGTCTTGCAAACGAGTACCAACGGCAAAGATCACATCTGCTTGCTCTGCTATTTCATTAGCAATTTGACTGCCTGTAACACCAATAGCGCCTACATAATTTGGATGTTCCCAATTTAGTGCGCTTTTACCTGCCTGAGTTTCCGCAACAGGAATATTGTGCTTTTCAGCAAAAGCTTTTAACTCAGCAGTCGCATTTGAATAATGAACGCCACCACCCACAATTATCATTGGTTTTGAGGAAGCTAAAAGCGCTTGTGCCGCTGAAGCTAACTCTAAAGAATCAGGCATTTGGCGACGAGGCTGATGAACACGCTGTTCAAACATGCTTGCTGGGAAATCATAAGCTTCAGCTTGAACGTCTTGACACAATGATAGCGTCACTGGGCCACAATCAGCTGCATCAGTTAAGAAATGCATTGCCATTGGCAAGCTAGTGATAATTTGTTCAGGACGGCTGATCCTGTCGAAATAACGACTAACAGGTTTAAAGCAATCATTGGTGCTGATACTTGGGTCGTGGAACGCCTCAACTTGTTGTAAAACTGGATCAGGCGTGCGATTTGCAAACGTATCACCCGGCATAAATAGCACAGGTAGACGGTTTACATGAGCTAATGCCGCAGCAGTAACCATGTTTGCTGCACCTGGGCCGATAGAGGATGTGCAAGCCATCATTCTACGGCGGTTATGTTGCTTGGCAAATGCGATAGCCGCATGAGCCATGCCTTGTTCATTGTGACCTCGGTATGTAGGTAATACATCTTGAGCGTGATACAAAGCTTCACCAAGACCTGCAACATTACCGTGACCAAAAATAGCGAAACAACCGGCAAACATCGATTCAAGCTTGCCGTTAATCTCAACTTTTTGCGCAGCTAAATATTTAACAATCGCCTGTGCGGTAGTAAGACGTAGGGTTTCCATAAATCTACCTAACTTTCTAAAGTATTTTAGGTTTGTCATACCAGCGGAGGCTGGTATCCAGTGTCTTATAAAAACGCTAGACTCCAGCCTTGGCTGGAGTGACAGATAATAGTGTTATCGACTTTGCCAAATTTCGATTAAGCTGATGTAGTTTTGACTGACTTGTTCAACCATCTGCTCATCATTGATTTCATTTGCAAGCCATTGTTTGCATGGTTGAGAGGTGATCGTACGACCAACAGCAAACCCTTTGCAGATATCGAACTTCGCACTCGCTGCAAATGTTTGTTGCAACACTTCAAGTGGTGCGTCTAAGCCAAGAAGCAGCACACCTTTACAATGCGGCGCACGAGATTTAATTAAATCATCAATTGATTTCCATGCTGTATCCGTTGGGCTAGGTAATTTCCACCAATCAGGATATACACCTAAATTATAGAAACGCTCCATAACCGTTACCACAGTAGAATCGTCTTTATCCATATCATGTGGAGGGATGATTTCTAACAGGAGTTCATGACCAGAATTACAACAAGCCTGATAAAGCTCAGTAATTTGACGTTCTTGCGCTACTTGTAGTTCTGTGCTGTCATCAGGATGGTAGAAAACTAAACATTTAACGATATGCTCGATAGGCCAAGTTTGTAGGCGAGCACTGATGTCTCTGCCACCTTCAAGTTCTATTGGACGAGATGAAGGTAATTCAACAGGACGACCAATCCACCAGCCTTGGCCTGTTGCTTGGTTAAGTGCATCTTGACCATAGGTGTCATCAATTAAGACACCCACTTTGTTTGCAAGGTTTTGCTCACGCTGAACTTTTTCAACTGCTTGTGTCAACAGTGACTTCATTTTGTTTATGCGCTTTGGATCGGCACCAACTTCAATCGCCATATCGTAGAACTGTTTACGATGATCGAAAGCCAGAATACATAAATCTTCTGAATTTTTAGGTGTACGAGTGGTTACTCGGTGTAAGTAATTCAAAGTAGGATCATTGGCAACATCATTGATGTTGGTGTATTCGCTAATGAAGTGGAATAACTCCTCCTCAGAAGGTGATGCAGGTGTACAGCCGTGGCGTGATACAACTAAAGCACCACAAGCATTAGCATAAGCACAAGATGTTTTGTGTGATTCATTACGTAGCCAACCACGTAAAAAGCCACTTAGAAATGCATCACCAGCACCTAATACATTGAGTACTTCAACTTTAAAACCGCCAAAAACTTCAAAGCCTGATTCAGATGCTGGAATATCAGCATCTAATACAGTACAGCCTTCAACTCCAAGTTTTAACAAGATGGTAGCATCAGATAATTTGCGAATATTATTAAGTGCAGTAATGGTATTTTCGCTGCCTCCTGCAATATGAATTTCTTCTTCAGTACCGACGATTAGATCGCAATCAGGTAATACTGTTTGCAAGTGCTTTGAAACATTTTCATCGGAAACAAAGCGAGTTTCTCCGTCCCCAAGGCTTGATAGCCCCCACAGTACAGGGCGGTAATCAATATCTAAAACAAATTTACCGCCACTGCGTTTAATATATTTGATGGCTTGTTGGCATGCTTCATAACTCTGTGGTTGTGAAAGGTGAGTACCAGTAATGAGCAATGATTGAGATTGAGCAATGTAATCATAATCAAAATCATCACAGCTGATTGCCATATCAGCACAATCTTTACGATAAAAGATGAGTGGGAAGGTGTCTTGATCTTTTACACCAAGAATAACTAAGCCAGTAAGACGCTCTTTATCAGTAACGACATGACTCACGTCAACACTGTTGTTGGCAAGTTCTTCACGAACAAAGCGCCCCATATGTTCATCGCCAACACGAGTCAGCATTGCTGATTTTAAACCTAACCGACCAGTTCCGGCTGCAATGTTTCCTGAAGAGCCGCCTAAGTATTTGGCGAAACTACTCATATCTTCAAGTCTACTACCGATTTGTTGTCCATAAAGGTCAACAGCAGCACGACCAAGACAAATAACGTCAAGTGACTTTTGTTGCTTCATATCTAAATCTTTCCTAACTCTATTATTATTTTTGTAATGAGTTCTTTTAGATGCTCATTATGCAATACATGAAATAAAAATATCACGATGGAATTTATATTTCAAACTAAACTTTATTGGAATTAATATTCGTTAAATTTAACGGGTAAATTCTTATCCAAAAATAGCTCACCTAAAGGATCTAGCGATTTAGAAAGTACAAATCTTTGTCATACCAGCGAAGACTGGTATCCAGTGACTTTTGTAGAAAAAAAGCAAAGGCACTAGAAACTATGAAGGACAGTAACTCAACTACCCTTTAGTTACCACAACACAAGGGGAATATTATGAGCACCATCCTTCAAGTAAAAGATAACGCAAAATTTGTTAATTTGTACATTGCTTTTGAACTTAGCAGTAAAACTTGGAAGCTTGGCTTTTCAAATGGTGAAAAAAAGAGAGTCAAAACGATTGATTCTCGAGACTGGAAAGCCCTACATCATGAAATAGCCTTAGCAAAAGAAAAGCTATTCTGCGTTGAAAACGTGAGCTTACGGCAGCATAGCGTGCAAAACTAAATTATTTCAGGTACAGCTAGACCTAGGCGATTAGCCCAAGTCCATTTTTTACAGCTATATTATTTTTCAGTGCCGACTGTTTCTCGATAATTCCACGGTAGGTATTCTTCAGGATTGGTTTTCACTTTATCCTTCTCTCTCTGTAAAAATGTGAAATACTCAAACACATTGATGCCAGCTTCACTTGCTGTTGCAATCATTGACGTGATGACATCACCAATCGTAGCGCCAAGTAACGTCTTATGGAACATCGCATTTTTTCGGTCACGAACGATGATTTTTAACATGGCTTCGATACGGTTATTATCGATGTATACACCTTCGTAGTGGCAAAAATAGCTCAAGCCAACATAGTGTTTGACAAAATATCGCATCGCCTTACCTAAACCACTATTCTCTTCAACTGTTTCATCGTTAAGGTGTGTTGTACACCACTGCTTGATGGTTTTCATTACAGGCAACGAATGTTGCTGATGGTAACTCAGCCTTTCTGTTGCCGTAAACTTTTGCTCTTTAGTGTGCTGCTCGTAAGCCCAAATTTCACCATAACGTGTCAGTACGTGCTCGACTTCATCGGGGAAATGGTTAATGACATCAACAAATTGTCGTCTGGCATGACTGTTACACAATGACAGCAGACATTCTCTTACCGTAGGGCGATTACTGACCAGAGCGTCACTCATCATTATCGGCCTAGATTGATGAGTACCGCGTTTGTGCAACAGGCTATCGATGAATTCGCCAGCATGACCAATATTAGTTTCAAACAACACGATACTATCATTGGCTTGAGTGGTCGCAATAACACCTGATGTGTACACGCCGCTGCGCATTTGTGTCTTGTCACTGTTACGCACCGGTTTTTCTATTGGCGTAGCATCCAAAATTCGGTGAGTCGTGTCATCAAGATAATAATGCTTCGCATCGGCCGCGAGGTTAACCAACATTTGATAAACAGGGTAAATATCATTGGCCACATATTCAACTTGGTCAAACACAGTAGACGCAGTGATTTTGACACCAAGCAGCTTTTGAATGCTCCCTTGGCGATAAAACGGCAACCCGGCAAAATACTTGTGTATGGCCATTAATGACCGAGCTGAGTAGCCGTATTTTTGTTGCTCGCTCCCGTCGGCTAACACTTCAACTGGCAAAGCGGCGGTAGCGTAAGCGCCACAAGCATTACAGCGAAAGCGCTCCATGACATGCTGCTCTGGCTTAAACGGACTTTGCCCTGTGATACGCAGTAAACTGCCTGGGTCGGTTTTGTACATTTTACCCATGTGGCACTCTAGGCAGTTATCACCTTTTTTCACACCTGTACTCTGATGCACTATCACAACTGGCTTAGCGGGAGTGAAATCTTCACCGCTCTCTTTGGGTTTACGATTTTTACCCGCAGTGTGTTTACCGCTTCCTTTATTACTTTTACTGACACGAGACAAGGCTTCTGAAGACTTTTCAATGCCAAGTAACTTACGCAATTTGTGCACGGTGACATCGTGATTGGTTAATCGTTGCTGCATCGTCGATAACGTCACTAAGGCATCAAGTAACAACTGACAATCTTCTGGAGACAGTGCTAACTCATGCTCTCTGGCTTCAGTAACACGAACTATCAGTGCTTCCAGCGCGTTGTGGTCGATATCAGTAAACGGTTTACTCATTAAAGGACAGTCCAGCTTAGGCGAATAGGAAAAATGAATTCGGCGGGCAGTATGATCCGATAAATAAAATAATCAACCGGTAAGTGCGATTTATTTCAAGCGACTTGAAGATAAATAAGGTTCACCACTCAGTAATTGCCGTAATTGTGCCGCAGCCATCGGTTGCATAACGCCATGATGACGTGGCCATCCATGAAATTTTCCTTTTGATAACCGTTTGGTCATCAGCCAAAAGCCATTATGCTCATAAGTGAGGGCTCGTATCATGGTTTTGTTGCGATTAATGAAGACGAATATCGAGCCTGAACGCGGATTACTCGACAAGCGCTGTTGGCACACGGCCGCCAGTCCATCGATACCACAGCGAAAATCAGCAGGCTGAGTCGCAATGAAGATACGACTGTTGGAAGTTAAATAGATCATGATTTCATTGCCCCGATAAGGGCGCAAATAAAGTGAACATCCACCACACCTTGTATATGAATATTGTCGCCATTAGATAGATTCAACTCAAGTTTTACTGGGGAATTGGGCTTGATGACCTCAGGTAAGTTGGGTAATTCAATGAAGTCTGTAATGGACTCTGCCGAGTTTGATACCTGGCACCATTGTTTAAATTGAGAGCCACTGATACGTAAAGCGGTGCAAATTTGTGATGATGAGTAATGCTCTAGCAATGAAATGGCTTGCTCGCGGAGAGTGTTTGGTATTTTAGTTCCGCGACTCGGCTTATTTATGCGCCAATGGGCGAAGACTGTGGCGACGCGAGTTAATGGCTCTATATTTGGCATGATGGGCTCCGATAATTAATCTGCCATCATTACATCAAATTATTGGGTTAAAGTTGCACTATGCTGCCGTAAACTCACAAGGATTCAGTGATTGTAGTGAAATTGTTGTAATTTTTTAAAATTATTATTATTTTTAACATTTTCAAATAAATTAAATTCACAAGTGGTTTTTAATAAAATGCAATATTTTACAGTGTGTTAGCTTGAATTCTTGAGACTAGACTGTAATGAAATTGAAAATGAATGAAATCTATTGATAAGAGAACTTGGTACAACCGAGTGGATTCGAACCACCGACCCCTACCATGTCAAGGTAGTGCTCTAACCAACTGAGCTACGGTTGTATTGTGAAGATGTATTTGAACGAGCTAAATAATAGAGATTCTCAATTTAGTATGCAAGTAAAAATCAAGAATCTCATTTCAAGTGCTGTTTTTGTCGCCTGTAATATAAAACACTTCAATTAATCTATCTCGACAAATCTAAATAAGTCAGCGATAAACTAATTTACTTCTTTAGCTACTCGCTTTTGAATAACTACCAATCTAATAGCAAATAATACAGCAGCAGAAGACAAGCCAGCTATGAGACCTATCCAAAAACCATAAGCTCCCATTGCAGGAAAAATATAATCAGTTCTTGCCAAAATGTAACCTAAAGTCATTCCAATTACCCAGTATGAAAACAGTGTAATATAAAAGGCACTTTTAGTATCTTTATATCCTCTCAATGCACCAGCAGCTACAACTTGTATTGAATCTGACAGTTGATACAAAGCCGCTAAGAACATTAAGCTACCAGCAAGAGCAATTACTTCTAAATTATCATTATATAGCTCAGCAATAGGCCCTCTAAGTAAAATAGTAATTGTTGCCGTTATTGCTGCTAGCACAAAAGCCAATATCAAACCTACTTTTGTCACAGTCTTGGAAACATCTGGCTGTTCACGACCTAAGTAATAACCTACTCGAATTGATACTGCCATACCTATTGAGAGAGGGAGCATAAATACAATGGAAGAGAAATTTAAAGCAATTTGATGACTTGCAACAACTGTGGAACCTAAAGGCGCTAATAGCAATGCAATTACAGCAAACAAACTCACTTCAAATAGTAAAGCCATTGCTATAGGCATTCCTAATTTAGTCATGCTCCACATCGTCTTTATATCTGGTAAATGAACTTTTTCAAATAGCTCTATAGGTTTTAATCGGGAATGAAAGCGGACATAAAAAAGCATTGCTATAAACATGCCCCAGCTGACTATTCCAGTAGCTACACCGCAGCCGGCACCACCAAGTTCGGGCATCCCAAGGTAACCATTAATGAATATATAATTTGCAGGAATGTTTATTGCCAACCCAACGAAACCAATTAACATTGTTGGGAAAGTATAAGAAATTCCCTCACTACAACTTCGCAATACTTGATATAAAACTAATGCAGGAGCTCCCCACATAACACCTTGTATGTAACCAGTTGATAGCCTCTGTAGCTCTGCTTCAATTTCCATTCTTTCAAATACCCAAGAAGAGTAATTAAGTGCAATCATGACGATGCTCGCACCTAAAAGTGCTATATAGGATGCTTGATAAAGAAGAGGACGAATTGTTTTTGTGTTATTAGCACCATGATGATGAGCAATTAGAGGTGTAAATGCCAATATCAATCCCTGAACAAATAAAATTGCAGGCATCCAAAGACTTGTGCCAACAGCAACGGCCGCCATGTCAGTTGCACTTACTCTTCCCGCCATGACAGTATCAATAAAACCCATCATTGTCTGAGTAACTTGGGCCACTAGAACAGGAAAAGCTAGTTGAATTAATCTCTTAGCTTGATAACCAGAATGGTTCATTATTTTCTCAATTACAAAAGTATCAATGCAGCTTAATGATATTGTTCAATAGGTGCATGAAGTGCCATTAAAATTTGGAGCTACTTAAAACTACGTAAATCATTACGCAAATAATAAATTTTTAAGTTTATAAATGGAAGTTCTAATGCTTTCATTTAATTTATTAGAAAATAAGCTATTTCCATAACGGGCAACAATTAATCAAACAAACATTTAAAATAAAATATTACTTGCCTATTACCTTCATTGCTCTTAATATGCGCCTCGTTCTTTAGCGACGTTTTCACAATACAACCGTAGCTCAGTTGGCTAGAGCACTACCTTGACATGGTAGGGGTCGGTGGTTCGAATCCACTCGGTTGTACCAATCTCTCTAAGTTATATCAAATTTACTTCTTAAATTATTTTCTTTCTTTACTCAGTTTCAAATTCCTAATTGTGATTTCACCTGACATTGAGCACATCTATTAAAAACCCAAAATTAATGAATGGTTACTAACTTTCGTGTTGTAAAAATGTTCACATTGGTTAATTTTAAGTAAAATACAGATAAAAAGTGATTTCTTATTCAACCTTAATCACATAACTATTCCGTGTACGCAATGTCAGTTTTCACAATCGGTAATTTCATTTTGCTTATTCACTGCTTTTTTGATCTAGATTAAACAGTACGACAAACTAAAGTTGATATCATTATTTTATTGACTATCTTGCTGTGTGTTTTACACAATGCGTCAATGATTATTCTTAAGTTTGGATTGAAGGAGTCGGTGTGGAATCATTGGTGTTACTGTCAAAATCCTTATTTAGCAGTCTACGCGATCTTGTGCCTATCATCTTAGTTGTTGTGTTTTTTGAAGTTTTTGTCTTGAAACAAACTCCTGAAGATTTAATGGGAATCAGCATAGGACTTGTTTTTATCGTTTTTGGATTGACGTTTTTTATTGTGGGCCTTGAGTTAGGGCTATTTCCGATCGGTGAGTCACTCGCTCATGCACTAGCAAAGAAAGGAAGCGTTTTTTGGCTTTCCATATTCTCATTTGCATTAGGGTTTGGAACGACAATTGCTGAGCCGGCTTTAACGGCTGTAGCGGGAGAAGCTGCTCAGGTTGCTGCTAATGCTGGAGCAATAGGTGCGTCTGAAACTGCAAAGGAAAGTTATGCCATGGGACTGCGAATTACAGTCGCGGTGTCTGTTGGTTTAGCAATACTTCTTGGTGTCATCAGAATATTAAAAGGGTGGCCAATTCATTATTTAATAATTGGTGGATATATTTTGGTAATGCTTCTAACGAGTGTTGCGCCAGAAAGTATCATTGGTATTGCTTACGATAGTGGTGGTGTGACAACTTCTACTATTACAGTTCCTCTTGTAACTGCACTTGGTGTTGGGTTAGCTAGTGTCATCAAAGGCAGGAACCCGATGTTAGACGGTTTCGGACTAATCGCGTTTGCAAGCCTTTCTCCTATGATTTTTGTGCTTTGTTATGGAATGATCGTGCTATGAATGAAGTATTTAACTCGCTGCTTAATACCTTTTTATCTACAGCTCGCGATGTGATACCTATTGCAGCTATTCTTTTTGGGTTTCAGTTAGCCGTTTTAAAAAGATCAATATCAAACCCTATTAAAGTTATTCTAGGATTTGCTTATGTAATTATTGGGTTAAGTTTATTTCTAGTTGGGCTTGATTTAGCCTTGTTCCCGCTTGGGAGTACAATGGCTGAGCAACTCACTTCTCCTGAGTTTATTAATGCAAGTAATCCTGAAACACCAATATGGTCAGATTACATGTGGGTATATGTATTCGCTTTTGCTATTGGTTTAAGTACAACGATTGCTGAACCTTCCCTCATCGCTGTAGCAATTAAAGCTAATGAGGTTTCTGGTGGCACTATTGGTGTTCAAGGTTTACGACTCTCAGTGGCTTTGGGCGTAGCGATTGGGATCAGTTTAGGTTGTTATCGAATAGTGGTTGGAGATCCTATTCATTATTACATTCTTGGAGGTTACGTCATTGTTGTCATACAAACATTTATTGCCCCTAAAATGATTATTCCTCTTGCTTATGACTCTGGAGGTGTGACGACTTCAACGGTCACTGTTCCACTTGTTGCCGCCTTAGGTTTAGGCTTGGCCACAAATGTGGAAGGAAGAAATCCTCTGATAGATGGTTTTGGTTTAATTGCGTTTGCCAGTTTATTTCCAATAATTACTGTTATGGCATATGCGCAACTTGTTGAAATGTTAAGTTCAAAAAAAATTAAAAAGGAATCAGCTGATGCGATTTAAACTCATTGTAGCGTTCGTAGATGATGCTTGCACCGATAAGATATTAGACGCCACGCGAGAAGCAGGTGCAACTGGAGCCACCGTGATTAATCATGCTCGAGGTGAAGGGGTTAACAAAAAGCAAACATTTATGGGATTAACTCTAAATGTCCAAAGGGATGTGATTTTATTGTTAGTAGAAGAACATTTAAGCCGTAACATACTAGAAACTATAAACGAAACAGGGCAGTTTGATAGTAATCCAGGGCAGGGTATAGCTATTCAGATTGATGTTGAAGATGCGGTTGGTGTTGCACATCAGGTTGAAGCGTTAACAAAAGAGCTAGGAGATCAACTGGTATGAATTCAACAATAATCAAAAACTCAGATGTTATGACTCAATCTTATGCAATGGTTGATGGTCTTGTTACTATCGCAGAAGCGATAAAAATTGCACTTGAAAATGGTGTTGAAATCCTTTTCGTAAAGAAACGTAATGAGCACGATGAATATGGAATGGTTTCGATGAGTGATATAGCCAAAAAAGTCATTGCAAAAGATCGATCACCAGAAAGAGTAAATGTGTACGAAATAATGACAAAGCCTGTAGTTTCAGTTCATGGGTACATGGATATTCGTTATACCGCTCGATTATTTGAAAACTTTGGCATTAGCCGTGCTCCTGTTATAGAGGGAGCAGAAATTCTTGGCGTTGTGAGTTACAACGAAATAGTTTTAAAGCGTATGTTAGAAAAATAAGTGATTAAGGATACTAGAAACTATGAAGGACAGTAACTCAACTACCCTTTAGTAACCACAACACAAGGGGAATATTTAGGGCAAACGGGTCTAAATTAAACAGCCAGTTTGCCCACAGTTAATACCTTCATCAAATATTCTTCATCCCAGCCCGCTTTTAAACGTTTGCTTTTTATTCCTACTTTTGCTGTTTTCTCATTTTTCAGCATGTTGAGTGCTGTTTTATTCATGATAGCCATGTTCTCTGCTGCGTTTCCACTTCTTAACCGACATGAATCTTCATCAAAGCTTAGTAGAGTAGACCGCTGGAACCTCCCCAGCAGCCCCTCGTAGAACGGTACGTGAGCCTCTCGACTCATACCGCTCCCATTAAACCATCGATCCTTTCATTCCTGCTCGCCAATGGGCAAACAAGTAGCGATGAGAGTTTGCAATATTTTCCATAAACTTACCCGCTCTCGTTTTACGTCGCTGGAGTTTCTTGTATTTGTGCCTAGCCCACCAGATTAATGCTTTATTTACCTCGCGGAAAACCCTATACAGCTCTGAATGACAGAAGTTACCATAATCCTAGAAACATCAGTTGACTGCGTTCTCAAGCGTAGAAAAAATGGCTGATAGTAAGGCGTAGCTTGCAGCAAGTAGTTATTCTACTAGCAAAAGTTACAACGCAGATAGCAGTCATTTTAGCAAGCTTGTGAGCGTAGAGCACTTCACTCATTGGGTGAAAGCCATGATGATAAAATCATCATATTGCTCAAACAGTTACTCATATACTCAGCGTTCAACTGATGATTTTAGGATAATAATTAATCCAACCATTAATGATCGGATTTATCCATTTGGCTATTTGCTCAAGACTTAAATCGGTTCGCTTTCGGATACCTAACATTCTGATCCTCTTTATCATCCCCTTTTGAGCAACTCTGCTCGCTGCGAGCGTAAAGCTGACAAATATACCCTGTGTTTGCCTATTACGACAAAGCCGTGGTCTGAAGGTATATCCTAAAAAGTCGAAACTTATATTCTCGTACTTGCCTTTTCGAGTGCCATCTTTGAAATATGCAATATGCAATATGCAATATGCAATATGCAATTTTGGTTTTCGTTGGGTGAAGTTCGAGTCCACAGGCTTCAAATCTTTCTTTAAGCTCGATTAACAATTGCTGAGCTTGCTTTTCACTATCACAGTGAACAAGCCCATCATCGGCATAACGACACCATTTCACATTCGAATGATTTTTTTGCATCCATTTGTCAAAAACATAATGAAGAAATAAGTTGGCTAACACAGGACTCACGACACCACCTTGCGGTGCCCCTTGTGTGCGCTCTATTATTTCACCGTCCGCTTTTATCATCGGTGCTTTTAACCAACGCTCAATATACAGCAGCAACCATTTACAATCTGTATGTTTGCGTACTGCTTTAATTAGCAATTCATGTGAAATGTTGTCAAACAATCCTTTTATATCAAATTCCAGAACCCAATCTTGATACCAACAGCGCTTTCTTGTCACTCGCAGAGCATCTATTGCTGACTTCCTTGGACAATAACCATAGGAATCTTTTAGAAACGCAGGCTCAACCAAGGGTTCAAATGAAAGCCTTGCTATCATTTGAGCGATACGATCTTGGATCGTAGGGATACCTAGTATCCTCTCTCCTCCTGATTTCTTTGGTATCGCCACAGCTTTAACTGCAGGTGGGAAGTAGATGAATACTGTTTAACACGACCCCTTCGCTCCACATTCATTACAAATGCTTCATCACTACTACGGATCGTTCCGTCCCAGTGCCAGACTTTGGTACTCTCATACTTACCAGTTTAATGATTTGTATTTCTCCCTTAACATTCTGACGACTGGTTCCCACAATTCCTAAAAAGAGCCTGAAATGAGCTCACGCCCACTTTACACCGGGCACCACTTACACAGCCTTCGGAGCAACCTGTAAATTTATCACCAACCTTAGATGCTATTGGCTTTTGATGTCGATTCATTGGCTTACGATGCGTCATCATGGGTTCGATAGCTCGTCTTCTCATTTCACACCTGAGCACATAAATATGCCCGTTTCTTCAACGCTCACCACGAATACTCTTAATATTCGCAGCTTGAAGCGGTTTGGAGCTAGCTTCCGACAGCAGACTCCGGTGGGTCAAACCACCATCTATTCTTAAGCTTAGCCATAAGCTTCGAGCATATTCTTACGCAGCAATTCTATGTGCCTGTGGCACACACCATCAAGAACCCAATACTGACTATTCTCTATTGCCCAGTGCTTCCGTATATATCTAGCGATTCCTTCCACGTCACTGGCTAACGAGGTTATGTAATAAGACGTTTCATGGCTTGATTTATTCATTACGTCCATAATCAGACTCAAATTCAGTATTCATTTGTCGATCTGATCATCGTTACTCAGGAAAGTTCAAAATTGATTTAATTATTTTCAAGACCTAAAGCACGATCCCGCCCTGCCTTATTGTGGACTATCCAGCGCAAAAGCTGCACCTGACACCCAATGCAAACTTTTAAAAGCCTAATTACGCAAATACCTTCGGTCTGACATTGCTTCCCCATACAAATGGAGTCTTTATCGAGAAGGTTAGGACCGTGAGCCCCGCACAAAACAATGGTCTAAAAGAATCGTATGTTATCACTCAAGTCAACGGTGAAAATATCACGCACAAGAACTTTGATGTGATAAGCGAGAAACTGGCAACGTTGACTACAGTCAAAGAGATTTGCTATCTGCGAGGGAGCGAGTCTGACTGTAAGGAAGTGAACTTATGAATCAGTTAAGAAATCGCCTGTTGGTGGTATCTGCTTTGTATACTGCCATCTCAGGATGCTCGAGCCTGGCACCACATCAGGCTTACGAACAGAATAAAGCGCCGGAAAACAGAAATCTCTATCAGGGAATGACCGGGTACAAGCAGTTTCTTAAAGATGAAACCTATCTGGCTAATCATGAACAATATGAAAATTGCCAGCGGTATCTATTGAGTCTTGTGAACGATGATGACAGTCAACAACTCTCTGGTGAAAGTCTGCAAGGCTATAAAAGCGCCTGCAAAGGTTCTTTGTTAGAAACCGCAAATGAACTGGAACGGAAAAGAGAAGATGATGAATCCTAGCTCACAGGAAAAATGGCTAATTTCCTCTGGCAATACCCGTTCGCCGGATGTTAGATTATTTTGCTTTCTCTATGCCGGTGGCAATGCGTCCACTTATTTGAAATGGCATGAACTGTTACCCATTAACTGGCAACTCAATATCATCCAGCCACCAGGAAGATCATCTCGAGTATTTGAAATGCCTATTGATTGCCCTGAAACCCACGTCCAGGAGATTTCTCAACATTTGCCAGCAGAGTCGTTGGCATAAGTTTGGACAAAAATGCGCCAACCGACCAAGTTGGCAAGGGAGAGACAAAACCAATTTACGCTCAATTTCATTATTTTTTGTTTGAGTCTGATGTACAACTATATGCTACCAAGCGGCTTCCCTGTGCGGTGGATAATTTTCTGTTATACATTTATAGAATGCCTTAAAGCTGAATATTTTTGTATTTATCATTTCAGTGCGTTATTTCTTAGCTTGTTAATTCACTCACTTATTGAGTAATGTGATGGCGACAGTGCGCACTTCTGCTGAGCATGGATCAATATATAGATTCATGCTCAAAAGCCTCCAAGAATACCCTAGCGAAGCTCTATCCTATCTTAACTTTGAGGTTTCAAGGTTTGATGGTGATGAAAACTTACAACAGGGTTATCAAAGATTAAGCAAAATCGATAGACAAAATCTGTATGATTTTTTCAACAAAAAATCATCGGCGACTCGCTCTAACTCTCGCACACGAGAGACTCATTATTGTAAGAAGCCAAGTAATGTTCGCCAACGTTTTGTAACTGAGCTCGATTCTATTACTTCCAAATCGAGCACTCGATATACCAGGCAAATACAGCAACCACCTTCCTCTCCTGACTCCTTTTTTACTCAGACCAGTGAGCTTATTCACTCTTGGAAACTTAAACAGAAAACCAAAAATCAACTGGGTATTGAGTTAAATGCATTAATTGGTGGTTGCACTAAACTTTCGCAGCTTATTGAAATCATTCACACCCTAAAAAACGACAAACGGGTCATGGAAACATCATGGGATATAAGATTAATCCATAAACTGTTACACAAAGCCGCCGATTTTCCTAACAGCCACTCATCTGATTTCGACGGTGTTTTTAGTGACATAACACGATTTAAATCGTCCTATGAATCGAAAACATGCACTCTATTACTGAAACTAATTAAGTTAAATTTAAATTTTTCAGATGCCAAAAGATTGGTACTAGGCAATGCAGCAGTAGCCAGCTTAATGCATCAGTGGTGCATCAAGCCTGATGTTGCCATCTACAATGCTTTTATCACGGTATGCGCTAAAACTGACCAGTTTGATAGTGCTTGGCAACTGGTGTGTGGTGATAAGCCCGTGATGGCATCTCATCTATCGCTTAAGGCAGATTCAATCACCTGCCTGAATTTGCTGACGGCTTGCGCTGAAGCGGGGCGTTATGCAGAAGCTAAATCATTGGTGTTGGGCGATAGCGATACAGCTACTACGAGCTTAATGCAACAATGGGGCATCATGCCTAATGTTGCCGTTTACAGCGCCTTTATCACGGTATGCGCTAAAACAGGGCAGTTTGATAGTGCTTGGCGATTGGTGTGTGGTGATAATCCCGTGATGGCACCTCATTTACCATTAAAAGCTAATCAAATCACCTGCATGAATCTGCTGAGCACTTGCGCTGAAGTGGAGCGTTTTATAGAAGCTAAATCATTGGTGTTGGGCGATACAGCTACAAACAGTTTAATGCAACAATGGGGTATCAAGCCTGATGTTGCCATTTACAATGCCTTTATCACGGTATGCGCTAAAACGGGCCAAATTGATAGTGCTTGGCAACTGGTGTGTGGTGATAAGTCGGTGATGGCACCTCATTGGCCATTAAAGGCCAATAAAATCACCTGCCTGAATTTGCTGACGGCCTGCGCTGAAATGGAGCGTTATGCAGAAGCTAAATCATTGGTGTTGGGCGACGCAGCTACAGCCAGTTTAATGCAGCAGTGGGACATCAAGCCTGATGTTGCCGTTTACAGCAACTTTATCACTGTATGTGCTAAAACAGGTCAATTTGATAGTGCTTGGCAACTGGTGTGTGGTGATAAGCCCGTGATGGCACCTCATTTACCACTAAAGGCAGATTCAATCACCTGCCTAAATTTGCTGACGGCCTGCGCTGAAGCGGGGCGTTATGTAGAAGCTAAATCATTGGTGTTGGGTGATGGAGATACAGCCAGCTTAATGCAACAATGGGACATCAAGCCTAATGTTGCCGTTTACAGTGCCTTTATCACGGTATGCGCTAAAACGGGCCACTTTGATAGAGCTTGGCGACTGGTGTGTGGTGACAAGCCCGTGATGGCACCTAATTTGTCATTAAAGGCCTGTCAAATCACCTGCATAAATTTACTGACGGCCTGCGCTGAAGCGGGGCGTTATGCAGAAGCCAAATCATTAGTGTTGGGCGATACAGCTACAGCCAGCTTAATGCAACAATGGGGCATCAAGCCTAATGTTACCATTTACAGCGCCTTTATCACGGTATGCGCTAAAACGGGCCACTTTGATAGTGCTTGGCAACTGGTGTGTGGTGATAAGCCCGTGATGGCACCTCATTTACCACTAAAAGCAGATTCAATCACCTGCCTAAACTTGCTGACGGCCTGCGCTGAAGCGGGGCGTTATGTAGAAGCCAAATCACTGGTGTTGGGTAATGGCGATACAGCCAGCTTAATGCAACAATGGGGCATCAAGCCTAACGTTGCCATTTACAATGCTTTTATCACGGTATGCGCTCAAACTGGCCAGTTTGATAGTGCTTGGCAACTGGTGTGTGGTGATAAGCCCGTGATGGCACCTCATTTGCCATTAAAAGCCAATCAAATCACCTGCACGAATTTGCTGACGGCCGGTGCTGAAGCGGGGCGTTATGTAGAAGCCAAATCATTGGTGTTGGGCGACGGCGATACAGCCAGCTTAATGCAGCAATGGGACATCAAGCCTAATGTTGCCATTTACAGCGCCTTTATCACGGTATGCGCTAAAACTGGCCAGTTTGATAGTGCTTGGCGACTGGTGTGTGGTGATAAGCCCGTGATGGCACCTCATTTACCACTAAAGGCAGATTCAATCACCTGCACGAATTTGCTGACGGCCTGCGCTGAAGCGGGGCGTTATGCAGAAGCCAAATCATTGGTGTTGGGCAATACAGCTACAGCCAGCTTAATGCAGCAGTGGAACATCAAGCCTAATGTTGCCGTTTACAGCACCTTTATCACGGTATGCGCTAAAACAGGCCAATTTGATAGTGCTTGGCAACTGGTGTGTGGTGACAAGCCCGTGATGGCACCCCATCTACCACTAAAGGCAGATTCAATCATCTGCCTGAATTTGCTGACGGCCTGCGCTGAAACGGGGCGTTATGCCGAAGCCAAATTATTGGTGTTGGGCGATGGCGATACAGTTTCAGCCAGCTTAATGCAGCAATGGGGTATCAAACCTAATGTTGCCATTTACAATGCCTTTATTAAAGTATGTATTAAGGCTAAGGAATTTGACACTGGAATATGGTGTTTAGAAAAAATAATGAACAAATGTAACATGAGTACTTTTTCACAAATACATGCTCAATTTGCGCCACTTGAAAAAGATAATTTCGCAAGCATGATTGATAAAGGGATAACAGAAGGAATATATAAAAAAAATGTTGGCTTAATGAATCATTGTCTCGATTTGCATATGGATAAAATCTTCGAAGGAGATTCAGGCGATGGTACACATATTCGAGGTGTTCCATTAGCTTTCGCAAGACTATTATTTTGTTACCACAAACAAAACAATGAACTCAACATCACATCGATCATAACTGGGTACCATGGCAATAATACGTTAAAAAATGGAATGATAAGTTTTCTCAAAAATGAATTTGGACTTGAGTTTATCGAGGATAAATTCAACTCAGGAATGATAGTATTGAGCGAGTCTACCCATTAACTTGATACTAGCAAGCACACTTTTTAGTATGATCGCATCATAAAATGAACATCATAGAACAACGACAATATTATAACTCAAGTTTCGGAGTTCATTTTTAGCTAAAATCATGGGTACTTTCCAGTAGAAATAGCCTCTTGGCGTAATGTAAAAGTATCCATTTGCATGACTTGATTAAAAAACGAGGTCACTTCTTCGTTGATTTTATTCAGTATGATTTCGCTTTCTGTTGTTGATAACGAAGAAATACTAGAAACTGCATCGCTGATCAAAGCCTTAAATAAGCCCCATAATTTACAAGCAAAATCTAAATTTTGTAGACTGTCGCAAAGTAGGTTCCTTGAGTCACAGACTTTGCTGTTTTCATCATTTTGCTTCGCATGCAGAAGCAAGCAAAACCTCAACCCTGTTAGATGAATTGAAGCAATATAAGCACTGTAATGACGACTTTGCTCACTCAAAAAGCCAAGATGTTGTTTGGCTTCCTTGAAGTACACTTCAATTCCCCAACGCAAAGCGTAAATCTCAAGAATTTTTTCATCGCTTAGCGAAGCGTCCGTACTTAAAAATAATGCCCAATCGTGTTTACCTCCTTTTTTCTTATCAGGATTAACACCTCGACAAAAGACGAGTTTAACCTTAATCCAATTCGGCTCAAGCTTTGCCGTTTCTGCTAGATTCAACTCAACGACAATGGACTTTGTTTGATAAGGCAACCCTGCTAGTTTTTGCCATCGGCCTTTTACTTGAGTTTTGAATAGTTCGGCGGCACTGCACTCTGATTTATCCGCTAAGCGGTACTTCATTTTGTTTTTTTTCATTCGGAGAATAGCCGTCAAATCATGCTCAAGCGTCATGCTGATAATAGGCTTGGTGGCAAACCAAGAGTCTGCAAGAAAATAATCAGCTTCAATACCTACTCCCAGCGCACGTTTAACCATACCTGCAACCATAGCAGGCTTAGTTTGAGCCACAGATTGCTTGTAACGTTTAGCGACTATTGAGCGCTCATCTTTAAATTTACCGGTTAGAGGTTGTGCTTTGGTTTGACTGATGAAGAGTTCATTATCCAGTGGGACAAATTGACTATCAGAAGCGTAGCCAAAACTCAGTACTTGCTGTCCCATAACACAACGCCCTGTCAAATGGTCGAAGTGAGTGGATACGCCGGGCATTTTCTTACCACGACGTTGCTTTACTGAATCATCGACAACAAAAGCTCTGACTTTACTCTTGCCTTCCTGTTTTATGAGTTTTTTAGCGGTGTAAAGTTGCAGTTTTCTCCAATTCAAGTCTTCTCGGTTGAGTAAATCATAAAGCACATCTTTCTTAGCAGAAGAAAAGCTGAGTAGTGACTCTTTAGCAAACATAGATATGGTATCAACCTTCAACCAATCCAAAGCATTAGTAACTCATGTTACGCACTAACAGCTTTTAGAGTTTGAAGTTCTGTAAAGGCTGTTTTTAATGCTTTTATATACAGTTTCGCCCTCAGTTGAAATTTATTCATTTTCAGTTTTAAAGCTAAGGTTTCAAGCCTAAATGCACTATAAATTGATAAAAATTGATGATTACTTTGTGTTTTAACTGTATGTGCTGGAGAACGGGTAATTGCCGCATTTGACTTCAGGTTTTTATGGAAGAGTTCAACGTTCCATCGTTTTTGATAGACCGCTTGGATGAACTCATCATCACAACTTAAATCACTGCATAACAAGTAAAGCTCGCCTGTACTTCCATCTTTGTTTTTAAAGACTTTCTTGGATAACTGTAACTCAAAATCTACCCCAGATATCCAAACTTTGACAGACTGCCCTTCTTGAAACTCAAGTGTATCAACCCGTTGTGATTTCTTATGCTTCTTATCATCTTCACTCAAAGAAACAAGACGATTAGATTTGCACGCCATGATAAAATCCTTGTGGCATTTGTGTTTGATAAACACCATATTTTCATTTGAACAGAACCAACTGTCTGCTAGAACATATTTGAATTTAAGTTGGTTTTGGTAACTAATTTGTAAAAGCTCTCTAAAATCTTCATTCTTAGTTGTTTCAGACATTCTGCGAACTTTCTTAGTTTTCAGATCACAATAGGGAATTGGCTTAGTGATCAACTTATAAGATACTGGAATTGATACACCTTGGGAGTAGTAAAGACAATTAAGAAGGTTAATCCCTTTAACGGTTCGATTTTTTGTGTGGTCGTAGTGGTAAGCGATCAAGTCGCTTTCGTCCGTATAAGGCTTTTCTTCAATCGTATCATCGAAAATAAGAACGGCATCATCTTCTTCGACCTGTCTTACAGTGGATTTAACCATTCCCCAAAGAGTTTTACTGGTGAACTCGTTAGTAGAAAGGAGTCTTGTTACCTGATCATGACTGTAAGCACCATCTAGTAAGTCTGACATCCCTGTTGCTGTTACTTGTCCAAAGCTAGATAGTTGGTAATCGCTATACAGCTCTAGTAATTCATCGTTCATAGCTTGATTATGCCACTAATTTTTAGGCGGTGCGTAACATGAGTTAGTAAGTAAATGACTTCGGTTGCTTCAATACCCGAACGTTTACTGAAACCACAAGATGTCAACATTGAAACAAAACCAAGCTGTTTCCATGATGTGCTTAACGAATTATCAATTTGAATGCCTGAACGCTGTAAAAAATTAGAAGTAAGTGATGGTAGAGAAAGTGATTTCATGTCAATATTTGTCTGAGAGTTGGTGTGTTTTAGTTTTTGTCTAAGCAACAAGATTATAACACATTAACTCTCATCTTTTATTTATATATCAGTAAAATACGCTCACTTCATTATTGAATTTGAACTCCGAAACTTGAGTTGAAAGTGAAAATCCAGAAGTCGAAGAACTCATTATTTTTTCAGATAATGGCCCTGAAAATAGCGGCTGTCGTACTCAGTACCTGTCTAGATTAGTAGCGTTTAGTGAACAATCGAAACTAAAGGTTCGAAACGTCTACTACCCACCATATTATAGTAAATATAACCCGATTGAACGAGTCTGGTCATCGTTAGAGAGACATTGGAATGGCACATTACTGAGTACAGCCAAAACGGTAATAGAGTGGACAAAAACAATGACATGGAAAGCAATGAGACCAGTAGTCAATTTAATTGATAAAGTTTACTCAAAGGGAATCAAGCTCAATAGCAAAGAAAAGAAGAACTGGAAAGTAAAACTGACATTGAGCACATCTATTAAAAACCCAAAATTAATGAATGGTTACTCACCTTTGCGTTGTGAAAATGTTCATATCGGTTAATTTTAAATAAAATATAGATAAAGAGTGATTTCTTATTCAACATCAACCACATAGCTATTCCGTGTGCGCAATGTCAGGTAAAATAGTCAGAAATAGTGAATTACCAAAGTGGGATCTTACAATCACTCCAGTTGCGGTAGATTTTTAAATGCTAGATCCCTAAGGATCTGTTGATCTTTCAGGATTAAATTTTGTGCTATTTGAGCATTTATCCTAAATAAATCGGTTGGGAGCGTTCATATACGCAGAAAAAATTACTGATAGCAAGGCATGAATAGCAGCAAGTAGTGGTTCTACTTGCAAAATTTATAACGCAGCTAGCGGTGGTTTTGGCAAGTATATGAATGTTCAGCACTCACCTGATGGGTGAATTAGGGTTGTTTAGTTTTGTATTTAATTTCAATAGATTAAAGCTAAATTGTGCGTTAGACCGATTTATTTAGGTTTATCTGTTCAAAGCGTGAGCAGTGATGCTTAGCCATCTAAGTGAGCTGGTCATAACACAGAACAGTGAATGCTCAAAAGCATCGAAGACAGCGTAAATTGGTCATTTCTGCTGCGTTATCGTTTTCTTATTTGGAAACGAAGTAACGACAGTTTTGTATGTCGATAACAACCAAACCTCACAAACTTTGCCTTGCATAAAATAACCAATTTATCGCTGCAAAAAAATCACGAAAGATCAACAGACTCTAGGCGTAACAGAGCACAATACTTGGAAACTTGCGAAATCTGATAAAGGTTGGTGGAAACTCTCTAAAACGCCACAACTCAATCAAGCTTTACCAAATCAGAGGTTTAAAGATATGGGATTGTATTTGTTTTTAGAAGGGTACAATAAGTTAAGCGTATAATTGGAACCGCCGTATGCGACATCGCTTGTACGGTGGTGTGAGAGGACGGGAGCCGTGAGGCTCCCTCCTACTCGATTTTAGAAAAAAACCAGCGGGTTTACATCATAACTCACAAGTAAATTTTTCGTTTGTTGATAATGTTCTAAAGCTTTCTTATGCGTCTCTCGCCCAATTCCTGATTTTTTATATCCGCCAAAAGCAGCGTGAGCAGGATAACTGTGATAGCAATTAGTCCATACGCGTCCAGCCTGAATTTGTCGCCCAGCTCGGTATGCTTTATTCATATCTCGCGTCCAAACACCAGCACCCAGTCCGAAATCGGTTTGATTGGCTATTTCGATGGCTTCTTCGAAGGTTTTAAAGGTGGTTACCCCTACAACTGGTCCGAAGATTTCTTCTTGAAACACCCGCATCGAATTATCACCTTTCATAATTGTTGGTTGAATATAGAAACCATTACTTAAGGATGAATCTGTAGACTCAATTTCTCCGCCTGTTAAAAATTGACACCCTTCCTTCCGACCTAATTCAAGATAGCTTAAAATTTTATCGAACTGTTCTCGTGAGGCTTGAGCTCCTACCATGGTCTCTGTATCTAGAGGGTTTCCTCGTTTGATCTGTTTAGTTCGCTCGATAACGCGTTCAATGAACTTGTCATATATCTTTTCATGAATGAGTAGCCTAGACGGGCAAGTGCAAACTTCTCCTTGATTAAAAAAGGCGAGTACAGCGCCTTCTATAGCTTTATCGAGATAGGCGTCCTCATGATCCAGTACATCTTCAAAATAGATATTGGGTGACTTACCGCCGAGTTCGACGCTAGAGTGAATGATATTAGTCGCAGAATATTGAAGAATTTTAGAACCAACAGGTGTCGAGCCTGTAAACGCAATTTTTGCAATTCTTTCACTTTGAGCAAGGGCAGATCCGGCTTAGGTTCCAAACCCATTGACTATATTCAACACACCTTTAGGAAGTATATCGGCAATAAGTTCAGCAACTAACAGTATTGATGCTGGAGTTTGCTCTGCGGGTTTCAGGATCACGCAATTTCCTGCAGCTAGTGCAGGAGCTAATTTCCAAGCTGCCATTAGAATAGGGAAATTCCACGGAATTATTTGCCCTACAACTCCAAGTGGTTCGTGAAAATGATAAGCGACGGTGTTGCCATCAATTTCTGCAGCACTGCCTTCTTGTGCGCGAATGCATCCCGCAAAATAGCGAAAATGATCGACGGCTAGCGGAATATCAGCCGCAAGCGTTTCACGGACTGATTTACCATTTTCCCAACACTCAGCAATAGCAAGCATTTCGATATTTTCTTCAATTCTATCTGCTAATTTCAATAATAAATTGGAGCGTTCTGTGGGTGAAGTATTTCCCCAAGAATCCTTTGCTAAATGCGCCGCATCTATGGCAAGTTCTATATCTCGATTGTTTGAACGAGGGATCTCGCAAATTACCTCACCAGTCACGGGTGTAGTGTTTTCAAAGTATTTTCCATCAACAGGTGCAACCCAGTTTCCGCCAATAAAATTTTCATAGCGCTTTTTAAACTGAATGATTGAACCAGACTTGCCAGGTGCTTCATAGATCATAAAATTACTCCTATTCCATCAGTAATAATCAAACTCTAAAGGCATATAACTAACACCGTAAGTGATAAAATGGAATAGTTTTCTTGAAATGAAAACTCAAATTTTAGTGGAAAAGAATTTTTATATATGAATGTTCAGCACTCACCTGATGGGTGAATTAGGGTTGCTTAATTTTATATTTAACTTCAATAAATTAAAGTTAAATTGTGCGTTCAACCGATTTTTTTAGGATTATCATAGGCTGTTGTACCAAAATGATCCTAACAGCTATGGAACTCATCAACTCACTGATTTCCCAATTTAGACCTTAAGTACCTGAGTATAAGTTATTGAGTACTTTTTTGTTCATAGTTTGAGTGCAATACAAGGCGTGGGGAGGGACGCATAGCCGTAGCTATGCAACTTGAGACACAACGCTGTAAAGTGCTTAAGATATGAGTAAAATGTTTAATAATTTATCGTCAGGTACTTATTTAAAGTGGTACAAGAGCCATTTAAAGGTTTTAGTTATCGGTCATGTAAAACATAGAAGGGTTAATTTAACTCGACTTGTTCTTTCTTATTCCCAATAAGTCAGAGACTTTATTAAATCTGTTTTATAGCAATAAATTATATAGTGTATAACGGTTATTAACCGACAATGTAATCTTTATTTGAAGCTGCGTAATTAAAATATGTCAATATCATCTACAATAGATGGCGTTTCCAGTATATCTTCGGCAATGTTAGCAAGTAGAACGCATCCAATTTTACTATTACCTTCTATTCAGTCCATCAAAATTAATGCCGATCACTTGATAAACTTTCTGGACTCCCCTGAAATATCAAAACTTGATAGGCTTCTAGTTGACCTATCATTATTAGATACTTTAAAGCTAGCTATAGAGCTCGAAAAGCAATCGATAAAATCAACATATATTGATCAAATACTGCATAAATTAATAGAGGATATTAGTCGAATTAAGTTAAATCCTATTCCAGAAAGCATACGACATGAAGAGGCTGATGAAGTTCTAAATGAAATTAACTGGTTGACGGTGAAGGGAGTTCCACAAGAAGATCTCTCTGAATTTACTTATGATATTGAAGTAAATGAAGAAAACGTTATTAGTTTAATTAGCTGCGATTATGCTCATTTACACGGAGATGCCGAATGGGTGTTGTTTGGAGTATTAAAAAATCGCTGTGTATTCAGTCTAAATGCTAATTGCACTATTTCTGGCTTTGGAGTTTGTGGTGGAGGGAATGTTATGGTTGCACCTACATGGCAAGTTTTGCGTAGACACCTTTCAAAGCTGGAATTAACATCACTTTTCTTATACAGTCAATTGGATAAAGAGTTTAAAACATTTTTTGAATATTGTAATAATAATGATTCTTCATTTATTCAGAAATTAATCGCTTCATTTTTTGAACTTTTAGATAGAGACAGGCTGATGATGGAAATGAAAGCAGATAGTTTTAATGAATGAACGGTTATTACTCAGCTGTAGCTCAGACTAGATCTTACAGATTAATCGTTAAGGTAAAATGTAAGATCTAGGAAATGGATGCTTTGGCTATAAGCGCTGCTGTCTTATACCAATTACAGTAATTAAATGCTCAACTCAGAGCTTTGTATGCGCACAAAGTACAAACGAAATTGGTGAAAACATAGTTATTACCGACATACAAAACCGTCGTTATTACATTGCTACGTGGAGAAAATTTGGTGAAGTAATTTTTGCGCATACAAGCTCCCTAAGGGCAAGGCTAAAGGCTTCCATTACTGCGTTGCATGCTCTTGAATTATCCCGACAAAAGCACTAAGTGCGTTGAACGCCAGTTTTGTATGGCGGCCGTAGGGAATATAGTACTTCGAACATACGCCTTGTACTGGAAACCTTTAGCTCTTGATGAGTGAGAGATTAATTACTGTAATTGTTATTACAATAGCTTGTTAGCAATTACATATTGTTCATACTCAGTGCAACCACCAACGTGACTGCCATCAACAATCACTTGTGGAACAGTTCTCACAGGAACATTCAATTTTTCACTTAATGCTTCTTTTGAAATACCATCAGCGAACATGTCGATATAATTGAAACTAAAACCCTTACGTTGTTTGCTCAACTGCTCTGAAATTTGAATTGCTCGTGAGCAATATGGACAACCAGGACGACCATAGATGGTTACTTTCATTTTTACTTCCTTAAATAAATTTTGCAGTTTTATATCATAAGCACTCAAATTTCGCTAATTTTGCGCTTCTATCTGATAACGACCGTGGTAATCGAAATAACTTTCCATTAATTTCCAATATTTTTTTTCTTTTTTAAGCAACAGAAGATCAGGCTTTCTAAAAGTATCTGAATCATCAACGACTTGCTGTGGAGTGGTATATTTCGGACGTAATATACCAGGAACTTTTGTATGTGGATGAATAAAAAGTGCAAACATTGCGCGAATTTGCGCCTTTGTTTCCATTTTAAACTTTCTAATAAAATCGTTGCCATCGACATCTATATATTGCACTTTCAACGTTTCGTCTTCAGCATGTAGGATCATATCTTGGCATTTAAAAAGGTGATGATGCTGTTGAGACAGAACTTGTTTTAAGCGTTTATCAGGATCAATCAGTGTCGATTGACAGGTTTGACATATTCTTGCCGCAATATCATTTTCAGCGCCACAATCAGGGCATGACTTGGATCTAAAACGATATTCGCATTGTCCTTTGTAGTTTGGTTCATCGATTAAACCTTGGCAACGACGACCAAAGTGTTCAATTAAATCTCCGTCATTATCTGTTAGGCCCCAAAATGTATTTGCGAAATTACAAACAGGGCAGTACACCTGTACTGGAACAGAACGACTACTTGGTTTTACTTGGCCTACTTCGGGAAAATATAAATCGTATCCATTAGCTGCGTAATCAATGACCAAACAGTCTTGTTTTCCTTCTGATAGCCTTAAACCTCTTCCTACCATTTGTTGAAAAAGACTCACGGAGGCTGTTGGTCTTAAAATAGCGATAAAGTCAACATGAGGGGCATCAAAACCTGTCGTTAAGACCGCAACATTCACCAAGAATTTAAATTGCTCATTTTTGAATGACTTTATAAGTCGATCACGCTCATCCTGAGGAGTATCAGCGGTAATAAGTGCCGTTTGACTATCTTTAAGGTAAGAAACGACTTCCTGTGCGTGCCTCACTGTAGCAGCGAAAATGATAACGCCCTTTCTATTTTGTCCCAATGACTGTATTTGTTGGACAATAGCTTTTGTGGCTCTACCAGCATGGGAGAGAATGCAATTTACTTTGGCATCACTGTAATCACTGCTGGAAGATGCTGAAAGAGAGCTAAAATCGTATTGGGCCATTACACCATCAAGCATTTTTGGTTCTGTTAAAAATCCACGTTTGATGAGTGGGCGAATAGGTAGTTCAAAGATGCATTTTTCGAAAACGGGGTTTTCAGTATTACCAACCTTACCATGGTAATGGTGGCGGTAGATCCAACCTGTTCCTAATCTATACGGAGTGGCGGTCAACCCAAGTAACCTAATACTTGGATTAATTTGTTGCAAATGATCAAGTAAAAGCTGGTATTGACTGTCTTTGCTTAAACTAATGCGATGGCATTCATCAATGATTACAAGAGAAAACGATTCTGAAAATTTTTCTGGGGCTCTTGCTGCTGACTGCACACTAGCTATAACCGTTTTACCAGCCGTTTTTTTTTGTTTTAAACCCGCGGAGTAGATATCTGCAGCTGTAGTTAGTAGCCCGACCTTTTGGGCATTTTGTTCTACTAACTCCTTTACGTGCGTCAAAACAAGCACGCGACCTTTTGCTATCCTTGCTAATTCTGCAATAACAATGCTTTTTCCTGCTCCAGTAGGAAGAACAATGACAGCAGAGTCAGTTGATGATTTAAAATGTTCGATTGCCGCATCGACAGAGTCTTGTTGGTAATCTCTAAGGCTAAGTTTCAAGTGAAATGCTGGTGATGATTGTTGCTATAGATTTTAACATTTCTAATTTCAGATAAGAACGTTCGATTATGCTTTTGTTGTTTTTTGTTGAAACTGAATAAATTATTGCTTTGATACGGGTTGGCTAAAGCCATAATTGCTTTATTATGAATAGTTTGCTTTTTGACAATTTTTTATTCTTTCTGTCACGGCGATGGCTGTATTTTCATCTAGAGAAGACTACTGCTGTATTCTTTGTGACTCATAGGTTTTAGATGTGATTTTCTCAAGTTATAAATAAAAAGCCAGTAATACTGGCTTTCGTAATTAAATGACTTTGGGTGTAGATCTTTTAGAACGACGAAAAGCATGAAAAGATCATTAATTATCAATTGGGTGGGTTTAATAAATAGTGCGAAAGGAGCAATTTTATAGTACTTATCAGTTTGCAAACACAACAAGTCTATTAAAAGGCTCCTTTCATGAAACTAGCATACTCAAACTCACTCGAATATTCATTCTTTTCTGAAGCAAAATTACAATTCGAACGTATTATTTCGCACCTCGAAGACAAACAAGTTAAGCAAGAGAGTCATGGAGAAGTTGAAGCTTACATCGATACCGAAGGAACTGAGTTATTGGGGTGTTTATTATAAGGTTTCCTAGATATCAAAACCGCTGAAGAGCCCCGTCAGCAAGTTTATTCCGATCATAGCATTGCACTGAATCATATGAAAAATAACTGCAAACGAAATTTATTAGGAAGCAGTCAAAGGCTCATATGATGATGCAATCAGCTCAATAAATACCACCACAGGTGCGTACACGCCCAAGCGACAAGCAAGGAACATTGTGCAGGATATTGCACAAGATTCTGATGGTTTCTATCTTCAGCAACGCTACTTTTCTCCGGAAAATACGTCAGATTTACTGGTGTTGACCATGGATGGCAAAGGCACTGTTATGCAACCTAATAGTTTGAGAAAGTGTACGAAAAAGGGAGCAAAACAACAGAAACTCAAAGGACGTTTAAGTGCTGGAGAAAAGAAAGACCGCAAACGAATGGCAGAAGTTGCAGCGGTATACACCACTAAGCCTTTGCATCGTAGCCCAGAGTCAATCATGTCGAGAAACGATAATTCAAATGTTCGTCCATTGCGTGTGCCACCAAGAAATAAACGCGTTTGGGCAAGCGTAGAAAGAAGCGCTGAGACAGTGATTGAGGAAGCATTTTTAGAAGTTCTTGAACGAGACCCAACTCAAAGTCGCCAGTGGGTTGTACTCGTTGACGGTCATCCTCATCAGTTAAAACAAATTTATCGAGTGATGAAGAAACTCAACATCGATGCAACGGTGGTCATGGATTTCATTCATGTGCTTGAATATCAGTGGAAAGCGGCATGGTGCTTATTTGAAAAAGATGATCCAGAAGTCGAAGATTGGATAGAAAAGCGGGAAACTGAAATCTTACGAGGAAATGCATCACAAGTAGCAAAAGGCCTTGGGGGCAGTGCAACAAAACGGAAATTAAAACAACGAGAAGGTATTGATAAGTGCATCGGTTATCTATTAAAAAACAAATCAAGATTAGAATACGGCAAAGCATTAGAGCAGGGTTTTCCAATTGCTAGCGGTGTTATTGAGGGAGCTTGTCGTCATCTGATTAATGATAGGCTGGATATCACTGGAGCGAGATGGAGCCTTGAAGGTGCAGAGTCCATATTAAAACTTAGGTCGTTAAGGTCGAGTGGTGATCTTGAAAAATATTAGGAGTATCACAAAAAGCAATCCAAACAGAGGTTATACGGATGTGGATAACTTAGTCGTTTTAAAAGACCCACACTCAATGACTTTATCTAATTGGTATTATTTAAAACATTCTTTATTTTTTGTGAAATAAATAACGTTGAGTACCCAGTATATCGGGTTGAGTGTAATAGCTGTGGCTACAAACCAAGCAATTTTATTTTTGTTTAAGACAGTGAATGACATAGTAAACATTAGCACACCGATTAATGCTAAAACTGGCTGCTCTATAGTGTATCCAGTTACGAAATATTCGTAGCCAGCATAAAATATCGAAACAAGTCCCTGAAGACGGATAGTAAACCCAAACCAAATACACCAAAGATAGGAATTGCGATTATGCCCTTCTTTTTCTTCTGAACGATCAAGCGCATTACAAGCCATAAAGAAGGCATACATTAAAGCCGCCATACTTAGGATTATGTACATTTATTGCTTCTCCATGTAATTTATTTGCAAATGACATGTTAAAAATTCCAGCCAAAAAATAACATATTGACGGTTAAGTTGAAAGCATAATTTTTTATAAGACAAATAGTTAAGTATTAAATACTTTTATGAAGCCAGAGAGTCAGTAATAAAATCAATAAATGCCCTTACTTTTGTTGATAAGGGCTTAATGCGAAATGAATTAAGCCCTTATAGTAAATAATCCATGACTAAACCGGGTGACAATGATTGTAGGCTTCTGAGAGGGCAGCAAGAACGTGAGTCCGGGTGATAACGCCAATGATTTGGCCTTTTTCGTTTACAACAGGATAATTTTTAGGTTTTGCTTCTAGCATTTTTTCAGCAAGGTTAAATAGAGAGCTAGTTTCGGAAACGGTAAGTGATTCATGTCGCATAACATCCGAAACTTTTAAGTTTGAGTCGCAGTAATAGCTAGCATGTAGCATAGGTTTAAGTAATTCATGTTCTGAAAGGTAACCTATGGGCTTTTTATCAGTGTCAGTGACAGGCGAACCAATCAAATGGTGTTTTTTTAATAAATCAATTGCTTTACTGAGTTCAGTTTCGGGGTTTATTGTTGGAACGTGGGATTGCATAAAGTCTTTAACTATTAATTCTTTCATCATTTTTTCCTTATCCCATAATTAGAGTCTTATCAAGTTGTCTATAGAAGGGCAATTATTAATACTGTACGGTTAGCATGTTAACAATAGTGCAATAAAGTCTATTGGCTAAATTTATTTTGTTAAGTGTTTACTGTGTTTTTAAAGGTGTTTTTTGTATATTAACTTTTAAGCAATTGAAACGTTCGTAGTTATATTTTCGTTAGATAGTGAAGAACTAATTTATATTTTCTACTTATTATATGTTTTTATTTACCCTGATAGTATCAAATTTTATAGATACAAAGCTTGGGGGGATTTTAAATTTTAAGTTTTTCCATATTAATTACTTAAAAAGTGGAGGAGCATATTTAATTAAACTACGTTTTTATTTTAATAACAGTAAGCTGATTTTGTTAGAGACTGGTAATTGGAGTTAATTATGAATATAAAATACGTTGCAATTCCTCTAGTTTTTTCAATATCAAGTATGGCAAATGCAATTGTTTATAAAGGTGATTACATCGAAATGAATGTTTACAAATGTGACGCTCATTTACTTGATAGAAAAATTAGACATACAGAACATTATGTAGATGCAACTTGCTCATTTGATTCGGGACAGGTCGTAATCGACATTGGGAAACCAGATCCTTTAAAATTTGATATCGCACCTTTGATTTCTAATGGCACTTTCAAATTTTGGGATCCATTTAACCCCTTAGTCTGGGACGTAAATATTGATCTTGAACACCCAATCACGGCTGGTGATACCTGCCCAAAATGAAACAAAGTAGGCTGACTAAGTTACTAATATTAATTTAAAATGATAAATCTCATAAATATATACCCGCAATCAGTGAAAGTTATTACGGGTATATTTAAACTTTAAATAATTGATTTGGTTAGCTCTGAACATCCTTTTCCATATCTTCATATGAAGTATGGCGCACATCTTTTCCTTTGACGTAATAAATAATGTATTCGCATATGTTTTTACAACGATCACCTACACGCTCAATAGCCCTCGCAGCCCATAGCACGTCTAACACACCGGGAATTGAACGCGGATCTTCCATCATGTAAGTCATGAGTTGGCGGATAATGCCTTCATATTCTTTATCTAGCTTAACATCTTCTTTATGGATCTCTAATGCAGCATCGGCATCCATGCGCGCTAATGCGTCTAAGGTGGAATGAAGAGTACGAGTCGCATGACGGCCCATACTTTCAATACTGACTAATAGAGGCTGTTGGTTATTGGTGCGTTTCTCTAAAGCTGACTTGGCAATACGAACGCAAGCGTCACCTATGCGTTCTAAATCAGTAATGGTTTTTGTCGTTGTTATAATGAGGCGAAGATCGCTGGCTGTGGGTTGACGCTTTGCAATGATGCGTGCACACTCCTCATCAATTGATACTTCCATACCATTAACTCTGTGGTCGCCTTCGATTATCTTTTTAGCTAAATTCGAATCCAAAGAACTTAATGCATCTAACGACTGTTCCAGTTGTCTTTCAACTAAACCGCCCATAGCCAGAACACGATTACGAATATCTTCTAATTCAGCATTAAACTGCCCAGAAATATGCTTATTTAAACTAATGTTATCCATGTTAACCTCAAAATTCTTAAACACTTAACTTGCTGAGCAAGATTACTATCCATATCGGCCGGTAATATAGTCTTCAGTTTTCTTTTGGCGTGGAGTAGTGAAAATAGTATTGGTATCTTCATACTCGATTAAATTTCCCATGTACATAAATGCTGTTTGATCAGATACTCTTGCCGCTTGTTGCATGTTATGGGTGACAATAACAACCGTATATTTTGATTTTAATTCAGTAATTAATTCTTCAATCGTCAATGTTGATATAGGATCCAATGCTGAAGTTGGTTCATCTAATAGTAGAACTTCAGGTTCAATTGCGATAGCTCTAGCGATAACCAGACGCTGCTGTTGACCACCAGATAACCCGAAAGCGTTATCATGTAGTCGGTCTTTAACTTCATCCCATATAGCTGCGCCTCTGAGAGAGCGTTCAGCCGCTTCGTCTAGTAAACGACGGTTATTGATTCCTTGAAGACGCAATCCATAAACTACATTTTCGTAAATTGACTTTGGAAAAGGGTTAGGGCGCTGGAAAACCATTCCGACATTGCGACGTAAAGCGGCAACATCAACACCTTTATCATAAATGTTTTGTCCGTGAAGCAGTATTTCCCCGTCAATATGGCAGTTATCAACCAAATCATTCATACGGTTAATGCAGCGTAGTAAAGTAGATTTACCACAACCACTTGGCCCAATAAAAGCAGTAACTTGTTTCTTCGGTATTCTCATCGAAACATCAATCAGTGCGGGCTTGTCGCTATAACGTAAATTTAAATCACGGATTTGCAATGCTGTTTGATTCTCAGGCAGAGCAGCTAAGTTAAGCTTTTCTTTTTCCGTGTTAAATTGTGTTTGATCTATAGAAATCATATTCAGTCCTAATCACATCAGCTATTGCTTTTTTAATGTTCTAATGAGCGGTATTTTTCACGCAAGTGGTTACGAACACCAATTGCTGTTAAGTTAAGTGTCACAATTACTGATACCAGTAAAAATGAAGTGGCATATACCAGAGGTCTTGCGGCTTCAACATTTGGACTTTGGAAGCCGACATCGTAAATATGGAAACCTAAGTGCATGAATTTTCGTTCTAAGTGAATGAAAGGGAAATTCATATCAATAGGAAGAGTAGGTGCTAGTTTTACTACACCAACCAACATTAAAGGTGCAACTTCACCCGCAGCTCGTGCTACCGCAAGAATTAAACCTGTCATTATTGCAGGGCTTGCCATTGGTAGGATAATTCGCCATAGGGTTTCTGCTTTGGTTGCACCTAAAGCTAAACTACCTTGACGTACTGAGCTTGGAATTCGGCTTAAACCTTCTTCTGTCGAGACAATAACAACCGGTAAAGTTAAAATTGCGAGTGTGAGTGCTGACCAAATTACACCGGGAGAACCAAATGTCGGTGTTGGCAAAGCTTCAGGGTAAAATAACTGATCCAGTGAGCCACCTAGCATATAAACAAAGAAACCAAGACCAAATACGCCATAAACAATAGAAGGTACACCTGCTAAATTAATCACTGCGATTCGGATCATTTTGGTTACAGTGCTTTTTTTAGCATACTCGTGTAAGTAAACCGCGGCGATAACGCCAAAAGGTGTAACGATAACTGCCATTAACATTACCATGAAGACGGTTCCGAAAATAGCAGGAAACACACCACCCTCAGTATTTGCTTCTCTAGGATCATCGCTGACAAATCGACCTACACCTGTGAACCAATGACCGACTTTATCTAAAAATCCCATTCGATTGAAAAAGGAAACGTCTAAAATAGAGTCCATGGGAAGTTTAACAATGTCACCTGACATATCTTTTACTAAAACAGCATCTCGAGCGGCTTGTGTTTTTAGTGCAAAAAATTGCTTTTCGAGTAATTTATAATCTTCATTAAGCTTGTTTGTTTGTTGTTGAAATTCTTGCTGGCGTTCAACGGTAAGTTCATTATTCAGTTCGTATTTTTTACCTTTCAACCGCAATTTTTCGAGTTGGTAGTTGATGCTGCCAATATCACTTTTTTGTAGGGATAGAGCCTGATGAGAAAGATCGACAGCTCTAGAAATATGTTCACGTAATGACTTTTCTAAATTCTCGTTTTCAAGCTTTTTTCCTTCTTCAACTACGGCAATAGGGTAACCATAAAAGTTTCCATTTTTGCTGCGTTCAAACATAGCAATTTCAGTAGGAGTGGTTCGGCTTACCATGTCAGTTTCTAAAACCCAACGGAAGTCTAAGCCAACGCGCTCACGGTTACCTGTTTTAATTAAGTATCGTTTTACTGTTTCACCAGGGTGTTGTTTAAACTTGTGTCCAGCAGACTCTAAACGTTCAGTAGGGACAAACTCAGTGTCGTAAATTTCGCCGATAAGAGTTGTTTTCTTGCCGTTATAATCTACAAGTTCCCATTCATAAATACTATTAGGCCAGAAATAACTTAAACCGCGGCTTGCAATTAATAATAAAAGTCCTAATACAGCGATTAGACTTAAACTTACAGCTCCGCTTGTCATCCAAATCCAAGGAGAGCCAGATTTAAACCAATTACCCATTTCTCAAATCTCTCCAGTTCTGTAATACAATCTCTTGTACATTTATTAGCGCAGTTAAATCGATCATTATTATTCCTTGATGTCTCAACTTAAAGTGAGCTATATCTTTCACGTAATCTTTGTCTAACGACTTCTGCAATCGTATTAAAGAAGAATGTAAAGACAAATAATACAAAAGCAGCTAAGAACAAGACTCTGTAATGTGAGCTACCAATTGCTGATTCAGGCATTTCTACTGCAATGTTTGCTGCAAGTGTTCTCATACCTTCGAGTACGCTCCATTCCATAATTGCAGTGTTACCCGTTGCCATAAGAACAATCATAGTTTCACCAACGGCACGTCCAAGCCCCATCATTACAGCAGAGAAAATCCCAGGGCTTGCAGTAAGTAATACAACACGAATGAGAGTTTGCCATTGAGTTGCACCAAGTGCCAAGCTGCCATTTGATAAATGGCGAGGTACTGAAAAGATGGCATCTTCTGCAATTGAGAAAATAGTTGGGATAACCGCAAAACCCATAGCAATACCGACAACTAAAGCGTTTCGTTGGTCGAACGTAATGCCTAAGTCATTAGTGATAAACTGCCTTGTATCTCCACCAAAAAAGGCAATTTCAACTGCTGGGCTTAATGAAAAGGCTGCCCAGCCAACAAAACAAATCACAGGAATTAGCATTAGCTCTTGATATGTTTCAGGAAGGCGCTGCTTCCATTTCATAGGGAGTTTACTCCAGCACAATGCAGACACTAATATTGATATCGGTAACATAATGAGTAGCATCACAATACCGGGTAGATGCTCTTCAATTAAAGGGGCTAACCAGAGTCCAGCCAAGAAACCTAAAATAACAGTAGGCAAGGCTTCCATTATTTCAATGGTTGGTTTAACCACGCTTCTTACTTTGGCGGACATAAAATATGCTGTATATATCGCACCTGCAATTGCTAATGGAACCGCAAATAACATGGCATAAAACGCCGCTTTCATGGTGCCAAATGCTAACGGCATTAAGCTTAATTTTGCTTCAAAATCAGCAGTACCGGATGTTGATTGCCACACATATTGAGGTTCAGGGTAACTCTCGTACCAAACCTTGTTCCATAACGCGCTCCATGAAACTTCAGGATGCTGGTTATCAACCGAAAAAAGGTGAATTTTGTTTCCCGTATCAACAACTAAACCGTTTGAACGGGGGTTAAAGCCCATAGATTGTGGCTTACCGATATTAAATTTTTGTCTTAATAGTTCACGTTGACTGGTGGTATAAAGCAAGGTGAGTTCACCTTCAGGGCTTGCAACAAAAAAACTTTTCCGATAAAACTCTGTTGCGACATTAGCGATTGGCGGAATGTCATCAAATCCACGGATTAGTTGATATAAGCGTCCTTTATCTCCGTTAACTTGGAAATATTGACTAACTTTTCCGGACTCGTAAGCGGCAATAATAGAGCTAGCACCAGCTAATAGTTTTATATCGACGACTTTGGTATCAGAATGTTCAAGGTTGATAACTTGAAGCAGTTTAGCCTCGTCTAAGTAACGAATATCGTAAACGAATACTTTGTCAATGGCTTTGAGCATAAACTGTCGTTGATCTGGAGTAACGATCACTTGATCGACATTTATTGGTGAATCAGCCAGATCTGTTTCTTCTGAAGTCCATTCAATTTCTTCCGTCATCATGTTTTCTTCGCCAATAAAGCGTTTAAGCTTCCAGCCAGTAGGGCTTAAATAAGCAAAAGTCATTTGTTCGTTGGTGTATTCGAAAGATAATTGTTGTAATGGAGAACCGACTTCATCGATTAACAGAGGTTCATCTCCAGCTGGGAAATCAATTTTAGGAGTGGTAACACGTTTGTTGTTTGGATAACTGACACCAAATTTAATGGAAAGCAATAAAGCCTGACCATTACTTAGGCCTAAAGCAAACATTTGTTCGCTGGGTATCGCTTTGTTGCTACTTACTACGGTAACACCATCAGGGAGTTGTGGTTTAAAGTCTAGAAGTTTCTCACCAGATAAAACTGAAAAGAATTCAACTTCACCACTTTGAGATACCCTATAAATAACTTCATTTTGTTCGTCACTGCCAACAAGAAGGCTGGGAGTACTTTGACTTTCGACCGTAATCGAATTGGCTTGATTGATCGAAGCACCATCGAAGATAGGTTTTATGACATATAGTAGATAAAAGAAGATGAGTAAAAGCGCAACAAAAACCATAGTGCCACCAATAGCAACACCGACTTTAACGGCTTTATCTTTAAATGTCCGACGACTAGCAGAACTGTTTGCAAACAGTATCTGGGAGCTTGAACCAGGTTGTTTTACCTGACTTTCCATTAAGAACCTCTATTTAAATCGCTGCGTGCAAAATTGTTGAAAAAGTAACAAATTTACGAGTCCTTTTTGACGTTGAGGATTGTATGACGTAAAGATGACAGTTGTATTACAGTCCTAGAGTCTGTTGATCTTTTAGGATTAAATTTTGTGCTATTGAGCATTTATCTGTTCAAGGCGTGAGCAGTGATGCTTAGCTATCTAAGTGAGCTGGTCACAACACAGAACAGTGAATGCTCAAAAGCATCGAAGACAGCGTAAATTGGTCATTTCTGCTGCGTTATCGTTTTTTTATTTGGAATAACCAAACCTCACAAACTCTGCCTTGCATAAAATAACCAATTTATCGCTGCAAAAACAATCACGAAAGATCAACAGACCCTAACTCTTAGCCATTGAAATAAGCAGTTATTTCAAAATGGTATATGATGTGATTAGCAAACGCCCAAGTTGCTAACGGATCATAATGATAATAATTCGTTTAAAAGCGAGTGAGATAACTTAAACTTTGGTAAGATCTAGCCAGATAAATAAAACGCGTTATTGAAATAGAATTAGGAAACACATCTTGAGCGAATCTCAGCAGTCTTCATCACAAACCGCAAAACCAGTAACAGCTTTTTCATCGTTAGCTTTGAAAAGTGAATTAATTACAAATCTTGATACCATGGGGTATCAAACGATGACACCAATCCAAGCTGAAAGCTTGCCGTTAATTTTAACTGGACAGGATGTGATTGGACAAGCAAAGACCGGCTCAGGTAAAACTGCCGCATTTGGTTTAGGTTTACTGCATAAACTTGATGTGAAGCGTTTTCGTATTCAATCAGTCGTGTTATGCCCAACTCGTGAATTGGCTGACCAAGTAGCAAAAGAAATTCGTACACTGGCGCGAGGTATTCACAATATAAAAGTACTTACCCTTTGTGGTGGCGTACCAATGGGGCCGCAAATTGGTTCATTAGAGCATGGCGCTCATATTATTGTTGGTACTCCGGGTCGTATTACGGATCATCTTAGTCGTGGTCGCCTAGATTTAAGTCATGTAAATATGCTTATTTTGGACGAAGCCGATCGCATGCTAGAAATGGGTTTTCAAGATGCGGTAGATCAAATTTTGGCTGAAATGCCAATTGAACGTCAGACACTATTATTCAGTGCGACTTTCCCTAAGCAAATTAAAAAAATGACAGAAAGTATTATGTATTCACCAAAAAGAGTTACGGTGAAAGAAACACATAATAGCGACAGTATTGAGCAACATTTTTATCGTTTAAAAACGAACGATGAACGTATGCAAGCATTGCAATTGCTTATTTTAGACAAACAGCCGCAAAGTGCCGTAGTGTTTTGTAATACCAAACGAGAAACCCAACAAGTTGCCGATGAATTAGCTGATAGAGGTTTTAGCGCTTTGGCTATTCATGGTGATTTAGAGCAAAGAGATCGTGACAGAGTATTACTTCAGTTTGCTAACAAGAGTATCAATATTTTAGTAGCAACTGATGTTGCAGCGCGTGGTCTCGACATTGATTCACTTGATGCAGTATTTAACTACCATTTAGCGTTTGATGCTGAAGTGCATACACATAGAGTAGGGCGTACAGGTCGTGCTGGATGTAAGGGTAGTGCTTATACCTTTTTCAATGAACACGGTTATATTACAGAACTAATAGCAGAATCTTTGGGTCGTGAGATTACCAACGAAGAATTACCGCCATTAAGTACATTAGATATCTTTCCGCCAGCACCGCTGATGAAAACCATTCAAATTGACGGTGGTAAGAAGCAAAAACTACGTCCGGGTGACATACTTGGGGCATTAACCAATGGCAACGACTTAACAGGTGCTCAAATTGGTAAAATACATATTACAGATATTCGAGCATTTGTTGCCGTTGAGCAAGCATTAGCGAAAAAAGCGTTACGCAAAATCACTAGTGGTAAGATAAAAGGCCGCACATTTAGAGCATGGTTAGTTTAGATTTTATCTGATTTTAAGTAGAGTAGGCTACTGGCTTCGCTATCGCTTATCCAGCAGCCCCTCTTCGATTCCGTGCATGAGGTTTTCCCTCACACGGCTCTGTTGTTACACTTCTCTCAGCCCCTTCACTTTGCTTATCATCTTGTCGTGGGTAAATACTCAAGACCAGCTTGGCGTAATTTTTCGTAAGCACCTCGTGATAGATACTTGCTTCGACGTTGACTTAAGCGACGATGCCAGCGATAGAACCGGTTTACTACAAATCCATTTATTCTGAAAAATACACCTCTGGGATAACCTATCCCACCAAAATAGTGTTTCCATCCCCTCAGAACTTGATTAACTTTATTTATCAGTACGCTAAGTGTATTTGAGGTTCGGTGTTTCACTATGTCTCTGAGTTTATTTTTCAGCTTTGTTTGGCTCTTCTTAGACGCCTGTATCTTAATGTAACTGGTGCCTTTGATGAGGCCTGTGATCCGTTGAAAGTTAAAACCGAGGAAATCAAACTCATTCATCAGCTTTCCCATATCCACACAGTGGGTTTTACTTTGATTTAGCTTCAGACCTTCATCACTTAATTGCTGTGTTATCCAGTCCAGTTGCTCTTGTGTGTAGGTTTGCTTATGAAGTACAACAAAATCATCTGCATAGGTAACGATTTTACACGGTGTTTTTTCGTGTATTTTCAAACAGAAATCGTTGAGATAGATGTTAGCCAGTAGTGGAGAGATAACTCCGCCTTGCGGAGTGCCACATCGGCTTGCTTCTATTCGCCATTTCCCGTTGACCGTCTCTATGCTGATGGGCGCTTTGATAAAGCTTTTCAGTAAACTCAGAAAGCTGCTGTCGCTTATTCGCCTTTCTACTTTTGCCATCAACTTAGCGTGCGGGATGGTATCGAAATAGGCGCTCAAGTCAGCATCAAGTACGTGCTGATAGCCTTGTTTTAGGCTCATTTCAATGACTTTTACCGCTTGCTGGGCGCTTCGACATGGACGATAACCATAACTGTGTTCATGTAAATGAGGTTCGTAGACGGGTTGCATCACTATTGTCATCGCCATTTGCACAATTCTGTCACTGATTATCGGGATCCCAAGTTTCCGCGTTTTGCCGTTGTCTTTGAGTATTTCTACTCGTTTGACTGGGCTAGGTCGATAGTTTTTCTGTTGTAATTGAGTTTGAATTTCTTTTAACAGCGCAACGACTTTCTTTTGCTGCTCTAGACAACTGAATGTGATGCCATCAATTCCTGCTCCGCCTTTATTGGCTTTGCATCGTCGATAGGCTTCTTCGAGTATATCTAGGCGACTGAGTTTATCGTACAAGCTGTAAAATCGTAGCTCCGAGTTAAGCTTTGAGCGTAAGTAAAGTTTTCGCTGTAATATTCTGATATTTACTGGAGTGTTAGCCATATGGCAATTTCACCTCAAAAGTTACGTTAAAAAACGGGTGTAACACTGAGCCCCTTCCCTGATGTGAAGTTATGTTGTCTTCACGGTTAACGGTACTATGGGCTCATCCGACTGCCTGAGCGCCCTATCTGAAATTTCGGTTTACCTTATATTCGGATAGTGCAAGTCACTACCTTCCAACACTCAGGCTCTCCCACGTTCACTTTATTTCCTTCAATACATGCCACTTCATATTACGCCGGAAGATCAAACAGATGCATTTACCAGTTGCTTCTCTGTTTGTGTCAGGGTTCGTCAACTAGGAAAGACTCCCCATCTTCATTTTTTGATTTACGACGCTTAACTGAATTCGCTTGATGCTGCGGCCTACATTGCATCTCAACCTTTATTCAAGGCCTTTGTCACAGGGCTTCATGTCATAGCGGTTACCCATTATGCATGCCCGTCAGATTTCGGGATGAACTGGTAATTATCCCGTCAGGTACGTTTCAACCTGATGGACTTATTATAAATAATAACGTTGCTGTCTCTGGTTTATGGCCATGTAATCGCTTGGCTGCGTATACGTTGAGACAAATCCCGCAACAGAATAAAGCGCTTCGTGGCGCTCCCTAGAAACATCTGTTGACTGCGTTCTCAAGCGTAAAAAAAATGGCTAAAAGTAAGGCGTAGCTTGCAGCAAATATTATTCTACTTGCAAAAGTTATAACGCAGATAGCAGCCATTTTAACAAGCTTGTGAGCGTAGGGCATTTCACTCATGGGGTGAAGAACATGATAATAAAATCATCGTATTGCTCAAACAGTTACTCATACCAATTACAGTAATTAACTTCCCACTCAGCAAGAGCTAAAGGATTTAAGTACAAGGCGCAAGTTTGAAGTACTATATTCCCTACGGCCGCCATACAAAACTGGCGTTCAACGCACTTAGTGCTTTTGTCGGGATAATTCAAAAACTTGTAACATAGTAATGGAATCCTTTAGCCTTGCCCTTCGGGAGCTTGTATGTGTCCAAATTACTACACAAAACTGTCTCAACGTAGCAATGTAATAACGACAGTTTTGTATGTCGGTAATAACTATGTCTTCATCAATTTCACTTGTACTTTGAACACATACATAGCTCTGAGCTGGGAATTTAATTACTGTAATTGGTATCATATACTCAGCGTTCAAATGATGTTTAGGTTTAAGCAGCAAGTTTTGTTCAGTGCTGCTTTGTAAATCTAGCTGTTAATAAATTTATAATATCGAATTAGAAGTTAGCTTTTTATTTAAATTTCCATTTTATCCAATCCTGCTTGGCTTCATCGTGAAGCATAAAACTAGAGGAATCAGTTAAAGCATTGGTTGAATCAGTTGAATGCTCTGTTGCAACTGCGATACCGCCAACGAGAATATTTTCAAGAGAGCCTGTATCAACTTGAACGCCTGAGAAAAGTCCTGCATCAACTTTAATGCCCGAACGCTTCCAAAACTTACTTGTGCTATTCACTAATGGAGCATATTTCTTAGTAATATGCGCTAAAACCATTACATCGTTACCATTAGCGCTCAGTTTATAACCGTCTACTTGCCCAATAGCGATGCCGCGAAAGAATATTCGAGTGCCCATATTAATTGATCCAAGTTCTGGCTTTATAAGTAATATTTTTACCGCACCTTTTGGTAAGTTTGCATAAGTTTCATTCGCAAGCTTTCCGACAAAGTTTGATGTTGGAGTAGTGGTATTAATCTTTGTACCACTCCCTAATGAAGGAATGGCATTAATATAGGGCCCTGTGATAATTGTTTCAGGTGCAGTAATACCAGCTAACGAGATATCAGCATCAATAATAACAAACTGACTGTCAGTTTTGTTAAAGTAGCGCGCGTATTCGCCGTATAAGTAGGCTATAACAGTTACTGATTTTAAATCTTTATTCAGCGAGACGGCCTGAACTTTGCCGACTTGGAAACCTTGATAGCGAATTTCAGCCTTGGCTTTTAATTTAACACTTGCTGGGAAAACAATCGTAATTGGTTGCGCTTGATTAAGCGCAAGGTTTTTAGAGTCGTAAAGTTGCGTATTAGGCTTGTTGTATTGAGACGTTTCTATCAAGCCTAGGCTGATACTGCCTTTTAATGCACCTTGTAATGGCGCTACATCGACTTCAATTCCACTCAAACTAGCATTTATTTTTGCTGCACTGTTACGCCAAAAAACGGTTTTATTTGAAAGCAAAGATGTGAATTCTTTTTGTATACCCACTTTAATGTCAAATGAGTCAGTTTGGGCTTGCCAATTTACAGACTGTATTTTACCGATTTGCATTTTTTTATAATAAACCAGTGAACCTTTTTGTAAATCAGCCGCATTTTTATTGGACAAGCCGATGAGTGTAGTATTGGATTGTTCAAAAATACTCATTGCATTATCGAGGGATTCATACAATGCGAATTGCGCGGTTGAGTTGGTAGTTTTGCCATGATGTTTCATTAAAACAATTGCACCCGTAATGGCCGATGAAATACCCGTTGTTTTAACAGAGACTTTATCAAGGGAAGCTTCTAAAGCGAATGCTGATTTAGGCACAAAGTAACTGTTATTCGTTAGCAGTGGCTTAAATTCAGGTCGAATTTCTGCGGTGAAATCCACTTGAGTAAAACTACCATTCAACGCTAAGGCACTAATTTTACCTATAGTGATGTCTTTGTATTTTATTTCGGCACCAATAGATAAACCATAGTTCTGATCACTGGTAATATTTATTTTAACGTTCTTCTGTTTTGCTGCATCAGGTGTTTCGCTTAAAATAGGATATTCACTCTTTGCGGCGCCTTGACCGGGTAAAAAGCTGATCACTGAGCCAGATATCAATCTTTCAGGGTTCTTAATGCCTGATAATGAAATATCAGCGCCTTCTACCCAAAATTTTGCACTACCCGTGAGTAAATGAGCATAATGTTGATAAATGCGGGCTGACAATTCTACACGACCTAAATTGATCAGCCTTTTAGATACTATCTCACCAATGTTTACGCCTCTATATTTGATTGGAGTTCCTTTATTAACACTTTCTGCATTAGAAGTGGTGATTGTAAATTCTTTACCACCTAAGGCATTCTCTTCTGAATCATACAGTTTATAAATATCACCACTTTTTGCTGACTCACTGTCTTTGGGAGAGTTAAAGCTAATACCGCCAGCGATAAGCGAAGCAAGGCTTTCACTTTTCACTGAAATACCGGATAACGAAGCATCAATTTGAACACCTGAGGAATTCCAAAAATGAGTGCCTTTTTTTATAAGATTTGCGTACTGCTTTTGGATGAAAACGCTAATAGCTACTTTGTCGTCTTGGTTTAAACGGTAACTTACTACGTTACCAACAGGAATTTGTCGATAAAAAACGTGAGAACCAATATCAAGTGAACTGAGCTTGTCGGCAAATAGAGTGACAAGCATTCCTTCACTGGCTGGCATTTGTGCTGGAGCTTCGAGACTGGCTTCAAAGCGAAGAGCCATGTTTCCATCACCGGGTTTAATGGCGATATAGTTACCTGAAAATAGTGTATCTAATCCTTCAATTTTGGTAATGCTCGCCTTAGGGCTGACTAACCAAAATTGGGTATTTTCATTTAAAAATGAAATACCACGGTAGTTCATATTTACTGTGACTTCTACGCCTCGCAAATCTGGCTCAATGGCAATATCTGTCACCTTACCAACAGTTACGCCTTGGTACTTTACTAAAGTTTTTCCGATTTCAATGCCAGTGGCATTAGGAAAATGGATTTCAATCTCAATACCTGCGTCATGTATACCTCGAATGATGAGCCAGATACCAAGTATTATGGCAACTACTGGAAGAAGCCATACTGGCGAAAAAAGTTTCTTTTTGACAATTTTGGGCGTTTCAGTTTGAATCATGTTTACTGTCCATTCGATCCCAAAGTAGTCGGGTATCGAGTACTTTAGCGGCAAGTTGAGTAAATAAAATAACGAGTGCAAATGCTGTAGCAGCAGGGCCTGGTTTAGCGTCTAATAGCTGGCCCATATTAACGAGAGCAACAGTTAATGATATGACGCATAGGTCAAGCATTGACCATCGACCAATCCATTCTATGATGTGGTAACCACGCATTAATGTTCTTTTAGACATGGGAATTTTGAAAGTTATTGCAGTTAAATAAGTAGCAAGGCCAATGATTTTTAACCAAGGAACTAGAATACTAGCAATAAAAAGAATAATGGCGATAGGGATCATGCCTAAGTGTATTGTATGTAAAATACCTGAAAAAATAGTGTCTTCAGTTACTTTTCCTTGTTTGGTTATCAAGCTGATGGGGTAAACATTTGCAGGAACTAACAAGATGGCTGCAGTGATTAATAAAGCCCAAGCTTTTTGAATGCTTAAAAAATCACGTTCAGCGAGTGCTGTATCGCAACGACAGCATTTTGTAGCTTTGCTTAAGTTGACTTTTTTACAGTTTTGGCAAGTATATAAGCCAACTTGATTGCCCTGAGTGCTACTAGTCTGTGACATTTCGCTATGATCAATCATTAACTTGTGCCCACATATATTCTAAGTTGTATTCACGTTGTAAGAAAATCATCGTAATAAAAAGCATCGAATAGCAAAATGTTCCCATACTAAAATGCATATCCGCAAAGTCGGCTAAATTGAATGTCGTAACAAGCAAACTGATGATATAAATTTCAGGCATTGAAAATTGTTTTAGTAAGTTTTGACTTTTTAAAAGTGCCTTGTATGTTTTTAGCCAAAACGGAGTGATAGGCGATGATTTAACGATGATGGCTTGTAAAAAAATTGAACTGATAAGCAAACCGGGCGCGACTATCGCAACGATAAAGACAGCTAATCCAACAATCCAATAACCTTGTTCAAATACAATATAAGCTCCATCAAAAACTGTTGCGGTTCGTACACTCCCTAAAAAATGTAATTCGAGCACTGACATAGTTACAGCTGGAATAAAAAATATTAGTGCTGTTAAGCAAAGCGCTAATAATCCGTTAATGGTGCAAAAAGGCGCATCAAAAAGAACCGTATGGCATCGAGGGCATAATGCTCTAACATTTGATGGTAAGGCTCGCTTGGCTACAACTAGATCACACGAATGGCAAAGAATTATAGCGTTAAGCTCTGGGTTTTGGTGTCGACTCACCGATGTTCATCCATAAATCAAGCCTTCAATTCGTAAAATTGTATCGTAAACAAAGGCAGCCAAAATTTTGCCTAATATTAACAGATTAGTCCTTATAACAAAATTTTTCATTGAGCTTCTTTATTAATAACAAGGTGATCACTGTAAATTTCGCCTTATAATCCTAGGGTCTGTTGATCTTTCAGGATTAAATTTTGTGCTATTTGAGCATTTATCTGTTCAAGGCGTGATCAGTGATGCTTAGCCATCTAAGTGAGCTGGTCACAACACAGAAACAGTGAATGATCAAAAGCATCGAAAAAAGAGAGAGCGTAAATTGGTCGCTCTTTCTAAATAAAAGGTGCTGCGTTATCGTTTTCTTATTTGGAAACGAAGTAACGACAGTTTTGTATGTCGATAATAACCAAACCTCACAACTCTGCCTTGCATAAAATAATCAATTTATCGCTGCAAAAACAATCACGAAAGATCAACAGGCCCTAGAAACTGCGTTCTAAAACGTAAAAAAAATGGCTGATATTAAGGCGTAGCTTGCAGCAAGTAGTTATTCTACTTGCAAAAGTTACAACGCAGATAGCAGCCATTTTAGCAAGCTTGTGAGCGTAGAGCATTTCACTCACTAGGTGAAAAACATGATAATAAAATCATCGTATTGCTCAAACAGTTACTTATACACTCAGCGTTCAACTGATGTTTTATGATAATACACTTTACTGATAATCATTTGAGTTAGTAATGAGGCTTCTGTAAAGTGATAAGTCTTTGCTCCTGATCAGTACTCGCAATCAGTGAAGATACTTGATTATCTATGATAATTGATTGGGCAATAATTTAAATTTAGGGGGCGTCTTTGCTGTATGGCTAAAAATCAATTATCACGTTTTTGCTCAAGTATTAATCGACCCGTTTTTTTTGGTTCGACATTATCAATTTTAATACTTATTTGTTACGTATCTTTTTTTCCTTTACATGCATCAGAATATTTTGCCTATTTACAGAATGAAATCATCCTTAATGCGAGCTGGTATTATGTCGCAGTAGTTGCAGTTATTTTATTTTGCGTGGCGTTTTTAGGCTTGTCGCGTTATGGCGATGTCAAACTTGGCCCTGATCATTCTGAGCCCGAATATAGTTTTGCTGCATGGTTTTCCATGCTCTTTTCTGCAGGAATGGGGATTGGTTTGATGTTTTTTGGGGTTGGCGAGCCTGTAATGCATTTCCTATCACCGCCAACGGGCGAACCAGGTACAATCCAAGCCGCTAAAGAATCATTGAAAATTACTTTTTTCCATTGGGGACTTCACGCTTGGGCCATTTATGCAATTGTTGCACTTATATTGGCTTTCTTTGGTTATCGTCATGGTCTACCTTTGACCCTTAGATCGGCTCTGTATCCGATTATTGGTGATAGAATTTATGGGATAGTGGGTCATGTTGTCGATGTATTTGCCATATTAGGTACAGTATTTGGTGTGGCAACAGCATTAGGATATGGTGTTTTACAAGTTAACTCAGGTCTCAATTATCTATTTAATATTGAGGTGAGTACGACTGTTCAAATTGGGCTTATTGTTGGTATTACTTGTTTGGCAACATTATCTTTAGTATCAGGTTTGGACAAAGGCATTAAAATCCTTTCTCAAGCGAACCTAGGTTTGGCTATTCTGCTGGTTATCTTCGTTGTAGTGCTAGGGCCAACTTCAACTCTTTTGCAATTGTTTGTGCAAAATACGGGGAGTTATCTTTCAGATATTATCGATAAAACATTTAACCTCTACGCATACAAGCCGACAGATTGGATGGGAGGATGGACACTCTTTTATTGGGCTTGGTGGTTGTCATGGTCTCCTTTTGTTGGAATGTTCATTGCTCGAATATCTAAAGGCAGGACAATCAGAGAATTTGTTTGCGGAGTCTTGTTTGTTCCCACATTGCTCACATTTATTTGGATGACGGTATTTGGTAATAGTGCGATTGATATGATCATGAACCAAGGTGCTGTTGACCTTGGAACAGTCGTTCAGCAAGATGTTTCTTTAGCTTTATTCAAATTCTTAGAGCACTTTCCGTTTTCCAGCCTTTTGTCTTTTATCGCAATTATTATGGTGGTGTTGTTTTTTGTTACATCTTCTGATTCTAGTGCCATGGTTATCGACATGCTTTCATCTGGTGGAAATAGTAACACGCCAACTTGGCAACGAATTTTTTGGTCAAGTTTGATTGGTACTGTAGCATTAATTCTCATGCTAGTAGGTGGGCTTAAGGCATTGCAGACAGCGACTATCATGACAGCATTGCCATTTTCAATAATTTTATTAGTGTCAATGTATGGCCTGTTTAAAGCACTAGGTATTGATGCCACTAAAAAAGATAGTTTGGCGCAAACCACATTAACGCCAAAAGTCGGTAAACAATTAATTCAGTGGCAAGACCGTTTGGCTAACTTGGTGAGTTTTTCCGGTAAGTCCGATGTAAGGCAATTTATTGTCGAAGTCGCTACGCCTGCTATGAGAGCCGTGGTAGATGAGCTTGAAAAACAAGGCGTGCAAAGTGAAGTAAAACTTGATGGAAAAGGCTCGCCTTCTTTAAGAGTTTTGCATGGTGATGAACGTGATTTTACGTACACTATTATTTCACGTTCTAATTTACAACCCAGCTTCGCGAATGATGAAGGTGATGAGTCGAGTTTGAAGTACTCTCGAGCGGAAGTATTCTTGAATGAAGGCGGGCAGGATTATGACATCATGGGATATACCAAGGTACAGGTTATTGGGGATATCATTGATCAATACGAAAAACACATGCACTTTTTACATCTGTTGAGATAATTCTTTGAATAGTTGGGAGTCTTTCTTTATAAGAGTGTTGCAAAGTGTAGCCGCCTTGTGACACTCTATCACTGTGTATAAATACAGTGCGGAGATGCTATGACAGTCGTCACTCAATTTGTTGTGATCAGGGAAGGGGTAGAGAAAATGACATTTACTTCAAAAAAAGAAGCTGATGCTTACGATAAAATGCTAGACATAGCTGACAATCTAATCCCTTTCATTGAAAAGTCCGATTTGGAAATTGCAGAAAATGATGTAGAAAAGCTATCTTTCTATCTTGCTTCTAATAAAGATGATTTACTTGCTTTACTCAAAGGTGCATCTGCAGTAAAACAGACACCTCCAAAAACTAAGAGAAAACTAGAAGCAGCTTAATGTCTCCAATCTAGATATTCATTCATGGGATATCGCTGTAGATTGATGCTGTTTATTTTAAGGAAACACATGAAGTCTGAATTGTACGATACTTTAAACCGCCAAGTTCTGGCGTTGTTTGAAGGCGAAACTGATCTAATTGCTGCTATGGCTAATTTATCAGCATTATTAAACGAACACCTTAGTGAAATAAATTGGGTAGGCTTTTACCTCGCCAAGAATGATGAACTGGTACTTGGGCCCTTTCAAGGTAAAGTTGCCTGTGTACGTATTCCAATGGGACGTGGTGTTTGTGGTACAGCGGCTGCCGAAAATAAAATTCAGCGTATTGCCGATGTACATCAATTTAAAGGACATATTGCTTGTGATTCCGCAAGCAATTCGGAAATTGTAATTCCAGTCATACAAAACGATAAAGTTATTGCAGTGCTTGATATTGATAGTCCAAACTTCTCTCGCTTCGATGAACAAGACCAAAATGGACTTGAAACAATCGTTGAAAGCTTCGAAAAATGCCTATTTGCACAACAAATGCACAAAATTTAATAAATCAGGGTCGCAATTGTAAGCATCAGCTTTATAATAGGCGGCTGCTTGCGGCCAGTAATGACAAAATGTTAGGTCGCTCGAATAGGTGAATTTTGTTACTTTTTATTTATTAGCACTTTATAGCTATTGATATGAAGTAAACTGGGCTTTAAGCTCAATAGAATTTTACGATGATAAACGACACGAACCGTACACCAACTGCTTGAAACGGCCGTAGTCCCAGTAAACGTGGAAGTAATAATGGAATCAACAGAAAAGTTGACCGATACTAATGCAATTTTAGCGTATTTATATGAATCTTTTCCTCAGTGTTTTATCGCTGAAGGGGAAGTGAAACCGTTAAAAATTGGTTTGTTTCAAGATTTGGCTGAAAAATTAGCTGATGAATCTAAAGTCAGTAAAACTCAACTTCGAGTAGCTTTAAGACGTTACACCAGTAGCTGGCGTTACCTTAAAAGTATTAAGGCTGGTGCAGTTCGAGTAGATTTATCTGGTGAGCCTTGTGGTGAACTAGAAGAAGAGCACATTGCTCATGCTCAAAAAAGTTTGAAAGAAAGCCAAGAGCGCGCTAAAGCTAGACGATTAGAAAAAGCAGCCAAAGCTGAATCATCTAAACCAGATGACGCCAAGTCAGATAAGACAACCACAAGAAAGCCTGCTTCAAAACGCCCTCGTAATGATCGTAATTTCAAGCAAGTTCAATCAAAAGGAAAGCCTGCTGGAAATAAAACAGTGAGTTCTCCGGTTAATTTAGTACAAGCAGAATTGTCTCAACTAAGCAAAACGCAGCGCGTGAACGTAAAGTTAGGTAAATCTCCTGTTTCTGGTGTTATTTCAGAAATAAATAAAGAAGAAGTAATGGTTCAACTTGACAGTGGCTTAACAGTTAAAGTTAAAGCTGAACATATTTTACTATAGTAGGAAGGTCAGTTGATCTTTCAGCTTTAAGTTCTATACCTTACAGCTAGTTTAAGTGCTAGATTTTAAAGACTGTATGTGGCACCTGTGATATTGAATTCATGGGTGTCAGTTATGATGTGCAGTTTTTTATTTTTCAAAAATTAGTTTAAGAATGGATAGAATATAAAGATAAAAGGCCTCAAATAAAGGAGTAACTTGTTGATGCGAAAACTTACGATGGCTACGTCTCTAGCCACAATCTTAGTCGGGTTTAGTGCCTGGGCTATTCCTCCCAAAATTTTGATCAGCGAGTTACCAGATTTAAAACAAGAGCAACAACACTCTGTCACCAGTAAACGTATTACTGATTTGTTTACCCGCACTCACTACCATCGATTCGTATTAGATGATGCGTTTTCTGAAAGAATTTTTGAGCGTTACCTTTCTTTGTTAGATTATCGTCGCAATGTATTAACTCAAGCGGATGTTGATGGTTTTCAGAAATATGCTGATGACTTTGATGACATGCTTAAAACGGGTAATCTCACTGAAGCCTATACCATGTATGATTTGGTACAAAATCGACGCTATGAGGGCTTTGTTTACGCATTGAGTCTACTTGATAACAAAATGGATTTCACGAAAGCTAATGATCAATATCAGTTTGATCGTGAAGATGCCAAGTGGCCTAAAAATACTAATGAAATTCATGAATTGTGGCGTCAACGTGTTAAATATGATGCTTTAAATTTAAAGCTTACAGATAAAAAATGGGATGAGATTGTTGAAATCTTATCTAAACGCTATAACAACGCATTAAAGCGTTTAACTCAAACCAATAGCGAAGATGTATTTCAAATTGTAATGAATTCGTTTGCTCGTACCATCGAAGCACACACAAGCTATTTATCTCCACGTAATGCTGAGCGCTTTCAACAAGAAATGAACTTGAAACTGGAAGGAATTGGTGCCGTTTTGCAAGCAGAAGACGATTACACCATGATCCGTAGCTTAGTAAATGGTGGGCCAGCGGCAAAAAGTGAACAATTGTCTGATGGTGATAAAATTATCGGTGTAGGGCAAGATGGTGAAAAGATAGTTGATGTCATCGGCTGGCGTTTAGATGATGTTGTCGATCTGATTAAAGGACCTAAGGGCACCAAAGTTACACTGCAAATTTTACAAAAGAAGGCAGGATCCAGTGCGAAACCTCTTGATGTTGTGATTACACGAGATACTATTCGACTAGAAGATAGAGCTGCGAGTTCGAAAGTCATTGAAGGTGATGTTGGCCAATATAAAAACCGTAAAATAGGTGTAATTGATATCCCTGGTTTTTATATGAACCTTTCAAGAGACGTTTCTAAAGAGTTAGCAAAATTAAAGGCTGAGAAGGTTGAAGGTATCATCATTGATTTACGTGGTAATGGTGGTGGAGCATTAACTGAAGCAACGTTATTAACAGGTCTGTTCATCCAAAAAGGACCTGTTGTTCAAGTTCGTTATGCTAGTGGTCAAGTGGTACAAAACAAAGATGAAAATAACGCGGTTACCTACGATGGTCCATTAACGGTTATGGTTGACCGTTACAGTGCATCTGCTTCTGAAATTTTTGCAGCTGCGTTGCAGGATTATGGTCGAGCCCTGATTGTTGGTGAAGCTACTTTCGGAAAAGGTACTGTTCAGCAACATAAAGGCTTAGAGCGTATTTACGATATGTATGATAAACCAATTGGTTATGTTCAATATACTATCGCAAAGTTTTACCGTATCAATGGAGGCAGTACTCAGCTTAAAGGTGTGACACCAGATATTATGTTCCCAAGTGCGCTAAAACCCGGGGAATTTGGTGAAGCGGAACAAGAAAACGCTTTGCCATGGGATCAAGTACCTGTAGCAGATTATAAGAAGGTAGATGACATTTCTCCTGCTTTGATAAAACGGCTTACGGCTAAGTATGAGTCACGTATAAAAACAAACGTAGAGTTTGGTTATATAGCTCAAGACATTGCTGATTATCGTAAAAGACGTGATGAAAAAAGTGTTTCATTGGTAGAAAGTGAACGATTAGCGAAACAGAAAGATATCGACTCTAAGTCTCTAACTAGAGCAAACGAGCGTCGATTAGTGGAAGGGAAAAAACCATTTGCTGATTTAGACGAACTCGCAAAGCTTGATGATAAAGAAGATAAGTCTGATCCGCTACTTGAACAGACAGCAGACATTACTCTCGATTTAGTAGATGCAAGTAAGAAAAAACATTGATTAAATAGTGTAAATAACCTGAGGGTTGCTTACTCAGAGCTGAGGTTAAGTAAGACTTTACAAAAAAACGCGCCTTTAGCGCGTTTTTTAACATTTTAAACTAATACCAATTACAGAAATTAAATGCTCAACTCAGGGCTATGTATGTGCTCAAAGTGCAATCGAAATTGATGAAGGCATAGTTGTTACCGACATACAAAACTGTCGTTATTACATTGCTACGTCAAGACAATTTTGAGAAGTAATTTGAGCACATACAAGCTCCCGAAAGGCAAGGCTAAAGGGTTCCATTACTGCGTTTCAAGCACTTGAATTATCCCGACAAAAGCACTAAGTGCGTTGAACGCCAGTTTTGTATGGCGGCCGAAGGGAATATAGTACTTCGAGCTTGTGCCTTGTACTGAAACCCTTTAGCTCTTGCTGAGTGAGAGATTAATTACTGTAATTGGTATAACGATAATATAGGACCACTATGTCACAGCTACAAGCAAAATATCTAAAAGACTATAGTGCACCAGATTTCACTATAGATCATATTCAACTTAACTTTGATCTAAATGAACCCTACACATATGTGACAGCCATCAGCCAAGTAGTTAAAAAAAATAAAGAAGCTACTCGCTTAGAACTTGATGGTAATTCATTAGAGTTAGTATCGGTTAAAATTAATAACAATGCAGTTGAACACCAAATATTAAATGAAAAACTCATCATCCAGACAATTCTTGATAGCTTTGAATTAGAGATAATTACCAAGCTTGAACCAGGAAAAAATACTTCATTAGAAGGGCTTTACTTGTCTGATGGTGCCTATTGCACCCAATGTGAAGCAGAAGGCTTCCGTTGTATTACATATTACCTTGATCGTCCGGATGTGCTTGCAAAGTTCGATGTACGTATTGAAGCCGATAAAGAAGATTTCCCGTTCTTACTTAGTAACGGAAATTTATTAGATAAAGGTGAATTAAACAACGGACGTCATTTTGCATCATGGCAAGACCCTTATCCAAAACCAAGTTATTTATTTGCATTAGTCGCAGGCGACTTTGATCAACTAAAAGACTCTTTTACAACGCGATCTGCGCGTGAAGTTGAACTTCAGGTATTTGTAGATAAAGGAAACCTTAATAAAGCTAATCATGCAATGGCTTCACTTAAAAAGTCTATGGAATGGGATGAAACCCGTTTTAATCTTGAATACGATCTTGATATTTATATGATCGTCGCCGTTGATTTTTTCAATATGGGTGCAATGGAAAACAAAGGGTTAAATGTTTTCAATACAAAATATGTACTTGCAGATACAGAAAGTGCGACAGATCAAGATTTTCATGGCATTGAATCAGTTATTGGTCATGAATACTTTCACAATTGGACTGGTAACAGAGTAACTTGTCGTGATTGGTTTCAACTAAGCCTCAAAGAAGGATTAACAGTATTTAGAGATCAAGAGTTTAGCTCTGACGTTGGTTCAAGAGCGGTTAATCGTATCCATGCGATTAAAGTTGTTCGTAACCAACAGTTTGCTGAAGATGCTGGGCCAATGGCACACCCAATTCGGCCTGAATCTGTTATTGAGATGAATAATTTTTATACTGTTACGGTATACGATAAAGGTGCTGAAGTCATTCGTATGATGCACACGCTGCTTGGCGAAACTAAGTTTCAGAAGGGCATGGAGTTGTATTTTAAACGGCACGATGGCCAAGCGGTCACTTGTGATGATTTTGTAAGTGCAATGGAAACCGCGAGCGGCGTTGATTTACGACAATTTCGATTATGGTATAGCCAAGCTGGTACACCTATAGTCACTGTCAGTGAAGAATATAACGAGCAGACTCGAGTATACAAACTAGTGTTATCTCAAAACAGGCCTACTGTTGCCGGCAATAATACTGAAGCCATGCATATTCCTTTTGATATTGAACTTATAGATTCGAAAGGTAATAGTTTGTTTTCTGACGTGCTAAGTTTCACAGAACAACAACAGATTTTTACCTTTGAAGGTATTGACAGTCAACCTACGGCATCTTTATTACAAAACTTTTCAGCTCCTGTAAAAATTGACTATGAGTATACAGCCGATCATTTAGCACATTTGATGCGTTATGCGACAAATGAAGTTGCTCGATGGGAAGCATCGGTGAGTTTATTCAGCAAAACAGTATGGGGTTGTGTTGCGGCACTAGAAAACGGTCAAGCGATGCAGGTCGGTTCATTAGTCCAAGATGCATTCCGTGGTTTAATACTTGATCCTATGCTTGATCCTGCTTTAATTGCTGAAGTTATGAATCTACCTTCAGTAAGTGAATTAATTGAACAAGTAAGTACAGTCGATTTAGATAAGCTATTGCTTGCCCGCCAATTTACAGTTGATGAACTTGGGGTTGCCTGTGAAGATGAGTTAAATGCGAGATATCACGATTTAAAAGATCAAGATACAGTACAAGCAAGAGCACTCAAGAATGCGTGTTTGTATTGGCTGAGTCGAGTCGGTGAGCAATACGAAGCACTTATTGAATTCCAGTTTATGCATGCTGATAACATGACAGATTCTCTAGCGGCACTTAAAGCAGCAAGTAATGGTGAAGTACGCTGTTATGAAGTCTTAATGGCTCGCTTTGAAGAAAAGTGGAACAAAACTCCATTAGTAATGGACAAGTGGTTTATGCTGCAAGCTGTGGATAAATCCGAAAAGGTAATTGATAGCCTTAAAGCATTAACAGAGCATGCTGCTTTCAGTTACCAAAATCCAAATAGAGTTCGGTCATTACTTGGGACTTTTGCCGCCGCTAACATTGAACAGTTTCATAGAGCTGATGGTAGAGGTTATGAGTTTATCACCGAAACCTTGAAGTTGTTGAATGGTGTGAACCCACAAGTGGCGGCACGCATTATCACACCACTCATTCAATTTTCTAAGTTTGACGAGTTGAGACAAGCGAAAATAAAACACTGCTTACAAGGGTTGTTAGATTTACCTAATCTGTCAAAAGATTTGTATGAAAAAGTATCACGAGCTTTAAGCTGATAGTCATTTAGATTCTGATTAGGTAGATTTTTTCGAGTATCAAAAGAAGTATATTTAGTTTTGTAAGCGGCATCGTTTTCGATGTCGCTTTTTATTGAGTAGAGCATAAATCTTATGGAATTTTATTTTTCTTTATCAATAACTTCTCAGGAGTTTCTACGTTTTTATAAAGGAAATGCTGATCGCGTAGAAGTTATTGATGTTCATGGGCGTTGCCTTCATATTCATGCACGACATTTTTTACCATTTTTAAGTGAATCGGGTATAAGAGGGCAGTTTCAATTAACTCTTGATAATCAAAATAATTTTAAATCTCTAAAACCTATTTAGAGTAAATACTTTAAACTGTGGTTTTATTTCTGTTTTTCAAACTGGTCAGATGTGGTCGTAATTAAGTCTAATTAATTAGCATCTTACGTGAAAAGTACAACATCATAACCTCATGCAACACCGTCATTTAAACGCCTGTATAAAAATTAACATCAATTTGTTTAATGCTGCTTAAAACTTAAGGCTTTTTTTAACGTATTACATCTTGCTCATTGGTATTGAATGCTGTAACAATAATGTTACCTGTGTGCTAACAAGAAGTTGGCATATATTAAATAATTAGCAGGTTACGGAGAATTACAACAATGAACAAGTTTCAGCATAGTTTTAATCGGTCGGCGATTGCTTTGGGGGTAGCGTCGGCAATATCTCTAGGAATGATGTCTACAGCAAATGCAGCGTCTTTTAATTGGGGTGAGGTCAAAGGTACTTTCGATTCAACTTTCACCGTTGGTGCTAGCTGGCGCGTATCGGACAGAGATTGGAAAGATCAAATTGGTAAGGTTAATCACCCACGCTTTGATTTTGCTAACTACACAGCTTTAGGTAATACAATTTATCCTAATACTGAAATTTGGCAGCAAGAAGGTTCTTATTCGAGTAATAATGATTTAAGTAATCTTCTTTATGCTAAAGGTGATACCACTTCTGAAATCTTTAAAGGTTTGCATGAGTTATCCCTAGAGTATAAGAACTATGGTGTATTTGTTCGTGGTTCATATTTTTATGACCGTAAACTGATCGATGGTGATTTTGGCTATACAAATCAACTAACAGGTAAGCAGTTTGATGCCTGTGAAGATAAAAAGGCCTCTGAGGTTCAGTGTAAAGATATCCGTTTACTTGATGCTTTTGTTTACGGAAATTTTGATTTTAATGATGGTGCTAACCCGCTGACTGTGCGTGTTGGTAATCAAGTAGTATCTTGGGGGGAAAGCACCTTAATTCCCCATGGCATTGGTATCATTAACCCAGTTGATTTAAATGTATTAAACCAACCTGGTGCTGAGCTTAAAGAAGCATTCCGTCCTCAGGGAATGATTTGGGCCTCATTAGGTTTGACCGATGAGCTTACTGTCGAAGCATTTTATCAATATGATTGGCAACCCATTTGGATTCCTACGCCGGGATCAATTTTTGGCACTAATGACTTTGTTGGTTATGGTGGCTATTTAAATAATGCTCAGCTTGGCTTCAATTCTAATCCGGATATTAATCTTGATTTCTTGATTTCTGAATACAACAAAATTGGTGGTTTAGTTCCTGATTTACCTCTTAATCAACTTCCAGCCGAAATCCAAGCTCGAATGATCCAGTTAGCTCTGGCTTACCCAACTAAGACGACCTTGGTTGAAGATCAAGCTAAAGCTTCTGATGATGGACAATATGGTTTAAAGCTCAGTTACTATGCGCCAGAACTTGGTGAAACAGAGTTCGGTTTATACTTCATTAACTACCATAGCCGTCGGCCTTTAATCAGCGGAACTACGGCTGATTTCTCAACCAGTTCTTTGTTGGCTGATCTTCGAGTCATTGGTGAAAACGCTGGCTCGGTTGATCGTGATACTTTATTAAACCTCAACAGCTTCTCTAAAGCACAAGTTGTTTTCCCAGAAGACATCAAGCTTTATGGTTTTAGTTTTAATACTTTAGTCGGTGATACATCGGTTGCTGGCGAAATCAGTTATCGTGAAGATGAACCTTTACAAATTGATGATGTTGAACTGCTGTTTGCAGCAATGCCACAACAGTTAGCTAACGCTGGTATTCGTCCTGACTTAGATGGCATTTCTCAATACACCTCAGCAGTAAGTAATGTAGGTCTAGGTGAATACGCAGAAGGCTTTGTTCGAAGTGATACAACTCAAGCGCAATTTACACTTACTCATTCATTTGGTCGTGCATGGGGCATGGATAACCTAATAGCTTTGGCTGAGGTTGGTGGTGTATGGATACATGACATGCCCGATCCTGACGTGTTGCGTTTAAATGGTCCGGGTACGGCACGTTCTGGTGGTAACCCAGAAAAAGCAGGCGTAATACAAGCCTTGCATGATGGGCCTGAAACTAATCCATTCCCAACTGATTTTGCTTGGGGATACCGTCTTGTTACAAAAGCCGATTTTAATAATGTTTTTTCTGGCGTGAATATGTCACCACGGATCATTTTCTCCCATGATGTTAAAGGTATCACGCCTGATCCTATGTTCTTATTCACTGAAGGCAGTAAATCGCTCGCTATTGGTGTGAAGTTTGATTATCAAAGCAAGTGGGGAGCAGATATCTCATACAACAGTTTCTTTGGTGGTGTAGGTACTACCAATGCTAAAGCTGATCGTGATTACGTATCTTTCAACATTAAGTATTCGATTTAATAAGGACAATAAAAATGAAAAAGATGACTCTATTGTCTGCAGCTATAGTATTGGCTATTACAGCTCCAATTGCATCCGCGAAGATTTCTCAAGCTGATGCGAATAAATTGGGGGAAAGCTTGACGCCTCTTGGTGGTGAAGTAGCTGGGAATGCAGACGGCACAATTCCAAAGTGGACAGGTGGAATCACAAAACCAGTCGCTGGTTATAAAAATGGTATGCACCATCCAGATCCGTTTCCAAATGACAAAGTATTATTCACTATAACCAATGGCAATAAAGCACAATATAAGGAGTATTTAACTCCTGGTTTGTTAGCTTTGTTTAATTTGTATCCTGATACTTTTAAGATGAATGTTTATCAAACAAGACGTAGTGCTGCTGCACCGCAATATGTTTATGATGCAACAAAATCAAATGCAACCAAAGCCGAGTTAGTTGCAGAGGGTAATGGTGTTTCTGGGGCTGTCATTGGCGTGCCTTTTCCTATGCCTAAAAATGGCTTAGAAGCTGTGTGGAACCATATATTACGATTCCGTGGCGTAGACGTCGAAACGTCTCGTAGCCAAGCTGCACCAACTTCAGGTGGTTCATATACACTAGTTGAAACCAGTGAGCAAATACGCTTTGAATATACACGACCTGAAATGACGTTGGACAAGTTACAAAAAGACAATACATTATTTTTCTTCAAACAAGTTGTTACCCAGCCTGCTCGTTTAGCTGGTACTGCGTTGCTCGTCAAAGAAACCATGGATCAAGAAAAACTCCCACGTCAAGCTTGGACTTATAACACAGGACAGCGTCGCGTACGTAAAGCACCAAATGTGGCTTTTGATACCCCAGGCTCAGTATCTGATGGTCTCAGAACGACTGATGATTTTGATATGTTCAATGGTTCACCAGTTCGTTATAACTGGGAATTAATTGGCAAAAAGGAAATCTATATTCCTTACAACGATTATCGTCTGCATTCTGACAAAATTGAATATGACCAAATTTTAACTCCAGGCCATATTGATCCTCAATATGTACGCTGGGAAAAACATCGTGTTTGGGAAGTGAAAGCGACTCTAAAACCGGGTACAAGCCATCTATATAAAACTCGTGTGTTCTATATCGATGAAGATTCTTGGCAGATTTCTGCAGCGGATTTATATGATAATCGTGATCAATTATATCGTGTGGCAGTAGCGCATGGTTTGAACTATTACGAAGTGCCTACACAGTGGAGTACACTTGAAGTATTTCATGATCTTCAATCCCGTCGTTATATTGCGATGGGTTTAGATAATGAAGGTCAAATGTATAACTTTGATGCGAAGTTGAATGATTCTGACTTCACGCCTTCTGCTTTACGTCGTAGTGGTATTCGATAGCCATTCAGTCATTCAAAATTGTGGTTAATCTTTTCTTAGGAATTGATTAACCACATATATCTACACTTAAATTTGCAACACTACAGGTAGTCCTTTTATGTATTTACAATCGTTGTGCAAAACAGTTTGTTTTGGCTTGAGTTTGTTGTTTTATACAGTGAGTTTTTATTCTTCTGCTAATACTCAAATTCAACCCAAAGCAGTCTCTGCACTTATTACCGATATTGCTCAAGCTGGACACAAGTTAATTGCTGTTGGTGAGCGTGGTCATATTTTCTATCTAGATGAATCGTGGAAGCAGGTTGCCAGTCCAACTTCTACAAATTTAACCAACGTGTTTTTTTTGAACAGCGTAAAGGGATGGGCTGTAGGGCATGATGCAACCATTTTACAAACCTCTGACGGAGGGAAGACTTGGAGTATCGCTTTTGAGTCTTCTGAGATTGAAAAACCATTTTTAGATATATTATTTTTTAATGAAATGGAAGGGGTTGCGGTAGGAGCTTACGGACTTTTTTATCGGACTGTTGATGGTGGAAATACTTGGAGTGAAGAATTTCATGAAGAGTTGTTACTTGATGATGATAAAGCGTATTTAGAGGATTTAAAGACAAACGATCCTGAAGGTTACAAAATTGAAAAAGCATCTTTACTGCCACACTTTAACAAGATTTTAAAAACAACAGATGGACGTACCATTTTAATCGGAGAGTTAGGCTTAGTTTCTATATCATCGAATAAAGGACATTTTTTTACTAAAACGGAATTCCCTTATGAAGGCTCAATGTTTACTGGCATTGAAACACAAAACGGGTTTATTTTTTCAGGACTTAGAGGAAATGTTTTTAAAACGGATAAAATATTAAATGGATGGCATAAGCTTAAAACGCCTATAGACTCGAGTATTTTTGGAAGCGTGATAATAAATAATGAAACTTTTTTAGTTGGTAACTCAGGTGCAGTGCTTAGAGTCAAAAATGACCGGAGTATTGTTATTGTTAAGCAACTGAAAGGACAGAATATATTGGCTATTGCTCAAAATGAAAATGGACATGTATGGCTTGGTGGCACACAAGGTTTGCAACTTTTAGATTTAAATAAACAACAATAATAAGGCTGTACCATGTTAGAAAAATGGGTTAATGGATTAGAAACGTTTATATTCCGTCACCGAGGATGGGTGATATGCGCCTTTGTTTTATTGAGTATATTTTTAGGGTTTCAGGCGAGCCAATTGAAAATGGATGCCGCGTTCACTAAAAATATTCCACTACAACATGAGTACATGAAAACCTATTTGAAACACCAAAAACAATTTGGTGGTGCAAACTCAATTATGGTTGCAGTAGAGGACTCAAGCGGAAACATTTTTAATCCTCATTTTTTTGAAGTTTTTAAACAGGTACACGATCAACTGTTTTTCATACCGGGCGTTGATAGAGCTCAGGTCAAATCTTTATTTTCTCCTTCAACACGCTTTACTGAGGTCGTTGAAGATGGTTTTGCTGGTGGTCCTGTCATTCCTGCCGACTTTAGTTCCAACGAAGAAAGTTTAAAACGTGTTCAAGCTAATATTGAGAAAGCTGGTATCGTTGGACGTTTAGTTTCAGAGAATTATTCCGCAGCCATAGTTTCGGCACAATTGATGGAATTTGATCCTCAAACAGGTAAGGCTCTTGATACTATTGCGTTAGCAAACGAATTAGAGCAACAATTAAGAGTTAAATATGAAACTGATGAAATAAAAATACATATTATTGGTTTTTCAAAAATGGCTGGTGATGTTGCTGATGGTGCTAAAGGGGTTTTACTATTTTTTTTAGTTGCAATCGCAATCACTGCTGTAATGGTTTATTTGTTTTCGCGCTCATTATTGTTAACTGTTTTACCTTTGGTTTGCAGCTTAATCGCTGTTGAATGGCAATTAGGTTTGCTTACTGTAGTTGGTTTTGGCATAGATCCAATGTCAATTTTGGTTCCTTTCCTCGTATTTGCAATAGGCGTCAGTCATGGCGTGCAAATGATCAATGCTATTAAACAACGTGTAGTGAAAGGAGTAACGACTAAAATTGCCGCTACTTTAGCTTTTAGAAGCTTATTGATCCCGGGTGGCGTAGCTCTACTTTCAGATACAGTAGGTTTTCTCACACTGCTTTCAATTGACATCGGAATCATCCGTGAACTCGCCATTTCAGCTTCACTAGGTGTTGCCGTTATCATTTTAACGAATCTTATCTTACTACCAGTTTTATTATCCTTTACTGATCTTTCTACGGCTCAGAATAAAGCCGTAGATAACGTTGAAACTAATCCAATTTGGTCAAAGTTGGCGTGTTTTGCTACACCAAGATATGCAAAGTATGTATTGGTTATTACTAGTGTTATCTATGGGCTAGCTTTATATCAGTCTCAACAGTTGAAGATAGGGGACTTACATTCGGGTGCACCAGCTTTACATTATGATTCTAGATATAATCTCGATACAGCATATATAACCAATAATTTTTCTATCACTACAGATGTGTTAACAATACTAGTTGAAGGAAAACCAGAAGCCTGTACATATTACGAACTAATCAAAAAGATTGACGAATTTGAGTGGCTGATTTCAAATACTCAAGGTGTGCAGTCGACGGTTAGTTTAGCGTCTGTGGCAAAGAAGGTGAATGCTGGCTTTAATGAAGGTAATGCTAAATGGCAGATGTTGCCGCGTACAACGGCAAGTTTAGTTCAAGCCATTGGTCGCGTTCCGACCACATCAGGACTATTAAATCGTGATTGTTCGGTTATGCCAATTTATGTATTCCTTACTGATCACAAAGCTGAAACAATAGAAACCGTTATTGATAAAGTTAAAGTATTGGCTCAACAGTTTGATGGCTCTGACTTACAATTCAAGCTTGCTTCAGGCCCTGCAGGAGTTATGGCCGCAACCAACGAAGCCGTAGCTGATGCACAGTTACCAATGATGCTATATGTTTATGGTGCAGTGTTTATTTTATGTTTGATAAGTTTTAAATCTTTAAAAGCTACCATTGTGGTACTCATCCCTTTGTATGTTGTTTCAACATTGGCACAAGCATTAATGACCTATTTAGATATTGGTTTAGTCGTTAGTACCTTGCCTGTTATTGCGTTAGGCGTTGGAATAGGTGTTGATTACGGTATTTATATTCTGTCTACAATGTCCGGAAAGTTAACGGCAGGGTTATCTGTGCATCAAGCTTATTTAGAGGCGCTTCAAGAAAGAGGGAGTGCAGTTATATTCACTGGACTTACTCTTGCTATCGGGGTGAGCACATGGTTTTTTTCCGCGTTAAAATTTCAAATGGATATGGGAATATTACTGACATTTATGTTCTTAGTTAATATGCTCGGAGCAATCATAATAATTCCAGCTTTATCTGCTGTATTTTGGACAAAGCGTTAGACATTAATATCGAGTGGGAGGAACGGCTCTCACTCGAATTTTGAATAGTCAGTCCAAGAAATTGACTTTTTCTTCAACAAAAAATTTTATCTAGTCTACTTTCTTTTTAATTAGTGGAAATACCACTAAAATTTTTCTCGAAAAATATCCCATTTAGTAATAAACTTCGCGACATGGTGCGGAATATTCCGCTCTGTACTCGAATATTTCAAGCATCCTAACCATGAAAAAGCGCTGCCATAGACGCTTAAGGAAACAGCAAAATGGCCTTGAAAGATGCAACGCCCTCAGTATTACTTGAAAACGTAATCAATTTGATCAATAAAAAAGTCCAGCCTTCTCAAGCGAAACAAGTTGAGCAATTTGCTGACTGTCTTTATGCGCAAATGTCAAAAGATGACTTACATGCACGTAATGATAGTGACCTATACGGTGCAATACTTAGCTTGTGGAACGCATTAAACAAAACTTCCTTTGGTCAAACTCATTTAAAAGTGTTTAACCCTAACCAGTCAAAACATGGTTGGCAGTCGACACATTCTATTATCGAAATTATTTTACCGGATATGCCATTTTTGGTTGATTCGATCTGTATGGTGCTAAACCGTATCGGAATTACTGCACACATGATGTTGCACATGCCTTTGGCAATTGAGCGCGGTAATAAGATAGTAGAAAAAATTGGCCGAGTGGTTGATAGTCCAAAAGAAGATGAGAAAATTGCTGTATTTTTGATTGAAATAGATCGCCAAAGCAGCGAGAACGACATAAAAGAATTAGAAAAAGAAATTCAATCAGTACTCATGGATGTTGCTGCTTCAGTTAATGATTGGCAAGCAATGTCAAATAAGTTAAGCAGTATTGTTAATGAATTACCGTCTCGTCCTTACCCAGGTAAAGAGCAAGATCTAACTGAAGCAAAAAACTTTTTAGATTACCTAGTTAATCACCATTTTACTATTCTTGGGTATCGTCGTTACGACCTTAACCCTGTAAAAGGTGATTTAGAGCTTGTACCGGATATGGGCACAAGCTTAGGTTTGATGAATAAACCGGATCAAAAACAACCAGAAAAGGGTTTATTCTTATCAACATTTTCAGAGTCAGCACGTAAAGAAGCACTCGATGATAACTTACTTATTCTAACTAAATGCAACAGTAAGAGTCGTGTACATCGCCCTGCATATATTGATTATATTGGGATAAAACGTTTTGACAAAAAAGGTAATGTAGTCGGTGAAGATAGATTTATCGGGTTATATGCATCAAATGTATACAATCGAAGTCTTCGAGAAATTCCATTACTAGCAGAGAAAGTAAGCCGAGTTTTAGATAAGTCAGGTTTAGTACCGAGATCTCACGACTATAAAAATCTCATGAACATCCTTGAAAATTTACCTCGTGATGAGCTAATTCAAGGCAATGAAGATGAGCTGATGTCTGTCGCTCATGGTGTGTTAGAGATGCAAGACCGTGATAAATTGAAACTATTTGTCAGAAAAGATGGCTACGGTCGCTTCTTGTCTTGCTTAGTGTATGTATCAAAAGATCGTTACAATACTAAGCTGCGTGAAGATACACAACGGATTCTAGCACAACATTTTAATAGCAAAGAAGAAGTCGAATTTACGACCTATTTTTCTGAATCGACCTTGGCACGTACACATTATATTGTCAAAGTTGAAAACAATAATATGGATGTCGATGTGGCAGCAATTGAAAATAATCTTATTGAAGCAGCTCGCTCATGGGAAGATAAACTTACTTTCGCATTAAATGGTGCGTTGGGTGAAGAAGTGGGCAATGCATTAAGTAAGCGTTATTTGAATGCGTTCCACCCTAGTTATAAAGAAGATGTATTACCTAGTTCTGCTGTCGTAGATATGCAAAAGCTAGAAGCCTTAGATGAAGATCACAAACTAGGGATGCTATTCTATCAGCCACAAGAATCGGCAATTAACTCTAATAAAGTTCGTTTAAAACTATTTCATAAAGACGAACCAATTCATCTATCAGATGTGTTACCGATGCTTGAAAACTTTGGCTTGCGGGTTATTAATGAGCGCCCATACGAAGTTAAAACTACAGATGGTGCAACATACTGGATCCTTGACTTCTTAATGACAGTCAAAGGCGCAGCGACAGAAAATCTTGTTGATATTCAAGATAGATTCCAAAATGCTTTATCTCAGGTTTGGCGGAAAGAGCTTGAAGATGATGGATTTAACCGTATTGTTTTAGCCTCAAGTCTGACAGGTCGTGAAGTTTCTGTTATTCGCGCTTATGCAAAGTATATGCGTCAAATTGATGCTACATTCAGTCAATCGTATATTGAAGAAACATTTACTCGTTATCCGTTTCTCGCGGAATTATTAGTAAAAATGTTTATTCGTAAGTTTAATCCGAAGCTCAAAACTCGAACTTTGGAAAAATTTGTTGAGCAAATTAACTTACGTTTAGATGATGTTTCAAGTTTGGATGACGATCGAATTATTCGTCGTTACTTGGATCTTATCGATGCTACGCTGCGTACTAACTTCTACCAAGTTACCAAGCTCAACGAAGCAAAACCATATATTTCGTTTAAGTTTGATCCATCACAAATCCCAGAGATGCCTAAGCCATTGCCGCGCTATGAAATCTTTGTGTATTCGACACGTGTAGAAGGGGTTCATTTACGTGGTGGAAAAGTAGCTCGTGGCGGATTACGTTGGTCTGACCGACGTGAAGATTTCCGTACTGAAGTATTAGGACTTGTAAAAGCTCAGCAAGTTAAAAATACGGTTATTGTTCCTGTCGGTGCGAAAGGTGGATTCGTTTGTAAACAACTGCCAACAGAAGGTGGTCGTGAAGCCTTCTTCAATGAAGGACAAAACTGCTACCGTATGTTTATTCGTGGTTTGTTGGACATAAGCGATAACATTATCAATGGTGAAGTTGTTCCTCCTGTTGATGTGGTACGCCATGATGAAGATGATGCATATTTAGTTGTTGCGGCCGATAAAGGTACAGCTACCTTCTCTGACATTGCCAATGAAATTGCAGAAGAATATGGTTTCTGGTTAGGGGATGCCTTTGCTTCAGGTGGTAGTAACGGTTATGACCATAAAAAAATGGGTATTACCGCACGCGGTGCATGGGAATCTGTGAAACGTCATTTCCGTGAGTTTGGAATTGACTGTCAGTCAACGGACTTTACTTGTATCGCTATTGGTGACATGGGTGGTGATGTGTTTGGAAACGGAATGTTATTATCCAGACACATACGTCTTCAAGCTGCATTTAACCACATGCACATCTTCATCGATCCAAATCCTGATGCAGAAACAAGTTATGTAGAACGTGAACGCTTATTCGATCTGCCACGTTCATCTTGGGAAGATTACAGTGCTAAATTAATTTCGAAGGGCGGTGGTATTTTCTCGCGCAGTGCGAAATCAATTCCGCTTTCTAGCGAAATGAAAAAGATGCTCGGCACAACGAAAAGCACAATGACACCCAATGAATTACTCAAAACATTGCTCACAATGCATGTTGACTTAATTTGGAATGGTGGAATTGGAACTTACGTAAAAGCAACGACTGAAAGCCATGTAGAAGTGGGAGATCGTGCAAACGATGCCATTCGTGTTAACGGAATTGAAGTCAATGCAAAAGTTATTGGTGAGGGCGGAAACTTAGGCTGCACACAATTGGGTCGTATTGAGTATGCGGCTAACGGTGGACGAATGAATACGGATTTCGTCGATAACGTTGGTGGTGTAGATTGCTCTGATAACGAAGTAAACATTAAGATTTTGCTTAACTCTCTAGTCGCAGAAGGTGACTTAACGATCAAGCAACGAAATACGTTACTTGTTGAAATGACTGAAGAAGTAAGTGAAATTGTTTTACAAAACTGTCAAGATCAAACCCGTTCAATCTCAGTTACCCAAGTTCGTGGAGCTGAGCAACTTAAAGAGCAAATTCGCTTTATCCACTATCTAGAGAAAGATGGTAAGCTTGATAGAGCATTGGAGTTTTTAGCTTCAGATGATGAATTAGCTGAGCGTTTAGCTTCTGGTCAGCCATTAACTCGCCCAGAACTTTCTGTGTTAGTTGCCTATGCAAAAATGGTTCTTAAAGAGCAATTTGTAATTCCTGAAATTACAGAAGATGCTTTATTAAGTCAGTTATTAAAAGCTTATTTCCCTAAAAAATTGCAAGAGCTGTATAGTGATAAAATGGCTTCACACCCATTACGCGGTGAAATTATTGCAACTTCATTAGCCAATGAAATTGTAAATAATTTAGGCATGAATTTCGTTCAACGCATGCAAGATGAAACTGGTGCCACTGTCGCAGAGATCGGAATTTGTTACACAATAGCTCGTGAAGTTTTCGGACTAAATGAAATAGTTAAGCAAATCACTGACTTGAACTTTGTTGTACCAGCAATTGTTCAAGGTGAAATGTTGCATCAACTTCGTCGTAGTATGCGTCGTGCCTGTCGTTGGTTCTTGCGCCATCGTAATCGCAATACAAGTATTGAAGAGACTGCAGCATTCTTTAAGCCTGTTGTCGAAGAACTCAAAGCAGGTATTAATAAATACTTAATCGAAGTCGAAGTTGTTGAACTTAATAATGATATTGCCGCACTACTTGAAGAAAATGTACCTGAAAAGGTAGCAACAGAAGTAGCATGCATGAGTACATTATTCTCGGCATTAGATATTGCGCAAATAGCAGAAAATTCAGGAAAATCTGTCTCATTAGTTGCAGAAACCTACTTTAAATTAGGTGCTCGTATTGAGCTGCATTGGTTCTTAGTGCAAATAACAGGGCAACCAGTTGCTAACCATTGGCAAGCTTTAGCCCGCGCCGCTTATCGAGAAGAATTAGATTGGCAACAGCGTTCGTTGACTTCAACAGTATTAACCACCTGTGATACAGATTGTAGCGCAGATGCCATTATTACTGATTGGATAGAAGGTCATGAAGCACTGTTAGCACGCTGGAATTATATGCTTGCTGACTTTAAGAGCTCTAAAAGTCATGAATTTGCAAAATTTTCAGTAGCGTTACGCGAATTGAATTTGCTTATTCTTCATTGTGAAGGCTCAAAATAATAACTAAATAATCTATCAAGCCCTGGCGAAAGCCGGGGCTTTTTTTGGCTAAGGAAATGTTCATGCTTTATACACTCGCTCAAAAATTTATGTTTTCTATGGATGCTGAGCAAGCACATAATTTTGCAATTAATAATCTTCGTAAAACCGCGAACTCTCCATTAAACTGCTTTTATCGACAAACTTTGCCATCGGCACCTGTTAAAGTAATGGGAATTGATTTCCCTAATCCAGTCGGTTTAGCAGCAGGTCTTGATAAAAATGGTGAAGCCATTGATGCATTTTCAGCAATGGGTTTTGGATTTGTAGAAGTTGGCACAGTGACACCTCGTCCACAGCCAGGAAATGAAAAGCCTAGATTATTTAGAATTGAATCTAAACAAGCAATAATTAATCGAATGGGTTTTAATAATCATGGTGTTGATAATTTAGTTAAAAATTTGACAGAAAAAAAGTCTGACATTATTGTTGGAGTTAATATTGGAAAAAATAAAGATACCCCAGTTGAACAGGGTAAAGAAGATTATTTAATCTGTATGGATAAAGTTTATCCTTATGCATCTTATATAACCGTAAATATTTCTTCACCTAATACACCTGATTTACGTTCATTACAGTTTGGCGATTTATTAGATGATTTATTAAGCACTCTTAAAGAAAGACAAAAAGAATTAACAGATAAATATAATAAATATGTGCCTTTGACTTTAAAGATCGCACCAGATTTAAATGATAATGAAATTAAACAAATTGCTGAATCTTTAATTAAATTTAAATTTGATGGCGTTATAGCTACAAATACAACTTTGTCTCGTGACGCCGTTAAAGGTTTGAAAAACTCAGAAGAGAGTGGCGGACTTAGTGGTCAGCCAGTAGCGGCATCTTCTACAAAAGTTATCTCAAAGCTTTCGACTGAATTAAAGGGTTTGTTACCCATAATTGGTGTTGGTGGAATATCATCAGGCAAAGATGCAATTGATAAATTCAAAGCTGGATCAAGCTTAGTTCAAATCTATACAGGATTTATTTATCAAGGTCCTAAATTAGTTAGTGATATTATAAATTCATATATTAAAAGTTAATCTTTTTGATCACAAATAGATCATATTACCCATCAAGATCTATTTGTGATCGTTGCGATCAAGAGTAATGATCAATAGATCAAATATCAATTTTAAATAAAGTTTTGAAATTGAATAAAATATCGTCTATTATATCCACGAATATAATTAATTAGGTAATTATTATGCTACTTATGCCAAAAAAGGACTGGCAATGGCAATATGATTATGTAAATGATGTATTAAGTTTATCTCTTGGTTCTGAATTAGAATTTTTAACTTCTTATAAGAAAAAACAACTAATTCCAGATGCTTGTTCAAAAATGGTTTTTGATTTAGAACATGCAAACTTTTATATTGAGATGATCGATCGTTTACAAAATGTTTTGACCATCACGGAAGCTGGTCTGGTTCAAATCGCTTTAAATGCGACAGCTGCACATTTTATGTTAAAGCCTCAAATGCCAAAGTCTTGGTTTTTTGAAGCTTCAAATACGTGTGTCTACAGTGAGCATGGTAAAGTTTTTGAATTAAAGCTTGAACATAACAACGAACGTGTTTTAGTACTTGCAATTGAGCGAGGCTTACAGGCCACGTTAGTGATGATATTATCACCAGAGAGCGTTTTATCATCTGGTAAGGTGTTGAGACAGTTTGATACGATCAAAGTGATGCACGATCGTTTAAGACCACTTAAATCTAAAAGACAAATTGCAGCTGCATAATGTTAGTTCATGCTGCTTTTATCTTTTTCTCGCCATTTATATTTGTAATTTCCTAATCATTTCTTTTGGGTGTGTGTCTTTTAAAACGACGAAGTTATCCACATCTGTATAACCTCTGTTTGGATTGCTTTTTGTGATACTCCCAATACTTTTCAATATCACCACTCGATCTTAACGACCTAAGTTTTAATATAGCTTCTGCACCTTCAAGGCTCCATCTCGCTCCAGTGATATCCAACCTATCATTAATCAGATGACGACAAGCTCCCTCAATGACACCGCTAGCAATTGGGAAACCTTGCTCTAACGCTTTACCGTATTCTAATCTTGATTTATTTTTCAATAGATAACCGATGCACTTATTAATGCCTTCTCGTTGTTTTAATTTCCGTTTTGTTGCACTGATCCCAAGGCCTTTTGCTACTTGTGACGCATTACCTCGTAAGATTTCAGTCGCTCGATTTTCTATCCAATCTTCGACTTCTGGATCATCTTTTTCAAATAAGCACCACGCCGCTTTCCAGAGATATTCAAGCACATGGATGAAATCCATGACCACCGTTGCATTGATGTTGAGTTTCTTCATCACCCGATAAATTTGTTTTAGCTGATGAGGATGACCATCAACGAGTACAACCCACTGACGGCTTTGAGTAGGGTCTCGTTCCAGAGCTTCTAAAAATGCTTCTTCAATCACAGTCGCAGCGCTTCTTTCTACGCTTGCCCACACACGTTTATTTCTTGGTGGCACACGTAATGGACGAACATTTGAATTATCGTTTCTAGACATGATTGATTCTGGGGTACGATGCAAAGGCTTGGTGGTGTATACCGCTGCAACTTCTGCCATTCGTTTGCGGTCTTTTTTTTCTCCAGCACTTAGGCGTCCTTTGAGCTTCTGTTGTTTCGCTGCTTTTTGCGTGCCCTCTCTCAAGCTATTAGGTTGCATAACGATGCCTTTTCCATCCATAGTCAATACCAGTAAATCAGATGTATTTTCTGGCTTAAGGTATCTCTGCTGGAGATAAAAACCATCAAAATCTTGTGCAATATCCTGCACAATTTGCCTTGCTTGTCGCTTGGGCACGTGCGCACCTGTGGTGGTATCTATTGAGCTTACTGCATCATCATATGAGCCTTTGACTGCTTCTGTAGCGAGTCTTAGGCGTACACCATCAGAGTATTTATCTTTCGAAAGATTCAGCTCACCATCCATTGGAAACACGCTATCACACCGACGTTGACTGTAACCTTTTCGATGCATCGTTACGGTACCAAATAAACTTTCTAAGTTTCGTTTGCAGTTATTTTTCAAATAATTCAATGCAATGTCACGGTTGGAACAAACTTGCTGACGGGGCTCTTCAGCGGTTTTGATATCTAAGAAACCCTGCAATAAACACCGCAACAACTCAGTTCCTTCGGTATCGATATAGGCTTCAACTTCTCCATGGCTCTCTTGCTTAACTTGTTTGTCTTCGAGGTGCGAAATAATACGCTCAAATTTCAATTTGGCTTCAGAAAAGAATGAAAATTCGAGTGAGTTTGAGTATGCTAGTTTCATGAAAGGAGCCTTTTTATATACTTGTTGTGTGTGGAAACTGATAAGTACTATAAAATTGCTCCTTTCGCACCATTTATTAAACCCATCCAATTGATAATGAATGATCTTTTCATGCTTTTCGTCGATCTAAAAGATCTACACCCATTTCTTTTTAATTCACGACTTCAGCTAAATTTACTTTATCTGAAATATAACATTTTGTCTTTTAAGTGTATTTTCATGCTTATACCAATTACAGTAATTAATCTCTCACTCAGCAAGAGCTAAAAGGTTTCAATGCAAGGCACAAGCTCGAAGTACTATCGGGATAATTCAAGTGCTTGTAACGCGTAATGGAACCCTTTAGCCTTGCCCTTTGGGAGCTTGTATGTGCGCAAATTACTTCTCAAAATTGTCTTGACGTAGAACAACTATGTCTTCATCAATTTCGAATGTACTTTGAGCACATACATAGCTCTGAGTTGAGCATTTAATTACTGTAATTGGTATTATTGTTGCTTGTAAAAAATCTAAAACCATTCTCAACATAATTTTGGTGTGCTTAAATCTAAAAACATCAGTTGAACGCTGAGTATATGAGTAACTGCTTGATCAATAAGATAACTTTATCATCATGGCTTTCACCCAATGAGTGAAGTGCTCTACGCTCACAAGCTTGCTAAAATGACTGCTATCTGTGTTGTAACTTTTGCAAGTAGAATAACTACTTGCTGCAAGCTACGCCTTACTATCAGCCATTTTTTCTACGCTTGAGAACGCAGTCAACTGATGTTTCTAGGGAGCGCCACGAAGCGCTTTATTCTGTTGCGGGATTTGTCTCAACGTATACGCAGCCAAGCGATTACATGGCCATAAACCAGAGACAGCAACGTTATTATTTATAATAAGTCCATCAGGTTGAAACGTACCTGACGGGATAATTACCAGTTCATCCCGAAATCTGACGGGCATGCATAATGGGTAACCGCTATGACATGAAGCCCTGTGACAAAGGCCTTGAATAAAGGTTGAGATGCAATGTAGGCCGCAGCATCAAGCGAATTCAGTTAAGCGTCGTAAATCAAAAAATGAAGATGGGGAGTCTTTCCTAGTTGACGAACCCTGACACAAACAGAGAAGCAACTGGTAAATGCATCTGTTTGATCTTCCGGCGTAATATGAAGTGGCATGTATTGAAGGAAATAAAGTGAACGTGGGAGAGCCTGAGTGTTGGAAGGTAGTGACTTCCACTATCCGAATATAAGGTAAACCGAAATTTCAGATAGGGCGCTCAGGCAGTCGGATGAGCCCATAGTACCGTTAACCGTGAAGACAACATAACTTTACATCAGGGAAGGGGCTCAGTGTTACACCCGTTTTTTAACGTAACTTTTGAGGTGAAATTGCCATATGGCTAACACTCCAGTAAATATCAGAATATTACAGCGAAAACTTTACTTACGCTCAAAGCTTAACTCGGAGCTTCGATTTTACAGCTTGTACGATAAACTCAGTCGCCTAGATATACTCGAAGAAGCCTATCGACGATGCAAAGCCAATAAAGGCGGAGCAGGAATTGATGGCATCACATTCAGTTATCTAGAGCAGCAAAAGAAAGTCGTTGCGCTGTTAAAAGAAATTCAAACTCAATTACAACAGAAAAACTATCGACCTAGCCCAGTCAAATGAGTAGAAATACTCAAAGACAACGGCAAAACGCGGAAACTTGGGATCCCGATAATCAGTGACAGAATTGTGCAAATGGCGATGACAATAGTGATGCAACCCGTCTACGAACCTCATTTACATGAACACAGTTATGGCTACCGTCCATGTCGAAGCGCCCAGCAAGCGGTAAAAGTCATTGAAATGAGCCTAAAACAAGGCTATCAGCACGTACTCGATGCTGACTTGAGCGCCTATTTCGATACCATTCCGCACGCTAAGTTGATGACAAAAATAGAAAGGCGAATAAGCGACAGCAGCTTTCTGAGTTTACTGAAAAGCTTTATCAAAGCGCCCATCAGCATAGAGACGGTCAACGGGAAATGGCGAATAGAAGCAAGCCGATGTGGCACTCCACAAGGCGGAGTTATCTCTCCACTACTGGCTAACATCTATCTCAACGATTTCTGTTTGAAAATACACGAAAAAACACCGTGTAAAATCGTTACCTATGCAGATGATTTTGTTGTACTTCATAAGCAAACCTACACACAAGAGCAACTGGACTGAATAACACAGCAATTAAGTTATGAAGGTCTGAAGCTAAATCAAAGTAAAACCCACTGTGTGGATATGGGAAAGCTGATGAATGAGTTTGATTTCCTCGGTTTTAACTTTCAACGGATCACAGGCCTCATCAAAGGCACCAGTTACATTAAGATACAGGCGTCTAAGAAGAGCCAAACAAAGCTGAAAAATAAACTCAGAGACATAGTGAAGCATCGAACCTCAAATACACTTGGCGTACTGATAAATAAAGTTAATCAAGTTCTGAGGGGATGGAAACACTATTTTGCTGGGATAGGTTATCCCAGAGGTGTATTTTTCAGAATAAATGGATTTGTAGTAAACCGGTTCTATCGCTGGCATCGTCGCTTAAGTCAACGTCGAAGCAAGTATCTATCACGAGGTGCTTACGAAAAATTACGCCAAGCTGGTCTTGAGTATTTACCCACGACAAGATGATAAGCAAAGTGAAGGGGCTGAGAGAAGTGTAACAACAGAGCCGTGTGAGGGAAAACCTCATGCACGGAATCGAAGAGGGGCTGCTGGATAAGCGATAGCGAAGCCAGTAGCCTACTCTACGTAATTGGTATAAGAGAATAACAAAAAGGTTTGGTTATCCAAGCCTTTTTGTTTAGCCATAATCGTTACTGCTCAATGGCGAGTGCTTCGTGTTGGTGCAGTGGTAGTTCTAGATCTAAATCTGTGACTGGAACACAACAGCAAGGTAAACATTCGTCTTCTTCTAATGCAGCTAATGGTTCTTGGACGTAAGTGACACTTCCCGATATCATTTTAGTCTTACAGGAACCACAAAAACCACTTCGACATTCTGAAAAAATTTCGACTTCTTTTTGTTCTAATGCATCAAGCAAAGTAGGCTGCTTATCAAATAATAATACAGGCTGCCCTTTTAATCTGACGATAGGGGGTTTCTTAAAGATCAAAGTCTTCGAACTCACTCTCATCAATGGAAGAGTCAATTTGGCCAACAAGATATGAAGATACTTCTACTTCTTGTGGTGCCACTTGAACTGCATCGCTTTCAAGCCAGTTTTTCATCCATGGTAATGGGTTAGATTTTTCTTGATATGGCAGTTCTAAACCAACGGCTTTCATACGTTGATTGGTGATGTATTCAACGTATTGACATAAGATATTTTCGTTCATACCTATCATAGAGCCATCTTTAAACAGATATTCAGCCCAATCTTTTTCTTGCTCAGCAGCTTTATAGAATAAGTCGTAAGCGTCTTGACGGCATTCAATGGCAATTTCTGCCATTTCAGGATCATCTTTGCCTGATTGCATAATGTTTAAGATATGCTGTGTGCTGTTCAGGTGTAAGGCCTCATCTCGCGCAATTAATCTTTATTAACATATCCCATATATGGGTGCTTTATCCCTTATATCTTTAACTTTCTGAGAATATGTTGACTTTAACTATATTTCTCTTGCATTATTACAATACGCCCTTATCCCGTAAGTTGAAATTAGAGATGAAACTTAAACGCACATCGATATATAGAATCGAATATTATAAAACCAAACAGTTTCCCAATAAAAAGTTTCCGATCTGCTATTTTTGTGATGGCTCGGTTTCTCCATCGCTAATTGCTTTTTGTAAGATGCAAATTGAAATTGGGGGTGGTAGTAATCGAGCATTAAGACGGATCATCATTGTAGTTGCAAGAATCTATCATTTTTATTTGACGCAAAAACAAAAACACACGGAGTGGCAAGAAGAACCTACAAGGCTTTTTCTATCATATTTTTCTGCGAGATTGCATGGAACAATAACATCCAAGAGCGATGAGACTGGTTTATTTTATCAACCCGTTAAATATGATACTGCAAGCAACGAGATCAAGTGCTTTGAAAAATTTCACGAATGGTGCGCTAGGTATCTAAATGTTGTAAATGACCGTGATTATATCGGCTCATTAACAAAGACTTATACGCAAGAACAAAAAAAATCAAAATTTAGCCTGTTAGCACACTTAGACGATGGTAAATCTAAAACTGACAACAGCGGTTCAAAATGGGTTACTCGACAACGACAAGAGTTTCAACAAGATAACTTTTCGCTGAATGGTCATAACTATAAAGCATTCCCACATAATTCCATTTTTGAGTTCATCGATAGTCAAACAAATATAAATTTTAAAGCAGCTATGCTACTTCAAGCCTTTACTGGCTTAAGAGCTAGTGAAGTGCTTCATATTCTAATCACAGATATCGTGCCTAAAAATAGAGGAGGCTATGAGGTAATAGTAAGTCACCCCGTTAACGGAAATACATATTACCCCCTATCAAAACAGGCTATCCGTAGAAAAGATTTGCTCCACAAGTTTGCAGTGCAAGCTAAATCACATGTGGGTTTAGGTGATACTGACATCGAATTTCTTGAACACATGAGGCCTAGAGTTGATCTAGAAAATAAGTACAATTTGGAATGGAAAGGGATGACTTTCCCTAATGTCGATTACAATCCTAAATTCGGATATACGTTGAACTGGTCAAGTGACGCTGCCCATAGGGAATTTTCGAGACTAGTACATAAGCTACAAGCTCAAGCGAGGCGTAATCACCCATACTTATTAATAACTCAAAGTTCGGGCATGCCTCTCACACTTAGCAATTACACGAACACATTTCGATATAAATCAAAAAAGATACTTACATTTGAGATAGGGCCACACTCGCTGCGGCATTTTTGCGGAGAATTTTGTGCTAACGCCCTCAATATGTCAGTAGATCAAACTAAAGACATTCTTCGTCATGCATCAGTGGATTCAACTAATAAATATTATAAAAAATCGAAGCAAAAAATACGTTCTGAAATACTACAACTACACGGTGAGGGTGATGGTAGAGATCTAAGCTGGGAAGAACTAAAACATAAACTTAACGAGGGGTGGTGTTAAAGTGACGGATTTAAGTGAAAAGCTACAAAAGTGGAACGATGTATCTGATATGAAACTAGGTACAGATATGTCCGTATTACAACAAGATACAAGAACGAAGGCTGTATATAACGATTCTCGTGATACTGTATTTATTGACATTGAAGCGTTGTCGAAAGTTGATTCGTTTTACACCACCATGAATGATTTGTCGCTAGATGAGCATGCGGGAAGACTTTCGCACAATAGCGAAAGTAGTGCAACAAAGTTTTTATTTCCACTAACAGAGAATAAATTAAAACAAGTTGGTATATCGTCAAAGAAGGAAATAAGAGAGCATCTACTTAATAACGGTGGCATTTGGGACGACGAGCTTTCCATTTCTTGTGGTGGCGCATTTTTTTCTAGTTTTCTAATCAATATCGATGCCACATTCAAAAACGTGCCGCCATTGGCAGCTGTGAAGTGGCTGCATCATATAGCAGTTGGCACTGTATTCTCCCCTCAGGAAAATTTTGGTACATTAGCAGCCAAACGAGAAACCAATATCGATACAATTATATCATCCCCATTTTATTTGTTTTTGGAAAGGGTTGCGCATAAATACACTGATAAACGTATCGAGCGTTTTTTGAAAGAGCACACATTGCGAGAGCTTTTTGAACAAAAATATATTGGTTATGAGGGTAAGCGGAATCAATTCTTAGACTATATATACATGGTTTGGTCGCAGGCAAAGAGTCTATACACAATAGTTAACCTCTGTAATTCAAATCGAATGATATGTCATTTTCCTTGGTCATTCAAAATAAAAACATTACAGCATTTCCCCCTAGAAATGCTCAACGCTCAGCATCCGCTAAACTATGAAATAGAGAAGTACCTAGAAAGCCCTGAAGGTAGCGCACTCCCTAAAGGTGATAAGTCTGCATTAAGAAAGCTTTATCGGTTTTCATTCCAATCAATGGCCGAAATCCCCCATGACTTTTTTTTAAATATATTTGAGAATATTCGCAATTCAACAGAATACAATACGTCTACTGGGCTAAAATACAAAACCTTTGCAAAGGTATTTGAAACACTCAACGTAGATTTCCCTAAAGAGAAAATCTCTGTTAACACTTTAAAAGTCCTAACTAACAACAATACTAGCCGAGGAAACCCTGACATTGTGTGGGCAAAAGGAAAGATTGATGAAAGAATTCGCATCATAATAAGTGATTGGTTGTATCTAAGCACCAACGCTGCAATTTCAGATCGCATAAATATATTTCTTGATTATTTGATTTCAATTAACGAGAACGGTGCATCAGTAAACGAATTATCTTCTCTCAGACCTACGCTTTTTTTTGATACTCTTGAAGTGGAAACACTACCAACATTCCACACTTATTTACAATCTATTCAGAAAAGCCCCGTATCACAAAGAAGCACTTGGGGGACAATCTTGCAGTGCTTAACTTGGTGTTTCAACAAACTCTCTATGGAGTTAAAACACCATATACAATGTCCCATGCCCGTCGTAAAAGATATTTTTCCTATGCGCAATGATAATCCAAAACAAACTTCACGACGTGCTATGCCATCAAATTTTTATGAAGTCCTTCTTGAAGTTGCTACAGAAAATGACTATGAAAACTCAAAAAGCACTCAGCGGATTTCTGTTGTTAACAACGAAACTGGCGAAACAGAAATAGTCGAGTTCAAAAATATAGCTAGAATCATCCATTTATTACTTCTTGTGCCGTTGCGATCTCATCAAGTGCGCTGGTTAGATGAAGGGCTTCTCGATATGATGCTATTCGACTATGAACAATTGAAGTATGTGCCCAACCCATATAAACATCTAAAGAACTTTCGATACAAGGACGGTAAGAGTCATCACGAGAAATTCGGGGCTACGGGAGTATTAAGAGCAAGCAACGATAATGATATTGAATCCATTTTGTTGTTTATTAACACAAACAAAACAACCCTCGCATCTGCCCGAAAAAACGGTACACATGGTTATGAGCTAAATTGGCCTGCGCAAACTGGCATACCTAACGTTGATAAGGTTTATGAAATTATTCAAGAGCAGATGAAGTTTAACCGTGTCTATGCGGCATCACCGATGTTCACAACGCCTGTCAGCAGTGTTGATGAAGATGCCAAAAAATACAATATAAGTGAATGGGATCATTTACCTAAACATGTACCGCTCTTCCGAGACATTAGGTTTAGCAAAGTATCTAAAAAGGTCAAGGTTGATAAAAACAGTGACACAGAAAACCTTTATCTACCGCCATCCTCAGATGCCGTTCGAAAGGTATTTTACAATCTGCTTGACATTGCTGATAAACGATACAAGGAATATTACCCCGAGTACAAAAATCGAAATGTCGCATACGATAGCAACGGTAATCGTATTTTCGATGTCCATACCCTACGAGTGTACGGCATAACCTCTCTTTTAGAACAGGGGTTGTCTGTAGATACAGTTCAAGCTCTAGTGGGACATGCTACTTCAGTTATGACGATTTATTACAAAAAGCTACTATCTGAAGAATATAGAAGACAGTTGTTCGTGGCTAAGTCTCAAAACGGCATGGCCAATTTAAACACGAAGCGATTTTTAGATAAAGAAGGTAATGATTTAATTGCTATTTTTGATGTAGCTAATGACTTTGAGGACATAGACGAGGTACATCATCCGAAGAATTTCCATCATGGTATGCCAATAATCTTGAACGGGGGGGTATGCTTTGGTTTTAACTGTGATGAAGGAAGGGTTTCAATAAAAATAACTAAGCATGGGGAATCTCAAGTTATAGAGGCCAATGAATATCAAAGATGTGGGTTGTGTCGTTTTTTCAAGTCAGGGCCAGAGTTTTTATTAGAACAGATTTATTATTATAACCTTGTTGGCTCGAAGATATCAGAATTTATAGATAAGCGGGCAAGATTAATCCAACAGTCAAAAGAAAGATATAATAGTAAAGATTCTGAATGCGCTCAGATCGCTTCGCATCAGATCAATTTTAGGATTGATGATACAAACCTCGAACTTGCCAAGCTCATTCAAGAACGAGAAAGAAGAGAACATCTTCTTAATGCCTCATTAGAAAAAGCCCAAATAAAAAATTCTCTCAAAAACCTTTTACCTTCCCTCTGCGATAGCACAGAAGTGCGGGTTGAAGATACAAAAAACCTTATTCTTGATAATGACCTCGAAAAACACATGGAGATTGCGACACAAGGTATGATCCTTGGTATTGATGGTGACGAAGAAACTATCCCAATGAGAGAATTACAAAAACTATACAACAAGCTAGCAGACATAACTAAGTCGCCCAATGCGTTGCTGTATGTACCTGATGATGATGTGAAGCGTGCTGCGATACTGTACAAGATACAACAGGTTACTGAAATTATAGGTCGTACATTCACAAATGAAGAATATGAAAACCCTCAATTACTTTTAGATAAATTGCAGTTAGATACTTCTGAAAGAATTGGATTAGCACTTAGTGAGTTTGATAAAAATAGTATCATATCTATTGGAGAGAAATGATGACGAACACAATATCAGCCGACAAAATTGTTGATAGCATTTTAGATGAAGTAAAGGACAGTAGGTTTGTTCGATCAATCAGAAACGTACAAATGGCGTGTAAAGACTTAATTGCTAAAAAACTATTATTGACTCAAAAATCAGTAGCGGAAAGAATTTCTGCGCTCTACGGTGGTAAACCATCAAGAAAGACAATAGACAATGATCCCAAAGGACTCTACAAGAAAATCATTAACGCATATGCTAACTGCAACCCACCAAACAAGAGTGCTAAGACCAAACATCCTACCGATAAAGCTAAAGGGAAAAATGGAGACTTACCCCTAGACGTCAGAATGTACATAGCTCAACTTGAGGAGCAAGTAAATCTTTTAAACACTCAATTAGACAAATTTTACAAAGAGCATACAGAAACAACCACGCTTGATCTGAGACAGCTAATTCATGAAACACCAAGTGAAAACGGGACAATTGAGGTATCTAAAAATAACCAAGGACTATCATCATTACAAAGAGAAGCAATTACGATTTTAACGGGAGAACACGAGGATATAGGAGGTGACTTACTTGAGGTTAGAGGGGAATTGCCATCAAGACAAGCAATTGACGTTGAAACTGGGCAAGTTTCGTTGTTTTCACATCATTTCATAGAGCTTAGCAAGCTATTAAAAAAGTAAAGAATGCTAGCTCAGTGCGACAACCCATCAACACTCATTAATGTAATTACAAGATATAGATTGGAGGTGCCCTACAATGACAAACGGACGACAAAAAGCAGAGCAAAACTTGCAATCATTTGAAGTATGGAAAGCTACTCAGACTGACGATGATTTCAAGCAAATAGTATTTAGAGGGCAACTAAATCGAGGGGATGTTGCAAAAGCTGTAGGTTGTGGTAAATCAGCCCTCAACCAGAATCCAGCATTGAAAGATGCGTTAATCAATCTTGAAGATTCATTACGTGATAAAGGTGTACTGCCGAAACTGACTGAGACTGCCCTAAAGAATGTCGGTAAGCCAAAGCAATATGACAACACTGCAAATCGAACATTGCTCACCTCAAAACGAGCATCTGCGTTAGAAGCTGAAAATATTGAACTGAAAGCCAAAATCAAAGAGCTAGAAAGCAAGCTAGAGCGGTTTGGCGAGTTAAATGAAACGCTATCTGAAATGGGGTTCATGCCACGATGAATATTGCATTGCATGAAGAACAAATGCGCGTCACCAGTATCCGTTACAGTTCTACTAATATGGTTATATTCAGCGGCGTGCCATTGGCAAAAAACTCATACAAAACCAGCAGTGGCAAGTATTATGTAACCATAAAAGTCAAACCTGATAAAATGCCAATTCCACTCGCACTCGGTCAACACTGGACAGTAAAAGGTGCCCGATTAGTCGAAGAAAGGAAGACTGGTGATTACGTGATGCAACAGCATACTTATGAATCTCCTGAGCACATCCAATGTAACTTACCTGAAACAGGTGAGCAGTTAATTCGTTTCATCGCAAGAGAAGGTGACTTCAAGGGTATAGGTGAAAGCAAGGCAAGAGCACTCTGGGAGCTACTAGGAGGAAACTTTCACTCTACTGTTAAAAAAAACTCGCCAGAATCAAGACAGAAACTCAGAGAGGTTCTTAGTGAAGATTGTATCAGTACTTTATACGAAGGTTACGCTAAATATAAAAATCTGGCTTACTGTAACTGGATGACTGACCACAAGATACCATCAAGTGTTCAGCAGCGTTTATTGAAGCATCATGGGGAAGAGTCAGTCGTAGCTATAAAATATAATCCGTATGTACTGATTGGCTTTGGTATGTCGTTTACGGATGTTGATAAACAACTCGAATTAGAACAGTTTAAAATATCAAATTGTGACCCTCGTAGACTCAGTGCGGCACTCGAAACTGCTATTCGAAAAGAAATTGAAAAAGGCCACACATATACCACCAAAGCGAATTTGAGGCCATATCTAACCAGACTTCTCAAGGATAAAGAGTTAGTTACCGAGGCATTCAAAGCTGGGCACAACAAAGCACAATACATTCTTAACCCTGAAACTGGGACATACCATCCCACCGCACAGCTGCTGATGGAGAATGTCGTTGCCAAGCGACTTAAATCCCTCGCTAATCAAAACAACTTTTATGACGAATATGCAAATTCTGCATATTGCTCGGCGGTTGATGAATTGCCATACGAGCTAACGAAGAAACAAATTGAAGCAGTGACAACGTGTTTAGACAATGCTGTAAGTTGCATTACAGGTGGTGCGGGTACAGGTAAAACGACGGTGCTTAGAACCGCACTTAGAGCCTACCATCAAATGGGATTTGAAATACATGCGGTAGCGCTGAGTGGAAGAGCGGCTATGCGATTGCATGAGTCAATTGGTTTTATCACCTCAACTATTGCTAAGCTATTGCGTGAAGAGCCTATAGAACCAAGATCAGACAAACAAAAGCACCTGTTGGTAATTGACGAAGCCAGTATGATTGATTTACCAACTATGTATCGTATTGTTAATCATATTCATCCTTCAGTTCGCATTGTAATCACTGGCGATCCTAATCAGCTTCCGCCCATCGGTTGCGGCAAGGTACTTGCGGATATTGTTTTGTCAAAAGCCATTGCTAGCACCAAGTTAGATATCGTTAAGCGACAAGAAGGATCAACTGGCATCCCTGAATACTCCAACCTAATTAACTGTGGGATCGTGCCTGAGCAATTAAGTGCAGGCGCTATCCACTTTCACGAAACGACCAAGAGCGACATAGCCAAAGTGTGTTGTGAATTGTATAAGCAGTCACCAAGAAATAGCCGTGTTATGGCACCAACCAAAGCACTTGTCTCTGAAACTAATAAACTTATACAAGAGACTGTTAACCCAAGCGGCCAAAGACTTGAGTTTGAAATGCACGGTGAGCGTTACTTTCAAAACCTAAGATTAAATGATGTAATTTTATTTACACAAAATCACTATGATAAAGGCATTCAAAATGGTTCTCTAGGCATACTAACAAACTTAGCATCGTCGGGAGAAAGCTACGGTGAGGTTACTTTGGATACAGGTGATAAAGTTGAAATCACACAACCAGTACTTGATTGTATAGAGTTAGGTTATGCAATAACTCTTCACAAAGCCCAAGGCTCACAATTTCCTAGAATTATTATTGCACTGGATAAAGGTAAAATCGTTGACAGAGCATGGCTATATACAGCAATTACAAGGGCTGAAGCTGAAATTCATATAGTTGGTAGTGCCACAGATTTTAAATCCGTGACGCATCAACCAAGCAACTCAAACAAGCGCAATAGTTATCTCGTTGAACTATTAAAAGCATAAAAAGTTTTATTGCATGCATTGTCATCAATATAAGTTACTTAACCGAATAAACTGGATTACCTGTTAAATTGTGACAAATATACAGTCAGTCGACTCAGTGCTGAGCAAACAGAGCTTTTGATAGCCTATCTAACAAAATTCATTTTCACTCATACGTATTAAATTGACAGTTATATTGATGAACTCTTTTGTGGAATATATGATAGTAGGGCTTTATTGTAGTGAGGCACTAAAGAACCATACTAAATGAGCTGTAATGTTGTGTTTTCTAGCACATTCTGCCACTTTCCTTGTTGGCAATGCTCAACCATTGCAATACTATTTCTATTGATTAGCCGTTAAAATCATGTTCTTTTTGACAGACACAAGTAGTGACGAAGTAGGCCTAACGATTAATATTTATAGTGGTTCGTTCTATAAAACTGGTTAAAATGCTATTGTGATAAATAGCGATGAAACAGGTCTTGGATAACGTGCCAGCATGTTTACAAGAAGACAATAATTAATGTCTGATTCTTAAATCATTAAAACAATAAGTTATGCGTAATCTGGCCTTGGATATCAAATCACATTAATGAGCAAGAGCATGATTAAAACGTTATGTCTTCTCTAAAAATTTAACATGGAGTTTTAGTGTCTATTTCAACAATAAGTAGTTCCATAGCAAGAACTCGAAAAGAGGTGGCAGATCTCCACCATAAAATCAGTTTAGAAACAAAAAAAGAGTCCAATTGTGGCAGCCGGATTAATCAGATAAAGCGAAGTATTACAAAAAGTACCAGTGTCTCTACGTTAAAAAGTAAGGCTGCTGAAGTAGATAGAAAGAATAACGAAATAACTCAAGCTCAAATAAAAAAGGCTGATCTGCATAAAAAATTATCAGATAAAGAAGGGAAACTATTAAAATTAAAACAGGATCTTTTGAAAGAAGAAGAAAAAGAACGAAAAAAACAAGCAGTGATTGAAGAAAGAGAAAGAAAAAAGTTACTAGATTTAGAAAAAAGGCAGCAACGAGAGCAACTTGCGCACCAAAGGAATTTACAGGCTGAAATTAGCGTAACTAAAGCAATGGCCTTGAATGTTAATAGCTCTATAAATACTACTATGGCTTTGCCTGATACTGAATACGACTTATTCATATCGCATGCATCGGAAGACAAAGATGAATTTGTTCGCCCCTTGGCTGAAACCCTAGAGAATATGGGTGTTAAAGTCTGGTACGATGAATTCACATTGAAAGTGGGTGATAGCTTACGAAAAAGCATTGATCATGGCTTAGTTAAATCAAAATTCGGCACAGTGATCTTATCTTCGGCGTTCTGCTCAAAGAACTGGACTCAGTATGAGCTAGATTCTATGGTTGCAAGAGAAATGAATGGCCACAAAATGATATTACCTATATGGCATAAAATATCGAAGGATGAAGTGATGAGTTTTAGTCCTGCACTTGCTGATAAGGTTGCGTTAAACACATCTCTCAGTAGTATTCAAGAAATTGCAGATGAGCTTTCTGAAGTTATTCTTGGAGTCGGGGCATAATAAGCTGCTGCAATCTGACTTCCGACCATAGTCACTTTTTGTCCAGCAAAGCAAACATAACGCCCACACGTAGAGGCCTAAGTGTGAAAAAGATTAGAAAGAAAACAGATAAACTCGTTGATGAGTTAATCGATCTTCGAAGTAGTAGAAAGTCTATTGATGACTTTTGTTCTTCACATCAAATCAATTTCTATGAAAATTGCCGCTTGATGCATTCATTTGTGTCAAATGATGAGAAAAATAAAGATCTCTTAATAATTGCATATCGTCAATACTATGTGTTTCTTGTCAGTTGTTGGGAGACATTCTTTCGTGATGTTTTCGTATATATTCACACAAAAAATGAAAATCTTACCAATCGTTTATTGAAGAAGATGAAGCCAGCAGCTGACACATTTGATGAGTGTGATATCGCTTTGTCAGAATTGTTGAGTAAAAGTTTTAACTTTCAAAACGTCAAGGATTTAGAAGAAGCCTTCGACGATTTATGGGGAGGTAGCTTTTTACAGAATATATGTACAACAGATATTGGAACTTGTGGGATTAGTGGGCAAGTATCAGGTGAATTTGTCGTGAATAACTTTTTTGATGATTGGCATGAAGTTGTAAATAAGACCTTTTCAATTCGACATAAGGTAGTACATGACGCCAATTATAGGCCTGAAGTTGATATTCAGTTTATTCAAAAAGCCGAAGCTATTTTTCTACTTATTCCTCAAGTGGCCACACATTTCATAGCACAAAAATTCAGTTTTAAAAGGATAGCCTTTTCAAAAAATGGGCAATATTTACCATATATATTCACTGTATCTGAAATACTATCGGATGATTGGGTGGTAATAGATTGATAAATACAGACGCATATAACCAGCATCTGCAATCTGACTCCGCAAATTGTCAAGCTTTTTGTTCCAAAAATCCTGCCAGCTTGCTACGCAGTTGAGCTGGGCGTTAAATTTCCTAAGGAGAGTTCATGAGTAATCGTCACAATGTTTTCATCAGCTACCATCACAAGAATGATGAGGGGTATAAAACTGAGTTTGAAAGGTTGTTCTCTGGAGTGTATGACATTCTGGAAACTAAAGCAGTGAGTGATGGAGATATTGATCCTTATATCAAAACAGAAACCATCCGCCAAAAAATTAGGGACGATTTTATTCGCTCAGCCAGCGTAACTGTTGTTTTAATTGGTTCAGAGACGTGGAAGAGAAAACATGTAGATTGGGAAATATCCTCTAGTATTCGTGACACTCAGCTTAACTCAAGGACAGGTTTAATTGGTATTATACTCCCTACGTATCCACGAACAGATACAAGTAAGTATAGTAAAGGAACAATTCCTCCAAGATTGCAAGACAACATAGATTGTGGTTTTGCTAAAATATACAATTGGTCTAATGATTCATATGAAGTGCAAAAATGGATTCATGAAGCTTTTAAACGGCGCAAACAAGTTAATCCTAATAACTCTCGCGAAATGTTTAGGCAAAATCGCTCCACATCGAGTTGGTGCTAATTATGAAATTTGGACAGTGGTTAGATAATTGGTCTATGACATCCCTCAAAATAAAAACTCCCTTTTTAGATATGGAGTGGAAACCTCAGGAAGAGGATAAAGCAGCTGCTTGGGATCTTTACATTGAGTTACTAACTAGAATAACCACCCAGAAGCTGGATGATAATCACGGAGACGAAAAGACAGCTTTAACGAGTGTTTTTTCATTATTCTCCATTACACGTGATGTCATGAAAAGTAATGGGCGGCACTGTATTGAGTTTACAAAAATTGCTATCATCGTGCTTAATCAAATAGTTAGACCATTCACAGCTAAATGGCATGGTTTGTCTGTGAATGGAGCATTTAATGATCAAGAAAAATGTGAAGAATTCAGAGTGGAACTGGCTGAACTTCAAGGGGTGTTGAAAATATATACAAAAATGTTAGCTGATATGGCTGGAGTTGAAGATCTTACTGAGCTTGAGAGTGACGAAATTTAGCAAGGGCAAGCACCCAGAAAATTTACTCGCTTCGCTCCAAAAATTCCGGTGTTGGTGGCGTTTATTTTATTCAAAGCGTATTTACCTAGCCGCCGTTGTACGCACTCCTGTTTTAAGCATCTGTTGTAAGCCCTAACTGGTGTTTTTATAGTTAGTAGTGACTATCGAAATTTTATGATCATAATTTGATTTTAGAGTTACTTTTTCTAATGCAATCTGTTAATTATGAACTGAAACCGAAACACATTCATGTCCAAAAGCGTGTTTCGTTCGGTCTGATACGTTATTACTTAATTTTTCTTGTAAAAAATGCCTTTAAGAGCGAATCAGTATGAAACTTTAGACTTTCGATAGCTAAAGTTTCAACGTACTAATCAAGGCTACAGAGCGATTGAGGATGAAACTTTTTACCCTACCATATTTATAGGCAATCAGGTAAAGTTACAAACAAATTCACTAATCAACACCTTACTCCTTTGAGAATAACTTTCTCGTGTTAAAAAGAAACTGAATTAAAAGCACCAAACCTGAAGCTTGAAGAAATCCTATGTGAGGTAATGAGAACAAATCAGGTACAACCCAGTTCCAAAGTAAGTATACAGGCACAGCAGAAATCAAAAGGTTCGCCGATACAAAAGCTAGAAATAACAGAGCTATTTCATATAACTTCATAAACTTCTTATCCTAAATCAATTCAAAAAACCTAGAACAGTGACAACGCAACATCCAAGCTAACAGACTTCCTCATACCTGAGCCAACTAATAAATACACGGTATTCTTTGTTTCAAAAATGCAGTTATCAGTAAACTTGGTTAGGAAAGACGTTCTTACCCAGTCGCCATAATGAAATCGTCCTGCTTCATCCTCGATCACAGTGTCAGCTTTAACCATAACGGGGTGAAGTCTGTTTTGAGTTAGTAAGTCGAGAGTATTTTTGGGTACATCTATATCCCACCATAGCCAATTTTTTACAATGCATACCTTCTTAGACAATATAAGAGTATGAGATAGAGCCCTATATTTTTCGACATCATCCTCGCTACAACCAACATCAAAGTGGTCTCCTTTATTACAAAATGCAGATGATGTACGTTCTAACTTATCCAAAGAATCAAGAGGAGACATAGCAATTCCTTAAGTAATTAATCTATTGGCGATAAACCAAGTTCAAGAGTTTCTTGTTTGAATTTTCCAAAAATATTCAACGTCTTTTCATAATTATCTGTTAACTCACTGTTATTTTTAGTTTGTACCGTAGGTAAAGTTGCATCACACTCAAATTCTATATTATTAAGTTCAATACCTTGATCCGCTATTATTGGTGGCTCTTGGTAAGAGGTATTCTCTGATTCGCCACTTATGCAGAGCGAAGGTGTCATTTTTTCGAGAATAACAATATCAGCTTCATCAGGTATGTCATCGGCAATACGATAAGCGTATTCGACTAGCTTTGGTTCGGCAGGCATGAACATAATTGATTCTTGATTTTGTTGATCCGTCATTCGCATGTTCCGTCCGAGAATCTGCCTAAAATGCATTTCAGTTTTAATTTTAGTGAGGTGGCAAGTAACTTGAAGACGAGGAATATTCGTTCCTTCGCTGATCATGCCAACCGAAACGACCCATTTACTGCTTGAGTTTCGATACTGCCGTATTAATTGGGTAGGATCATCTTCCTTGTATGTAATAGTCGTAGAGTCTTCCCCCAATTGTGTTTTCATTAACAGAGCTATTTTGTGAACATGCTCTATCGACGAAGCGACAATTAAACCACCAGCAGCAGGATTCACTGTTCGAACCTCATCCAACTTGTTGTTGGCTCTTTTCAATATGTGGAGCAATAACTTCTCATTTTGTATTACTTTGTTATAAGGAAAAAGTGAGTTAGAGAAGAGATCATTAAAAGAAGAAAACGACTTCTCTCCATCTTTCTCAGTGACCGAAATATGGTCGTTATCAACAGCAATTATTTGTGGGGTACGACAAACACCATCAAATACGGCTCTAGATATACCGTAAACATAATCACACTCAATTTTGCTAGTACGACTCGCATATCTAGACAGCACGATAGGAGCGGTGTCTGAACGCCAAGGAGTACCTGTCAAGGCAATTGAAAATTCAGCTTTTCCTTGAATATTCAAAATAATCTGTTCCCCCCAAACATTAGCGTCGTTGGTATTTGAACCAGCACAATGGTGAATTTCATCAAAAATAACAAATACTCGTTGATCACTAAAAAGCTGCCAAAAACTATCATCAAGATATTGCATACTTTGATATGTAAGAGATTGTCCTTTTGAACCTAGTAGCCCGTCAAACCTGTGACCGATCACCATTTCTAAGATTGAGCAAAAATCAGCACAAACAACAGAGGAAGGCGAAAAGCAAACAATAATATCGATTAGGTTTTGTATGAGTAACTCATTTGCAAGACCACAAGCCATAACCGTTTTACCTGCACCGGGAGAGGCTAATGTTAAAAAGTTTTTTTGACCATTTTCATATTTTTGGATCGCAAGGTTTATGCATTCTGTCTGCCAGTGACGTAGTTTCATAATATTTCTGCTATTCAACTGATAATAAGTTTTCCACTGCTTTTATTTTACCGAGCAACTTGCTATTGCGTTCTCGTACCTCATTGTATTTTGGTTGCAATTTAGACTGAAGATCAGGAAATTGACCATATAAAGTTTTATATTCATCAGCTTCACCCAAGCCTATTAATAGTGAGTCTTTATAATCGTTACGGCGTTTATTTAAGGTTTTACTTAAATTGCTTTCATCACTTTTTTGAGTTGTCTTATTTGTGTTCACAATGGTCAATGGCTTTGTGATAATTGCATCAACATCAAACTTTTCCGTTTTGATATAAGAGGTGATTTTCCTTCCTTCTGAAACAGATTTTATCAACCACTCATTTTTAACTAATTTTGTCAGTTGGGTATAAACAAATCGACGTGTGGCATCGGGATCAAGGTTTTTGTCATCACTTAAGGCTAAAAAGGCAGATCTCATTTCAATAGCCGTAAAATAATCAAAATTGGGCTGAATAATAATTTGTGCAACTAGATGATGTAACTTCATATTTTTCCTCCTAACAACTTAAAAAGAAAAGAACATAAAATCCGCAAACAATATAGAGAATCTGGACTGGTGTTAAACTCCGTGGTGTTATAATACTCATGATATTTAAAGATGCAATATGTGATAATTTTTTGTTTGGATCGAATGGATATCCAATGAGTGACCCAAGACAAGAATTTTCTGAAAAATTAAGAAGTTTAAGAACAAAAAAAAATATTTCTCAGGAAAAATTAGCAAAACTTACAAAAATTGACCGAAGTTATATGGGACGTGTTGATCGTGGTGAGGTAAATCTTACATTCGATACACTTCTAAAAATTGCAAAAGCACTAGAGTGCCAGCCAGCAGAGTTAATGCCCCACATCGAATACAACAAAGATAAGACTTGAATAAAGTTTAGAAGTGGTATTATTGTGACAAATCAATGTACACGCAGAGCATAATTTGAATTTACCTGAAGCTAACAATAATGAGTCTATTGTAGGGTTTAAAGCCGCTATTAAGCTTTTGTCCTCATGGGACTGTGAAGAAAAGCAAATTAAAAACATCTTAAATTTAGACGAATTATCATTCAAAAAATTTAAAATGAGCCCTGAAAATGCATTGCTAAATAATGAGCAGCTTTTGCGTGTGAGTTACTTGCTTAACATACATTCGGCATTACGAACTGTATTTGAAAACCCTGACAATGTTGTTGGTTTTATGTCGATGAAAAATAACAATGAATTTTTCAATGGTCATGCTCCTATTGAAATACTCGAAACAGGTAAACTTGAAGATTTCAAAAATGTTGTAGATCAAATTGACAGGCTTATATTGGTATAGCGAATTTGCATGGCCTAAAGATATCAGCTGTATAGCTAAACGATGGCTAATGGCTTTAGGTAAAATCATGCAGATAAATGCTTTATTCTCAGCACATTCAAAATATAAAATAAAGTCACAAAACTCATAGCCCAATCAGCAACAACTTGATAAATTACCCTCCAACTTATTAAACTCTTTTTTGCTTATCTGTTACCCAGTTATGTGAGTAGCAAGTAAGCCTAATGTCACATTAAAGCACGCATTAACTATGACAAAAATCACGCTTCAACAATTAGAATCTTTTTTATGGGAAACTGCCGATATTTTACGTGGCAATATGGATGCCTCTGAATTTAAAGACTACATCTTCGGGATGATGTTCTTAAAACGTCTTTCTGACTCATTTGATGAAGCAAAAGAAGCTGTGGTTGCTCATTACTTAACAACAGGAAAAAGCCAACAGCAAGCTGAAGAACTCGCACAAGATGAAGACGAATACGACAGCACCTTTTTTATTCCTGAAAACGCTCGTTGGCATGTGCTTAAAGATTTAAAGCATGACATTGGTTCTGAGCTAAACAAAGCCACCGAAGCGATTGAAGAACACAACAGCTCACTTGAGGGCGTATTGATCAGTATTGATTTCAATATCAAAAACAAATTATCCGATAAAAAACTGCGTGATTTACTGTCACACTTTAATAAATATCGCTTACGTAATTGCGACTTTGAACAACCTGATTTACTCGGCACAGCTTACGAATATCTGATCAAAATGTTTGCTGACTCCGCAGGTAAAAAAGGCGGTGAATTTTATACCCCAAGTGAAGTGGTGCAATTATTAGTCGCACTGCTAAAACCTCACGCAGGTATGCGAATTTATGACCCAACCGCAGGGTCGGGCGGAATGTTGGTACAAACCCGTAACTACCTTGCGGCTAATGGCGAAAACGCAGCCAACTTGTCACTTGCTGGACAAGAGATGAACCTAAATACGTGGGCGATTTGTAAAATGAATATGTTTTTACATAGCGTATTCAGTGCCGACATTCGTAAAGGTGACACCCTGCGTGATCCACAACACACAGAGCATGGACAGTTAATGAGCTTCGACCGTGTTATCGCCAACCCACCATTTAGCCTTAAAAAATGGGGTAAAGATGAATGCGATAACGATGGCTTCGGTCGATTCCCTTATGGCACACCACCGAAAGATGCAGGTGACTTAGCCTTTGTACAACACATGTTAGCCTCTATTAATGACGAAGGCATGGCTGGCATCGTAATGCCACATGGCGTGTTGTTCCGTGGTGCGAGTGAAAAAGCCATTCGCCAAGGCATGTTAGAAGACGATTTATTAGAAGCCGTAGTCGGTTTACCGTCAGGCTTATTTTATGGCACTGGCATTCCAGCGTGTTTGCTTATCATCAATAAAAACAAAGCCGCTGCACGTAAAAACAAAGTTTTGTTTATTAACTCAGAACTTGAGTATGAAGAAGGCAAAAACCAAAACAAACTGCGTAAGCAAGACATTGAAAAAATCATCACCACCTTTGACGCATACCAAGACATAAAGCGTTACGCCAAAGTGGTAGACATTAGCGAGATTAAAGAAAACGATTTTAACCTTAACATCAGGCGCTACGCAGACACGTCACCTCCACCAGAGATTTATGATGTTCGAGCCATATTGCATGGCGGTATTCCAGTACGTGAAGTGCAGAGCGACTATATTCAAGAAGAAATTCTGGCAGGCTTTGATGTGCTGACGGTGTTTACTCCTCGGCATTCCCGCGAAGGCGGGAATCCAGACTATTACGACTTTAAAGTTGAAATCACCTCAAAAGAAGACATTCGTATTCTTGTAGATAAGAGTGCAATAGATGCAGACTCAAGTGTTATTGCTCAACTAGAACGTTGGTGGAATAAGTACAAGGTCTCGTTGCATGAACTGGATGAGCAAGTAATAGCAGCCGAAACAGAAATGCATGGTTACTTGAAGGAATTGGGTTATGAGTAATTTAATTCCTGATGATTGGAAAGTAACCACTCTTGAGTCCAATGCCATTTTGATTACTGACGGTTCACACTTTTCACCTGCAACAGTTGATAATGGTTTACCTATTGCTACAGTTCAAAATATGAGAAGTAGGGACTTCGATATAAGTTCATGCAGATTAATTTCTCAAGACAGTTTTGATGAACTCGAGCGAGGTAACTGTTTACCATTAATTGGTGATGTTTTATTTTCTAAAGATGGAACTATAGGTAAAACTTTTGTTTATCGTCAAAAGAATAGAGTGGTTCTTCTATCTTCGATTGCAATAATTAGATTGAAACAAAATAAACTCAATTCTGATTATTGTTCACAGTATCTTCAATCGTCTTTGTTTTATAAGCAGCTTGAAAATGCAAAGTCAGGTTCAGCCATTAGGCGTGTTGTTTTAAAGGATATTAAACTATTAGAGTTACCAACCCCACCACTCCCAGAACAACAAAAAATTGCCAAAATCCTTACCTCTGTTGATGATGTGATTGAAAAAACACAAGCGCAAATCGACAAGTTAAAAGACCTGAAAACAGGCATGATGCAAGAACTGCTCACCAACGGTATCGGACACACTGAATTCAAAGACTCTCCAGTCGGTCGGATTCCTTCTGGGTGGGAGGTTAAGTCTATCGAAGAATGTAAAGTTAACGTCTTGGATGGCGATAGAGGGAAAGAGTATCCTAATGACAAAGACTTTTTAGGGCATGGTCATTGTTTATTTCTATCCGCAAAAAACGTAACCAAATCCGGGTTTTCATTTGATACAAAAGTATTTATCACTCTGGAAAAAGATGAGTTATTGCGTAAAGGAAAGTTACAACGTAATGACTTAGTTATAACTACTAGAGGCACACTTGGCAATATTGCATATTTTGATGAAAATATCCCATACGAGCATTTAAGAATAAACTCTGGAATGGCTATTTTAAGAAATGAAGGAAATATTTTATCAACTTCATATTTGAATTTATTACTAAATTCTCCCTTAATAATTGAACAAACTGAGTTACTGGCATTTGGTAGTGCTATTCCACAACTAACAATTGGTTTGCTTAAAAATTTAAATGTACCTATCCCTCAAATTCAAGAGCAATATTCGATAGTAAAAACAATCGAATCCATATCGAGTAAATCTTACCTCTTAATTAAAAAGTTAACATCACTAAAATCGACTAAAAAAGCACTCATGCAAGATCTGCTCACAGGCAAGGTACGAGTCAATACCGAATCAACTAACACAGAGGTAGCGGTGGGCTAGTCATCGCTGTTGCGGTGTGAGTGCATCCAAGGACGTTATGAATCAGGATGAGTTAAACAATGTAGAACTGCCAGCCATTGAACAACTACAAAAATTGGGTTGGCGCTATATTCACGGAGCAGCACTCACACCAGATGCGTTAAATGCTGATGGTGGAAGTCCCAGAGTCTATATGCGTGATGTGGTATTGGTTGAGCAGTTAAACGCTGCAATAAAGCGGATTAACCCTTGGATAAGCGATGAAAACTTAAAAAAAGTATCTCGTGAGCTAACTCATCCTAATTTTTCTGGGTTAATGGAATATAACCACGCCATATATCAAACCTTAGTGAGTTATCAATCCGTCGAGCAAGACTTGGGGAAAGGTCGCAAAGGGCAAACCGTTAAAATTATTGATTTTGATAATCTCGATAATAACGAATTCGTTTGTAGCAATCAGTTTAAGGTTGAAGGAGCGAATCAAAACATCATCCCTGATATTGTTTGTTTTGTTAATGGCTTGCCGCTGGCGGTTATTGAGTGTAAATCGCCTTACATCACCAGCCCAATGGCTGAGGGCATTAATCAACTAAGACGCTATGCGAACCTACGTCACCCTCATGAAGCCGAGGGCGCTGAAAAGCTGTTTTGGTATAACCAGATTATGGTGTCAACTTGTCGAGACCAAGCTAAAGTCGGCACGATTAGCTCAAGCTCTCAACACTATGGTGACTGGAAAGATGCTTATCCCTTTACAGATAAAGAGCTTGATGGTGAAGACACTACGGCACAACAACGTCTACTAGCAGGAATGTTCAGCAAAAGCGCATTTTTAGATTTACTGCAAAACTTTGTTATTTTCGAAAAAGTAGAAGGCAAGTTAATTAAAAAAGTTGCCCGTTACCAACAGTTCAGAGCGGTAAATAAAGTTATTGAACGTTTAAAAACAGGTGAACATCGCAAGGATAAGTCAGGCGTAGTTTGGCATACTCAGGGTTCAGGTAAGTCACTCACAATGGTGATGCTCGCAGTTAAAATGCGAAGAGATCCGATTCTTCAGCAATACAAATTGGTGTTTATTACTGATCGTACCCAACTTGATGAACAGCTATCCAGTACCTTCCGTGATGCTCAAGGCGAAACCGTTTATAACGCTACCTCAGTCGCTAAGCTTCGAGAGCTACTAAAAAAAGATTCGTCTGACCTCGTTACGGCAATGGTGCAAAAGTTTCAAGATGCTGAAAAAGAAGCCGCCACGTCTCTGCTCAATGGTGATCTTGATAAAGCGTTTACCGATTTAAACCCAAGCGACAAAATCATTGTTCTGGCTGATGAAGCTCACCGAACCCAGTTTGGTGGCTTAGCAATGGTGATTAATGCGGCATTGCCTAATGCGCCTAAAATCGGTTTTACAGGTACGCCATTGTTAAAGACTCAAAAAATGGGCAAAGCCTTTGGTGGCTACATCGATCAATATAAAATTAATGAAGCCGTTGATGACGGTGCAACGGTTCGTATTTTATATGAAGGTCGAGAAGTCATTACCGATGTGTCCAGTAAATCACTTGATAAATTGTTTGAAGAATACTTTGCCGATTACAGCAAAGAAGAACAACGTGAAATTAAGAAAAAATATGGTGTAGAACGGGCAGTACGTGAAGCGCCAGCCCGTATTCGTTGGGTGTGTATCGATTTGCTCAAGCATTACCGTGAACACATTCAACCCGATGGTTTTAAAGCCATGATAGTCACAGGTAGCCGCCACGCTGCCGCACTTTATAAAAAAACACTGGATGAGTTAGGTGCGCCACTGTCAGAGGTGATTATCTCTGGTGGTCATAATGATGAAGCGTATTTGGCGCAGTTCACCGACAAAGCCAAACACAAAAAAGCCATTGCTGGTTTTACTAAACCGCTAAGCGAAGATTCGACTTCATTCTTAATTGTTAAAGACATGCTGCTAACGGGCTTTGATGCACCGATTGCACAAGTGATGTATATCGACCGTAAACTGCAAGACCATACACTCATGCAAGCTATCGCACGAGTTAACCGTACATACAAAGGCAAAACCTGTGGTTTTGTGGTGGATTATTATGGTCTATCAAAGCATTTAACTGACGCACTGGAGTTATTCACCAGTGACGATGTTGATGGTACTTATCAATCACTCAAAGATGAGATACCCAAGCTGAAAGCAGCTCATACAGTCGCAATGAGCTTTTTTAAAGATGTGCTTAACAACGGTAAACCCAGTGATGATGTTGATGATTACGTGCTGGCATTGAAAAACGAAGATATTAGAGCGCAGTTTGAAATCGCCTTTAAACGCTTTGCTAAACAAATGAATGTGATTTTACCTGACAAAGGGGCATCGCCATTTATTCGGGATTTAACCTTTTTAGGCAAAGTGCTAAACGCTGCCAGAGTGCGTTACCGTGAAGAAGGACTCGATTTATCGGGCGTTGGCGAGAAAGTAAGGAAACTGGTTGATGAACACATCATCAGTACGGGTGTTGACCCGAAAATACCGCCCATTGATTTGCTAGCCGCTAACTTCAAAGAGATGCTTAAAGAGGTTAAATCAACTGAGTCTAAAGCCTCTGAAGTTGAAAGTGCCATTAAGCATCACATTACGGTCAACCTTGAGGAAGATCCTGAATACTATAAGTCGCTGAGTTTAAGACTCAGAGATATTATTGTTAAAAATGCAGGACACTGGGAGCGCCAACTAGAATTATTGCTTGTTATGGTCGATAACATTGAGGTTGAACATCAAAAAGCCGCACAAGATGTGGGTTTGTCTGATACTGAATATGCGTTTTACAATATTCTAATGGCTGAAGTCACCAGTGCCCAAGGTACTGATGTGGTTGACTCTGAAGTCTTTGATGAAATCAAAAAGACCACTCAAGTTTTGGTTAGCGCCTTTGATGAAGCGACAGAAATCGTTGATTTTTTTAACAAGCAAGATGAAGTAAAACGCATGAAAAAAACCATTAAACGGGCGATTATTGAAACCTCTTTTGGTGAGCCAAGTTTGGTTAAAATCGTACAAGAGCGTTTTATGGAGTTGGGCAAAACGAAATTTAATAAGCGATAATTTGATAATCGAATATCACAAGGAAATAAATGTGACTGCAATAGTTAAAGTAAGCAAAAGTGCATTGTTTGAAATGGTTATGGCGGCATTCGAAGCTTATGGTGTAAAGCATGATGGTAAAGATATTGTTGCTATCGAAACTCATGCACATCTCTGGGGGAAGGTTAATAAAACTCACCCGTTTAAATGCTCTATTGAGCATGTTTCGGTCGATACTTCAGCGGCTCAAGATAGATGTAGTGTAGCTCCAGAACCATTATCTCTGGAAATTAAAAAAGATATAGCAAGTGTTTTTGGCGAAGGGTATCAGCATATTGGATCTTTCCATACACATCCTTACTTAAAAAAAATTGAGATAAAAAGCTCTAATGAACTTAGAAAAAGGAAATTTTACAACTTTACTGATGGCGATCACCAATGTGAACTTGGTAATCCGACTATAGAAATAGGGAAAAAGCAATATTCCGTCGCACTTGTTATGACTATCCATGCAACTGACAAGTCAGATGACAGAAAAGATGGGGAAATAGAATCTAATTTATTCGAATTTTCATTAGGTAATATAAAATTATGGCTTAAAGCAAGAGTTTATGAACACAAAGCTGTGGATGATATATCAGTAGAAGATGAATTGGCTTTTAATATGTATGGACTAGATTTCAATAAACATTTTAAAGTTGGAGAGCTGTTGCCAATCCCTGTAGAAACCAAATTGGAATGTAACTTCTTGACTGATTTTGGTTTTTACCTCAAAGAATTTGGGCGGCTAGACATAAACTCTAATGATGCAGATTACCGCAGCAAGGACATCGCAGAGAAGAGATGGTTTATAAGGTAACTTGCTAATGGCTCCAGAATTTTTTGAATTTAATGGTTTTACGGCTCAAATAAAGCGAACCAAACGCATTAAGTCAGCCACCATAACAGTTGAAGAAGGTCATGTGTGTGTCGTTGTGCCTCTGTTGCTTGAAAACGAACGCATCAGCAAGTTATTGAAAGATAAAAACTGCTGGATTAAAGAGAAGTTAGCTTTGCACCGTGAGGCACAACCTAAAAGCACTAAACAGTTTGTGTCGGGTGAAAGCTTCTCATATTTAGGCCGTAACTATCGTTTAAAAGTGCATCAGGGTAATTATCAACCTGCAAAGCTTAGCCAAGGTCGCTTTGTTATCACTTTGCAAGGTGGTAGTGAGAACCCTGAATTAATCCAAGATTCGCTTCAGAGTTGGTATAAAAAAAATGCCAATACAAAACTGAAACAAAAAGCAAAACGCTACGCCAAAATAATAGAAGTTGAGTGCGCTTCAGTCGGTATAAAAACCTACAGAAACCGCTGGGGCAGCTGTAGTGCCGAAGGAGACATTACCTTCAACTGGAAAATCGTTATGGCTCCGAATCGCATTGTCGATTACGTGGTAGTGCATGAGCTTTGCCACTTAATTCATCATGATCATTCACCAAAATTTTGGAGTGAAGTTGAACGGATTATGCCTGATTACGCTGAGTGTAAGGATTGGTTAAAGCAGCATGGGGAGGGGTTGGAGGTTTAAATAAACAATATATCAACGTAAAAAACTAATAAAATTGTATTCAAAAAAACACTATATAGGGATTAGTTCGTGGCGAAAAGACGTAGAAGAAGGAAACAAGGTAGTAATGCTGGAGGCTTACTCGCTAAAGCATTTGTAACTTTATTCATATTGATGGTAATGATAGGGAGTTTTTTACTTTTTGTTGCATGGTGGTACTTTGAGCGAAAAGGCGCAAGGTTAATAAAGCCTGTTTCAATTCATGACTTTGATCATACTAATAAAGAAATTAAAGCGATAAGTCAGCATGAAAGAGAGCTTGATCGAATAGACACTCGCTTAGATAAAATTGAGCATGAAGGTCAGTCACTCACCAAGCGACAAGATGGGATGTTTAATGAGCGTAGTAAAAAGGGCAAACAGTTCAACAATGAAATAAATGACCTTTCACCCAAAGCTGATAACCTTGAGCAATCTTTAGCAGATTTAGAGGCTTTACCTGAAAAAAGGTCAAATGAGTGGCTCTTTAGTGCATCAATGCCTTTATCCTTTCGCTTTTCAATCTTAAGCTATGTTATTTCTTTCTCTTTGTTTATATGGTTAGAACCGACTTGGGTTCTTCAATTAAGTCAAAAACTACAAAGTCTTAGTCTACTTGATTTTTACGCTTCCTACCCAATTGCATACGGTGCCTCTGTAGGATCGCTTGTAATATCATTAATCATACTGGGTATTTCATTCTTTTATATTAAAGGTGAGAAAAAGGAATTGCTTTGCAGTACATCATCACAAGAACACCATCAAGAATATGAAGTTGATGATACTAGTTCAGATGATGAAAACATGACAATCGAAGACTTTATGAAATATCTAGTAAGCCTTTCTCATGCTGATTTAAAGCTTTTAGCTGATGAGTTTGAAATCAAAGCTGATCGAAGGTCTAAAGCTACAATTTTGGAAGCAATTAGTAATGAAGAAGTTGATGTTATTAATGGGATATATTCAAAATTGTTCGCTTAATAAAATATTTTCGATATAACTAAAGTTCGCACCTCTGTTGTACTATGAAGAGGTGCTATTTTTAAGTATTGACAACGCTTGTAAGTCAATTCGCTAAATGAGTATTCCGCTGATGATGAGTACTCAAGCTTTGAATGGCTTGCTCCAGTTTAGCCTGACTGCCAACTATGTGTAATTCAATCTCTGCACGAGTTATGGCGGTGTATAGCCACGCTCGGTCAATCATTTTAGTTTTGTCTAATGCAACAATGACTCGTTTAAATTGAGAGCCTTGGGCTTTATGCAGCGTGATGCAATACCCATTTATTAAAGAAAGCTTATGGTTGAATTGAATACCTTATATTAATTGAAGCTTGTGGTTTTGTGGTCGCTATTTAACTCTTACATTTTCGTCAGTTTTAACTGAGGTTACTATGTCCATCAGAACACGTTTTCTTATGATTTTTTTCACTCTACTTATTTCTTTTGAAGTGTTTTCGGAAGATGTACCGCTGCCGCCTAATACGACAAGAACATGTATTCTTGTTGACTATGCGTTGGGCGAAACTTACCCCCAAAGCAGTTGTTTGTTCATTGATGAAAACAAAGTGATGATAAAAGCTGGGAAAAATTATTTCTCTGGAACTAGCGGTAATAATAGAGGGCCTGCACTACACCGTTATTATAGATCCATGACCTTGTGGGGTGAATTCCCAGCTACTGCTTCAACAGATGAAACTTATTATGCATACCCCAAGGGCATTGATGGAGAAACTATGAAATTAAATCGTTGGGCTATTCGGCTTTTTAGCAGCAGAGAACAAAATAATTGATTTACAGATCTTGAAATTTTCAATGTCACCTTATATTAATTGATTTCGTCATTTCCATAAAAGTGAGATAAAAGCGTAAATGGTGTTGAACGCCAGCCTTGCATGGCTGGCGAAGAAAAATCAAATTTCTTTGCTTATTTCCTTTTAAGTCACCAACCAACTTGCAGATGCTAGAATAGCCTGAGTGTTTTCAACCTGTAATTTTTTACATACAGTGTTTGACGTGCATATAATTTTTAAATATCAAATTTCTTGCTTGATAATACTCTTCTAACAGTTGTTTTTGCGTTTTACCGTTGTAAACAACTTTACCTAGATCCAACCTTGGCAATAGGTATTGAATAAACAAATCCATTACATTGGGCGGTATTTCTTCATTTTTTTCCAGTAGATATGTGAGCAAGGTGTGATTGGTGTTATCACTTAAGTTGATGTCAATATATGTATTTTTACGCCAAAAATGTAGGTTAATTCGTTGCATTATGGGAGTTTGACCAAAACGGTTTTGACAACCTTTAGGCTCTTTTACTGTACAGGAAGAACCTAAGAAACCATTATAATTTTCACAAGTGTATGGACTATCTTTGCATCGGTCTGGGATTTCGGCATGATTTAGGCTGTTAGCCAGTAAATTGGAGTAGGAGTTACCATCATTATTTTTTGCCTCAAAATTAAAGCCATTATCACGAAGGTATTGCATGAAATCGCTGCATTCCTGTAACACGGTGGAGCTAGGCAGCACACAAGCTTGAAAACTTTCAGGATTAATTGCCATTAACATCACAATATTGTTGCCATTTCTATCTTTCCAATTGATATCGGCTCCTGCTTTAATTAACTGATTGGCAATCTTATAGCATTTAGCTTGATAGTAATTTCCATCTCTATTCTTAATATTTTTGCATCTTATAAGAGATGCAGATAATGGAGTTTGGTTATCCTTTTCTATATTAGGATCAACTCCAAGCAGTAAAAGGTTGTCAATCGCTACTTGATTACCTGAAGAAACAAAATCAATTAAGTCTTTAGCGTGTGAATTAAATGCAAGTAAACTCAGTAACAAAATGGAAGCAATTTTCATGTGAACGCTCCGATAATATTTGTACAGATCGTGTTTGCTACATTACAACGATAACCATTCGGTTTATAGATAATGAGTAAGACTAAAATGTGCTAATTAATAGCTATGCAACCGAATAAGTACAGCCGTATAAATTCTGCATGAGCTAATTTTGGACTTTAAGTAAGTTCACTAGATGGGTATTGCGTTGATAATGATGACTCAAACTTTGAATGGCTTGCTCTAATTTTGACTTACTGCCAACTATGTGTAATTCAACCTCGGCATGAGTGATGGCGGTGTATAGCAACGCTCAGTCAATCATTTTAGTCTTGCCTAATGCGACAATCACTCGTTTGAATTGAGAGCCTTGGGCTTTATGCAGCGTGATGCAATATCCCGCTTCAAGCGAGTCTAGTAATAGCTTGGTAATAGCGATCTCTTCTTGAGTGTCATCCAGTTTAACTACGCCAAAACTGAGTTCATTTTGTTCAACAGAGATCAGCTTACCCAACGAGCCATTTTGCACTCAAGCATTCTCTTAGAAATCTAACCTTGAGAATGATTGAGCAAGTAAGTGGTGAATTAATCTACAACAGTTGTAAATCCGAAAGATTTATTAAACAAATAAGCAAATAGCAGCAGCTGGCATTCTAAGAGCTTACTCAACTATTTCAATTTTGATGTTTGTAATTGGTATAGAGCAACAAACTAATATCTCACTATCATGAACAAAGGCTAGAGGTTTCGAGATATATTTTACTTTTCCATGTATTAAATTTGCCCTACAACTGCCACAAAACCCTTCATTACAATGATTGTTGACGTTTATCCCACCTTTTAATAAACAAGAGAGAAGTGTGTTGTCATCATCGCTGAATATAACGCTTTTACCGTTAACATCGACATTTTTATTACAAGTCAAAATCTTCAAACTCGCTCTCATCAATATTTGAGTCAACCTGACCAATTAAATATGATGATATTTCAACTTCTTGTGGAGCAACTTGAACATTATCGGAGTTAAGATATTTATTAATCCAAGGCAGAGGGTTACTTTTTACTACATACGGGGATGGCATACCTATTGCGTTCATCCTAAGCGAGGCGACATACTCAACATATTGACAAAGAATCTCTTCATTAAGGCCTATCATCGAACCGTCTTTGAATAGGTATGTTGCCCATTCCTTCTCTTGCTCTACTGCTTCAATGAAAATTTGTTGAGCTTCAGCTGCACATTCTATGCTTATCTCTTTCATTTCAGGGTCATCCAGACCATTAGCCCAAATGTTAAGAATGTTTTGGGTCGCTGAAAGATGAACATTTTCATCACGACTTATGAGTTTGACGATTTTAGCTGAACCTTCAACAAGTTCCCTTTCAGCGAATGCAAAAGTACAAGCGAAACTAACATAAAAACGTATAGCTTCTAGTGCATTAATCGAGTTCATGCATAAAAATAGTTTTTTCTTTAATTCCCTTGTGGTGATTAAATATTTTTCACCATTTATTGTATGTGTCCCTTCACCTAGAGTTTGGTATAGTTGAGTAGAGAAAATTAAACTATCGTAATATTTCGATATATCAGTTGCACGTTTTTTAATTTCTTGGTTTGTTACAATATCTTCGAAAATTGGACTGGGGTCACTATATAATGCTCTCATTATATGAGTATATGAGCGACTGTGAATTGTTTCGCTAAATGACCACGTCTCAATGAATGTTTCTAATTCGGGTATAGACACTATAGGTAGAAACGCAACATTTGGACTTCGTCCTTGGACAGAGTCTAATAGTGTCTGATATTTTAAGTTTGAAGTAAAAATGTGCTTTTCACTATCTGACATAGCATGAAAATCAGATCTATCTCGTGATACATCAATTTCTTCAGGTCTCCAGAAAAAAGATAATTGTTTTTCTGTTAATTTTTCAAAAATTTCATGTTTCTGTTGATCATAGCGAGCAACATTAACTGGGTTACCAAAAAACATTGGTTCTAATAGTTGATTGTTTTTTACTTGATTAAATGTTGAATATTTCATAATTTTTTCCCATATCTCCAGAATTATACGGCAACGTTTAAGTTGCGGGAAGTTTCCCACAAGTCATCATTTGCTGTGGGAACTGTAAATGCTGGGTTCCACTCACTCACTCGGTGGTTACGGGATGGTTTGTATTGTAATAGTAATCTAATGATTTTTGCGTTTCCTTCCATCAAATTTCTTTCAGCAAATGCAAATGAACAAGCAAAGCTTACATAAAAGCGAATGGCTTCAAGTGCATTTACGGACATCATGCATAGATAAAGTGATTTTTTCAGAATTCGTAAGCTTACAGTAACAGTTTCACCTTTTATTTGGTGAGTACCTTCACCATGCAACTCATACACTTGTGTGAGTTTAATAAGCTCGTCGTAGTAACCAGAAATATCCGTTGCACGTTTTAAAATTTCTTCATTGACAACTATGTCATCAAAAACCACAGATGGGTCATTAACAATATTGCGAATGATGTGCGTATAAGAACGGCTATGGATGGTTTCTGAGAAAGACCAAGTTTCAATCCATGTTTCTAATTCAGGAATTGATACTAACGGCAAAAAAGCAACATTAGGTGAGCGACCTTGAATAGAGTCAAGTAATGTTTGATATTTTAAATTTGAAATGAAAATATGCTTTTCGTGATCTGGCAAAGCGTTGTAATCAATTTTGTCCTTACTGACATCAACTTCCTCTGGGCGCCAGAAAAAGGATAACTGCTTTTCAATTAACTTTTCAAAAACTTCATATTTTTGTTGATCATAACGAGCGACATTAACTGGCTGACCAAAAAACATTGGTTCAAGAGTCGAGTTGTTAGGTGTTTGACAAAAAGTTGAATAGGCCATGAGTATTTGCTTCCAAGCGGGGGCCAAGCCCCCAAAGTACTACGAAATTAAAAGTGTTGTAAAATATATGTCTTCTACGAGCTGAAGAATTATATCTTACATGCGCCGCCAGCACATCCGTCATCCTCTTCTTCTATGCTGGTGATGTCATCGTGACTGTCTGTCGCACCGTCACGAGTATTATGATAATACAAAGTTTTGACACCTAATTTGTAGGCGGTCAATAAATCTTTAAGTAAGGCTTGCATTGGTACTTTGCGGCCTTCATATTTTGCAGGATCATAATTGGTGTTTGCTGAAATGGCTTGATCAACAAATTTTTGCATGATACCAACTAGTTGCAAGTAACCTTCATTATTTGGCATTTGCCATAACAATTCATATTTGCTTTTTAATAACTTAAAGTCAGGTACAACTTGCTTTAACTGACCGTCTTTACTTGCTTTAATGCTGATTAAACCACGTGGCGGCTCAATACCATTCGTTGCATTCGAAATCTGAGACGAGGTTTCAGAAGGCATTAAAGCTGATAATGTAGAATTACGGAGTCCATAAGTCTTAATTTCTTCTCGTAATGTTTCCCAGTCTAAATGCAGTGGCTCTTGAGTCACTTTATCAAGATCGCGTTTGTAAGTGTCTATAGGCAAAATACCTTGGGAGTAGGTTGTTTCACTGAATAGCGGACAAGCGCCATATTCTTTTGCAAGGTTCATAGAAGCTTTCAATAAATGGAATTGAATGGCTTCAAATGTTTTATGGGTTAAATCGTTGGCACTACCATCCGAATATTTTAATCCATTTTTGGCAAGATAATTCGCGAAGTTGATTACGCCAATACCCAATGTTCGACGGTTCATTGAAGCTTGTTCGGCCGCCTTGATAGGGTAGTCTTGATAATCCAATAAATTGTCAAGCGCACGGACGGCAAGATTTGATAATTCTTCTAATTCAGACAAATCATCAATTGCACCAAGGTTAAGTGCTGATAGCGTGCATAAAGCAATCTCACCATTTTCGTCATCAATGTTACTCATTGGCTTGGTTGGCAGCGCAATTTCAAGACACAAATTCGATTGTCTAATCGGCGCAACTTTAGAATCGAATGGACTATGAGTATTACAGTGGTCAACGTTTTGAACGTAAATGCGCCCAGTTGATGCACGTTCTTGCATCAAAAGAGAGAACAGCTCGCTGGCTCGAATTGTTTGACGACGAATATTGCTGTCATTTTCATATTGAATATACAAACGCTCAAATTTGGCTTGATCTTCAAAGAAAGCATCATAAAGGCCTGGAACATCCGAAGGACTGAATAAGCTGATATTTTGCTTTTTAATTAAACGCTGATACATCAACTTATTAATTTGTACACCGTAGTCTAGATGACGAATACGGTTATCTTCAACACCACGGTTATTCTTGAGGACAAGAAGCGATTCAACCTCAAGGTGCCAAATTGGGTAGAACAAAGTAGCTGCACCACCACGAACGCCACCTTGTGAACAAGATTTTACGGCCGTTTGGAAATGCTTATAAAACGGAATACAACCAGTATGGAATGCTTCACCACCACGAATAGGACTACCTAAAGCACGAATTCGTCCCGCATTGATACCGATACCAGCTCTTTGGCTGACATACTTTACAATTGAAGAAGAAGTGGCATTGATAGAGTCTAAGCTATCATCACACTCAATTAATACACATGAACTGAATTGACGAGTAGGGGTTCTAACACCAGCCATTATTGGGGTTGGCAACGAAATTTTAAAGCTTGAAACCGCGTCATAAAAGCGTTTGATGTAGTCAAGTCGAGTATCTTTGGGATAGCGTGAGAACAAGCAAGCTGCAACAAGAATATATAAAAACTGGGCGCTTTCATACACTTCGTTTGTTACCCTGTTTTGAACCAAGTATTTACCTTCAAGCTGTTTAACGGCAGCATAGGAAAAATTCATATCTCTCCAATGATCGACATAGCTGTCCATTATGTCGATTTCTTCTTGAGTGTAATCTTCAAGAATATGGTTATCATACTTGCCTAATTCAACCAGTTTTTGAACATGTTTATACAACTTTGGCGGTTCAAACTGACCGAAGGCTTTTTTGCGAAGGTGAAAAACGGCTAAACGTGCTGCGAGAAACTGGTAATCAGGTGATTCAGGAGAGATTAAATCTGCAGCTGCTTTAATGATTGTTTCGTGGATGGCTTCTGTTGGAATACCATCAAAAAATTGCAGGTGAGAACGAAGTTCAACTTCTGAAACCGAGACATTGTTCAGCCCTTCAGCTGCCCATGTAATTACGCGATGGATCTTATCGAGATTGATTGTTTCTCGTTCACCACTACGTTTAGTTACTGTCAAATTACTGTTCATTTATGAGAGGCCTTGGTTCGTATATCTATCAGTGAATACTACTGATCTGTCTATGTAAAAAATCAATCTTTCCAACCACTGGCGAGTCAAGGTGTTGACTAATTTTGCGCTATGTATTAGACACAAATTTGTGTGTGAGATTGTGTTAACTACACAAGATATAGTGTTTATTAATTTGTTAGATACAAGATAGTGAGGTTTGAGGTGATTTGCAAGAAGGTTTTAATTGGGCAAGCTGTGGATAACTTGAGGGTAAAATGTCGGGTTAGTAAAAGCTAACCCGAGAGGGTAAATTCTAAAAAGGTCAGTGGAAGTTTGAATCAAAATCACACAATAAAAAAATTCTAAAAATGCCGTTAATAAAATGTTAAACACTCAGTTTTATTTTTTAAACAATTGTAGTAAATCGGAAGGGATTTCGAACAAATAATCTGCGCCCCATGATTCGTATTTATCAGTTGGAGAAATATAACCCCAGAGTGCGGCCACAGATTGCATTTGTGAGTTACTGGCAGCTTCGATATCCCTTTGTGCGTCTCCAACATATAAAATATTTCTAGGCAGGCAATTAATCTGTTGTGCAGCGAGAAGCATTGGCGGATTGTGAGGTTTTGAAAAAAGTGTAGAGTCACCTGAGATAATGCAACCTATGTCGGATAACAAGCCCAATTTAGCGATAAGTGGTCGACTAAATCGAGCTGGCTTGTTGGTGACCACACCAAACGGAATATTTAATTGAGTTAATCGACAGAGTAACTCAAAGATACCTTCAAAAAGTCCACCATTTTCACCATTTACTAAGTGATAATATTCAAGTAACTTGTTTTGAATTTGCTTTTGTTCAAACTCGGCTATATCAGGTAAAGCCGTTTGAACCATATATAAACTGCCGTGAGATGCTGCAAACCTTGCAATACTGGGATCACAAGGTTCATAACCAAAATCACGTAAACTGGCATCTAAAGATTCGATAAGATCAACAGCAGTATCGGCCAAGGTGCCATCTAAATCAAACAAAACGCCTTTTATCGGATTGGGATTCTTCATAAAGGTTTCTGAGTTGCAATCATATAATTAACATCAAGACTATCAGTGTATCTAAAAAGTTGGCTAATGGGATTATAGGTAATACCAAGTGCATCGAAACAAACTAATTCTGATTGCTCAGCAAGTCTAATTAATTCAGACGGCTTTATAAATTTTGAATGTTCATGTGTACCTACAGGTAGCATTTTTAAAATGTGTTCGGCTCCGATTATGGCTTGTATGTATGACTTAATGTTTCTATTAATGGTCGAAAAGAAAACATAACCACCAGGCTTTGCCATGTCGAAACAAGCTTGAATCACTGACGCTGGCTCAGGTACGTGTTCAAGCATCTCCATACAAGTAATGACATCGTAGTGTTCTTTATGTTTAATGGCATGTTCTTCTGCTGTTGTTTGAATGTAATCAAGATCAACTTGGCTTTCTAATGCATGGAGTTTAGCAACTTCAAGAGGCTCTGTTCCCATATCTAACCCACGAACTGTGGCTCCAATCTTGGCCATACTTTCTGAAAGTATTCCGCCACCGCAGCCAATATCCAATACTTTTTTTCCAAAAATGCCGTTTGATTTTTCGTCGATATAATTTAACCGTAAAGGGTTCATTAAATGCAAAGGCTTGAAGTCACCATTAAGATCCCACCAAGTGGCAGCCATACTTTCAAACTTAGCGATTTCTTGTTGATCAACATTTGGACTGGGATTCATGCAAGTACCTGTATTAAAGAGTTTGTAAATCTTGGCAAGATTATATACTTAAAATTACTGTTAATGGGTAACGAAATAAACATAAGAGCAACTAAAATCAAAGATTTTGAATTCAAATGTTTATTTTGGGGATTAATTAACTATTCATTGAACAAATATCAAGCATTTAAACATACTGTGTTTTGCAGCTAACTCTCGGTTTTCTGTGATTATATTAATAAATGTATTAGACAATAACAGATAGATCGATTGTTAGGTCTGGCGGCATTAAATAACTGTGTTAGAATGTTAAATTACGTTTTTTCAGCTCGACAATGACACGGATTTTGTGTCGTCAGCAAACCATCAGGAGAGCGAGCGGTTTATGACTGATCTGGCATCATCAATTTCACCGATAAATATTGAGGATGAATTGAAAAATTCATACCTGGATTACGCAATGAGCGTTATCGTGGGCAGAGCACTGCCTGATGTACGTGATGGCTTAAAGCCTGTACATCGTCGTGTTCTTTTTGCAATGAACGAGTTAAAGAATGACTTTAATAAGCCTTATAAAAAGTCTGCTCGTATTGTCGGTGACGTGATAGGTAAGTATCACCCTCATGGTGATTCTGCGGTTTATGACACAATCGTACGTATGGCTCAGCCTTTCTCAATGCGTTATACGCTAGTTGATGGTCAAGGTAACTTTGGTTCGGTAGATGGAGACGCAGCAGCTGCAATGCGTTATACCGAAATCCGAATGGAAAAGTTAGCTCATCAATTATTGGCCGATCTTGACAAAGAAACAGTAGACTTTGTACCAAACTACGATGGCACTGAATTTATTCCTGCTGTATTGCCAACGAAAATACCTACATTACTTGTTAATGGTTCGTCAGGTATCGCGGTTGGTATGGCAACCAATATTCCTCCTCATAATTTAAGTGAAGTTGTTCAAGGTTGTTTAGCTTTAATTAATAATCCAGAAATCACTATTGATGAGTTAATGGAGTACATTCCGGCTCCTGATTTCCCAACGGCTGCATTCATTAATGGTCGTAAAGGAATTATTGATGCGTACAAGACGGGTCGTGGTCGTGCCGTTATGCGAGCTAGAGCGACTATTGAAACGGACAAAAATAATAAAGAAAGCATTATTGTTACTGAGATCCCGTATCAAGTGAATAAAGCTCGTTTGATCGAGAAAATTGCTGACCTTGTTAAAGAGAAAAAGATAGAAGGCATCAGTGCGCTTCGTGATGAGTCTGATAAAGAAGGCATGCGAATCGTTATTGAAATTAAGCGTGGTGAAGTAGGCGAGGTTGTTTTAAACAACTTATATGCTCAAACCCAAATGCAAAGCTCTTTCGGTATAAATATGGTTGCGTTGACTAATGGTCAACCTAAACTTTTCAACCTTAAAGAAATGCTTGAATGCTTTGTTCTTCATCGTCGTGAAGTGGTTACCCGCCGTACAGTTTATGAGTTACGTAAAGCACGCGAACGTGCTCATATCCTTGAATCACTCGCTATCGCACTTGCCAACATCGATCCAATTATTGCTTTAATTAAAGCGTCACCGACACCTGCCGAAGCAAAAGTAAAACTAATTGCTGAAGGTTGGTCATTAGGTAATGTAAAAGGAATGCTTGAAAAAGCAGGTGATGATGCGGCTCGCCCAGAGTGGTTAGATCCAGAATATGGTATTCGTGGCGATAAGTACTATTTAACAGAACAACAAGCACAAGCCATTCTGGAACTTCGTTTACATCGCTTGACGGGTCTTGAACACGAAAAGATCTTGAGTGAATACGAAGAGTTATTAGAAGTTATTGCCGCATTGCTTCACATTCTTAATAGTCCTGCGCGCTTAATGGAAGTGATTAAAGAAGAACTTGAATTAGTGATGACTGATTTCGGTGATGAGCGCCGAACTGAAATTAATGCTAATGAAATTGATATGAGTCTAGAAGACTTGATCACTGAAGAAGATGTGGTTGTGACTTTGTCTCACCTTGGTTATGCCAAGTATCAAGTATTGAGTGATTATCAAGCACAGCGTCGAGGCGGTAAAGGCAAAGCCGCTACGAAAGTCAAAGATGAAGACTTTGTAGAAAAATTGCTGGTTGCAAATACTCATGATACGATTTTGTGTTTCTCTGATTTTGGTAAGATGTATTGGTTAAAAGTATATCAATTACCACTAGCAAGCCGCACAGCTCGTGGTCGCCCAATCGTTAACTTGTTGCCACTTTCAGAGGGTGAACGTATTACCGCGATTCTGCCTGTACGTGAATATTCGGATGATAAATTCATTATCATGGCAACATCGCACGGTACGGTTAAGAAAACACCGTTAAAAGCATACAGTAATCCTAGAGCAAACGGCATTATTGCGGTTAACTTAAAAGATGAAGATCAATTGATTGGTGTCGATATCACAAATGGTGATGACGAGATCATGTTGTTCTCTAATGAAGGTAAAGTTGTACGCTTCGGTGAGAAAGCTCGTGACGCTGCAACCGGCGCAGTTAAAATTGATCCAGAAACCGGTGAAGAAGTTCTTTCTCTTCGCCCGATGGGAAGAACGGCAACTGGCGTTCGTGGTATTAGACTAGAAGATGGCCAAAAAGTTGTTTCTCTTATTGTTCCAAAAGAAGATGGTGCAATTTTAACGGTTACAGCAAATGGTTATGGTAAGCGAACAGAGTTAAGTGAGTACCCAGCTAAGAGTCGTGCAACGAAAGGTGTGGTTTCTATTAAAGTCAGCGAACGGAATGGTGAAGTTGTTGGTGCTGTTCAAGTTGGTGAAAATGATGAAATCATGCTGATCAGTGATAAAGGTACGCTTGTACGCACACCTGCAACAGGTGTTTCTACAATCGGACGTAACACTCAGGGTGTCACTATTATTCGAACTGCTGAAGGCGAGAGTGTTGTCGGTTTACAAAGAATTGATGAGATTCAGTGTGCTGATGACGAATTTGAAGAAAATCAAGGCTCTGAAATTACAGATGAGCAGAGTGCTTTTTCAGATGATCAAGCTGTTTCTGATGAAGCATCAACTGAAGCTACTGGTGACGAATAAATTTTGCTATTAATATTGAGCGCCTAATGGCGCTCTTTTTTTACCTTATTTTGGGAGTTCTACAGTGACAGACGTTTATAACTTTTGTGCAGGACCTGCCATGCTACCTGCTCAGGTCATGAAGAAAGCTCAAAAAGAGCTACTGAACTGGGATGGTTTAGGCACTTCAGTAATGGAAGTTAGCCATAGAAGTTCGGAATTTAAGAAACTGGCAAAGCAAGCTGATCAAGACTTACGTGAATTAATGTCTATTCCGGATAACTATCACGTTTTATTTATGCATGGTGGTGGACGAGCACAATTTGCTGCTGTTGTGAATAATTTTCTTGGCAGTAATGGCAAAGCGTTATATTTAACTTCTGGGCAGTGGTCACAAGCGGCGGCTGAAGAAGCAATTAGGTTAGTTGGTCCAAAAGGCGTTGATACAATTGATGTCACGAAGAATGAAGTTGAGCCAGTAGTAAAATCAATATCGATTCCAGACTTTAACAATATGAATGATGAATATAGGTATTTACATTTCTGCCCTAATGAAACTGTTGATGGTATCGAAATTTTTGATGATATATCTTCACCTTGGCCGATTGTTGCTGATATGTCGTCGAATATATTGTCCAGACAAATCGATGTCAGTCGTTATGCGGTTATCTATGCTGGTGCTCAAAAAAACATTGGACCATCAGGGTTGTCGATTGTGATTATACGTAATGATATGCTCAAGCTTCCTAAATTGCCTCAAGCATCAATTTTTAATTATCAGATGCAAGTAGAATCAGGCTCCATGTATAACACACCTCCCACATTTGCATGGTACCTCGCTGCTGAAGTGTTTAAATGGTTAAAACAAAACGGTGGTGTGGCTCAAATTGAAGAGAACAATTATAAAAAAGCTGAGCTTTTATATGATTGTATCGACAACTCTAATCTGTACGTTAATGACGTAGCGATAGAGAACCGATCTTGGATGAACGTTACGTTTAAACTCACTAAGGGAACACTCGAAACAGAGTTTATAGAGCAGGCTAAAAATAAAGGATTAGTCGCCTTGAAAGGTCATCGTCTTGTAGGCGGTATGAGAGCAAGTATCTATAACGCCATGCCAGTAAAAGGTGTTCAGGCACTAACGAAGTTTATGGTCGAATTTGAAGAGTCTAATACCAATTACAGTAATTAATCTCTCACTTATCAAGAGATAAAGGTTTTAAGTACAGGGCGCATGTTCGAAGTACAATATTCCCTACGGACGCCATACAAAGCTGGCTTTCAACGCACTTCGTGCTTTAGTCGGGATAATTCAAGAACGTGCTACGCAGTAATGGAAACCTTTAGCCTTGCCCTTCGGGAGCTTGTATGCGTACACTTTGGTTTATAAAGAACACTTCACAAAATTATCTCAACGTAGCAATGTAATAACTATAGCTTTGCATGTCGGTAATAACTATGTTTTCACCAATTTCGTTTGTACTTTTTGCGCATACATAGCTCTGAGTTGAGCATTTAATTGGGGAGTGACCACATAGCTGCGATAAGTCCCAACTTTTTATATCGCTAGAATTACAATGATAAATATCGATAAAAAGTTGCCTTTGAAATAGATAATGAGTCACAAATGGCATCTATGGACATGGTATTGGTATTGTTCATTTCTTTCGTCATGCATATTTTAGGGTAGGGTTATTCGTTCCGATCTTTCCCTGTTAATATTTGAGTCTCATAAAACGTTCGTTTTTTGAGAGGTATATTTGCTATTTATTATTCACTATGATTAACTTTGATGTATAAAGATTATGTTTGAGGTTTTATTATGGACACTAAAGTTATTACCGCCCATGTTCCAGTTCCGTTAGCTGAGAAGGTTGATCTTTTAGCTAATAGATTAGAACGGTCGAAGGCATGGATCATGAAACAAGCTTTAGCCGCTTGGATTGATCAAGAAGAAGAGAGGCATAAGTTAACATTAGAAGCGCTAGCTGATGTTGATAACAATAATGTTATAGAACACCAATCAATGCTTGATTGGGCACAAAGTCTAGATACTGATAAATCCAAATCAGTTACAAGTTAATGCAAATCAAATGGACAAGTAAATCAGCCTCCGATTTGAGTAGGTTATTTGAATTTTTAGCTTACGTTAATCGAAATACAGCAGCCAAAACAGTACAAACTTTGGTTGATGCTCCAAATCGGCTCATCCAACAGCCATTTATTGGAGAGAGACTTGATTCATTTACTGACCGTGACGTTCGTAGACTAATCATTAGTAGCTATGAAATGCGGTATGAAGTGACTGACGACGTTCTTTTTATCCTTCGAATTTGGCATACTCGAGAGAAAAGATGATCCAATTTAAATTGAAGTGCTGGTAAGGTTATGCCCCAAACCGTTTAGAATATTAAAACAAAAAAGTAGTTATCATTATAATATTGTCGTTGCTCTATGATGTTCATTTTATGATGCGATTATACTAAAAAGTGTGCTCGCTAGCATCAAGTTAATGGCTAGACTCGTTCAATACTATCATTCCTGAGTTGAATTCATCCTCGTTAAACTCAAGTCTAAATTCATCTTCGAGAAAACTTATCATTCCATTTTTTAACGTATTATTGCCATGGTATCCAGTTATGATCGATGTTATCTTGGGTTCATTGTTTTTTTTGTGGTAACAAAATAATAGTTTTGCGAAAGCTAATGGAACACCTCGAATATGTGTACCATCGCCTGAATGTCCTTCGAAGATTTTATCCATATGCAAATCGATACAATGATTCATTAAGCCAACATTTTTTTTATATATTCCTTGTGTTATCCCTTTATCAATCATGCTTGCGAAATTATCTTTTTCAAGCGGCGCAAGCTGAGCATGTATTTGTGAAGTAGTACTCATGTTACATTCGTTCATTATTTTTTCTAAATACCATATTCCAATGTCAAATTCCTTTGCATTAATACATACTTTAGTAAAGGCATTGTATATGGCAACATCAGGCTTGATGCCCCATTGCTGCATTAAGCTGGTTGTAGTTGTGTCGACATCACCCAACACCAATGATTTGGCTTCTGCATAACGTCTCGCTTCAGCGCAGGCCGTCAGCAAATTTATGCAGGTGATTTGATTGGCCTTTAATGACAAATGAGGTGCCATCACGGGCTTATCACCACACACCAGTTGCCAAGCACTATCAAAGTAGCCCGTTTTAGCGCATACCGTGATAAAGGCATTGTAAATGGCAACGTTAGGCTTGATGCCCCATTGTTGCATTAAGCTGGGTGTAGCTGTATCGCTATCGCCCAACACCAATGATTTGGCTTCTGCATAATGCCCCGTTTCAGCGCAGGCCGTCAGCAAATTCATGCAGGTGATTTGATTGGCTATTAATGGCAAATGAGATGCCATCACGGGCTTATCACCACACACCAGTTTCCAAGCACTATCAAACTGGCCAGTTTTAGCGCATACCGTGATAAAGGCACTGTAAATGGCAACATCAGGCTTGATGCCCCACTGCTGCATTAAGCTGGCTGTAGCACCATCGCCCAACACCAATGATTTGGCTTCTGTAAAACGTTCCATTTCAGCGCAGGCAGCCAGCAAATTCATGCAGGTAATTGAATCTGCCTTTAGTGGTAGATGAGGTGCCATCACGGGCTTATTACCACACACCAGTTGCCAAGCACTATCAAACTGGCTCGTTTTAGCGCATACCGTGATAAAGGCGCTGTAAATGGCAACATCAGGCTTGATGCCCCATTGTTGCATTAAGCTAGCTGTAACTGTATCGCCCAACACCAATGATTTGGCTTCTGCATAACGCCCCGCTTCAGCGCAGGCAGTCAGCAAATTCATGCAAGTGATTTGATTGGCCTTTAATGGCAAATACGGTGCCATTACGGGCTTATCACCACACACCAGTTGCCAAGCTCTATCAAACTGGCCTGTTTTAGCGCATACAGTGATAAAGGCGCTGTAAATGGCAACATCTGGCACGATGCCCCATTGTTGCATTAAGCTAGCTGTTGCTGTATCGCCATCGCCCAACACTAATGATTTGGCTTCTATAAAATGTTCTATTTTAGCGCAAGCAGTCAGCAAATTCAGGCAGGTGATTTTATTGGCCTTTAATGACAAATGAGGTGCCATCACGGGCTTATCACCACACACCAGTTGCCAAGCACTATCGAACTGGCAGGTTTTAGCGCATACCATGATAAAGGCGCTGTAAGTCGCAACGTTAGGCTTGATACCCCATTGTTGCATTAAGCTGGCTGTATCGCCATCGCCCAACACCAATGATTTGGCTTCGGCATAACGCCCCGTCTCAGCGCAGGCAGTCAGCAAATTCGTGCAGGTGATTGAATCTACCTTTAATGATAGATGAGGTGCCATCACGGGCTTATCACCACAAACCAGTTGCCAAGCACTGTCAAAGTGGCCAGTTTTAGCGCATACCGTGATAAAAGCGCTATAAATGGCAACATCAGGCTTAATGCCCCATTGTTTTATTAAGCTGGCTGTAGTTGTATTGCCATCGTCATCGCCCAACACCAATGATTTGGCTTCGGCATAACGCCCCGTTTCAGCGCAGGCAGCCAGCAAATTCGTGCAGGTGACTTGATTGGCTTTTATTGGCAAATGAGGTGCCATCACGGGCTTATCACCACACACCAGTTGCCAAGCACTATCAAACTGGCCAGTTTTAGCGCATACCGTGATAAAGGCGCTGTAAATGGCAACATCAGCCTTGATGCCCCATTGTTGCATTAAGCTGGCTGTATCAGTATCGGCATCACTATCGCCCAACAGCAATGATTTTGCTTCGGCATAACGCCCCGCTTCAGCGCAAGCGCTCAGCAAATTCAGGCAGGTGATTTTATTGACCTTTAGTGGTAGATGAGGTGCCATCACAGGCTTATCACCACACACCAGTCGCCAAGCATTATCAAAGTGGCCCGTTTTAGCGCATACCGTGATAAAGGCACTGTAAATGGCAACATCAGGCTTAATGCCCCATTGTTGTATTAAGCTGGCTGTAGCACCATCGCCCAACACCAATGATTTGGCTTCTGTAAAACGTTCCATTTCAGCGCAGGCCGCCAGCAAATTCATGCAGGTAATTGAATCTGCCTTTAGTGGTAGATGAGGTGCCATCACGGGCTTATTACCACACGCCAGTTGCCAAGCACTATCAAACTGACCCGTTTTAGCGCATACCGTAATAAAGGCGCTGTAAATGGCAACGTTAGGCTTGATGCCCCATTGTTGTATTAAGCTAGCTGTAGCGCCATCGCCCAACACCAATGATGTGGCTTCTGCATAACGCCCCGCTTCAGCGCAGGCAGCCAGCAAATTCATGCAGGTGATTGAATCTGCCTTTAGTGGTAGATGAGGTGCCATCACGGGCATATCACCACAAACCAGTTGCCAAGCACTATCAAATTGGCCCGTTTTAGCGCATACCGTGATAAAGGCATTGTAAATGGCAACATTAGGCTTAATGCCCCACTGCTGCATTAAGCTGGCTGTATCTGTATCGCCAAACACCAATGATTTAGCTTCGGCATAACGCCCCGCTTCAGCGCAGGCCGTCAGCAAATTCATGCAGGTGATCTGATTGGATTTTAATGACAAATGAGGTGCCATCACGGGCTTATCACCACGCACCAGCTGCCAAGCATTATCAAACTGGCCAGTTTTAGCGCATACCGTGATAAAGGCACTGTAAATGGCAACATTAGGCTTGATGCCCCATTGCTGCATTACGCTGGCTTCAGCTGCATTGCCTAGCACCAAGCTTTTGGCATCTGAAAAATTTAAATTTAACTTAATTAATTTCAGTAATAGTGTGCATGTTTTCGCTTCATAGGACGATTTAAATCGTATTATGTCACTAAAAATGCCGTCGAAATTGGATGAATGGCTGTCAGAAAACTCGGCGGCTTTGTGTAACAGTTTATGGATTAACCTTATGTCCCATGATGTTTCCATGACCTGTTTGTCGTTTTTTAGGCTGTGAATGATTTCAATAAGCTGAGAAAGTTTAGTGCAACCACCAATTAATGCATTTAAATCAATACCCAGTTTATTTTTGCTTCTCTGTTTAAGTTTCCAAGAGTGAATAAGCTCACTGGTCTGAGTAAAAAAGGAATTAGGGGAGGAAGGTGGTTGCTGTATTTGCTTGGGATACTGAGTGCTCGATTTTGGAGTAATGGAGCGGTGCTCGGTTGCAAAACGTCGGCAAGCATTACTTGGCTTCTTACAATAATGAGTCTCTCGTGTGTGAGAGTTAGAGCGAGTCGCCGATGATTTATTGTTGAAAAAATCATACAGCTTTTGTCTATCGGTTTTGCTTAATCTTTGATAGCCCTGTTGTAAGTCGTCATCATCATCAAACTTTGAAACCTCAAAGTTTAGATAGGATACGGCTTCGCTTGGGTATTCTTGGAGACTTTTGAGCATGAATCTATATATTGATTGTTGCTCAGCAGGAGTACGCACTGTCGCCATCACATTACTCAATAAGTGAGTGAATTAACAGGCTAATAAATAACGCACTAAAAAAATAAATACAAAAATATTCAGCTTTAAGGCATTCTATAAATGTATAACAAAAAATTATCCACCGCACAGGGGAGCCGTTTCATAGCTCATCGTTGTATCTCAGACCAATGTACACGACAAAAAGTGAGTTGATGAAAGTGCTTTATAATGGATGTTGTACCAAAACACTCCCAACAGCCATGGAACTCATCAACTCTCTGGATTCACAGTTTAAACCTTATCTTAAGTGGCACAAGAGCCATCTTGTGGTTTTAGCCGTTCTAGGATCTGTTGATCTTTCGTGATTGTTTTTTCAGCGATAAATTGGTTATTTCATGCAATGCAGAGTTTGTGAGGTTTGGTTATTATCGACATACAAAACTGTCGTTACTTCGTTTCCAAATAAGAAAACGATAACACAGCAGAAATGACCAATTTACGTTGTCTTCGATGCTTTTGAGCATTCACTGTTCTGTGTTGTGACCTGCTCACTTAGATGGCTAAGCATCACTGCTCACGCCTTGAACAGATAAATGATCAAATAGCACAAAATTTAATCCTGATAGATCAACAGACCTTAGCACCCAAACACAGTGAAGATGATCGATTGAACTCACTTTAAAGTTGGTATTAATTCATCCGAAGCAAGCATGTTAATACTACGTGGCGTTTCAGGTTTATTTCAGGACTGATCAAAACATAGGGCTTAAAGGTAACAAATCAAAGAGAGATCGTCAGCTCAACCTCAGTTGAACCGCTACCGTATATCACACAAAGTTTGTGAGCGCTTAGGAACTGTTCCAAAATAACTTCCGTGTTTACCTAATCTCGTAAGGTGGTTCAATATAAGCCTTCTCCCCCAGCTTTCTCTGAAACATCATGAACACCTACTCTTCTACCGTAAAGAATCAAATGTTACGTTTTTACAAATCACTTAATCAACGAGATCGTAGACGATATGCTGCCATTAAAGCCTTAAAACTTGGGCATGGAGGTATAGAATACATTTCCAAGGTATTGAAATGTGACCCCAAAACTATAAGTCGTGGGATTCATGAGTTAGAAGATGAAGTAGAGCTGAGCAATAAAGGGCAAAGAAAAAAAGGGGAGGTAGAAAAAAGCTGACATAAACTTTTCCCGATTTAGATGATAATTTGCAGGCAATTCTAAAAAACCATACCGCTGGTGATCCTATGCGCCAAGATTTAAGGTGGACAAACCAATCACGTAGACAAATATCTCGCAAGCTATACGCCAACGGAATACCCGCCAGTAAAAACCTCGTTTCAAGATTATTGTGTCAGCAGGGTTTTCACCGTCGTAAGGCTCAGAAAACCAAAACGATGAAGCAATATGTCGATCGTAACGCTTAGTTTGAAAAACTGGCTCAACTGAAACAAGACTATCTTGATAAGGGGAACCCCGTCCTGAGTATCGATACAAAAAAGAAAGAACAATTAGGTAATTACTTTCGTGATGGAGTCACAGATGCCGCTGAGCCGACAACCGTTAATGATCATGATTTTCCTAGTAATGGTCATGGTAAACTCATACCTCACGGCATCTACGACCTAAACGTTCGTTCATGATAGGTATAGATGTCATATGCGTTTACTTTGACAACTATTTTTCTATCACCCTACAGCATGAAAATTCTTTCTGTTTTATTCTAACTATTAGCAGAGCTTAAATCGTGGTCGCATTTTTTTAGTTTTCATAACTGAACCTAAACTGATCTGGATCTGGTTGCTCGTACTCTCGCTATTTTAGCTTTTACGCATTGAATGAACGGTAAAATGACCAGTTCTCGTTAGAGTTCTTGGCAATCCAATCTATCCACTAGGCTCTGCTACTCACTTTAATTCAGTGGAGTAGTATTTTATGGAACCTATTGTAAAAAGTTGTGCAGGATTGAATGTCCACAAGGTGATGGTCATGGTCACTACCCGCAAGGAGACAGAGCAGGGAATTGAAGAAATCACTCAATCCTTTGGTACTTTAAAAAAAGAACGCTTGAAATTATGCCATTTTCTCAAGCAGCATGATATTGAGCTAGCTGTAATGGAAAGCACAGGTGTTTACTGGAAAAGCATCTACCATTCACTTGTTACTGCTGGCATAAAAACGCAGGTCGTTAATGCAAGACATGTCAAGAATGTTCCCGGTCGAAAGACAGATGTCATTGACAGTCAATGGCTCGCTTCACTCGGTCACTATGGACTCGTTCGGTCAAGTTTCGTTCCAGCGCCACAGCAGGAGCAACTCAGATGAGGGTTAAATACCATGTTCGTTTGAGTAATGAAGAACGTTCAATGCTTGAGGCTTTGATAAAGCAGAAGAAACCACGTGTTGCTCAACATAAGAAACGACACGCCCAAATTTACTTGCTATTGATGAGAAGTCGCTGTGAATAGCAAACACAGCCATCAAGGCCGGATAGTTGGGAAACTGATCAGGAAAAAGCATGTCTAGAGAAGTAATTTGGTTACCTGATGCAGTAACAGATTTAGTGCGGTTAAGAGAGTTTATCCAAGAAAAAAATCCAAGTGCTCCAAAAAGAGCAGCAACTAAAATTAAAGAAGGTTCGCTTACTTTAACTAACAACCCTGAATCAGGGAGGCCAGTTGATGGATTGAGTTCTTTTCGGGAAATTTTAATTCCATTTGGTGCTGGAAATTATTTTTTAAGATACAGAGAAGATAACTTCACTATCGCTGTTGTTCGAGTTTGGCATAATAAAAAAGAGCGAAGTTAAACCAAGACTTAGGTGATTAATTCATGTTACGCACCAGCCTCATATTTAGTGCATAATCTAATTGATTTGTTGATGGTTTTGTCTTTAGAAGCTCTAATTCCTTAAGCGATAACGTTCAGTATTCTGTTAGCTCTACAGCATCCCAGATCTGTTTCATCTTCTTCGCACCAAATATAAATGAAGGGGCTTACTTTAGCGGTTTTTAGTCCGAAGGTAAAAGTTGGCACTTATCGCAGTAATTTGGTCACTACCCCTAATTACTGTAATTGGTATAACGGTTAGCCATAATTGAAATTTTGATTGAGCATTTGGCATTTATCCTTTTGCTAAACTTCGTTTAAATTAAGGCTCATAAATAGTTAAGTTGTAATAAAATGTTTTCAGGTTCATACCTTTTTTGTTGATCTTACTGTTTTATATTTTAATAACTTGTTTTTATTATAATTTTATTGATTCATATTTTTTGTCTAGAAATTCTCCAAATTGACTGCTAGTTAACATTTTAGTAACTTAAATTTTCATGAAAAATCTGATATTTCATTATTGAAAATGGAATTATCTCACATATTAGGACGATTAATGAAAAACCTTAAGTTCAATCTTTTATCTACAGCAGTAGCTCTTGCTATTGGTGTAACAACCCTCGCATCATGTGGCAATGTTTCCACACCAGTTGCGGCTTTAGATCCTAATGTCGTGGTAAAAAGCCAAAATGACCAACGTGAATATCGTCATATCGTACTTTCAAATGGGCTTAAGGCCGTTTTGGTCTCTGATAGCAAAGCTGATAAATCTGCTGCTTCAATTGATGTTCATATCGGTCATATGGCTGATCCTGAAGACCGTGAAGGTCTGACACACTTTTTAGAGCATATGTTATTTTTGGGGACTGAAAAGTATCCAAAAGTAGGCGAATATAATGAATATTTAAAAGCCAATGGTGGTTGGTCGAATGCTGGAACTGGTCAAGAGCATACTAACTACTTTTTTGAAGTGAACCAAAATGCTTTCGAAGAAGCGGTAGATAGATTCGCTCAGTTCTTCATTTCACCTTCTTTAGACCCTGAGTTTGTTGAACGTGAAAAGAACGCTGTGCATTCAGAATACAGCATGAAAATTAAAGACGATGCGCGAAGAATACGTGAAGTACTAAAAGATACGACAAATCAGGCGCATCCAGCGAGTCAATTTAGTGTTGGTAACTTAGATACGCTCGCAGATAGAGAAAATGATCTTCTGATTGACGATCTCACTGAACAATATAAAAAGTATTACACAGCAAGCCGTATGTCTCTTGTGCTTGTTGGTAAAGAAGACTTAGACACACTTGAGAAATGGGCGAAAGAAAAATTTACGGCCGTACCTAATAATGGCTCTGTTTCTTTACCAGTGGAAGTTAAGCCTTATTTAGATGAACAGTTAGCGGTTCGTATTAATATCGAACCAATGAAAGATACACGCAATTTAACACTGTATTTTCCTGTCGAAAGCTCAACAAAATATTTCGCTGAAAAACCATTGGATCTAATTTCAGATTTACTTGCCAATGAAGGTGAAGGGAGTTTATTTAGCTATTTAAAGCAGGAAGGACTTTTAGAGTCTTTGAGTAGTTATCATTATGGGCCAGACGACCACGAGCAGTTTGTAGTGACCATGACGTTGACAGAAGATGGTCTTAATAACTATCAATCTGTTACTGAGTCCGTCTTTTCGTATATTAGCTTATTATCTGATGAATCTTATAATCGTAACTATTTCGAGGAAATGAAATCGATAGCAAAAATTAATTTCGATTTCAGTGAAAAACAATCACCGGCAGGTACGGCTAGAAGCCTATCAAGTAAGTTACAATATTATCCAGCAAATCATGTTGTAAATTCTAGTTACCATTATGGTGATTACTCTCATAAGCTTGTGACTGGCTATTTATCAAAATTGACTCCTGAAAATATGCGTCTTGTACTTACGGCAAAAGGCCTCGAAACTGACAAAGTACAGCCTTTGTATGATACTCCGTACTCGATGACCAAATTAAATGCTGACGAAGTCGCTAGGTATAATAAACCTAAGAAGATAAATGCATTAAAACTGCCAAAAGCCAATCCATTTATTGCCCAAGAGCTATCGCTCAAATCCACAGAAGGTTCACTAGATAAGCCATCTGTAGTGTTTGAAAAAGCAGGGTTTAAAGTATGGCATAAACAGGATTCTGAATTTAATGTACCAAAAGCGGCTCTGTACGTACAAATTTATTCAGATATGGCGGGTAAGGATGTAAACTCACGGGCAAAAAATTACCTTTACACAGCATTGTTAAACGATTCATTAAATGAATTTGGTTACCCAGCAAGACAAGCAGGTCTTAATTATAATGTTTGGTCTACCAGTGCAGGTATAGGTTTTGGTGTCGAAGGTTACGATGAGAAATCTACTTCTTTATTATCTACGATTAATAATCGTGTTAGAAATTTAGAAATAAACCCTGATTCATTTAAATTACATAAAGAGCGCTTAATTCGCCAATGGAATAATGCTAAATTCGACCGTCCATACAGCCAAGCACGCTCCGCGTTAAGTCAATTACAACGTGATAAGGCGTACTCAAAAGAAAACCTTGCTGAAGCATTAAGCTCGGTTACCAGTGAGACACTTGCCAATTATATTTCTGACTTTCATAAAGAAATCGAAGTCGAAGCTATGATCCATGGTAATAAAACGAAAGCAGAATCGTTGAAGATATCCGATTCGTTTTATAAACAAATCATGAGAGGCTCAAAACCAAAAGTTAGAGCACAGAAAGTTGTTAAGTTGAACACAACTGGGCAAGCAGTTATTCAGCAGCTTGATATTGATCATAACGACTCTACGCTTGTGATGACTTATGTTAGCGATGACAAGTCAATTAATATTAAAGCGAAGTATGCGTTACTTGGCAATATGATAAGTGCGCCTTTCTTCCAACAAATCCGTACTGAGCAGCAACTGGGTTACATTGTTGGCGGTAATAGTTCCTCTTTAGAAGAGCTTCCATTGATTTCATTTTTAATTCAATCTCCAAAAGTAGGGGCTGTTGAGTTGAACCGTAGAGTGGATACCTTCATTGCTGACTACAAAGAAACGTTAACTAAGTTAACAACTGTAGAATTCGAGAATTATAAGCAAGGTGTTGTTAAAAACTTAAGGACCAAGCATAAGAATCAAGGAGAGCGTACTCGTTTTTATTGGTCTGAGATTAGTAAACAAAAGTTTGATTTCAATAGTAATGAGCAATTGGCAAAAGCCGTTGAGTTACTTGATCATAAGTCAATGGTTGAATTCTATGATTATGCTTTGTATTCGGTAAAACCAATTGTGGTTCGTAGTTTCGGTAAAGCACATCAAGATTCGCCTGACTACCAGTTATCGATTAAAGAAATGTCCGTGAATTTAGATACAGCAGAATTAAATAAAAGCTTGACCAAATTTAAGCTTTAACTTAGAAACATCAGTGGACTGCGTTCTCAAGCGTAGAAAAAATGGCTGATATTAAGACGTAGCTTGCAGCAAGTAGTTATTCTACTTGCAAAAGTTACAACGCAGATAGCAGTCATTTTAGCAAGCTTGTGAGCGTAGAGCATTTTACTCATTGGGTGAAAAACATGATAATAAAATCATCCAATTGCTCAAACAGTTACTCATATACTCAGCGTTCAACTGATGTTTTTAGGTTTAAGTTGTTGAAATTGAATTATGGAAAAAGCCCTTTTTGAAAGGGCTTTTTTATTGGGGAAAATAAATATTAGAAAAAACTTCTCGATTACAAAACCTTTGCAATAGATGACGCTAAATATCCCACATTGTCATTGCTGATACCAGCAATGCTAATACGACTAGAATCAACCATATAAATACTGAATTCTTCTTTAAGTCGCGTTACTTGGTCTTTATTGACACCTAAGAATGAAAACATACCTTTTTGAACATTAATAAAACTAAAGTCTCTTTCAACGCCTGAATTAGCAAGTGTAGAAACCAATATTTCTCTGTTACCGTTAATGCGATCACGCATGACTTTTAATTCATCAAGCCATTGCTGTTTTAGTTCTTCAGAGCCTAGGATAGTTTCGACTATAGCGGCACCGTGTGCAGGTGGCATAGAGTAGATACAACGAACTACGTAAAGAAGTACTGAAAAAGCAATGTCAGCTTGGTTACTGTCTTTGCTGATAACTGAACATGAACCAATGCGGTCACGGTAAAGACCGAAGTTTTTAGAGCATGAGCTACATAAGATCATATTGTCGATAAAGTCAGCCATTCTTCGTACGCCATAAGCGTCTTCTTCAACGTCAGTACCAAAGCCTTGGTAAGCCATATCAATTAGTGGTGTAAAACCTTTTTCTTTGGTTAACTCTACAACGATGTCCCATTGATCATTTGTTAAATCCATTCCACTCGGGTTATGGCAACACGCGTGGAGCAACACAACATCATCGGAGCTAATTTGTGATAAACACTGAGCCATCTCATCGAATTTAAGCGATTCATTAGCATGATCATAGTAAGGATAAGTTTTAACTTGAACGCCAGCAGCTTCAAATATACCTGTGTGGTTCGCCCATGTTGGATCACTCACCCAAATTACAGCGTCTTTTTTACAACGCTTTATAAAATCAGCCGCAACGCGTAAGGCGCCAGTGCCACCAGGAGTTGACACTGTACGAATTCGATTACTTAAAATGGCTGAGTGTGATGCGCCAAAGCAGAGATCGGTAATGAGAGTATTGAAATCAGCAGAGCCAGTTGGACCAATGTATACCTTAGTTTGCTCGTTTTCGAAGCGAAACTTCTCAGCTGTTTTTACACAATTAAGTATGGGAGTGTGACCATTTGGGTCTTTATAAACACCGACACCTAAATCAACTTTATTTGAGTTCGAATCTTGACGGTACTGATTAAGTAGACCAAGAATTGGATCGGCAGGTAAAGCGCTGAGGGTATCAAACATTATTCCGTACATCCTGTGGTTATTTTAAATAGGAATTGCTTACCGTAGGTTAACATATCGAACAGATGTGGTGAACATAGTTAGCAAACTACCAGCATAATTATTAGCAAAATTTCTATAATAAATCACAGAAGTTAGCCTGCAGATGGCACTACAGTGAAAGATATATAGCTTGAGTCATGTCTATTCATACAATTAATTATTTTGCGCTAAGCAGAACCATACCCGTGTTACCTGAAGATGTAAGTACCTGTCGATAAGTTCTTTGATAATTATCGACAGGTTTAGTGCTATACAAGACGCAATGTAGGGCGCATAGCCGTAGATATGTAACCGAAGTTGCAGCACCATAGTGTGCTGAAACTGGGCACTAGAAAATCTTAAGAAACTTATGGTCAGGTACTTATGATTTCAGCGAGAGTTAATTGCCGTTTAGACAAGGCGCTTATTCGAGGTAATAGTTATTCTATTGCAAGGATAAGCAAAGCAGGATAAATGGCAATACTTGTTGTTAAGATAAGTCGCACTAGGTGGGCACTTCAATGCTTATTTTTCTACGTTGTAAAAGCTTGAATTAGCCCACTAGTCCAGCACTTTCACGCCTTAAAAAATGAACAGCTGAAGATGCCCTGAAAGTTGCATCTTCAACACGGGTATAAAACCGTTAAGGACTGATATGATTTTACCTATTATTATGGCTGGTGGTTCAGGAACTCGTTTATGGCCATTATCCCGCCAGTTATTCCCTAAGCAGTTTTTGTCAATAAATGGCAAACGATCTATGCTGCAAGATACATTTTTTCGGATTAATGAACTTGATCATTTAGCACCGATAATTATTTGTAATGAAGAACATAGGTTTGTAGTTGCAGAGCAATTAAGAACTGAGGAAATCAATGGTTGCAACATAATTCTGGAACCAGTAGGGCGTAATACTGCGCCAGCGATTGCATTGGCAGCATTTCAGGCTATAAAAACCAATCAAGATCCATTGTTGTTAGTGCTTGCCGCCGACCATGTAATCAAAGATAAAATGGCGTTTAACAAAGCTGTTGAAAGCGCATCTATTTTAGCACTGAAAAATTACATGGTAACTTTTGGTATCAAGCCTACTTCTCCTGAAACAGGCTATGGATACATTAAAGCTGGGCAAAGCGAAGGGAGTGGATATTTTGTTGAAAAATTCGTCGAAAAGCCCAATTCTGATACTGCAAAAAAATACATTGCGAGTGGTAATCATTATTGGAACAGTGGCATGTTTATGTTCAAAGCGAGTAAGTTTTTAAACGAACTTGAACAGTATGCACCTGAGATATACAACACTTGTAAGCAAGCTACTGATGTATTGAAAGTTGACGCCGACTTTATTCGTATTAATCAACAGATTTTCGAAACTTGTCCAAGTGATTCAATTGATTATGCTGTGATGGAAAAAACTTCGAAGGCAATGGTAGTTCCGCTTGATGCACAGTGGAGTGATATTGGTAGTTGGTCCGCATTATGGGATATCGAAGCAAAGGATGCACATGGAAATGTATGTCACGGCGATGTGGTGAATATTGATACAAACAACTCTTACATTAAAGCCGTAGATAAGCTGGTGACGACGATTGGGCTTAATGATGTTGTCGTCGTTGAAACTAAAGACGCAATCTTAGTCTCTAAAAAGTCTGAAGTTCAAAAAGTAAAATCAATTGTCGAAAAACTCAGGCAAGATGGTCGTAGTGAAACCACAGATCATCGTGAAGTATATCGTCCGTGGGGTAAGTATGATGCTATCGACAGTGGAAACCGCTTTAAAGTGAAACGAATTACGGTAAAACCCGGTGCAAAACTATCAGTACAAATGCATCACCACAGAGCCGAACATTGGATCGTTGTTTCAGGCACTGCCAGAGTCACTAACGGTGAACAACAAGTATTGCTTACTGAAAATCAATCGACTTATATTCCCATTGGCAGCATTCATGCTCTAGAAAACCCGGGGCTAGTAAATCTAGAGCTAATTGAAGTGCAGTCAGGCACCTATTTAGGCGAAGATGATATTGTACGCTATGAAGATAAATATGGACGATCATAATAATGTCAGAACTAAGTTGTTTTAAGGCCTACGATATTCGAGGGAAGTTAGGGGACGATCTCAATGAATCAATTGCGTATGATATTGGTCGCGCTTATGCCAAAGTAATCAAGCCAAAAATAATCGTTGTGGGCGGTGATGTAAGAGCAACCAGTGAAACTTTAAAAATTGCGTTATCAGATGGGCTTCGGGAAGAAGGTGTAGATGTTCTCGATATTGGCTTGGTAGGTACTGAAGAGATCTATTTCGCAACATCAAACCTCAACCTTGATGGTGGAATAGTGGTAACTGCATCACATAATCCTATTGATTACAACGGCATGAAGCTTGTTCGGGAGCAAAGCAGGCCTATCTCTGGCGACACTGGATTGTTAGAGATAAAAACGATTGCTGAAAATAAACCCTGGTTACTTGAACAAACGCGAAGTATTCAAAAGGGTAGTTATTCAAAAGTTTCAAATCTAGCACCCTATATTAGCCATTTGCTTTCATACCTTAATTTCGAAAATATCAAACCCTTAAAGCTGGTTGTAAATGCGGGTAATGGCGCAGCAGGGCATGTTATTGATGCTTTAGAAGATCAATTTAAAGCGCTAAATGTTCCGATTCATTTTATTAAAATTCACCATGAGGCTGATGCTACTTTTCCTAATGGTATACCTAATCCTCTTATACCAGAAAAACGGCAAAGCACTCGTGATGCAGTGATAAAGTATAAAGCGGACATGGGAATCGCTTGGGATGGTGATTTTGATCGTTGTTTTTTATTTGATGAAAATGGTCAGTTCATCGAAGGGTATTACATTGTTGGTTTACTTGCAGAGTCTTTTTTACAAAAAGATCTTAGTGCAAAAATTATTCATGATCCACGTTTGACATGGAACACTATTAATATCGTTAAAACTAATGGTGGGCGTTCTGTTCAGTGCAAAACCGGGCATGCATTTATCAAAGAACGAATGAGAGATGAAGACGCTGTATATGGTGGTGAAATGTCAGCACATCATTATTTTAGAGATTTTTCATATTGCGACTCTGGAATGATACCTTGGTTATTGGTGGTTGAATTATTAAGTGTTAATGATATAAGTTTATCAAAAGCTATTGCTGCAAGATTAGCGGCTTATCCATCATCTGGCGAAATTAATTTAAGCTTGAGGTCACCACAAGACGCGATTAAAAAGATATCAGCTCTTTATTTACCCTTGTCGACAAGCTTTGATGAAACCGATGGGATTTCATTGGAGTTTAATGAAAAAGGAAAAATGTGGCGGTTTAACTTACGAAACTCAAATACTGAACCATTAGTAAGGCTTAATGTTGAATCTAAAGGAGATAAGGAGTTAATGAAACAAAAAACAAAAGAATTAATGACTCAGTTAACAGCACTATAATTAGGGTGTTAAGTTGTCATTATTAACAAATTACATGATCTGTTTGTTTTGCTATTTCACTGGCAGAAGTTAATGAGACAATAATCCTTTCGCCTTATGATGCAATATTAACAGTTAAACTTTGTGCTATTGTGGTTTAGGCTTATACCTGACATTGCGCACACGGAATAGTTATATGGTTAAGGTTGAATAAGAAATCACTTTTTATCTATGTTTTACTTAAAATTAACCGGTATGAACATTTTTACAACGAAAAAAATGAGTAACCATTCATTAATTTTGGGTTTTTAATAGATGTGCTCAATGTCAGTTATACCAGTCATGAACAACAAGTGGGTACTGAGTGCAAAATTGTTCATATGATTTATATTCAGATAGTTATAAGGTACTTCAAATGAAACATAGGGATATATCCCCTTGCAGTGCGTTGCAAAAGTGGGGTATTAGTAATTTTGCTATACAAGTTAATACTCAAGAGCAGTTATGTTATGTATTTAATAAAGAGTTTGAAGTTTACAGAACTTACCCTATATCAACATCTAAAAAAACGTCTAACCTAAAAAATAGTAGTGGTACTCCTTTTGGTATGCATATCATCAGTAAACGGATTGGTGATGGGGTTCCAATTGGCGAACGTTTTGTGGGTAGGAAAGCTCAGAATGAAATTGTTGAAATACTAAAGAGTAAGCCAGTTGTTGAGCCGAAAGGCGATTATATTTTGACTCGGATTTTGCAATTAAAAGGTCAGGAGCAAGGCGTCAATAAAGGAAGTAACGGTCATCGAGATTACAACGGAAATGAAGTTTTTAATAATGTTGATAGTTTTGAGCGCTATGTCTATTTCCATGGTACTAATGAAGAATATAAAATTGGCTCAAAAGCGTCACATGGTTGTATAAGAATGAAAAATGAAGATATTGTGGATTTGTTTTCATTCATTCAAGAAGGGAGTCCTGTTTACATCGAGTTAAGTGCTTGTGAATAAGTGTGATTTTGCTTTAGATTTAGGGCTAATCTTATGAGTTAACCCTAATAGATCAAAATTGGTTAAGTAGATAATACTTCAAATAAATTCTTTTGATCTTGTGTCATTGATTCGGTTGGTGTCAATACCGCACTTTCTAAAGCATGGTTGCAACGGTTACTACAGCGCGCTGAAGTACCTTTAATGTAGGTTTCTAAAACTAATTTTGCTCTTTCTAGGCTTGCACCGTAACGGCTAATTACTTGCTCAACAGTAACATGCTCTTTCGGATCATCTTGCCAGCAATCATAATCGGTTGCTATGCCTATTGTGCAGTAACAAATTTGTGCTTCACGCGCCAAAAAAACTTCTGGAACATTTGTCATACCAACTAAATCGGCATTAACTGCATTTTTAAGAAATAAACTTTCAGCTTTTGTACCAAGTCTTGGCCCATCTACACAAGCGTATGTTTTATTACGATGAATACTTATATCGCACTTTTCTGCCGCATTAGATAAAGCGTCAGCTAATGCTTTGCATGTTGGCTCTGCCGTTGATACATGGGCAACTAACCCATTTCCAAAGAATGTTTTTTCACGTGTGTTTTTAATAAAATCAAAATATTGATCAGCAATAGCCAGATCACCAGGCTTAATGTCTTGTTGTAAACTACCAACGGCAGAAAGACCTATAACTTGTTTAACGCCTAAGCTTTTTAATGACCAAATATTAGCTTGATAATTTACCTCAGATGGCAACAACGAATGATTGCTACCATGGCGAGGTAAGAATAGAATTTCTTTGCCGTGATATACACCGCGAACAATTTCAGCAGACGGTTTGCCATAAGGCGTATCAACATCATGTTTTTCAATAGTGATTAGACCATCGATATTATAAATACCTGTTCCACCAATAACGGCTAACATAGTTTTTTCCTTTCTTTTCAGCTCACTTGAGCTGGTAATTTTGTTATCCAATCTTTTATTTCGTCTCGTACACGACGATAGTGCGAAAGCGCTTCCTCTTGTGACTTTGCTAATTGAGCAAGCTTTGGTGGGTCATCAAACTGACGTGTAATGACATTAGTTTGATCAGGGAAAGTAGGGCAGTTGCTTGCAGCGTGTTCACAAACTGCGACCACATAATCGAACTTTTCGTCATTAAATTCAGATAAAGTATTCGACTGATGATGACTAATATCTATGCCTATTTCATCCATAACCTTAACGGCAGATGGATTAAGCCCATGGGACTCAATACCAGCAGAATAACTCACAAATTTATCACTGAGCAAAGAGTTTGCAAGCCCATGAGCCATTTGACTACGGCATGAATTTCCTGTGCATAAAAATAAGATAGATTTCATAGTATTTCCTCACATTTCACTACAGCTGGCACCGAATGCAAAACAGCTATAACAGCGATGGTGTTTTAAGTTAACTTGTTTTGTCATGCTTTCAACAAGCGTTATAGCTTGAAAATAATCTTCATCATCATCAACTAAAGTGCACGCATAAACTTGCATTTGACCATTTTTTTTAATAATCATTTTTGAAGTAGCACACATATAATTTTTCCGCTGAACTTCGGTTTGATACGATGTCATACAAGTTGTCGTTATATGCGGCACACTAGGTAGTGAACCTGGGGGAAGAAAATCAGGAAAAGCAACAATGTGTGTGTCAAAAGGTAAGCCATTAAGTTCAAATAGATCTTGATATTGCTTATCAACTAATGTTGTATTTTCACCTTTACTCATATGTCGAGCGAGTGACACATTAAAACCATTATTGTGCAATAACCTCATTCCAATAAATGCTTTAGCGAAATTGCCTGTTCCACGGCCATTATCATGCTCAGCTTCGATAGGCGAATCGATGCTGATCCTAAATGAAATTGCATGCTGATTTTTGGCCTGTAAAGTTTTAAGTGACTCTATCCGTTTGAATAAAGGGTCAGTGCCATTCGTCAAAACAATACAAGGTTTAAATTTTGATGCGTAATCTAAGATATCAACTATATCTTTAGCGAGAAAGGGCTCTCCACCTGTAAAAGAGAATTGCTCGACGCCAAGTGTAAGAGCTTCATCAATGTAAGGTTTTATTTCATCAAATTTTGGAGTTTGTAGTCGTTTATCAGATGGGCTAGAACCTTCTAAACAAAAGTCACATTCAAGATTACATTTAGTTCCAGTATGAAACCAAAGTTCATTTAAAGCATGAGGTTTAATATATCCTCTCGCATCACCAGTGGGTGTAATCGACCAATGTTGATTATCTGAAATAAGGCTCATTAACAGCAACTCTTTTTAACTACCGGTGATGGTGTGCAACAACTTGAATCATTCAATGAATCTTTATGAGATGAAAAATCAAGTGCTTTTATTTGAGCTTTAAATAAACCTAAATGTTTTTCAAAACTTCCATTGAACTCAAAGTGTTCGGAAAATCTTGATTGTTGAAGCGTGTGAAAAGTATTGCCGCTAACATTAACCAGCTTATTTTGATAAAAGGTCGTTGATTGATCGAAATTAAAAGATTCTTTGCTGTGAGGAATCGAACCAAGGTATTTGACTGATTGGCCATAGTCTTGAGCATCTGTCTCAAGATGTACCGCTTTAAACAATCGGTAAGTTGCTGAGGTAAACTTAATATCTTCCAACCGATTGGCTAATTGTTCATTATCGACAGTGATAACTCGGCTATTGACTAATCTTGGCTCTGTGAACCCAACTGATTTAGCAAGGTTTTCAAAATCGTTCCAATACAGAGCGCCACTTAAACACTCGCCATAGAGCAATGGATCTTGACGTAAGTGGTTTGGTACACGTTTATCAGCATAAACATCGGAGAAATATATTTCACCACCGGGTTTTAAAATTCGAAATATTTCTTTGAGAACGGCGTTTTTATCAGGGCTTAAGTTAATTACGCAATTTGAAACAACCACATCGAAACTATTGTCTGCAATATCGAGTTCGTTAAGTTTTTCGATATATCCTTTTAAAAAGGTGGTGTTTGCGCAATCAAAGCCAAATTTCATTCGGTGGTAATCGATATGTTTATTTGCAATATCAAGCTGCTCGTCGGTCATATCAACACCTGTTACGGAACCGCGTTCACCAACCATTTGTGCGATGGCATAACAATCACGACCTGCACCACATCCCAAATCAAGTACATGACAGCCTTCAAGTAATTCAGGGGTAACTAGACCACAGCCGTAATAACGAATTAATACATCATCATGGATATTCGATAAAATTAATTTAAGCTCAGGAGTTAAATCATCATCAGTACAACAAGCATTGGTTTGTAAATCATCGGAGCCTGCTAATACTTTACCGTAATAATCTTTTACTGCGTCATGGGTATCAGTGTTCGATTTTGCTTGAGAAGGTGAACAACAGTTGGTTGAATTAGACATGAGAAACTTTCCCTGAGAAATGAAACAATTCATCGATAAGACTCACTAAGGCTTTGCGAGCTGTACGGTTATCAGTTTGTAAATCGATAAATACTTTTTTTAGATCAGAAACATAATCAATATCATAACCAGATAATGTGTAACGAACATTCAATTCTTTCACAGAACAGAGCTGAGCCAAAGAATCAGATAATATATTCGTGCTCCATGGTAGCGCAGATAAATCTGGCCAATATAAGTTGTTGGCCATGATTACAACTCCTCCATCATCAGCGTGACTGAGCGCAATATCATTAAATGTAAGCGCGGTAACCACTTCATCAAAATGAGTTTGATTAAGAATAGGAGCATCAGTTCCGATCATAATTAATTGCTGGTGGCCTTGAGAACGTAATTTATCATCAACATAATTTAAGCGTTCACCGAGGTTGAATATGGATTCTGAAGTCTCAAATGGCGTCTGAGAGATAACACGCGCGTTGCTAAATTTGGATTTAGCCCACTTAATATCGTTTTTACTAGAACAAGCAACTACCACATTACCTTGCCAATGTTCAGCATCCTCAATAACACAAGCTAAAAGTGATTCAGCGATACGGAGTGTAATTTCTGGTGATGTGTCTTCAGCAAGCCTTTGTTTTCCTTGATGGAGTTTAGGTCTTTTGCAAAAGATGACAAGAGTTGGGAGCACGGTAGTCATAGTTGTTATTTATTCGTTTCACATTGATTATTTTTATTAAGATAAAAGACCTGAGCAGAGTTAATTTAATTTCCATCTTTTTGAAATTTGATTTTTAACCTAAATAAACCGATTGGGAGCGTTCATATAAGCAGAATAATTAATGATTGCAAAGCATGAATCTGACATTGAGCACATTTATTAAAAACCCGAAATTAATGAATGGTTACTCACTTTTGCGTTGTAAAAATGTTCATATCGGTTAATTTCAAGTAAAATACAGATAAAAGTGATTTCTTATTCAACCTGGACCACATAACTATTCCGTGTGCGCAATGTCAGATGAATAGCAGCAAGTAGTGGTTACCGACATACAAAACTGTCGTTACTTCGTTTCTAGCCGGCGCTGGAGTGACGAGAACTCATCGGTATACTTTCTTCCGCAACCTTCCTAATGAAACAGTATTGTTGATAGCAAACCGTATAGGTTAGGGGGTTAATATCTTTGCTTAGTTACAGTTTTTTTATTACGTTGCAAAATGATTTTAAAAAACTGTTAGTGCTACAGCTTTCTATGGGTTGCTGGGTTATTGTAAAAGTGTAACTATCACGAATGCCTTTAATTGCAGGTTTTGAGCTTGAGTTAAGTAGTATGCTCACAGCTTCTGGTAAATTTGGTAATAATTGATCCGCAACGGGTTTCTTGTAGCGATACAAGTAAACTTCAGTATCATTGGCGGCAACACTTTTTATCACGAGTTTTTGTGCATTACAGTCAAATAAATGCAAATCTTCTACATGAGTTATTTTTTGGTGCAAATTATCCCAACGGACGCTTATAGTTCCGACTGGTAGGCTCATACTTCTAGTCTTGGTATAAATAATCTTATTGCTATTTTAACGAATAGCTTACCTAAAGTCTTGGTGCTATACGTTAAATAAAATTTATTAAAATCAGCAATCAAGGATGTTTGGCACTTTTGTTAATTTAAAAACGTGAAGCTTAAACGCTATCTAGATTTATTTTCATTCAATCTCCAATCATATTCAAACTCGACTTCGGCAGAAAATTCATCAAGCTGCGCTTTTAGAGTGGGCTTTGCAAACTGTTTAACATGTTCGATGGTAGCAGAGGTGCTCGATCCAAAATCCTCTGAAAACCAACTGTAAATACTGGATAAGTGTAATTTGCCATCAATAAACTTCACCGCTTTTTCTTGGTTAACAAATCGAATAGCAGCAATATTGAATTGCTGCTCAATATTATCACTAGAGAATGCATGTGTTGGCAAGTCTGGGCAACCGATACTGGCACAGTTAATGACGTAATGAACTCGATTGTCTTTCCAAAAAGCGCGTAAGATTCCGTGCTCAATTTGGTTCAAGGTAACGGCTTGACCTGAAATTGTCACAAGCTCCATGTTCCAAGGGCCAGTGAACCCGTCTCCTATATTTTTAATTGACTCAATCGGGTAATGTTCCAGAACAATTTGTACTGTTAAAGCATTATACAAATTAATCCAATAGGCCAGTTGAACATCTTTTTGATAGTGCCTTGGATCAATAGATTGTAATTGGTTTAAATATTTATCCAGAATTTTTCTGTCTTCATTATTTACACTACCATAATTGATGTATCTAATACTTAACTCTTCATCACTGGTCAAATATTTTGATAGGAATTGCTGCCACAGGTTATGATCAATTTTTTGCTGATTAGTTTCGTTACTAGTATTCCAGTAACTTATCCCATTAGGGCTAATGGCTTGATAAAGACAATAAGCCTTTATGCTAACGCCTATAAACACTAATGAAACCAGTAGCATTAGGAATTTGAACTTTGTCATATCATCAAGTTCCCGTTTTAAAGTTGTTCAGCGGTTTGTTTTATGCGGCGTTTAAAATGGGCTTGATTAACAAATAATTTAGCTATCATAGACAAAATTCCAACCCCAGCTTTAATTGAACCAGAAACAGTTCCACTTATTTTTGATTGGCCAATGCGTATTTTGGAGTCAACAGGATACTCATTAACTTGCATTCCTAGAATGATAGCTTTTACCTGCATTTCGACTGTCCAACCAAATGTTTTATTTTCCATATCTAATGTTTGTAAAGAAGATCTTTTAATTGCCCTAAATGGCCCTAAATCGGTAATTTTTTGGCCCCAAAAAAGAGTAATTAAACGACTTGAGAGCCAGTTTCCAAATAATTGGGGCCCAGTAAGGGCTCCAATTTCTATGTGGCCTAATGTACGAGATCCAATGGCTAAATCATCACCATTTATGATTCCGTTAAGCATAGGGAGAGCTTGTTCGGCAAAGCATGAATCGTCTCCGTCAACAAACAGGACGATGTCGCATTCAGATAAGTGAGCTATAGCCGTTAAACAGGCTATACCATAGCCTGGAGTTGATTGTGAGACAGCTTCTGCACCTGCAGCAATAGCGACGACACCGGTATTGTCGGTTGAGCCATTATCGCAGACGATTATATCGTCAATGATCCTATGTTCGCCAACTTTTAGAGTAAATAAGCCTTTGATTACTTTGTGAATCGCGGCTTCTTCATTCAGTGCAGGTATGACTACAGAAATTTTATGGCCTTTATACATTTTTTACCTCGATAATCTGCACTCCGTTTTTGGCCAATTCGGTCATTTGAACAGGGCTTGCTGCCAGTTTGTCTTTTCGAATTACAACTGACGTCTTTGGATTAATTTCAGCAAATGTAAGCGTACCTGTTGGGCAAGTGTGTACACATGCAGAACAACGAACGCATTGAGGATCAGTCATCGGCTGTCCTTTGCTCGCGAACGACATCACATCAATACCTTGATGACATACACTGGTACATTGATTACAACTGATACATTTAGATTTTTCACTGACAATAGCAAAGCGGCCAAATCGATTGTAAATGTGCATTAACGCGGCAAGTGGGCAAGCAAATCGGCACCAAGTACGACCTGAATACTTAAAATAAAGTCCGAAACCTAAGATACCGGCTAGCAGTATATCTACAACCCATTTATAGCTAAAAGCATTGACTAGCTTATATTCTGAATTTTCACCTTTTAAAAATAAATTAAACATCTCATTCATCCAAGTGTCAGGAAACACCCAACCCAGAATACGAATGACAAGCAATACTGTAGCGATAAATAAAATAACTTGCCCGAGCATGTTTAATTTATTCCATTTGGAACCATGAGGCATTTTATGTCTATGTTGGTCACCCATGGTTTCTGCCATTGCACCGCATGAACAAATCCAACTGCAATATGCACCTTTACCCCATTTCATCACGATAATTGGAATAATGATGAAAGTTTGGATTGCACCAATAACTAACCATGCAACTTGAGGGGTATCAGTAAATACAGTGTAAACACCTAGAGGCCATGCAAATATGAAGCTATAAGCATGCCAATAAGCTCTTGGGTGCCCCCAGTCAGGCCATGTATGTGCAGCTAACTCTTGTGCAGATATATAACTTGGGAAAAGGGCATCTGCGACAGATTTGCCAATACCGGCATCAAACACGCTATTATAACCAAGGTATGGAAGAATGATCTCAGGCAATAAAAATAATGGAAATAACTGAATCAAAAAAAGTATTGTTGTTTGTACTGTCACGTAAGGTGTTTTACGCCGCTTGATACGTTGCCAGCCAAATACTGCAATCAATAAAGTATATAAAACAGTGTAATAAAAAGAACGACTTTTTAGTGATACTGCGAGGGTTCCAATGAGCGTACTTCGGTCATTAACCTGTTGTTGCCACCATTCGCCCATGCTGGCAATAAGAGTTGGCATTTGATCTGGGTAAGTAAAACTACCCCAAAATGAATTTAAAAAGCCATAACCTTTCCAATCATATAATGCAGTTAACGCTACTAAAAACAATGCAAAGTATAACCAACCTAACCAAGAGCTTTCTCCACTTATCGAAATTTTTGACCGTCTAAAGAAATCTAGCGGTGCTTCCCGACCTGTCGCAAGCAATACTTCGTCATTGTCGATAGTTTCATATTCATCTGTTGATGTTTTAAGTTTAACGCTTTTATCACTAATTTCAGATAATTCAGTGTCTAGCTTTAAATTGATTCTATTATCTTCAACTAGTTGATTAAGCAGGTTTACATTCTCTGCTTTGGCACGGGTAAATTCATTTTTTCGATACGATAACGTTACTTGAGAGTTTGCCTGTGATGTTGCAATGGCAGCTTCAAGCGCACTATCGCCACCACCTACAACTAAAAGCTTTTTTCCTTTATAGGTTGCAGGATCAATCAGTCTGTTTGCAACCTTATCGAGGTTTTCACCATTAATATTTAGCTTTCGGTAATTTCCAGAACGGCCTATAGCTACTATCACACGATGTGACTGAAGGGGAGTTCCATCTTCTAAAATGACACTAAGAAAGTCGCTCTTTTTTTCAATGTGGCTAACTTTTACAATTTCTGTAGATACGCCGTGTTCAATGACTTGTTGCTTAAGTTCTGCAAGCAAATTTTCTTTGTGAGTTACATTATCGGAAAATTGTAAATCACCCTGCGGCTGCATATCAGTAGGGTAAGTATAAATAGGTTTTTTATTCGGAAAATTTTCAATAGTAGAGAATGATTGATTAGCTTCTAGTAATTTAAAGGAAAGGCCATTTTTTTGAGCTTCAATTGCTGCGGCATATCCACTGACACCACCACCAATGATTATTACATCTTGAGTAATATTATCTGATTTACGATTATTAAACGTGCTTTCTGATACGATTTTTCTTATAGCTTTGGCTCCGGTGTCGGAAGAAAACTTTAAAAGTGGAACACCCGTTAAGTCACCGACAACGTAAACCCCTTTTATATTGGTCGTGCCGTCTGAGTTTACAACTGGTTGTTTTTCTACTTCGCGGTCTGGCCAGCGTCCATGTAACCAGTGAGCATAATTTTTTATTATTCCAATCATGATATTTCCACTACTATTTTTTATTAATTATTGAAAATGAACGGCTGAAGCTTTTCATTATTTCGACTCTATTTGTGAATAACCAATGACTCACTTTATAAGCGGTAAAAAGGTAAAATAATCCGAGTAGAAGAACAGGCCATTGGGCAGGTTGCCATTGTTGATTGTGCAAAAATGCATTTAATACTTCATAAGTGAAAGGCATTAACATTGTCCAAATAATCAGGTAAATATTGGGACGTAAAGCCAATAAAGGTATTAAAGGCATCAAATACCAAGGAAACACCACTGGGCTTAGTAACAACGGCAATGCTAAAGATAATTGCATGCAGACTAGTACAATGTTTCGGTCACACTTTGTCACAGATTGTGCACTATAAGTAACATAAGCGATTACGCTGCATACGAAGGCTGCAATAAACAAGATTACAGAAAAAATTTTAATGCCGGAGAGAAAAGATGCAAGAGAAATAAATAACGGTGAAGCAAAGCGCCATTTTTCAAAGAAAACCCCAATGCTACCTACAGGATGATACCCCCAAAGCAGTGTAAAACTGTAAATAACAGCTACAGTCCCAAAACTACAAATGAGTAATAGTCCGATCATTTTTAACTTTCTTTGAATAAAAATAAGCGGTAGTAATAGCATCATAGGCAATACTTTTAATGACATGCCAACACCTATCGCAATTCCACACCAAGCTAATCGTTTCTTTTGCCACAGGAATAAGACAACACTTACTGCTAGAGCAGAAAGAGTATCTAAATGTAAACCTACACCTGTTTCCATTATTAATAACGGGGATAGGGCGATCAGTGGAAGGTGTTGAAGTTTACCTATATGTTGCAAAGTTAACGCTGTTATAAAAACAGTTGCAATACTTGCAATGAGTAAAATCAATTTCCAAACAAGTTGAGCATAATCTACACCAAAAGATGCAGATAACGAGAATAACGCTAATGCTAATGGCGGATAGATTGTGACATAAGCTGCATGCTCTTGCGGTGGTTGCCATTGAGCTCTTAGTTCAGTGAGTTGTGGATCATCATGGCTAACTCGATAAGGATCGATTCCTTCATAGGCGATACGCCCATCAAATAGATAACGATCGACATCATTAGATGTGTATGGGTCTATATCAATTAAAAGTACACGTGCTGTTATGGCTACAACCAACAGCGTTTTATAATCTTTTATCCGCAGTTTTTCTGATGATAATCCCCACGCCAACAACATAAATAAAGCCATCAATGTATATTGGACAACAGTAAAACTGCCGACTTGTGATATAAACTCTGTATGTTTGCTTTCAACAAAATCAGAAAGCTGATAGCTCAGCAAGCAGAGAAAAAGTACTGATATAAGGCTTCCGTAATACCCCCAAGTACGTATTTGAGGGCGTAAGCTGAGGTTTCTAATAATATTCATCATTTTGATAACTGATAATGGCTATAGAAACTGTGAAATGCAGAAACTACAAAACCTAATGTTAAGATGAATAAAAATGGCAACATAAACCAATGCTGATGGGTAACCGCCCAAAGGAATACTATCGAATAGATCACAGCAATAGCTATTTCAAACAAAGCGCCTTTTGGGGGAATAGCTCTATAGGTTTGTTTGTTTGAGTTGCTATTTCTAGATGGCTCAGAACCTTGTTCAAGTTCGCCTGTTTTTGGGGTTCGTACAAACTCGGTTTTTTTCCCAAATAAACCCTCTACTCCCGCTTTTGAATTGTTTATAGCTAGCTGTATGCCAAGCATCATTAGACTTGGTAGCTTGATAAAGGCACGACTTCTTGAACGGCCAAGCACATGCTGACCGAAGTATAAATACGCAAGGTGTCCACCAGACGACAAAAGCAGTAATGGAATATCAACCCACCAAATATTTAGAAAGTCATATTGATCTCGTAGGTACAAACTCGGAACCAAAAATATTAATGTATCAATTAACATGATGAAATAAGCTAAATTGTTGGCTAAGTGAAAGCTTGATTCGATTTTTTTAGTAACCGGTAATTTGGATTTCCATACTGTTGGCAGCATCTTCATCATGACTTCTACACCACCTTTAGCCCAGCGGAATTGCTGACTTTTAAAAGCGTTCATGTCAGCTGGAAGTTCGCCAGGGCAAGTAAGGTCATTCAAATACAACATCTTCCAACCTGCCAGTTGCGCTCTATAACTAAGATCAAGATCTTCAGTTAATGTGTCAGCACTCCAATGGCCAGCATCGATAATTGCTGTTGTTCGCCATATTCCAGCTGTGCCATTAAAATTAAACAGCATATTACTGGCACAACGTACATGTTGTTCAAGCCCGAAATGTGCATCAAGCATGATTGCCTGAATCTTCGTTAATAAGCTGCTACGGCGATTCAAATGTTCCCAGCGGAACTGCACCATAGCAATATCTGGCTGAGTAAAGTGGTTAATACTTTTCAACAAAGTATTGGGAGTCGGTATAAAGTCAGCATCAAAAATAGCAATGAACTCACCCGTAGCACTGTCCATTGCTTCCTTTAAAGCGCCAGCTTTAAAGCCGTGTCGATTAGTTCGTTGCACATGTTGTATGTTTATTCCTTGCTGCTGAAAAAAATCAACGCGCTCGGCAATAACACGGCTTGTATCGTCTGTAGAGTCATCAACAATTTGAATTTGCAACTTATCTTTTGGATATTCGAGCAAAACAATAGAGTCAACAATTCTTTGAGCAACAAGCACTTCATTGTAAAGTGGAATTTGCACCGTAATTTTGGGCAGTTCTTTAAACACTTTTGGTGTTTCGGGCTTAAAAGTACGGTATTTAAACCAACGAACAACCATAGATAAACGGTGCAAACCAAACAAACATAAAATCACTAATAAAAAGAAGTGAACAGCAATTATGAACGAACTAAGTAACGACATTTTAATTTAACCCTTGTTTAACTGAGTCTTTATAATTTGAATTTAAAAAACTTTGGTTAAACCAAGCTGAATTGTATTACCCTCTAATATGTTTTCACCATAAATCTCACGGGTATAAGTGACTTCTAAACCGAAGCCTTTTAGGGCAGTCGATTTATCAAAGTTCCATCCGGTCGTAAACTCAAGTTTTCCAGAGTCAAATTCGAAGGGATTTGATAAATTGCCACTTAAAGAACCAGGTGCAACATCAGAGTTATTCGCACTTAATATGCCGTCTAATTTGGTGCGGAAGTATAAATTCTCATTAACGCTGAATCCATATTCTAATAAGTATCTATACTCATCAGATGGCTCACCAGTACGCAAACGATAACCAAACTCGGCACCAACATAACCAAATTTATCGAGTCCTTTCCCTAATAATATCTTGGCTTCATAATCAGTTTGATTGTTTCCTAGGCCATCATCAGCATCATATAAAAATGGAGATTTAACTAGAAAGGATGTAGACAGAACAAACGGATCCGCTTGCCATTGATAACGTAAACCTAACTCAACATCACCTAATCCACTTGAGCTGCTTTTACCAAGTACAGTATCTACTTGATCATATGACTGATGTAACAAAGAACCAAACAAAGAAAAACTATTACCTAATCCGTACTCACCATAAAAAGATATGCTATTGCTTTCAAAGTTATCAAATGAAGGGTTATTTCCACGATAACCATTGGCCTCATAAGTAGAAAAGCCAATTTTAGTGTAACCGGTTCCTTTTTCACCAACCCAAGCGCCAGCCATAGAGTTAGCAGATACAAACATCAAAGATAATGCTGCTAACGTTGTTTTGATTGGGAATTTAGTGTGCGTTAATTTGTTAGTCATAGTTCTCATCCAGTTGAAACGATAGGTTTGATACAAAGTTAATTGCTTAAACTTGTAACGTAATTGTTAAGACCAAGTGGATTGAGATTATCTTTCAAAAAAATAAATTATTTTGAACTATAAGCGTAACGTCTGTTTTTATTGATAGGCTCGTGATGTTTTTGTGAATAATTTACTCAATATGTTTTATAATTGAATAATTTGTTTTAACACAATTGTTACATGATTGATTTTTAACTTTTGATCTTAAGCCATATTTAAAAACCAAATATGTTCGATGAAATAGTTTTAAATTATAAGGGATAATGCTTGCACAGACTGCAGGAATAGGGGAGTCTATTGACTTTCTTACTCGCTCGGCACGAATGAAAGGCTTTAGAAAAATTTAATGAAACAATTACGACTAGATTACATATCAAAAATTCAAGGTGAAATAAATATTCCTGGCTCAAAAAGTATCTCCAATCGAGCGCTTTTGCTAGCTGCACTTGCCAAAGGGACTACTAGATTAACTAATCTTTTAGATTCAGACGACATTCGATATATGTTGAAGGCATTGCAAGCACTAGGAGTAAGTTATCGACTCAATGAAGATAAAACGATTTGTGATGTGGATGGTCTTGGCGGTGTGATTGATTCTGAACAATTGAAAACCCTTTACTTAGGCAATGCAGGCACAGCTATGCGACCACTTTGTGCTGCTTTGACACTTGGAGTTGGTACTTTTGAACTAACTGGTGAACCAAGAATGGAAGAGCGCCCTATCAAAGATTTGGTGGATTCTCTTTCGCAGCTCGGTGCTAATATTGAATATCAAAAAAATGAAGGCTTTCCACCAGTCAAAATAAATGCAAATAGTCTTGAAGGTGGAGAAGTATCCATTTCAGGCAGTTTGTCGAGTCAGTTTTTAACGGCACTATTAATGGCAGCACCACTGGCCAAATCAACCGTTGAAATTAAAGTTACTGGAGAGTTAGTTTCTAAACCTTATATAGATATTACTTTAGAGCTAATGAAACGATTTGGTGTGAATGTAGTTAATGATAATTACCAAAACTTTTCGATAATTACCGGTCAAAAGTACGTAACTCCTGGTGAGTTTTTGGTTGAAGGAGACGCTTCATCTGCATCTTATTTTCTTGCTGCTGCAGCAATTAATGGTGGCTCAATAAAAGTTACTGGTGTAGGCAGGTTAAGCATTCAAGGCGATACAGCATTTGCCGACGTGCTTGAAAAAATGGGCGCTAAAATCCAGTGGGGTGATGACTACATCATTTCTTCAGTTGGAAAATTGAATAGTATCGACCTTGATTTAAACCATATACCTGACGCAGCCATGACTATCGCAACAACGGCTTTATTCGCATCAGGTACGACCAAAATTTCAAACATTTATAATTGGCGTATTAAAGAAACTGATCGACTTGCAGCGATGGCTACAGAATTAAAAAAAGTAGGTGCTGAAGTAACTGAAGGTCATGACTATATTGAGATAACCCCTCCCGCTGAAATAAAGCATGCTGAGATTGATACCTACAATGATCATCGAATGGCAATGTGTTTTTCATTGTTGTCATTTTCTCATGCAGGTATCACTATCAACGATCCAGAATGCACAGCAAAAACATTTCCATCTTACTTTGAGCAACTTAAAGAACTTTCATCTTAAAAATTGCCTAAATAGTGATTATTCACGCATTTATTTTGTTTGTAATGAAAAATCAACAGATTTTTCATTACCTCTGGTGTACAATCCGCCGCGCTTAAATTTAGTAAGCCTGATTATTATATTTTTTGAAATGCTTAAATTGATTTCTAAAATTTCATGGCTACATTGTTCATGGAAGATGTCTTTTTTGGAGGATTTATGTCTGAACGGACTCCAGTGGTGACGATCGACGGACCAAGTGGTGCAGGTAAAGGGACTATTTGTTTTCTATTAGCTAAGCGTCTTGGGTGGCAGCTTTTAGATAGTGGTGCAATATATCGAGTTTTAGCATTAGCAGCGATGCACCATGATGTAGAACTAGCTAATGAAGAAGAACTAAGCTTATTAGCCGCTCACCTTGACGTACAATTTTTACCGGGAACAGACTCTGATGGCGTAAAAGTCATTCTTGAAGGAGAAGATGTCACCACCGAAATTAGAACCCAAGAGTGTTCTAATTCTGCATCTAAAGTTGCAGCATTTCCAAGAGTTAGAGAAGCATTATTAAGGCGACAAAGAGCATTCAAAACCGAAGCAGGTTTAATTGCTGATGGCCGTGATATGGGTACGGTTGTTTTCCCAGAAGCGCCAGTAAAAATTTTTCTTACGGCGTCCGCACAAGAAAGAGCGGAAAGACGCTTTAATCAGTTGCAGGGCAAGGGCTTCGATGTTAAAATCGGTCGCCTTTTGGCAGAAATCATCGAGAGAGATGAACGCGACATGAATCGCTCTGTTGCGCCATTAAAACCCGCTGATGACGCCTTAGTAGTTGATACTACAGGCATAGACATTGAAAGTGTGCTTAATATTACTATTGAGCACATTGAAAGAAACATATCGAACCTTACGTAAAGTCGTATTGTTCGGTAAGCAATCATATCAAGGATGATATGACTTAAATTAACTGACTCCTCGTTCATGGTTGAACTTGGTTTATTATATAAGTAACTAAACATGACTGAATCTTTTGCTGATCTGTTTGAACAATCCCTTTCTGAACTTGAATTCCGCCCAGGCTCTATCGTACGTGGTACAGTAGTAGCTATTGAAAATGGTATGGTTCTTGTTGACGCTGGCTTGAAATCTGAAAGCCCAATCCCTGCTGAACAATTTAAGAACGCTGCTGGCGAACTTGAAATTCAAGTAGGCGATGATGTTGACGTAGCTCTTGACTCTGTTGAAGATGGTTTTGGTGAAACTCAACTATCTCGTGAGAAAGCTAAGCGTCATGAAGCTTGGATTGTTCTAGAAAAAGCTTATGAAGATGCTGAAACTGTAATCGGTATCATCAATGGCAAAGTTAAAGGCGGTTTCACTGTTGAATTAAACGGTATCCGTGCATTCTTGCCAGGTTCTTTGGTTGACGTTCGCCCAGTTCGCGATACTTCACACCTTGAATATAAAGAACTAGAATTCAAAGTTATTAAATTAGACCAGAAGCGCAACAACGTTGTTGTTTCTCGTCGCGCTGTTATCGAATCAGAAAGCAGTGCAGAACGTGATACACTTCTTGAGAATCTACAAGAAGGTCAATCAGTTAAAGGTATCGTTAAGAACCTTACTGATTACGGAGCGTTCGTTGATCTTGGTGGTGTTGATGGTCTTCTACATATCACTGATATGGCTTGGAAGCGTGTTAAGCACCCATCTGAAATCGTTAATGTTGGAGATGAAATCAACGTTAAAGTTCTTAAGTACGATCGTGAGCGTACACGCGTATCACTTGGTCTTAAGCAACTAGGCGAAGATCCATGGTTAGAAATCAGCAAGCGTTACCCAGAGAGCACTCGTTTAAGTGGTCGCGTAACTAACTTGACTGACTATGGTTGTTTCGTTGAAATTGAAGAAGGCGTTGAAGGTCTTGTTCACGTTTCAGAAATGGATTGGACTAACAAGAACATTCACCCATCAAAAGTTGTTAACTTAGGTGATGAAGTTGAAGTTCTAGTTCTAGATATCGACGAAGAACGTCGTCGTATCTCTCTAGGTCTTAAGCAGTGTAAGACAAACCCATGGGATGATTTCGCTACTCGTTTCAATAAAGGCGATAAAGTTTCTGGTAAGATCAAATCTATCACTGACTTTGGTATCTTCATCGGTCTTGATGGTGGTATTGATGGCTTGGTTCACTTATCTGATATTTCTTGGAATGGTACTGGCGAAGAAGCTGTATCTGAGTACAAGAAAGGCGATGAGATCCATGCTGTTGTTCTTTCTGTTGACCCAGAGCGTGAGCGCATTAGCTTAGGTGTTAAGCAAACTGAAGATGATCCATTCAACGCATACTTGGCTGATAAGAAGAAAGGTACTATTGTTAATGGTACTGTATCTGCAGTTGATGCTAAAGGTGTTACTGTTGAGCTTGCTGAGTCTGTTGAAGGCTACATCCGTGTTGCTGATATTTCACGTGAACGTATTGAAGATGCATCTACTGTATTCAGTGTTGGTGATGCAATCGAATCTAAGTTCATGGGCGTAGATCGTAAGAATCGTGCTATCAGCTTGTCAATCAAAGCGAAAGACGAAGCTGACGAAAAAGAAGCATTAGCATCTGTTAACAAACAAGATGATGCTGTTGTAAGTAATGCTATGGCAGAAGCGTTTAAAGCTGCTCGTAAGTAATCATTGTTCGGAGTGCAGAGTCTGCACTCCTCAATATGATTAAGTTTGGCTTGATAATAGGGGATAGCTAGGATGACAAAATCCGAACTGATCGGTAGGCTCGCCAGCAAGCAATCGTTGCTGTCGGCGAAAGAAATAGAACGTGCTGTGAAAGAGATGTTAGAGCAAATGGCTGTAACATTAGAAGGCGGAGATCGAATTGAAATCCGTGGTTTTGGCAGTTTCTCTCTACACTATCGCGCACCACGTATTGGTCGTAACCCTAAAACGGGTACTTCTGTTGATTTGGAAGGCAAGTACGTTCCGCATTTTAAGCCAGGCAAAGAGCTTCGCGAAAGAGTCGATGTTCATAGCGCTTAATTGAGCTTTAAATAAAAACCTCCTAATTGGAGGTTTTTTTATGCCTCAAAACAAACGATCGTTAATTCAGCATTTTTTTGCTTATTACTAAATTTATACATTCAGCCTATTGATAATTTAGTGATAGAATTATCTTATTAGTTTTATATTGTATTAAGAGTTACTTGCCCTCAAAATTTATTTTTAGGTGTAAGTTAAGCGTTGAACCAGTAATTCTATTTAAGATGTCGAGAATTGCTGTTGAACTCACTGGCCTATATGGAGATACAAGTGAAATCATTTTTAGTTACTGTTGTCTTAGCCTTGATATTTTTCTTGGCGATCATTTTTGGGGCTCGTAATGAGCAGCTAGTAACTATTAGCTATTTTGTTGCTAAAGGGGAATATCGTTTACCTATAGTTCTTGCCGTTGTTTTCTTACTTGGCTTTTTAATAAGTTGGCTATTTGCAGGTTATCATATTCTAAAACTTAGGCTCAATATAAGACATTTGTCTAAGAAGCTGGCACTCGCTGAAACTAAATCTGATAGTGTTGAAGACGTTTAAATGGTTGAAGTTTTATTTTTACTCCTTCCGATAGCAGCTAGTTATGGTTGGTATATGGGACGCCGTAGTATGCGTCATCAACAAAACAATAAACAACGTTCAAGAGATAGAAATTATTTCACGGGGCTAAACTTCATCTTATCTAATGAATCAGATAAAGCCGTCGATCTTTTCATTAATATGTTGGATGTTGATGACGACACCATCGATACTCACTTGTCTTTAGGTGCATTGTTTAGAACTCGCGGGCAAGTAGATAGAGCTATTCGTATTCACCAAAGTTTGGTTTCAAGACCTAACCTCCCATCTGAACAACTTGAAATTTCAATGATGGAGCTTGGTAAAGACTATATGGCGGCAGGTTTTTACGATCGAGCAGAAGAAATGTTCGTAAGTTTAATCGAGTTATCAGATGAAACAGATGAGGCTGAATCTCAGCTAATTTTGATTTACCAAACCACGCGAGAATGGCAAAAAGCGATAAATATTATTAAAAATATGAATCGTGTGAGTAGAAAAGAATTTGCGTCTAGTCACGCACATTATTATTGCCAGCTAAGCGATGAGAGTAGTACCACTGAGCAAAAGGTTAAGTTTCTAAAACTTGCTTTGAAACAAGACGAAAAATGTGGACGAGCTTTAGTTCAATTAATTGAAATATATTTTAAAAACAATCAAAACAAAGAATGTAAACAATCGTTATTACAACTTATTTTAACGGATCCAGATCTTATTTCTGAAGTCTTGGAATACGCACGAGAAGTATACTTGCGTGAACAAGATTTCGATGGTTATAAAGAATTTTTACAACAATCCCTTGATAAAGGGGCTGGTGTTTCCATAACGGTTGCACTTGTAAAACTTTTTTTAGACATAAATCATGTTGAAGATGCTCAAACCATATTGCTTGCCGCTATGCAACGGCACCCAACGATGAAAGGTTTTCATCAATTAATGCAACTTCACGTTGAACAAGCAGAAAGCGGGAAAGCAAAAGACAGTTTAACCATGTTGGAAAAGCTCGTTCAACAACAAATAAAACATAGACCAAGTTATCGCTGTCAAGAATGCGGTTTTCCTTCACATGCATTGTATTGGCATTGCCCATCATGCAAAAATTGGGGGAAAGTGAAACGTATTCGAGGCCTCGATGGTGAATAAAGCGGAGTAACAATGTTAGAAAAGCCTATTCTAGTAGCATTAGATTTTGACAAAAAAGAAAAAGCATTAGAACTAGTATCAAAACTTGATCCTTCAAAATGCAGACTAAAGATTGGTAAAGAGATGTTCACTTTATTTGGCCCTCAGTTTGTTATTGAAGTTCAAAACAAAGGGTTTGACGTTTTTCTTGATCTTAAATTCCATGACATTCCAAATACCGTCGCTAAGGCTGTTGCAGCGGCAGCTGAACTTGGTGTTTGGATGGTCAATGTTCATGCTAGCGGCGGAAAAGCAATGATGGAAGCAGCAAAGTCAGCACTGCTTCCATACGGTAAGGATGCTCCTTTATTGATTGCTGTCACTGTGCTTACGTCTATGAAAGATTCTGAGCTGCCGCTTATTGGCATCAAGCAAACGGCTAATGAACAAGTTCAATTACTTGCTAAACTGGCTCATGAATCAGGTATGGATGGTATAGTGTGTTCAGCTCAGGAAGCTACTGTTTTAAAATCAAATTTTGGTGTAAGTTTTAAATTGATCACTCCCGGAATTAGACCTGTAGGAGCTGATGTTGGTGATCAGCAGCGAGTCATGACGCCAGAAAAAGCAATAGCCGCAGGCTCAGATTATTTGGTAATAGGTAGACCGATAACACAGGCTGACGATCCTTTAAAATCCCTAGAATCTATTTATAACTCAATCGGCTAATTCTGCAGTCATGCAGATATTCATTTTGTCACTAGTTTGTTCTATTTGATCCATGGCAAAGTTAATTTTTGAAAAACGTAGAGAGAATAAATAATGGCAAACGCATTACAAGAGCAATTGCTAAAAGCTGGCTTATCTAGCAAGCAAAAAGTACGAGACGTAAAAACTCAAAAACGTCGCAATCGTAAAGCGAAGATTGATGATGGTTCCACTGAGTTAAAAAAGCAAATTGCTGATCAGAAATTGAAGCAAACTGAAAAAGATCGTGAATTAAATGAACAACGTTTCAATGAGGCAATGGAAAAAGGTCAGGTTAGATCATTAGTTACTGAGTTTACACGATGTGCATTGGTCATTGATGCAAAAGCAGAGCTAAAGTTTAACTATACGATGAATAGTAAAGTATTTTCGCTTTATATAACGGATGAAATACAAAGCCAACTCTTGCGTGGGGTACTAGGTATTGTCCGTTACGAAGATAAAACTTATGTTGTGCCCTTTAAACTAGCAGAAAGAGTTAATCTACTTGTTCCACAATGGTGTGGGTATTTGGCTACAGAGCAACAAGAAGAAGTATCTTCAGAAGATGACCCATACGCAGATTATGCTATTCCAGATGATTTAATGTGGTGATTTTTAATCCAATCGGGTTTAATTCCTCGCCCCTTGGGGCGAACTAACACAAAATGTTTGTGTTTTGTCATACCAGCCTTCGCTGGCATGACAAAGATTGGTACTTTCTAAATCGCTAGATCCCTTAATTGGCTGCGTTCTCGTTAAGTGTTGATCGGCGAGTATTAAAAAAAGTGTGTGACTAGAAATGCTAATTGATGTTAATTAGATTTTATTCTTAGCTTTACGCATAGCAACAGCATCATTTAGTTCTTTGATGAGTATTTCAGTATCTTCAAAACCTATACAAGCATCAGTGATACTTTGACCGTAAGTTATGGCTTCACCATTAATTAAATCTTGACGGCCTTCAACTAAATGGCTTTCAACCATTACACCAAAAATGTTTTCATTACCTTGTCGAATTTGCTTACTCACGTCTTCGCAAACTAGCATCTGATTTTTGAATTTCTTACAGCTATTAGCATGACTAAAATCAATCATAATTTTAGTATTAAGACTTGAACTTTTGAGCTGTTTCGTAACATTACTGACACTATCTTGATCAAAATTCGTTGTTTTACCACCACGTAAAATAATATGACAATCTTTATTGCCTGTGGTTTCTACAATCGCTGCATGACCAAATTTTGTTACTGATAAAAAATGATGTGGTGCAGCAGCAGAGCCAATGGCATCAATGGCTATTTTAATTGTACCGTCAGTGCCATTTTTAAAACCGACAGGACAAGATAAACCCGATGCTAACTCACGATGCACTTGACTCTCGGTGGTACGTGCACCAATAGCCCCCCAACACATAAAGTCAGCCATATATTGAGGTGTTATCATATCGAGATATTCACCCGCCGTAGGTAATCCTAATTCGTTCAAGTCTAATAATAGTTTTCGCCCAATACGAAGACCATCATTAAGCTCGAAGCTGCCATTCATATAAGGATCGTTAATTAACCCTTTCCAGCCGACGGTGGTTCGTGGCTTTTCAAAATATACGCGCATCACAATTTCTAAATTACTTTTATATTGCTGGCGTAATTTTGATAAGCGATCACCATATTCAAGTGCCGCTTTTGGATCATGAATAGAGCAAGGGCCAATGACAACAAAGAGTCGGTCATCTTTATGGTTGAGGATATTATGTATAGCTTGCCTACCAGAATAAACAGTTTTTGACGCTTTTTCTGATAATGGAAAGCGCTCTAACAATGCAATAGGTGGCAATAAATCTTTTATTTTGTTAATACGTACGTCGTCAGTTTTATAAAGCATAATAATCTCTTACTTATCATTACGGTGTATATAATTCCTAATTTATCAACAACTAGCTTTTAAGTAGCTGACTATAATTTACTTTGTATTTTTTAATCACTCCGAGTTTAATTCCTCGTCCCTTGGGGTGAACTAACACAAAAGGTTTGTGTTTTGTCATACCTGCGTAGGCTGGTATCCAGCGACTTTCATTAAACAAGAAAATGGCACTAGACTATCGACATACAAAACTGTCGTTACTTCGTTTCTAACTTTCGTTAGAGTGACTATAACGTTAAACGATACCTCGCTCCTCTGGCAGGGTGATTCACTGCTTTGATTAAACGCTTTATGGCGTAAAAACTTAGGTTATACCTTGTCTTTCACTAAACACGAATTAACTGTTTTTTAAGCTGTTCAAAATCGTCATCAAGTGTAATCGACAAGCTTGGTTTGTTTACTACAGCAGCTAACTCCTTTGGTAATGAAAGGTTAAGGGCGAGTTCTTTATCTACCACATCTTTGAATTTTGCAGGATGGGCGGTGGAGAGAAATATACCTTTATCGTCTAGGTTTAAATTAGAATTTAAAGCTTCAGCAGCAATAGCAGCGTGTGGTTCTGAAAGATAACCCAAATTTTCTAATTGCTTAAGCGACTGTGATGTTTGTTGTTCTGAAACTCTAAAACCTGTGATTACCGAAGTTGGCCATTCTTGAGTTTGCAAAATTGCTTCAACTCTCGGCCAGTTACTAGGCTCAGATACATCCATCGCATTTGACATGGTGGCTACGGTAGCGTTGGGTTGCCATTTTTGATTCTTAAGATACCTTGGAACTGTGTCATTGCTATTAGTGGCAGCAATAAAGCGTTTAATTGGCAGCCCCATTGCCTTTGCAAATAATCCAGCTGTGAGGTTACCAAAATTACCACTGGGTACCGAAATTACTGGGTCATTTTTATAACGTTTTTTAAACTGTGAGACGGCTTCAAAATAATAACAAATTTGTGCAAGTAATCGGCTAATGTTAATTGAGTTTGCTGAATTTAGATTAATGATTTTTTTTAACTGCTTATCCTCAAAGGCTTGTTTTACTAGTTCTTGACAAGCATCAAAGTCTGATTTAATAGCGATGGTGTGAATGTTGTTTCCTAATGTGGAAAACATTTTTTCTTGAAGTTCACTGATCTTATCTTGAGGGTATAGCACTACAACTTGAATACCTTTAAGGCCATAAAAAGCATCTGCTACTGCTGCACCTGTATCACCAGATGTTGCGGTTAAAATAGTGAGTGTTTTGTTTGTGCTGAGATGATTAATGCATTGAGCCATAAACCGAGCTCCAAAATCCTTAAAGGCAAGGGTAGGGCCGTGATACAACTCTAAGCTAAAGCGCTTATTATCAACATTTACCATTGGTACTTCAAAGTTAAAGGCACTATCAACCAAGTTGTTTATTACATCTTGACCTAGTTCGTCGGCAAGCCAAGCTCCGATCACTGCTTTACTACGTTCAATAAAGGACATGGTAAGAAGTTGGTCAATATTTTCTAACATAGGGATTGTCGAGGGAAAAAATAATCCTCTATCCTTGCCAAGCCCGAGAGTGAGCGCTTGGGCAAAGCTAACTACCTGTGAAGGGTGTTTTAAATTATATAACTGCATATTGATAGCTTACCTTAATGGATTCTACGCGCACCTTGGTGATCGATTTTGCAAATGTAAACAAATCCACTAGGTGCGCAGGCATATTGCTGTTCTAGAATGGCTTTTGCTTGTTTTGCTTTAACAAGATCATCAGTGATTGAGAAAAGCGTTGGACCGCTACCAGAAATGCCGCTGGCCAACATGTTCAACTCAGATAACTCATTTCTTGCTTGTTGAAAACCATCAATAGCAGGTGCTCGAAATGGCTCTGCAATCACATCTTTTAGTACATTGATAGCTAACTGCTGATCTTGCTTGTAGCTGGCATGTATAAATGCACTTATGTTGCGTCCGTATTCAATGACCTTGCCTTTAGGATATTCGCGGGGCAATAATTGACGCATTTTCATGGTAGATAATGGTGTGCCCGGATAAGCAACCACCCAATACCATGAATCAAACGCTGGAATTGAGTCCGTTAATTGTTCAGCAAGCCCTAGGTTTAATTGTATCCCACCCAAAAAGCTTGGTGCGATGTTATCGTAATGAACACTGCCGCTAATTTGACCTTCAAACTTAGCCATTAAAGCGAGTAATTTGTTATCCGAATATGGCTTATCAAAATACTCATTAAGCCCGTAAAGTGCAGCAACCACTGAGCTGGCGCTAGAGCCTAAGCCACTACCAACCGGAAGATTTTTTTCAAGGTGAATGACAAGACCTGTACCGTGTCTTTGGCTGTGAAGCTGTTGCATAATATCAACAAAAAAAACAGCACATTGATAGACAGTGTTCAGTTTGTTATCGGCTGGCAGATCATGTGCCCATGATCCTGATAACACGAGTTTGATACCATCCGATGCAGCCTCTATTGTGATTTTGTCACCCAATAAACTGTCGTCAATCGGTGCCAGTGCTGCACCGAGTAGATCATACCCTACACCAAGGTTTCCTATTGAGGCTGGAGCGTAAACTGTGATGCTCATGAGTCTAATTCCCTAGTCCAATTGAGAGTACGAAGCAGATCTGAAAAAGTGCCAGCTGCGGTTACATCTGTACCTGCACCATAACCACGTAACACGAATGGTATGGGTTGATAGTATTGGCTATAAAAAGCCAAAGCATTTTCGCCACCTTTGACACTATATAGCGGATCGCTACTGTCAACTTCGACAATGTTTACACTGCATTTTCCTTGATTAATTTGACCGACATATCTGAGTAACTTGTTATTGGCCTTAGCGCGGCTAATGCGCTGCATAAACGCTTCGTCAACCTGAGTTAAATTCTCCATGAATTCATCGATGCTGCCGCTACTATCAAAACCTTCAGGTAAAACAGATTCAATATCAACATCATCTAGTTCTAATGTTAACCCGACTTCTCTGGCTAAAATTAATACCTTACGGGCGACATCCATTCCACTAAGGTCATCTCTAGGATCGGGTTCTGTAAAGCACTTTTCTCGTGCAATGCTAGTTGCTTGAGAAAGACGCATACCTTCATCGAGCATTCCGAAAATATAAGATAACGAACCGGATAAAATGCCATTAAATTGAAGCAATTTGTCTCCTGCGCAGAGAAGTTTTTTCAAGTTATCAATAACAGGTAAACCAGCACCAACAGTGGTTTCATAAAGAAATTGTCGTTTTTGTTTTAAAGCAACCTGACGCAACTGTTGATAATAAGCTAAGTCACGAGTGTTAGCTTTTTTATTCGGGGTCACAACGTGTAAACCAGCTTCTAGAACATCAACATACTGCTCGGCTATTTTGCTGCTTGATGTACAGTCAACCAACACAGGATTGAGCAATTGTTGATCACAAATCCAGTTAAGTATCTCAGGAATGTTTGATATTTGCTGACTTTCATTAAGTAATAAAGGCCATTTGGATAATTCAATCCCTTCTGCATTGAGTAACATCTTAGTAGAATTAGCAATACCGCAAACTCGTACAGTGATATTCTGAGCTTTAAGCATTTGTGCCTGTTTATTGATTTGTTCGAGCAAGCCAGTACCAACATTGCCACAACCGACTAAAAAAACATCAAGATAATGCTGCACATCAAAAAAGCTTTGATGACAGGCTGAGATAGCATTTTTAGTCTTACTTTGTTCGATAACCGTCGAAATTGAACGCTCAGATGAACCTTGAGCTATCGCAATAATATTTACACTAGCTTGTGCTAATGCTTTAAAAAATTGAGCCGCGACACCTTTTCGTGTACGCATTCCATCGCCAATTAATGACACAATGGCTAGATTTTTTCGCACCTTTATGGCTTCGAGTAATTCACTTTTAAGTTCAAGCTCGAATTCTTGCTCTAAAGCTGCTTTCACTTTTGCTGCTGAAAGCGTTGCCACACAAAAACTCATGCTGTATTCAGATGAGCTTTGCGTGATGAGCGAAACTGAAACACCTGTCTGGCTGATAGCGCCAAGCATTCTGCTAGCCATACCGACCATCCCTTTCATGCCGGGACCTGATACATCGAACATGCATTGTTCATCTAAATTAGAAATTGCTTTTACATTTAGTCCCGTTGTATCTGTATCATTAGACACTAATGTGCCAAGCGAATCAGGATTAAAGCTATTACGGATATAACAAGGGATGTGATACTGAGCAATAGGTGCAATTGTTTTAGGATGTAATACCTTAGCCCCAAAGTAAGAAAGTTCCATCGCTTCTTGATAACTCAGTTGAGTCAGTAGCTTAGCATCTGGTACGACTCTAGGATCTGTGTTGTAAACACCATCAACATCAGTCCATATATCACAGCTAGATGCATTTATGCAGGCTGCCAATACTGTTGCTGAATAGTCAGAACCGTTCCTGCCTAACGTAACTATTTTACCTTCAGAGTCTGCAGCTGAAAATCCCGGCATTACCCACACACGGTTGTTATTTAATGAAATTGTTTTGAATTTCGGTTTGCTCAAATTGATATCAACAACTGCCTCTAAAGGCGCACCATGGGCAAGAAACAGCTCCTGAGGGTCTAGTTGGCTGCTTGTGATCCCTTTAGCAATTAAAATTTGTTCCAGAAGATTTGCACTGAGCTTCTCTCCAGAACTTATAATTTGTGCTTGTACACTATCAGGGCACTCATTTAATAACTTAACTCCTGCCAGCTTCTGCCTCCAATCTGACAGGTGAGCGATTAACTCACTGTTCAGAATTGAGAGCTGGGTGTCACTGATTTTCTCTTCTGCCGCTTGAGAATGAAGTCGGATGAAAATTTGCTCAATATTGGTAAGCAAAAGCTCAAAATTGTGACCCTTAATCGCCAATTCAACCGTTTCAATCAAGGTGTTGGTAACAGTTGCAGGCGCTGATAATACACAGGCAACTTGTTCTTTCTCAGCCGCAACGGCTATAATTTCAGCTATTTTAGAAAAACGTTGCCAATTTGCGAGGGAAGAACCACCAAATTTCATTACTCTCATTGTTCTACTCCAAGCATTTAAATTAGTAATTATTGCTCTGAAGCAACGATTTTTTTCATATCAGTCATGTAACCACGAAGTTTCTTACCAACAATTTCAACTCTGTGATTTCGAATAGCATCATTCACTTCTATTAGTCTAATATTATCGACTTCATTCGAACGGCTTATTGAGGCATTTCCTAGCTCAGCTAAACTCAGTTTACTGACAAAATTTGAAAGCAATGGCACGGCAGCATGGCTAAACGAATAATTACCGTATTCTGCAGTATCTGAAATCACTATATTCATTTCATATAGTTTGTTTCGTGCAATACAATTAGCAATTAATGGTGTTTCATGGAGCGATTCATAATAAGCTGACTCTTCAACGATGCCTGCTGCAACCATAGTTTCGAAAGCTAATTCGACACCAGCTTTTATCATAGAGATTAAGAAAATTCCGTGGTCATAATATTCTTGTTCACAAATATCACCGGCAAAATCATTTGCGATTTCAAATGACGTTTCAGTTGTTTGTGCGCGCCATGTTAGAAGATTCTGATCATCATTAGCCCAATCCTTCATCATTGTGGATGAAAATGTCCCGTCGATAATGTCGTCCATGTGTTTTTCAAACAAGGGGCGCAAGATTACTTTGAGCTCATCGGCCATATCATAAGCTTTTATTTTAGCTGGGTTAGATAAGCGATCCATCATGTTGGTGATACCACCGTGCTTTAAACCTTCAGTAATGGTTTCCCAACCATTCTGAATAAGTTTGCAGGCATAGTCTGCATCAATTCCGTTGGCGACAAGTTGCTGATGTCCTAAAATGGCGCCAGTTTGTAACATTCCGCAAAGGATAGTTTGCTCACCCATTAAATCGGATTTAACTTCAGCAATGAATGAGGACTCAAGAACACCTGCTTTATCACCACCTGTTGCTGCAGCATAAGCTTTCGCAATATCAAGGCCATTGCTATTTGGATTGTTTTCTGGATGTACTGCAATCAGAGTCGGTACGCCAAATCCACGCTTGTATTCTTCACGCACTTCAGTGCCTGGGCATTTTGGCGCCACCATGATGACAGTGATATCTGGACGTACTTTCATGCCTTCTTCAACAATATTAAATCCGTGTGAATAAGAAAGAGTGGCGCCACGTTTCATTAGCGGCATGATCGTATTAACTACGGAAGTGTGTTGTTTATCAGGAGTGAGGTTAAGTACTAAATCTGCTTGAGGAATAAGTTCTTGAAAAGTACCAACAGTAAACCCATGCTCAGTTGCCCATTTCCATGACTGACGCTGTTCTTTAATGGCAGCTCCGCGTAAAGCATAAGAAATATTCAAACCTGAATCGCGCATGTTTAACCCTTGGTTTAAACCTTGGGCACCGCAACCAATAATGACAATATTCCAGTGCTTAATAAAACTGCAACCATTTGAAAACTCTTCACGTTCCATGAATCGGCATTTATCAAGCTGTGCGAGCTGCTCGCGCAATTTTAGGCTGTTGAAATAGTTGGTCATGTTAGCACTCCTTTTTTTGATTCTCCCAGACTAAATTAAATACCACGTTGCTTAAAGTGATATGTTTGCAATATTATATTGCGTATAATGCAATGTGTTTTGGGGTATAACTTATGGATTCTAAATCAGTGGCAATGTTTCATCACTTGGCCAAAGAGTTACATTTTGGAAAAACGGCCGCGGCGTTTCATTTGAGTCCTTCGACACTCAGCCGAGCAATCACCCGCCTTGAAGAAGAGCTTGGTTGTAAGTTACTCATACGCAATAACCGTACAGCAATGTTAACTCCAGAAGGTTTAAGTTTTAAAAAGTTTGCTGAGCAGCAGATTGAACAATTGCAATTGTTGAAGTTATCTGTAAATAACAATCAAACTCAACTGAAGGGAAAACTACGCTTATATTGTTCAGTAACTGCAGCTTACAGCCATTTACCTGCTTTATTAGATCAATTTAGAGAACAACACCCTTTGATTGAAATTATGCTTTCAACGGGGGATCATGCAGATGCGTTGCCTAAAATACAGCGACAAGAGGTTGATCTCGCGATTGCTGTTAAGCCTGATAATCTGGCTACGGGGTATTTTTTCCATCATCTAACTGATGTGCCTCTTAAGTTGATTGCGCCGACAATCATTTGCCAAGTACAGCAACAATTACATCAGAAAACTATAGATTGGTCTCAAATTCCGATTGTCTTACCTGTGCATGGCTTATCACGCAGTCGGTTTGAAAAGTGGTTTAGGTCGATGCAATTAGGTAAACCTAAGTTATACGCTACAGTTTCAGGACATGAAGCGATTGTAAGCATGGTAGCACTTGGATGTGGTGTTGGTATTGCACCAGAAGTAGTGGTTGAGCATAGTCCAGTGAAAGATCGTATTTGTTCATTAAATATTGATCACAATATCGCACCGTTTGAACTCGGGATCTGTTGTCTTAGTATTCGGAAAAAACAACCACTGATAAATGCATTTTTAGAGTCGATCAAATAGAAATTTTCAAAAGTGGTTAAATTACAAATTTAGTTAAAGTAGAGTAGGCTACTGGCTTCGCTATCGCTTATCCAGCAGCCCCTCTTCGATTCCGTGCATGAGGTTTTCCCTCACACGGCTCTGTTGTTACACTTCTCTCAGCTCCTTCACTTTGCTTATCATCTTGTCGTGGGTAAATACTCAAGACCAGCTTGGCGTAATTTTTCGTAAGCACCTCGTGATAGATACTTGCTTCGACGTTGACTTAAGCGACGATGCCAGCGATAGAACCGGTTTACTACAAATCCATTTATTCTGAAAAATACACCTCTGGGATAACCTATCCCACCAAAATAGTGTTTCCATCCCCTCAGAACTTGATTAACCTTATTTATCAGTACGCCAAGTGTATTTGAGGTTCGGTGTTTCACTATGTCTCTGATTTTATTTTTCAGCTTTGTTTGGCTCTTCTTAGACGCCTGTATCTTGATGTAACTGGTGCCTTTGATGAGGCCTGTGATCCGTTGAAAGTTAAAACCGAGGAAATCAAACTCATTCATCAGCTTTCCCATATCCACACAGTGGGTTTTACTTTGATTTAGCTTCAGACCTTCATCACTTAATTGCTGTGTTATCCAGTCCAGTTGCTCTTGTGTGTAGGTTTGCTTATGAAGTACAACAAAATCATCTGCATAGGTAACGATTTTACACGGTGTTTTTTCGTGTATTTTCAAACAGAAATCGTTGAGATAGATGTTAGCCAGTAGTGGAGAGATAACTCCGCCTTGCGGAGTGCCACATCGGCTTGCTTCTATTCGCCATTTCCCGTTGACCGTCTCTATGCTGATGGGCGCTTTGATAAAGCTTTTCAGTAAATTCAGAAAGCTGCTGTCGCTTATTCGCCTTTCTACTTTTGCCATCAACTTAGCGTGCGGGATGGTATCGAAATAGGCACTCAAGTCAGCATCGAGTACGTGCTGGTAGCCTTGTTTTAGGCTCATTTCAATGACTTTTACCGCTTGCTGGGCGCTTCGACATGGTCGGTAGCCATAACTGTGTTCATGTAAATGAGGTTCGTAGACGGGTTGCATCACTATTGTCATCGCCATTTGCACAATTCTGTCACTGATTATCGGGAACCCAAGTTTCCGCGTTTTGCCGTTGTCTTTGAGTATTTCTACTCGTTTGACTGAGCTAGGTCGATAGTTTTTCTGTTGTAATTGAGTTTGAATTTCTTTTAACAGCGCAACGACTTTCTTTTGCTGCTCTAGATAACTGAATGTGATGCCATCAATTCCTGCTCCGCCTTTATTGGCTTTGCATCGTCGATAGGCTTCTTCGAGTATATCTAGGCGACTGAGTTTATCGTACAAGCTGTAAAATCGAAGCTCCGAGTTAAGCTTTGAGCGTAAGTAAAGTTTTCGCTGTAATATTCTGATATTTACTGGAGTGTTAGCCATATGGCAATTTCACCTCAAAAGTTACGTTAAAAAACGGGTGTAACACTGAGCCCCTTCCCTGATATAAAGTTATGTTGTCTTCACGGTTAACGGTACTATGGGCTCATCCGACTGCCTGAGCGCCCTATCTGAAATTTCGGTTTACCTTATATTCGGATAGTGCAAGTCACTACCTTCCAACTCTCAGGCTCTCCCACGTTCACTTTATTTCCTTCAATACATGCCACTTCATATTACGCCGGAAGATCAAACAGATGCATTTACCAGTTGCTTCTCTGTTTGTGTCAGGGTTCGTCAACTAGGAAAGACTCCCCATCTTCATTTTTTGATTTACGACGCTTAACTGAATTCGCTTGATGCTGCGGCCTACATTGCATCTCAACCTTTATTCAAGGCCTTTGTCACAGGGCTTCATGTCATAGCGGTTACCCATTATGCATGCCCGTCAGATTTCGGGATGAACTGGTAATTATCCCGTCAGGTACGTTTCAACCTGATGGACTTATTATAAATAATAACGTTGCTGTCTCTGGTTTATGGCCATGTAATCGCTTGGCTGCGTATACGTTGAGACAAATCCCGCAACAGAATAAAGCGCTTCGTGGCGCTCCCTAGAAACATCAGTTGACTGCGTTCTCAAGCATAGAAAAAATGGCTGATAGTAAGGCGTAGCTTGCAGCAAGTAGTTATTCTACTTGCAAAAGTTACAACGCAGATAGCAGTCATTTTAGCAAGCTTGTGAGCTTAGAGCACTTCACTCATTGGGTGAAAGCCATTCATCGTATTGCTCAAACAGTTACTCATATACTCAGCGTTCAACTGATGATTTTAGGTTAAAACTAACGCGAGCTATTGTGACTCTATGTATAAATATGTAACAGTGATGTCTGATTCGTGTACATTCACTTTATCTAAGGGAGCTAGCGATTTAGAAAGTACCAATCTTTGTCATACCAGCGAAGGTCGGTATCCAGTGACTTTTATAGAAAAAAGCAAAGGCACTAGACTACCGACATACAAAGCTGTCGTTATACCAATTACAGTAATTAAATGCTCAACTCAGAGCTATGTATGCGCAGAAAGTACAAACGAAATTAGTGAAAACATAGCTATTACCGACATACAAAGCTGTCGTTATTACATTGCTACGTTGAGATAATTTTGTGAAGTAATTTTTGCGCATACAAGCTCCCGAAGGGCTAGGCTAAAGGTTTCCATTACTGCGTTGCACGTTCTTGAATTATCCCGATAGTACTTCGAACATGCGCCTTGTACTGAAAACCTTTATCTCTTGCTGAGTGAGAGATTAATTACTGTAATTGGTATTACTTCGTTTCTAGACGGCGCTTGGAGTGACGAGAACTCATCGGTATACTTTCTTCCGCAACTTTCCTAAAGAGTAAATAAATGCTGTAAGGTTGCTATGCAAGAAATTACAAAATCCAGAAAATTAAATAATGTGTGTTATGACATTCGCGGACCTGTACAAAAAGAAGCGAAGCGCCTCGAAGAAGAAGGGCACAGGATCATAAAATTAAACATTGGTAATCCTGCTCCATTTGGTTTTGATGCACCTGAAGAAATTTTGGTCGACGTGATCCGTAATTTACCAAATGCGCAAGGATATTGTGACTCGAAAGGTTTGTATTCTGCTCGCAAGTCAGTCGTACAGTATTATCAAAAGTTTGGTTTACTTAATTTAGATATCGAAGATGTCTATATCGGAAATGGCGTTTCTGAACTGATAATGTTAGCGATGCAGGCTTTATTAAATAACGATGATGAAGTACTTATTCCATCTCCTGATTATCCTTTATGGACTGCGGCTGTATCATTATCCGGCGGTAACGCAGTTCATTACATCTGCGATGAAGAAAGTGATTGGCTACCAGATTTGGATCATATTCGTTCTAAAATAACTTCCAAAACTCGTGGCATTGTGCTCATCAACCCGAACAATCCAACTGGCGCTGTTTACCCTAAAAACTTGTTGCTCGAAATTGTTGAAATTGCTCGTCAACACCAATTGGTTGTATTCGCCGACGAAATTTATGACAAAATTCTTTATGATGAAGCTACACATACTTCCGTTGCGACCTTAGCTGATGATGTGTTGATGGTAACGTTCAATGGACTATCCAAGAGCTATCGTGTAGCAGGTTTTAGAGCCGGATGGATGGTTATCACTGGGCCGAAGCACTTAGCATCATGTTATATTGAAGGCTTAGATATACTCGCATCAATGAGATTATGCGCAAATGTTCCTGTTCAGCATGCAATTCAAACAGCACTTGGTGGCTATCAAAGTATTAATGAGTTGATATTACCAAGAGGAAGATTATTAGAGCAACGTAATCTCGCTTGGAAAATGTTAAATAATATACCAGGAGTAAGTTGTACTAAGCCAAAAGGCGCGCTATACCTTTTCCCAAAACTAGATCTTAAACATTACAAAATCTTGGACGATCAAACAATGGCATTAGATTTGTTACGACAAGAAAAAGTATTAATTGTTCAAGGTACAGGGTTTAACTGGAAAAAGCCTGATCACTTCAGAATTGTTACTCTGCCACGAGTGGACGAGTTGGAAATATCTATTGTTCGCATCGCACACTTTCTTGAACATTATAAACAATAAAATTTTTTATTTTTGTGCGTGATATTGTTCAATTGACAGGCAAAACAACGCTAATTTCATTGATTAATGACTTTAAATAGCTATTACAATAACAAAACGTAATCTTGCACTTGTAATATCTAAGTTTTCGTTGTTGCTCTCGTCAACCTAAAATAAGTCGGTTGGGAGCGTTCATATACGCAGTAAAAATTACTGATAGCAAGGCATGAATAGCAGCAAATAGTGTTTACCGACATACAAAACTGTCGTTACTTCGTTTCGACTTGCAAAATTTATAACGCCGCTAGCGGTGATTTTGGCAAGTATATGAATGTTCGACACTCATCTGATGGGTGAATTCGGGTTGTTTAAGTTTGTATTTAACTTCAATAGATTAAAGTTAAATTGTGAATTCAATCGATTCATTTAGGTTCAAAATATTAAATTCAAATGAAATGCATAAATCATCTGATTGCTGGAGGCTTCTTGATCCTATGTTAGACCAAAAAAATGGGTGGCGAAATATGTTTACACTTCTATTCGTATTGTAAAAAAATAATATAAGTGTAATTTCTTAGGCAACTTAAACCTAAGTAACAATTTTTTATTTGACATTATTTATTACCATTTTACTCTTAGACTAACGGGTTTATTCACGTTTACCTTGTCAATAGCTGGGGTGACTAAACTCGGAAATAATTATTTTTTATTTGTATTATAAAATTTACAATTAATTAAAAAAACACTTGTATTTAGAATGACGCTTATGGTACTAATTAAATTAAGCCTATAAAAATGAAACAGAGAAGATAAGTTTAATAAAATGATTATGCAAATTCTTACCTTAGTAACAATTATTCTCTTAGTCGTGGTGCTCAGTGCACCGCGGGGAAATTTGTTGCACTAAGAATTTTAGAATAAACAAATAACAACCCCCGCACCGAAAGGTTCGGGGGTTTTTTAGTTTTTAGGACGATAAAAATGGCTAACGAAAAATCATTAACTGGCGCAGAGCAATTGTTTGAAGTGTTGAAAAGACACGGCGTCCAAAATGTTTTTGGCTATCCTGGTGGGGCAATCATGCCAATTTATGATGCACTTTATAGTTATGATGTTAACCATTTTTTATGTCGTCATGAGCAAGGGGCTGCGTTTTCAGCCATTGGTTATGCAAGAGCGTCAGGAAAAGTGGGCGTTTGTATGGCGACGTCGGGCCCAGGAGCAACGAATTTAATTACAGCGCTTGCAGACGCTATGGCCGACTCCATTCCCGTTATCGCAATTACAGGGCAAGTTCCAACTACAGCTATGGGCTCTGACGCTTTTCAAGAAATTGACATGATAGGATTATCTTTTGCCTGTACAAAACATTCATTTCAAGTTAAAGACGTAAATGATTTAGTCAATACACTCGAGCAAGCATTTTCAATTGCTCAAAGTGGCAGACAAGGCCCAGTTCTTATTGATATCCCAAAAGACATTCAATTAAAGCAAGTAACAAAAATGTGCAATGTGTTGTCGGAGTTACAGCCACAACAGAGCCTAAATACTACTCAAATTGATTTAGCTTTAGCTTTATTGAATCATTCCAAAAAGCCCATTTTATATGTTGGTGGCGGTGTCGGAATGGCCGGAGCCGTTACCGAGTTACGTGATTTTATTGCAACAACTCATCTCCCTAGTGTGACTACCTTAAAAGGTTTAGGTGTAATTGATAATAGCGATGATTGCTACCTAGGTATGCTAGGTATGCATGGCACCAAGGCTGCAAATCTGGCTGTTCAGGAATGTGATTTATTGATCGCAGTCGGAGCAAGATTTGATGATCGAGTAACTGGAAAACTTGCTAGATTTGCCCGTAATGCCAAGGTCATTCATTTGGATATTGATTGTGCAGAAATAGGTAAACGACGCGCTGTTGATGTCGCGATTATGTGCGACTTTAAAGTTTGTTTACCGGCTTTAGCCGTGCAATTAAACATTAATGGATGGCGTAATCACTGTCGTGATATGAAGCGAAAATTTGCTTGGAATTACAATTGTTCAGGTGATTCCTTATACGCTCCAGCAGTATTAAATGAGATCAGCAAAAAGATGTCTGCTTCGACCATTGTTACAACAGACGTTGGGCAACATCAAATGTGGGCGGCTCAACACATGACTTTCACTCGGCCTGAGAATTTTTTGACAAGTGGTGGTCTTGGAACAATGGGTTTTGGCTTACCAGCCGCTATCGGCGCTCAAATCAGCCGTCCACAAGATATGGTTATCAATGTATCGGGTGATGGTTCAATTATGATGAATATTCAAGAGCTAACCACAATAAAACGCTACCAATTGCCAATAAAAATCGTACTGATTGATAACAGTAAATTAGGCATGGTTCGCCAATGGCAAGAATTGTTTTTTGATGGTCGGTTAAGCGAGACAGACTTATCTGATAACCCTGATTTCCCTATGCTAGCTGAAGCATTCGATATAAAGGCGAGAATGATATCCAAAAAGTCAGATGTCTCAGAAGCGATTGATCAAATGTTGAGTCATCAAGGATCATATTTATTACAAATTAAAATAGATGAAAATGAAAACGTGTGGCCTTTGGTTCCGCCTGAAACCGCTAATGAGCATATGTTAGAAGGCGCAAGCAAAGCATAAATTAGGCATAAAACAGGAGTTTGAGAATGCAACAATATACATTACAGATTTTGGCTTCTCAACAGCCAACGGTGTTAGAAAGACTACTACAAGTCACGCGTTATCGTGGTTTTGAAGTCACCGAAATTAACATGCTTCCAGATGTTGAAAGTCAATTATTTGAAATTGAAATGACGGTTGAATCTCTACAACCTATTGAACGTTTGCGTCTTCAATTAAACAAATTATTTGATGTGAACCAAATCAGTATTCAACAGGCTATCGAGCAACAGTGCCGAGCATAAAATTACAACAATGAGTAAGGGAAAAAGATGGCTAAAGTAGTTTCAGGTTTTATTTGGTTTAATGGCAAGTTAATTCCTTGGCAAAATGCCACTGTTCATGTGATGAGTCACGCTTTACATTATGGTTCGTCAGTTTTTGAAGGCATTAGGGCTTATGAAACTCACAAAGGAACCTGTATTTTTAGACTAAAAGAGCATGTAGATCGGCTTTTTGATTCTGCCAAAGTTTATCGCATGGACATTCCTTTTAGTCATAAAGAGGTGATACAAGCCTGTAAAGACGCCGTTACTAAAAATGATTTGAGTTCAGCATATTTACGTCCGTTAGCTTTTTTGGGTGATATTGGAATGGGACTGCGTCCACCAGAAAACACGCAAGCAGAACTTATGGTGGCGGCATTTGCATGGGGTGCCTATTTGGGGGCTGATGCAGTCGAAAGTGGCGTTGATGTTGGTGTCTCAAGTTGGAATCGCTTGGCTCCGAATACCATGCCAACCTCAGCTAAAGCTGGAGGGAACTACCTTTCGTCACAGCTTATTTCAATGGAAGCTGGGCGACACGGCTATGCAGAAGGAATTGCGCTTGATGTTAACAATATGGTGAGCGAAGGGGCTGGCCAAAACCTATTTTTGGTTCGAAGAGGTGTAATTTACACTCCACAAAGCACTTCTTCAATTTTGCCAGGCTTGACCCGAGATGCGGTGATCACATTAGCTAAAGATCTCGGTTATTTAGTTCGTGAAGAACCAATTTCTAGAGAATCTTTGTACTTAGCCGATGAGTTTTTTATGACTGGCACAGCGACAGAAATTGTACCAGTGAGATCTGTAGATGGCTTGCCTGTAGGTGATAGCAAACGTGGAGCTGTTACTGAAGCATTACAAAAAGCATTTTTTGGTATTTTTGATGGCTCAACAGAAGACAAACATAATTGGCTTGAGCCCGTTAAATAGTATTTCATTAATGAAAAAATTTTAGGGAATAACCATGCCAAAACTTAGATCCGCAACTTCAACTCAAGGCAGAAATATGGCTGGTGCGCGAGCTTTGTGGCGTGCAACTGGAATGACGGATAATGATTTTGGTAAACCCATTATTGCTGTGGTGAATTCCTTCACTCAGTTTGTTCCCGGTCATGTGCACTTAAAAGATATTGGGCAGTTAGTAGCAGGTGCTGTTGAGGAAGCAGGGGGAGTTGCCAAAGAATTCAACACAATCGCGGTCGATGACGGCATCGCAATGGGGCATAGTGGCATGCTCTACAGTCTACCCTCACGAGATCTCATAGCTGATTCTGTTGAGTATATGGTCAACGCACATTGTGCCGATGCAATGGTGTGCATTTCAAATTGCGATAAAATTACACCCGGTATGATGATGGCAGCGATGCGTTTGAACATTCCTGTTATTTTTGTTTCTGGTGGACCGATGGAGGCTGGTAAAACCAAGCTGTCAGATCAAATAATTAAACTTGATTTGGTTGACGCGATGATCCAAGGTGCCGATCCTTCAGTTTCTGATGAACAAAGTGACAAAGTAGAGCGTTCAGCTTGTCCAACTTGTGGCTCTTGCTCAGGTATGTTTACCGCAAACTCGATGAACTGTCTTGCAGAAGCACTAGGTTTAGCCTTACCCGGCAACGGTTCTATGTTAGCAACTCATGGTGATCGCAAGCAGCTTTTTTTACAAGCAGGAAATAAAATTGTTAGCTTAGCCAAACGATATTACCAAGATGGCAATGAACAAGCATTACCGCGGAACATTGCCAATAAAGCAGCATTTGAAAATGCCATGTGTGTTGATATAGCAATGGGCGGATCTACAAATACTGTGCTTCATTTACTTGCGGCGGCTCAAGAAGCGGATATTGATTTTACTATGGCTGATATTGATCGGCTGTCTCGCATTGTGCCTCATTTATGTAAAGTTGCTCCGTCAACACCAAAATATCATATGGAAGATGTTCACCGTGCGGGTGGTGTGATTGCCATCTTGGGTGAATTAGAACGGGCTAAATTGTTACATACAGATACCATCAATGTATTAGGGATCACAATGGCTGATGTGTTAGAGCAATTTGATATCACCCGCACCGCCGATGATCAAATTAAATCTTTCTATCGAGCTGGACCTGCCGGTGTTCGCACCACTGAAGCATTCAGCCAAACATGTCGATTTGATACTCTAGATGATGATAGAGAACAAGGCTGTATTCGTAACATTGATAATGCATTTTCACTTGATGGTGGGTTGGCAGTATTGTCAGGCAATCTTGCTACTGATGGTTGCATTGTTAAAACGGCTGGTGTTGATTCAGATAGTCTAATCTTTGAAGGTCCTGCTCTCGTATTCGAATGCCAAGATGATGCAGTTAAGGGTATTTTATCAGGTCAAGTTATAGCTGGAGATGTTGTGGTTATTCGTTATGAAGGCCCGAAAGGTGGTCCGGGTATGCAAGAAATGCTGTATCCAACCACTTACTTAAAATCAATGGGGCTTGGAAAGAAATGCGCCTTGATCACAGACGGTCGATTTTCAGGCGGAACATCAGGGTTATCAATTGGTCATGTATCTCCAGAAGCGGCAAGTGGAGGCGTGATCGCATTGGTCGAAAATGGAGACAAGATTGCGATTGATATCCCTAATCGAAGTATTCTACTAGAAATTGATGATGATGAACTTAATGCAAGAAAAGCTGCGATGATGTCAAAAGCTCAACCATGGAAGCCTCAAAACCGTCTTCGCCCAATTAGTTATGCTTTAAAAAACTACGCCATGTTAGCCACTAGCGCAGACAAAGGTGCCGTGCGTGATCGTGCGGTGCTTGATGGTATAGAAGTGGGAGAGAGCGATGCTTGATACTAACGCCAGTTGTCAATCTCAAGCAAATCAATCGGCTGTATTAACGAGTGAACTGGCGTTGGATTACATGCGGCGTATTCTTTTGGCTCCTGTTTACGATATTGCCAAAGTGACAGATTTAACACGGTTAGATCAATTATCGGCAGGACACAATAATCAGATATTTTTAAAGCGAGAAGATCAACAGCCTGTCCACTCATTTAAATTGCGCGGTGCATACAATAAATTATCGAAATTGAATAAATCGCAACTTCCTAATGGCGTCATTGCCGCAAGCGCTGGCAACCATGCACAAGGTTTAGCGCTAGCGTCCAAAAAGCTTGGCATAAATGTGACGATTGTTATGCCTATTACCACGCCAGACATTAAAGTGAACAATGTTCGTCGCTTAGGAGCTGATGTTCGTTTAGTGGGCAAAAGTTTTAATGAAGCACAACATGAATCCCTAACCATTTCACAGCAAGAGCAAAAGCTCATTATACACCCATTTGACGACCCTGACGTTATTGCAGGGCAAGGTACTGTTGCGAAAGAAATTCTGCAACAGCAGTCAAATATTGATGCTGTTTTTATTCCAGTTGGTGGTGGTGGCTTACTCGCGGGAATGTCAGTTTACTTAAAACAATTGCGGCCTGATATTAAAGTAATTGGTGTAGAAGCCGAAGACTCCGCTTGCTTATTAGCAGCATTAGAACAAGGTCATCCGATAGATTTAAATAATGTCGGTCTTTTTGCTGATGGTGTTGCTGTCAAACGGATAGGTGATCATACTTTCAATCTAATAAAACATTATTGTGATGAAGTAATAACAGTTAATAGCGACGAAATTTGTACATCGATCAAAGATATTTTTGAACATACGCGTGTCATTGCTGAACCCGCAGGCGCTTTGTCACTCGCTGGTCTCAATAAATATTGTCAAACTAGCATCGGCGGTCAGTCGTTGGTCGCTGTTTTGTCAGGCGCGAATATGAATTTTCATAATCTACGTTATATTTCTGAGCGATGTGAACTCGGTGAAAATAAAGAAGCTGTATTTTCAGTGACTATCCCTGAACAAAAGGGATCTTTTAGGCAGTTTAGTAAAGCACTTTCTGGAAGAGGGATTACTGAGTTTAACTATCGTTATTCTGGCGACAGTGCCGCAAAAGTCTTTGTTGGTGTCCGCATTACTGGAGGTGTGCAAGAAAGGCTTACATTACAAAAGAAACTTACCGAAGTGAACTACCAAGTGAAAGACTTTACCGAGAATGAATTGGCAAAACTGCATGTTCGCTACATGATTGGTGGGCAACCACCTGAGACAAAAACAGAACGTATTTTTCAATTTCAGTTTCCAGAGTATCCCGGAGCATTAGATGCATTTTTGGAAACTTTGGGCCAGCGTTGGAATATTACCTTATTTCATTATCGGAACCATGGTGCCGCATTTGGCCAAGTATTAGCAGGATTCGAAGTAACGGTTGAGCAAGAATTAGACTTTTTTAAGCATCTTAAATACTTAAATTATGAATGGCAAGAAGCAACACAAAACCCTGCTTATAATGATTTTTTACATAAACAATAAACAGCCTCAGGATTAATTGAGTTAGTTGTAAGTGATATGTACTTGATATACCTGTGATAATCGGATTTGTTAAGAGAATGCCATTTGTTAAGAAAATGGCATTTTCACTATTTTTTCTTCTTTTTAATTCCTAAACCTAATTCTCTGCCGCGGTAACGGGCATAGTATGGAAACCCGATAAGAAGTGCACCAATTAGCAAAGACTCAACAATTGCAAAGTAAAAGGCACCATCTGCTACATACACAAGTGTTAAGCCGTGAAGTAGATATAAACAAAGAATGAAACTACCCCATGCGTAAGTATAAGGATTGCCTGTTATGATGCCTTTGAGTGGTAAAAGCAAAGGGATTACCCATAGTAAACTGAAAACTAAGCTATAATTCCCATTCAATCCTAAACGAATAAAATACCCAGAAAGCAGTAGAACTAAAGCCATGTATCCTATGCGACACAATTGAAACAGAGTTTGTGTTTTCATACTTGCTCCGTTACAAAATATTTAAAACATTTTCAGGCGGGCGGCCTATAGCTGCTTTTCCATTTGCTAATACAATGGGGCGTTCTATCAATTTAGGGGAAGAAATCATCGCATTAATAAGCTCAATATCAGTTAATGACTCATTGTTTAACCCTAACTCTTTATATTCTGACTCTTTAATACGCATTAAGTTACGTGGCTTTATAGCAAGTTTTTCTAATATCTCAGTTAGCGTTTCTATCGTAGGTGTATTTGAAAGGTACTCTATCACTGTAATTTCGCAATTCTCTGCATTTAAAAGGGCGAGAGTTTCACGGCTTTTCGAGCATCTAGGATTATGAAAAATGGTTACTTTAGTCATTTATTAACCTGTAATTGTCTTTTAATATAGGCAAGTGTGTGATGATAACAAATTAGATAAACTACTTCAGTTTTTCTAGCTCTCTATCGTCTTGTTTAAATTGCCTAATTCTTGCTTCGATTCTTGCAAGTTGCAGAGGATTATCGCCATTTTTTTGATGAGCATAATTTAATTGATCAATCGCCCCTTTATAATCAGCGTTTAATGCCAGAATTTCGGCTTTTGTATAGTGCTCTAAAGAAGAATTGCCAACCTTTTGATAGGCCGTAAATAACAGCTGATAAGGCAAAACATTATCTTTATCAAGGAAAATGCTTTCTTGAAGTAAAGGGATTGCTTTTTCAGCCATACCTGCTTCTATATAAGTATTTGCTAAGTTAATATTGATTACTTGAGAAGTAGGCTTTAGTTCATACTGCTCTGATAATAAATTGATTGCTTCATCATACTTTTCAGATTCAAGTAATAAATCAGTCTTAGTGTCGATATAGAACAGGTTGCTGTTGTCATTCGCTAAAAGTTCATTAATAATCTCGGATGATTCCTCAAACCTTTCTAATCGAAACAGTGCTAAAGCCTTCCCGTATTGCAAAGCCTCATTGAAGTTGGTTTTGTTATTTTTTAATTGTTTTTGAAATAGTGAAAGGGCAGCTTGTTCGTTGTAGTTTGAAAACCTAACTTGTATACGGGCTTTTGCGAGTTGAAAATCTAGATTATCCGGCGTGTAACGATGTGGATATTGAGCCGCTCTATTTCTTGCTTCTGAGATCCTTGACTCTGGCAACGGGTGTGTCAGTAACATTTGAGGTGGTTTGCTAGTAAAACGATATCTTGCTGATAATTTGTTAAAAAAAGTTGCTGCCGCATTAGGATCGAACCCTGAATCGACGAGAACTTGCATTCCTATCCGGTCGGCTTCCTTCTCATGGCTTCTGGTGTAATTTATTTTAGCCTGTGTGGCCAACGCTTGTGTTGTTGCTAAAGCCGCTATGCCTGCTTGAGGAGCTGCAACAGTAAGTAAAATTGCACCCAGCATTCCCACAAGCGCAGCTGGTCCAGCTTTTTCTGAAGCTTCTATAGAGCGAGCTAAATGACGTTGAGTAACATGAGTAATTTCATGCCCAATAACCGATGCGAGTTCACTTTCATTATCAGCATTGAGAAACAGTCCCGAGTGGATACCAACATGCCCCCCAAAAAATGCAAATGCGTTGATTTCATCGTTCTGAATCAAGAAGAAATAAAATGGTGTTTTAACGCCTGATGAATGTGCGACGAGTTTATTACCAAGTTCTGTTAAATATTGGTTTAATACTGGATCTGAAAGAATGGGAGCTGAAGAGCGAATTGCTCGCATATACGCATCACCATATTTGGTTTCTTTTTCAAGACTGAAAGTGTTTACAGCAGCTGTGCCTAAGTCTGGTAATTCAGTTTTCGCAAAACTTGTTGCCGAGCTAACGAGCAAAGCTATGCTTGTCGCGCTGGCTAAACATACTTTGGATAATGAGAATGTGCTTTTAATAGTCAATTTATGCTCGCAACTTGTTATTTATCATTAATTGATAGAGATTGGTTCTGGTTCAGCTTGTGGTTTTTGCAACAACTTAGGATAATAGTCATACTAATGTTAGAGCAAGATCATTATGCTTTTTATTGATTTAAGTAACTTTCGTTGTCCACTACCTTTGGTGAAAACTAAACTCGCGTTGAAAAAAATATCAAACGGTGAACGACTTCATCTTATATTATCAGACCGCAGTTCTAAGCAAGATGTTCCCAAATATTTGAAACAAAAAGGCCATTTGGTCGAAGAATCAACAAATTTACATGGTCATTTGAATTTGTTTGTGACTAAAATTCAATAAGCTCAAATGACAAAAATTAACTTAATGCAAAAGTGAAAATTCATGATAACCCTATTATCCAGTTGGTATAAAGAAAGATTTAGTGATCCACAGGCCGTAACTCTTTTACTTATTTTACTTGGTGTGTTTTTCGTTCTCTATTTTGCAGCAGGAATTCTTGCTCCACTGATAGTGGCGTTAGTTTTAGCTTTTCTACTCGATTGGCCTGTCACTCAAATGGAACGTATTGGCATTAACCGCCCCACAGGTGCTTCTGTTGTTTTATTTATGTTTGTAGGGCTGATGCTGATGATAGTGTTAGGGATTGTACCTAGTGTTTGGCGTCAAGGCGGGGCTTTGGTTACGGAATTACCCAATATGCTTGATAAGGGGTTAATGTTCACAAATGACTTGGCTGTAAAATATCCAGAATATATAAGCACAGATCAGATTAATGAACTTATTGGTGAATTAAAAGCACTGGCCAACACTGAACACCTTTTAGATTTCGTTAAGCAGTTAATAGGCTATTCTGCGTCTGTTCTTGCGTTAATGGTTTACTCAATTTTAGTCCCGCTGATGGTGTTTTTCTTTTTGAAAGATAAAGCTACTTTACTCAGTGGAAGTAAGCGGTTTTTCCCTAGTAATAGACAGCTTGCGGGCAAAGTGTGGGCAGAAATGAATCAACAAATATTTAATTATATTCGCGGTAAAGTGATTGAGTTGTTTGTGGTGGGAATAGCAACTTATATCTTCTTTGTATTGATGGATTTGCAATATGCTGCATTGCTTGGAGTCTTAACTGGTTTATCAGTGTTGATTCCTTTCTTAGGAGCAACATTAGTGACACTTCCTATCATGCTAGTTGCTTTTTTTCAGTGGGGAATTAGCCCTGAATTTGGTTATTTGATGCTTGGGTATGGGGTTATACAGGCTCTTGATGGTAATTTGTTGGTTCCACTCTTGTTTTCTGACGCGGTAGATTTACATCCTGTGATTATTATCGCTGCTGTACTGGTTTTTGGAGGGCTATGGGGTGTTTGGGGAGTGTTTTTTGCTATACCATTAGCATCACTGGTAAAAGCAGTATTAAACGCATGGCCTCAACGAGAACTTGTTGCTTAAAAATACTAGGGTCTGTTGATCTTTCGTGATTGTTTTTGCAGAGATAAATTGGTTATTTTATGCAAGACAGAGTTTGTGAGGTTTGGTTATTATCGACATACAAAACTGTCGTTACTTCGTTTCCAAATAAGAAAACGATAACGCAGCACCTTTTATTTAGAAAGAGCGACCAATTTACGCTCTCTCTTTTTTCGATGCTTTTGAGCATTCACTGTTCTGTGTTGTGACCAGCTCACTTAGATGGCTAAGCATCACTGCTCACACCTTGAAGTAGAGTAGGCTACTGGCTTCGCTATCGCTTATCCAGCAGCCCCTCTTCGATTCCGTGCATGAGGTTTTCCCTCACACGGCTCTGTTGTTACACTTCTCTCAGCCCCTTCACTTTGCTTATCATCTTGTCGTGGGTAAATACTCAAGACCAGCTTGGCGTAATTTTTCGTAAGCACCTCGTGATAGATACTTGCTTCGACGTTGACTTAAGCGACGATGCCATCGATAGAATCGGTTTACTACAAATCCATTTATTCTGAAAAATACTCCTCTGGGATATCCTATCCCACCAAAATAGTGTTTCCATCCCCTCAGAACTTGATTAACTTTATTTATCTGTACGCCAAGTGTATTTGAGGTTCGATGCTTCACTATGTCTCTGAGTTTATTTTTCAGCTTTGTTTGGCTCTTCTTAGGAAAGTTGCGGAAGAAAGTATACCGATGAGTTCTTGTCACTCCAGCGCAGGCTGGAGTCTAGTGCCTTTGCTTTTTCCTATAAAAAGTCACTGGATACCAGCTTTCGCTGGTATGACAAAGATTGGTACTTTCTAAATCGCTAGATCCCTTAGACGCCTGTATCTTAATGTAACTGGTGCCTTTGATGAGGCCTGTGATCCGTTGAAAGTTAAAACCGAGGAAATCAAACTCATTCATCAGCTTTCCCATATCCACACAGTGGGTTTTACTTTGATTTAGCTTCAGACCTTCATCACTTAATTGCTGTGCTATCCAGTCCAGTTGCTCTTGTGTGTAGGTTTGCTTATGAAGTACAACAAAATCATCTGCATAGGTAACGATTTTACACGGTGTTTTTTCGTGTATTTTCAAACAGAAATCGTTGAGATAGATGTTAGCCAGTAGTGGAGAGATAACTCCGCCTTGCGGAGTGCCACATCGGCTTGCTTCTATTCGCCATTTCCCGTTGACCGTCTCTATGCTGATGGGCGCTTTGATAAAGCTTTTCAGCAAACTCAGAAAGCTGCTGTCGCTTATTCGCCTTTCTACTTTTGCCATCAACTTAGCGTGCGGGATGGTATCGAAATAGGCGCTCAAGTCAGCATCGAGTACGTGCTGATAGCCTTGTTAGGCTCATTTCAATGACTTTTACCGCTTGCTGGGCGCTTCGACATGGACGGTAGCCATAACTGTGTTCATGTAAATGAGGTTCGTAGACGGGTTGCATCACTATTGTCATCGCCATTTGCACAATTCTGTCACTGATTATCGGGATCCCAAGTTTCCGCGTTTTGCCGTTGTCTTTGAGTATTTCTACTCGTTTGACTGGGCTAGGTCGATAGTTTTTCTGTTGTAATTGAGTTTGAATTTCTTTTAACAGCGCAACGACTTTCTTTTGCTGCTCTAGATAACTGAATGTGATGCCATCAATTCCTGCTCCGCCTTTATTGGCTTTGCATCGTCGATAGGCTTCTTCGAGTATATCTAGGCGACTGAGTTTATCGTACAAGCTGTAAAATCGTAGCTCCGAGTTAAGCTTTGAGCGTAAGTAAAGTTTTCGCTGTAATATTCTGATATTTACTGGAGTGTTAGCCATATGGCAATTTCACCTCAAAAGTTACGTTAAAAACGGGTGTAACACTGAGCCCCTTCCCTGATGTGAAGTTATGTTGTCTTCACGGTTAACGGTACTATGGGCTCATCCGACTGCCTGAGCGCCCTATCTGAAATTTCGGTTTACCTTATATTCGGATAGTGCAAGTCACTACCTTCCAACACTCAGGCTCTCCCACGTTCACTTTATTTCCTTCAATACATGCCACTTCATATTACGCCGGAAGATCAAACAGATGCATTTACCAGTTGCTTCTCTGTTTGTGTCAGGGTTCGTCAACTAGGAAAGACTCCCCATCTTCATTTTTTGATTTACGACGCTTAACTGAATTCGCTTGATGCTGCGGCCTACATTGCATCTCAACCTTTATTCAAGGCCTTTGTCACAGGGCTTCATGTCATAGCGGTTACCCATTATGCATGCCCGTCAGATTTCGGGATGAACTGGTAATTATCCCGTCAGGTACGTTTCAACCTGATGGACTTATTATAAATAATAACGTTGCTGTCTCTGGTTTATGGCCATGTAATCGCTTGGCTGCGTATACGTTGAGACAAATCCCGCAACAGAATAAAGCGCTTCGTGGCGCTCCCTAGAAACATCAGTTGACTGCGTTCTCAAGCGTAGAAAAAATGGCTGATATTAAGGCGTAGCTTGCAGCAAGTAGTTATTCTACTTGCAAAAGTTATAACGCAGATAGCAGCCATTTTAGCAAGCTTGTGAGCGTAGAGCATTTCACTCATTAGGTGAAAAACATAATAATAAAATCATCGTATTGCTCAAACAGTTACTCATATACTCAGCGTTCAACTGATGTTTTTAGGTTGAACAGATAAATGCTCAAATAGCACAAAATTTAATCCTGAAAGCTGAAAGATCAACAGACCCTAACAAAACTAGTTTATGGTGAGCAGATTTTCAGGGTTGAATTTTTGCTCCTTGCCCAGCTATTTTTTGATTTAACCCCCTCTAAAACAATCACAAAGATCTACACTCCCTATTATGTTAAATATAATTTAATCTAACAGTAATCTTTGCTGTTTAATGCTAACTTCTTTTTTTTCAATGGCTTACTTTCTGGTGATCGGCATTCGGTATTGCGTATTATTAAATATGCTCGTTTGGGCTTTACCTTAAATGATTGCTCGTATTTAATGCACTGTATTCTAACGGTCATTTACCCAGAAGCGAGTCATAATGAGTGCAGAAACATCGATAGCACCTAAGCAGAGCCCTACCTTAGCAAGGCAGGTTTATAATGCTATGCCTTCTGGAAAAACTATTGTTCAAACGGCTTTAACGGCTGGTGTTGGTTTAGCTACAGGAGGTCCGGCTGGAGCGGCGGTGGGATTAGCCTATCAAGTTGCAATCAAGCCTAAAGCTGATGAAGTTATCGATTTTATAGCAAAAAAGACAGTGGATTGCCTACCTGATAAGGTTAAAGAAAGTACAGTAGGAAAATATACAACAAGCGGTATAAAAACAGCTCTTCAAGGTACATTTGCTGGGGCGCTCGCTCCACAAGGCCTTGTTCACGGTGCCATTACAGGTACATCTGGTATATTGGCGAGTAAAGGCGCTGTTGCCGTGTCAAATAGCGTACAAGACAAGTTAGATGTACCCAAAGACAGTTACTTACGATGTATAACGAATTTTTTTGTTGGTACAACAGCCGGTTATGGCGGTACAAAATTAGCGGGCACAGCACTGGATTATGCATCAGCACCAACCGTTGAAAACGATGAAGGCTATGTAAGTGACGATGAAAGCGACATTAAACAACCCGAAAACACTCTTTTGATTGAAAAGCACGATGATTCGCCACTAAAAGCAAACCATAAAGCGCCAATAAACGATGACACATTAGAAGGTTTGTTAACCAATCCTAAACAAGTAGATATTAGAGATGGTCCACCAGATAATAGTCATAATCCATCAAGGATGGGGGGAGGGCGCAATATTCTATCGGTGAATGAAAACCCTAAAATGAATGAGCCACCACGGCAGCATCCTCGAGTGAGCAGAGATGCTGAAAATTGTGTAGATATGGGGAGGGGAGTAAATAGACGAAAGTGGTTTGTACCATTAGGTAGAGATGATAATCGTGGGGCAATTAAACCTTTGGGCGGGGTCGAAGAATGCTCTGTTAGAAATACTGTAAATAATCAAGGGATTGTAGGGCTTGCGCCTGCTAAAATTAAGTCAACTGGTTGTGTGCCAATATTTGAAATTCTTCAAATTCGCGGCGCTAGTAGTACCACTGATAGCATACCGTCTTATATGGAAGGTTGTACCCCAGTATTTGTCAATTGTAACGGTGGAGGCCATGGAGTTAAATTTAGGCAAGGCACTTCATTTAAGCAATTCCACGCAACACCCGTTAATGTGAGTAATCAATGCGTGCCTCCGGACGCAAAAGCCTACGATTGTAATTCAGCGCTTATCCTTCCTTTTGGTAGCGTAATTAACACCACAGACATACCAAGTGAATTCAACCAAGCATTAAGCCCAAATTCGAATGTGATGGTAAGGACTCCTAATAATAATATTCTTGTACCTTGGTCCATGTTTTATCAAAAAGTGAGGGAGAAAAACCCACATGCTCGATGCGAGGGTAATAATCAGGGGCAACCCAATACTGAATTTTTAACTATCACTGACTATAACCAAGCTTATAACGATATTGTTTCTAACTGCACAACAGCTTCAATGGATGCTAGCAATGGCGTTTTACATCTTGATGATATTACCATCGATGTACTTGGGCAGGCATTGGTTGAAAGCAGTGCTAACCCTCCTATGGTGACAGATGGTTTCGTGAGTATCCCTTGGGTAACTTTCGAAAGGCGGTTACAAAGCAGTGCGGCCTCTCGAGGGATATGCAGTGACTCTTCACGTTATCCCGGAAGCATAAACAGCAGAACCTTAACTCGTCGTTTTTTAAGGCGAGCCTTTAGGACTTGTGACTCACCTGTTGTGCTAAATGATGCTCAATACCACCCTATATCCGTAGAAGATATTGGTAACATTACCGATTCACGAGGGCTAAATATTCCTGATGACGCCTTGGTCTCGGCAGGCGGTAATCACATCAGTTACTGGCGTGATGTCAAACCACTTTTGTCAGAGTGCCATCTTGAAAGCAGGGGAATAAAAAAAGTCGGTGTTGAGCAAATGCGTCAAGCGATAATTAATGCACCTAAAGCACTTGACCGAATTTGCTTTGTTGATAATCGAAAAACACCCATTATTTATGGAAATGTTGTTCATGCCGACGATTTATCTACAGCATTCCAAAATGGCAGCGCCGTAGAGTTAGCCCCCAATGATATTGTGTTTAACGGTGAAAAACATGTTTTATGGCAAGACGTGTCTAGGGGCTTTAATTATGAAGATAGCGCCTGTGTGAGGGATAGAAATGCATGGCGAAATGTCAGCAGAGATACACTCTTTAAAAGCATTGAGCAGGCACCAAGAGCTAGTTTTGCGGAACGTGAATGTAGTTTTCAGGTAGATTTTTTAAATTCAACGGAAGTGATAGAAGTTAATAACATTAGCCAAATATTTGTTCAATCATATCCTCAATGGAGCACTACTGGTTTAGCGATTAATAGCAATCAAGAAATCATGCATGAGGACAGAGTTTATTTGTGGAGAGATATTGCTCCCTTTTTGCCAGAGCAAAATACCTGTGAACAATCACTCGAAACAGTAGATGGTGAGCTTAATGCTTACAAAGGAGTCACTGAGTCAACTCTTATTAGTGCAATCAATCGATACAGGCAAAGCCTAGTATTAGATGTCGTTGAAAAATATGGATTGCCTGCTGGAGTAGCGGTTGGTGCGACTTCTCTTATTGGGTGTACCATTTTTGGTACTTGTATAGTGACCAGAAGGCAAGCAAAAAAAGCCATTTATAAACTGAAAAAAGAAGTCAGCGCTGAGACTAATGGGGCTTTACGCTTGAGTGAGCAGGAAGCTAAGTACATATTACTGCAGCATAAAACTGATAAAAAAATGGATTTTAAAGCGATTACTGAAGAAGTAAAAGTACTTAGAAAAGCAGGGGGTACGTCAAATGTAAAAGCTTTATTTGCAGTCGGTGAGAGTGTCGAGGTTTTATGTTTAACAGGATCGAAAATTACTGGTGCTTCTGTTGTGGCTAGAGGGACAATTGACCATATTGATACCGCAAATAAAAAAGCATTTATTTGCACATCATCAGGAAAAGTAAAAGAGTTTGATTTAACTGCTGTTCGTAAAGCATCTGTAGCAGTCAAATCACGTTCTGTTAAAAGTGGAGTAGATAAAGAAAAATGGGTTGATTTAGAGATGGTTTCAACCAAGCCGCCAGTGATGCCAAAACCACCAGAAAGCGCCCAAAAATCGACACCTAAAGCGAGTACAACACCTCCTAATAAAGAAAAAAAGCTTGAGCCGGCGATTACCTTTAGAAAAGGTGAAGCAGTCACAGTGGTGACTAAAACAAACATACTTGGAGATACATTAACGTCTGCCACCGTGGTTAAGAATAAGGGCAATAAAGTCGTGGTAAGGCTTAAAGGGGATAACCTTGATAAAGAATTTGACAAAAGTATAGTGAGAAAACAGGCCGATCCTAAGGCTGAAGCATCTAGACTCCCAGCGAAAAAAGATGCAGCAAGTGACGTTCCCAAGAATCCGATAACTAAACAGCTAGAAAGCGGCGCAAAAGCGACACCGAAAGCGAGTGCAACATCTTCAACAACAGCAAAAAAACTTGAGCCAGCGATTACCTTTAGAAAAGGTGACACAGTTAATGTGGTGACTAAAAAAAGTATGTTTGGGGATACAGTAACGTCTGCAACCGTTGTTAAGGTCAATGGTGACAAAATAGTCGTAAGGCTTAAAGGCGATAAAGAAGATAAAGAATTTGAAAAAAGTTTAGTGAATAAACAAGCCGTTCCTAAGGCCGAAGCCCCTAAACCATCAGTAAAAAAAGAAGTTGAAACTGAAGTAGAAAAAGATGTCTCCAAGATGCCGATAACGAAACAGCCAGAAAGCGTCGAAAAAACGATCCCTAAAGTGAGTGCTGCACCTTCAACAACAGGAAATAAACATGAGCCAGCGATTACCTTTAGAAAAGGTGAAACAGTTAATGTGGTGACTAAAAAAAATATGTTTGGAAATACAGTAACGTCTGCAACCTTTGTTAAGGTTAAGGGTGATATAGTAGTGGTAAGGCTTAAAGGTGATAAAGAAGATAAAGAGTTTGAAAAAAGTTCAGTGAGTAAATTGGTATCCCCTAAGGTAGAAGCCTCTAAACTAGAAATTCCTAAACCAGCAGTAAAAAAAGAAGCAGCAAAAGGCGTCACTAAGGAGGTAATAAAACAACCTGAAACCGTCACAAAAGCGACACACAAACCAAGTGCAATACTATCAGCAGCAATAAAATCACCTGAACCACAGGTTACCTTTCAAAAAGGTGAAAAGGTAAATGTTGTGATTAAAAAGGGCACATTTTGGAACACAGTAACAGCAGCTACCTTTGTTAAGGTCAACAAGGGTGACAAAATAGAGGTAAGGCTCGAAGGCGATAAAGACGTTAAAGAATTTGACAAAAGTGCAGTGAGTAAACTGGGATAATCAAATTCTTAGCTACATGAAATTTCAAAAAATTGAAATGGTACTCAACAGCCGAATTAAAGAGAGTCATAATTGCAGGGTAAACGCATGAATGTTTTTCGAGTAAAACCGTAGACTTTACAATCCGTCATTCCCGTGAAAACTGGAATCCAGTGACTTTGGGTATTCGAATATAAGGCACTAAATTACCACATGGAGTTGTGCTTATATCACTCTCTTGTGCGATTGGTCTGAACATAGTTGGATGTAATTTAAATATGACAACCAAAAAATTTTTTATAAGCGGAAATAAATAGCGGGCTTTATTAAAATTAATAATGTAGTAGTTAATAGAAAAATCAAACTTTGAAAGTTATTTGATCAATAGCGTTTATTAAGTTGTCCCAAAATATAAAATTAATGTGTTCGTATACTATTCGCGGACTATGCTTAACTCGGTTTTATATTTTATGACCAAAGAGATTTTGGCGCTCACAATCAAATACAATATGGCTTCTTGTTAATAAAGTCATTTTTATGTCGTTATATGTTGATAGCATTTTATAAAGAAATGATGCTTTGTGTAGCCTTTAATATTATTGAGCTACGAATATATTAACTCAAACAAATAAGCTCATTTATAAAGCCAAATTTAAAAAGTTAACTATCGCAATTCCAAAAAATAAATATAAATGGTTTATTAATGTTTAATGAAAAATTAACTCACATTTTTAAATAAAACCTTTTTAATTACTACAGGAACTTATAAATGGCAATTAATTCAGTAACAGGAAGTTTTTTAAGAACAATCGAAAACTCAACTACAAAAGCGGCACATAAAGTTGGCACAGGTATAGCTGTTGGAGGTATAGCAGGCATCCCCGGTGGGCCTGCTGGCATTGCGGTAGGTGCTTATGCTGGGGCATCTCTCGGAGCAGGAACACACATTGTTGGTTTGTGTACAACTGCAGGCTCTCTTTTCTTTATGACAGAAAAAAATGCCAAATTTTGTGGAAGAATGGCTGAGTTTTTCACAGGAACTGCCGCAGCATACTCATTTTCTAAATCAATTCCACAAGCAATTTTAGGTATAGCTGGTGGCTATGCAGGTAAAAAAGTGTCTGACAAATTATCGCCGCCTAAAAAAACAAACGTCGTACTAAAAACAATTAGTGACATATTATTTTCAATATCAGGTGCTGCTTTGTTTAATGCAGGCGGACAAGTTATAGGCCAAAAGTTTTCAAACTTTATGGGAGATAAACAATTATCACCTAAATCTATCTCGCAAAGAAGCGTTGGCCGATATGTTCGACAAATGAACGATACTGAAATGAATGAAACTCAATTTTGTGAACCAACTAATCCTGATGATTTCATTTTTGTTACAACAAACGGCGAATGCGGATTAGATAAGATGGTAGATAACGCTTTTCCTTTACAAGGACATCTTTACGGTGAAGTTGTTGACCTTGCTGGATTATTTGATCAGTTTGATTTTGATGTTTTAGATAATAATACTGAAAATTTTATTTGTATTGGTCCAGAAAAATATGTTTATTTCGAAGGAAGTTATATTAAATGGAAAAATATTACGTCATTTGTAGAAATTAATGGCGATTTCGCTCCAGATGCAGTGGCTCGTGGTAATGCTGTTTCAATAGACCGAGATTCTCTGGAAGATGTGTTTAGGGGTATCGTTGAGCAAAATCAAACTGCAGATGCGCCAAGTATTACCTGTGTCGATACTTTGTCTGAAGTTAATGATACTTTAATTGATTTTTTTGTCGACAGTGACAATATAAAAATCCCCCATATGGGTGATGTAGTAAATGCAGCTACACTTGGTGAAACCATGGCTTCTTTATACCCTAAATTTGGTAGTAAAGGGCTTTATATTCCTGCAACACAAGAAATCCTTCATAAAGGAAAGATTTACCTTTGGGGTGATATACGAAATCATTTAAATGATGATTGTTTATTTGAAGGGGTAGTCCCCAGTTTGTCACCAGTAGTTAAAATTAGAGCAGGCGATGATTTTGCAATTGTGGATGCTATTGAAGCATTGGAAGAATCTCTTAGACCCACCAATTCTTCTAGTGATGAAGAAGGTGATGATATCACTTTAGGGGCAATTGTTGGTGGAACAATTGGTGGCGTTTTTGCAGTGCTAAGTACAATGACCGTTTTCGGGATCTTCATTAAACACCGAAGTGATGCTAGAAAAGCAATATATAAAATGCAACGAGAATTGAATCGTACTACCGATAATTTGAACGCGACATTTGATGAAGCTGCGGTTATTTTAATCCGACATAAAGCTGATAAAACTTTTAATTATAGTGACCTAGCTTTTGAATTGTTAAAAGCAAGAACTCAGTCAACAAAAGTCACAGTAAATAAGCCTGATACACGTTCTGCTGCTCAAGATAACAAGAAAAATGATGAATTTGAAATCATTCAGTTAAAGGAACTTAAAAAGTCAGAAAAAGCTAAAGCAGCCCAAAAAGCTAAAACAAGTACTGTTGTGGATATGAAAGAATATGACTTTATTTAAGTAGAGTAGGCTACTTTAACCAGACACAAAGTTCTGACAATTACAATAATCTATATTGACTTAGACTCTCCGTAATGAAATCAATAAAGGTTTGATTACGGAGAGCTTAAATTTATTAACAACATTCTAAAATGGCTGATTATTGAGTGACTACTAGGGCGTTCCTTAGCGATTCAAATAATCTAAAACAACTTCATGGTGATTTTTAGTTTTAAACTTGTTGAATACATGCTCGATATAACCAGATTGGTTGATTAAAAAGCTTGTTCTCACCACGCCCATATACTCTTTACCCATAAACTTTTTGAGTTGCCAAATCCCGAATTTATCACAAATGCTGTGATCTTCATCGCTTAGCAGAGTAAAATTGAGCTCTTGTTTATCAGAAAACTTTTTCAATCTTGCCACTGGATCTGGGCTGATACCAAAAATAGTTACATTATGGCTAGCTAAAGCTTTTACTGAGTCACGTAAGCCACAAGCTTGCACAGTGCAGCCAGGAGTACTGGCTTTTGGATAAAAATAAACTAAAACAGGTCCGTTTTTAAGTGCATCAGATAACGAATGCTCGGTACAAAATTGATCTTGTAATGTAAATTGAGGAGCCTGATCGTTTTGCTCTAAAGCTGTCATATTTTTACCTAAGTTGTTAAAAATTATTTTTTGATATCAGTTTGCTGAGTGATTTCACAAACAAGTGAAATAGAGGCAGCAAAACTGTGTATGTCTTTTTGTAATTCATTTAAGTTTATCTGGGTAGGTACATTAACCGTTAATTGAATTTGCTGGCTTAAGTTATCTTCTTCGGCGTGGGAGCGAAGGCTAGCAACATCTACATGCTTAGCGGCGAGAAATTCAGTAATGGCTTTCATCGTGCCACGCTCATCTTTACCTGTAAAACTTATTTCTAATCTTGTGGCATAGTTCGTTTGAATATATTTTGAAGTTCTCTTAACTACAGTTAGCAGTTCAAGTTCGGCACTCAAGCTTGGAATATTGCTTTCTATACGTGTTATTGCAGACCAAGAGCCTGAAAGCATAAGAATAAGTGTAAATTCATTGCCAAAAATGGCCATTCGACTGTCTACAATATCGCAGTCACAGTCACTCGCAAGGCGAGCCAGTTTACTAACAATACCAGGGCGGTCAGTACCCATAGCTGTGACAACTAAATGTTCGGTCATTAAATACCTCGATAATGAAATAATGTCTTGTACGCTTTAAGTCGCGGTTTGCAATGCTACCACATTATTATCTCTTTGTTTGTGCTTGTCATTACATCGTCCCATAAGTAACATAGTGCAACTCTAATGTATGGGGATATCTGATGTTTAAGGGAAGTTTTGTCGCCTTAATCACGCCTATGACTCAAGATGGTCAGGTTGATTATGATGATTTAGAAAAGCTTATTGATTTTCATATTGAGCAAGGCACTGACGGAATAGTTGTTGTAGGCACTACAGGTGAATCAACTACCATTACAGTTGAAGAGCATATTGCCATAGTAAAGCACACAGTGCGTTATACCAATGAACGAGTTCCAGTGATAGCAGGAAACGGTGCAAATTCGACAGCCCATGCTATAGAGCTAACAAAACAATTGGCTTTGACTGGTGTTGATGCCATGTTATGTGTGACTCCATATTATAATAAACCTTCTCCAGCAGGCTTAATCGCACACTTTAAGTCTATTGCGGCCGTTACTGATATTCCACAAATACTTTATAACGTTCCTAGTCGTACTGCTGTTGATATGTTGCCTGAAACGGTAGCGGTTTTATCAAAGATTTCGAATATTATTGGAATTAAGGAAGCATCTGGTGACGTGGCTCGTGTCTCGCAGTTAAGGCAACTGTGTGGGGATGATTTTGTTTTATTAAGTGGTGATGATGGCACTGCCAAGCGTTTCCTTCAGGAAGGCGGGCAAGGCGTTATTTCAGTTGTGAATAATATTGTTCCCAATTTGTTTAAAAAAATGTGTTCCGCATCCCTAGAGGGAAATGTGATTAAAGCTGATGAACTGGACATTTTGATGCAAGGGCTTTATAAATCACTTTTTATCGAAGCAAACCCAATTCCTGTTAAGTGGGCTGCTTGTAAAATGGGCATAATAAAAAATCAATATATTCGTTTACCTTTGACTGAACTTTCTAAGGTAAATCATGGTCTGCTAATAGAAGCAATGGAAAAAGCCCAGATAGAGGTTAACTAATTAATGTTTAAAAAATTATCACCTGTGGTCCTGATAGCGACCATTACAGCGTGTTCAACACCACTCGACCGTCGTCAAGCAAATGGTGATCATGAATATCTTAACGCTAAAACAGAAGGTAAGTTGGTGATACCAGAAGGTTTAAAAGATCCAGATTATAATGATGAATTTAAAATACCTTCAGTTGTAGCCACTAAAGGTAAGCATGTTGGATCGATGCTGGATATCCGCCCGCCGCTTCAAGTGTTAGCAACTGCGGAAGGTACAAGAGTTGTTGAGGGAGCTGATAATATTAAAGTTGTTGTTGAGTCTATTGACCCAGACATAAACTTAAAATCTGAAATTATCTCTACGCTTCAAAGTTTTTTTGTAAAACGTGATATTACCATTCTCAAAAAGGCTGACAACCCAATTAGCTTCGAAACTGACTGGATTGAAAAAAGTCAGATAATTGAATCCAGTATGTGGGGAGCTGATAAAGTCTATCATCTTAAACAACGTTATGAATTTATCGTAAATGTTAAGCCTCATGGTAGAACAGGTGATATAACAATTAAATTAATTGATCATCAAGAAAATTATAATGGTGCAGAACAAAAAATACTGTTAAGCGGTGAAGATAAACGCCGATACACAATTGATATGCTAAATAGCGCTATATCATATTTTAGTACTGAAAGAACAGCTTTAATAAAGGCGAAGCGTAAAGCCCGTTCATTAGGTATTGCTACTAAGGTGATTAGCACTTCAGAAGATACTCATTGGGTTTCCAATGCACCATTCGATAAAGTTTGGCAGCGTTTAAGAATTGTCTTACCGGAAGTTGGTTTCGAAATTATTGATATAGATACGAGTAAAGGCCTGTATTTTGTTGAATTCAAAAATAACGAAGGTTTTTGGAGTTCACTTTGGGGAGACGACCATGAGTTACTTCTTGAAGATGGAACTTATCGCATAACAGTTGAAGAAGGCGATGACAATACATCAATCATTAAACTAAGAGACAAAGAAAACGAGCCATTAAGCACAGAGGTGATTAATAGCGTAGGTCCTGCACTTTCTAAGTTGATGGAAGAAAATCGAGGTTAGACTTTTCGAAATAAGTTTAATTTTGTAAAAAAGGCGCTTTTAGCGCCTTTTTTTTGTTTGCCCAGCGAAGCTGGCAAACCCGACAGGCAGAAAGAAGCCTGTATCACCCAGACTGAGGGGAAGATAATCCGAATGGCAAGGGGGTTGCGGGCTAACGGCAAGGTCTGAAGGAAGCCATAGGAAGTTAGAGGTACACAGCGAAAGCGAACTTGATTCGGCATAATAGAGAGGTAAGCGTGCGAAATAGCGCAACGCCATATACTCAGTCAGCTCTATCATCCTAAATAAATCGGTTGGGAGCGTTTATATACGCAGAAAAAATTACTGATAGCAAGGCATGAATAGCAGCAAGTAGTGGTTACCGACATACAAAACTGTCGTTACTTCGTTTCTACTTGCAAAATTTATAACGCAGCTAGCAGTGATTTTGGCAAGTATATGAATGTTCAGCACTCACCTGATGGGTGAATTAGGGTTGTTTAGTTTTGTATTTAACTTCAATAGATTAAAGCTAAATTGTGCGTTCAACCGATTTATTTAGGTTTAAGTTCATTCAAATGATGAAGTGGAAGAACGCAAGTAGTCCACTCTCTCATTATGCAATGCCGAATAAATGGTTTGCAGAGATGGGGCTATACAATCTTGAAGAAGTACGAACGGGCTATGTGCTCAGTACAAAGTAATTGAATAAAATTAAGCAGGAGCCGTATAAGAGACCCGTAGGTACGGTTCTGTGAGAGGGATGGGGCATTAACGCCTCACCCTACTCGATGTTTTCCATTTGTTGATAATTGTAAGGAAAAGTAAAACCCCTTGATGGAGACTTTTTCTCAAGTAAACTCTGCTCATAAGCCTTGTCCAATCTGGATATTTAATGAAAAAAATAATAATTCTAGTCAGTGTAGTTATAGCCATAATTGCAGGGGTCCAACTCACATTAACAGAAAAAAAGATTAATAAAAAACAGCGTCCAATGACTCGTGTTGTTGTTGAAGATGTTACCCAGAAAAAACTAAATGATGAAATAGAAGCACTTGGGAGTCTTGAAGCCCGAGAATCAATTATTGTTACATCGAAAGTGACTCAAGTTGTGAGCGATATAAATTTTGACGATGGCGACATGGTTAAAAAAGGAGATTTATTAGTTCAACTTTACAATGCAGAACAAAAAGCCAATGTTCAAATTGCTACTGTAAAATTAAAGGATAGTACGAGAGAATTTAATCGGATTAAGGCGCTTGTTCGTGAAAAGTCAGTCGCTGAATTAGAACAAGACCGTCTGATTACTCAAATTGAAACTGCAAAGGCTGAACTCGATAGTGCTAATGCAGAAGTCACTGATAGGCAAGTTCGAGCACCGTTTGATGGAAAATTAGGCTTAAGAAACATAAGCGTAGGTTCATTGCTTACACCTTCAACCGAAATCACTACCTTAGACGACATTTCTACGATGAAACTCGATTTTTCAGTTCCAGAGCGCTATGTACAAATGCTCATGACGGGAAAACGTGTTGAAGCGACTGCAGTAGCTTACCCTGATGAGGTTTTCATTGGGACAGTTAAGTCTATCGATAGTCGAATAGACACCAGCACTAGAGCCGTCTCTGTTCGTGCAGAATTAGCAAACCCTGGAATGAAGTTATTACCGGGAATGTTGATGAAGGTTAAACTCATTAAACAAGAAAAACTCACAATTGTTATTCCAGAATCTGCGATCATTCCTCGCCAAGAGAGGCATTATGTTTATAAAGTCAATGAAAAGGATGAGGTTATTGAAACTCAAGTTAATATCGGGTTACGTAAGCTTGGCATCGTCGAAATAACATCGGGTTTAAAGCTTGGTGAAAGAGTCATTACTCGAGGTATTTTAAAAGTAAGACCGGGTGATAAAGTGAAGCCAGAAAACGAAGAAAGCTTCAGTTTCAAGCGTAAATCTAATCAGGAGTTGAGCGTATGATCCTGACAGATCTTTCAGTAAAGCGGCCAGTTTTAGCATCAGTAATCAGTTTACTACTTATTGTTTTTGGTTTAGTTGCTTTCGATAAACTGCCGTTAAGAGAATACCCAGATATTGATCCACCAGTTATTTCAATCAGTACTAATTATCGTGGTGCTAGTGCTGCTGTGGTGGAAAGCAGAATTACTCAAATAATTGAAAACCGTATTAGTGGTGTGTCAGGAATAAAACACATTACGTCATCAAGTCAAGACGGTCGCTCTTCTATAACATTAGAGTTTAATGTCGATACAGATATTGACAGCGCGGCGAATGATGTAAGAGATCGAGTATCAGGACTGCTAAATAATATACCTGAAGAGGCCGAACCACCTGAAGTACAAAAAGCTTCAGGCGGTGATGATGTAATAATGTGGTTGAATTTAGTTTCTGAGAAGATGACAACAATTCAACTGACAGATTACGCTCGGAGATATTTGACTGATAGATTATCAGTTGTTGATGGCGTTTCGAACATTCGTGTTGGTGGCGGTAAAGATTATGCAATGAGAATATGGCTTGATAGACAAGCATTAGCGGCACGTAATTTAACGGTTTCTGATATCGAAAATAAATTACGTTCTGAAAATGTCGAATTACCAGCAGGGTCAATTGAGTCAAAAGATAGACAGTTTACTGTTCGAGTAGAGCGAAGTTTTTCTACGGTTGAAGATTTTAGCAAGCTTGTGCTAAAAACAGGTGATGATGGCTACCTTATCAAACTGGGTGATGTAGCAGACTTACAAGTTGCAGCAGAAGAAGAACGGATAATGTTTCGTGGTAACGGTCAAGCCATGATTGGTTTAGGTGTTGCTAAACAGTCGACAGCGAATACATTAAGCGTTGCACGAACGGTTAACAACTTAATTGATGTTATTAATCCAACCCTTCCAGAGGGAATGTCGATTAAACGATCTTATGATAGTTCAGTATTTATCGAAGCATCGGTTAAAGAAGTTTACCAAACCTTATTTATTGCGCTAACACTAGTAATTATTGTTATTTATTTATTTCTTGGTAGTGTTCGAGCCGCTTTAATTCCAGCATTAACAGTACCTGTTTCGTTGCTAGCTACTTTTATTGTGCTTTATGCACTCGGTTACAGTATTAATTTACTTACTTTACTGGCGATGATTTTAGCTATCGGGATGGTAGTGGATGATGCCATCGTCATGCTCGAAAACATTCATAGAAGAATTGAAGAGGGCGACTCCCCCTTAAAAGCAGCGTTCCTTGGAGCTCGTGAAGTTTCCTTTGCTGTTATTGCTACTACAGCCGTGTTAATTGCCGTATTCTTGCCGATAACCTTCCTTGAAGGAGATTTAGGCAAATTATTTAAAGAGTTTGCGATAACAATGAGTGCCGCTGTTTTTTTCTCCAGTGTTGTAGCACTAACACTTAGCCCAATGATGTGTTCAAAATTATTGAAGCCAGTAGGGGAAGAACCGTGGCTAGTAAGAAAAATCGATTCAATGATGAATGCCCTCATCTTAAAGTATCAAGTCATACTTAGGTATTCGCTGAATCGACCATTGTTTACGTCAATCATTGTTGTCATTGCTATTGGGCTCAGTGCCATTCTTGTGACTAAAGTCCCGCAAGAATTTGCGCCGAGGGAAGATAGAGGCTCGTTATTTCTGATAGTGAACGGCCCTCAAGGTGCAAGTTTCGAGTATATCGAAGAATATATGGATGAAATTGAGAAACGCTTAACGCCATTAGTCGATTCTGGTGATATTAAACGCCTACTTATTCGTGCACCTAGAGGGTTTGGCAGAATTGCAAACTTTTCTAATGGCATGGCAATCATTGTCTTAGAGGATTGGAAAAATCGCCGACCAGCTAATGCCATAATTGGTGATATTCGAGCAAGACTTTCAGACTTAGCAGGTGTTAGAGCTTTTCCGATAATGCGTCAAGCTTTTGGTCGCGGAGTAGGTAAGCCAGTACAGTTTGTTATCGGTGGGCCAGATTACGAACAACTTGCTTATTGGCGAGATATCATTATAGAAAAAGCCAAAGAAAACCAAAACTTGATTGGTTTAGATCATGACTATCAAGAAACAAAACCTCAGCTAAAAGTGATTATTGATCGCGAAAGGGCTAGTGAACTTGGGATCTCTATTTCGCACATTGGTCGTACTTTAGAAACTATGCTGGGTTCTCGCTTAGTGACTACGTTCATGAGAGAAGGTAAAGAGTATGATGTCGTACTTGAAGGGGTGAGGAAACAGCAAAACACTGCTGATGATTTACAAAATATTTATGTTCGATCCGATACGACAAGTAAACTGATACCTTTATCGAATGTAGTCTCTGTTGAAGAGTTTGCAGATGCCAGTTCGCTTAACCGATACAACCGTACAAGATCGATTACTTTAGAAGCTAATTTAGCAGATGGATATTCTCTTGGTGAAGCACTGTTATATTTAAATGATTTGGCAAAAGAGTACCTTCCCGCTGAAGCTGTAGTTAGCTATAAGGGGCAATCTCTCGATTTTCAGGAATCTGGAAGCTCAATCTATTTTGTATTTATCTTGGCACTTGGGGTTGTATTCCTAGTATTAGCCGCTCAATTTGAAAGTTACATACATCCTGTAATTATCATGTTAACTGTACCATTAGCCACTTTAGGGGCTTTGTTAGGTTTATATTTTACGGGGCAAAGTTTAAACATATATAGTCAAGTTGGTATTATTATGTTGATTGGCTTAGCGGCCAAAAACGGAATTTTAATTGTCGAATTTGCAAACCAATTAAGAGATAAAGGTGTTGAGTTTGAAAAAGCCATCATAACGGCATCCTCTCAAAGATTACGACCCATTTTAATGACGGGTATCACAACAGCAGCAGGAGCTATACCATTAGTATTGGCAACTGGAGCTGGTGCTGAAACGCGTTTTGTAATTGGTGTTGTAGTGTTGTTTGGAATAATGCTTGCGACAATGTTTACGATATTAGTAGTTCCAACAGCTTACGGTTTGTTTGCTCGGAATAGTGGAACTCCTGATGCTGTAGCAATAAAATTGGAAGCAGAGTTGAAAGAAAGTTAAGTTTTATACCAATTACAGTAATTAATCTCTCACTCAGCAAGATTTAAAGGGTTTCAGTGCAAGGCGCAAGCTCGAAGTACTATATTCCCTACGGCCGCCATACAAAGCTGGCGATTAACGCACTTAGTGCTTTTGTCGGGATAATTCAAGTGCTTGTAACGCAGTAATGGAACCCTTTAGCTATGCCCTTCGGGAGCTTATATGTGCTCACTTTGGTTTATAAAGAATACTTCTCAAAATTGTCTTGACGTAGCAATGTAATAACGACAGCTGTGTATGTCGGTAACAACTATGTCTTCATCAATTTCGATTGCACTTTTAGCACAGACATAACTCAGAGTTGAGCATTTAATTACTGTAATTTGGAGTGTAAGCCCAAACCCCAGATTTTTTTCCTCAACTATACGGATTAATAGTAGCCAGTTGAAATCTAAATAATTTAGATGCAACTAGCACATATTTTGGATAGAACCTAGTTAGTGCTTTTACTCAAAATCATTCAACATGACACTTCTAGGTTCTGATTATTTTTAGATTTGTCGAATGTTACTTCAAAAAAGCAATATAGGGTTCGATATAAAACATCAAGCTGAGCAATTTTTAGGCTGCAAATATGCGACAGAACCTAATTTTCTTAATGGCTTTTCTCACTTCTATGCACCCTAAAAATAGAATCAAGAGTATTAAAATAAATCTTTATTTTCTCTTGTTCTGTTGCGGAAACTAATGGCACATCAGCTAGCACATTAATATCAGGATCTCTCCCTGCTTCCATAAATTCATTTTTTGCATATTGACATTGATAGATTCCAAAGGGTTGTGTACTGACTACTAAAGTATTCGTAGTATCAGCCTTCAATTTCAAAAAAGCCTTGATCGTATCTCCTGTATTTGCGGTTCGCTCTTTGCCATTTTCGTAGGTATTTTCAGCTGTAATAACTTTTATATTAGGAAAAAAAAAGCCATAACCTTGATGCTTTATCAACCAGCTTGCTGCATCTGACTCTGTATCACATGCTGCATTACAGTGTTTTAAAGCTGATCTCTCATCAATAAAACTCCGCTCGCTCTGATATAGTTTTCTATTGCCAACTAAAATAAATACGTTTTCGTAACAAATTTCTTGTTGCTTTAAAGACTCTAATCTTTGCCGCATATTTTGCACTGTCGAGCCTAGGACAAGTATGTTTTGGTAATCGCACATTGGTGGTTGCAACTTAGACAGTAAGCCGAGAGTCTCAAATAAATTTGTCAAACTCGAAAATTGTGATTCGTATGCCTGATATACAGAATTATTGTTAGTATTTAGCATCATCTCATACCTCGACTCCAAAGGCCTACGCCTAAAATGCTTCTCGAGTTTAAGCTTAATGTCATCTAAATCTTGTTCATGTTTTATATTACCTAACCTAAGCCCTTCAGATACTAAGCTTAAATCTACTTTATATCCGCCTATACTCAAATACGAACAGTTAAAAATTTGATGAAACTGTATAAGTGCCTGTGTTGTTAGGCTCCGATGTTTATCAGTAACCAAAAATACTTGTTCAAGAGCCCCCCCTGTAAGACGAGATTGATGCACTTGTTTAAAACTCACAACGTCAATTTCAAAAAAACGGTTAACATAAAGGGATTTGTCAAGGTACACTCTATACACGCAACCATCCTTTGAACAAGCAATACCATGACTGCCATTGAACATGGTTTCATCAGTGAGGCGTGAAACAGAATTACCATGTTCAAAAAACTTATGGGCTAAAGTAGGCGAAAATGCGCAACCTGCTGACATTTCAAAGACTCCAAAGAATTTTTGCATATAAATGGAGAACTTATTTCAACATAAAGTGTTTTTTACTACTATAAACTTAAACAAGGCTTAATCATACTGCATACCCGATGTGTGATTATGTAGTCGGTGAGCATACCTTCAAACTGCATAGCTTCCTCACCAGCTTTAATATTGAAAAATACACCCACATCATCCTACTCATTCGACTGGTGTGATGCCATAAATCACGGCAGTTAATCCTTTCAATATCAACGTATTGAATAAGCTAACCTATTATTGTTTCAATTCTTCGTCTAGTTTTCATCAAAAGTTTTAACCCACTCTATGGTCTATCATCTTTCATGTTTTTTCTAAGTGACGTCTGAAGATCTATATTCGCTTGAGGGTTCTATCGCAAATAGATATGTTGCCGCTATAATTTAAAGAGACATCTATAAACTGTTTTGGTCGGATAAGCGACACCTGTTGCCAGATGCCGCTCTCCTCAGAACCGTCGTGCAACTTTCACTGCATACGGCTCAAGCCTCCACTGAGGCGTACAACGTTACCCGGCAACTACAAAGAGTTACCTTTGCAATACACACTTGAAGCTTTAATCTCTGCAGCATAATGGATTCCATTTATTACAGTCAGGAGAGGCACTAACCCCATATGAGGTCATCATTTGCGTTTCTCCATTAATAAAGTTCTTCAACTTTTCTTGCAACGGGATACCAGCTGGAAGTGGGCTCACTTTCGTGTCAGATATAAATCTGTATCTGCATCATTACAATGCAGCATTTGCTTTCTCCAGCCTCCTTTACCTGCATTGCTATCGGCTGGCTTTGCAGTCAGCTTTCCCAAAGGGAGCGATACAGGCTTACCGTGTTCCGTATGACACGTGATGTCAGGTTAGATGCCCACTATAATGCGGAGAGCTTGTTGATCACGAAAGAACACACGTAAATTTCTTTCCTGCTCTCGTTGCCTTTTGGCTACAGCGTATAAACCACTTCCGCTGTTTGTGAAATTACGCATCTGTGTGGATTCACTTACTTCATCATACTGACTCCCTAGCACTCACCCGATTTATGTGGTTATCAGGAGGAACGTCCTCTCACGATTATTTTCCCGTCTAAAAGAAAGACTTTGTTACGTTGTTAGGCTCGCTGCTTTATTCAGAACCTTAGGGGCATTTGGTGATACAGACGGTTCACTCTAAGCGGTGAACAACGCTTCATACGACTTCACGTCGCACTGTGTGGATTCACTTACTTCATCATACTGACTCCCTAGCACTCACCCGATTTATGTGGTTATCAGGAGGAACGTCCTCTCACGATTATTTTCCCGTCTAAAAGAAAGACTTTGTTACGTTGTTAGGCTCGCTTGCTTTATTCAGAACCTTAGGGGCATCTGGTGATACAGACGGTTCACTCTAAGCGGTGAACAGCACTTCATACGACATCACGTCGCACGTGCAAAGCCGAGTTAGTTAATGTTCAGAACAGACTCACCAATGGACGTGCGCCAGCCGACCAAGTTGGCAAAGGAGGGATAAAATCAATACACGTTCAATTTCATTATTTTTGAGTCTGAAGGGCAACTATGAGTTATGAAACGGCTCCTCTGTTCAGTAGATAATTTTCTGTTATACATTTATAGAATGCCTTAAAGCTGAATATTTTTGTATTTATCATTTCAGTGCGTTATTTCTTAGCTTGTTAATTCACTCACTTATTGAGTAATGTGATGGCGACAGTGCGCACACCTGCTGAGCAACAATCAATATATAGATTCATGCTCAAAAGTCTCCAAGAATACCCAAGCGAAGCCATATCCTATCTGAACTTTGAGGTTTCAAGGTTTGATGGTGATGAAAACTTACAACAGTGTTATCAAAGGTTAAGCAAAACCAATAGACAAAAGCTGTATGATTTTTTCAACAATAAATCATCGTCGACTCGCTTTAACTCTTGTACACAAGATGCTCATTATTGTAAGAAGCCAAGTAATGCTTGCCGACGCTTTGCAACTGAGCCCCGATCCATTACTCCAAAATCGAGCATTCAGTATCCCAAGCAAATACAGCAACCATCTTCCTCCCCTAATTCTTTTTTTACTCAAACCAGTGGGCTTATTCATTCTTGGAAACTTAAACAGAGAAGCAAAAATCAACTGGGTATTGAGTTAAATGCATTAATTGGTGGTTGCACTAAACTTTCTCAGCTTATTGAAATCATTCACAGCCTAAATAACGACAAACAGGTCATGGAAACATCATGGGACATAAGGTTAATTCATAAATTGTTACACAAAGCGGCTGAGTTTTCTGACAGCCGTTCATCTAATTTCGACGGCGTTTTTAATGACATAACACGATTTAAATCGTCCTATGAAGCGAAAACATGCATCCTATTACTGAAATTAATTAAGTTAAATCTAAATTTTTCAGATGCCAAAGAATTGGTGCTAGGCAATGCAGCTGAAGCCAGCTTAATGCTGCAATGGGGCATCAAGCCTAATGTTGCCATTTACAATGCCTTTATTACGGTATGCGCTAAAACGGGCCAGTTTGATAGTGCTTGGCAACTGGTGTGTGGTGATAAGCCCGTGATGGCACATCATCTACCATTAAAGGTAGATTCAATCACCTGCACGAATTTGCTGACGGCCTGCGCTGAAACGGGGCGTTATGCAGAAGCCAAATTATTGGTGTTGGGCGATGGTGATACAGCTAGCTTAGTCCAGCAGTGGGGCATCAAGCCGAATGTTACCATTTACAGCACCTTCATCACGGTATGCGCTAAAACTGGCCAGTTTGATAGTGCTTGGCAACTGGTTTGTGGTGATAAGCCTGTGATGGCACCTCATTTGCCATTTAAAGCCAATCAAATCACCTGCCTGAATTTGCTGACTGCCTGCGCAGAAATGGAGCGTTTTACAGAAGCGAAATCATTGGTGTTGGGCGATGGTGATACAGCTAGCTTAATGCAACTGTGGGGCATCAAGCCTAACGTTGCCATTTACAGCGTCTTTATCAAGGTATGCGCTAAAACGGGCCAGTTTGATAGTGCTTGGCAACTGGTGTGTGGTGATAAACCCGTGATGGCACCTAACTTACCACTAAAGGCAGATTCAATCACCTGTACGAATTTGCTGACGGCCTGCGCTGAAGCGGGGCGTTATGCAGAAGCCAAATCATTGGTGTTGGGCGATGCAGCTACAAACAGTTTAATGCAACAATGGGGCATCAAGCCCCATGTTGCCATTTACAATGCCTTTATCACGGTATGCACTGAAACTGATCAGTTTGATAGTGCTTGGCAACTGGTGTGTGGTGATAAGCCTGTGATGGCACCTCATCTACCACTAAAGGCAGATTCAATCACCTGCACGAATTTGCTGACGGCCTGCGCTGAAGCGGGGCGTTATACAGAAGCCAAATCATTAGTTTTGGGCGATACAGCTACAGCCAGCTTAATGCAGCAGTGGGGCATCAAGCCGAATGTTACCATTTACAGCACCTTTATCACGGTATGCGCTAAAACTGGCCAGTTTGATAGTGCTTGGCAACTGGTGTGTGGTGATAAACCCGTGATGGCACCTCATTTACCACTAAAGACAGATTCAATAACCTGCCTGAATTTGCTGGCTGCCTGCGCTGAAATGGGGCGTTATGCAGAAGCCAAATTATTGGTGTTGGGCGATGGCAATACAGCTATAACTAGCTTAATGCAGCAATGGGACATCAAGCCTAATGTTGCCATTTACAGCGCCTTTATCACGGTATGCGCTAAAACTGACCAGTTTGATAGTGCTTGGCAACTGGTGTGTGGTGATAAGCCCATGATGGCACCTCATTTGCCATTAAAAACCAATCAAATCACCTGTATGAATTTGCTGGCTGCCTGCGCTGAAGCGGGGCGTTATGCAGAAGCCAAATCATTAGTGTTGGGTGATACAGTTACAGCTACAGCCAGCTTAATGCAACAATGGGGTATCAAGGCTGATGTTGCCATTTACAATGCTTTTATCACGGTATGCGCTAAAACTGACCAGTTTGATAGTGCTTGGCAACTGGTGTGTGGTGATAAGCCCATGATGGCACCTCATTTACCATTAAAGGCTAATCAAATCACTTGCATGAATTTGCTGACGGCCTGCGCTGAAATGGAGCGTTATGCTGAAGCCAAATCATTGGTGTTGGGCAATGCAGATACAGCCAGCTTAATACAACAATGGGGCATCGAGCCTAACGTTGCCATTTACAATGCCTTTATCACGGTATGCGCTAAAACGGGCCAGTTTGATAGTGCTTGGCAACTGGTGTGTGGTGATAAGCCCGTGATGGCACCTCATTTGCCATTAATAGCCAATCGAATCACTTGCCTGAATTTACTGACGGCCTGCACTGAAATGGAGCATTTTACAGAAGCCAAATCATTGGTGTTGTGCGATGACGATACTGCTACAGACAGCTTAATGCAGCAGTGGGGCATCAAGCCTGATGTTGCCATTTACAATGCCTTTATTAAAATATGTATTAAGGCTAAGGGATTTGACACTGGAATATGGTATTTAGAAAAAATAATGAATAAATGTAACATGAATACTCTTTCACAAATACATGCTCAACTTGCGCCACTTGAAAAAGATAATTTCGCAAGCATGATTGACAAAGGGGTAACACAAGGAATATATAAAAAAAATGTTGGCTTAATGAATCATTGTATCGATTTGCATATGGATAAAATCTTCGAAGAACATTCAGGGGATGGAACACATATTCGAGGTGTTCCATTAGCTTTCGCAAAACTATTGTTTTGTTACCACAAAAAAAACAATGAACCCAAAATAACATCGATCATAACTGGATACCATGGCTATAATACTTTAAAAAATGGAATGATAAGTTTTCTCAAAGATGAATTTGGACTTGAGTTTATCGAGGATAAATTCAACTCAGGAATGATAGTATTGAGCGAGTCGGTAGTGGGCTGAAGCAGTGAATTGATCTATTATAGTTGCACTCTAGTTTCATTTATTTTAGAGAATATCATGCGTCACTCTGTAGATGTTCAATGCCCTCACTGTCAAAGTACTTCAATATCAAAAGCACGAAAAAGCCCAAAGGGGCAGCAAAGAAATTTATCCTAAAAACATCAGTTGAACGCTGAGTATACGAGTAACTGTTTGAGCAATACGATGATTTTATTATCATGTTTTTCATCCAATGAGTGAAATGCTCTACGCTCACAAGCTTGCTAAAATGACTGCTATCTGCGTTATAGCTTGCTATCAGCCATTTTTTCTACGCTTGAGAACGCAGTCAACTAATGTTTCTAGGTTTATGTACCAACTCTGAGTGCCCGAAAAAACATTTCTACTTCATTATGTTAAGCGTGCTTGGGAAGATGGAGTAAAAGAAACAGCCATTGACATGGTATTTAATAGAACGATTTGTTTTTCTAAGTTAGAAAGTATGCACGATACGGTAATAGATTTGTTAATCAATCGAGTAGAATTTGGGATTGATATTCATGCCTACCACTAAATTAGCCCACTACTTATGGTATTAGCTTAACTCAATCATAAAAAAGCGACTTTTTAAAGTCGCTTTTTTACTAGTTGTGTTTGGGTTAGTCTTGAGAGTCTAAGAAACGCTCAGCATCTAAAGCGGCCATACAACCTGCTCCAGCAGAAGTAATTGCTTGGCGATAATGTTGATCCATTACATCACCACAAGCGTAAACGCCTTCAACACTAGTTTGAGTTGCATTACCTTGTAAGCCGCTTTGAACTTTGATGTAACCATTGTTCATTTCAAGCTGACCATCAAAAATACCTGTATTTGGGCTATGTCCAATAGCCACAAAAACACCAGCAACCTCTAAATCAGAAATACTACCATCACTGGTACTCTTCATCTTAAGACCAGTCACACCCATGTCATCACCAACAACTTCATCCATTGTTTGATTTAGGTGCAAAGTGATGTTTCCGTCAGCCACTTTTTTCATCATACGATCAGCTAAGATTTTTTCAGATCTGAATGTATCACGACGATGTATAACATGTACTTCAGAAGCGATATTGCTTAAATAAAGTGCTTCTTCAACAGCAGTGTTTCCGCCTCCAATTACAGCAACTTTTTGATTGCGATAAAAGAAGCCATCACAAGTAGCACAAGCAGATACGCCTTTGCCTTGGAATGCTGTTTCAGACTCAAGTCCCAAGTAGCGGGCTGAAGCACCTGTTGCGATAATTAATGCATCACAAGTATATTCACCAGAGTCGCCTTTCAATTTAAAAGGTCTCTGACTTAAATCAGTTTCATTGATGTGATCAAAAATAATTTCGGTATCAAACTTTTCAGCATGCTTTTGCATACGTTCCATTAACGCTGGTCCCGTAAGGTCATCAGCATCCCCAGGCCAGTTTTCAACTTCAGTGGTCGTAGTTAATTGACCACCTTGCTGGATACCTGTGATCATTACAGGGTTTAAGTTAGCTCTAGCGGCATAAACAGCAGCAGTATAACCCGCAGGGCCTGAGCCCAGAATCAAAAGTTTACAGTGACGAGCTTGGCTCATTATTCTCTCCGTGCATTAGCAAATTGAAGCGATTGTATGGAATTTATTTAGAGGGGTAAAGTGTAAAATAGCGATTGCTCTAATAGAAAAAGAGAGCCTTAGCTCTCTTTTTCACTTATTAACAATATAAATGAATATTTAGATCATGCTTTCTGCAGGTACGTATTCATAGCCATGAGCTTCAGCAACTTCTTTTATTGTTACTTTGCCGTGCATGACATTAAGACCATTCATTAAATGCTTATCTGATTTTAATGCTTCTTTGTAACCAAGGTTAGCGAGCTTGATAATGTATGGAAGTGTTGCATTATTCAAGGCGAATGTAGATGTACGAGCAACAGCACCAGGCATATTTGCTACACAATAATGCACAACGCCATCTACGATATAGGTTGGATCTTGGTGAGTAGTGGCTTTTGCCGTTTCAGCACAACCACCTTGGTCAATTGCGACATCAACAATAGCACTGCCTTGTTTCATACGACTCACTAAGCTGCGTGTAATGAGTTTTGGAGCGGCTGCTCCTGGGATTAACACTCCGCCAATTACCAAGTCAGCATCTAAGACATGACGCTCGATAGAGTCAGCAGTCGAATAGACCGCTTGAACACGAGAACCGAACTGAACATTAATGCGGCGCAGTGCATCAATGTTGCGATCTAATATAATTACTTCAGCACCTAGCCCTATTGCCATTTGAGCAGCATTAACACCAACCATGCCTCCACCAATAATAACAACCTTTGCAGGCTCAACACCTGGAACACCGCCAAGTAATATTCCGCGGCCACCAGCAGATTTTTCTAAAGCCATAGCTCCAGCTTGAATTGACATGCGGCCAGCAACTTCAGACATAGGAGCGAGTAATGGTAAACCACCACGATCATCCGTCACAGTTTCGTATGCGATACATACAGATCCACTTTTGACTAAATCCTCAGTTTGAGGAAGATCAGGAGCAAGGTGTAAATAGGTGAAAAGTATCTGATCTTGACGCAACATAGCACGTTCAACTGCTAAAGGTTCCTTTACCTTTACGATCATCTCAGCTTTTGCAAAGACCTCTTCAGCAGAGTGTAAAATCTCAGCACCAGCATTCATATAGTCTTGATCTGTAAAGCCGATTCCGTCTCCAGCCGTAGACTGTACAAATACATCATGTCCTTTCAAAGTTAACTCATGAACACTAGATGGTACCATACCCACACGGTATTCATGGTTTTTGATTTCTTTTGGAACACCAATAATCATTTTTGAGCCTCGAATTGCATAAATTCCCATTTTTTTTGGGAAATGTTGTTATTTTAGTCAACCCTGACGTGCTTCTTTCAGGGATATTTAGTATAGTATTCTCGTTGTAGTTTATGTTACTAAAATTTCCCCTTTAGCAGCATAAAACACCTTTCACGTAGGGGAAGCTGGTTTAATATATGTCACATAATAAAAAAAGTCCTATAAAAGACTTGGATCGTATAGATCGCAATATTCTTAACGAATTACAAACCGATGGTCGCATTTCTAATGTTGAATTATCAAAACGTGTTGGCTTAAGTCCTACTCCCTGTTTGGAACGAGTAAAACGATTAGAAAAACAAGGTTACATTAATGGATATGTTGCTTTAGTAAATCCACATTATCTTGGTGCCTCTCTACTCGTTTTTATTGAAATTACCCTTACAAGAGATACTCCAGATGTTTTTGATAATTTTAACAAAGCGGTACAAGTGTTAGATGAAATTCAAGAGTGTCATTTAGTTTCAGGAGATTTCGATTATCTACTTAAAACAAGAGTTCCTGATATGTCTGCCTATAGAAAGTTACTTGGTGAAACTTTACTAAAGTTGCCTTCTATATCAGATACAAGAACTTATGTTGTAATGGAAGAAGTAAAACAAACAAATAGAATTGCAATTGATCCAACTATTGATTAATTATTAATTTCTAAAAGATGAAAGGGAGCTTTGGCTCCCTTATTTTTTAACTAAAGCAATCTGATGACTGCACAAAAAGCTGGATTCTGGTATCTTTAAAGATAATTATTATGTTATTGCTTATATTTTTAAGCTTCTTTTTATTACAAACGATTAAAGGCGCGTGAATTTGTCTCAGGGAAAAGATGTCTCAAAGCTAACTGGCGTACAAAGGTTACTTGAGGGAAGTTTGATTCTATGTTGCATGATAGCAACATTTGTCTTAATTGCTTTAGCAAGTTATAGCCCAATGGATTCAGGCTGGAGCCAATCAAGTTATCAAGGAAAAGTGGATAATTTAGGTGGAACTGTCGGCGCATGGGTTGCCGATGTTTTACTTTATTTTTTTGGCTATGTCGCTTTTTTTATTCCGATGATGATTGCAGCTTTCGGCTGGTTGCTTTTCAAAAGAGCTTATCGGCTCATCGAGATTGATTATTTTACAGTAGCTTTGCGTTTAATTGGTTTCTTTTTAGCGTTATTAAGCATCGGCGCTCTCTCCAGCATGAATGCTGAGGACGTATACCAATTTTCTGCAGGCGGGCTCGCAGGGAATGTAATAGGTCATATAATGGTGAGTTATTTTAGTCACCTAGGTTCAACATTGCTTCTGTTATGTTTTTTAATCGCTGGTTTTACGCTTTTTACAGGCATCAGTATTATTACAATTGTTGATAGTATTGGACACGGAACGATTACATTCAGCAAATTTTTGTATAGCCTGCCATCAAAATTTAAACGAAGGGAACAATCAGAAGATGCCAATGGATTTATGTCTATCGTGGCTAAAGTCCGTCAACGCCGAGAAAATTCTGAAAGTTCGACGCAAGAAGAATTTTATACAGAACAAAAAATAGAACCAAACTTAGATACTCCTTTTGGTAATAATCACTCTGAAGAAGTATTAGATGAATTAGGTGATAGTTTTACAGCCCTAGTTGAAGGAAATGATGAAGTTTTAGAAAAAACTAAAACTGAACTTGTCCCTAAAAGTGATAAAGCCCAAGTTGTAGATGGCATTATTGTTTTGCCTGGGCAAGAAGAAATCATTTCAAGAAAAGACATGCCGCCTTTACCAAGTATAACCTTGCTTGACGTGCCTAATCGAAAGAAAAATCCAATTAGCCAAGAAGAATTGGATCAAGTCGCACGTTTAGTTGAAATCAAACTTGCCGATTTTAATATCACGGCCAAAGTTGTCAGTGTTTCTCCGGGACCTGTGATAACACGTTTTGAGCTTGAGTTAGCTCCAGGGATCAAAGCATCTAAAATTACCAATTTATCGAAAGATTTAGCACGTTCCTTGTTATCTGAAAGTGTACGAGTTGTTGAAGTTATTCCAGGCAAACCTTATGTAGGTATTGAACTTCCAAATAAATTCCGTGAAACCGTATTTATGCGTGACGTTTTAGACAGTGAAATATTTGAGGACAGTGCATCAAACTTATCGATGGTTCTTGGACAAGACATTTCAGGAGTACCCGTTGTTGTTGATTTAGGGAAAATGCCACATTTACTTGTCGCTGGTACTACGGGCTCTGGTAAGTCTGTTGGTGTGAACGTAATGATCACCAGCTTGTTGTATAAATCATCTCCCGATGATGTTCGTTTCATCATGATTGACCCAAAAATGCTCGAACTCTCAGTTTATGAAGGAATTCCACACTTATTATGTGATGTAGTTACCGACATGAAAGAAGCCGCTAACGCACTACGGTGGTGTGTGGGGGAAATGGAGCGTCGATACAAGCTAATGTCAGCGTTAGGCGTGAGAAATTTAAAAGGTTATAACAGCAAAATAGCATTGGCGAAAGAGCAAGGAGAGCCAATAAAAGATCCGCTTTGGAAGCCAAACGATGGGCTTGAAGAATACGCTCCAGATTTAGAAAAACTACCTTCTATTGTTGTTATCGTCGATGAATTTGCGGACATGATAATGATTGTTGGGAAAAAAGTTGAAGAACTTATTGCTAGAATCGCACAAAAAGCCCGTGCCGCTGGTATACACCTTATTCTTGCGACACAGCGACCATCTGTAGATGTGATAACAGGTCTCATTAAAGCTAATGTTCCAACGCGTATTGCGTTTCAAGTGTCGTCTCGAATTGACTCTCGTACAATTCTTGATCAGCAAGGCGCTGAAACACTGCTTGGAATGGGTGATATGCTGTATCTGCCACCAGGCACATCGGTTCCCATTCGTGTACATGGTGCATTTATTGATGATCATGAAGTACATAAAGTTGTCGGTGATTGGAAAGCCCGTGGAAAACCTCAATATATTGATGACATTTTGAATGGATCAAGCGAAGGTGGCGAAGTACTTTTACCTGGTGAAAGCTCTGAATCAGAAGAAGACATTGATGCGCTTTATGATGAGGCGGTTGCATTTGTCACAGAGACTAGACGTGGCTCTATTTCTAGTGTTCAGCGAAAGTTTAAAATAGGCTATAACCGTGCGGCAAGAATTATTGAATCTATGGAAACACAAGGCGTGGTAAGTTCACCTGGTAACAATGGCAATCGTGAAGTTTTAGCTCCACCACCTCCGAAAAATGATTATTAGGGTACAAAATGAAAAAAATTATAGGTCAGTTTTTTTTTACATCACTTGTGGTGTTTTCTTCTCAAGTTCATGCTGACGCTAAGGACGAATTAAAACAGCAGCTTAATCAAGTTAAAACACTTCATTCAAAATTCACACAAAATGTAGTGGATGTTAATAATAAAAATATTCAACAAGGTTCAGGAATTTTTTCTTTAGCTTATCCTAATCAACTATATTGGCATTTAACTGAGCCTGATGAGTCACTGATCATTGCCAATGAAAAGAGTGTTTGGCTATATAACCCTTTTGCTGAGGAAGTCACTATTCTAGATTTAGAGCAAGCCGTTTCTACATCTCCTATGACATTATTGATCCATAGAGATGAGGCTACATGGTCTAACTATAGGGTCACTAAAACTGAAGTTACTAAAGGTTCTCCAAAAGATGATAGCTGCTATTCAATTACACCAAAATTCTCAGACTCGACAGTCGTGAAAGTGGATGCATGTTTTAATCATAACCGATTAAATAAGTTCGCTATATTTGATTCTCAAGGCAACATCAGCACTTTTGATTTAACTGAGCAACGTAATCTTAATGAAGAAGAAAGGTCAATTTTTAACTTTGTTATTCCAGATAATGTTGATGTTGATGATCAACGTGCAAAAAAGATCCAGTAGGCACAAGTAGTGAGTAGTTTGTCATTAGACTTTTCTCCAGATTTTAGGCCTCTTGCAGCGAGAATGCGACCTGAAAGTATTGAGCAATATATTGGTCAAGAGCACATTTTGGGAGTGGATAAGCCTCTACGTAAAGCGCTAGAAAATGGTAAAGCTCATTCTATGCTTTTTTGGGGGCCGCCAGGCACAGGAAAAACGACCTTAGCAGAGTTGATAGCTCATTATACCAATGCACATGTTGAACGTATTTCAGCCGTTTCTGCGGGTGTTAAAGATATTCGTGCTGCTATCGAACAGGCGCAATCTATTGCTCAGTCCCGTGGTCAACAAACACTACTATTTGTCGATGAAGTTCATAGATTTAACAAAAGCCAACAAGATGCTTTTTTACCTTACATCGAAAATGGAACCGTTATTTTTATTGGTGCAACCACCGAGAATCCTTCATTTGAAATTAATAAAGCCTTGTTATCAAGAGCGAGAGTTTATTTAATTAAAAAACTTACTGATGATGAAGTATTGTTACTTGTACGACAAGCTAATGAAGATAACGAAAAAGGGCTAGGTCAAAGAAAGTTAATACTCTCAACTGATACACTAAAAAAATTAGCACATGTGAGCGATGGTGACGGTCGCAGAGCGCTAAATTTACTCGAACTCATGGCGGACATGGTGAGTGATGGCGCTGAGCTGACATCTCAGTTGCTTAACGAAGTAGCAGGGCATAAAGTTGCAAATTACGATAAAAAGGGCGACCAATTTTACGATTTAATCTCTGCTGTGCACAAGTCAATCAGAGGTTCAGCCCCAGATGCAGCTTTGTATTGGTTTTGTAGAATATTAGAAGGTGGCGGTGATCCCTTATACGTTGCCCGTAGGCTTCTTGCTATTGCTTCTGAAGATATAGGCAACGCCGATCCAAATGCAATGACAGTTGCTCTTAATGCATGGGACTGTTTTCATCGTGTTGGCCCAAGTGAAGGGGAGCGGGCTATCGCGCAAGCTGTTTTGTATTTAGCCAGCGCACCAAAAAGTAATGCCGTTTATACCGCTTTTAAAGCGGCCAGAGCATTAGCAAGAGATGGTGGAGACAAGCCAGTACCAATTCATCTTCGAAATGCACCTACCAACTTGATGAAAGATATAGGTTATGGTGCTGAGTATCGTTACGCTCATGATGAGCCAAATAGCTATGCAGCAGGTGAGAATTATTTCCCAGAAGAGTTTAAGGATGTAAAACTTTATCACCCTACAAGTCATGGTTTTGAAAAACGAATCCAATCAAAATTAGAGCAATTATCAGAACTTGACCTTATAAGTGAGAGAAAACGTTATGATTAACGTGCTCTTTGTTGCTGTGGGCGGTGCAATCGGTGCCACTTTACGATATTTGATCTCAATATTTATGATTCAAGTGTTTGGAACCGGTTTTCCTTTTGGTACACTGTTAGTTAATGTAATCGGTTCGTTTTTAATGGGATTAATTTTTACTCTTGGTGAAGTTTCACATGTACCGCCAGACTACAAAGCCTTTTTTGGTGTTGGAATGCTGGGTGCGCTGACAACTTTTTCCACTTTTTCAAATGAAACCTTCTTACTGATGCAAGAAGGAGATTGGTTACAAGCATTTTTGAATGTGTTGCTGAACGTATGCCTTTGTTTATTTATGGTTTACCTTGCTCAGCAGCTTGTTATTTCTCGCGTTTAATAAATAAGAATTGAAGCATGTTAGATCCTAAATATCTTCGTAATGAAGTTGAAGTTACTGCCGAAAGACTGGCAAACCGTGGTTTTATCCTTGATGTAGCACGAATCAAAAAACTAGAAGAAGAACGTAAATCTTTGCAAGTTGCAACTGAAGAGCTTCAAGCTAGTCGCAACGCTATTTCAAAATCAATTGGCCAAGCTAAAGCCAAAGGCGAGGATGTTGCTCCAATTTTGGCTCAAGTGGGTGATTTAGGTGCACAGCTTGATTCGAAAAAGTCTCAGTTATCTGCATTACTTGAAGAATTGCAAAACATTGCAATGACATTACCAAACTTGCCAGATGAAACAGTACCAAATGGTAATGATGAAAATGACAACGTCGAAGTTAGACGTTGGGGAACACCAAAAACGTTTGATTTTGAAGTTAAAGATCATGTTGATATCGGTGAGTCACTCGCTGGACTTGATTTTAAAAGTGCGGTGAAATTAACTGGCTCTCGCTTCATTGTTATGAAAGGCCAAATTGCACGTATGCATCGGGCATTAGCTCAGTTGATGTTGGATACTCATACAACAGAGCATGGATACACTGAAACTTACGTACCTTATTTAGTGAACAGTGACAGTTTATTAGGTACTGGGCAGTTACCTAAGTTTGGTGAAGATTTGTTTCATACCCAGCCAGCAACTGAAGAAGGTCAAGGCTTAAGTCTTATTCCAACTGCTGAAGTACCATTAACAAATTTAGTACGTGACACTATCGTTAGTTACGAAGAGTTACCACTTAAATTTACGGCACACACGCCATGTTTTCGCAGTGAAGCTGGTTCATACGGCCGCGATACCCGTGGTTTAATTCGTCAACATCAGTTTGATAAAGTTGAATTGGTACAACTTGTGCGCCCTGAAGATTCAATGCAAGCATTGGAAGAATTAACAGGACATGCTGAAAAAATACTTCAGCTTCTCGAATTACCTTACCGAGTAATGAACCTATGTACGGGCGATATGGGCTTTGGTGCAAGCAAAACTTATGATTTAGAAGTTTGGTTGCCAGCTCAAAACACTTACCGTGAGATATCTTCTTGTTCAAACATGAAAGATTTCCAAGCTCGTCGTATGCAGGCTCGCTATCGGGGCAAAACAGAAACTAAGCCTGCATTACTGCACTCATTGAATGGCTCAGGTCTCGCTGTTGGTCGTACACTAGTTGCAATTTTAGAAAATTATCAAAATGAAGACGGCTCGATTACCGTACCTAAAGTATTACAAAACTATATGGGCGGTCTTCAAAAGATAGGCTAACGTTTTAACCTTTTTTATGTATACAAAAATGCCGGCTATTGCTGGCATTTTTATTGGTTTTGATTTTGAAATTCGTAAATTGACTAACCTGAACTCAGGATAAGCACACCTCTACAGCACAGCTATTTCCGCCTATTCCAGTGTTGTAATTCTCTGAAAAAACCGGCTATTACAGTAAATTACGGCTTGAACTAGACGAAACTAACCGCACAGGTAGGTTGAATTTAACTTATTGCCTATAAAACATTGAGTTATAGGTTTTATTATCCCGATCTCAGGTTAAATTATACTTATCAAGCTTGTTAAATCGCGTATGATATCGAACACCATATAATTTGTTTGGGATATCATAATGAAAAAAACAGTTCTTTCACTTGCGGTACTTTTCTCTATTACAGGGTTAACGGCATGTGGGCCTGATGTCAGTGTTCCTGCTACGCAAGAAGAAATGCAACACATTGATGTAAAAAATCACCAGTTCACTGAATTCTCAACTAATTTCATTGATAGTCTCTGGCAACAATTCCCGACTTGGGCTCTTTACAGTGGTTTCCATAAATTTGATTCCATTTTAGTTATCCCGAATGAGGACAGTCGTAATAAAACTATCGCTTTTGTAAAACAACAGCGTTTAAAGTTAGAAAATATTGCCGAAGAAACATTATCAACCAACCAAGTCATTGATTACCGTCTGATTGAAAATTTGCTCGATAGTCTAGAGTGGAATATTAATCGTGGTAAATCATGGCAATGGGATCCGTCTAAATATAATGTTGCGGGTGGTTTTGCTCAAATCATTAATGAAGATTTTGCTCCACTAGATGAACGGCTCAAATCAGTATTAGGTCGCCTCGAAAATGTACCAGCCTATTATGAAGCCGCAAGACAAAACATTCACCAACCAACAATTGAACATACTCAGTTAGCAATTCAACAAAACAAAGGTGTATTTTCTGTATTGTCAGATAAGTTACTTGAGAAAGTAAATGACTCATCTTTACCAACTGATGATAAAGCACTATTTAAAAAACGTTTTGATTCTGCCATCACAGCGGTTAACCAACAAATTGAATGGTTAACTATTCTTGAAAGCAAATTGGCAAAAGAAGGCAGCCGAAGTTTCCGCATTGGTGAAAAGTTATATGAAGAAAAGTTCGCACTAAATATTCAGTCTGGAATGTCTGCAAAACAACTATATCAAAAAGCGGTTGCTGATAAAGACAATATCCAAGCTGAAATGGCTAAGCTCACAGATAAGCTATGGTCAAAATATTTCGACACCAAAAAGCCAGAACAAGCAAACCTTGCAATTAAACAACTCATAGATAAATTATCGAGTAAACACGTTAAGCGTGAAAATTTTGTCGAAGAAGTAAAAGCACAAATACCAGCCTTGGTTAAATTTGTAAATGATAAAAACTTGATTACGTTAGATCCAAGCAAACCACTTGTAGTGCGAAAAACTCCAGAATATATGCGAGGCTTTGCAGGGGCTTCAATCAGTGCACCAGGTCCATACGATAAAAAAGGCAACACCTACTACAACGTAACCCCCTTAGATGGTATGTCTGACGAACAAGCAGAAAGTTATTTACGGGAATATAACCATTGGATCTTGCAAGTTTTAAACATTCATGAAGCCATACCAGGTCATTACACTCAGCTAGTATATTCCAATGAGTCGCCAAGTTTGGTGAAGAGTCTTTTTGGTAACGGCGCAATGGTTGAAGGCTGGGCTGTTTACACTGAAAGAATGATGTTAGAGCAAGGTTATGGCGATATGGAGCCAGAAATGTGGCTGATGTATTACAAGTGGAATCTAAGAGTGATTTGTAACACCATTTTGGACTACAGCATTCAAACTCAAGAAATGACAAAAGATGAAGCTTTAAGCTTAATGATGGATGAAGCTTTTCAACAGCAAGCAGAAGCAGAAGGTAAATGGCGCCGAGCAACCTTGAGTCAAGTACAGTTAACCAGCTATTACTCAGGATATAGAGAGATCTATGATTTTCGTGAAGAGTATAAGAAATTAAAAGGTGATGACTTCAACTTAAAAACGTTTCATGAGAAATTTTTAAGCTATGGTAGTGCTCCTGTTAAGTATATTCGTCAGTTAATGCTTGCAGAATTGTAATTGTCTTGAGTGTGAAGCCGTTGAGTTTTTATTTTAAATATTTTAACGGCTTTATCAGTCCTCAAAACTTATAAATCTTTTCAAGTTTTGGCTTATCAAATTTGGTTACATTTTGATAAGCCGTTTACTTGGTTGATAAATTTAACTTACTAAAAAGTTTAGGTATAGTCATACTGCACATTTTTTATGGAATACTAAAATGAACAAGAAAATATCTCCTTTGCTAGTAGCAGGGATGACATTAATGATGTCAAATACGGTCCATGCTGAGCAAGACAAATTTATATGGCTTGAAGATGTTGAAGGCGCTAAGCCAATGGAGTGGGTTAAACAGCATAATGCCGTTTCAGCCAAATCAATTAAGTCGTACTCAAAATTTAATGATCTAGTAAATAACGGGTTAGATATTTATAACTCGAAAGAAAGAATTCCCTATGCAAGTCGTCGCGGCGATTATTTATATAACTTTTGGAAAGATGAAACTCATACCCGTGGTATTTACCGCCGTACAACAATGGAAGAGTACGTCAAAGCCGAGCCTAAATGGGAAACCGTGCTAGATATCGATGCGTTAGGGAAAAAAGAGGGTGTTAATTGGGTATATAAAGGCATGAACTGCCAATATCCAGATAACATTCGCTGTCTAGTTTCCTTATCAAGAGGTGGTGCAGATGCAGTTGAAATTAGAGAATTTGATCTTTCAACCAAAGATTTTGTTCCTAAATCAGAAAAACCATTCTTTTTACCAGAAGCTAAATCAGGCCTCAGCTGGATAGATAAGAATCATGTCTTTGTTGGTACTGATTTCGGCGGAGATGAAGGTGCTACCGATTCGGGTTATCCAAAAGTTGTTAAGTTATGGACACGCGGAACAGATTTAAGTGAAGCAAAAGTGGTTTACCGTGGTAAACAACAATCTGTATCTATTGGCGCTTATGTCATGTATGACGATAAAACGCCGTTAAACTTGGTATATGAATCTGAAACTTTTTACACATCAAAGCAAAGTGTCTATCAAGACGGTAAACTAATTTCATTACCGCTACCGGATGATGCAAGTTTGCAGGGTTATTTCAAAGGCAATTTGTATATAGAGTTAAAAAGTGATTTAACCTCTAATGGTAAAACCTTTAAACAAGGCACTATTGTATACACTCCCGTTGGTGCTTTGCTGAATCAAAAACCAAAATACAAAGTATTTGTTGAGCCGACACCAACAGCTTCTATATCAGGCCTTAGTTTTACTAAGAGCGCGATATTTGTTAACTGGCTTGATAATGTAAAAAGTAAATTAGTACGTTATCAGTCAAACGGTAAAGGAAAATGGATAGATGAAACTGTACCTTTCGATGTTAATGGTGCGATCAGTGTATTTGACGTAAAGCAAGACAGTAACGATTTTTTTGTCACTTATACAAGTTTCCTTGAGCCTTCATCACTCTATCGTGTAAATGGTAACAACTTGAGCATTAATAAAGTTAAAGCGATGCCTCAACAGTTTGCTGCGGATAAATTCAAAACGGAGCAACACTTTGCGACATCAAAAGATGGCACAAAAGTCCCATACTTTGTTGTCATGGCAAAAGAAACACAGTTTAACGGTAAAAACCCAACCTTGCTCTATGGATACGGTGGATTTGAGGTATCACTAAGGCCATCTTACTCAGCTTTATTAGGGAAAAACTGGTTAGAGCAAGGCGGTGTTTATGTTTTGTCTAATATTCGTGGTGGTGGAGAGTACGGCCCTGCATGGCATCAAGCGGCATTAAAGAAAAACCGTCATAAAGCCTATGAAGATTTTGAAGCAATTGCAGAAGATCTTATTGCACGCAAAATTACTTCGAGTAAAAATCTTGGAATACAAGGCGGCAGTAACGGTGGTTTGTTAATGGGTGCGGCATTTACCCGTCGTCCTGATTTGTATAATGCTGTGGTTTGTCAAGTGCCTTTATTAGATATGAAACGTTTTAATAAATTACTTGCAGGTGCAAGCTGGATGGGTGAGTACGGAAATCCCGATATTGCTGATGAATGGGATTACATTAAAACTTATTCCCCATATCATAATTTGAAAAAAGAGGTTCATTATCCAAAAGTATTTTTCACGACTTCAACACGTGATGATCGAGTTCATCCAGGCCACGCACGTAAAATGGTCGCTAAGATGGAAGACATGGGCATTGATGTTTTATATTATGAAAATATCGAAGGCGGTCACGCTGGAGCTGCAGATAATACTCAGGCCGCTGAACTACGGGCAATGACTTATGCATATTTGATGCAACAGTTAAAGTAAGAATTAATATTTCGCCTGAACTAAGGGAGCTAGCGATTTAGAAAGTACCAAGCTTTGTCATACCAGCGAAGGCTGGTATCCAGTGACTTTTATAGAAAAAGCAAAGGCACTAGGGTCTGTTGATCTTTCAGGATTAAATTTTGTGCTATTTGAGCATTTATCTGTTCAAGGCGTAAGCAGTGATGCTTAGCCATCTAAGTGAGCTGGTCACAACACAGAACAGTGAATGCTCAAAAGCATCGAAGAAAGAGAGAGCGTAAATTGGTCGCTCTTTCTAAATAAAAGGTGCTGCGTTATCGCTTCCAGCCTGCGCTGGAGTGACGAGAACTCATAGGTATACTTTCTTCCGCAACTTTCCTTGGTGTTCAGGCGAAATAGATTGTTTCTATATTTGAATTAAAAAGAAAATCATACAAGTTGATAAATTGCACTATATGTTGTTAATTTTCCTTAAGCTTGCTCATAGATTGTTGATTTGCTATTATCCCGCAGCTTTTCATGGATTGTCACTGGTCGAGGTGATGGTCTTAATTTAAATATATAAATAAGTGAGTTTAATTATGTCTTACACTATCGAAGCACAAATCCGTACTGAAATAGGGAAAGGTTCGAGCCGCCGCCTACGTCACGCGAATAAAGTGCCTGCAGTTATCTATGGTAAAGGTAAAGAAGCTGTTTCTATTGTTTTTGATCACAAAGATATCATTCACATTCAAGAAAACGAAGACTTCTATACAAGTGAATTGACAATTGCTTTAGATGGTAAAGAAGTTAAAGTTCGTGTGCAAGCAATGCAGCGCCACGCTTACAAAACTTTAATTGAACATGTCGATTTTGTTTACGCTTAATGAGTAAATAAGTCGAAAAAGCGCCTAAGGGCGCTTTTTTGTATCTACCAGCATGTACTGGTATCTAGTTCTTTTCTAAGGAAAAACGTCGCTAGATTACAGATACACAAAACTGTGGTTACTTCGTTGCAAGAATTCGCTGGAATGAGGTCTAAATTAGCTGAACTTTGTAGGTAATCAGGTAAACTCTTATTCGATATTAAATCGATAATAAATATCAAGTGATTGACCAAGCGCACTTGAAATACTCTCTAAGTAAAGTTGCGACAATAAATAATATCTCAATGAAAGTTCATAACCGGGAGAAAAAACACCGTACCCGTATTTTACCCGAAGTTTTTTGCCGAAAAACCCACTGACAGCTATTTTACCATCATCATTAGCATTCAATTGTAAATTGGAAATCCCTAAGTTTCCTAATAGGTTTTCTGCTGATTCTCCGATGTCAGCAATTGTATTGTCTCCTAAGTGAGTACCAAGTGTGAGTGCGGCGCTTAACAATAAACTGTTGTTTGCTTGATCATCATAATTATTAAAGCCTCTACCTTGTATTAAGTAGGAGACAATTTCAGCTTGATCTTTATTTGGGTTTGAAAAAAGCGAAACAATTGGCTTTTGAGCTGTACCAACAATACGTACACCAACATTGAGATCTTCATCTTTAATTAGTTTTGTTGCTTCGATATTTAAAGATGGGTTATTCGTTTGGCCTGAAAAGTCTAAGGTTCCTTGTGATATCTCAAGAGTTTGTCCTAAAAAGCGATAGATACCTTTGTTAATTTTTATATTTCCAAATAAAGCTGGTGGACTTTCAGCTTCTTGCCTATAAGAAAGCTTTCCTGAAAGGTTGCCAGATAAGCCTGAACCTTCAATTTTCAGGCTATCTTGTACATCTATATCTAAATTGGATGAGATTTGTAGGTATTCTTCCTTAATATCAATTGCTTCTTCGTCTGAAAATACAACATCATCCGATAATGGGACGCCTTGTTGAGGCAATGGAGCAATTGTAATTTCACCACCTTCGACATTAATTGCTCCATTTACATCAATGTTGTTTTCAGCTAGGTCCACTGAAACATCTGGACTAACAGAAAGAATAGCTAATGGTGGTTGTATTAAAGTTAAATTGTCACCTGAAATATTAAGGTTTCCGCTTAGCTTACCTTGTGGCCACGCAATATTGCCGCTTAACTTGGCATCGCCTTCACCCATTTTCCAGTTTCCCGTAAGCTGACCACTTTGATTTAGCAATTTTAAATTAAGGTGTAAGTTATGAACCCTTGTCGGATTCCGTACTAGCGAGAATTCAGCATCGTCTAGGTCAATAACACCTGTAATTGTTGGAACATCCAGTGAACCATGTAAATTTAATTGGCTTGAAACTCGACCACTTAAATTTTCATACATAGGGAAAAAACCAGAAAAAGGAGTGAGCTGAATATTATTAAGTTTGATGTACCCATTTAGCTTATGAGGTGGGCTAGTGGTTATTTGAACCTCTGTATTCCAATTAATAAGATCATTGGCTACAAGCTTTGATTCTAATTTCAGTGATTTTTTACTGAGTTTTGCGGCTAGAGTTAGGGATTGATAGTCAAATTCAGTCGATATTTTACTATGCGGATATAAAACGGCTTTCCCAGGATCTAAAGCTAATGAAATTTGAGCGATTGGTTTTTGTTTTGCTTTCCAGTCAATATCGGCGTTTAATCTCACGCTTCCTTCAACAGCTAAATGAGGAGGTAAAAAGGGACTTATTAAATGATCAAACCTTCCTTCTAGAAGGCCAGTTATTGAACCTTCTTTACCGAAATTTGCTGGACTCTTTAGACAAGCCGATAATGAATCATTCTTCAGGCAAAATGTCTTTACTTGTCCTATTAGGTTTTGCTGATCCCAGCTCATTTGAATTGCATTATTAATCATCCAACGGGAATCTTCCGTATAAACATCGAACACTGGAATCTTTATCTTCCAATTGTTATTAACTCGGCGGCTTTGTATTTTTGATTGTAAGTTATAGAGACTGTTAAGATTTACTTCAAAGTTCTGAACGTTTTGGTCACCTTTACCTTTCACACTTAAGGAATTAATTAAATATTGATCAATATAAAACTTCTGGCTTGTGATTTTTGTTTTGAAGAACAGATTGTCTTTAGGAAAAAACTGACCATCAGCTGAAATAGTTTCTGACACATATTGTTGAAACTGAAAATTACTTAGACGAATATTATAATCAAAACCGTTTGAATGTTCTGATTTTGATGGCTCTATTGTTGTTAATTTCGCATCAAGCTTACCTCGAATAGATGCATACCAATTAGACAGATCAGGTATCACAATTGAAGCATCAGTTGAAGAAACACCTTTTATTGTAGATTTGTTGAGCTTAACTTGACTTCCTAGTAGTTCGGCATAAAAAGTTTCTCCTATCATCTTGTAATCGGAATTGATTTCAATGGTTCCTTTGATTGCTAGTGGAAACTGGTTTAAAAATCCTGAAAGATCACTGTTTTCGATGTTCAGTTGCCAATGCTCTTGATTCCAAAAACCTTTCGTTTCAATAAAACCATTGAGTTGTGAGTCTGGTACAGAATTAAATATTTTAGAGCTAATATTCTTTACAAAAAAATCGTTGAATTGAGCTTTAGTATTCCACTTGTAACCATTTTTCCATTCTATGGAACCTGTTAAGTTAACATCACCGCCTGCAGTTTTAATATCGGCAGATGAAATATTTACACCAGTTTCAAATAGTGTGGTATTAGCGCGAACATTTAAGTGTGGAAAATAGGACGATTCAAAATCACCATTTATCTTAAGTTGTGCTTGTGAAAGATCCCCTTGTAACATCAAATTGGCATTACTTGCTATATAGTTTTCATCTTTAAATGAGAAAGCAGCGTTGAGCTCAGATACTTTTACGTTAATTGGAGTGTTTGGCGTAAGTAAATTTAATTGTGCTGTAATTTGAGTATTAATATCACCTGATAGATTAGCGTCTATCTTAAGTTTTGATAAATCATTGGTTATTTCTGTATATACAGATTGTTGTTTAATACCATGTAGGAGTTCTGCGAAATAATTACTTGGAAAATTATTTATTTTTTGTTGCTCGGCCAATATCAGGCTAGACGTCAAGTTTAGTGGGTAATTATCAGTAAAATTAACGACGCCACTGGTGTTAAGTTTGTTGCGTTCATAATCAATGTATAACTCTGTAATCTGCAGCTTGGTTCCTAACCAATTTCCGATTACTTTCATGTCATCAATATCGAAGGTTTTATTAAAAAGCTCAATTTGACTTTGAGTTAAATGAGACTGTTGAACTGAAATGGGAAAAGGTAAACGAACTTCGGGCAATGTAATGGGTCTATTTGAACTACTTACGTTGGCTGGTTGATTTTGTGTCTTAGAAATACCACTTATTTTAAGATTAGAGCTATTGAAGCTTCGTAACGTCAAACCATCTTTAAGCCATCTTCCCGAGAAAATTAAGTCTTTGGCTTCGTAATGCTGCCCATAAACATTGACATTAATATTGTTAAAACGAGCATCCCCTATCTGTATTGTGACGGGCATGTGAAATTTTGAAGAGTTATTAGAATTAATGGTCAAAATTTTATCATTGTTCAGTTTTGATGAATTATAAACAACAATGTTTGTATCTGTTGCTGATAAGTGGTCTAGGCAAAGTTGTTTACGCAAAATACAACTTGGCTTCCACTTCACATTCAAATTTGAAGTGATAATTGTAACCCCATCTGATTTCCAACCAGCGGCCTCAAGAACTAAATTTCGATTAATCGTCCCAGATCCATATTTGACACTGAGTGATGGCATGAATAAATCGACCAAATGAATAGCGACCTTACTCCCAAAAGTAGTACCAATGAGTAATGCAAAACAAATTAAGCAGGTTAATGATAAATATATCGCAAAGCGGATAAGGGTTTTAAAGGATTTTCTATTCATAACGTTGAACCCATAGTGAGGTGAAATCGCCATGATCTTGCTACAGTTTCTGTTTCATTAAGCCCAATACCCAAATCAAGCTTAATTGGCCCGACAGGTGATATCCAGTGAATTCCAGCTCCAATTGAAACTAATGGTTTAAATTGACTCAAGTCATACGCATTACCTGCATCTACAAATGTTGCTAAACGCCAATTTTTGTTTAAATAATATTGATATTCGATGCTTGCAACTGCTAAATATCGTCCACCTATAACTTGACGAAATAAGTCTCCGTTAGAATCAATATATTCTCTATAAGGACCGAGCTCTTGATATCCGTATCCACGGATACTTTGATCGCCACCTGCAAAATAACGTAAAGATGGGGCTATTTTCGAAAGTTTGTCAGATTTGGTAATGTTTATGCCTAAATCTAGGCGTGAAACAAACCTATGATCCTCAATTGGCGTAAATACCCACTTAAATCTTGCTTGTAATCGAGCCAATCGAATGCTGGAGCCAAATACTGGATCGGCATACTCAAAATTATAAGTTTGTCTGAAACCTGATATAGGATCTAGCGTGTCGTCGCCTCTTTTGGTATGAGAATAATTTATCCCGAATATAAAATAACGAGGAGAATGAATGACATCTTCTTGAATATACTTTTCTTTCATGCCCAATATAGAGTAGTTGCGTAACCACCCATTCGTTAGCGTTTGTTGTCTTCCTACTCCAATCAAAACTTTTTCCGATTCGAGCTTGTCAGTTGTATCAAACTCTCTTTGAATGGGTTTGTATACTTGCGTAACGCCATACTTATCTCTAAATAATCCAAATCTGATTTTTAATTGGTCATTTAGTGGGTGAGTTAGCGGAATAGTATAGCTCGTTCTCAGTTTGGGTCTGTCTCGTGACCACTCACTGATAGTTTCTTGTGAATGTCCATGTTTATTGATTTGTGGCGTTCGCCAAGTAAACCGAACTCTTGGGTCTATATTTCTGTCAGTGGATCCACCTCCATCCGCTCCTAAGCCAAGATCGATTGAATGTCTTGGGCGATTTTGAAGCTCCACTTTGATTGGAATCGTTTCATTAATTGTACTGCTAAGTTGTGGAATGACTTTTATATTTCTAAAGTAACCAGATGAACTCAATTCCCGATTTAATTTTGAGATTGAAGTTGTTGTATAAGGATCACCACGGCTAAATGGTGTTAATTGGCTAAGAAGATTAGTGTCGAGGGTATAGCCTTTGAAGTTAACCGATCCGAATTGGTATCTTGTTCCTGAATCAAGTATCAGTTTAATATTTGCAACTTTTAAGCTTCGGTTAATGACGATTTGAGATGTACTGTATTTGGCATCAAAATATCCATGTGAAAGAGCCAAACCAATAAGCTGATCTTTCGTATCTATATAATTCCCGTGGTTTAACCTTTCATTGGGTTTCAGTTTTACTTTTGAGCGCCAATGAATGTACTTTTGATCATTATGGAGTTCACCTTTGACCTCAATTTCAACTGAATTTATTAATGTTGGTGAGCCCCTTTCTATTGATATTTCGAATAACCAAGGGCTATGTTCGTTTCGAATTAGTTTTGTTGAAGATCGGAATTGATAATAGCCTAAAGACTCCATAGCATTACGAATCTGGTTTTTTGCATTAAATATAAACGCTCGTCGTTGTGATTTACTTTTAGGTAAAGGGTTTAAATAAGCTTTAATGTTTTGTCTTACCTGCTCATTAACGCCATCAACATTTATCTCAATTAACTGCTCATTTTTAGCAACGGCAGAAAACACAAAAAAATAAACAATAATCAATAACAGTAAACGAATGTTGTTGTTCAATGATTTCTCTCTTCGTCACAAAACAAATAAGAAGTGCCGTAACCTAAACTTATTGTCGTAAGGAAACAGTAAAGGTGCAAGGAAAACAGTATATTTGAACCGCAAAAATTGAGGTATTAACATACCAATTATTGGGTTTACTTGTTAGTATCAGCGACTTTAATATTTGTTATAGGTTTACATTTTGACTTCGGCTTCTAATCCTCTTTCTCATTCCTTTTTGAATCAAGGTTTCATGCTAGATACGGCGAAAATCCGTCGTCGTTTGTTTCGACTAAATAAAGAAGCTGATTCACCTAAAAAACAAGCCGAGCTTGAAGCGCTTTCAGAGCGAGCGATATTCGCAAAAGTTAAAGCTGATTCACGACGCGATAATAGACCTCAAATTACTTATCCAGAAAGCTTACCAATTTCTCAAAAACGTGATGAGATTTCTGATGCAATAGCTAAAAACCAAGTCGTTATTATTGCAGGTGAAACAGGATCTGGGAAAACCACACAGTTACCTAAAATTTGCTTAGAGTTAGGATTAGGGAGTCGTGGACTAATTGGTCATACACAGCCGAGAAGGCTTGCTGCTCGTTCGGTTGCTACACGTATAGCAGAAGAAATGAATTCACCGTTAGGAAAAGCGGTAGGATTTAAAGTCAGGTTTGCTGATTCGATAAAAGAGACCAGTTATATTAAGTTGATGACTGACGGTATTTTACTTGCTGAACTTACCAGTGATAAATATCTAAATCAGTATGACACAATAATCATTGATGAGGCTCATGAAAGAAGCCTAAATATCGATTTCATTTTAGGGTATTTGAAAAATATATTAAAAAAACGCCGCGACTTAAAGGTGATCATTACTTCTGCAACGATAGACGTTGAACGTTTTTCTCAACATTTCTCTGGCGCACCTATAATCGAAGTTTCAGGACGTACTTACCCTGTTGAAACCCGTTATCGTCCTCTATTGCAAGATGAAGGTGAAGATCTCGATACCACAGAAGGGGTTTTTGCCGCTGTAGAGGAGTTAATGTCAGAAGGGGCTGGGGATATACTGATTTTCATGAATGGTGAACGTGAAATTCGTGATACAGCAGACCAGTTAAAGAAACGGCAATATCGTGATACTGAAATATTGCCTTTATATGCACGTCTTTCCTATGGCGAACAATCGAAAGTGTTTAATAGTCATATTGGAAGGCGTATCGTATTAGCAACCAACGTCGCGGAGACATCTTTAACGGTGCCCGGTATTCGATATGTCATAGATCCCGGCACTGCTCGTATTAGCCGTTACAGTTATCGAACAAAAGTTCAACGCCTACCAATTGAACCCATATCACAAGCTAGTGCTAATCAGCGTCAAGGACGTTGCGGTCGTGTAAGTGCAGGTATATGCATTCGGCTGTATGATGAGCAAGATTTTATTAATCGACCCGAATTTACTGATCCCGAAATTCTAAGAACTAATCTTGCATCCGTTATTTTGCAAATGCTTTCCCTTGGTCTTGGCCAAATTTCTGGTTTTCCATTTATTCAGCCACCTGATGAGCGACATATAAAAGATGGTTTTCTACTGCTTGAAGAACTTACAGCGGTACAAAAAAGAAAAGGGCAGCTGCAGCTTACGCCTTTAGGTAAGCAATTAGCACATTTACCTGTAGATCCACGATTGGCACGAATGGTGATTGAAGCAAATAAATTAGGTTGTCTGCAAGAAGTAATGGTAATTGCTGCTGCTTTATCTATTCAAGATCCTAGAGAAAGACCTATAGATAAGAAGCAAGCTGCAGATGAAGCTCATAGCAAATACAGCGATAAAACGTCAGATTTTGCTAGTTGGCTTAATTTATGGCAATACGTACAAGGCTTGCAAAAAGAACTGTCAGCAAGTCAATTTCGAAAAACATGTAAGACTGAATTTTTAGCCTATATGAGAGTTAGAGAATGGCAAGACTTGTATTCACAACTCCGTCAATCAGCTCACGAACTAAAATGGAAACTTCACGATCAAAAATCTTCCGACGATAATACGTTGTTGACAGGAGATTCTGTGCATCAAGCATTGTTGTCAGGTTTATTGAGTCATATTGGTTTTAAAGATAATAATGAATATTTAGGTGCAAGGAACCGTAAATTCTTCATTTTCCCGGGCTCACCACTCGCTAAAAAGGGACCTAAATGGGTCATGACAGCAGAGTTAACGGAAACCTCTAAGTTGTTTGCACGTACGTGCGCAAAATTTGATCCAGAATGGATAGAGCCTCTTGCAGGGCATTTGATAAAGAAAAATTACATCGAACCACATTTTGAAGCAAGGCAAGGCAGTGTTGTCGCATTTGAGAATCAGGTTCTTTACGGTTTAACAACAGTTCACAAACGTAAAATTCAGTTTGGAAAAGTTGATCCGGTTCAAGCTCGTGAGATATTCATTCGTAGCGCACTGGCCAATGGTGAATTAAAAACCAAAGAAACCTTCTTCAAACATAACCAACAACAGCTTGATCAAATTGAACAGCTTGAACATAAATCCCGCCGTCGAGACATCCTTGTTGATGAACAGGTGCTGGTGGACTTTTACGAACAGCATATTCCGGAGGGAATATACAGTGCTCCTACATTTTATAAATGGTGGAAACAAGCTAAAGCTAAGAATCCCCAGTTATTACATTTTGATCCTGAAATGCTGTATAAGCGAGATGCAGATCATATTTCAAAATTAGATTTTCCTGATAATTGGTATCAAGGTAACTTAACTCTTCCTTTAAGTTATCAGTTTGAGCCAGGAACCGAAGATGATGGTGTTTCGGTGCATATTCCTGTTGCTTTGCTGAACCAAATAGAAGATGAAGGCTTTGATTGGTTGGTGGCTGGTTTACGACTTGAAAAATGTATCGCATTGATAAAGTCATTACCTAAAACATTGCGTCGTAATTTCGTACCTGCCCCCGACTATGCGGCTGCTTGTGTGCAAGCGATGAAACCTTTTGAATCAGATTTGCTTACTTCTATGTGCAAACAGCTATTAAGAATGAGTGGCACACAAGTAAGTGAAGATGATTTTGACTTAAGCCAACTCACTACGCATTTAACCATTAACTTTAAAATTGAAGATGAACGTGGGAAATTAGTCGCACAGGGAAGAGACTTACCAGAGCTTCAAGCAACACTTCAAGGAAAAGTAAATCAGGCTATAAGAAATGTAGCTGACTCTGGTATTGAACAAGACAAACTCGAAACCTGGAGTTTTGGTGACTTACCAAAGCAATACGAACAACGCCGCGGGAATTTCGAAGTTAAGGCGTTTCCTGCCTTAGTTGATAATAAAAATACGGTTGCAATCAAATTATTTGATAACGAACATCAAGCTGCTGCAGTGCACAAAGTTGGTTTACGACGTTTGTTATTAATAAATATTCCATCACCAGTTAAGCATTTACAACAAAAGCTTCCAAATAAAGCCAAATTATCTATGTATTTTAACCCTTTTGGTCAAGTTCAAATACTGATCGATGATATTGTCGCGGCCGCAGTTGACCAGCTACTTGATGAAAAAAAGTTAGATGTTCGTAATCAAACAGATTTTGATATAGCAAGAGACTGGGTAAGGCAAGAGCTGAATGGAAGCGCTGAAAAAATTGCTCTTCAAGCGGAAGAAATTCTTACTTGCTATCAAAAAATTAAAAAGCGATTAAAAGGCAAAATAAGCTTAGATATTGCATTTGCGATGAGTGATATACAAAGCCATTTAGACAGGTTGGTTTTCAAAGGTTTTGTTGAAACATCAGGTTGGAAAAGGTTACCAGATGTTTTACGCTATCTTAAAGCCATCGAAAACCGTTTAGAGAAGCTTCCTGTAGACCCCAATAGAGATCGTCTGCACATGCATTCGATTAATAAAGTCGAACAAGCGCTTCAGGCGCAATTAGATAAATTACCAAAAATGGCAGCTATTCCTGAAGAATTAACAGAAGCACGGTGGATGATCGAAGAGTATCGTGTGAGTTGCTTTGCACAAATACTCGGAACTAAATACCCAATAAGTGAAAAAAGAGTCATGATCAAGCTGCAAAGTCTTGGATGATTATATTTCAACACTTATTTCAATAACTGTAAACAATTGTAACAACCTGATTGTTGAGCTTTATTTGAATAAATATCCTCTCTTTTAAATTTCTAGGAGAGGGTTATTTATATGTCTGTTTAACCAATGACACTGTTATGCTATTCATTTCTTTATGGCATCAGTGTTAATTTCTTCCTTTCAATTCACAGAAAAACTCCCTGTTTCGTAGATATTCTTTGGTGTAGTTATCGCTTGCAACTTTGAGAGAATTTTCTTTTTTGCTGCAATTTAGTGACGAAATGTCTAAAATACATGATCTATATCAATGCATTTCAATAAGTGAATTTAGGCTAGTCTGCTTCTTAAACCTAAATAAAACGGTTGGGAGCGTTCATATACGCAGAAAAAATACTGATAGCAAGGAATGAATAGCAGCAAGTAGTGGTTTTACTTGAAAAATTTATAACACAGCTAGCGGTGATTTTGGCAAGTCTATGAATGTTCGTCACTCACTTGATGGGTGAATTCGGGTTGTTTAATTTTGTATTTAACTTTAATAAATTAAAGTTAAATTGTGCGTTCAACCAATTTATTTAGATTAAATCAGCTAGCAAGAGGTATTAATGTCAAAAGATCAACTCCAAAACTCTTCGGTTGAACAAATTTGTGTGTGTGCGTTATACAAGTTCGTAGATTTACCAAATTTCGAAGATATCCAAAAACCTTTGCTTTCAAAAATGACCGAGCTTTACATTAAAGGGACTTTATTGCTTGCAAGTGAAGGGATTAATGGGACCGTTGCAGGCACACAAAAATCTGTTCGTGTATTACTTGATTGGTTCGAACAGCAAAAGGGCTTAGAAAGTATTGTTACTAAGTTTTCTTATGAGAATGAAATCCCATTTTATCGAACTAAGGTAAAACTCAAAAAAGAAATTGTGACAATGGGTGTAGACGGGGTTGATCCTAAGAAGGTTGTTGGTACCTATGTCAAACCGAGTGAATGGAATGCTCTAATATCTGATCCTGATGTCACAGTTATTGATACTCGAAACCAATATGAAATTGAAATCGGAACATTTAAGCATGCAGTAAACCCAAAAACTGAAACATTCAGAGAGTTCCCACAGTACGCAAAGGATAATCTAGATCCTAAACAAAATAAAAAAGTGGCTATGTTTTGTACCGGTGGTATTCGTTGTGAAAAATCCACGGCTTATATGAAAGAACAAGGTTTTGATGAAGTTTATCATTTAGAAGGTGGTATTTTAAAATATCTTGAAGAAGTAAAACAAGAAGAAAGCCTATGGGAAGGTGAATGTTTCGTATTCGATAACCGTGTTGCAGTGAACCACAATTTAGAAAAAGGTCAGTATCAACAGTGTAATGCCTGCCGATTACCAATAACAGACGCTGACATGGAAAGTGCTGATTATGTAAAAGGAGTGAGCTGTCCAAAGTGCATTGATAAAATTAGCGATGCCCAAAAACAACGTTTCAGTGAACGTGAACGCCAAGTTCAACTTGCTAAGGAGAGAAACGAAGCTCATATTGGTAGTGATGTAAAAGGTGTGATTGAAAATCGACGCAAAAAGAAAGCAAGTTTAAAAGCACAACAACAAAAGAAATAATTATTATAAATTGCTTTTCTAACAAAACAGCTCTCAATCAAATTGAGAGCTGTTTTTAATTTTGGTTTTACTTAACTCTCATACCAGGTTGCGCACCATCGTGAGGTTCTAAAATCCAAAGATCCTTGCCACCAGGACCCGCAGCCAAAACCATACCTTCTGACATTCCAAAACGCATTTTTCTTGGTTCTAAGTTAGCAACCATAACCGTTAATTTACCTTCAAGAGCTTCTGGAGCATAAGCTGACTTAATACCAGCAAAAACTTGTTTGGTTTCTCCGCCTAAATCGAGCTGAAGTTTGAGAAGTTTATTCGCTTTTTCGACATGTTCAGCTTTGGCTATTCGGGCAATGCGGAGATCAAGTTTGGCGAAGTCGTCAAAGTTAATGGTTTCTGATATTGGGTCGTGATCCAATGGGCTCGTTGTTTTAGCTGCCTCAGGTTCCTGCGTTGCTTCAAGATTTTCTTTCGAGTTTGCAACCATTGCCTCCACTTTATCCATATCAACACGCTGCATCATTGGTTTAAACGCATTAATTTCATGCTGACTAAAGTCAGCGTCTAAATTGCTCCATAAAAGCTCGGTATTCATAAATGCCTCAACATCAGAAGCAAGTTTTGGCAGTACAGGCTTTAGATAGGTCGCAAGGATACGGAACATGTTTAATGCAATTGAACAAACTTGGTGTGCTTGAGGAAGTTTTTCATCATCTTTAACAAGTTGCCAAGGAGCTTGCTCTGCTACATAAGCATTAGCCACATCAGCGAGAGCCATAATTTCACGCATGCCTTTGCCAAATTCGCGGCCTTCATAGCATTCTGCAATGGTGTCTTTCTTTTCAAGTGCTTGAGTGATTAAACTCATATCTGAAATTGTAGCTAATTTTCCATCGAAGCGTTTTTTGATAAAACCAGCTGTTCTTGATGCAAGGTTAACCAGTTTTCCAACAAGATCGGAGTTAACTCTTTGTGCAAAGTCTTCAAGATTTAAATCTAAGTCATCAATTCTACTGCTCAATTTGGCGGCGTAATAATAACGAAGGTATTCAGGCTGAAGATGCTCTAAATAAGTTCGAGCCTTGATGAAGGTGCCTTTAGACTTAGACATCTTTGAGCCGTTGACGGTAACAAATCCGTGAGTATATACGTTTGTTGGTTGTCGATAGCCTGAACCGTCTAATAATGCTGGCCAGAAAAGGCTATGGAAGTACATGATATCTTTACCAATAAAATGATAAACTTCGGCTTTCGAATCTTTATCCCAAAATTCATCGAAGTTTAAATCATCACGCTTATCACATAGATTTTTAAATGATCCCATGTATCCAATAGGAGCATCTAACCAAACATAAAAATATTTACCCGGTGCTTCAGGAATTTCAAAGCCAAAGTAAGGATCATCACGGCTGATATCCCATTGCTGAAGACCTTGCCCAAACCATTCATTTAGTTTATTAGCCATTTCAGATTGAAGGGATCCTGAATGAACCCACTCCTTTAACATCCCCTCAAATGCTGGAAGGTCAAAAAAATAATGCTCAGAATCTTTCATGATTGGTGTTGCGCCGGAAACGGCAGATTTTGGATTGATGAGTTCAGTAGGGCTATATGTTGCACCACAAGCATCGCAATTATCACCGTATTGATCATCTGACTTACACTTTGGGCAGGTACCTTTCACGAAACGATCAGGCAAAAACATCGACTTATCAGGGTCAAATAACTGAGAAATAGTTTTAACTTTTATATGCCCATTTTCTTTAAGTTTCAGATAGATTGAGCTTGCGAGTTCACGGTTTTCTTCACTGTGTGTTGTATGATAATTATCGAAATCGATACCAAAATCTGAAAAATCCTGCTCATGCTCTTTTTGAACATCTGCAATCATTTCTTCAGGAGAAATTCCCATTTTTTGAGCTGATAGCATAATGGGTGTGCCATGTGCATCATCGGCACAAACAAAATGACATTCATTACCACGTAGTTTTTGATAACGCGACCAAATGTCGGTTTTTATAAATCCTAACATATGTCCAAGATGAATAGAGCCATTTGCATATGGAAGAGCATAAGTTAGTAGAATTTTACGTTTTGTTTCAGCCATTTTTCATTGATTCATTAATTGCTCGAAATATTAGGTAGCATATTAACTTATGCTTACTCATTTTTCATTAGTATATCGGTTAAATGCACTAATTCTGCACTAATCTTTTTGTCATTATCTGGTACACTTGCAAAAAATTTTTTAAAGATATTATTCACTCAAAATAATAAATATTTTGTTCGTGAAGTTAGGTATTGAAATGGAAGCTTTAGCGGGTATTAAGCATGTTATTGCCATTGCGTCAGGCAAAGGTGGCGTTGGCAAGTCTACAACTACAGTAAATTTAGCATTAGCACTTGCAAAAGAAGGTTATAAAGTTGGTGTTTTGGATGCTGATATTTACGGCCCCTCAATTCCAATTATGCTTGGCCTATCAGACTTCACTCCCCAAGCCGTTGGGGAAAAGCAAATGACTGCTGCAAATGCGTATGGGATTGTTGCTCAGTCAATAGGTTTTATAATCAAAAGCGAAGATGCCGCCGTTTGGCGCGGACCAATGGCGGCTGGAGCACTCACTCAATTGATTAATGAAACACAATGGCCAGAGTTAGACTATCTTATTGTAGATTTACCGCCTGGTACGGGTGATATACAGTTAACGCTTTCACAAAAAATACCACTTACTGGGGCTATCATTGTTACGACACCCCAAGATATTGCGTTAGCAGATGCTCGGAAAGGCATTAACATGTTTCAAAAAGTTAATGTGCCAATCTTAGGATTGATTGAAAATATGAGTTTCCATATCTGTAGCAATTGTGATCACAAAGAACATATATTTGGCACCGATGGTGGTAAAAGAACCGCCGAAAAATATCTAATACCATTTTTAGGAGCAATACCGTTACACGTTCAAGTACGTGAAGCTATGGACTCAGGCCAACCGTTAATTGTTTCGGATCCTGATTCAGCATTTAGCGAGTTGTATCAAGAAGTAGCACGAAAAACGATCGTTGAAGTTGCATCTCAACAAAACAGCAGTGTATCAATCAGTATTTCAGATGATGAGTAAGGTTTAACAGTATGAATTCTCCGCAGTGTGTCGTCATAGCAATAACAGGTGCTTCGGCTTCAGGTAAAAGTCTAATTGCACGAACAATTTATGATGAACTTCGTCGTGATTTAGGCACAGAGCAAATTGCCGTCATAAATGAAGATGCTTATTATCATGACCAAAGTCACATGACGATGGAAGAAAGAGTAAAAACAAATTACGATCATCCAAAGTCGATGGATCATGAACTATTAAGACAAGATTTATTAAAGCTTAAATCGGGTAAAGAAATTCAAATTCCGAAATATAGTTATACTGAGCATACTCGACTTGCCGATACAACCAGCATAACACCAAAGAAAGTGATCATCTTAGAAGGAATTTTACTTTTAACCGATCCTAAATTGCGTGAATTGTTTGATGCCAGTGTTTTTATGGATACACCATTAGATATTTGTTTTTTAAGACGTTTACAACGCGATGTTGAGGAACGTGAAAGAACTATGGAATCAGTTATTTCACAATATAAACAGACTGTTCGACCAATGTTTCTTCAATTTATCGAACCTTCTAAGCAACATGCTGATATTATTGTTCCACGCGGTGGTAAAAATAGAATCGCAACTGATATTCTAAAAACTAGAATTCAGCACTTACTGGCTAAATAGCTAATTTTTTATAACAAGGAGTAGTAAGCGATATGCGATTAACGGATATTGAAATTATAAAGAGTTTAGATGACGGTGAAATCGTAATCTCGCCACGACCTAGTGATGATGCTATAAGCGGAGTAAGTATGGATGTACGCTTAGGCGACCAATTTCGAGTTTTCAATGATCACACTGCTCCTTATATTGATTTAAGCGGCGCTAAATCTGATGTGCAAGAGGCACTTGACCGCGTTATGAGTGATCAAATCGACATTCCTGAGGGTGAAGCTTTCTTCCTCCACCCTGGTCAATTAGCACTAGCCGTGACTTACGAAAACGTTATGTTACCAGCAGATATCGTTGGTTGGCTTGATGGTCGTTCTTCACTAGCTCGCTTAGGTTTAATGGTACACGTAACTGCACACCGTATCGATCCCGGATGGCAGGGTAAGATAGTTCTTGAGTTCTTTAACAGTGGTAAGTTGCCACTTGCGTTAAGACCTAAAATGACGATTGGTGCATTGAATTTTGAACGTTTAAATACAGCAGTTGCTAAGCCTTATAACACACGTAAAAATGCAAAGTATAAAGATCAACAAGAAGCCGTTGCCAGCCGTATTAGTCAGGACTAAAAATGTCTGATACTTGGATAAATGGACAGCAGGGAACGCTGGTAAACTCATCTAATCGTGGGTTAACCTACGGGGATGGCGTATTTGCAACAATGAGAATTGATGATGGAGGCTGTATTCAATTCTTCGATGCTCATTGTTCCCGCCTTGAACAGGGCAGTCAACGATTAAAATTTTTTGATGGTGAAGATTTTTGGAAAATCACACCATCTTCAATACTGCTTATAAAACAACTAGCAAAAGAAAATCCCAACCGAGGCATCAAATTTCTCCTTACTCGCGGCGAAGGTGGGCGAGGTTATGCACCGAGCCAAAACGCTCAATATACAGAAATCATTACAATTTTTGATTTACCCGACCATTATAAAGGTTGGCAATCACAAGGAGTATCTTTGTCGATTTCTGAGGTGAAGCTTGCTAATCAGCCGTTACTTGCAGGAATAAAGCACCTTAATAGATTAGAGCAAGTTCTAATAAAATCAGTGTTACTTCCCGATGGTTTTGATGATTGGTTAGTGCTTGATCCTAATAATAATGTCGCAGAATCATCTATGGCTAATATTTTTGCTTTCATTGATGGTGTTTGGTGCACACCTGTCATGTCCAATTGTGGAGTATCAGGAGTGATGCGTGAGCAAGTTTTGATGGCATTGCCTGAAATGAATCATCCTGTATCAGTAACAGAAATCTCAATAAATAGCTTAATGTGCGCTAAATATGTGTTTATAACAAATAGTTTATTTGGCGTTGTTGCAATTAAAAAAATTAATCAACAACTGTTTGATATGTGGGATGGCGTTAATTCCCTCAGAAATTCTCTAGGAGTGACATTGTGAGAAGATGGATTATTTCACTGATTAAAGTCTTAACCATACTTATTCTCTTTGCGATAATTGCATGTGCATTCTTGTATAAAAATATTTTTGATTATGTAGAAGCACCTATAAATATTACTCAGCCAAGAGAACTTTGGGTTGAATCTGGCGCATCTTTAAATGGAACACTGCTTAAACTACAAAGGCAAAAAGTAATAAAAGATATATGGAAAATCAAAGCCTTTGTTAAGTTAAACCCTCAGTTAATGAGCATCAAAAAAGGGGTTTATCAATTAGACGTGACTGATACACCAAAATCTCTTTTATCTAAACTGCACAAAGGTTCCGTTAAAAATTACAGTGTCTCACTTATCGAGGGTCACACCGTTAAACAGTGGCTGAACACTTTAAATAAACAACCTCGATTAAAAGTCAGTGAAGATGCATTTTTAAATGTGTTGCTTGAACAAGGAGATGACACAGGTCTTCCTGAAGGTAAATTTTATCCTGATACCTATCATTACACTTCTTCGACAAGTGTGAATGAAATTTTGACTCAAAGTTATCTTAAAATGAATGTAGAATTAAATAAGTCGTGGAGAAATAGAGCAAAAAATATCCCTCTTAAATCGGCTTATGAATTGTTAATATTAGCCTCTATCATTGAAAAAGAGACTGGAAAGTCAGAAGAGCGTGAGATAATTTCAGCTGTATTTAACAATCGCTTACGAAAAAAGATGCGATTACAAACCGATCCCACCGTAATATACGGAATGGGAGATAGGTTTAATGGAAATATCAGAAAAAAAGATCTTAGAGAGCGAACAGCATTTAATACCTACAGAATTAATGGTCTTCCACCAACTCCAATAGCCGCACCAAGTATTGCATCGATTAAGGCCGCCGCACATCCATCTGATGTCAGTTTCCTTTATTTCGTATCTAAAAATGATGGAAGTCATGTATTTTCTACAACGCTGAAAGAGCATAATCGCGCAGTGAATAAGTATCAGAGAAATAAAAAATGAATGAGTATGAAGGCAAATTTATAGTTATTGAAGGCCTAGAGGGTGCAGGAAAATCAAGTGCTATTACTTTAGTACGTGACTACATTGAAAAGCATACAGGCACTAAACTTGTTTGCACCAGAGAGCCAGGCGGTACACCTCTTGCGGAAAAAATGCGTGATTTAGTTAAAATCGCCGATAAAACAGATCCCTTATGTGACGAAGCAGAATGCTTGCTTATTTACGCAGCCCGCGCGCAGTTAATCGCAAACGTCATCAAACCAGCATTAAATAATGGCAAGTGGGTGCTAGGCGACCGTCATAATCTATCTTCATTAGCGTATCAAGGTGGGGGCAGAGGACTTGGTGATTTAGTAGATGTCATTAGTGAAGCAACATTAAAGGACTTCAAGCCTGATTTGACACTTTATTTAGATATAGAACCTTCCCTAGGTTTGCAACGTGCCGCTTCTCGTGGAGCGCTTGACCGAATTGAGCAACAAAAATTAGACTTTTTTGAAAGAGCAAGATCTCGTTACTTATCAATTGCAACAGAAGATGAAAGTATACATGTCATCGATGCAAGTCAGGCAATGACAGAAGTTCACAAAGACATTATCAGTGCTTTAAAGGCTATGCCATGGTTAAGCTAAATGAGCTGCCTTGGCTTGATGAGGCCAAACATATATTTTCGCGTCAATTAGAAAAAAAATCAGTTTCTCATGCACAGCTTTTGAGCTTAGAAAAAGGTTATGGCGCTAAACAGTTGCTTGGTAGTTTAGCTCAACTCACTTTCTGTGAAAGGCCTACTCAGTTTACTCCTTGCGGTCTTTGTAAAAGCTGTACCCTAGTCGAGTCAGGTAATCACCCTGATTTCCATCAAATTGTTCCAGATGGTAATCAAATTAAAGTTGATCAAATTCGTGAATTATGCGGTGATCTAACAGAAACGGCACAACAAGGTGGTTGGCGAATTGCAATAATTTACAGCTGTGAAAAGCTTAATAAATCTGCAGCTAATGCATTGTTGAAAACGCTGGAAGAGCCTGGAAAGCAAACACTATTATTATTGCAAACTGAAAGTTTTGGATTGTTAATGCCGACAATTACAAGCCGCTGCCAAAATATATTAGTTAAAAAACCCTCGAAGTCTCAAATTAATGATTGGTTAATTTCACAATCTCCAGAATATAAAGGTACGAATTGGTGCATTCCTATAGTCGGTGGGCCATTAGGTTTAATCGAAAGTATCTCGTCCGGACACTATAACAAGTTATTGAATTATAGAAATAATTGGAGTCAAAGTTTGTCGGCTGGTCATCTGTGTGCTAGTTTTTTAACAGTCGATGAACAAACTATTGTTGATGTGTTAGATGTTTTGTATCTCGTTTTTAGGCAATTTATTTTACAAAACAAGTTTAATGATGCTTTATTACAAGCTGAAGTCGTTAAATTAGCAGCTGAAGTCATGCACATGCGCCAAAGATTGAGTTTAATGAGTAATATTAATGCTCCAGCATTGTGCCAACAATTTATATTGAAATATCGGCACCTAGTTAATAGATAATTGAAAATATTGCTTGCAATATATGGTGGGATGAATGGTCGACATTAAAATGGAATTTAAGTCGTTGAATGAGCTATATCGTTCTTACATGCCGTTTATCAAACCAGCCGCTATTTTTATCCCTACACATCATTCTCACCATCTTGGGGATTTTTTAGAAATCTCTTATCAGCTCCCAAATGGTTCCGAAAACCAATTATCAGGCACTGTTGTCTGGATAAACCCAATCGGTGCATCAGGTGGCCGTCCAGTTGGTGTTGGAATTAAACTTGAAACCGATTCAGATGAACAACGACTGCAAATTGAAAAATTACTGGCGAGTAATTTAGGCTCTGGAGATTTGACCTCTACCATGTAGCTCGTTATCCTTTCCCATTATTTTTAAATCGGACTTCATTTGTGTTAATTGATTCGCACTGTCACTTAGATCGCCTAAAATCTGCCCCAGATCACTCAAATTTAAAAACTATTATCGAAACAGCCTCAAAACGTGGGGTAGAGTACTTTTTATGCGTAAATGTACGACAACAAGAATTTTGCGATATGAAAGAAAAAGTAGCGGCTTTTCCTCAAGTGTTCTTGTCTTCAGGTGTTCACCCTTTGGATGTAGAGTCAGGGCTTGATGTAGATAGTTTGAAGTTAACAGCGGCAGATGAAAGAGTTGTTGCAATTGGAGAGACAGGTTTAGATTATTTTTACTCGAATGAAACCAAAGCTCAACAACAAGACTGCTTCGAAAAACAAATCAAGTTAGCCGTAGATATAAACAAACCACTGATTGTTCATACCCGAGATGCTCGTGAAGATACAATCGCAATGCTAAAAGCAGGGCAAGCCGATAAAGTAGGTGGTGTATTGCATTGCTTTACCGAAAACTGGGAAATGGCGAAAGCGGCCTTAGATTTAGGTTTTTACATTTCAGTTTCAGGGATTGTAACTTTCAAGAATGCAGGTGAATTAAGAAGCGTTATTCGTAAAGTCCCTAAAGATAGGTTGTTAGTTGAAACAGACTCTCCTTATTTAGCACCAGTTCCCCATAGAGGTAAAGAAAACCAACCAGCATTTGTTCGTGATGTTGCTGAGTTTGTAGCTGAATTACGTGGCGAAAATTATGATGAACTTGCCAAATATACCAGTGAAAATTTCTTTAAGCTCTTTAGTTGTGCCAATAAATTGAGATAGTTCCCATTTTGAAGAAGGTAATTTTTTGATAAAAAAAAAGCCCAAACAACTAGGTTGCTTGGGCATTGGGAAATGGCTCTTTCGAGCCGTGCGCTACTCGGTTTTCATTAATGAGCTTGAAACTCACTAATAATGAAATTCAATATTAATTAGTCTAGGACACTAATTTAGTTTTTGCCAAAAAACTTTTCGATTTTTTTAGTGTAATACCAATTACAGTAATTAATCTCTCACTCAGCCAAGAGCTAAAGGGTTTCAGTGCAAGTCGTTACTTTAATTGGTATAATTAAATAAACATATTTGTTGGTTAAAATTTTCATTAACCAATAGCAGTATTATCCCTGACTAAATCTCTAGGTAAATTGTTCTTTAGTCTATTTCCTAAATGCTTTACTAAGCCTAATGGACTAGATTTGTGACAAACTATTTTTTCACCTAATGACTTTTCTGCAATATCTAGTTGAATGTCTCGACCTTTCAAATATTCGACAGCTTGTAGTTCTGTTAATTCAATTCGATGCTCACTCGTTGAACAGAGCGAAACAATAGCTTCGTGACTTACTTTTAAACGCTTTCCTTTTTGTTCAGCAAGTTTAAGACCAATTCTTTGGTATCGCATTCTTAACATAAGATGCTTAAAGTGGATTGGGAACAACCAATACTGGTTTTCTCTACACATGATTGGAGCATCTGCCGGCAGTGTAATACCGTATGAATTTTCAAGCCAAAGCATTAAATCTTTTTTTTCTTTAATCCGAATCGGAGTATATGGAAACTTAGTATTCAATTTTGGTTCAGGTTTTATTTTTTCGATGGATTGTAATTTTTTGATTTTAGCTACAAAAAAACCTTCACTATCGAATAGTTGTGGCCATACATGCAAGAAGCCTTCAGGCGTACATGACTTTCTGCTTCCATCAAATAATTGGTGAAGTGATACAAATTCAACAGCTTCAGGGTATAACTCTTTTAGATAAAGGCAAACCTGTTGATTTTCTTGTTGGCTCAGTGTACAAGTCGAATAAATTAATGTCCCGCCAACTTTAAGCGCTGCAAAAGCTGATTGAATCAGTTCTTTTTGTTTTTCAGAAATAGAGAGCACTTTATCAAGGCTCCAATCTTTTAACGCGGAAGGATCTTTTCTTACTGTGCCTTCGCCACCACATGGCGCATCAAGTAATATTGCATCAAACTCTTCGAATAAGTATTGACCAAATACAGTGGCATCAAAATGGGTTAATGTGCAGTTTTTGACTCCCATCCGCACGATATTAGCGTGTAGCATTTTAACTCTACTTGACGAATATTCATTAGCAATCAAACTTCCACTATTATTCATCATTGCTGCTATTTGGGTGGTTTTTGAACCAGGTGCTGCAGCCATATCAAGTACATTATCTGCTGAATTCAATTCATCAAATAATGCAATTGGAGGCAACATTGAACTTGCCTCTTGAATATAAAAGAGGCCTTGTAAATGTTCTAACACATTCCCAATACCATCAATGTTTGGAGTTGTAATCCAAAACCCTGACTCACACCAAGGGATTGACTCGAAAGTCCACCCTTTGGATTCCATCATTTTAAGAAATGAATCAACAGTAATGCGGAGGGTATTTACTCGAATAGAACGACGCAATGGTTTATGACAATATTCTATAAATTTATCAAAAGAAAGATGTTCAGGAAATTGGGTTTTAATGTTGTCAATAAAATCAGAACTAATTTGAGCCATTTGATGATAACTTCGCAGAATAAAAAACGAAATTATAGCATGGCGTAATATTGCATGTACTGAGATAGGAATTTATGATTTGACGCTTTTATAGCACTCTAATAAAAAGCCAGTAACTATTGTTACTGGCTTTGGCCTAAATAATGAAACTATTTAGAATGTGTATTTAACACCTAGACGTACTTCCCATAATGATTGTGCTAAGAAAGTAGTTTCTTCAGCATTATCAGGTAAAAACTCATTATAAACGTATGTACCGTCACTATTTAAAGACGCGTCAACAACATTTTGAGCAGTAAAGTTACCAACTTTTTTCACACCCCAATCATCATTCAACATATTAGCTAAATTTTTGATGACTAAATATGCACTTGCTTTATGATCTTTGTAAAAACCCGGCAATTGTTGATCTACACGAAAATCAAGGCGAGTGTGCCATGAAGAGTTATGTGAATTACGATCAACTATTTCACCACGTGTAAAGCCTTTATCTTCAACAAATTGATTAAAGGCGGTTTGATCAAAATCGTCGCCATAAGTAACGTTCGCATCATCTATTGTTGGAATATAAAGTAATTGTCTACGGCTTCTAAACTCTGTTGCACCAACACTCAATCCATCAAATGCATAAGAAATAGGGCGACCTTGAGTATGGGAACCAAACAAAGTGAATCCAGTTTTGTAACCATCAAAAAATTCAGTTCCATAATGCAAGTTGAAAGTGAATCTATGTGGTGTTTCATAATTCGAAGTGGCTAAACCAGGATTTTGTGCATCAGTTGTAGCAAAACCTGTAAAGTTTGAAAACGAAACAGCACTGGTCATAGGTGAAACATCTTCTGAACGGTTAAATGCATACCCAAAAGAGGCATCTAGACCAAAATCGTATTCTTTCTTAATCGCGAATGAAACGGTAGTTGATTTACCATTTTCCCTTGCATTGGTTAATACAAAGTCACTCTTACGGAAATTACGTTTTACATCATCGCCATCTTCATCTTGACCGACAACAATATAGTCGTAGACTGCACGACCATCAGAAGCTTCTGTACGACTCGCGTTATCCCAATGAGCAGCAGTAATAATTGCACTATCTTGCTTTTGAGAGTAAAGGAAGTCACCTTGAATCACATAATCGTTTTCAGTGGTGTAAGTAAAACCTAAGTTATATTTCCATTCTGATGGAATTTCAAAATCCCGATCGATTGCATTAACTGATGGCTCATTACCTAAAGCAGGGTTGTTATTTGTAACTTCATCAACTTGGTCTTGTAGTGGATCAAAGATAGGCCGACCTTCGCCACTGAACAAACCATCAATAGGTGTGCCATCATCATTAAGTAATTGGGAGTCACGGCGATAGGTATCGATGTTTGTTATACCATCGTTAGAGTAAGAATTTGAAATCCATACATTTGGATTACCGCCAGAATATAGTCCAAATCCACCACGTATCTCTAGGTTATCTTCAACACGCCAATTAAAACCAAATCTAGGTTGTAATAAGTTTTTACCGTCAAGAGTTTCATCATTCCTAAAGCCGTAACGGTTGTGGAAAACTTCGTTATAGCGTGGCTTATCATCACTGGTATACCAATCGTAACGTAAACCAAATACTATCGAAAGATCTACATCTTCGAATGTATATTCATCTTGAATATAAGCTGCATGAGTAGCATATTCAAAATTCGCAGCTGCATCATTAGGGTTATTCGTTCCTGCAGAGTTATTGTAATAAATATCATCTGCAAGACCAGCTTCGAAATCATCTAGGCCATTAAAACGATATTCACCAATAGTGTGCTGCATGAATAAATTAAATACATTTAAATTCTCATATTCATAACCAGCTGTGATGGTATGGCTATCCAAATAATAAGAACCGCTCAGCTTTAATGTTTGGCTTTTCCAGTCAAGATCATTGGATTGACGCGAATCATCAGGGCCGATATAAATGCTGGCTCCATTAATTCGTTCAATTTGAATTTCACCAAACCCACTCGCAGCATCAATAGATTGTTGACGGTTGTCTAACTTAATTTGTCCAACACGCAATTCTGTTGAAAAGTCATCACTCCAATCTGAGTATAACGAACCAACAATTGAATTTAATTTAGCACCCACTTCATAAAAGTGGTTAGAAAGAGTTATTGTATTATTTCGTTCATCTGATTGATCTATGCGAAAACCATCATTATAGTTATAAACTAATGAAGCACGGTGATTATCATTAATATTCCAGTCAAGTTTAACCAGTACTTTTTCATCTTCAACAGGCATAGAAGCTGGTGTACCACCGGCATCATAACCATACACATCTTTTGCGATACGAATAACACGATCAAGTTCAGCTTGAGAGATTTGATTTCCTAGTGCGTCGTATTGGAAAATTTGTGCACCTTCTAATTTTTCATAAGCACCAAAGAAGAAAAGCTTGTCTTCGATAAGCGGTAAACCAACGTCAAAGCCAAAACGTTCCTCAGTGTAATCACCAACATCTACGTCTTCACCTTTTATTTTGTCTCCTCGAAGAGAGTCGCTTGAATAATCATAAAATACACTTCCGTGTACTTCATTAGTGCCTGATTTAGTAACTGCATTAATGTTACAACCAGTAAAGCCACCAGCTTCAACACCAAACGGAGCTATTTCTACTTCAATTTGGTCTAAAGAGCTAAATGAAAATGGCATTCTAACTGTAGGATAACCATTACGGTTCAAACCGAAGCTGTCATTCATACGAACACCATCGACGGTTAAACTACTATATCTCGGGTTACTGCCTGCACAAAGAATGGCTTCTTCACCGTCCGCCTCTTCAATATTGATACGTGGATCAATACGAACTAAGTCTTTGATATCACGATCTGCTGATGCAGCATTTTCTAGGTCTGAAAGGTTGAAGTGAGTAGCAGGGCTTGTTGAGCCATATTCTGTTGCTGTTAAACGCGACCCCTTAACAACAATAGTTTCAGTATCATCTTTATCTAGTTTAAAGCTAAGGTCTAGTGGCTCACCTAAATTCAAAAAAACATCTTTAACTAAGCGATCTTTGAATTTATTTGAATCAATCTTGATGGTGTAGGGACCACCAACACGTAAACCTTTAGCTGAGAACAATCCGGAGTTGTTAACTGTAACTGTTTTACTTGTACCAGATGGTACATGCACGAGAGTTACAGTAGTACCGGCAGCTGGATTTCCAAGAGGTCCAACTATTTCCCCTTTAACTGCAGATGAAGTGTCGGCAGCAAGAGCAGAGGTACTTAACCCTAATGCGAGAATTAACGCACTCGAGATCCGTGAGAGACGATGATTGGTCATCACATTTTCCTTTAGTAGAGGTATTATATGGTTAAAATCTAATCTGTTTTTTGCTTTTTTATCTTATTTTTAAACTGGCAAAATTAAGCAAAAAAATTCCAATTTGTTGTAAATGGAATCAGGTGCGAATTAAAACAGATTTTTCCTACAATTTCATTACAATAATGAAACAGAAAATTCATGATCAGTTGTTTTTAAAACGCTTGTTTATTTTTCGATTTTTTAGTTTTTTAAACAAAGCCTGTAGGAATAGGGGGTATGAGAAACCTTCTTTTAAAAACGAAAGTTTTTAGCTAAATTAATTCACCTCGATGTAAACAAAACGTAACATTAAAATGAGGTGATATTTTAAAATAATAATACTTAGGACTATATATGAGAAAGTTAGCAGTTGTTTTATTTACTTCACTTGTTGTTTTTTTGACTTGTTTTGAAGTCTCTGCATTTGGCCGAAATGGTCATAGAATCGTAGCTGAAATAGCTGAGCAATATCTTACTGTTAATGCTCACGCACAGTTGATGAAAATAACTAGCGGAATACCATTAGCTCGGCTTTCAACTTGGCCAGATGAGATCAAGTCTGATAAGAATTGGAGACATGCTTCTGCTTGGCATTATATCAATGTAGAAGATGATGCTGATTGGGAAAAGTTGCCAAGAAGTTCTGCTGGAGACATCCTCGAAGCTCTTGAAAGATTTGAGAATCAACTAAGCGATTCGTCACTCAGTAATGAAAAAAGGTGGCAAGCGTTGGCTTTCTTAATTCACTTTATGGGTGATTTACACCAGCCTTTGCATGTAAGTCGAGCGGCTGATAAAGGCGGAACTAGTATTCCGGTAAAGTGGTTTGGCGAAACTAATCGTTATAACTTCCATAATGTTTGGGACACACTTATCATTGAGCATCAGCAGTTAAGTTACACTGAATATGTCGACTTCTTACCTATAAGTCACAAGAACAGACAATCTTGGATATTAGGTGACTATACCGATTGGGCGAAAGAATCGATGGTTCTTAGGAATAAAGTTTATGACTATCGAGTTGATGGATCAGGGAAACCTGACTTAGGTTATGGTTATATTTTCAAGCATAGATCGGAAGTTGAACAGCGCATGCAACAGGCAGGAATTCGTCTTGCGAATATTTTAAATAATATTTTTGCTTCTTGATAGCAAATACAAAGTTATACCAATTACAGTAATTAACTGCTCAATTCTGAGCTATGTATGTGCTCAAAGTGCAATCGAAATTGATAAAGACATTGTTACCGACCTAAAAAGCTGTAGTTATTACATTGCTACGTCAAGACAGTTTTGACAACATACAAGCTCCCCAAAAGCAAGGCTAAAGGGTTCCATTACTGCGTTACAAGTACTTGAATTATTGCAATGGTTCTTCGAGCTTGTGCCTAGCACTGAAACCCTTTAGGAAAGTTGCGGAAGAACGTATACCTATGAGTCTCGTCACTCCAGCGCAGGCTGGAAACTAGTGCCTTCGCTGGTATGATAAAGGTTGGTACTTTCTAAATCGCTAGATCCCTTAGCTCTTGGTGAGTGAGAGATTTATCTCTGTAATTGGTACTAAATATTAAGCCATTCTCAAAAAATCTAAGACTGCTTTCAATCGATTTAACAGCCTAAATCATCTTTCATATGGTTTTAATCTTAATTCATAAAACGATTTATCCTTTAAGTTACAAGTAGTTACGGCAACTAACTTATTTTATTTTTGAAAATAATTCGTTTTACTTTTTTTGGTGTATTTAGCTTGATAGCGATCACCAAATTTAAGGCTACGCTTATTGATAATGGAATCAATATTTCTATGACAGGCATGTCGATTTTTAAATTAGAACTTACTTAGGAAAGTTGCGGAAGAAACTATACCAATGATTTCTCGTCACTACAGCGCAGGCTGGAAACGAAGTAACGACAGTTTTGTATGTCGATAGTCTAGTGTCTTTACTTTTTTCTATAAAAGTCACTGGATATCAGCCTTCGCTGCCATGACAAAGATTGGTACTTGCTAAATCGCTAGAGCCCTTAATAATTGATCGGAGTAACACATGCCTAATATCGAGCTCAGACAAGCTGAAGAAAAAGATTGGCCTTTCGTTAACCTGTTAATTCAAAATGAATTGAAATCATATTTAAATGCATTATGGCCTTATGAGCACGATAAAAATCATTTTATTAGATTAAAACAAGCAAGGTTTGGTCAAGAAACTTCAGAAATAATCTCGTTAGATGGGGTTGATGTAGGAAGAGTTACCTTTAAAAAAGAACAAGACAATACAGAAATAGAAGACATACAGCTATGGTACGATACTGAGCATAATTCACTATTACAACAAGTCTTAGTAAATCTGATTGATAATCATATAAATAAAGGTGATTTACTTAAGGTAAGAATGCGCCATGAAAATCCATTAGTTCCTGTTATGAGAATGCTTGGTTTCAGCGATTACTTCGAAACAGATCACCAAGTTTATCTACGAAAAATTACATAAAATAATTAATTATACCAATTACAGTAATTAATCTCTCACTCAGCAAGATCTAAAGGTTTCCAGTACAAGGCGTATGTTCGAAGTACTATATTCCCTACGGCCGCCATACAAAACTGGCGTTCAACGCACTTAGTGCATTTGTCGGGATAATTCAAGAACATGCAACGCAGTAATGGAAGCCTTTAGCCTTACCCTCAGGGAGCTTGTATGCGCAAAAATTACTTCAACAAATTTTCTCAACGTAGAATAACTGTGTTTTCACCAATTTCGTTTGCAATTTGTGCGCATACACAGCTCTGAGTTGAGCATTTAATTACTGTAATTGGTATTAGAAACATCGAGTAGGGTGAGGCGTTAGTGCCCCATCCCTCTCGCAGAACCGTACGTACGGGTCTCGTATACGGCTCCTGCTTAATTTTATTCAATTACTTTGTACTAAGCACATAGCCCGTTCGCACTTCTTCAAGATTGTAGTCGAACCAGAGCACACGCATTTCTGTTAAGTAATAAGAAGTTTTCAATTAAACAGATAGCTGACATTTTCGAAGTTTGCGAAATTACAGTATCAAACTGGATTACCGCTTGGTACGAGCAAGGTGTCTCAAGTTTATTTGATGACAAACGTTCAGGTCGACCTAGTATTTACTCTCAAGAGGAAGCTTCACTCTTAAAATCATTTGTTGATGAAGAGCCTCATCAACTTAAAAGAGCGCAGCCTTTAATACAGAATTCAACAGGTAAAGAGTGCAGTCTAGGCACAGTAAAACGGACGATAAAAAATTTTAACTACAGCCATAAACGCATGAGACATTCACTTAAAAAACAGCGAAATGAAGTCTATTTTGAAAGAGCCTACGATGAATTAGTGAGTTGTGTAGAAATGGAAAAGGAAGGGGTAATAGATCTTTATTATTTTGATGAATCAGGCTTTTCCCAGAAGTCGAACTTACCGTATGGTTGGAGCGAAAAAGGCGTTGCTATTGAATGCACTGTATATCAAAACAGTAAGAAACTAAACGTACTTTGGAATTACCACCACAATAAATAATGAGAACGCCATTTGAAACCAATTAAAATTTCTCTGAGAAGATCTATATAAACTTTAAGTATATATTGATTTATTTCCTTAAAATCTCAGCCACCACTTACCGTTGAATATCAACTGCTTCTCTATTTTCCTAAAAAATCTATATTGTTATGGATACTTATTAGGCCATTGGTTGAAAACTTGTCAAACATTATTAATCTGAATTTTTTGTGATATGATAAATTTTTCGTCAATGAATTTACCTGTATTACAGCAATGGTGTCGTAAGGTTTCCTAGTATCTGAAGGTGTAATATTGGTTAGCAGTTAGATATAAGGGATAGTTATTACCATTAAACTAAATTTTGAAAGACGCTTCATATTGACCGCTTACAAAAGTTGCGGAAGAAAGTATACCGATGAGTTCTCGTCACTCAAGCGCAGGCAGGAAACGAAGTAACGACAGTTTTGTATGTCGGTAGTCTAGTGCCTTTGCTTTTTTCTATAAAAGTCACTTGATACCAGCCTTCGCTGGCATGACAAAGATTGGTACTTCCTAAGTCTCTAGATCCTTTACAATTTATCAATTCATCGAAGACAAAGAATTGGAATGTGAATGTGCAATCCCCTAGGCGCTGTCAGCTCAAACACTTCAATCGCTGCACAGTTAAACTTTCAGCCTCAGAAAGCAAACCTTGAATCAAACACCGTTGATATTGACGGTCAGTTGTTTAGGGTCAGCCTGCTTGGGCAATATGATGCATTCCTCAAATTTATTCGTGATGAAGAAGTAACGAAAAACCACGCTGAACTAGAGTTAACTGATGATGTAGCGAAGTTACCAGGAGCAAATTTTGATGAAAAATTAACAAGAGTGATAATGCGGGCTGAGCAACAAGGAGAGGCCATTCTAGCTCGGGACACCAAAGGCAGGGAGGATTATTTTGCGCGACTCGAAAAATTAAAGACGCATATTATTGGTCAAATCAATTTCGCTCAACAATTACCGGATGACGCCTTACTTTTTCTTGTTGAATTTTCAAACAGACTGGACGAAATGAAACTCTGGCCTGAATCACAGCAGCTGCTTCATCTGGGAGCCTTTCCTATGGCGGTTGAAAGCGAAACTGAATGGCGGTGCATAGACGGGCTTCGTATTCGTTTGGGTTTGTGTGATAGGCCATCGACAACGATTTTTAACTTATTGTGTCGGGAACAAATGAGTGACGCATTACTGAAGTTAACTTCAAAGGTTAGATTTGACTACCGAGTACATTTAGCGGCGACGGTGCCTTGGTTGCTTACAGGGATCGTCTCTCATAAAGACACTCATTTTAAGTTACCGCTGCACGACCTGTTTGCGTCAGATATTTATGATTTACTTCTCACTACCCCAGAAAATTATCACCGCCGTTTACTGAGCAGTATTGACGATTATTTGGAATTATCGCAGCAGGTATTATTTCTGAAAGAGCAATACCTTCAGTCTGAGGATGATGATCTACTAATGGAAATGAATGGCATAGTTGATCGGTTAAAGGAAAATGCTTGGACTGTGTTATTAAAACTGGCTCCTAACCATTTTTATGATGGCAGCCAGACAAGAGATAGCATCAGTAATGAGATTTTAAAGCGCATTCACACAGACCAGCAGCTAACACTTTTTTTAGAGAGTGCATTTATACCGGAAAAGCCTGAGCTAACGGATTACACTGGCAATATCAGCCACTGGTGTGAAAAACTTTATTGTGGTGATTTTTGTGCGCTGGCAGCACTTGTTGTTTACTGTCTTCCCGTGTTTGATAAACGACCGTTGATGATGTGTTTATTGTCACATACATGGCAGGCGCTCTACCGTGATACGTTATGTAGGCACCTTGAACAGTTAAAAGTTAAGTCGGAGTTCGTCACTGTTTGGAGTAAGCAAATTGTTGAGCGATTAACTGAATTTAATGCAAAATACGGTGATGTAGTAGAAAAATACCTGAATAACAGAGAGGGTTGGCAAACCTTACCGTTAAATCGTAAACAAGACTTATTGCAGCAGTGCATTTCAGGCGGCGTCAGTTTTTCTACAATACAAGCGCTTCGTAATTCAGGAGCAGATGAGGTGCATTTAAGTTCACTTGATTGGCGAGCTTGGGTAAATTCAAGAGACTGGCCAAAATTAATTCATTTATTGAGACATCAGGTTAATTTCAATGAAGTAATACATTACGCTTTACCAATCCTTAAAAGTGATAATCAACTGTTGCATATCGCAGCGTACTTTGGGCGAGAGGATGTGGTGGAAGCATTATTGAAGACTCCGAGTATTGAAGTTAATAGTACTAACGAAATCGGGTATACGCCACTGCTTATGGCTTGCCGGATTGCTAAAGATAAGGTGGTGAAGGTACTGCTGAATTATAAAGGGCAGAACCCTAAAGTTGATATAGGGCTGACTAGGGAGCATTCAACATATCAAAGTACGCCACTGCATTATGCTTGTAACGCTGGTCATGATGGTGTGGTGAAGGTAATGCTGGATTATAAGAGGCAGCACCCTAAAGCTGATATCGGGCTAGCCAAGGAACATCCAATATCTAAGACTACGCCATTGCATGTGGCTTGTATCGCTGGCCATTATGCTGTAGTGAAGGTGCTGCTAGATTATAAGAGGCAGTACCCTAAAGCTGATATCGGGCTGAACAGGCAAAATTCAACATATAAAAATACGCCACTGCATGTGGCCTGCCGCCTTGGTAAAGAGAAGGTGGTGAAGGTACTGCTTGATTATAAGGGGCAAGAACCTAAGGCTGATATTGGGCTGAACAGGGAGCATTCAACATGTAAAAATACGCCACTGCATGAGGCATGTGTCGTTGGTCATGATGGTGTGGTAAAGGTACTGCTGGATTATAAGGGGCAGCACCCTAATGGCGATATCGGGCTGGTCATGAAGAATTCATATACTAAGAATACACCAATGCATGGGGCTTGTATCGCCGGTAATGATGGCGTAGTGAAGGTACTTCTGGATTATAAGGGGCAGTACCCTAAAGCCGATATCGGGCTGACCAGAGTGCATTCAATATATAAAGATACGCCATTGCATGTGGCCTGCTGTCTTGGTAATGAGAAGGTAGTGAAGGTACTACTGGATTATTTATCCACACATCCGATAGATTCAATTCGATTGTTTAGTAATGAATTTGGAATGTCACCGCTAAAACTGGCACGAAAATATAAGCATGAGGTTATAGTTAACCTCATACTGGAATGGAAAGGTATTAAGTTAGTGTCCACAACAGATAAAATAGGTGTTTTTTTTGCGAAAAAATAAACTGTAAGCGAGTGAAGGTGGGGTATATTGGTTAGCAGTTAGATATAAAAGATAGTTATTACCATTAGATTTAATTTTGAAAGACGCTTCATATTGACCGCTTACAAAAGTTGCGGAAGAAAGTATACCGATGAGTTCTCGTCACTCGAGCGCAGGTTGGAAACGAAGTAACGACAGTTTTGTATGTCGGTAGTCTAGTGCCTTTACTTTTTTCTATAAAAAGTCACTGGATACCAGCCTTCGCTGGCATGATAAAGATTGGTACTTTCTAACTCGCTAGAACTCTTACAATTTATCAACTCATCGAAGACAATGAATTGGAACGTGAATGTGCAATCCCCTAGGCGCCGTCAGCTCAAATACTTCAATCGCTGCACAGTTAGACTTTCAGCCTCAGAAGGCAAACCTTGAATCAAACACCGTTAATATTGACGGTCAGTTGTTTATGGTCAGCCCGCTTGGGCAATATGATTCATTCCTCAAGTTTATTCGTGATGAAGAAGTAACGGAAAAACATGCCGAACTGGAGTTACCTGATGATATAGCGAAGTTACCAGGGGCAAATTTTGATGAAAAATTAACAGGCGTAATAATGCGGGCTGAGCAACAAGGAAAGACCATTCTAGCTCGGGACAAAAAAGGCAGGGAGGATTATTTTGCGCGACTCGAAAAATTAAAGACGCATATTATTGGTCAGATCAATTTCGATCAACAATTACCGGATGACGCCTTATGTTTTCTTGTTGAACTCTCAAACCGACTGAACAAAATGAAACACTGGCCTGAATCACAACAGCTGCTTCATCTGGGAGCATTTCCTATGGCGGTTGAAAGCGAAGGTGAATGGCAGTGCATAGACGGTCTTCGTATTCGTTTAGAATTGTGTGATAGGCCATCGACAACGATTTTTAATTTATTGTGTCGGGATCAAATGAGTGACGCATTCCTGAAGTTAACTTCAAAGGTTAGATCTGCCAATCGGGTACATTTAGCGGCGGCGGTGCCTTGGTTGCTTACTGGGATCGACTCTCAGAAAGACACTCATTTTAAGTTACCGCTGCACGACCTGTTTGCGTCAGATATTTATGATTTACTTCTCACTGCCCCAGAAGATTATCACCGCCGTTTATTGGGCAGTATTGACGATTATATGGATTTATCGCAGCAGGTATTATTCCTGAAAGAGCAATACATTCAGTCTGAAGATGATAATGATGATCTGTTAATTGAAATGAATGACATAGTTGATCGGTTAAAGGAAAACGCTTGGTCTGCGTTATTAAAACTTGCTCCTAACCATTTTTATTATGGCAGCCAGACAAGAGATAGCATCAGTAATGAGATTTTAAAGCGCATTCACACAGACCAACAGCTAACACTTTTTTTAGAAAGTGCATTTATACCGGAAAAGCCTGAGCTAACGGATTACACTGGCAATGTCAGCCACTGGTGTAAAAAACTTTATTGTGGTGATTTTTGTGCGCTGGCAGCACTTGTTGTTTACTGTCTTCCCGTGTTTGATAAACGTCCGTTGATGATGTGTTTATTGTCACATACATGGCAGAGGCTCTACAGTGATACGTTATGTAGGCACCTTGAACAGTTAAAAGTTCAGTCGGAGTTTGTCACTGTTTGGAGTAAGCAAATTGTTGAGCGATTAACTGAATTTAATGCAAAATACGATGATGTAGTAGAAAAATACCTGAATAACAGAGAGGTTTGGCAAACCTTACCGTTAAACCGTAAACAAGACTTATTGCAGCAATGCATCTCAGGCGGCGTCAGTTTTTCTATAATACAAGCGCTTCATAGCTCAGGAGCAGATGAGGTACCTTTAAGTTCACTTAATTGGCGAGCTTGGATAAATTCAAGAGACTGGCCAAAATTAATTGATTTATTGAGTCATCAGGTTAATTTCAATGAAGTAATACATTACACTTTACCAATCCTTAAAAATGATAATCAACTGTTGCATATCGCAGCGTACTTTGGACGAGCGGATGTGGTGGAAGCATTATTGAAGACTCCTAGTGTTGAGGTTAATAGCGCTAACAAAAACGGGGATACGCCACTGCATGCGGCATGCGGTCTTGGTAAAGAGAAGGTGGTGAAGGTACTGCTGGATTATACGGGGCAGCACCCTAATGCCGATATTGGGCTAACCAGAGAGCATTCAACAAGTCATAATACACCACTGTTGGAGGCTTGTATCGCTGGTCATGATGGTGTGGTGAAGGAATTGCTGAATTATAAAGGGCAGAACCCTAATGCTAATATCGGGCTGACTAGGGAGCATTCAACATTTAAGACTACACCACTGCATGCGGCCTGCAATCTTGGTAAAGAGAAGGTGGTGAAGTTGCTGCTGGATTATAAACGGCAGTACCCTAAGGCCGATATCGGGCTAGCAAAAATGCACGCCATTATTCCCAATACGCCACTGCATGAGGCTTGTATTTCCGGTCATGATGGCGTGGTGAAGGTACTGATGTATTATAAGGGGCAGTACCCTATGGCCGATATCGGGCTAACCAAGGTGCATCCAGAATCTAAGAATACGCCGCTGCTTGGGGCTTGTATCGCCGGTCATGATGGTGTTGTGAAGGTACTGCTGGATTATAAAGGGCAGAACCCTAATGCCGATATCGGGCTGACCAGAGTGCATCCAAGATATAAAGATACGCCATTGCATGTGGCTTGCCGTTTTGGTAAAGAGAAGGTGGTGAAGGTACTGCTAGATTATTTATCCACACATCCGATAGATTCTATTCGATTGTTTAGTAAAGAATTTGGAATGTCACCGCTAAAACTGGCACGTAAATATAAGCATGAGGTTGTAGTTACTCTAATACTGGAATGGAAAGGTATTAAGTTGGTATCCACGAAAGATAAAATAGGTGTGTTTTTTGCGAAAAAATAAACTGTAAGCGAGTGAAGATGGAGTTCTTCAATCTTTTACAATTTTCTAGTGTAAACATAAGGTGTTGATTTGTATCTTCACTTTTGCCAAAAAGCTGTTTAGTACGGTATGATCTTTACTCGACTACAAGTACCTCGCAGGAGATAGTCTAGGTAATACCAATTACAATAATTAAATGCTCAATTCAGAGCTATGTATGTGCTCAAAGTGCAATAATGTAGCTTTACATAGCGTATCAAAAAAATGGCGATGATCCCCGACTTTGCTTCCGAGGAAGGTGGTAAACCTTGGGTACAATATCAACTCATCGCTACCCGTTTCATAGATATTTCGATTAATGTTTAGCTCCTCGCGAAAGAAGAAGATTCATTAAGCCAACATTTTTTTCATATATTCCTTGTGTTATCCCTTTATCAATTTTGCTTATGCAATTAGCTTTTTCAAGCGGCGTTAGTTGAATATCTATTTGTGAAAGAGTACTCATGTTACATTTGTTCATTATTTTTTCTAAATACCATATTAAAGTGTCAAATTCCTTAGCCTTAATACATACTTTAATAAATGCATTGTAAATGGCAACATCAGGCTTGATGCCCCATTGCAGCATTAAGCTGGCTGTAACTGTATCGCCTAACACCAATATTTTGGCTTCTGTAAAACGCCCCGCTTCAGCGCAAGCAGTCAGCAGATTCACGCAGGTGATTGAATCTACCTTTAATGGCAAATCAGGTGCCATTATGGGCTTATTACCACACACCAGTTGCCAAGCACTATCAAACTGGCCAGTTTTAGCGCATACCATGATAAAGGCATTGCAAATGGCAACATTAGGCTTGATACCCCATTGCAGCATTAAGCTGGCTGTAACTGTATCGCCCAACACCAATATTTTGGCTTCTGCATAACGCTTCATTTCAACGCAGGCAGTCAGCAAATTCAGGCAAGTGATTGAATCTACCTTTAATGGCAAATGAAGTCCCATCATGGGCTTATCACCACACACCAGTTGCCAAGCTCTATCAAACTGGCCAGTTTTAGCGCATACCATGATAAAGGCATTGTAAATGGCAACATGAGCCTGGTTCCAATATTGTTGCATTAAACTGCCTGTAGTGTGAGCGCCATCGCCCAACACCAATGATTCGGCTTCTGCATAATGCCCAGTTTCAGCGCATACCGACAGAAAGGCACAGTAAATGGCAACATCAGGCTTGATGCCCCATTGTTGTATTAGGCTGAGTTCAGGTGCATTGCCTAGCATCAATCCTTTGGCATCTGAAAAATTTAAATTTAACTTATTTAATTTCAGTAATAGTGTGCATGTTTTCGCTTCATAGGAAGATTTAAATCGTGTTATGTCACTAAAAATGCCATCGAAATTAGATGAATGGCTGTCAGAAAACTCGGTAGCTTTGTGTAACAATTCATGGATTAACCCTATGTCCCATGATGTTTCCATGACTCGTTTGTCGTTTTTTAGGGTGTGAATGATTTCAATAAGCTGCGAAATTTTAGTGCAACGAGCAATTAATGCATTTAATTCAATACCCAGTTGATTTTTGCTTTTCTGTTCCAGTTTCCAAGAGTGAATAAGCGCACTGGTCTGAGTATTGAAGGGACTAGGGGAGGAAGATGGTTGCTGTATTTGCTTGGTATATTGAGTGCTTGATTGTGGAGTAGTGGAGAAGGGCTCAGTTGCAAAACGTCGGCAAATATCACTTGGCTTCTTGTTAACAGTTTGAATAGCAAGAATTAATGGGTGAAGCGCGAAATTGACACTTCCTAATTTAGCTCTCTTAAGCTGAAATAATGCAGCGCTTAAATGGGATCTTCCATAAATATTTATTAAAGACCAATTAATGCTATCACCGTGATTTTCAACAAGCCATTGCGCCAATTCAAAGTTATGTTTTGATATTGCCAGCATCAGCACATCAAATTTATTTCTTTGTTCATGTGCATTTACACTTGCCCCTAATTCGATAAACCTTTTTGCAAGCTCAACCTGATTTTCTTCTATTGCCATCATTAAAGGAGTATCACCTTCTGTAATCGGTACATTCACATTATTTAATTTTTCCAGTAGCAACTCTGAAAGCGCAAACTTTTTGTGAGTTAGTGCTAGTGTTAAGCATGTATATCCATTAATGTCCTGTTTTGAAAGTAACTTCTGTATAACACCAGTGGGTAATGTCCTTAGCGCCCATGGAGTTATTTCGTCATTTTCAGAAGGTATCGCTAGCATTAAAAAGTTTCGATTAAAGGTATTTGTTGCTTCTACATTAGCGTTGTTACTTATGAGCACCTTGACCACTTCAGTTTGCCCTGTATGGGCTGCTAAAACTAGAGCTGATCCATCTTTACCATGTGTGTTGATATCTTTTGTATGTGATATCAGCTTCAACGCCATTTGTTCATTCTTCTTCACAATCGCTGATTGCAGCGGAGTTCTACCATCAAATTTTTCATCACAACTAACACTCCGACTCAGCAATAAGTCAACCAGTGAAGAATGCCCATCGAGAACCGCCCAATTCATTATGTCATATCCGGATAATGTTTTCGCAGACAGTATCGCTCCCTTGAGAATTAGCGCTTCTGCGGTCTTACTATCGCCTAAATCCATGGCTAGACTTAAAGTGGTTCGGCTTATACTGCCTTTGTTGGCATAACTAACTTCGAATTTAAGGTCGAGCATCTTCGGCTCAACGAGTGAAATGAGCTTATGCGCTAACTCAGGGTTCCCTGCTTTTACCGCTTCCCCAGTTATATTGACTCCGGCACGAAAACAGTCTTCCTCAAAGCCGTTAGCCAACATAGCTAACAACAACTTTTCATTATTTTTTTGGATACACTTAATGAGTTGAAATCTATCGTTCTCACTCTTAATATTTAATTTATGCCCGTGTTCGGCAAGCTCTAAGGCTATATCATCCATTTTATAATAACTGACCAATGCCAGTAACGAATATCCATGATATAATTCAGAACTCGGTTTCGCCATGGGTGAAAGTAGCGCTGCGATATTCCTTTTTTTTTGTAGTAATGCCGTTGTTAATGGCGTATCACCTTCACTATCAATGGCCTCAGTATCACAATTTTTTTCTATCAATATTGGTACCATAGAATCAGCGAAATTTTGCATTACGGCCAAATGCAGAGCCGAAGTACCCTCGTTATCTTGAAGATTTAAGCCATTAATGTCTGACATTTTTTCGATTAAACACTCAGCCATTTGCTGCTTGCCTGAAGCTAGGGCCAAAAGTAATGGTGTTTGTTTTTTTTGATTCGTCACAGATAAATCGATAGATAAGTTAAGCAACAATTTTAAGATCTCAAGCTTCCCATACCTTATTGCTACAAAAACAGCACTTTCCCCTTGTCTATTTCTGTGCTGGAAATTGCATTCAGGACAGGCATCTAAAAGCATCTTCACAATTTTTGTGTTATTGCTCATTATTGCAGCCATTAACAAAGAATACCCTAACTTTGGTGCCGCATAGGAAGTCATAAAGGGCTCTGCTAATAAGCGGGTTATTTCTTGCTCATTTCCACTCCACAAAGCATAATGCAATAGATGGCTGTTATTTAGCACTGTTTCTGTTTGCTTACACCATTCCCCCTCATTAGTTTCCACATAACTTCCAACTGAATTTCCCCTTTTTGTCTCATTATGAAATTTATCTATTGATTCGCACGTCCATCTAGAACGTTTACCTAAAGAGACTAAAAATGAATGTGATTGTTTTCCACTCATTGTCACTGAAATTGTATTTTTCGTTTCTAGTTTTTGCTTCGAAAATGCTGCTATTAATTCAGGGAGCATTGCAACATGAGGTAATGCATTAGTACATGATTCAGAGCTCATTATTTTTAACCACAATAGATTTTGAACAACAACATTACAAGAAAGAAAGCTGAGTACAAATTAACCTTTATTAACTTTTATTCGATTCTACAGTTTTTTCTGCTTCAATTTTGCGCTTGTCCACTTTTCAGGTATACCCAACAGAGTTCAATTTACAGATGATACAAGGGGCTGTTTATCTTTCAGGATTAAATTTTGTGCTATTTGAGCGTTTATCTGTTCAAGGCGTAAGCCGTGAAGCTTAGTCATCTAAGTAAACGGGTTACAACACAGAACAGTGAACGCTCAAAAGCATCTAAGACAGCGTAAGTTGATCATTTCTACTGCATTATCGCTTGCTTATTTGGAATACCAAACCGCACAAGCTCTGTCTTATATAAAACGACCAATTTATCGCTGCAAAAATAATCACGAAAGATAAACAGACCCTAATAACTTTGGGTATACAATATAAGGGTAGGGCACTAGATTCCCACTTTCGTGGGAATGACGAAATTACCAAATGGAGTTGTATCTATCACTCACTCGTGCGGTTGCCCTGACCGTTTGTTAACTGATAATGTTTGAATATATTGGCAATACTTGCTTGAAGTTGTTAATGTAAAGGGATTTTGGCTTTGCAGAATATCCAGCATAACCCCGTTGACTTGAAAACGCCTAAACTTCTCCGTTCAAAAGCCGCCCAGTTCTTGTTAACTTTAAAAAGGTAGTAATTAAGGATAATGAAACAGTTAGAGTATCAAAAAATTGAGTAACCGTTGAGTAACAATTGAAAGGCTACGAATGAACATAATGAAGTGCTTGACGAATATAGTCTCTGAGTTCAATCTAACACATCAGACTGCTGTTGTGATGCAGATTATGCTTCGGATGTCTTAGCATGGAGTCGCAGCAGGGGAGTTTGATCTATGAAGTCAAATCAACTTTTTATCAAGCGCTAAAAACTTATCAAGCGCTAAAAACTGCAGCATCGAGTGTTAAAAATGTTATGGCGTGATGGACTCTATTCTGGACTAAAAGATGAATTAAAGCCTGTAAGCCTAAGAATGCAACCTTCTATCACTCAATAGTTCTGTCGGACAAAGAGTTTCGACAAAGAGTAAATAGATTTTTCGATAAAACATTACCTGAAATTGCAGATACTTTAACGAGTAGGATTACTGACATTTTTCAAACGCTAAACGCGAGAGTGACGAGAACTCATCTGTATACTTTCTTCCGCAACTTTCCTAAATTGAATTCTTTTTGGTATACCTGAAAAGTGGACAAGCGCAAAATTAAAGAAGAAAAAACTGTTGAATCGAATAAAAGTTAATAAAGGTTAATTTGTGCTCAATTTTCTTTATTGTAAAGTTGTTGTTCAAAATCAATTGTGGTTAAAAATAATGAGTTCTGAATCATGTACTAATGCTTTACCTCATGTTGCAATGCCCCCTGAATTAATAGCAGCATTATCGGAGCGAAAATTAAAAACTAAAAATACGATTTCAGTGACAATGAGTGGAAGACAATCACATTCATTTTTAGTCACTTTAGGTAAAAACTGTAGATGGACGTGCAAGTCAATAGATAAATTTCATAATGAGGCTGAAAGGGGAAATTCAGTTGGAAGTTATGTGGAAACTAATGAGGGGGAATGGTGTAAGCAAACAGAAATCGTGTTAAATAACAGCCATCTTTTACATAATGCTTTGTGGCGTGGAAATGAGCAAGAAATAACCCGCTTAGGGATCTAGCATTTAAAAATCTACCGCAATTGGAGTGATTGTAAGATCCCACTTTGGTAATTCACTATTTCTGACTATTTTACTTTCCAGCTCTTCTTTTTCTTTGTTATTGAGCTTGACTCCTTTTGAGTAAATTTTATCAATTAAATTGACTACTGGGCTCATCGCTTTCCATGTCATTGTTTTTGTCCATTCTATTACCGTTTTGGCTGTACTCAGTAATGTGCCATTCCAATGCCTCTCTAACGATGACCAGACTCGTTCTATCGGGTTGTACTTACTGTGGTATGGCGGGTAGTAGACGTTTCGAATCTTGAGTTTCGATTGTTCACTAAACGCTACTAATCTAAACAGGTATTGAGTACGACAGCCACTATTTTCAGGACCATTATCTGAAAAAATAATGAGTTCTTCCACTTCTAGATTTTCACTTTTAACTGAATCCCACCACCATTCAAGTGCGTCACAAATGAAGTCACTTGTTTTATTTGAGTTGCCATAAAAAACATGAAGTTGATCATTGTCGAGGTTAAGAATTCCGAACGGGATCATTTTCTTTTTTATTTCCATATCATGATCCAACGCTTGAACAGCATCAGCACTACGAGATTTACCGTAACGGGAATACTCACCAACATTAACTGTCGCTTTACAGTCGATACTAATACGGATGACTTTTTTATTACCGGTTGTTTCTTTATTGATTTTGTTTACGTTTTCAAAGATAGCGTCTGTTTGAGGAATTTTTTTTGGGGTTTAGTTTTTTGGACTCGTCGAAGTCTGTATCCCAGTCGATTTAATATGTCGTTAATGGTTCTTTCTTTAGGTAATTCTTCAGGTAGCCAGCCTTTTTCTTCAATTAACTTTTTTCTGACGCCTTTCGCTGTAATTCGGGTATACACAAACGTATTTTTAAACTTCGGGTCGGCTTGCGATTCAGGATCTACTAACGCTCTAATATCTATTTCTAATTGAGGCTGACTCACTTCACTTCGAGGTTTTCCGTCATAGTTTCCGAAACACTCGAAGCCCGTTTCTTGTTCATGAAGCCCAAGCGCAACAGCCTTTCGACACCAGCCAAATTCTGTTTCAGTTAAGCGTGGACTCCCACAGCAGAAGGTTTTGGATACTTCGGCCATAAAAACTCTTTTCTCCATCCCATGAAGTTTACTGGATGCAAGTTTAATTATCCTTTTGGACTCACTAGAAAGGTAAATTGAAGTAGACATTTGGCTGCAACCGTAAATTACTCTGTTTGGATTATACGTCGGTATAACCTAAGTCGCAGCATCCCTTATTAACAGAGCCCTATATGACTTCCTATGCGGTACCAAGTTCAGGACATTCTTTATTAATGGCTGCAATAATGAGCGAAAATGCCACAGTTGTAAAGATGCTTTTAGATGCCTGTCCTGAATGCAATTTCCAGCACAGAAATCGACAAGGGGAAACCGCTGTTTTTGTAGCAGTAAAGTATGAGAACCTTGAGATCTTAAAATTGTTGCTTAACTTATCTATCGATTTATCTGTGACGAATCAAAAAAAACAAACACCATTACTTGTAGCCCTAGCTATAGGTAGACAGCAAATGGCTGAGTGTTTAATCGAGAATATGTCAGACATTAATGGCTTAAATTTTCAAGATAACGAGGGTACTTCGGCTCTGCATTTAGCCGTAATGCAAGGCTTCGCTGATTCTATGGTGCCAATATTGATTGAAAAAAACTGTGATACCGAGGCCATTGATAGTGAAGGTGATACGCCATTAACAACAGCAATACGATTTGAAAAAAGGAAGATCGCAGCGCTACTTTCACCCAAGGCGAAACCGAGTTCTGAATTATATCAAGGATATTCGTTACTGGCATTGGTCATTTATTACAAAATGGATGATATAGCCCTAGAGCTTGTCGAACACGGGCATAAATTAAATATTAATAGTGCGAACGATAGAGCTCAACTCATTAAGTGTATTCAAAAAAATAATGATGAGTTGTTGTTTGCTATGTTGGCTAACGGCTTTGAGGAAGACTTTTTTCGCGCCGAAATCAATATAATTGGGGAAGCGTTGAAAGCAGGGAACTCTGAGTTAGCGCATAAGCTCATTTCACTCGTTGAGCCGAAGATGCTCGACCTTAAATTCGAGGTTAATTACCCCGAAATAGGCAGTGTAAGCCGAACGATTTTAAGTCTAGCGATGGATTTAGGCGATAGTAAGACCGCAGAAGCGCTAATTCTCAAGGGAGCGACACCGTTTGCGAAACCATCCTCCGGGTATAGCATAATGTATTGGGCAGTTCTCGGCGGACATTCTTCACTGGTTGACTTATTGCTGAGTCGGGGTGTCAGTTGTGATGAAAAAATTTATGGTAGAACTCCGCTGCAATCAGCGATTGTGAAGAAGAATGAACAAATGGCGTTGAAGCTGATATCACGTTCCAAAGATATCAACACACAGGGTAAAGATGGTTCAGCTCTAGTTTTAGCAGCCCTTACGGGGCAAACTGAAGTGGTCAAGGTGCTCATAAGTAATAACGCTAATGTAGAAGCAACAAATACCTTTAATCAAAACTTTTTAATGCTAGCGATACTTTCTGAAAATGACGAAATAACTCCATGGGCGCTAAGGACATTACCCACAGGTGTTATACAGAAGTTACTTTCAAAACAGGACACTCAAGGATATACATGCTTAACGATAGCACTAAGTCGAAAAAAGTTTGCGCTTTCAGAGTTGCTACTGGAAAAATTAAATAATGTGAATGTACCTATTACAGAAGGTGATACTCCCTTAATGATGGCAATAGAAGGAAATCAGGTTGAACTTGCAAAAAGGTTTATCGAGTTAGGGGCAAATGTAACTGCACATGAACAAAGAAATAAATTTGATGTGCTGATGCTGGCAATAATACAGCATGACTTTGAGTTGGCGCAATGGCTTGTTGAAAACCACGGAGGTAGCATTAATTGGTCTTTAATAAATACTCATGGTAATTCCCATTTGAAGTCTGCATTATCTCATCTATATAGACCTGAATTAGAAAATGACAATATCGAGCATCACCCATTAATTCTTGCTATTAAAAGTGCTATGGCATGATGGATTCTGGATTAAAAGATGAATTAATGCCTGTAAGCCTAAGAATGCAACCTTCTATCACTCAATATACTTACAGGAATCAATTAGTAGATAATGCGAGTAGGGGAAATAATACAGGGCAAGCGCACGAGTGAGCAATATATAAACAACTCCATGTGGTAATTTCGTCATTCCCAAGAAAGTGGGAATCTAGCACCTTTTATTTGAATACCCAAATTCACTGATTACTGTAATTGGTAAACACTCAAATCACTGCATGAAAAGTCTAATGACAGTCGTAAGTGTCTGAATTAAAGTTATATTGATATGCTCTGAATGTTGGTCATACTCTTTAATTGCTGAGGTATTGCTAATTGATGAAACGACTGTTAAGCGACACATTCAAGAGTACCTTCCTCAGCAAAGTTTAGATGGAGCGGCTTGCCATTGAGCAGATAGCGTATAAGAGCAGGCTGAATTACTCAATAATAAACTTCATAATTTCCGCCATATAGTCCCAACTTGAATCCGATTGAACGACTTTGGAAAGTAATGTTTGCGTCAAGCAAATTGTTTCGACAGAGAATAAATTTTTCGATAAAACATTACCAGAAATTGCAGATACTTTAACGAGTAGGAATACTGACAATTTTCAAACGCTAAAATCTGTAAGGGATCTAGCGATTTAGAAAGTACCAATCTTTGTCATACCAGCGAAGGCTGGTATCCAGTGACTTTTATAGAAAAAAGCAAAGGCACTAAACGACATACAAAACTATCGTTACTTCGTTTCCAGCCTCGTTGGAGGGAAGAGAACTCAGTTGAATTCTGTTGGTTATATCTGAAAAGTGGACAAGCGCAAAATTGAAGCAGAAAAAACTGTAGAATCGAATAAAAGTTAATAAAGGTTTATTTGTGCTCAGTTTTCTTTCTTGTAAAGTTATTGTTCAAAACCTATTGGGGTTAAAAATGATGAGCTCTGAATCATGTATTAATGCTTTACCTGATGTTGCAATGTTCCCTGATGTTGCAATGCTCCCTGATGTTGCAATGCTCCCTGAATTAATTACAGCACTATCGGAGCAAGAATTAGAAACTAAAAATACGATTTCAGTGACAACGAGTGCAAGACAATCACATTCATTTTTAGTTACTTTAGGTAAAAATTCTAGATGGGCGTGCAAATTAATAAATAATTTTCATAATGAGGCTGGAAGGGGAAATTCAGTTGGCAGTAATGTGGGAACTAATGAGGGGGAATGGTGTAAGCAAACAGAAATCATGCTAAATAACAGTCATCTTTTGCATTGTTCTTTGTGGCGTGGAAATGAGCAAGAAATAACCCGCTTATTAAAAGAACCCCTTATAACTTTCTATGCGGCACCAAATTCAGGGTATTCTTTGTTAATGGCTGCAATAATGAGCGAAAATACAACAGTTGTAAAGATGCTTTTAGATGCCTTTCCTGAATGCAATTTCCTGCACAGAAATCGTCAAGGGGAAACCGCTGTTTTTGTAGCAGTAAGGTATGGGAAACTTGAGATCTTAAAATTGTTGCTTAACTTATCTATCGGTTTATCTGTGACTAATCAAAATAAACAAACACCATTACTTGTGGCCCTAACTCTAGGCAAGCAGCAAATGGCTGAGTGTTTAATCGAGAAAATGTCAGACGTTAATGACTTAAATCTTAAAGATAACGAGGGTACTTCGGCTCTGCATTTAGCCGTAATGGAAGATTTCGCTGATTCTATGGTACCAATATTGATAGAAAAAAATTGTGATGCCGAGGCCATTGATAGTGAAGGTGATACGCCATTAACAACGGCAATACGATTAAAAAAAAGAAATATCGCAGCGCTACTTTTATCCAAGGCGAAACCGAGTTCTAAATTATATGTTGGGTATTCGTTACTGGCATTGGTAATTTATTATGAAATGGATGATATAGCCTTAGAGCTTGTCGAACACGGGCATAAATTAAATATTAAGAGTGCGAGCGATAGAGCTCAACTCATTAAGTGTATCCAAAAAAATAATGAGAAGTTGTTGATAGCTATGTTGGCTAACGGCTTTGAGGAAGACTGTTTTCGTGCCGGAATCAATATAATTGGGGAAGCGATAAAAGCAGGGAACCCTGAGTTAACGCATAAGCTCATTCCACATGTTGAACCAAAGATGCTCGACCTTAAATCCGAGGGTAATTTTGGCAAAAAAGGCAATGTAAGACGAACCATTTTAAGTCTAGCCATGGATTTAGGAGATAGTAAGACCGCAGAAGCGTTAATCCTCAATGGAGCGACACCGTCTGCGAAAACATTACCCGGATATGGCATAATGTATTGGGCGGTTCTCGGCGGACATTTTTCATTGGTTGACTTATTGCTGAGTCGGGGTGTCAGTTGTGATGAAAAATTTGATGGTAAAACTCCGCTGCAATCAGCGATTGTGATTAAGAATGAACAAATGGCGTTGAAGCTGATACCACATTCCAAACATATCAACATACAGGGGAAATATGGAACAGCTCTAGTTTTAGCAGCCCATACGGGGCAAACTGAAGTGGTCAAGATGCTCATAAGAAACAACGCTAATGTAGAAGCAACTAATACCTTTAAGCAAAATTTTTTAATGATAGCGATATTATCCGAAAATGACGATATAACTCCATGGGCGCTAAGGAGGTTACCCAAAGGTGTTATACAGAAGTTACTTTCAAAGCAGGACACTGAAGGATATACATGCTTAACGATAGCACTAAAGCAAAAAAAGTTTGAGCTTTCAGAGTTGCTACTGAAAAAATTTAATAATGTGAATGTACCGATTACAACGGGTGATACTCCTTTAATGATGGCAATAGAAGAAAATCAGGTTGAGCTAGCAAAAAGGTTTATCGAGCTAGGGGCGAATGTAACTGCACATGAACAAAAATATAAACTTGATGCGCTGATGCTGGCAATGAGAAAACATGACTTTGAGTTGGCGCAATGGCTTGTTGAAAACCACGGTGGAAGCATTAATTGGTCTTTAACAAATACTTATGGCTATTACCATTTTAACTATGCAATATTTCAGCTTAAGCAAACTAACTTAAAAGAGCACAATATCTATCATCATCCATTAATTCTTGCTATTAAAGGTATTATGGATCACTATTTTTACTTTAAAAAAGTAAAGTACCGTGAGTCGTTAACAGGCTTTTGAACTAAAGATTAATAATCTCAATTTATCGGTCTGAAGTAGATTTGATCTCAAGTCTCAAGTTTGTCCCAAATCTCAATTTAGAAGTCTTTGATCATAAGCAACTGTATTAACAATTTTTTACGCATAGTATTTAACAAATACTCACTAGATAATCACTACATGGTTGGTCGGTCGGGTGCTCAGTCAATAGATTCATGCACTTAGAATCCTTTCATAAGGTTTATGAATAAACATGTTACATGTACTTAGAGAAATATGACCTATTTTAGGTATTTTTACAGGATTACTACATGTACTAAAGGATTGTAGACCACGTAAGGTAACTTAAATCAAAATACATTTCCATATGGTAATGAATCGTAAAGTAAAGTTAATCATTCAGCTTATGATTACAAATTTAAAAAAATATTATGTAAACCAAAAGGGTTTACAACAAATAGGTAAAAGAATAATACTAAATTGCCTTTAATTTAGCGCTTCATTTTCCCCTTTCATTACTACCTCTTATAAATAATTATTAAAATGAATCTTTTAGTTAATTGATCCCGAGTTGAATGAATAATCACGCCGCAAGCATCGGGGTCTCATCTAGATTAACTAAAACCTCAAGGGGCGGGGAATCCTACCCCAGAGATTAAAAAGGGGGGTACACGCCTCATCTGAAATTTCAACAATTTCTTTTCCCAATCAAACTGAATACTAAGTTATTGCCAATCGACTCTTGATTCAAAAAATTACAAAGTGTTTATTAAGTGCACATTCAAATGAAATCGAATATTTTCCTGCTGAGCGCCTTGTTCGTAGTGACATCATCAGAAAAAAATCATTTTCATGGGTATTTACTTGAATTTATATGCTTTAAACATCTTCGAGTATAAAAAAAACACTAATTGAGTATTTACTCAGCAAACAGAGCGTGATTTTAAAATATATATTTTATGTTAATTAGTTATAAGTTATGTTGCCAACACTACAAGGAAGTGTAGATGTTGAAAATAATAATAATTTTTAACTTTGCAATTCCTTGTCTAAAAATAATAAAAGGAATTGAATCATGAAAAAAACGTTACTTGCTTCTCTAATTGCTACCCCCCTAATTTTTGGCTGTGTTTCAACTGATGATAAATCAGCTGGCAGTATAGACAGAGCGAAAGTTATTAAAGAACTCACTACACAAATGGATGACCTTGGCTATGAATCCGTAAAAATTCAACCGGGTGTCGATGAGTTTTTAAATATTTCAGCAGCCATCTTAAAGCGCCAACGCAATGTGATGGAAGAATATCGTCAGCTCAGAGTTAATCACACAGATGTACAAGCATTTTTATATGCGAGCAGTGGTAAGTCTGATGAGGAATTGAAACAAGCGATTGCTAAGTTCGATGCTGATATCACCAATGATGGAGATAAAATTGCTCACAAGATTACGGCTTATAACAGTGCTAATGAAACAATTTATGATTCGAATGTTGAGCTAGCAGGTGATTTAACAGTAGAAATTGCTAAATCTGCTTATATTCTTTCGCAACACGGTACAGCCGTAGCAAAAGCTACAGCATTAAATGCTACTAGTTCGCTATTTTCTTCTTTCTCGAGTGATGACGAGAAAAAAGATGATACAAAAGATTTAGGTTCAGCTCTGATTAAAGCGAAAGACCAATTATCACTTGCAATGGATGCTAATGAAATTATCTCAATTGAGCAAGATACTATAAAGCAAATTGAACAATTACAGGCTGAACACGAAGCAAAAGGCAAAAAGCTTTAATGTTTAAATGGTTAGCGGGTCTTCCTCTATTATTAGTGACTAACTTTGCTTTTGCATGGCCTGAATGGGATATGCAAAAGCAAGAGTTTGATGGTTATATAGTTGGTCAGGGCGTCGCTGATTCTCGTGTCAATGCCCATAAAGCGGCATTGGCAGAGATAGCATCGCAACTCAGCATTAATATTAACGTTAGCCAAACTTTAAAAATCTCCAAGTCTGGTTCAACCTCTGATTCAGAATTCAAACAAAAAATTCAAACTACGAGCTTACCTTTCGATTTAGTTGGTGTTGAAGAAATAAAAACTTCTTCGAAAGGCCAGCAAACGGCAATGCTGCTTGGGATTAAAAAAGAGCACTTAATAGGCTCGCTCTATGGCGAACTTTCAGGTTTAAATCGACTTGCTATTCCTGATGCTTCGGTAGAGCAACAGTTTATTCACGCTCTTGAACACGAGCAGGAACTACATCGAAGCACCCAGATCTTGCAGGTTTTAGAAGCTCTAGATGGAAAGCAATTAAAATTTAGATCGGAATTAAAAAAGCTAAAACAACATCACCAACAAGCGTTAAAGCAAATATCTTGTCAAATCATAAATAATTCAATACCAAAAAATGTGGTTGCCGCTATTGATAATAGACTCAAATGTAATGGCGCAAAAGTAATTTGGGTGCAACCACAACTCAATTGGCGCTACTCGGATAGTGGACATATTAAATACGTAGAGGCGAGTTTACACATCAAATTCACGCATTCAATTCATCCATTTAATACATTAAAAGAATACAACATCGTTGCAACGTCATCAGGCCGTTCAATGGAAACAGCTAAGGACGAAGCCATAAATCGACTGGTCATCATTTTAAATAGACCTATTCGCCAATGGAATTCTGAACAATAGGATAACAAATGAAACTCTATAAGAATCTCACTCTGTCGGTATTAACTTTAGCCTTTCTTGCTGGCTGTAAAAGTACACCTCCGTCGCAAACACAAGCCACTAAAGTTTCAAATCGTGCTTCAAGTGCACTAATTGCAAAAAGCGCATACGATTTTCGTGATGATGATATTGTCGTTCCTTCATATTTTGATACTCAAGGATTAGATAATTGTACTTTTAATCCAAACACAGAGAATGAAGGTTGCCCACTTAAGAAACCTATTGTTCGTATGTATTTTGATGTGGCAGGAGTGTCTGGAGAGGGTGAAGGCGTTAAAGCGTTAAGAGAATTCGACGATCACAATTTATTAAAAATGCTTGAAAACCAGTTTGCAGGCATAAATCGTTTTCGTATCGTCACTCGTGATGACGATACGGTTTCAAAAGAACAAAAAATCTTTCTTGAACAACAGGGTGCCAAAGCATTAGCAAAGAAGGTTGCATCTCAACGTGTACTTCAACCTGATTTTGTTGTGAAGCTAGATTCACTCAGAACAGTTAAGAGCGAAGGCAGTATCACCAGTTGGATGGATTATACGTTAGAAATTACTTCATCTGTATTAAACCCTTATACTCGAGAAAAATTGTCGCATCCGAATTTAGGAAAAATTCGTGTAAAGTCTGAAGATGTGCGTGAACGATCAGAAATGAAGTATATCAAGGCGAGTAATCGTTATGTAAGTGGCTACCGTTACTTTGATGCTGCACACGTAAATGCGGTACTTAATGACATGGCATCTCGTGGCATCGATATTCTTCTTACTCGCATGCTTTCTGAAATGCCAGCTACTGCACAAGTATTAGGAATTAAAGGCGATCAAATTAGCCTAGACAGAGGTCAAAATGCAGGTGTTTTGAAAAACGAAACAATGATCATTTTTAGTTATGAAGCTGGTTTTGTTGAGCCAATTGGTGTTGCAAGTGTTTCTCCCTCAAAAAATAGTGCTAACGGAAAAATCATTCGTTGGAAAAATAGTTCAGAAGCCGAAAAAATTGAGAGGCAGGCTAAAAATGGTATCTATCGCCCATCAAATGGGGCTAAAATTTTTGCAGTATCTGTAGGTGCTCCAAAGAACTTCTTGGAGAACCGCACATGATAAATAAATCCGTATTGGCTGCTGTAGTCACGGGTTTATCTTTTGCTGTAAGTGCTGAAGTTATAGTACTTGAAGATGGCAGGCTTGAAACACAAGCCTGCGCTTATGGACGAGGTACAACGGCTATTAGTAGTGCGAAAGCACAAGCAGCATCAATTTTGGCTGAGTTCATTAAAGGCAATAAGAGCTTAAATCTAAATTCAAGCAGTTCTGATGTGAGTATCGTTAACGATGATGTTCATCGCTTATATGAATCAAATCGTGAACAACTCTTGGAAGGCATTCAGCATCAAGCACTCATGATTGATACTTCATCTCCTCGATTAGAAGGCAATGATACTTGTGTAACTGCAACTTTAGCGTTAAATACTAAAGCCAAAATTCAGCCTGTTAAATGGGATGATGCAGCGCAACAGATCGCAGTTACCGTTATTGGGGAAGGATGGCCTGAGCAGGGAAAAACGGCATTAAAAAATGCTGAAAATGATGCACTGCAAAGAGCTGTTTCACAAGTCGTTGGTGTATGGCTTACTCAGAGCCATGCTCAATCCTCTCAGACCGATTTGCTAATCGAAAATGATGTTGAGTCAACCAGCATGAAAGAAATCATTGGGCAGCAGCTTTCTATGCACAGTGAAGGGCTGATTAAAAGTTGGCAAACATTAGACTCCACAAAAATGGATAATCGAGGCATTCAAATTACTTTGAATGTTGTGGTTGAGAAACGCCCACTGATTCAACAAGCATCACAAATGTTGAGCCAAATAGGTTCTCCGTATGTGAAAGTTGATGCCCCTGAACCGTTAAAAACAGTTATTTCGGCTTGGTTAGGCGAACAAGGAATAGAGGTAACTTCCGACTCATCATTAACAGTAAAAGCCAAAGCTAAACTAAGAACTAGTGGTAATAATCAAAGGTTGGATATCAGAATTAATGTGAAAGATCATAATAACATCTATTCAAGTTGGAAAAATGATCCGTCGCTCATTGCGTTGCCAAAAGACGATTCAATTATGACTGATCTTATTGATGTTCATTTTGCTGATGAAAACCAATTGCAAGACTTACACAAAAATTTACAGAAAGGTTTTACTCAAGTAGTAGCTCGAGGTGGTTTATCAAGAGAAATCATCATACCAAATAGACTATTGAAGCAAACTGAACACATAGCTTCAGTGTTTAATACTTTGGCTGGGGTATCAAATGTTGCTATTCATCAAAATAATAACAATACCGTTGTACGAGTTCGCTACAAGGGCAGTTCTGGAGAATTAGCGCAAGTGGTTCATTTAGCATTAGCCGCCATTGCAGCAAAACCACTGCCTCAAATTAAAATTAACAATAACTTTACGCTCACTTATTTGTAAGGAAACAAAATGAAACTTCACATTCTCGGACTTGCGCTAAGCCTCTCATTCGCTTCTCAAGCAAGTGATGATTTTGATCTAACCGATATGCTTCCAGCAACGCCAAATACAACCATAGAAGGCGCAGAAAATGTCACAGTAAAAGGTGATGTGGTTGTTGCATCGTCCGATCCTAAAGTCGCTGTAGCTGTCGCTCATCAAGCTCTGCTAGAAGATGACGAAGACGGTGTGAAAATGATCCAAGTAGGAAGCGGCACAGGTATTTTGTCAATAGGTAGTGCCAGCTATACCGGTTATAACAACATGAATGCGACTCTACTTTCTAAGCGTGGAGCCTATAACCAAGCATATTTGGTTGCGAAAAAGCAACTCATAGAAAATATGAAAGGGGTTGAACATCAATGTAATAATGTGGCGAGCCTTAGTCTTGAAAATATCGAAACAGGTAACGAAGGCGTTGCGAATACTCAGAATAAAATGACAGAAGCATGTAAAGAAGCTGTATCTGGATCTTTAGCTGGATTTGTGACTTTCGATGTTAATGATGATGTTGAAAACAAAACCGTTCGAGTTAGTTTAATCTCTACACCAAAAACTCGTTCACAGATCAGTAAAAATAGTGGTGCATTAGTTGTAAATACTGATCCCAATAGTATTTTCAAACAAGTTATAAAAGATATTAAAAGTGGCGTTCTTCCGCCTGTCGGCGCTAAAGTACTTTCAGATGCGAGAACGGGTGAAACGATTATTTTAGGTTATGGCTCAGCTATTATCCGCAATAACAAGAGTTCCAGTGTTGCTCGTAAATTAAAGCAAGTTGCAAAGAGACAATCCCAAACACGAGCAAGATCAGCGCTTTTAGCAACAATGAAAGGTGAAAAAGTCTACTGGCAAGGTAGTTTTGATGAAAACCAAATGGAAGGAACAACCCAGTTCGAGTATGACGATCCTGATTTCAATGACCCACAACAAGTTAAAGTACTTGATGAAGAAAGAAGTGAATTTCTAAATCAACTTAAAACCAGTGATGAGTATGCCACCATTGCACAAGGGAAATTACCAGCGGGTGTGAATACCAAAAGCTTCAAAAGTGCTGATGGTCATTGGCAATATACGGTTGCGGTTTATGCACCTAGCTTAGAAGCTGCGGCAAAGAAAGCTAATGCAGAAATGGTCAGTAAGATACAAGGTCACGGTACTGTAAGCTCTACTGGCAGAAAAATTAAAGCTGTAGGTGGCAAAAACGAAAAGGCTGAAAACCCAAAAGGTGCTTCAGGTCAGGTAACAAAGAAGGGTGACCTTTAATGTTAACCAGCTTATTGCTGCTAACGTTATCAAGTCATTCGGTCGACTTTAATACACCCAGCACCATTGAAAAACGTAGTGCTTTTTTTCTAAGCCAAGCGAACGAAAATGGGGCTAGGGTAAAAATATTAAAGCCATCGGCTAAGCCTGCTGCAGAGCAGGCTTGCCGTCGAGCACTTACCTTGCCAAGCCAAGAAAGTATAAAGCTAAAACTGTCAGAAAAGCTTAATTTGACTATTCCAGACAAGGTTCATTTTATTGATGCTGATATTAATAATTATCAACAGCAGAAAAATAATGACTGGTTGAATTGTACAGGCGATATTCATGTAAATTCTGTTGAAGTAAATGAAGCTTTTCTAGCACTAAAACTAGCATGGTATTTTATTGAAACTAAGCAGAAACAACGCCTCCGCAGCGTAATTGAAATTTCTCTTAACCAACCTCAAACAAAAGCTGATTCTATCGCACTTATTGCGAGTCAATCTCCTTTAAATAAAGGCTTAGCTTATCTTGATAAACACCTAACTAACCAACAGTTACACCTTATTGAGTCGAAGGTTGCTGTAGGGAATATGTGGTTGCAAGCAAATAAATTAAATGAAGCTTTAGCCTTGTTGGATGGTTGTAAGTCGATGCAATGCACAGCTTTAAGAAACCAAATTATCGATAAGCAGGAAGCTTTGGAAAGTGAACAAGCTGATGATCTACGCAGCTACTTTTAAGTTAAGGAAAGCAAAATGATGCAATTTCAAAAAAACAGCATTATACCTTTACTCGTGTTCGTTGGGTTTACGCAATCAACTTTGGCTACAGACGAAGACTTTGAATTATTTTTAAAGCAGGAACATAGTGAGTTTGCTCAATTCCAACAACAGCATATAGAGGAATTTGGCGAGTTTGTTACTGCATGGCAGCAAGCAGAAACTCAATATAAAAAGCAAATAGGTCAAAAGTGGGACAAAGCACTTCTCCCAAGTAAAAAAGTGTGGGTGAGCTATAGCGATGATTTAAATACCAGAACCAGTATTGATTATGATACGGGTAAAGTTAAAATCGAGTTTAAAAAAATAAATAGCAATTTATCCCCAACTATTGAGGCTAAAAATGTCTTAAAAAAGATAGCAAATCAAAGCACTCAACAAGCACTTTCAAATGATCCTGTCTATCAAAGTGCAGAGCAAACTCTAGTTAAGAAAAGAATAGAAACGAGCAATAAGGTCGTTAAACAGACCTTTGCATTGGAAAATGAGGGAGTTAAATTATTATCACCAGTTCTTGTACAACAAGCAATTGCAGAGAAAGCACCTGTAGTAACCTATGGCGCACAAGCAACTTCTGTTACTTTTGCTCTACCAAAGCAAAGCCTACCACAGAAAGCAAAACCGTTTTTAAAGGAAGTCAGTAAACAAGCGAGACGTTGGCATGTTTCGCCTTCATTGTTGCTCGCAATTATTCATACTGAATCTAGCTTTAACCCTATGGCTCGATCACCTATTCCTGCATTTGGACTAATGCAGATTGTGCCAACGACAGCAGGAAAAGATGTCAGTGCGTTAATGCATGGTAAGCCGATGCTTTACTCACCTGAGTATCTATATCAGTCTTCAAATAATATTGAAGCTGGCAGCGCTTATCTGCATATTCTTGACCAGCGATATTTTAAAGCGGTACGTAATGCAACCTCAAGAAAATACTTATGTATTGCTGCATATAACACTGGTATTGGAAATGTAGCCAAAACATTAACGGGAACGAATTCACTTAACAGAGCTGCAATCGCCGCCAACTTAATGTCACCTCAACAACTGCATCAAAAGTTATTGCGCAACCTTCCGGCTGAAGAAACTCGAAACTATTTGAGAAAAGTACTCAAGCGCAGTGATGATTACGAGCAACAAATAAAAGGAATTTAATTCGTGAAAAAATTTATTATGCTATCCACAACTCTAGTACTTGCGGCTTGTAACTCAACCCCTACAACCCAATCGACTCCACTTCATAACGATGACAGTGTTCCTATTTGGGTATTACAACCAACATTAGAGAATGCTTTGGCTTCTAGTTCTTGCGTGCCTTGGTCTGGAAGCCTGTCGATTGATAAAGCTCAGGCTGTAGCTGCTGCAAGGGCAGATTTAACACAGCAGATAAAGGTTAAGGCCGCTGTGCTGGATAAGCTATATCAGCGTAAAGTCCAAAGTGAACAAGCCACTAATGTTGGCGGAACCTTCGAACAAGTAAGTAAACAAGTTGCTGAACAGAATTTGGTCGGTTCAAAACCAGAAAAAGTAGCATTTGCAAAATTGGATAATGCAAAACAGCTTTGTGTTTTAGTCTCAATGCCAGACCCGGAAAAGGCATTTAATGAACTAGTTGAAAATTCAGGAAAAAAGCTCGATCCAACTTCAAAAGAAGCGTTATATGAAGAATTTAAAGCTCAGAAAGCGATGAAGGAGCTGGAAAAAGAATTGAATAATACTCAGCACTGATTGCTGAGTATTTCAATGAAGTAACTGAGATTACATCTATAACTACAAGGAAACGTGATGAGAGATATATTCTTTTTTGATTCAATGCTGACACCAAAAATTATTACCTTTGTATACTGGTTGATGCTTTTCGGGACAGTGATATCTAGCATATCGATTATGTTCACTCAATATGGAGGTGGCTTGTTATATGGTCTTGGTGTTCTAATCGGTGGCGTTATTGGCACAAGAATTTGGTGTGAATTGTTGATTGTTTTGTTTAAAATTCACGAAAATCTAAACAAGATTGCCAATAAGCCTGAATAATTGCTATAAGGCGTAGAAATCTCTATGCCTTCAATCTTTCTAACTTTATATTTTTACCTTTTGAATTTATTATTTCCAATAAATTTAACACCAATTACACTTGAAAATAGAATATAAAGTTGTATAAAAATCTGATGCATATGAGCATATACAATATGTAATTTAGACTAAAAGCACTAACAAGGGGTGGGGCAGAATCTTGTTAGTAACATCCTAAGTTAATGGCATTTTTTACAAATGTAAGTTAGTAGAAATAGCCTCTATCAGCAATTTTTACCACATTAACGCTTATTCTAACTTAATGTGGTCTCAGAATTTCTGATGTAATCGAGTCGAAGTGCTTATGATATTGAGCCGCCACATCTATCGACTCAAAAGAGCAATACACAACTCTCTGCAACAATCTACATGTTTAATGACAACGCCAAAAAGAGAAAGCATGGCGGGACAATAGCGAGGGGAGGGCGTAAGACCAAATACGATAAAACAAAGGTCATGCGCATCCAAGTTGCTTACGAGGACGCAATCAAAGGTTCAATTAAGCACCTCGATACAACCTCAGAATTAAACGGCTTCTTTGATGCTGTAAAATCCGATCCTATTTTTATTCGCTCATTACAAGATAAAAAAACAATATATCACCTTTAAAACCACCCCCAAAAAATAATTATTTCTCTTTTTTTACCCGCAATTGTGGTTTTCTGTGTTTATTTCTCCTCACCCGAATCTACTTAATTTCATTCACGGATTGAGTATAATTTGAACTGCAAACCAAATGACCTACAATAGGTATACTAAATGGTCGAAACAAATCAGAGTCAAGATTTAGTATCAAAAAAAGGAATGTTAATACAAAATTATTGGGTTAAAAAACCAATGAAAAGATAAAACTAATGAGGATTTATCAAATGGAAAAACCTATTAAGCAAACAAGAAGTTTTAAACCAAGACCTCCCGTTTTCAAAGAACTCGATTATTGGCAAGCGATGGGCGTACTTGATGAACAAACAAAGACGCAATCAGCCGCCATCACAAAAGGTTATCAATTTTATGTCTGTGAGAATTTGTTGAAAAAAACAAAAATGTCACAGTTGGAATTTCAATCCATTACTCATATCCCTATGAGCACACTAAAGAGGAGATTAAAGAATAAAGAAAGATTTAGCACACAAGAGAGCGATGTGATTTATCGCTTTGCAAAAATTGTAGAGCTATCTATTGAGCTATTCGCCACCGAAGAGAAAGCTATGCAGTGGATCAGAAGCGAAATAAGAGGCTTAGATTACAAAAAACCGATCGATATGATCAACACAAGCATAGACTTTCAATCTGTTAAAGATTTAATTGGAAGGCTACAACACGGAGTGGTTACATAATGCCCCTTACTAAACTTTATAGACTTACGAACAAACAATTTAGCAAAACTCCATTCAGCGTAATTGGAGCTGAAAAATTTGGAGGACGCTGGAACTCACAATGTATTCCAGCCCTTTATCTTTCATCTTCAGAGTCATTAGCCATTCTTGATGTGTTGGCTCACACAGAGGGTTGTTTAAGTATAAGGAATCAGTACGAATTATACGAGGTACACATTCCCACAAATTTAATCATGACGCTTGCAGATGAAGATTACCCCGATGATTGGCGTAGTCTCACTGTGAATGCAGCGACTCAACAAATTGGCGATCAGTTTTTAACTGAAACGGATAATGGGGTGATTGCACTCGAAGTTAAATCCACAATTTCACCACGAGATCAGAATTTTTTGTTAAAAATTGATCACAAGGAAGTACAAAGGCATTTGGGAAATGCAAAGCGCATCGATTTTCAATTTGACGAAAGAATATTAAAAGGACTTATTTAATGTATTTCTGTATATGTTGGTAACTTCTCTTGCTTATAATTTTGATAAATTCAATAATTAAATCACTACCTTATTGAAAAGATGGTTTTAGTGTTTATCATAAATACTAATGCAATCCAGTCTTAAAAATACATATGGAGACACAATGCAGATTGAAAAGTACAAAAACTGGCTGGTTGCACAGAATTATCAAGGTGGAACGATAGCGGCTCAAATGCATAGAGCTGGAAGAGTCGAAGATTGTTATGGTGATTTAGATGAATTATACAATAAAGATCAGCTTAATAGCCTTCTCTCAGAACTAACATATACTACTCAAGATCGAAGAAATAACAGACCAAATGAAACTAAAATCCCATTTTCGGGGAATGCTTATAATAACTTGTCTTCTTATAGGGATGCCGTGCGACGCTATAAAAGGTTTGTAATAGATGAGCCTGAATCATTGGTTTCATTTACAGAAGATGAAAAAATAAAAACAGAGCCAGAATCAGTATCGACACAGACAATAGGTTTAGAAAAAGATATGCAGGCGGCAATTAGACAAAATATATCTCAAGTTGAGGAAGGTCTAATTATTACTGATGGTGGAAGGGAACGGGCTGTGGAATCTGGTTATATAGACATTACAGCTAAAGATCTTGATGACGTTCCAGTTATCATAGAGTTGAAAACAGGTGTCGCTGGTCAACGTGCTGTGGCACAAGTATTGAGTTACATTGGAAGTGTTATGGATGAAGAGGAGCGTGATGATGTCCGGGGTATTCTCATAGCATCAAAGTTTGATAAGAAAGCTAAAGCGGCAGCAAGAGTTATACCTTCGTTGACTTTAATGACATATCAGTTTTCCTTCAGTTTTTTTGAAGAGTAGGGTTTTAAATTGTCGAAAATACTACTCACCAAGTTTAATCAATCCTGTAGGCGTTAGAAACTGAACCAAAAGTATCAACCCAGCGGCTTGAAAAAAGCCAATACTCGGTAGCGAGAAGATATCAGGAACAACCCAGTTCCACATTAAGTAGACGGGAAGTACAGATATCAAGAGATTGATTATCTTAGACATAAAATACATTACAACGACTTTATATAAATTCAAATCAAACCAGCCTCTGCGCAAATATGTTTTTACAATATTAGAAAAATGACATTGCAGCATCTAATTCAACGGTCTTCCTGTTACCACTGCCTACCAACAGATAAACCGTATTATTAGTTTCAAAAATACAATTGTCCGAAAAGTTTACGAGATACGATGTTCTCACCCAATCGCCATTAGCAAATCGGCATGCTTCATCTTCGATAACGCAATCAGCTTTTATTAATGCAGGGTAAAGACTATTAGAGTTAAAATGATTTTGGTCTTGTTCTGAAGTTTCGATATCCCACCACGTCCAGTTTTTCACTATACAAACATGTTTGGACGGCATGAGTTCATGACATTTAGCTCGGTATTTTTCGACATCACTCTCATCACAGCCAGCATCAAAGTGTGATCCATCTTTAGCAAATGCTTCTGTCAATGTTTCAATTTCAGATTTAGGTATTTGGCGCATAAATACGACTCACAAAAAGTTAGTTAGTTTGTTCACATTCAAGAAGGTACTCAACAGCTACAATATTCCCCAGTAACTTATTGTTGCTGTCTATTATTTTTTTGTATTTAGGCTTTAGTCTATCATGCAGTTCAGGATGCTGTGCTTCAATACGCTCGTACTCTTCTATTTGACCAACACCAAGTAATAGCTCATCTGTGTACATTTTTAATCTATCAGTAAGGCTTCCGCAAAAATCTTTTTTAGTCGAAGTAGAATTACGACATCTCAAACCAACTGAAGTCTGTGCTGACAGCAGGATATCAGCATCAAACTTACTGGTTTTATGGTATATATGAAATTCAGTAGCTTCTTGTAAAGTTTGTTTTATCCAATCTAAATGGACAAGTTTTTCGACTTCTCTCTCGACTAATTTAGTTACCTCATCAGAATCAATATCGTCATCAATTGAGTTCGACAGGTGTTCGTGTAACTCAATTACAGAGAAGTGATCAAACGTTGGTTTTGAGAGAACCTGTAATATAAGGTTACTTATTATCATATTCAATTCCTTATGAATAAAGTATATAAAAACCGATAACGGATTATAGTCCGTGGGATTATAATCCGTTATATAAAAATTCGCAATATGGAATAGTTGCTCATTTGGATTAAAGGGGTATCCAGTGAGTGAACCAAAACAAGTATTTGCTGAAAACGTAAGAGCTTTGAGAAAACAACAAAACATTTCTCAGGATAAATTATCTAAACTTACAGACATTGATAGAAGTTATATTGGTCGTATTGACAGAGGGGAAGTAAACATCAGCCTTGACAAACTTTATGAAATAGCAAAAGCGTTGAAGTGTCAGCCTGTAGACCTGCTGCCATCAATCAACTACAGTGAAGATTAAAAATACACTAAGTTAGGATGTGGTAACAAAATGAAATTAAGTATATCAACACAAAAGTTTTTTTATTTTGAGTAATGTCCCAAATAGTAGATCTATCACTGGATTCAAAGCTGCTTTTAAGATTTTAAAATCATGGGAGTGCAATGATCAACAAATCCAGAAAATACTATCTTTGGACGATACTTCATTTCTAATATTTAAGGCAAATCCAGAGAAAGCAGAACTTACCAATGAGCAATTTACTCGTATTAGTTATCTGCTTAATATGCATTCAGTACTGCGTTCATTATTTAATAATCCTACAAATACTACTGATTTTATGCGCATGATAAATGACAATGAGTTCTTTGAAGGTCGTGCGCCCTTAGATGTTATTGATTCGGGGGAAATAGAAGATCTAGCAAATACTGCAAATCAAATAAATAAGTTTTTTGTGGTATAAAAGTAGCCTTATTTAATTAAATGGCAGCTTATAATTTAGTCGTTTATTTTAAGCGAAAATACTCGAACAAACTCTTATATCCTCTCAACATTTTCCTGCTCAATAAAATTAAGAAAATACATAGCCTAACCAGTCTCAACTTGTTAAATTACCTCCCAACAATAAAAGCATTTAGCTTATCTGATGCTGCCTGATGTGGTAGCAAGCAAGCTTAATCATCACAAGAAAAACGCATCAATTATGACCCAAATTACTCTCCAGCAATTAGAATCTTTCCTTTGGGAAACTGCCGATATTTTACGTGGCAATATGGATGCCTCTGAATTTAAAGACTACATCTTCGGGATGATGTTCTTAAAACGTCTTTCTGACTCATTTGATGAAGCAAAAGAAGCCGTTGTTGCTCATTACTTAACAACAGGCAAAAGCCAACAACAAGCTGAAGAACTCGCACAAGATGAAGACGAATACGACAGCACCTTTTTTATTCCTGAAAACGCTCGTTGGAATGTACTTAAAGACTTAAAGCATGACATTGGTGCTGAGCTAAACAAAGCCACTGAAGCGATTGAAGAACACAACAGCTCACTTGAAGGCGTATTGGTGAGTATTGATTTCAATATCAAAAACAAATTATCCGATAAAAAGCTGCGTGATTTACTGTCACACTTTAATAAATATCGCTTACGTAATTGCGACTTTGAACAACCTGATTTACTCGGCACAGCTTACGAGTATCTAATAAAAATGTTTGCCGACTCAGCAGGTAAAAAAGGCGGTGAATTCTTTACCCCAAGTGAAGTGGTGCAATTATTGGTGGCACTGCTAAAACCTCATGCGGGTATGCGTATCTACGACCCAACCGCTGGTTCAGGCGGAATGTTGGTGCAAACCCGTAACTACCTTGCAGCTAATGGCGAAAATGCAGCCAACTTGTCACTCGCAGGGCAAGAGATGAATCTAAATACGTGGGCGATTTGTAAAATGAATATGTTTTTGCATAGCGTATTCAGTGCCGACATTCGTAAAGGTGACACCCTGCGTGATCCGCAACACACAGAGCATGGGCAGTTAATGAGCTTTGACCGTGTTATCGCCAACCCACCTTTTAGCTTAAAAAAATGGGGCAAAGATGAATGCGATAACGATGGCTTCGGGCGATTCCCTTACGGCACACCACCGAAAGATGCAGGTGACTTAGCCTTTGTGCAACACATGATAGCCTCGATTAATGACGAAGGTATAGCTGGCATCGTAATGCCACATGGTGTGTTGTTCCGTGGTTCGAGTGAAAAAGCAATTCGCCAAGGTATTTTAGAAGACGACTTATTAGAAGCCGTAGTCGGTTTACCATCAGGTTTGTTTTATGGCACAGGCATTCCAGCTTGTTTGCTTATCATCAATAAGAACAAAGCGGCAGCACGTAAAAACAAGGTCTTGTTTATTAACTCTGAACTTGAGTATGAAGAAGGCAAAAACCAGAACAAACTGCGTGAACAAGACATTGAAAAAATCATCACTACCTTTGATACCTACCAAGACATAAAACGTTACGCCAAAGTGGTAGACATTAGCGAGATTAAAGAAAACGACTTTAACCTTAACATCAGGCGCTACGCAGACACCTCACCACCGCCAGAGATTTATGATGTACGAGCCATATTGCATGGCGGCATTCCAGTACGTGAAGTGCAAAGCGAATACATGCAAGAGGAAATTCTGGCAGGTTTTGATGTGCTGACGGTGTTCACTCCTCGTCATAACTCAAACTCCCCCCTTCGTCATTCCCGCGAAGGCGGGAATCCAGAGTATTACGACTTTAAAGCTGAAATCACTTCAAAAGAAGACATTCGCATTGTTGTCGATAAGAGTGTGCCAGATGTTAACGCAGCCGTTATCACTCAGTTAGAACGTTGGTGGGACAAGTACAAGGTCTCGTTGCATGAACTTGATGAACAAGTGGCAGCAGCAGAAACAGAAATGCATGGCTATTTGAAGGAATTGGGTTATGAGTGATTTAGTTCCTGATGGCTGGTCTTTTTCTTATTTAAGCGAACTTTGTAAATTTGCAGGTGGAAGCGCCTTTAATGAGAAATATCAAGGTTGTAATGTTGGTGATTATCCATTTATAAAAGTTAGCGATATGAATATTGCTGGTAACGAAAGGTTTATAACTAAATCTAATAATTGGATTGATGAAAAAACTAGGTTAGAAGGAAAGACTAAACTATTCCCATCTAAATCTGTAGTGTTCGCAAAAGTAGGTGCTGCACTACTTTTAAACAGAAGAAGAATTTTAATTCGCGATACCGCAATTGATAATAATATGATGGCAGCAACCCCTTATATTGATAATGGTTTGTTTCTATATTATTTACTTCAAGATATTGACTTAGGTGATATAGTTCAGAGTGGAGCTGTGCCATCAGTGAATCAATCACAAATGGATAGTATTCAAGTCTTAGTTCCACCACTCCCCGAACAACAAAAAATCGCCAAGATCCTTACCTCTGTTGATGAAGTGATTGAAAAAACACAAGCGCAAATCAATAAGTTAAAAGACCTGAAAACAGGCATGATGCAAGAACTGCTCACCAACGGCATCGGACACACTGAATTCAAAGATTCACCAGTCGGCAGAATCCCTGTTGAGTGGGAGGTTGTTCAAATATCTAAACTATGTATTCATGTTGTTGACTGTGTAAATAAAACAGCTCAAGTTGTTGATCACAAAACACCTTATAAGATGATTCGAACCACAAATGTTAGGCATGGTCGTGTTGATACCGAAAATGTTCGTTATGTCACAAAAGAGACATTTGAAGCGTGGACTAGAAGGCTTTTACCTGAAGATGGAGATCTTATTTTCACTAGAGAAGCACCAGTTGGCGAGTGTGGAATTTTAAATGACTCACGAGGTGTTTTTCTTGGTCAACGTACAATGATGTACCGAGCAGATGAAAGATTAACATCCTCACAATTTTTGATGTACTCAATAATGAGTGATTACGGAAAACAGCAATTAGAGGATTTTAGTGGTGGCAGTACAGTTGCACATATGAGAGTTCCTGATTGCGAAAAAATATTAATCAAACTTCCACCTCTAGGAGAACAGAACCAAATTGTAGCGTCATTAAATAGCATTGATGATTGCCTAATTATTAAGGAACGAAAATTGTCGAAGAGTATTGATACTAAAAAAGCCCTAATGCAAGACCTGCTCACTGGCAAAGTTAGAGTTCAAAGCTCATGACCAAAACCATCATTGAGAAAGTTGTCGCTGATACAGGTAAAGATCATGAAGATGTATCGGAAGTTGTAGATTCGTTTTTAGAAAACCTCCATAAAAAAATGTTTGAGCATAATTCAAAGTCTTCATATTTTGATTATGTTCATAGTCAGTATTTTACAGAGGTGTCTAATAAATCTTTTTTTCACTTCCTTGGAATACTTCATACATATGCTGATACGCAGGCGGATAATTGTACAAGTGAGCTAACAAAAGCATCTATAGCACATACGTTGGAATTATCTGCCAGTAGAGAACATTGGTTACCATATATCGAAAAAATGCAGCAATGGAAAAAACCAACTAAGGATTAGTATGAATCAGGATGAGTTAAACAAGGTAGAACTGCCAGCCATTGAACAACTACAACAACTCGGCTGGAACTATATTCACGGAGCTGATCTCACGCCAGATGCTTTAAATGCTGACGGCTTGAGTGCCAGAGCTTATATGCGTGACGTAGTATTGATTGAGCAATTAAACGCTGCGATAAAGCGGATTAACCCTTGGATAAGCGATGAAAACTTAAATAAAGTTTCTCGTGAAATTACTCATCCTAATTTTGCAGGGTTAATGGAATATAACCACGCCATATATCAAACTTTAGTGTGTTATCAATCCGTCGAGCAAGACTTAGGCAGGGGACGCAAAGGGCAAACCGTTAAGATTATCGATTTTGATAATCTTGATAATAATGAGTTCATTTGCAGCAACCAGTTTAAGGTTGAAGGAGCGAATCAAAATATCATCCCTGATATTATTTGTTTTGTGAATGGCTTGCCGCTGGCGGTTATTGAGTGTAAATCGCCTTACATTACTAGCCCTATGGCTGAGGGCATTAATCAACTAAGACGCTATGCAAACTTACGCCACCCTCACGAGGCTGAAGGCGCTGAAAAGCTGTTTTGGTATAACCAGCTTATGGTGTCAACCTGTCGAGACCAAGCTAAAGTCGGCACGATTAGCTCAAGCTCTCAGCATTATGGTGACTGGAAAGATGCATATCCCTTTACAGATATTGAGCTTAATGGTGAGAACACAATAGCCCAACAACGTCTACTAGCAGGAATGTTCAGCAAAAGCGCCTTTTTAGATTTACTGCAAAACTTTATTATTTTCGAAAAAGTCGAAGGTAAGTTAATTAAAAAGGTTGCCCGTTACCAGCAGTTCAGAGCCGTAAATAAAGTTATTGAACGCTTGAAAGGAGGCGAAAACCGCAAAGATACCTCTCGTAAACAAAAGAGTGGTGTGGTGTGGCATACGCAGGGTTCAGGTAAGTCACTCACAATGGTGATGCTTGCGGTTAAAATGCGAAGAGATCCGATTCTTCAACAGTACAAATTAGTGTTTATTACTGATCGTACTCAACTTGATGAACAGCTATCAAGCACCTTTCGTGATACTCAAGGCGAAACCGTCTATAACGCTACCTCAGTCGCTAAGCTACGAGAGTTACTTAAAAAAGATTCGTCTGACTTAGTTACGGCAATGGTGCAAAAATTCCAAGATGCTGAAAAAGAAGCGGCAACCTCTCTTATCAATGGTGATGTTGATAACGCTTTTACCGATTTAAACACAAGCGACAAAATCATTGTGCTGGCTGATGAAGCCCACCGAACCCAGTTTGGCGGCTTAGCAATGGTGATTAATGCCGCATTGCCTAATGCGCCTAAAATCGGTTTTACAGGTACGCCACTGTTAAAAACTCAAAAAATGGGCAATGCGTTTGGTGGTTACATTGACCAATATAAAATTAATGAAGCTGTTGATGACGGTGCAACGGTTCGTATTTTATATGAAGGTCGAGAAGTCATTACCGATGTGTCCAGTAAATCACTTGATAAGTTGTTTGAAGAATACTTTGCCGATTACAGCAAAGAAGAACAGCGTGAAATCAAGAAAAAGTATGGTGTTGAACGTGCTGTACGTGAAGCGCCAGCCCGTATTCGTTGGGTGTGCATTGATTTGCTCAAGCATTACCGTGAGCATATTCAACCCGATGGCTTTAAAGCCATGATAGTGACAGGTAGTCGCCACGCTGCTGCACTTTATAAAAAAACACTGGATGAATTAGGTGCGCCACCGTCAGAGGTAATTATCTCAGGTGATCATAATGATGAAGCGTATTTGGCGCAGTACACCGACAAAGCCAAACACAAAAAAGCCATTGCTGGTTTTACTAAACCGCTAAGCGAAGATTCGACTTCATTCTTAATCGTTAAAGACATGCTGCTAACAGGTTTTGATGCACCTATTGCACAAGTGATGTATATCGACCGCAAGCTGCAAGACCATACGTTAATGCAAGCTATCGCACGAGTTAACCGTACATACAAAGGCAAAACCTGTGGTTTTGTTGTCGATTATTATGGTCTGTCAAAGCATTTAACTGATGCACTGGAGTTATTCACCAGTGACGATGTTGATGGCACTTATCAATCACTCAAAGATGAGATCCCCAAGCTGAAAGCGGCTCATACAGTTGCAATGGGCTTTTTTAAAGATGTGCTTCACAATGGCAAACCCAGTGATAATGTTGATGATTACGTGCTGGCATTGAAAAACGAAGATGTTAGAGCGCAGTTTGAAATCGCCTTTAAACGCTTTGCGAAACAAATGAATGTGATTTTACCTGACAAAGCGGCATCGCCATTTATTAAGGATTTAACCTTTTTAGGCAAAGTGCTAAACGCTGCCAGAGTGCGTTACCGTGAAGAAGGACTCGATTTATCGGGCGTTGGCGAAAAGGTAAGGCAACTGGTTGATGAACACATAATCAGTACGGGCGTTGACCCGAAGATACCGCCTATTGATTTATTAGCTGCCAACTTTAAAGAGATGCTTAAAGAGGTTAAATCAACTGAGTCTAAAGCCTCTGAAGTTGAAAGTGCCATTAAGCACCATATTACTGTGAACCTTGAGGAAGATCCTGAATACTATAAATCGCTGAGTTTAAGACTCAGGGATATTATTGTTAAAAATGCAGGACACTGGGAACGTCAATTAGAATTGTTGCTTGTGATGGTTGATAACATTGAAGTTGAACATCAAAAAGCCGCACAAGATGTGGGTTTGTCTGACACTGAATATGCGTTTTATAATATTTTAATGGCTGAAGTCACCAGTGCTCAAGGTACTGATGTGGTTGACGCTGAGGTTTTTGAAGAAATAAAAAACACCACTCAAATCTTGGTTAGCGCCTTTGATGAAGCGACAGAGATAGTCGATTTTTTTAACAAACAAGATGAAGTAAAGCGCATGAAAAAAGCCATTAAACGAGCGATCATTGAAACCTCTTTTGGTGAGCCAAGTTTAGTTAAAATCGTGCAAGAGCGTTTTATGGAATTGGGCAAAACGAAGTTTAATAAGCGATAATGCTGAACATGACGACACTATCAACTACTACAGAAGCAACAGAGTACATTGACGGTAATGGCTTTGTTGCTGAAATAAAGCGAACCAAACGCATTAAGTCAGCCACCATAACGGTTGAAGAAGGTCATGTGTGTGTCGTTGTGCCTCTGTTGCTTGAAAATGAGCGCATCAGCAAGTTATTGAAAGATAAAAACCGCTGGATTAAAGAGAAGTTAGCTTTGCATCGTGAAGCTCAGCCTAAGAGCAGTAAACAGTTTGTGTCGGGTGAAAGCTTTTCATATTTAGGGCGTAACTATCGTTTAAAAGTGCATCAGGGTAATTATCAACCTGCAAAGCTTAACCAAGGTCGCTTTGTTATTACCTTGCAAGGTGGTAGCGAGAACCCTGAGTTAATTCAAGATTCGCTTCAGAGTTGGTATAAAAAAAGTGCCAACATAAAGCTAAAACAAAAAGTAAAACGCTACGCCAAAATAATAGAGGTTGAGTACGCTTCAGTCGGGATAAAAACCTACAGAAACCGCTGGGGGAGCTGTAGTGCTGAAGGGGATATTACCATTAATTGGAAAATCGTTATGGCTCCCAATCGCATTGTCGATTACGTGGTAGTGCATGAACTTTGCCACCTGATTCATCATGATCATTCACCAAAGTTTTGGAGTGAAGTTGAAAGGATTATGCCTGATTATGCTGAGTGTAAGGATTGGTTAAAACAGCATGGGGAAGGGTTAGGAGTTTAGTTAATTTGTATTCCTATCACTTAAAATCTTAAGAATATAAATCAGAAAAAGCGAGGGAGATTTAATAGCGTTAGAATTAGTTTCGTATTAACTTTAAGTTTTACGGCAAGGCAGTCACTACTAAAATACGGCAACTTTCAGAATTGAAGTGTAGTCGTTGTTCCACTAATTTTTACACTTCACACACCATTTTTCTGAGCTTACGCTTTTTCTCTAATTAGGTCAGCTAAAAATACATCTCGCTTATGAATTGCTGAATTAGTTTGAATAGCCGAAATAAACTTCTGTTTGATGCCGTAGATTTTTACTTGTTTAACAGCTCTGGTAATAGCTGTATATATCCATGAATTATCGACTAATCGGCTGTTTTCGAGTGCAATAATTGCAGTGTCAAACTGGCTGCCTTGAGCTTTATGGAGTGTTATTGCATAGGAAAGCATAATGTCATCAGCTGCTGGAATTTGAATAACCCGTCCGTCATCAACTTTTATTTGAATAGCATTCGAGTCTTGAGACAAAACAAAACCGAGTGTTCCATTTTGAACATCAAGGTTATAATCGTTTTTTGTGAATATTATTGGGTCATTAACCCTGATACCAGTTCGTTCCCCAGATACGATTATTTCTTCTGAATTGTTCAGTTTTGCTTGGCATATTTGATTAATTCTGTGTGCCATCTTCCTTGTAGCGCAAAGAACTTGTGTTCCTTCACTAAAGGATTCTAAGCATCTGTCTGCAATAGATCGGGTGTCTATTTCGACAAACTGTATGTCTTTGTAAGACAAGCTAACGGGGATCGCTTGCTCTCTTATGGATTTGGTATATGCGGGAATACCTGTGGTTTCATCCTGCCTTTGAACTATGTCAAGTTCAGTTACAGGAACAGCTCCACAATCAACCAATTCAGACAAAACTAAACCTTTACCGATAGGCGGTAATTGAGCAGAGTCACCAACAAATAAAAATTTGGTGTTGGCTGGGACTGAAGTGATAATTGAGAATAAGGATAGTATATCAAGCATTGATGATTCATCGATAACAATAATATTTGGCTGGGAACTATCAAGATTATTATTAGAAAGGAACTTATAAATAGTCATGGTGTTAAATCCAATCGACTCCCGTAAACGTTTTGCCGCTCTACCTGATACAGCCATTGAATATATATTGTACCCTAAAGAAAAATAGGTTCTTGTTATCGTTTTTAATACTGTGGTTTTACCTGTTCCTGCTCCGCCTACTATGACACTGATATTATTTAAAACAGCATTATAAACACCTTCAATTTGCTTTGGTGCTAACTTGAAAGGATTTTGTTGTAACGAATGGTCTATAGCGCATCTGGTTTCATCGTTATCCGAACGATCAAATCTCAACAAATTATTGATACGTTTAGCTATTGTACTTTCCATAATGAAAAGTGGAGTAGGGTGTACGGATTTTGATTGCTTGTTGTAGAAAAAGCCAAGATTCTTTTTTGTTTTGATCAGCGCATCAATGACTAATGAGTGATTACCAATTTGAGATCTGAGTTTGTTATATAACACATTCAAGTTTGCATATGTATGACCATGTGAACAATGTTCATTAAGAACATTTTCTACAATGGCACTTAGACGTCTTACGTCATCATCTAAAACATTAAAACAACGCTTGGCGATTTCATCAACTGCATTAAATCCCATACCAAATATTTGAAGAATGTAGGGATTATTATTAATTTGCGCAACGGTATCAACATTATGGAATTTAAATAGTTTTTGCTGTGTTGAAGGAGGAACTTTTAACTCAGCAAAATAAGCTGCATATTTCAGATTTTCAAATTGTCGGTAACCATTCTTTAGAGGAACAGCAAACTTTCGAAAGTCTGGATGCGACTCTACTTTTGATAAGTCGCCTAGCTCCAACATCTTTAGCAGTTCAAGACCAAATTCATTGAACAATTTGCCTGCGGCCACAATTCCAATGCCTTCAAATTTTGGCTCTTTGATAATAAAGTCTTTAAATTCTTCGGCAGTCTCAGGCATTACCATTTTTGCTGAGTCGGGTGGAGTAAAGCGTATATTGGTTACAGAATACTTGCCAGTTTCTTGTTGAACAAGTTTAGGTGAGCCTATAACTTCCCATATTTGCCCTTTTGCCGGGATAGCATTACAACTGAAAGACGGAAGAATTACTGTTACATAAGAACGAGCTGATGTATTTGTAAAATGAATGCCTTTACTAACAATCATGCCATTTAGGTGAGTAGTTGTGCCATCTGACTTAACAACGCTAGTAACTTTTATTCTAATATTTGAAGTTGTGTTAATCACTCAGTAACCCCATTTCAGACACTACTTCTTTTAACTCCTGAAGTTTAGATAGTTCTGCTTTTAACTCCAAAACTTGCTGGGTCAACTTTCCATTCACCCTCTCTAATTGCGCTATTTTAGCGGCACTTAGATCTCTGATTGGAAAAATATTTCTATCAACATCAGCTACTGAACCTTTTGGGGATTTCGTTTTATTTCCTAATACTCCTTGGTGGCTCAGATAATCTTCGAATTCGTCTATTAACTGTATTAGTTGGGAGTTGGTTTTAAAGGCTGTTCTTCCGATGCCAGCCTCTTTGCATATAATGGAACGATTAAGCCTTCCCCTATAAACCATTTGGGTAAGGTCTTCTTTGCTTATTGAAGCTTTCCAAGCTAAAAACTTATCGATATTATTCTGTTGACTCACAATTCTTCATCCTCTTCATCCTCTTCATGGATGTTGTTTAGTTTTTTTCGTTCAAGCTCACGAAGAAAAAAAGGAGAAAGAGTACGCTCAACATTTCGATGAATACCTGTAGCTTTAATTTCGGTTATGATTTTAATAACCGTATCAACATTTTGCTTTAATTGTTCTTTTGATTCTTCTACCTGCTCTCTGAGGGTTGCATTAGCCTTGATTAATTCTGCACGGCTTTGAGTTGAACCATTTCGAAGGCTATCACCTAAAGTTCCACCCACTTCATCTAATTGAGTTTTCTTATAGTGTTCAATAAGACTTTTTCTTGAAGTTAATGTACTGATAGCACCAGATATGATTCCCTTTGATTTGAGCCGATTATATAAATTCTTATTTGAAATAGGGGATACATCAAAACCTTCACGCACCATAGCTCTAAGTTCTTTTTCAATGGCATCATTTAATTGCTGACCGACTAATTTTTTCATGATTTGGCTTTCTCTAAATGTTCTTTTTTTCTGTGTTCAATGGCGAAAATGGTAGCTAGCGATTTTGGTTTTTTATGATGATCGAATTCAATAAGATTTATTTTTTGCTTCGTTGCCTCAATTTTATTTGAATTGACATTAATTTCCATTAGTGACTCTCGTCTTCTTTTGAAATCAACTGAAAGCTCTTGATACTCCTCAAGTGATAAGTCGCCATTACTGAAAAGTAGCTCTATTTCTCGAAGTTGATTTCGAAGCGATTCACGTTTACTTTCAAGTTTTATTTGATCGTCAGCTCTCCCTATGACGGTAAAATATGGACATGGTGAACCATCCTGACACCGCATTGAATATGGGCATGACCAAGCTTTCAAGTTTCTCATGCAACTTCCAAAATCGAGGGAGTACAAATATGCATGTCGTTCAATCAATTCATTAGATTGTTCATTAGCTGAGGCAACGCCAAGACCTGCCATTAGGTCGATTCCACTCGATTCGAAAACATCTGAAACTAACGAGGTTACATCTTGAGTAGTAGTGAATGAATGTGTGTTTTGAGCAATACCATTAGCTAAATTTAGGTCAGGGTTTATTGATATTTGAGCAGTTTCCTTTATGAGCTCCATTGGGTTAGAACTAGACGGCTCTTGCACAGTTACTGTTTTATCGAATATATCTAATTGATTTCCGGAAAAAGAAGCGTCACTCGCCATGGCTCTTTCTTGAATTGCAAGATGTTGATATGCAGAGTTTTGTGTAATATCAACACGCCCCATTATTGCAGCTTGTATGTGATCAGTTATTCCAGCGATTGCTAAGAAAGTGTTAATAGTATGTCGTGGCATATGTGTTGTGAGAGAAGGGTGGTTACCATTCTCATCAGTCAATCCATATTTCTTAAAAATTGAAGTACCAGATTGACCATCTGCTGCACCAAGAAATTTACTCATGTCATGTATGGATATCAACGCTGGCAGAGGCTTTATCACCTGTGTTTTTATAAGTGCAAGAGAACCTTCTGGGGCAATAAAAAGGATATCTTCATAACAAACTCTTACATTTTTTCCTGTTTTTGAATCCTGAAAGTTCAGAATGAAATCGCTGCTCAAAGATTTCGACTTTAAAACACGCTCTTGTAAATATGTTTCTATATCACGAGCAGAATAGTATTGTACTTTTCTCCTAGAATTAACAAATTCTATCCGTAATGGCTCTATTTTAGCTTTTTTTAATGCTCGGTTCGTAAAGTCCCGTCTTTGGCTCTCACCTTTTTGTGCAGTTTCTGAAAGTGATTCAACAATATAATCTGTAATGTCGTCAATAGGAATCTCAATCTTAGCTTGAAGCTCAATAGGCAACAACGTATTGAAATTATGTTTACGACACTCTGAGATATGAGTTCGAAGTTTTTTTGTCAGTTTTAAAGTATCTTCGTAAATTATTTCTACCAGTGAAATTGCCAAGGGTTCAACCCAATGAGTTCTTGTTCCAGCAGATTTTTCACCGACATATTTTATGCCCAGATAATAAGGTGTGAGTCCTTTTTCCTTTAGAATATTTATAGCTTCAGAATCATCTATCTCAAGCTTCTTTAATGAATCAGTTCGAAGGCGTGCGCATTCCCCGAACCGAAAGCCAGTCACCATTAGTAGTAATAGCATATTAAGTAATATTTTTTCGCCATCTGTTGATACCATACTCCGTAATGCAACGATGTTGAGGAATGTCTGGATTGAAATCAACTTGTCGCTATCGTCTTCGTCAGTTTCTTCGACATATTCTGCATTGTGAAATTTCTCAGCGGCTTCTTTAGCCTTTGCAGTCGCTTCTGAAGAAGCACGTTTTTGCGTAACATTAAAAGATATGGGGGTTAATGTAACAGCCAAAACGGTTAAACGTTTACAAAGACTACGCATTGCAGTCTGGCTGTCAGCAACACCATTTGTTTTTTTTGCGATGGCTGTACAGTGTGCCGTCATGGTATGAAGGATTATATCGTTATTGATAACATGAACATCAGGCTTTATATGACCATTAACTAAGAGTTGAATATAAACTTTTTTTATAAGTAATAAATCTCGATTCAGTGCTGACATAGAGACTTTTCTATTCTTGAGTTTTATTAAATAGCACATGAAAGCTTTAATAAAATCCCTGAACTCTTTATGAACTCCTACAGTTAAATCAACTTCATTATCGCCCTCAAAATATATTCCTTTTTTGAAGGTCGTTAGCTTATTGAAATTTAAAGTAGCAGTTTTTGCACCTGAGAATACACCTTTATTTTGGGTGTTAGCACTCCAACTATCGTCATCCCAATTAAATGATACATCATGGCGAATGACTGTATCGAAATAGGCTTTATACTCAGAGATGAATAATTTCAGGTTTTGCATATTTTGTTTCATTAAAGTGTACCTATCGACAATCGATTAATAACCATTTTTACCTCAGCTTTCAAATCAGTAAGAACACTCAATGCTGGGTTTTTGGAGTTACCGCAAGATTCACTTACAACTAATGTTTCAATCAATTCTTTATTAACGCTAGCAAGGACAGATTTATGTTTATCTAAAATGTTAAAAGGTCTGAAATGAAAACAACCGTAGCAAGATCGTACCTTTGCTAAAAGACATTGCTTATCAGGTCGTTGACATCCACCCACTTTAATGTGTAATTGATCTCCTATTGCTCCTGTAACAGTTCGCCCATTCCATTCACTAGATTCAACTATATAGCCCGTTAACATTAAGTTAACCATGTTTTCCCATACGGGATTTTCACCAAGCGCACGACTTTTTAATAACGCTAAGTCTGGCGTGGCTGATATATAGTAACTGGCCGCTATCAATGAAGTATGTCCAAGCTGTTGGGCAATTTCCTCAGCACTAGCACCTCCCAATGCTAATGAGTGTCCTACGTTGTGACGAAAACAACTAGAAGTAAGCCTCGGTAAAGTGAACTCACCATATTTCACGTTTTTTTGAACATCTTGGGGCTGTATTGAAAGTAAGGCATGTTGAAGCCTTGAATTAATATAGTTCGTAATATCTGCACTTTTTAGCCAAAAGCGATCATCCAACTTTAGCTGATTGCGTGTAATATACTCCTTAATAAGAAGACCTAATTCTGCTGGCAATGCAATTTTAACTGTCTGTGTAGTTATTTTACTTTGTTTCGCGTAAGGCAAATCAAGGCTATAACGATAGAGCCCTGTTTCGTTATCACTAGTATCCAATTTAAAGTTATTTACAGTGATTCCAGCATATTGAATAGGTCGAAGCCCAACATAGTAAAACAAGCCAATAATAGTCAGATTTGTTAGCGTATTACTTTCGATATTTTTTCTCTTTTTGCTTGCAACCATTAAAGCTCTGGTTATTTGTCCCTTTAAAGCTGAAGGGAAAGCATTTTCAATATCTTGATATTTATGGAAATTGTTAGATGAGTTTGGGGTGGGGATGTGAGGGATTTTGTCAAGAGCGCTGGCTGGAAATCTAGGACAATCTAGTTGGCACAAGAATCGAAAAACACTCTTTACAGCAAAATAGCGCTCAGGTGATTCATCAAGTAAATACGGAGTTTCAAGTTCTTTCAAAAACCACTCAGAGGAAAATTCTTCTAATGTAAATGCAAATACAATCAAAGCAAACTGAGTGTTTCTGATAACTTTTCCTGAATTAATCATTGACACGCAATAGTATTTTGCAAGTTTCCTCAGGATAATATTTTTTATTTTTGGAAAAGTGAGAGTTTCACTTCTTCCACCTATATTAAAATTCCATTTTTCATCACTTGTGAAAGCTTCAGCATTATCAAACTTGGAGGAGGTTTGTTGTTTAACGGTATCCTGTAACTTGATCTTGTCAATAAATTCTATTTGTTCAAGCGTCAAAGTTGCGTTGGTTTCATGTTGGCTATTTATCAATTGAGGACTCATCAATGTTCCTTAAAAAAATTGGTAATTCGATATTAAAATGCTTAAAGGCATCTTCTTTAAACTTTGACATGCTCAATTCATTTGCACGTTTAGCGATAAACCTTTTGCCATAATAAGCAGGCATTTGTGATCTTGCAGACCAGCCCCCAAGACTTCTTAAGTGATCGATTGCTGATTTCATAATGCCTTTGGGGTCTACAGCTCCAGCCTTTATGAAATCAGCCGTATACCTGCGAAATATATGCTCAAGCTGAAAGTAAGCCCAAGTGTGGCGTAACATATGAGGGGAAATAGTTTGTAAATGGTCAGACTTAGTAATATCAAAATGATGTGGAAACAGTTTTTTCATTCTATTACTGGCATCTATTATTATCTTTCTGGCTCCTTGATATGAAAGAGGAGACGCATTGGTACTTGACGAAGTGAAAAGAAAATCATGTTGGCTTATTAATTTAACTTGTGACATAAACCCTTTAACAATCATATAATCTTGTTGTGAAATCTCTAACTCTCTGTGACTACTAGCAGTTTTAATTGATGGTTTTTTTGAGCGAGGGTCAACATTGTCTTCAAGGTTAGTAACCATCATGAAAAATTTAGTTTCAGAAAAGTTTGGTTTGAATGACGAGCCACGTAATAAAAGAGCTTCTCCAATTCTCAAGCCATAACTAGACAAGAATCTAAGTAAAATGTGATCTCTGTATTGTCTATATACAGAGTTAGATACTTTGCCTAACCCATCTTTTGTTGGATTTGTTGGCACAGGAAACACAGAAACAAAATCTCTAAATTGATTTTCATTAAGGCTTTTATAATCGTTTTTGTGTTTGTCAGAGGAGTAACTCGAATATTGCTTCTTTTTTTGGCTTAACAAGGCAAGAATGTTTCGTCTACATAATTCAACCTCATCAGGTGCTTTAGTAATGTAATGTGGTGATATATAGTTGGATATTAACTGCTCGATAAATCGGCAGACAGAATGATAATGCGCTGCATTAGTGCTATATGCCTCAGTAGGAACGTCATAAGGTGAAGCTTTAAGGCTATAGACATTTTTTGCTTGCTCAATTCTAGAGTTGTTCAAATAAAGCCAAAAACCATCAAGTAATTCAATCATCGATAATAAAGTCTTACCCGAAAAGTTACTTTTGATCATTGAAAAGTCGAGAGATTGACCTTCTTTGGTTAACCAGTACTCGTAGAAAAATTTAATACTAGTTAATTCTTTCTGTTGATAATTAACTGACTTCCTATGAAGACTGTGAATGCAATATGTCAAAGAAAGAAAAGTAGGGAGCAATGTCTGTGAGTCAATCAGGCTAACTCTCTTATCATCAATTTTTAAAACCTTTAGCATGTAGTAATTTACCTATATAATCTAAATCCAAGTATTAAATGATGCATAAACATTATCTATAATACCCATATTTACAGACAACCAAACTTTAAACAAGGAAAAGTATTTATTATTTCTCGGTTAGATAAATTAAATTATGAGTAAATACTTTTTAATAGATTGCAAACATCAGAAGAATCTCAGTCGCTTGATATTCTTAATATCAAAAAATCATTTAACAGAACTCAAAGCTAATGCGTGTTTGGGTGACATAGAACACAAATGAATATTTAATTTGTGCATATAAAGTGGTGTAAATTAGTTGTGAAAGTTTACTTGTTAACTCTGATTCATTAATGCAGATAAATACCATTATCGGCATTATATTTTGGCTGGTAAATTTACATCTACATTTTAAGATGTAGTAAATCAGTAGTGTTGGGTATTTAACATAATATACATTGTGCGCATACTTATATGTTCTACTTTAATCGATACCCTCAAGGTGATTAAGCGATTTGTTTGCTGCACTTTGAGCTCGTTCAACGTCTGATGTATGTATATATTGTGATGTAGTGTCTATGCTTTCATGCCCAGCGTCGGCCTGAACGTGTGCTAATGGCCTGTTATTTAAGTTGATGTCGTGACTGATCCCTGTATGTCTAATATTGTGAGCACTAAGCTGTTTCATTTGTATTGCATCTTGTTCAAAACCTGCTTCTTGTGCAGCTTGTGCTGCTAAATCAATAATATTCTGAATGTCTTCACGTACTTGCCTAATACCAAGGTTAGCGTTGATAATTCCTGTTTGACGGCCACGACCTGCGGCTTTATGCCTAATAAATAATGGAGTTGTTTCATTGCTTGATGGTAAGTCTGTTAGTTCTAAGTGCTTTCTGTATTCTTTAAACGCTTCTAATAGCGAGTTTGATACAGTTACGGTTCTTTTTTTCCCACCTTTGCTTTGAGGAATATGAAATAACCACACACCAGTTTGACGATTTTGAATAAATTGGCCCATCACTGGTGAATACCCAGAGCGTGCAGAAACGTCTGAAATTCGTAAATAACAAGAATAAAGCAATTGAACTAAAAACTTGTGTCTTTTAAATACTATTGGGTTTTCATTGGCCAAACTTGTTACTGTGGACATTACATACGACCATTGTAAATCTGTAAATATCGGCAATACTGGCTCTGAGTTATCTAATTTAAAGTTTTTGTGCTTTGAGAATCGACTGTGATTCATCCAAATTTGAGCGACATTTTTCTCACAGTATTCTTCGGTTATTAGATATGTATAGAATGATGACAAAATACCAAGTTTAGTTTTTAATGCGTTGTCGCTTAACTCGTATGGTATTGGCTCGCCATCTACCTTTTTACCGACAAAGGGTTTCCAAGCAGAATTTGGAATACGATCTTTTTCAGCTTTGCCTTTGAATTGCGCGACATTAAAATAACCAATGAGTTCACTTGGTGGATTTTGGCAATAGTTAATGTACTTGGCCATATCTTTTCGAGTCATTTCTATCGGTGATAATGAAGCAACATCAAAACACCAATGTAAGAAAGTTGTGAGTTCGCTACGGTATGCTTTGTAGTTATTTTCGTGATTTTTTTGCTCATAAAGCCAATCCGTGCTGTGTTCTAATAAAATACCCGCATCGGTTACATTTGAAAGGCTTATATTAGTTATATATTGGTTTACAAAGCTATTGCCCTGAAAAAGAAATTCTGGTTTATCGAACAGAGGGATTACAAGAGGCAAAGTCAAATTCATTATTTTATTTCATGTAAATTGCCGATAATGGTGTTTATCGGCATTAACTCATAATTGTAAGTTAACATGAATAAATGGATTTTTTCGGTTATTTTTATTTCGGTTGTTCAATTGCTATAAATATAGACAATTATAAAGCTTAATTCTTTTTACCGTTTATTATCTGCGAGAAAATCAAAAAAAACACTCACAGCTTTTCCGTTAACTTCAGCTGATATAAATAATCGCCACACCATATAACCACTGGCACATGAGCCTAATATAAAGTCGGAAGAATAATGCGATTTATCAACGCCTTTCAGAGTTACTGGAATAACTCCCATGAACATATCTCTACCCTCAACTCTGGCACTAATCGCATCCACCTTCTGATTAGTTTGAAGTGTTAAATGCAACATTTTCTCGCTTGGGATTGTTTCTGGGTTGATCAAAATAGAGAAATCTACCCCTGCTACTTTCTTATTACATGAACCCACAGAAAATTGACATAAAGACCTATCATTTTGGTCGGGTTTTATATTTTCATCTGTTTTTTTGCCACACCCCTGCACTACTAGGATAATGATAATTAAGGTAAATATTTTTGTAATCGATAGTTTACGCACTTTAACAAGCCTTTAATGATATATCGTTCACATACTGGGCTGTAACATGATCCAGATCAATTTTAGCCATGCTCAGTCAGTATCTTTTTTTGATGAGCTAAAGTATCATACCCTTGCTTGAAAAACGTCACAAATGTTGATCAAGTAACGTATCGACACAGTATTTACTTTTTAATGATAAAAATTAAATGCTTGTGTTATTTAATCTAGTAAAGTTTTACTTTGCTAAAGTAAAAGTAATAAGCAGTGGAAGCACTATGATGAACCATTCCCAGCCTACAGGCGCTGATTACAATTATACCATTGTTCGTCAATTTGCCCTCACAACAGTATTGTGGGGAATTATTGGTATGGCAGTTGGTGTACTTATTGCGGCCCAGTTAATCTGGCCTGCGCTAAACTTTGAAACTCCCTGGTTAACGTATAGTCGTTTACGACCTTTACATACTAATGCGGTGATTTTTGCGTTTGGTACTTCAGCCCTTTTTGCTACCTCCTACTATATTGTTCAACGTACCTGTCAAACTCGACTGTTTGCGCCAAAATTAGCGGCGTTTACATTCTGGGGTTGGCAAGCAATCATTTTGTCAGCAGTAATCACATTACCTCTTGGTTTAACAAGTAGTAAAGAATATGCTGAATTAGAATGGCCAATTGATATCGCTATTACCATTGTATGGGTAGCATATGCAGTTGTTTTCTTCGGTACCATTATTAAACGAACCACGTCCCATATTTATGTGGCTAACTGGTTCTTCGGTGCTTTCATCATAACCGTTGCAGTGTTGCACATTGTTAATTCAATGGCGATTCCTGTCAGCCTATTTAAGTCATATTCATTGTACTCTGGCGCCATCGATGCCATGGTTCAATGGTGGTATGGTCACAATGCAGTTGGATTCCTGCTTACCGCTGGTTTCCTAGGTATGATGTACTATTTTGTACCTAAGCAAGCTGGTCGTCCTGTCTATTCGTATCGTTTATCAATTGTTCATTTTTGGGCATTGATCGCACTTTACATTTGGGCTGGCCCGCACCATTTGCATTATACAGCCCTTCCTGACTGGACACAGTCTTTAGGTATGGTGATGTCTCTGATTTTATTCGCACCTTCATGGGGCGGTATGATCAACGGTATTATGACCTTGTCTGGTGCATGGCATAAACTCCGGACTGACCCTATCCTTCGTTTCTTGATTGTTTCATTATCTTTCTATGGTATGTCTACCTTTGAAGGTCCAATGATGGCGATTAAAACAGTTAATGCACTTTCGCATTATACGGACTGGACTGTTGGTCATGTACATTCTGGTGCACTAGGTTGGGTTGCTATGGTTTCTATCGGTTCTCTTTACCATTTGATTCCTGTTTTATACAACCAAGGCCGTATGTATAGCACTAATTTAATTAATGTACATTTCTGGTTAGCAACAATTGGTACTGTTTTATACATAGTATCAATGTGGATTTCTGGTGTAATGCAAGGATTAATGTGGCGCGCTGTGAACTCTGATGGAACTCTAACCTATAGCTTCGTTGAAAGTATTGAAGCATCTTACCCGTTCTACTTTGTTCGTTTCTTGGGTGGCGCTTTCTTCTTAACAGGTATGTTTATTATGGCATATAACGTTATCAAGACAGTTAAAGCACCTGCCGGCTCTTTGCCTAAACCAGCTGAAGCATAAGGAGTAGATACGATGAAATTTAATCATGAGTTTGTTGAAAAAAACATCGGTCTGCTTGGTATCTTTACTGTTATTGCAATTAGTTTTGGTGGTTTAGTACAAATCACCCCACTGATTTTTCAGAAAGATACTACAGAACCTGTAAAAGGTCTTAAACCATATACTGCGCTTGAGCTAGAAGGTCGTGATATCTACATCAAAGAAGGTTGTCACGTATGTCACAGCCAGATGATCCGCCCTCTTCGTGCTGAAACTGAACGTTATGGTCACTACTCTGTCGCTGGCGAATCAGTATGGGAACATCCGTTCTTGTGGGGTTCTAAGCGGACAGGTCCTGATCTTGCTCGTGTAGGTGGTCGTTATAGTGATAAATGGCATGAAGTACATTTATTAGACCCGCGCGCAGTAGTACCACAATCAAACATGCCAGCATTTCCATGGCTTGCTGATAACACACTAGATGGTGAGTTAACAGGCAAAAAAATGGAAGTCTTCAGAGGGTTTGGTGTTCCTTACACTGATGAAGAAATTGCTAATGCAAAAGCAGCAGTTGAAGGTAAAACTGAGCTTGAAGCGTTGATTGCGTATCTACAGTCATTGGGGCACGCCCTCAAGTAAGGAGGCAATATATGGATTACGGCACATTGCAAGGAATTATTACAGTTATTGTAATGCTAGTCTTTATCGGTATATTCGCTTGGGCTTATGGCTCGCGACGTAAATCTCGATTTGACGAAGCGGCCAACCTTGTTTTCTCTGATGAAGATGATTCTAAGCAGCTGAAAAACAAGGACTCAGGAGAGCAAAAGTAATGTTGATGAGTAGCTTCTGGAGTATATGGATCACAGTAATATCTTTATTTGTGATTGCAGGATGTTTCATCCTACTTCGACTCGTTTCAAAAAATAACACAGGTGTTAAAGAAGGTGAGTCTATGGGACACTCCTTTGATGGCATCGAAGAACTTAATAACCCACTACCTAAGTGGTGGAGTTATATGTTTTACGTCACTATTGTTTTTGGGGTTATCTACCTGATTTTATATCCAGGTTTAGGTAATTTCCAAGGCGTGCTTAAGTGGAGTAGTTCTAACCAAAGTATTGGTACAGAACAAGGTATTAAAGCGGATTCTAAGGCTGCAGTTTTAGCAGCTAAAGAAAATGGGCATTATGTACAGTACGACCAAGAAGTTAAAAAGGCCGATGATACATATGGTCCTATTTTCGCAGCATACTTAGCTACCCCGCTTGAGGAACTTGTTAAGAACAAAGACGCTTTGAATGTTGGTAAACGTTTATTCGTTCAAAACTGTGCTCAATGTCATGGATCTGATGCTCGAGGTGGTATTGGCTTCCCTAACCTAACAGATGGTGCATGGTTGTATGGTGGCGATTTAGCTTCGATTAAAACGTCAATCATGAGTGGTCGAAATGGTTTTATGCCGCCTAAAGGTGGTTTACCAATCGAAGATAGTGAACTTGCTGGATTGACTGAATATTTATACCAAATCTCTGGTCATGAAGTTAATGCTGAATTAGCAACCCAAGGTCAAGGTTCATTTATGAAAGGCTGTTTTGCTTGTCATGGAATGGATGGTAAAGGTAATAAGTTTATGGGTGCGCCTAACCTAACTGATAATGCTTGGTTATACGGCGGATCTCGTAAATCAATCGAACAAAGCATTAAGTTTGGTCGAAGCGGTGCTATGCCAGCTTGGAAAGATGTACTTGGTGAAGAAAAGGTTCACGTAATCACAGCTTACGTTTACAGTTTGTCTAACCAATAATCTTTTTTATAGATATTTAAGGCCTCGTAATGTTCGAGGCCTTTTTTTTGATGCGTAGCCTAGCGGTTAGCGTTAAAATACAAGAAAAATTTATAGGTGCATATCATGGAAAAACCTGAAGCTTGGTATAAGCAATTTTGGCCTTGGTTCTTAATTATTCTCCCTTCTATTGTTATTATTGCAAGTGTCATCACTTTCAAAATTGCATTAGATAATGCAGATTCATTGGTTGCTGATGATTACTACAAGAAAGGTAAAGGTATCAATCAGGATATACACAAAATACAGAAAGCTCGGTCGCTAGGATTGCAGTTTTCAATTAATGTCCTTGATGACGAAGTACTGATAAAGCAGCATGGCGGCAAACCGTATAACGCTGCTTTGAATGTGGAATTTTATCACCCGACAATTCAACAAAAAGATTTTGCTGCATTAGCGTCAGCTGATGGTAACCATACATATCACATCACACTAAAAGAGCCTTTAGAAGGTGAATGGGAAATCAGAGTCGAAAATTTCAATAAAAGCTGGCGATTGCAAAAACGATTCAATCTTACAAGTGATGTTGAGCGCTGGTTAAACTAACTATTGGAAAGTACCTAGATTAGGTATGAATCATGTTATGAAAGAAGTGAGTTGTTTCCATTGTTCTGAACCTGTTTTATCTGGTCAAACTTTTACAACCGATATAAACGGACGTACAGAATTAATGTGCTGCGCCGGTTGCCAAGCTGTTGCACAAGCTATCATGGATGCTGGTCTTAATAATTATTATAAATTCAGAACTGAGCCAGGAAAAAAACAATCAACGCTCGTACCAGACGAGCTTAATAGTTTCAGTGCTTATGATTTAAATGAAGTTCAAAAAGAATTTGTTCATAATAAAAATGACATTCAATCAGTTTCTCTTTCGATTGATGGTATTACCTGTTCGGCTTGTGCTTGGTTAATCGAAAATAAGGTAAAACAACTTGCTGGTGTAGTAAAAGTTCTAGTTAACTCTACAACACAACGGGCAATCGTTGAGTGGGTTAACTCAGAAATTAAATTAAGTGCAATTCTTAATGTTATCAACAAAATTGGTTATGTGGCAGCTCCATTTCAAATAGACAAACAAGAAGAAAAAGCAGATAAAAATAGTCGACAATTTCTGTTAAGACTCGGGCTTGCAGGCTTTGCGACAATGCAAGTTATGATGTTTGCTTTGGCTTTATATCGTGGTTATTTTACTGACTTAGATATTGAATTTAGAGACTATTTTCGTTGGGTCAGCATGATTTTTGCGGCACCAGTTGCATTATATTCAGCGCAGCCTTTCTATTTTAGTGCTATCAGGTCAATTTTTGCTGGCAAGATTAATATGGATGTTGCAGTGTCGATTGCCATATTAGGTGCATTCTTTGCGAGCTGTATTGCAACGATTAACGGATCAGGCGAGGTATATTATGAATCCGTTTCAATGTTTACCTTTTTTCTTCTTTTAGGCCGTTATTTTGAACAAAAAGCGAAACAAAAAGCATCCGTTAACTCAAGTAACCTACATAAACTTGTACCATTAACAGCAAATCTTCTCACTGATAATAAAATAATAGAGGTTGCGGCCAAGCAACTTGAAGTTAACCAAATTATCTTAGTTAAACCCGGTGAGGTGATTGCTGCTGACGGCCTTATTATTGAAGGTTCAACCAGTATTAATGAGTCAATGTTGACGGGTGAGCATTTACCCGTAACAAAAAATATTGGAGCACAAGTGTTCGCGGGTACCATAAATGTAGAGCAACCTATTAAAGTCGAAATTAATGCTATTGGGAATGATCAATTTGTAGCAGAAATCATAAGGTTACAAGAGGTAGCGTCAAACAATCGCCCTGCTATTTCACTTTTAGTTGATAAACTTGCACGTTATTTTTCAGCAGGAGTGCTAAGCATTAGTTTTATCACCTACATCATTTGGTATTATTTCATTTCTTCAGAAGATGCTTTTTGGGTAACATTATCTGTTCTTGTTGCCACCTGCCCTTGTGCATTATCGCTTGCAACGCCAACAGCAGTAACTTGTGCAACAGCAATGTTCACGAAATTAGGGATCATTACACGTCGCTCGGGAGTTTTTGAGACCTTACCCCAAATCCAGCAAGTTATTTTCGATAAAACTGGAACTTTGACCTATGGTAACCTTTCAATAAAGTCCGTAGATACCTCTGTTTCAAATCAAAAAACAGACATACTTGAAATTATTGCTTCTCTAGAACATGGCTCTATTCATCCAGTTGCAAAAACTTTTTCACCCTACTACCGCAATGATAAATATCAAGTTCATTCTATAAAGCATCATGTAGGAAAAGGACTTTTAGGTAAAATTGGTGAACATAAATATAAAGTAGGCAGCTTTAGTTTTGTATGTCTCCCGTTACAAAATATTAATTCTTCGGGACTTGCTTTTGAGCATGAAGCTGATGAATTAAATCACCAAACTATTTGGTTATCAAAAAATGATGAAATTATTGCCAGAATATCATTTGAAGATGTTATTCGTGTTGACGCATATGCCACGATAGATAACATTTTACAGCAAAAAATTAAGATCGTTATTGCCAGCGGTGATAATAAGGGTCCAGTAAAAATGGTCGCCGAGCAGCTTGGCGTGAGAAACATTCATCACAACTTATCGCCAAATGATAAACTTCAGCTTGTTAATGAATTTCAGGCTAATGGCAAAAAAGTCGCAATGTTTGGTGATGGAATTAACGATGCTCCAGTTCTAGCTGGTGCAGATTTATCTGTCGCTATTGGAAGCGGAACTGATATTGCAAAAAACAGTGCAGATTTAATCTTTTTAGGCGATAAACTTTCACGATTTAATGATGCTATAACGGTTGCTAAAAAGACAACCGCAATAATAAAGCAAAATTTATTTTGGGCGTTAGGTTACAACATTATTGTATTGCCATTAGCTGTTTCAGGTAATATTGCTCCCTACATCGCTGCAATTGGTATGTCACTTAGTTCATTAATTGTTGTATCAAACAGTTTGAGATTATTAAAGGAACCAACATGAGTATAATTTACGTATTGATTCCAATCGCAATGCTTTTTGTTGCAATTGCGGTAGGTATTTTTTTCTGGGCTGTTAAATCAGATCAATTTGATGATTTAAATCGACAAGGTTCGTCGATTTTGTTTGAAGATGAATCGCCAGAAAGTGAGGTTAACAAATCAAACGATATAAAAGTGTCAAACAATGATTAACTTTGATGTTTCAGGCGCCCTACTTGTTGGCTTAATGGGCGCTGGCCATTGTTTTGGTATGTGTGGAGGTTTAGTTGCTGCTTTTTCCAGTCAAACTACGACGGTAAAAATCGGTGAAAATCTATTATTAAAGCAAATATGGCTGCAATTGAGCTATAATTTTGGCCGCATAGTGAGTTATTCGCTAGCTGGAGCCATTGTTGGTGGTTCAGCAGCGTCATTAGGCTCATTTTTTGAAATTGATAATTATCTCATTGGGCTAAGAATATTCGCTGGCCTAATGATGATTATTACAGGTCTATATGTGTCACAAATATGGTTTGGATTAACCAAAATTGAAATTATTGGCAAGTTTTTATGGAAGTTCATACAACCCTTCGCTACAAAATTGCTGCCTATCCAAACAAGACCTAAGGCTATAATAGCTGGCCTTGTTTGGGGATGGTTACCCTGCGGGTTAGTTTATTCAATGTTAACTTGGGCTGTTGCTTCAGGGTCTGCTCTTGATGGCGCTACGATTATGGCTGCATTTGGATTAGGTACGCTTCCATCTTTACTGGCAGCAGGTGCAGCAGCAAAGACCGTATCTTCATGGCTACAACAACGTGCTATAAAAGTTGTTAGCGGTGTATCAATTATTTTATTTGGTATTCACACACTGTTCATAGCTGTTCAACAACTATCTTAGAACTGAAAATTCTTTATTTACTTGCCGAATTGTGAGCTAACAGGCATTATATGCTGATTTTTAGACTGTAACGTAATGTATTCGTATAATTGTGGGATTAAAAAATGACATTAGAATTAAAAAAGGCCCGCAAAGCAACTGGCTGCACAATCCACTGTCACGATTGTAGCATGGCTGATCTCTGCATACCTGTAGCGCTTAATAGTAATGAACTTGATAAACTTGATGATATCATCGAGCGAAAAAAACCCATTCAAAAAGGGGAGCAAATTTTTAAATCTGGTGATCCTTTAAAGTCACTTTATGCTATTCGTTCTGGAACCGTTAAAAGTTATACCATCACAGAACATGGCGAAGAACAAATCACAGGATTTCATCTCGCTGGAGATGTTATTGGATTTGATGGCATTCAATCAGAGTTACACCAAAGTTTTGCTGAAGCATTAGAAACATCAATGGTTTGTGAAATTCCATTTATGACTCTTGATGATTTATCAGCAACGATGCCAAAATTACGAAGGCAAATAATGCGCTTAATGAGTAATGAAATCATGACTGATCAAGAAATGATTTTGCTTCTCAGTAAAAAAAGCGCCGAAGAAAGGCTTGCTACATTTATTAGCAACTTAGCACATCGTTACGGCAGCAGAGGATTCTCTACAAAAGAGTTCCGACTTACAATGACTCGTACTGACATTGGTAATTACCTTGGTTTAACGGTTGAAACCATAAGTAGGATTTTAGGGCGTTTCCAAAAATCTGATTTGATTGAGGTCAATGGAAAGTACATTACAATAATTAATTTTGAAGCACTGAAGGCCTTAGCAGGGACTACTAGAGTTGGCTAATAGCTTTTATTGATTTAGGACAATAAATCTAAATAAACACAGTTAGAAATTAATGTTGCTCAATAGTTTTTGTTTTTTCTATTGAGCAGTTATGTTAGTTTTTAACTATGAATTCTGCTACGAGATTATCTTATGACGGATTATAAGAAACTACTAGTTGTTATTGCCCCTTCTACAGACCATCAAATTGCACTTGATCGTGCAGTCGCTTTATCTCAAAAAAATGATTCCCCTATAACTGTATTTCTTACTATTTTTGATTTCTCTTATGAAATGACTTCTATTTTGTCCGCTGATGAACGAGAAGGCATGCGTCAAGGAGTTATCCAACAACGAAAAGCTTGGTTAGATTCCATTTTAGAGCCGTATTTATCTGAAGGCATTGATATAAATTCAGTAGTTGTTTGGCATAACCGGCCTTTTGAAAGTATCATTCAACATGCTATCAAGGGTGATTATGATGTCATCATCAAAGGCACACATGAACACGATAAACTTAAATCAGTGATTTTTACTCCAACTGATTGGCATTTGATGAGAAAAGCACCCTTCCCTGTTCTGTTAGTTAAAGATCATGCATGGCCAGTAAACGGGAAAATTGTTTGCGCTGTAAATGTCAGTGACGATAACGAACATCAAGCTATTAACACCAAGATAATTGCACATGCCAAGCAATTAGCCAATCAATTTGAAGCAGAAGTTCATCTGGTTAATGCCTACCCAGGAACACCTGTAAACATTTCTATAGAGCTTCCATCTTTTGATGCATTTAGCTATAACGAATCAGTCCGTATTGAACACGAAAATCAGTTAATCAAAATGGCAGAGTTGCATGGCATTAATCAAGTAAATTGTCATGCAAAAGAAGGTTTACCTGAAGACGTAATACCTGAAGTTGCCCAAGAGTTGGATTCTGAGCTTGTTATACTTGGTACTGTCGGGCGAACAGGCATTTCAGCAGCATTAATTGGAAATACAGCAGAACATGTAATTGATAATATAAACTGTGATTTATTGGCATTAAAACCCGACGGTTACATTTCGCCAGTTACAACATAACTTTCTCTTTTATTAGTGGAATAATATGCGCCCTGAGTATACTCTCAAGGTGCATTTTTATGTGTAACGACGCATTTACTTTATTTTAAAACAACAAACTCAACAACATAAACTTCAAAATCGCTTACTTAGGGATCTAGCGATTTAGAAAGTACCAATCTTTTTCATACCAGCGACTTTTATCCTAAATAAATCGGTTGGGAGCGTTCATATACGCAGAAGAAATTATTGATAGCAAGGCATGAATAGCAACAAGTAGTGGTTCTACTTGCAAAATTTATAACGCAGCTAGCGGTGATTTTGGCAAGTATATGAATGTTCAGCACTATCCTGATAGGGGGTGTAAGCCCAAACCCCAGATTTTTTTCCTCAATCATACGATAAAGGTTTTTTATTATAAAATTCAGGGTGATTAAGTCCTAATCCAACTCTATTCGCTCAATGATACTCTCAATATCAATTAATGGTGCATCACTATGAAATGTATAGTGGCCATTTAAAAGGAGATGTCGCCATGCAATCGGCGATGTTCTTTTGATAAGTTCAACAGCACTATTATTCCCCTGTGTTTCAAATTTAGTTAGTAAGTGAGACAAAAGTGTTGAGTTATAGTAAATAATGACGTTTGCCATCAATCGAGCACATTGATTGCTTATTTCAAGCTCTATATCCGTATGACCTGTCAATTCCTTTTTTCCACCGATTCTCGCTATTGCTGCTCGTAATTGGTGATAGGCTTCGATTCTGTTTTGAGAATGGTTAACTATCTGTTCTACATCAGGGTTTAGTAAATATTTCAATGTGTAAATACTTCGAACTAATTTATCGTACTCAAAGATCGCTTGCCTTGTTGGGTTTGCCGCAGCATATGTGCATAACTTCCTGATCAAGACACCTTGCGTGATTTCTTTTAAGCCAAGTGTAGCCACAATTTGATCAATAGTATCTTTTTCTCGAACGATTAAATCACAATCTATTTGTTTAGTGGGTTTAATAAGCTGATCGTTAAACCTTTCAATACGGCTAAAGCAGTAAATGTCATCTAGTTGTTTGTTCAAGCTAGTAAATCTGGGAGAAAAGCTTAGACCAAACCAATGCAATATTGCAAAGTTAGCTTTATTGATGCTATGCATATCGCCAGTAATCACTGATGGTGTAATTTCTGACGTGTTCCGATACCAAATATCAAATACATGATGAGCTTCATATTCATGGGCTCCGATCAAGTAGCCCTGTAGCGGAATATGATTGCACAATAATGTATATGCTACTACACCAGTGCCTTTACCAAAGTATTTTCTAGAATGTCTGGCTTTGATGTTTGAATGTTTTACCGTAAATTTTTGTCCATCAACTGCTCCATATAATGCATCGAGATCAAGCGAAAAATGCTGAAATATGGGTAATTCCATGATCGCATTACTGATAGTATCATTTGCCGCTTGCAATGACGCTTGACGCAAATATTGCTCGTATGTCGCTGTGAGTACATGGTAAGGAATGTCACTTGTTTGTGACATAATCTTATTTCCATGGTTCATAGCCTGAGCAATGATTACTGCCATTAAGTCATCTAAATTTGCTGCTTTTTTAGCGTATCTGGGTTGTAGTGGTTTTAATGCCGCCAAAAACTGACATTTTTCGTGAACAAATCGGAAAACTTCAGTCACGTCACAATATGGTATTTGATCATAGAATATTGTATCTAATGTCGGTGGCTCCTTAGCTTGATTTCGATGCCAAGTAAGTTTGTGCTTTTGGGTGTCATAATCTAAATGTTTTAAGTTCCCAGCTTTTAACTCTTTATCGAACTTTTGCCATAGTTCATCTAATTCTCTTCCTAATACATAAAGCTGACTCTCAATTGGCTTTTGCAACCAAGGGATATTCAGTTGCTCTAGAATTGATACCTTGTCATCAACAGAAACCAATTCATCGTTTAACCTTCGATATTGGATACTGTCATCAATATAGAGTTCACCCGCTTGCAATCGTTTACGTAACTGCCTGTAAAGCCAAAACTCATATCTGTCTGCATAAACAGAAATAGGTTGATTGTCATCATCGAACTGGCACAGAAAAGATTTCAATCTCTTTGGTAGAGTCTCTGATGGACATTCATCTATCGATCTCGATGATAGTGTTTGTTTCTTATCATGTGTGCTATTGACCCAATTAAGTGCTCTTAGCCATGGGTTGTTGGGGATTGAGCTTTCAAAATGTATTTCTCTGAAAATAGGTCTTAAATGATATGTGACGAGCTTTGATATTTCACTAACGAGTTGCCACCTCAATGATAACCTTGTGATTGATTTATCAAGCATACTATTGCCAGCTTCTTTTAATTCCTCTTTTGAAAGAATATTAAATGCTCTTCTCCTTACTTCACCAAAAGGAGTAATATCAGTTAATTTTTCATCGACATACAATAAAAGTAACTTCCCAACTAGTGGCGCCTTCTTCCGTTCATTAGCGTGTAGTTTGTTGAATTTAATGTTCGCAGATGTCTTATTAGTTGTTTCCAGCTTCTTTAAATGAAATTTCATTGCATCAACTAAATTATCAGTTAATTGTCTGAAGCGGTAAAATGCATAACAAAGAAGGTAAAGATAAGACTGCCCTTTGGGTAAGCGGCGTAAGTCATAAATTGTGTAAAAAATTGCAAGACTCGAATAGTAAAGCCGATTTTGTAGAGAGATATCAAGTTTTGGTAATATCATTTTTGATATTTTGTAAATTGATTTTAGAGAGCTTCTTTTCTCACGTTCTAAAGACATTTGCTTCCACCTAAAGTTTTTAGCATCTTGTTTTAAAGCAGCCAAATTCGACAGTGAATCTTCACGAATCAACAAGTTATCAAGACTGAGCTTTTGTGTTGTGGTTAAGGTCTCTTCGATCAAAAGCTCAATTCTTCCTCTTTCGAAAGACAACGCTTCAACAACAATAAGTTGTAAGGTGGTGTAGGCGGGACGCATTATCTCACTTTCATCTAACCAAGATAGTAACTCAACAGATATGTAAATTGGCGTAACATCTCTTCTTGCTACTTGCTTGGCAAGTTTTAACAACTGTGGTTTATGAACTGTTGACCACATCTGATAACCGAAATATTCGGCTATCAATTTTCGCTGCATGTAATATTCTTTGTTTCCAATAGCGTTAGCCGTAATAACATCAGCAGAGCTGAAGTAATTTTCAATGATGAAATCTTTGTCAGCTTCAACCTCAGTCCAATCGAACTTAAAGAAGAGCTTCTTTGCTTTGAAAAAACCTAGTTGCAAGGCGCAGTATATTTGAGAATTAATATTTGGTCGGGATTTTGCGAGGGCTAACTCTGACTCAGATAAGAGTAGAAAACGAACCTGTTGCTCTTCATCAAAATCGGGGAGACCATAGTAGGCAAAAATTTCAGCTTCAGATAAGACACTAAGATTTTTATTTTTGTTAGCCATACGGAATGTGCTCTTCTAGTATCACAACTCCATGTTCGATTCATTTATAACTATTTCGAATAAAAATATAATGATTCTTTTTCTCGAAAACGGTCGTTTTTGAGAATTAAATACTCAACTTTTTCGACAACGAACAAAAAGGCTTTACACGTTATCAAAAACCATTCTTGAATTAAAGTTCTCGATTGCCTATTATAGGGTGAGTTTTGAGAACGATTTGGTTTACCTTATGTTAAATGATCAATTTCCATCACCTGATCTTATCGGTGAATATCGACAGTTTGGAGAAATGGGGCCTGCCTATAAAATAGTTAGACCTGTTCGTCGAGTAGATAAAGATGATTGGGTATTATTAATCGAGGTCTTAGAAACAGGTGAGGAAACCGAATATCGGTTTTCAAAAGTCAAAAACGATCCAAAGGTACATTAATGTTTGCTATCGCTTTTGATCTAGTTGTCGCAGACACTGACCGTCATCACCCGAAAAGTGTCTCTCAAGCTTATACTGATATTGCCTCAACCCTTTCTGGTTTTGGGTTTAATAGAATTCAAGGCAGCTTATATGTTTGTGATAATGAAGATATGGCAAACTTATTCCGAGCTATCACAGCCTTGAAAGCACTTCCTTGGTTTTCTGATTCAGTTCGGGATATACGAGCATTCAGGGTTGAGCAATGGTCAGACTTTACCAGCATGATTAAAGAGTAGAAGTTATGAAGATTGGTTATGCCCGTATATCAACAAAGGATCAAAACTTATCACTTCAGTTAGAAGCTTTAAAACAAGCTGGTTGTGAAAAAATTTATGCTGATAAAATAAGTGGGATCAAAACTGACCGAAAAGAATTCTGTTTAGCGTTGGAAGTCTTAAGAGAGGGCGACAGCCTTGTTGTATGGAAGCTTGATCGCCTTGGAAGAAATGTTAAGGACTTGGTTACGATGGTCGGCTCTCTTGAGCAAAAAGGAATCAACTTCAAGAGCCTTACAGATAATATTGACACTTCAACTCCAGCTGGAAGATTCTTTTTTCATGTAATGGCTAGTCTTGCTCAAATGGAGCGAGAATTAATGCTTGAAAGAACGAAAGCTGGTTTAGATTCAGCCAGAAAGCGTGGGAGAATTGGAGGACGTAAGCGAAGAATGACAGACTCCAAGATAGCAGCTGCTAAAAGATTACTTGAAGACGGTATTCCACCAAAAGATGTAGCTTCAGATTTAGGTGTTTCAATACCAACCCTCTATCGATGGCTCCCTGCTTCAGAAAGAACACACCTCACTACGAATTGAATATTACGTTTGATTAGTTACTGCCTCTAAATAAAATATTTTCTTTCGTGGTGAAGGTAAATGTAATTCAAATACTGAATTAAAAACAAACAGTCAATATTTGTTTAATGCAAAGCTTGAAATTAACAGAGTTAGTTTATTCAAAAACTATAAAATCAAGCTTAACCATATTCATGATAGTAGAAATTTAATTTATGTATGTACAATGGTGCATTCTGGCTCACCACCATCTATACTCACACAGGCTAGAATACTTCCACCACCTGAACTACCACCAGAGCCGTTTATTATCCAAGAGCCTGAACCAGAGCCTGTGAGTCCGCTACCTCCTGAACCACCAGTACCACCGCTTCCACTTCCATTTGATGGATTGCCTGAAAAGTTAACCGAAATTGGTTCGCCATTTAAATCAACTGCAGTGCCTTCCAAATAAACATAAGGTTCAGTTACATAGATATTTACAAAAAATGAAGCTAACCTACCATCATCAAAATTAACGATCAAAACTGTACGACCAGCTAATTTTGCCCACGCACCCGAACTAACATGAGATTTCAATGCTGTACTAATTTGACCAGCAATTGATGCCATTCCCAAACCTGTATGAGACTGTGTGACCATCACATCGGAAATAGTTGTATTTAATGTAACTTCTATAACTTCAGGATCATTATTAAACCATGAATTTATGGACGTTTCGTTGTTACCATTGACAACTGAATCATAGGTACTGGATTGGCCAGTATTTCTAATAACAAATCTACTCAGAAGATAGTCATCATGCATTTCATCTTCCGTTGTCATCACTCTTGGTATAATCTTGTCAATAGTTAAACCAGGTTCCGATTCATAAAAACGCATAACATTAATAAACACGGCTTTGTTAGTTGATTGATTAACTACAGTGTAAGCAAATACTAGATTTGTAAAGCCCCTATAAGCCAATGGCACTAACTTAAGAATTACTTCTGATATACCTTAAGCCTACGTGCTTGCTTTCTTGAATGTTGTAACCTTGGTGTCGGTTTCGGTCGCCTTTTCTTTGCTCTCGGTTCTTTTCTCCCTGGGCGATTGCCAACGATATGCTCGCCGATAATATTTGCTATCACATCCAATAAAGTGTCAATGATCCCTTCGGTGGCTTGCAAAAGTAATATCTGAAAATCTTGTAATGCGTCATGTGCGGCTTTAAAACTTGCCTCTCTAGGCGATATTCCTTTTTTTTTCTGCCGCTCGGCACATAAGTGCCCTTATCATGTTGTAAACTAACAAATGAACATCAATTTCCTTACGCACCATATCTGGACTACCACACCTTAAAATATCCATTTTCATCATGGTCTTGATTGACCTAAAATCCAACTCGATATGCCATCGTGAAACGTATAAATCAATAATATCTTGCTTCGGATAGACTTCTTTATCCGTGAGCGTGGTAACAATGATACGTTTCTTTGTTCCTACCATTCTGACGATAAGCTCTTCTGGCACTTGAGCGTAATCCTCTGGGGTCATCCATTCTGGACAGGATGGACGAATTAGCTTAAATAAACCATCTCGCTTACCCAGCTTTTCTTCACAGGTTCTGAAATCGACATTTCTGGCTCCGTTTTTTTCGAAAACAGCATCAACGCCTAAACCCATTAGTCCTACAAGAACAAAGTAGTTTTCGAAATTAGCATCTCCCAGCACAATGTCGCCTTGTTTCAAGTCTGACTGCATACTTCTTAATAGTGCCTGCTCGCCAGTACCTTTCCCTTTACAAGGTGAAACAGCCGAGTCAATGACTGCACCGCTTCCCAAAGAAATTAACACTAAAATCCGCAGCTGAGGAAAGCCCAGCCCTTCTTTTTGTGATTTAGGTTGAGGGAATTGGGCTTGGTTCTCGTGCGTATCAGGCATAGATAGTGTTGAGCCGTCAGTTAATAGCACTCTACGGCCATGCCATAAGTATTTCCCTTGAATCGCTTCATCTAAGTTTTTTCCTGATTTCTTCAATAGCGATTTAATTGACTCTGGAGATAACCGTTTTCTTGCTTTGCAGTAGGGACCTGTAATTGTGCTGTTTTTCTCTCGACCTATAGCAATTTGATCTCTAGCGTCACTGATTAGTGTGCAACGACAAGACTTGTTTTCACTGGCTACTTGCTTCATGAAAAGCGAAAGTGTGTGGCAGGCGGGATACTTGCGTACTCTTTGAGTATTATCTTTTTGAAAATCTTCTAAATCTTGCAGAGTGAGAATTGAAGAAAGTTCATCTTCTTCCGTTTGAGCAAAGCGACGTAACAATTCTGGGGCATCATTGAAGAATTGGCGAGTTGTAGTATTCATGGCGTGACACTAGAAAAACCTTAATCTGTATGATTTACTCTCTATTGTTCAATTAGTAAACCTTCAGCTAAATCTTAAGTTAGTGCCATTGCCCTATAAGCTGATTTATAATGACCAACTGCGAAATTTTTGTATGATGAAATTGACTCACAACTATTACATTCAACATATACAGAACGCTTTAGTGAGCTTAATTGTGGGCTTGCCTCTGATACCAAAGGTAATAGTAGTAAAGCCATTATAGGTAAAAATTTTTTAAACATCTAAAATTCCTTTTTTGTAATGTTCGATTAGCTTTGAAATTAATAATGGAGATAAAAATATAGATAGCAATGCAGGACTAGCTGATATGTCACCCATAGTTACATTTTTGTAAAAATAGAATCCTCCCTTTATATCAAACGGTGTAGAGTGTATAGCTCCTTGAAAATGCATAAAAAAAACAAGCATAATGATAATTTTTAGATAACTAATACTCTTATCTTTACTCAGCAAAGCTAGCATCGGAATAATAGCCGACAAAAAAATAAAAATAATGTCATAAATAGCTTTTTCTGTTGGAGACCTAGAAATGGCAGAACTTATTCCAATTGCATAAAATACAAAATTTGAATAAAAGAACGCTGCACATAGAGTAAGAGGTATAGTTTGAATATGATGTTTGAAGTTAACTTTCATTGAAATCCCTATCAAATTTTGAAGTCGACCAACTTAAACATATTTTATTGAGTTCCGTCAAATTTATTGTAGCCTTATCCAAACTACAAGGTATACAGCAAGAGTATTATGGTTTTTGAACAGCTTTTTAATAAAAATAAAACTACTTTCTCAGATATATTCACAATCATTGACTAAAAACAGTTAAGTTAAAGCTCATTTTTAACCAACTTGCACTTTCTTAATGTCTTTGCAGACAAATTTAAAGGTTGAGTAACGCTTATAATGCAGTATGTGCTAAAAGGTAAGAATAATTGGAATCATCAACTATGACTTTTTCTGATAACCAAGAAAATATAAAAAATTTATACTCGATATCTTCGCCGCCCCAAATTAAATTTCAATTATTTGTATTTCAACTGACTATTGTTATCCGTACAGCTGAGGAAAAAAATCTGGGGTTTGGGCTTACACCCCCTGATAGGTGAATTAGGGTTGTTTAATTTTGTATATAATTTCAATAAATTAAAGTTAAATTGTGCGTTCAACCGATTTATTTACCGTGAAAATCGCCGCTAACACCTATTCCCAAGCCTGTTAGTGAAAGCATAAAAGCTAAAAATCACTTCGCCTTTAGCTTAGGTTGGAAATAATCTTCAAATCTCAGCGAATACAATTTTCATGGTGTAGGGTGATAGAAAAATAGTAGTCAAAGTAAACGCATATAACATCTATGCCTATCATGAACGTGTAGGTTGAAGTTGGCAAATAAAATCATGTGTTCGATTTAATATTGTTATTAACTCAAGTTTCGGAGTTCATTTTTAGCTAAAATCATGGGTACTTTCCAGTAGAAATAGCATCTTGGCGTAATGTAAAGTATCCATTTGCATTACTTGATTAAAAAACGAGGTCACTTCTTCGTTGATTTTATTCAGTATGATTTCGCTTTCTGTTGTTGATAACGAAGAAATACTAGAAACTGCATCGCTGATCAAAGCCTTAAATAAGCCCCATAATTTACAAGCAAAATCTAAATTTTGTAGACTGTCGCAAAGTAGGTTCCTTGAGTCACAGACTTTGCTGTTTTCATCATTTTGCTTCGCATGCAGAAACAAGCAAAACCTCAACCCTGTTAGATGAATTGAAGCAATATAAGCACTGTAATGACGACTTTGCTCACTCAAAAAGCCAAGATGTTGTTTGGCTTCCTTGAAGTACACTTCAATTCCCCAACGCAAAGCGTAAATCTCAAGAATTTTTTCATCGCTTAGCGAAGCGTCCGTACTTAAAAATAATGCCCAATAGTGTTTACCTGCTTTTTATTATCAGGATTAACACCTCGACAAAAGACGAGTTTAACCTTAATCCAATTCGGCTCAAGCTTTGCCGTTTCTGCTAGATTCAACTCAACGACAATGGACTTTGTTTGATAAGGCAACCCTGCTAGTTTTGCCATCAGCCTTTTACTTGAGTTTTGAATAGTTCGGCGGCACTGCACTCTGATTTATCCGCTAAGCAGTACTTCATTTTGTTTTTTTCATTCGGAGAATAGCCGTCAAATCATGCTCAAGCGTCATACTGATATTACCTGTTCTGCTGGACGGAGCTGGGTGCTGAACATTTGGGCATTTTGCAAAGCCTGATGGTCACCTGCCGACTACAAGGGATAATCCGTACCATTATCTGGTTGACGTGCTACAACGGGTATCACAGCATCCTAATTCCAAGGTTGAAGAGTTGATACCAAAGCAGTGGAACATTAAATTTAAACGATACAATTTGATGTCGGATCTAGAGGCAACTACTTAAAATAAACCTCTTCTACTTTCATTTTAGAATATCTGAAAAGTGACAAAGAGCTGCTTTTTGAACAGTACCTTTCGGAGGCTGTTTTATATCTAATACCCAGTTAAACCCGCTGCTATAGCCAGTCATGTACCAAAGAGAGTCATAATCTTCCTTATCTAAAGTGATATCCACGGTTGGATCTGTGCTGAAATTATTTGACTTAAAGTTTTCAGGAAGCGTTAAAGTCGCTGTTTTATTTTTAAATATACAACTAGCATTAGTCCACTCACGGATCAGTGCACCACTGGGATATGGATACTTACAAACATTGCACTGGAAAAGTTTTCCATCTATGTTTTTACCATGATATGTAACCGCAAACACATCGGCCGAACTTAATAGTAAATAAAACATCAAGACACATTTAATTGCTTTCATAAGATTCTCTTTGCCTTAGATTAACTCAGAAGCTTATTCAATGACGCAACTGGCACATGCTATTACTTGAGACTAGGTACTATAGACTCAAGTTTTTAAAGGTGTAATAATGGTTAGCAGTTAGATATAAGAGATAGTTACTATCCCCATTGAAATTAAATTTTGAAAGTCATCTCATATTGACCACTTACCTTGCAAAGGTATCTTGATTAATAACGAGTACAAACAAACGTACCCAAAAAACAAGAATGAGCGCTTACGTAATTACTGATGTCCCTTAAGCATGATTTACGTTTAAGATACATTATAAACTAAAACAATTTTCGGTCACTTACTACCTGACATTGCGCACACGGAATAGTTATGTGGTTAAGGTTGATTAAGAAATCACTTTTTATCTATGTTTTACTTAAAATTAACCGACATGAACATTTTCACAACGCAAAAATGAGTAACCATTCGTTAATTTTGGGTTTTTAATAGATGTACTCAATGTCAGTTACTACTCGAAAAAAATCCTTAAATGTATTGCTTCGATTTCTGTTTAAAGAGACAAATCCTATTAAAAAATGTCATAGATTGCATTAGATATTTGCAATATTGATAAATAATGATTCATCTATATTACTTGAAGAAACGACAGCTTCATCAAATAAGTATTTTTCTCTATCTCCATCTCTGTCTAATGGAAGGTTAACAAAATCAAAAAGTTCATTATCAGCTAACTGGCTTGGACTTACATTTTGTATTGATTTAAAAATGTTATCCACACGTCCTGGTGATTGTTTGTCCCAATCTGTAAGCATCTTCTTGATCATTTTTCTTTGTAAATTTTCTTGTGAACCACATAAGTTGCAAGGGATTATTGGAAAGTTTTTCAGTTCTGAATATTTAATTAAATCTTTTTCTCTACAATAAGTTAAAGGTCTAATAACTATGTTTCGTCCATCATCAGAACGTAATTTTGGTGGCATAGCTTTTAATCTAGAACCATGAAACATATTTAAGAACATGGTTTCAACGATATCATCTAAATGATGACCTAGCGCTATTTTTGTAGCTCCTATTTTTTCTGCAAAAGAGTATAATGTTCCTCGTCGCAATCTAGAGCACAATCCACATGTTGTTTTCCCTTCAGATATTTTTTCTTTTACGACAGAGTATGTATCTTTATCAACAATATAAAATGGAATATTTAAAGAATCAAAATAATTAGGAAGTATATCTTCTGGAAAGCCAGGCTGTTTTTGATCTAAATTGACAGCAATGATTTTAAAATTAATAGGAGCCCTCGCTTGTAAGTTCAGCAATATCTCAAGCATTGCAAAAGAGTCCTTGCCTCCTGAGATACATGCCATTACCACATCACCATCTTTAATCATGTTGTAATCTTTAATAGCATTTCCTACCTTTCTACGTAGTCGTTTCTCTAGTTTATTAAATTCATAAAGATTTTTTTTATCATTAATCGGACTCATATAATTTCTCAAGGATTTAGAATTTTAAAGTGTGATTCATATTAAGGGAGTGAATTATACTTATTTTAAACTGTCTTTAAATATATTTTGAAAATCGTAAAGTGATTATCCTAGCCATTTATTCTTTTAAATTTAAATCGAAACGAAAGCATTAAAACAAAAAATTATTTTAAATTAATAATTTAAAATAAAATATGCTTGAATATCACTCAACAGATAGAAGCCTTATGGGATCTAGCGATTTAGAAAGTACCAATCTTTGTCATACCAGCGAAGGCTGGTATCCAGAGACGTTCTATGGGAAAAAGCAAAGGCACTAGACTACCGACATACAAAACTGTCGTTACTTCGTTTCTAGCCTGCTCTGGAGTGACGAGAATTCATCGGTATACTTTCTTCCGCAACTTCCCTAAATACCTGTCGACCTTTAATTTTAATTGAGTGGATTGAAACGATTGAACACACTCAATTTTAACCTCATTATTACTTAGACCAAGGTGTAACTGAATCAGGCACTTGGCTGAATTGGAGACTATCTGTATTTTTTATTTTGGCACTAGTAATTTTAAACTGACCTTTCTCTATTGAAATAGCTTTCCCATCCAATACAACTTCTGCATTCTTGCCATTAAAGTTAAAATTTAAACCAGAAATTGGATCGCTAAAATATTTAACAGGAAACCCTTGTAAACTATAGAGTAGTTCATTCATTTCTGATTCTAACTGTTGCAGATGCGCGCTATCATAAGTATTTGATGGAAGTTTTTCCGTAATCTTCATCTGAATTGAGCATAACGTTGCATTGCCTGACACGCTTAAATTAATAAGCGCTCTATTCGATTTTAATTTTTCATCGAAAGGAAGTAAAAGACGCTGTTCTGAATTATACGTAAGAGGATAGTTTTTACTCTCTGTTGTAATTGAGCCGCTTTTTATTTGACAATCTTGAGATGTTGGAACGAAAAATGCCATTTCAATTAGTTTATATTTACCTTTATTAACCGTTTTAATGCGGTCATAAAAACCTTTGTAATCAAGGGATATTGTTTCTGAAAGACTTGAAAAAGAAATCGTTGCTAAAGTAACAAGAAGCAGTTTTCTGAACATTATTTTTTCACCAAATACTTTTTATTGTGACGTAACATGTCAAGTAGTTCATCAATATAAGCTTCTTGACGTTCTGAGTAATTAATTAAGCCATAGGCTAGCTCTGCAGCTGCAGGCTCGAATCCTTGATTCCTCAAGTCAGCTCGAATAGATCGGAATAAACGATATGCGCCATTGGAATTTAGGTTACGCATATAGGATGCAATAGAATCTTCAACTGAATCAAATACGCTAACTTCATGACTCAATCCTTTTGTTCTTGAGCTGGGGACGAGACCACAACCTTTTGTAAAACACCATTGGCCAAAGAAATTTAGTCCTTCTCTAGCAAATCTAGAACTTCCCCAACCAGATTCATTAGCTGCTTGCACTAAAACCAAGTCAATAGGCACAACATCCACTCGCTTCAATAAATTTCTTATTGTCTTTTTATTGATTCTAGTGAAACTGAATTGATATTCCTTGGCTATTTTTTTAACTCTGAATCGTGCGGCATTATCAAGTTGATGACCTTCTTCTAACGTTCTTTGTGTCGACGTTAAAAAGCTACGTTGCTCACCGATTATGGTGTTTCTTTTTTGCACAATTGGTCTTAAGTAGTCAAAAAAAGCTTGTTTTCGTGAAGGAATATCTTTGATTGCAGAAAAGTCTGGCAAGGCTTGTGCTTGCTGCCTATTTTTGGCTGTTAAAACTAACTCATGTTGTTCGTTTACTGTGGTGGGCAAAAAATATAATCTTAATCCATAAATAATAACGATGACCGATCCCAGCGCTAATGTAAACTTTCCTATTCTGCCGGTTTTCAATAAGTTGTCCTTAATTTTTGCATTATGTTCTTATTATTAGGGGCTGTTTATCTTTCAGGATTAAATTTTGTGCTATTTGAGCGTTTATCTGTTCATGGCGTAAGCCGTGAAGCTTAGTCATCTAAGTAAACGGGTTACAACACAGAACAGTGAACGCTCAAAACCATCTAAGACAGCGTAAATTGGTCATTTCTACTGCATTATCGCTTGCTTATTTGGAATAGCAAACCGCACAAGCTCTGTCTTGTATAAAACGACCAATTTATCGCTGCAAAAATAATCACGAAAGATAAACAGCCCCTAGAATGTAATCATAACTTTTTCTTATTCTAAGTTATATCTGCATTATATTGAAAAACTATGTGTACTACAAAATCAAATATGAAGGCATAAAAAATTTGTAAAAAAGCGTAATTGCAGAAAAGGCATGTTTAAAGTTATTATAATGTTAAAAAATAATCAAAGGCCTTTACAATGTCATTAATACGCTCGTCGATATGTGTATTCATTACTCTCAGTCTTTCTGGTTGTGGAGGCTCTAATAATGATAAAAGCTCTACTCCTCCAGTGGCTTCTGATTTAGAGTGGAAGCAAGGAACCTTTCAAGATCAAAGTCTGTTTAAAGATTTTTGTGCTAACCCAAGAAGTGGTTCATTCCCAGATAAAAATGGTAGTGAACTACACGAAAAGTTGTGGTTAAGATCTTGGTCCAATGACACTTATTTATGGTTCGATGAAATAGTTGATAACAATCCCAATACATTTAGTTTAGTTGATTATTTTGAACAACTAAAAACAAATGAGCAAACACCAAGTGGTGCAAATAAGGATAACTTTCATTTTTCTATGTCAACAGAAGAATGGGAGCAAAGAAATCAATCTGGAGCTTCACTGGGGTATGGCGCAAGGTTTGAGGTCATAAATGCGACGCCTCCGAGAAAAGTTGTTGTTGCATACATTGAACCAAATAGCCCCGCGTCAGAAGCAAGTATTAGACGTGGCGATGTAATTCAAACAGTAAATGGTGTGGATGTTATAAACTCCAATTCAGAGTCAGATATTGCCATTATAAATTCTGCATTGTTTCCTATATCTGATGACAATAACTATTCTTTTGAATTCGCTCGCCCCAATTTAGGTATTGTATTCGGTGTTACAATGACACCTTCGGTAGTGGTATCCAGTCCAGTTCATAATACTAAAGTCATAGATACCGAAACGGGTAAAGTCGGTTATTTCCAATTCAATAGACATATCGCAACAGCTGAGAAAGAGCTTTTTGACTCCATGTCTTATCTTAATGAGAAAAATGTAACAGATTTAATCGTCGATTTAAGATACAACGGTGGAGGGTTATTAGCACTCGCAAGTCAATTAGCCTACATGGTTGCAGGATCAAACTCTCAAACTAGCACATTTGAATTGCTTAATTTTAATGATAAACATCCTACTATTAATCCAATTACTGGTCAGACTATACAACCAATACCCTTTTATAATGTTGGCCTTGATTTTTCTTTAGCACCTAATACCCTACTGCCTTCTTTAGACCTTCAACGAGTATTTGTTTTGACTACAGACTCCACATGTTCAGCCAGCGAAGCTTTTATGAATGGTTTAAAGGGAATAGATGTTGAAGTAATACAAATCGGTGGTAAAACTTGCGGCAAACCCTATGGCTTTTATCCAGCTCCAAATTGTGGAACCACTTATTTCACAATTCAGTTTCAAGGCGTAAACAACAAAGGCTTTGGTGATTACTCTGAAGGATTTAGCCCAAACAGTAATCCAATAACAGGTGATCAATTACATGGTTGTTCTGTTTTGGACGATTTTAGTCACCAACTAGGCGATAACAACGAAGCATTATTAAAAGCCGCATTACAGTATAGAAACAACCAAACTTGCCCTCAACCAAATAATACGAGTAAATTAGCTTTGTCACGGAATAAAGAGCTGTCAGGTAAAGCTATTCAAGATCGCCCTATCCTAAAATTTGAGTCCATAATGCAAAATAAAGTGTTGATTAGTCACTAATTTAGAGGGAAATAGTCATGGTGCAATTTTGATGAAAATCTTTTATCACAACTCAATGCTTTTAATTGTATTGATTTTATGTGCTTGTACCATGATTGAAGATAATTCGAATACATTAAATAATATGGCATCTCCAGCAATGATAGACTTGAGCCCCCAGAATTCAGCGGTGATCACCAATGGGCTCAAAAACTTACTTAAACTAAAAACACTGGTCATATCTGAAAATGTGTTTGTAAAAAAATCACGGCTTGTAATTGAACGAAGGGAGCATTCGAGTTTGAGCGGTAGTTTAATGAACGACCGTTCATCTGAGCGGCCTTACATTATTTTTCTTAAAATAGATGCTCACGGCTGCTTTCTTAGAGAGCAATCAGGAAAAATTGAGCGATTAAACAACTTAGTTTGTAGAGCGTCAGAAGGTTAAGTACCTGACGATAAATTATCAAACATTTTGCTCATATCTTAAGCACTCTACAGTGTTGTGTCTCAGGTTGCATAGCTACCGCTATGCGTCCCTCCCCACGTCTTGTATTGTACTCAACCTATGAACAAAAAAGTACTCAATAACTTATACTCAGGTACTTAGAACAAATAAATCTTCTAACACGCTATCTTTATGTAAAGTAGGCTACTGGATAAGCGATAGCGAAGCCAGTAGTCTACTCTACTTTATTTAATTGCAAAACGTGCAATTAGTGATCTGAATACACCCACTGTTTTTTCGAGGTTCTCAGCAGCGGCTAATGATTGATTTGATGCATCTTTCGTATGAGTTGAGCCATCGGCGATATCTACAATTTGTTGATTAATATGATCAGCTACTGAACTTTGTTCTTCAACTGCAGCAGACATATGGAATGTCATGTCTGTTATTTGTTTTACTGCTTCTTTTATCTCATTTAACGCATTTTTTGTTCTATCAACAACTTCGACTCCTTCATTTGCTGCGATCTCTCCTTGCTTTGAGGCCTCCACAGCAACAGAAGCTCGTTTAGATAGTTGTTGAACAACAGTGTGTATTTGATCGGTAGACTCTCGAGTTTTAGACGCTAAAGCTCTAACCTCATCAGCTACGACACTGAAGCCACGACCATGCTCCCCTGCCCGGGCAGCTTCTATGGCGGCATTCAGTGCGAGTAGATTAGTTTGATCCGCTATGGACGTAATTAAATCTGCCGCTTGTCCAATTTGAGTGGTGGATTCAGCCAACTCTTCAACAGTACTTGATATTGAGCGCACTGAATCGTTTAAGTCGTGAATAACACGAAGTGCTTCACTCGCAAGTTGCGCACCGGAATCTACATTGTTAATAGCAAGTTCAGCACTTTGTGAATTTGCTTCTATTTTTTCAGAAACTTCTTGAATAGCTTGAGACATCTCAGTAACGGCAGAAGCTATTTGTTGAGTAGCGCTTCCTTGTTCTTCAACAACTGTAGCTGTTTTGCTAGCTTCTGTTTTTGTTACTTGGGTTATTTCATCTAGACTTGATACGGAATCATTAATTCGGGTTAAAGCCGTTCTTGTACGAGATATTTCGGTTGCTAAGACTAATTTAGCTCTGGCATAAATACCGATATCCGGAAAATAGGTTTGAGCGACTTCTTGGTTCGAATATGATTTAGGGCTTATATCAATTAAGCTTTTCCATTCTTTATATCTAACGGTTTTGTTCCAAATTAAACTAATTAAACCGATTAGGACAGCCACGAAAGCTGCTGATGTAGAATAAAAAGCACCAAGAATAATAGAAGTAATAAGCACAGGTACTAGAATCGAAACTGAATCCATTAAATGATTATAATATGATTTCATTCGAGAAATTGATTTCTTTCCCGCCGATAAATTCTTATAAGCCGCAGTTGCTCTGACTTTTTCACTGGTTTCTGCAGAAACTCGTACAGACTCATATCCAACTAAAGTTTTTCCGTCAAACACAGGAGTTACAAATGCACTAACCCAATAATGATCACCATTTTTCCGACGGTTTTTAACCAAACCCATCCAAACATTACCGCTTTTAATCGTCTTCCACATTTCAGCAAAAACCGGTTCAGGCATATCTGGATGACGTATTATATTATGTGGCTGATCTATTAGTTCATCATAAGTATATCCACTCATTTCTGCGAATGCTTTATTACAGTGCTTGATTATTCCATTCGCATCGGTAGATGAAATAAGCCTTTCAGAACCTACAAATGGATATTCTCGTTGAGTTACAGGAAGGTTTGTACGCATTAAAATCCCTAATTGCAGATACAATAAAAAGAATAAAACTGAACAAATTTACGTATAACTATCAACCTTTACTTTTGCTGTTTTGTTACGTAAATATGCATAAATCGAGTAAAAGGGATTTTAACAGTCAATTTAACATTTCGCTATAGTTGAAAAATTGACACTGTTAATGATGTGGAATTATTAAATGTTATACCACCTATTATTTATCGGTTTTTATTTCGAGCTTTTTAGATGACTCAATATTTAAACCTGACATTTATAGGTGTTGTGAATGAAAATATTTAAATTTGTGCTGTCAAAAAAATAACATTCTAGAGTTTTAATTCAAATAAACGGTAAACAGGAATGAGAAGAATACAATACAAAACTAAAATCCCAGTATACAAAATTAATTTTTGCTAAACCATAATTGATAAAATAGTATACATTCGTATGATTTTTTGATTCAAAGTCTTTGAGGTTTCTTTCCCTGTCATTGCAATGAAATAAGGTGGTTAATAATGATAATTGTATAGTTTATTGAGTAAACCGAGCCATTAGTTGGAGATAGCGATATTAATAACCAAATCTTTAATTGGACACCTCATTAGAAAATTATTTTTCAGTAAATTATTCGGGCCAATTAAGTCACTTAGATTGTTGCATATGCAACCTTTTTCATTGTTTTTATTGCCAATATTATTGCTAGCTTTCCTTAAACGTCTAAACTTCAAAATATTCGCTAAGTAAATTTTCAAATTATTTTTACGTCATTTTGAGGGAAAAACTATGGGTATTTTTGAACATTACCAAGAGCGTTATGAACACAAACTAGACGAAGAGTATGAGCTAGAAGAATTTTTAAACATTTGTGCTAAGGATAAAAGTACATATGTGTCGGCTGCTGAGCGTCTTCTTCTCGCTATCGGTGATCCTAAGACTATCGATACATCAAAAGATCCGGTGCTAAGTCGAATCTTTTCAAACCGGGTGATAACGCAATACCCTGCTTTTTCAGATTTTTATGGCATGGAAGAAGCCATTGAGCAAATTGTTGCATATTTAAAACATTCATCACAAGGGATGGAAGAATCTAAACAGATCCTATATCTACTTGGCCCCGTTGGTGGTGGTAAATCATCGCTGGCTGAAAAACTAAAATCATTAATGCAGCATATGCCTATATATGTTCTGAGCGCAAATGGCGAAAGAAGTCCTGTTAATGATCACCCTTTTTGTTTATTTTCAAGAGAAGAAGATGGAAAGCTTTTAAACATTGAATATAACATTCCTTCAAGGTATCTCAAAGACATCATGTCTCCATGGGCTGTTAAGCGTTTGCATGAATTTGGCGGTGATATTTCTAAATTTAAAGTAGTGAAAGCATTTCCTTCAATTTTAGATCAGATTGCTATCGCAAAAACGGAACCTGGTGATGAAAATAATCAAGATATTTCATCACTAGTAGGTAAAGTAGATATTAGACAGTTAGAACATTTTTCACAAAGCGATGCGGATGCTTATGCGTACTCAGGAGCACTATGTCGAGCAAATCAAGGTGTAATGGAATTCGTAGAGATGTTCAAAGCTCCAATAAAAGTCTTACACCCACTTCTTACAGCAACACAAGAAGGAAACTACAATGGTACCGAGGGCTTATCAGCACTGCCATATAATGGAATCATTCTTGCTCATTCTAATGAATCTGAATGGTCAACATTTAGAAATAATAAAAACAATGAAGCATTCTTAGATCGTGTTTACATCGTTAAAGTCCCCTATTGTCTCCGTATTACTGAAGAGATCAGGATTTACAATAAACTCATTAAACATTCTGAACTTTCAGATGCACCCTGTGCACCTTCAACACTAGATATTTTGGCAAAGTTCGCTGTGTTATCAAGAATAAAGGTCCCTGAAAATTCATCTATTTATTCGAAAATGCGTGTATATAACGGTGAGTCACTAAAAGATACAGATCCTAAAGCTAAGTCATATCAAGAATATCGAGATTTTGCAGGAGTTGATGAAGGTATGACTGGGTTATCAACACGTTTCGCTTTTAAAATATTGTCTAGAGTGTTTAATTTCGATAAAACAGAAGTTGCAGCTAACCCTGTCCATCTTTTTTACGTTCTTGAAAAACAAATTGAACAAGAGCAATTTCCACAAGACATAGGCGAACGATATTTAGAATTTTTGAAAGGATATTTAATTCCTAAATATGTTGAGTTTATAGGAAAAGAAATACAAACAGCTTATTTAGAGTCATATTCTGAATACGGACAAAATATCTTTGACCGATATGTCACTTACGCTGATTTTTGGATTCAAGATCAAGAATATCGGGATCCTGAAACAGGACAATTATTTGATAGAACCTCTTTAAATTCTGAATTAGAGAAAATAGAAAAACCTGCAGGAATTAGTAACCCAAAGGACTTTCGTAACGAGATTGTTAACTTTGTACTAAGAGCTCGTGCTAATCATGAAGGAAACAATCCGTTATGGACAAGCTATGAAAAATTAAGAACAGTAATTGAAAAGAAAATGTTTTCAAACACTGAAGACTTATTACCTGTCATTTCATTCAATGCTAAAACCTCAACTGATGATCAAAGAAAACATGATGACTTCGTCAATCGAATGATGGAAAAAGGCTACACACAAAAGCAAGTCAGACTTCTCTCTGAGTGGTATTTGCGAGTGAGAAAATCCTCATAGGTTTTTAACAGAATTATCTAGTGGGTATAAATTCTAACCCATTATGAGGAGGATTGATGGCTAATTTTATTGATAGACGGCTAAATGCCAAAGGTAAGAGTACTGTTAATCGGCAAAGATTTATTGAAAGGTATAAATCTAAGATTAAAAAGTCTGTTAGCGATGCTGTAACCCAAAGAAGTGTGACTGATATAGATACAGGTGAAAGCATAAGCATTCCTACTAAAGATCTATCTGAGCCTATTTTCCACCAAGGCTCTGGTGGAATTCGCAAGCAAGTTCATCCAGGAAATAAAGAGTTTACGGCAGGTGACAAAATCCCTCGCCCTGATAGCGGTGAACAAAGTGGTTCTGGTGACGGGAATGCTTCCGATACTGGAGATGGAGATGATGATTTCATTTTCCAGATATCAAAAGATGAGTATTTAGAGCTACTTTTTGAAGATCTAGAGTTACCAAATTTACAAAACACTGAACTTAATAAAATTTCAGAATACCAGATACATAGAGCTGGTTTTACTAATGATGGTGTTCCTGCAAACATCAACATTGTTCGCTCTTTACAATCTTCATTAGCAAGACGGATTGCACTAACTGTAAGTAAGAAAAAAGAATTAGAGCAGACTAAGATTGAACTCGAAAAACTGTTTAATGTTCCGGGTTCTGACATCGATGAAATTGAAAGGAAAAAAAATATTATTCAAAGCCTTGAGGGACGAATCAAAAGAGTACCCTTTATTGATACCTTTGATTTAAGATTCAACAATTATGCAAAGCATGAAATTCCATCATCTCAAGCGGTAATGTTTTGTATCATGGATGTATCAGGCTCAATGGATCAAGCAACAAAAGATATGGCAAAACGATTTTATATATTGTTGTATTTATTCCTTACTCGCACTTATAAAAATCTCGATGTTGTTTTCATAAGGCATCATACTCAAGCTAAAGAAGTTGATGAACAAGAGTTCTTTTATTCTCAAGAAACAGGAGGAACCATAGTCTCTAGTGCGTTGAATCTTGTAACAGAGATACAAAAAAAACGTTTCCCAGAGAATGAGTGGAACATCTATGTGGCACAAGCTTCAGATGGTGATAATTGGGCGGATGATTGCAATAAATGTGTAGAAACGTTAACAAAAAACATACTACCAGTTGTTCGGTACTATAGCTATATTGAGATCACTCAACGAGCACATCAATCTTTATGGAAGCAATACCAGAAGCTGCAAAATGATTTCGATAATATGACTGTTCAACACATTAAACAAATAAGTGATATTTATCCTGTTTTCAGAGAGCTATTCAAACGTCAGTCAAATAGTGCATGAATATAGAATTAAACCAGACACAGGTTTCGCGTCACTCCTGAGAAGGCAGGAGTCTAGCGTCTTTAGCTCTTTTCAATAAAAGTCACTGGATACCGGCTTATGCAGGTATGACAAAAAAATTTCAGGAAATGGATTTGTTTAAAAAGCAAACCAGTTAAGGGAAAAGATTATGACAACAGAAATAAAATACCCTTTAGATGATGGTCCAGAATGGTCCTTTGAGCTTTTAAGTTTATATGAATCTGAAATTGATAAAGTTGCTAATTACTATGGTCTTGATAGTTATCCAAATCAAATTGAAATCATAACTGCAGAACAAATGATGGATGCTTATGCGGCTATTGGTATGCCTGTTAGTTATACTCATTGGTCTTTTGGGAAAAAATTCATTCAAACAGAACAAGGTTATAAGCGTGGTCAAATGGGGCTGGCTTATGAAATTGTCATTAATTCCGATCCATGTATCTCTTATTTAATGGAAGAAAACACAATTACTATGCAGGCACTTGTTATGGCACACGCTTGCTATGGACATAATAGTTTTTTTAAAAACAATTATCTGTTTACAACTTGGACTGATGCAAGTTCAATCATAGATTATTTGGTCTTTGCAAAAGAGTATATATTGAAATGTGAGTTGGCTCACGGGAAAGAAAAGGTTGAAAACCTTCTAGACTCTTGCCATGCACTTATGAATTATGGTGTAGATAGGTACAAACGTCCTTCTGAAATTTCTTTTAAAGAAGAACAAGCTAGACAAAAGCAACGTGAAGAGTATTTGCAAAGCCAAGTTAATGATTTATGGCGAACACTTCCTAACACTTATCAAAAGAAAAATATAATCGAACAGAAATGTTTTCCGGAAGATGCTCAAGAGAACATTCTCTACTTTATCGAAAAAAACGCCCCACTATTGGAGTCATGGGAAAGAGAAATTGTTCGAATAGTTAGGAAAATTGCACAGTATTTTTACCCACAGAAACAAACCCAAGTTATGAATGAAGGCTGGGCGACGTTTTGGCATTACACAATCTTGAATCATTTATATGATGATGGAGTAGTAACAGATAGATTTATGCTTGAATTCTTGCAGAGCCATACAAGCGTTGTTAAACAGCAAAATTTTGATAGCCCTTACTATCAAGGCATAAACCCCTATGCACTAGGCTTTAATATGTTTTGCGATATTAAGCGTATTTGTGAATCGCCAACTGAAGAAGATAAAAGATGGTTTCCTGATATCGCTGGATCTGACTGGTTAGAAACAGTTCACTTTGCAATGAAAAACTTTAAAGATGAAAGCTTTATCAGCCAGTATTTATCACCGAAACTCATGAGAGATTTTAAACTTTTCAGCGTTGTGAATGACAGTGAAAAAGACCATTTAACCATTTCAGCAATACATGACGATTCTGGTTATCAGGAAATACGAAAATTGCTATCTCAACAATATAACTTATCTAATATTGAACCTAATATTCAAATTCAACGCGTCGATGTTAACGGAGACCGATCATTAACATTACGGCATGTTCCTTTTAATTCAATACCACTCGCTGATGATTACATTGAGGTGATGAAGCATTTGCATAGGTTATGGAAATTTAACGTACACATAGAAGAACAGGCATTAAGTGGAGAAGTAAAATATCTATCGAGTTGTCCTGAGCTAAAATTTGAAAATGAGGACAAAAAAATGCCATCAACTAATTAAAGTAATGGCATTTTATACATTCTATCGAATAAAACTTTAACTTTCGTGGGCAATTTCAGCAGGCATCGAATCTCTTAAAGATGCCCATAATCTTCCACTCGCCATCCCATATTCACGCATAAGGCTTGGAACAGATTCATAATCTTTTTCAATTGACAGCTTTTCAAGTTTCTTATAAAAATCGAGAGCAAGTTTTCTTGCTTCTGAGCTAGAAAAGTAATAACGACCTACACGACTGTATAACCCTTTAAAGCCATTCAAAATTAGTACGTAAAGCGGATTCCCACAAGAGAAAGCAAGTTTATGATGAAGCTGGTAATCAAATTCGCTATAGGCTTCAGCAGTATCTTCAATATCATGAGTTTGTTCTAAAACTTCAACAACGATCTGAGGGTTAGTTCGAACTGCGGCTCTAAAGAAAATTGTACTTATATTAGTTCGAGCAGAAAGTAATTGGTCAACTAATAGAGGAAAACCTTCAGGGTTTAAGTCTGCAATAGTTTCGAGAATATTTAAGCCTGATGTTTCCCAAAAGTTATTTACTTTTGTTGGTTTCCCATGCTGAATGGTCAACCAACCATCTCTTGCCAAGCGCTGTAAAACTTCACGTAATGTGGTTCTTGTTACTCCAATTAGCTCAGATAACTCTCGTTCGGCAGGCAATATAGTGCCAGGAGCAAATTTATTGTCCCAAATAGAACGTACGATATACTTTTCTGCAAAACTCGCAGGTCCTTTGGCATTGATTATCATCAGCCTAATTTTCCACTATCAAGATTCATGTCTAATAAACTGATCATACCAGAGCGAGGGCAAATAAAAACTCCTCAATTCACCAAAAATGAAGAAATATGGCACTTTTTTACTTCATGTGTACGACAGAGATAGCAATTTTTTAATTAAAACTCTACTATTTTGTCATTAACATCAAGTTTTGATGTTTTGACGATTAACTGTAATTTTATTTATTTGTTTTTTCGTCTAAAGTAAGTCGATTAATTATTTTCGTTAATTCCTAGAAAGGTATCTAGGTACAAATAAGAGTTGGAGAAACCTTATGCCATTGACAATGGGTCAGGCGTTTATTGATAACTTCTTAGGCCAATCGCCTAAGTGGTACAAAATCGCTATCTTAGCTTGTTTAATTATTAACCCTTTAGTTTTCTTTTTTGTCGACCCATTTGCAGCTGGTTGGCTTCTTGTAATCGAGTTCATCTTCACCTTGGCGATGGCTTTAAAGTGTTATCCTTTACAACCCGGAGGCTTACTGGCTCTTCAAGCTGTCGCAATTGGTATGACATCCCCATACCAAGTGTTACATGAAATTCAAGCTAACCTTGAAGTATTACTACTTTTAATCTTTATGGTTGCGGGCATTTATTTCATGAAGCAGCTGTTACTTTTTGGCTTTACTAAAATTATTACCCGTGTTCGATCTAAGATTGTAGTTTCTTTGCTCTTCTGTGCATCATCAGCTTTTTTATCAGCTTTTTTAGATGCTCTTACAGTGATTGCTGTAGTAATTGCTGTAGCTGTTGGTTTCTATTCGATTTATCATAAAGTTGCATCAGGTAAGAACTTCCATGATGAGCATGACCACACAAAAGAAGAACGACAGCAACTTAACGAGGAAGAACTCGAAAACTTCCGCGGCTTTTTACGTAATCTTCTGTTACATGCTGGTGTAGGTACGGCTCTTGGTGGTGTTTGTACCATGGTCGGTGAACCTCAAAACTTGATTATCGCGGCACAAGCAAACTGGGGATTCGGTGAGTTCGCACTTAGAATGTCACCAGTCACTTTTCCTGTTTTTATCGCTGGTATTATTACTTGTGGTTTGGTAGAGAAATTCAAGATTTGTGGCTATGGTGTTCAATTACCAGAGGCTGTTCACAAAATCTTATCAGATTACGCAGAACATGAAGACCGAACTAGAACACAAAAAGATAAAGTTAAACTAATTGTCCAAGCTCTTGTAGGCGTATGGTTAGTTGTTGGTTTAGCATTCCATCTTGCTTCTGTAGGTCTCATTGGATTGTCTGTAATCATAATTAATACCGCGTTTAACGGAATCACAGATGAACATGCATTAGGGAAAGCATTTGAAGAAGCTTTACCTTTCACAGCATTATTAGCTGTCTTCTTTGCTATTGTTGGTGTAATTATTGACCAACAACTATTTGGACCAGTGATTCAATGGGCTCTGAGTTTCGAAGGAAACACTCAGCTTGTTGTTTTTTATATTGCAAATGGTTTGTTATCGATGGTAAGTGATAATGTTTTTGTAGGTACGGTATACATTAATGAAGTTAAAACGGCTCTGATTAATGGTCAAATTACAAGAGACCAATTCGATTTACTTGCAGTGGCCATTAACACGGGTACAAACTTACCTTCAGTAGCAACTCCAAATGGACAAGCAGCCTTTTTATTCTTATTGACTTCGGCATTAGCTCCACTTATACGTTTATCTTATGGTCGTATGGTTTGGATGGCATTACCTTACACAATTGTTTTATCTATTGTTGGCGTAATGTGTATTCAAATGGGATTACTGGAAGATCTCACTCAGTATTTTTATGATTCACAATTATTAATGCATCATACGGTGAGCGAAGTTTTAGAAACGGCGGTTTCTAGCCATTAACATTTAAATTGTGTTGATATCGATAATATTAGCCCTCCAATTGGAGGGCTATTTGTAAACGGAGCTTGATTTGAACCAGTTAACTATTTTCTCTCAAAAAAGAATATCATGGCTGTTATTAATTGGAACCGCATTGGGATTAGAAATAACCGCTCTTTGGTTTCAGTACTTCATGAAGCTTGATCCGTGTGTGATGTGCATATATCAACGACTCGCCATTTTTGGAATCTTTGCAGCAGGGTTTATTGGTTTTATAAACCCAAAATCTAGGGCATTTAGGAGCATTGGGGTTTTATTGTGGGGAGTAAGTGCTGCTTGGGGCTTGAAAGTTGCCATTGAGCTTGTTCAGCTACAATCTAACCCATCTCCATTCGCTACTTGTTCATTTTTACCTGAGTTTCCAAATTGGATGCCACTTCATGAGTGGTTACCTTCTGTCTTTATGCCTACCGGCATGTGTAGCGATAGTCCTTGGAGTTTATTTAATGTAACCATGGGAGAATGGATGGTAGTGGTATTTATCATTTATATAATAACTTTTGGACTATTTTCTCTGCCTTCATTATTTGGATCTCTCAGAAAAGATTAACGAATAGCTCTAGAGTACTAACCTTATGGTTGTTAGTACTCTTTTATTCTATAAACTCTAAAGGCCAAGAAACTATGTGATTTTCAATATCGTCGATTTTTGTTTTGCAAACGGCCTTTCCTCTTACAGACATACCCTTTTTATGCATTTCACTCTTTGAGCCTGTGATAAGTGGATGCCAACTTGGAAGCTTTTGCCCTAAATATAAACGTTTATATGCGCAACTTTCAGGAAGCCAATCTAATTCAGGCAAATCTTGGATCTTAATAACGGTACACTCTGGAATTATACTCAAACGATTTTTGTATTTTTTACAACTACACTGTTTGAGGTTTAGGAGTTTGCAGGCCGAATTTGTATAGTAAAGTTTTTCTGTATCATCATCGATGAGTTTGTTTAAACAGCATTTTCCACAACCATCACATAATGATTCCCACTCTTCAGTAGACATTTCAGCAAGTGATTTTGATTCCCAGAACGGCATAATAGTTTTTTATAATGAAAAAAGGATAAATATATTACTACAAAACATCATCCTTTACCCCAACATAGAAATAAAAATTAAAATTGGATAGTCATGTTTCAGTTTGTAGTTGCTGCTTGCTTCGCCATTTCTTGATGGAGGCATTTAGGCGCTCAGAAAGAAAGAGGACGCTTAGGCTTTTATAATCATCAAAATTAGGCCATGTTTTGATGATTTTATAATTTTTATAAATTAAAAAATGACGGTCTTTTGTGTTAGCAGGTGTAAGGAAAGTGGCTAAAACATCAGGGCGGTTTGGAAGAGGACTTCCGGTAAACTTTGTAACGCCAAGTTTTCCCCATTGGGCGAAACTTTTAGTGCCGAGGTAACTATCTTTTGGCTCTGTTAAATTGCTTTTAATCTTAACTTGCCTTCCCCAAGTTAGAGAGTTATCCCAACCTGACTGCTGTAAAAAATAGGCAATAGTAGCAAAGCTGTCTAACTTATTATGCCAAATATCAAATTTACCGTCAGAGTCCCAGTCTTGACCGTATTTCTCAAAAAACTTAGGAGATATTTTTAACTGTCCCATTAAGCCGTTATGATCACTATTCAGTTCTTCGATACTCACCATATTTCTATTTAATGCCTCTGCGGCAGCAAGATATTGATTTCTGTCAAAATCAGACTGGCTAATAAAAGCTTTTGATAACATTACTGATAAAACGGAAAAGGAATCTAAGCTGGTACCCGCGTTTGAAAGTTCCCCCCACAATGCAAGAATAAATCGTGGTTGAACTTGGTAATGTTCACCAATTTCTGTGAGCTGCTGATGGTAGGTAATAAATAAATTAAGTAACTTGTCTACTTTTTCATCCGCAAGTGATTTGGTTAAAAAATCTTCGAAATGTACTTCAGAACTAGAATCGGCATTATTATTTATTACTTTTTTTCGAAAATATTTTAATTTTTCTTCAATTATAGAAATCGTTTGCTCTGTTACACCTAGCTGTATTGCTTCTTGATTTATAGAATCTGCGTATTGTCGAAAACTTTGTTCTTCAGCTGAAAGTGAGTGAGCAAGAAGTAAACTTGTACAGAATAACCCCGATCTTATTGTTCTAATAACTGCCATATATAAACCGTCCATGTATAACAAATTAAGCATTGGGTTATTGTCATTAAGTAAACAATATAAAGTGGTCAAGCTTAATTATTATAATACTTAAGTATGAATACTAGCGTAACGACAGTGTAAAACAACATGTTTTTGTTGAAATTAGTGACGAGGTTAGCTTTAAAAACCAATAATCATGATGGGTAAATATTGTCATACCCACCAATTTGGTGTGCTCTAGGCCTCTACCCCAAGCTCTTTCCGGTGAATGTCCAGTAAGTTTTCTTTTGGAGGTGGAATTTGTAAGTAAAACCCTTTGTTAAGAATTTCTTCTTTTACTCTGTTTATGTCAGCAATGCCTAACTTTTCTCTTTTACTGAGAGGCAAAAGCATGAGTAATTGAGGAGTACCAAACATTGCTAATAAAGGCTCTGGCACATTATCAAACTGCCCTTTTTTCTCTATAAAAAGATATGTTTCTTCTTTTAAACTACTTTTATAAACAGCACATATCATATTTGTCTACAAATCCCTAGGTTACAGCTTGCCAGTTAATGGTTCACACTATAACATGATGCTATAAAAAAATAATCTGAATCAGTATAATATCTGATGAAATTCAGGAGCGCGTAAGCCGGGATGCTAGAATCAAATCTCGAGTTAAAGGGTTCATCCTTTACTTTATCTGTTCTTCATTTAAAAAGTTCAGATTTGCAGCTGTTATCTAGAGAGTTAGATAACAAGCTTAATCAGGCACCTCAATTTTTTTTGGGTGCACCACTAGTGTTAAACTTCTCACTTATCGATAATGATAATTTTGATCTGATAGCATTAAGAGATATCTTATCGAATAAAAAACTTGTTATTGTAGGGATTACAGGTGCTGCACAATCCATTAATCAGCAAGCTAAATCAATTGGTCTTGCGATTATGAAATCCGGAAAATCAGTTAATTGCCCTCCTCCACCTGCAAGAACAACAATGTTAGTCAAAAAAACAGTTCGTTCAGGTCAGCAAATATATGCAAAAAATGCTGATCTCATCGTTATTGGTGCAGTGAGTAATGGGGCTGAAGTTATCGCTGATGGGAATATTCATATTTATGGAGCCCTACGTGGCAAAGCAATGGCTGGGGCTTCTGGTGATGAACACTCTATAATCATTGCAAAAAAAACTGAAGCTGAACTTGTTTCTATTGCTGGTCAGTATTGGTTAACAGAAAGTTTACAAGAGCATTGCGATGGGCTATCAGCTTGCATTCGCTTAAAAAATAAATCTTTAATTATTGAATCTTTAGCACTTTAGTTGCTAAATAAGGAAAAATATATGGCACAAATCATTGTTGTCACATCCGGAAAAGGTGGCGTCGGAAAGACCACCTCCAGTGCTGCGATTGCAACTGGTTTAGCTATGAAAGGCAATAGAACTGTAGTTATTGATTTTGATATTGGTTTACGGAACCTTGATTTAGTAATGGGTTGTGAACGGCGCGTAGTTTATGATTTTGTCAATGTTATCAATCAAGAAGCAAATCTCAATCAAGCTCTGATAAAAGATAAGCGCTGTGAAAATCTATTTATTTTGCCTGCTTCACAGACTCGTGATAAGGATGCTCTAACGAAAGAAGGTGTTGGTCGAATATTAGATGAATTGTCAAAACAATTCGATTATATTGTTTGTGATTCGCCAGCAGGGATTGAGCAAGGCGCAATGATGGCTTTATATTTTACAGATATTGCCATTGTAACAACAAACCCTGAAGTTAGCTCTGTACGAGATTCAGACAGAATTTTAGGGATGCTACAAAGTAAATCTCGAAGAGCAGAACAGAACCTTGAACCCATTAAAGAATTTTTACTTTTAACTCGCTATTCACCATCTAGAGTAAAATCTGGGGAAATGCTTAGTGTTGATGATGTATCTGAAATTCTTGCTATTCCATTACTCGGTGTAATTCCGGAATCTCAAGCTGTTCTCAAAGCTTCTAATTCGGGAGTTCCTGTAATTTTAGATGAAGCTAGTGACGCAGGACTTGCATACTCTGACGCTGTTGCTCGTTTATTAGGTGAAAATTTGCCTTTGCGATTTGTAGAAGAACAAAAGAAAGGATTATTAAAAAGGATATTTGGAAGCTAAATTATGTCTCTTATTGATTATTTTAAAATAAATAAAAAATCCTCCTCGGCATCTTTAGCCAAGGAAAGATTACAAATTATTGTTGCTCATCAAAGAGGAGCGCAAAGTACACCTGATTACTTTCCTAAGATGAAACAGGAAATTGTTGAAGTTATCAGAAAATACGTACAGATATCCGAGGATCAAGTCTCAGTTCACGTAGATCAAAATGATGAAAATCTTTCTGTGCTTGAGTTAAATGTTACTCTCCCCGACGGGGTGAAATAACTAATTTGTTAAACATTAAAGCTTGAACAGTTTTCAAGCTTTAATGTGTTTAATTTCAGAAACGATCTTCTTTTTTAGTTCCACAACGTCCCTCACCACACTTACCTTCTGCAGACATGCTTCCTCCACATTTGCTTTCATGTGCTGTCTTTCCTCCACACTTTCCTTCACCACTTTTTGCGGCTTTTCCTGTCATTTTTTCTCCACATTTACCTTCACCACACTTTCCCTTATGAGAACTCATGGATCCACATCTACCTTCACCACATTTGCCTTGTTGTGAAAGCTTTCCGCCACAACTTCCTTCGTGCCCTTTTTTCCCTCCGCAGTTCCCTTCTCTTGTCTTAACCCCAGTTCCTATTTGATTTCCACATGATCCCATGTAAAGTACTTTAGTTTGATCTTTGGTAATATTTTGAAACTTGAATCCTATGCTGGTTGAATGGGCATAAGGACAGAGCGCTACAGTGCCAATAGTTAGAACAATAACTTTTTGAATATGCGATTTCATAGCAGTACCTATTTTAAATAAGGACAGTTGCGGAAGAAAGTATACCGATGAGTTCTCGTCACTCCAGCGCAGGCTGGAAACAAAGTAACGACAGTTTTGTATCTCGGTAGTCTAGTGCCTTTGCTGGCATGACAAAGATTGGTACTTTCTAAATCGCTAGATCCCTAAGTGTGCAGTAAAACCAATCCTTACTCAAATTTGATCTACTCAGTGCTCTATCAGCGAGCACAATACAAACCTAATTGGAAGTGTCACAGCTGTTCTACATCAAGCCAATTAGATGATGTAGTTTGGTCGCTGGTAAGCTCCTAAAGGGCAAGAAGGAAGAAGGCCATTACTGCGTTACAAGTTTTTATATTATCCCGCTAGTATTGCAAACTTGCGCCTTGTACTGAAAGCCTTTCGCTCTTACTGAGCGATCACTATTGAATGTGGATTGGTCTAACACCTTACAATCAAAGTAATATACAAATAAGTCTCTGTCTTACAGCCAGTTTGAATAATGTATAGATTAAAAGTCTAATACAAAAAAACGTTAAGATTAAATAGGGTTGGGAATATCAATAAAATGATGTTCAAGACCAAATTGATTTGCTAAATGCTCACCCAAGGCTTGTACTCCATATTTCTCTGTCGCGTGATGTCCAGCCCCAAAGTAGTGAATGGTTTGCTCGGTAGCACTGTGAAAGGTTCTCTCAGATGCCTCACCACTGATAAAAGCATCAATGTTGAGGTTTGCAACAATGTCTATATAGTCTTGAGCTCCTCCTGTGCACCACGCAACTGACTTAATTAATGAATTGGGTTCACCAATATGCAACGGTTTACGATTTAACTTCATATTTATTAGATTTGAGAACTCTGAAGCAGGTATAGCTTCAATCAAGTCACCTTTCCAAATGAGGTTTTGTTCGACACCATCGATTACTGTAGGATTTAATATTCCTAACTTTACACCTAGTTGTTTATTATTACCTACAACAGGATGTCCATCCAATGGTAAGTGATACCCGAAAAGGCTTATATCATTCATTAGTAGGGTTTTAATTCGACGCTGTTTCATCCCCACAATCACCTGTGGCTCACCTTTCCAAAAATAGCCATGATGTACCAAAATAGCATCAGCATTTAGTTTTACAGCTTCTTCAATGAGTGATTGGCAAGCGGTAACACCAGTAATAATTCGTCTAACTTGGTCTCTCCCTTCAACCTGAATACCATTGGGTGCATAGTCTTTATACTGCTGTACATTTAGGTAGTTATCTAAATAGCTTATTAACTCATTTCGTGTCATTAGGGGCTTCCAATATCATTTCTCTACTGAAATTAATATTAACATGGCCATGAACTTAACCCAAAAACAGCTTTTAATAACATGATATTTTCACTTTGCAACAATGCAACAACAGCTCGATTGGACTTTATGTTCTGTTAAGAGCTAGAATTACATAAAATATGTTGCAACAGATTAATAACAAATAGGTTATACCATGTCTAAATTGACCAAAGAAGAAACAATCAGTGCCTTAGAAGCTGCTATTTTAAATCATGAAGGCCGTAAGGTTGCCATCGAACAAAAAGGTAGTTGGTACAAAATTGATGGTGGAAAATCACTGAGATTTGGCGAACTAGAATCTATGTTAGAATCTTTTAATTCAGGTTCATCATCTGATAGTGTTAAGACAAAGCCTGTAGCTGAAGCTAAACCAAAAAATAAAACAGCTCCAATAGTTCAGAAAATGACATCGAAAAAAACTAAAAGTACAATCGTCGGCAAGTTACCAAAAGAGCTGTGGTTAGAACGCCTTACTACCATCGGCGGTACTTTTACTTTGCCTCGTGGTTTTTAAGTTATAAATAATAAAATCTTTGCTATTTTTGCCCGTGATGTTTGAAGATATATCTTCAGGTAGCACGGGATAACTGAGTTGCTAGACTCAAAAAGTTTTAATCTAATTTACATCGCTAAATCAACTCGTACACGCCCTATAAGATAAACTACTCTCACTCTATCTCCAGAGTTGAAAATCATTCCTGAATCTTTTTCTTGTATAATCATCACGGTTTGGCTGTCGTCTTGTTTAATCATTAGTTCTACAAGCTGGTATTGTTTGTATCTTGGTTGATTATTACTTTGAGATGCAATTGTCCCTCCAGCTAACGCACCGAGCACAGTAGCAATATCCCTACCGCTTCCCTTACCAAACTGATTTCCGACTATGCCACCAAGTATTGCACCGCCAAATGTTTTCCATCCTCTGTTTTTATCCGTTACTAATTCTTTTTGTGTGATATTTCTTACCGATACTATATCTCCATATATAACTTTCTCTACTGGTTCAGCTTTATTTCTATTATAAGGGGTTGCATGAGTAATACTTGTTAGTAGACATAGAAATAACAAAGTAAACATTTTAGGTTTCAACATGGCCATTTTTCCGCTAATTTATAATTAAGTTTAAAAAAATTAGATAACTGTGAATTCATTAACTTTTCTTTCTGATACTAATCAGCCTTTTCCTGACACAAGTTTAGCACTTGATGAGCCGAATGGACTGTTAGCCATTGGTGGGAGTTTATCAACAGAAAGACTCTTATCTGCATATTGGAATGGCATATTTCCGTGGTTTAACCAAGAAGATCCTGTTCTGTGGTGGTCACCCGACCCAAGGGCTGTAATAATTCCTGGTCAATTACATATCAGCCGTAGCTTAAGCAAATTTATTCGAAAAAGTTTGTGGACAATCTCTATCAACAAAAGTTTCTCTCAAGTAATTAAGCAATGTGCCAAACTTAGGGAGAAACATCAAGGTACTTGGATTACAGATGAAATACAGCAAGCCTATATAAATTTGCACGAAATTGGCCAAGCACATTCACTTGAAGTTTGGGAAGGTGAAGAGCTCATTGGCGGGCTTTATGGGGTTAGCGTGGGACGAGTGTTCTGTGGAGAGTCGATGTTTCACACCCGAACAAATGCATCTAAGGTTGCAATGTATGAGTTAGATAAACATCTTCAGTCAAATAATTTTGCTTTGATCGATGTCCAACTTATGAACCCTCATTTAAAAAGTTTAGGCGCAAAAACAATAAACAGAAATCACTTTATAAAATTACTTTCGCAGTTAAAATCATTACACCCAAATAATAATTGTTGGCAGCCCAAAATACTTGATGAATGAGGCGTAGAAATTGACTGAAGAAACAGATGAAAACGAGTCTATTTATTTTGGCCTAACAAAGCCTTTCCCTTGTAGTTATTTGGATAATCAACAAGAACAGCTTTTAACTTTGACTGAATATCCTTTAGATTATCTGATTTATGAAAGATTACTAACCCTCGGTTTTAGGAGAAACGGCAATGCAATTTATAAACCTCATTGCCAATTTTGTAGTCAATGTCGCCCAATAAGATTACCTGTTCAGCGTTTTTGTCACTCAAAACGTCAAAAGCGAACTGTCAAAAAAAACATCAATTTCATTTGGAAATGCAGCTCAACGGCAAAGGATGAATATTTCTATCTTTATGAGCGTTACATCAACGAACGTCATGATGATGGACCAATGTTTCCTGCAACTAAAGAGCAATATCAACATTTTTTATTCTGTGATTGGCTGCAACCACAATTTATAGAGTTATATGACGAAGATATTTTAATTGGCGTTGCGGTTTCTGATGTTTTGAACAACAGTATAAGTGCTGTTTATAGCTTTTTTTCTACTAGTTACGATAAGCACTCTTTGGGAAGTTACTTAATCCTTCTCCAAATCGAATTAGCAAAAAAACTAAATAAAGACTACCTTTACCTTGGTTTTCAAGTAGATGGTAATAGAAAAATGAGTTATAAAAAAAATTATCGTCCATTTCAGATATTAACTGAGAATGGATGGAAACCTGAATAACTTGTTGTATTTATTAAACTCGCACTATGCATTTTTGAAATATTAACTTATGAATTAGGCCAATTGTTTCATATTGATACTAACCTACTCTTTACACTAGCCTGAAATTGGGGCATGATACGCCCGATTTTTATATTTGAAGGCTAATGGGACTATTATTTAATGGCGAAAGAAGACAACATTGAAATGCAAGGCACTATCCTTGAAACCTTGCCGAACACAATGTTTCGTGTAGAACTTGAAAACGGTCACGTTGTTACTGCGCATATCTCTGGAAAAATGCGTAAAAACTACATTCGTATTCTTACTGGTGATAAGGTAACGGTGCAATTGACACCTTATGACTTAACTAAAGGGCGCATCGTTTTCCGTGCACGCTAATTAGACTTCAAGCAAAGAAAAACCCGGTGCTCCGGGTTTTTCTATTGCTCGATAACCTACTAAGATTTAATTAACTAATTTTTTTACACCTTCAGTTTTTACCTTAATCTTACCATCAACGACATCAACAACTGCTGTACCACCATCCATTAGGTTCCCAAATAGGATTTCATCAGCTAACGGTCTTTTCAATAAGTCAGTTACTACTCGACTCATAGGTCTAGCGCCCATGTTTTTATCATACCCATTTTCAGATAACATCGTTCTAGCTTCATCTGTTACTGATAAATTGACACTCTTTTCGTCAAGTTGAGCTTGAAGTTCAACTAAGAATTTATCAACAACTTTTGCAATAACAGTCATATCGAGGTGATTAAACCAAATGATTGAGTCCAGTCGATTACGGAATTCTGGAGAAAAAACACGGTTTATTTCTGATAATGCATCTGCACTGTGATCTTGCTGTTGGAAACCAATTGATTGCCTGATTGTTTCTTGCACCCCAGCATTCGTTGTCATCACTAACGTGACATTTCTAAAGTCAGCTTTTCTGCCATTATTATCAGTTAAAGTACCATGATCCATAACTTGTAATAGCAGGTTATAAACGTCACTATGAGCTTTTTCTATCTCATCGAGTAGCACAACACTGTGGGGTTGTTTTATCACTGCATCAGTGAGTAATCCACCCTGCTCATAACCTACGTACCCTGGTGGCGCACCAATCAAACGGGCTACGGCATGGCTTTCCATATATTCAGACATGTCAAACCGCAGAAGTTTCATACCTAAACAAGAGGCTAATTGATTAGTCACTTCTGTTTTACCTACACCTGTTGGGCCTGCAAATAAAAAGCTGCCAACAGGTTTTTGTTCAGTACTCAATCCACTGCGTGATAGTCTAATTGCTGAGCTTAAGCTTTCAATGGCTTTGTCCTGACCAAACACCACCATTTTTAAATTTCTTTCGAGATTTTTTAGAACATCCTTATCCGTGGCAGTAACAGTCTTAGTTGGGATCCTTGCTATTTTGGCAATAATCTCTTCAATCTCTGTTTGCCCAATTGTTTTTTTTCTTTTACTTGATGGCTGCATCACCATACGAGCGCCAGCTTCATCAATAACATCTATAGCTTTATCAGGTAAGTGTCTATCATTTATATGTTTTGCAGCTAGTTTTGCCGCGGTACTTAAAGCAGAAAGCGTATAACGTACACTATGATGATCTTCATACTTGCTCTTTAAGCCTTTAAGGATCAAAGTTGTTTCTGCAACTGTGGGTTCGTTAATATCAATTTTTTGAAAACGCCTAGCTAACGCTTTATCTTTATCAAAAATGTTTTGAAACTCTTGAAAAGTCGTTGAGCCCATGCATCGAAGGTTTCCGCTAGAAAGAAGTGGCTTTAGCAGGTTTGAGGCATCCATCACTCCACCTGATGCCGCTCCTGCACCAATAATAGTATGGATTTCATCGATAAATAGAATTGAGTGTTCATCCGATGAAAGCTCTTTTAAAAGACTTTTAAATCGCTTTTCAAAGTCCCCTCGATATTTAGTGCCCGCAAGTAAGGCGCCAAGATCTAACGAATAAACCGTTGCATCAACCATTACATCAGGGACTTCTCCTGAATGTATTTTCAAGGCCAAGCCTTCGGCAATTGCGGTTTTGCCAACACCAGCTTCGCCAACGAGTAGAGGGTTATTTTTTCTACGACGGCAGAGGGTTTGAATTGTCCTTTCTATTTCATTATCTCTGCCTATTAGTGGATCTATCTCCCCCCTTTCAGCCTGAGCATTTAAATTAGTCGTGAATTGACTCAGAATACTGCGTTCTTCTTCTGTATTAACATCAGAATCGTCACTTTCAAAACTGATTGCGCTTTCCGTATCCTCAGTTTTTGAAACACCGTGAGAGATGAAATTGACAACATCTAAACGTGTAATATCGCAACGTCTTAATAAATAGACAGCTTGTGATTCTTGTTCACTAAAAATGGCAACAAGTACATTTGCACCTGTAACTTCGTTTCGACCCGAAGATTGAACGTGGAATACGGCGCGTTGAAGAACCCTTTGAAAACCTAGGGTTGGTTGAGTTTCCTTTTCAAGATCAGGATCTGTCATCAACGGTGTTGTTTGTTCAATAAAGCGAGCGACTTCATCTCGAAGTTTATCAATATCAGCGCCACATGAGAGTAAAGCTTCACGTGCAGATGGGTTATCCAAAAGTGCGAGTAATAAATGTTCAACTGTCATGTATTCATGACGTGAATTTTTTGCTTGTTGAAATGCTAAATTTAACGTTATCTCTAAATCTTTATTTAGCATATGCCCCCCAAAAAAATAATCCTATATATACAGCGTAATCTATTTTCATATTTTCTCTAGCGAACAAAGCAATGGATGTTCATGATCTCTTGAAAACTGATTAACTTGCAGTACTTTTGTTTCTGCTATATCAAAAGGATAAACACCACAAACCCCCTTACCTTGATGATGTATGGTTAACATAATATCCGTGGATTCTTGTTCATTTTTGTTAAAAAATGTTTGCAATATTTCTACAACAAAGTCCATTGGAGTATAGTCATCGTTATTGAGTATGACTTGATACATTGACGGAGGGGCAACTTCTGTTTCAACAACATCTTCGAGTTGTTCTATGCTACCTATTTTACTCATTTTATTAATAACACCTAGTTTTTGACTTGACTTCAAGCTTGCACATCTACACTACAGTAACTAATTCAGTTTTTTAAGTGAATAAATTAAAATTTACTAACGAATTGATGACGACTATACAATTTTCATCTGTTATTGTTACAATCATACGAAATTTGTTGTAATAATGTTAAAATTAACTTGACATATTCTTTTAGGGATTTCATTCTGGTCATCGAGTGATTAACTTTTTTATTTAATCATCTTACTGGGAAGTAGACAACAGAAGGAAGTGGAAGTATGGCAAGCGGAACTGTTAAGTGGTTCAACAACGCCAAAGGATTCGGATTTATATGTCCAGATCAAGGCGGTGAAGATATTTTTGCACATTATTCTACCATCGATATGGAAGGTTATCGAACTCTAAAGGCTGGTCAACCAGTTAATTATGAGGTAGAAGAAGGCCCTAAAGGCATGCATGCATCAGCTATTACAGCTGTAAAATAATATTACTCGTATGACGGACAAAAAAAGGCAGGGTATTGACTCTGCCTTTTTTATTTCTGATTATCAAGAACTATGCATTGATTATGCGGTTTAATGTTGTGCTTGGACGCATCGCATTAACAGATTTACCTGCATCTAAACGATAGTAACCACCAAGATCAACAGAAGGGCCTTGAGCGTCATTCAACTCCGCTACTATTAAGTCTTCATTAGATATAAGACTTTTAGATAATTCAACAAATTCAGAAGCTAACTCAGCATCGTCACCTTGTTTAACAACTGCTTTGGCCCAATAATTAGCGAGATAATAATGACTACCACGATTATCTAGTTGACCCACTTTTCTTGATGGTGACTTGTTCAAGTCTAAGAACTCACCAATAGCTTCATCTAGTGTTTTAGACAAAACAAGTGCTTTCTGATTATCGGTAGCGTGGCCTAAGTGCTCAAGAGAAGCTGCTAATGCCAGAAACTCACCTAATGAATCCCAACGTAAGTGGTTTTCTTTTTCAACTTGCTGCACGTGTTTTGGTGCACTACCACCGGCACCAGTTTCAAATAATCCGCCACCATTCATTAATGGAACAATAGATAACATTTTTGCACTTGTTCCTAATTCAAGAATTGGGAACAAATCGGTTAAATAATCACGCAGCACATTACCTGTAACAGAAATGGTATCTTTTCCATCCTTAATTCGAGCTAATGTATGTACTGTTGCGGCTTGTGGTGGCAAAATTTTAATGTCTAGATTTGATGTGTCATGATCTTTCAAATAGTTTTGAACTTTCGAAATTATTTGAGCATCATGAGCCCTGTTTTCATCTAACCAGAAAACAGCAGGCGTTGAACTCAATCGAGAACGATTCACGGCTAATTTAACCCAGTCACGAATTGGAGCATCTTTCACTTGGCACATGCGGAAGATGTCGCCCTGCTCCACATTATGAGTCATTAGAACATCGCCACTCTGATCTGTAACGTTTACAACACCCGAGCTTGCTAATTCGAATGTTTTATCGTGACTTCCATATTCTTCAGCTTTCTGTGCCATTAAGCCTACGTTTGGTACGCTTCCCATTGTACTAGGATTAAAAGCACCGTGTTCTTTACAGAAGTTGACTGTTTCTTGGTATATTCCTGCATAACAACGATCAGGGATCATATATTTGGTGTCTTTTAACTCACCATCAGGGCCCCACATTTGTCCTGATGAGCGAATGGCCGCTGGCATTGAAGCATCAATAATAATGTCACTTGGAACATGCAGGTTGGTGATCCCTTTATCTGAATCAACCATGGCTAGTGCTGGCTGTTTTTTGTAAATCTCAGCAATTTCAGCTTCAATTTGTGCACAATGCTCAGCAGGCAAGGTTTTAATTTTTGCAAGAACGTCACCAAAACCATTATTGACATCGACACCTAAATTGGTAAATTCAGTAGCATACTTTTCGAATAATGGCTTATAGAATACTTTGACAGCATGACCAAACATAATTGGATCTGACACTTTCATCATGGTTGCTTTAAGGTGAAGCGAAAGCAACAAATCTTCTTGTTTAGCTTTTTCAATTTCTGTTTCAAAAAAAGAGGTTAAAGCCTTATTACTCATAACAGCAGAATCAATAATTTCTCCCGCTAGTAAACTAATACCTTTTTTTAGTACCTTTTTAGTACCGTCAACTTCTGTTAATACTATATCTACAGTTGTTTCGTGAGCAACTGTTACAGATTGTTCAGTACTAAAAAAGTCACCATCAGTCATATGTGCAACATGTGATTTAGAGCCAGAAGCCCAATGCCCCATTGAATGTGGGTTCTTCTTCGCATAATTCTTAACTGATTTAGGAGCACGGCGATCAGAGTTACCTTCACGCAAAACAGGATTTACAGCACTACCTTTAATTTTGTCATAGATAGCTTTAACTTTTATTTCTTCTTCAGAGCTAGGCTCATCAGGGTAATTCGGTAGTGCATAACCTTTAGCTTGAAGCTCTGTAATGCACGCTTTCAACTGCGGAATTGATGCACTGATATTAGGTAGCTTGATAATATTAGCTTTTGGTTTTTTAGCTAATTCACCAAGCTCAGCTAAGGCATCTGAAATTTTTTGTTCATCTTTTAAATAACTAGGGAAATTTGCAATGATACGACCAGATAGTGAAATATCTCGTGTTTCAACATTTACACCTGCAACAGCTGTGAAGCGTTTGATGATTGGTAGTAAAGATAAAGTAGCCAATGCTGGCGCTTCATCAGTTTCTGTATAGATAATGGTTGGAGATTCAGCTTTCATTTCTCGTCCTACATGAGTGGATGACTAATTGTTATTTTATCGCTTAACTGAAAATATCAGTTAAGCGAATAGAGTCGGGTTAAGTAGACCTGTGATATCAAAAGTTGATTTCGTGATGCCCTACAAAATGATGAGTAATCATAAATCATTAACAGTAATATTCAAATTCCCAAATGGTTCAATCACCAGTAGACTGTCAAGATAAACACACAAACTTTCAAAAATCATTTTAAAGTGAATCAAAATCGTTCAAATAAACCAAAGGCCAATAAATTTAGCCAAAATCGCTCTTCAAATCGAAGAGTTAAGTATCAAAGAATCCAATCACCTAATAAATGCTTACCATCGGAGCAAGTTAAACTCGTATTATTAAATAAGCCTTTCAATGTCTTATGTCAGTTCACGGATGAAACTGGAAGGAAGACACTGAAGGATTATGTTCCTATTGAAGGCGTATATGCAGCGGGTAGGCTCGATAGAGATAGTGAAGGCTTATTGCTTCTAACCAATGACGGTAAGTTACAAGCAGAACTGACTCAGCCAAAGAAAAAAGTATTCAAAAAATATTGGGTTCAGCTTGAAGGTCAACCCACAGAAAATGATTTAGAAAAATTGAGAAAAGGTGTTGAATTAAAAGACGGCATAACCTTACCTGCAAAGGTAAATGTTATAGTAGCACCGCCTGTGTGGCAACGTGTGCCCCCTATTCGTGAACGAAAAACGATACCCACCAGTTGGATCGAAATTCATATTTGTGAAGGTAAAAACCGCCAAGTAAGACGTATGACCGCAGCCATAGGATTCCCAACTTTAAGACTTATTCGTTACAGTATTGGAAAATATTCACTGAAAAAAGATAATGTTGCAATGTTATCATCGGGCGAGTATATCGAAATACCCTATACTTCCATTTAATATTATTATTTTAAGGAATTAAAAATGGCTGAACGTTTCAAACCCAATGTTACCGTTGCTGGAATTGTAGTCTGGCAGGAATGGTTTTTAATGGTAGAAGAAGTTATCGATGGAGAAACGGTTTATAATCAGCCTGCTGGCCATTTAGAAGCAAATGAAAGTATACAAAGCGCCTGTGAGCGTGAGATTCTAGAAGAAACTGGCATCGCCACAAAATGTCAATCCATGACAGGAATATATCAATACAAAGCAGCAGAAGAATTAGACTTTTTAAGGTTTACTTTTCATTGCATCGTAAATCAATACGGTACAACACTTGAACCACCACAAACAAGGCCTCAAGATCCACAAATCGTCGCTTCACATTGGATGACTTTGGATGAAATAAAATCGCTAGAGTCGCAATTGCGAAGCCCTCTTATATTAAAGTCTATTAAAGATTATCAAGAAGGTAAAAGTGCAAGCTTAAATACACTATCAGACGAGTTTTTAACCTTAAAATAATTACTCAAACACGCTTAAATTACTTGCTTCAACATAGCCCTTAAATAAAAGCCATGTTAGAATTACGCGCCGAATTTTGATGCACTTTTCAGAGTATCCATATTTCAGTGTCGGCTAAATTTTCTAACTTGGTTTCAGGATTTATGACATCTACAACTTCCCTATCTAACGGTAAAAAAGTCATCGTCGGCATGTCCGGTGGTGTTGACTCTTCAGTTTCAGCCTATTTACTTCAACAACAAGGTTATCAAGTTGAAGGCTTATTTATGAAGAATTGGGAAGAAGATGATAATGATGAGTACTGTGCAGCAGCTGAAGATCTCAAAGATGCTCAGGCGGTATGTGATAAATTAGGAATTAAGCTTCATACCGTAAACTTTGCATCTGAATATTGGGATAACGTCTTTGAGTACTTTCTTGCTGAATACAAAGCTGGGCGAACTCCTAATCCTGATATTATGTGTAACAAGGAAATTAAATTTAAAGCTTTTTTAGATTTTGCAGACGAAATCTTAGAGGCTGACTATATTGCTATGGGTCATTACGTTCGCCGGGTTGATATCAATGGAAAAACTCAAATACTTCGGGGCGTCGATGGCAACAAAGATCAAAGTTACTTTTTATATACATTGAGCCACAAACAAGTTTCAAGGAGTCTATTTCCAGTAGGAGAATTAGAAAAGCCTGAAGTAAGACGTATTGCAGAGGAGCTCGGCCTCGTTACGCATAATAAAAAAGACTCAACAGGTATTTGTTTTATTGGCGAGAGAAAGTTTACAGAATTTTTATCCAATTATTTACCAGCTAAACCTGGTGAAATTGAAACGGTTGATGGTGAAGTTATTGGCCAACACCAAGGTTTGATGTATCACACTTTAGGTCAAAGAAAAGGCCTAGGTATTGGTGGTCTCAAAAATAGTAATGAGGATCCATGGTATGTTGTCGATAAGGATTTAGACCGGAATAAACTTATTGTTGCCCAAGGTGGCAAGCACCCTCGTCTAATGTCTAAAGGAATGCGAGTAAACCAATTGCATTGGGTGAATTCAGATGACCTTCAGGATGGTTCAATAGTCACTGTTAAAACCCGTTATCGTCAGCAGGACGTTAAATGTAAAATTTCCTTTGTTGATAACACTTCCCTTAAAGTTGTATTTGATGAAGAAGTCGCCGCAGTCACACCTGGTCAGTCAGCCGTATTTTATGATGGTGAAGTATGCTTGGGTGGCGGGATTATTGACGAGTTAATAAAATGAATCAGCAGTTAATTGATAGGACTAAAGCGTTTTCAGCCACAATTCATGCGCTTGCACAAGTGCAGATTATCGCAAGAAATGACAGTTTTAATAATGAAGCTATTGAAGACTGTTTAAATACACTGGTTGTTACAGATCCTGACAAAATTGCAGATATATATCCTAATGAACGAATGCTTAAAGATGGCTATCATACTTTACTTAAGCAGTTAGAAGATAGAAAGCAAAAAGATATCGAATTAACTCGTTATTTAGTGGGTATATTATCACTGGAACGCAAACTTTCTAGGTCTGGGTCAATGTCTGATATGGCCAATAGAATCGACGAAATTAACCGACAATTAGCACATTTTAAAATTACTGATGAACAAGTAATCGCTAATCTATCGAGTATTTATACTGACTTAATCAGTAATTTAGGCCCTAAAATTGTGGTCGCAGGCAACCCCAACGTTATAAATCGTCCTATTACGATGCATAGAATAAGAGCCCTTCTTCTAAGTGCTATACGAAATGCTGTTTTATGGCGCCAGCTTGGTGGAAAAAGACGAGATTTAATATTTTCGCGTAAATCCATTATCGATGCCGCCAAATATAATCTAAATAATTAAATTTGTACCCTACAATAAAATCAAAGTTCATAAAGGAGCTTACAATGGAACTTTCCGCGCTGACTGCAATTTCTCCAGTAGACGGTCGATATAGCTGTAAAACCGCAGAATTAAGAGAGATATTTAGTGAGTTTGGTTTGACTAAGTATCGTGTTCAAGTTGAGATTGAATGGCTCAAACTTTTAGCTGATTGTGAAGGAATTAAGGAAGTTCCACCTTTCAGTGCAGCGGCCATATCTGTATTGGATAATATCAAAGATAATTTCAATGAAAAGCACGCTTTGCGAGTAAAAAACATTGAGCTCACGACTAATCATGATGTAAAAGCCGTTGAATATTTCATTAAAGAACAAATTGCAGATAATGCAGAACTTGCTGCAGTCGATGAGTTTGTTCATTTTGCTTGCACATCCGAGGACATCAATAATTTATCACATGCTCTAATGTTAAAAGAAGCACGTGAACTTGTATTAGTTCCTTATTGTAACCAAGTCACTGACACTATAAAGCAGCTTGCTCACGAACTTCGCTCAGTTCCATTAATGTCCCGTACACATGGTCAACCAGCTTCTCCTACTACATTAGGTAAAGAAATGGCTAATGTGGTAATGCGTCTTCAAAGACAACTTAATCAAATCAATAATGTTGAAGTGATGGGTAAAATAAATGGCGCAGTTGGGAATTTTAATGCACATTTGTCTGCATATCCTGAAGTAAACTGGCATGACTTATCAGAAAAATTCGTAACAAGCTTAGGTATTAATTGGAACGCTTATACAACCCAAATTGAACCACATGATTATATTGCAGAATTGTTTGACGCCATTGCGCGTTTTAACACTATTTTGATTGATTTTGATCGTGACATTTGGGGGTATATTGCACTGGGTCATTTTAAACAACGTACAATAGCTGGCGAAATTGGGTCATCAACAATGCCTCATAAAGTTAACCCAATTGATTTTGAAAATTCAGAAGGTAATTTAGGCATTGCGAATGCACTAATGCAGCACTTAGCTAGCAAACTTCCTGTTTCACGCTGGCAGCGTGATCTTACTGATTCAACAGTATTACGCAATCTAGGTGTTGGTATAGCACACTCACTAATTGCTTATCAAGCCACCCTTAAAGGGATAAGTAAGTTACAAGTCAATGAAGAACAATTACTTGCAGAACTTGACCAAAATTGGGAAGTTTTAGCTGAGCCGATTCAAACTGTTATGCGTCGATATGGTATTGAAAAACCTTACGAAAAGCTCAAAGAGTTGACACGCGGGAAAAGAATCGACGCTGAGCAATTAGTCGTTTTCATTGATGGATTAGAATTGCCAAGTGATGTAAAAGCTGAACTTAAAAAGCTTACACCTTCAAATTATATTGGAAGTGCAGAAGCATTTGTTGATTCATTGAAATAATATTCTTGATAAAGTCTCTACAGTCATATTTTAGTGATTGTTAGGACTTTATTTTACTGCCTAAATTGAATTTTTTATCACTTTGAGGGTAATTCCTCGCCCCTATGACCGGGGTGATTTATTTGGGGGCGTGTGGAAGAACCCCCAAATGTGCCGTTTTTGGTATAAGAAATTAATTTTACAGGTATTTATTTGTTCAAAAAGTGGTTTTGATTACTTGCCAACTGCAACACCTCTATATTTGAGGTATTTATAAAGCGTTGTTTTAGATATGGTCAATTGGTTAGCTATTTGCTGAACACTTAGTAGCCCTTCTTCATATAAGGTAGCGGCAACTATTGCTTTTGATTGTGCTTCCTTATCCAGCCCTTTTGGTCTACCGCCTGTTCGTCCTCTTGATCTGGCAGCTTCTAATCCCGACATCGTGCGTTCTTGGATAAGTTCTCGCTCAAACTCAGCAATAGATGCAAATAAATTGGTGATCAGCCTTCCTTGTGCAGATGTTGTATCGACCGGATCATTTAGACTTTTCAGTCCTATTTCTCGATGTGACAAATCATTAATCAGCTCAACTAAATGTCGCAGCGATCGTCCAAGGCGATCTAACTTATAAACAATGATAATATCGCCTGCTCTGAGCTGAGAAAGCATTTCATCCAATCCTGGACGATTTGACTTGGAACCAGACACTATATCTTTAAAAATTTTCTCGCAGCCTTCACGGTTTAATGCATCAAGTTGTAAATCAAAATTTTGTCCTTTAGTGCTAATTCGGCAATAACCAATCTTCATAATTGAAATTCGTTCAGTTTACTCATGAGTAAATAGTAAACTGAACGTAGATAAAGTAAACCAGTTTAGTTAACCATATAAAGCTGATTCTATTGTTTGAAGTATGCTTGAAGCTTTAGTTAACAATAACGGTCGTTAAATTAAACTACTTCTACAGCTATAAAAAAGACGTTGCGGCTTAATTTAGGAAAAATTAGTTTTAAGAAATAGTTATAAATTTAAATGTTATTAATTTAATGATTGCATCGTATATGACGACCTAATAAAATTTTTGAAATTGTACATTTGAAGCTGTTCTAATAACCATAATGTACTTGATTGATGTACAGCCAAACCCATCAAACAAGTACCTAAAAGAAACTAATTACACGGTCTGACAAATCTAAATATAGTCGTAGTGCACTGACCTGATTGACTATTACAAACAGTAGCTTTTACTGTTTTTGTACATAGATTTATATTATTTCCACCATCATCACCATCACCTATTCCATCGCCAGAACCCGAATCAGGATCACCGCCTCCAAAAGGTACACTTGAGATTGTTTCTGAATTTTCTTCTAAATATTCTAATAAACAATTACTAACAGCTGTTCCTGATGGAGTTAAATCTTGGGTAGTATCAGCAAAAAGATTACCAACGGTTATACCGTCTATTCGACTAGAGCCTTTATTTAATTTATAAGAAAGCCTTAACGATTTACTGCCATTTATTTCGACTACTCCTCCGTAGCTAACCTCAAAATCTAATGTGTTATTGTGATCTCCAACTACGTAATGTGCAAAAGCACCAACTGTATTGTGTACAAAACTAACATTGAAGCCGAAACCATCTCGAGATAGGTTAAGCCCCCCTCCAGTAAAATCTGTGTCTTCGTAATAGTCGTTCCAATCAGAATCACCAACTTTGGCAGAAATGTCAGCAGTCATTCGATCATAGATCCTTTCTCTGCCTCTATTTTTAAAAAATGAGATAGGGTGATTGTCACAGCTATCCGAAGAATTAGAGTTTGGCCTATACACACTACTATAAGAATATTGAGGAGAGTTACTATTTTCTATTATGACTACGTCTTGAGCCATTGCTGATCTAAACTCTTCATCAATATCATAGAATTTGTTAAGTAAAATTGTATCGTTATATGAAAGAGAAATAGAGTTAACAATTATACTTTCAATATCTCCTAAGTCATCTGGGGTAACTGTGACTTTAAATTTATAAGCTATTCTTGTTAATGGATTTGCAAAAATTACATTTTCAGTAACAGGATCGCAACTAGGATATTCATTATATGGGTTGGAGTAACTTCCTCTTGGAGGAAAACCTGGAGGTTTTCCTATACAGTCATACCTTGGTGGGTGAAAACTAGCTAAAAATTTAGCTCGATCAAAATCACAATCATCACATGAGTATACTTTCATATTTCCGACTGCAGAAGCTGTAGCTGATATCAAAAATAAAAATAGCGCTAATATTATTCTAATAAACATAAAAATCCTTTTTTGTTTGTTAAATGAACAGGTTAATTATTTAGCAGGCAACAAAGTAAGTCAAGTCTATTGCCTTCAAGATAACAGGTACTATTGGAGTAGTTTTAGTTGAATTAAATACAGGTGAAAACTAAATTAACTTTCTGAGTTTAAGTTAAATTAGCCTTGAATTACTTCTGTATCTGTGAAGAATTCATCAATCCTGACTAAATAGTGGTCACATTTGATGATGAAATTATTACAATCTAGATACTTAAGTCCTTTTGAACGCTAAACGCATACAGCTACTGCCTCAGGTTGAGGCAGAAGAACTTTATTCACGGCCAGTATTTACTGAGTTTGAAAGGTGGCAATACTTTTCATTTACACCTCAAGAGTTAGCGAGCTTTTCAACATTTCGTAATGTAAAGACACGTCTTATTTTTGCCTTGCAAGTTGGCTACTTCAGAGCTAAACAACAATTTTTTGATTTTAAAATTGAAGACGTCCAGGATGATGTTGAGTTTATTCTCAACAAATACTTTTCTGATATACGGGTATATCCAAGCCATCTCAAAGGAACGATGCATTATGAGTCGATGAATAAACAACACATATTGATCTTATCGCTATTTCAATACAATCCTTGGTCAATGAGCATAAAACCAATAGTACAGGAGCAGGTGGCTCAGCTGCTCAAGCTTTACCCCAAAGTACACAGCGCCTACAGACAATTACTGATTTTCTTTGAAAACAAGCAAATTGTCATTCCTTCATATCGCTTTTTTCAAGATGTTTTTACTGCAGGTATAGCTGATGAGGAAGTAAGGATTAATTCTATTTTGCGGAATATTCCTGTAAACACCACAAAACTTCTAAACAAATTGAATAGCAAAAGTGATGGGATCACAGCAGTTAATATCATCCGTTCAGATCAAAAAAGCTTTCGTTATACCGACATTCGCCTTGAACTAGACAAAGTTAAACAAATACAAGAACTGTATGATTTTTCACAAGCTTTCATTCCGACGCTTGGCATCTCAAATAATGCAATCCAGCATTATGCTGAAATTGCAGATCAATATGCTGCATCACGATTAAGGCGGTTCAGCCGACCTCAACAACACCTACACATTTTGTGCTTTGTGAATAACCGATATCAGCAATTGATGGATAATTTATTGACCAGCTTTATTTATCACATGAAAGCAATAAAAGCGTCCGCTAAAACTTATGCCTCAATGCTCCAGTTATCACAAGCATCAAAGTTTAAAGCTGATCTTCCAAAACTGGCTCAATTTCTTAAATGGTTTCCACAACGTGATTTACAAATGAGTCAAACAGAAATTGATGAGTGTGCTTATCAAATTCTTCCTAAAGAGCAATTCACCACTTTAGCGAATTATTTTGACGGAAAAGCTTTTGATAAAAAATCGGCGATTTGGGAATACTATGCGAAATCATCAAGGAAAGTCGCCCTGTATCTGCGGCCTATATTCACTTGTATTAATTGGGGTTATTATAAAGATGAAGGGTATCTATTACAGCTTATGGAGCTGTTAAAAACATATTGCTCGGATGGTAAGGTCATTTCAAAGCTAAAGATCACTGATGAGATTGGGATAACCATCCCAAAATCAATGCTGCGCCACTTGAAGCGAACACCAGATGATACTGACATTGATCCTTACCTTTTTGAATGGTTTGTCTACCTTAAAGTAGAGCACGAGCTATCAAGAGGACGTCTATTTTGCAATGACAGCCTAGAATATCGTGACATTGAAAAAGATCTTATTGACGATGCATTAGTTGATGATGTTGCAACTATCGCCAATGAATTAGGGTACCCAAGTATTGTCGATTATTGTGATGTGAGATTAGATTCTGCATTAGCTACATTGCAACAAACTTGGAATCGCACTCTTTCAAATATTGAGCAAAATAATAACACTGGAATTAAAGTGAAAACGGCAAAAGATGGAACTGAATACTGGCACTTACTTTATGACAGCAAAATGCCATTAGATGACAAATTCTTTAACCACCTGCCCAAACTTGATATAGCTAATATTGTTATGTTTATTGGGGATAAGCTTGGATTTTGGGATACGTTTGCTCACATAAGGGGGCGCTACGTGAAACGCAAGCAACCCGTACCACTCTATCTAACCGCTTGCTTGATCTCAGAAGCATTTGGCTTTGGAACCAAAAATATGGCTGAAGTCTCTGACATAGATTTCAACCAATTAAGATCAACGAAAGAAGATTTTTTAAGAGTCGATACATTATGCTCAGCAAACGATATTGCCTGTAACTTTATTCATTCACTTCCGTTGTTTAGGAAATGGGATCTTATCGAAGATAAAGTATTAGCGGATGCTGATGGCCAAAAGTTTTCTACATTGGATAATACAATTCAATCACGCTATTCAAGAAAATATCTTGGCAAAGGTCGTGGTATTTCCATCTATACATTGATTGCAAACTTTGTGGCCGTTAACGCCAAAAATATCGGACTGAATGAATACGAAGGCCATATGTTATACGACATGATTTATGGCAATAACACGGACATCGATATAAACATGGTAACTGGTGATAATCATTCACTTAACAAGCTTAATTTTGTCGTACTAGATTCAATTACTGTTGATTACGTTCCTTGTATACGAAATGTAAGAGAAGCTGCAGCCGATCTGTGTGCTGCGGAACCTATTGAAAATACTGGATTACTAAAGATCAATAAGATTGTGGATGTAGAGCTGATACGCTCGCAGAAACGAGAGATAACTAGAGTCCTGTTGTCTCTGCTAATACAGCAAAACACGCAGAGCCACATCATTAGAAAGCTAAACTCTCATAAAAGGTACTCTCGTTTAAAAGCTGCATTGGCCGAATACAACTCAGTTTTTAAAAGCATACATATTTTGAATTTGATTGATGATATGGAATTAAGAAAGGCATTGAGAACAGCAAGAAATCGCACTGAAGCCTTTCACCAATTACAAAGCAGCATTAGGAAAACATACAAAGGCGTGTTTACCGGTAAGAGAGTCATGGATAATCGAGTCAGTGCTCATGCGACCAGATTAGTTGCAAACTGTATTATTGCCTACAACAGTATTATTTTGAATGCTGTTTATGAAAAGATGCTTGCTGAAAATGTTTCCGAAGTAATTATCAAAAAATTTATTAGGATCTCACCAATAGCTTGGTCACATACATTGTTCACTGGCCGGTATCACTTCAAAAAAAGCGAGACTTTCGTCGATGTAGGAGCTATGGCCAAGATAATTGAAGAAGAGCTAAAAAAGAACTTTTGGAGATAAATTTTTATACATTAAATCATTACCTTGTGATAAAAACGGCACTATTGGGGGTTCTTCCACACGCCCCCTATTTAATTAAAAAATATCCTGTTACCTTATCAAAGATGCAACTAGCCTATTCATAATTTACAATAATTGTCTATTTTTGATATGGATATACTTCAATGAAGTGGTTAGCCTTAGGTGCATTTGTCGTTTTGTCTATTGGTTGCACAACAACAAATACTGTTAATGTTATCGTTAATGATGATTCTATAATTAAATACAGAGATAAACCTGAAAACCAAGATCGTTTCTCGAATTTGTATCCCGGTGAAAAAAAATATTCACAAACATGTACTGAAAACTGCTACCTCCCTAATAAATTGATTAAATGTGATACTCCTGCTGAAAACTGTACTTTTATGGGGCAGCAATCTTTACCTGAACTAGGAACTGGGTTTTCTGTTCGCTGGATTGGACATGCAAGTTTTTACGTTAATACACAAGATGGTACGAGTTTTTTATTTGATCCAGTGAGTAAGCAGTTTGATTGGCCAGTCGACCTTGCTTTTAAATTAAATGGAGGTTTCTATCGAAATGAACCAAAATGGCTTACTGGCAGGCAAGTAAAAAATGTTGATGCTGTGTTGTACTCACATATTCATTATGATCATTTCAATAAAAGCGATATTGATAAACTCGGCAATGAAATTGAATATTTCACCCCATTAAAATTTGCTTCACATTTTCCTAATGACGGTTACAAAATAAATGAAATGGCATGGTTTGCTTCGAGTCGACTTGGTAACACTGATATTCACTTTGTACCAGCAAACCATTTTAGTAATCGGATCCTCGTTCCTTTCATATATGAAGATAACAGCAAAACACTTTGGGGAGGTTGGATATTAGAAAGTAATCACAAGAAACTTTTTTTTGCAGGAGATACTGGATATTCAAGTCATTTCAAAGACATATATAAAAAGTATGGTGATATTGATGTCTGTTTATTGCCTATAGCTTCATATTTCAGTGAACAAAACCCAAAATGGTATCGATATGTTCATATGACGCCAGAAGATGCTTTAACTGCTGCCCAAGATTTACACTGCAAAGTTATCATTCCTTGGGGGTTTGGAAATAATTCATGGAAGATGGGAGACCGCTCAACTCATTCGCCATTGCTTAGATTTCTTAAAATGCATAAACAAATGAAAATAAGCATCCCTATATTCATCCTTAATGAAGGTGAAGAACAAACTTTTTAAATATTAACTGATATTTAAATACAATTTGTGAAATTCAGTATCACTCATTAAGTTGAAATTTATTAGAATTTTTGCTCCATCAAAAAAGTTTTTAATTACTTGATATTAGAGCAAAATAGCACTAGTTTTAATTAATATTATAATCACTTAGGGATGAGTATGAAACGGTTAAAAGAAGCACAAGAACATTTACAGTCAGAGATTGAAAAATACAATAAAAAAGTGGAAACGAAAACCATCTCTGTAGACGATAATAACGAGGATAAATTAACTTCACTACTTAATTTAATTACACTTAAAGAATCTAAAGAGCATCGGCAAAAAGGAAAAAACTCAAAAGACCATACAAAATTAAAATCTGCAATTGCAGACGTTTTATTATTACTTGATGGTTTCGATCTAAAAGAAAAAAAATTAGCAAATGCACAAAGTCTTGAAACTTCCCCTGAATAATAATTTTATTAGATTTTTCTAGCACTTACTTAAAACTGACCTATATTTTTATGAATTACACAGATGAGCTTAGAATTCAATTCTATGCAAATATCAGATAAGCCACATTTCGTGGCTTTTTTATTTGATCTAATACCAATTACAGAAATTAAATGCTCAACTCAACTCAATTTTATTGAACACTGTACTCTTAATACAATGCCTATGTTAGAAAGAGTATAAAATTTGCCATTACTCTTACTCGTTTATTCCATCGGTTAATAAAGTATCGATTACTTGTTCGAGTGAATCTAGTTGATACTTTTTTTGATATTCGGTTAAACGCGCTTTTAATGCTTTAGTCACAATAATATGCGACTTTTGCTCCCGTTTTTTATATTGAGAAAGTTTTTGTCTGAATTCTCGCCAACCAAAATCTGTAAAATGTTTGTTTATTGAAATGTTAAAATATGAAATTTCACTAGTATTTGAAATTTTTGACAAGGATCCTAGAAGAATTGTTAGTTCGGTAAACTCAGCATTTGTGCAATTTATGATATTTTTAGCATATAGATCATTATAACAACCCTTTTTATCAAAAATTTTTAACAAGTACCTTCGATAAAATATTACCTCATCATGTGAAAGTAGCAGTAATCTTCTTCCTGCACTAGGTGGTTTATTATGATACTTCCAAAAATCAGACACTTTAAACCTCAATAAGATGGTTAGCCACTTTATTATTGTATAAAAAATTGAGTATAAAGTCTCGTAGATTAACTAAAATTGCATATACATTATGCTTAATAAATGGTCGAAAATATAAAACCTATTTCTACCAGTGATAATCACAGTTATCACTGGTAGAATATAAAAATATTCCGGATCAATTTGGATCAAAACCTGTGCATAAAAGATCAATTAACTCGTTAATTCAAAAATCTGATACTGATTGGCATGAAGAAAGTTATTTTCCACAATCAGTTACTGATGATCTGAATTCAGCCGTTCAGGAAACTAAACATCAAATATCCATAAATACTCAAAGAAGCTATAAATCAAGCTTCAATATTTTTCATGAATATTGCGAACAACATGGTTTGTCTGTTATTCCTGCAGATCCAAGATCGATTATGGCTTTTATTGGTTTTCAAAAATCACAAATAAATATGACCGGACACCACTTTTCTTTACCTACAATTAATTCTCGTTTAGCTGCAATTAGGTTTTATCACCAACAAGCTGGATTTGTCTCTCCTACAGAGCACCCTGATGTTCTGAAAATTTTGCGAGGGCTTAGTAGAAATCAGTACAGAAATACGGTTCAATATCACCAACAACCGATTATGTACGACGAGTTAGAATTGTTAATAAATATGATCGAACAAAACGAAAACGAGTTAATTAGACTAAGAGATAAGGCACTTATTTTATTAGGCTTTCAAGGTGGATTCAGACGTTCTGAACTTTCCAAGATCCAGGTTGAACACATTAGTTTTTTACCTAAAAAGATGAAAGTAAGATTGCCCTATTCTAAAGCCAATCAACAAGGAAAAAATGAATGGAAACTACTTCCAACATCAGAAAATTTTTCTGCTTACACGAGTATAAAAAATTGGTTAACAGTTGCGGGCATAACATCTGGTCATGTTTTTCGTTCAATATCTAGAGATGGAAAATCTATAAGACCGTACTTCGTTGCATCAGATCATAGCAATACATCTAATCTAAAAGATCAGACAAATTCCGGGTTTATTAATGGCGATGACATTTATCGGATCATAAAAAAATATTGCAATAAAGCTGGACTCGATCCAGAGTTTTATGGAGCTCACAGTTTGAGAAGCGGTTGTGTAACTCAATTACACGAAAATGATAAAGACTATCTCTATATTATGAGTCGAACAGGACATGCTGATCCACGATCACTTAAAAATTATTTAAAGCCAAAGGATTAATGGTTTAAGTAAAATTAATCGATAATCCTATAATTCAAACTAGACTTGTATCGAAGCTGCATAGAATGCTAATGATTTCTCAGATATCTTTGAATTTGTTGAATCAAGCATCATAATCATTGTGTTTTCAATTTATGGTGAGCGTTATGAATTTTTCTCTCTTAAAGTTCGGTTTTATATTTTTTATATTTTCATTTCAAACTTTATCATTAGCGCAAGACCTTAATAAAATTGTAGAACCACTGATACCTGTTGAGTCACAAGTTGGAGTGAGTGTTTGGAATTTATTAGATAATACGCCTGTAATTAATATTAACTCTAAACAATTAATGCTTCCAGCAAGCACACAAAAACTGTTTATTGCAGTTACCGCTGTAAAACATTTTGGTACGGACTATCAATTTGACACTACTCTAGAAACAAACTCTGAAATCAAAAATGGTAAAATTAAAGGCGATGTAACTTTAAGGTTCAGTGGAGATCCTAGTTTTACATCTGAAGAGTTAGAAGACCTTTTCTATCAATTGCTCGATAGAGGAATTAATAGTATAGAAGGAAATATTAAATTAGAAGCACCTATGACGCGGGTGAAACATGCTCCTGGGTGGGCATGGGATGATTTATCAATTTGTTATGCTGCTCCAGTTTCAGGTTTTATTATTAATGAGAATTGCGTATTAGCAAAATTAAGTCATGATAAATCCAATAAAGGAGTTATTACTTTTCCTGAGTATTCACCATTGGAAATAATAAGTGATATTTATTACGACCCAAAAAAGCTTCAACCAGATTGCAGAATGGAAATTGAAAGTGTTAGTGTTAATAAATACAGAATAACAGGTTGTTTTTACAGTAAAAAAACTAAAAGATTGGAATTTGCAATTGAAGATCCACAATTATTTGTCAAAGATTATGTTCATAAAATACTGCAAACTTCTGGAATACGCCTTGAGGGAAAGGTTATTCAAGGCAATACTCATTTACTAAAAACAACACCGCACTTACCAACAATATTAGCATTGCATAAGTCCCCAAAACTTCAAAACTTACTTGATAAAATGATTTTAGAGTCAGACAATTTAATTGCAGATAGCTTAACTAAAAAATTAGGCCAAGACGTTTTCAATGCTCGTGGTGACTTTAATAATGGTACAACGGCAATAAAGAAAGTTTTTAATCAACTTGGAGGAGATCTATTTTCTGCAAAACTAGCAGATGGCTCTGGATTATCAAGATACAATTTAGTGAATGCTGAGCAAATAATGCAATCATTGAAACTTATCTATCAGAATCCAGAAACCCAAAGTTTACTAGGCTCATTCCCAATTGCGGGCAAAAGTGGAACACTTGAGTTTAAATATCCATTTAACCATGATCCATATAGATCTGTAGTAAAGGCAAAGACAGGAAGTATGCAAGGGGTTCAAGGTCTTGCTGGATATATTTTATTACCACATAAACCACCCCTTGCATTTGTGATTATCGAAAATGGACTAAGTCCTTTAGTAAAAACAAACAGTAAATCTTCATTTAGCGCCCAATTTCTAAAAGCAGTAATTCAACACATAAAAGAGCAGACAGAAAAAACAAATATTAAAAAATCTCTTTAGGCATAGCCATAATTGAATCATCGCATGATTTAAGTCGATTAAGATGTAGGCCTACATTTGGCATCAGTTGATCAAAAAAGAAGTCACATAAATATTGTTTACTTTCAAATAAATGATGTTTTGATTGATGTGACTTCTCAACCATCAGTAACCAAAAATATCCATATATATTGTAGCCAAATGCGTCAAGGTAATTGACAGCACAAGAATTCAGTAATGATGGATTTACTTTATGGTTAATGGTGCTTGCAAAATTAATCAATTTTTGAAAATTTGCCTTCACTAAATCACACTTTTTTTGATTCACAAATTTAAAATTTGCCAAATTAAAATTGATATCTTCTACAAATTGTTGCAATACAACTTGCTTATCTAGCACAACTTTTCGAGATAAAAAATCGATAGCTTGAATGCCGTTCGTACCTTCATAAATCTGTGCAATCCGAGTGTCTCTGACTATTTGCTCTATTCCAGATTCTCTTATATACCCATGTCCACCAAATACTTGTTGAGCCATAACTGCACATTCTAAACCTCGGTCAGTGAAAAATGATTTGGTTACTGGTGTTAATAGTTGAGAAAAATTAGCTATTTTTTGTTGACTATCACCGCCATATTTCGCTAAATCAAGTTGCATGCCTGTGTAAACAGAAAGCGCTCTGCCTGCTTCAGTTAACGCTCTGATTGTTAATAACATTCGCCTAACATCACCATGATCTATGATATTACAAGGTAATTTTAATTTAGGTTCTGTCCCTTGGATTCTATCTTTTGCGTAATTAACTGCTAATTGATAAGCTGCTTCTGAATTAGCTAAGCCTTGTATACCAATTGCAAGACGCTCGTAATTCATCATAGTGAACATGCAAGATAAACCTTTTCCTTGCTCACCAATAAGGTGTCCCAATGACTCATCATAATTCATTACACAAGTAGCTGAGCCATTCAGGCCCATTTTATGCTCAATAGAACTTGCTGATACATGATTAAAATTATTGTCTTCTAAAAACTTTGGAACCAAAAATAAGGAAATACGTGAATCGTTTTGCACTTTGGCAAGCACTAAATGAATAATATTACTTGTTAAATCGTGATCCCCTGCTGTAATAAAAATCTTGGTACCCGTTATCTTGTATTGATCATCACTTACCTGAACAGCCTTCGTTCTAATATTATTAAGATCTGATCCTGCATGAGCTTCGGTCATAGCCATCGCTGCAGACCATTCGCCACTATATAGCTTGGGTAAATAAGTTTTCTTAAGGTTTTCTGAAGCATGTGAATCAATACATAAAGCTGCTCCAGCGGTAAGCGAGCTATATAAAGTAAATGCATTAGATGCGCTATAATTCATTTCATCGACAAGAACACCTAACATTTTAGGCATTCCAGTACCTTCGAAATCTGGGTTTCCACATAATCCCCCCCACCCTGCTTCGCTGAATGATTGATAACACTCTGTAAAACCATCGGGAGTTTTAACATTTCCAAAAGAGAAAGTGACACCTTGTTCATCTGCATTTCGGTTTAGAGGAAATATTACATCTGAACTAAATTTTGAAGCTTCATCGAGGATCGTAAATGCAATATCTATGTCCAGATTTTCATTAACATAGGGGAAATTAGGCCACACGTTATCAGCATGGAATACATTTTTTAACAGAAACTTCATGTCAGACAACGGAGCAGAATAATTCATCGGAGAAGCTCAAAAATTTAAACAGTTGTTTCAATTTATGCGAACTTTATGTTTTAAACAAGTAATAATTAGTTTACTGCGTAAAATTGACGCATTAATTTGTAAAATCAATGAAAAATGAATCACCCAGTACAGTTTAACGTTATCGACTCTCATGCTAAGGCACGAAACGAAGTAACGACAGTTTTGTATGTCGGTAATAACTATGTTTTCACCAATTTCGTTTGTTCTTTGTGCGCATACATAGCTCTGAGTTGAGCATTTAATTACTGTAATTGGTATTAGTTCGCCCTCAGGAACGAGGAATTAAACTCTAAATGATTAATTAAAATACTAGGGTCTGTTGATCTTTAAGGATTAAATATTGTGCTATTTGGGCGTTTATCTGTTTAAGGCGTGAGCAGTGAATGCTCCTGTCTCTTGATCAGATCTCAAAGCATCTCACCATCAGCTAACATTTCTTTCGCTACTCGGTATCCCACAACATAAGATTGAAGCGTATCCCAACCTTCCCATATCGTTTCCCAGCCAGCAATTCCTGTTCGCTTGGTATCGGTAAACCCACCCAACTTAGCTAATGATTGATAAACCCATATCAAACTCGGTACATCTTTTCCATTCCAACCTCTCGGCTTTTTCACCTTCATTAATAGCTTCCATTCATCTTCATCGAATACGGTTTCACAACTCTGATTTTCAAGTTCATTCGCCGCTTCGGCTAACCCTTTTTTTCGTAAGTAATAGGGGATGGTTATTGCTTCTCTTAGCTGCAATAACCGTACGCCAATAAATGCACAAATTGAGACGGCTCTTTCTAAATTACTCGGCTCCGCCATTCTTTGTCGTTCTGCACCTGCCCCAGTTTTCCAAGCTTTATGGAAGTCTTCCACTCTCCATCTTGCCGTATAAATATCAATGATATGTAAAGCTTCTGATAAGGTTTCTATTGGCTCTGTTGTCAGCAGCACCCAACGTAAAGGCTCCACGTCTTTCTTTGAGGTTATCTCTTGAGTATAAACCACATTAATTGGCTGCATTTCATCTTTTGACTTCAGAGTAACCGTTGCGACTTTTACCGTTAATTTGGCTTTTCGGGCCTTTCTGTTAACAGGTTTGCCTTTACTGTCTTTCATTCCTTTTTGTGGAATATCAATTGTGTATGCACCTAGCTCTGGTTGCGATTCTAGGTATTCAAACAACGGTAGCTCTGATTCAAGGATTTTTCTATTGTGCTTGGCTCGCACAACAAATCGCTCATTATGTGCTTGTTTGTCTTGTAGGTAGCTTTGAATATCCGCTTCTCTATCGCAAACCGAAATCACCCGTGACATGGTGTCACCTAAACGTTGACGGCAAAAATGTGAAGCATCAGCCCATTTACCACTTTCCTTTTCATCTGCATCTTCAGGATTATCATGACGACGCCACCAGTCTTGATGAATCAACCCAATCGTTTTAGTGGTAAATCCATCTAATAAAAGTGTTGAGTGAACCCACCATCCACGGGCTTTATCTTTTACACGGCCTAACTTCCCTAATTCGGAGGCGACTTGGTGTTTATAGCTGAGTGAAGTGGTGTCATCTATCGCTAAGATTTCTAAGTATGATTGAGCTTGCTCGGCAGTGTGATCAAACCCAGAACAGCGGATTACTTCTGGTGCAACAGAATTATTACGCATCAATCTATATGCTTCCTCTTGCTTTGCTTCATTCCCTTGGCATGATAGAGCGATTGACTTGCCACTACAACGAGCCATATCGGATACGGTTCTACCAGACGTTTTGTTCTTCTAGAATCGCCAGTATTGGCTTTTTGAAAATGATTTTTTGACTATTGTTCAGGGTTAAAAATTGACATGTTTTTACTGCTTGACTTGGAGTATTTCCAGATCAGATCAACGATATTCAAATAAGTTCAATTAAGTTAAGATTTGTGTAGAAGAGTCAGGTGAATGCTCAAAAGCATCGAAGACAGCGTAAATTGGTCATTTCTGCTGCGTTATCGTTTTCTTATTTGGAATAACCAAACCTCACAAACTGTGCCTTACATAAAATAACCAATTTATCGCTGCAAAAACAATCACGAAAGATCAACAGCCCCTAGGGTAACGAGTTACAAATGCAGCATTTCTTTAATAAAAGGAATCGTCAGTTTACGCTGATGAACAAGGGATGCTTTGTCTAATTTATCCAGAACATCAAATAGAGTTCTTAAATCTCGCTGGAGTCGGCTAAGTAAAAAGCGGCCAACATCTTCAGGTAATTGTAAACCTCGCATGGCTGCGCGACGTTGAAGTGCTGCAAGCTTTTCATCATCAGCCATTGGTTGTAGCTGATAGTTCAATCTCCATTGCATACGTGAGACTAAATCTGGTAATAAAAATCCAGCTTCAGTGGCTGGTTTGCTGGCGCTGACAATTAGACTTGACGTTTGGGAGTCGGCTATTCTATTAAATAAATCAAAAACAGCTTCTTCCCATATTGGATTACCCGCTATTGCATCGATATCATCGATACAAATTAAATCAATTGACTCTAAACCTTCGAATAGTGCTGGAGATATACTTGGGAAAATAGCTAAAGGAATATAGAAATTAGTTCTTCCCAATTCTTTAGCATGTGCGCAAGATGCGTGTAATAAGTGTGTTCTACCTGATTTTATTGGACCCCAAAGATAAATAGATGAATTTTTATCGCCTTGTGCTTGCAACTGTAATTCTTGTATCAATTCATCATTACCCGTTGCAGGGTAATAACTATTAAAGGTTTCATCATCAGGTAAATAAACTGGTAATGAAAGTTGCAATGGTGAGCTTCTTGTCACTCAATTAGTCCCGACATAAAAAAATCATAAACATTGTAACATGCAGTACATTAAAAGCTATCGGCTCATTGCACTTGCCAGCGGTAATTAATCGAGTTATTGGCATTATTTGAATCAATAATAAATTGCGATTCAACAATATTCTTGTCCAACTTTAATGTGCGGTATAAGTCATCTTTTGTACCATAAAGTTTAATTCTGAATGTTACAGAACGATTGTTAATACCTGAAGTATAAAGTGACTGAATAATCGTAAATTCCTTAAGGTAATTCTCTAAAGAAATCAAACCTTTTAAATCTGATATTTCCTCAAAGGTGACGTGAACAATATCAGAATCATCGGCGGTGATAACGGCAAACTTTTTTGAATAATATTCGCTAAGAGAGTTAATCAATGCTTGCGAAAGTTCAGGTGATGTTTTGGCTTTACCAGATTTAATAATCTCAGCCTTATTGAAACCTTGTTCATCGATGTTATATAAATTAAGGCTATAACTGTACATTGAACCGGACTCTGAAATTGATACTAATGCAAAATATCCAGCATTGTATCTGGCTGATAATTCATAAAACCTATCAACAAAAAGCTCTTTAATGTCGGTTCCGCTGATAGATGTACTCTCCGTAAAATCCATTATAGGAAATAAAACTGGTACAGAATATTCGTTAGCTGCCACATTTATAGATTGAGAAAGCTCGTTTACTGTGGTCTCACTCATAATTTCAAAATCATTGCTATCATGGGCTAACACAGTCCATAAAAGCGTTGATGGTCGTTGTTTGCCCCAAACTGGGACTTTTGCGCTTCGTAAAAGAGCGAGTACTTTTTGTTCTTCAAAAACTACATTTAGCTTTAATTCACCATTGCGTTCTTCAAACGAAAATTGGTTCATTAAGTTTCTAGGTTTTTTTATCGAACTTTTGATTTGCTCATTGTTTAAGATAGAAAACGATCCAGAATTCTTAATAAAGACATGTTCCAATGCTTTTGCAATTCCGGAATTTGTATCTATTTTACTCTTAGACTTTACTGTAATACTTGCTTCATTAAGCTTTTGAACTAATACCGCTTTTGAATGGAAAGAGCTGAACAAAAAACAACAAAACAACAGTAAGATAAGTTTTTTAGTGTTAAGAGTCATAGATATATAATTGAAAAAATACAATGTAACGATAATTCTAACACAGTGATTCTCGCTGACTATCTATTTGTGTAATTGGTATAACCCTTTATCTCGGCTAAAATTTTTGCAATTGTGTGAAACACCAAAGACGAAATGCTCAGAGACAAAAAAGCCGCGACAACCACGGCTTAAAATTAATGAATTATCATTTAATCTTCACTGCGAAATTTATCAGCTGTTTCTTTGATTAAAGGCTGTAACTCACCTTTTTGGAACATATCTACCACGATGTCACAACCTCCAATCAACTCGCCTTCGACCCATAATTGTGGGAATGTTGGCCAATTAGCGAATTTAGGTAGCTCTGCTCTGATATCTGGATGTTGTAAAATATCGACAAAAGCAAATTGCTCGCCACAGTTAATCATTATTTGTGCAACTTGAGATGAAAAACCACAGCTCGGTAGTTTTGGTGAGCCTTTCATATAAACAATAATCGGGTTCTCTGATATCTGCTGCTTAATTTTTTCGATGGTTTCCATTGTATTTCCTAGTAACAAAAGGCTTAGCGTTGTGCATATTGTACGTCAGCTAGGAACAGAATAAAAAACCTATTATTAGTATGGGTTTGTAGCGAGTAGATTAATTTAAAGTCAACTGAATTTATTACACAAACAATGATTCACATCACGGAATTAATCAGTACAATACGTGTCGTGAGCAATATAAATCAAGTCAACGGAGATAATACTAATGGCTTTTGAATTACCAGCACTACCGTATGCGAAGAACGCACTAGAACCACACATTTCACAAGAAACAATTGAATATCATTATGGTAAGCATCACAACACATATGTTGTGAAATTAAATGGTCTTGTTGAAGGTACTGACCTTGCTAATAAATCACTTGAAGAAATTGTAAAAACTTCATCAGGTGGAATTTTTAATAATGCGGCTCAAATTTGGAACCACACCTTTTACTGGAACTGTTTAGCACCAAATGCAGGTGGTGAACCAACTGGCGCAATTGCTGATGCAATTAATGCAAGTTTTGGTTCTTTTGAGAACTTTAAAACTGAATTTACTAATTCAGCTATCAATAACTTTGGTAGTTCTTGGACTTGGTTAGTCAAGAAATCAGATGGTAGTCTAGCTATCGTAAACACTAGTAATGCTGCTACACCATTAACAGATGAATCAGTAACAACTTTGATGACAGTTGATTTGTGGGAACACGCTTATTACATCGATTATCGAAATGTTCGCCCTGACTATATGAACAATTTCTGGCAATTAGTTAACTGGAACTTCGTGAACCAGAATTTTGCGGGTTAATATTACTTAATCTATTAAAAAGGAGCCAATGGCTCCTTTTTGTTTGCCCAGCGAAGCTGGCAAACCCGACAGGCAGAAAGAAGCCTGTATCACCCAGACTGAGGGGAAGATAATCCGAATGGCAAGGGCGTTGTTGGCTAACGGCAAGGTCAGAAGGAAGCCATAGGAAGTTAGAGGTACACAGCGAAAGCGAACCTGATTCGGCATGATAGGGAGGTAAGCGTGCGAAATAGCGCAACGCCATATACTCAGTCAGCTCTATCATCCTAAATAAATCGGTTGGGAGCGTTCATATACACAGAAAAAATTACTGATAGCAAGGCATGAATAGCAGCAAGTAGTGGTTACCGACATATAAAACTGTCGTTACTTCGTTTCTACTTGCAAAATTTATAACGCAGCTAGCGGTGATTTTGGCAAGTATATGAATGTTCAGCACTCACCTGATGGGTGAATTAGGGTTGTTTAGTTTTGTATTTAACTTCAATAGATTAAAGCTAAATTGTGCGTTCAGCCGATTTATTTAGGATCATGTGCTTGAGGGTGGGATTTCTAACAGGGAGCGAGTGCAGTAACTGGGGAAGCCTGACACCTTATCTGGGATAGTCCAGAAGCTTTTATACAAGAGGAAACTCAAGGTAGAAGTTGGTGCGAGGTGGCCGATGAGCCCGTAGTAGTGAGTAAAATCCAGCCGATGAAAGCCAGTAATGGTGTGGAGGGCAAAACTGGATTGACCAATGACGTAGTTTATTGGCGACATCAACAGCCAAAAGCCAAAAGCCTTGATGTTGGCGAAGGGGTGAAGCTTAATTTAAGTTTGTGATGGACAGGATTTTTTTTCAAAGATACAGAAAATCACAAAAAGATGAGTGAGGCATTTCCGACTGGAGGCATTAGGAATAATGACTCTGGAGACCGAAGCCGTATACGGGAGTAATTCAGTCATATCAAAGTAAATTGCCAAGGGCTAGAAGGCTTTGAGGCTGAGTGAAATACACCGACTGATGAAAACAAGACACTGAACCCAAATAACGCACACAGAGAGGTCAATGAGAGTTTATTACAGCTTGTATGGTCGCTTACTTAACAAAGAATCACTGTACAACGGATTTAAGAAAGTGTGGAGAGCCAAAGGCACTGCTGGAATTGATGAGCAGAGCTTAGAGCAATTCGCCTCAAATCTGAGTAACGAACTTGATAAACTTCTTATCGAACTCAAGACCAAGCAATACCGACCTTCAGCCGTCAAACGGGTAGAAATCCCGAAAGATGATGGTGGAGTGAGAAAGCTTGGGACACCAACAGTTCGAGACCGAATCGTACAACAATGCCTAAACGATATACTAAGTCCGATATTTGAAGAGCAGTTCCATCCATCAAGCTATGGATATCGACCACACAGAAGCGGCCATGATGCCATAAACAAAGCCACGATGTTTATCCGTCAATATGACTTAAAACATGTGGTGGATATGGATTTATCCAAATGCTTTGACTTACTCGACCAAGAGCTAATCTTAACGAGCATAAGCAGAAGGGTAAAAGATGGCAGTATCTTAAGGTTGATAAAACAGTTCCTTGAAAGCGGTGTTATCGTAGGAGGCAACTGGCAAGCAACAGTAACAGGAAGTCCACAAGGTGGCGTTATCAGTCCACTGATAGCGAATATCTACCTTGATGCCTTTGACCAAGAGATGAAACGTAGAAATCATCGATTGGTCAGATACGCAGATGATATCCTGATATTATGTCACAGTCGCAAAGGTGCAGATAATGCACTGAAGCAAGCGACAAAGCTACTTGAAAAAGACTTAAAGCTGACAGTAAATCGGAGTAAAACTCACATAACTCATAGTGATGATGGGGTAAAGTTTCTCGGAGTAGAGATTGGCAGTAACTATACGACAATCCAAGCTAAGAAACTGAAAAGCTTCAAAGTGCAGCTTAAAGCGCTCACCAAACGCAACGGTGGTAAGCCATTACAACGGGTGATAAAAGAGTTAAACCCGAAACTAAGGGACGTGGCGGAAGAATGTATACCAATTTTATCGTCACTCCTGCGAACGCAGGAGTCCAGAGTCTTTGGTTAATTTGGGCACAAGTCGCTGGATACCTGCGTTCGCAGGTATGACAAATTAAGCGTTGAAATTTAAAGTGGTATTATTTGAACTGCGACATCCCTAAGAGGTTTTAGCCAATATTTTCGAATAGCGAATGCGAGCATAGAGTTCAAGAAGCTAGCCGCATGGTTAAGGCGACGACTGAGAGCATACAATTAAGACTGTGGAAAAAGCCAGGTAGGCTACACCGCAGACTTAAGCAACTTGGTTATAAGCCACCATTTAAGTTCATTCAAATGATGAAGTGGAAGAACGCAAGTAGTCCACTCTCTCATTATGCAATGCCGAATAAATGGTTTGCAGAGATGGGGCTATACAATCTTGAAGAAGTGCGAACGGGCTATGTGCTCAGTACAAAGTAATTGAATAAAATTAAGCAGGAGCCGTATACGAGCCCCGTACGTACGGTTCTGTGAGAGGGATGAGGCACTAACGCCTCACCCTACTCGATGTTTTTTTAAGGGAGTGCAGAAGGGATAATCCCTTTACCAACGATTCCTACTTGGAATTAAGTAGCTGTACATGTCTATAAAAAGTGTCTCTTTTAAATAACACCCAACCACTTGAGGTTGTTAAATAAATATGAACCTGAGCTTCTTGTCGAGCGTGATGTTATAACTGACATTGAGCACATCTATTAAAAACCCAAAATTAATGAATGGTTACTCATTTTTGCGTTGTAAAAATGTTCACATCGGTTAATTTTAAGTAGAACATAGATAAAAGGTGATTTCTTATTCACCCTTAACCGCATAATTATTCTGTGTGCGCAATGCCGGTTATAACTAATGAGTTTAGAGATAAGTTATTCGCTGGTTTTGTGGGCTTTAACATCGAGTTATCAAGTATTGAAAGTAAGCTTAAACTTGGTCAATATAGAAAAGCAGATGATCAAGTTGATGTTTATAATGCACTTACAAATTCACAAGTTTTATCAGCTCCGAGTTTGGTTAAATATATGAAAAAACCTATTGTAACAGGCAGCTAATAAGCGATTTAATCGGGAGTTAGCCAAACCCTATTTACCCATAACACCTTCTTGCATGCACTTGATAAAGTAACTTCAGGTAAAATCACCGCTAACAGCACAAAAAAACATATTATCTTGACGAAAAATGGTTAAATTAAGTAAGTTAACAAATGGTAATTTTCACTACAATAGCACTTGAGGTAAATTTATAGCACGAACTACTATAAATATTAATCATTAGGTCTAATTACTCACAAAAGAGCATGTCAAAAAATCATTATTTTAAACGAGTAAACATTAGAAATAGTATTGCAATGAATGGACTTGCTGGCTCGTTATGGGGCAAAAGCGAGTTGGTTTACCCAGACGATGAACGGTACAAACAAGCAAAAAATGACAAACTCTATTATAAATTATCAAACTTTATTATAGTCGCACACTAAGACAAGAAGCTACTCATTATTTCGTCAAGGCTGCATATACTATGAACTATTACCGACAATGAGAGAAGAGTGGGCACTTCCATTAATGGAAAACTTTTATCGATACCAAAAAATCACCGTGTTTACCGCAGTGTCTTTGGAATTATTTAATTCAAAAATATGAGGGGATCTCTAAGATTTATAATACAACTCCTCATATAGTTTCGAGCATCACTGTTAATTTATACCAATTAGAGAAATTAAACCGTTGGCAATAGTGTGCCGCCAGCCCAAATGAGAGTGACCTCCTTTATATTCATAGTAATCAACCTGATATCCTTGTAATTGCAGTACATCCCTAAATTGACGATTAGTACCGACCACCGCCAGTCCGAGATCATACAAGCCAACATCGAGATAAAACTGAATGGCTTTCTTTGCTGATAGCTTATAATTTGAAAGAAGCTTTCCTTCGAATTCAGGATAGATAGGCCAATTCCTGTTTTCATTTAGTGTGTAGTAAAAAGAGCCTGATTGCGAAAGCACCGAACCAATAAGGTTCGAATGGCGCAGGGCTGTATTGGCTGCGGTAAAACCCGCACGGCTAGGCCCTGATACCACAATATTTTTAGGATTTGATACTATATTGTAATTCTCTTTAAACCACGGCAGTAACTCAAGTGCGATGAAATCAGTCATCCGTTCGCTAATTAACTCCTTTGAACGATTCCCCTGATTAACTATAAACACTGCGATGGTAGGTCCTATTTTCTGTTCATAAATTAGGTTATCTAAAATTGTTGGTAAAGGCGTCCAACCATGCCAAATTGGATCTTGTTCAGCTCCCTTCGAGTAATTCTGTCCGTCAAGCTGAAAAACAAGATTGTGTGCAACGTTTTGATTATAGTCGGCTGGTAAGTAAATCTGAATCTCACGTTTTTCGTTCATAAATTTACTTTCTAGAGTAAACTTATGAATTGTGCCTTTTGGTACACCCCTTCTATATTGAACATGCACAGACAATGGAGCGTTTGGACCAATAACAGCACCGTCATAGATATGCTCCATGACTGTTTTTTCAAGGTCAGTTGAGCCTTGAACTTTTATTCGTTTAAATTCATTCACACCATACGCGAACCATGCGTCAAGTGGAATTGCCTGAAGGCAATAGTAAATGCCACTTTTGCCTATTTGCTTGAACCTTAGTCCATAGAAGTCTGGGCCTCCTGACTGCATAATATACTCTGTATCATCACTTCCTTTAGCAAAGTAAGTTACCGTCGCTTTATTTTCTTTATTTAATTCAAGAATGTGTTTTTCAGTAAGTGTATTATAAAAATCAAGTGCAGCATTATCGTTTATTTGCTGGTCAAGCCAAATTTTATAAAGTGTATTTGTGGGATATTCAGTTCTTGCAATCTGCTCATCTTCTTGTGTCACTGCGTTGACATTCGTTGCTTGTGTAAATGTAAAAATAAGCAATGATAGAAGTATTAACACCTTATTCATAAACTTTCCTTGTTAACCTTTTAAATGCAGGTAAAACTGAGAGATCTTTGCATACGCTATCTGATCATGCGTGGTACATTAAATTGAAATACAGTTTAATTTTTGATCTTCATCGAATGGAAGGTTTTCACAATGCAGACTGTAATCTTCATTCCTACTAAATTGAAATTCATTCCTATGACATTTAAGGAAGGTCTAATTGTTATTTTTTAACTGCGCCTTGAGTAAATGAAGCCAAAATATTGAAGCCCCTGCAATAATGTATGCAACTCTTTTAATTAGAAAAAAATTATCGTAACTTGAAACTGGCCAATAAAATATTAAATCTATGATGCCAGTGACTGAAATAATCAAACCAATTAAACCAAATAGTTTTTTTCCTTTATGAAACATAAAAAACATCCTTTTAAACATAACATCTAAAAACTTGCGGGCTACCTCATGATCAAACCATTATAGTGCAGCAATATGATTTTTTAATTTTTAACTATCTACTCCGACCTGAAAGAACTTCACGACTAAAATGCGCGCAACGCCTTGTTTTTATATAAAACTTATACTATCTCATTTTTTACAAGCTGGCAAAATCAAAATTTGCATCTGCCCTACTCTACGCATAATCGTTAAACCTAAATAAATTGGTTGGGAACATTCATATACGCAGAAAAAATTACTGACAGCAAGGCATGAATAGTAGAAAGTAGTAGTTACCGACATACAAAACTGGCGTTACTTCGTTTCTACTTGCAAAATTTATAGCGCAGCTAGCGGTGATTTTGGCAAGTATAGGAATGTTCAGCACTTACTTGTTGGCTGAATTCGGGTTGTATTATTTTGTATTTAACTTCAATAGATTAAAGTTAAATTGTGCGTTCAAACGATTTATTTAGGATAAACCTCTCGCATCTCTATATAACGTTAGGATACAATAACCATAATAAGTAAATTTTTGATACCTAAATGGACATTATTGAACTCTCTTTGACTGTTAACCAAGTTAACAGTCAGCTTAAAGCTCATGAGATACTGTGTAAAAATAGCGGGCTTTCTCAAAAGCAAATAAAAGATGCAATGCAAAAAGGTGCCGTTTGGTTACAAAGAGGTAAAAGCAAAAAAAGATTTAGGCGTGCCAGTAAGCCATTAAAATTTGATGATAAATTAGTTTTAAATTATAACGCTAAATTACTTTCCATTTCTGCCGAAAAACCTGAGCTCATTTTTGATGCTGAGCATTATAGTGTTTGGTACAAACCTTATGGTCTTAATTGTCAAGGCAGCCGTTGGTGTGATCATTTAAGTATTAATCGATGGGTCGAAATGAATTTTCATCAGATTACTGGAGGAATAGAAAGGCCTGCCTTTTTAGTTCATCGATTAGATCGGGCTACTTCTGGACTGATTTTGTTGTGCCATAGTAAAAACGCTGCACGTATATTCAGTGAAATGTTCAGTAGTCGTCAAATGGATAAACGTTATCAAGCCATTGTTCATGGAGATTTATCCACTTTACCTGATGAGTGCCAACTAAACCAAGATATTGATGATAAGCGTGCTCTAAGTGTTTTATCATTTGCTGAAAAGAAAGAAAGCTTTTCTCTAGTAAACATACAACTACTTACCGGCCGCAAACATCAAATACGAAAGCATTTAAGTGGCTTGGGCAACCCTATTGTTGGTGATCGGCTTTATGGCTTAGACAATGAACAATACAACAGAGATCTACAACTGCAATCGGTATCGTTAGGATTTATTTGTCCGTTTTCAAATGAAAAACAACAATTTTTTGTTAAAAAATCTCATTTATTGAAGCTTTAACTTTTAATCCAAAGCAGCAACTCTTAACAAATATTGTTCACCACATACAACAAATGTAAGTAATACCAATTACAGTAATTAATCTCTCACTCAGCAAGAGATAAAGGTTTTCAGTACAAGGCGGATGTTCGAAGTACCATATTCCCTCCGGCCGCCATACAAAACTGGCGTTCAACGCACTTAGTGCTCATGTCGGGATAATTCAAGAACGTGCAACGCAGTAATGGAAACCTTTAGCCTTGCCCTTCAGGAGCTTGTATTCGCACACTTTGGTCTATAAAGAATACTTCACAAAATTTTCTCAACGTAGCAATGTAATAACGACAGTTTTGTATGTTGGTAGTCTAGCGCCTTTTTCTTGTTTAGTGAAAGACGCTGGATATCAGACTACGCAGATATGACAAAACACAAACCTTTTGTGTTAGTTCGCCTCAAGGGGCGAGGGATTAAACCCGTAGTGATTAAATAAGCCAACTCGCCTCACTGACAGTTACCAAGCTAAATTACGACCTTTAGAATCATAAAAAGCACCGTTTTGTGAGTCATTAAAATTATCTAAAACTGATTTCAAACCTGTTACGGACTGCTCTGTTGTTAGCAAAGCATTAGTTCCACCCATATCAGTTTTAACCCACCCTGGGTGTAAGGCTATTGCGCGAATACCATCAGCTTCCCCGTCAATCGACATGCTTTTGGTTATCGCATTTAAAGCCGCTTTTGACGAACGGTATATGTAACTACCCCCACTGGCATTTTCTCCCATACTACCCATTGCCGAAGACATATTGGCAATTAAACCATTCCCATTTTTTAACTGCTGGTTAAATGCTTCAATCATTTTCATCGGAGCAATCGTGTTTATCTCAAAGACCTTACGCCATTCAGCAACATCAGTTTCACCAAATGCATAGCCTTTAGGGCCGTAATAACCCGCATTATTAATGAGCAAGTTCAAATGCACATTTTTTAAATCTGCTGCTAATATTTTCACTGCATCATAATCCGTTACATCTAATGCAAAAACATCTAAGTTTTGATATTCATCAGATAAAGCCTTAAGCTCTGTAGCGGATTCAGGGTCGCGACAACAAGCTATGACCTGCCAATTTTGTTTACAATATAGTCGAGTAAGTGCTAAGCCAATTCCACGATTCGAACCAGTGATCAATACTTGTTTCAAAGTAGCTTCGTGTGTCATGTTTACTTCTCCGTAGAAAGTGCCATTCCCAAGGGATTAAAATAATCTATTATCGCCTTAAAAATTAGTTCCTTATGTTGAGTATCAGGAAAAATATTACTGATTTTTGTAGATGAATTTATTGTCCCTGAAACTAAATAAGAATTTTGAATACCTTGGTAAAATTCTATACTAGATTCAAAAGCTCTAGCCATTAGTTCTGTAGGTAGAGAATAATATTTTGTCCCCAAATCTTTATCAAGTTTAATTCCATTTCGAACATAATCACTTGACTCTACACCGCCTTGTTCTAAAAAAGCTACTCCAAATAACTGGTTTAACCTTTCATTTAATGGATGTTCAAACATTGGTTGATCTTTAAGCCAAAGCTCACTCGCAAACAAATTCTTAGTATCAGAATATACGAATACTTTGTCAGCAATATAATGGTCAAATGCGTGCCAAAATTCATGTGCAAGCGCACCAGCACCAGCATTTTTAGCTAAAGCTAATTGTCTATGATTAACGTCATAATGTGCTTGAACACCTTTGCGTCCACCATGACCGAATGCCAAACTTAAGGTTTCTCGAAGACCAATAGCCTTCGGAGGTAAGTTCAAAATGAAAGCCAAATCAGCTAATGAATCAAAAACTAAATTGGCCGCTAATTTAGATTCTTCTTTTGTTACCCAACGACCGACTCGTACGTGATAAAAGCCAAATGTGGTTTTAATATCTAAAAAATCAACTTGTTCACCAAATCGATAATCGGGGCCACTGCGATGATATTTTGTTCGGGATAACATTGAGATACATTTAGATGAAAAAAGAATAGTAACATTAATCAAGCTGATCTAATTAATACACTAGGGTCTGTTGATCTTTCGTGATTGTTTTTGCAGCGATAAATTGGTTATTTTATGCAAGGCAGAGTTTGTGAGGTTTGGTTATTACCGACATAAAAACTGTCGTTACTTCGTTTCCAAATAAGAAAACGATAACGCAGCAGAAATGACCAATTTACGTTGTCTTCGATGCTTTTGAGAATTCACTGTTCTGTGTTGTGACCAGCTCACTTAGATGGCTAAGCATCACTGCTCACGCTTTGAACAGATAAATACTCAAATAGCACAAAATTTAATCCTGAAAGATCAACTGACCCTAATAAATAAAATTAGCCTCAATCTTAGCCTTAACGTTATCACACATTCTACTTTCAAAATCGTACTCAATTTCAATTATCTTAATTGTGGTTAATTATTTTTAGTTCTCTAAATATCTAAACGATTTGTTTTCAATATGCTATAAGATATATATGACAAATCTTCGTCTTAGATATCAAACCCTTGAGTTTGAAAATACTGACATACACCTCTGCACTCTTCGAGATCGACAGCAGTTTCATGATCCCAATAATGAAGCAGAGAAATTAGGTATATCATCAGCCAGCTGGCCTCTTTTTGGTATTGTATGGCCTTCAAGCATCGTATTGGCAAGCCACATGCTGCATTATGACACCACAAAGAAACGTATCCTTGAAGTTGGCTGTGGCATTGGATTAACTAGCTTATTATTAAATACTAAAAATGTCGATATTACAGCGACGGATCATCACCCTGCTGCAAGTGAATTCTTAAAAAGAAATACTGAACTAAACTCAACCCCTCCCATATCTTTTCATCGTACTGATTGGGCTGACGAAGATGATGACCTAGGCCTTTTTGATGTCATTATAGGAAGTGATTTGTTATATGAAGAATTCAGCATCATTCATTTAGCCCATTTTATAAACAGGCATGCGCAAAAAAAATGCGAAGTGGTGATTGTTGATCCAGGTAGAGGTAAAAAAAATAAACTTGCACAGAAAATGCGTAAATTCGGTTTCTTGGATAAACATTCTAAGCCAACAAATTTGGACTCATCGAAAGAGCAATTTAACGGCCATATTATAGAGTTCCATCGAAGTTAATAACTACTGCATTGGTAACTAAGTACTTGACCATAAGTTTCTTAAGATTTTCTAGTACCCAGTTTCAGCACTCTACGGTGTTGCAACTTCGGTTACATAGCTACGGCTATGCGCCCTACATTGCGTCTTGTATAGCACTGAACCTGAACACAATAATTATCAAAGAACTTATCGACAGGTACTTAGGGACGTGGCGGAAGAATGTATACCAATTTTATCGTCACTCCTGCGAACGCAGGAGTCCAGAGTCTTTGGTTAATTTGGGCACAAGTCGCTGGATACCTGCGTTCGCAGGTATGACAAATTAAGCGTTGAAATTTAAATTGGTATTATTTGAACTGCGACATCCCTTACTCAATAAGTTGTGCTAGTTCGAGCCCCTTGCATCACCAAGTCTCCCAGTAAAGGGATGGTATTTTTAAGAGAAAACCTGTCATTTAAAAACGGCCAAAATGACAAGTTTTGTTTATGGCAGGTTTTGCACAAACTCGAAAAGGTGTCTCGACATTGGCGTCCTAAATCACTTCTTGTTCCACCACTTACTTTTCGCCTTTTGACATGTTCTCGCAAATCGTTTCCACTGCCGTTGGTATGTATCGGAATTTCAGGCCGTTCCAGCACTCGAAGTAGAGATGATTTATGTTTGTGCAGTCGTTTTAGTTGTTGATTCAAGGTTTGATAGCTGGTCTTTTGCGTAAAAATATCATCAAACCTTTTAGAGAGTTGTTCTGCTTTTTTGGCACAAGACTAAACTTTATAACATTTAAGCTCACGGTAAAAATCCCAAATCTCATTTCTCACTTTTTTGATATCGCTCCGGTGCTCAGGGCAAAGTGGAATTAGGTTGTGAATGAGTCTTTCTGCATGAACCCAGCACAGCGCATGAATGAGTACTTTAAATTGTCCTGCACCATCACTGACAACAACCAAGGATTCGATAGGTTGCACTTCTACTGCTTGAGCAAACAATGCTCCTTCAGTTGCGCATCGAATATGACGCTTGGAGGAAAAACCTAACTGTTGTAAATGCTCTTGCCATTGTGCTTCGTTAATGAACAACCCCGCCACAAGCAGCGGGGCATCAATCTAGATTCACGAAATATGGTAGTTCGTCCCAAGGGGCGGGGAATTAAATCCTCAGGGATTAAAAAATTGACATGGATGATTGGCAAGACTTTCCCGCTGTGCAATGGTATTTTTTGTTGTTTCATGTAATTAATCGCAGCCCTATTAATGCGATATCCGAGTTAGTCTGCACACAGCAAGTACAAGATATTTACACTACTTTCCACAACTTATTGAGCAATTACAACAATTCCAGTCAGGTTTTATTAAGTCTAACTCGGCTATAAAAGATCTAATTGTTTCATAAAGGATCATAACCTAATCATGGCATCACCTTTATCAGGAGCTTCTGCAGCTTCAAACCATTACCCTGAAGCGGCAAGTACAGCACAGCCTACTTATTCAAATTGTTATGGTTTGGACATGGAGCGCTTTGTCGAAGATTTTTCAGAAGAACTTTGTGAGCACAGGCAAGTGCTTGCCGAATACATTGAACCCTCAAAGGCATTAAAATGGCGTGATGACTTTCAGCGCCGAGGATTGATGCCGAAGGAATGTGTAAATGAAATTCTACTTCACTGGGCAAACCAAGTTGAAAACTCTTCATATCCACTTGAGAAAAAAGGTTTGCCAGGACTGCTCAAGTTTTTTGTTTTTTCAAACCAACAACGACTATTGGAAGAGTTTTTGAAACCTGCTGAAGCGGTTCCATATCTAATAACATACGGAGAACATTCACCTCAAAGCTTCAGCAAAATGATAAGCACGTTAACAGCTCAATTTAGTTCTTTATTGAAGGAAAATGAAGAAACAGCCGAAAAGCTGAGCAAAGCTGAACAAATGATAACAAGATTAGAAACGCAATTAGCATCGAAAACTGAAACTTCTCACCACATTATAGCGTCTTCTGGTTCATTTTCTGAAACAGCAGGAGTTATTGCCCCCCTCAGCGATAAACATAGAGAGCTATTAAATTCAGAAGTCAATGTTCATGTTATAAAATATGTTATTCCCACAATTGCCCATTTATGGGAAGGCATTGCCATCCAATTAGACATTAAAGGAAGCGATATTGTATCGATAAAAAATGAAAAGCACACTGATTTTGATCGCATGCTTGAAGTTCTAAAAATTAAAATTAATAGAGACGTTTTTTTATACACAAATTTAATTAAGGCAATAAAAACAACTGATGAAAACACCACCTTGGCACTCGGCGTTCAATCCCACGTACTAGCTGAGCAAGGTGCAAGAAATTATACAAAAATTAATGATAAAGCTGAGCCTTTACCTACTATTGACGAAAGCAAACAACTGTTTTTGAAAAAGCCTGTTAATTGGAATAGTCGAGTCCTACTTTTTTTCGCAGATAAAGCTGAGCTTCATGAGAACTGGAAGGGTCTAGCACTAATGACTTCAAGTAAAATTGCATTATCTCAGTTAGACAGTTTTGCTTCTGGAGGAAAGAGGTCAAGGGATTGTTTTAGCGATGCATTTAGTTATTTGCAAAACAGCGAAGATTTAAGTTTTAAGAAGTTGATTGATGTGTCTCACCTTTTGATTGGAGCCCGCTTTGCTGAGAATCTTCGCGATCACATTTTAAATAGATCGAAATAGTAATACCGATTACAACCTAATATGTGATTTTCAAAACTCATTGAAATTGCTAATCTCGACATTCCTGCGAAAGCAGGAATCCAGCGACTTTTTATTTTTAGATCAAAAAGGCAATGGATTCCCGATTACAACATACGGGAATGACAGACGTTTGAAGGTTTTGTAGCTCGGTTAGGCTGCTAACATCCCCTTAAATTTAACTTAATCTCTGCCAAACTCAATTTTATACCTCCTCACATTTCTACTTTTAAAATCTAGTAAACAAGTTAAATAACCTTAATATCTAGGCAATGACAATCAACTTATGACGAGATATAACATACCGTATTACCCAAATATCTGTTAAATTTATATGCTCAAAATGGAATTACAATAAATATGGCTATATCCTCAGTTGCAAGTTTTGCATGCCGTTGTTTTGATGGTTGGTGTTATACAAACGAGCCTAGCCTTGATGCTAACGATGTCACTGAAAATGAAGCTTTAGTAGTGCACTCTACAATAAATTCGGCACCTCAGGATACTAGTTCCCACCCAGCAAGCTACGGTGCAAGTAAGCAAGTTATATTGACACAACCTCAAGAAATTGGTGATTTCGAATCTTTATCGACATCTGACTCAACGATATTTGAAGAATACCCTCAAGAAACGGTGCTAGCCCCTTTTGCTTCGAATAAGTGGGGAGCATATGGCGGAGCATCATTAGCGGCAATAGGTGGAACTGCAACGTTTTTAACTTCAGCCTTTGCTATGCCATTATATTGGCCTGCTATTGGTTTGTGCGTAACAGGCACTATGGCTAGTCAATCTTGTTCTCCTTTAGGAGTAGCTTACGATCATTATAAAAATCTAAACAAAAGCGAACTCTCAGTAGAGGTAATCCGAAAGTTAGATCAAGCAGATAAAGATTACAAATTAGATTTAGGTACAATTCGAGCAGGAAGAAATAGACAACATCGACTTCAACAGTCAAGTTCTAAATCGCCTATTCAAGATCATGATAGTTCTAAAGTTAGTCACGATCATGTTGATCAAAGTGTAAATAGATTAAATCAGCTTCCACCACCACAGCTAGATGCAATTTCCATGGTTTGCACAAAAAAACTTTTACCGATGGAGCTTACCAGCCATTACTCTTGTAAAGCACGTAGTTACTATTACTCTTTAAGAGATCCCGTTTTTATACGAGGTATTAATCAGCCCATATCAGCAAGGCAAGTAGTTGTAATGATAGATAATAATATAAAATTACGGTGCGGCGAATTTATAATTAAAGAAAGAATTATTCACCCTAAAGATTACTCCGAAAAACAAAATGCAAGGGTCAGGCTTTTGGGTCAATGCTTTCTATATTTAGACAAAAATGAGGCTGAAAAATTTCAAGAAAGCTATGCTAAGCTCCGAAGAGAGTTTTAATTTTCTTGATTAGCCTAAATAAATTGCTTGGGAGCGTTCATATACGCAGAAAAATTACTGATAGCAAGGCTATGAATCGCAGCAAGTATATGAATGTTCAGCACTCACCTGATGGGTGTATTCGGGTTTTGGATTTAACTTAAATAGATTAAAGTTAAATTGTGCGTTCAACCTAAAAACATCAGTTGAACGCTGAGTATATGAGTAGCTGTTTGAGTCAATAAGATGACTTTATCATCATGGCTTTCACCCAATGAGTGAAGTGCTCTACGCTCACAAGCTTGCTAAAATGACTGCTATCTGCGTTGTAACTTTTGCAAGTAGAATAACTACTTGCTGCAAGCTACGCCTTACTATCAGCCATTTTTTCTATGCTTGAGAACGCAGTCAACTGATGTTTCTAGGGAGCGCCACGAAGCGCTTTATTCTGTTGCGGGATTTGTCTCAACGTATACGCAGCCAAGCGATTACATGGCCATAAACCAGAGACAGCAACGTTATTATTTATAATAAGTCCATCAGGTTGAAACGTACCTGACGGGATAATTACCAGTTCATCCCGAAATCTGACGGGCATGCATAATGGGTAACCGCTATGACATGAAGCCCTGTGACAAAGGCCTTGAATAAAGGTTGAGATGCAATGTAGGCCGCAGCATCAAGCGAATTCAGTTAAGCGTCGTAAATCAAAAAATGAAGATGGGGAGTCTTTCCTAGTTGACGAACCCTGACACAAACAGAGAAGCAACTGGTAAATGCATCTGTTTGATCTTCCGGCGTAATATGAAGTGGCATGTATTGAAGGAAATAAAGTGAACGTGGGAGAGCCTGAGTGTTGGAAGGTAGTGACTTCCACTATCCGAATATAAGGTAAACCGAAATTTCAGATAGGGCGCTCAGGCAGTCGGATGAGCCCATAGTACCGTTAACCGTGAAGACAACATAACTTTACATCAGGGAAGGGGCTCAGTGTTACACCCGTTTTTTAACGTAACTTTTGAGGTGAAATTGCCATATGGCTAACACTCCAGTAAATATCAGAATATTACAGCGAAAACTTTACTTACGCTCAAAGCTTAACTCGGAGCTACGATTTTACAGCTTGTACGATAAACTCAGTCGCCTAGATATACTCGAAGAAGCCTATCGACGATGCAAAGCCAATAAAGGCGGAGCAGGAATTGATGGCATCACATTCAGTTATCTAGAGCAGCAAAAGAAAGTCGTTGCGCTGTTAAAAGAAATTCAAACTCAATTACAACAGAAAAACTATCGACCTAGCTCAGTCAAACGAGTAGAAATACTCAAAGACAACGGCAAAACGCGGAAACTTGGGTTCCCGATAATCAGTGACAGAATTGTGCAAATGGCGATGACAATAGTGATGCAACCCGTCTACGAACCTCATTTACATGAACACAGTTATGGCTACCGACCATGTCGAAGCGCCTAGCAAGCGGTAAAAGTCATAGAAATGAGCCTAAAACAAGGCTACCAGCACGTACTCGATGCTGACTTGAGTGCCTATTTCGATACCATCCCGCACGCTAAGTTGATGACAAAAATAGAAAGGCGAATAAGCGACAGCAGCTTTCTGAGTTTACTGAAAAGCTTTATCAAAGCGCCCATCAGCATAGAGACGGTCAACGGGAAATGGCGAATAGAAGCAAGCCGATGTGGCACTCCGCAAGGCGGAGTTATCTCTCCACTACTGGCTAACATCTATCTCAACGATTTCTGTTTGAAAATACACGAAAAAACACCGTGTAAAATCGTTACCTATGCAGATGATTTTGTTGTACTTCATAAGCAAACCTACACACAAGAGCAACTGGACTGGATAACACAGCAATTAAGTGATGAAGGTCTGAAGCTAAATCAAAGTAAAACTCACTGTGTGGATATGGGAAAGCTGATGAATGAGTTTGATTTCCTCGGTTTTAACTTTCAACGGATCACAGGCCTCATCAAAGGCACCAGTTACATTAAGATACAGGCGTCTAAGAAGAACCAAACAAAGCTGAAAAATAAACTCAGAGACATAGTGAAACATCGAACCTCAAATACACTTGGCGTACTGATAAATAAAGTTAATCAAGTTCTGAGGGGATGGAAACACTATTTTGCTAGGATAGGATATCCCAGATGAGTATTTTTCAGAATAAATGGATTTGTAGTAAACCGATTCTATCGCTGGCATCGTCGCTTAAGTCAACGTCGAAGCAAGTATCTATCACGAGGTGCTTACGAAAAATTACGCCAAGCTGGTCTTGAGTATTTACCCACGACAAGATGATAAGCAAAGTGAAGGGGCTGAGAGAAGTGTAACAACAGAGCCGTGTGAGGGAAAACCTCATGCACGGAATCGAAGAGGGGCTGCTGGATAAGCGATAGCGAAGCCAGTAGCCTACTCTACTTCAACCAATTTATTTAAAATTAACCATTAGTTCAACCAAAGTTACTGTCTCAACAACGTTTCCATCCAACGCTGGAATGACAGCAAAATTAGCTGAGCTACGTAAATTTTAAATACGAACAACTGGGCACTTGTGATTAGCACTCAGCAATAAATAAAAATGAATCACCCCGCCCCAAGGGGCGAGGTATCTATTAGTTAGATAAAGACGTTAGTCCGCCGCAAGCGGCGAGGAATTTACCCTACTGAGATTAAAATTGAATTTGACTTAATCGAGGCTCAATAACTTCTTGCCTCCAGCCAGTTAACACTCTAGGTTTTTCATGCTTTTTATCACTCCAAAGCCAATTGAGATACTGATGAATGTACCTTTTCGAACCAATGAACTCCATGGGAATATTGTGATCTTCAGATATTTGACTTAACGCAGCTTTAATTAATTTAAAGCAGGATTTATAGTCTGGTCGAAATGCGATAACATCAATGGCTTGAGGTAATTGTTCAATATCAGCGTTTATCATGCACTCAACAATTGCATGACCATGCTTTCGCTTTTCACTATCAAGTAACTCTCGTATATTGCTTAGGTCTGATAAATTTTGAGGAGCACGCTTAGAAATGGCGATCAATGCATGATCTTTTACAACAAACCCTAAAGCTAAATCTCGTTTAACCGCTGTTTTTAAACGCCATGTTGCCAGAGGTTTTAAGTAGGCCAACTGCATTCTTTGTAGTTGAAACCCATTTTTTACTTTTAGATATGCATTCTCGTAGTCAATCTCTTCTAAGCGACCTTTACAAAGAAACTCTCCTTCTTCATATAACCACTCTAGCCGATTTATTTCTCTGAGCCGAGTTTCTAGATACGAGAAGACATGATAAAGATAAAACACATCATTTGCCGCATAGTGAAGCTGTTTATCACTTAGGGGACGTTTAATCCAGTCTGTCCGAGATTCTCCTTTATCCAAAGTAATACCAAGGCACGTTTCAATGAGCTTTGCATATCCTAGACCGTGACCCATTCCTATCAGTGAGGCAGCAATTTGACTATCAAAATAGGGCACAGGTTGAACTTTACCGTAGTGGGCAAATATTTCTAAATCTTCACTGGCAGAATGAAGTAATTTAATGATAGATTCATCAACTAATAGTGACCAAAAATCAGTTAAGTTGAGTTCTGTTATTGGGTCTATCAAAGCCAGCGTATTGCCATCAAATACTTGAATTAAACCTAATTTAGCATAATAGCTGCGAGTTCTTACAAACTCAGTATCGAGTGCTAATACCTTACAATTCTTGCAAGACTCAACAAATTCATCCAATTGATTTTGCTTAGTTATCAGTACTGCTGAGGGTAGTTCTTGTTTCAAACTGATTAATGGCACACTATTTTCCTTAAGCCTTTACTTCATCTCGTAATTCACGACGCAAAATTTTGCCCACATTTGTTTTAGGTAACTCATCCCTAAACTCTATAAATTTAGGCACCTTGTATCCAGTTAAATGAATTCTGCAATGCTTAATAATATCTTTTTCTGTCAACTTCTTACTTTTACTCACAACGAATATTTTAACAGCTTCACCGCTGGCTTCATATGGAACACCTACTGCTGCAACTTCAACAACTTTAGGATGAAGTGCAACAACGTCTTCAATTTCATTTGGGAATACATTAAACCCAGAAACCAAAATCATATCTTTTTTACGGTCTACGATGAAAAAGAACCCCTTTTCATCCATGTAGCCAATATCGCCAGTTGATAACCACCCTTCTTTATCTATCACGGCTTTGGTTTCTTCTTCTCTTTGCCAATAGCCATGCATAACTTGAGGGCCTTTAACACACAACTCCCCAATTTCACCTTGAGGTAATACGTTTCCTGCGTCATCACGTATTTCTATAATCGTACTTGGGGCTGGAAATCCAATAGCGCCGTTATAGCCATCTAGGTCATAAGGGCAGCAAGTTACTAATGGTGATGCTTCCGTCAAACCATACCCTTCTAAGAGTCTTGTTTGTGTCATTTCTTGATATTTTTCAGCAACAGCTCGCTGTACAGCCATACCGCCACCAATGGATAATTTGAGGCCTGAAAAATCAATGAATTTAAATCGCTCATGATTGATTAGAGCGTTAAATAAGGTGTTTACACCTGTTAGGACTGTGAATTTGTATTTATTTAGTTCATCGATGAATGCTGGAATATCCCGTGGATTAGTAATCAATAAATTCTTACTTCCTTTGTGGACAAAAAGCATACAATTAACGGTTAAAGCAAAAATATGATAAAGCGGTAATGCCGTTACAACTAATTCATTACCGTCATCTAATACCGGTGAATAAGCGCCACTTGCTTGCAATACATTAGATACCACATTTTTATGAGAAAGCATTGCACCTTTAGAAACCCCTGTAGTTCCTCCGGTATACTGTAAAAAAGCTAAGTCATCTGGGACGATTTCTGGTTTGATATATTGCATGCGACGTCCAGCAGACAAGGCTTGTCTAAAAGACAGGGCATGTGGCAATGAGTATTTTGGAACAAGCTTTTTAATATACTTGACAACAAAATTAACTAACGTCCTTTTTGGTGTACTAAGTAAATCACCTAGACCTGTTATAATTACGCTTTCTACTGGTGTATCATCGACGACTTTTTCTAGGGTGCTCGCGAAATTAGATACAACCACAATAGCCTTTGCACCCGAATCATTTAACTGATGTTGTAGTTCTCTTGGTGTGTATAACGGATTAACGTTTACAACAATCATTCCAGCTCTAAGCACACCGAAAAGTGCAATCGGGTATTGAAGCAAATTAGGCATCATTAACGCTACGCGGTCACCTTTTTGTAAGCCTAAATCATTTTGTAGATATGCAGCAAAAGCTCGGCTTCTTTCTTCAAGTTTTCGATAGGTGACTGTGGCGCCCATATTCATAAAAGCAGGCGCATCAGAATATTTAGTTACAGCGGTTTCAAATAAATCAACTAAAGAAGAATATTGTGTTGCGTCTATTTCTGCCGGTACATTTTCCGGTAAATTATCAAGCCAAGGCTGATTCACATTGTTCTCCTAACTGCACCATGAATGAAGGTGTTATTCTGTTTAATATAATAATTTCGTTTATCAAGCTTTCATATGTCAAACGATACAGGATATCATACGCTTGTTTGAATTTTTGAATATTATCATCACATAATTAAAACGAGAATCCTAGAGACTATTCCCCTGTATCGCTCACATTTAAATCAAGTGTTTTGACTTATACCAATTACAGTAATTAAATGCTCAGCTCAGAGCTATGTATGCGCACAAAGTACAAACGAAATTGATGAAAACATAGTTTTTCTACGTTGAGATAATTTTGTGAAGTAATTTTTGCGCATACAAGCTCCCGAAGGGCCCGCTACAGGTTTCCAATACTGCGTTGTACGTTTTTGAATTATCCCGACATGAGCGCTAAGTGCGTTGAACGTCAGTTTTGTATGGCGGCCGGAGGGAATATAGTACTTCGAACATGCACCTTGTACTTAAAAGCCTTTATCTCTTGCTAAGTGAGAGATTACTGTTATTGGTATAAGTTATCTATATCTCTTAAACGGCATATCAGAACTTTTCTAATATCGATTTATCTCAAAAAATCAACTTCAAGAGTAATGGGAGTTTTTATTTGACGAAATCATTTATGGCTGACGCTGTGGCTTCGACATTTTCCATATGGACGTGATGACCACCTAATAAGGTTTTTACTTGATAGGATATAAAAATTTCATCTAACTCTATTGGCTTCTTTTGATCAGAGCTAACACTTTTATTCCCAACAATAATTAGAGTAGGAACTGAAATATTTGACACAATATTTCTTACTTGAGCCAGACTCAGACGCCATGGCGAACTTAGCATGAGTTTAGGATCTGTTTTCCAACAATAACCTCTCGTTGTTTTAAACAAATTACGATGCACAATTCTCTCGCAATTCTGATAGTCAAGATCTGTAACCTTAGCTCTTACTTTTGCCACATTTTGAACAGATGAGTAATATTTTTGATTTTTACTAAGCCTCAATTGCTTCTTATGTTGCTCAATGCTCTCCTGTAACCTTGATCCAGCCAGTGATTCCGGTTCGAAAAGCGGTGTTATTGACTCGATTAAAATTAATTTATCTATTTGATGACTAAATTGTGAAGCAAAGATTGCCGCAATTATCCCTCCAAAAGAATGCCCAATTAACCCTGCTACTCTCATGTTCAAAGTTTCTGAAAAGTGGCTAATCAGTAATTCGAGATCAAATACATAATCCATTAAATGTAGAGGATAGCCGGTTTGTCGATGTTGAGAGTCACCATGACCGGGCCAATCAATAGCGATAACTTGATGATCGTTAATTAGCTCTGCCATTTGTTCAAAACTATTCGCATTATCTAACCAGCCATGCAGCGCTAATAAAATTGGTTTGTTTGGATCTCCCCACTTTCGAGCAGATAACCTAATATGCGGAAGTTGAATATTTAAAACATTTTCAGAAGAGCACAGTTTACTCATTTTTTTGACCAACTAAAATCAAGTGTATTTTTTTGCAGAATACAATATCGCAATGTTTGTTGCGCACCAAATGAGTACCCACACTAATGCTGGAATCCATGTCATTTGGGCCAAACTGTATGCATCACCTTGTCTACCTACATTAAGTAATGTCACCACACTTGAAATACCGTTCAACATAATACTCATGCCGAACAGCTTAAAGAAATACTTTAACCATTTAGTATTTAAATATTTAAGTGATAAAAAGAAAGAGAAGCCGAGCACGATTAAAATCAAAATAGTAAGAAGATCTCGTGACCATAGAATCAGCACTAAAGAAATAATAGCCAGCATAGAGATTGAAAGGTATTTACTATATGTATTACTAGTAACTTTTGACAATTTGTATAAAAGAAACCCAAAAATAGGCGCACCAAAATAGCCACTGAAAGCAATAACAACGGCAATACCACCTAGACTAAAGCATAAGCCAGCACCGTTAATAAATAGTTGTATCCGACTGACTTCACCACCCGTCAATATTGCTGCGATAGCATGAGATAATTCGTGGAAAAAAGTCGCTGCCCATACAAAAGGAAGGTTTACTACTGGAATTTGCATTAATATTGCTGCAGCAATGAGGTACAACCAGAAATAAGTGCTATTTGAGCTAGAAATGCTTTTTGTTATTGTCATATCATTCTACTATTTTATGCTTTGATTAAAACTCGGGTTATGCGTAAGTATCAATACCGATACTATTGCGTATAGTCTCTCTTTCGACTGTATGTTGAGTAATTAAGTATGCCGAAATTGCTTTTTTGTTTTCAGGAGACTGTGAATCGAACTGAATTGTACTTTTTTCCCATCGCTCAATACTAATCATAGCCGATCGATTATCAGCAATAGCTGGCATTTTTTCGTCAGATGGTTGAACCTGAATTATTTGCTTTGAATCTTGTAACGTTGAAGGGATAGCCTTTGGGGCTGTCAACATATTACTAGAGCGTATTTGTGAGTACGACAATAGTGAAATGGTGTTCATGTCTATCCCTACATTTTTTAAAAGGTTTAATTCTTATACCAATTACAGTAATTAATCTCTCACTCAGCAAGAGCTAAAGGGTTTCAGTGCAAGGCACAAGCTCGAAGTACTATATACCCTAACGGCCGCCATACAAAGCTGGCGTTCAACGCACTTCGTGCTTTTGTCGGGATAATTCAAGTGCTTGTAACGCAGTAATGAAACCCTTTAGCCTTGCCCTTTGGGAGCTTGTATGTGTTCAAATTACTTCTCAAAATTGTCTTGACGTAGAGCAACTATGTCTTCATCAATTTCGATTGCACTTTGAGCACATACATAACTCTGAGTTGAGCATTTAATTACTGTAATTGGTATTACTATTTAGATTAGACAAACTCGCTAACGAACACAATTAAACGCAACAAAAAACTAACAACTAATATTTGTCAGTGTAAACCCATGAATGTTTATCCAGTAAAGCCTTAGATTTCATAGCCCGTCATTCCCGTAAAACAGGAATCCAGTGACTTTGGGTGTTCAAATAAAGCGCTAGATCCTCACTTTTGTGGGAATTGTGAAATTACTACATGGAGTTGTGCATATCACTCACTCATGCGGTTGCCCTGTAATACTTAGGATTATCGACCAGGCAATTTCTTCCAAGTCACCTTATCTCTAACGTAAACTGGTTTCAATTCATCGACTGTTGTAAACAAATTGCTATTCCATGCAGCTATAGCCAGTTTTAACATAGCTTCTGCTTTAGGAAACTTACACTCATTGTTTACAGCGACAAATGAAAAAACACTTAATAACTCTGGATAGGTGTCAAAGCCTGTTCCACAAACTACGACTTCTTGATTATTATTGAGTTTTGAGTCAATTTGATCTGGGGCACTGACGTTCTCATCGCTTATTCTATTCACAACGTTGTTATTAACTAAGTATTGAGCCCAATACACTTCACCCATTCGAGCATCAATCGCCGTCATTATTTGAGTAACTCCAGCATCTGCCGCTTGTTGAGCCATCGCATCTAGGGTCGAAACACCGTAAACCGGAATATTTTGCCCGAGCGCTAGCCCTTGTACCATACTGGTACAAATGCGTATACCTGTGAAACTTCCTGGACCACGGCCATAAACAATTCCATCAACATCTTTTATTGTGATACCTGCTTTTGTAAGGAGCGTATCAATCATCGGCAATAACCTTTGACTATGTTCTCTTGGAGCATCAACTTCTTCAGTATAAACCTTACCATAAACAGTAAGCGCAACAGAGCAGGCTTCTGTACAGGTATCAACAGCAAGCAGGGTTGCTTCAAAATTCGTCATATTATTACCACTGGTATTCGCGATTCACAAAAGTTCGGAAAGCTCAAAATTATATACGAATTAACCGAAAAACCTTAACGATTTACTCTATGAGTAGTTGATTAAGGCTAAATTATCTCAAGTTCAGGGTGAATTATCGACAAAACTCCTTTATTTGCCTAAAAATTCGATCGCTCGGGAATGGGATCGTGTTTTGTTCATTTCAGGAATGGACAGTAAGAAATTTTTACCATAATCGTGAGTCACAATTCTCTCATCAAATATCGTTATGAGCCCTTTATCGTTTTCATGACGAATTAAACGCCCAATACCTTGTTTTAGTTTTAGAGTGGCTTGAGGTAATACCGTTTCTATGAAAGGATCTTCACCATTTTCAGCAGCTCTGGCTGATCTGAATTTTGTAAAAAACTCTTCCGGTGAAGCGAAAGGTAATTTTTCAATGATAATATTGCTGAGTAAACGGCCTTTTATATCAACACCTTCCCAGAAACTATAAGTGCCAATTAAAACTGCGTTCCCTAACACTTTATATTTACTTAACAGTGTGTCTTTTCCTGCTTGCCCTTGCACCAACAAAGGGAACTCTATTTTATTCCTTAGCAAGGATGCAAGATGCTTAACGGTGTTATGACTCGTACAGAGAATAAAAGTTCTTCCTTGATTAATCTTTATAAGTTCAATGCAAATACCAAGCAATGCGTTGGAAGTTATTTGAGTGGAGTTCTCTCGTTTATGAGTGTATTCATTATTGTACCTTGGGACATATAACATAGTTTGAGCAAAAAAATTGAATGGACTTTCAATAATTGTACTTTTACATGATGACAAGCCTAAACGTGAAGAAAATTCATCTAAACTCTTATTATATGAGAGTGTTGCGGATGTAAAAATACAACTCACTCCTTCATTAAAGTATTGCTTAAACTTTCCCTTAACTGACAGTAAAGCGCTATTAAATGTTACAAAATTATTAGTGTTATCAAAAAAATTCACAATCTCGGCATCAGAACTTTTCAGCACGCTGACTAAACTTTCGAGTAATATCACGGCTGATGATATGCGAATATCAAACTCTTCTGATCTCCCCGATAATGAGCGTAATATGCCAATAAACTTGGTACAGTTATCAACCCATTCCCAGAGTAATACCGCGCGTTCTTTGTGTGTCAGCACTGAATTTACTATCACTTTCCCGCTGTAATTGGACATGAAACACTTTTTCCAATGCATGTAGGATAAATTCATTTTAGCTAAGGCTTGTTCGAAAATTTGGCTATCACCAATATGCTCACGATAACAATCAAATAAGTTCGTAATCACTGTGTCTATTTGTTTCTCTGATATACGCTCTCCACACATTACGCTTATTGTCTCTGGCAGCGAATGTGCTTCATCAAAAATAACAACTTCAGCTTCACCAATTACCCCGCTGCCACTTAAAAAATTAGATTGAACCTTTGAAAATAAAAGATGATGATTGGTGATTAAGATATTAGATTCTTCAGCTTTAGTTTTAGCTTTCCGACTAAAGCAATTTTGATAATAATGACAATGTTCACCAATACAATCATATAGATTAGTTCTCACTTTTTCGATTGCAATCGATTGTTCTGACACAGTCGATAAATTATCTAAATCTCCATCAATTGTATGGAGAGACCATTGTTTTATCCGTAGAAATTCGTCAAGCACAGATTCTGAATGACAAGTCGTTTCGGTTATTTCTTGCTCTAATTTAAAATGACAAAGATAGTTACTAATACCTTTTAAAATGGCAACTTTAATATCTTTATTAAGGAATTTTTTCGTAAACGGTAAATCTTTATCAAATAATTGTTTTTGTAAGTTTTTGGTTGCAGTACTAATAATGACTTTTTTCCCGCTCAGCACGGCTGGTATTAAATACGCATAACTCTTACCAATACCTGTACCGGCCTCGATGACTAGCTTGTGCTTTTTAGAAATACTTTCGGCGACTAATTCAGCCATGTCACGTTGACCTGATCGAAATTTAAAGTGCTTTAGCCCTTTTGAAAGAGAGCCGTTTTCCGTAAAAATTTCTACTACTTGACCAATCAAATTTTTCATTAAATATCTAAAAATAGAGAAGTGTTATCTACCTATTATTAAACATTGGCTTTATTTCATAAACTAATATATTTTTTTCATTTTTTATCTTGCATAAATATTTAAAATCAGTAAGACTAAAAAGTAATCAAATTGAATAAAACTTATCAACAAGGCAAAAACATGAAAGTACAACTTAACACTACTCATCAGCATCATCATCATATGAATTAGTCTTCGGTTGTACTCTGCCGAAGGACGATTCCTTCTGGTGGACTGTTTAAGTTGAAAACAAACCCCTGAAGGAATTCAGGGGTTTTTTAGTTTCAGAGCAAAATTATTTATTTAGGCTTTAGCGTTTCAAATTAACAGGACACATCCATGACATCGAATAGACTTAGAGTTGCACTACAAAAATCAGGTCGACTAGCAATCGAATCCCAAAAATTACTCAAAACCTGCGGGATAAAGTTCAACATTAATGAGCAGCGTTTGATTGTTCATTCAGACAATCTGCCTATTGATATTCTACGTGTTCGTGATGATGATATTCCCGGATTAGTGATGGATGGTGTCGTGGATATTGGTATCGTAGGTGAAAATGTTTTAGTCGAAGAGCAACTAGAGAGACAGATTTACAATAAACCAGCGAGTTATACTAAAATCCGCCAATTAGATTTCGGTTATTGTCGGCTTTCGCTCGCGGTTCCTGCGGAGTTTGATTATCAACAACCCAATTCTTTATCAAATCTCCGTATTGCTACAACTTATCCCAATTTACTCAAGCAGTTTATGCAAAACAAAGACATTGCTTATCAAGATTGTATTTTAAAAGGATCGGTAGAAGTCGCACCAAGAGCTGGGCTTGCAGATGCTATTTGTGACTTAGTTTCAACAGGTGCTACTTTAGAAGCTAATGGTTTAAAAGAAACAGAAATAATTTTTAAGTCAAAAGCTTGCATCATTCAATCCCCTGCTACACAACCCGATGAAAAGCAATTACTTATAGACACCATCATGTCTCGGGTAAATGGTGTTATTCAAGCAAAAGAAAGTAAGTACATTATGCTTCACGCACCTAAAGATAATATTCAGTCAGTAATAAACTTATTACCGGGAGCTGAAAACCCAACTATCTTACCCTTAAGTAGTTCAGGTGATATAGGAAATATGGTCGCCATTCACGCTGTTAGCCGTGAAGATGTCTTTTGGGACACTATGGAGCAACTCAAGCAACTGGGAGCGAGCTCTATACTTATTCTCCCCATCGAAAAAATGATGGAGTGAACAAAATGATGGATATCCTTCGTTGGAGCAAATTGACAGCATCAGAACAGCTCAAAGCACTCTCACGAGCCGACTTAGTAATGGATACAGATGTATCGACTCAAGTTCAACAGCTTGTTGATATTGTCAAAAAGAATGGTGACAAAGCCGTTAACGAGCTGACAAAAAAATACGATAACCTCGATATCGAAAACTTCAAAGTTTGTAATGATGAATTGAAAAATGCCAGTCGTTTGCTTGATAACAACCTAATTGATGCTATTCAAGTTGCTTACTCAAATATCAACACCTTTCATACTGCGCAGCTTCAACAGTCTATCAAATTAGAAACACAAACAGGCATTAGCTGTGAACTGCGCACAGAAGCGATAAACTCTGTAGGTTTATATATTCCAAGTGGAAGCGCACCACTCATTTCAACAGCATTAATGTTGGCGATTCCAGCACATATAGCAAAATGTGAAAGAATAGTATTGATGAGCCCTCCTCCGATTCATCCTGCAATACTACACATTGCTAATGTTTGCGGCATTAATGAGATTTATCAAATAGGTGGAGTGCAAGCCATCGCTGCGCTTGCTTATGGGACAAACACCATTAAGCCTGTAGATAAAATTTTTGGTCCGGGAAATCGATACGTAACAGCTGCTAAAAGTATCGTTGCTTTTGATGACCAAATAACCACAACGATAGACATGCCAGCAGGTCCTTCTGAGGTATTGGTTATCGCTGATGAAGATGCGAACCCATCGTTTATCGCTGCAGATTTGTTATCGCAAGCTGAACATGGCGAGGATTCTCAAGCCATTCTTATTACTCATTCAGAAAAACTGGCTTTAGATGTTGTTGATTCAATTAATACACAATTAGCTAATTTAAGCCGACAAAAAATTGCAAAAAAAGCATTATACAATAGCCGAGTGATTATTGTTGATTCAATTAAAGAAGCCATTAATTTATCAAATCATTATGCACCTGAGCATTTGATCATCCAAACAGAATCACCACGTGAGCATTTAAAACAAGTAAGAGCCGCAGGTTCGGTCTTTCTTGGTAAATTTAGCCCAGAAGCTGTGGGCGACTATGCGAGTGGTACCAATCATGTTTTGCCAACTTATGGTTATTCACGTTCGGTATCAAGCCTTACTCTCTCGGATTTTCAGAGAAAATTTACTGTTCAATCACTGACTTCTGATGCCTTAATGAGTTTAAGCAACTCTGTAATCACTCTCGCGATGAATGAGCAATTAGACGGACATGCTAATGCAATTGAAGTTAGAAAACGTTTCATCGAGGAGAATAGGTAAATGCCAGAATCTAATAGTAAAAAACAATTAGCAGAAGACTTATTTCGAGATGACATTAAGGACATTTCGACTTATCAAAGCGCTAGACGCATTGGTGGTGAAGGAAACATCTGGATTAACGCTAATGAATCTCCTTTTAGTAACTTCGCAACGAACACAATCGATTTAAATGGCATTAACCGCTATCCTGAGCCACAGCCGCAACAACTTATAGAAGCTTATGCTGCTTATGCTAATGTTGAAGCCGATCAATTACTGTGTTGTCGTGGTGCTGATGAGGCAATTGAATTATTAATACGCAGTTTTTGCCAACCAAGCATTGATAGTATTTCCTATTTTGGGCCTAGCTATGGAATGTATAACATTTCAGCTCAGGCCAATGCCGTTCAGGCTAATGAAATAGCATTCAACAATGATTTTACTCTTCCTGAGAATATTTCATTAGCGAAAACATCCAAACTAATCTTCGTTTGCAATCCAAATAATCCGACGGGTACAGTGATTGAGATAGATGAAATTGAATCTTTGCTCAATAAACTGCCAAATTCACTGGTTGTCATTGATGAAGCATATATCGAGTTTGCTTCTGCCTATTCATCAATTAGATTACTTGATAGATATCCTAATTTAGTAATTTTAAGAACGCTTTCAAAAGCTTTCGCATTAGCTGGGGCTCGTTGTGGCTTTCTAATCGCATCTGAAAATATCGTACAACAAGTTAATCGAATCATAGCTCCTTACCCTATACCAACTCCTATTGAACAAATAGCGATCCAGTCTTTATCAAAGTCAGGAATAGAAATAATGCAGTCGCAAGTTGCACAATTGTTAGCACTCAAAACTGAACTCACCAACGTACTTATCGTTTCAGGTGCGAAAGTGCTTAATAGTTATACCAACTTTATTTTCGCTGAATTTTCTGATCCCGATGATATTTGGACTCGATTAGCCAATAAAGGCATTAATGCACGTCGATATCAGTCTAAAAATCTACTCAACGCCATTCGATTTAGCATTGGAAATTCGCAAGAAATAGAATCAGTCATTAAAATATTTGAAGGGATAAAGGGTTAATGAACACTCAAAAAAAACTATTAAAAAATTCCAAAATTCTCTTTATCGATAGAGATGGCACTCTGGTAGAAGAGCCACCTATCGATAAGCAACTGGACAAGATTAGTAAGGTAAAGCTTGAACCAGAAGTGATCTCAGCTTTACTAAAGCTAAAGGAACAAGGTTACCAGTTGGTTATGGTCTCCAACCAAGATGGTTTAGGTACCGATTCCTTTCCCAAGCAAGATTTCGAAAACACACATAACTTTATGATGAATATTTTTGAAAGCCAAGGTGTCACATTCGATGATGTACTCATCTGTCCTCATTTTGATAGTGATAATTGCAGCTGCCGCAAGCCTAAATTGGGACTAGTAAAGCCTTATCTAACCAGTGGAAGTATCGATTTCACTTCTTCAGCTGTGATTGGAGATCGCGCTACTGATATTGAACTTGCTGATGCTATGGGCATTAAAGGCATTCAATACAATCCTAAAAAATTGAATTGGTCTACAATCGTTGAGCAATTAACAAAGTATACACGGCATGCAAAAATATGCCGTAACACGAGTGAAACACAAATAAGTGTTGAAGTTGATTTAGATAGTGCTGATCAGGGACAGATAAATACTGGAATTGGTTTTTTTGACCACATGCTAGAGCAAATATCTACTCACGGTGGATTTAAACTTAACTTGAGCGTTAGTGGTGATTTACACATTGATGATCATCACACCATTGAAGATACCGCGATAACATTAGGGCAAGCGATAAAACAAGCACTGGGTGACAAAAAAGGGATAGCTCGTTTTGGATTCACTTTGCCCATGGATGAAACTCGTGGTGAGTGTCTTATTGATCTCTCTGGCCGTGCTTATTGTAAATACCAAGCAGAACTTAATCGAGAAACCATCGGAACCTTATCAACTGAGATGATCCCGCACTTCTTTAAATCATTTGCTGACGGACTTGCGTGTACTTTGCATATTTCATCAGTAGGAAATAATGAACATCATATTGTTGAAGCATTATTTAAATCGCTAGGGCGTTCATTGAGACAAGCGATCAAAAAAGAAAGTGATGCGCTACCTTCTTCCAAAGGAATGTTATAGGAACTCGTATGACAACATCAATAGACCATTCAGCTAATGATATGACTGTTATTATTGATACAGGAGTGTGTAACTTAACTTCGGTATATAATGCAATGAAGCGCCTTACTAAGCATGTAGCAATCAGTTCAGACTCAGATGTTATTCAGCAAGCTGCGAGGGTTATTCTACCGGGTGTTGGTAGTGCCCACAGTGGAATGGCATCACTGTCTAAAAAACAGCTGGCTAATTTAATTCCTACATTAAAACAGCCCGTATTAGGCATTTGTTTGGGCATGCAGCTATTGACCAACGAATCGGAAGAATCTACATCTACTGACACGATAAATTGTTTAGGATGTATCCCAACGACGGTTAATTCGTTTATACAAACTAGGTTACCTTTGCCCCACATGGGTTGGAATAAATTTAACCCAACATGTTTACACCCCATTTTTAAAAACTTAACTGATGGGGAATACGTATATTTCGTACATGGATTCAATGTACCCATAAGTGAATACACCATTGCCAATTGTGACTATGGTGAAACATTTAGTGCAGCAATCGTAAATAAAAACTTTATTGGCTTGCAATTTCACCCCGAAAAAAGTGGTGCAATTGGGTCGCAAATTTTGGCTAACTTTCTTGAGATGAAAGAAGAAGATGAGATGGCTTCATGATAATACCAGCTATAGACCTTATTGATGGACAAGTAGTCAGACTTTTTCAAGGTGATTATTCTAAACAAACAAATTTTGAAATTGATCCCTTACAACAGTTGTCTTTATATGAAAACCAAGGTGCTAAATGGTTACATCTTGTTGATTTAACAGGGGCTAAAGATCCAAATAAACGGCAATTAACTTTGATAAACAGACTGACAAGTCAGCTTTCTGCCAACATTCAAGTTGGTGGAGGGGTGAGAACAAAACAACAAGTAGAAGATCTGCTTAATTCCGGAGTTAAACGCGTTGTAATTGGCTCATTAGCGGTCAAAAAACCTAATGAAGTGGCTAATTGGTTGAAAGAATTTGGCCCTGAATCTATTTGCGTTGCACTAGACACTAACATTGATCTAAATGGTAATAAGATGCTTGCTGTTTCAGGCTGGCAACAAGCCTCTAATACACGGATTGAAGAAATCGCAGATCAATTAAGTGGAGCAGATCTTACCCACTGTCTTGTCACTGATATAAGTAGAGATGGAACTGCTAAAGGTCCAAACTTCACTTTATATTCAGAACTTTCTAAACATTACCCCTGCATACAATGGCAAGCATCTGGAGGTGTTGGCAATATTTGTGATGTAAAACATACTCGTTCATCGGGGGCGACTAGCCTCATTATAGGTAAAGCCTTGCTTGAAAATAAATTTACCACTAAAGAGGCTATCCAATGCTGGCAAAACGCATAATTCCATGTCTGGATGTTAAAAATGGACAAGTTGTAAAAGGCATTCAATTTAAAAATCATGAAATTGTTGGCAATATCGTTGAACTTGCTAAACGTTATGCTAATGAAGGTGCTGATGAACTCGTTTTTTATGATATTTCTGCCAGCACCTCTGGCTCTACTGTAAGTAAAATGTGGGTTAATCAGGTAGCTGAGCAAATTGATATTCCATTTTGTGTTGCAGGGGGAATTAAATCCGCTGAACAAGCGAAAGAAATCCTCCAATGCGGTGCTGATAAAATATCAATTAACTCCCCCGCCCTTGCTGAACCATCACTCATCACCCGACTTCAAGATCAGTTTGGGAGACAGTGTATTGTTGTAGGCATAGACTCATACCATGATAAAGAAACAAACACTTACAAGGTTAAACACTTAACCGGAGATGTAAAAACATCACAGTTCACTCAATGGTCAACTTTTGACTGGGTTGAAAAAGTACAGCAATTGGGATGCGGCGAGATTGTGCTTAATGCGATGAACCAAGATGGAGTTCGCTCAGGTTTCGACATAGATCAATTAAAACAAATTCGATCAATTTGTGATGTTCCATTAATTGCATCTGGCGGGGCTGGGAGAATCCAACATTTTATCGACGTATTTCAACATTCAAATGTTGATGGTGCCTTGGCAGCCACTGTATTTCATAAAAACATGATAGAAATAGATCATTTGAAAGCTGAACTTAATAATAATGAAATTTGCGTAAGACAATTGCATAAACTACCACAGATAGGTTGAACGAATGACAAAATTATCCGATACCCAAATAGAAGAATTGGCTTGGGAAAAGCAAAATGGTCTAATCCCTGCTATTGTTCAGCATTATCATACTGGTCAAGTACTCATGCTTGGATACATGAACAAAACGGCAATTCACCGAAGCCAAATAAATTCAAAAGTTACTTTTTACAGTCGTAGTAAACAAAGGTTATGGACAAAAGGTGAAAGCTCGAACAATTGGTTAAGCTTGATTTCAATAAGTGCGGATTGCGACTCTGATACTCTGCTTGTTCAAGCCATTCCACAAGGACCGACTTGCCATAAGGGTACAACGAGTTGTTGGAACGAAATTGGAACGGATCATTTTCTACAAAACCTTATTCATTTAATCGCACAACGCAAACAAGAACCTGAATCAAGTAGTTATACTCAGTCACTATTCAAAGCAGGTACTAAAAGAATTGCTCAAAAAGTTGGAGAGGAAGGGGTGGAAACGGCACTCGCTGCAGCAGTGAACGACAATGATGAGCTTACTAATGAGTCTGCAGATTTACTGTTTCACTTACTGGTATTATTAGAAAATCAAAATGTGTCTTACGAAAAAATTATTGCATGTCTATCTGAAAGGCATATAAAAAAATAAACACTGAGGGAGTGATAATGATTCACTCCCTCATCGTTCCTTAAAAATTATAAATACACCGACTTAAAGCCATCTGGTCTAGTTTTTAATACTTTAAGAAACCACATATATTGCTCAGGGTGCTCTTTAATCGTCTCTTCAATCATTTTATTAAGCACAAGCGCTTCACTCTCTTTACATTCAACACTATTAAGACAACATGCTTCTTTCACAGTCAATTCAAACTGATGCGATTCACAGTTATAACCCATTGCCACAGGTAAAACTTCTGCATTACCTGCATGAGCTAATCGACCAACAACAGGCAATGTAGCCTTGACGGTCGCAAAAAATGGTGCGAAAACACTTTTTTTAGAACCTAAATCCTCATCAGGTAAATAAAAAAAGCTATTCCCCTTCTTTAACTCACCAACTAAAGTTCTTATACCCGCTTCTCGTTTATAAACATCACCACCACGACTGCTTCTAAGTCGAATGCTAAACCAATTAAATAGTTCATTTCTATGAGCCTTTGCCATTGCAACCATTGGCAGTTCGAGATTTAATCTAAGCCCTGCATACTCTACTCCCCAAACATGAGGCAGAATAAATATAATAGGTTTACCATTCATTCTTGCTTTAGCAATATGCTCGGCACCACTCAACTTCACTCTTTGCTTTAATTTTTTCTCAGAACAACATAAAAGCTCAGCTTGCGCCAACATAGTCATAACAAAATGACTTACATTTTCTTTTAACAATTCGTCTATTTCATGTTCAGACTTTTCTGGAAAACATGCAGCTAGATTTGCTCTTGCGATACGCAGTGGTCTTTTGGCTATCATCTTAACAAACTTAGCGAATAAACAAGCTAAGGGCGCTCTAACTTTTACTGGGAGCAAACCAAATAAAAATAAAATGAATACGCCAACCCAAGACAGCCATAGTTTAGGGTGAAGTAAACCTCGATGGAATTTACAACAAAACTTTTTGGTTCTTCCTGACAAAAGATCTTCCTCTTACGTTTTTCACAAGGCTCAAGCTTTAATGCCTTATTATCGTTATTGTTTATTACACTAAAAACAAATAACCAAATGGTAAAAAAATTACCAAGTCGTAAATGAAATGTGAAAACGATTTGATTATATCTTATTTCTCCCATGAATGATCAACGAATATTTTTGCATAAGGAAAGTTATACCAATTACAGTAATTGGTATTATTCTAAAGTTTTTCGTTATTACATATAAAAAAAGGCCACTCATTTGAGTGGCCTTTATGATTGAAACAAAAATTATCCTTTTGCGTTGGCTTCCTCAACACGAACTTTTAATTTTTGTCCTGGACGAAATGTTACGACACGACGTGCCGAAATAGGTATATCTTCGCCGGTTTTCGGATTCCTTCCCGGTCTTTGATTCTTATCCCTAAGGTCAAAATTGCCAAAGCCAGATAGCTTGACTTGCTCACCACGTTCTAGAGCACTGCGAACTTCTTCAAAAAAGTGCTCTACCATCTCTTTTGCTAATCGTTTGTTGATTCCTAGCTTTTCAAAAAGATGTTCTGCCATTTCGGCTTTGGTAAGTGCCATACTTTAATCCCTCAACGATGCGTTGAACTCAGTCTTAAGAACAGAAACTATAGAGTTAACTTGCTCAGTAATTTCTTTTTCTTCCAGTGTACGAGTAGTGTCTTGTAATGTTAGTGCAATTGCTAAGCTCTTTTTGCCAGCTTCTACACCTTTGCCTTGGTATACATCGAACAAGTTTACGCCAACCAACTGATTATCGCCAACTTTTCTTATTGAATCTATGACATTATCAGCAGAAATTGTTTCATCAATGACTACAGCAATATCTCGTCTATTAGCAGGAAACTTTGAAACAGTTTGAGCAGAAGGAAGCTCAATCTGTAATAAGGCTTCTAACTCCACTTCAAAGACAATGGTTCTACCATTAAGTCCAAACGGTTTTTCAAGGTTTGGATGAACAGTACCAATAAATCCAATTACTCGATCATTTCTTAATATTTCAGCAGATTGCCCCGGATGAAGAGCATCGTGCTGTGAAGGTCTAAAAGTAAATTCAGAATCAGCTGCTGTCAAGCCAATAATAGCTTCTAAATCACCTTTAAGGTCGAAGAAATCAACAGTTTTAGCTTCAATAGACCAATGTTCGTCCGAAGTCATACCAGTAATTACAGCACCAAGCATTTCTTGCTGTCTAACACCGGACTCTGCAGTTTCATCAGGTACAAAGCGCAGCCCTGTCTCGAATAAACGAACTCTACCTTGCTGACGCTTTTGATTATGAGCAACAGTAGTTAGTAACCCTGTAAACATAGACAATCGCATTACCGACATTTCGCTAGAAATAGGGTGAGGTAATACCATTGATTTTTGCTCTGGGTGAATTAGCTCTTGTAGTTTTGGATCAACAAAACTATAAGTTATTGCTTCATGATAGCCTCGAGCTACAAACGTTTGTCTCACTTTGCGAAGTGATAAATTGCTCTCTTTATGATCTGACATGATCAAATCAGCACGAGGTGCCGTATTGGGAATATTGTTATATCCATAAATACGTGCAATTTCTTCGATTAAGTCTTCTTCAATTGCCATATCAAAACGGTATGTACGAGTTACTACATCCCACCCTTTCGGATTTATAACAACATCAAAACCTAATTTTTCTAAGATTTCAACAACATCTGTATCAGATACATAATGACCGAGTGTTGAATCTAATTTTGTACGACGCAGTGACAAATTAATTGACTGCGGTAACAGCGAAAGTTCAGCACTTTCTACTACTTCACCGGCCTGCCCACCACAAATATCGAGAATAAGGCGGCTAGCACGGTCCATAACTTTATATTGGATTTCTGGATCAACACCACGTTCAAAACGGTGCGAGGCATCTGTGTGTAGCCCAAGTTGGCGTGCCTTGCCCATAACTGACAATCTTGAGAAAAATGCACATTCAAGAATAATGTCTTTTGTCTGTGAAGTTACGCCCGTTGCCTCACCACCAAAAATACCAGCAAGGGCAATAGAGCCAGAATCATCTGCAATGACTAAAGTATCACTTGGAACGGTAATCTCATTTCCATCCAGTAACATAAGTTTTTCTTTGCCTGTACCGAAACGAACTTGAATATCACCTGATACTTTTGCAGCATCAAATGCATGCATAGGTTGACCATACTCGAGTAAAACGAAATTCGTTACATCTACGATTGGATCAATTGAACGCACACCACTGCGACGTAGCTTTTCTTGCATCCAAAGTGGAGTTTTAGCGGATACATCAATCCCTTTAATGACTCTTGAAAGATATCTTGGGCAAGCTTTTGGCTCGATTAACTTAACGTTAACTTTATCTTCAATAGTGGCTTCAACAGAATTCCAAGATGGCTCAAAGGCATTCATTCGATTGAGCACTGCGACTTCACGGGCTAAGCCAGCGATTCCTAAACAATCAGCACGATTAGCGGTTAAGTCGACATCAATTGTTACATCATCGAGTTGTAATAATTTACGAATATCTGTACCGATAACAGCATCAGATGGCAACTCCATAATACCATCGCTTTCAATATCGATACCTAATTCTGAGTAGGAGCAAAGCATCCCAAAAGAAGGTTGACCGCGTAGTTTTGCCTTTTTGATTTTGAAATCACCGGGCAATACAGCACCAACAACAGCTACAGCAACTTTTATTCCTTGACGACAATTAGCTGCACCACAAACGATATCGAGAAGCTCTTCAGCACCAACATCAATTTTAGTTACTTGTAGTTTATCTGCATCGGGGTGCTGTCCACATTCAACTACATGGCCAACAACAACACCATTAAACTCTTTAGCAACAGCATCAACTGCGTCAACTTCAAGTCCTGCCATAGTAAGTTGGTCTGATAGTTCTTGACGGCTGATAGAAGGATTAACCCACTCACGGAGCCATGATTCACTAAACTTCATTTTTCAATTTGCTCCGTTTTTATTTAAATTGCTTAAGAAAGCGCAAGTCATTTTCAAAGAATGAACGTAAATCATTAACGCCATAACGCAGCATTGTTAAACGCTCAACTCCCATACCAAAAGCAAATCCAGAATACTTTTCAGGATCAAAACCTACACTTTTTAATACGTTCGGGTGAACCATTCCGCAGCCAAGTACTTCTAACCAACCATTTTTACCTTTTACATCAACTTCAGCAGAAGGTTCTGTAAAAGGAAAATATGAAGGTCGGAAACGTACTTCAAGATCTTCTTCAAAGAAGTTTCGTAAAAAGTCATGAAGAATGCCTTTTAACTCAGAAAAGTTAACATTCTCAGCCACCATTAAGCCTTCAACTTGATGAAACATGGGGGTATGTGTTTGATCGTAGTCATTACGATATACGCGACCAGGAGAAATAATTCTGAGCGGTGGCTGCTCTTTTTCCATGGTACGAATTTGAACACCCGAAGTTTGAGTTCTTAATACTAACTTTGGGTTGAAATAAAACGTATCGTGGTCTGCTCTAGCTGGGTGGTGCGCAGGAATATTCAACGCATCAAAATTATGGAAATCGTCTTCTATTTCAGGACCTTTCTTAACACTAAACCCTAATTCACCAAAAAAGTCTTCTATACGTTCAATAGTCCGAGTGACTGGATGTAACCCGCCGTTTTCTATTGTTCTACCGGGTAATGTGACATCAATTTTGTCAGCCTTTAAGCTTTCTTCAAGAAGCTTATTTTTAATGTCATTAATTTTCTTACTTAAGCTAGCTTGAACAGCTTGTTTAGCATCATTCACTGATTGACCAAAAGCGGGCTTTTCTTCTGGACTTAACGTCGCCATCATCCGCATCATTGCGGTAATCTGTCCCTTCTTACCAAGGTAATCAACCCGGATATCATCCAGTGCTTTTAAATCACTGGTCTGCTCTATGACTTCTAGAGCTTTAGATACAATGTCTGTAAGTTGTTGCATTTCATATTCCACTGCATACTGAAACAGCATGTTCATTATCTAGCAAATACTATAAATGACCGACCCCAGTTCAATAAAGCATCTTATTAAACTTAGCCACTCAATTATACGAATAAAAAGACGGAAATTTTACGTGAAACTAGCGTTTATGACTAGCTGTAATTAAAGTTTTTTGAATAAAATCTGAAGCGTAATCAAACTAGAGCACATTTTACACGAAGAGATTGGTTTTGGCTTTAATGTCACATTTAAATCATTTAATAGTATTTTATTCTAACATAAAGTAGCTAACGAGTTACAAGAGCTGTAAAATAGATACAACATAAAAGCAACAACCATTTTTTTTGCTCTAATTTATGAAACAACTATTAAGTTAACAAGATAAAAGCCGATATTTACTTTCGAATGAATATTGGGGTCGCTCTGCTCAAATTGCCATAATTTGTCTGAACCTCTCAAAATAACCATAAAGTGTTATCGAGATAAATGTTCAGTTCTGAACAAACTAAATATCAATTTGGAACTATTCAGATTGATATTTTTTATGTTCGTGTTGATTCTGTTGATTTGTGTATTATAAAAAAGTCGCTAAGGTATTAAAAATAATTATGAAAGAAGTAAAATTCCGCTGGATAGATAAGTACTTAATCCAAACAACTATACGTGCAAAATTTATTATTTTGGCTTGTATTTCAATTTTCACATTATTATTTTTATCATTTTTGTTGAATCAAAAATATACAGATATCTCAAAAACAACACGACTATCAAGTTCAATTGCAAATGTTTCTCAACACAATATTCTTATTGATAAAGCATTAGAATTTATACCAGGTAGTAAGCAACAAACTTTTATCGCAAACCTTTCGCCCGAGCTTCAAGTCAGGCCATTATCAGAACTTCCACTCAAGCAACAACAAGTAGCACTTGATGGTGGTGGTGTTATTGCTTCTCAAGTTATCAGTTCAGTGTCACCAAGCAATAATGTTACTATTCAAACTCTAAAGCAAAATTCTATTACTACAAATGAATCTTCTGAGCTTTCTATTTTTAGTTACGGGGTTACATCGGCATTAATTATACTCGTCATCATTAGTGTTTATTATGTTTCAACATTCATCCGCGGTGCTTTGTATACAACCGTGCAAGCTCTTAAACAAGCGGCTGACGGAGATCTTACAAGTAGATTAAACTTCTTTTTAGTCAAAGATGAATTTAGTACCCTTGCTATTAGCATTGATACATTAGTAGATCGCCAACATCAATTAGTAAAGCAAGTTGTTAATGCAACTACACAAATACGTACTGTGGTTGCTGAGTTTCGAAATAATGCCCAACAAGGCCAATCTCTTGCAGTAAATCAACGACAACATCTAGACTCTCTTGCTACAGCAATGGAAGAAATGACCGCGGCAGTTAAAGAAGTGTCACGCAATGCTGAACAATCTTCAACAGAAACTCAAGAAGCCAATAACCAAGTTAATAACGGTTCTAAAGACATAGATACAACAGTTAGAGCTATTGGAACGTTAGCGAATGATATTTCCAACGCATCTGATGCAGTTAATCAACTTAATGACAATGCCTCCAGAATTGATGAGGTTGTTACAACAATCAATGCCATATCTGAACAAACCAATCTACTAGCGTTAAATGCTGCGATTGAAGCTGCACGTGCTGGTGAACAAGGACGTGGTTTCGCAGTCGTTGCTGATGAAGTACGAACACTTGCTGGCCGTACACAACACGCAACTGTTGAAATTAAGACCATGATAGAATCACTACAGTCCGGTGCAAGCGCACTAACTCAAGTTATGTCTCGAACCGTTGAACAAGCCGAACAAGGTAAGCTTCATGTGGTGAAAACTGGTGAAGATCTTGAGAACATAGCAGTTCACAGCGATAAAGTGCTTGATATGAGTGTACTTATTGCGACTTCTGCAGAAGAGCAATCTGCAGTCGCTAATGACATTGCCAGCAATCTAATGGACATTAGAAATCAATCCCATGATGTGGAAACTTCAGCAAACGATGCTGTTTCTGGGTGTGACGAATTACACGCAACAGCAGAGCAATTAGATCAACTGCTCGTCGGCTTAAAAGTGTAATTGGTATAAATTTAGTTTACTCAATACCTGATAATAATGGCGTGTCACACCGCCATTATTATACAAAAAGTATAAATCCAAGTAACTCATCACGCTTTTACTACACTTATCTCAATTAAGCCGTAAGTTATTGAGATAAGTGTAATGTTAATTCCTAAAATTTGTAAATCCTTGCTGTCTCTTGGCGTATTTTCATCTTTTTTAGCATCTGCTATAGAGAAAGATGCTTGTTTTGATCGTACAACAATGCCGTACACACTTCAGGTTGACTCACATTTTCATTTTCAACCTTTTGGTGGAAAAGCTATATTATTCGAAGATATGCTTGATATTTTTGAGCAAAACGGAGTTCGATTCGTAAATGCTTACGGCATTGGTCAGCCATTCACCTTTGATAATGCTTGTATTCACTATCTAGACTGCCCCAACCACCCTACTGCGCCAAGCATCAAGAATGATCTCATTAATGCCCATAACGTTTCAACACAACTTAACACCTCAGTAAGCGTTCAACTCGCGATGAGTTTTGCCAATCTTGCCAACCCAGAAAGTATAATTAGCCAAATATACAAACTTGATAAGAAACATAAAAAACAATTCAAGTTAATGGGAGAAGTCAATTTAATGAATCAAGCTTTGGTGTCTAACTCTCATCAACCAGCAACATTACATGATATTTCTGGCTGGAAAACATTTATGAACCTACTTAAAGATAGAAACATGCCAATTGTAATTCACTCTGATTTAGGTAACGATGAAGAATATTTTAAATATCTACACTTAATTGAACATGTTTTAAATTTATACCCCGATAACAAAATTGTATGGGCTCATTTAGGACTATCGTATCAGCAGGTTACACTGAACCCAAAAGAACACATCGCTATTTTACAACGTATGCTAAATCAATATCAAAATCTAACTCTAGATATGTCTTGGCGAATTATTGAAGAGTACTATTTCAGTAAACAAAGAAAGGCCTACGTTAAGTTTATCAATAAAAATTCACATAGATTTATAAGTGGTTCTAACTTTATCGCATCTGATAATAAAAGAAAGGACAGCTACCAACAAGAACTTGAAACAGTGAGTACGATTAATGAATATTTAGATGATGATGCATTTAGAAACATTGCATTGGGTCAAAATTATTTTGAGTTACATTCACTTCCAAATGAAGCACCGAAAATTTGTTCTAGGTAGTTTTAATAAACAAAGCCCCAGTAAACTAGGGCTTTGAAAGCAGTTTGGAAACAGTAAAACCACTTCCACAAAAGTGTTAATAACTAATTACTTAGCTAAAGCTTCTTTCGCTTTTTCAACTAACGTTGCAAATACAACTTTATCGAATACTGCGATGTCTGCCAAAATCTTACGATCGATTTCGATAGACGCCTTTTTCAGACCGTTAATGAAACGGCTGTAAGACAGACCATTTTGACGAGACGCTGCATTGATACGTGCAATCCAGAGTTGACGGAATTGACGTTTCTTCTGACGACGGTCACGATAAGCATATTGACCAGCTTTAGTTACTGCTTGAACTGCGACGCGATAAACACGTGAACGAGCTCCGTAATAACCTTTAGCCAGTTTAAGTACTTTTTTGTGACGAGCATGTGCGGTTACACCACGCTTAACTCTTGGCATTTTCTAATCTCCTAAATTAAGCGTATGGTAATTGACGTGCTATCGCAGGTACGTCAGATTTAGCAACTTGACACTTAGCACGTAAATGACGCTTACGCTTAGTGCTTTTCTTTGTCAAGATGTGGCGTAGATGTGCTTGTTTGCGCTTGAAACCATTAGCTGTTTTCTTAAAACGCTTAGCAACACCCTTGTCTGTTTTCATTTTAGGCATTTCTAAAACTCCGCATTGGGACGTTAATAAATAGCAAGGCGAAACGAGACCATCAGATCTCGTTTACTTTAGAGCCTTACTTATTTCTTTTTAGGTGCGAGAACCATTACGGCTTGGCGACCTTCCATCTTTGGAAAAGATTCAACTACCGCTATCTCTTCCAAATCTGCTTTGATACGATTCAATAGAGCCATACCAATGCTCTGGTGTGCCATTTCACGACCACGGAAACGCAGCGTAACTTTCGCTTTGTCACCATCGTTAAGAAAACGATTCAGGTTGCGTAGTTTTACCTGATAATCGTTTTCATCAGTGCCAGGACGGAATTTAACTTCCTTAACCTGAACCTGTTTTTGCTTTTTCTTTTGTTCTTTTTGAGCTTTTGCTTTCTCAAAAAGAAACTTACCGTAGTCCATTATACGACAAACTGGAGGCTCAGCATTAGGGCTGATTTCAACAAGATCCAGTGATGCTTCATCGGCAATGTTCTGTGCATCTCTTATATTTAGAATTCCAAGAACTTCACCATCTGCACCAGTAACACGCACTTCAGTTACACCGGTAATTTCATCATTGATTCTATTTGGGGCTGCTTTGCGCCCGCCTGCTTGCTTGATCTTTATGACCTATTCCTCCAACAAATTGAGACTACGGAGCGAAATTTGTTCACGGATTCTTGTGGCAAAATCATCAATCTTTATTTTACCTAAATCTTTTCCGTCTCGGGTTCGCACCGCGATTTCCTTATTTTCCATTTCTTGGTCACCAACAACCAATAAATAAGGTACACGACGTAAAGTGTGCTCACGTATTTTAAAGCCTATCTTTTCATTTCTCAAGTCTTTAACTGCACGAATTCCTTGCTGTTTGAATATTTTTACAACTTCTTCAACGTAATCAGCATGCTTATCAGTGATATTCATCACAACAACTTGCGCTGGGGCTAACCAAGTTGGGAATCGTCCTGCATATTCTTCAATCAATACACCCAAGAAACGCTCTAAAGAACCGAGCACTGCTCGGTGAATCATGACTGGTGTTTGACGACTATTATCTTCAGCAACGTATGTGGCACCAAGACGTGAAGGTAAAGCGTAGTCTAATTGAACTGTGCCACACTGCCATGCACGATCTAAACAATCATGTAATGTGAACTCAATCTTAGGGCCATAAAATGCTCCCTCACCTTCGAGGATTTCGTAGACTATATCATTTGCAACTAATGCCTTTTCTAACGCCGCTTCAGCTCGTTCCCACATATCGTCATTACCAATACGTTTTTCAGGGCGGGTAGAAAGTTTCACGATAATTTCATTAAATCCAAATGTTGAATAGGTATCGTAGATCATTTCAATACAATTACTTACTTCTTGTTGTACCTGATCTTCAGTACAAAAAACGTGAGCATCATCTTGAGTAAAACCACGAACGCGCATCAATCCATGCAATGAACCAGAAGGCTCATTACGATGACAACAACCAAATTCAGCCATACGCAGTGGCAAATCACGATAAGACTTCAAGCCCTGATTAAAAATTTGAACATGCCCGGGGCAATTCATTGGTTTTATCGCATATTCACGCGCTTCACTATGTGTTGTAAACATTGCATCTGCGTATTTATCCCAATGCCCAGAGCGCTCCCAAAGCACACGATCCATCATCAATGGACCCTTTACTTCTTGATAATCGTATTCGCTAATTTTTTCACGGATAAATTTTTCAAGCTCTAAGAATATACTCCATCCATCATTGTGCCAAAAGACCATGCCAGGTGCTTCTTCTTGCATATGATATAAATCAAGCTGCTTGCCTATTTTACGATGATCACGTTTTGCAGCTTCTTCTAGGCGGTTTAAATAAGATTTAAGGGCTTTTTTATCTGCCCAAGCTGTACCATAAACACGCTGTAGCATCTTGTTATCAGAGTTACCACGCCAATAGGCACCTGCAACACTCATAAGCTTAAAGTTTTGACAAAAACGCATACTTGGCACGTGTGGGCCACGACACATATCCACGTACTCTTCATGATGGTATAAAGCCGGTGAGTCATCTTTGCTAATATTTTCATCTAAAATAGCAATTTTATACGACTCACCACGTGCTTCGAAAGTGTCTCTAGCGGTTTGCCAGTTACCAACTTTTTTGACTACTTCATAGTTAGTCTTAGCTAATTGAAGCATGCGCTTTTCTAATTTTTCAATGTCTTCTTGAGTTAATTTATGCTCAAGATCGATATCGTAGTAAAAGCCATTATCAATCACTGGTCCAATGGCCATTTTAGCGTCAGGCCAAAGTTGCTTAATCGCATGCCCAAGAAGATGTGCACATGAATGACGTAATATTTCGACACCTTCATCGTCTTTAGCGGTGATAATCGATAATTCAGAGTCAGTATTAATAATGTCGCAAGCATCTTTTAAATCGCCATTAACTCGACCAGCAATACAAGCCTTTGCTAATCCAGGACCGATATCCATTGCTACGTCATAAGTTGAAACAGGTTGAGCGAACTCACGTTTACTGCCATCAGGAAGTGTAATTACAGGCATGATTTATCCTTTCCCAGTGGTGACCCACACGTAGGGCCACATGGTTTAAATTAAGTGTGGAAACAAAAAATGAAAATAGTCTATACCAAAGTCTATTGAGTTCATTTTTTGTGGGTAAATATAATACTCGACTATGTCATTACCACGCAATAGCATCTCTGAATATCCTGAAACAAATTAAAGCGAATAAAAATTAGACATAATGAATTTGTCGACTATCTTTTAACCTCCAATGTATAGATTTTCGTTTATCAAAAGCACATTAATATAAGTAAATACTGAGGTATAGGATGTACAAAGTAGTAGTATTTGCCGCCATTACAGCAGCAGTTAGTGCCAGTAGCGCTATAGGTAACTCAAATACAAATTCATTCGATTCTATTTACTCTAAACAAGCACTATTGAATGAGATTAAATCGGAATTGAATCAACAGCAAGAAGCGATGTTAATAGATATCTCTGGTTCAATTACTCAGAAATATCTAATTAAAAATCAGCTACTTTTTTCATCATTATCGATTAACAATGGTCAGCACCCTCTGAATGATGAGAAATAAGCATTTAATTTAACAAATAAAAGCTTATTAGTTGCATTATGACTTCTTTTAAGCTTTTACTTTAAAAAATTTTCTTTCATTTACCCTATAATTTTTTATATTATAATTTCAGTCCATTTATGAGTGTGTTAACTCACATAGCACTTCTGTATAAGATAAGATCAAATCTGATGTATAACAATGAGTTTCCTTTAGCCCCAATTGAAAGAATACTTTTTATTGTCGCGATGATCCCTGAAGGGAAAGTGAGTAGTTACGGCAAAGTAGCCGACCTCGCAGGATTACCAAAGCGAGCTCGATACGTGTCAAAAGCCTTAAAATTGGCAGATCCGAAAAAAAACATACCTTGGCATAGAGTGATAAACAGCCAAGGCAAAATTTCGTTTATAAAAGACTCAAATGAGTACAGAGCACAAGCTGAATTGTTAAGAATCGAAGGTGTTGAAGTGAACCAAGGTAAAATTCAGCTGTCGAAGTATGAATGGCAACCAAATATCGCTTCTTTAGTTTTAGGCATACCCTTTTGATTTTTTTTATTAAAGGAATAATATGAGTCGCATAGTTCAGTATTTATTTATTATTACACTTTTAATTTTATCCTCTTCAGCATTCGCCACCCTATCTCCGTTATTACCTCAAACTGCAGAATACCGAGTACTGTATGGCAGTATCGACCTTGGAAAAGCGCGCTATACCTTAGACAAAATAAATGATCAGTTTAATTATAAATTTGAAAGTGAATTATCACTACTCGTCCTTTCCGATAGACGAGAAGTGAGTAGCGAATTCGTTGTAACTAACGACCATGTCAATCCGATACGATTTTTTCATGAAAGAGAGGGAACAGGAAGCGACTACCAAGCTCAGCTTGTCTTTCTTAAATCACAAGAAAAAGTATACGGAAAATACAAACATGAAAAGTTAGAGTTTAATTATGCAAATGATTTATACGACATTCTTTCAGTGCAAGTGCAATTGAGGCTCGATTTAGCAAACAAAAAAGAAGATTTAAACTACAAGATTATTAAAAGTAACAAAATTAGCGATTATCAGTTCAACATTGTAGGTACTGAAGTGATAAACATTAATCAAAGAAACTACCAAACGATCAAATTAATGGTCGAAAGAAAAAAGAAAAAGCGCCAAACATTAATATGGTTGGCACCAGAACTCGCTTACTTACCCGTGAAATTAACCCATTCAAAAAAAGGGAAAAAACAACTCGAAGTACAATTACTCAATAGTAGCTTTATGACTGAAAGAGATGAGCTCGCCCAATCTAAATAAGCACCAATCACCGGCCGACAATATTTCCCATTGTTCATTGGTAGTTAAAGGTCTTGTTGCAATAACAGTAACAATGTCATTTGGTGTTGTTTCTTTATCGAAATCAATCGTGACATCTGTATCTTTCAATTTCGCTTTACCAAATGGCGCCCTTCTCGTGATATAACACAGATTGTTACTGCAATATGCCATCAAGTTCATACCATCACTGATGATCATATTAAATACGCCATGCAATCGAAGCCTATCTGCTAGTTCGCTGATATATTCATATACTGGAATCATATCTAACGGCTCTTTTTCACCAAATTTATTAGCCACTTGCTCGATAATCCAACAAAAAGCCAATTCACTATCTGTTTCACCTACGGGTTTGAAAGAGTGGGTAAGAAACTTACTTTCATAATCAGTTAATTGGCCATTATGTGCATAAGTCCAGTTTCTTCCCCAAAGCACTCGATTAAAAGGGTGCGTATTTTCAAGAGAAACACCACCACTATTTGCTTGCCTTATATGACTTATAACAACTTCGCTTTTAATCGGATATGATTTTATCAGTTTAGCGATATGTGAATCACAACTCGGTGAAACATCTTTAAAAATTCGATTTCCCTTCCCTTCATAAAATGCGATTCCCCAGCCATCAACATGTGGCCCAGTTACACCTCCTCGTTCGACCAAACCTGTAAAACTAAAAACAATATCTGTAGGTACGTTGGCACTCATAGCCAAGAGTTCACACATTCAAAAAGCTCTTTTATTTAATATCACAACAATTTTAGTATTTTAGCGTTCGTTGTATCACAACGCTAGATGCAATCCTTGTATATGCCAACTTATTAAATTTATTAAAAAATCCTCCATAGATTATAAAACGACTAATTCAAACATTTGTTTAAAAAGTGCTTGTATTAATTTTGGCTAAGATTTACCTTGTAAATGCGACAGAGGTCTGACCACAAACTATAATATGATCATGTTCGTATTTAACGATTAAAAAATGCGATCTTCAATCAAAAGACTTAAGGAGACATAAAGGTGACAACTCTACTTTGGATTATCGCCCTTGTAATAGTGCTAGGGATTTGCAGTTACATTAGGGTTTCATTAATCACAGCATCCACCGCTGTAGCACTAGTTATAGGTGGTGCATCCATTTTTCATTTTGAGCACCCTATTCCACTCATTGTTTTTCTTGCATTAGCGATTCCATTCAACATAAAAACATTGCGACGACAGTTTATATCAAACCCTTTGCTCTCCATGTACAAAAAAATTATGCCCGAAATGTCATCTACAGAAAGAGAAGCAATCGAGGCTGGGACAACATGGTGGGAAGCTGATTTATTTGCAGGTGCGCCTAACTGGAAGAAACTTCATGATATTCCAGTGTCGCGATTAACAGCAGAAGAACAAGCTTTCCTTGATGGGCCAGTTGAGCATGTTTGTGGTTTAGTTAATCAGCATCAAGTTGCACACCAACTTGCAGACTTACCAGAAAACGTTTGGCAATATTTAAAAGACAATGGCTTTTTCGCCATGATCATCAAGAAAAAATTTGGTGGACTGGAGTTTTCTGCTTACGCCCAATCTCGAGTCCTGCAAAAACTAGCCGGAGTGAGTAGCGAACTTGCTTCAACCGTTGGTGTGCCAAACTCTCTTGGTCCTGGCGAATTATTGCAACATTACGGAACTCAAGAACAACAAAATCATTATCTACCAAAGTTAGCACAGGGAAAAGAAATTCCATGTTTTGCTTTAACTAGTCCAGAGGCTGGAAGTGATGCTGGTTCTATACCAGATTTCGGGATCGTTTGTCATGGTGAATGGGAAGGCAAACAAATTCTTGGCATGAAACTAACTTGGAATAAGCGTTATATTACACTCGCACCTATTGCGACTGTGTTAGGCCTTGCGTTTAAACTACGCGATCCAGAGCAGCTACTTGGTGAAGTTGAAGAGTTAGGTATTACATGCGCACTGATCCCAACCAAAATACAAGGCGTCATTACTGGTCGTCGTCATTTTCCATTAAATTGTATGTTCCAAAATGGTCCTACTCAGGGTGAAGAGGTTTTTGTCCCACTTGATTTCATTATTGGTGGCCCAAGCATGGCTGGTCAAGGTTGGAGAATGCTCGTTGAGTGTTTATCAGTAGGTCGGGGAATTACCTTACCTTCAAATTCAGCTGGTGGTATCAAGACAGCAGCTGTCGCAACTGGGGCATACGCTAGAATACGTCGACAATTCAAATTACCAATCGGGAAATTAGAAGGCATTGAAGAGCCAATGGCTCGTATTGGTGGCAATGCATACTTAATGGATGCCGTTACAGCCTTAACCACTACAGGCATAGATCTCGGTGAAAAGCCTTCTGTTATTTCAGCTATTGTAAAATGTCACTTAACTGACCGTATGCAAAAATGTGTTATTGATGCAATGGATATTCATGGGGGTAAAGGTGTTTGCTTAGGCCCCAATAATTATTTAGGCCGTGGTTACCAAGCGGCACCAATAGCAATTACGGTTGAAGGAGCAAACATTTTAACTCGCTCAATGATTATCTATGGTCAAGGTGCAATTCGCTGTCATCCTTATGTATTGGCCGAAATGCAAGCTGCATTCGATCCTGATCCTTCTAAGGCATTAAAAGATTTTGATAATGCCATATTTGGACACATCGGTTTTGCTATCAGTAATTTCACTCGTAGTTTATGGATGGGATTGACTGGTTCAAGATTGTCAAACGCACCGTACTCAGATAAAACTAAGCGTTACTACCAGCAAATGAATCGCTTCAGTGCAAACTTAGCATTGTTATCTGATTTAGCGATGGGTACTTTAGGTGGTAGCTTAAAAAGAAAGGAGCGTATATCTGCTCGTTTGGGTGATTTGCTCAGCCAGTTATATCTAACATCTGCAGTGCTGAAACGTTATAATGATGAAGGCCGACAAATTGAAGATTTACCGCTTGTTCAATGGGCTGTAGAAGATTCATTATTCAAACTTCAAACCTCACTTGATGAATTGCTTAATAACTTCCCACTAGGACTAGGCCGTTTATTACGCTTGATAATATTCCCGTTCGGTCGATGTGTTAAAAGACCAAGTGATATATTGGATCACCAAGTTGCGAACATTATGCAAACACCTTGTGCTAGCCGAGATCGTTTAGCTGAAGGACAATATTTATTGGCAAACGAGAACAACCCTGTCGGAGTTCAAGAGCAAACATTTTTAGATTTAATTGCCTGTGAGCCGCTCCATAAAAAGGTGTGTGGAGTTTCGGGAGAAAGGTTACCTTTCATGTGGTTAGATCATGTCGCAGCTAAAGGGCTTGAGCTCAATGCTTTAACTGAAGAGGAAGCTGATTTGATGAAGCGAGCTGAAATTGGTCGCTTAAAATCTATCAATGTTGATGATTTTGATCCAGCTGAATTAAAAGCTCAACTAACCATAATGAAAGCGGCTGATTATGCAGCTTAAACCTAAAAACATCAGTTGAACGCTGAGTATATGTGTAACTGTTTGAGCAATACGATGATTTTATCATCATGGTTTTCACCAAATGAGTGAAGTGCTCTACGCTCACAAGCTTGCTAAAATGGCTGCTATCTGCGTTGTAACTTTTGCAAGTAGAATAACTATTTGCTGTAAGCTACGCCTTATATCAGCCACTTTTTCTACGCTTGAAAACGCAGTCTACTGATGTTTCAAGGTTAAATGCTAGATAAGTAAGTAACTTATAAAAAAGGAGAGCAAACGCTATCCTTTTTTAATCGTTTGAAATTTTTTATGGCTCTTGACGAGTAGAAGCTAAAACGATTTCACGAATACAAACGCTTTTTGGCTGTTGCCATGCATATAATGCAGCATCGGCAATCACATCAGGTCCAATTACAGAACCCATGCTTTCTTTCCATGACTCATAACCAGCGACAATATCTTTGTCCGTAGTATGGCCAAGTAATTCTGTTTCTACTGCTCCTGGAGCAATAGTAATCATACGAACATCAAAAGGAGCCACCTCTTCACGAATGTTCTCAGTCATTGCATGAACAGCAAACTTAGTGCCGCAATAGGCTGCATGATTGCCAAAGGTTTTACGACCAGCAACCGAGCTTACATTAATAATTGTTCCAGATTTACGGGCTTTCATGTTACCCAATACAGAATGAATACCATTCAGTACACCCATAACATTTACATCAACCATTTTCTGCCATTCAGCAGGGTCTTGAACATCAGCCGCTCCCAACAACATCACACCAGCATTATTTACTAAACATCCAACAGGCCCAAATTTAGCTTCAGCTTTTGTTATGGCAGCTTTCATTGCATCTAAATCAGTAACATCAATTTTTGCTGTCATGCAGTTGTCAAGTTTAAGCTCTTCCATGCGCTCAACACGACGCGCCAATAATAATAATGGGTGACCAGCATGACTAAATGCCTTGGCCATTGATGCACCGATGCCAGATGAAGCGCCTGTAATTACAACTAATTCTTTATTTTGTGAACTTGTCATTACTTTTACCTATAGTTGTTAACTAATTTAAAATCTAAAATTACGCGATTAAGCTCGATCAACCTTGAATCTGAAATCATTATATTGAGGCATCTAAAGAGTTTAAAATACTAATTTTAGTTGGATATGATAGTCTTTACCTATAGATAACCTCACTTTATCAATAAGCAATAACTATGATCGATTTAAGACTACTTCGCTTTTTCATCGCTATTTTCGAAGAAAACAACATTACTGCTGCCGCTTCTCGTTGCCATGTAAGCCAACCTTCATTATCTTCTGGTTTAAAACAGCTTGAAGAACAGCTGGGCGGCGCTTTATTTGAAAGAAGTAAAAAAGGTGTCAAAGCATTAGATAACGCAAATTATTTATACCCTTTAGCACTAAAACTTGTTGAAGAAGCAAAACAATTACCGGGGTTATTTCACGAAAAAGCCAGCCGAGTAAAATTCCGCTTAGCCGTTATGTCAGACTTAAGCCCGAGAAGACTCTCGGCAGTACTTGGCCACATCAACAACGCCATTGATCACTTAGATATCGAATTGGTTGATCACCTTAGTACCGCAGATGCAAGGCTAACAATTGAAGAATTACGTCATGAAGATGAAATATTCTTTCCTCTCTGGGAGGAAAACTATGTACTTTGTGTCCCAACAAATCACGAGTTAGCAAGCCACGAAAAAGTTCAGCCTGAACAACTACAAGGATTCAACTTTATTGAATGTCCACCTTGTAAGGCCCACCAGCAAACGATTGGTTTATTAGCTTGTAATCACATTTCCCTTAACTTAGTCGCCAAGGCTGAATCTAAATCACTTGTACAATCATTAGTGCTTGCTGGTTACGGGATAAGTTTTTTACCTGACGGCTTAATTGAAGATGAGTCAAGGCTATCCAGAGTAAATTTCGACGGTCCTAGGATGTTCCGTCGTATAGGTTTGTGTTACCCAGCGCACCAAAGTATTTCACCAAATCTGGCCGCAATTTTACGGTTTTTAAATCAGCAATATACTTTTACTGTATAGTTTGCACAATACAGTCACCTTTAAGTATATACCGACTATTTATTCAAGAGTGTGAATACATGAAAATATAATCCCGAATATTTTGTTACCTACTATGCAATACAATGAATAATTATATTTTATTGAGTAACATTAACTCACTAGGATGTGGGTTCATATAATAGGATTCTGTTATATATTGATTAGGATATTTCCTAAAATGATGTCTTAATAAGGTGATAGGCACAATCAGTGGTAACAAACAATTACGATAATCGTCTATCACTTCATTTAGCTCTGCTTTGTCGTCAGTGTCTAAATGTTTTTTTAGATATCCCTGAATATGCAATAAAGTATTACTATGGTTTTTTCTTGTTGCGACGAGCTTCAGTGTCTGCATCATGTTTTCAAGATAGTCATCAGCAATCGCATGCAAGCTGATATTTTCATTTCTTGAAAGTAAATTTCCGAGCTTTTTAGCTTTAGTCTGATTGTGACTCATTAAAACATACTTATGATTAGCATGAAATTTTTGAAGCTTAGATATTGAAACACCTTCTTGAAGCATTGCTTTCCAACGTGAATAAATGAACACACGTTGTATAAAATTTTCTCTTAAGTGGGGATCTTCAAGACGACCTTCCTCCTCAATAGGTAAGTAAGGAAAGTTTTCTATTAAACGCTTAGTGTATAGACCTATACCGTTTTTTGTAGGCATTCCACTATGATAAATTTTTACTCGCTCCATGCCACAACTTGGAGAATCTTTTTTTACAATATAACCACATAAATCTTGATGCCAAGATTTTTGTTCTTCTGATATTTCATAAAGGTCTTCAGTAACATCCAATTCTGCAGTCCTAGTGCCTACACAACGAATTTGATCATTTACTGAAACTAATCGTATTGACTCTCTGGGAATACCTAAACCAATTTCAACTTCTGGACAAAATGAATGAAATTCAAAGTAATCCTTTAAAACATTTGTCACATATGAGTTTTTTTTATGTCCCGAATCAAAACGAACCTTAGCGCCTAAAAGACAACTACTTATGCCCACTTTAATATGATGAGAAGACTCAACCATTAAACCCACCAAGAATGTTAACCATGTAGCATTGATATTAGTTGTTTTAAATAGATATTGATAGAAACTGGAATACCATCATGAAGGTGTTGTAAATAGCTTCGATGCGTACTTACGTTTCGGTAAATGTACATACGCATCTATAAAACATTTTTTGGCTATGTTCAGTCTCGCTTTAGAGTTAACACGAATGAAACGGGCACAGCAGTGCTAATACTGGATAAGGAAGCTATTTGCATTAATGCTTTAATTCCAGAACTTAAGTTAAAGTCGGAAGCATTGATGATAGTAGGTTTAACGCTAGTCACTACAACTTTACGATGTGACAACTTTACAATAAGCACTTCAAAGTTAATCCTTTTAATTTTACCATGAAGTGCTAGCTGAGCAGGGATCTCTTTAGTTTGTGTTGTACCTACAGGCATACTTTTCAATAAATTTTTAGGTAAATTAGCCGATAAAATAACCTTAGGATAGCGAGTAACATCAAATAGCATACTTTGCATTCTTTCGTTACGGATGTCGATGCCCGTCTCAACAGTCTTTAGTGGAATCGTTAACTCAAAATGACCATCAGATCTTATATTTCCCTCAATACCACTTAAAGAATGCGCTTCCGCTATTACTGATTTTTTTACAGAAACAAAGCTTACAGTAGAATCTTTTGAAGCGACATTCCATTCATGCGCGCTTACAATAGGGGCTGCAAATATAAATGCCAATGCAAAAAACCAAGTTTTCATTCTAATACCTTACCAATCTTTTAGGTTGGGCTGTCAGTTGGATTCTATTCTAAACTATATTAACTTTGAAATATCATTCTGTCATAACACATTGCTGTACAATTAAACTTTTGCGAGCCATGAATCGAAGGATTGAGCAAATTTATGTTTATCGGTTTGACTATACCCGGCTGGACCGCCTGTTTGCACGCCTGATCCTCGTAACTCATCCATGAAGTTACGCATAGAAAGCGCTTGACCGATATTATTTTTACCATAACGCTCTCCTCTTGGATTTATTACGCTCGCTTCCTTTCCTACAGCATCTGCCGCTAGAGGAATATCGGCTGTAATAACAAGATCGCCCGCATTTAAATGGTTAACAATATAATCATCGGCTACATCAAACCCTTGCTCTACTCGAATACAACTTAAATAGGGAGAAGGTGGAATACGAATTAACTGATTCGCAACAAAAATGGCTTTAATTGATTTTCTATCAGCCGCCCTGAAAATCATTTCTTTCACGGGGTTGGGACACGCATCTGCATCAACCCATATCGTAACTTCGCTCATTAATATATAACCTAAATACGCGAGACTCTCTATGAGCCTCTTTCTCTAAAATAAAAATTATGGTGCAAGTCGATCAATCTTCCAAATTTCGTTTGCTTCAACCGTTTCTTTAGAATACAAAAACCTATCATGAAGTCGATGCTCACCACCTTGCCAAAATTCTATTGAACTTGGCCTGACGATATATCCGCCCCAAAATTTAGGCAAAGGAACTTCCCCTTTTGAAAACTTTGCTTTCATTTCCTTAAATTTAATTTCAAGTGCTTGTCTCGCTGACAACTTACTTGATTGATCGGACACCCAAGCGGCGATTTGGCTTTCTTTGGGACGAGATAAAAAATATTTAAGTACTTCTGTTGACGATAATTGCTCCGCTTCACCACAGATAGCAACTTGACGCTCAATCGAGTGCCAAGGAAACAGGAGGTTTACCTTCGAATTATTTTGAATGTGTTGCGCTTTTCGGCTTTCTAAATTTGTAAAAAATACAAATCCGTTTTCATCAAAACGCTTTAATAAGACAATTCTCTGAAATGGCTGCCCTGAATCATCAACTGTCGCAACGACCATAGCCGTTGGATCAATGAGCTCAGCATTTCTTGTTTGTTCCATCCATTTACTAAATAGCTCAAAAGGGCTTTCAGGAAGGTCAGCACTTCTTAACCCATCTTTGGTATATTCTCTTCTGATTTCACTTAAATCCATATTCAATAATCCTTACTTCACTAACCCTTGAGAAATCGCCCAAATGTGTAGCATTTCAAGTCCTAAAGTTGCACCTGCAAGTGCCGTAATTTCTGATGAATCATAGGCTGGAGCTACTTCCACAACATCCATACCAACTATATTTAATCCTTGTAAGCCACGAATAATTTTCATTGCTTTATCGCTGGTTAAACCGCCACAAACTGGAGTACCTGTTCCCGGTGCAAATGCTGGATCTAAACAATCAATGTCGAAAGTCAGATAAACAGGTAAGTCACCTACTCGCTGTTTAATTTGAGCAACAATATCGTTAGCTGAAAGATCATTTGCTGTTGCAGCATCAATGACCTTAAATAAATGATCATCTTTTGTGTATTCAGTTCTGATACCTATTTGCACGGAATTGCTAGCATCAATAATGCCTTCTTTGGGTGCATGATAAAACATCGTACCATGATCGTACTTACTGCCTTGGCTATAAGTATCTGTATGAGCATCGAAGTGAATCAACGCCATTTTTCCATATCTTTTGAAGTGGGCACGTAATAACGGTAAAGTGACAAAGTGATCTCCACCAAAACTTAATAAGCCCTTACCTGACTCTACGATTTTACTGGCAAAGTCTTCTACTCGTTTTGTAAAATCTGCCGAGTCTCCACAATCAAAAACTAAATCTCCTGCATCAACCATTTTTACATGCTGGCTTAAGCTAAAATCCCACGGCCAACGAGTTTCTTCCCATGCAAGGTTTGTTGAAACTTGGCGTATAGCACCAGGACCCATTCTTCCACCTGAACGCCCCGTGGTCGCCATATCAAATGGTAAACCTATAACAACGACATCTGCGTCACTCTCGCAAGGATTAAAATTTAATGGTTGACGTAAATAACCAAATGCATTCGAATATAATGAATAGTCGGGTTTGTCCGCTATCGTCGTCATTTTTGCTCCAAATTGACCAAAGCCAAAATTTTTAAATTAATTCTACTGTTATTTTCTGACATGCTGGAAATTGATGATATTTAAATGAAACATCATCCCCTGAGAGAACAGTTAAATCATAACTGTTTGTATTTTTATCAGATTCAAAAGAAACAGGTAAATTGTGTGTTGAATTAAAGCCAATAACATCCCAAGTTTTGGGGTTAAAAAGCATTATAAGTTTTTGTAAAATATGATTCGATGATTGAATCAAGTCTATATTCGTTTCAAAACTAACATAGGAATTAGGTTCTTGAGGTGTAATATGAACTGTAAAATATTTCTCACCTTTGATTCCATTGATTGAATAACCAACAGGATCAAACTTATGATCATCAATGATGAATTCAGCAAAATCAGTACTTAAATCTAAAAAGTTTCGAATATTTTCTTTTGTTTGACAGCTACGGCGTAAATAGTCTGAAAATTCACCTGATATTTGATACATCAGTAATTCAGTGCAAGCTGGTTTTTTATATTCTGGCGTTTTCTTTTCTGTTGTAAAGAGGTAATGATGATGGCCACCAGCGTCGCCAATCAAGAAAGCCTCTCCAGAAAGCTGACTTTTTAACTTTTCAACATCCGCGTTAAATGTAGTTACTTGTAGGTGAGCACGATGTTCGTTTTTTCTTTGGTATCGTACGAACTCAATAAGTTCGTGTCCTATTTCATCAATGAACGTCATCACAGAGTTTATAAGCTCCGTGTTTCCACATGTTAACATCAAAAAACGATCTTCCCATACAAACAAACTTGATTCACTTAATATGTAAGCATCGCAACATTCGTTCGTTGTGACTGATAGAACTTCTGCATTAGCTTGTTCAACAATATGTTTCCAGAAACTTACGCTGTAATCTCTCAGAGAATCAGAATTCTGAGATACGATAATTTCTACTTTTTTTTCTGAGGCTTCGTAAAACATTGCTTACCTAATGTCTTCTAGGTAGGTATAACCCTCAAGCCCTAATTGCAGCTCTTCAAGTATGCTTTCCCGTTCAAATTCAGGAATATGTTTATGCACTAAGTCCTCGTAAGTTTGCAAAAAACTTAACGCGTCTTGATTAACATAACCGAGCACATCTGCAACAGAATCGCCAGCTAATACTGACTCAATTACTGTTTCTCCTTTATCGTCTACGCGGACAACAGCAGAGTTCGTGTCTCCAAATAAATTATGAATGTCGCCTAAGATCTCTTGATACGCTCCCACCATAAAGAAACCGATTAAATAGGGACTATTAGCATCCCAAGTCGGTACTGGCAAGGTTGTTTCGATGCCTTGACCATCTACATATTGATCAACAACACCATCAGAATCACAGGTAATATCCAGCATAACAGCACGTCGCTTAGGGGGTTTCTCTAGACCAGATAAAGGCAACACTGGAAATACTTGGTCAATTCCCCATGCATCTGGCAGTGATTGGAATAACGAGAAGTTAACAAAGAACTTGTCGGCTAGCTTTTCATTTAACTCATCGATTATTGGTCGGTGATATCGATTTTTACTACTCAACAGCCCTTGCACTTCATGGCAAACACGTAAATTTGCTTGTTCAACCCAAGCACGTTCTTCTAGCGATAACTGTCCTAACGCAAACAAGGAATGGGCTTCAGCTAAATCACTTTGAGTATCGTGATAAATCTCAATCAAAGCTCTATGACTTACGCCCCCAAGAACTTCTGTCCACGACAACCACATGTTATGCAACAACTGTGGTGCATCTTCCTTTGGCTCTTCGATTTGCTCAGGCTGATAAGCTTCTGTTCCAATGACATCAGTGATCAAAACCGCATGATGCGCCGTTAAATTTCTGCCTGATTCAGATATAATTCTGGGCATAGGCTGTTGATACTCACGGCAAATATCAGTAAGTACATGAACAATGTTATTGGCATATTCTGTTAAGCCATAATTCATAGAATTACTGCTCTGGCTTCGTGTACCGTCATAATCGACAGCTAAACCACCACCAACATCAAAACAATCAATTTTAGCGCCAAGTTTTCTGAGTTCACAATAAAAGCGACCCGCTTCACTCACGCCTTGTCTAATATCGCGGATATTTGCGATTTGAGAGCCTAAATGAAAGTGCAACAGTTGCAAAGACTCAAGCTTGTCATTATCTTTTAATTCGTCAACAACCTTTAAAACTTGTGCGGCTGACAGTCCAAACTTTGACTTTTCGCCACCACTTGCCTGCCACTTCCCTTTGCCTTGAAACGCTAATCGAGCACGTAAACCTAACCTTGGCGTTACACCTAAAGATTCTGCCTCGGCCAATACCATTTCAAGTTCAGACATCTTCTCTAAGACGATATAAACCTTATGGCCCAGCTTTTCACCGATAAGAGCAAGTCTAATATATTCTTTATCTTTATAACCATTGCACACAATAACAGAACTGACTTTTTGTGCCGTAGCCAAAACCGCCATTAATTCTGGTTTACTTCCAGCTTCAAGACCTAGTTGCGGCGCTGATTTTCCGCGCTGACTCTCGACAATTTCTTCAACCACTGTTTTTTGCTGGTTGACTTTAATTGGGTAAACCAATAAATAATCAGCTTCATATTCATACTTTTTAATGGCTTGATCAAAAGCTCTACAAAGACTGTGAACTCTGTGATGTAGAATTTGAGGGAAACGAACAAGCACAGGAAGGGAAACTCCTGCAGACACCATGTCATGAGCCAGCTGATTCAAACCAATTTGGTTTTCAGCTTTGGTTGGATCTGGTGAAACAGTGACTTCACCACCATCACTGATACCAAAAAAGCCCTGACTCCAATGAGTTACGTTATAACCAACACGTGCATCATTTATAGACCAATTATTCATCGTTACAAGCCTGTCCATTTATTAAACTGTTTAAACTATTTTGTGATATTAAAACTAACTCAATCAGTATTGTTCAAACATAGATAAGTGCATTTACTATATAGAAATTCATATACTTCTCATCAAGAAGAAGCGCAATTTAACCCTGCTTATATAAGCATTGCAAGCAAGAATGTGCTCTAACTATCTAAATATCTACAGGCAAGTCTTAAAAAGCAAATATTTACCGTAACTAGCACTATAGTATTACCTTCATCTCTTTTGTAGATCGCGTTATAATCGCTACTTAAATTGACGTAATTCAGAGATACAAATGGTTAAACTTGGTAGATACGCGACACTTGAAGTCGTAAAGGTAGTTGATTTTGGTGTTTACCTAAATGGTAATGATTTCGGACAAGTATTGTTGCCCCGAAAACACCAACCTAAAGACTGCCAAGTTGGTGATAAAGTTCGAGTATTTTTATATCTAGATTCAAACGATGTTATCGTTGCAACTACTCAGCGCCCAAGAGCCCAAGTTGGTGAATTCGCAAACTTAAAAGTTATCGCTAATAACAAAGTTGGTGCGTTTCTAGATTGGGGATTAGATAAAGACTTATTACTTCCCTTTTCTGAACAAAAAAGACCCGCTGAAGAAGGTCGATCTCAAATTGTTTATGTCCACGTAAACCACGCAGATGAGCGCATAATGGCTAGCGCAAAAATCGATCGATTTCTCGATAAAGAACCTGCAAACTATGCAAATGGTGAAGAGGTGAACCTAATTATTGCCGAAAAAACTGAACTTGGTTTCAAAGCCATTATTAATAGCGCACATTGGGGGGTGGTTTTTCGTAACGAAGTATTCCAACCTCTCCACTATGGACAAAAACTAAAAGGGTTTATTAAGCAAGTTCGTGCTGATGGTAAAATCGACCTAGTTCTACAAAAATCGGGAAAACAAGAACTTGATAAGTATGCGAACACGATACTCATTAAACTTAAACAAGCTGATGGCTTCTTACCTTTGACCGATAAAACTGACGCTGAATTGATTTACGAGACGTTATCTATGAGCAAAAAAGCCTTTAAGAAAACCATAGGTGGATTGTTTAAGAAACAACTTATCACAATCCAATCCGACGGCATTAAAATTAACAGCTTATAAGTTAAATTTTATCATTAATTTTCGATAGCGGTTACCGCTATCGATGTCAGTTCTCTGACCTATCAAGTCAACTAACTGGTATCTTTAGCCTCTGCATTAAAATTTTAAGTTCATTAAGTTTGCCTTTGCTCATTGAGCTTGCTCTTGCAGATTCCAATATTCCTTTACCATTGATATCAGAAGGATCGATATATTCCATCGCGGGTTCTAAAATCTTAATGATAAAATCGTACTTGCCATTTTCAGCTGCGACCACAAGTGGCGTTTTTAACTCTGCATTTTGTACAAATATATAGCGCGGTTTCAAGCGAAGCACTGCCAAAGCACCTCCATAGTTATCACTCTTAATTGCTTCAGAAAAAGAGGTTTCTCTACAATTTTTGGTATCACCGTGGTGCCAAACACCATCTTTATTCTCTCTATATTTAACAAATAATCTTCTTATTTCACGGCGATCTACTTCAACTATTTCTAAATTTTCTGCGCATTCACTATCGATTTGAAACTCAAATACTTCAATAGCTGAATTCAAATATTTTAATACATTCCTGCAGTTAACAACCTCCCCACTAGGGACAAGTCTATTAATTGCAACTAAACAAATATCTTTTCCTTGATTTTTTCTAAGGGCAGTATTTAACTTTGTTACTTTTTCTTGAACTATAAGCAAGTTTTCATCTTTACCTAGTGATGCTAATTCATTTTGTAAGTCACAAAGTCTGTTAAAAATTGGAGGATCCAGTTGATAATATTTTATAATAGGTGCTAGACCTGCTGAATCAAATGTTGGATCATCAAATGACGGAGTTGCTTGAAGCTCTTTTACTGATGAAGGAAATAAATCACCTAGATTCTCGTAGCACAATCGATCAGCCAGTCGCTGAGAACTCCTTAGCATTTCGTGTGACATAAGCTACTCTCCAAACTGTGAACAATAAGCGGCAAGTCTAAACAATAAGTTATAAAGATAAATTAAAATAAAATAAAATTAATTATTATTTATAACTTTAATCCTAAAAATGTGTACTTTTCAAACTTACATTCTGTAAATAAATCATTAATTTTATTAGAGGCTTATATGCTCCATCACAACATAACTTATTGTATGAAGAATTTTATACGTTCTTCTCTGTAGGAATTAATAAATTAAACACTTATTTATTATTTCTTTGATTGCATTAATACTTTGAGGCACTAATGCATTAGTGGATAGGTATTAAAAGAGCTGTAATTCTTTCAAACGGAAGGCAATTGGCTTACTACAAGGAAGTTTTGATAATTAATTTTTATATTGAATCTAATCTTTTTAATCAAGATTAGATAAAGATGGTACCCGAGGCCAGACTTGAACTGGCACGCCTATTAAGCGAGGGATTTTAAATCCCTTGTGTCTACCGATTCCACCACTCGGGCATATTGAGTGCGATTACCTTTCAATAATCAAATTGTGGAGGCGCGACCCGGAGTCGAACCGAGATCGACGGATTTGCAATCCGCAGCATAGCCATTCTGCCATCGCGCCGTCTATCTTAAACATTGGAGCGACATATCGGGTTCGAACCGATGACCTATACCTTGGCAAGGTATCGCTCTACCAACTGAGCTAATGTCGCTTTGTTTCTTAATCCAAAGTCTTAGTTAACTTGAGTTCTCCTTGACTTCGGATTGGCATTTTACGGATTTAGTCTTCACTGTCAACAACTGTTTCGACATTAAATTCTGTTTGAACAGTTTATGTTCTAGATGCGTGTCAAACGCACTATTCTTGGGTTAAATCTTCCCAGGCGGCCTTGATGTAGCTTATCATCGACCAAAATGTTAATACGGCTGCAATATATAATAAGAAGTATGCAAGGTAGATCATAAATTGATTATATTGCCAAATTAAACCAACAATCGCAGTCATCTGCAAAGCCGTTTTATATTTGCCTACCCATGAGACGGCAACAACACCTCTTTTTCCAATTTCAGCCATCCATTCACGCAATGCTGATATAACAATTTCTCGACCAACCATTATAACGGCGGGTATCGTTAGCCAAATTGAACTGTACTGCTCAACAAGAAGTAATAATGCTAAAACCACCATAAGTTTATCAGCAACGGGATCGAGGAAAGCACCAAATCGAGTCGATTGTTTAAGTTTACGAGCGGCATAACCATCCAATGCATCTGTTATAGCCGCTAGCCAAAATGCAAAGGCAGCGGCAAAAGCAGCCCAGTGAAAAGGAAGGTAAAAAAGAACGATAAAAACAGGCACCAAGAACAAACGAAAGAGTGTTAAGGCAATAGGTAGATTAAACGGCATCATGTAATCACTTTATTGAAGATACTGGTAATCTTGCCTGATTTTTACTACCCCCGCAATGAATCATAAATTGTTTGAGCCATTTCTGTGCTAATTCCAGGCACTTTTGTTAATTCAGCTACGCTTGCACTTTTAACTTCTTGTATTCCGCCTAAAAATTGCAGTAATACCTTACGACGTTTAGGGCCAATACCGGGAATAGACTCGAGCGTTGAAACATTTCTGGATTTTTGTCTTTTATTGCGGTGACCGGTTATCGCAAAGCGATGGGACTCATCCCTAATATGCTGAATAAGATGTAAGGCAGGAGAATCGCTATCTAATGAAAACTTGGCTTCTGACTCACCAAAAATTAACGTTTCTAACCCTGGTTTACGCCCTTCACCTTTTGCGACACCAATAAGTGTTGGCGGATTGTCTAAATTAATACATTTTTCATCAACAATCTTTTGAGCAATACGTAATTGCCCTATTCCACCATCGATGAACAATAGATCAGGTATTTTTCCGTCATTCGTTACTTTATCAAACCGACGAGAAATAGCTTGTGCCATTGCAGCATAATCATCACCTGGTGTTATTCCATTTATATTATATCGACGGTAATCAGCCTTATATGGTCCTTCACGATTAAATACTACACATGATGCAACGGTACTTTCCCCCATGGTATGGCTGATATCAAAGCATTCCATACGACTAATTGCTTCATTAATCTCTAATGCTTCTTGCAATAACAAAAAGCGTTGTTCCACCGTATTTTTGTGAGCGAGTTTCGTCACCACCGAGTTAACAGCATTCGATTGAGCTAACCGTAAAAAGCTTGCTCTTTCACCGCGTACATTCGATTTTATACTGACATTTTTACCTATCGAGAGGCTAATGGCTTGTTCAAGTTGGTGAAGCTCCTCGCACATATCGCCGATAATGATATCAGTAGGAACAGTTCGTTGAGTTTCTTTACTGAGATAAAATTGGCTTATAAAGGAGCTTAGTACTTCATTAAGCTCTGTATTTGCCGGAATAGCTGGATAATAACTCCTGCTGCCAAATATCTTACCTGTTCGAATAAACAGAATATGAAAACAAGCAATACCTGATTGATAGTTCACACCAATTACGTCCATATTGCCACTGGCTGTAGTTACTTCTTGTTGCTCAGCCACCTTTCTTAGCGCAGATATTTGATCACGAAATTCAGCCGCATGCTCGTAATCAAAGATTTGTGCGGCTAACTCCATTTTTGTTACCAGTTTTGATATCACTTGCTGATCTTTACCCTTTAAGAACAACTCAACAAGCTTTACTTGCTCTCCATATTCTTCATCTGTAACTTTGCTAACACAAGGTGCGCTGCAGCGTTTCAATTGATATTGTAAACAAGGGCGAGAACGCGACTTATAATAAATGTCTGAACACTGCCTGATTGGGAAAATTTTTTGCAATAGATGCAAACTTTCTCTTACCGCTCCGCCGTTTGGATAAGGTCCAAAATATTGCCCCTTATCTCGACGAGACCCGCGGTGATATGCTAGTCGTGGATGCTTATGCTTACTTAATAATATATAAGGATACGATTTATCATCACGAAGCAATACATTATATTTCGGCATATATTGTTTGATGTAATCATTTTCTAAGATCAATGCATCGGTTTCACTATGGGTGACGGTTACATCAATATTTGCAATATTTTTGACTAACGCTTGTGTTTTAATATTATCAACATTTGTACGAAAATATGATGAAAGCCGTTTTTTTAAATCTTTTGCTTTCCCTACATAAATCACTTTATCTGCCGCATCGTACATTCGATATACACCAGCAGAACTTGAAACTGTTTTGAGAAACTCATGTGGATCAAACGGAATTAAAACAGGAGTGGTCATAATTGTAACCGGTTGAAAATTAGAGCCAAACTAACTCCAACTTAGTATGTATAAATTAATCAAAATTGTCTTGTATCAAGCATCTTATGACGAATAGCTAAACGTGTTAACTCAACATCGCCATTGATTTTAAGTTTAGCAAAGAGCCTGTACCTATAACTATTCACCGTTTTAGTACTTAGATTTAATTTTTCAGAAATTTCTGTGATTTTATCACCATTAGTGATCATCATTGTTATCTGTAACTCTCGCTCTGATAATGAAGTAAAAGGGTTTTCGTCAAGGTTACTGACTTGGCTAAGTGCCATTTGTTGAGCGATTTCAGGTGAAAGATAACGCAAACCATGTGCAACTTGACGAATTGCTTTAATCATTTCTGGTGGGCTAGCGCTTTTGGTTAAATAGCCAAAAGCGCCAGCTTGCATAACTTTAGTTGGCAAAGGATCTTCACAATGAATAGTTAGTATAATAATTTTGGCGTGAGGTTGATAACGTGCAATTTTTTTTGTTGCTTCTAATCCGCCCATTCCGGGCATATTCATATCCATTAGAATCACATCAACTTCATTGCTACGACACCATTGAACTGCCGTTTCGCCATCAGGGGCTTCACCTACAACACTAAATGATTTTTCATCTTCAAGAATACGGCGGATACCTATTCGGACTAATTCATGATCATCGACTAAATATATGTTTATCAATTTAAATCTACCTTCGAGCCATATTACATCTTAAATTCGAGTTCAATCTACCCCATCTATCTGTATTATAAAAGCAATATTTGCTGATGCTAATATAAAAAACCATCAAAATTAAAAATGTAAAATAAATTGCTCAAACTTACCACAACTGGTTGTTATTCTCTTATCTATCTATGACAAACATGGCATTATTCATCTATTCAATTGTCGAATGGTATCAGGCAGCTAATGGCTAAAATTTTGTTAGTCGCAAACTTAAATTGTGATCGTGTACTTCACCTTGATAAACCTATTCAATTAGGAGGTCGCTTTCATTATCAAGATGGGCATAAACGATTAGGTGGTGGTGGTGCCAATACTGGGATAGGGTTAGCTTTTGCTCATCATCAAGTATCTTTAGTCAGTGAAGTCGGACAAGATCCGTTAGGCGATTGGTTGATCAATGAAGCAACAGACAAAGGTATAGATTGCACTTTTGTTAAAAGAAGAACAGAACCAACACAAGACTTAATGTTGTTAATCACCCCTGAAGGTGAACGGACAATTATTCGCCCTCATAGACCTACATTAGAATTAGGTATTCCTCATTGCTGGGAATATTGGGATGCGTTATATCTCAATACATCAGCTCAAGGTGCTACAAGTTGGAGCAAAACAGCACTATCAAAAACATTGGTTGTAGCTCAACTTGGAAAAGATAACCGTGAGCGACCATGCCATGTACTCATCTCATCTGAGGCCGACATGCTTGACCGAAGTCACTTAAATGGGTGGGAATTTGGGCTTAAGATTGCAGGGGAATCTTTACAATACTTTATTGTTACGAATGGAGAGCATGGAGCCACACTCTATACTTCTGAACAGCAAATAACTGTTTCAGTTCGTAAGACTGCTGTGGTTGATTCTACTGGTGCTGGTGATGCTTACGCAGCAGGCTTAATACATGGTTTAGTGACGAGAATGACAATAACTGAAGCTATGAAAGAGGCTGCTCAGTGGGCTTCATGTGCAGTAACTAGCGCAAGTTCTATTCCCGACATGAACTTAAAACGCTATTTATCATTAGTTAAGTGAAGTCAACAAAGCAAAAAGGCTACTCAATTGAGTAGCCTTTTCTTAATGTGGCGGAGGAGCAGGGATTTGAACCCTGGAACGGGATAAACCGTTGCCGGTTTTCAAGACCGGTGCATTCGACCACTCTGCCACCCCTCCGAACGCTGTGAATAATATATAGGAGCTCAGTTGATGTAAAGTTGAATTTCAATTTTTTTGATTGAATGTCTAACTATTCAACTCCTTGCTGAAAAATAATTCGATAATATATAAAAGCTGTTGAATATTCACTCTGTAACTACTATTGTTTATTGTTCGTTACAATGAATTTTTTTCATGGCAAAGGAGAGCCCTGCAATGCTTTCTGAATCACTACTTAATATTATTGATACAGTTTCTCGACTTGGCAGCTTCACCGCTGCTGCAAACTATTTGAACAAAGTCCCTTCAGCAATTAGCTATTCAATTAAGCAAGTTGAAGATGAGCTTGGCACTCCTTTATTTGTGCGACATCATAGAAGTGTAACTTTAACGCCCGCTGGTGAGCATTTCCTTAAGGTCTCACGTGATTTACTTAAGCAATTACAGGATGTTAAACACTCTACCCAACGAGTCGCAAATAATTGGCAACCGACGATTTGTATTACTTTCGACAGTTTAGTGCGCGCGGATAAAATTAGCGCATTAATCGCCCATTTTTATAAAAAATTTGACGATGTTGAGCTCATTGTTCGTCTTGGTGTGTTCAATGGAGTGCTTGAAAGCTTAGTTACAGGGCAAAGTGATTTAGCCATTGGCGCGACAGCTGCAATACCAAACGGCGGCTATTTTAAATACATTAATATGGGAAAAGTTGATTGGATATTTTGCGTCAACAGTAAACACCCTTTATCTACGTCTGATATCCCTTTAACCGATGAATCTCTTAGGCAATACCCTGTAGTTTGTATTGAAGACACAGCAAAAGAGACACCAAAGAGAGAGTTATGGCGATTGGCTAATCAACGAAGAATTGTTGTACCTGACTGGATAAGAGCCATTAATTGCGTCAGTTCAGGCTTAGGGGTAGGTTTTTTTCCACGCCATCTTGTTGATATATTTATCAGTTCTGGACGATTAGTCGAAATGAAACTTGAAAGCCCTATATTATCTGAGCCTTGCTGTATTGCTTGGAATGACAACAAAAGATCAACTGAGCTAGAGTGGCTACTTGATTATGTTGGTAGTACTGAAAACATGCACAAAGAATGGTTAAGTTAATCTTTCTCACGACTTAACTAAGCTAAAATGATAAAGTAATAATAGTGTTAGTGAACTTTAGAGCAAAATATCAGGTCTAACATTCAATAGATTTTGTTACGAAAGGAAGAAAGCAATGAATCAACAAACGTTACATACAAGTAGAGCTTCTACCATTGAAGTGAACTCAATGCTGAGAAATACATATATGCTGCTATCAATGACACTTGCATTCTCAGCACTCTGTGCTGGTATTGCAATGGCCGTTGGCATTGGTCCATTGATGTCAATTGGCTTATCACTCGGCGGCTTAGTTCTTTTATTTGTAACTCTAAAAAAAGCAGAAGGTGCTTCAGGAATTTTCTGGATTTTTGCTTTCACCGGCATGGAAGGTGCTTCTTTAGGTTACATGCTTAACCATTACGCAAACCTTGCAAACGGCCCTTCGCTTATTATGCAAGCACTTGGACTTACATCAGTCATTTTCGTATCTTTGTCCGCTTATGCTTTGACAACAAAAAAAGATTTTTCTTTTTTGAGAGGCTTTTTATTCGCTGGCTTGGTTGTGATGATAGTAGCTTCATTAGTGAATATGTTTCTAGGTAATGGAATGGTATTCATGGCGGTTAACGCTGGTATTGCACTGTTAATGACTGGCTTCATTCTTTACGATACAAGTCGTATTGTGAATGGTGGAGAAACAAATTACATCCGTGCAACAGTTTCATTATATTTAGATTTCTTAAACCTATTCATTGCCCTACTCCATTTAATGGGTATTGGCGGTGATGATTAAACCTATTAGTCCAATTTATTTGGGTATCGGTTAATTTGTTGTAGAATGGCTCCATTGTGGGGCCATTTTTGTTTTTATGAGTAAATTTATCGTACAAGTCACTTCATACGCCTACGGTGACACCAACTCGTTTAGAGCTTATAAGTTCACTGAATCTCTCATTGATGCAGGGCACGAAGTGATAAAAATCTTTTTCTATCAAGATGGAGTAAGTCATTCCAACGCATTGCTTTGCCCTGCTACTGATGAATTTAATATCAATCATGCTTGGTCGAATTTAGCAGCCAAATACAAGATTCCTTTAATATGCTGTGTTTCAGCTGCTCTAAGAAGAGGCTTTGCGACTGAAAATGAAGCGAACGAAGAAGCACTTCCCCAATATAACGTTATGCCACCTTTTGAGATGGCTGGGCTAGGTGAGCTTGTTACTGGTATTGAAAAAGCTGACAGAGTGATAACGTTTTAATATGAAACAATTAACAATAATTTTTCGGCATGGCCCGACAGCTCACTCTAAAGGTCGAGAAGCATTAGATTTAGCAATGCTCAGCGCAAGTTTCGATCAACACGTCAAACTCATTTTTATTGATGAGGGGGTATTCAATACCCTCAAAGATCAGCAGATTGAGCAAACTGGCGCTAAAGACTATATATCCACATTTAAAGCTCTTTCTCTTTACGATATTGATGATGTATATATTTGCAAAACATCAATGGATGGTTTCGGCTTGTTAAGCTCTGATATATTGATTGACTATACATCAGCAGAGCCTTCAGTGATAAGTGAGATGATTCGTGGATCTGATAAGGTTTTAATTTTTTAATGGACATTCATTTCATTCAAACTTCATTGAATCAAGATAATGCTCTTGAACTATGCTTAAAGTACAAAAATGATGACGACTTAATCATTTTGGCTGGTTCAGCCGTTTCCGGCTTACTTCAAAAACAATGGCAAAGAAAACTCCTAAATATTGACGTAAAAATATTATCTGATGACATTATGGCCCAAGGCTTAGCGGAGAAATTAAAGCATTTTGATGCCATTAACTATCAACAATTTATTGAACAAACTCTAAAGTACAACAAGGTAATCAGCTGGTGAATTACATTATCCATAATGAAGAACAAATTTCAGTAGATAAACAAGGATACTTAACCGACTATACTATTTGGAGTAAAGATATTGCTCTAGTCGTTGCTGAAAAAGAAAATATTACGTTGACCGATGCCCATTGGGAAGTTATACAATTTGTTCGAGATTTTTATCTAGAATTCAAGACAAGCCCTGCTATTCGAGCATTAGTAAAAGCCATAGCACTTAAACTTGGTACCGAAAAAGGTAACTCTAAGTACCTTTATAAATTGTTTCCTTTAGGCCCAGCTAAACAAGCTACTAAAATTGCCGGTTTACCCAAACCAGCAAGGTGTATTTAAACCTTATACCAATTACAGTAATTAAATGCTCAACTCAAAGCTATGTATGTGGTCAAAGCGCAATCGAAATTGATGAAGACATAGTTGTTACCGACATACACAGCTGTCGTTATTACATTGCTACGTCAAGACAATTTTGAGAAGTAATTTGAGCACATACAAGCTCCCAAAGGGCAAGGCTAAATGGTTCCATTACTGCGTTACAAGCACTTGAATTATCCCGACAAAAGCACGAAGTGCGTTGAACGGCAGCTTTGTATGGCGGCCGTTAGGGTATATAGTACTTCAAGCTTGTGCCTTGCACTGAAAAACTTTCGCTCTTGCTGAGTGAGAGATTAATTACTGTAATTGGTATTACTAATGACTAACAAATAATGCCCACTCTCTCTAAAATCGTTTCAAGCTGAGTTCATTTATTTGTTAGTTAGTTTTATTACAATTTCACTTTGCAACACATTCGCTTAAAACACTGCTCCAGCCCCATTGAATCATACATTTATAATGCAAATTTGTGACTTAACAGCTAAACACTCTAAAAAATCAAAATCACCTACTTTTTACCTATTGAACTTTATAAATAAATGTGAATCTCTGTAATATTTAGTCACAAATATGACATTTACAGCATTTATTGTAGCGCTATTAATTCATCAATAACTTAATAGGGAAAATAGATGAAATCGCTACCGTCACTCACTCGCTTAACCTGTGCTCTTATTACAGCAGGTTTTATAACTTCTGTTACCGCAGCCGGTAAATTGGAAGGAAATGTTCGTGACATCAAAACATCCACACCACTTCAAGGTGCAATAGTAACTGTCAAAGAGCTTAACTTGACTCAAACGGCCGGACGTGATGGTCGATTTTTCTTTAGTGGTATCGCTGCAGGAGAGTACACTTTATCAGTATCTTATCTAGGCGCAAAGCCAAAGACGAAAACCATTTTAATTACGAATGAACACACTACTGATGTAGCTTTTAAACTCAGTGGTGACGATATTGAGCACATACGTGTTGTAGGTCAACAAGGTTCACTAAGTAAATCATTAAACAGGCAACGTGCAGCAGATAACCTCGTTAGTATTATTAGCTCTGACGTCCTCGGTAACTTTCCTGACAGCAATGTAAGCGAAGCATTGCAACGTGTTCCTGGTGTATCAATTGAAAGAGATCAAGGCGAAGGTCGATTTGTCCGTATTCGTGGACTTGCTCCCGACTTTAACTCCGTTTCAATGAATGGTGTTCGCTTGCCTGCACCCGAGGGTGACCGTCGCGCTGTTGCACTTGACGTTGTGCCATCAGATTTAGTTCAGTCTGTTGAAGTAAGCAAGACAGTTACACCAGATATGGACGCGGATGCTTTAGGAGGCTCTGTAGAGGTAAAAAGTCTGTCTGCTTTTGATCGAGATGATACGTTTTATAATATCAGTGGCGAAGCGAGCTATAACAACCTAACTGATGATACAAGCCCTAAGTTTGCAATAAGTTATAGCGATATTTTTAACGAAACCCTTGGGGTTGCTATTGCGGCAAGTTGGTATAGCCGTGATTTTGGTTCAGACAACGTTGAAGTAGATGGTGGATGGGATTTCGATGCAGATGAAGGCTACTCGCCAGCAACTTTAGAAGAAGTTGAAGTACGTGATTATGAAATCAACCGAGAACGATTAGGCATAGGTGTTAATTTGGATTACCGTCCTAATGATAAAAATGATTTTTACTTTCGAAGTCTCTACAGCCAATATGATGATTCGGAACGTCGAAATGCATCAGCCATAGAATGGGAAGATGGTCTCACGTCAGGCATGACAGGAACAGCTGAAGTAAAGCGTTCTCTCAAAGCAAGAACTGAAGAGCAAAACATTCAATCATATGTTTTCGGTGGTGAAACACGATTTACAAAATGGACCGCTGATTATCAAATATCAATTTCAAAAGCGGAAGCTAGAAAACCTCGACATATTGATGGTGCCGAATTTGAAGGAGAATTCGACAATATCGGATTTGATGGTATCAGCGTACCCAAAATAAAAGCACATGAAAGCTATTTTGATAACAATGAATATGAGCTAAAAGAAATCGAAATTGGTGAATCGGCTTCAACGGACAAGCTAAAAAGTGCACAAGTTAATTTTTCACGTAGTTTTGAGCTTTCAAGTTATGCATCTAAATTAAAACTCGGCGCAAAAGCAAGCTCACGCGACAAGATTGCTTATGAAGACGTATGGGTTTATGAAGATTTCGATGAACAAAAAATTTCAGAAGACGACCTATCACTCAAAAATTTTACTGATAAAACAATAGATTATGGTTTAGGCCGTTTTGGAAACAATATTGGCTCAACACCCATTTGGGAAATCATCGACCAACTTAATGCGAATGATAATTTTGACGAAATTGAATCGAAAGTTAACGACTTCGATATTAACGAGGAAACAAAAGCCGCCTATATCATGGCGCATGTAGATATTGATAATCTTCGTATCCTTACCGGTATTAGATACGAAACAGCTGATTGGAAATCATCAGGTTTTAAATACAATGGTGAAACTGAAGAGTTTAATACTACAAAAAACATTAATTCTGAAGAACATTGGTTGCCAGCTCTTCATTTAAAATACACTGCTAATGATAACACCATCATTAGAGCTGCATATACAAACACTATAACTCGTCCGAAATTTGAAGAAATTGCTCCCGGATTTCTAATAGAAGAAGACGATGGTGAACTTGAGGCAAACTTCGGTAATCCTGAATTAGAGTCGCTAGAATCAACAAACTTCGATTTAAGCGTTGAACATTATTTTGGTGGCACTGGTATTCTTTCAGCTGGAGTGTTTTATAAAGATATCAATAACTTTATTTACGAAGCGGATATTGCTGGGCGAGGTGAATACTTAGACTTCAAAAAAGCGATTACTTTTATCAATGGTAATGAAGCTGAGATCTTAGGAGCTGAACTAACATACGTTCAAAAGTTCAATTTTCTTTCTGCCCCATTTAATAACCTACTATTGAATAGTAACTTAACATGGTCAGATTCGACGGCATCAATAAGCTGGTTCGATGATAATCAAAAACTCTCACGTAAGATTCCTTTGCCTAGTCAATCAGACATTAGCGCAAACTTATCTTTAGGGTATGAGGATGCATACGCAAGTGTTTGGCTTTCTGCGGCATATAAATCTAATTATCTACAAGAAGTCACAGAAATTGATGATTCCCGTTATGACATGTACGAAGACGACCATTTACAGTGGGATTTTGTAGCTAAAGGTCATATAACAGAAAACCTAACATTTTACTTTAAAGCAATAAACATCACCGACGAACCTTTTTATAGCTACGCAGGCCGTCGAGATTTCAATAATCAATTTGAAAAATACGGTAGAACATTTCAATTTGGCTTACAGCTTGTTAATTACTAAGGTTAATAAAAATGACAACAATAAAATTTAACTTAAAAACACCATTGATCACTGCATCTGTTTTGGCGGCCTTGGCTGTATCTGGCTGTGATAATAGTTCATCCAATCTTGAACCAAATGTGTCTGAACACAAAAACATCAACGCAGATAATCCCTCGCTTTTATCTATATCTGAAATAGAAAATGTAGAAGGAAGCCAGTCAGCTGCATTTTCTGATGGATGGTTACTCACAAGTGAAACAAAAGGCTTAATGTTTAAAGACAGTCAACAGAATAACTTACAGCAAATAATTTCTGGTGAATTTAAACTATTGGCAGTTAATGATGATTTAGCATTAACTCTAGACGTTTTCAGTGACAGAGTTCAACCAATTAATCTCGGCACTCATCCTTTCAAGGTTTACCCTCAACTTCCTCCGAGATCGTTTGAAGTAAATTGGTTATGTTTGCAGTCACGTATTCAAGACAATTCAACTTATGCTTGGATAGGTAGCGAAACAGGAATAGCAGAACAATGGTTATTGAATAAAGGTGAAACTTGGAAGCCTCAGCTCGTAAGGCAACTTTCCGTTCCTGTCGGCTCTTTAGGTTGTGCCATTGATAATGAAAACGAACATCTTTACGTGGTTGAACAACAAGCTGGGATCTGGCAATACGAAGCACATCCAGAATCTGAAGCTAAAACTAAATTAGCTGAAGCCTATATAGATAATAAAATCACTTCAATTCAATTTATAAATGGAAAATTAGTTCATCAAACCGAAAATGGGCAACTATTTTTACAAAAACAGCTCATTGCTGACAACAAGGCTGTTGAAGCGGAGCATTTTTCAATCGAGGTTAAGCCAGAAGGTTTTAAGTTCATAAGTTTTGATGATGAAGCAAAAAAATACATTTTCAGCCAATGGAGCAATTCTAGTTTAGTTTCTGAATATGACACCAAAAATATTCCCCTCAACTTAACAAATAAAATCAAGGAAATCCCAGCATGGGTAGAAAGTGAACCATCTGATCGTGCCGGTGATACTATGGACGATCCTGCAATATGGTTGCATCCAGATTCACCTGAAAAGAGTTTAATTCTTGGTACAAATAAACGCTGGGGTCTAGTTGTATTTAATATGAATGGTAAACAAATACAATCTATACCAACCGGTCGCATAAACAATATTGACATACGCCAAAACCTACCGATAAACGGCACTAACAAATCGATAGCGGTTGCAAGTCTTAGAGATGGAGATAAATTAGCCTTTTACGAAATTTCTGATAATGGCATGGTTACAGAAATCGCACAATTGGATACTGAATTAAAAGATATATATGGCACTTGTTTATACCAAGATAAAAGAAGTTTATATGTATTTGCTAATGAGAAATCAGGTAGAACCATACAGTATCGTGTGAACTGGAATGCTCAAAAACCTAAACTCAAACAAGTTCGGCAATTAATGATTCCATCACAAGTGGAAGGTTGTGTTGCCAATGACGATACCCATCAATTATTCATCGGTGAAGAAGACAAAGGTATTTGGCTATTTAATGCAATTGATACTGCAACTTCAGCCGGAGAATTAATAATAAAAGCTGGAGACGCTCTTGTTGCAGATGTTGAGGGGCTGGCATTATATCGTGATGATAATGAAACTCTATTAATTGCATCCAGTCAGGGCAATGACTCTTACATGGTTTACGACACAAAACCGCCCTTTTCTGTCAGAGGAAATTTTCGTATCGGTGCCAATATTGATAAAGATATTGATGGAAGTTCTGAAACCGATGGGTTAGCCGTAACGTCATCTCCTGTTGGAGATGGAGCTTGGGGCAAAGGAATGATTGTGGTGCAAGATGGACGAAATCGTATGCCCGATTCATACCAATCTTTCAAGTGGTTACCTTGGGCTAAAATTAAAAATACTAATAACTAAGGCTCACGAGTAGGAATTTAATATTAATAACAGCACGTTATATTGATATGGCTTGCTGTTATTTATTAATATCAATCATTCTTTCCTACAAATGGTAGAAAGCTAAAATATTTTTTCACAAAACTGGGAGAAGTCTTTGATGATTTTGAGGCCGATGCAATTTTAATCTTACTCTGCGGTTTTTCAGAATAATTTCCTTTTCTTGCAGTCTCCAATCCTAAAGAAGGATACGTATCAGCATCTCGACCAACGGCTCCCATGACATCATCGTAATTAGTTGTAAACGGATCATCATCCAATGTTGAATTAGTCGCTTTAGTTACATTTGGATCAGCTTCTGCGTCAAAAATAACGTCATAACCATCAATGTCAAGATCATTTGTTATTGATTCTTCTGCAATTTTAACTATATCATCTTGGTTGTTAACTTTGGCTACTGCAACAGGGCTTAATCCATCGTATTTTGAACCATGAGTTGTCAATGCAAAAGGCTCTTTGAACTTATTTAATAGTGACTTGAATATTGCCTTAACTCCTAGCTCTGCTGCCACGTGAATGGCTCCCATACCAGAAACATTACGTTGTTTTTCATCAAACAAGCCTTTATCTATGATGACTTGGACAGGTAAAGGTACACCTTCTTTAACGGCATAGGTTAAAATGTCATCACCCTCTGTTGTTAGTACTTTATTATCTACCCCTTCAATATTTAAAATATGATTAAGGCTACTTGAAGCTTTTCTTATTGAGTAATGTAGTGCAGTGAAACCTGATTTATCTTGAGTATTCAAATTAGGTTTCTTGCTTACAATTAAATCCAGCACTTCAGGCTTACCTAGAGAAGCAGCAAGGTGAAAAGGCGTTGCACCTGTTGCTGTTTGACTATCTATAGCTAACGCAAATTCTCCATCAAGAAAAAGTTTTATAATTTCAACATTCCCTGTTGAAGTTGCCAAATGAAGCATATTTTTTTCATTTGCATCGTCAGTTAGTACTTGATAATCAGCGCCATATGAAAGTAAATTTTTGCAACAGTCAAGGGAGCCATATCTAACCATGAGTTGCAACACAGAGAACCCTTCAACATTTTTCAGATTTATCGCTGCATCCCTCGGAAGAGATTCCATAAACTGCTGCAACAGTTTTTCATCACCCGATTTTAAAGCAAGATGAAAAATAGTGTCGCCTTCAGAATTCTGGATTGATGTGTCAACATTTTTTGAATTTATTAACGAAAGTACTAGCTGATGATTATCATTAATTAGAGCTTTCATCAAACAAGTACACTGATCTGCAGGATCGATATAATTTATATCTGCACCCACTCTAATTAAGTCTTCAATAATCGACATATCTGGTGATTTACCGCTTACTTCTTTCATCAACTTTTTCGATAATTTGTCTTTAGTTGCAAACCTCAACGCCGCATCGGGTGACACTACTGACAAGAGCTCTTTGTCATTAACAAATTCATCATCTGAAATTTGCATGCCTAATGTGTGCTTTTTTTCTAATAAAGTTAATCTATGTTCTGCAGTTAACAGTTTACTTTTACTGTAAAGCTCAACTTCCCGAGAATCACTAATGCCCTCAATTAACAGTGATAACCCTTCGTCTGTCATGGATTTATTATCGAATCTTTTCCAGACTTTTTGTAGCGATTCGCGCAAATCTAACACTTGATAATTAACTAAATTTGCAGACATAGAGAGTTCCAATACAGTTTTCGAAAAAGTACCCATATCCTCTGATGATTTAATTGATTTTGCACTGTCTTTTACATTCTCAATGGCAAACTTGGCCATATGCCTGATTAATTCACTAGAACGAGTTTTAGCTGCACTGTTAAGAATTGACACCGGGTTTGATTCATTAAAGCTCAATATGCGTTCCCTACTTGCAAATTCACCTATTCTTGTCTCTCTAATTTCTCTTGGAATGTGTTCTGAAAATGCGCATTCATGTAACGTTTCCATATAGCTGTCTAATGAAGGTGCTGAATCAATTTGTTCTAATCTCTCCCCTGTTAAATAAATATCTACATCTAAAAGCATTTGGTTAAAGCTATTAAATCCCCCTTCTTGCCATTCATATTTTTTAACAAATGTTTTATCTTTATGATGGTTCAATTCTAACATCTGATTTTTTAGTTTGTGTTTGAGCAAAGATGAAACGGTTGAATCTTCTATTTTTTCAATCTGATCGTGATAGAATTTGGATATTTCGTCTTCATTTTTTAAACTCTTAATTACATTACTGCCAATCATTAATGCCTGATCAGGCTCTAAACTTGATAAATCTATAGCCTTAAGATCATCTAATTGAATATCTCTGAAATTACCATTGTCAATCACTGTGAATGTAATACCATCGGCACTTACAATTGAATTCGATTCGGCTCCAGTTGATGTTCTTAAAGTAAAGATAGGATCCGTTACCCCTAAGCCCTCCTCTTTATTACTTAACTCTGTTTCATCTTGTTTAGATAATTCACTTTCTGAGACTGAACTTTGAGCAAGTAATTGAAGCTCTACTTCTCCATGAGTAAATTCCATATTACTGTCCTGTATCTTCGGACTACTGCCAACATCCTCATCCGACTCCGAATTATACTCTTCGATAACAAAAAATGGTGAAGCTGTTAGCTTTAACACTGCAGCAAAATCTTTGGCTTCATGCAGATCAAGTTGATAATAATCCTTGGTGTGCCCCTCACTAGTTTCGCCAAAACCCATAACTTCACAAGCGTAAGAACGAAGAGCGGCTCTATTGACATGATCTTCACTGCCTTTATGATTTTTTTCTATATGGGAAGTAATCGCCGAATCAACTAGGTTTGTCTCAGCCTTGACACATTGTGAAAATTTTTTTGCCCGTGTTGAGTTCAATGTATGTAAAGGAGTTGAAGTATTCATACTTGCTGACACTTCATGTTGGTGGTGAACTTTAGGATTAACCAACATTTGCTTTATTGCTTTTTCTTTAACTTCCTGAGGAATAGCATCTTCTTTTGCCGATAAAAGTTGCCCTATTTCAAACAGCTGACTTCTGTATAATTCGTGTAAAGAAGATTGGCTGCCAGTTGTCACTTCAAGTTTCAATGCTCCAATAAACTTCTCCCATTCAATACGCAAATGTTGTAAATCTTTAGTGGCAGTTGTAGCAATGCCATCCATAGCTAAAATGCAGCTCTCTAATTCATTATCCAAGTTTTGACTTGATTGAGTTCGATCTGACGACATAAGCGACAATTCATAATCAGTAGAATTTTTTCTCGTTGATTGCGGGCTGCCATTTACACTCATTAGATTTCCTATTTTTCTATAAATGTAAATACTAGATACTCATTCTGAACAACCATAAATGACTAGTATTTAAACGATTCATTACAGTATATATATTAAATATAGAATATAAATCTTCCGAATTGTTCGGCAGATCAAAGTTTGATTCAAATATGGTGCGAAACAACGCTTTTTTAATGATTTAGGTGTTGATACTTGATTTTCAAATACAGCAAAGTACTAGGGTCTGTTGTTCTTTCAGGATTAAATTTTGTGCTATTTGAGCATTTATCTGTACAAGGCGTGAGCAGTGATGCTTAGCCATCTAAGTGAGCTGATCACAACACAGAACAGTGAATGCTCAAAAGCATCGAAGACAGCGTAAATTGGTCATTTCTGCTGCGTTATCGTTTTACTATTTGGAATAACCAAACCTCACAAACTCTACCTTGCATAAAATAACCAATTTATCGCTGCAAAAACAATCACGAAAGATCAACAACCCCTAATATAGCCGTGTTACTTGAAGATGTATGATTTCTACGAGAGTTAATTGCTAATTATCCTGCGTTGCTTATCCTCCAAATAGATAGTAAAAGAAACAATTGCCATAGCGCTTTGATATTTCACTTAGGAAGGGTGTTATACCAATTACAGTAATTAATCTCTCACTCAGCAAGAGTTAAAGGTTTTCAGTACAAGGCGCATGTTCGAAGTACTATATTCCCTACGGCCGCCATACAAAGCTGGCGTTCAACGCACTTCGTGCTTTTGTCGGGATAATTCAAGACCGTGGAACGCAGTAGTGGAAAACTTTAGCCTTGCCCTTCGGGAGCTTGTATGCGCAAAAATTACTTCACAAAATTATCTCAACGTAGATAGCTATGCTTTCATCAATTTCGTTTGTACTTTGTGCGTATACATAGCTCTGAGTTGAGCATTTAATTACTGTAATTGGTATTATTTGTAAGAGAGGGGAGGTTTTCAAGCTAGCAAATAGAATGGGTAAATGAAAGCCTACAGTTTCGCAACTTACATTCTGATTACTGTTTGCTATGTTTCGATACCTTAACAAGATTAAAAACGCAGGAAAGGCTGAGGAAACAAAATTCAAATTTGCTGATAACTTCACATCTTTGATATCATTCTCCTTTCGCGAAAAAAGAATCTTTGGATAAACTATAAGCATTTATTGCTATAAAATAGCCTATAGTCTATTGATATTTGATTTTAAGTTAAGTTAAGTTCTCGTCTTACTGAAACAGGTAAAATTATGATTAATCACTTTAGCGTACTAGGTATCAAACCCAGCGCCAAAGAAGATGAAATAAAAAAAGCATATAAAAGACTGTCTAATAAGTTTCATCCAGACAAAATGCTCAACGCTTCTGAAGGTGAAAAGCAGCAATCTGCCTCAATGCTTCATCGAATACAATCTTCATACGAAGTTTTAATAGACCCTAAATCACGTAAGGCATTCATCCGTGATTTCAATAATGTCATTGTGAATGATCCAACGATTGCTATGCGAGAATTATGGGATGAATATTATTAACTCGTAACTAGCGCACACATTTTATTTCTCAGCTTTCAACTTTTTAGGTAGTTTATGTCCAGTCAATTTGATACCGCTTTTATTAATCAGTTACAGAGTGATGCGTGGGAAAACATTCAGTCTTATCAAGATCCAGATACTCCAGACGCCCTAAGTCAATACACGTCGAAAATGAAACAAGTACTTCTTGCTGACGTTAGCATTTTAGTCTCCTTGCCAGAATATTTAACCGTTGCACTATTCGGAAATGTCCGTTTCCCCGACGCTTCGCAGAAGAAATGGAAAAACTGGTTAGCTAATGAAACATCACCGACTTGGGATGAATTTAAAGTAAATGTCGCTTTTAATAATGATGACATTCCACTTGTTAAAGCTGTCAAAGAACACTCTGAAAAACTACTGATACAAAGTACTGCAGCTGTATATTTACTTATGTTTGACGACAAGTTATCTACAGAAAAAAACGAAGCTACAGATGCTGACTTTAATGAAAAATATGACGAACAATCAGAAGATTACTCCGACCACTATGATCAAGACGAGAACTATTAATGAACAGTCTTATTGAATTAACAGCTGCCGAAATCAAGCAGCTGGCAGATGTAGAACCAAAACAAGCAAGTAAACGGTTTGAGATCATTGCGAATACAATGAATGACGATCAGTTAGTAGAAGTCATCGAAAACATGGATATCGTCACACTCACTCAAATTAACAGTAACCATGACATCTCTTGCCCATCGATTATGTCAGAGCTAATGACGCCTGAGCAAATTAGAGATGTCGTCTGTCAGCAGCCACTGTATTGGGAAGAACAAATAAAAAGTAATGCCGATGAACTCGCATCACAAACTTTTGACTTTCTTACTTACCTTATTCGAATTCAACCTAGTGAGGCTAAACAAACTGCTATTCTTGAATGCATAGCCGAAGAACCAGCTGGATTATTTTATTTATCAATTCCTTTCATAGAGCTGATAATGAACCCATCAAAAAGTGATTTAACAAATAATATTGCAGATACTTTTGATGATGAAGCGGATGAAGATACTGTTGGTTTCACTGATCGTTTTGAATCAGAAGAGTTACATAACTTGAGCACTGATGATCCAAAAAGTTTGCTCGCTCTTATTAAAGATCTCTCACCTGATGTAGAGAAAGCCATCAAAAACTTGTTACGTGATCAAGGGTCAGACTGGCAAGCTATTATTGGAAAATTTGTCACTGAAATCGTTACTCAAGCTAAAGAGAAAAATGATACAAATGATGAATACACTGAAGTCGATGATATGTTCAGCTTTTTAGATTAAGGAAATAGTAAATGCAGCTTGTTTTACACGACCCTAATCAAGGTCCTTTTTTGTCGAAGGTTTTGCGTTTCGCAATCGAAGAAGAAATCTTATCTTCTTCTGAAATATCAGCAATAAAAAATAAAGGTGTTTTAATGAGCCTAAAGCTTGCTGATAAATTTTACAATAAACACAAAATGCATTTATTAGAGCAAGCGTCTCAAGATGTTATCGGAATTGCTAGTCTTGGCTTAATGACGATGGCAAACCATGACCAAATAAAAGCAATTCTATTGTTAAAGAAAGGTGATGGCCTTGTGAAGTCCTTTCAAAAAGGTTGGACCATGCTGGCCACCGTTAGTAAATACAGATTGATGAATACAAAGTCAGTTTATGGCGAAGTCGAAAAGCGTCTTCTTAATCAAATTTCGTCTCCTGCAGATACTGACGAATGGGATGGCTGGAATGCCTATCAAAGCGCACTTCAAGAACACCTCAGCCAACAAGCCGCTGAGGCAATTCAAAGCCTTTACTTTACAAACTCAAGCTACGATCCTGTTGAGTGTAGAAGCCTAGAGGAAATGTTTTCTGAGGCACTGATTTATCAAATATTTTTTGGTAGTAATACAAAAGTTAAAGAAGACTTGAAGAAAAAAATTTCTAATATTAGGTTCGAACCCTTGTGGTTTAGCGAAGATTTTGTCCAAGAAACTAAAAATAGAATGCTAGTCTCACTTCCTGAGCAGCTTCAACAAACTTTGAATGAAGATTTAAACGCTAAATTCAATACGGCAATTATTAGAACATTAAAGTTTGCCCAAAAATATCAGCAACAACTGATAGCTGGTGCAAGCCCAGAAAAACTTGAACGTTTAGAACATAAAGAAGGTATGGCTGGATTATTAGGCTGGCCTTTATACCTTTACCTATAAATATTGAGAACTGATTATCGAAATAATCGATAATCAGTTCTCCTTTCTAGAGAAAGCAAAAAGGCTACTCAATTAAGTAGCCTTTTCTTAATGTGGCGGAGGAGCAGGGATTTGAACCCTGGAACGGGATAAACCGTTGCCGGTTTTCAAGACCGGTGCATTCGACCACTCTGCCACCCCTCCGAACGCGCTGATAATATGCAAAAACTAATATGCTGTAAATATAAAATTTTATAAAATGAGCCAAGTGTCTGCAAATCAATCGCTCAGTATTTATTTTCAGCAATAATAACCTTTAATTGGGGGATATGCTGGCAATCGAACTCTAAACTTATCCCTCTTAGATAATATGAGAGGTACGACTTCAACAGTAACATTGTGATAAACTTCTGCTTAAAAGAAATCTGATAATATTGATATGAATCCGAAGCTAATTCCTGCAAGTGAACTTACTCCAAAATACAATATCCCGACAGGCTTTCGAGCTAAGTGTGACAAGCGACATTTATTACTCGGTCAAGAGCGTGTAGTTGAAGCATTTCAGTTGTCTCAACAGTTACCTTCTCAACATTTATACATTGCAGATTTTACAGGTATCGAGCGAAATCTATTTATCGATGCTTTAATAAGCCTGTCTAACGATAAAGAGCCTCAATTTCTTGCTGCCGCCAAAGCAGATTCAGCCGAAATTGATCTGCAATGGCACAAGCACCCTGCCCCTAAAAATGTTGGTGTTATCGCTGAAAAATCCAACTCCTTTTGTTATTTGTCTGGCAATATAAGACGTATAGACTTATTAGGAAAAACCATTGTAAATGATAAAATATCAGAATATAAAAATGGTGCGTTTGCTGAAAATCACACCGTATTTATAAGTATTGAATCCTTATTGGAAAAAGAAGGTATTTGGTCTCTGTTAATCGATACTCTTGATACTGGGTACTATCGAGTAAGCTCTACTTTAGAACAAGTACCTTTAAATTGTAAAATTGTATTAGTTGGCCCAATAGGTTTATACAACCATCTCCGCATCCAAGACGAAAGATTTAACCGACATTTTCCTCTCCTTGGTGAAGTCAATAACGAGGTTGATTTACTGGCTTACCCAGAGTCTGATTATGCCTTGTGGCTAGATGCTTTAGCGGAAAGTCTATCTGTCAAACTAAGCAAGTCTGCACTTGAGGCACTTTTTACTTATTCATCCAGCCTTGTTGAGCATCAGCAACGGTTATCTTTAGCCTCGTCAGAACTTGTACAAGTGTTAGCTCAAATAAAAGCACTTTCATCTTCCACGACAATCGATCAAATTGACGTAATTAAAACCCTCGAGTTTAAAAAACGTCGGCATAATTTATCAGAAGTCTACTCAGCTCAAAATTTTGATGACAAGTTTATTACTTTACCAACTGATGGTGGAATGGTCGGACAGGTCAATGGGCTTACTGTGATAGATACAGGCGATTATAGCTATGGAGAACCAGCTAGAATCACTTGTACAACCCATTATGGTGATGGTGAAGTCGCTGATATCGAAAGAAAATCAGAATTAGGTGGTAACATCCATGCAAAAGGAATGATGATTTTATCATCTTGCCTATATCGAATTTTTGGTCGTGATGCGCCTTTGCATTTAAATGCCAATATTGTATTTGAACAATCTTATCAAGAAATTGACGGAGACAGCGCTTCAGTAGCAGAATTTTGCTGCCTACTATCAGCCATAAGCGAATCACCTATTTTACAGAACATTGCAGTAACAGGTGCTTTGGATCAGTTTGGAAATGTTCAAGCAATTGGTGGAGTGAATGAAAAAATTACTGGTTTTTTTAATCTTTGTAATCGACGCAAATTGACAGGCTCACAGGGTGTGATTATTCCTAAAGCTAATGTTAAACAAATTAATCTTCCAACTGAAATTGTCGACGCCGTTAAAAACGGCTTATTTTCTCTTTTTCAAGTTGACCACGTGGATCAAGTTATTGAAATACTGATGCAACAACCCGCAGGAGTTGCTGACGAAGATAATGACTTCCCTGAAAAAACCCTTTATGGTCAGGTGCAAAAAAGATTAAACGAACTAGCTGGTGAATTTGAAGCAGAGCCAACTTTATTTGAGCGTTTAGTGACAATGTTAAAATTGAACCGTGATTAGATTCAATTTTATCTTTAAAAATAGCTGATCGGAGTTGTTTAGCGTACATGTGTTCGCTAACCTTGCAGTCACTTTCGATTTGAATAGATATAATATGAATAACGCTAACAGTTTCACTAAAGAAGAATTAATCGCTTGCGGTCACGGTGATTTATTTGGTGCAAATTCACCTCGTCTTCCAGTTCAAAATATGTTAATGATCGATCGAATCACAAAAATAAATAGTGATGGCGGTGAATTTGGTAAAGGTGAAATAGTTGCTGAATTAGATATCAATCCAGACTTATGGTTCTTTGATTGTCATTTTGTCGGTGATCCTGTTATGCCCGGCTGTTTGGGCTTAGATGCTATGTGGCAGTTAGTTGGTTTCTTCTTAGGGTGGGAAGGTGCCGAAGGAAAAGGTCGTGCTTTAGGCGTTGGAGAAGTGAAATTCACAGGACAAATATTACCTACCGCAAAAAAAGTAACATATCGCCTTAACATTAAAAGAAAAATAAATAGAAAATTGGTTATGGGTATGGCTGATGCGGTAATTGAAGTTGATGGCCGTGAAATTTACTCCGCAACTGACTTGAAAGTTGGAATATTTACCGATACTTCAACGTTTTAAGTTTCTCTATAAGATTTTAAAAATAAACAAGCCCTCTTTTATGAGGGCTTGTTTATTTAGGTTATACCAATTACAGTAATTAAACCTAAACATCAGTTGAACGCTGAGCATATGATATGAGTAACTGTTTGAGTCAATAAGATGACTTTATCATCATGGCTTTCACCCAATGAGTGAAGTGCTCTACGCTCACAAGCTTGCTAAAATGACTGCTATCTGCGTTGTAACTTTTGCAAGTAGAATAACTACTTGCTGCAAGCTACGCCTTACTATCAGCCATTTTTTCTACGCTTGAGAACGCAGTCAACTGATGCTTTAAATGCTCAACTCAGAGCTATGTATGCGCACAAAGTACAAACGAAATCGGTGAAAACATAGTTATCTACGTTGAAATAATTTTGTGAAGTAATTTTTGCGCATACAAGCTCCCGTAGGGCAAGGCTAAAAGTTTCCATTACTGCGTTGCACGTTCTTGAATTATCCCGATAGTACTTCGAACATGCGCCTTGTACTGAAAACCTTTATCTCTTGCTGAGTCAGAGATTAATTACTGTAATTGGCATTACTTATTTGGTTGAATTCCATTAAATCTATCATCTACTCCTTCACGCCATCCACCGAGCCATTGAGAGCGAGAGTTCACGTTTAAGTATGGACACATTTCTTTTGAGCGTCCTCCCATCCCGGCATGAAATCCTTTTGAGTAAGCTCTTTCTAATCGATCTCGTTTCTGTCTTTTCATATTCCTGTCCTCTATATACAGCAAATAAAAAGTTGGGCCAATCTGTTGCGTTTTCAAACTCTATTATTATGACGAACCGGACTGTCTCAGGTAAACAGCATGTCTTGCTTTACTGATCCTGTTTTCAATGTCACGATATATCAGTCAATGTAAAATTTAAAATACAATCAGATCTAATAAATAATGCTTTTTTAACCCAAGATCAATATTTTTTTGATTAATTTTTAACCGACTTTAAAGTATTCTGATATAAAAAACGACTCTATAACGCGTCGTTTTCTTTTGTTTTTAGTAAGTTACTAAAGTTAATGAACTTTTCTACGCCTAATGAATAAAAGAGGTAGTGCAAACAACCAAGTCAACATTCCGCCACCTTTTCTTTCATACGGTTTTTCATCAACTTTGTCCGTAAATGTACAAGCTTTTTCCCCAGCTTGCACATCATCGCCTGTTAGTTGTAAAACAACCATTCTTGGTAAAGATGAAGTGACTGGCTGACCATTAGCGTTTAACTCAAACAAAGGAAGATTACTATTTTCATCTAAAACAGGATTACCATCAGCATCGACCTGATACACTGGTTTGCGAATGAGTGCCGTGCCTACAATTGTGCCATCTTCATTAATGCTCGCAGCGTCAGCAACCACAATATCAGATTCATAAACTAACTCTTTACCTGAGCCGTCTACTACCGTCACTTCATTACGACGAGTTTCACTGCCACTTACAATGTAACCTTTGGATTCACAGGTCAGCAAATCATTTAAATTCGAAAACTCTTCAGAAGATTTATCGAATAAGAAACCAGCTTTCGGACGTGCAGTATTTTTATCTTGAGTAGTTTCAATGTATCCAACAACTTGATCTTTGTTGTTAATACTACGTCCACGTGAAGCAAAGTCAGAAAGTTGATCAAAAAAGTCGTTTGGAACAACGACTGATCCACCTGATGAATTTGTGTCGAAATAAAAGAATTTGTCTCTTTGGAAACCATCGATAAACGATCTATAACTACCTACTAATATGCCATTGTCATTAATATCATAGGCAATAGAGTTAATATCTTCTTCCTCATTTACTGAAGGAACCCAATTATACTGATACTCTCCTGAACTATTTTTAGTCCAATAAGCCGCATCATCACGCAAACGGTCTTTATCACCGTTACGATAAGTATTAGACCGCCCAACTACAACACCAGCATTATTTACACCTAAAGCTTGTGCTGAATATGTTACCGTTGAGTCTGCCTCAGGCGTTAAACCTAAAGGAAGTAATGTTCCAGTGACTGTATCATCGCTATTCAATTGCCATAGATAGCCACGTACTTGGTAATTAATGTTTCTACTGCCTTGGCTACTTGGAAACTGTTGTTCTTGAATACAAACATCCGTAGGCGTTGTAGTTGAATCGATGCAGGTATCGATTCTAGCTTTGCTTGGATCAGCAATATCGGTACTTGCGTAACCTACAATCAAGTTATGATTATTAATCGCTGTTGCACCCGCATAGCCACCTATTTCAGCGGCCTCTCCATCTGAGTTAGTGTAAGTATGATAAGGAGGTAATAGTGGGAGCTCAGTATCACCACGCTTAGCAATACCCCGTTGCTCGTAAGCTCTTATATACCAGAATTCTTGGTTTTCCGTAGTCCCTGTATAGGTAATTCTATCTTCTGGTGCCGTCATGTTTCCGACTTTTATGCCAGCGTCATTAATACCAAAAAACTGACTATCAACAGAGTTAGTCACACTCGAATCTTTTGGATCCGTAGAACCATTTACCGATTCAAATGTTGGGATCCATACAGTACTCGCTACAAAACCAAAAGTATTAGCAACAATTGGAGAGTTAATGCTAAATGTAATTCTTTCTGATGGTGCAATACCATCTTCAACATCGATAATATCTACATCGATATCTTCAGCACTGAGTTTTTTACGCCCTTGAGCAATACCTACGAGTTCATTATTCGCGTTGATAGATTGCGCATATCCACTACGGGTGTTTTCTAGTGTTCCACGACCTTCACCAATAAAATCATAATCGTCTAAATTTACAATTTCATACACTGGCGCTGCAACTGCAGTACCTAATGCTCCAATTACACTTACTGCTACTGCAGATAAAGCTTTATCCAGCGTTAACTTCATTAATATCTTCCTGTTTAACTCAGTTACTTAAGCGATTCTAATTCTTCCCAGCGCTCAAAGTAGGTTTCTAGTTGCTGTTCTTTGTCTGCCAATGCTTGTAAAACTTCATTGACCTTATTTTGCTCTTGATTGTAAAAATCAGCATGGGCGATAGTTTTTTGTAGTTCTTCAACTTCGCTCTCAAGTTTTTCCATCTTTGCAGGTAATTTTTCTAATTCATCCCGCAATTTGTAACTCATTTTTTTTGCCGACTTAAGCTTTGATGGTTCTTCTTTTACTTGCGAAACATCAGCTCTCTTAGGCTCAGCTTTTGATTGGACAGCGATTTTCTCTTCGGGTTCCTCAGAATAAATTTTAGCGCCTTGAGAAACAGCGTCTTGATAACCTCCAACGTACTCCTGCCAACGTCCATTACCTTCGAACCACCAACTGCTTGTCACGGTATTATCGATAAATGCTCTATCATGGCTAACAATGAGAAGTGTTCCGCCAAAATCAGCCAGTAGAGACTCTAACAATTCTAAGGTCTCAATATCAAGGTCATTTGTTGGTTCATCGAGAACAATTAAGTTCGCAGGGCGTAACAATAGTCTTGCAAGCAATAAACGGTTTTTCTCACCGCCTGACAATGCCTTAACTGGGGTACGTGCACGTAGTGGTGAAAACAAAAAATCCTGCAGGTAACTCAATATATGGCGATCTTTACCATTGATAGTAACTGTACTCTTCCCTTCACCGACATTTTCTTCTACTGTCTTTTCGGGATCGAGTGCTTCACGGTATTGGTCAAAGTATGCCACTTGCAACTTAGTGCCTACTTTAATCTCACCTGATTGCGGCTCAAGTTGCTCTAAAAGTAACTTAATGAGCGTAGATTTACCGCAACCATTAGGCCCAATGAGCGCAATACGATCACCACGCATAACACGGGTTGTAAAATTATTTACCAGTCTCTTTTCAGGAATATCATAATTAACTTTTTCTACCTCAAAGATAAGCTTGCCTGAACGCTCTGAATCACCAACAGACATACTTACGTTACCTTGTCTGTTGATACGCTCCATTCGTTCTTTTCGAAGCGACTTTAACGCTCTTACTCGACCTTCGTTACGGGTTCGTCTTGCTTTAACACCTTGACGAATCCATGTTTCTTCATCGGCTAAGCGCTTGTCAAAAAGTGCATTTTGCTCTTCTTCAACTCGCAGCCATTCAGCTTTTCCATCAAGATAAGCTTGGTAACTGCCCGGCCAATTTGTAATTACGCCACGATCTAAATCAACAATTCGAGTTGCCATTCTTTGAATAAAACCACGGTCATGACTGACAAATACAATCGCGCCTTTATAACTCATCAAGAACTGTTCAAGCCATTCAATCGTATCAATGTCTAGATGGTTAGTCGGTTCGTCTAATAATAACAGATCTGGCTCACTGACTAAGGCTCTCGCTAATGCAACTTTACGCTGCCAACCACCCGATAGTTCAGAAAGCTGCTTTTCAGAATCTAATGAAAGTAATTGGCATATTTGGTTTATTCGAGAATCAAGCTGCCAGCCATTATTATGATCCAGCTTCTCTTGAATCCGCTGCATTTTATTCAGCATTTTTTCCATAGAGTCAGCATCAGCTGTTTCTAATTGATGAGAAAGATCATGATAAGCTTGAAGCAAATCGCCAATTTCAGCAACGCCTGCGGCGATATAAGAATATATTGAACCTGATTCTGATTTTGGTGGGTCTTGTTGCAAGCGGCTCACTTTAACATCAGTAGCGATATTAAACTCACCATCATCTAAAATAATGTCACCAGCAAGCACTTTCATTAAACTCGACTTACCAGCACCGTTACGGCCAACGATACACACCCGTTCTCCGGGCTCAATAGTAAAATCAGCATCTTTCAAAAGTGGTGTATGACCGAAAGCTAATGCACCGTTATTAATACGAACCAGACTCAATTTATGCTCCTATAAACTTCTGAACGTCGTTTTGCTCAAACGGCCAGAATAATTCTTTATTATTTAGACTGTCATAAAGGACAGGAATACTTACACCATATTTATCAGCCAATTGATCATCGTCACAAATATCTTGATGTTGATAATCAATTGCTTCTTTGGCCACCATTCTTTGAGCTATTTCGCACAAATGGCAGCCTTCGGTATGAAACAAAACAAATTGTTTTGAAAAATCAGCCATGTGTTAATAACCATGTATTGTGAATTTGCGGGTTACGTTTGTAATCCAATGGCAGTGTTTTAGCGTCAAGGTTTTCAACTTTAATACCAATTTTTGCCAAAGCTTCAATATCCATTTTAAATTTCCGCTTATTATTTGAGAATATAATCTCTCCATCTGGCATCAGTAACTTCATAAGATCTGTGAGTAATTCAACATGATCTCGCTCGACTTCAAATGAATCTTCCATTCTTTTTGAATTAGAAAAGGTTGGCGGATCAATGAAAATCAAGTCAAATTGTTCTTCTGATTCTTTTATCCACTGAAGGCAATCCGCTTGCTCGAAATGATATTGATTTCCATAAATACCATTAAGTTTAAAGTTTTCTTCAGCCCACAATAAATACGTATGTGACATATCAACTGTGGTCACCGATTTTGCACCGCCTAAAGCAGCATGAACAGATGCTGTGCCAGTATAAGCGAATAAATTCAGTACATGACGATTTTTTGATTTATCACCGACTAAGCGTCTTGTTAATCTATGGTCAAGAAAGAGCCCTGTATCTAAATAACCAGATAAATTTAGCTTAAACTTGGCATTGTATTCTGTGGTGATCAACTCAACTTTGTCTTGATTACGTTTTTGATATTGGTTACTACCTTTTTGGCGTGAACGTGTCTTCACAACGATGTTATTTGGAGCAACATCCGTAAGTTGCGGTAATACTAATAAAATATCACTAATACGACGTTTAGTAACTGACTCCGGAATTTCAATTGGTGCAGCATATTCTTGAACAACAAGATGATTTAAGTATTTATCGATTGCTACATTGTAATCGGGTAAATCAGCATCATAAATACGGTAGCTATCAATACCTTCTTTCTTAGCCCATTTATTGAGCTGTTTAAGGTTTTTCTTTATGCGATTACAGAAATCTGGTGCCACGTTAGCAATGCTAACTTCTGCAGTGTCATTGACTTTGGTTTCTGTTCTTTCTCGACGAGTACTTGTGGCATGCATAGTGTAAAGATTAAAACCGCACTCCATAGCACCATTAAACATTTTAAGTTGTCTATCTGCTTTCAGTTTTAAAGCCGATAATAATTCAATTTCACTACAAAGCAGTGCAAGCTTCCAGCCACCAAAAGTAAACTTAAAGTGCTCACCAAGCTTGTAATATAACTGCAGGAGCCCAGTGACTTTGCCTAAACGCTCACCGTAAGGAGGATTACTCACTAAAGTCCCTGTTTCAAAAGGTGGGTTCATTGCCAGTGCATCTGCAATTTCAAAATCAATAAACTGTGCAACATCGGCATTTTTAGCATTTTGCTTAGCGATGTTCACTACTCTTGGGTCAATATCAGATCCAAACAGTTTAATTTCGCAACGGGATTTACCTAATGAAGCTCGAGCCTCTGCCTCTTGTAATATTGAATCCCACAACTCTGAATTGTGTCTTCGCCATTTTTCAAAACCAAAACTCTGGCGATGTAAAGCAGGTGCTATATCAGCAGCAACCATTGCAGCTTCAATTAATATCGTTCCACTGCCGCAGAATGGGTCAAATAAATCAGTTTGCTGTTCAATCCAACCACTACGAGCAAGCATGTTCGCAGCAAGGTTTTCTTTCAATGGCGCAGAGCCAGTGTCACTTCGGTATCCACGTTGATGAAGTCCAGGGCCTGAGAAATTGATGCCTATAGATATCGTACCTTTACGAAAATGTGCATCGATTCTAAATTCTGCTTCAGACCTTTCTACGTTAGGACGTGCTTCACCATCGTCACGGAAACGGTCAACCACAGCATCTTTAATCTTAAGCGCACCGAACTGAGTATTCTTAATGAACCCACCAGTTCCATGAAAATCGATACTAAACGTCGATTTATTTGAAAAATGACTTGGCCAATCAATACAATAAGCCGTGTCGTATAATTCATCAGGAGTGGTGCATGACGCTTTTTGAAGTAATAAAACGATTCGACTCGCAAGACGACTCCACAAAGTAATACGATAACCTAACTCTAAGGAAGCTGAAAAGTATACGCCTGCTACACTTTCTTTAATATCACTCGCACCTAACTTATCTAACTCTTGAGCTAGACTGTACTCAAACCCGCGTGGGGCCGCTGCAAAAAATTCAAACATCTGTTACTTCAAAACGCCGAAAAAATAATGACCGACATTATACCTGTTGAGGCATATAAGCCTAGAAAAATCAGTTGGACGCATAAAAGTAAGATTAGTAACTCAAGTTCAACCATAAAAGTCATAAAGTGTACTCATCCATTGAGTGAATGCTTGACGCTCTTAAACGCAGAGAAAATTACCGCTTGCTGCATTGTAACTTTTATAAGTAGAACTACTACTTACTTCAAGTCACGCCTTGATATCGAAAATTTTCTCTGCGTTTAAGAGCGCCACCAACTGATTTTTCTAGTAGTCCATTCAAGAACAAATAATGACCGAATGGTTATATCCTAACAACTCCTGAACACAAGAAACACTGGAGTTGTTATGAGGGTTAAATACCACGTTCGTTCGAGTAATGAAGAATGTTCAATGCTTGAGGCTTTGATAAAGCAGAAGAAACCACGTGTTGCTCAACATAAGAAACGACACGCCCAAATTTTACTTGCTATTGATGAGAATAATTCGCCACTGATCAATCAACAGATTGCTAAAGCACTAAACATCTCACCACTTGCAGTAACGAGCCTTAGAAAGCGTTTTGTCGAAGAAGGATTAGAAGTCGCTGTGAATAGCAAACACAGCCATCAAGGCCGCAGACGCATAATGGATGGCGAAGCCGAAGCCCACCTAATTGCACTGGCCTGCTCTACGCCTCCTGAAGGACGTTGCCGTTGGACATTAAATCTTCTTAGAGACAAGATGATTGAACTCAAATATATCGATAACATATCAAGAACTTCTGTTCATTATGCTTTAAAAAAAACGAACTTAAACCATGGCTTAAAGATGAATGGTGTATACCTAAAGAGGAAAACGCTGCCTTCGTGAGTGCTATGGAAGATATATTAGAACTCTATAAACTTCCTTACAATCCTAAGCGTCCTTTAGTATGCCTTGATGAAACCAGCAAACAACAAGTTAAAGAAGTTCGCAATCCGTTACCCTTAGTTTCAGGTTATCCAGAGCGATACGATACAGAGTATGAGCGTAACGGTGTCAGCAACCTGTTCATGATATTTGAGCCTTTAGCGGGCTGGCGACATGTTGAAGTCACTGAACACAGAACGGCCATTGATTGGGCTCATCAAGTAAAAGCCTTAGTAGACGGGCGTTATAAGGACGCTGAGACAATTGTATTAGTTGAGGATAACTTGAATACTCATACACCGGCTTCATTTTATAAGGCCTTCGAACCAGAAGAAGCTCGTAGGTTGATCAATAAAATAGAATTTCATTACACGCCAAAGCACGGAAGTTGGTTGGATATGGCTGAAATTGAATTAAGGGATCTAGCATTTAAAAATCTACCGCAATTGGAGTGATTGTAAGATCCCACTTTGGTAATTCACTATTTCTGACTATTTTACTTTCCAGCTCTTCTTTTTCTTTGTTATTGAGCTTGACTCCTTTTGAGTAAATTTTATCAATTACATTGACTACTGGGCTCATCGCTTTCCATGTCATTGTTTTTGTCCATTCTATTACCGTTTTGGCTGTACTCAGTAATGTGCCATTCCAATGCCTCTCTAACGATGACCAGACTCGTTCTATCGGGTTGTACTTACTGTGGTATGGCGGGTAGTAGACGTTTCGAATCTTGAGTTTCGATTGTTCACTAAACGCTACTAATCTAAACAGGTATTGAGTACGACAGCCACTATTTTCAGGACCCTTATCTGAAAAAATAATGAGTTCTTCCACTTCTAGATTTTCACTTTTAACTGAATCCCACCACCATTCAAGTGCGTCACAAATGAAGTCACTTGTTTTATTTGAGTTGCCATAAAAAACATGAAGTTGATCATTGTCGAGGTTAAGAATTCCGAACGGGATCATTTTCTTTTTTATTTCCATATCATGATCCAACGCTTGAACAGCATCAGCACTACGAGATTTACCGTAACGGGAATACTCACCAACATTAACTGTCGCTTTGCAGTCGATACTAATACGGATGACTTTTTTATTACCGGTTGTTTCTTTATTGATTTTGTTTACGTTTTCAAAGATAGCGTCTGTTTGAGGAATTTTTTTTGGGGTTTAGTTTTTTGGACTCGTCGAAGTCTATATCCCAGTCGATTTAATATGTCGTTAATGGTTCTTTCAGGACTGATCAAAACATAGGTCTTAAAGGTAACAAATCAAAGAGAGATAGCCAGCTCAACCTCAGTTGAACCGCTACCGTAAATCACACAAAGTTTGTGAGTGCTTAGTGGTGTAAATCCGAAGGTGGAAAATTCAGCATTGTTAGCCAGTCATCAACTTTTTTCCCTGTGATATTCTGATACGATGAAGTTCCTTTATGTTTCCCCCAGCGTCTTGAGCGAAGGTTGTACCAAGCTTTAAATAACTCGAGGAAACCTTGATTGACTCCTTTACGGACATAAAGGTAAGACCGTAGAGTGGCATTAAATCCTTCAATGGCACTTGATGCTCTGTGGCGAGTTTGATGCAACGCTTCCACTTGCAGCATAAGTTCGCTGGCACTCTTGCCTAAACGGAGTCGCAACCACTGATAACTGCCAACTAATTCTTTCTGATACCGCGCTATTTTCCAAGGTTTAGCTTTTCGTAATTGGCGCTTTCGTTCAGAGAAGCGACAAGCCACTTCAACGCATTCTTGAGGATAAAGTTCGCCAAGTTTCAGTAACTTTTCGTGAAGTGCTTTAGTTGCTAATGTCAGTCCTTTCAAACGATTTTTTATGTATCTAGCAGCGGTGATGCCATCTTTATGCTCAGTATTTTTTAAGCCATCAACAGCCTTCGTTAGCAAGGCTTCAGCCTGTTTTTTCGTCATGAGGCTACCCGTTTTCATGGAAATATTGGTCAAAGCTTGGTGGAGATGATTTCTGCTTTTCGTTCCACTTTCATATTGCTCAATCGCTTGCTCACATTTCGCTTGCACGCCTAAGAAATCAACCATTGTCTGCTGCTTTTTCTCTGTATCGAATACATCTTTATGCAATCTTTTTTCCAAACTAGCCTCTTTATCAATGTAGTAGTACGCCCGACGTTCAACCTTTCTCAGCGCCTTACCTACGATATACAACGCATGGAAAGCATCATCACGTTGCTCTGCATGTTCAAAGCTCATGCTAACGCCTTTCGCTATTCCTTTTGCTCCATCTTTAACGACGTGCTGAGGTGATAATCCTTGTGATTTAGCTTCACCTAAAACTCGTGCCCAAGTTTCACCGTCACGCTTTTGTTCGTGAGAGAGTGAAAATAAATAACCACTTTCGAGATCTATCCCAGCAAGTACGGGGTCACCTTGGCTGAACATCTCATCGATGGCCACACTCTTTATGGCTGATAGCGACACTTTTTCGTTAAATAACTTAGCCTGCTCTTGAGCTTCAACGATAACGCCTTGAATGTAACCGTAACTGGCTTTACAGCCTGGATAAATGAGTGGGATTTGTTCTTCAATTGCTCGAATAGAGTTAGGTGCTGTGATTGATAAAGCCACAATAGAACGGCGAAGATGTGGTACGTCAACATTTACAGATGTAATGACATCAGATTCGTCGTTGGTAGTAACAAGGCACTTTAGTGCCGATTGAGCCGCATATTTAGCGGAGTAAACGGCTTTACGAGAAACATTAAATTCATCAGAAAGAGAAGAAACTGCACCATGCACTTGGCAAGCGATAGTTTTTAAGAGAAGTTCGAATTTGTCTGAGGAGTTAAGCGGTGTTCGGTCGAGTATCGGCATTTTATTTTGAGAATAGTTTTAGTCGGCTTATTATCTCAATAAATAACGTTTTTCTCCTCAGATTTTCTCATTTATTTGTTACCCGTATCTGATGGGTTCCGTTCTTTCTTTAGGTAATTCTTCAGGTAGCCAGCCTTTTTCTTCAATTAACTTTTTTCTGACGCCTTTCGCTGTAATTCGGGTATACACAAACGTATTTTTAAAATTCGGGTCGGCTTGCGATTCAGGATCTACTAACGCTCTAATATCTATTTCTAATTGAGGCTGACTCACTTCACTTCAAGGTTTTCCGTCATAGTGTCCGAAACACTCGAAGCCCATTTCTTGTTCATGAAGCCCAAACGCAACAGCCTTTCGACACCAGCCAAATTCTGTTTCAGTTAAGCGTGGACTCCCACAGCAGAAGGTTTTGGATACTTCGGCCATAAAAACTCTTTTCTCCATCCCATGAAATTTACTGGATGCAAGTTTAATTATCCTTTTGGACTCACTAGAAAGGTAAATTGAAGTAGACATTTGGCTGCAACCGTAAATTACTCTGTTTGGATTATACGTCGGTATAACCTAAGTCGCAGCATCCCTAAGTATCTTGAGCAGGCAATGCTTAAACCGAAGAATACCCGATCAGGAAACACTAAATACTGAAGTCGAAGCCTGGGTTACCGAGCGTAATGAGTCCAAGGCTAAGATGAACTGGCAGTTCACGACTGAGGAGGCACGTATAAAATTAAAGAAACTTTACCCCGTACTCCCAGAGTAAAGTGAGCCTTTTAACAGAAGTTCACTGATTAACGAAATCCAGTTACACATTCGTTAATCAAAGCATGAAAAGCTAGAATCCTACTGACTTGCCAAGGGCTGGGAGGAGGTGTTTTGTTCAGACATCACTTATTTGTCAATTGATTGTGAACAAAAGTTAAGTAAGAGTTTAAAACAATAAATATCGATATATGATTCTTAGCTCTCCTATGACTATGGTTTACCAGAACAGCTTTAACTGTAGAATTCATATGAATGGACTACTAGGATAAAAGATAAGAAATTATTTCCAAAAGCAAACTTAGTGGTTGTTCAATATTAAAATAAATTGGAAAATGATAACGTTGTGAGTTGAAGAAATGACTAAATGTAGAAAATAAGCCCATTGTGAGCCTTATTTGAGCACTCAAGACGTTTTTATCACTTTAAGCTTGCATTGCTCAGGGCGGATCGTTATAGTCCATCCCGCTTTCAAGACAGACGCGAGATGGAGCAGTTTGGTAGCTCGTCGGGCTCATAACCCGAAGGTCGTTGGTTCAAATCCAGCTCTCGCAACCACTTGAAAATAAATTTATGTATCGGACGCGGGATGGAGCAGTTTGGTAGCTCGTCGGGCTCATAACCCGAAGGTCGTTGGTTCAAATCCAGCTCCCGCAACCAAACACATAAATTTAAATATCAATACGAACGCGGGATGGAGCAGCATGGTAGCTCGTCGGGCTCATAACCCGAAGGTCGTTGGTTCAAATCCAGCTCCCGCAACCAGTTTTGATAGTATATTAGTTTTCGGACGCGAGATGGAGCAGTTCGGTAGCTCGTCGGGCTCATAACCCGAAGGTCGTTGGTTCAAATCCAGCTCTCGCAACCATTAATTAATAATCACAGCAACAATTCAGACGCGGGATGGAGCAGTTTGGTAGCTCGTCGGGCTCATAACCCGAAGGTCGTTGGTTCAAATCCAGCTCCCGCAACCATTTATAGTTTTCTACGTTCATTAAATTGTTTAGTTAAAAGTGAGCTTACGGCAGCATAGCGTGAAAAACTAAATTATTTCAGGTACAGCTAGACCTAGGCGATTAGCCCAAGTCCATTTTTTACAGCTATATTATTTTTCAATGACGACTGTTTCTCGATAATTCCACGGTAGGTATTCTTCAGGATTGGTTTTCACTTTATCCTTCTCTCTCTGTAAAAATGTGAAATACTCAAACACATTGATGCCAGCTTCACTTGCTGTTGCAATCATTGACGTGATGACATCACCAATCGTAGCGCCAAGTAACGTCTTATGGAACATCGCATTTTTTCGGTCACGAACGATGATTTTTAACATGGCTTCGATACGGTTATTATCGATGTATACACCTTCGTAGTGGCAAAAATAGCTCAAGCCAACATAATGTTTGACAAAATATCGCATCGCCTTACCTAAACCACTATTCTCTTCAACTGTTTCATCGTTAAGGTGTGTTGTACACCACTGCTTGATGGTTTTCATTACAGGCAACGAATGTTGCTGATGGTAACTCAGCCTTTCTGTTGCCGTAAACTTTTGCTCTTTAGTGTGCTGCTCGTAAGCCCAAATTTCACCATAACGTGTCAGTACGTGCTCGACTTCATCGGGGAAATGGTTAATGACATCAACAAATTGTCGTCTGGCATGACTGTTACACAATGACAGCAGACATTCTCTTACCGTAGGGCGATTACTGACCAGAGCGTCACTCATCATTATCGGCCTAGATTGATGAGTACCGCGTTTGTGCAACAGGCTATCGATGAATTCGCCAGCATGACCAATATTAGTTTCAAACAACACGATACTATCATTGGCTTGAGTGGTCGCAATAACACCTGATGTGTACACGCCGCTGCGCATTTGTGTCTTGTCACTGTTACGCACCGGTTTTTCTATTGGCGTAGCATCCAAAATTCGGTGAGTCGTGTCATCGAGATAATAATGCTTCGCATCGGCCGCGAGGTTAACCAACATTTGATAAACAGGGTAAATATCATTGGCCACATATTCAACTTGGTCAAACACAGTAGACGCAGTGATTTTGACACCAAGCAGCTTTTGAATGCTCCCTTGGCGATAAAACGGCAACCCGGCAAAATACTTGTGTATGGCCATTAATGACCGAGCTGAGTAGCCGTATTTTTGTTGCTCGCTCCCGTCGGCTAACACTTCAACTGGCAAAGCGGCGGTAGCGTAAGCACCACAAGCATTACAGCGAAAGCGCTCCATGACATGCTGCTCTGGCTTAAACGGACTTTGCCCTGTGATACGCAGTAAACTGCCTGGGTCGGTTTTGTACATTTTACCCATGTGGCACTCTAGGCAGTTATCACCCTTTTTCACATCTGTACTCTGATGCACTATCACAACTGGCTTAGCGGGAGTGAAATCTTCACCGCTCTCTTTGGGTTTACGATTTTTACCCGCAGTGTGTTTACCGCTTCCTTTATTGCTTTTACTGACACGAGACAAGGCTTCTGAAGACTTTTCAATGCCAAGTAACTTACGCAATTTGTGCACGGTGACATCGTGATTGGTTAATCGTTGCTGCATCGTCGATAACGTCACTAAGGCATCAAGTAACAACTGACAATCTTCTGGAGACAGTGCTAATTCATGCTCTTTGGCTTCAGTAACACGAACTATCAGTGCTTCCAGCGCGTTGTGGTCGATATCAGTAAACGGTTTACTCATTAAAGGACAGTCCAGCTTAGGCGAATAGGAAAAATGAATTCGGCGGGCAGTATGATCCGATAAATAAAATAATCAACCGGTAAGTGCGATTTATTTCAAGCGACTTGAAGATAAATAAGGTTCACCACTCAGTAATTGCCGTAATTGTGCCGCAGCCATCGGTTGCATAACGCCATGATGACGTGGCCATCCATGAAATTTTCCTTTTGATAACCGTTTGGTCATCAGCCAAAAGCCATTATGCTCATAAGTGAGGGCTCGTATCATGGTTTTGTTGCGATTAATGAAGACGAATATCGAGCCTGAACGCGGATTACTCGACAAGCGCTGTTGGCACACGGCCGCCAGTCCATCGATACTACAGCGAAAATCAGCAGGCTGAGTCGCAATGAAGATACGACTGTTGGAAGTTAAATAGATCATGATTTCATTGCCCCGATAAGGGCGCAAATAAAGTGAACATCCACCACACCTTGTATATGAATATTGTCGCCATTAGATAGATTCAACTCAAGTTTTACTGGGGAATTGGGCTTGATGACCTCAGGTAAGTTGGGTAATTCAATGAAGTCTGTAATGGACTCTGCCGAGTTTGATACCTGGCACCATTGTTTAAATTGAGAGCCACTGATACGTAAAGCGGTGCAAATTTGTGATGATGAGTAATGCTCTAGCAATGAAATGGCTTGCTCGCGGAGAGTGTTTGGTATTTTAGTTCCGCGACTCGGCTTATTTATGCGCCAATGGGCGAAGACTGTGGCGACGCGAGTTAATGGCTCTATATTTGGCATGATGGGCTCCGATAATTAATCTGCCATCATTACATCAAATTATTGGGTTAAAGTTGCACTATGCTGCCGTAAACTCACAGTTAAAAACTTTCAAGTTGCATTGTACAAATAGTGAGTTTTATAGCTTCATTCTTTTTATAAACACGATTAGTAACATCCTCTATTTTTATTTCTGCTCTTCCTTCATTGTTAACAACTGTTGCACGGAATATTCTAATTACATTTCTGCCTAAAGATTCTATACAAACAGGAAATATTTTAGCTTTAAAATCAAACAAACTTACATTTCTTATACCCTCTACAACCCCTTTGTTAGAATCCCAACCAATAACTAAATATTTATCTGCCGCTTGATCATCTTTTACAAAACGTAAATTACAATGTAAACGTCCGCTGAACTACATCTAGCCCAGCTTAACATTCCATGGCAGCAAGCTTTCAAGCTCGATCGGTGATTTTGCGAGTTCTTCTAAGCAATGATTGATGTAATCAAAAGGAATTAGACCGTTAGCTTTTGCAGTTTCGATTATGCTGTAGAGCATGGCGCTGGTTTCAGCACCTTTGTGATTGATGTTGAACAACCAATTTTTTCTGCCGATGACGAACGGTTTTACTGCTCGTTCGGCACGATTATTATCGATATTCAACAAGCCGCTTTCTGTGTAGCGTTTTAATTTACTCCACTGATTTAAGCTGTAAGTAATGGCTTCACCTAGTTTGCCTTTACTTGATACTTGCAGTGCTGACTTATCCAGCCAAGCTTTAAAATCTGCCAAGATAGGTTCGGACTTAATTTGTCTTTTTTTCATTTTTTCATCAACAGATAAGTCAGCAATGTTTTTCTCTATTGCATACAGTTTTTGAATGAAACTGATGGCGACATTGACCTTACCAACTTTGGTTTTCCCTTGCGCTGTCTGAGCTTCAATAAACTTTCTTCTTGCATGCGCCCAGCAACCGACAAGCTCAGCGTTAACCTTTTGATAAGCCGCATAGCCGTCAGTTTGCAGGTAACCATTAAAATCACCCAAGAACTTCAGCGGACAAGCACCTGAGCGACTGCCATTTTGATAATCAAACAGCACGATATTACGCATGATGGGAATACCTTTAAATGCGACATTACTCGATGCTGGTGAATCAGCACCTGAGCAGTACACCCAAATATACGATTTCGCTCGTTCATCATTGATGACTTTTACCGTAGTTTCATCTGCTTGAATCACGGGTTGTGAGAGCTGTATTTCTCTCAACCGTTGATGCAAGGGTTTAAATAACGCACCGCATTTCATCATCCAGTCCGACATGGTGCGTCGACTGATTTCAATACCATGTTGTTTGAACATGGTTTCTTGTCGATAAAGCGGTAAGGCATATTGATATTTACTGGTGATAATTTGACTGAGCAAACTCGGCGTAGCATAACCTTTTGGTATTGGGCTGCTAGGCACAGATGCTTGCTTGATGTTGGGTTGAGTACCGCTTTTCTCACAATGCTGGCAGCTGTACTTTAAGCGAATATTTTCTATAACTTTAACTTTAGCAGGGATAAACTCCAGTTTTTCACTGACATCCTTGCCCATTTGTTGAAGCTGATGACCGCAACAGTCACACTGTTTGTCTGCTTCATCAATGTCATGGATCACTTGAACACGTGGTAAGTGTTTAGGTAATGGTTTGCGTTTAGGCTTTTCTTTTGTCTTTGGCGGAGTGGTTTCTCGCTCAGGTGTGGTATCAGCTTCTAAAATATCGTCTTCAACCAGAGTTTCAGCTTCATTAAACAATTCACCTTGAGCCTCACAAACTTCACTGCTTCGACCAAAGCGATGATGCTGAGCTAAACGAAATTGCTCCAGTAAGGTTTGATATGATTGATTTAACTCTGCAATTTCACTGTCCTTACTCTCAAGCAAAGCCTGTTGCTTCAACAGTAATTGTTGGAGTAAGGCGTTGTCGTCGAGTAAAGATTGGATACTTTTGGTCATGGCATTATTTTACCAAAAACCAAATGATAATAGGCGATATCAGTGATCTAATTAATGAAATCAACATCCGTTTTAGCGATCAATCAACAATAACTTTCAACAAAAACTTGTTGATGACCAACGACATCGTAACCTGAAAGTAACCAGTGAAATTGCTGCTCAGAAAGCACCATCTGCTCGGTATCAATCTTGGCTGGCCACTTGAACTTGTCTCTTTCCAGTTGTTTATACCAAAGCGCAAAACCTGTTTTATCCCAATAAAGGATTTTAAGTTTATCTCGGTTTTTGTTGCAGAACACAAACACGCTGCCATCGGTAGAAGGCAATTCCATTTGTTGTTCAACAACGGCGCTTAACCCATTAATCGATTTACGAAAATCAATGAAGTCACGGTATAAATACACATTGGGCAATTGTTGAAACATAATCATGATTGCAATCCTTTGATGACATCGATAATAATTTGAGGAGGTATTTGAGCAGGGAAAATTAAATCACCTATCTTGGTTTCAAGTTTGATCACTGGCTGTTGAGCTGGAATGGGGGGAGCTGATGCAGTAGTAACAACGGCTTGAGTAAAACTTGATTGTTGCTTCGATTTTTTTTTGTGAGTGTAAAAGCAACTGATGGCCAACTTATACTTGCGGCAAAAAGCGGTAACGGTTAATTCACTTTCGCTTTGCTGCCTTACCAGAGCTTGCCACTGTTCAGGTGTTTTTCGGTTTGTCATGCCGCGTCTCAATAGTTGAAAAGTGGCAAAGATTTTAAGGGATGGTTTTTACTCTGAAAAGATGGGGTTTACTGCACGGTTACATTACAATATAACTGTAACTGATCTATAAACGGCCTGCCTCTTCCGAACATTTCATGTACATTATCATCAAATCTACCTCTTTCATCTAAATAGAAATTTTAACTCTGTTTTCACCTAAAGAAAAAAGGTTCTCAACGGCATAAGTTCGATATTCAATATCATGGCTTTCTTTGAAAAATATTTTAACTTCGAATTGTTGAGGTTCATCTGACATTGCGCACACGGAATAGTTATGTGGTTAAGGTTGAATAAGAAATCCCTTTTTATCTATGTTTTACTTAAAATTATCCGATATGAACATTTTTACAACTCAAAAGTGAGTAACTATTCATTAATTTTAGATTTTTAATAGATGTGCTCAATGTCAGGTTCATTGGTATCAGCACCTGCATTTATTTGATTTAAAAGGTCAAGATTTTCAAAGTTAACAATAGTTCCATCTTTATCGTCAACAACTACTGCGAACATATCTCTGCCAGAGTTATTCATTGTATCTGCCAATGCTTTCGATAACTTTCCTCCAAACCCAATTGGAATAAGTCCTTTATATCCAAAAAATAGGCAATACCCCCCCTAATCCCTTCACGTGTCAAATGTACTCTTTGACGGATAATTTTTTTGTCAATGCCTGGCCTAAAAATTTCAAACTGCCCTATTGAAGTTGCTTTATATTGTTTTCTAACTAGGGTCTGTTGATCTTTCGTGATTGTTTTTGCAGCGATAAATTGGTTATTTTATGCAAGGCAGAGTTTGTGAGGTTTGGTTATTCCAAATAAGAAAACGATAACGCAGCAGAAATGACCAATTTACGCTGTCTTCGATGCTTTTGAGCATTCACTGTTCTGTGTTATGACCAGCTCACTTAGATGGCTAAGCATCACTGCTCACGCCTTGAACAGATAAATATTCAAATAGCATAAAATTTAATCCTGAAAGATCAACAGACCCTAATTCACTACTTCCAGTCTGATGACAATCAACTTCAAGTATACTTTCGGAATTAAAATTTAATTCACCATCTATATTATGAATTCTGTCATGGTCTGAGTCCCAACTAACAACGGCAACTTTATCTGATTTGAATATTCTGGGAATATCTAGTGAGCCACCAATTTCACCTGCTGCCATACACACACCTCAACCGGAAAGTACAATGAAAGATTCATCTATGTACCTGACCATACAGGGCGGGATCGCGCTTTAGGTCTTGAAAAAATAATTAAAGAAATTTTGAACTTTCCTCTATAACGATGATCAGATCGACAAATGAATACTGATTTGAGCCTGATTATGGACGTAATGAAAGAGATTGAGCAAATTGAAGACCATCGTGTAGAAGCCAATAAAGAGTATGATTTAGCGGATATTATTTTTCTTACTATTGCCGCAGTGCTTTGCGGTGCGACAGGGTGGAAAGCCATCAACATTTTTGGGGAAGCTCAATTAGATTGGTTAAGACAATACCGTCCATTTAGTAACGGTATCCCGACAAGACATTCAATTGGAAGAATAATTAGAGGTGTTAAAGCCGAAAGTATGATGTCTTGCTTTATTAACTTTTCCAACACATTACGGGAACGAGATGGTAAAGAGCATATCAGCTTTGATGGTAAAGTGGCTTGTGGTTCTAAGCACGGGGATAACGTAGCAGCGCTTCAACTAATGACGGCAATGGTTGTGGATAATGGACTGATAATACGTCAAAAAGAAACGTCGACTAAAACGAACGAAATCCCTGTAATGCAATCCATGCTAAAACACATGGACATTGAAAATGCAGTTATTACCGCTGACGCCATGCACTGCCAGAAAGAAACTACAGCCTTAATACGTGAGGGAAAAGGTGATTACGTTCTTCAAGTGAAAAAGAATCAAGGTAAATTACTTGCTGAAATTGAAGCTTATTTTCATAAGTGCTATAGAGATACACCAGAGCTTTTAAAAAAGAATCACTTTACAGAATTAGACGGTGAGCACGGACGAATTAATGAAAGACATTATCGCCTTTTGCCAATTACAAATTGGTTTGACGAAACAGCTAAATTTGTAGGCAGTCATGCCGTTGTTGAAGTCACTCGAATGCGAGAGCTGAAGAATAAATCAAGTCAAGAAACGTCTTACTACATAACTTCGTTAGCCAGTGATGTGAAAGATATCGCTAAATATATACGGAAGCATTGGGCAATTGAAAATAGTCAGCATTGGGTTCTCGATGTCACTTTTAAAGAGGATGCCTGTAAAATTTATGCTGATGATGGTGCAAAAAATTTGGCTACAATCAGAAGAAAGATTTTGAACTTAGTTAAAAGTCACTCTTCAAAAGACAGTGTTGCTGGCAAGATGCAGAGAGCCTGCTGGGATGCAAAATTTAGGGCTGAGATTTTGTTTGGTGAATATTTCATCAAAGCATAATCCCGCCCTGCCTGACCATAAGTTTCTTAAGATTTTCTAGTGCCCAGTTTCAGCACTCTACGGTGTTGCAACTTCGGTTACATAGCTACGGCTATGCGCCCTACATTGCGTCTTGTATGGCACTAAACCTGAACACAATAATTATCAAAGAACTTATCGACAGGTACTTATATATCTAACGACACATATGTAATATGAAGCTTTCACTATAACAAAAACAATCTGAATGAATGATCACTTTTGTAAAGCAACATAGCTCTCATGATGTTTAGTAAGGCTCAACAGCTTAGGTAAAACTGCTAACGAAATTAATGTACATCCAATGGCAGCATAACCCAATTTATTGAATAAATCGGTGTAAATAGGAAGAGTTTGAAGCGGATCTGTGACATTTTTTGGAATACTTGCAAAATTTGCCACCACACCACCGAGATATTGTGAACTTCCTGAAGCGACAAAATAAGCTCCCATCATGAAACCACCCATTCTCTCAGGCACAAAGCGAGCTATCATTGCAAGTCCAAGTCCTGATACTAAAAGTTCACCTAATGAATAGGCACCATATCCCCAAATCATCACCCATGAAGACGTTTTACCATCAACAGCAAACTCTCCAGAAAAACTAAAAATGAAGAAACCGAGCGCAACAACAACAAAACCTAAGAAAAACTTAGTGGCAACAGAGAAATTGATATTGTTTTTATTTGTCCAATTATAGAGCCAAGCTAGAAAAGGACTTAATATCATAATCCATAATGGATTTAAGGCAAAAAATTGAGCCGGTTGCCAGGTCCACATATGAAATCCAAATACATTAAAGTTCCAATCAACATTGCGGAGTGCAAATAAAGCTAATGAAGTAGACATTTGTTGGTAAAACACAAAAAAGAAAACAGTTTGAATTGTTAGAATAAATACAACAATTAAACCAGAGCGCTCCTTAATTTCACTTTTAGCGATTAAATATACAAATATAATCGTTGTAATTAAGACCGCAATATATACAAAAGCTCGAGCTAAAGCTTGGTATTCAAGTATTAGCGCAGAAGCTAGGACGGCCAAAACCGAGCCTATAATTACAAACACTAATTTTTTAATATTTAAAGGCTTATCGTCAGCATCGGAACCATAATAAACAAGAGTTTGTTTCATAGCGAAGTAATGAGCTAGGCCAATAATTAAACCAACACAACTTACACTAAATGCACCATGCCAACCGATGTCAACGCCATAAACTGCGGTTAATTTACTTTTTATAATCGGTGTCAGTAAGATAGAAACTGTAGAACCAATGTTTACAGCCATATAATAAATGGTGAAAGCACTATCTAATCGCTCATCATCACCTTTAAATATCTTTCGAACTAAATTTCCAGCATTAGGTTTAAACAAACCGTTGCCGACAACAACAACCCCTAAAGAAACGTATAAAAACCAAGTGTTTACTGTAGGTATTGTCATTAACGCATAACCAAGGCTCATAATAACTGCACCAAGTACCATGGTTCTTTTAGTGCCTAAAATTTGATCTCCAATCCATCCACCAACAATAGGAGATACATATATAAGTGCCGCTGCAGCACCCCAAACTAGATTCGCTTTAGAATCCTCAAAACCTAAACGTTGCACCATATAATAAATAATCAGTGCTTGCATGCCATAGAAACCAAACCGTTCCCACACTTCAATTAAGCATACCGCCATAAATGAACGTTTTTTACTAACTTGTGGCTTAAGTTGTTCTGACATAGTTCCTCGCTAGATATCGAAAGCAAATTAGTCTGCATCAAAATTGCCAATTGCGCGTATGAATACACACATAAAACACAACAAGCAAAGCACTAAAAAATTCTATGCTATCTTCTGATACTACAATACCATCTAAAATATCGTCATTAATTCCACTTAAGAATAGTGCCGCCATACAGCTAATATTCAACAAATAAACAGCAACTTATTAGTTTATTTTTAATTGTAAATTTAACTTAGAAACATCAGTTAACTGCGTTCTCAAGCGTAGAAAAAATGGCTGATAGTAAGGCCTAGCTTGCAGCAAGTAGCTATTCTACTTGCAAAAGTTACAACGCAGATAGCAGTCATTTCAGTAAGCTGGTGAGCGTAGAGCACTTCACTCATTGGGTGAAAGCCATAATGTAGAGTAGGCTACTGGCTTCGCTATCGCTTATCCAGCAGCCCCTCTTCGATTCCGTGCATGAGGTTTTCCCTCACACGGCTCTGTTGTTACACTTCTCTCAGCCCCTTCACTTTGCTTATCATCTTGTCGTGGGTAAATACTCAAGACCAGCTTGGCGTAATTTTTCGTAAGCACCTCGTGATAGATACTTGCTTCGACGTTGACTTAAGCGACGATGCCAGCGATAGAACCGGTTTACTACAAATCCATTTATTCTGAAAAATACACCTCTGGGATAACCTATCCCACCAAAATAGTGTTTCCATCCCCTCAGAACTTGATTAACCTTATTTATCAGTACGCCAAGTGTATTTGAGGTTCGGTGTTTCACTATGTCTCTGATTTTATTTTTCAGCTTTGTTTGGCTCTTCTTAGACGCCTGTATCTTGATGTAACTGGTGCCTTTGATGAGGCCTGTGATCCGTTGAAAGTTAAAACCGAGGAAATCAAACTCATTCATCAGCTTTCCCATATCCACACAGTGGGTTTTACTTTGATTTAGCTTCAGACCTTCATCACTTAATTGCTGTGTTATCCAGTCCAGTTGCTCTTGTGTGTAGGTTTGCTTATGAAGTACAACAAAATCATCTGCATAGGTAACGATTTTACACGGTGTTTTTTCGTGTATTTTCAAACAGAAATCGTTGAGATAGATGTTAGCCAGTAGTGGAGAGATAACTCCGCCTTGCGGAGTGCCACATCGGCTTGCTTCTATTCGCCATTTCCCGTTGACCGTCTCTATGCTGATGGGCGCTTTGATAAAGCTTTTCAGTAAACTCAGAAAGCTGCTGTCGCTTATTCGCCTTTCTATTTTTGTCATCAACTTAGCGTGCGGGATGGTATCGAAATAGGCGCTCAAGTCAGCATCGAGTACGTGCTGATAGCCTTGTTTTAGGCTCATTTCAATGACTTTTACCGCTTGCTGGGCGCTTCGACATGGACGATAACCATAACTGTGTTCATGTAAATGAGGTTCGTAGACGGGTTGCATCACTATTGTCATCGCCATTTGCACAATTCTGTCACTGATTATCGGGATCCCAAGTTTCCGCGTTTTGCCGTTGTCTTTGAGTATTTCTACTCGTTTGACTGGGCTAGGTCGATAGTTTTTCTGTTGTAATTGAGTTTGAATTTCTTTTAACAGCGCAACGACTTTCTTTTGCTGCTCTAGATAACTGAATGTGATGCCATCAATTCCTGCTCCGCCTTTATTGGCTTTGCATCGTCGATAGGCTTCTTCGAGTATATCTAGGCGACTGAGTTTATCGTACAAGCTGTAAAATCGAAGCTCCGAGTTAAGCTTTGAGCGTAAGTAAAGTTTTCGCTGTAATATTCTGATATTTACTGGAGTGTTAGCCATATGGCAATTTCACCTCAAAAGTTACGTTAAAAAACGGGTGTAACACTGAGCCCCTTCCCTGATGTAAAGTTATGTTGTCTTCACGGTTAACGGTACTATGGGCTCATCCGACTGCCTGAGCGCCCTATCTGAAATTTCGGTTTACCTTATTATTCGGATAGTGCAAGTCACTACCTTCCAACACTCAGGCTCTCCCACGTTCACTTTATTTCCTTCAATACATGCCACTTCATATTACGCCGGAAGATCAAACAGATGCATTTACCAGTTGCTTCTCTGTTTGTGTCAGGGTTCGTCAACTAGGAAAGACTCCCCATCTTCATTTTTTGATTTACGACGCTTAACTGAATTCGCTTGATGCTGCGGCCTACATTGCATCTCAACCTTTATTCAAGGCCTTTGTCACAGGGCTTCATGTCATAGCGGTTACCCATTATGCATGCCCGTCAGATTTCGGGATGAACTGGTAATTATCCCGTCAGGTACGTTTCAACCTGATGGACTTATTATAAATAATAACGTTGCTGTCTCTGGTTTATGGCCATGTAATCGCTTGGCTGCGTATACGTTGAGACAAATCCCGCAACAGAATAAAGCGCTTCGTGGCGCTCCCTAGAAACATTAGTTGACTGCGTTCTCAAGCGTAGAAAAAATGGCTGATAGTAAGGCGTAGCTTGCAGCAAGTAGTTAATCTAATTGCAAAAGATATAACGCAGATAGCAGCCATTTTAGTAAGCTTGTGAGCGTAGAGCATTTCACTCATTAGGTGAAAAACATGATAATAAAATCATCGTATTGCTCAAACAGTTACTCATATACTCAGCGTTCAACTGATGTTTTTAGGATTACAGTAAGTGAACAACCCCGCTGCAAGCAGCGGGGTATCAATCTAGATTCACGAAATAAGGTAGTTCGTCCCAAGGGACGGGGAATTAAACCCTCAGAGATTAAATGCTCAACTCAGAGCACATACAAGCTCCCGAATGACAATGCTAAAGGTTTCCATTACTGCGTTACAAGCACTTGAATTATCCCGATAAAAGCACTAAGTACGTTGAACGCCAGTTTTGTATGGCGACCGTAGGGAATATAGTACTTAGAGCTTGTGCCTTGCACTAAAACTCTTTAGTTCTAGCTGAATGAAAAATTAATTATTGTAATTGGTATTACTAATAATATTATATACTTGCGGCCAATTCAGCGCCTTGCCTTATTGCTCGTTTCGCATCAAGTTCGGCCGCTAAATCTGCCCCACCTATTACATGTATTGGTTTCCCACAGTCTTCTAATTCAGGAATGATTTTTTTATTGGATTCCTGCCCTGCACATAAAACGATATGATCGACATTTAAAACCTCGGGGCGATCATTAATCGAAATATGAAGGCCGTCATCATCAACCTTGACGTAATTTACACCGGATTTAGTGATAACTTTATGTTGCTTAATCACTAAACGATGTATCCAACCTGTGGTTTTCCCTAACCCTTTACCCAGTTTATTATTTTTCCGTTGCAACAAATAAATAGTTCTTTCTGGAGAATGCTCAACAGGCGAGTCTAAAAGTCCACTCACATTTGTATAGCTCTTATCTATTCCCCAGTTTTTTAGCCATTGATCAGGCTGCATTGTTTTAGATTCCGGCTCTCCTAAATAGTGAGCCATGTCAAAACCAATGCCACCAGCACCTATTAAGGCAACGCGCTTTCCAACTGAAACATCACCTTTTAGTACCTGTTGATAGTCGACAACATTATCTCGATCGCTTCCGGGGAAAGAAATCTGTCTTGGAGTGACGCCAGAAGCTACAATCACTTCATCAAATTCCAATTCATTTACATAATGGGCTTCAAATTTAGTATTGAGTTTCAAATCAACTTTATATTTTTCCAGTTGCTTCTTAAAATATCTTATTGTTTCATCAAATTCTTCTTTTCCTGGTATTTTTCTTGCCAAGTTAAATTGGCCACCTATTTCGCTCTTAGCTTCGAACAGTACAACATCATGACCTCGCTGAGCGGCATAAACTGAGAAAGAGAGCCCAGCTGGCCCCGCCCCAACGACCGCGAGTTTCTTTTTTGTTTGAGCATTAACGAAATTAAGTTCGGTTTCATAGCATGCCCTTGGATTCACCAAACAAGTTGCACGCTTTAATACGAAAGAGTGATCTAAACAAGCCTGGTTACATCCTATACAAGTGTTTATCTCATCAGCTAAATCAGCATTGGCTTTATTTACAAATTCAGGATCAGCTAGAAATGGTCTAGCCATTGATACCATATCAGCCTGTCCACTGCTTATTATTCGCTCAGCAATTTCAGGAGTATTAATTCTGTTTGTTGCAATTAATGGTATCGATAATTCTTTTTTTAGACGTTCAGTCACCCAACTAAATGCACCTCTAGGCACACTGGTTGCAATTGTCGGAATTCTCGCTTCATGCCAACCGATGCCAGTATTTATTATGTTCACTCCAGTCTTTTCTAAACGTTTCGCAAGGTAAACGACTTCTTCCCATGAAGAGCCTTTTTCGACTAAATCCAGCATAGATAGTCGAAAAATGATAATGAATTTTTGCCCTACTTGCTCTCGAATCGCTTGTATAATTTCCAATGGAAATTTACAGCGGTTTTCAATACTTCCGCCCCATTCATCTGTACGGATATTTGATCGAGTACAAATGAATTGATTGATTAAGTATCCTTCTGAGCCCATCACTTCAACGCCATCATAACCAGCTTTTTGTGCCAACATAGCTGAATTTGCATAATGTTTGATCGTTTTAGAAATTTGTCTTTTAGATAAAGCTGTTGGCTTAAAAGGGGTGATAGGAGATTTTATTCTACTTGGTGCAACTGAAAACGGGTGATAACCATATCTACCTGAATGCAATATTTGCATACAAATTTTCCCATCAGCTTGATGAACAGCATCAGTGACTAACTTATGTTTTTTCACTTGCCATCGAAAACTTAACTGGCTTGCGTGTGGTGTTAAGCGTCCACGAAAGTTTGGAGATATACCGCCTGTAACGATTAGTCCAACACCACCTTTGGCCCGCTCTTGATAAAATGTGGCTAATTTATCAAATCCACCTTTTTCTTCTTCCAACCCTGTGTGCATGGAACCCATTAACACTCTATTTTTTAATGTCGTGAAACCTAAATTTAGAGGTTCTAACAAATGCGGATACGCCATTTAAACACCCTTTTAAAACGCACGATTGAAAATGATATTTCATAACATACATTGCACACTCTTTAAGCTCAACCCCATACTGATAAAAACGGTTACAATTGTGTTTCGTTTTCCGTCAATATTTCAGGTAGCATAGAATTATGTTCTAATTTACTGGAGTGGCTATGTCCACGAAAAAACCACTTACAACTAAAAATACTTTATCTTTGATATGGAAAGTCATTAATTTTACACGTCAACTTATTATCAATATTGTATTTTTTCCTTTAGTTTTAATTGGCTTAATTGCTTTTATCGTTGCCCTTTCCACTGGAGATGAAATCAAACTCGACGAAGGAACAGCTTTGTTGCTTAATTTAAACGGAAGAATCGTAGACCAAAAAAGATATGTTGATCCTTTTGAAGCTACAATTAAAGAAAGCCAAGGTGATAAAAGTGATAGTGAAGTCCTCCTTTCTGACGTTTTGTATGTCATTGATAATGCATCACATGACAAACGAATAGATAGTATTGTACTTGAACTCTCGCAATTAAGAGGTTCGGGGATCAGTAAATTAGAGTCCATCGGCCAAGCTTTAGAACGATTTAAAAAGCAAGGAAAATCAATTTTCGCTGTCGGAAATTATTTTGACCAAAACCAATATTTGCTTGCCAGTTATGCCGACAGAGTGTATTTAAACCCTCAAGGCAGCGTTAGCCTTGAAGGGCTTGGTCGATATCGTCTTTATTACAAGTCAGCGCTTGAAAAATTAAAGATTAATACTCACATTTTCCGCGTAGGTACCTTTAAATCAGCTGTAGAACCATATATCCGTGATGACATGTCTGCAGCGGCTAAAAAAGCAAATGAGGTTTTACTGAATGACATTTGGAGTAATTACGAAACCATCATTAGTCAAAACCGACAAATCGATCAAAATGATGTGGTATTAACACCTACTGACTTTCTTACGGCACTCGATAAAGCGGAAGGTGAATCAGGTCAGATGGCACTTAATACAAAGCTCGTCGATGAGTTAGCCACACCTGAACAATTCCGTTTATCAATGATTGAAAAAGTTGGCAAAGCAGACTCTGGAACTAGTTATAAAAATATAGAGTTCAGTGAATATTTATCATTAGTCAAACCGAAGCATAATATAGTGTTAGGTGACGCTGTAGGTATCATTGTAGCCAAAGGTACCATTTTAAATGGAAATCAACCTGCTGGAACAATTGGTGGTAAAAGTACCTCTGATCTTTTACGCCAAGCTCGATTTGACCGACAAATAAAAGCTGTGGTTCTTCGCGTAGATAGTCCTGGCGGAAGTGCATTCGCTTCTGAACAAATTAGACAAGAATTATTGGCCTTGAAAGAAGCAGGGAAGCCTGTAGTCGTAAGTATGGGCACTTATGCTGCATCAGGTGGATACTGGATCTCAGCCAGCTCTGATTATATTTTCGCAACTCCGACAACATTGACAGGTTCTATTGGTATTTTTGGGATGTTCAATACAATTGAAGATTCATTAGCATCTATTGGAGTTTTCAGTGATGGCGTTGGCACATCTGAATGGACAAAAGCTTCAAGCACTCGTGGTATATCACCTCAAATAAAAGCAGTCATACAGAAGCAAGTAGATCGTGGCTATCACAATTTTATTTCACTGGTTGCTAAAGAGCGAGAAATGACCCTTGAACAAGTGGACAAAGTAGCCCAAGGCCGTGTTTGGAGTGGAAAAAAAGCATTAGAGCTAGGTTTAGTTGATGAGCTTGGTGACTTAGATAAAGCCGTTGCTAAAGCCGCCGAGTTTGCTCAATTAAAAAACTTTGACACTCAAATTATTCAAAAGCAACTCACTGCTGAGGAATTGATTATTCAAGAGTTATTCGCTTCAGCCACAGCATATTTACCAAAGTCGTATGCTTCGACAAGCATTTTAGAAAAAACATTTAAAAAATGGGCCAACTCCATAGAGAGACTCAATCAGTTTGATGATCCAAAGAACATGTACATGTTCTGTGACACATGTAATTTCTAATATAAAATGAGTCAACACAAGAACTCTAAGGGCAATATTTAATTGCCCTTTTTTATTGCTGTTAGTTAAAGATATAGTAAAATATTGTCACTATAATCCTTTCTTAAGTTATCGTTATTATGAATAAAAAATCCATCTATGTTGCCTATACAGGCGGGACAATTGGTATGCAAAAGACCGATAAAGGTTTTATCCCTGTAGCTGGATTTTTAACTCAATGTGTTCGTGATATGCCAGAGTTTTACCATGATGAAATGCCGCAATTTACCATTCATGAATACAGCCCACTAATTGACTCTTCCAACATGATGCCAAGTGATTGGCAACGAATTGCTGATGACATTGCCAGTAATTACGATAATTACGATGGATTTGTCATATTACATGGTACTGACACCATGGCTTACACGGCTTCTGCATTATCATTTATGTTAAAGAATCTTTGTAAACCCGTAATAGTAACAGGTTCCCAAATACCACTTGCACAACTTCGATCTGATGGTCAGGCTAACCTATTAAATTCTTTATATATTGCTGCGAGTCATTCTATTCCAGAAGTGACGTTATTCTTTAATAATAAATTATTCAGAGGAAATAGAACCACTAAAGCCCATGCTGATGGTTTTGAAGCTTTTGCCTCACCTAATTTTCCAGTATTACTTGAAGCAGGCATTAAAATAAAACAACATATTAAGCCTGAATTCAAAATTAGAATGAATAGTGAACTTGAAGTCGTCAACATTGAACCGCAACCAGTTGGAGTGATTTTACTTTACCCTGGTATAGATACTAAGCTCTTCGAAAACATTCTCCGTCAACCTGTAAAAGCTTTGATTTTAAGAACTTTTGGCGTGGGTAACGCGCCAGAGAGCCCTGCAATGCTTGATATATTACAAAAAGCAGACCAAGAGGGAATTATATTAGTAAACTTGACACAGTGTCTTCAGGGAAAAGTAAACATGTCTGGCTATGCAACGGGGAATGCTCTCGCTGAAGCCGGTGTTATCAGTGGTGCAGATCTCACTATTGAAGCTGCATTAGCAAAATTACATGTACTTTTATCTCAAAACCTCTGTTGTGAGGAGATTAAAAAAATTATGCAAGAAAACACAATAGGCGAACTAACCACCAGTTAATCTAAGGTGAATGTAAACCGATATGAGTACAAAGTGATGTGATTTTCAATTTTGTATACGACAAAAGTTACTGGATACCCGCCTTCGCGAGTATGTCGTAATGGTTTGAATTTACGTTATTACAAAACAGGCTTTATTTTTGTCGTGTACAGTGGCTTTCAATTTAGATTAATGCAGTTAATTTTTAATAACCATATAAAACCAACCTTTTTTATGTTTAATACAATCCCCAATGAGTCAGTTACTTAAAATAACGCACCGCTCATTATTACACATCTTCTTATCTCATTTTCTGCTTTAAATTCCTTATCTTGCTTCAATTTGTAATTTTATTACAAAACAAAGGTGAATTTGCCAAAGGGATCACAGAATTAATTGCCTTAAATCGGTAAATTTCATGTTGTTGAAAGTATTTAGTCAAATCTAACGTTGCCTAAATAATTTTTATAGGAAACTTAATATGACAGTGACAAATACTCAAGAACTCGACCAATTAATTAGTCGAGCGGCTGAGGCTCAGGCTAAATTTGCCAATTTCAGTCAAGAGCAAGTAGATAAGATATTTAGAGCAGCTGCATTAGCGGCGGCTGATGCACGTATTTCACTTGCAAAAATGGCTGCACAAGAAACAGGTATGGGTGTTCTTGAAGATAAGGTTATTAAAAACCATTTTGCATCTGAGTATATTTATAACAAATACAAAGATGATAAAACCTGTGGAATAATAGATGAAGACGTCACATTTGGTACAATTACCATTGCCGAGCCAGTCGGAATAATTTGCGGTATCGTACCAACCACCAACCCGACCTCTACCGCCATTTTTAAAGCTCTAATAAGCTTAAAAACTCGAAATGGAATTATTTTTTCACCACATCCAAGAGCAAAACAATCAACAGCAAGCGCAGCTAAACTTGTACTTGACGCAGCGATTAAAGCCGGTGCACCGAAAGACATTATTGGTTGGATCGATGAGCCAAGTGTTGCTTTATCTAATCAACTTATGACTCATGAGAAAATAAACCTTATCCTCGCCACTGGCGGGCCCGGAATGGTTAAGGCGGCCTATTCGTCAGGTAAACCAGCAATAGGCGTTGGAGCTGGTAACACTCCTATAATTATTGACGATACTGCTGACATTAAACGTGCAGTAAGCTCTATTCTTATGTCAAAAACATTTGATAATGGTGTTGTTTGTGCGTCTGAGCAAGCTGTTGTTGTACTAGATAGTGTTTATGAACAAGTAAAAGCACGCTTTGCATCACACGGCGGTTATATTCTTAACAACAAAGAAACCAAAGCGGTTCAAAAAATCATTCTGAAAAACGGAAGCTTAAATGCAGAAATTGTAGGGCAAAGTGCGATTACCATTGCCAAAATGGCTGACATTAATGTTCTCTCAACTACGAAAGTATTAATTGGGGAAGCTACTGAAATTAGCAATAACGAAGCTTTTGCCCACGAAAAGCTATCACCATTACTCGGAATGTACCACGCAAGCAGTTTTGAAGACGCTTTAGATAAAGCTGAAGCACTTGTAGCCTTAGGCGGCATTGGTCACACTTCGGGTTTATATACCGATCAAGACACACAGACTGAACGCGTAAAGCAATTTGGTTTCAGGATGAAAACAGCTAGGATATTAATTAATACTCCTGCTTCTCAAGGAGGAATTGGCGATCTTTATAACTTTAAGTTAGCGCCATCACTTACTCTTGGGTGCGGCTCTTGGGGCGGAAACTCGATTTCAGAAAATGTTGGACCTAGTCACTTGATCAACAAAAAAATGGTCGCAAAAAGGGCTGAAAATATGCTGTGGCATAAACTACCATCATCTATTTACTTCCGTCGCGGAAGTCTCCCAATTGCATTAGAAGAGTTAAGCTCAAAGCGCCGCGCACTCATCGTCACTGATAAGTATTTATTCAACAACGGTTACTGCGATGAAACTCTTAAAATTCTCAAGGCTCAAGGGCTTGAAACTGAAGCATTCTATGATGTGGAAGCCGATCCAACTTTGTCAGTAGTTAAACAAGGCGCTGCTGTGGCTTGTAGTTTCCAACCGGACGTTATCATAGCTCTCGGCGGCGGCTCACCTATGGATGCGGCAAAAATAATTTGGGTTATGTATGAACACCCAGATATTGATTTTGCCGAGCTTGCACTTCGTTTCATGGACATTCGTAAAAGAATTTACAAATTCCCTAAACTTGGCAACAAAGCCGAGATGGTAGCAATTCCTACAACTTCAGGAACAGGCTCTGAAGTAACCCCTTTTGCTGTGGTCACAGATGAAGTTTCAGGTCAAAAATATCCTATTGCTGATTACGAATTAACACCTAATATGGCAATTGTTGATCCAAATCTAGTGATGAATATGCCTAAGTCATTAACTGCATTTGGTGGTATTGATGCAATCACCCATGCATTAGAAGCCTATGTTAGCGTTATGGCAAATGAGTACAGTGATGGTCAAGCATTACAAGCAATGGATTTATTAACAAAATACCTGCCAGAGGCCTACGAAAAAGGTTCAGAAGCGCCGATTGCTAGAGAAAAAGTTCACAATGGCGCCACTATTGCCGGCATTGCTTTCGCTAACGCTTTCTTAGGTATTTGTCACTCAATGGCACATAAACTTGGTGCTGAATTCCATTTACCCCACGGTTTAGCTAATGCCTTACTAATTTCAAATGTAATCCGTTTTAATGCGACCGATATACCGACTAAACAAGCGGCCTTTAGTCAATATGATCGCCCTAAAGCTTTATGTCGTTATGCGCAAATTGCCGATTACTTGCGCCTTGGAGGAAGTTCTGATGAACAAAAGGTCGAAAAACTGCTTGAAAAAATCAATCAAATCAAGAAGGCGATTGGCATACCTGCATCAATCAAAGAAGCTGGAGTGAATGAGGCTGACTTCTTAGCAAAAATCGATGAACTAGCCGAAGATGCATTTGATGACCAATGTACAGGCGCTAACCCCCGCTACCCTCTCATCTCTGAGCTTAAAGAGCTTTTACTGGCATGCTTCTACGGAAAAGAATACAAAGATTAAAACCTAAATAGCCTGTAACATATATAAAAATACCTCAACTTTGCTTGAGGTATTTTTATATATGTTCAGCGGCTGTCTATATTTAGTATGGTAAAAGGATCCTATTATTTATTGTAATTAAGAGTATCAAAATGAAATTACTTCCAGTAGCACTAATCGTTGCTAACGTATTCTTTGCTAATACTTCTTTCGCCAGTTCAGACTCCGCTTACATACTCTTTCAATTTTATAACAAACATTTTACCGAGCATAATGGCGTTTGGATTTCAAGCGGTTTATACGGCTATGGTGACGGTTACGGTTACGGTGAAGCAACAAATCAAGAGTTTCCAAATAGACAAAGTTGCGAATTTGCGGCTAAAACATTAATACAGCGGATTTCTAAAGATGGATCTGAAATAGAGAAAAAATCCAAACAAATCACTATCGACAATGGTGACACTACGGTATTTGTTCCAGAAGGTCATGATTATACAGATAGATCAGAGATCGCTTACTGCATCCCTAAATCACATTCGTAAAACAATACAAGCTCTGGCCGTTACCGAGGAGTTAGCACTTGTTCAGGTAAGGTATTTCACAAGAGTTAGTGAGTTTATTGAGTTGTAAATTTGCAGAAAATACAATTACTCGACAACTTTATCAAGATGATAAGATTCTATATAAAATATAAAAGGCTGTTTTTAATAGTGTAAAAGTACTCGTAAATGAAAATCGTGTTTTTCGAAACTAATGCAAAAAGGCTACTCAATTGAGTAGCCTTTTCTTAAAGTGGCGGAGGAGCAGGGATTTGAACCCTGGAACGGGATAAACCGTTGCCGGTTTTCAAGACCGGTGCATTCGACCACTCTGCCACCCCTCCGAACGGAAATCAATATATCCATTCATTATCAGAATGTATACTAAATATTGCCTTCCAGTAAGTTGAATGCTGGTTTTTTATTCTAAACGCAAACTTAAACAACATAATTCCCTGAAACTAATTAATCAGCTCCAATGATTGCGCTTTACTAATACAGGCTAATCGAGTTTCACAGTCTAATTTTTGAAAAATCTGCTTCAAATGAGATTTTACAGTATGCTCTGAAATAAACAGTAAATCAGCAATTTTTCCATTAGAATAGCCTTTCTTAAGCATTGAAATAACTTCAAGCTGCCTTGGAGTGATTTGAAATTGATGGGCAATCTCGTTTTTGGTTTGAGCTTCCGTGCAAATCATATCTAATTCATTCTGCATATTTTCAGGTAGGAAGATTTCGCCAGCTAACACTCGATCAATCGCTACACTCAAATACTTTGTGCCATATGTTTTAGGTATGAATCCTGACGCGCCTAGCCTCATTGCTTTAGATATTTGAGTCAAATCTTCACTTGCGGATAAAACTACGGCAGGTATTAAATAATTTTGCGTCGACAGCGAGTTCAACAATGAAAGTCCGTCAGTAGTTGGCATGGCGAGATCAACCAAAATTAAATCAATACCTGAATGTTCATCAAGCATTTTTAAAGCATCATCTACTGAACCAGCCTTCAACACTTCTAACTTAGGGTTTTGGATCGTAAGTACATTGGCTAAGCCATCCAAGAATAACCAGTGGTCATCTACCAATAAGAATTTCATAAAAATCCATTTTTTATAATTATTGAATATCACTCTTTAGGGTGATGCGCTAAAACATTATCTTCCGTAATATTAATTCAGTAAAGGTTTTAATTGTTTAATTATGCAATTTTTGCCACTAAACCAAAATTACAAAGCAAGCTATAAATTGTCACAGTGGACAACAAATGCAATTAATTTATCGCTCGTCACTTAAGCTCAAGCTAATATAAAAACATACAAAGTCAACGTCTTGCTCATTATTTGAGGTAAGAATAAATTAGTTTTAGCTGTTGTATTTCATTTAGGCCATGTCTTTCTCTTGCTTTATTACTTATGAATTTAGCTAGAAACAAGTATTTTTTGAGTTTTGAGCTTAACAAGTAAGACATGCCTTTTTAATAAGAAACATACAGTGTAAACGAAGAGTTCTTGCAAGAAGCGGGAATTTAAAAAGGTTGGTAATGGATACCTCGTCCCCTCACAAAATAGAATCAGTTGAAAGCCAGATACTAAAAGATAAACTCGATGTTCTAGCAGGAAATTACAACTCCATCGCCTATGCCAATATCGTTGTTAGTATATTCACTATTTACGTTATGTTCGATGTTATCGAGCATTTTAAATTGTACTCTTGGTGCGGCTTCATAGTGCTTTGGACGTTTATTAGGGTAATTGTCCGTAACCACTATACCTCTAAAAAGATTTTCTCCTCAAAGGAAGTTGACTCATGGTCCTTAATTTTTACCATTCTCACTCTCGTTGCAGGATTAACATGGGGGTACGGAGGATGGTTTTTCATCATAGAATCTGAGCCACATTTAATTACTTTTATTGCTGTCACATGGATAGGAATGTCTGCCGGTAGCATTGGTTCAAATGGGGTTCACTTTCCTGGCTTTTTAGCCTTCGCAATGCCAATAATGTTAGCTTTGAGCGCTCGTATTATGAGCATTGGTGAACAGAGCTACATTATCCTAGGTTTTTTTGCATTCAGTCTTACTGTAGGATTTCTTGGTTTCGCTTACGCTAACCACAAATCAGTACTTGAATCCTTGCGTTTACGCTATCAAAATATTGATTTATTAAATTTGTTAGAAGAAAAAAATGATGCACTTAACGAACAAATCGAGAATGTAAAAAATGCTAATCAACAGAAATCAAAGTTTTTAGCTGCGGCAAGTCACGACCTACGCCAACCTTTACAATCACTAACTCTATTCAGTGAAGTATTACAATACAATGAACTAGATGAAAGTAGCGAGAGAACACTCGGGAAAATGACTCAGTCTATTTCGGCTTTGAATTCACTTTTCAACCGATTACTGGATATATCACGATTGGACGCTGGTGATATAAAACCCATAATACAACCGATTCCTTTCAAGCTCATTATCGAGAAATTAAATCGAAACTTCGCTACTCAATGTGCTACCAACAACATAAAGCTAGTCATTCAAGATACTGAACTTGTAGTGCAATCCGATCCAGAATTACTCTTACGGTGTTTTTCAAATTTAATAAATAATGCTGTACTTCATAGTCAATGCGAATTGATTTCGGTGAACGTAGTTAAAAACAATAATAATGCCGTTGTTACAATTTCAGATAATGGCTGCGGCATACCGATCACAGATAAAGAGTCTGTTTTCGAAGAGTTTCATCAACTCAACAACCCTGAGCGCGATAGAAATAAGGGGCTTGGTTTAGGTCTAGCCATAGTCAAACGCATGTTCACTTTACTTAATCACCCTTTATCTCTTGACTCCGAACCCAATAAAGGAACAACATTCACTGTCCAACTTCCCATATCCATTACCCATACAACTCCAATAACTTCAGGTAGTCGGCGCCAGTTGCATGACTTTAATAATGAAAAAGTTTTGGTCATTGACGACGAAATGGATATTAGGGAAGCTATGGAAAATTTATTAAGGAAGTGGAATTTACATGTAGTTTCGATCGCAGACAAACAAGAACTACTGAAATTATTGGATACTGACTATACACCAGATATTATTGTTTCTGATTATCGTTTACCAAAATCAGTTACTGGTGGTGAGCTGATCGAACTGTTCAGAGAAACAAGGCAAATAAAAATTCCAGCAATGCTTATTACTGGAGATACAGACCCAAAACGCATTGCAGAAGCTAGAGAAACGGGTTTGCTATTGATGCATAAGCCGATACAACCCGCAAAGCTCAGGCTTGCACTAACCCAAACCCTACAGTCTTATCCGAATTAGCAGAACAATAATAAACTATTTCGTGGTTAAACTTCCCACGTTTGCTTACTTATTAAAAAATAACCTGATGTGTGAATTTTATAACTCATTGAAATTGCTTATATCGTCATTCCTGTGAAGGCAGGAATCCAGCGTTTTTTCTTTTTTAGAGCAAAAAGGCACTAGTAGTCCATTCATATGAATTCTACAGTTAAAGCTGTTCTGGTAAACCATAGTCATAGGAGAGCTAAGAATCATGTATCGATACTTATTGTTTTAAACTCTTACTTAACTTTTGCTCACAATCAATTTACAAATAAATAACGTCTGAACAAAACACCTCCTTCCCCCCTTGGCAAGTCAGTAGGATTCTAGCTTTTCATGCTTTGATTAACGAAAGTGTAACTGGATTCCGTTAATCCTAAAAACATCAGTTGAACGCTGAGTATATGAGTAACTGTTTGAGCAATACGATGATTTTATCATCATGGCTTTCACCCAATGAGTGAAGTGCTCTACGCTCACAAGCTTGCTAAAATCACGAAAGATCAACAGACCCTAGTAGTTCATTCAAGAACAAATAATGACCGAATGGTTATATCCTAACAACTCCTGAACACAAGAAACACTGGAGTTGTTATGAGGGTTAAATACCACGTTCGTTTGAGTAATGAAGAACGTTCAATGCTTGAGGCTTTGATAAAGCAGAAGAAACCACGTGTTGCTCAACATAAGAAACGACACGCCCAAATTTTACTTGCTATTGATGAGAATAATTCGCCACTGACCAATCAACAGATTGCTAAAGCACTAAACATCTCACCACTTGCAGTAACGAGCCTTAGAAAGCGTTTTGTCGAAGAAGGATTAGAAGTCGCTGTGAATAGCAAACACAGCCATCAAGGCCGCAGACGCATAATGGATGGCGAAGCCGAAGCCCACCTAATTGCACTGGCCTGCTCTACGCCTCCTGAAGGACGTTGCCGTTGGACATTAAATCTTCTTAGAGACAAGATGATTGAACTCAAATATATCGATAACATATCAAGAACTTCTGTTCATTATGCTTTAAAAAAAACGAACTTAAACCATGGCTTAAAGAAGAGTGGTGTATACCTAAAGAGGAAAACGCTGCTTTCGTGAGTGCTATGGAAGATATATTAGAACTCTATAAACTTCCTTACAATCCTAAGCGTCCTTTAGTATGCCTTGATGAAACCAGCAAACAACAAGTTAAAGAAGTTCGCAATCCGTTACCCTTAGTTTCAGGTTATCCAGAGCGATACGATACAGAGTATGAGCGTAACGGTGTCAGCAACCTGTTCATGATATTTGAGCCTTTAGCGGGCTGGCGACATGTTGAAGTCACTGAACACAGAACGGCCATTGATTGGGCTCATCAAGTAAAAGCCTTAGTAGACGGGCGTTATAAGGACGCTGAGACAATTGTATTAGTTGAGGATAACTTGAATACTCATACACCGGCTTCATTTTATAAGGCCTTCGAACCAGAAGAAGCTCGTAGGTTGATCAATAAAATAGAATTTCATTACACGCCAAAGCACGGAAGTTGGTTGGATATGGCTGAAATTGAATTAAGTATCTTGAGCAGGCAATGCTTAAACCGAAGAATACCCGATCAGGAAACACTAAATACTGAAGTCGAAGCCTGGGTTACCGAGCGTAATGAGTCCAAGGCTAAGATGAACTGGCAGTTCACGACTGAGGAGGCACGTATAAAATTAAAGAAACTTTACCCCGTACTCCCAGAGTAAAGTGAGCCTTTTAACAGAAGTTCACTGATTAACGAAATCCAGTTACACATTCGTTAATCAAAGCATGAAAAGCTAGAATCCTACTGACTTGCCAAGGGGTGGGAGGAGGTGTTTTGTTCAGATATCACTTATTTGTCAATTGATTGTGAACAAAAGTTAAGTAAGAGTTTAAAACAATAAATATCGATATATGATTCTTAGCTCTCCTATGACTATGGTTTACCAGAACAGCTTTAACTGTAGAATTCATATGAATGGACTACTAGTTCACAGATAATCAATAGTCTTTTTTCTGAAGCCTAATTTAAGCTGAACCGATTGTAAGTCTTTTTCCTTTAATGTTTCACTCAATATAAAATTAACCATTCACTTTTAACGTATTGAGGTATTTATATGGCTGCGGTTACTTCAGTTACATTACAAGTTGTTACTCCATTTTCAGAAAGAAAACCTATACTCCTTACTCGAGTAAGTGAAGTTAAAGAACAACTTAATGCAACAATCAACGACAAAATTGACCAATTTAAGGAGTCAGTATATTTCAGCCGACAGTTACGCCAAGCAAAATTATTGTATTCACAATTATTGGAACAGTTAGATCAAAAGCAATATTTATCAGAAAAAGATTCGGCCAATCTCAATTTTTTAGATGTCACTGTAAACATCCTATCAGGACTAAATGAAGATGATTTAAACCCTATTATTCGATCACTTATCCATCACGCACAAAATGAAATTGAATTTTCGGCGCTTAATTTAGAAGGTATTTTTTTTTATGCCAATTACATATCTGTAAAAAGTTCATTTAAATTGGATAAGTTAAAAGATTATTGCATTCAAAAGTTAGAAGAGTCTGTTCAAACAGTCACAGTTCCCTTAAGGCTTGCTTTAAGATTTACAGGAACTCCTAAAGAGATTTCTAAACAAGAAGAGAAAGTGTTTAAAGCAACAGTTAAGCAGATGAGGGCCCATTTTTGTTTCGCACAAGTGGAACAAAATACAATAGATCATATCAATCAAGAAGAATTCAGATTAATTAAGGATTTGGTTTTTAAAAGAGGGTTACCCTGTTCAATGATCGGCTTTATGGCAAATATATTTGCTCAAAAATGCGTTGACTGCTATGAGGAAGAAACAGGAAAATTTAATGAAACTAAACAAAAGTTACCCCTAAGAGAAATCAATACTATAACCGGAAAATGCTCTCTATATTCAACAACTGTATTTTGTGCAAAGTACGAAGAAGAAGAAATAGTTAATCTGTCAAAATCACGTTTAAAATTAGAACTTACAGCACAAATTCATTTTGATATTGCTGATTGCTTCGCTATGGATTCTTTTGGTACAAAACAACAACCCAAAGTAATTATGAGTATTGGTGCAGGGTTTAATATTAGCACCTTAAGCAGCTTATGCTATTTTGTGGGATCAGAAGCTGGTTCGATGCCACTATGTCTTTCTCACTTATCAAAGGTTGATTTGATGTTATTACCATCTAACACTCTTTTACCTATTGTAGAACAAGCTATGGAAATGACTGTTGATGTAAAAGAATTAAGAGAATTTGCAAACAATCATCTTTTAAAAAAACCACGTACTGCGGAATGTAAAAATCAGCAATTATTGGAGATAGATTTACTTTTCCTTACCAAGTATAACTCGTTAATAAATGAAACACTTGAGTCAGCAAGAGAGGCCGTTGAATATATAACCCAAGTAGGTGATCCGCAAACTAGAGCTTTTTGGCACTCTAGAACATTGACGAATCGTTCAATGTTTCTCGAATCTTTGTACTCAATAGACTCTAGTGGTGAAGATTCTGATTGTGAAGGCTCTGTTCCTTTACCAGACTTGGTTGAATTTGCTATATCTATTTTTAGTAATAAACCAGATGAGCTCTGTTTATATCTTGAGCTACTTGGACGGTTTGCTTGCCGTAATACCACTAAAATTAGAGATGCTATATTGCAAAAAATTTCCAGTTACGAGCTGGCTCCATTATTTGAGATTGCGGCAAAATTATATTGTTCAGAGAGAGAAAAACAATTCAATATTGACTCTGACACGGCCTCTCGATACAAAGGTGCAATGGGGTCACTAGAAGAATCTCCATATTCTTACTCAGCTGAAAGTATTATTGCTTTGCTGCAATTAATTAATGGGCTAGAAGTTACAGATTACCGTTTCAACGGAATGACTTCTTCATTTATTCAAAAAGTACTAAAAACAATTGTTGAAAAGGAAAAGATATCACTTCAGCAAATAATAGAAATGCTTTGCTGTTTTGAAAATGAAAAAGCATTTGCACCATATAAGCTTAATATCGTAGAAGAACTGTTAAAAATCTTTGATACTTTTCAAGAGAAAACCACAGATATAGAAATAAATGCGACAGATTCGCAAGTAATAAAAGAAATACGTTTACGTTTACGACTTGAACAAAAAATATTACCCAATACCTTCACACTTCATTAAGAACTGCTTATCAGGCATCAAGCATATTAATCCATTTTCTTGCGAGAAACTTGGGTTATCTAATCAGTGTGATTAGATAACCCAAATAGAGTCAAACATCGAGACATATTTGTCTCAAACTGGATTACTTCCAACTGCGCATCTTATGACCTTTGATAGCATAGAAAAAGATAAATGCGTAACAGGCGAAGCCTAAGACGTATGCAATTTGTAAACTGCCAGCACCATCTGCAATAGCGCCAAAAGCCAGTGGCAAAATTGCACCACCTGAAATACCCATAATAAGCAAAGCAGAGCCTTGAGCAGTATAACGGCCAAGACCTTGTAGCGCTAAAGGCCAAACAGCAGGCCATACCAAAGCATGAGCTAAACCCATCATAGCTACAAAAGTTAAACTATTAGGAAGGGTTTGAATTCCAGTCCAGCCCCATAAAATATCGCTTATTAAATGGCTTGTTTCAGATCCAAATACTGCACCTAAAGTACACAGCCCGCCAGCTATAGCTGAGGAAATTAATGCAGTTTCTTGACTAAAATATTTCGGAATGCATATAACACCAATAATATAACCTACAACCATAAACATCATGGTATACGAAGTGAATGACGCAAAGTTTTCTAGATCTAAACTAGAGCCATAAAGACCAATAGTATCTCCAGCGATAACTTCGATCCCAACGTAAGCAAAAATTGCAACAGAACCTAAAACGACTTGTGGGAATTGCATGATTCCAAGTTTATCTTCTGCTTTATCTTCTTCCTCAAATTCAATTTCAGGTAAAGAAGATAACTTTACTAAAGCAACTAATCCACACAATGCAGCGGCCATAAATAGGTAAGGCATTACCAATCGTGAGGACAATTCAACTATTTGAACTTCGCGGTCTTTTTCACTCAGCTGTGCGATAGATTCGGCATTAAAACTCGTTAAGTCTGAAAGCACTAATGCTGTAAAAACAATTGGTACTAATACCCCCGCCGCTTTATTGATTAACCCCATAATGGAAATACGCATTGCCGCACTTTCACTTGGGCCAATTAACACAACATAAGGATTTGACGCCGTTTGTAGAATGGTTAAACCTGTGCCTAAGATGAAAAGCGCCAATAAAAAAACTAAAAAGTTCGCACTCATAGCTGCAGGAATAAAAAGCAAAGCCCCCACTACCATAATGGCCAAACCTATAGCCATACCATCTTTATAACCTGTACGTTTGAGAAGGTACGACATTGGCAAAGCCATAACCGTATACGCTATGTAAAAAGCAAAGGTTACTAGGAGTGCTTGAAATTCATTAAGATCACAAATAATTTGTAAAAATGGAATAAGTGAACCATTTAGCCAAGTCACAAAGCCGAAGATAAAAAACAATATCCCGACTATAGTCATTGGCAAGATACTGCTTCTATTTGAGGTGGATAATGGAGTTGCAATTGTCATAATTATTTTGCCTTTTGTTATTAAATTACCAACCATAAATTTCTGACGTTATTAAGTGCGCTACTTCAGCACAATGATTCTCAAAGAATTTATCGATGGTATCTTATATACTTAACCTGAACTCTGGATAAGCAAACCTCTACAGCACCGTAGATTGGGCTCAAAACTTACCACTTATGAAACAATGAGTTATATATTTCATTACCCCGAGATCAGGTTACTAATTAATGCCCCAACTTCTGTTACGTTCGAATGAAAATTTTTCGTTGATAAAGCCACCACAATACTAACCATTGCACCAGTAATAGGGTTACTGTTGCCATTAAAGGCTGAGCATACGGAGCCGTATTAGTGATCAACTGTCCAAATAAACTATTTGAAGTGTACTTCCAATTTATTAGGCTCGATGCCAGATAAACAATGATGGCATTACAGCCGATTACCACGAATGGAAAAACCAATTTTTTGAAACCCAATACATCAACCAGCATGTAAAACAAACTAAATATCAATACACTCCAGCCCACTGAGACCAACACAAAACTGCTTGTCCATAAATCTTTATTTACAGGAATTACCATATCTATAAGCCAGCCTAATCCCAGAATAACTACTCCAATTAATGTCAAAACAATAGCAACTTTAATTTTAGAATTGGCTGCCATACGTATTAGGTATTGACCTACGAAAAACCCAAAAAGTGCATTACATATAGCTGGAAGTGTTGATAATAGTCCCTCAGGATCATAGGATTTTTGCTGGTAGATTTGTCCAGGTAAAAAGTGAGAATCAATCCAAGCATTGATTGAGGTTTCAGGATCAAATTGACTCAATTCTGAATTCATCAATGGCGCACAAAGTTGTAGCGAACTATAACCAACTAGAATACCAATAACCCAAAATATTTGAGTGCGCAGTTGGGTATGGTAAACAAGCAAGAAAGCAAAGAACCATGCAAAAGCAATCCGCCCTAGTACACTAGCATACCGAATATCTTCGGCTGCAGGCAGTCCGGTCCCCCAACCATGATTGTAAAGTACACCAAAGCTAAGTAATAAAAAGAGCCTAAAAACCGCTTTGCGATAAGTAGGCAGACGCGCTTTGAAATCTAAATCTGTGATACATTTGGCCGACAAACCCAGCGTAATACCTGAAAGAAAAATAAATAGAGGGAAAATCAAATCATAAGCAGTAAAACCATGCCCTTGGCTATGTTTCATTTGATCATCGAACCAAAGCCATCCAGACCAGCCAGAGAAAACAAAAAATGCAGAAAACAAAAATTCACCACCAATGATCCAAAACATATCAAACCCTCTTAGTGCATCTAGAGATAACAAACGAGAGTTAGATTTTAAGGATTCAGTATGTTGATTTGTCATAGTTATACTCTGCTCTGGAATACATTTTGCCCACTAATTACGGTTTGTTGCAGTTGTTGGCGGTCATTAATTACAACAAAGTCGGCATTAGCCCCTTTCACCAGCCGACCTTTCGTGCTGCTCAAGCCCAAAAATTCAGCTGGATATAAAGATGCCATTCGATTTGCTTCCTCTATACTTACTTGTAATTTTTCTACTGAATTTGTTACCGCTGTATGCATATCAAGTACACAGCCTGCAAGTTCACCAGTTAACGCATTAAGTTGATTACCACGTCGAACTATAACCTGTCCAAAGAACTCAAAACTGACATCATCCTCAAGCCCTACTGGAGGCATGGCATCAGTTACTAACATAATTTTGCCTTTGGGTTTGGCTTTTAAAGCTACTTGCGCAGAAAGAGGGTGAACATGTAAACCATCAACAATTAAACCGCACCATGAGTGTTCATCATATAGTGCAGCTCCCACCATCCCCGGTTCACGCGAAGTCATTGGTGACATTGCATTAAATAGATGTGTAAAGCCCTTTGCTCCCGCATCTAAGGCTAAAAGAGTAGTATCATAATCTGCATTAGAATGGCCCAAACATACGGTAACATCTGCTTGAACCAACTCTTTGATGATATCGGCCGAAATATTTTCAGGAGCGAGAGTTACAACACATTTTCCAATATTTTTACGCATAAATAACGCTAACTCTTTATCGGAAATCGTGCGGATATGCTCAGCACAGTGAACCCCTTTTTTTGTAACCGAAAGGTGTGGGCCTTCAAAATGAACGCCAACGACTCCGTTTACTTTTTGCTCTAACGCTTCAACTACTGCCTCAGTTGCACAATGCATGGTGTCGTAATCATCAGTAACTAATGTTGGTAGTAGGCTTGTCGTTCCAAAACGAGCATGGGTTTGTGCAATGGTCTTTATGGCATCGACAGTTGGCGTAGCATTAAATAGCACACCACCACCGCCATTAACTTGAACATCAATATAACCAGGCATCACAGTTCCTGTTAACAAAAGTGCTGTATTATCCACGGATATATCAAATTCAGTGATTACCCCTTTTTCCACTGAAAACCCTAAATTTTCAAAATAGCGTTCACCATCAAACAGGCGGCGAGCAATATACTGCTGTGCCATAATTACCTCAAATTCCGTTAAAGCGTTTGTGTAACTTTTTTCAATCCCGCGGGCTCATCTGGATTAATACCCTTAGCAATAGCGATAGCGGCAACATCAATATAAAATCGTTGTAATACTGCTAATGGTGCGAGCCTTGGGTGTAATTTGTTACACACTTGATGTAAGAGCGTAATATCACCACCTCGCTGCTTCACTTCATTCACTTGGGTCTTATGTGATTCAAATGCTTCATCAGCTACTGATACATCTAGTAATTTCAATTGGGTCTGTACTAAAGTAACAGGGCCATGTAAAAACTCAGCACTTGAAAAAGCTTCTGCATGAATACAGCAGACCTCTTTAAGTTTTAATGCGATCTCTTTACAAATCCCCATTCCAATACCACGACCTAATACGATTAGATTGCGGTATTCGGCCACTGATTCAGTAGTAAGCTGCTGTTTACTTTCTATTACTTGTTGTAGTGATTGCGGTAAATCAATTAGTGAGGAGATTAATTTAGCGTCTTGTTTCCAGTAAGCAGTGATTTGAAGTAATGCACTTAAAGTAGCAAGATAACTCTTCGTTGCCGCAACAGCCTTTTCTTCACCAGCTCTTAAAGGGATAAACACGTCAACAATATCTTTAACTGGTGCAGTTTCATCATTCACTAATGCGATACAAAATGCCCCAGCGTCTTTAGCCATTCTTGCTTGAGCTAAGATATCTGGGCTTCGCCCTGACTGAGAGATAATAATGGCAATACCTTCATGTAGACTAAGCTGTTTGTTATACACACTAGATACTGAAGGAGCAGCAGCAAATGTTGGTAATCCTAATTCAATTTCTAGTAAATATTTTGCAAATACTCCAGCATGATCAGATGAACCTCGGCCAATAACCATGGCAAATTTATAAGGCTTTTCTTTTAATTGTTTTGCCAAAGCCTTAACTAAAGGTTCATTATCTTTAAGTTGCTGCTTTATTATCTCCGGCACTGAGCGCGCCTCTTGCTCCATAATCGTTTTTGTTAACATTAAATTTCCTAATTTTATAGCCGCTTACCCAACAAGCTTTTTTTGCATTTGTTGTTGAGCAAAATAAATAGCACCGACTTCAGGTGAAGCTAACGCTGGCTGTACTTGATTAGCAATATCATCATCCAACCATGGTAATAATGGCTCAGCTAATCCACCAATAATTGAAAAACGAGTTGTTCTTATAGCTAATAATTTACGAGCCAAATCACTTATGTAGTTCGCACCTTCTTTAAGGATCTCAATAGCAGCTTTATCCTGGTTTTTTGCACAAATAAATACATAAGCCGCTAATTCAGCAAAATTACTAGAGGGCTTACCCGCTAGGTTTTCAACTATGCCTAATGCATTATCGACAGAATAATGATGAAGCAATTTTTCCGTGAGTTGAGTGTGAGGCTTAAAACCATCGAGTGAAAGTAATACATATTCGGCCGCTTTTAGACCATACCAACCACCGCTTCCCTTATCCCCGAGGGCAAAGCCATAACCACCTAAAGTCAATTGTCGCTCATCAACCTGAGCAAAACCGCATGACCCAGTACCAGTGATGATCACGGCACCATTGCCCCCCAAATGTGCTCCAGCGCATGCGATATGTAAATCTGTCGTTAGATACATTTCGCTAAATGGATGACGCCATTGTGCAACTTTATCGAATAAAGCAGGCACATTGACTCCGGCAATGCCTACACCTGCAATAAGTGACTTTTGCATATCTAATGGTAAGTTTGAATCTACAAGCGCCTTTTCTGTAGCTTGGTGGATCGCTGAAAATGTTTGCTCTACCCCAAATAATGGATTAGCTCTCCCCGCTATGCCTTCACCAAGCTTTCGGTTATCAGCGTCATAAATGGCGGCTCGGCATTTACTTCCACCTCCATCAATGCCAATAAATAATGGCCGTTGTTGATTAGAGTCTTGCTCCATTCTTAACCTCATTTCTTTTACATTACTAAGAATTTCATGCCACAGTAATCACATTCATATTACTTACACAACTTGCAGTTAAAACGCCCTTCTATTTCCAAACAAATAATGTAAGGAAGATATAATAAAAGGAACATTATTCTTCTATGAATTGACTTCGGCTTGCACGATTACCAAGGTGTGATACGCTCCGTAACTCTACCGGAGCTTTTACTGAGATTGGATTTGTATAAGTCTGCCAGTCTTTGCCTGGTAGCTTAAATTGAATCTCAAGTCCAGGAAAGCTCACATTAGCATGTAACTTTCCATTGATTATTTTAGCTCCGGGTGGAGGTAGACGATAAATCACACCTTGCAGTTCTAATTTTGCAAGTTCATTATGTCCAAGATGGTTTGCTATTCTTTGCCAATCTGTACGTTGTTGTTCACGAGCAAAAGGTGTGAAATATTCCGATTCAGCATTATAAAGAAGCCCTCCATAATCATATGGCACCTCCCATTGTGGTTTATGCCATGCCTTTTCGGCTAACAACAACATTCTTGGGTAAATCATACTGTCAGCCATTACATCACTGCGAATGGTTTCCGTCCATAATTGTCCTTGAAGACCTGCCACATGATGCTTTCTTTCTTTTGGTTGGTTTGCAAATTTCCCGACTTTTTTTTCTAATCGGTCATCTGCTTGGTAAGGTTTATTCTCAATATCTCGCCACTGCTCAGCATTAGCAGGCAAATTATCCGGCATAAAACTGTGAATCTGGCGACTATTGGTTTTACGGCTAGCCCAATAATAACCATGCTCTCTTGGATCAGCAGCTGAAGGCATATCAAAATACAATACATCAGGAGTAGAAAGCACGGCATCCCAACCCAGTGCTAACTGATTGTGTACGTTTTTATGTCCACCATGTGAGAGTATATCCCATAAGTTAGTATGAACGCTGTTTGGCATTTTTTCAGGATTTACATGACCTAAGCCATCACTCCAACCTGCTGCTTTAATGCCTTTGTCGTCCAACATATTAGCGATACGTTCAATAAAATAGGCTCCGAGTTGTGATTTGTCTTCAATTCCATTGTTTCTATTAGCCACAAAACCTTCACAAGCCGGTGAGTTGAGCCACGCACCTGCTGTTTCGTCTGCACCAATATGGTAAATAGCTAATGGTGCACCTGCTTGTTCATGCAAACGAGTTATTTCTTCAATTACTTTATCTACAAAAGCATAGGTGCTAGGTAAACATACATTTAGTGTATTGTCGTTATAATACTGAACTGAGCGGTATTCGGTTTTATCTAGAGGATCAAGTAAACGATACATTTCAGCCTCTTCTGGCTGATTTTTTGCCATTAAGTTACGATATCTAGCTTCCATTGAGCGAATAGCCGCTCTTGAGTGCCCCGGCATATCCATAGACGGAATAACTTGAATTTGTCTTGCGGCGGCATAGGTTAAAATTTCAATGTAATCTTGCTTAGAGTAAAAACCATTTACATCTGGATTCGCCTTATCATCTGGGCCACTACCTAATTGAGGTAATAAGCACCGACTTTCTGTCAGATCGTGGCAACGACGACTGCCAACTTGGGTTAATTCTGGCAAGTCTTGGATCTGTAAGCGCCAGCCTTCATCATCAGCCATGTGTAAATGTAACGCATTCAGTTTATATGCTGCCATTTGATCGAGTAGTTTTAGCACGTATTCTTTGCTACGAAAGTTTCGAGACACATCTAGGTGCATGCCACGAAATTCATACCGTGGCGAATCTTCAATCACCATCTCAGGTAAACTTAAACTTGATAAGTGTACAGCTGAGGCAATGCTACTTAACCCGTAGGAGTAGCTTGCAGCATCCTTTCCATAAATGGTAATTAGTTTTGGAGTTACCGTTAGCTGATAAGACTCCGGTACCAGCATAGGATTAGTTTTAAATCGAACCACTATTCCTTTTTCATTTTGTTTTACACCTAAAACCTGTAAACGCTTAATGGCGGGATCTAGATCTTCAGGTTTTACTTTTTTTGATAGGTTTTGATAATCAAAAAACAATCCGTTCGCTAAAGAAACCATTTGACTCTGATTGATTTTTAAACGCTTTGGAGTAGGCAATATTTGCCCTTGAATTTTAGTTGGGATCGCTTTTATATCGCGATTATCTTTAAAAACTTGCTTGGCACCATCATACGGCAATTTATCAGTCTTACTTCGTTTGTATTGCACTTCCAAGTCATTAAAAGCTGGCGCATATGGACGAACTTCTAACTGAGTCTGAAGATCGTAATTGAGCTGAGTGCTAGCTATGATTTCAGGCTTTAGATTACCCGCCACAATATAATAATTTGGCATAGCATCTGATTCGGCTAGTTGCCAATGCTCAGCAAGAAAATCGAGATGATAAGTGTTATCGGCTTTAAAACCACTAAAGTGCTCACGAGGGATAATTTCATTGAGGTCTCCTTGAATGATTTTTATACCAAAATCATTGGAAAGCACTTTCTTTACTGGTCGCATTTGACTGAAGATAATTCTCCAGTTTTTTGCAATAAAATCATGTTTAGGGGTGAATGAAATACGCACAAGAAAACATCGTTTGTCTTTTTTTTCTGAATCGCAAATTTGTTCTGGGTAATTAGATATGAGTTGATATTTAATATCTAGGTACTGGGCAAACTGGTGTAATGTTTCTTGTGATGTAAGAGCCCTTTCTTGGGTAAGGGAACCAATTGGTTGTTCTTTTTGATTAACAGAAGTCTGAGCGTGAGCTCCTGTCACAATAACTAAGCTTATAGCTAAGCGCATTGGTAAATTCTTGGATAAGCACATTAACTGTTGAATTATTGTTTTCATTATTGCGCCTTTTTCATCAATATTAAAATTCAAGATGTATTTACATCCAGAGCTTTGTCTGTTCTACGGGTGTATAGAGTGATTAAGAAAAAGAAAAACGAAGAGTGCATTTATGTATGCACTCTTCGAACACTTGACTTAGAACCTAAAAGCAATACCTACACGATATCTGGCTTCGCCGTCGAAGCTCCATACAGGGTAGTCTGCTTTGTACTCAGAAATCACGTTCGGATTATCCACTGCCGAAATACCCTTTTGAATACTATCTTCTTCAGTAATGTTTACTGCTTCGAATGTAAGATCTAGATAATCAGTCAATGCATAACTTGCTGTTAAATCAAGCGTGCCATATGACTCGTGTTGACGGTTACCATAAAATCCAGGTAATTCACGGATCATATACTCTGAACGCCAGTTGTAAGCGATACGAGCTGAGAAATCATCCTTTTCATAGTAACCAACTAAGTTAACAGTATGCTTAGATGAATCACTGAAAACACCAATGCCGTCAGGATAATTTTCAGCTGGAGACTTTGCATCGACGTAAGTATAGTTCGCCGAGTAACCGAAGCCGTTGTCATAGGCATCTTGGATTTGAAGTTCTAAACCTTCAATTTTACCGCCGCTAGCATTGTACTTTTCACTCACTGTCCAGTTATCAACACCAGAATTTGGGTCAACAATACCAATTGACTGATTCAAAACCTGACGGGTAGTGATAAACGAGCCAACATCTTTAAGGAAATAAGTCGCTGCTAATAAGCCTTCTTCGCCGAAATACCACTCTAAAGCTAAGTCAGCTTGTGAAGCTTTAAATGGTTCAATTGCAACGTTACCGCTAACCAATTTTTCATTGCCTGGAGTACCATCGTTGTAGCCTGGTAAGGTTCTAGTTGCAAACAAGTCAGCATAGTTAGGGCGAGAAATGACTTGAGCCGCAGACATACGAAGAATAACATCTTCAGAAAGGTCGAAAACAATATTAACACTTGGCAAAACGTCACTATAGCTAGCAGTGTCTGTACTTAAATTGTCAGCAAATTGACCTTGAGCATTTAATCCGTAGTAGTCAGAAGAAATATCGGTTGAAACGTACCGTAAACCAAAGTTGCCACGTAGACCGTCAGCCTCAAATGTAGCCATTGCATAAAGCGCTAGGTTTTCCTCATCCAAAGTTCCGTAGCCAGACTTATTCAAGGTAAAACCGTCAATTGCCGCATAAGAATCAGCAATCATGCGATCAAAGTCAGGCGCAGGAAGAGTAAAACCAGCACCTGCTGACATGGTTCCATTGTAATATTCTGAGGCGTCTCTTGAAACAACTTTCGAAGGATTTAAAATTGCATTATCAGTTAGCTGAGTCACTTTATGGTCAGCGTAACTTATTCCTGTTGAAATTGTACTGATTGCGCCCCATTCAACAGAGTAATCTAAATCAATCTGTGCATAAGTTTCTTCGTCTGTATTGGGTTGCTTTTTAAGTGCCCATCCAGCCGTTGATAATTGACCGTTAAAATCGTTGGCAGTAAAATGCTCTTTCGCAATATCGATTTGAATAACATCACCGGTCGCATCGTAAGTGCCTGCAAAATCAGCTGGGTTTCCAATTGAGTTACCAAAATTGGCCGTTAAGTCTGTACCCCCCTCAGCTTTAGTTCTACCTAAACGTCCTGCAAGCGTATACACATCACCTTCGTATTCAAAATTGAAGTCAACTGTGTTTGAATTCATGCTGGTTTTACGTGCCCAGCTTTGTGCCCAAGCAAAACCACCTTCTTCACCATGTGTAACTCTTACACAAACTCCTGCTGCATTGGTTTGCTCACAAGTATGTTCGCCTTGTTGGGTCGGGAATAAAAAGATTGAAGTGTTAGTATTGTTTGCGCCTAGATCTAGGTGCATCACATTTAAACCAAGCTCTAATTGCTCGGTTGGACGATATTGAAATACTAGATTTGTAGCAGTACGTTCACGATCTTGACGAAATGCTGTTGGAACAATTTCACCCCAGCCTAATAATGTTTCAATACCATTACGTTGATAATTAGTATTAGCATAGGCGCCACTCACTAAAACACCGAAAGTTTCGTCTTCGTTATTCCAATTATAAAGACCTGACAGTTGTGGATCTGTGTCTTTAGAAATTGTACCGTAATCACCTTTAGCACTCAAAAATAGAGTGTTACTCTCTAAATCTAAGGGCTTACGTGTATTAACAATAACAGTACCACCGATACCACCTTCAGCAATATTTGCTTGTGAAGATTTATATACTTCTATATCACCCACTATTTCAGGTGGAAGTAACGTATAGTTGAAGCTTCTGTCGATAGCTTGTTGATCATACCAACCTGTTGATGCAACAGTATGACCATTAAGTAGAGTATTAGTTAATTGTGAGGATGCGCCACGGATAGATACTTGCTGTCCTTGGCCAAACTGGCGACTTACCGTTACACCAGTAATTCGACCAAGTGACTCACCGATATCACTGTCAGGGAACTTACCAATATCCTCAGCGGTAATTGTGTCAATAACAGCATCAGAAAATCGCTTATCATTGATAGAAGCTTTCATCGATGCACGAACACCAGTTACTTGAATTCGCTCAATGTTCTCTGCTTCTGATTCTTCAGAGTCGGCTGCATAACTTGCAAGGGGTAAAACGCCTAATAACAAAGCTATATTTGCAGCAAGAGTTGTTTTCTTGAATGCAGATGTCTTCATTTTTCATTCCTTTAGTCATTATATAGTCATTATATTTTTTATACTGCGCAGTCAGCTAAAACTTAGATAGCGCAGATGTCATTAAAAAACGACAATTCATGACAACGCTGTCATTTTTAATAAAATGTAATAAAAATAAAAATTAAATGCAACATAAATCGAAAGTAAGGTGTTTTTTTGGCGACCAATTATTAAATTAAACACAATAACCACCTGATTGTAGCTGTTTATAGCTCCAAGTTAAATAATTAACAATCTAGGGCAGTTTCAAGTTAATTTATGGCGGTTTTGCCTGACATTTGTATCTATTTTGTTAATTTTTAGAAACCAAATACTAGACTGTTACAAATTGTTTTGGTAAAAGTTTATTCTGTGTTTACTATAAAAATTGAATTAAACATAAAAGAAAAAGGCACTTTTTGTGCTTAGCTAAACAGCTTAATTTTTAGTCGAACTTAATACCTTGTACTTAGTTGAACTTTACTAAATTTTACTAACACCTGTAGACAAAAAACGCTTAGAATCGAACTTTATAGAAAAATTAGTCCAATAAAATATGCGCTAACATTAATCTCACCTATTATGTAAACAGCCAAATTTATCTAATTATTATAAGCATTGGGTAGTTATAGAAAACAAATGAAAGTAACGATAAAAGACGTAGCGAGTTATGCCGGAGTGTCAATTAAGACAGTTTCTCGTGTTACGAACAATGAACCATCGGTCAAACCGTCTACTGTAGATAAAGTGAATTCAGCAATCACTGCTTTAAATTATCAACCTAATATTTCTGCACGTAACCTTGCGGCTTCTCATTCTTTTGCTATTGGGTTTGTTTATGACAACCCAAATGCTTATTACATTATTGATATGCAAAATGGAATTCTTACCGCTTGTAATGAAAAGAACTATGAGCTCATAATTCACCCTTGTGATTCAACTGCAGAGGATGTCAGTGATCAGATAATTTCACTAATAAAGCGCTCTCGATTAGCAGGCGTAGTACTTACACCACCTATGTCAGAAGATCCACAACTCCTATCTGCACTAGATGAAGTAAATGCTAATTATGTATGCATTATTGCTGGCAATGAAGAATCTGAAAAACCTAAACTATCAGTACTCATAAACGATAAATTTGGTGCAAAACAACTCACGCAACATCTAATAAATCTTAACCATCAACATATTGCATTCTTATGTGGAGACATAAGGCATAAATCTTCCATCGAGCGTTTAGAAGGTTATCGGCAAGCACTAAAAGAGAATAACATCAAACTAGATCCAGATTTTATTATTTCAGGTAATTACTCTTTTGAATCAGGGATTGCTGGGACTGAGCAATTAGTCACTATGCGTCATAAACCTACTGCGATTGTCGCCAGTAACGATGAAATGGCCGCAGGTGCGCTATTTGCAGCTCGTCTTGCTGGAATAAATATACCTAATGAACTGTCAATTGTCGGCTTTGAGAACAGCCCTTTCTCTCGTCAAACCTTACCTAAATTAACCACTGTCGACCAACCATTGAAACAAATTGCAAAAGTAGCAACCGAAATGTTAATCAATAATAAACACCTATCAGCTCAAAAGTATCGAATATTTACTCCGAATGTCGTGCTGAGAGATTCATCTGTGACTTTAACGAAGAAGTAAAAAATTAAACCTTGTATTCGGCCTACATTTTTTGCAATGATAAAAAAATATATACTCTTGACTTAAGCCTTTCATACCTGCTTTCTGAAAATGCAATGGAAGCATCAGGCTCGTTTCCTATGAGAACGGCATCTGATAACAGGTGTCGCCTGTTCAGCAAGAAAATCTCTGATATGCAATTTTTAGGGTTGATAGTTAATTGTTGAATAATGCACCAAAGCATACTCCAACCTTTCACCGGATAATTATTTCACGCTATGCTCAACCACTGTGATCCCAAGCAACTACATATCTGTATAAAAATTTAGTAGAACCAAATCAGTAAATAGTGGCTTACGATAAAGTAGAATTTGTGAAACTGATTAGGGTCTGTTGATCTTTCAGGATTAAATTTTGTGCTATTTGAGCATTTATCTGTTCAAGGCGTGAGCAGTGATGCTTAGCCATCTAAGTGAGCTGGTCACAACACAGAACAGTGAATGCTCAAAAGCATCGAAAAAAGAGAGAGCGTAAATTGGTCGCTCTTTCTAAATAAAAGGTGCTGCGTTATCGTTTTCTCATTTGGAAACGAAGTAACGACAGTTTTGTATGTCGATAATAACCAAACCTCACAAACTCTGCCTTGCATAAAATGTGAGTTTACGGCAGCATAGTGCAACTTTAACCCAATAATTTGATGTAATGATGGCAGATTAATTATCGGAGCCCATCATGCCAAATATAGAGCCATTAACTCGCGTCGCCACAATCTTCGCCCATTGGCGCATAAATAAGCCGAGTCGCGGAACTAAAATACCAAACACTCTCCGCGAGCAAGCCACTTCATTGCTAGAGCATTACTCATCATCACAAATTTGCACCGCTTTACGTATCAGTGGCTCTCAATTTAAACAATGGTGCCAGGTATCAAACTCGGCAGAGTCCATTACAGACTTCATTGAATTACCCAACTTACCTGAGGTCATCAAGCCCAATTCCCCAGTAAAACTTGAGTTGAATCTATCTAATGGCGACAATATTCATATACAAGGTGTTGGATGTTCACTTTATTTGCGCCCTCATCGGGGCAATGAAATCATGATCTATTTAACTTCCAACAGTCGTATCTTCATTGCGACTCAGCCTGCTGATTTTCGCTGTGGTATCGATGGACTGGCGGCCGTGTGCCAACAGCGCTTGTCGAGTAATCCGCGTTCAGGCTCGATATTCGTCTTCATTAATCGCAACAAAACCATGATACGAGCCCTCACTTATGAGCATAATGGCTTTTGGCTGATGACCAAACGGTTATCAAAAGGAAAATTTCATGGATGGCCACGTCATCATGGCGTTATGCAACCGATGGCTGCGGCACAATTACGGCAATTACTGAGTGGTGAACCTTATTTATCTTCAAGTCGCTTGAAATAAATCGCACTTACCGGTTGATTATTTTATTTATCGGATCATACTGCCCGCCGAATTCATTTTTCCTATTCGCCTAAGCTGGACTGTCCTTTAATGAGTAAACCGTTTACTGATATCGACCACAACGCGCTGGAAGCACTGATAGTTCGTGTTACTGAAGCCAAAGAGCATGAATTAGCACTGTCTCCAGAAGATTGTCAGTTGTTACTTGATGCCTTAGTGACGTTATCGACGATGCAGCAACGATTAACCAATCACGATGTCACCGTGCACAAATTGCGTAAGTTACTTGGCATTGAAAAGTCTTCAGAAGCCTTGTCTCGTGTCAGTAAAAGCAATAAAGGAAGCGGTAAACACACTGCGGGTAAAAATCGTAAACCCAAAGAGAGCGGTGAAGATTTCACTCCCGCTAAGCCAGTTGTGATAGTGCATCAGAGTACAGATGTGAAAAAGGGTGATAACTGCCTAGAGTGCCACATGGGTAAAATGTACAAAACCGACCCAGGCAGTTTACTGCGTATCACAGGGCAAAGTCCGTTTAAGCCAGAGCAGCATGTCATGGAGCGCTTTCGCTGTAATGCTTGTGGTGCTTACGCTACCGCCGCTTTGCCAGTTGAAGTGTTAGCCGACGGGAGCGAGCAACAAAAATACGGCTACTCAGCTCGGTCATTAATGGCCATACACAAGTATTTTGCCGGGTTGCCGTTTTATCGCCAAGGGAGCATTCAAAAGCTGCTTGGTGTCAAAATCACTGCGTCTACTGTGTTTGACCAAGTTGAATATGTGGCCAATGATATTTACCCTGTTTATCAAATGTTGGTTAACCTCGCGGCCGATGCGAAGCATTATTATCTCGATGACACGACTCACCGAATTTTGGATGCTACGCCAATAGAAAAACCGGTGCGTAACAGTGACAAGACACAAATGCGCAGCGGCGTGTACACATCAGGTGTTATTGCGACCACTCAAGCCAATGATAGTATCGTGTTGTTTGAAACTAATATTGGTCATGCTGGCGAATTCATCGATAGCCTGTTGCACAAACGCGGTACTCATCAATCTAGGCCGATAATGATGAGTGACGCTCTGGTCAGTAATCGCCCTACGGTAAGAGAATGTCTGCTGTCATTGTGTAACAGTCATGCCAGACGACAATTTGTTGATGTCATTAACCATTTCCCCGATGAAGTCGAGCACGTACTGACACGTTATGGTGAAATTTGGGCTTACGAGCAGCACACTAAAGAGCAAAAGTTTACGGCAACAGAAAGGCTGAGTTACCATCAGCAACATTCGTTGCCTGTAATGAAAACCATCAAGCAGTGGTGTACAACACACCTTAACGATGAAACAGTTGAAGAGAATAGTGGTTTAGGTAAGGCGATGCGATATTTTGTCAAACATTATGTTGGCTTGAGCTATTTTTGCCACTACGAAGGTGTATACATCGATAATAACCGTATCGAAGCCATGTTAAAAATCATCGTTCGTGACCGAAAAAATGCGATGTTCCATAAGACGTTACTTGGCGCTACGATTGGTGATGTCATCACGTCAATGATTGCAACAGCAAGTGAAGCTGGCATCAATGTGTTTGAGTATTTCACATTTTTACAGAGAGAGAAGGATAAAGTGAAAACCAATCCTGAAGAATACCTACCGTGGAATTATCGAGAAACAGTCGGCACTGAAAAATAATACAGCTGTAAGAAATGGACTTGGGCAGGGCGGGATTATGCTTTGATGAATTATTCTCCAAATAAAATCTCAGCCCTAAATTTTGCATCCCAGCAGGCTCGCTGTATCTTGTCAGCCACACTGTCTTTTGAAGAGTGATTTTTAATTAAGTTCAAAACCTTTCGCTTAATAGTTGCTAAATTTTTTGCACCATCATCAGCATAAATTTTACAGTCATCCTCTTTAAAAGTGACATCGAGAACCCAATGCTGACTATTTTCAATTGCCCAGTGCTTCCGTATATATCCCAATGGCACTAACTTAAGAATTACTTCTGATATACCTTAAGCCTACGTGCTTGCTTTCTTGAATGTTGTAACCTTGATGTCGATTTCGGTCGCCTTTTCTTTGCTCTCGGTTCTTTTCTCCCTTGGCGATTGCCAACGATATGCTCGCCGATAATATCTGCTATCACATCCAATAAAGTGTCAATGATCCCTTCGGTGACTTGCAAAAGTAATATCTGAAAATCTTGTAAGGGATCTAGCATTTAAAAATCTACCGCAATTGGAGTGATTGTAAGATCCCACTTTGGTAATTCACTATTTCTGACTATTTTACTTTCCAGCTCTTCTTTTTCTTTGTTATTGAGCTTGACTCCTTTTGAGTAAATTTTATCAATTAAATTGACTACTGGGCTCATCGCTTTCCATGTCATTGTTTTTGTCCATTCTATTACTGTTTTGGCTGTACTCAGTAATGTGCCATTCCAATGCCTCTCTAACGATGACCAGACTCGTTCTATCGGGTTGTACTTACTGTGGTATGGCGGGTAGTAGACGTTTCGAATCTTGAGTTTCGATTGTTCACTAAACGCTACTAATCTAAACAGGTATTGAGTACGACAGCCACTATTTTCAGGACCATTATCTGAAAAAATAATGAGTTCTTCCACTTCTAGATTTTCACTTTTAACTGAATCCCACCACCATTCAAGTGCGTCACAAATGAAGTCACTTGTTTTATTTGAGTTGCCATAAAAAACATGAAGTTGATCATTGTCGAGGTTAAGAATTCCGAACGGGATCATTTTCTTTTTTATTTCCATATCATGATCCAACGCTTGAACAGCATCAGCACTACGAGATTTACCGTAACGGGAATACTCACCAACATTAACTGTCGCTTTACAGTCGATACTAATACGGATGACTTTTTTATTACCGGTTGTTTCTTTATTGATTTTGTTTACGTTTTCAAAGATAGCGTCTGTTTGAGGAATTTTTTTTGGGGTTTAGTTTTTTGGACTCGTCGAAGTCTGTATCCCAGTCGATTTAATATGTCGTTAATGGTTCTTTCTTTAGGTAATTCTTCAGGTAGCCAGCCTTTTTCTTCAATTAACTTTTTTCTGACGCCTTTCGCTGTAATTCGGGTATACACAAACGTATTTTTAAACTTCGGGTCGGCTTGCGATTCAGGATCTACTAACGCTCTAATATCTATTTCTAATTGAGGCTGACTCACTTCACTTCGAGGTTTTCCGTCATAGTGTCCGAAACACTCGAAGCCCGTTTCTTGTTCATGAAGCCCAAGCGCAACAGCCTTTCGACACCAGCCAAATTCTGTTTCAGTTAAGCGTGGACTCCCACAGCAGAAGGTTTTGGATACTTCGGCCATAAAAACTCTTTTCTCCATCCCATGAAGTTTACTGGATGCAAGTTTAATTATCCTTTTGGACTCACTAGAAAGGTAAATTGAAGTAGACATTTGGCTGCAACCGTAAATTACTCTGTTTGGATTATACGTCGGTATAACCTAAGTCGCAGCATCCCTAATGCGTCATGTGCGGCTTTAAAACTTGCCTCTCTAGGCGATATTCCTTTTTTTTTCTGCTGCTCGGCACATAAGTGCCCTTATCATGTTGTAAACTAACAAATGAACATCAATTTCCTTACGCACCATATCTGGACTGCCACACCTTAAAATATCCATTTTCATCATGGTCTTGATTGACCTAAAATCCAACTCGATATGCCATCGTGAAACGTATAAATCAATAATATCTTGCTTCGGATAGACTTCTTTATCCGTGAGCGTGGTAACAATGATACGTTTTTTTGTTCCTACCATTCTGACGATAAGCTCTTCTGGCACTTGAGCGTAATCCTCTGGGGTCATCCATTCTGGACAGGATGGACGAATTAGCTTAAATAAACCATCTCGCTTACCCAGCTTTTCTTCACAGGTTCTGAAATCGACATTTCTGGCTCCGTTTTTTTCGAAAACAGCATCAACGCCTAACCCCATTAGTCCTGCAAGAACAAAGTAGTTTTCGAAATTAGCATCTCCCAGCACAATGTCACCTTGTTTCAAGTCTGACTGCATACTTCTTAATAGTGCCTGCTCGCCAGTACCTTTCCCTTTACAAGGTGAAACAGCCGAGTCAATGACTGCACCGCTACCCAAAGAAATTAACACTAAAATCCGCAGCTGAGGAAAGCCCAGCCCTTCTTTTTGTGATTTAGGTTGAGGGAATTGGGCTTGGTTCTCGTGCGTATCAGGCATAGATAGTGTTGAGCCGTCAGTTAATAGCACTCTACGGCCATGCCATAAGTATTTCCCTTGAATCGCTTCATCTAAGTTTTTTCCTGATTTCTTCAATAGCGATTTAATTGACTCTGGAGATAACCGTTTTCTTGCTTTGCAGTAGGGACCTGTAATTGTGCTGTTTTTCTCTCGACCTATAGCAATTTGATCTCTAGCGTCACTGATTAGTGTGCAACGACAAGACTTGTTTTCACTGGCTACTTGCTTCATGAAAAGCGAAAGTGTGTGGCAGGCGGGATACTTGCGTACTCTTTGAGTATTATCTTTTTGAAAATCTTCTAAATCTTGCAGAGTGAGAATTGAAGAAAGTTCATCTTCTTCCGTTTGAGCAAAGCGACGTAACAATTCTGGGGCATCATTGAAGAATTGGCGAGTTGTAGTATTCATGGCGTGACACTAGAAAAACCTTAATCTGTATGATTTACTCTCTATTGTTCAATTAGGGATCTAGCATTTAAAAATCTACCGCAATTGGAGTGATTGTAAGATCCCACTTTGGTAATTCACTATTTCTGACTATTTTACTTTCCAGCTCTTCTTTTTCTTTGTTATTGAGCTTGACTCCTTTTGAGTAAATTTTATCAATTAAATTGACTACTGGGCTCATCGCTTTCCATGTCATTGTTTTTGTCCATTCTATTACCGTTTTGGCTGTACTCAGTAATGTGCCATTCCAATGCCTCTCTAACGATGACCAGACTCGTTCTATCGGGTTGTACTTACTGTGGTATGGCGGGTAGTAGACGTTTCGAATCTTGAGTTTCGATTGTTCACTAAACGCTACTAATCTAAACAGGTATTGAGTACGACAGCCACTATTTTCAGGACCATTATCTGAAAAAATAATGAGTTCTTCCACTTCTAGATTTTCACTTTTAACTGAATCCCACCACCATTCAAGTGCGTCACAAATGAAGTCACTTGTTTTATTTGAGTTGCCATAAAAAACATGAAGTTGATCATTGTCGAGGTTAAGAATTCCGAACGGGATCATTTTCTTTTTTATTTCCATATCATGATCCAACGCTTGAACAGCATCAGCACTACGAGATTTACCGTAACGGGAATACTCACCAACATTAACTGTCGCTTTACAGTCGATACTAATACGGATGACTTTTTTATTACCGGTTGTTTCTTTATTGATTTTGTTTACGTTTTCAAAGATAGCGTCTGTTTGAGGAATTTTTTTTGGGGTTTAGTTTTTTGGACTCGTCGAAGTCTGTATCCCAGTCGATTTAATATGTCGTTAATGGTTCTTTCTTTAGGTAATTCTTCAGGTAGCCAGCCTTTTTCTTCAATTAACTTTTTTCTGACGCCTTTCGCTGTAATTCGGGTATACACAAACGTATTTTTAAACTTCGGGTCGGCTTGCGATTCAGGATCTACTAACGCTCTAATATCTATTTCTAATTGAGGCTGACTCACTTCACTTCGAGGTTTTCCGTCATAGTTTCCGAAACACTCGAAGCCCGTTTCTTGTTCATGAAGCCCAAGCGCAACAGCCTTTCGACACCAGCCAAATTCTGTTTCAGTTAAGCGTGGACTCCCACAGCAGAAGGTTTTGGATACTTCGGCCATAAAAACTCTTTTCTCCATCCCATGAAGTTTACTGGATGCAAGTTTAATTATCCTTTTGGACTCACTAGAAAGGTAAATTGAAGTAGACATTTGGCTGCAACCGTAAATTACTCTGTTTGGATTATACGTCGGTATAACCTAAGTCGCAGCATCCCTTAGTAAACCTTCAGCTAAATCTTAAGTTAGGGATCTAGCATTTAAAAATCTACCGCAATTGGAGTGATTGTAAGATCCCACTTTGGTAATTCACTATTTCTGACTATTTTACTTTCCAGCTCTTCTTTTTCTTTGTTATTGAGCTTGACTCCTTTTGAGTAAATTTTATCAATTACATTGACTACTGGGCTCATCGCTTTCCATGTCATTGTTTTTGTCCATTCTATTACCGTTTTGGCTGTACTCAGTAATGTGCCATTCCAATGCCTCTCTAACGATGACCAGACTCGTTCTATCGGGTTGTACTTACTGTGGTATGGCGGGTAGTAGACGTTTCGAATCTTGAGTTTCGATTGTTCACTAAACGCTACTAATCTAAACAGGTATTGAGTACGACAGCCACTATTTTCAGGACCATTATCTGAAAAAATAATGAGTTCTTCCACTTCTAGATTTTCACTTTTAACTGAATCCCACCACCATTCAAGTGCGTCACAAATGAAGTCACTTGTTTTATTTGAGTTGCCATAAAAAACATGAAGTTGATCATTGTCGAGGTTAAGAATTCCGAACGGGATCATTTTCTTTTTTATTTCCATATCATGATCCAACGCTTGAACAGCATCAGCACTACGAGATTTACCGTAACGGGAATACTCACCAACATTAACTGTCGCTTTACAGTCTATACTAATACGGATGACTTTTTTATTACCGGTTGTTTCTTTATTGATTTTGTTTACGTTTTCAAAGATAGCGTCTGTTTGAGGAATTTTTTTTGGGGTTTAGTTTTTTGGTCTCGTCGAAGTCTGTATCCCAGTCGATTTAATATGTCGTTAATGGTTCTTTCTTTAGGTAATTCTTCAGGTAGCCAGCCTTTTTCTTCAATTAACTTTTTTCTGACGCCTTTCGCTGTAATTCGGGTATACACAAACGTATTTTTAAACTTCGGGTCGGCTTGCGATTCAGGATCTACTAACGCTCTAATATCTATTTCTAATTGAGGCTGACTCACTTCACTTCGAGGTTTTCCGTCATAGTGTCCGAAACACTCGAAGCCCGTTTCTTGTTCATGAAGCCCAAGCGCAACAGCCTTTCGACACCAGCCAAATTCTGTTTCAGTTAAGCGTGGACTCCCACAGCAGAAGGTTTTGGATACTTCGGCCATAAAAACTCTTTTCTCCATCCCATGAAGTTTACTGGATGCAAGTTTAATTATCCTTTTGGACTCACTAGAAAGGTAAATTGAAGTAGACATTTGGCTGCAACCGTAAATTACTCTGTTTGGATTATACGTCGGTATAACCTAAGTCGCAGCATCCCTAAGCCTAAAAGATTTAAAAAAACAAGACTTGTACCAAGAGTTTTTAATAGTGAGGATAGTGCTTATTGTTATTTGATGACACCTTGATAACTTAACATTAACTATAGATTAATCTTGATTAAAAAACAGACTTTATATGACAATACTCTTTTATACTTCACTGAATTTTTTGTTTCTAAAAAGCGACAATTATGTTCCTGAACACTACCCCAAGTTTATCTAATGCTTATACAGAAACATCACCTTTAGATTCCCTCATAGAAAGTCATCAAAAAAAAACAGAAGTAAATTCCGATGCTTTAGATTATGAAAGCCTTTCCAGCGATACAGAGTCAGGTGATGAGCTATCCGATTATAGCTCTAGCTTTAGACAACAAGAAAAAAAACTTAAACTTAAACTTAAAACAGATCTTTTTTTGAAAAGTAGTGCTGAGAATAGTATTGAATCTATTAAGAAAATTAATAAGTACATATTAACACTGGAATCGATACCAAACTATCTAGGAAGTGATTCTATAAGACTGTGTCAATCTTTTTTATTAGAAACAGTCAGGATACTAAATCTAAGTTCAATGTCTGATGAAAATTTAAAAATAGCACTTACCAATGTAAAAGAACCAATACTCGCATATTTTCCTTCCGACCAACTAAGTTTAGATTTTTGTTTTAGAGTTATAAAATTTCAACCTCTTTCATTGTTTTATCTCCCAATAAAGTATAGTACTCCAGTAAACTTACTTCATATTTTGAATGAAAGTGTTGACACTATTGAAACGACAAGAGTTATCAATTGGCAGTATTTTTCAATATTTAGATTAAACCAAAGTGAACTCCGCCAGTCGCTGGTTAAAATGGTAAAATCAAGACCAGAAATTCAACCCCATACAAACAGTCAAATTTTGCTAAAACCGCCTAGACCTAAAATAATGAGTGGCGTTTGCGTAAATTATTTTAGTTACTCATTAAAAGGACTCATATCAACTTTAGAAGAGTGTTTACATTTTTATCACCCTAATGAAAAACTAGGGAACAATGTAGCTCAATATATTGACGATAATTTTTACAATTTAGATATTGCAAGCTTACCCATCAGTACTGAGGTTTGTTTAGCAAATATTATTTATGGGAATCGATCTGTTGCAAAAAAAGAAGCTGATGGAAACATTACTTGTTTCAAGTTCTTACGAGAAGGCGAAGCGTGGTCTGAATTTTTAAATGAAATGCTGATGCACCAAGCATCTGATAAGTTTGGTTTGAGTTCTAAACTTGACAGTGATTTCATTAAGCCCATTTCAATATTCAAAGTCCATTTAAAGGAGCTGCCGCAAGAACAACAATTTAAAACCTGCCTCCATATTGAATCAGATAAAAAAGGTGAAAAATGGGTAATTGGATATCAATTTAAAACGACTTTAAATTATATCATTTACTGTTTTACACCTAAGAGTGAACGTACTATTGAATGGTCTCTAAAAAGGGCCGAAAATGGAATTATAAAATCTATATCTGATTTAGCATTCATGGCAAGTTGTGGAATTTATTATCATAGTGTCATCCCTATTTTTCATCATGGCACAGAGCGAGTTGCTCGGTATTGGGAAAGGTATTGTATCTTACAAGATGCTCAAGAAAAACCCTCTAATAAAGAGCTTGATTTTAAATTGGGGGGAATTATTCGGTGCTGGTTACAGGGTGTTGCAAGATCAGATTTTGGCTTTTCAGGATTAAGGGATAGAGGAGATTCTCGAAATAACACGATGCATGTTTCATTACATGACAAGTGGGAAGATAGTGTGCTCTTTCGATGGTTTGATTGCAAAAAACCGTTGGAGAAAGAATTAGATAATAAGCTTGATATGATGAACTCTGTTTGTAGCTACTTTTTAGGTGCAATGCTAACATTTGCGGCTTGTAACAGAGAGCAGCCTTCATACAATTGCGATAATTTATCAATGGTAACAAAAACTGAAAAATTTTTTATTACGATTACAGATAAATTTTTGGCTCGAGCCACGCCGCATCTACCAAATTGCACCTTTAGTTCTTTCTTTGGTGATGTAAGAACATTCAATGCTCTCATAAAAAAAGTTGCTCACGAGATAGTTTTCTTTACTGAAGTTCCAAACAACAATTGCGATCATCATAAAACGTTGCCATCTGCAACCAAGTACCACGAAGATAGATTGGGAATGCATTCTGGCTGTTTAAAACTTAGCGATGGTTCGTTATATCGTGAAGAAATCTACATGCCAGTATTTCTAGATACTTTAATTTTTTTAGCCGAGTGTTATTCAGCTAAACTAGCAGAACATTCTCTAAATTTTCAACAACAAAGTGCTGGCGTTTACAAAAAAACTGCACCAGTTTATAACAAATAAGCAGGGTGGGATCGTGCTTTAGATCTTGAAAATAATTAAATCAATTTTGAACTTTCCTGAGTAACGATGATTAGATCGACAAATGAATACTGATTTGAGTCTGATTATGGACGTAATGAAAGAGATTGAACAAGTTGAAGATCATCGTGTTGAAGCTAATAAAGAGTATGATTTAGCTGATATTATTTTTCTTACAATTGCCGCGGTGCTTTGTGGTGCTACAGGCTGGAAAGCCATCAACATTTTCGGTGAAGCTCAATTAGATTGGTTAAGACAATATCGGCCATTTAGTAATGGCATCCCGACACGACACTCAATCGGACGGATAATTAGAGGTGTTAAAGCCGAAAGTATGATGTCTTGCTTTATTAACTTTTCCAATACATTACGGGAGCGAGATGGTAAAGAGCATATCAGTTTTGATGGTAAAGTTGCTTGTGGCTCTAAACACGGTGATGACATAGCGGCGCTTCAACTAATGACGGCAATGGTTGTAGATAATGGGCTGATAATACGTCAACAAGAAACGTCGACCAAAACGAATGAAATCCCAGTAATGCAATCCATGCTAAAACACATGGATATTGAAAATGCAGTGATTACCGCTGACGCCATGCACTGCCAGAAAGAAACTGCAACCTTAATACGTGAAGGAAAAGGTGATTACGTTCTTCAAGTGAAAAAGAATCAAGGTAAATTACTTGCTGAAATAGAAGCTTATTTTCATAAGTGCTATCGAGACACACCAGAGCTTTTAAAGCAGAATCACTTTACAGAGTTAGACGGTGAGCACGGACGAATAAATGAAAGACATTATCGCCTTTTGCCAATTACAAATTGGTTTGACGAAACGGCTAAATTTGTAGGCAGTCAGGCCGTTGTTGAAGTCATTCGGATGCGAGAAATGAAGAATAAATCAAGCCATGAAACGTCTTATTACATAACCTCGTTAGCCAGTGACGTGGAAGGCATCGCTGGATATATACGGAAGCACTGGACAATTGAAAATAGTCAGCATTGGGTTCTCGATGTCACTTTTAAAGAGGATGACTGTAAAATTTATGCTGATGATGGTGCAAAAAATTTAGCAACTATTAGGCGAAAGGTTTTGAACTTAATTAAAAATCACTCTTCAAAAGACAGTGTGGCTGACAAGATACAGCGAGCCTGCTGGGATGCAAAATTTAGGGCTGAGATTTTATTTGGAGAATAATTCATCAAAGCATAATCCCGCCCTGCTTGTAACGCAGTAATGGAACCCTTTAGCCTTGCCCTTTGGGAGCTTGTATGCACTCAAATTACTTCTCAAAATTGTCTTGACGTAGCAATGTAATAACGACAGCTGTGTATGTCGGTAACAACTATGTCTTCATCAATTTCGATTGCACTTTGAGCACATACATAGCTCTGAGTTGAGCATTTAATTACTGTAATCGGTATTAGATCATATATAGTATTAAAAAAACGAATACGTTTAGATTAAGAAAAAGGATAACCTATGTTAGATCAGCTCTGGCAAGCAAGACGCTCCTCTGAAGATAAACACCGCCGAGATGATCACCGAAGTCCTTATCAACGTGATAGAGCAAGAATTTTACATTCTGCTGCTTTCCGTCGTCTTCAAGCTAAAACTCAAGTTTTAGGTGTTGGCATGAATGATTTTTACCGCACAAGGTTGACGCATTCGCTTGAGGTGTCTCAAATAGGTACTGGAATTTTAGCCCAGCTTAATCAACGAAACCCTGAACTTAGTGAACTATTGAACTCTGATAGTTTAATCGAAAGCATGTGCCTTGCTCATGATATTGGCCATCCTCCATTCGGTCATGGAGGTGAAACCGCGCTCAATTACATGATGCGCAATGATGGTGGCTTTGAGGGCAACGGGCAAACGTTTCGTATTCTCAGCCTGCTTGAGCCCTACACTTCTGAATGGGGTATGAACTTAACCCGACGAACTTTGCTAGGCATTTTAAAATATCCAGTAACCTACAGCCAGTTGTTTAAGCCTTACTCTCAAAGCCAAGTCGCAAACTATCGCCAGTTAAAACCTTCTCACTGGCCCGTTGTTAAAGGCGTTTTTGATGATGACAAAAACATTCTACACTGGGTGATTGCACCACTATCCAGTAATGATAAAGCGTTATTTCTTAGTGGTGAACAGGTAGACACTTATCATCATAAACGCAGCAAGTACAAATCGTTGGATTGTTCAATCATGGAACTCGCAGATGATATTGCCTATGCTGTACACGATTTAGAAGATGCAATTGTCATGGGTATCGTCACCAAGGAGCAATGGCAAGAAACCATTGAAACAGAGCTTAACGTTATCAAGAATGAATGGATTACAAATGAAGTACTCAATTTAGATTCAGCTTTATTTAGTCCACAGCACCATGTCAGAAAAAATGCAATTGGAACACTGGTTAATACTCTCGTCACCGCAATTCATATCACTGAAAATACCATTTTTGATGAACCGCTCCTTAGATTTAACGCCGTATTGGAACCTGAGTTTGATAGAGTATTAGAAACCCTTAAGCAGTTTGTATACAAACGTGTGATCCGCCGCCCTGAAATTCAAATGTTAGAATTTAAAGGCCAGCAAATTGTGATGGAATTATTTGAAGCCTTTGCATCTGATCCTGAAAGATTACTCCCATACAGCACCCAAGAGCGTTGGAAGCAAGCGATAACACAAGGAGAGAACGGCTTAAGAGTCATTTGTGATTACATTTCAGGAATGACAGATGATTTTGCAGGAAAGTTATATCAACAGCTATTTAGCCCAAAAACCGAAGGTATTATTGATTTCGGACCTCAATAAAAAATTTACACCCCGTATAACGTTGAACGACAAATTTTACGGGGCATTTACACCAATTTTATAATCCAAGCTCATCAAGTAGGTCATCAGCGGAATCAACTGCAGGATTAGCTTTAGGCGCAGATTGATGTTTACGAGGTAAATCAATGCCATGAATTTCAATTAAGCTGTCTGGGTCGAAGTCTTCATCAAATTCAAATTCATCAAGCTGAATAAATTCAGTCTTATCCATAGCAAATTCAAGATAAAAGTTGTGATTATCTTCAGTTGTAAATGACACTCTTCTTGCTTGAGGTGCATCTAAGTTCGCATCAACTGAAATGCTTAACTCTCTATTTACCGTTAACATTTTCGGTTGGCTTTGCTTAATAGATGTTTGAAGCTCTTTGGATACTTTATTAATAAAATATCCAAGTATCTGGTTCATTAATTCGCCTAATACATTACTGACTTCATCCGAAGTAAATGAAATTGCAAGATCAGACTCTTGAATCCCCATATTGAGCATATATCGACGATAGATATCCATCGCGGCATCCGATGAAAAGTTCATAATGACTAAGCCAGAAAATCCGCCATCAAAAATAGAGAAACAACCGATATCTGGCTTTAATCTCGTTCGGCTGATGCTCTGGATCATTCCCGCATGACTAATAGAACTGTCCGTTGTAGTCGTCAATATGTGTGATACTGAGTGGCATAACTTCAGTAATATATCATCCGATTTGATAATTTTATTGCTAACCATGAGTATTCTCTTTTAATTACTTCACCTAATACTGCGCACAAAGTTAGCAAAAATCAAAGATAATCAAACAGATTATGATTATAGTTTGCCCAATTGAGCAATATTCTTTCTTATTATGAGCCATCAGGCACAAAATACTGGATAATAGCGACTCAAAAACACGAGTTTTACTTTTCATTTAATTAGAATTTATCGTGTCAGTCCTTTGGTTCTTTAAGAAAGCCTGAATTTATGTACGAAAAATATATAACTATTACAGCAAAACATGGTATTCATACCCGTCCTGCAGCATTACTTGTTAAAGCCGCTAAATCATTCAATTGCGATGTCATCGTTGAGTGCAATGGCAAGCAAGCAAGCGCTAAGAGCTTGTTTAAATTACAAACTTTAGGGCTCTATCAAGGTGTTGAAGTAAAGGTCTTTGCTACAGGAAAGCAAGCACAGGAAGCTGTAGAAAGTGTATTAACGCTTTTAAAAACATTAAGCTGATTATATCTCAATATATCATTTTAAATATTCGATATGTTCAATTACAAAGGTGTGTCATGTCATTAGCTGGAGTAGCTGTTTCATCTGGAGTTGCATTTGGCCAAGCCGTTCATTTAATTGAGCAAGATTGCTCGGTTGATTTTCATTTACTGCCCAAAAGTGAAATCAAGCCTGAAAAACAACGACTAACTCAAGCCGTTAAAGAACTGATTAGTATTTTAGAGACTGGTCAAAACGGTCTTGAAATCGACAGCGAGAATTTTCAGCTCATCGATGCTGATATTTTATTGCTGCAAGATGAAGATCTGCTTAACGACATGCTTATTGCGATTGAAAATCAGCGTTTTTCAGCTTCCCTTGCCGTAGATCGAATTTTTGATTTTCAAGCTTCTGAAATTGAAGCATTAAACGATCCCATTTTGGCAAGTCGGGCTTATGACATTCGCTGCCTATCTAACCGTCTCATTGCCTCAATTAATGGCACCCTTACATGGGATTTATCTCACCTTCGACAAGCCAGTATTTTATTCGCAAAAGACATAACCCCAGCCGAATTTGCGATGCTGCCGCAACAGAATATATCAGGCATAATTTTAGAGACCGGTGGATTAACTAGCCATACCGCCATTCTCGCGAGAGCCGCAGGAATTCCAGCCTTATTTAATTGCTCTTATCAGGAATTATCAATTAGAAACGGACAAACTGTAATTTTAGATGCCATTAGCGGTGTGCTTCACGCTAAACCATCTCAAGAATTACAATCCGCCTTAAGATTAAAACAATTAAACGAGTCAGAACGACTTCAACAATTATTAACGTTTAAGGATAAAGAAGCCATCACACAAGATGGGCATAAAGTTGCTTTATATGCCAATGTGGGGAACCTCAGTGAAATAACTCGTACTACTGAACTTGGCGCACAGGGAGTCGGATTATTTCGTACAGAATTCATGTTAATGAATGCAACCGAGTACCCCAACGAACAAAACCAATTTTTACTTTATTGTGATGCTCTACATGTTCTTGATGGTTGTCCCCTAACAATCCGAACCTTAGACATCGGCGCTGACAAAGACTTACCTTTCGAACATCACGCTCATGAAGAAAACCCAGCGCTTGGCATCCGAGGGTGTAGATACACACTCGCACATCCTGAATTATTGAAACCTCAATTGAAAGCGGCACTTCGTGCTGCAAATCATGGTTCAATTCGATTAATGTTCCCCATGATCAATCAAATCGAAGAGCTAGACTCGATTCTTCAAGAAATTGAAATATGTAAGCAAGAGCTTGTGTCTGAAGAAGTTGGCTTTGGCGATTTTGAAATTGGATTGATGATAGAAACACCGGCGGCTGTCATGAATATTAATTCATTATTACCACACTTAGACTTTGTTAGTATAGGAACCAATGACTTAACTCAATATACAATGGCAGCAGATAGAGGAAATCCACAATTGACAAAAGCGTTTCCTTCATTATCGCCAGCTATTCTTAATCTAATAAAAATGACAATAACAGCTGCGAAAGTTTTCGATGTTAAAGTGTCGCTTTGCGGTGAGCTTGCCAGCGATAAAAGAGCCGTAGCTGTTCTAGTTGGCATGGGGTTGGAAGAATTAAGTATTAATTTATCTTCATTGCTTGAAATCAAGTCTACTATTTGTGACGGCAATTATAATAACTGGCAAACATTAGCCAATAGTGCACTCAAAACATCCAGAGTCAGTGAGTTGCACGAGCTTGTATGTAATTAAACTATCAATAGGGAAAGAATATTGTGAGAGGCAGTTAATGAGACTCTTAGGTCAACTTAAAAAACATATATTGGGAAAAAAGAGTCAACCACAAGGTGTTGCAATTTATGCTCCTGTATCTGGCGAAATTGTTGATATAGAGAAGGTACCTGATATCGTATTTGCAGAAAAAATCGTTGGTGATGGCATAGCCATATCACCTGAAGGTAATACGATACATGCTCCAATTACAGGAACCATTGGAAAAATTTTCGAAACCAACCACGCTTTCAGTATTGAGTCGGAGTCAGGGCTTGAGTTATTTGTTCATTTTGGTATTGGCACCGTCGAACTTCAAGGTAATGGTTTCGCGCGTCTTGCAGAAGAAGGACAATTTGTGAGCGCGGGAGACTCAATTTTAACTTTTGATTTAGCATACATAAATGGGCAAGTTGAAAGCACGCTAACACCTGTCGTATTAGCTAATATGGAAGACATAAACAACATTATAAAATCAAAAGGTAAAGTGACAGCGGGCAAGGATATTATTTTTTCAGTCACCATGTGAAGTCATGGTGGCTAGCGAAAACTCTTCTCGAGCTGGTTTATTTAAAGATAATATTTCTATATCATTTTTTGATAATCCCATTTCAATATTTTCATGTAAATCTAATAATACGTCCCGATTAGTGTCAAAATAACAGTTAACATCGTTCCGAATTCGTTATTTGTCATGCTACTATCTCAGTATCTTCATACTATTGAATAAAAATTAAATGAAACTATACGGCATAAAAAACTGCGATACCGTTCGAAGAGCTCGAAAGTGGTTAGAATCTAATAAGATCAATTATTCTTTTCATGATCTGAGAGAAGATGGTCTTACAGAAGCAATGTTGCAAGAATGGGCTGATTTGACATCTTGGGAGTTGTTGTTCAATAAACGTAGCACAAGCTTTCGCTCATTAACAGAGACACAAAAGTCAAATATTATCCAGTCTAAAGCTATTTCATTAATGGTTGAACATCCTACCTTAGTGAAACGACCAATCCTTATCAATAATAAACAGCTCCACATCGGCTTTAAACCTGCACAATATCAAGAATTATTCATTAAATGAGTACCCTATGAACCATCCTGTAATTCCTTTAGCTCAAGATTTAATTTCACGCCCATCCGTTACTCCTGCTGATGAAGGTTGCCAAGCTTTAATGGCAAAACGACTTGAAAAACTTGGTTTTACCATTGAATCTATGATCTTTGAAGACACAACTAATATGTGGGCTCGGCGTGGTACTGAAGGCCCAGTATTTTGTTTTGCAGGACATACCGATGTTGTTCCAACGGGTGATATTGCACAATGGCATACTCCGCCATTTGATCCAGTTATTATTGATGGGTATCTACACGGACGTGGCGCGGCAGACATGAAAGGCTCTCTTGCCGCCATGATAACAGCGACCGAAAGCTTTATTTCTGATAACCCTAACCATAAAGGGTCAATTGCGTTTTTAATCACAAGTGACGAAGAAGGACCTTTTATCAACGGTACCACTCGCGTCATAGATACGCTTGAAGCTCGAAACGAAAAAATTACTTGGGCGCTCGTTGGTGAACCCTCTTCGACAAACAAGCTAGGTGACATTGTTAAAAATGGTCGTCGTGGAAGCCTTACAGGTAATCTTGTTGTTAAAGGCATTCAAGGACATGTCGCATACCCTCATCTTGCAGATAACCCAATTCACCGAGTCTCTCCTGCATTAGCTGAGCTGTCACAAATGACTTGGGATAATGGTAATGAGTTTTTTCCTCCAACTAGTTTTCAAATTGCAAACATTAACGGTGGAACAGGCGCTTCAAATGTCATTCCGGGTGACGTCAAATTAATGTTTAACTTCCGCTACTCAACAGAAGTAACAGCTGACGAACTCGTCAAACGTGTATTAAATATTCTTGACGCTCATGGTCTAGATTATGGGATTAATTGGGTATACAACGGGCTTCCATTTTTAACAGACAAAGGCCCTTTACTCGATGCAACAAAACAAGCAATAGTAAAAGTCACAGGTTATGAAACAGAACCACAAACGACTGGCGGGACGTCTGATGGTCGCTTCATTGCACCAACAGGTGCAGAAGTCATTGAGCTTGGGCCAGTCAATGCGACTATCCATAAAATTAACGAATGTGTAAAAGTTGATGACTTAATCAAATTGTCCGATTGTTATCAGCAGATTTTAACTAATTTATTAAGTGAAGAAGCTTAAAAGAGAAATATATTAGAAAATTTCTAGCATTATGGATAGACCAGCTATGAGTTAATCCCTGTTATAATCGATTTCAATTAGTTAGCATTTTTAAAACCTTACGAGGCACTATGAAAATACTCAAACCTCTTTTTGACCAGAACCGCCAGTGGGCAGAACAAATAAAAAACGAAAAGCCACAGTTCTTTGAGGAATTAGCGACTCAACAAGCTCCTGAATATCTTTGGATTGGTTGTTCAGACAGCCGTGTTCCATCTAATCAGATTATTGGTTTGATGCCGGGTGAAGTATTTGTACACCGTAATATCGCAAACATGGTTGTTCATAGCGATATCAATTGCTTGTCGGTCATTCAATATGCTGTAGAAGTCCTAAAAGTAAAACACATTATGGTTGTTGGTCATTACGGCTGCGGTGGCGTTCGAGCATCAATGGATGCCGAAAGTGAACGCATTGGCTTAATTGATCATTGGCTCGATCATTTAAGAGTCATTTATAAAAGTCATTCTACAGAATTAAATCAACTAGATGACGACGAAAAGTTCAACCGTCTTTGTGAACTAAATGTTATTGAACAAGTTGCCAATGTCGTTGACTCAACCATCATCCAGCATGCTTGGAAACGCGGTCAAAACGTTTCGGTTCATGGCTGGATATACAGTATCGAAAATGGTCTCTTAAATGACCTTGATGTAACTGTTGATAAACATACTGCTGTTTCTGGCGAATAAAAAGGTAGCAGGCAAAAAAACTTAGGCTAAATCAAAGCGCAATGATCATTATCAAATGTTATGATCACTGTGCTTTGATAGTTTTTAGGGTTATAAAATGAATTTCACACTGATTATTCCTGCTCGATATGGCTCCACTCGATTTCCCGGTAAACCACTCGCTCAGATTGCAGGTAAGCCCATGATTCAGCATGTTTACGAACGTGCATCTCTTGCGAAGGGGCTTTCTCAAATTTTTGTCGCAACTGATGACCAACGTATTCAATCAGTCGTCGAAGACTTTGGCGGAAAAGTAGTGATGACAAGTTCTGACGCGGCAACCGGTACTGACAGAATCAATGAGGCAATTAAAAGCTTAGGTCTGCCTGATGATGAAATCATCATTAACCTACAAGGTGATCAACCTTTGGTTGACCCTATATCAATTGAGCAGCTGATTAACTTATTTGAACGTCATCCTAGTGAATTTGAAATGGCAACATTGGCATATCAAATTACTAATGACAGCGATATAGACGACCCAATGCAGGTAAAAGTTGTATTTGATAATGATCATCATGCACTTTACTTTTCCCGTTCACGTATACCATTTGGCCGTGATACCAACGATTATCCTGTTTATAAACATATTGGTATGTATGCTTATAACAGCCGCTTCATTCAAGAGTTTGCAAAACTTCCCTACGGAAAATTAGAGCAGCTTGAAAACCTTGAACAGCTTAGAGCATTAGAACACGGACATAAAATAAAGATTGCCATTAGTGCGTTTAATTCTCAGGAAGTGGATACACCTGACGATGTTCGAAAATGTGAACAACGATTATCTGTCGATTAATTAATAGCAAATAAGTGTTATGGTATTCGTCATCGTAACACTTAATTAAAGAGTTTTATTCATGACGACATTCGAAGTTTGGATTATCATCATACTGGTTGTGGGCGTTGTGTTCAGTAACTTAGCGGTTTTAAAATATAGCGCTAAGTTTAAGCTACCGCCCTTTAAATCTCCTTCCAACCTCAAAAAGAATAAGAAAGATCCAAAATCCAAATTAGGCGGCTTTGATCAACCATAAAACCAATAACAAACACCTATTGCAGCAGCGATTCCTGCAAAATCGGCAAATAAACCACATGCTAATGCATGTCGACCATTCCTGATCCCTGCGGCACCAAAGTAAACAGCCAATACGTAGAATGTTGTTTCTGTGCTTCCGTTTATGATTGAGGATAACCTACCTGCAAATGAATCAGCGCCATAATGTTCCATGGTTTCAATCATTATTGCTCTCGCACCTGATCCACTAAACGGCTTCATAATTGCTGTTGGTAATGCATCCACAAATCGAGTATCAAAGCCCAAAAAATTCACCACTGAAGCAATAAGGTGCAGGAACGACTCCATTGCGCCAGATCCACGAAGTAAGCCTATTGCAATAAGCATGGCCAGTAAGAATGGAATCAATCTTACTGCTTGTGCAAAACCTTCTTTTGCTCCTTCTACAAACTCATCATAAACCGCAACGCCTTTATGTCCGGCCATTAATATAAAACTGAATATTAAACTCAGTAAAATACCATTGCCCAATAAAGTAGATACCGATCCGATTGCTTCTGCGCCTAATGTAGATAAATAAGCAACAAGGGCCATGATACTGCCAAGGATCAATGCACCGTAACCAAGTATCACGCTATTTAGCAGTGAGATTCTTTGCACAATCGAGACCACAAGTAATCCCGCAATTGTTGAGGCGCAAGTCGCTAATAAAATAGGAAGAAAAACGTCTGCGGGTTGTGCTGCCCCCTGTTGTGCTCGATACAAAAACACTGTCACAGGAATCAAAGTAATTGAAGATGTATTCAGTACTAAAAATAAAATTTGTGCATTTGTCGCGACATGCTTTTCGGGGTTAAGCGATTGAAGATCTTGCATCGCTTTTAAGCCTAAAGGTGTCGCGGCATTATCTAAACCCAAAATATTTGCTGTTAGATTCATGGTAACGCTACCAAACGCAGGATGCCCTCGAGGTACATCAGGCATAAGTTTAGCAAGTAAAGGTTCTGTAGCGCGTGCAATTAAAGCGACCATACCCGCTTTCTCACCGACACGCATTAGTCCCATCCAAAGCGCCAATACCCCGATTAACCCTAACGATATTTGTGCCGCTTGTTTGGCACTATTAAATAAAGCATCAACTGAAGCACTCAATACTTGTGTGTCACCGACAATCACTTTGAAAACAATTACAACGAAAGCGATGACGAAAAGATACCACCAAACACGATTCAGCACAGGCTGTCCCAATTTAAATTCGAATTTTTAGTTTGTCAGGATAAACTCATCCTTTCAATAACTATAAACTATTAGGGGCTGTTTATCTTTCAGGATTAAATTTTGTGCTATTTGAGCGTTTATCTGTTCAAGGCGTAAGCCGTGAAGCTTAGTCATCTAAGTAAACGGGTTACAACACAGAACAGTGAACGCTCAAAAGCATCTAAGACAGCGTAAATTGGTCATTTCTACTGCGTTATCGCTTGCTTATTTGGAAACGAAGTAACGACAGTTTTGTATGTCGATAATAACCAAACCGCACAAGCTCTGTCTTGTATAAAACGACCAATTTATCGCTGCAAAAATTATCACGAAAGATAAACAACCCCTAGTCAAAGAGCAAGTTTATAAATTGATACTCGTAAAGATTCCATACATCAAAATTGGATTACTACTCACAGGGATTCTAGCATCTTTATCATTGAATCAAGTTCTTTAAGGTTCCTTTCAATTTGATTACATCGTTCGCATAAAGCTTTAAGATCCTGCTCTTCTTTATACTTACTTTGGACTAGTTCGTCTTCAATTTCCTTTTTTATTTTGCTTTCTAGCTGTCTTAAATCCGAAGGATCCATATGGCAATCTAATATTTCTATTTGTTCTAATTCTCGTTCAATGAGTTGAGCGTGCTCTACACGCTCAACCTGATCATCTCTCCTCTCAGTAGGCACTTTTATTTTAATCTCATCAATCTTCACACTAAATTTTTCGTAGTCCACAGTCCCAATTTTTAATTTTAAGATCTGTTCTTCCGGCTCTATTAATACGTACGAACTGGCCATGCCATCAATTTTTTCTGCTTCGGACAGAGCCCTAAAAGAAGCGCTTTTCAAAAGAGGTTTTATAGTGCCGTCATCATAATATTCATATTTATTACTATCCGCTAAATTCACGAATGCATCATTCGTATTATTGACAACTCTATTAAAAACATAATGTTCAAGAAAGTCTGACGTGCAGCCTTTCGGAGATGAATCAAAAAAGCGTACCAGATCAGTAACAGGACCTTGCTCTTTGATAACTTTTACCTTGACATCAAGGCCAATTCGGTTCACTTTAGCTTTATATTTCCATTTCATCATGCCAGATTTTACTACAATTTCTATTTCTTCATCCTTCAACTCCGTTTTATGTAGACGTTCAATAGTTTCAAAAGATTCTGTTGAAACTAATACTCTATCCTCAAGTAATATATAAGCCATTAAGTACCTACCTTAACCAAAAATGACGAACAAATTCGAATCTTCATCAGCCGACTCTCGTTAGAAATCATTAATAACTGCATGTAATTAAGGATAAATATATCAATCAATTAATAGTGCCGTTGTTAAATTTACTTAACGTAAGATTAACCAAGATATTAAGCTGACCATTAAGTAGAATAGACTACTGGCTTCGCTATCGGGTAGTGGGCTAAAGCAGTGAATTGATCTATCATGGTTACACTCTAGTTTCATTTATTTTAGAGAATATCATGCGTCACTCTGTAGATGTTCAATGCCCTCACTGTCAAAGTACTTCAATATCAAAGTACTTCAATATCAAAAGCAGGAAAATGATCCAAGAACAAAACCTAACGTAGATAAAGTTTACCCGTTTACTTTAGTTGCTAATGTGTCATCTGAACGTTAGATCAGTTCCTTATAAATAATGATCATCGTTAATGTGGTCGAATATCATTCATACGGTGTAGATAGGAATGCTCATAGCTATCTATTATTTAAAAAGTCTATCTAATTGTACATAATATGGATAGACATCTTCATTAACACTTGGATCCTTCCCTTCTGCACTTGCCGCTGCTTCAACGTATACAGAAAACGGTTTTGGAGTTCCCGCCAAGAAATCAACAATACTAAGCATTGCATATCCAACATTCCCCGATTGAGACCTAATTTTACCCGCAACCATGTGTGGCTTTGCTCCTACGTGAGTACAAAAAATCTCAATCACTGCCGTGTATTTATTAATAAAGCTTAATAAATACTTAAAGTTTTCATCTCTAGATGCCCAAATATTTTTATATCTGCTTTTCAATATTTGAAGATCGTTCCATTCAGGTAGACTCAAAGTAGGTTGATTTTTAGTTAAAGTTGCCTGAGGAGCAACTTGCATTGTAGATTGATTAAAAGATGGAGAAACATGTACGCTGATATTTGTTGGTGCAGCTGCTGGCTGTTGCGATACCGAAGAAGGCACAACACTTACTGTAGGAGCCTGCTGTAGAGTTAGCTTTTCAGCTTTAAGCTCCAAATTCTCAGATTCTTTTGTACTCAAGAGTCCTAGTAATTTCACTAGCTGCTCGTCTTTGTCAATAGAGTGTTTACTTAGACATTCATAAGCTAATTGAGAATCTGAGAGTTTGTCCTTATAAGATGCAAATTCAGCTTTAGAATGTTTAAGCTGCTGCTGTAATTGCCCAACTTGATGAGAAAGCTGACTGTTGTGTCCTTTTAACTGAGACAATTCAGACTGCAAACTTGCTACTTGAACATTTTTTCTATTAAGATCTTCTGTATGAGGATGCTTCAGTAGCCCAACTAAATTGGCCAATTCACCTTTCTGTCCTTTTTTATCAATCATAGCCAGCGCAGCACTCAAGTGCTTCAACTCAGCTTCCGGTGATTGTAACCATAAATCAAAACATTCTGAAAATAAATTTACTCTATCCGTAGGTTCAACTTTCCCTATATCTTTAATCCCTGCTTTACTCTGTATTTTAGTTTTTTGTGTTTCAGTTACACTCCCGCCAAACATCTTTCCAATGGCAGATTTAACTTCCCCCTTGCTTAATTGTGCAACTCCAGATTCAATCCTGTGCATGAAAGCACTTTTCTTAACATCCTCTTTCTTAGCTTTATTTAGATCAAACTCAAAGTGACTAACTTCTTGAAATTCTGAAGTTACAGTGGCTTCAGATTTAATAAACTGATCTTGCTGCTGTAGTTGTGACTGCCCGACATGCTGAAGTGAAGCTTGAAAAGGAGTCGCTGGAGGATAACCTTGTCTTGAAGAGGATGAAAGCGGATGCAAGGCTCTAAGTGGCTGCTCAACTTGATGTTGAGAGTATAAAGTTTGTACACCATCTCCAACGATATTATTGTGATTTGGATACCCTCCTGCAACGGCTGGATTATAAGGGAAAACCGCAACAGGATCTGGTGGAGGAACTTGATTACAATCATAGTGAACCTGTGCCTCCTTACTATTCGAAAACGAACAGTGTGAAGTATGATTTTGCTCTCTGTCATTAAGAACTGGAGCTGTTGGGATATTAAAATTATAAGGTGGTGGTGGTGGTGTAACTTGAAATGAATCTTCCATAACGCCTCCAGAGCTAGTGAGTTTGAATTATATTTAACTTTGCAACGCCTCATATAATAGTCTCTTAACTATTGATAAAATCTGAACAAAAAGCAGATAACCTCAAGGCAGAGTTTGTGAGGTTTAGTTATTATCGACATACAAAACTGTCATTACTTCGTTTCCAAATAAGAAAACGATAACGCAGCACCTTTTATTTAGAAAGAGCGACCAATTTACGCTCTCTCTTTTTTCGATGCTTTTGAGCATTCACTGTTCTGTGTTGTGACCAGCTCACTTAGATGGCTAAGCATCACTGCTCACGCCTTGAACAAGATAAATGCTCAAATAGCACAAAATTTAATCCTGAAAGATCAACAGCCCCTTCTATGAGGACATCTTTGTCAAGCCCTTCAGTTTTTAATTTATTTCATTCAGTTTCTCTGGTTAAAAGTGTTGCTCAGGTTTTGTTGTGTCAGCTTAATGGCTAACCACCTTCTATCCGTTCTGACTTTAGTCAGTCACCTTAAATTGCATGCGCATTATCACGCCTAACCTGAATAATGATACTAACTCTTCTAGAAAAACGATTTAGCCTTGCTTATCAAGGGGCTGTACAGTTAGCATCGAACAACGCTTTACTACATTTTACTCTTTACTTGGTTATTTTGATTAAAGTGACATCGTTGCACCTGATGGCACTTCTCCATGCTCTAAATACTTCCACAGTTTGATAAGAAGTTTACGTGCCATAGCAACAATGCCGATGCGTCTCATTCGTTTACTGCCATGAGCGAAACGCTGTTCGAACCATAAACTCAATTCTGATTTGGGTTGATACCGTAACCAAAACCAACTGAGTTCAACCATAATCTTTCGTATTCGTCGATTACCTGACTTGCAAATGCCTTGCTCTCTTTGACTGTCACCACTATCGTAAGGCGTTGGTGTCATTCCTGCACAAGCTCCCACTTGTTTAGCGTTTTTAAATTCTCGCCAATGGAAAAACTCTGTTACTAATACCCAGCTCGATTGCCAGCCTACGCCTTTAAGCTGCATGAGCTGATTAATTTTTTGCGATGCGTCATCACAGTCATCAAGAACACGTTGTTTTTGTAATTTCTCAATTGCTTTAATTTGCTTGTCGACAATTTCATGCCTATCAAGTTCTCGCTCTATTTCCGTCACTAAATCTGTCGGTAAAGGCTTATTGAGAACCGCCGTCTTAAGTTGATTAACTTTCCCCTTTAGTTTAGAGATATTTTCCACGCTGATACCATGCAAACACAGAAGTGACTTAATTCGTGCGCTGTGACTGCCACGCTCTTTTACTAATCGTTCTCGCTCTCGGTTAATTCGTCGCTTATCTTCAGCTTCTACATTTGGAACATTGATGATATTTAAAGCTTCTTGCTCTCCAGAGTGATAACGCATCAGTAAGCGGAGCAAAGCAATCACATCAACTCTATCGGTTTTGACTTTCTTCTGTTTTCGGCTGACTTCAATACTGGCTGAGTCAATCACATGATTTTCGATGCCGTCTTTAATTAACGCTCTGTGTATCCAGAATCCGTCTCTACCTGCTTCGTAACAGCTAATGACTTTGCAGTTTTCAACGCAGAATAGCTTTTCTTTTGCTAAGGCTATTTCATGATGTAGGGCTTTCCAGTCTCGGGAATCAATCGTTTTGACTCTCTTTTTTTCACCATTTGAAAAGCCAAGCTTCCAAGTTTTACTGCTAAGTTCAAAAGCAATGTACAAATTAACAAATTTTGCGTTATCTTTTACTTGAAGGACGGTGCTCATAATATTCCCCTTGTGTTGTGGTAACTAAAGGGTAGTTGAGTTACTGTCCTTCATAGTTTCTAGAGTCCCGTTCGGGCAATGAGTCATGGAATGCCGTAATTAAGCTATCTAAAGCTCAATGGCACTAACTTAAGAATTACTTCTGATATACCTTAAGCCTACGTGCTTGCTTTCTTGAATGTTGTAACCTTGGTGTCGGTTTCGGTCGCCTTTTCTTTGCTCTCGGTTCTTTTCTCCCTGGGCGATTGCCAACGATATGCTCGCCGATAATATCTGCTATCACATCCAATAAAGTGTCAATGATCCCTTCGGTGGCTTGCAAAAGTAATATATGAAAATCTTGTAATGCGTCATGTGCGGCTTTAAAACTTGCCTCTCTAGGCGATATTCCTTTTTTTTTCTGCCGCTCGGCACATAAGTGCCCTTATCATGTTGTAAACTAACAAATGAACATCAATTTCCTTACGCACCATATCTGGACTACCACACCTTAAAATATCCATTTTCATCATGGTCTTGATTGACCTAAAATCCAACTCGATATGCCATCGTGAAACGTATAAATCAATAATATCTTGCTTCGGATAGACTTCTTTATCCGTGAGCGTGGTAACAATGATACGTTTCTTTGTTCCTACCATTCTGACGATAAGCTCTTCTGGCACTTGAGCGTAATCCTCTGGGGTCATCCATTCTGGACAGGATGGACGAATTAGCTTAAATAAACCATCTCGCTTACCCAGCTTTTCTTCACAGGTTCTGAAATCGACATTTCTGGCTCCGTTTTTTTCGAAAACAGCATCAACGCCTAACCCCATTAGTCCTACAAGAACAAAGTAGTTTTCGAAATTAGCATCTCCCAGCACAATGTCACCTTGTTTCAAGTCTAACTGCATACTTCTTAATAGTGCCTGCTCGCCAGTACCTTTCCCTTTACAAGGTGAAACAGCCGAGTCAATGACTGCACCGCTACCCAAAGAAATTAACACTAAAATCCGCAGCTGAGGAAAGCCCAGCCCTTCTTTTTGTGATTTAGGTTGAGGGAATTGGGCTTGGTTCTCGTGCGTATCAGGCATAGATAGTGTTGAGCCGTCAGTTAATAGCACTCTACGGCCATGCCATAAGTATTTCCCTTGAATCGCTTCATCTAAGTTTTTTCCTGATTTCTTCAATAGCGATTTAATTGACTCTGGAGATAAACGTTTTCTTGCTTTGCAGTAGGGACCTGTAATTGTGCTGTTTTTCTCTCGACCTATAGCAATTTGATCTCTAGCGTCACTGATTAGTGTGCAACGACAAGACTTGTTTTCACTGGCAACTTGCTTCATGAAAAGCGAAAGAGTGTGGCAAGCGGGATATTTGCGTACTCTTTGAGTATTATCTTTTTGAAAATCTTCTAAATCTTGCAGAGTGAGAATTGAAGAAAGTTCATCTTCTTCCGTTTGAGCAAAGCGACGTAACAATTCTGGGGCATCATTGAAGAATTGGCGAGTTGTAGTATTCATGGCGTGACACTAGAAAAACCTTAATCTGTATGATTTACTCTCTATTGTTCAATTAGTAAGCCTTCAGCTAAATCTTAAGTTAGTGCCATTGATCTAAAGCTGCATTTGGATCATTGGCACAGACTGAATCGTAGCAACCAGCGCTTCTACTTGTAGGCGTTCAACCTAAAAAGTGTGCTCGCTAGTATCAAGTTAATGGGTAGACTCGCTCAATACTATCATTCCTGAGTTGAATTTATCCTCGATGAACTCAAGTCCAAATTCATCTTTGAGAAAACTTATCATTCCATTTTTTAACGTATTATTGCCATGGTATCCAGTTATGATCGATGTTATCTTAGGTTCATTGTTTTTTTTGTGGTAACAAAATAATAGTTTTGCGAAATCTAATGGAATACCTCGAATATGTGTACCATTGCTTGAATGTCCTTCGAAGATTTTATCCATATGCAAATCGATACAATGATTCATTAAGCCAACACTTTTTTTATATATTCCTTGTGTTATCCCTTTATCAATCATGCTTGCGAAATTATCTTTTTCAAGCGGCGCAAGTTGAGCATGTATTTGTGAAAGATTACTCATGTTACATTTGTTCATTATTTTTTCTAAATACCACATTCCAGTGTCAAATCCCTTAGCTTTAATACATACTTTAATAAAGACATTGTAAATGGCAACATCAGGCTTGATGCCCCATTGTTGCATTAAACTGGTTGTAGTTGTGTCGCCATCGCCCAACACCAATGATTTGGCTTCTGTAAAATGTTCCATTTCAGCGCAGGCCGTCAGCAAATTCAGGCAGGTGATTGAATCTGCCTTTAGTGGTAGATGAGGTGCCATCACAGGCTCGTCACCACACACAAGTTGCCAAGCACTATCAAACTGGCTAGTTTTAGCACATACCGTGATAAAAGCATTGTAAATGACAACATTAGGCATAATGCCCCATTGTTGCATTAAGCTGGTTGTATCGACATCGCCCAACACCAATAATTTGGCTTCGGCATGACGCTCCGCTTCAGCGCAGGCCATCAGCAAATTAATGCAGGTGATTTTATTGGCTTTTAATGGAAAATGAGGTGCCATCAAGGGCTTATCACCACACACCAGTTGCCAAGCACTATCAAACTGGCCCGTTTTAGCGCATACCGTGATAAAAGCATTGTAAATGGCAGCATTGGGTTTGATGCTCCATTGCTGCATTAAGCTGGCTGTAGCTGTGTCACCATCGCCCAACACCAATGATTTGGCTTCTGCATAACGCCCCGCTTCAGCGCAGGCCGTCAGCAAATTCGTGCAGGTGATTGAATCTGCCTTTAGTGGTAGATGAGGTGCCATCACGGGCTTATCGCCATACACCAGTTGCCAAGCACTATCAAACTGACCCGTTTTAGCACATACCTTAATAAAGGCGCTGTAAATGGCAATATTAGGCTTGATGCCCCATTGTTGCATTAAGCTAGCTGTAACTGTATCGCCCAACACCAATGATTTGGCTTCTGCATAACGCCCCGCTTCAGCGCAGGCAGTCAGCAAATTCATGCAAGTGATTTGATTGGCCTTTAATGGCAAATACGGTGCCATCACCGGCTTAATACCACACACCAGTCGCCAAGCATTATCAAACTGGCCAGTTTTAGCGCATACCGTGATAAAAGCATTGTAAATGGAAACATCAGACTTGATGCCCCATTGTTGCATTAAGCTGGGTGTAACTGTATCGCCACCGCCCAACACCAATGATTTGGCTTCTATAAAACGTTCTATTTTAGCGCAAGCAGTCAGCAAATTCAGGCAGGTGATTTTATTGGCCTTTAATGACAAATGAGGTGCCATCACGGGCTTATCACCACACACCAGTTGCCAAGCACTATCGAACTGGCAGGTTTTAGCGCATACCATGATAAAGGCGCTGTAAGTCGCAACGTTAGGCTTGATACCCCATTGTTGCATTAAGCTGGCTGTATCGCCATCGCCCAACACCAATAATTTGGCTTCGACATAACGCCCCGTTTCAGCGCAGGCAGTCAGCAAATTCGTGCAGGTGATTGAATCTACCTTTAATGATAGATGAGGAGCCATCACGGGCTTATCACCACACACCAGTTGCCAAGCACTCTCAAAGTGGCCAGTTTTAGCGCATACCGTGATAAAGGCACTATAAATGGCAACATCAAGCTTGATACCCCATTGTTGCATTAAGCTTGTAACTGTAGCCGTATCACCATCACCCAACACCAATGACTTGGCTTCTGCATAACGCCCTGTTTCAGCGCAAGCGCTCAGCAAATTCAGGCAGGTGATTTGATTGGCCTTTAATGACAAGTGAGGTGCCATCGTGGGCTTATCACCACACACCAGTTGCCAAGCACTGTCAAACTGGCCCGTTTTAGCGCATACCGTGATAAAGGCACTGTAAATGGCAATATCAGGCTTGATGCCCCATTGTTGCATTAAGCTGGGTGTAGCTATATCGCCATCGCCCAACACCAGTAATTTGGCTTCTGCATAACGCCCCATTTCAGCGCAAGCGCTCAGTAAATTCGTGCAGGTGATTTGATTGGCTTTTAATGGCAAATGAGGTGCCATCACAGGTTCGTCACCACACACAAGTTGCCAAGCACTATCAAACTGGCTCGTTTTAGCGCATACCGTGATAAAGGCATTGTAAATGGCAACATTAGGCTTGATGCCCCATTGTTGTATTAGGCTGGCTGTAGCTGTAGCTGTGTCGCCATCGCCCAACACCAATAATTTGGCTTCTATAAAACGCTCCATTTCAGCGCAGGCAGCCAGTAAATTCATGCAGGTAATTGAATCTGCCTTTAGTGGTAGATGAGGTGCCATCACGGGTTTATCACCACACACCAGTTGCCAAGCACTATCAAACTGACCCGTTTTAGCGCATACCTTAATAAAGGCGCTGTAAATGGCAATATTAGGCTTAATGCCCCATTGTTGCATTAAGCTGGCTGTAGCTGTAGCGCCATCGCCCAACACCAATGACTTGGCTTCTGGATAACGCTCCGTTTCAGCGCAGGCCGTCAGCAAATTAATGCAGGTGATTTGATTAGCCTTTAATGACAAATGAGGTGCCATCAAGGGCTTATCACCACACACCAGTTGCCAAGCACTATCAAATTGGCCTGTTTTAGCGCATACCGTGATAAAAGCATTGTAAATGGCAACATCAGGCCTGATACCCCATTGTTGCATTACGCTGGCTTCAGCTGCATTGCCTAGCACCAATTTTTTGCCATCTGAAAAATTTAAATTTAACTTAATTAATTTCAGTAATAGCGTGCATGTTTTCTCGTCATAGGACGATTTTAATCGTATTATGTCACTAAAAATACCGTCGAAATTAGATGAATGGTTGTCAGAAAACTCGGCCGCTTTGTGCAACAATTTATGGATTAACCTTATGTCCCATGATGTTTCCATGACCCGTTTGTCGTTTTTTAGGCTGTGAATGATTTCAATAAGCTGAGAAAGTTTAGTGCAACCACGAATTAATGCATTTAACTCAATACCCAGTTTATTTTTGCTTCTCTGTTTAAGTTTCCAAGAGTGAATAAGCTCACTGGTCTGAGTAAAAAAGGAATTAGGGGAGGAAGGTGGTTGCTGTATTTGCTTGGGATACTGAGTGCTCGATTTTGGAGTAATGGAGCGGTGCTCGGTTGCAAAACGTCGGCAAGCATTACTTGGCTTCTTACAATAATGAGTCTCTCGTGTGTGAGAGTTAGAGCGAGTCGCCGATGATTTATTGTTGAAAAAATCATACAGCTTTTGTCTATCGGTTTTGCTTAATCTTTGATAGCCCTGTTGTAAGTCGTCATCATCATCAAACTTTGAAACCTCAAAGTTTAGATAGGATACGGCTTCGCTTGGGTATTCTTGGAGACTTTTGAGCATGAATCTATATATTGATTGTTGCTCAGCAGGAGTACGCACTGTCGCCATCACATTACTCAATAAGTGAGTGAATTAACAGGCTAATAAATAACGCACTAAAAAAATAAATACAAAAATATTCAGCTTTAAGGCATTCTATAAATGTATAACAGAAGATTATCGACCACACAGGGAGCCGTTTGGTAGCTCATCGTTGTATCTCAGACTCAAAAAATAATGAAATTGAGCCTGAATTGGTTTTGTCCAAAAGTGAGGTAACTACACCCAAATTATTTATATTTCAACTAGCTATTGTTATCCGTACAGCTGAGGAAAAAATCTGGGGTTTGGGTTTACATCCCCTAAAAAGATCAACATCCCATAGCTAAAAACACCTTACAGCACATATAGAATATTCTGTTTGGGTAACAAGTTTTCTCTTCTAGCACCAAGTTTTCTATATCAGTTACATAGGCTTGAGCCATAAATTTTAACCTTTCATCCAGTTGAGTCTTTAACTCCGGATAATATCCAACAAATTCTTCACTAAAGTTGATTAAAAAGCTTATACCACTAATGAATACAGCTTTGTTGTTAGCTTTGCTTTTGGTTTCTTGTATTATCTCATTTACATGAGAAGAAAAAGCATGAGGGTTAAGCGTTCTTGCTCTACGATCAAGGCATTGTTTTCGTTCCTCTTTAAACACCCGAGTTTTGCTTTCTAATAATTCAACGTCTGCACTACTCGACTTAGACATCATGAGAATCATTTTTTTTAGTGGAATCGATTTTACCAGCTCTAGCGCTTCTGTAGTACTCGAAAAAGTGTGTTCATTCAACACCCAAGTGAGTGCTTCATTATAATTAAAATTCGACTCAGATAAGAACGAAAAAATTTGTTTACGAGTACCTAGTGATAATTCCGTCAAATGCCAAATTTGATTTTGCTGCTCGACAGTCATTTTATTTAAGATCTCGGTTCGCCTTTCAACAAGTACAAAAGGAAGCATGTGGTTTCCAGTATTCTTTGAAACAGTAAGTTCAAGTAGAGGATAATTCTCTGCCACACAAAAAAACTCAATAATGGATTCAGGCCAATCATGCATGCTCTCAGCTAAGATTGAACAAACTTCTTCCTCACAACCCTCTGAAATTGTTATTTTTACTGAAAGCAACGCCAAAACTAATTCTTGCTTAACTGTCTCATTATCGATAGCTACATCAACAGGTTGACTACTTGATGATAAAAGTACGCTATTTAAAAAATGACCCACTTTTTCAGCTTTCATTAAACTGCCCAAAAATGTCTTCCACTCTCGAAATTTCTTATTTGCAGGCAATACCCGTAAAGTACTCATTATCTCTGCAACAATTTCATCAGTGTTTAACCAGTTTTCTTTTCTATTTTGCAAGCATACAAAGTTAAGGTCTTTTCGTAGTTGCACCAGATTCTCTTTTATTAATTCACTAGAGTTAGATTGTGTTCCACATTGACTTTGTACATCCTTTAACGCTTGCACAACTGTCATTGTTAACATCTTAATTTTGTCCTCTAAACTTAGCTTTGCTGTTCGCTGAATACTTGCACTTCGTTTTTTTTTATATTTAGGTGCTCTCCCCCCCAAAGCCTCCGGAGAACTTGAAGACGACAATTGTTTGAATAATGGCTCAGCTTTACAATTTATTTCTTTACCCGTTGCTAAGCCTACATGTTTTCGGTGAAACAAGTAAAATTGATATAAGGCTTTTGCTTCTTCTGGCCGAGTTTTGAAATAATCAAAAAGTGTGGAAATCGAAGGTTCAAGCAAGGCATGGAAATTAATATCCTGACATGATACATGCAATTCATTGGGTGCCGGAACATGTGCAAATTCATTTGCAAGTATTCCAATATGCTGAAGTATTGTGTGTGTATCTTCACCGAGTCGATCACCAATGCAAGCAAACAGAAAAAGTAGATTATTGACTCTATCAAACTGTACTAAAGGGTTGAGCATTTGTTTTCGATCTACATACTGTTCAGCTTCTTTCTGTGTCATAAATGTGATTGCGAACGCTCGATAAATTGGATCTAAAGAATGGTTCAGTTCATTAGCTCTTTTGGTCTTAAAGTCTCCAACTCTATCTTTTAATCTATGTACGGCTTGCTTGCTATAATGCCTTCCAGTGCTACCCTTTTTTCGACTTAGCTCTCGATGGGCTTCCATCAGTGATGAATACATACAGGCTTTATTTTGCATCGAAAGACCATTGTCTAACATACTATCAAGAAAGGTAAGGGTCCTCCTCGTTGGATTATGCCGTTTTTTATGAGCTGTATTAATTTTGCTTATGACTTTTACACAATCAATAATTATAGGGATAGTACTGGGAGATAAAAGTAACTCTTGTTTTAAGTTTGATAGTGACGGTGAAATTTGAATAACAACTTGTTTATATGTTTCAATATCACCTTGTGTAAAACAAAAACGCCCTACACTGTATAGAGCTGACGGCATTCTATTGTCCAGTGTTAGTTCTATTAGCCTATCGAGGTGAATATTGGGGAATGAGTTTGTATGAAGACCGATATTTTCTTGCCAATAACTTAATATGCATTGTTCAACCTCAGTTAAACTTCTGTCTAGAAGCAATTCATTTATGCGTGTTAGTATTTGTTTAGCAATTGTAAAATCACAGAGACCAAATTCAGGGCTGGTTACCACATATAATGCTAAGCACTTAACTGTCAGTATCTCATGCTCTATAAAATTTGAAATTTTCGATTCTACTTGTGCCTGAAAAACTCGTTTTTGTTCCACTAAATTTTCGGTAGTTAGTCTCCATTTATTATTTATTATTAAAATTTCAATTAGTAAGTTAACTTCGGGGTAATAATTGTTCTGTTCAAGTTTGCCTAATTCAATTTGTTTAGCTGTGAGCGCAAGCAACCTCGTCATTTCGTGTGGTAGATAACAGCTGACACTTTCTGGTTTAATGACTTGAATTTTAAAAAGCTCATTAAATGCAAATGTATTCCCGATCTCTGCTGCACGTTTCAAATAATCCAGCTGTAAATGCTTACATTTGGCGAATAACGGACTGCCAAAACGAAATATTTCTGCCAAGTGAAGACAGTAATTTCGAAAAGAGTTTTCCCCCCTCACATCACTGTCAAACTTGGTTAGAACATCCTCAGGGTTAATCTTATGTTGACAAACAATTATTAGTTGATAGAGAAAACCAGTTAGTTTTTTGTCTGACTCCAAAGCAGATTCATCTTTCAAATTTCTTACATGCGTTGAACATTTACTATGTACTTCAAAATAATTTCCACCACGCATTCCATGTAGCAATTCTGCAAGGTGCGATTCCTTAATCCCAATTTTCTGCCAAATAGGCGACACTTCTGGAATTTCAGGTAAGGTTTTAAATACTTTGAAGTAACAGCCATATGAAAACTCTTGTTCCCAATCTGGTTTCCACTGAATCGGATTTTCACCGCCAAAATCGGCACAAGTGCGGCGCTCATTAATCACAGCCGTCTCGATTTGAGCAACCACTTTTGCCGCACTTTCTACCACAACAGGATCTGTTTCATCAAGTGATAAGTATGCTTGTATAACATTAGAAAGTGAGGAGGAATTGGTTGCCATAATGTTTTCTGTGATGCTATACAGGCAACTAGAGTATAATTCTTATACTGAATTTTAGCTGAACCAATAAATGAAGTTCACCTGCCCTCACCGATCAAATAGTGTGCAACTTTATTTTTCTTTAAAACTTCCCTTGCCGTTGATTATAGTTATACATACTGCAATGAATACCCCACAAGATTGATCCCTTTCCCCCGAACTTAATGCCATCGAAATTCTATGGCGAAAAACAAATACGAGTGGTTATCCATTAGCGCTTACGAAACTTACTCCAAACTCAAAAAGCAGTCGAAACTATTTTGGATGATTATCATTCAAAATATGAGATAACTTTTAGTTAGGTACTTATGTCTGTGCCATATAACAAATAAAAACATTCTTGGACAGAAATGCGTCAACCGACCAAATTGGCAAGGGAGAAACAAAACCAATTTACGCTCAATTTCATTATTTTTTTTGAATCTGAGATTCAACTATGAGCTACCAAACGACAAACGACTCCCCCCTGTGCGGTGGAAAATTTTCTGTTATACATTTATAGAATGCCTTAAAGCTGAATATTTTTGTATTTATCTTTTCAGTGCGTTATTTCTTAGCTTGTTAATTCCCTCACTTATTGAGTAATGTGATGGCGACAGTGCGCACTCCTGCTGAGCAACAATCAATATATAGATTCATGCTTAAAAGTCTCCAAGAACACCCAAGCGAAGCCGTATTATATCTGAACTTTGAGGTTTCAAGGTTTGATGATAATGAAGAGTTACAACAGTGTTATCAACTATTAAGCAAAACCGATAGACAAAAGCTGTATGATTTTTTCAACAGTAAGTCATCGTCGACTCGCTCTTACTTTCGCACACAAGAGGCTCATTATTGTAAGAAACCAAGTAATGCTTGTCGACGTTTTGCAACTGAGCCTCGCTCCATTACTCCAAAATCGAGCACTAGATATACCAAGCAAATACAGCAACCACCTTCCTCCCCTGATCCCTTTTTTACTCAAACCAGTGCGCTTATTCACTCGTGGAAACTTAAACAGAAAAGCAAAAATCAACTGGGTATTGAGTTAAATGTATTAATTGGTGGTTGCGCTAAACTTTCGCAGCTTATTGAAATCATTCACACCCTAAAAAACGACAAACTGGTCATGGAAACATCATGGGACATAAGATTAATCCATAAATTGTTACACAAAGCGGCCGAGTTTTCTGACAGCCATTCATCTAATTTCGACGGCGTTTTTAGTGACATAACACGATTTAAATCGTCCTATGAATCGAAAACATGCACATTATTACTGAAATTAATTAAGTTAAATTTAAATTTTTCAGATGCTAAAGGGTTAGTGTTAGGCAATGCAGCAGTTGCCAGCTTAATGCAGCAATGGGGTATCAAGCCTAATGTTTCCATTTACAATGCCTTTATCACGGTATGCGCTAAAACGGGCCAGTTTGATAGCGCTTGGCGACTGGTTTGTGGTGACAAGCCCGTGATGGCACCTCATCTACCACTAAAGGCAGATTCAATCACCTGCATAAATTTGCTGACCGCCTGCGCTGAAACGGGGCGTTATGCAGAAGCCAAATCATTGGTGTTGGGTGATGGTGATACAGCTAGCTTAGTACAGCAGTGGGGCATCAAACCTAACGTTGCCATTTACAGCGCCTTTATCACGGTATGCGCTAAAACGGGGCAATTTGGTAGTGCTTGGCAACTGGTGTGTGGTGATAAGCCCGTGATGGCACCTCATCTACCACTAAAGGCAGATTCAATCACCTGCATGAATTTGCTGACTGCCTGCGCTGAAATGGAACGTTTTACAGAAGCCGAATCATTGGTGTTGGGAGATGGCGATACAGCCAGCTTAATGCAACAATGGGGCATCAAGCCTGATGTTGCCATTTACAATGCTTTTATCACGGTATGCGCTAAAACTGGCCAATTTGATAGTGCTTGGCAACTGGTGTGTGGTGATAAGCCCATGATGACACCTCATTTGGCATTAAAAACCAATCAAATCACATGTATTAATTTACTGACGGCCTGCGCTGAAATGGAGCGTTTTACAGAAGCCAAATCATTGGTGTTGGGCGATGACGATGGCGATACAGTTACAGCCAGCTTAATGCAGCAGTGGGGTATCAAGCCTGATGTTGCCATTTACAGTGCCTTTATCACGGTATGCGCTAAAACGGGCCAGTTTGATAGTGCTTGGCAACTGGTGTGTGGTGATAAGCCCATGATGGCACCTCATTTGCCATTAAAAGCTAATCAAATTACCTGCACGAATTTGCTGAGCGCTTGCGCTGAAACGGGGCGTTATGCAGAAGCCAAATCATTGGTGTTGGGCGATATAGCTATAGCCAGTTTAATGCAACAATGGGGCATCAAGCCTAACGTTGCCATTTACAGCGCATTTATCACGGTATGCGCTAAAACTGGCCAATTTGATAGTGCTTGGCAACTGGTGTGTGGTGGTAAGCCCGTTATGGCACCTCATCTACCACTAAAGGCAGATTCAATCACCTGCATGAATTTGCTTAGCGCTTGCGCTGAAGCGGGGCGTTATGCAGAGGCCAAATCATTGGTGTTGGGCGATGGTGCTACAGCCAGCTTAATGCAACAATGGGGCATCGAGCCTGATGTTGCCATTTACAGCGCCTTTATAACGGTATGCGCTAAAACTGGCCAGTTTGATAGTGCTTGGCAACTGGTGTGTGGTGACAAACCCTTGATGGCACCTCATCTACCACTAAAGGCAGATTCAATCACCTGTATGAATTTGCTGACTGCCTGCGCTGAAATGGAACGTTTTACAGAAGCCGAATCATTGGTGTTGGGAGATGGCGATACAGCCAGCTTAATGCAACAATGGGGCATCAAGCCTGATGTTGCCATTTACAATGCCTTTATTAAAGCATGCATTAAGGCTAAGCAATTAGACACTGGAATATGGTATTTAGAAAAAATAATGAACAAATGTAACATGAGTACTCTTTCACAAATGCATGCTCAACTTGCGCCGCTGGAAAAAAATAATTTCGCAAGCATGATTGATAAAGGGATAACACAAGGAATATATAAAAAAAATGTTGGCTTAATGAATCATTGTATCGATTTGCATATGGATAAAATCTTCGAAGAACATTCAGGAAATGATACACATATTCAAGGGGTTCCATTAGCTTTCGCAAAACTATTATTTTGTTACCACAAAAAAAACAATGAAACCAAGATAACATCGATCATAACTGGATACCATGGCAATAATACCTTAAAAAATGGAATGATAAGTTTTCTCAAAGATGAATTTGGACTTGAGTTTATCGAGGATAAATTCAACTCGGGAATGATAGTATTGAGCGAGTCTACCCATTAACTTGATACTAGTACCCAAACACAGTGAAGATGATCGATTGAACTCACTTTAAAGTTGGTATTAATTCATCCAGAGCAAGCACGTAAATACTGCGTGGCGTTTTAGGTTTTTTTCTAATTAAGCCTTTATTTTCTAGCGTCTTTATCATTTGATTGACGGTCGGTGGGGTAACGTCAAAATATTTTTGAAAATCGGTGTGTGCAGGCGGGACTTTATTTACCTTTGTGTACATTTTTATGAACGCTAAATACTGACCTTGTTTCTCTGTAAATGGGGCTTTTTCTGGCTCAGGGATCGACATGTTTCTCATTTTGTGATCAATTATGGTAATTGTTAACTACCTCCATAGTGCCATGAACATCAAATATTTAGTAGAGCTTTCAAACGAAGAAAAATCGTTCCTAGTCGACTTGATTGCAAAGGGGAAAACATCGGCTAGAAAATTGAAACGAGCCAACATCTTGCTCATGTCGAACAATAGAATGAGTCAAGATAAAGAAATATCTTTAGCGCTTAATGTTGGTACAGCAACCATTTATAGAACAAAGAAACAGTTTGTTGAGGAAGGTCTTAAAGCTGCTCTGAATGAAGGAGCCCGAAGCGGCATGCCTCGGTGTTTGGATGGTAACCAAGAAGCCTTGCTTATTGCCTTAGCCTGTAGCAAACCACCAGAAGGACTTTGTCGATGGACATTGAGTTTAATCACGGAAAAACTTATCGCATTAACTGAACTCGATGAAGTTTCGACAGAAACCGTGCGAAGACGCTTTAAGTAGAGTAGGCTACTGGCTTCGCTATCGCTTATCCAGCAGCCCCTCTTCGATTCCGTGCATGAGGTTTTCCCTCACACGGCTCTGTTGTTACACTTCTCTCAGCCCCTTCACTTTGCTTATCATCTTGTCGTGGGTAAATACTCAAGACCAGCTTGGCGTAATTTTTCGTAAGCACCTCGTGATAGATACTTGCTTCGACGTTGACTTAAGCGACGATGCCAGCGATAGAACCGGTTTACTACAAATCCATTTATTCTGAAAAATACACCTCTGGGATAACCTATCCCACCAAAATAGTGTTTCCATCCCCTCAGAACTTGATTAACCTTATTTATCAGTACGCCAAGTGTATTTGAGGTTCGGTGTTTCACTATGTCTCTGATTTTATTTTTCAGCTTTGTTTGGCTCTTCTTAGACGCCTGTATCTTGATGTAACTGGTGCCTTTGATGAGGCCTGTGATCCGTTGAAAGTTAAAACCGAGGAAATCAAACTCATTCATCAGCTTTCCCATATCCACACAGTGGGTTTTACTTTGATTTAGCTTCAGACCTTCATCACTTAATTGCTGTGTTATCCAGTCCAGTTGCTCTTGTGTGTAGGTTTGCTTATGAAGTACAACAAAATCATCTGCATAGGTAACGATTTTACACGGTGTTTTTTCGTGTATTTTCAAACAGAAATCGTTGAGATAGATGTTAGCCAGTAGTGGAGAGATAACTCCGCCTTGCGGAGTGCCACATCGGCTTGCTTCTATTCGCCATTTCCCGTTGACCGTCTCTATGCTGATGGGCGCTTTGATAAAGCTTTTCAGCAAACTCAGAAAGCTGCTGTCGCTTATTCGCCTTTCTATTTTTGCCATCAACTTAGCGTGCGGGATGGTATCGAAATAGGCACTCAAGTCAGCATCGAGTACGTGCTGGTAGCCTTGTTTTAGGCTCATTTCAATGACTTTTACCGCTTGCTGGGCGCTTCGACATGGACGATAACCATAACTGTGTTCATGTAAATGAGGTTCGTAGACGGGTTGCATCACTATTGTCATCGCCATTTGCACAATTCTGTCACTGATTATCGGGATCCCAAGTTTCCGCGTTTTGCCGTTGTCTTTGAGTATTTCTACTCGTTTGACTGGGCTAGGTCGATAGTTTTTCTGTTGTAATTGAGTTTGAATTTCTTTTAACAGCGCAACAACTTTCTTTTGCTGCTCTAGATAACTGAATGTGATGCCATCAATTCCTGCTCCGCCTTTATTGGCTTTGCATCGTCGATAGGCTTCTTCGAGTATATCTAGGCGACTGAGTTTATCGTACAAGCTGTAAAATCGAAGCTCCGAGTTAAGCTTTGAGCGTAAGTAAAGTTTTCGCTGTAATATTCTGATATTTACTGGAGTGTTAGCCATATGGCAATTTCACCTCAAAAGTTACGTTAAAAAACGGGTGTAACACTGAGCCCCTTCCCTGATGTAAAGTTATGTTGTCTTCACGGTTAACGGTACTATGGGCTCATCCGACTGCCTGAGCGCCCTATCTGAAATTTCGGTTTACCTTATATTCGGATAGTGGAAGTCACTACCTTCCAACACTCAGGCTCTCCCACGTTCACTTTATTTCCTTCAATACATGCCACTTCATATTACGCCGGAAGATCAAACAGATGCATTTACCAGTTGCTTCTCTGTTTGTGTCAGGGTTCGTCAACTAGGAAAGACTCCCCATCTTCATTTTTTGATTTACGACGCTTAACTGAATTCGCTTGATGCTGCGGCCTACATTGCATCTCAACCTTTATTCAAGGCCTTTGTCACAGGGCTTCATGTCATAGCGGTTACCCATTATGCATGCCCGTCAGATTTCGGGATGAACTGGTAATTATCCCGTCAGGTACGTTTCAACCTGATGGACTTATTATAAATAATAACGTTGCTGTCTCTGGTTTATGGCCATGTAATCGCTTGGCTGCGTATACGTTGAGACAAATCCCGCAACAGAATAAAGCGCTTCGTGGCGCTCCCTAAAAACATCAGTTGACTGCGTTCTCAAGCGTAGAAAAAATGGCTGATATTAAGGCGTAGCTTGCAGCAAGTAGTTATTCTACTTGCAAAAGATATAACGCAGATAGCAGCCATTTTAGCAAGCTTGTGAGCGTAGAGCATTTCACTCATTAGGTGAAAAACATGATAATAAAATCATCGTATTGCTCAAACAGTTACTCATATACTCAGCGTTCAACTGATGTTTTTAGGTTTAAAGAAAACGACTTAAAACCTTGGCAGAAAAAAATGTGGTGTGTTGGCAATATGAATGCAAATTACATCGCACAAATGGAACATGTTTTAGATGTTTATGCTCGCCCTAAAAACTCAGCTGAGCCAGGACGAAGCGATGAAGCAATTGGTTTCAGATGTTGCCCCTCCATCCCCAGTAAAATCAGGGCGATCAGCCAGAATCGATTATGAATATAAGCGGGTTAGCGTGGCTAATATTTTCATGTTTTTTGACCGCCATCGAGGCTGGAGAAAGGCTAAGGCAACACAGAGTAAGACCGCAGTAGATTTCGCTCAGTGCATGAAAGAACTTGTCGATGAACACTATCCGGATGCACATAAAATTCATGTGGTAATGGATAATTACACGACACATACGGCAGGCTCGTTATACAAAGCATTTAAGCCAGAAGAGGCGCTAAGGATTTTGAACAAACTTGAATTTCATTTCACGCCTAAGCATGCCAGTTGGCTCAATATGGTTGAAATAGAAATCGGTAATATGAATCAACAATGCTTAGATCGTCGCATAGAAAGCTGGGAAATGCTGCACAAAGAGCTTTCGGCTTGGGAGATGCGGAGAAACGATGCGCAGGCAAGCATAAATTGGATGTTTAATGTCGACGGTGCACGTGAGAAATTCACGAAAGCTTATGCAAATATCAATCAATCATAACTTTTGTGTCGAGGTACTAGTTACCATAAAATTACTATTTTGATTACCATCTCCAAAAGCTTAATTAACTGCTTTTGTTGATTATTTTTTTGATGTTACCAAAATAACCATTTTCCGGTACACCCAAAAGTTTTAAAGTGTCTATACACGAAGATACATCCCAACACTTTTATGAATAAGCAAAAATAACTAAGATTTGTTCTTATGCAGTTAAAAACAAGGCCACTTAGATTTTGAAAGAAAAGAGGCTTAACGAAACAATTCACTGTGTGAGCCAATTCTTGCGAGCTTCAGGGTATTATCTTCTACTTTAAATATCAAAACTAAATCAGGCTTAACATGGTAGTCTCGATAATTAGCCCAATTACCTGATAAAGCATGATCTACATATTTCGCCGCTAGCGTTTGCCCTTGCTGCAATGCGGTTATGACATGACCGACTTCAATCACATCTGGAATTGCAAGTTTAGCGACCTTTTTAAAATCTTTCTTAAATTGGCTCGAGTATTCGAGTTGATACATTTTATGCCTCATTCACTCCGAGCTCTTTAAATAACGCTTTGACATCATCAGCTTTGTTGCCTTTACTATCTTCAAGTTCTTTAATAGCTTCCAGTGTCTTTGCATTAGGTGTTCTTGAGCGCAGTTCAAACGGGATACCGCCATAATTGATCACCGCTTTAGCAAACAATTTGAGCGCTTGTGATGGGCTTAACCCTACCTCATCACAGATGTGAATGAAGGCCAATTTGGTATCTTGATCGATACGAGTGCTGAGCATTTCTGTCTTCATAATATTACCATTTGTTATACATTGCATGACAATTGTAGCGAACTGCAGTGCAACACTCAAATGTAAATAAGATGAAATTTCAGGTATCAAGCATTTAAAACAGATAACTTTTCTCAACATACCATGAAATATAGCGGGAATCACTGATCCAATCCGTTGGAATATGCAGAAGCTTGATAATTTGAGACTAAGCTCAGTTAAGTGATAAGAGCTGTTTCGCATACTTTGATGCGTTTTTAGTCAGGCTACGTTCATAACTGACTCATCAATGGAGCAAAGCGGTTCTCCGCATAAAAATTGTAATTGTCGTTTTCTTTGGCTTGAGCAGCAAAGGCAGGTAATAGCATCACGATTAAAAGCAACTTTTTCATTGTATTCTTCCTTGTACTGTTTTTATATCTGCAATTGCGTATTCAAACATCAGCTTAAGTAAGTCGTTTTACCATATAGAAACGCTCAGCTACCTCACTAAACGTCTTGAGTTTAATTCATTCCTAATCTGGCTTTGAATAAAAACTACTTTCTTATATAACTCATCATTAGCGACGGAAAGAAAGTCGATATTATGTTCTAAACCGTCTTTGACGTATTTTTTATAGTGAATGTAATCGTCATTAGTTGCTAAAAACTTGCGGATATTGATAAAGGTTTCCAGTGGATAACGTTCAACAAAACCATTCATTAATACGGCTTCTGCTGTTGAGTCCATGTCAAAAACAATGGCGTTGTCATTTTCGGTTAAAATGGACTGAAAAATCTCTGCTAGGGGTGAGTTTGAGTAAGCAGAAACAAAGTTATATCTTTCTCTTACAATAGGTATAGATGTTTCCTTTAGGTCGCTGACGCTAGAAAATTCATTATCACGGATAAAAACTCCGCCATCGATTGATAGAAAACTTGGTGGAATACTAGTGCTTATTTTTATTTCATCGCCAACAGTAAAATCAACATCATTACTAACGCCATATTCATTGGATATTGAAAGCAAACCTGATCTGGCTCTTTTGGGAATGATAAAACTTGCACTAGTACGAGAAACAATTTCAGGAATGATTTCAAAATCGTTTAATTTAACTTTTAAATCACCCGTAAAATTTATGCCCTCAATGAAAGCTTGCTTACCTATGATATTGACATCGGGTTTGACTTCACTCAGCAAAGGGCCTCTATGATGTATTAACGTTAAATGAATATCGTTAGTTTTCTTACCGTCAGTAACTAATGACAAGCTTATTTTATTGCCTCCACTATCAATTTTCTGATAGTTAGGCACAACAAACTCTAGATTTCTTCTTGAATCTTCAAATGGTTTTAGTTTTATATTTATTGTTGAAGGTTGGCTACCGAATTTACGAAGTACCAAAACGGCGCCATCACTTAACTTGACGGCATCACGACTATGCTCACCTGAGAAAAATAGTTTAGTCGGGTAAAATGGCTTCACTTTATTGGTTAGATCCATTTCACCGACAGTAGTATTAACGTTGTAAAGTTTCACCTTTTTATTAAACTTTATTGATTGTTTATCATCATTATCATAGGTATTAATTACACCATCCCCGTCATCATCAATATCTTGATAATTTAAAGCTCCATCGCGATCCTTATCTATATACAAACGACCTGCTGATGCTTCATCGATATCATTAATGCCGTCGTCATCACTATCAAAGTCAGCAAAGCTGGGGATAATGTCGAAGTCCTGATTGACGAGACCTTCTCTTAAGTCAAGAATACTGTCGCCGTCTGTGTCTTTATCTAACCAGTTTGGAATACCGTCTGAGTCAACATCCGCAATTATTGTGGTGATATTTTGATGAATAAAAAACTCATTCCCATCAAAAATTTCATCACCGTCAGTATCTTGTATTTCATAATGACTCCCCAAGGCTTTTTCTTTTTCATCGGGGATGCCATCCATATCGGTATCTTTAATTGCGAGAACTCTATAAGTTAGATTTGGATCAGCTTTATTATTTCTATTACCTACAGTCAGGTGATATATACCTGCTTTTTCGGGGAAAAATAAACGTGAATTTTTTATTAACCCTACGTTTTTCAAATTACCATCAGCTGTAGCTGCTAGCTCACCTTTACCATTCGCATTCAGAACACTTATCCTTGGTGATAATGTCGAGTTCTCACTTAATACAATAAAATGAAACGGTATACGACTTTCAATATCATCTTGGGTAACGATAAATTTGTAATCATCAATATCAATGTCTAATTCAAAGCTGCCAGTTGAGATAAATGGCACCTGTCCCGCATCATTCGCAACGGTTAGATTATTATTGAATTCTTTTTCTTTAATAAGAGGAAATGACGATTTGTTTGGATTGAACGGGTAATCGTCGTGCTCATCAAGCACGCCATCGCCGTCTTCATCTTTATTTTTCCACGTACCAACTTGTATTGTGTCTTTGGTCTTGGCTTGAAGGGATGCCGTTGTCGAAACAAACGTGATTAGAAGCAGTAAGCATAAAAATGAACGTGTATTATGACCCAAAAGGTTAGTTTTCATTGCGCTATGTCCCTATAACTCAATATTTTTTCTTATTTGGTTACATTATCAGCTTTTTATTTGAATGTTAACGAATCTGTAGATGATATTTTGTACTAAAAGGAGTGTTAAAGCTCAAATAATTTCAATTATATGATTAGATTAAGTAATGAAACATATTAATTTTCTGAGAAGCTTTGGGGCAGAACCTTGTTAGTAACACCCTAAGTTAATGGCATTTTTTGGCAGAATTAGTAGGTAAAATAGCCTTTGTTAGCAGCATTCACCGCATCACCACTCTTATTATCACTTAATGTGGACTCGACCAATATGTTATCGAGCCCATTCTCACATAATGTGGTCTCATTATCATTTAATGTGAGTCGGTGTTTCGGCTTATTATCATTTAATGTGGTCTCAGAATTTCGGATGTAATCGAGCCCAACTGATTATGTTATTGAGCCGCTACAACTAGAAAGGTAAATTGAAGTAGACATTTGGCTGCAACCGTAAATTACTCTGTTTGGATTATACGTCGGTATAACCTAAGTCGCAGCATCCCTTAGCTGGTTTAGAACAACTGGTTAAGTCTATTGCACGTAGAACTGGTGAAAGAATCAACTTTATCGGATACGCCGATGACTTTGTTATTACAGGTACTTCAAAAGAAGTGCTTATAAATGAAGTCAAACCGCAAATTGCACGATTCCTACAGCAAAGAGGGCTAACCCTTTCTGATGAGAAAACACACATGACTCATATCAATGACGGTTTTGACTTTCTGCAGGGCGGGATCGTGCTTTAGATCTTGAAAATAATTAAATCAATTTTGAACTTTCCTGAGTAACGATGATCAGATCGACAAATGAATACTGATTTGAGTCTGATTATGGACGTAATGAAAGAGATTGAACAAGTTGAAGATCATCGTGTTGAAGCTAATAAAGAGTATGATTTAGCTGATATTATTTTTCTTACAATTGCCGCGGTGCTTTGTGGTGCTACAGGCTGGAAAGCCATCAACATTTTCGGTGAAGCTCAATTAGATTGGTTAAGACAATATCGGCCATTTAGTAATGGCATCCCGACACGACACTCAATCGGACGGATAATTAGAGGTGTTAAAGCCGAAAGTATGATGTCTTGCTTTATTAACTTTTCCAATACATTACGGGAGCGAGATGGTAAAGAGCATATCAGTTTTGATGGTAAAGTTGCTTGTGGCTCTAAACACGGTGATGACATAGCGGCGCTTCAACTAATGACGGCAATGGTTGTAGATAATGGGCTGATAATACGTCAACAAGAAACGTCGACCAAAACGAATGAAATCCCAGTAATGCAATCCATGCTAAAACACATGGATATTGAAAATGCAGTGATTACCGCTGACGCCATGCACTGCCAGAAAGAAACTGCAACCTTAATACGTGAAGGAAAAGGTGATTACGTTCTTCAAGTGAAAAAGAATCAAGGTAAATTACTTGCTGAAATAGAAGCTTATTTTCATAAGTGCTATCGAGACACACCAGAGCTTTTAAAGCAGAATCACTTTACAGAGTTAGACGGTGAGCACGGACGAATAAATGAAAGACATTATCGCCTTTTGCCAATTACAAATTGGTTTGACGAAACGGCTAAATTTGTAGGCAGTCAGGCCGTTGTTGAAGTCACTCGGATGCGAGAAATGAAGAATAAATCAAGCCATGAAACGTCTTATTACATAACCTCGTTAGCCAGTGACGTGGAAGGCATCGCTGGATATATATAGGGCAAACGGGTCTAAATTAGACAGCCAGTTTGCCCACAGTTAATACCTTCATCAAATATTCTTCATCCCAGCCCGCTTTTAAACGTTTGCTTTTTATTCCTACTTTTGCTGTTTTCTCATTTTTCAGCATGTTGAGTGCTGTTTTATTCATGATAGCCATATTCTCTGCTGCGTTTCCACTTCTTAACCGACATGAGTCTTCATCAAAGCTTACATCCAGTTGCCAGTGGAGTTTATTTTCAACAAACCAATGAGAACGTATTGCATTTGAGATAAACTCAGCTTTAGGTTTCAAATGACTACTGATGTAATAGCGTCTTTCCATGGTCTTCTCTATCCCTTTTTGTTCCCTAGTAGATTCTACGACTACAATGCTGTTTAAGCTTGACCATCTACTATGGCGTTTTCTGAGCCACTCTACGTCAGACGTGACCCAAACTTTTCTTTGTTCAATTCGACCGTGATCTTTATCGACTTCCTCAAACATATCGCAGTGAATTTTTTTAAATCTAGACTCGAGTTCTGTATCTAAAAATAATTTGATATCTTCAAAGAACTCACCTTGGCTACCTTTAAGGGCGAAAATATAATTAGCTTTTTTTTCAATGATTTTATCGGCAATTTTAAACTGGCAACCCATTGCATCAGTGGTAATGGTTGCCCCTTTAATATCGAGGAGCTCTAACAACTTAGGAATGGCTGTTATCTCGTTGCTTTTACCGTCAACTTTCATTTGCCCTAAGCAAAGATTATTTTTTACTGACCAAGCATTAACGATATGTATTGCTGGAACTTCATTCACTTTATCCAGAGTTCTTCTCAGTGTCTTGCCATCAAGAGGAATGATATCTTCGTCAATTGTACAAAGGTATTGCGCCCACGCTATAAAAGCGGCATGAAAAGCCTTAGGACATAAGCGGTTGAGAACATCGTTAAAGGTATCATGGCTTGGGACGCCATGAGGCATATCTAAAAAAGTTTCGAACCATTTTTTCTTCGATTTCCCATATTCTTCAATAGCATTGAAATTATCGCAGCCACAGATAACCGCACATAGAGTAATGGTTATAATGTTAATCAGAGGATGATGTAAAGTTCGTGACATACGAGGGTCGGGTAGGCCATCAAAAAAGTTGCTGATTGTCGTAGTTTTCATAGAAATTAACAAGCAAAGACTATTATAAACCACGATCGCTATAGTTTGGCAAACGATCAAATTTGATTGCTTATTTTTGACCCGTTTGCCCTATGGATATATACGGAAGCACTGGACAATTGAAAATAGTCAGCATTGGGTTCTCGATGTCACTTTTAAAGAGGATGACTGTAAAATTTATGCTGATGATGGTGCAAAAAATTTAGCAACTATTAAGCGAAAGGTTTTGAACTTAATTAAAAATCACTCTTCAAAAGACAGTGTGGCTGACAAGATACAGCGAGCCTGCTGGGATGCAAAATTTAGGGCTGAGATTTTATTTGGAGAATAATTCATCAAAGCATAATCCCGCCCTGCCCAAGTCCATTTCTTACAGCTGTATTATTTTTCAGTGCCGACTGTTTCTCGATAATTCCACGGTAGGTATTCTTCAGGATTGGTTTTCACTTTATCCTTCTCTCTCTGTAAAAATGTGAAATACTCAAACACATTGATGCCAGCTTCACTTGCTGTTGCAATCATTGACGTGATGACATCACCAATCGTAGCGCCAAGTAACGTCTTATGGAACATCGCATTTTTTCGGTCACGAACGATGATTTTTAACATGGCTTCGATACGATTATTATCGATGTATACACCTTCGTAGTGGCAAAAATAGCTCAAGCCAACATAATGTTTGACAAAATATCGCATCGCCTTACCTAAACCACTATTTTCTTCAACTGTTTCATCGTTAAGGTGTGTTGTACACCACTGCTTGATGGTTTTCATTACAGGCAACGAATGTTGCTGATGGTAACTCAGCCTTTCTGTTGCCGTAAACTTTTGCTCTTTAGTGTGCTGCTCGTAAGCCCAAATTTCACCATAACGTGTCAGTACGTGCTCGACTTCATCGGGGAAATGGTTAATGACATCAACAAATTGTCGTCTGGCATGACTGTTACACAATGACAGCAGACATTCTCTTACCGTAGGGCGATTACTGACCAGAGCGTCACTCATCATTATCGGCCTAGATTGATGAGTACCGCGTTTGTGCAACAGGCTATCGATGAATTCGTCAGCATGACCAATATTAGTTTCAAACAACACGATACTATCATTGGCTTGAGTGGTCGCAATAACACCTGATGTGTACACGCCGCTGCGCATTTGTGTCTTGTCACTGTTACGCACCGGTTTTTCTATTGGCGTAGCATCCAAAATTCGGTGAGTCGTGTCATCGAGATAATAATGCTTCGCATCGGCCGCGAGGTTAACCAACATTTGATAAACAGGGTAAATATCATTGGCCACATATTCAACTTGGTCAAACACAGTAGACGCGGTGATTTTGACACCAAGCAGCTTTTGAATGCTCCCTTGGCGATAAAACGGCAACCCGGCAAAATACTTGTGTATGGCCATTAATGACCGAGCTGAGTAGCCGTATTTTTGTTGCTCGCTCCCGTCGGCTAACACTTCAACTGGCAAAGCGGCGGTAGCGTAAGCGCCACAAGCATTACAGCGAAAGCGCTCCATGACATGCTGCTCTGGCTTAAACGGACTTTGCCCTGTGATACGCAGTAAACTGCCTGGGTCGGTTTTGTACATTTTACCCATGTGGCACTCTAGGCAGTTATCACCTTTTTTCACATCTGTACTCTGATGCACTATCACAACTGGCTTAGCGGGAGTGAAATCTTCATCGCTCTCTTTGGGTTTACGATTTTTACCCGCAGTGTGTTTACCGCTTCCTTTATTGCTTTTACTGACACGAGACAAGGCTTCTGAAGACTTTTCAATGCCAAGTAACTTACGCAATTTGTGCACGGTGACATCGTGATTGGTTAATCGTTGCTGCATCGTCGATAACGTCACTAAGGCATCAAGTAACAACTGACAATCTTCTGGAGACAGTGCTAACTCATGCTCTTTGGCTTCAGTAACACGAACTATCAGTGCTTCCAGCGCGTTGTGGTCGATATCAGTAAACGGTTTACTCATTAAAGGACAGTCCAGCTTAGGCGAATAGGAAAAATGAATTCGGCGGGCAGTATGATCCGATAAATAAAATAATCAACCGGTAAGTGCGATTTATTTCAAGCGACTTGAAGATAAATAAGGTTCACCACTCAGTAATTGCCGTAATTGTGCCGCAGCCATCGGTTGCATAACGCCATGATGACGTGGCCATCCATGAAATTTTCCTTTTGATAACCGTTTGGTCATCAGCCAAAAGCCATTATGCTCATAAGTGAGGGCTCGTATCATGGTTTTGTTGCGATTAATGAAGACGAATATCGAGCCTGAACGCGGATTACTCGACAAGCGCTGTTGGCACACGGCCGCCAGTCCATCGATACTACAGCGAAAATCAGCAGGCTGAGTCGCAATGAAGATACGACTGTTGGAAGTTAAATAGATCATGATTTCATTGCCCCGATAAGGGCGCAAATAAAGTGAACATCCACCACACCTTGTATATGAATATTGTCGCCATTAGATAGATTCAACTCAAGTTTTACTGGGGAATTGGGCTTGATGACCTCAGGTAAGTTGGGTAATTCAATGAAGTCTGTAATGGACTCTGCCGAGTTTGATACCTGGCACCATTGTTTAAATTGAGAGCCACTGATACGTAAAGCGGTGCAAATTTGTGATGATGAGTAATGCTCTAGCAATGAAATGGCTTGCTCGCGGAGAGTGTTTGGTATTTTAGTTCCGCGACTCGGCTTATTTATGCGCCAATGGGCGAAGATTGTGGCGACGCGAGTTAATGGCTCTATATTTGGCATGATGGGCTCCGATAATTAATCTGCCATCATTACATCAAATTATTGGGTTAAAGTTGCACTATGCTGCCGTAAACTCACTAAGAATCATATATCGATATTTATTGTTTTAAACTCTTACTTAACTTTTGTTCACAATCAATTGACAAATAAGTGATATCTGAACAAAACACCTCCTCCCACCCCTTGGCAAGTCAGTAGGATTCTAGCTTTTCATGCTTTGATTAACGAATGTGTAACTGGATTTCGTTAATCAGTGAACTTCTGTTAAAAGGCTCACTTTACTCTGGGAGTACGGGGTAAAGTTTCTTTAATTTTATACGTGCCTCCTCAGTCGTGAACTGCCAGTTCATCTTAGCCTTGGACTCATTACGCTCGGTAACCCAGGCTTCGACTTCAGTATTTAGTGTTTCCTGATCGGGTATTCTTCGGTTTAAGCATTGCCTGCTCAAGATACTTAATTCAATTTCAGCCATATCCAACCAACTTCCGTGCTTTGGCGTGTAATGAAATTCTATTTTATTGATCAACCTACGAGCTTCTTCTGGTTCGAAGGCCTTATAAAATGAAGCCGGTGTATGAGTATTCAAGTTATCCTCAACTAATACAATTGTCTCAGCGTCCTTATAACGCCCGTCTACTAAGGCTTTTACTTGATGAGCCCAATCAATGGCCGTTCTGTGTTCAGTGACTTCAACATGTCGCCAGCCCGCTAAAGGCTCAAATATCATGAACAGGTTGCTGACACCGTTACGCTCATACTCTGTATCGTATCGCTCTGGATAACCTGAAACTAAGGGTAACGGATTGCGAACTTCTTTAACTTGTTGTTTGCTGGTTTCATCAAGGCATACTAAAGGACGCTTAGGATTGTAAGGAAGTTTATAGAGTTCTAATATATCTTCCATAGCACTCACGAAAGCAGCGTTTTCCTCTTTAGGTATACACCACTCTTCTTTAAGCCATGGTTTAAGTTCGTTTTTTTTAAAGCATCATAATGAACAGAAGTTCTTGATATGTTATCGATATATTTGAGTTCAATCATCTTGTCTCTAAGAAGATTTAATGTCCAACGGCAACGTCCTTCAGGAGGCGTAGAGCAGGCCAGTACAATTAGGTGGGCTTCGGCTTCGCCATCCATTATGCGTCTGCGGCCTTGATGGCTGTGTTTGCTATTCACAGCGACTTCTAATCCTTCTTCGACAAAACGCTTTCTAAGGCACGTTACTGCAAGTGGTGAGATGTTTAGTGCTTTAGCAATCTGTTGATTGGTCAGTGGCGAATTATTCTCATCAATAGCAAGTAAAATTTGGGCGTGTCGTTTCTTATGTTGAGCAACACGTGGTTTCTTCTGCTTTATCAAAGCCTCAAGCATTGAACGTTCTTCATTACTCAAACGAACGTGGTATTTAACCCTCATAATAACTCCAGTGTTTCTTGTGTTCAGGAGTTGTTAGGATATAACCATTCGGTCATTATTTGTTCTTGAATGGACTACTAGAAAGGTAAATTGAAGTAGACATTTGGCTGCAACCGTAAATTACTCTGTTTGGATTATACGTCGGTATAACCTAAGTCGCAGCATCCCTTACCTGGTTTAGAACAACTGGTTAAGTCTATTGCACGTAGAACTGGTGAAAGAATCAACTTTATCGGATACGCCGATGACTTTGTTATTACAGGTACTTCAAAAGAAGTGCTTATAAATGAAGTCAAACCGCAAATTGCACGATTCCTACAGCAAAGAGGGCTAACCCTTTCTGATGAGAAAACACACATGACTCATATCAATGACGGTTTTGACTTTCTGCAGGGCGGGATCGTGCTTTAGATCTTGAAAATAATTAAATCAATTTTGAACTTTCCTGAGTAACGATGATCAGATCGACAAATGAATACTGATTTGAGTCTGATTATGGACGTAATGAAAGAGATTGAACAAGTTGAAGATCATCGTGTTGAAGCTAATAAAGAGTATGATTTAGCTGATATTATTTTTCTTACAATTGCCGCGGTGCTTTGTGGTGCTACAGGCTGGAAAGCCATCAACATTTTCGGTGAAGCTCAATTAGATTGGTTAAGACAATATCGGCCATTTAGTAATGGCATCCCGACACGACACTCAATCGGACGGATAATTAGAGGTGTTAAAGCCGAAAGTATGATGTCTTGCTTTATTAACTTTTCCAATACATTACGGGAGCGAGATGGTAAAGAGCATATCAGTTTTGATGGTAAAGTTGCTTGTGGCTCTAAACACGGTGATGACATAGCGGCGCTTCAACTAATGACGGCAATGGTTGTAGATAATGGGCTGATAATACGTCAACAAGAAACGTCGACCAAAACGAATGAAATCCCAGTAATGCAATCCATGCTAAAACACATGGATATTGAAAATGCAGTGATTACCGCTGACGCCATGCACTGCCAGAAAGAAACTGCAACCTTAATACGTGAAGGAAAAGGTGATTACGTTCTTCAAGTGAAAAAGAATCAAGGTAAATTACTTGCTGAAATAGAAGCTTATTTTCATAAGTGCTATCGAGACACACCAGAGCTTTTAAAGCAGAATCACTTTACAGAGTTAGACGGTGAGCACGGACGAATAAATGAAAGACATTATCGCCTTTTGCCAATTACAAATTGGTTTGACGAAACGGCTAAATTTGTAGGCAGTCAGGCCGTTGTTGAAGTCACTCGGATGCGAGAAATGAAGAATAAATCAAGCCATGAAACGTCTTATTACATAACCTCGTTAGCCAGTGACGTGGAAGGCATCGCTGGATATATACGGAAGCACTGGACAATTGAAAATAGTCAGCATTGGGTTCTCGATGTCACTTTTAAAGAGGATGACTGTAAAATTTATGCTGATGATGGTGCAAAAAATTTAGCAACTATTAGGCGAAAGGTTTTGAACTTAATTAAAAATCACTCTTCAAAAGACAGTGTGGCTGACAAGATACAGCGAGCCTGCTGGGATGCAAAATTTAGGGCTGAGATTTTATTTGGAGAATAATTCATCAAAGCATAATCCCGCCCTGCCCAAGTCCATTTCTTACAGCTGTATTATTTTTCAGTGCCGACTGTTTCTCGATAATTCCACGGTAGGTATTCTTCAGGGTTGGTTTTCACTTTATCCTTCTCTCTCTGTAAAAATGTGAAATACTCAAACACATTGATGCCAGCTTCACTTGCTGTTGCAATCATTGACGTGATGACATCACCAATCGTAGCGCCAAGTAACGTCTTATGGAACATCGCATTTTTTCGGTCACGAACGATGATTTTTAACATGGCTTCGATACGGTTATTATCGATGTATACACCTTCGTAGTGGCAAAAATAGCTCAAGCCAACATAGTGTTTGACAAAATATCGCATCGCCTTACCTAAACCACTATTCTCTTCAACTGTTTCATCGTTAAGGTGTGTTGTACACCACTGCTTGATGGTTTTCATTACAGGCAACGAATGTTGCTGATGGTAACTCAGCCTTTCTGTTGCCGTAAACTTTTGCTCTTTAGTGTGCTGCTCGTAAGCCCAAATTTCACCATAACGTGTCAGTACGTGCTCGACTTCATCGGGGAAATGGTTAATGACATCAACAAATTGTCGTCTGGCATGACTGTTACACAATGACAGCAGACATTCTCTTACCGTAGGGCGATTACTGACCAGAGCGTCACTCATCATTATCGGCCTAGATTGATGAGTACCGCGTTTGTGCAACAGGCTATCGATGAATTCGCCAGCATGACCAATATTAGTTTCAAACAACACGATACTATCATTGGCTTGAGTGGTCGCAATAACACCTGATGTGTACACGCCGCTGCGCATTTGTGTCTTGTCACTGTTACGCACCGGTTTTTCTATTGGCGTAGCATCCAAAATTCGGTGAGTCGTGTCATCGAGATAATAATGCTTCGCATCGGCCGCGAGGTTAACCAACATTTGATAAACAGGGTAAATATCATTGGCCACATATTCAACTTGGTCAAACACAGTAGACGCAGTGATTTTGACACCAAGCAGCTTTTGAATGCTCCCTTGGCGATAAAACGGCAACCCGGCAAAATACTTGTGTATGGCCATTAATGACCGAGCTGAGTAGCCGTATTTTTGTTGCTCGCTCCCGTCGGCTAACACTTCAACTGGCAAAGCGGCGGTAGCGTAAGCGCCACAAGCATTACAGCGAAAGCGCTCCATGACATGCTGCTCTGGCTTAAACGGACTTTGCCCTGTGATACGCAGTAAACTGCCTGGGTCGGTTTTGTACATTTTACCCATGTGGCACTCTAGGCAGTTATCACCTTTTTTCACATCTGTACTCTGATGCACTATCACAACTGGCTTAGCGGGAGTGAAATCTTCATCGCTCTCTTTGGGTTTACGATTTTTACCCGCAGTGTGTTTACCGCTTCCTTTATTGCTTTTACTGACACGAGACAAGGCTTCTGAAGACTTTTCAATGCCAAGTAACTTACGCAATTTGTGCACGGTGACATCGTGATTGGTTAATCGTTGCTGCATCGTCGATAACGTCACTAAGGCATCAAGTAACAACTGACAATCTTCTGGAGACAGTGCTAATTCATGCTCTTTGGCTTCAGTAACACGAACTATCAGTGCTTCCAGCGCGTTGTGGTCGATATCAGTAAACGGTTTACTCATTAAAGGACAGTCCAGCTTAGGCGAATAGGAAAAATGAATTCGGCGGGCAGTATGATCCGATAAATAAAATAATCAACCGGTAAGTGCGATTTATTTCAATCGACTTGAAGATAAATAAGGTTCACCACTCAGTAATTGCCGTAATTGTGCCGCAGCCATCGGTTGCATAACGCCATGATGACGTGGCCATCCATGAAATTTTCCTTTTGATAACCGTTTGGTCATCAGCCAAAAGCCATTATGCTCATAAGTGAGGGCTCGTATCATGGTTTTGTTGCGATTAATGAAGACGAATATCGAGCCTGAACGCGGATTACTCGACAAGCGCTGTTGGCACACGGCCGCCAGTCCATCGATACTACAGCGAAAATCAGCAGGCTGAGTCGCAATGAAGATACGACTGTTGGAAGTTAAATAGATCATGATTTCATTGCCCCGATAAGGGCGCAAATAAAGTGAACATCCACCACACCTTGTATATGAATATTGTCGCCATTAGATAGATTCAGCTCAAGTTTTACTGGGGAATTGGGCTTGATGACCTCAGGTAAGTTGGGTAATTCAATGAAGTCTGTAATGGACTCTGCCGAGTTTGATACCTGGCACCATTGTTTAAATTGAGAGCCACTGATACGTAAAGCGGTGCAAATTTGTGATGATGAGTAATGCTCTAGCAATGAAATGGCTTGCTCGCGGAGAGTGTTTGGTATTTTAGTTCCGCGACTCGGCTTATTTATGCGCCAATGGGCGAAGACTGTGGCGACGCGAGTTAATGGCTCTATATTTGGCATGATGGGCTCCGATAATTAATCTGCCATCATTACATCAAATTATTGGGTTAAAGTTGCACTATGCTTCCGTAAACTCACGAAGTAATTACAATGGAAATTGTTGGTGAGTGGAGTGGACATCATACAGATAAAGGAATTTGGGAGTATTTCAAGGGATATTGGCTGCCCTTATTTCCCAATTTACCTGCTCGTTCACAGTTTGTCAGACAAGCAAGTAACCTTTGGAAAGTAAAACAAGTAACCTTTGGAAAGTAAAGCAATTATTTCATTAATATTTATGCCATCAACTCAGAGCCGATACTTGTAATGTTCATTTGATTGATGGATTTCCCATTGAGCTTTGTAAGCTCACCCGTGTCAGAAAGAGCAAAAGCTTTAAAGGATATGCAAATTATGGCTACTGTGCCTCTAGGGGTATGAGATACTACGGTTTTCATGGGCATCTTTGTTGATGAAAGAGGCATTCCAGTAGAGTTCACTTTAACTGCCGAAAATGTTGACGAACGTGATGCCGCTTAAGAAATTATCAATAATATCAAAGGCCTTTTAATTGGTAATAAAGGGCTTATTAGACCAATACTCAATGAAGACTGTCTTCAAGCTGACATTGATTTACAAACACCGTTTCGAAAAAATATGAAAGATAGTCGTCCTAAATGGGCAGTAAAACTATTAATGAATGTATGTAGAAGGGTTGCCCCCCCATAGGAGAACTTGTTAAATATTTTGATATTGAGCATGTTAACTGCCGAGACTTGTGGCACTTGACCAGTCGAATGGGAAGAAAGATGCTGGGATTAACCATTGGTGCTTATCTCAATCATGAGTTTGGTAGAGATGCAATGAAATTTGAGGGAATGTTGGCAGTCTAACTACGCCACTGAACCTTTCAAACGTCCGTCATTCCCGCATGTTGTAAGCGGGAATCTAGTGCCTTTTTGCTCTAAAAAAGAAAAGACGCTGGATTCCTGCCTTCGCAGGAATGACGATGTAAGCAATTTCAATGAGTTATAAAATTCACACATCAGGTAAATGATAAGGAAATATAACTTATTTATTGGTCCAGCGTTCCATCCAACCAAGAACATTAGCGTACCATTGCTCTAGGTTATCTGGGTTAAGGATCCAGTGATTTTCTTCTGGATAAATCAGTAATTCTGACGGAATATTATTACGCTGCATAAAGCTAAAGGCGGCTAATCCTTGTCCATAAGGTACACGGAAGTCTTTCTCACCATGAATGACCAACATTGGTGTTTTCCAGTTTTCAAGATAATTGACTGGATTAAACTTTTCATACAATTCTTTGTTGTCTTTATACTGGCCGCCAAATTCGTATTCAGGAAACCAAAGTTCTTCAGTTACGTGATACATAGAACGCATATCGAACAAACCAGCATGATTTACTAAGCATTTAAATCCATCACTCCAGTTGCCTTCGATCCAGTTCATCATGTAGCCACCGTAGGATCCCCCAAAGCACAAGCATTATTTACGTCAAGCCACTCTTGCTGCTGACCAACAGCAGCTAAACCTTTCTTAAGATCTACAAGTGGCTTGCCACCCCAATCTTTTGAAATTGAATCAGTAAACGCTTGACCATAACCAGTTGAGCCATGGAAGTCGACCATTACAACACCGTAACCTGCTCCGGCCCATAGTTGTGCATTCCAACGACCACTAAAACTATTACCAAATGAACCTTGTGGTCCGCCATGTACTAAAAATGCGACAGGATACTTTTTACCTGCTTCATAATTAGCAGGTTTAATCCAATATCCATAAACGGTTTCTTCGTTCCAGCCTTTAAAAGTAAATTGCTCGTATTCACCAAATTTAATTTTACTCAGCTTAGTTTCATTAACGTGCGTGACTTGAGTTAGGTTTTCACCGTCTAAATTAATGCTAAATACATCACTGGGTTGTGATAAGCTTTTATGAGCAAATATCGCTTTACCATCTACAACTGTAATTAGGCTATTTGAGCCTGAATTATATATTGGACGAACATCACCAAAATGGGTGTTCACCTCAAACATACTCACTTGACCAAGATCTTGAGCGGTAACATATAGTGTTTGCGCATCACTACCAAAAGTAAGTGAGCTAGGGCTTCGATCCCACAAAGGTGCGACTTCTTTAGTCTGACCCGTCACCATATCACGAAGCATAATGCCGTTGCGGTCCGCTTCAAACCCTGGCTTTTTCATTGCAAAATAAGCCATGTAACGACCATTATCTGAGAATGTTGGGTGCGAGTCCCATGCTTTGTTCTCTTCTGTTAAGTTGATCGTTTCGCCACCAGCTATCGGAACTTGCCACAAGTCATAGTTTGTTGTCCAAGCTTGATCTTTACTCGGGGCTTTTGCACTGTAAACAATATATTTTCCGTCTGGTGTGAAGGTTACTTCTTCCATGCCTGAAAACGGTTTAGGTGGCGTTTCTGTATCTAATCCTTGAGTTACATTAACGGTTTTAGAAAGCTTATTGCCATTGATCGAGGCTACGAATAGGTGATTACGAGCATGATCAAACCAAGTATCCCAGTGCCGAACCATCAACTGTTTGTAATTACGTCCTGATGATTTTCTCTCAGCTTCTTTTTCAAACTTATCTTTTGAGCAAGTTAAGGTTTTACATTCTGGGAATACTCGAATGCTCATAACCACTTGTTTTGTATCTGCAGATAACTTGTAATCATCAATACCTAATGCTAAATCTGAGATCTGAATAGCTTCACCACCATTTAATGACAGGTTGTAAAGCTGGCTTGAGCCATTTCTTGCTGCTAAAAAGTAAATTGACTTGTCGTCTTCAGCAAACTGTACACTGTGTTCTGTACCTTTTGCGCTAGTAAGTTGAAGAGGTTTTGCTTTGGGATTTTTAAGTTCAAGTAGATATAGATCTGATGATTTACTGCCATCTTCGGCTACTGTTTTTACAGCGTAAACTAAGGTCTTACCGTCATGGGAAACAGCTGTACTATGAAGCTTATTTAGATTAACTAAATGCTGAACGGTAAAAGAAGTTGCTTGTGTTTCTGCAGCATAAGTAAATATCGAAATGCTTGATAGTCCAAGCGCAATAGTCAGTGCTGAGTGCTTTATTGTTGTTTTAATCATCTTTTTCACTTTATTTTTTGAAATTGACTTTGAAGGGTTACCTTATCGAAACAAAATCGCTCAAGCAATTACTTGAGCGATATAATATTTAACTCTAAGGATTACTTTGCGTTAGCAATGTTAACTTTCCAAATTGCAGGGCCTGTTTCATGGGCATTTACGCCATTTGAATCAACAGCAACTGTCACTGGCATATCCACAACATCAAACTCATAAATGGCTTCCATACCTAAGTCTTCAAATGCTACTACTCGAGACTTCTTGATAGCTTTGGAAACTAAATAGGCTGCACCACCAACTGCCATTAAATACACTGCTTTATGTTTTTTAATTGATTCCACGGTAGCTGGGCCGCGTTCCGCTTTACCAATCATCCCCATTAAGCCTGTTTTTTCAAGCATCAAATCGGTGAATTTATCCATACGTGTTGCCGTTGTTGGGCCAGCTGGACCAACGACTTCGTTACCAACCGGATCAACCGGCCCAACGTAGTAAATAAATTTCCCTTTAAAGTCGACACCTTCTGGCAAACCTTCGCCGGATTCAATTAAGCTTTGGATACGTTTATGTGCCGCATCACGACCTGTGAGCATTTTACCGTTTAAAAGAATGGTATCGCCACTTTTCCATGTTTCAATCTCAGTTTGAGTCACGGTGTTTAAATCAACTCGACGGACATCATTGCCCACTTCACGAGTAATCTCCGGCCAGTCAGAAAGAGATGGAGGCGTTAAATCTGCTGCGCCAGTGCCATCTAGATGAAAATGCACATGTCTAGTGGCGGCACAATTTGGGATCATTACCACAGGTTTAGAAGCTGCGTGAGTCGGTGCAGTTTTGATTTTTACATCAAGCACCGTTGTTAATCCGCCCAAGCCTTGAGCACCTATACCTAAGTTATTAGAACGTTCGAAAATATCTAAACGAAGTTTATCTTCTGTTGTTTCAGCGCCATTTTTCAGCAAATCGTGAATATCTACACTTTCCATAAGTGCTTCTTTTGCCATGACAGCTGCTTTTTCGGCTGTGCCGCCAATGCCTATGCCCAACATTCCTGGTGGACACCAACCTGCTCCCATTGTTGGAAGTGTACGCTCTACCCACGCGGCCACATCGTCTGATGGGTTCAACATCGCCATTTTAGCTTTGTTTTCTGAGCCACCACCTTTGGCTGCTATGGCAACATCTACATGGTTTCCAACTACTGTCTCAATATGCACCACTGACGGCGTATTGTCTTTGGTGTTTTTGCGTGTTCCCGCAGGATCGGCAACAATTGATGCACGTAACGGATTATCAGGATTTAAATAAGCACGACGCACACCTTCATCAACCATTTGTTGAATCGTCATGTCCGTCTTGTCCCATTGAACGCCCATACCAACTTTGACAAACGTCGTTACGATTCCCGTATCTTGGCAAAGCGGACGTTTTCCTTCAGCTGACATACGCGAATTTATTAGAATTTGTGCGATTGCATCCTTCGCAGCAGCACTTTGCTCACGGTCATAAGCTTCAGCCATTGCATCAACAAAGTCTTTGGGGTGGTAATATGAAATATACTGCAAAGCGTCAGTAATGCTGTCGATAAAATCAGCTTGCTTAATTATTTTGTTAACAGAATTCTGTTGGTTTGATGTCATTTTACCTGCGCTCCAATGCCTGTTCGATTATTTTTATCATTATAGATGATTTAGCTATTGCTCTTTATGATACTATTTTCGAATTGTTCCAGCTATAAAATCTCGCTGTAAACTTCATTTTAGCGAGTACATACAAACGATAAAAAATAGGTTCATAAAATGGTTACAGGGATGTCAAATCCACTTGCAGTTAGAAAAATTGATATCAATTTAACTACAACAGAAATTTTTTCATTTTTTGCAAATAAACCTTGGGCCGTTTTACTCGACTCGGCTGACGCTAATCACCCTGATGCAAGTTACGACATTATTGCTTTTGACCCAATAGCGACACTTTGCACAGATGGTCAATTAACGACTTACACACCGATAAACCCCCTTCGCTGCCAAAGCAAAACAAAAGTAACCAGAGCTGAACAACCCTTTACTCTTCTACAAGAGTATCTAAATATACTTTATCCTGAAAAAAAACAATCTTCTCTTCCATTTTCAGGTGGTGTAATTGGATCGTTCAGTTACGACTTAGGCCGCCACATTGAATCGATCTCTCCTCTCTCTTTGCGTGATATCAATTTACCTGAAATGAATGTTGGATTTTACGACTGGTCACTTATTTATTGTTATGAACAGAATGAGTGGTTTCTTGTACATACCCAAGGTGAATCTGCGCTTAAAAAGACATTAGAATATTTATATACAGGGCTAAGCGTTCAACAGGCACCGCGTAGCCAATTCAATTTATCTACCCCGTGGAATACGCAAATAACCAAGAATGATTACACGTCAAAATTTAATACTATCCAAGATTATCTACAAAGTGGTGATTGTTATCAAATCAACTTAACTCAACGTTTCTGTGCTGATTACTTTGGCTGTGAATGGAACGCTTACTTAAAGCTTCGAGCCGAAAATAAAGCGCCTTTTTCTGCTTTTATGAAACTTGAACAGCATTCTATTCTTTCAATATCACCAGAACGATTTATCCAACTTGATGGTAAAAATATCCAAACAAAACCCATCAAAGGGACTTTACCAAGAGAGTCCAATCAAGCTTTAGATATTCAAGCGGCTAAAACGCTACAATCCTCTATCAAAGATCGGGCTGAAAACCTCATGATCACAGATTTACTCCGTAATGATTTAGGCAAAGTAGCTCAAGCAGGAACCGTAATAGTACCAAAACTTTTCGATATTGAAAGTTTTCCCGCTGTTCATCATTTAGTTTCCACAATTACGGCATGTTTAAAACCTGAGCTAGACGCCACAGATATTCTATTAGCCACTTTTCCTGGAGGTTCGATAACAGGCGCACCAAAAATCCGTGCTATGCAGATCATCGAAGAGCTTGAGCCAAGCCGAAGAAGTATTTATTGTGGTTCAATCGGTTATATAAGCCAAGATGGAAAAATGGATACCAGTATCACAATAAGAACCTTAGTCACCGAAGCCAATAAAATATACTGCTGGGCTGGAGGTGGAATTGTTGCGGATTCAAAAGTTGAAGCAGAGTACCAAGAAAGCTTTGATAAAGTGAGTCGTATTTTACCCATTTTGAGCCAATAAAAATTATTTATGAATGCAGAATCACTTGAACGACTATTTCATTTAAGCCCGCAACCCAAAAATGCGGACAGGTTTTGCATTCCTGATAAAATCGCAATCAATATAAAATACCGTGAATCAGCAGTCCTTGTTCCCTTAGTAGAGTTACAAGGTCAAATACACTTGTTTTTTACTCAACGTCCTATGTTTTTACAACATCACTCTGGTCAAATTTGCTTCCCCGGTGGAAAAGTAAAAAAAGAAGATAATAATATAATCACTACTGCCCTGAGGGAAACAGAAGAAGAAGTCGGGATTGTTAAAAAAAGAATTAAAGTACTCGGTAAATTACCCATCCAACACACATACACTGGCTTTAAAATTAATCCTGTTGTTGGAGTTATTAACAACCTACACAATTTAAACATTGACTCTAATGAGGTTGATAATTGCTTTACAGTTCCCCTTTTGGACTTTGCTAAAATAAATAATATTAAACCAATACGTACCTCTCAAAAAGGTATTGATTACGAAGTATTAGCCTATAAAGTTAACGGTAAAATAATTTGGGGAGTAACCGCCTCAATCATTCATGTACTTTGTTCAAAACTTGGCCTGATTACAAACGAATACTAGGGTCTGTTGATCATTCAGAATTAAATTTTGCGCTATTTGAGCATTTATTAGCCATTTCTGCAGGGTTATCGTTTTCTTATTTGGAATAACCAAACCTCACAAACTCTGCCTTGCATAAAATAACCAATTTATCGCTGCAAAAACAATCACGAAAATCAACAGACCCTAACGTCAAACATCATGTTCCCTGTTTTCGACTCTCAATCTCATTCTTTAACCTAGAAACATAGTTGACTGCGTTCTCAAGCGTAGAAAAAATGGCTGATAGTAAGGCCTAGCTTGCAGCAAGTAGTTATTCTACTTGCAAAAGTTACAACGCAGATAGCAGTCATTTTAGCAAGCTTGTGAGCGTAGAGCATTTCATTCATTGGGTGAAAAACATGATAATAAAATCATCGTATTGCTCAAACAGTTACTCGTATACTCAGCGTTCAACTGATGTTTTTAGGTTTAACACTGAAAACCGCTCAATTTACTGATTTTAGCGCTTGAGAAATGCTTAAAGCTCGGTAATATAGTCGTCCATTAATTATTAATCATCGTTTTGTTGGAGAATCAAGCAACAATGACTATCACATCAGTCGCTTCTGTTTTTGACGGAAAGCATCCAGTAGGTTCACAGGTTACCGTTCGCGGATGGGTAAGAACTCGTCGTGATTCTAAAGCCGGTATTTCTTTTTTAGCCGTTTATGATGGTTCTTGTTTTAATCCAATCCAAGGCGTGATCCCGAATACGCTTAATAATTACTCTGAAGAAGTACTTAAGCTTACTGCTGGTTGTTCTGTAATTATGACTGGAGACATTGTTGAGTCTCCAGGGGCTGGTCAAAACTTTGAAATGCATGTAACCAACGTTGAAGTAGTTGGCTGGGTAGATGATCCTGATACTTACCCAATGTCAGCCAAGCGTCACTCAATTGAACATTTGCGTGAACTCGCTCACTTACGCCCTAGAACAAACATTATTGGCGCCGTTTCTCGTGTACGTAATAGCTTATCGCAAGCCATTCACCGTTTTTATAATGAACAAGGTTTTATTTGGGCTTCAACCCCGCTCATCACAGCTTCTGACTGTGAAGGCGCTGGTGAAATGTTTCGAGTTTCAACTTTAGACATGGAAAATTTACCATTAACAGATAAAGGTCAAGTTGATTACGATAAAGACTTTTTTGGTAAAGAAGCATTTTTAACCGTATCTGGTCAGTTAAATGCTGAAACATATGCCTGTGCATTGTCAAAAGTTTACACTTTCGGACCAACCTTCCGTGCTGAAAACTCTAACACCAGTCGTCATCTTGCTGAGTTTTGGATGGTCGAGCCTGAAGTCGCGTTTGCCGATCTTGATGATGTCGCTGGTTTAGCTGAAGATATGTTGAAATATGCGTTTAAAGCTGCACTTGATGAGTGTCGTGATGATCTTGAATTCTTCGCTCAACGAGTTGATAAAACGGTTATCACCCGCTTAGAATCTTTTGTAGATTCAGATTTCGTTCAAATCGATTACACTGATGCAATCGACATTTTAAAAGCTTGTGATAAAAAGTTCGAATTTGCTGTAGATTGGGGCATCGATCTTCACTCTGAGCACGAACGATATTTAGCTGAAGAACATTTCAAAGCACCAGTTGTTGTTAAAAATTATCCGAAAGATATTAAAGCCTTTTATATGCGCTTAAATGATGATGGTAAAACGGTTGCTGCTATGGATGTACTTGCTCCAGGTATTGGTGAAATCATCGGTGGTGCACAGCGTGAAGAACGCCTAGATGTTCTTGATGCTCGTTTGGACGAGATGAATTTAGATAAAGAAGATTATTGGTGGTACAGGGATTTACGCCGCTATGGCACTGTACCACATGCTGGCTTTGGTCTTGGTTTTGAACGCTTAGTTTCGTACGTAACAGGTGTATCAAACATCCGAGATGTGATCCCATTTCCAAGAGCAGCAAAAAGCGCTAATTTCTAAAGTTAATACGCTAAAAAAGTTAAGAAGATTCAGTTATGCTGAACTTCTTAGCTTTTTCTTCTTAGTTCTTTCATTGTTTGTAATTGCAACTGTTTTGAGTTTCTCCGTTTTATTAATTGATATAACTCATTCTTCTTTCCCTGCTCTAACAGGTCAAAACTTTCATCTAGAAAATTACACATTTTAGTCTGAGATTTAGTGTATGCCTCTGGTTTTGCAATATCATCTCTTGAAACCAAAGATCCGTCGTTATATACCACCCCACCTTTTGCTAACATTAATTCAAATAATTTTTTTGAAATTGGGGTAGACGAGCGCTTTATAAAATACCTTTCTTTTAATGAGAATGGGTCGTCAGGAAATGAAGACATTAATTCAGGAGGAATTTCGATACCCACATGTTTATCTAGTAACATTAACGTTTCATTATCTAAATAATGAAAACCAAGCCTCAAAAACTCAATTTCTTGTTGTTGTTCATTTGTGAGTTCTTCATAAGGAATAATATCACTTTGTTCAAAAAGCTTTGTAGGCTCAGACCTTCTTATCAGGTGACTAACTTGCTCTTTTGCTAATGGCTTTTCTATCCCTTGAATAAATACAGGATCTCTCAAAGGCCTACCTCTAGCACCATCAATATCTTGTGAGATTAATTTACAAGGAAGTGATAATCCTAAATGGTAGTCAAGTTCTCCATATCTTTCAGTGTCCAGTAACTTAAAGCCTTTATAATAGAATTGAATTTTTTTCTTCTGCTCTAATGAGTATTCATTTGGTGATTGCAAATCTCGATAGTTATATGGTTTTTTGGTATTAGTGTTAATCGCTCCTCTTTTTATCAATTCCCTCATCTGCCGTGCTGATATCGGTAATAAACTGCCTTTTAACCAGATTGGATCACGTAATGAAGTTGCTTTCACACCAGATACTTTTCGTGACATAAGTTTTTCTGGTATTTTTCTATGACGTTCAATCAAACTGTCCAAGTTTTCATAACCTTCTATATATTTCAAGCCTTTATAAGGATTTGGTTTTTCAGTGGAAATAGAGCGAAGTGTTCTTCTTGGAAAAATGAGATCTACAGCCAAAACGTGTATTGGTTCCATTGTGTCAAACTCGCCATCGAAAACTTGATAAGAATGTACAGTACTGTTATAAGATTTCACACTTTGTTCTAATAACCGAGAAGATTCGCGACGTTGGGCAACCTCTACATAATAATCTAAACTATATTTTGGCATATTTCTTTGACCTGAAAGTAAATGACTTACTACTGAAGCTAATAATTCTTCTTCGTTTGTTCTTGCTGCATCAGTATCACTGCCTTCAAAAGATACGACAGAACTTGCTCTATCCTCACTTTCAGTTGAAATGCCTGAATCGGCGGAAGTGTCGAGATTCGGTGTATAATTCTCTTTAACAAGCCCTTCGCCATTTTCCTCAGTCGACAATAAATTGCTGGCTCCAAAAGAGACGACAGGGCTTATTCTACCCTCACTTTCAGTTGAAATGCCTGAATCGGCATAAGTGTCGAGATTCGGTGTATAATTCTCTTTAACAAGCCCTTCGCCATTTTCATCAGTCGACAATAAGGTTGATGTTGAAGTAGCCCTACTTAGTCGAGTCTGACTACTACTTTCACACCCAAGTTTTGTGATGTTATCCCAAGAGTTACTTAAAGACGGGCAACTTCTGTCTGTGCTTAATTTGTGAAAACCATCAACGGCATTTTTGATAGAAGACATTCCTGCCGGGGTTTCAACCGATATTAATCTATTTTTTTTACTAGCAACACTCTCTACTTCATAAGCAACAAACCCAGTATCAAATCCCTCGGATGAAACTACAGTTTCCGTATACATGAGTTGAGTATTACCCTCATCGCTAAGTAATTGTCTACTAACTGACATATAATGTACCGTAATGAATTATGTAACGAATTATAAATTAGTGAGTAACACTAAAATAAAAACTCCCATATTCTATTTTTAGACTATAAATCCCCAACTGACGAGTGAAACTTAATTCATCTCAAGTACTTTAATTAAGCCAAAAAGTCAGGGAATGAAACATCATATGACTGAATTAACTTAGACTTCCAACAGCGGTTTTTAAAGATAAAACAATTCAGTAAAAAAAAATGAGTATATTCACTTCAAAAATATCAATTACTGTACAGCTTGCACTCTAATAAGTGTTATTGTGAACATAACATGAGCACTTAACAGCTTAATTACACTTTTTTTCAATACGCGAGTTGACTCACTCCAAAGACCGTTTTAATATGCGCTCCGTTCTCAAAGAGAAGAAGTAAACGATTCCCCTGTAGTTCAGTTGGTAGAACGGCGGACTGTTAATCCGTATGTCACTGGTTCGAGTCCAGTCTGGGGAGCCATTCTTTTGATTTGTTAACATATATAAGTATATTCCCCTGTAGTTCAGTTGGTAGAACGGCGGACTGTTAATCCGTATGTCACTGGTTCGAGTCCAGTCTGGGGAGCCATATTTATAAATATATATTCGATTCCCCTGTAGTTCAGTTGGTAGAACGGCGGACTGTTAATCCGTATGTCACTGGTTCAAGTCCAGTCTGGGGAGCCATTTATATAAGATTTTAAATTAGTTATTCCCCTGTAGTTCAGTTGGTAGAACGGCGGACTGTTAATCCGTATGTCACTGGTTCGAGTCCAGTCTGGGGAGCCAACTAAATTCAAATAAAATTTCATATACCATTCCCCTGTAGTTCAGTTGGTAGAACGGCGGACTGTTAATCCGTATGTCACTGGTTCGAGTCCAGTCTGGGGAGCCATCTCCTTCTTATCTCAATTGTTTCAAAAAAATTAATCTAATTACTTATTTAGTTCCTCAAAGAAAGTCGTTACAATGCTATATTCATGGAAATTGAATTCAATGAGATAAAGCAAATGATTGCGGCAAAAGCTATTGAACTCATAGAACAAAACTTACGCCATAATATGAATAGGCATAAGTTTTTATGTAAAATCTGAAGGATCGGATTACTTATGTTCACGTCAAAAATTTATCAATTTTTTTTATTAGTACTTTTCAGTACGGTTACAGTGCTCGCTTTACATTATCAAAAAAGTAAATTAGATACTGTAGGCTCTCTAGCTATTTCCCAATATCAGCAATCAATTAAAGAAATAAAAACTTGGGAAGGAACTGGAAAGGCACTCTACAAAGAACTGTCTACACATAATCTGATTCGTTTTTTTCAGTATATCGACCCACAAAATAGCGATAACAACTACACTTCTGGTCAAATTTTATCAAAAGAGAAGCATTTGCTGTCATATTTTCTGCCTGATAATTTTGGGATGACTTCTTCGATAAAACCGGGGCGCTTACAAGTAAAACTTGAACTCGGAACTGAAAGACAAAAAATACTAAATGAAACTAAAATATTACTGATTGCCCTCGTTGTTATGTATTTCACTGCTGCTATTGTGGCTTATATTTGTTTCCGAGACAAAAAACTATTAATCAAATTTTTAGCAGAAATTATCAATGATATTCCTAATTCAAAAAACCTTCATCACATTAGATTACCAAGAAATTATCAGCCGATTATTGAATCTGTAAATAATTGTAGAAATTTAATCGCGAGCAAATTTGATCTTATCATTCAAGAAAATGAAAAACTCAACCGAAATGTTTTTGTCGATGACATTACAAAATTAAAAAGCCGGCAAAAATTTTCTCATTATTTAACGAGCATTCGTGATGAAGTAAAGCCCGTATTTGGTTGTATGATTTTCTTACGTGCTAGTGAATTATCAAGCATAAATCATGAACGAGGAAGAACGTCAGGTGATCAATATTTAATTAAAATTGCAAATATTTTAACAGAAGTTACAAAAAAACACCCTGATTCCGATCATTTTAGGATTTCAAGCGCTGAATTTGCTGTTGTACTTCCAAATTTATCCTTTAATGACTCTAAAAAGCTCCTAGAGTCACTTAAAGCTACATTAGATGAATATCAACAGACGCTAAAAGCACAATCGGCGGGTCATGTTGGGTTAATACCGTACAAGAGTGGATCACAACCTTCATCTCTCGTTGCGATGGCTGACACAGCCATCAGCATTGCTCAAACATTAGGACCAAATGCTTATCATGCAACAAAAGAGCTTAATTCTGATGAGCAAATTGGAGATAATCGGTGGAAAATTACAATACAAAATATTCTAAAACGTCGAACTCTAACTTTTTATCAGCAACCTATCCAATCTTGTCGTAATAATACAAAGTCAATATTTTATCAGGAACTGTTGACACGATTCTCAAATAGAGAAGGTAAAGCTTTACCGACGGCAGCTGTAATAGCTATGGCAGAGCGACATGGGCTGATCATTGAACTTGATAAGATGATAATCGAAAATGTCTTAAAGTTAGTTAAACACAACCCTAAATTAAACTCTACTTATGGCATAAACATTAGCGCAGCCTCTGCCTTACAACCAAGTTTTATTGCTTGGATGAAAGATCTTTTTAAACAACATCCAAAACTCGCTTCCAAGATAATTTTAGAAATTAAAGAAACTGGTATGCAGACAAATGTGTTAGCTGCGGCAAACTTCGTAGATCAAGCCCATAAAATAGGCGCTAGAGTTTCTATTGAGAGTTTCGGAACCGGATTTACAGCGTTCAAATTTTTTAAAGACATTCGTCCCGACTTTGTCAAATTGGATAGCAGCTTTACACGAGAAATCGAATCTGACGAAGAAAATAAATTTTTTGTTAAAATGATGGTCGATATTGCTCGGCGTATTAACGTACCGGTAATCGCTACAAGCATTGAGAGTCAATCCGAAAAACAGGAACTAGAGAAACTTCTTGTTGACGGCTTACAAGGTTTCTATATTTCTACACCCAAAAAGTTAATGCCTTCATAGAAAAGTAGAATGCTTGCGCACTTTTTAGGCAAAACAACACATTGTTTTTCGTCACTATGTTGTTTCTATATTGAGAAAAGCCGATAATATAAGATAATTTATTTATACTCTGCGGCTTGTAATGACAGAATATCTGATACTGCTTATCAGTACGGTGCTTGTAAACAATTTTGTTTTAGTGAAATTCTTAGGGCTTTGCCCTTTTATGGGAGTTTCAAGCAAACTGGAGTCAGCGATTGGGATGTCAATGGCGACAACATTTGTTTTAACTCTAGCATCGGTTTTAAGCTACTTAGTAAATTCATATTTGCTAATCCCTTTCGATTTAGGGTACCTGCGTACTATTAGCTTTATTCTTGTGATTGCTGTTGTAGTACAATTCACTGAAATGGTCGTACAAAAAACCAGCTCCACTCTGTATAGAGCTTTAGGGATCTATCTTCCTCTCATTACCACAAATTGCGCTGTGTTAGGCGTAGCATTACTAAATGTTAACGAAAAACATAACTTTTTAGAATCAGCGGTATATGGATTCGGTGCAGCCGTAGGGTTTTCTCTGGTATTAATATTGTTTTCTGCAATGCGAGAGCGCCTCGCTGCAGCTGATATTCCAATGCCTTTTAAAGGTGGGGCTATCGGCATGGTAACTGCTGGGCTTATGTCTTTAGCCTTTATGGGCTTCACAGGATTGGTTAAATAATGATTGTAGATATCCTTACCGCGGTCATTATTTTATCGCTCATCGCATTAATCTTCGGCATAGGATTGGGTTATGCCTCACAAAAATTTAAAGTCGAAGGTAACCCTGTTATCGATCAATTAGATTCAACCTTGCCACAAACCCAATGTGGTCAATGTGGCTATCCTGGTTGCCGACCTTACGCTGAAGCTATTTCCAATGGAGAGAAAATCAACAAATGTCCTCCAGGTGGTACAGCTACAATGGAAAAGCTTGCCAGCATCATGGGCGTTGACCCAGAGCCATTAAATGCAAGTAAAGAAACCCAAATAAAGAAGGTTGCATTTATCCGAGAAGATGAGTGCATCGGTTGTACTAAGTGTATACAAGCCTGCCCTGTCGATGCCATTCTTGGTGCTGGCAAAGTCATGCATACTATTATCGAAAAAAACTGTACGGGCTGTGACTTGTGTGTCGAACCTTGCCCTGTTGATTGTATTGATATGATCCCAGTTGAAACAAATCTTACAAATTGGGATTGGCGCTTAAATTCAATCCCCATTAAGTTGTTGCAAGAGGAAAACAAGTGCTAACGTTATTGGATCAAATTGACCAAGGAACACTATGGCCAGTACCTGGTGGTATTCACCCTCAAGGTAATAAGCGTACATCCAATCAAACTCATATAGAGCGAATCAAATTAGCTTCAGAGTATGTGATTCCTATTCCTACACTTGGGCAAAACTGCACGTTAGCGGTCAAAGTTGGCACTAATGTTTTTAAAGGTACGCCACTTACTGAAGGAGCAGCTCATCTTCCAAGTCATTCACCAACCTCTGGAACAGTAGTTGCAATAGAGCCTCGTCCTAGCAACCATCCATCTGGTATATTAGTTGTTAGTGTAGTTATCTCTGCTGATGGCAAAGATCAATGGGACGTAAATTTAAATTGTGAGGATTACTCGACAAAAACCAACAATGAAATCTTAAAACGTATTCAGCAATCTGGAATAGCAGGTATGGGTGGTGCTGCGTTCCCAAGTCATATAAAACTCGATCCTGTCAGTGATGTAGAGCTCGTCATCATAAACGGTGTTGAGTGTGAGCCATATATTACCTCTGACGATCGATTAATGAGAGAGTATTCTGACGATATTATTCATGGAATTGAAATAATTAATCGATTAATTGAGCCTGAAAGGATTGTTATTGCGATTGAGGATAATAAACCTGAAGCCATAAAAGTTATGGCTAAGTCATTAGCAAAGAGTGAAGTTCTATCGCCGATTTCGCGAGTGACTTCTGTGCCAACTAAATACCCTTCTGGTGGCGAAAAACAATTAATTCAAATTATCACAGGTAAGGAAGTCCCATCTGGCGGCATTCCTGCTCAATTAGGTGTTTTGGTTCATAATGTTGCCACAGCAAAAGCAATAGCTAAAGCCGTGGTAGACGGGAAACCTTTAATAGAAAGAGTTGTCACTGTCACAGGCGAGAGTCTTCAGCGGCCTGGGAATTACTGGGTACCCATTGGTACACCTGTTGAACATTTACTCAGATACGCTGAATATAAAGAAGAATTAGGACTACCAATTATTGTAGGTGGACCAATGATGGGCTACGAATTAAGAAACCCAAACGCGCCTATTTTAAAAGGTTCTAACTGCATTTTAGCGCCTAGTAGCAACGAAATGACACCTGAACCAAACGAGAAGGCATGCATTCGTTGTGGAGAATGCGCAGTAGCTTGCCCTGCAAAATTATTACCTCAACAATTATTTTGGCATTCTAAAGCTGAAGAGTATGACAAAGCAGCAAGTTATAATCTTAAGGATTGTATTGAGTGCGGTTGTTGTAGTTACGTTTGCCCTTCCGATATTCCATTGGTTGAATATTATCGAGTTGCAAAATCTGCAATAAAAGCTGAAGCACAAAGTAAGCTTGAAGCTGAACAAGCTAAAAAGCGATTCGATGAACGCCTCGCTCGATTAGAAAAAGAAAAGTTAGCACGAGAAGAAAAGTCCAAACAGGCTGCAGCTAGAAGACAATCTAGCATGTCAGGTAAAGATAAAAATGCCGTTGCTGAAGCTTTAGCTCGTATTCAGGCCAAAAAATCAACGCAAGAGGATGACTCTCAATCGAAAGTTGCTGCAGCAATAGCTCGCGCTAAAGCTAAAAAACTGGCGGCTAATAAATCACTTGATCAGAATACCGAGATTGAAAGTAATGGCACTCAAGATAGAAAGGAAAATGTCGCGGCGGCAATAGCACGAGCAAAAGCTAAGAAGCTTGCTACTAGTGAGGCGAATGATACAAACTCTGAGAGCGCAGGCAACGGTGCTCAAGATAAAAAAGAAAAAATTGCGGCAGCAGTAGCACGAGCAAAAGCTAAGAAGCTTGCTGCGAGTAAATCGATTGAGGCAAACTCTGAGAGCGCAGACAATAGTGCCCAAGCTAAAAAAGAACAGATCGCCGCTGCTGTAGCAAAGGCAAAAACCAAAAAACAGGCAAAGCTTGATGCTCAAAATTCAGAGGCTCTGCTCTCCTCTAATAAAAGCGAAACAAATGAAGTCAGCCCAGCTAACGAAAATAGTGACAAAAAAGCTAAAATTGCCGCTGCTGTAGCTAAAGCAAAGTTACGAGCCAAACAAAAAACAGCAGCTAAAGCTGCTGACGAGGAGCAATAAACCCTATGGCATTTAAGATAGCCTCATCGCCTCACATAAAGCAGCCTTTACAGACTCATATAGTCATGCAAAGAGTCTTAATGTGCATGCTTCCTGGTGTTGCTGCACAAACTTATTTTTTTGGTTGGGGGGTATTTATTCAAATATTCATCGCTGTTTTAGTGGCTTTAGCCGCTGAAGCTGCTGTAATGAAAATAAGAGCACGTAGCATTAAACATGCTTTAACCGATTATAGTGCGGTTGTTACTGCGGTTTTATTAGCGGTTTCCATTCCATCTATGTCGCCTTGGTGGATTATTGTTATCGGTACTCTTTTTGCTATTTTGATTGTAAAACAACTCTATGGTGGCTTAGGAAACAATATATTTAACCCTGCTATGGCTGCATATATACTTTTGCTTGTTTCATTTCCAATGCAAATGACCAATTGGAACGCTCCATTGCCAGTAGCGCTGAATATACCGACTATCTTTGACACGCTACAAACCATACTTGGGGTTACTAAAAATTCAACCGAACATTGGCGCCAAGCATACGACGGTGTTGCTATGGCTACACCACTCGACAGCTTCAAAACGGGTCTTTCATTAGAATTGACAAGTAATGAAATACTAAAAGGTGTCGCATTCGATGGGCATCACAGTCTAGGTTGGTTTTGGATAAATATCGGGTACTTTCTTGGTGGGCTTGCCTTATTAAAACTAAAAATAATTCGCTGGCATATCACTGGCGGCATTTTATTGGCATTATTTATTTGCTCAAGTTTTAGTTTCCTATTGCAGCCAGATACGCATATATCTCCTGTTAATCAATTATTTTCTGGTGCAACTATGCTAGCGGCGTTTTTTATTGCAACTGATCCAGTTACAGCGGCAACTAGCCCAAAGGGAAGGTTGATTTTTGGGGCTTTGATCGGAATATGTGTCTATATAATAAGAAGTTTTGGTGGCTATCCAGACGCATTCGCTTTTGCCGTGCTTCTGGCCAATTTATCTGCACCATTGATCGATTATTATGTTCGTCCACGAAGTTATGGACATAGAGTCTGAAGGTAGGTTTGGTAGATGAATAACCCTATGATTAGAAATGGCTTGATTTTGGCAATATTTGCAATGGTTTGTACAGCTGCTGTCGCATTTATTGATAAACTTACGGCTGAACGCATCGCGGAGCAAAAACAAGCACAACGTCTTAAAGTGCTTCAACAAATAATACCAAAAGCACTTCACGACAATGATCTTACTGAGCACTGTACCTTAGTTTATGAGCCAGAAATATTAGGCAGCGAAGAAGCATTACCCGCGTTTATTGCGACAACAAACGGTAAACCAACAGCAATTGCTTTAGAAACCATCGCACCAAATGGTTACAACGGCGCAATTAAACTGATCATTGCCGTAAATAACAAAAATGAATTACTTGCCGTTCGCACACTTAACCATAATGAAACACCAGGGCTTGGCGATAAGATTATGTTATCAAAGTCGGATTGGGTTAATTTTTTTACAAATAAACCCATTGTAGAAGCGAATAAAAAAAGCTGGAAAGTGAAAAAAGATGGTGGAGAAATCGATCAGTTTTCTGGTGCAACCATCACTCCTAGAGCTTACGTGCAAGCCGTGTCAAAAGCTTCATTTTATCTCAGGAATAATTTTGACCGAATAAGTCGACAGAACCGTGCATGTGAGGATTCCAATGGTTAACTATAAAGACATCGCAATTCAGGGACTTTGGAAAAATAATCCTGGGCTAGTTCAATTACTTGGCCTTTGCCCCTTACTTGCCGTTACGGCAACTGTTACTAATGCAATTGGTTTAGGATTAGCTACGCTTATCGTTTTAGTATTTTCTAATGTTTTTGTTTCATTAGTGCGTACATTTATTCCAAAAGAAATTCGCATTCCTGTTTTTGTGATGATAATCGCTGCATTAGTGACCGCTGTTCAGCTCCTTATTAATGCTTATGCCTATGAACTTTATCTTTCTTTAGGCATTTTCTTACCTTTAATAGTAACCAACTGTGTCATTATTGGCAGAGCTGAAGCGTTTGCTTCCCGAAATAATGTTATATCATCTGCATTTGATGGCTTGATGATGGGTATCGGATTTACTCTTGTACTTGTTATCTTAGGGGGATTTAGAGAAATATTGAGTCAAGGCACTTTGCTTTCGGGTTCTGAGCAGCTTTTAGGCGATTGGGCTAAGAATTTAACCATTCAATTATGGCATTTAGATACTAGCTTTCTAATTGCAATGTTACCTCCTGGTGCATTTATTGGGATGGGTTTATTAATTGCATTCAAAAATGTTGTTGATAAAAAAATCGAAGAAGCCAAACCTGCCCCGCAAGTAGAAGAAGTAACACGTGCTCGTATCACCAAAGTCGGGTAATCAAGAATGAATAATAATAAGCGTCGGCAAATTTTAGAAAGACTTAGAGCAAATAACCCCAATCCAGAAACTGAGCTCAATTTTTCGAGCCCATTTGAGTTATTAGTAGCAGTCACCCTTTCAGCTCAAGCAACTGACGTTTCAGTGAATAAAGCAACTGATAAGCTTTTCCCTGTCGCTAATACCCCGCAATCTATTTATGATTTAGGTGTTGATGGGCTAAAGGAGTACATAAAGACTATTGGTCTTTATAACAATAAAGCCATTAACGTTATTAAGGCTTGTAAGATATTGATCGAAAAACACGATGGTAAAGTCCCTGAAAACCGCGAAGCACTTGAGTTTTTACCGGGAGTTGGAAGAAAAACAGCGAATGTAGTGTTAAATACTGCTTTTGGTTGGCCAACCATTGCTGTGGACACTCATATTTTTCGAGTTGGAAATCGAACGAGATTCGCTTCTGGAAAAAACGTAGATCAAGTCGAAGAAAAAATGCTAAAAGTGGTTCCTGCTGAATTTAAAGTTGATGTCCATCATTGGTTTATTCTTCATGGCAGATACACTTGTTTAGCTAGAAAGCCAAGGTGTGGAAGCTGTATTATTGAAGACTTGTGTGAATTCTCTGGAAAAGTATATCCTGATGAATAGTGCCAATTTCTAACAGAGATAGTTATTATACCAATATTACAGTAATTCAATGCTCAACTCAGAGCTAAGTACCTGTCGATAAGTTCTTTGATAATTATTGTGTTCAGGTTTAGCCTTATACAAGGCGCAATGTAGGGCGCATAGCCGTAGCTATGTAACATAAGTTGCAACACCATAGAGTGCTGAAACTAGGCACTAGAAAATCTTAAGAAACTTATGGTCAGGTACTTATGTATGTGCTCAAAGGGTAAGGCTAAAAGATTCCATTACTGCGTTACAAGCACTTGAATTATTAAGACAAAAGCACTAAGTGCGTTGAACACCAGTTTTATATGGCGGCCGTAGGGAATAAAGTACTTCGAGCTTGCGCTTTGCACTGAAACCCTTTAGCTCTTTCTGAGTGCTAGATTAATTACTGTATTGGTATTAATATAATTCAATTAAAATTTTGAGGTATTTATGGCTCAACTATTACATACAATGATCCGTGTAGGAAACTTAGATACAAGTATTGATTTTTACACTCGTGTATTAGGCATGAAGTTATTAAGAAAGTCAGAAAATACTGAATACAAATATACCCTTGCATTTGTTGGTTATGGCGAAGAGTCTAGCGGACAAGCTGTTATTGAGCTGACCTATAATTGGGGTACTGAAAGCTATGATCTTGGGTCTGGTTTCGGTCATTTAGCAATTGGTGTTAACGATATCTATTCGCAATGTGATGTGATTTCAGCCGCTGGCGGGAAGATAATTCGTGCCCCAGGTCCTGTTGCCGGTGGTTCAACTGAAATCGCATTTGTTGAAGATCCTGATGGATATAAAATTGAGCTGATTCAAATTAAAGCAATTACGGATGGTTTAGGTTAATTTACCCGTGATCATTGCCGTATTAGCTTATTTAAGTACGGCTAACCAATTATTAAATTCCTCATATAATTTGGTATACGTACCTGTTCGCAATAATTTTTTATTGTTTTAATAGATTCCATCCCTTCCAAAAACCAGCCTAAATCTCCACACATAGCTCCTGAACTCACAGTAGAATATATAACACCAAGTTCCTTTCTTAACGCACTGGTTCTTTTCATCTTCAGTGCCATGAATGCTTTAAGGTGTTCAGGGTTCTTTTTCAACTCCCTCTTTGTCTGTAAATCTAGAAACTGTGCGCCAGAACGCTCAACTGAGGCGCTCAGACTAGAAGAAATGACTCCCTTAGCATTTATAGTCAAAGAGCCAAGTTTTTCTTCAATACTCTTAGTTCCTCTGAAATAACCGGCTTCATCGTTGAGCTCTTGCGTAATGAATAGCTTCACCTCATTTTTGAAATCAGTTTTTCCACCGTATTCGATAGCTACAATGGGAGTATAACCTTGAATACAAAATTGCAGTTTATATGAGCATTCATCAGTTGTTAGTGGCGTGATACTGACATCAATCAAACTTCTTAATTCAAATGGTAAATACGCATATAAGGTTTTTAGTGCATGAAGCTTAAATTCAGCATCAATATAAACAGGTGTCACTTCAGGTGAAGCTAAATGTTCGATGCATCTAGATATTAAAGGTTTTTCTGAATCAGCAACTGATTGTAAAGCAACTGTTTTAAATCTATTAAATGAATTATTGAGCTCTTCTCTCTTGCAATAAATTCTAACTGGAGGCAAAACACCTTCAATTTCATATTGGTAGTAAGTACCTTTATGTATTTTCTTTCCAACAGTCTCTTTGATTGACGATACGTCTGATTTACTAAGCTGGCTTGTCAGGCACTTGGCCAATAAAGGAGCTGCGATTGAAGGGGTCAAACATTGGGTTGAATCATTGAGTAAAACATTTAAATTTGTTGCAAAATCCTGATCTTCCTTGAGTTGATTTACTATGCTTTTTTTCAATGAATCTTCAATAGATTGAACTTCATCTCCAGGTGAATATCGGAGTATGATTGGAGATTCTAAAGCTGTTATATTCAAAACGCACTCGTACGTTTTGTTATCTTCAAGAGGTTCTACATTTTCATAAAAATCTTTTTCGTGCAAAGATCCTGCTAAAGCCTTTAACTGCCTAAATGCCTTTATTTTAATTGCGGCATCTTCAACAGAGGATTCACTGTTTTTGTGATGTAACCGATATAAACATTTGCATGCGAGCTTTTTATCTGTGCCTCTTATCCAATTTTTGAATTTATCCCAAAGTCCCATTGAACAAGCTTCCTTTTCAGAAATGTCTTCTCGCTGTGTATGTCTAACACGTTCTGGACTAAGTTCGTACGCACCTTTTAAGCGATGGCCGCCTTGAATTAACATTCCCATGACTGCCCCCATAGGTTAAGAATATTCAGTCAAATAATTTACTTTTAATTAATGCTACTCCGATTATTTTCATCAACTTCAAATTCAAAGAGGAAAAACAAAATATAATGAATAATCCCTGCAATACTTTTAACTTTCAATGTTGTTAGCAGCACTAAGAATAGGTAACAATTGTAATACTTCCTTAGCACCAAAAACACTCATTGACCATTAATGTTTATTAACTTATTTAACTCTCTTTTGTAGTCATTGTTAAATCAAAATGCGAATAAGCTCTTTGAGTTGCCATGCGCCCTCTTGGGGTTCTTTGAATAAATCCCTGTTGTATTAAATAAGGTTCGATAACATCTTCGATTGTTTCTCTTTCTTCTCCTATTGCAGCAGCTAAGTTGTCAAGGCCAACAGGTCCACCATCAAATTTTTCAATGATTGCCAACAATAACTTACGATCCATGTAATCAAAACCTTCACTGTCTACATCAAGCAAGTTTAAAGCTAATGCTGAAGTTTTATCGGTTATTTTACCTTCATATTTTACTTCAGCATAATCTCTCACTCTTCGTAGCAATCGGTTTGCAATTCTAGGTGTTCCTCTTGAGCGTTTTGCAATTTCAAACGCACCTTCTACTGTTATATCTAAATCCATTACTTTTGCAGAACGAAGAACAATTGTAGTGAGGTCTTTATTGTTATAAAACTCTAATCTTAAAGGAATACCAAACCGTGCTCTTAAAGGAGATGTTAGTGCTCCCGCTCTCGTTGTTGCTCCGACTAATGTAAACGGAGGGAGTTCAAGCTTAATTGAACGAGCTGCTGGACCCTCGCCTATCATAATATCAAGTTGATAATCTTCCATTGCAGGATATAAAATTTCTTCAACTACAGGGCTTAATCGGTGAATTTCATCAATAAATAAAACATCGCCTTCTTCTAGATTTGTTAATAAAGCAGCCAAATCACCAGCTTTTTCTAACACGGGACCTGACGTTGATTTTATATTCACGCCCATCTCATTTGCGACAATTATTGCTAGAGTTGTTTTACCCAAACCTGGAGGGCCATAAATCAGCATATGATCTAAGGCTTCTTTTCGATTTCTTGCAGCTTGAATGAAAACCTTTAATTGTGTGCGTATATCGTCTTGGCCAGTATATTCGTCCAGCATTTTCGGACGCATTGCACGATCAATAACCTCTTCTTGAGGCTCTGGATGTGATTGAATTAATCTATCTGCTTCTATCATTTTTATCCCTTAACACAATTATCAAAGCATTGACTTCAATGCGGCTTTAATCAAGGTTTCAGAATCAATTCCATCCTGATATTCAGCTGATACGGCTTTACTTGCTTGAGTAGGCTTATAACCTAAGGCTAAAAGAGCGGCTATTGCATCTTCTTCTGCAGTATTTACATCGACTTTAGGCTTATAATCAGATTTGAGTACAAATTCTCGCTCTGTTCCTACTGAAGCTTCCATTAGACTTTGCAGTTTATCTCGCATTTCAACTAATAAGCGTTCTGCAGTTTTCTTTCCTACACCCGGTAACTTAACAAGAGTTGCAACATCATCATGCTCAACGCATGAAACAAACTCTGAGGCTGTCATTCCTGATAAAATAGTTAATGCGAGTTTCGGTCCTACCCCATTGGTTTTTATTAATAGTCTGAACAAGGCTCTTTCTTGCTTTGTAGTAAAACCATATAGAAGTTGGGCATCTTCCCGAACAATAAAGTGAGTATATAAACTTACCTGTTGTGAAAGTTCTGGTAGTTCATAAAAACATGTTAATGGCACTTGCACTTCGTACCCTACTCCTTGAACATCTATTAATATTTCCGGAGCTTGTTTTTCTACGAGTATTCCTGCAATTCTACCTATCATTTATATCGCCCATATGTTCTTGATTTTACATGTCCTGACATTGAAGCAAGACTCTGAATTGTATGAAAATGGCATAGCGCAACACCGAGCGCATCGGCTGCGTCTGCTTGTGGTGAGCTTGGAAGCTTTAATAGCTGTTGTACCATATGTTGAATTTGTGTTTTTTGAGCTCGACCCGTCCCAACTACAGCACTTTTTATTTGAGTCGCTGAATATTCAGCGACTGGTAGAGATGCGTTTGTTGCTGCAACAATGGCTGCACCACGTGCTTGCCCCAGTTTTAATGCAGAATCAGCATTTTTTGCCATAAAAACTCTTTCTATGGCAAATTCTTCTGGTTGGTATTGACGTATAATTTCAGATAAACCATCAAAAATTTGTTTTAACTTCGGAGCAAGCTCATCACCACTGGTTCGAATACAACCACTTCCCAGATATAATTGCTTGCGACCTCTACAGTCAATGATGCCGTAGCCAGTTATCCTCGAGCCGGGATCGATCCCTAAAATTATGGGCATAGTTTGCCTTAATCAAGTTGTTCCATTATTTCATCTGAAATTTCTGCATTATGATAAACGTCTTGTACATCATCATGTTCTTCTAACATATCAATGAGACGTAAAAACTTAGGCGCTGTAGCGGCATCAAGTTCAGATTTTGTGGATGCAATTAAAGTAATTTCATCATGCTCTGGTTCAAAACCACCAGCTTTTAATGCATCTTTTACAGTATAGAATTCAGTTGGAGTTGTAACCACATCGATACTTAAATCCTCATGAGTGATAACGTCTTCCGCACCGGCTTCAAGTGCTGCATCCATCAGAGTATCTTCATCAACATTACTTCCGAATGAGATAATACCTTGTTTATTAAATAAATATGATACAGAGCCATCAGTACCTAAGTTACCACCTGATTTATTAAATGCATGCCTAACACCAGTTACAGTCCGATTGCGATTATCCGTCATCGTTTCAACTAAAACAGCTGTCCCGCCTGGCCCATAGCCTTCATAAATAATAACTTCTAACTGCTGACCATCTAACTCACCGGCACCTCTTTTCACAGCACGTTCAATAGTATCTCGTGTCATATTACCTGCGAGCGCTTTTTCTATTGCTGTGCGAAGACGAGGATTAGAGTCCGGATCAGACCCTCCTTCTCTCGAAGAAACGGTTAACTCACGAATGAGTTTAGTGAATAACTTACCGCGTTTTGCGTCTTGGGCTGCTTTTCTGTGCTTAATGTTGGCCCATTTACTATGTCCTGCCATAACGACTCCTACCTAAAATAAAAAGCCGAGGAAAACCTCGGCTTTTTATATGACTAGAAATTATGTTTCTTTTTCAGACTCTTCAACAACGACTTCAACACCGAGTTCTTTAAGTTGAACAGGATTTGCAAAACCTGGTGCATCAGTGAGTGGACATGCGGCCGTTGTTGTTTTTGGGAAAGCCATCACATCACGAATGGATTGAGCACCGGTCATTAGCATGATTATGCGATCTAAACCAAATGCTAAACCTGCATGAGGTGGTGTTCCGTAACGCAGTGCTTCAAGTAAGAATCCAAACTTTTCTTCGGCTTCATCATCTGAAATGCTAAGAATTCTAAATACAGCAGCCTGCATGTTAGCGTCATGTATACGTACTGAGCCGCCGCCTAATTCACAACCATTTAGAACCATATCATAAGCATCTGAAATCTGATCTGCAGGATTTGCTTCTAGTTCTTCAGGAGTAATACCACGTGGCGCTGTAAATGGATGATGTACAGCATGTAATCCACCAGCTGCTTTTTCAAACATTGGGAAATCAACAACCCAAAGAGGACGCCATTCACCACTTAGTAATTCAAAATCTTCACCAGCTTTAATTCGCAAAGCTCCCATGGACTCAGCAACTACGTTCGCTTTATCTGCGCCAAATAATATAATGTCGCCCGCTTCAGCTTGTGTGCGTTTAATAATGCGATTTACAATGTCTTCGTTTAAGAATTTAAGCACTGGTGATTGAATACCATCAAGGCCTGCACTCAAGTCATTGACCTTCATCCAAGCAAGGCCTTTAGCTCCATAGATGTTGACGTATTTTGTGTAATTATCAATTTGTTTGCGTGAAAGTGATGCCCCAGTAGGGATTCTTAATGCTGTAACACGGCCTTCCACATCATTTGCAGGTCCACTAAATACTGCAAATTCGACACTTTTTACTAAATCAGCAACATCTACTAATTCAAGTGGATTACGTAAGTCAGGTTTATCAGAACCATAACGAAGCATCGCTTCTTGATAACTCATTCGAGGAAACTCACCTAACTCTACGCCAAGCAATTCAGTAAATAATCCTCGAACCATTTCTTCAGTCTTAGCCATCACCTGCTCAGCAGACATAAAGGATGTTTCAATATCAATTTGAGTAAACTCAGGCTGTCGATCTGCACGTAAATCTTCATCACGGAAACATTTTACGATTTGATAATAACGATCAAAACCAGACATCATTAGCAATTGTTTAAAGATTTGCGGTGATTGAGGTAACGCAAAAAATTGGCCTTTATAAGTACGACTAGGCACTAAATAATCACGAGCACCTTCTGGTGTTGCTTTGGTGAGGATAGGTGTTTCTATATCTAAAAAACCATTTTCGTCCAAAAATCGACGAACGAAACTACTCACCTTTGAACGAAAAACTAAACGCTCTGCCATTTCGGGGCGACGTAAGTCTAAATAGCGATATTTAAGACGCTGTTCTTCGCTGTTATTTTGATGATCATCCATACTAAGAGGTAGAGGTTTTGATTTGTTGATAATCATTAGCTCTTTACCTAACACTTCAATTTCACCGGTTTTCATACCAGAATTGACTTGACTATCAGGTCTTGCACGAACCAACCCTTTAACTTGAACACAAAACTCTGCTCGTAAGGTGCTGGCAATTTCAAATGATTCTTTTAAATCTGGATCATAAACGACCTGAACGATACCTTCACGGTCTCTTAAATCTAAAAATACAACACCACCAAGATCGCGGCTACGATTAACCCAACCCACTAGCGTGACTTCTTGGCCTACGTGAGATTTGTTCACGTCTCCACAATAATGACTGCGCATTTATTTTATACCCTTAGTTCGAATAATTTTATTTAGAATATTACGAGTTATATACCCGAGAAATGCCGACATTATAGATAATTAATGCGCACAACCAAAGCAATAAACAATCAGAAGCTGAACTATCGACCATTTCCAAAGCATCGTGGCAATATACAACAACAGACTTTGTTTGCTTTTCATCCAAAATTCATTTAAACGAATTAGAGTTATACCAATTACTGTGATTGGTATTAACTTGTCATGTAGCTATTTTCATCATTGCCTTTAGTAAGCTGCATTAACTTATCTGCTTGTTTTAACAATTCAATCGGACTGTCTGCGTCCATCGGATAGAAAGCAATTCCTATACTCGCTGACACATTTATTTCAGGTACCTTTGCTTCTACCACTCTAGCTATAGCTGCAAGGGCATTTTCAGCTACTTGGCAGACTGCATCAAATTCTTGTGCTCGATTAAGGATGATGACAAATTCATCTCCACCGAACCTAGCCAAGGTATCAGATCTTCTTATCGTGCCCGCTATAGCATTGGCGCAACCAATGAGTAATTCATCGCCAGAATTATACCCTCGTGTATCGTTTACCAACTTAAAATTATCTAAGCTGATAAACATCACCGCAAAACGTGTTTGCTCTCTACTATGAGTCAATACCGCAGATGTTAAACGATCATCAAGTAACCTACGATTTAATAATCCCGTTAAATTGTCATGTGAATTCATGTATTGTATTTGTTGTTCAATTTTTTGTCTTCTTGTGACTTCTGCTTGTAAGCGTTTATTAGACAACCAATAAATAAAAAAGCTAATAGCTGAAATAGCAAAAGCGATGGAGACATAAATTAACCAGTTACGATATTTATGATTGTTGTTAGTGATTGCTTTAGGTGTCCAACGTTTATAAAACAATTGCTTTTCTTCTTGGGTAACTTGCCTTAATACGCTGTCTACCATTGGAATTAAATACTTAAGCTTATGGTTAAAACCCAAATGACTCTGCTGAGTACCAAGTTCCGGTAGCATAGATAAATTTAAATCGTAGTGTTTAGACTCATTTAATAAATGTGATAAAGTCATTAGATTATCAATGAAAATATCTGCATCATCATTGGCAACAGCATTAACACCAGATTGACTATCTGGTACTAAAATTAACTTTATATTGGGTTCAATTAACATTATTCTATTCGGTAAATCATAGCCTTCGACAACCGCAACTCTTAACTCTGCGAGTTGATCTAAACGAAACAACCCCGCATGTTCAATACTTGAAACTAATGCCCAAAATGACGGCCAGTATGGTTGACTAAATAAAATAGAATCCTGTCTAGTTTCAGTCGATGCCATGCTACCAGCAAAGTCAATATGACCCTTTTCTAAGGCTGAATATAAAGATTGCCAATCATCAAAGCTTATTGGCTCAATATTGAGCTTTAATTGTTTCTCAATAAGATCAACAACTTCACTATTAACTCCCGAAAATAAACCTGACTTATTAGTGAACTCCATAGGAGCCCAGCTATTTAAGTATCCGAATTTCAGCGGTGAAAGCTTATTTAAATAATCAAATTGCTCAGATGATAGAGGTAATGTCGTTTCAGTTTCAAAAAAGACACGATCAGATGAATTTAATATCCACTTATTCTCAAGTGCCGATAATTCTTTATGTCCTATTTTATTAAAGCCATCAATAATACTGTAATTAAGGCCAATATTTTTTTCTTGAATCAAACTATGTACAGCGTCTACGTATTCAATATTAGGCTCCTGAAAAAAATCAGCCCAAACTTTCAGTTTCAATAATTGATGTTGTGCCCACGCCGCTGGTGCAATGAAACCTCGAATTTCATTGTTTTCACTGCTTTGTATCATTTCTTGAATAGAATTAAACTCTGTAATCGTGATCTTCGGGAACTGCCTTTTGATTATTTCTAAATAATTAGAAGTGCTTAAAACTCCTACAGATAAGTTATTAATGTCTTGCATTTTTTTTAAAGGTTTTTTGTAGGCAAAAAACCTATGCTTTACATTAAACAACCTCCAAGAGTGCATTAAGGATTCGGGAAGTTCATCACTACTTGTATTTGAAAGGGCAATTTCAACTTGCCCATTTTGAAGAGCCTCTCTACCATCAGGTGCGTCAAAGAAAATAAAGTTGACATCTTTACCTACTTTTTGTCCCCATGAGCGCCACATATCAACAAGCATACCATGAGGTAGACCATCAGCACCTATATCGGAGTATGGATTGTTATCTTTAACAAGAGCAATGCTGATACCTGAAGCTCGACTTTCATTACCCAGCCAGTGTTGCTGTAATTGTTCGATTCTTGTATTAGGAATACGGTTAAAACCATTTTTAATTTTTTGTAATAATTTAACGTTATTTGCCCTAACTACGGGGTGAAGATTAACTTCGCTAATAACTAAACGAGATTCTAAGGGATACAAACTTGTAACATTTTCTTCTCGCTCTCGTTTGCGTAAGAACCCTTCCATTCCCGCAAAAACTAATATCTCTCCCTTAATTGCTGCATTTAATAAATCACTCCGGGATAAAAACTCTTTATACGAAAATTTTACACCAACCCCATCGAGTTTGCCTTTGTGTGCAGAGCCTTTAACAATACCTATTTGATAAGGTGCGAGTTGTTCGATTTTATTTTTATTTGCGAGAGACTGATGTAAATAAAGATGGGTAGTAACATTGACGATTTTCGGGCCGAATATAAAGTCAGACTTTCGTTCTTCAGTCATCGCCATACCAGCATGAATATCTGCTGTTCCATCTTTAACTGCATCCAGTGATGGCTGCCATTTTAATAGTTTGAACTCAACTTTTCGATTATTTACTTTAGACCACTCTTTCCACAAATCAATCAATAAACCGTTAGGGTTGCCTTGCTCGCTTTTATATTGGTATGGAAAACTTTCAGCACTTACCGCGATAGTAAGAGGAGTTTCTTCTGAATTCACATTGAAGGATAAAAAACTAAAAAAGATATAAAACACAGTTAAAAGATATGATTTCAAGGCCGTTCCTTAGCACACGAGCACATGTAACAAAAATGTTTACAGTTTGTATTAGACAAGATTTCTCAACAAATATCCAGTCACTCCCTTGCTGAATTTGCATTAGGTTCGTTAAAATGCGTTATTGATTTACAAAAGAATCTACTTAAATGACCCCCAAGCAAGACACTATCTATGCAGAACCTAATCAGCAAATAGACAAATTTAGTTTCGACGTGAATGTTGCTGGTGTATTTGATGACATGATAAAACGTTCTATTCCTGGCTACTCGACAATCATTCAAACAATTGGTGACATGGCTTACAAGTTCGTCAAACCTGAAACTAACGTTTATGATCTTGGCTGCTCTTTAGGTACTGCGACAATAAGTTTACGTCGTAATATTCAACACCCAAATTCCCGTATCATTGCCGTTGATAGTAGCCAGTCAATGATCGAACGATGCTATGAAAACATAAACGCTTACAAAAGTAGTACTGAAGTTGAACTTATTTGCTGTGATATTCGTGACGTGGATATCAACAACGCTTCAATGGTCGTCCTAAATTTCACTCTTCAATTTTTAGATCCGAGTGATCGTAGAGCATTAATTCAAAAAATCTATAACGGACTAAATCCTGGTGGGGTATTAGTGCTATCAGAAAAATTGAAATTTAATGACGAGATAATACAGCAACATTTAGATTCTCAACATTTGGATTTTAAGCGTGCAAATGGTTACAGCGAACTCGAAATCAGCCAAAAAAGAACCGCGCTTGAAGATGTCATGCGAACAGACACGCTTGAAACACATCAGCAACGCATGAATGAATGTGGCTTTCAACATTTTAATATTTGGTTTCAGTGTTTTAACTTTGCTTCAATGGTGGCAATTAAGTGATTAACTTCAGCTCTTTTTATCAGCAAATTTCTGATTCAAACCTTCAGCATTGGCTTGAAACTGTGCCTAGTTTACTTGGCAAATGGCAACGAAATAATAAACATGGAAACCTTCCTAAATGGGAAAAGATACTCAATAAGTTGCATTACCCAGTTCCTGACACTCTTAATTTTAATGATAAAGTTGAAATTGGAAGCGGAGAGCAGCTTAGCGATGGACAACGAGAAAAGTTGCATAATCTGCTACAACTGCTTCACCCTTGGCGTAAAGGGCCCTTTCATATACATGGTATTCATATTGACACAGAATGGCGTAGTGATTGGAAATGGGAACGTATCGCTCCACACCTTTCGCCAGTAGCGAACAGAACGGTGCTTGATGTCGGTTGCGGCAGTGGTTATCACATGTGGCGAATGCTCGGCTGCGGTGCTAAACGTGTAGTTGGGATTGACCCGTCTGTATTATTTTTATGCCAATTCGAAGCGGTAAAACGCATTGCAGGTGCTGAACTACCAATCCACCTATTACCTTTGGGTATAGAAGAGTTACCACCACTTGATGCTTTTGATACTGTGTTTTCGATGGGAGTTTTGTATCATCGTCGCTCACCCATTGATCATATTTTACAACTACGTGATCAACTGAGAACTGGTGGAGAGTTAGTTTTAGAAACATTGGTTATTGATGGTGATGAAAACTCATCATTAGTTCCGGCTGATAGATACGGAAAAATGAGTAATGTTTGGTTCTTGCCTTCTGTTGCAACACTTATTCGTTGGTTAGAAAAGTGTGATTTTATTAATGTACGATGTGTAGACGAAGACATAACATCACTCGCTGAGCAAAGACGCACTGATTGGATGCGGAATGAGTCTCTTGTTGACTACCTCGATCCAAATGATATAACCAAAACAGTTGAAGGCTACCCTGCTCCGAAGAGAGCAACGATAATTGCCGTTAAAAATCAGCCAAACTCTGATTTACTTTAACAAAACATCCATTTAGTCTATGAATCTACGCGCTTATCATAAAGCTACTTTTACTTAGTCACTTCGTGAAGGGCGTGTATTCATTTCTTCAGAGTAATCGAGATGTAATCAATGTTAAATTTATTAAAGGTGTTATGTGTTGAAGTGTAGCTTACATATAAAAATGATCTTCAGATTGACAGCACTGGTGTTTTTTTCAACCATTGCATCAGCCAAAACCGCACCTGTTGATTTTATCACTGCCCAATGCCTCAATATTCAACCTATTAATATAATTAATAGCAAAGGATTAGATAATACTCTACATCATTTTGAGCAACAAAATCTCACGATTAATAATATCAATGACAATATCAATTATTTTCTACATAACAAGTTAAATCACGACGATAAAGCATCACTAATAAACTGCCAAATCAGATTGAGCGACATTTGGAATCAATTCTTATTAAATGACAGTACACAGCAATTTTTGTTGCAATTGAAAGGCTCTTCTCATCGTTCTTACCGTCAACTTGCAACACAAATTGAAAATTCAATATTGCATCAACTAACAGAAACTCAAAAAGCGAAATTAAGAACCTACGAATCGGTATTTCGCAGTGAGTTTTTGGCATTAAAACCACGATTAATAATTCATGACATTAATTGTAAGCTAGATCCTTCATTACAGGAAAAACAAGAAGATGAATTGGAAATCACCATAGCCCGATACCTTTTGAGGCAGCCAAATAACTCATGTAGAAAAGCAGTATGGGAAACGTATTACCAAAGAGACATGTTGAAGCGTCCACTTCTTGAAGTTGTTGACTTACGCCAGCATCAGGCCACATCAAAAGGGTTTGATGATTTTTCCCAACTTAAATTGGCAAATAATTATTTGAATAGCCCCGAACTAGTCGAACAATTTCTAACTCATTTTTCAGATTCTTTAGATATTGCACCTTGGAGTATTGGTCGAGAATTACAGGCTATTTCTGAGCAAAACTTTAAGCCAATTAGTACCCATTCACTTTTAACAGAAAGCTTCACAAAATTTCAAAAATTAGGATTAAAATTCGAGGAGATAAACGCTGAACTTTACCGAGTGTGGTTACATAATCGCTTACTCGGTGATATTACAATTAACCTTTCCAATAAACACACAAAAATTTATAGTAAAACAATACGCTACCCTATCGTTGGTTATCAATTCGGACAAGCAAGCTTATCATCGCCCACTGAATTAAAAAGTTTCCGTAAAGTAGATAATTTTGTACAACGACTATCAAAAATTGTTGCAGCGTTTAGTGATGCTTCACCAAATTATTTAACCAGTAAATCATTAAATAACAATGACTACAGTAAAATTAGTGATAAATGGTTAGCAGAGTATTTAGTCGATCAACTTGAAATTAAAGGCTTAGGTTCATACCCAAGGCTATTACTTGCAAACCAATATCTTGAACAACTCGAAATACTTCGTGCAAAAGTGGCATTAAACCTTTATCGAAAAAATCATTTGCAATCTGATGTTGATGCACTTTTTCAAGCCCATTTTGGTTCAGCGCTTTCTTCGAACGTTTCATTCCCACTCAGTTTTAACGGCATCATAGAACAGGGACCCATGTATTATCAAAAGCTATGGCAAAAAAAAGTAGGCGGATATTTATACAGACAAAGTAAAAGTCAGCAAAATAACAATCTATTTTTTGACATATTGGTAGTCAATGAAAACAGGTTTTCATTTCAACAACAAGTTGAGAAAATATTAAAAATAGATATTTCACCATCCGAATTAATCGATGATGTATATTTATCTTTCGAAACACATTAGCCTACTTTCACATAAGCCACCTAAAACTGAGTAAAACAAATATTTTTTGGATATCATCTTTAACTACTTGTTAATTATACCAATCTGCACTCAATTACGTTCTACTCATTGCTCAATCAACGGGCAAAATACAAGCGTAATTGGTGAAGTCATAGCTGTTCTACGGTAACCGTGCAGTAAACCCCATCTTTTCAGAGTAAAAACCATCCCTTAAAATCTTTGCCACTTTTCAACTATTGAGACGCGGCATGACAAACCGAAAAACACCTGAACAGTGGCAAGCTCTGGTAAGGCAGCAAAGCGAAAGTGAATTAACCGTTACCGCTTTTTGCCGCAAGTATAAGTTGGCCATCAGTTGCTTTTACACTCACAAAAAAAAATCGAAGCAACAATCAAGTTTTACTCAAGCCGTTGTTACTACTGCATCAGCTCCCCCCATTCCAGCTCAACAGCCAGTGATCAAACTTGAAACCAAGATAGGTGATTTAATTTTCCCTGCTCAAATACCTCCTCAAATTATTATCGATGTCATCAAAGGATTGCAATCATGATTATGTTTCAACAATTGCCCAATGTGTATTTATACCGTGACTTCATTGATTTTCGTAAATCGATTAATGGGTTAAGCGCCGTTGTTGAACAACAAATGGAATTGCCTTCTACCGATGGCAGCGTGTTTGTGTTCTGCAACAAAAACCGAGATAAACTTAAAATCCTTTATTGGGATAAAACAGGTTTTGCGCTTTGGTATAAACAACTGGAAAGAGACAAGTTCAAGTGGCCAGCCAAGATTGATACCGAGCAGATGGTGCTTTCTGAGCAGCAATTTCACTGGTTACTTTCAGGTTACGATGTCGTTGGTCATCAACAAGTTTTTGTTGAAAGTTATTGTTGATTGATCGCTAAAACGGATGTTGATTTCATTAATTAGATCACTGATATCGCCTATTATCATTTGGTTTTTGGTAAAATAATGCCATGACCAAAAGTATCCAATCTTTACTCGACGACAACGCCTTACTCCAACAATTACTGTTGAAGCAACAGGCTTTGCTTGAGAGTAAGGACAGTGAAATTGCAGAGTTAAATCAATCATATCAAACCTTACTGGAGCAATTTCGTTTAGCTCAGCATCATCGCTTTGGTCGAAGCAGTGAAGTTTGTGAGGCTCAAGGTGAATTGTTTAATGAAGCTGAAACTCTGGTTGAAGACGATATTTTAGAAGCTGATACCACACCTGAGCGAGAAACCACTCCGCCAAAGACAAAAGAAAAGCCTAAACGCAAACCATTACCTAAACACTTACCACGTGTTCAAGTGATCCATGACATTGATGAAGCAGACAAACAGTGTGACTGTTGCGGTCATCAGCTTCAACAAATGGGCAAGGATGTCAGTGAAAAACTGGAGTTTATCCCTGCTAAAGTTAAAGTTATAGAAAATATTCGCTTAAAGTACAGCTGCCAGCATTGTGAGAAAAGCGGTACTCAACCCAACATCAAGCAAGCATCTGTGCCTAGCAGTCCAATACCAAAAGGTTATGCTACGCCGAGTTTGCTCAGTCAAATTATCACCAGTAAATATCAATATGCCTTACCGCTTTATCGACAAGAAACCATGTTCAAACAACATGGTATTGAAATCAGTCGACGCACCATGTCGGACTGGATGATGAAATGCGGTGCGTTATTTAAACCCTTGCATCAACGGTTGAGAGAAATACAGCTTTCACAACCCGTGATTCAGGCAGATGAAACTACAGTAAAAGTCATCAATGATGAACGAGCGAAATCGTATATTTGGGTGTATTGCTCAGGTGCTGATTCACCAGCATCGAGTAATATGGCATTTAAAGGCGTTTCCATCATGCGTAATATCGTGCTGTTTGATTATCAAAATGGCAGTCGCTCCGGTGCTTGTCCATTGATGTTCTTGGGGGATTTTAATGGTTACCTGCAAACTGACGGCTATGCGGCTTATCAAAAGGTTAACGCTGAGCTTGTCGGTTGCTGGGCGCATGCAAGAAGAAAGTTTATTGAAGCTCAGACAGCGCAAGGGAAAACCAAAGTTGGTAAGGTCAATGTCGCCATCAGTTTCATTCAAAAACTGTATGCAATAGAGAAAAACATTGCTGACTTATCTGTTGATGAAAAAATGAAAAAAAGACAAATTAAGTCCGAACCTATCTTGGCAGATTTTAAAGCTTGGCTGGATAAGTCAGCACTGCAAGTATCAAGTAAAGGCAAACTAGGTGAAGCCATTACTTACAGCTTAAATCAGTGGAGTAAATTAAAACGCTACACAGAAAGCGGCTTGTTGAATATCGATAATAATCGTGCCGAACGAGCAGTAAAACCGTTCGTCATCGGCAGAAAAAATTGGTTGTTCAACATCAATCACAAAGGTGCTGAAACCAGCGCCATGCTCTACAGCATAATCGAAACTGCAAAAGCTAACGGTCTAATTCCTTTTGATTACATCAATCATTGCTTAGAAGAACTCGCAAAATCACCGATCGAGCTTGAAAGCTTGCTGCCATGGAATGTTAAGCTGGGCTAGATGTAGTTCAGCGGACGTTTACGTTCTACGTCAAGCCAATTAGGAATGTAGTTTGGTCACTGATGAGCTTCCAAAGGGCAAGAAGAAAGGCGTCCATTACTGCGTTACAAGTTTTTATATTATTGTGGTGAGGTAATAAAGATTCATACTGGGCAATAACCCCCTGTGTCAGACCAAATAATAAAGTATCACACTGAATGAGCTGTAATGTTTTGTTTTCTAGCTCGTTTTTGCCCCAAAGCTAGTTAACGCAAATACTCTAAAGTAGGCTTTTGAGCGAATATCAGACGTTCGCTTTACTATTGTTTTTATAAAGTTTGCAAGGTAGCCTACCTTGCAAGGTCTCGCTAATTCAATATTATATACAAGGAGTTGTTGTTGAATAAAATATTTTCATTGATAACCGTATTGATACTCATGCTGAGTTGCGAACAGTCAACCGATAATCAGCTTGATGAGCGGTTACTCCCATTTAATCCCGCTCAGGTTAGTCAGTGGTCATCAGACATAGACTTTTTTTCTTCAGAATTGGAAAAAAGGCACATCAACCTTTACCACACGATTAGTGAGGAAGATTTAAAATCAGAGTTATTAAATTTAAAAACATCTTTACCAAGTATTAACAAGTACCAATTAATGACTGAAATGATGAGGATTACTCGACTGATTGGTGATGGGCATACTTTATTTAGTTATCGGGGACATGAATATTCAAGATTTCCTATTTATTTTAAGTTATTTGATGAACAGCTGAGAGTGATAAAAACTTCACCAGAACTCAGTCACCTTCTCGGGAAAAAGTTAGTGGGTATTGATGGTGTAGACATTAATGAAGCTATGAAACGAGTTAAGCCTGTTGTCCAAGCCGTAGACAATCAACATTCTCTCGAACACTATTTACCTTCAACGATTAATGTCGCTGAAGTTCTCTTTGGACTAGGTATTACAAAAGAACTCAATGTAGCGAACTTCGAATTCTCGGGAGAAACTGAAGAAAAAATATCAATAACGCTTACTTCAATCCCTCACAATAAACTAAAAAAAGCAGTAACGGAAAGTATAGTAAAACACAATTCATTGTTTGGGGAAGTATTAGAGTCTACAGATGGGCTATGGCTTTCTGCAAATGCTCATACAAAATCAGCATACATTAGGTTTGACGGATATCCTGGCATTATCAAAATGTTAATGTTTGCTGATAGTGTTGAAAAACATTTGAGCCGAAGTCAGATTACCAATTTGATAATTGACTTTAGACATAATGGCGGAGGTAACTTTTTTGAAGGACTTTTGTTAGCTCAAATGCTCGTTATAGTAGATGGACTGGATTGGAAAAATGGTATTTATGCATTAGTCGGAAAAGCGACGTTTTCTGCTGGAGTGAGTAACGCAGCTCAGTATCGGCAGATTCTTAATGCTAAGTTAGTAGGTGAACCCACTGGTGGAAATCCGTACGGGTACCAAGATGCCGATAGGTTTGTATTACCTAACTCAAATTGGCCTGTTCAATTCTCTAAACGCTTATTCAAAATGCAAGACGAACAAAGTAATGGGTTACAACCAGACATTATAATTAAAACGTCATGGCCTGATTATTCAGAAGGTAAAGATAGACAGTTTGAATGGATAATAAACGATATAAATTCAAGAACAATACATAACAAACTAACTCAGCCAACCGTTAAAGCAGCTTCTGATTAGGGCGTTACCATTGTCCGCTTTTGGCACAGAGTCGTCCTTCGGCTCTAACGCATTTTTGTCCAAAAACGAGTCAACCATCTGATATTATTTAATTTGTAGCTCATTTAAATTGGTTCATTTATAGAATCATTTAAAGTGAGCAACATAGCTTTATAAAATCACTTAATTTGAGCAACTAATTTGATAAAAGCAATTAATGCGAGCAAACCGATTTATAAATGCAAGCAACTACAGTTAATGGGTAGACTCGCTCAATACTATCATTCCTGAGTTGAATTTATCCTCGATAAACTCAAATCCAAATTCATCTTTGAGAAAAATTATCATTCCATTTTTTAACGTATTATTGCCATGGTATCCAGTTATGATCGATGTTATTTTGGGTTCATTGTTTTGTTTGTGGTAACAAAATAATAATTTTGCGAAAGCTAATGGAACACCTCGAATATGTGTACCATCGCCTGAATGTCCTTCGAAGATTTTATCCATATGCAAATCTATACAATGATTCATTAAGCCAACATTTTTTTTATATATTCCTTGTGTTATTCCTTTATCAATCATGCTTGCGAAATTATCTTTTTCAAGCGGCGTAAGTTGAGCATGTATTTGTGAAAGAGTACTCATGTTACACTTGTTTATTATTTCTTCTAAATACCATATTCCAGTGTCTAACTCCTTAGCCTTAATGCATACTTTAATAAAGGCGTTGTAAATGGCAACTTCAGGCTTGATGTCCCATTGTTTCATTAAGCTGGCTGTAGCTGTAGCTGTAGCTGTATCGCCATCGTCCAACACTAATGATTTGGCTTCGGCATAACGCCCCGCTTCAGCACAGGCCGTCAGTAAATTCAGGCAGGTGATTCGATTGGCTATTAATGGCAAATGAGGTGCCATCACGGGCTTATCACCACACACCAGTTGCCAAGCACTATCAAAGTAGCCAGTTTTAGCGCATACCGTGATAAAGGCATTGTAAATGGCAACATCAGCCTTGATGCCCCATTGTTGCATTAAGCTGGCTGTATCGCCATCGCCCAATACCAATGATTTGGCTTCTGCATAATGCCCCTCTTCAGCGCAGGCAGCCAGCAAATTCATGCAGGTGATTGAATCTGCCTTTAGTGGTAGATGAGGTGCCATCACGGGCTTATCACCACACACCAGTTGCCAAGCACTATCAAACTGACCAGTTTTAGCGCATACCGTAATAAAGGCATTGTAAATGGCAACATGGGGCTTGATGCCCCATTGTTTCATTAAACTGTCTGTAGCTGCATCGCCCAACACCAATGATTTGGCTTCGGCATAACGCCCCGTTTCAGCGCAGGCCGTTAGCAAATTCGTGCAGGTGATTGAATCTACCTTTAGTGGTAGATGAGGTGCCATCATAGGCTTGTCACCACACACCAGTTGCCAAGCGCTATCGAACTGGCCAGTTTTAGCGCATACCGTAATAAAGGCGCTGTAAATGGCAACATTAGGTTTGATGCCCCATTGTTGTATTAAGCTGGCTGTAGCTATATCGCTCAACACCAATGATTTGGCTTCGGCATAACGCCCCGTTTCAGCGCAGGCAGCCAGCAAATTCACGCAGGTGATTTGATTGGCTTTTAATGACAAATGAGGTGCCATCACGGGCTTATCACCACACACCAGTCGCCAAGCACTATCAAACTGGCCAGTTTTAGCGCATACCGTGATAAAGGCACTGTAAATGGCAACATCAGGCTTGATGTCCCATTGTTGCATTAAGCTGGCTGTAGCTGTATCTCCATCGCCCAACACCAATGATTTGGCTTCTGCATAACGCCCCGTTTCAGCGCAGGCCGTCAGCAAATTCATGCAGGTGATTGAATCTGCCTTTAGTGGTAGATGAGGTGCCATTACGGGCTTATCACCACACACCAGTTGCCAAGCACTATCAAACTGGCCTGTTTTAGCACATACCGTGATAAAGGCGCTGTAAATAGCAACATTAGGCTTGATGTCCCAAAGCTGCATTAAGCTGTCTGTAGCTGTAACTGTATCGCCATCGCCCAACACTAATGATTTGGCTTCTGTATAACGCCCCGCTTCAGCGCAGGCCGTCAGCAAATTCATACAGGTGATTTGATTGGCTTTTAATGGCAAATGAGGTGCCATCACGGGCTTATCACCACACAGCAGTTGCCAAGCACTATCAAACTGGCTAGTTTTAGCGCATACCGTGATAAAAGCACTGTAAATGGCAACATTAGGCTTGATGTCCCATCGCTGCATTAAACTGGCTGTATCACCATCGCCCAACACCAATAATTTGGCTTCTGCATAACGCCCCGCTTCAGCGCAGGCCGTCAGCAAATTCATGCAGGTGATTTGATTGGCTTTTAATGGCAAATGAGGTGCCATCACGGGCTTATCACCACGCACCAGTCGCCAAGCACTATCAAACTGGTCAGTTTTAGCACACACCGTGATAAAAGCATTGTAAATGGCAACATTAGGCTTAATGCCCCATTGTTGCATTAAGCTGGCTGTAGCTGTAGCTGTATCGCCATCGGCCAACACCAATGATTTGGCTTCGGCATAACGCCCCGCTTTGGCGCAAGCTGCCAACAAATTCATGCAGGTGATTTGATTAGCTTTTAATGGCAAATGAGGTGCCATCAAGGGGTTATCACCACACACCAGTTTCCAAGCACTATCAAACTGGCCAGTTTTAGCGCATACCGTGATAAAAGCACTGTAAATGGCAGCATTAGGCTTGATGTTCCATTGCTGCATTAAGCTGGCTGTAGTTGTATCACCCAATACCAATGATTTGGCTTCTGCATAACGCCCCGCTTCAGCGCAGGCCGTCAGCAAATTCATGCAGGTGATTTGATTGGCTTTTAAAGGCAAACGGGGTGCCATCACGGGCTTATCACCACATACCAGTTGCCAAGCACTCTCAAACTGGCCAGTTTTAGCGCATACCGTGATAAAGGCATTGTAAATGGCAACATTGGGCTTGATGTCCCATTGCTGCATTAAGCTGGCTGTAACTGTAGTTGTATCGCCCAATACCAATGATTTGGCTTCTGCATAACGCCCCGCTTCAGCGCAGGCCGTCAGCAAATTCGTGCAGGTGATTTGATTGGCTTTTAATGGCAAATAAGGTGCCATCACGGGCTTATCACCACACACCAGTTGCCAAGCACTATTAAACTGGCCCGTTTTAGCACATACCATGATAAAGGCGCTGTAAACGGCAACATTAGGCTTGATGCCCCATTGTTGCATTAAGCTGGCTGTAGCTGTATCGCCATCGCCCAACACCAATGATGTGGCTTCTGTATAACGCCCCGATTCAGCGCAGGCAGCCAGCAAATTCATGCAGGTGATTGAATCTGCCTTTAGTGGTAGATGAGGTGCCATCACGGGCTTATCACCACACACCAGTTGCCAAGCACTATCAAACTGACCAGCTTTAGCGCAAACCTTGATAAAGGCGCTGTATACGGCAACATCAGGCCTGATGCCCCATTGTTGCATTAAGCTGGCTGTATCTGTATCGCCATCGCCCAACACCAATGATTTGGCTTCTGCATAATGCTTCGTTTCAGCGCAGGTTGTCAGCAAATTCATGCAGGTGATTTGATTGGCTTTTAATGGCAAATGAGGTGCCATCACGGGCTTATCACCACACACCAGTCGCCAAGCACTATCAAACTGGCCTGTTTTAGCGCATACCGTGATAAAGGCATTGTAGATGGCAACATCAAGCTCAACGCCCCATTGTTGTATTAAGCTGGCTTCAGCTGCATTGCTTAGCACCAATTTTTTGGCATCTGAAAAATTTAAATTTAACTTAATTAATTTCAGTAATAGTGTGCATGTTTTCGATTCATAGGACGATTTAAATCGTGTTATGTCACTAAAAATGCCGTCGAAATTAGATGAATGGCTGTCAGAAAACTCGGACGCTTTGTGTAACAGTTTATGGATTAACCTTATGTCCCATGATGTTTCCATGACCTGTTTGTCGCTTTTTAGGCTGTGAATGATTTCAATAAGCTGCGAAAGTTTAGTGCAACCACCAATTAATGCATTTAACTTAATACCCAGTTGATTTTTGCTTTTCTGTTTAAGTATCCAAGAGTGAATAAGTGCACTGGTCTGAGTAAAAAAGGAGTCAGGAGAGGAAGGTGGTTGCTGTATTTGCCTGGTATATCGAGTGCTCGATTTGGGAGTAATAGAATCGAGCTCAGTTACAAAACGTTGGCGAACATTACTTGGCTTCTTACAATAATGAGTCTCTCGTGTGCGAGAGTTAGAGCGAGTCGACGATGACTTATTGTTGAAAAAATCATACAGCTTTTGTCTATCGGTTTTGTTTAATCTTTGATAACCCTGTTGTAAGTTTTCATCACCATCAAACCTTGAAACCTCAAAGTTAAGATAGGATAGAGCTTCGCTAGGGTATTCTTGGAGGCTTTTGAGCATGAATCTATATATTGATCCATGCTCAGCAGAAGTGCGCACTGTCGCCATCACATTACTCAATAAGTGAGTGAATTAACAAGCAAGAAATAACGCACTGAAAAGATAAATTCAAAAATATTCAGCTTTAAGGCATTCTATAAATGTATAACAGAAAATTATCCACCGCACAGGGGAGCCGTTTCATAGCTCATAGTTGTATCTCAGACTCAAAAAAATAATTAAATTGAGCGTAAATTGGTTTTGCTCCTCCCTTGCCAACTTGGTCGGCTAGCGTATTTCTGTCCAAAAACGAGTCAACCATATGATATTATTTAATTTGTATCTCATTTAAATTGGTTCATTTATAGAATCATTTAAAGTGAGCAACATAGCTTTATTAAATTACTTAATCTGAGCAACTAATTTGATAAAAGCGATTATTGTGAGCAAGCTCGTTTTTATAAAGTCATTTATTGTGAGCAGAAAATGACGGATAAATGCGAGCAAACCGATTTATAAATGCAAGCAACTACAGTTAATGGGCAGACTTGCTCAATACTATCATTCCTGAGTTGAATTCATCCTCGATAAACTCAAGTCCAAATTCATCTTTGAGAAAACTTATCATTCCATTTTTTAACGTATTATTGCCATGGTATCCAGTTATGATCGATGTTATGTTGGGTTCATTGTTTTGTTTGTGGTAACAAAATAATAGTTTTGCGAAAGCTAATGGAACACCTCGAATATGTGTACCATCACCTGAATCTCCTTCGAAGATTTTATCCATATGCAAATCGATACAATGATTGATTAAGCCAACATTTTTTTTATATATTCCTTCTGTTATCCCTTTATCAATCATGCTTGCGAAATTATCTTTTTCAAGCGGCGCAAATTGAGCATGTATTTGTGAAAAAGTACTCATGTTACATTTGTTCATTATTTTTTCTAAATACCCTATTCCAGTGTCTAATTCCTTTGCTTCAATACATACTTTAATAAAGGCATTGTAAATGGCAACATCAGGCTTGATGCCCCATTGTTGCATTAAGCTGACTGTCGCTGTTGCTGTATCGCCATCACCCAACACCAATGATTTAGCTTCTGTAAAACGCTCCATTTCAGCGCAGGCAGCCAGCAAACTCAGACAGGTGATTGAATCTGCCTTTAGTGGTAGATGAGGTGCCATCACGGGTTTATCACCACACACTAGTAGTCCATTCATATGAATTCTACAGTTAAAGCTGTTCTGGTAAACCATAGTCATAGGAGAGCTAAGAATCATATATCGATATTTATTGTTTTAAACTCTTACTTAACTTTTGTTCACAATCAATTGACAAATAAGTGATATCTGAACAAAACACCTCCTCCCACCCCTTGGCAAGTCAGTAGGATTCTAGCTTTTCATGCTTTGATTAACGAATGTGTAACTGGATTTCGTTAATCAGTGAACTTCTGTTAAAAGGCTCACTTTACTCTGGGAGTACGGGGTAAAGTTTCTTTAATTTTATACGTGCCTCCTCAGTCGTGAACTGCCAGTTCATCTTAGCCTTGGACTCATTACGCTCGGTAACCCAGGCTTCGACTTCAGTATTTAGTGTTTCCTGATCGGGTATTCTTCGGTTTAAGCATTGCCTGCTCAAGATACTTAATTCAATTTCAGCCATATCCAACCAACTTCCGTGCTTTGGCGTGTAATGAAATTCTATTTTATTGATCAACCTACGAGCTTCTTCTGGTTCGAAGGCCTTATAAAATGAAGCCGGTGTATGAGTATTCAAGTTATCCTCAACTAATACAATTGTCTCAGCGTCCTTATAACGCCCGTCTACTAAGGCTTTTACTTGATGAGCCCAATCAATGGCCGTTCTGTGTTCAGTGACTTCAACATGTCGCCAGCCCGCTAAAGGCTCAAATATCATGAACAGGTTGCTGACACCGTTACGCTCATACTCTGTATCGTATCGCTCTGGATAACCTGAAACTAAGGGTAACGGATTGCGAACTTCTTTAACTTGTTGTTTGCTGGTTTCATCAAGGCATACTAAAGGACGCTTAGGATTGTAAGGAAGTTTATAGAGTTCTAATATATCTTCCATAGCACTCACGAAGGCAGCGTTTTCCTCTTTAGGTATACACCACTCTTCTTTAAGCCATGGTTTAAGTTCATTTTTTTTAACGCATAATGAACAGAAGTTCTTGATATGTTATCGATATATTTGAGTTCAATCATCTTGTCTCTAAGAAGATTTAATGTCCAACGGCAACGTCCTTCAGGAGGCGTAGAGCAGGCCAGTGCAATTAGGTGTGCTTCGGCTTCGCTATCCATTATGCGTCTGCGGCCTTGATGGCTGTGTTTGCTATTCACAGCGACTTCTAATCCTTCTTCGACAAAACGCTTTCTAAGGCTCGTTACTGCAAGTGGTGAGATGTTTAGTGCTTTAGCAATCTGTTGATTGGTCAGTGGCGAATTATTCTCATCAATAGCAAGTAAAATTTGGGCGTGTCGTTTCTTATGTTGAGCAACACGTGGTTTCTTCTGCTTTATCAAAGCCTCAAGCATTGAACGTTCTTCATTACTCAAACGAACGTGGTATTTAACCCTCATAATAACTCCAGTGTTTCTTGTGTTCAGGAGTTGTTAGGATATAACCATTCGGTCATTATTTGTTCTTGAATGGACTACTAGTTGCCAAGCACTATCAAACTGCCCCGTTTTAGCGCATACCGTGATAAAGGCGCTATAAATTGCAACATCAGGCTTGATGTCCCATTGCTGCATTAAGCTAGCTGTAGCTGTAGCTGTATCGCCATCGTCATCGCCCAACACCAATGATTTGGCTTCTGCATAACGCCCCGTTTCAGCGCAGGCCGTCAGCAAATTCATGCAGGTGATTAGATTGGCTTTTAGTGGTAGATGAGGTGCCATCACGAGCTTATCACCACATACCAGTCGCCAAGCACTATCAAACTGGCCTGTTTTAGCGCATACCGTGATAAAGGCATTGTAAATGGCAACATTAGGCTCAACGCCCCATTGTCGCATTAAGCTGGCTGTATCGCTATCACCCAACACCAATGATTTGGCTTCGGCATAACGCCCCGCTTCAGCGCAGGCAGCCAGCAAATTCATGCAGGTGATTTGATTGGCTTTTAATGGCAAATGAGGTGCCATCACGGGCTTGTCACCACACACCAGTTGCCAAGCACTATCAAACTGGCCAGTTTTAGCGCATACCGTGATAAAGGCACTGTAAATGGCAACATTAGGCTTGATGTCCCACTGCTGCATTAAGCTGGCAGTATCTGTATCGCCCAACACCAATGATTTGGCTTCTGCGTAATGCCCCGTTTCAGCGCAGGCTGTCAGCAAATTCATGCAAGTGATTGAATCTGCCTTTAGTGGTAGATGAGGTGCTATCACGGGCTTATCACCACACACCAGTTGCCAAGCGCTATCAAACAGGCCTGTTTTAGCGCATACCGTGATAAAGGCACTGTAAATGGCAACATCAGGCTTGATACCCCATTGTTGTATTAAGCTGGCTGTAGCTGTATCGCCATCGCCCAACACCAATGATTTGGCTTCTGCATGACGGCTCGTTTCAGCGCAGACCATTAGCAAATTCATGCAGGTGATTGAATCTACCTTTAATGGTAGATGAGGTGCCATCACGGGCTTATTACCACACACCAGTTGCCAAGCACTATCAAATTGGCTCGTTTTAGCGCATACCGTGATAAAGGCATTGTAAATGGAAACATTAGGCTTGATGCCCCATTGTTGCATTAAGCTAGCTGTATCTGTGTCGCTATCGTCTAACACCAATGATTTGGCTTCTGCATAACGCCCCGTTTCAACGCAGGCCGTCAGCAAATTTATGCAAGTGATTTGATTGGGGTTTAATGACAAGTGAGGTGCCATCATGGGCTTATCACCATACACCAGTTGCCAAGCACTATCAAACTGGCAAGTTTTAGCGCATACCGTGATAAAGGCATTGTAAATGGCAACATTAGGCTTGATGTCCCACTGCTGCATTAAGCTGGCTGCAGCGCCATCGCCCAACACCAATGACTTGGCTTCTGTAAAACGCTCAATTTCAGCGCAAGCCGTCAGCAAATTAATGCAGGTGATTTGATTAGCCTTTAATGACAAATGAGGTGCCATCACGGGCTTATCACCACACACCAGTTGCCAAGCACTATCAAAATGGCCAGTTTTAGCGCATACCGTGATAAAAGCACTGTAAATGGCAACATCAGGCTTGATGCACCACTGATGCATTAAGCTGGCTACTGCTGCATTGCCTAGTACCAATCTTTTGGCATCTGAAAAATTTAAATTTAACTTAATTAGTTTCAGTAATAGCGTGCATGTTTTCTCGTCATAGGACGATTTTAATCGTATTATGTCACTAAAAATGCCGTCGAAATTAGATGAACGACTGTCAGAAAACTCGGCCGCTTTGTGTAAAAGTTTATGGATTAACCTTATGTCCCATGATGTTTCCATGACCCGTTTGTCGTTTTTTAGGCTGTGAATGATTTCAATAAGCTGCGAAAGTTTAGCGCAACTACCAATTAATGCATTTAAATCAATACCCAGTTGATTTTTGCTTTTCTGTTTAAGTTTCCAAGAGTGAATAAGCGCACTGGTCTGAGTAAAAAAGGAATTAGGGGAGGAAGGTGATTGCTGTATTTGCTTGGGATACTGAGTGCTCGATTTTGGAGTAATGGAGCGGTGCTCGGTTGCAAAACGTCGGTAAGCATTACTTGGCTTCTTACAATAATGAGCCTCTCGTGTGCGAGAGTTAGAGCGAGTCGACGATGGTTCCTTGTTGAAAAAATCATACAACTTTTGTCTATCGGTTTTGCTTAATAATTGATAACACTGTTGTAAGTTTTCATCACCATCAAACCTTGAAACCTCAAAGTTCAGATAGGATATGGCTTCGCTTGGGTATTCTTGGAGACTTTTAAGCATGAATCTATATATTGATTCATGCTCAGCAGAAGTGCGCACTGTCGCCATCACATTACTCAATAAGTGAGTGAATTAACAAGCTAAGAAATAACGCACTGAAAAGATAAATACAAAATTATTCAGCTTTAAGGCATTCTATAAATGTATAACAGAAATTTATCCACCGCACAGGGGAGCCGTTTGGTAGCTCATAGTTGCACCTCAGACTTAAACAAAAGATAATGAAATTGAGCGTAAATTGGTTTTGTCCCTCCCTTGCCAACTTGGTCGGCTGGCGCATTTTTGCCCCTTTTCGTGCTGGCAACGCCCATCCATAGCAATACTATTTCTAATGTTTACTTGTTAAAAATCATGTTTTTGGGCTCGACTATTTTATGACATAGCAGCCCTAATTATTAACTTTTATAGCGGTTCGTGCTATAAATTTGCTTCAAGTGCTGATGTAGTGAAAATCACCATTTGTTAACTGACTTAAACCAGCCATTTTTCGTCATGATAATATGTTCTTTTGTGATGTTAGCGATGATTTAACTCGAAGTTACTTTCTGGTTATGCGTCCAGGCGTTATGGTATATGGTCGTAATTATGACTTGTGAGGTGGCTCGCCAGTCTGTTTACACAAAAACTACAATTAAGTTATGATTTTAAAATATCAATGAGCTAGATCATGATTAAAAAAGCTATACATCAAGGATAATTAGTCGCATGTCAATGAATGGAAACTACCTTCCAGTAACAGAAGAAGATCTAAACAAGCTTTTGGATGACCCTGACCTATTATCTGATTTTTTATACGAAGAAAAAGAAGAAGAAATAATAGAAATAGATAAAGCTTGGCATGCAATTCATTACACTCTGAATGAAAGGAAATGGGAAGGTATAGAGCCTTTGTTTAATGTTGTGCTGGGCGGGGAGCAAATTAGTGAAGAAGATATAGGCTATGGCCCTGCTCGTTCACTTTTACCTAAACAAGTCAGTGAAGTTTCAAATGCTCTTACAAAAATTGAGGAAAAAGATTTTAGAGCTAAATTCAATAGTGAAGAGTTAATTAAACATGATATTTACCCTCAACTTTGGGATGATAATATAGAAACTTTGGATTACGTTTCTACTTTTTATAATGATGTTAGAAGCGCATTTATAAAGGCATCCGATCAGAAAATGGCAATGATACTGTTTTTAAATTGACTTGAAAACGGTCAGTTACCATAACCACCTATGTTTGCAAGCTCTTAATCTACATCAGAGCAATCTAGTAGCATTGATGTAGATTGGTTACAAGGCTATTAGCTCTACCTTTAACTGAACTAAAATTGATAGCCTAAGTTAACATCGGCGGTGAACTTACTTTCAACTTTCCCATAACTGCCGAAAACACCACCTTCATCTTCACGTCTTACACCTATACCTAAACCGAAAACGAATCCAGATTTATTAACACCTTGAGAATAATAGTTGTATGTTGCTAATCCAAATCCCTTTTCACTTGTAAGCACTTCAGAGCCCAGAGCAATACCAATAGAATGCTTTTTTTCTCCATCAAGTAGTAATTGATAACCTGCTGCACCACCAACTAATCCAGCTGATATAAAATAAATGTTGTTATTGTTTATTGAACTAAATTTATACCCAAATACTCCACCATACTGATATCCGATCCCAATAGTATTTTTTGTTTCAGCCAAACTAGGGAACGAACTAACTAATAGCAAACTCATAAGTATCGTTTTTTTCATTATTATCATCCTGATTATTTTTATAGAAAAGCTCAAAAAGATAATAAAATTAAAAATTGAAAATTAATAGAGTTTTCTAACTTCATATGTTAATTCAGGTTTTATTTACCATAACCACCTTTTGTGCGCACTTCGAGCGTTGTAAGCTCTAAGTTGTATTTTTAGGGCTAGTAGTGGCTTTCAGCAATTTGATATTTATAATTTGATTTTAGAGATACTTTTTCTAATGCAATCTGTTGATTATGAACTGAAACCGAAACACGGAATTGTCCAAACCCTTGCTAGCTTGAACAGCTGGCTAACTTCTGCCCCGAAACGTTTCAATCTTTATTGTTTTATTGCGTACTTTATCGGCATTAAATTTAACGCGCGTAGCGAAAATCTCGGGGGCTTGCCCCCGTGCTGGATAGTGTAGACTGGGCGAAGCTCGGTCTATATTATCTTGTATATGGAACTTCAAAGAAATTCACATCACGTATACCGATTAATGTATCACTTTGTATGGATACCAAAATATCGGCGCAAAGTATTTATAGAGCCTTATCGTGAAGGCTTAAAATCAATTATTTATAAAATTGGTTACGACTACTATGACATTGATATAGTTGAACTAGAAATTCCAGTTGATCATATCCACATGGTCATTAGAGGTCAGCCGAAGATATCGCCAAGCGATGTCATGCAAATAATCAAAAGTATTTCAGCGAGAGAATTCTTCAAGCGTTACCCAGATATAAAAAGGCGTTACTTTTGGGGAGGTAAGCTTTGGATACAAAGTTATGTTGTCGAAACTATAGGAAACGCTACTGAAGAGGTCATACGAAAGTATGTTCAGGATCAATTGTCGGAATTAGATAAAAAAGAGAAAAGTGCGGATCAACTTGGGCTTTTCTAAAACTCGGTTGCTTGCGGCCGAGTTTTTTATAAAAATTTTAATTTTTATTGTGTCCGATGTCCTTATCGGCATGGCATGAATGCGATTTTGATCGATAAAAGTTTCAAACTTTAATGTCTGGTGACACCTAGTACCTCGACACAAAAGTTATGATTGATTGAGACTTGCATAGGCTTTCGTGAATTTTTCACGTGCGCCGTCGACATTAAACATCCAATTTATGCTTGCCTGTGCATCGTTTCTTCGTTTCTCCCAAGCCGCAAGTTCTTTGTGCAGTATTTCCCAACTTTCTATGCGACGGTCTAAGCATTGTTGGTTCATATTACCGATTTCTATTTCAACCATGTTTAACCAACTGGCATGCTTAGGCGTGAAATGAAATTCAAGTTTGTTCAAAATCCTCAGCGCCTCTTCTGGCTTAAATGCCTTGTATAACGAGCCTGCCGTATGTGTCGTGTAATTATCCATGACCACATGGATTTTACGTGCATCCGGATAGTGTTCATCTACAAGTTCTTTCATGCACTGAGCGAAATCGACTGCTGTTTTACTCTGTGTTGCCTTGGCTTTCCTCCAGCCTCGATGCCGGTCAAAAAACATGAAAATATTAGCCACGCTAATTCGCTTATATTCATAATCGATTCTGGCTGGTTGCCCTGATTTGACTGGGGATGGTGGTGCAATATCTGAAACCAATTGCTTCATCGCTTCGTCAAAATTAACAATTGGCTCAGCTGAATTTTCAGGGCGTGCATAAACATCTAAAATATGTTCCATTTGTGCAATATAATTTGCATTCATATTGCCAACACACCACATTTTTTTCTGCCATGGCTTCAAGTCATTTTCTTTAAAACGTCTTCGTACGGTTTCTGTCGAAACTGCATCGAGTTCAGTTAAGGCTACAAGTTTTTCTGTGATTAAACTCAGTGTCCATCGACAAAGTTCTTCTGGTGGTTTGCTACAGGCTAAGGCAATAAGCAAGGCTTCTTGCTTACCATCTAAACAACGAGGCATACCGCTTCGGGCTCCTTCATTCAGAGCCGCTTCAAGACCTTCCTCAACAAACTGTTTCTTTGTTCTATAAATGGTTGCTGTACCAACATTAAGCGCTGAAGATATTTCTTTATCTTGACTCATTCTATTGTTCGACATGAGCAAGATGTTGGCTCGTTTCAATTTTCTAGCAGATGTTTTCCCCTTTGCTATCAAGTCGACTAGGGACGATTCCTCTTCGTTTGAAAGCTCTACTAAATATTTGATGTTCATGGCATTATGGAAGTAGTTAACAATTACCATAATTGATCACAAAATGAGAAATATGTCGATCCCAGCGTCAGAGAAAGTACCATTTACAGAGAAACAAGGTCAGTATTTAGCGTTCATAAAAATGTACATAAAGGTAAATAAAATCCCGCCTGCACACACGGATTTTCAAGAGTATTTTGACGTTACCCCACCGACCGTTAATCAAATGATAAAGACACTGGAAAATAAAGGGTTAATTAGAAAGAAACCTAAAACGCCACGCAATATTTCAGTGCTTGCTCCAGATGAATTAATACCAGCTTTAAAGTGAGTTCAATCGATCATCTTCACTGTGTTTGGGTACTAGGTAGATATACCTAGGCAATCAAGAAGAAACTCCTTCATTTAAATATCATGAAAGAAATACAAAATATGCATTATGCCACAAGGTTGTTTTTTAAGAAAACGGCAGTATCGATTATTTATTAGAATTTATAGAACTTAGAAATCGGACCCAAATGACTTTATGCTCGAATTTAAAACTAGGTTAATCAACCATGTTTAGCTGTTTTAGATAACGTTTTTATCGGTTCATAACTTTAAGTATACCCAATAAATATTCTGGACTAAGGGGGGAAGTGTGCAAGAGAACTTTACTTTAATTAAAAATCAAGCCTTATTAAAATTAACACCTTATTTCGATAATATGGCCCGTGATATTTATTACCCTGGAGATCGATTTAAAGCGATTAGTCGATTCACTGTCATTGATGACAAGGTGACGATATTGCCACATCAAGGCTATATTCAAACGCAGTACTTCAATTCGGTGGCAGGGAATATAGTGCGTGATTACCCACCCATTAATGAATGTCTAACATCTCACTCAGCCTGTTCGGATTTACTAAAGTTAGCTGCCGGTATAACTCACTCTCCGTCGAGTGCTGTTTACACCCTTCACCAACATAGAGCCCTCACAATGAAAGGACAAGAATCGATTACTGTACCTGAGGGGAAACATCAAGATGGTTATGAATATGTGCTGCTTTGCTGTATTGCCCGACATAACATTGTTGGGGGTATAACGAGTTTGTATGTAGGCAAACAGGATGATTCAAAACAAGTTTTTAAAAAAATATTACTGGAAGGTGAAATTGTGTTAGTAAAAGACAATGTGCTTTATCACTACACAACGCCTGTCATGCACCTCAATGACGAACTAGGTTACAGAGATATCTTAGTTGTTACTATTAGTCAGAAAGGACTGACTGATGTTCCGGTTAGCTAGTCCTAATACGGTAGGTACTATATTATGAATAAAAATGCTGAAGTTTACATAAATGTAAATAAGAAAGAACTGCGCGATTTTTCTCATCATTTTAGTCGTTATGGCGTTGTTAAAGTTACGGAATTAATTTCTGAGTCATTGTGTAGTCTAGTTCTCAATGAAGCCAAAGAGTTATTGAGTAATTTTGCTGAACGACGGGATTTACACTTGGCAACAACCGATTTTAGTCCACGTTCAATGTCTGTAGTCACCAGTGAAAACATTGCTAATCATGGCGATCGTATTCCCTTTCTGTATTTCAATGATGCGCTTCGACCTATGCTTGAGGATATCGCGGGAGAAACCTTGTGTCATTGTCCGAAAAAAGATGAAGAGTTTTTGATTTCTCGGCATGAAAAGGCTGGTGACACCCATGGTTGGCATTGGGGCGATTTTCGGTATGCACTTATTTGGGTGTTACAAGCACCGGCAATTGAAGTTGGAGGGTTGTTGCAGTGTGTGCCGCACACGAGCTGGAATAAGCAAAAGCCACGAATTTTTAACTACCTCTGTGAGAACCCTATTAATACCTATTATTTTGGCTCAGGAGATGTGTACTTTCTGAAAGCAGATAGTACCTTACACCGCACCATTCCATTACAACAGGATATGACCCGCATAATGCTTAATATGACATGGGCGAGTAATGCTGACTTAACAAAAGACATAGAAGGTGATGATCGTTGGTGGGACGACGAAAGTGTCAATGCGGCAATTCAAAAATAAGGGCTGAATCGTCATAAACGAGTTTTTGTGTTGTGGCGTTGCAGCCCCTTTTACTGGACTTAAATGGGTATTTTATGAATGATATATTAAAAAAATTTGACAAAGCTGGAATAGGAATTCGACAACGTAAAGAGATTGCACTGAGTACCAAAAGTTATTTGGATAATATTCTTGCCCAAATAGCCAAAAACAGAGCAGTTGAACATCCTTTTCTTAACCATTACCGCACCCATATGCTGACAAAATCGCAAGAGAGGAGACTGTATTGTGAATGCTTTTATTTCTTCCGTTATTTACCTTTCTATATTGCGGGCATGGCAAACAACACTACCGATGAGCGAATATTACGAGAGATTTCATTTAACGTTACAGACGAAGTGGGTCGTGATCCAACTCACTCCACACTGTATAGACAATTTATGGAAGACATTGATATTAGTTATGAAAACATTGAAAACTATAAGCCCCTAGATGTCACGCTCAGACTTAATCAAGGTATTCGTAAACTCTACACGGACTCACCGATTATTTGCAGTTTAGGGGCACTCTATGCTGACGAAACCATGTCAACTATAATGGTCGGCAAGCTCAATGACGGTTTAATTAATCAGGGTTATGATGAATCGGTTCGGCATTTTTGGCAGTTGCATATTAATCTTGAAGTAGGTCATAGCAATAGCATATTCAATGCCGTTGCACCATATGTTGATTCGGATGAATACAAGTATCGACAAGAGTTTGAATTAGGTGTGTATGAATTTCTTCAACTAGTTGAAGATTTTTGGGATGGAGTGGGAGAGTTAATTGCTAAGACCTAATAAAGAGCTGTGGAAGAATCAATAAAGATATACTCGATATGTGAATTTTAATTATTCCATAAGGGACGTGGCGGAAGAATGTATACCAATTTTATCGTCACTACTGCGAACGCAGGAGTCCAGAGTCTTTGGTTAATTTGGGCACAAGTCGCTGGATACCTGCGTTCGCAGGTATGACAAATTAAGCGTTGAAATTTAAAGTGGTATTATTTGAACTGCGACATCCCTAATGCTTTCATATAGCATAATTTCTATACTAACAAGGGGGCAGGTTAGAGTAATTTTGACTGTTCCACTCGACCTTCCTCTTAAATGCTCCCGATGATTTTAGAGAACCTGATGGTAAAAATTTAATGCGAAAAATAACGTCTCATTATTTAGGTGTTCATACTGACTGCAAGATAAAAATAATTAGTCATATTATTGGTCATAATTCAATTGCTCTTAAGCAGGTTTTTTCGGCAAAAGGCTCACACTCTGACGGCTCAGAATTTAGTTATAGGAAAAAAGTGCTGGATGTTATTGAGTTAGAAAATGGTCAAGTCTCTGCCATTCGTAGGTACGGTAAATAATTGACATAGCAAGTATCAATAACCCTTAACTCAAACTTGTTGTAACTTATTGTGCACACTTCTGTTGCAAGTTCTAAGTTATATTTTTAGGGCTAGTCGTTGCTTTCAGCAATTTGATGTTCACAATTTGGTTTTAGAGATACTTTTTCTAATGTAATCTGTTGATATTGTTTTGAAACCGAAACTCGTTTATGTCCATAAACGTGTTTCGTTCGGTATGATACTGTATTATCTCGTTTTTCTTGTCAAAATACCTTTATGAGCTAATTAGTATGAAACTTTATTACCCAACTACTATTATCCCAATAATATTACAAATTTGCGCCTTGTACTGAAAGCCTTTCGTTCTTGCTGAGCGATCACCGATCATTATGAATGCGGATTAGTATAATATGACCAATTTCACGTACTGATATCTACATTCAAGTTAATTTACCTTAATCACCTTAAGAAACACACTATGAATAACAAAATAATTATTGATACAGATCCAGGTATAGATGATGCCCTAGCATTAGCTTGTGCCTTTAATGCCCCAGAGATTGATGTAATTGCACTAACCACTATATTCGGTAATGCTTCAGTTCAACAAACCACTGAAAATGCATTGCGAATATTAGAAATTTTTGAGCAAGATATTCCTGTTTATTCTGGAGCACACAGACCATTAACGATGCAAGCAAAGGAATATCCTGCTTTTGTCCATGGAGAAAATGGATTAGGAAACATTCCTCAACCTAAAGCCAAAAAGCAAGCCGAGGCAATAAGTGCCGCTCAGTTTATTGTCAATACAACAAACCAATTTCCAAATGAAATCACTATTATTGCACTAGGCCCTCTCACTAATTTAGCATTAGCACTCGCTTTAGATGCTTCTATTGCTCAAAAAATTAAGCGTGTCATAACAATGGGAGGAAACTTGCATGTTGCAGGTAATGTTAGTGCAGCAGCTGAAGCAAACGTCTATTGTGATCCTCATGCTGCAGATCAGGTTTATACCGCTGGCTGGCCCGTAAGTGTTGTAGGTTTAGATGTCACTCACCAAATCAGAGTTAAAAACAGCTTTTTTGAAAAACTCGAACAAAAACTCCCCGAAAAGGGGAAATTTTTAAATGTCATCACCCAATTCTATATGAATTTTTATCAAGATTCATACATTATGGAGGGATGCCATGTCCATGATTCATCAGCAATTGCCTGTGCCATTCATCCAGAGTGGTTTGTAATGGAAAGCGGCCAAGTTAGGGTGATTTGTGAAGGGGAATGTATGGGAAAACTTATGCTTCATCACGATACTGGTTATACCCATAGAGTGAACCCTTGGCAGAACAAACCTATTATTGATGTTGCAGTGAATGTTAATGTCAAGGCAGTCAAAAATTGGCTAGAAGATTTGTTTTAACACGTTCAATGAAAGCGCAACAAAGCCTTGTAAAATAGCTTTGTTGCACTTAACACTTAAGCTCTATTAGGTTTATCTGATGATTCATCGTCAGGCATAGTGAGATCAATATCTTCAGCTTGTAGTGTATGATCAGTTTCGTCTTCTCTCACTGCTTCATCAATAATATTCTGCTGAGCGACTTTCATTGCTTTTATCATTACTTGGCGCTTCCTCCAATAAATAAAGCCTCCAAGGCTTGCAATGAGTAAAAACAGGTTAATGCTAATTGTCCATGCTACGATTTTTTTCTGAGCTAATTCCTCATCCAAAATAGCTTTTTTTGCTGCTTGTATGGCAAGTTCAGCTTCTGTTGGCCCCTTTATTTCAGGCTCTTTCAAATGAAATGAAGTTTCAGGAAGTGAAAGAATAATCTCACGGCCTTCAGCAGTCGTCGTTACCGCTTGTCCTTTTAATAAATAGTTACCAAAGCTGTTAACTTTTGGTAAAGAAATATCCATTTCTGAGATAAAAATGTCGTTTAAATATATTTTGTCCTTAAAGCCATTAGGGCCAAACAACTCATATTCAATATGCGTGTCCTCCAATTTAACACGTTCAGGATCCGTAAATATTTCAAGACGATAATTACCAGTTTTAATGTCGAAAGGAGGAACTAAATTGATTTTTATTGGGTTCTCAGTTAAATGAATTGGTGTTGATACAGTCCTTTCAAATACTTCATTTTTAGCCTTTACAGAGAAAATGTATTCTCCAGCATCCACATCAAGATTAAAATTGCTTGTAAATACACCATCATCTGGGTATTCATCGAGTAGTTTTCCATCATCTTTATAAGTACCAATATGGCGAACTGTACTTCTTGATGTAGGGGTTGTTGAAGTATCAACACGCTTTAATCGAGCCGTCCAATCCACAAGATAATCGAGCCCTGGTAACCGCATTATGTTGCCATCTGAATTAAAATGAGCGGTAACCTTTAATTTTTCACCTTGAAAAATAGGCTGTGGAAACGGTGCGAGCTCAATATTTAGGCTACTCACCTTATTAATATTTGAGCCCTCAACAACTCGCCCTAATAATTGCCATGGTCCAGGAACAGGATTTGGAATATAAATGATATCTCCAGTCATACCATCAACCCACTTTACATCTTCCGGATGACGCGACGAATACCACTTAGTACCATCAGGAAGCACAACAATGACAGGCGGAGAACCGTACTCTCTTTGTACAAATAAGGTTATGTGAGAAACCATATGATCGATTCGAAAACGGTTCTTGAGTTCACCTGCAAATTTAAAAGACTGTACATCAGCATTGGTGCTTAATGAGAGCATTAACACTAAAGATAAGATGATCGATTTTACGCAATTTTTCATCATGAAAAAATTAAGCTCTCCAAATGCAATTTCCAGATTTAGCAACTAAGTCAAGTCGTTGCTCATGGTCACTTATTTCATCGGCTGTTGCAGCGACCACTTTAAGTTTTTCTCTGTTTTCTGGCAGCCTTTGTATACTACCTGTCTGTTGCCCTGCTTTATCACTATTGAGATTGAATTTAGTCTGCCCTCCGGTCATCAGCAAATACACATCGGCAAGAATTTCGGCATCAAGCAGTGCGCCGTGTAATTCACGACGAGAATTATCTATACCGTAACGCTTACATAGGGCATCAAGGTTATTCTTTTGTCCGGGGTGTAAAAACTTAGCAATCGAGAGCGAATCAACAACCGAACAAATATCTGCAGTTATAGGTCCACTAGGTTTCAGCATTGAAAACTCATGATCCATAAATGAAATATCGAAGCTGGCATTATGTGCGACAATTTCAGCTCCTTTTATGAATTCTAAAAACTGAGGAGCAATCTCATGAAACCTTGGTTTATCGGCTACAAACTCATTAGTAATACCGTGAACACCAATTGCTTCTTCGTCAATCAGTTGATCAGGTCTGATATATTCATGAAAATGTCGACCTGTTAATCGTCGGTTAACAACTTCAACACACCCTACTTCAATGATTCGATGCCCAATATAAACACCGCCACCACTTTGGTTCATACCTGTAGTTTCTGTATCTAAAATAATCTGACGTTTGGCTGAAGAAACAATATTCATAGGCTTTAAACTACTATCTTTGTATACTCGTTAACAATTATTGACTATGGTAACAACTTGATGTCCGAACTCAAACTCATTAATATATTTACTGATGGATCTTGCCTTGGAAACCCTGGACCCGGTGGCTACGGTATCGTGATGAATTATAAATCTCACCGAAAAGAAATGCAGGGAGGATTTGCACGCACCACTAATAATCGTATGGAGCTCTTAGCACCAATATTAGCACTTGAGGAACTAAAAGAACCATGCAATGTTGTACTCACAAGTGACAGCCAGTATATGCGCCAAGGGATCACAAAGTGGATACATGGTTGGAAAAAAAATAACTGGAAAACTTCATCGAAAGCGCCAGTTAAAAATGTCGACTTATGGAAGCGCTTGGACGAAGCACAAAAAATCCACACCATAGATTGGAAATGGGTTAAAGGTCACGCAGGTCATGCTGAGAATGAACGATGTGATGACTTAGCAAGAGAAGCCGCTGAAGCAAACCCTACAGCAATCGATGCTGCTTATGAAGCAAGTGTTTAAGCTCTATTAATACCAATTACTGTAATTAATGATATAATATGCATAACCCTAAATAAATCGGTTGAATGAACAATTTAACCTTAAGCTATTGATATTAAATACAAAATCAAACAAGCCGAATTCACCCATCAGATGAGTACTGAACATTCATATACTTGCTATCAGTAATTTTCTCTGCGTATATGAATGCTCCCAACCGATCTATTTAGGATAACAGAATTCTCTCAATGAGTCGTTGAAAAAATTCAATCACTTTCTTTTGAATTAAACTCAGAGATTCTTCCGGCTGTTGGTGCTGTCGACCAATTCCTTGCTCGTTTTCTTTTCCAAGCTCTTGATGGCGTTAACGGGCATTCAATTTTTTTGGCATTAATGACATAAAAAGAACCTGAAAAAGGCAGTAATGACTCCATCCAGCTTTGCCAAAGGCTGTTCTCACAATACCTGCCTATCAACGGATGATAAACGAGTCGTTTTTCCTCAAGCACTTGATACCCTAAAACTTCAAGCCAATCTTTCACTCTATGCGCTGAAAAAAACTGTCCACTCCAAGGGAATTTTTGTTTTTTATTTGGAAGCATTTTCCCTAAAACCATTGAACTGAGTGGATTGCAACCAACAATCACAAGGTGCCCTCCAGAAATAAGCACTCTATTTATCTCGCGCAGTATACGAAAAGGATTTCGTTCAAACTCCAAAAGAAGAACTGAAATAACACAATCAATAGATTTTTTTTCGAATGGCAAATGTGTAAAATCAGCAATAATATTCGAAGGTTCAACTTCTTTGACACTAAATTGATGAATGATTGGTGAGTCCGAAGTATCAAAATCCGCTGCAAGGGTACCGAGTTTTGCTAAATGATAGCCAAACATGCTGGGCATCATTTTCGATATTGATTCATTCAATGCGTTTTTAACATCATCACCATTTGGTATTGCTGACCAAGATTTTGGTTTATGTTTCATGAATACTACCCAGATACCTATCCCTTTGTCATTAGTAGATTAGCACCTTCGCTCTTAGCATACAAAGGCCACGACTTGATTTCGATTTATAAGGTTTCCAATGAGATAGTAAGGTATTCTAATAGACAATTATTATCTCTCCTTTTGCTTCAAAAATAAATATCTGGTATTTCGACTGTCAATTTACAGCTCAAATCTGACATTACTTACCGAATTCAATGCAATATTTTATCAATTTATGTAAAGTTGTATATTAAGATATATATGATAAAACCCTATTATGATCTCAATAAAAGCTATTCCCGCCTTTCAAGACAATTACATTTGGTGCATAACAAGAGACAATAAGCATGCTTTTGTTGTTGATCCCGGTGATGCCGAGGCCGTTACACAACACTTAGTAAAACATCAAATGAGCCTTGCTGGAATTTTAATTACTCACCACCATGCCGATCATACTGGTGGAATTACTGAGCTATTAAATACTCACGGATTGGATATTCCAGTCTATGGCCCTCTCTCTCGTCACATTCCACAAATCACGCAGCCTGTATCTGAAGGCGAACTTTTTATAAAGAATATTAACAGTACTGCAGAAGTGCTTTCAATTCCGGGCCATACTCTCGATCACATTGCCTATTTAATCGAGGGGCACTTATTCTGTGGTGATACATTGTTCAGTGGAGGTTGTGGGCGAATATTCGAAGGTACACCTGAGCAAATGACTGATTCATTGTCTAAAATTACCAAATTATCACCTGAAACTATGGTGTACTGCGCGCATGAATATACCCAAAGTAATATGGAATTTGCTGTACATGTTGATCCCGAAAACAAAGAGCTAGCCGAATATTTTAATTGGGTAAAGCAACAAAGGAATCAAAATCAAATAACGTTACCTTCGACCATAAAACAAGAGCTAAAAATAAATCCATTTTTACGGTGTGATAACCCACTTATTCAACAGACAATTTGTCGAGAGTACCCACTAAACAAACTCGAAAATAAAACTCAATATTTTGCACAATTAAGGAAATGGAAAGACAATTTTTAAAATATATATTAGAATTGCCAACTTTGTACAAAAAATGTTCGTCACGTACTAAATAAATTATTCAAGGATTGCGCACAAATATGAGAGTTACGCACTATCTTATAGCTAGCAGCATTATCGTGTTATCGGGTTGCCAAACCATTACAAATATACCTCAACAGTCTGTTCCCGAGGTTGTGCCTACTCAATTATTGATCGAGCCTGAACCAAGTGTTACAAATGACATCGAAGAATCAAAAACACCCATTGATGTTTGGGAACGTATTCGTCTTGGAATGAAACTACCAGTAACGGATCAAAAGTTAGTCAAGCAATATCGTAAATACTATTTGACACACCCAAAACATTTAATGCGGGTATCAAAACGCGCCCTTCCTTTCATGCATATGATCGTCGAAGAAATTGAGAAACGAGATTTACCTCTTGAGCTTGCCTTACTTCCTATTGTTGAGAGTTCTTTTGATCCTTTTGCATATTCGCATGGAGCAGCATCGGGGTTGTGGCAATTTACATCACCAATGGCAAGACATTTCGGTTTAAAGATGAATTGGTGGTATGACGGCCGTAGAGACGTTTACTCAGCAACTATTGCAGCACTTGATATGCTCGAATACCTTTATAAAAAAACCCATAAAAACTGGTCATATGCTATAGCGGCATACAACACTGGTGAAGGCCGCGTACTAAGAGCCGTAAGAAATAACAAGAGACGTGGTAAAAGCACTGATTTTTGGGCCTTAGACTTACCCACTGAAACAGAGCGCTATGTACCTCAGTTAATAGCCTTAGCTGATGTCATTAAAAATTCAGAAAAATATGGTATTGATTTATTCCCTATTCCTAATGAGCCACAAATAAAAGTAATAAAAGTAGATACTCAAATCGATTTAGCGTTAGCCGCAGAGTTTGCTGGTATTTCTACTGAAGCTCTTTATAAACTTAACCCTGGTTTTAACCGCTGGGCGACAGGCCCTAATGGGCCGCACCACATTGTATTGCCTATCGAAAACGCCGATGATTTTGAGCTTGCTCTCGCTGAAACGGACCCAAAGAAGCGTGTGAAATGGGAACGATATAAAATTAAATCCGGTGATAGCATAGGAGTTGTCGCTAAACGCTTCCACACTACTCCTTCAGTAATTAAAAGCGTAAACAACTTAGATGGAAATACAATTATTGCTGGAAAGCATTTGTTAATCCCTGTCTCTGCAAAAGATGCTAGCCACTACACTCTTACCGCCAATGCAAGACTAAAACATAAACAAGGGATCCGTCGCGGTAACACTAAATTGAACTATACCGTCAAATCAGGTGATTCTTTATGGGAAATAGCAAAAAATCATAAAGTAAAGACATCCAGTTTAGCACGCTGGAATAATATGGCGCCTAAAGATCGATTACAAATCGGCAAAAAACTGGTTATTTGGCAAAACAAATCATCAGCTAAGTCAAACAGTGTTATACGAACGGTTAATTATAAAGTTCGTTCTGGTGATTCTTTGGCGCGGATTGCAACTAAGTTTAAGGTTACAGTAAAAGATCTTCTCAAATGGAATAATCTCGATGAATCTAAATACATTCAGCCGGGACAAACATTAAGCCTCTTTGTTGACGTAAAAAAGTATTCTTCGTAATCCATTCATAAAAAAATGCCAGTGTTTTCACGCTGGCATTTTTCTACTCACAATTTTCTTACTTTAAAACCCAAATTTCTTAAATAACGAATCTTTCTCTTTATCAAGCTTATTATTAAGCAAAGCTTTCGTATCTAGTGAAACTTTAGGATCGGTAATAGTCCCTTTTATATGCAAAGGAATGGGTACGCCACTCAACTCTTTTAACTCTGAGCTTTGACCTTCAAGGCTTGCTACAATTTCTGTTTCGAGCCGATAATTCAACGCTTCAGTGACTAAATTAACATTACCCTGTCCACTTACTCTAATGAGCGGTGAAATCATTTTAGTATTAGTTAAGCCGAAAATTCCATTTACTAAATTAAAATCACTACTCAGGGATGTAAAGTCAGTTTTTCGTACAGTATCTTCCTGCCCTGCCCCACCTGTTAGTTTTGCTTTAGCATTTCGAACCATAAGCGGTATATTAACCCCATAAAGCGCACCGTCACTAAACCTTAAGTTACCTTTCGCTTTAATTGCCGTTTTAATTTTACTTGGTCTTAAACTCTGTCCGCTGCCTTTTACATGGAACTCTGCCGTACCTGCTAAAACATCAAGATCTGCAGCTGCAGTGAGTAAAGGGCGCACTTTTACATTGGAAAGTTCGCTAGAAAATGCATATTGAGGTAATGACTTACGAGCATCTAAACTAGAAGTTACTAATAAACTTCCTTCATAAAGATCTGCAGAAAGCTTAGTCAAATTAAGCAAACCATCGGTTAGCGATGTATTTAGCACCCAGTTGGAAGTTTCAATATTTTTAGCTTTTATAGACTTAATAGTAACATTTATCTTAGCGTTAACACTGCTCAATACAGATAAATCAGGCTCAGAATCATCAGCATTTTTGCTGACTGCAATTTTATTATCACTCCTTGTATCATCTTCAACAGACTTAGGCATATAAGGTGTTAAATCAATGTCATTAAATTCGAGTTCAACGTTAACGGATGGCTTTCTACCTCCATATTCGGCATAAACTTCACCTTTAGCAACAATATCTGCAAGCTTAAAATTATTTAAGGTTAGATTAACCTTTTTATTGGCTAGATTTACATGAATATCGGAGTCAAGATTATGTACAATTCGCTTATTTGGAATTGGCTCACCTTCTACTTCAGTTTCAACTTTAAACTGTTTCAAAGTTAAGTCATTAAAATCTTTAGCGAGAATAATGGTACTATTTCCAACACTGTTAACTTTAATGCCACCAGTATCAGCATTAAAATCAAAATGAAGTGTTGCTTCTTTTCCAAGATCAAATTCAGTTACTGAGAAGGCATTAAGTTGAACAACTTGCTTAGTATTACTGGCTTCATTGATAATTGATAGTTTTGTATCGCTAATATCAATACCATTTATGTGTAACTTATTTAGTTCATTATTGCTTTCACTTGCTGATTCATTTGCATCAGATTTAGTGCTTTTATTGCTCTTACTAGAAAGGCCATCCAAGCTAGAACTGCCATCGGCTCTAGTTACTAAGTTGACATCAATGCCCTCTAGTTTTAAACGAATCACTTCTATTTCTTTACTTAGTAATGGCATAAATGCCACTTCAGCTACAGCTTTATCTATCGTTACCATATTTTTGATAGAAAAACCCGATGGGTTTGAGAGTGTTACGGCTTCAATTTCAATTCCTACATTAGGGAAAACTGTCCAACTCAAATCTTTTGAAATAACTAAATCTCTGCCAGTTTGTTTTTTTACCGCTTCAATGATTTGAGGTTTAAAGTCGTTCAAATCAAATAACATTGTTAAATATACGACCAACAAGCCTATTGAAAATAAGCACAATCCAACTAACCATTTAATTATCTTCATAAATTATTTCCTTCAACCCATGAACTTTCAATTTATATCTTCACTGTCCTACAATGTCGATTGTATTGCAGCAATGTGTTTAACTTCTTTTCTATTTATTTCAAATAATAATTTTAATTTGAAAATTTGTTGCCTATTAACTGTATAAATATTGTCTAAAGCTGCATTTTACGTATAATTGCACGCAGATGCACTCACTTAACTTGTTTTGTTAATCGCACAATACCACGAGGATTATCTCGCTAATAATCTTATACGATTTTTAGGTATCTCCTCGCATTTAATAATCAATAAATAAGCAACGAGTTACATCTTAAGATAATCAGTCCGACTACCAAATTGATTATTCAGTTTAAATTAATATAGAGAGTTAAAGCGATATTTTTATGACACATAATATAGATCTCGAACAAGCTTTATCTGCGCTTGATTCCTACAACTACGATCAGAAACAGTCTTCGAGCCTTGAGCAATCCCGAAACAAAAACCAAATGCGTAAGTACCTTCAGTCCTTAAATTACAGCCTGAAACGCTTGGTGATATTACAAGACACTGTAAATGAAATGGTTGAAGAAGAAAATCAGCGCTTAATTTTACAAGAAAATATTCAAACGTTTAAAACTAAAATAATTAACTTATCCCGTGAATACAATATGACATACGATGAAGTATTGCAGGTAATGGCTAAACGCTAACTATAGGAAACTCACAGCATATTTTGAATGGCTTTTTTATGCGCATTACTAAAAGCATCTTTATATAAGTTAAAGGGTTGTAATTCAGCAGCGGATCGCTTGTTTCTGCCCCTTAACGTTGCCTCTTTAAAAACATTACACCAAAGAACTAATGCATTGGCATTATCTTTTTCGCCAAATGAGTCAATTGCCAATGCTGCAACTTCTGCAGTACCCATTTGAAAGTCACGTTGCCCCTTTCTAACCGCATAGCTTGCAATATGCTCTGGCGAGAATGAAAGCATTGGTACTTTATCTAAATATGAGCTCTTGCGAAATATTTTTACAGCTTGTCGCCATGTTCCATCTAACAGAATAAATAATGGCGGCTTAGTTTTTAGCGCTGGAATATCACTAACTGATTCAAACACCTCACGCTCAGGTTTTGCATAATCACTGGGGAATATAAGCACTGGTTGATAAGTGTCATTATCGATCAAATCGATAAGCGCTTGTTCAACATCAACTCTTGACCACAAAAATGCAGTGGTATTTGGAATTAAATCTGCAACCAGTCGACCACTGTTAGAAGGCTTGAGAATTTCATCATCGTGCATCAGTAATAAAAAATTAGTATTACTGATGAGCTGCCTTCTGCTATCACAAACACAAAAACTAATACCTTGTAAACAGAAATCACAGCGACTTAAATTTTTCCCTCTCGAACTGAACACCTTTGTCGAAATTGACTTTCTGTATTGGTATAGCTTATGAAACTGATGGTGAAGAATTGACATATATACTCGTAATGGATGACAGTGCTTAATTCTATATGAACTTAACTCAAAGCGTTTATAAAAAGTTGCTTTTAAAAAAGTGCACTCAATGAATAAGTCTAAGTGCAATCTTATTTAAGGTTTTAATAACTAGAAACAGTTATAATATTCGCTTCAATAAGAAACCAGCACGTAATCGCTTTATCCTTAACAATATCTTTTTAACACCATCTGGATATACTTGCAGAGTTTCAAGTTGACTATAATGATATAGTCGATGAGTATGCTGTAAAATATGCTTTTGCTCTTCAGAAAACTCGTTTTTCCACAACCGTTTTTCATCATTAATGAACAATCCATTTTCAAGATCTAACGCCCAAGCTCTTGGGTTTAAATTAGAACCAGTAACCAAATGACGACAGTTGTCTGCACTTATCCCTTTCAAGTGAAAACTATGATGCTCATGTTTCCAAAGGTGAATATTTAATAGCCCTGCATCTATTGCCCATTGCTGACGTTTAACAAAGGTTCTTAACGATTGTTCGTAGATATATGGCACAGCGCCTATGGTAGAAAACTTTTCTTCTGGAGGAATAAAAAAGTCATTTGCCGTTTTATCTCCTACCACGATGTCGACACGTTTTCCTTTCTTGAGCTGCTTAATAAGCACTCTAGTTAACGCATAGGGAGGATTAAAATATGGCGTACAAATGAACAGCGACTTTTCAGCTTCTTTTACCAAAGATAATACGACTTTATTCAGTAAGTTCTTTTTTCGGCCGAGCCCAACGATAGGCGTTATTCGAGAGCCTTCTTTTGAGCCCGAAAATTCGTACTGCTGTCGAGATAGCTTACCTTTAAGGCTACGTATCTGTGCTTTAGTTGGGAGTAATTCTTTATCTTTTGATTCAGATAACAGCTTCACAGCGTCGTCTTGAGCCAATATGTTTTTCATAAAAGATACCATTGACTTAGCCAGTTCAGCTGATTCAACAGTATAGTATCTATCAAAACGATATTTATCTCCGAAATGAAGATAAATGTTATTCAAACTTGCTCCGCTAAAGAATACAGTATCATCAATGACAAAGCCTTTAAGATGCAATACACCTAAAAATTCTTTAGCTTTCACAGGAACGCCGTATATTTCTATCGGTTGTTGAGCTTTTGCCATTCGTTCACGGTACATTTTATCATTACCGCTATCGCTTTTATGGCCAATTAAGCCCCTGCGTGCACGATGGAAGTCAACAAACACTTTAATATCGAGTTGAGGATTGGATTCTTTAGCTTGTAACAAAGCATCTAGTACCTGACGCCCAGCTTCATCATTTTCTAAATACAATGCCGACAAATAAACGCATTTTTCTGCTTGAGCAATTTTAGATAACAATGCTTCGCGAAATCGTTGCGGGGTTAAAAGCCAAGATATTGAATCTGCTGTGACAGGAACGCCACTCAGCTGATTTAGCAAGACAATCTCCTTTACTCAAAAACAAAAAATGCTCACTTTTCCTTCGATAAAAGTCGAAGCAAAACACTGAGCATATTATTAAATATGTATAACTTTAAAAAGTACCTATTTGTCAGCCTTTCGGCAAGTGGTTTATGGCGTTTTCAGAAGATTATTTCATTAACAAGAAAATTTGATTAACTAACCGCTCAATTAAGCATCAAACATAGACATCATTAACAACTTTACACTGTGCTTTGTTCAATCTCTGCGGCTTTCTCTTTTAATACTGCAACGAGCTCTTCTGTCGACTCTTCTTGGATCAAACCAAACAAAGTTTTCTATGCTTACTTCATTAATTTTGAATATTAAAAGAGTAAAGCCATCACCTGATTTCAGATTTTATATTTAATCGAAAATTAATCAATTTTATTCAAGTTTTATCCTATAATCATATTTCATTCATCACATTCGAGGTATTTGTGTCGCTCGATGCAACTGCGATCTGTCGCCCTATTACAAAAGACAATACCTTTGCCGTTTCTCATGATATTGCTTGTCGATTAACTTTAGATTCCAAGAAACCTCAGCTCTTTACTTTAAATTGTAAAGATGATGATCAACGAGATATTTCCATAACATTCACTGTAACGCTAAAGAAATCGTCTTTGAGTAAAGAAGAAAAATGGCATTTAGCAACCAACCAATCAAAACCCTTAACGGCAGAAAGTAAAGCTGCGATTAGTAGAATAAAAGCTAAAGTCACTTCTCTTGCTCGCAACTCGCAGTTATTACATTCAGCAGTAAAGGATGGAAATTTATTAACTGTTTCAAGGCTAATTATTGAAGGGTGTTGTGTTGATACAATGGATTCTGAGGGTAAATCTGCATTATTAATCGCAGTTGAACTTGACCATTACCATATAGCATCTGAACTCACAAAGTGCCCTTTAAGTAAAGAAACTGCCAATCAAGTTTTTCCCCTTGCTGCCCAAAAGGGATGGGTACTCATAATTGAAGGTTTATCTGAAAAGGTAGATATTAACACTCAAGATCAAATGGGCTTCACGGCTTTGAAAAGAGCAATAATCAATGACCACTCAATACTTGCAATAAAGCTCCTTACAATGGGCGCAAATCCAAATATTGTAGATGCACATAAAAATGAACGTTGGCCTCCGCTAAGCAATGCGGTAATGAGTGGTAATGAATTACTCATTCTTAAATTCATTGAAGTCGGCACTAATATAAATGCACAAGATGGCAAAGGGTTTACACCTTTAAGCCGTGCCATCGAAAATGAGCAACATAAGTTTTCACTATTACTCATAGAGCTGGGCGCTAACATTAATCTTGCCAATGAAGTTGGTGATACTCCACTCATGATCGCCAGTCGAAAAAACAATTACATAGTATGTCAACAATTATTGAGTGGTGACGTAAATGTAGATGCCATAAACAAAAAATTAGACACAGCGTTACATATTGCTGCACGCAATAATAGAGCTGACATCGTAGAATTACTATTAGAAAAAAAACCAAAGTTCCTTACAAACAATTATAATGAGACACCACTTGGCACATCAATACGATCAGATTCTTTTGCATGTACTTTCTCTTTGACTCAGCATGCAATTAACATGAAATCACTGGATTTCTTTTCTCTACCTTGCGTCAATCAATTAAATTTGATTGAGGCCGCAAAGAGGTACCGTCCAGCAGAAACGCTTCTCTTTGTAAAATATTGCCAGCAACATTGGCAACAATTTATCTCTAATGAGCGTAGCTTTACATCAGATAGACAGATCCAACGGTTATCTGATTCTGCTACCGGAAAACATTCACTTTTAAAATCAATATATAGAAGAAATAGCATAGACGAACAAAACGAAGTTGGGTTAACTTTATTGTGTGAAGCAGCAAAAAAAAATGATGTTGACAAAATTGAATACTTACTTAATTTCGGTGCATCGGTCTCGGCTACGAGTGGTAGAAATTGGAGCCCTATTATGTATGCCGCTAATGCCGACTCATACAGAGCCATTGATTTACTTATACGAAATGGTGCAAACCCGAATGCTTCTGACAGTGACGATTATTGGACTCCTCTTACATGTGCTGCATCTCGGAATCACGCAATTTCGACTCAATACCTTCTCGAAAACGAAGCAGATACAAGTTTGACCAATCAAGAAGGCTATACCCCTTTAATGCAAGCTATAAAAAATAGATCAAGTAGCACCTCTTTAATATTGATACAGCATGAGCTTAAAACAGATGAACAGGCACTCGGTAGCAATGTCGTTCACTCAAGTAATTTAAAACTAACAGACAACTATAAAAACAACTTATTAATGCTGGCTTGTCATTCAGGATTAGAGACTGCCGTGCTCGCATTAATAAATACAAAGATGTTTTCCTTAGATGCCATGAATAAATTTAGAGAAACTGCACTTTATATAGCAGCTTCCATAAGAAAAAAGGAGGGACCGGCGGAGTTTGAAAGCATTGTTCTAACACTACTTGAGGAAGGTGCAACATTAACCGAATCTAAAACAAGAAATGTACTCACAGTAGCTATTGAAACGGGTAATATTAGAATAGCTTTACTATTAATTGAGCATGCTTATAAGAACAATCTGGCTAACATAATAACCCAGCGCGATCCACAAGGCGATACTCCACTTAATTTATCGAAAAAGCTCTCCAGAACAAGTGTTCAGCATCGTTTAGAACAAGTTATAAATCTATTAGATAATTCTGTATATGAAGAATATGTTGATTTAACTAAAGAAATGGCTGACCTAAAGAAAGAAGACGGTGAAACAAACGAAGATGAAACCAATGACTTATTACCTCTTTAAAATTATACTATTAACAAAGATCTACAAAATAATGATAACAAGTTGTGATGGTCACGATCCTAATGATAGCGAGTTACTTTATCTTTAATCTTGATGAACTCTAAACATGTCTATATTAGCCAACAAAGATGAATCAAAATCACGTTTTTATGATCTAAATTAGAAAGTCAGATTTTAAATTACTTTATAATACTTGATAAGATCACTCGGATATAAGAATATCTATGCTCAATATTGATGAACCTGCCCAGAAGCAACCTAAAGTGCCATTATTTAGACTCGGTTTTCGCCCATTTTTCCTTTTCGGAAGTGTGTTTAGCATAATAGCATTAACGTTATGGATATTATTTTTGACTGGCAATTTCCAGTTCAGTCCACATGGTAATACTGTTTGGTGGCACGCACATGAAATGTTATTTGGATTTGTAACAGCTATTATTGCAGGCTTTCTATTAACTGCAGTTCAAAATTGGACAGGCCGTCCAAGCATAAAAGGGATTCCTCTGGCATTACTATTTGCTCTGTGGACAGCTCCACGAATTTTACTCTTAAATCAAGATTGGGTGATATTTCCAATCGTCGCAGCATTAGACTTGCTATTTTTACCCATAACAGCATTTCTTATGGCAAAAGCTGTTTTGCCCGTAAAACAATGGCAAAACTTTACTTTTGTACCGATTTTATTTCTGCTGACTTTGACTAATGCCATTTCTTATTATGGATTAGTGACCAATAACCCTGAATTAATTCAAAGTGCACACTATGGCGGAGTTTTCACTATTACGATAGTAGTAACCATGATTGGAGGAAGAGTCATTCCATTCTTTACTGATCGTGCAAGTGATTGGAAACGCCAACCAAGCATAAATTGGATCGAAAAACTTACCTTTACTTCGTTGGTCTTACTAATAGGTTCTATTCTTATCCAACAACAAACAGCCATTACTATTTTTGCTGCACTGTCAGGATCTATATTGCTTATTCGCTGGAGTCGATGGGGCTGGACGCATACTTTTAAAGTACCTTTATTATGGTCACTTCATTTAAGCTATGTATTTATTCCGATTGGCTTGCTAATGATTGCAGCTGGCTTACCTCTGTCTGCAGGTATTCACGCTATCACGGTTGGTGGTATGGCGGGAATGATATTAGGGATGATGGCAAGAGTTTCGCTTGGGCACACAGGCCGTCAACTTGTGCCGCCAAAGCCGGTAGTGTTGGGTTTCGGCTGTATTCTGTTAGCTACTCTTAGTCGAATAGTGGCAACATTAATCCCTACTTATTACCAACCATTACTCATTTTAACCGCTGTGTTATGGATAATTGCGTTTGGACTTTTTGTAATTTTTTATAGCTCAATGCTTTGCAAAGCAAGAATTGATGGTCGCCCTGGTTGATTTATTAGGTTTTTTATTGTTTTAGTTCTATGATTAAAAACAATATTTATGAAAATTCGCCAAGGAAGGCTGAATAATGCCTACGACCGAAAAACGCCGTTCAACCAGAATTGAACTCGATTATTTAAAAGTTCAACTTGAATGGACTGACGACAATGGACTACCAAGGCATCAAATAGTTTCTTGTATGGATATATCTCAAATAGGCATTCGTTTTGAGTGCCCTTTCCCATTTTCACTTGGTTCATACGTTTGTATCACTTTTAATCCAGGTACAGATATTGCGATATCTGTGACAGGTCAAGTTTGTCGATGTGCAACACAAGCTCTTGATACATTTCACGTAGCACTTCAAATAAACTTAGAAGATGCCCCGCAAGACTTTGGAGAAATGAATTAAATTTATACTAGAGCTGACATTTAGCACATCTATTAAAAACCTAAAATTAATGAATGGTTACTCATTTTTGCGTTGTGAAAATGTTCATATCGGTTAATTTAAAGTAAAACATAGATAAAAAGTGATTTCTTATTCAACCTTAACCTCATAACTATTCCTTGTGCGGAATGTCAGCTCGAGGCTGTCATCAATTAACTATTTTTATTTGTTGCTGGGTAAAAAAACTAAAAAATACTTGTCACAGCCCCATAGTGAATCCTTCTAATTTTAATTTACTGGTAATGTAATTTCCAATGTCGGAATCTGGTTAGCATTAAAATAATTAATTCCTATTATTAACTAAATGTGGCACATTCCTTTTTATAAATAGAAAACTAGGGATTGTTCATGCGCTCATTGAAGACTACACAAATGCTACTGGCTGTATTTGTGTCTTTTATCATAATTCTTCCACATCAAACTTCTGCTAATCCATCAGCTATTTATAGTGGAATGGCTACGGCTCAACCTGTTTGGGCTAAACATGGAATGGTATCTAGCCAAGAAGCTTTGGCTAGTCAAATTGGTATTGAAGTGCTAAAAAACGGAGGTAACGCCGTTGATGCTGCTGTTGCTGTAGGGTTTGCTCTAGCTGTCACATTGCCTCGGGCTGGTAATTTGGGTGGTGGTGGCTTCATGCTCGTTTATCTTGCTGATAAGAAAAAAACCATTGCGATCGACTACCGTGAAATGGCTCCGTCCAAAGCCCATAAAGATATTTTTCTTAATGAACACGGAAATGCTGTTGCAAAATTGAGTCGAGAGCATGGCTTAGCGGTTGGCGTGCCCGGTACAGTACTAGGCCTAACCCATGCACTCGAAAAATATGGCACCTTGTCACTCAAACAGGTTATTTCACCAGCTATTAAACTCGCAAAAAATGGAATAAAAGTGACGCCAGATTTAGCAACGTCGCTCGCTTCAGGAAAAAGGAGAATTTCGCAATGGCCCAGTTCTGTTGAAATTTTTTATAAAGAGAATGGTGATAACTATGAGATAGGTGATCGCCTTTTTCAAACAGATTTATCCCAATCACTTGAACTCATCGCTCGTCATGGCTCAAAAGGGTTTTATAAAGGCAGAACTGCTCAAAAAATTGTGTCAGCGGTTCAAGAAGCTGGTGGAATAATGACACTATCAGATCTTGAAAATTATTCCGTTGCTGAAAGGAAGCCTGTCACTGGAACATATCGCGGATATCAAATCGTATCAATGCCTCCACCATCATCTGGGGGTGTTCATATCATTGAGATGTTGAATATCCTTGAGAATTATCCTATCAACCAATTTGGTCATAATACCGCACAAACAATCCACTTAATGTCAGAGGCAATGAAACGTGCATATGCCGATCGAAGTGAGTTTCTTGGTGATCCAGACTTCACTCATGTCCCTTTAAATCAACTGACAAGTAAACTCTACGCCAAAGAGCTCACAAAAAGCATTGCACTGAATAAGGCTACGCCTTCAGATGAAGTGAAACCAGGTAAGCTTTCCCCTTATGAGAGCGATCAAACCACTCACTTCTCAGTGGTAGATCAATGGGGTAACGCAGTATCAAATACCTACACTTTAAACTTCAGCTATGGATCTGGTCTTGTCGCAAAAGGAACGGGGATTTTGCTGAATAATGAAATGGATGATTTTTCCGCAAAAGCAGGGGTTCCCAACGGCTACGATCTTATTGGTGGCAGCGCTAATGAAGTGAGTGGTGGAAAGCGTCCATTAAGTTCAATGAGTCCAACGATTGTGTTTGAAAACAATAAACCATTTATTGTTACAGGTAGCCCGGGGGGATCGAGAATTATTACAACAACGCTTCAAATTATTATGAATGTCATTGATCACCGCATGAACATCGCTGAAGCAACCAATGCATCAAGAGTTCATCACCAATGGCTACCTGACGAAATTCGCGTTGAAAAAAGTTTAAATGGTGACACCATACGTTTATTAAAAGAAAAAGGTCATACTGTTAAAATTAAACGTGCTATGGGAAGTACTCAATCAATTGAAATCACTGATGATGGGCTATTTGGGGCTTCTGATTTACGTCGTGGTGGAAGTGAAACTGTAGGATATTAATCCTACAGTTGAGATTGAACTATTTATCTTCTACCAATTACAGTAATTAATCTCTCACTCAGCAAGAGATAAAGGTTTTCAGTACAAGGCGTATGTTCGAAGTACTATCGGGATAATTCAACCTAAAATCATCAGTTGAACGCTGAGTATATGAGTAACTGTTTGAGCAATATGATGATTTTATCATCATGGCTTTCACCCAATGAGTGAAGTACTCTACGCTCACAAGCTTGCTAAAATGACTGCTATCTGCGTTGTAACTTTTGCAAGTAGAATAACTACTTGCTGCAAGCTACGTCTTACTATCAGTCATTTTTTCTACGCTTGAGAACGCAGTCAACTGATGTTTCTAGGGAGCGCCACGAAGCGCTTTATTCTGTTGCGGGATTTGTCTCAACGTATACGCAGCCAAGCGATTACATGGCCATAAACCAGAGACAGCAACGTTATTATTTATAATAAGTCCATCAGGTTGAAACGTACCTGACGGGATAATTACCAGTTCATCCCGAAATCTGACGGGCATGCATAATGGGTAACCGCTATGACATGAAGCCCTGTGACAAAGGCCTTGAATAAAGGTTGAGATGCAATGTAGGCCGCAGCATCAAGCGAATTCAGTTAAGCGTCGTAAATCAAAAAATGAAGATGGGGAGTCTTTCCTAGTTGACGAACCCTGACACAAACAGAGAAGCAACTGGTAAATGCATCTGTTTGATCTTCCGGCGTAATATGAAGTGGCATGTATTGAAGGAAATAAAGTGAACGTGGGAGAGCCTGAGTGTTGGAAGGTAGTGACTTCCACTATCCGAATATAAGGTAAACCGAAATTTCAGATAGGGCGCTCAGGCAGTCGGATGAGCCCATAGTACCGTTAACCGTGAAGACAACATAACTTCACATCAGGGAAGGGGCTCCAGGGCGGGATTATGCTTTGATGAAATATTCACCAAACAAAATCTCAGCCCTAAATTTTGCATCCCAGCAGGCTCTCTGCATCTTGCCAGCAACACTGTCTTTTGAAGAGTGACTTTTAACTAAGTTCAAAATCTTTCTTCTGATTGTAGCCAAATTTTTTGCACCATCATCAGCATAAATTTTACAGGCATCCTCTTTAAAAGTGACATCGAGAACCCAATGCTGACTATTTTCAATTGCCCAATGCTTCCGTATATATTTAGCGATATCTTTCACATCACTGGCTAACGAAGTTATGTAGTAAGACGTTTCTTGACTTGATTTATTCTTCAGCTCTCGCATTCGAGTGACTTCAACAACGGCATGACTGCCTACAAATTTAGCTGTTTCGTCAAACCAATTTGTAATTGGCAAAAGGCGATAATGTCTTTCATTAATTCGTCCGTGCTCACCGTCTAATTCTGTAAAGTGATTCTTTTTTAAAAGCTCTGGTGTATCTCTATAGCACTTATGAAAATAAGCTTCAATTTCAGCAAGTAATTTACCTTGATTCTTTTTCACTTGAAGAACGTAATCACCTTTTCCCTCACGTATTAAGGCTGTAGTTTCTTTCTGGCAGTGCATGGCGTCAGCGGTAATAACTGCATTTTCAATGTCCATGTGTTTTAGCATGGATTGCATTACAGGGATTTCGTTCGTTTTAGTCGACGTTTCTTTTTGACGTATTATCAGTCCATTATCCACAACCATTGCCGTCATTAGTTGAAGCGCTGCTACGTTATCCCCGTGCTTAGAACCACAAGCCACTTTACCATCAAAGCTGATATGCTCTTTACCATCTCGTTCCCGTAATGTGTTGGAAAAGTTAATAAAGCAAGACATCATACTTTCGGCTTTAACACCTCTAATTATTCTTCCAATTGAATGTCTTGTCGGGATACCGTTACTAAATGGACGGTATTGTCTTAACCAATCTAATTGAGCTTCCCCAAAAATGTTGATGGCTTTCCACCCTGTCGCACCGCAAAGCACTGCGGCAATAGTAAGAAAAATAATATCCGCTAAATCATACTCTTTATTGGCTTCTACACGATGGTCTTCAATTTGCTCAATCTCTTTCATTACGTCCATAATCAGGCTCAAATCAGTATTCATTTGTCGATCTGATCATCGTTATAGAGGAAAGTTCAAAATTTCTTTAATTATTTTTTTCAAGACCTAAAGCGCGATCCCGCCCTGGGAAGGGGCTCAGTGTTACACCCGTTTTTAACGTAACTTTTGAGGTGAAATTGCCATATGGCTAACACTCCAGTAAATATCAGAATATTACAGCGAAAACTTTACTTACGCTCAAAGCTTAACTCGGAGCTTCGATTTTACAGCTTGTACGATAAACTCAGTCGCCTAGATATACTCGAAGAAGCCTATCGACGATGCAAAGCCAATAAAGGCGGAGCAGGAATTGATGGCATCACATTCAGTTATCTAGAGCAGCAAAAGAAAGTCGTTGCGCTGTTAAAAGAAATTCAAACTCAATTACAACAGAAAAACTATCGACCTAGCCCAGTCAAACGAGTAGAAATACTCAAAGACAACGGCAAAACGCGGAAACTTGGGATCCCGATAATCAGTGACAGAATTGTGCAAATGGCGATGACAATAGTGATGCAACCCGTCTACGAACCTCATTTACATGAACACAGTTATGGTTATCGTCCATGTCGAAGCGCCCAGCAAGCGGTAAAAGTCATTGAAATGAGCCTAAAACAAGGCTATCAGCACGTACTTGATGCTGACTTGAGCGCCTATTTCGATACCATCCCGCACGCTAAGTTGATGGCAAAAGTAGAAAGGCGAATAAGCGACAGCAGCTTTCTGAGTTTGCTGAAAAGCTTTATCAAAGCGCCCATCAGCATAGAGACGGTCAACGGGAAATGGCGAATAGAAGCAAGCCGATGTGGCACTCCGCAAGGCGGAGTTATCTCTCCACTACTGGCTAACATCTATCTCAACGATTTCTGTTTGAAAATACACGAAAAAACACCGTGTAAAATCGTTACCTATGCAGATGATTTTGTTGTACTTCATAAGCAAACCTACACACAAGAGCAACTGGACTGGATAACACAGCAATTAAGTGATGAAGGTCTGAAGCTAAATCAAAGTAAAACCCACTGTGTGGATATGGGAAAGCTGATGAATGAGTTTGATTTCCTCGGTTTTAACTTTCAACGGATCACAGGCCTCATCAAAGGCACCAGTTACATCAAGATAGAGGCGTCTAAGAAGAGCCAAACAAAGCTGAAAAATAAAATCAGAGACATAGTGAAACACCGAACCTCAAATACACTTGGCGTACTGATAAATAAGGTTAATCAAGTTCTGAGGGGATGGAAACACTATTTTGGTGGGATAGGTTATCCCAGAGGTGTATTTTTCAGAATAAATGGATTTGTAGTAAACCGGTTCTATCGCTGGCATCGTCGCTTAAGTCAACGTCGAAGCAAGTATCTATCACGAGGTGCTTACGAAAAATTACGCCAAGCTGGTCTTGAGTATTTACCCACGACAAGATGATAAGCAAAGTGAAGGGGCTGAGAGAAGTGTAACAACAGAGCCGTGTGAGGGAAAACCTCATGCACGGAATCGAAGAGGGGCTGCTGGATAAGCGATAGCGAAGCCAGTAGCCTACTCTACTTCAAGAAGGTGCAACGCAGTAATGGAAACCTTTAGCCTTGCACTTCGGGAGCTTGTATCTGACATTGCGCACACGAAATAGTTATGTGGTTAAGGTTGAATAAGAAATCACTTTTTATCTATGTTTTACTTTAAATTAACCGATATGAACATTTTCACAACGCAAAGATGAGTTACTATTCATTAATTTTGGTTTTTTAATAGATGTGTTCAATGTCAGTTGTATGCGCACACTTTGGTTTATAAAGAATACTTCACAAAATTGTCTCAACGTAGCAATGTAATAACGACAGTTTTGTATGTCGGTAATAACTATGTTTACACCAATTTCGTTTGTACTTTGTGCGCATACCTAGCTCTGAGTTAAGCATTTAATTACTGTAATTGGTGTAACACTCGACCTTTATGAATATATTTTCACAAGGGGCGAATGTGGTTTATTAATATTAAAATCGTTCAATACTGTACGGTTTCATATCAATATCCACTGTACGGCCGGTAATTTGTTGTGCTACAAGTTTTGCTGTCAATGCAGACCAAGTTAATCCAAGATGTTGATGTCCAAAGGATACAAATACACTTGAATGTTTTGTTTTCCCCAGCACCGGTAAGCTATCGGGCAGTGACGGCCTGAATCCCATCCACTCAATACCATTATGAGGTTCATCCACATTTAACATAGGTATTATTGCTTTCCCATGCACTAAAAACCGTTCTGTGCACCCTTTCGACTTTGGTGCATGTAAACCTCCAAACTCCACCATTCCAGCAAGTCTTGTTCCATCATTCATTGGTGTAATAATGAATTTTCTTTCAAAAGATGTTACAGGTCTGTTTAACGGAATTTTATTTGGCAGCATCAAGTGGTAACCACGCTCTGTGTCTAAAGGCACGTTATAACCTAACTTTGTGGTAAACTTTTTAGACCATGCACCCGTAGTTAATAATATCTTATCAGGATTCACCATGTGCTCAGCCTGGTTATCAGTGCTGGTGTATTTTAAACTCAATTTGTCGATTGTATCTATATCATCTAATTCTGCCTGCAAGATTTTACCACCACGCTCAATAAACGTTGCTGCAAAAGCTTCACAGAGAAACTTAGGGTTTTTGGTATGAGCCGTTTCAGTAAAAAATAATGCATGTTGGATATTAAAAGATAATGATGGCTCTAGTTCCCTTGCTTCATTCCCAGTAAGTAGCCTAACCGGCACTCCTTCGTCTGCATACCTTCGCCATTGCTGAATGACTTTAGGAAGTGGTGTTTGTTCGAAAACCAATAAACTACCTTTAGTTACGATTAAGTTGGCACAATTACAAGATTGGGCAAGCTCTCGCATTTCATGAATAGCTGAATAATTAAGGCCTTTTATTGCATTAGTGTTTTTTAACCTTCTATTAGGCAGCATATTGATGACGAAACGACTGAACCAAGGGAGTGCTTTTAAGAAATATCGAGGTAAAATCCGAATTGGCCCAAGGGGGTCGAGAAGCATTTTCGGCAGTTCAAATAACAAGCTAGCTTCAGCGTGAGGAAAAATTTCGGCTGTTGCAAAGTGTCCTGCATTACCTTGGGATGCCCCTGCAGCAACACCTTTTTTATCTACAATAGTAACTTGATAGCCTTGACTTTGTAGCTGAAGCGCTGAGGTTAACCCTACTATTCCAGCGCCTACAACCCATATTTGTTCATGTAATTGGTCGTTGGTAACCATTTTTTGTTGATTTGGCATAAGTGCCTCACACATTTGTAGTTTAATAAGTATTAGCGTACTAAAAAGCCATTTTGAAAAATATCTTCTTTATCAACTAAAAACTGATGCTGACCGGTAATATATGAGCGACCAGAAACCTCAGGAGTTATACATTTCTTTCCGTAGAAAATACTTTCACTCAGTGCCGAAACGTTCATTTTCCCACCAACGATACTTTCTATGGTAATTTTTTCATTTAAAGCAACACTTCCTTTTTCATACAGAAGTGCAATTCGAGCCGACACACCAGTACCTGTCGGAGATCTGTCTACTTCACCATCTGCAAATACGCACACATGTTTTGAATGATAGTCCTCATGACTTACTTTTTTGCTAGTGAAAATGGTACCGTATAAAAAACTTAAATCATGTTCAACTGGATGATCTAACGTGCGTGAAGCCATGACGGCTTGCTTAATTTTACGACCTGCATCAATCAGTTGGGCAACATTGTTCGCCTCGCAGGAAATACCATACTCGTCTGCATCCACAAATGCATAATATGCACCACCGAAACCTATGTCATATTTAACATCACCGATTCCTTCGACATAAACACTACAATCTAATGCTTCTGGCCAAGACAAGACATTTTCGAAACTCACTAAAATTTCATTAGCTATATTTCTTTGGGCTTTTGCTACTACCAGCCCAGCAGGAGCATCAATTTTTACAATTCTAGGTTCATTATTTAGTTTTATTGCTCCCGTTTGACAGGCGACTTTAACGATAGCTAAGATCGCATGTCCACACATACTGCTATAACCTTCGTTATGTAAAAACAACACACCAAAATCAGCATCAGGTGTCACTGGCTCAGTTATTATTGCACCGTACATATCTGCATGTCCTCGGGGCTCAAACATTAAAACTTTTCGATACCAATCTAAATATTTCGTGACGTATTGACGTTTTTCAAGAATTGTTTTCCCCTTAATTTCGGGAAAGCCACTGGTAATAATCCGTAAAGGCTCCCCTTCTGTATGAGCATCCAATGTAGTAATTTTGTTAAAACCATGTAAGATACTGTCACTTATTTGAAAGATATCCATTGAGTTTCCTTACTTTTCTTAGTTGTTAAAGCCATATTTCAAATTCTGTAAACACAAATATATTTCAAAGAAATTAACTTAAGACTTTTATTTTTTACAATATTGTATACAATATCCACAAAATAAAAAGTTAATTTAGATCGTTACTGGCGATTGCTCAATGAGGTTTAAAAATGAAAGTAAATTGGCAAGGTGTATTTCCGGCAATTTCAACTCAATTTAATGAAGACGGTTCTATCAATTTTCAATCCAATGCTCGCATGCTTGAAGAGTTAATCAGCGACGGTATCGATGGAATTATTGCTCTAGGTACAATTGGGGAAAATGCATCCCTTAGTGCTCAAGAAAAAAGAGAGTTCATTAAGCACACTGTCGAAACAGTAAATGGCCGTATTAAAGTAATTTCAGGTTGTACAGAAAATACGGCTCAGATGGCTTCTCAGTATGCTAAAGATATTCAACACCTTGGCGTAGATGGATTAATGCTGTTACCAGCTATGGTTTACCGCGGAACAGATCGCGAAGTCGTAGCCCATTATCAAACAGTAGCGCGTTCCGTTCCAACCCTTCCAATTATGATTTACAACAACCCTGTGAGTTATGGTGTCGATATTAATCTAGAAATGACCGCTGAGCTTGCTAAAGAATCAAATATTGTCGCGATCAAAGAATCGACCACAGATACTCGCCGATTAACGGAACTCCAAAGCCTCTTCGGTGATAGATTCAGTTTACTTTGTGGTGTTGATGATATCGCTTTAGAGAGCATATTCCTTGGAGCAACTGGCTGGATTTCTGGTTTAACAAATGTATTCCCACGTGAATCTGTTGCCCTATTTAAACTTGCTAAAGCTGGTCGAATTGAAGAAGCTCGCGAAATTTATCGATGGTTTATGCCACTTTTACGCCTTGATACTATCCCAACGCTTGTCCAATGTATTAAGTATGCTGAGCAACTTGTAGGCCGTGGAAGTGAAAATGTGCGTATGCCAAGAATGATGCTAGAGGGCGATGAAAGAGCTTATGTTGAAAAAGTAATTTCTGAAGCATTGAAAACACGATTAGATTTATCTAAGTACTTCTAACTTAAACCTAAATAAATCGGTTGGAGCGTTCATATACGCAGAAAAAATTACTGATAGCAAGGTATGAATAGCAGCAGGTAGTGGTTACCGAAATACAAAACTGTCATTACTTCGTTTCTACTTGCAAAATTTGTAACGCAGTTAGCGGTGATTTTGGCAAGTATATGAATGTTCAGCATTCACCTGATAGGTGAATTCGGGTTGTTTAATTTTGTATTTAATTTCAATAAATTAAATTTAAACTATGCGTTCAACTGATTTAATTAGATTAAAGAATTGCACTGACTGTATTAATATTCAGTCAGTGCCCCATATTAATAACAATTTTTGGAACGCTTTTAATGATTAAAGGCACCTTTTTTTGCATTGATGCTCACACCTGCGGAAATCCAGTTCGGCTGGTCACGAGTGACCACCCAGTTCTGCGTGGCAATACTATGAGTGAAAAACGACAAGACTTTCTAACTCATCACGACTGGATAAGAACTGCACTCATGTTTGAACCAAGAGGTCATGACATGATGTCTGGAGCATTTTTATATCCTCCTTGCACCGATAATGCCGATGCCTCAATCCTATTTATCGAAACCAGTGGTTGTTTACCTATGTGCGGGCATGGAACGATTGGTGCCATAACTGCAGCTTTAGAATCAGGTCTTTTACAATCAAAAATAGCAGGTCAACTTATAATTGACGTTCCTGCGGGCCAAATAATGGTTAATTACCATCTCACTAATGGAAAAGTAGAATGGGTCAAAATTTATAATGTTCCGGCTTACTTAGCCCATAAAGACGTTGAATTAAATGTACCAGAGCTCGGCAAACTGACGGTCGATATTGCTTATGGTGGAAATTTTTATTGTATCGTCGATCCACAAGAAAATTTCCCAGGTCTTCGGAAATGGTCGGCTTCAGAAATACTACACTGGAGTCCCATCGTACGTAAGGCTGCTCAAAATATTGAGTGTATTCACCCAAGTGATCCAACGGTTCGCGGTGTTTCTCATGTCCTTTGGACCGGCGACACAATTACTGATGGCTCTAATGGCGCAAACGCAGTTTTTTATGGCGATAAAGCCATTGACCGTTCACCTTGCGGCACTGGTACAAGCGCCCGTCTTGCACAACTTCATGCAAAAGGACTTTTATCAGTAGGTGATGTTTATTCACATGAAAGCATTATCGGCAGTCAATTTATAGGAAAAATTGAATCTGAAACGCAAGTAGGCACTTATAAAGCCATAAAACCGAGTATTCAAGGTTGGGCTAGGGTAACAGGTAATAACACCATCACAGTAGATGATGATGATCCATATGCATTCGGTTTTCAAGTTTAATAAGGATTTTAGATGAACACTCAACACTTACAAACTGTAAAACTCACAGGCCAACACTTCATAAGCGGGCAATGGATTGGAAATAATGATAGAGATATATTTTCCAGTCATAACCCTGTTTTAAACCAAAAGCTAAAGTGGAAATTTTTTGAAGCAACAGCAAAAGATATTGATCTTGCCACTCAGTCGGCAACAGATGCATTTCAATCTTATAGAAATACAACCCCAGCCCAGCGAGCTGATTTTCTGGACGCCATTGCAACTGAATTAAATTCAGACATCGCTATCATTGTTGCAGTAGCACAAATAGAAACCGGATTGCCAATAGCTAGACTTCAAGGTGAAACAGCTAGAACCTGCAACCAGTTGAAATTGTTCGCGCAACATTTGAGAAATCCTACTGAGCCACGCTATATGGACAAAGCGGATCCCAATCGAACTCCTGCTCCTAAACCAGAATCTAGACTCGGTTACATTCCACTTGGTCCTGTAGTGGTTTTTGGAGCATCTAACTTTCCCCTCGCTTTCTCAGCTGCAGGAGGAGACACTGCTTCAGCATTAGCTGCTGGTTGTTCTGTTATAGTCAAAAGCCACCCTGCTCACCCAGCAACTACTGAGCTTGTTGGTAAAGCAATTTCAAGAGCGATCGAATCTTGTTCAATTGCCCCCGGTGTTTTTAGTGTATTACAAAGCTCTTTGCCTGATATTGCCGCCTCTCTAGTCACTAATGATAAAGTTGCAGCCGTTGGCTTCACAGGCTCTCTTAAAGTAGGACGAATACTCGCCGACTTATGTGCAGCGCGTGAAACTCCAATTCCCTTTTTTGGTGAGCTTGGATCGGTTAATCCACAATTCATTTTACCTAATATCCTTGAAAAAGATGCTGAATCATTAGCAATTTCACAAGTTCAATCGCTGATGATGGGTCATGGTCAATTTTGTACGAGTCCAGGAGTTTTAATAAGCTTATCAAGCCAAGGACTCGAACGTTACAAAGCAACTCTATCAGAAGAAATCAGCCAACAAGCCAGCGCTCCAATGTTATCAAACGGCATAGCCAAAACCTATCAACAACAAATCGAACGACTTGAAAAGCATTCAGGAATGACAGTTGTCGGCAGAGGAATAAGCCCTGAGCAACCGCATCACACACAACCAATCATTTTTTCTACATCTGCTGAATGTTTTAATCAAAACCCGCAAATACGCGATGAAATATTCGGACCTTCCGCTATCATCGTAGAGTGTTCTGATATTAATAAAATGCAATCTGTCATTAATAAATTAGAAGGTCAATTGTGTGCAAGTATTCATGGCTTTGAAAGTGATTTTGAACAACTTCAAGAACTTATTCGCTCTATCAGCTACAAGGTAGGCCGGATTATTTTCAATCAAATGCCTACAGGTGTAGAGGTTTGTTATTCAATGAATCATGGTGGCCCCTACCCTGCAAGCACTAATGTTCAGTCTACATCAGTTGGCGTTTCAGCAATAAAACGATTTTTGCGACCTATTTGTTATCAAAATAGTCCTACATATTTATTACCGGCCGATCTTCAAGATAGCTTTTCTAACTTAATAGTGAAATAAAACTGCAATTAAATAGAGGGAAATGCTGTATTTCCCTTTATTTATCTTGCCGTAAACGGTATCTTGGCTGCAATAATCAATTTTAATTAATGACAGACGGTATCCATGAGTCGAACCCCCCCTATCGTCCACAAAACTCGTACGCAAGTAGTTGTTGAAGTTCTAAGAGAGAAAATTCTTTCTGGTGATATAGCAGCTGGAGAGCCTTTAAGACAAAGTGCACTAGCAGAACAACTCAATGTAAGTCGTATCCCTGTCAGGGAAGCGCTTTTACAACTTGAAGCTGAAGGCTTAGTAAAGTTTGAAGCCCATAAAGGAGCTACAGCTACAATGCTTTCAGTCGAACAAGTAACCGAGTTATTTGAGTTACGCGCAATGATTGAAACAGATCTTCTTGCTAAAGCAATTCCTAACATAAGCGATGAAGATTTTGCAAAAGCAGAGCAAGTTCTTGAACTTCTTGAATCTGCTTTTAAGCATGAAAACGCTGTTGCAAGCTGGAGTGAACTCAACACACAATTTCACACCTTTTTATACCAACCAGCAAATCGTCCACATACACTTGAAGTAGTACAAGGTCTAAACACAAACTGCGATCGCTATATTCGTTTACAGTTATTATTGGGCGGTGGGATACCCAGAGCTGAACAGGAGCATAGAGACCTACTTGAGTTTTGCAAAAGTCGCCAAATTGATAAGGCTACAGCTTTATTAAAACAACACATATTACATTCGGCAGATACAATTAAATCGTTAGTGGCTCAGCAAATCGATTAGAAATACAACAATTATTTACAGATCAGAACTGTAATTCTTAAGGTTAAGAGAATATATTATGCACAATGCTAAGATCACTGGTTGGGGAAAATGTGTTCCTCCTGCAATACTAACAAACGACGATCTAGCCACATTTATTGATACTTCTGATGAGTGGATTAAAACTCGAACCGGCATTCATCAACGTCATGTAAGTCATGTTGAAACATCTGAGCTTGCATCCTTAGCTGCAAAAAGAGCATTAGCGGCAGCTAATGTTGAAGGCAGTGAAATTGACATGATAATTTTGGCTACGGCAAGTCCCGATACCCTAATTCCAAATATTGCATCTACTGTTCAAGCAAACATCGGTGCTACTTGCGGTGCTTTCGATATAAACGCTGCATGCAGTGGTTTTTTGTACGGATTAGGTTTAGCAAACTCCCAAATAAAAAGTGGCCAAAGCAAGAAAGTTCTTGTTATTGGTGCCGAGCGCCTTACCTTTTTTCTTGATTGGTCACGTCGGGATACAGCTGTACTTTTTGGAGACGGTGCTGGTGCCGTGGTCGTGGAAGCAACAGAGCAAGATTGCGGTATTTTAGGGTACGAGTTAAATAATGACCCAGCTGGTCGTGAATTTCTTAAAGCAGGGTTTGGAACGACAATGGATAGGTTTGACACGGCTTCATTAGACTTCCACATACAATTTGATGGCCAAGAAATATTTAAACGTGCAATTAATGGCATGAAGAATTTAAGCACCCAAGTTATTGATATGTGTAATCTTCCAATCGACCAAATAGACCTAGTGATCCCTCATCAAGCAAATGAGCGCATCATCGATACATTAATTTCCAAAATGAAATTGCCAAAAGACAAAGCCTTCGTAAACATTGCTAATTATGGCAATACATCAGCAGCCACCATCCCGATTGCAATTTGTGATGCATTAGAACAGGGAATTTTAAAGCCAAATCAAAACATTTTATCTTGTGCTTTTGGCGCTGGCTTAACTTCTGCAGCCGTACTAATGAAATGGGGAGACAGGGTGACACCATTGAAAGAGAGTGACGCAGAGCTTCCAGAGTGTAATCAAACAGCTTTAGAGCTTGTTAAACGTGCCGCTGATCACTTCTGCGACTCTTGATCGATTTTATCCCGTTAATAAATAAAGGCTCAGTACAGAGCCTTTATTTATTAACTCTTTAATTATATTCTCATTACTTGCCTTCCACATAAGTTAATAAATCTTAATTACTCTAAAATCGATAAAAGACATACACTCGTAAATTAATTTTGAACTTAAAAATCGGTATAAATCTCTTGCTAACTAATTATGATTATAGAGCTGGCATAACATTTTCCGTTATTGCATCTTTAATTTTCGGCATTATTCCATGGTTGATTAATTTAATAAATATCGATGGCAATACGTTATTTTCGTTGAGGATAATAATAGGCTTTGTATTTTTAACTGCTTATTTTTCATTTTCAAAAAAATACATAGATCTGTTCAATTCAGCAAAAGATATACTTAAAAGCCCCAAAAGACTCTCATTATTGCTCATTGGAGCCTGCTTGATTGGTGTTCAATGGTGGATATTTATATGGGCACCAGCTAACGGTTTAACGAAAGAGCTATCCTTGGGCTATTTCATGCTACCGTTAAGCACAGCTTTACTAGGCAAACTTATTTTTAAAGAAAGAATAAATTTCTTAAGAAGAATAGCCATATCTTTAGCCTTGATAGGGTTAGTTATAGAGCTCATGCAACACCATTCAATATCATGGGTTTCAGTGATTGTTTTTGGTGGTTATCCACTATACTTTACTATCAGGAAAATGATGAAGGAGAAAGTGGCATCAATTCTTTTTCTCGAGCACCTCTGTTTGATCCCTGTCTCTATTTTATTTTTTAAAAATACTCCTAATATTTTTAGCTCACTTTATACCACACCATATTCTTTAGTTTTGATTTTATTATTTGGGATTGTTGGGATAATTTCAGTGTTTCTATACATTCAAGCCTCAATGCTTTTACCTCTTAGCTTGTTTGGTATGCTCAGTTATCTTGAACCATCAATTCTTTTTGTCGTTGCAACAATAGTAATTCATGAACAAGTTGAAACGTCACATTTAATATTCTATGGTTTCATATGGTCAGCTACACTTATTTCTCTCTTTGACAGTTTCAAAATTTTTATTGATGAACCTAAAAGCTCAAAACATACTAAAAAGGTATGAATATCTATCAGGGCGACCACACGAATGAGTGATATGAACAACTGCATGTGGTAATTTCGTCATTCCCACGAAAGTGGGAGTCTAGCACCTTATACCTGAATACCCAAAGTCACTGGATTCTCGTTTTTACGGGAATGTCGGGTTACAAAGTTTACGGTTTTTGCTCGAAAAACATGCTTGCGTTTACCCTAGAATATCTCTATCAAGAGTTATGCTCAGTTCTAAACATTCAAATATAACAAAAGATATAAAACTTTAATAAAGATAATAAACCGATTTATTCCTCATATAATAGGCTCACATTAAATATCATTGATAAAACGACATCATTTTCTGTTTATATCTTTCATCTCTATAAATATTTAAAACACCATAGGACTTACGCATTGACAGGTTTGCGTAGTTAATGATAATCCTTCAAAAATCTAAATATTGTAACTGATAATAAGAAGTACCACTCGACCAACTACAGCCCGCTGCAATTTAACTATGTATATGGGATTTTTGATCAGTGAGCCCAAGTCATCCACTTGCACTCGATTGTCCGAGGTAACTGGTATTTCTCATCACAGTGTAAACCGTTTTTTTCAAAGAGAACTGTTTGAACCATTTGATTTATTTAATGAAATAAAAACCAGCGTCAACTTGATTGGTGGCACTCTTAGCGTTGATGACAGCGTTCTGGATAAACCTTATAGCAAGTATATGGCACTTGTTGGACATTTTTGGTCAGGTAAGCATCATCGAGTTGTGAAAGGGATTAATCTCATCACTTTATACTACACAGATCCAGATGGTCAGCACATGCCAGTCAATTATCGTATTTATGATAAGTCTGAAGGCAAAACTAAAAATGATTATTTTCAGGATATGCTGGGTGAAGTCTTAACATGGGGTTTGAAGCCAGCATTTGTCACGGGAGACTCTTGGTACAGCGGCGTTCCAAATCTGAAGAAGGTAAAAAATTACCAAACAGGTTTTATGTTTTCAGTTGAAAGCAATAGAGCAGTATCGCTTGAAAAGGGAAAGTTGCAGCAAGTTCAAGCCCTAGATGTACCTGATGATGGTCTCGAAGTCTGGTTGAAAGACTTTGGTAAAGTGAAACTTTTTCGGACGATGCTAAAAGACCAGCAACGCCATTATGTTGTCTACTTACCAGAAGGCAACTTTAACTACTTGCTGAGAAAAGAGTTTTTAAGCATCCATGACCATCACTGGCAGATTGAACAATATCATCGTGCAATTAAACAAGTCTGCCATATTGAGCACTTTCAAGTACGCAATGAGCAACCTATAAGAAATCATATATTTGCATCAATTTGCAGCTTTGTTCATCTTCAAAAAATGCAGGCTGCTGATGTCATATCTAATGTGTATAAACACCAACGTGTTCTTTACAAGGGTGTAGTCGCAGGTTTTATTGCAACATTTTCAGAAGGTAAAAGTTGTCTCGAACCAAAATTTCAAAATTCTGTCAATGCGTAAGTCCTACACCAGTAACTTAATCCAATTTAGCAATACTAAAACCCTTCACTATAATTAACTCAATAGAGCTACATGCAATTTAGCAGCAAACAGGGAGTACTTCATGCTTTCAAGGATTGGCAGTGCAATTCCAAGCTTATTTAATAAACAAGATAAAGCCAGCTTTGAATCTGATCCAAACATAGATCAATCTACCAATGATTGTTGGAAAAAAATAAGTAAGCTGTTTCAGCCTTCCCTAAAGCAAGAGAGCAAAGCTAAATTCGAACTTTTGTCTGACTTAAGAACGTATGATAGAGACAAACCTGACTTATTTTATGCACTCAAAACAAACGCTACATCTATTGGTAAAAAAGAATTTAGTGTAAAAGATGAAAATAACTATACTACCTATGAACTTGGACCTTGCTCGTTTAAATTAAAACGGTTAGCGATCGATTTGAGAAAGTTACAAGAAACACTCCAAAAAGATATTAATAAACCTGACACAGACGTTACTATTTTCGATGTAGACTTTTATCGTGCAAAACATCAGTGGGAAGATGATAAAATTTTTTCTCAAGTAGATCTAAAAAAACGTTGTGGAAGTGAATTTCAAACTGTTAAAGAGATTGTTAATCAAAGATTATTAGCAACTATAATGGAAAACGTAATGCTCAATAACCCTAGCGAGCATTACATCTCAATCGGTGAGTCTGATGAAACTTATCACTACAACCGAAGCCCAGGGGCAGAAAGTTATTTAATGCTAAATGTAGTACTTCACAAAGACGCAAGTAGCTCCAAAGCAGATGACATTGTTAATGCAATTAAAGAGCAACCAGGGCACATCAAGTCGATGCATGTAAAATGTTCTTTTGTAATTAAAGGCACAGATATTATTGGGGTTCATGCTTCTTATACTGTAGGTTCAGATACTGGTCCGGATTATTTTTCTTTTTGTCCGAACTCTTCTGAAACATAATTTATACCATAACTATAACTAACTTGCTTTGTCGATTTGAATGACTAACCTTCTGTTTCGCGCTCTATCAGCTAAAGTATCGTTTCCAGCCACATGACGAGTTTCCCCGTGTCCTCGAGTAACAATCTTATCTTTAGGCACACCGTTTGAAATAAAATACTCTTTTATCGAGTCTGCTCTTTGTTGTGATACTTTTTTATTTATCCCTCTGCCACCATAACTGTCTGTATAAGCGTCAATAAGGATTAACTCAACATCAGCATCATAAGATAAATATTCTTGAACCTTATTCATTTGTTGTTGAGAAAGTCGGGTGAGCTCAGTTCCTCCTTCTTTAAAGTTTAATACTGTAAATGCGATGTCATTAAAAGAATAAGGTAATAAGTTCGATAAGCATTGTTTAAAGATATTGTATTTTCTATGAAAATTTACTGAAGATAACCCAACGGCAACACGTCTAGACTTATTATTCCAATCTGCATAATAAAAAGTTGGCTGCATTCCTTTTGTTAATTCATTAAGCATTGACCAAGCGGCCAATTTTGGCACTTCACCGTCAAAGTATTTCTGATAAGTAATCGCCGTTAGCTTTTTATTTGCAATACCTGGACGCCAACTCGGTGCTTTACTGATTAATTCTGCTTTCGTTACTTCGTTCGGTTTTACCCACATATCCAATACAAAATTCAAATTCATATCTTTACTGGCTTGGCTCGCAAAAATAGCTTTGCCATACATAGGGATTTCATGCTCTAACTGGCAAGCTATTGGACTATTACTTGTAATTCGCCACTGTGATTCTTCTAAAGAGGCAACAAAATGACGCAGTTCGGCACCGACAGTTAAGGGTACGCAACAAACCAATAAAATGATTAATTGTCGCCACATATTCATTGTTTCTCATTGAAGTTCTTATTATTAAGTTTATCGGCATATTTTTTTATATCTTTAGCTTAAATAAACCACAAACAAACATGACACATAAGTCAGTATTAAGGATAATAACACGGACATTTTTTTATGAGCAATTACATGAGTGATTTAGTGGAACACAATAAGTTAAAATCCCGTTTTCGTGGGTATTACCCTGTCGTTATTGATGTAGAAACTGCTGGATTTAATAAAGAAACCGATGCTCTATTAGAAATTGCTGTAACAATGCTGAAAATGACTAACGAAGGCGAGTTGATCATTGATAAAACAATGCATTATCACATTGAGCCTTTTGAGGGTTCTAATTTAGAGCCTGAAGCTTTAGCATTTAATGGAATTGATCCTACAAACCCTTTGCGTGGGGCTGTAAGCGAAAAAGAAGCTTTCCTTGAAATAATTAAAGAAATCAAAAAAGGGCAAAAAGCATCTGAATGTCACAGAAGCATCATTGTTGCCCACAATGCGACATTTGATCATGGATTCGTTACGAAAGCGATTGAGCGTAATAAGATTAAAAGAACCCCATTTCACCCATTTGCAACTTTCGATACAGCTGCGCTTTCGGGTTTAGCTTTAGGGCATACAGTACTAGCTAAAGCTTGTTCAATAGCTGGAATTCCTTTTGATAACAAAGAGGCTCACTCCGCACTATATGACACAGAAAGGACTGCAGAGTTATTTTGTTATATCGTTAACAAGTGGAAAGCGTTAGGTGGCTGGCCTTTATTAAATACAAATTCAACCTAAACAAATCGGTTTAACGCACAATTTAACTTTAATCTATTGGTAACTATTCAAAAAGTTGTGGTAGTTCGAGCCCCTTGCAGCACCAAGTCTCCCAGTAAAGGGATGGTATTTTTAAGAGAAAACCTGTCATTTAAAAACTTCCAAGATGACAAGTTTTGTTTTTGGCAGGTTTTGCGCAGACTCGAAAAGGTGTCTCGACATTGGCATCTTAAATCTCTTCTTGTTCCACCACTTACTTTTCGCCTTTTGACATGTTCTCGCAAATCGTTTTCACTGCCGTTAGTATGTATCGGAATTTCAGGCCGTTCCAACACTCGAAGTAGAGACGATTTATTTAGGTTCAAACGAGCAATAAAAAAACTTATAATGTTGCTCTTCGTTTCGAAGAAGAATGACAGACCAATTTCTGATAAGGCGAGCGCTCTCCATGAAGCATTAAATTATTAGCAATTCCAGATTCACTTATTTCATTGTCTATTATGAGTAGTTTTTTACCTAAATTGGCACTACTTTTAATCCATTCTTCTTTCTTATTTTTGCCTTTTACTTGTGCAGTTCGATTACCTTTTTTTCTATTTTCAACATAATCAACAGAATCTATAGTAATACCTTCAGCGCCAAAAATTGCTTTGACTTCATCACATTCTAGAGGAGATTCATTGATAACAACCAGTCTATGGACGTTATCTTTTATCTGTTTTAGTACTTCAAAATTCCTAGTATCTAATTTGTACATCTCATGTTTAATGGATAAATCGAAAGACTTCACTCCATGTACTATAAATTCTTTAAATTTAATTTCTTCAAGTGATAATTCGTCTATAGGTCTGTGAGAAGGCTGACCAACACTTAATTCATAATATCTTCTTTCAAAAGAGGCCAAATTAAATACTATTGCTAAGGTCAATTCGGTTTGAGCACCAAAGTTTCTTGTCTGTGCTATTTTCAGCCAATCTAAAGTATTACTCGGTGTAACTGGAGAAAATTTATGGCTACAAGGTAATATCGCTTTACATTTTGTATTTTTAATAACTGTATATTCTTGACTATTCTCTTTAACTTTTAATCTTAATTTATCAAGTTTTGAGTTCATAAACTTTCTTATAGATTTACAAGTTAATCCACCGTGAGTACCTGTCACAAATCCAACAACATCAGAAAAACCCGAGGCCCTAGTTACACTTTCAACCTCATTATTAATAATATGAACACGATAAAATCGTAATTGACCGCTTCCAGTTTTAAATTCAAGCTCATAGATTTCATTTTGTATTGGAACATCTATTTCTAGTAGATTTATAACCTCAACTGTTGAAGCTGGGATACTTAAGTTTTCATTATATAAAACTGACATAGAATTCCAATACTAATTATTTAATATCCAATTGAAAAATAACTGCTATTTTCTAATCAAATATTGTATCTCACTTTAATCCTTTTTCTTCATTAAAAATTAACCATCAAAAAATTAAACATTCATTACTTTAAAGTTCTTTATATGAGTATTAAACTTTCTCTAATTTATAAGGGGTCTCTTGGTATACATAATAATTTAACCAATTACTGATTAACAAATTGCCGTGACTACGCCAATTTGTTATAGGCGTGCATTGAGGGTTTTCGTCTGGAAAATAATTTACTGGCTTTTCAACTGGAAGGTTTTGTTGTAAGTCTCTCTCATACTCCTGAGCTAAAGTTTCTCTATCGTATTCAGGATGCCCGGTTATTAATAAGTTTTTCATATCTTTGCTGAGCGTTATGTAAGCCCCTGCCTCATCAGATACTGCCAGCAGCTCTAAGTCTGGGTGACTGACTATTTTTTCAATATCTATTTCAGAAAATCGAGAATGAGGCGCTGTGAATTGATCATCAAATCCGCGTAGAAGTGGCACATGCTGTTTACAACAAACATGTTTGAAAACTCCTACTCTTTTACGCTTAAGTAGCTGTCTTTTAAGTCCATACAGGTGATAAAAAGCAGCGTGCGCAGCCCAACACAAAAATAAGGTTGAAGTTACGTGCTGTTGAGACCAGTCAATAATTTCACATATACGTGTCCAGTAGCTCACCTCTTCGAAATTAATCTGACCAAGTGGCGCACCAGTTACGATCATCCCATCATAGTTTCTATGGTTTATTTGTTCAAAGTCACAATAAAAAGTTGCCATGTGATCAACAGAAGTATGCTTAGATTGTTTTTCATGTATTCGCATAAGATCAATTTCAATCTGTAATGGTGTATTTCCAAGCATTCTTAGCAGCTGAGTTTCTGTCTCTATTTTATTTGGCATTAGATTTAAAACTAAAACTCGTATTGGTCTAATATCTTGATGCAAGGCTCTAGAGTCTGGCATCACGAAAATATTTTCAGCATTTAATATCTTACCAGCTGGTAAATTATCAGGGATTCTTACAGGCACTTTAAGATCCAAAATATGTTAAAGACATTTAACAATAATAGCCTTTAAGACATCTAGATGTCCATGGCTATTCATTACTTTTAGCTAATCCCCTCACATTTTCTATTATGCTTCGCTTTTATGCAGTGGTTAAAATAGATTGATGAAAAAAATAGGATACGCTTGTACTGCCGGTTTAGGGGCAGCTTTGGCTATTGGGCTGCTGTCTTTTGTATGTAATATGCCTTTCAACATAGCACTATTAATGGCTCCATTTGGAGCAACAGCTGTTTTAGTTTTTGCTGTTCCTGAAAGCCCGTTAGCTCAACCTAGAAATGTTATTTTTGGCCACTTGCTTACAGCTTTTATTGGTCTATGTTTTGTTAATTTTTTTGATGCTACCTCACTCTCAATAGCAATAGCTACAGGGTTGGCTATCACATTGATGATACTGACTAAAACAATTCACCCACCTGCAGGAGCAAATCCGATATTAATCATGCTCACTTCACAGAGTTGGAGCTTTATGATTACTCCCGTTTTGCTTTGCTCAGTCACACTTGTATTATCGGCCAGATTTATTTATTCCTGTCTAAATAAATATAAAAAACTCGGCCGCAAGCAACCGAGTTTTAGAAAAGCCCAAGTTGATCCGCACTTTTCTCTTTTTTATCTAATTCCGACAATTGATCCTGAACATACTTTCGTATGACCTCTTCAGTAGCGTTTCCTATAGTTTCGACAAAATAACTTTGTGTCCAAAGCTTATCTCCCCCAAAAGTAACGCCTTTTTATATCTGGGTAACGCTTGAAGAATTCTCTCGCTGAAATACTTTTGATTATTTGCATGACATCGCTTGGTGATATCTTCGGCTCACCTCTAATGACCATGTGGATATGATCAACTGGAATTTCTAGTTCAACTATATCAATGTCATAGTCGTAACCAATTTTATAAATAATTGATTTGGGTGTAGATCTTTTTGATCGACGAAAACCATGAAAAGATCATTAATTATCAATTGGATGGGTTTAATAAATGGTGCGAAAGGAGCAATTTTATAGTACTTATCAGTTTCCACACACAACAAGTATATAAAAAGGCTCCTTTCATGAAACTAGCATACTCAAACTCACTCGAATTTTCATTCTTTTCTGAAGCCAAATTGCAATTTGAACGTATTATTTCGCACCTCGAAGACGAGCAAGTTAAGCAAGAGAGCCATGGAGAAGTTGAAGCTTATATCGATACCGAAGGAACTGAGTTGTTGCGGTGTTTATTACAGGGTTTCTTAGATATCAAAACCGCTGAAGAGCCCCGTCAGCAAGTTTGTTCCAACCGTGACATTGCATTGAATCATTTGAAAAATAACTGCAAACGAAACTTAGAAAGTTTATTTGGTACCGTAACGATGCATCGAAAAGGTTACAGTCAACGTCGGTGTGATAGCGTGTTTCCAATGGATGGTGAGCTGAATCTTTCGAAAGATAAATACTCTGATGGTGTACGCCTAAGACTCGCTACAGAAGCAGTCAAAGGCTCATATGATGATGCAGTAAGCTCAATAGATACCACCACAGGTGCGCACGTGCCCAAGCGACAAGCAAGGCAAATTGTGCAGGATATTGCACAAGATTTTGATGGTTTTTATCTCCAGCAGAGATACCTTAAGCCAGAAAATACATCTGATTTACTGGTATTGACTATGGATGGAAAAGGCATCGTTATGCAACCTAATAGCTTGAGAGAGGGCACGCAAAAAGCAGCGAAACAACAGAAGCTCAAAGGACGCCTAAGTGCTGGAGAAAAAAAAGACCGCAAACGAATGGCAGAAGTTGCAGCGGTATACACCACCAAGCCTTTGCATCGTACCCCAGAATCAATCATGTCTAGAAACGATAATTCAAATGTTCGTCCATTACGTGTGCCACCAAGAAATAAACGTGTGTGGGCAAGCGTAGAAAGAAGCGCTGCGACTGTGATTGAAGAAGCATTTTTAGAAGCTCTGGAACGAGACCCAACTCAAAGCCGTCAGTGGGTTGTACTCGTTGATGGTCATCCTCATCAGCTAAAACAAATTTATCGGGTGATGAAGAAACTCAACATCAATGCAACGGTGGTCATGGATTTCATCCATGTGCTTGAATATCTCTGGAAAGCGGCGTGGTGCTTATTTGAAAAAGATGATCCAGAAGTCGAAGATTGGATAGAAAAGCGAGCGACTGAAATCTTACGAGGTAATGCGTCACAAGTAGCAAAAGGCCTTGGGATCAGTGCAACAAAACGGAAATTAAAACAACGAGAAGGCATTAATAAGTGCATCGGTTATCTATTGAGAAATAAATCAAGATTAGAATACGGTAAAGCGTTAGAGCAAGGTTTCCCAATTGCTAGCGGTGTCATTGAGGGAGCTTGTCGTCATCTGATTAATGATAGGTTGGATATCACTGGAGCGAGATGGAGTCTTGAAGGTGCAGAAGCTATATTAAAACTTAGGTCGTTAAGATCGAGTGGTGATATTGAAAAGTATTGGGAGTATCACAAAAAGCAATCCAAACAGAGGTTATACAGATGTGGATAACTTCGTCGTTTTAAAAGACCCACACCCAATTGATTTTAAGCCTTCACGATAAGACTCTATAAATACTTTGCGCCGATATTTTGGTATCCATACAAAGTGATACATTAATCTGTATACGTGATGTGAATTTCTTTGAAGTTCCATATACAGGATAATATAGACCGAACTTCGCCCAGTCTACATTATCCAGCACGGGGGCAAGCCCCCGAGATTTTCGCTACGCTCGTTAAAAAAAGAACGCTTGAAATTATGCCATTTTCTCAAGCAGCATCATATTGAGCTAGCAGTAATGGAAAGTACAGGTGTTTACTGGAAAAGCATCTACCTTTCACTTGTTACAGCTGGCATAAAAACGCAGGTCGTTAATGCAAGTCATGTCAAGAATGTTCTCGGTCGAAAGACAGATGTCATTGACAGTCAATGGCTCGCTTCACTTGGTCACTATGGACTCGTTCGGTCAAGTTTCGTTCCAGCGCCACAGCAGGAGCAACTCAGATTACTGACTCGCAGAAGAGACAAAACAAAAAAAGGAATTGAGTAATGAGAAAAATCGATTACATAAAACCTTAGATGATGCTGGTATTCGTCTGGGCGGGTTTATTAGCGACATTAACGGGAAATCAGGGCAAATACTCGTGAACGGTCTGATTGAAGGAAAGCCATTGTGTGACTTGATAAAAATGGTCGACCCAAGACTGAAAGCCGATAGAAGTGAACTTATGGCGAGTATGGACGAAACTCTTACTCCGTCACACCTTTATATCTTGCGTAATATCAAAAGTCACATTGAGTTTCTAGAGAAGCAGCTTGCTGAGCTAGAAACCTTAATTATTGAAACGATAAAACCGTGGAATGAGGCTCTGGAACTTTTGCAAACGATACCGGGCACTAGTGTTATCAGTGCAGCTTGTCTTATTGGTGAAATCGGTGACGACATGAGTTGCTTCGATGGAATGAAGGGTATCAGCTCATGGGCAGGTTTATGTCCGGGAAATAATGAAAGTGCAGGAAAAAGAAAAAGTGGGCGAATGCGTAAAGGAAACAAAATGGTCAAAACACTCTTGTGTGAAGTAGCTAATGCTGCCGTTAAGACGAAAAGCCAATTCAAAGGCAAGTACCAAGGTTTGGTCATCCGTCGAGGACACAAGAGAAGTATCATTGCTATCGCCCACAAACTTTTACGTATTATCTACACAGTATTAAGCCGAAGGAAAGCCTATTTTGACCCAGATATTAACTACGAGGAGTTAATGGTCAGGAGAAATAGTCCCCGATGGCTTCAAATGATGGTTAAATACAATATGGTATAAACAGTTAAGCAAAAAGCTTAACAGACAGCCAGACTTATTTTTATCCCTTCAATAATTGTGGGGAGGACTATGTTGCGTCTAATACTATTAATTTTCATGGTAACATCAGTTGAACGCTAAGTATATGAGTAACTGTTTGAGTCAATAAGATGACTTTATCATTCACTCAATGAGTGAAGTGCTCTACGCTCACAAGCTTGCTAAAATGGTTGCTATCTGCGTTGTAACTTTTGCAAGTAGAATAACTACTTGCTGCAAGCTACGCCTTACTATCAGCCATTTTTTCTACGCTTGAGAGCGCAGTTAACTGATGTTTCTAGGTTGAAGTACTATATTCCCTACGGCCGCCATACAAAGCTGGCGTTCAACGCACTTCGTGCTTTTGTCGGGATAAATCAAAAACTTGTAACGTAGTAATGAAATCCTTTAGCCTTGCCCTTCGGGAGCTTGTATGTGTCCAAATCACTACGCAAAGCTGTCTCAACGTAGCAATGTAATAACGACAGTTTTGTATGTCGGTAATAACTATGTCTTCATCAATTTCACTTGTACTTTGAACACATACATAGCTCTGAGCTGGGAATTTAATTACTGTAATTGGTATTAGATTCCCACTATTGTGGAAATGACGAAGTTATCACATGGAGTTGTGAATATATCACTCACTCGTGCGGATGCCCTGACTTTATCTCTAAGCCGAAAATATGGGAGTTTATTGGTCAAAATTGGCTAGGAATGATTATTCGATTTGTAATTGAAACGCTGATGGTAGTTGTAGAAATTAAATCATTCTCGCATATTTCAATAATGTCATAAAGAGAGGAAAAACTCTCTTTATGACAACGAATTAGGCGTTACCTTTCACTTTCATGTTTAAATTTTTAGCAAAATTTAACATTCGATCTAATGGAATTAAGGCGTCATGCCTTAATTCATCATCTACGAAAATTTCATGTGGTTTAGTGTCAATAGCTGATAATGATTCTTCGATGGCTTTCAAGCCATTCATCGCCATCCAAGGGCAATGAGCACAACTTTTACACGTTGCTCCATTGCCACCAGTCGGCGCCTCAATTAGAGTTTTACCCGGCGCAGCTTGTTGCATTTTATAAAAAATACCTTTATCGGTTGCAACAATAAAAGTATCGTTATTCATCGTTTGAGCCGCTTTAATAAGCTGGCTTGTAGAGCCAACAGCATCAGCCATTTCTACTACAGCGGCAGGTGATTCAGGGTGTACTAAAACCGCGGCAGAAGGATATTCTAACTTCAACAGACGTAATGCTTTGGCTTTAAATTCATCATGAACGATACACTCTCCTTGCCACATTAACATTTCAGCGCCTGTTTCTTTGGCAATGTAACTCCCTAGATGGCGATCAGGCCCCCAGATAATCTTTTTGCCTTCACTATCGAGGTGTTCGACAATTTCAAGTGCAATACTTGACGTAACAACCCAGTCTGCTCGAGCTTTAACAGCCGCTGAAGTATTCGCATAAACAACTACAGTATGCTCTGGGTGTGCGTCACAAAATTCACTAAAAGTTTCTATTGGACAACCAATATCTAATGAACACGTTGCTTCTAACGTTGGCATCAACACTGTCTTTTCAGGGCTAAGAATTTTCGACGTTTCTCCCATAAACCGAACACCAGCAACAATTAATGTTTTTGCTGGATGATCTCGTCCAAAACGTGCCATCTCTAAAGAATCTGACACACAACCACCTGTTTCTTCAGCCAAAGCTTGAATTTCAGGATCCGTGTAATAGTGAGCCACAAGTACAGCATCACGATCTTTTAGTAAGGCTTTAATACGATCTTTATATTGTTGTTTTTGAAAATCTGACAATGGGATCGGTTTTGGAGGAAAAGGATAATCAATCGTTTCTATCTTAGGTGCCGCTTGGCTCATTAGAACTTCCAATGGAGTAACATCAATCTAGGAATTATACGAAATTGAGCAATTAAAATCTAATAATGATCGGCTTATAATAATGAAAAAGAGACGCAAATCGCGTCCCTTTTTGCTCAAGAAGATTTAGTTTATACCATCAATTCATTGCTAATAACATCTCTTGTGGGTGCTCAAGGTATTGCTTCCACAAGTTACAGAAACGCGCAATCGTTCCACCGTCAATTACACGGTGATCCCCTGACCAACTTACTTGCATAATATTACGTGCTTCAACTTCGCCTTTAGCATTAAATCTTGGCAGTTTTTGCACTCGTCCTAAAGCTACAATAGCAACCTCAGGTTTATTAATAATTGGCGTTGCTACAGTTCCACCTAAAGCACCGATATTAGAAATCGAAATAGTACCTTGCTTTAAATCAGCAGGAGATACTCGTCCACTTCGTGCAGCCGTAGTTAAGCGTGTAATCTCTGCTGCAACTTCAAGAATACTCTTGTTTTGAACATCTTTTACATTAGGTACAAGCAAGCCAGCTTTAGAATCAACAGCCATGCCAATATTGTGGCTTGATAAATAAGTTAGCTCAGTACAATCTGCATTTACTTGGCTATTTACTATCGGATATTCTTTAATAGCGAGCGAAAGCGCTTTTATGAAGAATGGCATCATGGTCAGTTTAAGTTCATCACTTGAGTATTTTTCTTTCATACTCTTACGAAGAATCATAAGATCTGTCATATCAATTTCTTCACAATAAGTGAAGTGAGGGATTGTCGAAACAGATTCTTGCATCATCCGAGCCATAACAGCTTTGACGCCACGAATAGGTTCTACGCGATCAGCATTGTTAGTTGTAGTCACCAATGTAGTCACATTTGACTCAGCAACAACAGCTACTTCTGTTGATGTATTTTGTTTTCCAGACATATGGGCTTCAATGTCATGTTTATAAACACGACCATTTTTACCACTACCTGTAACTGTACTGATATCGATATCATGAGTTCTGGCCATACGGCGCACAGCTGGACTTGCTAAAGCTTTGCTTTGTGGCACGGGAGTCGCACCTTTCGAAACAGTGCTGGTTTGTTCAACCATAACAGCAGCAGATGATTCAACTACAATTTCACCAGCGACTTCTATAGCAAATAAGGGGTTATGAACTATCGCTAACTCACCTTTTTTATAATAAAGCTTAGAAATTCTACCGGCTTTTATAGCTGGAATTTGGACTAAAGCTTTGTCCGTCATAACATCAGCAATTGGCTGATCTTCAATGACCTCATCACCTTCATTAACCAACCACTCAACCAGTTCACACTCAACGATTCCTTCCCCGATATCAGGCAATAAGAAATCTTCAACCTGAGTGCCTAGTTGAGTCATAACAGGTTCATCAACATTAATATCTTCGATAGTTGCAGGGGCTTCACCATCAACTTCAACTGCATAAAGTGGTTGATGTACAACCGCGATTTCGCCTTTAGCATAATAAAGTTTGGTAACCACACCAGGAAAAGGCGCAGGAATTTGAACCAAAGCTTTATCAGTCATTACGTCGGCAATTGGCTGATCTTCAACGACAGTATCACCTTCAGCAACTAGCCATTCAACAAGTTCACACTCAACAACACCTTCGCCAATATCCGGCAAAATAAAATTTTTAATCATTGCCGACTCCTAATAGTCCATTGTCGCTTTGATGGCTTCATAAGTTTTAAGCGCATCTGGCATATATTCTTTTTCGTGAATAAGCGGATAAGGAGTGTCTAATCCACATACTCGACTGATTGGTGATTCCAAATGTAAAAAGCACTCTTGTTGAATTGTTGCGGCTATCTCACCAGCAAAACCACCAGTCAAAGGTGCTTCGTGATTGATAAGCAAGCGGCCCGTCTTTTTAACTGAAGCCGCGACTGTTTCAACATCCCAAGGAGATAAACAGCGTAAATCAATTATTTCACAAGAGATCCCATCTTTTGCCGCCCTTTCTGCTGCATTTTCGACGATCTCCATTTGGGCACCCCAAGCCAACACTGTGATATCTGTTCCTTTCTGAACAACATCGGCTTTACCTAGCTCATGCTGGTAATCGCCTTCTGGTACTTCACCCACTGATGCACGATACAAACGCTTAGGTTCGAAAAATATTACTGGATTTTTATCGCGTATCGAAGCCAATAACAACCCCTTGGCTTGTTCAGGGTTTCTTGGTATCACGACTTTCAAACCAGGAGTTTGAGTAAAATAAGCTTCTGGTGATTGTGAATGATAATGACCACCAGCAATACCACCGCCGTATGGGGATCGGAACGTCAAGCCACCAACATTAAACTCATTACCACTGCGATAACGGAATTTTGCTGATTCATTAACGATTTGATCAAACGCTGGAAAAATATAATCAGCAAACTGAATTTCAGCAACTGGAGTATGTCCGTTAGCCGCTAACCCATTAGCAAAGCCAGCAATGCCTTGTTCAGTAAGTGGTGTGTTAAAACAACGATCTGATCCAAATTGTTCTTTTAATCCTGACGTAGCACGGAAAACACCACCAAAATGGCCGACATCTTCACCAAAAACAAGCATTTTGTCGTCAGATTTCATTGCGATGGCAAGCGCATCATTAATCGCTTGTAACATATTCATTTGAGCCACGGCTTAGATTCTCCCTGAACTTTTTGGATAAGATTCTGGATACTTTCTTATATGTGTTTTGAGTTCATCCAGTTGTTTTTTCAGGGCTGGTGTTGGAGTGTCATAAACATCTTCAATTATTTCATCAAGCGCTGGAACGTCAATTTTCTCTGATACTTTTACTTGAGCAAGCACTTCTTCACGGTACTGTTTGTACATCTCAGCATCTTGTGCTTCAGTCAACCATCCTTTATGAAGCATCCAGTTTTTAAAGCGCAAAACAGGATCTTGATCCCGCCAAGCATCTTCTTCTTCCTTAGTACGATAACCTGAAGGGTCATCCGAAGAAGAATGTGCACCTAAGCGATAACTCATCGCTTCAATTAATACAGGTGCATTGTTTTCGAGAGCAAAATCACGTGCGGCTTGAGTCGCTGCAAATACTGCTAGCATGTCATTGCCATCAACACGGATAGTATGCATGCCATAACCAACACCGCGGCTCGCAATGCCGTTACCTTTAAATTGCTCCTCAGCCGGTGTTGAAATCGCATAGCCATTGTTACGGCAGAAGAAAATAGTCGGCGATTTAAGCGTGGCCGCCATATTCATACCAGCATGGAAATCACCTTCAGAAGCGGCGCCTTCACCAAAATAACAAACCGCCACATTTTTTTGTCCATTCATTTTTAAGCTATAGCCCACACCCGTCGCCTGTGGTATTTGAGTGCCTAAAGGAGAAGAAACTGTGTGATAGCACAAGTCTGCACTGCCATAATGAATTGGCATTTGGCGACCTTTACCTAAGTCTTTTTCATTACTGAACATTTGATTCATGAATTGTTCAGTCGTAAAACCACGATAACGTAATGCTGCATGCTCGCGATATTGAGCCAGAATAACATCTTTGTCATCAAGTGCAGCGGCACTACCTATAACTGCCGCTTCTTCACCGGTACAAGTCATGTAAAAACTGATACGCCCTTGGCGTTGAGCGCCAAGCATCCGTTCATCTAATACTCGTGTAAACACACAAGTATCATAAATTCGCTTTGCGAGTGTTTCATCAATATTCGGTAAAACAGCGTCTTGATAGACGGTGCCGTCGGCTTTCATGACTTTTAACATTGGAATCGTTAATGATTCTTTGTCAAGAAAATTGACGCTATGCACTATTTCATTATTCAGTGTTGCGTTGCTCATATTGTGCTCTTTTTATTACCTAACTCCGGTCAGTTTCAACCAAAATCAAAATGTTTTAATACGCGACATGCACATTACGTTAACGTAAATAAGCTAGCAACTTTTCGCCAATGTCACATATAAAGTAGTACTTAGCTGCAATGTATTGTTTACTTTACAGTGCAGCCGTACCGATAAACAATTACTGAACATTAATATTAACTGCTGGTATAAGAGTAAGCACCGCTCGTTGGCCTACAGGAATATTGCTGATAGGGAACACTATTGCCTCTTGTTCGTGTTCCACTTTTATTTCTGAACCGCCTTCTTTTGCTAGAACAAAACCTTTCGGAAAAGATCGAAAATTCTCAACGTCATTCGCGAATGTAAATTCAAAATCTTCATAGCTTTTATTGATTACACGGCAAACTTGATACAGATTTAATTTTTCTTCTGAGAAAGAATCGAGTTCTAAAGGTTTTGCTGATATTAGGCGAGACAGCATTTCATGTGTCGCAATAAAACGAGTCATATCATTTTGACCAAATGGTCTGACTTTGCCTAACTCAACCGTAAATGCATCAGCCTGATAGTTTTCGGATGAAAAATAACTGAACGTCGTTGTGGGTTCATGGTGAAACAAAATAGTATCCACACCACAAGCACCTAAAAACATCATCTGCTCTGCACTATATGCTCTACCCGGCCTGTAAGGGTAGATCGCAAATTTTTCATGTTTTGAAGCTCTGATTGCTGTATGCAAGTCATGATGGATACGATGACGACCATCTGTTTGAGAAGTATAAAAACGATCGACATATTGCTCGAGATTTTTAGCTCTAATACGCTCCTTATTTATTAACCCTTGCCCTTTTGAATGGGCGCCGTTGAATAATCGATTCATGTTTTCTTCAACAAACCGAGTACCGTTATGAATGGCTGCAGGGTTGCCAATTAAAAACATCGTACGTTGCTTTGCTACAATTTTTTCATCCAATAATTCTTTAATCAAACGATTACAAATTTCAATTGGCGCAGTTTCATTGCCATGAACCGCCGATGATAAAACAACGTCTTTCCCTAGGTCGATTTTAGGTTCAAAAACAATAACGCCAGTATCCCACACATGTACATTAGTGTGATCTGAAATAGCAAAAGAGAAAGCTTCTGAAATATTGTTTGGGTTGTCTAGAGTGAAAGCAAGAAAGTCTTTGGATTCCATTAACGTTTGTAGCACGTTCGGCTCCTTATGATTATTGGTTTAGGGCTTCTTAATGTAGATAGACATTACTAGGTTGTGTATGACTCGTAATATGTGATCAAGATCCCAACTATTTTATGGCCAACATATTAACACATATAGCTCTAAAATTATGTTCCCTCTCTTTTGTATATAAAAACCCCAAAAGCAAAATTCTTTATAAAAATTACTTGCAATTGATTTAGCTGTTTAGCAATATAGCCATCTAGACGGTTGGGCGTATTTTTTTAGTAGAGGTAGTTATGGCATTAGCAACTTTCGGTGCCGGATGTTTTTGGGGCGTTGAGTATTTCTTTAGACAAGTAAATGGTGTCATTAGTGCTACAAGTGGTTATATGGGTGGAGACGAGACCCTCATCCGCTACGAAGAAGTAAAGTCAGGTACAACAGGTCATGCTGAAGTTGTTCAAGTTGAGTATGATGAATCTGTAGTTTCTTACAATGATTTACTTGCCGTATTTTGGAGTAACCACAATCCTACGACCTTAAACCAACAAGGTGAAGATATTGGTCATCAGTACCGCAGTGTTGTATTTTTTCATTCTGAATACCAAAAAGAGCTTGCTCAACAATCAAAAGCTGAACTCATTGAATGTGGAAAATGGGGTAACAGGATCGTTGTTACTGAGATACTTGTTGCTCAAGAGTTTTTCGCAGCTGAAGATTTCCATCAAAACTACATTGAAAAAAATGGATTGCCAAGTTGTCACATTAGCTTTTAATCGTCAATTAGCAATAGAAAGCCACCGTTTTAGCGTTGGCTTTTCTGTTTATAAATAGTCGTTACAGTGAATTCACAAATTTCAGTAATTTATTTCGTTGCGCAAAGGTCAGGTTAAATAATTAGCATTGGTATCGCTCTTACAACCAATTATTACTTTTGGAAATATTTAGTTACATTTATTGTCTCCTCCTGCACTATTGACATAAAATGTCATCACAACTCGCTTTGATGCTATTTGAGTGGATTAGTTTCTAACTCAATCAAGAATTACTGATAAAAAAATGTTAATAAAAAAACATATAAATGTTAGATTTACGCCAACTTAATGATTAAAGGAACTCAATCATGAAATCTAATACAGTGTTTGGTGCGATTACTGATATTTACCTCTCTCCGTCGAAAGCCTTTAATGGTTTGAAAGAAGCAAAAGGCTGGTCTTGGTTAGCGTTTATTCTTGTAGCAGGATTTAGCGCAGCTGCGTCCTACCTTTTATTTTCGAGCATAGATCCTCAATATCTTACAGATCAGCAATTGGCAACCTTAGATGCCGACATATCTGCAAAAGATTATGAAACTGCAAAGCAAGGCATCTTAATGATGCAAGATTCTATGGTATGGACAACCGTCATAGGAATTATTGTTGGTCTTCCAATCATAAATGCGATATATGCTCTTTATTTTATGTTGGTTAGCAAAATTGACCCTACTTCTGACGCAAAGTATGGTGATTGGTATGGTTTTAGTATTTGGACCATGATGCCTGCAGTCATCAATAGCATTGGCGTCATTGTGTTGATAGTAACGGCAAATACTGACCAACTTTCAATTTATTTACCCAACTACGCCTCTTTAAATCAACTTCTTTTGGGCCTAGATCCTACTAGCTCACTGTTTACGCTTACTGAAAGTATTGGAATTTTCAGTATTTGGACAATCGCACTGACTATAATCGGCCTTAAATGCTGGACGAACTTCAGTACCAATAAAGCTGTACTTTATAGTCTGCTGCCTTTTGCATTGGTTTACGGTGTTTGGCTCATCATCGCTCTTGTATAAGTTTATTAATTCATAACATTTCCACTTAACGGTTGTTTAAAGTTCTAAACAACCGTTTTATTAAGAGTTAATCATGAAAAAAAACATCATTATTATATTAGCTATAGTCGCTTTTATTGGGATACTGGCTAGCAAACAAATTACCGGCTCTAAAGAATCCATTAAAGTAGAAGTCACTCATCCGACAAAAGGTCAAATAGCCGATTCCATCTTAGCCTCTGGCAATTTAGTTTTTAATACTCAAGTTCAAATGCGTTCAGAAGTGACAGGACGAGTGGCTGAAGTATTAGTTGAAGAAGGCCAAAATGTCGCCAAAGGTGATGTGCTAATGCGTTTGGACACGAAAGCATTTGAGGCTGATGTTGAACGGTCAGAAGCCGTAGTTAAAGCCAGTGAAATAGACATTAAAAGTGCAATAGTGGGCTTAAAAAACATCGAAAGAAAACTCAAGCGACAAGAAAAAATGTTCAAAGTTGGTTTATCAGACGCTGAAACTTATGACGACCTAACCAACCAACTTGAATTAGCCACAATTAATATTGAAGCCAAACGCGCACAACTAGATCAAGCAAAAGCTTCTTTATCAATTGCTAAAGATAGATTGAATAAAAGTGTTTTCCGCTCTCCAATGACAGGGTTGCTTGCCTCAGTTGATATTAAAGCTGGTGAAACAGTTATTGCTGGTACGACAAATATCATCGGCTCAAATTTAATGTTAATTGCCGACCCAAGTGCCATTCTTGCTGAGCTAAGAGTAGATGAAACGGACATATCCAGTATAAAGCTTGGCCAGAAAGCTGATATTTTTGCAGCCGCTTACCCAGATGAGCCATTTACAGGAAAAGTCATTAATATTGGTACCTCAGCTAAGAATCAAGCTGGCTCGAATGGGTTATCTTTTAAAGTTAAAGTACTCCTAGATAAAACTGACCGCCCACTCTATGCAGGTATGAGTAGTCGTGCAGAAATTGCCTCATTCATCTCTGATGAAGCTCTAAAGCTGCCTATTGAAGCAGTTCACCAAGATGATAATAAATACTATGTATGGGTTGTTTCATCTGATAACTCGATCAAAAAACAAAATGTAAAAGTGGGTATATCTTCTGATATTGAGCAATCAATAAAGAGTGGCTTGACTGAAAAAGACAAAATTATTACTGGACCTGCTCGCCCAGTAAGTAAGCTTAAAGATGGTGACATTATTGAGATAAAAACTGACAATGATGACAGCACTGAGGAAAATGCGTAATGAGTGCCGTTATCAAGCTTAAAAATATCAATAAGCACTACCAAATGGGCTCTCAAGTTTTTAAAGCGCTCGATGATGTCAATATTGAAATTGAAGAAAATGAGTATGTTGCGATTATTGGCCCTTCAGGCTCAGGAAAATCGACCCTCATGAATTTGCTCGGCTGTTTAGACAGCCCAACATCTGGCGAATATTATTTAAAAAACAGTTTAGTAAAAGATATGACTGAAACTGAACTGGCTCAGCAGCGAAATAAAAGCGTCGGTTTTATTTTTCAAAGTTTCAATTTACTGCCTAGAGTAACTGCACATGAAAATGTGATGCAGCCTCTTGTTTATCGTTTTATTACAGCAAGTAAACGCAAAGCTATGGCACTTGAATCTTTAAAACGCGTGGGGTTAGAAGACAAAGTAAACCATTTATCTAGCCAGCTCTCTGGCGGGCAAAGGCAACGCGTTGCTATCGCACGTGCATTGGTCACAAAACCGCATATTTTATTAGGTGATGAACCAACGGGTAACCTCGATAGCAAAACTACAAAAGATATTATGGCGCTATTCGATCAATTACACGACGAAGGCCATACCATTATTTTGGTCACTCACGAACAAGAAATAGCCGATCACTGCCAGCGTGTCATTCGACTTGTTGATGGAAAGGTAGTAAACGATAGTCGCAAGGAGGTGCTTCATGTTTAAATCAGCCATCGCTGTTATGGAAGGAACAAAAGCAGCCTTAACGGCAATTAAAGTCAATGCTATGCGTTCTGCACTAACGTGTTTAGGTATTATTATTGGTGTTGCAGCAGTCATCACGGTTGTCGCTGTTATGCAAGGTTTTACTAAGCAAATCAACGATCAATTTTCAGATTTATCTCCTGATGTTACCACGATTAAACCCTACACAAGCATTCAGCAAGAGATGGTCGGAAAGAGAGGACGCTTAACTTACAGTGATTTTCTCCTTTTAAAGAACAAAATTGATCAAGCAGAAACCATGACTGCCATTATGGTTTCTAGACGTTTTTCTGGCGGTGCAGAGTATCGCAGTTACACTCATAGTTCCCGAATTATGGGTACTCAAGAAGAATACCAAAAAGTTTATAAAACATACCCAGAGAAAGGGCGATTTATCCGTAAAATCGATGATGATAAACGACGACGCGTAGCATTCATTGGCCCAAGCATTATTGAAAAGCTTCACTTACCCGAAAACCCTGTTGGGGAATACATTAAACTTGGCGGAGAATGGTTTCATATCATTGGCGTAGCTGAAGCTCAGGGAAGTCTTTTTGGTTTCGATCAAGATGATTATATTAACATTCCTATCAGCACCATGAATATTTTGGAAGGTGGAGATAGTCGAAGTAACTATCTTGAAATATCCTATCGACTCAAGCCTGATGCTGATGTGGAACAAACCAAAGCAATAATGACTCGTATATTACGTCAAAAGCATAAGCTCTCTGCTGAATCAGGTGACGATTTTGAATTTGAAACGGCTGAAAAAGCACGAGAAAACTTTGATAAATTCACCAACAGTGCAACTGCAATTACAGCCGGTATCGTTGGGATCAGTCTCGTGGTTGGGGGAATTGGTGTGATGAACATCATGTTGGTTTCAGTAACAGAGCGAACAAGAGTAATTGGTACTCTAAAAGCACTGGGTGCCACTCCAGGATTTATCATGCTTCAATTTTTAGTTGAGGCCGTTGTTTTATCCCTCTTTGGAGGAATGATAGGTCTAGCCATCGGTTATGGTTTGTCATCGTTTATTTCGGTTATTGCCCCTAATATGCCAGACGCCCATATTCCTGGCTGGGCCGTTATGCTTTCATTCGGTTTCACATCTGCAATTGGTATTATCTTTGGATTAGCACCTGCAATTAAAGCGGCACGATTAAATCCGATCGATGCCCTAAGATACGAATAAAATCGAATATATGGTGTCGCGCAAAGCGGCACCACTTTTCCACTGAACGTTTATACACCCAAAGAACGACTCCATTCTTTCAATTGCTCAGTATTGATACCTACTCCGCCGCACACAACAATCAAAATATTCGATTTCTCTTTTAAAATAACCCGAGAATCGTAAACTGCGGCTAAGCTCGCGCCACAAGCTGGCTCTACTAAATAACGATGTTCATTTAAAAATTGTGAACATGCTTTAATAGCTTGTTTATCCGTTACAATATGGCTATAGATCGGATGTGTGTTTGTTAGCTCGAACGCATGCTGAGATACCTTTTTTGCGCCTAGAGAACTGGCCACACTCATAATTTGACTGACACTAACCAATTTACCTGCGTTCATAGAAGCAGCTAAAGACGAAGCACCATCTGTTTCAACAGCTATAACTGGGACATCAAATAACTTATTCTTACGAAGTCCTTTGACTATTCCAGACAACAATCCACCACCGCCTACTGACAGAACAACAGCGTCAGGCTTAATGCCTGTTTCGATAACTTCATCAATCAACGTTGAGTGACCTTCCCATAACAAAGGATCATCGAATGGATGTATGTACCCCCCGTCTTTTTCGGTAAGTTGTAACCCATATTGATGAGCTTCATCCCACGCATCACCTTTTATAACGACCTCTGCGCCCTGCTCTTTTATAAGGTTTATTGCAGATATTTTTGTTGTTGTCGGCACAACCACTGTCACAGGAATATTAAGCACTCTACCAGCATAAGCAACCGCTAAGCCTGCATTGCCACCTGATGAGGTAACAAGTTTCTTAGCGCCATTTATAACGTGTTGATGACAAGCGTAACCTACTCCCCTTGCTTTAAAAGACCCGCATGGCTGACAGTTCTCTAACTTTAACCAAACCTTGCCATTCAACCCTTTTCCCACAGATAAGGATTCTATAAGTGGTGTATTGATATGAAGTTTCATTACTAATTATTCCAAGTACTAAAACGGATTTAATGAAAAGCCTTGTTGTACAAGTATTGCATGAGCCGTCATTGCCGAAAGCGCCATGTCTACATTAGGAAGTAAGTCAGATTGCTTTAAATCATAATAAGCTGCACTTTGACCGCAAATAATAATTTTGACACCTTGCTTTGTTAATGAGGCAACCATGCTTTTATTACTATTATTTGCACCATCATTTCGTTTTCCATAGAAATCATCATTCGCTAAGTCAGCTACCGCCTTGCCATGAACTACCATTGCTAACGTTATGTTTTCTAGCTCTACCCCAGATGCAACGTGCATATTAATAAAACGCCCTAATGTATTGAGGTTTCGATTAGGTTCACCAACTTCCGCAGCTTTACTCATGTCGAAAGCAACTTTGAACTTCATATCCTTAGGTATGTTAAAAGAGGTATCTACGGCAGCGATTTTTCCGAACTTTTTGAATACTGGACCAGAAGATAATACTTCACTACCTGCATAAGCAGAATGAGCATATAAGCTGATTAGAAAGAGGAGAAACAATTTAGCTGAACTTGCGTACATTTTAATCCCTTAGCGACAATTTTTAAGATCAACGTTATCGATAATATCTCAAAATTGATTATTGGTCTTTAAAAGGGGTTGCTTTGTGATATGGAAATTGAAATTTATAGACAAATTAATTTTTGAATACAAAAAAGCCTCAACATATGTTGAGGCTTTTTTGCTTGCTTCGAAAAGCAATGTGGTACCCGAGGCCAGACTTGAACTGGCACGCCTATTAAGCGAGGGATTTTAAATCCCTTGTGTCTACCGATTCCACCACTCGGGCAAACTCTTTGCTTTACTGTTCAAAACAATAAAACTAAATTCTTACATACTTCCTAATTAGGAAGTGGAGGCGCGACCCGGAGTCGAACCGAGATCGACGGATTTGCAATCCGCAGCATAGCCATTCTGCCATCGCGCCAGCTTAGCCAATACTTCCCAGTACCTTATCGCCAAACTGCTTAATCAGTTGATGTGTCCCACCCCCTGACTGCGAGATGCATTCTACGGATTTATTAATCAGAGTCAAACATCATTTTGCAATAATATTAATAAAAGCGTTTGTTTGAATAATAATGCGCCAAAACACTTATTAATTCAGCAATGTGCGTTATTTTCAGCCACAAAAAAGCACCTTTCTTCTATACCAAAATATAAAACAAAGATGCTTTAATTATTTTTCATTACTACAGCAAACTAAATTACTGTCTCACACCTAAAACCAATGGTGAATTATTAGCCATTTGGTAAAGATAGCGTGTTCAAGCCAAGCATTTTTTGCATAACACCAACAACCTGACAGCTATAACCAAACTCATTGTCATACCATACATATAATGTGGCGCGCTTACCGCTTGCAATAGTAGCTTGTGAATCAACTACGCCAGCATAACGAGAACCAACTAAATCACTTGATACAATTTCTGTCGATTCAGTAAAGTCGATTTGGCTACGTAATTCTGAATGTAGAGCAGTTTCACGCAAAAATTCATTAACACCTTCTTTATTGGCTTCTGAATTCAAGTTTAAGCTTAAAATTGCCATTGATACATTAGGCGTAGGAACTCGAATAGCATTACCTGTAAGCTTGCCTTCCATTTCTGGCAGTGCTTTAGATACTGCCTTGGCTGCACCTGTTTCAGTAATAACCATATTAAGTGGTGCACTACGTCCACGGCGATCTGCAGAATGATAGTTATCAATCAAGTTTTGATCATTCGTATACGAGTGAATGGTCTCAACATGTCCGTTTTCAATCCCGTACTTGTCATTCAACGCTTTCAGGACAGGAGTAATTGCATTGGTTGTACAACTTGCTGCTGAAACAATATTGTCTTCTAACGTGATATCATTTTCATTTACACCAAATACAATATTCTTAATCTGCCCTTTCGCAGGAGCAGTTAATAGCACTTTTGCAGCACCTTTTGACTTAAGGTGTAGACCTAAACCAGTTTCATCTTTCCAAATACCTGTATTATCAACAACAAGCGCATTGTTGATGCCATATTGAGTGTAATCAACTTCATTTGGTGAATTGGCATAGATAACTTGGATATAGGTACCATTGGCGATGATTGCATTATTCTCTTCATCGACATCGATTGAACCATTAAATGGACCATGTACAGAGTCACGACGTAGTAAACTAGCACGTTTTTCTAGGTCACCTTTTTTACCACCACGTAAAACAATACCGCGCAAACGTAGTTTATTACTGCGACCTGTTTTTTCAATCAACAGTCGAGCCAATAAACGACCGATACGACCAAAACCATATAAAACGACATCTTTTGGTTCAATATCAGATGCATGTTCAATACCTTGAGCAAGCTCAAGCGCCATATATGCTTCTACATTGCTTTCATCACCATGATTACGCCAATAATTAACCGCTAATTTGCCGATATCAACTTTACAATGCTTAACCGATAACTTACTTAATGCATCAACAAAGGGGAAACTCTCACGTAAACGCAATTTATTGCCTACGTGATGTTTAACTAACCGATGAGCTTTAATTATATCGATAGTAGAGGCATTCAAAAGAGGCTTGCCATAAACTTCAACTTCTACACCTTGGTTTCGATATAACTTACCTAGCAGAGGCTGCATAGATTCTGCTAGTTCGAAACGTTCTTGCCAGCTATTTAGGTGTTTATCAGCATTCATTTAAAAATCCTTTATTTCACTTTCTTTAGTGACTCCACAAATTAGAGCACTCGGTGAAAATCGATCAAAAGTAGGGTATGAGATATCTGCGCAGCAGATTCGGCGCAATTGTAATGAAAACTTTATGCACAAGCCAGCCTACTCGCTTACAACAAGACTGTAATTTTATTAGATAAAAAGCCTACTATTGTGCTTGAAAAAGCTGAATGTTGTAATCATTACAACAAATAGAAATAAATCGTTAATAATTATGATTTGAGACTGAAATATATCAGTTACTTAGCATGACAACTGTAAAAATAATTCCTTAAAAATTAATCAAAATATTTTCATTAATGAGTACATTTAACTAACGACTTGACCAGCGACAATAAAATGATCAGCTTGTTGCTCATTTTAAAATCTAAAACATGAGAATTAGGTCACGAAAACTCACTCGAATAAAGTGCTACAGTTTGGCAATAAGAAGATTGGGTGAAAAATGATTCTGAGCTCAAATTTAAAATACAATTTACGTGTAAAATCATAGAACAGAATGTAATTTTTTATCGACAACCTGAATAAAACCATCCAAAATAGAGATCAAGGTTGGAAAAACGAACTTTATTTGACGAAAACATCACTCTTTTAACGATCTCACTTGACTGATAATGTCAGTTTGGTAATTTTATAACTAACTTATTTTTAAAACTCACATTAAGGGATATCGAATGACTATCCGCGTTGCAATTAACGGTTATGGCCGTATCGGTCGAAATGTACTTCGTGCTTTATATGAAAGCGAAAAAAACTACCCAATCAAGATTGTTGCTATTAACGATCTCGGTGACGCGGCAATTAATGCCCATTTGACAAAGTATGATTCTGTTCACGGCCGTTTTAATGCCAAAGTTGATCACGACGATGAAGCGATATATGTAAACGGTGACAAAATTGTTACTCTTCAAGAGCGAGATCCTGCCAAGCTTCCATGGGCAGAACTTAATGTTGATGTCGTTTTCGAATGTACTGGAATCTTCGCTTCAAAAGAAGCTGTGCAACCACATTTGAATTCAGGTGCAAAGAAAGTCATCATTTCCGCTCCTGGAAAGAATGTTGACGCTACGATTGTTTACGGTGTAAACAATGATGTTTTAACTTCAGACATGACTGTAATTTCAAGTGCATCATGTACGACTAACTGTCTATCTCCATTTGCTAAGCCTTTAAATGATGCAATTGGCATCGAATCGGGTTTAATGACTACCATTCATGCTTATACTAATGATCAGCGCTTATCTGACGTTTACCACACTGACGTTCGTCGCGCTCGCGCTGCAGCAATGTCAATGATACCAACCAAAACAGGTGCAGCTGCTGCTGTGGGTTTAGTTGTTCCAGAGCTTCAAGGTAAATTTGACGGTTTAGCGGTCCGCGTACCTACTATTAATGTATCTTTGGTTGATTTATCTTTTGTTGCTTCACGTGATACTACGGTTGAAGAAGTGAATCAAATCATTAGAGATGCAGCCAGCGTAGCACCTATGTCAGAAGTACTTCATGTAAATGAAGAGCCATTAGTTTCTATTGACTTCAATCATGATCCACATTCATCAAACTTCGACGCAACTCAAACCCGAGTGAATGGCCGTCTTGTTAAAGTGATGGCTTGGTATGATAATGAGTGGGGTTTCAGCAATCGTATGTTAGATAATGCCGTCGCCCTTATGAACGCTAAATAGTTCATATTTATTTAAAGTACGGCTCAGGCCGTACTTTACTTTATTACTCACCTGAATTGATCAATTCGCTTTCAACGTGCATATCCGTACACAACAACTTGCTTTGAAAAATAAGACAAGACACCTTCCACTTCAATGAACGAAACTTCAAATCAAAGCCTACAGGAGAACATTCAGTTTTCATTTTAAGTTCGGTTTTGTATTCAAAATCAAACTTCACAACGCTATCCTGAAGTTTTGTATATTTATATTGTGTACTCGTTCCTTGATGATATGACACATTAAAGCGCCGCATAACTCTTTTAGCCTCGTTAAACATTAATTGAGACCCTAAAAAACGTACTACATTTCGCTGATAGTCACTTTCACATAGTGAGTTTATAGCTTCTTCAACCGCTTTTACATTAGACTCTTTTACTCTAGTATACTCTTTTGCCTTGCCATCAAAATAAAACCTATATTCTGATCTTGTTAAATCCTTAAAAAATTGATCTGATATTTCAGATTTGTTGAGTTCTAACAACTGCTTTTCGAATTTACTTTGCAACTGACTCGCTTCAATTGTTCTTTTCAATTCAATTCGCAGTTTTTCCCTTGGAAGAGACATTGATAATAAACAAGATTGATTTCTTAATAATCCTAATTTGAAATCAATACCCGAATCTTCACCACTCAAAGACCTTAACTCACTATAAGCATCGAGGCGGGCTGAATTAGTATTATTAGAGTTAAAAAGAACTAGGGTATGGAGATATATATTAGATTGCGCTGAATTATTACTCAACAGTAGTGCATTCTGAAGCTTCTGCTGCCTTAGTGTTACTCCATCGATACTTTCTCTAGGAGTCGTTTCAATTGTGACTGAAATACATGAAAAGTGTAATTGACTAATCAAAAAAGAAAGTTTACACGTCACCGTTTCATAATCGCACTCATCTGACTCTGCATCTACAAAACTTCGACGACTCGCTTCATACTTCATCACTTGTTTATAATTGAATCTAATAGTATTTAATGCCGTTTTCTCAAATTCGTAATCAGCATTCACTTTTTTTAAAAGCGGGCTTTTCAATGCAGAAAAAGTCTGCATAAGCATACCAGCTACGAGCTGATGTCCAAGGCAATAAACAACTTCTTTTTGAAATGGATTACAACATATAGCCTCTGCCTTTTCCTTTTTTACCTCAAGGGCAATATTGTCTGTATGTGAAAATGAAAATTTAGTAAATTCATTTTTAAATACATAACAAGCTCGATTTAAATCGCCGACAAAAGCTGATTCCCAGTGAATAAAATTATATTTTTTAAATTCATCATGAAGTTCAGCATCTAATTTATTTTCTAAAGCGGAATGTTTAACCGAATATTCAATTGGTTTATTCTTTAACGCAAATACAAAACATGGAACTCCGCTGGAATTCAGTTTGGCTAGAATTCTATCCGTTTTACCTCTGTTTATTTTGGGCTTTAAAATATCAAAAGCGGCCAATCGCTCACTACAGCTCAGTGATACATTTATAAGCTTTTCGAATTGTTTTTTATATTCGGCACGTCCAAATAATGGAAGGCTTCCTGATATATCTTTCCACAAAACACTATCAGCTTCTGTAGCAACAGAATACTCAATGTCCATGAAGTCTCCTTCACTTCCAGGCTGAGAGGTAGCGGATATACCAGCTTTGTATATAGCCAAATTACTCACCTATTTATAAAGTATTAAATGTAGAATATCATGCACATTTAACATTTATAAATTAAACATTTATCATCTTAATAGTTAAATTAATGAACATTTATGCCCGAGGTTTAAAACTCATCAAACAAATAATAGATGAGTTTTAAAATTTGAGTATTATCTAGCTTTTTTGGAAGTCAATTTTTTAAAACGTAAACCCACAAGTAATAACCCAATAAAAATATAGATACTTGGCTCAATTATTTCTGACTTCACAGACCAATAAAAATGAATAGATATTAATATAACAGCAAAATAAACCCAATTATGAAGTTTTTGCCAATTATGACCCATTTTAGCCATTACTTTTTTAAATGATGTCACGCTCAATGCAAACAATATTAAATATGCAACTGCACCAACTAATATATAAGGACGTTTAATTACTTCTTCGCCTAATAGTGACCACTCAAACAATAAGTCAAAACTAAAATACGATGCAACATGTAACGTCGCGTACGCAAAAACATATAAACCTACTAATCGACGGGTTTGCATTAACCAAGACATTTTAAATTTTTTAGCGGCTGGGCTAATCAATAATGTCAGCAATAATGTATTTAAAGCCCCAATACCTGTGTAGTGAATAATAAATTGCACAGGATCGCCACCAGCTTGATCCGCAAAAACAAGTAAGAACAGATAGATTATTGGTGCAAGTGCAAATAGGTGAAAGACAGCTTTCACCCACGGTAAATGTTTTCGATTTACTTTCATTAAAAATTTTTCCGTAAATCAAGCCCTTTATATAGGTTGGCAACTTGTTCACCATAGCCATTAAACGGCAAGGTTGGGATACGTTTAGCTGAGAATAAGCCTCCCGCACCAATCCTTCGTTCGGATGCCTGTGACCATCTTGGGTGGTCAACATTTGGGTTTACATTGGCATAAAACCCGTATTCGTGAGAAGCGAGTAAGTTCCAACTGGTTGGCGGTTTTTTATCGGTAAGGCGGATTTTTACCACTGACTTAATACTTTTAAAACCATACTTCCATGGCACAACTAAGCGAATTGGCGCACCATTTTGAGGTGGTAATGTTTTTCCATACAAACCTACAGCTAAAAAGCTTAAATCATTCATGGCCTCTGCGAGTGTTAACCCTTCAACATAAGGATAGTTAATGCCACCACCAACAAAACGATTTCTCTGCCCTGGCATTTGCTCAGGATCATACAGAGTTTCAAAAGCAACATATCGAGCTTTGCTATTTGGGGCGGCTTTCTTGATTAAATCAGCTAAAGAAAAACCAACCCAAGGAATAACCATCGACCATGCTTCAACACACCTTAAGCGATAAGTCCGTTCTTCTAAAGCCACTATTTTGTATAAATCGTCATAATTCAGAGTGATTGGATGATCAACTTCACCATCAATGGTGAGAGTCCAAGGCTCAACTTTTAAACCTTGCGCGTTCTCAATTGGGTTACTTTTGCTGGTACCAAATTCATAAAAATTATTATGGCTGGTTACTTTTGTTTCAGGAGTGAGTTGCTCTGAAATTTTGAATGCTTGATTTTCACTAAAATCAAGAGGCTTAATCGTAAATTTTTCAGCGGGCTTTGAGTCTCCGAATAAATCAATTAATCCTGCGTTTACATTAGTAGACAAGCTAGCCCCTACAGCACCAAGACCTAACGTTTTTATGATCTGGCGACGCGACTTAAAAACGGCTTCCGGAGTTACTTCGTTATCAGATGTGTTCCATGTAGCTTTGTTCAAAATACCTTTTATGAATACTCGTTTATTCGTCACTTTATACCTCTCACAGATTACGATGTCCTCAATGCAAGATTAGACAGAGATAATTTGATTTTAGTTTCGTGAAATTATCAATAAATTATTCCGTACAACAGCTTCCAATACTTGAAGCTAATTACTAAGCGTGACATCCTTATTCGATTAAACTTTTTATCTGAACTATTCATTTTTATGCCAAATTTAACCATTCTTGATTCTCTCTCGACAGCTCAAATTATAGCCTTCTTGGCAGTGAGTTGCTTATCTATTCTAATCGGGGCATTGCTGAATCAAAAACTCACACGAAGGCGCTGGGAACAGGTTGCTGAAATAAAAGATCAAGAACATCAAAATATCAAACAACAATTGCAGTTTAAACTGGATGATACAACAGAACAATTACAACTTTATCAAGCAAAATTTGAGGATAGCATACAATCTCTCGGGAAATATCAGGCACAAGCTGATCAAGCTGCTGACTTAGAATTAAAACTCGATGACGCTCAGCGAAAACATATGGAATCTCAACTCGCACTATCAAAGTCAAATGCAATGCAAAAAACATTGCAAGCCAAGTATGAGGCTGAGTCTCAAGCCTTAAATGACAAGGTGTTAATGCTAGAGTCAGCAGAAGCAAGATTGAAAACAGAGTTTGAAAACTTGGCTACTCGTATTTTTGAAGAACGTAGCGAAAAGCTCAATAATCAAAATAACAATCAACTCACGGGACTACTAGGCCCGTTTAGGCAACAACTTGAAGGCTTTCGTCAACAGATTAAAGAATCTTATACACACGAACAATCAGAGCGCAGCGCTTTAAAGCATCAGCTAAAGCAACTGCAACAATTAAATATTCAAATGAGTCAAGATGCAGTAAACCTTACTAATGCTTTAAAAGGCGACAATAAACAGCAAGGTAATTGGGGAGAAGTTATTCTCGATCGTGTTTTACAAGAAAGTGGATTGCGAGAGGGGCATGAGTATCAAACTCAAACAGATTTAAAGGATGACAATGGCAAGCACTTCAAACCTGATGTCATTGTGCACTTACCTGAAGATAAAGATGTTGTTATCGATTCAAAGGTATCATTGATCAGTTATGAACGTTACTTTAATAGTGATGATGACATCGAACGTCAAAAAGCCATTAAAGAGCACATACTCTCGCTACGCTCACATATTAAAGGGTTAAGTCAAAAGAACTATCAGCAACTTCATGGGCTCAAAAGTCTTGATTATGTGTTGATGTTTATCCCTATTGAGCCAGCATTTTTAATTGCACTAGAAAACGATCCTGATCTGGTAACTTTCGCGCTTGAGAATAATGTTATGTTGGTCAGCCCTACGAATTTATTAGTTGCTTTGCGAACGATTCATAACATATGGCGTTATGAATACCAAAACCAACATGCACAGCGTATCGCGCAACATGCAGGTAAAATTTATGACAAACTGTGCGGTTATGTTGACGACATGAATAAACTCGGTCGTGCTCTTGAAACAGCTGATAAAAGTTTTGCAAATGCCATGGGTAAGCTGTCAACAGGAAAAGGGAACGTCATCAGGCAAGCTCACCAAATGCAGCAGTTGGGTATTGATACCAGCAAAAAACTTGACACGCACATACTGGATAACGCATTGAATAATGATTTGGAGGATTCACCAAAAACATAAATTTTGCCGTCAAAGAAAAGATTGAGCAAAAAGAATTGCATATACTAAGGGATCTAGCGATTTAGAAAGTACCAATCTTTGTCATACCAGCGAAGGCTGGTATCCAGTGGCTTTTATAGAAAAAAGCAAAGGCACTAGACTACCGACATACAAAACTGTCGTTACTTCGTTTCCAGCCTGCGCTGGAGTGACGAGAACTCATCGGTATACTTTCTTTCGCAACTTTCCAAAGCTGGATATAATATTGTAATGAGCCAGCTTAGTTAGCAACTCATGCTACACTTTGATAACTATATAAAAAACAGACTAAATTTGACCCAACACTACAACATCGGTAGTAGAAAGTAACTAATTATTTTAAGTGCAACTTAAGGTAAATGAAACCATCATTTTTAAGGTCTGAATGCTATCGCCTTACTCACCTTAAAAGTTGTAGTTACGTATAAAAGTGTTTTATCAAAGTAATAAATAGATTAGTTTGTTGAACTAGGTAAATCAGACACATATACTCAAAATCAGGCAGTAACACTGCATATCGCATGATTATGAGCTTAACTATCAATTTTTACAAAATCATTTGGGCTAAATATGTTTTATCTTATCCAGTCAAACCGAATGGAATCACTTAGTGAAAAGCTCGCCAGTTTGCTATCGCAACCTTTAAATGGCCGTTCAATTCTTCAACCAGAACAAGTGTTGGTGCAAAGCCCTGGAATGTCGACTTGGTTACGACTTGAAATTGCAAAGCATAATGGTATTGCTGCCGCAATTGACTTTCCTCTTCCATCTAGTTTTACTTGGCAACTCTGCCACGATTTATTGCCCCAAGTACCAAAAGAAAATGCATTCACAAAAGCGATGATGACATGGAAGTTAATGAGTCTGTTACCAACAGTCATTGATAAAGACGAGTTTTTACCTTTAAAGCAGTATCTCAAGTCTCAAGATGATTCCGTATCGATCAATTATCAAAAAAATCAACAACAAATTAATGATCAAAAGCATTATCAACTTTGTAACCGAATCGCTGACATTTTCGATCAATATTTAGTTTTTAGGCCTGACTGGATTGAATCTTGGGAAAACAATGAATCACTCATTGAACTAGAGCCAGATCAACAATGGCAACCCATTTTATGGCGATGTTTAATCGATTTTAATAACAATGTATTAGAACAAAGCCAATATCACCGCGCTAACTTACATCACCATTTAATCAATAAACTCATAGATGAAAGTTCGAATTATGACTCATTGCCTAAACGTTTATTCGTCTTTGGTATTTCATCAATGCCGCCGCAGTTTATAGAGATCCTTCATGGTCTCGCACAGCGCATTGATGTCTTCATGTTTAATTTGAGTCCATGCCAACATTATTGGGGTGATATTGTTGATCCAAAGCTAAGAGCTAAAATGGCGGTTCAATTTGCCGATAAGCATCAATTGCCTGAGTTATGGGAAGATAAACTTGAAGTAGGAAACCCTCTGCTTGCAAACAATGGTAAAATGGGGCGAGAATTACTGGATTTAATTTTGGAGCTACCTGAACTGAACTCAGATCTCAGTATTGAATATTATCAAAGCCCGTTAAATCAAAATTCACCGACAATTTTGCATGGTATTCAGCACGATATCCTTGAAATGGAAACACTCGGGCAACCTTTAGGGCCTGATGCTGACGTATATCGTAAATCAGATCAACGAAGAATCGTATCTGAAAGTGATGATTCCATCCTGTTTGTAAGTTGCCATAGCCCATTACGTGAAATTGAAACTTTGCACGATCACCTTCTTACAAAACTTGAACAGGATCCGAAACTAAAACCTAAAGACATCGTAATTATGTTGCCTGATGTCGCTTCATACGCGCCATATATTGATGCAGTATTTTCATCAAAGCAAGGTCAACACTACTTACCCTATGCAATAGCAGATCGCGGTGTAGCTCAAGAATCTCCGTTAGTGAATAGCTTTTTAAGTTTATTAAAAATATCGATAAGCCGCTACGCGGTCACTGATATTATCAGTATTCTCGAAGTACCTGCCGTATTACAAAAATTCAACATTGACGATGACGAACTTCAACTTATTAAACGTTGGCTAAATCAAGCGGGCGTTCGCTGGGGCAGAGATCAAGATAACCGTGCTGAACTTGGTATTCCAAGTTTTGAGCAAAACTCTTGGGCTTTTGGCTTAAAAAGATTAATCCTAGGGTACGCTTTCAGTGACGATAGTCCACTTTACCACGACAGTTTAAAAGTTGAAGGCGTTGAAGGCATGTCAGCTCAATCCTTAGGAAAGCTGCTCAACTTCATAGAGGCCATTGATGAATATCACCAATTATTTAATCAACCTATCAATGCAACAGAACGTCTTGAACAATTAAACACATTAGTCGATGCTTTTTATGTAGCCGATGATTACGAGCGTCCACAGTTACAAGAGATCCGCGATGCGATAACAAAATTAAAAACAGAACTCACCGACGCGGGTTTCTACGACGATTTAAACGTTAGCATTTTAAACAATTGGTTTACCGCAAGCCTCACCGAGTCCAGAGTAGGCCAACGCTACCTTGCAGGTTCAATCAATTTTTGCACCTTGATGCCAATGCGCTCTATTCCCTTTAAACTTGTATGCTTGCTGGGCATGAATGACGGTGTATACCCTCGAACCCAACATCCTGTGGGCTTTGATTTAGTTTCCAAATATGCACCTCGTAAAGGTGATCGTTCGAGAAGGCTAGATGATAGATACCTGTTTTTAGAAGCATTGCTTTCTGCAAGACAACAACTTTACATCAGTTACATAGGGAACAGTGAGCGTGACAACAGTGAGCGTATACCGTCCATGTTGGTTTCTGAACTCCAAGAGTATTGCCAGCTCTGTTATCAATTACCTAAAACGTCACCTAACTATGAAAAAGGACTAATTAATAAACTGATAAAATCACAGCCGTTACAGCCATTTGACACTTCACTATATGAAAGTGAGAATGCAGAAATATCCAAAAAAATTGCCAGCTATGATGCGCAGTGGTGTCCACCAAACAAGCTTATCGAACCTGAAGCGTTTATCAATTCCGATATAAAAATAAATACAACTCAAGATGCTATTGAAGAACTTGATTTATCCGCATTGATCCGATTTTATCGAAATCCTGCACAATACTTTTTTAACCGAACCTTAAATTTAGATCTTGGCATCAATATCGACCAAGATGAAAACGATGAACCATTCACACTCAATGCATTAGAGCGTTATAAACTACAAGACTCATTGTTAACACAGTCGATTTCTCAAGGAGTTGAAGATGTTGACGATGGCTTTTATTCCAAAATAAAAGCCACTGGTGAATTACCTGTTTCGCCATTTGATGACATATTACTCAGCCAATATAAACAAGATTTAGCACCACTTATTGGCCGTTGTTTGTTTTTAAGGGGCGAAGAAAAATCATCAAACATCGATATCAACCTATCATTTGACGAAGTCGCACAAAGTTTAACACTTGTTGGTCGAATTGATGATGTTTGTGCAAAAGGCTTAATTAATGTTCGTCCCGGTAAAGCCCACGGGCGCGATTTAATCAGGCTATACATCAGACACTTAGCATTAAATGCTATGGGTCATAAACATCACAGTTTCCTTCTTGACATTAGCCATTATCATGCACTGTTACCCTTAAAAGCTGACTCAGCCAAAGAAAAACTAGCTGGACTATTAAGCCATTACTTTAACGGTTTAACTTTTCCATTACCTTTTCTCCCGAAAACATCATTAGCTTATGCCAATGAAGAAGGTGAGCATGCAAAAAAACTTGCCACCTGCCAAAAACAATGGCTGGACGAACAAAGCCAGCTAGGTGAAAGTAACGACCCACATTATCGTCGGTTATATCAGTTTCCTGATGATTTTTCAGAGCAAACATTTGGCGCAATAAGCCACGATGTATTGCTGCCAATGATTTCAATTTATTCTTCAGATACTCTAGCGAAATTGAGTAATTACGTCGATGCCGAGCTACTTAACAAAAATAAGGAGGCTGTAAAATGAGTCAAGCCCAAGTGTTAAACCCATTAACCATCCCTCTTTATGGAAAAGGACTCATCGAAGCTAGTGCTGGCACAGGTAAAACCTATACGATTTCAGGGATCTATTTAAGACTGCTTCTCGGTAGAGGAGTAAACACTCCCCTTACCTGCCAGCAAATTTTGGTTGTAACATTCACCAATGCAGCGACAGAAGAGTTGCGTGATCGTATTCGTAATCGTATCAGAGCTACCTACCACGCTTTTTTAGGGCTTGAATGTAATGATGATTTTATAAACCAGCTATTAAAAGAAACACCTAAAGCCGATAAACAAGCAGCTTTAAAAAGGCTAGATTTAGCACTTAAATCACTCGATGAGTCTTCAATTTTTACTATTCACGGTTTTTGTCAGAGAATACTTACCGACATGGCGTTCGAGTCGTCATTGCTGTTTGAAACCGAATTTACTTTAGATGACAGCGAATACATGCACCACGCTGTTCGTGATTATTGGCGTCAGTATTGTTACACGTTACCACCTGAAATGGCTCAAGTAATTCAAAATGAGTTTTCAGATCCTGATACTTTGATAAAACAGTTACGCCCTTTGCTTAATAGTTTCGACAATACGCCATTAGTAAAGCCGGGCAAATTTAGTGAGGTTTCTGAAAAATTAACCCAAAGCTTGAGTCAATTTAAGGCTCGCTGGCCTTCAGAGCACAACTCCGCTCTCAAGCAACTAATGGATTTACCCTTAAGTGGTGTTCGATTTGGTAAAAAATCAGACGGATATCCAAAACTGATACAAATGTTCGATCGGCTCAATAATTGGGCAAATTATGGTGTAGGTTTTCCTCCTAAAAAAGAGATGGAGATGCTGGCATTATCGAACATTAAACTTAACAAAGGTGGAGTGCTACCTCATCCTAAACAAGCCAAGCTACTTGCTCACATTGAAAGAATCAATGAACTGACGAATCAAATAAAACCAGCCTTTTTGTATCAGGCACTGACTGATATTCGAGAACGCTTTGCCCAGCAAAAAATTCAAAAAAATGTACTGACGCCTGATGATTTATTGACTCAACTATCACAAGCCATTTCTCAAAATTCTGAATCATTACCACAACAAATTAATCAGCGTTTTCCTGTTGCGCTAATTGATGAATTCCAAGATACCGACCCACTACAATTCAATATTTTTTCAAAAATTTACCAACATACTGATCAATCTGGATTGCTGATGATTGGTGATCCTAAGCAAGCTATTTACGCCTTTCGTGGTGCCGATATTCACACATACATTAACGCGAGAAATCAAACGAATGACCAATATTTTTTGGCAAAAAACTGGCGTTCGAGCACCAAAATGGTTGAAGGTGTGAATGAATTATTCAAAAAGTCAAAAGATCCATTTATTAATGCAGCAATTCCATTTGAAGCAGTAAGCACACCTCCTAATGCTGCAAATAAAGTGATTCAAGATTCAGAAAACGATCTTTCCGCTTTGCGCATAAGATTGTTGAGCGAAGAGCCTGAAAAAGGTTTAAATAAAACAACGGCACGAAAAATACTTGCTGAAGATGCTGCGGAAGAAATCGTAAGGCTACTCAATGAAAGTGAGTCGGGTCAGAGCTCAATGAGTGCTAACGCTAATGACAATAACCCTATAAAAGCCAAAGACATTGCCATTCTTGTTCGGGATCGCAATGAAGCGGCAGTCATTAAGCAAGCATTAATCGATAGAAATGTAGGTAGCGTTTTTTTAAGTCGAGACAGTGTACTTAATTGTCTCGAAGCACAAGAACTTGCCATTATTTTACGTAGTTTTGCAGATCCCAAAAATGAACGCCTTTTAAGAAGCGCCTTAGCCACAAAGTTATTTGGATTTACCGCACTACAAATTGATCAATTTAATAACGATGAAACCTTACGCCAACAACTGTTAGAGCAATGTTTTGAACTACATAACGTGTGGCATAAACGTGGGATCATGCCAACACTACTCACCTTTGCTAAAAACTCTCAGCTTATTGCGCGATTATTAAATGATGAAGATGGCGGACGGCGATTAACTGATTTTCGCCATTTATCAGAAATTCTCCAACAAAAATCTACCGAGATTGATGGTGTAAGCGCCCTCCTTGCATGGTATGAGCAGCAATTGGTCAACAGCAACAACAGTGACGACCAACAGCTTAGGTTAGAAAGCGAACAAAACTTAGTTCAAATTGTTACTATTCACAAAAGTAAAGGACTCGAATACCCTGTTTGCTTTGTGCCATTCGTAAGTCTAGCTCGTGATAACCGCCGCCGACCATCGCCTATGATTTATCATTTAGACGGTAAGCTCACATGGGATATTGAACAAACGGATGAAGGCTGGGAAAAACAAAAACGTGAAACACTCGCTGAAGACTTGCGTTTACTTTATGTTGCGCTTACTCGTCCTGTTTATCGTTGTTATTTAGCCATTGCCAACCACAGTCGATTCACTAAAAAGTCAGGGTTAAGTAGTCAACTCTTTGAAACAGCTATCGGTTATCTTTTAGGTGTTGATAGTAAAGATTGTGATTTTGATAAACTGCAAGAGCAAGCTTTGTCATTACAGTCTGAAGCGATAAACATCAGTACAATAAATGTTGAAGCACTATCTACAACGAACTTTTCACCTAAAAATCAAGCCACTGATGAATTTACAACAAAAGAACTCAATCGTATGATAACAACACCTTGGCGCGTTGGAAGTTATTCGGGTTTAGTAAAACACCAGACTCATGAACGAGTGCATCCCGGAGCCGATGACGAAGGTCTTAGCCTGTCCGAAGCATTCAGTGAAAGCCAAAATAAGAAAGAAATCATCGACCCCTTCACCAAGCAAGATAGGTTTAACTTTGAAAAAGGTGCTAATGCCGGCAGCTTCATGCATTTAGTATTAGAATTAATCGATTTCACCAATGCAAAATCTGATTTAGAGACGCACCTTCCTGCAGCCATGCTCCAGTACGGTATTGATGAACAATGGACAACACCGCTCATGGAATGGTACTTAGATTTACTTGGCTCACCATTGAACTCTGAAGGGCTATGCCTCTATAAACTGCCAAATAGTGCAAAACTTGTCGAAATGGAGTTTTACCTGCCAATTAAGAAGCTTAAGGCAACTCAAGTCAATAAAGCACTTCAAGATTTTGGTTATGGTGATAATTTGGTTTTTGATGACTTAATTGGAATGCTTAAAGGTTTTATTGATTTAACTTTCGAGTTTAACGGTAAATATTATATTGCAGATTACAAGTCTAACCATCTCGGAGATGACTTTGAATGTTATAGCATCCGAAACATGTCTCAAGCGATTTTAGATCATCGTTATGATTTACAATACATTCTTTATACATTGGCTTTACATCGATACCTAAAACCGAAAATTGATGATTACAATTACGATAAACATATCGGTGGTTGTTACTATTTATTCCTGCGTGGGATGTCAGCAAATCAGCCAAAATCAGGTATTTATTATGATAAACCGCCTCTTGCACTCATCAATAGACTTGATGAGCTATTTATGAATGGCACCGAAACAAAACAAGATTTGAGGGCATAAACATGATCCACACAAACAAACCTATGCCCGAACTTCTCAAGTATTGGGAGCAACAAGGACAGCTCACGGCATTAGACAGACATTTCGCTGTCGAAATGGCAAAAATGCACAATACAAGTGATCCATTTTTCATTTTCATTTGTGCTTTATTGAGCAAACAGCTGTCAAACCAAAATAGCTGCCTTGTTTTAGACCAAATCGAACATTCTAATCCAATGAATGAGTCTCCTAGACAGTGCGTTATAAATATTCAACCAACTGAACTAGTATCGGCCTTATTATCATTTACTGCGATTAGTCAATTTAACAAAGAAACTAAAGCACAAACCCCACTCGTCATAGACGGAAACCGCTTATACCTCCAGCGTTATCACCAGTTTGAAACTCAAGTCAGTGACGTACTGACTCGTTTATCTCGGCCTACACTAGAAGTTAAAAAGGAAAAACTTAAACAGCAGCTTTCACTTGTTTTTCCTCCTAATAATCTTGAAGGTATAGATTGGCAAAAAATTGCAGCAGCAACCGCAATCACTAAGCAACTGGCCGTTATTACCGGTGGTCCGGGTACAGGGAAAACTACAACAGTAACTAAGCTTCTATTATTGCTCCTTTTAAACCAAAAACTGACAATTCGTTTGGTTGCTCCCACTGGAAAAGCCGCTGCAAGACTCAGTGAGTCGATTAAAGCTTCAAAAATAAGACTTGCTAAGCAGCTTTCTTTTGAGGCTGATAACATTGATCTATCAGTGATAAAAGAAATTCCAGAAGAAGCCTCAACCGCGCACCGCTTATTAGGTGTTATTCCAGATTCTCATCGATTCAGATTTAATAAAGACAATCCGTTACGTCTAGATTTATTGATCGTTGATGAAGCTTCAATGGTTGACTTGCCAATGATGCATAAACTCTTAACGGCTCTCCCTGAACATGCTCGACTCATATTATTAGGAGACCAAGATCAGCTTGCATCAGTCGAAGCAGGAGCAGTTTTAGCTGATATTTGTGCAGGCTTACAGGATCCAACAAGTAAAGAGCAACCATGGCGGATGCGATATTCGGCTCAGCAAGCTCACTTATTATCAGAATTAACTGAAACCCAATTAACTGGGTTTATTGATGATAAAACTCCGTTTGGAGACAGTTTGTGCATGCTACAACACAGTCATAGATTTAAAGGCGATGCAGGCATAGGTTTATTAGCCACTGCAGTCAATCAATCTGACTTATCTAAAGTTTTAGGTGTTTGGCAACAGAATTATGACGAACTCGCTTGGCTTGGGCACGGAATTATATCTGCAAACAAACAAGAAAATATTGGCCTTGTTACTTTAATTAATCAATCTGTCGAGTATTATCGCCCTTATTTACAACTCATTCAGCAACTCAAAGTCGCCTACACTGTCGGAATGGGTGAAGGAGATGAAGCTGCTATTGGCATCATAGATAAATTTAATGATTATCGACTTCTATGTTCATCTCGTGCTGGCGATTATGGTGTAGAAGGCATTAATCAGCAAATGGCAGACATTCTAACAAAAAGAAAACTTATCGATGCTAAACAAGAGTTTTACCTTGGTAGACCAATTATTATCAAATCCAATGACTATAACCTTGGACTTTTTAACGGTGATATCGGCATTATTTTGCAAGATTCTGCTCAACCTAAGAGGTTAATGGTACACTTTATTAAAGCTGATGGGTCGGTGTTAAAGGTGCTTCCTGCTCGTTTGCCAAAGCATGAAACCTGTTTTGCTATGACTGTGCATAAAAGCCAAGGGAGCGAGTTTGAACGTGTCGCGTTAGTCTTGCAGCCTAAACCGAGTCAAGCGCAATGGCAATTGTTAACGAAAGAGCTTGTTTACACAGCCATAACTAGAGCTAAGTCGCATTTTTCATGCTTAGGCTCTCGACAAGTTTTTGAGCATGCTGTTGAACACGCGACCAAAAGAGCTTCTGGCCTTGGTGAAAAGCTATGGAACTAATCCAAAGTAATGAATCAATTATATGCGCTAGTTAAAGAATAAATAAGAATGAAAAGGAACACAATAACTGCAAGCATCGCCAAGCAACAAGTAGTGGTTACCGACATACAAAACTGTCGTTATACCAATTACAGTAATTAAATTCCCAGCTCAGAGCTATGTATGTGTTCAAAGTACAAGTGAAATTGATGAAGACATAGTTATGACCGACATACAAAACTGTCGTTATTACATTGCTACGTTGAGACAATTTTGCGTAGTAATTTGAACACATACAAGCTCCCGAAGGGCAAGGCTAAAGAATTCCATTACTACGTTACAAGTTTTTGAATTATCCCGATAGCACTTCAAACTTGCGTCTTGTACTGAAATCCTTTGGCTCTTGCTGAGTGGGAAGTTAATTACTGTAATTGGTATTACTTCGTTTCTACTTCCAAAATTTAGAACACAGCTAGCGGTGATTTTGGCAAGTATATGAATGTTCAGCACTCACCTGATGGGTGAATTAGGGTTGCTTAATTTTGTATTTAACTTCAATGAATTAAAGTTAAATTGTGCGTTCAACTGATTTATTTAGGATAAAAGTCACCGATGCAACGAATTAGATGCAGCGGCTTATCTATTAGCATCATTAGTTCGCGAAGGCTGTAAAGGCGACGAATGCAAGAATAAATCTGGAAAATCACGTACTAATTGTGAGTAACAAGTAAAAAAATTAGAGCATCGATTAATAAAGTAGAGTAGGCTACTGGCTTCGCTATCGCTTATCCAGCAGCCCCTCTTCGATTCCGTGCATGAGGTTTTCCCTCACACGGCTCTGTTGTTACACTTCTCTCGGCCCCTTCACTTTGCTTATCATCTTGTCGTGGGTAAATACTCAAGACCAGCTTGGCGTAATTTTTCGTAAGCACCTCGTGATAGATACTTGCTTCGACGTTGACTTAAGCGACGATGCCAGCGATAGAACCGGTTTACTACAAATCCATTTATTCTGAAAAATACACCTCTGGGATAACCTATCCCACCAAAATAGTGTTTCCATCCCCTCAGAACTTGATTAACCTTATTTATCAGTACGCCAAGTGTATTTGAGGTTCGGTGTTTCACTATGTCTCTGATTTTATTTTTCAGCTTTGTTTGGCTCTTCTTAGACGCCTCTATCTTGATGTAACTGGTGCCTTTGATGAGGCCTGTGATCCGTTGAAAGTTAAAACCGAGGAAATCAAACTCATTCATCAGCTTTCCCATATCCACACAGTGGGTTTTACTTTGATTTAGCTTCAGACCTTCATCACTTAATTGCTGTGTTATCCAGTCCAGTTGCTCTTGTGTGTAGGTTTGCTTATGAAGTACAACAAAATCATCTGCATAGGTAACGATTTTACACGGTGTTTTTTCGTGTATTTTCAAACAGAAATCGTTGAGATAGATGTTAGCCAGTAGTGGAGAGATAACTCCGCCTTGCGGAGTGCCACATCGGTTTGCTTCTATTCGCCATTTTCTGTTGACCGTCTCTACGCTGATGGGCGCTTTGATAAAGCTTTTCAGCAAACTCAGAAAGCTGCTGTCGCTTATTCGCCTTTCTATTTTTGCCATCAACTTAGCGTGCGGGATGGTATCGAAATAGGCGCTCAAGTCAGCATCAAGTACGTGCTGATAGCCTTGTTTTAGGCTCATTTCAATGACTTTTACCGCTTGCTGGGCGTTTCGACATGGACGATAACCATAACTGTGTTCATGTAAATGAGGTTCGTAGACGGGTTGCATCACTATTGTCATCGCCATTTGCACAATTCTGTCACTGATTATCGGGATCCCAAGTTTCCGCGTTTTGCCGTTGTCTTTGAGTATTTCTACTCGTTTGACTGGGCTAGGTCGATAGTTTTTCTGTTGTAATTGAGTTTGAATTTCTTTTAACAGCGCAACGACTTTCTTTTGCTGCTCTAGATAACTGAATGTGATGCCATCAATTCCTGCTCCGCCTTTATTGGCTTTGCATCGTCGATAGGCTTCTTCGAGTATATCTAGGCGACTGAGTTTATCGTACAAGCTGTAAAATCGAAGCTCCGAGTTAAGCTTTGAGCGTAAGTAAAGTTTTCGCTGTAATATTCTGATATTTACTGGAGTGTTAGCCATATGGCAATTTCACCTCAAAAGTTACGTTAAAAAACGGGTGTAACACTGAGCCCCTTCCCTGATGTAAAGTTATGTTGTCTTCACGGTTAACGGTACTATGGGCTCATCCGACTGCCTGAGCGCCCTATCTGAAATTTCGGTTTACCTTATATTCGGATAGTGCAAGTCACTACCTTCCAACACTCAGGCTCTCCCACGTTCACTTTATTTCCTTCAATACATGCCACTTCATATTACGCCGGAAGATCAAACAGATGCATTTACCAGTTGCTTCTCTGTTTGTGTCAGGGTTCGTCAACTAGGAAAGACTCCCCATCTTCATTTTTTGATTTACGACGCTTAACTGAATTCGCTTGATGCTGCGGCCTACATTGCATCTCAACCTTTATTCAAGGCCTTTGTCACAGGGCTTCATGTCATAGCGGTTACCCATTATGCATGCCCGTCAGATTTCGGGATGAACTGGTAATTATCCCGTCAGGTACGTTTCAACCTGATGGACTTATTATAAATAATAACGTTGCTGTCTCTGGTTTATGGCCATGTAATCGCTTGGCTGCGTATACGTTGAGACAAATCCCGCAACAGAATAAAGCGCTTCGTGGCGCTCCCTAGAAACATCAGTTGACTGCGTTCTCAAGCGTAGAAAAAATGGCTGATAGTAAGGCGTAGCTTGCAGCAAGTAGTTATTCTACTTGCAAAAGTTACAACGCAGATAGCAGTCATTTTAGCAAGCTTGTGAGCGTAGAGCACTTCACTCATTGGGTGAAAGCCATGATGATAAAGTCATCTTATTGACTCAAACAGCTACTCATATACTCAGCGTTCAACTGATGTTTTTAGGATAAACATAATAAAAAAAATAATCTCTGCTTTAAACTTCAACACTTAGGCAATTAAATCGCTTACAGCTCTTGATAGATAGCCTTGTTGCTGTCTAACATGGGCAATACTCTTCTTTTTATAACCTAGGGCAAGAATGTCAAAATTTAATGTGCTTTTACTTTGTGGTGGAGGCAGTGATGAACATGATATATCGCTTATTTCTGCAGGGTACATCCAATCACGCCTCGAAACTCAGCCTGAAATCAGTCTTAAAAAACTAGAGTTAGATGCAAAAGGTCAATACAGCGATACTGAAGGTAATGTCTTTCAAATCACTCATGAAGGCTACTTGCAACATCAAACCCAAAACGAACTTAATTGGAATATTGACTTTGTTATCCCATGTTTTCATGGTTTTCCTGGCGAAACTGGTGATATACAATCATTCTTAACACTTCTCAACCTTCCATATTTGGGTGCAAGCGCAGAAACCAGTGTTTGCTGTTTTAATAAAGTAACCGCAAAACAATGGTTCACCTCGTTAGGCATACCAAATACCCCTTACTTATTCTTATCTGAATACACCCAAGCAACAATTGAAACAACTGAAAAAGCGTTTGACGAATGGGGCTCTGTTTTTATAAAAGCATCAAGCCAAGGTTCTTCTGTAGGTTGTTACAAAGTAGAAAATAAAAATGACATTGAAAATACGCTTGCACAAGCTTTTCAATATTCGCCATATGTACTCGTTGAAAAAACAATCCTTGCACGTGAATTGGAAGTCGCGGTATACGAGCATAATGGTGAGGTCGTTGCTTCACTTCCTGGTGAAATTATCTGTGATAAAAACACGTTTTACGATTTTGATGAGAAATATTCAGAAAATAGTAAAGCTCGCACAGATATCGAAGCTAAAAAATTAAGTAAAGAAATTACCGACAAAATTCGTTTACTCGCAATCAAAGCTTTTGTCGGAATGAAATTGAAACATTTAGCCAGAATTGATTTCTTTTTAACTGACAAAAATGACATTCTACTAAATGAAATTAACACTTTCCCTGGTATGACACCTATTTCTATGTTCCCGAAAATGCTTGAAAACAACGGGGACAATTTTGCCGAGTTCCTGTTAAATACAATCAAAAAAGAAACTCGATAAATTTGCTAAGGGATCTAGCTATTTAGAAAGTACCAATCATTGTCATACCAGCGAAGGCGGGTATCCAGTGACTTTTATAGAAAAAAGCAAAGGCACTAGGGTCTGTTGATCTTTCGTGATTGTTTTTGCAGCGATAAATTGGTTATTTTATGCAAGGCAGAGTTTGTAAGGTTTGGTTATTATCGACATACAAAACTGTCGTTACTTCGTTTCCAAATAAGAAAACGATAACGCAGCACCTTTTATTTAGAAAGAGCGACCAATTTACGCTCTCTCTTTTTTCGATGCTTTTGAGCATTCACTGTTCTGTGTTGTGACCCACTTAGATGGCTAAGCATCACTGCTCACGCCTTGAACAGATAAAGGCTCAAATAGCACAAAATTTGACCCTGAAAGATCAACAGACCCTAGACTAGCGATATACAAAACTGTCGTTACTTCGTTTCCTGCCTGCGCTGGAGTGACGAGAACTAATCGTTATACTTTCTTCCGCAACTTTCCTAAGTCCGGTAAACAGTTTGGATAATATGAAATCCGAATTTTGTTTTTACCGGACCGTGAATTTCTAATACTGGCTTTTTAAACACAACATCATCAAATGCTTTGACCATATCACCCTGCCCAAACTCACCTAAATCCCCGAAACGCTTTTTTGATGGACAAGTCGAATACTGCTTAGCAAGCTTGCCGAAGTCAGCCCCTTTCTCAAGCTGTTTCATCAGCTTTTCAGCTTCTTGTTTCGTCTTTACTAAAATATGACGAGCGCATGCTCTGGCCATGCTTAATACCTCAAATCTAAAATGAATAATAATTAACTAATTGAATAGGCTAAATATGTCAAACTGAATTTTTGTGCTTATAATCATGTCACTATCTCTCGAATCAGCAATACCTAATACCTATCTTTTTGAAAGAAAAAACCTTAACCCTAGTCAGTCTCAAATGTCTGTTACAACGCATTATCCGACTATCCGCGATTTTATCAAGAGTGACGAATTCCAATCTATAAATTCAAAACTAAAGCAAGATATTCAAACTTTGCGAACATATTTTTTAGATGAATTCCCAAATGAAAACTACATTGCTTCAATTTTTACCCATTTTGAAGTTTGCGTACTTGAAAGTGCTCGTGTTGTTAGTGAAAAGTTGTTTAAAGAAATATATAGACAGTTACCTTCATTGCTAGAAAATTTAACGACGATATTGACCAGTGCAGATTTCAAACAATTACCATTAGAACTTCGAAAAAAAATGGCTGTAATGCTGGTGCCATTCTGCATGGAACCAGAACGTGAAAGTGATCATGTATATTTTAAAAAAATATTCAAACAATTTAGCAGTATAATTTCGTTAATGAAATCAGAAAGTTGTCAAGCAAGATTGCTCATTCATAAATACGAAACTGATCAAGAAGTTTCTTCCTTCATGAAGCTTGCCATGAAATTCAATCGAAGAGATTTAATCAAAATATTAATTCTTGAACCCAAGACAACCGTGGATAAAAGGATTTATTTAAGAAACGAAAGTGAAATTGATACGATTTTCTTTACAGAATCGCCAGATACAAAGGGCGTCGATCAAAATGTTCATACCAATATTGGTTGCCTATTAAACGCTATTGAAAATGTATTCCCTAATGAGCCTGACCTAGTGTTCCCTTTAAAACAATTGCTTTCAAGAGCTTATACGCCTCCAAAACGAATGTCATTAGATGCATTCAAGTGTTTATATCAACAATTTCCAGTTGCACTATCTACAATAGCCCTATTAATTTCTACTATAGATGAGAGCACTCCGCTTCTACACCTAAAAATTGCTTTAATTCAATTAATACCTGAGGAACAATACGACTTAACAAGAATTCTTACCGATTTTAGTTCCGCAATTAAGTGGCTAAAAGCAATATCTAAAGAAGATTCACCTATTCCAACAATTCACAATGATTTAAACGAAAACTCAACAGCATTAGAAATTGCTTCAAAACTCCAAAAGCTAAATTTGTGTTTGATTCTTGATAAAGAGCTTCATAAGAAAGTTGGATACAAAGAATTGTCGAGTAAAACATCAGGTTTAGGCTCTGACAGTACTTCTGAGCTTGAACCATTACCGACATCCAGAGTTTGGTGTCGGTGCACGATTCTGTAGTCATATCAATTACTTTAATTCAATATCTCCATAGCATGAGAATTGATGATAACTTGAATTTTTTAGTGAAATTTATCAATTTTCATTAACTAACCCGCTCTAATTTGGCTAAGTAAAAGCCATCGAATCCAGTTTTAGCTGGTGAGATGTTTTCATCTTCAATAAGTCTAAAATCTGAATTATTTTCTAAGAATAAATCAACTTGTTCACGATTCTCCTGTGGCATGATTGAGCAAGTCGCATAAATCAAAATTCCACCAGGCTTAACCATACGGCTGTAACTCTGTAAAATTTCTTTTTGCAAGTTGATTAATACAGGTAGACGCTCTGAAGTATCACGCCATTTAGCATCTGGGTTGCGCTTCAATACACCAAGTCCAGAACAAGGCACATCCAATAACACTCTATCAGCAGAAAGCTTCAAACGCTTGATGGTTTTGCTGCTAGCAATGATACGTGTTTCAACATTATGAGCGCCATTTCGTCGAGCCCGTTGCTTTAATGCGTCTAACTTCCATTGTTCAACATCCATAGCGAGTAACCGCCCTTTACCTTGCATTTGAGCCGCAATATGAAGCGTTTTGCCACCAGCACCCGCACAGGCATCAATAACTCTCATGCCGGGCTGTGCATCAACTGCAGCAGCCACTAGCTGTGAACCTGCATCTTGTTGCTCAAACAAGCCCTTTTTGAAAGTTTCGCTACGAAATAGTGCAGAGTTAGAAGTCACTTCCAAAGCGCTATCAACACCATCAACTTGTTTTGTTGTGATATGTTCAGCGAGTAAAGCCGTAGCTAGTTCTTCTCGATTACCTTTTAATTCATTGACTCTTAAGTAACGCTTAGGCATGAATGTGAGCGCTTTTCGCTCAGCGGCCCAGCTATCACCCAAACTTTTTTGTCCAAGTTCATCCAGCCATTCAGGACAGCCGTCCCAAAGTGCTTCGTTTTGTTTAGCTTCTTCCAACCGGATAGCATATTCCTTCTGATCAATAGGTAATGAATATTCTAATTTCGGTAACTCTAAGTCGTGGAACTGGTGCCACACATTAAGCAGTCTTGAGCCTAAGCGTTCTATCTCCTCTGGTTCAACAGAAGCTAAATAGCAATATAAATTTAGACGTCTTAGTATATCTCCAGTAACGATTGTGATGCGTGCTAACTCTTCACTTTCAAGACGCTGCCCAGAAAAAAACTCTGAATAAGCTCTGTCAAGAGGTTTACCCCGTGACAGTACTAAGTCGAGAACATTAATAACTAATTGAGTTGAACTTGCCGAAAGTGAAAATTTTAACATTGAGACATACTCTGACGGAAAACTAGCGGATCTTATTGAGTACCAAGCCAACAAGCAAGTTAGATTTATTCATATTCAAATAAAAATATGAAAAACTACAAATTAATTGAAATAATGTTATAAAATCGCTACACGATAAAACTTTATTTAGGCCTTTTTTACAGCAAGCTAACTACAGCTCAAAATTCAACCAACCGTTTAAAGCCTGCAACATTAGTTGCTTACATAACTTATATAATGTCATCAACAAAGTTTCCCACAGGTTTTGTGGATAACTTTTTCTTTTTTGTATAATTTAATTACCTGTTCATTTTCTACACCATAATTTACTGATTATTCGAACTTTTGACTGGTCAATGTTGCTATAGCACATTCCGTGTTATATAAAGTATGAATACAATTGAAAATGCTTCGGTATCATTAATGAAATGGATAGTAATCATACTTACGTTGATTGTAAGTGGTTGTGGGCCCCAGCAAGTCGAAAAAGGTTCACCGGAAGATATTTCCATAAAGTTCTTTAGTTCTATTTACATTGAACGTGATATTAAAAAATCAACTCAGTTTGTTACTTCTGATATAAAACAATTACTCAATCATTATCATATAGCTTCTGCTGTACAAAGAAATGTGATCGGTTTATCCATGACTGACGTAGAATTTGAAATCGAAGATATCGACATCGATTTTTTTAGGCGGCTCACCAAAGATGTCACTGTCAGAGTAAAGTTCAGAGGGTTAAAAGGAGGTTCCCCTTGGGTAGATGATCGTACCCTTCGGCTCAAACGTAGAGACGACAGTTGGGTGATTGTTGAACTTTTACCTGAAAGAATCAGATGATTACTTGACAAAGTCCTTCGTGAGCTTGGTTAGTTTAATTAATGCTGACTCCATTGAATCATCCCATGGCAAAGCAAACGTTACTCTAAAAAAGTCCTCAAAATTATTAGAAAATGAAAATACAGTCCCCGGAGCTATCGAAAGCTGTGCGTTAATAGCCATTTCCCACAATCCATGACTGGAAACACCTTTCGGTAACTGAAACCACAAACACGGCCCGCCATTTGGTTGACTGATATATGTCCCTAACTCAAGAAGCTCACTAAAAATAGTATTCGCCTTGATGTAATTAATTCTTAATTGATGGCGTAGGTTTCTTAACAACTTACTATACTGTCCGCTTTCCAAGCATTCAGTAATGATGTGTTGCATATGGAGATTAACAGGCTCTAGAGTTGTTTGTCTTGTAAGTAAGCATTCTTGAAAACAATTCAGACAAACCATATAACCCAATTTTAAGGTTGGGGACAAAGTATCAAAAAAGTCTCCAATGCTAATGAGTCTCAGATTATCAATCGAATGATTAATGGCTAAATTAACCAAGCTTGAAGGTTTGTCGCAAGAAAAGTACAGTTCACTTCTATCGTATTCAATAATAGTAACCTGATTCCGTGAAGCCCAATGCAATAGATCAAGTTTATCTCCTTTGGACAAAAGCCTACCTGTGGGATCATTAAAACTAGGATTAACAACTAAGCAATCAAATTTATGTGTTGAATAAGCAAGCTCTAACAGCATCAGTTCATCTTGATAATTATGCTGTTGAGGAATTTCAATCACATCAAAATTAAGCTGTGATATTACAGCTTGAAAATAAAAGCTTGTTGGTGATTCAACCGCTACAGCCTTACCTGACTTATTCATAGCAAGTAATGCTGTTAACAAACCTTCATTTCGACCGTGAGTGGCTATGATTTGGTCTTGAGTAAGCAACAAAGATTGCGATAACCAATATCGGCTTAACGCTTGTCGATATTCAGGTAAACCTGCTATTGGCTCTTCTAGATTTTTTTGGAAGACCCTATTATTTGAAGTTTTTTTTGATAATCGATTTAGAACCTTTTCATTATCAAGCACACTACTTGGCGCTGTAGATGATAAAGGAAACACATTTGGATCATTTAAAGAATACTGAACAGACTCAGCAAGACTTCGTCCATTGCTTATACTAGTGATATCATGGCCATATTGTGGCTTGCTATTTTCATTTCGAGTTTGATGAATAAAATAGCCGCGCTTACTTTCTGAAAATATCCACCCTAACCTCTCGAGTTCCGCATAAGCTTGTGAAATTGTAGATATGCTTACGCTTCTATCTTTTGATGCTTTTCGTACTGAAGGTAATTTCCCAGTTAATAGTCCAGATTCAATAGCAACGACTATTTCATCAACGAGTTTTTGATATTTAAATTTAGCATTTATCTGTACTGGTTTATTTGTCACAAAACTGTATCTGTTATGATTTTTTTATTTCTGTAGCATACAGCTTGAAGTCAATAAAAACGAGAACAATACCAATTACAGTAATTAAATGCTCAACTCAGAGCTATGTATGTGCTCAAAGTGCAAATGAAGTTGATGAAGGCATAGTTGTTACCGACATACAAAGCTGTCGTTATTACATTGCTACGTCAAGACTGTTTTGAGAAGTATTCTTTATAAACCAAAGTGAGCACATACAAGCTCCCGAAGGGCAAGACTAAAGAGTTACATTACTGCGCTACAAGCACTTGAATTATCCCAACAAAAGCACTAAGTGCGTTGAATGCCAGCTTTGTATGGCAGCCGTAGGGAATATAGTATTTCGAGCTTGTGCCTTGCACTGAAATCCTTTAGCTCTTGCTGAGTGAGAGGTTAAAGACTGTAATTGGTATAAACAAGGAAAAAAATGACGAAGATTATAACAGAAACAGAACGTCTTATTATTCGAGAGTTCACACTTGAAGATGCTGAAGATGTTTTTATGTTTAATAGCAATAATGAAGTGAATCGATTTACCGGTGATGATTGTCTTAAATCAATTGAAGATGCCAAAAAAATCATCCGTGAAATTTGGCTGTATGAATATCAAAAATATGGCTATGCAAGGTGGGCAACTGAGTTAAAAGAAACTGGCAAAGTAATTGGTTTTACTGGTTTTAAGTTTGAAACTCGCTCTACTGTGCAAGCAACCGATATTGGATATCGCTTTTTACCTGAGTATTGGGGACAGGGCCTAGCCACTGAGTCTGGGTTAGCCTGTATCGAATATGCAAAAAAACATATGAGTTTAGAACAAATTCTGGGTGATGTAGTCGTTGATAATACAGGCTCTAGTAATGTGTTAAAAAAGCTAGGCTTTAGCTATCACAGCCAATATCAAGAACTTGACTTCATTTTAAATCGCTATGAATTGATTTTGTAGTTATCAATTTCTATTTGCACAAAATATAAACCCCGCACGATTACAGCGGGGTTTATTTGCATCTAAAGAAGTAATTTTGCTAGCGTCTAGTAGTCCATTCATATGAATTCTACAGTTAAAGCTGTTCTGGTAAACCATAGTCATAGGAGAGCTAAGAATCATATATCGATATTTATTGTTTTAAACTCTTACTTAACTTTTGTTCACAATCAATTGACAAATAAGTGATATCTGAACAAAACACCTCCTCCCACCCCTTGGCAAGTCAGTAGGATTCTAGCTTTTCATGCTTTGATTAACGAATGTGTAACTGGATTTCGTTAATCAGTGAACTTCTGTTAAAAGGCTCACTTTACTCTGGGAGTACGGGGTAAAGTTTCTTTAATTTTATACGTGCCTCCTCAGTCGTGAACTGCCAGTTCATCTTAGCCTTGGACTCATTACGCTCGGTAACCCAGGCTTCGACTTCAGTATTTAGTGTTTCCTGATCGGGTATTCTTCGGTTTAAGCATTACCTGCTCAAGATACTTAATTCAATTTCAGCCATATCCAACCAACTTCCGTGCTTTGGCGTGTAATGAAATTCTATTTTATTGATCAACCTACGAGCTTCTTCTGGTTCGAAGGCCTTATAAAATGAAGCCGGTGTATGAGTATTCAAGTTATCCTCAACTAATACAATTGTCTCAGCGTCCTTATAACGCCCGTCTACTAAGGCTTTTACTTGATGAGCCCAATCAATGGCCGTTCTGTGTTCAGTGACTTCAACATGTCGCCAGCCCGCTAAAGGCTCAAATATCATGAACAGGTTGCTGACACCGTTACGCTCATACTCTGTATCGTATCGCTCTGGATAACCTGAAACTAAGGGTAACGGATTGCGAACTTCTTTAACTTGTTGTTTGCTGGTTTCATCAAGGCATACTAAAGGACGCTTAGGATTGTAAGGAAGTTTATAGAGTTCTAATATATCTTCCATAGCACTCACGAAAGCAGCGTTTTCCTCTTTAGGTATACACCACTCTTCTTTAAGCCATGGTTTAAGTTCGTTTTTTTTAAAGCATCATAATGAACAGAAGTTCTTGATATGTTATCGATATATTTGAGTTCAATCATCTTGTCTCTAAGAAGATTTAATGTCCAACGGCAACGTCCTTCAGGAGGCGTAGAGCAGGCCAGTGCAATTAGGTGGGCTTCGGCTTCGCCATCCATTATGCGTCTGCGGCCTTGATGGCTGTGTTTGCTATTCACAGCGACTTCTAATCCTTCTTCGACAAAACGCTTTCTAAGGCTCGTTACTGCAAGTGGTGAGATGTTTAGTGCTTTAGCAATCTGTTGATTGGTCAGTGGCGAATTATTCTCATCAATAGCAAGTAAAATTTGGGCGTGTCGTTTCTTATGTTGAGCAACACGTGGTTTCTTCTGCTTTATCAAAGCCTCAAGCATTGAACGTTCTTCATTACTCAAACGAACGTGGTATTTAACCCTCATAACAACTCCAGTGTTTCTTGTGTTCAGGAGTTGTTAGGATATAACCATTCGGTCATTATTTGTTCTTGAATGGACTACTAGTCAAAAAGTACATCATCTTCAACTTCGATTGGTAGAGAGTCAATCACATCATCTTTAACTTGGTAATATGCGCTTTCGTATTCATTAAAGTCCATCATCAACTCCACTATTTATTACAAGAATTCGTGTAGGTGTACAAAGGCATGTCTATTTTTCGTGTTAACAAATGACATTTAGCCATACTTGAACAATCTACTGTGCAAATGAATTATACCAAACTCACACACAAAACTTACGAAAAACTTACAGAACTGATTGTTCTAAAAAGCGAGCTAATCGCAGTTAAAACCAAAAGCCTCACAAAACATGAAAGTGAAACAGAAAGACTTACAACTTTTCAAGTCGGTAATTCAACACCTTCAATGACTTGTCAGTGTCAATGTCTGCAAAGATACATGGGTTTTTCAACCGCTGGATAAAACTAAGCTCAGGAACACAATCAGAAACTTGGTCTTTTAAAAATGACTCAGGTAACTCAGGAGCGTTTAAACACAACAGAAGTTCACATTCATCAGCCATTAATTGAGGCAATCTTCTTAACAGTTTGACGTAATCTTTAGTCGCAACAAAAGAGCCTTTTTGATTACTAGGAGGATCGGCAATGATCATATCGTAAGGACCATTCTTTTTAAGCTTTCCCCACGATTTAAAAATGTCGTGACCCAAGAAACTCACATTACTAACTAAATTATTTAGGTGATGATTTCGTTTGCCAATTGCAAGTGCAGCTTTTGCCATATCAATATTAACGACAGAGCTCGCACCACCTTGCATTCCCGCAACAGAGAAGGCACACGTATAGGAGAATAAATTAAGAATCTTTTTCCCTTCAGCATGCTCTCTAACCCATTGCCGCCCATTCGCCATATCAAGAAACAATCCATGATTTTGACCTCGAAGCAAATGAATATGAAACTGCGCGCCATTTTCTGTAACGATATGTGATTCTGGTATTTCACCAGTAATTAATTGAGTTTGAGTGCCCAGCCCTGAACGAAACTGAAAAACCAAATTCAGCGGTTCTGTACTTACTTGCTTCCAACGCTGCTTAATTGCGGAAATTGCTGTTTGTAATTCTTCTTCACCCAAAACTTTAAAGCTTGTTAATAACAAGACTGGTGCAAACCAATCCAAACAAAGGTGCTCACAATCTGGAAAAAGACCGCCGCGACCATGAAATAAGCGACAAGCGCCCTTTGGTAGCCGCAAATTTGTAACTGTCTCTAAAAATGCTTGCATTTAAAAACTCTTATACTCAACGTGAAGGAATATTATAACTCAAGTTTCGGAGTTCAAATTCAATAATAAGGTGAGCGTATTTTGCTGATATATAAAGAAAATATGGAGGTTAATGTGTTATAATCTTGTTACTTAGACAAAAACTAAAACACACCAACTCTCAGACAAATATTGACATAAAATCACTTTCTCTACCATCCCTTACTTCTAATTTTTTACAGCGTTCAGGCATTCAAATTGATAATTCGTTCAGCACATCATGGAAACAGCTTGGCTTTGTTTCAATGCTAGCATCTTGCGGCTTAGTAAACGCTCGGGTATTGAAGCAACCGAAGTCGTTTATTTGCTAATGTTTTGGGTTTGGTTGAAGGTTGATACCATATCTATGTTTGCCAAAGAGTCGCTACTCAGCTTTTCTTCTGCTAAGGGACGTGGCGGAAGAATGTATACCAATTTTATCGTCACTCCTGCGAATGCAGGAGTCCAGAGTCTTTGGTTAATTTGGGCACAAGTCGCTGGATACCTGCGTTCGCAGGTATGACAAATTAAGCGTTGAAATTTAAATTGGTATTATTTGAACTGCGACATCCCTAAGAAAGATGTGCTTTATGATTTACTCAACCGAGAAGACTTGAATTGGAGAAAACTGCAACTTTACACCGCTAAAAAACTCATAAAACAGGAAGGCAAGAGTAAAGTCAGAGCTTTTGTTGTCGATGATTCAGTAAAACAACGTCGTGGTAAGAAAATGCCCGGAGTATCCAGCCACTTCGACCATTTAACCTAAATAAATCGGTTGTGACCGTTCATATACGCAGAAAAATTACTGTTAGTAAGGCATGAATAGCAGCAAGTAGTGGTTCTACTTGCATAATTTATAACGCAGCTAGCGGTGGTTTTGACAAGTATATGAATGTTCAGCACTCACCTGATGGGTGAATTAGGGTTGTTTATTTTGTATTTAACTTCAATAGATTAAAGCTAAATTGTGCGTTCAACCGATTTATTTAGGTTTAACAGGGCGTTGTGTTATGGGACAGCAAGTACTGAGTTTTGGCTACGCTTCTGATAGTCAATTTGTCCCACTGGATAATGAACTCTTCATCAGTCAAACCAAAGCACAACCTTCTAACCCGTAAATTTAAAGATGAACGCTCAACAGTCGCTAAACGTTACAAGCAATCTGTGGCTTAAACTAAGCCTGCTATGGTTGCAGGTATGGTTAAACGTGCTCTGGGAGTAGGTATTGAAGTTGATTATTTTCTTGCAGACTCTTGGTTTGCCACCAAGCCTATTATCAGCATGACGCTTGAGCATGATTTGACAGCTATTTTCCGAATGAAAAAAACAAAATGAAGTACCGCTTGGCGGATAAATCAGAGTGCAGTGCCGCCGAACTATTCAAAACTCAAGTAAAAGGGCGATGGCAAAAACTAGCAGGGTTGCCTTATCAAACAAAGTCCATTGTCGTTGAGTTGAATCTAGCGGAAACGGCAAAGATTGAGCCGAATTGGATTAACCTAAAAACATCAGTTGAACGCTGAGTATACGAGTAACTGTTTGAGCAATACGATGATTTTATCATCATGGCTTTCACCCAATGAGTGAAGTGCTCTACGCTCACAAGCTTGCTAAAATGACTGCTATCTGCGTTGTAACTTTTGCAAGTAGAATAACTACTTGCTGTAAGCTACGCCTTACTATCAGCCATTTTTTCTACGCTTGAGAACGCAGTCAACTGATGTTTCTAGGTTCAAGGAAGCCAAACAACATCTTGGCTTTTTGAGTGAGCAAAGTCGTCATTACAGTGCTTATATTGCTTCAATTCATCTAAAAGGGTTGATGTTTTGCTTGCTTCTGCATGCGAAGCAAAATGATGAAAACAGCAAAGTCTGTGACTCAAGAAACCTGTTTTGCGACAGTCTACAAAATTTAGATTTTGCTTGTAAATTATGGGGCTTATTTAAGGCTTTGATCAGCGATGCAGTTTCTAGTATTTCTTCGTTATCAACAACAGAAAGCGAAATCATACTGAATAAAATCAACGAAGAAGTGACCTCGTTTTTTAATCAAGTCTTGCAAATGGATACTTTTACATTACGCCAAGAGGCTATTTCTACTGGAAAGTACCCATGATTTTAGCTAAAAATGAACTCCGAAACTTGAGTTAAAATTTAAATATTACACTGATAGCCTTTTTCTTTTAAAATTTCACAGGCTTTATCAGCAATAATACGATGTGTTGCTGTAGTCGGATGCACACCATCCCAAAATGCATATTCATCTTGGCTTTCACAAATTCCACCATTAGGTTCAGCCATTTCATTGATGGCATTGAAACTAGGATTATTTTCTACAATTTCAATGTCATCTAAACCCGGTGCAGGGATTGTTGAACAAGGTCTATCTAGTACAAATAATCCATGCGAGCTAGAGTTGTCTAAGATATCCCTGAAAATTTTGTTTGCATCAATATTGATGAGGTTTACACCTTGTTGTTTATAAAATATTTGAAACAAACTACCAAATGCCTTCTGAATTACATTGTGTGTTTCAATCAATTTTGATGTTTCTTCAGCATGGTTTTGAGCGCCCCCAGTTAAAAAACGAGGGGTTTGTGAGATATCAGGCATATTTAACCAAGCGATGTTTTTCGCACCTTTCTCTACTGCATCTTGAATAACTTCGAGCTGAGCCGCTACAACACGAGCTGGATCTTGAAAACGATTCAAGTAGTCATTACCACCAAAAAAGACCACAACAAGGTCGTTCTTCCCATAGTTACCATATTTATAGTTGTAACCTTTAGCCATCAATTTTAAACAAGGTGGGATCAAGCTACCGTTAACCATATTTTGTGCAACTGTTGCAATATCACCAGTTAAGTCTCTAATACTTAATGATTTATCACCAACACACAAAGACCAGCCGCCAGCATGAGAAATATTCCGATAGCGGTTTTTATCGCTAACTGAGATACCCATTTTTCCAGCAAGGTACTCAGGCCACATTGGGCCGTTACTCCAACGACCATTATCATAATGTTCTGCAGGTGCTACTGGTACGGCTCCTGAAGCACTTAATAATTTGATAACACCTTTGAGAGCTGTTCTTTCAGTTGTTTTACATGGAACCCATGACCAACTGCAACTCCATTCATAACCAGGAATGGTTTCAGACAACCAAGAACGAACCCAAGGTTGCATATGTTGAAGCCCTGCTTCACCTGTCTGACCATTTAATGTTTTTAACAGATACCAAGTTGAGTTATCACCACCATCATCAGAAAGACTATCACCAAGCACGATTAACTTGTCAATTTTCTGAGCAGCAATTGACTCTTGAGGCATTATCAAACCGACTGCTGCCATTGCACCAACTAAAAGCGCTGTTTTAAACTTTTTCATAATTAACCCTTTTTATTGTGGGCAAATCGCTTTGCCCACTTATCGTTATTATTTTTATCCGAGTGTTGTAGTTGTTAAATTGATCAACTCATCTCTATATTCACTAATATCTGCTGAACCAATATCAGAAACACCATGTTCAGCTAAGAACTGAGATGTGGCTTGAACAAGGCGAGATACATCATCTGAAGATAAGGTTTGATTGCTTTCAGTGAGCGAAATCGATTCGATTTCACCCTCTCCAAAGTAGTCAAGCAATGTGATTGAATGGTCTGTTTTTGCCGAGTCAAACTGCCCAATGCCATCTAGATCAAAAATCTTTAAATCATTTCCTTCTCTAAAAAAGCTGACATGATCAAGGTTCTCTACATTAAGGCTGTCAGTACCATTTATATCCTGCACTTGCAGGTTACCACCTGTGAAGGTGTAACTTTGATCTCCTTGCGTTTCTGCTGGATTATTTATACCAAATGTTCGAGCTCCTTGATCCCAACTTAAGCGCTCTATTGCTGGTAAGCTTTGCTCTACAATGAAGCTGTGTAAATCTGCTCCACTGAGTTCGCCATCTGAAAAAGAAACAGTGCCAAGAGTGCTCAAGTTAGCTTTAACCAAAAGGTTAAATACATTCGACTCATTTTGATAGTGGACTAACTCTTCAACTGATCTAATTAACGTTATACCGACAAGTACGTTGCCTGAGTGTCTATCCACAAAATACATTTGGTTGTTATGGCCTGTCGGGCTTGTGCTGTCCGTAAATTGAATTTCTATATCTTGTTTACGAATACCTTCAAAGGTGAGGTTTGATTTGCCTTCATTATCTTCAATATGGCTGTATTTACTGTTTTCAAAAATGGTATAAGTATCGTCACCTGCACCACCTTTTAGAACATCTGAACCACCATCTGCAAAGAGATAGTCATTCCCTTCACCGCCTTTAATTACATCGTTACCTAGACCACCATATAGAACATCTGACTCTGTTCCACCGAAAATATTATCGTCACCTTCTCCACCAAGTATTAGATCAGTGCCACTTTCGCCATAGAGATTATCTCGCCCTGCTCCACCAAGTATCGAATCGTTATCTGCTCCAGCGTATACAGTGTCATCTCCTGCGCCTGCTAATAATTGATCATCTCCTGCTTTACCTTCCAAATAGTCACTACCAGAACCTGACTTAATGACATTATCGCCTTGAGTTCCTCTTATATCCGCATGTCTATTGGTTTGAGATGCATCAACTGACTCAAATGAGTCTAATGAAGCTATCGCAGATTCTTTAGGTAAAGCCTTTGAACTTATACTGTAAAGCTTTGACGACTTATCCTCACCATTAATCAACAAGCGAACGCCGCTACCCTCCCAATTGTTTAGTAGTGTCACATAATCTCGGTAACCGGAATTTAATTGAGTGCCTAAAATGAATTTTGAAAGCGTTGAGCTTTCATTAATTTGTCGGTTTATAAATGTTGGCCAAGCCCAAGCTGCTAAGTTGCCTTTTAAAGTAAAATCTTCTGAGTAAGTAGAACCATCATCATTCGTTAGCTCTATGGTTACAACATCGCCTTTTTTCAGTTTTCCTATTGTATAGCCGTCAATTGAATATCGTTCGGCAAAGCTTGCGGAATTACGTGCGGTTCCTTCTTCTAAATCAATAAAGTGGGCGTGTTTCTTGGTATCAACAATTAGAGTATCTTGACCTCCACCGCCACTTAACACATCATTACCTGAACTAAGGTAAACTGAATCAGCCCCTTCTCCAGCTAAGATTCGATCATTCCCATCAGCACCATTTAAAACATTTGACTGACTATTACCGACGATATAGTCATCTTTTTCACCACCGATAACATTATCGATATTTAATAACTTATCATTATCAGTAAATTGGCTGCGGGTTGCCACAGGATCTACTGCTTGCCCAGTTCTTGACGTTTGCAATGTTGAACTTGACTGGGTACTGCCATATACGCCTTCTTCACCTAAGATAATTCTATGTGCTAGCTTGGCGTCTTCTTTATCAATGCTATAACTTACAGTGTCACCACCGCCATCACCAATTATAGTATCGCTTCCTAAACCACCCGAAAAGTAGCTGGCTTTTTGTTCTGTAATTGGTGTGGTTTCGTTTGCATATCCTGCAGTTAAAGTATCATCACCACTTCCACCTAATAAAAAGTCACTGCCGCCATGTCCAAAAATTCTGTCATTACCAGCTCCACCACCTAAAGTATTATCGGCACTATCACCTACAATCCTATCGTTAAACCTTGTACCAAATACATTTTCAATATTCTCAAACCTGTCAAGTAAACCTTCACCAAAGTGATGAGCATTGTCGTAAGTTTCCCCGTCTTCAAGAGAGACTCTAACGCCAGAAGCATTAAGGGTAGTATTATTTTCAAGTGAATAATTTAAAGTATCACTACCTAAACCACCATCAATGGTATCCAAACCTATGCCACCTGAAATAACATCGTTACCATCTCCTGCATTGATAGTGTCATTTCCTTCACTACCAGCAATTACGTTGGCTAACCGATTTCCTGTGAGGGTATCATTGCCGCTGTCAGACATGATATTTTCCACTCCAGTAATATAACTGGAACTCGTAGAATCTGAATCAGGATCCGAAAGTGTAACTGTAACGTCAGAACCGCTATTAATTCTTAAGGTATCCTCTCCAGCACCTCCATCAACAGAAAGTCGTTGGGTTATATCGCCTTTAGCATCTTGGATAACAATTGTGTCATTCCCACCTGCAGCATTGACAGTAGAGTCCAACTTAATCCTAATTGCTTCATCTTTATTCGAACCTTGAACTACTGTATTTGCATTCAGCGCATGGTTTTCGCGATAAGTGCCATCGGTATCAGCGATAATAGTTTCAACGTCTTGAATAGTTGTACCTACGTATCCATTATGAATGATGAAAGCAAGAAGTTGTGTGGGGTTGATATTGATAGAACCATAATCTGGGTTTTGTATGTTATAGGTACGTCCTCCCCTAGAGACACGTATTTTTGCTCTACCATCAAACCCATCATCAAACAATGTATCTGAGTAATGAGCAAGAATTGGCTGAACGGTTTTACCTGTGTTAAACCAAGTTAATTCATCACCTTGTTTTACTGCAACAAAGATATCCGCACCATCTGTTACAAAAAATTGTTTTGTGTTTCTCTGGTTTCTTAAATTTGAATTTTTGATATCCGTTTGATATTTAAGCCCAACAATATTACCGCGACTATCAATTTGATGTGTATATAAAACTTGTAGCTTTTCGGTTTGAGCCACATCGTATATCGCATTCCCTGAGCCAATTTCTGTCCAATGTTGAGAGTCCAATCCTAGTAAACGATCTGCGTTTTGCACAATAGGACCGCGAACTTTGTTATCGCCAGTACCATTGAAACTATAGCTATCTAATAGTCCATGTTTTTGTAAGGCTTTAAAGTCAGGAGTAAAGCGGTAATAAGCCTTTTCATCTTGTAGATTGATTTCACTGCCCATTAATGTGAAAATTTCTGAAAAACCACTGCTATGGCGTGAAGTTCCGCTACTTGACTGTTGAGTAACTTTAATTCTATCTGCGTGACTGTATCTCAGTACAGGGAAGAGTGTTGATGAGAGGTTCTCTAAAACAAATGTATCATCGCCTTCTCCACCATCAATAATGCGGTCAGTTCCTGGTGTGCCCCTTAACGTATCGTTTCCTGGACCGCCGAACAATGAGTCTGCGCCCGAACCTCCTGATAGATCATCATCGCCTTCTCCGCCGAAGATGCTATCTTGTCCTGAACCTCCCCGAAGAATATCGTCACCTTTATGTCCACGAATGGTGTCAGCTCCTTGGCCTCCATCAATAAAATCATCCTTATTGCCACCATCAAGCTCTCGTCCACTTGAAGATGCATCAACGATAGCCTTTCGAGCATTATTATCTTCGTTCAACCTTTGCGCTTCGTCAGTGAGATATCGAGTAATCGTTCTGTCAATTTCTGAACCGTCAGCGTCCCCTTCAGTTGTTCCTGTATTTTCCGCATCTACGATGTATTCAAAAACATCATAACCTTGCTCTTTAAAATCTGATGCTAAAGAATCTATTTGTTGAGTAAATGCTTCACTAGCAATTAATGCATCAAGAGCCTGCTCTGATTTTTCTTCATCGGAACGAGTATCAACAAGATCCGCTAATGCGCCAAATAAAGTGCTTAAACCGGCAATACCAAGATTAATAATATCCAAAACGGCACTCACTACTGTGCCTATTGGCGGTAAGAAGTCAGCAACTAAACTTACTACATCAAGCACAAGTCCAATTGAGTCTAATGTTGCCTGAATACCGTACATTGCTGCACGACCATGATTGCCGCTACGTCTAGCGGCATCAGCATCAAGTGATGCCATTGTAATCGCTGTTACACCTGTTCCGATTGCTAACGCACTACCCACAGCGATACCAAACCCTGATGCAGCTTTTGTAAGCCTAGATGTTGAGGTTAATCCTCCTGCCGTTTTCGTTGCCGTTGTGCTAAGAAAACTAGCAACCTTAGTTACTGTACCTGTTCCACCTCGTTTCGCTATTTGAGTTGCAATGGTATCTGTTATGCTATAAATACCTCTTAAAAAGCTTGTACCTCCAGCAACAGATCCTAAAATTGCTTGTGCTCGTTCATGGCCTTGCGCCTCTGTTGCAAGTAAGCCGCTTGTGGCTGCACCATATATTCCACTTACAGCACTAACAGCCCCTGTTCCGATACCAGTAAGTGCGGAAACTGGAGTAGCTACGAATTCAAGCTCTGTTGATGCCCCTACAATTCGTGAGTCTCCTGAGCGTTCATAAAGCCACTCAGGAGGAGTATCTCCTAGAATTTTTTTACCTATTTTTTGTAGAACATCTGAACCAACAATTTCACTATCATAAACGGTATCTGATACTTTCGACCCTATTGTATTAAGAATTCCGTCTTTTACACCATGACGTTTGAAGTTGGCCATGATTGTTCGATAAGCCGCACCTCTATAATTTAAATCAACACTAGAATCTCTAGCTAAAAGCGTTAAATGCCTAAGCGTTCCTGTGTCACTCACTATTTTTTCAAAAGCAATATCTTTAAATGTATCTGCAACATCAGGATCTTTTAGAATATTTAGATACTTATTATATTGGTGGCTTACTAACCCTCTTTTGGCATTTCCAATTTCTGAATAGGTGCCAGATGCAATACTTCCCAATGATGATAATTGAGTTTGAGCAAAATCAAGTGCCGTTGTATTAAATTCTGAAGTGTCAATATTTGAAACATCTACGTTATCTTCAAAATTAACAACATCATCAAAGTCTTTTAATAAACTATCACTTTCTTGTTGAGCAGACGTCGATGGATCTGCTAGAAATGAATCAAGAATACTTTTTATACTTGGATCTTCAATAAGTTCATTTATTACTGCCGATCCGTTTTCAACTCCTACTTCTGTAGCCGCATCAGTCAGCAATGACACCAAATCATTTGAAGTAATATTTACTTCAGTTTTATTTGTTCGTGCTTCTACTAATTTTTGAGATAAAAACTTTTGATATTTTGCAACAAAGGTTGCAATCATATCATTTGTTGTAGTTTCACTGATCTCTGAATTCAGAACATCAACTAATTGTTCACCCTGAAGATTATTTGTTTGACTCGTCATTTTACTACTCACTTACTTAATGTTGAGCGAAGCCATCATTTAAATATGAATTATGAAAGTAATTATTGGCTTGCTAACTTTTAACTAATACTTGTTTACTTTAATTATTTAAATTAAACCCCAAATTTAATTTTCTCCTCCTTCATATTGAGCTCTAATTAAATTAGAGCTCAATATTTTCAACTAAACATTGATGAACTTCTTATTTGTGAATCAACATTAGAAAATAAACCTTGCAATGAATCTGACGCCCCTGTTAAGCCTTTACTAAAGAAGTCTGTGACCCAAGGATTATTTGCATCTAAAACACTTCCATTAAGACTGTCGTAGATATCTGTTAATCCAGAAGATAATTCAGAAAAGTTAGGAAGTTCTGCACGAATTGATGAATAGAGTTTGTCTTCTTGCTTATCCCAATAGTTTGTTAATTCACTAAAGTTTATTTCAGTATTACCAAATACCAGTTTGTCTGATGAATCAAAACCAGAAATATTTATACTGCCATAGCTTTGATAATTATTTACTACCGTTAACTGACCGTCTTTATAAAATAAATTATCTAAATCTAAAACAAAGTCCAAACCTAAATTTTTAATTTCAAGAGTATCAATACCTTTACTATCTTCGATAGTGAATTCACCACTATCAGCATAAAATGCATAAGTATCTGCACCTTCACCACCTTTAGCTATTTGATGACCAAATCCAGAAGCAAAGTAGTCATTACCTTCGCCGCCTTCTAACGTCAGAGTATTGTCTGTGTTTATCCAGTTGCTTAAAGCATCAACATAAAAACTGGTATTCGCTTCAAGGAGAGTATTCATGCCTTTGTAAAGAAGATATAAATCATCAGTAAGATCAGAAGATTGCATTAAATCTAGCGTACCCCAGCCAAAGCTTAAGAAAGCATCATCACCACTTCCTCCATCGTTCTCACCTGAAGTACCGAAGTTGAAGAAGATATCATTTCCAGAGCCTCCACCTAAATAAGTGTCTACTCCCAAATTAATAAGAAAATCATCTCCACTGCCTGCTGATAAATCATTATTTCTGCCTATACCAATGGTGATATCGTTACCTGAACCCATACTAGTTTCATTGTATTCACCTGCAACAACACCAAAGTCGTTGCCAGAGCCACCAATGATTTCATTGCTTTGGCCTACACCGTAAAGGGCATCATCACCTTTTCCACCTGTCAGGTAATTTTCACCGCCAAGACCAATAACGACATCATTCCCGGAATAACGATTATCCGCATCTCCTTTCAACGTATTCTCATCACCAACACCAAGCAGCACGTCATTGCCATCGCCACCGTAGATAGTATTGTTTTGTCCAATAGCTGAAAGAGTATCGTGGCCTGAATTTCCGTAAACATTATTGGTTTCACCAATAGTGATAACCAAATCATCTGCATTCGCACCTCTGACATCATTCGTACGACCAATGGCAATCAGAGTATTGGCTTTGCCATTACCGGCTTCAATGTTGTTTTGATTACCAATTGCAACAGATAAGTCATCACCATCTGTACTGGAAATCTGGTTTTGATCTCCGATAGCAATTGAGATATCTCGCCCAGTACCTGCTTCAATCGTATTTTCTTGTCCCATGCTGATGAGCACGTCATTATGCTTACCGCCAAAGAGAGTATTCTCTTTACCACCTGCGATTGCCAAGTCATTGCCATCATTACCGTACCACTGGTTAGTTTCACCAGCGAGTAAAGCAATGTCATTACCGTCACCGGACTGTAACCAGTTACTGCGACCTGCAACAATGGCGGCATCACCACCACTTCCCATTAATACTTTATTTGTTTCACCTGCAACAAGTGCCATGTCACCATTATCTTTCAGCAAATCAAATTGACTATCGAGATCTGGGAGATACTTAGCCCAATCAACGCCTTGAATTTCAGGTAATGTGATGGTTGGTAATTCAAATGTCTTTTCTTTAGACGTTAGATTTTCTTTACCAATTACATCATGAAGATCAAATTCAGGTGTTGCTAACGTAGGTAATGTAAACTCTTGCGCTTCATGACCGTAAAAGTCACGACCACTAATTTTCTTGGCTAATAGAGAACTAAAACCTTCAAAACTGAATGAATTTAATCTGATATTTGGCGCTGTTAATGCCCCAATAGTAATCGTGGGTAAGCGGAATTCATTAGTTGCACGCTCACCTGAGGACTCTGGAGTCGTATCACGGTCTTGATCAATAGATTCTACTAGTGGCTTAAAGAATTCGAACTCTTTGCTTTGCTCACCAACAATGTAATTAATACCTATTTTATTGCTCTCAGTACTTTCACGATTTGGACTGTCTGTTAAATCAAACTCACCTGATGCAAAAATACCTAAATCATTACTTTCAGCAGTATTGGCCGCTTCTCTAACTTTACTATCAAGCTCTTCACCCAAGTATTGTGTACCGCCCGTTAAGCCATTGAGTAATTCACTTGCAGCGGCACCTGTACCATCTATCCCAAAGTTAAGATCATAACTGCCCGCAATGTTCCAATCACGAAGATCGATGTTCATATCTGCTAAACGTGGAATGGTAATTGAAGGTAATGTGATATTTGGAATTTGTAGCTCAGGAGTAGAGAGAGTTGGAAGTGAAATACTTGGAACACCATAACTTGGTAAGCTTCCGTATTTGAAGTCAGCTTCAGGTGATTTCAGTTCTGGAAGATCTGGGATCTCAAAATCAAATTGCGGAATGGTTAATGTTGGAATAGACCAGTCAGGGGTATCAGCTTGCGAAAACTCAATATCTGGGAAAATTGCAGCTAATTCTCCGCTCATTCGTACTTCAGCAGAAGCCGTTAGGTTTGCCTCCAAATTACGAGCAGAGTTACTATCAACATACTCCCCTAAGTTCTTATTTTTTGAGTAATCGAAAGAGTACTCTCCACCACCGGGTAAATCTTCTAAGTTGAAAGTTACTTCATTATCAGTAGCAACCCAATTATTTTTGCCACCAACAATGAGTAAATCTGAACCACTACCAGCGGTAACATAGTTACTTTCACCAGCAATTAAAAGCTTATCATCGCCGCCACCAGCAAAGACAACATTCGTTTTACCACCAACAATCGCTGTATCATCACCACCTTCAAGTAGTACAATATTGTTTTTACCACCAAATATGCCAGTATCATTTCCCCAGCCTGTAGCAACAACATTAGTTTCACCCGCTACGAGTAAGGTATCATCATCACCACCAGAGAATACAACATTATATTGTCCGCCAGCGACTACAGTATCTTTGCCTGACGAAGTCACTGAAATATTGTACTGCCCAAGGGCAATTGCGAAATCATCATCAGAGCCAGATAGTTGGAAGTTATACTGACCTGCTGCAAATAAACTGTTGTTTCCGTCACCAGCAAGTTGGATGTTACCTTTACCCGCTGCTAACATGGTGTCGTCGCCTGAGCCAGCCCATTGGATATTAACCAAACCTGCTGCTGCCAGAGCATTATCACCATCACCTGCAACCTGAAGATTACCAACACCGCCTGCGAGTAATAGATCGTCACCTGATGCTGTTATTTGGACATTTGAATTACCTAGTGCTGCAATAACATTGTCACCACCACCAGCATGTGCAATGTTACTCATTCCATACATGCCAATGAAGTCATCTCCTCCAGCCGAGAAAGCAACATTTAACTCGCCTACAGAGATTAGATTATTATTTCCATCCCCTAGAATACTGGTATTATATCGACCACCAACGGCAACATGATCATCACCTTTACCACCCCAAATGCCATTGGCATATCCAAGCGCATATATCTCGTTTCTTCCATCACCTGCGACGATGGCATTTCCGCCTCCACCAGCAACAATATGATCATCACCTTTACCCGACTGGATAAAATTACTGCCACCAAGAGCTTTAATATTATTATTACCATTGCCTGCAACAATTACATTGGCCAGACCGCCTGCCTTTATTTCGTCATTGCCGTTTCCTGCAGTAATTAAATTGCCTCCTCCCAAAGCTGTAATGTCATTATGCCCGTTTCCAGTCATTACAATATTGACACCTCCAGCAGCTAAAATGTCATTATCGCCATTTCCTGACATTACAACATTTGCACCACCGCCAGCATTGACGTCATTAGAGCCATGACCGAGCAATAGAATATTTGCGCCACCTAGTGCTGTGACATCGTTGTTACCATTGCCTGAAAGTACAATATTAGCTAAGCCGCCCGCTACAATATCACTGTTGCCATGCGCTGTTTGTATGAGATTTCCACCACCCAATACATCAATATCATTGTTACCACCACCAGCACTGATGATATTTGCACCACCTATCGCTTCAATTCGGTCATTACCTTTACTAAATGCCCAACCAGTTTCAATGATGTTTGCGCCTGCGGCTGCATATATTTTATTATTTCCATTCCAATCGTAAATCTTTGCACCACCTGCGACCGAGCTAATTCTGTCATCGCCAATACCACCGTACACTTTTACGTAGAGGCCATAAGCACGTAAAATATCGTTACCGCTTCCTCCTGAGACAGTTGCGTAAGCACCATACGCTTTAACCGTATCATTACCATTTCCGCCACTCAACGTAGCATGGATACCTCGACCAATAACCGTATCGTTGTGATCCCCGCCGTCAGCTTTTGCCTTTATGCCTGTCACTTCGATATAGTCATTTTCGGTGCCACCATAGGCTTCTGCGTTTGCACCGTTGCTCACTATACGGTCATTGCCTGATTCACCATACAAACGAGCATTTCCAGCCCATGCCTCTAATGTATCGCTTCCTGAGCCACCCCATATATTGGCCCATGCTCCATAAGCAGTTAAATGATCATTACCACCGTTTCCCCACATCTGAGCACGTAGATGAATAAGCGTTTTGTGTTCACTACTACCATCGCCTTCCCAATTCCCCGTAACTGCAGATTTAACCCAACTCCATAAACCCATAATAAATACCTGTTTAACTTTTCTACCAATATGTTCATTGTTCAAAATTCCATCTTTGATCTAGAACAATATTGTCTAAATAACAATCCAAATATATTTTAACTAGTTATCTAATAAATACATTTTTCAAACTTCGTTATTTAGACAACAACTAAACAATTATAAAGTTATAAATATTAAAAACTTAATTACCACGTTTCCCATAATTGTGATTCCACGTCTTCCTCAACCCCATCATTTAATTCAGAGAAGAAATCAAACCCAGTTAATTCCTCCACTTTATTGACAGTTGTAATATATTTTGACATCTCACTTGATTTAACTTTTTGATGAGGAATTAGATAAGCTATTGAATCATTATAATAAGGATCTAAAATCACTTTAAAAAATGCATTTGGTATATATACACCATTACCAATATATTCTTCATTACCATCCCAAACTGGACCAGAAATTACATATAATTCATTATAAGTATTTGCCCAATTCCGAATTTTATCTTCTAATCCTTTCCAGCCACCTCGATTAAAACCAGGTAATTGAGGAGCCATATTCGACATTAGAAAACTCTGTTGCATTGAGTCTTTACTGAAGTCAACAGTGCCTGATGGAGCCAAATGCCCTCGGTCATAACCTGTTCGAGAATAGTCAGTTGAAGTTGATTGAAATTGAGATGGGAGTTCTTTATCAGTTTTGAAACTATTTGAGCGTTTATAAAATGCGTTAACACTATCTTTTGTTATGTAATACGAAACCCAATTAGCTACTTTCTTTTGATAATTATAGCCTACTGCGTAACCGTCTCTACATAATAATTGATCACTATCGTTTGGTGTTCCCATATCTAAATGATTATGGCAAGCAGCATTAATAAATGATGAAAAGCTTAAACATACTGATGCAAATAATATTTTTTTCATGACAATCTCACTTTTGATTAAGTAATTTAAATTGTAAAAATAATATATTTAAATAATCAATTATTCGTTGATCAAAGTCACAAGTTAAAGTTATTTGTTAATTTATTGTTTAAATTTAATTAATTAGAATTTATATTTAACACATTAACATTCACCTTTACTTAATTATTTAACACTTTTGTTTTATATAAGAAGTTTAATATGAAAGAAAAAAACTCATCTGATGAGAATAATAATAATGAGCAAGAACAAGTTCCTACAGGTTTAATTTGCCTTACTATGTTATTGCAATATTTAAAAAAACCAGCAGATCCTGAAACCATAAAACATGAATATTGTCCTGGTGGAGAAGATCTCACACCAATAACAATGGTTAGAACAGCAAAAAAACTTGGAGTTAAAGCCAGATATGGAAAAATTAAACAGAATAGATTAGAAAAAGCTGCATTTCCGCTCATTGCTCATTCAAAAGATAAAACATTTTTTATTATTGCTGCAGTTAAAGATGGCAAAGCCTTAATACAGGTTCCAGGAGAAAAACCTGAACAACTGCCACTTGAATCTTTATGGGCCCGATGGGATGGTCAAGCAGTCTTTATGACAAGTAGAGCAATGTTGGCAGGCAAAGACAGAAAGTTCGATATTAGTTGGTTCATTCCTGTCGTTGTAAAATATAGAAAACTATTTAAAGAAGTATTACTTGTTTCTTTTTTTATTCAATTATTTGCTTTAGTTACTCCTTTCTTTTTTCAAGTCGTTATGGATAAGGTTTTGGTTAATAGAGGATTAACAACACTTGATGTATTAGTTGTTGGACTATTAGTCATAACAATTTTTGATATAACTCTAAACGGGCTAAGAACTTATGTTTTTTCTCATACGACAAGTAGAGTTGATGTTGAATTAGGTTCTCGGCTATTCGATCACATGATGAGGCTGCCAATTGCTTATTTTAGCTCTCAACCAGTAGGTCAAATTGTAGCTAGGGTAAGAGAACTAGAAAGTATACGATCATTTTTAACAGGAAATGCATTAACTGTTGTTTTAGATTTATTTTTCACATTTGTCTTTTTCATTGTGATGTATTTTTATGCGCCAACCCTAACTTACATTGTATTAGGTTCGATTCCTGTTTATTTCATTATTTCATTTTTAATTACCCCAGAATTAAGAGCTCGAACAGAAGAAAAATTTCAAAGAGGAGCCGTTAATCAAGCGTTTCTAACCGAATCCATAACCGGAATGGAAACGCTTAAATCAATGGCAGTAGAACCCCAAATGCGCCAACGATGGGAAGAACAGCTGGCAGGTTATGTCAAAGCTTCTTTTCGGTCGGTGGTGTTAGGTATTTTTGGAGGGCAATCTGTTCAACTTGTGAGCAGAATTGTATCAGCTATTCTACTTTGGAAAGGTGCTCAATTGGTGATCAATGGAGATCTTACCGTTGGTCAGCTAATTGCTTTTAATATGCTTTCAGGACAAGTAGCAGCGCCTATTTTACGTCTTGCTCAACTATGGCAGGACTTTCAGCAATTTCGAATTTCTCTCGACAGGTTAGGTGATGTACTGAACGTCCCCCAAGAACCACAGCAAAGCTTAAATCGTCCAACACTTCCACCGATTAGAGGAAAAATTCAATTTGATGACGTACATTTTCGTTACTCACCGACTGCTCAAAAGGTGCTACAAGGGGTTAACTTAGAAATAGGTGCTGGACAAATCATTGGGGTAGTTGGTCGTTCCGGTTCAGGTAAATCCACTCTTACCAAACTAATACAGCGTCTTTATATTCCAGAGCAAGGAAGAGTTATGATCGATGGCAATGATCTAGCACTTTTAGATCCAGCATGGCTTAGACGTCAAGTAGGAGTTGTACTTCAAGAAAACATTCTATTTAACCGCTCGATAAAAGATAACATCGCACTGACGGATCCAACACTATCAATGGAGCGCATAATTGCAGTAGCACAAATGGCAGGTGCTCACGAGTTTATTTTAAAACTACCTCAAGGTTACGATACCTTATTAGGTGAACGAGGCGCAGGCCTATCAGGAGGGCAACGCCAACGTATAGCTATCGCCAGAGCTCTTGTAACGAATCCGAGAGTCTTGATTTTTGATGAAGCAACATCAGCATTGGATTATGAATCTGAGCGAGCAATTCAAGATAACATGCAGAGTATTTGCCGTGGAAGAACAGTGATTATTATTGCTCATCGTCTTTCAACTGTTCGGCACTGTGACCGAATTCTCACTGTCGAAGAAGGAGTCATCATAGAAGATGGATCTCATGATGAATTGCTTGAGAGCAAAGGGCGCTATGCGATGTTATGGTCGGCACAAATAGGAGAAGCATAGTAATGTTAGAAATATTAAAAAAATACCGTGAACTCTGGAAAGCGGCTAAAGAGCATTATGATAAAATTCCAGACAGAAAACTCAGCGGTAACGAGCTAGAGTTTTTACCTGCCGCAGTAGAAATTTTGGAAACCCCAGCTTCGCCAATCGGCAGAACCGTTTCGCTTACAATCCTTGCTCTATTTTCTATTGCCGTTTTATGGGCATGGTTCGGAAAAATTGACATCGAAGCTGTAGCACAAGGAAAAATCATTCCTCAAGGCCAAGTCAAATCAATTCAAGCGCTTGAAATTGGTAAGGTCGAGCAAATTTATGTTACTGAAGGCCAAAAAGTGAAAGCGGGACAGGCGCTAATCAAACTGGATCCAACTGATACAGAAGTAGACGTTAAACAAGTAAAAGCAAACCTATTGTCGGCACAACTTAATGCATTTCGTATAGAGTTATTGTTATCTAAAATGGAAACGACACAAAAGGTTAATTTCAACAGTGAATTAGAAAAGGTTAATAAAGAATTTTTATCAATTGCAAACAAGCAACAAATACAGCTTCAAAATCAACAATTTTACAAAGACTTGGAGTTATTTAACTCAATGAAAGCAAGCTTAGCAGCTTCCATAAAACAACAACAAGCTACAATTGAGTCAGTAAAAACAGATATACAAAGGCTAAAAGAGCTAACCCCGCTTTTTACAGAGCAAGAAAAAGTTACCAAAAAGCTAAGAGATAAAGGACATGTTTCATATGTAGATTGGCTTGCATACAAAGAGAAACAAGTAGAAACATCACAAAATCTAAAAGTACAAGCAAGTAGACTAGAAGAGGCTAAAGCTAAACTTGCCGCTTTAAAAAGTTCAGGTGTCCAGCAAGATAGGCAGTTTCATTCTGAAAAACTAAAAGAGCTCGGCGCACAAAGAAAAGAAATAAAGTCTTATAAACTGACTTTAACAAAAGCTGAAGAGCGAGAACAAAACCGCTACCTCACAGCTCCTGTCTCTGGAACCGTACAACAGTTACAAGTTCATACTTTAGGCGGTGTTATTCAAGCTGCACAACCACTTATGGTCATTGTCCCTGAAAATGCCACATTGGAAGTTGAAGCAATGCTTTTAAATAAAGATGTAGGTTTCATACACAAAGATATGCATGCTGAAATAAAAATTGAAAGCTTCCCGTACACTCGTTATGGATTAGTTGACGGGACAGTTCGTCATGTTTCTAATGACTCTGTAGAGCAAAAGGGGATTGGACGCGTATACCCAATCAGGGTATCAATAGAGCAAACCCAAATTCTCGTTGACAATCGACATGTCCCCCTTCAATCAGGAATGAGCGTTACTGTAGAAATAAAAACAGGTAAAAGAAGGCTGTTAGAATACTTCCTAGCACCATTTTTGAAATACCAAGATGAGTCTTTAAAAGAAAGATAGATTATTAAATAGTATTTTCCAATTAACAAATAAGTCTAAACAAGTATGATCATTAGGCTCTTTTATAATTCGGTTCAAAGATCTGGTTAAACAATTTGGTGATTACAACATAAGTTGACATTAAAAATAGTCTACAAGGCTCATAGAATGGGCAGCGATTTTTTTTTAAAAAAGAATAAATTCCACCATAACATTGTCACAAATCCCTTAAATTACACCATAAGATGACATTTTATTTTTTAACAATTGAGGCGTACATCCTAGTAAAACACAATATTATAGAAGAAAGACATTAATTGAAAACTCAATAGCACTTTAAATCTCGCTTAGCATCTCGAAGTAATCATCCTAGCAACTTTGTAAACTATTGAAGTATACACACCTGTATATCAAAACAGTATTCCACTGCTGATATGCAAAGACTGTAATTATAACTACCGGACTCAAGAAACCTGCTTTGCGACAGTCTACAAAATTTAGATTTTGCTTGTAAATTATGGGGCTTATTTAAGGCTTTGATCAGCGATGCAGTTTCTAGTATTTCTTCGTTATCAACAACAGAAAGCGAAATCATACTGAATAAAATCAACGAAGAAGTGACCTCGTTTTTTAATCAAGTCTTGCAAATGGATACTTTTACATTACGCCAAGAGGCTATTTCTACTGGAAAGTACCCATGATTTTAGCTAAAAATGAACTCCGAAACTTGAGTTATAACAGTTCAACTTTTATTTAATGCACATAAATCTTGGGTTAATTCTAATTAACATTATGCGAATAAAGTAACTAACTGGGCTAACATCTTATTTTATATCTTCATACGTTGAAATATTAATAAATGACGCTTATAGGCTCCCCAGTTCATTTAACTCAGGATTATTCAACTGGCACTCAGTTAAAAACGCCAGCAGTCCCAAATATAAACCCTCAGCTCGAAAATACCATTGAAACAGAAACTGAGACAGAAACACTAATTCCGTCCAGTTTAAGTGTTAATAAAAGTGCTCGTGTTTCATATTTAACAGCAAAAATTTCTTTTTCTAAATTTGATAAAGTCGCATTTATGACACCAGAAGAGTTTTTTGATACTGAAAAAGACTGGCATCACTTTGCATATCAGTTAGATATACTTGCAGAAAAAACAGCTACTATTGACTGCCAAATGCCATGTATGTATCACACGGCAAATGCAATAAAAAAACAACTAGATTTACAAATCAAATCAGAATGGTTACCTAAATCGGATAAAGATGCTTTAATTCGCTTTAGACAAAGAGTAGAGGAGCTTTCGCATAAAAATTATGAATATAGAGAATCTTTAGAAATAGCAATTGTATACGCAATTACTCAAGATGTTTTCGCCTTTCAATCAATTCCTTTTTGTGAAAATGAACCAAGACAAGAAATACTTTCAACATGTGTTGGAATGATTCGAACTCGTATTAATTACTTCCAACAACTGAAAATCCTCGCCTCTGATAGTAGTGCTAATAATTTTTATACTGAAAACACAATAACTTTATCACACTTTTTGAAAAGAAAATGGGGATTGTTACTGTCTAAATTTAACGAAAAAAGTACGTCGTGCTTATCAAGTTCTGAACATGATAACGAAGAAGAATATCGAGAAATTTCAGCTATTTTATTTTTCCTTTTTGGCTCAACAGCCTTCAATATAATCGAGGGGAGAAATTACATTAATTTATATAGATACATGATTGCTAACAGCTTTGGAGAGAAGATCTTAGTACCATCTTTTACAGGCCATAGTGTAAAAAGTATAAATCTATGCCAACATACCGCATTAGTACCTATCGGATTGACGACTAGAAACCTCTGCCTTCACGATGAAATCAATATGTCTTCTGGCTTACTTACATTTCATGATATATGGCACGAGCTTAACATTAATTCTTGTAGAATTTCTAACTCTCCCGAAAAGCAACAGGGCCATTCAGCCGTCATTATTTTTTATACTTTGCAAGACAGAATAAGATGTGAAATACACTTCGTCGGTGAAATGATGATGTTTGATGTTACTCATGAAGGGGGATATTTACCTAAAGAAATTTTTGAGAACCCTCAACTTGGCAGTTATGTTATAAAAGATTTTAAAAAATCTATCGACTCTGAGTGGAGTGATGTGCCGCGTCCAAATGCAGATTACCAATCTGATGAATTATTAAAACTAGGTCAGGAGTGGTTAATTGCGGTCATCAAGCGAGCAAATATCAAGGCATTCACAGATAAAGAATTTAACATCGTTTATACTAAAGTAGCTCGCAATACATCACGCGAGCTACACGCATAACAACATTTACTATCAGGCTGTTCCGTCATCAGATAACAACACAGCCAACCAACCGCCGCTTTGACTGGATTCTAAAGCTATTTTTACAACCATAGTAAGTGGAACTGACAACAACATGCCGACTGAACCTAGCAACCATCCCCAAAATATTAATGACAAAAATACGACCAACGTTGACAGACCAAGACCTCGTCCCATGAAGCGAGGTTCTACTATATTCCCCATAACCATGTTGGTCGCGACATACAGAACAGCTGTTGCACCAGCCGCCGCTGGACTAATTTGAATTAATGCTAATAAAATAGCTGGAATTGCAGCAATGATTGAACCAATATTAGGAATATAATTGAATAGAAAAGCAACAACCGCCCATAACAGCACATAATCAACTCCGATAATCCATAGACCTATTCCTACTACAACTGCTGTTGCAAGACTTACTAACGTCTTAATCACCATATATTGGTTTACTGATTGCAAAAATTTATCTATTTGCTGTAACCGCATTTCTGGATCATCTAGAGCAATATGCAACTTTTTAGGTAACGAGCTTGCCTCAAACAACATAAAAACGACGGTTAGTATGATCAAAAACATATTGGCCATTACATTACCGACTCCTGAAAGCATGTTTGTCGTCATCGACAAGGCGATTCCAGGGTCAAAATAATTCAAAACCTGTTGCTTAGAAATTTGAATATTAAAGCTTTGTAAGCGCTCTAACAGCCAACTAAACCTTTGTATAAGTTGATCTCGATAGTGTGGTAATTGTTCTGAAAACTCATTTATTGAGCTGCCTACAATGCTAGCTAGCCATAACCCCATCAATACGATAAAAACCATCAACATCAAAACAGCTAGCCATTTTGGTACTCGATATCGTGTCATCCATACGATGGCAGGGTTACAGATCACCGCAATAAATATCGACAATGCAAATGGAACTATTATCGTGCTCGCTGTTTTTACTCCAGCAAGTAAAACAACCACACAAGCAAGAATTACAAAACTTTTCACAGCCGCCGAGCTATGGTCAAATCGATTCATTTCGCCTTTAATCCTTTTTATATTCACCGATAATCAATAAGGTCTTTTGATTATCGGTATCTCTTGTTATTTAGGTTAAAGTTGCTAGTCTTTTAAACATAAAACTAAATAACTCACTAAATTTACTTATGAAACCAGAAATTGCCATCATTCGCATTAAAAATCTTCGTTTACGTACATATATTGGTATCAATGAAGATGAAATCATCAACAAACAAGATGTTATCGTTAATGCAACCATCCATTACCCAGCAATAAAGGCTCGCCAAAGCGATAACATGAATGATGCACTAAACTATAAAGTCATTACAAAAAAAATTATCGCGTTAGTCGAAAACAATCGATTTTCGCTACTTGAACATTTAACCGATCAAGTGCTTTCGATAGCCAGTGAACACGATTGGGTTGAATACGCTATCGTTGAGATAGATAAGCCACACGCACTGAGATTCGCTGATTCAGTATCCTTAGAAGTGCGTTATCAAAAATGAGTTTCCCTGTCTAACGGATTAGCTTAGTTTAGATTGTGAGTCTCGCAAAATTTTGTCTTTAAGAAAGCAGTATAGAGGCGATATGAACATATTAATCACTGGTGGTACCGGCTTCATTGGTCGACAACTTGTTGCATTACTCAGTACTCACCACCAAATTACCGTTTTAACGAGAAACCCTACGCGAGCAGCCGAAAACTTAGGCTCAAGGCCCGAATTTATTTTTAGTCTCGAGCAACTTAACGACCTAAATGATTACGACTTAATTATTAACCTTGCCGGCGAGCCAATTGTTCAAAAGCGATGGACCACCGAGCACAAAAATACTTTATGTAAAAGCCGATGGGATATAACGGCCAAATTAAGCGAATTAATCCTAAACAGTTCTGAGCCCCCCAGTTGTTTTATCAGTGCCTCTGCTATTGGATATTATGGGCGACAAAACGCAACTTCAATTTCCGAAGGTTCTCCCCCTACCCCAGAATTCACCCATCATCTTTGCCACGAATGGGAACGTTTAGCCCTATTAGCTCAAAACGACAACACACGTGTATGTATTCTCCGTATTGGTGTTGTTTTAGGCTGTAAAGGAGGAGCTCTTGAAAAAATGTTGCCCCTATTTAAGTATGGATTAGGAGGGCCGATCAGTTCTGGAAAACAAGGAATGAGTTGGATTCATGAGCGAGACTTATTGAGATTAATTCAATTCCTGATGTCTCATCAAGACTGTAGAGGCGTTTTTAATGCCACTGCGCCTAATCCTGTTAGCAATAGAGAACTCAGTAAAACATTAGGTCGTGTGTTAAAGCGCCCCGCTTTTATCCCAATGCCATCTTTTGTTTTAAAGATGCTCATGGGCGAAATGAGTGATTTGCTTACAGAGGGCCAATATGTCAGCCCACAAAAGGCAATGGGTGCAGGCTTCGAGTTTAATTACCCAACTCTAAATAACGCCCTAACTCAAATTTTAGGAACATAAAGTTAATTGCCGATATCTGAGGTTGAGGTAAATATGCCGAGTGTCTTTATTTTTGATTCTTTATGGTCATTTGTGATTGTGATTGGAATATTACTCTTGGGGTATACTCTCAATAACAAGATTTTGATACTCGAAAAATTTAATATTCCACCTGCAATAACTGGTGGCCTTTTTGCGGCTTTTGTTATTACCTTGCTTCACTTTAATCGTATTAGTGTTTCTTTATCTGTACCTCAACAAGACATGTTGATGCTGATGTTTTTCAGTTCTGTAGGCTTGAACGCTAACGTTAGGAAAATCATCGAAGGTGGGCACAGTATTCTAGTTTTTCTTGCTTTATCAGCCGCATTTATCTTTTTGCAAGACGGGCTTGGCATAACACTCGCAAAAATACTAGGGCTTGAACCAATAATAGGACTTGTAGCAGGTTCGATTACGTTAACAGGTGGACATGGGACGGCAATCGCATGGGCTGGGGTGATTGAAAAGAACTTTGGTTTAAATGTGCTTGAACTCAGTATTGCTTCCGCTACATTTGGTTTAATTGTAGGTGGTATTATTGGAGGACCTTTAGCCCATAAAAGAATTTCTAGCTTAAAGGCGAAATGTTTCAACTCATGCGCCTCCACCGTTAAAATGCCTCAAAACTCATCCCAAACCACAACATCTGTAGAAATTTTAAAAGTACTTTTAGCGCTAATTTTTTGTGTTTCATCCGCTAAGTTAATTGCACAAAATGTCGTTACGGCTGAAATTAGCTGGTTTAGAATGCCGGTTTTTGTCTACGCCATTTTTATAGGCATTATAATGACTAACTGCCTTGAGCTGCTACCAAAATGTAAGCTAGAAAAGTTCAGCTTAGACTTTGTGTCGAACCTTTGCTTGTCATTATTTTTGACCATGGCGATTGTTAACCTAAAACTATGGCATATATTTGATTTGGCGATTCCTTTATTGATTATTCTCTTTTTCCAAACCATGTTAATGGTCATATTTTCATATTGGATAACCTTTAATTTTATGGGTAGAAATTACGATGCAGCGGTTATTTTAGGAGGGCAATGTGGGTTCGGTTTAGGTTCTACACCAACAGCTGTAACTATCATGAATTCAATTGTTGCTCATCATGGACCATCAAATCGAGCATTTTTAGTTATCCCAATTGCAGGGGCCTTTTTCAATGACTTAATAAACTTAGTAATAATCGAAAGCTATTTACACTTTTTGAAATAGCCTTCGATTCAGTCAGTAACGATTGTTAGCTTTCACGTAACAAGCTTGAACAATCTTGCTTTAGTAACGCCCAACAACGCCACAAGCCCAATGATGCTACAATAGTAACTCCAGAGACAGGTGCCATCCACCACCAATGCCAATGCATCATGACTCTTAGTTCAAAAACTTGAGTCTTAAGCATGTATAAAGCAAATTCAGCGACCCAAACCGCAAGTAAGCCCGCAATGGCTCCGAGTAAAGCAAACTCGAGCAAGGTAGATAAACGCAACAACCAGCCTGAAGCCCCAAAGGTCCTTAAAACGGCTAACTCGCGCTTACGTTGAGCCATGCCTGACTCGGTTTGAGCGACTAAAACTAGCGAGCTCGCTAGAATAACCAATATTAAGACTAAAGTTAATGAGAGCGAAACTTGATCTATTATCTGCCTTAACTGCCCCACCATAGCACCTACATCAATTATTGATATGGTTGGGAACTGCTGTATCAACTGTAAAATGACATCATCTTTCTGAAGTTTTTTGTCTTCAAGATAAAAGCTCGTAATAGAAGTAAAAGCAAAAGACTCTAAGGCTTTTTTATTGAATATCACATAGAAATTGGGTTGCAACGTTTCCCAATGAACTTGCCGTATACTCGATACGTTCACAACGATAGTTTGACTATCGATTACAAAGGTCATTTGTTCGCCAACCTTTATGTTTAGCCTTTCAGCTAAACCGGATTCGAGTGAAACTTCGCTCTCCGATTGCGTAAACTCCCCTGATAATATCTCATTATTTGGAGGTATCGTGTCTCGCCATGTTAAATTCAATTCCCTTGAAACGCCTAACCGCCCTTTCTCACCTTTATCAAGTTGAGATTGAGTGACAACACTTTGTCCACCGATCTTGGTCATACGACCTCGGATTACAGGGTAAATGTCTGTGGCTCTCAAATCATGTTTTTCAAAAAAGTCAGCTAATGGCTTAGTATCTTCTGGCGCAATATTCACTAAAAAATAATTAGGTGCTTTTTCTGGTAATTGTTGTTGCCATTCTTCGAGTAGATCTTGCCTCAGAGCGAAAATAGTGAGTAATAAAACTAATGCACTGCTAAAACCCACCAATTGTACTGCATTTTGCTTTGCTCGTCGTCTAAGACCTGCGAGTGCAAGTTGCATAGGATTGCTGATCTTTAAGCCCGCTCCCTGTCCCATGCGCACCATTAAGTAGCCCACAAGCAACAATAACAAAGCTAAAACAATGATTGTGGCAATAACAATAACTGTTAAAACTAAATTTTGAGAATACAAATATCCTAATCCACCTAAAGCGGTCATGCTTAATAGGACATTTAACCATTGCCCAACGGATACTGTTTGTAATTGCCTTTGTAAAACTCGTAAAGGTGGAATACTGAGCAGACGTAGAAGAGGATATGCTGAGAACATAAAAGCACTCAGTAGACCTGTGCTAACTCCTAATAGAAGTGGGCGAGTAGCAGCAGGTGAATAAGCCGCTATTTCGGGAGGTAAAAACTCTGTCAAACTGAGATCAAGCAGCAATCCACCAGCTAAACCTAATACGATACCTAGTGAGCAAATCAACAACAGATGAAAAGCAAAAATAAAACGTATTTGCTTGGCACTCGCCCCGAATGTTTTTAGCATAGCTACTGCATCATAATGGCGTTGACAGTATCGTTGTGCAGCAATACCTATCGATGTACAGGCTAAAGCGATACCTAATAAGCTGGCAAGCAATAAAAACTTTTCGGCCCGTTTTATAGCGCCTGCAAGCGGTGAGTCACCTGACTCTACATCACGCCACCGTTGACTATTGTTCAATAATGGTTTTACAAATTCTTCAAACGCTTCTAGCTGAACTGAAGTTCCCGTGAACTGATACAGGTAAGTTACTCGGCTACCCGGCTGAACAATTCCAGTTTTAGCCACATCATCTATACGCATCAACACTACAGGTGCTGATGCAAATGGATTAAAACCTGCATCTGGTAAGCGTGAGATTTGCTGACTCATTTTGAAACTTTTACGGCCAATTTCAATTTGATCTGGATACCCCAATAACCCAGCTAATCTCGTCTCAAACCAGACTTGATCGGCTTTCGGTAACTTGTCTGATGTCTCAGATGAGAGTTCAATTGTACCTTTAAGCGGATAACCGTCTTCTACCGCTTTAATTGTGACAAGCTGAAATTTATCATCCGCATATACCATAGAATTAAACTCCATGTTTTCAATATGCTTTAAACCTAAGGTACTTGCTTGCTGCAAAACAGAAGCATCCAGCTTAATTGGAGAATCAATAATACGATCAGCAGCGATAAACTTACTGGCTTCCCCAGATATGGCAGCCTGAAGTCGCTCACTTACGCGGGCTAAACCGCTAACCGATAAGACGGCGAGTGTAATTGCAAGCAAAATGAGGACTAACTGACCTTGCAATAATTCACGCCTAAATAAGCGCCATGCAATTTTTAATTCCATTAAGCTATCCTTTCCGCAGCTGGTGTAATTTCAGATAAGTGCCCATCTTCCATCTTTAGCTGACGTCGACACTGCTCAGCTAAAGCTAAGTCATGAGTCACTACAACTAAGGTCGTTTGACTTTGTTTATTCAATTCAAACAACATTTGTTCAATCTTGTCACCGTTTTCTTGATCAAGATTCCCAGTTGGTTCATCAGCGAATAATACTTTAGGCTTAGATATAAACGCACGAGCAATAGCAACCCGTTGTTGTTCACCACCAGATAGTTGTTTGGGTAAGTGGTTTAACCTATGAGATAAGCCAACTTTTTCAAGCATTGAAAGCGCTTTGCTTCTAGCATTTGGAATTCCAGCCAGTTCGGCTGGCAACATGACATTCTCTAGTGCTGTTAACGTATCTACCAGCATAAATGATTGAAAAATAAAACTTACTTTTTGTTTCCTGATGGCCGCTTTCTGCTCTTCATTCAAATCGGATAGTCCTTGACCATCAAGATACACTTCTCCCTTCGTTGGAGAATCTAACGCTGCTAATAAACCAAGCAAGCTCGACTTCCCAGATCCCGATGGTCCTACAATCGCAACACTGTCCCCTTGCTTGACTTCTAGATCTATGCCTTTAAGGATAGTAAGCTCACCTTCTTGAGTTTTTACTGATTTTTCGAGGTTAACCACTTTTATGGCTAGATTATTTGCATTATTTTCGCTCAAAATTCGATCCTTTATATGTCATCGTTCAGTAAAACAGAAAGTAATAGCTGTAAGTATTTTATGCTTAACAGCAGCACCAACATTCGCTGACACCATTTTAATCCTAGGTGATAGCCTAAGCGCAAGTTATGGAATGCCTGAAAATGAAGGTTGGGTGGCAAAACTCAAACCAGAATTGACACAACATACCATAATAAATGCCTCTGTTAGCGGTGAAACTACGGCGGGCGGATTACGCAGACTGCCCAAGCTCCTTGAGTCTAACGATCCTGACGTTGTCTTTATCGAATTGGGTGGAAATGATGGACTACGTGGTTTTTCACCTACAAAATTGAAATCAAATCTTACAAAATTAATCAAATTAAGCTTAGAATCAGGAGCCAAGGTGTTACTCAGTGAAGTTGTTGTCCCACCCAATTACGGCCCACGTTACAGTAAAAGCTTTAATCAGGTATATCACCAACTCGAAGATAAAGAAGATATAACCCTGATGCCATTTTTTATGATGGATATTGCTCCACATAAGGAATTGATGCAACGTGACGGGATTCACCCAAATGCAGCTGCTCAGCAAAAGATCACTGATTTTGTCAAACCTTGGATTGAAAAAGCCGTTTTGCAATAATTCGTGACAATTATGCGATACACAATTGATTTCTTAAACTACAAAAATACCAAGTATATCCACCTCTTGCATATAAAAAGTTTAACTATAACTGCAATTTTTAGCCTTCATCCTAAATAGATCGGCTGGGAGCGTTCATATACGCAGAAAAAATTACTGATAGCAAGGCATGAATAGCAGCAAGTAGTGGTTAGGAACTGTCCCTAAATAACTTCCCGATTTGTTACTGCTTAAAATTGCCAGTATCAAGGCGCGAAGAATGAAGTTTAGTTATTCTAAATGAAAGATGAGTAACGCAGAGAGTGGCAATTTTAAGCGTAACCCTTTGGGCTGTGTTTATTTTTGGCTTCTACTGTGTTGTCGAAAGCTTATGTAGAGTAACTACACCACACTTTCTTCGCCTTGTATAAGCTCAAAAATAAACGACAGCAAAACAGGGAAGTTATTTTGGGACAGTTCCTTACCGACATACAAAACTGTCGTTACTTCGTTTCGACTTGCAAAATTTATAACGTAGCTAGCGGTGATTTTGCAAGTATATGAATGTTCAGCACTCACCTGATGGGTGAATTCGGGTTGTTTAATTTTGTATTTAACTTCAATATATTAAAGTTAAATAGTGCATTCAACCGATTTATTTAGGTTCATAATTGTAGTCGGGTAATAAAGTTTCATCCTCAATCGCTCTGTAGCCTTGATTGGTACGTTGAAACTTTAGCTATCTAAAGTCTAAAGTTTCATACTGATTCGCTCTTAAAGGCATTTTTACAAGGGAAATGAAGTAATAAAGTATCATACCGAACGAAACACGCTTTTGGACAAAAGTGAGTTTCGGTTTCAGTTCATAATCAATAGATTGCATTAGAAAAAGTATCTCTAAAATCAAATTATGAACATCAAATCGCTGTGAGTCTCGACTAGCCCTAAAAATTCAACTTAGGGCTTGCAACTGAAATGCGCACAACGATAATTATGGTAAACAGGTTTTGGCTTACGCCCGTTTAAATCATAGGTTTATTATTCACTTGCTGTGCGTTTAGTTGGGCACTTCTATATAACCCTTGAAATTATTATCATATTTCAATGTTTGGATTTTAAGTCGCTTACTCGAATACTTGTGAAAATCTTCTTTTATTTTATTCGACATTTTGTCAGCTACTTTCATTCCAGACTCTAGAACCGACCCCGCTTTATCTGCTTTAGCATACCCAAGTGTTACATTTTTAGGTAAGAAAAAATCCAAATAGTAAGGTATTTCTCGATTATTTATTTTCTCATGTAATCCAAGCTCATGATCTGTAACTAAAAGGATATCTTTTTTACTTTCAATTGCATCTAGAAGTATTCTTGAATTCTCAATAAATAAATGCCAACCAATTCTTTCTCCTTTAGCCACCTCTAGAACATCAAATTGGTAGAATCCAACTAAAAATTTAAAACATAGCTTCCCTCCAAGCGTAGCTAACGCATCTTTGAAGTAGAGCAACTCGTAAACTGCTGTCGAGCAACTTTTCTGGCCTCTAAATGTAGAGTCATTTGTATCAATAAAGTAAATTTTATCAAAATTTTCGAAGCTAAACCTTTCTTGACTAAGTGAAGGTTTTTCTCCTGAACTTATAACCGATAATTTTTTCTCTTTATTCTCGCCTTGATAGCTTCTAAAGTGAGTTAAAAAGCTATCTTTTAAATTATTAATACTATTTATATCGCCAGAACCATCTATTGAATAATTAATGTTGAGTTCGCCATTACAATCAGTTTCAGTAACAAATTCAAGCCATTCTTTTCTTGGTAATATTTTATTTTTCTTGCTCATATTCTTAAATTTCTCTAGTGCTTAAAAGCAAATCAGTGTTATCCATGTTGAAAAGCTTTATTAGGGGTTTTTACACTTTAAATATAAGTATTAAACGAATTAATTAACTGCTTAGATAATAAATGTTTTTCATTCATTATGTATTTAATAGCAATCAAATTACCTTCAAGTCGCACCTTGTCCTGCAATGATTCAAGCTTTACAAATTTGGCTATTACCTCATCATCGACCAGAGAATAAAATTTTGCTGGTAGCCTTCCATTATTTAGTAATGAAACTACAGTACAATCTGGTGAAAAGTATATTTCATTAACATTGTGTTCTGATGGAGTTACGCATTTGAAAGTACCATCAGGTAACTTGACTACGACATGAGCTATTAGCTTTAAAACTATGTTACCGAGTTGAGAGAAAGTCCAACCGAACTGTACTTCTCCGTTGTTAGTTTTAAGGTATTCGATTACGTTGTTATAACATTCTAGTTTTACACTTGCACTTGCACTTGCACTTAGAGCATCAACTTTTATTCGCTCAATAAATATAATATCTATTGATTTCAAAAAGTCGTACGGTAGTTTTTTGGGTATCAAATAATCCACAATATTCTCGAAAGCCTTAACGGTTTAATCATGCACCGACCCATTAAGACGGCTTGATATTCAAGCTATAATTGCGCATAACTAAATGTTTAAAAAGTTTAAAAAGTTTAAAAAGTTTAAAAAGTTTAAAAAGTTTAAAAAGTTTAAAAAGTTTAAAAAGTTTAAAAAATAATACCTTAAATATCCAATCAGAGTAAAGCCACCACTAATGCTACAAAAGAACATATTATCTTGACGAAAGGTGAAGAATTTATGTCAGCTATCAAACGATAATTTTCACCACAACAACACTAGATGCAAATTTATAGCTCGGACTATTAAATGTTAATTATTAGGTCTGTTTTGTCACAAAAGAGTCTCTCGAAAGAGTACTATTTACTTAACAAGTAAACATTAGAAATAGTATTGCGGTGAATGTTCGTTACTAGCAAGGTTTGGGGCAAAAATGCGCCAGCCGACCAAGTTGGCAAAGGAGGGACAAAACCAATTTACGCCCAATTTCATTATTTTTGAGTCTGAAGGGCAACTATGAATTATGAAACGGCTCCTCTGTTCAGTAGATAATTTTCTGTTATACATTTATAGAATGCCTTAAAGCTGAATATTTTTGTATTTATCATTTCAGTGCGTTATTTCTTAGCTTGTTAATTCACTCACTTATTGAGTAATGTGATGGCGACAGTGCGCACACCTGCTGAGCAACAATCAATATATAGATTCATGCTTACAAGTCTCCAAGAATACCCAAGCGAAGCCGTATTATATCTTAACTTTGAGGTTTCAAAGTTTGATGGTGATGAAAACTTACAACAGTGTTATCAAAGATTAAGCAAAACCAATAGACAAAAGCTGTATGATTTTTTCAACAATAAATCATCGTCAACTCGCTTTAACTCTTGTACACAAGATGCTCATTATTGTAAGAAGCCAAGTAATGCTTGCCGACGCTTTGCAACTGAGCCCCGATCCATTACTCCAAAATCGAGCATTCAGTATCCCAAGCAAATACAGCAACCATCTTCCTCCCCTAATTCTTTTTTTACTCAAACCAGTGGGCTTATTCATTCTTGGAAACTTAAACAGAGAAGCAAAAATCAACTGGGTATTGAGTTAAATGCATTAATTGGTGGTTGCACTAAACTTTCTCAGCTTATTGAAATCATTTACAGCCTAAATAACGACAAACAGGTCATGGAAACATCATGGGACATAAGGTTAATTCATAAATTGTTACACAAAGCGGCTGAGTTTTCTGACAGCAGTTCATCTAATTTCGACGGCGTTTTTAATGACATAACACGATTTAAATCGTCCTATGAATCGAAAACATGCATCCTATTACTGAAATTAATTAAGTTAAATCTAAATTTTTCAGATGGTAAAAGATTGGTGCTAGGCAATGCAGCTGAAGCCAGCTTAATGCTGCAATGGGGCATCAAGCCTAATGTTGCCATTTACAATGCTTTTATCACGGTATGCGCTAAAACAGGCCAGTTTGAGAATGCTTGGCAACTGGTGTGTGGTGATAAGCCCGTGATGGCTCATCATTTGCCATTAAAAGCCAATCAAATCACCTGCACGAATTTGCTGACAGCCTGCGCTGAAACGGGGCGTTATGCCGAAGCCAAATCATTGGTGTTGGCCGATGACAATGGCGATACAACTACAGCCAGCTTAATGCAACAATGGGGCATCAAGCCTAATGTTGCTATTTACAATGCTTTTATCACGGTATGTGCTAAAACGAGCCAGTTTGATAGTGCTTGGCAACTGGTGTGTGGTAATAAGCCCATGATGGCACCTCAACTACCACTAAAGGCAGATTCAATCACATGCTTGAATTTGCTGACGGCCTGCGCTGAAATGGAGCGTTATGCCGAAGCCAAATCATTGGTGTTGGGCGATGGCGATACAGTTACAGCCAGCTTAATGCAGCAATGGGGTATCAAACCTGATATAGCCATTTACAATGCTTTTATCACGGTATGCGCTAAAACAGGCCAGTTTGAGAATGCTTGGCAACTGGTGTGTGGTGATAAGCCCGTGATGGCTCCTCATTTGCCATTAAAAGCCAATCAAATCACCTGCACGAATTTGCTGACAGCCTGCGCTGAAACGGGGCGTTATGCCGAAGCCAAATCATTGGTGTTGGCCGATGACAATAGCGATACAGCTACAGCCAGCTTAATGCAACAATGGGGCATCAAGCCTAATGTTGCTATTTACAATGCTTTTATCACGGTATGTGCTAAAACGGGCCAGTTTGATTGTGCTTGGCGACTGGTATGTGGTGATAAGCTCATGATGGCACCTCATCTACCACTAAAGGCAGATTCAATCACTTGCATGAATTTGCTGACGGCCTGCGCTGAAATGGAGCGTTATGCAGAAGCCAAATCATTGGTGTTGGGCGATGGCGATACAGTTACAGCCAGCTTAATGCAGCAATGGGGTATCAAACCTGATATAGCCATTTACAATGCCTTTATCACGGTATGTGCTAAAACGGGTCAGTTTGATAGCGCTTGGCGACTGATGTGTGGTAATAAGCCAGTGATGGCACCTCATTTGTCATTAAAAGCCAATCTAATCACCTGCATGAATTTACTGACGGCCTGCGCTGAAGCGGAGCGTTATGCAGAAGCCAAATCATTGGTGTTGAGCGATACAGTTACAGCTAGCTTAATGCAGCAATGGGACATCAAACCTAATGTTGCCATTTACAATGCCTTTATCACGGTATGTGCTAAAACGGGTCAGTTTGATAGCGCTTGGCGACTGATGTGTGGTAATAAGCCAGTGATGGCACCTCATTTGTCATTAAAAGCCAATCAAATCACCTGCATAAATTTGCTGACGGCCTGCGCTGAAACGGGGCGTTATGCAGAAGCCAAATCATTGGTGTTGGGTGATGGCGACACAACTACAGCCAGCTTAATGCAACAATGGGGCATCAAGCCTGATATTGCCATTTACAGCGCCTTTATCACTGTATGCGCTAAAACAGGCCAGTTTGATAGTGCTTGGCAACTGGTGTGTGGTGATAAGCCCGTGATGGCTCCTCATTTGCCATTAAAAGCCAATCAAATCAGCTGCCTGAACTTACTGACGGCCTGCGCTGAAATGGAGCGTTATGCAGAAGCCAAATCATTGGTGTTGGGTGATGGCGATACAACTACAGCCTGCTTAATGCAACAATGGGACATCAAGCCTAATGTTGCCATTTACAATGCTTTTATCACGGTATGCGCTAAAACAGGCCAGTTTGAGAATGCTTGGCAACTGGTGTGTGGTGATAAGCCCGTGATGGCTCCTCATTTGCCATTAAAAGCCAATCAAATCACCTGCACGAATTTGCTGACAGCCTGCGCTGAAACGGGGCGTTATGCCGAAGCCAAATCATTGGTGTTGGCCGATGACAATAGCGATACAGCTACACCCAGCTTAATGCAACAATGGGGCATCAAGCCTAACGTTGCCATTTACAATGCCTTTATCACGGTATGCGCTAAAACGGGCCTGTTTGATAGTGCTTGGCAACTGGTGTGTGGGGATAAGCCTGTGATGGCACCTCATTTGCCATTAATAGCCAATCGAATCACCTGCCTGAATTTACTGACGGCCTGCGCTGAAGCGGGGCGTTATGCCGAAGCCAAATCATTAGTGTTGGGCGATGGCGATGGCGATACAGCTACAGCCAGCTTAATGAAACAATGGGACATCAAGCCTGATGTTGCCATTTACAATGCCTTTATTAAAGTATGTATTAAGGCTAAGGAGTTAGGCACTGGAATATGGTATTTAGAAGAAATAATAAACAAGTGTAACATGAGTACTCTTTCACAAATACATGCTCAACTTGCGCCGCTTGAAAAAGATAATTTCGCAAGCATGATTGATAAAGGGATAACACAAGGAATATATAAAAAAAATGTTGGCTTAATGAATCATTGTATCGATTTGCATATGGATAAAATCTTCGAAGGAGATTCAGGTGATGGTACACATATTCGAGGTGTTCCATTAGCTTTCGCAAAACTATTATTTTGTTACCACAAACAAAACAATGAACCCAAGATAACATCGATCATAACTGGATACCATGGCAATAATACGTTAAAAAATGGAATGATAAGTTTTCTCAAAGATGAATTTGGACTTGAGTTTATCGAGGATGAATTCAACTCAGGAATGATAGTATTGAGCAAGTCTGCCCATTAACTGTAGTTGCTCGCATTTATCCGTCATTTTCTGCTCACAATAAATGACTTTATAAAAACCAGCTTGCTCACATTAATTGCTTTTATCAAATTAGTTGCTCAGATTAAGTGATTTTATAAAGCTATGTTGCTCACTTTAAACGATTCTATAAATAAACCAATTTAAATGAGCTACAAATTAAATAATATCAGCTGGTTGACTCGTTTTTGGACAAAAGCTGTTTATAGAATGTAAAAAATGAAGTGCAGGGGTATAGATCTTACTGCACCCCTGCGTCCAAGTGCATGAATGTGTTTTTTAGAATAGTTGAACCTATATCTGGTCTTTCATTGTCTAATATATTTGTAAATACACTTTGAACAAATGGAGCAACCCAGTATTGGGAGTCTTCTGGTGGAGTCATGCCACATTCTAGATGGTCAAGATAATCATTAGAGATCATATAATGTGGGCAGACTGTAAGAATATAACTCAAATGAAGAATGAATATAGATCTTATATCTTCAGATAGCTCATTAAGTGATTGAGATCGATTTTCTAGATAGACATCACTATCGATTTCGACATTACCCTATACTCTGGCAGCTTTTCCTTGCCATGCAGCCAGTTGTTTATTTTATCTACTATAGACCCAATACTGCGATGATCTTCAAGATATAAATTTGAGTACGTATTTATTATTACGGAATCAAAATACTTCCTGTCTAAGCTATAGCAGTCATTGATTCTACCTTTCTCCAAAAGAGCCTTCATAGAGTCAACTGTTCCCTGAATTGAAGAATAAACGTATGAATCCATACCTATAGCCGTAGTCTCCATAGTGGCAAAAAACGTCACTGACATGGACAGCCTATGATAGAAATCTATGTATTCATCTAGTTCAGAGAATACCTTATGCTCTTTATACTTTTCATCATTCACCATCATGTGGTAAGAACTCCTTCTTTTGCTTAACGCCTGCATGTGGGGCTGCGCTCCAGGGCAAACGCATGAGTGTTCATATTTTAACCGCGTCGGAAAATCCCGCTGTTAATACTTTCTCTAAAAAGGATGTGTTCATCCAAGCTCGCCTTCTTTTAGTTGGCATACTGACTTTCGTTTTCTCTTTTCTCAGCATATTAAGTGCTGTTTGACGTAGTATTCCCCAGTTTTCAGCACCGTTGTCCTTATAAATCTGGCAGGCATCTTCTCTCATTGTTAGATCTAGCACCCAGTGCAGGCTATTCTCTACAGCCCAATGCTCACGGACAGCTTCTGCGAACTTATCTTCTGTTAATTCTGTTGAACAGATGTAGTAGCGGTACTCTAAACTCGGTTCTTTCCCTTTTTCCTGTCGATAGCTCATCGTAACCCCAACCGTTTTTAATGACGGCCATTCAGGAAATTCTTTCGCAAGTCTTTTGGCACTTAGGATCTGACAAGCTCTCGCTTCAAGCCTACTGCGGTTTTTTTCTATTTTTAGATTGTCGGCTTTAGCGTTTCTAAAATCATCAAACATGCTTTGCACCGCTTCATGTAGTGACGGTTGATTCCCTTTAACAGCCAGCAAATAGTCAGCACCTTGTTTGATAATCGTCTTGGCTATTTCTTTTTGGCAACCCATTGCATCAATAGAAACTATCGCGCCTTTTATTTCTAATAACTTCAGTAGTTCTGGGATTGCTGTAATTTCATTTGATTTCACATCGGTACTTAGTTGCCCTAGTACCATCTTATTTTTGCTCGCAAAAGCATTGATCATATGAATGGTGGAAAGACGATCCTCTCTATCGTATGAGCCTCTTAGTGTTTTCCCGTCAATCGCTATAATTTCCCCTTTAGATAAACGATTAACTGACTGCATCCATTTGACAAAGCACTGGTTAAATTGCTCAGGCTTAATTCTGCTAATAACTCTCGCAATAGTGTCATCAACAGGGACTCCAGACTTTAAAAAACCATGCTTTTGAAACCAATCTAAATGGCCTTCTGCATACTCTTTAATTTCTTTCCAGCCTTCTGCACCTGCTATCACAGCACATAATGTGATAAAAAATATATCAAACATTGGATAGGTAACTTTCGCTGATTGACGCTGGTCATCGAGTAGCTCGAAATGCTTTCTAAAAGAGGTAAGATTCATCGTCATCGGGTACTTCCGCAAAAAGAAGTATATGATCACAAAGTAAGATCTGGGTCAAACTTTATTTCCCAATCGGTTAAAAAGCGTTCGCGATCTTGCCCTGGGCTGCGCTCGAGATATAGTGGAAACCAGATTAAGTGAGTATTATCGTTAATCAAGGTGTTCACCTTTCGCTAAGTCAATTTCAATTACAGCTTTTTTCATTTTGACTTCGGGGCTGAAGTGAGTCAACTAGAGAAGAATCAAAGGTAATTCAGTATGATACTTTAATACTTGGTATGACACTTTATTACTCAGTATGATTCTTTATTACTCTACAACAATAATACATGGGGATTTTATGGGTTACAGCCATCAACATATAAGTTATCAGAAGTAGCAAGTCACTCCTCTAACTTGAAGGCGCACTGTATATCATGAAGTAGCATATACCCATGTTACCAGAAGATGCATCTTCTGGTATCCCGAGTATAGAGCTTACAAAACTTGCTAAAATGAAGCATAACTTTCGTCTTTACACGCTTTTCTGTGAAATTAAAAAATGAATAAAATGATTCCTTGCGGCACTAGCCAATTTTTGTGCTGTGTCTCCATTTTTAGCTTCCAGTGTATAATCAATACCGTAAACATTAATAAACTCATGAATTAATTCAATTTTTTCTATTTTAATTATCATCATCAAACTCGTCTCTCCTGCATTATTTTGCCAGTTGAGATCAATTTTTTTCTGCCCAGTTTTCAGTTGTCTCACAACATCTAAAGCCATCTTCATTTCACAAGTCGAAAGCAAATACTGCAAATAGTTATTCCCTCTCGCATCAACTGTATTAAGATCAAATTCTGGTTGTTTTTCCAGCAAAACGAATACCTTTGTCCACTTGTTTGTATAAGCTAACTTCATGAGCTGTTTCGTATCATCTGCACTTAAATCTAAGTTTGGCTTCTCTAATAGGAAAGCAATAACATTAAAAAGTTGATTATCACTTGCTACCAGAATGAGTTTACGTCCTTCATATTCGTAATTTGGGTCAATATTATTACTCATAAGCAAAGAATCTGCTAACTTAAAAAGGCTTAAGTGACATGCGGTGTACAAATATAAACTATGATTGAAAGGTATTTCACTTTTTATAAAAAACTCAATAGCAACAGAAATTTCATATTCAAAATCAGTGGACATAAAATCGGCTAAAATATTGTCTACAGCTTTTGCTAATTGATTTAAAGGCAAAGATAGTTTTTCAAGTAAATCTGAAATTATTTCAATTTTATGATTTTTTATAGCGTCTTTAATTCCATCAATACCATTACTAGTACCTTCCTTTGCAAGCATTTTCGACTTAATTGCACTAGACGAACCGGATAAATTTTCTGGATGAACAACATTTTCATCTAATTCAATGGACTGACAAGGTGCTTCCGCAACTTCATCACTTTTAGATTCTAGTCTTTGTAATCCAGAAGGTTTTTCCGGAGTTCGAAGCTCTAAATCGACATAAGATGAAGGAGAGTCTTGGCTTCTGCTTCTGCTTGTGCTATCAACTGCCATCGTTTGTCCACACTACAAGTTATGAAACAATTTATAATGCAATAGAATGGAAATTTGAAGTTAAATATTTATGTGAGACAACTATTTAGCTATTTGATATATTTTAATCGCTATGAAAACAAAAAAACTCGCTTGTAAGCGAGCTTTTTCTCAAAAAAATACTCAAATTAACGAGTACGTGCACATAATTCTTCAGTACTGAAGAAATAAGCGATTTCACGTGCTGCGGATTCTAATGAATCTGAACCGTGTGCGGCATTTTCATCAATGCTTGTCGCGAAATCAGCACGAATAGTGCCAGCGTCTGCTTCAGCTGGGTTTGTAGCACCCAAAATATCACGATGTGCAAGTACAGCGTTTTCACCTTCAAGAACTTGAACCATGATTGGACCTGAAGTCATAAATCCGACTAAAGCACCGAAGAAAGGACGCTCGCTATGCTCAGCGTAAAAACCTTCAGCTTGCTCTTTAGTAAGGTGCAACATTTTTGATGCTACAATTTTTAGGCCAGCATCTTCGAAGCGGCTGTAGATAGCACCGATTTTGTTGTTACCAACTGCATCAGGTTTAACGATTGAAAAAGTACGTTCGATAGCCATTGTAAGCTTCCTTTACTAGCAATATTTAGAATTCGCGCGGATTATACGAAAAATATTCCTAAAAACCTACCTTTGATCACTGTTTTATTATGAATTGTTAATGACTCAGTTCTAAAAATACTAATTCAGTGAATTAAACGATTGGGATGATATATAAAATAAAAAATCGGTGTAGTAAAGTATTCAGCCCCTAATAACAACTATGTGTAACCATGAAATATTTTTTGCTACTTTTCTTGTTCCCATTGATACCTTTCGCCGCCCCTATACCTCCTGAATACTTGCAAGGTCAAGCCAACGAAGAGTATTTAAAAACTCTGCATGAATTAAGAGCCATTTTTCCCGACAAGGGACCACCACAGTTATTATTAATGCTTGCTTCCCCATATGGAATACTCGACATACAACCCACCAAGTTTTCATCTGACGAAAACAAAAACAAATTTGCTAATTTCAATTTGGGAGCAGCTGGATCTATCATTTCTGATTTAGAGCCCAATATTTTAAAAAACTACCAGAAATTGTTTTATGTCATGAAAACACTTGTAGAGAAAAACGATTATCCTCTATCAAAAAGATGATGAATAGAGCTGAAAAAATTGACCATTTTTTTAATAATAATTCTGATATCAAAATCGTTCAACGACTTGATGACAGTGTATACAGAATCAATAATGCGTTCTTTACACCAACAGTAATTATTCAATTTGAACCATCAGACGTTGCTGGATTTGTACCTTCAGCCAAGGCAACAAATATTACCAATTTATCTACTCAGCCTTATGCTAACCATACTAAACAAACAAATGATTTAAGAAACTTGATGAAACAATTTTCAATAATCGCAATCGTTAAAGAAAGTAATTCTCTGACCAATGTGATCTTTGGCGGCATAAGTAATAACCACTGGGGAATCAAAATTTCTCACAAAGTAAATGAGCAGCCTAGAATTGGGGGAACAAATAGCCTTGGGTTCAAGTATGATGATGTAGTGAAATTATCTAACACCCTTTATTATTATCAAACTAACTAGAGGCTGTTTATCTTTCGTGATTATTTTTGCAGCGATAAGTTGGTCGTTTTATACAAGACAGAGCTTGTGCCGTTTGGTATTCCAAATAAACAAGCGATAACGCAGTAGAAATGACCAATTTACGCTGTCTTAGATGCTTTTGAGCGTTCACTGTTCTGTGTTGTAACCCGTTTACTTAGATGACTAAGCTTCACTGCTTACGCCTTGAACAGATAAACGCTCAAATAGCACAAAATTTAATCCTAAAAGATAAACAGCCCTAATTAGCGCTTCAGATTGTGATTTTTATAACGATAAAGAAGAAGCTATGAACAGCCTCTTCTTTATGTGTAAGTAACTTTCTAATGCGACTCACTCACCATATTAAGCGTGTATTTAGGAATATCAACTACCATATCCGCATCAACAACTTTAGCTTGGCAAGCTAAACGACTTTCAGGCTCTAATCCCCATGCTTTATCAAGCATATCGTCTTCTAACTCATCACTTTCTTCGAGTTCGTCAAATCCTTCACGCACGATACAGTGACAAGTTGTACAAGCACATGATTTCTCGCAGGCATGTTCAATATGAATACCATTTTTTAATGCTACATCTAAAATAGTTTCACCGACTTCAGCCTCAACAACAGCACCATCTGGACAAAGATCTTCATTTGGAAGAAAAACAATTTGTGGCATAAGTGTTACCTATAACGTATCTACTGATTGGCCGGTTAATGCGGCCTTAATCGAATTATCCATTCGCTTTGAAGCGAATGACTGTGTTTGTTTATCGAGCAATTCAATCTCTTTCGCGATAGCATCAGTATCACTTTGGGTAGCAAGCTGTGCCAAAAGAGCCATACTCTGTTCAATGGCTGTGCGCTCTTGCTCATTAAGTAAATCGCCATCTTTTTCTAATGCAGAAGTTAAGCTTTCTAAAACCCTACTTGCTTCGACTTGCTGTTCAGCGAGCATTCTGCGAGTTATATCATCTTTAGCATTTGCCATAGAGTCTTTGATCATTGATGCTATCTCAGTATCTGATAAGCCAAAAGATGGCTTAACTTGAATACTTGCTTGTACACCTGTCGACTTTTCCATAGCAGTAACACTAAGCAGGCCGTCTGCATCGACTTGAAAGGTCACTCGTATATGTGCAGCGCCTGCTGCTAAAGGTGGAATATCGGTCAGTACAAACTTTGCCAATGAACGACAGTCTGCTACCAATTCACGCTCACCTTGAACTACATGGATCATCATTGCTGTTTGACCATCTTTAAAGGTGGTAAACTCTTGGGCTTTCGCGACTGGTATTGTGGTATTTCTTAAAACAACTTTTTCAACCAATCCACCCATAGTCTCAATCCCTAATGACAAAGGGATCACGTCTAATAACAATAAATCTGAATCAGGTTTATTTCCAACGAGTATATCGGCTTGAATAGCAGCGCCCAACGCGACGACTGTATCAGGATTAATCGACGTCAGCGGTATTTTTTTAAAGAATTCTTCAACTTGCTCTCTGATCATTGGAACGCGCGTAGAGCCACCTACCATCACTGTCTGTAAAACTTCGTCAGTTGAAACTCTCGCATCACGCAGAGCACGGCGACAGCTCATAATAGTTTTTTTAACTAATGCCGAGATCAAACTTTCAAATTGGTTCTTTGTTACTGATAATTCCAAAACTTGAGCGTTATCCAATACTAAACGCGCTGTATCTTGTTCAGCATTTGTTAATGCTTCTTTCAACCGCCTTGATTCAATCAACAAGCGGCGTGACTCGGTATTACTTAACTCTGAAAGGTTCCAGCTTTTTAGCAGATATTCTTGCAATTTGTGATCGAAATCATCGCCTCCTAGAGCTGAATCACCTCCAGTTGCTAATACTTCGAATACGCCTTTGTTTAATCGCAATATAGAAATATCAAAAGTGCCACCACCCAAGTCATAAACGGCTATGACACCTTCTTGCTGACTATCTAAACCGTATGCGATAGCAGCAGCTGTCGGCTCGTTTAAAAGCCTTAGTACTTTAACTCCCAGTAGAGAAGCAGCTTCTTTAGTCGCTTGTCGCTGAGCATCATCGAAATACGCAGGAACAGTAATAACAACTCCCTGCAGCTCATCACCTAATGTCTTCTCTGCACGAGCGATTAACGATCGTAAAATTTCAGCTGAAACCTGAATTGGGTTGATTTTACCTTGTGCTGTATCGAAAATCGGCAAACCTTGTTCACTTGTTAATAAGTCATAAGGTAGCGATTCTTCATTCTCAATAACATCTGCAAGGCTACGCCCCATAAATCGCTTAACTGACACTATCGTATTTTTAGGATCTACAGCTGACTGCGCTGCAGCTTCGTATCCGACCTGTATTGAATCAGATGCGTATCTTACGATGGATGGTAATGATGAACGCCCCAACTGATCAGCGAGTGTCGTTGACTCACCACTACGTACTGCGGCGACTAAAGAGTTGGTAGTACCTAAATCGATACCTACTGCAAGCTTGCGTTGATGAGGTGCCGCACTTTGTCCTGGCTCGGCAATCTGTAAAAAGGCCATATTATTTCTACTTACTTGTAAAGCGAACTTAGATTAATAAATCAGCTTAAATTTATTTATTAAAGATGAGTAACTCATATCTTTAAACTAGAGATCGAATAAACTGTCTTCAATACGGAGTAATTCGTCCTGCAGCTTTGTCATGAACTTTAGCTTTCGTATCTGATCTGCTGCTGCAAGCAAATCTTTTTCACTTTCAGATAATAACAAAGTCATCAAAAAGGACATGATTTGTGAACGGTGCAATTCAAACGATGCTTGGAGTTGCTCAATAGCTAAATGAGGTTCAGCTTGACCTCGTAAATCTTCTAGCTCTTCACGCCAATCCATTTGCTGCATTAAAAAAGCTGTATCTTTAACTGTCATAGTTTCATGGCTAATATCGATGCCACGTAATTTAAGGATATGCTCGGCACGTTGAATAGGATCTTTCAGTGACTGGTATGCATCATTTATTTGTGCTGTTTTTTGCACAGCTAAAAGCTTTTCTTGTTCACTTCCACTCGAAAATTTATCTGGATGTACAGTGCGTTGCAACTCGCGATAACGCTCAGACAATTGAGTGCTATCAATATCGAAATTAACTGAAAAGCCGAATAATTCAAAAAAATTCATTTAATTTATTCTTACTATTAAAATGCCGTCAATGTTATAAAACAAGATGACGGCATTAAATGGTATCGTTAGATACGATGATTAAACTGTAAAGCTCTCACCACACCCACATTCACCTTTGGCATTAGGATTATTGAACTGAAAGCCTTCATTTAAGCCTTCTTTCACAAAATCTAACTCAATCCCTTGTAGATAAATGAAACTCTTAGCATCAATAATAATATTGCAGCCTTCGACTTCATACATCTCATCATCGTCATTAAGGTCATCAACAAACTCAAGTACGTAAGCCATACCTGAGCAGCCTGCTGTTCTTAAACCCAATCTCAGACCTAAGCCTTTGCCGCGGTTTTTTAGAAACGACTTTACTCGTTCAGAAGCGGCTGGCGTCATTGTTATTGCCATTACTACTCCGTCATTAACCTGCTGCTAATGAGTGCTTTGATTTGTAATCTTCTAGTGCCGCTTGAATAGCATCTTCAGCTAAAATTGAGCAATGGATTTTTACTGGTGGCAGAGCAAGTTCGTGAGCAATGTCGGTATTTTTAATTAATGCCGCTTCTTCAATGCTCTTACCTTTTACCCATTCGGTAACTAGCGAGCTTGAAGCAATCGCACTACCACAACCATAAGTTTTGAATTTAGCATCTTCAATGATACCTTCATCACTTATCTTTAGTTGCAACTTCATTACATCACCACAAGCAGGCGCACCAACCATTCCGGTAGCAACTGATGGATCACTTTTGTCCATTGAGCCTACGTTACGAGGGTTCTCGTAGTGGTCAATAACTTCTTCACTATAAGCCATGATACTGCTCCGTCTTTATCTGTTCGCTCAACAATTAGTGGTGAGCCCACTGAACTGTGTTTAAATCGATTCCATCTTGATACATTTCCCATAATGGAGACATATCTCTTAACTTACCGATTGATTTATTAATAACATCAATCGCATAGTCGATATCTTCTTCTGTTGTAAAACGCCCAATTGAAAAACGAATTGAACTATGAGCCATTTCATCATTTAATCCTAGAGCTCTTAACACATAGCTAGGCTCTAAGCTGGCTGAAGTACATGCCGAACCAGAAGATACAGCAAGATCTTTTAATGCCATTATCAAAGATTCACCTTCAACAAAGTTAAAGCTGGCATTTAATGAACCACAATAACGTTGTTCAAAGTCACCATTAATATATGTTTCTTCAATGTCTTTGATTCCAGCCCACAATCTATCACGTAGTCTGCGAATGCGTTCGTTGTCTTTGTCCATATCAGCTTTAGCGACAGCTGCTGCTTCACCTAAACCTACTATTTGGTGAGTAGCTAATGTACCACTACGCATACCGCGTTCGTGTCCACCACCATGCATAGCGGCTTCCAAACGGATGCGGGGTTTTCTGCTAACATACAGCGCACCAATACCTTTAGGGCCATACATCTTATGACCAGATATCGAAATTAAATCAATCTTTAAGTTCTGTACATCAATAGGTAATTTGCCAGCACTTTGCGCTGCATCGACATGAAAGATAACTTTCTTTGAACGACATAATTCACCAATTTCAGCAATGTCATGAATAACGCCAATTTCGTTATTAACATGCATTAAACTGAGCAAAACTGTATCTTCACGTATTGCAGCTTCGATAGCTGAAGTTGGAATGATACCGTTTGATTCAGGCTCAAGATAAGTAACTTCAAAACCTTCACGCTCTAGTTGACGGCAAGTATCTAAAACCGCTTTATGCTCGGTTTTACTTGTTATAATGTGTTTACCCTTCTTTTGATAAAAATGTGCTACACCCTTTATCGCCAAGTTATCTGATTCAGTTGCACCTGAAGTAAAAATAATTTCTCTTGGATCTGCATTGATCAATTCTGCAACTTGATTACGCGCAATATCAACCGCTTCTTCAGCTTGCCAACCATAACGATGAGAACGAGATGCTGGATTACCAAACACACCGTCCATAGTCATATACTGCATCATTTTTTCAGCAACCCGAGTATCCACTGGCGTTGTTGCTGCATAATCTAAATAGATAGGTAACTTCATTACACACTCCGTACAACGTCGCCATTTATATGGCATTCAAAGTACAAATAAAAATTTATTCTTATAGCAAGAAATTAAAGAGAAAATCTCTGTTCTTGCTGCATTTTATCTTGCTTAACCGCAATATATTGAACATCACGCTTTTGCATTAATCCTGCTAGACTAATTCCATCTAAAAAGTCTGAAATTTGACGACTTAAGTCATCCCATAAAGAATGAGTCAAACAACGAGAACCACCTTGGCAATTGCCTTGCCCATAGCATCGTGTTGCTTCTACGGATTCATCAACCGCTTGTACAACCATACCCACTGATATTTCATTAGCTGTTAAACCAAGTCGATAACCACCACCCGGTCCTCTTACGCTAGAGACCAAACCATTTCGTCTTAATTTAGCAAAGAGTTGCTCAAGGTAAGATAGTGATATTCCTTGACGCTCTGAAATGTCTGCTAATGGAACAGGCCCCATAGAAGAATGTATGGCAACATCCAGCATAGCTGTAACAGCGTAACGACCTTTAGAGGTTAATTTCATGACAGAATTTGTTCCTACTTTAGTATAGTTAAATTGAAACATACCCGACTATTTTAGTCAAGTATTTAGCCTAGTGAACTAGTCAAGTATTAACCATTTTCAAGAACAAATTGAGCTATGAAATATCAGATGCGTATTTAACCTTTTTATTATTAAAGATTCAACGGAAAATGAATATTTTTCGTATTAGAAATGAGGAGTTTTTAATATGAAACATATTAAATATCACCGAAGTCTTATATAAAACTTTCGGTGATTCAGATTTAAAAGTAGATTATATTATTGGATCAAACTCATCCATTGCTTGCTTTCTTTTTTCTGCAGCGTCTCTTTCTGCGTCACTGAATTCTTCAATATCAAGTTCTGGAAGCTTTTCTGTACAAACTTCGCCACCAAGTTGTTGAACTTCGTGACAAACGTCTTGTAATTTTGAGTCCATCAAATGCATATGATCGAGCATTTGTCCTATTGCGTTAGCTACTGGATCTGGGTTATCAGGTGCAACAGCATAAGCATCAAAGCCATACTTTTCTGCCATTGCACTACGCCGCTCATTTTGCTCTTTGCTTTCGTTTGATACTTCGGCAACGATTCGCCCAGGAATACCAAGTACTGTTCGCCCTGTAGGGACTTGTTTAACAACAACAGAGTTCGACCCGACTCTAGCATTGTCTTCTATAACAATTGGCCCCAGTACCTTAGCGCCAGCACCTACTACAACATTATTGCCTAATGTTGGGTGTCGCTTTCCTGTTTTCCAAGTAGTTCCGCCTAAAGTTACCCCATGGTAAAGCGTGCAATCATCACCAATTTGTGCCGTTTCACCTATTACGATTCCCATCCCATGATCAATAAAAAAACGGCGGCCAATAGTCGCTCCAGGGTGTATTTCAACTCCAGTAAGCCAACGAGAGAATGTTGATATACAGCGTGATAAAATAAAAAAGCGCTTTTTCCAAAGCTTATTACTTATTCTGTGAAGCCAAATTGCATGCATACCGGGATAGTTAAGAACAATCTCAAGCGTACTGCGAGCAGCAGGATCACGATGATAAATTGATTCGATGTCTTCTTTAATTCTAGAAATCACGCTCATTATCTCAGTTACCTTTGAATGTCTAGTCTTTAGATTTAGTGAATTTATCGACTGATGTCAGAATACCACGCAGAATATTCATCTCTTGAGTTTCAATTCGTGCACGGCCAAAGAGACGCCTAAGCTTCGTCATAATTTGTCCAGGGTGATTCTTAATGATAAACCCTGTTGATAAAAGCGTGTTCTCTAAGTGCTCAAAAAAACGTTCTTGATCTTTAGATGCTGGATAATTATCCGTGAGCTGTTCAATCTCTCTCTTATTATCAAGATTTTGTTCAGATAAAAATGCCATTCGTGTTTCATAACAGATAATTTGTACAGCTTGTGACAAATTAAGTGAACTGTATTCAGCATTGGCAGGAATAACTACGTGATAGTTACATTTTTGTAATTCTTCATTTGATAGACCGTGATTTTCGCGGCCAAAAACTATCGCTACAGGGCCAGTTTTACATTCATCTACTAATTGCTCACCAGCTCCTCTGGGCTCAATAATAGGCCAATCTAACGTGCGGCTTCGTGCACTTGTCGCAATCACTAAACTACAATCAGAAATTGCTTCTTCAAATGAATCTACTTTTACCAAATTTTGCAATATATCAGATGCGCCAGCCGCAAGTGCGATTGAATGACCATCAACTTCAGTTCTTGGCTCAGCAAGGTAAAGATTTGATAATCCCATCGTCTTCATAGCTCTTGCTGTTGAACCAATGTTCCCAGGGTGGGATGTACCGACCAAAACCACACGAATATTACTGAGCATGAAAATACTATTTATTTTAAAAAAACCAGATTTAGAATTTTATCACAACCAACTCAATTCAAGATACTGTAAATATAGTTTGGAGCAGAGGTTTGCCAATAACAATTATTAACGTATAATTCGCGCTGCTATTTTTTCGTTCTTTAACATCCAGGGGATTGCAATGCATCCAATGCTGACTATTGCCGTTCGCGCAGCTCGCGCCGCCGGCCAAACAATTATGCGCGCTTATACTGAATTAGATCGTATCGAAGTTTCTGAAAAAGGAATTAACGATTTCGTAACTAGTGTAGACAAGGAAGCAGAAGCTGCAATTATTTATCAGATCCGTAAATCTTATCCCGACCACACCATTGTAGGTGAAGAAGGTGGAGAAGATCGCGGTTCAAACAAAGATTTTATGTGGATAGTAGATCCCCTTGATGGAACTAACAACTTTGTTAGAGGCATTCCTCATTTTGCGGTTTCTATTGCATTACAGCAAAAAGGCAAAACTGAAGTTGCAGCAATTTACGATCCTGTACGTGAAGAGCTGTTTACAGCCGTTCGCGGAAAAGGCGCTAAACTTAATGAATTCCGTATCCGTGTTACCAACCCTAATGATTTAAATAACACTATCATTGGCACAGGATTTCCATTCAAAGCACGCCAACATTCTGAAACATACATGAACATTTTTGGTGAAGTATTTAATGAATGTGCAGATCTACGTCGCGCAGGCTCTGCAGCATTAGATTTGGCATATGTTGCCTCAGGCCGTTTAGATGGTTTCTTCGAAATTGGTTTAAAACCATGGGATATTGCGGCCGGTGACTTAATTTGCCGTGAAGCAGGCGGTACTGTTACCGACTTTTCCGGAAACCATAACTACTTGAGTTCTGGAAATATCGTCGCGGGCGCTCCAAAAGTAACAAGTAACTTAGTTAAGACCATCCGACCATTACTAAATGAAGGTCTAAAACGATAAGTTTTCATTCTTTCTTCACAAACAAGCCGAGATTAATATCTTAATGCCGATCGTTATAGCTTAGCTAATTGAACGATTTTCACTAGGCTTCCCAATAGCCACAGCGCAAGTTGTGGCCTATTTTTCTTAAACAAAAATAAACTGTTGTTCGATTGATTTAGGAGAACTGAATTTTAACCCAACTTGCATAGCTCCGTTTGCAATAGCAAGGGCATCATTTCAATCTGTTTTATGACTTTCGACATAAGCTTTAACTTTTCTAGGATTAATGATCCGTGCTTGGTGATGAAATTGCTCTGTATACCGGCTCCAATAATGGCAACGGCAGCAACCTTACATAGACATAATAGATGGCTTAGCTTTGGCTAACTAACAGTTCTTTAAGTTTTGTCTGCTAACAGCTTTATTACTAAGGAGCTCGCTATCAACACTGATATGGCAAACTTGAAAAATGTTTTTAGCGAGATCGATTGCGATAATATTACTGGTCAACATAATGAAACCCTCTGTTCTTTAATGCCGACACTACACCATAGTTCGACGATTAATGGGAGTGGATTCCATACATCAATTTAGAATATTAAAACAAAAATGCATTTAACATTATAATACTGTCGTTGTTCTATGATGTTCATTTTATGATGCGATCATACTAAAAAGTGTGCTCGCTCGTATCAAATTAATGGGCAGACTCCTTCAATACTATCATTCCTGAGTTGAATTTATCCTCGATAAACTCAAGTTCAAACTCATCTTTGAGAAAGCTTATCATTCCATTTTTTAACGTATTATTGCCATGGTACCCAGTTATGATCGATGTGATGTTGGGTTCATTGTTTTGTTTGTGGTAACAAAATAATAGTCTTGCGAAAGCTAATGGAATACCTCGAATATGTGTTCCATCGCCTGAATGTCCTTCGAAGATTTTATCCATATGCAAATCGATACAATGATTCATTAAGCCAACACTTTTTTTATATATTCCTTGTGTTATCCCTTTATCAATCATGCTTGCAAAATTATCTTTTTCAATCGGCGCAAGCTGAGCATGTATTTGTGAAAAAGCACTTATGTCACTTTTGTTCATTATTTCTTCTAAATGCCATATTTCGGTGTCAAATTCCTTAGCCTTAATACATACTTTGATAAAGGCATTGTAAATGGCAACATCAGGCTTGATGCCCCATTGTTGCATTAAGCTGGCTGTAGTTGTGTCGCCATCTCATTACTCAATAAGTGAGTGAATTAACAAGCAAGAAATAACGCACTGAAAAGATAAATTCAAAAATATTCAGCTTTAAGGCATTCTATAAATGTATAACAGAAAATTATCCACCGCACAGGGGAGTCGTTTGGTAGCTCATAACTGTATCTCAGACTCAAAAAAATAATGAAATTGGGCGTAAATTGGTTATATCCAAACTCTTGCCAGCTCGGTCGGCTGGCGCATTTCTGCCTCAAAACCATTTAGAATATTAAAACAAAAACGCATCTAACATTATAATATTGTCGTTGTTCTATGATGTTTATTTTATGATGCGATCATACTAAAAAGTGTGCTCGCTAGTATCAAATTAATGGGTAGACTCGCTCAATACTATTACTCCTGAGTTGAATTTATCCTCGATAAACTCAAGTCCAAATTCATCTTTGAGAAAACTTATCATTCCATTTTTTAACGTATTATTGCCATGGTATCCAGTTATGATCGATTTTATGTTGGGTTCATTGTTTTTTTTGTGGTAACAAAATAATAGTTTTGCGAAAGCTAGTGGAACACCTCGAATATGTGTACCATTGCCTGAATGTTCTTCGAAGATTTTATCCATATGCAAATCGATACAATGATTCATTAAGCCAACATTTTTTTTATATATTCCTTGTGTTATCCCTTTATCAATCAAGCTTGCGAAATTATCTTTTTCAAGCGGCGCAAGTTGAGCATGTATTTGTGAAGGAGTACTCATGTTACATTCGTTCATTATTTTTTCTAAATACCATATTCCAATGTCAAATTCCTTTGCATTAATACATACTTTAGTAAAGGCATTGTAAATGGCTACATCAGGCTTGATGCCCCATTGTTGCATTAAGCTGGGTGTAGTTGTGTCGACATCACCCAACACCAATGATTTGGCTTCTGCATAACGTCCCGCTTCAGCGCAGGCCGTCAGCAAATTTATGCAGGTGATTTGATTGGCCTTTAATGACAAATGAGATGCCATCACGAGCTTATCACCACACACCAGTTGCCAAGCACTATCAAACTGGCTAGTTTTAGCACATACCGTGATAAAAGCATTGTAAATGGCAATATCAGGCTTGATGCCCCATTGCTGCATTAAGCTGGCTGTAGCTTTAGTTGTAGCTGTAGCTGTATCGCCCAACACCAATGATTTGGCTTCTGCATAACGCCCCGCTTCAGCGCAGGCCGTCAGCAAATTCATGCAGGTGATTTGGTTAGCCTTTAATGGCAAATGAGGTGCCATCACGGGCTTATCACCACACACCAGTTGCCAAGCACTATCAAACTGGCTAGTTTTAGCACATACCGTGATAAAGGCGCTGTAAATAGCAACATCAGGCTTGATGCCCCATTGCTGCATTAAGCTGGCTGTAGTTGTAGTACCATCGCCCAACACCAATGATTTAGCTTCTGTAAAACGTTCCATTTCAGCGCAGGCAGCCAGCAAATTCATGCAGGTAATTGAATCTGCCTTTAGTGGCAGATGAGGTGCCATCACTGGCTTGTCACCACACACCAGTTGCCAAGCACTATCAAACTGGCTAGTTTTAGCGCATACCTTGATAAAGGTGCTATAAACGGCAACATCAGGCTTGATCTTCCATTGCTGCATTAAACTGGCTGTAGTTGTATCGCCCAACACCAATAATTTGGCTTCTGCGTAACGCCCCGCTTCAGCGCAGGCCGTCAGCAAATTCGTGCAGGTGATTTGATTGGCCTTTAATGGCAAATGAGGTGCCATCACGGGCTTATCACCGCACACCAGTTGCCAAGCACTATCAAACTGGCCAGTTTCAACGCATACCGTGATAAAGGCATTGTAAATGGCAACATTAGGCTTGATGCCCCATTTTTGCATTAAGCTGGCTGTAGCTGTATCGCCATCGCCCAACACCAATGATTTGGCTTCTGTAAAACGCTCCATTTCAGCGCAGGCTGCCAGCAAATTCATGCAGGTGATTAAATCTGCCTTTAGTGGTAGATGAGGTGCCATCACAGGCTTATCACCACACACCAGTTGCCAAGCACTATCAAACTGGCCCGTTTTAACGCATACCGCGATAAAAGCACTGTAAATGGCAACATTAGGCTTGATGTCCCACTGCTGCATTAAGCTGGCTGTAGCTGTATCGCCCAAAACTAATGATTTGGCTTCTGTATAACGACCCGCTTCAGCGCAGGCCGTCAGCAAATTCGTGCAGGTGATTGAATCTGCTTTCAGTGGTAGATGAGGAGCCATCACAGGCTTATCACCACACACCAGTTGCCAAGCACTATCAAACTGGCCAGTTTTAGCGCATACCGTGATAAAGGCACTGTAAATGGCAACATTAGGCATGATGTCCCACTGCTGCATTAAACTGGCTGTATCGCCATTGTCCAACACCAATAATTTGGCTGCTGCATAACGCCCCGCTTCAGCGCAGGCAGCCAGCAAATTCATGCAGGTGATTTGATTGGCTTTTAATGGAAAATGAGGTGCCATCACAGGCTTATCACCACACACCAGTTGCCAAGCACTATCAAACTGGCTAGTTTTAGCGCATACCGTGATAAAGGCACTGTAAATGGCAACATTAGGCATGATGTCCCACTGCTGCATTAAACTGGCTGTATCGCCATTGTCCAACACCAATAATTTGGCTTCTGCATAACGCCCCGCTTCAGCGCAGGCAGCCAGCAAATTCATGCAGGTGATTTGATTGGCTTTTAATGGAAAATGAGGTGCCATCACAGGCTTATCACCACACACCAGTTGCCAAGCACTATCAAACTGGCCAGTTTTAGCGCATACCGTGATAAAAGCATTGTAAATAGCAACATTAGGCTTGATGCCCCACTGTTGCATTAAGCTGGCTGTAGCTGTAGCTGTATCGCCATCGCCTAACACCAATGATTTGGCTTCTGCATAACGCCCCGTTTCAGCGCAGGCCGTCAGCAAATTCATACAGGTAATTGAATCTGCCTTTAGTGGTAGGTGAGGTGCCATCACGGGTTTATCACCACACACCAGTTGCCAAGCACTATCAAACTGACCCGTTTTAGCGCATACCGTAATAAAGGCGCTGTAAATGGCAACGTTAAGCTTGATGCCCCATTGTTGCATTAAGCTAGCTGTAGCGCCATCGCCCAACACCAATGATGTGGCTTCTGCATAACGCTCCATTTCAGCGCAGGCAGCCAGCAAATTCATGCAGGTGATTTGATTGGCTTTTAATGGCAAATGAGGTGCCATCACGAGTTTATCACCACACACCAGTTGCCAAGCACTATCAAACTGGCCAGTTTTAGCGCATACCGTGATGAAGGCATTGTAAATGGCATCATCAGGCTTGATGCTCCATTGTTGCATTAAGCTGGCTGTATCTGTATCGCCCAACACCAATGATTTGGCTTCTGCATAACGCTCCGTTTCAGCGCAGGCCGTCAGCAAATTCATGCAGGTGATTTGATTGGCTTTTAATAGCAAATGAGGTGCCATCACGGGCTTATCACCACACACTAGGTGCCAAGCACTATCAAACTGGCCAGTTTTAGCGCATACCGTGATAAAAGCATTGTAAATGGCAACATTAGGCTTGATGCCCCATTGCAGCATTAAGCTGGCTTCAGCTGCATTGCCTAGCACCAATCTTTTACCATCTGAAAAATTTAGATTTAACTTAATTAATTTCAGTAATAGGATGCATGTTTTCGCTTCATAGGACGATTTAAATCGTGTTATGTCATTAAAAACGCCGTCGAAATTAGATGAACGGCTGTCAGAAAACTCAGCCGCTTTGTGTAAAAATTTATGAATTAACCTTATGTCCCATGATGTTTCCATGACCTGTTTGTCGTTATTTAGGCTGTAAATGATTTCAATAAGCTGAGAAAGTTTAGTGCAACCACCAATTAATGCATTTAACTCAATACCCAGTTGATTTTTGCTTCTCTGTTTAAGTTTCCAAGAATGAATAAGCCCACTGGTTTGAGTAAAAAAAGAATTAGGGGAGGAAGATGGTTGCTGTATTTGCTTGGGATACTGAATGCTCGATTTTGGAGTAATGGATCGGGGCTCAGTTGCAAAGCGTCGGCAAGCATTACTTGGCTTCTTACAATAATGAGCATCTTGTGTACAAGAGTTAAAGCGAGTCGACGATGATTTATTGTTGAAAAAATCATACAGCTTTTGTCTATTGGTTTTGCTTAACCTTTGATAACACTGTTGTAAGTTTTCATCACCATCAAACCTTGAAACCTCAAAGTTCAGATAGGATATGGCTTCGCTTGGGTATTCTTGGAGACTTTTGAGCATGAATCTATATATTGATTGTTGCTCAGCAGGTGTGCGCACTGTCGCCATCACATTACTCAATAAGTGAGTGAATTAACAAGCTAAGAAATAACGCACTGAAATGATAAATACAAAAATATTCAGCTTTAAGGCATTCTATAAATGTATAACAGAAAATTATCTACTGAACAGAGGAGCCGTTTCATAATTCATAGTTGCCCTTCAGACTCAAAAATAATGAAATTGAACGTGTATTGGTTTTATCCCTCCTTTGCCAACTTGGTCGGCTGGCGCACGTCCATTGGCGAGTCTGTTCTGAACATTAACTAACTCGGCTTTGCCCGTGCGACGTGATGTCGCATGAAGTGCTGTTCACCACTATAGCGTGAACCACCTGTATCACCAGGTGATCCTAGGGCTCTGAATAAAGCAGCGAGCCTGACAACGTAACAAAGTCTTTTTTTAGACGGGAAAATAATCGTGAGATGACGTTCCTCCTGATAACCACATCAATCGGGTAAGTGCTAGGGAGTCAGTATGATGAATGTAAGTGAATCCACAAAGGTGCGTTATTTCACAAATAGCGGAAGTGGTTGATACGCTGTAGCCAAAAGGCAACGAGAGCAGGAAAGAAATTTGTGTGTGTTCTTTCGTGATCAACAAGCTCTCCGCATTATAGTGGGCATCTAACCTGACATCACGTGACATACGGAACACGGTAAGCCTGTATCGCTCCCTTTGGGAAAGCTGACTGCAAAGCCAGCCGATAGCAATGCAGGTAAAGGAGGCTGGAGAAAGCAAATGCTGCATTGTAATGATGCAGATACAGATTTATATCTGACACTAAAGTGAGCCCACTTCCAGCTGGTCTCCCGTTGCAAGATAGTTTGAGGAACTTTATTTATGAAGAAACGCAAATGATGACTTCATCAGAAGTTAGTGCCTCTTCGCACAGTGCAAAATGGCAAGCCATAAATTGGAAAGCGATTAAGCAACATGTATTAAAGCTTCAAATGCGTATTGCAAAAGCAACTAGAGAAGGTAAACGAGGCAAAGTTAAAGCTTTGCAATGGATACTGACTCACTCTACATCAGCAAAATTACTTGCTGTTAAACGAGTATCACAAAACAAAGGCAGTAAAACGCCAGGAATAGACGGCATCATTTGGAACACCGATGCCCGTCGCATGACTGTGGCCAATCAACTGAGTCGAAAAGGCTACAAAGCTAAACCACTCAGACGTATCTACATCCCCAAGAAAAACGGCAAACTCAGGCCATTAGGTATTCCGTGCATGGATGATAGAGCGCAACAAGCGTTGTATCTTCTAGCATTGGAGCCAATATCTGAAACCGTTTCCGACGCTAACAGCTATGGGGTTAGACCAAACCGTAGTACCGCCGATGCAATTGAACAATGTTTTATTTGTTTAAGTCGCAAAAACTCTGCGCAATGGGTTCTTGAGGGTGACATCAAAGCGTGCTTTGACAAGATTGGTCATCAATGGCTAATTGACAACATCCAACTGGATAAAAGGATGTTAAAGCAATGGCTAGGATGTGGTTTTATCGACAAGGGACTTTTCTACAAAACGGCAGAAGGAACACCGCAAGGTGGAATAATCTCGATACATACCAACGGCAGTGAAAACGATTTCGAGAACATGTCAAAAGGCGAAAAGTAAGTGGTGGAACAAGAAGTGATTTAGGACGCCAATGTCGAGACACCTTTTCGAGTTTGCGCAAAACCTGCCAAAAACAAAACTTGTCATTTTGGGCGTTTTTTAAATGACAGGCTTTCTCTTAAAAACACTATCCCTTTACTGGGAGACTTGGTGCTGAAAGGGGCTCGAACTACCACAACTTATTGAGTAGTTACGGAAATATAATTTAACTGATTGATATTAATATTTTTTAGGCCATAAAAAAGACGTCCTAGGACGTCTCAATTATGAAATTTGGCGGTGAGCGAGAGATTCGACTTTAACATGTAACCAATTGAAATAACCGAAGGTTTCAATTGCAGAAAATCAGAATCATACACTCAGTCATACATCAAAAATAAATCTAACTTAAAATCACTCATAAAATGACAAAACAGAGTCAACTGAAAATTTTCTGCAAGTACTCACCCTACAAAACCGCATTTAACAGATATTCGAATGATGTCGTAATGACTTCTATTTTTCTAGAATGATTTACAGAATATGTCTTTGTGGATCTTGGCGTTCATGCAGAATACGAATAATCTCTATTTTTTCAGACTCAACACGATAAAATATCATGTGCTTTTCTGATGGAAAACTTCTAATATTAGGCAGTAATATTGAGCGTTCTACGCCCATGAAAGGCTGTTCGGTTAGTGAATACAAATGCGATTTCAAGGTATCAATGTATACGGTAGCAACCTTGCTGCCCCAATTTAATAATCCATAACGATAAATATCTTGTATGTCCACCTTGGCAATGGGAGATAATACTAAGTTCAATGCAGTCATATGTATTACTGACCTTTGATTTCATCAAACAATTGATCAAGCTCAGCCTTGGTGTTAATCGCTATACCCTGCCCTGCATCAAGTTGCTCCACTCCAACTTTTAATTGCTCACGTAGCTTTGATAGTTTGAGTTCGTTGATCCAATCTTCATGAAGATCCATGAAACGAAGTGCTTCACGAACAACTTCGCTCGCGTTGTTGTACAGACCACTTTCAACTTTAGACTTTACCCGAGACTCTAACTCAGGAGTGAGTGATACATGCATGTTCTTCTCCTACTGGTTCTCATTTAGTAATGTAATTATAAATACAAAGATTGTCAATGTTTGTATCTATTCAAATCTGTGAAATTTTTTTAGTGTTTTCAGGAAATGGGTAACGAAGGTAATTAATGCCAGTTAACACTACTAACCTACAGAATAATAACAACTTTATTATTACAGTAAATAGGTAATATATGGGTAATCTGTGAGTAATTTAATTACCTTATGCAACAGTAATATTCTCATATTGAAAAGGCTTATATATCAATGACATTACCTTTTTAGTTACCCAAAATCACCTTTCGAAGGTAACTATGACATTTGATTTAAAACAGATAGTTAAAGCAAGGCTTTAAGCTCAATTACCTACATTACCCGATGCCGAAATGATGAGAGAGATTTTTTAATTTCAGTAATGCAAAGCTGGATTAGCTGAACCCTGCTGCTAGTAAAAGAGCGAGTCGCTTAATTATACTGACAATAAAAGTAATGATGCTATAACGCCGCAGCTTAGGAAAAAGATTGCTACACACTACATTTTCACCAGATCTTGATAATAAAAAACTACTCAATGGTATGAGTAGCACTTTCAAAACATATTGCTCTTCCAATATTTCCAGCTTCATTTTTGAGTATGGCTTCCAGAGCGTTTTTTTATACAAAGTCGTTCCATCGTGCGTTACAGATAAAACACCTGATAACCAATTATATTGAAACTTCACATCTTCATTTGATAACTTCAGCGTTCTTTTATGCCGCAACATTCAAATTACCATCCTGTACACCATTGTCGCTCACAGGGAGTGCCATCATGATCGCCATCAATTTTTGTATTTGGGCAGTTGCTCAAATAGTATTCAGCCTCTTCGCAGGAAGTCATTTCTGAACAATGTTGTTTACCTTGGCAACTAAAATTTTGTGATTTTTCAAACCAAGTATCAACGGGTTCAGCCGTCAAACTTTTGTTTTCAACTTGCTCTGTAGATAATGTAAATTTCTGATAAATAAAAACAGCAGCTAGAACAACAGCGATCAAGATCAATTTTGAGAGAAAGCGACTATTATTTTTATGTCTGCGATTCGTGGGTTTATTTTTAAACGCTACACCTTGAATCCTGCAGTTTGTAGCTCTGAACTTGCCATCATCTTGTTTAGTAACATCAAAATAAATTACATCGCCATTTTTAGGGCTTCTTTGCATATGTTTCAATGACGAGATATGTATAAATACATCACTTTTCACTTCATTTGATGAAATAAAGCCAAAGCCTCGTCTATCATTCCATGATTTTAATTGTCCTTGATACATCAACAGCTCACTTCTGACTTTCAAAAAAATGAAGACTACAGAATTCAAATGTTACTCGCAACTCATTGATAAGCCCACGAAAGAATTGCGCCACTGTGCAAACTTCAAGTATCATACATTTTTATCGAAGCAGTATTGAGTACATGGAACGTAAATTCAGTCGCTATCTTTTATTTGTAATTTCAGTATTTATTATTGCTCTTTGGGTCGACCACTACCAAGGCAAGTGGCTCAACAATTACATCACCCATTGGTTAAAAAATGTGGTCAATTTTTTTGAAGAAAGCGACGATAACCCACAATCAAAATCCAGTGGTTCTGCGAGCAATAAAGCAGCTGGCAACACCCATGACCGCCCTGCTTTAATCAAACCTAACATCCAACCCGAATATGTAAATGAGCTTCATAATACCACCTGCTCTAATGCAGTTATCACTGATAAACAGATGGCCGAGCGTACAAATAAACAGAAAAACAACCTCATATTTTCGTGGGAAGACGATAATGGTGTGACCCATTTTTCTGATACGTTATATGGCAGCAATGGAAAATCTCAAGTCCACGAACAATACCGCATTGAGCTAAAGCCATTTGAATTATCCATTGTAAGCAAAAAAACTCTGCCTATTAATTTCAAGCGTGACATCACTGTTGGTATTAAGAAAATTTATGAAATAATCAGCAGTTACATTGATAAAAAATACATTAAGCCCGTCAATGTAAATCTCCAATTTTCACACTCAAAACGAGCGTACCAAGCCATTCAACACAAAAAGGCACCAGGATTAGGCGCTAGTCAAGGCTTTTACAGCGGTAAACATAATTTAGCCATGGTTTGGTATAAAAATGCTGAGCAAGCAAAGCAAACTGCACTTCATGAATCAGCTCATGTGATCAACTCTGGCTTATTTGGCTCAACACCCCGTTGGTTGAACGAAGGGTTAGCCGAATACTTTGAAACTGTTAAAATAATGGGCTTGGCAGCAAAAATATCACCTCTCGACTGGAAAAATGATGCATCAGTAAAGCGCATTTCGCTCTCTACCTTGTTAAACGGTACCAACCAGCATTGGAGTGGCAAAAACCAATCAATAATGTATTCGGCCTCACACTCATTTGTTCATTTTTTAATGAGTACACCTAAAGGTAAAAAACTCATAAAAAACATATTTCAGCATCTTGCTCAAACACGTTGCGCAACATCGAACATCAAACAGTTTTTCAAGAAGTACCCGAGAGGTATTAAAGGGCTAGAGAGAGATTGGCACAACTGGATGCAGAAAGGAAAGTATCGAACGCAATCTTTTTGAGGTAAAAGGCCTACTGTTGTTGCTGGCACGGTTTTGCCCATTGTGTGCTGGAAACGAACATTCATTGCGATACTATTTCTAATGTTTACTCGTTAAAAATCATATTCTTTGGAACGATTATTTTATGACATAGCAGACCTAATGATTAACTTTTATAGTGGTTCGTGCTATAAATTTGCTTCAAGTGCTGATGTAGTGAAAATCACAATTTGTTAACTGACTTAAACCAGCCATTTTCCGCCAAGTTATGCACAGCTTTCAAGCCGTTCGCTCTATGTGGATGTCGAGTGGCTTTTCGGCATGCGCGCAAGAAGGCGTTATGGTAAATGCAGTAGATAATTATCACTGCATTTAACGTTATTTAGTTACTATCGATGTGCTAAATATGCAGGGCGGGATTATGCTTTGATGAAATATTCACCAAACAAAATCTCAGCCCTAAATTTTGCATCCCAGCAGGCTCTCTGCATCTTGCCAGCAACACTGTCTTTTGAAGAGTGACTTTTAACTAAGTTCAAAATCTTTCTTCTGATTATAGCCAAATTTTTTGCACCATCATCAGCATAAATTTTACAGGCATCCTCTTTAAAAGTGACATCGAGAACCCAATGCTGACTATTTTCAATTGCCCAATGCTTCCGTATATATTTAGCTATATCTTTCACATCACTGGCTAACGAAGTTATGTAGTAAGACGTTTCTTGACTTGATTTATTCTTCAGCTCTCGCATTCGAGTGACTTCAACAACGGCATGACTGCCTACAAATTTAGCTGTTTCGTCAAACCAATTTGTAATTGGCAAAAGGCGATAATGTCTTTCATTAATTCGTCCGTGCTCACCGTCTAATTCTGTAAAGTGATTCTTTTTTAAAAGCTCTGGTGTATCTCTATAGCACTTATGAAAATAAGCTTCAATTTCAGCAAGTAATTTACCTTGATTCTTTTTCACTTGAAGAACGTAATCACCTTTTCCCTCACGTATTAAGGCTGTAGTTTCTTTCTGGCAGTGCATGGCGTCAGCGGTAATAACTGCATTTTCAATGTCCATGTGTTTTAGCATGGATTGCATTACAGGGATTTCGTTCGTTTTAGTCGACGTTTCTTTTTGACGTATTATCAGTCCATTATCCACAACCATTGCCGTCATTAGTTGAAGCGCTGCTACGTTATCCCCGTGCTTAGAACCACAAGCCACTTTACCATCAAAGCTGATATGCTCTTTACCATCTCGTTCCCGTAATGTGTTGGAAAAGTTAATAAAGCAAGACATCATACTTTCGGCTTTAACACCTCTAATTATTCTTCCAATTGAATGTCTTGTCGGGATACCGTTACTAAATGGACGGTATTGTCTTAACCAATCTAATTGAGCTTCCCCAAAAATGTTGATGGCTTTCCACCCTGTCGCACCGCAAAGCACTGCGGCAATAGTAAGAAAAATAATATCCGCTAAATCATACTCTTTATTGGCTTCTACACGATGGTCTTCAATTTGCTCAATCTCTTTCATTACGTCCATAATCAGGCTCAAATCAGTATTCATTTGTCGATCTGATCATCGTTATAGAGGAAAGTTCAAAATTTCTTTAATTATTTTTTTCAAGACCTAAAGCGCGATCCCGCCCTGGCTAAATATGCTCTTAATAAATTTGTTATCAAATTGTTTATTATAAGATATTATTGAAGTTTAAAAATAAATATTGGGTTTTAGATTGAGAATAATATTAACAATTATCGCCTGTGTTTTAACCGCTTCATGTTCAAATTCCTCAAGTTTGCCTTACTTCATTGAAAAAGTGGCAAATGATAAAATAAATGGAAGCGTTGTAACTAACAGAGAAAACGAAACAATTGAATTATGGCTTAAAGGAAAAAAAAGAAGTGAAGGTAAGATAAAAATATTAGACGAAGACGGTTTGAATCATAAGATGATAGGCTTTCATGAAATTGAGTTAAACGCTGCTTTAAACTTAGAGTTAAAAGTTGGTGTTTTAAACGAAAACATTACCCTTCCTCAAAAAGAATTTTTACTTTTATATTTAGCCATCCAATCTATTGAATTGCCATATAAAGAAATAGTTTTACTTCAAAATGAAGGCCATTACGATTATTTTAGATATGTTTATACTTTGGGAGAAAAATCAAAAACTTTGTACTTACCTATAGATTTATCACTAGACAAGAAGTCTTTATCCATAAAGCTAGGCACAATAATTCATGAATTAAACCATTTTAGTTCAGCTATAAAATCAGCTTTCGAACGTAAACCTTTAGCTTTAACATGGAGAGATGAGTATAACAGTCATAGAAAATCTCAATGTTTTAATTATTGGGGATTAAGAAGAGAAAATAAAAAACTTAATTTAAATGTGATAAATCCAGCACCAGAATCTATATTTAACATGTCAAAATTGCATTTGAAAAAAATAAATAAGCTGCCTGAACAATATCTTTTATCACAACAAGCTCAGTCTCTAGTGATAGAGCATATTAACGAATTTGGTGATAGTTATTGTGATTTTTTGTTCCCTGAGGTCTTTGATAGAAAATCCCTTAAAAAATTAATAATATCAAATAAATTCCCTGCGTTAGTTAACTAATTATAGTCCTTTATTTACCATAACCCTCGTTGTGCGCAGCGCTGTTACACAAGCCCTAAGTTGAATTTTTAGGGCTAGCTGTGGCTTTTATCAATTTGATGTTAGTAATTTGGTTTTAGAGATACTTTTTCTAATGCAATCTATTGATTACGAATTGAAACCGAAACTCATTTATGTCCAAAAACGAGTCAACCATATGATATTATTTAATTTGTATCTCATTTAAATTGGTTCATTTATAGAATCATTTAAAGTGAGCAACATAGCTTTATTAAATCACTTAATCTGAGCAACTAATTTGATAAAAGCGATTATTGTGAGCAAGCTCGTTTTTATAAAGTCATTTATTGTGAGCAGAAAATGACGGATAAATGCGAGCAAACCGATTTATAAATGCAAGCAACTACAGTTAATGGGCAGACTTGCTCAATACTATCATTCCTGAGTTGAATTCATCCTCGATAAACTCAAGTCCAAATTCATCTTTGAGAAAACTTATCATTCCATTTTTTAACGTATTATTGCCATGGTATCCAGTTATGATCGATGTTATGTTGGGTTCATTGTTTTGTTTGTGGTAACAAAATAATAGTTTTGCGAAAGCTAATGGAACACCTCGAATATGTGTACCATCACCTGAATCTCCTTCGAAGATTTTATCCATATGCAAATCGATACAATGATTCATTAAGCCAACATTTTTTTTATATATTCCTTGTGTTATCCCTTTATCAATCATGCTTGCGAAATTATCTTTTTCAAGTGGCGCAAGTTGAGCATGTATTTGTGAAAGAGTACTCATGTTACACCTGTTTATTATTTCTTCTAAATACCATATTCCAGTGCCTAACTCCTTAGCCTTAATACATACTTTAATAAAGGCATTGTAAATGGCAACATCAGGCTTGATGTCCCATTGTTTCATTAAGCTGGCTGTAGCTGTATCGCCATCGCCATCGCCATCGCCCAACACTAATGATTTGGCTTCGGCATAACGCCCCGCTTCAGCGCAGGCCGTCAGTAAATTCAGGCAGGTGATTCGATTGGCTATTAATGGCAAATGAGGTGCCATCACGGGCTTATCACCACACACCAGTTGCCAAGCACTATCAAACAGGCCCGTTTTAGCGCATACCGTGATAAAGGCATTGTAAGTGGCAACATCAGCCTTGATGCCCCATTGTTGCATTAAGCTGGCTGTATCGCCATCGCCCAATACCAATGATTTGGCTTCTGCATAACGTCCCGCTTCAGCGCAGGCAGCCAGCAAATTCATGCAGGTGATTGAATCTGCCTTTAATGGTAGATGAGGTGCCATCACGGGCTTATCACCACACACCAGTTGCCAAGCTCTATCAAACTGACCCGTTTTAGCGCATACCGTGATAAAGGCACTGTAAATGGCAACATCAGGGTTGATGCCCCACTGCTGCATTAAGCTGGCTGTAGCTGTAGCACCATCGCCCAACACCAATGACTTGGCTTCGGTAAAACGCCCCGTTTCAGCGCAGGCCGTCAGCAAATTCATGCAGGTGATTGAATCTGCCTTTAGTGGTAGATGAGGTGCCATCACGGGCTTATCACCACACACCAGTTGCCAAGCACTATCAAACTGGCCAGTTTTAGCGCACACCGTGATAAAGGCGCTGTAAATGGCAATATCAGGCTTGATGCCCCATTGTTGCATTAAGCTGGCTGTAGTTGTGTCGCCATCACCCAACACCAATGATTTGGCTTCTGTATAACGCCCCGTTTCAGCGCAGGCCGTCAGCAAATTTATGCAGGTGATTTGATTGGCTTTTAATGGCCAATGAGGTGCCATTATAGGCTCGTCACCACACACCAGTTGCCAAGCGCTATCAAGCTGGCCAGTTTTAGCACATACCGTGATAAAGGAATTGTAAATGGCGACATCAGGCTTGATGCCCCATTGCTGCATTAAACTGGCTGTTGCTTTAGCTGTATCGCCCAACACCAATGATTTGGCTTCTGCATAACGCTCCGCTTCAGCGCAGGCAGCCAGCAAATTCATGCAGGTGATTAGATTGGCTTTTAATGACAAATGAGGTGCCATCACTGGCTTATTACCACACGTCAGTCGCCAAGCGCTATCAAACTGACCCGTTTTAGCACATACCGTGATAAAGGCATTGTAAATGGCAACATTAGGTTTGATGCCCCATTGTTGCATTAAGCTGGCTGTATCACTATCACCCAACACCAATGATTTGGCTTCGGCATAACGTCCATTCTCAGCGCAGGCAGCCAGCAAATTCATGCAGGTGATTTGATCGGCTTTTAATGACCAATGAGGTGCCATCACGGGCTTATCACCACATACCAGTTGCCAAGCATTATCAAACTGGCCAGTTTTAGCGCATACCGTGATAAAGGCATTGTAAATGGCAACATTAGGCTTGATGTCCCACTGCTCCATTAAGCTGTCTGTAGCTGTATTGCCATCGCCCAATACCAATGATTTGGCTTCTGCATAACGCCTCGATTCAGCGCAGGCCGTCAGTAAATTCGTGCAGGTGATTGAATCTACCTTTAGTGGTAGATGAGGTGCCATCACGGGCTTATTACCACACACCAGTTGCCAAGCACTATCAAACTGGCCAGTTTTAGCGCATACCGTGATAAAGGCGCTGTAAACAGCAACATTAGGCTTGATGCCCCATTGTTGTATCAAGCTGGCTGTATCTGTATCGTCATCGCCTAACACCAATGACTTGGCTTCTGCATAATGCCCCGCTTCAGCGCAGGCAGCCAGCAAATTCAGACAGGTGATTGAATCTGCCTTTAGTGGTAGATGAGGTGCCATCACGGGCTTATCACCACACACCAATAGCCAAGCACTATCAAACTGGCCTGTTTTAGCGCATACCTTGATAAAGGCGCTGTATACGGCAACATCAGGCTTGATGCCCCATTGTTGCATTAAGCTGGCTGTATCTGTATCGCCATTGTCATCGGCCAACACCAATGATTTGGCTTCGGCATAACGCTCCGTTTCAGCGCAGGCCGTCAGCAAATTCATGCAGGTGATTTGATTGGCTTTTAATAGCAAATGAGGTGCCATCACGGGCTTATCACCACACACTAGGTGCCAAGCACTATCAAACTGGCCAGTTTTAGCGCATACCGTGATAAAAGCATTGTAAATGGCAACATTAGGCTTGATGCCCCATTGCAGCATTAAGCTGGCTTCAGCTGCATTGCCTAGCACCAATCTTTTACCATCTGAAAAATTTAGATTTAACTTAATTAATTTCAGTAATAGGATGCATGTTTTCGCTTCATAGGACGATTTAAATCGTGTTATGTCATTAAAAACGCCGTCGAAATTAGATGAACGGCTGTCAGAAAACTCGGCGGCTTTGTGTAACAATTTATGGATTAATCTTATGTTCCATGATGTTTCCATGACCAGTTTATCGTTATTTAGGCTGTGAATGATTTCAATAAGCTGAGAAAGTTTAGTGCAACCACCAATTAATGCATTTAACTCAATACCCAGTTGATTTTTGCTTCTCTGTTTAAGTTTCCAAGAATGAATAAGCCCACTGGTTTGAGTAAAAAAGGGATCAGGGGAGGAAAGTGGTTGCTGTATTTGCTTGGGATACTGAATGCTCGATTTTGGAGTAATGGATCGGGGCTCAGTTGCAAAACGTCGGCAAGCATTACTTGGCTTCTTACAATAATGAGCATCTTGTGTACGAGAGTTAAAGCGAGTCGACGATGATTTATTGTTGAAAAAATCATACAGCTTTTGTCTATTGGTTTTGCTTAACCTTTGATAACCCTGTTGTAACTCTTCATTATCATCAAACCTTGAAACCTCAAAGTTAAGATAGGATATGGCTTCGCTTGGGTATTCTTGGAGGCTTTTGAGCATGAATCTATATATTGATTGTTGCTCAGCAGGAGTGCGCACTGTCGTCATCACATTACTCAATAAGTGAGTGAATTAACAAGCTAAGAAATAACGCACTGAAATGATAAATACAAAAATATTCAGCTTTAAGGCATTCTATAAATGTATAACAAAAAAATATCCACCGTACAGGGGAGCCGTTTCATAGCTCATAGTTGTATCTCAGACTCAAAAAAATAATTAAATTGAGCGTAAATTGGTTTTGCTCCTCCCTTGCCAACTTGGTCGGCTAGCGTATTTCTGTCCAGAAACGTGTTTCGTTCGGTAAAAATATTTCTATACTAGTGCCATTAGAGGTAAACCTCTCTCCTACTCTAGCACTAACAGCGGGAAGCTAGCTTTTTATAAACTTGATTCTTATCTCGCTTGCCAACGGCCAGAACATAGACCACAATTTCGTCATCAATGACTTCATACGCCAGTCGATAACCTGCGGTTCTGAGTTTAATTTTATAAACTGATTCATAGCCTTTGAGTTTTGCTGCTGGTACATGCGGATTTTCTAATCGCTCTATGAGCTTTTTCTTAAACTGTTTTTGTATTGGAGCGCCCAACTTACCCCACTCTTTTTGTGCGGCAGGAAGAAACTTTAACTTATAAGTCATTAATATCTACTTCTACTGCCTGGGTTAAATCAGCTCGCCTTTCTTTGACAATTTCACCAAGTTCAACGTCATCCAAAGCATCCATAAGATACTCGTAAGTTTCAGCAGGTACTAAGTAAGCCGTAGGTTTGTTATGATTTAAAATTGCAATTGCTGAACCATCAGCTTCGTTTAGCAATGCTGTTGGATTTTGTTTAAGTTCAGAAATACTTGCTGAACAATCAGCTAAAATTTGTCTCATATATCACCAATAAAGGTCTAAAATCAGTACTTATTTTAGACCTTTATAAACGAAAGAGCTAGTAGTTAAATTCTTTGAATCTATCTAGGAATGAAAAATGTATTCTGACAATCATCACTAACTTTTAACGTCTGTTTTGACTGTTTTTTCTACAGTTTATACTTGGCTTTGTCATCCCCCCTTTCTCGCTTTACAGTAATTCGCTGGTTCTTACCTACTAGAATTTTCAATTGATTCCAAGTTTCCTTAGCCAGCATTCTGCGAATATTTGAGCCCCAACTATTTTGATACATTTTTTTGATCGTTCGATTAGTATCAGGCGAACGTTCAATCAGCTTTTTCGCTAATTCTGATGCAGATTCAAGAGGTTTTTCAGATATTTCAGTAATGAGCCCTACTGATAATGCTGATCGTGCATCAATTGGTTCAGCAGTCATTGACAGTTTCATTGCCTGATCACATGACATGCATTCAGTTAAAGAGACTGTACCGCCCATATCAGGGATCAAGCCCCATCGAGCTTCCATTATTGAAAGAGAGCAGTCTGGTGAGGCTATTCTAAAATCTGCACCTAGCGCAATTTGCAGTCCTCCACCCCAGCACTTTCCATGTAATGCCATGATGACAGGTACATTTAATCGTCTCCAACCAACACTTACTCTTTGCGCTAAGTTGGCATTGCCAGGCATCCACTTCCAAAGTAATTTAATGGCACTTTTTCGGTCTGAAAGAACGGATTTAATGTCTAAACCGGAACAAAAGCTTTCACCCATACCTGAAACAATAACCACTCTAATACTTTTATTTTTACTGACCGTTTTGATAACATTATCTATCGCAGAAAACATATCCATATTTAGCGCATTATGTTTTTCAGCACGATTAAGCGTCACGAATGCTATGCCATCTTGAATTGATAAATCTACAATTTTATTAGTCATATATGCTTAAAGTGATTCTTTTGATTTTCATAGAAAGCCTAAAGTTCGATCATTAATTTGGTTACTTTGATCGACTTGGCTCTAATCCTTCGTATCGTGGCAACTGGTCATCAAGGTTATCCCAACAAGCTTTTGAAGTTACAAAATTATGGGAGAGCGGTCGTTCCATGATCGGAGAGTCTATGACACCTAATCTTATGCGAATTCTGGATACATCAGAATCATTAGAGCTAAAGATTGGAGATGCACAGTTCAAACAAAAATGCCGCTTCTTTCCAGGCCGTAATTCAAAAAAATTTATCTGGTTCTTACCTTGCACAAGGTTAAATTTATCAGCATTAACAAAACCATTGGTCGCGTAGGCTGTACCACTGGACTTACGGCATAAAGAACAATGACAGTGAATAATATCGGTTATTTCTGTATGAATTTCGAATTTCACATTACCGCAAAGACAACTTCCTTCGTACATATTTATTCCTCTAAGATAAATGCGCCTTGATCTCTGGCAGTATTTGATCAATTATTTCTTGTGATTTTTCTATGTTCAATTCAAACCATCCATCAGTACCCATAATTTCTAGTTCATTAATAACGATTACATCAGCAGTGGTTTCATTACGGACAATTCTGCCTGAAATTCTAAAAATACCAGCAGATGTATTAATTCGACTAATTACAAATGGATTCATTAAATTAACTCGTTACTTCTTTTAGTGAACCAAAACCAATCTATCATGGGAGTTAAGCGTTCAATGTGATCCATTATTCCCACACCGCACGCGCTTTATATTCAAGTTCAGCCTTTAACCCATCCACAATAACGCCCTCTCCTTCTGAGTTACTGAAAATTACAAATTTAACGCCATGTGAATTCATGTCGGGAATACACTCTGCAATAAAAACTTCCAAGCTTATTGATTGCGGAGTTGCTCCCATTTCAAGGTGCTCGTCGTAACAGCAGGTCTTTGCTAAATCAAGATGCGGCCATAATGGAAAAACTTCATCGCCATTCGCTTTATTGTAAATAATCCAATTATCGGCTCCAGAACTTAATCCCCAAACATTTTCAAAGTCAGCACAATAACGAATGAAAAATTCATATCTTTTAACGGTTGATAGTTGAAGTAATTTTTCTATTTTTTTGGGTGAATTCTCTTATTATCCATAACGTTGCGCCAATTATAAATTTGCCATTTTGTACAAGAAAAAAGCGAAACCACTAAAAAAGCAAATACCTACAATAACCATCATGGTTAGCGTTTTTGACTGTGACATTGACTCAGCAAGATCTATTGATGGTACTAGCCCTAACAAAACCAAAATGCTTTCTAAAATACCCATTCGAAACCTCCATGTAAAAATTCGAACTTATTATTTAACCTGACATTAACAGAAGTATTAAGGTAAGACCACTGTAAAATACGCTCGTTTGTATGGATAACTTATAGTTAAAACTTTCCTACATTCAACATATTTACACTCTCTTCAACATTTGAAATTATTTTTACTTTTAAGTATTTACAGTCTCTTGTCTTGGTGCAAGCATCCTGAAATCGACTTATTCAGCTTGATGCTATCAGGGATGTTAAGTGTCTTTATGCTCAACTCAGTTAAGAGATTGGAGTGCAAAGATAAAAGTAAACTCACGACTCAACATTCAATCAGCACAGTTTCCACAACCACCTTCTCGGGCGATGTTTGCCCGTCTTTTTTTACTGCTCATTTTGTTCTTTGTGCCTGAACTGGCGTTTGCTAACCCGATTACTGAAGGTGTGGATTGGGTGATGGACTTGCTCACCAATGGCATTGCTCGCAGTGCTGCAATTATCGGAATTGCAATCTTAGGCTATCTAGCCTGGTTCAGGAGAATTACTGGCGAGACCTGCGGCAAATACATTGCTGGCATCGTATTGGTGTTCGGTGGTGCAACCATTGTTGATCTCATTATCTCTGCAGTTTCTTGAGGATATTGACTATGAATAACCAAGATCCGTTATTTGTTGCGGCCACTCGTCCAGCGATGAAATGGGGCGTGACTTTAGATGGCATTATTGTCGCTGGCGGCTTAGTCGCTATGGTGATGATAGCCACTAAAAATCCGCTCACATTACTGCTTTATATTCCTGTTCACATTGGCATGTATAGCCTTTGCTTACGCGACCCAAGACAATTTCGACTCATTCAATTATGGCTTTCAACCAAAGCTAAATCGTTAGGTTGGCGTCATTTTGGTACAGCTACTGCCAGCCCATTTGCAAATACAAGAGCTAGTGAAAGAACCATTATAAAAAAGAGGAAACTCGCATGACAGCAGAGGCTGTAACTCATGAATGGCAGCGTGAAAATACGGTTGCTGAGTTCATTCCATTTCAAACTCATATTGATGAGCATACTGTGAATACTCACAATGGTGATTTACTGCAAGTCATAAAGCTTAAAGGTGTGCCACACGAAACCTTAGATGCAGAGCAAATCAATCTTTGGAAAGAGCAATTCAACTTGTTGCTGCGAAATATTAGCAGCCCTAACGCTTGCCTCTGGACTCATATTATTCGTCGTGAGCATAAAGTATTTCCGGAAGGGACGTTTGATTGTGAGTTTGACCGTAAGCTAAACGAAAAATACGCCAAAAAAGTCTGTCAAAGTCAGTTGATGGTGAATGAACTTTATCTAACGGTGGTGTATACCACTGGAGAAAACAATAAATTAAGCTGGTTGAGCCGAAGCGCTAAGCATACGCAATTAATCGACAAGCAAGTTAAAGCGCTTAAAGCGTTAGACAGTATTGTTGATACAGTTATGGCGTCACTAAGCGCTTATCAACCCAAGCGATTAGACATCTATTTTAAAAACGACCATTTCTATTCTGAAGTGCTGACTTTCTTGGATTATCTTGTTAATGGTGAATGGCAGCCTCGCATTATCCCCAAAGCCGACATTTCAAAAATCATTAGCCGAGTCAGGCCATTATTTGGCGGTGATACGTTTGCATTGAAAGGTATTACGCAAACCCGTTTTGGTGCATGTTTGGGGATTTCGGAATATCCAGAAAACACGGAAGCGGGTTTGCTTAATGCATTGTTATCAACTCCATTTGAATTAGTGCTAACTCAAAGCTTTCAGTTTTTATCCAAACCTGTAGCAACAGAATTATTGCTCCGGCAGCAAAACCGCTTGCAGAGCACAGGAGACCTAGCTCATTCACAGGTACATGCCATTGGTGATGGTCTTGATGACTTAACATCAGGTCGCATTGTGTATGGTGAACATCATTTAGTGTTAACGGTTATGGCAAGCTCATTATCGCAACTCGACCAAAACCTTTCATCATTAAAGTCAGAGTTAGCAGACAGCGCGATTATTCCTATTCGTGAAGACTGGGCAATGGCGGCCGCCTTTTGGTCGCAACTGCCATCAAACAGCAGATACAGGCCAAGACCTTCACCAATATCATCGCGTAACTTTGCAGGGTTTTGCAGCTTACACAATTATCCATCCGGCCAAAACGAATAACGCTAAAAGCTCACCAGCAGAGCAACTCACCCAAAGTGTTGTGTGACCATGTGGCAAGTAATGCCTCCAATAAGGATGTCCCGCTTAAGGACGAGCATCGCGCTTTGGGGAATACTTTGATAATTGGTGCATCAGGCTCAGGTAAAACCGTGCTGCAAGGGTTTCTAATTTCACAGAGTAAAAAATACGCTCCAACACAAATCGTGTTTGATAAAGACAGAGGGTTAGAGATATACGTTCGAGCTTGTGCTGGATTGTATCTGCCATTGCAAATGGGCAAACCTACAGGCTTTAATCCATTTCATATCGAGAACACACCAGAAAATCGTTTGTTTTTAACGGCATTAATTACAAAACTTTGTGATGGTGAACTCAAACATAATCAGCAGCAAGAACTCGCTGCTGCAGTAAACGGCGTCATGAGTTTAGAAAGACCATTTAGACGCTTAAGCCGCTGCTTGGAGTTTCTCGATCCGGTTGAAAGTGATGGCTGCCATGCTCGATTACAAAAGTGGTGCGATGGAGGCGAATTAGCATGGATACTTGATAACAAAATCGACCAACTGGATGTCAGCAATCAAAAACTGATGGCTTTCGATGTGACTGATTTTTTAGACTGCGAAGAAGTTAGAACGCCCATTGTCATGTATTTGTTTCATCGCATCGAAAAGTTGATTGATGGAAGACGTCTGCAAATCATCATGGATGAATTTTGGAAACTACTGGCTGATGAGTTTTTTGAAGATTTAGCCCAAAACAAACAAAAAGTCATTCGAAAACAAAATGGCATTATGGTGTATGCCACCCAGTCAGCGAAAGATGTACTCAACTCTCCAATTGCTCACACCTTAATTGAGCAATGCGCCACTTTCATTTTGATGCCCAATCCTAAAGCCAAACGTGAAGATTACATTGATGGCTTAAACCTCACCGAACGAGAATTTGAAATCATTAACACTGAATTACAACCTAACTCACGACAATTTATCGTTAAACAAGGTCATGAAAGCTTAGTAACAGGGCTGGATTTAAGCGGCTTTGACGATGAGCTTGCGGTGATTTCAGGCACTACCGACAAAGTAAAACTGGTGCATGATTTGGTCGAGGAAGTCGGCAGCAATCCAGAGGACTGGTTGCCGCTTTACTATGATGCCTTGGCAGATAAGCGAGGTGGGAAATGCAGAGTCAGCTTATATCCGTCACTCCAGCATGTTTTAAGCTGGAGTCTAGCGGCTTTGTTTTAACTAGAAAAAAGGCACTGGATACCAACTTTCGTTGGTATGACAGACTAAAACGATTGATGATCATCATGCTCTTTGTGCCACTCAGTAGTCATGCATTTCCAGTGATTGATGTGGCCAATTTGCAGCAGAACATCGTGCAAGTGAAACATCTACTCACTGAAATCGATACGCTAAAACGTCAACTTGATACGGCCAATCGACAACTGAGCAGTATTAACGGTGTTCGCCATATGTCTGGCGCCATTGACTCTGTTTATGACATTAGCGTCAAAGTCGACCCAAACCTCACGCTTAAACAGCAAGGGCTGCACAACAGCCAAACACTCAAACTCGGCGGCGATATTGCTGGACTCTTCGATGATGTAAATCACTATCGTGGCCGCTGGTTTGGCCAAACTCAAGTATCACTTCAGCAGACTAAATCCAGATATAACGACCTAATGGGACTCATTCGCCGCATCGATAATGCTCCACAGCAAAAAGACATTCAAGACTTACAAGCTCGCATTGATGCTGAAGGCGTCATGTTGGCTAACGAACAAGCCAAGTTACAACTGTTAAGTGCGCAAGCCAAGGCCAGTGAAGCATTATCGAAGCAGCGGATCACCCAAATGGCGGTGGAATCAGCTGGAGAATTGCAACCTATTAATTGGAAGTAGAACTTACCAAGGACGGATATTGATAAGTAGAGGTATTCATGAAAATTCAATATCTAACCATAATCGCGTTCAGCTCATTAGCGTTAACCGCGTGCTTTGACAAAGCATCCACTGAATCAGTCCATACTGTCAGCTGGTTTCTAAAACACAATCAAGAACTCGATGGCACCCTACAAATGTGTAGCAATAATCCAGCCAAATACCACAAACAACCTAACTGTATTAACGCCTTGCGTGCAGCAAACCAGCGAAGTGCTGGTGAGCTGCATCCGATTGATTGGCATTAAGGCTAATAAAGAAGGATTAGCGCTATGGCTGCCACCAGTAATCTTTACCAAAGCATCTTCCACATGGTTGATAAATCGTTGAACAACTATGTTCAGCAAGGCTCTGCGCGGATGATTGAATTTCTGGTACCCGTATTTACTAGCATGATGATTATCTGGGTTGCCATTTGGGGCTATTCATTAATATTTGGTCGCAGTGAACAGCCATTGCAAGAAGGCTATTATCGGATACTACGGATAGGCTTTATTTTAACCCTTGGTTTAACTGTCGGCCGTTACAATCAGACCGTCGTCCGATTTTTAAGTGAAACACCACAACTGCTCGCCTCTGTGATTTCAGGCGGTCATTCTCAAGACGCAGCGACACTGTTAGATCATCTATTCAGTCAAATTTTTACCCTTGCAGATAATGCTTGGCGACAAGGTGGCGTGATGGATGGCAACTTTGGTATGTATTTCCTTGCTATCGCAGTGTTGCTGATTGGCAGTTGTCTCACACTCATCGTCGCGTTCTTCATTTTACTGAGTAAAGTCATGGTCAGCATTCTTCTGGCCATCGGTCCGGCTTTCTTTGTGCTTTTGCTGTTTCAGGCTACACAACGATTCTTTGAAAGCTGGCTTGGCATGGTGCTCAACTTTGGTTTTATCCTTTTACTTGGTGTTGCTTCTGGTCAGCTAATGACTTCGGTTGCAACCAGTTATCTTGAGCAAATCGCTCATAACCATTCCACCATCAGCACCTTAAGTGACAGCTCGATGCTGTGTATCGTGTTGGCGCTCTGCATTCTTGTGATGAAACAAATACCCGCCATGGCCTCAGCGCTCGGTGGTGGCGTAGCCATTGCCGCCAATGGCGCAATTGCCAGCAGTTTGCATTCAATGCGACCAACAACACTACGCAACCAATATCGTAATGTTCGCCGTGATATGAACTATGCAGGTCAAGCATTAGCCAGTCCATTGAGACCTGTTGGTGCGAGCTATCACGCTTATCAAAAACGATTTGGTGGTAACACTATCTCAGGAAGGTCGGAATGATGAAAAAGAACTTGTTGAAACTGATTACTAGCTTACTGCTTGTTCTTAATCTAAGTCACTGTAGCAGTGTACCTAAACCGCCACATTGTAAAGATAACGGCAGAGGTTTGAATTCTGTAAATCACTCATCTGTTGCAACAAAAAATGAGAATAAGCATGACTGACGCGCTCACTCAAAAACAACTCGCAGATCAATACTTCGCTGAAGCCAGAGGCTGGGATGCGGATATCAGTCTGCGCATCAAACAATCTGAAAAGCGTGCTTGGCGTTGCTGCATCTTGTTCACGCTTATCGCGGTGCTGCAAGGCATTGGTTTAGTGTGTTTGCTGCCACTAAAAACCATTGAGCCCTTCGTAGTTCGAGTGGATAACAATACTGGCTTAGTTGATGTGATATCGACATTGGCCAGTCATGGTGAAATCAAGCTGCAAGCTCAAGAGTTGATGGATAAATATTGGCTAGGACAATATCTGCGTCATCGAGAAAGTTATCAATGGGAAACGCGCAGTTATGATCGAACATTAGTCGGCTTAATGTCGGCCGAGCTTATTCAACAAGACTACGCCTTATTAACTGATCCTAAGTCAAACTCAAAAGCGCCAGTGAATGAATTCGGCCAGAATGCTCAAGTAAACATTCATATTAATGCCATCAGCTTTATTGCTCATGATGATGTCAATGGCGAAAAGCGAACCACAGCACTTGTACGATACAACAAACAGATCAAGCGAATTGGTGAAAACCATCCTCTCACACATTGGGTCGCCACCATCACTTTTGTTTATCGAAATTCGCCAATGAAGCTGGAAGACAGAAGACTAAATCCACTCGGTTTTCAGGTGGTGAGTTACCGTAATGATCAAGCTACTGGAGGTGATTGATATGAATTTTTTTTTCAGCAGTCATCATCAACTTCGTCACTCTCGCGAATGCGGGAGTCTAGTGCCTTTGTTTTCACTTGATAAAGTAAGACGCTGGATACCTGCCTTCGCAGGTATGACGATGTTTGTGCTGATTAGTCAAAATACCTTTGCATTAGAAACACCGCATGGTGGTCACTTCGATAGCCGTGTTAAACACATCAATTACAACCAGCAACAAGTGGTTAAGTTGATTGGTCATTATGGCTTTTCCACTGACATTGCCTTTGATGCTACAGAATCAATCAAACAAATCGCTATGGGGGATGCTGATGCGTGGTCAGTAACGCCAGTCGATAATCACATCTTCATCAAACCCAAAGCTGAACTAGCCATTACCAACATGACGGTACTGACCAGCAAACATGTTTACAACTTCGAATTATCGGCGCATTGGTCTAAAAACGGTGCTCACCCACATCCTAACGACATGATGTTTGCGGTGCAGTTTCAATATCCTAATGGAAACAAACAGCAGCAGTTGCTTAAAGAAGAAAAGCAGCAATTACAAAAACAACTAAGTTCAACCGCAAAACCTCAAGTCAAAAATCAAAATTATTTCTACAAAGGCGATGAATCTATTTTGCCGATGCAAGCCTTTGATGATGGCCGTTTTACCTACCTTACATTTAGCCAAAAACAAGATTTACCAACAGTGTATACCGTCGCGACTGATAACAGTGAAAGCATAGTGAACTCGCACATCAATCCGCACTTCCCAAACACCCTTGTTGTTCAGCGAGTGGTTAAGCAGCTTGTGTTACGCCGAGGCAATACCGTCTTGTGTTTATTCAATAAAGGCTTTGCCACTGAAACTGCAGCGAAATATCAAACCACCGTCATTCCGAAAATAAAACGCAAGTTAAAGGGAGGTAAGCATGGAGCCTAATCACTCAGCTGATAATCAAAATATTCAACCAGATGAAGAGCTGATTAATACTCAATCTAAACATCCCTGGCAATATCGTTGAACTAACAGCTAAAGAAGCTGAAGAACTTGGCGCATTTGAAGAAGATGCACTGACAGAAGACGAAGCATTACCCGCCAATGAATTAGAAGTTGAGGCTGAGTCAGTTTCTGCAACTAAAGATGAGGATTAAGCTATGCCTGAACACTCTAAAAAGCCGCCTTATCATGAGCAAATCGCCAATAAACTCATCGAGCAGTTAAAAGCTGGCACAGCACCATGGCAAGTGCCTTGGGAATCAGGCGTACCAAGGTTACCTCACAATCCATTCAGTGGCACACGCTATAAAGGTTCAAATTCCCTTTGGTTAGCAATGCAAAATCGAGATGATCCAAGATGGATGACCTATAAACAAGCTAACTCAATAGATGCTCAAGTCAGAAAAGGTCAACACGGCACTATTGTACAATATTGGAAAACATCTGAGTTTGTCGACAAGACTGACAATAACGGTATTAAAATTCTAGGTGCCGATGGAAAGCCGATTAAACAACATGTAAAGCTCGATAAACCCAGAGTATTTTCTGCTGTCGTATTTAACGCTGAACAAGTCGATGGGTTGCCAGAGCTCGAAGTGAAAACACATCCAGAATGGCTAAGACACGAACGAGCTGAAAAGATCTTAACAAACTCAGGCGTGCTGATTCATCACGACCAATACAACAACGCTTATTACTGCCCTGCCACAGATGACATACATTTACCCGCCAGAAACCAGTTCGCAACTGACGATAAATATTACGCCACTGTACTTCACGAACTTGGCCACAGCACAGGACACCTAAACAGACTTAACCGAGATATGACAGGTCGCTTCGGTGATGAATCATACGCCAAAGAAGAATTACGAGCAGAAATCGGCTCACTCATGCTCGGCGACGAACTTCAAATCGGTCACGACTTTGGCCAACATGCCGCCTATGTCGATCACTGGATTAAGGTGCTGCAAGATGATCCTAAAGAGATTTTAAGGGCATCAAGAGATGCAGAAAAGATTAACAAATTCGTATTGGAATATGAGTATCAAAATCAAACAGTCCAGCCCAAAGTTCAAACTTCAACTGATGAAAGCAGCAGTATCCAAACATCGAAGCAACTCATTTCACAACCGCAAGCTCAAGCAGAGCATGATTGACATAAACCCTAAGCAAAAGGGTTATTAATGCGAAAGAAACTTATCCGAAATGTAGAAATTACCGATCCAACTACGCTAGAAGATCTGGTATATATAATGGCAAATAACATCGAACATTCATTTTTGTAAGCTGGTGCTGAGCCTTGTAAAGATTACACAATGCTAGATTGTTTCAAACTAGAAATGCCATTCGCCCTAGAAGCATATAAGAAATGCTAAAACTCGACGTTTGCCGCTGGTTGGAACTATGAATGATGCCGATTATTCGAGACTAAATCAGACAAACTCTAAAGTTGATTTCTTCATCAATGTGGTGATAAGTTAATTTATTGATATAACAGATATAAACTAACTTTTGTCCGTTTAATATAAATGGAGTCGCCATATGGATGTGGATAAGACAGTAGCAGAGCTCAAGCAGCTCACTCAAACAGAGTTAAATGAAAGTAACATCGTTAAAAATGGCAATGTGCTGCTTACTCAATTACGAAAACACTGGCACGTCGCCAAAGATGATTTTTCTTCTGAAATAATATTGGATTTAAAGAATCTCGGTCAGTTAATTTCAAATGTCGATACTTTTATTGAAGAACTCGATGAATTCCCATACCTGCAAACGCAAGAGGACGTAGACGAAACAATCTCTAATTTATATAACGTTGTCGAACAAACCGAAGGGCTTGCTGTGTCTAAGCGGGTATTAAAAGAAATAAGAGAATTATCGACTAAGCGAAAAGAACTACCCAGCGCAAAAGAAAAACATGTCAGCCATGTTGCTGCATCAGCAATAAGTACATTAAGTGCGCAAACACCAGATTGTAGAAAATGCGGAAGTAAAATGCGTCTAAGAGATGGTCGAGGGTACTATTTCTGGGGATGCTCAACATTCCCTACATGTTGGAGTCGAAAATATCTCAAGAAAGAAGAATTAGCATTATTTGAACGGTAATTATTTTAATTTATTTAAAAGGAAATAAAAATGCAAGGAAAGCTATTATCTATACTAAATGGAATTTACTCGCTACTAGGTATAATTATCTGTGCAATAGCAACATTAAGCGTATCTGCAGAGACTAATACAACCCTTTTGAAGTTCCAAGAACTGCTTCATTTACTTACTGATAATTCATGGCTTTTATATTTACTAACAATTGGACTGCTTATTCAATGTGCTCTTTCATTTTCGTTGGCCTTACTCTCACTTAAGAAATAAAAACATAAATTATTTAATTTTCTGAATTTTTAACGGAGATAAAAATGAGACTAATTTTAGTGAATTTTGTTTTAATTTTGAGCATTAACTTAACAGGATGCTTATCTACACCAACAATCGACAATGGAACAAACATAGAAGTACCAATACCACAATCATTAAATGATAGCGCTCTTTATCTTAGCGATGCCGAAATCCAAAAATACGGAAACGATTGGTATGTACTGTACAATAATTGGATATATCCAAATACAGATCCTCACAGGAAATCATCACTAAGATTCCCTGATGGCAAAATATCTGCTCTTAAAGGACAACAAGCTCTGATTAATGGTTACGAACGATTTTGTCGTACATATGGTGGCGAAATAATAAACTCAAATTCTCAAACACATACAATAATGAATTGCAAGTCAACAAACAAAGCCACCACTGGACGTCTAAAGGTTAGTAGAATATTTAAAAACCCTCCTAATAGAGTTTTTTCGCCGGGAGCTGAATATTGGTCTCTCGGGGTAAGATATTTTTCAAATCAACATAATGTGCAAAACGGGAGAACTGATGACAGCTTCGAGTCAAGAAAGACACAAAAAGTGACTGGAGTTATCGAATTAGAAAATGGAGAAAAATATAACTTTTTAAACTTTGGCACATTAGAAGATAATCTCGTTTTAGAACTCGAATTTGGAGGTGCATTCAATTCAATCCATTATCCAATTCAAGATGTCGCATATCTGGACTTCTACCCAGAAGCTAGCGGTTCTAATATTGGTGTGTTACTCATAGATGGACGTTATAGAATGTTAAACTCCGTTTCTGTCAGGCACAGAGAGTCCTTAAATGTATCCTCTACGTTTGGTATCAACGGCCTTAACATTGTTGTTAACAAAAATGGCCAACATGAAGTCATGAACTTTAGAAACCTGAATGGTATTAAACGAATTTATATCGGAGACGATTCTATAAAGAATTCAGTTAAATTGCTTGAAATGCAACGTAAACATAAAAAGATTCTTGATCCTTTGATAAAAAAACGTCAAATAGCTATTGCCAAAGGCAAGAAAAGAAGAGAAGAAAATATGAAGCGCGAAATAGAAGAAAAAAAGCGCTTGGTCTTAGCTAAACAATTGCTACAAAAAAAACTTGCTTCGGTTGACGTAAAAAGAAAACGAGTAGCAGAACAATTTGGTAAAGGTTCCCAAGTTTGTCATGCAGGAACCGTAAAATATCGAGTTTGTTCAAATGCCAATTTTTCTAACTCTTGTCGTGATAATCAAACTACGGGAAGTGTTTACGGTTATATAGTCAATAAATTTGAAAATGGATTTATAGAAATGAGGGTAAGCGGATTAGCAAATATTCCAGATCAAGATAGAGAGCTATACAATCGTTTTGGTGTTGGGAAAATGTATCTAGACTCTTTGTCTACTGAACCTGGGGTAATAATCAGAGTAGACTCATTAAAAGTAGAATCTTGCTTTATCACAGATAATCCTATTTTAAAGCTTATGAACCAAGCTAACTTTCAATAGTCACAAATTGATACCCTGCTGCGTGCGGCAGGGTATCTTATTTGTATTCAAAGTGGATAAAACTGTCTTCCTTTAATCATGAATTGAAGCGTCAGATATAGCCGAATGAATACATTTAAGTGTATTAGCTGTAGTAGCTCAGACTAGATCTTCCCACCGACACCTTTAAACTTCTCGACAAACACAGATATCTTCTGAAAAACACTGTGCTTTTTCGTTTTATACTGCGGATTAAGCGGGCTCATCTTCGGTAAAGCTGAATTCAGCTCAGTACCGTTTTCACTGGCATATTCACGTTTTAGTGATACAGCAATATAGCGTTTAGCCGCTTCTTCATTTAATTGTTCAGAATCAATAATGTCATCAGCTTCACGTTTTTGCTCGGCTTGTGCGAACTTGTAAAACGCATCGATAATACTGGCTATATCATCAAACTCATCCAAATTTGTTTGATTGATAAAATCAACAATCAAGCTTTCTTTTGCGCGGTTTCCAAGGCTACTTCTGATCAGGCGACGTATTTCTTCAACTAAGTCTTCTTTGCTTTTCTTCTTCTTGTTGTTAACGAAAATCAACTCAAGAATGTAATCCAAATTAATCTCTTGCGATTTAAGTAAATCGACCTCAAAAACGATGTCATCCCAGTCGACTTCTGGCTCATTTTTGCCCTTACCCTTACCCTTGCCTTTGTCATCACCATTGCCTTCTTTCTGACGGCGTAACCATTCACGGGTGTCATTATAAGTGGAACGATAATCTTGAATAGCTCGTTCACTTGGCATTTCAACTTGTTGCATTTCTGCAATATCATCATCGCTCAAATAGTATTTAGCTTTGAATTCTTCAACGGCTTTTTCATCATCCGTATCAAGATCTTTTGAAGCTTTTAGCGCAGAGAACTCATCATAGTTCTGTAGAATGTTTTCCGCTCTCAGGTATTCACCAAACAACTTGGCAAAGTCCTTCTTGTCTTGTTCTTTAACAATTTCTTCAGGGTTAGGGAAACGTTCCTGCAGCTCATTAACAATATCAACAAAACCACGACGAGCTTTATTCGCTTCCTTATCGTTAAAGCCTTCCATGTATTCTTTGTAGCTTTTTTCCAGCACTACGTTTTTGGTATTTTTATCACCAAAAAGTGTGATGGAGTCAATGGTGGCTTGCTCTAAATCTCGGAAAGTAACAATGTTGCCAAAGGTTTTGGTGGCGTCATAAATACGGTTTGTACGTGAGTAAGCTTGCATTAATCCGTGATAACGTAAGTTCTTATCAACAAATAACGTATTAAGTGTTGGTGCATCAAACCCCGTTAAAAACATTCCAACAACAATAAGCAAATCGATGTCTTGCTTTTTCACTCGCTGAGCAAGATCACGGTAATAGTTCTGAAAACCATTGCTGTCCACACCAAAGTTCGTTTTGAACATACCGTTATAATCAGCAATAGCCTTATTCAAGAACTCTTTTGCCGAACTGTTCATCGCAGAGACTTCAAAGCTTTCATCTTCAATATCACCAATGGCATCTTGCTCTTCATTGGCTGCAAAAGAGAAGATAGTGGCAATTCTTAATGGTTTTTTAGCATCTGTTTGCAAGTTCGAGAACGTTTCATAATAAGCTTTAGCGGCATCCACACTACTTACCGCAAACATAGCATTAAAGCCTTTAGCTCCCATGAAAGCACGATGCGTCTTTTGATTAAAGTTATCTAAAATATACTGAGATATCCCACGAATTCGTTCAGGATTCAAAAACGCTTTTTTAATCTCAGCCGCCTTCAGTTTCTTTTCGTCTTGTTCGGTTTCAATGTTTTTAAACTTAGGGCGAACATCGTTATAGTCCACCTTAAACTTAAGTACTTTTTCATCACGAATTGCATCGGTGATCACATAAGTGTGAAGCTGTTGGCCAAATACCGTTCCCGTTGTCTCTGCACCAAGCGCATTGTCAGGGAAAATTGGCGTGCCCGTAAAACCAAATTGATAATACTTTTTAAACTTTTTTTGTTAGGTTCTTTTGCGCTTCACCAAACTGGCTGCGGTGACATTCATCAAAAATGAACACCACTTGCTTATTGTAGATAGGCAGATGGCTTTCGCTCTTAATCAAGTTGGTAGTGGGCTGAAGCAGTGAATTGATCTATCATGGTTTCACTCTAGTTTCATTTATTTTAGAGAATATCATGCGTCACTCTGTAGATGTTCAATGCCCTCACTGTCAAAGTACTTCAATATCAAAAGCAGGAAAAAGCCCAAAGGGGCAGCAAAGATATTTATGTACCAACTCTGAGTGCCCGAAAAAAACATTCTTACTTCATTATGTTAAGCGTGCTTGGGAAGATGGAGTAAAAGAAACAGCCATTGACATGGTACTTAATGGTAGCGGAATAAGGGATACAGGTAGAGTGTTAAATATACACAAGAATACAGTGATAAACGCCATTAAAAAAAAGAAAAGAGCATTGTCCACGTAAATCCTAATTACACTCAAAGAGATAGCAACTCAAACATTGAAATCGATATAGAGTTGGTCTGCGAAGAAGCAGAGATCGATGAGCAATGGTCATTTGTAGGTAAAAAGGTTAACCAGAGGTGGCTATGGCATGCCATAGACCATAGTACGAATACAGTTGTAGCTTATGTCTTGGGGAAAAGAACAGACGAGGCTTTCAAAGAGTTACAGACATTGCTCGAGCCACTAGGCATAAAGAAATATTATACCGATGACTGGGGTGCGTATAAGCGAAATTTGCCACCAGAACAGCATGAAGTAGGAAAAACTAATACCCAAAAGATTGAGAGGAAAAAACTCAATTTTAGAACTTGGATTAAAAGATTAGCACGAAGAACGATTTGTTTTTCAAAGTTAGAAAGTATGCACGATACGGTAATAGGTTTGTTAATCAATCGAGTAGAATTTGGGATTGATATTCATGCCTACCACTAAATTAGCCCACTACCCTCTTATCCAATTACTTTGTGAAAGGTAGCCTTCTGATTTGGCTTGGTGACAGATACGTTTTAATAATGTATTGGTGAACCGAATAGTCACATGATCAGTTTTAACTTCTTTAAAGTCGTCATCGCAACCTGCATCTGGCGTCACTTTATTGATCATCATACGCAGCATATTCGATTGGCTTATTCCGCAGTCATCGCAAAACTGTTGCCTGTTTTGTTTCTCCGAATCACTCAGCAAAGTCTTTACGGTATTTCTATTCATGCCCTACTCCCAATATCAGTTACCGAAGATCAATTTAGTGTTATTTCATTTTTTGGATGAGAGCGCCATAGCTAAAATGGGGGAAATCAGTTGAATGGGGAAATATATTGTGAAATGTTTATCTTTGGGACTAAACGTAAACAAAAGCAGTACTAAACGCAGATGAAATTAGCACTAAACGCAGTCACTTTGCGAATCCTGCACTAGCCAAAAAAATCCAAATTTTAGATTTTAGCCCTCGTTTTTTCGAATTGGCTTTTTTACGAGATAAGCATCCATAAATAGCAAAAAAGAGTCTACTTAAAGCAAATTTCAGTGACCATGAGCATCGCAATATTCAGCGTCGAAATTGAACAGGAATTTGCATTTATTCTAATGTTTCTAACATCTGTTTATTGTACTCAATCCATTTTTGTTCTGTTTGAATTAATGTAATCAAATTAGGATTAGCTAGAAATGGTCGACCAAAAGCAACGAGGTTATTACAATTTTCATCGCAAAATTCTAAAGCTGTCGAAATATCGTAACCACCTGAAGCAATGACATTGGCTTTGTAATGCTTTCGAATAAACCCTGTCATCGTCATCCCATCTAACTCAGTAAAAACCACTGAATCATCAAAATTTCCAGTGTGGACATAACATAATGCCATCGCGTTAAGCTCGCCTAATAAGTGAGCAAAAACAAATTTATCATCTGGATGTGCCTCAATTTCAGCCATGTGACCTGCAGGTGAAAGCCTCAACCCTACCCTATCAAAGCCAATTTGTTCACCACACTCCTTTACAACATCAAGGCAGAATTTCGCCATCTTTTGATGTGAACCACCGTATGAATCAGTTCTCTTGTTGGTGCAGTGATGAAGGAATTGATCTACAAGGTAGCCGTTTGCACCATGTATCTCTACCCCATCAAAACCTGCTTTACGCGCGTTAACCGCTGCACGGCCGTAATCTTTTATGAGGGCTGTAATTTCAGTTAAGGTCGCCGCCCTAGATGCTTCACATTGAAAGCCACTGTTGCCTAATTCTGTAGTCATCACCGTTTCTGATGATGAAATAGGAAGTTTCCCGTTATGAAAATGAGAGTGCGAAACTCGTCCACAATGCCATATTTGTAGAAATATTTTTCCACCTTTATCGTGAACGGCTTTCGTCACTTTTTCCCATGCTGTAATTTGGTTTTCTGTGTAAATACCAGGTATGTTGCCGTAACCGATAGCGTCTTCAGAGATTAGCGTACCTTCGGTAACAATTAATCCTGCATCACTTCTTTTTGAATAGTAGTTGATAGCTTGCTCTACGGGGCAACCATTTTTATCAGAAAACCTTCTAGTCATTGGCGCCATGACAACTCGGTTTTGCAATTCGATTGACGAGGAAAGTTCTATTGGTGCAAGAAGTGACTTAGGCATAAGGTGTCTACTTATAAAGAATGAGTGAGTATTAGAATAGATTACCGCTGTACAAGTCTTGAATAGTTCATGAATATCATAAACATCATACTATTCATTTAAATGTGACCTCTTTAATTCTTTTTTAACTTTTCGGTGCCCTGCAAAAAATATTACCCCACTGACCAACCAAATAATCCCAACGATTAACCCATCCAAGGGCATCAACTCAGGTTTTCGCAGCCAAAGTTGGAGCGGCAAAATACCACGAATAATACACAATACTGAGATGGTAATAACAGCAGCGTTAAGGAATGGTAAATTTGTGATAACTCGTGCAGAAGAAAGCGCATACAAACCAACAATAAAAAACATGAACGACACGATGATTGTGGCAACAGGCGCTACTAATGTGCCGGCTTTCGCCGATTCAATTAGTATTTGAGGCGCCATTTGTGCCGAATAACACTGCTCGCCTAAATAAATGCAAGACATATGAGCGATGACAACACCAAAAGCGAGGAAAGCAACGAAAAATAGTAATGGTTTTCCATAGTTCATATTGGTGAGAGTTCCCTGCAACACTAAATTTTTCCCTAATATGACAATAAGCTACACGTCATAACTGCGCTGACAAAATTTAATTTTTTATCTGAATACTGACTAACCAAAAATTAATCAGCCCATAGTTAACTTGCTTTATTATCCTGTAATCGTTTAAGTAAATCTTACGCAGTTCGTTTTATGTACGACTCAAGGAGATTTAACCTGTGAGCAGTGATAATCAGTTATTTGTTCCTACCCTTAACCAACAAGGATATGCCACGGTTAATATTGATCCATTTTCTAAAAAATTTACTCAATATGCTGATGGCCAATTTTTAGAAATTGGTGCTGCTTTTGGATACACCACACTAAAAGCATTAGAAAATGGAGCTTCAGTGGTTGCGAATGATATGGACGAACGTCACCTCAGTGAACTTGAACAAACGGCTAAAGATAGAGGGTTCACCATGCTAAAAACCATTGCAGCAAAATTTCCATCCGGCTTAAATTTTGCCGCCAATTCATTTCGAAAAATACTTATCTGCCGAGTGCTGCACTTCTTTAAGGGTAAAGATATTAAATCATCCCTCAAAGAAGTTTACGACTGGCTGGAGCCTGGTGGTGAGTTGTATGTGGTTTGCGAAACGACTTTCCTTACTAACTGGCGCACCTTTATTCCTGAATATGAAAAACGTAAAGCCGAAGGCAAAGTTTACCCCGGTGAAATTACTGATCCGAAAAGCTGGGAAAACACTTGGTCTGATAATTTGCCTGAATTTGTCCATTGGCTTGATACCGATACTTTGACTCAACTATTTCAAGATGTTGGCTTTGAGATTGTTGAAGTCGATTACATCAACAGAGCGGGTCAATTCCCTGAAAGTCTTTTATTAGATGGAAGGGAAAGTGTAGGTATTATAGGTCGGAGGCCAAAGTAATGTCTGAAAACAATGGTTTTTTCGATAAATTTAAAAACCTTTGGCAAGATTTCAAATCTGACTATCAAACCACTTATCGATTAATCGAAATTAAACACCAAGGTAGTGAAAAGTACGCCTTAATTGGTCTGCGATTCTCTCATATGGTGTTTAAGAAAAAGCTTGAAAAAGCAGTGGCTGACGATGAGCTTCTTGCTGGTTTATCTGTACAAGATGCTCGCAGTTTGTCCTTATATTCAATGTTTTGCCATATGCAAGATAAATTCGAATTGATTGATATTGAACTCGCTGATCCTAAGCAAGTTTATTTTGATATCAGAGACAAAAAAAATTCACAGTCAATAAAAATGACTTACGAAGAATTGTGCTTAAGACCTGACATCATCAATCAATTTAAACGCGAAGAATTACTTAAAATAGGTTTTATATGTGGCAGCAGTCAATCCCAGAAGAAAAAATAACCCCTCAAGTAAAGGTTAATATTCTCTCGTTATTAATGTCTGCTTATGTTTTATTGCTATGCCTAACCGTTTGTTTTGCCAACTTTTTCATCACGGTATTTGGTATGACGTTACCCGGTGGTATTTTCGTTTTCCCTATCACATTTATTATTTGCGATGTGGTCGGCGAAGTATACGGTTTTAGCGTTGCTCGCATGTTTATTTGGGTTGGCATGATTTCAAAGCTGCTTTTCTCAAGCTTTGCTGTACTTAGCCTTAAATCTCCTCACCCTGAGTTTTTTCAACACGCCGCCGCTTATGACACTGTATTTAGCCCTACTCTTCGTTACGTTATTTCTGGCATGGCAGGTTTCTTTTTTGGTGAGTTTCTTAACCTCTACATTCTTTCAAAATGGAAAATTAAAGTTTCAGGTCAATTTTTTGCCCTAAGAAGCTTTTGTACTACGGCGATTGGACAAGCGATATTAAGTATCATCGTAGATTTTTTAGCGTTTTATGGCAAGATGACTCATTCACAATTAGCTTGGATGATGTTTTCAGGCTGGACGGTAAAAATGGCTTATAGTCTATTTTTTATCATGCCAGCATGGATGCTTGTGAAGCATTTAAAAGAACACTACAAAATCGATGTTTTTGATGTAAATACTAATTTTAATCCGTTTAGATTTTAGTGATATGACTTACTTGATTGCTGCAGGTAAAAACAAAAAGGACAGGCTTGCTTCTTTTGGCCAATAACATGAAGCTTTAAGCAACCACAGGTACACACAGAGAGCTGAATTTCATAATTCAGATAAGAGCGCAGTAACACCCACGCCTCGTTTATGGTAATAAGCTGCGGAGTTGCATTTATACTGAATGTTTCTAAATTGTCCACTTGAATTTCGAGATGCTCGTAAGCTTGGATCACCTGCTCTAAAAAACATCCTTCACTGCCTGGCTTGAATAACGATTGAGTGTGTAGCTTTCGATGAATTGAAAGCAACAAGGTACTGAGCATAAGCGACTTTTTCGTTTTAATTAATCTTGTTACTTCAGCTAACTGACCTGATATGGGAGATTTTCCTGTGATCTCTTTAGCTAATGCTCTGACGTATTTATGGGATAGCCCAGTTTCCTTGACAATAATGCTCGTTCTCACTCCGTATTCAACGAAGGTAGCGGCTCTTATCGTTTGCTCACTGTGTTGAAGTTTATTCATGCTCGTTTTGCTCATTGTCGGTGTGTTCAGAAACAATAAAAGACAAACGAGAAATATCATCATCAGGTTGCAGTAGTATTTTGTAAAAGAATTGCTCGCTACCTGAGAGTTTAAAGCATATGGTATTCTTTTTAGCTATTTGTTCAAGCTGCGGAAAGCTGCACTTTGCTATGGTATTTATCAAACTGGCTGATAAACCAAAAGTGAATTGAGCTGATTTAGGCTCTCTGAGCGCCATTTCTTTTAATGTAGAGAGGTAGCAAAGGTTCAACTGGTAAAACGGGTTATCAATAAACATGTTCGTGCTCCTATCAAATATTGATCATCTCCAAGATTTGCTGATAGTCGTCCGTGTGTTTTTAAATTGAAGTTAGTTGAATTTCTCTGGTGTTAAATAGAAATTAAGCCTAAACTTTAATTTCTATTTAACAAAAGAAACTTTAGCAAAGTTTGAACAGGATCACACTTTTGAATAATGAAGCCTTTTTAAAAAAAGCGATTTCTCTGTCACAAAGCTTTCTGCCTAAAGAGAAAAATAAAACAGCTTGTATGGCGCAAGTTAGCGGAGAGAAAGAATCTACCGTTCGCAATTGGCTTTTTAACAACAAAATGCCCTCAAAAGGCAAAAGATTAGGTATTGCAGATAAGTTTGGTGTCGACGATGACCACCTTTTTAATGAAGCTGAATTTAATATCCCACTCACCAAATATGATGAACAACACGAATATTTTCTGGTTCCTGTATTAAAACTTGAAGAGCTTTATGGCGTGACTGAGAAAGTGCCTTTGCCCGTACAGCAAAGAAATGTCATCAATCTCAGCAAAAATATACTGAACCACATTCAAGATTACCGAAAAACTTATTGCTTCCAAGCCGAGCGCATTAGCTTTGAGCCTTTCATTTCGACAACTGACATCCTATTTGTAAACACTACGGCGATGGTCAAACAAGGTCAGTTTTGCTTGCACCTTGGCCGCGTAATTCAAATTGTAAAATTAGTCGATAGGAACAATGCAATTTTAAATGATGGTAACGAAATCACTATCAAGGATGACGAGCATTTGTTTCCAATTTTGCTTACTCTGTCACCCGGCTACGTCAATTATGCTGACTAGGCTTTTCGGCAATACTCAAAAAGACCATTGGATATTTATCTACCCTATTGCCTTTACTGTTTTCCTCACTTCAACCACATTTTTCTTTTTCGATTACAAATCCATTCTCATCTTTGAGCATGAACTGCACTTTTCTGTAGGCTTATTGTTCTTTCCTGTTACTTTTAGTATTTCTAACATGATGCAGTACCGTTATGGCGTACTGTTCGCCAATACTGCCGTGAGATATGGCTTTTTAGGTGATTTAACTTTGGTGATGATAGCTTGGCTTCTTAGTCATATTGGTGAACGGCAAGATTACTTGAGTGTTTACGATGAGATCCCGACAATTATGCTGATGACGTTTTTCTTTGTCTGGCTCAGCAACACCATTAACTTCAAACTGTTTAGCGTGATGAGTGGTAAAATGCATCCGTTCTTTTGCTTCTTTATTGCCTGTTTAGCTGCCGAGTGCTCGGTAAGCTTTTTATCTGTCCCAGTGATGATGTATCAAAATCATCTTAATTCTAGCCAGTTTTTATCTATTGCGTTTATTGTCGGCTACAAAGTGTTTGCTACCTTGATTTTATCGGGGATTATTTCGGTGGGTATTAACAGAAATGCATCTGAGAAAACTCCATTTCCTCTGTAATTTTTATTTCAACTTGCTTTAACTTAATGATTAAAATCACATTGTGGAGCGCTAATATTCTGATTTTTTTCAATGACAGGTTCTAGAAGTTCACAAAGATAATCCTCTGATCCAGTGGCATTTATCAAAGAAATTTCAAGCGGCTTATTTATATCAATATTTACCCCTTCTAGTGCTGACACATCGTTGAGAGGAACGTTGTCAATAATCAGCTTATCAAGGTGATAAGGGATTCCATTAAGTGAATATAAGTTTTGAAGGTTTATTAGGCGTAAAGTGCCAACTTCACTTTTACTTAATGATTTTAAATCTTGAAAAAACGAATTGTTTTCTATGGATAAATAATTGATAGTTCTGATTGAAGGAAGATTAAGCTCAGCAAGCCATGGGTTATTTTTTATGATGAAATTGTTTACAGACTTTAATTTTGGTAATCCGGAAAGATCTTTTATTAGTAAGTTTGAAATCTTCAATTCACCATCAACCTCTTTAAGGGTAGTAAAACTCTCAAAACCGTAAATTATATTATTTTCTTCGCCAAATATTGACAAATTATTTATTTTTTCAACTAGTGGGAATTTCGCATTGTTACCATTTTTTAAAGTCATGTTTTCGATTGAAGTCAGGTTTTGGAAGCCACTGCTAATGCTTATATTATCTAGAGTAATATCAGAATTGATTTTTTTTAATGAGCTAAAGAAAAACAGAGATAGATCTGCGTAGTTTTTGGCAGTAGAACTGATAATTAAATTATCAATTTCTTCAATTTTATCAAAATCTTTTATCAAATAGCTTGATGTATTACTTTTATCATAATTAACATCCCGAATAGTAAGGTGATCAATAAGATGTTTGCAGTTAGGCCAACTACCTGTATATGTAGTTATTTGTGCCCTATTAGTCGCTGTTAAACTTGGACAAAGATTTGGATCTGACAACAGCTCATCGTTAGCATACGACGTGCCTATTGAAATAATACTAATTAATAAGAATATTTTCGCTTTCATGCTATTCACCTACATCAATTTAGGCATCCTGCTCATGAATACAACTTTTATTGAACTTTTATTGCTCACAAAGCCTACTTCTAATTAGGCTATGAACAATCTTTTATAAATACACTACTAACAATTTCGAAGTGAAGCAAAGCTAACTTTGTATATAAAAGATTTAATAATACTAGCTGTTTTTCTGTTTTTTTTACAATTTAAAAACAGAAGAATACCCACCATCCAACTTCACATTTTGTCCCGTCATAAAGTCATTTTTGAGCAGCATTTCAATAACTGAAAACACATCCTTCTCTTGCCCACAATCTCCAGTAAGATAGCTTTGTCTGTAATCGGGTAGTTTTTCGTTGTGCTTATTTCTTAGCATTGGCGTGTCGATACTCGCTGGAGATATAGAATTTACGAACAGATGAGGTGCATGTTCGACGGCAGCCACCTTGGTGAGGTTTACAATGGCGGCTTTGGCCGCGCTGTATACCGCCATGTTCTTTGCGCCAAAGTCTGCTGTAATACTGGCAATGTTAATAATTCGTCTGCGCTTAGACATGTCATCTTTTACGAGATTGATTTCATGGGTCAACGCATTGAACAGTGGTGAGAATACGTCATTAAAGGAATCTTGATATTCAGATAACGAAAACTCTGCTAATGGTTTACGAAGTCCCGCAACACCTGCGCAGTTAACTGCAACATCAAAGTTTGGAATGGACTTAAACACTTCTTTCACTTCAGGTTCATACCTGAGATCACATCTTTTTTGTTTAATTTCATTCGGTAAGATGTTATTAACCTTAATATCTAAACCATAAACCTCGTAGCCAAGCTGATGAAATTGTTTAACCGTATAAAGACCTATGCCACTCGCATGGCCAGTAACAATTGCTTTCATATTAATGACTCGTTGAGGATTACGGATATTTATCAACAAGGTAGCACATTGCATATAAAAGCATCAAAAATTTGGCAGCAGCGATTACACAACTATTCAGTATACGACTCAATAGACATCCCGATTATTGAAGCTGATGCCTCTAAATTTGCAGGTAAAGATGCCGAGCTTATTGCCCTCATGAAAGTACTCAATCAAAATCGAGAGCAGCCTCGCATCACATCACTTATGGATGATAATTACTTAATTGAATACGAAAATGGAGATAAAGCTGCGGTCAATCATGACGCGCTACTCAAACAAATTCAGCGATGTAAAAGCACCGCTGAAGCATTAGAGATTTTGAAATCGTTGGTTTAAAATGATAATACAGTTGAATTGTCGGTGACGAACGTCATAGCAAAAATTGACCAAAAAACTGACCTACCTTTACACCTAATCCCAGCATATATATCAAAAGTACAGTGACGATAAGTATTATCACACCACCCCGTTCAACTGGCTCCATTGAATCGAGCCAAGCATGAAACTGTTTCATTGGATGTTTACATGAGCCAAGTATCTAGCTTCACAGCCACACCAGATCATTTTCATTTGCCAAAAGAAATAGATGTATCTCATAAAACTACAATAAAAGCTGTTAATCTTGAGGGTGAAATAGCAAAAGCTGATGACCATTTTGTGCAGTTAGAAAAATTCGTTTTGGAAAACTGGGATTGCGGAAGTATCAATCTTGTATCCGAAACAGACTTACTAAAAAGTTTCGACAGACTTTGTGATTTCAATTGTACGATTTTAAAGTATGCAAGATGGACAAAAGATTCGATAATTTTAAAAGTTGTTCATAAAACAAGCCAAAGAGCTTATGCAATTAAAGTTCATGAAAATAGCTTCAAAACATGTCGGAGAAATTATCATGGCTCGAATAGACTGGCCTTAAATCGCTGTACTCATCTTTCGAATGTATATGGAGCGGTTAGAATTGCTTCTGCGAAAGGTAAATTTTATTTTGCAGTAATTTATGATTTTGTTGTTGGTTCCACATTAGATCAAGCTCTATTAAGAAAAGATTTAACCAATCAACAAGCAATAGAAGGTTTAATTGATTTGAGTCTAGAGCTTAAAAGAGAAGGGTTTAATATTTTCTTGAAAGATCGAACTGATTTTCTTGTAACTGTAACGAAAGAGATCGTTATTACTGATTGGGATAAAATGTTTCGAACACATAATACAAATTCAGTAGAGACTGTAGAATCAAAATGTAAAAAATTTGTAAAATTTATGTTTGATGAAGAAAATATCACTTAAAAGAAAATAACTCCGTAAAACTCATTCTTGTCCAAAAATTAGCTATAAATCAATAAGAAACTATGCCAGAAAACGCTTTATGATTTTAAAAAATCACAATCGATAACTTGATACGATCCTACTGCAGACGCACTAATGTGATCACTCCACCATTGCATCATTTTCACTCTTTGTTCGAAATAAGTAGTTCGATTATATGCAGATCTAATCGTGTTTTTATCACTATGGGCTAAAGCCGCTTCGATCACATCAGGATTAAAACCTTTCTCGTTAAGTGTGGTACTGGCTAACGACCTCAAACCGTGTGCTGTAGTTCTGTCCTTTAATCCCATCCTTCCTAACGCTCTGTTTATGGTTTCCGGATCAGTCGATTTGCGATATTTCTTGGTTGATGGAAAAACAAATTCAGAACGACCACTTAATGGCTTTACCATTTCTAATATTGCTAAAGCTTGCTTTGTTAAAGGCACTCGATGTTCTTTCTTCATCTTCATTCGTTCAACTGGAATAATCCATATACCTTTCTCGATATCAATTTCACTCCATTTTGCACCCGACGCTTCAGCAGGTCTCACCATGGTATGCAATTGCCATTCAATAAGACACCTGGTGATCAAATAAACATTAGCATAAGCCAGTGCTTGCAATAACACTTTGTTCTCATGAGGCTGCAGCGCTCTAAGATGTGTAACAATTGGCTTTTGAAATACTGAGCGAATTCCTGTCAGCGGGTTTGCATGAACCAATCCACTGTTCACTGCAAAGTTCAATATTTCATTCATTAACTGGGAGCAACGTTTAACGACTTCTAACCGCCCTCTTTGCTCGGTAGGTCGAAGTGCAGCTATTGCAATAGGTGCTGTGATACTTTTAATTGGTACTTCGCCAAGAGTTGGCATTATGTATTTTTCAAGCTTCTGCCAATTATCAGAAATGGTTCGTGCTTTTAATGCCCCTTTTTTAGTGGCAACCCAAAGTTCAGCAACAGCTCTAAATGTGTTCACTTGCTCTTCGAATAGTTTACGTTTTGTTTCTGCCATATAAAGTTGAGGATCAATACCCTCACTAAGTTTTTGGCGATAGCGCGTTGCTTTTTCCCTTGCTTGAGCAAGAGTCACATCAGAATGAGGACCAAGTCCAATAAGGGACGTGGCGGAAGAATGTATACCAATTTTATCGTCACTCCTGCGAACGCAGGAGTCCAGAGTCTTTGGTTAATTTGGGCACAAGTCGCTGGATACCTGCGTTCGCAGGTATGACAAATTAAGCGTTGAAATTTAAAGTGGTATTATTTGAACTGCGACATCCCTAAAGGTTTTTTTCTTTGTTGATGGTTTGGTATACCTAAACTCCCAAAATTTCGTTTGATTGGGTTTAACTAGAACGTATAAACCGCCACCATCCGATTTACGTATGGCACTTTCGGCTGCTTTCAATGATGCAATACCTTTTACAGTAAGTTTATTTAAAACGCCCATTTGCACCTCAAAATGTATGACTTAAATCTATTAATTCTGCCTTGTTTTTTTCGTCATACACTTACCAAGTTAAATTATTTAAAATCATTAAGTTATACAATGGAAACACTGACAAAGAAACTAAGTTATAGATTCAAATTGAATGCAGAATAAGTGTATGACGAATTCATTACCTACGATTAAATCATACACTTTGTCATACATGCAAACGCCGGACTTTACTGGAAAGCAATGGAAGATAGTAGATAATAAGTAATTGATATTAATAAATTATAGGCAATAAAAAAGACGTCCTAGGTCGTCTAAATTATGAAATTTGGCGGTGAGCGAGAGATTCGAACTCTCGTTAGGGATTAACCTAAACACACTTTCCAGGCGTGCGCCTTCAGCCACTCAGCCAGCTCACCAGATTTTTATTAACCAACAGCTTTTATGCTTGAGTTAACAAGGGCGTACTCTACGCAAAAGCCCTTGTACGGTCAAGCGAAATTAGGCCTTTTGCATTTAACCGAACAAAAGCTGTTCATTGTTTTACATTAAGAAACTGTAAATTGATTTACACGCTCTGTAAGCATGTGAGTTGCTTTAGATAAATGAATATTTAACTCATTAATCTCGCGGGTAATAGATTGCGAACTTTGATAGAGCTCATTTATCTTAATCGCGTTTGAATTAACGTCTTCAGTAACTGATGATTGTTGATGTGTTGCTGTTGCGATTTGTATATTCATGTTATCAATCACACCGACAAATTCAGCTATTTTCTTTAAATCTTGCCCTACATTTTGTACGTCTTTAACGCTTTCGTCAGCTTTGATTAAGCCTCGTGTCATGGCTTGAACGGCGTCCTCTGCACCTATTTGAAGCCTCTCAGTCATACTCTTAATATCCGTGGTTGATGATTTTGCTCGTTGTGCTAGTCCCCTAACCTCATCTGCAACTACGGCGAAACCTCTCCCTGATTCTCCAGCTCTTGCTGCTTCAATCGCAGCATTTAATGCCAATAAATTAGTTTGTTCCGCAATGCCTGAAATCACATCAAGTACACCAACAATGCTGTTAATTTCTTTATCAAGACTATTTATCGTATTGGACGCAACTTTCATTTCTTCAGCAAGCTCCTTTATTGAGCGATCTGTTTGCTCTACTTCAATATTACCTTCACGTGCTTCTTGATTAGCTTCATTTGATGCTTTAGAGGCGTCTGCTGCGTTACCTGCAATTTGACTAACGGTTGCACTCATTTCTGTCATTGCTGATGCAACTTGCTCTGCTTCTAACGTTCCTGTATCAACATCCGATTGCATTTGTTTGCTACTACTTGATAATAAGTCGACAACTTCTGAGATAGTTTCAGCACTGTTTTTTGCATTATTAATGACTTGCTCAAATTCATCCATCATGCCATTAAATGATTTTGATAGTTCGCCAAATTCATCATCACTTTCGTGATTTATTCTTACGGTAAGATCTAATCTTTGCCCTGCATACATGACTTTGTCACTGATCGCCTTAATGGTTCTTTGAAGATATTTCGCGATGGCAAAACTACAGCTCGCAATTAACAAAACTAATACAACTAGGGTTATCAGGTGTATAACTAACAACCTATTTGATTTAGCTAATTTTGCCTGTGTCAGCCAGGTGATTTCATCTGTTAGCTTTTTTTCAAATTGTCTCAATAAATCGATTCTTGAGGTGGCTACGCTAAACCATACTTCAGGAGATTGTGAAGATATGTCAATTAGACTACGGTTGAGTACCAACTCGCGAAATGTTTGTAAGTCTGCGTGGGTTTTTGAACGCAAAATAGTTTGATATTGCCCAATATTTTCTGAATTAGAGAGCGCTAAAAAACGTTCTTGATAACTTTCTTGTTTTGATAATAAACTCACGAATTTAACAAATTTGTCTTCAGAAAACTCATTGTTCCCAAACATTGAAGAAAGTACCGCTCGCTCTATTCCTGCCAGCTCTTTTAATTGTAGGTATGAACTGAACGCGGCCACCTTAACTGAAATATCATGATCTTTAGACTGCATGACCGATTTATCGATAACTGACAGTAACAGCTCATTTATCGAAGAATAAAATTCAACCTGTTTGCCGACTGTAATCGATAAGCTGTCTATTTGACTTCTCTTTCTGGGTAGCTCAGCTAATTGATTAATGATTCGGTTTAACTGAGATGATATGATTCTATCAAATTTAAGCTCTGCGATAGTGCGTTTTAAAGCTTGGACTTTTTGATCGACAGCACGACGTTGACCGCCAATTTCGTTTTGAAATGATCGACCATTTGAACCCAAAAAACCAGCACTCATGCCACGTTCTTTCTGTAGCTCATGTACCAAGTTACTGTTGTTTTCAGCAAGTTTAGTTAAATTTAGAACTTCTGTTAGATTTTGATTTGCACTAATTTTATTTTGTATAAGGATTCCTGAATAAGCCAAACACCCAAAAAACAATGGCAAAATTAACAACGCAAGCTTTTTTGTAATACCTAAACTTTCAATCCAACGCAACCGCATCAGGTTTTCCTCGTTCACGCTAGCAGGCTTTCTACTAACATTTTTTTGATACAAAATAAGATGCGATAAAATAATGTGAAAACTAGAATGAGTAAACGTTCATTACTGTCAACAGTGTTCAATATTCACTCAAAACAATTGTAATATTGACTTCGATCATGAAAAGTTAATTTGGCTAAAAAAATATCAAATCAAAATGCTAAATATGCATTAAACGCAGCAAATATATAATGTTATGCACTTTTTAATAAAAAATTAAATTTAAGTAATTACTTTAAAGCTGTTAATTTAACATTGTTAAAATAAGCAATTGCATAACTTAATTCTAATGGTGACGCATAGGGAGCCTCAAGGATAGAGTTTTAATCTCTGTGGGTTTAATTCCCCGCCCCTTGGGGCGAAGTAACCAATGAGATACTTTTGTTATCATATCGGCGAAGGCTGGTATCCAGTGACTTTTCTAGAAAAAAGCAAAGGCGCTAGACTCCAGCCTTCGCTGGAGTGACGATACTGTAAAATTATACCCCGCTGCTTGCGGCGGGGTTGTTGATCTCTAAGCATCATTTAGGCTATGCAATACTTTAGAGCCTTTTAAATTTAGACTTCTAGATTTTTAAGAAATCTAATCGCCAAAAACCAACTCAAAAGGTAACAAAAGAGTCACAATTGTCATGTGAATGTAATAGTATAAACTTAAGATTTTAAAGATAATTATTAAATAATCATAAGAAAAACATACATCATTTTATGCGTTATGATGCTCTGTTAAAGGAGTTATTGCAGTGTCTCGAACAAATCATAGTCTGTTTATTGCCAAAGAGCTTTCTTGGTTATCTTTCAATGAGCGCGTACTACAAGAAGCCTTCGATCCGAATGTCCCTCTTGTAGAACGTGTTAGATTTCTTGGTATCTTTTCAAGCAATATGGACGAATTTTTCCGTGTCAGAGTTGCCGCTGTGAGACGTGCGATTTTAATTGAATCAATAGAGACTGATAAAGACAGTTGCAAGCTTTCTCTCATGACACAAATCCAATCTAAGGTACTGTCATTACAAGAGAGTTTTGATAACACTTATAACGAACTCATGCGTGAATTGATAAGACGTAATATATTTTTGGTCAACGAACAACAGTTATCAGACTTCCACCAATCGTGGATAAGAAAATATTTTCGAAACCACTTAAAAAGACACATCGCGCCTATTATTGTTAGTAAGAATAGAGAGCTAACCAAAAACATTTCTGATGGCATTACCTATTTATCTGTCTGTTTATATAAAGATAAGCGTAAACAATACGCACTTATCGAAGTACCTACTAAAAATGTTCCTCGCTTTGTTCAGCTTCCGTCCGAAGATTCTAAAACAACAAAACGGCTTATTTTGCTTGATAACATCATCCGTTTCTGTGCTGATGAGCTATTCAATCCATTTTTTGACTACGATGAAATCGACGTACATTCAATGAAACTCACCCGCGATGCTGACTTTGATATCACCGATGAATTAGAACATACCCAGCTAGAAAAAATGACGAAAGGGCTAAAAAAGCGCTTAACCGCTGAGCCAGTTAGATTGGTTTATGACAGAGAAATGCCCGAACACACTTTACAGATGCTCAAATCCCAATTAAAGATTCGCTCATCTGAATTTTTAATTCCTGGTGGTCGCTATCACAGTTTTAAAGACTTTATGGACTTTCCCAATCCAAGTCGAAAATATCTTGAATTTGAAAAAATGCTCTCGCTGGATTGCACAAACTTCACTAGATTTAATAATGCGTTTGATGCTATTTCTTATGGTGATATTTTACTAAACTATCCATTTTATAAATTCTCTCATTTCACTGAACTTATTAGACAAGCGGCATACGATCCTGCCGTGAAGTTTATTAATATCACTTTATATCGCGTTGCAAAAAAATCTCGTGTGATTGAGTCATTAATTGATGCTGTACGTAATGGCAAACGAGTGACCGTAATCCTTGAACTTCGCGCTCGCTTTGACGAAGAGGCCAACATTGAATGGACAAAGGTCCTGATGGCTGCTGGCGTAACGGTACATCATGGAATTCCAAATTTAAAAGTTCATTCAAAACTGTGTGTTATAGGAAGAAAAGAAAACGATGCAATAAAACTCTATAGCCATATCGGCACAGGTAATTTTAATGAACGAACTGCGAAAGTGTATACCGATATGTCTTTATTCACCGCGAATGAGGAAATTTCGAATGAGACTCAAAAACTATTTGACTTAATTCAGCACCCATATCGCCAATATCAATTTAAGCATTTAATCGTATCACCTTATAACTCTCGCCGCCGATTAGAGCAATTTATTGACGCCGAAATTTATGAAGCAACACAGAATAAAAAAGCGCAGATAATATTAAAATTAAATAATCTGGTTGATAAATCCTTAATCAAAAAATTGTATCAAGCTTCTAAAGCTGGGGTAAAAATTAAATTGTTAATTAGGGGGATGTGTTCTCTAGTTACCAAAATACCCAATGTGAGTGAGAACATTGAAGTCATCAGTATTGTTGATCGCTATCTTGAACACTCAAGGTTGATGTTGTTTCATGCTGGCGGAGAGCAAAAAGTATACTTATGTTCTGCAGACTGGATGACAAGAAATATTGATAACCGAGTGGAAGTCGGTACACCTATTTATGATCTAAAGCTTAAAAAGATCATAATCGATATTTTAAATATTCATTTCAGCGATAACACTAAAGCTCGTATTATCAATGCTGAGCAATCTAATCCTTATAAAAGAAGGGGCAACAAGAAGAAAATTCGTTCGCAAGAGGCCATTTTTCAGTATTTTGTTAATTTAGAAAACCAACTTGCCAAAGAATTTGAACAAACTCAATTAACAAGCCAGAATAAATAAATTCTTCCGTCTACTTTTGTAAGGACATTCATGACCTCAATATTGCTTACCCATAAACATTTCGTCGCAATTGATATGGGTTCGAATAGTTTTCATCTAGTGATTGCCAGAGAGCAAGACGGTAGCTTACAAATTCTCCATAAAGAAAAACAACCTGTTCAATTGGCTTTAGGGTTAAACGAAAAAGGGGAAATGAGCCAAGAAAGCATTAGTCGAGGCATCGACTGTTTAAAAGACTTTATGCAAAGATTTTCTAATTTATCACAAGCCCAAGTTCGGCCAGTTGCTACACATACTCTTCGCATCGCAAATAATACACATGTTTTTATTGATGCGGCGCTAGAGGTCATGCCCTATCCGATTGAAATCATATCTGGCCACGAAGAAGCACGATTAATTTATAGTGGTATTGCTCAAAACCAAGTGTTATCTGATTTGAATGTCGTTATTGATATTGGTGGCGGTTCAACAGAAGTGATTATAGGTAAACAAACACAACCGATTCGTTTATCAAGCCTTCGTTGTGGTTGCGTCAGTTACAATGAGCGTTTTTTTATCGATGGGAGTTTAAAGAAAGAAAATTTTAAAGGTGCAATGGCCGCCGCAGATAAACAATTCGCTACATTATCAAAAGAGTATTTTGCAGGAAATTGGCAACTGGCTTTAGGAAGTTCCGGCTCTGTTAAAGCGATAGCAGCTGCCATTAACGAGACTTTTGCCGATAACCTTATTACTTTAAAGCGGTTAAAATATTTAAAAAACGAATTAATTAAAGCTGAGAATGTTAAAAACCTTACTTTTGAAAATATCGATGAAAGAAGAACGGCTTTAATTCCTGCTGGCCTTTCCATTTTGATTAGTTTCTTTAGACGTTTATCAGTCGACGAGCTCCAATACGCTCAAGGTGCATTGCGTGAAGGCGTTTTATACGAATTGGCAAAGATCGGTCAATACCAAGATATTCAACAACGTACAATCAATAGCATTGCAAAATTGTATCATGTCGATATACAGCATGCTGAAAGTGTAAGACAAACCGCAATGGAGCTTTTCGAACATGTTGCTGAAAAATGGCATATTCGCCAACATGCTCGCTTATTATCCTTTGCAGCTAATGTTCATGAAATAGGTATTCACATTAACTCTAAATCCCACCACAAGCATGGTGGTTATATCATCAGCAATAGTGACTTACCTGGTTTTAGCGAATCCCTTCAACATCATTTATCTATACTCATCACTCATCACAGAAAAAAGTTACATCCAGTAGCAATTAAGCACCTCCCCACTTCGATGAATAGATCGATAGCCTATTTAATCACTCTTCTACGGCTCGCAGTTTTGTTTAATCTTGGCCGAATCGGTACTCAATTTGACTTTAACCATGTACATGCAGAAGACGATAAAATCATTTTATCGCTACCCCAAACAACTAAACACAGCCGCTTGTTGATAAAGGATCTACAGCGGGAGCAGAAGAAACTAGCAGCTATTGGAGTTGAATTAGTATTGCACTAACAATATACTCCAGCGACAAAATAACCTCTAAGTAGCTTATCAATAATGAATACAGCGACATTATACTCTTTCCGCCGCTGCCCTTATGCCATCCGCGCACGCTTAGGTATTTTATATTCTCAAACTCCAGTAGCTTTACGAGAAATAGAATTAAAAAATAAACCTGAGATATTGTTAAGACATTCTCCTAAAGGCACTGTGCCTGTGTTGACCGTTAAGCAAAAAGACGGCACAAAAGTTATTGATGAAAGTATCGACATTATGCTGTGGGCGTTAAATGCTAAAGACCCCTCGAATATTTTGCCGCGCAAAAATTCCTACAGCGAGCACAAAACACAGCAATTAATTAATACCAACGATAATTATTTTAAAAAGTGGCTCGATAAATACAAATATTTTGATAGACAACCCGAGCATTCTCAAAAATACTATCGACAGCAAGCTGAGATATTCTTACAAGAACTTGAGTTTTTACTTCAAGATAAAGACTTTTTACTCGACGTTGACGCGAGTTTCATCGATATCGCTATCTTCCCATTTATTAGGCAGTTTGCTTATGTCGATAAATCGTGGTTTGATGGATCTGAATATCATAATTTGAAAAAATGGTTGTCATACTGGTTAAAAAGTGAAATATTCTCAAGAGCTATGATAAAGTATCAACCTTGGTTATTGATGGAACAAGAATACCAATTAGGTAAATTAGATAACTGATAAGGCAATATAATAATTCCATAATTGAAACTAGATAAGGAATATCCTGTGTTCGATTTTAATATTAGTACTCTCATTACATGTTTAGTCATCTTTTTAGTGACCGTTCATGTTATTTTTGCATTAAAACCTGTGATATCTCCGGTTAATGTACCAACAAATCAAAGAATCTTGTGGTCAGTCCTTGGCTTTTGTTTCGGTGCAGTAGGTTATTATTATTTTCTTTCTAAACTGCCATTTTCGATAATTGTTGAATCTCATCGAGATAAATAATTCCTTTCTTAGCGTAAATTTACATGACTAGTTTGTTTAAAAAGAGTAAAATTGATTTAATATTTCTTACCTAGGGTCTGTTGATCTTTCGGGATTAAATTTTGTGGTATTTGAGCATTTATCTGTTCAAGGCGTGAGCAGTGATGCTTAGCCATCTAAGTGAGCTGGTCACAACACAGAACAGTGAATGCTCAAAAGCATCGAAAAAAGAGAGAGCGTAAATTGGTCGCTCTTTCTAAATCAAAGGTGCTGCGTTATCGTTTTCTTATTTGGAAACGAAGTAACGACAGTTTTGTATGTCGATAATAACCAAACCTCACAAACTCTGCCTTGCATAAAATAACCAATTTATCGCTGCAAAAACAATCACGAAAGATCAACAGACCCTAATATCTTCATAAAAATGTAGACATAGAAGTGACTGAGCCAGTTTCAATCAATATTTTTTAAAAACAACTCTCCTACGATTTTATCATCGTTTAAGTTTTCTAATGGATTGAATTCCTAACATTTTTGCCTTGGTTGTCACAGTTGATAACCCAAGCATATTTCGATTTCAAAAAGCCTATCCGCAACTTAAAAATTGCAGATAACGTTGTCATTTTTAGAGGTATCAATGAGTTCTTCTTCAGGTTTATCACCCAAAAACATTTCAAAGCTTGTTTTAATCCCGATGCTTGCTGCCATAGTCGCCATTACACCTCTAGCAATTGATATGTATCTGCCTGCTCTCACAGACATAGCTGAAACGTTTTCGTCAGAGGTGACCGTTGTTCAGCAATCTTTAAGCACATATTTAGCTGGTTATGCCTTAGGTATGCTTATTTTTGGGTATTTAGCCGATAAGTTTGGGCGCAGACCTCTTGTTATATTAGGCTTAACAGGGTTTTCAATAGTCAGCCTATTGATTAGCTATTCAAGTGACATAAACAGTTTCTTTATTCTACGTTTTTTACAAGCGCTTATAGGTGCGGCAGCCACTGTCGTAGTTCCTGGATATATAAAGGAAGTTTATAAAGAAAATACAGCAAAAGGTATGTCATATGTAAGTTTAATCATGATGATAGCGCCCTTAATTGCACCAGCAGTTGGCACGCTTATTTTGGGTATTTCACAATGGCAATGGATATTTAGATTTCTTTCTATTTACAGTGCACTTATGCTTTTCATGGTTATTTTTCAATTAAAATTGCCCAGTGATAAAGATAAAAACGTAAGAACTGAGAAATCATTTTTAGGTGCATATTCTGTCGTTTTTACGAAAGAAGGCGTTAAATTATACATAGCCAGTGGCGTATTAACTTCCTTTGCTTTTTTCAGTTACCTCACTGCTTCTGCTTTTGTATTTATGGAAGTTTTTGGGGTAAATCGCACCCTTTTTGCAGTCATTTTTAGCTTAAATGTTGGTTCCTTGATGACGGCAAACATTATTAACTCAAGGTTAGTCACTAAATTCGGAGCGAAACGCATGCTGTATGCTGCAACTGTTATTGCAATCATTTCAGCTACAGGTTTAGTTTCTGTAAATATATTATCGCTCAGTTATGAATTTACCATGATTTTTCTCATGCCACTTATGGCAAGCTTAGGCGTCATGTCTGTAAGCTGTGATGCGATTGTATTAATGAAATTCAAGAAAGAAACAGGAACTGCAACTGCAGTAATAGGCACTTTACGCTTTGGTTGTGGCGCACTAGCAGGCCCTGTACTTGCCCTCCTTTATACTGGTACTGCAGTTCCGTTTTCAGGATTGATGTTAGTTACTGTTGTCGGAGTTGGAGTTTTGCTGTACATGAAAAGTTGTAAGTAATCATTTATGCTTGAAAGACTAAGGTTCAACAATAAACATTTGAAACTAAAGCCAACCTCGTGATTGGCTTTAGTTTTCATAGACTAACGTTATTGTGTTTCACACCCATTTACATTATTAGAACCTTCATAAGTAATATCTTCAATATTTGGCTCAAAAGGTGAAAGGTCTATAATTCCGTTTTCAGAGTCTTTAGCCGATTCAGATTCAAGAAACTGCCTTAATACGTCCACATCAAGTTTGCCAACAAAAATTTCTGCATCCTGAAAGTTATTATCATCTGCTCTTAAATTTGGGTATTTATCACCACCAGCAACACTAAAGCTTGGGATTGTAAAAGAATATTTTTCTGTAGGTGAAAATGTCTCTCCACCGATAGAGTTTATGATCGCAGGCTCTGTTGGTTTGTCGCAGTTAACAGACATATTTACATTTATTATTTGGGCATACCCCCCTGAACCAACTTTTATAGTTGCAACACTACCTAAATATCTTGCAATATCGCTTCCTGTCATAGTTACTTTGTTCACACTATTATTAAAAGGCTGAACTATATAAGCATTTCTCACTTTTACAACTCCAGGTTTAATAGATGCTCTTACACCTCCTGAATTTAATATCGCAAAATCAACATCATCAAGAGAACTTTTTTGAGCTGCGGCAATAAAATGGCCAAGGTTAGTCTGTTGATTTCTAACAACCTTTCTGTCGCCCTCTAGCTTTTCAGAAATATTAGCTATTTCTTTTTCGAGTGTTGGTTGTATTTTATCTTGAAACACTTTTAATGTATCACGCAAAGTTATATTTGGAGTTAGGGCATTACCGATTGTTACCAAATTTCCATTTGAATCTTCTTCTTTCAAATTGACAGGGATCAGTTTATAGCTTGCTAGGTTTAATTTTCCATTGAAGTATTCAAAATCAGCACGACCAACAAATTTTCCCCAATCTCTGGCCTGCATAATGTAGGTGCCATTTTGTTGATCTGGTGTACAGGCGTCTCCTGCTTTAAAGTTTGCATATGTATTAGTGCCTGATTCCATACACACAGCAACCTGTGAGTGTCCGCCAATAATTGCTGCTAGATCACCTTCAGGAAGCTCTCGAGCCATGCTCACATCACCAGGTGCATTACTCCCAAACGCAGCATCAGCGTAATGCCCCATATGCGTTACAGCAAAAATAAGATCTGCTTCATCATTAGCTTTAATTTCACTAATAACTTTCTTAATTTCATCCGTGGGTTTCGTGAATGTCAGATCTCCAATAAACTGTGGATTACCAATTGTCTCTGTATCTTCTGTTGTTAAACCAACTACAGCTATACGTAAGGAACCGATTGTAAACACTTTATAAGGATCGAAGTACCTCACTAGAGTGTCGTTTTCGGTTTTATAAATATTGGCAGATAGCATTGGGAAGTTAGCCCATTCACGTTGTTTCTCCACAACAGTTAATGCATTGTCAAATTCATGGTTCCCAACCGCCATTGCATTATAACCTATGGCGTTCATGCCCACGAAATCTGGCTCCGCGTCTTGAAGATCCGATTCTGGTATACCTGTATTAATGTCACCACCTGAAAGCAAAAGAGTTTCACCTCCATTTTGTCTCACTTCTGTTCGTATGCTATCTATTAATGCTTTTCGAGCAGCCATCCCGTACTCACCATCGCTGTTCTCCCAAAAACGTCCGTGATTATCATTTGTATGCATTATGGTGAATTTTACGCATGCGTCTCCAGCATCTGCGCATGTTGCTGGATTTGTTAGAGTTGATCTATTACTGCTACCACCACAACCAGATAGAGCGATCATTATTGCTGATACAACAATGCCTTTCGAGAATGTATTTTTCATTTTTAACCTCACAACTAGACATAGTTAACCCTAGAGTTAACCTAATTGGGTCAGCCTTGACGTTTGATGTTAATTGAAATGTAACCTCCATGCAGTCCAGCATGAGAGATTAGAACTATTGAATTGAAAACAGAAAAGTATTTGTTGAGAAAGAAGTGAACAATATAAAAGCTATAAAAATTCAGTGACAGTAAATACCATCAAAAGTGTTGCATTGGTCACATTTTATTATTTTTAATCGCTGTAAAAAAAGGCCGCAAAATAGCGGCCTAAAATTCAAAAATTTATTTTTTATTGGTTATCTTCTGGCTTAATTAGCGGAGAGTCAATGATAAAAGGCTTACCATCTTCTTTAAAATCAGGAGCAATAAAGTTAAGGCCTGTTGGAATTTCTTCAAGTACTTTCACGTCCTTAATGTACTCAACCATTACTTCATTATCAATAAAGCCAGCGTTTTCTACTTCACCAATTTTATCTTCAGCAAATACAGTATATCCATCTTTACCTGTCGCTACATATTCATTAGTTGCAATGCGGTAATTTTGCGAAACATCAATATCGGCACACATATTTGCAGCTACGCCACCAGGACAAACTTGCAGGCTTTCAATACGCTCACCTTTTACAGCTTTACCATTATAAGTAAATTGAATATTTGCGAAAGTTGGGAAAGCACCATCGGAAGTATTAATACCATAATCAATTGTTGTTTCAAGAAGCTTTTTAACACTCTGACCATTGAGCGTAACCACTGATAGTTTATTATTAAAATACAGTAAGCTACCTACAACATAACCAATGCTAATACCATTTTCATTATCTTCTTTAATATGATCACGAACACCACCAGTATTTGTAATTGCCATATCAACATTAAAATTATGATTGTTCAGTTTCCAAACCATTGATGCTGCTACATGAGCTCCTGCTTCGGAACCTGTTTCAGCTAAAGATGCTCCATCTCTGCGCTTTCCTGGTATACGGACATGATCTAATTGGTTTTGCTCATCATTTGCATCATTAATCGTGCCAACCACTTCACTTTCAAACTCATTTAGAAGTGGTTTAAAGTCCTCATCAATAATAGCTCTGACAATGTTAGATTCATCTGCTATCTCAATGTTTGATTGAGCAGCGACAAAATTAACGGTTTTACTTTGGTCATCCTCGGTTAATGGAGTACGTTTTTTTCCATCATATTTGTGCTTGAACTCATCGTTTATAAGAAGTGTATTCCCACCAGCACATGTGTCCACTTCACCATTTGAGAATGAGACATCAACTTTGCCAACTGCTTCTGCATATTGACCTGCTTGAACTATGCAAGTCTTCGTATTACCGTTTGGATTAGTAACCATTTGTGCATAAGCAACATTAGAGCTACCACGTCCAATATTCGTAAAATCGCCTAGTAGAGAATGAGAATGGCCACCCACGATTACATCGATACCATTAACCCCTTCGGCTACTTTAACATCTCGATCCACTCCGATGTGGCTCACCATAACTATTTTATTAACGCCTTGTTCTGCAAGAGAATCAACTGTCGCTTGTGCAGACTCAATTTCTTTATTGAAAATTAAATTTTCACCAGGTGAAGAAATCGTCTCTAGGTCTTCTAAAACAAGTCCGAATACACCAACTTTAACGCCATCAAACTCTTTAATGATATATGGCATTAAATTATCTAGTGCGTCCATATCTGCATCATTACTGGTGTCCATGTTTGCAGCTAGTAATGGGAAGTTAGCTTTTTCAATAAAGTCAATTAATGGCCCATTGCCTAAATCAAATTCATGGTTACCGATAGCCATGCCATCAAGTTTCATTTCATTCAATAATCGAGCGTTACCTTCACCTTTTAGTAAACTAAAGTATAGGGAGCCTTGGAAAGCGTCTCCGCCTAATAACGCTAGAAATGGCTGTTCATTATTTTCAGCAGTAGCTCGTAGATCTTTGAGTTTTTTAGTGATTCTAGGATAACCGCCAGCTTGAGTTCTCACTTTAAAGTCGGCTTCATCGACTTGAGCAGTGAAATCGAAATCATGTGCATCAAAATTAGAATGGACATCATTGATATGTGCGATTGTCATATCAAATCTTGTATCGATAGGCGGCACTGGTGTAGGTTCTGTTGTTGATTTGTTATCACTTCCACAACCAGTTAACGCGGCTAAAACTGCGGTAGCAACTAAGCCTTTAATTAATGCATTACTCATTTTATCAACCCCTTGATTTTATATCGCTAAAATTATTCTTTAGCTTTTATTTATATGAAGTCATATCGATTCATTGGGGCGCATAATAACAACAAGAGTCATTAAATTGTGACAATAAAAAGTAAGAAGTGTGAACTAAGTTATTATTTTTATTAAAATAACTAACACCTTACTGTCTTTAATTTTAAACAAGTAATTTAATATTTAACTAAACACCATCTATTTAAAAAGTGTTCAAGCAAATATTTAACTTAAACACCTAAATTTATTAATTAAAAAACAAATTAACAACCGTAGTTAATTATTTTATAAAACAAACAGTGACCAATATTTATAATTTTTCTCTATGCTGTAGATATCATTTTAAACATTAAGCTGTTTGCTTAACCATTGACCAATTTCAGCCAATTGTTGAGGTAAAACACTGTGCGGCATCGGGTACGATTTCCACTCGGCTAAATAACCAGCATTAATTAATGCCGTGTTCGCCATTTTCCCTGCATCTACAGGAACTACTGGATCTTGCTGTCCATGATGCTGTAAAACTGGTGTATCTTTATTTACTTCATTTATACCTTCTGGCAATTTATCTCCAGCTGGCAAGTAACATGATAGCGCCATGATGCCCGCTAATTTGTATGGAAGACGTAAACCTGTAAACAAGCTCAGCACCCCACCTTGGCTAAAACCTGCCAAGATGATGTTTTCTGATTGAATCCCTGAGTCCATTTGAGATTCAATAAAACGTTTTACTTTTAATTCAGACTGTTTCACACCGTCCAGATCTGCCCTTTCGAGTAAGTTCATGCTTTTTATGTCATACCACGAACGCATAACAGCTCCGCCGTTGATAGTTACAGGCTGCTCTGGTGCGTGTGGAAAAATAAAACGGACTGAGTGATCTTGTGGTAAACCTAACATTGGAACAACTGGCGCAAAACCTGCGCCAGAATCGCCGAGTCCATGTAACCAAATAACACATGCTGTTGCTTTTGTATCAGGTTCAACAACAATGGCTTCATTGGAGTCTAGTGACATTTTTTAGTTTCCTTTTTCTTGTGAGTTGCGCAAATCCATAATTGGCATTGTACCGCTGCCTAGCATTGTTGCTGGCAACTTCCCATCCCATGCTTGCGCTTCTGTAAGCTTAACGATAAGTGGATTATTCTTAAGTGCTTTGGCTTTCGCCTCAATAGCTTGTGCTTCGGCTCTGCCTTTTAGCAAAATAGCTTGAGCATCGGCTTCAGCGACCTTTAAAATACTTTGTGCTTCTGCATCTGCTGTATTGACTGCTTGCATAGCTTTAAAACGTTGACGTTCTAATTTATGCTCTTCAGCTGCTGCAAGGTTTTTTTCCGTTTGTTTTATTTCAATCGAACTGATGTATTTCGCAGGTAAGATGATATTTTCAATCTGGATGTTATCAACGATAACTGGAAAACCAGCCATTTCTTCGGTTAATCGTCGTTCTATACCTTGAATTGCTGACGCTCGATCTTGGATCAATTGCTCAGCCTCGAATTGTGGAATGGTATCTTTAGTTGCACTTCTAAAACGAGGATCTAGAATACGTTGTTCAAATTGGCTTAAACCACCATAACGCTTAAAGAGATCGAGAGCCGCTTCTTTTTCTACTGTCCAGTTAACCGAAACTTCTATGGTAACAGGCATTTGTTCTTTAGTGCTTGATGCCATTTTTTCTGCATTTTTACGTGTGCGCACTTCAATCATTTCGACGGTTTCAATAAATGGGATCTTAAAGTGCAAACCTGGAGGCTGTTGATCTTTCGCTTCTCCAAACCGTTTAATTACCCCAACGTGTCCTTCATTTACCGTGTAGTATGCATTAATACCTGCAATAATAATTGCAACAATCGGTAAAAATTTAAAAATTTGTTTGCTTGAAAATTTATCCGTGATAGCCATTTATTCTTCCCTTTCTTTTTGGTGGGATTACTTTACCAGCTATCTACATTTTGACAACAAAGATGGATTATTTAGGAGAAGTAATATCAATTACAGTAATTAAATGCTCAACTCAGAGCTATGTATGTGCTCAAAGTGCAATCGAAATTGGCTAAAGGGTTCCATTACTGCGTTACAAGCACTTGAATTATCCCGACAAAAGCACGAAGTGCGTTGAACGCCAGCTTTGTATGGCGGCCGTTAGGGGATATAAGTACCTGATCATAAGTTTCTTAAGATTTTCTAGTGCCCAGTTTCAGCACTCTACGGTGTTGCAATTTCGGTTACATAGCTACGGCTATGCGCCCTACATTGCGTCTTGTATAGCACTAATCCTGAGCACAATAATTATCAAAGAACTTATCGACAGGTAATTAGGGATGTCGCAGTTCAAATAATACCAATTTAAATTTCAACGCTTAATTTGTCATACCTGCGAACGCAGGTATCCAGCGACTTGTGCCCAAATTAACCAAAGACTCTGGACTCCTGCGTTCGCAGGAGTGACGATAAAATTGGTATACATTCTTCCGCCACGTCCCTTAGTACTTCGAGCTTGTGCCTTGCACTGAAACCCTTTGGCTCTTGCTGAATGAGAGATTAATTACTGTAATTGGTATAAATCAGAGAAAACAAGATAAAAATAGCACCTACTCAGATGCTACTCATGTTTTAATCATTAAAATTAATGTTGATGTCCGCCTTTACCATGTACGTGTCCATGAGCAATTTCTTCAGCTGTAGCTTCGCGACTGTCAACAATTTCGATATCAAAAGTTAATTCACGACCGGCCAACGGATGGTTAGTATCAATTGTTGCCATAAACTTACCCACTTTAACTACCGTAACTTGGCGCTGACCTTGATCTGTGTTGACCAATGCTGGCATTCCAGCTTTCCAAACTTTGGCACCAACAAGATGTTTTACAGAAACCCGTTGCTCTGCATCTTCTAGACGCTCACCATATGTTTCAGATGCTGGAAGTGTCACTGTGAACGAGTCACCAACACTATGCTCGCTGATTGACTTTTCAATACCTGGCATCATATTATTGTGACCATGAAGATAAGCCAATGGCTCGTTTTTGTCATTAGCTTCTATTTTTTCGCCTTGTTCATCACGAAGCGTGTAATTAAAATTTACAACTTGATCGTCAGCAATCGCCATTATCATTCCTAGTCTCTATATTTTGAGCCGCAGATTAACAAAGCCACGTCCGAATTCCAATCTTTATACCCATAATCAGGCTCCTGGAGCTATGCTCGTGTGTTCGATATCTTGCAATATGTTGTGATTTTTGAGTGCCAATTGACAAACACCGCTATTAAAATGATGTGATTTAGAACAGTCCACACTCCATTGTCTTAACAGATAACCGGCTAAGGCTGAGCGGGAATGAATAACAAGCTCACCATCTTTCATCTGATAATCAAGTTCAATCGCTTCTGGGTATGTTAATGACGGATGCGGAATGAGTTTCAATAACACCATTTTTTGCCAATTTAAATCGGCATCTGATCTTTCTTCAGTTTTTACTTCAGAGTCACTACCATTAATATTTTTAATTCGAGTTATTACGAAGTCAGCAAAACGTTTGTGAACGCGATCATAACCTCTTATATGCCAGCGTTGCCCATTATTCACTAATGCATGAGGTACAATTTCACGCTGACTTTCACCTGAAGAGGTAGACACATAAGTCACGCGGATTGCTTTTTGGTGCTGAATTGCTCTCATAATGGTCGCAATTACATTTGTATCCGGATGAATAAGACTAATCGCATCAAAACACACTTGACTTGGCGCCACCGATTGAGACAAGCCATCACCAAAACCTTTGGCTAAACCATGCAAGACTGATCCAGCATCGTGGTTAAACAGCGCAGCAAAGCTAGGCAAACGAAAATATTGATGAGATTGCTGGTTCAACTGCATATTATCTTTTGCTAAGCAACGGTATATGTGAAAATCTTGATTCGTCGCTGCTAAGCCAGCGGCAAATTTTGAAACTAAATCCTGTACCGATATATGACCAAAATATTGGAGACTAAAATCTATAAATGCTAATCGCTGCTTTTGTTCAAAACTCAACTCATCCAGAGTTAATTCCGCCATCTTTATTCCTTTTTAATACCAATAGATTCAAATGTAGTTGCATCAGGAAAACCATCAGCAATCAAGCCTTTGGATTTTTGAAACGCTTGCAGGGCGTTAGATGTTTTATTGCCCAAAATTCCATCTGGTTCCCCAACATCATAGCCTTGATTGGCTAACTTTTGTTGTAACTCTTTTATCATTGAACGCTTTAATCGTTGATTGACAGGTGGTGCGACACTGAGTGGCGGCGCACCAACAATACGATCCGCTAAGTGCCCTACTGCAATAGCGTAAAATTCACTATTATTCCAACGCATGATGGTTTTGAAGTTATTGTACCCAAGAAAAGCTGGGCCTGTATGACCAGCAGGCAGGTATACAGCAGCGCTCATATCGGCCACAGCTAATTGACTGCCATCGGCTTTCATCACGCCGTTAAGTTTCCAGTGGTTCAAAGGCATTTTTTGTTGAGCCCCCACTAAGGTATAATCAAATTCTTTTGGCAGCTTAATTTCTCGCCCCCATCGCTCAGCTCTCTTCCAACCTAATTGATTCAAGAAATAGGCTGCAGAAGTCAGGGCATCTGTTGAGCTATTCCATAAGTCAGGTTTTCCGTCTTTATCTGCATCAATGGCATACTTTGCGTACGTGCTGGGCATAAACTGAGTATGCCCCATTGCACCTGCCCAAGAACCTTTCATGTCTTTGTAGGCGAACCCATATCGTTGTTTAATTTTAAGCGCTTGGATAAGCTCTTTAGAAAAGAACTTTGCTCGACGTGGATCACATGCAAGGGTAACTAATGAGTCAATTACAGGTAAGTTCCCTTTGTAAGAGCCATAGTTGGTTTCAAGCCCCCAAAAAGCCAATATGTATTGTCCTGGAACACCATATTTTACCGTTAATTCTTTTAACAATTCATGGTGGGTTTTCCACAATATTTTACCTTTATTAATCCTCCAATCAGTAACACGCTTATTGAAATAATCAGCAAAAGTACTTGAAAACTCAGGCTGCTTTTTATCCAGCTTAATAACCTGTGGCTTAGGCTTTACTATAGCTAGTGTTTCTTCGATGGTTTTGTTAGAAATACCTTCGGCTTTAGCCTTTTTAGTTAAATTGGCTACACATGATTGAAAATCGTTCTCTGCAGCATAACTACTTGAGACACTGAAAAAAAAGAGTAACCCTAATAATTGTATTTTTTTCATTAACAGCAAAACTCCATCACAACCTACATCTACATTATCATAACGATAAGGTATAATGTCTGCGAACATTAATTTCCATGAGAATACACTATGACAGAGATCACACCAACACTGACCACTTTCGTCGCAAGTATCGAAGAAAGCCAGAAGCTTTGGGCATTACAGGACGAAACCGGTGAAGGTTGGGTTGTCTGTGACTCCCCAAATTTCGAAGACACAGATACAATGCCTATTTGGTCGAGTGAGAAATTAGCAAAACAACATTGCATTGACGAATGGGAAGACTACAAACCAGCGGCAATTACTGTAACTGAATTCTTAGAGTTTTGGGTCAGTGATCTCAATGATGATGACGTTATGGTAGGTTTAGATTGGATGCACAATAATGATCATACTGAGATTGATCCAATTGAACTTGCAAAACACTTCGTTGAAATAGAGGCTGAAGCCGAAGAAAATTAATTCGAATTAATATACGGTAAAGTTGTTGATTTTAAAACTTCAGCCTTACCGTTAAATCACTTACTTTTCAGTCACATATAAAATATATCTTTTTTTATTTCAAATAAGTATATCAATATACTTAAAAAGACTTTATCACGCCATTCATAGTCATCTACCTTGCTGGATACACATTCAAATTCAGTACTCTAAGTAAGTATTAATAACTAAGGTGAAGTCCATGAAATCAATTTTCAATTTAAAAAGTTTATTATTACTATTTTTTACCATTGCTACGCCATTCGCATATGCTGCTAACCCGTGTTTAGGTGACCCTGGTACACCTCTTAAAAAAGGAAGCGGTACAGTTGATGACCCATACCAACTCGTCCTTGGGTACGATCTTTGTGACATCACATTAGTGAAAAGTGAAAGTGCAGATGACCATAATTTCTCTTACGCTGATGATACTATTTACTATCAATATAATTTTGAAAACATCCCATATAAAAAAGATGGGAAGGTTTATGAAAATGGTTTTGTCGTTTCATTAGCTATGAATGAACTAAGCTCAGTTACTATAAACCCTGTTAAGAGCTCACCTATCGCAGCATGCGCTATGGCGTATGATGAAGGAGCGGCTAAAAGCGCCAATTATCAGTATAATTATTATGACGGTGGATGCGCATTTAGAAAACAAGAAAACTCAGCTCGTACATTTTCAGGCAACATAAAATTCTCAATTAGCATTAAAGATGATCAAGAGATAAAAAGAGTTGTTGATGAAAATGGTAACTTAAAATATGGCCCTCATGGAGGACGTTTAGGTTCTGGTGTGATTGGTATTAATTGGGTAAAACCACCCGTTTATTCACCTTTTTCACTTGAGCATTAATTTAAAACTTATCCTCTTAAAGTTCTCAGGCGTCCGTTTTAAATATTATTATTTCTAGGGGCTGTTTATCTTTCGTGATTATTTTTGCAGCGATAAATTGGTCGCTTTATCAAGACAGAGCTTGTGCGGTTTGGTATTCCAAATAAGCAAGCGATAAACGCAGTAGAAATGACCAATTTACGCTGTCTTAGATGCTTTTGAGCGTTCACTGTTCTGTGTTGTAACCCGTTTACTTAGATGACTAAGCTTCACTGCTTACGCCTTGAACAGATAAACGCTCAAATAGCACAAAATTTAATCCTAAAAGATAAACAGCCCCTAGCCTCTTATTTGTTTATACAAATAAGAGGCTAGGCATAATTTGAAAATTTGATTTAATCAAACCGTTAAATACTCATCACTGAATGATTAAAGAAATTCAAAACTTTCACCATCTCCATGTACACCCGCTGCTTCCTGTTTTTCTTTGAATGTTTTACTAAATTCAGTAAGTTCAACTTGCCGACGTTTATCAAAAACTGCACGCATTTCAGAGTAATCTTGTTTATAAAACTCAAGTGAGCCTTTTAGCCCTGCAGATTTTTGATTAACTCTTACATAATCAAAAATAGATTGACCACCCTTAATGCTTTCAACTGCTTTTATGTATTCATCAGGCATGATATCAAACAATGCTTGAACAACTTCAGGCTTATTTGCTCGAACCGCCGCATGTAAAGCATTTTGACCATTTTCACAGTTCTTAAAGCTTGAACCATAGTCCGTAAAAGCCATCAAGTATTCAACCATTTCAACATGACCAGCACGGCTTGCCACAATAAGAGGTGTGTCACCTTCAAGTGCTAAGTTCCCTTTTCCTCTGTCGATATCAGGTTTAAATTTTACAGCTCTACTCAGTAAACTAGGATCTCGTTGCACAAGGACTTTCATCGTCTCAACATGTCCTTCGTTAGCGACAATGTGCGGCAAGCCCATGCCATCCAATGCTCTGACACTGCTAATTACTCCCTTAATACCTTCACTGTCGTAAAATGATGCCAAATGCTTAACAACTTCATGATGGCCTTCAACACAAGCAAGGAAAATAGCCCATTCACGATTATCCTCTGAATCAGTACTTTGAGAATTCAATTCCTTAACAACATCTAAATGGCCAAGTGAAGCAGCTAAAACTAAAGGGGTTTGTTTTAAAGTGTCAGAAATAAAGAATTCGGCCGACATACCCGTATTGAGAAGTACTTTCACTCCTTCAGTATTACCTGTTCTACAATATTCGACAAGGCATTTGCGTTTATCGTAAAGGCTGAGTTCTGTAACTTCTTTAAGCGTTAACTGAGCATAGGTTTTACGTTTAACCGCTACTGTATTATCAGAGTTAGCCCTCATATACTTTTGAGAGTAAGCCCTAAAAGCAAAATGGTTTTTCCAGTGATCAGCTTTTAAGGCCACTAACATGGCTTCTTTTGTACCATTGTGTTCAATATAGTTGAGAAAGTATTGAGAAGGGGTATCTAGACCATTAACGTCTAGACTTGGCTGTGATAACAAATACTCCATACACGCTGTATTTGTGCATTGGACAGCGAAGTACATTACCGTCTGTCCATTCATATTTTCCTGAGTAATCACCGGACCTGCGCGCCTAGAGAAAATGTATTTTAGAATATCAACATGCCCCTTAAGAGCCGCAAAATTAGCACCATTATACCCAGTACCACTCCAAGGATTTTTTTCGAAATTATCATTGCTATACTCATAAAGCACTTTTAGCATATCCAAATTACCGCCTGAACAAACGATTAATATTGGATGATATTGACCTGAATCTTTGCAGTTATGATCAAAGTCTAATTCCAGCAACTTTTTGACTAGTTCTATACTTATTGAAGACGCTCGCACTTGAGTTTTCTTCAAATAGCAATGCTGACAAAGGAGTGTTTGTTTCATTTTGTCGCTTAGCGCTGTTTGTAATATCTCGCTTGGCATGTGAACTAACACTGCAGGGGATAGCATTGAATTGTCATCTGTCCACAAACCTTTCAATTCACTAAGCCTCACAAAGCATTTTGCTTTAAGCTCTGAAACATCTATCAACTTTTCCACGGATCTAAGAGTTTGACAATCACGTTCAGTTAAGGTGCTTAACCATTCATCTAGTGCCGTCGAGGTGGCTAACTCAGATATCCGATTTAGACACTCTTTTTTCATCTCAATCTTATTTGTTTCATCTCTCGACACTGAAGGAACAAAAAGCTCGTTTTGACGTGCAAATTCAACACAGTTGATTAAACTTTTTGTATTTAAAGCCGCATTTCTTAACAATGCATCTTTAATATGAGGATGCATTGCCGAATTGCAGGCTTGATACTCTTTTAAAGTTATTTCTGTACGCTTTCCACTTTCTGACACAACATCGAAATGTTGAAAATTACTCGTTTCAATATTATATCGGGCTGGATTACCGATTATATTGAAAGTACCTACTATAATTGGTTCACTTAATTTAGCACGAGTTGTGTGAGCAAAAATATATTGCGCTAATTGAGGGATCTGAGCATGTCGACCATGCTGATGCTTATCTGCACTCAATAAATGAGTCTTATAATCAGCGTTACCTGTTAATAATGTTAATTGCTTTAATGCTACTTCATCTTCAGAGTTAATACTTAACATTTGAATTAACTCTCTAGCTAGGCGTAAACAAAGGTAATGTTCACTCATCCTTGATAATACAAATCTTGTTCGTTGGTTCCCTTCAGGTTCGCCACGTTCAGTGGCTCCAAGTTTGATCCCTAGTTTTGTCGCAATTTGGTTATAATCTGTTTCTTCTGGTGTTGTGTCGCCTGTATATTCCACATATAAACCAAAACCTCGTACCACTGCTTTTTGAGTTACCTCATCGACGAACTCTTTTGAACCTTCGTCGATGTGAAGTGTGCGTAACGCTTTTGAAATGCCGCATAATTTAAAATCAAAATCTTCTTTACTTGATGGTAATTTAAGAATGATTTTTTCTTTCAGATAATTTGGCTTCGTTCTGTCATTTAAAAAGTCAGTCAACTCTTTTAGCTGTACTTGGTGTGTGGAGTATAAAATTTCTTTGCTGGTTTCAAAATGATGCTCACCAACCTCACAGCAGTTTTCAGCAAATGTTATAAGCCTTTCTTTTACATTTTCGTTGTTAGGCCATTTGTCTTTAGCTATTTTAACTAGAGCATCTGCTTCTGGGCATAGCGTTTGTTGTACTATATTTTGAGTCACGATATCTTTTAATTCAATGTCCTCAAGGTGTACTTTAAGATCGCCCCTATCTACTGTTTCTAAAGCCATTAGATACTCCGAATTTAAAATTGGTAAAATAACAACCAGGTATGATTTCACACCTTAAACTTCCAGTTAAGATATTGTTTATTCAAGTTTTAAATTTAGCATCTAGAAAAGTTAAAGTATGAAAAGTGGATTACATGTTTATTAAGTTAAATTTACAGAAACTTAACTTAATAAAACGAGTAGCTTATTGATTGAGATTAAGTTTAATACCAATTACAGTAATTAAATACCCAACTCAGAGCTATGTATGTGTTAAAAGTACAGGGTGTTCAGCCCAACATTTGAACATGATCAATCATCAAGTGCCCTTCTTCTATTACAATTCCTTTTTGAGCTGCTAAGTTATGAAATACATCACCGAGGTGTTTTCTGATTGCACCAAAAATCAGTTTTTGTCTTCTCTTTGGAATAAAAACGACATGGTATTTACAATCCCATCTAGTATGAGACAAACTCTTATAATCTCGCATAGGTACTACCTTCTAGCTTTTGGTCGAGCTAAGAAGATAGCGATACCGTCGTAAAGGTGGAATCTATGCGAGTCTCCCCAAAAGAGCTGGGGGTTTACCTCAGATTAATTAAATTCAAACTTTTCTTAATTAACCTTTATACTGAATCATCAATATAAAGGTCGGATAAAAGTTTAATTATTTATCAACTAATATTTCACGCAGTCTCTCTTGTACTGTATCAACTAAAACATCAGGCTGAAATTTTGAAATAAATTTATTACAACCAACTTTTTCTGCCATTGCATTATTAAAATCACCACTCAACGAAGTGTTTAAAACAATATATAAATCTGACAGTTTATTATCACTTCGTATTTCATGGGATAGTTTATAACCATCCATTTCAGGCATTTCAGCGTCGGTGATCATCAAAAGTAATTCGCTGGCCACATTAATACCTTGGTCACGCCAATTTTGTAACATTTTTAACGCTTGCAACCCATCCGATGCTTCTATGACTTCGATACCTAATGGGCTCAAAGTATCGGATACTTGCCGGCGCGCAGTGCTTGAATCATCAACAATCAAGAGCTTACGGCCAACCATTTCAGCCAGTAAACTTTCATCTAAAACGCCATCAGATAATCGAACATCATAATCAATTATTTCGGCGAGCACTTTTTCTACATCAATAATAGAAACTAATTTGTTTGCCCCTTCGTGCTCGATACGTGTTATTGCTGTTAGATATGTATTCTTACCCACAGTTTTTGGTGGCGGTAAGATATCGCCCCAAGTCATATTAATAATATGTTCAACTTTGCCTACTAAAAAGCCCTGCACTGTTCGGTTATATTCGGTAATTATTAAATTTGCATGCTCATCTGTTGCGAAATGTGAAAAGCCGATAGCCTTACGTAAATCGATAACTGGAATAGAAACACCACGAATATTTGCAATGCCACTAATATGCGGATGGCTACCAGGCATTACATTGAGGTGTGGCAGTTTTACAACTTCTTTCACTTTGAACACATTTATCGCAAATAATTGAGTTGCATTAATTTTAAACAACAACAACTCTAATCGATTTTTTCCCACTAATTTTGTTCGCTGATCAACGCTATCAAGTACTCTTGTCATGCTTTATCTCATTTCCCGTAAGTTTGTCGCTCATTATATTTGTGCAACGCTCCCTTGAGCTGGGGACCATTATAATTTCGTATACTCATGAACACTTTGAATATACTGATTCTTTTATGATAATTTACTAAAAGGATTAAACATACCCTATAGAACAGCTACTACCTCATTATACCAATTACAGTAATTAAATGCTCAACTCAGAGCTATGTATGTACTCAAAGTGCAATCGAAATTGATGAAGGCATAGTCGTTACCGACATACAAAACTGTCGTTATTACATTGCTACGTCAACACAATTTTGAGAAGTAATTTGAGCACATATAAGCTCCCGAAGGGCAAGACTAAAGGGTTCCATTACTGCGTTACAAGCACTTGAATTATCCCGACAAAAGCACTAAGTGCGTTGAACGCCAGTTTTGTATGGCGGCCGTAGGGAATATAGTACTTCGAGCTTGTGCCTTGCACTGAAACCCTTTACCTCTTGCTGAGTGAGAGATTAATTACTGTAATTGGTATTTCAATCGTTTGTAACTAGGAAAAGACAAATGACGCCTATAAACTCTTTTTCTATTATTTGAATAATACTATTCGCACCAATTAACTATTTTATAGATTGAGCATTTGCTTTGCCATTACTGCGTTGAAACTCCTCACCATAGCTAGTGCTATGTCCTCGTCATTCATTTAGTCTTGTATTGACTTTGCTAATGCTTCCTAATAGCCATAGTTAACCAGTGTGAATGGTATAAACTAATCGTTTTTGTGTTCTATATTCGAAAAGTGTGTTACTCAAATGACTTATCGGCAGGGAGATATTGTTCTTTACCATTTCGTCGGTTTAGATATTGAACGGATTTAAACTGTATAAAAAACTCGGCCGTAAGCAACCGAGTTTTAGAAAAGCCCAAGTTGATCCGCACTTTTCTCTTTTTTATCTAATTCCGACAATTGATCCTGAACATACTTTCGTATGACCTCTTCAGTAGCGTTTCCTATAGTTTCGACAAAATAACTTTGTGTCCAAAGCTTACCTCCCCAAAAGTAACGCCTTTTTATATCTGGGTAACGCTTGAAGAGTTCTCTCGCTGAAATACTTTTGATTATTTGCATGACATCGCTTGGTGATATCTTCGGCTCACCTCTAATGACCATGTGGATATGATCAACTGGAATTTCTAGTTCAACTATATCAATGTCATAGTCGTAACCAATTTTATAAATAATTGATTTTAAGCCTTCACGATAAGCTCTATAAATACTTTGCGCCGATATTTTGGTATCCATACAAAGTGATACATTAATCTGTATACGTGATGTGAATTTCTTTGAAGTTCCATATACAGGATAATATAGACCGAGCTTCGCCCAGTCTACACTATCCAGCACGGGGGCAAGCCCCCGAGATTTTCGCTACGCGCGTTAAATGTCAACCACCTTGGTATGGGAGCTTCTTCGAAAGAAATCTAGGAGAAGCATCTTCAAATTCAGCAAGAAATAGTCTCAATTCCTTCGGCCTTGCTGAATTTAACAATTCTAATTTTGATTGAATATGCTTACTTTATAACCAGTTGACGAATCCACATCAGCCTCTAGAACAAAGAATTGCTCTTTTGATTGCTCATCGAGTATCGATTCAAAATTTGAAAGCACTAAGTACCTGTCGATAAGTTCTGTGATAATTATTGTGTTCAGGTTTATGCTATACAAGACGAAATGTAGGGCACATAGCCGTAGCTATGTAACCGAAGTTGCAACACCGTAGGGTGCTGAAACTGGGCACTAGAAAATCTTAAGAAACTTATGGTCAGGTACTTATATCGCTACTATTTTGCTTTGCTACAACAAAAACCTGATTTGTATTATTGAGCAAGTAAATAGAAGTAGATTCAGTGTACAGCAATTCTCGATGGAAAAATAACTCTTTAATATTCAATGGGTAAATTGATAACGAAATTTTTCTTTTCGCACAAACCTAAAGCTGAAATCAAACATTCAGCGATAAATCACAAGCTATCAGTAATTTCTGTATTACCATGTAGAGCATTACTTTTTAATCAGAAAGTATTTAGCTTGGCCTCTCGGATACAAGAAAAAACATCTCTGTTTTGATGCGCTTAGGAAGAGCTTGTCTCAGCACATCAGCGCAAGTACAGATGCAAGAAACAGCTCAATGTCACAGTATACTCATCATGATGTTGTAATGAGCGGCTTTGCTTGCATGTACTTCCAAGACTCTTCTTTGCTTCAGTTTCAGCAGCGTTTGGAAACCAGTAATGTCGGTAACCACTACTTGCTGCTATTCATCCCCTGCTATCAGTGATTTTTTCTGCGTATATGAACGCTCCCAACCGATTTGTTTAGGTTACAAGGCCCCCCATCTACTGCAATACTATTTCTAATGATTAACATTATTAATGGTCGAGGTAGGAATGAAGAAAAGAGCAAACTTTTCGTTATTTTTTCAAATAAATAAAGGTAGTACTCATGCAGTCAGTAGCAATTCAGCCATTGTAGTAATAATAGAGTTTTAGTTAATCATGGAGTAGTTATGTCAGCATTAGGTCAATTAACCAATCATGGTGTACCTCCTTGTTATCCTGAAACTGAAACGATAAAGAACGGTGAACATACACCACCTGTAGAGTCAGGTTCTGTTCAACTTATGTACCCCGCCATACAACAATCAAGTGAACATTTTCATAGCTTTGATTTTTTATATACTACTCCTTCATTGCCTACCCATACTGACCCACAAATCAATGAATTGTTAAGAAACATCTATACACATTATACAGATGGCAATTATAACTGTGCTATTGAAGCATGCCGTATTGCTATGTTGCACATAATGGGTCCAACATGTAGTCCCGATGCCATTTATACGATAAGAAATTTCTTGCTACTTGCAACGTTAAAATGTAAACCGAACGACGTTATTATATTAATAAATTCAATGGTCACTGAAGATCCAAATGAACAGCTCTTAATTTACCAACATTTAGTCAATTCTTTTGAAAAAAATAACCTTCATTTTTCTACACCTACTAAACAACTAACTCTATTTCGTCGAGTTCTTGCTGCATTAGGAGATCGAAAAGCAAGCATACAGCTTATCAATATGCATTTATTTTCTTCAAATCCTGAATATGAATATTGCCCCACAGAAATTGAACCAATTCTTTTTAAAATGGCTCGTGGCCGATTGATTAATTCTGCAGCGAAGCTTGTAGTATTTCCAAAACCTATTCAAATCCTACTCGATATAATAATGCTTGAAGAAGTAAACAAAAATAAAACTAATGAAGAGTCTGTGATTTATGAACATCGAGTAGAGCTTGCGGATAAATTGTTTAACGATACCAATATTCATATAAAATTTACGGCACCTTTGGTTTTTCTATCCACAATTTTTGGTTCGATAGATGCTAAAAAAGCGGATCATTATCTTCAACTATTGAAGCCAGAAGTTAAATCTTTCACCGAAGAACGTATTCTAGACTACTTAGTTGCCAAAACTATGATAGCGAATGGTTCGTCTACTGAAAGAGTAATACTTGGAGAGCAAAGACTAAAAAAATTATCAGAATGCCTTATGATTTCAGCAGCACAAGATTTACTCATGCACACGATAAAAACAAAGAACAAAGAAGCTCTATTAGAGCATTATACTTTTATAGTACAAAGAATTTCATTTGAACATGTTGTAGATTCACCTCAATTTTGTTGTACGTTGGCAAAATCGATTCGTATTATTACAGCTAACGAACCCCAATCTTCTAAGTTATGTCAAATTTCATGTGCAAATTTTCAGCCTTCAAGTAAAAAAATCAAATCCGATTTGGCTCTCTACGAAACCATTTTAGTACTCGCTGTTAATCTAAAAAATCCTGAGGCTGCAGCCCTTTTACATATGGTTTTAATGGATTTACAAGGAATGGGAAGGTCAATTTCAGATTTTGAAATGATAAAACAAAGAGTTAACAAATATAGCGCTATTATTAGCTCTGAGACAAGCAATCATGCTGTCACTATATTGACTCATTTAATGCTCGATTGGGGTGTAACAAATGTTACCGAGCAAGCTTCGGAGGCATTAGTACTTGAACCATTAAATGCAGCTAGTTTAATTCTCGTTATGGATAGAATAAAAGATGTAAACTTTCCAACAAGAATAAAAGATGCTTTCTATCTTGAGATCATCCAAAGCAAAGACCTATATAAAGATCTCTGGATTTTAGGGGACCTTAAATCAATAAATAAGCTCTTAATGGATTTTCAGAAAAAAAATTGGATTAAAGATTCAGAATGTAAAGAAATAGCCCTGAAAGCAATGAGTCGATTAAAGTATGAATATGAAAGAATTAAAAACTCAGATTTTCCAGAATGCATTGAACCTATTCACCCTGCTTTTTTAGGTCTCGCAAAAAAATATCGAATCCCCACAGTGTCTTTAGAACAACAAGAAGCAACAAAAAAAATAAAAATCGATAGTATAAAAAAGCAATTGAGCGACTTTACACTGCAAAAATTACCTAATGAATTACCAGAAGTAGATTTACATTCACACAAAACTAAACCAACAATAAATATAGCAAAGCTGTTAATTGAACTTTCTACTTTAGTAGAATCAAGCACCTATGATTTAAATTTAGACTGCATTAAAATATTATTGAATTACATCCCCTTTATTTCAGCTAATCAGCCTGCTATTAATAAACTTCTACAATCTTTAACAGAAGACATAAGACTTGAAGAAAGAGATAGAGTTTGTGCCGCTCAGGCATCCTATATTGAACTTAAAACATGTAAAGGATACCAGGCCATGGATAGGCTTAGTGTATTAAAAGCATTATTATTAGATTTTTCCCCTACAGATGAGACTAAAGCAAGTTTTAAGCAACTCATTGTTACAAAACTAAAGACAAATTTCTGTTCAATGATCCCATTACTAAAAGACATAACAGAATTCCCCCTTCTTATTGAAATACTCACTGAATCGGATGCCGAGTTAATACCCGAAGCGCATGAGCTTTTCATGACTTACTTCGCATATTTAGATGATGAAAGTACCGAATTCGTAACTATGTCACTTGCGACAAAAATAAAGACAAGGCTATTATCAAAACCTTATGTTGACGGTTCAAAAGCTAAAGCGGCATTTAAGTTACTAAAATCAATTCTAATCACCACTCCTCCATCCTCAGAATTCAAACAGTGCTTTTGCGATATTTCAATTGAATGCTTAAACGTTTATCCAGAAGTGATAGTGCAAACATTATATGAAATAAAAGACTCTGAATTGACCGCAAAAATTGCAAGCGCTCCTAACTCAGTAAAATCTAAGAATTTTCTGCCTTTATATCTTCAGCTTGTTGAACAACACCATATTGGTATGCTGAGTTCACGTACCATTGATGCCTTATGGAGAGAACAAAAATTCCCCTCGCATTTAAGGGAGCAGTTAATCACCCATTTAAACAAGGAACACCCAAGATTACTTGAAAAAACCTTCATCGTATTAACCACTAAATTAGCTCCAAAGGAAAATTTCGCCTTTAATTTACTTTCTAAAGATCTTCAACTTGCCATTTTGTGTCAAATGCCATCACACCTGAAAGCCAAAAGAATTGAACACATACAACCTGTTTTTATCAGTTTTTTTAACCGACTTGTTGATGAACCAACATTTTGTGTTTTAAGACCCACCTCCGTCAACAAAACTCACATTAAAAGTCAGATAGACAAAGCAGTAAAACAATCCAGTTTTCAAGGTCAATTTGAATTACTTACCGCTATAATTTCTGAGGATCTTACAAGTTTAGCGCCTGATAAAACAGAGGCTCTAAGAGCTGATTTAATAAAAAAAGCACAAGAGATATACAAAGCACATACGATTCCACCAGCGCAATCCCGTGATAGCGCTTTTAATAAACGGGGTTTGAATGAAAGTGAACTTAATAAGTTAAAATTAGCAATCACTATCTTAGTTAAAGAGAATTGCTTCCAAGAATTAATGACTTAAATAATTCAAGCTACGCTCATAGCTTTAGTCGATTATTTTAATTTTCTGCAGTGTACTTTTATATTTCAACAAGACAGGAAAAGGAACCTGTTGCATAAGCGACACCTGTCACTATATCTGTATTAGACCCTAGATTGTAATTTTCAGTTAACTTGTTAGGGCTCGCGATGATCATCAGCAAGGCGTTTTATTTTATGAATATTTTTGTAATGTAACCGGTTGATACAAAACTACATCTGCAACTCGGAAATGTCCCAATGCTTGTTTGTGTTAATATGATACCTTGCGAGGTCATATGTGTACTTCCATTCAATTGAAAAAGTAACTAGTACCAATTACAGTAATTAACCCCACTCAGCAAGAGCTAAAGGATCTCAGTACAAGGCGCAAGTTTGAAGTACTATCGGGATAATTCAAAAACTTGTAACGTAAGCAGTCGACTAAAAGTTTTTTATACCACAAAACTATTCAGAAAATTGAAGTTCCTCATAAAATTTTATTTTAAATCTTAGTACCCTAAATATAGTTTTATCTCATGTGCGAGAGTTATCATGAAAAGAGTCGTAGCACTTTCAGAATTTGAAATTGAAACATTGAAAGCAGCCATAGCACATCATCCCAAACATCGTAGTCGAACCAGAGCACACGCATTTCTGTTAAGTAATAAGAAGTTTTCAAATGAATCACCCCGCCCCAAGGGGCGAGGTATCTATTAGTTAGATAAAGACGTTAGTCCGCCGCAAGCGGCGAGGAATTTACCCTACTGAGATTAAACAGATAGCTGACATTTTCGAAGTTTGCGAAATTACAGTATCAAACTGGATTACCGCTTGGTACGAGCAAGGTGTCTCAAGTTTATTTGATGACAAACGTTCAGGTCGACCTAGTATTTACTCTCAAGAGGAAGCTTCACTCTTAAAATCATTTGTTGATGAAGAGCCTCATCAACTTAAAAGAGCGCAGTCTTTAATACAGAATTCAACAGGTAAAGAGTGCAGTCTAGGCACAGTAAAACGGACGATAAAAAAAATTTAACTACAGCCATAAACGCATGAGACATTCATTTAAAAAACAGCGAAATGAAGTCTATTTTGAAAGAGCCTACGATGAATTAGTGAGTTGTGTAGAAATGGAAAAGGAAGGGGTAATAGATCTTTATTATTTTGATGAATCTGGCTTTTCCCAGAAGTCGAACTTACCGTATGGTTGGAGTGAAAAAGGCGTTGCTATTGAATGCACTGCATATCAAAACAGCAAGAAACTAAACGTACTTGGCTTTTTGAGTAGGCAAGGTAAGGTTGTTTACCACGAAGTTGAGTGCACAGTGAATACAGACATCGTTATCGAAGCCTTTGAAAAGTTGGCAAAAGAGCTTTCAAGTAATAAGAAAACCATTGTTTATATTGATAATGCTCCAACTCACACATCGGAAAAATTCATAAACCATGCTTGGTTATGGGCAGGGCAATACAATTTAGAGGTTAGATACTTGCCATCGTATTCCCCCGAACTTAATGCCATCGAAATTCTATGGCGAAAAATCAAATACGAGTGGTTATCCATTAGTGCTTACGAAACTTACTCCAAACTCAAAAAAGCAGTCGAAACTATTTTGGATAATTATCATTCAAAATATGAGATAACTTTTAGTTAGGTACTTAGTAATGGAATCCTTTAGCCTTGCCCTTCGGGAGCTTGTATGTGTTCAAATCACTACGCAAAACTGTCTCAACGTAGCAATGTAATAATGACAGTTTTGTATGTCGGTAATAACTATGTCTTCATCAATTTCACTTGTACTTTGAACACATACATAGCTCTTAGCTGGAAATTTAATTACTGTAATTGGTATAATAGGTAATCGTATATATGGCTTTATCTAAAATTTGCTGCTTCTCACAACCAACAAGAAAGAGTCCAGAAAAAACAGAACTTACTGCACAACAATGTCTTCATGGTTTTGAAATGAGTGTTAATCACAAAAATGGTTTGTCTAATTTTTTTGATTTACAAGAAATTGGTCATGGCTTTTATGCATTCGTATCTACACAGGCTGACCAAAAAACGAACTGGCTAATTCTCTGTACATTTCAATTTCTTCTGTTGAATAATTATTGAGCATTTCCATGAGCTGTAAAAATACCCACAAGCCTGCTAATAATGCTGGATGGGTAACGGGCTTACTTCGTTTCGTCAGTCGACCACTGAGCTTTATCATAAACGTTTTTAGTTCTTTAGCACCAGACGACTCATCGTTGTAAAGTTTCCAAACTAAAACGCAAGCCATTGAACTGACTATTAATCTTCTAAAAATTCTGTCTGCTGTTTCTTGTTGCCAGTGTTCAAGTTGAAATCCATGACCTTTCAGTACCTTGAACCAAGACTCAATTGACCAACGCCAGTAATACCAATTTCCTAATGTAAGCGCGCTGACTTCTTTTACATTCGAGAGTAATAGCCATTGAGCGAGTTGTTCGCCTTTATCGTTACATAAGGTACTAACTACAAATCGAACGGTAGGTGCATTTTTAACTTCTCCCTCTGATTTTCTCTGTAAAATAACTTCTGCTTCACCGACAAATAAATAGGCATCTTTGCCTTTGAAATCGACAATACCATGTACATCGCTATCGATTCTGTTGGCTAGTTTTTCTAGTGAAATGAATTCTTCACCGTATTTAACAGTCGAATTTTTCTTCCCTCTCGTTAACCACTGAGTGCCCATTAGCTGTCGTAGGTGTTGCGCTGAATCAGCTTCTCTATCAACAATATGAACAAGTGTTTTATCTAATGGTAAATTATCTTGCCATTCAATACGTTCTACAAGTTGCTCAAGGTGGGGTTGAGTTTTTTGATATTCAAAATCTCGGCAGCGGTAAGTGCCTTTTTCGGTTTTTAAATCTAAACCCAGTGGTGCAATCGGTTGGCCAGTATCTGAGTCTAGCAATAGTGAGGCAAATAATTCATATCCTACATCTTTTTCGTGAGACATCTGGGTTTTATCTAATTTGCTGTCGTGCTTTAGATAATTGTTCCTGCACCAATCATGAGCGACTAATCCATACGATGAATGACTTGATGCTAATTCTTGTCTTGCTGATTGAAGCAAAGGCAAACTAAGTGCTGGAAAAGTGACATTATCATTTGAGAAAAATCGCCAAGCGCCTTGAGTGTTAGACCATGCACTTTCATGATGAGACAATGCTTTTACGCCTTGAGCAAGTTTAGGCGCGACATTAAGATGCTCTTTAATCAAAATTTGGTATCTTTCTTTAAGGCGAGATTCTAGTAGGCAAGATAAATTATTTTCAGCGAACAAGTCCATAGAATTTGTTTTTATTGGCAAAATTTGATTCTGTGATCACAGATCATTAGATCAGTTCCTTAAAAATAATGATCATTGCTCAAGTGGTTAAATATTGACCGTGCTGTGTAGATACTAATGCTTTTATGGGGTAGTTTTCAAAGCTAAATGCTCAATGAACGACTGTGATGTGGCAATAAAAGAATTAAAGTCTGAGAATAGATATGGAGATTTATCTGTTCATTGTAATGAAATAAATATTATTAGAACGTTACCTTCGAGTCCCAATATAATTAAATTCTTCGGGGTGATAACAGCTGGAGAGAGGGTGAATTATTTAGTTCTTGAGTTAGGTACTTGCAATTTAGATGATTTGTTTTATTCAAAACATCAATGCACTCTTCGAATGCAAACTGCCCATGTAAATAATGTATGTAAACAGCTATTGGAAATTTACTCGTATATGGAACAAATAAAGCTATATTATGGTGACTTTAAGTTAGAAAATTTATTGTATTTTTTTAGTACCGATAAAATAAAGTTAATAGATTTTGGTGTAGCTAAAACTGAAAAAGTACCCGGATATAAAGCAATGGCACTAACTTAAGAATTACTTCTGATATACCTTAAGCCTACGTGCTTGCTTTCTTGAATGTTGTAACCTTGGTGTCGGTTTCGGTCGCCTTTTCTTTGCTCTCGGTTCTTTTCTCCCCGGGCGATTGCCAACGATATGCTCGCCGATAATATCTGCTATCACATCCAATAAAGTGTCAATGATCCCTTCGGTGGCTTGCAAAAGTAATATCTGAAAATCTTGTAATGCGTCATGTGCGGCTTTAAAACTTGCCTCTCTAGGCGATATTCCTTTTTTTTTCTGCCGCTCGGCACATAAGTGCCCTTATCATGTTGTAAACTAACAAATGAACATCAATTTCCTTACGCACCATATCTGGACTACCACACCTTAAAATATCCATTTTCATCATGGTCTTGATTGACCTAAAATCCAACTCGATATGCCATCGTGAAACGTATAAATCAATAATATCTTGCTTCGGATAGACTTCTTTATCCGTGAGCGTGGTAACAATGATACGTTTCTTTGTTCCTACCATTCTGACGATAAGCTCTTCTGGCACTTGAGCGTAATCCTCTGGGGTCATCCATTCTGGACAGGATGGACGAATTAGCTTAAATAAACCATCTCGCTTACCCAGCTTTTCTTCACAGGTTCTGAAATCGACATTTCTGGCTCCGTTTTTTTCGAAAACAGCATCAACGCCTAACCCCATTAGTCCTACAAGAACAAAGTAGTTTTCGAAATTAGCATCTCCCAGCACAATGTCGCCTTGTTTCAAGTCTGACTGCATACTTCTTAATAGTGCCTGCTCGCCAGTACCTTTCCCTTTACAAGGTGAAACAGCCGAGTCAATGACTGCACCGCTTCCCAAAGAAATTAACACTAAAATCCGCAGCTGAGGAAAGCCCAGCCCTTCTTTTTGTGATTTAGGTTGAGGGAATTGGGCTTGGTTCTCGTGCGTATCAGGCATAGATAGTGTTGAGCCGTCAGTTAATAGCACTCTACGGCCATGCCATAAGTATTTCCCTTGAATCGCTTCATCTAAGTTTTTTCCTGATTTCTTCAATAGCGATTTAATTGACTCTGGAGATAACCGTTTTCTTGCTTTGCAGTAGGGACCTGTAATTGTGCTGTTTTTCTCTCGACCTATAGCAATTTGATCTCTAGCGTCACTGATTAGTGTGCAACGACAAGACTTGTTTTCACTGGCAACTTGCTTCATGAAAAGCGAAAGTGTGTGGCAGGCGGGATACTTGCGTACTCTTTGAGTATTATCTTTTTGAAAATCTTCTAAATCTTGCAGAGTGAGAATTGAAGAAAGTTCATCTTCTTCCGTTTGAGCAAAGCGACGTAACAATTCTGGGGCATCATTGAAGAATTGGCGAGTTGTAGTATTCATGGCGTGACACTAGAAAAACCTTAATCTGTATGATTTACTCTCTATTGTTCAATTAGTAAACCTTCAGATGAAGCTTAAGTTAGTGCCATTGGGATATAAAGAGCCTCTGCGAACTTTTTATCGATGCAGTGAGATCTTGAATGAGCTTCAACTGCACGCAAAATATGCAACTGGTGGAGAATGCACGTCAAAACATAAGGAAGCTCAAGATAAATTTTATGAGTTCAAATCTGAAAAGTTAGTGGATTTATTTCAAGTTGAATCTGTTTGGTTAGATAATTTATCACACTACTGTAAACAAATGATGACTTATTTTATAAAGTATAATGGCTCTACAGAAAGAAATTCTACAGCAGCAATTAATGAAGCTTCAGCTTTAATTAGTCACAGAGAGCTACTTCAGCCTCAAGATCTTATTTCCGACATTTTTAACCAGCCAGAATAATATTGATTAAATAATGGATATGTGACGTGGTCTAACGATTGACTTAATTAACCTGAGTTCGTGATACTGTAGAGAGTTTCTTATCCAGAGTTCAGGTTAATTACGCTCGAAACCCCTTGAATAGTTCTACTTTTAAGGGATGGTCAGCTATATAAGATGTAACCCTAAGGCTTTTAAGCGAGCCTTTATCTAATGCCTCAATACTTGCCTTGTCAGAAGAACCAGCTCTAACCATATCAACAATTGATTTAACAGCTATCATCAAAACAGGCTTATCTTTAGGCCAGTGTACAAGTGAATCAGTTATTCCACTTACCGGATTAACAACTAACAACAGATCGTGGGTATCTTTATATTTAGCAATTGCCGTAGAAGCATTCATTTGTTTAACAGGAAAAACACACTGGTTGAAATCCGAAGCCGCAGCTTTAGGACTAAGGCTTTCGAGTTTTTTTGAGGCTTTTGATTTATCTGTATCTGTCACAGCTTCAAATTGCTCTATAACCGCCTTGCAGTATGCTTGATTCCGTTCTATTACATCTCCTTTATTAATCCATGCAATACTAGCCCCATTATCTATTGCTGTGACATGTATTCGCCTAAAAAATAAATCCGTATCATTATGGATTGCCTTCGCCCACCAACCTAGTCCAGCACCTAACTCAAGAACTTTTAAACACTCAGTTTTTCGAAAGAAGAATTGTAACTTATCCTTTATTTGACGATCTATGCCAGAATAGTAAACAAACCTATATCCAAATTCCAAAAGATAATCACCAAGTATACTTAATCTTTTTGCACAGTGCTCATCGCCACCAACGGCAGTGATTTTATCTTTTTCACTTAAGGACAAAACTGGATTCACTACCGACCAATCAGCAAGCTTTTCTGGTATTTTCCTTTTAGAGAGTGAACCCATTTCAGATGCTAATTTTCGAAACTCAACAGCTTTTTTCTCGTCTGTCAGTTTTTTACTTACTTCCCAACAATCTAATTGTGTCTGCTCGAACTTTTCTTCAGGTATGTGGAAGTACCTTAAGTTAGGGTTTACTAATGGTGTCATAAACAAAGTACCTTAGGAAAGTTGCGGAAGAAAGTATACCGATGAGTTCTCGTCACTCCAGCGCTGGCTGGAGTCTAGTGCCTTTGCTTTTTTCTATAAAGCCACTGGATACCTGCCTTCGCTGGTATGACAAAGATTGGTACTTTCTAAATCGCTAGCTCCCTTACGATAAGTTTTTTCAAATATAGGACAAACAGATCCTAGTGCTATACAAGACACAACGTAGGGCGAATAACCGTAGCTGTGTAACCGAAATTGCAACACAGTAGAGTGCAAAAGATGGACAACAGAAAATGTAAGATAATTTATGGTCAAGCACTTAATATCTTTCATTATAACTTAACGCTTTTAAGTAGTTTTAACAGATTTTGCGCAAGCATATTTTCACCCTGATTTTCAGCGGCTGCGATGAGTTGATAAAAGGTTGGAGATTGTTCTCCACATTGCTCCCAAACACTTAATACTTGCGTCATCCTAGATACATCATTATGAAAAAGGATACTTGTTTCAACCTCTTTAATCTGAGCTGATTTTAGACCAAGCTCCATACCCAGAAATTGATATTTTTCCGACGCACATTCAAATAGTTCAATAATATTTATCATTGCGACATCTAGTGTCCTGATGTCTATTTGGGCAATATTTATTTCTTTAGCTTGATTGGTAAAAGGGGTGTTACTAGTACACTTTTTCAGCCTGAAATCACCCAGATCACTCGTTTTAAGATTGCATTTGTGACAAAACAAAACCGCTGTAAGTTCACGTGTTCCATTCAGTTCATGGAAAGTCATGACTATTGTTTTTTGTTGGTTTTGTTGTTGGTTTTGTTGTTGGTTTATTTGGTAGAAATCAATCACTATTTCCAAGTAATTTTGAGCCGTCTTAATAGTCGTCCTAATGGCAGGCGGAACTTTTTTATTGTCTGCCTCTTTTGAAAACACTTTTTTGTGTGAATCATTAGACGCAAAATTATGGCACTTATGATCAGTGAATTTGTAAAAGCGGTAGAGAGGTGAGTCGCAGTGAGTGCACTTAAATAAAACCTCAAACTTATGCCCTGTTCCACTATCAAAATATAGCTCCGTTTTAGTAGTAATCTCTATATCACCCAAACCTTTCAGGTATTCTACAAGGGAATTTGAGGGTTCGGTTTGCAGAACAGTTGATAACGCCACTTTTTATCTCCAGCAATTAGTACTAGAAAATAATATCGTTAATTTATGAGAATTTATCATTAATTCACATTAACCTTTATTCATTTTTAAATCACTCAGTTAGGAAAGTTGCGGAAAAAAGTATACCGATGAGTTCTCCTCACTCCAGCGCAGGCAGGAAACGAAGTAACGACAGTTTTGTATGTCGATAGTCTAGGGGATGTTTATCTTTCAGGATTAAATTTCGTGCTATTTGAGCGTTTATCTGTTCAAGGCGTGAGCCGTGATGCTTAGCCATCTAAGTGAGCTGGTCACAACACAGAGCAGTGAATGCTCAAAAGCATCGAAGATAGCGTAAATTGGTCATTTCTGCTGCGTTATCGTTTTCTTACTTGGAAACGAAGTAACGACAGTTTTGTATGTCGATAATAACCAAACCTCACAAACTCTGCCTTGCATAAAATAACCAATTTATCGCTGCAAAAACAATCACGAAAGATCAACAGACCCTAGTGCCTTTGCTTTTTTTTATAAAAGTCACTGGATACTAGCCTTCGCTGATATGACAAAGATTGGTATTTTCCAAAGCACTAGCTTCCTTAGACCACTACAATACAAAGATAGTCAGTTTATATACTTCGGTCTGTAGGCTAAAATTGTTCTGTTTTTTTCAGCAGGGTAAACGCGTGAATGTTTTTGAGCAAAAACGTAGGCACTATAGCCCGTAATTCCCTTGAAAACGGGAATCCAGTAACTTTGGGTATTCAAAGGCGCTAGTTTCCCACTTTCGTGGGAATGACGAAACTACTACATGGAGTTGTGCATATATCACTCACTTGTGCGGTTGCCCTAGTATTATCAGGAAACAGGTAGCAAAGGCGAACCAATCAAAAGGTTACATTTAACTTTAAGATTATTAACGAATTCAAATCAACTTAAGACTCAACCACCTATATTAACTAATACCAATTACAGTAATTAAATCGGCGGTTTTCAAGACACCTGTCACCGTTTGATTAAAACTTATGCTATATTTCTTCTAGATTTTTCCAAGTCTGTTTCCTTGTCAGGATTTAACATTACAGCACCGATTGGTTCACAGTTTCTAACCTCACCTGACCATCGAAGTGGATGTTTAGCTTTCTGCTCCTCTAACACTTTTTTGCGTTTCATTAGTACAACACTATCTTGAGATTTATGTCTCTCATGAGGCGTTACATGATTAAGCTGACTGTGTTTATGCTCATGGTTGTACCAAGTTACAAAATTCTCAACCCAGTCTTGCGTTTCTTCTAGGCTTTTAAACCCTTTGCTTTGCTTGGCCAGTCTGGCCTGTATTTTAATGTTCTAAACAGTGATTCTGAGTACGGATTGTCATTGCTCACACTTGGGCTACTTAATGATGGGGTTACACTAAGTTCATCAAGCTTAGCTTTCATCATATAGGATTTCATCGGGGCACCATTATCTGAGTGCAAAACCAGCGGTGTATTAAAACATTGCTCTTTCAACATGCAACGCTGAATGAGTTCCGCAGCTTTTGTGCCGCACTCTTGTTCATGGACTTCATAACCTACGATTTTTCGGCTATAAATGTCCTCAAACATATACAGATAATAGAACTTGCCTTTGGTAATACTTGGGCAATACGTAATATCCCAAGACTACACTTGATTTGGCTTAGAAGCCTTGTAGCTCTTAGGTTTACTCCGATTTTGTGGTGCTCGTGTTCGTCCTCTTCGATTCAGTTGGCCATGTTGCTTTAGTATTCGATAAAAGCTCGACTCTGAAGCAATATAAACACCTTTATCCAGCAACGAAGGTACGATTTGCGATGGCGGTAAGCTGGCATACTCACTCTGGTTGCAAACTTCTAATACTTGTTGTCGCTCATTCTGTTAACTTGTTTTTAGGCTCAGTGCGCTTGGCTGTTGGTCGAAAGTCAGCTTGAACTTCACCGTTTTTAGACCATCTTCGATAGGTTCTTTTACTCAGTGGAACTTCGTTACAAGCATTATCGAGTCTTGCGCCAGCCTTACAAGCTTCTTGTATTAACTCAATGAGTTTCTGCCTTAAAGACAGTGGAACTAATTCTCCTCGTTCTCTTCCTCCCACAAGGCATTGAGCTTTTTTCTGAGCACCAGTAAAGCCGTCGTTTCCGCTAACGCCATCTCCTTTCTTCTTAAATCCGCTTTAAGAAATTTTATCTCAACTTTATCCTGTTTAGCTTGCTTCTTAGCTTCTTTTTTTTGAGCTTCCGTTGACAGGAAGCCACTAAGACAATCTTGCTTCCATTGCTTAATTTGCTCTTTAAATAAGCCTTTCTCTCTGCAATATTGATTGAGTTGGGATTCTGTCATTGCTGCTGTTTCAACCTAAAACATCAGTTGAACGCTGAGTATACGAGTAACTGTTTGAGCAATACGATGATTTTATTATCATATTTTTCATCCAATGAGTGAAATGCTCTACGCTCACAAGCTTGCTAAAATGACTGCTATCTGCGTTGTAACTTTTGCAAGTAGAATAACTACTTGCTGCAAGCTACGCCTTCTTACTATCAGCCATTTTTTCTACGCTTGAGAACGCAGTCAACTGATGTTTCTAGGTTCAATGATTACGGCTAATTTGGCTTCTGCTGATCAATTCTCTGACTCAGGCTTTCCTGTCACTACTTTTTGCTTTGCTTTGCTTTGCTTTGCTGCGCCAACTATACAAGGTTTGAAGTGGAATACCTTCTTCTTTTGATATTTGAGGTACGGTCATATTGCGAGGGGGAAGCATTTTATTAAGAACGGCTTCTTTTCTTTCTTCTGAATAACTTGTCATTTAGCTGCCTTTTCGCCCCTTAATTATTGGTTAAATCTTAGGGGTGACAGCTATTCTGACAGAGGGGGGAAAGAACTAAATGGACATATTACCTTTACATGTTCCTAACTTTTTAAAACAACGGAACTTTCTCCTTATATCTTCACATTATTTAGGCTGAGCCCCCTTTCGTCTTGTATAGCACTAAACCTGAACATAATTATCAAAGACCTTATCGACAGGTACTTATTCAATGTTCTTCGAACGTATATGTCAGAGCACATAACGCCAAATTCTGCTAACTGCGCCTACTTCACAGCGGCTGAAATTGGCGTTGTTTGAGAATGAATCGAGAACTACGCTCTCTAAACTCTAAAATATTTTTTTGGGGAAATTGGATATTTGTCAAATACACTAACTTAGCTAAATCAGTGATAATTAGAGAGCCGTTATAACTCCATATAAAGTCTTTAATATCGGTTAGTGTTATATTAAAATTTAACTGCCAAAAATCAAAACAAAGTTCGGCAAGTAACTCAGCTGCACGATCTTTTGTCAATAAGCCTTGATTAATTGAAAGATCTAATGTTAGTCCATCGATAAAATCATAAAATACAATTATATATTCTTTACCTCCAACACCGTATTGAATAACTTCACGTACATTAATTGTATATTTGGAATGCAAAATCTTATCTGCAAGAGATTCACTTGTATAATTCACCCTAGCAAAATCGAATACATCCCTATGTATTTTAACAGTAAAGCAATTCAACCTTTCTTTATGCTTAAACCTAAAAACTATGGCATCACATTCTTCTTTCGACTTCTTTAACAATTTAATATCATAGTCTTTCATACTCGACAATTGACTCATAAGTTCAACATCATTTACTATGTCCACTCTCCCATTTAAACATTTTTTTTCAAAACCTAGTTTAAATTCTACCAAATCTAAATGTGAGTCAATTTGTTTTTGTGATTCACGCAGGTGTCTTAAATCTGGTGTGTGATATCCAAAGGGTTGTGATAAGCCATTACAAAATACAGACATACTTACCTTGATTTAATTATAAACCGCTTGATTTTGAATTAGAGTATGTCAATTAACTAGTTCTAATTATTATAAAATATAACAGAACTCTGTTACGGAAAGCCACTACGTACGTTTCGCAAAGCTATGCGATATATTGCTCTCTAGTTAAGGCGTTTGATGCAACATGATTGATCAAAATACACATTAGGAAAGTTGCGGAAGAAAGTATACCGATGAGTTATCGCCACTCCAGCACGGCTGGAAACGAAGTAACTACAGTTTTGTATGTCGGTAGTCTAGTGTCTTTGCTTTTTTCTATAAAAGTCACTGGATACCAGCCTTATGTGGGTTCCCTTCGCTGGTATGACAAAGATTGGTACTTTCTAAATCGCTAGATCACTTAGAAGAATTACTAGGGTCTGTTGATCTTTCAGGATTAAATTTTGTGCTATTTGAGCATTTATCTGTTCAAGGCGTGAGCAGTGATGCTTAGCCATCTAAGTGATCTGGTCACAACACAGAACAGTGAGTGCTCAAAAGCATCGAAGACAGCGTAAATTGGTCATTTCTGCTGCGTTATCGTTTTCTTATTTGGAAACGAAGTAACGACAGTTTTGTATGTCGGTAATAACCAAACCTCACAAACTCTGCCTTGCATAAAATAACCAATTTATCGCTGCAAAAACAATCACGAAAGATCAACAGACCCCAGGGCGGGATCGCGCTTTAGGTCTTGAAAAAAATAATTAAAGAAATTTTGAACTTTCCTCTATAACGATGATCAGATCGACAAATGAATACTGATTTGAGCCTGATTATGGACGTAATGAAAGAGATTGAGCAAATTGAAGACCATCGTGTAGAAGCCAATAAAGAGTATGATTTAGCGGATATTATTTTTCTTACTATTGCCGCAGTGCTTTGCGGTGCGACAGGGTGGAAAGCCATCAACATTTTTGGGGAAGCTCAATTAGATTGGTTAAGACAATACCGTCCATTTAGTAACGGTATCCCGACAAGACATTCAATTGGAAGAATAATTAGAGGTGTTAAAGCCGAAAGTATGATGTCTTGCTTTATTAACTCATGTTACGCACTAACAGCTTTTAGAGTTTGAAGTTCTGTAAAGGCTGTTTTTAATGCTTTTATATACAGTTTCGCCCTCAGTTGAAATTTATTCATTTTCAGTTTTAAAGCTAAGGTTTCAAGCCTAAATGCACTATAAATTGATAAAAATTGATGATTACTTTGTGTTTTAACTGTATGTGCTGGAGAACGGGTAATTGCCGCATTTGACTTCAGGTTTTTATGGAAGAGTTCAACGTTCCATCGTTTTTGATAGACCGCTTGGATGAACTCATCATCACAACTTAAATCACTGCATAACAAGTAAAGCTCGCCTGTACTTCCATCTTTGTTTTTAAAGACTTTCTTGGATAACTGTAACTCAAAATCTACCCCAGATATCCAAACTTTGACAGACTGCCCTTCTTGAAACTCAAGTGTATCAACCCGTTGTGATTTCTTATGCTTCTTATCATCTTCACTCAAAGAAACAAGACGATTAGATTTGCACGCCATGATAAAATCCTTGTGGCATTTGTGTTTGATAAACACCATATTTTCATTTGAACAGAACCAACTGTCTGCTAGAACATATTTGAATTTAAGTTGGTTTTGGTAACTAATTTGTAAAAGCTCTCTAAAATCTTCATTCTTAGTTGTTTCAGACATTCTGCGAACTTTCTTAGTTTTCAGATCACAATAGGGAATTGGCTTAGTGATCAACTTATAAGATACTGGAATTGATACACCTTGGGAGTAGTAAAGACAATTAAGAAGGTTAATCCCTTTAACGGTTCGATTTTTTGTGTGGTCGTAGTGGTAAGCGATCAAGTCGCTTTCGTCCGTATAAGGCTTTTCTTCAATCGTATCATCGAAAATAAGAACGGCATCATCTTCTTCGACCTGTCTTACAGTGGATTTAACCATTCCCCAAAGAGTTTTACTGGTGAACTCGTTAGTAGAAAGGAGTCTTGTTACCTGATCATGACTGTAAGCACCATCTAGTAAGTCTGACATCCCTGTTGCTGTTACTTGTCCAAAGCTAGATAGTTGGTAATCGCTATACAGCTCTAGTAATTCATCGTTCATAGCTTGATTATGCCACTAATTTTTAGGCGGTGCGTAACATGAGTTATTAACTTTTCCAACACATTACGGGAACGAGATGGTAAAGAGCATATCAGCTTTGATGGTAAAGTGGCTTGTGGTTCTAAGCACGGGGATAACGTAGCAGCGCTTCAACTAATGACGGCAATGGTTGTGGATAATGGACTGATAATACGTCAAAAAGAAACGTCGACTAAAACGAACGAAATCCCTGTAATGCAATCCATGCTAAAACACATGGACATTGAAAATGCAGTTATTACCGCTGACGCCATGCACTGCCAGAAAGAAACTACAGCCTTAATACGTGAGGGAAAAGGTGATTACGTTCTTCAAGTGAAAAAGAATCAAGGTAAATTACTTGCTGAAATTGAAGCTTATTTTCATAAGTGCTATAGAGATACACCAGAGCTTTTAAAAAAGAATCACTTTACAGAATTAGACGGTGAGCACGGACGAATTAATGAAAGACATTATCGCCTTTTGCCAATTACAAATTGGTTTGACGAAACAGCTAAATTTGTAGGCAGTCATGCCGTTGTTGAAGTCACTCGAATGCGAGAGCTGAAGAATAAATCAAGTCAAGAAACGTCTTACTACATAACTTCGTTAGCCAGTGATGTGAAAGATATCGCTAAATATATACGGAAGCATTGGGCAATTGAAAATAGTCAGCATTGGGTTCTCGATGTCACTTTTAAAGAGGATGCCTGTAAAATTTATGCTGATGATGGTGCAAAAAATTTGGCTACAATCAGAAGAAAGATTTTGAACTTAGTTAAAAGTCACTCTTCAAAAGACAGTGTTGCTGGCAAGATGCAGAGAGCCTGCTGGGATGCAAAATTTAGGGCTGAGATTTTGTTTGGTGAATATTTCATCAAAGCATAATCCCGCCCTGGCCTTAACTGAAGTTGAAGGGATTAAACTTTGAATGAATGTTAAAGTAGATGGCGCGGGTAATTGATATGGAACAATCTATGAGCGGAAATTTAATGGTGGTGTCATAAGTGAAGGTGTTGGCACACTATCGTGAGTAACCCCTTTCCTAATTTGCTCTATGCAGTACGCTTTAAGATCATTTGCTATGCCATTTTGGTTCATCGACTTAAATGCATTCAGCAGTGTACGTAAAGAGCGGGTGGTACGAATGGCATTATCCATCCCCTGTAACCAGAAATCCTTTATTAAAATAGCATGGTGTGATTCAATGCGGGATATTCTTGATTGCGATATTCCTAAATACAGGCACAGTTCCATATAGCTTGCTACCGTCAGTTTATTAATAAAACGGTAAACTATCCCCCCATACACAAAGTCACCTTTTGATATATTTTTATCAAGCATTTTATCCAATTTTTGTTGCTCTGCGTGACTTAGAGGCATATCAGGCACCATAGATGAGCAGCTTTCATTAAACTGGGGTAGGCTCAATTCGACTTCTTCTAAACCTTGTTCCGCAGGGTAAGTTTTTGCAATTTCCTCTGCTAATCCCCAGTGTCCATTTTGACATAAGGCTTGTGATAACACGTTGTAACAAGGATACTTTGAGTATTGCAAAACACCATCAGTAGCGTCAATCCATCTAATTACCATGTAATCTCGATTTTTATTCAATTTATCGATTGTGGAAAAGCTAACCCCAAGGGCAATTAACAGCTCGCTCAAATCTCCGATTGGAAGTCTCATTAAGATTTTGGAAACACTAGCAAAATCGTTCCTAGTAAGACGCGTGTTTGACGCTTTGGGTACTAAACGTTGTGGAAGTTTAGGAGGTACTTCCCTAAGCTCAAGCTTTTCCTCTAAATTATGTGCAATAAAATTTTCATCTACTTTATTGAGTTGCTCGATTAACCTTCTCCATGTAGGGAGGCCAGAAAGAGTCATAACTTCATCGTTTTTGGATAACCAACGTTGAACTACTTGACATAGAAGCTGATTATTATCAGCTTGGGATGAGTTTAATACACTTAAATTTATACCTAAACCAACCCCTAGATAAGATATGTTTTCAGGGAGGATTTCTTTTAGTCTTTCGACAATTAGGGGAAGCTCTTTTATAGTAAGCTCGTAATCCAACGGAGAAACGTTAGGAAGTATCTCACCCCGCTCAAGCTTTTCTTGTAAATTATGTCCGAGAGTTTCTTCCCCTATTAGATTGAGTTGTTTGACTAACGTTTTCCATGTAGGGGTTTCCAAAGAGCCCATACCCGCATCGGATTTGGATAACCAACGTTCAACAACGAAGTTAAGAAAATTAGCACCCTCTGATAATTCATTTAATTTTAATACCTCAGAGTCTAAACCTAACTCAATACCGAGATCAATAATGTTAGAAAATTTAATACATTTTAAACTACCAACAACTAGGGGTAAGTCTTCTATAGTAAGTTCGCAATCCAACGGAGAAAAGTTAGGAGGTATCTCCCCCCGTTCAAGCTTTTCTTGTAAATTATGCCCGAGCGTTTCTTCCTCTATTTCATTGAGTTGTTCGACTAAAATTCTCCATGTAGGGGGGCCCAAAGGTTCCACAACTGCATCGGATTCGGATAGCCAGTGTTTAACAACGACGTTAAGAAATTTAGCATCACCTTTTGGGTCATTTAATCCTAATACCGCCACATCTAAACCTAAACCAACCCCGAGAAAATAAATGTTAGAAAATCTGATACCTTTTAGACTGTCAACAACTAGGGGGAAGTCTTTTATAGTAAGCTCGCAATCCAACGGAGAAAATAAACCATTATCGCTAACGTCAATTCGTTTAGTAGGTTCAACCTCAAGATTTGTATATGAATTAAATCCTAAGCTTGCTCCAGAAATTGGTGTTGTCATACACATCTCCAAATGTACTCAAATCTTTTCATTTTTTAATGAAGCTCTAATAATACCAATTACAGTAATTAACTTCCCACTCAGCAAGAGCTAAAAGATTTCAGTACAAGGCGCAAGTTTGAAGTACTATATACCCTAACGGCCGCCATACAAAACTGGCATTCAACGCACTTAGTGCTTTTGTCGGGATAATTAAAAAACTTGTAACGTGTAATGGAATCCTTTAGCCAGCCTTGCCCTTCGAGATTATATGTGTTCAAATTACTACGCAAAATTGTCTCAACGTAGCAATGTAATAACGACAGTTTTGTATGTCGGTCATAACTATGTCTTCATCAATTTCACTTGTACTTTGAACACATACATAGCTCTGAGCTGGGAATTTAATTACTGTAATTGGTATAACAACTTCTCTTGCCAACGATCTCTATTTATGCAGTTTAAAATGTAATCGGGTAAATTCCTTTTTCAATAATACATTGCAATATAACCATAACACTCTGAACAAAACTTGAATAAAATTAGTGTATTGATAAACCTTAAAAAATTTTAGTTGGTTATTTGTTCGCAACTTTATTTATTAGTTTGTTATATTCAGGGAAAACGCACGAGTGAGTGAAATATACACAACCCCATGTGGTAGTTTCGTCATTCCCACTAAAGCGGGTAATGAAATAACGACAGTTTTGTATGTCGGTCACCTAGCGCCTTATAGTTGAATGCCCAAAGTCACTGGATTCCCGTTTTTACTGGAATAACTGGCTATAATGTCTACGTTTTTTGCTTGGGGAACACTCATGCGTTTACCCTGTATATTCCTTTTTAAACAGTAAATATGGATATAAACCAAAGCCGGAAATAAGTACCTATGCAAATGTAATCGAATAATTCTAGCTTGATATATTTGCACAATAGCAAGGCGCAGCGATGGGCGCATAGCCACTCTATGTAACCTGAGCTGGAACGTAGTAGTGTGCTGAGATAGCGAGTCAGAATGTGTGGTTTCATTTGCATAGGTACTTAAAAGCCAACGTTACAAAAGAAAGCTAAAGGTTCGTTAGCATATGTTGCGGTGTAAGATTTAATTCACCTTTAATATTTGAATGAAGTTCCAAAAGCCACAATATATAAAACTCGGTAGGTTTTAAAAGACTTTTCTTTTAATTTAGTTGAGTCAATTTCGACAGGGTCAGCTTCTTTAACCTTTATAAGCTTATAAACTATTTCATAATTTCAGGAAACACATTCTTATCGAACTTTCGTTCAATATCTAGTAATTCTTCTAATGTGTATTTTGAAAAATAAGGTTGAATCAAACACCTTATACATACTAGAGAGTAATATAACGCATAGCTTTGAGAAACGCACATAGTGGCTTTCCGTAACAACATTTTATTATATTTTATAACAATTAGAGCTAGTTGATTGACATGCAGTAATTCACAATAAAAAGTTTATCATTAAATAAAGGTCTGTATGTCTACATTTTGTAATGGTTTATATAAAGCCTTTGAATATCACACACCAGATTTAAGACATCTGCGTGAATCACAAAAACAAATTGACTCACATTTAGATTTGGTAGAATTTAAACTAGATTTTGAAAAAAAATGTTTAAATGGGAGAGTGGACTTAGTAAATAACATTGAACTTCTGAGTCAATTGTCGAGTATGAAAGATTATGATATTAAATTGTTAAAGAAGTCAAAAGGAACATACGATGCCATAGTTTTTAGATTTAAGCATAAAGAAAGGTTTAACTGCTTTACTGTTAAAATACATAGGGATGAATATAATTTTGCTAGAAAAAATTATACAAATGCACATCTTGCTGATAAAATTTTGCATTCCAAATATACAATTAATGTGCGTGAAGTTATTCAATACGGTTTTGGAGGTAAAGAATATATAATTGTATTTTATGATTTTGTCGATGGATTAACATTAGATCTTTCAATTAATCAAGGCTTATTGACAAAAGATCGTGCAGCTGACTTACTTGCCGAACTTTGTTTTAATCTTAATCAGTTAGATTTTGATGTATTACTTTGCGATATTAAAGACTTTATGTTGAGTTATAACGGCTCTCTAATTATGACTGATTTTTCTAAGTTAAGGTATGAAGAAGATATCCGATTTTCCAAAAAAGGTATTTTAGAATTTAGAGAGAGTTGTGAGCAATTTATTCTCGAAAAAATTGTGGTAGAGCGACCCATTACTGAATCGACCCCACACAGACCCGAAAGTGCGAAATTACCGCATCCGGCTCTTCAGTCATATATTCGTTTGTGTAAAACACGACCTTAGTATCAATCAACAAGAACCAATCACTTGCTGACTTTGATACTCTCAACTTTAAAATACTTTACTATCTTTCATTCAATATCTAGGGTCTGTTGCAGGGCGGGATTATGCTTTGATGAAATATTCACCAAACAAAATCTCAGCCCTAAATTTTGCATCCCAGCAGGCTCTCTGCATCTTGCCAGCAACACTGTCTTTTGAAGAGTGACTTTTAACTAAGTTCAAAATCTTTCTTCTGATTGTAGCCAAATTTTTTGCACCATCATCAGCATAAATTTTACAGGCATCCTCTTTAAAAGTGACATCGAGAACCCAATGCTGACTATTTTCAATTGCCCAATGCTTCCGTATATATTTAGCGATATCTTTCACATCACTGGCTAACGAAGTTATGTAGTAAGACGTTTCTTGACTTGATTTATTCTTCAGCTCTCGCATTCGAGTGACTTCAACAACGGCATGACTGCCTACAAATTTAGCTGTTTCGTCAAACCAATTTGTAATTGGCAAAAGGCGATAATGTCTTTCATTAATTCGTCCGTGCTCACCGTCTAATTCTGTAAAGTGATTCTTTTTTAAAAGCTCTGGTGTATCTCTATAGCACTTATGAAAATAAGCTTCAATTTCAGCAAGTAATTTACCTTGATTCTTTTTCACTTGAAGAACGTAATCACCTTTTCCCTCACGTATTAAGGCTGTAGTTTCTTTCTGGCAGTGCATGGCGTCAGCGGTAATAACTGCATTTTCAATGTCCATGTGTTTTAGCATGGATTGCATTACAGGGATTTCGTTCGTTTTAGTCGACGTTTCTTTTTGACGTATTATCAGTCCATTATCCACAACCATTGCCGTCATTAGTTGAAGCGCTGCTACGTTATCCCCGTGCTTAGAACCACAAGCCACTTTACCATCAAAGCTGATATGCTCTTTACCATCTCGTTCCCGTAATGTGTTGGAAAAGTTAATAAAGCAAGACATCATACTTTCGGCTTTAACACCTCTAATTATTCTTCCAATTGAATGTCTTGTCGGGATACCGTTACTAAATGGACGGTATTGTCTTAACCAATCTAATTGAGCTTCCCCAAAAATGTTGATGGCTTTCCACCCTGTCGCACCGCAAAGCACTGCGGCAATAGTAAGAAAAATAATATCCGCTAAATCATACTCTTTATTGGCTTCTACACGATGGTCTTCAATTTGCTCAATCTCTTTCATTACGTCCATAATCAGGCTCAAATCAGTATTCATTTGTCGATCTGATCATCGTTATAGAGGAAAGTTCAAAATTTCTTTAATTATTTTTTTCAAGACCTAAAGCGCGATCCCGCCCTGCTTGCTTCAGTGCATTATCTGCACCTTTGCGACTGCGACATAATATCAGGATATCATCTGCGTATCTGACCAATCGATGATTTCTACGTTTCATCTCTTGGTCAAAGGCATCAAGGTAGATATTCGCTATCAGTAGACTGATAACGCCACCTTGTGGACTTCCTGCTACTGTTGCTTGCTAGTTGCCTCCTACGATAACACCGCTTTCAAGGAACTGTTTTATCAACCTTAAGATACTGCCATCTTTTACCCTTCTGCTTATGCTCGTTAAGATTAGCTCTTGGTCGAGTAAGTCAAAGCATTTGGATAAATCCATATCCACCACATGTTTTAAGTCATATTGACGGATAAACATCGTGGCTTTGTTTATGGCATCATGGCCGCTTCTGTGTGGTCGATATCCATAGCTTGATGGATGGAACTGCTCTTCAAATATCGGACTTAGTATATCGTTTAGGCATTGTTGTACGATTCGGTCTCGAACTGTTGGTGTCCCAAGCTTTCTCACTCCACCATCATCTTTCGGGATTTCTACCCGTTTGACGGCTGAAGGTCGGTATTGCTTGGTCTTGAGTTCGATAAGAAGTTTATCAAGTTCGTTACTCAGATTTGAGGCGAATTGCTCTAAGCTCTGCTCATCAATTCCAGCAGTGCCTTTGGCTCTCCACACTTTCTTAAATCCGTTGTACAGTGCTTCTTTGTTAAGTAAGCGACCATACAAGCTGTAATAAACTCTCATTGACCTCTCTGTGTGCGTTGTTTGGGTTCAGTGTCTTGTTTTCATCAGTTGGTGTATTTCACTCAGCCTCAAAGCCTTCTAGCCCTTGGCAATTTACTTTGATATGACTGAATTACTCCCGTATACGGCTTCGGTCTCCAGAGTCATTATTCCTAATGCCTCCAGTCGGAAATGCCTCATTCATCTTTTTGTGATTTTCTGTATCTGTGAAAAAAAATCCTGTCCATCACAAACTTAAATTAAGCTTCAACCCTTCGCCAACATCAAGGCTTTTGGCTTTTGGCTTTTGGCTTTTGGCTTTTGGCTTTTGGCTTTTGGCTGTTGAGGCCGCCAATAAACTACGTCATTGGTCAATCCAGTTTTGCCCTCCACACCATTACTGGCTTTCATCGGCTGGATTTTACTCACTACTACGGGCTCATCGGCCACCTCGCACCAACTTCTACCTTGAGTTTCCTCTTGTATAAAAGCTTCTTGCCACTCGGATTATCTTCCCCCTTAGTCTGGGTGATACAGGCTTCTTTCTGCCTTCGGGTTTGCCAGCTTCGCTGGGCAAACAAAAAAGCCTCGTCATTTCTGACGAGGCTTTGTTGTGTTGGCGGAACGGACGAGACTCGAACTCGCGACCCCCGGCGTGACAGGCCGGTATTCTAACCAACTGAACTACCGCTCCAACTCTTTCACTTTATTTGCTTTGCAAATAAAATTAATCTTTTACTTCACTCTGTCACCAGTGAAATTTACTTTATTAAAAGTGATTTGGCGCCTGGAAATGACCTACTCTCACATGGGGAAACCCCACACTACCATCGGCGATACTGCGTTTCACTTCTGAGTTCGGAATGGATTCAGGTGGTGCCACAGCTCTATTGTCTCCAGACAAATTCTGTTTGCTTGTTCTTTTCTTTATTTACCGCTCTTTTAGCCGTAAATTAATAATTTGGTTAGCTGATACTTGTTTTTACAAGAAATTATCTCAAAGTTCTTACTTTATTAAGCGCTTATATATTCACTAAGGTTGTAAAACCCATCTGGGTTGTATGGTTAAGCCTCACGGGTCATTAGTACAAGTTAGCTCAACGCCTCACAACGCTTACACACCTTGCCTATCAACGTCCTAGTCTCGGACGGCCCTTTAGAGAGCTTAAAGCTCTAGAGATGACTCATCTCGAGGCTCGCTTCCCGCTTAGATGCTTTCAGCGGTTATCGATTCCGAACGTAGCTACCGGGCAATGCTATTGGCATAACAACCCGAACACCAGCGGTTCGTCCACTCCGGTCCTCTCGTACTAGGAGCAGCTCCTCTCAATCATCTAACGCCCACGGCAGATAGGGACCGAACTGTCTCACGACGTTCTGAACCCAGCTCGCGTACCACTTTAAATGGCGAACAGCCATACCCTTGGGACCGACTTCAGCCCCAGGATGTGATGAGCCGACATCGAGGTGCCAAACACCGCCGTCGATATGAACTCTTGGGCGGTATCAGCCTGTTATCCCCGGAGTACCTTTTATCCGTTGAGCGATGGCCCTTCCATTCAGAACCACCGGATCACTATGACCTACTTTCGTACCTGCTCGACGTGTCTGTCTCGCAGTTAAGCTGGCTTATGCCATTGCACTAACCGTACGATGTCCGACCGTACTTAGCCAACCTTCGTGCTCCTCCGTTACTCTTTGGGAGGAGACCGCCCCAGTCAAACTACCCACCAGGCACTGTCCTTACTCTCGATGAGAGAGCCAAGTTAGAACATCAACACTACAAGGGTGGTATTTCAAGGTTGACTCCACATCATCTAGCGACAACGCTTCAAAGTCTCCCACCTATCCTACACATGTAGGGTCAATGTTCAGTGCCAAGCTATAGTAAAGGTTCACGGGGTCTTTCCGTCTAGCCGCGGGTATACGGCATCTTCACCGCAATTTCAACTTCACTGAGTCTCGGCTGGAGACAGCGTGGCCATCATTACGCCATTCGTGCAGGTCGGAACTTACCCGACAAGGAATTTCGCTACCTTAGGACCGTTATAGTTACGGCCGCCGTTTACCGGGGCTTCGATCATGAGCTTCGACCTAAGTCTAACCCAATCAATTAACCTTCCGGCACCGGGCAGGCGTCACACCGTATACGTCATCTTGCGATTTTGCACAGTGCTGTGTTTTTGATAAACAGTTGCAGCCACCTGGTATCTGCGACTCCCAACAGCTTAGAGAGCAAGTCTCATCACCGTCAAGAGCGTACCTTCTCCCGAAGTTACGGTACCATTTTGCCTAGTTCCTTCAGCCGAGTTCTCTCAAGCGCCTTGGTATTCTCTACCCAACCACCTGTGTCGGTTTGGGGTACGATTCCTACTTACCTGAAGCTTAGAAGATTTTCCTGGAAGCAGGGCATCAACGACTTCATCACCTTAGTGACTCGTCATCAGCTCTCAGCCTAATGTAAACCCGGATTTGCCTAAGTCTACAGCCTACAGCCTTAAACGCGGACTACCAACGCCGCGCTCGCCTAGCCTTCTCCGTCTCTCCATCGCAGTAAGCAGAAGTACCGGAATATTAACCGGTTTCCCATCGACTACGCCTTTCGGCCTCGCCTTAGGGGTCGACTCACCCTGCCCTGATTAACATTGGACAGGAACCCTTGGTCTTTCGGCGAGGGAGTTTTTCACTCCCTTTATCGTTACTCATGTCAGCATTCGCACTTCTGATACGTCCAGCGTGGGTTACCCCTTCGCCTTCTACCGCTTACAGAACGCTCCTCTACCGCGTTTGTGCATCCCACATACGACTTATTCTCCACAACCGCCTCAACGTGTTGCGTGCTTAAACTGACATTTAAAAAACAAATGTCAGTTAGCTGAAATCGCATCTGGTGATGCACAAACACCCATAGCTTCGGTGTATTGCTTAGCCCCGTTAAATCTTCCGCGCAGGCCGACTCGACTAGTGAGCTATTACGCTTTCTTTAAAAGATGGCTGCTTCTAAGCCAACTTCCTAGCTGTCTAAGCCTTCCCACATCGTTTCCCACTTAGCAATAACTTTGGGACCTTAGCTGATGGTCTGGGTTGTTTCCCTTTCCACGACGGACGTTAGCACCCGCCGTGTGTCTCCCGAGTAGTACTCATTGGTATTCGGAGTTTGCAAAGGGTTGGTAAGTCGGGATGACCCCCTAGCCTTAACAGTGCTCTACCCCCAATGGTATTCGCTCGAGGCGCTACCTAAATAGCTTTCGAGGAGAACCAGATATCTCCCGGTTTGATTGGCCTTTCACCCCCAGCCACAAGTCATCCGCTCATTTTTCAACATAAGTCGGTTCGGTCCTCCAGTTGATGTTACTCAACCTTCAACCTGCCCATGGCTAGATCACCGGGTTTCGGGTCTACACCTTGCAACTCAACGCCCAGTTAAGACTCGGTTTCCCTACGGCTCCGCTATTCGCTTAACCTCGCTACAAAATGTAAGTCGCTGACCCATTATACAAAAGGTACGCAGTCACGGCTTCTTACCCATAAAGAGTTGGGCCGCTCCCACTGCTTGTACGTATACGGTTTCAGGTTCTATTTCACTCCCCTCACAGGGGTTCTTTTCGCCTTTCCCTCACGGTACTGGTTCACTATCGGTCAGTCAGGAGTATTTAGCCTTGGAGGATGGTCCCCCCATGTTCAGACAACATGTCACGTGTGCCGTCCTACTCGTTTTCATCTTCGGTTAGTTTTCGTGTACGGGGCTATCACCCTGTGCCGCTACGCTTTCCAACGTATTCCACTAACACCCCAAAGACTTAAGGGCTAATCCCCGTTCGCTCGCCGCTACTAGGGGAATCTCGGTTGATTTCTTTTCCTATGGGTACTTAGATGTTTCAGTTCCCCACGTTCGCCTCACACAGCTATGTATTCACTGTATGATAATCACTTATGTGATTGGGTTGCCCCATTCGGAAATCTCAGTCTGTAACGCCTTTTATCGACTTAACTGAGCTTATCGCAGATTAACACGTCCTTCATCGCCTCTGACTGCCAAGGCATCCACCGTATACGCTTAGTCGCTTAACCATACAACCCAGATGAGTTTCACTTCTTGCTAAAAAACAAGTCGTTAACATCATTGAGCTGCATTGCAACTAGCTGGTTTTTACTGATAATCATTGCATCAACGGGTAAGTTGATGCTGATATCGCCTTAGTTTTGAATATTCAAGACACTTAATAAAGTGTTTGAGAACTCTTGATGCTTTACCATTTAATGTAATGCATCGTTTTTGAGATTTTTCGTATGATTTACTATTCAAATGAACAATAAATCCTACTATCAGCTTTCCAAATTGTTAAAGAACGGGCTTAAAAAAGCCAAAGATAAATTATGTTTTATCTTTGGCCTCTCTAACTGTGCATGCCTCTCATAATTAACATTATAAGATGTAATGGTGGAGCTATGCGGGATCGAACCGCAGACCTCCTGCGTGCAAGGCAGGCGCTCTCCCAGCTGAGCTATAGCCCCATTACATGCAATGAATAAAAATCAAAAAACCAATCAAGTTGGCAAAGCCAAATCGAGTTAATTCAAGGCAGATTTTGACGACGTTTAGTTTTATAAACGAGGAGAAATCTAACGCAGAAATAACGAAGATTTGGTGGGTCAGAGTGGACTTGAACCACCGACCTCACCCTTATCAGGGGTGCGCTCTAACCAGCTGAGCTACAGACCCATTTCTTTTTGGCCTTTTGCGTGTTACTCAGCGTTACTCTCATCGATTCTAAGTCATGAACTTATGTTCACTCCTTGTGAGTCTCTTCAAGTGCCTTGATTAACGCACAAAATCCTCAAAAATGTCTATTTTGAGCTTTTATTCTTTCTTTATATCAAGCATATCTGTGTGAACACTCTACAAAAACAACAAAATCGTGTCGATAAGGAGGTGATCCAGCCCCAGGTTCCCCTAGGGCTACCTTGTTACGACTTCACCCCAGTCATGAACCACAAAGTGGTGAGCGTTCTCCCGAAGGTTAAACTACCCACTTCTTTTGCAGCCCACTCCCATGGTGTGACGGGCGGTGTGTACAAGGCCCGGGAACGTATTCACCGTAGCATTCTGATCTACGATTACTAGCGATTCCGACTTCATGGAGTCGAGTTGCAGACTCCAATCCGGACTACGAACAACTTTATGAGATTAGCTCCACCTCGCGGCTTCGCAACCCTTTGTATTGCCCATTGTAGCACGTGTGTAGCCCTACTCGTAAGGGCCATGATGACTTGACGTCGTCCCCACCTTCCTCCGGTTTATCACCGGCAGTCTCCCTAAAGTTCCCACCCGAAGTGCTGGCAAATAAGGATAAGGGTTGCGCTCGTTGCGGGACTTAACCCAACATTTCACAACACGAGCTGACGACAGCCATGCAGCACCTGTCTCAGAGTTCCCGAAGGCACCAATCCATCTCTGGAAAGTTCTCTGGATGTCAAGAGTAGGTAAGGTTCTTCGCGTTGCATCGAATTAAACCACATGCTCCACCGCTTGTGCGGGCCCCCGTCAATTCATTTGAGTTTTAACCTTGCGGCCGTACTCCCCAGGCGGTCTACTTAATGCGTTAGCTTGAGAACCCAGTCTTCAAGAGACCAAATTCCGAGTAGACATCGTTTACGGCGTGGACTACCAGGGTATCTAATCCTGTTTGCTCCCCACGCTTTCGTGCATGAGCGTCAGTCTTTGTCCAGGGGGCCGCCTTCGCCACCGGTATTCCTTCAGATCTCTACGCATTTCACCGCTACACCTGAAATTCTACCCCCCTCTACAAGACTCTAGTCTGCCAGTTTCAAATGCTATTCCCAGGTTGAGCCCGGGGCTTTCACATCTGACTTAACAGACCGCCTGCGCACGCTTTACGCCCAGTAATTCCGATTAACGCTCGGACCCTCCGTATTACCGCGGCTGCTGGCACGGAGTTAGCCGGTCCTTCTTCTGTGGGTAACGTCACGGCTGCTGGTTATTAACCAACAACTTTTCCTCCCCACTGAAAGTGCTTTACAACCCGAAGGCCTTCTTCACACACGCGGCATGGCTGCATCAGGCTTTCGCCCATTGTGCAATATTCCCCACTGCTGCCTCCCGTAGGAGTCTGGGCCGTGTCTCAGTCCCAGTGTGGCTGATCATCCTCTCAGAACAGCTAGGGATCGTCGCCTAGGTGAGCTCTTACCTCACCTACTAGCTAATCCCACCTGGGCTTATCCAATTGCGCAAGGCCCTAAGGTCCCCTGCTTTTCCCCGTAGGGTTTATGCGGTATTAGCAGTCGTTTCCAACTGTTATCCCCCACAACTGGGCAAATTCCCAGGCATTACTCACCCGTCCGCCGCTCGTCAGCAGAGTAGCAAGCTACTCTCTGTTACCGCTCGACTTGCATGTGTTAGGCCTGCCGCCAGCGTTCAATCTGAGCCATGATCAAACTCTTCAATTAAAGTTTTTGCTCGAAGCTAATGAAAGCTTCTGCTCAATGAATTCTGTCGATTTGACTTACTTCTCTTTATGAAAAGGAAAGTAAACCAAATTTGCATGTTCAAAATGCTTATTTACTTAACGTAAGTAATCACTTTGAAAGTTTGCGTGAACACAATTAATTGAGAAAATTTTTGACTGCTTAATCTATTCACCGAAGTGATAAACCAATACAGTTTCGATTTTGTCAATCTCTGTGAGTGCTCACACAGATTTGCTTGATATATTGTTAAAGAGCATTGATTAACTTGTTGAAGTTAATCATAAACACGTCATCTGCCGTGTCAGTGGTTGCGCATTATAGAGATCTGAACGAACTCTGCAAGTGCTTTTTTAATAAAAATAACACCAAATCATTCAGCCGTACACTTTTCACCCTTAACGCTCAACAAACCAACAAAATATTGCGTTTATTGCATACTTTGAAGATATTTTGGCAAGCTTGCGATACTGTCAATGACTGTTGACGCTACATCACTCACCGCAATTTTTTTACCAGAACGAACTAACACTCGAGTTGGAACACCTGCATTATGTGCTGCTAACATATCATCATGCTTATCACCTACCATCACTGATTGAGATAAATCGATTTTCAAAAAACTAGCTGCGCTTGTAATCATACCGGGTTTCGGTTTTCGACAATCACATTCTTGCCTATACTCATTTATACCTTTCTCGGGGTGATGCGGGCAAAAATATATCCCATCTAACTCGATACCTTTATCTACAAAATTCCAATCCATCCATTCTGTTAAAGAGTGGAACTCATCTTCTGAATACATACCACGAGCGATACCCGACTGATTCGTGACTACAACTAGCATGTATCCCATGGCTTTAAGCTCTTTACACGCCTGAAATACACCTTCTATGAATACAAAGTCATCGACTTTATGGACATAGTCGAAGTCTTTATTAATAACACCGTCACGATCTAAAAAAATGGCTTTATTCAAGCGCTGCTCCAACATTTTTATGAATTATTGTACATTGTCATTATTTCATTCATTTATTCAAAAATCACCAATAATGCCAGAGTTGTTATAAAAACCATCAACAGGTATTGTAATGAATATTATATACAAGTTACTTAATTAGGAAATTTTTAGGGGCCAAGGAATGGAAAATGTTTTTCAAAAGCGTCGCACTGAACTTTTAGATAAATTACCAGAGTTTAGCCTTGTCATTTTAGTAGGGTATCAACAAAAAGTTCGCAGTAAGAACATAAAGTATTCCTTTAGGCAGGATAATGACTTCTATTATCTTACTGGCTTTGATGAACCCGATGCGATTGCATTAATTTCAAGAGATGAGTCAAATGATAACTTCACGCTTTTTTGTAGACCCAAAAATCCCCATCAAGAAACAAATTTTGGAGAGCGTGCAGGTATAGAAGGAGCAGTTAAAATTCATGGCGCAACAAATGCCCTACCCATAGATAGTTTTCCATCTGAGTTTGAAAAATATCTTGAAGGCATTAAGCGCATATACCTGAGTGATGAACTTAATATCATTAGCTCTTCATTGATTCCGATTGTTAACCGGCAACGCCAAACCTGTGGATTTGATGTTATTAAACAATACCGTAGTATTGAATCGTTAGCCCCGATTATACACGCTACCCGCCTTATCAAGTCAGAACTAGAAATAAACACAGTAAAAGCTGCTGTTGCCGCTTCGATTGACGGACATAAAGAAGTGATGAAACGTTGCGCACCGAATGTCAATGAAGCCGAACTTTCAGCACAATTCTATCAATCGATTGGAGCACATGGTTGTAAAGAGGTAGCTTATCCAAATATTGTTGCTAGCGGCAATAATGCTATGTGTTTACATTATGAAGCTAACAATTCTGTTTTGAAAAATGGCCAAATGCTTCTCATAGATGCTGGTGCTGAATACAAAAAATATGCTTCTGATATTACTCGAAGCTACCCTATCAATGGACGTTTTAGTGCTGAACAAAAACAAATTTACAGCATAGTACTTTCAGCTTTAGATTCTGCTATATCGAAAGTCGAGCCCAACACCTCATGGAATATTCTTTACGAAACATGCATGGAAGTTATGGCCAGAGGCTTAATAGAACTAGGGTTATTAACCGGCACTTTCGAAGAAGTCATGGCCTCCCATGCATATAAGCGATTTACTGTACATAAAACCGGCCATTGGCTTGGAATGGATGTTCATGATGTAGGACCATACCATGATGAGCAAGACAACTGGATAAAACTTCGACCAAATATGGTGTTCACTATTGAACCCGGAATCTACATACCTGAGTCTGCGGATGATATACCTGAAGCTTATAGGGGGATTGGTATTAGAATAGAAGACGATATTTTAGTGACAACAACTGGACACGAAAATTTATCTGCCGCCATACCAAGAACTATTGAAGATATCGAGAATATTATGCAAAGCGAATAATGAATTGATTTAAAATGCCGCCATCAATGAATAGAGGCGGCTAAAAATTCACATATATAAAGAAGACAAACAAAAAACACCTGCCAATAACAAACCTAACAACTCTATCTTTCCAAAAACAGTCGATTTATAGCCACTAACAAAAATGGAGTATGCTCTCCACACAAAAAACAAAAAGTAGTTTAAAGCGATAAAGGATAACAAACCATATAAGTGAGTTTTCGCAATAACGTCAAAACACGTCAAAAACAGCACGGCTCCTGAAACAATATGAAATAATGTTATGTAGTGATAGTAAATTTTTTCACTTTTTACATCTAATGCTTGAACCAAAGACTCTTGTCGAGGGAATTTAGATCTAAAGCCTAACAAATGGCAAACAAACACTGTTAAAACGGCTAAAAAACCTGCAATGAAAAACATATTAATTGTACCTTGCTCAGCTAAGCTAAAAACCTAGTGTAGTAGACAGGTAAAACTTATTTCTTATTTCAAACATTAAATATAAATTTTAAATCAACCCTACATTTCGACCATTTGCCAATATTTCAGCCTTTCATCAGGGGCAGCTAAAATTTGCTGGCATTTAGTGCGGTATTGATTCATTAACTCCCGCAACCCACTACTAGCTTTCATTTCTGCAATTTGCTGATTCTCTATTTCAGCAAATTTACTTGTGGCTGATTTATCATATTTAAGAGCAAGTTCCAGACTTTTTTGATGAGATAGCTTGAGTTTATCTGCAATCCCCTTCATTTGCGGAGCATTCATTGCAATAAGGGCGTCGCTACTGATTTTATAATATGAAGCACATTGGATCACTTCATTCAAAAATTTATTTTCGGCCGTATCAGCATAGGTTGGTAATGGTAGAACGAGTACAAAGCAGATAAATACTAGTTGAGTAATTCTATTCATACTTAATTCAAACTTAATTAATGGCTAATATAGGCAGACTAACACACCTCATAGCCATAAGATAAAAACTCTTCATCTTGAATGAACCCTAAACGTTCATACAATAATTGAGCTTGTTTATTTTCTTTATGAGTTTGTAATCCTATATGAACAATACCTTCCATTATTGCATAGCTATTACATCGTGAAATAAGAGTTTTTCCTACCCCTACACACCGAGCAAATTTTGAGACATATAAATCATTTAAAATAAGTGTTGGTCTTGCGCTTATTGAAGAGAAGCTCGGATATAATTGAGCAAAACCCAATCCCACATTCAAGCTATCTTTTGCTAAAAAAATGACTGAGCTTTGCTCTAGTATTCGACTTTTAATGAAATGTGTAGCAAGTTCAATATCCGATGATTGGCTGTAAAATTGTCTGTATTCATCGAATAACCTTGCAACTTCTGCTAAATCATCTATTGTGGCCTTTACTATTTTGCAATCCATTCAAGCTCCACTTTATGGCATATTGAGATTAAATAGCTCTATCCTACATCACTAATAATGACACTATTATTACACGAGATTAGCACAGAAATACCTATTATACTTTTGTCTTATTTTGTAACCTTTCAAGTTCACATAAAAACGCATCATTCAAAGCGGTAACATGCCAAGCATTATTGTAATTGCAATCATTAACCCTAAAAACATCAGTTGAACGCTGAGTATATGAGTAACTGTTTGAGTCAATAAGATGACTTTATCATCATGGCTTTCACCCAATGAGTGAAGTGCTCTACGCTCACAAGCTTGCTAAAATGACTGCTATCTGCGTTGTAACTTTTGCAAGTAGAATAACTACTTGCTGCAAGCTACGCCTTACTATCAGCCATTTTTTCTATGCTTGAGAACGCAGTCAACTGATGTATCTAGGTTAATACAAGCATGACACGACTCACAGCTGAAGCCTTAACATCATCTATCGATTTTTAAAATAAACTACCCAGCAGCAAGCGGCGATGAGTGCGACGTGAAGTCGTATGAAGCGTTGTTCACCGCTTTGAGTGAACCTTCTGTATCACCAGATGAACCTAGGGGGTGTTCAGCCTAATTGATGTTAGTTTTTTAACTTATTGATTTTCTGTAAGCGAACAAATAAAAATACCTGTAAATGGCTTTCACTTTTAAAACCACTTAGTCGCCATTTCGGTAAAAACATCTAGTTTTAACCTTATTTTTAAGGTTAAAATAACAAAATCTGGCATTTTTTTGAATTTGAAATTTTAGCTAACATCATTTAGAAAGAACTAAATGGACATATTACCTTTACATGTTCCTAACTTTTTAAAACAACGGAACTTTCTCCTTATATCTTCACATTATTTAGGCTGAGTCCCCAACCTAGGACTCTGAATAAAGTAGCGAGTCTGACAATGTAACGAAGTCGATTCGACGGGAAAATAATCGTGAGAGGACGTTCCTCCTGATAACCACATGAATCGGGTAAGTGCTAGGTAGTCAGTATGATGAATGTAAGTGAACCTATGTAAGGTGCGTCATGCTTGAAACAGCGGAAGTGGTTATTACGCTGTAGCCAAAAGGCACCGAGAGCAGGTAAAGAAATTTCCTCGTGTTCTTTCGTGATCGACACGCTCTCCGCACTATAGTAGGCATCTAACGTGACATACGGAACACGGTAAGCCTGTATCACTCCCTTTGGGAAAGCTGTCTGCGAAGAAAGCTGATGGTGGTGCAGGTAAAGGAGGCTGGAGAAAGCAAACGCTGCATTGTAATGATGCAGATACAGATGAATATCTGGCACGAAAGTGAGCCCACTTCCAGCTGGTCTTCCGTTGCAAGAGAGTTTGAAGAACTTTATTTATGGAGAAACGCAAATGATTATTTCACCTGAAATAAGTGCCTCTCCCTGCGGCATACAATGGCAATCCATTAACTGGAAGGCGGTTGAAAAGCACGTATTAAAGCTTCTGATACGTATTGCAAAGGCAATTCGAGAAGGCAGAAAGAGCAAAGCTAAGGCTTTGCAATGGCTGCTAACTCACTCGAAATCAGCCAAACTACTGGCTGTAAAACGAGTTTCACAAAACAAAGGCAGTAAAACGCCGGGAATAGACGGCATAATATGGAATACTGATGCTCGCCGTATGACTGCGGTTCATCAACTGAGCAGGAAAGGCTATAAAACCAAACCGCTCAGGCGTATCTACATCCCCAAGAAAAACGGCAAGCTTAGACCATTAGGCATTCCTTGCATGATAGACAGAGCGCACCAAGCGCTTCATCTTCTAGCATTAGAGCCTATAGCAGAAACGCTCGCCGACCCAAACAGCTATGGGTTTCATCCTAACCGTTGTGCATCAGACGCAACCACACAATGCTTCAATTGCTTGTGTAAAAGAGGCTCGGCGCATTGGGTTCTTGAGGGAGACATTCAAGCTTGCTTTGATAAGATTGGCCATCAATGGCTTTCTTATTTGGAATAACCAAACCTCACAAACCCTGCCTTGCATAAAATAACCAATTTATCGCAGCAAAAACAATCACGAAAGATCAACAGACCCTAGTATTTTGACAATTCTTTAGGCAATTCAGAGGATGTGATTAGGGTATGTTGATCTTTCAGGATTGAATTTTGTGCTATTTGTGAGTCTATCTGTTTAAGGCATGAGCAATTGTAATGGATAAAAAAGTTTAATATCGAACGAACCCATTCCTCAATATTACCAATTTCCGCTCAATTTCATTATTTTTTTGATTCCGAGGCACAACTATGAGCTACGAAACGGCTCCCTGTGTGGTCGATAATCTTCTGTTATACATTTATAGAATGCCTTAAAGCTGAATATTTTTGTATTTATCTTTTTAGTGCGTTATTTCTTAGCCTGTTAATTCATTCACTTATTGAGTAATGTGATGGCGACAGTGCGCACTCCTGCTGAGCAACAATCAATATATAGATTCATGCTTAAAAGTCTCCAAGAATACCCAAGCGAAGCCGTATTATATCTGAACTTTGAGGTTTCAAAGTTTGATAGTGATGAAGAGTTACAACAGTGTTATCAACTATTAAGCAAAACTGATAGACAAAATCTGTATGATTTTTTCAACAATAAACCATCATCGACTCGCTTTAACTCTCGCACACGAGAGACTCAGTATTGTAAGAAGCCAAGTAATGTTTGCCGACGTTTTACAACTGAGCCCCGTCCCATTACTCCAAAATCGAGCACTCAGTATCCCAAGCAATTACAGCAACAACCTTCCTCCCCAGATCCCTTTTTTACTCAGACCAGTTCACTTATTCACTCTTGGAAACTTAAACAAAAAAGCAAAAATCAACTCGGTATTGAGTTAAATGTATTAATTGGTGGTTGCACTAAACTTTCGCAGCTTATTGAAATCATTCAGACCCTAAAAAACGACAAACAGGTCATGGAAACATCATGGGACATAAGACTAATCCATAAAATGTTACACAAAGCAGCCGAGTTTTCTGACAGTCATTCATCTAAATTCAACGGTATTTTTAGTGACATAACTCTATTTAAATCGTCCTATGAAGCGAAAACATGCATACTATTACTGATATTAATTAAGTTAAATTTAAATTTTTCAGATGGCAAAAGATTGGTACTAAGCAATGCAGCTGAAACCAGCTTAATGCAGCAGTGGGGCATCAAGCCTAATGTTGCTATTTACAATGCCTTTATCACGGTATGCGCTAAAACTTGCCAATTTGATAGTGCTTGGCAACTGGTGTGTGGTAATAAGCCCGTGATGGCACCTCATTTGCCATTAAAAGCCAATCAAATCACCTGCCTGAATTTGCTGACGGTCTGCGCTGAAGCGGGGCGTTATGCAAAAGCCAAATCATTGGTGTTGGGCGATACAGATACAGTCAGCTTAATACGACAATGGGGCATCATGCCTAACGTTGCCGTTTACAGCGCCTTTATCACGGTATGCGCTAAAACTGGCCAGTTTGATAGTGCTTGGCATCTGGTGTGTGGTGATAAGCCCGTGATGGCACCTCATTTGCCATTAAAAGCCAATCAAATCACCTGCACGAATTTGCTGACAGCCTGCGCTGAAATGGAGCGTTTTACAGAAGCCAAATCATTGGTGTTGGGCGATGGCGATACAGCTAGCTTAATGCAACTGTGGGGCATCAAGCCTAACGTTGCCATTTACAGCGCCTTTATCACGGTATGCGCTAAAACAGGCCAGTTTGATAGTGCTTGGCAACTGGTGTGTGGTGATAAGCCCGTGATGGCACCTTATTTACCATTAAGAGCCAATCAAATCACCTGCATGAATTTGCTGGCTGCCTGCGCTGAAATGGAGCGTTATGCAGAAGCCAAATCATTGGTATTGGGTGATACAACTACAGTTACAGCCAGCTTAATACGACAATGGGGCATCAAGCCTAACGTTGCCATTTACAATGCTTTTATCACGGTATGCGCTAAAACTGACCAGTTTGATAGTGCTTGGCGACTGGTGTGTGGTGTCAAACCCGTGATTGCAACTCATCTACCACTAAAGGCAGATTCAATCACCTGCATGAATTTGTTAATTGCTTGCGCTGAAGCGGGGCGTTATGCAGAAGCCAAATCATTGGTGTTGGGCGATGGCGATACAGACAGCTTAATGCAACAATGGGGCATTAAGCCTGATGTTGCCATTTACAATGCCTTTATCACGGTATGCGCTAGAACTGGCCATTTTGATAGTGCTTGGCAACTGGTGCGTGGTGACAAGCCTGTGATAGCACCTCATCTACCACTAAAGGTAGATTCAATCACCTGCATGAATTTGCTGGCTGCCTGCGCTGAAACGGGGCGTTATGCAGAAGCCAAATCATTGGTGTTGGGCGATGGCGATACAGATACAGATACAACCAGCTTAATGCAACAATGGGGCATCAAGCCTGATGTTGCCATTTACAATGCTTTTATCACGGTATGCGCTAAAACGGGCCAGTTTGATAGTGCTTGGCAACTAGTGTGTGGTGATAAGCCCGTGATGGCACCTCATTTGTCATTAAAGGCCAGTCTAATCACCTGCATAAATTTGCTGACGGCCTGCGCTGAAATGGTGCGTTTTACAGAGGCAAAATCATTGGTTTTGGGCGATGGCGATACAGCTATAACCAGCTTAATACAACAATGGGGCATCAAGCCTGATGTTGCCATTTACAATGCCTTTATTAAAGTATGTATTAAGGCTAAGGAATTTGACACGGGAATGTGGTATTTAGAAAAAATAATGAACAAATGTGACATGAGTACTTTTTTACAAGTGCATGCTCATCTTGCGCCGCTTGAAAAAGATAATTTCGCAAGCATGATTGATAAAGGGATAGCACAAGGAATATATAAAAAAAATGTTGGCTTAATGAATCATTGTATCGATTTGCATATGGATAAAATCTTCGAAGACCATTCAGGTAATGATACACATATTCAAGGTGTTCCATTAGCTTTCGCAAAACTATTATTTTGTTACCACAAACAAAACAATGAACCCAAGATAACATCGATCATAACTGGATACCATGGCAATAATACTTTAAAAAATGGAATGATAAGTTTTCTCAAAGATGAATTTGGACTTGAGTTTATCGAGGATAAATTCAACTCAGGAATGATAGTATTAAGCGAGTCTATCCATTAATTTGATACTAGGGTCTGCTGATCTTTCAGGATTAAATTTTGTGCTATTTGAGCATTTATCTGTTCAACCTTGAAACATCAGTTGACTGCGTTCTCAAGCGTAGAAAAAATGGCTGATATTAAGACGTAGCTTGCAGCAAGTAGTTATTCTACTTGCAAAAGTTACAACGCAGATAGCAGTCATTTTAGCAAGCTTGTGAGCGTAGAGCGCTTCACTCATTGGGTGAAAGCAATGATGATAAAGTCATCATATTGCTCAAATAGTTACGCGTATACTCAGCGTTCAACTGATGTTTTTAGGTTCAAGGCGTGAGCAGTGATGCTTAGCCATCCCATCTAAGTGAGCTGGTCACAACACAAAACAGTGAATACTCAAAGCATCGAAGACAGCGTAAATTGGTCATTTCTGCTGCGTTATCGTTTTCTTATTTGGAATAACCAAACCTCACAAACTCTGCCTTGCATAAAATAACCAATTTATCGCTGCAAAAACAATCACGAAAGATCAACAGACCCTAGCGAGCACACTTTTTAGTATGATCGCATAATTGTTCTTTACCGACCAAGCATTAACTGTATCTGACATTTCGTACACGGAATAGTTATGTTGCTAAAGCTGAATAAAAATCACCTTTATCTATGTTTTACTTAAAATTAACCGGTATGAACATTTTCACAACACAAAAATCAGTAACCATTCATCCCACGTTCCGCACCTGTATTCGATTGACAAATAATTAAATTTAAATGGATAAAACAAATGGAACTTCATTCTATAAAAAATACAAATTTCAACTATTTGAAAATAAATAGGAATTTTAATAAATCGTAAGTTATTGATATTTGAAGTTGGTTATTAACCTGTTGAAATTTTAATGTTTTTATTTGATTTAAAAGGTGCGGAATGTGGGATTCATTAATTTTGGGTTTTTAATAGGTGTGCTCAATGTCAGCTGTATGGATTGCTTGAACTTCATTCATTTTATCCAGAGTTCTTCGCAATGTTTTACCATCAAGGGGAATGATGTGTTCATCGATTGTACAAAGGCGCTTTACACATTCGGTAAATGCAGTTAACAGGCAAAGGCTATTATAAACCACGATCAATTCTGGTTGGCAAACAATCAAATTTAACTGCTTATTTTGACCCGTTTTCCCTAATTGTTAGCCCTCTTTTACTGACGTTTCATCATTTTTTCGAGCAGCCGTACTTAAAGCATGAATATCAGCTACGCTAAAACCATATTTAGCTTGTTCGTAATTGAAGCCATATTGTAGATGTTTTCCAGAAAGTGAATCATGATATTGCATGGTTCGTAAACGTTTTACTTTCGATTCATGTTTTTCACCTAACCCCTGAATCAACTCAGAAGCTTCTGTTGGTATTGTGGTTTTCATCAATATGTCAACTAATAAACTTGAACCATGCCGTAAATTAGCACTAGGCAAGTATCTTTTAAACATTGACCTTGGCTCTCTTAAATTAGCTTTAATTGGTTTGTTTTCAGCACCACAATTTGCTTTATAAAAATTGTGCCATGATGCCTCAGGAGACGTAAATTCTAAATCGACCCTGTAATCAGCTAATTTTGTTGAAAGAGTATGTATAGTTTCATCACCACTTAAAGTTAAACTGTTATCGTTAACAGGCAATAGTGGTTGATATTCGTTTTGACTTTTAATCATTGTTAGCCCTATTTAAATTACATCTCATTATTTTTTCGAGCAGCCGTACTTAAAGCGTGAATATCAGCTACGCTAAAACCATTTCTAGCTTCTAATTCATTAAAGTCATATTGTAAATGTTTTCCAGAAAGTGAATCTTGATATTTCATGGTTCTAAAACGTTTTACTTTCAAATTATGTTTATCACCTAACCCCTCAATCAACTCAGAAGCTTGTTTTGGTGTTGTGGTTTTCATCAATATGTCAACTAATAAACTTGAACCACTTCGTAAGTTAGGGCTAAGCAAGTGTCTTTTAAAGCTTGACCTTGGCTCTCTTAAATTAGCTTTAATTGGATTGTTCCCTTCACCATTATTCGCTTTAAAAAAATTGCGCCATGAGGCCGAAGGGCACGTAAATTCTAAATTGACGCTGTAATCGGCTAATTTTGTTGAAAGAGTATGTATAGTTTCATCATCACTTAAAGTTAAACTATTATCGTTAACAGGTAATATAGCTGGTAGTGGTTGATATTCGTTTATAATTTTAATCATGGTTAGCCCCCATTATGTTTATGTAATTGTTGGTAAATAGTCTAATTTTCTTTCTAATTCGTAGTTCTGCGATTCAAGAGCTTGATAAGCATCACGCTTATTCTATTCTGGTACTTCATCGTGTCGTTTTTGATCAACGCTGGTTTCAAATGACCGATTACAGGCTCAATCGTTGTCCGTTTTTTACAGAATTCATTTTTGCATTTTCTTATGGCTTTTGAGTCTCGTTTTAATGCCCAGCTAGATAGTATTCGCCTGTTAAATCCCCCCTTGCTAGCCCTCTTTTACTTACGTTTCTTTATTATTTCGAGCAGCCATACTTAAAGCGTGAATATCAGCTACGCTAAAACCATATTCAACTTGTTCGTCATTAAAGGTATATTGTAGATGTTTCCCAAAAATTGAATCTAGATATTGCATGATTCTTAAACATTTTACTTTCGTTTCATGTTTTTCACCTAAACCCTCAATCAACTCTATAGCTTGTGTTGATGTTGTGGTTTTCATCAATATTTCAACTAATAAAGTTGAACCATTTCGAGAATCAGAACTAAACAACTGTCTTTTAAACCATGATCTTGGTTTTCTTAAATTAGCTTTAATTTGTTTGTTTTCCTCACCATTATTCGCTTTAAAAAAATTGACCCATGAGATCCAAGGACACCTAAATTCTAAATCGACCCTGTAATTGGCTAGTTTTGTTGAAAGAGTATGTATAGTTTCATCACCACTTAAAGTTAAACTACTATCGTTAATAGGTAGTAGAGCTGGTAGTGGTTGATATTCGTTTATAATTTTAATCATAGTTAGCCCCCATTATGTTTATGTAATTGTTGGTAAATAGTCTAATTTTCTTTCTAATTCGTAATTCTGCAATTCAAGAGCTTGATAAGTATCCCCCTTCATCTGTTCTTGTACTTCATCGTATCGTTTTAATGGCCGACTTGGGATAACGACCTCTTGCTCGACATATTGCATACTCCCTTTGTAACCTTTATCTACAATGGTTGTAGTGACTTTGAATAGGTATCACTATTAAGCATTAAGCACTACTTTATAACCTCTTAGTAAAATTGCGGAAGAAAGTATATATGAGTTCTCGTCACTCCAGTGCAGGCTGAAGTCTAGTGCCTTTGTTTTTTTCTATAAAAGCCACTAGATACCAGCCTTCGCTGGTATGACAAAGATTGATACTTTCTAAATCGCTAGATCCCTTACCCTCCCGATATTAAGTGCTGCTAAATCAAATGGTGATATCAATGGAAAATTAAATTTTCTTCACATTTAACCCTAATGAACTCTTTTGAGGTATTTTTTGAGCAAATAACTTGTTTATAAAGGTAATTATGTCTTGCTCATCAACTGCATCAGGTATTAACAATATTTCAGATAAATTTAACTCGATGGGACTATCTCCAGTTCTTGCAGACCCAGAGCAACAATCTACTATGCGCTCACCTTCTGGTAAGCAATATTCTTGTGGTGAAACAATACAAGATGAGCACATGTGTAACTTTATATCGGCTACGTCAGAAATAGTAAGCCAGAAATCGAAGGAAGATTCACATAACTATATGGATTTGCCAATTATTTTTGACAGAATGTTCTCGCTTAAAGATACAAATGGTCAGTTTGTTGTCAATAAAGATAAGCTTGTATGTAAAGCAAGTGACATTGCCTTATATCTTGGTTTATTCGATGCATTTGAGACACATAAACTCGAAAACGCTGGCAATATAAACTTGAAAGATATATTAGTTAAGCTCATCAAAAAGTGGGCAGAGTCCTCGCAGAGTGTCAAGAATCCGAATTATTTATTTACTTGGGGTGGGTTTGTTGAATTATTAAATGATGTTGAATTAAGTGAAGAGGCTAAAAGAATTACTGAATGTATCCAACAAATTTTTATTGGCACACCCGATAAGCTCATGCCGTATGAATCAAAAGTATTTGTGCCTTCAGCCCCTATTCAAAGAGGAGACCAGCAAACCGATAGAGTAGCCTCAGATTCTGCTGAGGCCATTGATAGTTCTAATGGTAATCTTGATAACAGCGATCTTGATGAAATCCTAGAATGGTTAAGTGAGGTTAAAAGCTGTTGGCGCCAAATAGGTACTTCAATTGGGCTGTCATACGCTCAAGTGAAGGACATAAAAATGAAAAGAATGGAATCTGCAGAAAGTTTGTCGGAGGTTGTAGAGACTTGGCTAAATGGTAATGGGGTTAGAGAAACAAAGAAAAATAGAGAAGTCGCTATCGGTGAATTAAGAAAGCCAATCAATTGGCAGACTATCGTTTATGCTGTCAAAAGCTCCATGGGAGGGAATAATACGAGCTTAAGTGAAAAAATAGAAGATAAATATCTGAAAAAGTAGCTTTCTAATGGATAAATACCTTCTACGGCGTCATATGCCCTTCAGATTTGTGGATTGGGACACGTAATTGTTGGCTTAATTTCCATATATACCGTATAGCAACAAGTACCATTGCTATGTCGATGGCTCTTTCTTTACTGCTGGATTTATCTACAGCTGAATTACCCCTCCATTTTTGTAACAATCTTGTTAACTACAAAAGTGTATGGCATTGTAATTACAAAAATTATAATTAAAACGGAAGTTTAATGACGTTGCCAAGACTTTTACTTATCCAAGCCTTTTTTAGTGCTCTATTACTTTTTCAGATACAACCTATAATCTCAAAAATAGTGTTACCTTGGTTTGGAGGTGGAGCTGGAGTTTGGACGACTTGTTTATTTTTCTTTCAGTTTGTCCTTTTTTTAGGTTACCTATATTCATACGGTATTTCTAAACTTAAAAATATTCATACTCAATATTTCACACATTGCGTATTGCTTGTCGTGAGTACGTTAGTCTTAATCGCAGATATAAATTCGCTTCAATACATCACATCTCATTATCCTCATAGCATTGGAGTCATAATATTATTAGCCTCTAGTATCGGAGTTCCATTTTTCTGCTTATCAGCAAGCACACCTCTATTGCAAATTTGGTCAAGTAAAAATGATAGTAAGCAATATACATTCTATTTCTATGCTGTTTCAAACGCAGGTTCCTTGCTCGGGCTAATCATCTACCCCTTCTTAATAGAACCCTTTATTCCACTTGATATACAAAAACTTATTTGGAAATATGCCTTCCTCGTTTTCAGTATAACCTTTGTGTTCATGATATATAAACTGGTTAAGTTAGCCCCTGAAACTGCTATTAAGTCAACTCATAATAGAACTAAAGAAAGTGATTTTATTTCACTTAAAACAAAATCTATATGGTTTCTGTTATCATTAGTTGGAGTTGTTTTATTAGTATCCATCACGCAAGCTATTTCTCAAAATCTTCCGCCGATACCATTTATTTGGATTACCCCATTGGTTGTGTATTTGTGCAGTTTTATCTTCGTTTTCAATAAAGATAAGATGTATCAAAAATGGTTTTGGCTTGGGCTTTACATCCCTTTATCACTGATATTTATTTTTATTTTTTTCATTGCTGGGCAGCTTGATATCGTTTCTCAATTAGTTTGTTATCTAATGTTATTACTCTGTGGGTGCGTCATATGTCATGGCGAATTACATACTTTAAGACCAAAACACAGTGATACAACTCTTTTTTATCTTGTGATGTCCGCTGGTGGAGTTACAGGAACATTTTTAATCACATTTGTGGCTGAGCATATTTTCGATAATTTTTTTGAGCTACCGATTGCCGTTGTCAGCGTTCTAGTTTTATTTGTAGTTTGCGATTTTATAAGCACAAGTAACAGTAACAAAAATAAAAGGTTTGGTATAAAAAGCTTGGCCTCCAAGATACTTCCTATATCCGTATTTGCGATATTTTGGCTTCTAGCTTTCTTAGAAATTAACAAAGATTATGAACAATACAATGTGGCTCAGCATAGAAACTTTTACGGCATATTAGCTGTCAAAGAAATCAGAGAAAATGGTGTTAATGAAAAAAGATTATCCGATGGCAATACTTCTCATGGTAGCCAGTCATTGACTAAAGGAAATGAACTCACACCTCTTAATTATTATTCGAAAGATACAGGGGTTGGTCATCTTTTTGAATTTCTGAATGAACCCAAAAGCCTAAAAATAGGCATTATCGGGCTTGGTGCTGGTGGATTATCAGTATATGGTCGTGAAATCGACACCATAAAATTTTACGAACTCAATCCTGCAGTTTTAACTTTTGCTCAAACTCATTTTTCATTCCTTAAAAAATCTGAATCAGAGATAAACGTCGAAATTGGCGATGCTCGCATAAATTTACAAAAAGAATACCTGTCACAAGGAAGTGCCAATTATGATGTTTTTGTTTTAGATGCATTTTCTGGCGATCAAATCCCTACTCACTTGTTGACTTTTGAAGCATTTGAACTCTATAACAAACATGTTTCATTGGAAAATGGAGTAATTGCAGTACATATTTCGAATCGATATTTAAATCTCGCTTCGGTAATTGAACAGCATGCTTCAAAGCTAGGAATGATGACTATCCATACCGTTAATCAAAATAATGGAATTGAATTTGGAGCCGAATGGGTGATACTAACAAGAGATAACAGTTTATCTGAATATTTTAAAAATCATCCGAATTTGATTTCTAATAGTGAAATACTCAGTGGGCAGCCTAGGTGGACAGATAACTATTCAAGTGTCCTTTCAGTTTTAAAGCTTTAGCGCATAAAAAGGTTTGTAAACATAAAATAAAAACCTGATGTGTGAATTTTATAACTCATTGAAATTGCTTACATCGCCATTCCTGCGAAGGCAGGAATCCAGCGTCTTTTTCTTTTTTAGAGCAAAAGGCACTAGATTCCCGCTTACAACATGCGGGAACGACGGACGTTTGAAAAGTTCAGTGGCGCAGTTAGACTGCCAACATTCCCTCAAATCTCATTGCATCTCTACCAAACTCAAGATTGAGATAAGCACTAAATCGAGTGAAATATAATTGTTAAAATCTCATAATAAATGAAGTAAATAAAAATTTAAAGCCATCGCTAACATTCATAAAGCCTACGACAAACTCATCCAATTACCGATATAATGATATTAATTTTGAACAACTGAGATGTTCCTCCATGATCCACTATCGGGTTTTCCCATCAAATCCTAATGCTCACCTATTAAGTGTTGAGATAATCATCGATGACCCAAATTTAGATCAACAACTATGGTTGCCAAGTTGGTTGCCTGGAAGCTACATGGTCAGAGACTTTGCACGTAACATAATCGATATAAAAGCAACGGATCAGTATTTATCGCCTATCATTTTGAATCAATTAGATAAGCAAACTTGGCAAGCTCTTGGTGAAGTAAATCAACTCATCGTGACATACCAAGTTTACGCTTGGGATTTATCGGTTCGCAGTGCCCATCTAGATAGTACACATGGTTTTTTTAATGGCAGTAGTGTTTTTCTTGCTGTTAAAGGGATGGAATCAACGCCACATCAAGTGACGATTAATAAGCCTAAAACCAAACAATTCAACGATTGGAAACTAGCCACAAGTATGACTCGTCAATCTGGTGAACATTTTGAATTTGGTTCATTTGTTGCTGAGAATTATGACGAACTGATCGATCATCCCGTTGAAATGGGCAATTTTACCAGTGCAACTTTCGAAGCAAACGGTATACCCCATGACATTGTTTTGACCGGAAAGCACAACACAGATCTCAAAAGACTAAAAGCTGATTTAAAAGCAATTTGTGAATATCAATTAGACTTATTTGGCGCACCCGCCCCTTTTGAACGTTATTTGTTTTTAACTACGGTTTTAGGCAATGGATTTGGTGGACTTGAACATAGAGCTTCTACAGCATTAATGTGTTCCCGTACTGATTTACCTTTTAATGGCATGACGAAAATGAATAAAGGTTACCGCACTTATTTATCACTATGTAGCCATGAATATTTTCACAACTGGAATATCAAACGTATTAAACCCATTGAATTTTCGCCCTATCAATTAGAACAAGAAAGCTATACAAAGCAGCTTTGGGCATACGAAGGTATTACCTCTTATTACGATGACATGATTACCTACCGAGCAGGCACTGTCGATGTACAAGAATATTTAAACATGCTCAGTGAAACATTCACTCGCGTTTATCGTGGTAAGGGACGTTTCATTCAATCTCTTAAGTCGTCTAGCTTCAATGCTTGGACTAAATTCTACAAACAGGATGAAAATGCCGCCAACGCTATTGTAAGTTATTACACTAAAGGAGCATTATTTGCTCTCTTTTTGGATTTAACCATTAGAAAAGAGACAAATAATCAAAAAAGCTTAGATGATGTAATGCGTTTGCTGTGGCAAAATTTTGGTTTAAAAAAACAGGGAACTCAGGAAAATAGTCACCAAGAGATTATTGAACAACTACTCGGGCGAAATTGTGATGATATTTTTGCCTATTTAGATGTAACCGATGACATCCCTCTTACGCCTCTGCTAAATGATGTGGGTATAGAATTACGAATGCGAAGCAATAATGGAGTAAAAGATATCGGTGGTGGTGATGTTCAAGGTTTCAATATTGATTTTGGCGCTAAATTTAAACCTGAGCCATTTGGGCTAAAGATTCTTTCGGTCATTAATGACAGTGCTGCACAAAAAGCTGGGTTGAGTGCTGACGATCTCTTGATATCGGCCAATAACTTACAAGTTTCATCTGATTTAGAGCAACAAATACAACATGCTTCAATTAGTGAAAAAATACAACTGCATTGGTTTAGGCGTGATGAATTGATGACAGGTTTTCTTCAAATCGAAGCTGCACCATTAGATACCGTTTCAATTTTAATCAGTGACAAATCTAAAGCAAAAACTTGGCTTTAATTTTAAAGCTAAATAAATTGATTAGGAGCGTTCAAATACGCAGAAAAAATTACTGATAGCAAGGCATGAATAGCAGTAAGCAGTGGTTACCGACATACAAAACTGTCGTTACTTCGTTTCTACTTGCAAAATTTATAACGCAGTTAGCGGTGGTTTTGGCAAGTATATGAATGTTCAGCACTCACCTGATGGGTGAATTAGGGTTGTTTAGTTTTGTATTTAACTTCAATAAATTAAAGTTAAATTGACATTGCGCACACGGAATAGTATGTGGTTAAGGTTGAATAAGAAATCACCTTTTATCTATGTTTTACTTAAAATTAACCGATATGAACATTTTCATAACGAAAAATGAGTAACCATTCATTAATTTTGGGTTTTTAATAGATGTGCTCAATGTCAGGTTAATAAATTGTGCGTTCAACCGATTTTTTTAGGTTGAATCGCCAAAAAGGTTCAATGGCATGGTTTCATTCATAAAAAATGAAACCATGTTATTTTCATTGATTAAACAAATCCAACACACTCGTTGTCATTGCTGTTACACCTGTTTTAATTGCTAATGGGTAATCAGGAGCAAACTCGCTCGAATGCAAGGTTGGCAGTGCCTTTCCCGTTTTCTTACTTTGCTTATACTGTTTAGGTTCAACGCCTCCTAGCCAAAACATGGTGATAGGTTTTTTATCAACAGTAAGCCCATAACGAGCAAAATCTTCACCGACCATAGACGGTACTGCTTTAATTACATTCTGACTACCCAATACATTAACTAAGCTTTGCTTAACTTTGTGGGTTTGATTTGGATCGTTGAACAGAGCTGGTGCGGTTTCATCATTATAAACAATGACTTCTGGTAACAATGGTCTTTTTAACCCTGCACTTGACGCAATGCCTGATGCTATTCGTTTAATGGCATCAAGTTGTTTTTGTCTCACTTCAGGTTTATATGAACGAACCGTAAGTTTCAAGATAACTTCATCACCGATAACGTTTCTTTTAGAACCACCTTGTATCGCACCAACAGTAATAACACTGGACTCTATAGGTGAAATTTCGCGACTGGTGATCGTCTGTAATGCTAAGACAATTCGTGAAGCCAGCACAATCGGATCAATGGTTTTATTTGGATACGCTCCGTGTCCGCCAATACCTTTTACTTTTATATCTACAGAATCGACATTTGCCATTGTGTAACCTGTTGCTATACCCACAGTACCAGCGGCTAGATTGGCATGAGTATGGAGTGCAATAATGTGGTCGGGAATAGGATAGTTTTTAAACAATCCGTCTTTTAGTAATGCCTTTGCTCCACCACCTACTTCTTCAGCAGGCTGGGCCACCATCATTAAAGTACCTTTCCACTCTTTTCTATTTTGAGCAAGAAAAGTAGCGGTGCCAATAAAACTCGTCATGTGTAAGTCGTGTCCACAAGCATGCATGACACCAACCAAATTATTATCGGCATCGTGTGTTTTTACTTTTGAGGCGTAGCGCTTTCCTGTCTGTTCAACCACTGGTAATGCATCAGTATCAGTTCGAATCATGATAGTTGGACCATCGCCATTATTCAGCTGCCCAACTACACCATAACCACCTATGTTTTTAGTCACCTCAAAACCGAGTTGTTTGAGTTTTTTAGCTAACAATTCACCCGTTGCTTTTTCTTGATATGAAAGTTCAGGGTGTTGATGCAGATGTAGGTACAAGCTTTCTAAATCTGGTAATTGCTGTTCAACACTTGATAAAATATTTAGGTATTTTTGATCTAAGTGATCGTTAGCATAACCAATACTAGGTAAAATCAAGACATAACAAGCCAACATGAGTTTGAAAATATTTACTCTTAATTTTAGCAACACAGTGTCACCTCTCTTTATTCAGTATCTAATCAACAAACTAAGCAAACACAGCCAAAGTAAAGTACTGGTGACCAATTCTAATCCAGTTTAAGTCAGCTCTGGTTAATTTACTTCTTTTAATAACTTAGGCATGGTCATGGTATATGTCCATGCAATATTAGCATTTTGCACCATATAAATAGGTAGCATTCAACGTTCATCAATAACAACGAATGTATTACTGAGGAATGTAAATTAACCTATTTCACGGAGTAAGCTGTCAAAGAGTCAACTTCTTTGACTTTTATTGAAACACTTAGGGTCAATTTGGATGTTGCTAAAATTTAATTTCAAATTGACTTAATCGAAACGTCACTACAGCTCAAATCGACGTTAGTATTAATACGATTAAGGATTTCGATTATGCCAATTGCTCAAAATAAACTATTTCTTACTACTGCTATTTGTCTATCTGTGTTCACACATAACGCCTTTTCTGCAAATATTTTTGTGGTGGATCAAGGCGCAATGTTATCTACCAATAATCAAAACTTAACCCAAGATCTAAGTCTTGATTACGGAACCAGTTACCAACCAAGCAAAGAAATTAAGCTTCCTAACTCAACAACAAAAGTAAAATTACAGCAATATTTTCATGACGTTCCCGTTTTCGGTATGTCTTTAGTTGTTTCTAAAAATAAAGCTGGAAAATATAGTGAAGCAAAAGGCTTAGCGGCAAATAATTTCAACAATAACTCACAGCTTACAACACCATCTATTTCCAAAGAAGAAGCTATAAGTATTGCGATGAATGCACAAACTAACAGTGCGTATAGTGTTGGAGTCAAAAAGGAAGTTGATGATCCACAAGTGAAACTATGGGTATATTTTGACTCAAACAATAAAGAGCATCTTGTCTATATTATCAATTATTTGCAGATTAAAGATCAAAAAATTACACGGCCTTTCTCTATCGTTGATGCCCATAACAAAGTAGTTCTTAAACAATGGAACGGACTCACAACACAAAAAATGGGAACAGGGCCTGGAGGGAATTTAAAAACCGGTCGTTATGAATATGGTACTGATAAACCATTTCTAGACATTAAAAAAATTGGTGATAAGTGCTATATGGAGTCTAAGCACGTTAAAACAGTGAACATGGCAGGGAGATTCACTAAACCAAAACCTGACGATGAAGCTTATAATTTTCCGTGCGTTAATAAATATCGAAATACATATAAAGAAACTAATGGCGCATTTTCTCCTGTTAATGATGCCCATTACTTCGGAGATGTGATTTTTGGAATGTACGGCTACTGGTTAAATCTCCAACCACTTCCTTTTCAGCTTGTAATGAACGTTCACTACAATATGTATCCTGGACCAGAGAATGCGTGGTGGGATGGCAAGACCATGAACTTTGGAGATGGTGGCGATGATTTATTTTATCCTTTTGTAGGGTTAGATGTAGCCGCGCATGAAATTAGTCATGGTTTTACTGAAATGAATTCAAATTTAGAGTATTCAGGTGAATCAGGTGGAATGAATGAAGCATTTTCTGATATGGCTGGAGAAGCAGCTAAATATTATTCTCAAGGCTACAATGATTGGCTTTTAGGTATAGATATAACTAAATCTTATGGTCCACTCCGTTACATGAAAAACCCTAGACTAGATGGGTGCTCGGTTTCAAATTACGAAGACTACGTTAATTTTGATAGTAGTGAAAAGCCTCAATGCTCTAGCTGGAATGATTTTGGTAAACTTAATGTACATTACATTTCAGGAATATATAACCGAGCTTTTTACAACTTAGCGACAACGGAAGGGTGGGATACGCCAAAAGCATTTGTTACTTTTGCAATTGCAAATATTCTCTATTGGCAACCCAATAGCACAATGAAGTCAGGAGCTTGCGGTGTTATCAATGCGGCTCGTGATATGCATTATAACTCTGAAGCGGTAATTAGTGCGTTCTCTAATGTAGGACTAGCTTGCAATTCAGACGAGAGTAGTAAGAGTTGATTTTATAAAAAGGGGCATAAGCCCCTTTTTTATCATTCATAAAAGCTTACTATTGAGACTTCAAAGCATCAATTCGCTTTTCAAGCGGCGGATGACTCATAAAAATTTCAGCCATTGAGCGTTTTCCATTAATACCAAATGCTGACATCTGTGCAGGCATTGCTGTACTTTCAGGGCCTTTACGTAATCGTTCCAACGCTGCAATCATTTTACTTGAACCCGCTAACTTTGCTGCACCAGCATCTGCTTTATATTCACGAATACGAGAAAAATAAGCCACAATTGTTGACGCTAAGATCCCAAGCAGCATATCTAGAACAAACACGACTGCCATATAGGCAAAAAATCCCATTCCTTCACCTTCCTCATCGTTACTCGAAACAAAGGAGTCAATAGCTTGCGCAATGGCTCTTGCAGCAAAAATAACAAAGGTATTTACAACCCCTTGAATTAACGTCAAAGTTACCATGTCACCATTAGCAACATGACTGACTTCGTGAGCTAATACGCCTTCGACTTCATCTTGTGTCATTCCGTAGAGTAGCCCAGAACTTACAGCAACCAATGAGTTGTCCTTACTTGGCCCTGTTGCAAAAGCATTTAACTCTGGCGAGTGATAAATAGCAACTTCAGGCATTTTAATTCCTGCTTGTTTTGCTTGTTTTGCTACGGTATCTACCAGCCAACGTTCATTATCATCTCTTGGGGTTGTAATGACTTCACACCCCATCGTTTTTTTAGCCATCCATTTAGATATTGCTAGACTTACGAATGCACCACCAAAACCAAATATGGCCGCAAATATCAATAAACCACCCATAGTTTTAGTATTCACACCCAGAATGGACATAACAATCGAAGCAACAAGCAAGATCGCCATATTCGTCACAATTAATAAAAATATTCTCTTCATCACACACTCCAACAAAAAACAATTGTGTCATAATCACATTATGAAGACATAATATGTCCAAGAAATAAAATATCAAGAGCTGTTTAACAAAAGTTGATAACTAAATTTGAGTGAGGAAGGCTGATTTCTCTCTAACTAACTGCTAAATAAAGAATTAAATCATCAAAAAGATTATTGTGCTTTTGGTTTAGTAATATCAATTTTCAAGTTGTTACAAATGAAACAAACAATGAATCATCCCGCCCCTGAGGGGCGAGGTATCGTTTAACCTAAATAAATCGGTTGAACGCACAATTTAGCTTTAATTTATTGAAGTTAAATACAAAATTAAACAACCCTAATTCACCCATCAGGTGAGTGCTGAACATTCATATACTTGCCAAAACCACCACTAGCTGCGTTATAAATTTTGCAAGTAGTTATTCTACTTGCAAAGGTTACAACCGACATTCCGCACCTTGAAAATTGCATTTTAAACACTGATACATCAAAAGGTTAAAGGATAAAAATTAAAATCAATAAGTTACGATTTATTTGCTTTATAATTTAAATTCAACAAGTTGACTTCACCATTTTTAACCGTGTGCGATACTACTGGTATGGCCAATTCAGTAATTTATTGTTTTCTTAACTATATTCAGGTTCGGAAAGTGGGTTACAACGCAGATAGCAGTCATTTTAGCAAGCTTGTGAGCGTAGAGCACTTCACTCATTGAGTGAAAGCCATGATGATAAAGTCATCTTATTGCTCAAACAGTTACTCATATACTCAGCGTTCAACTGATGCTTTAGATTTAACGTTATAGTCACTCTAGCGAAGGCAAGGAACGAAGTAACGACAGCTTTGTTGTCGGTAGTCTAGCGTCTTTTTCTTGTTTAGAGAAAGTCGCTGGATACCAGCCTACGCAGGTATGACAAATTGTGTTAATCCGCCCCAAGGGTCGAGAAATCAAACCAAAAGTGATTAAAAGACAAACTAATTATTCAGCTTTAGCCATTCGTGACTGTCCTGACCAAGGAAATATGCCTAATTTAAATTTCATAATGATTATTGCTCCAACGGCCGAAATACTCATAGCTAAACTTGTTGCTATCGCTGCCCCTTCAATATTTAAAATAGGGATCAGCAACCAATTTAAAAATATATTTGAAACGACACTAATAATGAGTAAGACCATAATTGATTTTTCAGCACCGCCATATTGTAGCCAAATAATGGGTACTGACATCAATGCCGTAATGGCGTATCCAATAGTTAGTGCTTTTAGTGCATTGAATGCTAAATCAACATCATGCCCAAAAAAATCAAGAATTTGATGACCAAATAAAATTAGCAATAGGCTTAACGGTAGAACAAGCAAAAAACTCAACACCATACTTTTTCGATTTAATGCGCGTATAGTGCCCTGCCCTTTATTTAATGCCTCTACAACCTGCGGTGAAAACAAGGCGATAAGCCCAAGCTGTATCACAATGATCACAAATGTTGTTACTGTTGCCGCAGCAAAGTGGCCAACGGCAATTTCACCAGCCATGAATTCGATCATGTAAATATCGACTTGGCGCATAAACATTTGTAGCGCAGCAACAACCATAATTGGAAAAGATATCTTTAACCACTGGGACCGATTACCTACTCGCACTATATTTTTCAGTGGCATTAAAGAAAGCCTATATATACATACTAAACTGAAAAATATAAGAGAAAGAACGACTGCACCAACAAGCCCTACGGCCATAAAACTACTAATTTGTCCAAATATTAAGCTAGCAATAAAACAAAATAAAAATGCGAGTGTAGAATAACCCAATCCCCAAGGAATAAAAGCCAGATCGAGCCGATTCGCAGCGTGCAGCACTCCGCACAACAAACCTGAAATTCCAGCTAGAGGAATCACTATAGCAGCCAAAAGTAGTGGATGATAACCATTACCGCTAAACGTTGATATATGCAGGTAATGTCCAATAACAATTAAAACTAACAGAACAATCGAAACTATAGTTGAAACTATAATGTAAAAACGAACGTACCCCCATACCCCTTCTTTATTCGGGTTTTTAATGTGTGGAAGCAGTAATCTTGGAGCAGCACTCGCGCCTCCCATCATAGTGATAATGCTACCTAAATAGATAAAAGCTTCTGCAACCTTAAAGTTACCATAATCGTTTGATCCCATATGGCGAGCTAGAAATATATTAAAAGCAAAATCAATAAAATAACCACTGACAAAAATCATCATAATTGTTGTGGTACTGGTGAAACCACTTTTTTTAATAGATGAGTCTTGAGCACTTGCCATAAGTCCATTTCCAAAGTTTTAATATTGATTAATATGAGGTTAGATCAGGGCTAATATATTTGCCATATAGATCCTCATTACTACTTGAAACTTATTCACAAAATACGCGAACTCACTCGAGCATCTTCAACATCAGGAAGTGCTTTGTTACACTCTTAGCAACACAAAAGACTCTTGGATAAAAGAATGACAACAAACGCCCTATTGCTGAGTAGTTCGCGTGCAGGAAATACTCCTTACTTAAAGCATGCTTTATCTCTTATAAAATCGATGACCAAAAACGCAAAAAAATGGGTTTTCATCCCTTATGCAGGCGTAAGTTTCAGTTACGATAAGTATTTAGATATTGTTGCAACGGCACTAACCGAACTTAATATTGAAATCTCAAGTATTCATCAGCATGACGACCCCAAAAAAGCCCTAGAAGAAGCTGAAGGTATTATGGTTGGCGGTGGAAATACCTTTCATTTATTGCATGAATTATATCGTTATAATTTAATTGATTTAATAAAAAATAAGGTCAGCAGTGGCATTCCTTATGTAGGCTGGAGTGCGGGATCAAATATAACCGGATTAAGCATTCGCACGACCAATGACATGCCGATTATTGAACCGCCTTCTTTTGCCGCATTGAATATTTTGCCATTTCAGGTCAATCCTCATTACACCAATTATCAGGCACCCGGCCATAATGGTGAAACACGTGCACAACGCTTACTTGAGTTCACCAAAGTAGATCCTAGAACCCCTGTTGTTGGCATCGTCGAAGGTACCGCTTTATTACGTCAAGGAGATAAGCTAACTCTTATCGGTGATGAGGATGGCTATTTATTTTGTGGTGAACAGCAAGAAGTTGTCATTCCAGCAGGAAGCGATTTGTCTCATTTACTGAATTAGCAATTCAATAAATGAGACACATCAAGATAGTCGGCTGCATTATCCGCGGTCGGCTTATTTAAATAAGGAACAACACCCAAACATGGTGACTTCATCATCACATTTAAACTCGTTAAATTATCTTGTTGCGCTTGCATATTTTTATCAACACAGTTTGCGACCCATCCGACTATGTTAAGACCATCAGACAAGATTGCTTCTTGAGTAAGAACTCCATGATTTAAGCAGCCCAATTTTAAGCCTACGACTAAAATAACCGGCAAATCTAACTTTTGGATAACTTCTGAAAGGAATTCCTCGTTATTTAACGGTAATCGCCAGCCTCCAGCTCCCTCTAGAAGGTTAAAGTCACTTTCGGAAAAAACATCTGTGGAAAGGTGACCTAACACCCTCTCACTTGTTAGTTCAAAACCAATCTGCTTGGCGGCTACGTGAGGCGCTATAGCGGGTTCAAAACTAATGGGATTAACAATAGAATAGTCAATTTCTTGTGACGATGCAGCCATAAGGCTTAAAGCATCCGAGTTACGTAAGCCATTGCATGTTTGTTCGCAACCTGAAGCTATCGGTTTAAACCCTGCTGTTTTCATCGATTTATTATGGATCTTAGCCCAGCGGTTTACGGCCATTAATATCCCCGATGAAACTACTGTTTTACCGCTATCAGTATCAGTTCCCGTCACAAAGTAATTCATTCTTAACCTATTTTTTTAGCTCTTATTCGGACAATTTCATAAGTGAGTGGTAAGCCACGTTTCGTGGTTTGTTGCTTCGATAATTTAATCAGCTTGTCCCAATCTTTCCTACCTCTTATCTGCACTTGAGAATCAGAGTTCTGAAATTTCACTGATGCGCCAACACCTTTTATTGAATATAACAGCTCTTTTAAAGTAGAAAAATAAACCACTTTTTTTGATAATTCTACTTCGAGAACTTTCCAATTACTTGTTTCAAATGCTTGTTGGTACTCAGATAATTCACGAAATTGATTAACACTAAACCCAAGTGCTTTGAGTTCTGGCAAACTATTATTAGCGACAAGATTTAAGTGAATTTCACCGCCATGAGTAAGTACCCGCTGAGCTTCATCAATCGCACTCTTGTAATCTGAACACCACTGCAATGCTAGATTTGAAACAATGTAATCAATTGACTCTGATAAAAGTGGTAAAGATTGAGCATCCGCATTAATTGGACTGTAAGAAGGAAATTTTGATTTTAAAAAAGATAGCATTCCAAATGCGACATCGAGACACAAAACACTCGATGCTGGATTAACATGATACTGCGTTCCAGGTCCAGCACCTAAATCAACAATATTTCCTTGTAAATTTAGCCCCTCTATTAATTCTGAAGAACAAATGGTTTGTACCACATTATGAGAGCTATAAGTTTTTGCGGCTGCCGAAAAACCTTTACTTACTGGCGAATGTTCAGCGAACGATTGAGACTCACATGACCACTTTTCAGCGAGCATGACAATATTCCTCATTCATAAACAGCTTATCCAATGCGGTAATACACTGATCAATATCTTCTGTTGAGTGTTTTGCTGTTATTGTTATTCTTAGCCTATCAGTATTTTTCGGCACAGTAGGTGTTCGAATCGCCCCTACCCATAATCCATCAGATTTTAATTGGTTAGATGCTTCGACTGCTTTTTCAGGATCTCCAATTATAACACCTTGGATCGGCATTTCAGATTCTATTAAATCGATATTTCTCCGTTTTGCTTGTTGTTTAAAATAGGCAATATTACTCATTAATTGAGATTGTAATTCCGGATTATCCGCGATGTATTTGCAGGCTGAATAAGCCAAACAAGCATTAATGGGAGAAAGCGCCGTTGAATAAATATACTCTCTAGAATGGCTGACTAAATAATCAATGAGCTGTTTACTGCCCAATACAGCCGCACCTTGGCAACCCAAAGCTTTACCAAAGGTGATGATCTGTATATTGCATTTTGGTTGCACATTAGGCGCAACACATAAGTTAATCACTCCGAAGCCATGAGCATCATCAACAATGAGTTGGGTATGATATTTCTGGCAGAGCATTGATAGGTATTCTACGGGAGCGCAGTCACCATCCATGCTAAACACGCTTTCCGTAACCAATGCGGAAGTATTGTATTTTTTTAACAAGGTTTCAGCGTGTTCAACCTTATTATGAATAAAACGTTTTAATACTGCGCCAGAGTGGCTTATTCCATCAATGATTGAGGCATGAATTAACTTATCAGCAATAATGTGATCGGTCTTATCAAACAATGCCGTCATCAAGCCATGATTAGCACTAAAACCTGAATTGAATAACAAGGCCGCTTGGTGTCCAGTTTGCTGGCATAATAACTGCTCAAGCTTCATGTGTGCATCGCAATACCCAGAAACCAGTGGTGATGAGCCACTGCCTAAACCATATTTTAAGGTTGCTTTGTGAAGTTCATCGAGCAATGCAGGTTCTCTATTCAATCCTAAATAGTCATTACTACTAAAATTAATGTACCTCTTACCCTCAACGTCTATTTGTGTCGTGTGTTCAGGTATTGAGTTCACTATAACACGCCTACGCAACACACCTTTTTCAGCACTCAAGTCGATGGCAGCTTGCATTTTTTTCTCGAGGATATGATTAGCGTTCGTCATTCTATTAGTTTCGCTCATTGACACCATTAAAGGCAGCTTTATAGCGCTGCTGCATCATAAAATGCGCCATTTGACTTATCATGTTGAGCTAACGCTTTTTCTAGCAATTCAGTTTCTTGCTCTAATTTAGCTACTGGCCCTTGCTCAGGGTGTAGACCCAAGCGCTTAAACAAGGTTAAATCATCATTCTCTTCAGGATTAGGTGTCGTTAATAACTTACAACCATAAAAAATTGAATTTGCCCCAGCAAAGAAACACATAGCTTGCATTTCATCGCTCATACTCTCGCGCCCTGCTGATAATCGAACCCGAGATTTAGGCATAAGGATACGCGCCACAGCAATGGTTCGAACAAACTCTAATGGATCAAGATCATCTAAGTCGGCAAAAGGAGTGCCTGCAACCTTAACTAACATATTAATCGGTACTGAGTCTGGGTGTTGTTCAAGATTAGCAAGTTGCTGCAATAAACCAGCACGATCTTTAGCTTGTTCACCCATACCAACAATACCGCCGGAGCACACTTTCATGCCAGCAGAGCGAACATTATCCAAGGTATCTAAACGGTTTTGGTAAGTACGAGTCGTAATTACATCACCATAGTACTCAGGTGAGGTATCAAGGTTATGGTTATAATAATCTAGGCCTGCATCCGCTAATTGACTCGCTTTATCAGTATCAAGCATCCCTAACGTCATACAAGTTTCCATACCCATGGCTTTGACTTCTCTTACCATTTGAGTCAAATATGGCATATCTCGTTGTTTTGGGTCACGCCAAGCCGCCCCCATGCAAAAACGTGAAGCGCCTGCAGCTTTAGCGCTTTTAGCTTCTGTTAATACCGTTTCCATTGCCAATAAACGTTCTTTTTCAAGGCCTGTATCATAACGAGCGCTTTGAGGACAATACTTACAATCTTCAGGGCAAGCACCTGTTTTAATCGACAGCAAACGACTGATTTGAACTTCATTCGGATCAAAGGTTTCTCTATGAATACTGTGTGCTTTAAACAATAAGTCATTCATTGGAAGTGCAAACAAGGTTTCAATTTCTTCTCGTTTCCAATCAGTCCGACATTCAAGCTGCGACATAATTTATCTCTTTTATTTCATCGTTATGTTGGCTAGGATAGCCACAACTAAGCTGCTGTCAATGCCAGATAACACAACCGATTTACCAATGGTTAAAATATGAACAATGAAAATTCTGTAAATTCTGTAAATTCTGAAAACCAAGCATGGGATTTTGACTTTGATCGCCAGCACATCTGGCATCCATACACGTCGATGAATCAGGCCTTTCCGGTTATAGGAGTAGAATCCGCTGACGGTTGCGAGCTAACACTAAATGATGGAACAAAACTAATTGATGGCACCAGCTCTTGGTGGGCTTGCGTTCATGGTTATAACCATCCAAAAATCATTTCAGCCATGTCAAAGCAGTTGAATATGTTGCCCCACATTATGTTTGGCGGCATCACTCACACACCAGCCATTGAATTAACTAAAAAACTCATTGAGATGACTTGCAAACCACTCACAAAAGTATTTTTTAGTGATTCTGGTTCCATTGCTGTAGAAGTAGCCATAAAAATGGCTCTCCAATATTGGCAAGGCATCGGAAAAGCCAATAAGCAGAAATTAATTACGATAAAACGCGGTTATCATGGCGATTCGTTCGCGTCGATGAGCGTCTGTGATCCTGACAATGGTATGCATACTATGTTTGGCGATGCAGTCACTAAACAACACTTTGTTAAAGCGCCACAAGCTAAGTTTGGTGAGCCCGTTAACTCAGGTGATGTCGAAGCACTGAGACACAAATTTATCTCACATCACAACTCCATTGCGGCAATGATTTTAGAACCAATTAAGCAAGGTGCAGGAGGCATGTACTTTTATAGTGCTGAGTACTTAAAAGAAGTAAGAGCACTGTGTGACGAATTTAATGTCCTTCTCATTATTGATGAAATTGCAACAGGCTTTGGGCGTACAGGAAAACTATTTGCTTATGAACACGCAGATATTACACCAGACATTTTATGTTTAGGTAAAGCACTAACTGGCGGTTATATTAGCCTTGCTGCAACCTTATGTACGGATAAAGTTGCAAAAGGTATCAGTGACTCTCCAGCAGGTGTTTTCATGCATGGACCAACATTTATGGCAAACCCGCTTGCATGCTCTGCGGCTAATGCCAGCCTTGATTTAATCAACGAGGGGAAGTGGCAGTCACAAGTCATAAACTTAGAAAAACAAATGGTGGCTGAGTTAGAAGAAGCCAAATGTTATACCGCGGTAAAAGACGTTAGAGTACTTGGTAGTATTGGTGTCATTGAAATGGATCACTCACTCAATGCAGCCGAACTGCAACCTCACTTTACTGAGCTTGGAGTTTGGATAAGAGTATTTGGCAGTGTCATATATATTATGCCGCCGTATACAATTTCTCCAAAACAACTTACTCAACTGACTACTGCAATGAAAGTGGTTGCCAAAATGATCAGTGACACACCCGCTTCAACAAAAAAAGTATTTATCAGCCATGGCTAAAAAATTTTAAACCAATTCAACCTCTTTATGACTGAGAGGTTGTCCATTTAATATTTTATCAATGAGTTTAGGTAGCGTTTCCGTTGCACACCCTTTATATTGGGCATCAAAAGAACCCGTATAACATGGTTCAGTATTTACATCGATGGTCTTGGCACCAAAGGCTTTCGCCAATCGAACAAAGCCAGCAGCAGGGTAAACAACACCCGATGTACCCACAGATATGAATAAGTCGCACTCAGTTAACGCACGCTCAATCATGCCCATTCCAATAGGCATTTCACCAAACCAAACAATATGTGGTCTTAGACGCTGAGCTGGTTGGCAACAACTACACAATTGTTCAGAAGAGAAGTCCTTTTTCATCAAAAAGCTTAAATTGGATCTTGGACAGCGACCTTTGCGTATCTCTCCATGCATATGCAGGACTTGCTTACTCCCTGCTCGTTCATGAAGATCATCTACATTCTGGGTAATTACAAATAATCTACCTTGATGCGCTAGTTCAAGCTTAGCAAGGGCAACATGAGCAGCATTTGGACTAACAAGGGGATCATTCAATTGTGCGCGGCGTTGATTATAGAAGGTGTCAACTAACTCAGGATTGCTCGCATAACCTTCAGGTGTGGCAACATCTTCAATCAAATGCTGCTCCCAAAGGCCATCTTGAGATCTAAACGTTTCAATTCCTGAAGGAGCTGAAAGGCCTGCTCCCGTCAAAATGACAATATTTGCATTGCTGTAATCTTGTATCATTAACTGTATTTCCTTTTAACAAATCATGCTGCTAAATCCTTCTGCAACTTTCGGATTCTGACATATATCCTTAAATTTAGTAAGCCTATCTCGATGAATTTGTATGCAAACTACAATTAATGCTCGAATAATAACCAAAATTTTACCAACAAAACATGAGTAAAGGTTTATGTTTTCAATTATCTCTTTATAATGAATTTATAACCCTATGGACGAACCCAATGGTTCTGCAATCAAGAGATTAGCGATGACAGATGGAAATCAAGCACTGAAAAAAGCCGGCTTAAAAGTCACCTTACCACGCGTCAAGATCCTAGAATTGATGCAAGAGCCCGAAAACCAACACATCAGTGCAGAAGATTTATATAAGCGCTTATTGGAAATTGGTGAAGAAATTGGCCTTGCGACTGTGTACCGTGTATTAAACCAATTTGACGATGCGGGCATTGTTACTCGTCATCACTTTGAAAGTGGTAAAGCGGTATTTGAATTGTCATCTCAACATCACCATGACCATTTAGTATGCTTAACCTGTGACCGAGTGATTGAATTTAACGATGATGTCATTGAGCAGCGTCAGCTTGAAATCGCTGATAAACATAATATTAAGCTGACAAACCACAGTTTATATCTTTATGGTGTATGTACTAATGAAGATTGTGAGCATAATGACGAGTAAGTCGTTACTGTTTAATAAAAAACCAGCGTTTTAGCTGGTTTTTTATTGGACGAAGAAAAATTTATAAGTCTTTATGAAAAACGTTTATCGTTGCACCCATAAATTTATCTTCATTACGCCATTTCATACCTACTTTTTTAGCGATGTTTTCAGAGCCAACATTCCCTTCTAATATCATAGCAATAGCAGACTTAATCCCATGTTCAGGAAAAGAACTCAATGCCCCTTTTGCAGCCTCAAAACCAATTCCCTTCCCCCAATAATCTGGGAAATATCGATAACCTAACTCAACTTCATTTAACTCTTCTATGTATTTTGGGCCACAAAAGCCAATTACTTTATCATCGGTTTTATGGTGTACAGCCCAACGCCCAAATCCAAATTCTTCGTAATTGGGTAATATTACCGTTTTATAAAGTTTGGTCGCTTGTTCTCTTTTAATAAATGGCTCGGTGGGAATATAGGCTAAAATTTCAGGAATTCGATTCATTTCAAAAAGTGCATCAATATCATTTTCTGTGAATTTTCTTAAAATTAAACGTTCCGTTTCAACAATCATGTCCATGCCTTTTCTTTTATTGTTTTAATAGACATTACAATAACAAATACAACCAAAAGCTAAAACTAAATAAAGAAAGAATAGTTGATATAACCACTGTACTCCCAATAATCGCAGGCTCATCTTTAAGTTCAGAAGCAATCAAATAAGCATTAACGCCCAATGGCGAAGCGGCCAATAACACAAGTATGGCTATTTGCTCTAGAGAGTTTGGCCAGATGTAACTGGCCGAGCAATACACCAAAGCAGGAAGAAAAATAAGCTTGATCGCACTCAAATAAAACGCGGTTGTTAAGTTCTCACCTAATTTTAAAAAGAATAAATTGGCGCCTAAGACAAACAGAGCTCCTGCTGTAGCAGGTTTAGCAATTAATACTAAAGATTCAACGACAAATTCAGGTAAAGGGATACCACTTAAACTAACGATTATCCCCAAAGAGATACTAAGAACGACTGGATTAAATACGACTAAATTGGCAAATTCTTTTGCAGAAATCAATTTTCCTGTTTTGTTCGCACTCAAAATAAAAGTCAGTGAAAACAAAATTAAGCTGTGCAAAGGAATGATAATGAACACTCGGCTAATAAAGCTCTCACCTAACGCAGCACTAATAATAGGTAAACCAACTAAAACCGTATTTGAGTAGCTGGCACCCAATGCTAAAACGGAAGCCGAACGCTTACTGAATCGATTAAAAATAAAAAAACTGACACCAAACAACAGCACAATAGGAACATAAAAGCTCAACAAGCTATTTAAGTCAGCTACTTCTGATAAATCAGCTTTAGCCATATTGATGAATAACATTGCTGGAATGCAAAGATTGAAAATAAATCTGCTCAGACCGCTAATACCATCTCGGTTTATTATGCTAAACCGGCTTGAGAAATAGCCCAAAATAACGACAAAAATCAATGGGAAAATAATCGAGAAAATAGTCATGTGAAGTTCTTTAGGAAAGTTGCGGAAGAAAGTATACCGATAAGTTCTCGTCGCTCCAGCGTAGGCTGGAAACGAAGTAACGACAGTTTTGTATGGTCGGTAGTCTAGTGCATGTTTTTTCTATAAAACTCACTGGATACCTGTCTTATGTGGCATGACAAAGATTGGTACTTTCTAAATCGCTAGATCCTTCAGCAATTCGAATTCAAAATAGTTTGAGCCCACGTACAAAAAAGGCAAATACACGTATTTGCCATAACGTAAACGAACTTAGGGACGTGGCGGAAGAATGTATACCAATTTTATCGTCACTCCTGCGAACGCAGGAGTCCAGAGTCTTTGGTTAATTTGGGCACAAGTCGCTGGATACCTGCGTTCGCAGGTATGACAAATTAAGCGTTGAAATTTAAATTGGTATTATTTGAACTGCGACATCCCTTAAGCCAATTACAGTTGTATTAGTCGCTTATATACTGTGATTTTTTTCAGCTAATCGATTAAATAATGCGTTTATAGAAAGAGAAACACCATGAGCGAACTTATCAGACAGTTTCTTCTTAATTTGATATTGAACTTTATAAACGTCGCGTTGTTTAGCCAAATTCATAATGACATCATCACTGGTTAATATTTCATCAACCAAACCAAGATCAATAGCTTGTTGACCATACCAATGCTCACCAGTGGCTATTTTCTCTACCGAAAGTTCAGGGCGATACTTACCCACAAACTCTTTAAACAATACATGGGTTTCTTCTAATTCTTTCTGAAATTTAACCCTTCCTTCATCGGTGTTTTCACCAAATAAGGTCAATGTTCGTTTAAAGTCACCTGCAGTGTGCTGCTCATAATCAATATCATGCTTTTTCAGCAAGCGATTAAAGTTAGGAATTTGCGCTACAACACCGATAGAACCGATAATTGCAAAAGGCGCTGCATAAACTTTATTGGCGACACAAGCCATCATGTAACCGCCACTGGCCGCGACTTTATCAACACAAACGCTTAGATGGATTCCAGCTTGACGAACACGGTCGAGTTGACTTGATGCTAAGCCATAACCATGAACCATTCCGCCGCCACTCTCAACATTCACAATCACTTCGTCAGCTTTTGTTGCTACAGCTAAAATCGCAGTTATCTCCTCTCTTAAAGAAGAAACTTCATTCGCGTCAATGCTGCCTTTAAAGTTAACGACGAAAGTTTTAGGCTTTAATTCTTCATTTTTTGTCGTTTTGTCTTTGTTCTTCTTATCTGACTTTAATGATTTCTCATAAGCTTTGAACTGTTTTTTATCCATCAATTCATGTTTAAGTTCGTGAGTTAACGATTCTAATTGATCAGTTAGGTTAGTGATCTTCAACTCACCTTTACCATGCTTTTGTTTGGATGATGCTGAAATAACGATTGTTACTATTGCTAATATTACAATAACAAAAGTGATTGCTTTGGCTAAAAATAAGCCATATTCATATAAAAATTCCAAATGAAACTCCAGTTGACCGATCTTAAACGAGATTATTGCTTTTGCTATTCTAACAGTCTATTTAGCAATAAAAAAACCCAGCAATTATTGCTGGGCTTTTATTATGTCTCTAAATTTTAATCAGAGCAGCCTTTAAGCAAAGGTGAGCTATTTTCATCAACAAATATTTGTGCATTTCCATCATGAGCAGACTCTGAAAATTTAAATACTTGTTGCTGCATCGCAAGCGTCACATCTAAAGTGTCTGCAGTAGGACTGATTAAAGAAGAATGATGGCCTTTAACAAACCGCACAGCTCCTGAGCCTTCTGTTGTAGTATCGACACAAGGTAATCCCAAGGCAGCAATAAATGGTTCAGTGCCGGATAAAGGGAATCCTGCTAAAGGTAACACTGTTCCAGACTGGTCAATTGACAACCCATTAAATCGGTTAGGTAAAACCTGATCAGGTAAATTGTTAGGTGAACCATCACCTACAATCTCAATAACATGAACAGGAAGCTCCGATGCTTTTAAAGCAGCGGCGTGACTAATCGGATCAATTTTATCAAGGACCGTTTGTACTGCAAATCCTAATTGTGGAACGAAACCTTGATAAACGGCATGTTGAATGGCTTCATATTCTGCACTGCTTGCTTCTGCACCATTGGTATTAGCCGTATTCACAAGTTGAATAAACTCTGGGCGAGTAATTATATTGTTATAGAGCAAATGCCCAAAGGTTGGTGAACTGGCAAAAGATCCCGCTAATCCTGAGCCTGGAGCCACTAAAGAAGCGCTCTTAATGTCATAAGGGTTTGGTAATACTTCATCGGTAAATGGATTGCGTAATCCACTTTTAGCGAGAACAGAAAAATCAGTTGTTACGATTGCACCCAAGCTTAGACCTAGTACCGTAGGGTTTTGAGGATTAATTGCATATTGTGCAAGCTGAGGATTTAGAGCAATATTTTGAGCAATAACCGGTAAGACAAGTCTTAACGCCAAATGATCAATGGTTGCTTGGCGGAAATTACTCGTAATTGAAAGTGGACTACTCACATTTACGAATGCTAAAGGCGTCCCCCTTGTAAAATCACCTTCAAGACCTAATGTCTCTGCAACATCAGCCTCTGTAGAACTCACCACATAATTCGAGCTCCCATCCCCAGAGAAAGAGCGTTTATTATGCAAAGGCATATCGATAGATATTGTCGCCACTTCCGACTTTTCATCATCAGATAACGCAAATAGTCCTGAAAAGGCTAAATTACTTTCCTTAGCTGCACCGAGTCCATGCATTGCAATAGCGACAGGAAAACCACCTGCAGGTGGTGTTTCACCTTCCGCTAATTTTGGAATTGTAATTTGAACATCTACTGTTTCATAAACCGGTGCACCATTTTCATCAAGTTGCAGTGCTGGTAATGGATTAAATCTAGTCAACTGCTTTTGAGTGTCAACAGAAGTTCCATCGGCTAATTTGAACTGTTTACCGACTAACAAAGCAGGGTTACTTAATGCTGCAACAGGATCTGAAATCCCTTGAGCAACGGCTTGAGCTCCATACTCAGCTTGAGTTAATTTGCCTGACTGAAGTGCTGACAATACGGCTATTGGACTGTCACCTTGGGCATGCCACATGCCATTAACGTCGGGAGCTGCACGAGTACCACATTTCTGTGATGAGCAGGCACTAAAAATCGGCAAACGTAACTTTGCAGTAAACACTAGTGCGCTCTCTAACAAACCTCTTTGAAGTGGATCTTCTATCCCTAAAACATCAGCAGCATTCTTAATACTTCCATCACCATTAAAAAGTGGTTTAACACTTCTAGGCATAACGAGAGGAGCATATGGTCCAAAGTCACCACCTTGTCCACCAGCGGCGACTGGTAATCCAGCTAAAAAGTCTTGCGCCATTTTAGCTTTAGTAACTTCTAAAACTTTGCCTATTGATTGTGTAGTGAACATTCCTGCATAGGTTATGGAGTCAGGGTCAACATCATGGGCAGCTTGTAAGCTATTTTCATAATTATTAACAACGCCTTGTAATTGTTTTTGCGCGTCACTACCGAGTGGTTGTGTTGCTAAATCCAACTTAAGTAAATTATAAGTGGCAGAAGCGGCAATCGATCGCCCTTCTGAGTCCATGATTTTATCCGTAGTTACGTAGAGGTAAGACTGTTCAGCTTTTAATGGCTTAATGGGTACGATTGCAATGCTGCTCCCAGACACCGCTGTGACAAAATCAACACCAAATTGCAATTCATCACCAAGTTTACACGCTGTTAATGATGGTGCACTTGTACATTCTGGATCTGATGATAATGGCCCACCTGTCGTAGCTTCAAATACTCTTACCGCGCCTGGTTGCTGTACGCTAGATTCTGTAATGCTTAATTCTATCGGTGTACCATCACGGTCAAATTTAGGCAAATCTACGTTTATTGAAATAGGTTGTGTGAGTGACCAACCATCAAGAGCGCCCAGTGCTATTTGTGGATTGGCAAAATCACCTGTTTCTTCCCCTGGAATGTTTAAGGTGCCATCTTGTGTTCCACTAAAAAGTAGATCATTTGGTAAAGGTAATTTTGCATTCGTTGGATCAAACACAAGATGTGACTGAGGGATGAGCGGAACTGTTGAATCATCAATTTTATCTACACTGTCACCACCACACGCGGTCAACCCCAAGGTGGATGCAATCACAGCACTCAATAAGAGCTTTTTCATTTTTTCTCCTCAAATCTGGTTGAAATAATTATTTTTCCCCAAAGGTTGGTCTCTATAGTAAATATTTGAGACCATATAGGACTATAAGTTGTCCTTAATTTGTGATTTACCGTAACCCAAAAATGTGATCCACGCTATAAGTTTGTTACATTCATCTAGCATATAATTGAAGGTTATTTAATCACACGTTTAAAACGCAACCAATGTTTTTTATATAGGTCAGAGTAGACGGGCATTCCCGTGATTTGGAGATAATTACTCATGTTAGAATTTCAAGCAGCATCCGATAGCTTAGCTGGACAGATTATCCTTGTTACAGGCGCTGGTGCAGGTATTGGTCGAGCGGCTGCTTTAAAGTATGCTGAATGTGGTGCCACGGTAATTTTATTAGGGAAAACAGTCAAAAAGCTCGAAGCTGTTTACGATGAAATAGAAACTGCGGGTTATGCTAAACCCGCAATTGTGCCTCTTGATCTAAAGGGTGCTACTGAACAAAATTACCGAGACATGGCTGATACCATCCAAGAGCAATTTGGCAAGCTCAATGGTTTATTACATAATGCCAGCCTTTTAGGGGCCTTAGGGCCATTTGAGCACATTGACATTTCTTCACTAGAAGACGTGCTTAAGGTGAACGTTACAGCCCAAGTCATGCTTACAAAAGCTCTACTTCCTCTGATGCGAAAATCAGATTCAGCATCAATAATTTTTACTTCCAGCGGTGCTGGCCGCAATGGCAGAGCCTATTGGGGGCCTTATGCCTTCTCTAAATTTGCGACAGAAGGCATGATGCAAGTCCTTGCCGATGAATGTGAAGGCACTAATATACGCGTTAATAGTATTAATCCAGGTGCAACACGCACAGGAATGAGAGCTCAAGCTTACCCAGGTGAAGACCCTATGACATTGAAAACACCAGAAGAGATCATGCCCTCTTATGCTTACTTAATGTGCAGTGATTCCAAAGACGTTAATGGAAAAGAGTTAAACGCTCAATAGTTAACTAACCCATTAAAAAAAGGAGCCATCGGCTCCTTTTTTTAAATAAAATTTAATACGCGATTAACAATTAACCTCTTTGACGAGCCGATTTGTTACGTGTTGTCGCTTTCGCTGTTTTCTGCTTTCTTACTTCACGGCGTATTTTTGCACTTTTGATTTTTGTGCGCGCAATACTATGTTTATCCGTGCCTATTATACTTCTTGTTTCAGGCTCCAGATCTGCCATTCTACGTAGATAGTTAACTTGCTCCATAGGTAGTTCAATCCAACCGCCTCTTGGTAAGCTTTTAGGCAAATCAATCATGCCATAACGAATACGGATCAAGCGGCTGACTTGAACTTCTTGTGATTCCCAAAGACGACGAACTTCTCGATTTCGCCCTTCTTTCAACGTCACGTGCCACCATTGGTTAATGCCTTCACCACCCGCTGGTTTCACTTTATCAAACTTAGCTGGTCCGTCTTCTAACATCACACCTGTCCTAAGCTTTTGAACGGATGCATCTTCGACCTGACCAAAAGTTCTTACGGCATATTCTCGCTCAACTTCATTAGATGGATGCATGAGCTTATTCGCTAATTCACCATCTGATGTAAACAGTAATAAACCTGAAGTATTGATGTCTAAACGCCCTACAGCAACCCAGCGACCATCTCGTACTCTTGGTAAACGATCAAAAACGGTTGGACGACCTTCTGGATCTTTACGACTGCAAATCTCACCTTCGGGCTTGTGATAGGCAAGTACTCGACAAATCACTTCGTCAGCTGACTTTATTGAAACTAGACGGCCATCAAGACGAACTTTGGCGTCAGATTCAACCCTATCTCCAATGGTTGCGATTTCTCCATCTATACTAACTCGACCTGCAGCAATCCATGCCTCCATCTCACGACGGGAGCCATGGCCTGCTCGGGCCAAGACTTTCTGCAATTTTTCACTCATTAGTAGACTCTTCTTTTATATCTGGAACCAATTCACTCACTGAAAACAATGCTTGTAATGATTCAGGATCAGACAGTTGAGGTAATTCAGATAAATTTCGCAATCCGAAATAATCTAAAAAATCATTGGTTGTTGAATACAGTGCTGGTCGACCAGGAACTTCTTTATGCCCAACAACCTTAATCCAGCTTCTGTCTGATAAGGTTTTAATTATATGGCTACTTACTGTAACGCCACGAACTTGTTCAACATCTCCACGTGTCACGGGTTGCTGATAGGCAATTACCGCTAAAGTTTCTAATGTCGCTCTTGAATATTTTGGTGCTTTCTCTTGCCACAGTGACTGCAACAATGGACTTAAAAACTCTGCCGTTTGGAACCGATATCCACCAGCTACTTGGACAAGTTGTACACCTCTTTCTTGATAATCTTGCTCTAACTCTGATATCACCGCTTTAATTCGATCTTTCGACACCGAAAAATTACTCAAAAATGAGTCTTTCATTTGTGTCATCGTTTGTGGTTTATCAAGTACAAATAAACTCGCTTCTATAAGCTGTTTGAGCTGAATATCATTAATTTGCATTAGATTAAAATGCCCTTACGTGTATCGTTGTCATCGGCTCTGCTTGAACCAGCTCAACTAACATCTCTTTGACTAACTCCATTAAAGCCAAAAAACTCACGACAGCGCCAGCTCGCCCCTCTTCAGCACTGAATAAAGCTTGAAACGGTGTGTAAGTCTCACTATTCAGTAATTCAAGGATCTGGATCATACGCTCACGCGTCGAAAGTGCTTCTTTCTTTACGTGATGATGTTGATAAGCTTCAACACGCTTCAATACATTCGAAAACGCTTGAGCTAAATCACTCAACGACACATCAGGAGCGAGTACTTTCACTTCAATATTTTTAGCTACCTTTACCGATGCAAGATGAAAATCCCGCTCTAATCTAGGTAACTCATCGATTTCTAATGAGGCATTTTTTATCGTCTCATAAGCTTTGAGTTGCCTGATTAATCGAGCTCTTGGATCTTCTTCATCGTGTTCATCAAACTCAGGTCTAGGAAGCAACAGCCTTGATTTAATCTCTGCCAATGTTGCCGCCATTACGAGATAATCCGCAGCCAACTCAATTCGAGCGTCAGTGAGTAGTTCAATGTACTCTAAATACTGGGAGGTTATTTGCTGGATAGGCAGGTCAACAACATCAAACTTTTGTTTACGTATCAAATAAAGTAGTAAGTCTAAAGGTCCTTCAAAGGCTTCTAAAAATACCTCAAGCGCTTCTGGAGGAATAAATAAATCCGCAGGCATTTCGCTAACTGATTTACCCCGAACAGTAGCTAAAGGCAAACTTTGCTGAGCAACCTGCATCCGAGTCCTTATCCATGAGAAGCGTTCAATATCAGTTATGCATTATATCGGGAACGGTCTCCGACTTAAAGCAACATTAGATGAATATACTTGTATCACCAGCACCTTCACGAACAACTTGTATCGTATCTTCCGACATATCAACTACGGTGGTCGGGTTTTCGCCTAAATAACCACCATGAATAATTAAATCCACTTGGTGTTCTAACATGTCCCTTATATTTTCGGGATCCGACTCTGCATAGTCTTCATTTGGCATCACTAGGCTTGTCGACATTAAAGGAGCATCAAGTTCTTCCAGCAAGGCCGCAGCGATAATATTACTTGGCACTCGTATCCCTATGGTCTTTTTCTTGGAAGTTTGCAGACGCTTTGGCACTTCTTTCGTAGCTTTAAAAATAAAGGTATACGGCCCCGGCGTACAAGATTTCAATAATCGATAAGCTTGATTATCAACTTTTGCATATGTTGCCAATTCTGATAAATCACGACACATCAATGAAAAATGGTGGTCATTTTCGATTTGCCTGATCCTCGTAATTCTCGTCATTGCATTCTTATCACCAATTAAACAACCAATGGCGTATCCTGAATCTGTTGGATATACAACAACCCCCCCCTGCTTCAAAATATGAACGGCTTGTACGATTAATCTTGATTGCGGGTTTTCTTCATGTACATAAAAAAATTGACTCATTTATTCCAGCCTTCTGAGTGCCAAATCCAATTAACTCCGGGTGGTTGAAACAATTTTTTACCTAAATCTAACCAGCCACCTGGAAAATGAAAATCGCTTCCTAGTGAAGCAAAAAGTTGATTCTGATTACTGAGCGCAATTAAATTAGAACGATCGCCAATGGACTGTTGTCCTTGAACCACCTCTATTGCATCTCCACCAGCTTCCTTGAACTCTCTTACAAGACGTTTTAACCACTTTGCAGAAAACTTATATCCACTTGGGTGTGCTAATACTGCCTGACCACCGACGTTATGGATAAGTGTGATCGCTGATTCCATATCTTGCCAATTATTGGGTACATAACCCGTTTTACCTCGTGACAAAAATTTTTTAAATACACTGGGCGTGTCTTTAGCATACCCATGATGAGCTAACCAACGAGCGTAATGGCCGCGACTCAATGCCGCATCACCCGCTAGTGCTTTAGCCCCTTCATACGCACTTTCGATACCAGCTTTTTCTAATCTTCGCCCAATTTCACGGGCACGAATGTCCCTTAATTCACGCTGCCTCTTTTGTAATTGGGCAAGTTCATCGGCTTCAATATCGACATTTAAACCTACAATATGAATATCGTGGTTATGCCAACAAGTAGATATTTCTATGCCATTTATCAATTCGATAGAGTTATCTTGTTGCCGATTAAAGTCATGCGCTTCACGCAAACCTGAAACTGTATCGTGATCGGTGATAGCAAGTACATCGACTTGATTGGTTATGGCTCTTCTGATTATTTCAGTAGGAGTAAGCTGGCCGTCAGATGCCGTGGTATGGCAATGTAAGTCAACTAATTTTGATTCATCATTCATTACGCTATTGTAACTGAAAATAATAGAAATAGCGTCTGAAAAAATATTTAGATCATTATTGCTCGAACACTATAATTTCGAAAGTTGAAGCATTTTCATTTGATAATGTCGGTTTCTTAATCCTTTTTTAGGCCGTCAACATTATTAATGGCAACAGCATAGACAAAAACTTAGTGAAGAACTTGCCTCTTGGTAGATTTATCTGATGAATAGCTAAATACCATGCAACCTATAAAATATACACTTTAAGTAATTTATACCAATTACAGTAATTAATCTCTCACTCAGCAAGAGATAAAGGTTTTCAGTACAAGGCGCATGTTCGAAATACTATCGAGATAATTCAAGAACGTGGAACACAGTAATGGAAACCTTTAGCCTTGCCCTTCGGGAGCTTGTATGCGCAAAAATTACTTCACAAAATTATCTCAACGTAGCAATGTAATAACGACAGTTTTGTATGTCGGTAATAACTATGGTTTCACCAATTTCGTTTGTACTTTGTGCGCATACATAGCTCTGAGTTGAGCATTTAATTACTGTAATAGATATTAGTTATCGTCAATTGTGCTTGACATTACCGACATTTTATAGTCTTCTATCACTCAAATTAATTGAGCAACCAAACTAATATTTATGCAAATTCAACTCGCTTCTCAAAACACCTGTTGGTGGTGGCACTTCCCAAACTAGCGGGTTGTGTGAAGCTGTGTGCTCAATAGATTAAGAGACACATTCAACAAAAAAGCCCGCAACTTGCGGGCTTTTTTGTTGCCTGAAAGAAAATTGCACTATTAAAATTGAAACTGCGGAAACAATAGAACGGTCTAAGGAAAGTTTCGGAAGAAAGTATACCGATAAGTTCTCGTCACTCCAGCGCAGGCTGGAAACGAAGTAACGACAGTTTTGTATGTCGGTAGTCTAGGGTCTGTTGATCTTTCGTGATTGTTTTTGCAGCGATAAATTGGTTATTTTATGCAAGGCAGAGTTTGTGAGGTTTGGTTATTCCAAATAAGAAAACGATAACGCAGCAGAAATGACCAATTTACGCTGTCTTCGATGCTTTTGAGCATTCACTGTTCTATGTTATGACCAGCTCACTTAGATGGCTAAGCATCACTGCTCACGCCTTGAACAGATAAATGCTCAAATAGCACAAAATTTAATTCTGAAAGATCAACAGACCCTAGTGCCTTTGCTTTTTTTATAAAAGTCACTGGATACCAGCCTTCGTTGGCATGACAAAGATTGGTACTCTTTAAATCGCTAGATCCCTAAGAAACATTAGAGAAAAACAGGCTCATGAATATGACAACTCAGGCTCAACTGACAACACAAAAATCGAGCATTCTTTATCAGGATGATCCTTTGAATCTTTACCAAAGGTTAACTCAAAATGCCAGCCACACTATGCTGCTCGAGTCAGCTGAAATTGAAAGTAAAGATCATTTAAAAAGCATTATTGTCACAGACAGCGCACTCATGATCCGCTGTGACCGCTTTAAATTGACATTCACGGCATTGAGTAATAATGGTCAAAAGTTATTGCCGACGATTGTTGATTTTTTCTCTGAAGCCATCATTAGTACAGCAAAAACTGAATTGGGTGCTGAGTTGGTAGTTACTCTTTCCCCTACCACAGAGCAACTTGATGAAGACGAAAGATTACTTGTCGCATCATCACTTGATGGGCTAAGAGCTTTAATTCAGCATTTTAATCGCACAAAAATAAACGCTGAGCCTATATTTCTCGGAGGTGTACTGTCTTATGATTTAATTGACACAGTCGAACCACTTCAACAGGTACCAAATGCTGACAATGACTGCCCTGATTATTTATTTTATGTCGCTGAAACCTTAATAGAAGTAGATCACACCACTCAACAGTCGTGTATTATTAGCTATTCATTTTCGAACGACACCACTATCACTGAGCAACTGGCTGAAAGAGTGGCGCAATTAACTTATCAAGCAAAAAAGCTTCAAACTCAGATCCATTCGTCAACAATTGAAAACGAAGTCAGTACAAATATTTCAGACACAGAATTCAAAAATAATGTGAACTCGCTAAAACAACACATTATCGCTGGTGATATATTTCAAATAGTTCCGTCACGTAGTTTCAGTTTACCGTGTCCGAACACTCTAGGTGCTTATCAAGCATTAAAGCAAACGAACCCAAGTCCCTATATGTTCTATTTTAATGGGCCTGATTTCACTTTATTTGGTGCCTCCCCTGAAAGTGCTTTGAAATACGACGCCCAAACAAATCAAGTTGAAATTTATCCGATAGCTGGCACTCGTAAGCGTGGAAAAAGGGAAGATGGTCAAATTGATTTCGATTTAGATGGCCGAATTGAATTGGAGCTTAGACTTGATCAAAAAGAATTATCAGAACACCTTATGTTGGTAGATTTAGCACGAAATGATGTAGCCCGAATTAGTCAAAGCGGTACCCGCAAGGTAGCTGAATTATTAAAAGTCGATCGCTATTCACACGTGATGCACCTTGTCAGTCGAGTTACAGGCCAGTTACGTGAATCACTCGATGCATTGCACGCTTATCAAGCCTGTATGAACATGGGAACCCTAACAGGCGCACCTAAAGTCCGTGCGTCTCAGTTAATCAGAGAAGTTGAAGGCCAACGTCGCGGCAGTTATGGAGGTGCAGTAGGTTACATTAACTCTAATGGTGACATGGATACTTGCATTGTAATTCGTTCAGCTTACGTTAAAAATGGCGTTGCGCATATTCAAGCTGGTGCAGGTGTTGTCTATGATTCTGATCCACAAGCTGAAGCAGACGAAACACGGCAAAAAGCTCAAGCAGTTATTTCAGCGATAAAAATCGGAGGTGGACTATGAAACTTTACCTATTAGATAATTTTGACTCATTTACTTATAACCTAGTCGACCAATTTCGAAGCTTAAATTTTGATGTCGTTATTTACCGCAATAACATTGCTCCTGACTTTATTGCCACTAAATTACTTTCAGAAGATGATGCGGCCTTAGTATTGTCCCCCGGCCCAGGCGCACCAAATCAAGCAGGGTGTATGATGGATTTATTATCAAAAGTCGCAGGTAAAGTCCCTATCTTAGGGATTTGCTTAGGCCACCAAGCATTAGTCGAACACTATGGCGGTAAAGTAGAACGCGCTCCAGCTGTCGTTCACGGTAAAGCCAGCCAAATTACGCATACTCAACACGCTGTATTTGGTGACTTACCCTCGCCTTTGCCCGTTGGTCGTTATCACAGTTTAGTTGCCACTGTAGTGCCTGAGTCTTTAGAAGTTATTGCATTTACCGAATCTTTACCTATGGCCATTGCACATAAACAACACAAGTCGGTCGGATTTCAATTTCATCCAGAATCTATTCTCACCACTCTAGGCAGTGATCTATTAACTCAATCAATTAATTTTTTGACTAAGGAATTGTCAGCCTCATGAATACCGAAATTCAATCATTATTCGAAAAAGTCTATCAAGGAAACTCGCTGACTCGTCACGAAAGTGCTGAAGTGTTTTCAGCCATTATTAAAGGCGACATTGATGATATAAGCTTGGCTGGATTACTCACAGCTTTGAAAGTGAAAGGCGAAACGGTTGAAGAAATTTGCGGTGCTGCAGATGCTTCTATTGCGACTGCTAAGCCCTTCCCGTATGAAGCCTCGGAAGAGTTGGTTGATTTAGTTGGAACTGGCGGTGACGGCTATAACACAATTAACATATCAACCACTGCAGCTTTCGTTGCCGCTGCTGCTGGTGCCAAAGTAGCTAAGCATGGTAGTAGAAGTGTTTCCAGTAAATCAGGTTCATCGGATCTACTTTCTCACTTAGGTATCGACATTACTATGTCACCAGAGTCAGCCAGTAAAAGCCTAAAGGATAATCACATTTGTTTTCTTTTTGCGCCACATTACCACGGTGGATTCAAACACGCAGTTCCAGTAAGGCAAGCACTTAAAACCCGAACCATATTTAATATTTTAGGGCCGCTTATTAACCCTTCTCGACCTGACTATATGTTGCTGGGCGTGTATTCACCTGAACTTATCGACCCTATTGCTACAGTACTTAATTCTATGGGCGTAAAAAGGGCAATGGTCGTACACGGAAGTGGGCTTGATGAAGTCGCCGTTCACGGGATCACTCAGGTAACTGAAATCAATAATGGTGAATTCAACCGTTATCAATTAACGCCCAAAGATTTTGGCATAACTACCGCCTATTCGATTGATGAATTGACTGGGAGAACACCTGAAGACAACGCCGCGATAACTTCAGCCATTTTGCAAGGAAAAGGCCAATCATCACATACACACGCTGTTGCCGTAAACGCTGCGTGTGCTTTATATATCAGTGGAAAAGCCGACAATATTCAGCAAGCCATGCAACTCACGTTAGACACTATTAATTCTGGTACACCTTTCCAAAAACTAACCCAACTTGCTTCGGCTAGCTGTGGTGGGGATTCTAAGTAATGAGTAACATTTTAACACGCATTGTTTCCACTAAAGCTGAACACATTGCCCAGCTAAAATTGCAATATCCTGAAACAAAGTTATCACCCAAAGTATCAACTCGCAGCCTTTTTGAAGAACTCAGCTCACCGAATACGAGTTTCATTTTAGAATGCAAAAAAGCTAGCCCTTCTAAAGGGTTGATCCGTGAAAATTTCGATTTAGGCTTTATCACTAGTGTATATCGCAAGTATGCAGGAGCCGTTTCAGTATTAACCGACGAGCAATTTTTTCAAGGCAGTTTTTCATACTTAGCCCAAGTGAGACAAATGGTCGATCAACCAGTTATCTGTAAAGACTTTTTTGTTGATGAATACCAAATTAAGCTTGCTGCACATCATGGTGCTGACGCAATATTATTGATGCTATCGGTTTTAGATGACGCTCAGTACACATCATTATCCTCCATAGCAAATCAGTTCAAGTTGGATATTTTGACTGAGGTTTCTAATCAAGAAGAACTTGAACGCGCCGTTAAATTGGATGCCAAAATTATCGGTATTAACAACCGTAATTTACGTGACCTCAGCACTAATTTAGCGACCACTGAAGCCCTCGCGCCTAATATCCCTGAAGATCGCGTTATTATTAGCGAGTCGGGAATCTATACTCCGGATCAGGTCAAACGTCTTTCACCTTTAGTTAATGGCTTTTTAGTGGGCAGCTCCTTGATGGCTGAAGAAGATCTTGATTTAGCTTGTCGCACTTTGATTTTCGGCCACAATAAAGTTTGCGGAATAACAAGAATTGAAGACAGCTCAGCCATAGCGAATGCTGGAGCAAGTTATGCAGGTTTAATTTTTGCCGAAAAATCACCTCGCTGTATTTCATTTAAACACGCTCAAGCGATTACAGAGCACCATCAAAAAAGTCATTTAGGTCTTCGATTCGTGGGTGTATTTGTAAACCAATCTCACAATGTAATAATTAAAGCCGCGCAAACACTTTCCTTATATGCCGTGCAATTACATGGTTGTGAGGAACAAACTTACATCGACGAACTTCGCGCACTTTTTGACAAAAACAGCATCAACACAAAAATATGGAAAGCGATATCCGTTGACACGGCCAACAATGAAATTAAACAAGTTACCAGCCCATCTATCAGTCAAAAGTTATATGACAGCAAATCAGACTCACAATTTGGTGGAAGTGGTGAAACATTCGACTGGAACACTGTCATTGATGACAAACAATTATCATGGTTAGCCGGTGGTTTAAATTCAGAAAATGCAATAAGCGCCATGCAACAAGGGTTCTTTGGGTTAGATTTTAACTCCGGTTTAGAATCAGCACCCGGAATAAAAGATAAACAAAAGATTGAACAAGCCTTTCGTGCCCTCAGACAATATTAAGTTAGGATACAACAATGACCCAGTTTAAATTAAATCCATTTTTCGGAGAGTTTGGCGGCGCATATACACCTCAAACTCTAATGCCAGCTTTACGGAAACTTGAGCAAGCATTTATTGATGCCAGTAATGACCCTGAGTTCCAGAAAGAATTTACGGAATTACTTAAAAATTACGCTGGTCGACCGACAGCGCTTACGCTGACTAAGAACTTCAGTCCAAACCCGCTTGTTAAAATTTATCTAAAACGTGAGGATTTGCTTCATGGTGGAGCCCATAAAACAAACCAAGTGCTAGGCCAAGCGTTGTTGGCAAAGCGAATGGGGATAAATGAAATCATCGCAGAAACGGGCGCGGGTCAACATGGCGTTGCTACCGCTTTAGCTTGCGCACTTTTAAATATGAAATGCCGCGTTTACATGGGCGCAAAAGACATTGAGCGTCAATCTCCAAACGTATTTCGCATGCGTTTAATGGGGGCTGAAGTTATTTCTGTGACTTCAGGCTCAGCAACATTAAAAGATGCCTGTAATGAAGCCATGCGAGATTACACAGGCAATTATGAAACAGCACATTATTTATTGGGTACAGCAGCAGGCCCACACCCTTATCCAACGATTGTCCGTGAATTCCAGAAAATGATCGGTGAAGAAACGAAACATCAAATTCAACAACGTGAAGGCCGTTTACCAGATGCTGTAGTAGCATGTATTGGTGGAGGCTCAAATGCAATCGGTATGTTCGCTGATTTTATTGATGAAACAAGCGTCCAACTTATTGGGGTTGAGCCCGCAGGGAAAGGCATTGATACCCACCAGCACGGTGCCCCATTAACTGAAGGCCGTAACGGTATTTTTTTTGGCATGAAATCACCGTTGATGCAAGATGAGCATGGCCAAATTGAAGAATCTTACTCAATTTCTGCAGGGTTAGATTTTCCATCAATAGGCCCTCAACATGCGCATTTACATGCAACAGGTCGTGGTACCTATGTTTCAGCCACTGATGACGAAGCATTAGAAGCCTTCCAAGTACTAGCACGTAGCGAAGGCATCATTCCGGCTCTGGAATCTGCTCATGCTCTTGCACATGCTTATAAAATTGCAAAAAATGCCGATAAAGAAATGCTGTTAGTCGTTAATTTATCCGGCCGTGGAGACAAAGATATTTTCGCAGTTTCTGACATCTTATCTAAAAAAATGAATGAAATGGAGCAAAAGTAATGACTGCATCAAACCGATATCAACATTCATTTGCTCAACTCGAAGCAAAAAATCAAGCTGCTTTTGTTCCCTTTGTTACCATTGGTGATCCAAATCTAAAGCTCTCTCAAAAAATAATCGAAACACTGATTGAAAACGGTGCCGATGCTTTGGAGTTAGGCATCCCCTTCTCTGATCCATTAGCTGACGGCCCTGTTATCCAACAGGCCAACATTCGTGCACTAAATTCCCACGTTACTCCGGACTCATGCTTTGAACTGATCACGCAAATACGCACTAAGTATCCCGATATACCCATTGGACTATTGTTATATGCAAACTTAGTGTATTCCAATGGCATCGATAACTTTTACTCAAAAGCCCAAAAAGCTGGTGTTGATTCTGTATTAATCGCAGACGTGCCCGTAGAAGCATCAGCAGAATTTAGAGAAAGTGCAAAAGCTCATGATATTGCTCCAATATTTATTGCACCACCTAATGGTGATGAAGAAACACTGTCCAAAGTGAGTCAATATAGCGAAGGATATACTTATTTGCTGTCTCGCGCAGGCGTAACAGGAACCGATAACAAAGCCAGTATGCCTTTAGAGAATATCTTAACAAGTTTAAATCAACATGATGCACCACCTCCAATCCTTGGTTTTGGTATATCTCAACCAGAGCAAGTACGAGAAGCGATAAAGTCTGGTGCTGCTGGAGCAATATCAGGATCAGCCACAGTGAAAATCATAAGCGCTAATCTATCAAAACCTGATATTATGTTAAATAAATTAGCCAAGTTCACCCAACAAATGAAAGCCGCAACCATCAAAGATTAGAGCGTCATTGATAACAATATCTGATCCAAGCTTCTCAATGCTCGCTGAGAAGCTTGCTACCCGGCTGATAAATAATGATTTTTATAACATTTTGGAACCCATCAGATACGGGTAACAAATAAATGAGAAAATCTGAGGAGAAAAACGTTATTTATTGAGATAATAAGCCGACTAAAACTATTCTCAAAATAAAATGCCGATACTCGACCGAACACCGCTTAACTCCTCAGACAAATTCGATCTTCTCTTAAAAACTATCGCTTGCCAAGTGCATGGTGCAGTTTCTTCTCTTTCTGATGAATTTAATGTTTCTCGTAAAGCCGTTTACTCCGCTAAATATGCGGCTCAATCGGCACTAAAGTGCCTTGTTACTACCAATGACGAATCTGATGTCATTACATCTGTAAATGTTGACGTACCACATCTTCGCCGTTCTATTGTGGCTTTATCAATCACAGCACCTAACTCTATTCGAGCAATTATTTTTTAGGTCGTAGATGCCGTGAGGTATGAGTTTACCATGACCATTACTAGGAAAATCATGATCATTAACGGTTGCCGGCTCTGCGGAATCTGTGACTCCATCACGAAAGTAATTACCTAATTGTTCTTTCTTTTTTGTATCGATACTCAGGACGGGTTTCCCCTTATCAAGATAGTCTTGTTTCAGTTGAGCCAGTTTTTCAAACTGAGCGTTACGATCGACATGTTGTTTCATCGTTTTGGCTTTCTGAGCCTTACGACGGTGAAAACCCTGCTGACGCAATAATCTTGAAACGAGGTTTTACTGGCGGGTATTCCGTTGGCGTATAGCTTGCGAGATATTTGTCGACGTGACAGGTTTGTCCACCTTAAATCTTGGCGCATAGGATCACCAGCGGTATGGTTTTTTAGAATTGCCTGCAAATTATCATCTAAATCGGGAAAAGTTTGTGTCAGCTTTTTTCTACAGATCTGTCGCCAAATTTTAAGACAATAGTTTAGATGAAAGATCTGCTTAAAAGATTGTCATAAATTATACAGTTGGGGGCATTAGCACTCTCATGAGGTGAAGAGATGTCTGATCACAAAGCTTTTTCATTTGTATTCTCAAAAATATATTCTCTCTACGTTCAAAAGGCTGAGAAAAATAGCAGAACTGAAGCGGAAGTCATCCAAATTATTTGTTGGCTCACAGGTTATAATTCAAATGGTCTGACTAATCAGATTGAAAGTGAAAATTACTTAGCGACTTTCTTTGCTGAGGCTCCAACAATTAATTCCAACGTATCTCTCATAAAAGGGGTTGTATGTGAGGTTCATGTTGAAGATATCGAAGAACCACTGATGCGTAAAATTCGATATCTCGATAAATTGATTGATGAACTTGCCAAGGGAAAATCTATGGAAAAGATTTTGCGGTCGTTGTAGTCGCGTTGAAAGTTAAACAAGTCAATCAAGTAGGACTATATACAGCAGGCAGTTCTCCACCATTTTTAGTCCTTATTGAAACACTAGAGATCCCCTCATAATTTCGTTCTGCCATTGATAGTTGCAAGTTTGACGCATTCGTACAATATCCAGAATAAAGCAACAAAATAAATACTGAATGAAATTTGTCATCAGCACTACATCTAAACAGAACTTAGAGTTTAACCCAGCAAATGATACAATGTATCCAAATATGCAGCTAAACAACAGTATTACGTATGACCGAAATCAACACTCTGACTCAGTTTCTCACCACTGCTCAAACTCAATTTCAAATCTATGATTTAGGCCGTAAAGTTCAACACATAGATATGATGACTTTTTCAAAAATTGAATCGTTAGAGTCACCTTATCCTTTTCCAATTCAAGGCCATGCTCAGTTTGCAATTGTTTTTTGGAATCAAGAAAAACAGCCTTACATCTGGTTTGTTAAATTAGCTTTAGATGAACAAGGTTTGTTATTGCCTTCTGCTCGTTCCCAGTTCATTCAAATGATTTTAGAAGCATTAGGCCGTGATCCTACTCAGCATTTGAGTGAACAACAGCAACAAGCACTAGCAAACAATCCATTTAGTTTTAAACCAACCCAAGAAAAATTAGCTGTGTTCAACGCGCTAGTAAGAAAACAGCTCAATTTACCTGCATCTTCCCAATATGAAACTGCCGTTCAATATCTTTCTGGCCAAATAGCGAAAGAAAACTGGCAAGATGTCGGTCTTCAAGGTATCGCTGATATTTGTATTCGTTATAATCAATTAAATCACGAGAACTACTTAATGTCTGGTCTTGAAACTGCAGCTCTTGAAGTTAAAATCGCTTTATGCCAATGCTTAGAGAATATTTCTATTTCTGAAAAGTTAGCTGATAGACTTTTAACTCAATTTTATTCTGCTGATAATGAATATCAATTGTATTTTTTTCGAGCGTTATCAAGTCACTTTGCTTCAAGTTCCGAAGCATTCATATCTCTTAGCCAGCAAAATAAATTGAGTGATAGTGCGTTAATCACAATTGCAGCTAGAAACTGGAGCTTATTAAGAGATGATGAATTAAGAACCATTTTTTTAGAGGCTCTGGCACATCAATCACAACACTTTTTTAATCAAGTATTTGCTGATATTGTAGCTATACCCAGCTTAAGACATAAGGTTCTTGCTGAATTAAGAAACCCTGATCGCAGCAATCAATTATCACAAGCCATTGGCGGTTTGTTTAAGGCAACATCGTAACTATGACTGATTTACTATTAATTCTTGGTATATTTCTTATTTCTGCTTTTTTTTGGCAATTACGACAAATGGCTGAAACAAGTCGTAAGTTCGCTGAAAGAGAAGCATCAAGACAACGTGTTCAACTGTTATCTGTTGCAATGGCTTCAGCACACCCATCAATTGGGGGAGCTACAGGCTTGTGTTGGAAAGCTAAGTTTGTAATGGAATTTAGTACAGATGGAATCAATCAGCTCAGATCAGATTTTATTATGCACCATAATCGAATACATAGTATCAACTGGCCTGTATTTCCGGAGCCTGAATGGGAGCATGCTCCTGAGCCTAAAGGGAAGATTGGTGGATGCTGTGGCAGCAAAACAAGTTGCAGTAGTCGCAAGAGTTAGTCTTTTACATTGATTTTTTATCGATTATGTAAATAATCTATGCTTTAACTGTTAAAGATATTAAAAAGAAAGGGCGGGATCTTTCGATCTCGCCCTTCTGGTTCTCTGTTAAGCTTTCCTGCTATAACTATGCTCCCTGCACCTTCCTTGCGTCTAATGTGCTTCCTGCATCATCCGTGACCAATCCTTGAATCCTTGTACTTACGTACTTTCCCTTTTCTTGGTTATTCCTTGACCAAGCGTGCTCCATCCTGAGCGTGTCCTATTTCATCCTTGCAAACTCATCCTTGACAATACGTCCATGACAATCCTGAATCGACACGTCCTGTATCTAATCTTCCATGCCCTCAGTATCCCTACTGAGTCAACGTCCGTACTGTTACAACATCCGTTGTATTACTTTCCTTATACCTTTGATGATTTATCCTAAATCAACAAATTCCTCGGTATTATCCTAAGAGCAGCTATCCATTTGCTCTGATACTCATCCTGAGCTTCCAGTGCTTTGATTGCCTTTCCTATGAAACATATAATAGTTCAAATTTAAGATAAAAAAAGGTTACAAAATAAATTGTAACAGGGTAGTAAAATTCAATTATCCTTTTTTAACAAAATAACAATGTTAATTAACTGTTATTTATAGCTTTTTAATTTAGAGTTAATATTCTTAGACTATTAATGCATGCGACCTAAATATTTGTCTTACAATCATGTGAGATATATCTCACACGCTCCAGGGTGAAAATGGAAATATTGTTTTGATATTTATTTTGCTGTTCTATTATCCAGAGCAATATTCCTGCAGATTAAGAACAACCAATATAACAGAGCAACCGCACGAGTGAGTGATATATAAACAACTTCACGTGGTAATTTCGTCACTCCCACGAAAGCGGTAATCTAGAGACTTATACTTGAATACCCAAAGTCATGGGAATGACGGGCTATAAAGTCTACCGTTTTACTCGAAAAACATTCATGCGTTTACCCTGTTCAATATGAGGTTAACTAAAAATTGCATTTTATTTTAAGTGACTTAGAGTCATTGAAAATCTATTTAGAATGAGTTATATCAACTACAGTAATTAAATTCCCAGCTCAGAGCTATGTATGTGTTCAAAGTACAAGTGAAATTAATGAAGACATAGTTATTACCGACATACAAAACTGTCGTTATTACATTGCTACGTTGAGACAGTTTTGCGTAGTAATTTGGACACATACAAGCTCCCGAAGGGCAAGGCTAAAGGATTCTATTACTAGGTTACAAGTTTTTGAATTATCCCGACAAAAGCACGAAGTGCGTTGAACGCCAGCTTTGTATGGCGGCCGTTAGGGTATATAGTACTTCAAACTTGCGCCTTGTACTGAAATCCTTTAGCTCTTGCTGAGTGGGAGGTTAATTACTCTAATTGGTATTACTTTCTGAAAAAAGCTAATATTAACAATTAACAAATAATAAATGCCCTTTTATATTGGAGATTTGCACTTCAGTTAACGGTTTAAAACCCACCTTTAAAAAAAGATCATAATGATCTTGTTGATTTACAAATACCCCAATGCCTTTAATGCTAGGGTTTTCTTCACCCCAGCTTAATGCAGCATTCGCAAGGATTATTCCGTACCCTTTACTTTGCTCTATTGGAGAAATAGCAATAAATTGAATTACCCCACAATTATTATTGGGTAAATGATCTTGTATACATGATTCTTTTTCCATAATGCTTTGGGTGGATTTCCAACCTGTTCCCAAAACCATTTTTAGTCGCCAATTCCAGTACCGGTCTTCGCCTACTGGTAACTCTTGAGTCATTACGCAAGCAACTCCAACCATTCGGCTTTCATCGAATAGACCAATTAATGCCTGCTCTTGTTGCCAAAGACTATTTAACTCTTCCCTAATTGCAGAGCGTAACTTTTTTGAATAAGTTAATTTATTCTCTGCACCTAAGGCCTCAGTAAAGAATGGGTCATCATAGTAAGAGTTATAGATTATTGAGGATGCCACGCGAAGATCTTCGGCTGTTAGATATACAGCCCTTGCATTATTAATTTCCGCATTTACCATTTAATCGTCCCAGTTCCAAAGCCACACTTAAATGTACCAAGGTAAAAAAAAAGTGCAAATAACAAAGTATTTGCACTCTCGATTCATTTTAAACTGAAGATTATACCAATTACAGTAATTAATCTCTCACTCAGCAAGAGCTAAAGGGTTTCAGTGCAAGGCACAAGCTCGAAGTACTATATTCCCTACGGCCGCCATACAAAACTGGCGTTCAACGCACTTAGTGCTTTTGTCGGGATAATTCAAGTGCTTGTAACGCAGTAATGGAACCCTTTAGCCTTGCCCTTAGGGAGCTTGTATGTGCTCAAATTACTTCTCAAAATTGTCTTGAAGTAACAATGTAATAACGACAGTTTTGTATGTCGGTAACAACTATGTCTTCATAAATTTCGATTGCACTTTGCGCACATACATAGCTCTGAGTTGAGCATTTAATTACTGTAATTGGTATTAATCTTTTAAAGAACTGTAATGTTAATTGGAATACTAATTACTTGTGTTGAGGTGCCTAAAATTCCATTTTCAGTATCTCCAGGGGTGGTTACATTAACAATAAACACTCCTGAATTTGCTTCTGTCTCGCCTTTAATAGTAACAGCAAAACTTCTCCCGCCATTATGGTTACTACTTGGCCATATATAAGAGGAATTACTGATAACAGATCCAGCAGAAGCAGTGAAAGTAACCGTTGTTCCAGCTGGCATTTGTTGATTGTGCAGATCAGAAATAGTGAAATACACTGTTGCACTTCCTTCTCCACGAATATCAATTGATTCATCAGTATTCATTGCAAAGGAATCGTCAATAGTTATATTCTCAGGGCGAGTCGCAAATGCCCTACTACCTGACATAACCATAACAATACTACGACGAATTCTGATTGATTTTTGTTCTTCAGAACAATGTTCATTTGCCGATGATCCATCCGGATTTATCGCACAAAGCACACCATTGTATTTCCGATCCTTACGATCAAAACGTCCGTTACTATTAAAGTCGATTAACTCTTCGTTTTCTCCTCCAACTTCCCCGACGTCCCCACCCAATTCAGGATGGTTAAATACGCTATCTTCGTTGTAATCTGTATATGCATCATCTAAATCGAACGATTCTCCGTTCACATCTGTACCATTTAAAAATTGATTGGCTTCAATTGAGTCGAATCGTCCATTATTATTTGAATCAGTAAAAGATTCTTCACCGAGAGCATGTGCAGTGATAGTTGCTCGTCCGCCGTACTTTTGGCCATAATGATTTCCAAGGTTTAAAGCTAAATCGGCAACAGGATCATTTATTTGATCTCCACGTTCATTGATTAACTTGATCCCTTCAGGGCGAGTATTTTGACTCCGCCAGATTACGCTACAAGCACCATTAATTGTTGTACAACTTCCTTTGCTACTTCCAGAATCATCACCATCAGTTCCTATTGCCCCACCTTCAGTTGTGAATACCACATCAGTCCCATCCGGTGCTGGATTATTAGATGCATCTGCTAAGCGTGCAGTAACTTGAACTCTATTGCCATCGATGCTCCAACCTTCCGCATTTAACACTTCTGCTGACAAAGAAAAACTATCTTGATCAGGAATTCCTGTGGATACCACCAATAAACTTGACTGACTAGAAATCACTGGTGAACTAGCATCAATTTCTGCAGTCACTCTAACAGAGGTAGCTGTGGTACCTGTGCTTACAGTGGTTATCACCACTCCTTCTGAGTCAGTTGTCGCAGTACTAGGATCAAGTGATACTCCACCTAAATCTGTATTGAGTGAGAAGTTAACTCGTTGGTTTGCAACAGGGTTATTATTTCTATCTAATACCTTAAACTTCACATCTGATGATTCAAGGCTTCCTGTCCCCAGAATCGTTAACCTTTCAGGAGTTGAAGATACAAACACTATACTTCCAACATCTGCAGGTAAAACTCTTAATACTGCTGAGGCATTAAGTATTAACCCTCCTGCATTAGCATTTACACTTATTTGATCATCCCCTATACACCCTTGAGCTCTATATGTCGTAGTAGCGACACCGTTAATTGTAGCCACTGGAGAGCTAATTGAAGCTTCTGAAGAAGTGATTGAAGAGCATCTGGAAGAAAAGTTAACATCAATTGGTTGAGTGAATAAGTTTCCATCTTCATCTCTAATTTCAACTGAAATAGTCGCTGTACCTCCAGCTGAAACTTCATTAATACTAACTTGAGCTCTGTTCGAAACAAATGGTTCACCGCTTCCCATAGATAAGTCGCTGGCACCAATTACAACAATTGACTCGCCCAACTCTCCTGATGCAATGCTTGCTGTGACAGTACCTGCACCAATATCATTACCTGCTCGAATAGGCACTTCAGCAACTCCATTTTCTGTTGCAGCTGTCGCAATGGGCAAACTACCTATTGTTGATGTGAAAGTAACAATTACACGACGGTTAATACCCGTAATTGTCGCCCTCACTCTAGCTTGTGATAAGGAGTTTATTGAGTCTATTGGAGATCCATCTACACCTACAATACTTACTGCTATTTGAGCTCCATTACCACTTCCACCATCTCCCTTCATCGTCACAACAATATTATCGTTTACTTCAGTATTCGACTCCAAGCTTACAGTTACAGATGTTGCACCTTGGATATTGCTTGATGACAATTCAATTCTTGCATTTCCTAATTCATCAGTGACAACTTTTTGATTAGCAACATCGAACACACCAAGTTCAGGATCAGATAGAGTAAAAACAACTAACTGCTGAGACTGTGGCTCACCCCGACCATTTGTCACTAAAGCAGTTAAAATCGCTGGAGCCGCAGCGGAAACTTTAGAGTTTGTTGTCGTCAGTTCGATACTTAATTGACCAGTGCCTGCATCACCTGCCATATTAACCACAACCGTATCAACTATATTATTATCAACATCTAACATCGCTGAAACCGTCGCAGCTCCTTCAATATTTCCTGTTGATAAGTTTATGCTTGCGATTCCGCTCGAATCAGTTACCACTTTTTGGTTTTCAACGCTAAAAGTTCCGCTTTGTTCATTATCCAAAGAAAATGAAACAGCAAGACCTGACTGTGGTTGATTATTACTGTCTGTTACAGTCGCAGTTAAAGTAGCTGGAGAATCTTCAGATATCGAGACATCACTTGTTTCAAGAGAAATTCGATAAGAAGTCGGAGGGGGGACACCATTTCCTGTACCAGTCTCCCCATCTTTCTTGAGATCACCGCCACCACCACAAGCAGTTAGAATTAGCGCACTAAAAAACCATAGTATTATTTTGTAACCTGACTTCATGCCAGTCTCCCTGTCATTTTATTTTCCCAAACACATATAGGCTACCAAAACACATCTTTATCGCAATGTTTAGATTACATTTTACGTAATTTTATTCACTCACTCACAGTTCGCTTTTTAACCGAAGATTTCAATTACATCTATTTCTTGCTAGCATCATCAGCATTCTTGCGTACGCCTTCACAAATTTTTAAAATAAGGGGCTAAGTTTTGACAAAATCAAGCAAACTTGGGTTAACAGCCAAAATTTTAATTGGTATGTTAGTAGGTTTAGTTTTCGGATTTGGCTTGCGCCATTTGTTACCTGAAGCTAACTTTGTAGACGAGTACATCACCAACGGCTTACTTCATGTTGTGGGTACTATTTTCATCAGCTGTCTTAAAATGTTGGTTGTTCCTTTAGTCTTTGTTTCTCTCGTTTGCGGAACATGTTCTTTAAGTGACCCAAGTAGCCTAGGCCGTTTAGGTGGTAAAACCATCAGCTTTTACTTGTTCACTACCTGCCTAGCCATTTCATTAGCCATTTTTGCCACTGTGTTAATTCAACCCGGCAACGCTTCTTTAGCCACAGACTCTCTTGAATATACCGCTAAAGCGGCACCAAGTTTAAGCCAAGTGCTTATTGATATTGTTCCTACCAATCCGATTAAAGCGATGACTGAAGGAAAAATGCTACAGATCATCATTTTTGCTGTGATTTTCGGTTTTGCGATTTCTCACATTGGTGAACGTGGTAAACGAGTAGCAGCCTTCTTCGATGACATTAATGAGATCATCATGCGAGTTGTGACACTGGTTATGCAACTTGCTCCTTATGGCGTATTTGCTTTGATAGCAAAACTTGCTTTGACTGTCGACGAGAATGCCTTTAAAGAGTTACTTGTATACTTCTTCGTTGTATTAGGCGTGCTTATTTTCCATGGACTTGTAGTTTATCCGGTTTTACTGAAAGTGCTATCGGGGCTAAATCCTTTCATTTTTCTTAAGAAAATTCGTGACGTTCACTTATTTGCATTCAGTACAGCAAGTTCAAGTGCGACATTACCAGTGACAATTGAAACTGCTGAACATCGAATGGGTGTGAACAATAAAATTGCTTCGTTCACTCTGCCATTAGGTGCAACCATTAATATGGATGGCACTGCAATTATGCAAGGTGTTGCGACAGTCTTTATTGCGCAGGTTTATGGAATCGATTTATCTATCACCGACTATATCACTGTTGTTGTAACTGCAACTTTGGCTTCTATCGGTACAGCTGGAGTACCCGGTGTTGGTTTAGTAATGTTAGCTATGGTACTTAACCAAGTTGGTTTGCCAGTAGAAGGTATTGGCTTAATTATCGGTGTTGATAGATTACTTGATATGGTTCGAACAGCGGTGAATGTAACTGGTGATTGTACCGTTACTTGTATCGTAGCAAAATCTGAAAATGAATTTGATGCTGAGGTTTTCAATGATCCTGATGCCGGAAAGCTGAAAAGTACTTTATCAGAACAAGTTAATTTAAAATAAACTTTGTTTTGGATTTAAAAAGACGTGAAATTTCACGTCTTTTTTATTTATACCAATTACACCCGCTATTTATCTTTCCCAGTAACTCTCTTCAAGGCTATCTTCTCTTTCTGGTAGAGCCCGTGACAACCTTGGACTGTGTTGTGCCAACACTTCAAATGCTACTCGATTTGCATATTTACAGATTTGGGAGAAAGAGGAATAACACAAACCATCACTCTTATGCTTACTAGAGCTTGGAATGTTTGATTTATGATATGTGTTAGCTGCTAAGTCATGAAGTAAAGCCGCAAGTGCTCCATCACCCGCTCCGTTTGTATTACGGATTTTTTCTGGCCCACCCATAAACGGAGATATGTGCGCATAAACTTTGATTGGTTCTTCACAATCACTTTTACGCTGAGGCCTTGAAAACTCGTAGCGATTAAACTCCGGAATAGCGCCTGGTAGTAATGTGTGACTAGTTTGCCGTTTTTCAGTTTCTTGTGTGTAACCCGCAGTATAAAGCCCTAAAGGTCCAGCAGTAGTTAACACCATATCACACCATTCTAGTGCTGCTTCACTGGCTAATAATGGATCAGAAAGCCCTGTCAGTGCTTCTCCTTCGTCTTCATTCATTGCAAGAATCGTAACGTGATCTTCTATGAATTGTTGCCACCATTGTGGGTCTTCTTCAATCAAAAAGCGTGTTCCCAGTGTGAGCACAACAGGTACATCTGCTTGTTTTGCATATTCAATAGCTTGTAATGCCGCTTGGGTCATTTGATCTTCACCACTCGCTCGCATCAAATAAGCTGTTATGACAAGCGCTGAGCTATTTTGAACAATATCTTTATTAATAAATTCAGGTGTGAGTTTATCCATAGAACCTTTGCTAATCGCAAAAGTACGCTCACCACCATCCGAGATAAGTGTAAAACAACGTCCTATTGGGCCGTTTACTGGCTCCAAGTGGTTAAGATCAACTTTAGAAGAAGTATTACATAAGTATCGGTAAGCATAACTACCCACTTCGATATTTTTACTCATGACACCAAACAAAACTGAACGATCATCGGCCAATATCGAGTAATTATGAACCGTATTACCAATTGTCCCACCAGCAAACTCATCACTTATCAATGCTTGCTGCTTTATTTCTTGATAAAGAGCATGAGCACTTTCGTCATCAATTAACGTTGAGTTCCCTTTAGGTAATTGATAACGGGTTAATAATTCATCAGCGACTTTGGCTTCTATATCCACCAAGGTTTGGTCGATACCACATATGTAAGTTCTTTTAGGTTGTACAACTTGAGTAAGTTGTTCAAGAATAGGGTCGCGATTAGCGACAGGAAAGTAATGTTTAGATTTTCGCTGACCAGGAAACTTCATATTAGATTCTCTATTTCTGGCTTCCATGCCGAACTTTGGAAAACGCTGTCCTCTGATAGGATAACAGTGTTCTCTATAATAAATTTCGGCAGATTTTATCATATTAAAACTCACCTTATACCAATTACAGTAATTAAATGCTCAACTCAGAGCTATGTATGCGCACAAAGTACAAACGAAATTGGTGAAAACATAGTTATTACCGACATACAAAACTGTCGTTATTACATTGCTACGTTGAGAAAGTTTTGTGAAGTATTCTTTATAAACTAAAGTGTGCGCATACAAGCTCCCGAAGGGCAAGATTAAAGGTTTCCATTACTGTGTTGCACGTTCTTGAATTATCCCGACAAAAGCACGAAGTGCATTGAACGCCAGCTTTGTATGGCGGCCGTAGGGTATATAGTACTTCGAACATGCGCCTTGTACTGAAAACCTTTATCTCTTGCTGAGTGAGAGAATAATTACTGTAATTGGTATTACTGCAAATTGAACTTTTTACGGGCATAAAAAAACCTGCACATCGGCAGGTTTTTTAAAAGTACTCAAATTATTTTAAAATGGACGCTAGCTCTTCGCTGACAACAGAAACGGCTTTAGTGCCATCAAACTTGTGATACTCAGTGTTACCCGCCGCCGCAACTTTGCCATAGAAATCGACTAATGGTTTAGTTTGCTCGTGGTAAATATCCAAACGCTTACGTACAGTTGTTTCTTCATCATCTGGGCGAATGGCAAGTTCTTCACCAGTTATATCGTCTTTACCATCTTCTTTTGGTGGATTATAAACCACATGATACACACGACCAGAACCGGGATGTACACGACGACCACTCATACGTTTAACAATTTCTTCATCTGGTACATCAATTTCAATGACATAATCGACATCAATACCATTTTCAGTCATAGCGTCGGCTTGAGGGATTGTACGTGGGAAGCCGTCAAGTAAGAAACCCTTTACACAATCGTCTTGAGCAATGCGTTCTTTAACCAGCCCGATGATAAGTTCATCAGAGACTAATTGACCAGCATCCATCACTTTCTTAGCTTCGATACCAAGAGGAGTGCCTGCTTTTACAGCCGCACGAAGCATGTCTCCAGTCGAGATTTGTGGGATACCATAACGTTCCATGATGAACTGAGCCTGAGTACCTTTACCGGCACCTGGCGCGCCCAATAGAATAATGCGCATTTCAAGAGTCCTCTTTCGCATTGATTTTCTTGTTAGAAGCAGATCTTCGCATATACCCGTAATTAATGAAAGTACTTGCTTCATGCATATTCATTAAGTTAGATACCCGAAATGAAAAGAACTAACTTTATCTTAATGATTAATTAAAGCTCAATTTACCAAAATAATGTGATCTTTGATGCAATCCTTTAAAAACACCTAATACAAAAGCGTGTATAGACGGCGTCGATATTGGTTCGTTAATGAATTGCTTTGGCCAAGCGCTGTAAGAATTTCCATAAACGCTTTTTTAACTTCACCATCTAGTGCTGACAGATCTTTACTCAAAACCGTAAACAATAACTCCAATGCTTCTTCATTACGTTGTACTTGATGCATGGCTTTTGCTAAATCAATCAACACCTGTAAATCATCAGGGGCAGCATCAAATTGACTTTGAAGCGATCTAATTTCTGGCGTGTCAGAAGCATCTTTAGCTAGCGCCAGCTTTGCCATTAAACTTTGATAATAGCTATCTTGATCAGCTAAACCTATTGTTTTAAGCAGTGCTTCTGCTCGAGTGACATCATTAAGCATTAGACTCACGTCAGCCAAAGCGGTTGTGACTTCTGCCACTGGTGATTCACGATGCGCAAGAGTCAACAGTTCCGATGCTTTAACTAAATCATCTGCAGTGCGTTGTTCATTAGCTAAAATAACTTGAGCTTGCTTAAGCTGTAACTCCCAAGCCGCTGGAAGATGTTTTTCTAAAAGAGCCAACACTTCAGCTTCTGGCTTTACATCCGAGAAACCATCTACTGGTTGACCTTTACTTAATATTAGCGTGGTAGGAACACTTTGAATTTGAAAGTATTGAGCGATTTCAACTTGAGAGTCACAGTCTACTTTTGCCAAAATAAAACGATCGCTATTTTTTGCAGCAAGCTGTTCTAATTGTCCAGTAAATGCTGCGCTCTCTGGCATTTGTTGTGATGCAAACGTCAGTACAACAATATGATCCATAGAAGCATCAACAACTTGTTGAATGTTTTCTTTCGTTAGATCCAAAACATTAGTCATTCTAATATCCCATATAAAAATGGCGGGATAACCCCGCCATTACCATTAAAAGACTTTTACTTGGCCATTAGCATTTGGTTCATCAACTTAATAAAGCTTGACGGATCGGCCAGACTTCCTTTCTCTGAAAGTTGAGCTTGTTGTAACATCAAGTTACTCCAATCTGCAAACAGCTGTTCATCTTGTTCGGTATCTAAACGCGTCATTAGAGGGTGGTTAGGATTTACTTCGAACAGTGGTTTCGATTCAGGAACCGTTTGACCGGCAGCTTCCATTAGCTTAATCATCTGTGTCGACATATCACCTTCACCTGTTACTACACAGGCTGGTGTATCGGTTAGACGTGTTGTCACTTTAACATCGCTAACTTTATCGCCTAAAGCATCTTTAATGCGTTTTACTAAGCTTTCAGATTCTGAAGCAAGCTTTTCTGCTTCTTCTTTCTCTTCTTTGTCTTCAAGCTCACCAAGTTCAAGATCACCACGGGTCACAGAATGCAGTTTCTTCTCTTTAAACTCAGTTAAGTGATTCACTAACCACTCATCGATACGCTCTGACATCAATAACACTTCGATGCCTTTTTTGCGTAACAATTCAATGTGTGGGCTATTTGCCGCGGCTTCATAGCTGTCTGCAACAATGTAATAAATCTTGTCTTGACCTTCTTTCATACGCTCAAGGTAAGCGTCTAAAGAAACCGTTGGTGCTGCAGAATCAGTATGAGTAGAAGCAAAGCGTAACAGACCTGCAATTTTTTCACGGTTTGCAAAATCTTCAGCTGGGCCTTCTTTTAACACTTGACCAAATTCGGCCCAGAATGTTTGATATTTTTCTTCGTCATTCTTAGCCAGCTTTTCAAGCATACCTAATACACGCTTAGTAACACCTGAGCGTAATGCTGTGGTGACTTTATTGTCTTGTAAGATTTCACGAGACACGTTTAGCGGTAAGTCATTTGAGTCAATCAAACCTTTTACAAAACGCAAGTATGAAGGCATGAATTGCTCAGCATCATCCATTACGAATACGCGTTGAACAAATAATTTAAGACCTTGCTTAGCATCACGGTTAAACATATCCCAAGGTGCTTTAGCTGGAATATATAATAAGCTGGTGTACTCTTGCTTACCTTCAACACGGTTGTGTGCTTTTAATAATGGATCAGCATAATCGTTTGAAATATGCTTATAGAATTCATTATATTCTTCATCAGTAATGTCTGACTTACTGCGAGTCCAAAGCGCCGTTGCTTTGTTCATTGATTTCCAGCTACCTTCTGTTGCTGGTATTTTCTCGCCGTCTTCGCCTTCGCTTTCTGGTGTACCTGCTTCAAACATTTCTACAGGGACTGAAATGTGATCCGAGTATTTAGTGATAATTGAGCGTAGACGGAAATCATCAGCGAACTCTTTTTCATCGTCACGCAAATGCAGAATAATTTCAGTACCACGGTTTTCGATGTTGATATTATCAACAGTGAACTCGCCTTCACCTTCTGATACCCAGTGAACACCTTCATCTGCATTGTGGCCTGCTGCACGTGTCTTCACTTCTACTTTTTTAGCAACGATAAATGAAGAATAGAAACCGACGCCAAACTGACCAATCAGCTGTGAGTCTTTTGACTCGTCACCGGAAAGACTTTTAAAAAAGTCAGCCGTGCCTGATTTAGCGATCGTACCCAAATGTTCAATAACACCATCGCGAGTCATACCTATACCGTTGTCGGCAATTGTCACTGTGCCTTTTTCTTTGTCAGCTGAAATGCGAACTCTTAGGTCACCGTCGCCTTCATACAAAGCATCATTCGTCAGTGCGTTATAACGCAGTTTATCGGCGGCATCGGCAGCGTTTGAGACAAGCTCACGCAAGAAAATTTCTTTATTCGAATACAAAGAGTGAATCATCAAATGAAGTAATTGTTTAACTTCGGTTTGAAAACCATGAGTTTCTTGTTGTGACATGAAATTATCCTTTCTACTTGGCATGCGACCTTAAATGATCGCGTCTAACTAAATCGTTAACAAATAGATGGGGTGGATAAAATGAATTTTCAAGAGGGGAATGAAAAAATTGATTCAATTGTTTAAAAACAAAGCAAAAAATTATTCAAGAGAGAAAGCTCTTTCTTGAAAGCTCTCTCTTGAAATAAGAAAAGTCACTTGATATTAATGGACGTAACGGTATGCTTTTTCGCCCCAGCCCACTAATTTTCCATTTTTTATAACAAGCGGCGTGCATTCATCTTTGGTGGTTTTTCCGTCACCTGAATTATGTTGTGTACGATAGAACAACACTTGCACTTCTTGCCCTTCTTCACCTTCGTTTTTAGTTGTTAAAAAGGCTTCATTGATGTCAGGTCTACCCATTAAGCTCAACACTCGCTCTTTACTCATTCCCAGAGTCAGTTCTTCAATATGTTGGCGATTTTGTTTTTGGGCGTATTCCCAGCCTTTCGGATGAATACTATTTTTATCATATTCTCCCTCTCCGACATTAATGACACACCCACTCAACCCAATTGTTGCCATTGTCAAAACCGTCATCGCAATAAATTTTGTTTTCATTATTAACTTCCCATGTGTTATTTTGTCGAATTGCTTTAAAGCACGAAACATGCCAAAGAATAACCAATTGATTTAATGGGAAATAATAATTCTCATATTCATTCGAATAATAATTTTCGCCTAATTTATTAAGGAACATCACTAAAAATGTGCGCAATAGACCAAGTTATTAACGCGGCATGCATTATTTCAGGGCAAAATAAAACCCCCACCATTGCATTATTAAAGTCCCGATTAGGTTCAAGTGTTCCGATGCCAACTCTTATCCAAGGTTTGCAGCGTTTTAAATCAATGAGTGCTGATGAAAGAGTTTCTTTGGCTCAACACATTGGATCTCAACCAACTACTTTTACTACGACCAATAAACTGAGTACCGGATCGCGCGATACAAACCTTGAGTTACAAAAACTAACATCCCAAGTCGAGCAGCTTATTGCTATTAATACTGAGCTTGAAAAACGAATAGAAAAACTTGAAGTTGAACAAGAGAAAAAGTATCAATAATGTACGTTTCAGAATTACGTTTTGAGTGTTTTGATGACACCACAATTACAGCTGCAGAAAAAGCGATTAATAATTTACTCGAAGCACTGCGTGCCAATGGTCAAATACTGGGTCGAGAGTTTGCCGTTGCCTTCAATGATGGTGAGTTTCGCTGTCGAATACTCACTCCAGAAAAATCAAGCCTTAGTAGTCGATTCAACAGTCCATGGGTTAAGGTCGCATTAGCTAAACTCACTGAAGCTAAAATTTTAGCTCCTCGTGAAAAGTTTATCGGTCAGGATATTAACTCAGAAACCTCTACTGATGAAACACCCAGTTGGCAGCTGCTTTATACCAGTTATGTTCACATGTGTTCACCACTTCGCAGTGGCGACACGTTACAACCTATTCCTTTGTATCGTATTCCAGCCACGTTTAACGGTGATCATAAACAAATGATCCGTTGGCAGACAGAATGGCAGGCTTGTGATGAAATACAGATGGCGGCCGCCACAAAAGCCGAGTTTGCGACTTTAAATGAAATCAGTGATTGCAATAGTGATTTATTTAGAAGAGGTTGGGATATTCGAGGTCGAGTCGAGTACCTTACTAACATTCCAACTTATTACTATTTATATCAAGTTGGAGGCGACAGTCTCGAGCAAGAAAGAAATCGCCCTTGTCCCAAATGTGGTAACAAGGAATGGTTATTAGATGAACCGCTTCTCGACTTGTTTCACTTCCGCTGTGAGCCATGTCGAATCGTTTCTAATATTTCTTGGGATTATGTAACCTGAGCTCTATGATTGATTTCATTACAAAAGCTCAGATTATTCAGTTTCATTCATTTTCTAGAAAATAAATTATCCCACATTCGCCTTAAGTTTGAAATTATGCCGGGATGTTCGATGGACACATTGTCATCGAACTTAGGTTTAGTGGCTGGCAACACTTTTGGTTTGAGTGCTTTAATAAAGTCACTCAAAGAACCAGCTAATTGAGTACTTTGTGTCTCTCCTGCAACTTCTAGCCAAACACTACCATTTTCGTTATTTACGGTGATCATTTTATCCGCTTCATCCATCACACCGACAAACCATGTTAGCGGCTGCTTCAGCTTTTGCTTCATCATCAGATGACCCACAATATTTTTCTGAAGTCTCTCAAAATCATCTTGGTTCCACGATTGAAGCAACTCACCCGCGCCCCACGGTGAATCAAATGTCATTGGCCCAGAAAAATAATGACCAAAATACGGATCAACATCAGGAAATAAAGTGATTTCTAGCGCTGTTTCGATATTTTCAAAAGTACCATATACTTTACGTTTAAACGGTTTCCAGTGAACAACAGCTTCTACATCACCTTCATATTTATCGATAATACAGTCTGATACTTCACCTAACGGATAAAATGTGGGTGAATTATTGGTAGAATCTGAATAAGCCAAGTGATATTTATTTATAAAATCTTCTAATACAGAGAGACAAGACACTTAAGAACGTTCCAAAAATCGGTATAATGTGGGTATATTTTGACACGGAAACCGTATTGATGACACAAAATCACGATCCCTATAACGAAGCAGAAGCATTGGCGGAGTTGACGTTAGGTAAAGCAACTGGTTATGATGAGGTCTACAATCCAAACCTATTGCAAGGCGTGCCACGAAAGCTAAACCGAGATGCGATTTCTTTAACTTCCACGCTTCCTTTTCATGGCTTTGATATTTGGACAGGGTATGAACTGTCATGGCTGAATTCGAAAGGCAAACCGATGGTTGCTATTGTTGAAGTTCAACTAAGTCATACCTCAGAGAACTTAATTGAATCAAAATCCTTTAAGCTCTATCTAAATAGCTTTAATCAGACAAAATTTGATTCAGTTGAACAGCTTCAGCAAATGTTGAAACAAGATTTATCTCTTTGTTCCAATGGCGCTGTTACCGTTAATATTATTGAACCTAAGCATTTTTCAACTCAGCGGGTTATTGAGTTCCCTGGTACTTGTATTGACAATTTAGATATCGAAGTAAATGACTATAGCTTTAACCCTGATTATCTAGTCGATGGCACGGATGATAAGCAAATCGTGGCTGAAACACTCAACTCAAACTTACTGAAATCTAATTGTTTAATTACTTCTCAGCCAGATTGGGGCAGCGTCATGATCCGCTATCAAGGCCCTAAAATAAATCGAGAAAAACTCCTTAGGTACTTAATATCATTTAGGCAGCATAACGAATTTCATGAGCAATGCGTTGAACGTATTTTCGTCGATCTAAAGAAGTATTGTCATTGCAGTAAATTAACCGTTTATGCCCGATATACTCGCAGAGGCGGTTTAGATATTAATCCTTTCAGAAGTGATTTTGAACAGCCTAGTATCAATTTGCGTCTTGCTAGACAGTAACATTCACACCATGTACACCAGTAAAAGCACTGGTGTACCACCATCCTCAATTTTTAAATCCTAAAGTCACTTATCTGAGCGGCAAGCTTTTTAGCATCTTGCGCAAGCACTTTGCCTATTTCACTTGCACTTTGAGCGGAAGATAATGACCCCGTAGCACCACGTTCAATGGCATGTGTTTTCTCATCAACTTGCCCTGTAGCCGATCTTTGCTCAGCCACAACCTCTGCAATTTGTTGACTTAGCACAACAACCTCTTGCACACGTTTTGTAACATTATCAATGCTAATGCTTACTTCGTTTGCATGCTCTACGCCTTGATTCGCTCGTTGTGATCCTGACTCCATTGTTTCGACCGCTTTAGATGTCGCGGATTGTACTAATTCGATCATACGACGGATCTCATCGGTAGATGCTGCGGTTCTACTCGCTAGCGTTCTCACTTCATCGGCAACAACAGCAAAACCTCGCCCTTGCTCTCCAGCTCTTGCGGCTTCAATGGCGGCATTTAATGCTAATAAGTTGGTTTGCTCAGCAATCCCATGAATCACATCAACGACTTTTCCAATATCATCTGCATGTTGAGCCAGCTGATTAATGGCTTCTGCGCCTAAGCTCACCTCTTTAGCAATAAGATTAATACCATCGACTGTGCGTAAAATAACCTCTTGCCCTTGTTCAACATCCTCCTGAGCTGATGCTGTAATATCTGTAGCTTGTTCAGTATTTCTACCTACAGCTTCAACAGATGAAACAAGCTGGCTAATTGCTGATGCGACTTGATGTGTATCCTCTTGTTGAGCATGCAAGTTTTGCTCAACGTCTGCCGTCACTTGTTGCACTTGCTCACTCGCGGTAACAACATCTTGACTGAGTTTCTGCACTTCACTAATCAAATGTCGAATACTTGCGAGCATTTGGTTAAATGCATTGGCGATTTCATTAAACTCATCATTACTGTTGATCATTAAGTTCTGACTCAAGTCTCCATTAGCGACATTCGACGTCATTTGATTGATCAGCTGAACATTTTGGCTTATCGCCTTAAATGCAGAAAAGAAGAAATATAAACTCACCATGACCACGCTCAGAATAGACAAGGCAAGATACAGCATGTTCGATTCTTGCTGCTCTACTTTTACTTTTTGTATATTCTCTACCAGATCACTGGTGCTTTGCTGTAATCGTGATAAAGCTCGTTGCTGCTTCGATACATTTTGTGAAAATTCATTTGAACTTATTGCAAATTCGTCAGGCTCAAGAATTTTCTGATTCACTGAATGGATAAGTGACTGAGTGCTGGTTTGTAAAACTTTTACTGCATTCATCCACTCACTGTAATCTTCATAAAATTCGTACAAGCGTTTTGTACTTTTATTTAAGGTTTGGTTCAATTCATCTAAACGCTTAGTAACAGCAACTAGGTATGTATAGCTTTGTGGAGTAAAGTTGCCCGTTTTAAGAATTTGCAGAGCTTGTGCGCTTACTCTCGAAGAGAAGTCCGTCACGATTGGAAGCTTTGTAAGATATAAATCATTTAAATAAAAAGTCGCAGGATCAGAATCTAACGATAAACCGCTTTCTGCGGCCATGTGCTCTTTTAATAAAGAGATTGAATCCGTTAAATCGTTGATTCCAAGTTGATCAAATGTATTTTTTCTCAACTTTTGTTTGAATTCAAAATATTGAATCTGTGAACGTGGATACTCTTCGCCTGAGCCATTCCAGAAATCCAATCCGGATAATATCTTAGCTTTTAAATTACCGGTAGAACCATTAACTCTTGAGTCCATCAAGTGTTGTTCAATAGCATTTAACGCATCAATGTCATATTTTCCTGAGAGTTTTTGTTGGCTTGCTTGAACGACGGATAGCTGCGTATCAATAAAATTATATGCTCCAAAAACTAATGGAAAAAGCGTTACCGTTGCCAGTAACATGAATTTTCTTTTAAAACACAGCAGGTTGAAAAGGTTTATTCCTAAAGAAAAGATTCCTGACATTGTTCTCGACACCTAGAATAAATACACCAATTTAACTGACCAAGCTTTACAACACTTTATTGCGAAGCCTTTGATTCACCGCTTAAAATCACAGCAGTCTTCTCTGTCAATCTTATGAATAATTGATATCGGCCGAAAAAGATAAAACCTAAGTGATTACTTAGGTTTTAGATGATTTTCCATAAAAACATTTAAATGACTCTAATTTAAATGACTCTAAATGCCCCTTGTTCAATTGAACAAACATAAGTGTCTGCACTCAACCCGAATATTTTAGAGTACAATTCGTCTATCGTCTTTTGCAAAACATGGAGTTGATTGATTGGCGATAACGCCACGACACAGCCACCAAATCCTCCTCCTGTCATTCTAGCACCGCCTGAATCACCGAGAACTTCATTCAACATATCAGCTAAGCCATCTAACTCCTTTGTGGTCACTTCAAAGTCAGACTTTAATGATTCATGGGATTCTCGCATTAATTGCCCTAACCCAGCCATATCAGCATTTTTAAAACAAGCTAATGCAGCTTCAGTCCGTAAGTTTTCAGTCACTACATGTCGTGCTCTGCGAAACAAAACAGGATCAAGCATAGATTCTGCAGCTTCAAGTTCAGATAAACTGACATCTCTTAACGCTGATTTCTTAAAATAAGCTGCAACCTGCTCACACTGCTCCCTGCGTAGATTATATTCACTGTCGACCAACCCACGCTTCACATTCGAGTTTACAATAAACAGCCCAATGCCTTCTGGAATGGGCGCATCTTCGAATGTCAAGCTACGGCAATCGAGTAGCATGGCATTCCCTTGCTTGCCCATCGCTGAAATTAGCTGATCCATAATTCCACAATTGCAACCAACAAAATTATTCTCAGCCGACTGCCCCATTAACGCGGCTTTTATACCATCAAGTGGCAATTGATATAACTCAGAAAAAGTTTTAAGCACCGCCACCTCAAAGCTCGCTGATGAACTCAGCCCCGCTCCTTGAGGTACATTGCCGCTCACTAACAAGTTAGCTCCACGTATTTGTGGAAATGCTTGTTTCAAAACTTGCAACACACCACGTACGTAGTTACTCCAGCTGTATCGCTCGTCAAATTGAATATCTTCAATTGAGAATTCAACAAATTCTTGATTACAGTCAAGAGCAATCACTTTTACGTAATCATCTTCACGGCGGCTTGCCGCGATATCAGTGCCAAAATTAATCGCTGCAGGCAAAACAAATCCGTCATTATAATCCGTGTGATCACCGATAATATTTACCCGTCCAGGAGCATGGCAGATAAGTGTTGCGGCAAGATTAAATTTTTCGTGGAACGATTGTTTAAACAGCATGTTGTTATTTTTCATCTGCTTTGCTCCATATAGTGAACACTACTGGTATTTCTTAAGCGTTCTGCGGCTTGCTCAGGCGTTAAATCACGTTGAGATTCAGCCATCATTTCGTAACCCACCATGAATTTTCTTACGGTTGCATCACGTAATAATGGAGGGAAAAAACTCGCATGAAGTGTCCATTCAGGATGAGAGAATTGGTCATAAGGCGCGCCATGCCAACCCATTGAATATGGGAAAGAACATTGGAATAGATTATCGTAACGGATCGTTATTTGTTTAATGATGTCAGCCAGAGATAGTTTTTGTTCTTCATTCAGCTCTGTCATACGTGAGACACTGAATTTAGGTAATAGCATTGTTTCAAAAGGCCACGCCGCCCAGTAAGGCACAATCACAACCCAATCATCGTTTTGTACTACAGTACGCTCACCATCATCAACTTCACGTTTCACGTAATCATTTAACAAATTGGCTTGGTGCTCTTGATAATAATTTGATTGTGCAATTTGTTTTTTAGTGACCAGAGTTGGAAGCTGTTGCTGAGCCCAAATTTGGCCATGAGGATGCGGATTTGAACACCCCATGAGCGCACCTTTGTTTTCAAAAACTTGAACCCATTGATAGGTTTTTCCAAGCTCTGCGCACTGTAATTGCCACGTATCGACCACTTTGGTAATCGCTTTCATGTCCATTTGAGGCAGTGTTTTGCTGTGATCAGATGAAAAGCAGATCACACGACTTTCACCAATTTCTGTTGTCATTTTAAAAAGAGGATCATCAACAGAATACTTAGGCGTATCGACTTTGAGCGCCGCAAAGTCATTGGCAAAAACAAAGGTGTCTTCATACTTATCATTAACCTCACCGTTGACACGTGTATTGCCAGCACATAAAAAACAACTTGAATCATGGCTTGGACGTAATTCCACATCAGGTTTTTCAACTTGTCCTTGCCAAGGACGCTTCGCTCGATGTGGTGAAACTAATACCCATTCGTTAATTAATGGGTTAAAACGTCGGTGTGGATGCTCTGTAGGGTCAAAAACTAGGCTCATTTTAAAATCCGTTATTATTCTGATGCATCCAGTGTAAACGTTTACATAATGCAAAATCAACAGCTTTGGATCTTGCAATCTCACATATTAATATTGATACTTCCCCTACACTTATTCTAAAAAAGTAATTCATGGCTACCATTAAAGATGTCGCCCAGCTTGCGAATGTATCCGTTGCCACAGTGTCACGTGTTGTAAATGGCAGTAACAAAGTTGGTAAAAAAACACTCGAAAAAGTTAAGTCAGCCATGCTAGAGCTCAGTTATCGCCCAAATGCCAATGCTAGAGATTTAGTGACTAAACGAAGCAGCACACTGGGCGTAGTGGTTCCTGATGTAAGTGACCCATTTTTTGCTTGCCTCGCTTCAGGCGTTGATACCATAGCTAAAAAACATCAACTTCAGTTACTACTTAGTACTGGTGGACAAGATGCTGACAGTGAGCGCAAAGCCATTGAGTTGTTACTCGCAAGACGCTGTGAAGTTATGGTGGTGCACAGTAAAAAAATCTCTGATAACGAGTTAATGGCCTTATCAAAACAAGCAGCGGGGTTAATTATCATTAATCGTCTCATTCCGGGATTAGAGCACAAATGTATTTGGTTAGATAACTATGCAGGCGGGCAGTTAGCGGCCCAACACCTCATTTCAAAAGGTGCTGTGAGCATTGCTATTGCAAACAGTAATTTAGATATTAATGATCCTATCGAACGTAAACGCGGTTTTAATGATTACCTTGCTTCTCTCGATACGAATGTTTATAGCAAAGAAATAAACCACACACCAAATCAACAAGGTGGAGAGCTTGCAGCAAGCGCTCTGTTAAACGAAAAGCAATCATTTGATGCTGTTTTTGCATATAATGACGCTATGGCAATGGGTATAATCGCGACACTCATCGACAAGGGGATAAAAATACCCGAAGATATTTCTGTTATCGGTTTCGACGATGTCATATTGGCTCGCTATAGTCAGCCCAAACTCACTACTCTCAGTTACCCTATTGAAGATATGGCAATGTACGCAGCGGAACTGGCAATTTCTCAAAACGTGAATAAGGGTGATAGAAAAGAGATACAGTCACATTGCTATCTACCAAAATTAATTGAACGCTTTTCAAGTTAAATATGGCTTCAACATCTCTCTGAATTCATTAATTAAAATTAATTTTATTCAATATCCTCTTGAGAGATTTTCCGTTATTTTAGAAGCAGCTATCAAATTGTTTCATGTTTTCATCTGTAGTGCTCACGGCTGATTTCATTGTTTATACCAATTACAGTAATTAAATCCTCAACTCAGGGCTATGTATGTGCTCAAAGTGCAATCGAAATTGATGAAGGCATAGTTGTTACCGACATACAAAACTGTCGTTATTACATTGCTACGTCAAGACAATTTTGAGAAGTAATTTGAGCACATACAAGCTCCCGAAAGGCAAGGCTAAAGGGTTCCATTACTGCGTTACAAGCACTTGAATTATCCCGACAAAAGCACTAAGTGCGTTGAACGCCAGTTTTGTATGGCGGCCGTAGGGAATATAGTACTTCGAGCTTGTGCCTTGTACTGAAACCCTTTAGCTCTTGCTGAGTGAGAGATTAATTACTGTAACTGGTATTAATCGGCCATCGTTTGTTTATACAAATCCGGAGCCTTTAGTTATGAGTACCCCAGCAATCAACCCGAGTTTGGCTGCACCAGAAACGACGGCTGCCAGTCAAGAAAAGTCAAATTTATTAAATGGATTTGAAGTCAATAGGTCAGAAGATAAAGCATGTAAGAGTTTGCACGATGCTGAATTTGCCCAAGAACCCAACGAAGAGTGGACTCAAGTAGTAGCTTTTAAAGGAAAACGAAAAACATCGAGAACACAAAGTGCGGTTCACGGTCATCAGCAAAAAACATCTGAACCACCGACTTCTCGTAGAAGAAAAACCGCTTTGAATTCACCGGGTAAATTGCCTCAAACAAAAGCCAAGGTACCTAGCCAAGCTAAGCCTAGAAAAGAATACGATTTCTATCAGACAGAACTCACAATGAGTAAAGCAAAGAATTCTGATCCAATCGCTGATATTGAAACATTTTTTAAAAAATTTGATGAGCTACAGCCTCAAGCAAAAAAAGAACATCACTTCAATGTGCTTCTAGGATGTGCGATTGATGTTTATGTTTCTTCTCACCTTCCTGCACTAATATCATTTATACATCAAGTTTCTAAAGATCATTTAGGAAGGCTTTATGCACAACGTATAATAAAAATCATTGACCGAATTAATAGTTGGGTTGATAACAAACCCACAGCCATCCCCGAACATCGCAAAATTGAACAAAACCAAGCAATCAAGTGCTTACTTGAATCAGAAATGGCATATGCTGATTTCCGTTGTCAATTTGGAGATCTTATGGGCCTTTCTCCAACGTTAAACTTATTAAAAAAATCGGTATCTCCTAGAGGGGTGTGCTCTCGTTTCAATATTTATAATGATGATGAGTTAGTATCCCTTTGTGAAGAAATAGAAAAACTTGACACTCAATTTGAAGAATCGAAAAAATCAGATTTTATCCCAACTGTTTGTGTTCCTTGTTCTAAGGTAACTCGTCTGCTATTAGAACGTAAATTTGATGAAGTGGCTAAAAACATCGAACAAAAATATGCCACATCCATTGAACACAGAATGTTTTGTGACATGGCAAACGCAGCCTTTGATGAAATATCAGGCTTTATGCATGAACAAAAATTGCGTGGTGATGCCTACGTACATCTTTTAGAGAGCACCTATGATTTTCTGCTATGTACATTCCCGATTATCAGTAAAGTACCTCGATTGGGTGGTAACTTCATTCAAGGATACGGCCATATTGTTGATAGGATCATCGACCGTTGTTGCTGGCGAAAAGATACAAAGTTAACAGAAAAACACAAAAATATGATCAAACTTTTATGTGAACAAGATGGTCTCTTGAAACATGAACCCTGTGCAGAGAACTGGCGTAAGTTTAATTGCGCAAATAATCCTGATTTAAGGAGTCAGTCATCAAAAAAAAGCCACCAGCTAAGTGTAACCCCTGCAGATTGCTCTCGATTCGTTACATTATTTTTTACAAAAACGTCTTTCTTAAAAAAACTCACACATGATCAATTAATTTCTGAAGCGAGTTGTTTGTTACCCATTTTTCAATTGCCCTTAACTAAATTCAAAGAATTACAGACGAAGTCATCGGGTGAATCGTTAAATAATGCAATGGAAAGAATAAAAGGTAGAGTATTCAGCCCACTTATTTCCACTCGAAATGATTTAAAAGCTCAGCATAAAGAAGACACTAAACTAATTAACTACTCAAAAGATATGATCTCAAATTTTGGTCACCTACAAACTCAGCTTGCCTCAATGCAACCATTCGTCAGAGTATTAGGTTTAGGCTCAGGTACTCGGTCTAGAAACGACTATTTCGCATGGAACGATATTATTTGGCACGCTTGGCTTGCTGATTTCCAGCAGGCCAATAATGAAAAAAGTATTGATCATGATTGCCTAGAGCGCCTTCATCAGTTCAGCCTCCTCAAACCAAAACTCAGTTCACTTCCACTTTTTGGTCAATTTATAAATGCTGTTCATCGTTATTTAACACTCGCAACCACTGGGAAAGAGATTACAATTTCTGAACATCAATTGCTTCAGGTGATATTGTCTTGGGCAATTGAAGTGTATGGCCAAAAAGAAAAAACACAACGAAGTAGTTATACACAAACTGCAAGCTTTGACGAATTAAAAGCACTAGGGAAAACATTAGAATTTCAATTTTCTCAACGTGAACATACTGACACAAGAAAGCTTGAAGTGCCTAAATTCAATCAAGCTGAACCGGTTTCCCCCCCAGCAAAAAGTTGGGCAGGTATTGTACAAAACAAACCTAAATCAGTAACTATTTTAAAAAGAGAGAAAACTACACCTAAACCTGAGCTCGTCGTTCCAAAAGAGCCCCCAGCATCGACAACAACACCTTCCCAATTCCAGCCACTAACTAAAAAGGTCTTATTACCAACACCTCCGCCAATACCTAAGCAGGCTTTACTACCCACACCTCACTCAGTACCCGAATCAAACATTACATGGGCTCAAGTTGCTTTTAATGCTCTAGGCTCTTGTTCACCACTCACAAAAGTAAAAAATGATCTTCAGGCTTCTGGGAGCTCTCACAGTCTCACTTCAACTGCTGGCTCAACGACTTCTATCCACTCAAGTACATCGGAAAGTGGCCGTTCTGAAATAATGGATTCGCCGGCATCCGTCAAAAAATCCAAGGGCGATTTTATCTGTATTATCAAGCAAACTCCTGATACAGATTGGAAGGTCAGAATACCGCTGCTTCCAACTCGTGATGTCAACGAAATGAAACTCAGTGAAAAGTTAGTTAATGCCTTTGAAGAGTTGAAGTTAGCAAAACATAATGCGTTAACATCGAGATCACAAGCTTCTGCTTACGAAGATCTAAGCACAAAAGAGACGGATCAAATTCAAGATGCTGTAGAAACCATCATTGAGCATCTGCTGAGCAAATGTAACGATTCTTTGGTCATAAGAAACGTAAAGCGTGCTTTGAGAAAAATGACAAACTATGTTGATAATGGTGATATATCTGAAGCGCTTTGCGAACTGATGAGTCATCATATCCAACGCTGGAAATTGTTTGATCGATGGCAAACTCGCTGTATACATGATTGGTTACTGGATTTGCGAAAAGACTTAGGGATGCAAGCCGATTTTGGGATTTATGTGGATACTGAGTAATACCAATTACAGTAATTAATGGCATAAGGGCTCTAGAGATTTAGAAAGTACCAATCTTTTTCATGCCTGCATTAAGCGAAGGCTGGTATCCAGTGACTTTTATAGAAAAAAGCAAAGGCACTAGGGTCTGTTGATCATTCGTGATTGTTTTTGCAGCGATAAATTGGTTATTTTATGCAAGGCAGAGTTTGTGAGGTTTGGTTAGGGACGTGGCGGAAGAATGTATACCAATTTTATCGTCACTCCTGCGAACGCAGGAGTCCAGAGTCTTTGGTTAATTTGGGCACAAGTCGCTGGATACCTGCGTTCGCAGGTATGACAAATTAAGCGTTGAAATTTAAATTGGTATTATTTGAACTGCGACATCCCTTATTCCAAATAAGAAAACGATAACGCAGCAATAGCACAAAATTTAATCCTGAAAGATCAACAGACCCTAGACTACCGACATACAAAACTGTCGTTACTTCGTTTCCAGCCTGCGCTAGAGTGACGAGAACTCATCGGTATACTTTCTTTTCTTCTGCAACTTTCCTAAAACTATTATTTAATTTTTAGTATCAATTTCACTCGGAATCACAAACTTTTCGCTTGAGCTTAAGTGCTCAGAATTCAATAGCTGTATCAAACCACCATGAGATAGTGAATGGTATTTCAAAACTCCTTTCATCAGTGACTCACCTAATGCCCTTAACCTATCGGGTGTAATGAAACCAGGCTGAAACCCTGCATGTTCGTATGTTGTTTCTAATGTTACAGCCATCACTTGATCTCCAAAATTGGCCCACCACCATGATTCGGGGAAATTTTGACTGGCAAACTTACTCCCACCTTCAACTGGCGTAGGCTCTATTAATCGATCACCAAATTCATTGCTGTACTCTTGGCTCACTGCTCGAATAAAACGAATCGAGTTGTGCCATAAATTAGCTTGCCTTTCGCTGTAACCTTGCTGCATTGTGCCAAAATGTGGGAAAAAGAAAGCCCGTGTATTAGGTTTACTTTGTGTTGAGTGGAGGTTCAATGCTATGGAAAAAGGCGCTGATGACTGAGATAATTCACGTAACTTTTTATTGATTATTTGATTTTCCAGAGGAGAGTCATCATCAAGATATAACGGATTCGATTGGGAACGATACCAAGTGTTTTCTAAATTTTCGCTTTTGCTATTCAATCGATAATTCCCTGTATATACGCCATCAACATTATGCATAGGCACAATATAAAAAATGAAGTTATCTAGCGCCTTATTGACATCGACACGTCCTCGATCTGCGAGCCAACTTAATATCCCTTCGGTGACAAATGAGCCACCTGTTTCTGCGGCATGGCTGCGAGCCTGAATCCAAACACTCTTTTTATTGTTTGCGTCAATATAAGGATTAGTCACCGTAATCATGTCTATTGGTAAATGGTGCATAGGAGAAAAACCAAGCGTTTGTTTTTTAAAGTAACCCTCACCCTCTAATTCAGGGTACTCTTTCATTAATAAGGTATAAAAATGGTCAAAATCTGTCTGAGTGTAAGGGTAAAACCTTGCAATAAACACCTGCTTTTTATCGTACTGTCTTTCAATCTTCACTTGATGATTCACCATTCCTAGTGCGTTCAGTACTGACGAATGGGTAATCTCATCACTTTCAAACCGATGCCAAGATTTATTGTCGTACGAAAATAATGGCGTATAGCGATATTCCCATCCTCGATTTGTCTTATCAAAAATATCGTTAACTACGAATTGATATAGTCGATCGATTGGTAACCCTTCGAGTTTAATGTTCCACCAATTTCTCCACTTAGGTATTTGATATAAAGAGTTATCACCATTATCGTTATCAAGCACAATTTGACTGCTATTTTTGCTAACCTGAAGCTGAGAAACTTTCCCCAAATTTGCTGAAGGAAAGTTGGCTAAAAGCTGAATGTCACTTTCTAGTTGACAAGCCATTAAAGCTACCACAAAAAGTAATATCAAAGCGCCACGATATCGGTTCATAGCTCTTTAGCCCAGTCAAAAACAATATCGATAGCACCTTCATTTTTAGCTTGTCTCGCGAAAGACTTAACGCAAGATTGTTGCGGTAATACTCGTTCAACTTCATCTCGGCAAACCGTACCTTGATTAAACCCCGTAATAACGGTCAATTCATGAATGCTTTTACTCTTCTCAATTTCTCGAATTATTTTGACAAGTATAAATCCAGCAGTTTTTGAAGGCAGAGTCGCGCTAGTAATTTTCAATATTGCGTTTGAATGTAAATCAAGCATTGCTGTTCGAGACGGGCTTGTTCCGTCATCTTCGGTGATCTCTAATATTTCTGATCGATAATAGTTTTCTGTAACAGCAAGTTCATACATTGATACTGCTTTTGTAAAAAAATGATCTTTTTTCCGAGGGGTATCTAAAGCTTCAGATATCCTGAAGTAAACCACCATCATCCATTGAATTGTATTAATTCCTACAGGCTTAGGTTTACAATTTAATCGGCATTTCCCATAAATTTGTAAAACAAGATCCTTAGCTTCTTCTATTGGCATAAGTTCATGTCTGATGATACTTTCCATCGCCTGCAAAGCTACATTAAGAAATTGTGTATCAGGATAACGACACTTTTCTATATACTCATGATATAAACTCAACACTTTTTCAGCAAAAGGCTCACCGCCATCAAAATCGATACCAAACGCCAAGCCTAAAACCAATGACGTATAGGTATACTCATCTGGTTCTATACCTGATGCCCGACACTGTGCAAGGTCACATAATGCACTTTCAATCACCTTTTTTGAGGAGTCTCTTTGAGCCGCGTTGGCTTTGGCTGCAATCACTGAGTTCCATGTATAGAAGGTTTTCTGAATATTCTTTGTTTCAAACTTTCGAAGAAGTACCTCAATACGCTTAAGCCATAGTTGAGCGCCATCATGTCGGCATGCGCAGGCATAGGCACTGATCATTGAATTTAACATGTATAAGTCAACTTTGATCTCCATTTCTTCTACTCGTGAGAAAAGTTCATGGGCTTTATTAATCGCTTGATGGGAAGCGTCAAACTTCGATACACGACCATATACTTTAATTAAGGCCATTACCGTATACAGGTCATATTTAAAACCGTTAGCTTCGATAAATTCGATTATTTTATCCAAATCCTCGAGCAAATTGAGCTCTCTGTCGTTCTTTATAGCTAAGCTCAGCGCTTGTAATGCTACATTTAATAACCGCAACTCTACAAGTCCTTGTTTAGCGCACACATCGACAAATGAATAAATTTTACTTCCCCATACGCCATGCTGATCGTACTCGGACAAGGTTCCAAATCCATGAAGTAAAGCTACGCACAAAGGAACATCTATTGCTGTTTTACCCGTCCTTAATCTATCTTCTATTGCGCAAACTCTTCTAGCCCAAAAGCCATCTCGTATTCCCGCTTTACAATAATATGGGATCACTACAGTATATATTTCGGTTAAATGTTGGTGAGAAAACTGAGCTTGACTTAATTGATTCAAGATACAATAAATTGCATCATATTGATGATTTTCACCAGCTTTCTTTATGTTAGCTTTAGAAACACTTATAATTGAGTTTAAATAGGCTTCACTTTCCTTGTTACCTGGTTGCCCAAGCACTCTTTGTATATCGTAATCTTCAACAAATTGTATAAATAATTTTTTTAACTTATCAGGATTCTCTTTTAGCTCTACCCTTACCAATTTTCCAAACTGCTTATATGTAGTTGATTTTGAATGATTTAATTGTTTTCGCTGAGGGCCTCTTACAATATTATCCTTCTCACACTGCCTAACAAGGCTTCTTTTAGTTCCACCTGCTTGTACTTTGAATGTTTTCCCCTTAACACAAAGCTTATGTGTTGTTTTTGCTGAATTATCGCTCATGTATTCAGGGAAATTGATTCGTTGTTGACTTGTCGGGGTCGAAGCGTACGCCATTAAAAATCTCTATTATAAACCGATAAAAATTCCTATTTTCATAATTTACTCGATGAAAAAGGAATAGCTAAAACTGAAAGATACACACTTTTAAGCTTTAAAATGATTAATATTTGTTTAGAAAGAAGAGATTGGAAGTAATACCAATTACAGTAATTAAATTCCCAGCTCACAGCTATGTATGTGTTCAAAGTACAAGTGAAATTGATGAAGACATAGTTATTACCGACATACAAAGCTGTCGTTATTACATTGCTACGTTGAGACAATTTTGCGTAGTAATTTGAACACATACAAGCTCCCGAAGGGCAAGGCTAAAGGATTCCATTACTAGGTTACAAGTTTTTGAATTATCCCGACAAAAGCACGAAGTGCGTTGAACGCCAGCTTTGTATGGCGGCCGTTAAGGCATATAGCACTTCAAACTTGCGCCTTGTACTGAAATCCTTTAGCTCTTGCTGAGTGGGAAGTTAATTACTGTAATTGGTATAAATAGGTTATTTGGGGATTATCTCCGTAATAAATCAACACTCTTTTATCACGGAGATATTTTAAGTAGAGTAGGCTACTGGCTTCGCTATCGCTTATCCAGCAGCCCCTCTTCGATTCCGTGCATGAGGTTTTCCCTCACACGGCTCTGTTGTTACACTTCTCTCAGCCCCTTCACTTTGCTTATCATCTTGTCGTGGGTAAATACTCAAGACCAGCTTGGCGTAATTTTTCGTAAGCACCTCGTGATAGATACTTGCTTCGACGTTGACTTAAGCGACGATGCCAGCGATAGAACCGGTTTACTACAAATCCATTTATTCTGAAAAATACACCTCTGGGATAACCTATCCCACCAAAATAGTGTTTCCATCCCCTCAGAACTTGATTAACCTTATTTATCAGTACGCCAAGTGTATTTGAGGTTCGGTGTTTCACTATGTCTCTGATTTTATTTTTCAGCTTTGTTTGGCTCTTCTTAGACGCCTGTATCTTAATGTAACTGGTGCCTTTGATGATACCTGTGATCCGTTGAAAGTTAAAACCGAGGAAATCAAACTTATTCATCAGCTTTCCCATATCCACACAGTGGGTTTTACTTTGATTTAGCTTCAGACCTTCATCACTTAATTGCTGTGTTATCCAGTCCAGTTGCTCTTGTGTGTAGGTTTGCTTATGAAGTACAACAAAATCATCTGCATAGGTAACGATTTTACACGGTGTTTTTTCGTGTATTTTCAAACAGAAATCGTTGAGATAGATGTTAGCCAGTAGTGGAGAGATAACTCCGCCTTGCGGAGTGCCACATCGGCTTGCTTCTATTCGCCATTTTCTGTTGACCGTCTCTACGCTGATGGGCGCTTTGATAAAGCTTTTCAGCAAACTCAGAAAGCTGCTGTCGCTTATTCGCCTTTCTACTTTTGCCATCAACTTAGCGTGCGGGATGGTATCGAAATAGGCGCTCAAGTCAGCATCAAGTACGTGCTGATAGCCTTGTTTTAGGCTCATTTCAATGACTTTTACCGCTTGCTGGGCGCTTCGACATGGACGATAACCATAACTGTGTTCATGTAAATGAGGTTCGTAGACGGGTTGCATCACTATTGTCATCGCCATTTGCACAATTCTGTCACTGATTATCGGGATCCCAAGTTTCCGCGTTTTGCCGTTGTCTTTGAGTATTTCTACTCGTTTGACTGGGCTAGGTCGATAGTTTTTCTGTTGTAATTGAGTTTGAATTTCTTTTAACAGCGCAACGACTTTCTTTTGCTGCTCTAGATAACTGAATGTGATGCCATCAATTCCTGCTCCGCCTTTATTGGCTTTGCATCGTCGATAGGCTTCTTCGAGTATATCTAGGCGACTGAGTTTATCGTACAAGCTGTAAAATCGTAGCTCCGAGTTAAACTTTGAGCGTAAGTAAAGTTTTCGCTGTAATATTCTGATATTTACTGGAGTGTTAGCCATATGGCAATTTCACCTCAAAAGTTACGTTAAAAAACGGGTGTAACACTGAGCCCCTTCCCTGATGTGAAGTTATGTTGTCTTCACGGTTAACGGTACTATGGGCTCATCCGACTGCCTGAGCGCCCTATCTGAAATTTCGGTTTACCTTATATTCGGATAGTGGAAGTCACTACCTTCCAACACTCAGGCTCTCCCACGTTCACTTTATTTCCTTCAATACATGCCACTTCATATTACGCCGGAAGATCAAACAGATGCATTTACCAGTTGCTTCTCTGTTTGTGTCAGGGTTCGTCAACTAGGAAAGACTCCCCATCTTCATTTTTTTGATTTACGACGCTTAACTGAATTCGCTTGATGCTGCGGCCTACATTGCATCTCAACCTTTATTCAAGGCCTTTGTCACAGGGCTTCATGTCATAGCGGTTACCCATTATGCATGCCCGTCAGATTTCGGGATGAACTGGTAATTATCCCGTCAGGTACGTTTCAACCTGATGGACTTATTATAAATAATAACGTTGCTGTCTCTGGTTTATGGCCATGTAATCGCTTGGCTGCGTATACGTTGAGACAAATCCCGCAACAGAATAAAGCGCTTCGTGGCGCTCCCTAGAAACATCAGTTGACTGCGTTCTCAAGCGTAGAAAAAATGGCTGATAGTAAGGCGTAGCTTGCAGCAAGTAGTTTATTCTACTTGCAAAAGTTACAACGCAGATAGCAGTCATTTTAGCAAGCTTGTGAGCGTAGAGCACTTCACTCATTGGGTGAAAGCCATGATGATAAAATCATCTTATTGCTAAAACAGTTACTCATATACTCAGCGTTCAACTGACGTTTTTAGGTTTATCTATAAAAGTCACTGGATACCTGCCTTCGCTGGTATCTGACATTGAGCACATCCATTAAAAAACCAAAATTAATGAATACTTACTCACTTTTGCGTTGTGAAAATGTTCATATCGGTTAGTTTTAAGTAAAACATAGATAAAAAGTGATTTCTTATTCAGCCTTGACCACATAACTATTCCGTGTGCGCAATGTCAGTGGTATGACAAAGATTGGTACTTTCTAAATCGCTAGATCCCTTAGTAAAACTTGTTGCCACTTATCTTCAAAATGTAGCCTTACTGAATTAACTTTTTTATTCCGTTCAATATTGATGTGATTTACTTGATCAGACCAAATCTCTTGCAAGGTTGTCATTTTAATATAAAAACGGTTCATATCTTTAGTTATGGGCGTTTCTTGATAAACCCACAGGTATTTACCTTGTAACTCAGTTCCCACATACTCAAGAGCTAATGTCATCTCGCTCTCATTTTTCAATGAGAATGTTGACGTTGCATAATAGGCGAACGCCTCTCGGCTCACAGGATCACTAATAAGATCAGCACTTTTATCAATAACTCGCTGCGCCGCATGCTCCGCATCATGTAAATAAAAGCGGTGCTGAATTTCCAACATGTCAGTTCTCTGGTTGAATTTGATGTTGGTATAGGCTTCTTTTTGCTGATGAGCCAAAGGCTTACCAGCAAAAAGCAAAACAAACATTAACAATAATAAACGCATTACTTCTTTTTCACCTTAACGTCAGGGGTTTTCAGTTCTTGTTTATTATCATGCATGATATCGCGATGCTTATTACCTTTGCGTTTTTTAGATTTAAAGGCTTCAATGCGTGATTGAATTATTTGCCTTGGGTAATAGTTGTTTTCAATATCAACATCAGCGGTTTCACGTCCTCGGTCAATAACCGCAGATACAAGCACTTTGTCTTTATCTGTAACAATCAGTTTATTAACCTGTTTAGGTGAGCGGCGCCAAATTTCTGCTGGGATCATTAATGACTCTGTTTCGCCATTTTCAAATGTCAACTCAAGTAAAATAGGCATCACTAGTCCGCCTAAGTTAGAGAAATCAAAAACGTAATAGTTCTTGTCTTCTTCAAGCGCTCTGTCTAATACTTTCCTCTCCCAAGGTTCAAGCCCCGCCAGCTTGCTTTGGTACTTATTACGTTCTTTATTAGTGACACTAAAACGATCATTCTCGTCATGATAATCACGAATGTCACTGTTCATTTTAACCCATTCTTGATACTCATCACGCTGGTTATGCTTAACGGCTAATGGCATAGGTTTATCTTGATATGACTGACGGCGACGTTCGTAATCGATATCTGGATCGCTTGTGTCTAAACGCAATTTATAAATGCTGTCTAAGGAGATATCGACATGATCTGTGGTGTAAAACCAACCTTTAAAAAACCAATCTAAGTCAACACCTGACGCTTCTTCCATCGTACGGAAAAAATCGCTCGGTGTTGGGCGCTTATTCATCCAACGTTGGCTATATTCACGAAAAGCAAAGTCAAAAAGCTCACGTCCAAGTACAACTTCACGCAATATATTTAGAGCCACAGCTGGTTTGATGTAAGCGTTAGGGCCTAATCTCAACACACTGTCAGCTTGAGTCATAATAGGAACTTGAACATTCGACTTCATATAATCGATGATATCTTCTGGTTCACGGCCCCAATCTAAACTTGAGTCCCATTCTCGCGTGGAAATACCATCAAGGAAGCTGTTTAATCCTTCATCCATCCAGCCCCACTGGCGTTCGTCTGAATTCACAATCATTGGAAAATAGTTATGCCCTACTTCGTGGATCACAACACCGATAAGAAACTGCTTTTCAGACAATGTGTACGTACGTGAACCATCATCATGCCAAATCGTTCTTGGTCCGTTAAAACTTATCATTGGATATTCCATACCGCCAACTGGCCCATTGACACTAATGGCTGTTGGGTATGGGTAATCGAAGGTAAATCGTGAATAGACTTCCATAGTGTGGATAGCAGAAGCCGTCGAGTATTTCTCCCATAACTCACCGCCTTCTTTCGGGTAAAATGACATGGCCATAACGTGAGGGTTAATGTCTCCTCCCTGCTGATAGCCTTGTGCATCCCAAATAAACTTACGTGAAGAAGCCCATGCAAAATCACGAACATTTTCGGCTTTAAAATGCCATGTTTTTTCGTCATTGATTACGCTTGATTCATTATTAAGTGCTTCTTCCGGAGTCACAATAAATAACGGTTTTTTAGCCGTTTCAGCTTTCTTTAAACGTTTTTGTTGTTCGCCTGTTAATACTTTATTTGGATTTTGTAATGTGCCCGTTGCTGTAACAATATGATCGCTTGGAACCGTCATTTTGACATCATAATTACCAAACTCTAAGGTAAACTCACCGCTGCCTAAAAACTCTTTGTTATGCCAAGCTTCGTAGTCAGAATAAGAGGCGACTCGAGGAAACCACTGGGCTAACAAGTAAATATCATTGCCACCTTCTCGAACATCATCAGGGAAATGTTCATAACCTGAGCGAGCACCAACAGCGTCTTCTTCTAGAATGTTATATCCGTACTCTATATTCAGCTTTGTACTGTGATTTGGTTTTAATGGCATAGGTAAGTCAACTCGCATTTGTGCGCCGACAATGGTGTATTTGAGTGGCTTACCTTTTTTATCTGTCACACTCGATAATACATAGCCTAGTTCATTATCGGTCATGAATTGTTGACGACGTAATTGCTTTAACCCAATTTTTGCAAACGCTTTTGCTTCGTGGGTGTTATGGGCATCAACATTATTATTTATCCCCTTGAATACACTCGTTCTTTCTGCGGCTGAGTCAGTCTTAAATCGGTTTTGTTCTAGCTGAAACCATAAGTATTTTAACGTGTAAGGAGAATTATTATGATAGGTGATGATTTCGCTACCCGATAAACGACGTTTTTTTTCATCAAGCCGTACATCAATTTTATAATCAACTTGTTGTTGCCAATAATCTTTACCAGGCTCGCCCGCAGCATTACGATAATCATTGGGTGTAGGAAGGTGTTCTTCTAATTGGCGAAACTTGTCTTGAAAATTACCTTTAGTTTGTTCAATTATTGAGGCGTTGGCATGAACAGTGACCAAATTTAAGGTCATCAATACTATGAGATATCGTGATAAGCGCACGGTTATTCCTTTTTTATTAAAGCTCCATCTGTGACGAAGTACTTATTATACCAATTACAGTAATTAATCTCTCACTCAGCAAGAGATAAAGGTTTTCAGTACAAGGCGCATGTTCGAAGTACTATATTCCCTACGGCCGCCATACAAAGCTGACGTTCAACGCACTTCGTGCTTTTGTCGGGATAATTCAAGAGAACGTGCAACGCAGTAATGGAAACCTTTAGCCTTGCCCTTCGGGAGCTTGTATGCGCACACTTTGGTTTATAAAGAATACTTCACAAAATTATCTCAACGTAGATAACTATGTTTTCACCAATTTCGTTTGTACTTTGTGCGCATACATAGCTCTGAGTTGAGCATTTAATTACTGTAATTGGTATTATTATGTAAAAAGCGACTTGGAATAATAGCTGAAACTTGATCAAGTTGGCAGTAGAATTATGTAAATAGTTATATCACCGCCCGCTTTACATTTTATTGTCTGGTCTTACTTTAGGTGGTTCTCCAGTTAATTTAGGCAGCATTGAAGTTTCCTGTGAAAGCTCTGCAACTGATGTTTGTTGTATCTTTATACCATGCAACATTCTCATAGTTACAACATCCATAAAACATTGCCCTTTTCCACCGGTTTTCTTATCGAGATCCATTAGAGCAGGTTTTACTGTTTCAAATAATGCAGTATCACGATACGTTCCTTTAAATTGAACTAAAAATTCTCTTATTGAAACGTAGGGCTTAGCATTACTTAATAGACTCTTTAACTCACTCAGTCGTGCGACATTGGAATGCCCTCTTCCGATACAACCTGCACCTACTTTGCTTGCTTTTGAGCCCACTTCATTACTTTTATCAACATGAAATGGTAGTGGAAATGGGTACTTAATTTCATAAAGCACAGCCTTGCCATCAAAATGAGATTTAAACTGTATCTCATAAAAACCATCTTTATCCGGACATGGGCTACAACTGACAAATTTTGTACTATTAAATGAGCCATCAGACTCGTCCATTAATGCCGTTCTTGTCGGCGATCCTTCTTCGGTCATGTACTTAATTGCATTTAAAAAGTATTCTTCATCTAAATACTCCTCTTGCTTACTTGCGATACTGTGCTCTGCCTTCAAAGCCGCTTCTAATCTAATAAATTGACTAGCCTCTTGTTCAGATAAATCATGAGCATGATAAAGCTCTTTTTCTTCATATTCACACATCACAGAATATTGCTTTGGTGTTTCACTCTTTTGAGTTATCGCTACAATGAGTTTTTTACTTTCTTTCACTCCTTTACCTTGAATCTGTTGGCAACAAGTCAACACTTTTTCAATATATTGACAACAATCAGCTTGTGTATTTTGAAGCAAGGTATCGGCAAGATCTCCCGAACTCTGGTACTCTGTAACGACGTCATGGCTCGCTGAATTTTTATCTATTTCACCTCTAGCAACTTCATAATGGTCAATCCTTAATACCACAACAATTCTAGAAGCATCTAGTGCTGGAGTAGTAGTAATCGAGAACAGACTTTGGTCATTGATTGTCGTCATACTCTTTAAATCTTGAAACCGCTTAATCCTTTGCATGATTGTCGTACTTGAAGGATCATTTTCTCTAAGCTCACTAACTATCTTATCAATCGTTTTTTGTTCCACTCTTTTTTGCAAAAGCAAATCTCTAATCGACCTGAAAATGCCCATTTGCTTTGCTTCAGTTTCTGAATTTGCCGTGATGATTTTTGCTAGATTGTCTGCTTGAAAATAAAACCCGTTTACATTTGCTTTAGCTGTGTTTTGTGCAGCCATATTTTATTTCCTATCACCGACTAAAATCGAACTGACTCAAATATTATCTTATTTCTGATATTCAAGCTGCTAACCGTCTTTTCAAATGTGGTTGGAAATATAACTAACACTTTGTTTAATAAATAGTAGAATGTCATTAGAGAGAATAATTCTAATATCTACTTATTTATTATTAACTAACGGGAAAGCAGAGCAATCGCACGAGTGAGTGTTATATGCACAACTCCATGTGGTAGTTTCGTAATTCCTACGATAGTGGGGATCTATAAGACACTAATGATACAACTATTATGTATGTTCAATTTTAGGAGACTTGTAAAAAAATGCTCCCTATTTTGGAAGCATTGATATGAAAAACTAAATATTAAAAAACCTTGTAATCTAGCAACTTAAGGATTTAACTTTCAGCTTCTGTTAATTGCTCTTTTTCTCTAATTTTTCAATAACCGTTGGCTCTTGAGCGAGCTCTGCCACACTCGTATCCCCTACTTTGACTTCATGAAGCACTTTCATTGTTTCCATATTGTGGAAGCATTCACCTTTACCACCAGTTCTTTCGTCAAGCTTCATTAATATTGGCTTAACAGCCTCAAATAACACAATATCTTGAGATGAATAAAAATATGGATCTAAAACATCCCTAATATTCGTGTATTTGTTGGCTTGGTCTGATTTAAACAATTCCTTCAACTGCAGAGATTGTCTTGCTTTTGTATGACCACGATAAATTTGTCCAGGAGTAATCATGAATCTTTGACCAGGAACATTACTCTCAGCCTTATGCAGTGATAACGGGAAGGGGTACTTGATATCAAAAGTAGTTTTAACCGAATTGTGCTGAGCTTGAAAAGTGAGTGTGTAATGCCTTGCGCCCGCTACCTCATCACCCTGTTCACAGCTGACAAACTTAGCACTGTTAAACGATTCATCACGGTCATTAAGCAGTAAAGCACGAGAATCAGAGCCATCTTCCGTCATATAAGTTATCGTTTTTGTGAAATATTCTTCCTTCTTGTACTCTCTATGCATTTTTTCGACAATTTCTTTCGCCTCTATAACGGCGACAGAAACAGCAAGTTGTTGATACTCTTCTTTAGTAATTTCTTGGGCGGAAAATACTTCTTGCCCCTTCATTTTACAAACCACTCCATATTTTGCGGGGCTATCATCAGAAGCCGTTAAATCAATTTTCAATCCTGAGCAAGCAGAAGCATCTAACCCAAACACCCCTTGTTGCAATGTTACTAAATCGTCAAGGTTTTGCTGTGTTGTTTTGCTACGTGCATTAATTTTTGCCACAGTAAAGGCTAGAGCATTGCACTGCGATTCTGTGATATCCGAAACGGAATATATGCTTTTACCATCACGCTTACAATCAACCTTGTAATGTGGCGAGACTTCGCTTGTTTTTGAGATTTCAACAGCAAACCCAGCACTTGAGGCAGCATCTAATTTATAAACCTTTTCACAGCACACGAGTAACTTTTTAAAGTGAGCTTGTTGAATTTCCTCATTGACTTCTAATGCTGTCCCAACGAATTCTACCTCAGAGTCGTCATTATTAAGGCCCTGTTCTATATCAAATATAGTAGCTGCTCGAAGTAAACTCGCATCACATAAAGGTTGAAGAACATCATTTAAGTTTTCATGTGAAACTACTTTCGAATGGTCTTCGGAAGATGCTGTCAATTGTCCTAGAGAGGATCCATCTCTTAATTTTAAATCATAATTTTGAATACTCAGCCAGATATTTATTTTGCTGTCATCCTTTGAAGATGGCTTCTCATAAATCACGAATAATTTTTGATGTTCTGCAGAGGCTAATTTCCGTACTACATCAAACCTTTTTACCATTTGTACTAGGGCATCATCTTTTGTACTTATTATGCTAAATTTCCCTACAATCGCATTAATAGCTTTTTGTTTTTTCCCGCCGTTCAACAAATCTCCAATTTTACTGCCAAAACTCGTTTCTCTCGGTTTATCCGCAGTGACAATCCTTTCTAATTCTTCTTGGTTAAATTCATAACCTTCAATTAATACTCTATCATTTGATCCAGATACAGCCATAAATCCTCCCCAGTGGGATTACATCATTTTAATTAACATTCTTCTCTATGAAAACACATAGAAAACACCATAAAATAAGTCTAAGACATTATTTTTTAATGAGTAATTAAATATTATTCACTTAGTATTAATTGATATTTTTTATGGCGGTCACAATTTCCATCATGCTTTGCTAAAAAATAACAATAAACTAGTTGACTGATACCGTCAGCCGCCAGATCATAACTCGCACCTCATCCCACATTATGTGGTTTTTAATTACAGAGACACTACTTTGCTCAGCTACAGACATTCTTTTCACGCCGGTAATTTTGCCGACGTAATTAAGCACATAGTTCAAGTTGAAATACTGGAACATTTATTGAAAAAAGATAAACCATTTGAATATATCGACACTCACTCAGGGGCTGGGCTATTCAGCATAAAATCTGATGACATGCAAAAACTACAAGAATACAACAATGGTATCGCTAAATTAGATTCAAATAACTTTCCGGAAATCAGCAGTTACTTTGAGGCTATTCAAGCTTATAACGGATCTAAGCGTTTAGAGTTTTATCCAGGTTCACCGGCGATAGCAAAACACTTTTTGCGTACTCACGATCGCGCTTGGTTGTATGAACTTCACCCACAGGATTTTAAACATTTGACGAGTAACATCGGTCAGAACCGAAAAGTTAAAATTGCCCAAGAAGATGGTTTAAAAGGAATGAATAGCATAGTTCCTACTAAAAGTCGCCGAGCGCTGATACTCATCGACCCGTCATATGAAGTAAAAGCTGAGTATGAACTGGTTATCGAAAGTGTCATAAAAGCTTATGGAAAATTTAGCACTGGCGTTTATGCCATTTGGTATCCTGTTGTTGAGCGAAATACCATCAATATGATGGAGAGAAAGCTAAAAAATAGCGGCATAAAGAATATTCAACAATTTGAATTAGGCATAGCTTCGGACTCAAGCGGACGCGGCATGACGTCTTCAGGTATGTTTGTCATCAATCCACCGTGGACAATCAAAAGCAAAATGTCCTCTTTACTCCCTAAGCTTGCCCAAACACTTGCTGGCAACGCTGAGTTATTTAAGTGCATTACCTTAGTCGAAGAGTAACTCGCTCTATAAACTATTCATTAACAAATTGACGTAATAACACAATGGCGTAAAGTAATTAGTTACTTACGCCCATTTAACAAAACAAACCTATGACTGAGATAGAGAACAATCAACAATATTTTGAGCAAACCTTTCATCAACAATCAGATTCTAGCTCTGTGTTTATAGGAATAGAATTTGAAAATTGCGAATTCATTGATTGTGATTTCACTGAAGCTAAGTTCCAAAACTGCAAGTTCAACGATTGCACGTTTAATCGCTGTAACTTGAGCTTAGTGAAACTCACTCATAGTCACTTTTATCAAATCAATTTTCTTGAATGTAAATTGCTAGGTATTGATTGGACTTATGCAGATTGGTCGAGATTCAACTTAGAGCCAGAAATATCATTTAAAAAATGCATTCTTAATGATTCATCTTTTTTTGAATTAAGCATGCACAGTTTGATATTCGAAGAATGTAAATTAAACGATGTAGATTTTCGTGAAGGTGACTTCTCAAATTCAACAATGATCTATTGCGATTTCCACCATAGTTTATTCATGAGAACTAACCTACAGTGTGTTGATTTTACCGAATCGATAAATTTTCAAATAGATATTTTTGAAAATAAACTTACTCAAGCTAAATTCTCTCGTTATGAAGCCATTAATTTATTAGAAAGCCTAGAGATTGAGTTAGTGGATTAACATTTTTGCACTCTTTGAACCTAAATAGATCGGTTGGGAGCGTTTATATACGCAGAAAAAATTACTGATAGCAAGGCATGAATAGCAGCAAGTAGTGGTTACCGACATACAAAACTGTCGTTACTTTAGGGCAAACGGGTCTAAATTAGACAGCCAGTTTGCCCACAGTTAATACCTTCATCAAATATTCTTCATCCCAGCCCGCTTTTAAACGTTTGCTTTTTATTCCTACTTTTGCTGTTTTCTCATTTTTCAGCATGTTGAGTGCTGTTTTATTCATGATAGCCATGTTCTCTGCTGCGTTTCCACTTCTTAACCCAATGGCACTAACTTAAGATTTAGCTGAAGGTTTACTAATTGAACAATAGAGAGTAAATCATACAGATTAAGGTTTTTCTAGTGTCACGCCATGAATACTACAACTCGCCAATTCTTCAATGATGCCCCAGAATTGTTACGTCGCTTTGCTCAAACGGAAGAAGATGAACTTTCTTCAATTCTCACTCTGCAAGATTTAGAAGATTTTCAAAAAGATAATACTCAAAGAGTACGCAAGTATCCCGCTTGCCACACACTTTCGCTTTTCATGAAGCAAGTTGCCAGTGAAAACAAGTCTTGTCGTTGCACACTAATCAGTGACGCTAGAGATCAAATTGCTATAGGTCGAGAGAAAAACAGCACAATTACAGGTCCCTACTGCAAAGCAAGAAAACGGTTATCTCCAGAGTCAATTAAATCGCTATTGAAGAAATCAGGAAAAAACTTAGATGAAGCGATTCAAGGGAAATACTTATGGCATGGCCGTAGAGTGCTATTAACTGACGGCTCAACACTATCTATGCCTGATACGCACGAGAACCAAGCCCAATTCCCTCAACCTAAATCACAAAAAGAAGGGCTGGGCTTTCCTCAGCTGCGGATTTTAGTGTTAATTTCTTTGGGTAGCGGTGCAGTCATTGACTCGGCTGTTTCACCTTGTAAAGGGAAAGGTACTGGCGAGCAGGCACTATTAAGAAGTATGCAGTCAGACTTGAAACAAGGTGACATTGTGCTGGGAGATGCTAATTTCGAAAACTACTTTGTTCTTGTAGGACTAATGGGGTTAGGCGTTGATGCTGTTTTCGAAAAAAACGGAGCCAGAAATGTCGATTTCAGAACCTGTGAAGAAAAGCTGGGTAAGCGAGATGGTTTATTTAAGCTAATTCGTCCATCCTGTCCAGAATGGATGACCCCAGAGGATTACGCTCAAGTGCCAGAAAAGCTTATCGTCAGAATGGTAGGAACAAAGAAACGTATCATTGTTACCACGCTCACGGATAAAGAAGTCTATCCGAAGCAAGATATTATTGATTTATACGTTTCACGATGGCATATCGAGTTGGATTTTAGGTCAATCAAGACCATGATGAAAATGGATATTTTAAGGTGTGGTAGTCCAGATATGGTGCGTAAGGAAATTGATGTTCATTTGTTAGTTTACAACATGATAAGGGCACTTATGTGCCGAGCGGCAGAAAAAAAAAGGAATATCGCCTAGAGAGGCAAGTTTTAAAGCCGCACATGACGCATTACAAGATTTTCAGATATTACTTTTGCAAGCCACCGAAGGGATCATTGACACTTTATTGGATGTGATAGCAGATATTATCGGCGAGCATATCGTTGGCAATCGCCCGGGGAGAAAAGAACCGAGAGCAAAGAAAAGGCGACCGAAACCGACACCAAGGTTACAACATTCAAGAAAACAAGCACGTAGGCTTAAGGTATATCAGAAGTAATTCTTAAGTTAGTGCCATTGCTTCTTAACCGACATGAATCTTCATCAAAGCTTACATCCAGTTGCCAGTGGAGCTTATTTTCAACAAACCAATGAGAACGTATTGCATTTGAGATAAACTCAGCTTTAGGTTTCAAATGACTACTGATGTAATAGCGTCTTTCCATGGTCTTCTCTATCCCTTTTTGTTCCCTAGTAGATTCTACGACTACAATGCTGTTTAAGCTTGACCATCTACTATGGCGTTTTCTGAGCCACTCTACGTCAGACGTGACCCAAACTTTTCTTTGTTCAATTCGACCGTGATCTTTATCGACTTCCTCAAACATATCGTAGTGAATTTTTTTAAATCTAGACTCGAGTTCTGTATCTAAAAATAATTTGATATCTTCAAAGAACTCACCTTGGCTACCTTTAAGGGCGAAAATATAATTAGCTTTTTTTTCAATGATTTTATCTGCAATTTTAAACTGGCAACCCATTGCATCAGTGGTAATGGTTGCCCCTTTAATATCGAGGAGCTCTAACAACTTAGGAATGGCTGTTATCTCGTTGCTTTTACCGTCAACTTTCATTTGCCCTAAGCAAAGATTATTTTTTACTGACCAAGCATTAACGATATGTATTGCTGGAACTTCATTCACTTTATCCAGAGTTCTTCTCAGTGTCTTGCCATCAAGAGGAATGATATCTTCGTCAATTGTACAAAGGTGTTGCGCCCACGCTATAAAAGTGGCATGAAAAGCCTTAGGGCATAAGCGGTTGAGAACATCGTTAAAGGTATCATGGCTTGGGACGCCATGAGGCATATCTAAAAAAGTTTCGAACCATTTTTTCTTCGATTTCCCATATTCTTCAATAGCATTGAAATTATCGCAGCCACAGATAACCGCACATAGAGTAATGGTTATAATGTTAATCAGAGGATGATGTAAAGTTCGTGACATACGAGGGTCGGGTAGGCCATCAAAAAAGTCGCTGATTGTCGTAGTTTTCATAGAAATTAACAAGCAAAGACTATTATAAACCACGATCGCTATAGTTTGGCAAACGATCAAATTTGATTGCTTATTTTTGACCCGTTTGCCCTAGTCGTTACTTCGTTTCTACTTGCAAAATTTATAACATAGCTAGCCGTGATTTTGGCAAGCATATGAATGTTCAGCACTCACCTGATGGGTGAATTCGGGTTGTTTAATTTTTTATTTAACTTCAATAAATTAAAGTTAAATTGTGCATTCAACCGATTTATTTAGGTTGAAGCAACAAACGAGTATTCATGGCACTCTACGCACAGTTAGGGTAAGCTAGCGCACCTTCATCTAGACCCCAGCTTTTTTCAAGCGTAAGCGGCTAACTGTGAGTCCATTTTTTATGAGTTTTACTTCTCTTGGTTTATCAGAACCTATTCTTAAAGCTGTCGCCAATAAAGGATATAAAACTCCTTCTCCGATCCAAGAACAAGCCATTCCTGCGGTGCTTTCAGGTAAAGACGTCATGGCTGCTGCGCAAACAGGAACGGGGAAAACAGCTGGATTCACTTTGCCTTTACTAGAATTATTGAGCGGTGGACAGAAAGTTGGCCAAAATGAAGTCAGAGCACTTATTTTAACGCCAACTCGTGAGCTAGCGGCGCAGGTTCATGAAAATGTTGAAACTTACAGTAAGCACCTACCCTTGCGTTCTACCGTTGTGTTTGGTGGCGTAAAAATCAATCCTCAGATGATAAAACTACGCCGTGGGGTTGATATTTTAGTGGCAACACCGGGTCGTTTGCTCGATTTATATCATCAAAACGCCATTAAATTTAAACAACTCGAAGTGCTGGTGCTAGATGAAGCTGATCGCATGTTAGATATGGGTTTCATTCACGATATTCGTAAAATTTTGGCGATTATTCCTAAGCAAAGACAAAATTTAATGTTCTCGGCAACATTTTCAGACGACATTCGAAAATTAGCTAAAACGATTGTTCACAACCCAATTGAAGTGTCGGTAACTCCGCCAAATTCAACAGTAAAAGCCGTAAAACAATGGCTGCATATTGTTGATAAAAGCCAAAAAACCAAGGTGTTGATAAAGTTATTTAAATCAAACAACTGGAAACAGGTTTTGGTATTCAGTCGCACTAAACATGGTGCAAACCGAATTACCAAAAACCTGATTCAATCGGGTATTCAAGCCGCCGCTATCCATGGTAATAAAAGCCAAGGTGCACGTACTAAAGCATTAGCTGAATTTAAAAGTGGTGCTGTTAAAGTGCTGGTTGCAACAGACATCGCTGCGCGAGGCTTAGATATCGACCAGCTCCCTCAAGTAGTTAACTTCGACTTACCGACTGTCGCGGAAGATTATGTTCACCGTATTGGTCGTACTGGTCGTGCTGGTGCAACCGGACAGGCGGTATCTTTGGTTTCTTCTGAAGAATCGAAGCAATTAAAAGATATCGAAAATTTGATCCAAAAATTGATCAGCCGTGAGCCTATTAATGGTTATGAACCTGTCCATACATTACCAGAAACTATTTTAACTCAGCCTAAAGCTAAAAAAGCTAAAAAACCAAAGAAACAACAAGAAGATTCAAGTGCTCGAACCCAACAAGACAATAAATCAAACAAGAAAGAAAATTCTAATACTAAAAGTAACAAGTCGCGACACTCAAATTCGACGCCAAGAGTAAGAAGCGACAATAAAAAACCGAGACTGTCTTCAACTTCTGGCAATAAACCTCGCACTCGTTCTTAACGTGAAAAGCTTTGATTGCTTAACAGGTTAGTTTGTTAAGCAATCAAAATTATTTTCATGTTCTGTCAAAAAAGCCTATCGGTGCAATTAAATCAATATGGCCTGCAGATAATTTACATATATAAGGGGTTACATCATCTACTTGATGTGAAGCAATGTTAAATTTTTCTACCATTATATTCCCGATCATATCGGGTAAATAATAAAATAAAGTTTGTTTACTCTCTTGCTCTTCTACTTGAAGTTCAGAACCTTCAATAGCCTGCTCTAACCCTTGGTTTGAATAGATTTGAAACTCATCATGTCTTATGCACTTTTTACAAATTAATTCAGCGGCTCCTTTTACACTTCGCTCAAACCCCTTTTCTCCTGCAATTCTAAGCAAGAAATTTAAATCTATTTGAAGCACCTCAACGGCGTTTTTAAGGCTCGACTCAACGGCTTCGGTGACTTTTTTTATATCTTTTGAAGTGCTTAATATCCGATGAACGTCCATTTTAGTTTTATCTTTTAACCAAGCTCGATCACGTCTTTCAATCGCTAACTTTGCTCTAAAAAAGCAATCGCCATTATCAGATATTGCATAAAACTCAAAACCTTCCGGTACTTCTACAGGTGCGTATTGAAGAATCCCATTTGCCGTTGCAGTCGAAGCAGCAATAGCCTGCTGAAGAGCAGGATCATCATCGTCAAAACCACCAAATTCTTCCTCTCCTGAGCTTCCTTCATCGAAGGCAAAAAGCTTATTAATAACAGGACCTGTATCAACATTTGTAAAGGGGTCAATATAACTAATTAAAGCCATATTTTGCTTCCATACAGCTAAGATTAGCTCTTGATTCTCCAATACATTTAGAATTTGATTTATCTTAATATAATCTTGCTGTGTACTATTCGAAATTTTAGCTAACTCGATGAGTAGCATTTTTGCTTCTTCAAAATCCATTTGTAGCAGAATACTACCGCAATCTGCTGCTTCGAGTTGATTGAGCACAACTACCTGACTGTCAAACGATTGTGAAATAAATAATGTAGAAGCGCTTGCTAGATCACTGGATAATAAGTGCTGAGAAATTTGATCGAAAACAGAGGTAACCTCAGGCTCTTGTATAAAGGCTTCTCCAATTTGAGTTACCTCTCTATGGATAAATACCCACTCTTCCATTATTTGCTCAGCTTTGTGATGTTTTCCATCGCCTATTAGCTTCGAATGAATGTTCATTATCGACTCTTCAGAGGCCGTAAGCAAATATTCCTTACACCATTCTTCGTCACAGTTGTCAGCGAGTAATTGCCATTTAATTGTTGCTGGAATGCACTCTATGAATTCTTGAGTGAATTTGGTTTGCTCCAATAAAAGCACATTAAATTCTTGGATCAAATGACTGGCGTCATATATTGTTTCGTTGTTACCTAATTCTTCAACCGACTTTTCATACGCCATTTTCATTTGAAGAACGTCACAAGCTGATAATGAACTAAAGCTAAGGTATGCTTGTTGATCCGCTTGATTTAATGCCGGAATAATCAGTTCACTCGGCGCACACTCGCATATACTCCCTGTCATATTCAAATTATTAAACTCAGGATAAAGCATAAATAACGCGGCTAGTTCATCTTGAGAAATCGTTTTGAGTAAATGAGACAGAGTGACTCGTTCTTCATTGTTAACTAAATCTTCGAGTATTTCTTTGCGAACCCAGTCATTCGAATTTTGCAAAATAACTACGCCATCATGTTCAGCGCAGCTTTTAGTAATCCTTACTAAGTCTCGATTTAACATCGAGTTCAATATTTTTTTTACAACAGGTACATCAAATACTGCTAACTCACTTACAAAAATTTGATCTGACACACTTTGAATGATTGGGTAACTACTCGGGTTATGCGAAAGATTTTTCAACTTTATTGGGGTATTGTTGATCATATAAAGCACAACAAGTTCTATATATTCTTTTTCTAAATCATTGAGTAATGACAACAATTTGTCATCATCTAATGTTTGTAAAAGATAAGTCGATTGTTCTATCTGTTGAGCGATAATCTTAGGTAGGGCTCTCAATTGTTCTTGACGCGATAATTGATTAAAAACAGAAACAATTACCACAGGGTTAACCACATTGATAGCTTGATAGCATTTTTCAACATTACTTTTTAATATCGCTTTAATGGTTTCTATAAGCTCACCTTCTGGCAATGCTTGGCAAATGAATGACAGGTTTTGCTCATCACAGTTTTTAACAAATTCAGCTAATTCTCTTGTAGGAATGGCAGCCCAACAGTTAAGTAATTTTTCAGAATTTTCACGGCTTAAGAAAGTTAAAAAATGATTTTTGTTTTCTTCTGGCACAATTGCCTTAAGCATTGATACGATTAGAGCTGTCGGTAAATCTACAATTTTTTGTTTGCCATCTTTCAATTGGCTTATCGCAAATGTTAATTTGGCGGCTTGGTCAACTTTATTTAATTTATTAAGGTTACCCAATAATTCTTGTAGTTCTTCAGTTGATAATTGAGAACAAATATTAGCAATCCCTTCAACTTTTTTATCTATCCCTGCAGCAATAAGCGGCGCAATCTCAAATGCAGGCTTTCTTATTAAACGCTCAGAAAATCCTTCAGGGGCATTATGCAATTTACCCCATACTGAAATCCCTATAGCTGGACATTTTTTTCCAAAATAAATCAAAGTGTTTAATTGAAACTCGACATCCCTTTTCATTAGGCAATATTTAATAGCCGAACTAATTATCACACCCGCTCCAAGCCTTGGATACAGAACTTCCACCTCATAGTTCATAAATTCTGTGGCCCAAGTTTCTCTATCAGCTTGTAGCAACTCAAACATTACTTCAGCTGCAGCTTTAGGTTCCATTTGAGAGAGGTAATTTTTAACTTGAGCTTTAGTCGTTGGAACCATAAAAAATTTAATGCGGTTATCCAGCGGCAATAAGTTTATTTTTTTTGCCAAATTACTACTTTCAAATTCACCTTCTTCAACTTTCTTAATAATACATGTAATGGCTTCAGGCGATAATTTTGACTCTACAACAGCTTCACAGAAACAATCAGGGTTCATAGCCAGTAAAAACACAGCTTGGTGAGAAACTTCTTTTGCTGAAATTACAAGACCATAAATTAATCTTGCATCTTGTCTTAAGTCATCAACACTGAAATATGCATTAACTAATGTTGCTTGCTCCAATACAGAAAATTGGCCTAATTCTCGTCTAAAAAGTGAAGGAAATTTTTTAGCCAAAAAACATTCTTGAGTTTTTAAATCCTGTTTTAATACTTCTATATATTGCTCACCCTTTAGTTGAGAAATACAGACCTTTGCTATTTCAGATGAGACACGTATTAACGCCTCATGCAATTTGGATATTTTTACCAATTGCAAAACATCAGACATTCTTGCTTCAGAATTATTTTCAGAAATAAAATCAGCCAATGATTTTGTTTTGAAAGCGTCTTGATTAATAATTGCTGCCGCTATTTTTGGATCTACTTTCAGTAATAAACTAATAATAAGCTTTGCTTCTATATCAGCCGCAACAATTATCGTTTGTTCTTCAGGCAATAAAGATAATAATTGAATTTGAAGGTGTTCAGGTAGTAAAACAAAAACCGCTTTAAATTTATTTAAACACTCATTATTTTTGTTGCCTTCTTTGGCCAAGCCTGTTCTAGGGTTTAAACCTGAAACTTCTAAAACTAACTCTACATTTTTTGGATATACGTGTTTAATTATTTCTGAAACTAGTTCAGGGGATTCACCAAATAAAATTTCAGCGGCTTTGTCTGCTCTAACTTCTTTAAATAGCACTCCATAATCTTGTTCATGTTCAACTCGACGAAGGAGCTGTTTCGCATGCTCTTTATCTGTAGCCTCAAGTTGGCAAAAAAGAACACTAACAGAAGATATTGATGGTTCGCCAACATTGGCAGCTTGAGAAACCATAGCTTGAAAAATTTCAGTTTTTCTAGCCGATTGAGTTAATAAATTGAAAGCGAGCTTTTTATCAGAATCGCTTAAATCTAGCAGTAATTTTGCTGCTATTTTTACTGAACACGCTCTAAGAATAGAATTAGCTCTTTGTATTGATACTTCTGGTTTCTCAGGGGTTTCTACTTGTACTTTCAGAGGCTGACCACTTACAGCTGGCTTTGAATGAGAAGTTTTTGGATTACTAGTTGAAACCATATCCTGTAGAGCGACCTCATTATGATCTACATGTGGCTTGTCACTAATATCCTCTTCATTATCAGCATCTATTATTTGCCAATCCCAATTATCGTCTAATTTGTCATCGTCTACTACGTCTTCATTTAACTCATCAGAATCCATTGGAGACTTTGTAGTGCATGGCATACTTGATTGCAAAAAAATATCGAGCTGGCTTTCTTCCTGTTTAGGTAATATTTGTGCAATTGTCTCAGGACTTAGATGCTCTAACACATAGGATTTTTCATCTTTAGATAACTTTTCCAGTAACTGAACCTCAACGTCCCAGTCAGATAGCTTTTCAAAGACTTGGATAGCTTTTTCAGGATCCGATTGAACCAAAAAATGATAAAGTTCTTTAACCTTTTGATTGTTGATGGAAATTACTTTTGCAGCATGTGGATTAGTGTTTAACGATAATTCATGCAACATCTCGGCACATTCATTCACACCCAGCTCAGTGATAAGCTCTTTCCTTTTAATGAAACCTAATCCACTTAACACTTCTCGCTGTCGTTCATGACTTATTTCGCCAATCTGTTTATAAGTTTCAACTAATGCTCTTTTGCTCGTATGATTTAACGTTGATGAAACAAATTTAGCAGCAATTCCTTTGTCAGAGACGACCAAGGAACGAACAATCCAACTTCGTGTCGAAGGAGAGCTTTCTTGGGGAGAATCAAGGTATGTAATTTCAGACTTCCCTAAAAAAGACGCAAACTTAACTCTTTGCACTCCTATTCGGCCATCTTTATAGATTATTTTATATGTATTATTTATAAGGCTATACCCAGAAACTGAGAGGTCTTTTTCCGAATCAGCCCCTTCTTCTGGATTAAAATTTTGAGCAAACGCCCAAAGTATTTTTTCTCCTTTTGGTGTTGGCGTAGCCATAAATATCTCCATATAGAAAATTCAAGATAAACAAGTGCCCAATATAAGGAAACTCATTTATAACTATAGTTACAATCTATAGGTTGTATGCCACCAGTTAATATAATTTAATTTATCGTTAAAACTTTGTTTATCACCAACAAGCTAAATTAGTGTAAATATTTCAGAGCATTCGCACGAGTGAATGGTTTATGCACAACTCCATGTGGTAATTTCGTCATTCTCACGAAAGTGAGAATCTAGTGCCTTATATTGGAATACCCAAAGTCTCTGGATTACCATTTTCACGGGAATGACGGATTATAAAGTCCACGGTTTTTGCTCGAAAAACATCCATGCGTTAACCCTGATTAGGGGCTGTTGATCTTTCAGGATTAAATTTTGTGCTATTTGAGCATTTATCTGTTCAAGGCGTGAGCAGTGATACTTAGCCATCTAAGTGAGCTGGTCACAACACAGAACAGTGAATGCTCAAAAGCATCGAAAAAAGAGAGAGCGTAAATTGGTCGCACTTTCTAAATAAAAGGTGCTGCGTTATCGTTTTCTTATTTGGAGTGACGAGAACTCATCGGTATACTTTTTCCGCAACTTTCCTAATACGTACCTCCCAAAGCAAAAGGGGTTACTTGACATAAATAGCCCCTTTTTTAAAGAAAAAAACAAACACTATTACTCCTCATTCAATTAATATCAAAATAGTGCCCAACCTACGGCAATCAACATCACAGCAGCAAAAATTAAACGGATCATTCGAGCCTGTTTAGGTTTGTTAAATACTGGCTTTAGCATTCCACCTGCCGCTAACCATAAGATGTCTACTATTAATGCAATCAAAAAACAACTTATTGCAGTGAGCGCATAACTAAGTTCAATTGACTCCACTGGCAATAGGAATTGTGAAAAAATGGCTAAGAAAGCAGCATAAGCCTTAGGATTAAAAAGATTTAAAACGAACCCATCTTTAAAGTCAGGGATTTTTTCGTCTATATTACCTGCGACAAAATTGGCAGAAGCAATTTTGTAAGCCACATAGACCATATAAAGAGAAGCTACAATTTGGCAAATTAGCTTGGCCTCTGGCACTGCAGAAAACAATGCGGCCAGCCCAAACAAAGTACCTAAAATAGCAACAACTAGCCCAGTTAATATGCCAAAAAGAAAAGGAACCCCTTTTCGAAAACCAGATGTAGCACCCACAGCCGCTAACGCTAATGGGGCTGGTCCTGGTGAGCCGAATAACGCTCCAGTTGTAACAATTAGAGTGAACCAAGCTTCAAACATTGATTGTTCCTTTTATTTTTATTTCCCACCAGCTAAATCTATAAAACCGCCTGTTACATAAGAGGCGTAATCTGACAGCAACCAACAGATAGCTTGCGCCACTTCTTCAGTTGTACCTCCGCGTTGTAGCGGTATTTGAGACGCTAGCCGTTTCACTCGTTCAGGTTCTCCACCATCAGCATGTATTTATGTATCAATACCCGTGTTACCTGAAGATGCATGATTTCAGCGAGAGTTAATTGCCGTTTAGACAAGGCGCTTATTCGAGGTAATAGTTATTCTATTGTAAGGATAAGCAACGCAGGATAAATGGCAATTAAACTCGCACTACGTGGGCATTTCAACGCTTATTCTTCTACGTTGTGAAAGCTTGAATTAGCCCGCTAGTCCAGCGCTTTCACGCCTTGAAAAATGAACCGTTGAAAATGCCCTGAAAATTGCATCTTCAAGTATCACGGGTATATACAACCAGGTCGAACACAGTTTACTCGTATATTTTGTGCTGCTAGTTCCAACGATAAGCCCGTAGTGAGGGAGTCAATCGCACCTTTTGAAGCGGCATAATCAATATACTCGTTTGGAGCACCTAAGCGTGACGCCGCAGAGCCCACATTAACGATAGAACCGCCAAATGGCATATGTTTAATGGCTTCACGACAACAAATGAAGCTACCTATTACGTTAGTATTAATGACCTTTCTTATGCGTTCTGCGCTAATATCAATTAGTCTTGATTGCTTCATTAAACTGCCTGCATTGTTGACGAGATGGGTAATTGCCCCAAACTGTTTAGGAACTGTCCCCAAATAACTTCCCTGTTTTGCTGTCGTTTATTTTTGAGCTTATACAAGGCGAAGAAAGTGTGGTGTAGTTACTCTACATAAGCTTTCGACAACACAGTAGAAGCCAAAAATAAACACAGCCCAAAGGGTTACGCTTAAAATTGCCACTCTCTGCGTTACTCATTTTTTATTTAGAATACTAAACTTCATTCTTCGTGCCTTGATATTGACAATTTTAAGCAGTAACAAATCGGTAAGTTATTTTGAGACAGTTCCTTACAACAACCACTTTTACCATTTCTAATCCTCCAAAAATTCAACTGTAACATTTAACATCTGTTTATTAACAATTTTAAAACACAAGAATGGGTGATTGGCTAAAACACAACCACACAATCATTTGTTACAAACAATATTCAAAAACTGATAGCACTGCGCTTTCTACCGTGGTAAATAAACACACCATAAATATTGAGCTGTACCTACTTGGACTAATCAGCTCTACAACTCTCTGAGGAAATAATTATGAAAGGATCGGCACTCAAGCCTCTCGCTGCAGCCATTACCTTAGCGATATCGCTAACGGCCTGTAATAGCACAAGCAACACTTCAGGTTCTGTGGAAGTCAACAACGCCGTTGTAGCTCAAAATATCATTGCCAAGAATGCGAATAATCCATTTTTCAAACCATACGATACTTTCTTCGGCATCCCTGATTTTTCTAAAATTAAAGAAGAGCATTATTTACCAGCATTTAAAGCCGGTGTTGCTCAGCAAAAAGCTGAAGTTCAAGCCATCATTGATAATCCAGAAAAGCCTACTTTTGAAAACACCATCGAAGCCATGGAGTTTTCTGGTGACTTAGTGACAAAAGTCGCTTCTGTTTTCTATAACCTTACAGGCGCAGATACAACGCCCCAACTGCAAGAAATCAGCAAAGAAGTATCACCTATGCTTTCAGCACTTGGTGACGATATTTCACTGAATGATAAGCTATTTCAAAAAGTGAAAGCTGTATACAAGCAACGTGATTCGTTGAATTTAAGCACCTCTCAAGCTCGTTTGCTCGATTCGACTTACAAGTCCTTCACTCGCGGTGGTGCAAATCTAAACGAGCAAGACAAGCAAAAGCTTCGTGATTTGAATGCAAAGATCGGCAAGCTTAATCTTCAATTCGGTGACAATGTACTGGCTGAAACTAATGCTTTCGAACTCGTTGTAGATGACAAAGCTCAACTTGCTGGTTTGCCAGACGATGTAATCGCAAGTGCTGCCGCTGTGGCTAAAAAGCGTGGTCATGAAGGAAAATGGGTATTTACTACTGCACGTCCATCCATCACGCCATTTTTGACTTACGCCGACAATCGCGAACTTCGTGAAAAGCTCTACAAAGGTTATGTAGAACGCGCGAATCAAGACAACGCCAATGACAATAAGAAAGTGTTGGCTGAAATTGCAGCTCTACGTGCTGATCGCGCCCAACTCATGGGCTATAAAAATCATGCTGCTTTTGTATTAGAAGAACGTACAGCTAAGAGCCCTGAAAATGTTTATAAACTTCTAAACCGTATTTGGCCTGCTGCGCTAGCTCAAGCAAAAGCTGAAGAAGCTGACATGCAAGCTATGGTCGATAAAAACGGCGGTAACTTCAAAATTGAAGCTTGGGATTGGGCTTATTACACCGATAAAATCCGTGTCGCTAAATACAGCTTTAACGAGCAACAAACTCGTCCTTATTTCTCACTAGAAAACACCTTAAAAGGCGTGTTCTACACAGCAAACCGTTTATACGGTATTACCGTAAAAGAGCGCACAGACTTACCTAAGTACAATGAAGAAGTACGTACATGGGAAGTTTATGATCGCAACGGTGATTTAATGGCTGTGTTCTTAGGTGACTATTTCGTCCGTGATAGTAAGCGTGGTGGTGCATGGATGAATGCATACCGCCAACAGTACAACATGAATGGCGTTGACTCTAAGCCAATCATCGTTAACGTACTTAACTACCCTCACCCTGCTGCTGGTGAACCTGCATTATTGACATTCGACGAAGCCAGCACTCTATTCCATGAATTTGGGCATGCACTGCACGGTATGCTTTCTAACGTTCATTATCGTTCACAGTCTGGTACCTCTGTACCACGCGACTATGTAGAATTTCCATCACAAGTTATGGAAAACTGGATGACGCAACCAGAAGTGTTAGCCACATTTGCTAAACACTACAAAACTGGTGAAGTAATTCCACAAGAGCTTGTGAATAAAATTCAAGCGGCAAGCAAATTCAACCAAGGCTTTGCAACTGTTGAGTACATGGCGGCAACTTTACTTGATCTAGATTGGCACACCATTACTGATACCACGCCTAAAGATGCCGCTAAATTTGAAGCCGCTTCTTTAAAGCGCATGGGGTTAATCAACGAGATAGCACCGCGTTACCGCAGCACTTATTTTTCACACATTTTCTCAGGTGGATATAGTGCAGGTTATTACAGCTACATTTGGTCTGACATTTTAGGTGCTGATGCCTTTGAAGCCTTTAAAGAAAACGGTATCTTCGATAAAACGACTGCTGATGCGTTTATGAATAACGTATTATCACAAGGTGGTAGTGACGATCCAATGAAACTGTATAAGCAGTTCCGTGGTAAAGAAGCTGGCATTGAGCCATTACTTCGCAGCCGTGGGTTGTTAAGCCAGTAATACCAATTACAGTAATTAATCTCTCACTCAGCAAGAGATAAAGGTTTTAAGTACAAGGCGCATGTTCGAAGTACTATATTCCCTACGGCCGCCATACAAAACTGGCGTTCAATCTAGAAACATCAGTTGACTGCGTTCTTAAGCGTAGAAAAAATGGCTGATAGTAAGGCGTAGCTTGCAGCAAGTAGTTATTCTACTTGCAAATGTTACAACGCAGATAGCAGTCATTTTAGCAAGCTTGTGAGCGTAGAGCACTTCACTCATTGGGTGAAAGCCATGATGATAAAATCATCATATTGCTCAAGCAGTTACTCGTATACTCAGCGTTCAACTGATGTTTTTAGGTTCAACGTACTTAGTGCTTTTGTCGGGATAATTCAAGAACGTGCAACGCAGTAATGGAAACCTGTAGCCTTGCCCTTCGGGAGCTTGTATGCGCAAAAATTACTTCACAAAACTATCTCAACGTAGATAACTATGTTTTCACCAATTTCGTTTGTACTTTGTGCGCATACATAGCTCTGAGTTGAGCATTTAATTACTGTAATTGGCATAGTGTACTGTTAATAGTGATATTACATACCATTAGCTAAAAAAATACCTCGCTATCTATAGCGAGGTATTTAAGATTTGATTTGCAAGAATAAGCAGCAAATAATGCTTATCTACTTAAGGATGACAAACATTATGCAACTCTAAATTGGTACCTAAATCTTGATCACGTGAAGCTTTAGCATCATCGTTTCGTAATTGAGTTAAGTGATCTAAATAAGCTTGATCAACATCACTTGTAACATACTTGCCATCAAACACTGAAGTATCAAACTGCTCAATTTCAGGATTTTCCATTTTCACAGCACTGATTAAATCGTCCAAATTTTGGAAAATCATGCCGTCAGCACCAATCATTTTAGCAATTTCATCCACTTCACGGCCGTATGCGATTAACTCTTCTGATGTTGGCATATCAATCCCATATACATTCGGGAAACGGACTTCAGGCGCTGCTGATGCAAAATACACCTTTTTAGCCCCAGCTTCACGAGCCATTTCAATGATCTGCTCGGACGTTGTGCCACGGACGATAGAATCATCTACAAGCAATACATTTTTGCCTTTAAACTCTGTTCCAATCGCATTCAACTTACGGCGAACCGACTTTTTGCGCTCCACTTGGCCCGGCATAATAAAAGTACGCCCAATATAACGGTTTTTCACAAAACCTTGGCGGTATGGTAAATCAAGCGTTTTGGCTATTTGCAATGCAACATCACAAGAAGTTTCAGGAATCGGTATTACTACGTCAATGTCGTGCTCATCCCACTCATGTTTGATTTTAGCGCCTAATTTAGTGCCCATATTCAGTCGTGTCGCGTATACAGACATTTTATCAATGGATGAATCAGGGCGAGCAAAATACACAAACTCGAAGATACAAGGTGCGTGCTGCTGAATGTTTGTGCACATTCTGGTATGCAAGTTACCTTCTAAATCAACATAAATGGCTTCACCCGGTGCAACATCGCGGATCACTTCAAATCCAACAGCGTCAAGCGCTACTGACTCTGATGCGACCATGTATTCAGTGCCGTTTTCAGTTTCGTTTTTACCCAACACTAATGGACGGATACCATAAGGATCTCGAAATGCCACTAAGCCTTGGCCAATAATCATTGCTACCGCGGCATAAGCACCACTTGCTTTCTTATTAACTTGCTTTACCGCTAAGAACACTTCATCAGGAGTCAAAGACAAACCGCTGACTTGTTGTAGTTCATCCGCCAATAGATTCAACAAGATTTCTGAATCAGATGAAGTGTTAATATGACGGCGCTTACGTTGTAGGCCTTCTAACAACTCTAAGGTATTAATTAAGTTCCCGTTATGAGCCAGTGAAATACCAAAAGGGGAATTCACATAGAATGGCTGCGCTTCAGACGAGCTTGAACTGCCTGCGGTTGGATATCGGACATGCCCAATACCTGCATTCCCTTGTAGCCGTTGCATGTGTTTAATTTCAAAGACATCTTTTACCAAGCCGTTTGCTTTACGTAATCTAAATGCATTTTTATCGACCGTTACAATACCTGCAGCGTCCTGACCACGGTGTTGTAATACTGTTAATGAATCATAAATCGTTTGGTTAACAGAAGAATGACCAACAATTCCGACTATCCCGCACATGGGTGTGTTTCCTCATATTAAGATGTTCTAATACTCTTGCACTACGATTGCTCGTTCTCTCTGGAACAATTCAATGAATGAGTGCAGTGTTTTTCATTTAGGTACAAAGCTAGAGGTTGTTTCCAAGTAGTTAAAAAACCACTGGATAACAACACCAAATTCTGGGATTAATTTTGAGGTTTTCCACCATTCTGCGCTCGGTGCGCCAGTAAAAGCATCCATAAAAAATAATAATGCACTCACAACCAGTGCTCCTCTAAGAGCGCCAAAGCATAAACCTAGAACGCGATCGGTTCCGGTTAACCCTGTTTTTGAAACAAGTTGGCCGAGTAAATAGTTGAGTAATGCGCCGAGAATCAAAGTAGTAACAAAAAGAATCGTAATGGCGATACCATTACGGAGCACCTGATCTTGTAACTGAGTGAGAAATACGGCGAGATCTAAATAAAACTGGCTAGCAACAAAAAATGCAGCAAACCAAACGACTAATGACATGGCTTCTTTTGCGAAGCCTCGGATCAAACTTATTATTGTTGATAATCCGATAATGCCGAGTATTGCGTAATCGATCCAAACCATTAAATGGGCAGTCCTGAATGGGCTTTTTGACGGCAAGATTTTAGCAGAGCTTTAACAAAAGCTCACCATTTATTAATGCAAACAGAGTGTTTACAAAAAATAATAAACGTGTTTGTTGTTATCATTTAACAATAAGTTTTTTTGTTTATAAGTAACCAGTCAAATCTTATCGAATATTTTTCTGGCTGAAACGCCTGTAATTAACGACTTCTTGAGAAAAAATTTGATTAGGCACTTATTAGCAATAAGACGAACTACAACAAATAGATTCCTAAATCATCTACTAGCTTATAACTTCCATCATCGTTATTCCACACTGACTGTATTGAAAAATGGTCACCTTGAAAATGTACTAAAAGATACTTTCTTCTATAGGCCGATGCACTTAGAAACACTGGTAAGTACATACCATTTACAATAATTCTATATAAACCATTATATGTATGATAATGCCCAGCAAATATTGCAGCAACCTGATGCAGATGTTTCTTCAATATATATTGAAAATCGGAATTTTTAATAAAATCCAAGGAATGAAAATTGAGTATTATTGCTTTACCCTGTTCTTCTGCATTTGTCAGGTCTTGTTCTAACCAATTCAGTGACGAACGAATGTAAAAATAATCTCTTCTGGCATGACCAAAATTCCAAACGCTCCATTCTGTTTCGTATGTAGGGTGATAATTTAATTGAACAAAATGAACATTACCAATATCCCACGAATAGCCAAAGCTTCCAACGTAGTCTTTTCGAAAAGAAGGGAATTTATAATAAGTTCCACTTATACGAAAGTCTGAGTTTGCTGGGATGTTTTGAATTTTATCAATGAGGTAATGAATCATTCTTTCTGCACAGTTGTTTTCATAACAATCATTAACATTATTTGAATAGTCATGATTTCCAAGCCCAGGATAATTGTTAACTTGTAAATCTCTTTCATAAAATTTTTGAAATTTTTCTAATTGCCAATCATGACCAAAAGCCGTTAAATCTCCATTAGTGATCAAACCCGCAAGCTTTCCTTTGAGTTTGTTATTTAAATCATTGATACTTTGAACTCGAATTTTATTATCTAGTTGCGCTCTTATTTCATCATCACAGTCCTCTAGATTTGGACCACAAGCCCATGGATATTGTGTGTCTGCATCAATAGCCATATAGAAATCGTTCGGCATGAACTTAAAAACGTTAAGCTCAATCACCCTCTGTTGGAATTTTTCTGGTAGATGTGTCTGCGATTCTAAAAACGTTTGACACAACTTATCACCATCCGAATTATTTCGAACACATAGCCTAGCAGCTCTATTTTTTGGGATAATTATTGATGCAATCTTGCTTGGTTCGGTGTCATTAAAAGTATATAACTCTGGTCGTTCGTCTGTAATGCAAAATTGTTTATATTTCGATTGGTAGTTTATTTGTTTAAATACCTGAACACACTCACTGTGATTTTCAGCAAGAACAAAATTTATATGGCCTACCAATAAAATAAAACTCAAATGTAATGCTTTCATAATATAAGAACTCTAAAGTCAAAAAAGTCAAAAAAGTCAAAAAAGTCAAAAAAGTCAAAAAAGTCAAACCGCGTCAGTATCAACTAATAACCAATTTAAAAACAATTATACAAATAGAATTAATAGGTATAAGTCAGTCAAGAGGTATTATCTTATTTTCTTTCTAATGGATTATACGTTATCACTCTTCCTTTAAGTCCTGTTTGCTTTAAAACTTGAGCTTGAATAACAATTAACTTTTCTTCCGAGACATTAGGGGCTGTTGATCTTTCAGGATTAAATTTTGTGCTATTTGAGCATTTATCTGTTCAAGGCGTGAGCAGTGATGCTTAGCCATCTAAGTGAACTGGTCACAACACAGTGAATGCTCAAAAACATCGAAAAAAGAGAGAGCGTAAATTGGTCGCTCTTTCTAAATCAAAGGTGCTGCGTTATCGTTTTCTTATTTGGAAACGAAGTAACGACAGTTTTGTATGTCGATAATACCCAAATCTCACAAACTCTGCCTTGCATAAAATAACCAATTTATCGCTGCAAAAACAATCATGAAAGATCAACAGCCCCTAGTACCAACGAAGACTTTGGTTAACTGTTTATCAACAGATACTTTTGGCAATGTATAAGCTGGAAAACCAGCTTTACGTAATTTTTTAACGAGCGTGTTTACATTGGCAGCATTTTTAAAACTCTCCAACGGCAATATATACCCCGTTTCAATTTTTTTAGGCGTCGTTTTAGGGTCGGTTGGACTGCTTGCAATCTTTTCAGAGTTAACAATAAGTTTGTTTATTTCTATTAGGGAGCTAGCGATTTAGAAGCACCAATCTTTGTCATACCAGCGAAGGCTGGTATCCAGCGACTTTCTATAGGAAAAAGCAAAGCCCCTAGACTACCGACATACAAAACTGTCGTTACTTCGTTTCCCGCCTGCGCTGGAGTGACGAGAACTCACCGGTATACTTTCTTCCGTAATTTTCCTTAGCAATCAGACGAACTACAACATATAGCTTCCTATATCAAACAGATTATAACTTCCATCATCATTATTCCACACTGATTGTAATGAAAAACGGTCACCTTGAAAATGCACTAAAAGATACCTTTTTTTATAGGCCGCTGCACTTTGAAACACTGGTATTGATCTATTGTTTGCAGTGATTGTTTTAAAATAACCATTCCATACATGATAATGCCCCGCGAATATTGCTGAAACCGGATGCTTCTCTAGTATGTGTTGAAAGTCGGAATTTTTAGTAAAATCTAAGGAATGAAAATTGAGTATTGTTTTTTTACCCTGTTCTTCTGCATTTGTCAGGTCTTGATCTAACCAATTTAGTGACGAGCGAATATAAAAATAATCTCTTCTGGCATGACCAAAATTCCAAAGGCTCCATTCTGTTTCGTAAGTAGGGTAATAATTTAATTGTACAAAATGAACATTACCAATATCCCACGAATAGCCAAAGCTTCCATCGTAATCTTTTCGATAAGAAGGGAATTTATAATAAGCTCCACTTATACTAAAGTCAGAATGTACTGGAATGCTTTGAATTTTATCAATGAAGTAATGAATCATTCTTTCTGCACAGTTGTTTTCATAGCAATCATTAACATTATCTGAATAGTCATGATTTCCAAGCCCAGGATAATTATTAACTTGTAAATCTCTTTCATAAAACTCTTGGTATTTTTCAAGTTGCCAGTCATGACCAAAAGCCGTTAAATCTCCATTAGTGATCAAACCCGCAAGCTTTCCTTTGAGTTTGTTATTTAAATCATTGATACTTTGAACTCGAATTTTATTATCTAATTGTGCCCTTATTTCATCATCACATTTCTCGTAATGTGTTTTACAAGTCCACGGATATTGTGGGTCTGCATCAATAGCCATATAAAAATCTTTCGGGGTGAACTTGAGAACGTTAAGCTCAATCACCATCTGTTGGAATTTTTCTGGTAGATGTGTCTGCGATTCTAAAAACGTTTGACACAACTTATCACCATCCGAATCATTTCGTATACACAGCCTAGCTGCTCTATTTTTTGGGATAATTATTGATGCAATTTTGATTGGTTCGGCGTCGTTAAAAGTATATAACTCTGGTCGCTCGTCTGTAATACAAAATTGTTTATATTTCGATTGGTAGTTTATTTGTTTAAATGTCTGAACACAGTCACTATGACTTTCAGCAAAAACCAAGTTTATATGACCGACCAATAACATAAAACTCAAAAGTAGTGCTTTCATAATATCAGAACTCTGAAGTATAACTACTTTAAAGTATTAACTAATGACCAATGTTAAAACAATAAAACGAATAGAATTAATAGGCATAAGTCAGTCAAGAGATATTATCTTATTTTCTTTCTAATGGGTTATAGGTTATCACTCTTCCTTTAAGCCCTGTTTGCTTTAAAACTTGAGCTTGAATAGCAATTAACTTTTCTTTCGAGACATTTGGCCCAACAAAAACTTTGGTCAACTCCTTATCAACTGGAATTTTTGGTAGTGTATAAGCAGGAAAACCCGATTTACGTAATTTTTTAACGAGGGCGTTTACATTGGCGGCATTTTTAAAACTACCCAACTGTAAAGTAAATCCCACTTCTATTTTTTTAGGCGTCGATTTTGTTTTGACGGGTTCAGAATTAACAACCTCCGTTGTCGAGCTTTCAGGTTGAGTTGAGTCAACGGTTTCAGGCTGAGGCAACTCAATAGCCCCAATCACTTCACTATTGTTTTTGTTAATGTCACCACTAAATGCTGGACGTAAAGGAATTTCAGAAAAGTTTTCTTCTTGCCGAGGCTTTTTGCCATCAAGCATATCAGGCAAAAAAATCACCCCGAGGGCAACGACAACGATTGTACCGACTAAACGATTCTGAAATTGATTCGACACAGTTTATCCTTTACTCATTATTAGCTTAAAGCCTGCTACAGTGTAAAATGACCCGAACACAATTACCACATCATCCGCAGATATTTGTTGTTGTAAATTTTCCCAAGCTTCATTCATTTCATCATAACAATCAGCTGACGCCGTTTTAGGCAAGGATTTTAATAGCTCTAAAGCACTTGCACCACGGGCTTCATCCAAAGTAACGAAAGACCAATGATGAATGGTTTTAGATAATAAATTAAGCACCGATGAGTAATCTTTATCTTTAAGCATACCGCATAAAGCAAAAAGTCGTTTTCCTGAGTATTGTTGTAATTGTTGATTCAAATAACGAGCGGCATGAGGGTTGTGAGCAACATCCAACAAAACCAAAGGTGCTTCACTGACTACTTCTAACCGCCCTGCCACCTTTGCAGCCTCTATACCTTTACGAATGATTCCTTCGTCCAAATCAGGTAAATAATGTTCTACTACTGCAATCGCTGTCGCGGCATTTGGTAACGGCAACTGAGGCAGAGCAATCTCGCTTATGGTACGCTTCCCTTGATATTGCCAATGAAAAGCTTGTTGAATGTATGTAAAGTTTTCTCCAACAATAAAAGGAGCTATGCCCGTTGCTTTCAATTGCTGCATGGCTAATGGAGGAAAGTTTGGTTCACCAATAATGGCTGGACGATTTTCACGACATATGCCCATTTTTTCAAGAGCCACCACTGTGCGTGTATTACCTAAATATTCTTGATGATCTAAATCGATCGAAGTGATTACACTGATATCGGCATCGACAATATTGGTGGCATCTAAACGTCCACCAAGCCCCACTTCAAGCAAGATAGTATCAAGGTTAGCCGCTTTAAATAAGTACAATCCGGTTAGCGTCGCGTACTCAAAAAAAGTTAGAGAGATTTCTTCGCGGGCTGTTTCAATCGCCACAAAGGCTTCAATGAGTTGGCTATCGCTTACTTCCTCACCATTAATTATGATACGTTCATTAAACCGAATTAAGTGCGGAGAGCTGTATACACCGACTTTTTGCCCAGATTGCCTCAAAATGCTATCTAACAATGCACAGGTGCTGCCTTTACCATTTGTTCCCGCAACGGTAATAACTTTAGCTGGTGATAACTCCATTAAAGACATGCGCTTGGCAACGCTAGAAACCCTGACTGTACCCATATCTATTTCAGTCGGATGCTTTGCAAAGATGTAATCAAGCCATTCTTGAAGAGTTGAATGGGCGCCAAGTGTAGATTTTGCCATTAGAAAGCCTCGATTAGTCAACAAAAAATAGTGGACCGAGCGCTAGTTTTGGTAATTCATAACGCTCTGGATAAGTGACATCCACCAAATACAACCCTTCAGCTTTGGCTGTAGCCGCCGCTTGATCTCTATCTTTAAGTTCCAACAGAATTTTCATCCAATCCATTGGTTGACGTCCTAGACCAATTTCAAGCAAAGAGCCAACAATATTGCGCACCATGTGATGCAAAAAAGCATTAGCCGCAATGTCCACCACCACATACATGCCTTGGCGACTTACTTTGATATGGTGCAAATTTCTAAAAGGGGTTTTAGATTGGCATTGAACAGCTCTAAAACTGGTAAAATCATTCTCACCCAGTAATTGCTGCGCGGCTTCATTCATTTTTTGTTCGTCGATTTCACCGGAGTAATGACTCACGCCATGTCTTAATATACCAGGCCGCAAGTTATGGTTATAAATCACGTAACGATAACGCCTTGCTGTGGCGGTAAAACGAGCGTGAAAGCTCTCATCAACTTCTTTCACCCAGCGAACAGCAATATCATCTGGCAAACTGGCATTGACACCTAAGGTCCATGCGCTGAGTTTTCTTTCTGCTGTTGTTTCAAAATGAACAACTTGCCCTGTCGCATGAACGCCAGAGTCGGTTCGGCCTGCACATTGAACTTGAATAGGCTCATTAGCCACTTTGGATAAGGCTTTTTCAAGCTGAGCTTGAACAGAGTCTACTTCTCTCTGCCTTTGCCAACCAAAATAATTGTTGCCGTAATACTCGATACCTAAGGCAATGCGCATAAACTTGTCTCTAATCACTATTTGTCGCGCATTCTATATGTAGGGAGCAAATACTTCAAAGGCTGAATAAATTAATCGGTATGAAATATATCTCTGGAATACACTTTACTTTCAACATCTGCGAGTTCTGCTGCAAACCTGTTCGCCACTATGACGTCCGATAATCGTTTAAACAACTCAATATCATTCACGAGCTTCGAATTAAAAAAAGTGCTTTCTGTCAGCTGCGGCTCATAAACAAGCACTTCAATGCCTTTTGCTTTAATACGTTTCATTATTCCTTGAACCGCTGATGATCGAAAATTATCGGAATCAGCCTTCATTACCAGTCGATAAATTCCTACGACTTTGGGGTTGCGAGCAACGACTTCATCAGCAATATGATCTTTTCGAGTAACATTCGCTTTTACTATCGCGGAGATCATATTATTTGGCACGTCTTTATAATTCGCTAACAACTGCTTCGTATCTTTAGGTAAGCAGTAACCGCCATATCCAAATGATGGATTGTTATAACCTTCGCCCACTCTTGGATCTAAACAAACACCATTAATTATTTGCTCTGTTTCTAATCCATGCATTTCAGCGTAAGTATCAAGCTCGTTAAAATAAGCGACACGCATTGCAAGGTATGTATTTGAAAAGAGTTTTACGGCCTCAGCTTCTGTTGAGTTTGTAAGTAAAACGGGAACGCCCTCTTTCTTGGCTGCTTCAAGCATCAAATCTGCAAATAGCTGTGCCCGATCAGAACGCTCACCCACAATAATCCTACTAGGATATAAATTATCATGTAATGCCTTTCCTTCTCGTAAAAACTCAGGTGAGAAAATAATACGATCACAATTAAACTTTTTATTAAGCGAAGCGCTATAACCGACTGGAACGGTGGATTTGATAATGATAGTCGCAAAATGGTTGACTTCAATCACCATGTTAATCACGGTTTCGACAGAGCAGGTATCAAAGCCATGTGTAATGTCATCATAGTTAGTTGGCGTAGCAACAACAATGAAATCAGCCTCTCTAAACGCTGTTCTAGAGCAAGAAGTGGCCTGTAAATTTAACGACTCGTGTTGCAAGAAATAAGCGATATCATGATCAACAATTGGTGAAAACTTATGATTAACTAAATCCACCCTTTCGGCATCAATATCAAACGCTATAACTTGATGATGCTGTGCAAACAAAATCGCATTAGACAACCCTACGTATCCGAGACCAGCGACGGCTATTTTCATTGAACCTTCCTTGTTGCAATATAGGTAATCAGAGAACTATGTATGCAAACCTCTACAACACAGCTATTTATAAGGATTAAGCGTTGTAGCAGCTCGAAATAACCTGCTATTTTTTCGCTACTACGCCTTGAACCTAAATAAACCGGTTGAACGCACAATTTAGGCTTTAATCTATTGAAATTAAGTACAAAGTTAAACAACCCGAATTCACCCATCAGGTGAGTGCTGAACATTCATGTACTAGCCAAAATCACCGCTAACTGCGTTATAAATTTTGCAAGTAGAAACGAAGTAATACCAATTCAATTTAGTCGACTTTTATGAATAACCGATTACAAGGTATAAGATCCGTTAAAATGTTTCATCCACATAACTCATACCAAATGCCCTTATAATTTAAATTTCGATTAAACAAAAGATTAATTCCAGTTTAAAAGCCTATCGTTACGCGCTAACTACGTTAATATTAAAATGAAAACAGGTAGATTTTGTTACCAAAAATTCATTTAGGGATCTAGCGATTTAGAAAGTACCAATCTTTGTCATACCAGCGAAGGCTGATATCCAGTGACTTTCTATAGGAAAAAGCAAAGGCACTAGACTTCAGCCTGCGCTGGAGTGACGAGAACTCATCGGTATACTTTCTTCCGCAACTTTCCTTAATAACAAACATGAAAATTTTGTAAGTAACAAAACTGTTATTTTTAACCTAGAAACATCAGTTAACTGCGTTCTCAAGCGTAGAAAAAATGGCTTATATTAAGGCGTGGCTTGCAGCAAGCAGTTATTCTACATGCAAAAGTTACAACGCAGATCGCTGCCAGTTTAGTAAGCTTGTGAGCCTAGAGCATTTCACTCATTGGGTGAAAAACATGATGATAAAATCATCATATTGCTCAAACAGTTACTCATATACTCAGCGTTCAACTGATGTTTTTAGGTTTAATGTGATTGAATAATGAGGGGCATAGCGATGAGTATAGCGATAGATAAGACTCTTTCTTTACTGCCAGAAGGTGTTAAAGCATTAGAAGAAGTAAAAAAAAAACCTGAAGCAAAGAATGGCACTGATGTAACATTTCCCTGTGAATCTACATTATGTGGAATTATCAGTTATCAAGTCCGGTTTATGAATGGTAAAGCGACTCAAGCTTTTCTAAAAGGCAGAGAAGAACCTAATCGAAAATTCAAAGAGCTACAAGCTCAACATCCTTTGGTTGTCTTTATTAACTTTCAAATTGAGTTAAGCTATTGGGATATAATAGAAAAACCTGAACCAGAGCTAGAATCAAAATCAAAACCCAATCTGAAACCAGCCAACTTTGCTTCCCCTCGTTTTGGACAAACAGAAAATGCTATTAACGAACAGTTATGAACTGACTGTAATTGTAGTCGGGCAATAAAGATTCACCCTCGATTACTCTGTAGAGTTCATTAATACGTTGAAACTTGAGCTATCAAAAGCTTAAAGTTTCATACTGATTTGCTCTTAAAGGCATTTTGACTAGAAAAATGAAGTAATCAAGAATCATACCGAACGAAACACGTTATTGGACATAAGTTGGTTAGTAGGGAAGTAACTTTTATCAACGAGGTTATCTCTGTTTACGTTTAGTATCACTTAATTTTATCTTAGCTTTACTCACTTAACTGAGTCCAAACAAAAATGCTTCTGCGACGTAAAGCTAGGTAAAATTGAAGATGACATTACTCCAACTTATCCTTAACCAATATCCACATTTCTTGTCCTTTATATTTACTCTGCATTTTCTCAAAAGTAAGTTTTTCACCAACCGAAACCGTATCTGAGGCTTCGTCGTAATGTGGGTAATACCCCATATCCATTACCGTTTCCATTCTTGCAGGAAGTATTCTAGAGTCTGCTAAACATCCATCTTCAGGTCGGAACAATAATAGCGTGGATTCAATTTCACTTCGCTTATATTGTTGCCATTGTTGTGTTATTTGCTCAGTTTCAACTTTGGTATAGCGGCCTTTATATATCACTTCTAATTTTTTACTGTCAACATCAACAGCTTGTGTTGAACACTTGAATGATTTCTTATGCAAAGGATGATGCTGAATTGAAGGACTACTATCAGATAATGAACGAAAGAACTCGATAAGCCGTGTTTTTATGCTGTGCCACCATGTTGATTTGGATTCCGTTGATGAAGATGTAACTCGGTACTGATGATTATTGATTTTATATTGCAATGATGATGGGTTTGTAGATTTTATATCACCTCGAACACTGCTAGGTACAGCAGGGGGGAGATTTGAAGCTGTGATCATAATATGTCCATAAGAATCTGATTTCATGTATTTATTATAACTTAAAATCATACTATTCGCGGGTCATTTGAAAATGAGCTTTAAAAGCTCATTATAAGATTAGTATTTTTATGGATTGCCATTGCCAGCTTGAAATGGCACAGGTTTGGACAGAACCAATTTACGCATAATTTCATTATATTTTGAGTCTGAGATACAGCTATGAGCTACGAAACGGCTCCCTGTACGGTGGATAATTTTCTGTTATACATTTATAGAATGCCTTAAAGCTGAATATTTTTGTATTTATCTTTTCAGTGCGTTATTTCTTAGCTTGTTAATTCACTCACTTATTGAGTAATGTGATGGCGACAGTGCGCACTCCTGCTGAACAACAATCAATATATAGATTCATGCTTAAAAGTCTCCAAGAATACCCAAGCGAAGCCGTATTCTATCTGAACTCTGAGGTTTCAAGGTTTGATGGGGATGAAAACTTACAACAGTGTTATCAATTATTAAGCAAAACCGATAGACAAAAGTTGTATGATTTTTTCAACAATAAATCATCATCGACTTGCTCTAACTCTCACACACGAGAAACTCATTATTGTAAGAAGCCAAGTAATGCTTACCGACGCTTTCCAACTGAACCCCGCTCCATCACTCCAAAATCGAGCACTCGATATACCAAGCAAATACGGCAACCACCTTCCTCCCCTGATTCTTTTTTTACTCAGACCAGTGCGCTTATTCACTCTTGGAAACTTGAACAGAAAACCAAAAATCAATTGGGTATTGAGTTAAATGCATTAATTGGTGGTTGCACTAAACTTTCGCAGCTTATTGAAATCATTCACAGCCTAAAAAACGACAAACAGGTCATGGAAACATCATGGGATATAATATTAATCCATAAATTGTTACACAAAGCCGACGATTTACCTAACAGCCACTCATCTAATTTCGACGGTGTTTTTAGTGACATAACACGATTTAAATCGTCCTATGAAGCGAAAACATGCATACTATTACTGAAATTAATTAAGTTAAATTTAAATTTTTCAGATGCCAAAAGATTGGTGCTAGGCAATGCAGCTGAAGTCAGCTTAATGCAACAATGGGGCATCAAGCCTAATGTTGCCATTTACAATGTCTTTATCACGGTATGCGCTAAAACGGGCCAATTTGATAGTGCCTGGCAACTAGTGTGTGGTGATATGCCCGTGATGGCATCTCATTTGTCATTAAAGGCCAATAAAATCACCTGCACGAATTTGCTGACGGCCTGCGCTGAAACGGGGCGTTATGCCGAAGCCAAATCATTGGTGTTGGGCGATGGCGATACAGCCAGCTTGATGCAACAATGGGTCATCAAGCCTAATGTTGCCATTTACAATGCCTTTATCACGATATGCGCTAAAACGGGCCAGTTTGATAGTGCTTGGCAACTGATGTGTGGTGATAAGCCCGTGATGGCACCTCATCTACCATTAAAAGCAGATTTAATCACCTGCCTAAATTTGCTGACGGCCTGCGCTGAAGCGGGGCGTTATGCAGAAGCCAAATCATTGGTGTTGGGTGATGGCGATACAACTACAGCCAGCTTAATGCAACAATGGGGCATCAAGCCTGATGTTGTCATTTACAGTGCCTTTATTAAAGTATGTATTAAGGCTAAGGAATTTGACACTGGAATATGGTGTTTAGAAAACATATTGAACAAATGTCACATGAATACTCTTTCACAAATACATGCTCAACTTGCACCGCTTGAAAAAGATAATTTCGCAAGCATGATTGATAAAGGGATAGCACAAGGAATATATAAAAAAAATGTTGGCTTAATCAATCATTGTATAGATTTGCATATGGATAAAATCTTCGAAGGACATTCAGGCAATGATACACATATTCGAGGTGTTCCATTAGCTTTCGCAAAACTATTATTTTGCTACCACAAACAAAACAATGAACCCAAAATAACATCGGTCATAACTGGATATCATGGCAATAATACATTAAAAAATGGAATGATAAGTTTTCTCAAAGATGAATTTGGACTTGAGTTTATCGAGGATGAATTCAACTCAGGAATGATAGTATTGAGCGAGTCTACCCATATAACTTGATATTCGCGAGCACACTTTTTAGTATGATCGCATCATACTTTATTGCCCAGTATGAGACTTTATTACCTCACTACAGTAATTTCGCCACTTATTTTGGCAATAATGGGTATTTCACACTGCTACAAATAAACTCGAAAAATTGATGCCCCTAGCATCTTTGTCAGATAGTAATGGGGCTTGAGATAACGGCCAATCAATAGCAAGTTCAGGATCATCCCACTTAATACAAACCTCAGATTCTGGATGATAAAAATTAGTACATTTATATAAACAATCAACAGTATTTGACAAAACATAAAACCCATGAGCAAAACCTGCAGGAACCCATAATTGCCGATAATTTTCTGCCGATAATGTGGCCCCAAACCATTGACCATATGTGGCTGAATCAGACCTTACATCAACCACGACATCAAATATTTTACCTGCAAGCACTTGTATTAACTTCCCTTGCGGTTGTTGTTGCTGAAAATGCAGACCTCTTAACGTGCCTTTGATGGAACGTGAATAATTGTCTTGCACGAAATCTACATCGGCTATGTTTTTCTTAAACTTGTTCTGATGCCAGTTTTCTTGAAAAAAGCCTCGTTCATCTTCGAAAATTTGAGGTTCAAGAATTTTTACATCATCAAACCTTGTATCAAGAATATTCATAGTTTGAAATCAATCTCGGTCAGTGCATGTTGCCAATTGCTTGGTTTAATACCAAACACTTTATTTATTTTACTGTTATCCAATCCAGAAAAAGCTGGGCGTTCTACATAACTTTGATAATCTTTAGCCTGAATTGGGTTTATCGTTAAATTGGGAGCAATAAGGACTTTATTCGATTGTGACTGAACAACCTGTTTCGCTAACTGAAACCAACTCACCAATGGTTCACCACAAAAGTGGTAAATGCCCCACTTTTCGGAAGACGCTGGCCAGTTTCTTATTTCTTTTGCGATGATCATAATTCCTTTTGCTAAGTCCGCCGCACTCGTAGGCCCTGAAACTTGATCGCTCACAATATTCAATACAGAACGTGAGACACCAAGTTGAAGCATAGTGCGACAAAAATTTTTAGCGGCTGCTGAGAACAATGAAGAACTTCGAACGATAATATGTCGCTGGCAGTGCGAAATTACAGCCTGCTCACCCGACATTTTAGACTTGCCGTACTGATTTATCGGGTTAGGAGTATCTGTTTCACAATAAGCGATTTGCTTTTTGCCATCAAAAACATAATCCGTTGAAATATGAATAAGTGCCGCACCAACTGTATTTGCCGCACAAGCCAAATTTTCAGCTCCCAAACCATTCACTCGATGAGCTAGTTCACAAGATAACTCGGCCTTTTCAACATCAGTAAACGCTGCTGCATTAATAATTACGTCTGGTTTTAAACTTATTATGGTTCTGTCTACAGCATCAAAATCCGTTACATCTAAATCTTGATGAGTAAAACCTATAATCTCTACACCATCAAGAGACAAATTAATTAGCTCTTGGCCTAACTGGCCAGAAGCACCCGTAATAGCTAATTTAACGGTTGATTGAACAACTTTCATTTATCCAACCCCAAAAATATCAATTAATTTTTACTCAATAAGCCCAAACTGAAAACAAAAATTACACGCTTATAACATGGAGTTTTTTAATTAACAATTATACCCATCATATCGTAGGGCAACCGCACGAATGAGTAATATATGCACAACTCCATGTGGTAATTACGTCATTCCCGTTTTCAACGGGAATGACGGACTATAACGTCTACGGTTTTTGCTCGAACAACATTCATGAGTTAAGGGCTCTGGCGATTTAGAAAGTACCAATCTTTGTCATACCAGCGAAGGCTGGTATCCAGTGACTTTTATAGAAAAAAAGCAAACGCACTAGGCTCTGCCGATCTTTCATGATTAAATTTTGTGCTATTTGAGTATTTATCTGTTCAAGGCGTGAGCAGTGATGCTTAGCCATCTAAGTGAGCTGGTCACAACACAGAACAGTGAATACTCAAAAGCATCGAAGACAGCGTAAATTGGTCGCTCTTTCTAAATAAAAGGTGCTGCGTTATCGTTTCCAGCCTAGGCTGGAGTGACGAGGACTCATCGGTATACTTTCTTCCGCAACCTTCCTTACTCTGAATGATATCTGAGCAATATTATGATGCTTGCTTAACGGCTTTAGCGATAAATTCCGCTTGAGATTGAGTCATAGTAATATCTGTTGATTCAACCATGACGCGAATGAGTGGCTCAGTGCCTGATTTACGAAGCAATACTCGGCCATTTTCAGCTAGCACACCTTCTGCGTCTCTTACCGCTTGTGCCACCACATCTGACGCCATAATCTCATCAGCATTATCCGCTTTCAGTTTTACATTGATTAATACTTGAGGCAGTTTTGACATACCCTTTTTCAATTCAGACAGTGATACTCCTGACTCTTGTACGGCTTTAATCACTTGCAATGCCGCCACAATACCATCACCCGTCGAAGTATGACGTAAACTTAATATGTGACCAGAGCCCTCACCACCTAATTGCCAGCCCGTTTCTTTAAGCTGTGCAACTACATAACGATCACCCACTTTTGCACGAATAAAAGGAATATCCATACCTTTTAGTGCGAGCTCTAAACCTAAGTTCGACATTAAGGTGCCAACAACACCGCCATCAAGTTCATTATTTTTCTTTGCTGCTTGTGCAAGAATGAACAATATCTCGTCGCCATCAACGACTTCGCCTAAATGATCGACAAACATCACTCTATCGGCATCACCGTCGACTGCAATTCCTAGATCAGCTTCGTTTTCAATTACGGATTTTTGTAAACTTTCTAAATGCGTTGCACCACACTTTTCATTAATGTTTAAACCGTCAGGCTTATCGTTAATGTTGATTACATTAGCGCCAAGTTCTGAGAACACATTAGGTGCGATATGATATGCCGCACCATTAGCACAATCGACGACAACTTTTAAATTTGAAAGCGATAGATGTTTAGGGAACGTGCCTTTACAAAACTCAATGTAACGGCCGGCCGCATCATCAATCCGGCGAGCTTTGCCTAATTTATCAGACTCTACGCATCCCATTGCATTGAACTTAATGGCTTGCTCAAGAAGCTCTTCGATTTCTTGCTCTTGGGCATCATTCAGCTTTATGCCTGAATTACCAAAAAATTTAATGCCATTATCATAAAAAGGATTGTGAGATGCGCTGATCACAACACCTGCATCAGCCCGAAACGTTGATGCTAAGTAAGCGACAGCTGGTGTCGGCATAGGCCCCACAAGTGCAACATTAACACCTGCAGCAGAAAAACCAGCTTCCATTGCTGATTCCAACATATAACCACTTATGCGTGTATCTTTACCAATGAGTACTTCTTTGGTGCCAGTAGAAGCCAAAACGGTTCCAGCTGCCCAACCTAATTTCATCGCGAATGAAGGTGTTATTGGAAATTCGCCAACTTTGCCACGTACACCATCAGTACCAAAATACTTCCGAGACATATTCTTCCTTTCTATTTATATCCTTACCTATAAGCATCGAATGATAACACACCTCAAAATTGCTGCCACATAGCTTATTCTGTGGATATGTGCTTGAAAGGTAAACTCTAAACCATGTAGTTCTTTTTTAAGGCATGTGATCAAGGTATCAAAACGAAGACCTAACTCGCGACGCTTCTTTATGACCAGATATAGGTTTTGGTAATGACTCCGTTCAGGGCGATGTAACCAACTTTATCTCTAAAACCTTAATCCTCAATGACTTAACATGGCAACACAGTAAAACAAGTCCTACAGAAACAGGCAAGAGATCAAAGATTTCAGTACAAGGCGAAAGTTTGAGGTGCTATATTCCCTACGGCCGCCATACAAAGCTGGCGTTCAACGCACTTCGTGCTTTTGTCGGGATAATTCAAAAACATACAACGCAGTAATGGAATTTTGCAAAAATCTTCAAAACTCAGCAATATACCGTCGTATTTTTTTGCACCCAATAAGCATATTTGTTCGACGGCAATTTTTGTAAATCAAACATTTATCGATTTCGTCACCCAAAGCTCAGGTTATTTCGCTTCCAAATCAAGCAGACTTTGTTTCATTTTTAGGCCATAGGCATAACCCGTTAATTTACCGCTCTTACCTATAATTCGATGACAGGGCACAATAATAGCGATTGGGTTTGCACCGTTGGCTGCCCCGACCGCTCTCACCGCCTTGGGACGGTTTATTTTATTTGCAATATCACTGTAACTACAACTTGCGCCATAATTAACTTCGACTAGCGCTTGCCATACTTGGTGTTGAAATTCTGTTCCTTTGGGGGCAAGTGCCAAGTCAAAAGAAGTTCGTTTTCCATCAAAATATTCACTTAACTGCTCACGAGTCTGGTTAACATGTTGGACAGCTCGATTGTATTCATCGGACAATTCAGCATCACTCGCTGTTAAATTTTGTTTCTCATATTCGCAATCTGTTGTAACGGTTAGATGAGTTAATCCATAGCTATTTGCTTTTAGTAATAACTTTCCTACTGGAGAATCAAAAATTATCGCCGCCAAAGACGGTTGAGTGTTTGTTGTACTCATTATTGTTAGTTTCATTCTAAATTCCCTACTCACTGTAAATTCCACAATTGAAAGGTGACATAACTGCACCATGGACTGGTAGCATTTTTGAGCGAAGTAATTACACCACCGTAATCCGCATTCGTGTTGATGGGAGGGTACGAACTATTTTCTTGCGCCAATAATGCCATTAAGCGTTTTCTAACCACTAAATCGGTGGCTAAAAACACATTAGGATCACTCAATCCTCGCATTTTAGCGTACTCTACCGTCCATGGACCAATGCCCTTAACGTCTAAACATTCTTCGACTTCAGCATTGGGTTTATTCCGCAAAAAAGCGGCTAAACTCCGTAACGCAAGTTTTCTTGCACCGGGCATTTTTAACATCTCAAAGTCTGAATCACTAAGAGATTGAGGCTCTGGAAAGTAGTAAATCGTTTTACCATTAACTACCTCTTGATCCCCATAATGGTGAACCAATTTAGTCAGTAAATTAATAGCCTGTTTCACTGATACTTGTTGACCAAGCACTGCACGGCATAATCCTTCGAACACGCTACCAGTCCCCACTACACGTAGCCCTGAGATAGCGTTTACACCAAGCAGCTTTAAGTGAGTGATACCCTCGTCTATCTGTTGCATATCTGCATCAAGATCCAATATGCGCCTGATGTTTGCCACCAGCTTATAGAGACTGGATAAATTTGATTGATCAGACAAAAAAACCTTCACCTTAAATCGGTATTTTTCAGCTTGATGTTCAGCAACAAAGTAACCTTTCATTTCGTCAATACTAAAGGTTTTTACATAAGTGTTATCGTCAGGCAACCATTCCATATTTGGGACTGCACGAAAAGATAAAAATGCTCGCATATGATCCCAATTAAATGGCGGTCGATATGAAAGGTAGAGTTGTAAAGGTTTCGTTTGATCACCATTTATTTCGTGGCGGCCTTTTCTAAACTGTGACGGTGTTAATAACAACTTTTGTTTAAAAATTTGATTGAAATTTCTAACACTGTGAAATCCTGAAATTAAAGCAATATCCGTAATACTTAATTTGGTTTGATGAAGTAAGGTTTTAGCAAAGAGCAATTGTTGATATTGCATAAACTGCTTAGGCGAAGTGCCAAACTGATCTTGAAATAATTTTCTTAAATATCGACTGGTTATGCCTAGCCGCTCAGCCAAATGCTCCATCTCGATCACTTGGTTATTTTGTCGGGCATAATCAATGAGTTTAATGGCACGCTCTAACGTTGTTTTTACTCCTTTCCAAGCATAAGAGTGTGGAGCACTGTCTGGGCGACAGCGTAAGCAAGGCCTTAACCCGACTTGAGCCGCTGCTATTGCACTATGATAGTAATCAATATTCTCTTCTTTAGGGGCAACAGCAGGGCAAATCGAGCGACAATAAATGCCAGTCGTTTTTACCCCTATAAAAAATAAACCATCAAACCTCGGATCTCTCGACAGTCGAGCTTGCTGGTAATTTTGCTTTGTGGCTTCACATATTGCATGGATCAAATCAATCTATCTCGCACTACTTTGAAAAATATCGTTAATGACACTGTATATGAAAGTAAGTGTGAATAACTAGCAGAAAACGGAACTCTACCTCACTGTGACGGATCCAAAAAGTTAAGTCATCTTTGATGAACTCTGTTCAGGTCTCGTTCAATAACATGAGGAGCTTTAACAATACGCTGAGGTCTAATAGTTTTGGACGAATATACTGCTTAGCTGTTGCCATAAAAGCATGCTAGACAGTCTACGGAGTCAAGATTATGAGTTTTTTAATTATTTTTACTATCTCATTCATCGCTTTTTGCATCAGTGCATTATCTGGCGGTGGAGCTGGCTTAATATTAATTCCTATACTCAGTCAATTTTTAAACCCTGCGCAGGTTCCCGCTGCTATAACCATAGGTACTGCTACCAGTTCTCTTACCAGAATATTAATGTTTTACAAGAATATTCAATGGCGAATGGTTAGCTGGATCGTACTGTCTTCTCTACCTGGTGTTGCCGTTGGTGCTTATTTACTTTCTTACCTCAATCCAATCATTATTGAACTCTGTTTAAGTTTGTTCTTAATCAGTAACTTAGTCATGATTTTTAAAAAAGGATCTAAGGAGGAGTTTAGTAACAAACTGCCCAATTGGATACTTATTATAGTGGGTTTCTCAATCGGAATTATATCGTCCTTAATCGGTGCGGTTGGTGTCCTCTACAATCGAATATATTTCAGATATGGCCTTACCAATGAAGAAGTGATCGCAACAAGAGCAGCTAATGAAATAGTGATTCATCTTATTAAATTAGGTATTTATACATGGTTAGGAATCTTAGGCTTAGAAACATTCAAGTTTGGAGCCTTAGTTGCCATATCGTCAATATTAGCAACGCTTATCGTTAAGTTATTCATTAACAAAATCCCTAGAAAGATATTTGTAAAGATAGGCTACGCTGCAATGGTGGTATCAGGTCTTTTCATGCTTAACGACGCGGCGGTTAATATCAAAGCTGAACATGATCCCCATATCACTAGCTATTTCACTCCAGAAGGTGATTTGTTGCAGATGATTTGGGACAACCAACATTATTTCCTCACTTTTAAAAAAGACGAGGGCCTAAACATAAAAAAACACATTGAATTTACTCGTTATTCGCCCCTACAGAGACGTCAGCTTCGCAATATGTGCGTTCAAAGCCAACGCATGTTCATACGTGAGAGATTCGGATTTCACGGCACTGATTATGAGATACATTGTTTATATAAAAACCGTGGTATCACCCATCACAAAATTAAGTGGTTAAAGGCTATTTGAGCCATCATTATTCTAGGGGCTGTTTATCTTTCGTGATTATTTTTGCAACGATAAATTGGTCGTTTTATACAAGACAGAGCATGTGCGGTTTGGTATTCCAAATAAGCAAGCGATAACGCAGTACCTTTTATTTAGAAAGAGCGACCAATTTACGCTGTCTTAGATGCTTTTGAGCGTTCACTGTTCTGTGTTGTAACCCGTTTCTAAGCTTCACAACTTACGCCTTGAACAGATAAACGCTCAAATAGCACAAAATTTAATCCTGAAAGATAAACAGCCCCTAATCACTATCAACCCGTTAATATTTCAATTTTCACGCCTTTATTCAGCCTGTGTAAAGTAAAAATTAGTAATAATAATGTTAAAACTAGTTACTAGGTGAATAAAATTGTTATCTGTTGGTTCAATTGCAGAGGCTTCGAATAGCGCACATTCTTGTTCTCTCACTTCCGAAGCGCTGTTATATGATGAATATTCTGTTAACACTGCGCAATCAGAAGGACTTAATCACGAATGGTTTTCAAGTCGACCTGAATTAAAAACTGAATCTGCTAAGCCAATTTCAACTAGAAATCCAAACCAATTAAAGAAATTATTAAAAGCTATCGACAACAAGATTGGAAGTGAAAGTGATGATTTTGAAACCATAGTAACAGCTCAGATTACGCCTTCATTATCAAAGATAAAATCCACAGAGTTAAGAGAGACCCTTTGTTTGCTATTTCACACTATTAGCTCAATTAAAAGTACTGTTAGTGAGAGGTATGCACCAAGAGCGGACTTCAATTACTTGTGCCTTCCAAACACTATGGTTCATTTAATCAATTTATTAAAAAAAAGTGAAGATAATGAAAATAATATAGATATGCTTTTAAGTTTCGCTAAATTAATTGAAAGCGAATTTATATTAAATAAACATAGCCATCAAGATATATATCGGTTAGCTCAATCGTCTTTTCATCCTTTCTCTGTAGATACTGCTAAATGTATTTTTGATTCTAGTGGCATATCAAAACAATTATTATTTACTCGGTTCATGTTAGCAAAATGTTTATTCAAGCTTAAACTTCTAAACTCTATAAACTTCATATTTTATAACTACACAAAATCCTTGGATATTGATTTAATATTTTTTAGCACCAAATTAACTCATCATCAGCTATTAATATTTTTTGATGGCTATGCTGAAAAATTCATTCAGGCCCATTTAACTGGAAATCAAGAAAAATTAACCCAAAAGCTTAACTCATTAAAATTAAACGATGAGTGTATTTTGCACTTAAACACATATAGAGAAAAAATACTTTTTCCCCAATTGCTCGGCAACCTTCCAATCATTCAACCAGAATGCGTCCCTATAGCAAGTATTGAACATCGACTCCCTCCATACGATCAATTCGAACGAATTTCATTTCGCTTATTAGTGTCGATGGTATATGAGCAGTCATTATCTGAAAGAGTCGATGACAGTGAACTTAACCTTGATGAAATCACATTTGGTGAAGAACATGAGTATAGTGTTAAAGAAAAACACTTAAAAAATGAGGCTACTAGAAGAGCTTATCTTGATGAGCTTGAAACTACTTTTCAAAAACAGCTCAAAAAAGAAAAAATCGCCCATTCTTCTCAAAGCATTGATTACTCCGAAAAAAAATCATTTAAACTTGGCGATTGGGAGTTTGCATTCTTTTTTGACGGACATTTTCTTGAGTTTCACACAAAACCATACAAGTTTCGTCAACAGTTCTGTATAGAACAAGATGGAGAGGAAAAATTACTAGAAACAAGCCAACTCGTCAAAAAAATAATAACTCCACTCGTAGAGTCTGAACAATTAACAGGTGTATCCGGACACAAACATATGGATACGTATAATGTGTTAGCTAAAAACCCTGAACTATCTCTTAGGCTTCTCGCCGACATTGAAGAGTCTACTTGGTTACCTGTAGTATTAAAAAGAGTCGAAGATATGATGTTCTTTTTTTTTGCAAAAGGCGACAAAAAAGAGTTCAGCGAGCTAAAAAAGCTAGTTGCTAAACTCAATGAAAAGATCCTAAATAAGGATCAAAGAAAAAGTCTGAATTACAAAGAATTTGTTAAGTTTGTACGCCTACTTAAAATTTACAGTTCATTTGGCATGAAAAACATACCATTAAATCTTCAGCATATTGATGATGCCGAACATTCTATTGATATGAATGTGAAGCCATCAAGCACTGTAGAATTTCGTTTTTTTCATTGCCCAAGAAACGCTGAAGAAATTGATGCAGATACACAATACATTCTTGGGAGATTAAAATTCCTTCACCAGCAACAACAACTTCACGAACCCATACGATACTCCCCACTAGATACAAAAGCATATACAGCCGAATCGGCTGAAAAAGAGGCGGCGATTAAGGCGGCACAAGCCAAGCTCACCTACGAACAATTTAAAAAATTTATGAGGATCGATGCTACTGAAGTATCAAAGCAATATTTTGAACATGTCTCTCAACCTAGTTTTGCTTAAAAAAACGCTTCATTAGGGACTGTTGATCTTTCGTGATTGTTCTTGCAGCGATAAATTGGTTATTTTATGCAAGGCAGAGTTTATGAGGTTTGGTTATTATCGACATACAAAACTGTCGTTACTTCGTTTCCAAATAAGAAAACGATAACGCAGCACCTTTTATTTAGAAAGAGCGACCAATTTACGCTCTCTCTTTTTTCGATGCTTTTGAGCATTCACTGCTCTGTGTTGTGACCAGCTCACTTAGATGGCTAAGCATCACTCCTCACGCCTTGAACAGATAAATGCTCAAATAGCACAAAATTTAATCCTGAAAGATCAACAGACCCTAATAAACTCAGCATCGGAACACCTTATAATATTGAGTAATTACTCTAATTTACTTAAATAACACTATCATTTCGTTACATATCTTTATCTTCCAAGTAATTGACTTTGTTTTTTATACCTTTATGTTGGTATTTGTAACAAATGGAAGCGGTAACAGAAAGCAGTCGTTCTCGCTGACGATAATTCTAGAACATTAAGGATGATTATGAACAAGAAACATTTTAGTTTAAGTTTTTGTGCTCTCGGTGTTGCTTTAAGCCTCACGCCTCAAGCTTATGCTGTTGACGAAAATGTTGAACGCATTGAAGTCACTGGATCGCGCATCAAACGTACTGATATAGCAGGACCTTCGCCAGTTCAATCTATCAACAAAGATGATATTGCTAACTTTGGTTTTGATAATTTACAGCAATTACTTGAGCGTATGCCCGCAGTCGGCGCAGGAACCTTTTCAACCCGTGGTAATAGCCAAGATTCGACAGCAAATGGTGGTGCAGCAGTCAGTTTGAGAGGACTAGGCGCAGATGCGACTCTTGTTTTAATTAACGGTCGACGTGTTTCTATAAGTGCCTTCGCTGAAGATGCCACTAACTCATTTGTCGATATTAATAGTATTCCTGTATCCGCGATTGAGCGCGTTGATATATTAAAAGACGGCGCATCAGCCATTTACGGCTCAGATGCTGTAGCGGGTGTTGTCAATATTATCCTTAAAAAAGATATTGACGGGTTGCAGGTCAATCTTGGTTACGGTGAAGAAAATGGCACCGATTATAATGAAGAAACGGCAAGCATTGTTTGGGGCAATACGTCAGATAAAGGTAATGCTTCGATAATATTAGATTATTTTAAGAATGATGCATTAACCGCTGATCAATTAGGTCGTTTTGGTACAGCCAATCAAACGCCTTACGGTGGTGAAGATTTTCGCTCATCTCGTGGGTTTCCGGGCTATTTTTATGTAAATGACGTGAAAACCATTGACCCAAATTGCCCTGCAGACTCAGCAACGTCAAGTGGAAGCTGCTTATTTGATTACGGTCCATACAATCTTTCAATCCCTGCATCAGAGCGTATCGGAGCGATAGGTCAATTTGAATATCACCTCAGTGAAGATTTAACCGCATTTTTAGAAGTTGCCGTTCAGCACAATACTTCTGAAGCCGGTGGTGCAGCAACACCATTAGATGAAAAAGCGGGTTTAACTGTTCCGGGAACGCATCCTAATAACCCTTGGGCTCAAGACATTAAAATTGGTCGATTCCGCACAGTTGATGCTGGCCCTCGTCGCTGGGATATCGAGTCTGACTCTTTACGTGCAGTTTTAGGATTACGCGGTCACATCAACGAATGGGAATGGGAAGTTTCCGCACAGAAGGGTCGTAGTAAAAGCGTTCAAACGGGTGATCAGACCCAAGGTTGGATACGCGTCGATTATTTGCAACGTGAAATTGATGCTGGCCGTTACAATCCATTTGGGGGAACAATTAACCCACAAGAAGTCATTAATGACATCACAACCAACCTTACCCGCCTTGGTAAATCAAACTTGACCTCTTATGACGCTCACATTACGGGAAGCGCTTTTGAGTTTGCAGGTAGAGAAGTTATGATGGCGGCAGGCGCAGAATACCGTAAAGAAGACGTTTCGGACATTCCTGACATCCAATTTCAAAAAGGCTTAATCTTTGGTACTGAAGCCGTAATGGCTGTAGGTGGACGTAGCCAATATGCGGGTTATTTAGAGTTTTCAGTACCACTTACTGACACGTTTGAACTCCAATTAGCAGGCCGTTACGATCACTATAGCGATTTTGGTTCAACCACCAACCCTAAAATCGCCTTCAAATGGGGAATATCGGACGATTTAAGTGCTAGAGGTTCATGGTCTACAGGGTTTAGAGCACCATCGCTGGCACAAGTTGGTTTAGGCCCATCTGAAAAAAGTATCTTTTTTGAAGACACTTATCGCTGTAGTGCGGATAACGCCGACTGTGGTGTGTTAGATTACAACGTATTATTTGCGGGTAGCGATTATTCGGGTGGCGAACCATTAAAACCAGAAGAGTCTGAGACTTGGAATGTCGGCATGATTTGGGCTCCAAGTCAGCAATTCGACATAGGTTTCGATATTTGGAGCATCACCCAAGACGGTAAAATTGATGCTGAATCGTTAGGTGATATCTATCAAGCAAATTGTAATGACCAAAACAGTCAAACTTGTGTTCGTTTGCAACCCTTAGCTGGACAAAGATTAGGTACACTTGATGTTATCCACACAAGCCTGAAAAATTTGAGTTCACAAGAAGTGCAAGGCTTAGATATTTCAACCCACTATGGGTTAGAAATGGATAACTATGGCGACTTGAAGTTTGGTTTAGAATGGAACTACATGCACAACTTCGAGAAAGACGGCTTAGATTATACTGGTGAGTACCGCTACCCTCAGTACCGCTGGTTAGCGACATCGAATTGGTCCATGGACAGGTTCACAGCAAATCTTAACTTATCTTACATTGGTGAGTTTGAAGATACGCCAGATATCAATTTTGATGGCTCACTCGATTTTGAGCAAAATCAATCTCGAATCGTAAAGTCTCAAATATTGGTTGATGTTCAAGGCAGTTATATGCTCACAGATAGCCTTAAGTGGACTGTTGGTATTAATAACTTACTGGATGAGACACCTCCGTTTGCCATCGGTGATGCTGATAGTGATTTATACGGATACGTATTGGCGACTCACAACCCGAGAGGGCGATACATTTACACTAAATTAAGCTTCCAATTCTAATCACAGAATTGATTTAATTTGCTTATTCGATAGGCTTGTTTGAGACTCAACAGCTCAAACAAGCCTTTTTTAATACAATTGAGTCAGTTTAAATTATTCACTTACCGCTTGTTTGAACTGAAGTTCAACAAGTCGTTGATAAAGCTCACAGCTTTCCATTAGCGACTGATGTTTTCCTAAATCAACCAGACCACCCTGCTCTAACACCGCAATTTTGTCCGCATGTTGAATCGTTGATAATCTATGAGCAATAATAATCGTGGTGCGATTTTGCATCAGTTCTTTTAAAGCTTGCTGAACATGATTCTCACTTTCACTGTCTAGCGCACTAGTTGCTTCATCTAATAATAAAATTTTTGGATTTTTTAAAATCGCACGAGCAATGGCGATACGCTGTCGCTGACCTCCTGAAAGCCTTACGCCTTTATCGCCCAAAAAACTGTTATAGCCTTCGGGTAAATTAACAATAAACTCATGAGCATGTGCTTTCTTGGCTGCGGCGATAACCTCTTCATCACTCGCCTCCGCTCTGCCATAACGTATATTGTGAAATACATCATCACTAAACAATGCGGGTTGTTGCGGCACAAGTGCCATTTGTTGACGTAGCTCTTGAGGTTCAAACTGACGAATATCAATCCCACCGAGGGAAATTCGGCCTTCTTGAGGATCATAGAATCGCTGCAGTAATTCAAATAATGTTGTCTTACCCGCCCCTGACGGCCCGACAAGTGCTAACACTTGCCCTTCGTTTACGTTTAATGAAAGTGACTTTGTCGCAATCTGCTCAAGCCGAGATGGATAACTAAAAGAAACACTTTCAAACCTAAGTTCAGGTTTTATTCCTTCAACCGATGCTGGATGAGTTGGTGAATGTATATGACTACTAACTTGTAAAATCTCAACAAGCCTTTCTGTTGCACCCGCTGCCCGTTGCAATTCACCAAGTACCTCTGAAATGGTTGCTAATGATGAAGCCACTAAAATGGCGTAAAAAACAAAAGCGCCCAGATCGCCACCAGTCATGGTCCCTGCAATCACATCACGACCACCTACCCAGAGCATTCCTGTTATGGCACCAAACACAATAACAATAACCCCAGCCACAAGGGTTGCTCGCTGCTGAATTCGACGACGTCCTATTACAAATGTTTTTTCGACTTCTTTAGCAAAAGCCAGCCTTTCTTCATTTTCATGAGTGTAGCTTTGCACCGTTTTTATATGCTCAATAGCTTCACCTGCATAACTGCCTACATTTGCCATTGAATCTTGAGTTTTTTTAGATAATTTTCTTACTCGGCGACCATAAAATAAAATGGGTAATAACACGAAAGGCACGGCTACCAGTACAACCAATGTGAGTTTGATATTGGTTGCAAATAACATTACTAATGCGCCTAAAAACATCAGTGCACTGCGTAGTGCCATCGAAAGTGAAGAGCCAATGATGCTCTGGAGTAAGGTCGTATCGGTTGTGATGCGCGCCATAATGTCACCACTGCCACTGGTTTCAAAATAACTAGGGTGCAAAGTAATGACATGATTAAATACAGCCAGTCGAATGTCTGCACTGACTCTTTCACCTAACCAAGACACTAAGTAAAATCGTGCAAATGTTCCTGCAGCAATCAAAATAGTCACAGTAAAAATAAACATAACGGCCATTTTAAGTTGTTCAAGGGATTGCTGAGAAAAGCCTTGATCAATCAACATTCGAACACCTTGTCCAACGGATAGCATAACGACCGCTGTAAATAACAATGCAACTGCAGCAGCAAATACTCTGACTTTATAAGGCCTTACGTATTTAATGAGCTCAGCCAAAATACTCAGTTTGTTATTTTTGACACTCGGTGAAGACAATTCTGACGACATCATTTCCTACTTAAACCTAAATAAATTGGATGGGAGCGGATTGGTATAAATTAGAAAAGTTGCGAAAGAAAGTATACCGATGAGTTCTCGTCACTCTAGCGCATGCTGGAAACGAAGTAACGACAGTTTTGTATGTCGGTAGTCTAGTGCCTTTGCTTTCTTCTATAAAAGTCACTGGATACCAGCCTTCGCTGGTATGGCAAAGATTTGTACTTTCTAAATCGCTAGATCCCTTAGTCAATAGGAAACAACCACTGGTATCGCCCTTTCTTCACGGCATTCATGTGAACCCATTTCAAATTCACGACAGATCCAAGGTCGATTTTCATAAATGGTGCACATATAAGTTTCACGATCTAATGCGGAGCACCAGCCATCATCTAAGCGTAACATTGTTTCAGCACCCCATTGATCACGGGATATGTGTTCTTCCGGCACACCAGTATCTGTGATGATCATAACTTCTAATCGACAGCAACAGGCCTGACAGTCTGAGCATGTAATGGTGGTTTCGGGAATATGTTTAATGTGAGCCGCCATGAGTATCATCAGCAGGAAGAATGCTGCATTTTACCTTAAATTAACCTAACATACCCGTGTTATACCAATTACATTAATTAATCTCTCACTCAGCAAGAGCTAAAGGGTTTCGGTGCAAGGTGCAAGGTGCAAGGCACAAGCTCGAAGTACTATATACCCTAACGGCCGCCATACAAAGCTGGCGTTCAACGCACTTCGTGCTTTTGTCGGGATAATTCAAATGCTTGTAACGCAGTAATGGAACCTAGGGCAAACGGGTCTAAATTAGACAGCCAGTTTGCCCACAGTTAATACCTTCATCAAATATTCTTCATCCCAGCCCGCTTTTAAACGTTTGCTTTTTATTCCTACTTTTGCTGTTTTCTCATTTTTCAGCATGTTGAGTGCTGTTTTATTCATGATAGCCATGTTCTCTGCTGCGTTTCCACTTCTTAACCGACATGAATCTTCATCAAAGCTTACATCCAGTTGCCAGTGGAGCTTATTTTCAACAAACCAATGAGAACGTATTGCATTTGAGATAAACTCAGCTTTAGGTTTCAAATGACTACTGATGTAATAGCGTCTTTCCATGGTCTTCTCTATCCCTTTTTGTTCCCTAGTAGATTCTACGACTACAATGCTGTTTAAGCTTGACCATCTACTATGGCGTTTTCTGAGCCACTCTACGTCAGACGTGACCCAAACTTTTCTTTGTTCAATTCGACCGTGATCTTTATCGACTTCCTCAAACATATCGTAGTGAATTTTTTTAAATCTAGACTCGAGTTCTGTATCTAAAAATAATTTGATATCTTCAAAGAACTCACCTTGGCTACCTTTAAGGGCGAAAATATAATTAGCTTTTTTTTCAATGATTTTATCTGCAATTTTAAACTGGCAACCCATTGCATCAGTGGTAATGGTTGCCCCTTTAATATCGAGGAGCTCTAACAACTTAGGAATGGCTGTTATCTCGTTGCTTTTACCGTCAACTTTCATTTGCCCTAAGCAAAGATTATTTTTTACTGACCAAGCATTAACGATATGTATTGCTGGAACTTCATTCACTTTATCCAGAGTTCTTCTCAGTGTCTTGCCATCAAGAGGAATGATATCTTCGTCAATTGTACAAAGGTGTTGCGCCCACGCTATAAAAGTGGCATGAAAAGCCTTAGGGCATAAGCGGTTGAGAACATCGTTAAAGGTATCATGGCTTGGGACGCCATGAGGCATATCTAAAAAAGTTTCGAACCATTTTTTCTTCGATTTCCCATATTCTTCAATAGCATTGAAATTATCGCAGCCACAGATAACCGCACATAGAGTAATGGTTATAATGTTAATCAGAGGATGATGTAAAGTTCGTGACATACGAGGGTCGGGTAGGCCATCAAAAAAGTCGCTGATTGTCGTAGTTTTCATAGAAATTAACAAGCAAAGACTATTATAAACCACGATCGCTATAGTTTGGCAAACGATCAAATTTGATTGCTTATTTTTGACCCGTTTGCCCTATAATGGAACCCTTTGGCCTTGCCCTTCGGGAGCTTGTATGTACTCAAATTACTTCTCAAAATTGTGTTGACGTAGAACGACTATGCCTTCATCAATTTCGATTTCAGCGAGAGTAAATTGCCGTTTAGACAAGGCGCTTATTCGAGGTAATAGTGACTCAATTACAAGGATAAGCAACACAAAATAAATGGCAATACTTGTCGTTAAGAGAAGTCTTACTACGTGGGCATTTCAACGCTTATTTTTCTACGTTGTGAAAGCTTGAATTAGCCCTCTAGTCCAGCACTTTCACGCCTTGAAAAATGAACCGTTGAAAATGCCCTGAAAGTTACATATTCAACCTAAAAACATCAGTTGAACGCTGAGTATACGAGTAACTGTTTGAGCAATATAATGATTTTATCAGCATGGCTTTCACCCAATGAGTGAAGTGCTCTACGCTCACAAGCTTGCTAAAATGACTGCTATCTGCGTTGTAACTTTTGCAAGTAGAATAACTACTTGCTGCAAGCTACGCCTTACTATCAGCCATTTTTTCTACGCTTAAGAACGCAGTCAATTGATGTTTCTAGGTTCAAGCATCACGTGTATACAACATTTATAAAATCGGGTTCATACCCATGAGTATTAAACGGCTCATGGGTATTGACTTCATCAATCTCTCAATAAATTCATCTTTCACAGCTGAATTTATTGATTTGTCAGACTTATACCAGCCTTTAACGCACGGGCTTTGTGTAGCTTTTTGTAACTTTCAATCAACCTTAAATGTTTATCTAATCCTTCCAATTTCATACTTGTTTTAGTTAAACCGAAGAATCTCACTTCACCAGTGACGGAGCCCACCACATTATTCATGATACCTTCACCAAACATTCTATTAAGATTAGCGATAAAATCTTCAAGCTCTAACTCTTCATCGAGTGTGATTTCAAGGACAGCGTGAACCGCTTGATAGAACAATCTGCGCTCGACTGTATTATCGTTAAACTGTAAGAAGGTTTCGACAAGTTCAATCGCATCTTCCAGTCCACCTAAGGCGAGATATATTAGAATCTTAAGCTCTAAAATTGTCAGCTGACCCCAGACGGTGTTTTCGTCGAACTCAATACCAATAAGCGTGATAATGTCGGTGTAGTTATCTAGCTGGTTTTCTTCTAATCGCTCTAACAAGCCTTCTAAAGCGTCATCATTGAGCGAATGTAGGTTTAATATGTCTTCACGATATGTGAGTGCTTTGTTGGTGTTATCCCAGATAAGATCTTCAACTGGATACACTTCAGAATAATCTGGTACTAAAATTCGACAAGCTGAACCTAGATCAGAAAACTCGGCGATATAAACCTCTTTGCCTAGATCTTTTAATATACCAAACAAACACTCTGATTCTTCTTCGTTCGTGCCTGAGAAATCCCACTCACAGAATGCGTGATCATGTTTTGCACTAAAGAAACGCCAAGAAATGACACCCGTTGAATCAATAAAGTGTTCAACAAAGTTCTCTGGCTCAGCCACAACCATGCTATTAAACGTCGGTTTTGGTACGTCATTGAGTCCTTCGAAACTGCGCCCTTGCAGGAGTTCTGTCAAACTGCGCTCTAATGCGGCCTCAAAACTAGGGTGAGCACCAAATGATGCAAAAACGCCGCCGGTTTTAGGGTTCATTAGGGTCACACACATCACTGGGAACTGACCACCTAATGAAGCGTCTTTAACAAGCACAGGGAAGCCCTGTGCCTCTAAACCCTTTATCCCTTCTACAATGCTTGGGTATTTATTCAGCACATCTTGTGGTACGTCAGGTAAGACAATTTCTTCTTCAATGATTTGTCGTTTAACTGCACGTTCAAAAATTTCTGATAAACACTGCACTTTGGCTTCATTACTGTTGTTTCCAGCGCTCATCCCGTTACTCAGGTATAAGTTTTCAATCAAATTCGATGGAAAGTACACTGTTTTTCCGTCTGAATGACGAACATAGGGAATGGAGCAAATACCACGTTCACGATTACCTGAATTGGTGTCAACAAGTTGAGAGCCCCGAAGTTCTCCTTCTGGATCATAAATTGCCCGAGTATAATCATCCAAAATACCAGTTGGGAGTGCGTCATCATCACTGGGCTTAAACCACTTTTCATTTGGGTAATGAACAAACTCACTGTTAGCAATATCTTGCCCGATAAATTGTTCGTTATAAAAGAAATTGCAGTTTAAGCGTTCAATAAACTCGCCAAGTGCTGAGCAAAGCGCGCTTTCTTTCGTTGAACCTTTACCGTTAGTGAAACACATTGGGCTAGCGGCATCACGGATGTGTAATGACCAAACGTTTGGTACAATATTACGCCAAGATGAAATTTCAATCTTCATCCCAAGATCGGCTAATAAGCCTGTCATATCTGCAATAGTTTGCTCAAGCGGTAGGTCTTTACCTAAAATAAAAGTCTTCGAACCCTCATCGGCCTGCCCCATCAACATGGCTTGTGCATCTTCTTCAAGATTTTCGACAGTTTCGATTTTAAATTCAGGGCCTGTTTGAACCACTTTTTTTACTGTACAACGGTCAATAGATCGCAAAATACCCGTGCGATCTTTTTCAGATAGGTTTTCTGGAAGCTCTACTTGAATTTGAAATATTTGGTTGTAACGATTTTCTGGATCAACAATGTTGTTTTGTGACAGCCTAATACCATCGGTCGAGATATCTCGGCTTACACAGTACACTTTTACAAAGTAAGCCGCACAAAGTGCCGATGAAGCTAAAAAGTAATCAAACGGGCTAGGTGCTGAACCATCTCCTTTGTAGCGAATAGGCTGATCAGCAACGACAGTATAATCATCAAACTTTGCTTCAAGCCTGAGGTTATCGAGAAAATTGACTTTGATTTCCATTGAATACTTCCACAGTAAAACTTCGCACACTGAGCAATAAATCGGTGTAGTCGTAAAGTGTTATGCTACTACCAGCCTGCGAAATGACATTAATGGTGGAGATTATCGTTTTTTTTGTGGCATTAGTCTTGGAAAATCATACAAATTGACAAATAAATCTGTCTTCTGTTTGGCGCTATTTCATTGGTTTAAACTCGAACACACCTATTATACCAATTACACACAGGCGTTATCCCAAATTTTGTTGCGCTTTATCTCTACGTGGTCGAAGTGCTGATTCTCTTCATCATTATCAGTAAACGTATCAATTTGAACCCAAAAGCTTTTAGTCACAACAGATAAGGTTTCTGGTGTTATCCATCTAGAATATTTAACAGGGCCACTTCCATCGGAAAGAGAGACAGATGATTCACCCCTAAGACCATCATCACCTTGCGGAAATATCCAGCGAGTATAACGGTTCAAAAAACAGCTAATAGCGCTATCAGTCTTGGTAACCCCAAGGCGCTGATGGTGCAGTAATTGGCTGAGTGAGATCAAAATCAACTTGAAACTCTCGCCCTTGTCTAAATAAGCGATAAGTATACTTTTCAGGACGTATCAAAATTTGCCAAGTGTTACCAACAGACTGTGAAATTTCTTGTTTCACAAATAACTCTTTCGAATATTGATCCGCTGGGAACGATTGAGCATGGTCTTTACCAGCATCGAGAGTATGGCCACCATACATGGTTAAGTCATCATATTCACCGTTTCCTTGGCGATGATCGTGTTTTAAACTCAGGCCAGAACCCGTTTTGGTGATTATCCACGTTCTAGATGCATCATTTCCGACATGAAATGGGATTTGCAATTCTATATCTGTGCACTTTCTTACATGCATAACCAATTTTTTATTACTAAAAGATCCGTTATCTTGATTGTCTACGGTCACTTTACCTTGGAAAGCTTTTCCACAGTACATTTTTAGACGTTCAAAAAAAGCGTCATGAGTTGCAATACTCACTAACTTCGCTGGTTTAATGACGTTAGCTTTACTCATTTTGGGCGATTCAGCGGCAAACGTATATAGGGAACATGGCGCTAATAATAAGCTAACGTAGGCTAATTTTTTTATCATAGTTTTTATCCATAACCCTTAAAAGCGTGATTAATTGGTTCTACCGATTTAAGTTTTTCTTATCATAACCCAAAGTTCACTTTAGGTCAGTGTAATACCAATTAAGTTATTACCGACATTAGGGTCTGTTGATCTTTCAGGATTAAATTTTGTGCTATTTGAGCATTTATCTGTTCAAGGCGTGAGCAGTGATGCTTAGCCATCTAAGGGATGTCGCAGTTCAAATAATACCACTTTAAATTTCAACGCTTAATTTGTCATACCTGCGAACGCAGGTATCCAGCGACTTGTGCCCAAATTAACCAAAGACTCTGGACTCCTGCGTTCGCAGGAGTGACGATAAAATTGGTATACATTCTTCCGCCACGTCCCTAAGTGAGCTGTTCACAACACAGAACAGTGAATGCTCAAAAGCATCGAAGACAGCGTAAATTGGTCATTTCTGCTACGTTATCGTTTTCTTATTTGGAAACGAAGTAACGACAGTTTTGTATGTCGATAATAACCAAACCTCACAAACTCTGCCATGCATAAAATAACCAATTTATCGCTGCAAAAACAATCACGAAAGATCAACAGATCCTAAAATAGCTCTGCTCGAAATGAATCACCCCGCCCCAAGGGGCGAGGAGTTAAACTCGGAGTGATTAAAACCTATAACTTTGAAACAATGCTAGTGATAACAATTCCTGAAAGCATAAGGCAAGCTAAAACCAACACAATAGCAGGCGCCACTCCTAGCGTTGTCACTAAAATTAAAGCCGCGCTCAAAATTAAAGCACCGATTAAAGCAAAACGAATTGCCGGAATGAATAGCTGCTTTCTTATAAGAAACATTGCAATCAATAATAAAGCGAGTGCGATAAAGCTCATAGGGTTTGCTCCTTTAATCCAGCCAACATCTCTACTTCTTTCATCTCAACTTTATTGAATAGATAGAAAAACAGAGCAGCAAAAACAATGCACACTAAATCGACTGAAGTGACGATTTGATAGTTGCTATTCGTCAATTGACTTAGATAGTTATGTTGAAAAACCAGTTTAAGTGGCACAACAAAAGTAAAGCAAACAGCGACAAGTAGCGCATTTATCTTTAATAAATAACGATAACCCATCGGTGCAATACAAACTAACAACCATGCTAACCAACTACCAAAGAAAATGGAGCCAAAATAAGCATTATGCTGCGAACCTTCAATAAAGGTATTCATCAAAACTTGTGCGGGAAATAACAATGCACACGCGAGCACGACACCTCCACAACTTCCTATGATTAAGCGGTTCCATCTCTGGTATGCTTTCAAGGATAAATCAGGATTTTGCCCTCGACTGCGTTTAGCAAGCCACATCATGACGCCAGATAATGGAATAAGAGCTGTGGTTAAGCCGAGTACACTCCATATAAATTTAACGAACAAGCCTCCGAAGTTGCCAAAGTGCATAGGATAAATCCACTCTACCACTTTGATTGCGGGCCCCAGAATATCTCCTAGGCTACTCATTCGCTTAATAAACTCGCCTTCTCCAGAATATTTAACAATACTGGATGCTACATTTTCACCGCCTATCGTTCTGGCATAAACAACCGAGTTTTTGTCATTCAGCGCCATAATCGTTAAATCACGTAATACCGCTTTATCGTCTAGCGATTTCACGTTTACCATTACGTCAACAATTTGAGTTTTTTGATATTCATGTGAAATTACTGTTTCAGGCATTGCTGTGAAGGTTTCTATTAATCTTTCTTGATCACCGTTAAAGCTTACATATGCCGCTGCTGGCAGCATAATGATTGTCGCTAAACCTAAAATTGCCCCTGTAAAACCAATGACAATATGAAAAAGACTGCCCCACAACCCAAAGAGTTTATGTCCATCAGCAACGACTACATCGACACTTTTGTTTCTTCTGAAGGTAAACATCTGCTTAAACATATCACGATGGATGTATAATCCGGTGATGACGGACACCATCAAAGTCAACCCTAAGAAACCTGTTAATATCAATCCTATTGGTCGTCCTAAATGCAGATCCGCATGAAAATGCCCAATATAACGTGCCATATTTGACTGGCGGTTTTCATAATAGTCTCCTGTTTCCCCATAAAATTTATGTTCGAGCGCATAAGTCTGACTGTTGAATTCATAAACATATGCCGCCTCTTTTTGGTAATTTTCGTCACCATCATGAGACTCGTAAAGTAATACCAATTTAGTAAAGCCATAACCGTTTGGCATAAAAACATGAATATTTTCACGAAACGCTTGTGGTACTTTTTGAGCGTATTCGTTAATGAGATTTTCTACAGCTTGAGTTGGTACATGACTAGTGACATAACTTTCACTTGCACTCGCCCAAATACTCAAATGAGGTTTTGCAAACACAGCAAGCGCGCCAGTGAACGAAACAACAAACAGCAGAATACCCGTAACGATTCCTACCCAACTGTGCATTCGAAATAACTTTTTAATGGTTAAACTTTTCATTATTAAGCGCCTCCCATCAAAGCATCATAGCTAAGAGCAAGGTGACTAATAATGAGCAACAACATTAAGACAAATGGCTGCCACGCTTTTTCAGCCATATATGTATATATAAATAACCCAGCCCATATGAATGGAAATAATAAAATTGGAATTAAGATTTGTTGTTCCATTTCAAACGGAAGATAAGTCGTCATCCCTGGAATCATTATTGTTGCCGTAATGAGTGCTAAGAGCATTGCCATTACGTTCCTTCGTTTTATCGCACTAAAAGTTTGTTTCTTGCTCATGATCATTCATCAACTGTTTATAGAACAACATAAGGATAACGTTTTCACAACATTAAGTGCAAATAAAAATTATTAACATTAGCAATAGTAATTAAATTAGAACTTCGTACCATAAAACACTTCACATATTATTTTCCATACAATAAAATAAATGCAAATCATTATCATTTTTAATACATGGAAGGTACAATGAAACACAGCTTACTCGCCCGTTATGTAAAGCTCGCACTTTTCACAGCAATAGCGTCAACCTCTCTAACAGCCTTTGCTGATGATCAAATAGAAAGAATCATCGTTAAAGGACAAAAAATTGACCGCGAACTCCAAGAAACACCAACAAGTGTTGCTGTCATCACTGAATCTCAAATTGAAGATGAACAATTAATTAACTTATATGAAGTTTTGGATCAAATCCCTAATGTATCTGGTCAATTTGGTCGCGATTTTAGTATTCGTGGTATCAACTCATTTAATGTCTCTGGCGGTGGTACAAGTTATCTAACCAGTGTTTATGTTGATGGTGCAATTCTTCCATACCGTATGATTCAGCAAGGCGCATTCAATGTTTGGGATGTTAATCAAGTTGAGGTATTGCGCGGCCCTCAGTCTACACTTCAAGGACGAAATGCTTTAGCTGGTGCAATTTGGATCACTACCGAGCAGCCAACTTATGATTGGAGTGGCAAAACTCGAATTACTGTTGGAGAAAACGGCCAGCGCGAAGCCGCAGTCGCTGTTGGTGGTGAATTAGTTGATAACCAAGTTGCATTCCGTTTTAGTGGTGAAAACAACAACTTTGACGGCGTCAATAAAAATATCACTCGTAATGACTATTCTGACTACAACGAAAACCAAACATATCGCTTAAAGTTCTTGTTTGAACCAAATGCGATTGAAGGTCTAAGTGCAACCCTAAGCTATACCTATAACGACAGTGAAATTGGCGTACCTTTTGTAGCTCCAGAATCTACTTCAGATAATCGCTTTAACATTTTCAATGATGAAACTTATGAGTTCACTGATAATGATATTCTAACGCTAACAGTTGCCTACGACATCAGTGATGATTGGTCATTTGATGCAATCAGTACTTACTTGAACTCAGACTATGGCTATCGTTGGGATGGCGATCAAGGTCTTGAATCTAAATCACAATTAATTGATGACAGAAACGATAAGACTAAGAGCCAAGAAATACGTTTTACTTATGAAGGTGACAAGCTAAACGCGGTATTCGGTGCTTACTATTCAAACATTAAAGTAAAAGATGTGTTCGATGGTCCAAGACAGCTGAGTTTAGACGAAGATCTTGGTGTACCAGCATTGCTAACAGGTCAGTTAGTAAGAGGTTTTGGCCTTACTGAAGAGGTTGCCACACTTGTGACTAATCAGCTGGTGATGCCAATCTATTCACAAACAGGGTTTGATCCTGCCGCAGTTCGCGCATACGGAAATTCAGGTGAAGAAATTACCAGCGCTGCACTCTACTCAGAGCTAAGCTATCAACTCAATGACAATTTTGAAGTGTTTGGTGGTCTTCGTTACGATTACGAGAAGCAATCTCGCCATAGCGAAACAATCACTACAATTGAGAACGTTGATCAATTACCCGACCCGACTAACCCACTATACCCTTCTTTACATCCTGTATTCGGGCAGTACTTGCCTGGTATTTTAGCTACACTTAACAGTCAAATCATTCAATTTGCGGCTGAAGCAACAGGTAAAGAAAATCCTGTTGACGAAAGTTTTTCTGAGTTACTTCCTAAACTAGGTGCAAGCTACTTCATCAATGACTCGATGAGCACTCATATTACCTATCAACGTGGTTATCGTAGTGGTGGCGTAGGTCGAAACATCGCAAACAACGAAATCTATGAGTACGATGCCGAGTTCACAAATAATTATGAGATCTCACTTCGTTCTGCATGGTTAAATGATGATTTAGTCGTGAATGCAAACTTGTTCTACCTTGATTGGAAAGATCAGCAAGTTTCAGTACAAGGTGATGCGCTTGACCCTCGCACAGGTCAACGCTCAACCAGTCGCTTTAACTATAAAACAGTTAATGCCGGTAGCTCTAATGTAAAAGGTTTCGAACTTGAGTCATTTTATGCCCTAAATAACAACTTGAAAATCAATTTCGGATTTGGTTTCTCAGAAAGTGAATTTACAGACTTTATAGATATCGTAAATCAAGACGACAGAAGTAAAGACAAAATCTATACGGGTCAGTCTTTTGCTCGTGCGCCTAAATGGACCACGAACTTCGGTGCGACTTATACCGCTGATAATGGTTTTTTCATGAATGTTAACGCTAACTATCAAGACTCTTCTGCAGACAAGTTAGTAGCGATGAATGAAAATGCAGCAACTCGAAGTAGTGCTCGAACTATTGTTAATACACGTGTCGGGTACAACTGGGATAACTTTGGCTTGTTCTTAACGGCTAAAAACTTACTTGATAATGACTATTATGCATTTAGAACTGAAGGTGGTACTCGTACAACTTCATCAGTTGAATATGGTGCAGAGCGTCAAGTTAGCTTAAGTTTTGAAGCTAAATTTTAATCCGTTACCTGAGCTTTGCAGAATGAAATCTAAAGGATTTTGATTCAAGCGTTCTTGCTGTTTTAAAACTCTAAACCGAGTCTTGCCAACATTTTGTTGGCAAGACTCGAGTAATACCTATTACAGTAATTAATTGCTCAACTCAGAGCTAAGTACCTGACCATAAGTTTCTTAAGTTTTTCTAGTGCCCATTTTCAGCACTCTATGGTGTTGCAACTTCGGTTACATAGATACGGCTATGCGCCCTACACTGCGTCTTGTATAGCACTAAATCTGAACACAGTAATTATCAAAGAACTTATTATTTATGTATGTGCTCAAAGTGCCATCGAAATTGATGAAGGCATAGTTGTTACCGACATACAAAACTGTCGTTACTTCGTTTCCAGCCTGCACTAGAGTAACGCAAACTCATCGGTATACTTTTTTCCGCAACTTTCCTTAGATAAGCCAAATCGAAATGTTAAATATCCTCTCGCATAACCAAAATAATGTACTACTTTTAAATTTTTATCTTTCAATATTATAATATGCGCCTTAAATCAATATTGTGCTTCATTGGGTATTCTTTCAAACGCATGACCCAATGTAGTTTAAATACATTAACAATAAAACCATTCGCAAGAATGCGCCTGTTAAGTGAGTCGTTATGTCGGTAGTTTATAGAGAACTCAATGGTAGAGAGTACCTCCATGTCCACAGAAAAGTGAACAAAGAAGAGTTTAATCGATTTATCAATATTACGGGGTTATTCGGTAAAGAGTTAGCACTTAAAAAACATGATGCTAAGACTCTTGATAAAGAACTCGCAGCGAGGCAAACTTCATCAAACCAGTCTGTTATGTCTCAGTTTTGTCACCCAAACGGTCGGCTCAAGCATATCATTATTGCCCCGCCACAAAAGAAATCCGGTTGGGCGGTTAAATGTGTAATCAACCAAGATAAGAAGGTGACTTTTTCAAAATCATTATCTGTTGCAAAACATACATTAGAAAAAGCAATTGTAATGATGTTTGAAATGGTGGCAGAGGTTTTTAAATTACCCAAACGCTCTGCAATGTTCCTTGTTCTTAAGTCTTTGTATGTTTCATATTTGACAGACTACTTTTATAAATTGAAAAGTGACTTAAGGGAACTAGCGATTTAGAAAGTACCAATCAATATTTTAAATTTTTTTTGTCATACCTGCAAAGGCTGGTATCCAGTGACTTTTATAGAAAAGCTTAAAGGCACTAGACTCCAGCCTGCGCTGGAGTGACGAGGATTCATCGGTATACTTTCTTCCGCAGCGTCCCTAAAAGAAAATTGAATTACAGATTTACTCAATTAAAGTAATCAACCTGAGCTTTGTGCCACGAAATCAACAAAAGTTTTATTTACTTATGCAGCTTAATATTTGACCTATCTCAAGTGAAGTACCACTTTTGTTTAGGTCAATCTTAAAATCCATTTGCAAATTTGACTCAAAGAATACGATGACGGTAGAGCCGCCATAGCCAAAGTGTCCAAGTACATCACCTTTTTTTACATCGTCATTAATAGATGATAAAAAGTTTACTTCAGAAACAGTTTGCAGACCGACAGCCACAATGCCTACATATCCAAATTTTTCAGTATTAACAATTAGGTATCCTCTTTTATGCTGAGGAAGATCTTGATTACTTGACTCTAAGTTATAAAGTCCCGCAAGGATATTTTGATCGACAATTTTTCCGTTTACTGGAGAATAAAGCCAATGCGCGTTGTAATAATTCAGTGTAATGTTCAATACATTACCACCTACAAACTTTGATGCGTATGGTGAATTATTGAAAACTTCTTTTGTACTCAATGTGTCAGTTTTAAGCTTAACCTGAGTGTTCAAAAAATTGGGCAATATACTGTCTTCTTTGTTAAAAGTTCCATCAACTGGAGAATTTAAACACTTTTCATTGTTCGCCATTGAAACAACGCGAGCATTCTTTTTAAGTTTTCTTTGGAAGAAACTATTGAAGTTCATAAAACCGGACTTAGGTACGATAAATTCATTAATTTTTGTTTTAGTGTCATCAATAAACTCTTGAATATTCGCCGCTGATTCAGGTGAGTTCAAAAAAGCTTTTCTTTCGTTTAAAAAAGATATAAACCAAGACCTTACAAATGGTATTGACATGAAGTAATAGCCTTCTTTTGTTTCTACAAAATCTGCCATTATTATATTGTATTTTGATAAAGTATCAGGGTGAGGAACATAGCACTGCCAATCTTTAAAAAATATAATAAAATCCTTGTTTTTTTTCTTATACCAATAAGAAGTAGAAGGTCTACTATCGAGTGCATCCATTAATTTAAGTTGTAAATTACCATCTTCTTTTAACATTTTGTCTAAATGGATTTGACTAGAAATACAAGTTTGGCTTGCGAAAGATGTTGAAATAAAACACGAGTAAGTAACAATTGCGAGTAAAAGGCTGATAGCTTTCATGTGGTCCCTCAACTTAGCTTTTATTCATTTGGTAAATATAGTAATTGCTGATTACAAAGCTAAAGTTTAGTACATGTTTTAATTTTTACTTTTAATTGTCAAAAGAGCTCCTCACAAACCCAAGGTTATTTTATGCAAAGAAGAGCTTATGCAGTTTGGTTATTTACCGATAAACAAAACTGTCGTTACTTCGTTTCCAAATGAGTGATTAGTCGGCATTCGGCGTAAGGCTGACCAAGAGGAAGTTAATGTCTCTTCATATCGATTATTACTGTATCACCAACCTCTTTAGTTTTTACTTTAGGCAATTCGTTGGCTGAAGCAGGGTTAGTCTTAGTTTTCTTAGTGGGTAGAGGTTTAGATTTAGTTTTTGCTTCTGTTGGTAAATCAATATTAATTGCGACCAAATCGACAGCGCCCCCCTTTGTTTGCTTGTCAGGGCTACCTGAGAATCTAGGCTTAATAAAAGAGATATTTTTTTGTCTCAAGCTCTGACAGCACCTTTTAACCTCATTTCGTTTTACATATAAAATGATGCCTGTCGGTGTGACCACGACAACGACCACGGTTACAGGAACCAAAATACCAAGAGCGATACCTGCCGCTTTACTGGTACCGCTAGTATTCTCGGAAGGAATGGTCGGATTAGTAGGAGTGACTGGATTACATGATGCATCGAAATCTTGTCCGCTTAGCTCATTTATGGAACGCACGTGACTTTGCTCAACTTCAGTGCGATTGAGTGGTGTACCATCTTGGTCAAATACTTGACCACCCTTACAAATAACGATATCCGCATTCGCTAATGCTGAGTTCGGGTTGAATTTTAGTTTACCGCCAGAGACGGAAATTGAACACCCTTGACAGGCATTATCAATTGCATCAAATTGCCCACCTTCTTGAATCTGAACACTTGCATTTATGAATGCGTTACCACTGGAGACAACATAGCCGTTTTGACCTACGGTAAGGTCAGCTTCCGCGCCTGAAGCATTAGTGGCCTGCAAATTAATATGAGTATCGTTGGCTGTCCTGTTTAGACGATCTTTAACATCAATTTGTGCCTGAAATAATGAATCACCCTGCAGCAAAGTCTCATCAGCATCGCCGTTCAAATTCACTCTGGCCTGCTGGCCTGCATTATCTCGAAATTCAGCTCTATCATTATTAGCCAATTGATTTACTGTCGCTTCTTTCCCTGAATAATCAGAAAAAACAACCCTATTTTGATTACTTTTTTGGTTTATAGTTGCCTCTCTTCCTGCATTGTTTACAAAAAGTACCTGCTGGTCGTTGTCAATATTTTCATTTATTGTTACTTTTCGTCCCGCATCATTATGGAAGTTTAGACGCCTACGGCTGACACTATCTCCATTACGATTAATCACAGCTTCTTCTGCTGCATCATCATAAAATTCTTCATAGTGATAATCAGAATTTTCATTAATCTCTGCTTTTTTTGCAGATTGCTGTCTAGCAATAACAGTACTGTCTATATTCAAATCAATTTTAGCTTTTTGAGCCGCTTGCTGTTCAAGAATTAAAGTTGTTCCAGATACAACAAAGTGACCACACTCGCCATTAGATCCATTTACCGTAGTATCCCCATTGATAAATCTTGTGCTAGCTCTATTGTTGCCGCAAGGGTGTGATGTATCAGCCTGCCGCCTGACATTGTGACTATCGGAAAAGTCATTGGGTGCTTTACTCGTCGCCGTGTCAATTCTGGAGCCGATGGCGTGGCCTGCAAGGGTTCCTAAGGCTGCAAAGGTAGCATCTGTTGCACCTTTAAATACGGGATTAGCCGACTTAGTGTCGACTAATTTATCTGACAGTTTTTTACCTGCGAAACTGCAAGCGATAGACAAGGCCGCCTTAGGAATACTTTCGGTTACTGCATACGTCGTACCCACGCCACAAGCCAATTGCACAGTAGAGGCTGTGGTTTCTGCTGTTTGTTTTGAAACAAATGGCGACAAAGCTAATTGAAGGCCTTTTTTCAACGCGACATGACCAGCCCCCACTGTGGCACCTGCAACGGCTCCTGCCGCTGCACCAGCGGGGCCAGTTACTGAACCGACTAACGCCCCCGTCGTTGCCCCAACGGATACTGAATAAGCCGCATCGGATGTCGATGAAGCCAGAAACTCCATAACTTTCTGGCTGGATGTTGCCACTGTATGATATGTCTGCCCGCAGATATCTGTAAGATCTTGCGTAAGTTGTTTTGCAGGAGGTAATAATTTCGACATACAATTAACGTTTAGTTCAGACAGCATGATACTTACCTCTAACTTCGATTAATGTTAGCAAAAGAACAATTAGGAGGGAGATTGGCACGACATTCTTGTTCTCTAATTGCTCAGTCTAATTTTTCTCACCTTTAATACAATCAATTGCTGGATTTTAATCCCTGTATGACAGGGGAAGTTCAATTAAAGTGTTTATGTAAAAAGTCTCTTAACTAAGGAAAGTTGCGAAAGAAAGTATACCGATGAGTTTTCGTCACTCCATCACAGGCTGGAAACGAAGCAACGACAGTTTTGTATGTCGGTAATAACTATGTTTTCCCCAATTTCGTTTGTACTTTGTGCGCATACATAGCTCTGAGTTGAGCATTTAATTACTGTAATTGGTAGAAGCCTAAATCTGATTTTTTAGTTTTAGATGCAATTTTATATTCCACCCACTATAAGTCCGTCATTTCGCACTGATATACCCGTGACACTTTGTTTTACGAATGATTGATTTCGTTCCCGTAAGCCCTTACCGATGTTTATAAATCTTAATTAAATTTCATTTGTCCTCATTTAAAATGACATTTATCATTTTAAATCCTGCTGCTAGTTACTGCATGAGTTCAAGAGTAAGGCTTCATCAACCTATTACTGTGATACCTAAAAATGTAACTTTCAGGGCATTTCAGGTAACACGGGTTTATAAACTCAAAAACACTTGTACTTAAAAAAGGTCGTAAAAATGGCACTCATCTCCACTTCAAATACTACCACTGGTGCCGCGTATGATACTCCCTCGCCTTCTATTGATGAGTCAAACCGCAAAAGAGCGTGGACAGATGAAGACAATCCCGATCCTAAAAGATTGTGTACCACAACTACGACGAGTACGAGTACGAATAAATGTTATTTAGTATCGCAGGATAAAAAGCTACCTCAAATACTCCAAAATGCAATGAATCGCAAAGGCATTAAAGTTTTATCTGCATTCACTGATTTTTTATCAAAAGTCGAGATTAAATCCGAAGCACAACGAACACTGTACATTAATAAGCTAACTCTTTTTTTCATAAACATCGCCGATAAAAAGGTAAAAGATACCGGCTTCTTTACCAGCATGCTTGATGCACAACATAAGATAGAAACGTTCTTTAATTTCAGCGATGAGCACATCGTTCAGATAGCGTTTACCCAACCGATGCTCCCCTTGTCGTCAATGTATCATCACGCTGATCTGCCAGAAGGATGGGAGATAGAGTGTTTTAATAAGTTGCTAACAATGCCGCAACTGCAGGAGGGTGGCAGATTAAGCCTGCCGCGGCTAAAATCCCTGTCGTCGATATTTCTTGGTTGTGAAGTGCCTGACCAATGGGATATGGAGCGCTTTAATAAGCTGCTGAAACTACCTCTGCTGCAGGTTGACGGCGAATTAGACCTGCCGCGACTCAATTATCTGTCGTCGATCCTTAATGGCTGTGGTTTGCCTGACGAAGAGACGATGATGCGCTTTATTGATACGCTGAATCAGCCGCGACTGCAGGAAGACGGCACATTAAGTCTGCCGAGGCTCAAATCCCTGTCGTCGATATTTCATGGCCGCGGTTTGCCTGACGAAGAGACGATGAGGCGCTTTATAAAGCTGCTAACAATGCCGCAACTGCAGGAGAACGGCAAATTAAGTTTGCCGCTGCTTAATTCCCTGTTGTCGATATTTCATGGTCTCGGTTTGCCTGACAAAGCGACGATCAGGCGCTTTATTAATCTTCTGGAACTGCCGAAACTGCAAGAGGACGGCACATTAAGTCTGCCGAGGTTCAAATCCCTGTCGTCGATATTTCATGGTCGTGGTTTGCCTGACGAAGCCGTGACAATGCGCTTTATTAAGCTTCTGGAACTGCCGCAGCTGCAGGAGGGCGGCACATTAAGTTTGCCGCTGCTTAATTCCCTGTCATCGATATTTCATGGTCGCGGTTTGCCTGACGAATCAGAGATAGCACGTTTTTTCAAGCTTCTGGAACTGCCGCAGCTGCAGGAGGGCGGCACATTAAGTCTGCCGAGGCTCAAATCCCTGTCGTCGATATTTCATGGCCGCGGTTTGCCTGATGAATCAAATGTGGCGCTTTTTTAAACAATGAAAAGTACCGCAACTGCAGGAGGACGGCAGATTAAATCTGCCCTTGTATGAGTTGTTATTAGTTAAAGTGATGAGTCGGCCTTATGATACCGAAGGCTGGCATTGCTTGCTTGTTTGAATGCCCTGCATTGCAGTGTATTGGTCGGTTCCATCCTCTCTGTTTAGCCTGTGTCTTTGCTGTTTTCTCGCTGCCGCAGACATCGGTTCAAGTAATTCATCTGCTTTCTTTATTAACCTAAATAAATCGGTTGAACGCACAATTTAGCTTTAATCTATTGAAGTTAAATACAAAATTAAACAACCCTAATTCACCCATCAGGTGAGTGCTGAACATTCATATACTTGTCAAAACCACCGCTAGCTGCGTTATAAATTTTGCAAGTAGAAACGAAGTAACGACAGTTTTATATGTCGGTAACCACTACTTGCTGCTATTCATGCCTTGCTATCAGTAATTTTTTCTGCGTATATGAACGCTCTCAACCGATTTATTTAGGATTAAGCATTGATAATAAACTCGACGATGAACTACTGTAACTCTACATTCTGGGGTAGTGGCCTTCGCTGGTATGACAAAGATAGTTACTTTCTAATATCACGAGATCCCTGAGGTGTCAAAATTTAGTTGACCATGTCAGCTTAAATTGGCTAACTAGCCCCGCACTTTCACGCCTTGAAAAATGAACCGTTGAAAATACCCTGAAAGTTTCACCTTCAATTATCACGGGGATATATTAAAAAAGTAAACCTCTTATCAAATTTTTAGTTTTAGATGCAATTTTATATTCCACCCACTATTTATACTCCACCCACTATAAGTCCGTCATTTCGCACTGATATACCCGTGACACTTTGTTTTACGAATGATTGATTTCGTTCCCGTAAGCCCTTACCGATGTTTATAAATCTTAATTAAATTTCATTTGCCCTCATTTAAAATGACATCTATCATTTTAAATCCTGCTGCTAGTTACTGCATGAGTTCAAGAGTAAGGCTTCATCAACCTATTACTGTGATACCTAAAAATGTAACTTTCAGGGCATTTCAGGTAACACGGGTTTATAAACTCAAAAACACTTGTACTTAAAAAAGGTCGTAAAAATGGCACTCATCTCCACTTCAAATACTACTTCCGGAGTTATGTATGACACACCCTCGTACTCAAATTACGTTGATGAGTCAAACTGTAAAATAGAGAGGACTGATGAAGGCAATTCCGCTCCTAAAAGATTGTGTACCATAACTGCGACGAGTAAATGTTATTTAGTATCGCAGGATAAAAAGCTACCCCAAATACTTCAAGATGCAATGAATCTCAAGGGATGCTGCGACTTAGGTTATACCGACGTATAATCCAAACAGAGTAATTTACGGTTGCAGCCAAATGTCTACTTCAATTTACCTTTCTAGTGAGTCCAAAAGGATAATTAAACTTGCATCCAGTAAACTTCATGGGATGGAGAAAAGAGTTTTTATGGCCGAAGTATCCAAAACCTTCTGCTGTGGGAGTCCACGCTTAACTGAAACAGAATTTGGCTGGTGTCGAAAGGCTGTTGCGCTTGGGCTTCATGAACAAGAAACGGGCTTCGAGTGTTTCGGAAACTATGACGGAAAACCTCGAAGTGAAGTGAGTCAGCCTCAATTAGAAATAGATATTAGAGCGTTAGTAGATCCTGAATCGCAAGCCGACCCGAAGTTTAAAAATACGTTTGTGTATACCCGAATTACAGCGAAAGGCGTCAGAAAAAAGTTAATTGAAGAAAAAGGCTGGCTACCTGAAGAATTACCTAAAGAAAGAACCATTAACGACATATTAAATCGACTGGGATACAGACTTCGACGAGTCCAAAAAACTAAACCCCAAAAAAAATTCCTCAAACAGACGCTATCTTTGAAAACGTAAACAAAATCAATAAAGAAACAACCGGTAATAAAAAAGTCATCCGTATTAGTATCGACTGTAAAGCGACAGTTAATGTTGGTGAGTATTCCCGTTACGGTAAATCTCGTAGTGCTGATGCTGTTCAAGCGTTGGATCATGATATGGAAATAAAAAAGAAAATGATCCCGTTCGGAATTCTTAACCTCGACAATGATCAACTTCATGTTTTTTATGGCAACTCAAATAAAACAAGTGACTTCATTTGTGACGCACTTGAATGGTGGTGGGATTCAGTTAAAAGTGAAAATCTAGAAGTGGAAGAACTCATTATTTTTTCAGATAATGGTCCTGAAAATAGTGGCTGTCGTACTCAATACCTGTTTAGATTAGTAGCGTTTAGTGAACAATCGAAACTCAAGATTCGAAACGTCTACTACCCGCCATACCACAGTAAGTACAACCCGATAGAACGAGTCTGGTCATCGTTAGAGAGGCATTGGAATGGCACATTACTGAGTACAGCCAAAACGGTAATAGAATGGACAAAAACAATGACATGGAAAGCGATGAGCCCAGTAGTCAATTTAATTGATAAAATTTACTCAAAAGGAGTCAAGCTCAATAACAAAGAAAAAGAAGAGCTGGAAAGTAAAATAGTCAGAAATAGTGAATTACCAAAGTGGGATCTTACAATCACTCCAATTGCGGTAGATTTTTAAATGCTAGATCCCCAAAGGCATTAAAGTTTTATCTGCATTCACTGATTTTTTATCAAAAGTCGAGATTAAATCCGAAGCGCAACGAACACTGTACAGCAATAAGCTAACACTTTTTTTTATAAACATCGCCGATAAAAAGGTAAAAGATACCGGCTTCTTTACCAGCATGCTTGATGCACAACATACGATAGAAACGTTCTGTAACTTCAGTGATGAGCACATCGTTCAGATAGCGGTAACCCAACCGATGCCCCCCTTGTCGTCAATGTTTCATCACGCCGGTCAGCCAGAAGGATGGGAGATAGAGCGTTTTAAAAAATTGCTAACAATGCCGCAACGGCAGGAGGGTGGCAGATTAAGCCTGCCGCTGCTCAAATCCCTGTCGTCGATATTTAATGGCCGCGGTTTGCCTGAGAAAGGTGAGATTGAACACTTTATTGAGCTATTGAAACTACCCAACATTCAAACCCCTGTCGTCGATATTTAATGGCGGCGGTTTGCCTGACGAGTCAGAGATGGCGCTTTTTATTAAACTGTTGAAAGTGCCGCAACTGCAGGAATAGGGCAGATTAAATCTGCCCTTGTATGAGTTATCAAGTATAAATCTGACATTTCGCACTGATATACCCGTGATACTTTGCCTTAGGAATCTCACTATTTAGAAAGTACCAACCTTTGTCATACCAGCGAAGGCTGGTATCTAGTGTTTTTTATAGAAAAAAGCAAAAGGCACTAGAAGGGGCTGTTTATCTTTCAAGATTAAATTTTGTGCTATTTGAGCGTTTATCTGTTCAAGGCGTAAGCCGTGAAGCTTAGTCATCTAAGTAAACGGGTTACAACACAGAACAGTGAACGCTCAAAAGCATCGAAAAAAGAGAGAGCGTAAATTGGTCGCTCTTTCTAAATAAAAGGTACTGCGTTATCGCTTGCTTATTTGGAATACCAAACCGCACAAGCTCTGTCTTGTATAAAACGACCAATTTATCGCTGCAAAAATAATCACGAAAGATAAACAGTCCCTAGACTACCGACATACAAAACTGTCGTTACTTCGTTTCCAGCCTGCGCTGGAGCGGCGAGAACTCATCGGTATACTTTCTTCCGCAACTTTCCTTATGTCTTGGCTTTACGAATGATTAATTTCGCACAATTAACTCCTTACCACAGTTTGTAAACCTTAAAATAATTTCATTTGTACTCATTTTAAATGACATTTACTCTTTTAAATCTCTGCTGGTTACGTCTTGAGTTCAATAATAATAATAATATCAATTACAGTAATTAAATTCCCAGCTCAGAGCTATGTATGTGTTCAAAGTACAAGTGAAATTGATGAAGACATAGTTATTACCGACATACAAAACTGTCGTTATTGCATTGCTACGTTGAGACAGTATTGCGTAGTAATTTGGACACATACAAGCTCCCGAAGGGCAAGGCTAAAGGATTCCATTACTAGGTTACAAGTTTTTGAATTATCCTGACAAAAGCACGAAATGCGTTGAACGCCAGCTTTGTATGGCGGTCGTAGGGAATATAGTACTTCAAACTTGCGCCTTGTACTGAAATCCTTTAGCTCTTGCAGAGTGGGAAGTTAATTACTGTAATTGGTATAAAGTAACACGATTCACATTGAGAAAACCTGAGTAAAATGAGGGTGGCTAGCAAAAAAGGTAATAGATTTCACCAACCTATATCCTTGTATAAACTAAAAATAACTTTCCTTAAAAGAGGTAGTAAACATGGCTCTCACCTCCACTTCAAATACAATTTCCAGTGCCATGCATGGCACATCCTCGCCCTCAGATTATGCTGGTGAGTCAAATCGTAAAAGATCGAGAACTGATGAAGGCAGCCCCGTTCCTAAAAGATTGTGTACCACTACTACGGCGAGTGAACGTTATTTTTTTTTGCTGGATCAAGAGCTGCCTAGAAACCTTCAAAATGCAATGAATCGCAAAGGTATTAAAATTTTACCTGCATTCATAAAGTTATTATCTAAGGTCGAGATTAAATCCGAAGAGGAACGAACCGAGTACAGCAAAAAACTGACAATTTTTTTCATAAACATCTCCGATGCAAAGGTAAAAGATACTGGCTTTTTTACCAGCATGATTCATATACCGAGTAAGATAAAAAAGTTCTTTAGGTTCAGTGACAAACACATCACTCAGGTGGCGAAAACCAAACCGATGAAATCACTGTCGTCGATATTTAGGTGTCGCGGTTTTCCTAACGAGTCGAAGATGGAGCGCTTTAATAAGCTGCTGAAATTGCCGCAACTACTAGAGGAAGGCACGTTGAATTTGCCGCAGTTCAAATCCCTGTCATCATTGTTTAATGGCCACGGTTTGCCTGACGAATCGGAGATGAAGCGCTTAGTTAAGTTACTGGAACTGCCGCAACTGCAGGAGAGCGGCACATTAAATCTGCCGTTGCTTAAATCTCTATCGTCGATATTTCATGGCCGCGGTCTACCTGATGAAGCGGAGATGACGCGCTTTGTTAATATTCTGGAACTCCCACAGCTGCAGGAGGGTGGCAGATTAAGCATGCCGCGTCTCAAATCCCTTTCGTCGATATTTAATTGCCGCGGCCTGCCTGACGAAGTGGAAATGACGCGTTTCATTAAACTACTCGAACTGCCGCCGCTGCAGGAGGGTGGTCGATTAAGCCTGCGGAAGTTCAAATCCCTTTCATCAATATTTAATGGCCGCGGTTTACCTAACGAAGTCGAGATGAAGCGCTTTATTGAGCTGCTAAAACTGCCGCAGTTACATGAGGGTGGCAGATTAAGTCTACCTCTGCTCCAATCCCTGTCGTCGATATTTTGTGGTCGCGGCATACCTGAGGAAACGGCGATGACGCGCTTTGTTAATCTTCTGGAATTGCCGCAACTGCAGGAGGACGGCAGATTGAGCCTGCCGAGGTTCAAATCCCTGTCGTCGATACTTGGTCGCCGCGGTCTGCCTGACGAAAAGGCAATGGCGCGCTTTATTATGTTGTTGGAACTGCCGCAACTGCAGGAGGGCGGCAGTTTAAATCTGCCTTTGCTCAAATCCCTGTCGTCGATATTTAGTGGCCGAGGTTTGCCTGACGAATCGGAGATGAAGCGCTTTATTGATCTGCTGGAACTTCCGCAATTGCAGGAGGGCGGCAGATTGAGCCTGCCGCTACACAAATCACTGTTGTCGATATTTCACCAAGGCGGTCTGCCTAACGAAGCGACGATGATGCGCTTTATTGAACTGCTGAAAATGCCGCAGTTGCATGAGGACGGCAGATTAAATCTGCCCTTGTTTAAGTTGTTATTAGTTAAGGTGAAGAAAAGTCAACCTGATGATACCGACAGCTGGTTTAACTTGCTTGAACACCCTGCATTGCAGCAAAATGGTCGGTTCCACCTTCTCAGATTAGCCTGTGTCTTTGAAGTTTTCTCGCTGTCGCCGAAACAGGAGGAGGTAACTAAGCTGTTTTCTTTATTAAGCATTGATGGTCAACCCGACGATAAACTACTGCAACTCTGCATTCACGAGTGGAAACAATCATCTCTTTTAGCTGTAGAAAAGGCTTTTTCCTGTTCGCTTGTCGCAAAGCTGATCACTCACTTTCATAAGAACAATGAACTAATATCGATAAAAGCACTGGCGTTGACTGTTAAAGGTGAGCCTGAGCTGCTAGATAAATTGAATAACCACTGCTCATTGAGTTCGATCGAAATAATGGGATTAACGTTCCCATGCGTAATAGAAAGCCATCAAGGGATATTGAACTCGCTCGGTAAAATCTGTTTCGCCAACGGCCAGCTGGGATTAAAATTGTTCTTTGCAAATGCGCCTCGTCCAGAGGGAAGCCGCGCTCTGGTCGCTGAGGAAGTGCAGAAACTATCCCACTGGGAACGTTTACTCAGTCAGCCAATCAATAAAACCATTCTGTCCAGCGCACTCAATTTGAAAGGTCAGAGCCATGAGAGTATAAGCCATTACTTTCGTTTTTGCAGGGTAATCCGCTCATGCCCCACATCAGAACAATGGGATAAGACATTGTATCCGGTCGTCCTAAAGGGCGTTGAGGATGAAAATGTGAATCAGGTTCAGGCGTATTTAATTGCGGCCTGCTTGCTTTCATCTACACCTAAAACTAAGAAATTGATTAACGATATCAACTGTTGCCGAGCGTTATGCAAAGTGTTCAGTACCGCTAATGACCTATATCAATTATCGATGTCATTACCAGCTAAGAAATTTCATACCCTTTGCCTAGCAGGGAGAGATTACGGTCAGTATCTAAATTCGACCGTAAAACCCAAAGTGAAAACCATGAACACACTGAATTTGGGGCTAGTCACCAGAGGGTTAGTCTTGCCAGTAAAGCATCCTACAACATTAAATACCGTGACGTTTAGTGTACCTACCAACAATGTGGATACAGATAAAGGGGTCACATTATGCATTAATACACAAGCACAACAAACAGATTGCCCCATGGTGCTTTTTTGTTATTGGTTCAGTTTATCCTTTGCCAGCGCCTCGACTCCTTACCATATTAGTCAAGCTCATATGAGGCTACTCAATATTGATGAGGAAATGATTGAGCTGCCCTTTCCTCAGTTAAGCCAAAGTAGTCCAAGCAATCCAAGTAGTATCACAATTCGCAACTGGTCCGCCGATGAGCTTTCTTTGTTTATTGAAACATTAAGCAGTGACTTTCCGGTTGATTTTGCTGACAGCAGTGAACAAAGCATTACCAGTACTTACGTTACACGACGAGAAGAACGGTTATCACAAAAGCAAGCGCCAAGCGCCACAGGCAACACAGAGACACTGCAGGAAAGTTGGCTTAGTTTGGCCATCATCGAAAAGTGTATACATAAAGGCTTGCACCTGAACCAGGAAATTCGCCACAATCTCGTGTATCATGCCGATTCTCTGAGCATTCCTACAGTAAAAGCGCTCGTTGAGAAATATCCCCTCGCCGACATGCCTAGCCAATTAAGAGAGAGATTAAGTTCATCCGTGCAGTACCAAAACATTCCGCCTGCTTCATGGCATCATGATGGTGCAGCGACGAGTGACACGGCGCAAGAGCCTGAGCCTATGGAAACCAGCGTCAGCCTAGGTGGTGAAGATGAGGCTTTGTTGCCTTTAATGGGTGGCGGTGATTTTTTGAACACCCCCTCGTTAAGCAAGGATAATCAGCCTGTGCAATTGAAAGAGTTTGATGAGGAATGGGTCAGCAGTTTATTTGTAGGTTTATCATCTGAAGCAAATCCTAACCCAATTTTAGATAAGCCCCGACTGGATTCAAAAGACGTTGAGATGCTGCTAGCTCGTATTGAGGAATTCACCCTCTCAGAGTTAACAATTATGCTGAGCAGAATAAGCAGTGATGTCGATAGTAGGTTAGTCAAAAGACTAGATGATGCATATGATATCCAGCAACAAACCAGATTACATTTTAATACCGAGAACCATGAAGACGAATTCTTCATTATGGATTTTTCTGATTGCATATAACATCCAACCCCACCGCCATAACATCAATATCATCGTTTACTGGAAAAATTTAGGTAATGAACCTAGGGGCTGTTTATCTTTCGTGATTATTTTTGCAGCGATAAATTGGTCGTTTTATACAAGACAGAGCTTGCTTATTTGGTATTCCAAATAAGCAAGCGATAACGCAGTACCTTTTATTTAGAAAGAGCGACCAATTTACGCTCTCTCTTTTTTCGATGTTTTTGAGCATTCACTGTTCTGTGTTGTGACCAGCTCACTTAGATGACTAAGCTTCACTGCTTATGCCTTGAACCTAAAAACATCAGTTGAACGCTGAGTATACGAGTAACTGTTTGAGCAATACGATGATTTTATCATCATAGCTTTCACCCAATGAGTGAAGTGCTCTACGCTCACAAGCTTGCTAAAATGACTGCTATCTGCGTTGTAACTTTTGCAAGTAGAATAACTACTTGCTGTAAGCTACGCCTTACTATCAGCCATTTTTTCTACGCTTGAGAACGCAGTCAACTGATGCTTCTAGGTTGAACAGATAAACGCTCAAATAGCACAAAATTTAACCCTGAAAGATAAACAGCCCCTTCTATGAGGACATCTTTGTCAAGCCCTTCAGTTTTTAATTTATTTCATTCAGTTTCTCTGGTTAAAAGTGTTGCTCAGGTTTTGTTGTGTCAGCTTAATGGCTAACCACCTTCTATCCGTTCTGACTTTAGTCAGTCACCTTAAATTGCATGCGCATTATCACGCCTAACCTGAATAATGATACTAACTCTTCTAGAAAAACGATTTAGCCTTGCTTATCAAGGGGCTGTACAGTTAGCATCGAACAACGCTTTACTACATTTTACTCTTTACTTGGTTATTTTGATTAAAGTGACATCGTTGCACCTGATGGCACTTCTCCATGCTCTAAATACTTCCACAGTTTGATAAGAAGTTTACGTGCCATAGCAACAATGCCGATGCGTCTCATTCGTTTACTGCCATGAGCGAAACGCTGTTCGAACCATAAACTCAATTCTGATTTGGGTTGATACCGTAACCAAAACCAACTGAGTTCAACCATAATCTTTCGTATTCGTCGATTACCTGACTTGCAAATGCCTTGCTCTCTTTGGCTGTCACCACTATCGTAAGGCGTTGGTGTCATTCCTGCACAAGCTCCCACTTGTTTAGCGTTTTTAAATTCTCGCCAATGGAAAAACTCTGTTACTAATACCCAGCTCGATTGCCAGCCTACGCCTTTAAGCTGCATGAGCTGATTAATTTTTTGCGATGCGTCATCACAGTCATCAAGAACACGTTGTTTTTGTAATTTCTCAATTGCTTTAATTTGCTTGTCGACAATTTCATGCCTATCAAGTTCTCGCTCTATTTCCGTCACTAAATCTGTCGGTAAAGGCTTATTGAGAACCGCCGTCTTAAGTTGATTAACTTTCCCCTTTAGTTTAGAGATATTTTCCACGCTGATACCATGCAAACACAGAAGTGACTTAATTCGTGCGCTGTGACTGCCACGCTCTTTTACTAATCGTTCTCGCTCTCGGTTAATTCGACGCTTATCTTCAGCTTCTACATTTGGAACATTGATGATATTTAAAGCTTCTTGCTCTCCAGAGTGATAACGCATCAGTAAGCGGAGCAAAGCAATCACATCAACTCTATCGGTTTTGACTTTCTTCTGTTTTCGGCTGACTTCAATACTGGCTGAGTCAATCACATGATTTTCGATGCCGTCTTTAATTAACGCTCTGTGTATCCAGAATCCGTCTCTACCTGCTTCGTAACAGCTAATGACTTTGCAGTTTTCAACGCAGAATAGCTTTTCTTTTGCTAAGGCTATTTCATGATGTAGGGCTTTCCAGTCTCGGGAATCAATCGTTTTGACTCTCTTTTTTTCACCATTTGAAAAGCCAAGCTTCCAAGTTTTACTGCTAAGTTCAAAAGCAATGTACAAATTAACAAATTTTGCGTTATCTTTTACTTGAAGGACGGTGCTCATAATATTCCCCTTGTGTTGTGTTAACTAAAGGGTAGTTGAGTTACTGTCCTTCATAGTTTCTAGACTACCGACATACAAAACTGTCGTTACTTCGTTTCCAGCCTGCGCTGGAGTGACTAGAACTCATCGGACTTTCTTCCGCCACGCAGCTTTCCTTACGCCTTGGCTTTATGAATGAGTAATTTCGCACAATTAACTCCTTGCCGCAGTTTGTAAATCTTAAATATATTTCATTTGTGCTCATTTAAAATAGTATTTACCATTCTAAATCCCTGCAACTAGTTGCGGCTTGGTTTCAAGCGGGAAATAAACCGATTTATCTTGAGAAAACCAGAGTGAAATGAGGATAGTTAGGGATGTCGCAGTTCAAATAATACCAATTTAAATTTCAACGCTTAATTTGTCATGCCTGCGAACGCAGGTATCCAGCGACTTGTGCCCAAATTAACCAAAGACTCTGGACTCCTGCGTTCGCAGGAGTGACGATAAAATTGGTATACATTCTTCCGCCACGTCCCTTAGCAAGGAAGGTAATAGGCTTCATCAATCTATACCCGTGTATATACTCAAAAAATCTGTCCTTAAAAAAAGGTAATCAACATGGCACTCACCTCCACTTCAAATGCTACTTCCAGCGCCATGTATGACACTCCCTCGACCTCAAGTAATGCTATTAAATCAAGCCGTAAAAGACCGAGGGCTGAAGAAGGCAAACCCAGCTCTAAAAAATCGCGTATCACAACGGCGGCGAGTAAATGTTATTTAGTTTCGCAGGATAACAAACTGCCTCAAGAGCTTCAGGATACAATGAACAGCAAAGGCATTAAAGTTACATCTGCATTCACAAAGTTATTATCAGCGGTCAATATTAAATCCCTAGAGCAACAAAAGGACTATAGCAATAAACTAACACTTTTTTTCATAAACATCGCCGATACAAAGGTGAAAGATACCAGCTTTTTTACCAGCATAATTCATACGCCATATAGAATAATAGAGTTCTTTCACTACAGTAATAAACACATCACTCAGGTTGCAAAAACCCAACCGATGAAAACCCTTTCGTCTATATTTCATCGCTGCGGCTTGCCTAACAAATCGACGATAAAGGGCTTTAATAACTTGCTGAAACTGCCGAAACTGCAAGAGGGCGGCACATTAAATTTGTCGCTGCTTAAATCTCTGTCGTCGATATATCATGGCTGTGGTCTGCCAGGTAAAGTGCCGATAACGCACTTTTTTAAACTACTGGAACTGCCGCAAATGCAGGAGGGCGGAAAATTAAGTCTGCCGCGGCTGAAATCCCTGTCGTCGATATTTCATGCCCGCGGTCTGCCTGACGAAGCGGCGATGACGCGTTTTATTGAGTTGCTTAAAATGCCGCAGCTGCAGGAGGGCGGCAGATTAAGTCTGCCGCGCCTCAAATCTCTGTCGTCGATACTTTGTTGCCACGGTTTGCCTGACGAATCGGTATTGGCGCATTTTATTAAGCTGCTTGAACTGCCGCAACTGCAGGAGGGCGGCAGAATAAGCCTGCCGTTACTAAAATCCCTGTCGTCAATATTTCATGGCCGCGGTCTACCTGACGATGCGGCAATAAAGGGCTTCATTAAGTTGCTGAAACTGCCGCAGCTGCAAGAAGGCGGTAGATTAAGTCTGCCGCGACTCAAATCCCTGTCGTCGATATTTAATCGCCGCGGCCTACCCAACAAAGCGGCAATGGAGCACTTTATTAAGTTGCTGGTACTGCCGCAGATGCAACAGGATGAAAGATTAAGTCTGCCGTTGCTCAAATCCCTGTCGTCGATATTTAGCGGACGCGGACTGCCTGATGAAGTAGAAATAGAGTGTTTTATCCAGCTACTTGAACTGCCGCAGCTGCAGGAGGGCGGCACATTGAGCCTGCAGCGCCTCAAATCCCTGTCGTCGATACTTAGTCGCCACGGTCTGCCTGACGAAGCAACAATGGTACGCATTATTGAGTTGCTAAAACTACCGCAGCTTCAAAAAGACGGCAGATTGAGTCTGCCGCTGCTCAAATCCCTATCATCTATATTTAATGGCTGCGGTCTACCTGACGAAACGGCGATGAGGCGCTTTATTGAGTTGCTGAAACTTCCGCAACTGCAGGAGCACGGCAGATTGAACCTTCCACTGTTCAAATCCTTATCGTCGATATTTCATGGCCGCGGTTTGTCTGACGAAGCGACAGTGGCACGCATTATTGAGCTGCAAAAACTACCGCAACTGCAGGAGGGTGGCACGTTAAACCTTCCCTTGTATAAGCTGTTATTAGTTAAAGTGATGAATCGGCCAGATAAGGCAAACGGCTGGCTTTGCTTACTTGATCACCCAGAGTTGCAGCTAAATGGTCAATTCCACCTTCTCAGATTAGCTTGTGTCTTTGCGGTTTTCCCTCTGCCGCCGAAACAGGATGAGGTAACTAAGCTGCTGTCTTTATTAAGCATTGATGGTCAACCCAACGATAAACTACTGAAACTCTGCATTCACGAGTGGAAACAATCATCTCTTTTAGCTGTGGAAAAGGCTTTTTCCTGCTCGCTTGTCGCAAAGTTGCTCGTTCACTTTCATAAGAACAATGAACTAATATCGATAAAAGCACTGGCGTTGACCGTTAAAGGTGAGCCTGAGCTGCTAGATAAATTGAATAACCACTGCTCATTGAGTTCGATCGAAATAATGGGATCAACATTCCCATGCGTAATAGAAAGCCATCAAGGGATATTGAACGCGCTCGGTAAAATCTGTTTCGCCAACGGCCAGCTGGGATTAAAATTGTTCTTTGCAAATGCGCCTCGTCCAGAGGGAAGCCGCGCTCTGGTCGCTGAGGAAATGCAGAAACTATCCCACTGGGAACGTTTACTCAGTCAGCCAATCAATAAAACCATCCTGTCCTGTGTGCTCTACTTGAAAGGTCAGAGCCATGAGAGTGTAAGCCATTACTTTCGTTTTTGCAGGGTAACCCGCTCATGCCCCACATCAGAACAATGGGCTAAGTCATTGTATCCGATCGTCCTAAAGGGCGTTGAGGATGAAAATGTGAACCAGATTCAGGCGTATTTAATTGCAGCCTGCCTGCTTTCATCTACGCCTGAAACTAAGAGATTAATTAAAGATATCAACTGTTGCCGGGTGTTATGTCAAGTGTTCAGTACCGCTAATGACCTATATCAGTTATCAAGGTCATTATCAGCTAAGAAATTTCATACCCTTTGCCTAGCAGGGAAAGATTACAGTCAGTATTTAAACACGGCCGCAAAACCCAAAGTAAAAACCATGAACACACTGAATTTTGGGTTGGTCACCAGGGGGTTAGTCTTGCCAGTAAAATATCCTTCAACATTAAATGCCGTGACGTTTAGTGTATCTTCCGACAGTATGGATACAGATAAAGGGGTCACATTATGCATTAATACACAAGCACAACAAACAGATTGCCCCATGGTGCTTTTTAGTTATTGGTTCAGCTTATCCTTTGCCAGTGCCCCGACTCCTTACCATATTAGCCAAGCTCAAATAACGCTGCTCAATATTGATGAGGAAATGATTGAGCTGCCCTTTCCTCAGTTAAGCCAAAGTCGTCAAAATAGTGTCACTATTAGCAACTGGTCTGCCGATGAGCTTTCTTTGTTTATTGATACACTAAGCAGTGACTTTCCAATTGGGTTTGCTGACAGCAGTGAACAAAGTATTGTCAGTACTTATGTTACACGACGAGAAGAACGGTTATCACAAAAGCAAGTGCCAAGCGCCACAGGCAACACGGAGGCACAGCAGGAAAGCTTACTTGATTTGGCCTTCATTGAAAAGTGTGTACAAAAAGGCTTGCGCCTGAACCAGAAAGTCCGCCGCAATCTTGTGTATTATGCAGACTCTCTGAGCACTCCTACAATAAAAGCGCTCGTTGAGAAGTATTCGTTCTGCGACATACCTAGTCAATTAAGAGGGAGATTAAGTTCATCCGTGCAGTACCAGAACATACCGCTTGCTTCATGGCATCAGGGTGGTGCAGCGACGAGCGACACGGCGCAAGAGCCTGAGCCTATGGAAACGAGCGTCAGCCAAGGTAGTGAGGATGAGGCTTTGTTATCTTCAATGGATGGCGATGACTTTTTGAACACTCCCTCGTTAAGCAAGGATAATCAGCCTGTGCAATTGAAAGAGTTTGATGAGGAGTGGGTCAGCAGTTTATTTGTAGGTTTATCATCTGAAGCAAATCCTAACCCAATTTTAGATAAGCCCCAACTGGATTCAAAAGACGTTGAGATGTTGCTAGCTCGTATTGAGGAGTTTACCCTCTCAGAGTTAACAATTATGCTGAGCAAAATAAGCAGTGATGTCGAAAATACGTTAGTCAAACAACTAGATAATGCATATGATATTCAGCAACAAACCAGATTACATTTTAATACCGAGAACCATGAAGACGAATTCTTCATTATGGATTTTTCTGATGGCATGTAATATCCAACCCCACAACCATAACATCAAGGCCATCGTTTGCTGGAAAAACTTAGGTAATGAACCTAATACCAATTACAGCAATTGGTATAACTTCTTGCCACACCTTTGTAAATCTTAAAAAAATTTCATTTGTACTCATTTTAAATAATATTTACCATTCTAAATTCCTGCAACTAGTTGCGATTTGGTTTCAAGCGGGAAATAAACCGATTTACCTTGAGAAATCCAGAGTAAAATGAGGATAGCTAGCAAGGAAGGTAATAGGTTTCATCAATCTATACCCGTGTATAAACTCAAAAAAGCTGTCCTTAAAAAAGGTAATCAACATGGCACTCACCTCCACTTCAAATGCTACTTCCAGCGCCATGTATGACACTCCCTCGATCTCAAGCAATGCTATTAAATCAAGCCGTAAAAGACCGAGGGCTGAAGAAGGCAAACCCAGTTCTAAAAAATCGCGTATCACATCGGCGGCGAGTAAATGTTATTTAGTATCGCAAGATAAAAAACTGCCTAAAGAGCTGCAGGATGCAATGAATAGCAAAGGCATTAAAGTTTTACCTGCATTCATAAAGTTATTATCAAAGGTCGAGATTGATTCCGAAGACCAACTACAGAAGTATTACAATAAACTATCACTTTTTTTCATAAAAATCGCCGATCCAGAGGTAAAAGACACCGGCTTTTTTACCAGCATAATTAATACATCATGTAAAATAAGACAGTTTTTTCGCTACAGCAATGAACACACCATTCTGGTGGCAAAAACCCAACCCATGAAAACCCTTTCGTCTATATTTCATCGCTGTGGTCTGCCTAACGAATCGACGATAAAGGGCTTTAATAACTTGCTGAAACTGCCAAAATTGCAAGAAGGCGGTACATTAAATTTGCCGCTGCTTAAATCTCTGTCGTCGATATATCATAGCTGTGGTCTGCCAGATAACGTGTCGATAACTCGCTTTTTTAAGCTGCTGAAACTGCCGCAACTGCAGGAGGACGGGAAATTAAGTCTGCCGCGGCTGAAATCCCTATCGTCGATATTTAATGGCAGTGGCCTGCCTGACGAAGCGGCGATGGCGCGCTTTATTAAGCTGCTGGCACTGCCGCAGCTACAGGAGGGCGGCAGATTAAGCCTGCCGCTGTTCAAATCCTTGTCGTCGATGTTTCATGGATGCGGTCTACCAAACGAAGTGGCGATGACACAATTTATTGAGCTGCTGGAACTGCCGCAGCTACAGGAAAACGGCAGACTTAGCCTGCCGTTGCTCAAATCCATGTCGTCAATATTTAATGGTCGCGGTTTACCTGACGAAGTGGCAATGGAGCACTTTATTAAGCTGCTGGAAATACCGCAGCTACAGGACAGCGGCAGACTTAGCCTGCCGTTGTTTAAATCCCTGTCGTCGATATTCCATGGCTGCGGTCTACCTGACGAAGCGGTGATAAGGGGTTTTATTAAGTTGCTGAAACTGCCGCAACTGCAGGAGGGCGGCAGTTTAATTCTACCGTTGCTCCAATCCCTGTCGTCGATATTTAGTAGCCGCGGTTTGCCTGATGAATCGGAGGTGGCGCGTTTTATTAAATTGTTGACGTTGCCTCAACTGCAGGAGGGCGGCAGATTAAGTTTGCCGCTGCTTAAATCCCTATCGTCTATATTTAATGGCCGCGGTCTGCCTGACGAAAAGGCGATGACGCGCTTTATTGAGTTGCTGGAACTTCCGCAGCTGTATGAGGTCGGCAGATTGAACCTTCCACTATTCAAGTTCTTGTCGTCGATATTTCATGGCCGCGGTTTGCCTGACGAAGCGACAATGGCACGTATTATTGAGTTGCTAAAACTACCGCAGCTGCAAGAGGGTGGCAGATTAAGTTTGCCGCTGCTCAAATCCCTATCGTCTATATTTAATGGCCGCGGTCTGCCTGACGAATCGGAGGTGGCGCGTTTTATTAAATTGTTGACGTTGCCTCAACTGCAGAAGGGCGGCAGATTAAGTTTGCCGCTGCTCAAATCCCTATCGTCTATATTTAATGGCCGCGGTCTGCCTGACGAAAAGGCGATGACGCGCTTTATTAAATTGTTGACGTTGCCTCAACTGCAGGAGGGCGGCAGTTTAATTCTACCGTTGTTCCAGTCCCTGTCGTCGATATTTAGTAGCCGCGGTTTGCCTGACGAAGCGACAATGGCACGTATTATTGAGTTGCTAAAACTACCGCAGCTGCAAGAGGGTGGCAGATTAAGTTTGCCGCTGCTCAAATCCCTATCGTCTATATTTAATGGCCGCGGTCTGCCTGATGAATCGGAGGTGGCGCGTTTTATTAAATTGTTGACGTTGCCTCAACTGCAGGAGGGCGGCAGATTAAGTTTGCCGCTACTCAAATCCCTATCGTCTATATTTAATGGCCGCGGTCTGCCTGATGAATCGGAGGTGGCGCGTTTTATTAAATTGTTGACGTTGCCTCAACTGCAGGAGGGCGGCAGTTTAATTCTACCGTTGCTCCAATCCCTGTCGTCGATATTTAGTAGCCGCGGTTTGCCTGACGAAAAGGCGATGACGCAATTTATTGAACTGCTGAAACTGCCGCAACTGCAGGAGAGCGGCACGTTAAACCTTCCCTTGTATAAGCTGTTATTAGTTAAAGTGATGAATCGGCCAGATAAGGCAAACTGCTGGTTTTGCTTGCTTGGTCACCCTGGGTTGCAGCTAAATGGTCAATTCCACCTTCTCAGATTAGCTTGTGTCTTTGCTGTTTTCCCTCTGCCACCGAAGCAGGATGAGGTAACTCAACTGCTTTCTTTATTAAGCATTGATGGTCAACCCGACGATAAACTACTGCATCTCTGCATTCACGAATGGAAACAATCATCTCTTTTAGCTGTGGAAAAGGCTTTTTCCTGCTCACCTTTCTCCAAACTGCTCACTCACTTTCGCGTTAGCGATGATGAGCTAACATCGCTAAAAGCGCTGGCATTGGCCATTAAAGGTGAGCCTGAGATGCTGAAAAAATTGCGTAACTACTGCTCGCTGAGCACAAAAAAAATAAAGGGATTGACGTTCCCATGCGTAATAGAAAGCCATCAAGGGATATTGAACTCGCTCGGTAAAATCTGTTTCGCCAACGGCCAGCTGGGATTAAAATTGTTCTTTGCAAATGCGCCTCGTCCAGAGGGAAGCCGCGCTCTGGTCGCTGAGGAAGTGCAGAAACTATCCCACTGGGAACGTTTACTCAGTCAGCCAATCAATAAAACCATTCTGTCCAGCGCACTCAATTTGAAAGGTCAGAGCCATGAGAGTATAAGCCATTACTTTCGTTTTTGCAGGGTAATCCGCTCATGCCCCACATCAGAACAATGGGATAAGACATTGTATCCGGTCGTCCTAAAGGGCGTTGAGGATGAAAATGTGAATCAGGTTCAGGCGTATTTAATTGCGGCCTGCTTGCTTTCATCTACACCTAAAACTAAGAAATTGATTAACGATATCAACTGTTGCCGAGCGTTATGCAAAGTGTTCAGTACCGCTAATGACCTATATCAATTATCGATGTCATTACCAGCTAAGAAATTTCATACCCTTTGCCTAGCAGGGAGAGATTACGGTCAGTATCTAAATTCGACCGTAAAACCCAAAGTGAAAACCATGAACACACTGAATTTGGGGCTAGTCACCAGAGGGTTAGTCTTGCCAGTAAAGCATCCTACAACATTAAATACCGTGACGTTTAGTGTACCTACCAACAATGTGGATACAGATAAAGGGGTCACATTATGCATTAATACACAAGCACAACAAACAGATTGCCCCATGGTGCTTTTTTGTTATTGGTTCAGTTTATCCTTTGCCAGCGCCTCGACTCCTTACCATATTAGTCAAGCTCATATGAGGCTACTCAATATTGATGAGGAAATGATTGAGCTGCCCTTTCCTCAGTTAAGCCAAAGTAGTCCAAGCAATCCAAGTAGTATCACAATTCGCAACTGGTCCGCCGATGAGCTTTCTTTGTTTATTGAAACATTAAGCAGTGACTTTCCGGTTGATTTTGCTGACAGCAGTGAACAAAGCATTACCAGTACTTACGTTACACGACGAGAAGAACGGTTATCACAAAAGCAAGCGCCAAGCGCCACAGGCAACACAGAGACACTGCAGGAAAGTTGGCTTAGTTTGGCCATCATCGAAAAGTGTATACATAAAGGCTTGCACCTGAACCAGGAAATTCGCCACAATCTCGTGTATCATGCCGATTCTCTGAGCATTCCTACAGTAAAAGCGCTCGTTGAGAAATATCCCCTCGCCGACATGCCTAGCCAATTAAGAGAGAGATTAAGTTCATCCGTGCAGTACCAAAACATTCCGCCTGCTTCATGGCATCATGATGGTGCAGCGACGAGTGACACGGCGCAAGAGCCTGAGCCTATGGAAACCAGCGTCAGCCTAGGTGGTGAAGATGAGGCTTTGTTGCCTTTAATGGGTGGCGGTGATTTTTTGAACACCCCCTCGTTAAGCAAGGATAATCAGCCTGTGCAATTGAAAGAGTTTGATGAGGAATGGGTCAGCAGTTTATTTGTAGGTTTATCATCTGAAGCAAATCCTAACCCAATTTTAGATAAGCCCCGACTGGATTCAAAAGACGTTGAGATGCTGCTAGCTCGTATTGAGGAATTCACCCTCTCAGAGTTAACAATTATGCTGAGCAGAATAAGCAGTGATGTCGATAGTAGGTTAGTCAAAAGACTAGATGATGCATATGATATCCAGCAACAAACCAGATTACATTTTAATACCGAGAACCATGAAGACGAATTCTTCATTATGGATTTTTCTGATTGCATATAACATCCAACCCCACCGCCATAACATCAATATCATCGTTTACTGGAAAAATTTAGGTAATGAACCTAGGGGCTGTTTATCTTTCGTGATTATTTTTGCAGCGATAAATTGGTCGTTTTATACAAGACAGAGCTTGCTTATTTGGTATTCCAAATAAGCAAGCGATAACGCAGTACCTTTTCTTTAGAAAGAGCGACCAATTTACGCTCTCTCTTTTTTCGATGCATTTGAGCGTTCACTGTTCTGTGTTGTAACCCGTTTACTTAGGGACGCTGCGGAAGAAAGTATACCGATGAATCCTCGTCACTCCAGCGCAGGCTGGAGTCTAGTGCCTTTAAGCTTTTCTATAAAAGTCACTGGATACCAGCCTTTGCAGGTATGACAAAAAAAATTTAAAATATTGATTGGTACTTTCTAAATCGCTAGTTCCCTTAGATGACTAAGCTTCACTGCTTACGCCTTGAACAGATAAACGCTCAAATAGCACAAAATTTAATCCTGAAAGATAAACAGCCCCTAATGTGTGATTTTTATACCTCATTGAAATTGCTTATTTCGTCACTTTTACGAAAGCAGGAATCCAGAGACTTTTTATTTTTTGAGCAAAAAGGCACTGGATTCCCGCTTACAACATACGGGAATGACGGACTTTAGAAGTTTGACAACTTAGGGATCTTGCGATTTAGAAAGTACGAACCTTTGTCATACCAGCGAAGGCCGGTATCCAGTGACTTTTATAGAAAAATCAAAGGCACTAGACTACCAATATACAAAACTGTCGTTACTTCGTTTCCAGCCTGCGCTGGAGTGACTAGAACTCATCGGTATACTTTCTTCCGCTGCGCAGCTTTCCTTATGTCTTGGCTTTATGAGTGATTAATTTCGCGCAATTAACTCCTTGCCGCAGTTTGTAATACCAATTACAGTAATTAACTTCCCACTCAGCAAGAGCTAAAGGATTTCAGTACAAGGCGCAAGTTTGAAGTACTATATACCCTAACGGCTGCCATACAACGCTGGCGTTCAACGCACTTCGTGCTTTTGTCGGGATAATTCAAAAACTTGTAACCTAGTAATGGAATCTTTTAGCCTTGCCCTTCGGGAGCTTGTATGTGTTCAAATTACTACGCAAAATTGTCTCAACGTAGTAATGTAATAACGACAGTTTTGTATGTCGGTAATAACTATGTCTTCATCAATTTCACTTGTACTTTGAACACATACATAGCTCTGAGCTGGGAATTTAATTACTGTAATTGGTATAAATCTTAACTATATTTCATTTGTACTCGTTTTAAATGACATTTACCATTTCGAATCCCAGCTGCTAGTTGCGGCTTGAGTTTTAGAGAGATTTGCTTTGAAAAATTCTGAATGCAGTGGGATGGTTGGCAAAGGGGATAGTAGATTTCATCAAACTATCACCGTGATACTTAAAGATGCAGCTTTCAGGGCATTTTTAGGTAACACGGATTTATAAACTCAAAAACAGCTGTACTTATCTGTCCTTAAAAAAGGTAATAAATATGGCAATCACCTCCACTTCAAATGCTACTTCCAATGCCATGTATGAAACTCCCTCGACTTCAAATGGCGCTAGGAAGTCAAACCGTAAGAGAGGGAGGAATAATGAAGGCAACCCTGCCCCTAAAAGATTATGTATCACATCTCCGGCAAGTAAATGTTACTTAGTATCGCAGGATAACAAACTGCCTCAAGAGCTTCAGGATACAATGAACAGCAAAGGCATTAAAGTTACATCTGCATTCACAAAGTTATTATCAGCGGTCAATATTAAATCCCTAGAGCAACAAAAGGACTATAGCAATAAACTAACACTTTTTTTCATAAACATCGCCGATACAAAGGTGAAAGATACCAGCTTTTTTACTAGCATAATTAATACATCATGTAAAATAAGACAGTTCTTTCTCTACAGTAATAAACACATCATTCTGGTGGCAAAAACCCAACCCATGAAAACCCTTTCGTCTATATTTCATCGCTGCGGCTTGCCTAACGAATCGACGATACAGGGTTTTAATAACTTGCTGAAACTGCCGAAACTGCAAGAGGGCGGCACATTAAATTTGCCGCTGCTTAAATCTCTGTCGTCGATATATCATGGCTGTGGTCTGCCTAGTAACGCGGCGATAACAAGCTTTTTTAAGTTTCTGGAACTGCCGCAATTGCAAAAGGGCGGAAAATTAAGTCTCCCATTGCTCAAATCCCTGTCGTCGTTATTTAATGGTAGTGGCCTACCTGACGAAGCGGCGATGGCGCGCTTTATTAAGCTGCTGGAACTGCCGCAGCTACAGGAGGGCAGCACATTAAGCCTGCCGCTGTTCAAATCCTTGTCGTCAATATTTCATGGGTGCGGTTTACCAGACGAAGTGGCGATGACACAATTTACTGAGCTGCTGAAACTACCGCAACTACAGGAAGGCGGCAGACTTAGCCTGCCGTTGCTCAAATCCATGTCGTCAATATTTAATGGTCGCGGTTTACCTGACGAAGTGGCAATGGAGCACTTTATTAAGCTGCTGGAAATACCGCAGCTACAGGACAGTGGCAGGCTTAGCCTGCCACTGTTCAAATCCATATCGTCGATATTTAATGGCCGCGGCCTGCCTGACGAAGCGTCGATGACACACTTTAATAAGCTGCTGGAACTGCCGCAACTGCAGGAGGGCGGCAGATTAAGCCTGCCGCTGTTCAAATCCCTGTCGTCGATATTTAGTGGCCGCGGTCTACCTAATGAAGTGGCAATGGAGTGCTTTATTGATCTGCTGAAACTACCGCAGCTACAGGAGGGCGGCACATTGAGCCTGCCGAGGTTCAAATCCCTGTCGTCGATATTTAGTGGCCGCGGTTTACCTGACGAATCGGAGATGGCGCGTTTTATTAAATTGTTGAAATTACCTCAACTGCAGGAGGGTGGCAGATTATGTTTGCCGCTGCTCAAATCCCTATCGTCTATATTTAATGGCTGCGGTCTACCTGACGAAACGGCGATGAGGCGCTTTATTGAGTTGCTGGAGCTTCCGCAACTGCAGGAGCACGGCAGATTGAACCTTCCACTGTTCAAATCCTTATCATCGATATTTCATAGCCGCGGCCTGCCTGACGAAGCGACAAAAACACTATTTATTGAACTGCTGAAACTGCCGCAACTGCAGGAGCACGGCAGATTGAACCTTCCACTGTTCAAATCCTTATCATCGATATTTCATAGCCGCGGCCTGCCTGACGAAGCGACAAAAACACTATTTATTGAACTGCTGAAACTGCCGCAACTGCAGGAGGGTGGCACGTTAAACCTTCCCTTGTATAAGCTGTTATTAGTTAAAGTGATGAATCGGCCAGATAAGGCAAACGGCTGGCTTTGCTTACTTGATCACCCAGAGTTGCAGCTAAATGGTCAATTCCACCTTCTCAGATTAGCTTGTGTCTTTGCGGTTTTCCCTCTGCCGCCGAAACAGGATGAGGTAACTAAGCTGCTGTCTTTATTAAGCATTGATGGTCAACCCAACGATAAACTACTGAAACTCTGCATTCACGAGTGGAAACAATCATCTCTTTTAGCTGTGGAAAAGGCTTTTTCCTGCTCGCTTGTCGCAAAGTTGCTCGTTCACTTTCATAAGAACAATGAACTAATATCGATAAAAGCACTGGCGCTAGCCGTTAAAGGTGAGCCTGAGCTGCTAGATAAATTGAATAACCACTGCTCATTGAGTTCGATCGAAATAATGGGATCAACATTCCCATGCGTAATAGAAAGCCATCAAGGAATATTGAACGCGCTCGGTAAAATCTGTTTCGCCAACGGCCAGCTGGGATTAAAATTGTTCTTTGCAAATGCGCCTTGTCCAGAGAGAGGGCACACTCTGGCCGCTGAGGAAGTGCAGAAACTATCCCACTGGGAACGTTTGCTCAGTCAGCCAATTAATAAAACCATCCTGTCCTGTGCGCTCGATTTGAAAGGCCTGAGCCATGAGAGTGTAAGCCATTACTTCCGTTTTTGCAGAGTAATCCGCTCATGCCCCACATCAGAACAATGGATTAATACATTGTATCCGGTCGTCCTAAAGGGCGTTGAGGATGAAGATGTGAATCAGATTCAGGCGTATTTAATCGCGGCCTGCCTGCTTTCATCTACGCCTGAAACTAAGAAATTGCTTAACGATACCAACTGTTGCCGAATGTTATGCAAAGTGTTCAGTACCGCTAATGACCTATATCAATTATCGATGTCATTACCAGCTAAGAAATTTCATACCCTTTGCCTAGCAGGGAAAGATTACGGTCAGTATCTAAACACGGCCGTAAAACCCAAAGTGAAAACCATGAACACACTGAATTTAGGGCTAGTCACCAGAGGGTTAGTCTTGCCAGTAAAGCATCCTTCAACATTAAATGCCGTGACGTTTAGTGTATCTTCCGACAGTATGGATACAGATAAAGGGGTCACATTATGCATTAATACACAAGCACAACAAACAGATTGCCCCATGGTGCTTTTTAGTTATTGGTTCAGTTTATCCTTTGCCAGTGCCCCGACTCCTTACCATATTAGCCAAGCTCAAATAACGCTGCTCAATATTGATGAGGAAATGATTGAGCTGCCCTTTCCTCAGTTAAGCCAAAGTCGTCAAAATAGTGTCACTATTAGCAACTGGTCTGCCGATGAGCTTTCTTTGTTTATTGATACACTAAGCAGTGACTTTCCAATTGAGTTTGCTGACAGCAGTGAACAAAGTATTGTCAGTACTTATGTTACACGACGAGAAGAACGGTTATCACAAAAGCAAGTGCCAAGCGCCACAGGCAACACGGAGGCACAGCAGGAAAGCTTACTTGATTTGGCCTTCATTGAAAAGTGTTTACAAAAAGGCTTGCGCCTGACCTCGGAAGTCTGCCGCAGTCTCGTATATCATGCAGATTCTCTGAGTACTCCTGCAATAAAAGCGCTCGTTGATAAGTATTCGTTCTGCGACATACCTAGCCAATTAAGAGAGAGATTAAGTTTATCCGTGCGGTACCAAAATATACAGCTCGCTTCATGGCACCAGGATAGTGCAACAACGAGTGACACTGCGCAAGAGCCTGAGCCTATGGAAACGAGCGTCAGCCAAGGTAGTGAAGATGAGGCTTTGTCTCCTTTAATAAAAGACGATGCCTTTTGGGGTACGGCCTCGTTAAGCAAGGTTAATCAGCCTGTGAAAATCAGTGTGTTTGATGAGGAATGGACCAGCAGTTTATTTGTAGATTTACCACCTAAAGCAAGCCCCAACCCACTTTTAGACAAGCCTCAACTGGGTACAGAAGACGTTGAGGTGCTGTTAGCGAGTATTGAGGACTTCCCCCTCTCAGAGTTAACAATTATGCTGAGCAAAATAAGCAGTGATGTCAATAATAGGTTAGTCAAACAACTAGAAAGTGCATATGATATCCAGCAAAAAACCATGTTACTTAAAAATGCCGCAAACCGTGTGGACGAGCTTTCCGTTATGGGTTTTATCTGATTACACATTATCTCCATCAATCTTTGTCATACCAGCGAAGGCTGGTATCCAGTGACTTTTATAGAAAAAAGCAAAGGCTCTAGACTACCGACATACAAAACTGTCGTTACTTCGTTTCCAAATAAGAAAACGATAACGCAGCAGAAATGACCAATTTACGCTGTCTTCGATGCTTTTGAGCATTCACTGTTTGGATTATACCTCGGTATAACCTAATACCATATCAACAGATTAAGTGGACTTCCGTTATGCGAGTGCCTTGCCCCCATAAGCAACCATCACAGAAAGCCATTAATTATACTTCCTTTATGCCAAACATAGGTAAAAGATTTGCCTTGCTTATTGCCGCCATAACCGCTGAAAACCCCGTTTCTTGTGATATTTTTGAGATCCCCCTCCTTTCTTCCTCATACTTACTCTGACTTTTTATTAAATGAGTCCAAATCAACCAAGATACCTGAACTAATTGCTTTGAAGGACTGCTGTGCACCCAATTTAACTTTCTCTTAAGTAAGGGGATTAAGTGCATTAAGTGAACGTCTAAGCAAGTGTCATCAGGAGCCGTCTTCAAAAGCGTATATATCTGCTTTGCGTATAATTCTACGATTTCTAAAGGTGGATACTCATTTAGTGAGCGATAAGTTGCAATAAACTGATATAGACATTGTGTAAGCTCACTCAAAAGCACTTCCTCCTTTGAATATGAGGCAAAAATCAAGGCTCCAGATAGCTGACGCTCAGCGAGCTGATATTTTACGGATTCAGACTCTAAAGCTGATTTGCGTTTTTCTGAGGTGAGCATCAGATATAGATCTATCCATCCGTATAAATGTTTAGGGGAATCGTAAAGTAATTGTGTCACTACAGCAAATACCTTAATCTTCAGCTCAAGCATGCAGTGATCAGCAAAAGCAATATTTTTAAACATTGCATGATCGGTCACAACCGAAAATAGGTGCCATATGTATTCGCTGTGCTCCTCAAGTATTACCGCGTCCTTGCCTAACGTTAACAGTGCCCTTACTTTATCAATTGTTAGCTCATAAAAAAGTTCGCTTAAAATTTGCTCTTTAACTCTATTAGTTGGGGGGTACTTCCTTTTTAAATATTGGTCTCCGTAGCCAACAAATGTCTTTTCACACATCAATCGGTTAATGGGGCCTGATTTTGGAGGCATTGGAGAGAGAACATAAGTCGACTTTCTATTTGCGACAAAAATCTCGCTAACAAATTTATCCAGTGCTAACAGCCTGTCGTTGGAATTTTGAATTTCTTGGAGAACAGCGTGTTTACTGAGCAAGCTGAGCACTTCATCTAGCTCGGTTTTTCCTAATTTCCAAACGGTTTGCGCTTCGGTGATTAATGCTTCTGGAATAGGTTTCTCACAATGATATGAAAATGTTGCGCTCTCGAAAATCACTTTATTTAAAACAGGCAAGTAAGCTTCATCATGCTCCGACAGTTGCTTTACTAGTTGAATAAGGGTAAGAAATTCAGCTAAACCATCCTCAAATGGCATTTTACTATAATACGTGAGCTTGGTGTCTAGCTTTTCCCTATATTCCGCCAATGCATTTAATTTCACGTTATCTTTCGGAATTAATAGCACATCGGCATAGTGCTGCTTTTTTAGTAACTCAGGCTTAGCCTCAATAATATCATGAGCGCTAATGCTCACTCGGCATCGCCTTCCAATCCGGAGCAAGGTCAGCTGGTTTAAAAATTCATCACTGGGAAGTATCCCGTGTTTGGCGGCGCTGCTGTATAATTTTTCTATCGTGGAAAGATCATCCTCAAAAAAGTGTGTAGTCATATTGGCCGATAGCCGGAGCGAGAGATATTCAGCCGATTTGTATTCGGCTTCGGCGAGAAGCCGCCTGTCTACTGCTGTTAATTGTTCCGCACCTAATCTGGTTTCGTTAGCCGCCCTTTCTTTAACGAATGAATCAATTTCTCTTTCAGAAATGGGTTCATACTCATTGGCGATTCGAACTGCGAGCCTTAAGAAATACTTTCTGGATACATCTTCATAAAAAGCTTTAATATTCCCGTCAGTTGGGTTATTACTTAGCAAGTTTTCAGCGTAAGATCTCAGTTCTAGGAAATCCTTATAGTCTTCCGGCGGTGTTTGTCTGACTCGCTCGTGCTGGAAAAACAATTCCATACTTTTCAAGTCCTGGTAGAGTCGATATTTTGAAAAGCAAGGGGGCTCATATCTTTCCTTATAAGCCAGTCCATAAGCCTGTCTACACAACGTTTTTAATTTCACTTCTTGCTCACTTATACTCCCGTCTAATTTAGATAAACGGATTTGTAAGTGTAAAATATCGAGCTGCTTTAATAGTATTTCTTGATAGTATTCTTTCTGTGTGAGCTGTGAGCGGCCATTTTTTATTGATTCCCTTTCATCTGCAATTACAGAGTCTAATTTTTCTAGGCTTGTATCTGAGAGTTTTCTCCAGTCCGCTTCTTTATGCTCGCTTAACCAAGCGACAAAGTCTTGTTGGTTGACGATCAAAGGGTGTGTTGTTTGTCCGCAGGCGGAAAGCAAGTGATGGGCGTCCCAGTTAAAATCAGTAGGCTTACCAGTAATACCGATAAAGTTTTCTAATAGTTCAATATGAAATCGGTGATAGGCTTGAGCCGTTGCCGTAGTATAGGAATGGTGACACTCTAATTGCAGTTTAATGATTAAAATGTAGGCTAACTCTACCTCTAAAATTTGTGCTTCTTCAGGTCTGCCAAATGAAGTATTGCTTAGCATACCAAACTCCAACTCGAAGAGCGCTTCGTCAATCACTTGGTTAAGTGATGAGACATCACCGCAAAATGCCGACTCAAGAGCGTCACCCAATCTTTGCCGCTGTGTTGCTAGACACACAGCATCGGGCGTAGATGCTTTTAAACGTTTGGTACCACCAGGCGTGACGGGCTCAATGTTATGTTTACGACCATGAAAATTAGAAAACCCCGTTGGCTTTACTATAGTATTGTCTTCTAAAGATAATGAATATGTTCTGTCATCAATAGAAAGTTGACATGAGTCCAGTAAATCCTGACCTTTTGCGTACTCTGGGAATAACGCATTGTTATCGCAAGATCTGGATATTGCTGTCATAAGTAATTCATTGTTAAACATCAGGTTACGGCAGTATTATTTAAAGATTAGTCAACCTCAAGTGAATATTGATTCATCATTTACACCAATTACAGTAATTAATGAGATAAATCGTAGCCTCCCTAAACGACGAAGAGCCTTATTGTTCATCTTTGTGATATCCCACTTCACTCCTATATCCAACATCACATTGATTTCACTGAGTCAACTTAGATAGTATCAACAGGTAAATGGACTCCCGTTATGCGAGTGCCTTGCCCCCATAAGCAACCATCACAGAAAGCCATTAATTATACTTCCTTTATGCCAAACACAGGTAAAAGATTTGCCTTGCTTATTGCTACCATAACCGCTGAAAACCCCGTTTCTTGTGATAATTTTGAGATACCCCTCCTTTCTTCCTCATACTTACTCTGACTTTTTATTAAATGAGTCCAAATCAACCAAGATACCTGAACTAATTGCTTTGAAGGTCTGCTGTGCACCCAACTTAACTTTCTCTTAAGTAAGGGGATTAAGCGCATTAAGTGAACGTCTAACCAGGTGCCATCAGGATTAGCCCTCAAAAGCGTATATATCTGCTTTGCGTATAATTCTACAATTTCTAAAGGTGGATACTCATTTGGTGAGCGATAAGTTGCAATAAACTGATATAGACATTGTGTAAGCTGTTTCAAATTCACTTGCTGCTTTGAATATGAGACAAAAATCAAGGCCCCAGATAGCTGTTGCTCAGCGAGCTGATATTTTGCGGAGTCAGGCTCTAAAGCTGATTTACGTTTTTCTGAGGTGAGCTCCAGATACACATTTCTCCAGCCGCATAAATGGTTAGGGGAATCGTAAAGTGATTGTGTCACTATAGCAAATACCTTAACCTTCAGCTCAAGCATGCAGAGATCAGCAAAAGCAATATTTTTAAATAGTGCATGATCGGTCACAACCGAAAATAGGTGCCATATGTATTCGCTGTGCTCCTCAGCTATTACCGCATCCTTGCCTAGAGATAACAGCGCCCTCACTTTATCAATTGTTAGCTCATAAAGAAACTCGTAAAGAATTTGCTGTTTAATTCTATTTTTGGGGGGGGACTTCCATTCTAAACAATGGTCTGCGTCGTAGCCAATAGATGACTTTTCACACATCAATCGGTCGATGGGGGCTGATTTTGGAGGCTTTGAAAAGAGAACACAAGTCAACTTTCTATTTTCGGCAAAAATCTCGGTAACAAATTCATCCAGTGCTAACAGCCTGTCGTTGGAATTTTGAATTTCTTGGATAACAGCGTGTTTACTGAGCAAGCTGAGCACTTCATTTAGCTCCGTTTTTCCTAATTTCCAAACGGTTTGCGCTTCGGTGATTAATGCTTCTGGAATAGCTTTCTCACAATGATATGAAAATGTTGCGCTCTCGAAAATCACTTTATTTAAAACAGGCAAGTAAACTTCATCATGCTCCGACTGTTGCTTTACTTGTTGAATAAGGGTAAGAAACTGAGATAAACCATGCTCAAATGGCATTTTACTATAATACGTGAGCTGGGTGTTTAGTGTTTCCCTATATTCCGCCAATGCATTTAATTTCAAGTTATCTTTCGGAATTAATGGCACATCGGCATAGTGCTGCTTTTTTAGTAACTCAGGCTTAGCCTCAATAATACCATGAGCGCGAATGCTCACCCGGCATTGCCTTTCAAGCCGAAGCAAGGTCAGCTGGTTTAAAAATTCATCACCGGGAAATATCCCGTGCTCGGTGGCGCTGCTGTGTAATTTTTCTATCGTGGAAAGATCATCCTCAAATAAGCGTGTAGTCCTATTGACCACTAGCCGAAACGAGAGATATTCAGCCGATTTGTATTCGGCTTCGGCGAGAAGATGTCTGTCTACTGATGTTAATTGTTCCGCACCTAATCTGGTTTCGTTAGCCGCTCTTTCTTTAACGAATGAATCAATTTCTCTCTTAGAAATGGGTTCATGCTCATTGGCGATTCGAACTGCGAGCCTTAAAAAATACTTTCTGGATACATCTTCATAAAAAGCTTTAATATTCTCGTCAATTGGGTTATTACTTAGCAAGTTTTCAGCGTAAGATCTCAGTTCTAGCAAATCCTTATAGTCTTCTGGCGGTGTTTGTCTGACTCGCTCGTGCTTGAGAAACAATTCCATTTCATCCAAATCCTGGTAGAGTCGATATTCTGAAAAACAAGGGGGCTCATATATTTCCTTATAAGACCTTCTACAAGCCTGTTTCCACAACGTTTTTACTTTCACTTCTTGCTCACTTATACTCCCGTCTAATTTAGATAAACGGATTTGTATGTGTAAAAGATTGAGCTGCTTTAATAGTATTTCTTGATAGCAATCTTGTGAGCGCTGTGAGCGCTGTGAGCGCTGTGAGCGGTAATTTTTTTTTGATTCCTTTTCATCTGCAATTACAGAGTCTAATTTTTCTAGGCTTGTATCTGAGAGTTTTCTCCAGTCCGCTTCTTTATGCTCGCTTAACCAGACGACAAAGTCTTGTTGGTTGATGATCAAAGGATGTGTTGTTTGTCCGCAGGCGGAAAGCAAGTGATGGGCGTCCCAGTTAAAATCAGTATGCTTACCAGTAATACCGATGAATTTTTCTAATAGTTCAATATGAAATCGGTGGTAGGCTTGGGCCGTGGCTGTAGTATAAGAAAGGTGACTCTCTAATTGCAGTTTAATAATTAAAATGTAGGCTAATTCTATCTCAAAAATTCGTGCTTCTTTATGTCTGCCAAATAAAGTATTTTTTAGTATACCAAAGTCCAACTCGAAGATCGCTTCGCCAATCACTTGGTTAAGTGATGAGACATCACCACAAAATGCCGACTTAAGAGCGTCACCCAGTCTTAGCCGCAATGTTGCCAGAAACACAGCATCTGGGGCAGGTGCTTTTAAACGTTTCGTACCACCAGCCCTGTCGGACTCAATGTTATGTTTATCACCATGAAAATTAGAAAAACCCGTTGGCTTTGCTATGGTATTGTCTTCTGGAGCTAATGAATATGTTCTGTCATCAGTAGAAAGTTGACATGAGCCCGATAAATCCTGACCTTTTGCGTACTCTGGGGATAACGCATTGTTATCGCAAACTCTGGATATTGCTGTCATGAGTAATTCATTGTTAAACTTCTGCTTACGGCAGTATTATTTAAAGATTAGTCAACCTCAAGTGAATCTTAATTCATCATTTACTATAGCTGAGCTTATACCAATTATAGTTAGTCGATATTAGCACTTTATTGTGTCTGGTAATTCGAAATTGCTTGTTCTAATACCATTATATTACTGTAATTAAATGCTTAACTCAGAGCTATAAGTACCTGTCGATAAGTTCTTTGATAATTATTGTGTTCAGGATTAGTGCTATACAAGACGCAATGTAGGGCGCATAGCCGTAGCTATGTAACCGAAGTTGCAACACCGTAGAGTGCTGAAACTGGGCACTAGAAAATCTTAAGAAACTTATGGTCAGGTACTTATATGTGCTCAAAGTGCAATCGAAATTGATGAAGACAAAAAATGCTGCTTTCAGGGATTTCTGAAAATATGCCATTTAATTCTGAAAATTATGCAATTCAAAATTGAAAGCGACAAAAAATGTTGCTTTCAGGAATTATTGTCATAAGACGAACAAGTGAATGCGGACTGTAAAGAACGGTTTGTCAGTTAATGCTGTCATAATTTTCAGTAATAGCTGTCATAAAGCAAATTTATTGCAGTAATAACTGTCATAAAACTGCTCAGTTTCCAATGCTAAAATAGTACCAGAAAACTCGATTTGATTAGCCCCTTCGATTAGAAGAAAAAAGTGAAATTATAGAGGATAATGTATAAGAGTGGTGGTTACTCTAGAGCTGCACTTCGGCACATGAATCATTCGCTACGGTTGCTATCTCCCGATCCTGGCCGAGTTCACAAATTATCATTGCGAAGGAACCCTAGAGTCACCATTGAATTCTTCAGTTGGAAATTGAAGATCGCCTGATTATCTAATGATGTAACAAACAAAGCAAGATGTAGGCTGGATACATCCTTAACCAATAATTAATTCTACCTGCCATGGCACATTTTGGGGGAAAATGCGTTAGAGCTTTTGCTTTAACAACAAAGTAAAAAGAACAGAGTAAAAAGATTAAATAAATATCTAGCCCTCTAAACTTGGTTATTGCGCTCAATGAACTCAGCAAAAGTTAAGTGTCCTTTTAATCTTGGTAAATCACCCTCAGAAACTTTCCCTTGAGCAACCATATGACGAAAAGCTCTGATTTTATTTCTATACCCTTTGGTCAGCAAAATTTTATCTTCCTTAACTAATAATCCATGAACTTTCAGTCTTTGGCCTTTTTGAGAATCAGCAAAGTAAGCTTTGTTTTTGTTAAGTAAAAATGGTGTCAGGCCGAAAATAGAACTCAGCTCGTTCGGAATATCTGTGCTGAACGGTTCTTTACCCGAAAAAACAATATCATCGGCATAACGTGAAACCTTCAAAACATATTTTTCTGCCAGCTCTATTAGTCGCTGATCTATATCCTTCATAATAATATTTGAAATTACTGGGCTAGCAGGTGATCCCTGAGCTAAAGTGCCGTTGAGTGAGCAAATGTTAGCAAGAAACTTTGCTGACTCCTCCGAGTAACCTAGCTTTTCTAAAGCACCTGATATTTGGACAACTGTTATAGAAGGGAAAAAATTTTCGATATCCACAGAGTAAACCCACCTAGCTCCCTGATGAATTTTAGCTGCATCAGCAAAAGATTTACCTTTCACAAAACCACAGACGTGAGGTTCAAATGATATAGCGTTACTTAGGTGAGTTCCTAACCACTTTTGAACAACCTTTAGTGCAACTCTTGGTGAGTGGATTATACGAACCTTCTTACCTTGTTTAATTTTAAAACTTCGATAGAACTTGTGTTGTTTTTTGGACAAGGCATACACAAAATCAACGGAATAACCAAATAGTACAGCTAAACAAGTTTCCGATACACTAGGAGGGAGGGACTGAGTAAACAGTTTTTCGATTTGCTGTTGATAACTCTTACGATGCTTTTCTGGTAAAGCATCTAAAAATTTTTTTAAGGTATCAAAGGAAACTAGGAGCGGCGCGGCATTCATGACACTGTACTTTTCATCAAATTTACAACGATGGACAAACGTCCAGTCGGGCGAAGCACGAATGGACGTTTGTCCATCGGTGTTTCTGTGTCTAGCCTTCGCAAACGGGCATGATGCACACCCTCGCGACAATTTTTCGCCGCTCCGTATTTGAATTTCACCATTTTCTTCTTCCTAAATCAAGTGCACGAACTATATCAGAGTTGTTGCGGTTAGCTATTTTAGGTAATACGTTTAAGCTTTGAGCCGTCAATACATATGTTTCTTTAGACTGCTCTCGCACTAGAAACTGTTTTTTTATTAACTTATCTAATTGTTTATTAAGCCAATCCTGTTGTAAAGACGAGTATCCCTCACACAAGTTTGTATATGCCAATTCTAGTTTCACTGGCTGCAATTTTTTTATAACCGTTAATATTTCAATTAAGGATGGCAGCTCTATTTGATCCCAATGTAGAGCCATTATTTCAATTTTTGCCGAGGTTAAAACTGTTTTTAAAAAAGCTTCAATAGATTCCTTCTGGGTACTTTCAATAGCATCAGAAGTCTTAATGTTTACGCTCACCTTTTGAACATTTAAAAAAGAAACCTCCGCCCTATCTACAATTTTTGGAAAAGTTGTTTTAATAAGTGTTTCAAAGCCTTGACTCATCTTTGCTAAATTGTCTGAATCCAACAAAACCAATTCACTGTTTACACCATATTTCTGCTTTAACGTGCATTGCAATTTGTCTAGTTGCTTTAAAGACACAGATCCTTTTTGAGCCTTATCGCTAACCTTATCTTTAGGAACATATAGAACAATGCAATCATCGGATGTTCGAACAAAAAAATCAGAAATAAAATACTCAGCCTGTATTTCTTCAAAACCAGGGATCATAAGTTGATTAGGCAAGACCTATCTCCTTCCAAATTCGTTTGAGCTTCGCACACTGCCTTTCCGCTTGGTTTGGCCATTGGCTTGCAGTAGTCAATTTATGCGTTCTCAGATAGATTACACCGCCATCTTTCTTTGTTTTAACTTCTGGTTCATAGTCGGCTAAAATTCTTGCATCATAAGCTTGTCTAAGAAGCTGTGACAATTCACTTCCTGTGGCATTTAATTCCGTTAACAATCGACTCTCATTACCTTTATCAAGCAGCCCTGAACTAACTTGCTTTCTCAAAGCTGCTTTCGCAGGTTTACGAAGCCCTTTTTCCAACAAATTAGGGATCTCTGCATGTGCAGTCCCTATCCAATTTGATTGCATAAATCCAAGTGTTTCTCTTGTAATAAGAAAAGCTGCATAATAGTATCGATTAAATGCACTCCTTCCTAACAAATCTGCATGGTTAATATCTGTATTTTTCAGCGCCAATCGCTCTAATTCGCTACCCACATATTGCATTAATCATGCTCATCTATATATCCATAGGCATTTTTAAACAGTTCTCTACCTAAATCATATAGAATCATTGTTTATAAGCTCTATAGGATTAGTTGAGGCCGGAGCCATACCAATTAAATGTAAATAGCAAATCTACACTTTAATGACCAACGATTCAACGAACTACAAAAAACTATTAAGATAGTATTAGTATGAATGAACTTTACGTTTTATAAGCTCAATTCCTCACTCCCCAGATCTTTTTAAACTTACTTTGGAGCAAAAGCTTCCCGTTCGTAAATCTCAAACCGCACTTTATGAACCGCAATTCAAGTACACTTTGGAGCATAGCCTCGTTAGAGCACTGGCTTCAACAAGGTTATGAATAATCAGGGGTACTTCCTAAATCACTCAACCTAAACAAAACCCGCTTTCCACCTTTAGGCGTTTTCTCTTCACCCACATCAAACAATTCTGAGGCTAGAATCAAACTCTTCAGCGAGCTATGACCATACCTTTCTTTCATATGCTCAAGTTCATCAGGTAATTGCTTTTTGATGATGTTTCCTGCCGTACTTAATAGCACCCAGCCATTGTTCTCTATACTTTGCTCTGAGATATCACAAAGTAGATGTATTATTTTGCTACTTCTTAAAAACCATAATTTCCTAACACTTTTGGCTATGTTTCTATAAACTGTTGGTAGGCGTATACTGAGCAAAATTGTAGCGTCAGGCCATCAATTATGAACATAGCCAATTTTCATAAGCTGATAAAAAGTCTACAAGGATTGAATGACAAACAAAGATTGGAAATTGAATCAGCGCTCCATCAATACTCATCATCAGAGTCGATATATCACTTACTCGAAGAACGTTTAGTTGAACAACCTGAGTGTCCACATTGCCATAGCAGCCTTATCAACCGACATGGAAAAACACAAAGCACTCAACGATATCGCTGTAAAAATTGTCTTAAAACCTTTGTTGCCGCAACAGGAACACCACTTGCCAGACTAAGACATAAAGAACGCTGGAAAGATTACTTTTATTGCATGATTAAGAGCATGCCTTTAAGGGAAGCCGCTAGCCATTGCAGTATTACTCTTACCACGTCTTTTCGTTGGCGCCATAGATTTCTTGAAATACCAACACTCCTCCAACCTTCTACGTTAGAAGGAATTATTGAAGCTGACGAAACATTTTATCCTTATTCAGAAAAGGGTGAACGTCATTTAATTCGTAAACCAAGAAAGCGAGGAATGAAAGCAAAAAAATCAGGACGTTCGAGTGATGATTGGGTAAAAGTCGTTACCGTCAGGGATAGGAACCAGCATACATACGATAATACTTTTGCTCATGTGACAAGTGATGCACTCACGAAAGAGCTAGAAGGAAAAGTTCAGAAAGACAGTGTGTTGTGCTCTGATGGATTTAAAACCTACATCAAGTTTAGTAAAGACAATGAACTCACTCATAAACGCCTGAATGTATCAGCTGGTATCAGGGTAATCGAAAATGTTTTCCACATACAGAATGTAAACTCTTACCACAGCAAATTAAAGCTGTGGCTTGCAAAGTTTCACGGTGTCGCTACGAAATATCTAACTCATTATCTAGGTTGGTTCAGATTTATGGACAATAAAGAAAATTGTAACGAAAACAGCTTGTTTAAAATTCAACAACAGTTAGTGGGAACATAGCCACACTTTTAGATGTTAAGGTTTCAGCAAGAGCTTTTCGACCATCCATTAATGCTTTTGCTATAGCCTTAACATTTTCGATTTCTCGACGAATTGTTTTGCTTTGTTTTTCAAGAAGCTCATCAACTTCTTCACAACTACTCATTGAAGTTGAATCAAATTTTGGTAAAAAATGATGAATTAATTCATTTCGCTCAGAAACCAATTTAGCTAACGACTCTTTTCTTTCTGCTGCATAAGCTTCATCTGTTTCAATGTGAAAATTAAATGCAAAATGAGCTTCTTTTAGCTCTTCTTCATCTGATTGTTCATTGCTGGTTTGAGATGTGGTTTGCTCAATATATTGCCCAACCAACTGCCCCATAGTTTGTTTATTTACGGTTGATGTTCGCTTTTCTATAATGCGTTTTAGTTCACTGCTGTAACCAGAAAACTGGCCATTCGCAATGATATACTTCAGCAATCCTTCAAGCTGTTGGAACAGCAGCATATTTCTGCCAATCTTCCTTAAAACCTCATCAACAGCACTCTTTAATTCAGGAGCATGGTTTGTAGCGACTTCACTTTTCATAACTGACACAAAGCTCAATTTGACAAGCCGATATAACCATCAGCTATCTGTTTCAATAAGTCTTTCAACTCACAAGAGAAGATGATGCTCACATCGCCAGAAATATGTTCTAACTGCTGGTTATTCTCTTTCTTGCACTTAGTGACAATCACGTACTTTTCAATGATTTTAATGTTTTCGCTGTCCCAATACGTTGTGGATTTATTAATCTGATGAATGGCTAAGCCACTCATTACACCCTCGTAATCCTTAACCTGTATAGCAACACCATAAGTTCGTCCTAATAACCCCGGATACTTAATCAAAATATCGGTTCCGTGCTCTTTTTCAGTTATTCCACCAGTTCGTTCAACCATTATTGGTTCAGGGAGAATCTTTCTTAAACCTTCAACAAGGGCATATTCCCATTCTTCGTTGCTTAAAGTTTCATTTAAAGATGAGTAGAGGTTTTCGTAGAAATCACTCTGGTCTAGAGCAATACAGATACCGTCATTAAGTGCATTATTGAATCTAGCGCTATGCGTAACAGTATCTTTTAAGTCACTACTTTGCTTTATCAATGCTTCAATTGAATCTGCACATTGATTCATATTCCAAAAGCGGCTTGGATTCTTTATTGAGGCTCGAATATCGCCATTTACATGCTTATTCTGGCGAACAAATGGTTTAATAATTTTTGCAGGGAAGCAGTGTCCAAAGTCTTTCAATTCCGAATCAATTTTAAATTCGTAACCGTCACAAAAATCTTCAGTTGCCTCAACAATAGCAACTTCACTCCAAGTAGGGAGCCTTGGAATAATTAGGATATCGCCTTTTTTGACTTTGTTGAAGATAGGTAAGTTGCGCTTAGCCCCTTCATTTAATTCAAGCTTTCTGAGATTCTGACGTTCATCCCAACCCCAACCTTGGCGCAAACGGTGGTTTTGCTCTAATTCACTTCTGAAAAATGAAATACGAGATTTGTTGATTCGGTATCCCCAATACTGCCTTGTCATACTTATCCTTAATGTATAAATCCATAATAAAAAAAGCAGGCACCTACCTGCTCTTCAACATATCAAACGCTAATCGTTTTAGTCCTTCTGCGATTAACGGATTCGACAAATATTGCATCATCATTTCTTGGTGCGCTTCGTCACTGTCCATCACTGCGTTATCAAAGGCTTGTGGGAAATCGCCCAGAAATGCTTGTTCAGCCGTATTATTCTTGATCTGTTTCATCACAGTCTCATTCTCAGCGACTTTACTTGTTTTGCTGTACAGAAAGCTGATCATATCGCCATCGGTTAACCCATCTGTGATAAATAACTCATTCAGTTTTGCCACAATTTGTGACATGAACTCTTCTTTCTTATCTTTAGCTTTAGCCGTACCCACGTCATCGCTGGGTTCTAGCTCATTGCCTTCTTCGTCTTCTTTTAGCTTGATGTGCTGTTGACGGATTTTAGACAGGCGATAATGGCTCATCACCACATTGTCCAAATCGATGTCGTCTTCTTCAATCACCTTTTCACGCAGCAATGGGCGTAGATAACGGGCATAAAGGCTCAGTTTCTCTAACTCCATATTGTCGTAGTCAACAATCTGAGACATAAACTCATAAAAACGGGTGAAACTGCCTAAATCCTTTTTGAAAATTTCCAGACGGTCTTTTTCTTGTTTGCATTCTTTAAAGCTGTTTTCCGCATTGGCGATCAACACGGCATCTTTGGTTTTCTTGGTGCGCTCAAACATTTCTTTTGACTGAATATAAGCATCAACTGCCGAGCTATAACGCTTTTGCCAGCGATCTACCGCTGGCTTACAAATGTTACTTACCGCTGCATTGCTCTTTTTTTGCGTGAGAAAAGCATCACAAAATTGCTCGACTTCATTCCAAGTAAAAATGCCGCTGGCTCTGAGCTTTTCTTCTAAATCGTAAAGCTTGTCGGGATCAGACACATCCGCCAGTTCAGCGGTTTGATAATAAGGTTGAAAGGCGCTTAAAATCTCGTCGGGTTCATTAACGAAATCCAATACAAAGGTACCGCTTTCTGCCTTGCCAGGATAAGTTCGGTTTAGTCGTGACAGTGTTTGCACGCATTCGACGCCGCCTAAAGGCTTGTCGACGTACATGGCGCAAAGTTTTGGCTGGTCAAAACCTGTTTGAAACTTATTCGCCACCAACATAATTTGGTAATCATCAGAATCAAAAGCCTTACGCATATCCCGACCTTTTAAGTTTGGGTTCATGCCTTTTTCGGTAAACTTTTGATCCAATAAAGCGGTGCTATCAGGGTCGTCTTGATTAAATTCCACCTCACCAGAAAACGCAACCATCACCGCAATGGCACTTTGCTTGTTAGTCGCCGAATGCTCTGCCAAATACTTATCAAAAGCTAACTTATAGCGCACAGCCTCTTTACGAGAGCTGGTCACCACCATCGCCTTCGCCTGACCGCCTAATAAGCCCATTACGTGCTCTTTAAAGTGATCAATGATGACTTTCACCTTCTGCGCAATATTGTACTCATGCAGCCTTACCCAGCGGCTCAGTTTCACTTTGGCTTTTTTACTGTCGACCTCTTCATCGGCGGCTTCAATCTTTTGTGCTAACTGATACGCTACTTTGTAGTTGGTGTAGTTTTTCAGCACATCAAGAATAAACCCTTCTTCAATGGCTTGGCGCATCGAATACACATGAAAGGCTTGCGGTAAGTTCTTTTTAGAACCGTTTTTAGATGCAGGTAAATCAGAGTAAGGCAGACGACCAAATAGCTCCAAGGTCTTAGCTTTAGGCGTTGCAGTAAATGCATAATAATTTAAATTGCTGTTGTGCTTTCGTGCCGCTAACGAGGCATTTAATCGGTCTTCTGACGACAACTCAGGGTTATTTGCCGCAAGCTCAGCGTCTTTTGCTTCGCCTTCTACCATCAGCACTTCCTTTAAGCGTTTTGCCGTGCTGCCTGTTTGTGAGGAATGCGCTTCATCGGCAATCACGGCATAACGGCGTTGTTGCAAGCTGACGCTGTTTTCAATGGCTTCTAACACATGCGGGAAGGTTTGAATGGTGACGATGATGATAGGCTGAGCATTTTCCAGTGCGGTGGCAAGCTTTTCTGACTTAGAGCCATCGCCCTCTTTTTTGTTGATCCGTCCCACTACTCCATCGGCGTGTTCAAACTGATAAATGGTGTCTTGCAGCTGGTCATCCAATACCGTTCGGTCAGTGATAACAATGATTGAATCAAATTGTTTATTGCCTTCGTCATCGTGCAAGGTCGACAGCTGATGCGCCGTCCACGCAATTGAGTTCGACTTACCCGAGCCAGCGCTGTGCTGCACTAAGTATTTGTGGCCTGTGCCTTCTTGTTTTGCTGCATTAATTAAGCGGCTTACCACATCCCACTGATGATAACGTGGGAATATCAGGGTTTCTTTTTTCGACTTTCGACCTTCCCAGTCTTCTTTTTCTTCAATCTGCAAATGCACAAATCGACCAAGAATGTTCAGCAGGTTGCTTGGCAGCAGCACTTCATTCCACAGATATTCGGTGGCGTACTCGTTTTGATTTGCGGGTATTTCATTACCCGCACCACCTTCTGCTGTGCCTCTGTTAAAGGGTAAAAAGAAGGTGTCATCACCTGCCAGTTTGGTCGCCATGTAGACCTCAAACTGACTCACGGCAAAATGCACTAATGCCCCTCGTTTAAAGGTCAGCAGTGGCTCTGGCTTTTTAGTTTCAGGGTCGTTTGGTAAGCGAGTTTTTTGATATTGGCGCTTGGCGTTTTCAATGGCCTGTTTAAACTCTGATTTCAGCTCTAATGTTGCTACGGGTAAGCCGTTAACAAATAACACTAAATCGATGCGCCATGCTTTGGCTTTTTTACCCGTCAGCGCCATGTGCTCAGCCGTTGCGTAAGGCGAGTACACTAGCTCAGGTACAATGCGACAGCGGTTTTGCTCAAAACGAGCCAAGGTGTCAGGGTTTAGCTTGTGCTCAGGCATAAACTGGCATAACGAAAAACGTGCATTGCGGATTTTCAAACCATGACGCAATACGCCCAACGTACCGAAACTGCGAAGCTCTTTATCCACCGCATTAGCATCGGCTTTTTTTAGCTGAGTGACCAAGTGGCTGATAAAATGCTGCTCTGAATCAACGGGGAAGTTTTTACAAAACTTCGTCCACTCTTTTGGTTGAGTGTGCTTCACGAAATCCAGCACATCACTGGTGTACAACGCCGTTTTGCAATCGTATTGGTCACTGTTGCCTAACAACCAACCTTTGGCTTGCATACGGGCAATCATGTCGTTCTGGAATACGGATTCTTTGGTGTTGTCGATGGTATGAATAAACGTGGCATCCTTGCTCATTACATGGCCTCTGTTTCTTGTTGTTCTATTCCGTCATTCCCACAAAGGCGGGAATCCACAGGCGCAATCCATTCTCGGACGTCGATTTTTCCAGTGACAGCGGCAGAGATTAAGGCGGTGCGGCGTTCTTGCATTAATTTAATGGCTGATTCCGACTTCGTTGTCAGGTGATCGAATTTACTTATGGCTGATTGCAAATGGGCAATGATTTTTTGTTGCTCGACCAAATCTGGGAGTGTGATTTTAACTTTTTTTAAATCATTTACTCCAACATTTCCTTGTGTATTGGTGTTTATATGACTTTGAATACCATTCAAAAATGTTTGAGATTTGAAGTAATAAAATAGATATAGCCCCAAAACCTTGGAAGGAGAGGGCTTGATCGTTACACACGAGTATGAAACAAGGAAGTCTCTATCTATATCTACGTATGATGCCGTTCCAATGGTAGCGTACCGAGCCATGATGACATCTCCCGCAGAAGTCTTTATTCTCTTCGACAGATTTAGATAATCGCCCTGACTGACTTGTTTACACTTCGCAAAATTAATATCACTTGCAAACTCAGTTAAATCCCCTGTCATCACGTATGGCACGCCTTCATCAATAGATTTCGGCATATAATGATCTACATCCCCGATAGCATTAAGGACATGGCTCAGATTGCAGACATTCCAATGCTCTGGCACTTCCCCAAGCCACTCTACGCCGGAATCTTTCATTGGGGCGTTGGGGTTTAGCCCCTTGGTGACGGCATGACTGATCACCGCCTGTCGTTTTTCTTTCAACAACCGAATCAAAGATTGCTGTTCTTCGATCAAGGTGTCGATTTTGGCGGTTTCGTGGTCGAGGAAGTTGGCGATTTGCGTTTGCTCTGCAAACTTAGGACTCGCAAGCGAATAAGTGTTTATTACTTCAGCAGGAACACGCTTTAATCCTCCAGCTCCAGTCATTGCCGCTGTGGCAATGTCCATAAAACTGTCTTCCTGCAAGCGATAATACAGAAACCGATTATTCATCCGCTTGTTAGTACGGAGAACATAAATTTCTGAAGATCCAAAGCCAATGCTATTGGTGAGCCCAGAGGCAACAGCCATATTCTTGTTCTCAAAGCATGGTGTTACCTTGGCTATGAGAACATCACCATCTTCAAAGTATGTGTAACCATCACAAACATCACTGACTTTGCGCTTTTCATCCAAAACAATAGAGTTCAGCTTTAGCTTTTCCATAGGGAGAAAGCTGCACTCTTTATCCATCAATGATGAATCAATAGTTGATTTTTTCGGGGTCAATTCAGCTAAATGTTTTATTGGAATGATATTCCAGTCTTTTGGAACATTCCCCAACCACACAACCCCAGAATCCTTATATTCTGGATAAGCCTTGTATTTATTCATACTGGCCTCCTGATGTGGATTTTTCGCCTAGAGCAAGGCGTGCCTGCGCACAGCGAGGGAGCATAGATAAACTATGTGACTGAGTGAGCACAGCCACAACGCCGCTATCGGTGAAAAAGACCATCAGGAGTGTACCTCCGCTAGCAGCTTCATAATCCGCTTACTCACCGCATCCAAATCCGCATCAATTTCTTCTAATTTACGTGGTGGCTGATACACATAGAAGTGTCGGTTAAATGGGATCTCGTAACCGACAATACCGATTTCTTTATCTTGCTCATCCCGCTTGTCAGCATTTATCCACGCATCAGGTACATGAGGTGCTACTTCACGCTTAAAGTAAGTTTCAATCAGCTCAGTGGTGGTAACAGATGGATCGAGTGGAATGTTCTCGTTATCCCTCAGGTCGCCATCAGTTTGGTACTCAACCACTTTACCTTGGTATTCTTTTATGGTGCCGTTGTAGGTAAATGCACCGTAAAGTGGTTGTTCGTCTTCCTTGAGTACCTTTTTAATTACTGGCTGCGCCGCTGGATTTTTGAAGGTAACGGCATCGAGGAATTGTTTCTTTTCTTTGGCTTCGAGCTTGAGATTGGTGGCTTTAAGCGCCGCTTTTAGGTCGCTGTCTAACTGGTTAAAGTCGTTAGATAACTGCGTTCCAATCTCAGTTTGTAGCTTTTGGGCTTTCTCCATCAAACCCTTTTGGAACAACCAGAGTTTGTCGCTCAAAACCTCTTTGATTTGCTTTTCTTTCAGCTCTTTGAAGTCAGCTTTTATTTTAGTGCGAATGGCGGTTTCGTTGTCTGCTAGCAGTGTCTGGTACTCGCTCTTTCCATCAAGAGGGAATGTTTCAAACATCCAGCGCATTACGGCATTAAACGGCTTGGGTGCAAAGCGTAAGCTTGCTACGGCTTCATCGGTAATTTGAGCAGATAGACGCAATGGGCGCTCAACGGTAATACGACGGTAGCCGAATTTATGGCTGTCGAATATTTTGCTGGCAAAGGTTTTTGGTGCTTCTTGTTTCGGATTTGCTGATTGCCTACCACGGTTACTTTTTTGCTCTGGCGTTTTATCAAGCACTTGCTGTTCAACAGCTTCAAAGCCACCATAGCAACGAGTGATGGTTTTAATGTCTGCATCGCTCATAATGTTGCGCTTAGAGCCTAATGACTTACGCATTTTGCCGTATAAATCGACCCCGTTAATGAGTTGCACTTTGCCTTTGCGTTCGGTGGATTTTTTATTACTCAACACCCACACATAAGTGGCAATACCTGTGTTGTAAAACATATCGGTGGGTAAAGCAACAATGGCTTCGAGCAAGTCAGACTCAAGAATATAACGGCGTATTTCACTTTCACCGCTGCCTGCACTGCCTGTAAACAAAGGCGAGCCGTTTAGAATAATACCGATACGACTGGGTGTATCGCTGTCTTGTGCATTCTGGGTTGCTGGCGCATCTTTAAACTTGCTGATGAGGTGCATTAAGAATAACAATGAGCCATCGGAGACCCTTGGTAAGCCTGCGCCAAATCGTCCATCGAATCCTTTAAAGGTGTGCTCGTCTTTAATGCTGCTTTCGATTTTCTTCCAATCTACCCCAAACGGCGGATTAGACAGCATGTAGTCAAATTTATCATTGACTAAGTGATCGTTCGAAAGTGTGTTCCCCAGTTTGATGCGGCTGACGTCTTGACCTTTGATCAACATATCGGCTTTACAGATAGCGTAGGACTCTGGGTTTAGCTCTTGCCCAAAGGCTGTCATTCGAGCTTGAGCGTTATGTTTGTAGACATACTCCATTCCCGCAGACAAAAAGCCGCCTGTACCTGCCGTTGGGTCGTATATACTGCGAACAATGCCTTCTTTGGTCAGGGCATCGTCGTCTTCCATAAACACCAGCGAGGTAGTGAGTTCGACGATATCTCGTGGGGTAAAGTGTTCACCAGCGGTTTCGTTTGAGGATTCCGCAAAACGGCGGATAAGCTCTTCAAACACCAATCCCATTTCGTGGTTCGACACGGCTGTTGGGCTGAGATCGATGTTGGCGAACTTACGCACCACTTTAAACAGCAAGTTCGCTTCGTTAAGGGTGCCAACAAATTCATCAAACTTGAAGTGCTCGAAGATTTCACGGGCATCTTTAGAGAAAGATTGAACGTAGTTTTCTAGGTTGTCTTTAATATCACCTTGCCCCATTTTTGACAGGTTCATGGGTGAAATATTAAAAAACGACAGCTTGGCCGCCCTGAGCAGCATTTTCTCCATACCATCTTCAGGCAGGCTCATCGCTTTTACTTTTTCGTGTTGAGCAACCACATCATCTTTAGTGACTTCTAGAACGCACTCTAAGCGACGCAGGAGGGTAAACGGAAGAATGATGCGCCCATATTGCGATTGTTTAAAATCACCTCTGAGAAGGTCAGCTACAGACCAGATGAATGCGGCAAGGTTATTGTGCGAAGAAGACATTAATGAAGTTCACTACTGCTCGGAAAAATAATTACCCGAGTATACTCACTTTTTATTTGCTGTCGTGAAGAATTTGGTTTTGATTGATTAGAGTTTGAGCAATGTCGTTTTTTAGTAAGCGACTGTTATTAATAAAATAAAAGAATTACTAAAAACCTAACTCAATAACAACGAGAAAGTCATCATTTCACACTCAAATTAACTCTATCCACTTCTATTCAGCAGTATTTATTTTAAAGTAGCCTTCATTGAATATGCATTTAACTAACACGATCAGCCCTAACATTTGAAAAAAACCAATATTCGGGAGTGAGAATAAGCTTGGCACTATCCAGTTCCAAAGGAAATAAGCAGGGACTGTGGCTATAACAAGGTTTAAAATCATGGTTGGAATAACAAGTAAAGCTGCTTGAAATAAGTTCATATCTATTTTTCGGTATTTACTTTGGAATATTACGAATAAATTTATATGAACACCTGCGGGCAATCAAATGAATAATAATTAAATTATTTTTATTATCAAATATATACGATATTTTTTATTTTACTAACATTTAAACTTTCGTAATTTTGATACTCGTACAGGCCTTTTTGACTGCTCTAATACTCATTTTAAAATAAAAAGGCACTTTAGATTTCTAAAGTGCCTTTAGTCTACCTGTTCGGCAGAAGGCTACCTGTTGTGGCTGCTTACTTCCTGGTCTTTTTTTAGCTACCTGTTCGGCAGTTCCTTTTACCGAACATAAAACCACAAACTTATATTTAGTCAATTTAATTAGGTTGTTATTAAACAAATGTCATTTTGAGTTAATAATTTTTAAAGCTGCCTATTCGGCGGAGCACTCGACTCTGCAAGATGGTGGTGTGTCGTATTTCTTTTTAGCTGCCTATTCGGCGGAGCACCCGATAATTTTGTAACGGGCGCAAGTGTAACCCTTTTTAGCTGCCTATTCGGCGGAGCACAGTAAGAAAAAAAAAGTGATGTCTTCTAATTTCTTTTTAGCTGCCTATTCGGCGGAGCACTAGAGTTGCTTTACCTCTAATAAATAGAAAATCAACTAGTTAACATCACTTTCCTTGTAAAACCTATTATTTACACCACAAACCCAACTCATTGAAAAGGTTGATATAAATATTAACAGACAATTTATTGGTCAAAGTTAAACTCTGGTACAGTTCCACTATATAACTTATTAGAAGCGAGGCCGTAGTGATTAAAGTCACAGTTTTGGTGAGAGGTATCTTCCCTCTTTTGAATATAAAGAGGGAATGACATGTTTTTACTACCACTTGTACAATTGAGAATATGATAATTGTGGATGAATTGAGCTTGATTATTTTGAACAGGCGCGTATTCGTCTCCTCTAGCTTCAGCCCTTTCAAACGCTCTTTTATTTCTGCGTCGTTTTTCACCAAGCGTTGTTTTTGCAATTGTATTATTTCTTAAAAATTGAATCTCTTTTAACCCTGTTGGCACTGGCTCAATGTTAGAAATATAAAAAAGACCATCTTCTTTCATCATTGAGAAATAATTGTGATGAAGTATCCTTGTCAGCTTACTTTTACTTGTCGATACAAAGGCAAGTTGATTCCCTACTGTATGTTCACTCCACGCCGGAAAACTAATACCAATATCGACAACATCTTCTTTAGCAACAAAACCATGTAGCACATTGACACATCGAGCTGCAAGCAGTTCATTGTTCACATTTTCAGGCAAATAAGTGATATAAAAATAACTTCTCATTTGCTTTTTTTCTCCGATCCCATGCCTAATACATCACCTTTTACCAACATAGCCATTAGATAATTAATTTCATTTGAAGTCTCATTTTCACCGAGGTTATTAGATTCTAAAAAGTTAATGTAATCGATAATTTTAGGTAAGAGTGAATAAACATCTTTTTTGTTTGAAGGAGTTCGTAATGCGACTAACCTTTCTGGTACAGAACCATAACTACTCACCCTTAGAGGCTTATCTCCACCATGCCAATCATCAATTATCTGTATTGCTGCTCCAACTTTAAAACGACCCAAACAGGTAGTTTCAGAGCCATCTTCAACCCTTGTTGTAGCTAATTGCTTGTGGACTTTGTTTTCTTCAGGTAAAAGCTGACTTGGATATATTTCTTGCATAAAGCGATTGCGAATTGTTGCAACAACTTCCAGTTCGCATGCTTCATTATTATGAAGAGCCTGAGCAATTATCTTAGATAATTTTTGTAGCTCATCGTGATATTTCCCCCAGTTTCCATCCCAAGACAGCGATTGAACACCCGCTGTATTAGCAACCTCTTGTTCACTCAAAAAGTCATACACAGAAATATCAACTTTAGGAGACTTTTTGTTCCGCCATAGCCACAATCCATTTAAAATATTCTTTGCATATCTGGTTGCTAACTCTTGATAACCGCCTTTCTCAGCATAACATTGAGCTAACTTTTCCAAATACATTACTAAATCTTGATCATTGCATATATAGGGAGAAAGACTATTGGGAGCAATGGTCAATGAAAACTTACAGTAAAATTCCTTAATTTTTGGAGGTACATAACAATATTCACTCGCATGTAAATTTGCGTGACCAAGATCATTAGCCGTTACATTTTTAAGTTTACCATCTTTATTATATGCAACTGCGGAACCTGACATCCTGCCATTGATTCCTTCGCTAAAGACTTCAATAGGATTAAAGTCGGACTCGTCTGTTTTATAAAAGAATAACGCTGGCGATGGCGACAATGATCTCATGTAAGATAGATGTGTAGGTATTTTCATAATTTAAACTCGAAACGTGATTTAACCATAAGCACTTCAGAATCAGTTGTTTTTTGAGCCCAAAACGCCTCTCTTAAAAACCTTTGAGCTCCACCAACTCTAACATCCACACTGTTAGTGCATCGAGTCAGGCCAAGTAAGTTTTCTGCATAGCAATGCAGTTCACTTATGCCACCATCCCTATACTTTGGTTCTTCAAGATACTGATAGCCAATAGCTACTGGTCTTAGATTCAAATCTGTATCTAATGCCTTATGGAGTTCATCTAATGAATGAACTTTGAATTGAGATGGGTATAGCCAACAACCTTTTGCTGGCATAAAGCTTAGAGAGTTAAATAACTCTGTAAGGTTATGTGAGGTCGTAAATCGCTCCTCTAGCTTCCGGATTGTTGGGAAAATAGTTCCACCTGCATAGCGAGTGGGTAATGCTTCCCTTATCTGTACAGGATTAGGTAAACTTTCTAAATTGTACTCATTACCTCCATTCCAAAGCCTTAACACCAAATCAAATAGCATTTGACTCTTTGGCGCTGAAACTAAAGCAGGTCGTGTAGGCCTTAATTGATCACTTTGTTTTTCTTTCTTTAAATGTGAATATGCAGGCAATGATGTTTTAGCTGTTACTTGATATAAATGAACAAAACAAGCGACCCCCATTACTCGAATATTATGAAAACCCAGCTTTTTTAAATTAAGTTCAAATTTATGGGCAAAACCAGCAAAAGCTATTATTGAAGGCATCCCCCATAAATATGGACAACTCAGGGTTTCCAGATCTTCAACCCTAAGTCGTTTTAGATGAAGATAAAAAACTCTTTGTTCTTGCTGCTCTGTTTCACTATTAGCTCTATTTTTTAGTAAGAATTGGAGTTGCCGTTTAATTGGTGATATTAGCTTAGAGTGATATGCAAACTGCTTTGTTTGATTAGCTTGTGCTAACTGCTCATGAATTAAGTTACTAAGCTCACTCGCTAATTCATTCTTTGATTCGCCTTGATTCAAATACCTTTTGAATAACTTTGCGTTAGAAGAAACATCCGATGATATATTCGCATGCTTTTTGTAATCTGTAGCTTTAGCTAACCACCAATACAGTGTCTGCCTTATTGACTTTATTGCTGCTACCCTAGCAATGCGAGTTAGCTTCAACGTTTCTCGTTTCGGTGAAAAAACCAGCTCACCTAAAGCCTCTAAGAAGTTATGATTGTTGAGGTACTTCGAATTAAAAAAGTTACTATCAGTCTTGTCGTCAATATACTGGTTAATATTTCGATTAAAGCCTCTGTCGGGATAGTAAGCCAATACTGAAACGTATCCGCCCAATGATGTTATCAAGTGACCTGCGCATGTTGCCCTTGGATGTTTGACCTTACGACATCGAAATTCTTTATTAAAACAACGCTTTTGTATTTCAGATAGTAGTTTATGGTTTGTAACTGGTGTGACTGATACATAGCCTCGTTGATTATAGAATCTTAACTGTGGAGAGTAACGATCTACTTCTTCAGGAAAAGAATTTGCCGTTATATCTGCAAGTTGTATTTTAGTTCGGTTCACCCACCTTTTTGAGACACCTAACGTTATGAGCAAGTTAACCCAGAAGGCACTCTCACTTAACAGTAAATTTATAAGACAGGTCACTTTACCTTGCCATTTAAACTCTGTAATTAATGGTGTTACTTTACCGACAAACGTTGCATTATGAGACCAACCTAACTCTATGCTTTCTAGGATATCTTTACTGCAAACGCCTTCTACATCTTCAGGAAGGGTCGCTCGAATTGTTTGCTTACTTACTCTGATGTCCGGATACTTTAAATTGTGCGTATGTATCCATTCAGCTTCAGAGATCGTCTTTCCAAAAAGCTCTTCGCCTTTAAGAAATTGTTGTGCTGACTTCTGCTCTAGCAAATCAACTTGTTCTTTTGAGCTGTAACCCAAATTTAACAGCACAATGAGTATTTCTTTTTCAGAACCGTCAACATTTAATGGCTCATGAAAAGGCCTAAGTCTGCTCCTGATAGCTTTGTTGCGCTCTTCAATATCAGCAATTTCTAACAACTCATTTATAGTCAGCATCGCTTTCACCAAGTTGTTGTATATAAATTAGAATAAGCTTGATTGATTCCTCTTACTTCCATTAGCTCAATGACTTGCCTTAAATACAAAAGCGGTTTGAACGGCTCTATTATTTCGTGTTTTTTTGGCTTAATAGCTCGATGTAAATAGTTCTCGTTCAATAGTCGATTCACTTGCTCTAGAGGCGTTCTCAACAAAATTGATGCTTCTAACTTTGTAAGCAATGTGTCCGCAGGGTTTAGTGTTTCAGATTTAGGATATCGATAAACAAGATCAACAAAATACTCTGAGAGCACCTTCAATACTTCATTGTTCTGTTTAAATGGGGACGCCAATTTTGACAGTGCTATTTGTTCCTTCCAAATATCATTTACTGGAGTCTGGTTGAAAGGTCTTATTTGCTTGTTAATTCCACCTAATTCAAATTGCTCAAGTTCGCTTAGATAGGTAGCGGGCCAGAATTCAAAATAATCATAAAACTCATTGAGTAATTCAGTATCATCTAACTCAATATTTTTATACTTTGAAAACCAAAGCAACTTACCTATTTCTGATGATTTGTCGCCTTCTATTTCGTTAAATAAATTTTTAATGCATTTCTGATACTTAATATCTCCGTGTACTGCTGCCATTTTTGACAGGTCAGCTCCGCATATACACTTTTCAATTACTTCGTAGCGTATATAATTGATTTCGTCGCCGCATTTAGGGCATTCATTGAGAAGCCTTAGATTATGCTTGTGGCAAAAGGTATAAGGTTTTAAGTGCCAGCATTGCCTTATATAAGCTGACTCTTTTATGCATTGTGGGCAAATAGGAATTGGTGCTTTGTTTTCTCGAAGCATTACTCTTGGTATTAAGCTGGAACCAAATTTTAATGCCGTATATTGAGCGAATTTATAGTTCGTGCGTAAAAGAGATTGAGATAATAACGTTGAAGGTTTAAAGCTCGTAAGGGTTTCGAAGAGTTTTAATGCTCGTACTCTAAAAATACTACTGTCTTTAGCATGATAAAGATTGACCAAGTCTAAAGAACAGGGAAATGCACCTTCTAATTCATGATCATGATCGACCAGCCAGCGGCCAATGACGTCAGCGAACTCACTGTAATCAATGTACGTATTATCAACTGCTAATCTAAGCAAATAACTTTCAAGCGATTCATCCTTAAACAGCTCGGTTTGAACTGTAAATCTCATAATGCACCACTAATTTTTACTTATCCTTAACCTTTTAAGGCAAAAAGCCCAATTAAATTAACTTAATTTTCCTGAACACTTAGATATTATTTTCTCAATAAATCATTTATTGAAATTTTATCGGCAAACCTAGTGTCAAATTTTACTTCTGAAGCAGACTCTTCGTCATATTTATAAGTTGCATAATCTATCACCTCATTGACCATTAGTTTATCTACAGATATTTTAAAAGGGTTAATAGAATCTCTTTTGTCCCTTTCATCTTTAATACTTTCATTCAACTTTTTCATGGAATCATCATTCGTTGAATCAACCTTTCCTAATAACGGGTACTCATTATCCCTTTCGAAAACTTTAGAAAAATGCTCTATTGTCAATTCTTCAGCACCTTCATTTACTGCTAGTAATACAGCTTTATTAGTATAGTTTCTAATTGTTCTAAAACATCCTGACGAAACAGCAAATAGAGGATAAGAAATGCTTTTATCCTCTAATTTTGGTGCAAAAGAAAATAGTTTTTGGGCTCTATTCGAAAGCCCCTTGATAACCTTAACGTAAAATGCCTTTTCAAGTTCATTACTTAATTTGAAATATGGAATTAACCGACAAATATGAATATAGCTTCTCCATCCTGAAGTTAACATCAACCTTTTGATACATGGCATTCCGATGATCACCAAAGGGATTCCAAGCTCTTGAGCCATGCTTTTTAATTGGTTTGCAAGCTCATCTATCCTCATTTTTTTATCAAATTGCAATAACAGTTCAAATTTGTAAATTATAATGAGTTCAGTTTCAAGCTTTATAAGGCGTTCTTTCAATATATCTTCTAGCTGTTTACTCATATCCTTATTCTTATTCTTACCCTCAGCTTTTCTATATGCCCCAGCGAACTCACCTAAATCTATAAGAAGTTGCGTAAAGAATGAGTTCACAGTTATTGGCAGTTTCACTTCAGAAAATAAAACGGGTACTTTAAATTTCCCTTCATCAATAACCTCTTCATTTTTACATTTATCTTCATAAGCCTTTATAATAGATTTTTTTCCGCTTCCTTCGTCGCCATAAATCAACATGCACAATTGTTCGCCGCCTAACCTATGATTCTCTCTCAAACGTTCGAAATCGTCATGAATAGTTTCAGCTATAGCATGGGGAATAAATTCATTTTTGAAATTTTTAAGTAAAACGCATTGCTCTGTAGAAAGTCTAGCCATTAGAAACCCTCCAAACCTTCAGCGAAGTTATTCCAATCTTCAGGTGAAGCATCTTCACTTTTTTCAATATCTTCAAATTTATTGTCTTTTTTACTTATACTGTTTTTACTGTTTATTGATTTATACCTCGATCTTGCTTTATTGGCCGAAAGGTTCTTCTTTCTACCCTTTTCTACAAACTCCTCTTCTTCTTCAACACGATCATTAACATATTTTCTTACTTCTGCTAATGACACGACATCAATTTTCGATTTAATGTAAGTTCGATGAACTCTAAGGTTTACCTGATGATTAAATAGGGATAGACCTTTTGTATAACCTACGCTATCCACACAAGGGACTTCGATGTATTTACCTAAGTCTTCAATGTAAATTCTAATAGTATTAATATTTTCAGGAGAGTATTTAACTAAAATCTTCTGTTTTTTATCATTTCCTTCCTTAACGTACTGTTTTCTCACCTTTGAAAGATATTCGCTATCATAACGAAGATTAAATATATGTATTCCACCCTTTCGCCACTCACGCCATTCAGTACAAAGGAAGTCATTTTCCAGTTTTTCTTCCTCAGCTTGATCTAACTTTAAAACTGGGCTTTTAAGATAATTTTTCTGCCAGAGCTCATTTGGAATGTATTTGAATCTACTGTCTGCTCTTTGATGATAATCATCGATAATCCACTTATGAAATAGCTCAAGAAACAAATCAAACCTCATGACAGCATCTTTTTTAGGATCGTATTTCATTTTCTCTAAAATATTAGAAAATGTTTTTCCTTTAAACCGTGCAGTAAATTCACGGCAAGTAGTTCCAATAAACCTCTCAACAAATGCCTTCTTCCAAGGTTTCCCTACAGGATTAAACTGAATGTTCATCCAATTCTCGCAAGCAACCTCTAAATTGGTACTCCAAAATTCGGCACCGTTATCGACTATCAAATTTTCAATTTTTCCGTGACAGTTCCACTCGTTTTTTATCGAAGGATATAAGTTTTTAATATAATCTTTAGGCTTGATACTGTGAAGAATTGCCTGCCTAGCACTATTGTAAGATGGAGGTTCATAGCTAACATAAAAACCACAAATACAATGACTTAATTTATCAATTAAAACGGTTAAGGTTGGCCTACCAATTGGAAATAAATACTCAGAATCAAGCAAAATAACAGTCAATACCGTATGGTCTATTTCTACTTGTTCGTAAAGCCTTTTGGGTGGGCAATGTTCGTCATAATTGTTAAAGTCTATATCAGCAGCTGCTTTCCCTTCTCTCGCACATTTAACATCGTACTTAGGCAATTTATCTATGCGCAACTTAAAAGTATTATAACTGACAGGTTCTAAGTCGGTATTAGTTCGCAGTTGTGTTTCATATTTCTTATAACATTCATTAATTGATAATCTTAGTTCAGTTAGATAGTTACTGATTCCATGTTCGATAAACTCGTCATGTTCACTGACAGCAATAGTCCTGCCTTTAGACACATGCTTGGGAACAAGAGCTATTAGTTTTCGACTTCCTTTCGTGTACGCATCTTTCCAACGCATTATACTTCTCGAACACGGTGTCGGATTAACCCCAAAATTTGGTATTTCATGTAAAAGTAAATTTATATTCTTTTCTGTCCACTTTCCTACGAGCTTACGTTCAACCCATTTAATATAGCGCTTCTTAGCTAGAGCTTCTTGTTTATACTTTTCAGGGAAAATATCCATATCTTTTGGAAATAATTTCACCTCATTTTTTGCCGGCTTTTTGTTGAAATCAAACTCAACGAATTCATCAATGAAAAACTCTGCATTATTGTATTGCGTAGTATCGCTTGATACTTTCGAATCAAATGTGAGTTCAGAACTAGATAAATCAAAATATATCTCTCGTTTTAGAATCAATATACGTATTGCTTTAAAGATTTCCTCTCTAGAAAATTGACTTAAATGATAAGCAATACCCTCTATATCGATCGTTTCACTTTTTTTTACTATACCAACCACTAGGTTAGATATATTGTCGTCAGCCCAAAAACCTCCAACGTTCAAAAGAGATTTTATATTGTCTATTCGAGGAGGGATGTTGTACTGGTTCTCTGTAATAAGAATTAATTCTTTATTTAACTGTCTTGCAGCTGCTCTTTTAGCTTCAAAAATTGATTTAAAGTCTTCTGAATATAATGCTTTCTCTTCTTTTACTTCTATATAAACAAATTTTCCTGTTTCTAGTTCTACTAGAAAATCACTAGTGTATGAATGTATTTCATCTTGATTTTCATAATCAAAAGCTAATGGCTGGAACTGGAAAGACTTAACAATAGGAAAATAATTCAGAAAATGAGCAGCTAAAAATTCATTGTGAGACTCAGCAATTCGTTTTTCACTGTTAGGATTTTTGAAGTTAGAGAGCTTAGAAAGATTTTTAACTCTTGAGTGACTAATATTTCGACGCGATATAGGCATAGCGCTCACCTTCAACTAACTGAAGATCACATACTGAACGCTTATCGGATAAACTCAATTTTTTTGAGAGCTTTTCGTAAATCTTAATCTGAAGTTAATTTAGAATTAACGTTATGACAGTTTTTCCTGAAAACTCGACAGCTTTTCCTGAAAATAATGACAACTTATGTTGAAAGCGACAAAAAAAGAGGAAGTTTTGGAGGTTCCTCTAGAGCCACACTCCGGCACATGAGTCATTCGCTGCGGTTGCTTCCTTCCGGATCTGGCCGAGTTCACGAATTATCATTGCGAAGGGACCCTAGAGTCACCATAGATTTCTTTAAGAATTACTTTAAAGAACGCATGCATTATCCACAATCAAACGATACGGTTCAAGCAAAGATTAACTTAGACTGTGTTGATCGCGTAACAAATGGGCAATATCTTTAAAAAATAAATGTCAAGGAACGCTTGCGGGACTTTATCTTTAATCATTGCTCTTTGCATGACAGCAAGTTGAAAATAGGCAAGAAAGTATCAAGTTTAAGAATTTAGCGTAAAATTACATGCAACTCATGAGAAATAAGCATGAATAGAACGAATAACCTAATGAAATAACGCCCCCATAGACTGAGGGCGCCTGAAAGTATAACTACTTATACTTTTTCATAACAAGTGAAGCGTTTGTACCACCGAAACCAAAACTATTACTCATAACAGTATTCAGTTCAGCTTCACGGTATTCTGTAACGATCGGTAGGCCAGCTGCCGCTTCATCTACATTTTCAACGTTAATGCTTGGTGCAATAAAGCTATTTTCCATCATCAACATGCTGTAAATTGCTTCATGTACACCTGCTGCTCCAAGTGCATGACCCGTCAGCGACTTAGTTGATGCAATCGCAGGGCAATCATTACCGAACACTTCTTTGATGGCTTCAAGTTCACGCACGTCACCCACTGGAGTCGATGTACCATGTGTATTTACGTAGTCAACAGGAGTATCTACATCAGCAAGTGCCATTTGCATACAACGCACAGCGCCTTCACCTGACGGAGCAACCATGTCATAACCGTCAGAAGACGCGCCATAACCTACTACTTCAGCATAAATTTTTGCACCACGTGCCAAGGCATGTTCAAGTTCTTCAACGACAACGATACCGCCACCACTTGAAATCACAAAGCCATCACGATCAGCATCATAAGTACGTGAGGCTCTTTCTGGTGTGTCGTTATACTTAGTTGATAACGCGCCCATAGCATCAAAACCCATGGCCGATGTCCAGTCTAATTCTTCACCGCCACCAGCAAATACCATATCTTGTTTGCCAAGCTGAATAAGCTCGACAGCGTGCCCAATACAGTGTGCACTCGTTGCACAAGCTGAACTGATAGAATAGTTAACACCTTTGATTTTAAATGGAGTCGCTAAACAGGCACTGGTGGTACTGGCCATAATTTTTGGCACAATATAAGGGCCTACACGCTTAATTCCACGTTCACGTAATGTATCGGCTGAACGCACTTGGCAAGCTGATGAAGCGCCACCTGAACCTGTCACCAAACCAACTCTTGGATCACTGACTTGTTCTTCTGTCAACTGTGCATCTTCAATCGCTTCTTTCATTGCAATGTAGGAGTATGCTGCTGCATCGCCCATAAAACGAAAAGCTTTACGGTCAATGTGATCGGCAGGATTAATGTTAACTTTCCCCCACACATTGCTACGCAGTTTCATTTCTACGAATTGCTCAGAGTGAGTTATACCACTACGGCCAGCTTTTAATGATTCTGTGACTTCTTGTTTATTGTTACCAATGCTTGAAACAACACCAATACCGCTAATGACGACTCTTTTCATTTGTTAACTATCCATTTTGTCTATACCAACCCACGCTGATATTGATTCAGCGAGAATTTTAAGTACTTATTGTAAAACTAAATTTTTGCAGTCTTACCGCACCTTCACCTTTTGAAATATCGCTTATTATCTGTGCGATTTGGCATTGGCACCCATTTTTCTGCGACAATAGTAGCTGTTTTCCTTTTATTAAGTGGTCAGCTTTCCATATCCATGGGTAAAATAAACATATTGCAGTAGACGAATTGGGTATGCCTTTGACTTTTCACATCGATAACAATAAAACCGCACAAATTAAGCGCTATCCAGATGCTATTATCAAGCACTTTCGTCAACTATACCCTTCAACGCCTAATTACGCTGAACAACTATTTACATTTCAAAGCCAACTGCTCGTTCGCAATCAGCCGATTGTTCTCGGCTTCTTTGGATCACAAACTATTGTCGAGCTACTCTGTTTATATTTTTTACAACAGAATTTACCTGAGAAGAAGGCCGGACAGATTCAGATCAACGCTAAGGTGTTTGGCGGTGTTCAAGATAAAACCATAATTAGTGAACTACTGCAAATTCCAGATCCTGCTTGGACATCAACCAGTAACACATTTAGGAATATTTCTCTTTTAGATATTTTAGGGTGCCAACGATTAAAGTTTGATGACAACCGTTTCGTGATTGATTATTACTTGGGTGATATTTCTCATCAGCTCAATACACTACCAACAAAGAATCGTGACAAAATTCAAGCTTGGCTGATATCTGATGATAACAGTAAGCCCACACCTTCGAGTTTGGTTGAATCTTTCGCTCGAGTAAGCGAGCCATATGCATCTACATTTTCACCCATTCATTCTGAGCTATCTGATAAATTGACAGGTATGCTTTCTGCTCAGAATGCCGAACAAAATGACAAAAATCCTATAGAGAATGATCGACCTTATTGCCCATTGCCTCAATCAAGTTCTTGCGATAACGATACACCTATTGCAGTTATTGGTGGTGGATTAGCGAGTGCTCACCTTACTTTATCGCTTGCTGAGCGAGGAAAGTCAGTTAAAGTTTTTTGTAAAGACAATTCATTAGCCGAAGGTGCTTCAGGGAATAGGCAAGGTGCTTTATATCCACTTCTTACTCCTGAAAATGATCTGTTAAGTCAGTTTTATCAACAAGCTTATTTGTTCAGTCGTCGCCGTATTCAACAGTTAGTTAAAGAGGGTTATAAGATCAGTCATGACTTTTGTGGTGTGATTCAAACAGGCCACAATGATCGCTCAAGTGCCAGAATCAATAAAATTCTCTCTGTTCAAGATTGGCCGCAAGATATCATCCATTCAATTGATGCCGAACAAGCAAACCAGCTAGCAGGATTAAATATCGATAAAGCTGGCGCCTATTACCCTCTTGCAGGATGGGTTTGCCCTGCCGAGTACACCAGAGCCACATTTGCCAAAGCACAGCAACTGTCTGACATTAGCATAGAATTCAATTTAAAAATTACTCGACTAGAACATCAGCCTGAAGGTTGGCTGCTGCATTGTGGTGAAACCAGCTTTGGCCCGTTCGAGCAAGTAGTAAACGCTACGGGTTCTGACTTAACTCAATTTATCCAAACTCATGAGCTCCCTGCCTCTAACTTTCGCGGTCAGGTCAGTCACATTCCAACGACACCTAATCTTTCTAAACTCAATGCAGTGTTATGCGCTCATGGTTACGTAACGCCAATGCACAATCAACATCACTGTATTGGCGCCAGTTATGTAAAAGATACTTTGGATCGAAATTTTGTGCTTAAAGAACACACAGAGAATCTTGAAAAAGTTCAGCAAAGCTACCCACATCAAAACTGGCTTGAAGACATAGATATAACTGAAAATAACGCACGAGTTGGAGTACGAATGGTTACTCGCGATCATTTCCCTATGTTAGGCTGTGCTCCAGACTATCATTCACTTTTGCAGATCCGTGATAGCCGAAAAACCAGACAAGGCAAAGTAGAAATGGCTTTCTGGAAAAATATCGACGCACCAGTGTTCAAAGGCTTATACATTCTAGGAGCTTTGGGATCTCGTGGTTTATGTTCAGGTCCACTTGCAGCAGAAACATTAGCTGCATTGTTGTGTGACGAACTTCCACCTGTTAGCTACGACTTACTCACAAAAATGAATCCAAATCGAATTTGGATAAGAAAATTAGCGAGCAGTAAACCGCTTTGACCAAGCGGTTTGAGCTCGTTCGCTTCAAATGGGAATGAAAAGGTTATACCAATGACAGTAATTGGTATTATCAGTTTTATCCATTAACAAGTGCTTGATTAAGTGGCTGCATTAAATCATTTAAACCTTTGTATAAAGCGCTCATATTTTTAGATGTTTCAATCAGTCCATATTTCAAAGGCTGTAAGTGGACTTCAGGCTTAACCATTGCTTCACTGTGGGTTATTTTATGGCCTATACCATCACTCACTTGATGAAATAAAGTATGATCAACAACCCAAAAAATCTCTGCTCCCGCGCTGAATTTGCTATTTTTTAAAACAGCATCACGAATAATATCGCTCATGCTTTTCACATGGGATAAATCGGTTTCTCTTTTCCGTTTATCAGAATCACTGTTTGATGAACCCATTTGTTGCTGTAGCAGCATTAATTGCCCCATCAACTGTTGCATCGAAACTTGAATAGCCTGCCATTGAGAGTCGGTATTTTGATCATGTATATCTGTCGAGCTTGAAGATACTCCGTTCAAAGTGTCAGTAGATGTTGAGCTAATATTCATAAATACCTCACTTATACCAATTACAATCAAAAAATGGGTGTAGCATTTAAAGTCTATAGAACGTAAAAATTTTAGATATTGTAAATACTAACTAAAACCATTAAAGATGTCTGACCAGTGCCCACCCTCAAGCGCAATAAAGATATTTGATCCTAGAAACATCAGTTGACTCCGTTCTCAAGCGTAGAAAAAATGCATTGCTATCCGCCTTTTTTTCTGCGTATATGAAGGCTCCCAACCGATTTATACTAGGGGCTGTTTATCTTTCGTGATTATTTTTGCAGCGATAAATTGGTCGTTTTATACAAGACAGAGCTTGTGCGGTTTGGTTATTATCGACATACAAAACTGTCGTTCCTTCGTTTCCTGCCTGCGCTGGAGTGACGAGAAATCATCGGTATACTTTCTTCCGCAACTTTCCTTAGAACCAAAAGTGACGATTAACTACCTATAATGTCATGATTTCGTTTAGCTGCTTCCAATTTTTCTATTATCTCAAAACCAAACATAACAAATTCCTTTTTCGCTGCTTCAATTAAATCGTCAAAAGTTTTATCGCCCGAATCAGCACACGCAGTCAAAACCCCCATCAAACGCTGGTTTAAATTAGACCTCTCAAGTTCGATACATTCAAGTGCGCATAGTTGAAAACCTAAAGCAATTCCAAACTCTTTCCATTGAGCAGCTCGAACAAACAGAAAATTAAAAACATGATTAACATGTCTACTCTTAAAAGGCGTGCTCATTTGTTTACTGTTTATACCTTTCTCTAATATTCTATCTGGATCAATAGCTTGCGCCCCAACCGAGTGAGGTTTTGAATAATAATTATACGTTGGGGCTTGATGGTCTTGCGCACGAGTCTGCGTTGGTGCTGGAGAATATGCAGCTGGTGTAAAGGTATTCTGAGGATTATATGGAGCCGAAGACGATAAAGCATTATGAGTGCTACCTCTAGAGCTTGCGTGTGGATTTATTTCGTCCAATGAATTTGTATAACTAGTAACTTCTCCTTGTTCATCTGTAATTGGCCACTTTATACTTTGCGATTCAGCACCAAGAGCTACAACTCTACTGCGCAGAGCTACTCTTAACTTTCCTTCTAATTCGCTATTCGAGTAAATGGTATTTTTAGAATTCGTTATCCATTCGATAAGAACAGATTCTAGTCTTTCATAAGGGTTGTAAGCTGTATTTTGTTTAATAATTTCTAAATCTCCGTACTGTAAATCTAGACCAGATCCAATCTCTCTCCATTTAAAAGCATAAATCTTTAATTGATCTGCAATGTTCTTCGCAATCGCATACCGCTGCACGGTACTCAAAAGCTGTTTTCTAGGAGTAGATAGTTTCTCGGTTGGTTCTGTAGAATCAGAGAGGCTCACTTGCTGAAAACTCATTAGATTGCCATCACGCGGAACCTCAGTTAAATTAAAACTGCGTTTAGCTCCATCCTTAAAACAAAAAAATAGTTCTGTTCCATTGCAAGTCACTAGCCCTCTATTATTCGGTAATAATAAATGAAAATTTATTGAATTTGGAGGATTGACCACTGTGGGTAAAGCCATGATAGTCTCCCAATAGATGAATAATTGGAAACACTTTACCCTCATATTGTTTATAGTTTTTAAAAAGCTTTTATTTATTAAGCTATTATTCAGGAATAAATAATACTAGAAGATATCCTGAATTCATTTCAACCTGTTTTTTAACTCAAGCCAAGCGGTATCTACCAATTTAAAATCCCCTTCATTTAATTCATCTTTTGCTAACAACATGCAACTTTTCACTTTATCTTCCAAGGCTACGTAAGAGCAATCACCTTCAATGTCAAGTTCAGAAAGCACTACTGCAATATGGCCTTGTAAGTATCCACTAGCAAACAGTGCATCATCATCACCATGAGCAACAACTTCTCCAATCCAGTTTTCTAGTGCTGCTTCGTATTGTTCTAACATCTTACATCTCCAACTCTTCTGGTGTGGCAACTTGATACATTACGCTGTCATGGTAACCGGTAATGACTTGATAATACCCACTCAATTCACTGTCTAAATTCGGGTCGCCACTATCCACGATTAATGGTCGACCTTCAAGTGCTTTTAACTTAGTTTTTGTCGCTAAGATAATAATATTTTCTTTTCCAATGCGACGGATCAATTCAGGTGAGAGTTGTTGATTACCACGTCCGAAAATATGCCCTTGTCCACCAATTAGAGTTATGACTAATTTAGTTGGTCTTTCTTCTGTTAATTCAAGAAGTCGTTGAGCAGTAAGATCTGATTCAACAATATCTTCATTTAAGATTAAGTCGACTCCAAGCAAGGTGTTATCAAGTTCAAGTGACTCCATAACCGCTGCAACGGTTGAACCAGAGCCCATAATATAGAATTCATCTTCCATTGACTCGATAACATCAGCTGCGATATCAGAAAGCACAAGCTCATCACTTTCTTTGCCGCCCATTTTAACGGCTTGCACATAGCGAGGCTCAGCCGGTACCAGCATTTCACCAAAACGCTTCGCTTTTACTACGCCATCTCTAAATGCGGCTTCATCGATATCCATGACATCAGCGTGCATCAAACTCACCAACTCACCTTCAAGTAGTAGTTTTACAACTAAACCTGAAGCTTTAGGCGTAATACCATAAACACCAGAATGAATTTTCACACCAGCTGGTACGCCTAAAACAGGTAAGTCTTCTCGAACGACTTGGAATACATCCCTTGCAGTACCGTCACCTCCGGCAAATAGTAATAAGTCGAGGTTTGTTTGATTGAGTAATTTTACAGACTCTTGAGTATCTTTAGCTTCAGGACTGTGAGGGGCTTGATAGACCATTTTGATATTGAAACCAAGTTCACTGGCAATATTCTCACCCATTTCACCACTTGCGGTGTAGATCTCAATTTTATCTTTGAAAGGTAATAAAACTTTCAGAGCTTCAACCATGCGAAGATGAGCTTTGGGCACAGCTCCTAGCGCTATAGCTTCCTCTGCAACACCATCACTGCCCTTTAGAGCTACGCTTCCACCAAGACCGGCATACGGATTCACAATCAACCCAAGTCGAAACTGCATAGTTAAATCCTCTTTATTATTTTTATTTCCAATTACAACTTTACACTGTACTTAAAATTAAAATCTTAATCTCTTAAGTCATTCCTAGTTCAGGAGTATTACGAGCAACATCGGAATTCTGACCACGGTTTCGTAACATATGATCCATTAAAGTAATGGCTAACATCGCTTCTGCAATTGGTACTGCACGAATACCAACACAAGGGTCGTGACGACCTTTTGTCACGATATCAATTTCATTACCTTGCTTATCAATTGTCTTACCCGGAATACTAATACTTGATGTTGGTTTTAATGCAATTGAAGCAACAATTGGCTGACCAGAAGATATTCCACCCAATACGCCGCCAGCATGATTGGAGTCAAACCCTTTTGATGACATCAAATCACGACCTTGTGAACCTTTTTGTTCAATCACACCAAAGCCATCACCAATTTCAACGCCTTTTACAGCGTTAATACTCATTAGAGAATGAGCAATATCAGCATCTAAACGATCAAATACGGGTTCACCAAGGCCTACAGGAACATTCGTTGCGATAACTGAAACTTTTGCACCAACGCTGTCCCCTTCCTTTTTTAAATCACGCATATATTCATCTAATGCTTCAAGCTTTGATGGATCAGGGAAAAAGAATGGATTTGTTTCAATGAGTTCTAAATCTAAGCTTTCCGCTTTAATAGGCCCTAACTGAGATAAGTAGCCAGTTATTTGGATACCATACTTTTCTAACAGGAATTTTTTAGCAATGGCTCCAGCTGCAACACGCATTGCGGTTTCACGCGCAGAAGAACGCCCTCCACCACGATAATCTCTAAAGCCATACTTTTGTTCGTAAGTGTAATCTGCGTGACCCGGGCGGAAGCTATCTTTAATATTCGAATAGTCTTGGCTACGCTGATCGGTATTTTCAATCAATAATCCTATCGATGTGCCTGTCGTTTTGCCTTCAAACACACCTGAAAGAATTTTAACTTCATCAGGCTCACGACGAGCTGTGGTGTAACGAGATGTACCAGGGCGGCGTCTATCCAATTCTTTTTGAATTTCTTGTTCTGAAATCTCAATACCCGGTGGGCAGCCATCGACAATACAGCCTAATGCTTTGCCGTGACTTTCACCAAAAGTAGTTACGATAAAACTAGATCCAATGCTATTTCCTGACACATTTAATCCTTAAAGATTGCAAATAAGCTTTCATGCTCAACTAATTGATCTCGAGTCAATACAAATACACCATCACCACCGTGTTCGAAGTTAATCCAAGTAAACGGTACGTCAGGGAACTGCTCCATTAAGTGAACCATAGAATTGCCCACTTCAACTACAAGTACGCCTTCTTCTGTTAAGTAATCAGCCGCATTCGCCAAAATACGCTTGGTAAGATCTAAACCATCACGACCAGAAGCTAAGCCTAATTCTGGCTCATGATGATATTCGTCTGGCATATCGTCGATATCTTCTTGGTCAACATAAGGTGGATTAGACACAATAAGATCGTATTGCGGCCCCTTAGGAATGGATGCGAAAACATCAGATTGCATTGGGAACACTCGCTCCATCATGCCATGAGACTCAACATTGATTTGAGCGACTTCAAGCGCATCACCACTGATGTCTAATGCATCAACTTCTGCATCTTCAAACTCATAGGCACAAGCAATAGCGATACAAGCACTGCCTGTACATAAATCTAAAATACGATTTACTTGTTTGTTGTATAACCAAGGGCTGAAACGGTTTCCAATAAGTTCAGATACTGGCGATCTTGGTACGAGAACGCGATCATCAACGTAAAACTCAAGGCCAGAAAACCATGCTTTATTAGTTAGATATGGAACGGGTAGACGTTCTTGAACGCGACGAATGATCAATTCAACAATTTTGTGCTTTTCAGAACTGGTTAAGTTTGAGTGGATGACCTGCTGACCAATTTCATGTGGCAAATGCAAAGCATGGAATACTAAAGCAATCGCTTCATCCCACGCATTATCTGTTCCATGTCCATAATAAATGCCAGCATCGTTAAAGCGGCTCACAGACCAGCGCAACATGTCTCCGACTGTCCGCAACTCGCTTACGGCTTCTTCCACGAAAATTCTGTCCAAAATAGGCTCCAATATACTTTTTTAATATTCTACCCTATTGGATTATTCATGGAAATGTGAATCCGTCATACTTATAATTTGATTAACCACAACTCAGAACGAGAAGCGATCGAAACTTTGTTGATATCGTAACTGAATTACCTACAAAAAAGAGGTAATTAAAGCCTAACAACCTTTGTGAACAGGGCAACCGCGTGAGTGAGTGATATATGCACAACGCCATGTGGTAATTTCGTCATTCCCACTAAAGTGGGAATCTAGTGCCTTATTATTAAATACCTAAAGTCACTGGATTCCCGTTTTCACTGGAATGACGTATTATAAAACCTACGGTTTTTGATCGAAAAACATTCATTCGTTTACCCTGTGTTTGTGATTGATTAACTATTTCTGACGTATTCATTCACTTTCAATGCTAAGCCAGTATGATTAGTAAACTTTAAAGCATTATAAAACTGCTTAAGGGTAATACCGTTGATAACAGCATCCTGTAATTGATCAATATCTAATAGCAACAGATCTCTAATACTCATATCAATCTGACTTCCTCTAAAAAAAAGCTTGCAACAGGATGCTATTTTAACAAGATCTGACATAAACAATTCAGCAAAATCAGCAAAATCAGCAAAAATTTGTTTTATAGCAATATCATCAATCAAATCACTTAAATCGTTATTCCACATAGTGCTTTCAGGCTTAACACATTCAAATGTTGGTAACTGATGTGTTGCGTGGCTCTGGTATTCATCCTTACCATGTGTTCGCGCTATTTCTTTTGCACAACCTGTTTTACCAATGTTTGTAAGCGCTAAGCATAGTTGTGCCCAAGTTTGAGTATTGTTAATCTCGTTAAATTCATCAACAAGCCAGTCTGAAATCATCAGTTCAACATATAATTTTTTATGTGAATCATAATCTCGAGTATAATGAGGAGCTAACTCAAGCTGGCCTGCTAACTCGCCCAGTTCAGCTAGACTTAGGCCACTTAAATAAAACGCCACCCAATGAATTTCACAGGTTTGAATAACACATGTCGACACATCGACACTAATGGGTTCTAAGCTACTGGTTGAAGGAATAATTCCACAAACGCCAACCTGCAAAAGGTCATTTTTTATGTCTACTTCAAGAGAATCAGCAAGGCCATGCTCGCCTATCTCCCTCAGTTTTTCCATTAATGTCTTATAGTTCGCAGCCCCTTTTATACGAGTATTATCTTCGCCAACTATCCATGTTTCAATTACAACTTTAATTACTTCTGCTCTATAAACCCTTCTCATTGTTGAGTATTTAACCCCTAGCGAGATTCCTAACAAGAGAGCCTTTCCTTCATCCAACGAGTTTAAATAAACGAGTATATTACTTAAATCTACTGTTGTTAAAATCTTAGATTCAGCTTCAAAATGGTTTGTGTTTTTATTGCTTGATACATTTTCACGTTTTGTAACAACACCTTTTATTACACTGTTTTCAATTTTTTTTGCGTATCCAAGTTGACGTATCTCGGTCAGCTTGGAGACTAAAGAATTATAAGTTGGCTCGCCTGATATTTTACTAACATTATCACTCTTCATTATCCAACTATTTATAATTTCCAATTTTCTGTGTTGTAAATCTAATCTTGATATTCTGGTATGGTTTACCCCTAGAGCCATGCTTAAGGCCATAAAACCTTCAAGATCTAATTCAAATATCGGTTTAAAAACCTCATAATGATCAGAGGTGGTTAACGCTCGAGCCATTTCAGTTTGAATATCTGCTTTTTCAGGCTCGCTTAACTCAATACTTGAATAATCAATTTCATCATCAAATCCAATGTCTAAAGGAGGTGTCAAATGCACCAATTCGGCATTAGGTACGCTCGGGTGTTTTGCTGCAATTTTATAGGCCGTACCATTCAAGCCTAAATTAAGCAAAGCTTCAACCAAGACGTTATAACAAGGGTACTTACAATACTTACTCACTGAGTCAATACTGTCTAGCCAACATTGAATCACATGATAATTTAACACTCTTCTCTCAACTGCTAAGCTACTACTTGCTATGCCAAGCTCTCCTCCAAGTTCCAAAAAGTCTTCAGGAAGAAGATCTGATAGTAACCTCACAATTGCTGAGTGAGCACCTGTGCTAAGCTTCTGAGAATTTGCCGTGCTTTGCATATTTATTATGGGTGTTGAAGCCCCTACTATATATGGGTGTGCTTCGCTGATACTCTTCGCTATGACATTTTCATCTAATTCCTGAAGCACCTGAACTAAGCTACCCCATGATGGCCAACTTGACTCCGTTAGAACCTGATCGGCACCATTTAACCAATAACAAATCAAATTCATCAAGTTACCATTTAAACTTTGTACCCTTGAAAGACTTAAGCCTAAATAAACACCAAGCTCTTCTAAATTATTCGGCGATATTTCCTTTATTGCCACGCAGATAGCGCTGGCACTTTTTATGTCTAATAATTCTATTGATGCTTTGAAGTTAGCCATGTTTTGGCCGTGAGAACTATTTATATTTGCTGCTTCGTCATGTCTGGTTACAGTTGCAGTCTTTTGTACCCCTATGAACGCACAGGGCTTAAAAAAATGACACTGCTGTGACTGAAAGCTATCTTCAGTGGCTTTCTCATTAATTTCCCGCATCCTAGTGGCTAATTCAGTTTGGCCTATTAGCGTTAACACAGCATCTAAATGTTTTAAACTTGCAGTAGGCTCTTGTAACCAAGACTCAACGATCGACTCTAAACTTTGATGGTGTACGGGCATAAGTTTCAGACCCATCGCAAGTAAATTTAAAGCCTCAGGTTCTTCATTTATTGATTTAAGCCGTTGAACTATCTGTGTTTGATATCCTGAAATGGAGATAGGTTCTGCAACAAGATCCGTCAAAGTGCTTACGAAACTTGCCTTTTTTGCAAGAAATAATTGGGTGAAATTTACTTTATTACTCATCAACCCACTATTAGCTAAAGCTTCCAGTAATATTGACATGTTCAGCATCTTACGTCTTGAACACAACATTACTGCTAGGCTACTTGGCTTCTCACTAAACTCGTGAATTTTACACAATGCTTTTTTATCAAGGCAGCCTTTTTGAACCAATAATTGGCAAAATATTGTCAGCTCCCTTAAGTTTTTATTTTTTATAGCTTCTTGCAATGCTAAAGCTAACGGGAAACCATCCTCTTTACCTATATAAATATCAGAAGGTGGTGTTGATCTCATGTATGGGGTAATTGAAGCTGATGCTGATACGAAAGAAGAAGCCATTGCGTACCTTATTCTGTGATGATTTAAAGACAGTTGTGATGAGTTAAAGACAGTAAAACTTACACTATCACAATGATTTTATTTGTCTTATTAATCACAAACAAATTAATTATCTTTCATAAAAACGAAAACCCTCAAAGTAATCACTCACCACTCAATGACCCAACAGCAGCTAAATTCTTCGATTTGCACTGTAAATTTCTATCAATTAAAAAGTTGAAAATTTAACCTCACAAACTTTATCTTTGACAAATAAACAAACATTATCTCCATTAAATAAAATACTCACGTCTCTCATATTAAAATGAAGTAAAATAAAAAAATGAATAAGAAGACTGACAACAATGAATTTGATTCATTTGCTGATTTAATGAAAGGCGTTAAGCCAATTCCGCAAGACAAAGTTCATTTTAAACATTCCAAGAAATCAAAAAAAGTGCTCGAGTTAAATGAACAAAAAATTCATGTCGATAGCTATTTTTCGGACACCTATCACCCTTTACTACCCAGTGAAGGACCAATGCGTTGGAAGCAAGATGGTGTTGACAGTTTTGAGCTAAAACGATTACGTCGTGGTGACTACATACCAGAATTATTACTCGATTTGCACGGGTTAAGGCAGTCTGAAGCCAAGCTGGAGATAGCTGCACTCATCCAAGCGTGTGTAAAACAACGCGTTAATTGTTGCAGCATCATGCATGGCTACGGAACGGGGATACTAAAGCAGAAAGTGCCTTCTTGGTTAGCTCAGCACCCGAAGGTGCTCGCGTTTCATCAAGCTTCAAAAGAATGGGGAAGCGATGCCGCCCTACTCATTTTAATTGATATCGAAGAATTACACCCTTAGGGATCTATCGATTTAGAAAGTACCAATCACTGTCATACCAGCGAAACAAGTAAATTCAACAAGCTATAAAAATCACACAAATAGGATAAGTGCTATTTTGTTAACGGGCTTTGTTGCCACACATATTCAGCAGAGCCTGTCGAAAAGTCAATTAAACTGACACCGGCGGTCGCAAAAAGCGGCGGTTCTGTTCCTGCAACCATTTCACTCACTAAATACCCCAATAATGGCATATGTGCGATAACCAATACTTTTTTTGCCTCAAATTGTTCCGCATAGGCTTGAATTACCACGGCGGTTTGCTTGGGATCAGCCGAAGGAATAAGATCGTCAAGAATATGTACATTTGAACTAGTTAAAAAGATTTGACTCACTTGCGCCCAAGTTTGTTGCACTCTTATATAAGGGCTAAGCAACACCAAATCGAACTCTGATGCATATTGCGTTAACGTTGAGGACATTTGAGCGGCTTGCTGCTGCCCTAATGAAGTTAGGATGCGCTCTTTATCAGAGTTGGCTTCAAAGCTTGCTTCGCCATGACGCATCAAAAATAGTTGCATATCGATCTCTTGAACAGGTGTTACTTCTAAGTTAACCCAATTGTAACGCTAAAACGATAATCAACAAAAAAAATCTTCTATTTATTTACATCAAACCTATCTTTCATGCTGTTCAGTAACGACAAATTGGAACCAGAAATCAGTGCCATAGCCCCACAATATTTTTATGATTTAACAAAATATGAACACAATAACCAAAAGTCTAAGACATTAAAAAAACCTTAGTTCCAATTTTTATTGTTAAATATTCATATCTACATTTGCTAAAAATCAGATCCACTACCACTATATATTGTGGTTGCGACACAATACTTTTCACACATTTTTTTGAACTATGTCACAACACTCACAAATTTTATTTTATTAGTCGGCTAGAATGATACAAAAGTATGACTACTTTCAGCTAATAGGAATAGTAATTGATCCCAATAGATTCAGTTATTCAAAGCCCGAACGATCACCGTAGTTACCGTTCTCTCACGCTCAATAATGGACTCAAGGTTTTATTAGTTGAAGATAATAAAATAACTCAATCAGCGATATCTCTCACGGTGGCCGTTGGCCATTTTGATGATCCCAAAAATCGTCCCGGCATGGCGCATTTTTTAGAGCACATGCTTTTTCTCGGCACTGAGAAATTCCCTGATGCTGGCGAATACCACAGTTTTATAAATCATCACGGTGGTAGCCACAATGCATGGACAGGCACAGAGCATACTAATTTTTACTGCTCTGTAGAAACCGATGCACTTGAATCCTTACTCGACCGTTTTAGCCAGTTTTTCATTGCTCCACTGTTTAACCCTGAGTTAGTCGATCGTGAACGTCATGCTATTGAGTCCGAATTTAGCCTAAAGCTTAATGATGATCTGCGCCGAATTTACGATGTAGAAAAAGAAACCTGTAATCAAGCACACCCTTTATCAAAGTTTTCAGTCGGTAATTTATCAACACTAAGTGGTAATGAAAACGATTTACGAGAAGAACTGTTAAGCTTTTACCACAAGCACTATAGCGCTAATCTCATGACCGTTTGCTTGGTGGCACCAATATGTTTGCATCAGCAGCAAGAATATATACAGCATTTTTTTAGCGATGTACCTAACCATAATTACAAAAAAAATTATCCGAGTGTGCCCCTTTACAACCCTGAGAACCTAGCCAATCAAATCACGATATGCCCAGTAAAAAAGCAAAAGCGACTCAACTTGAGTTTTGCGTTTCCATCAATTGAGAAAAACTATCCAAATAAACCATTAACTTTTATTAGTCATTTACTAGGCAATGAGTCAAAAGGCAGTTTATTGTCCTATCTAAAGGATCAGGGCTTAGTCAATAACCTAACTTCAGGTGGTGGTGTATCAGGCTATAATTTTAAAGATTTTGCAATAAATTTTCAGCTCACTGATAAGGGCTTGGAAAATGTAGATGATATTGTGCAGTCAACCTTTGAGTTTTTGGTACTTATCCAAGCTTCAGGCATCGAGCAATGGCGCTACCTTGAACGGTCTAATTTACTCAAACAAGCCTTCGAGTTTCAAGAACAAGCCAACCCTATTGAGTTAGCCAGTCATCTCAGTTTGAACTTGCAGCATTATCCGCCACAAGATGTCATTTTTGGCGACTACCGCATGGATAAACTTGATGTAGCAGAAGTGAATGAGCAATTAGAACGCCTTAACTGTGACAACATGCGAATACAAATCGTCGCGCAAGGGATTACGACGTCAAACGAAAGCAAATGGTACAAAACACCCTATAAAGTAGAAGCCATCTGTCCACAACGGTTATCTAAATGGAAAAACGGCATACCTCGCACAGAACTTCAATTGCCAGAAGTAAATCCTTTTGTGCTTTCAGAAGTAAAACCCCGCTCAACAAATTATCAGCTTAAAGTGCCCATAGTAATATCTGAAAACAAAGGTTATCGGTTTTGGTATAAAAAAGATGAAACGTTCAACCTACCAAAAGGACACATTTATTTAGCTATTGACTCATTGCATGCTTGTAACGATGTTCGGCAAGCCGCCCTTACCCGCTTGTACATTGAAATGCTGCTCGATTATTTAACCGAACATACTTATGCGGCAGAAGTAGCAGGTCTCAATTTCAATATTTACCCTAATCAAGCCGGATTAACTCTGCATATCAGTGGCTTCACACCAAAACAAAGAGACTTGCTGACACTGATCATCAACAAAGCTAAAGAACGAAATTTCAGTGAAGATAGATTCAAGCTCATTAAAAAGCAGATTTTACGTAACTGGAACAACATCAGTAAAACTCGGCCGATTTCTCAGCTATTCTCAAGCTTGACCGCAACCATACAACAGCGTAGTTACGAACCACTTGAACTGGCCAATGAGTTAGAAACGGCATCGCTCGATGAGTTGCACCAGCATGTGCGTAATTTTTACGAAGCAACGTATCTTGAAGGACTCATATACGGTGACTGGCTTAAAGAAGAAGCCCAAGAACTGAGTAATAATTTATCGAATATCTTATCCTTAGTATCGATTCCTAGTCCTGAAGCTAACCGAGAACTGATTAAACTCACTAACCGAGGTACGTTAGTGAGACAGCTTAATATTGATCATCAAGACAGTGCAATATTGGTCTACTATCAATCAAAACAAACCAGTATTCTGAAAATGGCTTTATTCAGTTTATTAAACCACACTATGTCATCAAAATTTTTCCATGAGCTACGCACCCGAAAACAGTTGGGCTATATGGTCGGTACAAATTACTTACCACTTAATCGACACCCCGGGATGATTTTCTACATTCAGTCACCTAACTGCGGCCCGAAAACACTATTAAACGAAATAGATACTTTCCTTTCAGACTTTGCATACACAGTCATGGAGCTCACCGAGCAACAATGGGCTCAAACTAAACAAGGATTAACCAACCAAATCATGGAGCATGATCCAAATCTAAAAACACGAGGCCAGAGATTTTGGACAAGCATTGGTAACAAAGATCATAAGTTCGACCACAGAGAACAAGTCGTTAATGAGATAAATCACTTAACACGAGCCGATCTCATTAAGTTTTTAATGGATAAAATGAATAACAGCAAAAAAGATAGGTTGATATTATACAGTTGCGGACAAACGCATCTTAACGAGCACATCACAAAAGGCCAAAAAATCGACACTAGCATTACTGATTTTAAAAGTGACTCAAAGAAATTTAAGCTGTAGATTTTCTACTCACCACGAATTAACAAACCATAAACATTATAAACTAAAAAACAGCCACAATTTAGTGAGCAAATATAGATTTAACCTTATATACAACAGAAACTTTTGAGTCAATTTTCTGTCACTCAACAGCTTTATGACAATAATTACACCTAGTGAGCACAAAAAACGAATAATTAAACAGAACGCTTTGACAAATGCATCGGTTTCTGAAAAAGTGACTAAAAAAATTAGCATCCTAGATGCAATAACTAACAAAAATTATAATTACTTATGCTTTTTAGACACATTTGTGCCACTTTTTTTCTTCTTTTCAGTGCTTCTTTCGCTATTTCAGCACACGCCAACACCACAGCTGACCAAAAAACCAGCGACATTGCTGTTGAGTCAGAACTTAAAGAGCTGTTTGAGCCTATTCCAGATTCGCATATTATCCTGAACACTGAGACGTATGGCGTAGCTGAGGGGTTGTCGCAGAGTACGGTAACTTCTATTGTTCAAGATAATGATGGATATCTTTGGGTTGGTACACTTAATGGTCTGAATAGATTCGATGGTCGTAATTTTAAAAAGTACTTTTTAAATACACACCCAGAATTACAAAGCTCATTTATAAAAAAAATAGTAATTATTGAAGAAACACTCTTTATTGCTACTAATAAAGGTGTTTCTACTTACAACAAAAACACAGATAACTTCACCCCTATTATAAATATAAAAGAAGATATATGGTCTATTCAAAAAGTTGGCAACAGCATAGCTATCGGAACTAATGAAAACATATATATTCTAGAAAATAAAACATATAAAATTAAAAAAATACACTCAAACAATATTTTTAAAAACGTAAAGAAAATATCTAAGTATGATAATGGTTACCTTTTCACAAATTACAACGGTGACACATATTATTTAAACCCTAAAACAGAAAAAACAAAAAAGATAATATCAGATACTAATAATATATTAACAATAAATAACAAAACTTTGATATTTTCACCACTCGGAGTTCAAACCTTAATAAATGGAAAATTAAAAAAAACCAACAGAATTAATTTCAATGGAGTCACCAGATATAAAAACAAAATAATTGGTGTGACTAATGGGAAATTATACTATTTATCTGAAGACGGAAATCTTTCTAGTTTCATAGGCGAAATTTCAAACTCCTCAACTAAACTTGACTACTCTAGGATTATTTCAAACGATAACTCCATCTTAATTCCTTCTATTTCTTCAGGGTTTAAGATTATTAGGAAGCATTCGAACTTAATTAAAACTTTCGATTTGAAAGGTAGTGTTTGGAACATAAACTCCACAAATAATGGAATGCTAATAACTAGTGACAACAATATTATAAATTTTATCACTGATGATGGGAATAAAAAAATTGACTCTGGAGTCATGGGTTATAAAACAGCAAGAGTGATAGATAATGACATATTCATTGGTAGCCACAAAGGATTGATAGAAAAATCGTTACATACAAAGAAAGAAAAAAAAATATTAGATTTAAACATTTCGTCACTAGAGTTATCACTTGACGGTCACCTTCTAATAGCAACTTCTGAAAATAATATTCTAAAATACTCTACAAAAACTAAAAGCTTTAATAAAATTCTAGAACTTTCAAAAAGTTCTTCTATATTTAAGATGCATGAGTACAGTCGCAATCATATATTTATAGCTGAACAAGAAGGTCTTACTCTTTTCAGTGAAAATAAAAAAACAAAACTATTTAATAAAGATATCGTTTACAGCATTGCATCGAATGATAAACTAGTTTTTTTCGGAACCAGTACATCAATATACTCTTTCAATATAGAGAATCATTCTATAACTTTAATCGAGAATATTGGAAAACCAGTTTATTCCTTGGCAGAAAACAACGGAATAATAGTTGCCAGCTCATTAAAAGAAGTGCTAGTAATTGATATCATTAATAACATTAAATATAAAATTAATGACAAGTATGGCAGTCAAAATGAATATAACACACAAAGCGCTACTTTTTGGAAAGATAATTTTTTCTTGGGCGGCATGGATGGTGTTTCCATTGTTAACATCAACACTTTACTTGATATTGCAAATAACCTAGATACCTCTATAACGTTAACAAGCTTATTTTTATTTAATGTTCCATTATCACTTGATAATAGCGTTCTAACCAAAGTCGTAGATAAAACAGACAAAATTAAATTAAAATTTACTGATTACCCATTTTCAATAGAGTTTGCATCTTTAAAAATGCAAGCAAAGAGTGTCGAGCATTACTATCAGTTAAAAGGGTTATCTGAAGACTGGATTAAATCCGAAGGTATTAATAGTGCAACTTACACAAACTTGTCGCCAGGTCACTACACTTTTAATATTTACGGCGTTAACCCGCTTACAAAAGAAAGAAGTAGAGTTAAGTCTTTATTCATCGAAATAACCCCACCTTGGTGGCTTTCTTTTGAAGCTAAAATTGCATATGCCTTCTTGTGTTTGCTGATCATAGCTTTATTTATTCGTTCAATTATTCGCCGCCGTGAAATCCAAAAACAAATTAATAAAAGTGAAGAACGTTTAAAACTTTCTCTTTGGGGTAGTGGTGACGAAATATGGGATTGGGACTTAGAGACAGGCAAAATATATCGCTCAAATGTGTGGGGTACTCTAGACTTCCCTGTAGTAGGTCAACGAGTAAATACCGTAGGGCAAAGCAGTAATATTCACCCTATGGATCGAAACCGTGTCAAGCAGCTACTCGAAGATCACCTAAAAAATAAAACTGAACATTTTGAAGTTTCTTATCGAGTAAAAAGTAAAGACAAAAAGTGGATTTGGATCCTTGATAGAGCCAAAGTCGTTGAGCGTTCACACGATAATAAGCCGTTACGTATGACGGGAACCATTAAAAATATTAATGAATTTAAACAAACCGAAGAGCAGCTTACTCTTTTTGAACGTGCGATTGAGAATATTTCAGAAGGTATGTTTATTTTAGATCACTCGTTCCGATTTATTCAGGTAAACCAAGCTTGTTGTGACATTACTCAAACTAATCGTAACCATTTTATTGGTCAGCGTTTAAAGTTTAAGGAATACCCTGACAGCTTTTCACACCAAGTCATGCATATGCTTCGTAATCATGGTCGTTGGACCAATGAAGTTGATTCCCTTCGCGGCGATGGTACACCTTTCCAAATGGAAATGAGCATCGATGCAATTTTTGATGAGCGCGATCAAACCAATCATTATGTCGCGGTATTTACAGATATTACTTATAAAAAGCAGCAACAGTTGGCATTGCGCAAACTGACCACCAGCGATAATTTAACGGGCCCTACCGAACCGATCCTTTTTACAAGTCACCATTAATAACTTAGTGAAACGCCAAGTGCCCCATGTACTGATGATCTTGGACTTGGATAACTTTAAAAAGATTAATGATTCATTAGGACATAACGTTGGTGATCAACTATTAAAAATGATTGCAAATCGCATCAACCTTGCTTTGCCATCTGGTGCTAATTTATACCGTTTAGGCGGTGATGAATTTGCAATTTTGATCGAAAGCCAATTGGATATTGGCTCAGCAGCTACCCTTGCAAGTAGTGTAATTGGCACGCTCGATTCCCCATTAGCTATTAAAGACCAACAGTTAGTAGTAGGTGTGAGTTTAGGTATTGTATTTTATCCCGATGACGAAACCGACGAGCAAGCTATATTACGAAAAGCTGATATTGCTATGTATGCCGCTAAAACCGCAGGCGGTAACCGATATCATTTTTATTCGGATTCACTCAATGACAATGCCCTAAGACAATTAGACGTTGAAAATCAGATCCGTGAAGGGCTCCGTCACGATTATTTCGAAGTCTATTATCAACCAAAAATGTGCTTAAAAACCAACAACATTATCGGCATGGAAGCGCTGGTTCGATTAATACACCCTGAAAATGGCATAGTATCACCTGCAGAATTTATCCCCCTTGCGGAAGAAACGGGTTTAATTGTCGATGTCGGTGAGGTTGTACTTAAAAAAGCCTGCGTAGCCACACAACAATGGCGTGAAGATTATGGTTTTACAGGCCGAGTTGCCGTTAACTTATCGTCAAGGCAGTTTGCATTACCAGACTTAGAGCAACGCATCAAAACAATTTTGTTTAACACTGGGTTACCAGCCTCTAACCTAGAAATTGAGATTACTGAAGGCACAGTGATTGAACACCCCGAAAAAGCCATTCGAGTTATGCAAAAACTCACGAGAATGGGTATTCACTTGGCATTGGATGACTTTGGTACGGGTTATTCGTCTTTAACCTATTTGAAGCGATTCCCAATTCATTCTTTAAAGATCGACAAAGCCTTTATCGATGATATTGATAAATCTGATCGCGATTTAAAAATGGTCGACTCGATTATTACCATTGCCCACAATATGGGCTTAAAAGTCGTTGCAGAAGGGGTTGAAGAGCAAAGCCAACTCAGCGTATTACGCGCACTGAACTGCGAAGAAATTCAAGGATACATTTTCAGTAAACCCGTACCAAGATCTGATTTTGGAGAGTTACTAAAACAGAAATGAGCTTAATTCAATGTTGTCTACAAGTGAACCATTGTTTGTATTTTCGAACAGATGAATTGATGTTGTTAATTATTCTTTTAATAAGTTTTGGCATAACACATGCAGTTCTGTATGTGTCGTCAAAAAACTTACTTAGTGAGAATAAAAATGAAAAAAATAACTGCCTTTATTGTCGTAACTTCTGTTTCAGCACTTAGTTTTTCTGCTTTAATAAAGAATAGTGAAAAAGAGAAACTTTCTGCTGCCCCTAACGTAAAATATATACAAACTCAGCTAGCTGCCGCACCTAATGTTAAATATATACAAACTCAGCTAGCTGCCGCACCTAATGTTAAATATATTCAAACTCAGCTAGCTGCCGCACCTAATGTTAAATATATTCAAACTCAGCTAGCTGCCGCACCTAATGTTAAATATATTCAAACTCAGCTAGCTGCCGCACCTAATGTTAAATATATTCAAACTCAGCTCGCTGCCGCACCTAACGTGAAATATACACAAACTCAGCTCGCTGGTGCACCTAATGTGAAATATAAACCCCAAGCCATAGCTTAACCAAACAACCTAAGGAGAATGCTATGTTTAAATCACTACTTATTTCACTTGGGCTAGCTAAGCCAGAGCGTATAAAGGTTAAGCTTCCTGAAGGGTTAAATAAAATGGAAGTTGTTCAAGCAAAAGCTTGGTGGAATTAGTCTACTGAGCTAAGAAAAAGTTTGGAAATATTGTGAAAAAAGTACCAGCATGTGTTGGAGTTATCCTCCAACATTGCTGATATTTTATTTTAACCACTTTAGTGTTAACAAATAACGCTGACATCACTAAACGCAACAACTTTTCGGTTCGCTAACTGCTTATGCGCGTTAAATAACGGATACGCTGCAGGGCCTAATAACAAACCAGCCAACCCCCAACGCTTTACGGCCATGCCTGAGTAATAGGCGCTAAAACCAATTAATGCGCCCGACACTATCAAACCTATAGCTACTGCTGATATAAATAACATATCTCAACCACCGCACATTTCAAAATCGCGCAGATTATAATCACTTCTTTATTACAGTTAAACCCACGAACCTCAAATTTTTTATTATTTTCTTGCGGCTTTTTAAGACACACCTGAGTTGTTCAGAGATAAAAAAATGACGCCACCTTAAACCTAAAATCATCAGTTGAACGCTGAGTATATGAGTAACTGTTTGAGCAATATAATGATTTTATCATCATGGTTTTCACCCAATGAGTGAAGTGCTCTACGCTCACAAGCTTACTAAAATGACTGCTATCTGCGTTGTAACTTTTGCAAGTAGAATAACTACTTGCTGCAAACTACGCCTTACTATCAGCCATTTTTTCTACGCTTGAGAACGCAGTCAACTGATGTTTCTAGATTAAAATTGGTAACGCCATTTATTTGACATTAATTAACTTATCAAACTCTTACTTACAATAGCCGTTAGTTCATAGGAAAGTTGCGGAAGAAAGTATACCGATGAAGAATCCTCGTCACTCCAGCGCAGGCTGGAGTCTAGTGCCTTTAAGCTTTTCTATAAAAGTCACTGGATACCAGCCTTTGCTGGTATGACAAAAAAATTTAAAATATTGATTGGTACTTTCTAAATCGCTAGTTCCCTTTCCCTTCGCTGCTAGTCCTTAGAAAGTTATTCATAAAAGCTACGCTCTTCTTGTGCCATTTTTACTAACAAATCACACGGAGTAAATCGATCACCAAACTCATTTTGATACTTTTGCAATGTTTCAACGAGGGCTTTAGCACCGAGCTCATCCATGTAACGGAATGGTCCACCCAAAAACGGGGGGAAGCCGATGCCAAAAATAGCACCAATATCGCCATCTCTTGGACAAGCAATTATGCCTTCATCTAGACATCGTGCAGCTTCATTTAGCATTTGCACAACACATCGCTGTGACAATTTACTCGCCTCTTTATTAGGCTTTGGGGTTAAACCAAATAAAGCATAAACCGACTCATCGACTTGCTTTTTACCTTTTTTAGCCTGTTTGCCATAAAGATAAAAACCTTTATCACTCTTACGGCCTTTACGACCGTCGCCGAGTAATTTATCAAAAGCTTGCGGGGCTACGAATCGTTCACCGAGTTCTTTTTCAAGAATTGGCGATATTTTGGCACCGACATCAATGCCTACTTCATCCAGCAATGTCATTGGTCCAACAGGGAACCCAAACTTCACCAGAGACTTATCTAAGTGCTCGATGCGTTGCCCTTCTAACAATACTTGCGAAGCTTCATTCATATAAAGCGCAAGAATACGATTTACATAAAAACCAGCGCCGTCTTTTACCACAATTGGCGTTTTACCCTGTTTACGTGCAAAATTAACCGTTGTTGCAATCGTCTCAGCTGATGTTTTCTCGTGAGCAATCACTTCTACCAATGGCATTTTATCTACGGGTGAAAAATAGTGTAAGCCAATGACATTTTCAGGGCGCTCTGCCACTTCAGCAATTTGCCCGATTGGTAAAGACGATGTGTTAGAAGCAAAAATGGTTTCTTTGCTACATTCACGCTCGATATCTTTTACCATTTGGTGTTTAAGCGACAAATCCTCAAACACGGCTTCGACCACAATATCGGCGTCTTGTACGCCTTTATATTCAGTAGTGGTTGTCATGAGTGCCATAATATTGTCACGGTCATTGGCTGTCATGTGTCGGCGTTTTACTTTTTTATCCAGCAGGTTATAAGCATAAGACAAAGCATTACTCAGACCTTGTTCGTTAATGTCTTTTACACGTACAGGCACTTTTGCTTTGGTTGATGTGACAGAGGCAATACCTCCGCCCATCAAACCGCCACCTAAAACAACCGCTTTTTTGACGGATTTTGAATTGGCTTCACCAGCTTCTTTTTTCATTTCCGTTGTCGCGAAAAAGATACTGCGTAGTGCGGCTGACTCTTTGGTCATCACTAAGTCAGAAAAGTGACGAGCTTCGACTTCAAGGCCAGCATGAATGCCTTTTGACATCCCTACTCTTACACAATCAATGATCTTATTTGGCGCTGGATAGTTACCTTGTGTTTTACGCTGAACCTGTTTGGTCGCTTGATCGAACATAATGTTTCGACCTATTGGCGTAGCTTCTAATACTCGGTTAACCAACGATTGCTTTACTGGCTTAGCTTTTTTGTGACCCGCTTTGGCAAGCTTAATGGCGGCCTCTAGCAATATGGTTTTAGGTACCACTTCACTCACAATACCTAATTTTTTGGCTTGTTTCGGGCGAAGCTGCTTACCCGTTAACATCATATCAAGTGCGGAGGCAATCCCGACTAAGCGCGGTAAACGCTGTGTACCGCCACCGCCGGGAAGCAAACCAAGCTGCACTTCAGGCAAGCCCAATGCCGTTTTAGTGTCGTCACTACAAATGCGTTGATGGCATGCCATGGCGAGCTCTAACCCGCCACCTAAACAACTACCGTGGATCGCCGCAATTACAGGGAAAGGCAGATTTTCTAAATCAAAAAAGACTCGATGCCCTTGCTGAGATAGCGTTTTCGCATCTTCTGACGTTTTGCATTTATCCAGCATGCTGATGTCTGCGCCTGCAATAAATGAATCTTTTTTGCCTGAAATGATCACTAAACCTTTAATACTGCTGTCTGACTTTATTTCAGATAACAGTTCATTAATTTCGGCTGAAAATTCAGCACGAAGTGTATTTACTGACTCGCCCGGAACATCCATAGTTAATACGGCGATGCCATCATCACGGCGGGTTAAATTGAATGTTTTTTCCATTGTATTCGTACTCATAAAGCCGTTACTCCACTTCAACTATCATTGCAGCACCTAATCCACCAGCCGCACATGCTGTTGCCAGTCCTGTACCACCACCTCTACGTTTTAACTCTCGACAAACTTGAGTGATCAAACGTGTACCTGTTGCCGCAAATGGATGCCCGTATGCTAATGAACCACCCAATACATTAAATTTGTCCATATCAATCTCGCCTATCGCACGGGACTGACCAAGCTGCTCTTCAGCAAACTTTTTCGATTCAAACATTTTCATATTCGCTAATGTTTGTGCTGCGAAAGCTTCATGCATTTCGATTAGGTCGAGATCTTCTAATTGCATTCCCGCGCGTTGCAATGCAAGCGGAGTGGCATACGATGGCCCCATTAACATGTCTTCCCACACATCAATGGCACTAAAGGCATAACTTTTAATGTATCCAATTGGTTGATATCCCAGTGCTTTGGCTTTAGCTTCATTCATTAGAATAACCGCCGATGCACCATCGGTAAGCGGCGTACTTGTGGCCGCAGTAACCGTGCCGTGTTTGCGATCAAACACAGGTCGCAGTTTGGCGTAACCTTCTAGTGTTGAGTTCGTACGGATATTATTATCGCGCTCAAGGTAGGATTTATAAGGCGGTACGTGCGTTATCATCACTTCGTCTTTGAGTACACCTGAATCCCATGTTTTGGTTGCCAACGTATGAGAACGATGAGCAAGCGCATCTTGATCGTCACGGCTAATATTATGAGTTTTTGCCATCTGCTCAGCGGTTTGTCCCATACTCAAATTGGTAGAGTATTCGGCTACAGCAGGCGGTACAGGCAGTAAATCTTTTAAATTCAGTTTGCGGATGATATTCCATTTTTGCCCTAAACTTCTGGCTTTCGTTAAATCAACTAAACCACGAGCAAGTTTTTTTGAAACGCCAATGGGTACCACTGATGATGAATCAGCACCACCAGCAATTCCAATATCAATGTTGCCAGTTAATATTGATTCAGCCACATTAACAGTAGACTGGAAACTGGTTGCACAGGCGCGAGTTACGCTGTAAGCGTCGGTTTTCACGTCCATGCCCGTACCAAGTACAATTTCACGGGCAATATTTGGGGCTTCTGGCATTAAAACAACTTGTCCATAAACAAGTTGTTCGATTAATTTTGGGTCTAACTCTGAGCGAGCCAACATTTCATTGACAACGATTTTCCCTAAATCCAAAGCCGACAAACCGTGTAATGCGGTTGCCTGTTTAGCAAACGGTGTTCTCAAGCCTGCGACTATGGCTATCCGTTCACCTTTACTGTTAGTGAGCTGTTGCTTACCACCCATGTATAACCCCTATTACTGTTCATCCATCAAAGTCTAGCTGCCACTTCCCATATTTAAGAAAAATTTTACAGGTCAGACCATAAGTTTTGTGATCTGATTCTAACTATTTAATAGAAAGTTTCAAACACTTGTTTAGAATATTTCCAAACCAAAGGAACTTACATCACCTCTTGCCCTCTATTATCTATAAATGTTAAAAATAGCATTACTATCTGATACTAAAGATTTCATTTAGTATTATGCGCTTTAATAAGAACGTATTTGATTTAATTATATGAGTTAACACATGTCCTTGAACCGCTTTCAAACGCTTAGAAAATATTTAAACATGGTGATTTTAGGTCAACCTGTTTTGACCGAGAACTTAATGACAGCATTAGTCGCTGATGGTCATTTATTAGTCGAAGGCCCACCGGGGTTAGCCAAAACCCGCGCGGTAAAAGCATTATGCGATGGTATCCAAGGTAATTTTCAGCGGATCCAATTTACGCCTGACTTATTACCAGCCGATTTAACCGGAACCGATATTTACCGTTCGCAAACCGGTGAATTTGAATTCGAAAAAGGGCCTATTTTTCATAATCTGATCCTCGCTGATGAAATTAACCGCTCACCAGCAAAAGTGCAATCGGCATTATTAGAAGCGATGGCAGAAGGTCAAGTCACTGTTGGTAAGCAAAGCTACCCGCTATCAAAACTGTTTTTAGTCATGGCAACTCAAAATCCATTGGAAAATGAAGGGACTTACCCGCTGCCAGAGGCTCAACTCGACCGTTTTTTAATGCATTTGAACCTCGATTATCCAAGTGCTGAAACTGAGTTTCAAATCTTGCGTCAATCTCGTAAAGAAGCTCAAACTCACAAACAATTAAAAATGGAACCAATCAGCCAAGAAGATATTTTTGCTGCCCGTGATGCGTCATTGCAGCTCTACCTCGCTGAGCCGCTTGAAAAATATATTGTGGATATTGTAATGGCAACCCGCCAACCGCAACAATACAGCGATGAACTCGCTTCATGGCTGGAATATGGCGTAAGTCCCCGTGCTACCATTTCTCTTGAACGCTGTGCCCGTGCTCGTGCTTGGTTACAAGATCGTGACTTTGTCTCACCAGAAGACATACAAGCCGTAGCACCAAATGTACTGCGTCATCGCTTACTGCTCAGTTACCAAGCACAAGCTGAAGGCATCAGTACTGACGATGTTATACGTCAGATAATCAGTTTAGTCGCGGTACCCTAAATGGTAGGCAAGATGACAGATAATCAAGTTCTGCCACTTTTTGCTGACGGGTTAACCTTAACTGAAAAAGAGCTACTCTCATGCCAAAGCCTTGCCCGTGCCTTGCCAGAAAGTCGTAATCGAGCGCAAGCACACCTTGCAGGACATAGAAGCAGCAACCTAAAAGGGCGTGGAATGGAATTTGCCGAAGTTCGGCAATATCAGCAAGGCGATGATGTCAGAACCATCGATTGGCGCGTAACAGCCCGAACAGGTAAAACGCACACGAAACTTTTTGTCGAAGAACGTGAGCGCCCTATCCTGATTTTTATCGATCTCAGTCATAGCTTATATTTCGGTTCTAAGTTATTGCTGCAATCGGTACAAGCCGCGCACGTAGCTGCCACCTTAGGTTGGAATGCCATTAATCATGGTGACCGACTCGGCGCTTTAATCGCAACTGAGAACGAACACGTTGAGCTCAAACCGCGCAGTCGTCGTTTGGGCATTTTACAATTGGTCAGTTCTTTGACCAAGCTACACAAAAATCAATTGAATCACATTGGTGACGAAGATTATCAACCAGATCATATTGTTAAAGCTTGCCAACGACTAAAGCGACTGGCTAAGCCCGGTTCATTAGTATGGATAATCACTGATGGTCAAAACTTTACTCCTGACTGTTTAGCGCCACTAAGCGAGTTACAACGTCATTGTGAGTTAAAATCATTTTTAGTGACGGATCCGCTAAGAACTGGCACGGCTCAATTGCCTAAGCAGTTCAGTCTGCCTATCCGCCAAGGTAGCCATAAAACCCTTCTAACTCGCCAGAGTTATCAAATTTGGCTCGAAAGCGAAAAACAAAAACAGAGTGTATTTGTTTCAATCATGAACCAACTTAATGTTTACCCTAATGAAATCGATGCTGGTTTACGTTTGAGTGATCAATTGGAGTTATTGCGCCAATGACCACCAATACAGCCGCTATCAACCCCGCTTTACAGAATATGAAAGACATTCACACGCCTGATCCTATTGGACTGTGGCCATTAGCCAGCGGGTACTGGTTACTGATTGTGCTCGCTATCATATTAATTGTCGGCATTTTTTTATTGATCCGTCGCTATGTAAAGCAAACAGCCCCCAAAAAAGCCGCAATGAATGCACTGAATAACATAAACACTTCTGGTGAAAATTGCGCGGTAGAAATTAATGCTGTGCTAAAACGTGCCGCCATGAGTTACATTTCACGTGCTACCGTTGCATCCAGCGATGGAGAAGAGTGGCATCAATGGTTAGATAAATCTTTACCAGATAACATGCAAGGGAAATTTGCCGCGTTACTCAATAAGCGTTACCAAAAAGACGGGCTTACAACTCAAGAAAATATCGAACTCATGGAATTAGCCAAATTCTGGTTAAACAAAGCCCTACCGATGAAACCGGAGGCTATATGTTAACGCTAATTTGGCCTTGGTTATTACTATTATTGCCATTACCGCTTATTTTTAAAAACCAACAAAAACCACAACAAGGTGGTCACTTACTGCTGCCAACAACCAGTACTACTCAGTTGATTGGTACCATTTCCACTAAATTTTCTCGCCGCTGGTATTGGGCTATGTGGGTACTTTTAGTGTTTGCTGTTGCCAGACCACAATGGTTGGGTGAGCCCATTGAACTGCCGAGCAAAGGCCGTGACTTAATGGTCGCGCTCGACTTATCCGGCAGTATGCAAATTGAAGATATGGTACTCGACAATAAGACGGTTGATCGATTTACGCTGGTACAAAAAGTCGTCAGTGAATTTATTGAACGCCGTAAAGGCGACAGAATTGGATTAATTCTTTTTGCTGATCATGCTTATCTACAATCACCACTCACACTGGATAGACGGTCTGTAGCCACTTATTTGCAAGAATCTCAAATCGGTTTAGTCGGTAAACAAACCGCCATTGGTGAAGCCATTGGACTGGCTGTAAAACGCTTCGATCGCGTCGAGGACAGCAACCGTATTTTAATCTTGCTGACTGATGGCACAAATAACGCCGGTAAAGCCGAACCAACACAAGCGGCTGAAATCGCCGCTAAACGTGGTATCACTATATATACCATTGGTGTTGGCGCTTCCGTCATAGAAAAGAGGAGTATTTTTGGTCGCCAACGGGTTAACCCTTCAAGCGATCTAGGCGAAGCCACATTAGAAAAAATTGCGGCCATGACAGGCGGGCAATACTTTCGAGCTAAAAACACCGAAGAACTTGAACGCATTTATCAAGTGATTGATCAGCTTCAGCCTGTGAGCCGCGATCAACAAACTTATCGCCCTCGATCTGAACTTTTCTATTGGCCGTTAAGTATTATGTTAATCATTAGTGTCATTTTAAACATGAGTAAACTGTCTTTATTTAACCGCTTTAACACTGCCAAAGTGCATTCTCAGGCAAGATCTCAGTCTAAAGTCTACCAACCTAAGAGTAATGGAGGACACTCATGAGCCTTCATTTTATCCGCCCAGAATGGTTATGGGCACTGCTGCCACTTCTTGGCTTATTATTCTTTCTTTGGCGTAATCAGGACTCAAATACGGCATGGAGTCGCTATATTGCCCCTCACTTAGCTCATTTGCTTATGGACTCTGGCAAACAAAGCTCAAGAACGTCGTTATTGGTCGCGTCATTCATTTGGCTTATCGGCATACTGGCATTATCAGGGCCTGCACTAACAAAAGAAACCCTGCCTGTTTTTGCAAGCACACAAGGTCGTGTCATCGTTATGGATATGTCCTTGTCAATGTACGCAACGGATCTGGCGCCCAATCGACTATCCCAAGCAAAATTTAAAGCGATTGATTTGCTAAAAGAAATAAAAGAAGGTGAAACTGGCTTGATTGCCTATGCCGGAGACGCATTCACAATAAGTCCATTAACTCGTGACAGTGCAACTCTGCAAAACCTTTTACCGACATTAACGCCCGATATCATGCCAGTACTTGGATCTGATGCGGCTTCTGGTTTAACCCAAGCGGTTACTCTGTTAAAAAATGGTGGGCACCTCAAAGGTGACATTATTTTGCTTACCGATGGCATAAATTCAAACCAATTAAGCGATGCTAAAAAAGCCTTAGCTGGTGAAAACTACCGACTCGCAATTATGGGATTTGGCACTAAGCAAGGCGCGGCCATTCGCTTACCTAACGGACAATTACTAAGAGATAACGCGGATCAAGTGGTTGTTGCCAAAACCGAATACGACATCCTCAGCCAGCTCACCAACGATTACCAAGGGGTTGTCACTCACAACAGTGTTGATGACAGTGACGTAAAACGCATCGCTCACTGGTTTTCTGTTGATGATTCAGCAAAACTCACTGATCAACAAGGGGAAGCTTGGTTGGACTTAGGGCCTTATCTCAGCCTGCTTTTGCTCCCCCTGTTGTTACTAAGCTTTCGTAAGGGATTTTCTGTTGCAGCGCTATTTTTCGTTTTGAGCTTGCCACCAGCGCCTGCTGAGGCAGCCCTGTGGGAAGACCTATGGCAAACCCAAAATCAACAAGCTCAGCAAGCGTATCAAGACAAAGATTACCAACGCGCAGCAGGGCAATTTAACGACCCTCAATGGCAGGCCAGTGCCGATTACAAAGCTGGCAATTACCAAAAAGCATTAGAGGGATTTGAACAAGATAGCTCCGCTGAAAGTTTGTATAACCAAGGCAATAGTCTGATGCAGCTAAATAAGCTCAAAGAGGCACAACAACGTTACCAGCAAGCGATTGATAAAAACCCTGACTTTGCTGACGCTAAACACAATTTGGATTTAGCCAAACAGCTTGAACAGCAGCAAAAGCAAAACCAGTCAGGCAATGGAGACGATAATAAAGATCAAGATAACAAAGGTAAAAACGAAAACAACCAAGAACAAAACAAAACGGATAAACAAGATCAGCAAGATAAGAACAATCAGCAAAACGGTGATGACTCTGAGCAGCAAGGTGATCAAGGCAAACAAAAAAACGCCGATCAGCAAAACCAAGAACAACAAAATCAGTCTGAATCTGAGTCAGAGTCTCAACAACAATCTGAGCAAGACGAGGACAAAAACCAACAATCAGAGTCACAACCTCAACCACAAAACAACGAAGAGCAAAAGGCTGAGCAACAACAAGCTGAAGCCGAAAAAACTCAGGAACAACAAAACCAAGAAAATCCTCAATCTGAGCAGCAATCGGCGCATGCTAAGCCAATAGATCCATCAGAGTTACCTGCAGATCTCCCTCCTGAAATGCAGCGAGTGCTGAATGCAATTCAAGATGATCCTCAACTTTTGTTGCGCAACAAAATGCAATTAGAATATCAAAAACGCCGTCAGAAAGGCCGTCTACTGAAGGAAAAAGAACAGTGGTAAACCGACTTATTGTTATTTTTTTATTATTATCCAGCTATACAGGCTCTGCATTTGCGGTCACTAAGGTAGAAGCTTCTGTGGACAGAAATCCTGTTGCACAAGGTCAATATTTTGCCTTGAGTATTGTGGTGGATGACGAAGTCAGTGGCGAGTCATTAAAAACCACCTCTCTTTTAAAAGATTTCATAGTAGGTCGTACCAATGTCAGCCGCAGTACTCAGATTGTAAACTTTAATACCGCCAAAGAAACGCGTTGGCAGATCCTACTGGCAGCCAAGAAGAAAGGGATTGCCACCATTCCTAGTTTTACCATTGATGGCGTCAGTTCCAATCCAATAGCATTACAAGTGGTTTCTGGCAACAGCCCTACTTCCAATAAAAATGATGACGTTTATATTGAAACTGAACTTTCACACGATCAAAGTTACGTCGGGCAGCTTTTACTGTACAAGGTGAAACTGTTTCTCGCCGTTGATTTGCAACGCGGTGTACTGAATGCCCCACTCGCTGAAGGGGCTCAAGTCAAGCAGATTGGTGAAGATCAAGATGGGACAGAGATAGTCAATGGTCGCCGATTCAGAGTCATCAAGCGTACCTATGGGATCATTGCCGATAAAGCCGGCGATCTTCGCATTCAGAGCGCAAGCTTTAAAGGCGATGTTTTAGTTAATACTCAACAACGCCGTAGTATGTTTTCATTTAACGAAAGCCGACCTGTTGAAATTGGTACAACAACCAATACAGTCAAAGTCCTTGAAAAACCCGCTGGCTACCAAGGAAACTGGCTGGTTTCAGACTTGGTGTTACTGAATGAAGAGTGGCCACAAGAGCAGGAAGAATATGAATTAGGGGCTCCAATCACTCGTACATTGAAGCTACTCGCCTCAAATGCTGATGATAACAGTTTACCCAGCATTCACTACGCGTTACCCGACTCACTAAAGAGTTACCCTGAAAAGCCAGTTCGAAAAACCTATGTTCGAAATGGCAATATGGTGGCAGAGCTCAGCCTTACTGAAGCGATAATTCCCACCAAACCCGGTAAATTTACATTGCCAGAGTTAAAAGTACCTTGGTGGAATCCACAATTAAAACGTCAAGAATATGCCGTACTTCCAGCACGAACCATTATGGTTAAAGGCGGCATTTTGCCAGCAACGATTCCAACTAATTCAATCCCTGCGTCTGATATACAAGTTGAAAACCAATATTCTGCTGGATATTGGCCGTGGGCTACGCTACTTTTCGCTTGTTTATGGCTTGTGACATTAGTGACATGGTTCACTAAGAAGCCGTTGACTTCTGAAATAAAAACCACGCCAGCCACTTCATCAAGCCTGCCTTTAAGTCACATTGAAAAAGAGATGAAACAGGCTATTAAACTCAAAAATTACAGTGCGGTGTTGAATGCAATTCAAAATTATTTTTCTCAGAAACAAAATAAAAATATGAATTTGACAGAAATTACGGCATTGTCTCCTTTGCTTGCCCAAATAATTAACAAATTACAAATGGCACGCTTTGGTCAAAAAGAAGTGGAAATTACGGAACAAGAGTTATCTCAAGCAGTGAAATCGGCTATTGATATACAACAAAATGGACAAAAAAGTGCACTTATTGATCTAAACCCATAAAAACTAAGCGAGCTTGCACTGATTGGACTTGTTATTCAGCTCAGTCACTTTAAGCTAACCGCCTCAACATAATATTAAGAATTAAATATGTTTGATATTTTGCGAAAGAAAAAATCAGATGATGCGGTCTCTTTAGACATGATAAGTAAACAACGACGTTATGAAAGCCTGATCAAGGCGCTTAACACTGACATTTATCGTTATGCCTATTGGCTGTGTGGTGACAAACACATTGCTGAAGACATAACACAAGAGACCTTTCTACGTGCATGGCGCGCTTTAGATTCGTTAAAAGATGATAAAGCCGCTAAAGCATGGTTGATTACGATATTACGCAGAGAAAACGCCAGACGTTTCGAACGTAAGCAGTTTGATTATTCTGATATTGAACAAGATCACCTTGAAGATGTGTTTTCAGGTAGTAACGAAGAACACGCTGAGCAGTATTTACTCAGAAGACAAATTGGCAAATTGGAAATGGAATACCGCGAGCCCTTATTGTTACAAGTCATCGGTGGTTTCAGCGGGGAAGAGATAGCTGAAATATTAGAATTAAATCGAAATACTGTAATGACTCGGTTATTTAGAGCACGTAATCAATTGAAAGATGCATTAGAACAACCCGAAATGAGAGGGCAATCAAATGGATGAGCTACAGTTTCGGCGTAAGGCTTATGCTGAGCCCAACTGCCAAGAACCTGATTTTTTGCAAGCCATGAACAATGATGCGGGTAAAGCTGCGACGGTCGATGGGTTAAAAGCCCTTGACCAACAAATTGCAAAAGCAATGAATGTAGACGTACCTGAACGCTTGACTGAGAATTTAATATTACGGCAACAACTAAAGCAGCATCATACCCATAAGCGAAAAACTGGGTTCATGTTAGCGATGGCAGCCTCAGTGGCTTTCGCCGCTGGTGTAAGCTTTACTTTGTTGCGTGCAGCGCCTGTCGATCTAGCTGATCATGCTATTGCCCATGTCAAGCATGAAGGTATGGCCATGAACATAAACCAAAATGTGAGCTATCAACAAGTTAACAAACAATTGGTTTCATTAGTAAACATGCAAGATTCTAAGTTTACGAAACAGCCTGGTGAAGTCTATTACACCTCCTATTGTGACTTCCAAGGTGTACGCAGTTTACACATGGTCATGCAAGGCGATAACGGTAAAGTTACTCTCTTTATTGTGCCAGCAGAAGAAAGAATGAAATTTGAAAAGTCATTCTCTGATGACAAGTATAAAGGCATGGGTTTTGAAAAAGATGGTGCCTATATGATTATGGTTGGTGAAAATCAATCGGATCTAAATTACGTAAAAAAAGAAATTGAAGGCACTTTTATTTAACTTTCATTTCCTTACAAACTTAATAAGCAGCTTGGATTTATCTTAGCTGCTTTTTTTATGTCTATTGAGCGAGAATATTAAGATAAAACTTCAAAAGTTTGATAAATTAACCGCTTCAACGAGTAGAGAGTAACCATATCTTAATGACCGATTTTAGCATTAAAAATAAACTCACCAGCCAGTCATTCAATAAACAAAAAGGACTTATCAAGCGTATTCTTCTTGGAAAGTCGACGACATGCACTGAATGTAAAAAAGAACTAGAACTCATTCTTCCTGAAACAAAAAATGCCAATAAAAACCCAGGAATATACTGCAAGAAAGGCTGTACGGACATCGAGCTTGAACTCGAAGCCGTACATTAAAACAATTACGCTTTTTTAACGTATTGAGTCAAAATTACGATTCGAGTGCCGTTCACGCGGCCTTCGATGTGTTCAGGATTACTGGTTAACCCAATATTTCTAACTGAAGTGCCACGTTTAGCCACAAAGCTTGTACCTTTTACGTTTAAATCTTTGATGATCACTACTGTATCACCTGAACTCAAAACGGCACCATTGCTATCCACATGTTTAATATCATCGTCTTCTTCGTTTGACGGTTCGGCATCCACCCACGCCTGAAGCTCTTCGTCGAGATACAACATATCCTTCAAGTCTTGAGCCCATGTTTCTGAACTCAAACGATTCAACATACGTGCTGACATTACTTGCACCGCTGGCACCGTACTCCACATGCTGTCATTTAAGCAGCGCATGTGGTTCACGTCAAAATCTTCAGTTTTAATGACCTGCTCGGCGCACACGCCGCAAAGTGCAATATCTGAATCAATGTGTCCATCTGATGCTGGGATATCAAACTGTTTTAATTCTGTTTCTGCTGAACATAATTCACATTTACCGCCACAGCGGCCTAACAACTCGGAGGGTAAACTCATTAATCTATCTTCTTTGATATGCATTAAATGGTACGCATGCTAGCACTTCTCGCTTTTACGTACCATCGAGACCGTCAAATCTTGCGACTCTAATCCAGATATCTATTATCCTAAATAAATCGGTTAAACACACAATTTAACTTTAATCTATTGAAGTTAAATACAAGATTAAACAACTCGAATTCACCCATCAGGTGAGTGCTAAACATTCATATACTTGCCAAAATCACCGCTAGCTGCGTTATACATTTTGCAAGTAGAAACGAATTGCAAGTAGAAACGAAGTCACGACGGTTTTGTCTAATGTGAGATTTTCATAACTCATTGAAATTGCTTATTTCGTCATCCTTGCGAAAGCAGGAACCCAGCGACTTGATCGTATTCTCCATGCCATAGAATCAATCATTCTAAGGTATGATAATGCCCACCAAAAATTAACCACACATCAGGTACTTAATGTAATTGGTGCAACAACACTTCGGACTATTTTAGAACCACCATAGATTAATAATTGTTCAGCTTCTGGATCTAATTTATAAAACCTGATAAACAATGACGTTAACTTAATAATAATTGACTGAATGTAAATAATGTCCACGCCTATAGGAGGAGTAGAGTCCTCAAAAAACTTTGTTATTGATAATAATTCTGAACATAGAAAAAGTTGCGAATTAAAATCACCAAATCCTAAAGTTCAATCGAAACCTTTGCAAGAAGGAGACGTACCAACACCTCACGAAACAGTATTACAAATGCAACTGAATAGTACACCATCAACAACACATCTTACCGTTGAAAATATGACCGGACATGCTGAGCAGGCCGGAGAAATGGTATTCATCCCTGACGATATTGGAGCTCTTTCCAATGTAGCTAGGGAGGTAAAAGCTGTTCAAGCCACTGACAGTTCAAGTGGCATTTTAGATGCTGCTTCCAAGAAAAGGATGCAGTTAGGTTCTTCCCATTTGGCACCTGCTTCTTGTTCTAGCGATAATGCAAGCAGTTCTCAGAAATGCTTTCACGTAATCAAGAAAAGTGACAAGGACGTAAAACAAAAAACAAACACCAGTGCCTTCTCTGGAGCAGGTAATCAGTTACTATCAAAAGATGGCAAGCGCTTAACTGAAAAACATCAACTTATTGAAAAACAACAAAATGACGACATTAGGCAAGCAAGAATTAAATATTTTACACAATCCTAAATAAATCGGTTGAACCTAAAAACATCAGTTGAACGCTGAGTATATGAGTAACTGTTTGAGCAATAAGATGATTTTATTATCATGGTTTTCACCCAATGAGTGAAATGCTCTACGCTCACAAGCTTGCTAAAATGGATGCTATCTGCGTTATAAATTTTGCAAGTAGAAATGACCAATTTACGCTGTCTTAGATGCTTTTGAGCGTTCACTGTTCTGTGTTGTAACCCGTTTACTTAGATGACTAAGCTTCACTGCTTACGCCTTGAACAGATAAACGCTCAAATAGCACGAAATTTAATCCTGGAAGATAAACAGCCCCTAATGCCTTTGTTTTTTCTATAAAATCACTGGATACCAGCCTTCGCTGGTATGACAAAGATTGGTACTTTCTAAATTGCTAAATCCCTAAGTTTAAGGTTTTATGAAAAAGAGAGTAATACACTTATTTCCGATAATTGATGCTTTAGTCGGGTTACGTTTTCCTCAGCAGATAAAAAAATCTGAGCCGATTTCTCTCTTTCACTTTTCGGAATCCAGTCTCGTCCAAATCTATCTCCTTGTTTTATAATTGGTGTGCGTAATTGAGTATTTTTCTTTCTCAATGAAATGGCTGTTTGTGCGGTTTCACAAAAATGTAGAAATGCTTGAATTTCCATTTTTGCTTTTCCCACTCTATCCATTGTTATATAAGCTGAAGTGTATGCTTCATCATCTTTTATGGCTATATCTGCAGCACCCATTAGCTGAATTTGTATTTCTGACAAATCCTTAAAGAATTTTTCAGGTAATTCTGACACCATTACTAAACACCCCTCTTTAATATGGCTAAATAGTTGAAGATCATCGGGTTTAAATGGATGTTTCTCATTTGCTTTAATAAGCATATTGCAAAATGTCTCTAACTTTTTTTGATATGTTGTTAATTGTTTTAATTCTTTTGGGATCATATAAATAGCAGCTTCAACAATGCCTACTCGACCGCGTATACACAATTGCAAATCATGAGTGTTTTTTGCAATCAATTCTAAAAATTTTTGTATCGCTTGTTTCGGGTTTTCCAAGGAGAATTTCTCTATAGGCTCAAGTAATTGATCTTCTTTTGATCTTTCTGGAGGTATTGGACTATGACGTTCCTCAACAGTAAGATCTCTCGTAGCTGGAGTAAAATGCTGTTTAACTGGCTTAATTTTCATGGCTTTTGGAATATTAGACAATGCACTCATTTCACTATCCTTTTGCTGCTTTTTTTGAGTCTGAATGTGTAAATATTCCTGACTTATCGATCTAACCTTTTCTTTATTCGATTCAAAAACGGCAAAAAGGTCATAACGAGCAAAATCCAATTCTTTATCACTGACCGTTTTGACAGCTTGCAAATACACATTTGACAACCAGCCACATTGCAAACTGTGAAACACAATTTTAAAAAAGTCTTCCTGTCGATTAATATCAACCACTGAAGCAGGAAGCTTTGAGCTAGCACATTGTTCAACCGTTAGCACCACGATGCGCCTTAAGACACTCAATAATGAAAATTCTCTGGGGATTCCACAAGCTTTAAAATCTAATTGATCCAATTGTTTTAAGCTCTCAATTAAAGTCGTTGGCCTATAAAGTATTTCCAATATATAAATTTGCTGTAACAATGGTGCGGATAGTTGAAAAGATTTATGCATGCAATCCAAAGTCTTAACTGTGAAATCTATCAAAGTAGGATCGTTGACGATCCCCTCTAATGCCAATTTTACTTTTACAGCGACTACATCACCATGGAGTTTCAAGCAAGTTATGCGCTCTAATGCTTCATAAAAGCCTGAATAGAGTAGGCATAAATCTCTCCCTAGTTCCAGCATAGTTTTACTTAAAAAAGCCGTGTCTGATTTTTTTTGACACTTAGTAATTGAGATAAAACGAAACCCACATGCTCGATAAAATAACTTTTGTTTCCTTGTGTAAAACTCACTCATTTTGTTGTCGAATTGTTGTATTTGCTGAGTGGTTTTCGCTTTAATTAATAACTCCAAAATAAACATTTCTTGAGTCTCGGAAAAACTCATTTTTAGTTGATAAATATCTCGCAAAAATCCAAGTTCAGAAAGGGTGGCATGTTTATCAAATGACTGTTTACATCTATTGAAAATTTTATTTCGAGCTTTGCCTTGTATTTTATGTTCATCAGCAATTCGTAGCATTCGTTGCCCTGATATTTTCAATAAATAACTTTCATAGTTCTCCATAAGCTCATCAACTTTATTAAGCCAAGCTTTTGAAGCTGTTACTTTTTTTTTAGCTAAATCATCATTACTTCCATATTTCAACTTATTTATATTCTGATATTCCCCAAATATTTGTTCTATATAACAACGTGCTGCTTCACTGTAACTTTGTAGCTCAGTTTGATGCCCATTAAAAGCTGTGTTCTTAAGCGATAAATAGACATTCAATCGTCCGTAATCTACCTCTTCTTTTGACACTTCCTTTATAAACCAGTCAAAAATAGTACCAAAATACCCCTTGTAAGCCTGTGACTTAAAATGAGGAATACAATCACTGATGCTCAAGGATTTAAATTCAATTGAAAAAGATGGTGGGAGTTGATATTTCTCGGTACTCATTACGGGCAAATGAGGAAAATTAGGGCAACTTTCTATGGTTGCCGGAGCAATAGCTTGTTCAAACCTCTTAACCGTTTTTGAGAACTCTTGATGATTACCTTCCTTACTATTGCCCAACTTTAACTCATCACGAATTAATAAACTGGATAAAGCATGTAAATGAAACTTCCATGGCAAAGTGCTTTTTTCAAATTTTTCATGAGTATCGCAAATCGAATTACACAGAAAAATAAGGCCCCTACGCAAACAATTGATTTGTCGATGGCTCATACTCGGCAAATGTTCATACATTAACTTCAAGCATGGAGCGGCATGAATGGGTTCTCGAAATAAGGCTGTAAAAATTAAATAATCACAACTCATATTAATTTTTTTATGTTGGGGATTATCAAGCAAATTCTCGTCACCTAACACATAATGTTCAAAACTTTGAAATAATGCTTCGTATTGCTTTCTTGAGCTGGTAAAAGGTTCAAGCTGTTTTTTTAGGGCCATCTCTGCTCCCCCAACCTCGATATCCCAGAATATTGCCGAAAAATTGGTGACACATTCAATATGAGAAATAAAAAATTCTTTTGACAAATTATGATTATTATCATCTTCTAAAAGGCGAAAAAATAATTGTGAAATCTCACAATGAAACAATAAGTTTTGACAAAAATTACTACCTTTTAGTGACTGTCTCATGATTGTTTTTTCAGGTAGATCAGCTTTTTTTATAACACTATTGCTGTCTAAAAGTTGTTCACAAAAAAGCTCCGATAATATCTTTTTATAATTTACTGTTGTGCAAAGCTTTGCAAAGATCACAACTGTGCAATGTGCAACCTTTGTATGCATTTTTATGAGCGCTTTGGATGACGGCGTACTGGTGTTTGCTTTTCGAATCGCCTTTAGCCATGTTACTTCATCAGAAAATCGCTCCAAGTACTGACCATATAAAACCTTTAATTCCTGAATCTCACCTAATAACCTTACTGCTCTCATTTGCTTTGTTAAAACGCTAGCTGTAGGTTTCTCTTTCAAGCTTGAATCTGGATTATTCATGTCATCAACGAATGTTTTAAACGCTTTAGAGATGCTTAATGCTTGCGTGTAATAACGTGAAAACCTTCTTTGTTTATATAGTTCAACATAAGTTTGTCCCCCAACAACCAAGGCGTGAGGATGACACTTATCATATAAGTCCACTGTTGTATCAAGGGGCTGAAATGCAGCGACATGTCCATCATCTTGAATTTTAGACTTTATTGGCTCTGAATCTGTCGCCTCTTGAATGCTACATTCAGTTTTTGACGTTGTTAGGGGTTTATGTGGCTTAGGTGGGACACTAGGCGCAATATCAGGCCAAGCTTCATATTCTACAGCCTGTTGATTCACCCCTGATATTGCCATGCATTTCTCCGAATTTAGATGTGCAATCTCTTTTAACATTGAGCAGAAATAAAGCTACTTTAATATAACATTTTAAACCTTAATATTTTTTGAATGACACATAATTTAATCGAAATCATCGTATGTGTCTGTCACCTTTCTTTAACCTAAATAAATTGTTTGGGAGCCTTCATATACGCAGAAAAATTTACTAATAGCAAGGCATGAATAGCAGCAAGTATATCTATAGTCAGAATCCAATCTTCGTTTATTCCAATAAATACTAGGGGCTGTTTATCTTTCAGGATTAAATTTTGTGCTATTTGAGCGTTTATCTGTTCATGGCGTAAGCCGTGAAGCTTAGTCATCTAAGTAAACGGGTTACAACACAGAACAGTGAACGCTCAAAACCATCTAAGACAGCGTAAATTGGTCATTTCTACTGCGTTATCGTTTGCTTATTTGGAATACCAAACCGCACAAGCTCTGTCTTGTATAAAACGACCAATTTATCGCTGCAAAAATAATCACGAAAGATAAACAGCCCCTTCTATGAGGACATCTTTGTCAAGCCCTTCAGTTTTTAATTTATTTCATTCAGTTTCTCTGGTTAAAAGTGTTGCTCAGGTTTTGTTGTGTCAGCTTAATGGCTAACCACCTTCTATCCGTTCTGACTTTAGTCAGTCACCTTAAATTGCATGCGCATTATCACGCCTAACCTGAATAATGATACTAACTCTTCTAGAAAAACGATTTAGCCTTGCTTATCAAGGGGCTGTACAGTTAGCATCGAACAACGCTTTACTACATTTTACTCTTTACTTGGTTATTTTGATTAAAGTGACATCGTTGCACCTGATGGCACTTCTCCATGCTCTAAATACTTCCACAGTTTGATAAGAAGTTTACGTGCCATAGCAACAATGCCGATGCGTCTCATTCGTTTACTGCCATGAGCGAAACGCTGTTCGAACCATAAACTCAATTCTGATTTGGGTTGATACCGTAACCAAAACCAACTGAGTTCAACCATAATCTTTCGTATTCGTCGATTACCTGACTTGCAAATGCCTTGCTCTCTTTGACTGTCACCACTATCGTAAGGCGTTGGTGTCATTCCTGCACAAGCTCCCACTTGTTTAGCGTTTTTAAATTCTCGCCAATGGAAAAACTCTGTTACTAATACCCAGCTCGATTGCCAGCCTACGCCTTTAAGCTGCATGAGCTGATTAATTTTTTGCGATGCGTCATCACAGTCATCAAGAACACGTTGTTTTTGTAATTTCTCAATTGCTTTAATTTGCTTGTCGACAATTTCATGCCTATCAAGTTCTCGCTCTATTTCCGTCACTAAATCTGTCGGTAAAGGCTTATTGAGAACCGCCGTCTTAAGTTGATTAACTTTCCCCTTTAGTTTAGAGATATTTTCCACGCTGATACCATGCAAACACAGAAGTGACTTAATTCGTGCGCTGTGACTGCCACGCTCTTTTACTAATCGTTCTCGCTCTCGGTTAATTCGTCGCTTATCTTCAGCTTCTACATTTGGAACATTGATGATATTTAAAGCTTCTTGCTCTCCAGAGTGATAACGCATCAGTAAACGGAGCAAAGCAATCACATCAACTCTATCGGTTTTGACTTTCTTCTGTTTTCGGCTGACTTCAATACTGGCTGAGTCAATCACATGATTTTCGATGCCGTCTTTAATTAACGCTCTGTGTATCCAGAATCCGTCTCTACCTGCTTCGTAACAGCTAATGACTTTGCAGTTTTCAACGCAGAATAGCTTTTCTTTTGCTAAGGCTATTTCATGATGTAGGGCTTTCCAGTCTCGGGAATCAATCGTTTTGACTCTCTTTTTTTCACCATTTGAAAAGCCAAGCTTCCAAGTTTTACTGCTAAGTTCAAAAGCAATGTACAAATTAACAAATTTTGCGTTATCTTTTACTTGAAGGACGGTGCTCATAATATTCCCCTTGTGTTGTGGTAACTAAAGGGTAGTTGAGTTACTGTCCTTCATAGTTTCTAGTACCTTTGCTTTTCTCTATTAAAGTCACTAGATACCAGCCTTCGCTGGCATGACAAAGATTAGTACTCTCTAAATCGCTAGATCCCTTATGCTTAAAGCCTTAACCGAACGGTTAAGGCATATATCTAAAAATTGTTATCAATGAATAATCAATTTGTATAGTTTATCTTTTAGTGCTGAGCGTTGATGCTTTAGCTGATTAAAACGCTCATCTGCAACGGGAACCCCTTGAAGTTCAATCTCTCTTATCTCACTATCCAACCTATGATACTCGTTCGCCATTTTTTTGAACGACGAATCACTTGCTGTCAGTTTGATAATTTTATCTTTATGAGCAGAGAAATCTTTAATTAAAGAATGATCTTCACCTAACATTGTTATACCTCTTTAAACTCAATTTATCAGTGCAGTTTTTATATCTTTATTACCTTTTATTACTACAAATGTTTTACCAATAGTGAAGTCCAAACTTAAACATTGAACATTGAATTATTCGACGTTTAGTCGACTGATCTTCGCTTCATTATTATCTAATGCATTACAAATAAAAACTTTTCCTACTGGTTATTCATCAATTAAAAGGCGGGTCTTACAATCGTGTAATCAATTACTAAAGATTAAGTGTTAGTATCAGCCGTAAGATTGGCATGAAAGTTACATCCTACGTTTTCAAACCCTTATATGGACGACCTGAGAAGACAGAATTAAATAACACAATTCAGCAGCCACCTGCTTGAATCGTTATGTAAATAAGAGTGATAGCATCGTCCTTGTCTATCTCATTTAACTTCTTTATTTGAGATTGTTCCCGTACAACAGCTTTCACTCCTCCGTCACTTTTTATTACTTTCGCACAACCGCTTGTACTACTATTCCATAAGGCTTTCAACCAATACCTTCATACATCCACCTGTTATCTTTTAGCGATGTCCTGCAAACTTTGACGAGCTTGCAGGACAAATGAAAGCAAAAATTTGCTATACGGTATTCCTCGAAGTTATAACTCGATCAACATATCGGTGCGAAGAATATACTTAACCCCTGCTAATCTTTCCTCAAGGCCGAAGGCATGCTGATATATCAACCACTCAAATTTATACCCATATAAGTACCTGACCATAAGTTTCTTAAGATTTTCTAGTGCCCAGTTTCAGCACTCTACGGTGTTGCAACTTCGGTTACATCCCCCTGTGTCAGACTTGTTGTCACTCCTAAAATTTAATCAATTTAAACTGTTTAGGGAGCGGAAGTTAGACACCTAAATGACACATTATTCAATTGAACGTAAAGAAGCTGTACTGAGTAAAATGCTTCCTCCACACAATATGACAATCGCTGCGATTTCAAGAGAAGAAGGCATTTCTGTACATACCCTGTATTATTGGCGAGATAAAGCAAAAGAAGCAGGACATCCAGTGTCAGGGAAAACCTTAAATACAGACAATTGGTCAGCCGAAGCAAAGCTAGCTGTTGTCATTGAAACCGCAATAATGACTGAATCTCAGTTAAATCAGTATTGTCGTGAGAAAGGAATATTTAAAGAGCAAGTCAAGCAATGGAAACAAGATTGCCTCAGTGGTTTTCAGTCAAGCACAGCGCAAAAAGTAGAAGCAAAAAAACAGGCTAAACTCGACAAATCTGAGATTAAATCACTGAAATTAGATCTAAGACGAAAGGAAAAAGCCTTAGCAGAAACAACGGCTTTGTTGGTGCTAAGAAAAAAGCTCAACCTCTTATGGGAGGACGAAAACGAGGAGAATTAACGCCACTGAATCTAAGGCAGCAACTTATCGAATTAATCCAAGAAGCGTGCCGTGCAGGTGCGAGACTAGAACCTGCTTGTAAGGAAGTTCCGTTGAGCAAAAGAACCTATCGCCGTTGGTATAAAGATGGTCAAGTTCAAAAAGATTTACGCCCTGACTCGGTTCGCCCCGAGCCTCAAAGCAAGTTGTCTGAGCAGGAACGTCAGCTGATTTTAGATACCTGTAATCAAAATGAATATGCCAGTTTGCCACCGTCACAAATTGTTCCGTCTTTGTTGGATAAAGGGATTTATATTGCGTCAGAGTCGAGCTTCTATCGAGTGCTAAAGCAACATAACCAACTTAATCGTCGAGGCCGAGAAAAAGAAGTGAAAAAGAGAAGCAAACCAAAGAGCTACAAGGCATCAAAGCCGAATCAGATTTGGTCATGGGACATCACTTATTGTGCGTCGATCATCAAAGGTAAGTTCTATTATCTGTATATGTTTGAAGATATTTACAGCCGAAAAATAGTTGGTTATGAAGTCCATGAACAAGAGTGTGGAATTAAGGCCGCAGAGCTTATACAGAGGACGATGTTACGAGAGCAATGCTTTAATACACCACTGATTTTGCACTCAGATAATGGTGCGCCAATGAAGTCTTTTACTATGAAAGCAAAGCTAGAAGAATTAGGCGTTACACCATCATTGAGTCGCCCAAGTGTGAGTAATGATAATCCTTACTCTGAAGCATTATTCAGAACATTAAAGTACCGCCCAGACTGGCAGGCGAAAGGTTTCGCAAGCTTAGAAGAGGCTCAAGATTGGGTTGAAAGCTTTGTACAGTGGTACAACAAAGAACATAAACACAGCAAGATCAATTACGTCACCCCTCAAGAGAGGCATGAAGAGAGAGACAATTTGGTATTAATGAAGCGAAAAGAAGTATTGAAGTCTGCAAAAGCTGAGCATCCATCTCGCTGGTCGGGTGATGTTAGGAACTGCGAACCTGCTGGGGATGTGATGTTAAACCCAGATAATGAAAACGATACTGAGAAAGATGAAAAATATGTAGCTTAAATTTCAAGCAAAGAGTGACAACTGTCTTGCAAAACACCGACATAGCTACGGCTATGCGCCCTACATTTCGTCTTGTATCGCACTAAACCTGAACACAATAATTATCAAAGAACTTATTGACAGGTACTTATCGTTCAAAACTGTCAGAGGTTCACAACTAAGGGTTCTAGCGATTTAGAAAGTACCAATCTTTGTCATACTAGCGAAGGCTGGTATCCAGTAACTTTTATAGAAAAAAGCAAAGGCACTAGACTACCGACATACAAAACTGTCGTTACTTCCTTTCCAGCCTGCGCTGGAGTGACGAGAACTCATCGGTATACTTTCTTCCACAAATTCGATGGCCGCAATATAATAGAAATTCGATGTGTTGCTGACAGTCGTTGCAATCTCATTGACTCACACCTTGAGTATGAGCTCTGTAACGGAGCATCGCTTGGTACATGGATGACGTTAATCCTAAAAACATCAGTTGAACGCTGAGTATACGAGTTACTGTTTGAGCAATACGATGATTTTATTATCATGTATTTCATCCAATAAGTGAAATGCTCTACGCTCACAAGCTTGCTAAAATGACTGCTATCTGCGTTGTAACTTTTGCAAGTAGAATAACTACTTGCTGCAAGCTACGCCTTACTATCAGCCATTTTTTCTATGCTTGAGAACGCAGTCAACTGATGTTTCTAGGTTAATCGTGATTGCAGTGAAGCTAGCCAGAACTGATATATTTGGTTTCAATCTTGTTTTGGATATCTTTTTAGGTTCTTCTCCAAGCTTTGTCTATTTATTCGGGATGATGTCAGTCATTCCAATAGTCCAACCCAAAATTAATGTTAAAACATTTCATTCATTAGTTTTAATGCTTTCTTTATATCCAAATAATCATAAGCAATATAACAAACTGTTAATACTGGACTTTTTACTTAATGTGGTTCAGCTACGCTTCACACTCTAGCCAATTACAAAAAACTTTAACTTGACGTTATAAGCACAGGGAGTCACATGAGTCACTGGAAGAATTTAAACTTATTTTGGAAATTATTTTTTGGGGCTTTTTTAATTTTCGGAGCATTCCTTGCTCCAGAAGTTATGTTGGTCATCGATTTCTCAGGTCTTGAATTTGCGTTTGCTTGTTTAGTCGTTTATTTCAAACCTTTAACTGATTGGCTAAAAATCAAATATGAATCTTTGCCAAATAGCATGTTAAAACTACATTATTCGATTCAAACTGCTGCTTTTTTTAAGCCTAGGATTTTTACCTTACAATCTTCTTTTTGCTTAATTGGTTTTGTCGTTACGGGGTCATTTTTGTTCTCTACGTTATTCTTATTGCCTGCAATTATCGGCAACGCTGTAATCGTATAATACCAATTACAGTAATTAATCTCTCACTCAGCAAGAGATAAAGGTTTTCAGTACAAGGCGCATGTTCGAAGTACTATCGGGATAATTCAAGAACGTGCAACGCAGTAATGGAAACCTTTAGCCTTGCCCTTCGGGAGCTTGTATGTGCAAAAATTACTTCACAAAATTTTCTCAACGTAGATAACTATGTTTTCATCAATTTCGTTTGTACTTTGTGCGCATACATAGCTCTGAGTTGAGCATTTAATTACTGTAATTGGTATAACTTGCTTATAACAGGCATTCAATAGGAACAAAAATCGCTAGCTTTTGTTCCTGCCTGTGCAAAACTAGTCAGCTATTTTATGCTCGCTGAATGCGGGGCTATATGTTTAATCGGTAGGGTTATAGATCACTGTGACAAATAATCAATTTGAATCTTGGAAGAAGTCTAGAGTGCAAGGGAAACTAAAATTTGTTTTACTTCGTGGAGTTTTATCATGGGGTATTCCAATGTTTATTTTCATGACTTTTATTATCAACAAACCTGAAGCTGGTTTCACTTCTCAATTTATTGTTGTCAATGCGCTTATATGGGCAATAGCAGGAGCGGTATTTGGTCTAATTGTCTGGTACTTTGGTGAAAGTAGTTTTCACAAGGAACTCGCTAAACGAAACAACATATAACGAGGCAAATCAACGAAGATATAACTGGTTGGCTTCTAGAATTTAGCCTACTGTTATTTGAGCGTTCGTTGCCAGTGGTCATTATGGAGGTGTAAATATGAATCAAGAAAGAATAATTAATATTATTGAAACCTTAGCTAACGGAGTCGACCCTACAACAGGTGAAATCCTACCGGATAGCTCTCCATATAATCAACCTGAAGTTATTCGTGCCCTTTTTCAAGTAACTAAATTGATTCCGAAAGTGAAGAAAACTAAAAAAACGACAGAACAAAAACAACAGGAAAACATTGATAAAGGTCTTCCAAAAAATTATGGTTTAGTTTAGCTTGGCTTGAAGATGATATTGATTCAGTGGTTAATCAGTACAGATCAGAGGTAACTATTGATAAAATTGCGAATGAACAAGCTCGAAAGCCAAGTTCAATCATCGGTTTATTAAAGAAGCAAGGTGTCATAACTGATGAACAAGCTTTTATTTTAAATCAACAGCACAAATAGATTGTTTTGAAAATAATTCTTCACTTGTATCTACTTTGTTATGATCGTGATTGATGAATACAATATCATCAAAAATTCAAGATAACCAAGCGCACTATACAAAAAATCGGAGTTTTATGTCAGGCTTTAGGAAATATTTGCGAATTTGTGGCGTTTCGAGTGCCTTATTTTTTTGGAGCACATGCATCAGCAGAATGTAAAATTGAAATCCCTGAAGAATTTATGAATCTTACATTAGTTGACTCAGCAATAGCGAACAATCACCAAGCTATCGAAATCGACAACATAATTTTCACAGATACTGATAAAGTAAAAGGGTATACATACAACTATAAAAACAATGTCCTTAATAATTTATCATTTTGTAAAGTAACAAATAGTCATCATGTTACAGGGGATTCCCATTTTCGTGGGAACGACGAAATTACCACATGGAGTTGTGTATATATCACTCACTCGCGCGGTTTGTTATAACAAGCACTCCAAACTTTTGATATATCCAATCGCAGGCGCTAACTTGACTTACCACCCTATAAAGATGGCGTTACTTTGCTTTCTAAACTTATTTATCTAGCCTTAATGGCTTATCAGAATTTTAAAGAGTTAGGCTTGCATAATTCAAAACGCCCTCTCTAAGATGCGAAATAATTCGGTTCACACATTTTCTTTGCTAAATAGTGAATCTAAAACACTATCACTCAAAATAACCTGCGCTTGCGTAAGAAAATATCTAATATATTTTTTTGAATTTTTTTCAAGCTGCTCTTTATCTGAATCATTTATCTGTTTAGCAAGCTGAGAATCAGCTCTATCTTGTATAAAACCTATTATTTCACTTTGGATATAACCAGTTCTTAATTTGGTATAGTTCTTTCTTCGTGCCTCCATAGTCATACTATCGTCTTTTTTATTCTTGAGAATAAACTCTTTGGCGCCTTCACTTGTCATCCCACCGCGGATCTCTCTAACTTCGTCTTTGATGTTTTCAGGTACTGACAATTTGCTTTTTACTTCACCAATCTTATCTCCCTTCTCTTTGTGCAGATCAGTTTTTTTCTTAAAAACCAAATCATACGAATGGTTGCCAACGACTAAAACACCGTAATCTTTATCCCAAGTAACAATCCCTTCAGTTTGAATATCAAGTGGTATCGTTTCTGCTTCAAAAGACTTGGCTGATGGGCATAAGGTGTTCAATTTTGTATCAGAAACCACGACAGGACGGTCGCCTACCTTTTGAGAAACCTCATGACGAGTCGCTATGCGCTTAGTGTCATAATTAAGAGCTTCTTGCAAGCTATTGAGTCGGGTAATAGTCTTGACACATGGGATGCGAACTTTTTCAAGATACGTTTCCATTGTATCAAAGTCCAAAGGTTTCCCATCAATACAAACTTTAAACGCATAAAATTCGTTATTAACATAAGGGATTCTATATTGTGTAACACTTGTTTTATCACCTGAGGCTATGGGCTTAAGTTCTGCAGCATGCCGGGAATCACAATATCTGCCGTCTTCAGTTATGCTAACAAAGCTGCCCGGTGAATTGGGTCCAGCATACTCACCATAGACAACCAAAACCGAATCTGGCTTAACTAATTGAGGTTTATCTTTTTGAAGTTCTTCGAACAAATCTTTGATTTTTCTATCATAATCAAGATGAATAGAAAAGGTCTCAACCCCCAGTTTATCTTCCACATTAGTTTTAGAGCCTGATGCTGACTGGTTCTGCTGGTCAACTTCTTTTAACTTCGCTGATGGCTTTATCCACCCATTCCGACTTGCGTGAGATATGCCGTTATGGGAGCTATACCAATAGCTGAGGTTAGCTCCATCCACTTTTTCTGTCACAACCCAAATCTTGCTAGCAAGTACTCCTTCAAGCTCTAATAGTGGAGCCAAATCTTGAGACCTAGGAATAGAAGGAAATGATTTAAATTTAAATGGTTCTGAAGAGGAAGTTAAGAGTTGGTTAGTTTGGACGTCTATCGCAGCCATAAATAGCTCCTAATAAGAAGTTACTTGAAATAAATTTGGTGTACATGAACTTGTAAAAACAACACACTGTATAAGCCAACAGCGATAAATAAGTAGCTTTGCTTTAATCGATTTTGTTCATCTTTAGAGCAATTTATAATATTGATATTAATATTTCCATACAGATTAACTCAAATTAATTTAACCCATTTTAAAACTCGTTTTTTCATCAGGATTGGAACTTTAATTGTATTCATCAAGGTTCAATGAATGTCAATTTGAGTCATTAAAGCAGTATGAAGTAAATATTTTAGAAATGCTTTTTCTAGGTTGTTGAGCTTTTAGGATTGATTTTTGTGCTTTTTGAACCCTTAGGGACGTGGCGGAAGAATGTATACCAATTTTATCGTCACTCCTGCGAACGCAGGAGTCCAGAGTCTTTGGTTAATTTGGGCACAAGTCGCTGGATACCTGCGTTCGCAGGTATGACAAATTAAGCGTTGAAATTTAAAGTGGTATTATTTGAACTGCGACATCCCTTAGTTGTTTAAGGCGTTAGCAGTGAAGCTAAATATTCTATCGATAAAGAGTTATATCCAAGCATAAACAAGAATTCACTTTTATTATACTGAATATAAACGAATAATAGTTCTCATTTTAATACTTGAACCTTGACTGCCAAGGGTAGAAAATTGAGTTTACCTTCATTATCTGACGACCTTTTTTCCATAGCTAACACAAATTTCCAAAGTGTCGAAACAGGGAAGGATCATAATGAACTCGTCTTAGCCTTAAATGATGGAAATCGATTTCTCGTCCGTTTTTCTAGAGGTAACTGGAAAGTAAATCATGTTACTCACCTTAACCCCGACAATCACCAGCTGTTCTCACTAAAGCGAATAGAAACATTTGTATCATCAACTACACACTGTAGACGAGTTTCCCAGTTTTTAAACTCTCACCTAACAATAAGAAATAAAATCATTGAACGCGCTTTAGAACAATGGGATGTAGCTCCACATCTGCAGGATGAAACTGTTACCTTTAAGGGAGACTGCAGCATTCTTGAAATGGATGCAGAACTGAAAAAAACTGAATCAAAACGAGCTCAAGCACAAACAGAAAAAACAAACAGCATCAGAGAATTCGATGAGTTTCTTCGTTTAAATAGATCTTCTAAAACTATGCATAGTGCCCAAAAAAAAATTAAACAAGCATTTGCTGAATTCATGGTAACAAAAAAACAGAAAGTCGAACAAGCAAGCAAAAAGAACAAGTTTCTCGAATGTAGATTATCAACACTCAAACACGTCAAACATCCTTCTGGTGTCCCTGTAACTTATTATGTTACCGATAATATAAAAGCTCCACTAATTCGGGAGCCAACCAAAGTGCACGATGATTTATCTCTCAAAATGGAAGGTATGTTCAAGAAAGTCACCAAGCTTGATTGTGACTTTTTAGAGTTAACCTTTCTAGCTAGATCAATGTTCGCAAAATCCTTTGATGTCAATAATTACAATAAATTAATGGATAGACTTGTAGAATTTCCCTCTTTTTCCAAAACCAGAGCCATTCGCTTAAAAACAGTGCTTGCTTGTAACGTAGGCAAAGATCTATATACACACTTTATTTGCATAGGAAGAACTATCGATTACACTCTTTTCAAACCCTTATGCATTGATCTTGCTAAAGTCCATAAAATGTTTATTTTTGTGCGTGATATTAAACCTCACAATATGACAATAAAACAAAATGTTACTCTTGAAACAGGTGCATTATTACCACTCGAAACCAGTAAACTATATTTTATCGATTTAGATTTTATGGTGTCAGAAGAGTATGAAAGATATGAGCATAAATTAGGTACAGATTTATACACCACAATAAAACTAATGGAAGCCAAAAAAAGAGGAGATAAAAAATTAATCAGGGCTGCTGATAATTACGCATTGCTGTTAACAATGATTGAAAGTTGTTTTGACAAGGCTCACCAATTAGGTCTACGCGATCCTGATGGCTTAAGTAATCAAACGACAGATTTTTACAATGAATATACTGCGCCAGTACTCTCCCCATGGTTAAACAAAGTCATTAAACCACAGTATCTTAGTGATGTGATCTTATTCTTAACTTCACCACATGAATACCCACTTATACTTGATCTACACCAAGTTATTAATTGGTCAACAAGTCATTAAATACCAGTTTGTGCTTTTTTCACATGATAAGAAGTATTATACCAATTACAGTAATTGGTATTAGGAAAGTTGCGGAAGAAAGTATACCGATGAATTCTCGTCACTCCAGCGCAGGCTATAGTCTAGTACCTTTGCTTTTTTCTATAAGAGCCACTGGATACCGGCCTTCGCTGGTATGACAAAGATTGGTACTTCCTAAATCGCTAGATCCCTTAAACCAATGAATCATTGAAAATCATTCATCAATCCAAGTTTTAAGCCAAGCTGACGCATCCACTTCTGGCTCCATTGTTTCGCAGGCATCGAGTTTTAATGTAGGTGTTATAAGTTGTGCGCCCAATTCAGTAAATAAAGCTTCCAGTTGGTTGGCTGCGCCACAAAATGTCTCATAACTTGAGTCTCCCAAGCCTACTACTGCATATTGTAAATTAGGTAAATACAGTCCCTTGGAACGTATGAATTCAAACCATGGAAGGATATTGTCTGGCAAATCTCCCTGCCCAGTAGTTGAGCTGATAATAAGCAACAAATCTGATTCTGATGGAATAAAATTAGCTAACGCCTCTGACTCAACGAGCTGAACCTCATGACCTGCTGCTGATACAGCTTCCGCTAACGTTTCAGCGACAAACTGCGCGCTACCATAAACCGTCCCAAATACAATATTTACCTTTTTCAATTCGCTCATCCTTTACGTGTTCAGTTCACAGACATCAGTATAACTGTATAACTGTATAACTATATTACATTATGCCAAACTAAGATCACTCTACTCTATTAGCAAGTAATGATTTTTGTGTATCACCCGTACTTAATGCTGATTCGTCCCAACCGAGCATTTCAAACATATTCAACCAGTGATCTTCTAGCTCTGTTTCAATACTTATTCTTTCTCCCGATATCGGATGAGTAATGACCAACTTTTTAGCAATAAGCCAAAGTCGGTTAAGACCTTGGAAATCGCGGAAAAATCTATTCTGTTTACCGTCACCATGGGTTGTATCGCCAATGATAGGGTGTCGCAAATGCGCCATGTGTCTGCGTAGCTGATGTTTACGACCACTTAACGGCTGCATTTGTACTAAAGCAAAACGGCTGGTTGGATAGCGCCCTGATTGGTAAGGGACTTCCGTATTTAAGAGTGGTTGATACAAGGTGATAGCCGCTTGAGCGTCTTTGTCTTTTTTAGAGAATTTATCTGCAACATCATCCAGCTCTTCTCGCAAGGCATAATCCAGTTTCCCTCCCTCAGTCACATGACCTCGCACAAGGGCTAAATACTGCTTTTCAATACTGTGCTCTTCAAATTGTTTGCAAAGGTTGTTCGCTACTTCGCTGTTTTTCGCGAACAGTAAGACTCCAGAAGTTGGACGGTCTAAACGGTGTACAGGAAATACGTGGCACCCCACTAAGTCACGGGTGAGCTGCATCGCAAAAAAACGCTCTCGGCGAGCCAAGTAACTGCGGTGTACTAACAAGCCCGCAGGTTTGTGAATGGCCACAATAAACTCATCTTCATAAAGTATATGAAGTTCAGGTGAGATCTCATCTCGGTTGCCCTCATCTTGCGGCAAAGCGGCTTCTTGGGTATCGAGGTGGTCGAACGATTCAGGTGTCATTTAACAAGTCGTCCATTTCGGTTATAAGATTAATCAAAGGAGAATGAACATCAGTATTTGCCCATATATGTTCAGCCATAGGGGCAATCGCTACATTAGTTGGCAAAGGTTGGTGGTGTTCAATCAGCAAATGCATTTTAGGTAAAAAGATAAACTGCAGCCATTGCTCTAATGTCATGACATCACAGGCAAAAGGCGTAGTACTGGCTAACGCTTGTGCTGAGGGTAGAGTGTCTGACCAAAGCTGCAGTTGCTGTAAGCTAAGCTCAATCTCCGCGAGTTTGTTTTTAACCAAGTTTACTTTCATATGGGCGTTAATTTCACGATATTAAATAAGTACGACACGTTTTTTGAATGGACCATGCTAATCCAAACCGTAAGCCAGTACCATGTTAATTCATCATTTTCAGTAATTCGCGTGGGTTTCATTGAGTTTGGGTTACAAGAACGGAGCGTGATACACTGATTTCCTCAATAAATTAGCCCATTTTCAATAAGTATCTATCAGAATGAAACAGTTACTCGATTTTTTACCCCTGATCATTTTCTTTGCGGTTTATAAATTTGCCGATATTTATATCGCGAGTGGCGCATTGATTGTCGCGACCAGCATACAATTAATCATCACTTACTACCTTTATCGTAAAGTAGAAAAAATGCTTTTGGTTACTTTTGCCATGGTTACGGTATTTGGCACTTTAACGATTCTCTTACATGACGAAAATTTTATTAAATGGAAAGTCACCTTCATTTACATACTGTTTGCAGGCATTTTAGCGGGCAGTCAATTAATGAATCGATCCGTGATTAAATCCATGCTTGGTAAAGAAATGGTTGTACCTGATTTGGTATGGAAACGGGTAACTTGGTATTGGGCTGCATTTTTCCTAGCATGTGCGATAGGTAATATTTATGTCGCGTTTAATCTGCCTTTAGAAACCTGGGTCAATTTTAAAGTATTTGGTCTCACGGCTTTGTCATTGATTAATACTGTACTGACCATAGTATATTTATTTCGTTATCTACCCGAAGAACAAAAAAAGGACGATTAACCATGTGGTATATGATTTCATCTCAAGATGTTGAAAATAGCCTAGATAAGCGAAAATCAGCTCGCCCCGCACACATTGAGCGATTGACTCAACTTTCTTCAGAAGGCCGCTTAATGGTCGCAGGACCTCACCCAGCTATTGATAACAATGAGCCGGGTGAAGCCGGATTCACGGGTTCATTAGTGATTGCTGAGTTTGATTGCCTTGAAGCCGCGCAGCAATGGGCGGATAACGATCCTTATGTTGCCGCAGGCGTGTACGAACACGTTATCGTAAAACCTTTTAAACGAGTATTGCCTTAATGAAAATTGTATCTTTTAATATCAATGGCCTCAGAGCTAGGCTGCACCAACTTCAAGCCCTCATCGACACTCATCAACCCGATGTGATTGGTCTACAAGAAACCAAAGTGCATGATGAAGCATTCCCGTTAGAAGCCGTTGAAGCCATGGGCTACAAGGTACATTATCATGGTGGCAAAGCACATTATGGTGTGGCAATGTTATCCAAAGTTGAGCCTGAATCAGTGATTAAAGGGTTTCCTACGGACGATGAAGAAGCCCAGCGCCGAATGATCATTGGCTCGTTTAAACAAGAAAATGGTCGATTGTTGACGATATTTAATGGCTACTTCCCGCAAGGTGAAAATATTGCCCATGAAACAAAATACCCTGCGAAGCGTAAATTTTATCAAGATTTAATGATTCATTTAAATCAACATCACAGTGCTGATGAAGATATCGCGATTATCGGTGACATCAATATCTCGCCGATTGATTTAGATATTGGTATTGGCGACGTGAACGCCAAGCGTTGGTTGAAGACCGGAAAATGCAGTTTCCAGCCTGAAGAAAGAGAATGGTTAGCAACATTGATGAATTGGGGATTGGTCGACACGTTCAGACAATTACACCCCACTCGAGAGGCACGTTACTCGTGGTTTGATTATCGCAGTAAAGGCTTTGTCGATAACCGTGGACTGCGAATCGATGTGGTATTGGCCACTAAATCACTTGTTGAGCGACTTGTTGAATCTGATGTTGATTATGACTTAAGAGGGATTGAAAAGCCCTCCGATCATGCGCCCATTTGGAGCAAGTTCAAGAGCTAAACAACCCCATCAGCTCCTCAATAAACACCAGCCTAAGGGACCTAGCTATTTAGAAAGTACCAATCTTTGTCTTACCAGCGAAGGTTGGTATCCAGTGGCTTTTATAGAAAAAAGCAAAGGCACTAGACTAGGGTCAGTTGATCTTTCGTGATTGTTTTTGCAGCGATAAATTGGTTATTTTATGCAAGGCAGAGTTTGTGAGGTTTGGTTATTATCGACATACAAAACTGTCGTTACTTCGTTTCCAAATAAGAAAACGATAACGCAGCACCTTTGATTTAGAAAGAGCGACCAATTTACGCTCTCTCTTTTTTCGATGCTTTTGAGCATTCACTGTTCTGTGTTGTGACCAGTTCACTTAGATGGCTAAGCATCACTGCTCACACCTTGAAGTAGAGTAGGCTACTGGCTTCGCTATCGCTTATCCAGCAGCCCCTCTTCGATTCCGTGCATGAGGTTTTCCCTCACACGGCTCTGTTGTTACACTTCTCTCAGCTCCTTCACTTTGCTTATCATCTTGTCGTGGGTAAATACTCAAGACCAGCTTGGCGTAATTTTTCGTAAGCACCTCGTGATAGATACTTGCTGCGACGTTGACTTAAGCGACGATACCATCGATAGAATCGGTTTACTACAACTCCATTTATTCTGAAAAATACTCCTCTGGGATATCCTATCCCAGCAAAATAGTGTTTCCATCCCCTCAGAACTTGATTAACTTTATTTATCTGTACGCCAAGTGTATTTGAGGTTCGATGCTTCACTATGTCTCTGAGTTTATTTTTCAGCTTTGTTTGGCTCTTCTTAGACGCCTGTATCTTAATGTAACTGGTGCCTTTGATGAGTCCTGTGATCCGTTGAAAGTTAAAACCGAGGAAATCAAACTCATTCATCAGCTTTCCCATATCCACACAGTGGGTTTTACTTTGATTTAGCTTCAGACCTTCATCACTTAATTGCTGTGCTATCCAGTCCAGTTGCTCTTGTGTGTAGGTTTGCTTATGAAGTACAACAAAATCATCTGCATAGGTAACGATTTTACACGGTGTTTTTTCGTGTATTTTCAAACAGAAATCGTTGAGATAGATGTTAGCCAGTAGTGGAGAGATAACTCCGCCTTGCGGAGTGCCACATCGGCTTGCTTCTATTCGCCATTTCCCGTTGACCGTCTCTATGCTGATGGGCGCTTTGATAAAGCTTTTCAGTAAACTCAGAAAGCTGCTGTCGCTTATTCGCCTTTCTATTTTTGTCATCAACTTAGCGTGCGGGATGGTATCGAAATAGGCACTCAAGTCAGCATCGAGTACGTGCTGGTAGCCTTGTTTTAGGCTCATTTCAATGACTTTTACCGCTTGCTGGGCGCTTCGACATGGTCGGTAGCCATAACTGTGTTCATGTAAATGAGGTTCGTAGACGGGTTGCATCACTATTGTCATCGCCATTTGCACAATTCTGTCACTGATTATCGGGATCCCAAGTTTCCGCGTTTTGCCGTTGTCTTTGAGTATTTCTACTCGTTTGACTGGGCTAGGTCGATAGTTTTTCTGTTGTAATTGAGTTTGAATTTCTTTTAACAGCGCAACGACTTTCTTTTGCTGCTCTAGATAAATGAATGTGATGCCATCAATTCCTGCTCCGCCTTTATTGGTTTTGCATCGTCGATAGGCTTCTTCGAGTATATCTAGGCGACTGAGTTTATCGTACAAGCTGTAAAATCGTAGCTCCGAGTTAAGCTTTGAGCGTAAGTAAAGTTTTCGCTGTAATATTCTGATATTTACTGGAGTATTAGCCATATGGCAATTTCACCTCAAAAGTTACGTTAAAAACGGGTGTAACACTGAGCCCCTTCCCTGATGTGAAGTTATGTTGTCTTCACGGTTAACGGTACTATGGGCTCATCCGACTGCCTGAGCGCCCTATCTGAAATTTCGGTTTACCTTATATTCGGATAGTGCAAGTCACTACCTTCCAACACTCAGGCTCTCCCACGTTCACTTTATTTCCTTCAATACATGCCACTTCATATTACGCCGGAAGATCAAACAGATGCATTTACCAGTTGCTTCTCTGTTTGTGTCAGGGTTCGTCAACTAGGAAAGACTCCCCATCTTCATTTTTTGATTTACGACGCTTAACTGAATTCGCTTGATGCTGCGGCCTACATTGCATCTCAACCTTTATTCAAGGCCTTTGTCACAGGGCTTCATGTCATAGCGGTTACCCATTATGCATGCCCGTCAGATTTCGGGATGAACTGGTAATTATCCCGTCAGGTACGTTTCAACCTGATGGACTTATTATAAATAATAACGTTGCTGTCTCTGGTTTATGGCCATGTAATCGCTTGGCTGCGTATACGTTGAGACAAATCCCGCAACAGAATAAAGCGCTTCGTGGCGCTCCCTAGAAACATCAGTTGACTGCGTTCACAAGCGTAGAAAAAATGGCTGATAGTAAGGCGTAGCTTGCAGCAAGTAGTTATTCTACTTGCAAAAGTTACAACGCAGATAGCAGTCATTTTAACAAGCTTGTGAGCGTAGAGCACTTCAGTCATTGGGTGAAAGCCATGATGATAAAATCATCGTATTGCTCAAACAGTTGCTCGTGTACTCAGCGTTCAACTGATGTTTTTAGGTTGAACAGATAAATGCTCAAATAGCACAAAATTTAATCCTGAAAGATCAACAGACCCAACCGACATACAAAACTGTCGTTACTTCGTTTCCAGCCTGCGCTGGAGTGACGAGAGCTCATCGGTATACTTTCTTCCGCAACTTTCCTAAGTGCTGGTGTTTTAGTTTTCAATCAGCGCATTCAAATATTGACCATAGTCATTATTCATGTGATTTTGAGCAATTTGTTGAATATCTTTATCAGTCAGCCAATGATTGCGCCACGCAATCTCCTCTAAGCAAGCGATTTTTAGCCCTTGAACTTGCTCCAAAGTTTCAACAAAAGCACTGGCACGATGTAAACTTTCAAAGGTGCCGGTATCTAGCCACCCCATCCCACGCCCAAGTTTTTCAACATGTAATAGCCCCTGCTCTAAATACGCTTGGTTAATATCAGTAATTTCAAGTTCCCCCTAGCCGAAGGCGTTAACTCTTTAGCTGTTTGAACCGCATGATTATCATAGACGTACAACCCTGTTACGGCCCACTTAGAAATGTAAGACGTTGGCTTTTCAACAATTCGGATAGGCGTTTGATCATGAAATTCTACGACGCCAAATCGCTCAGGGTGTGTTACTTGATAGCAAAAAATCGACGCGCCTGATGGTCTCGCCATTGCTGCATGCAATTGATGAACAAACCCCTGACCATAAAAAATATTGTCACCCAAGATCAAACTAACACGTTCATCACCGATAAATTCTTCCGCTAAAATGAGTGCTTCAGCAATGCCATTTGGCCTTTTTTGAACTTGGTAATTTAGATTAATCCCATATTCTGAGCCATCACCAAGCAGTCGCTGAAAAGCAGATTGATCTTGCTCTGTGGTAATGATCAAAATGTCGCGTATTTTAGCCAGCATCAATACTGACAACGGATAAAATATCATCGGCTTATCGTAAACTGGCAGCAATTGCTTTGAAGTGGCTTTTGTTAAAGGGTATAAGCGAGTACCTGCCCCCCCAGCTAGAACAATGCCTTTCATGACTTTTTAAGGCTGGAGCCTGAAAAAAGTGGTTTCATTATTTCATCGCCGTCAATTTTAAGCCACTGTGGATTATCGAGATACCATTTTACCGTATTATATAGTCCAGAAGTAAAATCCGTCTTAGGTGACCAACCGAGTTCTGAACAGATTTTATGATTTTCAATCGCGTACCGACGATCATGACCAAGCCTATCTGCCACAAATTCAATCTTTTCTTGATAATCAGTTTGGGATTGAGTTAACTCGTTAAGAGTACGACAAAGCTGCTTAACCAGTGAGAGATTACTCATCTCACAGTCACCACCAATGTTGTAAACTTCGCCTAATAGCCCCTTTTCCATCACAGCAATTAACGCAGAAATATGATCATCCACATGCAACCAATCACGTACTTGTTTACCCTCACCATATACTGGTAAAAGTTTTCCTGCTAAGGCACAAGCAATCACTCTTGGGATCAGCTTTTCATTGTGCTGATGCGAACCATAGTTATTGGAGCAATGGGTAATCATCGCAGGAAACCCATAAGTGCGGTGCCATGCACGAACCAAATGATCACTGGCCGCTTTCGAAGCTGAATAGGGACTATTCGGTAAGTAAGGACTTGATTCGGTAAATTTTGAAGGTTTATTTTCCTCATTGTCAAAAGGCAAATCACCGTAAACTTCATCGGTAGAAACATGGATAAAACGAAAATCCGCTTGTTTTGATTCAGGTAAAGCCGACCAATATGCCTTTGCAGATTCTAATAAAGTAAACGTCCCAACAATATTGGTATCAATAAACGGCATGGCCCCAGAAATGGAGCGGTCAACGTGGCTTTCGGCCGCAAGATGAAAAATCACATCGGGCGTATGCTGTGTTAAAACTTGAGATAAGACCTCAGCATTACAAATATCAAATTGGTAAAATGTATAATGTTCATGAGCTTGATACTCACAGAGCCCATCGATTTGGCTCGCATAAGTGATTTTATCGACATTAATGATGTGATGCTGAGTATTATCGATAAAATACCGAATCAACGCTGAACCAATAAAGCCTGAACCACCTGTTATCAATATTTTCATCGTAATAATGAGCTACTCTATAAACGTTAGAAAAATCCACTTCAAAATGCAATTTTAACACGGAGTGGTCACTAAGAAAGTGAAAACACCTTAAAGTAGAGTAGGCTACTGGCTTCGCTATCGCTTATCCAGCAGCCCCTCTTCGATTCCGTGCATGAGGTTTTCCCTCACACGGCTCTGTTGTTACACTTCTCTCAGCCCCTTCACTTTGCTTATCATCTTGTCGTGGGTAAATACTCAAGACCAGCTTGGCGTAATTTTTCGTAAGCACCTCGTGATAGATACTTGCTTCGACGTTGACTTAAGCGACGATGCCAGCGATAGAACCGGTTTACTACAAATCCATTTATTCTGAAAAATACACCTCTGGGATAACCTATCCCACCAAAATAGTGTTTCCATCCCCTCAGAACTTGATTAACCTTATTTATCAGTACGCCAAGTGTATTTGAGGTTCGATGCTTCACTATGTCTCTGAGTTTATTTTTCAGCTTTGTTTGGCTCTTCTTAGACGCCTGTATCTTAATGTAACTGGTGCCTTTGATGAGGCCTGTGATCCGTTGAAAGTTAAAACCGAGGAAATCAAACTCATTCATCAGCTTTCCCATATCCACACAGTGGGTTTTACTTTGATTTAGCTTCAGACCTTCATCACTTAATTGCTGTGTTATCCAGTCCAGTTGCTCTTGTGTGTAGGTTTGCTTATGAAGTACAACAAAATCATCTGCATAGGTAACGATTTTACACGGTGTTTTTTCGTGTATTTTCAAACAGAAATCGTTGAGATAGATGTTAGCCAGTAGTGGAGAGATAACTCCGCCTTGCGGAGTGCCACATCGGCTTGCTTCTATTCGCCATTTCCCGTTGACCGTCTCTATGCTGATGGGCGCTTTGATAAAGCTTTTCAGTAAACTCAGAAAGCTGCTGTCGCTTATTCGCCTTTCTACTTTTGCCATCAACTTAGCGTGCGGGATGGTATCGAAATAGGCACTCAAGTCAGCATCGAGTACGTGCTGGTAGCCTTGTTTTAGGCTCATTTCAATGACTTTTACCGCTTGCTGGGCGCTTCGACATGGACGATAACCATAACTGTGTTCATGTAAATGAGGTTCGTAGACGGGTTGCATCACTATTGTCATCGCCATTTGCACAATTCTGTCACTGATTATCGGGATCCCAAGTTTCCGCGTTTTGCCGTTGTCTTTGAGTATTTCTACTCGTTTGACTGGGCTAGGTCGATAGTTTTTCTGTTGTAATTGAGTTTGAATTTCTTTTAACAGCGCAACGACTTTCTTTTGCTGCTCTAGATAACTGAATGTGATGCCATCAATTCCTGCTCCGCCTTTATTGGCTTTGCATCGTCGATAGGCTTCTTCGAGTATATCTAGGCGACTGAGTTTATCGTACAAGCTGTAAAATCGAAGCTCCGAGTTAAGCTTTGAGCGTAAGTAAAGTTTTCGCTGTAATATTCTGATATTTACTGGAGTGTTAGCCATATGGCAATTTCACCTCAAAAGTTACGTTAAAAAACGGGTGTAACACTGAGCCCCTTCCCTGATGTAAAGTTATGTTGTCTTCACGGTTAACGGTACTATGGGCTCATCCGACTGCCTGAGCGCCCTATCTGAAATTTCGGTTTACCTTATATTCGGATAGTGGAAGTCACTACCTTCCAACACTCAGGCTCTCCCACGTTCACTTTATTTCCTTCAATACATGCCACTTCATATTACGCCGGAAGATCAAACAGATGCATTTACCAGTTGCTTCTCTGTTTGTGTCAGGGTTCGTCAACTAGGAAAGACTCCCCATCTTCATTTTTTGATTTACGACGCTTAACTGAATTCGCTTGATGCTGCGGCCTACATTGCATCTCAACCTTTATTCAAGGCCTTTGTCACAGGGCTTCATGTCATAGCGGTTACCCATTATGCATGCCCGTCAGATTTCGGGATGAACTGGTAATTATCCCGTCAGGTACGTTTCAACCTGATGGACTTATTATAAATAATAACGTTGCGGTCTCTGGTTTATGGCCATGTAATCGCTTGGCTGCGTATACGTTGAGACAAATCCCGCAACAGAATAAAGCGCTTCGTGGCGCTCCCTAGAAACATCAGTTGACTACGTTCTCAAGCGTAGAAAAAATGGCTGATAGTAAGGCGTAGCTTACAGCAAGTAGTTATACCTATTACAGTAATTAAATGCTCAACTCAGAGCTATGTATGTGCTCAAAGTGCAATCGAAATTGATGAAGGCATAGTTGTTACCGACATACACAGATGTCGATATTACATTGCTACGTCAAGACAATTTTGAGAAGTATTCGTTATAAACCAAAGTGAGCACATACAAGCTCCCGAAGGGCAAGGCTAAAGGGTTCCATTACTGCGTTACAAGCACTTGAATTATCCCGACAAAAGCACGAAGTGCGTTGAACACCAGCTTTGTATCGCGCCCGTAGGGAATATAGTACTTCGAGCTTGTGCCTTGCACTGAAACCCCTTTATCTCTTGCTGAGTGAGAGATTAATTACTGTAATTGGTATTACTCATATACTCAGCGTTCAACTGATGTTTACCGTGTAAATAGCCACTAACACCTATTCCCGAACCTGTTAGTGAAAGCATAAAAGCTAAAAATTACTTCGTCTTTAGCTTTAGGTTGGAAATAATTTTCAAATCTCAGCGAATACAATTTTCATGGTGTAGGGTGATAGAAAAATAGTAGTCAAAGTAAACGCATATGACATCTATGCCTATCATGAACGTTTAGGTTAAACCTATTCCAGTAATTTAACGAGTTTTTGTCATTATAAAAAACTTCATTACGGCTTATTTACTTTTTGTCATTCCGGACCGTCAATAGAATTTAAAATGGGTATTATTTGTTAAGCTAAGCTGTTCTATTTTACCGTTTTTAAACACGAGCACCTTTTTATGAGCATTTAGTTTTTTAAAAACTTCTTAAAACTAGCCTTGAGAATTCTGGTTAAAAAACAAGCACTCACTCAATAGTCCTACATATGTCACTTTTATTTATGTTGTATCCCTGTAAAATCCAGCGTTGCTAGATAAAAATAGCGTAAACATTATAATAACAGGGGTTAAAATGATGAAATTTATGATAACACTCTCGGCGTTTCCGCCATCGAACTCTCCACTGACTTGAACAGCTAGCAGTTTAATAAACCTGAGCTTTGCGTGATTTCTGTACAGGTAGTTATGAAAATTCAGAGTTGTATTGGCTTAAAATAGTACACTATTTGCCCACAACTACACCTTGAACTTCACATAATCATCTGCACTGCATATTCGACATTTCAGATGTTGTGTATATCAAATCGTTATTGATTTTATTACGTAAATCCATGTTGAAAACATTTTTAATTTTGAATTCGGCCTTCAAATATGGGCTGACAAATTACTAATCGGAAGTAACAGTAATGTTAAAAAAATCAACAATTGCAATCGCTATCCTCACTATGTTTAGTGCGGCTTCAGCAAGCGCTGTAATACTAGATGGTGACAGTCAAGGTGATCACATTCGCTTATATGGCGAAGTCGGTGTAGGTGGCCATTTTGATACTAATCCAGATTATAACCACGATGAGTTCTACGACACTAAAGGCTATGTGGATGATAGTTTTGCGACTATGGGCGTAGAGGGTCAACGTGAACAGTTCACTTATCGCCTAGAGCTGGATTACCAGCGTCGTAATTGGCTTGGCGGCGACGGTGAGTTCGAGCTGGCGGTCGACAAAATGTACGTCGGCTATCTCATCACTGAGCAGCAGTGGATCGAAGTAGGCTTAACTGACACTGCATTCGATGATTTCGACCACTTTGGTGATTTCACATTCAATAAATCTGTTGAAACTGGTGAAGCGGGTGACCAAGAGAACACCATAAAGTATCAAGCTAAGTTTGAAAATCTTATTTTTGGTACCTCATATTCATATGACGGTGAACATAAGAGTGGTGCCCTGCAAGGTGACATCATTAACGGATATGCAGGTTGGATGTCAGACATGTTATCTGTTGTCGTGGGCTTAGAAACTCGTGGCGGTTCCAACGGCGTCAGTAGATATGGCGAACAGAAGCAAGTTGGTTTAGGTGTTCGCCTCAAGTTAATGCCGAATTTATCTCTTGGTTTCAATGGCTTTTTAGAAGATGAAGACTTGTCTACCCAAAGAAGTGGTGACGTATATTTAGATTATCAGACCTTCCGTAACATAGGTATGACAGTGAGTGCCAAGTATGATCTGGGTGAACGCTGGGAGTTAATCAGCTCTGTAAACCACGAAGAATACGAAGGCTGGGATCTTATTGGTCCTAATTACGATTATTCAGAGCTACCTGCTGAGTACGGAAAAGAGCGTCGTTGGGCCAGCTTAGGTTTCAACTATCGTCCTGCCCGTGACATCGTACTGTCTCTAGAAGGCCGAGTAGGCGAAGCCCCTGAAGCGGCTTACGCTTACGCGCGTATGTATTTCTAATCCGAATCTAATCCAAGTTTTATAGAGTTCATTATGAAAAAAAGTTTCTTATCGCTGGCCATTGCCAGCACTATCAGCATGGGCGCTTTTGCTGATGTTAATGATCTGCTGATCACTGAAATGACACAAAGTTCAAATGGCGAAGTTGGTACTGTTGAGATCACTAACACTGGTAGCGCAGCTTATACCTTTGACGATTCAGTTGTTGCTTTCCAGCATTCAAATGGCAGATTTAACAACAAACTGCAAAAAGGTGATGGTACTCAGCTTCTCACTGGTGTTGTACTTGAGCCAGGTGAATCAGTCGTTGTAGTAAACAAATTCGCTAAAGACGACTTTAAAGCCGATATTGAAGAAAACGGTGGTCAAGTTCTAGTCGCCGAAGGTAAAGACAGATTTACTAATCTGTTCTTAAGCAGTGATGATGGCTTCTACCTGACGAATAATGACACAGTTATTGACCGCGTAGGTATGGAAGGGGAAGGCAGTAAGTGGGCTCCAAATACCACTTTACGCCGTAAATTGACTGCAGAAGGTGCTATTCCTGCACAAGCTGCGACTTTCGACATCACTCAATGGCAACAAATTCTGCCATTAAGAACCGATGACTTAGGTAAATCAGAGCTTCCAGCTGCTGATGTAGAAGACATCATGGACATCTTCGAATGTCCTAGCGACCAGAATACAATCATGTCTCCTAGCCAAGTTCAAGGTACAGGTTTTACTTCGCCGTTAATCGCAGAAGGCAAAACTGAGTCAGATGAAAGAGTGGCGGTAGAAGGTATTATCTCTGCGATGGGAGCTATCCCAAATGAGGGTTTCTATCTTCGCAATATCACTCCAGATGGTAACCCTGAAACATCTGATGGTATCTTCGTTAGCACCAGCGCTGCTGGCGATCTTAAAGTTGGTCAAACTATCTGTATTGGTAGTAAAGTAGCTGAATTTGGCGGTCAAACTCAACTGTCTGCAGACACAGCTTTTGCTTGGAATGTTACCGATACTGACATTGCTACTCAAGCTACCGATATTAAGGTAATTAGCTCTGATAATGGTTCTTTCGACAAGACCTTAGAACGTTACGAAGGTATGTTCGTTAATCTGCCTGAAGATTTAGATGAAAATACTGAAGGTAAGCAAGATATGCGTATTACGCGTAGCTTCAGCTTTAACTTCTTGTTTGACAGTGGTAATACTCGTAACAACATGGTAGCGGCTTATAAACGCCCTAACTTACAGCCTAACCACTTGTATGTGGCAGGTAGCCCAGAGTCTAAAGCGGCTTATGAGCAAAACAATGACTATCGTTTAGTGATTGAAAGTGCTACTAAAGCAAGTAATGATGTTCTACCTTATTACCCTGATTTTAACAGTGACCCACACACTAACTACGTTCGCATTGACGATAGCCTTATTAATGCTCAGGGTATGATCAGCCAATATGAGACTGAGTTAATCGCAGGTACTGATAAATTTGAGCAAGACTACAGCTTAACTATCAGCAACGATTTAACAAGTGCTAACTTCATTCATAACTTACCTCGTACAGACGAGCCTGAGCTTAGTGAGGAAGTTGCAGAAGACGATTTTGCTATTCGTATTTCTAGCCAAAACTTGTTCAACTTCTTTAACTCTCCGTTTGGTGGCGATAACAATAGATTTGGTCAAAGTCGTGGTGCTGAGAGCTTCGATGAGTACATTAACCAAAGAACCAAGTTAGTTGAAATTATTCGTGCCCAAGATGCTGATGTTATGGCATTTATGGAAATCGAAAACAACGGTTTTGGTGCTGAAAGTGCTATCGCTGAAATTGTAAACGAAGTTAACGTCCTGTATGTGGATGAGCGTGCTCGAGATAACAACGGGCCTACTTCTACAGAAAACCGTTATGTATTCGTTGGCTTTGATAACAACGGTAACCAAATGCTGGATAACCTAGACGCTATTGGCTCTGACGCCATTGCAACAGGTATTATCTATCGCCCAAGTAAATTGAGCATTGAGCGCACCCGCGTTATCCCAATGCCTCAACAAAAAGCACCAACAATCGTCAACGATTTAGGCGAAGTGATTAAAGATCAAAACCAAGAGATTCTTGAGAATGGTCAAAACTATCACCGTGATGCTTTGGTTGTAACCTTTGTTGTAAACCAAACAGGTAAGCGCCTAACCCTAGCTGTAAATCACCTTAAGTCAAAAGGTTCTACGTGTTGGGAAGAATGGCAAGGTGTTGAGTTTGGTGACGCAACAACTTGGAACAATCGTAATGCTCCAGATGCAGACTTCCAAGGTTCTTGTGCTGAATTCCGTGTTGCCGGTGCTGTTCACTTAGGTGAAGAGATGGAAGACATTCCTGGCGATAAGATCATCCTTGGTGACTTAAACGCTTACGGAAAAGAAGATCCTGTTCTAGTTCTGACTGAAAACCCACGTAACAAAACGATTGTTACTGCTAGCCACACGTTCTTAGGACCTAAGCCTCAGTTTAACGAAGATGGTTCTCCAGCAACCATTACTAAGACTTACGGTTACATCGATATTGTTGGTGAAAAGTTCAAAGAAAAAGGCAAGACACCTTGGAGTTACTCTTTCAGTGACGAAATTGGTTCGCTTGACCACATTTTGGTCTCTCCATCGCTTAAAGATCGTGTAATTGATGCTACTGACTGGCACGTAAATGCAGCTGAAACAGGTCTATACGACTACCAAAACAGCTTTAAAGGCACCATTGACGGTACAGGTGCGCATAAGTTCTACAGACCTGATATCTATCGTGCATCAGATCACGACCCTGCACTACTTACCCTTAGCTATAAGCCGGGAGATACGGATAAAGATGTGCCGCTATACCTACCAAAGCTTAGAAAACTGCTAACGGTTCCTTATCAGATCCCTGCTGGTATCTCTGCTCAAGTTGGGGATGTTGCGACTGTCAGTATGAGCCCTGAAAATGATGAAGAGCGCTTAGATTTAACTCAAATGGTACTCCCTAATGTTGTCATTTCTAATGACACTACAGCATTAGTGAATTTTGAGGTATTTGGTGCGCCATCAGCTATCTACGACGTTACTGTTAGCCTTCAACGTGATGGCAAACTTGTGGAGGGATCTGAGCAAACGTTCCAAGCGAAGGTATCTAACCGCGACAGCTTGATTCCAGACATTATCGAAGAAGAAGTCGATCACACTGGTGGTAATGGTAAAGCTGGTAGCGCTGGTTTCATCAGCTTGTTATCCCTGTTCGGACTTGCTGCAGTGCGCCGTCGTCTACGCAAATAAGCATTGTTCTCGACAGTGAAGCGCCTGCTCTAAGGCAGTGCGCTTCTTATAAAAATTAAAAAGAGATAACATTATGAAAATTAAAATGAATGCAGTTGCTGCGGCGACAGCTATGGTTTTGGGTACTTTGTCTACAGCGGCGAATGCTAATCTAGTTATTACTGAGTACGTTGAGGGTGGCGGCAGTAATAAAGCATTGGAGATTTCTAATGTAGGTAACAGTGCTATCGATTTAGGTGCCAACGTTTATAAGCTAAACCTTTACTTCAACGGCAAGACTGAAGTTGGAAAGACAGAAACGCTAAGCGGTACATTAGGTGCAGGTGAGAGCATTGTTTACCATAATGCTGATGCCGGTGATGATTTTAAAGTTGGTATAGCGTCCCAGATCACTTGGTTTAATGGTGATGACACTATCGTATTAACCAAGGATGACAGTGTTATCGATCGATTCGGTAAACTAGGTGAAGATCCTGGTTCTGAGTGGAAAGATGCAGACAACGCTGATTTCACAAGTAAGGATAGAACGTTACGCCGTAAAGCAAGTGTAACCGTTGGTGATTCTGAAACAACTGCTGATTTTCCAAGCGGAGACCAATGGGAAGTATTTGATAAAAATACTTCAGATGGTCTTGGTTGTTCAGGCGTAGATGCTTGTAACTCAACATCTACACCTGGTGTGCTGTTGATTACTGAATACGTAGAAGGCGGTGCTAGCAATAAAGCTATTGAGATTTCTAATGTTGGTGGTAGCGCTATTGATCTGGATGCTAACGTTTACAAGCTAAACCTTTATTTCAATGGTAAAACTGAAGCTGGAAAGACGGAAACTCTGAGCGGCACATTGGATGCTGGTAAGAGTATTGTTTTCCATAATGCTGATGCCGGAGATGATTTTAAGGTCGGCACCGCATCTCAAATTACTTGGTTCAACGGTGATGATACCTTAGTTCTAACAAAGGATGATGCAGTAATCGACCGATTCGGTAAATTAGGAGAAGATCCTGGTTCTGAATGGAAAGATTCAAGTAACGCTGACTTTTCCAGTAAGGATAAAACATTACGACGTAAAGTAAGTGTAACTTCTGGTGATACTGATGCAGCAGCTGATTTCCCAACTGGCGATCAGTGGGCTGTATTTGATATAAATACTGCTGACGGCCTTGGTTGTGCTGGTGAGAGCGCATGTGATGACTCAAATCCTGAACCAAACCCTGATCCAGAGCCAACGCCAGATCCTGAAACTGGACCTTGTACAAACTGTGAAATATTGACACCAGTAGCTGATCCAGAAACTTTCAATGATGAAGTTTATTACTCAGATGTACTGAGTGGTGACTTTGCTAATGCAGAGGCACTCAAAAATACTTTGTCTACCGTTATTGCCAAAGATCACAAACAGCTAACTTATAAGCAGGTTTGGAGCGTATTGACTTACGCAGACCAAGACCCTGCTAATGATAAAAATGTGATTGAGATCTACACGGGTAAATCTATTTCTAAGTTCAGCAACCAACAAAGCGGTAGCGCTGTAGGTAAATGGAACCGTGAACACGTTTGGGCTAAAAGTCATGGCTTCCCAAGCGAATCACAATGGGGCTTTACTGATGCTCATCACTTGCGTCCAGCGGACACAGGTATCAATACTAAACGCAGCAACAACGATTTTGGTGCATGTAAGGATACAGGTGAAGAAGTTCAGTTCGATGGTAAAGGTACAGGTAACTACCTAGATAAAGCTAAAGATTGCTGGGAGCCTCGTGATGAGATGAAAGGTGATGTCGCGCGTATGATCATGTATATGGATACTCGCTATCAAGGCACTGATACTGCAATTACTGGTATGCCTGATCTAGTGGCTGTAGATCATCTAACCACCTCAGAAGATGATAAAAACCCTGTAATCGGTACATTGTGTGATTTATACGCTTGGCATGAAGCCGATCCAGTATCTGACTTCGAGAATAATCGCAATAACGAAGTTTATAAATATCAAGGTAACCGTAACCCATTTATTGACCGCCCAGAGTTAGTACAACAGGTTTATGGTGCTGCTTGTGGTGATGAATCTGCCCCAGCTCCTAGCTTGGACTTAGAAGGTAAGATTGTTGTTCCTGAAACTGTAAACGAAGAAAGTGCATATATTATTGATGCTTCTGCGCTTACTGCAGGTGAAGACGTTACTCTTACTTATAAGTGGGAACAGGTAATTGGCGAAGAAAAAACGGAAGTGGGCACTGATGCCGTACTATCTTTGACTGCGCCAAAAGTAAAATCAGATGAAACTTTGAGTTTCACTCTCACTATCAGCAACGATACATTGCAAAACACTAAAACGGTTAGCATCAAGGTTGTTAACGTACCTTTAACTTTTGATGTTGAGTTTGCTGGTACAACTACAATTAACGAAGGTGAGAAAACAACCATTACAGCGACTGTTGCTGATGCTCCTGAAGGTGCAACGTACAGCTGGAAACAGGTTGCTGGTTCTGCGGCTGAGTTTACTGCAACTGATCTAACACTTGATGTGACTTCTCCAAGCGTAAGTATCGATCAAGATCTTGTATTCGAACTTACTACAACTGTTGGCGAAGAAAGCTTCAGTAAGTCAGTGAGCATTAAGGTAACTAACACTCCTGAAGAAGGTTGGAAGAAGCCTGATGGTGCAGGTAGTTTAGGTGGCCTTATGACGCTGTTACTACCTCTGCTTTGGCAGCGTCGTCGCCAGAGCTAATCATGCGTTAAGTGAATAAAAAGCAGCACTGGGAGTCGTCTTTGTGCTGCTTTTTTACTTAACAGATATATCTTAATTATATTGAAGAATTATTATGAATACTTCACTTCGTCCTTCTTACGTGTTTGTTGCTTTATTTGCTATTGGCCTTGCGGCAGCAGTGATCGACGGTGGTAACAAACAGGTTGAAAAGGCGCTCAAGGTGACAGCCTCTTATGCCTGTCAAAATGCAGGTGATGATTGTAAGCGCTTCACCTTGCTGCATACCAACGATCATCACGGCCGTTTCTGGCAAGGCTCCAGAGGTGAGTATGGTATGGCTGCGCGTAAAACTATACTTGACCAAATCCGCAAAGAGGTCTCCGAACAAGGTGGAGAGACGATATTACTCTCAGGTGGCGACATTAACACTGGGGTGCCTGAGTCTGATCTGCAAGATGCTGAGCCCGATTTTATCGGCATGAACCACCTTGGCTATGACGCCATGGCCGTTGGCAACCATGAGTTTGATAATCCATCAACAGTTATGGACAAACAGAGAGGTTGGTCAAAATTTCCTTGGTTATCGGCCAATATTTATCGTCAAGTAGATGGTGAATGGAAGCGTTACTTTGAGCCCTACAAGCTTTTCGAGATTCAAGGCTTGAAGTTAGCCGTCGTTGGCCTTACCACCGAGCATACCGCTGAAATAGGCAATCCAGAGTTCGTTGAATATCTAAAATTTACAGCGGCTCAAACTGAAGCGAAATCTGTTTTAGCGGAACTTGAAGAGAAGCATCAACCAGATCTCATTTTCGGTCTCACCCATATGGGGCACTATGAAAATGGGGAACATGGTAGTAATGCCCCTGGTGATGTAGCCCTTGCTAAAAGCCTAAAAACTGGTCAAATCCAAGCCATCATTGGCGGACATTCACAGTTGCCTGTTTGTATGGAAGGAGACACAGGCAAGTACGTGGAAGATTATGGCCGAGATGAGCCTTGTAGACCTGATCGTCAAAATGGCACTTGGATCATGCAAGCCCACGAATGGGGCAAGTACATTGGTCGCGCCGATTTTGAATACTATGGTGGTAAGTTACATTTGGCAAAATACCAGTTAGTGCCTGTGAATACAGAAACTAAGTTTGGTGCCCACTATCCGGCTCATATGCTGACTCCTAAGGATAAAGAAACCCTTGAACTGCTTCGCCCTTATCAGCGTAATGGTCAAATGAAGTTAAGGGAGAAGATTGGTGTTGCCAAGGCAGATTTCATTGGTAAGCGTAAGGTTGTTCGTTACCAAGCGATGCCTTTAGGCATAATGATAGCCCATGCTCAGACTCAGCTTCCTGTACCAGCTGATTTTGGCATCATCAACTCTGGCGGTATTCGCGCCAGCATAAAAAAAGGACCTATTCGCTATCGTGATGTCCTTACGGTGCAACCTTTTTCTAACAGTGTGACTGTAGCTGAAATGAATGGGCTCGAACTAAAGAAGTATCTGTCTAGAGTTGCACTTAAGACTCGAGGTTCAGGAGGTTTTGCTCACTTCAGTGGTATCAAGATGACGGTTGACTGTAAAGCTAAAGATGTTGATATCCAATCTGTCGGAGGCAAAGCGTTCAATCTAGAGGATAAATATCGATTTACCCTCCCAAGCTATAACGCGGCGGGCGGTAACAAATATCCAAAGTTAAAGGAAAAGGCGAGAGACACCGGCTTTATTGATGCGGATATGCTTTATCAATTCATCAAAAAGCATGATCAGCTCGACCCGGGCGACTTTAACAGAGCAAAAGATGTTCGCTATATCAACTCCAGAAATACTGATGGCTGTGGCAGTTAGCCTTATCATTTAATGCGATTCGTTCTCTGATAATCGGCGTACAACAACAAAGCCCAACCTTATGGTTGGGTTTTGACTAAAGGATAATACCATTAATTACAGTAATTAAATGCTCAACTCAGAGCTATGTATGTGCTCAAAGTGCAATCGAAATTGATGAAGACATAGTTGTTACCGACATACACAGCTGTCGTTATTACATTGCTACGTCAAGACAATTTTGAGAAGTATTCTTTATAAACCAAAGTGAGCACATACAAGCTCCCGAAGGGCATGGCTAAAGGGTTCCATACTGCGTTACAAGCACTTGAATTATCCCGACAAAATCACGAAGTGCGTTGAACACCAGCTTTGTATGGCGGCCGTAGGGAATATAGTACTTCGAGCTTGCGCCTTGCACTGAAACCCTTTAGCTCTTGCTGAGTGAGAGATTAATTACTGTAATTGGTATAATAACGAATTTTCTGACTATAACTTTGACTTGGTTAGATTATGTCAATCATTTCACTGTGAATCACACCATCTAATGTATCAATGATACTTAGGAAAGTTACGGAAGAAAGTATACCGATGAGCTCTCGTCACTACAGCGCAGGCTGGAAACGAAGTAACGACAGTTTTGTATGTCGATAATAACCAAACCGCACAAGCTCTGTCTTGTATAAAACGACCAATTTATCGCTGCAAAAATAATCACGAAAGATAAACAGCCCCTAGTACCTTTGCTTTTTTCTATAAAAGCCACTAGACCACTGACACTCAAAATGTTAGATACGACTTCAAACTATTTCAGTAACTCAATCAACTTTTTCTTAAACTCGCCGCCTAACTTTGGATCATTCAAACCATATTCTACAAATGCCGTAGCATAGCCAAGCTTATCGCCACAATCGTGTGACTTACCTGACATATGAAAGGCTTCAACCGTTTCTTGTTCAATCAACATATCAATGGCATCGGTGAGCTGAATTTCATCACCTGCACCAGTCGGTGTTTTGGCTAATAATGGCCAAATATTTTTTGATAATACATAGCGTCCTACGACCGCTAAATTTGAAGGAGCTTCATCCACACTCGGTTTTTCAACCATTTTTTTGATTTTTACCGAGTCAGTAGGCTTAAGGACGGCACCATTGCAATCTGCAATCCCGTACTTATTCACTTCAAACTTAGGGACTGGCGCCACCATAATCTGACTCGCCTCTGTTTCATTAAAGCGCGCTTTCATGGCCGCTAAGTTATCTGTCTTTTGGTTAGCGGTATACTCATCCAATATTACATCAGGCAATACCACCATGAATGGATTATCACCGATACAAGGTTTCGCACACATTACCGCATGCCCTAACCCTTTAGCTTCGCCTTGACGAACTTGCATTATAGTTACGTCTTTGGGGCAAATCGATTGGATCTCATCAAGCAGCTGTCGTTTAACCCTCTTTTCTAATGTCGATTCAAGCTCGTAGGATTTATCAAAGTGGTTTTCGACTGCGTTTTTACTGGCATGAGTCACCAATACAATTTGTTTGACGCCAGCCTCAACACATTCATTAACGATGTATTGAATGAGCGGTTTGTCTACAAGCGGAAGCATTTCTTTTGGGATAGCCTTGGTTGCAGGTAGCATCCGAGTCCCTAAACCCGCAACAGGTATAACAGCTTTCATTTATATCAATCCATAGAAATCAAGAACAATATCTTTTCATGTACGCTTCTATTTGTGAAGAAAAACTTAATTCCCCCGATTAAATGATCCATCATTAGTACCTTTGGTGTATATATAAACCAAGCACTTTCAAAACTTATTGCTCAGTTATCGCTCTATGATATCAAATAAAAATTTACCTGATATTTTATATTGATGGTCGAAAGCCCTTTTAAGAGCATTCAACCATCAGGAATTGAGTAATACCAATTACAGTAATTAATCTCTCACTCAGCAAGAGCTAAAGGGTTTCAGTGCAAAGCACAAGCTCGAAGTACTATATTCCCTACGGCCGCCATACAAAGCTGGCCTTCAACGCACTTCGTGCTTTTGTCGGGATAATTCAAGTGCTTGTAACGCAGTAACGGAACCCTTTAGCCTTGCCCTTTGGGAGCTTGTATGTGCTCACTTTGGTTTATAAACCTAAAATCATCAGTTGAACGCTGAGTATATGAGTAACTGTTTGAGCAATATGATGACTTTATCATCATGGCTTTCACCCAATGAGTGAAGTGCTCTACGCTCACAAGCTTGCTAAAATGACTGCTATCTGTGTTGTAACTTTTGCAAGTAGAATAACTACTTGCTGCAAACTACGCCTTACTATCAGCCATTTTTTCTACGCTTGAGAACGCAGTCAACTGATGTTTCTAGGATAAAGAATACTTCTCAAAATTGTCTTGACGTAGCAATGTAATAACGACAGCTGTGTATGTCGGTAACAACTATGTTTTTATCAATTTCGATTGCACTTTGAGCGCATACATAGCTCTGAGTTGAGCATTTAATTACTGTAATTGGTATTAAGTACATTTTTAGGAAAGTTGTGGAAGAAAGTATACCGCTGAGTTCTCGTCACTCCAGCTCAGACAGGAAACGAAGTACGACAGTTTTGTATGTCGGTAGTCTAGTGCCTTTGCTTTTTTCTATAAAATCACTGGATACCTGCCTTCGCTGGTATGACAAAGCTTGGTACTTTCTAAATAAATCGCTAGCTCCCTTAGATATTTCGAGACAGCACAAAATTAATTATACTGACTACATGATAACCTGTGCACCAATCATGAGAATAGCAGCCCATGATACCAAATACGTAGGCGTTCGAAGGTAAGGTATCGCTAAACTAAAGACGAATGCATGGACAACTCGAGCATAAAAGAATACTTGTGCCCATAATCCAATAGTGTCGATAGCCGTATCTACAGCCAGATAATTAGCCGCTAACACTACAGCAATAAAAGCTGGCATGGTTTCAACCATGTTTAAATGTACACGTTGAGCACGTTTCTCCCACTCTGATTGCTGAGGGATGACTTTAGGATAGCTGTGAAGAAATCCTGGTAGCCCCCATGTGATCATTCGAGATAGTATGTAAGGGATCCAGAGTAATACTGTCAATACCCCACTTAAAGCCAAATAATAATTTGCAGTTTCCATGATTAATTCCTTTGGTGATCCTTTAAAATCGTTATAAAAAGGAGCTGTTGTTTCGCTGATATACAATCTCTCGTTCCAGCGCGACCGTTAACTTACGATTGTGTCTAGTATTGCCTTCACAATTACTCGCGACGTATCTACTGAATTAACCTAAACTTTGTGTAATGAAGTTTATAAGGACTTGCTTTCACAAAGTTAGGTTAATTTAGTGTCATGGGCTTATTACTACAAAGCTGAAGCTGCAGTATGTTTAATTTTTTTCCAATTTTTAGATGCTTTTTTAATGGTGCCTTTTTTATCTTTTTTAAATTCATTGTAAATATCTTCATTTAAAAACAAATAAAGTTTACCGTTTTCGACAGATGCAAAATTTGGATTTCCATCAAACTTTTTACCAACTGAAACACCAAATGTACAAAAGCCACCATTTTGGGGAACGTACTTACTTGGATTGTTTTTGAATGCTATTTTGTTTTTTTCGCTTGAAAAATAATACGCAACATTCTGGTAAGTCTCTACGTAACTTGCATTACCTGCAATACGATTATTAATATCTAAAAATGCAACAGGATCAATTCCATGTAATCCTAATGGTGCTCCCACTGTAGTTAAACCAGGCGCAACATTGTTTTCATCCGCCGAGAAAGCGGGTGCAGTGAAAGATAGACTGGTAGCAATAATAACTGCTGCGATGCTCAGTTTTGATAAGTTCAGTGATGACATTGTGTACTCCAATATGTAGTTAATAAGTTCGGGAGTAACAATGACGAGCTATGAGCAATATTTCAACTTACGAGCATTAACTTGGCACTTTCTGCACATTGTTTGGGACAAATTGTATGATTTATAGCATATTCCGCCGATAATCAGACGGTGAAGCTCCAAACTTACCCGAAAATGCTCTAGTGAAAGCAGAGGGAGATTGATACCCAGTTTGATCAGCAATTTGTTGGACACTCATACGAGAGCTGTCTAACAAAGCTAATGCCTTTTGTAAGCGCCAGTCTGAAAGATAGGCCATAGGGCCTGTGCCTATTAGTTTACTGAACCTATCTGAAAACCGACTACGGGACATGGCTACTTTAGATGCCAGACTTTCGACTGTCCAAGGTTGAGAATGTTGTGAGTGTATTAGCTTTAAAGATTGACTTATCTTAGGATCACGGCAGGCTTCTAGAATTGACGAAAGTGCAGAATTTTGCTGAATTCCTGAGCGGATCAACTCTATAAATACGATTTCAGATAACCGAGTTACAGAGGCTGCCGAGCCAAGGTGATCATCGAAAACTCTTCGTGAAATCATTCGCAATATTTCGTCCATAAGAGGATGTTTGGCTCTAAAAGTTGCAGAGCTTACTAAGTAATCTGGCAGAGCGCGAAGAATTGGGTGATCAGCTTGCTCCCGAAATGAAAAGTGACCACAAACTAATTGTGTTGATGCGTTTATGTCACCAGATCCAACCGTTAACACACCGTCACCAGTGTAACCTACATCCGTGAGTAAACGTTCTAACGGAGGTGCTTTTCCGTTTGGGACATCGGAAATAATATGAGATACCCCTCTCGGGATTAAAATAAGATCTCCTACTGTAAGGTGAATGACTTTCTCTTCTGATATTTTTACATAGCAGTGTCCTTGCAGTACTAAATGAAAACGAGCTGCATTTGAATATTGCGGTACGGTTACCCCCCAAGGAGATGAAAAATCAGTACGGAAGTACAAAGCACCTTGTAGATTAAGGGTATTAAAAACATCATCAAGAATATCCATAAAAGCCATAGTTTGTATCAAAACATGGGATGATTTGTATGATAATCAATCATAAAAGTCAATGACTAGACTGTAACAACAAAACTCGGTCAATGAGCTTGGCTACAAACAGATAATGCTTTTTAACCAATGATTAGGGGCTGTTTATCTTTCGTGATTATTTTTGCAGCGATAAATTGGTCGTTTTATACAAGACAGAGCTTGTGCGGTTTGGTATTCCAAATAAGCAAGCGATAACGCAGTAGAAATGGCCAATTCACGCTGTCTTAGATGCTTTTGAGCGTTCACTATTCTGTGTTGTAACCCGTTTACTTAGATGACTAAGCTTTACTGCTTACGCCTTGAACAGATAAACGCTCAAATAGCACAAAATTTAATCCTGAAAGATAAACAGCCCCTAGAATGGCCTCATGAAACTTGAAGTTCACGGCTTACACATATATCGAGCGGATATTAAGACTTAGCGTCTTCCATGAGCATCATCTAGCCTATATAATTATATTAATTAAATCAGTAGAGTTTATGTCATGCCTATCGATACACGTTATTTATCAAAGTGCATCAAAACCCTTTTTGAAGCAAAAAAGAAGTTGAATGAGTTAGAGTCAACCGACATTCAATATGACATATATCGGGCAGCCTGCGTTAAAGAATTTGAAATTATCATTGAGCAATCGGGTAAGCTACTAAAACAAGCGTTAATCCCCTATTTTCACTCAATCAAAGCAGTAAAAACACTCTCATTTAAAGACGTTTTTCGTCATGCGGCTCGATTTGATTTACTCAGCTTAGAAGAAACTGAACGATGGTTAATATATCGTGATAATCGTAACCAAACAGCCCATGATTATGGCGAAGGTTTTGCTGAAAAAACCTTAATTTTACTTGATACTTTTATTAATGACGCAACGCAATTAGCACAAACGTTATCTGAACAAGATTATGATTGAAATAAGAAAAAAAGACTTACTCACCATTAAACACATTGCTGCCAACACATTAATTGATGGCTCAAAACTGTGGGCCTATGGCAGTAGAGTAAAAGGTACATCTTATGAAGCCAGCGATCTTGATTTGGTTATCATCACACCTAAAGGTAAAGTGAATGATATCGTTGATTTTCGAGAAAAGCTGCAAGAATCCACGCTTCCCATCCTAGTACAAGCTTATGGATGGGAGTACTTACCAGAACATTTTAAAGCAAGCATAAAAACTTGCTACGAAGAAATACTGTTCTGAACGCTTCCAACAACATCCTAAACCTAACCCTCTAGAAAATAATAGTTTTAGCAAAGTACTTTATACGAGACTGGCTTTTGATGACATTGAGTAAGGAAAGTTGCGGAAAAAAGTATACCGATGAGTTCTCGTCACTCCAGCGCAGGTTGGAAACGAAGTAATACCAATTACATCGATACGGCTATGCGACCTGCATTGCACCTTGTAAAGGCACTAAACCTGAACAAAATGTAATAACGACAGTTTTGTATGTTGGTAATAATGATCAAGAAACTTGTCTACATTAAATCAATTGAACTATTTTTAATCAGCTTTACTTTATTTGATGAATATCTTTTAGTACCTTTACGCTTCCTTTAAAAATAAATAGGTCAACCTATGAGGTTTGAAGATAAATTTATCGTTGAACTTGAAGCCATTGAAACTGCAATTGCTGAAGTGTATCGGTCAAACTCTGAAACCTACGACAGCCAAGTCGATAGAGCACTCGGTTCCGTGATCAGTAACTTAAAAGCACAACAGAAAAACAGGCCGAGTCAACCAAACTCTTATTCCGGTGTCGACTTACAGCTTTATCAAACCATTTCACAAACCACTCAAACCTTACTTGAAGATGAGACGGATTTAACAGTAGAAGATGTAATTAACTGTTTAAAAACCGTCAGAAAATCAGTGAAACGTTGGAATAAGCAGAATGGCCGTCAGGGTTATTTAACTTTTATCGATCGCTTTGTGTAAAATTTTATCATTGTATTTCTGTTGTTAGACCATCACATTTGCTATTTAACAGACTGATAACACACCACTTAAAGCATCAATATGTCAAAGACTAAAATAGGATAAGCCATGCCACTTTCCTTCAATTATGGTTTTATTGAAGAGCTAAAATCTCATAGCATGGCGCTTAAGTTGCTACGCTCACCACATCTATCATTTATTGCCAGCTTCTTACATCAGGTTTTTATCCTCTCTAATCGGCGTACCATTGCCTATACCGAGCTTGTTGGGCTATTGGAAAATCACATTCAAGAGATCAGAGACACCCACGGTGAGGCGCTATTTCCAAAATCAGCGAAAAGCTACCTAGATGATTGGATCAACACCCAAACAGGTTATTTGAGAAAATACTTACCCAAAGAGACTGATGAACCAGAATGTGACTTACAACCTGATATTGAAAAAGTACTGCGCTGGCTCGAAGATCTCCAAGGTCGCCGCTTTGTAGGCACCGAATCCCGCTTGCAAAATTTACTGCAACTGATCACTGAGTTGAGCCAAGGCATCAACCTAAATACGCAGGAAAAGCTCACTTACCTAAAACGTAAACAAGCACAAATTCAAAACGATATTGAAGCGGTGGAAAACGGGCAAGACATCAATTTATCCGACACGCAAGTCAAAGAGCGTCTATTTTTTTTATCGGATCTTTCTCGGCAGTTACTCGGTGACTTTAGACAAGTTGAAGCCAACTTTCGAACCCTCGATAAACAAACCCGAAAAACCATTACTCTTTCTCAGGCGCAAAAAGGTCAAGTACTGGATCAAGTTTTTGAATATCAAGACGTCATTGAAAATTCCGACGAAGGACAATCATTTTCGACTTTTTTTGAGTTATTGATGACGCCAGAAATGCGTGATGGTATGCGTAAAAATTTACAAGCGTTACTCAAACATAAAGAAGCTCAAGAGATTGTGGCAAGCGACACTTTATTGCGTCATCTATACAGCTACTTATTGGATGCAGGCCGTAAAGTGAATACCACAAGACAGCAGGTTACCGATCAACTTCGGCGATATGTACAAGAGCAATCTCAAGATAACCGCCGCATTTTAGAACTCATTCGAGATTATGAAAAAACACTGCACACCAGCATCGAAAAAATGCCTATAACAACAGAGGCCATCACTGAACTCGATTCTGCAAGTATTGAAATTTCATCTCTATTCAGTCGCAAGCTTTACCAAGAACCCCAACAAGAGCAGTTTTCAATACAGCCAGAGCAGCAAATCGATCCCCACAGCGCTGATCTCAGCCAGTTATTTGCTCTCAGCCACATCGACGAAGATCAACTCGTTCAGCATATTCAGCATCAACTGACTCATGAAAAAGGCCAAACCAACCTTCAGAAAATCATTAACACTTACCCACTTGAATTTGGCTTAGACGAACTGCTGACCTACGTAAAGCTGGCCTGTGAAGGTCCAATTTCCGCCAATATTGATTTTGATAATTTACAAAAAATTGAATGGCACATTGACGGTGCGCCCCGGAGCGCAACTTTGCCTACCATTCGCTTTTTCAGAGAAACAAATTAATGCAATCAGAAGAAAATAACTTTAATGCTCAGCTGGAAACCCTGCACAAAACACTCAAAATACGCTTACTCAAAGGGCCTGTTTTTCGAGAAAACCAGCGTCAAGAATGGGAAGTTCTGGAGCGTGATCAAACCTTGTTGCGTACCTATTTCAGTCAAATTGGGTTGTCACTGCGGATTGACGATGTTGAAGGTTATGCGTTTTTAAAGCAAGAAGACAAGGAGGACGATAACACGCCAAGTTTAATTGTCAGACGCAGCTTAACTTTTCATCAATCGCTGCTCTTGGTGATGATCCGTAAGCGTCTCGCCGAACACGACAGCGAAGAAAGTGCCCCTAGATTATTTGTTCATCGCCAAGAAATTCACCAATGGTTGCAGCCTTATTTTTCTGATGCTGCCAACGAGATCAAACAGATCAAACAATTTGATACCTTAATCAAAAAGGTCAGTGAATGGGGCTTTTTGAAAGCGTTGCCACAGCACAGCGATGAGTTTGAAATCAAGCGCATTATTAAAGCCTTTGTCACCGCCGAAGATATTGCCAGCTTCACATTGCTGCTAGAGCAACGTCTAAAAACCGAAGAAAATGAGGAAAATCATGATCAGTAATAATACACCAGCCTCTACATCTTTAGGTGGTTTCAGATTGCATGATTTACAAGTTTTAAACTGGGGTACGTTCGATGGACAGATCTGGAATTTGCACGCTCAAAGCGGTAACAGCTTACTGACGGGTAATATTGGTAGCGGTAAATCCACGCTCATTGATGCATTAACTACCTTACTCGTGCCAACTCGAAAACTGGCGTTCAACAAAGCCGCTGGTGCCGAAGACAAAGAGCGTACCTTTGAGTCTTACTTTCATGGCTACTATACCTCTCAGCAAGACGCCAATGGTAAAGCACAGGCAATCGGCCTCAGAAACAAAGTCCATTATACGGTAGTACTGGGGCAATTTTACTCACAAAACCGTAATGAATGGATCACTATGGCACAAGTGTTCTGGATTAAACCCGATGAACACAAAGTGAAACGCTTATTTGTTGTGGCACAGAAACCGTTAACCATTGCTAGAGAGTTTACCGACTTTGGAAGCAAAATCCTCGACTTACGGAAACGCCTGCGAAAACAAAACGACATCGATATGTTCGACACTTTTGGGCCATATCAACAAAGCTTCAGTAAACTGCTTGGTCTTGGTGCTGACGGTAAGGCGTTAGAGTTATTCAACCAAACCATTTCCATGAAATCCGTCGGTTCAGTAACTGAATTTGTGCGCAGTAACATGTTGAGCACGCCAGATATAGAAGCCCAGGTATCGGAGCTTGAGCGCAATTATGATGACTTAAAACGTATGCATGATGCAGTAGTTAGTGCACGTCTGAAAGTGGACTTACTCAAACCGGTTGAACAGTTCGGACAACAAGCCCTTGAAGCTGGACAACAAAAGCAGCACTTTGAGCTAAGTCGGGAATTAGTGGATGCTTTTATGGCCAATATCGCCCTCCCCCTTTATCAAAAGAATATTCAGCGTACACAGCTCAAGCATCAACAAACTTTCCAAGAAATTGCCAAAGTTGAAAGCCAAGAACGCACAGAACTCCAGAGTCTTAGAGGTATTGAGCAAGACATTGCCAGCAGTGGCGGTCACCGCTTGTCACAACTTACGAGCCAGATTGAAGATCATCGAAAACAACATCAACAAAGGCAATTGCACCATCAAGAATATATCAAACTGGTACAGGCACTGGAGTTCAACGACTTTTTATCGCCAGAGCAAGTGATTCAGAATATTGCCAAAGCTAAAGTTAAAGCCTCAGAATGTGAAACAGAGCTTGAGCAGCACGAACATCACAGTGATGACTTAAAACTTCAGCTGAACCAGCATGTGCAGCAACAAACGTTACTTAATGACGAACTTAACGCATTAAAAAAGCGCACCTCAAATATTCCGGCTCGCCAACTGCATATCAGAGAAATGATCTGCGATGCGTTGGATCTCAGTGAAGACCAACTGCCATTTGTGGGTGAACTCATTCAGGTAAAAAGCGAACAACAGCAGTGGCAAGGTGTCATTGAACGCGTATTACACAGCTTTGCACTCAGTTTAGTCGTACCCGAAGGCTATTATGACGCCATTAACCGCTACATCAATCAAACCCATTTAGGCGGAAAGTTGGTGTATTTTCGGGCTGATGAAGACATTAAACCCATTGAAAACAGCCAATCACAAGATCAGCTGCCCGCAAAGATCATTATTAAGCCAGATACGCCATATTACACTTGGTTACTCAGTGAAATACTAAAACGCTTCAATTACCAATGCTGTGACGATCTCACTCACTTTCGTCGCTTCGATAAAGCCATCACAGCGCTTGGATTAATTAAAAGCAGCAAAGCCCGTCATGAAAAAGATGACCGCCACAACATCGCGGATAAAAGCCGTTATGTGTTGGGTTGGAGTAACAAAGAGAAAGTTGAGCTACTTGAAGCCGAGCTGCAACACACCTTGCGCAAAGAAAAACAAATCAAGATTTCATTAGAGCAATATAAAGCTTTCAGTCGTGATCTCACTCAGTTGCACCGAAAGGCGCTCAATCTCGCCGAATTCAGCCCTGACTTTGAACGGTTAGATCACCTTGAGCTTAGCCAGCGAATGGAGCAACTTGAGACCGAGCGTCAACAACTGATGTCCGCTGACAGCCAATTAGCTGAGTTAGAAAAACAAAAACAACACATTGAAACCTTACTCGCTGATCATCAGCAACAGCGTACAGAAAAATTGAAAGACTTAGGTGGTCTAGAAATCACATTAGAGCACCTTCAACAAGCACTGGCCTCAACGCAGGAGGTGGCAAAAGAGCTTGACACTGCGGCGGCAGAGCAAGTCACTAGCTTACAACAAGTGTTCGAACAATATGGCACCAGCAAAGGCTTGCGTATTGATATGCTCAGTAAGCAAACCAGCCTGCTCAGACAAAAGCTTAATCAAAAAATCCACCAGCTCGAAGACAAACGCAGTAAACGAGAACAAAAGATGGCTCTGGCTATGCGTGAGTTTGCCAATCAATTTCCTAACGATTGCAGTGAGCTCGATACCAGCTTGCAGGCATTAGCTGAATACTGCACCATTTTAGCCAAGTTAGTTGAAGAAGATCTGCCTCGCCATGAACAACGCTTCAAAGACATGCTAAACAGAGATACCATTCGCTCGATGGCGCTATTTCGAAGCCAATTGGATAAGCAAGAGGAAGAGATCTTAAGCCGTATTCAATTAATTAACCGTGCACTTTTACAGCTCGACTACCAAAACGGCACGTATATTGAAATTGATGCTATCAATGCTGGCGACACTGACATTCGCGAATTTAAACAAAGATTGAAACAATGCGTCGAATACAGCAGTGACGACAACCTGTATTCAGAGCAGAAATTTGAGCAAGTAAAATCGCTGATTGAGCAACTGCGCAATGAGCCTAAATGGACTCAAAAAGTCGTCGACGTCCGTTTTTGGTTTTTGTTTAATGTGGTTGAGCGCTACCGTGAAGATCACTCTGAAAAGGAATGTTACTCAGATTCTGGCGGCAAATCAGGCGGTCAAAAAGAGAAACTGGCCTATTCAATTCTCGCTGCTGCCATTTTATTGCAGTATCAACTGATCAGCGACCAGACCACATCAAACAAAAAACGCCAATTTAACTTAGTGGTGATTGATGAAGCCTTTGCCAGAGGATCAAAAGACAGTACTCGTTTTGGATTAGAGCTCTTTAAAAAACTCGGTTTGCAATTGCTTTTGGTTACGCCCATGCAAAAACTGGATATCATTGAGCACTATATTCAAAACGTACATTTTGTAGATCAAAAAAATAATCGTTCAATACTGCTCAATATGACTATTGAGCAGTACCAAGAAAAACTGAAACAGAGCCAAGAATTGCAGAAGTATCGGGCGATGGTTACCTCTAAAAATACTGAGCAAGAAAGCGTTAAGCTCTAGTCGGTGAAGGAAGTCCAATGACATTGAACGATATTCGAAAAAAAATCCACAAGAAATGGCAAAGCTTTGCCCTGCATAACGCCTTTCTTTGTGGAGAAAGCCCGTTCCCATTGCGATTTCCGCTGCCAAAAGTGACAGACAAGCAACTGCTGCACGATTTTGCGAAAATCACCGAGCAGTGGCAAACACTCAAACAAGATATGGTTAAATACCCGATGTTAACGCTGTGCTGGACGTCACGGAATTTTAACGTCATGGGCACGCAAAAGGTACCAGAAGCCATTGAAATCTCAGATTTAGCTTCACTACTTAGTTTTGTGAGAGAAAATCAGAACTGGCAACAATTTACACAAGATGCACACCAACTCTCACACACATATCCTCAATTAGCTGAATGGCAAAAAAAATCAGCTCGTAAAATCTGGCAACATCAAGGTAAATGGCCACGGCTCATTCAGGTTTGCCATTACTTTCTAGAAAACCCCAAACCCAATTGCTACCTTCGTGAACTGACGATACCCCAAGTTGACACTAAGTTTATTGAAGGTAACCAAGCCATGTTAAAGGAATTGCTTGATATTTTATTACCAGAAAGTGCGATCAACGATGAGGTTAGCGGGTTAAGCAACCATGGGTTTGCTAGACGCTTCGGTTTAAAATACGACCAACCCTTAATCCGTTTTCGTATGCTGGATCCGCAGCTTTTCTCTGAATTTAATGACATCAGCGATCTTAGCTTACCCATCGAAGAATTTGCTAAGCTTGATTTACTCGTTGATCGGGTGTTCATTACTGAAAATAAGACCAATGGCTTATCTTTTCCAAACAAAAAAAACAGTATCGTGATTTTCGGCTTAGGCTATGGGATACAACAGCTCAAAAACATTGATTGGCTAAGACAATGTCAAATCCATTACTGGGGAGATATGGACAGTCATGGTTTCGCCATGCTTTCTCAAATCCGACACTACTATCCGAAAACGCAATCATTATTGATGAATACTATCGTCTTAATGGCCTGCAAAACACAGTGGCAGTCTGAAGTGACCCCTTGCAGATTAACCTTTGAGCAGTTAACTCTTCTTAGCCCCGAGGAACAACAGATTTATCAACAACTGGCTGATGGATTTAAGACGAAACATGTACGCTTAGAGCAAGAAATTATTCCGTTTGATTGGCTAAATGATGCATTAAATTTACTACCATGATCCTAAGTTACCTATTTCAACTCTAATTACAACCTGATGTGTGAATCTTATAACTCATTGAAATTGCTCATATCGTCATTCCTGCGAAGGCAGGAATCCAGCGTCTTTTTCTTTTTTAGAGCAAAAAGGGGTAGTGGGCTGAAGCAGTGAATTGATCTATCATGGTTGCACTCTAGTTTCATTTATTTTAGAGAATATCATGCGTCACTCTGTAGATGTTCAATGCCCTCACTGTCAAAGTACTTCAATATCAAAAGCAGGAAAAAGCCCAAAGGGGCAGCAAAGATATTTATGTACCAATTCTGAGTGCCCGAAAAAACATTCTTACTTCATTATGTTAAGCGTGCTTGGGAAGATGAAGTAAAAGAAACAGCCATTGACATGGTACTTAATGTTAGCGGAATAAGGGATACAGGTAGAGTGTTAAATATACACAAGAATACAGTGATAAACGCCATTAAAAAAAAGAAAAGAGCATTGTCCACGTAAATCCTAGTTACACTCAAAGAGATAGCAACTCAAACATTGAAATCGATATAGAGTTGGTCTGCGAAGAAGCAGAGATCGATGAGCAATGGTCATTTGTAGGTAAAAAGGTTAACCAGAGGTGGCTATGGCATGCCATAGACCATAGTACGAATACAGTTGTAGCTTATGTCTTGAGGAAAAGAACAGACGAGGCTTTCAAAGAGTTACAGACATTGCTCGAGCCACTAGACATAAAGAAATATTATACCGATGACTGGGGTGCGTATAAGCGAAATTTGCCACCAGAACAGCATGAAGTAGGAAAAACTAATACCCAAAAGATTGAGAGGAAAAACCTCAATTTTAGAACTTGGATTAAAAGATTAGCACGAAGAACGATTTGTTTTTCAAAGTTAGAAAGTATGCACGATACGGTAATAGGTTTGTTAATCAATCGAGTAGAATTTGGGATTGATATTCATGCCTACCACTAAATTAGCCCACTACCGAATAATTCTCACAAGTGACATTTACAATTGGAATAACCGAACATACTCAAGTGATTGATATAGGAGCCATCACTTGCTAGATTCTGTTTGTTTTTAATAAACTCAGGCAATTCAATGAACATTCAAGATGTCTTCCAACAACTCGAAACAGCGAGTGACTTTGAACTATTCCGGCTAAAATGTGCCATTGACAAAGTATTAGAAGATCCTGATCGAAGCAACAACCTAAAAGCAAAGCTGTCACTGGGCATGAAGGTAGAATACTTCTGTCCAGACAGAAACAAAGCCATCTTATGTGAAGTGTTAAAAGTAAACCGCACGCAAGTTAACATTAGAGAAATTGAAACTGGAAAGGGCTGGAATATGCCTTTTTATTTTTTGAATTTAGATCACATTGAAACCAGTCTTCAAAGTAATATGAAGGTTGGAATGTCTAAAGCTGAAATTGCCCTTGGTGACACTTTAGGCTTTATTCGCAGCAGAGATAACCAAGAATGTATCGGCACAGTAATGAAGCTTAATCCCAAAAGAGTGGTTATTCATCTTAAAGACGGGCTTTGGAATGTGCCTTATTCCCAAGTGTTTCCTATTTTGGATTCGCATGCTGTTGATACTCAAACAACTGGCATATTAATTGAACAATAGTTGACGGTTCATATGAAATTAATTCATCTTTTTTGGCAAGCAAACCTAGACGATTTCGATAATTCTGGCGCATTATATTTGTGGATAGAAAGCAGACACATCACAAGACAAAATGGATATTACCCGTATCAATTAGATTCTGCATTGCTTAGTGAATTGTGCAGTGATCTACTCTCTACTGCCAGCAAACCTAAAATAAAGTCTGTTTTGATGCCTTGTAATAAGCAAAGCAATGCGATTCCGTCGCCGATCATTGCTAACTTGTGTGATGTGATTGATTTGGATTACCATCAACATGGCAAACAAAAGCTCAATATTATTGAATTATCTCAGCCGATTGAATTTCTAAAACAGCTAAATTTTAAAAGTTTCCATTTTGACGACGACTTAAACTTGGCCGATGATGCAAAATTCTGGATCAAGTTTGCTTACGAACTTATCGACACAATAAAACAAGATTTATATGTACCAAGGCTAATAAAACCAGAGCTATTACCGCATCAGCAACATCAATATTCAAATCAGCCGTTTTACACTAAGTGGCAATGGGTTGATGAAGCTTTTAATAACCGAATCCATCACATTGCGGCGTGTATGCCGTTTTCAGCTTGTCTTGGCGATTTCAATCAGTTCGATGCAATTTCAGCACTGAACCATTTTTCGGATGTTTGTCTAAATCAATTCATCAAGCAAACCTCATTTACACAGAAAGCGTTAAAAGGCGTTACTGATACCTTTGTTCAGTCAACCATTGAAGATGAATCGATATATTTAAATGATGAACAGTACCATCACTGGTACACATGGTTTAGCCGTCTTCAAAGTGAACAACAAGGTTCTGAGTTTACTATTTGTTTTAAGTTAATTGAAGCCAGTGATGGACTTGGGGATAACTGGGGACTGGATATTCAACTGCAATCTAAGCGTGATCCGTCATTTATGGTATCGCTTTGCGAGTTCTGGAAGCAAAAAGATAATGAGCATAAACTCTATACAAAGCTCCTTGGTCAACATATAGAACGTTTTTTACTGTTGCAGTTGGGCTATGCCAGTCGCATTTATCCGATTATTGAACGCTTTTTCGAAGCAAAAATGCAACTGCCATTCGCAGCCTTAACTCACGATCAAGCTTTTCAATTTCTAAAAGAAGACGCTTGGTCTTTAAGCGCTTGTGGTTATCGAATTATCGTCCCGGCTTGGTGGACAACCAAAGGCCGACTGAAAGCTAAAGCGAAGTTAAAAGCCAAGAAAAATAATAGCAGTACAAGCAAAGCCGACGGTGGATTTTTAAGTCAGGATAATTTAATTCAATTTGACTTTAATTACGCCATGGGTGAGCACGAATTAGATGCAAATGAATGGCAACAATTATTAGAAGCGAAATCCGAACTTGTGTATTTCCGTGGCAATTGGGTCGAAATCAATAAAGATGAAATGCTTAAAATGCAAAAATTGATTGAAACCGCTAATAAGGATAGAAAACAAGGTAACGTAGCCGATCTCATTTCCCTGAGTGCAGATTCAGACAGTTATGATGTCGAGCTGGATACTCAAGTTCAGCAAATGTTCGATCAGCTACTGAATAAAGATGCCTTTAAGTCAGTAGCTCAACCTAAAAATTTAAAAGCGACCTTAAGGCCGTATCAAAATCGTGGTCTTTCTTGGCTAGCCTATCTGGAAAGCCTAGGAATGAATCCGTGTCTTGCGGATGACATGGGGTTAGGTAAAACCATGCAGGTAATTTCATTGTTATTGCGAAGTCCGCAGAAACAGCCTGCAATTCTTATCGCTCCTACTTCCGTCGTGGGTAATTGGTTCAAAGAATTACAAAAATTCGCACCAGAAATAAAAGCGTTAATTCATCACGGTAGTAATCGAAAAAATATAGCATTTGCCGATCAGGTTGCACAATATCAGGTTGTTATCACGTCCTATGGTTTACTCCGAAAAGACAAAACCATATTAAAGGACATCGACTGGTCAAGGATCATTATTGATGAAGCGCAGAATATTAAAAATCCGATGGCTCAGCAAACAAAAGCTTTGCTCAGTTTATCAGCACCGTCAAGACTTGCATTAACAGGTACGCCAATTGAAAATCGACTGATGGATTTATGGTCAATATTTAACTTTTTAAACCCTGGCTTATTGGGCAGTCAAGCTAGTTTTAGAAAGCAATTCGAAACACCAATTCAGCGAGATAATAATCTTGTTCAAAACAAGCTACTCAAACGTATTGTCGAACCTTTCATCTTACGTCGTTTAAAAACGGACAAAAATATCATTCAGGACTTGCCCGATAAAATTGAACAAAAAGTCTATTGTCAACTGAGTGGTGAGCAAGCCAGTCTTTATCAGACGTTAGTTGATGAAATCACCGAGCAAATTGAAGAAGCTGAAAGCGATAACGCCAAGCAAAAAGCCGTGATGTTATCGGCATTACTAAAATTAAAACAATGTTGTAATCATCCAGCTCAATTATTACAAGATGGCAGTGATTTCAGTGTTGAGCGATCTATTAAGCTGCAACGTTTAGTCGAATTATGTACTGAGGCTATGAACAACCAGGAAAGCATTTTGATTTTCAGCCAATTTACTGATATTTGTGGACAACTTGAGTTGCTACTGAAGAAGCAACATGGCTTTAATACTTATTACCTTCACGGAGGCACCAGCCGTACAAAAAGGGAAAAAATGGTGGATGAATTTCAACAAACCGAAACGGCACCAAGTATTTTTATTCTATCGCTCAAAGCGGGTGGTGTAGGTATAACACTGACCAAAGCGAATCACGTAATTCATTTTGATCGATGGTGGAACCCTGCAGTAGAGAATCAAGCCACAGATAGAGCTTTCCGTATTGGTCAGAATAAAACTGTATTTGCACACAAGTTCATTAGCATCGGAACCATTGAAGAAAAAATCGATGACATGCTAGAAAGTAAACAAAAAATTGCAGATTCAATCGTTGGTGCTGATGAGTCATGGCTATCTAAACTCGATGCGAAAGCTTTTGTAAAACTCATTCAATTAAGCCGGGAAAACACCTAATGACATCGCAAAAAACATGGTGGGGATTAGCGTTTATTGATTCATTGACTCAATTTATTGACTCAGGTCGCTTACAGCGAGGTCGAGCTTACCGCACTGATCATCGTATGCTAGCTTTTGATCTTAATAAAAACACCATAAAAGCCACAATTAGAGGGAATATCAATCCCTATTTTGGTGTCACCAAAGAACCAAAGTACATAGTAACGTTGTCGTTAAAATCTATTGAAAAAAAACGCTGGACAGAAATCATTAGTCAGATTTGTCAGAACCCCGGCTGGATTTCCAAACTCATGCTTAATGAAATACCAGCAAACATTGAGCAAGCATTTGGTGCTAACAGCTTTTTGCCTACGTCATTTAACGATGTCACGGCGAAATGTAGCTGCCCCGATTATGCTAATCCGTGTAAACACATTGCAGGTGTTTATTATCGGTTGGCCGATATCCTTGATTATGATCCTATGCTGTTATTTCAGCTTAAGGGATTGACTACAAAAGAACTGCAAACAGCACTTAAGAAAACAGAATTAGGGCAACTTTTCTCTGAGCATCTTGATACACAAGTCAATACTGAGATCTATACATCTAAGTTTAAATACTCCCCTTTTATTGCCAAAAAAGAAGTTAACAGCAATACAAATAAAACCAGCAATAGCGCTCTCAAATCAAATCACACAGTCAAAACGTTTTGGCATATGACCGATTGGCCAGCAAAGGAGTTAGAAGTTGAGCAACAAACCATATCTGCTCCATTAATCAAAAAACAGGGCGATTATCCCGCTTTTTGGCATCGAAATAATTCATTTGTTGCCGCTATGGAGGAAATTTATCAAAATGTAAGAAAGAGAAATAAGAAGGTTTTAGGATAAAACCCTAGGGGCTGTTTATCTTTCGTGATTATTTTTGCAGCGATAAATTGGTCGTTTTATACAAGACAGAGCTTGTGCGGTTTGGTATTCCAAATAAGCAAGCGATAACGCAGTAGAAATGACCAATTTACGCTGTCTTAGATGCTTTTGAGCGTTCACTGTTCTGTATTTTAACCCGTTTACTCAGATGACTAAGCTTCACTGCTTACGCCTTGAACAGATAAACGCTCAAATAGCACAAAATTTAATCCTGAAAGATATACAGCCCCTAATTCAGATAAATTAGAATATCACGACATTATATAGCTATATTCGCTTTATAGCTGCCTTATAAACTTCATGCCGCTCACGTTTACCAACTGCGACAACAGAAACAACGATTTCTTCATCTCTAACTTGGTATACGAGTCGATAACCAGCACTTCTTAATTTAATTTTATAGCAGTCCTTCACACCACTAAGTCGTGCAGGTTCTACTCTTGGATTTTCTAGTCGTTCAATAAGTCGCTTTTTGAATTGTTGCTTGATTGTTGAATCCAATTTTCGCCATTCTTTTTCAGCATCTTGTTTGAATACAAGTTTATAAGTCATCTATGCTAATCTCTATTTCTGGTTGCTCTTTTCGTTCTTCAACCAACTTAGCGAGTTCAACATCCTCAAGCTTGTCCATAAGCAACTCATAGGCTTCAGCAGGTACACAGTAAAATGCAGGTTGATTTCGGTTAAGGACAGCAACAGGAAAACCATCGGCCTGCTCTACAACGGCCATCGGATTTTTTTTTAGCTCAGAAATACTTGTTGAATTTTCAGCCAATATGGGTCTAATTGATAACATAACAAAACACCTTTAAAACCTACTAACAGGTCTTATATTAGGTCTTTTTAAAAGTGAAATCAAAACAAAAAATACTAACGAGCTTTTAGCTATGATTATTTACTTGATAGCAAGCAGGCACGATCCAATTTTGAGCCATCGAATTAATTTGAAATTTAGCAGCAACATGTCACCTTGGCTGGTCAATGTTTCCGATCTGGCAGAATGTTTTGAAAGAAGCCGTGAAGTCGCAGTACAAGATTCCGTACACACAAGAGGGTAGTATCATGCGTTACTTGCTCTATAACCTTAAAGGTAACGCTTTATGACCTAAAAATGGTAATCATTAAAGACTTTTATTTTCATAAGGTTAACGGCAAAAATTAGAGAGGTTACCAATATTACCCCCCAGCGGGGGTGTTGATGTTTATCAACTCACAATGAAAGCACAGTAAAATTGAATTTGGCATACCGTTTATTACCTATTATGTAATAAACTGTCTACCTGCATAATCTACTTTTAATGAGCTCTACAATTTCAAATGCATGGTCATATGTCACATGCATGGTGCAGCTGATATCAAGTACCAATTTGTCTATTTGAGAGACATCTTCAAATAGTTTCTTGTTAATCGCCTCCTATGTCATAGCGCTGGCGATTACCCTTGCATCTTCGCCCAGTTTCATTGTACTTGCTTGGTGTTCTTGATAATCCGATAGTTCCATATAATCTTCTTCATACAAGGCATCGAATACTTGTGGGATCTTGGAATAATGTTTTAGGAATTGCGCATTGACAAAATTTTGAAATTTTGGTTCGAGACAACTTTTACCTTCTGAAAATGTTGCAATAAAACCTGCGACTACACCCTTGTAAAGATCACGTTGGTGTTTATACACATTAGATATGACATCAGCAGCCTGCATTTTTTGAAGATGAACAAAGCTGCAAATTGATGCAAATATATGATTTCTTATAGGTTGCTCATTGCGTACTTGAAAGTGCTCAATATGGCAGACTTGTTTAATTGCACCATGATATTGTTCAATCTGCCAGTGATGGTCATGGATGCTTAAAAACTCTTTTCTCAGCAAATAGTTAAAGTTGCCTTCTGGTAAGTAGACAACATAATGGCGTTGCTGGTCTTTTAGCATCGTCCGAAAAAGTTTCACTTTACCAAAGTCTTTCAACCAGACTTCGAGACCATCATCAGGTACATCTAGGGCTTGAACTTGCTGCAACTTTCCCTTTTCAAGCGATACTGCTCTATTGCTTTCAACTGCAAACATAAAACCTGTTTGGTGATTTTTTACCTTCTTCAGATTTGGAACGCCGCTGTACCAAGAGTCCCCCGTGACAAATGCTGGCTTCAAACCCCATGTTAAGACTTCACCCAGCATATCCTGAAAATAATCATTTTTAGTTTTGCCTTCAGACTTATCATAAATACGATAATTGACTGGCATGTGCTGACCATCTGGATCTGTGTAGTATAAAGTGATGAGATTAATCCCTTTCACAACTCGATGATGCTTACCTGACCAAAAATGTCCAACAAGTGCCATATACTTGCTATAAGGTTTATCCAGAACGCTGTCATCAACGCTAAGAGTGCCACCAATCAAGTTGTCACTGGTTTTTATTTCAAATGAATCACCCCGCCCCAAGGGGCGAGGTATCTATTAGTTAGATAAAGACGTTAGTCCGCCGCAAGCGGCGAGGAATTTACCCTACTGAGATTAAATAAATCAAATGGTTCAAACAGTTCTCTTTGAAGAAAACGGTTTACACTGTGATGAGAAATACCAGTTACCTCGGACAATCGAGTGCAAGTGGATGACTTGGGCTCACTGATCAAAAATCCCATATACATAGTTAAATTGCAGCGGGCTGTAGTTGGTCGAGTGGTACTTCTTATCATCAGTTACAATATTTAAATTTTTGAAGGATTATCATTAACTACGCAAACCTGTCAATGCGTAAGTCCTAACTCAGCCAATAGACCACGAATTTGATTGCCTAGCGCTGTTTGCATTTTAGTCCGTAGCTCTCTTATTCGGTGCAGTACTTGTATTCCTTGCTGCTCAACCGTTTTAATAGGGACGAAACGCATAGAGTTTCGTTGAGATGCTTCCGCTATTGCCAAAGCATCGTTGTAATCGTTCTTGTTCCCCATTCTAAAAGGCACTACGTACTGAGGTGCGATGGCTTTCACTTCATGACCAAGCTTGTTAAATTCTCTCGCCCAATGATAGGTACTGCCACAAGTTTCCATAACAATAATTGAAGGCTCAGTGTTCGCTATAAACTTCAGCAACTCTTGACGCTTACGCTTAACTCGTTTAATGACCTTTCCAGATGCGTTAATAAACACTAAATGAAAAATGTTCTTTGCAATATCAATTCCGATTGTTATTTTAGCCATGTGACTCTCCTCATTAAGTTTCGTTGCTTTTTCCTCCACATATCATGGCGCATTTTGACGCCGAGGGGGAATGAGGATAGTCCATACCATTAATTACAGTAATTAAATGCTCAACTCAGAGCTATGTATGTGTTCAAAGTACAAGTGAAATTGATGAAGACATAGTTATTACCGACATACGAAACTGTCGTTATTACATTGCTACGTTAAAACAATTTTAAGAAGTATTATTTATAAACCAAAGTGAGCACACACAAGCTCCCGAAGGACAAGGCTAAAGGATTCCATTACTGCGTTGCAAGTTCTTGAATTATCCCGACAAAAGCACGAAGTGCGTTGAACGCCAGCTTTGTATGGCGGCCGTTAGGGTATATAGTACTTCGAACATGTGCCTTTGTACTGAAAACCTTTATCTCTTGCTGAGTGAGAGATTAATTACTGTAATTGGTATAACAGGCCATCGTGACCTCAATATCCTTTGGCAAGTCTACACTTAATTGTTCCTTCATAAACTGCATGAGAAAGATAAGCTGTAACGTTATCGAAAGTACATTTGAAATTCTGGTTGAATAACCAATGTATCTGCAACTTCGGCAATGATCGGCACATACACTTTTTCGCTAGAGTTATGTTTCCACCACATATACAAAGAAAACACAATTGCCGTTTCAGCCATTAACTCATTCCCTACCTTGCCTGTTTGAGCAACAAACAGTTTCATCTTTGGTATGAGAGAATTTAGGTCTGTATCGTAATCCAATAGAGTTTCAAAGAGGTACTCTAACTCTGGTGAGATTGATGTAATATCTCTAAAGAGGTTTTTTAGTTCGAGTTGATGTTGCTTGTGAATTTTGAAACTTTTGGCTTTGTGCTTCGCCCTTTTTTGCCTTTTGACAATATTACTCATAGCAATGACCCATCAAAAATACAGTAGCCCCTTATACCACCCACACTCTTTATTTACTAATGCAGGGTTCGCAAAGTGATGGCAAATAGGCTGTGTTGAAAGTACCTTTTGGTATGACAAAATTTACTTTATTCTTAAGTCAGTTACCTTATTTGGTATTTTTTAGCTGAGAGCAGTCATATCAAGGCTTTCAGAATTCTAATTTTTAAGACCAACAGAAATTACAACAGAGCCGACAAATACGTGCAGAATTGCTGGCATTTGCATGTTCGCCAAATATACTGATTATTCATATCAAAAAATTATATACCAGCGACTTCGACACACAAGGTTCCTTTTTATTAACTCCATTAGAATGGTGGGTTGGCTCATTTTTGAATAAAGCCAACTTACGCTCAATTTCATTACTTCTTGTTTGAGTCTGAGGTACAACTATGAGCTATGAAATGGCTCCCTGTGCGGTGGATAATTTTCTGTTATACATATATAGAATGCCTTAAAGCTGAATATTTTTGTATTTATCTTTTCAGTGCGTTATTTCTTAGCTTGTTAATTCACTCACTTATTGAGTAATGTGATGGCGACAGTGCGCACTCCTGCTGAGCAACAATCAATATATAGATTCATGCTCAAAAGTCTCCAAGAATACCCAAGCGAAGCCGTATCCTATCTGAACTTTGAGGTTTCAATGTTTGATAGTGATGAAGGCTTACAAGAGTGCTATCAACTATTAAGCAAAACCGATAGACAAAAGTTGTATGATTTTTTCAACAAGGAACCATCGTCGACTCGCTCTAACTCTCGCACACGAGAGGCTCATTATTGTAAGAAGCCAAGTAATGCTTACCGACGTTTTGCAACCGAGCACCGCTCTATTACTCCAAAATCGAGCACTCAGTATCCCAAGCAAATACAGCAATCACCTTCCTCCCCTAATTCCTTTTTTACTCAGACCAGTGAGCTTATTCACTCTTGGAAACTTAAACAGAGAAGCAAAAATAAACTGGGTATTGAGTTAAATGCATTAATTGGTAGTTGCACTAAACTTTCGCAGCTTATTGAAATCATTCACAGCCTAAAAAACGACAAACAGGTCATGGAAACACCATGGGACATAAGGTTAATCCATAAATTGTTGCACAAAGCGGCCGAGTTTTCTGACAACCATTCATCTAGTTTCGACGGCATTTTTAGTGACATAATACGATTTAAATCGTACTATGAAGCGAAAACATGCACACTATTACTGAAATTAATTAAGTTAAATTTAAATTTTTCAGATGCCAAAGAATTGGTGCTAGGCAATGCAGCTAAAGCCAGCGTAATGCAACAATGGGGCATCAAGCCTGATGTTGCCATTTACAATGCTTTTATCACGGTATGCGCTAAAACGGGTCACTTTGGTAGTGCTTGGCAACTGGTATGTGGTGATAAGCCTGTGATGGCACCTCATTTACCACTAAAGGCAGATTCAGTCACCTGCATAAATTTGCTGAATGCTTGCGTTGAAACGGGGCGTTATGCAGAAGCCAAATCATTGGTGTTGGGCGATGGCGATACAGTTACAACCAGCTTAATTCAACAATGGGGCATCAAGCCTGATATTGCCATTTACAATGCCTTTATTACGGTATGCGCTAAAACGAACCACTTTGGTAGTGCTTGGCAACTAGTGTGTGGTGATAAGCCTGTGATGGCACCTCATTTGCCATTAAAAGCCAATCAAATCACCTGCCTGAATTTGCTGACGGCCTGCGCTGAAATGGGGCGTTATGCAGAGGCCAAATCATTGGTGTTGGGCGATGGCGATACAGATACAGACAGTTTAATGCAGAAGTGGGACATCAAGCCTAATGTTGCCATTTACAGTGCCTTTATCACTGTATGCGCTAAAACGAACCACTTTGGTAGTGCTTGGCAACTAGTGTGTGGTGACAAACCTGTGATGGCACCTCATTTGCCATTAAAAGCCGATAAAATCACCTGCATGAATTTGCTGACTGCTTGCGCTGAAACTGGGCGTTATGCAGAAGCCAAATCATTGCTGTTGGGCGATGGCAATACAGCTACAGCCAGCTTAATGCAACAATGGCGCATCAAACCTAATGCTGCCGTTTACAGCGTCTTTATCACGGTATGCGCTAAAACGGGCCACTTTGATAGTGCTTGGCAACTGGTGTGTGGTGATAAGCCAGTGATGGCACCTCATTTGCCATTAAAAGCCAATCAAATTACCTGCACAAACTTGCTGACAGCTTGCGCTGAAGCGAGGCGTTATGCCGAAGCCAAATCATTGGTGCTGGGCGATGGCGATACAGCTAGCTTAATGCAACTGTGGGGCATCAAACCTAACGTTGCCATTTACAGCGCCTTTATCACGGTATGCGCTAAAACGGGCCAATTTGATAGTGCTTGGCAACTGGTGTGTGGTGATAAACCAGTGATGGCACCTCATTTGCCATTAAAAGCCAACCAAATCACCTGCATGAATTTACTGGTAGCCTGCGCTGAATCAGGGCGTTATGCAGAAGCCAAATCATTGGTGTTGGGCAATGGCAATACAGATACAGCCAGCTTAATGCAACTTTGGGGCTTCAAGCCTAACGTTGCCATTTACAGCGCCTTTATCACGGTATGCGCTAAAACGGGCCAATTTGATAGCGCTTGGCAACTGGTGTGTGGTGACAAGCCTGTGATGGCACCTCATCTACCACTAAAGGCAGATTCAATCACCTGCATGAATTTGCTGACGGCCTGCGCTGAAATGGGGCGTTATGCAGAGGCCAAATCATTGGTGTTGGGCGATGGCGATACAGATACAGCCAGCTTAATGCAACAATGGGGCATCAAGCCTAATGTTGCCATTTACAATGCCTTTATCACGGTATGCGCTAAAACGGGCCAGTTTGATAGTGCTTGGCAACTGGTGTGTGGTGATCAGCCCGTGATGGCACCTCATTTGTCATTAAAAGCCAATCAAATCACCAGCATGAATTTGCTGGCTGCCTGCGCTGAATCGGGACGTTATGCAGAAGCCAAATCATTGGTGTTGGGCGATGGCGATACAATTACAGCTAGCTTAATGCAACAATGGGGCATCAAGCCTGATGTTGCCATTTACAGCGCCTTTATCACGGTATGCGCTAAAACGGGCCAGTTTGATAGTGCTTGGCAACTGGTGTGTGGTGACAAGCCCGTGATGGCACCTCATCTACCACTAAAGGCAGATTCAATCACCTGCATGAATTTGCTGGCTGCCTGCGCTGAGATGGAACGTTTTACAGAAGCAAAATCATTGGTGTTGGGCGATGGCGATACAGATACAACCAGCTTAATGCAACAATGGGGCATCAAGCCTGATGTTGCCATTTGCGATGCCTTTATTAAAGTATGTATTAAGGCAAAGGAAGTAAACACTGGAATATGGTATTTAGAAAAAATAATGAACAAGTGCAACATGAGTACTCTTTCACAAATGTACACTCAACTTGCACCGCTTGAAAAAGATAATTTCGCAAGCATGATTGATAAAGGGATAACACAAAGAATATATAAAAAAAATGTTGGCTTAATGAATCATTGTATAGATTTGCATATGGATAAAATTTTCGAAGAACATTCAGGCAATGATACACATATTCGAGGTGTTCCATTAGCTTTCGCAAAACTATTATTTTGTTACCACAAACAAAACAATGAATCCAACATAACATCGATCATAACTGGGTACCATGGCAATAATACGTTAAAAAATGGAATGATAAGTTTTCTCAAAGATGAATTTGGACTTGAGTTTATCGAGGATAAATTCAACTCAGGAATGATAGTATTGAGCGAGTCTACCCATTAACTTGATACTAGCAAGCACACTTTTTAGTATGAGCGCATCATAAAATGAACATCATAGAACAACGACCAGTATTATAATGTTAAACGCATTTTTGTTTTAATATTTTAAATTGATTTTGGGGCAGAAGTTACTTGTGTATTAACTTATTAGTAACATTGTAACTGCTACGGTTCAATACAATTGACTTACTTTGAAAATCAATTATCTTGTCATCATTCTTCACTAATGTACTTAATTTATGACTAGAGTTAGAGTATCTGACATTCAAAGCAGTGACGTTACAGTTAATAAAAATTGGAAAAAACTATCCACTTTGTGGGATCAAATTTCTAAGCTACAAACTAGAAACCAACGTTTAGAATCCAAAATTTCAACTTTCTATGAGCAGGCTAAACTTCAGTTTGAAAGTTATGAAATTCAAACCTGTTCTTTAACAGCCATTAAAGTCGAACGGTTGATAAGTTTCATTGCTCGCAGAACCATTAAAGGCGAACGAAGAGATGCGCTGTATGAGTTAATTCATGAAGAACTGACTGCACTGGAATCAAATCCGTTTTGGACTGAAAGTACAGCTGAATTACGCAATAGTTTCCAAAACCAAATAGCAGCAGATGCGCAGAATCAAGCAGAAAAATCACCAGAGCCAGATGAATTCGAAACAGAGGCGTTTCGTGACATGCTGGAAGACATGTTGGGCGTCGATATTGACTTCGAACACGAGAAGCTGGTCGAAATGATGAAAAATCCTCAAGACTTTGAACAATATTTTCACGATATCGCTCTGTCTCACAAAGAAAAACACGCTGATATTGAAAATATTGATTCAATGGACGAAGATGAATTAGACGAAGATTTTTTTGAGCGAGCATTTAATAATTTCAAACAAGAAGAAAGTGCTCCTTCTATTGATGATATAAAAATGCTTTTTAAATCTTCCGACCTCAATAAACTGTATAAAAAAGTGGCGTCACGTCTGCATCCTGACAAAGAAAGTGATGAGTCATTGAAAAGAGAAAAGCATGAGTTGATGCAGCAACTATCAAAAGCAAAGCGTGATGGTGATGTATTTACGTTACTTCAAATGGGACAGAAATGGCTTCCTGATTTTGAGCTTGATTTGAGTCCATCAGCATTGAAATCGATGATAAGAGTACTCGAAACCAAAGTGAAAAGTTTAAACCATCAACACAGAGATATCAGCTCAGATTCGAGTTTAAAAGGCATAGTTTGGAATCGGTTTTCAGCTCGCAGTAAAAAACAGCAGCAAACTAACATTCAAGAACATATTGACTCGTTGATAGTTTGCCAAGCTGATATACAAGAATGTATCGATACATTAACGACAGTAAAATCAGTTAACGCTTATTTGAAAGAACGAATTGAAGAAGAGCGCTGGAATTATTTCCCGAACGTTGGTGATATGCATGGTTGCCCATTCTAAGGCTCTATATTGATAAAAGAGGAGACGTTCAATAGACGAACGTCTTAATCTTTTTACTTGAGCCGAATTTGAAGATTCGTTAATAAGGAAAGAGCAGAGATTGAACATGAATTGGACAGGTTATTTGAAAAGGTGAAGCACGACATTGCCAAATATAAAATAAAGCAGATAATAGATAAACGGCAATATGTTTATCCAAGCACTGCTACAAGTCTTTATACTTCATCTAGAAGTAAATTTATTTTATTAAATCGCCATTCTTCAGTGTGGACTGACTAATTCTGTCTATACTTCAATATAAGGTATTTCAACTGCTTGAGCTTTTAAGTACTCAGTTCTTGTTAATATGTTGTCACTCAGTTGCTTAAAGTAGCCAACATCAGCATCAGAAAAACGAGATTGAGTTTTTAGACTGTCAATCAACGATTCAGTTGATAGTTGCTTTATCACTTTATTTGCCAATTCAGTTAACAACCTAGATAGCAGTTTTTTATCGATGCCACAGGTTTCTGCGAAATCAGCCAGTTGATAAGCGTGAATATCATTAGGTTCAAACTCATCTCCCATAGCCATCGCCAATACGTGTTTAAATTGAGGGAACAACGCGATATTGACCAGATCATAAGCTGGAGTGAATCGTGCGTTATTTCTATCAAAGAATAGTGAAACGTTCTTTCCGTGACTGTCGTAGTTGCTGATCATTAAATTAAAGAGTTGCCAGTTTATAAGCCATTGCTTACTTTCAATTGGCGAAGACATATGTTCAGTGAATTCAAATAGCTTTACTAAGCTAGCTCCATCTCTAATATGTTGAACATCTCTTCCGTCACCTAAGTTTCGCTCATATTTGTAGTCTCTTGGTAAATTTAACGCTTGGCAGACATCGATAACATGACGCCTCATTACTTTGTTGGAGTCGGCATCATATTTGCGGTCAAATCGTTTTACGATGAGCGAGGGGTGCGGTCCAAAATGTCTATATTCAACATCAGCAGTTGGTAATCCAACCGCACTAGAGAGCTTCATACAAAAGAATTCGTTCAAGACGAGATTATGACAGTTTCTCTTTTCAAATTTTAAAATATGGGTAGAACAGAGTGAGCCATCACCAAAGCCAATATTGCCATTCTCATCAATAAAAACATTTAATTTATCTTGAACTCCGGCCACGCTAAGACGTGGCTGATCGTCCCATGTGAGTAGGCCAAATTCTTCTTTATTGTCGAGTCTTGTAATTAACTCTTCTTCTTCAAGTATTCTAAAAGATGGCTGGTTTTGTTCTTTTTCTGATGACGGTAAAAATGTCACGGCCCCGGCTAAGTCATTTCCAATGACACGGACTTGTGAATAAACATTTTTCTCCGAGATTCCCAGATTTTCAGCTAATAACTTTCTCGCTTCACCTTCAGGTAAGGCGTTATCCAGAAAGTTGTATGCGACTTCTGATGAGTGTTGATTATCCAGTGACAAATGAGGCGAGATAGCAAAACCTTCGCTTTGCCACAGTGGTGAATAGCTAAGCTTTAATAAGTTGGTCGTGCTATCTAAAGATAAATTTCCAATCACTTGACCTGCGTATTTGATGTCTAGCCTGTATGCGTTAGCTTTTGTCATATCTAAACCCACTCATCATTATTTGATGAAATCTTATCTATGGGGGTTAATTCTTTAGAGGTTAGCTTAATACCTAGCCCACTTAGAACAGAAAATACCGCAGATAAGGTGCAGTTAGCGTTACCATTTTCAATGCGAGACAAAGTATTGATACCAATCCCGCATAGCGCGGCACAATCTGCTAATTTTAAGCCGAGTTCCGTTCTCTTTGCCTTGATGAGTTGGCCTAAAACTTCTGCACTCTCTATATGTGCGGAGCTAGGCATTTTTGAAGCAGTTACTTTCTTAGCCATCAATCGCACCTTATTAAAATTAATCACCGATTTTAGTGATTATAGATGAATCTGAGTGATTTTCAAATATATTCACCGATAATGGTGATTGTAATACTTTCGGGAAAAGTACACCCAATAAATAACCGATAGTAGTGATTATTTATCTAGTTAAGAAATGATCATCACTGCGGCAATCAATTTCAATGTCGATTTTTGTTGAGTTGCTTTAATATGTCTCTCATCTCAATAACGTAACAACTACCGCTATGTGTTATTACCTCCAATTTCTCTCCTTTAATTTGTTTAGGGATGTCGCAGTTCAAATAATACCAATTTAAATTTCAACGCTTAATTTGTCATACCTGCGAACGCAGGTATCCAGCGACTTGTGCCCAAATTAACCAAAGACTCTGGACTCCTGCGTTCGCAGGAGTGACGATAAAATTGGTATACATTCTTCCGCCACGTCCCTTAGTAACTATTTTGGATGTCACTATTTGTTGGAATGCTCGAAAGCGAAATGTTTCATCTTCCAATACTGTCCCGGTCAACACATCGGCTAAGTGTATTTTTTCAAAATCTTTGTAATCAAACACTGAGACGATACTTGCGTTTTTTAAATAAGTCTTATGCATTGATTAACCAAAATTAAGCAAAGAAAAGCTGTCTAATGTCAAAGTTTGCTTATTTAGTTCATCTACTAAATAGCGGTGCAGATCTCGTAATTCGAATATCCCCATTTGAAAAACTTTTCGCGTCGGTTCATACCACCATGATATTTTAACACTACCTAAAAATGGTTCAGAATCACCGTATAAATCTTTTGCTGGGTTAACAGAGTTTTCAATTTTAGAGTTCACACTGATAAAGATTGAGTCACACAAATGCGCAATTGGATTGATCCGTTCGCTGAACTTCCCTCCTGAGGAAGTTCCTCATGTGAAAATGACTGCAAAGTCTTTAGGAGAATTATTTAACGCTAATATCAGTTCATTTAGGTGATCGAATATCGTCCAATCACATTTTATTAATCCACGGCTTTCAACTAACAAGCTTTCATATGAGCTAAGGTTTTTGATACAAAGGCACTTTGCTTGGTAGAAAACATGCTGATCATCTTGAAAACATACGATTATATTTTTGTCTTCAGCTATTAAATCCTCAACCAGTTTTCTTGTACTATGTGATTCGCCTGAGCCCCCCTTACTTCTTAGTACAGCATAACATTTGTGCCTTGAGTCAAGTTAAGAAATCGATGCTAGGTTATCTATTGTATTTTTAGGACTGATCAAAACATAGGGCTTAAAGGCAACAAATCAAAGAGAGATCGCCAGCTCAACCACAGTTGAACCGCTACCGTAAATCACAAATCACACAAAGTTTGTGAGTGCTTAGTGGTGTAAATCCGAAGGTGTAAAATTCAGCATTGTTAGGGGCAGTTTATCTTTCGTGATTATTTTTGCAGCGATAAATTGGTCGTTTTATACAAGACAGAGCTTGTGCGGTTTGGTATTCCAAATAAGCAAGCGATAACGCAGTAGAAATGACCAATTTACGCTGTCTTAGATGCTTTTGAGCGTTCACTGTTCTGTGTTGTAACCCGTTTACTTAGATGACTAAGCTTCACTGCTTACGCCTTGAACCTAAATAAATCGGTTGGGAGCGTTCATATACGCAGAAAAAATTATTGATAGCAAGGCATGAATAGCAGCAAGTAGTGGTTCTACTTGCAAAATTTATAACGCAGCTAGCGGTGATTTTGGCAAGTATATGAATGTTCAGCACTCACCTGATGGGTGAATTCGGGTTGTTTAATCTTGTATTTAACTTCAATAGATTAAAGTTAAATTGTGCGTTCAACTGATATATTTAGGTTGAACAGATAAACGCTCAAATAGCACAAAATTTAATCCTGAAAGGAAAGGTTAAAACAGCAAAATCTGGCATTTTTTTGAATTTGAAATTTTAGCTAACATCATTCAGAAAGAACTAAGTGGACATATTACCTTTACATGTTCCTAACTTTTTAAAACAAAGGAACTTTCTTCTTATATCTTCACATTATTTAGGCTGAGCACCCTTTGAGATCTATCCCAGCAAGTACGGGGTCACCTTGGCTGAACATCTCATCGATGGCCACACTCTTTATGGCTGATAGCGACACTTTTTCGTTAAATAACTTAGCCTGCTCTTGAGCTTCAAGTAGAGTAGGCTACTGGCTTCGCTATCGCTTATCCAGCAGCCCCTCTTCGATTCCGTGCATAAGGTTTTCCCTCACACGGCTCTGTTGTTACACTTCTCTCAGCCCCTTCACTTTGCTTATCATCTTGTCGTGGGTAAATACTCAAGACCAGCTTGGCGTAATTTTTCGTAAGCACCTCGTGATAGATACTTGCTTCGACGTTGACTTAAGCGACCATGCCATCGATAGAATCGGTTTACTACAAATCCATTTATTCTGAAAAATACTCCTCTGGGATATCCTATCCCAGCAAAATAGTGTTTCCATCCCCTCAGAACTTGATTAACTTTATTTATCAGTACGCCAAGTGTATTTGAGGTTCGATGCTTCACTATGTCTCTGAGTTTATTTTTTATCTCAATAAATAACGTTTTTCTCCTCAGATTTTCTCATCTATTTGTTACCCGTATCTGATGGGTTCCTAAAAATGAGATAAGAAATTACTGACAGCCAATGCCCATTTCATTAAGCTTATTTTTAAAACTTAATGCTTTATTTTTAGGGATAACCAATTGCAATTCATCCAGTGGCTGACAATATTTGGTCAGTACTTTATTACTTAAGATCAACGCTAACACTTCCTTATTTTTGCAGCAGTATACCATCGCCTCAAATTGGGCTGTTGCGCCATCGATACGTTGGTTAACTTGCTTAAACAGAGTTTCCCAGTCTTGTGGTAAAAACGGCTGAGGGTCACGTTTAAGTACAAAATTTTGTAGCTCATCGGTACTGCCACCAGACTGCAGGGCTTCCACAATAAGTTTGCGGTCTAACGCCCAAAGCAACTCGTCTTTTTGCTTACAATACAAACCAATAAACTGGATTTCCCATGGCATAGGTGTGCTCGCAAAGTAAAATCGTCCTTTTGGCATTAACGTCACTGGGGTGACATCAAGGTTGACTGTTTCTGGTTCGTAATGGTCACTTTCCCCCAAGACATAAGCCCCAAGTTTGGTGAGCCGAAAATACGTCACCCCTTCATAGCGATGAAAACACTCCAGATCCATCAAGCCCCAATACTGCTCATTTGAGCTATCGGTTTTATCGAGATCACATAATACAATATCAATTAACCCTAAGGTGGCCGCATACTCCAATAACACACACTGTAAATAAGGCTCGGCGAGCACATTCCAATCCGCATCATAAAAGCGTCCATAATGCGAGTCACAGGCATACAAGTATTCTGGCGCAGTCGTCACGACAACGTCTGAACCAATGGCTTCTAGGTATCGTGAAAAATCATCAAAACTTACCCATTCCCCGACAGGACAGGCTTTTAAACCTTCAACGATATCCATGCGACGCCCTGACACGTCAGTCATATATCGACGACCTTTACCCGTTTGCCCTTTGATAGCACTAATTCGATTAAACTCATCTTGGACACTCTTAAACACCCAGTCATTCCAAATAAAGCGGATGGTCTCAGCATTAGACATGGCTGGCGTGGATGACATAGTCAACACTGTGGTGTTCTTTTGGGTAAAACGGCTATTGGCCAATAATTTTATCCAGCCATACGACAATATATGCTCTTCCCCTGAAACCTCGTAAAAGTCAAAACTGGGATAATATTCTTCTAAAGACCTTGAGCAATATTTTAGGGTTGCTGCGGTTGGACTCACTGTTTTATCGCTCACTTTGATTTTTTGGTTTTGAATAGCTGTTAATAACAAGTTGAGCTCAGTGAAAACACGTGGTTCACGATGATGAATGCGAAAAGAAGCGTCAAGGGGCTCACTCAAGACGACCGATGTTATCGACTCTTTTTCTGGTGGCATTGCCCATTGTTTCAACTGTTTTTGTAAAGATAAAGGGATTGAGTGTTCACGGCGAACATTCGATTTATAAAAAAATACCGAATAACCTAACAACTTTTCAACCTGCCAGCTATTACGCCTTTTTGATGAAGGAAGATAACCGTATTTAGCCGTAAACCTACCCCTATCGATCACACCTTGATAATTGTAGATAGACTCCCGCACAAGGTGTTGTTCAATTTCAGGCAGTGCATCCCAATATGTCTTGAGCAAAAAAGGATCTGATAAGCCTTTTTCTAGCGCATCGACTATATCGGCTTTTCTACTTACAGACGGCTTTTTTCCGAAGTAGGTAAGATAATAAGATTTTAATTCATCGACAGTAAACAGCATCATGGCTTGAACAAGCGTCATAGGATCCCCAGATCATAATGAAAAATTAAAATACCAATCAATGACCAAACATCTCTTCAAACAATCATTCATCAAAGTTGCCAGATTGACATCGTCTTGACTAAAAACTTGCCCTAACGCAAAGTTAAGCCATAAAAAGTACAATATAAAACCTCAAGACGCGGGAGTATAAATCTGACAATCATGATTTTCAATGGATTATACCGTCCACATCAATTAACTGTGTTTATATGAATGTTAAGTACCCATACAAGTGAAATTATATCTTTTAACATCCATTTCAAGCACGTTACAGTGTTGCTTTTACTTGAAAGACTATCACCTAAATAGTTCGGTTGAACGCACGACTTCATTTTAATTCAACCAGCTCCCTTTCGCTTTTGCAAAACAGTAAAACCCAATATTATGAGCTATATTGGTTACACAAATTGAAAAAACAGCCTTTTATGAGTAATATAAAACTCATTGGCAACTCAAGCGAGTAGAAACATGAAGCATCTTACTGTACAGGCTTTTTTAGATAAGCAATGGAAAGATGTTGGGGATATCGCCTTTCCATATGGCAACAAAAACAAATTCAATGTGGCGGAATTCATCTACAACGATGACTATGTTATTGAGTATATAGATAAAGATGACGAATACGCTGTTTCACTCAATTATCCAGTAGCCTTATTCTTTGACACTGTAAATAAAACATGGCCTGGCTTTATTGATGACATTATGCCTAGCGGTGCGAGCAGACGCTATTGGATGAAATATTTGGGACTTGAAGGGATCCCCCTTGATGAGCAAAATTACCTACTACTAAAAAATGGCACAATGTCACCGGTAGGAAATCTTCGCATTAAAGAGTCCTTGCCTCAAAAAAACCCGTTGGCAGAAAACCTTTTCTTCACCATTGAAGACGTCGTTAATCGTGCGGGTGACTTTTTAGATTATGCTCAACAAAGAGGAGCTGTAGCTGGCGGTGCAACTGGTGCTGGTGGTGAAGCACCAAAGCTACTATTACGCTGCAATGAAAAGCAGCAAATTTGGATAGATACCTACCAAGATGACTTAACCAACCAAGATATTCATTATTTGGTGAAATATCCTAGAGGCTCACGAGCTGAGATCGATTGTGACATCTTACGAGCCGAGTACCATTTTTATCACGAGCTTGACACTATGGGATTCAGCACCATAGCAACCGATAATATGCGTCTGGAAGAAGGCATAAAGTATCCGTCTATTTGGTTACCAAGATTTGACGTTGAATGTGATCAGAATGGCCTGAATCGCTTTGGAATGGAGTCTGTCTACTCAATACTTAATAAAGCTGCAGGAACAACGCTTTATCATGGAACCGTTATTCGTGAGCTAATAACAAAGATCACACATTCTTATATGGTCGAAAAACAAAGCTTCAAGTTTGATCAGCAAAAATTTGTTATCGAGTGGGTAAACAGAGACTTACTTAATATCGTATTTGGTAATAGCGACAACCATGGCAGAAACACCTCGTTTATACGTCATCAAGGTGAGATACGGTTAGCACCAATTTACGACTTTGCACCAATGAAAGCCGATCCTGAAGGTGTTGCCAGAACAACCATTTGGGGCAATTCATTAGAAATTGGTGGAGAGTATAATTTCGTTGCTATTGCCGATTCATTAGCCGAATTCGTTGATAAAGATGTGTTACTGAATTCACTCAACAAAACCGCTAAGCAACTCATTGATTTACAGTCACGACTTGAACAGAGAGGTGTTCCTGAGCAAATTTTATCAATGCCAAGCATTGGCTTTGACTTCATAACCGAAAAACTCACACGTTGGGGGCTACGTTAATGGAAGATACAAAGCCAAAAGAACTCAGTACACCGATGAGAAAACGTACCTCAAAAACAACAAAAGGTGTGAGCACATTTGAGAGAAACCAAAAAATCCGTGAAGTGATCTTTAAGGTAGTGACTTCTGAGCTTACTCAAGGGCAAGCTTTGAAGGTTTTGCGAATGGACATCATTGGTTTAAAGCAAGATGCTTATGCTAAGTTAGTGAAAGTGTCTCGTAAAACCATTTCTGAGATTGAAAATGACCGTGGCAATTATACCGCTGAAGTGGTCAATAAAGTCTTTAAGCCGTTTGGTTTGAAAGTAGGGTTAATGCCGAGATCGCCTCAGTTATTAGCAACGCTTTTTACAGAACTAAACTCAGAATGAATCACAGATAAGAGACAAACACTCTATGACTCACAACTGTGTATCTGGACTTCTCTTATCGTTAATCGCGACGATATCAATCTCATTTTTGCCTTTACTATCCCAGTAACCACCAATGCGATCAAACTGATTTGATTCCATCAAAATGGCTTCAAATAAAGACTCAAGCTCCCAACCTGAGTAGATTTCAAAATCTCTGGCTATGTGTCAATGGCACTAATTTAAGAATTACTTCTGATATACCTTAAGCCTACGTGCTTGTTTTCTTGAATGTTGTAACCTTGGTGTCGGTTTCGGTCGCCTTTTCTTTGCTCTCGGTTCTTTTCTCCCCGGGCGATTGCCAACGATATGCTCTCCGATAATATCTGCTATCACATCCAATAAAGTGTCAATGATCCCTTCGGTGGCTTGCAAAAGTAATATCTGAAAATCTTGTAATGCGTCATGTGCGGCTTTAAAACTTGCCTCTCTAGGCGATATTCCTTTTTTTTTCTGCCGCTCGGCACATAAGTGCCCTTATCATGTTGTAAACTAACAAATGAACATCAATTTCCTTACGCACCATATCTGGACTACCACACCTTAAAATATCCATTTTCATCATGGTCTTGATTGACCTAAAATCCAACTCGATATGCCATCGTGAAACGTATAAATCAATAATATCTTGCTTCGGATAGACTTCTTTATCCGTGAGCGTGGTAACAATGATACGTTTCTTTGTTCCTACCATTCTGACGATAAGCTCTTCTGGCACTTGAGCGTAACCCTCTGGGGTCATCCATTCTGGACAGGATGGACGAATTAGCTTAAATAAACCATCTCGCTTACCCAGCTTTTCTTCACAGGTTCTGAAATCGACATTTCTGGCTCCGCTTTTTTCGAAAACAGCATCAACGCCTAACCCCATTAGTCCTACAAGAACAAAGTAGTTTTCGAAATTAGCATCTCCCAGCACAATGTCACCTTGTTTCAAGTCTGACTGCATACTTCTTAATAGTGCCTGCTCGCCAGTACCTTTCCCTTTACAAGGTGAAACAGCCGAGTCAATGACTGCACCGCTACCCAAAGAAATTAACACTAAAATCCGCAGCTGAGGAAAGCCCAGCCCTTCTTTTTGTGATTTAGGTTGAGGGAATTGGGCTTGGTTCTCGTGCGTATCAGGCATAGATAGTGTTGAGCCGTCAGTTAATAGCACTCTACGACCATGCCATAAGTATTTCCCTTGAATCGCTTCATCTAAGTTTTTTCCTGATTTCTTCAATAGCGATTTAATGGATTCTGGAGATGTGGTCGGGCAATAAAGTTTCATCCTCAATCGGCCTGTAGCCTTTATTAGTACGTTGAAACTCTAGCTATCAAAAGTCTAAAGTTTCATACTGAATTGCTCTTAAAGGTATTTTTACAAAGGAAATGAAGTAATAAAGTATCATAGTCGGATAGGCGGCACCTGTAACCAGATGCCGCCTCCTAAGAACCCAGCGTTCAACTTTCACTGCACTGGGCTCAAGCCTCCACGAAGGCGTGTTATGTTACCCAGCAACTCACAACGCTGACAGTATTGGCGCAAACCAAGAGTTTCTACTTCCCTTGCTGAGTTTCCGTTCATTTAAATAACTTCATACTCAGGATCATAAGGTGTAGCTTCGCTTTTAATTTTCCTGTGCCTTTTTATGGGTAAATAGGCTATTTCTTGTAACTACTCAATAAGTTGTGGTAGTTCGAGTCCCTTTCATCACCAAGTCTCCCAGTAAAGGGATGGTGTTTTTAAGAGAAAGCCTGTCATTTAAAAACGCCCAAAATGACAAGTTTTGTTTTTGGCAGGTTTTGCGCAAACTCGAAAAGGTGTCTCGACATTGGCGTCCTAAATCACTTCTTGTTCCACCACTTACTTTTCGCCTTTTGACATGTTCTCGCAAATCGTTTCCACTGCCGTTGGTATGTATCGGAATTTCAGGCCGTTCCAGCACTCGAAGTAGAGACGATTTATGTTTGTGCAGTCGTTTTAGTTGTTGATTCAAGGTTTGATAGCTGGTCTTTTACGTAAAAATATCATCAAACCTTCTAGAGAGTTGTTCTGCTTTTTTGGCACAAGGCTGAACTTTATAACATTTAAGCTCACGGTAAAAATCCCAAATCTCATTTCTCACTTTTTTGATATCGCTCCGGTGCTCAGGGCAAAGTGGAATTAGGTTGTGAATGAGCCTTTCTGCATGAACCTAGCACAACGCATGAATGAGTACTTTAAATTGTCCTGCACCATCACTGACAACAACCAAGGATTCGATAGGTTGCACTTCAAGAGCCTGAGCAAATAACGCCCCTTCGGTCGCCCATCGCATATGACGGTCAGAGGAAAAGCCTAGCTGTTGTAAATGCTCTTGCCATTGTGCTTCGTTATTAAAAAATTGACATGGATGATTGGCAAGACTTTTCCGCTGTGCAATGGGTAATTTTTTTTGTTTCATGTAATTCAGCGCAGCCGTATTAATGCGATATCCGAGTTGGTCTGCGCACAGCAAGGACAAGAAATTTACTCGACTTTTACTTCTTGAACTTTGAAACCAAGCAAAAAGCTCATTACCTATATGAGTGACAAAGCCATTTTTGCCTTGATGGCGTCCACCTGTATCGTCAGTCGTGATGTAACCGGTACTGCCTAGCCCTTTGTTCAGTAAATCATCCTTTTCTTGATGAAAGTCATCATATTTTTCTGATAACAAACGGTTAAGTTGGCCTGCTGAAATATCAACGCCCCATTCTCTGAGTTGCTCAAGCAGTAGTGACTGAGTCACTTGGCAATGATGGTATTGTTTGATGGAATATGAGCTTCAGGCTCTATGACTTTTTCATTATTAATTTGTAGGTTAGCCGTTTTACTGCGTTTTCCTTTTCGCTTGCTAGACTTCCCTTTGTTAGAGCCGTTTTCATCGTTATCAGGGTCAGTATTAAGCTCTTTGATTTCATCTTCTAAAATTTGAACACGCTCAGAAAGCTCTACAATAGTTTGTTGTAGAGTTTCGACAGTAGGACGACATTCAGGGCAAACTGAACCAGATAAATCAGGAATTTTTAGCTTCAGAATCAAGTGAAATAATTAAACTTGATGAGAGTATGAAGCCTTAAAATAAGCAGTCAAATTGATCGCACGATCGTTACAAAGTCTTACAAATTGTCGGCTTACCACAACTTATTGAGTAATTACATTTCTAGACAAAACCAAATTACGCTCAATTTCATTATTTTTTAAGTCTGAGGTACAACGATGAGCTATGAAATGGCTCCTCTATGCGGTGGATAATTTTCTGTTATACATTTATAGAATGCCTTAAAGCTGAATAATTTTGTATTTATCTATTCAGTGCGTTATTTCTTGCTTGTTAATTCACTCACTTATTGAGTAATGTGATGGCGACAGTGCGCACTCCTGCTGAGCAACAATCAATATATAGATTCATGCTTACAAGTCTCCAAGAATACCCAAGCGAAGCCGTATTATATCTTAACTTTGAGGTTTCAAAGTTTGATGGTGATGAAAACTTACAACAGTGTTATCAAAGATTAAGCAAAACCAATAGACAAAAGCTGTATGATTTTTTCAACAATAAATCATCGTCGACTCGCTTTAACTCTCGTACACAAGATGCTCATTATTATAAGAAGCCAAGTAATGCTTGCCGACGCTTTGCAACTGAGCCCCGCTCCATTACTCCAAAATCGAGCACTCAGTATCCCAAGCAAATACAGCAACCATCTTCCTCCGCTCACTCCTTTTTTACTCAGACAAGTGCACTTATTCACTCTTGGAAACTTAAAAAGAAAACCAAAAATCAACTGGGTATTGAGTTAAATGCATTAATTGGTGGTTGCGCTAAACTTTCACAGCTTATTGAAATCATTCACACCCTAAAAAACGACAAACAGGTCATGGAAACATCATGGGATATAAGATTAATCCATAAATTGTTACACAAAGCCGCCGATTTCCCTAACAGCCACTCATCTAATTTCGACGGCGTTTTTAGTGACATAACACGATTTAAATCGTCCTATGAATCGAAAACATGCATCCTATTATTGAAATTAATTAAGTTAAATTCAAATTTTTCAGATGCCAAAGAATTGGTGCTAGGCAATGCAGCTGGAGCCAGCTTAATGCAACAATGGGACATCAAGCCTGATGTTGCCATTTACAATGCTTTTATCACGGTATGCGCTAAAACTGGCCAGTTTGAGAGTGCTTGGCGACTGGTGCGTGGTGATAAGCCCGTGATGGCACCTCATTTGTCATTAAAGGCCAATCAAATCACCTGCATGAATTTGCTGACGGCCTGCGCTGAAATGGAGCGTTATGCAGAAGCTAAATCATTGATGTTGTGCGATAGCGATACAGCTACAGCCAGCTTAATGCAACAATGGGGCATCAAGCCTAATGTTGCCATTTACAATGCTTTTATCACGGTATGCGCTAAAACGGGTCAGTTTGATAGTGCTTGGCAACTGGTGTGTGGTAATAAGCCCGTGATGGCACCTCATTTACCATTAAGAGCCAATCAAATCACCTGCATGAATTTGCTGGCTGCCTGCGCTGAAATGGAGCGTTATACAGAAGCCAAATCATTGGTGTTGGGCGATGGCGATACAGCCAGCTTAATGCAACAATGGGGCATCAAGCCTGATGTTGCCGTTTACAGCGCCTTTATCACGGTATGCGCTAAAACTGGCAGGTTTGTTAGTGCTTGGCTATTGGTGTGTGGTGATAAGCCCGTGATGGCACCTCATTTGTCATTAAAGGCCAATCAAATTACCTGTATGAACTTGCTGACGGCCTGCGCTGAAGCGGGGCGTTATGCCGAAGCCAAATCATTGGTGCTGGACGATACAGCTACAGCCAGCTTAATGCAACAATGGGGCATTAAGCCTAATGTTGCCATTTACAATGCTTTTATCACGGTATGTGCTAAAACGAGCCAGTTTGATAGTGCTTGGCAACTGGTGTGTGGTAATAAGCCCATGATGGCACCTCAACTACCACTAAAGGCAGATTCAATCACATGCTTGAATTTGCTGACGGCCTGCGCTGAAACGGGGCATTACACAGAAGCCAAATCATTGGTGTTGGGCGATACAGCTACAGCCAGCTTAATACAGCAGTGGGACATCAAGCCTGATGTTGCCATTTACAATGCCTTTATCACGGTATGCGCTAAAACTGGCCAGTTTGATAGTGCTTGGCAACTGGTGTGTGGTGATAAGCCCGTGATGGCACCTCATTTACCACTAAAGACAGACTCAATCACCTGCCTGAATTTGCTGACGGCCTGCGCTGAAGCGGAGCGTTATGCAGAAGCCAAATCATTGGTGTTGGGCGATACAGCTAAAGCTACAGCCAGTTTAATGCAACAGTGGGACATCAAGCCTAATGTTGCCATTTACAGCGCCTTTATCAAGGTATGCGCTAAAACAGGCCAGTTTGAGACTGCTTGGCAACTGGTATGTGGTGATAAGCTCATGATGGCACCTCATCTACCACTAAAGGCAGATTCAATCACTTGCATGAATTTGCTGACAGCCTGCGCTGAAACTGGGCGTTATGCAGAAGCCAAGTCATTGGTGTTGGGTGATGGCGATACAACTACAGCCAGCTTAATGCAACAATGGGGTATCAAGCCAGATGTTGCCATTTACAGCGCCTTTATCACGGTATGCGCTAAAACAGGCCAGTTTGAGACTGCTTGGCAACTGGTGTGTGGTGATAAGCCTGTGATGGCTCCTGATTTGCCATTGAAAGCCAATCAAATCACCTGCATGAATTTGCTGGCTGCCTGCGCTGAAATGGAGCGTTATACAGAAGCCACATCATTGGTGTTTGGAGATGGCGATACAACTACAGCCAGCTTAATGCAACAATGGGACATCAAGCCTAATGTTGCCATTTACAATGCTTTTATCACGGTATGCGCTAAAACAGGCCAGTTTGAGAGTGCTTGGCAACTGGTGTGTGGTGACAAGCCCGTGATGGCATCTCAGTTGCCATTAAAAGCCAATCAAATCACCTGCACGAATTTGCTGACAGCCTGCGCTGAAACGGGGCATTTTGCCGAAGCCAAATCATTGGTGTTGGCCGATGACGATGGCGATACAACTACAGCCAGCTTAATGCAACAATGGGGCATCAAGCCTAATGTTGCCATTTACAATGCTTTTATCACGGTATGCGCTAAAACGGATCAGTTTGATAGAGCTTGGCAACTGGTGTGTGGTGATAAGCCCGTGATGGCACCTCATTTGCCATTAAAAGCCAATCAAATCACCTGCACGAATTTGCTGACAGCCTGCGCTGAAACGGGGCGTTATGCCGAAGCCAAATCATTGGTGTTGGCCGATGACGATGACGATGGCGATACAGCTACAGCCAGCTTAATGCAACAATGGGGCATCAAGCCTAATGTTGCCATTTACAATGCTTTTATCACGGTATGCGCTCAAACGGGCCTGTTTGATAGTGCTTGGCAACTGGTGTGTGGGGATAAGCCCGTGATGGCACCTCATCTACCACTAAGGGCAGATTCAATCACCTGCCTGAATTTGCTGACGGCCTGCGCTGAAACGGGGCGTTATGCAGAAGCCAAAACATTGGTGTTGGGTGATGGCGATACAGTTTCAGCCAGTTTAATGCAGCAATGGGGTATCAAACCTGATATAGCCATTTACAATGCCTTTACTAAAGTATGTATTAAGGCAAAAGAATTTGATATTGGAATATGGTATTTAGAAAAAATTATGAACGAATGTAACATGATTACTCCTTCACAAATATATGCTCAACTTGCGCCGCTTGAAAAAGATAATTTCGCAAGCATGATTGATAAAGGGATAACACAAGGAATATATAAAAAAAGTGTTGGCTTAATGAATCATTGTATCGATTTGCATATGGATAAAATCTTCGAAGGACATTCAGGCGATGGTACACATATTCGAGGTGTTCCATTAGCTTTCGCAAAACTATTATTTTGTTACCACAAAAAAAACAATGACCCCAAGATAACATCGATCATAACTGGATACCATGGCAATAATACGTTAAAAAATGGAATGATAAGTTTTCTCAAAGATGAATTTGGACTTGAGTTTACCGAGGATAAATTCAACTCAGGAATGATAGTATTGAGCAAGTCTGCCCATTAACTTGATACTAGCGAGCACACTTTTTAGTATAATCGCATCATAAAATGAACATCATAGAACAACGACAATATTATAATGTTAATTGCATTTTTGTTTTAATGTTCTAAATGATTTTGGGGCAAATGCTTCTTAGGCAAACCAATTATTTTCAACCAAAACTGAATTACTACTCAACTCGGTGAAATATGTTTCAACACTAGCAACAGACTTTAACACTGGGAAATACTCACGCATATAATGCCCATGAGCAGCCTCAGAACTCCAAAATGTGCTGACCAAGTACCTTAATGGCTCTTTCTCAAAACTCCAAACATATCCACCAAGCATTCCTCTTACCGATGACATCCCTTTATTCCAAACATTATTTTGAACATCTAAGAATTCTCGCTCCTTGCCTTCATGAATTGTGCAATCAGCGATCCGGATAAATTGAGATTTAGAGATTATTGAATTGTGATAAGCAGGAATATTCATTGCATGATTCAAATATGAAACATTACTGGATGAATAAGTATTGACTTGGTTGGCTTTAGCGGCAATTGAATCATGAAGCGTCTGCATAAACTGCTCAACGGAATTTTTGTCATTCCAAAGTGCAAATATGATTGCTTGATCACCGTCCCAACCGCCAAGTTGTTTGATAAAACCTTTAGCGTTTGCAGTTTCTTCCCAGCATTGTTGACCTATTGAGAATTGTTCTTTTTTATCAGGCAGCACATCACACTTGATTAACTTGGCGTACATTTTCGTCCTTGTAAAAACACCATTTAAACGAAAATTATCGAAGATGTATAAATCGAAAAAATGTTTTGAAAACAACTGATGTTTTGCGCGAATTTTGCGCATTTTAAAATTCAATCGTGCGATATGAGTTAAAAATCCCTTTTAATTCATATAGTAATTTGGTCGGTATGAGAGGATTCGAACCTCCGTCCCCTTCAATTTCAAACCTATTTTTGAGACTTTCTATTACTACTACTTACTACTGCCCGTTATTATACCCATACGACTGATATATATCATATTTAATTAGTATGTGACTATCTTTAATCGAACTCAGCCTACTATGCTACCTTCAAACTCCGTGCTACATATAGTGCTACATTTTTTTGTAGCACAAAAAATGGTGCTACAAATGACAAGTATTAAGATGAAGCTGACCGATTCCCTTCTAAAACAGGTACCTGAAGAAATAAATCGCATTAACGACACTGAAGTGTCAGAGTTCTATGCTCATGTGGGAAATCTAACATCTGAACAATCTCGAAAATACACCTTTTATCTTTATTATCGCTTTGGTGGTCGAGATGGAATTCAAAGACGTTATGCTATCGGTAAAGGTGATAGGTTAACAACCTCTGATGCTCGCAAGAAAGCAATACGATTGAAGGGCAGGATCAGTTTAGGCGAAGATGTCTTTCTTACCAAACAGCAGCAAAATACAGCAGTTTACCAAGCCAAGGTAGAGCCCGACATTGCCCTACTATCTAAAGAATTTATGGATATTTATGTAAGGAAAGTTGCGGAAAAAAGTATACCGATGAGTTCTCGTCACTCCAGCGCAGGCTGGAAACGAAGTAACGTCAGTTTTGTATGTCGGTAGTCTAGTGCCTTTTCTTTTTTCTACAAAAGCCACTGGATACCTGCCTGCGCTGGTATGACAAAGATTGGTACTTTCTAAATCGCTAGATCCCTAACGCCACATCGAAAACGACCAGAAGAAGTTCGTCGAATGCTGCAAGTGGATATTATCCCGACCATAGGCAATATAAAAATAAGCAAACTGACTCGTCGCAATCTGATCAGTAAGGCATTAGATCCTATCACCGCTAGAGGCTCTAAAGTTCAAGCGAATAAAACCCTCTCATTACTCAAGCAAATGTTCGACTTTGGCATCCAACGTGGTTTGCTTGAGTATAACCCAATGGCACTAACTTAAGATTTAGCTGAAGGTTTACTAATTGAACAATAGAGAGTAAATCATACAGATTAAGGTTTTTCTAGTGTCACGCCATGAATACTACAACTCGCCAATTCTTCAATGATGCCCCAGAATTGTTACGTCGCTTTGCTCAAACGGAAGAAGATGAACTTTCTTCAATTCTCACTCTGCAAGATTTAGAAGATTTTCAAAAAGATAATACTCAAAGAGTACGCAAGTATCCCGCCTGCCACACACTTTCGCTTTTCATGAAGCAAGTTGCCAGTGAAAACAAGTCTTGTCGTTGCACACTAATCAGTGACGCTAGAGATCAAATTGCTATAGGTCGAGAGAAAAACAGCACAATTACAGGTCCCTACTGCAAAGCAAGAAAACGGTTATCTCCAGAGTCAATTAAATCGCTATTGAAGAAATCAGGAAAAAACTTAGATGAAGCGATTCAAGGGAAATACTTATGGCATGGCCGTAGAGTGCTATTAACTGACGGCTCAACACTATCTATGCCTGATACGCACGAGAACCAAGCCCAATTCCCTCAACCTAAATCACAAAAAGAAGTGCTGGGCTTTCCTCAGCTGCGGATTTTAGTGTTAATTTCTTTGGGTAGCGGTGCAGTCATTGACTCGGCTGTTTCACCTTGTAAAGGGAAAGGTACTGGCGAGCAGGCACTATTAAGAAGTATGCAGTCAGACTTGAAACAAGGTGACATTGTGCTGGGAGATGCTAATTTCGAAAACTACTTTGTTCTTGCAGGACTAATGGGGTTAGGCGTTGATGCTGTTTTCGAAAAAAACGGAGCCAGAAATGTCGATTTCAGAACCTGTGAAGAAAAGCTGGGTAAGCGAGATGGTTTATTTAAGCTAATTCGTCCATCCTGTCCAGAATGGATGACCCCAGAGGATTACGCTCAAGTGCCAGAAGAGCTTATCGTCAGAATGGTAGGAACAAAGAAACGTATCATTGTTACCACGCTCACGGATAAAGAAGTCTATCCGAAGCAAGATATTATTGATTTATACGTTTCACGATGGCATATCGAGTTGGATTTTAGGTCAATCAAGACCATGATGAAAATGGATATTTTAAGGTGTGGTAGTCCAGATATGGTGCGTAAGGAAATTGATGTTCATTTGTTAGTTTACAACATGATAAGGGCACTTATGTGCCGAGCGGCAGAAAAAAAGGAATATCGCCTAGATAGGCAAGTTTTAAAGCCGCACATGACGCATTACAAGATTTTCAGATATTACTTTTGCAAGCCACCGAAGGGATCATTGACACTTTATTGGATGTGATAGCAGATATTATCGGCGAGCATATCGTTGGCAATCGCCCGGGGAGAAAAGAACCGAGAGCAAAGAAAAGGCGACCGAAACCGACACCAAGGTTACAACATTCAAGAAAACAAGCACGTAGGCTTAAGGTATATCAGAAGTAATTCTTAAGTTAGTGCCATTGGAGTATAACCCTTTATCTGGAACCAAGCGTATGGTGATAGGCGGCAAAGAAACAGCCAGAACTCGTAACTTGTCACTTCATGATATTCAAGTAGTTTTTGATAAACTTCCAACGTTAGGTGTAACTCACCAAGTCATTACTATCCTCAAGCTCATTGTACTTACAGCGTGCAGAGTGAATGAATTGGTATCGGCCAAATGGAGCCATATCGATTTTGACCAAATGCAATAGCTTATTCCAAAAGAAAATGTGAAGGCAAAAAAAGCTCAGAAAAAGAACACCTCATCCCCCTCAACGAACACATAATCAAACTGCTGAACGAAGCCAAACACGCATACGGTTATTTAAGATTTGAGTTCATATTTCCGAGTCTATCCTGCACTTCAATGGCTCCAGGTGAAAAAAACATTGATAAAAGATCTGTCGCCAGAGCGGTAAATCGAAATATTGATAACTTAGGGCTTGAGCCGTTCACTCCGCACGATCTTAGGCGAACATCTGCAACTCTATTAAGAAAACTTGATACAGACCCAATTGTGATAGAAAAAGTTCTGAATCACGAACTTATGAGCGTAATGGCAATATATAATCAACATGACTATATAGAGAAACGAGAGGAAGCGTTAAAAAGGTTAGCGGCGGAAGTCAACCCATACTTATTTTCCCCTTAACTGTAATATTAAAAAGGATTTCATTAGCTCACGGTAAAAGGCATACTTCTACAAAGTTATTAATAATCGCCAAAATCAAAATCGCACGATTTAATTAGATTGATTTGTGCAATGCATTATAATCTAACTAAACTTCATGCTTGGAAGAAACAATGCACTCTAACCGCCAATGATGCCAAAAGAAATTTTGGTGAACTCCTCCTCAGCGCTCAACGCGAGCCTGTTAAAATCAGTAAAAACAACAAAGATACTGTTGTGGTTATGTCAATTAAAGACTTTGATGAATTAGAAACAATGAAGGCTGATTATCTTAAATATTGCTTCGAATCAGCTAAAAACGATCTAGAAAATGGATTGGCAATCGATGGCGAAAGTTTTCTTAATTCACTATAAAAAACTCGGCCGCAAGCAACCGAGTTTTAGAAAAGCCCAAGTTGATCCGCACTTTTCTCTTTTTTATCTAATTCCGACAATTGATCCTGAACATATTTTCGTATGACCTCTTCAGTAGCGTTTCCTATAGTTTCGACAGAATAACTTTGTGTCCAAAGCTTACCTCCCCCAAAAGTAACGCCTTTTTATATCTGGGTAACGCTTGAAGAATTCTCTCGCTGAAATACTTTTGATTATTTGCATGACATTGCTTGGTGATATCTTCGGCTCACCTCTAATGACCATGTGGATATGATCAACTGGAATTTCTAATTCAACTATATCAATGTCATAGTCGTAACCAATTTTATAACTAATTGATTTTAAGCCTTCACGATAAGGCTCTATAAACACTTTGCGCCGATATTTTGGTATCCATACAAGGTGATACATTAATCTGTATACGTGATGTGAATTTCTTAGAAGTTCCATATACAGGATAATATAGACCGAGCTTCGCCCAGTCTACACTATCCAGCACGGGGCAAGCCCCCGAAATTTTCGCTACGCGCGTTAAAACTTACTGAACATATAGAAGATATTGGTAAGCGGCGTGTGTACCCAAATTTTTCTACTTCCCACATTAAAATGGTAAGCTGCGATTAAGTATTGATTTGTCTGAGAGGTTACTATTCAACCATATCCTAGAATCTCAAGCCAATATACTGAAGTTGAGTACAACTCGATTTCCACTGCGTTATATTCTCGTAAACGCACTCGTACTGATGCCGCAGCGTACCACGCGTCACAGTCAAAAAGACATTGCAACCAAATCAGATCATACTTTTCTCCTCAACCAGAGCCACAACTGAAACCCAAGCCTTCTTATAAACACTTTAAATTTAGTCGTTCAAGACACACCACTAATCGAAATCCTCAAGCAAACAAACGAGGGAAATCTCACTACTCACACTGTGCACGTGTTCATTCAGACAATGTCAAATCTAACCCAATGTCTAGAATTATCCCTAATAACATGTGGGTGATAGATAATTTTCTTGTTCGGGAAGGAGAAGATAAAACAATCATAGACGTCATCGGAGTAACAATTTTTTGCATTAATGAAAGCAAAAACCTGAGTGACTCACTAGCGTTACTCAATAATTTAAAAGCAATATTTAGGAAAGATAAATGTGTACTGCGTGAGCAACCAGAGCCTTACAATGCTTATTTATCCAAGGCGTTGGATTTATACAAAAATAAACATTTACAGCACCTTTCAGAGAATGATTTAGCTCAACAGGCAGAAAAAATCATAGCGCTTATGAGAGCAATGAAAGTCACTCCCGACGACATCAGCTGCATCAACTTGTTAACCGTTTACGGCGTAACAAAGCAGTTTGAGGCTGCTGAGCGTTTGATACTGGGTAATAAGCATGGACGAAGTTATATTTCAAAATGGGAGGTAGCCATTAATATTAAAGTTTATAACGCCTTCCTTGGTGTATGTGCTGAAACCCAACAATTTAAAGCCGCTCAGCAGGTATTGACCATCTTGAGAGACAATGCCAGAGCCATGCGGCCTAAAAAACAGATAAAGCCCAATGCCATCACTTGTGTTGCCCTGTTAACCGTTTATGCCGCAACAAAACAGTTTGAGGCTGCCGAGCGTTTGGTACTGGGTAATGAGCATGGACGAAGTTATATTTCAAAATGGAAGGGAGCCGTTAATATTAAGGTTTATAACGCCTTCCTTGGTGTATGTGCTAAAACCCAGCAATTTGAAGCTGCTCAGCAGGTCTTGAGCATCCTGAAAGACAATACAAAAGCCATGTGGCCTAAAGACGAAATATGGCCCGATGCCATCACTTGTATGGACCTGTTAACTGTTTACGCCGCAACAAAGCACTTTAAGGCTGCCGAGCGTTTGATTCTGGGTAATGAGCATGTACGAAGTTATATTTCAGAATGGAAGATAGCCGTTAATATTAAAGTTTATGGTGCCTTCCTTGGTGTGTGTGCTCAAACCCAACAATTTAAAGCCGCTCAGAAGGTATTGACTATTCTGGAAGACAATGCGAGATCCATGTGGCCTAAAGACGAAATATGGCCCGATGACATCACTTGTATCGACCTGTTAACTGTTTACGCCGCAACAAAGCACTTTAAGGCTGCTGAGCGTTTAGTACTGGGTAATGAGCATGGACGAAGTTATATGTCAGAATGGGAGGTAGCCGTTAATATTAAGGTTTATAGTGCTTTCCTTGATGTATGTGCTCAAACCCAGCAATTTGAAGCGGCTCAGAAGGTATTGACCATCCTGAAAGACAATGTCAGAGCCAGGAGGCCTAAAGACGAAATATGGCCCAATGCCATCACTTGCACCAACCTGTTAACTGTTTACGGCGCGACAAAGCAGTTTAAGGCTGCTGAGCGTTTGGTACTGGGTAATGAGCATGGACGAAGTTATATTTCAGAATGGAAGGGAGCAGTTAATATTAAGGTTTATAACGCCTTCCTTGGTGTATGTGCTCAAACCGAACAATTTGAAGCCGCTCAGAAAGTATTGACCATACTGAAAGATAATGTCAGAGCCAAGTGGCCTAAAGAACAAATAAAACCCGATGTCATCACTTGTATCGAACTGTTAACTGTTTATGCCGCAACAAAGCAATTTGAGGCTGCTGAGCGTTTAGTAATGGGCGAGCGAAGTTATATGTCAGAATGGAATGTAGCCATTAATATTAAGGTTTATAACGCCTTCCTTGGTGTATGCGCTCAAACCGAACAATTTAAAGCCGCTCAGAAGGTATTGACCATACTGAAAGATAATCTCAGAGCCATACAGCCTAAAGACCAAATAAAGCCCGATGCCATCACTTGTGTCGCCCTGTTAACCGTTTATGCCGCAACAAAACAGTTTGAGGCTGCTGAGCGTTTGGTGTTTGGTAATGAACAAGAAAAAAGCTACCTCTTAGAGTGGAAGATAACCCCTAATTTCCTTATTTATGCTTACTGGGCACTGGTCAATGAAAATGATTTCGACAAGTCTCTGGATAAATTGTGCCGCTTAGACTTATGTCAAAAACGACTTGGACTTGTAGGGAGTTTTTTTAACTGCCATGTTGACAGTATATTTAGTTGTAGTTTGAGTAAGGGTATCAGCTATGGTGTACCCTTCGAGTTTGCTAAGGCTCTATATAAATATCATTGCCGTCGCAAGGGAAGGAGCGCCATTAAAAAAATTATAACGGGCCATCATTTAGGTCAGACTTTAAAAACGAATTTTATTTCGTTTTTAAAAGAAGAACATCAGCTAGAGTTTAAGCCTTGCGCATCAAATACTGGAATCATCGAGGTAAAAGCTCCCGAAGGGCAAGGCTAAAGGCTTCCACTACTGCGTTGCATAAAATAACCAATTTATCGACGCAAAAACAATCACGAAAGTTCAACAGACCCTAATCTATATCTAAATATTTATGTGTTTGTATTGATAAACGCCAATTACGAGCTATACAAGTCGACATCGCGAGTTCTGTCGCACGTGGTATTTGACTGATAGGCTGTAAACAAATCGTTTTTCGGGTGACATCAATATCGGCCAGTAACTCATCCAACTCATCAATATGGCTTTGTTTTGCAATCGGGTGCTTAATTTCATTTGCCCGATTCAAAGCCTGTTCGAGAACGTCATAACCACCTTTCATATTAATCTTTGGCGAAACGGTCACATAGGTATCCGAACTACAAAGCACTTCAAAAGTACCACTTGTTTCTATTTGAGTGATGTAGCCTGCTCGGTTTAACTCATTGGTTAATTTGGTCAAATCATACATACAAGGTTCGCCACCCGTAATAACAATCAGCTTGGCAGTAAAGCCTTTACTTTTAAAAGCTGTAATCAATGATTCTGCAGAATGGTTGGCCCATCGACCTATTGTGCCATCGACTTGAATGACATCTTTAGCCGCGACTTCATTTTCAGCAGTCATGTCCCATGTTTGTTTAGTGTCACACCAACTGCAACCAACTGGACAGCCCTGTAAACGTACGAAAACAGCAGGCACCCCTGTATTGCTGCCTTCACCTTGAATCGTTTCAAAAACTTCGTTTACTGGGTAATTCATTAGTTGACACCAAATATTGCTGACTTTAATTTCGGGCAGCTTTTATAGTAGATTTTTAAGCTAGCAGCAAGCATTATACGATCCTACCGTGAAGAAGTTACAGTAATACCGTGAATGAAGTCATGATATTGAAAGAAATCCTGAGCACTCATACTCAACAGCGCAAGAGTATTGTAAACTGACCGATTCGAATAAATAAGTTTGTTTTAAGTGATTTTTTAATTATGTCTAAAGCCTTAGTCGTATTCAGTGGAGGTCAAGATTCTACTACTTGCCTCATTCAAGCCTTAACCCAGTATGATGAAGTTCATGCTATTACTTTTGATTACGGACAACGTCACGATGAAGAAATCGAGCGAGCAAAAGCATTAGCCAAACAATTTAATATCGCTAGCCATAAAGTCATGGACGTTACTTTACTGAACGAATTGGCAATTTCAGCCTTAACCCGAGATTCTATTCCAGTCTCTCATACACTAATGGACAATGGATTACCCAATACTTTTGTTCCGGGTCGCAATATTCTTTTTCTTACTCTTGCAGGCATTTATGCGTACCAATTAGGTGCGGATTCAGTCATTACTGGTGTATGTGAAACCGACTTCTCAGGTTATCCTGATTGCAGAAATGATTTTGTTAAAGCAATGGAGTCAGCCTTAGTGCAAGGCATGGATCGTAAACTTGATATTGTGACCCCATTAATGTGGCTTAATAAAGCAGAAACATGGGCGCTGGCAGACAAGTATGACTCTTTAGACGTGGTACGAAATCAAACATTAACATGCTACAACGGCATTATCGGCGATGGCTGTGGAGACTGCCCAGCTTGTGACCTGCGAAGCAAAGGATTACATGACTATTTAGAAAATAAGCAAAAAGTAATGCACTCATTGGATGAGAAAAATCGTGCTAAAAACATTAACTGATTACTTTAAAAACACTTTATCATTCGGACTGAGTATTAGTTTTCTCTCAGTTTCATTATATCTACTTGGCTTAATGACAAGCCAAGTAGATAGTTTGTTGTCCTATCAGCGATTAGACATTCAATCAGGTGATTTCTGGCAACTTATTACAGGCAACCTCCTTCACACAAATCATTGGCACCTTATCATGAACCTAGCTGGTTTGTGGGTCATTTTGTCTCTCCATGATATGCATTACTCCACTAAAAGCTTATGGCTATTATTTGCTGGTTTGTGTTTACTGGAAGGTTTAGGGCTGTATCTCTTTTACCCTGCATTACTGGGTTATGTTGGCTTGTCCGGTGTTCTACATGGGTTGTTTGCTTTTGGTGCGGTAGCCGATATAAAAAGGAAGATGACTTCTGGTTGGCTATTATTTATCGGTGTTATTGCAAAAGTAAGCTACGAACAAGTTTATGGTGCAAGCGCTGATGTTACAACAATGATAGGAGCTCGAGTTGCAACAGAGTCACACTTGGTTGGTGCCATTTCAGGACTGATCCTCTCTATGTCAATCATTATCTTTCAACCTAGAAACATCAGTTGACTGCGTTCTCAAGCGTAGAAAAAATGGCTGATAGTAAGGCGTAGCTTGCAGCAAGTAGTTATTCTACTTGCAAAAGTTACAACGCAGATAGCAGTCATTTTAGCAAGCTTGTGAGCGTAGAGCACTTCACTCATTGGGTGAAAGCCATGATGATAAAATCATCATATTGCTCAAACAGTTACTCATATACTCAGCGTTCAACTGATGATTTTAGGTTCAAAACAAACGCTAGGGCTTTAACTCATACTTCTGAACACTTTAACCACTTAAGAAATAAGCCTTTCCCTGAAGGTAAACTGAACAGCGTACATATATTAACTTAAAACTTTGAAAACAATGCATTTAATAACTACTATTTACAGTATTTATGCATATATACGTGTATTGTCGAAAGGTGAAGTAAAAGTGTCTGAAAGTCGAATTGATAAAGTTTCAATATCTTCTCTGAGTTATTTAAATGAAGCAGATCAATTATCTAGTCTTAAAGAAGGAAAAAAGCTCCAAATAGGCTTCAAAGATCCTTCTAAAAATGACTGGGTAGAGCATACTTATGATGTGACTGTTGTTAATAATCAAATTGACGTATATTTCCACTTTACTCACACAAACTTGGGACAAGAACATAAGTCTCAAGACACCCGACACGACATTCTTTTTCATGTATTGGCATCTCCTAAAACCCCTATCGCTATTGTTGTTAAGAGTATTTTGCAAGCAAGTATTAAAAATGCCTCTAAAGCTTTAAGCCGAACAAATTCAGAACGAGTTGCTGAAGTCTTAATAGAAATTATCAAAGATAAAGAAGGTGGACACCATAAAGCTGAACAAATTTTCTCACAACTTGTTAAAACCAATAGCATGCAAGCTGTTCTTATTTATACGAAGTTATCAACAAACCAAGAGCAACCCAACTTTTTACTTGCTTGCCCAGAAGAAAATAGGCTTGAACTGTTTTCTCAATTAGAAAAAAATAAAGCGCTTAAAGCCATATGCTCATGCAAAGATAAACTTTCTATTGTTGATGAAGTAAAAAAAGTTGAACAACTCATGAAATCTAGAGCGAACAAAACAGCCGATGATTATGTGTTGATTGAGTCTCCTAATAGCAAAGCAAAAGCAAGAGATACAACGAGAGAGGAAGCAACACTTTTCGTCTTATTATGCCAATCTCCAGATAACTTAAATCAGCTCTCGCTCTCTGAATTAATAAAACTTTTCAACAAAGAGTTAATAGGTACACAAGATGTCATCAGTAAATTTCTCACTGAAACCTCACATCTACAAGCACATTACTTCCTCGAACTAAAACCTGAAGCACAACAAGCTTTATTAAAAGAAATCTCAGATATCAACACATGTAAAACTTTAGCTGTGCTGATCCCAAAACCTCAATTACATGAAATGATTGATTCCTTAAACGACAATAAAAAAATAACTTGGCTATGTTCAGTTTTAAATAAAGATGCAGCCGAAAGCTACATGGCCCCCCTATCAGCTAAAAACATAGTAAATTTATTTTCTGCGTGCCAAGCAACTCAGCATTTTCCACATTTTTTAACCGTTTGTCCCACAAGCCAGCTAAGAAGTGCATGGGCTGCAATAACGTCAGTTAAAAAAAATGAATTTCTCAAAGTAAGCAGCATACCTATTTCCAACAAAGCGTTATTACTTTCAAAGCTTGATGAAGCAGAAGCCATTCAAGTGCTCAATGATTCAAAACTAACACAACAAATTCGTACCAGCATACTCCTAGAGTTAGCTCAAATTTCGCCAAGTAAAGTAAATAACATAAAAAAACATCTTCCTACTAGTTTTTGGACTACTTCATACGTGGCGCTTTGCAAACAAAACAAATCCTCAAAGGAGCGAGAATCTATTGAATCCCTGATTAAAAACCTTCCAGAAGAAAACCTTGCTGCATTCATTAACAGCGCTGAAATTCATGAGACTATTGCTAATTCTTTTGTTATATCTCTGCTATTCGAAACCACCCCTATCAAAGGCAGCCGTACCTTTAAAGAAAGTTTGTTACGACGATTAGATATACAAGCCATTGATAAGTTACATCACAAAGGCTGTAGTGAACTCAGTTACTCCGAAATATTAAATAGCTTAAGTGTAGAGCAACTTGTGACTCTACTTAGCCGTAACGAATTCAATGATTTTAATGAATACATCATACAAGTTAAAAGCCCTGCTATCAAAAAATTGGTCATTGATAAATTGCACACATTCAATGAAGAGCAATTAATACTCTCGATCAACAAACTAAAGGTGAAAGATAGACTCACAATTATTACATTAAGTGAAGACCTAGAACTAGCGAGAAAAGTGATACAAGCACAAGCCACTGAAGCAGATTTAATCCTATATTTGTCTTACGCTCTAAGGCGTGAAGACAGCTCACTCAAACTGATAATAGAAGTATTTTCAGCTTCGAACTTACAATTAAGTTGGGAGGAATTAGAAGATGAACAAATTAATGTGCTTTTTTCAAGCAAAAAACTCACAGAAGCAGAAACAATCCAACTACTTACTAAATTAAGTTCACTGCAAGTTAGTCAAATTTTCAACAACCCTGAAATTCCTGTTAATACGCTGGCAGGTTTAATACTCAATTTTATGCACACTAATAATGATTCACTTACAGAATTACTTACTGCCTTGCCACCAATACCGTTACACCAAATTCACGATGAAAAAACTATACCCAAAGATCAACTTTTTTCAGAGTTAATTAAGATGCCTATAAATAGAGTTTTATCATTCTCTGAATATTTATCGTCTTATCGCGATGTGGGCCAACTATTTAATATGGCGATCGGTTATCGAGTCGTTGCAAGCCCCCAACAACAGTCTCAAATAAGCAGTGCTAATGCTTTTATAGAAGCTCTAATACAAAATCCCTCTAAATTTTTGTCAGGTCCCCTTCGCTTTTATTCATTAAAGAATCAACAGGCAGTAATGACTCGAGTGTCTGATCAAAGATTATTTGTAGACTTACTTAACAACGTCAGTCTATCAGCACAAATAGCGTTAATTAATTTATTGTGGACAGAAAAACAGACTTTTTGTGTTGCATTTATCCACCAATTAAAGCACGAAGATTTCATCAACTTCTTAAATTCATTACCAAGAGAAACAAACTTTACAAACATACTGAATGAATTATTAAATACTGAACTAGACAAATTAAAACAAGCATTCAAGCAACTTTCCTCAGTAAAAACACAGATCGTAAGCATACTCTGGAAAACTGACCCAGTAACATGCAAAGAGCTCATAGATTCACTACAAGTAAAAGAGTATGAAGAATTACTGAGTAAAATAAGTGATAAAGTAACCCAAGAAGAATTATTATTATATTTGTTAAAAAAAACTAACTCAGATTTAGTAAGTTTAACTTCAACAATTAACACAGCTACTTTTAGCGCAATAATAGGCCGACTATGGCTGAAAGACGAAGCCAATATCACCTCGTTATTAATGACTCTTTCGGTACAAAACTACGCTGCAGTTTTAGAAAGTTTAAATGGAGAGTTAAAATCTATTATTAGAACAAAAATTAATTTAAAAAGAGGTGTTTAAGTACTTTACTTACAAAAAAGCTCTAGGGGCTGCTTATCTTTCAGGATTAAATTTTGTGCTATTTGAGCGTTTATCTGTTCAAGGCGTAAGCAGTGAAGCTTAGTCATCAAACGGGTTACAACACAGAACAATGAACGCTCAAAAGCATCTTAGACAGCGTAAATTGGTCATTTCTACTGCGTTATCGCTTGCTTATTTGGAATACCAAACCGCACAAGCTCTGTCTTGTATAAAACGACCAATTTATCGCTGCAAAAATAATCACGAAAGATAAACAGCCCCTAGTGTTTACCTAGCTTTTCAATAAAACAGATTAACTGTTATTTAATCAACTAATACCCTTCAACACCTGTCATATCAGGTAAGTGGTGAGCAATACCTTTATGGCAATCTATACAAGTTTTTTCTCCACTTGCAAGTGATGTTGAGTGAGCTTTGGCTGCTCGCGGTGCTTGTCTCGTAAAATCCATATAGTCGAAGTTATGACAATTACGACATTCTAATGAGTCATTCGCTTTTAACCTCGCCCATTCGTGCTCAGCTAGTTCACGACGTTTTCCTTCAAACTTTTCACGAGTATTAATGGTGCCAAATATTTTGCCCCAAACTTCTTTAGAAGCCTGCATCTTACGAGCAATCTTATCCGTCCATTCATGAGGAACATGACAATCAGGGCAAGTTGCACGAACACCACTGCGGTTAGTGAAATGAATCGTTGTCTGTAACTCTTGATAGACGTTGTTTTCCATTTCATGACAACTAATACAGAATGTTTCTGTATTAGTTGCTTCTAATGCGGTATTAAAACCACCCCAGAAGATTATACCAGCAATAAAACCGCCGACTGTCAGGAAACCTAAGCTATAATGAACACTAGGTTTAGCTAAGATGCACCAGATTTTTTTAATCTTATCCAACATTTTACCTCCTAGTGCTTAGCGGCCTTTTTTAGCTGCATCGGCTTCTAGCAACTTATCAACATCAATAAATATATTCTCAACCAATGGCTTCGCATTATCTTGTGGAACATGACATTGGGTACAGAAATATCGACGTGGCGATACTTGCGCTAAAACCTCATTATCTCTAGTCATAAAGTGCGTAACACTCACCATTGGCGCTTTCGATTCTTTAATACGAGAGCGATCATGACAGCTTAAACACTGATTGACTTTTAGGTTCATCTGATATTTATTCGCCTTATGCGGAATCATTGGTGCTTGAGTAGGGTAAGCCCTACCATAAGTACCCTCATGATCGACCTCATTTTTTAATGCTGGCGGCGTAGGTTCAATATCAATTGGATGCAGCCTTAAAGTTGCTACATCATCGGCTGGTACTGTTTCATTTTTAGCGGCAACTGTAACTGCAGAGCAAGCTAATGTGAAAAGTACAATCACTCTCAACATATTATTTTTTATTGATTTCATAACCGACTCCCTATGCTTTTATCACTTTTACAGCACACTTCTTAAAATCAGTCTGCTTAGAAAGTGGATCCGTTGCATCAAGCGTTACCTTGTTGATTAGCTGACTGGCGTCAAAAAATGGTACATAAACCAGACCTACAGGTGGTTTATTACGACCACGTGTTTCAACTCGAGTGCGAATTTCACCACGACGAGAGCGAACTATCATTTCATCGCCACGGCGTAAACCTCTTTTCTTCGCATCTTCAGGGTGAATGAAACAAACTGCATTCGGGAACGCTTTGTAAAGCTCAGGAACGCGTTGGGTCATAGAGCCTGTATGCCAGTGTTCAATAACACGACCTGTACATAGCCATAAATCGTATTCTTCGTCAGGTGATTCTGCTGCTGGCTCGTAAGGTAGTGCCCAAATAACAGCGCGACCATCAGGTTTACCATAAAACTCGAAACCTTTACCCGGTGTTACATATGGATCTGAACCTTCGCGGAAACGCCATAAAGTCTCTTTGCCGTCAACGACAGGCCAACGTAAACCGTGAACTTCGTGATAAGTATCAAATGGCGCTAAATCATGGGCATGGCCGCGTCCGAATGTAGCATATTCTTCAAATAGACCTTTTTGAACGTAGAAACCAAAGTCTTCTGACTCATGATTTTCGAACTTCTCGTCCATATCAGACATTGGAAACTTATTTACTTGACCGTTTTGATAAAGCACTTCAAACAGTGTTTTTCCTTTAAATTCAGGATTCGCTGCTAATACATCTTTTGGCCAAACTTCATCAGTAGTGAAACGCTTTGAGAACTCCATGGTTTGCCATAAGTCAGATTTTGATTCGCCTGGCGCTTTAACCATTTGATGCCAAAACTGAGTACGTCGCTCAGCGTTACCGTAAGCCCCTTCTTTCTCAACCCACATTGCTGTTGGAAGGATCAAGTCAGCCGCTTGAGTAGAAACTGTTGGGTATGGATCCGAAACCACAATAAAGTTTTCAGGGTTACGCCAACCTGGAAGAATTTCTTCATTGATGTTAGGCCCTGCTTGCATATTGTTGGTAACTTGAGTCCAATAGCAGTTCATCTCACCATCTTTCAATTTACGGCTTTGCAATACCGCGTGGAAACCTGGTTTCGGTGGGATAATGCCAGCTGGAATTTTCCAAATTTTTTCAGCAATTGCACGATGCTTAGGGTTTTTAACCACCATATCTGCAGGCAGACGGTGAGCAAATGTACCCACTTCACGAGCAGTACCACACGCTGAGGGCTGCCCCGTCAGTGAGAATGGGCTGTTACCCGGTGTCGCAATTTTACCTGTTAATAAGTGGATGTTATAGAGTAAGTTATTACACCAAACACCACGAGTATGCTGATTAGCACCCATTGTCCAGAATGAAGTAATCTTCAAGTTAGGGTCGGCGTACCACTTAGCTAGCTCGATAAGTTTATCTTCTGGAACACCAGAAATTTCACTGGCTTTTTCTACCGTGTACTCAGAAACAAACTTCTTAAATGCTTCGTAGTCAATTGGTTGTGAACCACCAGCTTTATCGGCATTCTTAGCTTTTTTCTGTACAGGATGCGTTGGACGTAAGCCGTAACCAATATCCGTATTACCTTTACGGAAATTAGTGTGTTTTTTAACAAAATCCCAATTCACGGCATCGTTTTGACAGATGTAGTTGGCAATAAAGTTAAGTACTGCTAAATCACCTTGTGGTGTAAATACCATTGGTAAATCAGCTAAATCAAATGAGCGATGTTTATACGTAGATAGCACACCAACACGTACATGCGGCGCACTCAGACGACGATCAGTTACACGAGTCCATAAGATAGGATGCATCTCTGCCATGTTCGAACCCCAAAGCACGAAACGGTCAGCTTCTTCCATATCGTTGTAACAACCCATCGGCTCATCGATACCAAAAGTACGCATGAAGCCACCTACCGCAGATGCCATACAATGGCGAGCATTAGGGTCAATATTATTAGAACCAAATCCTGCTTTCATTAACTTACTTGCAGCGTAACCTTCCCAAACTGTCCATTGACCAGAGCCGAACATACCAATCGCTGTTGGACCTTTTTTCTTAATGGTCTCTTTCCATTTATCAGCCATGATGTCGAAGGCGCTGTCCCACGAAATTGGGGTGAAATCACCATGCTTATCGTATTTTCCGTTTGTCATACGTAGCAATGGCTTAGTCAGACGATCTTTTCCGTACATAATTTTAGATAGGAAGTAACCCTTAACACAGTTAAGACCTTTGTTTACTTCGCTATCTGGATCACCATTCGTTGCTACCACTTTACCGTTTTTGGTTCCCACCATCACAGAACAACCCGTTCCACAAAAACGGCATGGCGCTTTGTTCCAATCAAGCTTTGTTTGCTCTGAACTGGTTATGAGGTTGCTTGCTGTTGCTGGCAACGATAAACCGGCAGCACTGGCTGCAGCTATCGCTGCATTTGCCTTCATAAACTCACGTCTATTCATATTCATATTTCGCCCTCTTCGAGCTCTTCACATTGGTGATAGACCATAGATGATGAAAGTACACCGGGTAAATTACCCACAGCATCGACATCTTCCATTAAACCGCGCTTGCTGGTACCTTCAATCACCACTACCAATTTAACCTCATCATTTACCGACAGCTCAGCATTTTCCATGGCCATAATGGCCTCACGCACGGTAGACATTTTTTCAGGAATAACTTGGACAACCAGGCTGGTCACGTGAAGTTCTTTGCTCATTATTACACTCTAAAATTAATTGATTTTATTATTCGATTTTTGTTTATTAGCCAGGACCTGGAGGGCCTGTTAAGATTTGACTGATCCATATCGCAAAACCCAACCCTCCTACTAATATTACAGACAGTAGCGGTGCTAAAAACACAGTTAGAAAAATGAAAATTTTGAACTCTAACTTTTTTTCATCGCTCGAAGTGGCACTCATGTATTCTCCTTGCGGATATTTACGGTAACCCTGACATTCAAATCTGAATATTTATACTCTGACTTTTCAGTCAATCGTCACCAACAACGTTTTCGAATTTATTTGGTATAAAAATAGTAACTCGACTTGCGGGTAAGCTATATAGCAAAAGCTGTCTAAATGACTCAGTTAGTTGATCCAGATCATACAAACATTAATGTTCATTGAGGACTGGTATTCCAGTAGATAAACAGTATAGTTTCTAAGCATTTTTTTGATGTGAGCTCAGTCACACTACGGCTGGAGATTTAACAGCGTTAAATACCATTAAAATTGACTTTTTATGCGTGATATTTAAACAACCCGCTACTCGATAAATATATTTTTTCGCAAACTGACAAGAAACAGCCTAAAAACCTTATTAACTGTTAAATATCAACGAACTAAATTAATATTAACGACTTTGTAATCGACGTGAAATAAATATAGAAATAAGCTTAAAATTGCTTAAATAGAAATAAAAATGGCACCGGCACTTTGGATTACTGGCAGCACTAGACACTAGGGTCTGTTGATCTTTCGTGATTGTTTTTGCAGCGATAAATTGGTTATTTTATGCAAGACAGAGTTTGTGAGGTTTGGTTATTATCGACATACAAAACTGTCGTTACTTCGTTTCCAAATAAGAAAACGATAACGCAGCACCTTTTATTTAGAAAGAGCGACCAATTTACGCTCTCTCTTTTTTCGATGCTTTTGAGCATTTACTGTTCTGTGTTGTGACCAGCTCACTTAGATGGCTAAGCATCACTGCTCACGCCTTGAACCTAAAATCATCAGTTGAACGCTGAGTATATGAGTAACTGTTTGAGCAATATAATGATTTTATCATCATGGCTTTCACCCAATGAGTGAAGTGCTCTACGCTCACAAGCTTGCTAAAATGACTGCTATCTGCGTTGTAACTTTTGCAAGTAGAATAACTACTTGCTGCAAGCTACGCCTTACTATCAGCCATTTTTTCTACGCTTGAGAACGCAGTCAACTGATGTTTCTAGGTTGAACAGATAAATGCTCAAATAGCACAAAATTTAATCCTGAAAGATCAACAGACCCTAGAAGCCGAACAACGCTTCTAGTGTCAAAAAGACTATTGTCATTCGTTATTTTATACCAATTACAGTAATTAACTTCCCTCTCAGCAAGAGCTAAAGGATTTCAGTACAGGGCGCAAGTTTGAAGTACTATATTCCCTACGGCCGCCATACAAAGTTGGCGTTCAACGCACTTCGTGCTTTTGTCGGGATAATTCAAAAACTTGTAACCTAGTAATGGAATCCTTTAGCCTTGCCCTTCGGGAGCTTGTATGTGTTCAAATTACTACGCAAAATTGCCTCAACGTAGCAATATAATAACGACAGTTTTGTATGTCGGTATTAACTATGTCTTCATCAATTTCACTTGTACTTTGAACACATACATAGCTCTGAGCTGGGAATTTAATTACTGTAATTGGTATTATTCTTCTACTGTGAGACCTGAAAGCTCTACAATAGAAGTAGGAAAGCCATCTAAACTTTTTTGATTCGCTTTTGTCCAATAAGCTTCAACACCTTTTTGGCCTTTCTTTTCGTGAGAGCGGTTAAGCGAGTCCCTTTGAGCAACAAAATCATATAGTGGTACTCCCATCCCACAAGACGATTGAGTTTTATCTATATCTAAAAGATAAATCTGACGAGTGCCTGGTAACGAAGGAAAAAGATCTTTATATTTTCCCCAATCACCGTCTGCCTGATGCAGCATACGGGCTTGTCCATAAAGGCGCAAAATAAGTGGCGCACCTTCAAATGCACAAAACATCACGGTCATTCTAGGGTTTTGCTGAACATGAGCCGATGTTTCATTTCCGCTACCAGTGACATTTAACCAAGCAATGGTATTACTATCGATAATTCTGAGGGAATCCATTCCCTTAGGCGATAAATTTACCGTTCCTTCTGTCGCGGCGGTAGCGACAAAAAACATTTGTTGTTTCTCAATGAACTCCATTTGTTGCTGTGTCATCGATTCAAATACTTTCCCCATAACATTCCTTATTCATAAACTTGGCATTGCACGCTTTATAATTGCGCTCGCATCTATATCTCCTCCTAGTGTACCAAAATTTACCGTCGCAGTAGGCACAAGTCGTGATTGACAAAAGGCTTTAGCAATAAGCGGATCGCCATATTGAATTAAAATTGATGCTTGAGTTGCAACTGCAATTTTATCAATCAACACTCTGAGGCTAAATTCTTTATTACCTATAGATTTAAGCTGCTTGAGTAAATCGGTTAAATGATGATCATATTCAATATATTTATTTTTACCTTTGCCCAACTCATTTACGAGAGCAGTAAGAGACTCCTTTTCTTTTACTACCGTTCTCATAAAATCTAAACATTGGATATTTCCTGAACCTTCCCAAATTGCATTTACTGGCGCTTCTCGGTACATTCTTGCAATATAGTTATCCTCCACATATCCAATGCCTCCTAAGCATTCCATCGCTTCGTAAACAAAATGCGGAGCTCTTTTACATATCCAGTACTTGCCAATAGCAGTTGCGATTCGAATAAATAATTTTTCTGACTCTGAATCAGAATTATCAAAAGCATTCGCCACTCTCATGGAAAATGCAATCGCAGCTTCCGATTCAATTGCAAGATCAGCTAAAACATTTTGCATTAAAGGGTGTTTTTGAAGCTGAACACCAAAAGTTTTTCTTTCATGAGTAAATAACAATGCTTGAGCGAGTGACGCGCGCATAAGAGCGGAAGAGCCAACCATACAATCAAAACGAGTTAAAGCTACCATTTCCATAATACACTTCAGCCCTTTTCCGGGCTCACCAATCATCCAAGCCAACGCTTTATTAAACTCAACTTCAGAAGAGGCATTAGATCTATTACCTAATTTATTTTTTAATCTTTGAATATGAAATTGGTTTTTACTGCCATCAGGACGCCATCTAGGTAATAAAAAACATGATAATCCCTGTTCTGTTTGAGCTAGAACGAGAAAAGCATCACACATTGGTGCAGAGCAAAACCATTTATGTCCTGTTAGTTCGTATGCCTCACCATTTCCTTCACTGCTAATAGCTAAAGCATGAGTCGAATTAGCTCGCACATCCGAACCACCCTGCTTTTCAGTCATGGCCATTCCAATTGTTAAGCCTTTTTTATCAAAATAGGGAATGTCCCGATAATCATATTCAGCTGACAGTATTTTGGGTATCCATAATTGAGCTATCACCGGAGAATGTTTAATCGCTGCAACTGAAGCAAAAGTCATTGTGAGTGGACAAGCTGAACCTGCTTCAACTTGCATATGCATATACTGCATTGCTGTTCTAATAACGTGTGCACCAGATTTAGATTCAACCCATGGCAATGAAGGCATTTGAGCTTGGATAGCGCATTGCATAAACTGATGATAAGCAGGGTGATATACCACTTTATCAATACGTCGGCCAAATCGGTCATGGGAATGAAACTCAGGTGTTGAGCGATTTGCATCTTCCCCCGATTCATACAAATCTTTACCGTACACATCACCTAGCGATGCTAATTCATTGATAGAAAAGGCCTGCTTAAATTCATTAACCCACTTTTGTAGAATAGAATCACTGCTATAAAGGTTTAGAAGCGGAGGTGACACACTCAACACACACTCACTGTTTGCTGCTTGCTTAATATTTTCTGAAGTCATAGACGTTTATCTCATTAAATGGATTATGCAAATGATTTAAATAACCTGAACTCTGGATAAGCAAACCTCTACAGCACAGCTATTTTCGCCTACTTCAATATTGGACTTCTCTAAAATAAACTGGCTATTACAAATAGTTACGCCTCGTACAAAACGAAACCAGCCACACTGTAGATTGAATTTAAACTTATACCATTACAGTAATTAAATGCTCAACTCAGAGCTATTTATGTACTCAAAGTGCAATCGAAATTGATGAAGATTTCATTATCCCGAGTTCAGGTTAAATACATAAAGGTCATCATTTATAATTGAAATAAGCATTAATACAAATTAAGAAATTTTAATTAATCGAACGGCCTTGTAACTCTAATTAGCATTAGTTTTAGACTAAACTTGGATTACTATTGAACAAACAAAATATAACTTACTACAAATTATCCATAGGTTAACGATATTCATTTTAAATTAACAGTCAGATGTACTTATTCAGTATTACTGCGCTTTTAGGAAATATATGGCTTCTTCAAAGTTGTTATTAGACAGAGAAGTATATTCAGGTTTTGATGATTACTCATTAAGCCAATTGAGTGAGGGAAATACACTCAATTGTTCAGTGAAGGAAGGCGTACTATTTGAAGATAAGTACAGTGTAACAGTGCAAAACAATCAACTTGTTGGTCAACAAGTTAATCGATTATTTAAAGATAAACCAGTGCGGTTTGGTGATAAATCGGATACACCAGGTCTTAAACTTTTATATACCATCACGGTGCACCCAAACCTTCCTGAAGACATTGCCGTTAACACTATTCAATCAGAGCAACTATCTAAAGAAGAACAGGCTTTACTTCTCGATCACGCTCCTACAAAGGTCGGGCTACGAGTTCTTAGTAAACTCCTTGAGCATGACCATAAAAATCAAACTCAGAATGCACTTTACATTTTACAACAATTATCTGCCTCAAAAGCGGCTGAAATCTTATCATCAATGGACGATAAATTAATGAGTTCATTGCTTTCAGATGCAAACTGGAACATAAAAAATAGAACCAAAGTAATTGCCCTCTTGTCTACAGAGCAATGCGGTGTTTTCTTAGAGTCATTTGCAAATCAGATATTATTTCTTGAAGCGCAATGTCAAACTAAGGAAGGTTTATCCAGTTCATTTCAGCCCGAATTAGAGCAATTAGTACTTCAAAGAAGTTTATTATTTATAACTCAAGAAATACCAAATCTTCCCAATCATTTAGCAACAAGAGTTTTATGCCAGCTTAATGGTAAAGATTTAGCATGTTTACTAAAAAATATTGAAAAAGACAGGGCGGTACAATTATTCAGTCAATTAATAGCCAATGCTGACATACAGTCATTAGCAATGTCCAAAGTAATAAATGAAAGTCAAGACTGGTGTGTTGTCAGCGACAATTCCTTAGGAGTCGTTACAGATTCTGAATCCTTCATCAATGACTCAGCAAAATTTAATGAATTTTTACAAGAGTTTTTTGAGTATGATGAGCACTCAAGCTTCATGGGGTTCAATGTTGATTTTGAATTTATATTCAATGCTCTTGATGATCAAAGTGCTTACCACTTAATAAAGTATGCAGATGGACAAAACAAAGCGAATTTAATCAACGCGTATTTAAAAAAAGTACTAAAATCGCCATTGAGTGTAGATAAAAATCAAGTTGAAAATGTTGCTTTCATAATCAATGAACACAAAAACGAATTTATAATTGATTCAATTTGCCAACTTTCGGCAGTACAGGTGATATCTCTTATTCGTGTACTTCCTAGTGAAGTAACAACACAATTATTCTCACAAGATTACTCAGCTAGAATCATTAATGATCTTTTAATTCCTGCCCTAGTGCATCAAGATAATGTTGAAGTATTAAACGGCTTACAAGAATTTGCCCAAAATTCAGAACCGAATGTAGTTGCCACATTTATGCTTAGATCTCGTTCTAAACACTGCCACCTTATTACACAGCTACTAGTGCAAACAAAGCAAGATGAACTGTGCGACCTAATGATCAAACTAGTCGCGGCTCCATCCAATCAAGAGCTCGTGAAAAAATGTAAAGAGCATATACCAATACCTATGATTGCACGCTTAATGGGAAGACAACCCACCCGATTAAGCTTGGTTGATCTATCTGACTCAAGCTATTTCGATCAGCATGATATCAATGAGCTATGTGTTTGTTTAGAGAATAAATGCTGGGCCAGACAGTTTTTAAGTTCGCCTGCCAACAAAGTTATATCATTATTTTCAAAACTCGAACCGGAGAAAAAAAGAATGATAGGGAGATGGTTTCAACAGAATACTTGGTTAAAAATTGCAGAAAAATTAAATCCTAAAGACCTGCTTGATTTTACTGATCTAGATAAACCACAACAACTTAAATATTGGCATTCTAGACATAAAAAACCTACCGAAATAGCACACATTATCGAAACAATTCCTGCAAATAAATGGCCTAATTTGTTACTTTGTTTTGATGCCGAGCTTCTTGCTGGAGAGTTGTGCAAAATGCCAATTGATGTGCAAGTACAATTCATACAGTCAGTTTCAACTCAGCCAAATGTGGTGCAACTTTTAATTCAATTATATAAATTATCAGAACACTCAACCTCACAACTCGTTAGCCAGCTTGGGTATCTCTCAGAACAATCAACAAAAGAATTAATATCTCTTTTACAACAAGTTAATACCACAAAAATTAAAGGTAGAACCACCTTAGAAAAGAAAATAGTTTTTATCCTCGGTGAATTAAAACTGGCAAACTTCAAAGCAAGCATGATCCAGAGCCACTTTAGACGTCACCTCGATAAAGTAAAAAATAATCGACTAGAGATGCGACCCACATACGTTCCTGAAGGCTTTCGTACATTAAAAAATAAGAACCATAAATTAAATGGTCAACCCATAGAATACTATTTCGATAAAGATAGAGTCTTTCCTCCAATAAGAATACCTTCAAAAGAGCTATCAAGCCAAGAAAGCCAAAAGGTAAAAGGCTCTTTTAAGAGGGCCAAAGCAAGAGACGCTCACTACATCCAATTTAAAGCTCAAGAAATTGTTCTAACAGATAAAGCTTCTAAATACACTCAAAGATTTATTTCTGTAAAGACAAGTAGAAATACCCATTTAAAAGAAAAACTTAAAAAAATAAAAAATGCACTTCAAATAGAATCATGGACTAATTGCTCGATACAGCCTGGATTACAAGGTGTAGTACTAGAAAAAGGAAAAATAACTTCTGTAGCTGGTGGTCAAGATATTACAAACTTTACTCAAGAAAATGGAATTGTTGACTATCATGTCTTCGAAAGGTTTTGCAATGAGATGGCGCGACTCCATCAGCACAACATATTCTTTAGAGATGTTAAAGGTGAAAACTTACTTTATAAAACGACTGCGACCTCTGAAAGTGGAAAATCTGTAAGATTAGATTCTCCACAGCTCGCAATAATTGACCTTGATGACTTATATACAGGTGAGCCAGGAGAGGAAGCCAGAATTTGTGGTTCACCAGCCTATATAACAGCTGAATTACTCAAAAAAAGCACTGGAAACTTAATTATATTAAAAGCCCGTGATGAATACGCAACCTTAATAACTATGTTATTAACGACAGCGCCAGAAACTTTTGACATGAAAACGACCCCAAGATTACATGGAACTCTTGAGGAAATGATTTTTAGATATGGTATCTTAAATGCTGAAAATACTCACAGGAAAACGAAGGAAGGCATTGTCACTGCTCTCAAAAGAATGATAAAAGACGAACACTTTACAACAGTAAAAAACTTTCTTGCGAACCCAGTAAGTCACTCTTTAAGAATCCCATTGCATGACATGATAGATTGGTCAAAATAAATAAAAAACTCGAAAAATTTAATGAATACTCAATCACAACCCAAATTTTTAAGTTAAATTGTGCGTTCAACCGATTTATTTACCGTGAAAATAGCCGCTAACACCTATTCCCAAGCCTGTTAGTGAAAGCATAAAAGCTAAAAATCACTTCGCCTTTAGCTTTAGGTTGGAAATAATCTTCAAATCTCAGCGAATACAATTTTCATGGTGTAGGGTGATAGAAAAATAGTAGTCAAAGTAAACGCATATGACATCTATGCCTATCATGAATGTTTAGGTTAAAGATGCATTTTCAGGTTACACGGAGATATTATCCACTTAAAACGCGAATTAACAATTATTAATACAAACATAATTCTATGTAAATAATACCGCGTAACTCTTAAGCTAAAATGATAATGTTTATGCAAAACAACCTGAACCCTGAATAAAAAAACATCTACAGTACAGCTACTTATGAGAATTTTAGCGTTGTGATTGCTTAAAATAGCAGGCTATTTATTCACAACACGCCTTGAAATTCAAATAACTACCTGCACTATAGATAATATATTGAATCAAACTCTTATGGATTTCATTACGCAAAATTCAGGTTAAATAATTATCCTGATTGCGATAAAAGATCAAACTTATATTTGATTCAAAAATGCATAATGAGATAGTAAAAAAACAGGGAAACAACATGGCTTCTCCTGAAGTATTTTTATCTAAACAGGCTTTCTCTAGTATTGATGAAGCTTCAATATCTCAATTACATGAAACAAAAAAAGCCACAGTGAGTATAAAAATTGGCACTTTTTCAAATGAAAAATACCTCATTACAATAGAAAATAATAAATTATTAGGTCAATATATTGGTTTTTTTCATGATGGAAAAAAATTGCAATTAGGCGATGTCGTAGGAAAGGACAGTTCAGACCAAAAATGCTATAACTTTTTACTTTCCCTCGCGACTCACCCTAGTCTTTCTTCAGATATAGCTGTAACAAGTATTTCTTCTCAAAACGTAACCGTTGAAGAACAAATTTTACTCTTAGAAAGAGCCCCAAATAATGTAGGAAAGCAAGTTCTAAACACCCTTAGTGATTCTGAGCCGCAAAACAAAATTACAGTTATCCAATCTGCTTTACAACAATTATCGTCACAAAAAGCCGCTGACATTTTATCCCAAATGGATCATGAAATGAGAACAAGGCTACTTGTAACGCCATATTGGAATAAACTTAAAAGAACAAAAATAATCGCTTGCTTACCTGTTGAACAAGTCAAAGTAGTAATCACTGAACAACCAGAATTCGCAAAAACGTTACTCTCTCTTGAATCTGATAATTCAGTTTGGCAGGATATCCCTGAAAATTTGCAACAACAATTAGCTAAATTAATTTCTCAACAGAATTTTCCCTTTACTTTTGAAGTTTTTCCTAGAGTTCCACCCAATATTGCTGTGAAAATTGCTTCTAATTTTAATATAGTAGAATTAGCTAAGATATTAATAAAAACTGAAAAAACAGTTGCCGCGGTGGTATTTCAGCAATTAATTACCAATGCTCAATTTCAACAAATCAAAGAGGAATCAAGTAAGCCCAACGATATAGATGACTGGTGTGTAGTTGAATCTAACACCCTTGGCATAACACCTGAGTTTGATTCAAATACATCAAAATTTAATGAACTTGAACTTTTGCTTCGAGAGTTTCTGATATTTGATTGTGACTTGAACACGACTGTATTCAGCCCTGAATCGAAAGAGTTACTAAATTATTTAGATGATCAAAACTTGTATTGGTTAGTCAAGCAAGCAAGAGGGAGATCGAAATTACCGCTCATCACCCTATACTTTGATAAAATACTAAAACCTCCACAAATAATAAAAACGACAGAAATAAAAAAGATAATCGCTATTATAGATAGTAACAATCATGACTTTATTGATCTCGTTTTATGTCGGCTATTACCAATTCAAGTGATACATTTAATCAGAACTCTTCCTGAAAGAGTCGCATGCAAAATGTTTTCCCCTTTAAACTCACTTAAGGTCTTTGATGAATGTTTAATTCCAGCCGTAATTGGTGAAATAGATGATGACTTATTACAACAATTAAGAGAATTTACTTGCTCCCACCATTTAGAGCTCATCACAATAATAATGCTTGGGTTTAAATTAAAAAGCTGCTCACTAATTACAGCCACCATGTCCCCTTGTAAACAAGCTGAGCTTTGTAAATCCATGCTAGCAGTATTGAACGTTGATGGAACAACTTTTCAAGAATACTACGATAAGTGCCAAAAACATTTACCGTGTAAAATGTTGGCCACATTAATCGAAAGTGGTGGTGATAAGCATTTCAACTTTAATACCTTGCTAACGTCTCATTTGCTCAACCCTGACATCAAAAATGAAATAGCAAATTGTTTAAACGACCGATTTTGGAGACAAAAATTTTTTGAAGCGACGGAACATAATGAACAATTAATGGCCCAATTTTTAAGACTATCTTTAGTCAAGAAAAAAGCTATATCACAATTGTTTACATTTTCGAATTGGCTTGAAATTGCACAAGAACTAACAGATAAAGATTTATTAGATTTTACTGATTTCGAGCATCCTCAAAAACTCAGTTATTGGCAAACAAAGTACAAAGACCCCACTGAATTAGAACATATTATTCGAACCGTACCTAGCACTGAATGGTCTGCTTTACTATCTCATTTTACTGATTATCAACTTGCAGCAGCGTTGTTTTCACTAACAATAGAGATTCAGGCTCAATTCATTACAGCAATTTCGACTCACTCTAAAGCCACTAATATTTTAACCATTTTATTTTTCTTGTCAGAAGGTAAAACATTAGAGCTAATTCATATTCTTTTTGTTAAACCCGCTGCAATTGCAGAGAAATTAATAACTTTGTTATGGCAAATCAAAACAGCAGATCAAAAAGGTAATAGTACATTAAAAAAAGAAATTGCATATCTATTAGGTGAGTTACAAGATGCTAATAAGAAAGCAATTATTATTCAGCGTAACTACAAAGCACATAGCACAAAGCTAGAAGAAGCAAAACCAATGTTTCGCCATATAAATACTCCGATTGGCTTTGTTAAATTAACAAATAGAGGTTCTACACCAGGTGTAGAACCCATTGAATATTATTATGATAAAGATAAAGTGTTTCCACCAATGAGACTTCCTTTTCACCGATTAAAAAAAGATGAATTTGCTAAGTTATCTGGCGGTTTTAAAAAGGCAAGCGCAATAGACTCCCAATATATCAGTTTTGATGCTGAAGATACCCAAGAGTCGGTTCAAACAGACACAAGCGCAATGTGTGGTCCAGTAGAAACAGATCGGAATGAGATTTTTAAAAGTAAGCTCAAAAAAGTAAAAGCTGCACTCGGAATAAAGTCTTGGGCACAGTGTTCTATACAACCAGGACTACAAGGCATTGTAGTCAGAAAAGGAAAGATAACGGCTGTATTTGGAGGTGATGACATTATTAATTACAGAGAACAATTATCCCCTTTTATGTCATTAAACTACCGAGTCTTCAACCAATTTTGTTATGACATGGCTAAATTACATGAAAACCATATATTTTTTAGAGACATAAAGCCTTGTAATTTTCTTTATAAAGAAACTGTCACCAACTCCAAAGGAAGAAGATATAAATTAGACTCACCTCAATTATCCATAATCGATCTCGATGATTTATTTACAGGAGAACCTGAAGATGTTAGCAAAGAATGCGGCACCCTCAATTATTCCACAAAAGTATTAATCGAGTTAAAATGCAGTGGAAACCCTAAAATTTTAAAATCTTGTGATGATTACGCTGCAATACTCACAATACTTGATACCTCAGGAGATGAAACGGTCAATTTATGCCTATGCCCAGCAGATTATGAAGATGGTGCTAACGATACAGATTATGAAGATGGTGCTAACGATACATATGAACACGGCATTTTAGATCAAGAAAATACTGACGAATACACCAAAGCATCAATCCGTACGGTACTTAAAAGAATTATAAAAGAAAATTATTTGGAAAGCGTACAACAATTTCTTACCGATCCAGTAAAGAACCCTTTAACAGCCTCGTTACATGAAATTATCGACTGGACTAACTAGATAAAAACTAACTACTGTAAAAACAAAAAGGCCGCATTTTAGCGACCTTTTAAAACTCTGAAAATTAATTATCCGTGCTCTTTAGCAAGGTACAACCAAGTGTCAATCACTGTATCAGGGTTCAATGAAACGGTATCAATGCCCTGCTCTACTAACCATGCTGCAAAGTCTGCATGATCTGATGGGCCTTGGCCACAAATACCGACATAAGCCCCTTTGGCTTTAGCCGCTTGAATAGCCATAGAAAGTAACTTCTTAACAGCAAGATTACGTTCGTCAAATAAGTGACTGATGATACCTGAGTCTCTATCTAAACCAAGCGTAAGCTGAGTTAAATCGTTTGAGCCGATTGAGAAACCATCAAAGTATTCAAGGAATTCTTCTGCAAGTAAAGCATTTGAAGGTAGCTCACACATCATAATGACGCGTAGACCATCTTTACCACGCTCTAAACCTTCTTCTTTAAGAAGATCAATAACCTGAGAAGCTTCATCAAGCGTACGAACAAATGGGATCATGATTTCAACGTTCGTCAAGCCCATTTCGTTACGAACACGTTTAATCGCTTCACACTCAAGTGCAAAACAATCACGAAATGATTCTGAAATATAGCGACTTGCACCGCGGAAGCCCAACATTGGGTTTTCTTCTTCAGGCTCATAACGATCACCTCCAACCAAATTAGCATATTCGTTAGACTTAAAGTCAGACATACGAACAATCACTTTCTTCGGATAGAAGGCGCTACCAATTGTTGCAATACCTTCCACTAAACGTGCAATATAAAATTCAACCGGAGATTCATATCCAGCAATCATTTCATGAATTTCATTTTGAAGCTCAGCATCTTGCTTATTAAATTCAAGTAATGCTTTAGGGTGAATACCTATCATACGGTTGATGATGAACTCAAGACGAGCAAGACCTACACCTTCATTTGGCAAACGAGCAAAGTCAAATGCTCTGTCAGGGTTACCCACGTTCATCATGATTTTCATTGGTAAGTCAGGAAGCGTATCGACACGGTTTGTCACCACATCAAACTCTTGCTTACCTTCGTAAATGAAACCAGTATCACCTTCAGAGCAAGAAACCGTTACTTCTTGACCTGTTTTAATCAAGTCCGTAACGTCACCGCAACCCACAACAGCTGGAACGCCAAGTTCACGGGCAATAATGGCTGCGTGACAAGTACGACCACCACGATTTGTGACGATAGCGCTCGCACGCTTCATGATAGGTTCCCAGTCAGGATCTGTCATGTCTGTGACTAACACATCACCCGGTTGGATTTGATCCATATCGTCAATTGAAGCAAGTACTTTAGCTACGCCAGAACCAACCTTATGACCAATTGCACGACCTTCGCTTAACACTTCACCACGTGTTTTAAGATGATAACGTTCAATCAATTGAACATCTTCACGGCTTCGAACTGTTTCTGGTCGTGCTTGAACAATATAAAGCTTACCGTCGTTGCCGTCTTTAGCCCACTCGATATCCATAGCGCGGCCATAATGCTTTTCAATGATGACAGCTTGTTTAGCAAGTTCCATAACTTCTTCATCAGTCACAGAAAATTCACGACGTAACTCAACATCAACATCTTCAATCTTAACTTGTTTACCATGACCAACATCATCAGAGTAAACCATTTGGATCATCTTACTACCAACATTTCGACGAACAACAGCTTGATGACCTTGCGCTAAGATTGGCTTGTGAACATAAAATTCATCTGGATTAACAGCGCCCTGAACAACCATTTCGCCTAAACCAAACGATGAGGTGATGAAGACTACATCATTGTTACCTGACTCAGTATCCATTGTGAACATTACACCTGACGCCGCTTTGTCAGAACGTACCATTCTTTGAATGCCAGCAGATAAAGCCACACCACGGTGATCGTAACCTTGGTGTACGCGATAAGAAATCGCACGATCATTAAATAGTGAAGCAAAAACGTGTTTAATCGCAACCAAGACTGAATCAAAACCTTTCACATTTAAGAAAGTTTCTTGTTGACCAGCAAATGAAGCGTCCGGCATATCTTCTGCAGTTGCAGAGGAGCGGACAGCAAATGAAGCTTCTTGAGTTTCTGAGGCAAGCTTGTTGTAGGATTCGAGGATCGCTTGCTCTAATTCTGGTTGGAAAGGGGTATCGATAACCCATTGCCTGATCTGTGCGCCAACTTTTGCAAGTTGATTTACATCATCAACATCCAATGTATCTAGGATGTCATAAATCTTCTGGTTAACTCCACTTTGTTCTAAGAACTCATTAAATGCATGAGACGTTGTTGCAAAGCCTCCAGGAACTTGTACACCAGCATTCGATAAGTTGCTGATCATCTCGCCTAGAGAAGCATTTTTACCGCCAACCAAGTTGACGTCGCCCATGCCTAATTCCTGATACCAGAGTACATATTGTTGCACAGTTCTATCTCCGCAAGTTTTATTTCAGTGGCCCCTTCACACGAGGGCAGAGGCATTCTACACTCCGTCACAACAGGCGTAAATCTATAATTTTATTTGTAATTTTATTACTACATGAGGCTTATATGGCACCCCAAGTTTTTTTTATTTCCGATGGTACGGCCATCACAGCAGAGGTATTTGGACACGCAGTTTTATCACAATTTCCTATGGAATTTGAGCAGGTTACCATTCCGTTTGTAGAAACAATCAAGAAAGCTGAAGCCGTTCAACGGCAAATTGATGATTGTTTTATTACAACAGGATTGCAACCACTCGTTTTCCATTCCATCGTAAAGCCAGAGATCAGAGAGATAATTTCAAACAGTAAAGGAGCCGATTACGATTTTCTCAACACTTTTGTTGCGCCATTGGAAGATCAGCTGGGGATAAAAGCAACGCCCAAAGTTCACCGAACTCACAGTAAAGAAAATGCCAGTTATGAAAGCCGTATTGATGCGATAAATTACTCATTGGATAATGATGATGGGCAAACCCTCAAACACATGGATAAAGCTGACATTATTTTATTAGGTGTTTCACGTTGTGGTAAAACGCCTTCAAGTCTTTATTTGTCAATGCAGTTTGGAATAAAAGCAGCAAACTACCCGTTTGTGGAAGATGATATGGATAACCTTAAACTGCCTGAGAAGCTGAAACAAAATAAAGATAAACTATTTGGTTTAACAATTGATCCTCAGCGCTTACATGAAATACGCCAAAGCAGAATGCAAAACAGTCGTTACTCATCTCTAAGACAATGCCGTGTAGAAGTTAAAGAAGTCGAGATGATGTTTAAGAAAGAACGCATACCCTTCATAAACACGACCAATCATTCTGTTGAAGAAATAGCCACAAAAATTCTTTACACAACTGGGCTAGAAAGACACATGTTTTAAGATCGATTTATTCGTATTTTTATTACAAAATAAACATCGATTAAAGCAAAAACAGAGCACAGCTGCTTACTTTTAATACAAATAGCACTGTGCTTCACTCCACGATTCGTTATAATCCTGTCCAATTAGGCAAATTTTGCCGTTTTATTGTTTGGATGTTGAATGACCATTAAAACCGACGAACTAAGAACTGAGCTACTTTGTAAAGTAATTTCACCTGCACAATTGGCTTCAGAATACCCACTTACTTCATTAGCTGCTGATTATCTCGTCCAGCAACGTAAAGAAGTTGAAGCAATTATTGAAGGCAAAGATCAACGTTTGCTCGTTATCATTGGACCTTGTTCAATTCATGATACTGAAGCAGCACTCGACTATGCACAACGTCTTGCAAAGTTGCATCATGAACTCAAAGACGATCTTTGCATTGTGATGAGAGTCTATTTTGAAAAACCTCGAACTATAGTCGGCTGGAAGGGACTAATTTCAGATCCTGACTTAGACGGTACCTTTAGTCCAAATAAAGGCTTGCGTAAAGCCCGACATTTACTACAGCAGATTACAGAGCTAAAACTACCTATTGCTACTGAATTTCTAGATATGGTCAATGGTCAATATATCGCTGACTTGATCACTTGGGGAGCCATTGGTGCCCGTACGACAGAAAGTCAAATTCACCGTGAAATGGCATCTGCTCTTTCATGTCCTGTCGGCTTTAAAAATGGCACGAATGGGAATATTCAAATCGCTGTAGATGCTGTTCGTGCCGCCCGAGAGCCTCATATTTTCTACTCGCCCGACAAAGAAGGTGCAATGGCTGTTTTTCGCACATCTGGTAACCCTTATGGTCATATTATCTTACGCGGCGGAGCAAAGCCAAACTATTCTGCAGAAGATATTGAACACTCCAGAAAACAACTCGCAGAAGTTAACCTATTCCAACGCATGGTTATCGACTTTAGTCACGGTAATAGTAATAAACAGCATAAAAATCAGCTTAATGTAGCCGATGATGTTTGCACTCAGTTACAAAATGGTAGCACCGCTATTGCTGGAATTATGGCTGAAAGTTTCATTCTTGAAGGTAATCAAAAAGTCGTTAATGGAAAAGAACTAGAGTACGGCAAAAGCATTACTGATGCCTGTTTGCATTGGGAAGATTCTGAACTCTTGCTTCGTAAGCTTGCGAATGCTGCTCGAGCTCGTCGACTGAAAAGATAAAGTACATTCAATTAAACCAATAAAGAAGAATATGAAATTAATGTCATACTCTTCTTTATTTCAAGATAAAACCTGTATAAAAAATTACTGAATGTTAAGGCTATTTGAAGGTCTGCTTTTAGTTTTACAGTTTTTTGTAAAACCTTCTTTTAACAATGAAACAGGTTTAAACCCTAACTTTTCGGCTTCAGGCACCTTACCTTCATCAATACTGTGCACATTAATATGAAGTCCGCCTGCGCCGCAAACACTTATCACCGCCATCCCATTGATGTCACCACAGGTTGATGAGTAAACGTTAATCCCTTCTTTTTCGAGAAGCCGCTCTGTCTGCTTAACGGTTTTACCACCACCCATGCATTGAACAGAACCATCATTGATATATACATCAACTTTACTACTGTCCTGGGCTGATAGATTTTCACTCATACTACAGCCCATCAACAATACCGATGAAATTAACATTATTTTCAGTTTCATGTACTTATCACTAATTTAGACATTTGAATCAAGAATAAGAGAAAACTAAAACCTTAACAAGTAAGCTCGTACATTTTGTTGATAAAGGCATTGAGCACTCCCCATATCAAGCTAAAGACACTTACACATGAATCCGTAATGTTACTTAGAAATCTCCCATGAGCCATCGCTTTTTAAACATGCAATTCCGAAGGCCTGCTCAGTGCTTCCTCCGACAGTTATTGTCTGTTGATATTCTCTACACAATTGGCCTGATTCATTAGTGCCTTCTTTAGTTGCAAGCACTTGTCCATTAGCTTTATCTGTATTCCATGTGATAGCTTTACCTACAGGCGCTGTAGTGGCCGATATTTGTGCTTGCTCATGTTCCCGCTGAGCTTGCTCATCGATGTTATCAAGAATTTTTAAACTTATTGCTGTAAAAGCAAGCCACTTCCAAGCCGAATCGTCCACTAAAAATCGACCATATCCAGGGTAAGAGTGACCAAACCTCCTGTGTATTCTAATGTTTTTATAAGTTCTTTTTCTTGGAACAACAACTATTACTTTTGGACGTTTTGTTATATTCCTTTTTGGCTTTGGTTTGACAACAACCACTGTTTTTCTATCCGAATTAGCTAAGCGCCTTTCTGATGAGTAAGCTAAGTTTATATTTAACGAAAATACAATAGAAATTAGGAAGAAAAACTTACACATATTAGATTTCATTATAGTCATAGTCATCACTCAAAAATCAGAAAAGTTTATAAAAAACAGCGAACATGCATCTAAACATGCATCTATTCGTTTTATGAAAGCGCTAGACAAAATATCACCTCTTAATACACGATTATTAAAAGGTAAGATTGAGTAAAATAAAATAAGTTCAATTTACATTTAATTTTCAAATAATGTTCGAACTCAGGCTAACACTTTAAGTGTGAAATCGTAACAACCATAATTTTCAATTAATTACGCAGATAAAATTAAAAAACCACGACATTTTAAAATGTTAAAAGTTTCAAAAAATCAAGCTTACTTAGTAATTTTTAGACATGTGTCACAAAACTATTATTTTCTTTGTAATTTAAAAGTTAATGGAAATTATATTTATAACTCTATCAAAACCATCATCTATATAACATTAATACCGCAACAATATACATTAAACAATATTATCTACTGCACACATACAGCTCTTAAAACAATATAAAAACAAATTACCAACATTTACAAATAAACGTTAAATATATGGTTAATTGACGAAATAAACATTGGATTGCAATACTTTAAGAGCAGAAAAAATAAACATAAAAATAATATTAGGAACATGCATTCAATGAAGAAATATTCTAAGTTAGCTATTGCGATAAATGTTTGTATTGCAACATCCGCATCAAGCCTTCTAGTCAATGTCAACGCATCCGCTCAAACCAAAGAGTCGGCTGATCCAGTTGAAAGAATTGCTGTTACAGGATCTCGGATTCAACGCAAAGATATGGAAACAGCTTCTCCGATAACCGTTATCAATGCAGCATCAATTCGTGCAGAAGGTTTTACCTCTGTCGATGAGTTATTACAAGCGCAAACTTCTATGGCGGGAGCGGCTGTTGGTTCGAGCACCAATAATGGAGCCGATGGTGTTGCTCAAGTTGATCTCAGAGGTATGGGCTCTCAAAGAACGTTGGTATTATTGAACGGTCGCCGCATTGTCAATTCAGGTTCTGGTGCCGATAGTTCTGTTGATCTAAACTCTATACCTGTGGCGATGATTGCACGCGTTGAAATACTCAAAGATGGGGCTTCTGCTGTATATGGTTCTGATGCTATTGCTGGCGTTGTAAACATTATTACAAAAAAGGATTTCGACGGCTTTCAGCTCGATGTACAAGCTGGTGCAACGGACAAAAGTGACGGAGAAAATGGGGAAATAAGCGGCTTATATGGCTTCAATACCGAAACAGGGAATTACACTCTCGGCGGAGCTTACTCACGTCGTGAAGGCGTTGTGCAATCAGACAGAGAATGGACAGATCCAGGCAATAGCTCATTCATACCAACAGGCTCTTTAGGCGGCAAAGTGCAAAATGACCAAGGTGAATGGGTTGCACGTGATACGGGTTACGACTATACCCAAGATAGCTGGTATCAAACTCCAAACGAACGATTTAGTATTTTTGCTAACATGACGGAAGAGTTGAGTAATAATTTAACAATAACCAGTGATTTTTTATACACTAAACGTAAATCAAGCCAACAACTCGCCCCACAGCCTGCCAATGTTATGTTGAATGTGTGTAATGACCCGAATATTACGGCTGATGAATCTTGCATATCTTTAGATCAATCAATGTTAGACGGCGGAATTGCCGCTGATGATACAGGACGGGTTAATTATCGCCGAAGAATTACTGACGCTGGACCACGCATATACTCTCAAGATACAGACACCTATAGACTTTCAGCAGGTTTAGCTGGTTCTCTGGATATTAATACCGGAATGGATTGGGATGTTTCCTACACCTACGGGAATAACAAAGCAAATACATCAGTTGCAAATTCTATTAATTCAACCAACATGAAACAATCTATTTATGACAACCAAGATCAATGGTTCAGTGGCGATCCTCTCACTTCAGCGATAATCGACGACATAAGTTATACAGAAAAAGCCGATGGTGGTAATGAGCAGCATGTTATTTCTGCCGGTTTAAATGGCGAGTTATTCGAACTCGATGCTGGAGCCGTTGGGTTTGCGATTGGCACTGAGTATCGCTACGAAAGCGGTTATTACAACCCTGATGCTGTAATCGTAGCTGGCGATGGAACCGCTGCACAGCAAGATCCAACTGACGGTAGCTATAACGTCATTTCTGTTTTTCAAGAGGTCAGTATCCCATTTTCTGATAAGCTTATCGGTGAGTTTGCACTCCGCTATGATGACTATTCAACATTTGGCAGTGCTGCGACTTGGAAAGTGGGTTTCACTTATGAAGCCACCGATGATCTCATGCTTCGAACTGTCGCAGCTACAGGCTTCCGAGCTCCTAGTGTGAGTGAGCTTTACGGCGGAAATACTGGTTCGTATGATTATCTTACTGATCCATGGGGTAACGCACAAGATCCACAAATTCTTGTAAACTACACATCAGATGAAAACCTTAAACCTGAAAAATCTGAATCTTATACTGCTGGACTAGTGTATTCACCAAGTGCAATCGATGGCATGTCTCTGACATTGGACTGGTGGAGCTTTAAAGTTACGGATGCAATTTCTCGTCTTGATGCTCAAGCAGGGTTAAACAGTTGTCAATCAGGTGATGTCGCGGCGTGTGAAACATTCAATATTACCCCCGATGGTAATCTTGATAACTTAACGAATCCTCTCACAAACGTTGGTTATCAAAATACTTCAGGTATCGATTTCAATTTATCTTATAACTTTGAAGCGATTGGGCTTGATTGGAAAATCAATAATGACACAACCTATTTGCTGAACTTTGAACAAGATGATGAAGATTACACTGGCACCATTGATGGTAACTTTGGTGCCTATGCGAAAGTAAGAAATAATTTCAGCGTTCAAGCCGGGCAAGAAGATTGGAGCTTAATGTATTTTAATCGTTATATAGGTGCAATGGATGATAATTACACCGATTATGATACTAACGATCAACCTTACTTAGCGACAACGACTGCTGATTCTGTTCTCTACCACAACATTTCTGGCACGTATCACTTTAGCGATGCTATAGACCTAAATGTTGGCATTAAGAACTTTACCGATGAGTTACCGTCAAGTGTTACAAATGGCAGCGCTGGCGGAACAGTCCCTGAAGTTTACGATACGATTGGGCGTCAATATTATATGGGCGTAAGTATTAAAATGTAAATAATATTTTAATACTCAAGCCGAGCCAATGTGCTCGGCTTTTTCTTATAATTTACTTGGTTGTCATACAACAAAAAAAACCAGTATTAACAATATTTAAATATCTTGGAACCCATCAAATCACAGGATATCGAGGTAACAAATCAGTTCGATACTCATTATCGAGTAATTTCGAGTAAATACATTAAAGTTAAAGTAATTATATGCACTTAGATATTTAAAATAACTGATATCAACTGTTACCCAAGTTTGATTAGTTCCGAATTTTTACTTATCTTAAACCTAAAATCATCAGTTGAACGCTGAGTATATGAGTAACTGCTTGAGCAATATGATGATTTTATCATCATGGCTTTCACCCAATGAGTGAAGTGCTCTACGCTCACAAGTTTGCTAAAATGACTGCTATCTGCGTTGTAACTTTTGCAAGTAGAATAACTACTTGCTGCAAGCTACGCCTTACTATCAGCCATTTTTTCTACGCTTGAGAACGCAGTCAACTGATGTTTCTAAGTTAAAGAATAATGCCCCCGATAGAGTAAAAAGCGTAGAAAGGTATAACCGTAAACCTTCTAACTTTAAGAAGGTAAAATGGGCTTTTAGCGACTTTTGCCTACAATCTGATTGCCAGAAATTAACAACACATTTTAGTGCGCGCAGCCTATCTACTTATACGTAACCGTGCGGTAAACCCCGTCTTTTCAGAGTAAAAACCATCTCTTAAAATCTTTGCCACTTTTCAACTATTGAGACGCGGCATGACAAACCGAAGAACACCCGAGCAGTGGCAAGTTCTGATAAGACAGCAAAGCGAAAGTGGATTAACCGTTACCGCTTTTTGCCGTAAGCATAAGTTGGCCATCAGTTGCTTTTACACTCACAAAAAAAAATCGAAGCAGCAATCAAGTTTTACTCAAGCAGTTGTTACTACTGCATCAGCTCCCCCCATTCCTGCTCAACAGCCAGTGATCAAACTTGAAACCAAGATAGGTGATTTAATTTTCCCTGCTCAAATATCTCCTCAAATTATTATCGATGTCATCAAAGGATTGCAGTCATGATTATGTTCCAACAATTGCCCAAGGTGTATTTATACCGTGACTTCATTGATTTTCGTAAATCCATTAATGGGTTAAGCGCTGTTGTTGAACAACAAATGGAATTGCCTTCTACCGATGGCAGCGTGTTTGTGTTCTGCAACAGAAACCGAGATAAACTTAAAATCCTTTATTGGGATAAAACAGGTTTTGCGCTTTGGTATAAACAGCTGGAGAGAGACAAATTCAAGTGGCCAACCAAGATTGATACCGAGCAGATGGTGCTCTCTGAGCAGCAATTCCACTGGTTACTTTCAGGTTACGATGTCGTTGGTCATCAACAGGTTTTTGTCGAAAGCTATTGTTGAAGTTGATGACTGATTGATCGCTAAAGCGAATGTTGATTTCATTAATGAGATCATTGTTATCACCTATTAACACTCGTTTTTTGGTAAAATAATGCCATGACCAAAAGTATCCAATCTTTACTCGACGACAACGCCTTACTTCAACAATTACTGTTGAAGCAACAGGCTTTGCTTGAGAGTAAAGACAGTGAACTTGAAGCCAAAGACAGTAAGATTTTGGAGCTAAACCAATCGTATCAAACCTTATTGGAGCAATTTCGTTTAGCTCAGCATCATCGCTTTGGTCGAAGCAGTGAAGTTTGTGAGGCTCAAGGTGAGTTGTTTAATGAAGCTGAAACTCTGGTTGAAGACGATATTTTAGAAGTTGATACCACACCTGAGCCAGAAGCCACTCCGCCAAAGACAAAAGAAAAGCCTAAACGCAAGCCATTACCTAAACATTTACCACGTGTTCAAGTGATCCATGACATTGATAAAGCAGACAAACAGTGTGGCTGCTGCGGACATCAGCTTCAACAAATGGGCAAGGATGTCAGTGAAAAACTGGAGTTTATCCCTGCCAAAGTTAAAGTCATAGAAAATGTTCGCTTAAAGTACAGCTGCCAGCATTGTGAGAAACACGATACTAAACCCAATATCAAGCAAGCATCTGTGCCGAGCAGCCCAATACCAAAAGGTTACGCTACGCCGAGTTTGCTCAGTCAAATTATCACCAGTAAATATCAGTACGCCTTACCGCTTTATCGACAAGAAACCATGTTCAAACAACACGGTATTGAAATCAGTCGGCGAACCATGTCGGACTGGATGATGAAATGCGGTGCGTTATTTAAACCCTTGCATCAACGGTTGAGAGAAATACAGCTTTCACAACCCGTGATTCAGGCAGATGAAACTACAGTAAAAGTCATCAATGATGAACGAGCGAAATCGTATATTTGGGTGTATTGCTCAGGTGCTGATTCACCAGCATCGAGTAATATGGCATTTAAAGGCGTTTCCATCATGCGTAATATCGTGCTGTTTGATTATCAAAATGGCAGTCGCTCCGGTGCTTGTCCATTGATGTTCTTGGGGGATTTTAATGGTTACCTGCAAACTGACGGCTATGCGGCTTATCAAAAGGTTAACGCTGAGCTTATCGGTTGCTGGGCGCATGCAAGAAGAAAATTTGTAGAAGCTCAGACAGCACAAGGGAAAACCAAAGTTGGCAAGGTCAATGTCGCCATCAGCTTCATTCAAAAACTGTATGCAATTGAAAAAGCCATTACTGAGTTATCTGTTGATGAAAAAATGAAACAAAGACAGGTTAAATCTGAACCTATCTTGGCAGATTTTAAAGCCTGGCTGGATAAGTCTGCACTACAGATATCAAGTAAAGGCAAACTAGGTGATGCAATTAATTACAGCTTAAATCAGTGGAGTAAATTAAAACGCTACACAGAAAGCGGCCTGCTGAATATCGATAATAATCGTGCAGAGCGAGCAGTGAAACCGTTCGTCATCGGCAGAAAAAATTGGTTGTTCAACATCAATCATAAAGGCGCTGAAACCAGTGCAATGCTCTACAGCATAATCGAAACTGCAAGAGCTAACGGTCTAATTCCTTTTGATTACATCAATCATTGCTTAGAAGAACTCGCAAAATCACCGACCGAGCTTGAAAGCTTGCTGCCATGGAATGTTAAGCTGGGCTAGATGTAGTTCAGCGGACGTTCACAAAACAAATGGAACTTCATTCTATATAAAATACAAATTTCAACTATTTGAAAATAAATAGGAATTTTAATAAATCGTAAGTAATTGATATTTGAAGTTGGTTATTAACCTGTTGAAATTTTAATGTTTTTATTTGATTTAAAAGGTGCGGAATGTGGGTAAAAAGCCTTCATCAACTCAAGCCCTAGAATGTCAAGAAGATATAAGTGCACTTTCAAAAACAGAATTATTGCAACTTTTTGGTGAGGATTCCACTGCGTTAGGTATAGAGGCTGACGAATTAGATAATACATTTGAAGGCGACGAAAGCACACAAAGAGTAATCAATTTTGAGAGGGTGGCTACGGTACACGAAGAATTTGATTTCCTTGAAACTTCATGGCCATAGAATAAAAATGGTGGGTCGTGAAGGATTCGAACCTTCGACCAATTGGTTAAAAGCCAACTGCTCTACCAACTGAGCTAACGACCCATCTTAAAGTTTTACTTCCTGTGTGGTTCAAGAAGTGGTGGGTCGTGAAGGATTCGAACCTTCGACCAATTGGTTAAAAGCCAACTGCTCTACCAACTGAGCTAACGACCCATCTTGGAGTTTTACTTCCTGTGTGGTTCAAGAAGTGGTGGGTCGTGAAGGATTCGAACCTTCGACCAATTGGTTAAAAGCCAACTGCTCTACCGACTGAGCTAACGACCCATCTTGGAGTTTTACTTCCTGTGTGGTTCAAGAAGTGGTGGGTCGTGAAGGATTCGAACCTTCGACCAATTGGTTAAAAGCCAACTGCTCTACCGACTGAGCTAACGACCCATCTTGGAGTTTTACTTCCTGTGTGGTTCAAGAAGTGGTGGGTCGTGAAGGATTCGAACCTTCGACCAATTGGTTAAAAGCCAACTGCTCTACCGACTGAGCTAACGACCCACTCTATCTCAACTCGACCATGCCGTGCTGAGGGCGCCTATAATACCGTTTTCAGTTTGTCATGCAAGTGCAATATCAGGTTTTTTTATCGTTTGCATGAAAAACAGTCTAAGCGCATATTTTTTACAATAATTACTCTTTCAATCTAGCGATATTAGACTTCGCAACCCTCGCTGCGGCGCTGTTTTGATATTCATTAACCACTCTTTGATAATATCGTTTCGCTAATTTCTTATCATTTTGCTGTTCAGCAATTTTTCCAAGTTTGATCATACTGTCACTACTTTTCCCTGATTCAGGAAATTTATTAATAACAGTTTGAAATGCAGCCTTAGCTTTACTTAAATCACCTTTATTAAATAAAAGCTGGGCTAACCAATAATTAGCATTAGCAGAATAGGATGATTTTGGGTATTGCCCAATAAACTCCTGAAAAGCAGGAATTGCTTCTTCATACTTACGCTCTTTCAGCACCATATTCACAGCACGCTGGTAACTATCCGTTTCTGATAGACTTCCAGTTGGTGTTGTAACCGAAACGTTACTTTCTTTTGTTGTAACCACAGGTGTCGATTGTTGCGTTTGTAACTTTGCTATCTCATCATAGAGCTGTCGCTGGCGTTGCAATATTTGTTCTAGTTGGTAAGCCTGTTGTTCGTTCAAACCACGTAAATCTAAAACTTCTCTCTGCAACGCACTGACTCGTTGTTGCATTTCAAACTCAGTTTGCTGCCTGGCTTTAATAATACGCTCTAGACGTGAGACACGATCATTTTTTGTTCCACCAGCAATATCCTCAACAGGCGAAGGCGCAGCATGAGCTGCGCCTATACCAAGGAAAATTGCCGCAATTGTTACGGCTCTCTTCATTGTGTTACTCCGTTAACCGGCAAGTTAATATAAACCGATTTTAATAAACCGTTATTAGTAAACCATCACTGCACGACGGTTCTTAGCAAAACCAGCTTCTGTGCGTGAAAAATCTTGTGGTTTTTCTTCACCATAACTCACTACACTCATTTGGCTAGGCTGAACGCCCATTCCTTGAAGATATTTCATTACTGCTTTGGCACGGCGCTCACCTAATGCGATGTTATATTCTGGCGTACCACGTTCGTCAGTATGGCCTTCAATAAGCACTTTAACATTTGGATGTTCTAATAAATAATTTCCGTGCGCTTGAAGTACTTGTGCAAAATCATATTGAACATCACTGCGATCAAAATCGAAGTAAATAATGTTTTCACGACGTAATTCAGCTTCTTGCTGTGCTTGTCTTTCTTCTGGAGTCAGAATTGCATTCGCGCTACCTGTTTCAACACCACCATTGAACTCTGTGCCGCTATTTGTACCATTAGCGCCAGCTTCGCGAGATGATTCTGAGTCAGAGGTTGTGCTACATGCCCCGAGTGCCAACATTGGGATTGCAACTAACATAGCTTTAAACAACTTATTCAGATCCATTATCTGTTCCTTATCTTTTTAGTACTGTAAAAATGGCGACCAAGATGGTGATTTCACTTCACCTTGACCGACTGGTAATCTTGCTTTGAAGCGTCCATCCATCGAAACGGCTGATAACACTTGTTTTCCTCGATATACTGTACCATAAATCACCATTGTGCCGTTAGGCGCAATACTTGGTGACTCATCTAAACTGGTAGACGTTAAAATTTGCATAAAACGAGTTGATAAATCCATACGAGCAATATGGAATTTTCCATTCGTACGGTTTACAAACACCATTGATTTACCGTCAGGAGTAATAGACCCGCCTAAGTTCCATTCTCCTTCAAATGTCATACGACGAATTTTACCAGATGCCAAATCAACCTTGTAAATCTGTGGTCTACCACCGCGTTCTGAGGTGAAAATAAGCGATTTCCCATCTGGAAACCAAGCGGCTTCGGTATCGATTGCGTAATGGTTCGTCACTCGATGCAAACGTTTCGTCGCAATATCAAGCGTATACAATTCTGGTTGACCATCTTTTGAAAGGGTTAAGGCTAATTTTTTTCCGTCCGGAGAAAAAACTGGTGCGCCATTAATACCGGGAGTACTGCTTACTTTAATTCGTGCTTGAGTAAAAATGTCTTGAATGAACACTTCCGCTTTTCTATTTTCGAAACTCACATACGCCAGTTTACGACCGTTTGGAGACCAAACAGGCGACATTAATGGTTCTTTTGAACGTAAGAGCATGTTTTCATTGTAACCATCATAATCAGAAATCATTAACTGAAACGGCGAAGCTTGATTGTGATCAACAACGACATAAGCAATGCGAGTTAAAAATGCGCCTCGAATACCCGTTAACTTTTCATAAACTCGATTACTGATCATATGAGCATATGAGCGAAATTGAGATTCTGAAATCAACACTTCACTTTTATCTAATACTAAATCCTTCGGATCCAATAGCCCATTAGTTTGAGGAAGTTGAGATTTTATTAAATCAATGAGTTCGAAATTAACTTGATATTGACCATTACCATAAGGCTTTACTCTACCTACAAGCAGGGCTTCAACTTCTGTATTGGCCCAATCAGCACTCCTAAAATCTTTCGCCGTAAAAATCCCCTGCTGAGGAAGTGCACGAACATCTATAGGACTAAAGGTTCCACTGCGCGTTAAATCCGACATCACAACATCTGCAAGTTGCTGTGGCGCTTCTCCTATTCCATCCCATACAAACGGCGCAACAGCGATAGGTCTTGCAGCATCAACACCTTCAGTAATAACAATATCTAGCGCTGCTTTAACCGGGCTGACAATAAAGATGACGAATAACAGCAGCCACTTCCCAATGATTTTCATAATATTCCTCAATTAAACTCTGGCGATACTTCTAAATTAATATCTTTCATTTGGTTGTAAACATGAGCGTCGGCTGAAACAGGTAAACGGCCAGCCTTGGTAATTGCCGTTTTTGATGCACGGCAAACAACAGGATCACCACTAACGGTTTTAGTTGAGATGACAAACCCGTCTTTAGCTAACCGAATATTTACTTTGCATGTTTTCCCTTTCATTGAAGGGTCTACAACCAAGTTACGTTTAATCGTTTGAGTGATCAGAGCCTTATATTTCTGTACTTCACTCAAAACTTGACGATTACGCGTTTTTTCAAGCACCGACTGCTCTGCAGCTAAGGCTTCAGCCAACTCCTTTTCTTGTCGAGCTTTTTCAGCAGCATCAGCTTTTCGCTTACGTTCGGCTTCTGCTTTACGTTTACGTTCTTGCTCGGCTTTTTTCGCTGCGGCCTCCTCTTGGCGTCGTTTTTCTTTAGCTCGTTGCGCTGCTTTCTCAGCTGAACGCTGCTCTTTTTCTTTCTGCTTACGAATTCGCTCAGCCTTGGCGGCTTTTTCCTTCTCTTTTTGCTGCTTTATTTGGTGGGCTTTCGCAGCTGCAGCGGCTTTATCTGCTTCATTTTGCTTACGCTTTCGTTCTCTCTCAAGGTTTTTAATCTTATCTTGTTCTTTTTTGCGTGCTTTACGCGCATCTTCGAGTTTGCGTTCAAGCTCTCGTTGCCTATCGATCTCTTTCTGTTTAGCGTTTTCTTTTTGTTTACGAATTTTTTCTACTTGCGCAGCAACCAATTTTTGATCAACCACAATAGCTTTCACAATCGGAGCATTCGATTGAGGTAAGGCTTTAGGTTTTTCGTTGAAATCAACTCCGACAGCAAGCGCAGCTATCACTCCGACATGGACAACTAGTGAGATGACAATAGATAGTGTTAACGTCGATTGCTTTACCACTTAATTAGCCTCCGGAGATTCTGTCATTAATCCAACGGAAGGTACACCAGCCGCCTGCAGTGTTGCCATTAACTGTATCACTCTGTCATATGGGATATTTTTATCACCTTTTATAACAACGGGGCGTTCAGGTTCTAACTCTATAATTGCAGCTACTTCGATGGTGATTTCTTCAAGTGTTTTAGGCGAACTCGCTGGCCCATCACCATCATTTAAAAAGTATTCACCTACTGCATCGATAGAGGCAACTAAAGGTGGTTTGCTGTCTGCTGGTAGAGCTTCAGCCTGTGCCGATGGTAAGTCGACTTTAACACCTTGAGATACAATCGGTGCCGTAACCATAAAAATGATCAAAAGCACCAACATAACATCAATGTAAGGCACCACGTTTATTTCTGCTACTGGGCGACGACGCTTACGTTGATATACTTGCATCAATCCGTCCCCTTTTTTGTGTAGGCTTGTCGATGCAAGATACTTGAAAATTCTTCCATAAAATTAACGTATGACATTTCTAACTTTTCAATTTTAGTCGTAAAGCGGTTGTAGGCAATGACCGCTGGAATTGCTGCAAATAGTCCCATAGCAGTAGCAATTAACGCTTCAGCAATACCAGGGGCAACCATTGCTAAGGTTGCATTTTCGACAGCACCTAAAGCAATAAATGAGTTCATAATCCCCCAAACTGTCCCAAATAGTCCAATATATGGGCTTGTCGAGCCGATGGTCGCTAACATTGGGATATTTGATTCTAATTCTTCGATTTCTCTTGATAGTGTTACTCTCATTGAGCGTGCAGTACCGTCCATTACAGCTTCAGGCATGCTTCCACTTAACTTTGTAAGACGGGAGTATTCTTTAAACCCTGTAACGAACAAACGGCCCATGCCGTCATTCGAATCACCACGTGCGGATAATTCTTGGAATAGTTTGTTTAAGTCTACGCCTGACCAAAACTTATCTTCGAACTTAATGGATTGGTTACGAGCGGTTTTCAATACTTTTTGTCGCTGAAGAATAACAGCCCATGAAATAATAGATAAGCCAAGCAGTGTTAACATCACTAACTTAACTAGTACACTTGCTTCGAGAAATAAGCTTAAAAAAGAAATATCAGCTTGCACGCATTAACTCCTGAATAATAATTTTAGGAACCGCTATCGGTTTCATTTTCGATAAGTTTACACAAGCTACAACGATAGTTGCTTCGCAATAAAGTTTACCATCGTCGTCTACTAGCGCTTGATGAAAAGTCATTGAGGCTCTTTTCATCTCCGTAATCTTAGACACCACTTTTAGGCATTGTTCAAAACGCGCTGCAATTTTAAAGTCAACTTCACAATGTTTTACAACAAAAGCAACATTTTCAGTCAACAAATTTGTTTGACTTATTCCAATATTTTTCATCCACTCTGTACGAGCGCGTTCAAAAAAATTTAAATAATTAGAGTGGTATACAACGCCACCAGCATCGGTATCTTCATAATAAACTGTTACAGGCCACGAAAACATGAACAAACCAAATTAATAGTTATAAAACAATAATCACTAACTATACCTCTAGAGGATAAAATTGTGAATAACTCTAATGAGATATTGCTACTTTATAGGTTGAGATTTCTCACAAGAAAAAAGCCAAATCGTCAGTGTAAAACCTGATTTTTAAGCAACCAGTTTTAACTTTTTTCAAGAAAGAATGTTAGACACTTTAGCAATACGCTCGCCGTCAATAAGCTTAATTTATCCTAATTTCAAAAAAGTGGTTTCCTAATTAAAAACAGATAACCATCCAAAACTAGCAACAAATTAAATAATAAAAATAAACAAAACACCTATCGCGACATACTAACGCATGCATTAGATATTCTAATCAACAGTTAAAAAAATCTTGTTTGTTAGTTTTCATGTTGGAGCATAAAATGAAGTTGTTTTCTGGAATAGCTTACTGAATGGCGAGCTAAAGAAGACAAGAACATTTTAACAGCTGTGAGTAGAATGGCTGTTTTCCCAGTTCTTTTGTATGACTTCCCTACCTTTAATTTGTTGATTGTTTGTGCTTATTTTGCAGCCCACTTTTTTAAGTGGGCTTTTTTTATCTAATGTGTCTTCCTCAACTCTCCAGCAATCTGATTATTTTTACAAAACGCAGCCAAGTTTGCAGGTGTTTGTCCTTGCCCATTCGGCTCAGAAGCTTTGTTAGTTTGAATCTTTAGTTGATTTAATTGATTACCTGTAAACTTTCGCCCAATTGCTTGATAGATTTCCAATCTGTTATGCCTACCAACATAATGAAGTATGTTATTTCCATCTCTATCTATAGGGTTATGTTTAACTTTTGAAAAAGTAAGTAACGCCTCTGATGCACCTAAATGTCCATTTTCTATCGCGATCATTAAGGGAGTTTGCTTCATCAGGTTAATTTCTGTTATCTGAGGTGCAAGCCTATCAAACCCTTTCAAATAATCAATTACCTCCGCATGCCCAAAGCGAGAAGCCAAAATTAACCCGTTTTCTACTTCTTTACTGGAAAAGTCGAGTTTGTTTTTAGGCGTATTTTTACAAAAACTTACAAGGACTTTGTGTCCATTCATGCATGCCAATGACACTGGCCTGCAGCCTCTGCCATCAACCGTTTGAATATTTGCACCTGCTTTCACCAATGCCCTAGCAGCTTCAACATTGCCGGTTGCTGCAGCTTCACACAGCAATACATTTATATAAATAGGGGCAATATGAGCTTTTATAAATTCTGCACCAGGAACATTTGTTGAAGTAACAGTTGATGGAAATTCGCCAAAACCATCACCATCATCATCATCATCGTTAAAAGCACTTGGAGCAACGTCATTTTGAACAACATTAGTCGCTAAGCAAGCTATCACTTCGCTATTGATGTTTAAACTATAGTTTTGATCTATAACCAAATCACTATTAATAAATAAGACAATTGCGGTAATTTTTGGATGATCACATAGCTTTGCAAAAAACATTCTATCTTCTCTCGAAGAAATTTTTTGGATCTTTTCGACCAAATTCTCAACCATATCAGTGTGTTCTTCCAGTTGTAGCTTACAACGCATAGCTTGACGAAAGGCGCTACTCATTACTGTTAGCGCACTTTCTGAAGATTGTAAAGATGCTGTTTGAATACCTCGATTTAATGAGTCAACATCATATATTTCAGCAAACTTTATTAATGCCTCTAGATCATCTGTTTGCTCGACGGCTTGTCTAGTTATGCTACGTACAACTTCAGGAGGTTGCTTGCACAAGTGATCGATTTCTTTAAGGTGGTCAATTGTCAATAACTTGTTGGTTTCTCCGATGTTATTGGCATTTTTAATGGCCACATAAAAATGGCCCACTCCATCATTTTTAATTTCACCTTTTCTTGTCTCTCTACCTCTAGCAACAGTTTCATGGGTCGGTAAAGAAACAAACTCATAACAACCTAGTTTAAGAACGGTTTGACATTTACTTGCAATAACCCTTCTTTGGGCTTGCTGATAATTTTGCTCTGCACTAAATTCTGTTGGCTCATTTATATATCCGGGGAAATCGGTTTCAAGTTCCGAAGTAGTAGGCATTCTAGAAATATGATCGACTAGCACAGCTGGCTCTGTTTCGTTTTGCGCCAACTCGACAAACTCTTTCAAAATTGCTTTGTTAAAGTTATGGCAGTATGCCATATCACCTTTCGAAATGAATTTTTGTTCAAAACCTAACTCAGTCGCAACTTGATTACACAAGTATTTGACATTTACTTCAATATTACCTGCGAATTCAGGGTGAGCTTTTACCACACTTCTTGCTATTTTTTCTACACATTCAGCTCTTGCGGTTTTAAAATGACTAAAGATTTTTGCTTCCGACAACTTTAGTGTTTCAACTGCCCGTTTGATATTGCAATCCAATGAGACTACTGTACAACCAATCTCAGTTGAATCTAGTTTACTCGGCTGCTCTGGCTTTAATTGTAATAAAGCGAGTTCCTTATCATGCTTTGATATACCAAAATCTTTGAGTAAACGTAGCAACTCTTTCATGTTGCTTTCTAATGAATCTAAGCGTTCATGTTGCTCTGGGGTTCCAAGAGTTGATTGCTCTACTTTGATCAACTCAGATGCTGCTGTAGATCTTCTATATGAGGATTGGGATGTACTTGACTGGCTGTAACCCCAGTCCTCACTTTCATCACCAAATTTAAATGACTGAGGCGTGACCAGCTTCTCAACCTCACTTTGCGTTATATCTCTTTTTTTATCTTTAATTCCTATTAAGTTTATCGTTGTGATATAAGCTATTTTCAATGCCTGAAATCTACTATCGATATCAAAATCATTTAACGAGTTATCCTCTTCAGATGCAAAGCTTGAAGCCTCAGTTTTTAATTCTGAAAAATTTGGAATATCAGATTCGTCAAATGTATCGAGTTGCATGAATCCTTCGGTATCAGCAACCTCTCGTGGAATTCTAGCTATGTGTTTATTGAAACCGTCTAATAGTGCCTGCGTTACACTAGTAAATGTACTTGTTTTTTCAAGAGCCATTATTACCTCTCATAAATAATTTTTTTACAAATATAAATGTTATTAGTCTTTATGTTCTTAAATTATTCGTCTCTATTTTTTTAGACTTTGATAAAAAACATTCACTCATCATTCGTAAATGTAAGTGAAAAATATAAATAATTTAGAAATACAATAAATTAATGATGAGGGTTTTCCATATATAATGGAAACACTATGAAGGTGATTTAATTTGACTTTAATCTGTGTTACATAAAAAGCATTTAATAATCAAAATATTCTTATTCTTTTAAGTAGCTTTCACAACACTGTGAGTAATTAATTTTTATCAGCGACAATATTTAACAAATATAATTTATTACAAACATAAAAAACAATTATTTAACGCTTGCAATACCAATTACAGTTATTGAATGCTCAACTCAGAGCTATGTATGTGCTCAAAGTGCAATCGAAATTGATGAAGACATAGTTGTTACCGGCATACAAAACTGTCGTTATTACATTGCTACGTCAAGACAATTTTGAGAAGTATTCTTTATAAACCAAAGTGAGCACATACAAGCTCCCAAAGGGTAAGGCTAAAGGGTTCCATTACTGCGTTACAAGCACTTGAATTATCCCGACAAAAGCACGAAGTGCGTTGAACGCCAGCTTTGTATGGCGGCCGTTAGGGTATATAGTACTTCGAGCTTGTGCCTTGCACTGAAACCCTTTAGCTCTAGCTGAGTGAGAGATTAATTACTGTAATTGGTATAATAATTTATTCGACTAGATACTCGTCATTAACGCTTTGAGCTTTGTTAATTGATTTCGCAATGCAGCCGCTTGTTCAAATTCTAGATTTTTAGCGTGTTCAAGCATTTTCTTTTCGGTTTGATCAATCTCTTGGCTAAGTGTTGCGATATTCCTCACCTGATATGTCTTTGGCTCTTCAGCTACTTGTATTGATTCGACCTCATTATCATTCCCAACATCCATAACATCTGTTATTCGTTTAGTGACACCTTTTGGAGTTATATCATTATCAAGATTAAATTGATGCTGTTTTGCTCGACGTCGCTCTGTTTCATCAATGGCGTTTTTCATTGATTTAGTGATTTTATCCGCATACAAAATCACTTTACCATTAATGTTCCGTGCCGCTCGTCCTATTGTTTGAATTAATGAACGCTCTGACCGTAAAAAACCTTCTTTGTCAGCATCGAGAATACAAACTAATGATACTTCAGGCATATCAAGCCCTTCTCGTAGTAAGTTAATTCCCACCAAAACATCAAATTTACCTAAACGCAAATCACGGATAACTTCAACACGTTCTACCGTATCAATATCTGAATGAAGATACCTAACGTTCACTCCGTGTTCATCGAGATACTCAGTAAGATCCTCTGACATTCGTTTTGTCAGCGTCGTAACCAACACGCGCTCATTAACCGCCACACGTTTAGGTATTTCAGAAAGCAAATCATCGACTTGTATTGCTACTGATCTTATCTCCACCTCAGGATCAAGCAAACCTGTTGGTCTTACAACTTGTTCAGCAATTTCTCCGCCACTTTTTTCAATTTCATAATCATTTGGAGTGGCTGATACATAAACCGTTTGCGGCATTAACGCCTCAAACTCTTCAAACTTTAGAGGCCGATTGTCCAATGCTGATGGTAATCGAAAGCCGTATTCAACCAAGGTTGTCTTTCGTGAACGATCCCCTTTATACATTGCACCAATTTGTGGAACTGTGACATGAGACTCATCAATAATTAATAAGCCATCGTCAGGTAAATAATCCAGCAGTGTTGGTGGTCCATCACCTTCTGAACGCCCAGATAGGTATCTAGAATAGTTTTCGATGCCTGAGCAGTAACCGAGCTCAGTCATCATTTCTAGGTCATACATAACCCGTTCACTGATGCGCTGCTCCTCCACCAATTTATTCAGTGAGAGTAATTGCTCTTTCCGCTCTTTTAACTCGACCTTTATTGCCTCTGTCGCTTCAAGAATTTTCTCACGAGGAGTGACATAATGTGTTTTAGGGTAAATTGTCGTGCGAACAAGCTTACGAACTTGCTTTCCTGTTAAGGGGTCGAACTCACTTAAATTCTCAATTTCATCATCGAAAAGCTCTAGTCTGATAGCATTTCTATCTGAATCAGCTGGGAAAATATCAACCACTTCGCCGCGAACTCGATACGTACCTCGCTGCAACTCTACATCGTTACGGGTATATTGCAGTTCACTCAACCTTTTGAGTACATCACGCTGTATCACAAAATCGCCCACTCGTAAATGTAACAGCATTTTTAAATAAGAATCAGGATCACCCAAGCCATATATTGCGGAGACAGATGCTACCAACACAACATCCTTTCGCTCTAGTAAAGCCTTTGTCGCTGATAGACGCATTTGCTCAATATGGGCATTAACCGAGGCATCTTTCTCTATGAAAGTGTTTGATGCTGGAACATAAGCTTCTGGCTGATAATAATCATAATAAGATACAAAATACTCTACCGAGTTATGAGGGAAAAACTCTTTCATTTCCCCATATAGCTGGGCTGCAAGCGTTTTATTAGGAGCCATAATAACAGTGGGACGACCAAGATCGGCGATCACATTCGCAACAGTGAATGTTTTACCAGAACCCGTAACACCAAGCAAAGTTTGGCAGGCTACACCTGACTCAATTCCATCTTTAAGTTTTTTAATTGCAGTCGGCTGATCACCAGCAGGTTTAAAATTAGATTCTAGCTGAAATATTGAGCTCGGCACTGGTCAAGTTCCTTATAATTGAGAAATTGATTTTATCAGTATCAGAGATAAGCTCCAGAGTTTTTCATAAGTTATTTTTTATTATGTAAAATAAACAACATGTTAATTATTTGTAACAATATACTTGTATTCTAAATTTAGAAATAAACGATCTAATTAGGTGACTTATGATAGTTACAACTTATACCAAGTTCGTACTGATTATCGCTCTATGTTCTTTTAGCGCATTAGCTTTAGCAATGGAAAATAAAGCGGATAAGAAGTCCCCAAATTACACTATTCAATTGACAAAAATTGTAAATCAAAACTCTAAGGTTAAACCTAAAAACATCAGTTGAACGCTGAGTATATGAGTAACTGTTTGAGCAATTGGATGATTTTATTATCATGTTTTTCATCCAATGAGTGAAATGCTCTACGCTCACAAGCTTGCTAAAATGGCTGCTATCTGCGTTGTAACTTTTGCAAGTAGAATAACTACTTGCTGCAAGCTACGTCTTAATATCAGCCATTTTTTCTACGCTTGAGAACGCAGTCAACTGATGTTTCTAGGTTAAAGGGTTAGACACTGACTTACAGCAAGGTACTTTGACATTCGATGCAAATGCCGCTATCAGTCTAAACAAACAATGGAATATAAAAACGAACATTGGTTACGGCTTAGCTCGCTATGATTGGAGTACGCAATATGACACCTTGCTCATCGAACCATGGACTAGGATAAAACGTATAAGAACATCAATAAACTTAACCTATTTTTATAATAGGAACTGGCTTTTTACTCTTACGCCTCAAGTTAAAACCGCCTTCACGAGTAACTTATCAAGCGCTGATGCATATAGTTATGGCGCCACCTTAATTGGGATGTACCGTTTTGATAACAATAACCTACTCGGACTTGGTGTTTTGTATTCAAACGATTTGAGTAAAGTAAGAACCTTGCCTTTCATCTATCTGAATTGGAACTTCAACGACAAGTGGTCAATAAGAAACCCTTTCCAAAGCAATTTTAGTGGCCCCCGCAGGTATAGAGTTGCAGTACAAACTCAACGAAAAAGCTTCGCTAGGTATAGGGGCAACAGTAAAAAGAGAAAGGTTTATAATTTCTGAGAACAAAGTAACTGCTGAATTAAATGATACGTTAAGCTTTATTAGTTTGAAATATAAAGCAACACCAGTATTCACTGCACTAATGCATCTTGGTTATTATACAAATAGTCAATTGGAATTTAGCGATAGCTTAGGTAAATTTGATCGAGCAAACCATTTTGCTGGTGCTATTCAACTTAGTTACCATTTTTAACGTCGATATTTGAATCCTATAAGCTTCATTTAGAAAAAACATAAAGCGCCTACCAACACTTTTTGCAAAAAATCAAACTGAAAATTTACAAGATTTGTGATACACCTTGCAAAACTTTTAAAATCCTGAATTACTCTTCTAGGTGACGGTATAACAGCAATTCATATGAATTAATACCAATATAAAGCTAAATAATGCACAAGAACATAGTTTGAATTTGTTACATTTATGAAACAATACTGTACAGATCAAGATAAAAATAGATTTCACCTATCATACTGTTTTATATGTTATTTTATAATTGCAACAATATGAACTCATTTTAACATCAATCCAGAGGTATCAAGGGGTTGAAGGCCTTTTTTAACGGTCATCCACAAGCTTATCCACAGTTTTAGTGGATAACTGCCTGTAACCTAGCATTCATGCCATTTTTATGAAAAGTTCATAAAAATGTCAAAGTGAAAAACCTGTAATAAAATTACAAAACCTGAAACTAATCTCCTTTATCTTTCTTAGAAATCATTCGAAAAAACATCTCTGTTTATCACCATTTTTTTGCTACTAGACGCTAATTCACAACAATACTATCTGAGATCAAATTTTCGACAATATCGAGGCAACATTGTTTCATTCCCTTTAAGTCCACCTTGATGAATATACATTAAGGTACAACTCGATAATTCTTCTATGTGCTTCTCAATTGTAATAAACCCTAGAGGATCATAAATAAGCTCAAATTCGATGCCTGCTTCACAGATTTTCTGCCACATCGAATAAAAATTTAGATACAGTTTACCAAAATGATACTTTTTACCAACAGATAATATTTTCGGAAAATACCGTGTGTCATTGGTTAGTTGTTCAAATTGCTGCAATAAATACGATTCACCACCAACCACAGCGCAAGTATAAACTTGAATATCACAGCCCAAATCAACAAAATACTGCTGTAAAAATAAAGCTGTAGTACCTGTTCCTGATGGCAAAAACACGTGTAGCCCACCAATATTGCTATTGTTGCGCCATTCCACTATTTCTTGTGCTAACTCATAAATACCATGCTTGGCATATTCACAACGCCCACCTTCAGGTATGAGAATTTGGTCTTCATACCCATGATTGATAAATTCAAGCCACTCTAATTTCCCTCCTTTTTGTTTAACTTTCTCCGAGTCAACCTCAAGAATGTTTGCACCATTTTTGAGTGAAGCAGAAAAATTTCCAGCAGGGTTTTCTTTTAAATATTCAGGAATTTTATCAACATAAAAATCTAATTGAATTTCTTTAAGCTTCGCTAAACATGATAAAGAATAGAGTGAATTGGCTTGGCAAGAACCATAACCAATTAATTTGGTTATGCCTGATAAATCACTGTCTAAAAAGTACTTAAATTTTCTTGCCTTATTCCCGCTAAACTCTGGATGTAATAAATCATCTCGTTTAACGAATATCTTCGTTTCTGAGAACTGCATTTCATCGACTGGGCTATGAGTTAATTTCATCACTTAATAGTATTTCTTACGATTTCATATTGAGCTATCTTATCAAAATCAATGCTGGTTTTCAGTAAAATCATAGAGTTATCATATTGGCATGATTATCGCTTTATCTTTACCAACAATAACTAATTTTGGAGCTATTATTGGCTGTTTTTAGATTGATTTTTAACATTGCGTGGTTCATTCTAGGTGGTTTTGTGATGGGTTTAGCTTGGTGGTTAGCGGGGCTTCTTTGCTTTATTAGTATCATAGGCATTCCATTTGGCAGATCATGTTTCGTAATCGGCGAGATGGCTTTTTGGCCTTTCGGAAATGAACAAATAAACCGTCGAACACTTTATGGCCGAGAAGACTTTGGCACTGGCCTATTTGGAACTATTGGTAACGTAATTTGGTTCCTTTTATTTGGAATTTGGTTAGCGATTGGTCACCTTACTCACGCTGTTGCCTGTTTTGTCACTATTATAGGTATTCCATTTGGAATACAGCACCTCAAACTGGCGTTGCTAAGCCTTGCTCCTATTGGACAATCTGTTGTAGCCAAACCTCAATAGTTTATGGTTGTAATCATTGCTATATATCGCGAGGTAGCTATAAACTATCTCGCGATTTTTTAATAATACCATATATGGACTCTCCCATTTGCAATGGCATTAATTATTAAAAAACAGGATTCATTACTGTCATATATTCGGCTTATTTATCAAAAGATTAACCTTGTAGCCTTGATGGTTATCCGCTCCTATTACCTTATCAATTATCACGACCTATAACGGTCTTAGGTACTATCAGGTTTCAATAGAGCGGTGCTGAACCGTTTTTCATCAATTAATGTGCTGCAAATTCTGGAGCAACCCGTTGAACATTAACCTTAATTAGTAGCTTTGCTACTCATTCTCTTTCTTACTGTTAAGCTATTTTCAGCTTGTATTCTTCGTTGTGGTTAAGCATTGCCCAAGCCATACGAGCCATTTTGTTGGCTAAAGCAACAACGGCTTTGTTGAACGGCAAGCCTTGCTTTAGTTCCTGACACCAGCGGCTCACTCGGTCGTTTTTCGTCTCTACCCGAGTGATGACAGAGCGAGCACCGTTAATCAATTGTTTTCTTAAATACGCATTGCCACGCTTACTTACCCCTTTTAAGTTCGGGTTGTCGTCCGATGTGTACTGTTTAGGCACAATGCCAAGCCAAGCACTGAAATGTCGACCATTTTTGAACTGATTACCATCTCCCATTGAGGCATATAAAATGGTCGCAATAATTGGTCCAATTCCTGGATTTGATTGCCTAGCGCTGTTTTCATTTTAGTCCGTTGCTCTCTTATTCGGTGCAGTACTTGTATTCCTTGCTGCTCAACCGTTTTAATAGGGACGAAACGCATAGAGTTTCGTTGAGATGCTTCCGCTATTGCCAAAGCATCGTTGTAATCGTTCTTGTTCCCCATTCTAAAAGGCACTACGTACTGAGGTGCGATGGCTTTCACTTCATGACCCAGCTTGTTAAATTCTCTCGCCCAATGATAGGTACTGCCACAAGCTTCCATAACAATAATTGAAGGCTCAGTGTTCACTATAAACTTCAGCAACTCTTGAGGCTTACGCTTAACTCGTTTAATGACCTTTCCAGATGCGTTAGGGACTCTTGAGCTTTCGTGATTGTTTTTGCAGCGATAAATTGGTTATTTTATGCAAGGCAGAGTTTGTGAGGTTTGGTTATTATCGACATACAAAACTGTCGTTACTTCGTTTCCAAATAAGAAAACGATAACGCAGCACCTTTGATTTAGAAAGAGCGACCAATTTACGCTCTCTCTTTTTTCGATGCTTTTGAGCATTCACTGTTCTGTGTTGTGACCAGCTCACTTAGATGGCTAAGCATCACTGCTCACGCATTGAACAGATAAATGCTCAAATAGCACAAAATTTAATCCTGAAAGTTCAACAGACCCTAATAAACACTAAATGAAAAATGTTCTTTGCAATATCAATTCCGATTGTTATTTTAGCCATGTGACTCTCCTCATTAAGTTTCGTTGCTTTTTCCTCCACATATCATGGCGTATTTTGACGCCGAGGGGGAGTGAGGAGAGTCCATACTATTAATTACTGTAATTTGTATAAGACTTATTAATTTTGTTTTATTGCCGTTTTCATATCAGAGACGATAGTAGTTGGATCTAACCGCTCTTGATACCAATTTAGTCTCCAATCTAAATGCGGTCCTGTTGCTCTTCCTGTCGCGCCCACTTCAGCAATTTCATCACCTTTATTAATTCGTTGACCTTTTTTTACATATAACTTACTGAGATGCAGCATGCTCGAACTCACGCCATAGCCATGATCAATAATCAAGGTTCCTCCAGAATAAAACATGTCAGGAACAGCAAGGGAGACAACGCCGTCGGCGGGTGCGATAACTACAGTTCCCGTTTTCGCCGCGACATCAACACCAAAGTGTGGCCTCCCAGGCTTTCCGTTATACACCCGCTGACTCCCATATACTCCAGAAATCCGTCCAGTTAACGGCCAAATAAAATCACTAAAAACGGCTTTGTTTGTCGAATGGATATGTCGAGCTTCTCTGACCTGTTTACTGTCTTTTTTAGATCTTGCAATCGCTTTAAGATCGGGTTGCATGATGGTTTTACTGATCCCTTTTATTTGCTGAATATTATATTTTTGAGCGACAAGAGTAATCGGCTTTATTTCTGCCAAACCGTTGGGATATACTACTTTCAATTCATGTTTTACTTTTGCATCACGCCCAAAACCAAAAACAAAGTCACCCGATGGAGCGAGGTTAAGCACTCTCCCATTAAGGGTTACTTTAGAGTTAGGCGTAACTTTGGCTCGGATCAATGCACCTTGCTTAAAATCACCATTAAATTGAACTTGATTTTCCACGGTGGTCACTTCAGCAAGTGATAAATTTGAGAAACAAAGGAATAACGATAAGAAAACCAACGGTGATTTCATTTACGACCCATATTATTAATGATTACAGGTCGTATAATAAATTTATTTCGATTGAAAAAGCAATTTGCTATTGTTTAGCTTTAGAAGCAATTGCTCCTTTACCAACACCTTCGAAAGCAACAACTTTAAAATCACTGTCTGGTCTTTGCGCAGATAAATCATTTGCAACAAATTCGGCCAGTAATTCCACTGTAGTGTCATGAGGAATTATTTCGCAGCATGACTTAGGAATGGCTAATTGAAATAAACCTTGTGGTGCAACGTAGCTAAACCCATAGTGTTCATCTGAACTAACTTTAGCGTTTTCAGAAAGTGTTAATGCCATTACATCATAGATGTCTTCTTTACTACCTAAATAAATATCCTGCCAACGTTCAGCCCAATATTCATTCCACTTCATTGATTCTACGCCATTTTCATACACTGATATTGGGCTTCTGTGCCCATGAGCAATTCGTTGGCAATTTCCATCATGTTTTTTTAAGCCATGGCTGTAATGGTAAAAGGGTTTATCTAGTGCTTCTGTTCGAAGGGTAAGCTCTATTCCTTCAACATTATCAGGCAGCACTTTTCCAAGCTCGATACGCAAGAAGTCAACGACACTCTCGTAGGTAATTGAATCTGAATTAATAAAAGCGAACGCTTCATCAGGGCAAGCCAAGTGCAATGCACCAACCTCACTTTCGAAATCTACAAATGTCTTATCAATCGTTTGTTCAAACTGCGTCGCGTCAGAATGAACAGGTACAAGTAATCTATGATCAGCGACGTCATCAATTGTATTCTTAATTGCACGCTTAACTTTTGCAAAATCAAGAACCATATTTTGCTCATCAAGGCCGCCCTCAAGCACAACATCAACGATCCAACTCTCTCCGATCATTCCACGCTTTTCACATAAATATGAAAAATCAATTACAGTAAGATCTTTTACAAACAACAGCATAATACTCCTCGACAGAAAAACAGTCTGCCAAATTAAGGCTCCATCGGCGAAGGCCAACAAACCTGAATACAGATACTTATAACCCGCTCAAAAATCCAATTGGAGCAGCACAAGTATAAAATCGAACCTGTAATTTTACTTAATTTTACTTAGGTTAGCGAGAAGATAATTTTTACCTATGAGTGCTACTCATATATTCTCATTTTATGTGATTTAACCCACAAAATTTAGTCAGTTGAGGTATCATATAAATCACCTCTGTATGAGAAACTCGAACTAAGACTAACGAGTCGTCACTTAAAATTAGGTACCCTATGAAGACACTAATTTGTAATGCTCAACTGGTAAATGAAGGTCAAATTTCCACACAAGATTTATTAATCGAAGGTGGTCGAATAAGTAAAATTGCGCGTCAGATCACTGCACCTGCTGATGCAAAAGTTGTAGATGCACAAGGGAATTATCTTATTCCTGGCATGATTGATGACCAAGTGCACTTTAGAGAGCCAGGCTTTCCAAATAAAGGCACCATCGCGAGTGAATCTCGTGCCGCCATTTCTGGTGGGATTACAAGTTTCATGGAAATGCCTAATGTAAACCCTCAAACAACCAATTTAGACGCACTAGAAGACAAATATCATCGCGCAGCTGCAAGCTCATTAGCCAACTACAGTTTTTATTTAGGGGCTACTAACGATAATTTAGAAGAAATTAAACGCCTAAATCCAAACCAAGCTTGCGGCGTTAAAGTCTTTATGGGCGCGTCTACAGGTAATATGCTTGTCGATAATGAAGATACCCTTAATGGTATTTTTGCAAACTCACCTACCGTAATTGCAACCCACTGTGAATCATCTCCTATCATTCAAGCTAATGAAGAAGTTGCTCGTGCTAAATATGGTGATGCTATACCAATGAATTTACATGGTGAAATTCGTTCAAGAGAAGCTTGTCTTGCTTCTTCTAGATTAGCCACTAGCCTTGCTATAAAACATAAAGCTCGTCTGCACGTATTGCATTTGACTACCGCTGATGAATTGTATTTGTTTGAAAAAAATAAACAACTCGCCGATCTTAAAGGCGCGAACATTACTGCTGAAGTGTGTGCTCATCATTTATTTTTCAATGATAGCAACTACGAGAAGCTGGGCAGCTTAATTAAATGTAACCCGGCGATAAAAACAGCAGCCGATCAGCAGGCTCTTATTGATGCAGTTAATAATGATGTCATTGACATTATTGCCACTGATCATGCTCCGCATACTTGGGAAGAAAAGCAGGCAGAAAGCTATTTTAAAGCGCCATCAGGTCTTCCTCTGGTACAACATGCTTTAATTTCTGTGCTTGAACACTATCACAATGGCCATTTTAGTTTGGAAAAAATTGTTCAAAAGACCAGTCACGCTGTCGCTGAACGCTTCCAACTGAAAGATCGTGGGTATTTACGCGAGGGTTATAATGCAGATTTAACTTTGATCGATTTGAATAAACCCTTTCATGCGAATAAAGAAAACACTCGCTACCATTGTGGTTGGTCAGCGTTTGATGGCTATAATTTCCAGTCCAGTATTATTGGTACTTGGGTTAATGGTAATCATCTTTTCGATGGAGAAAAGTTCATCAATCGTCAATTCGGTCAACGATTAGTGTTTGATAGATAATACCAATTACAGTAATTAATCTCTCACTCAGCAAGAACTAGAGGGGTTCAGTGCAAGGCACAAGCTCGAAGTACTATATGCCCTAACGACCGCCATACAAAGCTGGCGTTCAACGCACTTCGTGCTTTTGTCGGGATAATTCAAGTGCTTGTAACGCAGTAATGGAACCCTTTAGCCTTGCCCTTCGGGAGCTTGTATGTGCTCACTTTGGTTTATAAAGAATACTTTTCAAAATTGTCTTGACGTAGCAATGTAATAACGACAGCTTTGTATGTCGCTAACAACTATGCCTTCATCAATTTCGATTGCACTTTGAGCACATAAATACCTGACGATAAATTATTAAACATTTTGCTCATATCTTAAGCACTCTACAGCGTTGTGTCTCAGGTTGCATAGCTACGGCTATGCGTCCCTCCCCACGTCTTGTATTGAACTCAAACTATGAACAAAAAAGTACTCAATAACTTATACTCAGGTACTTACATAGCTCTGAGTTGAGCATTTAATTACTGTAATTGGTATAACCACCAATCGTAAAATTGTGATCAAAAAGCCAAATCGCTATTAACGGTTTGGCTTTTTATGTTTTGCATTAAAAATAAATTTTGTTATTCACCCTTTAGGCGTCTATCAAGTTGATCTTTAAGGTTTGCTGGAACACCTTTTATCATAATGGTGTTTGAGATCGGATCGTAAATCACTCTATCGCCTAAATGATTACCATCAAAACTCAAACTGACTCCACCACCAGCGCCAGAAAACTTCTTAAGCTGCCTTAACGTTGCTTTATCCGCAGGAAAGGCGTCATCCAGTTCGTATTCACCACCATTAGCAAAATCGTAAAATGAATCCATTCCTGTCTCGCTGAGCTCTTCGGTAAGCTGCTTAAGATCTATATCATTTCCTTCGTCTGAACGTTCAGTACAATAATCGTAAACTTTCTCTCGAACCTGCTGACTTTCTTCTTTTGTCAGTTCGTTACCTGAAACAAAATCTTCTACGGCATTCATTAAGCTTTTATTCTGAGATTTAGTATTGACGCCTTCCACACATCCCATGAAGTCCAAGAAGAAATCAGCCACTTTTCGACCAGCTCGCCCACGAATAAAAGAGATATACTTTTTCGAGTCAGGCTCAGCTTGAAGTTCGGTTAAATCAATTCGTGCTGCTAATTGAATGTTGCTTAAATCAAGATGGTTATTTTCTGTTAGCTCCATATCATCAAGTACCGTCATCGACGATTTGGCATTTAACAGTGCAACGAACAAATAATCACTCGTGATACTGGTATAACAAGCCATCAGTAAAAAGCCACCTTGGCTAAAGTCATACTTTGACAGTTCATCTTGTAATAATTTGCTACTTTGACCTGAAAACTCAACAAAGCCTAATTCATTATCACGATATTTTGTTAATGCATCAGAAAAAGCAGAGTTTGCCTCACCATCTTCACCATGAACACCAAAATAGCCAAACCCTTTTCCAGCCTTACTTGTGTAGATTTGATGAAGTTCCTCAAGCATATGCTCTGCAGCTTGGCTGTTTAATAGCGGTTGAGGGCGCAGCCGACAACGCAGCTTTCCCTGACTGTCTTGAGTAATTTCGTGAATAATGGCTTGGTCAATAGAAATTGTCATAAGTGTTTGTAGTGATAGTGAGTGAAATATTCGGTATTATATGCCGCTAATTACTATCTTTGTGAATCATTTTTTTATGGCTATCCAATCAAAATACAATAATGCTCAAGTAGAATCGTTAATTACAGAGATATTTGCAGTACTCGATAAGCAAAAATCGCCAACAGATCTAAGTTTAATGGTACTTGGTAACTGTGTTTCTCATTTACTGCAAACCAAAATCCCCGATTCTGCAAGGCCAGCTGTTGCTGAGCAGTTTGCAAAAGCATTAGCACAATCAACTAAACTGGATTAATTAATTAAATTCAATACAATAAAAACGTAATTACTGAATTAAATATCGACCGACGGGCCAATAATACCGATGCAAAAAAATATGTTTGAACATAATATCCAACTCAATAGAGATAAGGTTTCTAATCTAATCAATTGGGGTCATTGGTTCGCATTTTTTAATGGCTTACTCGCCATTATTATTGGTTCGCGGTATATCTCTACTCTAGGTGAACCAGATACTTGGTTAGGTTGGAGCTATTTAATTCTTTACACCGTCGGGCAGTTCAGCTTTCTTGCTTTTATTATTTATTTGATATTCTTGTTTCCAGTTACCTTACTCGCACCTTATTCAAGAGTATTACGTGGCTTTGCAGCCACTATTGCGACAATCGGTCAATGTATACTGTTATATGACACAGTCATATTTTCTGACTATGGTCTGCATCTGAGCCCTTTTGCTTTTGAACTCGCTTGGACCGATATTAACTCGCTATTGAGTGGTGGAAAATTGCTACTCGCGCCCGTATTATTTTTGGCATTTCAATTAACCTTAGCCAATTATTTATGGAAACGTATCGTAACACTTCAAAAATGTAATTTCGGCCATAAAGTGCTTATTATTATTGGGATTTGTTTTGTTAGCAGTCACTTATCCCATATATGGGCCGATGCGACTAATGTTACTGATATCACTCGTTATGATGATGCGTACCCACTGTCTTATCCAGCCACAGCAAAAACATTTATGGAACGCCATGGCATCGAACGTCAAGACAGCACAAAGCTCAACAGCCATAACGATGGTTCGTTAACTTACCCGTTAACTTTTCCACAATGTAAATCAGATATCAAACCAAATATTCTCTTTATCTCTGTTAATAGCTTCCGTAAAGACATGGTGAACTCCGACACCATGCCTTTTCTTTATCAATATTCACAAGAAAGTTTACATTTCACCCATCACTTTAGCGGCGGAACAAGCTTTAATAGCGGTATGTTTTCTATGCTTTATGCCATACAAGGCAGCTATTCAAGTGCCATCGAGCTCTCTTATACTAGCCCTGTAATCACTCAACAATTAAAGAAATCTGGTTATGATCTTGAGCTATTTTCAGATCAAACTAATATCGACTACAGCTCACCCAAAGCAATGTTTAATGACTTCAAGCTGAATCTAACACCTAAACCTCAAAATAGCGCGATGACTGACGTTGCTGTAGTTAAATCGTTTAAAAACTGGCGTAAAAAACAAATCAAGCCTTGGTTAGCACTGGTCACTTTAAACGCCACAGCCACTTACGATACGCCCGTAGGCTTTTTGGGGATTAAAACCATCAAAGCCCCTATAGAATACCAACCAGAACAACGAGTCTTATTCAACCAATACAGACAAGCGGCACACTTTACTGATCAACAATTAAAAGTACTTATTTCAAACATTGATAAAGACACAATCGTTATCGTAACTGGTGCAAAAGGTGCAGCTTTTGATATTAATTCAAATAACACTAAAAGCTCGCTTACTCCTGAAAATGTGAATGTGCCACTGATCATACATGGACTACAATTAGGCGCTAGAAAAGTAAACTACCGCACCAGCCACTATGGCATTGCACCAACCTTAATGAGCCTGATTCTTGGTTGCACCAATCCATCAACGGATTACAGTTCAGGTCAAAGCTTAATGAGCCCTGATTCGCAGGATTGGATTTATGTTTCGGATCAAAAAGCTTTCGCTATTTATCAAAATGATGAAGTTACTGTCATTGATAATCATGGGAAGTACCGGATTTATAATCCTGACTTAACACAGCGATTGAAGAAAAAATTGAGTGCTCCTGAACTTATTGAAGTCATTCGGGAAGGCAGAAGACTTTATCAATAATCCTAGAAGCATCAGTTGACTGCGTTCTCAAGCATAGAAAAAATGGCTGATAGTAAGGCGTAGCTTGCAGCAAGTTATTCTACTTGCAAAAGTTACAACGCAGATAGCAGTCATTTTAGCAAGCTTGTGAGCGTAGAGCGCTTCACTCATTGGGTGAAAGCCATGATGATAAAGTCATCTTATTGACTCAAACAGTTACTCATATACTCAGCGTTCAACTGATGTTTTTAGGATAATATAGCTGCAAGCACTTTCACGCCTTGAAAAACTTACCGTTGAAAATGCTCTGAAAGTTGTATCTTCAAGTAAGTACCTAGTCAAATGCTTTTTTCTCAAGAAGTCGTTAATTACAGACGTTTCAGCAAGAAAAATATTCGATTACGTTTGACTGGGTACTTATCACGGGGATATTAATCAGGATCTCTGGTTATACTAATTCTTTCTACTCGTTATGGCTTCATCAACGTACGGTCGAACGTTATACCAGTTACAGTAATTAATCTCTCACTTAGCAAGAGCTAAAGGGTTTCAGTGCAAGGCACAAGCTCGAAGTACTAAGTACCTGAGTATAAGTTATTGAGTACTTTTTTGTTCATAGTTTGAGTGCAATACAAGACGTGGGGAGGGACGCATAGCCGTAGCTATGCAACCTGAGACACAACGCTGTAGAGTGCTTAAGATATGAGCAAAATGTTTAATAATTTATCGTCAGGTACTTATATACCCTAACGGCCGCCATACAAAGCTGGCGTTCAACGCACTTCGTGCTTTTGTCGGGATAATTCAAGTGCTTGTAATACAGTAATGGAACCCTTTATCCTTGCCCTTCGGGAGCTTGTATGTGCTCACTTTGTTTATAAAGATGTAATGAGGTAAGTCGGATAGGCGACACCTGTTACCAGATGCCGCCCTCCTAAGAACCCAGCGTGCAACTTTCACTGCACTGGGCTCAAGCCTCCACTAAGGCTTAATTGTTACCCAGCAATATCACAAAGCCAACATGACTGGTGTGTTCCATGAATTTCTACTTGTTTTACAAAGCTTGCGTTCGTTTAAATAAGTAGCATATTCAGGGTCATAAGGTGTCGCAGCACCTTTTATTTTGTTATGTCGACAAATTGGTATTCTAGATATCTCAACAAGATTTAAAGCGCACTCCATGCCAGCAATGATCTGCTTTCCTTGAAATCTCCAGTAGCCATTGCGGCTCAAGAAATATTTCTTTGCGATCCATTTCTTACTTTTGTTGGGATGACGCCTATTAGCCCATCTCCATAAGGCTTGGAATACTTGGCTGTTTACGTAACTGAAGATCCGTTTGGCTGCACTAAAGCTATAGTAATTAGCCCATCCTCGAAGTTTGGGATTCATCATTCTGATGAGTTCTTCCCCTTTAATTGTCGGGTGTTTTCGGATAAGTTGACGCATATTCTGAATAAATAACAGCACATTACTCTTGCTTGGTTTTGTTAGCAGTTTCCTTTTGTATTTTCTAATGTTGAATCCTAGAAAATCAAAACCAGCGGTTTAACTTTATTAACCAGCACTTCCTTTGATGCACCAGTTATCACAAAGTCATCAGCGTAAGATATAAAATGAATTTTATCAGCTTTAGTTGGAATTTTTGACTTGATAAAGTCCTCCAACCCTGCCAATGTAAGTAACATTAACGTTGGAGATATTATACCGCCTTGAGGAGTACCTTCTTCAGTTCGGCAGAATACTCCTTTGTCGATAAAACCACACCCAAGCCATTGCTTTAACATCCTTTTGTCCGTCGGGATGTTATCAATTAGCCATTGATGACCAATTTTATCAAAGCAAGCTTTAATATCGCCTTCCAGAACCGCATTTTGCTGAGCTCTTTTTACACAAACATATAAAACATTGTTGTATAGCATCAGCAACACAGCGGTTAGGTCTAAACCCATAACTGTTAGGATCAGCGAATGTCTCAGATACAGGCTCTAATGCAAAAAGATATAACGCTTGCTGCGCTCTGTCTATCATGCAAGGGATACCTAATGGTCTGAGTTTGCCATTCTTCTTGGGAATATAAATACGCCTGAGCGGTTTGGCTTTATAGCCTTTTCTACTCAGTTGGTTAACCGCAGCCATTCGACGGGAGTCTGTACTCCATACGATACCGTCGACACCTGGCGTTTTACTACCTTTATTTTGTGAGACTCGTTTCACAGCAAGAAGTTTTGCTGCTCTTGAGTGAGTTAATATCCATTGCAAGGACTTTACCTTGCCGTGTTTATTATCTCTTATCGCTTTTGCAATACGCATTTGAAGCTTTAATACGGCTACTTCAACTGATTTCCAGTTGATGGATTTCCACTGTTTGCCGCAAGGAGATGCACTAATCTCTGATGAAATTATCATTTGCGTTTCTCCTCTAATAAAGTTCCTCAAACTCTCTTGCAACGGGAGACCAGCTGAAAGTGGGCTCACTTTCGTGCCAGATATTCATCTGTATCTGCATCATTACAATGCAGCATTTGCTTTCTCCAGCCTCCTTTACCTGCACAACTATCGGCCATCCTCACAGACAGCTTTCCCACTGGGAGCAATACAGGCTTACCATGTTCCGTATATCACGCAATATCAGGTTAGTCGCCCACATTAGTGCGGAGAGTATAGTGATCACGAAAGAGCAACTTTAAAACTCTTTTCCTACTCTCAATGCCTTTTGGCTACAGCGTATAAACCACTTCCGCTGCTCGTACGATAATGCACCTGCATGGATTCACTTACATTCGTCATACTGATTACCTAGCACTTACCCGATTTTGTGGTTATCAGGAAGAACGTCCTCTCACGATTCGTTTCCCGTCGATTAGACTTCGTTACATTGTCAGGTTCGCTTCTTTATTCAGAACCTTAGGTTCATCTGGTGAGTTTACGGCAGCATAGTGCAACTTTAACCCAATAATTTGATGTAATGATGGCAGATTAATTATCGGAGCCCATCATGCCAAATATAGAGCCATTAACTCGCGTCGCCACAGTCTTCGCCCATTGGCGCATAAATAAGCCGAGTCGCGGAACTAAAATACCAAACACTCTCCGCGAGCAAGCCACTTCATTGCTAGAGCATTACTCATCATCACAAATTTGCACCGCTTTACGTATCAGTGGCTCTCAATTTAAACAATGGTGCCAGGTATCAAACTCGGCAGAGTCCATTACAGACTTCATTGAATTACCCAACTTACCTGAGGTCATCAAGCCCAATTCCCCAGTAAAACTTGAGCTGAATCTATCTAATGGCGACAATATTCATATACAAGGTGTGGTGGATGTTCACTTTATTTGCGCCCTTATCGGGGCAATGAAATCATGATCTATTTAACTTCCAACAGTCGTATCTTCATTGCGACTCAGCCTGCTGATTTTCGCTGTAGTATCGATGGACTGGCGGCCGTGTGCCAACAGCGCTTGTCGAGTAATCCGCGTTCAGGCTCGATATTCGTCTTCATTAATCGCAACAAAACCATGATACGAGCCCTCACTTATGAGCATAATGGCTTTTGGCTGATGACCAAACGGTTATCAAAAGGAAAATTTCATGGATGGCCACGTCATCATGGCGTTATGCAACCGATGGCTGCGGCACAATTACGGCAATTACTGAGTGGTGAACCTTATTTATCTTCAAGTCGATTGAAATAAATCGCACTTACCGGTTGATTATTTTATTTATCGGATCATACTGCCCGCCGAATTCATTTTTCCTATTCGCCTAAGCTGGACTGTCCTTTAATGAGTAAACCGTTTACTGATATCGACCACAACGCGCTGGAAGCACTGATAGTTCGTGTTACTGAAGCCAAAGAGCATGAATTAGCACTGTCTCCAGAAGATTGTCAGTTGTTACTTGATGCCTTAGTGACGTTATCGACGATGCAGCAACGATTAACCAATCACGATGTCACCGTGCACAAATTGCGTAAGTTACTTGGCATTGAAAAGTCTTCAGAAGCCTTGTCTCGTGTCAGTAAAAGCAATAAAGGAAGCGGTAAACACACTGCGGGTAAAAATCGTAAACCCAAAGAGAGCGATGAAGATTTCACTCCCGCTAAGCCAGTTGTGATAGTGCATCAGAGTACAGATGTGAAAAAAGGTGATAACTGCCTAGAGTGCCACATGGGTAAAATGTACAAAACCGACCCAGGCAGTTTACTGCGTATCACAGGGCAAAGTCCGTTTAAGCCAGAGCAGCATGTCATGGAGCGCTTTCGCTGTAATGCTTGTGGCGCTTACGCTACCGCCGCTTTGCCAGTTGAAGTGTTAGCCGACGGGAGCGAGCAACAAAAATACGGCTACTCAGCTCGGTCATTAATGGCCATACACAAGTATTTTGCCGGGTTGCCGTTTTATCGCCAAGGGAGCATTCAAAAGCTGCTTGGTGTCAAAATCACTGCGTCTACTGTGTTTGACCAAGTTGAATATGTGGCCAATGATATTTACCCTGTTTATCAAATGTTGGTTAACCTCGCGGCCGATGCGAAGCATTATTATCTCGATGACACGACTCACCGAATTTTGGATGCTACGCCAATAGAAAAACCGGTGCGTAACAGTGACAAGACACAAATGCGCAGCGGCGTGTACACATCAGGTGTTATTGCGACCACTCAAGCCAATGATAGTATCGTGTTGTTTGAAACTAATATTGGTCATGCTGGCGAATTCATCGATAGCCTGTTGCACAAACGCGGTACTCATCAATCTAGGCCGATAATGATGAGTGACGCTCTGGTCAGTAATCGCCCTACGGTAAGAGAATGTCTGCTGTCATTGTGTAACAGTCATGCCAGACGACAATTTGTTGATGTCATTAACCATTTCCCCGATGAAGTCGAGCACGTACTGACACGTTATGGTGAAATTTGGGCTTACGAGCAGCACACTAAAGAGCAAAAGTTTACGGCAACAGAAAGGCTGAGTTACCATCAGCAACATTCGTTGCCTGTAATGAAAACCATCAAGCAGTGGTGTACAACACACCTTAACGATGAAACAGTTGAAGAGAATAGTGGTTTAGGTAAGGCGATGCGATATTTTGTCAAACACTATGTTGGCTTGAGCTATTTTTGCCACTACGAAGGTGTATACATCGATAATAACCGTATCGAAGCCATGTTAAAAATCATCGTTCGTGACCGAAAAAATGCGATGTTCCATAAGACGTTACTTGGCGCTACGATTGGTGATGTCATCACGTCAATGATTGCAACAGCAAGTGAAGCTGGCATCAATGTGTTTGAGTATTTCACATTTTTACAGAGAGAGAAGGATAAAGTGAAAACCAATCCTGAAGAATACCTACCGTGGAATTATCGAGAAACAGTCGGCACTGAAAAATAATATAGCTGTAAAAAATGGACTTGGGCTAATCGCCTAGGTCTAGCTTTACCTGAAATAAATTAGTTTTTCACGCTATGCTGCCGTAAGCTCACGGTTCATCGTGATACAGATGGTTCTCTCTTAGATCGGAGAACAGCGATCAACACGACTTCATGTCGCACTAAAGACTCATACTGAGTAATAAAGAATCATACTGGGCAATAAAGATTCATACTAAACAGCTTGAAATGATGATATTTTCAATCCTTGCTAACACACACTTGCTCCTTTCCAAGTTAGCGACGCCAATGCGTAGCGATACTATGTAACCGTGCAGTAAACCCCATCTTTTCAGAGTAAAAACCATCCCTTAAAATCTTTGCCACTTTTCAACTATTGAGACGCGGCATGACAAACCGAAAAACACCTGAACAATGGCAAGCTCTGGTAAGGCAGCAAAGCGAAAGTGAATTAACCGTTACCGCTTTTTGCCGCAAGTATAAGTTGGCCATCAGTTGCTTTTACACTCACAAAAAAAAATCGAAGCAACAATCAAGTTTTACTCAAGCCGTTGTTACTACTGCATCAGCTCCCCCCATTCCAGCTCAACAGCCAGTGATCAAACTTGAAACCAAGATAGGTGATTTAATTTTCCCTGCTCAAATACCTCCTCAAATTATTATCGATGTCATCAAAGGATTGCAATCATGATTATGTTTCAACAATTGCCCAAGGTGTATTTATACCGTGACTTCATTGATTTTCGTAAATCGATTAATGGGTTAAGCGCCGTTGTTGAACAACAAATGGAATTGCCTTCTACCGATGGCAGCGTGTTTGTGTTCTGCAACAAAAACCGAGATAAACTTAAAATCCTTTATTGGGATAAAACAGGTTTTGCGCTTTGGTATAAACAACTGGAAAGAGACAAGTTCAAGTGGCCAGCCAAGATTGATACCGAGCAGATGGTGCTTTCTGAGCAGCAATTTCACTGGTTACTTTCAGGTTACGATGTCGTTGGTCATCAACAAGTTTTTGTTGAAAGTTATTGTTGAAAGTTATTGTTGATTGATCGCTAAAACGGATGTTGATTTCATTAATTAGATCATTGTTATCACCTATTAACACTCGGTTTTTGGTAAAATAATGCCATGACCAAAAGTATCCAATCTTTACTCGACGACAACGCCTTACTCCAACAATTACTGTTGAAGCAACAGGCTTTGCTTGAGAGTAAGGACAGTGAAATTGCAGAGTTAAATCAATCATATCAAACCTTACTGGAGCAATTTCGTTTAGCTCAGCATCACCGCTTTGGTCGAAGCAGTGAAGTTTGTGAGGCTCAAGGTGAATTGTTTAATGAAGCTGAAACTCTGGTTGAAGACGATATTTTAGAAGCTGATACCACACCTGAGCGAGAAACCACTCCGCCAAAGACAAAAGAAAAGCCTAAACGCAAACCATTACCTAAACACTTACCACGTGTTCAAGTGATCCATGACATTGATGAAGCAGACAAACAGTGTGACTGTTGCGGTCATCAGCTTCAACAAATGGGCAAGGATGTCAGTGAAAAACTGGAGTTTATCCCTGCTAAAGTTAAAGTTATAGAAAATATTCGCTTAAAGTACAGCTGCCAGCATTGTGAGAAAAGCGGTACTCAACCCAACATCAAGCAAGCATCTGTGCCTAGCAGCCCAATACCAAAAGGTTATGCTACGCCGAGTTTGCTCAGTCAAATTATCACCAGTAAATATCAATATGCCTTACCGCTTTATCGACAAGAAACCATGTTCAAACAACATGGTATTGAAATCAGTCGACGCACCATGTCGGACTGGATGATGAAATGCGGTGCGTTATTTAAACCCTTGCATCAACGGTTGAGAGAAATACAGCTCTCACAACCCGTGATTCAAGCAGATGAAACTACGGTAAAAGTCATCAATGATGAACGAGCGAAATCGTATATTTGGGTGTACTGCTCAGGTGCTGATTCACCAGCATCGAGTAATGTCGCATTTAAAGGTATTCCCATCATGCGTAATATCGTGCTGTTTGATTATCAAAATGGCAGTCGCTCAGGTGCTTGTCCATTGATGTTCTTGGGGGATTTTAATGGTTACCTGCAAACTGACGGCTATGCGGCTTATCAAAAGGTTAACGCTGAGCTTGTCGGTTGCTGGGCGCATGCAAGAAGAAAGTTTATTGAAGCTCAGACAGCGCAAGGGAAAACCAAAGTTGGTAAGGTCAATGTCGCCATCAGTTTCATTCAAAAACTGTATGCAATAGAGAAAAACATTGCTGACTTATCTGTTGATGAAAAAATGAAAAAAAGACAAATTAAGTCCGAACCTATCTTGGCAGATTTTAAAGCTTGGCTGGATAAGTCAGCACTGCAAGTATCAAGTAAAGGCAAACTAGGTGAAGCCATTACTTACAGCTTAAATCAGTGGAGTAAATTAAAACGCTACACAGAAAGCGGCCTGCTGAATATCGATAATAATCGTGCAGAGCGAGCAGTGAAACCGTTCGTCATCGGCAGAAAAAATTGGTTGTTCAACATCAATCATAAAGGCGCTGAAACCAGTGCAATGCTCTACAGCATAATCGAAACTGCAAAAGCTAACGGTCTAATTCCTTTTGATTACATCAATCATTGCTTAGAAGAACTCGCAAAATCACCGACCGAGCTTGAAAGCTTGCTGCCATGGAATGTTAAGCTGGGCTAGATGTAGTTCAGCGGACGTTCACGATACTATTTCTAATAAATAATCTTTAAAAATCATATCCTTTCGACAGACTATTTTGTAACAAAGCAGACCTAATAATTAACTTTCATAGGGGTTCGTGCTATAAGTTTGCCTCAAGTGCTGTTGTAGTGAAAACTACCATTTTTTGCCTAGATAATTGGATCTTTCAGGCTGTTCGCACTGAATCGGTGGTGAGTCGGTTTTGGGTCTGCGTCCAAGATAAGTTATGATAAATCCATTATTGATTGATTTTTGATATTGGATAACGCACAGTCGCATTTACACTGGTATACGTAACTAATTTATACATAAAGGGATATTCATGAAAGCTGGTTTTATTTTAGGGTTAGTTATTTTTTTAAGTTTTCTTTCTGGCTGTGCAACATCTAATTATTCGGTTGGTAAAGAATTTGCCAGCGAAAAGGTTTCTCAAATAATTAAAGGTAAAACTACAACAGCAGACCTGCTTACAATTTTTGGTGAACCATATTCAAAAACCGTATTATCATCATCTGATGAAAAATGGATTTACATGCACTCCAAAGGTACAGCTAAAGCCCAAAGTTTTATTGTTTCTATGGAAGTTGAGACAACTGGTACTCAAAAAATACTCGATATTTTAATATCTAATGGTGTAGTTGCAAATTATGCTTTTACACATAGTGAAAGCCCTTACTCAACAATAAACGTCAACTAACCTCAGGTGCAATATATTAGTTACTTCATATTTAGGAATGAAGATTGAACAATTTGATTTTAAAAGTAGTTTTTTTGGTTGGCTCTTTATTATGCCTTTTGCTATTAATCTTAGTTTCGTTAAATTGCATAGATAGTAGTGTTATTTCTACATTCATAACTAAGTATAAGCAGGTTTTTTCAGTAATTGCAGGTTTCGGGATTTTAATGGGAGTATTGGTTTCATATCAAAGGCTGTCCCAGCAAGAAATTGTAATAGATATACAAAGTAAAAATCTTGAAGAGCTTAAAAGTAATAATCAACTTTTAAGATACAAAAATCATATTGATCACTATAGAAAAAACCTTAAATACATTGAAAGTGGTATATTGAAGGAGTATCAATTCAAGAGAGGTCTATGACCGCATACCATCGATTTTATAGCTTCTCTAAACTTGGGAATTTTGAATTAAACCAAGATTTTTATCAGGAATTATCTAATGAAATTGACTTCCTTATATTGCTATTGACAAATTATGAATCAAAATTTGAACTAAAAAATGAACCACTTCATCGTTTTGTTGATATATGCGTGTCTGCAAATAGAATTCTAGATTCTATTGGTATGAAGTGTGATTTATATGTAAGGGTTACAGATGATGACGGAAGAATATTTCCTTTTGAAGTTTATAAATTTGTATCAACGTGTTTTAAAGTTCTTGTGACACTTTTTGATGGTGAACTTGGAAAGTGGACTAATATAGCAACAGATTTTTCTAATGTTAACTACAACTCAACAATGGATGATAGCGTTTGCCATGATGGTAAATATTGTCCTGAATATCTGTACCTTTTAACTGAAAACCTTTAGTTAAAAAGGTACCTAAAGAAATAATTAGTTATTTAGTTTAAAAACCTATTTACCATAACGCCCCGTTGTGCGCAGCTCTACTCGCATCGAGTGTTGTAAGTGTAAGCCCTAAGTTGTATTTTTAGGGCTAGTCGTGGCTTTCAGTAATTTGATGTTAATAATTTGGTTTTAGAGATACTTTTTCTAATGCAACCTGTTGATATTGTTTTGAAACCGAAACTCGTTTATATCCAGAAATGGTTTACAGGACGAAACACGGAAATGCCCCAATCCACGTAAGAAAACCTATCCATTGCAATACTATTTATAGTGACCAACCAAGGCCAAAACTCAATACCATTAGTGACAATTCTGTTTCAAGTTCATTTGAACGTGTTGAATTATAGATTATTTTTTGCAGTTCCTGCTCGTGACACCTAATTACTCATGAATTAATAACTGCTCGAAGTATTAGTCTTAGGCATCTCAATAATATCCCAATCCTCTTCTTTAGCGGCATCAATTAGCGCTTGAGCATATGTGGGTGGAGGAGGCCTGTATGCGTACTCTGGTTGCTGATGTGACTGATACGATTGGTGCCCACAAGGTATTTGCGCAAGAGGAGGGGCGCTTGGGAGCACTTCTTGAGCATCATCACTATAAGTAGGTTGTGTTTCTGCGCTAGCAGTTGATGAAATAAAGTTTTGTTGATCTTGCTCTCCATTCAACTGAAAATGACAAGCAAGTGCAAAATCACTATCAGCATCTTGTGGCTCTGTGGTAGCAGCCAGTGGTGGTATTGCGGTAGTCGATAAGTGAGAATTTGTTTGTGGTTCACTTAGTTGAATATAACCATCGAGCTTTGATTTGCTCGAACATCGAACTTCATTAAGAGTACTCGTAGCAGCGATAGATGATGTAGAGTTTGAATGCTGAGACAGTTCAGAGTTTTCAGAAAAATGCAGTTGGATAGCAAAGTTAAAGTCTGTTTCTTTTTGAGTTTGATTTGGGTGCCTATGAGCATCAAGTTTTCGAAAACAATCTTTAGAGTGAGCATTAATATCTTTATATTTGACTTTTTTTTCGCACTCGATACATGATAATTGTAGGTGTTTTAAGGCTGAGCTCAGCTCAGTCTGGATTCTGGTGCTAACTGTATACTTTTGATATTTACCTATGCATTCAAGGCAACGATTACCCATAGTGTTAAAGCATTGCTCACAGGCGCTATGTTCCAATTTTTCACAAAAACTAACCATAGCTAGCCTGCTGTGACAATGGATACAATCACGAATAACAGAATCTTTCGTTATTTCTATTAACCAATGATTTTCGTTTATTTTCACTAAACGAGTTCCTAATTGACTGTTAGGGGTATTTTCATTGAAATGCCTTTGGTTCGTCACAGATGTTAGATAAGAACTCGTTGCCATAACTTGTGTTTTTTATTGGGTAAAGAATATTACTGTTATACATCTGGCTAGCTTAAATACAATGAAATAAGAATAAATATTAATCTAGAGCTTATCTGATACTGGAGCGCAAGAGCATGAATATCGGATACTAACGGCGAATTAACATCTTAACTTCGCTCGTTGAAATCTTTCATTGAGCTTTTGGCCTCGAACAAATAACTCCTTTAGATTTCTTATCCGAGTCAGTAATATGCTTTTTTGCCCAAAAATGTATAGGGGATGAAACTTGGTTATGTCCAATAATGTGTTTCGTTCGGTATGATTCTTTATTACTTCATTTTTCTAGTCAAAATGCCTTTAAGAGCAAATCAGTATGAAACTTAAGCTTTTGATAGCTCAAGTTTCAACGTATTAATCAGCTCTACAGAGTAATCGAGGATGAATCTTTATTGCCTGACTACAAAAGAATACTTCTCAAAATTGTCTTGACGTAGCAATGTAATAACGACAGTTTTGTATGTCGGTAACAACTATGCCTTCATCAATTTCGATTGCACTTTGAGCACATACATAGCTCTGAGTTGAGCATTTAATTACTGTAATTGTACTACCAACTTTATTTGCAATTCAATCTCATATTAACTTCAAATAAATTTATAATTAAACTTAGTTAGCAAAAACAATCTAACCCCATAAAAACACTTAGTTTTTTTGAAAATTAAGTATAATTTAACAATATAAAATTTAAAAAGAGGTTCTTATTCATTAATATATGCGCGAATTATCTTTTGTTGATGGTTCGAAATCATCATTTAACATTAAAAATAGACATAGGAGAGGTCTGGACTTACATAGGATTAATCAAATGAGTGTGGGTGAAATAGCAATCAATCTAAACACTGGTGCAATAAATAGTTTGGATATTCTTTCTTCACAGAACCAAGACAGTAATGATACCACCAACGTAACATGCCATATATCTCCTAAAAACCACAAGGTTACACTCAAATTTAAGTTCTGTACTGAAAACGACGGACTTAAAATAATTCCTTCCTACGAAGGGAATTCAAAAGATATCATACAGGCCTCAACATCTATCGCGGCAGCATGGAATCAGCTATGCCAATTAAAGCTTCAACAGCACAAGAAGGCCAATCAAGATAAAACTTATTATTCTGAAATTTTAGCACTTTATAAAATTTCACCCGTAGAAAGAGATCAAATGCTTTGTGCCTTTCTTAATCCAGTTCAGAAAACATATGAATTCAAAGTAGAATCAACTTGGCTTCCGGTGGATTTTCCCTCTTCACCACAACAAACTAACGACATAGGTTCCGAAGAAGAAACATTAATTTCCATGTCTTCCAGTGATGAAAGCGAAGGCTCTACAAGTACTTCTTCAGTTGAAAATGAAGAGATTGAAGCATTTGAAGAATTCAACGCTGACGAAATTCCTAAAAAATCTGAAGTGCATTTAAGTGTTCATTCTAGTTCTGAAAGTAGAATATCTGTATTTCGAAAAAAGATGGGGAGTAAAATAAAATCACATAATCCTCAAACAACTATTATTGCAAATACACAAGAAATTAACAGCGCAATTAGTGATAGAGTTTCATTAGACAGCACCAGTGTTTTGAAATTAATAAAAGAGCACGACATCGATGCTTCAGAATTAAAATCAACCTTAATAACCCTTCAAAGTAAGTTGCTTGAAAGTAAAAAACAAGAAGTGTGGTTTGTGCCTATCGGTTTATCGAAATGCGGAATGTTTGATAGCCAACATGCTGTTCTTGCCATCATAAAAGTCGACAGCTTTTGCGTAGTGGAATCAAAGAGATTAAAGCACCATTCAGGTGTAAAGACTCTTAGAACAAACTTCCAAGCAGTTAAAGATACTACCAATTGCACCCGATACGTGGCATACACAGCTATTTACTTAATCAAACACTTGAAAAATTATCCTGACGATTATGATAAAATTTCTGAACTCGTTAAAAACATGACAGAACCAAACCAGCAAGTACTTGAAGCTATATTTGATGAGCTTATCCCTGATGAGTTATGAATACTTTATAGAGCTCATTACATCCCTAGAACACATCAAAGCTCATGAATACAAGTAAATTTTTTACCACCTATATCAAGTCTAAGTACCTGACCATAAGTTTCTTAAGATTTTCTAGTGCCCAGTTTCAGCACTCTACGGTGTTGCAACTTCGGTTACATAGCTACGGCTATGCGCCCTACATTGCGTCTTGTATAGCACTAAACCTGAACACAATAATTATCAAAGAACTTATCGACAGGTACTTATAATCCTGAATAAATCGGTTGGGAGCATTCATACACGCAGAAAAAAAACTGATAGCAAGGCATGAATAGCAGCAAGTAGTGGTTACCGACATACAAAACTGTCGTTACTTCGTTTCTACTTGCAAAATTTATAACGCAGCTAGCGGTGATTTTGGCAAGTATATGAATGTTCAGCACTCACCTGATAGGTGCATCTGGGCTGTTTAATTTTGTGCCTAATTTCAATAAATTAAAGTTAAATTGTACGTTCAACCGATTTATTTAAGATAATAAACAAAATACTATCAACACATTGCAAAACTAACGGTTGGTGAAATTCATCAAATAGTTTTTATAATCACTAACTAATTATTAACACCACCATATAACCAATCAAATAAAACACACTAACCCATTGTAATAACTCAGCAATCACCAGTTGGCACAATCCTAGCTTAATAAAGAAAAATTATATTGAACAAGGGATTTGAAATGGACAACTTTGGCAAAACGGCTCGCTCCTACTCACTCATTTTAGCGATAGCCCTATCCGGCGCACTAACAGCTTGCAGTAAAGGGGATGCAGAAGAAAAGAAAGAAGAAACTTATGCGATACCCGTTGAAACTGCAATAGTCACCACAGGCGATGTTGGTTCTTTTTATAGCACCACAGCTACATTGGAAGCACCAGAAGAAGCTGAAGTTGTTACCCGTGTTGCGGGGCTTATAGAACAATTACATACCGAAGAAGGAATGCAAGTTAAAAAAGGCCAACTATTAGCTACTATTGATTCTCGTCGTCAACTCTATCAATACCAACAATCTGAAGCTGAAGTAAAAGTAATTGAACAAGAGCTTGAACGTTTGAACAAAATGACAAACAAGCAATTTATCAGCGCAGACTCAATATCTAAACTTCAATACAATCTACAAGCTGCAACCGCTCAACGAGATTTAGCTAAGCTTCAATTAACTGAAAGTGAAGTTCGTTCGCCTATTGATGGCGTTATAGCCAAACGATTTGTTAAAGCCGGTAATATGATTAAAGAATTTGAGCCTCTTTTTCATGTTGTCCGCCAAGATGAGTTGCACGCTATTGTTCACCTACCCGAGCAGCAACTTTCTAATTTAAAAATTGACCAGCAAGCTTCAGTCAGCAGCACTTTAAACCCTGATTATCGTGCAAGTGCGAATGTTATTCGTATCAGCCCTGTTGTCGATGCCACAAGTGGTACTTTTAAAGTTACGTTATTGCTGCCAAACGCTGACAACCAATTTAAGTCAGGCATGTTTACTCGTACCGAATTACAGTACGACACCCATCAACAGGTAACTGTTGTTCCATATAACGCACTGGTGAATCAAGACAACAATTATGCAATTTATGTCATTGATAATGGTAAAGCTAACCAGAAAGATGTGACCATTGGTTATCAACAAGACGGTTTGGTAGAAATTTTATCTGGAGTAAACCTCGGCGAACAAATTGTTATCCGCGGTCAGCATAATCTTAAAGATCAATCAGATGTCGAAGTTATAAACTCAGCTGAAGTTGCAGCAATTCAACAACCCGTGAGTAAATAGCCTTTATAAGAATAATTTGATGTCACTCCTGTAGCCACAGGAGTGAGCTCACCAACGCTATTAATTAAAAAATCTCTGACAACCAAATTTTTGAGTTAGACAAAATAGGCAAGGAACATTATATGTCTTTAATTGCTACATCAGTGAAGCGGCCCGTAACAGTGTGGATGTTCATGCTGGCCGTTATCCTTTTCGGAATGGTTGGTTTTTCGCGTCTTGCAATAAAACTACTTCCAGATTTAAGTTACCCAACACTAACTATTCGTACTTTATACGAAGGTGCAGCCCCTGTTGAGGTTGAGCAACTCATTGCTAAACCAATAGAAGAAGCCGTCGGAGTAGTAAAAGGATTAAGAAAAGTAAGTTCGGTCTCACGTGCGGGTATGTCAGATGTGATTCTTGAGTTCGAATGGGGAACCAATATGGATCTCGCCAGCTTAGATTCACGTGAGAAGCTTGATACCATTGAATTGCCATTAGACGTAAAAAAACCTCTGCTATTACGCTTTAACCCAAATCTCGATCCCATCATGAGACTAGCTTTATCTGTACCTGACGCCTCTGATTCAAAGCTTAAACAAATGCGCACCTATGGTGAAGAAGAACTTAAACGTAGGCTTGAAGCACTATCGGGTGTGGCTTCGGTACGTTTATCTGGCGGTTTAGAGCAAGAAGTACATATCGAACTTGATCAAGACAAATTAGCTCAACTAAATTTGAACGCTGAAGATATTAAAAACCGCATTGCCGCTGAAAACTTAAACCTTTCCGCAGGTAAAGTTGTTCAAGGAGAAAAAGAATACTTAGTTAGAACACTCAACCAATTCAATAACCTGAATGAACTGTCTCAAGTCATCATTTATCGCGATGAGCAAAAGCTTGTTCGCCTTTTTGAAGTCGCAACCATCACCGATGCTTTTAAAGAGCGTAGCGATGTCACTCGTATCGGCAATCAAGAATCAATCGAGCTTGCTATCTATAAAGAAGGTGATGCCAATACTGTTGCTGTCGCCAAACGATTAAAATCTGAGATTGAAAAACTCAATAAGAATCCAAATTTAGGTGAAATAAACCTGATTTACGATCAATCAGAATTTATCGAAAGTGCCATCAACGAAGTCACTTCTTCGGCATTGATTGGTAGCTTGCTGGCCATGTTAGTTATCTACTTATTTTTAAGAGATATTGTACCTACGATTATTATTTCATTATCAATTCCACTCTCTGTTATTGCTACGTTTAACATGATGTTTTTTTCCGGTATCAGCTTAAATATCATGTCACTCGGTGGCATTGCTCTGGCTGTTGGTTTGTTAGTTGATAACGCCATCGTTGTGCTCGAAAACATTGACCGATATAAAGCCAAAGGAATGAACCGAGTACAGGCAGCCATTGCAGGCACAAAAGAAGTTTCAGGCGCAATATTCGCATCAACACTCACAACTCTTGCTGTATTTTTGCCTTTAGTATTCGTCGACGGCATTGCAGGCGCTTTATTTTCAGATCAAGCCTTAACGGTAGCTTTTGCTTTATTAGCTTCATTGTTAGTCGCTTTAACTGCCATCCCTATGCTGGCATCACGTCAGGCACTAAAGGCTCCTGAGACACAACACATTGAACCAGAGCCAGTACCAACAACTCGTATGGGTAAGTTTTGGTTTTACACCAAAAAAGTCTTGTTTGCCCCTCTTGTGCTTATATTTAATATACTCCCAGCATTTTTACTTACCTTCACTCTAGCTTTAGGACGTCTGGTAGCTTGGTGCTCTGGCATGATATTAAAACCCACCACAATAGGGTTTAATTTTGCGTATCGACAAATCGAGCATGGTTATCATGCGCTACTTAAAGGCGCAATGTCACAAAAATGGTTAAGTTTGTCTGTAGCTATCGTTATTTCTGTTGCCTGCGGTAGTCTTTTGCCTCGATTAGGGATGGAGCTCATTCCCCCAATGAATCAAGGCGAGTTCTATGTTGAAGTTCAATTACCACCTGGTACTGAAGTATCGCAAACAGACAAAGTTTTGCAGCAGCTTGCAAATTCTGTTTCAGACCACCCTCAGGTAAAACATTTATACAGCCAAGCGGGAAGTGGCGGACTAATGTCATCTGATACGAGTCGTGGCGGAGAGAATTGGGGACGTTTGCAAGTCGTTCTTAATGACAGCCATGCATACACTACGGTCAGTAATGTTTTACGCAAAGCTACACGTGTTATCCCTGAGCTTGACTCAAAAATTCAACACCCGGAGCTATTTAGCTTCAAAACACCGCTAGAGATTGAATTAAGTGGTTACGACTTAAGCCAATTAAAACAAACGGCCAATACACTTGTTACTGCGCTTTCTGAATCAAATCGTTTCACAGATTTAAATAGTAGTTTACGTGATGGCCAGCCAGAATTAAGCATTGAGTTTGACCATTCTCGAATAGCAGCCCTAGGTATGGATACTCCAACTATCGCCAACCGTATTGCCAGACGCATCGGTGGCACAGTTGCGAGTCAATATAATGTTCGTGATAGAAAGATTGATATTCTGGTAAGAAGTAAACAGGACGAGCGAGATCAAATTAGCGATATCAGTTCTATGATCATCAATCCAAACGGTAACCGCCCTATTCCACTTAGCGCTGTTGCAGATGTTAGTTTGAAATTAGGTCCATCAGCCATTAATCGAGTTGCTCAACAACGTGTTGCTATTGTTTCTGCGAATCTAGGTTATGGTGATTTAGCTGAAGCGGTAGCCGATGCCAAAATAATATTAGCTAATCAATCATTGCCTGTTTCAATACAAGCACGCTTTGGTGGTCAAAATGAAGAAATGGAACATTCATTTCGCTCATTACAAATTGCTTTAGCTTTAGCTGTATTTCTTGTCTATCTCGTCATGGCAAGTCAATTCGAATCTCTGCTTCATCCGTTATTGATTTTGATTGCTGTACCAATGGCGGTGAGTGGCAGTATCTTAGGCTTGTTTGTTACTCAAACACATTTAAGCGTCATTGTGTTTATCGGCCTAATTATGTTGGCTGGTATTGTCGTTAATAATGCCATTGTACTCGTAGATAGAATCAATCAGTTAAGGCAGCAAGGTAAAGAGAAAACAACAGCAATCATTGAAGCTGCTCATTCGCGTTTGCGTCCAATTCTAATGACAACACTCACCACATCATTAGGTTTATTGCCAATGGCAATTGGTCTGGGTGATGGTGCTGAAATCAGATCGCCAATGGCGATTACCGTAATTTTTGGCTTGATACTTTCAACATTACTTACTCTTGTTGTTATCCCTGTGCTTTATGCATTGTTTGATAACAAAAAGTTTGAGACTAATGAGCCTGCAGAAGTGAATGCGGAGGCGGCGCAATGAATTTAACCAAACTTGCACTTAAACGCCCTGTCACCACCAGCATGTTCTTCGTTGCCATTCTATTATTTGGAATGGCAGCAACACGGCTATTACCACTGGAAATGTATCCTGGTATTGATGTCCCTGAGATCAATATCAATGTTCCCTACAACGGTTCTACACCTGCTGAAGTTGAGCGAGAAATCACTCAAGTATTAGAAGAATCATTAGCCACAATGACGGGCATTGACGAAATGCGCTCTGACTCTGATCAGAATGGCGCCAATATTCGACTCAAGATGAAATGGGATGAAAATGTAGCGACTAAAGGCTTAGAGGCCCGTGAAAAGATTGACGCAGTCAGCCACTTGTTACCTGACGATGTCGAGCGAATATTTGTTCAGCAATTTTCAACCGCTGACATGTCAATATTGACGATACGCATTTCAAGCCAACGAGAACTTTCTGGCGCGTTTGATTTACTGGATAAGCAATTAAAACGTCCACTTGAGCGTATTGACGGGATTTCGCGAGTTGCACTTTATGGGGTTGAAAAAAAGCAAATTGAAGTGAGGTTAAATGCTGAAAAACTGCTGGCGACAGGTATGTCGATGGCTGAACTTAATCGTAAAATGGCTTCACAAAACTTCGTTGTCAACGCAGGTTCGCTTCGGGCCAATAATTCTGTCTATCAAGTCTCTCCTAAAGGTGAGTTTCGTTCATTAGACGACATCCGTAATGTATGGCTGCGCCCTGATTTACGTTTGAGCGATGTCGCAACGATTGGATTTGCATTACCAGAAGCCACTGAAGGTCGACATTTAGATAAAAAGTACGCTGTTGGGCTTGATGTGTTTAAAGAGTCAGGGGCTAACCTTGTTCAAGTTTCTGAGCGTGTTATCAATCTGATTGAAAAAACTAAAAAAGACTCTCAGTTTGACGGTATTAAACTGTATATCATGGAAGACCAAGCTGCCGGTGTGAAGTCTTCATTGAAAGATCTTCTCTTATCTGGATTACTAGGTGCTTTTCTTTCCTTTGGAATTTTGTATTTCTTCTTGCGAGATTTGAAAATGACGCTCGTTATCGTGTCATCTGTACCGATTTCGATGGGGATGACGCTCGCTGCAATGTATTTCCTCGGATACAGCTTGAACATCCTTTCAATGATGGGACTGTTACTGGCGATTGGGATGCTCATCGATAACGCGGTCGTTGTAACAGAAAGCGTGCTACAAGAGCAGGAAAAATCAAAAGATAAAAATGCGGAAGAGGTCATATTATCTGGCATTCATAAAGTGACTTTAGCTGTTTTGGCCGGTACCTTAACAACCGCAATTGTTTTTTTACCTAATATATTTGGTGTTAAAGTCGAGTTAACTATTTTTCTAGAACATGTTGCTATTGCGATATGTATTTCGCTGCTCGCTTCATTGTTGGTTTCTAAGACATTAATCCCTTTATTTTTAAAGAAATTAAACTTTAAACCAAGACAAAAACCTAAAAGTAATAAGCTACAAGTTTGGTATCAACGCTCACTCAATTGGTCATTATCTAGACCAAAGCTATCGGGTTTTATTGCTGTCATGATCTTGGTTTCAACGGCAATTCCTTTAGGCGTGGTTCAAAACAATGGTGGCGGTGAAGGTGACGATAGACTCTTCATTAACTACATGATTGAAGGTCGACACACAGTCGAGGTTATTGAATCACTAGTAACCGAAATGGAAGATTATTTGTATGCCAACAAAGATAAATTCCATATTGATTCCGTATACAGCTACTACAATCCCGAGCGTGGTCAATCTACGTTAATTCTTAAAAAAGATACGAAAGCGGATATTAAAGAGTTAAAGGAAACGATACGAGCAGGGTTTCCAAAATTTTCAATCGCCAAGCCGCAATTTGGTTGGGGACGAGATAATAATGGTGTTAGAATCACTTTAACTGGACGCTCTACCAGTGAGCTGATCCGCATCAGTGAACAAGTTTTGCCTTTGATCAGTAATATTGAAGGACTCGTCGATGTGCGCTCTGAAATTAATGCTGGTCAAAAAGAAATTGTGATTAAAATTGATCCTGTGATGGCATCAAGGTTAGGGGTCGAATTACGTCAAATTGCTCGAAATATATCTATCGCATTACGTGGTGTTCCACTGCGTTCATATCGCCACAACCCAAACGGCGAGTTACGTATCGAGCTGGCCTATGAAAAGGGTTGGCGACAATCTCTTGATAAATTAAAACAGCTGCCTGTATTAAGGATTGGCGAACGCGTTTATAGTTTGGACAATCTAGCAACCATTCATGAACAACCTAGATTGGACAATATTCGGCATTATAACCGTCAAACAGCTTTAACTATTGGTGCCAGTTTAGATGAGCTTTCTACCGATGAAGCAAGAGATAAAATCACCCGTGCTTTGGATGCTGTTACTTTCCCACATGGTTACAAATATTCATTACGCGGCGCGTTTGAGCGCCAAGATGAAGACGAAGCATTAATGGTAACCAATATGCTCTTAGCCATCATAATGATTTACATTGTCATGGCGGCATTATTTGAATCTTTGCTGTTGCCTACAGCCATCATCACTTCAATCTTATATTCCATCACTGGTGTCTTTTGGGCAATGATGTTTACAGGAAACTCAATGTCAGTCATGGCTATGATTGGGATATTAATCCTGATTGGTATTGTGGTAAACAACGGCATTGTATTGGTAGATCAAATTAACCAAATGCAACCTAAACTTAACGCCCTCACCAAGACTATACACGAAGTCTGTATTACACGACTGCGTCCTGTATTAATGACGGTCAGTACAACCATTTTGGGATTACTTCCTTTAGCTCTAGGTGAAACTAAAATCGGTGGCGGTGGCCCTCCTTACTCACCAATGGCCATTGCAATTATTGGTGGCTTGGCATTTTCAACCATGACGAGCTTATACCTTGTCCCTTTATGCTATCAAGCACTTTATCGGATGAGATATAAAGCAGGGATTCAATTATCGAAATCGAACCATAAGGCGAAATCTATACTCTCGTGGCTTCCTGAAAAATAAAATTACAAGTTAGATGAAATAAGAGGCTGTTATTCAGCCTCTTATCTTTTACTCTGGATAAAACTTATACTTAAGGGATAAAAGATGAAACATATCGCTACCGTTTCAGCCGCAATAGCTTTGCTATTTTCCATAAACACCCACGCAGACGATCGCTTCAAAGACATTAAGATTGTCCCTCAAAAACTTACTCATTCAACCTATATGTTCACTGGTGCAGGCGGAAATATTGGCGTTTCTGCAGGTGAAGACGGGATTTTGATTATTGATGATCAATTTGCACCACTCGCCGATAAAATTGAAAAAGCCCTATCAGAAATCCAAGTTGGTGAGCCTAAATATATCATCAATACTCATTATCACGGTGATCACACTGGCGGTAATGAACATTTCAGTCAAAGCGGTACTATTATGGCGCACCACAATGTTTTAAAGCGACTTCAAAGTAACCCTAAAGTTGATCAAAAAGCGTTACCAGTTATTACTTATGATGATGGCATATCAATCCATTTTAATGGCACCACAATGAATGTTGTTCATTTAAAGCCAGGGCATACCGATGGTGACAGTGTGGTTTATTGGAGTGATGATTCAGTCGTTCATATGGGTGATTTATTTTTTAAAGATCACTTTCCGTATGTTGATCTTAAAGGTGGTGGCTCTGTCATTGGTTACCGAGACAATGTTGCTGCCGTTTTAAAGCGCATTAATAAGGATACTAAAGTGATCCCTGGGCATGGCACACTTGCTGCTAAAGATGATTTAATGAAATTCAAAATCATGTTGGATGACAGTATTAACTGGATGCAACAACAATTAGTCCAAGAGCACTCACTAGAAAAAATGAAAAAACAGGGGTTACCTGCATCACTACAAGCATGGAGTTGGTCATTTATTACTGAAGATAAGTGGATTGAAACCTTATATTACGATTTAAAGAAGTAATAGGTTTATTTTAATGGCGTGAGTTATACTAATTTACGCCAATAAAAGCTCATTATACTGTGTATCTAAAATGCCTTAACACCCAGTAAACAGGCTTCGAATCTCGACCACCATTATTCCTAAATGGGAAACTTACATAATATAGCCACTGCCAAGAGCGTAAAAAATCCTGAGTTTGAAGCCATACCCATTCACCTCCGGCGTCTCTATATTGTTGAATCGCTTGTTCTACTATTTCATTTTGAGGACCTAACGAGCGATATAGGCTATGGATATAGAGTACCAAATCACGTACTTTCTTTTGCTCTTCACTGCTTTTGCCGAATTTAGATTCGAAATCAATAAAAGTTACTTGCCCATTGTTCCAACAAATATCTCTTAACGCAGGACGACCATGGTTTAAGCCCATAGAATGTAGCTCAGCCAGCGCTTTACTTGAATCATTTAGGATTTGCTGCATATTGTCTTGTGAAATATCTTTCGAAAGCCAGTCTTTAATCGTTACCCCTGAATCTTCAAGTACAAAAAAATCTGCATCATGGCAAACCATCTTAGGTACGGCAGCATGCTTTCTAGATAATCTCTGTAATGCACACATTTCTCTGCGTAGGGCCTTTTGGGCATTGCCTTTAAGTACACGCATAAAACCTTTCAGTTTTTCTGCCTGTTTGAGCCAATATCTTTGTCCTTGATGTTCAAATTGAAATATCCGTTTCCCCTTATTTAGTTCAAGCATTTGAGCCAGCTTTTGCTCAAAACTCATGTTTACCATAAAACATCAAACCTATTTATAGAGTTTTCTAGGGTCTGTTGATCTTTCAGGATTTAATTTTGTGCTATTTGAGCATTTATCTGTTCAAGGCGTGAGCAGTGATACTTAGCCATCTAAGTGAGCTGGTCACAACACAAAACAGTGAATGCTCAAAAGCATCGAAGACAGCGTAAATTGGTCGCTCTTTCTAAATCAAAGGTGCTGCGTTATCGTTTTCTTATTTGGAAACGAAGTAACGACAGTTTTGTATGTCGATAATAACCAAACCTCACAAACTCTGCCTTGCATAAAACAACCAATTTATCGCTGTAAAAACAATCACGAAAGATCAACAGACCCTAGACAACCAATAAAAAATTTATATTTCGGATTATCTATAACATATTGATGTTTTCAAGTTTTTTTCAACACTTGTTCAGCTAACTCTCATTCTGGGGAATACTTCTAGACGATTGCTTTGTCTGTATTTAAAAACAAGAAAATTGAAAAACATGCCCAATTTATTAATTGGGTCGTTGTATGAAAACATTTCGAACTCAATAAAGTCTTTATCCGATGGTAAAAATCATTTTTAAACAGGAAAAAAAATACCCTCAAAAAGGGTATTTTGATATTCATAAGTCAATCATTTAAAAACCAAAAATATTACTTTTCTTGCCACTGCTCTGCACGTTCAGCCAACAACACTGGAATACCTTCTGTAATTGGGTATGCTAACTTGTCCGCTTTGCAAATGAGCTTTTGGTTTTCTTTTTCATAATCCAGCTTACCTTTACAGACAGGACAAGCGATGATCTCAAGTAATTTATTATCAAATGCCATTATTGATTCCTTTTATTTACGAATTACTGCTTAGGAAAGTTGCGGAAGAAAGTATACCGATGAATTCTCGTCACTCCAGCGCAGGCAGGAAACGAAGTAACGACAGTTTTGTATGTCGGTAGTCTAGTGCCTTTGCTTTTTTCTATAAAAATCACTGGATACCAGCCTTCGCTGGTATGACAAAAATTGGTACTTTCTATATCACTAGTCCCTTAGCCGTGTTTTTAGGTGATTTGTGCTAATTTTTGTAACAACTTTGCATCAAATTTTGGAGTAAGGCGTGCAGCTACTGGTAAATACCACCAATTAGACTGCGCAAACTGGCGACACTTAATTGCATCTTTTTCTGTCATCATTAACGGCTTATCAACCGCTACTTTTAAAAGCTCATCTTGATGATAAATTTGATGATCGGCAAACTCGTATTTCTGATAACAATTAAAACCGAGCTGAGTTAAAGTATTAAAAAAACGTTGAGGGTTTCCAATTCCAGCCATAGCCACAATACTGTCAGACGCTGACAATGTTTTATGATCCGGTTTTAGCGCTATTGGCGCTGAAGGCTCTAATGTCATCAAAAACTCAGTTTTCGATGTATTACCGCCATTAACGATTACAAAATCAACGCTTGAAAGCCTTGATACAGGCTCTCTTAATGGACCAGCTGGAATCAATTTTTTATTCCCTAAACGACGCTCACCATCAATAATTGCAATCTCAATATCACGACCAAGCGCATAATGTTGAAGCCCATCATCACTAATGATCACGTTGACATTGCACGTATTTATCAATGCTTGTGCCGCGTCAACTCTTTTAGCACCAACAATCATGGGAACTTTTGTTCTTGCGAAAATCATCGCTGGCTCATCACCAATGTCTTCAGGTGTATGGTCTTCCGTTACGCTAACTACACCTTCAATTTTTGCTCCATACCCACGACTGACAACACCCGGTGTATAACCTTTTGCTCTTAGCAGCTCGATCAAATGAATCACCATCGGCGTTTTACCACTGCCGCCAGCGGTGATGTTTCCAACAATAATCACAGGCACAGAGACTTTGTGTTGTTTACTCAAGCCAAACAAAAAACTCATTCGCCTAAAACCGCTGATCAGCCCAAACAACCAAGATAAAGGCCACAACAACCATTGCAACCAATGATTTTGATACCAAATTTTATGAACTATGCCCTGCATCAGCTACTAAACTGCATTGAGTAAAGTTTGGCGTAATGACCTTCTTGGGCAAGCAACGTTTTGTGTTCGCCACGTTCAATCACTTCACCTCTTTCAATAACAAGAATTTCATCTGCATTTTCTATCGTTGATAAACGATGTGCTATCACGACTGAAGTCCTGTTATGGCGTAAATTATCTAACCCAGATTGAATGGCTTTTTCTGACTCTGTATCTAGTGCTGAAGTTGCTTCATCTAAAATCAAAACTGGTGAGTTTCGTAAAATTGCACGGGCAATGGCAATTCGCTGACGCTGACCACCAGATAAGAGAACGCCGTTTTCGCCTACTTGCGTATCTAGTCCTTCAGGCAGTTGATCGATAAATTCTAAGGCATGAGCTAATTCAGCCGCTTTAATTATTTGCTCTCTCGTCACCTTGCCCGGATACGCATAGGCAATATTATTTGCAATCGAATCACTGAACAAAGTCACTTGTTGAGAGACCAACCCGACTTGATCACGAAGCGATTTAAGTGAGTAATCATTTACACTCACTCCGTCTAGTTTAATGTCGCCATTTTCGAGACCAGAATAAAATCGAGTAACCAAACTCGCAATGGTCGACTTCCCTGAACCTGAACGCCCAACTAAGGCAATTGTTTTACCGGGTTTAACATCAAGATTAATATCATTTAATGCCAATCTCTCTTGCTCAGGATAACGGAATTTAACATTTTCAAAAGTTAAATGCCCTTTAGCCCTTTCTGTTCTATATTCGCCTTTATCGTCCTCAGCCTTAGTATCAAGAAGCGCAAACACGGTTGAGCAAGCCGCTAAACCCCGCTGGAACTCAGCATTCACACGAGATAAATTTTTAATAGGTTGAAGCATAGATAACATCGCACCAATCACAGCAGTGAATGTACCTGCAGTTAATTCGCTTTTCATGCTCTCAAAGCTGGCGGCATACAACACGAATGCCAAGGCAAATGAACCCAGTATCATAATTACCGGCTGGCTGATTGCTTGAGCAACAGCGAGTTTCATATTTTGTTGACGGTTGACATTGTTTACTTTCGCAAAGCGGGCTTGCTCTGTTTCTTGTCCACCGAAGGCTAATACATTTTTATGCCCTTTTATCATTTGCTCTGTTGCAGCAGTCACTCCGCCCATAGCCGATTGAATTTGTTTCGATACTTTTCTAAAACGACGACTTACAAAGCTGACAACAAAACCAATCATTGGGCCAATAATCAAAATACACAGTGATAATTTCCACGAATAATAAAACATTATCGACAACATACCGAGTACGGTAACACTGTCTCGAACAATTGAGATCAAAGCACTGCCTGATGCCCGTGCGATCTGCTCGGTATCAAAGGTCACTCGCGAAATAAGATTACCCGTGTTTTCTCTATCCATGTAACTTACTGGTAAGCACAAATAGTGATTAAATACCTGCTGTCGCATCACCATAATAAGCTGAGAGCTCATATAGGAAATACAATAAGTTGATACGAAATTCGCAATACCACGCAGCGTAAACATTCCAATCACAAAAAACGGGGCTTTATATAACATATCGCTGCTACTATTAAAGCCTGAATTTTCTGGAATTAACCCTTCAGCAACACTTGCTACTGCTGGAGTCTGTGAGAATCCTTCATCGACAAAAGGTTTAATGAAAAGAATGAAAGTCGCATCAACGACTCCGTAGGTAATCAAACCCAAAACAGCCACTATGAACATGGCTTTCATTGGTGACAGATAGCCAAGCAAACGCTTAAATACAGGACGTAAAGAATCTTCTGAGGTAATTGTCATTGATAACGTACGAATTTGGATAATAACATTATTCTACTCTTAATCATTTAACTCGCCAAACTTAAACAGTTGATTATACCAATATGGTGCAAAATCTGAGCGATATGTTTGATATCGGTATCCATTTTCATCGAAAGTTACAGTAATCTGTCCCTGCAAGCCAGAAACAACAATCTCACTATTTATATTCTTATATCGCTGCATAATCTCCTGCTTAGGAAAACCATAACGATTATTAAATCCAGCAGGCACAAGTAATAACTCAGGTGAAACAGCTTTTACAAACTCAGGAGATGATGATGTACGACTCCCGTGATGAGGGGCAATCAACACATCACTTTTTAACTCTGAACTATCATTCAAAAGTGAATATTCGGCGTATTGCTCAATATCACCGGGCAATAATACGCTATTTCGGCCATCTGTAATTTTTATTACGCAAGAACCATCATTCCCTTCAAGTTGGCTATTTGGCCATAAGATAGTGATCTCTAATCCCTGCCATTCAAATTGCTTTGGGTAGCAGTTCTGAGTCGGATCAAGTTTTTCTGCATTGGCAATAATTTCACTGTTAGGAAATTGTTTCCTCAACACGGCCAGTCCACCTGCATGATCATTATCGCTATGACTGATGACAATATGATCAATCTCTGTCAGTCCAACTGAGTTCAAAAAAGGCACTATAGCTCGTTCAGCATAACTGAAGCTTTCCCCGTAAGCCGCTCCGGTATCATAGATAAACCCTTTGCCATTTTTTTCAACTACCACTGCCAATCCTTGTCCAACATCGAGTAAATGAAGGTTCCAACTGTTTGATTGAGAAATGAGAATTTTACCTAGATTGAAAAGTAATGGCAGCATCAGTATTAGTGACATCCATTTGTATTGAGTCTTATGAATGATCGCGAAGCTAATGATTGCAATTAAAAAAAGGACTGATGGAATAATTAATACTTCAGAGAAATGAACCCAACTGAATGGCAACTTATGGACTTGTTCGACTATCCAGCTAAAAGGTTGAAGACTTAAATCTGTCAGCTCAAAGCCGTAATCCCAGTTCAATCCTAACAATCGGCCCACGCACCAAATAATAAGGCTAATGAAAGCTAAAGGAATGACTACAACACTAAACCAAGGTACCACAAGCAGGTTTACCCAAATACTGTGAACACTCATTCCACCAAAAAGTAATGCACCTAACAGCCCTAAACCAATAGATAAACATAACTGAATGAGTATAAATTGCTTTAGACGAACTCTAATTTTTTGATAAGTATTTTTCCCTATAGAACGAGACTTTTGATAATGACTGATACTTAACAGAATAAGTGTTAGAGCCGTAAACGAAAGCCATAGCCCAGCACTAAGCACTGCTAATGGATCAATAATAAGAATAACAAACAACGCCATCAACAATCTTTCCCATGGCGACGAAAAACGCCGAAATAGAGCAAGTCCCATGACAACAAGCAACATAATTAATGCACGCTGAGTTGCAATAGCAAAACCAGCTAAATACGCATAGAATAAGGCACCAAAACAAGAAACAACAATTGCGAATACTAAATTTGACTTCCCTTGAGCCTGTCTCAACCGCGTCATAAACCAAAACGAACACAAAAACAGCCACGCACTTATCACTGAAAGATGTAGCCCTGAAATGGCAACTAAATGCCCAGTTCCGCTTTGCCGTAATGTTTCCCAGCGATGGTTTGAAAACTGAGATTTATCACCTAAAAGCAGAGCCAACATTAAGTCACTATTATTGAATTTACCAAGCGCTTTACTCAAGCTAAAAAGAAGTTGCTGCCTCAAGCTTTGTTGTTCACCGGTAAGTTCCGCACTTTTCACATTAGCTTTAGCAAAAATATGTCGACTCAGATAATACTTTTGTTGATTAAAACCGCCTTTATTTAATATCCCAGTAATACTTTTAGGCTTTAATTGCCATTGGTACACTTGCCCAACTTTTACGGTTTGCGTAGTTCGCCAAGAAATCCTGAGTTTTTTTCTGGGCAAAAAAGTTACATTTGGTTGAATTAACGCAATATCTGCTGAAAGCCAGTCGCTGTTTTGGGTGACAAGTGATATGATTTCAGCTTTAACTTTGAGTTCATTTAAGTCGTTTTTTGTTTGAAAACTCAATAAGAAGTGGCTGTAAACACTAAGCCATAAGAGTGAAATTATGGCGCCAGAAAGCAGCCATACTCGGTAATAGAGAATAATAGCTAACAACATTATTACTGGGACAAAAAATTCAAACGGCAGCAGCGAATGCCAAAAAATCGCTGATAATGAAGTGGCACAAAAGCCAAACATAAATCGATTCATTACATTAAGTTAAACTAGCAGTAGCATTATGCCAAAGAAATTTATTGAAAAATTTATGCCAGACCCTCACAGCATCCGTGAGCATAAACATTTAAGGATATTTGGGAGCTTGCTCCACAATCCAAACTTGTGGGCATTAAATCGAAAATCGGCACCTGGAGCATTTGCCGTTGGCTTATTTTGCGCTTGGACTCCTATTCCTTTTCAAATGATCATGGCAGCGGCTTTAGCCATATTTTTTAACGTTAACCTGCCGTTATCAGTTGCATTAGTTTGGCTTACTAACCCATTTACCATGCCATTTCTATTTTATGCGGCTTATTGGCTTGGTACTAAACTACTCAATCAACCGATTGGAGAATTTACGTTTGAACTAAGCTGGCAATGGTTAGAACATTCTTTATCAACCATAGGCCCTCCATTCTTACTGGGTTGTTTAGTATTAGGTTTCACATCGTCAATTATTAGCTACTTTATCATTAAACAGTTATGGCGCTTTTCAGTAGTAAATCGCTGGAAGAGAAGAAAGTAAGGGGAACAACAAATCGTTCTCCCGTCTAGGGTCTGTTAATCTTTCGTGATTGTTTTTGCAGCGATAAATTGGTTATTTTATGCAAGGCAGAGTTTGTGAGGTTTGGTTATTATCGACATACAAAACTGTCGTTACTTCGTTTCCAAATAAGAAAACGATAACGCAGCACCTTTTATTTAGAAAGAGCGACCAATTTACGCTCTCTCTTTCTTCGATGCTTTTGAGCATTCACTGTTCTGTGTTGTGACCAGCTCACTTAGATGGCTAAGCATCACTGCTCACGCCTTAAACAGATAAATGCTCAAATAGCACAAAATTTAATCATAAAAGATCAACAGACCCTAATGTTTGATAAGAAAATAAAGCCTGTTTAATAATAACGTAAATTCAAACCGTTATGTCATACTCAAAAGGTGAGTATCCAGTGATTTTTGTTAATTTTTACAAAGACACTAGGGGGGCTGTTTATCTTTCGTGATTATTTTTGCAGCGATAAATTGGTCGTTTTATACAAGACAGAGCTTGTGCGGTTTGGTATTCCAAATAAGCAAGCGATAACGCAGTAGAAATGACCTATTTACGCTGTCATAGATGCTTTTGAGCGTTCACTGTTCTGTGTTGTAACCCGTTTACTTAGATGACTAAGCTTCACTGCTTACGCCTTGAACAGATAAATGCTCAAATAGCCCAAAATTTAATCCTGAAAGATAAACAGCCCCTAGATACCAGCCTATGCTTGGTATGACGAAATAGTAACTAATATTTTCAATGAATTATTTTGGAGAGATCACCAGTTCATTAAAGCTAGAAACATCAGTTGATTGCGTTCTCAAGCGTAGAAAAAATGGCTGATAGTAAGGCGTAGCTTGCAGCAAGTAGTTATTCTACTTGCAAAAGTTACAACGCAAATAGCAGTCATTTTAGCAAGCTTGTGAGCGTAGAGCACTTCACTCATTGGATGAAAGCCTTGATGATAAAATCATCATATCGCTCAAATAGTTACGCGTATACTCAGCGTTCAACTGATGTTTTTAGGTTAAAGTAGCCTACTCTACTTAAACCCTGTGCTAGTGTCCATATTGACTTATCCACCAGATAAAGTTTCAGCCGGATCTACTTTAGTGGCTTTCCACGCCGGATAGAGTGTTGATAACAGGCTCATTGCTAATGCCAACCCGACTGAAATATAAACGTCATTCCACTGCAGCTCAGATGGAAGAAAATCAATAAAATAAACATCGCCAGAAATAATCTGTACATTAAATAATTCTTCTATTTGTTTCGCAAGTGCACTTAGGTTTAACGCTAAAATCACACCAATGAAAGCACCGATACTACAACCAATAATTCCGTTTAACGTGCCCTGCACCATAAAAACTTGCATGACTGACGAGCGACTTAACCCCATTGTAATTAATATTGCAATTTCAGATTGCTTATCTCGAACTGACATCACTAGGGTTGAAACCACATTAAAACACGCAACGGCAATAACCAAGGCTAAAGCTAAATACATGACTAATCGAACAAGTTGAATATCTTGATAAACATGACCTTGAGTTCTCGTCCAATCCAGCATATTTACTATCTGTTCTTGGCTATAGCCTAATTGCCTTACCAATCGAGGAGCCATAAAAACATCATCCATTTTTAAGCGCACGCCAGACACTTCATTACCAAACCCCTGTAAACTCTGAGAATAGTCCATGGGGATATAAGCTGTAGTAGACTCTAGTTCTCCACCCAGCGTATACGTGCCTGTAATGACGAATCGGTGACTTTTAGCTGATGCAAAATTACTTGATGAACCAGAAACTTGTTTTGGCACGTACAATGCCAATGTATCGCCTATCTCCAAATTGAGCTTTTTAAGCAGACTCCTACCAACAATGACATGATTACCTTGTTTTGGACCAAGACTATTCCAACTTACTTTATCCGTAAATTGAGGCAGAGTTGAAACCGCACCTTCAAGCTGAGTATCTATGCCGACAAGTTGAATGGCTTGAAAACCACCCTTTTTTTGTACTAATCCATTTATTTTCATAAACGGTGCCGCCGCCGCGATACCCGGTATTTTTTTTGCATCATCAATAAGCCGTTGCCAGTCATCAATTGGCGCATTTACACCAATTAGTTCAGCATGAGGTGTTACGCCAAGAAGTCGCTCTTCAAGCGCTTTCTCAAAACCATTCATTGCCGATAACAAAACAATTAATACACCAACACCTAATGCTATGCCCGCCGTGGATGCAAATGCGATAAAGCTGATAAATTTATTTGACTGCCTAGCCCGATAAAACCGCCATCCTACTGTTAATGCCAAACTACGACTCATTAGTTGGCACCTTCTACAGCTAACTCATTATGCTGTAATGTAGTTTCTTGCAAACTGCCATCTTTCATTTGTAGTTGTCTATCCATTTTTGAAGCCAACTGGTTGTCATGGGTTACAACAACAAATGCAGTACCAAGTTGCTCAGCCAACTCTTGAATCAACTGATAGATGGTTTCACCACTTTTTGCATCTAAATTACCTGTAGGCTCATCAGCAAGTACTAACTTTGGAGAATTAATCAGTGCCCTAACAATTGCTACTCGTTGACGTTCACCACCAGATAGCTCAGCAGGAATGTGATTCAACCGATGGGATAACCCAACTCTAACTAACAGTTTTTTTGCTTTTTCAAGCGCATGGGAGCGGTTGACTCCCTGAATCAAAGCTGGCATTGCCACATTTTCTACCGCAGAAAACTCAGGCAATAAATGATGAAACTGATAAATAAAACCAAGATCTTGATTGCGAATTTGATTTTTCCGAGCTGCAGTTGCTTGATATAGATCTTCTCCTTCAAGCATTGCTTTACCACTTGTTGGTTTATCAAGGGTACCCATAATATGAAGTAAAGTACTTTTACCCGATCCAGAGCTACCTACAATTGCTAATTGCTCGCCCGAATAAACGGTCAGATTGACGTTTTTTAATACCTGAGTAGTAACATCACCATCATGATAGCTTTTACAGACATTTTCGATTTCTAATATGGCTTGCTGTTTCATCAATTTATCCATTTATTTATTCATGTCGTAATGCATTTGCAGGCTCAACTTTAGCTGCACTTAGCGCTGGGTATATTGTTGCTAACAAACTAATCGCCAAGGTACCAATACCAATAACCAAAAGTCTGTGGCCTTCTATCACAACAGGCAAACTTTGGCCAACGCCCAATATTGAAATGCCCATTACTGATAAAATGTCATTCAAGTTTAAACTGATGATCACACCGACAACCAAGCCAGCTATTAGGCCTAAAATTGCATTGAATGTCCCTTGGATCATAAATACGCCCATTACATTTGCTGTAGATAACCCTTGAGTTTTCAATACTGCAACATCTGTAGTTTTATCAATCACCATCATAACCAGCGACGAAATGATATTAAAAGCGGCTACTAAAATGATTAGGCTCAACATCAAGGACATCATATTGTTTTCCATCCTAACCGCTGCGAAATAACTGCCGTAAGTGCTACGCCAATCTGTTATTGACACTTGTTGCTTATCAAATACTTTCCTTATTTGATCCTCTAATACCGATGTTTTATATGGATCATCAAGAAATACTCTAAGCTCATTGACTTCACTTGGTTGTTTTCTGGTTAATCGACGTGCATCTTTATAATGCACGTAGGCAACATGTGCATCAACTTGAGAGCCAGTTTCAAAAATACCAACAAGGGTAAATTTCCTCTGACTGGGAACCGGTCCAATCGGTGAATAGATAACGCCATCACCACTTAGCAAGCGAACTTGCTCACCAATCGAGACTTTGAGTCTTCTGGCTAATTCACCACCTAAAATAATTCTGTATTTACCCGAAACAAGATCTTCCATTGACCCTGGGTAGATATGCTCACTTACGCTAGCGACTAATTCGGCATCCCGAGGAAACATTCCATACAGTTGAACAGCTGATATCGTGCTGGGTGATTGAGCCATAGCTTCAGTCGCTACACTGGGCGCTAAGCCTAACACATGAGGCAAATTTATGATTTTTGATGATCTATCATTCAAATTATCAATAGGGTCGACTGTTTTTATGGTTAACTGCGGGATAGAGCCTAGCAATTTATTTTTCAATTGTCCTTCGAGGCCGTTCATAACTGAACTGACAATAATTAATGATGCAACCCCAAGAAAGATCCCAGTAACCGCAAAAAAAGTAATGAAAGATGCAAAGCTATTTGACTTTTTAGAACGCCAATAACGATAACCGACATAAGTAACGAATTTAAAATTCATGGAAGATGAGTGATATCCTGTGCGTCGAACTTGCTAAATCATATAGATAGGCACGATAATAAGGATATTATCCCCATAAATAAAGAGGCAAATCTTGACCGACGACTCTAACCCGTATTTCAGCGTGCCTCATTCCTTCAAGGCTTTTTTAACACTTTGGCCTAAAGATCAGGGATTACCCACAGAAAATGAACTCCAAGGACTGCAATCTATTGGATTACAGTTACTCAGTGAAGTTAAAAATGTTGAATCAAACTGCTTGATGCAACTCCGACAACTTGAAAGTGACACTAAGTCAGTCGTTGATTACCTCAAACTGCAATCAAAAAAAATTGACCTCATCTTGCAATACGTTCTCGAAAGCGAACCTCAAGATGGTGAGCCAGCCCTCGGGTTAAAGTTTGGTGGCGGTGGAATTGAAGTATTAACCGACTTTTCTGCTCAAATAGGCCAACATTATAAATCGACTGTATTTATTCGAGATGAACTGATTGCATTATTAGCGATAACATCGGTCGATGATTGCCAACCGCATCCAAATGAAGCAAACAAATGGGTGTTAACATTGAGTTTTCAGCAAATTATAGAAGCTGATGTTGAACTACTCGTGAAAGCAAGCTTAAGTGTGCAACAAAAGATGCTGAAAAAACGAAGTCAAAACCGACAGCAATAACCATTATTGTCGGTTTTGGATAAAAACATTTGTTTAATATCACCGACCATGATGTATCCTTGCCTGTGTGCTTTGCCAAATTTGATCATTTAACAAGTGATCAGCACATGGGTTTCCAGTGATAGGGAAATACCCTAGTAGACTGTTTTGTATTGCATAGTAATCCTGTATTTTAGGCGAATTTTCTGTTTTAACAGAATGACTTGGTGTTTGTGTTTTAACAAGTCTTTGGACTCTTCTCGAATCCATTAGCAGTTCTTTTAAAATCTCAACATTTTCGCTTCGTCTATATGTTAAAGCAATTTCTAAAGCAGTTTTATTGCTATCACCTGATGTAAGGTTTGTTATTCGCCGTTGTAACCCTCCCAGTTCCTGTACTTTTTTCCCTAGCACAGCGACACATTTAGGAGATCTTGAACCGGCGGCATAATGAAGGTAATTTTGTCCATTTTTATCATATTCGAGAGGGTCAAAATGCGAGCTAGCTAACATAACTTTTAAAGTTTCAGGGCGTTCACAAGAAATAGCAATTTTAACTAAATCTTTATTCTTCTTATCTTTATCCTTTTTATAAAACTGTGGTTGGTCCCAGAAAAAATTAAAAACGTCTAAACGTTCATTCATTGCGGATAAATGTAGAGCGTTTCTTCCTTCGAGTTCGCGATCGTTGCGCCCTACTTTCGCTCCAGCTTTAATCAAGATGCTTACTGCACTGATTGTCCCCTGCATGGCTGCCAGCAACACTGGTGTTGCGCCTTGCTCATTTGCAATATGCAATTGTTCTTTTCCAAAATCAGTTTGTAAAAGCCATTCGAGCATCTCTTGCTTGTCATGCCTAACAGCTAGGTGTAATAGACCATCCGAATGTTGTGAACCACTGCCAGCTTTCACTATATTGGTCTGCGTTTCTGTTTCTACACCTAAAGATAATAATTGTTCCACAAGCGCTATATTCCCCCTTAAAACAGCTAAATGAATTGGCGCGTAACCTGTATGTGTTATTTGATTAACTAACTCTTTTGAAGCTAAAAATACTTTCATTCTCATTGACTCATCTTCTAACCCTATAGCCCAATGACAAGGTGTTTCACCTTTTTTATTCTCTGAACAGTAGGTTGTTTTTTGAGCTAAAACCAGATCAATGATTTCAAGCGATTTAGAATTGATCGCAAGCATCAACAAGCAGTTACCTTCCCAATCTTTGATTGCTAAATCCGCACCTGCTTCAATCAATTTTGAACATAATTCCACTGACGGTTTTTTAGTTTTTAAAACTTTGATTAAGCTATTTGTAAGCCGTCTGTTATCACAATGAGTTTTTAGTAAGTCCGTCGATAATTCAGCAAGCACTTCTAACGACTCAAATGCTTTACTCTTTTCCGACAATGCGTCTAAAGCAGCAAGCCTTTGTATACAACTACACCGCAAATAAACCAAATCTAAAGCACTTTCACATCTAATGACTTGCTCAGCCGTTGCCGAAGAAATCCACGTTGTTAATTCGCTCTTAAAGCTCGAACAATTTCCTAATAAGCTCTCGATTTTTCCTCTTAAACTTTGAATCACTCTTTCTGTAGCGCTCTTTGAAAGGCTGTTTAAGTTAATGGCATTTATCACTCTCTCAAAATCAGTTACGTTACTACAGTCATCAACTAAGTTTTTTAATAATTTTTCTTCGCATCTATCGAAGGCTTGTTGTTGCGTTTTGTCCAACTTTTTCAGTTTTGTTTGTATCTGCTTAAACTGCCCTAAACTCACTTGCTTTTGGCTGATATGGCTGGATAAATCTTCAATTAACACTTTTTTTATTTCACGAATAAAGTCGCTATCCATATCAAAACAATTTTGTTGATTAAAAACTTCAATGAAGTACAACAGCTTGTAAACATTAGAACTCTGAGTCAACTCTCGCTTCACCTGTAATAAGTACAACTCTTGTATAAAATTTTTCATAGGAGAGTTTGCAAGTAATTTCTGAGAACTTAAAACATCTGATAATTGAATGCAGCCTTCTTTATATAAAATTTCAAATTGCTGCTTAAACTCATTCATTCTTTCTTGTTTAAATACTGACTCTACGTTCATGTCAAACAAACTTTCTTTCGCGCAATCACAAAAATTATCTAACGAATCAGCATATTCAAGTTTTGACAGTGCACAATCCTGCTTAAGATAATGGCCAATTTCCTCAATAGTCATTTTATCTAATAATGGTAAATTGGTAGACCAAGTATAATTAGCTTTAGTGGTTATCAAACCTTCGTGAATGAGTTGCTTTAACTTTTCACAGTAACGGTATTCGGCTACCCCCATCTGCTCATTTGGTAAGCCTTGGAGTTGAATATACTTCTCCCAAACACAAACCATATCTTCTAATGACCTACAAGAATCAATGAGTTGAGAACAAATAGCAAACTTTAAATTATCTCTTATGTCCACTTTTTCTAGATGGTAGGCGTGAAGAGGTATTTGGTTTTCTGTGAATGCTCCAAAACTAAAAATACAACCTTTGTGAGAATGCAAGGGAGTAGATGGGTTAGATGGGTCAGTTCTGATACTGATTACTACTTCAGGTTGCTCTGACTCATGAGCTAAGTCCGTTTTAGTTAGTTTCAAAAAATGTAACGCGAACTGCATCTGAAAATGTTGAGTTAACACTAAACGCTGAACTTTTGTTTGACTCTCAAGTGAAACTTTATCTTTTGGAATTTGCATGGCACTTAAAAGCTTGTTTATTAGCAAATTTAACTCTACATACTCATTACAGTTAACGGAGCAAACTTCGGCTAACTTCTGAGTGACATGATAAGGAGAAGACAATGCATCTACTATTTTTTGAAATTCCTGAATTTTAGTTTGGTGTAAGCAGCCCCTTGATGAGTGATAGCCCTTGGTATTGAAAATACGTAAACCAAGTGAGTTAGATGCATATTGGCGTAACTTGAACTTAGTATCCTTTGTTAACTCAATATCTGGGTTTTTACTTGAAAAAATAATAATTGCTTCATCTAGCAATTTGAACTTCACGTTATTAAGAAGTGATGTTGCACCAATACTTTCCATTTTTAGTGTTATTAGTGCAGGAATAAGATCAGGCATTTTAGATGATGATACTTCACTTGAGTGCAATACTTGCTTTAACGCTACCACCTTTATACTTCTATCTATTTCATCATTATTTACAAGAGATAACACCTCATTAAAGGTCGACAAATATGCTTTTTCCTCACTAAATTTAGCTGAAAGTTGACCTAATTCTTTCTCTAGAACATGAGCCTGCTTTACTTCAACAGTAGACAATTCCTTGCCAAACCGAACAACAATCAGTCCGATATCTGCTGAAACAATTTCACCTAAAGAAGGTACTTCAGAATCAAAGCCAAGTTCGTCATCTACGTCTAGTAATGTAAAGCCGAAATAGCTATTATCTGGTAATGTTGGTAACTCATGTGACGTTGTCATGTCATGCCTACTATTTAACAAATAGTATTTACATAATATATGAGTAGATAGATAACCTAGTTAAACTTGATTAATAATAAGAGCCAGCACAACCTTAAATCAGATTATGCTCACTCCGTAACACGAATACTTAAGTCTATATTTTTAATAAAAATTAGAGCATTAATCCTGTTCGAAACGAAACACCCGCCAATGCAAATAACACCGCAATTATCGTAACAGGAATAATATGCCATGCTAAAGATGTTAAATTTTTTTCTGACAAATTGGGAATTATTCTTAGACGTGCATCCATAGCAAGCACCCCTGTCAAAACGAGTAAAATAAGTTTAATACTGATTAACTTAGATATTGGATCAGAAAAATCAAAAAGCGTTAAATTATCGCCCATTGCGTTTTTCATTAAGAATACACCTGTAGAGATTTGTATTATCAATGCAGGAATTCCTATCTTTTCATAGCAGCTTTCAAACTTTTGAATAAAAGCTAAGTCTTTGTTCTTGAGTACGGAAGGAAGAATGGTGCAGGCCAAAACTAAATGTCCTCCAGTCCAAACTGTTGCAGCAAGTAAATGGAGAGTTAAAGAAAAACTATACATATTTTTAAACTTCAAATGAGTAATAACAGCATCATAACGAACTATCAGGTCGTCAAAATTGATTTTGAGCAAGCAGACATGAAAAGTTTATATTTATACCAATTACCTTAAAAAGCCCCGAATAAATAAAGATAGATGGCGCGCAGCCGCCATCTTATCTGGTTGTTGGATAAGCCATTCTCGGTGTTTTCTACTTTATATATGCAAATATCTCTGTATAAAACCTGTGATGTGAGTAAGCCTTTTTAAAGGCTCACTTTGCTGTAGATATGCCTATTCCTTGGCCGTTTGAGTTTTAAAAAAAAATGCCAATATTCCTGTTGCGTTATGTTGTCATTTTTCTGGTTACTCTTCCCTCAATTGAGTGGTGCCATTATCCTTATTATTGATGTTACTTGGGTTAGTCGAACTGCATGCTAAAGTTCAATGTTTTCTTTATCCCCATAAATTGCATTGGCTGCTTACAGCAAGCGCACAGCTTAATGGCTTTGGTTCTCACTGTGTCGATTTCGGGTAATGCACAGCCCAGAAGTATCGCCAGCAGATGTTGAACTTCTTTCAGCTTTTTTCGATTAGCGTCAGCCAGTAATCCGTAATCTCGCACTCGTCGAAACCCTTTCGGTATCACATGTTGAATGATAAGCCAAAGAAATTTCAACGTCGCCAGTGTACGGATTTGAGTTTGTTTCGTATTACTGTCTTTATAACGGAACGTCACTTCATCTTGAGTCACGTTGATAATTTCTTTGTCCGGCAGTACGCCGCGATACAAATACCTCGACAGATATTGTAACGCCGGTTTTCCTCGACCGACTTTGGTGCAGTCCACAACCCACTTTTTTGGCAGATTATCAGATAGAGTTATACCAATCCAAATAGAATTGTTAGCTGCAAGCTGACAACGTTTGCCCTATCTCCTTCTGTTCAACAGAAATTAAATAGTAAAAATTATCGAATGATATTTGTGAGCAAAGCTACGCAAAAATTCGTGAGTTAATTTGTTGAGAAAACTATTGGCTTGTAATGAACTTTAAAATCTTAGGTCACTGATCTTCTTAACCTGTATTTAAAGTAGTGATATCCATTTCCATCGATAGCGTCTGGATTATCATGTAAAACGAGCAATAGTATCCCTTCTGTATGTTGAGTATTTATAGCTGTAAACCTAAAACCTCTAAAATTTGTTAAACTGACTGGTTCCCCACTCTCTGAAATAAACTTTAAAGGCATTTTCTTAAACTCTTCTTTTCCTCTTACTTTTTTTAATACATGAAAATTACTCTTCACATCCCAAGCAATGAATCCAAGTGAACTGAGGTACGAATGGAAAGGAAATATTGTTAATGGCTGGACTGAATCAGTTTTCAATCTTGACCAAGTTTCCCCACCATCATAGCTACTTATTAATGATGAATTTCCATACTTAAAATCACGATTGATCATTGTAAAATAAATTGCATTATTCAAATGATATCGCTTGAAAGGAAAAGCCAACATCAAAGGAACTCCAGCCCCCTTAAAATTCAATGTCCTCCATAACTCACCTCCATTATCTGAACGCGCCATAACTCCATCCCAAGAATTTATAGCAAATATGTGATTGGAACCCTCCGAACTTGTTATTTGCCAATAATTTCCTTTTAAATTAGTCTCATGGCATGTCAAACCGCCATCTTCTGACAAAAATAGCCCTTCGCCGTTAGAATGACTATTAAACGCAAGCCGATTCCTCTTACCAAGATAACTGATAATGCTGGTTATTTTATGATTTTGTTTATCTTTAATTACCAAAGGACAAGATGTCTTTACCTGTTCCCAGTGCTCTCCGTCATCAAAAGATTTCAGCAACCTATCATTATTAACAGCAGCGAATTCATGGGAATCTTTTGGCGAGGAAACAATTTGCTGCCACCAGCCATGATTTGTGACCCATTTTATATCTTTCCAAGTTTCAGCTCTATCATACGACCGATATAATGTGGAACCGTTTGTAGCGAGTAAGATATTTGGGTCACTGCTTTTAATTATTGAAATATAATTCTTATTAGAAAAGGCTTTAATCGGAGTTAAATCAAGGTAGTAACTTTCTTTCATTTGTTCACTTGCAAAAGAAAAATTCGTAATAACTAACCATATAAAACTGGATAATATAAAGTTTGATTTGATGCATCTCATAGGAAATAACCTCTCTAACACCCTATGAAAAACACTATGCTAATTATCATGGTAATCTAAATATCAAGTTAGTATTAAATATTCATTGCTTGTATAAATCCCCTTCAATACTGAAAGTGTGTATGACGGAAGGAACTAATACCAATTACAGTAATAACTGAACCATTAAGATAAGGATCTCAATCGTCTAATTATTGATGCTTTTTTAAGATTAATCTGTTGTTCATCAAAAAAGCATAAAGCATTTTCGTATTAAATCCAATGTAATCATAATATTAATGACCAAAACAAAGAGTGTACAGTGCATCATAATGAAAAGCCGCTTTAAAGGAAGTGGCCTTGACCAAACAATGCTATGAATGTGGTACATTAAGCTATTACTGCTAGTGAGGAGCCCGTTATGAGTGCTGACTATTCTACATTGTCTTTATCACATTCAAGGCAAGATTCATGGAGTATCGAGCCATCACCGTTATTGCAACCTGCTCCTCATGAAAGTAAAATATCATTTCAAAATCCAAAATTACCGCAACCCACTTTACTTAAAGCCTATTACTCACCGAACGTCAAAAAACAGCAACCTTTAGGGCTAGACTCCCCCTCTACGGCCATGCTTTCATGTTTTCATTCTCAGGTTTCTAAACCATCATCTCGAGAGCTTGATACAGGAAAATTCTTTGCATTTCCTCCTAAAAAACAACTCACAACAACAAAGCCAGACGTAAAACCAAACCAGCAACTCCTCCCGCCTATATTGAACGGTCCATTTCAACCGACTGGATTTACAAGAAAATCGATCATTAGCTCTCGAGCACAACTTACAGTTCCTCTAGGGGATCAGAGGCTAGTTGCTCAAATATCAGAGCATACTTCAAAACTAAGTAAATACATTTCTGAATACCCTACTAACAAAATTAAGCCTATTTTACTTTCTAGAATTAAAAATCTTTTGCAAGAATACCCTCAGTGCTTAAGAACAAGGCACCTATTCGCGGTATTCCAAATAAATAATTCAGAACTTAATGAGGTTTTATTTGAATGTCCCTCATTTACGCCCATATTTCTTGCAACAGGCCAGCTTGCTTTAAAACATGATGCCATAGCTAATTCTATGGATTCACCACTTTGTATTGCAATCAGAACTGGAAACATAGCCTTACTACAAGTTTTAATTGAGTATAATGCGTCACTAAACTTAATTTATGAGAACAACCAAAATATCTTTCACTTTTTAGGAAGTAGAGGAGAGTACTCCATACTCAAGCCCGTAATTGATGCTTGGTACAAGCAATATGGAAGTCAAGGATTGGAAGAAAAACTGCTGTGCAATGAAACACAATTTGGGGATACGCCCGCACATATCATTATGAAAAAAGGCGATTTTAAATGCGTTGAGTTTCTACTGTGTAACGCTTCAATGTCTGTTTTAGGCGCTGAAAACAAAAAACGAACAACCCCAATGCAAACTTGTGGTAGAAGAAGAGATTTCAGTCATGCATGGATCTCCTATTTATTTGATCATAATAAAAAGATTTCTCATTTAAAATCCAAAATTGCCACTCACTCAGAGCAATATACAAAACAAACTCAGCAAGCTTGTTCGCAAGAACAAGTAATATCTCAGCAAGCCAAAGCTAACCTAGTACTTGAAAAGCAAATTTCAAACCTAGAGCAAGAAGTTTTAAAATTGACAGATGAACGATTAAGGCTTCATCATTTGAATGAAGCCTTGCAAGTCGAGAATCTAACTTTGAAGTTGAAAACAAAAAAAAGCTAAAAATAAAAACCAAGCTATCTGAAATTAATCATTCAAGCAGTTGAATACATTCGTAAATAAACTATGAAGATATAGTAGCCAGTAATTCGTCTTCATCAATGACTTTTATTCCTAACTCTAATGCCTTAGCAAGTTTAGAACCAGCTGATTCACCTGCAACCACGCAATCAGTATTCTTAGATACACTTCCCGCAACTTTTGCACCTAACTCCTGCAGTCTTGCTTTAGCATCTGAGCGATTGAGCTGAGTTAATGTACCGGTTAATACCCAAGTTTGCCCTTTCAACGCTTGAGAGTCTTCAGTAACAGCTTGAATTTCTGGCCAATGCACGCCTGCTTCGATTAACGCATCAATCACTTCATTATTATGTGGCTGTTTCAAAAAGTGAGAAAGGTGCTGGGCAACAATCGTTCCAACATCTTCAACGGCTGTAAGTTGCTCAATGTCTGCCATTCGCAATGCTTCTATCGATTTGAAATAACTCGCTAAGTTTGCTGCTGTTGCTTCACCGACTTCTCGAATACCAAGTGAGTATAAAAATTTTGCAAGTGTTGTTGCTTTTGCTTTTTCAATAGCCTGAACAAGGTTCGTCGCTGACTTCATCCCCATACGATCAAGCATGGTCACCATAGATGCGGTTAACTTAAATAAATCAGCTGGTGTTTTAATAAGCTCTTTATCAATTAGCTGCTCAACGACTTTATCGCCCATACCATCAATATTCATCGCCTTACGCGAAGCAAAGTGTTTAATGGCTTCTTTGCGTTGTGCTTCACAGAACAAACCACCCGTACACCTTGCAACAGCTTCACCTTCTAACCTTTCGACTAATGAATCACAAATTGGACAACATGAGGGAAACACAATATCACTGGCGTCACTAATGCGCTTTTCAGGGACGATTGATACAATCTGCGGAATGACATCCCCAGCACGACGAACAATAACGGTATCACCAATTTTTACGCCAAGGCGCTCAATTTCATCAGCATTATGTAACGTTGTATTTGATACCGTCACCCCACCAACAAATACCGGCTTTAAACGAGCTACTGGCGTAATGGCACCTGTTCGACCGACTTGGAAATCTACCTGTTCAAGCCTAGTCATTTCTTCTTGCGCTGGAAACTTGTATGCTATTGCCCAACGGGGTGCTTTGGCAACAAATCCAAGCTCTAACTGTTGATCAATTGAGTTGGTCTTTATCACTACACCGTCAATTTCATAGGCTAATTCACCTCGACGTCTTAAAATATCCGCGTAGTAAGCTGTCACATCTGACAATGTTATACACACTTTTACTTCGTCGCTGACTGGTACGCCCCAAGATTTAAGCTGCATCAATTGCTCAAAGTGGCTCAGTTTAAGCGGCCAACTTTCTGGCTCAACCACACCGAGCGCATAAGAATAAAAACCTAAATTTCGACTCGCAGTAATACGACTGTCTAACTGGCGTAAACTTCCCGCGGCCGCATTTCTCGGATTAACAAACACTTTATCGCCTTTTGCTTTTGCTGCGTCGTTCACTTTATTGAATGATGCATGGGGCATAAAGACTTCACCGCGTACTTCGACTAAGGGAGGAAATTCCCCTCGTAATTTTAATGGAATAGAACGAATAGTTCTTACATTCATTGTTATGTCTTCGCCAACACTACCATCACCACGGGTCGCCGCTCGCTCTAACACTCCATTACGATATAAAATGCTGACAGCTAGCCCATCCAACTTAGGTTCACAGCAATATTGAATCTCACCAACCTTTTCAACATTTCGATTGTTAAAAGCACCGAGGTCTTCTTCATCAAAGGCATTATCTAAGCTAAGCATGGGTTTTAAATGAATGATTGGGTCAAATTTGCTTAACGCTACACCACCAACACGCTGTGAAGGAGAGTCTTCTCTCACCAACTCAGGAAACGATTTCTCGAGCTCTTTAAGTTGATTCATTAATCGATCATATTCAGCGTCAGGTACGCTTGGCTCATCGTCTACGTAATAACTAATATTGTGTTTATTTAATAGCTCTGATAATTCAGAGATTTCGGCTGCAGCTTTCTTAATATCGATCATATCTTGTCTCTGTAACTAAAAAGGCCGCTATTGCGACCTTTTCTAAAAATATTAATTTTACTTTTACGATTTTATGCGCCTGATGTAATCCAACTTCTTTGCTTCATCCCACGGCTCTCGCTGACCATCCATTACCGTTGCGCCTAAATCATCGGCCATCTGCATGGCAGAGTTCAACATGATAGAAAAGTTATGTAAGGCTTTTCCATGGCAAGGTAATCGCATGAACATGACTACGCCTTGAGTGCTAAATTGCTCCATATTATCTGGATCAAAAACGCCTGGATTTACCATGTTAGCGATTGAAAACAGTACCTTCCCGTTTCCAGATGCATCTTGATGTCTATGAAAAATATCCATTTCACCAAACTTAAAGTTCATGCTCAGCATAGATGGAAGTAGCTCTGCACCTTTAAGCATTTCTCCACTTTTCCCCATTACATGCAAAACTAACACATCATATGGATCAGGTAATTCTTCTTCCACATCTTGTGGCTGTTCGACTGATGCTTCATTTTGAGAATCAGCACTAGGCTCAGAAGTGATCTCTGACTTTTCATTTACGTCTGGATTTTCTAGTTCTTGAGCATTAAGCTCTTGATTATCAAACAATCCTACTTGTGTCGGTTCCATAACAGGCTCATCTCGTTTCGCAATAATAGCGGGTTCATCCATTACATCTGCATTTAATGCTGGCTCAACTCGACGTTGTGTTTCAGTTTTAATATTCGGCTCAACTGAAGTCTCTTTAATTGAGCTTTCAGTTTGGACTTCTGCTCGTGCTCTTTGGGCAGAACGAACTCGAACTTCACTTATGCCATCAACATCAAAGCCATCAGCATCTCGAACTTGTTTTGTAAGAACTTTTCTATGGGGTTTCTTTTGTCCCTTTATGTTATTCATCTGTTGACGACGAATAGACCAAATTCCATGAATCATCACTCCTAAAATAGCGATTCCACCCAGTACCCCAAAAATTAGTCGTAGGTCTTCCATTCGTTACCCTGTTCTTCCAATCATTATCCTGCATCTGCCAATGCAACTGCTTCATCAATATCCACAGTTACAATACGAGAGACTCCCGGCTCATGCATCGTTACACCAATTAACTGCTCAGCCAATTCCATGGTGATTTTATTATGGCTAATATAAATAAACTGTACTGTTTTTGACATTTCTTTTAATAATCGACAAAAACGTTCAACATTCGCATCGTCTAGCGGAGCATCAACTTCATCCAACATACAAAATGGTGCTGGATTTAACCTAAAAATTGCGAATACTAATGATAAAGCGGTTAAAGCTTTTTCTCCACCAGAAAGTAAATGAATTGTACTATTCTTTTTACCGGGCGGTCTTGCCATGATCGTCACACCCGTTTCTAGTAAGTCATCATCGGTAAGCGCTAAGTAAGCACTGCCGCCACCAAATACTTTTGGAAATAACTGACTTAAATCTTCATTCACTTTCTCGAACGTCGTTTTAAAACGAATTCGTGTTTCTTTATCAATCTTGCGTATTGCAGATTCTAAACTTTGAAGCGCTTGATTCAAATCATCACATTGACCATCTAGATAATTTTTCCGCTCACTTTGTTGTTCAAATTCGCTAATCGCGGCTAGGTTTATGGCTCCTAGCTGTCTGATCTGGCTTCGAACTCTTTCAAGCTTTTGTTGCCATTGTGATATATTGGCATTATCGTCAAGCTGCGACATAACAGTTTGTAACTGAATGCCCTCTTCTTTTAACAATTGTAATTGACTATCAGCTTGCCCCTTTAAACCTTCACGTTGTAACTTTAACTCGCTGATTGACTGAGTCAAGCCTTGTATTTGAACCACATGCTTTTGCTGCTCACTTTTTAAACTATCTATTTGCTGTTGCAGTTCAAGCTGTTGGCTTCTTATCTCATTGAGCTCTTTTTGCAGATCCGTTTGTTTACTTAATAGTTTCTGCAACTGAAGTTCTATGGATGCATCTTTTATAGATTCACCTACGGCTTCATTTGCATTGCTCTCTTTCGAGATTCGCTGCAATTGAACCGCTAATTCTATTTTTCGCAGATTGTTTTGTTCCACTTGTTGTTTAACAAGTGCTTGTTGTGTCAAAAGGTTTTGTAACTTACTTTGTAGCTCATTTCTGCTTTGTTGCGCTTGTTGAGATTGTTGCTTTAAATTTTGATGCTCAATGCGATAGGTCTGAACTTTGGTTTCACTAGAAACTAGTTCTTGCTGAACTTGCTCTGAAAGTGCATATAACTGGAGTTGCTTCTCATGATGGCTTTCTCGGGTTAACTCTAACTCAACTTGTTGCTTTGTTGAGTATTCTAATTGCTCAAGTAATAATTTTTTTTGTACTTCATCTTTTTCTTTTTGCTCCCGAACGGCAGCTTGCTTTGATAAGATGCTGGTTCTTAATAAATTACTTTCTTGTAAAGACGAATTAAGCTGTTTGTGCTTTTCATTAAGCTCTGTACGTTGCTCCAAAAGCTGAGTTAAGCTTTCATTTAATTGTTTCTGTTTAACTTCAAGTGATTTCACTTGCTGAGTCAGGTGTTCTTGCTCACTCACTAAACTCAATTGAGATTGACTCGTTTCTGCCTTACCTAATAAAAATCCATGTCCCAATAAATAACCGTCTTTTGTTGCTATCAGGTGAGACTGATTAAGATCAGGTAGTAACGATTTCGCCTCGGTTAAATTTTCAGCGCAGTGCACGCCATCCAACCACGGAGACAAATTCACTTCAGACGAGCTCAATAGTTTATGGGTAGTTTTACCGTCAGACTCGACAAAGCCATTATGCTCAGTCGAAAGTAATTCCATTAAGGTAACATTTGATGATAGTAAGTGCCCTAAAACCACTTCTACGGCTTTTTCCCACCCAGGACTAGCATTTATCACTTGCCACAATTGTTTCTCCGTTGTTGACTGACTCAATAACAATTCACTATTGATAAAGGCTAAACGGGATGTATCCACTGCAACAGCTTGCTGATTTTGCTGTTGTTGCTGTTGAGATTGATGGATATCAATCTCTAAAGACTGCAAATCCTTCGTGTTGTTTTGTATCCTATTTTCATCATCAGCAATGTGCGCGATTAATTCTTGCAATTTTTTTGAATCATCACTATCAACGCTGCTTTCGTCTTCCAAAACTGCAAGCTGTTGCCGATAAATATTTATTTGATCGCTGACTTGAAGTATTTGACTTGCACTGTGCTCAATTTGGGTGGCAAGTACTTGCTGTTGAGAATGAACATTACTCAATTTTTGTTTTTGCGCGTGAAAATTATCTTGTTGGCTTCTGCCCGTTTTTTCATATTGTTCTATTTGATCAATCAGTTGCCCAAGCTTTTCATCCATCAGCTCAAACTCTGGTTGAGCATGATTTACTTCTTCATCCAAACGGTTTAATTGATTAATTTGTTGTTCTACTTGAGTTTCAAGATCACTTTGTTTGCTTTTTATCTCATTTACTTGCTGATTTGATTGCTCTTCTCGCTCTTTTTGATGGCTAATCTGTTGTTCAAGCTTAGCGATTTGAGTGCCTGATTGATAAAATTCAGCCACTTTTTTCTGTTCAATTCCAACAAGCTCACTGAGTCCAATATTTAATTCGGTTTGCTTGGTTGTGACTGTCTGATTTTCAGATTGAGCCTTTAAAAGCTCTGTATCTAACTGATTAATTTTTGCCGATAGTTCTTCAGTTTTTTTAACATGATCTTCATATCTTAAAACCAACAGTTCTGCATGAGTTTGACGTTCAACTTTTTTATGCTCTCGATATTTCAATGCTGCTTTAGATTGTTCCGACAGTTTATCGAGTTGCAGCGCTAATTCGCCACGAATATCACCTAATCGCTCTAAATTCTCTCTGGTGTGTCTAATTCTATTTTCAGTATCACGACGCCTTTCTTTGTAACGTGAAATTCCAGCAGCTTCTTCAATAAATACCCTTAGATCTTGAGGTTTAGATTCAATCAGCCTTGAAATCATGCCCTGTTCAATAATGGCGTAACTTCTAGGCCCAAGCCCAGTGCCCATAAATAAATCGGTAATATCTTTACGGCGACATTTTTGGCCATTTAGATAATAAGTTGAATCACCGTCACGAGTGACTTGCCGCTTAACTGATATTTCTTGATAACTCGCGTATTGCCCAGGCAATCGACCGTCTTGATTGTCAAAAAACAACTCTACGCCAGCGACAGATACAGGACGCCTTGCACTCGACCCGCTAAATATGACATCCGTCATGGCGCCACCACGAAGATGTTTGGCGTTGCTCTCACCCAAAACCCAACGAACAGCATCAATGACATTAGATTTCCCACAACCATTGGGTCCAATCACACCTGTTAGAGCTTTTTGAAAAGGGATTTTTGTTGGGTCAACAAACGACTTAAATCCAGCCAGCTTTATCTGTTTTAGTTTCATTAATGGGCTGTTAGTTACTCTAAAAGAAAGGAAGAACAATCTAATGGTTACTTTAGCAAAGCACGCAGCATTTTGTAACGTTTTTTATAAAAGTGTTAACCATTTACGACTTGTCATTCTTGATTGAGTTATTCACAATCAATAATAGACAATAGTTTTGAGATCTTAATCTTTATGAGTACACAAATTCCAGCAAAAAGCGGTGTAAATTATTTTTTAGAAGGATTTAAGTTAATAAAACAGCCTGGTCTTCGAACCTTTGTGTTTATTCCATTAACGATTAACTTGATTTTATTTGCAGGAGCATTTTATTTAGCATTAAGCCAACTTCAAATTTTGTTCGATTGGCTTGATACCCAACTACCAGAAATGCTGAACTGGCTTCGTTTTTTGCTTTGGCCTATTGCCATCATTACGATGTTGATCACCATGTCTTTTGTATTCAGTTCTGTGATGAACTGGTTATCCGCTCCTTTTAATGGCTTGCTGGCTGAAAAAGTTGAGCAATCGTTAACAGGGAAGCCCATGAATACGGGCGGCACTATGGATTTGATCAAAGATTTACCCAGAATCTTGGGACGAGAATGGCAGAAATTTAAATACTATTTGCCCAGAGCAGTTTTAATCCTATTGCTCTTTTTTGTTCCTGTCATTGGCCAAACCGTTTTTCCTATCGTTTGGTTTATGTTTACTGCATGGATGATGGCGATTCAATATTGTGATTACCCATTTGATAACCACAAAGTAAAATTTGAAGATATGAAATTTGCATTAAAGCAAACTCGTGGGTCGAGTTTTAGTTTTGGCGCAACCGCGTCACTGTTTTCAATGATCCCGATTGTAAACTTCATTGTGATGCCCGTCGCTATTTGTGGAGCCACGGCAATGTGGGTCGATAAATACCGTGAAGCTTATCGAAACAATGTGATAGCTCCAGATTAAATTTGGGGCTCTTAGGGATCTAGCGATTTAGAAAGTACCAATCTTTGTCATACCAGCCAAAGCCAAGACTAGTATCCAGTGTCTTTCTATAGGAAAAAGCAAAGGCACTAACTCCGACATACAAAACTGTCGTTACTTCGTTCCCAGCCTGCGCTGGAGTGACGTGAACTCATCGGTATACTTTCTTCCGCAATTTTCCTTAAAACAATTTGTTGAGCTGTAATTTTGGGAATAGTGAGTCTATTTCAGAAAACTACAACACTGAAATAGGCGAAAATAGCTGTGCTGTAGCGATTCGATTATCCAAAATTCAAGTTTGTTATTGCTTTTTATCCTTTTCCTTTTCCTTTCTCTTCTTTTCAATTTGAACATATACCTCTGTGTTTATTGGAGCACGGGCACAGACACCGTCAGAACAAGTAAAAGGTGAAGAACCTGATTCTGGCGCTATTTGAAGTTTGATATCGAGCGGAGCGTTACTTTCTAACGATTTGGCGAAGTTGACTTTTTGCTGGTGTCGATGATCTGTTATTGATAAAGTTTTGTTTTTAGTATTCTCATTTTCTGTTTTGGCTTGCATACAAGAGATACTTTTTACAAAATAACGTGCGGTGAAAAAACCTACAATAACACCTGCTGAAAACTTGATGACTCTTCCGCCAATAGTATTCTCAATGTTATAACACTTCAGCACTTTTCCTATTAAACTAGCAGCATTAACTCCACCGACTATTCCTGCCGCAGCCGCTAACGTTCCAACTAATTTTCCTTGAGAACTGGTAACGCCTATAATCACGGCATCACCTGCAATATTAAGCACGTTAAATGTAAAACTAAAGTCTGAGCGTTTTTGAATTTTCTCATTAAAAAAGTTTTCTTGAATATAACCTAAACTGCTATGTGAAACGGATGAGAGTGGTGCTCGTATCAAATAACGACTTCCCAATGCCACCCCAGCTCCCAGTGGCCCGCCAACTGCAAAACCTGCACCCGCTGTGACCGCAAAGCCAAGATATGTTTCCATGCTGGGTAAATTTTGATACAAATATTCAGTCCATGTTTGAGAAGGTTCACTTTTTATTACGGACATAAACACCACACACTCGTATTGATGGCAAACAACACCTACAAAAAAGCCAATCTTTGTCATACTAGCGAAGGCTGGTATCCAGTGACTTTTATAGAAAAAAGCAAAGGCACTAGACTACCGACATACAAAACTGTCGTTACTTCGTTTCCAGCCTGCGCTGGAATGACGAGAACTCATTGGTATACTTTCTTCCGCAACTTTACCTAGGCAAATTGACTCAATCTGTTTATTATACCGATTACAGTAATTAATAACTCACTCAACAAAAGCTAAAGAGTTTCAGTACAAAGCGCAAGTTTGCGGTACTATATTCCCTACAGCCGCCATACAAAGCTGGCGTTCAACGCACTTCGTGCTTTTGTCAGGATAATTCAAGTGCTTGTAACGCAGTAATGGAATCCTTTAGCCTTGCCCTTCGAGAGCTTGTATGCACTCAAATTACTTCTCAAAATTGTCTTGACGTAAAACAACTATGCCTTCATCAATTTCGATTGCACTTTGAGCACCTATATAGCTCTGAGTTGAGCATTTAATTAGGGTCTGTTGATCTTTCAGGATTAAATTTTGTGCTATTTGGGCATTTATCTGTTCAAGTAGAGTAGGCTACTGGCTTCGCTATCGCTTATCCAGCAGCCCCTCTTCGATTCCGTGCATGAGGTTTTCCCTCACACGGCTCTGTTGTTACACTTCTCTCAGCCCCTTCACTTTGCTTATCATCTTGTCGTGGGTAAATACTCAAGACCAGCTTGGCGTAATTTTTCGTAAGCACCTCGTGATAGATACTTGCTTCGACGTTGACTTAAGCGACGATGCCAGCGATAGAACCGGTTTACTACAAATCCATTTATTCTGAAAAATACACCTCTGGGATAACCTATCCCACCAAAATAGTGTTTCCATCCCCTCAGAACTTGATTAACCTTATTTATCAGTACGCCAAGTGTATTTGAGGTTCGGTGTTTCACTATGTCTCTGATTTTATTTTTCAGCTTTGTTTGGCTCTTCTTAGACGCCTGTATCTTGATGTAACTGGTGCCTTTGATGAGGCCTGTGATCCGTTGAAAGTTAAAACCGAGGAAATCAAACTCATTCATCAGCTTTCCCATATCCACACAGTGGGTTTTACTTTGATTTAGCTTCAGACCTTCATCACTTAATTGCTGTGTTATCCAGTCCAGTTGCTCTTGTGTGTAGGTTTGCTTATGAAGTACAACAAAATCATCTGCATAGGTAACGATTTTACACGGTGTTTTTTCGTGTATTTTCAAACAGAAATCGTTGAGATAGATGTTAGCCAGTAGTGGAGAGATAACTCCGCCTTGCGGAGTGCCACATCGGCTTGCTTCTATTCGCCATTTCCCGTTGACCGTCTCTATGCTGATGGGCGCTTTGATAAAGCTTTTCAGTAAACTCAGAAAGCTGCTGTCGCTTATTCGCCTTTCTATTTTTGTCATCAACTTAGCGTGCGGAATGGTATCGAAATAGGCGCTCAAGTCAGCATCGAGTACGTGCTGATAGCCTTGTTTTAGGCTCATTTCAATGACTTTTACCGCTTGCTGGGCGCTTCGACATGGACGGTAGCCATAACTGTGTTCATGTAAATGAGGTTCGTAGACGGGTTGCATCACTATTGTCATCGCCATTTGCACAATTCTGTCACTGATTATCGGGATCCCAAGTTTCCGCGTTTTGCCGTTGTCTTTGAGTATTTCTACTCGTTTGACTGGGCTAGGTCGATAGTTTTTCTGTTGTAATTGAGTTTGAATTTCTTTTAACAGCGCAACGACTTTCTTTTGCTGCTCTAGATAACTGAATGTGATGCCATCAATTCCTGCTCCGCCTTTATTGGCTTTGCATCGTCGATAGGCTTCTTCGAGTATATCTAGGCGACTGAGTTTATCGTACAAGCTGTAAAATCGAAGCTCCGAGTTAAGCTTTGAGCGTAAGTAAAGTTTTCGCTGTAATATTCTGATATTTACTGGAGTGTTAGCCATATGGCAATTTCACCTCAAAAGTTACGTTAAAAAACGGGTGTAACACTGAGCCCCTTCCCTGATGTAAAGTTATGTTGTCTTCACGGTTAACGGTACTATGGGCTCATCCGACTGCCTGAGCGCCCTATCTGAAATTTCGGTTTACCTTATATTCGGATAGTGCAAGTCACTACCTTCCAACACTCAGGCTCTCCCACGTTCACTTTATTTCCTTCAATACATGCCACTTCATATTACGCCGGAAGATCAAACAGATGCATTTACCAGTTGCTTCTCTGTTTGTGTCAGGGTTCGTCAACTAGGAAAGACTCCCCATCTTCATTTTTTGATTTACGACGCTTAACTGAATTCGCTTGATGCTGCGGCCTACATTGCATCTCAACCTTTATTCAAGGCCTTTGTCACAGGGCTTCATGTCATAGCGGTTACCCATTATGCATGCCCGTCAGATTTCGGGATGAACTGGTAATTATCCCGTCAGGTACGTTTCAACCTGATGGACTTATTATAAATAATAACGTTGCTGTCTCTGGTTTATGGCCATGTAATCGCTTGGCTGCGTATACGTTGAGACAAATCCCACAACAGAATAAAGCGCTTCGTGGCGCTCCCTAGAAACATCTGTTGACTGCGTTCTCAAGCGTAGAAAAAATGGCTGATAGTAAGACGTAGCTTGCAGCAAGTAGTTATTCTACTTGCAAAAGTTACAACGCAGATAGCAGCCATTTTAGCAAGCTTGTGAGCGTAGAGCATTTCACTCATTGGGTGAAAAACATGATAATAAAATCATCCCATTGTTCAAACAGTTACTCATATACTCAGCGTTCAACTGATGTTTTTAGGTTTAAGGCGTGAGCAGTGATGCTTAGTCATCTAAGCAAGCTGGTCACAACACAGAACAGTGAATGCTCAAAAGCATCGAAAAAAGAGAGAGCGTAAATTGGTCGCTCTTTCTAAATAAAAGGTGCTGTGTTATCGTTTTCTTATTTGGAAACGAAGCAACGACAGTTTTGTATGTCGATAATAACCAAACCTCACAAACTCTGCCTTGCATAAAATAACCAATTTATCGCTGCAAAAACAATCACGAAAGATCAACAGACCCTAGTATAATTGATATTACAAGTTGTTTTCTAAAAACAACTCGAAATACAAATGCAACATTTGTTGATCAGAACGCGCCATATAACAGCCATACTTTCCAGTATTTGGATCCAAAGCAATATTAGCTAATCCAGTAGCTTCTGAAAATAAAGAAAAAGCACCATTAAGACATTCTTCTTCGTGACCACTAAACTCACATACACTTTGAATTAATTCATTATTCTTGGTTAATTGAACAAGTTCGTTTGCTAAAACTTCATCATATTGAGGGCATTGATACATTTGAACATCAATATCAAGTTGTGTGATTTGTTCGGTAAAATCACTTGCAAACGCCATTTGTTGTATGAAGCAAAAAGCGCTAACCAACACAGAAAGTTTTTTCATTATTCACCTCATCACGGTATTAAACGACTAATTTCCCCCTTATTCAGAACAGATCAAGCCGTGTTTGTTAAGTTAATTTTGAAACAAACGACTATTGCTTCAAGAAGTGTTCAGAAAAACGACTAGAGTAAAATTTTGTAACAATTATAAAACTGCCATTACATATTGATTTCTGTCAAAATAACACTTTGATTATTTTCATAGTCAGCCATCAATGACTACAATCACAACAATCTAATAACAGGCACCCTTCATTTTGAAATATTCGACTCTTATTTACGCTAGCTGTATGAGTTTAGGATTGTTTAATCCAGCCTTTGCAAGAGATTCAAAAAGCTCCCATATTAAAATACCAACATTAGACGCTACAATAAAAATTGATGGAGAACTTTCCGAAAGCTACTGGCAACAAGCTGCTACAACGAAGCTGAACTTTGAAACTCAGCCGAATGAAAACACTGATGCTCCAGTAACAACAGAAGCAAAAATATTTGCGACTAAAAAAAGTCTTTTTGTAAGTTTCGTGGCTCATGATCCTGAACCAAATAATGTTATCGCTAACCTCACCGATAGGGACAGTTCTTGGGGAGAAGATCTCGTTGGAGTTCGATTCGACACATTTAACAATGCTCGCCTTGCTTATAATTTCTTCATTAACCCATACGGCGTTCAAACAGACACAATAGAGAATGAGTTAACAGGAAGGGAAAGCGACGCTTGGGATGGTATTTGGTACAGTGCAGCTAAGCGAACACAAACTGGATATCAAGTTGAAATAGAGCTTCCGCTGTCAATGTTTAATTTTGATGACAGTCTCGAAGAGCAAGTTTGGGGAATCGACTTTATTCGGTATTACCCCCGTGGTGAAAATATAAGATTATCGAATAACAAGCACGACCGGAACAACAACTGTAACTTATGCCAAATAGGCACAGCCAGTGGTTTGAAAAATATTTCCCAAGGTCGTGGGCTCCAAATAACTCCTTCTTTAGTTGCTGCAAGACACAGCAGCCGCGATACTAACCCAGTATCGGAATGGGAACATGGTACCCAGACTGAAGTTAGCTTAGATACTCGCTGGGCTATTACACCCTCAACATTATTAAATGCTACGATTAATCCTGATTTCTCTCAAATTGAATCAGACGCAGGACAATTAGACGTAAACACAACTTTTGCGCTTTTTTATCCCGAAAAACGTCCTTTCTTTTTAGATAATAAAGACTATTTTGATACTCAAGAAAATCTATTACATACTCGAAATATCGGTGCTCCAGATTACGGCTTAAAACTCACAAGCAAAGTCGACAACCACACCAGTGCATTACTCGTTGCAAACGATAATAAAACGAACTTTTTAGTACCCGGTAATTTAGGTTCAAATGTCGCAACAATTGATAGCGAAAGTATTAATGTCGCAGGTCGTTATCGATATGATTTTTCAGAAAAGTTATCTGTAGGTGGCTTGTTAACGATTAAGCAAGCTGATGAATATCACAACTATGTCCTAAGTGGAGATGTAAAGTACCAATCAACAGAACAAGATACTTTTCAACTTCAGTACGCCTCTTCTCAAACTGAATACCCTAAAAATCTATACCAAGATCAAAATTGTGATGTTAATGACTGTGAGAGCGTGCTGAGAACTCAAATAGACGGCGACTTTAGCGGAAGCTTTTATCGCTTAAATTATCGCCATGCTCGCCGGAATTGGGATGTATTCGCGAACTATGAAAGTTTCAGCGATGGGTTTCGAGCCGATCTTGGCTTCGTTGATAAAGTTGATTTTAATAAAGTCGTTTCAGGTGGTAGCTACAAATGGTTTCCAAAAAATAGCTTCTTCAATTTAATTCGTGTCGGCGGAGATTGGGATATGAGCCGCAATGATGACGGAGACATTCTTGAGAGAGAAATTGAATCCTTCGTTAATCTTGAAGGTAAATATCAAAGCTATATATCATTTGGTGCTGTCTCACGCTCCCGTGTTGGGCGAAGAAACAATAGCGATTCAACTTCAGTTAAAGGAAATTCTCAACTGTTTGATGAAACACAATTTTGGTTTAATACAGAGTTTGACCCTGTTTCATCTTTAACATTAATGTATCGAACTTCTTGGGGTGATGCGATTGATTTTTCGAATAACCGCTTAGGCAAAAGATTACAAATTCGCCCAGGTTTTGAGTGGAATATAAAAAACAATCTAGCGCTAGAAATAGGCCATAACTTTACTCGATTGAACGTTGAAGGCGGCCGTTTATTCACTGCGAATCTAACCGACTTACGTTTGAATTGGCAGTTCAGTGTCAACAGCTTTTTGAGAGTCTCTAGCGTATTTACCAATATTGTTCGAGATCCTACTTTATATATCAATAGTAATCGAAACAAAAAGAGCTCTAGCCTTAGTAACGAGGTACTTTATGGCTATAAATTAAATCCATTAAGTGTATTCTATCTTGGCTATTCTGATGGCTTAATATCTTCGGATGAGGTCGATTCATTGACAGCAGATGAAAGACGGATCTTCATGAAGATGAGTTATGCATGGGTTTTATAATTTAACGTTTAATCAGAATGAGAACCAAAGAGTTCTCATTCTTTTATCTATCATATTCCAATTAACCAACAAAACACCTCTCACTTATAACAAAAAAATATATAGAAGATTAAACTATCATTTTAATTTGACCACAGTATCACTATGATTTAACAACAAATCAGAGGAGTCTAATAAGTCATGGGTAAAATCTTCGAAGATAATTCACTCACTATCGGTAACAGTCCGTTAGTTCGGTTAAATCGTGTTAGTAATGGAAATGTATTAGCAAAAGTAGAAGCTCGCAACCCGAGCTTTAGTGTCAAATGCCGCATTGGTGCCAACATGATTTGGGCTGCTGAAAAAAGCGGTGAGCTAACGAAAGATAAAGAACTTATTGAGGCAACCTCAGGAAATACAGGCATCGCTTTAGCTTATGTTGCAGCCGCTCGCGGTTACAAATTAACACTCACCATGCCTAATAGTATGAGTTTAGAACGTCGAAAACTGCTCAAAGCGTTAGGCGCAAATCTTGTACTCACTGAAGGCCCAAAAGGGATGAAAGGTGCTATTGATAAAGCTGAAGAGTTAAGTCAATCCAATCCGAGCAAGTACTATGTCGTTCGCCAATTTGATAACCCTGCAAACCCTGAGATACATGAAAAAACCACTGGTCCAGAAATCTGGAATGACACAGATGGTGAAATTGATGTCTTCGTAGCTGGTGTAGGTACGGGTGGAACAATTAGCGGTGTCAGCCGTTTTATCAAAAACACCAAAGGCAAAAAGATCACTTCAGTTGCCGTTGAGCCTGTTGATTCTCCAGTTATCGCTCAAACCCTTGCTGGCGAGCCTGTACAACCTGGCCCTCATAAAATTCAAGGTATCGGAGCTGGCTTTATTCCTGGCAACTTAGACTTATCCGTTGTGGATCGTGTTGAAGCTGTCAGTAATGAAGAATCAATTGAAATGGCGCATCGACTAATGAAAGAAGAAGGTATTTTAGTCGGTATATCATCTGGTGCTGCTGTCGTTGCGGCCAATCGTATAGCAGCCTTACCTGAGTTCAAAGACAAAACCATTGTCGTAGTATTACCTTCATCATCAGAGCGCTACTTATCATCTGCTCTATTTGCTGGAGAGTTTGGAGATTTAGAAAACATCCAGTGATCTAACTCTAATATCAATCCCATCAACCTAATTTGCCTAGCCTTTTGCTAGGCTTTTTTTGTTTAAAGAGATACCCACTAGGGTCTGTTGATCTTTCGTGATTGTTTTTGCAGCGATAAATTGGTTATTTTATGCAAGGCAGAGCTTGTGAGGTTTGGTTATTATCGACATACAAAACTGTCGTTACTTCGTTTCCAAATAAGAAAACGATAACGCAGCATCTTTTATTTAGAAAAAGCGACCAATTTACGCTCTCTCTTTTTTCGATGCTTTTGAGCATTCACTGTTCTGTGTTGTTACCAGCTCACTTAGATGGCTAAGCATCACTGTTCACGCCTTGAACTGATAAATGCTCAAATAGCACAAAATTTAATCCTGAAAGATCAACAGACCCTCATACCATTTACAGTAATTAAATGCTCAACTCAGAGCTATGTATGTGCTCAAAGTGCAATCGAAATTGATGATGACATAGTTGTTACCGACATACACAGCTGTCGTTATTACATTGCTACGTCAGGACAATTTTGAGAAGTATTCTTTATAAACCAAAGTGAGCACATACAAGCTCCCGAAGGGCAAGGCTAAAGGGTTCCATTGCTGCGTTACAAGCACTTGAACCTAAAACATCAGTTGAACGCTGAGTATACGAGTAACTGTTTGAGCAATACGATGATTTTATCATCATGGCTTTCACCCAATGAGTGAAGTGCTCTACGCTCACAAGCTTGCTAAAATGACTGCTCTCTGCGTTGTAACTTTTGCAAGTAGAATAACTACTTGCTGCAAGCTACGCCTTACTATCAGCCATTTTTTCTACGCTTAAGAACGCAGTCAACTGATGTTTCTAGATTGAATTATCCCGACAAAAGCACGAAGTGCGTTGAACGCCAGCTTTGTATGGCGGCCGTAGGGAATATAGTACTTCGAGCTTGTGCCTTGCACTGAAACCCTTTAGCTCTTGCTGAGTGAGAGATTAATTACTGTAATTGGTATAATATCAATTACATTCAAACTGTCTTTTCGCTGAACATTTGTCAAAAAACAATTGAAGGATCACTGAAGCCTGCTAGTATTGCATTTAGTTATTACATATACCAAAAAGAAATAAAAAGTTATAACAAAGGCCATCGATATGACTAAAAACAATATGCTTTCACAAATCTATTTAGATTCTAATGCCACGACCCGAGTTCATCCTGCTGCTGCAGAAGCTTCATTTGATGCGATGGAGCAAACGTTTGGGAATCCCAGCAGTAGTCATATCACAGGGTTAAGAGCAAAAAGCCTGATGGAAAAAACCCGTGCATCAGGTAAAAAACTTTTGGGTATCACTAATGGGAAGTTCATTTTTACAAGTGGTGCAACGGAAGGTATTCAGACGGCTATTCTTTCGGCATTGGTTGCTGCAAAATCTCGCATTCAAGACACTCAAAATTACTGTATTCTTTATGGTGCTACAGAGCACAAAGCGGTACCAGAATCACTTAAGCATTGGAATCAATTACTGGGTATTAATGTTGAAATAAAAGCAATACCTGTCGATGAAAATGGCAAACTTGATGTTGATTTTATCACTAAAGAAGTGCCTCGTGCTCTCATGATTTGTACAATGGCAGTAAATAATGAAACTGGAATTTTTCAAGATATCACTCTCCTTGACCAAGTCATTAGAGTAAACAACCCCAATGTTTTTTGGATGGCTGATTGTGTTCAAGCACTGGGAAAAACCAATTTAAATCTTGAAAAAACCAGTATTGATTATGCGCCATTTAGTGGCCATAAACTTTATGCCCCAAAGGGTGTGGGTTTTATTTATATTAAAGACACTGCTCCTTTTACTTCTTTTATAGCAGGCGGTGGTCAGGAAAGTGGTTTACGCTCTGGTACAGAAAACTTACCTGGTATGGCTGCACTTAATGTAATTTTTGATATTTTAAATGGTGATAGTGAACACCAGTTTGCCAGCATAGATACATTACACCAATATCGACTTAAACTGATTGATTCTCTTAAAAACGCCTTTCCAAATTTAGTATTAAATCATCCTCTTGAGAGTAGTGTTCCAACTACCATTAACTTTTCTGTCCCTAACTTTTCAAGTAAAGAGATTATGGATCTATTTGATGCAGCCAATATTAGAGTAAGTTCTGGCTCCGCATGCAGCTCCAAAGTGACCAGAAGTTTTGTACTAGATGCTATGGGGTTACCTGCTTGGCAGAGTGAGTCAGCGATCAGAATGTCATTTGGTCCAATGATGACAGAGCATGAATGTCAACAAGCTTGCGAAAGAATAGCATTAGCAGCAAACGCACTCAGTAAGAACTGTTTGTTGTACAGTAACACCGTTAAAACTTTGCCTTTAGATGGGCTTATAGAATTGAGATCAGGTAGTAGCTGTTGTTGGTTGTACACAGACATTAGCACTAAAAAAGCGATAATCATCGACCCGTTACCTGAACTAACTGAACGTTTAAAAAGTATCATTTCTTGCCAACAACTTGAATTAATCGCAGTGCTCGATACACATGGTCATGCCGATCATGAATCATCAAGAAATCATTTACTCGAACAACTGCCTGAAAATCAACTGACCGATCATTTAGGTTGGCCAGAAAATGCGTTAACTCATTCGTGGCTGTCTGAAGTTTATTCTGCAATTCAAATTGGCAGTAACAAACTCGTTAAAGTCCCAACACCAGGTCACACAGACGATAGTGTCAGCTACATTTTGATAGATGCACACACTTCATGCAAATACGCATTTTGCGGTGACACCATTTTAATGGGAAGCTTAGGGCGCACTAATTTCTCATCAAGTAGTTCCAAAGCCATGCATAAGAGCTTAACTAAAATTGATAAGTTAATCGGTAAAGACTGCTTAATCTGTTCAAGCCATGATTATCACAATGAATTCACCACGACACTTAGATCTGAATGTAATCGTAACTCATTATTAAACTCTGTCCTTTTAGGTAATCTAACTGTAGAGGACTTTTGCCAAAGGAAAGCACAGCTTGACTCTCATCTTGATGATCAGCAAGGTGGGGAAATTCAATGTGGTGCCTATGTGGACATAGATGAGTCATTGCACATTAGAGAGTACGATAATAGCAGCCTTCAAGATACTCTCAATCACGATAAAAACTATACGTTAATTGATATTCGCGAGCCTCATGAGTATGCACTTCAACACAGCACACAAGCAAAAATCAATGTGCCCATGACACGGTTAGTACAGTTTGTAGCTGACCACATAAATGAAAAGTCCAACCAATATATTTTGGTGTGCCGAAGCGGAAGCCGATCGTTAGTGGCAGCTCAAGCATTAGCACGACTCGGTTTCAATAATATTGGACACCTTCAGGGTGGGTATGCGTTAAATTAACCTGAACAAAGAGTAACGAAACTTGTAATCAAACAATCTTTTGGTAAGCTCATCAGAGAATGTCAATACAGTCAGGTTTCTTATGTTCAAAAGACCGCTTATTACAATGATATTCCTTATATCCTATTCTCAACAAGTTCTCTCTCATGGTGATAATTCGTATCACCATAGTAGAGACGATTTGCCAAAACAGAAATGTTGGATGAAAATGCTCCCAGATTCTCTACCGATCCGTAGCATTTCAATCCCAGGTACACACGATTCAGCAGCAAGACACGGTGGCGACTCTGCACAAACACAATCCCTTTCAATTACTCAGCAACTTAATGGTGGTATTCGATTTCTCGATATCCGCCTCCGCCACGCTTCAGATAAATTTTCACTTTATCATGGTTTTATTTCCCAAAAATTGCACCTTGACGCCGTATTAAATGAAGCGAGAACTTTTTTAATTAACAACCCTTCTGAAACAATATTCATGCGATTGAGAAAAGAATATAAAGATGGAAAAAATACCCGAAGCTGGCAAGAAACATACAATGACTACGTAAATGAATTTTCAGATGTTATGTGGACAAGCTCTGAATATGACCCTGAACTTGGCAGTGTGCGAGGGCGTATTATTGTTTTAGATGATATGGGTAGTTTAGTGAGCCAGAGAGCAGGTATATACTACGGAAACTTTAATAAACAAGACGATTTTAAGTTTACGACTAATTGGGATTTGTACAGTAAGTGGATTAAAGTTAAAAACTTGCTTAAGCAAGCTAATAATAATCAAAGAAACGCCATCAATTTTTTAAGTGGATCAGGTGGTAGTTTTCCATATTTTATTGCAAGTGGGCATTCATCGCCATCAACATTCTCGCCTCGACTGCTAACTGGAAAAACAACACCTGGATGGAAAAATAGTGATCCTGATTTTCCGCGTATATCATGTTTCATTGGAATTTGTTCGATTGCATTTGAAGGTACAAATGTACTCACCAAACAGTATATACAGAAGTATAATCCTAGCTATGTTGGTATTATTGCGGCTGACTTTCCTGGTGATGGATTGATCAGTAGTATCATTTACACTAATCCTTTTGCGAGGGCATATTTCTATACTCACTTATTTCAAAAGCTTTCATGCGACGATTAAAAAAGCTATGAACATTTCTATTCATAGCTTTCGTATCAGATAACCATATCCTGCTCATTTTTAAGCTAATTATTTCTTTTTAACTTTAACTTTGACTTTAGATTCAACCACCCATTTGCCATCGATGTACTTAGCAACAAAGCCAGTCACTTTGCCTTCAGCTTCACCTACAACATACTGCTCTTTAGTCTTACGGCTAAACTTAACAACAGTCTTATTACCTTTATCATCTTCTACAGGAGCGTCAGCTAAAAAGCTGTATTTATCCCATAACAAATCCCGATAATGCACAAGCTCTTCAACAAGTGGGGCACGTGTTTCACGAGATTTAGGGAAGGTACTGGCCGCTAAAAATATTCCCGCAGCACCATCACGCAAAACAAAATGCGCATCAGACTTAGTACACTTCAATTCAGGCAAGAAGATTGGATCTTCTTTGGGTGGTGCCGCTTCACCGCTTTTCAACAGCTTACGAGTATTTTTACAATCATCATTAGTACAACCGAAGTATTTACCAAAGCGGCCATTCTTCAATTCCATGTTATGCCCACATCGATCACACTCAAGCAGTGGACCGTCATAACCTTTGATTTTAAAGTTACCTTTTTCTACTTCATAACCTTCACAACTTGGGTTCTGACCACAAACGTGAAGTTTTCGGGTTTCGTCGATGAGGTAGCTGTCCATTGCTGTGCCACATACACCACAACGATGCATAGCTCTAAGCGCGTCGGTCTCAGCAGTTTCATTATCGTCGCTGATAGCTTCTTCACCAGGCGTCAAGTTCATTGTTGTTTTACAACGCTCTTTTGGCGGTAAAGCGTAACCTGAACACCCTAAGAATACACCAGTTGACCCCGTACGAATCCCCATTGGCCGCTGACAAGTTTTACATTCAATATCAGTGATAACCATATCATTTGGGCGCATACCGCCATCATCGGGATCTTTCTCTGCTTGTTCTAGTTGACCAGTAAAACCCTTATAGAAGCCATCAAGCACTTTTTTCCAATCTAATTCGCCATGAGCAACATCATCTAATGTTTGCTCCATTTCAGCGGTAAAGTCATAACTCATTAGATTTGAAAAACTATTAACTAAACGTTCACTGACAATCTCACCCATTTTTTCAGCATAAAATCGACGATTTTCAACTTTTACGTAACCACGATCTTGAATAGTCGAAATAATAGTTGCATAAGTCGACGGTCGACCGATACCACGCTTTTCAAGCTCTTTCACCAAAGAGGCTTCACTAAAGCGTGCTGTCGGTTTGGTAAAATGTTGAGTTGGGATAATGGAATCTAATAAAAGCGGATCACCTGTTGCCAGCAAAGGTAAATCACTTTCTTCTTCATTTTTCTTTTTTAATGCTGGCTGAACACGTGTCCAACCATCAAACTTGAGTGTACGGCCATTGGCTTTAAGCTCATAATCACCCGCTTTTACCGTAAGTTTTGTTGCATCATACTGTGCAGATGTCATTTGACATGCGACGAACTGACGCCATATTAACTCGTAAAGCCTCTGTGCGTCGCGCTCCATATCATTCATAAAGGCAGCTTCTAAACCAACATTTGAAGGTCTAATGGCTTCATGAGCTTCTTGTGCCCCCTGTTTGCTGCCATACCTTATTGCCTGCTCTGGTAAATACGCTTGGCCAAATTCTTTGCCAATCATTTCACGAGCACTGTCAACGGCTTCTTTACTTAAATTGGTTGAGTCAGTTCGCATATAAGTAATATGACCAGCTTCATATAAGCGTTGAGCCAACATCATGGTTTTCTTAACGCCAAAACCTAAACGTGTACTGGCTGCTTGTTGCAAAGTAGAAGTAATATATGGCGCTGAAGGCTTACTTTTTGTGCCTTTAGTCTCGCGAGCTATAACGCTATATTGCGTTGAAGACAATGCATCTACAGCAACTTGAGCTTCTGCTTGAGTTACAGGCTTAAAAGCTGAACCTCGAAACTTTGTCACTTCAAGCTTCAATGATTCATTCGATCTCGTATGAAGATCAGCAAATACGTCCCAGTATTCTTCTGGCACAAAAGCTTTGATTTCTGCTTCTCGTTCAACAACAAGACGTACTGCAACGGATTGAACTCGACCAGCTGACAAACCACGTGCTACTTTTTTCCATAGCAATGGTGACACCATAAAACCAACCACTCGGTCTAAAAATCGACGTGCTTGTTGAGCATTAACCATGTTGGTATCCAGCTCAGATGGCTTACTAAAAGCATCTTGGATTGCGGTCTTAGTGATTTCGTTAAAAACAACACGTTGGTAACGCGACTCATCTCCACCTATGACTTGTTGAAGGTGCCATGCAATCGCCTCTCCTTCTCTATCCAAATCCGTTGCGAGATAGACATGATCAGCTGATTCAGCCAAAGTCTGTAGCTCTTTAACAACTTTTTCTTTGCCTTGTAGGATTTGATACTTCGCTTTCCAGCCACGATCAGGGTCAACGCCCATACGAGCCACTAGAGCTTTCTTATCACGCTCACTCTTATACTTAGCTTTTTCTTCAGGAGCCATTTTACGGACTTCTGCAGCTGTTTTAGTGGAGCTACTGCTTCCTTTAGCAGAGGAAGATGTTGGTAGATCTCGAATATGTCCCACACTCGACTTAACAATAAAGTCCTTACCAAGATACTTATTAATCGTCTTGGCTTTAGCCGGTGATTCGACAATAACTAGCGATTTTCCCATAGTTTGATATACGCCAAAATGCTGGTGAAGATAAATTGGCTCCATATATAGAGGGTTGTGGCTTCAGTTTCAAGTCACAATCCAAGATAATAGAGTCAGCCAGTCACTTTTTAAGCAAAAGCTTATAAAGTTCAAAAAATAATATTGCGCTATTAAAACCTAATATCTCAGTATTTACCATCTTAGTCATAATAGTTATGCAATTATTACCCTATTTATGTAGATGTTACAAATTTGACTACTTGAGATGCCATTTAGCTTATGTATACTGGCCGACATCTCAATACCCTATTTGAGCTTAATCAGATATCTCATCTTAGAAGGATATGTAATGAAGCATTTTGAAGCGAATTTTGACGGGCTAGTTGGCCCGACTCACAACTACGCTGGTTTGTCTTTTGGTAATGTTGCCTCGTTTAATAATGCTGCTCAAGCCTCAAACCCAAAAGCCGCCGCGAAACAAGGCTTAAAAAAAGCCAAGTCTCTGGCAGAGATGGGAATGGTTCAAGGAATGTTAGCTCCGCAAGAACGCCCAGATCTGACAACACTTCGTCGTATCGGTTTTACCGGTACAGATGCACAAGTTTTAAAAAGTGCGCACGAGCAAGCACCACTTTTACTCAATGCTTGTTGTAGTGCTTCCAGCATGTGGACAGCCAACGCAGCTACTATTTCCCCAAGTGCTGACACGAGAGATAAAAAAATTCATTTCACTCCAGCAAACTTAGTGGATAAATTACATCGCAGTATCGAACCTATCACTACAGGTCTAATCCTTCAATCTACGTTCAGTGATCCAAACCATTTTCATCATCATGGACATTTACCTGAACACGCCAGCTTTGGCGATGAAGGCGCGGCAAACCACACAAGAATGTGTGCACAATACGGCGAGTCTGGTGTTGAGCTTTTCGTTTACGGTCAAGAAGCAACGAATCCTAACGCTCCTCGTCCAGCTAAATTTCCTGCCCGTCAAACACTCGAAGCCTCTCGTGCAGTAGCACGTTTACACCAATTGAATGACAGTAATACTGTATTTATTCAACAAAACCCAGATGTTATTGATCAAGGTGTATTCCACAATGATGTCATTGCGGTTGGAAATCAAAATGTACTCTTCTATCATGAGCAAGCTTTTGTTGACACTCAAAATAAACTCGATGAAATCCAAAGCAAACTCAATACTGAATCACATTTTATCGAAGTACCAACTAACAAAGTTTCTATTAACGATGCCGTTAAAAGCTACTTGTTTAATACTCAAGTAATCACCTTACCGTCAGGTGAGATGGCCATTATTGCACCGACAGATTGCCAAGAGAATCCTGCAGTGTTTGCTTATTTAAATGAGCTCGTTACTCTTGAGACTCCAATTAAGAAAGTCTTTTATTTCGACGTGAAGCAAAGTATGCAAAATGGCGGTGGCCCAGCTTGTTTACGTTTACGTGTTGCCATGAACCAGCATGAATTAAGTGCTGTCAATCAACATACACTAATGAATGACCAGTTATTTTCTACATTGAACCAATGGGTTGATAAGCACTATCGCGACCGACTAACCACGAAAGACTTAGCTGACCCTCAATTATTGATTGAATCTCGTACTGCACTTGATGAATTAACTCAGATAATGAAGCTTGGAAGTGTTTATCAGTTCCAACGTTAATTTTTAATTTTCACTATAAAACCAAAAAAAACCAGAAATAATCGCATATTTCTGGTTTTTTTATGAGGTGAATCTTAAGTAAATTAAATAGGTACTCGCCCATTAAATGACAACGCAAGCGTTGTACTATCAACATATTCTAATTCACCACCTACTGGCACCCCATGAGCTATTCGGCTCACTTTTATATTATGTCTTGAAGCCATATCAGCAATGAAATGAGCGGTTGCATCCCCTTCAACAGTTGGGTTTGTCGCTAAAATTAATTCACTAATATCGCCTGATTTTAAATGATCTTCCAGCAATGACAGCCCAAGCTCTTCAGGGCCAACACCATCAAGTGGTGATAAGTGTCCTAAAAGGACAAAATATCGACCTGAAAAATGTCCACCTGCTTCAACAGCTAATACATCCGCAGACGTTTCAACGACACAAATAGTGGCTGAATTTCCACGTTTATTACTTGCGCAAATCGGACATAACTCTTCTTCAGTAAACGTACGACACGACTTGCAATGTCCAACATTACTCATCGCCTGTGCCAGTGTTTCTGCTAGTTGCAATCCTGGTTTACGATTACGTTCTAGCAGCTGAAACGCCATGCGTTGGGCAGATTTCGGTCCAACACCCGGCAAGCAACGCAGAGAGTGGATCAGCTCGTCAACAAGCGGACTAAATTTCATCATTAAAACGGCATCTTCATACCAGGTGGTAATTGCATACCGCCAGTGACGTCAGCCATTCTGCTCTTTTGGTTTTCTTCAACACGGCGAGCAGCGTCGTTGCATGCTGCAGCAATCAAGTCTTCCAGCATGTCTTTGTCGTCTTCCATTAAGCTTGGATCGATTTCAACTTTACGCACATTGTGATTGCCAGTCATAGTAACTTTAACCATACCTGCACCCGACTCACCAGTGATTTCCATACGCGCGATTTCTTCTTGCGCTTTAGCCATCTTGTCTTGCATCATTTGGGCCTGTTTCATCAGGTTACCCATACCGCCTTTACCACCAAACATAGTTTTTTCTCTTTAATATAAAAAGTTGATACCAATTTTACTTAAGTTTTGTCGTTAAATAAACCAAGATACTTAAGTAGAGACAAACTCTAGATTCTTTATAGCCTGACCTTTTAAACTCAAGTTAGCTGGAGGAAAGGCTACAGTGTCCATATTTAAACTTGCCCCCATATTATCCATCAGCCATTGTATACTCGGATCGTTTCTTAATTTTAATTCTGTATCCTGTAGCAGTTCTTTCTGAAAACGCTGGCGAACTTCTAATGGTGTCTCTCTGTGTTTATCAAGTCCAAACTCAATATTCACTGTAATAGGCTTATCAAAATTTTTGCTTAATGCTGCTTCTAGCTGCTTAATAGCAATATCTGCTGACAAATGCTTTTGATCGGGCTTTAGCAATAAGGGTAAAGGTTCTGAAAACTCTCGACATACTGAGTTTACAGCCAATTGCCTAATTCGGCCTCCACAATCAAGTTCTGACATTAATTTATACCAGTATAAATCAGTAGCGTCACCAGTGAGTGAAGAAGGTGCACTAGGGGTTAAACTTTCTTGTGATTGAACAATGTCAACTGAAAGTTGTTCACTTTTCACAGGAATGCTTGTTGATTGTACCGACTGAGCGACTTCATTTTCATCTGTTACATTGCTTGTTTCTATCTTTTGTTCAACAGGCGTAGACGATACTTCCCATGGTGGTGTTTCAACAACTTGATCTGCAAGCTCTGCACTATCATGATTATCACTCACACCTAAGGGAGCCGAGTTCGAATCGGTTTGCTTGGCATCGTCTCGCCGCGCAAACGGCTTGCGCTCAGCGACCGATTTAGGCTTTTTTGCCCCACCTTCCTTATCTTTTTCTTCCGCCGATAAGTCAGACAGCAATGCATCTCTAGATGCTAGTACAGCTTCGAGAGGGTCAATATCAACCGTTTGAGTAGCAGAAACAACGGTATCTGCAATAGCTTGAGGAGCTCTGTTGTTTTGCTCTGTGCTATTCGAAACTTCATAGTTTATAGGTTCTGGTGATTCCGTACTCTGCAAATCAAGGTTAACGGCTTCAGGCACATCAAAATCTGGTGGAGGAATATCATTAAAGCCCTGACTTTGTGCTTGGCTGAGCAAAACAGCTTGTTCAGCTTCTAATGCTGACACATCATTTTCTTTGTCAACTTCAGTTGAAACAGTTTCAGTTGTAACTTTCGTTATCTCACTGCTCTGACTCAGTGCTTTTTTCACTGCGGGATCTTCAACCTCCACGTTTGTATTGGCTTCAACAACGACGTCAACTGCTTTAGTTTCTACTTGTGGTGTAACTAGAACACTGGCAACCGATTGTTGTGGATTCTCAGATTTTTTCCATTTCGTAATGGGTGTTTCTGGTACAAATGCAATGGCTCGGAGTAATGCCATTTCCAATCCAGATTTTGGATCTGGCGCATAAGCAAGATCTTTTCTTCCACTCACTAAAATCTGATAGTAAAGCTGTACTTGCTCTGGTGATAATTGTTCAGCGAAAGCTTTAATTTGATCGGCATATAATGACAACTGCGCCGCAGCAGGTGCGAATTGTGTCAATGTAATTTGATGCAGCAATTCGAGTAGACTACGTAACACTTCTTCCGGCTCCGCACCAAACTCTATCACTTTAGTACAGGCAGGCATTAACTCTGCGACATTACCTGTGGTAAGTGCGCTGAATAAACCAATGACATGATGTTCGTCAATACTGCCAAGCATCGTTTGCACTTGGTTGAGCATGACTTCGCCTGCACCAAAAGCAATAGCTTGATCGGTCAAACTCAACGCGTCACGCATACTGCCATTGGCTGATTTTGCAAGAAGCGTCAGTGCTTGTGATTCAAACTTCATTTGCTCTTGTTCAAGAACAAAATCTAGCTGTTTTGCGATATCTTCTTGAGTCAAGCTCTTCAGATTAAACTGTAAGCAGCGCGATAAAACAGTAACAGGAAGTTTTTGAGGATCGGTTGTCGCAAGTAAGAATTTTACGTGCTCTGGTGGTTCTTCAAGTGTTTTTAACAGCGCATTAAAACTACTACGAGAAAGCATGTGTACTTCATCGATTAAATACACTTTATAGCGTCCACGTGTGGGACGATATTGAACGTTATCTAAGATTTCTCGAGTGTCATCAACTTTAGTGCGTGATGCAGCGTCAACTTCAATAAGATCAACAAAACGGCCTTGGGCAATTTCCACACAGCTCGAACAAGTGCCACAAGGTGTTGCAGTTATGCCCTTCTCGCAGTTTAAACCTTTTGCAAAAAGTCGAGCTAAACTGGTTTTACCTACGCCACGTGTGCCAGTAAATAAATACGCATGATGAAGACGTTGTTGAGTTAATGCATTGGTTAATGCATGAAGAACATGAGATTGGCCTACGACCTGTTCGAAAGTGGCAGGCCGCCATTTTCTGGCTAACACCTGATATGACATGAAACTCCCTAATTTAGCCTCTGATATTCAGGCTGGCTCCTGTGTTGCGCGAATTTAATCACCATATCATGCAACTAGTTCGTAAACCAGATAGCGATAAAGCAAGAGTATCAAATGAGGATATTACGTACATTATCAGTTCATTTGATACTCGAGTTAAGCCGTGAAAGTAGCTTATCCAATTACAGTAACAAATCTTTCACTCAGTAAAAGCTAAAGGGTTTCAGTGCAAGGTACAAGCTCGAAGTACTATATTCCCTACGGCCGCAATACAAAACTGGCGTCCAACGCAGTAATGGAACCCTTTAGCCTTGCCCTTCAGGAGCTTGTCTGTGCTCACTTTGGTTTATAAATAATACATCTCAAAATTGTCTTGACGTAGCAATGTAATAACGACAATTTTGTATGTCGGTAACAACTATGCCTTCATCAATTTCGATTGCACTTTGAGCACATACATAGCTCTGAGTTGAGAATTTAATTACTGTAATTGGTATTACTCGCCTTCGAATTCACACAGAGTGAGGACATCTAAACCAAGTGCTTTCAAACGTGCTTCGCCGCCTAAGTCTGGTAAGTTAATCACAAACGCTGCATGGCTTACATCACCTTTTAAACGACGGATTAGCTTAACTGTCGCATCAATGGTGCCACCTGTTGCCAATAAATCATCGATAACTAAAACCTTGTCACCTTCAACGATAGCGTCAGTATGGATTTCTAACGTATCTTTTCCATATTCTAGTTCATAATCTTCAGAGATGGTTTCACGGGGCAGTTTTCCTGGCTTACGTACAGGTACAAAACCCACACCCAACTCTAATGCCAATGGAGCACCAAACAAGAAGCCACGGGCTTCGGTGCCAACCACTTTAGTGAATCCCATAGACTTATATTGCTCTACTAATAGAGAAATAGTAGCCTGATACGCTTTAGCATTTTCAAGCAAGCTCATAACATCACGGAACATAATGCCCACTTTTGGGTAATCAGGAATGGTTTTAATGCTTTGCTTAATTATGGCTAAGGTTTCAGTATTCATAGCAAACTTCACTTAAATTTTTTTGATAGTCCACTTTTTAAAGCAGACAAAATAAAAAAGCCCTATTAAGAAGGGCTTTATAAAATGCTGCCAAATTTTACGGTGCTTTAAATCACGTTGCAACAAACTTCGAGAATTATGCTGGATACGAATCACAATTTAAACGATCCCTCTTTTAACAGACATTGATCAGACCCCTAGGTCACTTTTTTGATTTTATACAGTTTCAATGTGTGACCTCCAATTAGCTTTACTATTTTTTCCCTTAGCTCATCAAAGCCGTCTAGGCGAGCTTCATTGTCACACTGAAGTAAATTTATTCCTTCAAAACACTGAAATACCCAACGCAGTGTAGGATTAGAGGTTTCTTGATTAATTTGATTTGGTATCGTCGCTTTTAGCTTTTTCATGTTTGCTCTCATTCTCCTTTGAGCAATTGAGTACACCAAGAGTGAGAGTGTCATCACCATCAACAGAGCATCGATTCTACTTGGCTTTTTGATAAATAATGAAGAAACGAAAAACAAGGGATCTTTTAAAAAACGGAAGCCTTTTTCTACTTCAGACTGAGCTTTGTAATGTTTAAGTAACTCTTCAGGTGACAATGTTTCTTTATCAATATTTGTCGCTAAAACAAAGCATGATTTTTGCTCTACTGCGTCATTAATTTTGTCTTCATTTTCTGCTATCTCAGCCGTTATTTGCCATTCAATGCGTTTCACTGGGGCATCTTTCTTTGGCCGACCTTTACCTTCATATATTTTCTGCTCGATAACATTTTTTCCTGCTAGCTGATGATACTTCATTTTTTTTGTTATCTTATCTAACGCTCTTTGTGCATCTGTTTGGCAAGCAAAACGTTGAGCTTGTAAATGAAACAACTCTTTATCTATTCTCAGTTTTGCCCGTTCAACTTGTCTCACAATGCTCTTTTTCGCTCTGTAATTAGCGGCATTAGAATATATAACCACCCATCTTTGCTTTATTTCCATATGCTCGACGTCATTAACAACGTATTGGTAATTATCATCTATTTCAGTCCATTGATTAGCGTTAATGGCATTTGAAACGAGTGACTTTTCAAGAGATATAGTTGATGGAACCAACGTCAGAAATTTAATCTTAGTTAAAAACTCAGCATTCTTTTCATGATAAAGCTTACTGTCAGCAACAAGATATTTTGGTGAAGGACTCTTTTTAAAAACATCAACAAGTGCTTTGCTTCGCGCTTTAAAAATAGCGGTGTCGGCGCTATTGCCATCCCAATTTTTACACGCCAGAGGAATACCTCCATCTTGGCTAACAATGACTTCTTGGACAACTTGTTTTAAATCTGGGCGGTGAGCTTTACTGTATCCATGAGTAATAGTAATAACATTTTCATCGGTATTTTTATCGTCAACATCGTACTCACCAGTTAATGAGTGACTCGTTGTGTCAAGGGATTGAAAGGTACAATCTACTTGATCAAGCTCACAAGCTTGAGCTGAGACTAATGAGAATAAGCTTTCACAACCAAAGTCTGAACACTGATCGAGTGTTCGCCCTAATTTGTGACGATTAAAATGTGAAGCTTCAACTCCTTCACGGAATAAATGTTCGAGTGGTAAGTTAGTGAAAAATTGAGGGCTAAGCGATAAAGGCCGGTTAGCAAAGCCTAATCCGTTCATTATCATCCCCTTGACGGCTTCTCCAGGGGTGATTTCTTGTTTTTCATCTTGAGGGAGATACTGATTAGGGCAAACGGGTCTAAATTAGACAGCCAGTTTGCCCACAGTTAATACCTTCATCAAATATTCTTCATCCCAGCCCGCTTTTAAACGTTTGCTTTTTATTCCTACTTTTGCTGTTTTCTCATTTTTCAGCATGTTGAGTGCTGTTTTATTCATGATAGCCATATTCTCTGCTGCGTTTCCACTTCTTAACCGACATGAATCTTCATCAAAGCTTACATCCAGTTGCCAGTGGAGCTTATTTTCAACAAACCAATGAGAACGTATTGCATTTGAGATAAACTCAGCTTTAGGTTTCAAATGACTACTGATGTAATAGCGTCTTTCCATGGTCTTCTCTATCCCTTTTTGTTCCCTAGTAGATTCTACGACTACAATGCTGTTTAAGCTTGACCATCTACTATGGCGTTTTCTGAGCCACTCTACGTCAGACGTGACCCAAACTTTTCTTTGTTCAATTCGACCGTGATCTTTATCGACTTCCTCAAACATATCGTAGTGAATTTTTTTAAATCTAGACTCGAGTTCTGTATCTAAAAATAATTTGATATCTTCAAAGAACTCACCTTGGCTACCTTTAAGGGCGAAAATATAATTAGCTTTTTTTTCAATGATTTTATCTGCAATTTTAAACTGGCAACCCATTGCATCAGTGGTAATGGTTGCCCCTTTAATATCGAGGAGCTCTAACAACTTAGGAATGGCTGTTATCTCGTTGCTTTTACCGTCAACTTTCATTTGCCCTAAGCAAAGATTATTTTTTACTGACCAAGCATTAACGATATGTATTGCTGGAACTTCATTCACTTTATCCAGAGTTCTTCTCAGTGTCTTGCCATCAAGAGGAATGATATCTTCGTCAATTGTACAAAGGTATTGCGCCCACGCTATAAAAGCGGCATGAAAAGCCTTAGGACATAAGCGGTTGAGAACATCGTTAAAGGTATCATGGCTTGGGACGCCATGAGGCATATCTAAAAAAGTTTCGAACCATTTTTTCTTCGATTTCCCATATTCTTCAATAGCATTGAAATTATCGCAGCCACAGATAACCGCACATAGAGTAATGGTTATAATGTTAATCAGAGGATGATGTAAAGTTCGTGACATACGAGGGTCGGGTAGGCCATCAAAAAAGTCGCTGATTGTCGTAGTTTTCATAGAAATTAACAAGCAAAGACTATTATAAACCACGATCGCTATAGTTTGGCAAACGATCAAATTTGATTGCTTATTTTTGACCCGTTTGCCCTAAGATACTGATCTAAAAGATTGACAATTTTTAAGTCTTCAATAACACCTGCAACAATACCATGATGGTCTAACCGTTTGATTTTTAGTTTCATATTCACCTCAGTTTTGAAGTGATATTCTATCAAGTTATTGAAAATATTGCGTTTAAATTAAATAGATTTTTTGAGATTGCTCTGATCAATGTCTGTTTTAAACGAATAATCCTAAATAAATCGGTTGGGAGCGTTCATATACGCAGAAAAATTATACCAATTACAGTAATTAAATTCCCAGCTCAGAGCTATGTATGTGTTCAAAGTACAAGTGAAATTGATGAAGAGATAGTTATTACCGACATACAAAACTGTCGTTACTTCGTTTCTACTTGCAAAATTTATAACGCAGCTGGCGGTGGTTTTGGCAAGTATATGAATGTTCAGCACTCACCTGGTGGGTGAATTCGGGTTGTTTAATCCTGTAATTAACTTGGGTGTGGGTCTTTTAAAACGACGAAGTTACCCACATCTGTATAACCTCTGTTTGGATTGCTTTTTGTGATACTCCCAATACTTTTCAATATCACCACTCGATCTTAACGACCTAAGTTTTAATATAGCTTCTGCACCTTCAAGGCTCCATCTCGCTCCAGTGATATCCAACCTATCATTAATCAGATGACGACAAGCTCCCTCAATGACACCGCTAGCAATTGGGAAACCTTGCTCTAACGCTTTACCGTATTCTAATCTTGATTTATTTTTCAATAGATAACCGATGCACTTATTAATGCCTTCTCGTTGTTTTAATTTCCGTTTTGTTGCACTGATCCCAAGGCCTTTTGCTACTTGTGACGCATTACCTCGTAAGATTTCAGTCGCTCGATTTTCTATCCAATCTTCGACTTCTGGATCATCTTTTTCAAATAAGCACCACGCCGCTTTCCAGAGATATTCAAGCACATGGATGAAATCCATGACCACCGTTGCATTGATGTTGAGTTTCTTCATCACCCGATAAATTTGTTTTAGCTGATGAGGATGACCATCAACGAGTACAACCCACTGACGGCTTTGAGTAGGGTCTCGTTCCAGAGCTTCTAAAAATGCTTCTTCAATCACAGTCGCAGCGCTTCTTTCTACGCTTGCCCACACACGTTTATTTCTTGGTGGCACACGTAATGGACGAACATTTGAATTATCGTTTCTAGACATGATTGATTCTGGGGTACGATGCAAAGGCTTGGTGGTGTATACCGCTGCAACTTCTGCCATTCGTTTGCGGTCTTTTTTTTCTCCAGCACTTAGGCGTCCTTTGAGCTTCTGTTGTTTCGCTGCTTTTTGCGTGCCCTCTCTCAAGCTATTAGGTTGCATAACGATGCCTTTTCCATCCATAGTCAATACCAGTAAATCAGATGTATTTTCTGGCTTAAGGTATCTCTGCTGGAGATAAAAACCATCAAAATCTTGTGCAATATCCTGCACAATTTGCCTTGCTTGTCGCTTGGGCACGTGCGCACCTGTGGTGGTATCTATTGAGCTTACTGCATCATCATATGAGCCTTTGACTGCTTCTGTAGCGAGTCTTAGGCGTACACCATCAGAGTATTTATCTTTCGAAAGATTCAGCTCACCATCCATTGGAAACACGCTATCACACCGACGTTGACTGTAACCTTTTCGATGCATCGTTACGGTACCAAATAAACTTTCTAAGTTTCGTTTGCAGTTATTTTTCAAATAATTCAATGCAATGTCACGGTTGGAACAAACTTGCTGACGGGGCTCTTCAGCGGTTTTGATATCTAAGAAACCCTGCAATAAACACCGCAACAACTCAGTTCCTTCGGTATCGATATAGGCTTCAACTTCTCCATGGCTCTCTTGCTTAACTTGTTTGTCTTCGAGGTGCGAAATAATACGCTCAAATTTCAATTTGGCTTCAGAAAAGAATGAAAATTCGAGTGAGTTTGAGTATGCTAGTTTCATGAAAGGAGCCTTTTTATATACTTGTTGTGTGTGGAAACTGATAAGTACTATAAAATTGCTCCTTTCGCACCATTTATTAAACCCATCCAATTGATAATTAATGATCTTTTCATGCTTTTCGTCGATCTAAAAGATCTACACCCAATTAACTTCAACAGATTGAAGTTAAACTGTGCGTTCAACCGATTTATTTAGGATAATATCAATCTGGCAAAGTTGGAATCTGCCACATGAAAAACATGAGAAGAAACATAAGAACCAAAAGCATAGCTTTAACCCATAATATAGGCGCTAAAATAATACTGATAATAAAGCTACAAGCACTCACGACCATTGCTCGCTTTTTGATTTTTTGTCGTATTCCACGGTGCTGTTGCCAATCGGAAATGGAGACAGTAAACCAAGGATGTTTAATTAGCCATTGATGAAGTTTTTCACTCGAACGAGCAAAGCAAAATAACGCGAGTAATATGAAAGGTACTGTTGGCAACAAAGGCAAAAATATTCCAATCACACCAAGTAAAACTGAAACTAAACCAACAAAAATTAATAAGCCTCTCAACAACACAATGACCTCCTTCTCTTACAACCAAAACACACGATTAAGTAAGCATGCCAGCTGGTCTGCGAAGCCTAATTTTTTAATCTACTCACCAAAATAACTCAGTTATACGCGGTGAGGTAATAAAGATTCTTACTAGGCAGTAAAGTATCATACCAAGTAATAAAGTATCATACTTAATGAGCTATAATATTTTGTTTTTTAGCTCATTTTTATCCAAAAACCATTTAGAACATTAAAACAAAAATGCATTTAACACTATAATATTGTCGTTGTTCTATGATGTTCATTTTATGATGCGATCATACTAAAAAGTGCGCCCGCTAGTATCAAGTTAATGGGTAGACTCGCTCAATACTATCATTCCTGAGTTGAATTTATCCTCGATAAACTCAAGCCCAAATTCATCTTTGAGAAAACTTATCATTCCATTTTTTAAAGTTTTATTGCCATGATATCCAGTTATGATCGATGTTATCTTGGGTTCATTGTTTTGTTTATGGTAACAAAATAATAGTTTTGCGAAAGCTAATGGGACACCTCGAATATGTGTATCATCGCCTGAATGTCCTTCGAAAATTTTATCCATATGCAAATCTATACAATGGTTCATTAAGCCAACATTTTTTTTATATATTCCTTGTGTTATCCCTTTATCAATCATGCTTGCAAAATTATCTTTTTCAATCGGCGCAAGTTGAGCATGTATTTGTGAAAAAGTACTCATGTCACATTTGTTCATTATTTTTTCTAAATACCATATTTCAGTGTCAAATTCCTTAGCCTTAATACATACTTTAATAAAGGCGCTGTAAATGGCAACATCAGGCTTGATGCCCCATTGTTGCATTAAGCTGGTTGTAGCTGTATCGCCATCACCCAACACCAATGATTTGGCTTCTGCATAACGCTCCATTTCAGCGCAGGCCGTCAGCAAATTCAGGCAGGTGATTAGACTGGCCTTTAATGACAAATGAGGTGCCATCACGGGCTTATCACCACACACCAGTTGCCAAGCACTATCAAACTGGCCAGTTTTGGCGCATACCATGATAAAAGCATTGTAAATAGCAACATCAGGTTTGATGCCCCACTGCTGCATTAAGCTGGCTGTAATTGTGGTTGTATCGCCCAACACCAATGATTTGGCTTCTGCATAACGCCCCGCTTCAGCGCAGGAAGCCAGCAAATTCATGCAGGTGATTTGATTGGCTCTTAATGGCAAATAAGGTGCCATCACGGGCTTATCACCACACACCAGTTGCCAAGCACTATCAAACTGGCCCGTTTTAGCGCATACCGTGATAAAGGCGCTGTAAATGGCAACATTAGACTTGATGCCCCATTGTTGCATTAAGCTGGCTGTATCTGTATCGCCATCACCCAACACCAATAATTTTGCTTCTGCATAACGCCCCGCTTCAGCGCAGGCCGTCAGCAAATTCAGGCAGGTTATTGAATCCGCCTTTAGTGGTAGATGAGGTGCCATCACGGGCTTATCACCACACACCAGTTGCCAAGCACTATCAAATTGGTCCGATTTAGAGCATACCGTGATAAAGGCGCTGTAAATGCCAACGTTAGGCTTGATGCCCCACTGCTGTATTAAGCTAGCTGTATCGCCATCGCACAGCACCAATGATTTGGCTTCTGCATAACGTCCCGCTTCAGCGCAAGCTGTCAGCAAATTAATGCAGGTGATTTGATTGGTTTTTAATGGCAAATACGGTGCCATCACGGGCTTATCACCACACACCAGTTGCCAAGCACTATCAAACTGGTCAGTTTTAGCGCATACCGTGATAAAAGCACTGTAAATGGCAACATTGGGCTTGATGTCCCATTGTTGCATTAAGCTGGCTGTAGCTGTATCGCCCAACACCAATGATTTGGCTTCTGCATAACGCCCCGCTTCAGCGCAGGCAGCCAGCAAATTCAGGCAGGTGATTTGATTGACTTTTAATGGCAAATAAGGTGCCATCACGGGCTTATCACCACACACCAGTTGCCAAGCACTATCAAACCGGCCAGTTTTAGCGCATACCGTGATAAAGGCATTGTAAATGGCAACATTAGGCTTGATGCCCCATTGTTGCATTAAGCTGGCTGTAGTTGTATCGCCATCACCCAACACCAATGATTTAGCTTCTGCATAACGCCCCGTTTCAGCGCAGGCTATCAACAAATTCATGCAAGTGATTGAATCTGCCTTTAGTGATAGATAAGGTGCCATCACAGGTTTATCACCACAAACCAGTTGCCAAGCACTATCAAACTGGCCAGTTTTAGCGCATACCGTGATAAAGGCATTGTAAATTCCAATATCAGGCTTGATGCCCCATTGTTGCATTAAACTGGTTTTAACTGTAGACGTATCGCCCAACACCAATGATTTGGCTTCTGCATAACGCTCCATTTCAGCGCAGGCCGTCAGCAAATTCGTGCAGGTGATTTGATTGACTTTTAATCGCAAATGAGGTGCCATCACGGGCTTATCACCACACACCAGTTGCCAAGCACTATCAAATTGGCCAGTTTTAGCGCATACCGTGATAAAAGCATTGTAAATGGCAACATTAGGCTTGATGCCCCATTGCAGCATTAAGCTGGCTTCAGCGGCATTGCCTAGCACCAATCTTTTACCATCTGAAAAATTTAGATTTAACTTAATTAATTTCAGTAATAGGATGCATGTTTTCGCTTCATAGGACGATTTAAATCGTATTATGTCACTAAAAATACCATCGAAATTATATGAATAGCTGTCAGAAAACTCGGCGGCTTTGTGTAACAATTTATGGATTAATCTTATATCCCATGATGTTTCCATGACCTGTTTGTCGTTTTTTAGGGTGTGAATGATTTCAATAAGCTGCGAAAGTTTAGCGCAACCACCAATTAATACATTTAACTCAATACCCAGTTGATTTTTGCTTTTCTGTTTAAGTTTCCAAGAGTGAATAAGCGCACTGGTTTGAGTAAAAAAGGAATTAGGGGAGGAAGGTGGTTGCTGTATTTGGTTGGTATATCGAGTGCCCGATTTTGGAGTAATGGAGCGGGGCTCAGTTGCAAAACGTTGGTGAATATTACTTGGCTTCTTACGATAATGAGCCTCTCGTGTGCGAGAGTTAAAGCGAGTCGATGATGATTTATTGTTGAAAAAATCATACAGCTTTTGTCTATCGGTTTTGCTTAATCTTTGATAACCCTGTTGTAAGTTTTCATCACCATCAAACCTTGAAACCTCAAAGTTTAGATAGGATACGGCTTCGCTAGGGTATTCTTGGAGACTTTTGAGCATGAATCTATATATTGATCCTTGCTCAGCAGGAGTGCGCACTGTCGCCATCACATTACTCAATAAGTGAGTGAATTAACAAGCAATAAATAACGCACTGAAATGATAAATACAAAAATATTCAGCTTTAAGGCATTCTATAAATGTATAACAGAAAATTATCCACCGCATAGGGGAGCCGATTCGTAGCTCATCGTTGTATCTCAGACTCAAAAAATAATGAAATTGAGCGTGAATTGGTTTTGTCCCAAAAACATTTAGAATATTAAAATAAAAATGCATTTAACATTATAATATTGTCGTTGTTTTATGATGTTCATTTTATGATGCGATCATACTAAAAAGCGTGCTCGCTAGTATCAAGTTAATGGGTAGACTCATTCAATACTATTATTCCTGAGTTGAATTTATCCTCGATAAACTCAAGTCCAAATTCATCTTTGAGAAAACTTATCATTCCATTTTTTAACGTATTATTGCCATGGTATCCAGTTATGACCGATGTAATCTTGGGTTCATTGTTTTTTTTGTGGTAACAAAATAATAGTTTTGCGAAAGCTAATGGAACACCTCGAATATGTGTACCATTGCCTGAATGTCCTTCGCAAATTTTATCCATATGCAAATCGATACAATGATTCATTAAGCCAACATTTTTTTTATATATTCCTTGTGTTATCCCTTTATCAACCATGCTTGCGAAATTATCTTTTTCAAGCGACGCAAGTTGAGCATGTATTTGTGATAGAGTACTCATGTTACATTTGTTCATTATTTTTTCTAAACACAATATTCCAGTGTCTAATTGCTTAACCTTAATGCATACTTTTATAAAGGCGTTGTAAATTGCAACATCAGGCTTGATGCCCCATTGTTGCATTAAGCTGGCTGAAGCTGTATCGCCTAACACTAATGCTTTGGCTTCTGCATAACGCTCCATTTCTGCGCAGGCCGTCAGCAAATTCATGCAGGTGATTGAATCAGCCTTTAGTGGCAAATGAGGTGCCATCACGGGCTTATCACCACACACCAGTTGCCAAGCACTATCAAACTGGCCCGTTTTAGCGCATACCGTGATAAAGGCACTGTAAATGGCAGCATTAGGCTCGATGCCCCACTTCTGCATTAAGCTGTCTGTAGCTGTATCGCCATAGCCCAACACCAATGATTTGGCTTCTTCATAACGCCCCGTTTCTGCGCAGGCAGCCAGCAAATTCACGCAGGTGATTGAATCTACCTTTAGTGGTAGATGAGGTGCCATCACGGGCTTATCACCACACACCAGCTGCCAAGCACTATCAAATTGGTCAGTTTTAGCGCATACCGTGATAAAGGCGCTGTAAATGGCAACATTAGGCTTGATACCCCATTGCAGCATTAAGCTGGCTGTTGCTGTTGCTGTTGCTGTTGCTGTTGCTGTTGCTGTTGCTGTTGCTGTAACTGTAGCTGTATCGCCCAACACTAATGATTTGGCTTCTGCATAACGCCCCGCTTCAGCGCAGGCCGTCAGCAAATTCGTGCAAGTGATTGAATCAGCCTTTAGTGGTAGATGAGGTGCCATCACAGGCTTATCACCACACACCAGTTGCCAAGCACTATCAAACTGGCCCGTTTTAGCGCATACCCTGATAAAGGCGCTGTAAATGGCAACATTAGGCTTGATGCCCCACTGCTGCATTAAGCTGGCTGTAATTGTGGTTGTATCGCCCAACACCAATGATTTTGCTTCTGTAAAACGCTCCATTTCAGCGCAGACAGTCAGCAAATTTAGGCAGGTAATTTGATTGGCTTTTAATGGCAAATGAGGTGCCATCACGGGCTTATCACCACACACCAGTTGCCAAGCACTATCAAACTGACCCGTTTTAGCGCATACCGTGATAAAGGCATTGTAAATGGCAACGTCATGCCTGATGCCCCATTGTTGCATTAAGCTGGTTGTAGCTGTATCTCCCAACACCAATGATTTGGCTTCTGCATAACGATCCATTTCAGCACAGGCATTCAGCAAATTCATGCAGGTGATTTGATTGGCCTTTAATGGCAAATGAGGTGCCATCATGGGCTTATCACCACACACCAGTTGCCAAGCACTATCAAACTGGCCAGTTTTAGCGCATACCGTGATAAAGGCATTGTAAATGGCAACATCAGGCTTGATGCACCATTGTTGCATTAAGCTTGTTGTAGCTGTATCGCCATCGCCCAACACCAATGATTTGGCTTCTGCATAACGCTCCATTTCAGCGCAGGCAGTCAACAAATTCATGCAGGTGATTAAATCTGCCTTGAGTGGCAAATGAGGTGCCATCACGGGCTTATCGCCATACACCAGTTGCCAAGCACTATCAAAGTAGCCCGTTTTAGCGCATACCGTGATAAAGGCGCTGTAAATGGCAACATTAGGCTCGATGCCCCATTGTTGCATTAAGCTGGCTGTAGCTGTATCGCCCAACACTAATGATTTGGCTTCTGCATAACGCCCCGCTTCAGCGGAGACTGCCAGCAAATTCATGCAGGTGATTGAATCAGCCTTTAGTGGCAAATGAGGTGCCATCACGAGCTTATCACCGCACACCAGTTGCCAAGCACTATCAAACTGGCCAGTTTTAGCGCATACCGTGATAAATGCATTGTAAATGGCAACATTAGGCTTGATGTCCCACTGCTGCATTAAACTGGCTGTAGCTGTATCACCATCGCCCAACACCAATGATTTGGCTTCTACATAACGCCCTGCTTCAGCGCAGGCCGTCAGCAAATTCATGCAGGTGATCTCATCTACCTTTAGTGGTAGATGAGTTGCCATCAAGGGCTTATTACCACACACCAGTTGCCAAGCACTATCAAATTGGCCCGTTTTAGCGCACACCGTGATAAAAGCATTGTAAATGGCAACATTAGGCTTAATGCCCCATTGTTGTGTTAAGCTGGCTGTAGCTGTATCGCCCAACACCAATAATTTAGCTTCTGCATAATGCTCCATTTCAGCGCAGGCAGTCAGCAAATTTAGGCAGGTGATTGAATCTACCTTTAACGGTAGATGAGGTGCCATCACGGGCTTATCACCACACACCAGTTGCCAAGCACTATCAAACTGGTTCGTTTTAGCGCATACCGTGATAAAGGCACTGTAAATTGCAACGTTAGGCTTGATGTCCCACTGCTGCATTAAACTGTCTGTATCTGTATCGCCATCGCCCAACACCAATGATTTGGCTTCTGCATAACGCCCCGCTTCAGCGGAGGCTACCAGCAAATTCATGCAGGTGATCTCATCTACCTTTAGTGGTAGGTGGGGTGCCATCACAGGCTTATCACCAAACACCAGTTGCCAAGCACTATCAAACTGGCCAGTTTTAGCGCATACCGTGATAAAGGCATTGTAAATGGCAACATTAGGCTTAATGCCCCATTGCCGCATTAAGCTAGCTGTAGCTGTATCGCCCAAAACCAATGATTTGGCTTCTGTATAACGCCCCGTAACAGAGCAGGCCGTCAGCAAATTTATACAGGTGATTGAATCTGCCTTTAGTGGTAGATGAGGTGCCATCAAGGGCTTATCACCACACACCAGTTGCCAAGCACTACCAAAGTGGCCCGTTTTAGCACATACCGTGATAAAGGCATTGTAAATGGCAACATCAGGCTTGATGCCCCATTGTTGCATTACGCTGGCTTCAGCTGCATCGCCTAGCACCAATCCTTTGGCATCTGAAAAATTTAAATTTAACTTAATTAATTTCAGTAATAGTGTGCATGTTTTCGATTCATAGGACGACTTAAATCGTGTTATGTCACTAAAAATGCCGTCGAAATTAGATGAATGGCTGTCAGAAAACTCGGCCGCTTTGTGTAACATTTTATGGATTAGTCTTATGTCCCATGATGTTTCCATGACCTGTTTGTCGTTTTTTAGGGTGTGAATGATTTCAATAAGCTGCGAAAGTTTAGTGCAACTACCAATTAATGCATTTAACTCAATACCCAGTTTATTTTTGCTTCTCTGTTTAAGTTTCCAAGAGTGAATAAGCTCACTGGTCTGAGTAAAAAAGGAATTAGGGGAGGAAGGTGATTGCTGTAATTGCTTGGGATACTGAGTGCTCGATTTTGGAGTAATGGAGCGGTGCTCGGTTGCAAAACGTCGGTAAGCATTACTTGGCTTCTTACAATAATGAGCCTCTCGTGTGCGAGAGTTAGAGCGAGTCGATGATGGTTCCTTGTTGAAAAAATCATACAGCTTTTGTCTATCGGTTTTGCTTAATCTTTGATAACACTGTTGTAAGTTTTCATCACAATCAAACTTTGAAACCTCAAAGTTCAGATATGATACGGCTTCGCTTGGGTATTCTTGGAGACTTTTGAGCATGAATCTATATATTGATTGTTGCTCAGCAGAAGTGCGCACTGTCGCCATCACATTACTCAATAAGTGAGTGAATTAACAAGCTAAGAAATAACGCACTGAAATGATAAATACAAAAATATTCAGCTTTAAGGCATTCTATAAATGTATAACAGAAAATTATCCACCGCACAGGGAAGCCGCTTGGTAGCTCATAGTTGTACCTCAGACTCAAACATAACTCTGTTTTCACCAATTTCGTTTGTACTTTGTGCGCATACATAGCTCTGAGTTGAGCATTTAAGGTATTAGGGTCTGTTGATCTTTCAGGATTAAATTTTGTGCTATTTGAGCATTTATCTGTTCAAGGCGTGAGCAGTGATGCTTAGGGACGTGGCGGAAGAATGTATACCAATTTTATCGTCACTCCTGCGAACGCAGGAGTCCAGAGTCTTTGGTTAATTTGGGCACAAGTCGCTGGATACCTGCGTTCGCAGGTATGACAAATTAAGCGTTGAAATTTAAATTGGTATTATTTGAACTGCGACATCCCTTAGCCATCTATGTGAGCTGGTCACAACACAGAACAGTGAATGCTCAAAAGCATCGAAGACAGCGTAAATTGGTCGCTCTTTCTAAATCAAAGGTGCTGCGTTATCGTTTTCTTATTTTGGAAACGAAGTAACGACAGTTTTGTATGTCGATAATAACCAAACCTCACAAACTCTGCCTTGCATAAAACAACCAATTTATCGCTGCAAAAACAATCACGAAAGATCAACAGACCCTAATACACTGACCAACCAATATGCTTAGTCATCGACTCAAGTGCAGCGGCTCCTGCCAAAGAATTGCCGACACTATTTAGTGCAGGCGACCACACACAAACCGAAAATCGCCCAGGAACGATAGCAATAATACCTCCACCAACACCGCTTTTTCCGGGTAAACCTACTCGAAATGCAAAACTGCCCGCTTCGTCATACAAACCACTTGTTGCCATTAACGCGTTGACTTGCCTCGTTTCATTTGGGGTCAATACTTGCGTATCCATCAGTTGGCTGTAGCCTTTATTGGCTAAGAAATTAATCGACTTGGCAAGATCAACGCACGACATGGTTAAAGCACAGTTACAAAAGTAATTACGCAATACTTTCTCTACTTCATTATCAAAGTTATTAAATGATTTCATCAAATAGGCCATGGCCGCGTTACGCGACCGATGATCGTATTCTGAATCAGCAACAATCCTATCAATTTGTATCGATGGGTTGCCTGATAGTTTTTTTACAAATTCTCGAACTGCAATATTTGGTGTCGCAAACTTTGACTGGTTCATGTCACTGATCACAAGCGCGCCAGCATTGATAAATGGATTACGGGGAATGCCTTGTTCATATTCTAGTTGAGCCATTGAGTTGAATGGTAACCCTGAAGGTTCTCGACCTACCTTTTCCCAGATGGCATCACCATAATATTCCATAGCAAGTACAAGATTAAACACTTTAGAGATACTTTGAATTGAAAAAGGCACATCGGCATCACCGATACTAAATATCTCTCCATCATTACTGCATATTGCAATTCCGAATTGATTAGCCTCCACCTTAGATAAAGCGGGGATATAATCTGCAACTTTGCCTTGTCCGACTAAAGGGAGAACATCAGCATAAATCTGTGATAAAAGAGAATCCATAAACATATTACTTAATTGGTTTGGTGACTACTTTGGCAAAATCTATTTTTTAAAACACCAACTTTTACCATTTTAATGAAGTTTAATGCCTTAAGGGTTTAAATTATAAAAATTACTTGGCATAAATGTAAGTTTATGACACTTTTAAAATGTTCCCCTTCTCACTGAGCGCCAGATTGTGACAATAGAATGTAAATGAAATAACTTTTTTAGGAGTGTGCCACCTATGTGTTCGATTTTTGGGATTTTAGACATATCAACGGATGTAAGCAAACTACGACCAAAAGCACTTGAGCTTTCGAGCTTATTGCGTCATCGCGGCCCTGATTGGTCAGGTATCTGGTGTAATGACAATGCAATATTAGTTCATGAGCGATTAGCAATTGTTGATTTAGATAACGGCTCTCAACCACTCTTTAATTATAATCGAACCAATATACTCGCCGTCAATGGAGAAATTTATAACCATAAAGCTTTGCAAGAAAGTTTGAATATCGATTATTCGTTTCAAACTCAATCTGATTGTGAAGTTATTTTAGCGTTATACCAACAAGATGGGCTTAACTTTATCGATAAACTACAAGGTATGTTTGCCTTTATCCTATTTGATGAAACCAATAATAGCTATTTAGTTGCTAGAGATCATCTTGGTATTATTCCACTATATTACGGTCATGACACGAACGGTCAGCTTTTTGTCGCATCGGAGATGAAAGCGCTAGTGTCTGTGTGTAGAACCGTAAACGAATTTCCTCCGGGACATTACTTTAGTAGCCTTGATGGTAAATTCGTACCCTACTATAAAAGAGATTGGGTAAAGTATGATACCGTTAAAGGTAATTCTGGTACAGCGAAACAAATACATGATGCTCTGTCAGACTCGGTAAAATCTCATATGATGTCTGATGTCCCTTATGGTGTTTTATTATCTGGTGGTCTTGATTCTTCAGTTATTTCAGCTATCGCTCAAAAGTATTCTCAAAAACGTATTGAAGATAACGGCCAATCTAACGCTTGGTGGCCTCAACTACATTCTTTTGCCGTTGGGTTAAAAGGATCGCCCGATTTAGTAGCGGCGAAAAAAGTTTCAGAATTTATAGGTACAGTACATCACGAGATCCATTTCACAGTTCAGGAAGGCATCGATGCAATCAAAAGTGTGATTTTCCACCTTGAGACCTACGATGTTACGACCATAAGAGCGTCAACCCCCATGTACCTAATGGCGAGAAAAATAAAGGCAATGGGTATTAAAATGGTATTGTCTGGTGAAGGCGCTGACGAGATTTTTGGTGGATATTTATATTTCCATAAAGCACCAAATGCCAAAGAGTTTCATGAAGAAACCATTCGAAAACTTAACCGTTTACACATGTTTGATTGCGCAAGAGCCAATAAAGCTATGTCAGCATGGGGCGTTGAAGCCAGAGTACCTTTTTTAGATAAAGCATTTATCGATGTTGCCATGTCCATAAACCCTGAAATGAAAATGTGCGGCAACGGTAAAATGGAAAAACATATATTACGTGAAGCATTCGAGGGATATTTACCTGATGAAGTGCTGTGGCGACAAAAAGAACAATTTTCGGATGGTGTAGGTTATAACTGGATAGACTCATTAGTTGAAGTGGCTGAATCATCAATCACTGATCAAATGATGAAAAGTGCTGAATTCCGCTTCCCGCATAATACGCCCGACACTAAGGAAGGCTATTATTATCGATCTATTTTTGAAGAGCTGTTCCCACTCGATTCCGCAATTAAGTGTGTACCTGGTGGTAAATCAGTCGCTTGTTCCACACCAGAAGCCTTAGCATGGGATAAAAAGTTTGCTGAAAATGCTGATCCATCTGGTCGTGCAATGTTTGATGTACATCAAGAAGGTTATTCAGATAAATCGGTATAGTAAACGTGAAAGGCTCCGCCTGGAGCCTTTTTGACAATAAAAAAGAATCAAATTAAGCCAGCATGTTTTAACCAAGATAGTGAGGCTGGTAGTGTTGGAATAAGCAACACGAAAAGAAATCCAAGAAAGTGGTAAATATTAAATACGTCTTTAAACGGCTGACTCATGATTAATCCTGTAGCAATATAATTATTAGAATGTGAGCATAGTCACAAAAAAGCGGCTATTGTAGCGGGAATGCGGCATAAAGCAGAGGTATTTTTCATAAAAATACCTCTTAAATTTATAGTGACCGAAAAGGTTTATTCGGCGGGAGTTAAAACAATATTTTTTTCAACCATTTGTGAAAGTAATTGTAAACAGCCTTGTTGAATCGCAGCAGGCTCCATTTGCGGATACATTTGCTCCAACCACTGAGTTATTTCAATAAATTTTACTTTTTCAGCTTGTTCAATGTACGACAACACTTGAGCTGAGAGCGGAGTCAGTTTGAGAAAGCTGACTTCTTCATCTGTATCTAAAAATACACAGAAAAATTCCGGAGTTTCTAATGGCTCTGTTGGTTGATAATCAATACTAATATGTTGTACGTCAAACGAATACTGAGCCACTCTAGTTGAGTCAGATAGGCACAGTGTTTTCTCTGTAACATCATTAGGTGTTATTGATGTTAATTCACGGGTAGCTCTAGCAACTGAAACAACTAATTCAAGCCATTCGTAATGCGCCAATTCCAACATGAAAATAGGATCATCTTCAGTCAGTTCATATTCATTTTGTAAGAAAAGTAAAAATTCTTGAGCTATCTCAATAAATATTGGCGAGTGACAATCATGTGTAACAAAGAATTTCTGGATCAATTCAACCCAAACATCTTCTTCATATAAGCTCTCAAGCACTGGAAACGAGTTCGAAACAAAGCCTTTTACATTATTGAAAAATAACTCTCTGTATACTGTCATACGCTTTAAAGGCATACTACTTGGCAAAGGCAATGATGGATCTTTAATATAATCCATAAACTCATTTTGAATATCGACAAAAGACATTATGCACTCCTCTTATTGTGATCAAGTTGTACATTTTGCATGGCATGAATTTGATTAATTTCCACCAATAATTCGTCTGTCGACGGGATGTTAAAATCTCTTTCAAGTAAAGTAGGATGAACACCGTGTATTTCGTAACAGTCTCGAAGTAATTTCCATACTGGTTCAACAATATCAGCACCGTGCGTATCCACGATTAAATCAACATCTTCTTCGTAATGACCTGCTACATGAATGTACTCGATTCGCTGAGTAGGCATTTCTCGCAAAAACTCTTTTGCATCGTAGCCGTGATTGATTGAATTAACATAAATATTATTTACATCTAACAATAACTTACAATCAGCTTCGTCCAAAACTGCATTTACAAACTCGAGCTCATCCATTTGTGCGCCGGGTGCTGCATAAAAAGAAACATTTTCTAAAATAAATGGTCGTTCAATAATATCTTCAACTTGTTTTACTCTTGCTGCAACGTGATGTACCGCTTCTTCGGTAAATGGAATTGGCATTAAGTCATACATGTGTCCTTTGCCTGAACAGTAACTCAAATGTTCTGAATAGGTATCAATATTATGCAAATCCATAAAGGACTTCACTTGTTTAACAAATTCTATATCAAGCGCTTCAGGACTGCCGATAGACAATGACAAGCCATGGCAAAAGAATTTATGTTTTTCGGTTAACTCTCTAAATTGGCGGCCAAACTTACCACCGAATGTCATCCAGTTTTCAGGCGCTACTTCAAAAAAATTAATTTGATCTGGAACCTTAGTACAAAATTCGTCCAGCATCTCACGGCGTAAGCCTAAACCAACCAAGTTATTTGTTTTCACCATGATACTACCTCTATTGGTTTGTTTTTTCTTTCGAATAGACATTAACCTAAATAAATCGGTTGAACGCACAATTTAACTTTAATCTATTGAAGTTAAATACAAGATTAAACAACCCGAATTCACCCATCAGGTGAGTGCTGAGCATTCATATACTTGCCAAAATCACCGCTAGCTGCGTTATAAATTTTGCAAGTAGAAACGAAGTAACGACAGTTTTGTATGTCGGTAACCACTACTTGCTGCTATTCATGCCTTGCTATCAGTAATTTTTTCTGCGTATATGAACGCTCCCAACCGTTCTATTTAGGATTAAGGAAAAAATCTATTCGAAATAGTACAACAATAGTAAAAAATAAGGCCAGCAAAAGCTGGCCTAGTTTGTGAGCGATTAAGCTAGGTGATTACTTAGAACCGCCACACTTACCTTCGCCACATTTACCTTCTTTCTTAGCTTTATCGCCGCCACATTTACCTTCGCCGCACTTACCTTCTTTCTTAGCTTTGTCGCCGCCGCATTTACCTTCACCACACTTACCTTCGTGTGCTTTCTTAGCGCTGTCGCCGCCACATTTGCCTTCGCCGCACTTGCCTTCTTTACCTTTAGCTTTGTCGCCGCCACACTTACCTTCACCACACTTACCTTCGTGTGCTTTCTTAGCGCTGTCGCCGCCACATTTGCCTTCACCGCACTTGCCTTCTTTACCTTTAGCTTTGTCGCCGCCACATTTTCCTTCACCGCACTTGCCTTCGTCACCAACTAACTGGTAACCTGCTTTCATTTCTTCGAAACCAAATGAACTTGCTTGAGCAGCAAAAGCAGAACCCATTACAACGGTACCTAACGCAACAGCAACGGTAGTTTTCTTAATCGTATTCATTTTGTCTTCCCTCTTTAACATTTAATCGTTTAACTTAGGATACCAAAAGGTATTTGTCAGTCTTGCTTAATAAGACCCTGAGGTCATAAATTATATTTCATCATTATGGACGTTTTTTTTTAATACGTCTAAAAAATTACGCCAATTTGAACTAAAAATCAAAAATAAAATCAATAATAATCACTAAGATAGCGTGCCTACCAAAAAACTTTATATGTTAAAGCCTCATACCAATTACAGTAATTAAATGCTCAACTCAGAGCTATGTATGCGCACAAAGTACAAACGAAATTAGTGAAAACATAGTTATCTACGTTGAGATAATTTTGTGAAATAATTTTTGCACATACAAGCTCCCGAAGGGCAAGGCTAAAGGTTTCCATTACTGCGTTGCACGTTCTTGAATTATCCCGACAAAAGCACCAAGTGCGTTGAACGCCAGCTTTGTATGGCGGCCGTTGGGAATATAGTACTTCGAACATGCGCCTTGTACTGAAAACCTTTATCTCTTGCTGAGTAAGAGATTAATTACTGTAATTGGTATCAGTTATAAGAAACATTAATTTTCATGAATTAAGAAAAATCTTCTCAACTTAATATTCAAATAAATCCGTCTTAATTCATTAAATCAACTCTGTTTTATAAGCTCTATATCGATAACTTAATATTTTCAGATAACCATATTTGTCAACAACAATAATATCAAAGAGAATTTAAACTCATTTATCTGAAGTCGAGCTCTTACACCTTTTATCCCAAACAGGTACAATTCCGCGCCTTATTTATAGCTGATCATTAAAGGCCACTTTGTGCGTGTAATTCTAGCCCCGATGGAAGGCGTTGTTGATGGATTAATGCGTGAAATATTATCATCGATCAATCCTTATGACTTAATTGTCACTGAGTTTGTTCGGGTTGTTGACTGCTTACTCCCGGAAAAAGTGTTCTTAAAAACATGCCCTGAATTACTACAAGGTGGAAAGACACTCTCCGGCACTCCAGTAAGAATGCAATTACTCGGTCAACATCCGCAAGCAATGGCCGATAATGCCTTGCGAGCAGTAGAGCTTGGTTCACCTGGAATCGATCTTAACTTTGGTTGTCCTGCTAAGATAGTAAATCGCAGTAATGGTGGTGCGATTTTATTAAAAGACCCACAACGAGTGAACCAAATTGTTAGTGCCGTAAGAAAAGCAGTACCCGATGAGTTCCCAGTGACGGCAAAAATTCGATTGGGGTATGAAGATAAGTCAATGTATTTGGAAAATGCTATCGCGATAAATGATGCCGGAGCCAGCGAGCTCGCCGTTCATGCCCGCAGTAAAGTAGATGGATACAAACCTCCCGCTTATTGGGATTATATTGCTGACATCAACGCAAAGCTTCCTCTACCTGTTATCGCTAACGGAGAAATATGGAATAAAAGTGATGCTTTGCGTTGTATAGAAGCAACAGGGTGTCCAGATATCATGGTCGGTCGCGGTGCTATTTCATTACCCAATTTAGCAGAAGTAATTAAAACTGATAAACTAGCGTTTACTTGGTCGCAAACTTTAGATTTAATGCTTAGTTATACTGAATGCGAAATTAAAGGCCAAAAATCAACTTATTTGCCCTCGCGGATCAAACAGTGGTTTAGTTATTTAAACCGGCAATACCCTGAGGCTAAAGAGCTGTTTAGAGAGTTACGAATATTTAAAACAACCGAAGAAATTGTCGCAATTTTAAAAATTGCACAATTAGAGCTTGAGAAATAAAATGAATAGACGCCAAAAATCAACCAAACTGGTTGCCAAACGTGCAAAAGCAAAATTAAATAAAGTGAAGAGTGGTAACACTACGGTTCACCACAGTAAATCTAAGTATATTTCGAAAGCTGACCGCGCAAAACTTGAAGCTGAAATGGCAGCTACTGAGGCACAAAATGAACCAACTGCACCTTCAGAAGAAAGTGCAGCTGAATAAAGTTTTCATTTATTCACTCGATGTGTCTTTATTTAAAGAAGCCATTTGAGAGCAGGATGATGACAATGGACTACTCGCTGGTGGAGTGAGACTTTCAAAATCATCCTCTTCTTGATCTTTCTTATTTTCCATTTCTCTTTGATGTACATTATCAATTAATCGATAAGCAACCATAACTCCCAGTACCCCAAAAATCACACTACCAATAACCTGACCAATTAATACGCCGTACACTCCACCCCAGAGAGCTCCGAAATAAACGAAAGGAATAGTGCCTAATGTTGCTTTACCTATATTAAAAAAGCTTGAGTACTTGGCTTTACCAAGATTGTTGAAACAGGCGTTGGCGACAAATAAAGCACCACCAAATACAAAAAACACTGCGATGTATTTACAGTAAAACACCACCAATTTAGCGCCATCTCCAGTTAAATCAAAAACTGAAATAATGTAATCTTGAAGTAAAATAATCAGCAACGACATTCCAATTACATAAGCGAGCGTAAATTGAAGTGCATTCGTAAGGGCTTGTTTTACTCGATCGTATTTTTTAGCCCCAAAGTTTTGCCCGACAATTGGCCCAATCGCTCCAGATAAGGCAAAAATTATCGCAAAGGCAACTGGTACTATTCTTCCTAAAACAGCCCACCCAGCAACAAATGAGTCGCCAAATTCTGCAATTGCGCGCGTCATTACCGCATTGCCAGCTGGCGTAGCGACATTAGTTAGCATAGCAGGCCCAGCTATGGCAAATATCGGCTTGAGATCAGTTTTAAGGTGCTGATAGTTAAACTGTGTGCCAAGTTGATGTTTTTTAAACACACCGCGAGCAGCAATAAATACCACTGCAACACGAGCTAAAACCGAAGCAACCGCCGCTCCCTCTATGCCCATTGATAAACTGAAAATCAAAATTGGATCTAATACCGCGTTAACTCCACCACCAGCCAATGTTGACATCATCGATAATTTGGCATCTCCGACTGCTCTCAAAGCAGCACCAAAAGCCATAGCTAAACAAATAAGCGGCATAGATGGGACGAGTATATAAAGGTAACTTTGCGCAAGCTCAGCGGTTCTTCCCGTTGCACCAATTAAACTTAACAATGTAGGTATTAAGGTAAACACAATGATGGCCACGATGATGCCAGTGATAAGTGTCACTACAGTCGAATTCAGTAATAGCCTTTTGGCGCGTTCTTTTTCTTTAGCACCAATAGCTTTAGATACAACAGCTCCCATAGCAATCGCTAAACCAATACCGATTGACGTGGTCATGAATGTAATGGTACCTGCATAACCTACCGCCGCCGCTAATTCTTGCTCTCCAAGTAAACTGAGATAAAAAATATCAAGTAAATCAACTAAAAATAAAGCTGATATACCCACTGTGGCCGTTGAAGTCATCACCCAAATGTGACGCATAATTGAGCCAGTTAAAAACTTAGCTTGAGGCATGATTTTCCTTTTACAACTAAATACCGTATTCATAAAAACGGATGAGATAATTTAAAATTTAAATTTCGTCAGGCAATTCTGTTCCACAATTTAAGCAGAAGTGAGCGTCTGAATGGTGACCGGTTTTCGCACAATTACTGCAACTGCGTAAATCGCGTTGCTTGGTCATTTCTTGTGAAATTTCAGCAGTTAAAATTCCTGTAGGAATTGCGATAATTGAATAACCTAAAAGCATAGTGAATGCCGCAATACCCTGCCCTAAATTTGTCTGAGGCGTAATGTCTCCATAACCAACGGTGGTAATAGTAACAATGGTCCAATAAATAGACTTAGGTATTGAAGTAAAACCGTTACTTGGCCCCTCAACGACATACATTACCGCTCCAAGAACCATAATAACTAGGCTGACAGAAAAGAAAAAAATAAAAACCTTTCTTGCTGATTGCAACATGGATCTAAGTAGCATGTTGCCTTCACTGAGATAACGCAACAGCTTGAGCACTCTAAAAATTCTAAATAGCCTGAAAACACGGATAACAAGGGCGAAATTTGCACTTGGGAAGAAAAAAACTAAATAGCTAGGAAGAATGGAAAGTAAATCGATTACACCATAAAAGCTTCTTGCATAAGACCAAGAATTTGCACTGCAATAAAGGCGTAATACGTATTCGGCAGTGAATACAATAGTAAAAAACCACTCTACTATTTGAATTAGATCGCCATATTCTTGATGAATATACCCAGTAGTGTCCAGCAAAATAAGCATTACGCTAATAACAATACTGACAATTAAAGTAATGTCGAAGTATCTACCCGCTGGTGTATCCGTACCAAAAATCACCGCTCTCAATCGTAACTTTAATGGTGTGTCGTTTAAATCAGTCTCAGCCATATAATGTATGTACCCATGAGTAATTAAAGTGCTCTGCCTTGTGCATCTTCGTTAATTGTGGGTATATACCTTTAATCAACGAATAAGGGATCTAGCGATTTTGAAAGTACCAATCTTTGTCATGTCAGCGAAGGGTGGTATCCAGTGACTTTTATAGAAAAAGCAAAGGCACTTGACTACCGACATACAAAACTGTCGTTACTTCGTTTCCAGCCTGAACTGGAGTGACGAGAACTCATCGGTATACTTTCTTCCGCAACTTTCCTAAGCTATTATAATGAGTTCAAATAACAAATCGCAGATTATTTTTCTCAAAAAATGAAAATCTTTCTAACAACAATGTGCTTCTTATTTCTTGTTACGAGTTTCTCTAGCTTGGCTGACGTATTAGCTAAGGCTGATTTAGTTATTGTTTATAAAAGTAAAGCAACTCTTGAACTTATCAAAAAAGGTAAAGTTATTAAAAGTTACCATATTGCGATGGGTGACTACCCTAAAAACCATAAAATAAAAGAAGGCGATGAGCGTACACCACAAGGCCGCTATATATTAGATTATAAAAAATCTGATAGTGACTTTTATCGCGCAATCCATATCTCCTACCCTAACGACGCTGATATTCTAGCGGCTAATGCATTAAACGTATCTCCAGGTGGACAGATCATGATACATGGTCAAAGTCCAAACTCAACAATTTCACCTCGTGAGCAACAGCGCTACAATTGGACAAATGGCTGCATAGCCGTTACAAACTCAGAAATGGATGAAATTTGGCAATTAGTAGATACAGGCACCCCAATAGAACTTTGGCCATAACTTTTCCACTTTATTTAAAGACATCGTTATAATATGAAGCATCAATCCGAAACACTATTAACCACTGAATGGTTAACCTTCTCAACAAAAATTCAATCTTTCATTAAGCGCCTAGGTATCGAACAACACGTTTTTGAGTGCGACCATGTAGCCCTGAGAGCAAACTCCACGGCTAAGGCTGATGAATATCGAAACTTTTTTGAGGAAAGAGGCACTGTTATTTCTGAAAACATCATCAATGGTCGCCCAATTTTAATTATCGAACTCGATGAGCCTTTAAGTCTTGGTGGAATGATAATTCCTTGTGTAGAACTCCCGTACCCTAGCCAAAAACGCTATCCCCAAGAAGGTTGGGAACATATAGAAATAGTGATCCCCAGTAACGCAGCAGAGTGTGAACACTTTACCGCTGATGTTGTTGATATTATCCCTAACCTGAAAAACACATTAAAGCTAACTGACTCAACGAATAGTGATATCAAAATTAAATTAAGCAGTCCACGTGGTACACATGAAAGATTAGCCAATCCGACCATCGCGCTAAAGCAAAAAGATGTATGTATTAAGTTGCATCCTCATTCTATAAAAGACATTATTGATAGCGAATTGGAATAAATTGAAAGGTCGAATATGAAGCAAAAAAAGCATGATGCTCAACTTCTTAAACTCGCTATGGAAATCGGCGAAGGTTACGCCGTAAAACGTGGCTTTGCTAAATTCGACACAGGAGTATCTGAAAAATATAAGGTTGAATGTATTTATCGGTTATTAGTGCAAGATAAGCTTGTTCAAGCACTTGCGAAAGATAAAGAAGATGGACCAAATATGAAGCATAAATTGATCTTATGGATCAGCCGTCAATTACCAGAAAACCATCCTTTGTTAAGTTAACGCACCTGTTTTCGAGAGAGTTTTCAGCATACATTAAGTTCTGCGAACTCTATTTGAGACACTGTATCTACATTAATTTTAGACTCAAACGTTTAATGGAATATCATGCTCTTGCTTACTCCGTTTCGATGCACTAGTTGTTGTACTCTCATGTGATCTTTTTTCGCCAGCATGTCTTTTTGGGTTACTTTCCAGTTTTTCTTGGCTTTTTTTCTTTAGCCCTTTATTAAGTTTAGAGCTGGCTTCAGTTACCTTACAAAAAGAAGGGTATCGTATTAGAAGAGGCTTTTGCTCCGGCAGTGAAATGATCCCTTCTCCAGTCGCTAGCCAGTCAGGATTAACGCCGATAAGTAGAGATAGACAAGCAATTTCGTAAAAACTGACAAAGCTTCTCTCGTTGTTACGAGTACTATTATGCTTGAGTCTAGTTAAAATGCCAGGTTTGTTACAACCTCTAGCAAGATCATCACCAACAAGCCCCTGAGCGTTTGCCGCAAGCTCCAGTCGTTTGATAAAATTCAATCGTTGCTTTTCATCTTTAAACTTTAGCTGATTTCCTTCTTGGCGACTATTGTTCGAAATGACAGACTTATTTTTACAAAATGTAAAAAATAATGTTTTCAAGTTATCACTTATCTTAGTATCATTTTTTTCTGCAATTATTGAATCAATGATCTCATAAGCTTTTGGCGGCGTTGCTGGTATATCTTCTAGCTTCTCTACTTGCTTTTTCTGTAGGAGTGAAGGTTGACTGGGTTCTAAATACTGTTGACCATTACCGGTTTTCAACCAATGAGGCGACAGGTTTAACGAATATGCAATAGCAGTAAAAACCAGGCGGTCAACTGAGCGGCATCTTTTTGATACTAGATTTGTAACTGATTTTTCGAAGCCCGTTACAAAAATGCCTAGATAATTTAGTGAAACATTTTGTGCTAACGCCTCTCGCTTCATTCTGTTACACATAGCATTGCGTTCTTCCTCATCATTTAACATCAGCTGTTTAGATGATGGATCGCCGTAATATTGTTGCAACTCCATTGATATCTCTGTTGGCAGATCTTTTTTACTGTCCTCAAACTCTTCTTTAGACAATCGCTTTAACAAGTTATGGTGAGCTTCCTCATGTTCAGTGATTTCAATCATATGGGGTGTTTGTTCTGGATCACACTGTTGTTCTTCACCTGCTAACAGCCACTGAGGACGGACTCCTAGGATATGAGCGAAACCACACAGCTGAACATAGTTCATATTCACTTTTAAAAAATCGTATGTGCGAACATTTGGATTGTTATATATCATTCTGAAAATTTGATCTCGGGTTAAGCCTAGGGTGGCACTGCGAAAATCGATTCTGTTTAAAACCACTTTTCTTTCTGAATCATCTTTAAGTCCAATAAAATCGAGGCAAGGCCGAGATTCCAGTAATGACCTAATACTTATTGAGTATTCAGTTTCCGAAAATAGCCCTGCTCTCATTAGTCTAACGGCAAGAGTGTTTTCATAGCGCACTGTATTTACAGTAGCGTCAAAGCCTTCTCTAGTATAGCTTGGTTTAGGTTGGTATTTCCCCGATAAAAGAGTAGCAGGCGTACATTGCATCGCATTCGATAAGCTTATCACTTGCAATGGAGTAATTGAATTTCCCTGCTTAATACTGTCTAGCATATTTGTATAAACAACTTTATAGCGTTGACGATTAAAGGTGTAAGTTGGTAAACCTGCATCAATAAAATTTTGAACTGAGCGGGCAAGCTTTTTTGAAGTATATCGATAGCGGCCGTTGATCAATTGAGCTTGAGGAAGTATCTCCATTCCAGAAAACTGCTGTATAAATCTAGATTTCGCTTCCGATAATGCAGAGCTTTCAAATGGGCGGCAAAACGATTTTTTGTCAATTGAAAACCCTGACATAGCCAGATCTATGGGAGACACACAATGTTCGAATATGGTTTGCATTACCTCAATTGAAAAGCTTTTGAAGTGCTTATCATGGTATTGAGTCTCATCAGTTTTTCCTGCTAACCAAAATGGGTTACATTTTAAAGCGATTGATAAGGCACAGAAATCAATCAAACTAATTTTACTTGGTTCCTTTCTCATTGCGATAACTAAATGAGGTTTTCTTGGGTCTATCTTAAACCCTGCCTTCCTATAGCTTGTATCATGTTCTTTTAGCTTTTCGTCTAATCTATTAAGAAATTGATCAAAATCAATATCAACATTCTTATTAAGGTAAAGAGCAGGCAAATATTGAGTAATGAAGCTCCTGACTGACTCAGGCAGTTCTTCCGCTGCTTGGGTTCGTAAATACCGACAAACACGCGCTCTGGGCATATCCTGAAGTCTAATTGCCCCCTCAGATTCACCAAGCACCGTTTCATCTTTAGGGTACATATCTCCGTTGCCATTTAGTAACCATATTGGGTGCACTTTTAATTCATGCGCAATGGCAGCGATTTGCAGAAGCCGAACATTTCTGTATACGTTTCTATTCCCTGGTTTCATGCCTTGAATGAACTGTCTACTGCCTGTCGCAATTTCAGCTAGCTGACTAGAAGTTCGTCTCTGAAGGCTACAAGCTAAATTGATTCGTTGTATCAGCCCTTTCTGCTTTTCTATCTGCGAATTAACTTCATATGTTGCGTCTTTGCCGTACATATTGACAAACTCATAAATACTTTTGGGAAACTGCTTTTTAAATTGAGGTTTATCTAAATCATACATGGTTTTTGCTAAGCCTTTTAATCGTAATCCGCTTGGACTGACTTTTCTGCTTGCTTTTGTCTTCGATGCTATCTTTTTTTCATTCTTCTTTTGGGAGTCTTTTACTAAAGAGGGATCAGAGACTCTTTTTTTATGATGATGAGTTTTTAAATTTGCCTTTGGGAGATGCTTTTTTTTACTCCTTAAAGAAGGTGTTTTTACTCTTTTTACTTTTTTTACAGAGGGTTCAGTAAGATGTTGTTTTTGATGATTGGGCTTTGATTCCTCCAATGAAGGGCTAGGGAGAAGTGTTGCGCCAGTAACGCTTAGTGTATGTGGGCAAGAGTCTTTTTCAACGATATCAGATTCTGACGATATATCCATTTTCTCAGAGCATCTTAAATCTAAAGTAGTAACTTGCTCCATCGGTTGACTTGTAGATATAGTATGTTCTTCAGTTGGAAGAATTTGTGGGGCATCAGGCCGAATTAACTCTGAAGTTTCGAAGCCTTCAAAATCAGAATCACTTTTAGGTGAATCCAGCTCAAAATCAACCACCTCAACGTTTTCCGCCGCACCCAGTGGCAACTCAGTACATGTGGGGGAAAAGAGAAACTTTGGCTTGTGATTCACTTTAAGGTTAATTAATTGAAAACAAATAGCATCATCGAAAAGAATCTCTTCATCTGTTTCTGTACCCTCTAAAAACGGCAACAAAGTTTCAAATTCATCATCGGGTATGTTAGTAATGTAGAACTCCAGTTCTTCATTCATTTTATAATCCGTCACCAGACCCGTTTCAAATCGCGAGCCTCTAATTGTTTTTGCTAATTTAACTCGGTCATTGGCTTTCAGCTTGTCAATACTTTCAAATATTTCACTAGGTTCGCTCACGCTTTGACTCGCTTGGACTGATTCTGGTTTTGTGGGCTCATCATGAACTTCTGGTAAGAAAGCTGAAAGCGTGGATAAACTGGAGTTCAAAGTTAGGGACATAAGCTTTTTGGGTTATTCTTCTGAAATATATAGCTTATCTTATAAGTGACTAACTGTACGGGCACTGAATTATATTCAGTACTTATTGCGTCAGAGTTTTCAAATCAACTAATGTTTGTACATTTATATCCTTTCGAAATTACCAAAAACTCATTGAATGACTGTCGAGTAATAATTCAAAGAAATTTTAAATTTCTATACTTACAAATAATACAAAATCGCGTAACATCGCCCTCTTTTTCTCAGGAAGAGATTTATAATGGCGTTGCCAAAATTTAAGTTTGATATTCACCTTGTTACAGCTCTAATTGGCGGAGCGATACTAGCAGTAATGATTCAGTACAACGGACAGTTAGCTGAAGCGACCTCGCCAATCCATGCATCGTGGTTTGCTCACGTTATTGGAGCTTTGGCATCAATTGGACTGATATTTATAGTCAAAAATCGCAAACAGAACCAACAGCACTCAACAGAGCAAAAGACTCCTTTGTGGGCGTATTCTGGCGGAATACCTGGAGCACTTATTGTTGTACTTTCTGGAATTACAATCAATAGCGAGTTAGGACTTGCTGGCACATTAGTTTTAGGGTTAGTTGGGCAGATAGTTTGGGGATTAGTATGCGATCATTTGGGTTGGTTTGGCATAGAAAAAAAAGCCATCAATTGGAAAGGGATGTTTAGCATTGTTCCAATTCTTTTAGGCAGTTTTGTGATTATTTATACGAGGTTATCTTAATGGGTTGGATGATTTCAATTGCACTCATTAATGGATTGCTTATTGGCTTATGTCGCTCAATAAATGGTTCGCTAAGTCAAAATAAAGGCCCTTTTCGCGCATCTTTCCATAATCATTGGGTAGGGGCTGCAACACTTACGGTAATTATCTTTTTATTTACTTCAATTTCAGTTTCATCTCTGTTCTCTATCGATTCATGGCAACATGTCCCTGCACTCAGTTTAACCGGTGGTATTTTAGGTGCTTTATATGTAGCAATAAACAGCCATATTTTGAGTCACATTGAGGCGCTAAAAGCCGCATTATTTGTAATAAGTGGGCAGATGATTACAGGTGTACTACTGTCTATCAGTGAACAAAGTATTATTGATTTCTCACTACAAATAGCGGGTGTAATACTCATCATAATAGGCATGTTCTTTAATTTAAAAATTAAAAACTCTCCGAAATAACAGATAAAAATAATGAGCAGAGATAATAACTTGCTCATTAATACTAATTAAATGATCTACTCAGAACGCTGTACGTGTTCAAAGTACAATCAAGATTGGTGAAAACATAGTTATTACCGACATACAAAACTGTCGCTATTAAATTGCTACGCTAAGAAAATTTTGTAAAGTAATTTTTGCGCATGCTTGGCACTGAGTTGGGCATTTAATTACTGTAATTGATATAATTCAATGTTGTCGCCTTTACTTTTTGTTTGTTGAAAATTGGCAGTTACCACTGAAATAAGATCTAACTGCCCTTTTACTGCGTTTGCTCGATTTACTTTTCAGCAACACTCAAAATTTCACATTCATTTGTACCGTGTCAGTTTACTTCGTTTAAAAAATCGGTAAAGTAGAAACTACTGTTAAATCAACACAATGTCATACAAGTCGCTCAAGCATGACAAAAAATCGTTGGCTTTTGTCACTGTGTACCAAAATTTTAGCCAACCAATATTTGCTCCTTAATGGGGCGTTAGCTAGCAGTTATGGAGTCTAGTATGTCTACAATTTTAAAATGGTTATGGAATAGTGGTGCAGCTATCTTTTGGTGTGCTCTTATTTTTGGCTCACCATTTTGGATTTTTTCATTAATAATGATTTCTGAAAGTTGTGGAATCACAGAATATGAATCGTTTATTTCTCCTGACCAGCAAAAAGAAGCTGTAATTTTAATAAGAAATTGTGGCGCTACAACCAACTGGGAGACACAAGTGGTTGTCAGAGACTCAGATGATAAAGATAACCAAGATCTATTAATTAGGTTAGACGGACATCCTGAAAATTTAGAGTATAAAGTTTCATGGAAGTCGAGTGATCTTTTAGAAGTAACAGAATTTAATTTTAAAGACCTACTTAGTTTTCATAGTCGTAATTTAACTGGAGACATTACTAAGTCTGTTATTCGTCCGAAAGCTAGCTAGCCGTTCAAGCAGACAAATACTGGTTGGCTATAAGCAAGCTCAAGGCGGCGTTATGCATTTGAAAATCGAAACAATGAGCTCAATTACAGATCTAGAAAAGTGTACAACTGTATTTTTTGAGCGCCATTGGTGTAATGAAAAACTTGGTTCTACTCCGACTTGGAATTCAAAATGGAGTTGGGAAGGGTCGATTCCGTATCATAGGGATGGCGGTTGCACTTTTTAATAAATGTGGTCACCTTAGTTACATTGGTATAGGAATTTCAAAATCAAGTCACCCTTTAGTCAATAGGCTGATAAGCCATGTACTTGAAAAAAAGCCCGGTTCTGAAAACGAATACCAGGCTCAAAAAAAGTGGTCTGATGTAGCATTTTTGGCAACTATAGGTTTCAACAAAAACCAAGACTATTTGGCTGCGGCATTAGAAACCTACTTAATAAAAAAATTAAACCCACCCAGAAATAAAAAAGGCAAAACTTAACAAATAAGGATAGAGTGGCGCAAAGCGAACCCCGATTGGATTGAATAAATATAACAGGGCAAGCAAAAGAGGAAGCGCTAAAAAACGCCTCTTGAGGCGGCATTAGACATACAGTAAAATTTAATAACCATATGGAAATCTCAATTTAAATAAGGATATAAAATGCGTGATATACTTTTTTTCGATTCGATGTTAACACCTAAAATTATTACTTTTGTATACTGGATTATGTTAATTGGCTCAGTTATATCTGGCCTCACAACAATGTTTAGTTCATTTGGTGGTGGTTTTATCAGTGGATTAGGCATAATCATTTTTGGTGTTATAGGTGCTAGAATATGGTGTGAATTATTGATAGTACTATTCAAAATTCATGAAAACCTTCAAAAAATTGCCGACAAATCAGAGTAGTAAGTCTACCGAGCTATAACACAAAGACTAAAACTGGTTGGCTTTTGTTACTGGATTCTAAACTTTAGCCAACCAATGAATGTTTGCAAGCTTAATGCGGCGTTATATGCTGCTGGATATATACAAGTTATGAATGGTTCAACAAAAAATGACAATTGGTTAACTACTTTTGTGACGACATTTTTTTCATTGGCGCTGGCATACTTCTCTTTGAGTTTTGTTGGCTATGAAGAGCCTGTGCTTAACACAATGCCTTATTATATTTTTTTGCTCGTTCAATCTATTTTAGTTGCAGGATTTTATTTCATTCTCATAAAAGTTTTTAGGTGGCTATATTCGTAGCGATAAGCCTTACATATAACGAATAATCAATATCATCGAATCAGCCAAATGGAGTTTGGAATGAGTTTACGAATTACATCGATAATTTTGCTAATCCTTTTTTCAGGATACACAGCATTTACAATGTCCATAGCTGAACAGTCATTATTGAGTTTTGGGTATCAGTTAATTTCTAGTCCTGATACGGCTCAAGTGGTAATTGATCTATATATTATGGCGTTTTTAGCTTTAATTTGGATGTATCAAGATTGTAAAGTAAACAATAAGTCAATTGGTTATTTTATACCGTTTGCTTTGTTAACATTAGTTTTTGTTTCAATAGGGCCATTACTATATTTGTCACTCAAGGGTAATTTAGCAACCAAAACACCGACATAATCCTAAATAAATTGGTTGGGAGCGGTCATATACGCAGAAAAAATTACTGATAGCAAGGCATGAATAGCAGCAAGTAGTGGTTACCGACATACAAAACTGTCGTAACTTCGTTTCTACTTGCAAAATTTATAACGCCGCTAGCGGTGATTTTGGCAAGTATATGAATGTTCAGCATTCACCTGATTGGGGAATTCGGGTTGTTTAATTTTGTATTTAACTTCAATAGATTAAAGTTAAATTGTGCGTTCAACCGATTTATTTAGGATAATGATACCAATTACAGTAAGGGATGTCGCAGTTCAAATAATACCAATTTAAATTTCAACGCTTAATTTGTCATACCTGCGAACGCAGGTATCCAGCGACTTGTGCCCAAATTAACCAAAGACTCTGGACTCCTGCGTTCGCAGGAGTGACGATAAAATTGGTATACATTCTTCCGCCACGTCCCTAATTAATCCCCTTCGATGATTACAAAGTCCCATTCAGGCAATTTTTCTTGCAAATCTTTCATGACGGCGTCGGCATCCACCCTCAAAACCACAACAGGTTCTTGCTGCAAGTATTTGTTCGCCATTTCCGCCATCTTTTCACTGGTTAACGTTCTCAACCACATCATGTGTTGCTGCTTATTTTCATAATAATTTGGTTCAAACAATTGTTGGATTTCAAAAACTTTTCGTTGATCATCGGCAATTAACATCTTACCAAGTAAAGAAAGTTTTAATGACTCAACTTCAGCTTTTTCAGGTTTTGCATTCTGAATAAGCGCAAGGTGTGCCAACATGCCCTCGGTAAATGCTCCACTGTGTTCAATTGATGCACTGCCATAAAGCACTAAGGCGCGTAATAGTGGTTGTTCACGACAATATGCATAGGCTCCATAGGTTAAGCCTCTCGTTGAACGTAAATCATAAAAAAGTCTGCCGAAAGATCCTCTTCCTAATAATGCACTTAAGGTATTACAAGCAAATCTCGATTTTTGATCATTCAGTTGCTCTAAAGCATTTAGCTGGTGTTTATCACCTGCAACTTGTTTGTTCAAATTAAACCCAATACGCACTCTTATATCTACACTATCTGGTGCATCTAATAAGTAAATAGTTTTTGAATGTGAAGACTCTGTAATCTCTTTTGCGACATACTTTCGATTTTCTATAGTCGATGGTAACTGATCACTTGCTATTTGGCTGAGCTCTAATAATTCTTGAGGTGATAATTGCTTAGGCGTTTCTACCAGCAAGTGCCATTCAAGTTTTTCAGCTGTTTTTTGCTGCAACTCGATGACCTTTTGTTTATTTAAGTCTACATAAAAATCACTATCACCTGTGACTTGAAGATAAGGGTGAGCTTTACCCAAAAGTCGCTTTTGAAATGCTGTATCAATCTCACTTCCTGTTACCGACTGAATCTTAGTATTGAGCTTTAATCCTCGTCGTACTGAGTCGATATCAATATTATCAATCGCCTGTTTACTCCAAAAACTGCTGAGTAAACGAATATCAGACAACTCTAAGTCAAAACATTTTATATTAATGCTGATGCTATGATATGTGGCGGACACACTCAAACTCTCTCGACAAATGCTCTGAGATTCATTCAATAAGTATTTACTGTATCTTGTCATTGTTCTCGCAAGCACATCAGCATGTTTTACGGCTTCAGTTCGATTAATCCCAACTAATTGAATCCTCCATTTATCCAATTTTTTTCGAGTACGAAAGTGAACCGTCAATTCGTTATTAAACCCATCTTTTGCGCCAAACCTCATCGTTTTTAACTGAGTACTTTTAAAATCAGCAAGAGACCAATCAGGTTTAACAATTGGAAAATCACCGTTATCTTTAAATGTGGGCACTTGTGGTGTGGATACTGGAGTAAACTCAATAACGCTTTGTTGGCAAGCCGTTAGAAAAAAAAGGCTTACTAGTAGAAAAAATTTAACGCAAGACAAAATAAAGCAAGGTATCTTCATAATGCTTCCTCCTCGATTGAGTCTGCTGTGCCTTTAGGTAGCCACTCCAATAATTGCTTAGCCCAACGAATGTACCAAGGCGGCAAAAGATCGAGACGAATTTGGTGATTGGGTTGAAAATATTTATTAGCGACTCGTTGAATATCTGCGACAGTGACTACATTCGTCCGTTCCCATGGTGCGGTAATGGGATGCTGAAAGTCTAGTCTACTTGTTGCGGATAGCCTTTTAGCTAAAAATAAGTCATCTGTTATATTTCCAACCATTCGATTTAACTCAAGCTGTTTTAAATAACAAAGCCGCTGCTGGCTCATCCCGTTTCTTTTAACGCTTTCGGTTAGTTGCAATATTTCTGTAACAAGTTCATCCAAAGAAGCTCTAGCTCTTGGAGATATAACCAGACCTGCAACACCATGGGAGGCCAGCGCCTGAGCGAGTGGGAAATAAATCATAAAATCAGGATCATATTGGTTATTTATTGAAAACAAACTCGCCTTATCTGAAAATAAATGTGCTTGCAGTAATCGGACTGCTGCAGCATCAGGATGGTTATAACCAACAGTATTCCAAAGCAGTAAACTTGCAGGCCAAGGCCCTTTAGGATCAACAAGTTCACCTTTTATTTGTTCAAGATTGATATCAAATTCAACTTCGCTTTCTAATAGAGAATTTGGTTTTTTCCAGTCACCAAAATATTTATCAACCCATTTACGGGTTTGCTTTGGCAACTTGCCTACTATGCTGAGCTGCATATTATCTGGCCGATAAAATTTTTGATGGAAGGCTATGAGCTGCGCACGTGTTGCATTTTTTATGTCTTTACGGCTACCTATAACGCTATGACCGTAAGGAGTATCTTTTATCTTACCCAGTAAAAAATCCATTGCAGGTTCGAAATAAGGCTGAGATTCCAATCGCATAACTCTCTCTTGGAGTACGGCTTGTTTTTGAATGTTTATAGTATCAGTCGTCAGGCTTGGCGAAATAAATCGGTCGGCATCAAGAAATAATATTAGCTCTAAAGCATAGCTTGGAAACTGGCTGTAATAGTTCGTCCAATCAAAATGTGTAGAAGCGTTTTTTCTGGCACCAATCTCATCCATTTTTTGTTCAAATACATCTCCTGGGGCATGTTCACTGCCCTCAAAAAGCAAATGTTCAAAAAGATGCGCATAACCAGTTTGGCCTTGCAGTTCGTTACGTGAACCGACGCTAAATTGACTAGCAATTGAGATAGTATTGTTATCAGTAAGGTCAAGGGAACGTACAATTAGCCCATTAGTTAATTTTCGGGTTGAAATTTTTTGTTCCAATTCGTAAAGCGGCAAGCTTTGTTTTGACAGCTCACATTGCTCAGCTTGCACCATGAAAGCTGGTAGTAATATGCCTAATAACATCCATCGATTAACCATAACGAACCTTGAATATTTTCAGAAAGATATATTATCGCAGTTAAAACAGGTAGTTATCAAGTGAGATACATAGGGTAAAAAAACAGCTCAATTATATCTAGGGTCTGTTGATCTTTCGTGATTGTTTTGCAGCGATAAATTGGTTATTTTATGCAAGGCAGAGTTTGTGAGGTTTGGTTATTATCGACATACAAAACTGTCGTTACTTCATTTCCAAATAAGAAAACGATAACGCAGCACCTTTTATTTAGAAAGAGCGACCAATTTACGCTGTCTTCGATGCTTTTGAGCATTCATTGTTCTGTGTTGTGACCAGCTCACTTAGATGGCTAAGCATCACTGCTCACGCCTTGAACAGATAAATGCTCAAATAGCACAAAATTTAATCCTAAAAGATCAACAGACCCTAGTGTTTCATTTTAAAAAGTGAGCCATACTTTTACATAATTCATCAAGCTAGAGGGAAAGTAGTATGAGTTTAGAAGTCAGAAATTATGTTTCGGACATTCACTGGGGCAATAAACAAGAACCTTTAAAAAATGGTGGAAAACAATTTTTCTCTACATCCAAAGATTCAAAAACCTGGGAGCTGACTCCAATCACTAGCCCACAATTTAATGGATTGAAAAAATTTTTAAAACCAATTCACATTCTCAAAAATTACTCACATTCTCATGAGCTTAAAAAGGCTCTAAATGCCGAAGGTATTACACCAATATCTACTTCTGAAATTAGAGAGACCGAAACAAAAAGTCTCGAAGCCCACAATACAAAATTCGAAAAATTTGGCGAATACTATGAAATAACTTCAGATGGGCAATCTAAAGCTACAATACTATACGTAACACAATCGAACGTAACTGAATTTATTAAAACTGAAGAAGGACAATCAGCAGCGAAAGTTGTTGAAGCAATCAAAAGTATTCCAATATGCACAGATTTATCAATCGAGCTTAATAAAGCTGGAATGAGTCCATCAGAACCTACAAAGCTAATGAGATGTCCATTATCAAATGAAGTTTTAACTCCGGAAAACACGATACAAGCTGAGTTGATTAACACAAAGGCTTTTCCTTCGTTCAGCTTTCGAGAAAAAAACCTTGGTTTTGACAGGAGTAAACACACAATTTGGGTAACAGTTTCAAAATCAGGGTTGCGCAGTCACCTTTTACCTCAATCACAACGTGAATTCTCATTATCTAAAGTTGCTATCGTCCCTTCTCTTATGGACGAATCATCAGTGCGAGAAGCCAGAATTGTAGATTCAACAAACATCAGACGTGAATTTAAATAAACATTCCAATTTATGGAGTTTAAAACTGATTTTCGTTTTGATCTTGTTGTAAGTCACAGCGAAACGGTATGTAGAATCAATTCGACCTAAGTAACTGTTCCAATAGCTGTGGATATCGTTCGGATTATGGGTTAACTTAAGCTTCTCCGATAAAGCCAATTGAAAATCACAAGTAGTTTCACTTTTATCACCTATAACATTAGTTGAAACCAAAGCAGTATCTTTCAAGTCAAAGCTAAAACTGCCTAAAGGGGTCGAAAGCCCTTTTCCTGTCGCTTTGATATAAGATTCTTTACAAGCCCAGAGATCAAAAAAGCGTTCTCTTTGTAGTGCTTCGGATGGTAATGCAAGTAAATCAACTACTTCTGACTTTGCAAAATAACGGTTTAAGATAGAATGAATCTTAGTATTTTTTCGATCCCGCTCAACATCAACCCCCAAACAGAATTCAGAATTAATTTCATTGATTGGTTGTGTATGATGAATAATACCAACCAATAACCAATCACCACTATGGCTAAGATTAAATTCAATTTTTGTCTGATTAAATAGTTCATCAGTTAACTTTGGCTTGCCGTATTTGCCTTTTGTAAAAACCCAATATTGAGGTTCAATAACTCCAATTAAATGCTCTTTAGCATAATTCGACAATAATATTCGAAGCCCTGCTCGCACAAATAAAGACTGTTGCTGCTGTTTTTCACCAATGTATCTCTCAACTCTTTCAACTTCATCGTCGGAAATAATACCTCTCAGCTGTATGCTTTCTTTTTTTGTTAAAGTGTTAAATGGCACAAAATACAAAGCTAAAGGCGACATGAATATTTCTCTTAAATCATCGTTGAGACGAAAATCTCAGCTCTTAATAAGCATTATCCTAAATTAATCGGTTAAACGCACAATTTAACTTTAATATCTTGAAGATGAACAACCCCGCCGCAAGCAGCGGGGTATCAATCTAAATTCACAAAAGAAGGTAGTTCGTCCCAAGGGATGGGGAATTAAACCCTCAGAGATTAAAAAGCAGCTTGAAATCTTTACTAACAAGTTCTTGTTCCGGATGATTGTATCTTCCCAAAAGCTAAGGTAACCTACCCCTCCATTATTATAAATGACTCTTTTCACTAGTAACAGTTAGTACTCAGGTTTAAAAATAGTTTTTTACTATTTTGTCCCGCGAGTTTGTTTCTGCTTAAAACAGTCATAAGACAAGGTGTATCACCAAGGAATGGCTAAAGAGTAAATGGCTTCATCACAACGACACAGAAATGCTACCACAACACCTGAAATGCGCCGTTTTATTCAAACGTCGTCGATGAGTGTTACTGAACTTTCTAAAATATTGAACATCAGCCAAGCTACTGTTAGAAAATGGCGAAATAGAGAGTCAACGAATGACGGCAACCATACACCTCATCATTTGAATACAACTCTTACTCCTATCGAAGAATACGTTGTGGTAGGTTTGCGCTCTCAACATCAACTGTCTCTGGATCGCTTGTTAAAAGCCACTCAAGAGTTCATCAACCCAAACGTTTCACGCTCTGGGTTAGCACGATGCTTGAAGCGATATGGTGTATCAAAGATTGATGATTGCGACGTTCAAGAAATTCCTGAACCATTTTTCAACGAACTACCAATCGTACAAGACTCAGGGATAAACACTTACACACTTAACCCCGAAACATTAGCCAATACGTTAAAACTGCCTGACTCTGATGGCGAAACTGTCGTACAAGTGATGTCATTAGCCATTCCTGAAGCACTTACTCAGGCTAAACCCAGCTCTGTGTTTATTGGTATTGATACTCAAAGTGATTGGGTGTATGTCGATATTTACCAAGACAGTAATACCCAAGCTGCCAATCGTTACATCGGTTATGTACTCAGTCGCGGCCCGTTTCATTTACGAAAATTATTAGTACGCAATTACCACCTATTTTTGACTCGTTTTCCTGGAGTACAAACCAATATTACTCCAAAAATAAATAGAACGAAGTCAGCTCCTAAGCTTGAGCAAGCTAGGCGATTACCTGGAGACTCTGTATGAGCCACGAATCCAAACCAGCCACTCTAGAGCAAGATCAACGCCTAAATAGGCGCTTAAAAGATACCCCCATTGCCATTGTTGGCATGGCCAGTGTTTTTGCTAACTCTCGTTATCTAAATGAATACTGGGATCTGATCAGCGAAAAAATTGATGGCATCATTGATGTACCTGACAGCCATTGGCAAGCCGATGACTTTTATAACAGTAAAAAGAATACCACTGATAGAGTTTACTGTAAGCGCGGCGGTTTTTTACCTGAAGTTGAGTTCAATCCAATGGAGTTTGGCTTACCACCGAACATCCTCGAAGTTACTGACTCATCACAGCTATTGTCTTTAGTTGTAGCCAAAGAAGTACTGGCCGATGCCAAGCTGGCAAATGACGCTGATAGGGACAGAATTGGTATTACGCTTGGTGTAGGTGGCGGTCAAAAAATCAGTCAAAACATGAATGGGCGATTGCAACACCCTATTCTGCGTAAAGTATTTAAACAAAGTGGCATTAGCGACGAAGACAGCGAAATGTTGCTTCAAAAAGTTCAAGATCAATATGTATCTTGGGAGGAAAATTCTTTCCCTGGATCTCTCGGTAATGTCATTGCAGGTCGGATTGCCAACCGCTTTGATTTAGGCGGAATGAACTGTGTTGTTGATGCAGCCTGTGCAGGATCACTCGCCGCAATTCGCATGGCGCTTACGGAGTTGGTTGAAGGCCGCAGCGACATGATGATTACCGGTGGTGTATGTACTGATAATTCACCTTATATGTACATGAGCTTTTCACAAACACCAGCATTTACCGATCAGGAGCAAATTAAACCATTCGATGCTGACTCTAACGGCATGATGATTGGTGAAGGCATTGGCATGATAGCCATTAAACGCCTTGAAGATGCTGAGCGTGATGGCGATCGGATATATTCTGTCATTAAGGGGATAGGCTCATCATCAGACGGTAAATTTAAAAGTATTTATGCTCCACGCCCTGAAGGCCAAGTAAAAGCATTAAAGCGTGCTTATGATGACGCAGGTTTTGAAGCTCACACTGTAGGCTTAATTGAAGCACATGGCACAGGTACAGCCGCCGGAGATCTTGCAGAGTTTAATGGTTTACGAGCCGCATTTAGCGAGAATAATATACAAACTCAACACATTGCTTTAGGCTCAATTAAATCACAAGTGGGTCATACTAAGTCAACCGCTGGCACCGCAGGATTAATCAAAGCTTCATTGGCACTGCACCACAAAGTATTGCCAGCCACCATTAACGTCAAACAACCTAACCCGAAGCTCAAAGTTGAAGAATCCCCTTTTTATATCAACACTGAAACTCGCCCTTGGTTAGCAAAGCCTGATAGTACACCTCGTCGTGCAGGCATCAGTTCGTTTGGTTTTGGTGGCACGAATTTCCACATCGTTTTAGAAGAGTACAATCAAGAACACAATCGCGATAATCAGTATCGCCAAAGCCGTGTGGCGTCAAGTTTATTATTTTCAGCGGCGAATTCAACGGAGTTACAAAATAAGCTACAAACTGTATTAAATGATGTAAAAAAAGTAACACTGAGTTTTGAGCAAGTTAGCAAAAAATACCCTATAAAGTCGGTTGCGAATGATCATGCCAGATTAGGGTTAGTTGCGACTAATGCCGAAGATTTAATTGAGCAATTACAAATTGCCATGAAGCAACTACAAAGCTCTGAAGACAAGTGGACGTTACCATCGGGTGCCAGTTATCGTAGCTCGTCATTAGTTAATAAAAAAACAAAAGTGGCGGCGTTGTTTGCAGGCCAAGGCTCACAATACGTCAATATGGGCAAAGAGCTTGCTTGCAATTTCCCTGAAGCTCGACATGAATTCGAAATCGCTGACCGTATTTTTTCTGAAGCTAAACAGGCGTTACTTTCATCAAAAGTGTTTCCAATACCAGCATTTTCAGATACAGACAAAAAACAGCAACAGCAAGCGTTGACTGATACTGCATTTGCACAAAGTGCCATTGGTGCAACCTCTATGGCGCAGTTTGAGCTATTACAACAAGCTGGTTTTTCTGCTGATATGGTTGGTGGGCACAGTTTTGGTGAATTATCTGCATTACATGCAGCTGGCGTCATCAGCAAAGAAGATTACTATCAACTGGCATTTGCCCGAGGGCAATCAATGGCCAATGTGCCAGAAGGTAAAGATGCGGGTAGTATGATGGCTGTTATTCTTCCTGATGAATCAAGCCAAGCTAAACTTGCTGAATGTATTCAACAGTTCGATGGCGTAAAAGTCGCTAACGACAATTCACCTAGCCAGCAAGTTATTGCAGGGCCAAGCGATGCTCTCACGGCTTGCGGTAAGGCTTTATCTCAATTGGGTTTCAAAGCCATTGCACTACCAGTTTCGGGTGCATTTCATACTGAACTTGTTGCACATGCTCAAGCACCATTTGCTGAAGCAATTAAAACCGCAGTGTTTAAGTCAGCAAACTGTACTGTTTACAGTAATGCTACTGGCCATGCCTATCAGAATGACTCAAGTGTAATTCAAGCTGAATTCCAACAACACATGTTGCAATCGGTACGTTTCAGTGAGCAAATTCAGCAAATGTATCAAGCTGGCGCACGCATATTTGTCGAGTTTGGGCCTAAAGATATCTTGAACAAACTTGTCAAAGCCAACCTCGCCAAGCATGAAAGTGAAATTTGTGTGGTAAGCCTCAACCCAAATACCAAAGGCGACAGTGATAAGCAATTACGTCTTGCAGCAATACAACTTGCCGTCGCGGGTATTGAACTCAGCAATATTGATCCATACCAAGCCGAAATTAATCACCCTCAACCTGTAAAAGGAATGACATTAAAGCTTAATGGCGCAAATTACATCAGTCCTGCAACAAAAGAAAAAATGCAACGATCACTCAAAAATGGACAAGTTGAATCTCGTATTGAATACGTAGATCGCCCTGTCGAAGTCATTGTAGAGAAAGAAGTTGAAAAAGTGATCGTTAAAGAAATTGTAAAAACGGTGGAAGCCCCTGTGAGCCAAAACAACAAAACCGATAAAAATATAAACAATAGTAGTCAGATAAGTGGTGAGCCAAATATATCGAATGACGCTTTGGGCTCATTTTTTGCAGCCCAAGATCAAGTAGCAAAACTTCACCAACAATTTTTAGACATACCTAAGCAATATGGCGATACCTTTGCAGGATTGATGGCTGAACAAGCCAAGTTAGCGGCACAAGGCATTACAATCCCTGAAAGCTTGTTACAATCGATGCAGATGTTCCACCAGCACCAAAGCCAAACTCTACAAAGCCATGAGCAATTCATGGAATTGCAAGCCAGCCAGAATCAAGCGGCTTTGGCATTGCTGCAAGCAGGTCAATCAATTGCCATTTCAACGCCTGCTGCGCCCCAAACTCCAAATGCTCAAACATCGAATATTCAAACTGAAGTAGTTAAAACTCAAACACCTTTTGCAAGTAAAGTAACACCTGAAGTTCAACCTTACATTGAACCAACTTTTGAGCCACAGGTAGAAGCTATACAAGCGACTTCAACTCCAGAGCTAAGCGCCGCTCCAGCAGTAACACAGTCAAGCAATACAGCAATCAACAGTGACGCAATACAACAGGTGATGCTTACCGTTGTCGCGGAAAAAACCGGCTACCCGATTGAAATGCTCGATCTAACCATGGATATGGAAGCCGACTTAGGTATTGATTCGATTAAGCGTGTTGAAATTTTGGGGACAGTACAAGATGAACTCCCGACACTTCCCGAATTAAACCCTGAAGATCTTGCTGAATGTCGTACACTTGGTGAAATCGTTAACTACATGAATACGCAGCTTGATACCACTTCAGCGAGCAATATAACTCCTACCGTCACGACTGCGATTGCAAGCGGCTTATCTTCTGCGCAAATACAACAAACCATGCTTGATGTTGTGGCTGATAAAACAGGCTATCCAACCGAAATGCTCGATCTTGCCATGGATATGGAAGCCGATTTAGGTATCGACTCCATTAAGCGAGTTGAAATCTTGGGTACTGTACAAGATGAACTACCAAACTTACCTGAACTTAATCCTGAAGATCTCGCCGAGTGTCGCACACTTGGCGAAATCGTTAGTTACATGAGTGCAAAGATTGAGCCTTCATCGACTGAGAAACCTACCACGATTGCAGCTACTGGTGCGCTATCTGCCGATCAAGTGCAGCTCACCATGTTGACTGTGGTCGCTGATAAAACAGGCTACCCAACTGAAATGCTCGATCTTGCTATTGATATGGAAGCCGATTTGGGTATCGATTCCATTAAACGTGTAGAAATTTTAGGTACAGTGCAAGATGAACTGCCTGAATTACCTGAGCTAAACCCCGAAGATCTCGCTGAATGCCGCACTTTAGGTGAAATTGTCACTTATATGAGTGCGAAATTAAAATCAGCGGATGAAGCCCCTACAGAACCCCTTGTAATCAACAATACAAATTCATTATCAGCCAACCAAGTTCAACAAACTATGCTCGAAGTAGTGGCTGAAAAAACCGGTTACCCCGTTGAAATGCTCGATTTAGCCATGGATATGGAAGCCGATTTAGGTATCGACTCAATTAAACGGGTTGAAATACTTGGTACAGTGCAAGATCAACTTCCTGAGTTACCTGACTTGAACCCTGAAGATTTAGCCGAGTGCCGCACCTTAGGCGAAATTGTCACTTATATGAACGGCCAATTGTCGACTGAACAAGCGGTCTATACCGCTTCAGAGGCTGCCGTATCTCAAGAAAATAAAGCTCCTGAGCCAGTAATTGAACTCAATATTGAGCTACCACCGCACAGCGAAGTAACGCTAAAAAAGCTGCCAGCGGCGGTTAACTTTAACGGACAATTCCCACAAAACGGCGTCATTATCATTGCTGATGATGGTCAAAACGCTGGTTTAGTGGCTGAAAAATTGTCGGCTAAAGGCTTAATCGTCGCTGTAATACACGCGCCTCAATCTCTATTAAATCAACAATCTCCACTAAGCACTGAGATTCATCAGTTCACATTAAAGACTATTTCTGACGAGGCTGTTAGTTCAGTATTGGCTCAGGTTTCAAAGCTTGGTCAAGTAGCAGGTTTTATTCACTTACAGCCAACTTTAGCTCTTGATACAAAAACGATTGCCTTGTCTGACTTGAGCAAAGCTCATGTTGAGCACGCATTTTTATGGGCGAAGCATTTGCAGCCAACACTAAACAAAGAGCTAAATAAAGCGCGTAAAGATGAGTCAGTTGAAACTGTCAATACACGCAAAGCTTTTTTAAGTGTAAGTCGAATTGACGGTGGTTTTGGTTACTTTAATCAAACGATCATAGCTGATGCAGAGCTCAATCAAGGTGCACTATCTGGGCTAACTAAGACGCTCAATCACGAATGGCCTAATGTATTTTGTCGGGCTTTAGATGTCGCCCCTGATATTGAAACCCTGAATTACGCTGAAGCTATCGTGAATGAGTTGTTTGCTCAAAATGATGAACTGGCTGAAATTGCCATTAATAGCCAAGGGCGACAAACCTTAGTGACTCAGGCAACCAACGATATTCAGCAACACGCCGCTCAACTGAATCAAAATGATAAAATACTGGTCACAGGCGGCGCAAAAGGTGTCACCTTAAAGTGCGCCCTTGAGCTAGCCAAAATGACTCAAGCTCATTTTATTTTAGCGGGTCGCAGTGACTATTTAACTCAACTACCTGACTGGTCAAAAAGCAAAGTCCCTGCCGAATGGCAAGCGGCCGCAATCGCAGAATTAAAAAGCCAAGGAAAAAAACCAACACCTAAGTCTGTTGATGCCTTAATTGTTCCGGTAAAAAACAGTCATGAAATTCACCAATCACTGCTAGCTTTCGAAAACGTTGGCGCAAGTGCAGAATATTTAGCGCTTGATGTGAATAACGCTCAGGCGGTCGGATCTACCTTATCAAACCTTAATGCTATTACGCCTATTACTGGGTTGATTCACGGTGCGGGTGTACTGGCGGATAAATACATTCAAGATAAAACGCTGGATGAATTTGCGAGAGTTTATGGCACTAAAGTTAATGGCTTGAGCTACATTCTTAACGCTATCGAAATTGATCAACTTAAGTTGTGTGCCCTTTTTTCTTCGGCGGCCGGTTTTTATGGCAACGAAGGTCAAAGCGACTATGCCATGGCCAATGAGATACTCAATAAATCAGCGCTGCAATTAGCCGCCAAGTATCCAGCAATGAAAGTCATCAGTTTCGACTGGGGTCCATGGGATGGTGGAATGGTCAATGCGACATTGAAAAAAATGTTCGATGACCGTGGTGTTTACGTAATTCCACTTGATGCTGGGGCAAAGTTATTTGCTGACAAAATCTTAAACGAATCTGGCAGTCAAATTATCGTTGGCTCTGACATGCAAGGTTCTAATAGCTCATCGGCTAATGAATTTGAGTCTCAAGTAAAAAAGCCTAAAGCGGATTTATCTCATCGTATCGAGTTTTTTCGGGACGAGTTGACGTTAAGTCCGCAAAAGTTAGGTTTTATTAAGCAGCATCAGCTAAATGGAAACCCTGTATTGCCAACAGTGTGTGCATTACAATGGCTTGTTCAATCAACAAACCAGCCAGTCAATTCTACTGTGATTGTACGTGATTATCAGTTGCTAAAAGGCGTTGTGTTCGACTCTGACGCGGCTAAGTCGTTATCTTTAGAGTTAACACCAAATAACCAAGGTGCTCTAGGTAAAATTAGTTGTGATGGTAAACCTCAATACCAAGCAAAGCTCACAACTATATCAAATGAAAAATTAGATGAAGAGTTAAGTATTGAACTTGATATCAGCCACCAAAACCTCAATGAGTTAAATCTTGGTGGTGTTGAGTTGTATCAAAATGGTACTTTGTTTCATGGTACTCAATTGCAGGGGATTAATGCCGTCAGTCATTACTCCGATGATGGGTTAATCGCTGAAATCAAACTGCCAAAACGAAGCAATGTCAATTATGGTTATTTTACTCCTACCGAGCAGTACCAACCCGTTGCGGCTGACTGCTTATTACAAGCTATGCTGGTTTGGGCGAGGTTAAAATACGACTCTGCAAGTTTGCCTGTGAGCATTGGTGAATTCGTTAGTTTATCATCTTTGGCCGACAATGAAGTTGGTGAATTGAAGCTACAAATCGTCAAACATAATACTCGCTCAATGACCGCTAACATTGCTTTATATCATGCGAATGGACAACTGAGTTGTTGCATGAGACACGCAAAAGTGACACTCAGTAAAAGCCTGACTTTCCTGCCGTACGAAAGCACATCTGTTAGCACGAACGGGTTTGAAAGTGTTGGAGCCGTTAATTCGTGAGTCTAATTGACGTTCAGTCTCCTAACACAGTGCAACTTAACAGGCAGCAGGCATCAAATGATCATGCTGCTTCTGCACTAACATCTCCAATTCGAGTAGCGCTTTTGTTACCCGGTTCGGAGTTAAACAACAAGTTTGATTCAATCGACATAGAACGAATAAATATCGATGTTACTCATACATCAATGGCGTCAGCGATAACTGAAGTTCTACCCTTGGTGCAATCAGGAAAACTTATTCAACTTTCTCCGGCAAATAAAACAGCTTTATATTTGATCGACGGGTTAATCTGCGCTCAGTTAAAGCTGCATCCTCACGCTTATTTATCTGGTTTGTCACATAGCAATGATAAAACTGAAGCAATTAATAATGCACTCGAACAGGCTAAAAGACAGTCACAACAAGTGCGTTTTAGTGAACTAGCACACTCGCCCAATGAAGCAAGTAAAGATGAAAGTCGCGTATTTAACAAAACGTTAACTGCAGTCACTCACACGATTGAATGTATAGCAAGACGGACTCAGGTTAGTGACACATTAACCAATAAAACATCTAATGATTATCAAACTCATGATGCTCAGTACTGGTTCATGCCCGCACATCAACCAAGAGTGGTTTGCCTGAGTCTGCCAGATCAACATTCCACTTGGACTTCATTGATACTAGTGCAAGCTAGCGGTTTATTGCCTGCAAAGTCATTGCTTAATGAGCAACAACTGATGTTCATTATTCAAGGACAAACTCAAAGCGATATTTTGATTGAGCTGAATCAATTACAGCAACAAATTGAGCATTCAAATGCTCAATCATTGCTAGTTTTGATGCACCAATCCTTGTCAGTATATGATCCCACAGCAAAACTAGCGCTAGTGTTGCAAGGCAAAAACGCTGTTCAATTGCGACAAGAATTGAATTTATTTAAAGAAAAACTAAACAATCATAGTGATAAGCATTGGTCACTTACTACTCCTGCTGGCAGTTGTTTTCACAATCCAAACAGGAAAAATGAAGTAAATCCGAAAGCCAAAAACGGTCTCACATTTGTTTACCCCGGTGTTGGCACCACTTATTCAAGTATGCTGATGCCATTACACCAATATTTCCCAGAGTTATTTTCACAGATTGATTGCGAAGTAAATCTGGCCGATATTTTACAATCTGACGTGTACTACTCATTAACAACCTCTGATAAGCCAAGCCAACAAGCAACCCTGAGTCAACAAGCCATCAGCGGTGTTGGAGCAAGCTTTCTTCTCACTCATTTATTGAGAACACAATTTGGAATCAAACCCGAATTAGCTCTCGGCTATTCAATGGGAGAAGCGGCTATGTGGGCAAGCCTTGGTGTATGGGATAAACCTCAACAACTGGTAAAAGCCACGGCCGAAAGCGAAGTGTTCAACAAACAAATTTCAGGTCAATTACTGGCTGTCCGTCAACTTTGGCAACTAAAACCTCAGTTTCACATTCAATGGAATAGTTTTGTGGTTCGAGCTAAAGCTGAAGAAGTCAAACCGCTATTGGATAAGTTTCCTAGAGCTTATTTAGCCATAAGCCAAGGAGACAGTGTCATTCTTTCTGGTTGCGAAAAGAGTTGTCGCCAGTTACTCAAAAAACTGGGTAAACGTGGCATCGCCAGTAATAAAGTGACAGCAATGCATACTCCTGCTGCGTTGTGTGTACTTCCACAGTTACGAGCGTTTTACGATCGCCCTTTACTGCCAGTTCTACCAACTGAAACGACCAAGATTAAGTTTATTAGTGCCGCCAATGCAACACCAATAACGGCTCATGCTATTAATAGCCAAACTATCGCGGCAAGCATTGCTAATACCTTTGCTCAGCCCTTGGACTTTACTGACATCATCGACAAAGCCATTATTCATGGTAGCCGCATATTTGTTGAACTTGGCGCTGATAGGCAAACATCCACGATCATTGACAAAACTACAGTTAATCACGATTTAAAGCCATCGCTTCATACGATAGCCATAGACAGCAAAGGACAAACTAGCATCAATAGCCTATTAAAGTGCCTTGCACAATTAATCAGTTTACGAGTGCCCTTATCTGTATCGCCACTGGTATCATCTCTTTCATCATTGTTAGCGACACTCGAAGGGTCTGACAATGAGAATAAAAAATTCAACACCAAGGAGAGCCTAAGTGCCGCTCAGTCCTAAGCAAAACAATAAAAAACAACCAATGAATAAAATCGCCATTGTTGGCTTAGCTGCCCGTTACCCAAATGCCAAAGACGCAAATGAATTTTGGCAAAACTTGCTTGATAAACACGATTCTCGTAGCGAGTTAACCGCTAAAAAGCTCGGTGCCAATCCAAGCGATTATCGAGGTCAACAGGGTGAATCAGACCGCTTTTATTGTACTAAAGGCGGCTATATTGATGGGTTTGAATTTGAAGCCTCAAATTATCAACTCAGCACCGAACAATTAAATCAATTAGACGACAGTTTTTTATGGGGATTGGATTGCAGTAAAAAAGCACTTATTGATGCCAATATCAATTTGAACGATCAAACGCTATTAAGCCGATGCGGTGTAGTTATGGGAAACCTCTCCTTCCCTACAGCAAAATCAAATGAACAAATTTTACCGATTTATCACAAAGCCGTGGAAAAAGGCTTACAGCAAAAATTGCAGAAATCAGACTTTAGGATTGCGGATTTCCAAACGGGTAAGCACGGAGAGCAACAAGCTACCTTTTCTCGAACCACAAATAGCAATTCGAATTTATTTGCCTCACACTCTGCTTCAAAAGTAGTTCAGCAAGCATTAGGTTTAGGCGGTTGTCAGCTCAGTATCGATGCGGCTTGCGCCAGTTCAGTGTATGCCGTCAAACTGGCCTGCGATTACTTAAACACAGGTAAAGCTGACATTATGTTAGCCGGAGCAATATCAGGCGCTGATCCTTTTTTCATTAATATGGGTTTTTCGATTTTTCATGCCTACCCTGAAAATAATCAATCCGCACCGTTTGACAGCAAGACTCAAGGACTCTTTGCGGGTGAAGGCGCAGGTGTTTTGGCTCTTAAGCGTTTAGCCGATGCCGAGCGTGACGGCGATAATATTTATGCCGTGATAAGCGGTACAGGCTTATCCAACGATGGTAAAGGGCAATTTGTATTAAGCCCTAACAGCAAAGGCCAAGTTCAAGCTTTCGAGCGCGCCTATGAATCGGCTCAAATATCACCTAACGATATTGAAGTTATCGAATGTCACGCCACAGGTACCCCACTAGGCGACAAAGTTGAGCTGACCTCAATGGAGCAGTTTTTTACCGATAAACTCCGTGACAGCCAAGCGCCACTCATCGGCTCTGCTAAATCGAACCTTGGTCACCTACTAACAGCGGCGGGTATGCCCGGAATCATGAAAATGATTTTTGCCATGCAATCAGGAAAATTACCCGCCAGCATTAATTTATCTGAGCCAATCAATTCACCAAACGGTTTGTTTAATGGTGAAAATATTCCCACTGAAACGAAGCAATGGCCTGATAAAAAGCAAAATGACCGACGTCAAGCTGGGGTTTCCGTTTTTGGTTTTGGTGGTTGTAATGCACACCTTCTTTTAGAATCTTATCTCCCTACCAACACAATACAATCTGAGTTTAGCCAAACTCAACCAGAAACTTTATCCATCGCGGGTATTGCGGCGCACTTTGGTCCTCTATCCAGCATTAACGCTTTACACAATGCCGTAAAACTCAAGCAACCCGCTTTTGTTTCTGTACCACCAAATCGTTGGAAAGGTCTGCAACATCATCATGAACTGCTTAATGAATTTGGTTTAAGCCAAGCACCACAAGGCGCGTACATCGAAAATTTCGACTTTGATTTTTTACGATTTAAAGTGCCACCAAACGAAGACGATAGACTCATCGCTCAACAGTTATTGCTGATAAAAGTCGCAGATGAAGCCATTCGTGACGCCAAGCTTACATCGGGCAGTAAAGTTGCTGTTTTAGTTGCAATGGAAACCGAGCCTGAATTACACCTATTCCGAGGTCGAGTAAACCTACACACTCAGCTTTCTGAAAGCTTTAAACAACAAGGCATCACACTAAGTGACGAGGAATATCAACAGTTAGAAGCCATCACAATGGACAGCGTCCTTGATGCTGCGAAGCTCAATCAGTACACCAGTTTTATTGGCAATATCATGGCGTCACGTATTGCTTCGCTGTGGGATTTTAACGGCCCTGCTTTTACAATTTCAGCAGCTGAACATTCAGTGGCACGTTGTATTGATGTCGCTGAAAATTTAATGAGCCAAGAGTCTCTTGATGCCGTTGTCATCGCCGCCGTTGATTTAAGTGGCAGTGCAGAGCAAGTGCTGACCCATAATCAAATCCGTCCTGTAAACATAAGTTCGACTGAAAATTGTTGGAATGTGGGTGAAGGCGCTGGCGCGTTTGTCCTGACTAAACCAAACTCTAATTCAACAAGCTATGGTGATATTCTGGCTCCGCGGTTCAGCCAAGGTACTCAAACTGATTTACTAACCGTAAATCACGTTGATCCTGAAAATATTGCTTTTACCGAAGTTAATAACAACATTTCAGAGAGCGAAAATAGCCCAGCCGCGCATATTAGTGCTCAACATTTAATTGGTCATTGCTTTTCGGCATCAGGCATGGCGTCGATATTAAACTGCTTGCTGAATTTACCTAATTGGCACAAGAAGCTTGCCAAAGTCTCGACCTACTCCGAACAAGTGTGCTCGGAGTTATTGATCCGTCAATCTGTCAGTCAACAAGACCATTTACTGACACGATTAAGCCAAGAATTAACTTGGTCCGATCAAAAACATCTGATAAAAACCGTCACCCTTGGCGGTCGAGATATAGTTAAACATATCACTGATGCTGACATTTCTGCTCTAGATTCAATTCGCACAAAAGTATCAACCTCGAACAGAACACTAAAGGAAACATCCACACAAAAAGCGATATCTAGTGTCGATAACAAAACCAACAACATGAAAACTCAACCGTCAACTAAGCCTGAAACATCAACAGCCAATGTGGATCACTCTGCTACCAGTCAAACTGACTGGCAAGCCTTGGCCGCTAATCAACAGTTCGCTAGAAAGGCTCATTCAGCTTATTTAAAAACCAGACATCAAGGTTTACAAATCGCTGATGCACTTCTACAACAAACAGCTCGTTTACCCCAAGCTGTGACACATGCTCCTCGCCCACAACAAAATGTAACAGCACCAAATCACGCACAAGTGCCAGCTTATACTCCTCCAATCCCTGCGTCTAAGCCATGCATTTGGGATTACCATGACTTAGTCGAATACGCTGAAGGTGATATCGCCAATGTGTTTGGTCAAGAATACGCTGTCATTGACAACTATCCTCGTCGAGTACGCCTACCAACCAGTGATTACTTATTGGTTTCTCGAGTGACGAAGTTGAATGCTGCAGTTCATCAATATAAACCCAGCACCATGACAACCGAATATGATATTCCTGTGGATGCGCCTTATCTAGTGAATGGTCAAATTCCTTGGGCGGTTGCGGTTGAGTCGGGGCAATGTGACTTAATGTTGATAAGCTATCTCGGTATAGACTTTGAAAATCAAGGTGACCGTGTCTATCGACTATTAGATTGCACACTAACTTTCTTAGGCGATTTACCTCGTGGAGGCAACACCTTACGTTACGATATTTCAATCAATCATTTTGCGCGCAATGGTGACACATTACTGTTTTTCTTCTCTTATGAATGTTTTGTCAATGATAAAATGATCCTGAAAATGGATGGCGGCTGTGCGGGTTTCTTTACCGATCAAGAATTGGCCGATGGTAAAGGGGTGATTCGCAGCGAGGATGAAATAAAGGCCAGACAGTTAGCGATAACCTCTCCTAATAAAGCAAAATTTAATCCTTTGCTGCATTGCGCTCAAACTCAGTTTAACTATCAGCAAATTCATCATTTACTCAATGGTGATATTGGCGCTTGCTTCGGTGGTCAGCATCAAACCGAAACATCTCAGCAAAAAGGCTTAAGCTTTGCTTCTGAGAAGTTTTTGATGATCGAGCAAATTAATCAACTCGATACACAAGGTGGAGCTTGGGGACTCGGTTTTGTTGAAGGCGAGAAACAAATCGCTCCAAATCACTGGTATTTCCCTTGTCACTTTAAAGACGACCCTGTGATGGCGGGATCACTCATGGCGGAAGGATGTGGTCAGTTATTGCAACTCTTCATGTTGCACATAGGCATGCACACTAATGTCAAACAAGGTCGTTTCCAACCCCTAAAAGATGCGTCCCAAAAAGTGCGTTGTCGTGGGCAAGTACTTCCACAACATGGCACATTAACTTATCGGATGGAAGTGACAGAAATAAGCATGAAACCCCGCCCATTCGCCAAAGCCAACATTGATATATTGCTCAATGGAAAAGTGGTCGTCGATTTCCAAAACCTTGGTGTGATGATCAAAGAAGAAGTCGAATGCGCACGTTATTCGGCAAAAATGCCAGCGCAAAATAAGCAATTAAGCAACATAGTGTATCCATTCGGTTATAACCCGAATGCGCCATTAATGGCACAAAAGCCTGACTTAAACGCACCAAAGAATAAAGGCGTTATTCCACTGCAGCATGTTGAAGCGCCTATTTGTGTTGATTACCCAAATAGACAACCAGACTCATTGCCGTTTACGCCCTATCACTTGTTTGAATTTGCCACCGGTGATATTGAGAAATGCTTTGGTTCAGAATTTAATATTTACCGAGAATTAACACCACCTCGTACACCTTGCGGCGACTTGCAATTAACTACACGAGTGATCGATATTCAAGGACAACGTGGAGATTTAAAGCAAGCTTCATCTTGTATCGCTGAGTACGAAGTACCGACTGATGCATGGTATTTTGCTAAAAATAACCATCACAGCGTGATGCCTTATTCAGTGTTAATGGAAATTTCACTGCAACCGAATGGTTTTGTATCTGCCTATATGGGCACCACATTAAAGTTCCCTAAAGATGAGTTGTTTTTCCGAAATCTGGACGGCTCAGGAACTTTATTGCGTGAAGTCGACTTACGAGGCAAAACCATAGTCAATGACTCAAAGTTACTGTCTACTGTTGTTGCTGGTAGTAATATTATTCAAAACTTCACTTTTGAGTTGAGTACAGATGGCGAAGTTTTTTACCGCGGTACGGCCGTGTTTGGTTACTTTAAAGAACAAGCATTAACCCATCAACTAGGCCTAGATAACGGCCAAGTTAAACAAGCTTGGCACATCGAAAATGGCATTAAAGCAGATTGCCAAATAAACCTGCTCGATAAAACGGTTCGCAGCTTCAATCCACCAGCCAACAAGCCGCATTATAGGCTGGCTGGCGGTCAGCTTAATTTTATTGATAAAGTAGACATTGTAAGCAATGGCGGCAAAGCAAAACTAGGTTACCTTTACGCTGAACGCACCGTCGACCCAAGTGATTGGTTCTTTCAATTTCATTTTCATCAAGATCCCGTTATGCCGGGCTCTTTAGGTGTGGAAGCAATTATCGAGTTGATGCAAACCTTTGCAATCGAAAAAGATCTTGGGGCAGGCTATTCCAACCCTAGATTCGGGCAGATACTATCGAATATCAAGTGGAAGTATCGCGGCCAAATTACGCCACATAATAAGCAAATGTCATTGGATGTACACATCACTGAGATACGAACCGAAGATAAACAAGTTGTCGTCGTCGGTGATGCCAGCTTAAGCAAAGATGGTTTACGAATTTATGAACTCAGTGATATCGCAATTTGCATCACAGAGGCTGAGACGAAGGAAATATAATAAATGAGCATTCAATTAGATACTAACAACAAACTCAGCCCATGGCCGTGGCAAGTGCGTAAGACCAATTTGAGTTTTGAAACGAGCTCACTAAAAAAAGCACTGAAAGATCTCAACCAACCCTGTTACTTAGTGAATCGAGCGAGTAAAGGTCTTGGGATCAGTCAACAAGCTCAAGTAGTCAGTGATAACCATAAAACCAAAGATGATGAGTTCCCTGTCAGTGCCTACGCTCCAGCATTAGGGACAGAGAGTTTGGGAGACAATAACTTTCGCCGTGTTCATGGTGTTAAATATGCCTATTATGCTGGTGCGATGGCTAATGGTATTTCGTCTGAAGAACTTGTTATTGCACTTGGTAAAGCTGGTATCTTATGTTCTTTTGGCGCTGCAGGCTTGATCCCAAGCCGTGTCGAATCAGCCATTCAACGTATTCAAGCTGAATTGCCGAATGGCCCTTATGCATTTAACTTAATTCACAGTCCAAGTGAACCAGCACTTGAGCGTGGCAGTGTTGAATTATTTTTAAAACATAAAGTTCGTACTGTTGAAGCATCAGCATTTTTAAAGCTCACACCACAAATTGTGTATTATCGTGCCGCTGGTTTAAGCCGTGATGCGAACAAGAACATTCAAATTAATAATAGAGTTATTGCCAAGGTCAGCCGCACTGAAGTAGCAAAACACTTTATGGCTCCCGCACCCGAAAAAATGCTCACTAAGCTTGTCGACCAAGGTTTGATCAGCCAAGAACAAATGAAAATGGCATTACAAGTCCCAATGGCTGATGACATTACCGCAGAAGCTGATTCCGGTGGCCACACAGACAATCGCCCATTAGTAACACTCTTACCGACTTTATTGGCGTTAAAAGATAAAATGCAAGCTCAATACCAGTACCCTGTACCACTTCGTGTTGGCGCTGGAGGTGGCATTGGCACACCTGACGCTGCACTCGCAGCATTCACTATGGGCGCGGCTTACATTGTTACAGGTTCCATTAATCAAACTTGCATTGAAGCTGGTGCAAGCGAGCATACTCGCAAGCTGCTTTCGACTACTGAAATGGCTGATGTGACCATGGCTCCCGCCGCAGACATGTTTGAAATGGGCGTAAAATTACAAGTGGTGAAACGTGGCACCTTATTTCCAATGCGCGCGAATAAACTTTACGAGATATATACTCGATATGACTCTATTGAAGCGATTCCCGCAGACGAAAAACGCAAGCTTGAACAGCAAGTTTTCAGAGCGCCATTAGAAGAAATTTGGGCTGGGACTGTTACCCATTTTAACGAACGTGATCCAAAACAAATCGAGCGTGCTTTAGATAACCCTAAGCGAAAAATGGCACTAATTTTTAGATGGTATTTAGGTTTGTCGAGCCGTTGGTCAAACACCGGTGAATCAGGCCGCGAAATGGATTATCAAATATGGGCAGGCCCTGCTTTAGGCGCGTTTAATGCGTGGGCAAAAGGCAGTTATTTAGATGATTACAAATCACGAAACGCGGCTGATTTAGCGAAACATTTAATGGTTGGCGCCGCCTACCAAGCAAGGATTAATTTGTTGCAGTCTCAAGGCGCTCATATTCCTGTCGAGCTGCAACGCTGGCAGGTAGAATAATCTTGCGGCTTTTATGAAAATTGGGAGGCATTTTGTCTCCTTTTTTATTCAGTTCCCCTCTCCCCAAAAATTGTCCCAGCCTTGCCATTCACCACTCTTAGAAAAATAATCTTTAACCCTACAAACAATTCTATAACCTTCAAAAGCTTGGGGTCGATAACTACAATCTTCTACAAACGCTTCCCAACCAATTTGATTTTTGACTAGACAATTTCTTGCAACGATTTTATGTTTCTCATAATCCAAAACGGGTAATCTATCAAGCTCTGGATCTTTCGTTGCCGATAAACTTTTAATTCTTGCTTGATTTACATCATAGCCTTCTAGGCGTGCTGAGGCTGCAAACTCACTCCAACTGGAGCAACGATCTGAAAAATATATGTTTGGTTTTGAAGGCAACCGGCTCTCTTGAGGTCTTGTTTTGTTTGCTTCCCGCACGTATTCTAACCAACCTTTAGATGTTTTGAGTTGTTTTTCTCTGAATAGATCAATGCATTCTTCAAAGGTAACAGTACTTTCAAACTTATTAGGCTTTGTACCGAAGAATTTATAACATCCTTCCCATTCTTTCTTCCAATACATATCCGGTACTTTAGGTATTTGCACAGCAGGGTGCTTTGTAAGATAAGCCTTAAGCTTTGGTAAGCTCTTTATATCTTTAGCTTGAACATACTCCTTCGCTTCTTGGTATGTCATGACTACATTTAATGGAATCCCTTTACCTCGGATTACTTTCTTTTTTGGATTTTTAGGAGTGATAAGTGTTTTCTCTGTTTCGTTACTAAAAGTTGAGTCAGTAACTTTTTTGGCGCCACTTTCTGCTTCTAATCGAGTTGCTATTGTGTTTTCCCTTTTATTAGGTTTTGCTTTCTTAACCCCAAGGTCACTGTCAAATAGGAAATCATTTAATTTTGCGGGTCTTTCTCTCTTGCGCGGCGTTGCTCTTCTCAGTCCCTTTGAAGGTTGAGGCTCTGTATCATTTTCGTTGGCATGTGTTTCAGGAACTGGACTATCAGCGGTATAATTACTAGACAACTGAAAGGGAGTAGTTTCTTTTATTTCTTTATTATCACAACTTGGTGATCCCTCACTGACGGACGCACAATCCCCATCTTCACTAGCGCTTAACCAGTCACTTAGACTTTCAGAAACAGATTGATATTCTTGAATATCATAAACATTTAGTAAATGTGTTTCATTAACTGGAATGTCACCTGTATGATTATTAGATAATTGAAAGGGAGTAGTTTCTTTTATTTCTTTATTATCACAACTTGGTGATCCCCCACTGACGGACGCACAGCCCCCTTCTTCACGAGCGTTTAACCAGTCATTTAGACTTTCAGAAACAGATTTATGTTCTTGAATATCATAAACATTTAGTAAACTAGACCGAGATGAAACTGGTTGTGAAAACTCTATGGCATCAACAAAGGGAAGCTCAAGGCGTGATGCATGGTTTTCATTAGTGATTTCTCGACTGCTATTATTTGGCTGTTCTAACTGCTGACCACTCAATTTATCATCAAAACTTTCATTAAAAGTGCTAAAGCTGCAAGGTATCATTTAAAACCTTTTAAATATATTGAGATTAAAAGAAGTGAATAACTGAAAACAAACTTAACTTTTTTAAGCTTTTAAACAAGTTAATTATGCTTTATAAATCCATTCATAGAACCAGTGATGCTATAATCAATTCCCGTTTTACCTTTAAAGAAGTAAGGAACACTTTCTTGAAAAATAACATCATCCTCATATCTGCATTACTTTTTGCATCAACATCTTCAGCAAATGATAAAGTTTCTTTCGGCGCTGGTCTTGGGAGTTTATATGCTGGTATTGGAATCAACATCACCAAACAATCTAATACCGAAATGAAACACCTTTCTGTCGGTTGTGTCAGTTATTCCAATGTATACGGAGAAACATGTGGTGTTGGAGTGGGCTGGATAAAAAGTGACATTTTCGAGTCACAAACTGTAAACCATGGGCTCGGCTTATATGTAGGTATCGTTGGTACTAAAACCAATTACGGTGATCGCAAAGCACTTTACGGTGCAGGCATTGGCTACCATTACTTTTTTAACGGTATTGGTGAATCAGGCACTAATTTAGGCGTAACCATTACTGGAGGCGACGGACAAGATGGAATAGAGTCTGGAGCATTGCTTCAAATTGGCTACCAATTTTAATATTAGGGTCTGTTGATCTTTCAGGATTAAATTTTGTGCTATTTGAGCATTTATCTGTTCAAGGCGTGAGCAGTGATGCTTAGCCATCTAAGTGAGCTGGTCACAACACAGAACAGTGAATGCTCAAAAGCATCGAAAAAAGAGAGAGCGTAAATTGGTCGCTCTTTCTAAATAAAAGGTGCTGCGTTATCGTTTTCTTATTTGGAAACGAAGTAACGACAGTTTTGTATGTCGATAATAACCAAACTTCACAAACTCTGTCTTGCATAAAATAACCAATTTATCGCTGCAAAAAATCACGAAAGATCAACAGACCCTAATACCAATTACATTAATTAACTGCTCGCTCAGCAAGAGTTAAACCTAAAAACATCAGTTGAACGCTGAGTATATGAGTAACTGTTTGAGCAATAAGATGATTTTATTATCATGGTTTTCACCCAATGAGTGAAATGCTCTACGCTCACAAGCTTGCTAAAATGGCTGCTATCTGCGTTGTAACTTTTGCAAGTAGAATAACTACTTGCTGCAAGCTACGCCTTAATATCAGCCATTTTTTCTACGCTTGAGAACGCAGTCAACTGATGTTTCTAGGTTAAAAGGTTTCAGTACAAAGCTCAAGTTTGCGGTACCATATCCCTTAACGGCCGCCATACAAAGCTGGCGTTCAACGCACCTCGTGCTTTTGTCGGGATAATTCAAAAACTTGCAACACAGTATGAAAACTTTTAGCCTTGCCTTTATGAAGCGCGTACGTGTCCAAATTATAAATACAAAAAAAGGGAGTTATTAATGCGTTATCAACATACCGACACCAACGGAAACCAGCTAAACCTTCCTCTCGGAAAAATAGTATGTGTTGGCAGAAATTATGTTGCACATGCTAAGGAGCTCAATAATGCTGTTCCAGATGAGCCACTATTGTTTTTAAAGCCTGCGACCGCTTTTTCACCTTTTGAGTTCGACATTAACTCCTCAGAAGCTTCTTATCCACTTCACTATGAATTAGAAATTGCGGTATTAATCAAAAACACGCTTAAAAACGCAACTTCAGAAGAGGCTGAGGCCGCTATCTGTGGTATTGGGCTGGCCTTAGATTTGACCTATCGAGATCTTCAAAAAGCTCTCAAAGACAAAGGCTACCCTTGGGAGAAGGCCAAGGCATTTGATGCTAGCTGCCCCACGAGTCAATTTTATACAGGCGATATTAAAGCTTTTAATGAGTTAGAAATAACACTGGAAATTAACAGTCAGCTTCGCCAGCATGGCAAAACGACAGATATGATTGTAGATATCATTTCATTAGTACAATACTCCAGTTGCCATTTTACCTTGCTTCCAGGTGACATTGTACTTACAGGCACACCAGCTGGCGTCGGAGTATTATCCAAAGGGGATACATTAACTGGCAAGCTTGACGATTATTTTATGGTAACAACATCTGTTAAGTAATACCAATTACAGTAATTAACTTCCCACTCAGCAAGAGCTAAAGGATTTCAGTACAAGGCGCAAGTTTGAAGTACTATATACCCTAACGGCCGCCATACAAAACTGGCGTTCAACGCACTTAGTGCTTTTGTCGGGATAATTCAAAAACTTGTAACCTAGTAATGGAATCCTTTAGCCTTGCCCTTCGGGAGCTTGTATGTCTCCAAATTACTACGCAAAACTGTCTCAACGTAGCAATGTAATAACGACAGTTTTGTATGTCGGTAATAACTATGTCTTCATCAATTTCACTTGTACTTTGAAGTAGAGTAGGCTACTGGCTTCGCTATCGCTTATCCAGCAGCCCCTCTTCGATTCCGTGCATGAGGTTTTCCCTCACACGGCTCTGTTGTTACACTTCTCTCAGCTCCTTCACTTTGCTTATCATCTTGTCGTGGGTAAATACTCAAGACCAGCTTGGCGTAATTTTTCGTAAGCACCTCGTGATAGATACTTGCTTCGACGTTGACTTAAGCGACGATGCCATCGATAGAATCGGTTTACTACAAATCCATTTATTCTGAAAAATACACCTCTGGGATAACCTATCCCACCAAAATAGTGTTTCCATCCCCTCAGAACTTGATTAACCTTATTTATCAGTACGCCAAGTGTATTTGAGGTTCGGTGTTTCACTATGTCTCTGATTTTATTTTTCAGCTTTGTTTGGCTCTTCTTAGACGCCTGTATCTTGATGTAACTGGTGCCTTTGATGAGGCCTGTGATCCGTTGAAAGTTAAAACCGAGGAAATCAAACTCATTCATCAGCTTTCCCATATCCACACAGTGGGTTTTACTTTGATTTAGCTTCAGACCTTCATCACTTAATTGCTGTGTTATTCAGTCCAGTTGCTCTTGTGTGTAGGTTTGCTTATGAAGTACAACAAAATCATCTGCATAGGTAACGATTTTACACGGTGTTTTTTCGTGTATTTTCAAACAGAAATCGTTGAGATAGATGTTAGCCAGTAGTGGAGAGATAACTCCGCCTTGCGGAGTGCCACATCGGCTTGCTTCTATTCGCCATTTCCCGTTGACCGTCTCTATGCTGATGGGCGCTTTGATAAAGCTTTTCAGTAAACTCAGAAAGCTGCTGTCGCTTATTCGCCTTTCTACTTTTGCCATCAACTTAGCGTGCGGGATGGTATCGAAATAGGCACTCAAGTCAGCATCGAGTACGTGCTGGTAGCCTTGTTTTAGGCTCATTTCAATGACTTTTACCGCTTGCTGGGCGCTTCGACATGGACGGTAGCCATAACTGTGTTCATGTAAATGAGGTTCGTAGACGGGTTGCATCACTATTGTCATCGCCATTTGCACAATTCTGTCACTGATTATCGGGATCCCAAGTTTCCGCGTTTTGCCGTTGTCTTTGAGTATTTCTACTCGTTTGACTGGGCTAGGTCGATAGTTTTTCTGTTGTAATTGAGTTTGAATTTCTTTTAACAGCGCAACGACTTTCTTTTGCTGCTCTAGATAACTGAATGTGATGCCATCAATTCCTGCTCCGCCTTTATTGGCTTTGCATCGTCGATAGGCTTCTTCGAGTATATCTAGGCGACTGAGTTTATCGTACAAGCTGTAAAATCGTAGCTCCGAGTTAAGCTTTGAGCGTAAGTAAAGTTTTCGCTGTAATATTCTGATATTTACTGGAGTGTTAGCCATATGGCAATTTCACCTCAAAAGTTACGTTAAAAACGGGTGTAACACTGAGCCCCTTCCCTGATGTGAAGTTATGTTGTCTTCACGGTTAACGGTACTATGGGCTCATCCGACTGCCTGAGCGTCCTATCTGAAATTTCGGTTTACCTTATATTCGGATAGTGGAAGTCACTACCTTCCAACACTCAGGCTCTCCCACGTTCACTTTATTTCCTTCAATACATGCCACTTCATATTACGCCGGAAGATCAAACAGATGCATTTACCAGTTGCTTCTCTGTTTGTGTCAGGGTTCGTCAACTAGGAAAGACTCCCCATCTTCATTTTTTGATTTACGACGCTTAACTGAATTCGCTTGATGCTGCGGCCTACATTGCATCTCAACCTTTATTCAAGGCCTTTGTCACAGGGCTTCATGTCATAGCGGTTACCCATTATGCATGCCCGTCAGATTTCGGGATGAACTGGTAATTATCCCGTCAGGTACGTTTCAACCTGATGGACTTATTATAAATAATAACGTTGCTGTCTCTGGTTTATGGCCATGTAATCGCTTGGCTGCGTATACGTTGAGACAAATCCCGCAACAGAATAAAGCGCTTCGTGGCGCTCCCTAGAAACATCAGTTGACTGCGTTCTCAAGCGTAGAAAAAATGGCTGATAGTAAGGCGTAGCTTGCAGCAAGCAGTTATTCTACTTGCAAAAGTTACAACGCAGATAGCAGCCATTTTAGCAAGCTTGTGAGCGTAGAGCACTTCACTCATTGAGTGAAAGCCATGATGATAAAGTCATCTTATTGACTCAAACAGTTACTCATATACTTAGCGTTCAACTGATGTTTTTAGGATAATGCGCTGAAGACAAGAAACTCAATTTGATCAACGCTTGATCGAGACACTAAATTACGAGGGTGAAGGGGCAACTGATTTTTTAGGTTCATGATAAAGCAGGTTAACGCCATCCAATCCCAAAGATATCGTTGCGACTGGGCGCGGGTGTTCCGGAATGTCGTACGTCCAATGTTCTTCCTTGGCCTGAGCGATACTACCTATCACATCAGATATGTCACGCAGAGTCGCTCTGCTACTATATCTACCATGATTTTGTTTAAGATCTTCTTCAACTTGAGGCGCGGCCATTTGAGCATATTTCCAGCTTATCATACGAGCAAATGCTGGAGTCGAATTGACAATAATCCTAGCATTTTGATCTAACGGACTAAATGTAGAGCCGCCTTGTGAACTTTGGTAAACGAAGCGAGATATTTTCACAGCTCCCCATGGTGTTTCGTAGACTTTAGGCTCTTTTTTACGCTTACTGGTCATTTTCATTGAGCCCATGAAAATAGGTGTACCATCACTGTCTAAAAATTCGAGCAGTTTACTCTCGGCCAACATTCCGACTAAATTAAGTTCTGTTTGCAAGGTATCTTCAAATTCGAGCATTGAGTGTTTATGCTTAACGGTAAGTAGAATTTGAGTTTCTTGGTTGGATGAGGAGATTATTTGTGCAGACATAGCATTACTACAAGGCAAGCAAATACTTTCTGAATGTTATCTCATTTAATTCTAACATTCATGACATTAATTAGACTGAACACCCAGCTGAATAGTGGCTCGAGCAAATTATGCGACTCAAGAAGCCAGCTTAGTGACAGTCTTCGTAACTTAGATTTCGCTTGTAAATTATAGGGCCTATTTAAGGCTCTGATCAGTGATGCTATTTCGAGTATCTCATCATTATCAGCAAAAGAAAGTGAGAACATATTGGAAAAGATCAATGAACCCACTTTCCGAACCTGAATATAGTTAAGAAAACAATAAATTACTGAATTGGCCATACCAGTAGTATCGCACACTGTTAAAAATGGTGAAGTCAACTTGTTGAATTTAAATTATAAAGCAAATAAATCGTAACTTATTGATTTTAATTTTTATCCTTTAACCTTTTGATGTATCAGTGTTTAAAATGCAATGGGTGTGGGTCTTTTAAAACGACGAAGTTATCCACATCTGTATAACCTCTGTTTGGATTGCTTTTTGTGATACTCCCAATACTTTTCAATATCACCACTCGATCTTAACGACCTAAGTTTTAATATAGCTTCTGCACCTTCAAGGCTCCATCTCGCTCCAGTGATATCCAACCTATCATTAATCAGATGACGACAAGCTCCCTCAATGACACCGCTAGCAATTGGGAAACCTTGCTTTAACGCTTTACCGTATTCTAATCTTGATTTATTTTTCAATAGATAACCGATGCACTTATTAATGCCTTCTCGTTGTTTTAATTTCCGTTTTGTTGCACTGATCCCAAGGCATTTTGCTACTTGTGACGCATTACCTCGTAAGATTTCAGTCGCTCGCTTTTCTATCCAATCTTCGACTTCTGGATCATCTTTTTCAAATAAGCACCACGCCGCTTTCCAGAGATATTCAAGCACATGGATGAAATCCATGACCACCGTTGCATTGATGTTGAGTTTCTTCATCACCCGATAAATTTGTTTTAGCTGATGAGGATGACCATCAACGAGTACAACCCACTGACGGCTTTGAGTTGGGTCTCGTTCCAGAGCTTCTAAAAATGCTTCTTCAATCACAGTCGCAGCGCTTCTTTCTACGCTTGACCACACACGTTTATTTCTTGGTGGCACACGTAATGGACGAACATTTGAATTATCATTTCTAGACATGATTGATTCTGGGGTACGATGCAAAGGCTTGGTGGTGTATACCGCTGCAACTTCTGCCATTCGTTTGCGGTCTTTTTTTTCTCCAGCACTTAGGCGTCCTTTGAGCTTCTGTTGTTTCACTGCTTTTTGCGTGCCCTCTCTCAAGCTATTAGGTTGCATAACGATGCCTTTTCCATCCATAGTCAATACCAGTAAATCAGATGTGTTTTCTGGCTTAAGGTATCTCTGCTGGAGATAAAAACCATCAAAATCTTGTGCAATATCCTGCACAATTTGCCTTGCTTGTCGCTTGGGCACGTGCGCATCTGTGGTGGTATCTATTGAGCTTACTGCATCATCATATGAGCCTTGGACTGCTTCTGTAGCGAGTCTTAGGCGTACACCATCAGAGTATTTGTCTTTCGAAAGATTCAGCTCACCATCCATTGGAAACACGTTATCACACCGACGTTGACTGTAACCTTTTCGATGCATCGTTACGGTACCAAATAAACTTTCTAAATTTCGTTTGCAGTTATTTTTCAAATGATTCAATGCAATGTCACGGTTGGAACAAACTTGCTGACGGGGCTCTTCAGCGGTTTTGATATCTAAGAAACCCTGCAATAAACACCGCAACAACTCAGTTCCTTCGGTATCGATATAGGCTTCAACTTCTCCATGGCTCTCTTTCTTAACTTGTTTGTCTTCGAGGTGCGAAATAATACGTTCAAATTGCAATTTGGCTTCAGAAAAGAATGAAAATTCGAGTGAGTTTGAGTATGCTAGTTTCATGAAAGGAGCCTTTTTATAGACTTGTTGTGTTTGCAAAACTGATAAGTACTATAAAATTGCTCCTTTTGCACCATTTATTAAACCCATCCAATTGATAATGAATGATCTTTTCATGCTTTTCGTCGATCAAAAAGATCTACACCCAATTAGTATTATAATCTCGCATAGGTACTACCTTCTAGCTTTTGGTCGAGCTAAGAAGATATCGATACCGTCGTAAAGGTGGAACCTATGCGAGTCTCCCCCCAGCAGAGTTGACACGTTATAGGAGATTTTTTATTTCTACTAAATAACAGTGATAAAAATCAGGGAGCGTTGTACATTATCTTGCGCAATTATTCTGTTGATTCGCCTCCCCAGAGCCATCGGAATAATAATAGCAATGAGGGTTCAATGTCGCACGACTACAGCGAACTTTACCTCCGTCACAGGAAGGGAGAGTGCGCGTTTTTCCCGCAACGATTTTGAAATAAATTTTTCTACCATGTAAATTTTGGATTGTTTTTGACTGCGGGTTTGAAAATCGACCACTGGAAGCCAGCGCATAACAATCGCTCCCTCCTGAACATGCAGAATCCTGTCCATCAACGTTTTGATGATATTGTGTGTATTGAACATACATGACATATCCGCCGCGATTATCGACTTGTATTCGATCTGTCCGAGCCTCACGAATAGAAACTGGCACGGTTCGTACGACAAAATTGTCGCCAGAAACGGTTAATGTATAGTGCCCAACTAAAGCCAAAGCGTCTGATAATGATAAGTGAATCTCACATATCCCTCTAGGTTTGAGGGTCACATGATTGCATTGGTTGGATTGTTCAGTACTTTGAATCTGAGAAGAAAGTCGGGCAGTCAACCCCATGAGAGGATAACCCGCATTGTTAACAATTGAGAGCGTAACTTGATTATTGATCGCACTCATCGAAAAACCATGATTACCCACCAACGTCTCAGATTTGAGAATACCGATAATAGATAGTGCAGAAAAACGTATAGGAAACTCAGTTTGATGCCGTCCACCGTCGTACTGAACCGTTAGCAATGTTTCTCGTGGGAGTTCATTGTCCTGACCTATTTGATAAGTGATGTCACAGCTTTCACCGATTAATAATCGGCTCACCTCAAAACATTCCCCTCCAATAACATTGTTGCGCCTTAATTCTTCATGTTGCAGTTGTAAATGCAGATCAGAAATAATCGCATTGGTCGCATTCGTTAATGTCCACCTCCCCTGAGCATTCAAAGGTATAAGGTTGGCGGCTTGCACTGCCAACTGAGTATTCGAATCGGTCAACCTAAGTTCACCACTTATATCGACATTACCTATCACCAGCGTAAAGCCAACATCCGTTAAAATATGACCTAATGCATTTAAACGATAACGCCCATCAATACGAGTGTCTATAGGCAAATCGTAATGCAAAGTACAATGATCAGTTAAAGCCGACAAGCGTTGTGAGGTGAAACAGTTACCACTAAAAAAAGGTCGAATGTACTCGGGGAGGCTTGCCAAATCTAGATGAAAATCATTCACATCAGATCCCCCAACATTACTAAAGTTGATGTCTCCGACATTACCTGGAACCAGCATTATCTGAGATAAATCGGTGTCCATACCTAGACGTCTGGCCACAATATTCGCACCTCTTGCAATAGAGATATCCACAAGATGAGCCGAAGTGTCTTCGGTGCTTTGCACTGACATTTTGAACCGACCATTGATCGGCGAGGCTGGGATATTGTAACGAACAGTACAACTCTCTCCATCCCCTAAAGCCGTATCACAAGCTGTCACATCAAAGTAAGCCCCTATTCTGGTATCATTAAAAGTGATCATCGGCGTCGTCAATAGCCCAGTCCCTAGCGCCGCATTATACGCTTCTATCGTTCCCGACTCACCAGCTTGAAAGTCGATCGAGTCGATGACAGAGTTTCGCTGCCTAAACACCAAATGAGGAACATTAACCCTCAATAAATTAAAGTCAAAGAATACTGAGTACGGTATGGGAGTCTGTGCATTAAATGAGCCGTTCACATCAAAACTGAATCGGCTACGTCCAGTTAAAGGACTTGATAGACTTAATACTCGAAAATCGTAGCGTAGAATACAGCTGCTGTTCACAGTGTCTTTAGCCGTAAAATTCGTTTTATTTAAGCAAGAATCTGCCGATGTTGCATCAAAAGCTGGCATCACTTCTTCAGGAAGATCGTTCACCCTTGTCACCTCATTGCTCTCAATAGAACTGTAATTCACATTACTGAAGCGAATCAGGCCATGGCTTTCAGAATTAACGGAAATACTTCCCCTTATTCTTCTTTCTCTTTGTATTCGGCCTTGGCTATTCAGTTCTTCAACGACACTCACTTTGGACAAGTAACGAAACACATCACGGCACGTAAAATAGTTGTGATAACCTAAACACTCACCCATTTTATTATCATCTCCAAATAAAGAAAAAAAGTTGTATGTTCGACTATTAGGACGACTGGGCCGAGTCGTTAATACCGTTTTAACCCAAACATTCCTTGATGACGGTGCCGTATAAGCATCTTCTGAAAACACAGATATGGGAAAAAACGTATTTGATGAATGCTCGTTGAAATAGGTAAATTTCTGCTCAGTATTGTGTGTCACCCAAAACTCATTGAATCCTCCCGCTAACGAAAATGAGCTGACTGGAAATGCGGGAGAGCCAACACCAAAACTCCCGCCTTCTGGACTTATAATACTGCCATCATCATTGAGCCAAGCGATATAAGCATATCGTGAATCCGACGCTTGCATTGTTGAGCTTTGACGTCCTATGCCTACCAGCCTATCCCCACCATAAGGGATGTTAAACGAAGGAAGATTCAGATTAGGAAATAATTCACAATCAGAAAACACAGCCGTACCAACACTAAACTGACACTTGCCGATTTGACCAAAGTGATTGGCCCTATCGATTGCAGTATAAATTAAACCATTTGAAGGGCTTTTTTTCATATCAATCACATTCGCAGCAATATTATTTGGAAACACCAGATTTGTTCTGTCGATATTCAGAACCCCCATTGCGATGCGACCATCATTTTGAGTGGGAATGTTATAGATAAGATTGGTATTTTTTTTAGAAATATAGAGTTGACCGGTTCCATTTTCAGCTGAAACTGAAATCAATCTAAACGGATGCATAAAGTCGTCGAAAGTTCGCATTCGGCATTCTTGCAGCAACGAATCGACCACACGACATTCCATTAAACTCGAATTTCCAGTATTCGAAATATAGACAACATCATCTTTTGTTCGCACAACATCACTGGGCTCTGAAAGCCTTGGAATGGCTTGAGCAAAACAAGAATAAAACAGAAGAAATAAGCTAAAGGCACCGATAATATATGTCGACATAGTTACGCCCTCTTTTACATACTGGTATTTAAATTTGTTTTTATCTTGTCTGTTATGTCAAATCCATTGAAGTGTGAATGTAAAGGAATACTATGGTCTGCTTTCAATTATACGATTGAATTGCATAACTATTTTTGGTTCAAGTAAAACAGAGGTTAGGATATGTCGTTATTCAACCGAAATATTTGAAATGCAGATCTTCGAGTAATAACAAAAATCTTTAATTACCCTACTTTAATTACCCTACATAGAAGAACAGCAAACTGATGTCTTGCATTGAAAACCTCTTGCTCTTGTTAACGATCCGTTATTTCATGGCATTGGTATTAGAAATAGCCTAATTAGAATAATAACTAAAAATCATTCAAATCAAGATGAAAAAAAGATAAAAGAGACTGAACAGGTATAAACAGTAATCTAATTAAATATAAATCCATACTTTGTACCAGGCTAACCAATGAGCATCATTACAAGCCTCCATAGCAATAATGGTTGATTCTTGTAGTGACAGAAATTGTAGTAAGAAAGATCTACTGTGCTGTTTACGAATGACTTCTCGTCCAGTTTGATCATGAGCAATAAGATGGAAAGTATTTCTTCCTAAATCTATGCCAATTGCATTAGGGTCTGTTGATCTTTCATGATTGTTTTTACAACGATAACTTGGTTATTTTATGCAAGGCAGAGTTTGTGATGTTTGGTTATTATCGACATACAAAACTGTCGTTACTTCGTTTCCAAATAAGAAAACAATAACGCAGCAGAAATGACCAATTTACGCTGTCTTCGATGCTTTTAAGCATTCACTGTTCTGTGTTGTGACCAGCTCACTTAGGAAGTGAGCCCAAAATAACTTCCCGATTTCCAGTTCAAACAGGAACTACTGTGTAATTCCATTTAGGTAGCGCCTTATCAAATAAGATGGTCATATTTTCCTTGAATGATAATGCGTATTTTCGTCCTTTCTCATAAATTTTGTCCATAACTTTCACTTTTACATTTAATCCTTTGGTGGTCTCTGCCTTCTCCATATAGTGCTTTGCAACTTCAACAGCCTCGAAAGGAACACCTTTACAAGCTCTTGTAACATGAGGAAAGACAAGGTGCTCAATTGGATTGTACTTCGAGCAATAAGCTGGATAATGAGCAACTCTGATCTTCATTTTTAAACGATTAGACAACGATTGCAGATCTTCTTTAAATAAGTACGAGTTGGCACTATTACTTCCACCACAATCACACAAAATCAGTATTTCGTCTTGCTCACCATAAGGGACGTGGCGGAAGAATGTATACCAATTTTATCGTCACTCCTGCGATCGCAGGAGTCCAGAGTCTTTGGTTAATTTGGTCACAAGTCGCTGGATACCTGCGTTCGCAGGTATGACAAATTAAGCGTTGAAATTTAAAGTGGTATTATTTGAACTGCGACATCCCTAAGCTTGTTTTCCTTATTCATTCCACCACAGTTCAATACTGTCACAGGCTAACTCTGATGTATCGCTGCTTGTATTCAGGTGTAGACAGGCTTCATTATTTTTTAGGTCGTAGATGCCGTGAGGTATGAGTTTACCATGACCAATACTCGGAAAATCATGATCATTAACGGTTGTCGGCTCAGCGGCATCTGTGACTCCATCACGAAAGTAATTACCTAATTGTTCTTTCTTTTTTGTATCGATACTCAGGACGGGTTTCCCTTATCAAGATAGTCTTGTTTCAGTTGAGCCAGTTTTTCAAACTGGGCGTTACGATCGACATGTTGTTTCATCGTTTTGGTTTTCTGAGCCTTACGACGGTGAAAACCCTGCTGACGCAATAATCTTGAAACGAGGTTTTTACTGGCGGGTATTCCGTTGGCGTATAGCTTGCAAGATATTTGTCTACGTGACACGTTTGTCCACCTTAAATCTTGGCGCATAGGATCACCAGCGGTATGGTTTTTTAGAATTGCCTGCAAATTATCATCTAAATTGGGAAAAGTTTGTGTCAGCTTTTTTCTACCTCCCCTTTTTTCTTTGCCCTTTATTGCTCAGTTCTACTTCATCTTCTAACTCATGAATCCCACGACTTATAGTTCTGGGGTCACATTTCAATACCTTGGAAATGTACTCTATACCTCCATGCCCAAGTTTTAAGGCTTCAATGGCAGCAAATCGTCTACGATCTCGTTGATTAAATGATTTGTAAAATCGTAACATTTGTTTCTTTACGGTAGAAGAGTAGGTGTTCATGATATTTCAGAGAAAGCTGGGGGAGAAGGCTTATATTGAACCACCTTACGAGATTAAGTAAACACGAAAGTTATTTTGGGACAGTTCCTTAGCTTAGGGACGTGGCGGAAGAATGTATACCAATTTTATCGTCACTCCTGCGAACGCAGGAGTCCAGAGTCTTTGGTTAATTTGGGCACAAGTCGCTGGATACCTGCGTTCGCAGGTATGACAAATTAAGCGTTGAAATTTAAATTGGTATTATTTGAACTGCGACATCCCTTAGATGGCTAAGCATCACTGCTCACGCCTTGAACCTAAAAACATCAGTTGAACGCTGAGTATACGAGTAACTGTTTGAGCAATACGATGATTTTATTATCATGTTTTTCACCCAATGAGTGAAATGCTCTACGCTCACAAGCTTGCTAAAATGACTGCTACCTGCGTTGTAACTTTTGCAAGTAGAATAACTACTTGCTGCAAGCTACGCCTTACTATCAGCCATTTTTTCTACGCTTGAGAACGCGGTCAACTGATGTTTCTAGGTTGAACAGATAAATGCTCAAATAGCACAAAATTTAATCCTGAAAGATCAACAGACCCTAATGTCTGACATGGTATCTTCAAAAATTGGTAGCGGGTCAATTTAGCGAGTAGCATGAATATCTATGCCAAACTCAACCCTATTGAGCAACAACCCAATTACAATATCGTGCATACTTTCTAACTTTGAAAAACAAATTGTTTTCCGTGCTAATCTTTTATTCCAAGTCCTGAAATTGAGATTCTTTCTTTCAATTTTCTGAGTGTTAGTTTTACCTATTTCATGTTTTTCAGGTGGCAGATTACGCTGATATGCACCCCAGTCATCGGTATAATATTTCTTTATGCCTAGTGGCTCGAGCAATGTCTGTAACTCTTTGAAAGCCTTGTCTGTTCTTTTCCCCAAGACGTAAGCAATGACTGTATTTGAACTATGGTCTATGGCATGCCACATCCATCTCTGGTTGCTTTTCTTTCCGACAAATGACCATTGTTCATCTATCTCAGCTTCATAGCACACTAACTCTATGTCTATTTCAATATTTGAGTTGTTATCTCTTTGAGTGTAATTAGGATTTACGTGAACAATGCTCTTTTCTTTTTTTTATTGCCTTTATCACTGTATTCTTGTGTATATTTAACACTCTACCTGTATCCCTTATTCCGCTACCATTAAGTACCATGTCAATGGCTGTTTCTTTTACCCCATCTTCCCAAGCACGCTTAACATAATGAAGTAGAAATGTTTTTTTCGGGCACTCAGTGTTGGTGCATAAATATCTTTGCTGCCCCTTTGGGCTTTTACCTGCTTTTGATATTGAAGTACTTTGACAGTGAGGGCATTGAACATCTACAGAGTGACGCATGATATTCTCAAAAATAAATGAAACTAGAGTGCAGCCATGATAGATCAATTCACTGCTTCAGCCCACTACCCTGTAATTGGTATTAACTTGGATGTCGGGTAGAACGTACCATTTTATTAGCAACCTAGATCAATAACTCCATTTCTTTTAACTTAATTGAAGCGAACGACAACATTCAACAAACGTAAAAATACATTAAATCCAAAAAATTTATAACTACAATAAGTTACACCGTTAAAACAACGATAGAACAACTAAATCCATGCACTGAATGCTTTCCCTCATAAACGTTAGCCATTACCCAAACTGAATAGAAACTAGGCTATGCTGAATGATCAAGATATAGATGAACAGTTATTTTTGTGTTTATTTTTTTATACGCTATGGTTTTGAACTATAGGTCACTTACACACTCAGTATTATGAATAGAGCTGATTACACGACAGCTGAACTATTGTCACCATACAATTTTTTGTCTAAAACACTCCAATATTTCCCAGAGCAGGCGGTATTATATCTCCACTCCGAAAGTTCAATCTTCGATGGGTATAAAATTTTAAAAGAGTATTATTGCAAGTTGGACGCCGCCGAAACAAAACAACTTCATCTTTTTTTTTGTGGAGGACAAACAAGTGCGAGTTCAAAATCCTGCGAACATCTTGAGCATAGAGAAACTGGAGTTCATGTTGACACATCCCTTTCCTTTATTGATAAGACCAAAAACATCATCCAGCAATTGAATTCTAATCAGGAAAGTGCAAAGTTCGTAGGCATTAGCTTAAGTTCATTGATTGAGACTTGTACTCAACTTTCAGACCTCATTGATATCATCCATACCGTAAAGAAAGACAAAATAGCACGAGCAACACAGTGGGATATAAGGCTTATTCATAAACTATTGCACAAAGTTGCTGTTTTTAATGATTTGGAATCATCAAAATTCGATAACATCTTTAACGACATAATATCTTTCACTGTAAGCACGCCTTATAGGGCTAAAACCTGCACATTACTCCTTAAGTTAATTGAATTAAATTTAAACTTCTCAAATGCAAAGTCATTAGTATTGGGTGAATTCCCCAATGATAGCTTAATGAAGCGATGGGGGATTGAGCCTAATGTAATAATTTACAATACCTTTATTACGGTATGTGGGAAAACTAATCATTTTGATACTGCTTGGCAACTAGTGCACGGCAACAAGCGGTTGATGGTGCCGGATTCGCCGCTGCAAGCCAATCAAGTCACCTGTTTGAATCTGCTCACTGCTTGCGCTAAAACTGGACATTTTGGAAAGGCCAAAGCATTAGTTCTGGGCGATGACTCCCCTGATGGCAGCTTAATGAAACAATGGGGGATAGAGCCTGATGTAAAAATTTTCAGCGCTTTTATTACAGTATGCGGTAAAACTAACCATTTTGATGCTGCTTGGCAACTGGTGTACGGTGAAAATCGATTGATGGCGCCTGACTCGCCGCTGCAAGCCAATCAAGTCACTTGCTTGAACCTGCTCAAGGCTTGCGCTGAAACTGGACATTTTGGAAAGGCCAAAGCATTGGTGCTGGGCAATCCCCCTTATGGCAGCTTAATGAAACAATGGGGGGTTAAACCTAATTTAAAAATTTACAATGCTTTTATTACGGTATGCGGTAAAACTAACCATTTTGTTGATGCTTGGCAACTGGTGCAGCAAATGATGGCACCCGGTTCGCTGCTGCAAGCCAATCAAATCACCTGTTTGAATCTGCTCACTGCTTGCGCTGAAACTGGATATTTCAATGAGGCTAAAACATTAGTGCTGGGCAACGCCTCTAATTGCAGTTTAATAAAACAATGGGGAATTGAGCCTGATGTAAAAATTTACGGTGCCTTTATTACAGTATGCGGTAAAACTAACCATTTTGATGTTGCTTGGCAATTGGTGCACGGCAAAAACCGATTGATGGCGCCTGATTTGCCGCTGCAAGCTGACATACTCACCTGCATGAATCTGATCAGCGCTTGTGTTGAAACTAGAAATATTGAAAAGGCCAATGCATTAGTGCTGGGCGATGACTCCCCTAATGGCAGCTTAATGAAACAATGGGGGATTGAACCTAATGAAAAGATTTTCAATGCCTTTATTACAGTATGCGGTAAAACAGATAATTTTGATATTGCTTGGCAACTGGTGCATGGTGTTAAGCGATTGATGGCGCCCGATTTGCCGCTGCAACCCGATCGAATTACCTGCCTGAATCTGCTCACTGCTTGCGCTGAAACTGGAAATTTTGAAAAGGCCAACACATTAATGCTGGGCAATTCCCCTGATGTGAGCTTAATGAAACAATGGGGGATTAAGCCTGATGAAGGGATTTTATGTGCTTTTATCAAGGTTTACACTAAAGTTGATAAATTTGAAGTAGGAAAAGTTATTGTAAAGAAAATAATGAAAGAATATGAGATAAGTGTTTCCCATAAAATGCATGCTCACCTTGCAATGTTTGATAAAACTAATTTTGCCAACACTATTGATAGTGATATAAAGAAAGGCGTATATCGAGAAAGTGTTGGATTAACAGATAATTGTCTAGACTTGCATATTAATGCGATTTTCGAAAAAGAAGAACATAATGCCCTTCTTCAAGGTGTTCCATTGGAGTTTGCTGAATTACTATTTAGTTACCACTATAAAGAAAAAAAGAACAAAGTCACAACCATTGCAACTGGGTATCATGGGGGAAATACTTTAAAACATGGAATGATAAAATTTCTTAAAGAGCAATTTGGATTGGAGTTTGTCGGGAAAGAAACTAATCCAGGGCAAATTGTATTGAATGACCCTATGAACTAAGAGGGCTTTTACATCTTCTTCGATATTAAACACGGGAACACTGAACTTCATGAACAATTAGGCTGCCACTGAGTAAGGATCTACGAAATCGATTGAACCAGTGCCTCTTTCATCTTGCTTTTTTATCGTTTTCCAGAGCTCAATTCCAGCGATTATGACTTTGGCTCCCGCTATTGATTTGTAGCCCAGCGCAGCCCGCATTTACTACCTCATCGCTCAGTGACCCTACTCAACACTATTGTTGAGATACTTGAACCTAAACGTTCATGATAGGCATAGATGTCATATGCGTTTACTTTGACTACTATTTTTCTATCACCCTACACCATGAAAATTCTTTCTGTTTTATTCTAACTATTAGCAGAGCTTAAATCGTGGTCGCATTTTTTTTAGTTTTCATAACTGAACCTAAACTGATCTGGATATGGTTGCTCGTACCCTCGGCTATTTCAGCTTTTACGCATTGAATGAACGGTAAAATGACCAGTTCTCGTTAGAGTTTTTGGCAATCCAATCTATCCACTAGGTTTTGCTACTCACTTTAATTCAGTGGAGTAGTATTTTATGGAACCTATTGTAAAAAGTTGTGCAGGATTAGATGTCCACAAGATGATGGTCATGGTCACTATCCGCTAGGAGACAGAGCAGGGAATTGAAGAAATCACTCAATCCTTTGGTACTTTAAAAAAAGAACGCTTGAAATTATGCCATTTTCTCAAGCAGCATCATATTGAGCTAGCTGTCATGGAAAGTACAGGTGTTTACTGGAAAAGCATCTACCTTTCACTTGTTACTACTGGCATAAAAACGCAGGTCGTTAATGCAAGACATGTCAAGAATGTTCCCGGTCGAAAGACAGATGTCATTGACAGTCAATGGCTCGCTTCACTTGGTCACTATGGACTCGTTCGGTCAAGTTTCGTTCCAGCGCCACAGCAGGAGCAACTCAGATTACTGACTCGCAGAAGAGACAAACAAAAAAAGGAATTGAGTAATGAGAAAAATCGATTACATAAAACCTTAGATGATGCTGGTATTCGTCTGGGCGGGTTTATTAGCGACATTAACGGGAAATCAGGGCAAATACTCGTGGGGTGCTCAGCCTAAATAATGTGAAGATATAAGAAGAGAGTTCCTTTATTTTAAAAAGTTAGGAACATGTAAAGGTTATATGTCCATTTAGTTCTTTATAAATGATGTTAGCTAAAATTTCAAATTCAAAAAAATGCCAGATTTTGCTGTTTTAACCTTAAAAATAAGGTTAAAACTAGATATTTTTACCGAAATGGCGACTAAGTGGTTATAAAGGTGAAAGCCATTTACAGGTATTTTTATTTGTTCGCTCACAGAAAATCAATAAGTTAAAAAACTAACATCAATTAGGCTGAACACCCAATTAAATGGGGGCTCAGCCTAAATAATGTGAAGATATAAGGAGAAAGTTCCGTTGTTTTAAAAAGTTAGGAACATGTAAAGGTAATATGTCCATTTAGTTCTTTCTAAATGATGTTAGCTAAAATTTCAAATTCAAAAAAATGCCAGATTTTGTTGTTTTAACCGAAATGGCGACTAAGTGGTTTTAAAGGTGAAAACCATTTACAGGTATTTTTACTTGTTCGCTTACAGAAAATCAATAAGTTAAAAAACTAACATCAATTAGGCTGGACACCCAATTAAATCATATCAGCTGGTTGACTCGTTTTTGGACGAAAGCGTGTTTCGGTTTCATTTCATAATCAACAGATTTCATTAGTTTAAGTATCTCTAAAATCAAATGATGTGTATCGAATTTTTTAAAGTTACTACTAGCCCTAAAAATACCACTTAGGGCTTGAAACAGAAATGCGCACAACGAAAGGTTATGGTAAACAGACATTTTTTAATTCTCATTATTAAAATAATGATTAACAGTGATTAATGATATATAAAATGGGTGTTGCTAAACTTATTTAACCTATTTATATTTAAAGTTTTAATAATCATGTCAGAAGCCATTAAAGGTATTGGTTGTTGCTTGCCTTATAGTAACAACCAAGAATCACCAAAATCAGAATATCAAAAATTACATAATGATATTATTTCGGCTTGTTATCCAATAGCCCCTATTGGGAGTGGCGCTTATTGCGATGTTTATGAAGTCAGTAAAGATGGGGAGCCGTTGGTTGTAAAGCTGCTAAAACCCCATAAAATTTCTCTACAATCAAAAAGAGTTGATAAACAACTTTATGATGACTGCATAAAAAAAATGAATAACGAATCACGTTTTCTTAAGATACTTTCTGGTCATAAAAATATTATTCAATTTGTTAGTGAAGAGGTTGACTCTAATGGTGATGTGGTATCTATAACTGAAAAAAAAGGGACTGACATAAGAAAATGGATGTGTAAACATTCTCCAGTAGAGCTTAAAGGTATGGCTATTTATATTAGAAGTCTTTTTGAAGGATTAGCTTATATACATAAAAACAATATAATACATAATAATTTTTATATTGATAACATGCTGTTAGGAAGCGATGGTAAGCTAAAAATATGCGATTTTGGGGACTCATGCGAATATATGCCTCACTTAGCCATCTTAAAAGAAAGAGATATAAAAAACTCTGGAAAAATAGTTGAATCTTTCACTAACTATTTATCCAAAGAAGAAAGAAAATATTTTGCAGACATTATTGATTTTACCGAAGGAAGTCCGACTCCTAGTGCGGAAGAATGCCTTGAAAGATTCCATTTGTTAAATTATATGAGTAAGAGCCATTTACCATAACGCCTTCTTGCATGCACTTCAGAAAGTAACTTCAGGTAAAATCACCGCTAACGTCACAAAAGAACATATTATCTCGACGAAAAATTGTTGAATTAAGTCAGTTAAAAATGGTGGTTTCACTACAACAGCACTTGAAGCAAATTTATAGCACGAACCACTATAAATGTTAATCTTTAGGTCTGCTTCTTCACAAAGCGTTCTCTCAAAAAAAGATGATTTTAAACGACTAACCATTAGAAATAATATTGCAATTGATGGCCTTGTGAAAAAAGGAATGGGGCAAAAATGCGCCAGCCGACCAAGTTGGCAAGGGAGGGGAAAAACCAATTTACACTCAATTTCATTATTCCTTGTTTGAGTCTTAGGTACAACAATGAGCTATGAAACGGCTCCCCTGTGCGGTGGATATTTTCTGTTATACATTTATAGAATGCCTTAAAGCTGAATATTTTTGTATTTATCTTTTCAGTGCGTTATTTCTTAGCTGGTTAATTCACTCACTTATTGAGTAATGTGATGGCGACAGCGCGCACTCCTGCTGAGCATGGATCAATATATAGATTCATGCTTAAAAGTCTCCAAGAATACCCTAGCGAAGCCGTATCCTATCTTAACTTTGAGGTTTCAAGGTTTGATGGTGATGAAAACTTACAACAGGGTTATCAAAGATTAAGCAAAATCGATAGACAAAATCTGTATGATTTTTTCAACAAAAAATCATCGTCGACTCGCTTTAACTCTCGTACACAAGATGCTCATTATTGTAAGAAGCCAAGTAATGTTCGCCAACGTTTTGTAACTGAGCTCGATTCTATTACTCCCAAATCGAGCACTCGATATACTAGGCAAATACAGCAACCACCTTCCTCTCCTGACTCCTTTTTTACTCAGACCAGTGCACTTATTCACTCTTGGATACTTAAACAGAAAAGCAAAAATCAACTGGGTATTGAGTTAAATGCATTAATTGGTGGTTGCACTAAACTTTCGCAGCTTATTGAAATCATTCACAGTCTAAAAAACGACAAACGGGTCATGGAAACATCATGGGACATAAGACTAATCCATAAATTGTTACACAAAGCGGCCGAGTTTTCTGACAGTCATTCATCTAATTTCAACGGCATTTTTAGTGACATAATACGATTTAAATCGTCCTATGAAGCGAAAACATGCATACTACTACTGAAATTAATTAAGTTAAATTTAAATTTTTCAGATGCCAAAATGTTGGTGCTAAGCAATGCAGCTAAAGCCAGCTTAATGCAACAATGGTGCGTTGAGCCTAATGCTGCCATTTACAATGCTTTTATAACGGTATGCGCTAAAACGGGCCAGTTTGATAGTGCTTGGCGACTGGTGTGTGGTGACAAGCCCGTGATGGCACATCATCTACCATTAAAGGTAGATTCAATCACCTGTCTGAATTTGCTGACGGCCTGCGCTGAATCGGGGCGTTATGCAGAAGCCAAATCATTGGTGTTGGGCGATGAAGATGGCGATACAGCTACAGCCAGCTTAATGCAGCAGTGGGACATCAAGCCTAGTGTTGCCATTTACAGCGCCTTTATCACGGTATGCGCTAAAACCGGCCAGTTTGATAGTGCTTGGCGACTGGTGTGTGGTGACAAGCCTGTGATGGCACTTCATTTGCCATTAAAAGCCAATCAAATCACCTGTATGAATTTGCTGGCTGCCTGCGCTGTAATGGAGCGTTTTACTGAAGCCAAATTATTGGTGTTGGGCGATACAGCTACAGCCAGCTTAATGCAGCAGTGGGGCATCAAGCCTGATGTTGCCATTTACAATGCCTTCATCACGGTATGCGCTAAAACGGGTCAGTTTGATAGTGCTTGGCAACTGGTGTGTGGCAATAAGCCCGTGATGGCACCTCATTTGTCATTAAAGGCCAATCAAATCACCTGCATGAATTTGCTGACGGCATGCGCTGAAACGGGGCGTTATGCAGAAGCCAAATCATTGGTGTTGGGCGATACAGCTACAGCCAGCTTAATGCAACTGTGGGGCATCAAGCCTAATACTGCCATTTACAGCACCTTTATTACGGTATGCGCTAAAACGGGCCAATTTGATAGTGCTTGGCAACTGGTGTGTGGTGACAAGCCCGTGATGTCACCTCATCTACCACTAAAGGCAGATTCAATCACCTGCATGGATTTGCTGGCTGCCTGCGCTGAAATGGAGCGTTATGCAGAAGCTAAGTCATTGGTGTTGGGTGATGGCGATACAGCTACATCCAGCTTAATGCAACAATGGGGCATCAAGCCTAATGTTGCCGTTTACAGCGCTTTTATCACAGTATGCGCTAGAACTGGCCAATTTGATAGTGCTTGGCAACTGGTGTGTGGTGATAAGCCCATGATGGCACCTCATTTGCTATTAAAAGCCAATCAAATCACCTGCACGAATTTGCTGACAGCCTGTGCTGAAACGGGGCGTTATGCAGAAGCCAAATCATTGGTGTTGGGCTATGACGATACAGCTAGCTTAATGCAACTGTGGGGTATCAAGCCTAACGTTGCCATTTACAGCGCCTTTATCACGGTATGCGCTAAAACGGGCCATTTTGATAGTGCTTGGCAACTGGTGTGTGGTGATAAGCCCGTGATGGCACCTCATTTGCCATTAAAAGCCAATCAAATTACCTGCCTGAATTTGCTGGCTGTCTGCGCTGAAACGGGGCGTTATGCAGAAGCCAAATCATTGGTGTTGGGCGATGGCGATACAGATACAGCCAGTTTAATGCAGCAATGGGGCATCAAGACCAATGTTGCCATTTACAATGCCTTTATCACGGTATGCTCTAAAACTGACCAGTTTGATAGTGCTTGGCAACTGGTGTGTGGATATAAGCCATTGATGGCACCTCATTTGTCATTAAAGGCCAATCAAATCACCTGTATTAATTTGCTAACGGCCTGCGCTGAAATGGAGCGTTTTAAAGAAGCCAAATCATTGGTGTTGGGCGATGGCGATACAGCTAGTTTAATGCAACTGTGGGGTATCAAGCCTATCGTTGCCATTTACAGCGCCTTTATCACGGTATGCGCTAAAACTGGCCAGTTTGATAGTGCTTGGCAACTGGTGTGTGGTGATAAGCCCGTGATGGCACCTCATTTGCCATTAAAAGCCGATATAATCATCTGCACGAATTTGCTGACGGCCTGCGCTGAAGCGGGCCGTTATGCCGAAGCCAAATCATTGGTGTTGGGCGATGACGATGGGAATACAACTACAGCCAGCTTAATACAACAATGGGGCATTAAGCCTGATGTTGCCATTTACAGTGCCTTTATCACGGTATGCGCTAAAACGGGTCAGTTTGATAGAGCTTGGCAACTGGTGTGTGGTGATAAGCCCGTGATGGCACCTCATCTACCACTAAAGGCAGATTCAATCACTTGCATGAATTTGCTGGCTGCCTGCGCTGAAGCGGGGCGTTATGAAGAAGCCAAGTCATTGGTGTTGGACGATACAGTTACAGAGAGTTTAATGCAACAATGGGGCATCAAGCCTAATGTTCCCATTTACAATGCCTTTATCACGGTATGCGCTAAAACGGGCCAGTTTGATAGTGCTTGGCAACTGGTGTGTGGTGACAAGCCCGTGATGGCACCTCATTTGTCATTAAAGGCCAGTCTAATCACCTGCATAAATTTGCTGACGGCCTGCGCTGAAATGGAACGTTATGCCGAAGCAAAATCATTGGTGTTGGGCGATGACGATACAGCTACAACCAGCTTAATACAACAATGGGGCATCAAACCTGATGTAGCCATTTACAATGCCTTTACTAAAGTATGTATCAAGGCAAAAGAATTTGACATTGGAATATGGTATTTAGAAAAAATTATGAACGAATGTAACATGAGTACCCCTTCACAAATACATGCTCAACTTGCGCCGCTTGAAAAAGATAATTTCGCAAGCTTGATTGATAAAGGGATAACACAAGGAATATATAAAAAAAATGTTGGCTTAATGAATCATTGTATCGATTTGCATATGGATAAAATCTTCGAAGAACATTCAGGCGATGGTACACATATTCGAGGTGTTCCATTAGCTTTCGCAAGACTATTATTTTGTTACCACAAAAAAAACAATGAACCCAAGATAACATCGATCATAACTGGATACCATGGCAATAAGACGTTAAAAAATGGAATGATAAGTTTTCTCAAAGATGAATTTGAACTTGAGTTTATCGAGGATAAATTCAACTCAGGAATGATAGTATTGAGCGAGTCTACCCATTAATACCAATTACAGTAATTAACTTCCCACTCAGCAAGAGCTAAAGGATTTCAGTACAAGGCGCAAGTTTGAAGTACTATATACCCTAACGGCCGCCATATAAAGCTGGCGTTCAACGCACTTCGTGCTTTTGTCGGGATAATTAAAAAAACTTGTAGCGTAGTAATGGAATCCTTTAACCTTGCCCTTCGGGAGCTTGTATGTGTCCAAATTACTACGCAAAACTGTCTCAACGTAGCAATGTAATAACGACAGTTTTGTATGTCGGTAATAACTATGTCTTCATCAATTTCACTTGTACTTTGAACACATGCATAGCTCTGAGCTGGGAATTTAATTACTGTAATTGGTATTAGGGTCTGTTGATCTTTCGTGATTGTTTTTGCAGCGATAAATTGGTTATTTTATGCAAGGCAGAGTTTGAGAGGTTTGGTTATTATCGACATACAAAACTGTCGTTACTTCGTTTCCAAGTAAGAAAACGATAACGCAGCACCTTTTATTTAGAAAGAGCGACCAATTTACGCTCTCTCTTTTTTCGATGCTTTTGAGCATTCACTGTTCTGTGTTGTGACCAGCTCACTTAGATGGCTAAGCATCACTGCTCACGCCTTGAACAGATAAATGCTCAAATAGCACAAAATTTAATCCTGAAAGATCAACAGACCCTAGACATTGTTTTACATAAAAATAAAATAAAATAAAATAAAAAAACAATCTTTCCTTCGTTTTCGACTTTAAACTAATCTTCATTTTAAAATATGTATAACCATTTGATTTTGTTAGTATCAACTAAACACAATCTCACGCTTAGAGCATCATGGAAATGAGAGTTACAACTTCCAATCTTACTAAAACTCCTAGTAGTGAAGCTTCTGCTCACGTTACTGACTTACAAAAGAAATGGACAGAAATTAGAGAGTGGTTCCCTACTGAATATCAAGAAACAGCACAAAAATGTTTCAGCACGTTTTTACATAGTGTTACCTCTACAGTAAAACGTTTCTACGCTTTTATTTCATTACTCGATAATGTAGGTATGTCTTTTAAAGCAAATTTTTCTACATCATTTCAGCAAGACGGTGAAAATAGATGTTGTAATTTGGATATCGTAAATCCGTCTACTAATTTTAAGGCTCACATATCCCTCACGCAAGGTAGTCTTGAACAAAAACTTGAGCAACTTGTTATTCAACATACGACCTCCGTTTCTGTTGAAGATGCACTATATAAGTACCGCAAGGATTGCGATCGAGATAGTTATCTTTTCAAATGGGGAAGCGAAACTATATGTTTTGAAAGTGGAGATAAAATACCAAAAGAATACAAGCTAGATACTGCAACTACAGTGTTTACAAATGATTTCCAAAAACGAATGTGTTATTACCTCGGTATGCAGGGTTTTATCGGAGACTTCTGTTATGTAATTGACTCTGAACCACAAGAAAGCTTCCATAAAGATCTTAATAGACAATACCGTTTCAATCTTCTCGATTCCGGAGTCATCTACTTTGAATTTGAACGCTATACAAAGCTAGACGAAAAGCGAGCTCTTGAAAACCCTGAACACCGCCAACCCAAATATCAAACTATTCAATATCATTCTGTTTTTTTGATCAGCCAAGACAACTTATATTGCCTTCATGCATCCATTACTAAAACCCCGATAAGCACTTCCCATGAACGACCGAAACCTACAGGCAGTCATTGCATAGTGATGTAAACGTCTTCTCTTACCTGACAACCACAATAAAATGAAATTAATATTACAAATAATTGAAATTTGGTATCAAATTAATCTTGAAATGGATATAAAAAGAAATATTAAAAGTAAATTAAAAACATTTTAGTAATTTTTTTAATTTTCGGTTGGAATCAGCATAAAAATCGCTTCTAATACTATCATTCGATTGCTGCTTTCCTTTTTGGATATTATTCATGACAAACACCTTAGAACAATTAAAGCAACTAACCACAGTAGTTGCTGACACTGGTGATATTGAAGCGATTAAACGCTATCACCCACAAGATGCCACTACAAATCCATCTCTTATTCTAAAAGCGTCTGAATTACCTCAGTATGTTAATTTAATCGATGATGCGATTCATTGGGCAAAATCTCAAAGTGACGATATTGAGCAGCAAATTGAAAACGCGGGCGATAAACTGGCCGTTAATATTGGTGTAGAAATTTTAAAGCACGTCCCAGGCCGTATGTCTACAGAAGTCGATGCACGACTTTCTTTTGATAAAACAGCGTCAATAGCTAAAGCTCACAAATTGATCAAACTATATCAAGACGCAGGTATCGATAAGTCACGAATTCTCATTAAGCTCGCATCTACGTGGGAAGGAATTTCTGCCGCAAAAGAACTAGAGCAAGAAGGCATTAACTGTAACTTAACCCTATTGTTTAGTTTTGCTCAAGCCAGAGCTTGTGCTGAAGCCTGTGTGTTTCTTATTTCTCCTTTTGTTGGTCGAATTTTAGATTGGTATAAGAAAAACGAAAATAAAGAATATTCAGCACAAGAAGATCCGGGTGTTGTTTCTGTATCTGAGATTTATAACTACTATAAAGAAAACGGATACAAAACGGTTGTGATGGGGGCAAGCTTCCGCAATACAGGTGAAATTCTAGAACTTGCAGGTTGTGATCGTTTAACCATTGGTCCTTCATTACTTGAAGAATTGGCGAATTCGACTGTGAAAGTAGAACGAAAACTGACCGCAACTTCAGCGAGTAAAAAACCTAGCAAGGCTTTAACCGAATCAGAGTTCCGCTGGGCATTCAATCAAAACCCAATGGCTGTTGATAAGTTGGCTGAAGGCATTCGTAATTTTGCTATTGACCAAAACAAGCTCGAAGTTATGTTACATAAGCAGCTATTGGTTTAACTTGTATACCCGTGATACTCAAAAATGTCTTACGGGTATTAAAAATCACCTCACATTGGTTAACGTCATAATTAGTTAACCAATTAATGTTACTGTCATTTATCTTGCTATAGAATATTAGCCTTCAAATATTTTTCATACCTTATTTTTCAATTTTAAAAACTGCACTACAATATTTTCAGGAGATCGGTTCCATGTCCCACCTCACAGACACTAAAAGTTGGCAAGCTCTCGCCAAACATCGCGATAACATTAAGCACATGCGTGAATTATTTGCAGAAGACAACCAACGTTTCGAGAAAATGTCGGTAAAAGGTTGCGGACTATTATTGGATTACTCTAAAAACCGTCTCGATGAAACAGCTTTGTCAAATTTATTTCAACTAGCAAACGAAACAAAGCTTACCGAAAAAATACAAGCAATGTTTGCTGGCAATGCGATAAATACTACCGAAAACCGTGCGGTGCTTCATACAGCCCTTAGAGCGTCTTCCGATACTGAAGTTATTGTAAACGGCCAAAATGTGATGCCTGAAATACAACAAACTTTGAAAAAAATGGAGCAGTTTGTTAATGATGTTCATAATGGCACATGGGTTGGTTACACAGGCAAAACCATTACTGATATAGTCAGTATTGGTATCGGTGGCTCATTTCTAGGTCCTAAAATTGTATCTCAAGCACTTCGTCCCTATTGGACGGGTCATATTAATTGCCATTTTGTTGCCAATGTTGACGGCACATCCATCGTTGAAAAGCTTAAGCCTCTAGATCCAGAAACGACGTTATTCGTCATGTCTTCAAAGTCATTCAGCACCCAAGAGACACTCACCAATACCCTTTCAGCTAGAAATTGGTTACTTAAAAGTGGCGCCGATAAAGCTGCCGTTGCAAAACATTTTGTCGCCATTACCTCAAACGTTGCTAAAGCAACAGAATTTGGAATTGAAGAAAAAAACACATTTCCGATGTGGAATTGGGTTGGTGGCCGTTACTCCCTTTGGTCAGCCATTGGCTTGCCGATTGTGCTTCTTACGGGATTTGAAACATTTAAAACATTACTTAATGGTGCAGCAGAAATGGATGAGCATTTTGCAACGCAACCATTAGAGCAAAATATGCCTGTCCTGATGGGATTGATTTCACTCTGGTACAGCAATTTTTACGGCAGTGAATCGCAAGTAATACTCACTTATGATCACTATCTGCGTGGCCTTCCTGCTTATATTCAACAGTTAGATATGGAAAGTAATGGTAAATCCGTGGATTTAGCAGGCAACTCGCTAGATTATAATACTGGCCCTGTTATATGGGGTGGTGAAGGTACAAATGGTCAACATGCTTACCATCAACTTATTCACCAAGGCACAGCCCTGATCCCTGCGGACTTTATTTTCCCATTAACTAGCCATAATCCGCTTGGTAATCATCATATCCAACTCGCATCAAACTGTTTTGGCCAAACTCAAGCTCTGATGCAAGGTAGAACGTTTGAAGAAGCCAAAGCAGAACTCTCAAACAGCAATTTATCGGAAGAACAAAAAAATATCATTGCAAAACATAAGGTGATGCCTGGTAATCGTCCGAGTAATACCATACTCATGGACAAGCTCACACCAAAAACTCTTGGTGCTCTCATTGCTCTGTATGAGCATCGAACTTTTGTTCAAGGTGCGGTGTGGGACATTAACTCATTTGATCAATGGGGAGTCGAACTGGGCAAGGTGTTAGGCGTGGATGTTTTAAATCGTCTTGGCAGTGACAAGTCATGTTCAGAGCTCGATAGTTCAAGTAATTCGCTTATTAACCTGTTTAAAAAAGGTTCATTATAATCTAGGGCGTACCCGTAATCATAGAAACATCAGTTGATTGCGTTATCAAGCGTAGAAAAAATGGCTGATAGTAAGGCGTAGCTTGCAGCAAGTAGTTATTCTACTTGCAAAAGTTACAACGCAGATAGCAGTCATTTTAGCAAGCTTGTGAGCGTAGAGCACTTCACTCATTGGGTGAAAGCCATTCATCTTATTGCTCAAACAGTTACTCATATACTCAGCGTTCAACTGATGTTTACCGTGAAAATAGCCGCTAACACCTATTCCCAAGCCTGTTAGTGAAAGCATAAAAGCTAAAAATCACTTCGCCTTTAGCTTTAGGTTGGAAATAATCTTCAAATCTCAGCGAATACAATTTTCATGGTGTAGGGTGATAGAAAAATAGTAGTCAAAGTAAACGCATATGACATCTATGCCTATCATGAACTTTTAGGTTAATAATGGCCATATTTACTGATGGCCATCCTTTTGTCTTTATGAATATTTTATGACTCTGTTCTCCCAACCGAACAATTTATCAAGCTGTAAAAAAATAAAAAAAGAGTCTTAAACTATTTTTATATTTAAAGTCAGTTAACTAAGCTAACTTTCCACATAATCATTGAGTTTTAATACGATTTCATTGTTATTCTATAGTCGAAATAAACCATTAACTCATCACAAATTTGAAACAAATTTATTGCATTGTGTTTCTAACTTATGATATTTAATAACTGTTCGCTAAAACAACAGGAGGTTGCGATGGGACAATTGGATTTTGCTAGTGCACTCGATAATGTAGTAGAACGCCCTACACGGACAAAAAGCTCACCTAAAAAACGTAAATGGCGTGAAATAGAAACACTAAAAGATAAACATAGCCTGTTAAAAGAACTAAAAGAAATCGATAACAGTTTTAACTTAGACTTTAATGATGTACTTGCCTAAATAACCTAAGAGCGCCAATTGGCGCTCTTTTTGTGTCTTGCCCCAGTAAACACTTATTTTAAACTCGCAACCTGATAGGTTATCATTGCGCGAAATTTTTTTTCTGGAGTAATAATGAAAATCGCTCAACACTCTGCTGTAACTGTACACTATCGTTTAACTGACGCTGACGGCCAATTGATTGAAGACTCATTCGATGCCGAGCCAATGTTATATTTGCACGGTGCGAATAATATGATCCCAGGACTTGAAGCCGCATTAGAAGGCAAAATAGTTGGGGACAAAATTGATGTAACCATCGCTGCTAAGGACGGCTATGGAGAGATTGTTGAAGAGCTTAGACAAGAAGTCCCGTTAGACGCTTTTGGTGACATTGAAGACATCGCCCCAGGTATGCGCTTTATGGCTGAAACAGATAATGGTGAAATCCCTGTTCAAATTACAGAAGTAAAAGACGACACCGTTATTGTTGACGGCAACCACCCTCTTTCAGGTAAAGACTTAAGTTTCCACGTTGAAGTAATCGAAGTTCGCACTGCAACTGAAAACGAAATTGATCATGGTCATATCCATGCAGCTGGTTCAGACTGCGAGCATTAGCCGCAGATCATGCCGACATCACTCAGTTAATCATTTTTCTGAGTGATGTATTTAAAATCTTAAGTTTCGGAGTTCATACCCAATAATAAAGTGAGCGTATTTTACTGATATATAAAGAAAAGATGAGAGTTAGCTTGTTATAACCTTGTTGCTTAGACAAAAACTAAAACACACCAACTCTCAGTCAAATATTGACATGAAATCACTTTCGCTTCCATCACTTACTTCTAATTTTTTACAGCGTTCAGGCATTCAAATTGATAATTCGTTCAGCACATCATGGAAACAGCTTGGTTTTATTTCAATGTTGACATTTTGTGGCTTCAGTAAACGTTCGGGTATTGAACCTGAAATCATCAGTTGAACGCTGAGTATATGAGTAACTGTTTGAGCAATATGATGATTTTATCATCATGGCTTTCACCCAATGAGTGAAGTGCTCTACGCTCACAAGCTTGCTAAAATGACTGCTATCTGCGTTGTAACTTTTGCAAGCAGAATAACTACTTGCTGCAAGCTACGCCTTACTATCAGCCATTTGTTCTACGCTTGAGAAAGCAGTCAACTGATGTTTCTAGGTTGAAGCAACCGAAGTCGTTTACTTACTAATGCTTTGGGTTTGGTTGAAAGTTGACACCATATCTAAGTACCTAGTCAAATGCTTTTTTCTCAAGAAGTCGCTAATGACAGGCGTTTTAATAAGGAAAATATTCGATTACATTTGACTGGGTACTTATGTTTGCTAAAGAGTCACTACTCAGCTTTTCTTCTGCTAAGAAAGATGTGCTTTATGATTTACTCAACCGAGAAGACTTGAATTGGAGAAAACTGCAACTTTACACCGCTAAAAAACTCATAAAACAGGAAGGCAAGAGTAAAGTCAGAGCTTTTGTTGTCGATGATTCAGTAAAGCAACGTCGTGGTAAGAAAATGCCCGGCGTATCCAGTCACTTCGACCATTTGACAGGGCGTTGTGTTATGGGACAGCAAGTACTGAGTTTTGGCTACGCTTCTGATAGTCAATTTGTCCCACTGGATAATGAACTCTTCATCAGTCAAACCAAAGCACAACCTCTAACCCGTAAATTTAAAGATGAGCGCTCAATAGTCGCTAAACGTTACAAGCAATCTGTGGCTCAAACTAAGCCTGCTATGGTTGCAGGTATGGTTAAACGTGCGCTGGGAGTAGGTATTGAAGCTGATTATTTTCTTGCAGACTCTTGGTTTGCCACCAAGCCTATTATCAGCATGACGCTTGAGCATGATTTGACGGCTATTCTCCGAATGAAAAAAAACAAAATGAAGTACCGCTTAGCGGATAAATCAGAGTGCAGTGCCGCCGAACTATTCAAAACTCAAGTAAAAGGCCGATGGCAAAAACTAGCAGGGTTGCCTTATCAAACAAAGTCCATTGTCGTTGAGTTGAATCTAGCAGAAACGGCAAAGCTTGAGCCGAATTGGATTAAGGTTAAACTCGTCTTTTGTCGAGGTGTTAATCCTGATAAGAAAAAAGCAGGTAAACACGATTGGGCATTATTTTTAAGTACGGACGCTTCGCTAAGCGATGAAAAAATTCTTGAGATTTACGCTTTGCGTTGGGGAATTGAAGTGTACTTCAAGGAAGCCAAACAACATCTTGGTTTTTTGAGTGAGCAAAGTCGTCATTACAGTGCTTATATTGCTTCAATTCATCTAACAGGGTTGAGGTTTTGCTTGCTTCTGCATGCGAAGCAAAATGATGAAAACAGCAAAGTCTGTGACTCAAGGAACCTACTTTGCGACAGTCTACAAAATTTAGATTTTGCTTGTAAATTATGGGGCTTATTTAAGGCTTTGATCAGCGATGCAGTTTCTAGTATTTCTTCGTTATCAACAACAGAAAGCGAAATCATACTGAATAAAATCAACGAAGAAGTGACCTCGTTTTTTAATCAAGTTATGCAAATGGATACTTTTACATTACGCCAAGAGGCTATTTCTACTGAAAAGTACTCATGATTTTAGCTAAAAATGAACTCCGAAACTTGAGTTAAAATAAATACTCTTCATCTTATTTATTCTGGTAACCCTAGTAGTCCATTCATATGAATTCTACAGTTAAAGCTGTTCTGGTAAACCATAGTCATAGGAGAGCTAAGAATCATATATCGATATTTATTGTTTTAAACTCTTACTTAACTTTTGTTCACAATCAATTGACAAATAAGTGATATCTGAACAAAACACCTCCTCCCACCCCTTGGCAAGTCAGTAGGATTCTAGCTTTTCATGCTTTGATTAACGAATGTGTAACTGGATTTCGTTAATCAGTGAACTTCTGTTAAAAGGCTCACTTTACTCTGGGAGTACGGGGTAAAGTTTCTTTAATTTTATACGTGCCTCCTCAGTCGTGAACTGCCAGTTCATCTTAGCCTTGGACTCATTACGCTCGGTAACCCAGGCTTCGACTTCAGTATTTAGTGTTTCCTGATCGGGTATTCTTCGGTTTAAGCATTGCCTGCTCAAGATACTTAATTCAATTTCAGCCATATCCAACCAACTTCCGTGCTTTGGCGTGTAATGAAATTCTATTTTATTGATCAACCTACGAGCTTCTTCTGGTTCGAAGGCCTTATAAAATGAAGCCGGTGTATGAGTATTCAAGTTATCCTCAACTAATACAATTGTCTCAGCGTCCTTATAACGCCCGTCTACTAAGGCTTTTACTTGATGAGCCCAATCAATGGCCGTTCTGTGTTCAGTGACTTCAACATGTCGCCAGCCCGCTAAAGGCTCAAATATCATGAACAGGTTGCTGACACCGTTACGCTCATACTCTGTATCGTATCGCTCTGGATAACCTGAAACTAAGGGTAACGGATTGCGAACTTCTTTAACTTGTTGTTTGCTGGTTTCATCAAGGCATACTAAAGGACGCTTAGGATTGTAAGGAAGTTTATAGAGTTCTAATATATCTTCCATAGCACTCACGAAAGCAGCGTTTTCCTCTTTAGGTATACACCACTCTTCTTTAAGCCATGGTTTAAGTTCGTTTTTTTTAAAGCATAATGAACAGAAGTTCTTGATATGTTATCGATATATTTGAGTTCAATCATCTTGTCTCTAAGAAGATTTAATGTCCAACGGCAACGTCCTTCAGGAGGCGTAGAGCAGGCCAGTGCAATTAGGTGGGCTTCGGCTTCGCCATCCATTATGCGTCTGCGGCCTTGATGGCTGTGTTTGCTATTCACAGCGACTTCTAATCCTTCTTCGACAAAACGCTTTCTAAGGCTCGTTACTGCAAGTGGTGAGATGTTTAGTGCTTTAGCAATCTGTTGATTGGTCAGTGGCGAATTATTCTCATCAATAGCAAGTAAAATTTGGGCGTGTCGTTTCTTATGTTGAGCAACACGTGGTTTCTTCTGCTTTATCAAAGCCTCAAGCATTGAACGTTCTTCATTACTCAAACGAACGTGGTATTTAACCCTCATAACAACTCCAGTGTTTCTTGTGTTCAGGAGTTGTTAGGATATAACCATTCGGTCATTATTTGTTCTTGAATGGACTACTAGGGGTCTGTTGATCTTTCGTGATTGTTTTTGCAGCGATAAATTGGTTATTTTATGCAAGGCAGAGTTTGTGAGGTTTGGTTATTATCGACATACAAAACTGTCGTTACTTCGTTTCCAAATAAGAAAACGATAACGCAGCACCTTTGATTTAGAAAGAGCGACCAATTTACGCTCTCTCTTTTTTCGATGCTTTTGAGCATTCACTGTTCTGTGTTGTGACCAGCTCACTTAGGGACACTGCGGAAGAAAGTATACCGATGAATCCTCGTCACTCCAGCGCAGGCTGGAGTCTAGTGCCTTTAAGTAGAGTAGGCTACTGGCTTCGCTATCGCTTATCCAGCAGCCCCTCTTCGATTCCGTGCATGAGGTTTTCCCTCACACGGCTCTGTTGTTACACTTCTCTCAGCTCCTTCACTTTGCTTATCATCTTGTCGTGGGTAAATACTCAAGCCCAGCTTGGCGTAATTTTTCGTAAGCACCTCGTGATAGATACTTGCTTCGACGTTGACTTAAGCGACGATGCCAGCGATAGAACCGGTTTACTACAAATCCATTTATTCTGAAAAATACACCTCTGGGATAACCTATCCCACCAAAATAGTGTTTCCATCCCCTCAGAACTTGATTAACCTTATTTATCAGTACGCCAAGTGTATTTGAGGTTCGGTGTTTCACTATGTCTCTGATTTTATTTTTCAGCTTTGTTTGGCTCTTCTTAGACGCCTGTATCTTAATGTAACTGGTGCCTTTGATGAGGCCTGTGATCCGTTGAAAGTTAAAACCGAGGAAATCAAACTCATTCATCAGCTTTCCCATATCCACACAGTGGGTTTTACTTTGATTTAGCTTCAGACCTTCATCACTTAATTGCTGTGTTATCCAGTCCAGTTGCTCTTGTGTGTAGGTTTGCTTATGGAGTACAACAAAATCATCTGCATAGGTAACAATTTTACACAGTGTTTTTTCGTGTATTTTCAAACAGAAATCGTTGAGATAGATGTTAGCCAGTAATGGAGAGATAACTCCGCCTTGTGGAGTGCCACATCGGCTTGCTTCTATTCGCCATTTTCTGTTGACCGTCTCTACGCTGATGGGCGCTTTGATAAAGCTTTTCAGCAAACTCAGAAAGCTGCTGTCGCTTATTCGCCTTTCTATTTTTGCCATCAACTTAGCGTGCGGGATGGTATCGAAATAGGCACTCAAGTCAGCATCGAGTACGTGCTGATAGCCTTGTTTTAGGCTCATTTCAATGACTTTTACCGCTTGCTGGGCGCTTCGACATGGACGATAACCATAACTGTGTTCATGTAAATGAGGTTCGTAGACGGGTTGCATCACTATTGTCATCGCCATTTGCACAATTCTGTCACTGATTATCGGGATCCCAAGTTTCCGCGTTTTGCCGTTGTCTTTGAGTATTTCTACTCGTTTGACTGGGCTAGGTCGATAGTTTTTCTGTTGTAATTGAGTTTGAATTTCTTTTAACAGCGCAACGACTTTCTTTTGCTGCTCTAGATAACTGAATGTGATGCCATCAATTCCTGCTCCGCCTTTATTGGCTTTGCATCGTCGATAGGCTTCTTCGAGTATATCTAGGCGACTGAGTTTATCGTACAAGCTGTAAAATCGAAGCTCCGAGTTAAGCTTTGAGCGTAAGTAAAGTTTTCGCTGTAATATTCTGATATTTACTGGAGTGTTAGCCATATGGCAATTTCACCTCAAAAGTTACGTTAAAAACGGGTGTAACACTGAGCCCCTTCCCTGATGTGAAGTTATGTTGTCTTCACGGTTAACGGTACTATGGGCTCATCCGACTGCCTGAGCGCCCTATCTGAAATTTCGGTTTACCTTATATTCGGATAGTGCAAGTCACTACCTTCCAACACTCAGGCTCTCCCACGTTCACTTTATTTCCTTCAATACATGCCACTTCATATTACGCCGGAAGATCAAACAGATGCATTTACCAGTTGCTTCTCTATTTGTGTCAGGGTTCGTCAACTAGGAAAGACTCCCCATCTTCATTTTTTGATTTATGACGCTTAACTGAATTCGCTTGATGCTGCGGTCTACATTGCATCTCAACCTTTATTCAAGGCCTTTGTCACAGGGCTTCATGTCATAGCGGTTACCCATTATGCATGCCCGTCAGATTTCGGGATGAACTGGTAATTATCCCGTCAGGTACGTTTCAACCTGATGGACTTATTATAAATAATAACGTTGCTGTCTCTGGTTTATGGCCATGTAATCGCTTGGCTGCGTATACGTTGAGACAAATCCCACAACAGAATAAAGCGCTTCGTGGCGCTCCCTAGAAACATCAGTTGACTGCGTTCTCAAGCGTAGAAAAAATGGCTGATAGTAAGGCGTAGCTTGCAGCAAGTAGTTATTCTACTTGCAAAAGTTACAACGCAGATAGCAGTCATTTTAGCAAGCTTGTGAGCGTAGAGCATTTCACTCATTGGATGAAAAACATGATAATAAAATCATTGTATTGCTCAAACAGTTACTCGTATACTCAGCGTTCAACTGATGTTTTTAGGTTGAACACATACATAGCTCTGAGCTGGGTATTTAATTACTATAATTGGTATAACCAGCCTCCGGGCAGATAAACCAATACATTCAAGCCGTCTGAAAAAACAAAAAATCGAACCAAGATTATTAGGGTCTGTTGATCTTTCGTGATTGTTTTTGCAGCGATAAATTGGTTATTTTATGCAAGGCGGAGTTTGTGAGGTTTGGTTATTATCGACATACAAAACTGTCGTTACTTCGTTTCCAAATAAGAAAACGATAACGCAGCACCTTTTATTTAGAAAGAGCGACCAATTTACGCTCTCTCTTTTTTCGATGCTTTTGAGCATTCACTGTTCTGTGTTGTGACCAGCTCACTTAGATGGCTAAGCATCACTGCTCACGCCTTGAACAGATAAATGCTCAAATAGCACAAAATTTAATCCTAAAAGATCAACAGACCCTAGGGTATGATGCAGCACTACCCATTTAAAATCATCATGATATGATAAAAAAAATGAGTTAACGGAGTAGCTTCATGTCATTTGATTATGGTTCGATAAATTTAGGTCTCAAAAATCCTTTTAAATTTCAAGGTTGGGTGACTGCCGCACATGGCACCATCGAAACTTGTTTAGGTATATTTTTATTATTTTCCGCCGCACAAACTGTCAAACTAGATCTTGGTATTAGTTGGATTTTGGTCGGCTTCGGCATACTTTTACTAAGCCGTGGTCTTTACTTTTTAGGCTCAGGGATTTACGCCACAATGCGTTATTTTGTTGGTCGTAACCACCCTACTTCTTTGGCTAAAAACCATAGTCCATCACAGGGATTAACCTCAGATGAAGAAAAAAAATATGTAGGCTATAAAAGCCAAGAGTTAGAAGAGATGTTACTCGGGCGGAAAAACTCTACTTTTGTCGAGCCAAATGGTTTTCTCGCAAGGTTATTGCACACTCTGTTGCCTAAATTACTCTTTATGCCATATCCAATACGCAACATGGCGCAAACCATTTTTGGCGCTTGGGTAAAAACCTGTATTTCAATGGTTGCTTATGCTCTGACGGCTTTTGTTTGTTTAACAGGTTTGGCTGGTCAGTCAGGTGAGTTGATTTTCCCTTTTTATTCGCTCCTTATTACTCTCTATTTGATTTTTATATGGAAGAAGGCTGCAAACCCCATTAATCGGATAGCGGAACAACATATATCGACTTTAGGCGTTAAAGATATTATTCATGTCATAGCGGTTTCACTCGTATCTCCCGCTCTCATTGGTGTCGGTATTAATTACTTTGCGAGTTCGAGTAACATTACAACTGCGAAAAACTGGTTACTTGCTGCCCCTGAGGCTTTCACTAGTAGTTACATATTTGTTATTTGCATCTTTGCTGCTGCCGTTACAGCAGTCACAACATTTCTTTTACGAGCGCGCCTACTAAAAGTTGATCCAATTGCTGAAGTATCAGAGTTACGTGAGAATTGGCAAGAGTCTGTTCATCCCGATGAAATTTTCATTAATCTCGATAACTTAGTAATGGCAAACCGTCGTTATAAGGAAGTTCCAAATCGCATCTACCAAGCTTTAGACCCTAAGCTGACTGAACAAGTGAAAGGAAAAGGAACATTCAGCGGTAAGATGATGCAAGAAGTCCAACCTAAGGTGAGACCATTACAACTTGGCGCAACGTTTGAAAAATTCAGAGTCGCGTCTTTAATTATTGGTGCTTGTTTATTTACTCTAGTCTCTATCGCTATTTTGTTTTTAACTTACGCTAGTATTGATCTCTATAGTTATGCAACAAATCTTGCGCCATTTAACCTTGCTCAACTCACTGAACCAGCAAAACTTTCAGCGCTATCGCCTTATATATCGAGTATTTGGCACTGGGGTCTCATTGCATTTATTGTCACTATTTTTGCTCGTATGTTTAAAAATTCAGCTCATTTGTTTTATGCTGAAATCCAATTTGAGTCCACATTGATCTACTTCAAATGTGAAGGGACTTTTACTGAGTCACAAATATCAACCGGTACTGGCATACATGACAGCACACGCTCAGAAAACACTTTGGTACGTAGCTCAATTACGCCTTGGATCATTGTTACTAAAATCATTTCGACGACCTATGCCGCCACTGGCATGAAAAACCTCGAACATCCGAGGCATATATTAGAAATACACAAAGATGATGCAGAACTAATGGCAATCAAAAACGATTTAATTTCATTCTTGAGAGATCGAGAATCGATTGCTGCAATAACAAGTGAGCGAGATTTAGGAAACGCGTCACAGATACATGCCCTAAATGAACAAACTCGTGCAATTCCAACTCAGCCAAATAGTAAAGTGGACGAGGCCGCTGGCTATTTGCAACAACAAAATAAGCTAAAAGAGTTTGAGCACCAACAAGAACCTGAGTCACAGTCATAAAATGAAAAAACCAACTGAATCAGCTGGATATAGTTTTGCATTATCATTGATAAGTGAGCGTAAAGCACTTCACTCATTGGGTGAAAGCCATGATGATATAATCATCTTATTGCTCAAACAGTTATTCGTATACTCAGCGTTCAACTTATGTTTTTAGGTTAAATGCCACTGACATAATTTGACCTAAATCGACAGATAGTGATTTCAACATTTTTCTATATTGAAATGAAAAACGACAAGGAACATGGATGACGTCTTTAGCTATTTCTCCACTTAAAACCTCACTTGATGCTGGTAATGCTTATTGGATGGCATTACTTGCTCAAGCTGTGTATACCAGTAAGTCTGATGACAACCCAATCCCAGACGAAGTTGAAATTCTTGTACAATTGCAAGCCCACGATCCAAACTTTGAAGCTGTGTATGGGTTTAACAAAAACAATGCCCAGGCCATTTTAGTTGTGCATGAATATTACCTTTGCATGTCTTTTCGCGGATCAGATGAAAAAACAGACTGGCTCAGCAATCTTAATATATTTCACAAAAAAGTACTTTTTGGCGAGTTTCACAAAGGGTTTTGGAACACTTTTAATGATATTTGGAAGCCTTTAGAACAAAAATACTTGCAGCTCAAAAAAAGTAAACCTCGACCACTTTTTCTTACTGGGCACAGTTTAGGTGGCGCTATGGCCACCATTGCAGCAGCAAAATTCATACATACAGACTCACCTTTCACTAGCGTATATACTTTTGGGCAGCCGCGAGCAATGACACGTAATACATCAAGGATTTTTAATGATGAATGCAAAACGCGGTTTTTTCGGTTCCATAATAATAATGACATAGTTACCCGTATCCCGACACGTTCAATGGGTTATAGCCATGTTGGAACATACTTATACATTTCACAAGAACAAGAAATTCATCAAGAGCTTGGTTTTTGGATGCGATTTCTAGATGCCTTAGACGGTATTTTATCTGCGATTAAAGAATCTGGTATCGATGCTTTTGAAGATCATAAGATGAACAGTTACTTTGAAGCAATATCGATCTGGAACTTCAAGGAGTGATCCCTTGTTGACACAATTTTTTTTCAGCGTTCACCATAACTCGATATTTATTGATAATAGTGAGTAATTCACTTTTGTGTTGTTTTGCGGTCAAAGTACCATTTATAGCCTTATGTAGATAAGAAAGCACTTCTTTCAAGCAATTGGCTATGGTGCAGTATTCCAATCGACTTATTACTGAAAAAAGGGAATGAGATAACTCGGTATAACAGCCATTTTTTTGTTCCCATGATAGTTGCTCAAAAATTTGCAAACTTACAGTTTCACTATGTGCTTCCCTATTAAGCGAATGGGTTTCATCAATATGGGCTAACAAGATGAGTAATGTTTGGCCTAAGTTTTCAATCCAATCAACGACTGAATCAAGTACTTTTTCATACGAAAAACATGAAATAGTTATAGCATATAAACGGCATGAGAGAACATTTTTCGTCTCAACAAACTGATCTACAATTTGAAGTGAAACTATTTCAAGTACCAATGGCACGCCACTTTTACTATTAAACACACCCACGACTTCACCTTTTTCTGCATGCTCAGAAAGGAAAGTTATCAATTGCTCAAAATACGGCTTATCTTCGACTGACTTATTTGAAGATACATATAATTTGTCTCCAACTCTATAGATTGACAAGTGCCTATAAAAATCATTTATTTTTCTATCCAATGTACAACCTAGCAGCTGGAGTGTTCGCCTTTTTTCTTCAACGCTACATTCCTTTTTTGTACCTGAGCTTGAATCTGAGTCAACAGATATGCAACTAACGCCTACTTCCCCTTTTAAATTTGTTGTATTTTTCTCATCAGCATTTAGACAGTCAGGGACTTGCCCTGATATATATAGCATTGGGGCATAAGGCAGCATCATTCATAACTCTTTTGGAATTTGGCGCAATGTTATCAACCTGATAAATGACTAACTAGTTAATTGTCGTTAATCGCTTGTGTTTTTGAGTTTAATATATTCACTTCTCGTTTGATCCGTATCGGAATGGTATTCATACCAATTATTTAATCATTCAGTTTACTCACTTGAAATTAATTTTTAAAATCTCTTGCATAAAATGATTACAGGCGTAATCTTAATCAATAAATTACAACTGTAATCAATAAGATTAAGGTTTTTATTATGAAAGACATCAGCCCTGCCGAGCTCATTGTTTTAAAATTACTATGGGTACAAAGCCCTATGACTGCCAGCGAGATAGTCTCAGATTTATCGAGTAAACATGAATGGCAAGATAAAACCATTAAAACATTACTCAATAGACTCGTTAACAAACAAGCTATCGGCTTTGAAAAACAAGGCCGCGCTTATTCATATTTTCCTCTGTTGGAGCAAAGTGTTTATCAAAAGAAGGAAAGTCGGTCATTCATAGAAAGAATTTTTGGCGGCAAGCTTGCTCCCTTAGTTGCAGGGTTCGCCTCTGATAACAAACTCAATGCTGCAGATATCAATGAACTGCAACAAATTATTGACCAATGGAAAAAGGAGCAACAAAAATGATTGCTCAATTTGTATTCCTGAATGTGATTTTTGTGTTGATTGCCTGCTTGATATTTATTTTAAGAAAGCCTGTTAATCGTTTATTTGGCATTCACGCCGTTTATAGCCTTTGGTATTCAATACCTTATTTTGTGATTGCTTTTGCATTAACGCCGTGGATATTTGGCTCTGTGGTTAGCTTGGATATTGAACTCGTTAAAGTAATAAGCACCTACAGTGCATCTGAATTATCACAACACCAAACCTTCATTAATAATAACCTTGCCATTTACCTATGGGTTACTGGTTTTGCGTTAATGCAGACATTCTTTATTTTCCAACTCGGTCAACTTAATCAACTTAAGTCTACAGCTGAAAAAGAATTAAGTTTTAAGATGTTATCAGTATTCAGCCATAAGGATATTTCATCCCCAGTTCTTGCTGGCTTTTTGTCGCCAAGCATTCTTGTTCCAGCTAATTTCAAACAACTTTCATCTGAGGATCAAGAAAGCATTTTGGCTCATGAGCAAGCTCACCATCAAAGGAATGATTTACTGGCGAATTTATTTGCATGGGTATTTTTAAGCTTGCTTTGGTGTAATCCGCTTGCTTGGATGGCTTACAAAAGATTCAGACAAGATCAAGAACTCGCCTGTGACGCTGATGTAACGGTTAAATATAATACAAAACAAAAACAAAATTACAGCCAAATGTTAGTGAATTTTTCTCAGCACCATGCAACTCACCTATTTACTACACCCTACGGAAACAAAACCACAATCAAGGAGCGCATAATGCAACTTAAAAACCACCAACAAAAAGGTAAAAGCACAATTCTGACCTTAGCCGTCATTATGATAATGAGTACAATTGGAGTATTGACCAATTTGCCGGTTATCGCAGGTAACGACCACCAAGGTCCAAAACCCATCGTCCGAGTGAACCCTCAATATCCTCAAGAAGCAGCAAAATTGGGACAAACAGGATTTGTTGTTATTGAATTTAAGGTTAGTGAAAAAGATGGTTCGGTTCATTCCGCTCATGTCAGCGAGTCTTCCCCTGCTGGGGTATTCGATCAAGCTGGGTTAGATGCTGTCAAAAAATGGAAGTACAAGCCTAACCCTGACACAACTGAAACGGTAAAAGTTCGCTTGGACTTTAGTATCGCACCTGAAGATGAAACGCTTGAGCGCATCAAAATTGAAAGCGGAGATCAGCACTAATACCAATTACAGTAATTGGTATAAAGTCTGTTTAAGTAGAGTAGGCTACTGGCTTCGCTATCGCTTATCCAGCAGCCCCTCTTCGATTCCGTGCATGAGGTTTTCCCTCACACGGCTCTGTTGTTACACTTCTCTCAGCTCCTTCACTTTGCTTATCATCTTGTCGTGGGTAAATACTCAAGACCAGCTTGGCGTAATTTTTCGTAAGCACCTCGTGATAGATACTTGCTTCGACGTTGACTTAAGCGACGATGCCAGCGATAGAACCGGTTTACTACAAATCCATTTATTCTGAAAAATACACCTCTGGGATAACCTATCCCACCAAAATAGTGTTTCCATCCCCTCAGAACTTGATTAACCTTATTTATCAGTACGCCAAGTGTATTTGAGGTTCGGTGTTTCACTATGTCTCTGATTTTATTTTTCAGCTTTGTTTGGCTCTTCTTAGACGCCTGTATCTTGATGTAACTGGTGCCTTTGATGAGGCCTGTGATCCGTTGAAAGTTAAAACCGAGGAAATCAAACTCATTCATCAGCTTTCCCATATCCACACAGTGGGTTTTACTTTGATTTAGCTTCAGACCTTCATCACTTAATTGCTGTGTTATCCAGTCCAGTTGCTCTTGTGTGTAGGTTTGCTTATGAAGTACAACAAAATCATCTGCATAGGTAACGATTTTACACGGTGTTTTTTCGTGTATTTTCAAACAGAAATCGTTGAGATAGATGTTAGCCAGTAGTGGAGAGATAACTCCGCCTTGCGGAGTGCCACATCGGCTTGCTTCTATTCGCCATTTCCCGTTGACCGTCTCTATGCTGATGGGCGCTTTGATAAAGCTTTTCAGTAAACTCAGAAAGCTGCTGTCGCTTATTCGCCTTTCTACTTTTGCCATCAACTTAGCGTGCGGGATGGTATCGAAATAGGCACTCAAGTCAGCATCGAGTACGTGCTGGTAGCCTTGTTTTAGGCTCATTTCAATGACTTTTACCGCTTGCTGGGCGCTTCGACATGGACGGTAGCCATAACTGTGTTCATGTAAATGAGGTTCGTAGACGGGTTGCATCACTATTGTCATCGCCATTTGCACAATTCTGTCACTGATTATCGGGATCCCAAGTTTCCGCGTTTTGCCGTTGTCTTTGAGTATTTCTACTCGTTTGACTGGGCTAGGTCGATAGTTTTTCTGTTGTAATTGAGTTTGAATTTCTTTTAACAGCGCAACGACTTTCTTTTGCTGCTCTAGATAACTGAATGTGATGCCATCAATTCCTGCTCCGCCTTTATTGGCTTTGCATCGTCGATAGGCTTCTTCGAGTATATCTAGGCGACTGAGTTTATCGTACAAGCTGTAAAATCGAAGCTCCGAGTTAAGCTTTGAGCGTAAGTAAAGTTTTCGCTGTAATATTCTGATATTTACTGGAGTGTTAGCCATATGGCAATTTCACCTCAAAAGTTACGTTAAAAACGGGTGTAACACTGAGCCCCTTCCCTGATGTGAAGTTATGTTGTCTTCACGGTTAACGGTACTATGGGCTCATCCGACTGCCTGAGCGCCCTATCTGAAATTTCGGTTTACCTTATATTCGGATAGTGGAAGTCACTACCTTCCAACACTCAGGCTCTCCCACGTTCACTTTATTTCCTTCAATACATGCCACTTCATATTACGCCGGAAGATCAAACAGATGCATTTACCAGTTGCTTCTCTGTTTGTGTCAGGGTTCGTCAACTAGGAAAGACTCCCCATCTTCATTTTTTGATTTACGACGCTTAACTGAATTCGCTTGATGCTGCGGCCTACATTGCATCTCAACCTTTATTCAAGGCCTTTGTCACAGGGCTTCATGTCATAGCGGTTACCCATTATGCATGCCCGTCAGATTTCGGGATGAACTGGTAATTATCCCGTCAGGTACGTTTCAACCTGATGGACTTATTATAAATAATAACGTTGCTGTCTCTGGTTTATGGCCATGTAATCGCTTGGCTGCGTATACGTTGAGACAAATCCCGCAACAGAATAAAGCGCTTCGTGGCGCTCCCTAGAAACATCAGTTGACTGCATTCTCAAGCATAGAAAAAATGGCTGATAGTAAGGCGTAGCTTGCAGCAAGTAGTTATTCTACTTGCAAAAGTTACAACGCAGATAGCAGTCATTTTAGCAAGCTTGTGAGCGTAGAGCACTTCACTCATTGGGTGAAAGCCATGATGATAAAGTCATCTTATTGACTCAAACAGTTACTCATATACTCAGCGTTCAACTGATGTTTTTAGGTTTAATCTAAATAAATCTCCGTGTGTAAAGGTGATACTCAATAAATGCTGTATAAGTATCAATAATCCTAAATAAATCGGTTGGGAGCGTTCATATACGCAGTCAACTGATGCTTCTAGGTTAAAGTTAAATTGTGTGTTCAACCAATTTATTTAGGATAATACCAATTACAGTAATTAATGGTATAGGATAGATTCGACAAATACTCTGATTTAAGAATCCTGTACACATTTCGTGTTTATCTATAACTATTTAATCTTTTCACCAGTCTTGACTGAGAATAATTTTCATTTAAACTTGCATTAAGTATTCACGAGTTAAGAAAATATAATGGCTAATTTAAAAAAGTCTCTTAAAAAAATCTGCAAAAAACAGGTTAAAAAGACCGTAAAGAAAATGGGCCGAGTCGATATTGCATCAAGTAAGCAAGAGAAAATATTATTAAAGAAAAAGAACAAAAAACTTGCTAAAAAAACCTACCAAGAATTAAAACACCAACTTGTTCAACCAACAAAAAAAGCAATAAAACAGCAAATCTGTCAGACTCTTAACCAGATTATCAAACCGCTTGAAAGCCAAAACGATGCTGTATATTTTGAAACAAATCAGCATGAGCCTACAGTCATTAATATCGTGACACCCGATGTATCCATATTTAAGCCTGATACAGAGATTAGAGCGGATAAACCACTTAAGAAAAAACCTTGTGGCGGCTGCCCTGCACTGAAAAATGGGCTATGTCGATGCGCGTTGAAAGTAATGGCAAATAACGCTAAGGTTAGCTAAAAATCGTTATCCTCGGCTGATGTTTTAACTCAAATCCATCATTATCTTTCTTCGTTTTACCAATGATAGAAAGTTAATAAATTGCCGCCGTGTCAACGAAACTCCCGAAGGTATTTTTGCGGTTAACGGATTTACAGGACTACCGTTTACATGTAATTCATAATGCAAATGCGGACCTGTAGTCCGACCCGTATTCCCTGATAATGCAATAATTTGTCCTTTGCTGACCTTCTGGCCTTTTTTTACTAAGGATTTTGAAAGGTGTAAATACCGTGTTTGATACTTTTCACTGTGCTCAATCACAATATAATTGCCTGCATATGGATGCTTAGTTACTTGTTCCACCCTCCCATCACTTGTAGCTAACACTTTTGTGCCAACAGGCACCGCAAAATCGGTTCCATTATGGGAGGTGATCCTTCCTGTTATTGGATGCTTGCGATGAGGGTTGAATTTAGAACTCATTCTGGCTTTATGATTTAACGGGATACGTTGGAATTCAGCATATAAATTATGGCCATTTTCATCATAAAAGTTGCCATCAGAAAACTGAAAAGCACTGTAAGTCCCATTTATACTCAAAACATAAACTGCGAGTATCTTACTTTCACCGGTAGCGTCACCATCTATATATTGATCATCAAGTAGAACTTTAAATTTATCTCCAGAACGAATATCTCGACTAAAATTGAATTTATTTTCTAACACATTGGTAATATTGAGAACTTGCTGATCAGTTAATCCATTGCTTATTGCTGACTGATAAAAAGAATCTGTGATCTCTCCAGATACCGTTCTGTGCTGCCATACCCCTTCATGTTTTACTATTTCTACTTGAAAGCTGCCGTCAAGGATTCGAGTGAATACGATTTGTTTTGCTGCGTTATAAAATACAACTAACTTCTGTAAGCCACCTTCATCGTTCACCCAGAATTCAATTATGTTATCCGGCAGTAAGGAATCTAAAACTAACACATCCAAATCTGCTTCTAGGACTTTATACATAGTTGATTGAGGTAAACCCGCCTCAATAAATAGCTTACTTAAGGTATCTCCTTTTACTACCGTATGTTTAAACTTTGGTTCTGATAAGAAAACATTTCTAAATTCCGTAGTTGCTGCAATTTTGGCAAGATAGGTACCCAGCTTTAATTCAATCCGATGATTAAGTGATGAATGAGTTGAAGTGATCCCCCAAAACAGTGCACCAAGGATAAGCACACTACCAATTAAAAATGGTCGTTTATAAATATAAATAAGACTTTGAATATGCGATTTTACCGAAGAAAACTTCACTAAAGTTAATCGGGACTTTGATAGTGTCAAGTCTCGTACCACCATAATTTAATTGATAAAAATAAAAATAGTCCTCCGCCAAATGCAGAAACGAGCAAAGTTATATCAAAAAAAACCATTCTCGCAAAATTAAAACCGATTAAATAATGAACAAAAATGGATTATCACCACAATCACAACCATTTGATTACATGAGATATTTACTATTAACCATTAATTAACTTAATACAACTTCCTGAAGAACTTTTATTAATATCAATTCGTTGAGTAATTTGCTCTTTCATTTCACTCACGTGAGAAATCACACCAACCATTCTTCCAGACGATTGCAGATCCATTAATGTGCGAATAGCCAGTTCAAGTGAATCTTGATCCAAACTTCCAAAACCTTCATCAATAAATAATGTATCGAGTTTGATACCTCCTGCATAGGCTTGCACAACTTCCGATAAAGCCAGCGCCATTGATAACGCAGCCATGAAGCTTTCGCCACCGCTCAGTGTCGCAACATCTCGCACTTTTGAGGTGTATGCGTCTTCAACTTCAAGTTCTAGTCCTGAAGCTTTATTGCCTTTCGATTTTTGCTCTTTACGTATTAGTCGATAACGCCCTTTACTCATCATATTGAGTCGTTGACTAGCATCTAACAACACATCATCGAGTAATACACTCAACACAAAGCGATTTAAACTAATTCGGTTACCAGTTTTACCATTAGCCACATCAGACAAAGTGCCTATCACTGCATATTGATCTTCTAATGCTGTTGCAATTTTATCTACTTCAACCAGTTTCTGCTGGATTTGATTAAGCTGTGATTGCTCTGCATGCAGTTGTTGCCAGTGTGCATCAGCTTGTTGCATCTGCACATTTGTTTTTTGTTGTTCCACTTCAAGTAGTTCAGTGTCAGGTGCAGTTTTGTCCGTTAATAGTTCGGATAATTCTTTTAATTTCGCCTGATTTACGGCCCAATCCTGCTGGTACTTCGACACTTGTTGCTTTAATTCAGTCAGCTTAATATCTGGTAAAACGGCTTGAGTAAAAACATCTTCGGAATCGAATCCTGACGATAATAATGCTTGCTGAAAGTCAGTAGACGCTTTTTGCAATCTCTCTTTCATCTCATGCTGCTGCTTGATTGATGACTCACACGCTGTTTGAGCCGAAACAACTTGCTGAGTAAGCTTGATTTGTTGCTGCTTAATCTTTTCACGCTTTTCAGTATATTCATTAAGCTTTTGAGCATTTTCGCTCTGAGCGGTAATTAATTGCTGTTCAGTCGACAACGACTCAGGTAAGCGTTTATCAAGTTCTTCTAGCTGAGTGCTTACTTCGGTAACAGCCTTTAGCTGCTCTTGAATCAAAACTCCAACAGAATCCAACTGAGATTGGAAACTCTGCTCTTGTTGATTTAACTCCGTCAAAAGCTTTTGGTTTTTCACAAGCTTGTCTGCCGCGTTAACAGCTTTTGAACCTTGATGCTGGAGCTCCGCTAAACGTGTTTGGCAAGCTGCAATTGGTTGAGATAAAACATCACCAAGTAATTCGGCTATTGGTTTTTGTTGTTCCACAACACTCTTTTGTTGCTGCATTAACTCAACATAACCACGGCGAGCCTCATGATATTTATCTGAAGCCAGAGCTGTAGCATCAGCTGACGATTGTAACTCCATTTCAGTAGGCGGTTTACCTTGAGAAATTGCAGGTTGTGGGTGCTCTAGGCTCCCACAAACAAGACAAGGTTCGCCTACTTGGAGCTGAGCCGCTAACACCGCGGCTTGATTGGTATGCCATGAAAGCTGCAAGGTTTGCTGCTCGGTATTCGCCTTTTCAAACAGCTGGCGTAATTGCTCACCATGAGCTTTTGCTTGATGTAGTTTTGAATCAAGCTCCAACTTACGTTTTTGTAAAAAATCATACTGTTGATAATTCTCTATGAGCAGTTGTTGCTGATTCAGGGCTTGTTGAATGCTTAACTGCTCGGCTGACTCTAACTGTAATTGTGGCTGTTCAGCTTGAATACTTGATATTTGTTGCCGCAGCGTTTGATTCTGTTGCCCAATCGATGTCTGTTGCGCTTTGCTTTTATTCAGCTCTGTTGTTACTGAAGCGTGTTTGTTTACTAGCTCTGTTTTTGTATGAAATAAAGGCTGCAACTCAGCTAAGTACTGTTTCTGCTGTTCAGTTTGTATTATTTGATCTTCTAACTGAGGCAAAGAGTCAATTTGAGGCAGAAATAAGGTTTGTGCTTTGTTTGCATCACTCAGTGCAATTTCGCATTTATTAAGTTGCTGCTCTGCTATCTGAAGTTCATGTTTTCGTTGATCATAACTGGATTGTAATGGTACCAAATTAGCGGCTTTAATCGCTTTTTTAATCGTCGCTTCTTGTAGCTCAATGAAAGGCTTTTGTTGCAAATGTTGCCCTTGAATCGACTGTTGTTCAGTGAGCTGAGTAAACTGGTTTTTTAGTTGCTCCGCAGCATCATAGTTTTTTTGAGCTTGTAAAAAGGCTTTAGCTGTTTGCGCCTTATTTTCTGCGGCTTGCGATACTTGTGGATTTAATGCTTCTAGCCTTTCTGCTAACGCTTTATCTGTTTGAAGTTCTGCCGCTTGCAGCACACCTTCACGGCGATTCTGCTGCGCTTGTACTTGCTGACGGATCTCGCTCGACTGAAGCTTTAGTTTATCTTCAATTTTTCGGTAAATTTGGGTTTGAAATAATTGACCAAAGATTTTTTCTCGGGTATTTGAATCGGCCATCAGCAAATCACGAAACTTGCCTTGTGGTAACACCATGACTTGCCGAAACTGATCAACATCGAGCCCAAGTAATGCTTCTATTTGATTGGTTGCTTCAGATACTTTAGCTTCAACTAACAGACTTTCTTCACCATCGATGCTTATTCGGTATAACTGCGCCTCAGGCTTTTGAACTGTATAACCATCACCACTTTTCTTTTTCCTGTTTTGCTCAGGGATTCGGCGAATACGATATTGAACGTCACCCAGTTTAAACTGAAAAGTAAGCTCAGTGAGTAATGAGTCAGGCGCCATGTCACAGCGCATTTGGCTACCTTCACGCTCATTACCTGTAGTACGACCATAAAGCGCAAAACAAATTCCATCAAGAATGGTAGTCTTACCTGAACCCGTGGGACCATTGATTAGAAATAAAGCGTTTTGGGAAAGCTCATTAAAATTGATATGTTGGGTATCAGAAAACGGCCCAAAAGCAGACATAGTAAGCAACTCTGGTTTCATTATTCTTCTGCTCCATGCAATCCATTCAAGAGTTGCTTCATAAATGTTTGTTGTGAGTCTGAAAGCTCATCACCGGTTGTTTGCGAAAAGAAACTCGAAAACATGTCCATTTCGTTTTGCTTAATATGATCTTTTTTTATTTCGATGTTGCTTGATTCGCTCATAAGTCCCGAGCGTTCGAGATGTAATACATTAGGGTATACATTCCGTAACTTACCCATAGCATCTAAAATAGCGTGTTTGTCTTGTAAACGAACCATCAAATAATCATCTTTGTTCTGATCTGCTTTTCCTTCTTCAAGCACATCATTTAGAAAGCCTGAAATTACGCGAACATCACGCAAAGCAGATAAAGGCAGTAATTCAATTGAAGGCGGTTTGTTTTGTTGATTTAACTCTACTAAAGTAACCGACTTATTTTGATTGATTTCACTAAAAGAGTATTTAAGTGGAGAACCAGAGTAACGTATATACTCCGCTCCTTTATACTGTGGCCCATGAAGATGCCCTAACGCTACATAATCAAAAGGCTTAAAAAGGTCTGGGTTGATTCTATCAGCTCCGCCAATACTTAACGGTCTCTCCGACTCTGACTCACTGCCACCATCCAAAAAGCAATGACTCACAACAACTTTAGGTAAGCCCTTACTATCATCTTGTGTGGTTTGCTTAAGTAAAACTTGCATTGCATCTTCATGAGTTGAAACCTCAACATCCAATAAACTACGAACTCTCGAAGGCTCTGCATAAGGAATTGAATAGAAGATTGCGTCTCCATTTTTACCTGTTAATTGAACTCGACTCACTGTACTAGTGAGAGGGCCGATAATATGTAACCCACTGGAAGACATTTGCGATGCCGCAAAACCTAGCCGCTCATGACTATCGTGATTCCCAGCAATCATCAACACTTGTACTTTTGCGTCTTGAATGAGCTGAGTGACTACATCGTTAAGCAATGCAACCGCGTTGGCAGGTGGAACAGAACGGTCATAAATATCGCCTGCAATAACAACAGCATCGACTTTATGAGCTTTCGCTAAAAAAACAATCTGTTCTAACACGAAGGCTTGATCGTCTAGTAACGATTGATGATGTAATTGGCGGCCAATGTGCCAATCCGATGTATGAATGAATTTCATCGAGTGCCCTATGAATAAAATTGATCGAACAATAATTTGCCACTCATTGCTAATGACATCACCACAACCAGTGGTCGAATAATCTTGCTGCCCTTTGTTACTACCAATCTAGAACCTATATTTGCCCCAAACGCTTGACCAACAAGCATCATTAGCCCAACTGTCCATAATACTTGCCCACCTATAGCAAACAACAACAAAGACGCAATATTGGTAGAAAAATTGAGTAATTTGGCATGAGCGGTTGCTTTCGCTAAACCAAAACCAGATAAGGTGACAAAAGCCAATGCAAAAAAGCTCCCTGTGCCAGGGCCAAAAAAACCATCATAAAAACCGATTAATAATGCCGCTGTGAAAGAAAATAATGCTGGGCTTAATATTTGATGGCGGTCTTCATCCGACAGTTTTTTAGATAACAAAAAGTAAACCCCAATACCCAATACTAAAAACGGCAAAACAATTTTCAACACACTTGCGTCAATTTGCTGAACACATAAAGCACCAACAGCGGCGCCAAAAAATGCACATCCTAATGAAAGCCACATATTGTTCAGCTTAACCACGCCATGACGAACAAAGTACAAACTTGCAAAAAAACTTCCCCCACAAGACTGCAATTTATTGGTACCAAGTGCGGCTATAGGAGGAATTCCCGCCCACATAAGTGCTGGAATTGTAATTAACCCACCGCCCCCAGCAATCGAGTCGATAAAGCCAGCTAATACTGCAGTAATAAAAAGCAGTAGTGCAATTTGTAAGGTAAGCTCGAATTCCATAGGACTCTTTATTTTATTGATTGAAATAAAAGGTCATTATAAAAAAACCACCATTAGGTGGTTTTCTCAATAACCTGAATAAACAGTAATCTATCGGTTAATGTGAACAAGCATCACTGCATTCATGTTCTTCATCAGCAAACTCAGTATCACCTTCTTGCTGTTGCATCACGCCCCAGCCATCGCTAATACCGTCAAATTCTTCAGCGAATCCATTTAATGTTGACTCTTGAGTAATAATTGCGTCGTACTCAGGCACCATATTTATGCTGACAATCAATTCCCACTTTGCGGTTTCTTCGTTGAATAACAACTCAACTTCACCTTCAAGATCAGAATTAACAAGATCTTCTAATGCTGTTTCTGCGTCACGTTGCCCTTCGAAAACTAAAAAGAAGTCAATATCAGTTGGTAAGCTTAAATCCATACCAGCTTCTGCCATTGCAGCCAACATTTTGCCATTATCATCATCTGGGAGTTCCATTAGTTCTTCTCCTTCAGCTAGGATAATTACCGACTCACCATTAAAACTTACGGTTTCACCTGAAATTACTTTTTTACGCTTGCGTGTTTCAACTTCACCATTTACTAACACATAACCATCGGCAATAAGTTGCTTGGCTTCGGCGCCCGATGCGATCATGCCTTGAATTTTTAAGATTTTATAAAGTTCAATGAACTCGTCACCATCACGCAGGTGAAGTTGCTCTATCTCAGACATTTGTATGCCTTATTACTAATACAAAAAAACAATTATACCTTAAAATCACGACTAAGCAGGCCAAATAAATAATCGTCTTGCCACTCATCGCCCACTTTATTGTTCTCTCGTAACAGGCCTTCTTGTTGAAACCCTGATTTAATCAAAACCCTTTGAGATGCAATATTATCTACTGACACAAACGCTGAGAATTTATGAACATCGAAATGAGTTATTCCCCAATCGATGATGGCTTTTAAGCTTTCGGTTGCATAACCCTTTCTTTGAGCGGTCAAAGCAAGCATATAACCAACTTCTACATGCTTAAAGTCTTTATCAGTGCAATGAAAACCACTAAGTCCAACGAAACTGCCGTCATGCTCTCTTATAACAAGCGTTAACCATTCCTCTGATTCAAACGTCCAAGGCCCTATTCTACCCTCAAACTTCTCTTTGATCATTGAAGGCGAATCTGGAACTCGGATATAGCGGTTAACTTCTGCATCTAAATTTAAATTTAGAAAATCAGACCAGTCATCATTAGTTAGCGGACATAATGATAAATTTTTAGTTTCAAGTTGTGTCATCTTCTTCCTTAAAGAAACGACTAATAGTGGCGTTTAAACTATTAGTCATTTTATCAAATTAAATTGGCTTACTTTTTAGATGAAATCCAATGATCAATTTTTTGCTCCATGACAGCCATTGGCAATGAACCTGTGGTTAGAATTTGATCATGAAAATCTTTTAAATCAAACTTAGTGCCAAGTGCTTTTTCCGCCTTCTCGCGGAGATCAATAATTTTCAACTGGCCAATTTTATATGACAAGGCTTGCCCAGGAATTGCCATGTACCGCTCAACTTCGGCAACAATGTCTGTTTCAGCCATCGGTGAGTTATCTTTCATATACTGAATAGCTTGCTCACGGCTCCAACCCTTTGCATGCAAGCCTGTGTCAACAACAAGTCTCATTGCACGCAGCATTTCATCAGAAAGCTTACCGAAGTATTGATAAGGATCTGAGAACACGCCCATCTCGATACCTAAATATTCTGCATATAATGCCCAGCCTTCTTCAAAGGCGGTATAGCCACTGAAACGTTGGAACTCAGGTACACCTTGCAATTCTTGCTTAATCGCAATTTGGAAATGGTGACCAGGTGCGGCTTCATGCAGCGACAACGTCGTCATCCCCCATTTTGGTTGAGCTTTTAAGTTATAGGTATTGATATAAAAGATACCAGGGCGTGAACCGTCCACCGCGGGAGACTCATAGGACGCACCAGCCGCTGACTTTTCACGAAAGCTTTCTACAGGCTTAACCACATAATCCGCAACAGGCATAACATTAAAGTATTTAGGAAGCTCTTTATTTATCGTCTTTTTAAGATCCATATAGCCATCTACTAATCCTTGTCTATCTGTGAAAAAGTACTGAGACTCTGATGAAAGTGAACCGAAAAAGGCTTTTAAATCACCCTTAAATCCAACTTTTTCACGAACTTGATCCATTTCAGATAATATTCGTGCAACTTCTTTTAAACCAATTTCGTGAATTTCATCAACTGGTAATTTTGTTGTGGTGTGCGAGTTTGCTAAGTATTGATACCACTTTTTACCATTTGGCATTGCTGACCAACCGTCGGAAGCACGGGCGTTCGGCAAATAGGTCGATACAAAGTACTTCTCTAAAGAAGTAAATGCTGGCATAAGCTTTTCAACAATCATCGATTGATATTCAGCGGTTAATTTGGTTTTATCATCAGCCGAGAAGCTTTCTGGAAAATTGTTGATTGGCGAATAAAAAATGCTTTCCTCTGGTTTGGCAACAATTTGGGCTTGCAGCTGAGGAATAAAACGCTCGACAAGCACTCTTGGCAGCACGACTTTATTTTCAATGCCTTCATCCATCCGTTGTTGTGCCAGTTTTGTCCAGTCAATAAAGCCGTCTAGGCGTGATAACCAATTTTTATAATCGGCTACGGTATTAAACGGTTGCGCACTTTCTCCACTGCCAAGCTGCACCATAGTAATTACCGTGCTGTAAAACTGGTTAATCGGCAACCAACGATCTGGAAAGGTTTCACCGATAAGCGACATATCACGATCATAAGCAAATAAATCGTAACTCAATTGCAGATCAGGCGACAGAGCATTACGATCAATTTTTCTAACTTTATCAAAATAGCTTTGGTTAAGATCATGGCGATCTTTAAGGTATTTTTCGGTTAAATCACCGCCAAATTGATCGTTATAATCACTCACACCAACAAATGTCGCCATCAATGGATTCAAAGCCAATTGATCTTTAAAAAACTGATCGACAAGCTTATTGTACGCCGCACCTGCTTTAACTTGCTTTGTTTGCTCGGTCGTTTTTTGCTCTGATTGATTTTGTGCTGAATTGTTATCACAGGCAGACAGTGAAAGCACTGCTCCAACGGCTAACATGATGAGGGATTTTTTCATTTTTATACCTGCAAGTCTTATCTAAAATTCATCTCAAGCAAACATTAATTATTGCTATTTACTTGTGAAATAAAGGGTTATTAAAATTATTACAAAATAGTCATCTATACTTGTAGCTGTTTGTTGAGTGCTTTTTTAGGGGTAAAGCATGTTGTACTCATGGAGAAAACCGGCTTTTAGAGATACAGAGACCGGTGTATATAATCACACATACTTTATTGAAGCGTTCAATCGAGAATGGCAAAAACATTTATCAAAGCAACAAGGGTTAGCCTTATTGTATCTGCGGACTAACATAGATGAAATACCTAATATGAGTCCTGTCATCAAAAAACTATCTTCTAAGCTAAAAAGTCGTTTATTAAGAAATAATGACTTAATTGCAAGACATGAAAAAGGTTATTTCACTATTGGTGTGTTCAATGTTGATGATTATGGCATGAAGGCCACTATTCAGCGTGTAACAGATGCTATTGAGGAAGTGCGCTTAGATGCTCATCATAATTATAATCAACGCTTTGATTGTAAAATAACTGCTGGGCATTGTATGCCGTCTATATGTAAGCAATCTGATGGACTTTTTATTAAAGTGAAAAAAGCCTCTGAAAAACTTGCCAATCAACCTAAAAAGCAGCTCGAAGTCATTTATTGGGATTGATACCAATTACAGTAATTAACTTCCCACTCAGCAAGAGCTAAAGGATTTCAGTACAAGACGCAAGTTTGAAGTACTATATTCCCTACGGCCGCCATACAAAACTGGCGTTCAACGCACTTAGTGCTTTTGTCGGGATAATTCAAAAACTTTTAACACATACATAGCTCTGAGTTGGCTATTTAATTACTGTAATTGGTATAATTTCCCGAATAGACATAAAAAAACACCTCCATATTGGAGGTGTTTTTTTATGAAAGAATCACTACAAAGAAACTTTATGTATTTTGGCTTTTTCTTTCACGTAAGACAACATGCCTTTGGCTGTGCGAGCGGATTTTTTGTCCTTCATTGCTAACTGGAAGCTCTTGTAAGCAGATTTATATTGCTTAAGCTCCAAGTAAGCTCTCCCAAGCTCTACATGAACAGCACCACGATTTTTAATGTTCGCTTTCAATGCCTTATTAAACGCATTAACAGCTTGTCCATATCGTTCTGATAAAGTTAAAAACTGTCCCTGCTTTAAATAAAGCTTTGGATCATTATCTAAGGCTGCCGCTTCACCATAATTGTCAGCCGCTAACTTGAACTCTTTAGCCGATTGATAAAACACAGCAAGCTGTTTAAAGCTCTTAGCATTTTTCTCAATAAGTCCAGATTTCAGGTGCTTATTGTACACTTTAGCAGCTTTATAGCCAGAACCACCTTGACTCAATAATTGAGCTAGACGAGTGATATCGCTTGCTGATTCCAAAAAGCCTGCTTTATAAGCTAAATCATAAGTAGCTAACGCTTGCTTATAGTTTTCAGTTGCTAAATAAAACTGAGCTAATTGACGCCACAGTGCACCATCATCGTCAAACAATTGAACAGCTGTTTCAAGCACTTTAATCGCATTTTTATTTTGCTTTTTATTAAAATAAGCATTTACTTTTGCGTTATACAAGTCTTTGATTGGCTTATCTGCAATGGCAATCGCTTTATCAGCGTTTACAATCACATCATCCCATTGCTTTAATTGCACATGTGCAACTGCTAATAAGGTATAGACTTTAACATCAGACTTACAAGTAAACGTCATCCACTTTTCATAGTGTTCGATCGCTTGTTTGTAATTCTTATCTTGCATGGATAAATCAGCAACAGCACGAAGTGTATCCGCGTGTTCAGTGCCACCCAAAACATTCGTATCAGCCGCTAATTTTAACTGATTCAAAGCCTTGGTATATTGTTCCTTTTGGGCGTACAAGTTACCCAAAAAACGTGCAACACTGGCTTTGTCAAAGTCATTTTTAGGATTAGCTTCAAGCAAAATGGCTATCGATTCATCAAACAAATCTTCGCCATAAGCTTTAAAGGCTTTTTGAATCTTTTTACCTGTGCTTTGCCCCATTGCTTTTGATTTACGTAATTCAATAGGGCATTTATCGGCAGCATTGACCGCTGGAGCAATTGCAACAGCACCAAAAGAGAGCAACAATGCAGTCGCTAGTTTATTAAACTTAGCCATGTTTATTACCCCTCCTGATCCAATGTAAAGTCCAAAGTAACTTTTAAACCACTACGCTTTTGCGCTTTACCATCAACAATTTGCGGTTTGTATTTCCACTTTTTCAAAGCTCTACGTGCAGCTTTGTTAAAAATACGCTTTGGCTTAGCATCGATAACTTTCACATCTTCAACACCGCCGAGTGTGTTAATTGCAAAGCTTAAGGTTACATAACCTTCTTTGCCATCACGTGCTGCAGCGGGTGGATACTGTGGGTTAATACGAACGATAGGCGTAACATCACCATCACGTGTCATCATATTACCCAATTTAAAGGTACCGCGGCCTGCTGTTGATGATAATCCTGACGGATTAAACGATAAACTTGTATCAATGTCAGACGAATTATCTGGCGGTGGTACATTAGGCTTAGGTGGCTGCTCAGGCGGAGCTGGTGGCTTTGGTTTTACCCGTGGCTTTTGCTGCGCTTTGGAATCTGGTTCCTCCATACTGATCTCAATCACTGGAGATTCAGTTTTGGTGTCGGCGCGTTTAGCGCCGCCACCGACCAAAAAGGCCATGAAGACAAACAGTCCAAAGGTAACAGCTCCACCAACGATGACAGATACTATTCCTCTGAGCATATTAATCCTTCCCTGCTGAAACAGAAACTTTATCTATGCCAGCTTTTTTAACACTATCGAGTACCTTAACGACTATACCGTGTTCCGCTTTTTTATCAGCTTCAATCAGTACCGCAGCTTCAGGGGACTCAGCCAACATACGTTCAACGTTTGCCGTTACACGCTCAATGTCAACCTGACGGTTTTCCATTTTAATAACGCCTGTACTGCTTACGCCGATGAAGATATTCGCGGACTTCTTAGTCGTTGCCTGCGATGCTTCTGGCTTATTGTAATCAAGACCCGATGGCTTGATGAACGACGTAGTTACAATAAAGAAGATCAACATAATGAAAACGATGTCGAGCATCGGAGTCATATCGATCTGTGCTTCATCCTCTACGCCAGAATGCTTTTTACGTGCCATGTTCAATCTCTCTCTAGTGGTGTGGCAAGCTATCTTTTAGCTTTTCCATGCTGATTTTCATTTTTGCATCAAGACGAGTACTAAAAAATACTCCTGATAATGCTGCAACCATTCCCGCCATTGTCGGCATGGTCGCCATGGAAATACCAGCGGCCATCATACGAGCATTACCCGTACCATGAACTGCCATCACATCAAATACGGTAATCATCCCTGTCACTGTTCCAAGCAGTCCAATCATAGGACAAGCAGCAACCAGCGTTTTGATAATCAACATACCCGCGTTTAGTTCTTGTTTGGCCTGGGATACCCAAGCTTCACGAATGCGGTGAGCGTACCAAGAAGTCGAATCTTCTCGTGCGTCCCATGCAGCGATAATTGCTTTATTTTTAGTTGGCATAATCCAATTAAGGTACCAATAACGTTCAAGCATTAAAACCCACATTAGGAACAGTACTCCCGCAACCAGCCAGAGGACGTTGCCTCCGGAGGCCATGAAGCCCCTGACGGAATCCCAAATGTCCATCAGGAATAGCATCATTAGTCAGCCCTCTTCTCAGCGTGCTGTGCAACAAGACCTGCGCTTTGTTCTTCTAGAACTTGAACAACAGACTTACTTTTAGCTGAAACAATCGCGTGTAGTAACATTAGAGGCAATGCAGCAATCAAACCTTGAACAGTTGTGATAAGTGCCATAGAAATACCACCAGCCATAAGTTTAGGATCGCCCGTACCAAATAATTGAATACTTTGGAAAGTTGCAATCATACCGGTAACAGTACCAAGTAGACCCATCATAGGTGCAATAGCAGCAAAAACTTTAATGATTGATAAGCCTTTTTCAAGTGCAGGTGTTTCTTTCAAAATAGCTTCGTCAAGTTTTAACTCAATGGTTTCAACATCTGAATTCTTATTGTCATGGTAAGCCTTCAAAATACGACCAAGTGGGTTGTTACCTGGAGTGCCTAAGTTTTTACGCTGTGCATTAACCTTAGCGCCAACACTGAATAGTGAGAACATCAAGAATAAAGCAAGTGCAGCACCAATAACTAGAATACCGATGATGATGTAACCAATTGGTCCACCCGCTTCAATTCGATCTTCAATGGTTGCTTTTTGAGTGAAAACATTAAGTAATGTACCGCGTGCAGGGTCTACAAATAATTTTTCGTAACCTGAAGTTGTACCTACATAATCTTTAACACTTGAAACGTGCTCGCCACCTGGTTGTTGCGCTAGCTCTTGAATCAAGCCAAGCTCAGGCTTGTAAACAACATAATGTCCATCAGCAAGAAGATTGTATACACCAACACGTGTTACTTCTGAATTATGAACACTACCATCTATACCAGTAATTTCAGCGTTAAATTTTACAATTTTGCCTTGTTGAACCATCTCGAAAAGTTGCTCTTCCCAGAACTTTTCTAGTTCATGAATTTTAGGAAGCTGTTTACGAGCACCTAATTCAGCTATAAACTTTTCACGTCCAGGATACTGAGCGCTGATGTTTGAAGCTTCAAGCTTACCTGAGAAATCTCCGGCTTCACCTTTAACAACACCAAACATTTCACCCAAATCACCTTGAGCAACAATAAGATCGGCTTCTAATTGAGCAATCTTACGTTCGTTGTCTAAGAAGGCTTGGTTCAAATCTTTGCCACGTTGTTTTTCATTGGCTAAAGCGCGCTTTTCACGCTTTAGTAATGCGGCTTTATCACCACGTTCAGCTTTAAATTCTGCTTCACGCTTTTTATTTATTCTTGCGTCGCTTTTACGGTCAGCTTTTACTTGTTGCAACAACTGATCGATAGATGTTGGTGCATCAGCAGCACTAACCATGCCAGCCGTTAAAGAAAAGCTAGCAGCCACTAGCGCGGATGTAATTAACTTTTTCATTATTGTGCAGCCTCCGCAGCTGGGATTGGTAGAGCAAACATATCAGGAGCGCCTTGACCACGAGCCTGCTTAATTGCTTTAGAAAGGTTACGCAAGTAACCATCGCTTAGCACATCCCAAGATTTAGTTTCCTTGTTATACATCCAAGCTTGCTTTTGATCTAAGCTTTGCGCGTAATAACCAACACGTCCGAAGCTTACGAAATCTACAAGTAGTTCTTTACCGCCGATATTTAATTGACCTTCACGAGCAATAGAGCTTGCGCCGTAGCCACGCTCAATGCTGTACGCATCAAGAATCAAACGATACTTTTCAGCTAGTGTTACGTTTGACGAATCTAGAGTTGCTCGAAGGTTTGCAACACGGTTTAAACGTGCTTCAAGGTTAAACGGCAAGTCTAGTTTGATGAAGTTTTCTAATGCGTCAACCATCTTAAACATTAGAGGAACAACGCCTTGACGCAATGCATCTACACCATCAATGTCCGATTGAATATCATTGATAGTAGCTTGTTGATCGGCAACTAACTTTGCAACATAGTCATTATAAGATTTTAACGACTCACGTTCATCTGCAACAGAACCATACTCAAAAAGCATGTCTTGTGCTTGATCAAAATATTTGTCAATTTTCTTTTGCGACTTAGCAGCATCAGCGTGAATTTGAGTATCAGCTTTTTGTGCGTCGGCAAGAGGATCTGCTGCTACTAGGTTACTACTGGCTAATGCCATAGCACCTACCAGAGCAGTAGCGATTTTAGTTCTATTGCTTACCTTGGACATAGTTCCCAACCAATTTGAAGTGAATTAAAAAGTGTTAACTTACTGATAAAGAAGCCCTGCATTACCAGTAACAACATACCATCACATAAGCACAGCTTTATCTTACGTTTGTTTTTATTTTCCCTTTTCTATGCCGCTAAAGGCATAGACCCGTTGGCATAATTCCACAAAACATTGACCAGTGTCAATATATGTAGCCAACTTAAATTTGAGTAAAATGTTTAGATGAAAAAAGATTCATGACTTTCATAACCTTTTACAATTTCTCGTATTCTTAATTTATTATGTTGCATAAATGCTTTTGTTTGTTTTTCGTTCGCCACATTGCTTATCGGATGATTATTTTCAGGTATAATGCCTTGCCCTATCATTACTTGTTGCCAAGCCGTCGCTGAAAACAATTCCTGATTCCCAATGTTTGTTCTTGCATGTTTTGTAAACAATCTAATTCTTCGAGACAAACTTTCAGGAATGTCCATTTCTCTACAATATTTCCAAAAACTAGTTCGTCTATTATTTAAATGATAATGTAGAATGATAAAGTCACGGATTTCTTCAAACTCCATTCTAGATAAATGATTAAACTCATCTTCTATTTCTGTTGTTATTGTTTTTGGAAATAGTTGTATTAAGCGTAAGATTGCAGATTGAATCAAGTGAATACTGGTTGATTCTAAAGGTTCAAGAAATCCGCTTGATAACCCTATAGCTACACAGTTTTTGTTCCATTGCTTCTTTCGCATACCTGTTTTAAATTTGATTAACTTAGGCTCTGCGAGTGGCTTACTTGGTAGGCTGGCAATAAGTTTCTTTTTTGCGGTATCAGGGCTCATATATGTACTAGAAAACACCAAACCATTGCCGACCCTGTGCTGAAGAGGTATTTGCCACTGCCAACCAGCATCTCTTGCTATAGATCGTGTGTAAGGTTTTATAGAATCAATTTTTTCTGATGGTACTGCCCAAGCATGGTCGCATGGTAAATAATCTGACCAGTCATCGAAACCTGTATTTAATGCTTGCTCAATCAATAACCCTTTAAACCCAGAACAATCAATAAATAGATCTGCGCTTAGTATTTCTCCAGTCTCTAATTCAATTTCTTGGATAAAGCCAGATTCATCATTAAGCCTAACTTCAGAAATAAATCCTTCGACACACTTAACACCTTGCGATAGACTTATTTTTTTTAGATATTGAGCATACAAATTAGCATCGAAATGATAGGCATAAGCTAATTCTTCATTTTGTGTTTTAGTTAGTGAAAATTTATTAGCTTTGGCTGTTTGATAATTTAAAGAGTGATCCCAAAACTTTTTTGCGGATTCAGCCTGTTGTAGCCAATAATAATGAAAACTAGATAAACCTAAGTCTTTTCCTATGACACCGAAGGCATGCATATAGTCAGAGTCTTCATTTCCCCAACCTTCGAACTGAATCCCTAATTTAAAACTAGCCTGAGTGGCTTTAACAAAATCTGTTTCATTGATACCCAATGTACTATTAAATAGTTGAATACTTGGAATGGTAGCCTCACCGACGCCAACTGTTCCGACAGTCGTTGACTCCACAAGGGTAATTTCAATTTGAGTGCCTAACAGTTTGCTTAGCATTGCTGCCGTCATCCATCCAGCAGTTCCACCACCAACAATAATGACTTTTTTAACATCTATTTTTTTTTTCATGTTATAACCTCTAAAAAAAATGCTGCCAAATGGCAGCATTTTCATACTAACTTTTAAAAACTAAATATTAAAAGTTAACGGTTAGACGTCCGTAGAAATAACGTCCAGTACCATCATACTGCGTACCATCAAACGAGTTTGTTTGATTTGGCGCTAAAGGTGGCTCTTCATCAAACACATTATTTACACCCAGTGTAAATCTTGAGTTCAACTCAGTGAAGTAGTAACCGACTTGTAAATCATGTACATAGTAATCACCTAAGTCACGGAAGTAAGTTACGTCACCATCTGCATCCGTTTCTGACGCATTACACAAGTCGAAATCTGCATAAGCACTGCGACAATCATCTCTTTGGTCCGTAATTAAGCGTGTTTTCCAAGTAGCACTTAAGTCATCCATACCCCATGAAAGAGTCAAGTTCGATTTTAAACGTGGCAACCCAATTTCACCAGCAAACTTGGTCTCTACACCTTCATTATTCGTTACTGAATAATTGTCAGTATAGGTGTTATCCCAAGACACTCGGAAATCACCTACACTGGTTTCGAAGCCATAGTTCATTGTCAAATCGAAACCACTTGTATTGAGACTACCTAGGTTCAAGGACGGGTTTGCAAATAAAACTGGTGTACCACCTGGTGCGCGCTGTAGAATTTGGTCACAAAATTCAGCTACAGGATGATTCGTTTCACCAGCTACGCCAGCACAAGTATCTAACACTTGTTGATGCCCTGCACGAGTAATACGGTCATCTATCTGAATATCCCAATAATCAACTGAAACATCAAATCCTTCTAATGAAGATGGAGAATAAACAATACCAGCACTGATGCTTTCAGACGTTTCTGGTGTTAGGTTAGAGTTTGAGCCAACCTGACCTTGAACTTGACTGTTTGGTTGAGAATAACCATCAGGCACACCTGAACAACCAGGCAAACTACCGCCACCATCATTACAAGGGTCGGTAACCGTTGGGAAAGTTGTACTTAACCCGCCAAATAAGTTATTAATTGTCGGAGCCCTGAAACCTTGTGACCAACTCGCTCTCACTAACACATCCGAGATTGGCTTATAAGCCATTGCAACTTTACCAGATGTATTATCATTTTTAAGGCCTACAGAATTCTCTAATTCAGTTTGACGAATTGCAAAGTCAAACTCTAATGATTCTGCAAATGGCATATCTGCTAAAACTGGAACATTCAGTTCTAGATAATATGCATATTCAGAGAATGAACCTTCTGTTGCTTTACGCGCATTACCTGAAGTTTGACCAGATGTGACAATGTAATCAGGGCTATCAAAACCTTTTTCACGACGATATTCCCAACCAACAGCAACTCCTAATGGGCCAGCGGGTAGTTCGACTAGCGCGCCTGATAAGTTAGCAGAGTAATTAATTAACGTGTCACCGTTAGTGTTATGCTCATTGTATGAAATATAATCTAACTGTTCTTTAGTGATTGCACCTTCACCACCGAATAAGTTTAGCGGAACACAACTTGGGTCAGCATTACACTCAGCACTCAATGCATGGCGAATACGTGTGGTTACGTATTTACCTTCTGCATAGTCTGTACCTGCATTTTCAGCAAATGAATACCCTAATGACCATCCCCAATCTTGGCTTAAGAATTCAAAATCACCGTCTAAAGCCATACCAAAGCGCCAAGTGTCCTTAGTTTGCCTAAATACACGACCACCACCTTCAAGCATTCTTCGGCCAATAAAACCAACTGTAGCCGCATCACCGTCTTCATCCGGAGCAAAAATATCTTGCCCAAATGGGTTATAAATATTCTCTGCAGAAACAACTGTTGGGTCTAATGACTGCGCGCCACCCGCCCAAGGACCAATAAACAGTGGTGCTGGAGCTAATAACTGAGAAGATTCACGATGATTGAACAGGACTTCACTCGATAATCGAACGTCATCAGACAGCTCATATTTACCTTGAACAAATGCACTCCACCTTTCTTGAGGAGTAAGTAAATAGTTTACCGGAGCATAATTATAACGGTCATCATTAGTAAATGTATGATAGTTGTTTTCATCTGCATTAGTAATGTTACCGTCAGCATCATAAGTAGGAGCTATTGGGTTAGTTCCATTATATGTGAAGTCATCATTCAATGTCACATTATTATAGTTGTCATTGTCATCGACAAATGTAATACGACCACTTGGTGTACCAGAACTACCTTGTGTATTTCCTGTCCCAAATACTGGCTCCCGAGAAAGACGGCGATCTCCAGCCCAAATAGGTAATGTTTTTACATATGACGCATTGAAATAAACAGAGCCTTTTTCACCTGCTTGACCGATTGATATATCAAATTGATCTTGTTCACCATCACCACGCTCAGAGCCGCCAGTGTAAGCGCTTAGCTCAACACCTTCAAAATCATCACGTGTAATTACGTTTACAACACCAGCGATAGCATCTGAACCATAAACTGCAGCAGCGCCGTCTTTCAGGATATCGATACGCTTAATGATTGTTGATGGGATAGTATTTAAATCAACAGAGCCACCATCTCCTACCCAACGACGACCATTTACTAATACAAGTACGCGCCCTGAACCTAAGTTACGTAAACTTAAACGAGTAGAACCGTCGCCACCGTTGTTACTTTGCGTATTAATCGAAGCAGCGCCAATAGTAAGTTGGTTAATGAAATCACCAACCGATGTCAAACCTGAAGCAAGCAAATCTTCACGTTGAACACTTAATACTGGTTGTGCAGTTTCCAAGTCAGCACGTTGAATTCGTGAACCTGTAACAGCAATACGTTCTACTTTGTCACCTTCTTCAGCAGCAAAAACTGTTGGTGCAGTTGTCAATGCAGCTGTTGCTGCACCACCGATCAGTGCAAATCTTACTGATTTTGCTATCAGATTGTTCTTAAGCATTCTCTATCTCCCTGGGTATAACACTTCTTATAATCTACCGTTCTAAATACTGACGGATAGTTTTTGATTTTTAGCAAAGTAAGGTTATCACTTTGAAAAATTACTGACGCAATAAAATCACATTGGAAACATTTAATCAACATTTATGACAAATTTATTGAACTTTTTGTAAATAATATAAACAGTGTTTTTACTTTTAAATGCCATATGTAGATTAATTAATCTAAAATATATATTAACCATTAAAAAAACAATGAGTTAGATAATATTGATTTTTTTCGTTTATTATTTGAGCGGTAATTAGTTGTTGTTATTTTAAAAAGGAAGCGTGGAAAAAATATAGAGAGGTTTAACTAATTTTATCGGTATGTACGAGTGTATTGATAACTAATTCACAGAATTATTTACAAATGAGTAACATTTGTTCTATAGCTTGTTTCGGACAAAATGAAAAAAGATAGCAAACAGACTGCTATCTTTTAATGAATCACCCCGCCCCAAGGGGCGAGGTATCAATTAGTTAGATAAAGACGTTAGTCCGCCGCAAGCGGCAAGGAATTTACCCTACTGAGATTAAAATTTATATTTCAAACCTACTGCAATTCCACCATCATCATATGGCTCCATTGCAGATTTGTGTGCACCGTTGAAATCACTGAAATCAAATCGTTCTTCGAGATAAATTAAGGTTTGTGGGTCCCACTGAAACTGTAAACTTGCTATGACGTTTTCTCGTAGGAAATTATCTCCTGAATAAGCTTTCTGGTATTCAGTACCAGCATTTAATACATCATACTGCACATAAGCTCTTATATCGTTTTTAAATAAATAGGACACGACAGCTTCAACGCCTTCGCTTTCTGGTAAGATTCTACCTATGTTATCGGTATCATGATAATGACTTTGGCTATAGTTTGCTGCAGCGTATAAACCAACATGTTTCCATTTGCCGTAAACTATTCCTGCACCATAAATATCGTCAATTTCTGAAGTTTGGCCACCATTAACATGGTTCACATCAAACTCACCACGATTGTATCCCGCAGTAATAGTAAAGTCGGGGTTAATGATGTAACGCATACTTACTCCATAAGTATTACCATATTCCACTTCGCTCATGCGGCCGTCATTATCGATTACTATTTTTTGTTGGTTTCGTGTTCCCATTTGTGGAAACGGACTATTCCCGTTGTTTTCATTAATATCAAAACTATCTTTTTTTATCTGCATTTGTAGTGCAATACTTAAATTGTCGTAAACATTCCTATATTGGATAGTCTGTTCGCTGCGCCCTACACCATTTATGCCACCATCTGATAAGAAGGTATTCACGCCAGCCGCGTTCCCATCCCAAACAGCGCCATAATCTGTATCTTTTACGACATCGAACCAAGCTCCCCACTGTTTACCAAAAGTAACAGTACCGTACTTATCATGCTTGAAGCCTACATAGCCTATGCGATTATAAAAAAAGTCACCGTCTAGTTGTTCAACTAAACTGTCACTGTTAAAAACTATCTTACTTTCACCTACAGGGTTTACGCCCCACTCAAACTGCCCTATTACATCCCAACCTGATTCAAGTTTATGGCTAAAGTTTAACCCTACACTGCTACCACCATTTACGAGCTCAGTTTGATCATTCGTGTTAATCACAGATACCCCTAAGGCACCATAACCCGTTACAGAGTTAATATGATCAGAATAAATTGGCATTGCAGAAATAGAAGGAGCAACTAAAATTGTCGCAAGAGTTGTAGCTAAGATCGATACTTTCATAAGTAAGTAAATCCTCTGACGTTTTGACTAATTAATGAAGCTCAGTAAAACGTCCGATGTTTATACTTAATTCATAGAGATGCCATTCTTATATCAAAACTATAGATTTACTCCCAACTTATGTAATTAAACATTGTTCATATTTTCACTATGATTATAACAAATTCAATTGGTTGGATAGTACATTTGTCAATGATTCTCCCGCAGCTGCAAAAACAGGTTCTGCGATTGGCTTTAGTTGCTTATCTACGTAATATTGGTAATCGATCTCGGCAGTTTTTAATTGTAACGCTTGGGGGCCAAGTACTGTGATTAAGTAATCAATCCTTGTACCTCGTTTACGATAAGCCTCATCACCTGTCTCTGTTAATAACGATTGCGCCACTTTTACATGAGGTGATGCCTTTGCTGAGTATTTGTCTAAATCACGAGATAACTTCTTTGAAAACAACAACTCATAATCAAGCTTCCCCATTCTTAATAGAGATATTTGCTCACTTAAAAACTCACTTAAAGGACGTCCTTCAAATAGTCGTGTATAAAGTTCAAATTGCACACGCTTAGCAAGTTTGCTCCAATCATTACGTACATTTTCCATCCCTTTAAAGATCAATTCTATTTGCTGCTGCTCATTGCGAAAAGTGCCTACATACCGCTTTTTACTGCCTAACTCAGACCCTCTTAATGTCGGCATGAAGAATTGTTCATAAAGTCTTTCGAACTCAAGCTCTAAAAAACACTCTAAGTTATAGGTTTTTTTTAATTCTTGATTCCAGTTCCGATTGATTATGCTCACCAAATCATGTCCTTTTTGTTTGGCTTCATTTTCATTGATTGAATCACCTATCCATATAAAGGTTGAATCTGTATCACCATAGATAACTTGGCAGCCTTCATTTTCAATCCATTTTTGTGTTTGTTTCATGATTTGATGGCCACGCATGGTGATTGAACTTGCTAATTTTGCATCATGGAATACACAGCCTGTTGAGCCAAGTACACCGTAAAGTGAATTCATTATAATTTTAATGGCTTGAGATAAAGGTGCATCGCCAGATTTTTTTGCTAGCTCCCTTTTTGATGTTAATTCAGCAATTAATGAGGGGAGTATAGGGTTTTCACGAGCAAATCGAGCGCCAAGGAATCCATCGACACTCTTTTGATCATCTACGGTTAATAAACCTTCAATCAACCCCTTGGGATCAATCAAAAAAGTTCGAATAATTGATGGGTAAAGGCTCTTAAAGTCCAGAAGTATCACATTTTTATATAAACCGGGCACCGAATCCATAACGTATCCACCCGGACTTTCTAACCCATTACTTGCTGGTGATCCTGGTGCGACATAACCATGTCGATGTAAATGTGGTAAATATAAGTTATTGAAGGCAGCAATCGAAGCTCCTACACGACCGAACTCTAGTCCTGTTAACCGAGATCGAGCAATAGCAAAGTCCAACAGTTTAGTTTTTTCAAAAATATCCCAAACTAATCGACAATCGGTAATATTGTAATGCGCTAAAGATAATTTATCATTTTCAAACATTTCATTAATTTTAGTGCCACGCCCTTTTACGTTGTCAATGGCTTTACCTTCGTCCAATAACTCACGTGAAACATTTTCAAGAGAAAAACTTTCGAAAGAATAAAAAGCGGCTTTTAACCAATCGATACCATCAAGCACAACCCTTCCTGGCAGTGATAGCGTTTCAGGACGATATTTCCCATCAACCTTCCAGCTCAGTAATTGCTGATTTCTTCCAAGTGTTAATGGAATATGATGAAACTCAGCCCGTTTAGACAATAATGCAAGATCAAACACCACAACAGCCCAACCAATAATGACGTCGGGATCGTAATTTTTAAACCATTCAATAAGCGCAAATATCAATGCTTGTTCGTCAGCCACCCAAAATACGTAATCTGGACTGTTATTCTCAGATTCACCAACCATTATGACTTTTCGATAGCCGTCAGCATAAAGCCCTACTGAGTAAATTTCATTAAACGGGCTACACTCAAAATCTAAAGATATGCATTTAGGTTTTAAATTGATGGTGGAGGCTTTTCTTGCTTTAGTTGCTATAAAACTTTTCGAGCCATCGTCGCTTTTTTGAGAGAAATCGCCTAAAAATTCAGCATCAAAATGAACAAACCTTTCTATTAAAAACCTATTCTCAGGCTTTATATCTGCTTCGTATAATGGAATAGAAAGATCTAATGCAAGCCTCTGCATTGTTTTAAAACTTTGACGATTAAAAAAATATAAAACTGAAACAGGTTGTTTTTCAAAATTAGTTAATTGAAGGGGTTTTATTTGGTGAATAAGGTTTTTGGATATATTTTTGAGCTTACTAGAGTCACTGGTTAGACAAAAGCACATCCAACATTTGTTATCAACAACGACTCTAACCGCCCCATCATTTGTTAGAATATAATATTCAAGCAAACTATGTGAGCCCTGAGTTAAACACCTTCTTGTTAATATCAAGCCTTTGAGAACTTTCATTTAATCCCTGAGGGTGACAAAACACACATTTTATACCATTCGTACCAATTAACTATGCTTTAAATTTGATTTGTATTTTTCCCAGCATAAATCTAAAAATTGTGTATCTAAGTGTTTATATCTTTCTCCTTTTGCTTTTTGGGTTTCACGATAATTCATTGCAATAAGTTTATATCTATTATCTCCCCCTACAAGCCTTTCACTTTGTTCATCTCGCATAACATTAAATATGAAAGTGTATATTAACTGACTATCAAAATGTAACGTTTCAAGTCGAGCCGCTATTTTTACTGAAAGTTGAGGGGCGTAAATGACTTTAAAAAACATATCTATTCTTTCATTAAAATCCTGAAGACTCCTTTCTTTGTCTTCCATATAAATGCAAAGGTAATCCATTATGTACTCAAACTTCTCCTTTTTACTCAATATGTCTAGAGCGCATAAATCCAGAAATCCTTGAGGAAATAATTTCATGTGTTTTAAATGATGTAGCTCTATCTTCTCACTATCTACTTGTCGCAGTAACTTTATGAGCTCAAAATCTTTAAAATTAGTCAATATAACTTTTGCAGCCCTACATTCCGTAGTGTTCGGTGCCAAATTAAATTTTATCTTAAAAGAATATGCTAATCTTTTTTCAATTATTTTACTTGGATAATAAGAGGGATTAGTTTTAATCTCGTTAAGGACTCTTCTTTGGACTACTGAATTCCATGCTTCATGGTCAGTAAACAAGCCTATACGTTCCATCATCTCAATCTTTTCAACTGAATAATCTGCTTCCACAAATTTAAGATATCGATATTGTCGCAAAGAACTGAACTGCGACTTAACACCTAGGGCTCTAGTCAACCGAGTAAATAAATTAACTTTAGGCGCTTTGGCGTACTCCCTAAAGTCTGGAGATTCACCAAGTAAGATGGTGTGTTGCAGTAACCTCACACTATGTATGGATCTTTCATCATCACTTGAGCAAAAATCGATTTTGTCGAAAGTAAAAAATGACTGCTGAATTGTCCTAATATCCATTTTAGTTTCATAAAAATCACAGTCTACAAATGTACAATTATCAAACTCTAAATTTCTTAAGTCAGTACCTCTAAAATTACACTGTTCAAATTTTAGGTTACGGACTGTAATTACACTTTTATTTAACTCACTATCAATAAAAATACATTTAATAAGGCTGCACTGCACGAACAAGGTTGCCGCAAATTGGGCTGTTGTCAATTTACATTTATATAATTCAGCTTGTAATAATTTATTTCCTAGCACTTTTTGAGTTAAATCAAGCTCTTTTAATTCAAGAGTTTTGATTCCAGTGAAATTAAGTTGCTCAAAAAAACTTGCCAAAGGCCTTCCATCAGACCAATTAACCAATTGATCAGGTAAGGTATTATGCCCTTGTTCTCTATCCCTTAGTACGTGATTATTTACATCTATCATCGACGATTCAGATAGTGCTTGGACTTCTTCAAAATTGATAAATGGTAAAATGGTTTCATTATGTTCAAATTTTGTCATACCTTTGAACGTTACAGCGCTTGGCTTATAACTTTCTTTGTGCCGATTAAGCACACCACATTGGGTTGCGGTATAATGGAAAACAATGATGTCTGTTCTGAGTAAAGTTGAGGGTTTAATTTTAAAACAACACATCCCCTTTGTGCTTTCATCGTGTGGGCATAACTTCATAAAAACAAAGTTTGCTCCTTCAGAGCTGGACTTGGGAAATGTTGAACTGACAAATTTTAGCTGTCCGATCCTTAACCTTTCAATTCGAGACAACAGGTTCTCTCCTGAATGGAAAATATTCAATATCGTTTGCTGTGGGAAATTCCTATATAATTTATAGTTATGAAGAATCATACAACTATCACCCTCAGCTTTTTTTACTGAATCAGTTTCTGGTCGATAAAAGACCCACTCCCCATTCATTACAGCATGATTCTCTTGCCAATTTAGCTCACGAGTTAAGCCCGTACGCCTTTGCAGCCAACACTCACGATTAATATTTTCATGATGTTCAAACTTTTCTTCTAATTCAACCCCATAACATTGCGCTATTGAATCTAAGTATTGGTTTTGGATAGACAATTTAGTCTGACGCGCATCCGATACACCGATCAATTCTAATCCTTTAAACAAAGAGGCTACATCTTCATATTTTTCCCCATTTACGGTTAACTTAACGACTCCATGTAAAGCTTGCGAATTTGCAGCTGTATCTCCAAAAAACTGTATTGCCAGCGATTTACTTTGCTCCCCATTAATTGGGAGTTCCAAATTAACACTGAGAAACTTATCATGCTCTACCGCAATTTTTGTTTCGTTTTCCCACGCCCTGTAATAACGAAAGTCTCTTGATTTAAATTGAGTTTTGGGATCAAATTCTGCAGTTAGTACCCTAGAAGGGAATATTCTTGGCAACACTTTAATTATATTTATATGAGGTTTTATCTGTAATACATCACCATTTTTACAAGTTAAAAAGTCGTTTAAAATCGTTTCAATTTCTTCAAATTGTCGAAGAAAAATGCTTATTTCTTGCACTTCTGGTAGCCGCGAGCTTTTAAACAATCTTTGACATTCACTTTTTAACCATGCAATTTGCTCTAATGTATCTAAAATGCTGCATCGGATTTGATTTGTCATTTCCGGGGAGTCTTGCAACCATTCGACGGTATTATTTATTTTGTTTAATGGATGTTGCAGTTCAATCGGCAAGCCTAAGCGTTCGGCAAGTTGGTGTGTGGCCTCTGGTGTGAGCCTTAGCCAACACGCCGTTTTAGGCTGGAGTTGAGCATCGTAATATTGATAAAATTTTGCTTGATGATTTTTGATTTCATCAGAATCAAGAGGAATAGAATATCCTCGAACGCCACTTGCTTTTATTGCACCATATTCGGCAGGGGTTAACGGTAACTTGCAAGCTGAAGGGAATACTCGTCCTAAATAAGCGATTCTTTCCATCACAACCCGTTTTAGGCGCATTAAATCGTAAGGTTTATCAGGCCCAAATCGTTCAATAAGTAGTAATAACTCATCAATTGGCAAGTTGAGCAATTGAGCCGCTGCTTTACAAATTTCCTTTTCAGGAATGGTCTTTAGTAATTCAGCCGTTTTATGCAAAAATTCCGGAGGTATCGCAACACCAAGCTTTTCAGCGCTCAACGAATTTGGATTTAACAGTCCATTAAGTTCGAAAACAGTTGATCCAAAGCACCCTACTTTTCTCTCCATTTTTGAGGGAAAACCGTATTCTCCACTTGCCTCCCAATCAGGCAACAATACTTGTCCAGTCTTTGATACCCAGCACTGGTCTGTTTTATCAATAAAAGCCGTAGGATTTCCAAGCACCGACGCAACCAAATATATTTTTGCCAGTTCTGGTTTTGTTATCTCATTAAACTGCTTTTTTCGAAAATTGCTTTCATCAACCTTTTCTCCCGCTAAATAATAGCGACCGTTGTCCTGATACAGTCGCATATCAGGAACTAAAATCCCCATGACATTGGCAAGTTTGCCCATTAGTAAGGTGTTTTTTGCCGATTCTATATTGATAACTTCACTGACATCATGTTGACTCGACAGTGGCTTACATGTGACAACTGTTTTTGAAATATCCTCAGAAAAACCTCCGGTACTTTGAACCAATAAACCAAATAAAGTTGGCATTGTTTCTCTTAACAATTTTAGTTGAAAGTGCAAAACGTTATCAGCGAATTCCAGTTCTTGTTTAGGGGGGGATGTTAACGGATTAAGACAGCTTTTAAGATGATGAAACTTGAGTCCAGATGTATCAATATCACAACCTTGCTTCCCTTCTTGAGCTTGAATAAAGCATTGTATACAATCAAGAATTTTAAATATTTCTTTAAGTTTATTTTTATCTGAGCTGTATTTTTTTACTGTATTCAGTTGGTTAAAATAGAACTTTTTGCTACATCGCATAATTTCCAAACAGTCTGCATCGTGCACTAATTGGGCGTCGAAGTTTTTATTTACTTTATATTCATCATCTTTACCAATAATAGCGTTTTTATAATTAGCACTTAGCTCAGCACTGCAGCCAATAGCAAGTAAATGATCTTCACAGTTTTCGCCACTTTTTTTCTCCCATACAGGGGTGTCTTTACCTTCCCCTTTACGCCCAGAGTCATGTAACAATGCCGCTTTCATTAATAATGGAATATTTTCTCTCGGGTAATTAATGGCTTGTTGTTCGCCAAACTCAGCCCTTAAAGCAATCAATATAGGGATCCACATTGCCGCTCTAGCTCCATGAACTGCGCCATGAATTGGTCTAGCTATTTCTCCAACTGATAGGTTTTGCCCAGAAACAGGTTGATATAGAAACCGACGCATGAGAATTTGGCATTCTTCAAAAAATGATCCATTCAGTATTAGTTGTGACTCAGTATTTACTCTCGAACGCGCTACGGATTGTGGTTTTGCGACAATGCCAGAGGAAGCTGGTCTAACTATATCTGAACTGATTTCTATGTACTCTTTACCATCACTAGTAATTTCTTGTATTGAATAAATTTTTCCATTTTTGGTAGAGTCTTTGGTCACTACATTCAATTCACAATCAGCATGTATATTTAAGCTTTTAATTAACCAAGGTTTTTTTTCATCATTAATTAATAAATAAACTTTAAAGCAAGAAAGTGGATTAGGTTTTTGTACGCTGTAGTATCCCTCATGTATTACTTGAAAGCTTACTCCTTCAATTGATGGTAATTGATTGAGCCACTGTTCAAGATCTGAGACGTTTTTTATTAATGAGAGTGATGATATTTCATGTTCAATATCAACTAATTTTTCAGCTTGAAAATATCGGCTTAACTTAACAACATTTTCATCTTCAATTCTTCCAACATTGCATTGCGCCATTGGTTGCATTTCAATGTCTATTGATGGTTTCGTCGCTGAACTCGGAAGCATTTAAACACTACAAACAGTTATTAAAAACATACTGTACTGTATACAAATGGTGCGAATAATTCCCGTTAAATAATCTTCATAAACACCATGATTTGTGTTTATACCAATTACTGCTTAACTCAGAGCTATGTATGTGCTCAACGTGCAATCGAAATTGGTGAAAACATAGTTATCTACGTTGAGATAATTTTGTGAAGTATTCTTTATAAACCAAAGTGTGCGCATACAAGCTCCCGAAGGGCAAGGCTAAAGATTTCCATTACTGCGTTGCACGTTCTTGAATTGTCCCGACAAAAGCACGAAGTGCGTTGAACGCCAGCTTTGTATGGCGGCCGTAGGGAATATAGTACTTCGAGCTTGTGCCTTGCACTGAAACCCTTTAAGGATCGAGCGATTTAGAAAGTACCAATCTTTGTCATACTAGCGAAGGCTGGTATCCAGTGACTTTTATAGAAAAAAGCAAAGGCACTCGACTACCGACATACAAAACTGTCGTTACTTCGTTTCCAGTCTACACTGGACTGACGAGAACTCATCGGTATACTTTCTTCCGTAACTTTCCTTAGCTCATGCTGAGTGAGAGATTAATTACTGTAATTGGTATTAGTTATTAACATTTTGACATTGTTAACACTGGAATATTTTGTACACCCACTCCGTTAAGCCTGTTATTATATACAGCTATACTCTATGCCATGATACCGACTTTTTATGCTTGCTGACAAAGTTAAAACTCAAATCCGCGCTATTTATAAAGACATAGCAGCAGCTTTACCTAATTTTGTGTCTCGCCGAGAGCAAAATTATATGGTGGCTGAGATTTCAAAAACCTTGGCTGGTGAGTATGACAAACATCGTCGGATCGTTGTTGTTGAAGCAGGTACAGGCATTGGCAAGTCGTTATCCTATTTATTAGGTACCATTCCACTAGGTTTGGTACAAAAGAAAAAAGTCGTCATTGCTACGGCAACCGTGGCCCTTCAAGAACAGCTTTTGCATAAGGATTTGCCATTCTTTTTAGCTCAGTCAGAACTAAATTTTAAATTTGGCTTAGTAAAAGGTAGGCAGCGATATGTATGCTTATCAAAATTAGAAATGATGATTGGCTCTGATTCTGGTGCTCAAGTTGCGATGTGGCAAACAAAACCAGATCAAAGCCAAATCGATTTGCTACAAAGCTTACTTAAAGATTTTCATGAAGGTAAATGGAATGGTGAAATAGACACCCTCACGAAACCAATCCCTGACCATCTATGGCAACAAATATCTTCCGATAAACACTCATGCCATCGTCAAGTAGCTGCCCACAGATTATGCCCTTTTCATGGCGCACGTGATGAAATGGATACGTGGGATGTACTGATAGTAAACCACAGTTTATTGTTTGCTGATTTAGAATTGGGTGGCGGTGTTATTTTGCCTGATCCTGAAGAAGCTTATTATGTCATTGATGAAGCACATCACCTTCCCCTTGTTGCTCGTGACTTTTCCAGTGCCCAAGCCACGTTAAGGGGCACCATAGATTGGTTAGAAAAACTGAATAAAACGGTTTCCAAATTACAAAATCAAATTAAAAGCGATCAGATAATTAGTCCTGCACAAAACATCATGGATCATATTTCTGAAATGGTCAGCGCCTCTAATTTGGTTGCTCAATTTCTTGACACACAACTCAAGCAATTCGATAACCCTGAATCTCGCTGGCGCTTCGAACACGGCAAAATCCCTCAAAGTTTGGTGATCCCAGCTGAAAATCTCACGTCATCCTCAAATTCAGCAGTCAAACAGTTAGGGAAAATTCAGTCTATTTTGAGTGAAGCAATAAAAGATGGTGATATTCCTAAACATCAAGCCGAGCAACTCGTGACTGAAGCAGGGTTTATGCTTCAACGATTAGAAAATACAGCCAAACTTTGGAAGTCTATAGCGAAAGAGGACAGCGCAAAAGGCGCTCCTTCTGCTAGATGGATTGAGCTATTAACAGGAAAGCAAACTGATTATCTATTGCAAGCTTCTCCCATCGAAGTTGGATTTATGCTTGAGCACATGTTGTGGCAAAAAGCGGCAGGTGTTGTGCTCTGTAGTGCAACACTCAGGGCCTTAAATAAATTTGACCATTTTTGCCATCAAGTTGGATTATCCTTGCAAGATGGTAGTCGCTATTTAGCGCTTCAATCACCTTTTGATTATGAGAATAACGGCACCTTATTTATTCCACATATGAAGACTGAACCCACTCACGATTTATTCACTGAAGAGCTTGCTGAAAAAATAATTAAACTTATCGAAGGTGAAATGGCCACATTAGTGCTATTTGCATCTTATTGGCAAATGGATAAAACCCTTGAGCTTGTAGAATCAAAAGTTAAAGTCCCTATACTGGTTCAAGGTACACAGCCTCGGCAACAGTTATTAAAGACTCATACTGAACGTTGTGATGATCAGCTACCAAGTGTGATATTTGGTACTGGTAGCTTTTCAGAAGGTTTAGATTTACCCGGTGACTATTTAACCAACCTTATAGTGACTAAATTGCCTTTCGCGGTACCAACCTCACCAGTTGAACAAGCTCACGCTGAATATATAAAACTCAAAGGTGGTAATCCCTTCATGCAGCTCACCGTACCTGACGCTTCGAGAAAGCTAATACAAAGTTGTGGTCGATTACTGCGTAAGGAACAAGATTATGGACGAGTCGCTATTTTGGATAGGCGTCTAATAACCAAACGATATGGTAAATCACTAATTGATGCATTACCGCCCTTTCGCAAAGTCATTGAATAATGCAGTCGAACCAATTTATGTTTAAAATGAATTAACGAATCTTTTAAAATTTAAACGGATCATTTCATTCAATGAAGCGAATTGCACTTTCTAGAAGTAAATGCTTATGTTGTTAGAAACAAGTCAGTGGCTCAGTTTACTCACTGTCGGTGTCAGTGCTGGGTTTATCGATGCTGTAGTCGGAGGAGGTGGATTGCTGTCTATACCGGCGTTATTATCGATGGGTATCCCTCCTCATATGGCACTTGGCACAAACAAATTAGCCGCTTGCTTCAGTTCTTTTACGTCAGCGATGACTTACTTCAGACAACAATTTTTTTCACCAACCCTTTGGTACCATTGCGCAATAGCGACCTTTTTAGGTGCAGTACTTGGCAGCACTATTGTTTTAATGATAGATAATGACTGGTTAGTTAAGATGTTGCCCATTATGATCATTGCTGTTGCGCTTTATACAGCATTAAATCCGAACGCCATTGGCTGTAAAAACACTCAAGTACCACAATCTAAACCCAACAAACTTTATCAATGGTTAACAGGTTTTTTCTGGGGAGGATATGATGGTTTTGCGGGACCTGGCATTGGTGCGTTTTGGACAATTTCATCCTCTAAGCTTTTTCAATTACCTCTTCTCAATAGTTGTGCTCTTGCTCGTTCCATGACTTTGATCAGTAATTTGACGGCATTACTGATATTTTTATTTCAGAGTAAGGTCAATTTTACCATCGGGTTAGCCATGGGTATGTTCATGATGTTAGGATCTTTTATTGGCGCTCATTTCGCTATTCGATTTGGCTCACCTTTTATAAAACCTATCTTTATCTGTGTCGTGATCATTATGTCGATACATCTTGCATGGAGTGCATGGTTTTGAGACTCACCGAATCTTTAAGTCTATTAAAACGTCACTTAGAAAAGCTAGAACAAGAAGTTTTACAGCACGACTCAGCCCTAGCAAAAGGTCAAAAAACACTTCTACAAAACGTTGACCGTTTCAATGAGAGTTTATTTATCCAAACAGGTGCTCAATTGGGCCCTTGTATTAACCAGATAAGAAAAGGCATTACGCAGTTAGAAAAAAGAATTAAAGTTGGTTTAACCACCGAGGTAATCGAAACAAGTTGTTTGCGTATTCAAGATCAGTTTTCAGCTGTTAAGCGTGCATTAAATACGACCGACCTCAACTTAAAATCAGTTCGTCAACAAAAAGCCAGTGCACGCGCTCGTTACCTTTCACGCCAGAAAAAAAACCACCAAAAAAGTGGTTTTGAATGGATTGCCAGTAACGTCATGCAAAGTAGCCATCAACTGTACGAAGAACTCAATAAACATTTAAATTGGGTATCAAAATTTGAGCAGAGAATACATGAATTAGATTTAAAATTAGAAAGCTGCTTAAGCCGTGACAAACTAAAATTACAAAATGAAATACTCTCCATGCATAAACGGCTTGGGAAATGTCGTCAAGCCATTAGTTATATTGAAGAGCGTATTCAAATGCTTGAACGACCTAATTACAAAAATAATCGCTAGGAAACAAAATGACTAAACTCACTAAAGTAATTATTCCAATGTTCACTGTGTTCATGAGTTCATTTAGCAGCTTTGCTGCTCAGCTCAGCATTCCTGATTCCTTTGAGTTTCTAGCTGCAGATGGAACTACAATTAAGTCTGGCTTATTTAGCCGAACATCAAGCATTCCGTTAACTAATGGAATGCACAATATTGCTCTTAGATATAATGAACTCATTGTCGATGACTTTTCAGACAGCCATAAATTTGTAAAATCCGCTCCATTTATAATCAGCATTTTCATTGATGGTGATGATTTATTCCAACTTAAAAGCGATAGTGATCTCATTTCAAATGATCCTGAGCGTTATGCACAAAAACCCAAGATTGTCATTAGCCGAAATGACGGTGAAACTCAATATAAAATAACGCAAATTCAAGTTAAAGAAAGTGGTTTTTTATCTCAAGTTGTTCACGGTAGTACCCATCAAAATTTTAGAGATTTCATCGCTCAAAAAACGCGATTATCAAGCCCAAACGAATCATCTATTGTTCACTCTACGAAAGCATCCACATCTAAGCACATCGTAACAACAGACAGTGAAACCGTTCAGGCAAAAAAAATGTTGGAATACTGGTGGCAGCAGGCTGATAAAAAAACAAAAGAAGCATTTTTAGAGTGGGCTTCTAGCACCACAGAGCAAGAATAAATGCTCGAATAACCAGTCAATAAAATTAAGCCACTCTTTTTGCCATTTTTTGCGTCTGTGCCTTTAACTTATCAATAGTTGCAGAGACATCTGGAGGTAACTGAGATAGCAAAGCTAAAGCATTTTCCTTAAATCTATTGGCTTTGGCTATTTCACTTTTATACTTATTTAATTCAAGTGCAATTCTACGCATACGTAGCTCGTTACATTTTCTAATGTAGGTTTCTCGAGTTCGGCTAAACCCTTGCACGATTTGCAAATCATAGACTTGCTCAGAAGCGAGATCTCTTGAAAGAAGCGCTAAATCACTTTGAAGTTTTACATCTTCTAGCTCCTCATTTTCATGTTCTTTTTGCTCTTTTGCAATACCTTCACAAAGCGGGTTAAGCAACTTTTTGGCTTCTTCTATCCCCTTGCCTACTTCTCCCGTCTTAGGAAATGCTGAACCTGCTGAAAGCAATAAATGCAGCCCTGTTGAAAGCCTTTTGGCCCACTTCAAGGAATTAGCTTCACTCATACTCGTCTTGCTTAATAACCTGTAAAATGCATTTCCTGCACCATCGGTCTTTAGTGGTAATTCAGGTCGACCATGAACTTTATTTTGCCACTCTTGATAAGCCGCTATCGCATCTGAAAATGCTAATACTGAATTACCCGTCATCAAGACCAGTAACAGTCCACCCGTTCCGCCAGACAAGGTTGTTACTGCAATAGCTCCACCAATACCAAGTAATGAAAAAAACCCTTTTAAGCACTTTCCGATAAATACTCTTTTGGCTGCGCGAATTTCATATTGTTTTAAATCTTCTATTGATTTTTTTGCCGTTTCAACTGCGGTTTGCGATGTTTTCAAAATATTATCCGCTATCTCATCATTAGCAGGTTCCAACTTTACTTTTGAAGGTGTGAATGGACTTAAAGTGGCTGTAGGCTGTTTACTCACTGCTTTAATTTCAGATGCTTTTTTTAATTCATCAAACTCTGAAATGAACGATTGATATTGCTTAGGTAACTCAGATACAGCGGTCTCAAGTTGCTGATTAAACATTTTTACTTTTGCAAACTCTTGAGCTTTAGCTCTTTGCTGCTTTCTTGCTTCTAATGTTCTACTCTCTAGCTTTTCTGAAAGCACTTGATTCGCTTCCCCCCTTAATTCATTCAATTTAAAAATATCTGCAAAACCTTGTGTTCTAATTTTCGCTTCACGATTTGCTATATCAGCTTCACTTTCTTCTTCTCTAAGCTTAACTTCGCTTGCGTTCAAAAAATCAGCATACTTTGTCAACTTTCCTGTCGCTTTATCTACTAATTTCCCGCCATTTTCTATGACTGTTGAAGGTTTTAAAAATTTCTTTGGGCTAATACTTTCCGTCCATAACAAGCCGACAGAAAGCCCCAGTGTAGTTACCACAGACACCCACCGAGCAATAGTCGTTTTTTTCTTGTCGCTTAACTTCGAACACCTCAAGGCTCCAAAAACTAAGTTACCAATGAAGTCACCTTCCATTGGCAGTCCTTCCTTTCCATTCACTTTCTGCCGCCAGTCAATAAATGAGCAAAACGTATCAGAAACCGATAACACGAATACCACACCTAAAATACCCGCAACGGCAATTGATGCACCGCCTGTAGGTACTGCAAGCCCTATAGCTAGTGCTAAAGCCCCCAAAGCAATGATTGAACCGACTAGTTTTATAAAAAAATTCTTTTTAGCAAGCTGAATCCCTGCTTGTTTAGCTTCTTCACTTTCTTTTTTAGCTTGATCTATTGCTTCGTTTTTTTCTGATTCGATTTCTTCGAGTAAGTTTTTATTTAATTCAGGGAGTGGAATTTGAAGGTGATTGAAGTCGATCAATCGGCTCGCCACAACGCGAGTTTTTGATGTCGGAGCTGTCACTTTAATAGTAACAGTGGGTGAAGCTTGTTCTGTAGCGCCATAACTCCCTGTATGCTTTAAGAGCTTCTCTCTTGCTGGCTCACTTTCTGCTGACGCATCTTCAGCAGTGCAGTTCATTCCTGGGTAAGCTTTCCATGGTAGGCTCGTTGGAACGGGTAACATGGCTGCACCTCACAAAGTTGGCGCCTCCTTGCTCATATGACACCTGTACAAATAAACACATTGCCATTTGGGGCTGCAAGTAAATTAAAGATTACCTCGGTTAAAGTAAGGTGGTGTTCAGATAAATGTTTAAGAAGAGATGTTCGAGATGAAATTGGAAAGCCAATACGTTTTTAATTTTTACTTATAGAAATAAGTATATCCGCAATTAGTAAAATTATACTATTTGTTGAATGAATCACCCCGCCCTAGATGAGCAGCGAGGTATCGTTTAACGTTATCGTCACTCCAGCGAAGATTGGAAACGAAGTAACCACAGTTTTTTATGTCGATAGTCTAGCGCCTTTTGCTTGTTTAGTGAAAGTCGCTGGATACCAGCCTACGCAGCTATGACAAAACACAAACCTTTTATGTTAGTTCTCCCCAAGGGGCGAGGAATTAAACCCGGAGTGATTAAACAGGCACTCTTATCAATTTTGTTACGCAAAGCTCAGGCTAAGTTAATAAAATATAGCAAAAACAACCGATAAGTAGTGCCATAAATAAACTTAAACTCGCCCCTTCTCGCACCATATCGGCAATAGCAACTTTTCCTGCTCCATAAACTATGGCATTCGGTGCCGTTGCAACCGGAAGCATATAGGCACAACTTGCCACCATTGCCGCGGGGATCATAAGAACTTCAGGCATAACACCTACGCCTGATGCTGCCGCAGCCAAAATAGGCATCAATAATGTGGCCGTGGCCGTATTACTGGTAATTTCAGTTAAATACACCACTACAATACATATCAGTAATACCAGTGCAAAAATTGAAATGTAGGACATGGACGATAACCACTCACCTAACATGTTGCTTAAACCTGAAGCCGACATTCCTTTAGCAAGCGCAATACCACCAGCAAATAGCAACAACATCCCCCATGGAATGTCCTTTGCGCTCTCCCAATTGAGAATTCGACCGCCTTTGCCATTTGACACTAAAAACATTACTACAACAGAAGTGAGTGCTACTGTACTGTCGCCAGCAAGATCAATATCTAAAGCGTCAGACCAACCGCCAAAAGGTGCATGCCTCGTTACCCAAGCCAAAACGGTTAACCCGAAAATGATTAAAGTTCGTGTCTCTTCGCTTCTCCAAACTCCTTGTTCAGGAAGAATAATTTTATCTGTTAATTTAATACCACGGGTAAGCCACAATGCCATTAACGGAATTGCCACCAAAACAATTGGCACACCAATTTTCATCCAATCTTCAAAATTGAATGTCTCTCCTGTATGTTGTTCATAAATTCCCATAAATATTACATTGGGTGGTGTACCTATAGGTGTCGCGATTCCACCTGTACTCGCGGCATAGGCGATGCCTAAAATAAGTGCGATACTCAGTTTGGGGTTATTAACTCCATTTAAAATAGCTAGAGCAATAGGTAACATTATCAGCGTAGCGGCAGTATTCGATATCCACATGCTTAAAAAAGCTGTCGCCAACATAAAACCAAATACGAGTCTTTTAGCGCTACTCACTCCCACAAACTTTACCATGTAAACGGCAAGCCTTTGATGGACACCACTTTTCTCCAATGCTTTTGACAACATGAACGCCGCCATTAACAGTATGATAACGTGGCTACCAAATGACGCAGCCACTCCTTTGTGATCGACTATTCCAAACAATGGCAGCAAAACAAAAGGAACCAGAGAAGTTGCGGGAATGGGTATTGCTTCTGTCACCCACCATATTACGGTCAATAAAGTAATACCTGCGGTGATGGCCGGATCTGAATCCAAACCCATCGATATGAGGAAAAAGTAAAAAGCCCATGAAAATAATGGGCCGAGAAAAATAAAGTGTTGTCGAGTTAATTTCATATTATTGTTATTATTTAGTGAATTGTGAGTATTTTGATCGATTAACGACCATCAATCATACGACCAATGCTGCCTAACACCGATCCTTCTCCCTGACTACTACCACCAGAAGAAGGTGCATTTGCGATAATACGATCTGCCATTCTTGAAAACGGCAAACTTTGCAGCCACACACTTCCATGACCTGAAAGGGTCGCTAAAAACAGTCCTTCGCCGCCAAAGAACATTGACTTCATTGAGCCAGCTCGCTCTATATCATAATCAATTCCTGGAGTGAATGCCGCGATACACCCTGTATCGACACGTAATGTTTCACCATTGAGTTCTTTCTTTATTAAGGTGCCGCCCGCATGTATAAATGCCATACCATCACCTTGTAAACTTTGAAGGATAAAACCTTCTCCACCAAAGAAGCCAGCACCTAGTTTACGGTTAAATCGTGTGCTTACTTTCGTTCCCATCGCTGCGGCAAGGAAACTGTCTTTCTGACAAATTAGCTCACCGCCGCATTGTGCTAAGTCAATGGCTAAAATCGTTCCGGGATAAGGCGCGGCAAAGGCTACTCGTCTTTTAGTGAAACCATTGTTGGTAAAATGCGTCATAAACACACTTTCACCCGATATGGCACGTTTTCCTGCACTCATTAATTTGCCAAAGAAACCTGCGTCTGGTTCTGAACCATCACCCATCTTTGCTTCAAAGGCGATGTCTTCCTCCATATAAGTCATCGCCCCTGCTTCTGCCACTACAGTTTCTTGTGGATCCAGCTCCACTTCCACCAGCTGCATATCATGCCCTTTAATTTCATAATCCACTTCGTGACTTTGTCGACTCATTGTCATTTCCTTTGGTTGGTCGCTATTCAATCAGAATAAACTACGATAAAAACTGTTACGATTGCAAGAACTCTTCTAAAATCAGATCGGTAAATAACTTACCCGCTCGACCTAATGGACGTTGAAGGGACGATACTAACTGAGGGGTGAAGGTGTAACGGCTACCACCAACAAAATCCACTTCGACTAACTTCCCCGCATCTAAATAAGGTTGGACTAAAAAATCGGGCAACCACCCGAAACCGAGTCCTCGTTCAAGTGCATCTCGCTTAATACGAAATCCTGAAAGGTAAAACACTTTATCACCGCCAAATTGCATTTCATCTTTAAGGTTATTCTTTGGTGCGGAATCTTCAATGGTCAGTTCAACATGCTTTTGCAGTTCATAGAGCTCTACTTGTTTCTTGCTAGCCAAAGGGTGTTGATTTGAAGTAACTAAAATATTCGTTATTGTAGGTAGCGCTATAGGCGTATAATTTGGCCCTGTTCGATAATCTTTCACCAACATCAAATCGGCATTATCACGTTCAAACCGATGCTGAACGCCACCCAAGAACTCTGTATTGAGCTGAACTTTTGTGGGGATATTGTGCTCGGTCATCCGTTTTAGTGCATTCATAATGGGATCCATTGGTAGAGCACCATCGATAACAAGTTCGAGACTGGGTTCCCAATCATCACTGAAACGATTAGCGACTCTTTCAATACCTGAGAGCTGTTGCAGCAATTTTTGCCCTTCTTTTAAGATCACACTTCCTTGTGGCGTTAATTGAGCTCTATATTGATCGCGATTGAATAATTGAACACCAAGATGCGTTTCAAGCTTTTTGATTTGATAGCTCACGGCTGACTGAGCTTTGTGTAGCTTTTCAGCCGCTTTAGCAAAGCTTCCTTCATCTACAATAATTTGCATAACATGAAATGCATCAATGTCTATTTTCATTCTCATCACCTATATATCAAGGCTTTAAAACATCATCTATATTTTTGATGATCTTAAGCGATTTATTATTCTTTTTTTTATTGAGTTATGCAATTAAATTGCTAGGTAGATCACACTTTTCATTTTACGAAGGAATAAAAGCCATGCCGTTTTATGTCAAACAAGGGAAAATCCCTGCAAAACGTCACATTACTTTTGAAAAGGAAAATGGCGAGTTATACCGTGAGGAGCTTTTTTCTACTCATGGATTTTCTAATATTTATTCCAATAAATACCATCATAACATGCCATGTAAAGCGCGCTCTGTATCGCCATATCACATGGAGCATGGTTTTAGCTGGGAAGATTCTTTAGTTCAAAACTATAAATTAGACTCGAAACTTACTGATCGTGAAGGTAACTTTTTTAGCGCACGTAATAAGATCTTTTTTAACTCAGATGTCAGCCTTTATACGGCAAAAGTATCTGAAGATACTGAAGAGTTTTACCGTAATGCTTATTGTGACGAAGTGGTATTCGTTCACGAAGGTGAAGGCGTGCTCTATAGCGAATACGGTGCATTAGAAGTTAAACGCTGGGACTACCTTGTTATCCCTCGTGGAACAACTTATCAGCTAAAATTTAACAGCTACAACAACGTACGCTTATTTGTTATTGAGTCCGCTTCGATGGTCGAAATACCAAAGCATTTTCGTAACGAATACGGTCAACTGCTAGAGTCTGCACCTTATTGCGAACGTGATATTCGCACCCCAGAATTGCAAGATGCTGTCGTAGAGCAAGGCGATTTTGCGCTTATCAGTAAATTTGGTGACAAATATCAACACACATCATTAGTGTGGCACCCTTTTGATTTAGCTGGTTGGGATGGTTTTGTTTACCCTTGGTCGTTTAACATCACTGAATATGCGCCTAAAGTGGGTAAAATTCATTTACCGCCTTCTGATCATATTGTTTTTACAGCGCACAACTTTGTCGTCTGTAATTTTGTGCCACGTCTTTATGATTTCCATCCTCAATCCATTCCAGCACCGTACTTTCATAATAATATCGATAGTGACGAAGTACTTTACTATGTTGATGGCGACTTTATGAGCCGAACGGGAATTGGACCAGGCTATATGACGTTACATCAAAAAGGTGTACCTCATGGGCCACAACCGGGTAAAACCGAAGCATCCATTGGAAAAACTGAAACCCATGAATACGCTGTCATGGTAGATACCTTTGCACCACTAAAATTAACTGAACATGTGCAGCAATGCATGAGTGAAGACTACAACCGCTCTTGGCTTGAAGAAGAATAAACCAATAAACGCCAAGACCACATTTAATACATGAGTTAAAAATAAAGGATATGAACATGCCTACTGAACTAAACCCACTGGGTCTACAAGGTATCGAATTCACTGAATTCGCAACTACTGACAATGATTTTATGCATCAAATATTTGTTGATTTTGGTTTTTCTATGCTTAAAAAGCATGCCACTAAAGACATTACTTATTACAAGCAAAACAACATCAACTTCTTTTTAAATAAAGAACGAACTGGATTTTCTGCTGACTTCGCTAAATCTCACGGCCCTGCAATTTGCTCAATGGGCTGGCGTGTTGAAGATGCTGAATTTGCATTTAAAGCTGCGGTTGAACGTGGTGCAAAACCAGCAAGTGATTCAGCGAAAGACATGCCATATCCAGCCATTTATGGCATTGGTGACAGCTTAATTTATTTCATTGATATTTATGGTGATGACAACAATATCTACAAAAATGACTTTGTTGATCTCTCTGAGCCGCTAGTCATTGCAGATAAAGGTTTCATGGAAGTTGATCATCTTACAAACAATGTTTATAAAGGCACCATGCAGCATTGGGCGGATTTCTATAAAGATATCTTTGGATTTACTGAAGTTCGTTATTTTGACATCAACGGCGCACAAACTGGTCTCACATCATTCGCATTGCGTTCACCAGATGGTAGTTTTTGCATTCCGATTAATGAAGGTAAGAATGATGACAAAAACCAAATTGATGAATATTTGAAAGAATACGATGGCCCAGGTGTGCAACATTTAGCATTTACAAGCCGTGATATCGTGGCATCTTTAGATGCGATGGAAGGTTCATCAATTAAAACATTGGATATCATTCCTGAATACTACGATACAATTTTCGATAAATTGCCACAAATTACTGAAGATCGCGATCGTATTAAGCATCATCAAATTTTGTGCGATGGAGATGAAAATGGCTATTTACTCCAAATTTTTACCAAAAACTTATTTGGCCCTATCTTCATCGAAATAATTCAACGTAAAAACAATCTCGGTTTTGGTGAAGGCAACTTTACGGCCTTGTTCGAATCAATCGAACGCGATCAAATGCGTCGCGGCGTGCTGTAGCAGACTGAGAAATATGAATACTTTTTAATCGGCGCATTTTGCGCCTTTTTTATTCTGATACCAATTACAGTTTTAACACTTCACTTACAGGGTATTCTAAAGGATGCTTAACTGGATCTTTTAAAAATAGAATGACTTCATTTCTATACTTTTTATGAACATGTTGAGTTATCCATTCAATAAATTTACCTTGGTTTTTTTTGTTAAGTATTGTGGTTTTACAGTCTCTTAGTTGACTGGTATTAATAGCGCAGGCAAGTCTTGGCGTTGTACCTTCACACACCATTAGTAAAATTGCATGTTTTTCTGCGACAGCCATCCATTGTTTTCGTTCTTCTAAGATTGATACCTTATTCGTTTTATCTATCAAAGACTGAGTATATATGTATTCATCGAACATCATCTCGTCAAAACTCCCCACATCAGGTGTCGCAATGTATTTCCACCCAGTGAAATTTAATGCGCCATTATCATTCGGGCAAAGTAAATTATCGTTTGATATACAGCATAGTCTGCCTCCATTTGCATGAAGCGTAGTGACAAATTCAAGGAAAGGCTTGTACTGTTTTAACTGAACTTTACTCTCCTCTCTAACATGAAGTTTCCTAACATTTGTCCCTCCATACTCTGCAATAACCAATCGAGAATCAACAATCCATGCTTTTACGATAATCGGGTTATCTTGAAATAATTCGAGCCTTTTTTGCATCTCTTGTTGATCTTGCACCGAGTAACATCCACGGTGTGCTGCTCGCTCCAAAGCAACAAAATGATCATCCACTGCAATCATTTTCTCTGTTTTCCCATGAGTAATCCTTTTAGGCGCTTCAACGGGCTTGTATAAAGGCTTTTGGAGTGTTTGGCGTGTTACATAAAAGTCTCTCCCTCCCATGGATATTTTTTTATAGCCAAACTCATTTTCTTCCTTGCTGAGAAATAATGTCTGTAAATCTGTCTTAAAATCAAGAGACAATGACGGTCTATAATACAAGCGATTTTGCTTTTCCGACTCATAAGCTTTTTTATCTAATAACCTTTCACTATTTATCTGCCTCGTTTCTTGCTCTCGAATTCTTTTTTCTTCTTCATTAAACGTGAAGTGCTCAAATGAATATTGCGTAGAATGTATTGGCTCTCTTTGATGCATTAAAGTAGGACCACTCAAGTTATCTTTTTGATACTTAATTTTTATTTCTTGAGTTTCTGTTCGTACAAATACTGGTTTTAATCTAGTGGCAGGAATTGAAACTTCTGATGTTGCAAATTCTTGTTGCTTAACGTGTTCCTGTTTAATTTCCTCTTGTTTCAGTAAACCCAATAGCGCAATTTCATCTTCAGATAAGTCAGTATGTTGCTCATCGTTTATTTTCATTCCTGTTGCTGTACCACTGGCTTGTGAACTATCAGCATTCTCATTGGTATGAAAGCGAACAGCTGGAGTTGAATCTCCTACACCTGTAGCGTACAGCCTATTTTGATGCGATTCATCTGTTGATATAAGCAGGAAAGAGTCTTTTAGGGTAGTTCCTGAAACAGCAACTTTTACACTTTCAGAATGATAACCATCTAGTACAGAGGAACTACTAGTATTTGATGCAATTTCTTGTGCCATACTACCCATGCCGATTGCTAAATTTGAAACAACATAATTCAAAACGGCATTGTAGACAGGGAGTTAGATCTCAAATTAATTTAATTTAACAATTAGTTAATTTTAGTTCTTTAAAAAAATATGGATTTGAAAGAAAGGAGAAAATTACCTTTTGAAAGTAACGAGCAAGACAGGGTTGACTTACTCGTTAGGGATCTAGCGATTTAGAAAGTACCAATCTTTGTCATACCAGCGAAGGCTGGTATCCAGTGACTTTTACTGAAAAAAGCAAAGGCACTAAACTACCGACATACAAAACTGTCGTTACTTCGTTTCCAGCCTGCGCTGGAGTGACGAGAACTCATCGGTATACTTTCTTCCGAAACTTTCCTTATTAACATCAATCATTATCATGAAAATGATGTTCAGACATTAAATGCCCAAGTACTGTTGATTTTGTTTTTAAATAAGATTCGTTGTAACGGTTTTTGCCGACTTGTAAAGGCACTCGCTCGCTCACTTCAACACCGTTGTCTTTAAGTGCATTTACTTTACGTGGGTTATTAGTCATTAATTTAACTTGGTTTACTCCGATTTTATTAAGCATCGGTGCGATCATATCGTATTTACGCATATCGGCAGCAAAACCAAGTTGCTCATTGGCCTCAACGGTATTGGCACCAGCATCTTGTAACTCATAAGCACGAATCTTATTAATTAAGCCAATACCACGGCCTTCTTGACGTAGGTATAAGATGAATCCTTGCCCTGCTTCTGCAATATGCTGCATCGCCGTTTGCAATTGAAAGCCACAATCGCAGCGTAAACTGAATAATGCATCGCCGGTTAAACACTCTGAATGTATACGGCCTAATATAGGCGTATTAGCCTCTAATTCGCCAAACGTTAATGCAACGTGCTCTTTACCTGACTTAAGATCTTCGAAACCATGCATCGTGAAAACGCCCCAAGGGGTAGGTAACTTTGAAGATGCGACGTACTTTACCGACATGAAACAACCTTAACAAAAACTCTCAATCCCTAAGAGTATTCGGAATCTCAACTAAGCGTTCCTGCTTAACATTAATCGTAATCCAATACTTAGATCATAATCTAAAAATTTAAGAGTATGATAACAATCAGAATTCTTTAGGTGCGAAACCTGTTACTTGGGTTACACCCATTGAGCGACCTAGTGCTGTCATAGGATGAACAACAACCAAACCTTTAACCGACTTTTTTAGCTTACCCATATCAGCTTGCTCTGCTTTAGTCAGCACACGGTTAAAAGCCAGTGATCTAACATCACCACCAGCTTTGCTAAGTGTACGAGTTTGCTGATTTTTGAGCGAGGTTATTTTTTTTGTAGTCGCAGCAATTTCTCGATTAAACTGTTTCATAACAGCTTGATCACCACGCTCTGTTGCCGCAGCCAGTTTACGACGGAATTTGTCTAATTTATCGCTTAATTTATGCAGCTCTTCTTTTACATTCATTTCAAACCCTTTATGTCGACAAGTCAGACATATAAAACACGATTACCAATTATCCTAAATAAATCGGTTGAACGCACAATTTAACTTTAATCTATTAAATTTAAATAAAAAATTAAACAACCCGAATTCATTCATCAGGTGAGTACTGAACATTCATATACTTAGCAAAATCACCGCTTGCTGCGTTATAAATTTTGCAAGTAGAAACGAAGTAACGACAGTTTTGTATGTCGGTAACCACTACTTGCTGCTATTCATGCCTTGCTGTCAGTAATTTTTTCTGCGTATATGAACGCTCCCAACCAATTTATTTAGGATTATGATTACCTGTACAATCAGTAATACGGAATATCGAGCGTTTACCCGATATAAAAAATTGGTTGGCATTATAACAGCAACTTGGCACTGCAAGTTACTGCTTTATGAGACTGCTGCTGAATTTTATAAAATCCGGTGAATGATCTGATTACTGCTGCCACGAAAGCTAAGTGAAGGATCTGCTAAGTTTTCATCAAATTTACCATCAATCAATACGTCTACTTTGTCAATAAGTTGTTGCTGCTCTTTCGATAATTCCTCAAGCAAATAACCACTCCAAAGCCAGATATCTTTATCTGGGCATTCTGATCTGACTCGATCAACAAGCTTAGTAATCCCAGGTAAATTTGACGGTAATAATGGATCGCCGCCACTCAAACTCAATCCTCGACGCTTTATTCTGGTGTCATTCAAATCATCAATGATCTGCTGCTCCATATCAGCATCAAAAACTTTACCTGATTTTGGGTTCCACGTACTTTGGTTATAACAACCTCGGCATTGATGAATACAGCCAGAAACAAACAAAGTCGCTCGCGTACCCGGCCCATTAATCACATCTACAGAATAATAAGCGCCATAATACATTTCATTACTGTTTTTCGTGTTTACATTTATCAAGCCAGTAATCATAAATGTTTAACTCGGCGTTTTACTTCTTCTTGCTTGCCAAAGTTGAACGGCCTTGCATCAGGGCTACCTAAATAACCACAAACTCTGCGTGTGACAGAAACTCGGCTAGGATCGTGATTACCACATTTAGGGCATGTAAAGCCTTTACTGGTGCATTCGAATTCCCCTAAGTAGCCACACTCATAACATTCATCAATGGGTGTATTGGTTCCGTAATATGGAACCCTCGAGTAACTATAGTCCCACACGTTTTCGAGCGCTTCGATGTTATGTTGCATATTTGGATATTCGCCATAACAAATGAAACCACCGTTTGTGAGTGCTGGATATGGTTGTTCAAAATCAATTTTGTCGTAAGGGTTTACTTTCTTTTCAACGTCTAAATGAAAACTGTTAGTGTAATAGCCTTTATCCGTCACACCTTTAATTTCACCAAACTGCTTAACATCAAGGTGATGGAATCTACTACATAGGTTTTCACTTGGCGTACTGTATAAACTAAACCCGTAGCCACTTTCTTGTTTCCAACATTCTGTTGCCGCTTTTAAATGTCGAATAATTGCAAGCGCTTTAATTCTCAAACTTTCACTGTCATATAGATGTTCTTTTGCGGGGTATAAAGCGTTAATAGCTTCGTGTAAGCCTATATAACCTAACGAAATTGAAGCTCGTCCGTTTTTAAAAATGTTGGAAATATCATCATCAGCTTTTAAACGTACCCCACAAGCACCTTCCATATAAAGAATTGGCGCCACTTTAGCTTTGACACCTGTTAATCTATCGATACGGGTATCCAAAGCGAGCTTTGCGACCAATAGACGTTCATCGAGAATACGATAAAACTCTTGTTCATTTCCCTTCGCTTCAATAGCAATACGAGGAAGGTTTAAACTTACTACGCCAAGATTATTTCGACCCTCGTGAATTAATTCACCTTGTTCTTCATAAGCGCCCAAAAAGCTTCGACAACCCATTGGAGTTTTAAATGAACCAGTGACTTTTTCTACTTGTTCAAAGTTAAGAATATCTGGGTACATTCTGCTTGCCGCACACTTCAGAGCAAGCTGTTTGATGTCATAGTTACAATCACCAACTCTATGGTTAATACCATTTTTAATCGCGAAAACTAACTTAGGGAAAACCGCTGTTTTTTTGTTTTTACCGAGTCCAGCAATGCGAACTTGCATCATAGATTGCTGAATTAATCGAGATTCCCAACTTGTTCCTAAGCCGAAGCCAAAAGTAACAAATGGCGTTTGGCCATTAGCAGTATGCAAGGTATTGACTTCATACTCTAATGATTGAAAGGCGTCATGACACTCTTTTTCTGTCTGAGCTTTGGCAAATGCTTCACCATCAGTAATGCCCCACTGTTGCGCGATTTCGACATTCTTTTGATAACTTTTAGTCACAAATGGAGCGAGCACTTCATCAATACGATTAATCGTTGTTCCACCATAAATATGGCTCGCAACTTGAGCAATGATTTGCGCGGTAACCGCCGTTGCGGTTGAAATAGATTTTGGTGTTTCTATCTCTGCGTTACCCATTTTAAAACCCTGGGTTAACATGCCTTCAAGATCAATCAGCATACAGTTAAACATTGGGAAGAAGGGCGCATAATCTAAATCGTGATAATGCAGCTCTCCACTCTCATGTGCTTGAACAACTGATTTTGGCAACATATGGGTTTTGGCATAATGTTTAGCCACAATACCTGCTAAAAGATCACGCTGAGTAGGAATCACTTTTGCGTCTTTATTGGCATTTTCATTGAGTAATGCCGCATTACTTTGTTCAATCAAACCTCGAATCTCGATATTCAATGAGCCACTGCTTTCACGTGCGACATCTCTATCGTGTCGGTATTCGATATAATGACGAGCCACTGACTTATGAGGACCTGACATCAATTCGTTTTCTACGATTTTTTGTAATTCTATAACGGCAATCTCATCATAAGAGGCAACATATTTAGACACTGTTTCAGCAACGGAATCAGCATAATTTGGATTATCAACACCCGCTTCTTGTGCTGCGGCTTGAACGGCATTGAAAATCCTATTTGTATCGAACTTTGTTCTGATACCATCACGCTTAATCACTACTGGCATGTCGCTCTCCTATTAACAATGACATTGTTACAAACACAATATCTAGTAGGCAATAAACGAGTTCACTACTAGATGAGCTGTATTAGGCACGATTAACCGTTGATGAACTATGATCCAGATCATCTTTTTAAAGCGCAAAAAAAAGACTGGTGAGTTATGCTCACCAGTCCACTAAAGTGGAATGTCAAGAGTTGACAATTAGCGTATTGCAATTATAACCGTAATAAAATTATTTTATGTCTAACTCTTTTACTACTTTCAAACATTGATCTCTGAGCTGAACTAACTCGTCTTCACACAGACTAACTTTCTCTAACAAAGTCTGTTTTAACTCTAAAGCTTCAGTACGAATTCCTAAACCAAACTCGGTCAATTGAATCACTTTTTTTCGTTCGTCATGCTGGTCTTTGGTTCTAATGAGTAACTCTTTAACTTCAAGGCGCTTTACAATCGGTGTTAATGAACCTAAATCGAGACCCGTCTGCTGTGACAATTGAGTTAAGCTTATCGCGTCTTTACACCACAAGGCTTGCATCACAAGATATTGTGGAAAAGTGAGATCATATTGTTCAAGTAATGGCCTATAGGCACGAATGATGGCATTGTTAGCGGAGTAAACAGCAAAACAAACATTATCTGATAATTTGTGTTCTGGATCTGGTTTCATAAACGACTACATTTTATTTGCGCGCAAAGTAATTGCGTTCTTATTTTACGAGGCGTATAGTCTACCACAATAAATTTAGTTAGCGCACAAAGTATATAGATTTTAAATAGGTAAAATGAATATGAATACACAACAAATAATCCTTAATTCTCGTCCTGAAGGTTTACCTACTGCAGATAACTTCAAACTTCAAACCACAGAATTACCTGAATTGAAAGACGGCGAAGTGCTAGTCAAAAACTTATGGATGTCAGTAGATCCGTATATGCGCGGACGGATGATCGATCGCAAAAGTTACATTGCACCTTTTGAAATAGACTCACCTCTTGAAGGCGGCGCAATTGGCGAAGTCATTGAATCTAAAAACAGTACACTTCCAGTAGGCACTAAAGTCAGTAATATGTTGGGTTGGAGAAATCATTTTGTTTCTGGAGAAGAAGGCCTTACTGTCGTTCCTGAGACAGGGCTCGATTTATCCCACTTTCTTGGCATTATGGGCATGCCAGGCATGACAGCATGGACAGGCCTGACTCGCATCACCAATTTAAAAGCTGGCGAAACACTATTTGTATCAGCTGCATCAGGTGCTGTTGGTAGCGTGGCTTGCCAATTAGGTAAGCTTATGGGCGCAAGAGTTATTGGTTCTGTAGGAAGCGACGAAAAAGCTGAAAAATTGAAACTGTTAGGTGCAGATGAAGTTATCAATTACAAAACCTGTGGTGATTTAAACGAAGCGCTAGCCAAAGCGGCACCAGAAGGTATTGACGTCTACTTTGAAAATGTTGGTGGTGAACACCTAAGAGCAACATTAAATAATATGAACGATTATGGCCGTGTCGCAGTATGCGGAATGATCTCTCAATATAACGATACTACGCCAACCCCAGGGCCTGAAAACCTATTCCAAATTATCGTTAAAAAGCTTAAATTAGAAGGCTTTATTGTGTTTGATCATTGGTCTCATTACGGTGAATTTGCTAAAGAAATGGCGCAATGGCTAGCTTCAGGAAAAATTCAAGCTGAACAAACTATCTATGAAGGCTTGGAAAATGCGCCAGAAGCCTTTATTGGATTATTTGAAGGTAAAAATAAAGGCAAAATGATCGTAAAACTTACCTCATAGAGGCATGAATGTTATTGAACGCTACTCACTTACAATAGAACAGCGTTCAATAATTACATTAATCGAAAACTAATAACAAAAGTGTTCAAGAATTAATTAAAGATAACTTATTTTTATTTATATTGCTGGTAGGCTATTTGCATTTCCTGTTTAAAAGAAAACGGGCCTTAACCTATGACTGAAGCAACGCCACTTCATCAAATTGCTTTAACGAGCCGATATGTATGGAATAGAGCAACGAACCATCTCGAAACTCTTCAAAGAAACGATTATGACGAAATTAAATCACGAACTAGAAACAATCCAAACTGGCAAGTGTTAATAATCGAAACTAGACATAAAACAGATAGTGAATTTAATACTACAAAAAAAACTTATCATATAAGGATGGTTGACGACGGTCGCCACACCAATGGCAAAGCTTTTCAAGTACAACACACCACATGGATAAATTGGTTTTTGGCTGCATTACATATTCGAGGTCATTTATCTCGCTGTTTACAGGGTCAATTAACTCACACATACAATCGAGTTCAAGGTTCAAACTAAGTTTTTCAGTTAAATAAAGTACCTAAGATATCGCTTAGGGATCTAGCGATTTAGAAAGTACCAATATTTGTCATACCAGCGAAGGCTGGTATCCAGTGGCTTTTATAGAAAAAGCAAAGGCACTAGACTACCGACATACAAAGCTGTCGTTATTTCGTTTCCAGTTCCAGCCTGCGCTTGAGTGACGAGAACTCATCGGTATACTTTCTTCCGCAACTTTCCTTAACCTGATCATTGAAACAATAGTTTCTTCAACCTAAACGTTCATGATAGGCATAGATGTCATATGCGTTTACTTTGGCTACTATTTTTCTATCACCCTACACCATGAAAATTGTATTCGCTGAGATTTGAAGATTATTTCCAACCAAAGCTAAAGGCGAAGTGATTTTTAGCTTTTATGCTTTCACTAACAGGCTTGGGAATAGGTGTTAGCGGCTATTTTTACGGTAAATAAATCGGTTGGGAGCGTTCATATACGCAGAAAAAATTATTGATAGTAAGGCATGAATAGCAGCAAGTAGTGGTTACCGACATATAAAACTGTCGTTACTTCGTTTCTACTTGCAAAATTTATAACGCAGCTAGCGGTGATTTTGGCAAGTATATGAATGTTCAGCACTCACCTGATGGGTGAATTCGGGTTGTTTAATCTTGTATTAAACTTCAATAGATTAAAGTTAAATTGTGCGTTCAACTGATATATTTAGGTTCAAGCCCAGAACTCCTCAACAACAAAATTTCGCTGCCAGTCCACTCTTTGGAAAAACACTAAATCGCTCAGCATTGTTAACTGAAATTGTTACTATCCATTAATATGATCCTCTGAATATAATATTTAAAAAACATCAATAACTATTTCATAAACTTTTACTAACTAAATTTTAATCTTGTCATTAAAATTATCACTCTACACTTGACTAAAAAGATAGCCATATTGCTTACTTATTATACTGTGGTGTAGAGGATAAATTATGTCGGTTGCCCCTTCTTCCTATAACGTAGAATTGAATGAAAAACCTAGATTCGATGTACACGAATATTGTGAATCCGAAGTTAGGCTAATCAGTCCACGCTCACAAGAATATTCGTTAACTCGACAATTATCGCAATTGACTGCGGTTTTACCTGAAGCGGGATCTCATTTAGAAGCTGTCATTTTATTTCATACACATTCAAGCACTAGAGACTCTATAAATGAAACAAAAATACGAATAAGCCACGAACCTCTTGATTGCAAATGTTGGAAAGTCGAAGTTCTCACCGCTGATCCTATTCCTACCAAAAGAAAAACAGCATCAAAAGCAATTCCGATTCCAACTCCAACTAAAAGCGTTCAATATTTTGAGGATCAACTCAATTTGAAAGGTCAATGCACTGAACTTGTACTTGCCATTTTTTCTGGTGATTTACAATCTGTAGAGCAAATAATTGAAGATGGCGTCAATTTAAACACTCATATAACATCAGATAGTTTTCCAATATATGTAACATTTTTCTCTAAGAGAAATCAAAATAAAGTCGAAATTACAACCCCAGGGAGCGATGCATTAAATATTTCCTTACCGATAACTTGGAATGAAACATTACATACAAGAACAGTAAGTCACAACGGCATAATGATCAAAACAGATTATAACAACAATTCTCCTCATTTATATTGGGGAGATAACGCCCAGTTTGTACTCAGTTCCTTATACTCCAAGAAGTTAGCTCCACTTTTTGTCGCTACCATGTGTGACAAGCCTGAAATCGTAGCCGCTTTAGCAAAAGCTGGCGCCAGTCAAAATTTAAAAGACTCGAAAGGAAGTACGGCAATGCACTACGCTGTACAGAACAAGTTTATATCATGTATTTCTTCGTTACTTGAAGGTTCGACTTGCATTGATGCAGTTGATGCCGAAGGTCTAACCCCCTTACATTATTCAGTAAGAAGTAAAAATTTAGAGATCTCTGAAATGCTTATTAAATCCGGTGCTGATATAAACATTCAACAGATAAAAGCAAACTTTACAGGCGAAACACCACTACAAATTGCGATTAACAACAATGCTCATAAAATACTCAGCTTTATGCTAGAAACAGAAACATGCCAAGTTGCTCAACAAATCATAGAAGATAATTCAATACTCCATTATGCTGCACAGAAAGGAGATGAAGAATTAATTAACATTTTGATTAAGAAGTTCTCTTTAACAGACGGCGGAGATGCTTTCGGAACTTCTGTTGGTGCTTTAACACCACTCTATTTAGCTGTGATGCATAAAAATATTAATGCTATGAATGCATTGGTTGTCGCAAAAGCCAATCCATTTTTTAAACTTGGAGAGGCAGAGAGCCCAATTGTTCTTGCTGCTCGTTTAGGTAACATAGATGCATTGCAATGTTTTGTGACTTCCCCTACAACAATCCCTGAAACACAAAAGCAACAACAACTCTATGATGCATTTATCGCAGCTTCAAATTCTGGCGAAAACGAAGCAATCATATTGTTATCCAATCATGTAAATAAAGGCAAACTGAAATCACACCAAATAACAATTCTAGAAGCTGCCATTGCAACCAACAATATGGACAAAGCAAAAGCTTGTATTGCGTCATTATCGGAGCAACAAATCAAAATTCCAATTAGGATTATCCAAAAAGCAATTGATTGCCAAGGCCTTAAAGATGATGAACATATTGAATTGATAAAACAACTTTTTAGTGCTGAATGTGAGCTTCACGTTCCGAACTCTGATTCAAGTATTCTTATTTTAGCTGCAAATAAGTTAACAGACCAAAAGCGCGTAACTATTTGCAAACTCATTATTAATCAATTGGGTACATTAGAAGAACAGGCTTTACTCGATGTTATGAATAGTAAGGGAGAGTCGACATTCCAATTTATTGTTTCTATCAAAAATAGAACCTTAACGGCATTATTTACTCGTAAATTCCATCAATATAAAATAGATGCTCAAAATCAATTGATAAAAGCAATGGAACAGAATTTGAATGCGAAAGGATGGGTTAATCTAACATAGAGGGCGTTTCCAATTAACTATTTTAGACATTTTTATAAGTACCTGTCGATAAGTTCTTTGATAATTATTGTGTTCAGGTTTAGTGCTATACAAGACGCAATGTGGGCGCATAGCCGTAGCTATGTAGCCGAAGTTGCAACACCGTAGAGTGCTGAAACTGGGCACTAGAAAATCTTAAGAAACTTATGGTCAGGTACTTATGTTATACCAATTACAGTAATTAATCTCTCACTCAGCAAGAGCTAAAAGGTTTCAGTGCAAGGCGCAAGCTCGAAGTACTATATACCCTAACGGCCGCCATACAAAGCTGGCGTTCAACGCACTTCGTGCTTTTGTCGGGATAATTTAAGTGCTTGTAACGCAGTAATGGATCCCTTTAGCCTTGCCCTTCGGGAGCTTGTATGTGCTCAAATTACTTCTCAAAATTGTCTTGACGTAGCAATGTAATAACGACAGCTGTGTATGTCGGTAACAACTATGTCTTCATCAATTTCGATTGCACTTTGCGCACATACATAGCTCTGAGTTGAGCATTTAATTACTGTAATTGGTATTACTGATAGACAAAAAATACCACGGGTTACATTTTCTTCCTGTAACAAATACTGAATAACAGGTACAATACACCGCTTTTTTTACATTCATGCCAATCCTGCCAAAATACTCAATGACGGCTTTTCAATAACTTGATTGGTATTAGGAGATCTCTTTTGCAATTTACCGAATTATCCTTAGATCGACGTCTTGTCCAAAGTATCGATCATATGGGATTTACCAGTGCGACCAATATTCAAGAACTCGCTATTCCAGTAGCTTTAACTGGTAAAGACTTAATGGCGTCATCCAAAACAGGTTCAGGTAAAACCTTAGCGTTTTTATTGCCCGCTCTACAAAGGATCATGAATAGCAAAGCACTCAGTAAAAGAGATCCAAGAGTACTCATTCTGTTACCAACCCGTGAGCTGGCGCATCAAGTATACAGTCAACTCCGTCTTTTAGTTGCTAATACTAAATTTAAAGCCGTAAGCATTTTAGGTGGTGAAAACTTTAACGACCAAGTTAAAACGTTAGCGCGCGATCCACATTTTATTGTTGCCACGCCCGGTCGCATCGCCGATCACTTAACTCAAAGAAACTTATATTTAAATGGCCTAGAGTTACTTATTTTAGATGAAGCCGATAGAATGTTGGACTTAGGCTTTGCACAACAGTTAAAACAAATCAATACCGCTGCGGATCATAAACGTCGTCAAACTTTAATGTTTTCTGCTACCCTTGATCATAATGAAATACTCGATATTGCCGACGAATTACTCAATGAGCCGCACCACATCAATGTCGATGATAGTTTTGCTGAACATGCAGATATTACCCAAAAGATTTATTTATGCGATCACCTTGATCACAAAGAATCCTTATTGACTCACCTGCTCACTAACCAAGAGCATAAACAAGTCATTGTGTTTACCGCCACTCGAAATGACACCCAACGTTTAGCCGACAAGCTTACTGCGGATGGCTTTAAAACTGCTGCACTCAGTGGCAATTTACGCCAAAGTGAACGCAATAGCATTATGGATGACTTCAGCCGTGGACAACAACAAATCCTTGTGACAACAGATATTGCATCTCGTGGCTTAGACTTATTAAATGTCTCTTTGGTCATAAATTTTGATATGCCTAAAATGAGTGAAGAATACGTTCACCGAATTGGGCGAACTGGTCGCGCAGGCGCTAAAGGGGATGCCATTTCCCTTGTAGGACCTAAGGATTGGGAAAGTTTTGTAAAAATTCAAACGTTCTTGCGTAAAACTTTTGAATTCTCAACGATTGAAGGATTAAAAGCTAAATTCAAAGGGCTTAAACCTAAAACGGATAAAAAGTCTGTAGCTAATCATTCCAAATCTAAAGTTGCTGCAAAACGTAAACCAGCAGCGAAAAAGTCAAAACCAGCAGCTAAACGTGATAAACGTTTCTTTAATGCCGTTGATGTTGGTGATGCACCAATGCGCCGCAAGTCTGCTGGAAAATTACCATTAGACGATGATGAGTAATCACCTCATCACTGTTCTTGATTTATAGAATTAAAGGAAAAAAACATGAGAGTTTGTGGTGTTGAATTAAAAGGTAGTGAAGCCATTATTTGCTTGTTGAATTATGATGGTGAAGCATTCAACGTGCCTGAGTGTCGTCAGAGAGTGTTTACTGTTTCTAACTCATCTGAAGCAGAAAATATTCGTGATTTCCATTTTGCTTTCGATAAATTGATGGAAGATTATAAAGTCGATGAAATCGTTATTATTGAACGCTTCCAAAAAGGAAAGTTTGCAGGTGGTGCTACAGGTTTTAAATTAGAAGCGGCCATTCAGTTACAAGCTCGCCCTGTTTCATTGATGCCAACCAAACAAATTAAAGAACAACTTAAACGTAATCCTATGCAAGCTGACTTTGACGCGCTTGAATTAAAACGCTTTCAAAAACCTGCATTTGATGTAGCTTATACCTATCAAAACACCAAGATTTACGAAAAAAACTAGTTCTAATAAGTTGAGCTACTTAGGAGTAATCAGCCTGGTAGCTCGATTATGCTTAACGATAAAAACCAGTTTACTATACACGTGACACCTTAAACCTCATGAACTTTTATTCACAATAAAGCTTATTTAGTATTGATATAATCGAGCGTATTACGACTAATCAACCTTAAAAGTGAACGCCGTGACAACCCCAACAATCCCTGCTGCTCAAACTTCTTGTTCAATTACTGTTCCAATTCCTGAAGCGAATAAACACGTGATTTTTTCATCAAATGCAGGCTCTATATTCGAAGTACAGAATGACTCAGATGATGGACGAGTGGAAAGCCAGCAACATGATGTAGTGCGAGAATTCACATCAACGCTTACCCCCCCAGCTCCCGAAACCGCAAATCGTTTATTTAACAGTCACAATAACTACACTGTGAAACAAGAGCAAAATGACTCAATCTCTTTATCAAGTGCTCAGGCTATTGCGCTTAATTGCAAAAAGCAGATATGTGAAAGGTTTCCTCTGCCTTCTTCAATAGTTCATCGCAATCAAAGAGCTGGTAATGAAAAAGCATACGAAAGATTTTACTTTAGTAATGAGTTTCCATTTCATTTTCCTAACCTTGATTTTAACAGTACCATACAAGCATTCGACAAACACACTTTAACTAAGGGGGAATACACCCCTAGCTCATTTTTTATTGGTGAATCATCTTTTCCTTCTATTGCACCTGAAGTCGCAAAATATGGCATTATCTTTATCTTAGATAACGATCCCTTAGTTTTGCATTCCATTTTGTTTAGTATCGAATTTATTACAGGTTGCCAATCTATTCCTGAAGAAAACCAATACCTCTCTGATCTAAAAAATCATTTGTATAAGTTGTATGACGCGAATAAAGAAAGAAAAATTAATGACATGAAACAGTTAGAGAAGGATTATCATTACTCTAGATTAGGCTTAAAAGATAACCATGTTTTTAGCTCTAACCAACGTCTCCAAAAAGTTAAATTAGCACTCCGCGAATTAACAGTTATTCCCGTCTATATTAATGTCCTCTGTCCAAAATCCACTGATGCATTTGCAACCATTTTGAGAGCAAATAAGGTAGGTTTAGATGCCGCTAACTTTACCAATATATTGGATCTTCCAATTGTAGATAGGCAATCTGATAGTGATAGCCCAGAATATGGGCATTTAAAACGCCTCCCCTTTTCTGAGCAAGCATTATGTGCCTACTCTCGGATCTTGATCAAACCTCAATTGTGTACAACAGTTAATAGCCCAAAAAAGTTTTGGGATGAGGTAGAGCAGCAAAAAGCCAGTGAAGATGATTTAATGGAAATACGACGCGCTCAAATGTGTGCCATTATGTAAAGTAAAAGTCTTAAAGTAGAGTAGGCTACTGGCTTCGCTATCGCTTATCCAGCAGCCCCTCTTCGATTCCGTGCATGAGGTTTTCCCTCACACGGCTCTGTTGTTACACTTCTCTCAGCCCCTTCACTTTGCTTATCATCTTGTCGTGGGTAAATACTCAAGACCAGCTTGGCGTAATTTTTCGTAAGCACCTCGTGATAGATACTTGCTTCGACGTTGACTTAAGCGACGATGCCAGCGATAGAATCGGTTTACTACAAATCCATTTATTCTGAAAAATACTCATCTGGGATATCCTATCCTAGCAAAATAGTGTTTCCATCCCCTCAGAACTTGATTAACTTTATTTATCAGTACGCCAAGTGTATTTGAGGTTCGATGTTTCACTATGTCTCTGAGTTTATTTTTCAGCTTTGTTTGGTTCTTCTTAGACGCCTGTATCTTAATGTAACTGGTGCCTTTGATGAGGCCTGTGATCCGTTGAAAGTTAAAACCGAGGAAATCAAACTCATTCATCAGCTTTCCCATATCCACACAGTGAGTTTTACTTTGATTTAGCTTCAGACCTTCATCACTTAATTGCTGTGTTATCCAGTCCAGTTGCTCTTGTGTGTAGGTTTGCTTATGAAGTACAACAAAATCATCTGCATAGGTAACGATTTTACACGGTGTTTTTTCGTGTATTTTCAAACAGAAATCGTTGAGATAGATGTTAGCCAGTAGTGGAGAGATAACTCCGCCTTGCGGAGTGCCACATCGGCTTGCTTCTATTCGCCATTTCCCGTTGACCGTCTCTATGCTGATGGGCGCTTTGATAAAGCTTTTCAGCAAACTCAGAAAGCTGCTGTCGCTTATTCGCCTTTCTACTTTTGCCATCAACTTAGCGTGCGGGATGGTATCGAAATAGGCACTCAAGTCAGCATCGAGTACGTGCTGGTAGCCTTGTTTTAGGCTCATTTCAATGACTTTTACCGCTTGCTGGGCGCTTCGACATGGACGATAACCATAACTGTGTTCATGTAAATGAGGTTCGTAGACGGGTTGCATCACTATTGTCATCGCCATTTGCACAATTCTGTCACTGATTATCGGGATCCCAAGTTTCCGCGTTTTGCCGTTGTCTTTGAGTATTTCTACTCGTTTGACTGGGCTAGGTCGATAGTTTTTCTGTTGTAATTGAGTTTGAATTTCTTTTAACAGCGCAACGACTTTCTTTTGCTGCTCTAGATAACTGAATGTGATGCCATCAATTCCTGCTCCGCCTTTATTGGCTTTGCATCGTCGATAGGCTTCCTCGAGTATATCTAGGCGACTGAGTTTATCGTACAAGCTGTAAAATCGTAGCTCCGAGTTAAGCTTTGAGCGTAAGTAAAGTTTTCGCTGTAATATTCTGATATTTACTGGAGTGTTAGCCATATGGCAATTTAACCTCGAACGTTTAGGTTAAACTTATAAAAATCAGTTGGACGCATAGGAGTACGATAAATAACTCAAGTTCAACCTTAAAGCCATAAAGTGTACTCATCCATTGAGTGAATGCTTGACGTTCGTAAACTGGCTAAAATTACCGCTTGCTGCGTTGTAACTTTTATAAGTAGAAACGAAGTAACGACAGTTTTGTATGTCGGTAACCACTACTTACTTCAAGTCACGCCTTGCTATCGAAAAATTTCTCTGCGTTTAAGAGCACCACCAACTGATTTTTCTAGGTTAAATTAAAAGAAGTACCTTGAACTCAATTGCCACTGGCGTTCAATAAGATTTTGCTCTGCATTGATATACTCATGAGCAGGTCTATTACTATCAATAAAATTAAATTCGGTATGTATAAACCAACCCTTATTAATTTGATAACGGTAAGACACTGTATAGCTATTGCCTGTTTCATTATTATTATCTTCAGGTGTTAAATCTCTATCGGAGACTGAAAAATCTTCAAAACGGACACTGAATCTATGGGTATTCCAACGCCGACTTAACAACACATTAAAGCTGCTATATTTGATATTTACGGCATCTTCACCTGTCGGCGCTTCCATTAAGGTATCGCCAGATATCATTTGTGAAAGTAACTCAATACGCAAAGGTAAACGCCACTTTATACCCACATGAGAAAAGCGAGTGCCCCAAGTGTATTGACCATGTTTAACAATACGCGTATCAGCATTATTATCATAATAGCCTGCCTTCACTTTACCATTCCCATTCCAATTCCACTCGGCTGAAAAATGCGTACCTATTCTATTATCAAGTTCAAGAAATGGATCGGAACGCTTAGCTTGACCTTCTAAAGAGCCACCAGAATCTAAAGCCGGAGTTGATGGAGTTTTAATTGTGTTTTGCCATAAAGTCTGTTGAGATCCTATTGTCCAACCATGCCACGCCAACATAGCGCCAGTAGTATCATTATTGACAAAAAACTCACTGGTTAAGTTGAAGTCATGTTTAGATTGATGATATTTACCTAAACGAGTCACACTTAATTTTGTACCCAAATGTCTCACTTCTTCAGCAAGCCACGAGTTTATATTTGAATAACTCAATGTGTAGGGGGACGCCCATGCAGTTGCTAAATTTTCAAGTGTGATATCTGGATACATCAGCCCGACTCGACCATCTATTCGGTAACCAGAGTCGAAAGGTAAACCTTTATAATTAACAAATAACTCTGTGATGCCAACATTATCTACAACGCCATCCAAATAGCCGTTTACGACTGTTTTCATTGACCAAAAATCATCCCAGTCAACTTGATAAGTTAGCCCTAATTGTGCGACGGAAAGTCGTTCATCATTATTAAAACGAAACTTTCCTAACCCACCATTGAAGTATGAGTCAACACCGTCAACGGATGTGAGCCTTAAGTCAATGATACCTTTAAGTTCATGCTCTAACGCATTAGCGTTGGTACTCATCGCTAATAAAATAAGCCCATAAAGCGTCTTCATATTCATCCTGTTTTTATTGTTATTTTCAGTTGATTAATGAATTTTTGGTTTTATGTAGCTAAAGTGACTAGATAGAAGCCATTGAGCCAGTTCATCTTCTGGAATAGGTCTTGATAAATAGAAACCTTGAGCCATTTCGCAGTTATGCTCGGTTAGCCACTCTAAAGTTTCAAGATTTTCAACCCCTTCAGCAACCACTGACAACCCTAAATTATGGGCAAGTTCGAGTGTTGAGTTTACTATAATTTTATCTTCATCATTCGACATCAAATGCTGTATAAATGAACGATCAATTTTAATTTCATGAACAGGTAACTGCTTCAGCTGTCCCAATGAAGAGTATCCTGTACCAAAATCATCAATCGATAATTTTAACCCACGGTCACGCCAGTGGCTTAATTGCATAATTGCACTTTCAGGATCTTCGACAACAGCATCTTCAGTTATTTCTAATGTTAATGCTGATACTGGCATTTTCAATTGCTCAACCGTATTTAGTAACCACTGACAAAACTCTGAATCTTTCAAGTTCTCAGCAGAAATATTAACTGCAATTGACAGCTCAATGCCCTCTGAACGCCATTTATGATATTGCTTGATAGCTGCGATAATGACCCATCGACTGAGTGTGTTCATTTGCCCTGTTTTTTCGGCAATAGGAATAAACACGTCAGGTGGAATTGTGCCTTTTTGAGGATGTAACCACCGAACTAACGCTTCTACTTGTACAACCTTTTTCTTTTCTAAGCACAATTTTGGCTGATAAAACAATACAAGCTCGTTATTTTCAATCGCTGATGTTAATGCATTAACCAGTTCAAAGGTTTCTAATGTGTGCTGATCAATTTTCGGATCATAAATGACAAAATCTAATTTATTCGCCTTAGCATGTTGCATTGCTGTGTTTGCTTGCTGCAATAGTTGAGATAAGCCAAGGTTTGACTTTAAAATGCTCACGCCTACTGTCAGTTGCAAATGTAAAGAAACATCTTGGTAGCAATAACGTTTCGCCATTTGCAGTTGGATTCTTTGTAATAAGGTTGATATCCCCACATCATCAAAATCTTTTAAAGCCAATGCGTACTCATCGCCTGAAAGTCGGCAAACTAAATCCACATTATTCATATTTTCGAGGCGGTGCCCTACTTCTTTGATAACTTCATCACCAACCATATGCCCCAAGGTGACATTTACATCTGTTAAACGTCTTATATTGAGTAAACAAACAATCACATGGCTTCCGTTTTGTATCCATTCTGATACAAGTCGTTCAAGTTCATTTCTGTTGGGTAAATTAGTTAACGTATCGTGAAACGCCTGATGAACAATCTTTTTTTCACGGCTTAAAATGGCCGTTTGCATTTCCGTGAATTCGTGAGCGAGTTGTGCAAGTTCAAGTGTTGAGCTGGGCTTTACTTTGGCATCATAATTACCTTGGGCAATAAATTTAGCTTGCTCAATTAAACGCATAATCGGTTTTGTTATGCTGCCCGAAATGCCAAATGCTGCAAATAAAGATACAGGCAACATTAATAGTACCAACCATAACTGTCGCCACCATTGCTTTTGCAAAGCCTTTAATACATCAGCTCTGGGCAAATACATATAAGCGTATAATGATTGATTACCTAACTGCCCAAGAGGTAGACTCCATAATAGGTAGTCTTCATTTTCGGTTCCTTTTTGTAAAAAGGATCCCAAAACAGCTTTTATATTTGAAGCAATATCTATTCCTGAGTGCGCAAGGAATTGAGGGGGAGTCAATTCAGACGATAACGCAAAACCAGTAGGAAGGCCGGTTTGATCCTCCATTAAACTCGCTAAATTGGAGTCAACCACAAATCCAAATCCAACCCAACCGATTGTAGTGCTACCGCTTTTTAGTGTTGCAAAGCGTAATTGATAAATCTTTCCATCTAAGCGATATAAAGAATCAAAGTCGGCCATCGATTGTTCAAGCATTAATGCTGTGTGCGTTCCTTGCTCAGAGCCAATTTTAACCTTAGATTTACCAGCATCGTTCATCTCATTGACGAGTTGACCAATAACTTTACCATCTTTCGAAATGGCCATCGCCATATTTGCACCGATTCGCCCACGGTGATTATTCAAGGCGATTAAAAAGCTTTTTTGTTCACCATCAATAAAAATTTCTTTTAAACCAAAGTCCTTAGCTGCCGTTTCTGCGAAAATAGACAAGTAATGATTACGATTATCGAATTCTGAACGGAATACTTTTTCAGCAACTGACATTCGGTTGTCTAGCTGTTGTTTTTCTAGCTTATTATAAGAGTAATAGGCCATCCAAAATGAAAACGCCTGCACTGCAATTAGCAGTAAAACAAAAAATCCAAAAATGCGTGTTTGCAAGCGATTCATAAATAACAGCATTAATAACCTTCCAAAAATTCAAACTCATCCAAAGTATCTTGCTCTGGAATCGCTGCCATCTCGGCTTGTAGTTTAATCGTAAGCTTTGATTTAAGCGGCAGTACAATATCTTCGACTTGCCTATTTTCAGCACTTTGTAATTGAGGGTGCCAAATAACCAGTTGATATTCACCGACTGGCACATGTGAAAAATCAATATTACCAGTATCGCTAGTTAATCCATAAAAAGGAGTGTCTACCACAAGAATATGCCCACTCATCCAATCATGAACATTACACCCCATAGCAACATGACCTGACTCTTCAAAACTTATTGAAGAATTTGTTTCATCTGCCTTTAATTTAAAAGAAAATCGCTCAGGGCCAATAGCAGAATAAACATGATGAGTAATATCATCTTTGTTCACAAATGATGTCTTGGTGTTTTTTGAAATAACGGTCAAATAAGGTGCAAATTTTTTATGCTCTTGAATAATCGTTGCAACGTGGTTACTTGCCGAATATTGAGTTCTATCGAGGATAAATTTTGGTAATAGAAAGGCTGCGAAACCAACTGCGGGTTGTTCGTTTTTGCGATTCACTTCTATGTGATTTGCGAAGGTGCTACTGGAAAAAATAATGGTTAAATAAAACAACCAAAATCTATTGCTGATTATCATTAACTCTTTGCCCCAATTTTTAATTTGATTTTGCTATTAAGCCCAAACTGCATTTGGCAAGATGAGCTTTCTTCTTCAAATTAAAGAAAGGCTTACTACAGACATAATTTCATTCATTATACATAAACAAGCATTAAGTTGTGTTTTTGAGTAGCAATTAAGTGACATTGAACGTTTAATTAGCCAAATAAACATCACATCCTAGGTTATCCATACGGTATAAATGAGGTAAATTTAGTTTTAAAGTGAATTTATGTGCGTTTTTTCCTTTTATAATTTTTCTTTTTCGCAAACTTCTGCCCTTTTACACCTTGTAATGCTGTTGGTAATTGTTGTTTAGCCGCTGAAATAAGCGCATGTAAGCTATCAGTCATAGGCTCCATAAATGAAAGGTATTTTAATTCCTTACGACTAATTGATTCTAAATTAGACTCCCACATAGCAGTCATGTCTGGTGTTGTCACCGACTCTGGTAAGCTATTGATTAATCCTTGGCCTATTTCAGTTGCTCTTATCTGTTTGCCTTGTCGTTGTAAAAAGTTCCTCTTAAACAGCAATTCGATGATTCCCGCACGTGTAGCTTCAGTTCCTAGCCCATCGGTTTCTTTTAGAATCTGACGGATTTTTGCATCTTTAACAAAGCGACTTATGCCTGTCATTGCACTCAATAAAGTAGCGTCAGTAAAATGTTGAGGTGGCTGTGTCTGCTTTTCAATTAATTCACCTTGAACACAATGAAGCGCTTGACCTAGTGAAAGCTCTGGCAATTGAGTTTGATGCTCGCTCTCTGCTTTATTAGAGTTATCATCTCGCTCATTAGCTATATCTTTTGGTTTCGGCAGTTTAAATAGTACTTTCCAGCCTTGTGATTTATCTTGCTTAGCTTTTGCCGTAAACACCCCACCTTTAATGGTCACTTCAACAGCTGTTTCTTGATAATGATAAGCTGGATAAAACTGAGCCAAATATTGTCTTGCGATTTGTAAATAGACTTGTTTTTCCTTCTGTGACAACGCCGATAAATTAGGTGGTTTTTCCGTAGGTACTATGGCGTGGTGCGCATCGACTTTTGCATCATTCCACACTTTGGATTTCAATTTTGGGTTTGGTGCATTCACTCCCTCAACGAGTTCAGATGCACCTTTTGTTACGGCGTTGATAATGCTGGGCGCTAATTGATGCTGCTCTTTAGGGAGGTATCGACTGTCTGAACGAGGATAGGTAATGAGTTTATGCTTTTCATATAATCCCTGACAGACATTCAATACCTCTTGAGCGCTCATCGCGAACCGCTTAGCACAATCTATTTGTAGAGAAGACAAATTATAAGGTAGTGGAGGATTTTGTTTCTTAGGTTTACTTTCTAATTTACTTACCTTTGCAGCTTGGTTGCTTATGCGTTGAACAACATTTTCAGCCAAACCTTTTGATAACACTCGACCTTCTTCATCTTGATATGGCGAACAAGCCTCGCTCGGCCGCCATTTAGCGGTAAAGCTTTGTGAAGACTCAGTCTTTAAGTGTGCCAATACTTGATAAAACGCTTTTGATTCAAAATTCAAAATTTCTTGATCTCGTCTCGCCACTAACCCCAAAATTGGAGTTTGAACCCGTCCTACAGACAACACACCGTTATAACCTACTTTTCGACCTTGAATGGTATATGCACGAGTCAAATTAATCCCAAAAAGCCAGTCTGCTCTACTTCGAGCTAACGCTGAAGTCGCTAAGGGGACAAATTCTTGATTACTACGTAAATTGCCTAGCGCCCTTTTTACTGCTGAAGGGTTTAAGTCACTGATTAATAGCCGTTGAACGGCTCTTTGTTTAGTTGATGATACGCCCACATGTGCGATAACTTCATCAACCAAAAGTTGGCCTTCTCTATCAGGATCACCCGCATTAACTAATTGACTCGCTTGTTTGATCAGCTTTTTTAATGCGGTAAACTGCTTACGAGTATTGCTTTTAGGTTTTAGTTTCCACTCTGAGGGAATTATGGGTAAGTGCTCAAGCTTCCACGATTTAAATTCTGGATTGTATGTGTCAGGTTCTGCTTGCTCCAGTAAATGACCTATGCACCAAGATACGCAATCGCCATTACCAACTTCGATGTAACCATCGTGTCTTTTATGAGGTTTGGGTAAGACATCAGCGATAGCACGGCCTAAACTTGGTTTTTCAGCAATATAAAGAATCATTCTTGTTGATACTGGATAAATTTACAGTAACTATAAGGAATAATACATTCTATGTAAATATTTTGAACCTTAGATCCCACAAGAGCATAAGCACACTTAACTAAAATATGCATAAAATTCAAAAGCAGTTATTGAGAAATTTGTTTAATTTATGAGAATACAATAATTAATAATCAATTTCAGTGGAACACCACAACCATCAAACCTTGCCATGTATGTCACTAAAACTGATAACGTTTGCTGTATAATTAATACCCTTTAAATAAAAATGCCGTACTAACAAAATTCTTTATGCAACGCGCCAATCAAACGTTTCATTTCGTCACTGCCTAATGAATAGTAAATTGATTGTGACTCACGCCGTGTATTTACCAACCCATCTTGCCTTAGTTTAGCTAAGTGTTGAGATAATGCTGATTGGCTTAAGTCCACCAATTGATTGAGCTCGTTTACGGCTAGCTCCCCTTGGCACAAATGGCATAAAATCAATAAGCGATTTTCATTGCTGATGGCTTTTAATAATCCAACAACATGTCGTGCTTGATTCCTCATGTGCTCGACATCAATTTCTGACTTTTCAATCATGTTCGCCCCTAGTTTTTACTTTATGAAAGCATTGTTCAGTCGTGACATTCATTTGTCAATTTAATCAAACTCAATTTAACACTACCGAGAATTAATATATCAGCCATTTATGAAGAGCATGTTTACATGGTTTGAACTGACCCACGAAAATGCACTGTATTGATATTGTTTATCAATAAGAAAGCAATCATGAGTTATACCAATTACAGTAATTAAATGCTCAACTCAGAGCTATGTATGCGCACAAAGTACAAACGAAATTGGTGAAAACATAGTAATCTACGTTGAGATAATTTTGTGAAGTAATTTTTGCGCATACAAGCTCCCGAAGGGCAAGGCTAAAGGTTTCCATTACGGCGTTGCACGTTCTTGAATTATCCTGACAAAAGCACGAAGTGTGTTGAACGCCAGTTTTGTATGGCGGCCGTAGGGAATATAGTACTTCGAACATGCGCCTTGTACTGAAAACCTTTATCTCTTGCTGAGTGAGAGATTAATTACTGTAATTGGTATTAGACACTACTCGCATTCAACTGAAGTTAGAAACAGTTTACTTACCGTGAAAATAGCCGCTAACACCTATTCCCAAGCCTGTTAGTGAAAGCATAAAAGCTAAAAATCACTTCGCCTTTAGCTTAGGTTGGAAATAATCTTCAAATCTCAGCGAATACAATTTTCATGGTGTAGGGTGATAGAAAAATAGTAGTCAAAGTAAACGCATATGACATCTATGCCTATCATGAACGTTTAGGTTAATATTGCTTTGCGTCTTCTGTGTTACTCCATTGCTCGAATAATTGTAGTGCCTCGGCTCTTGATACCTGTTCAAAGGGAATATTTCGCTCTTTGTATGGTAATTCAATTTCCTGATAAATAAATTCATCATCAAAGCCAACGGCGGCGGCATCAATTTTATTTGACCCATAAAACACTTTTTCTGGACGAGCCCAATAAATCGCACCTAAACACATTGGGCAAGGTTCGCATGAAGTGTAAACCGTGCACCCATCAAGCTGAAACGTACCAAGATTTTTACAAGCATCACGAATAGCAATGACTTCAGCATGTGCCGTTGGATCATTCGTTGAGGTAACTTTGTTATTACCTAAACCAACAATATTTCCATCTTTCACGATAATGCAACCAAATGGTCCACCATCATTATTTTTAAGCCCTTTCACAGCAGCCTTAATGGCTTCGCTCATATAATATTTATGAGTACTGTTCATTTAGTCACCACCACTTACCTTTATTCTACTAATTTTACAGGATAATTTATTAAAAACTGAATATTAACTAACACTTAGCAAGTTTTTATTCAGTTAAGTGTCCTGACTTGAACCTTTGTGCTAGCAAACCTTTATTGATTTCTTTAAGCAAAGTTCATGTGGTTGAGAAAAGGAAAGTTTCGCGTTGATGGCGTGCCCCTAATCAATGTTCTATAACTTAGGAAAGTTGCGGGAGAAAGTATACCGATAAGTTCTCGTCACTCCAGCGCAGTCTGGAAACGAAGTAACGACAGCTTTGTATATCGGTAGTCTAGTGCCTTTGATTTTTTCTATAAGCACTGGATACCAGCCTTCGTTGGTATGACAAAGATTGGTACTTTCTAAATCACTAGACCCCTTAAATAGAATACAAAATGGAGTGCCAAGGAATGGGACTTAACAAAATTAAAACTAAAATTGCAATGAGCATCACAGCAACAAGTTACTTGTTTCTTTCGTACTTACAAAGCAAACCGCTTCCAGTTTTTAAGGTAAATAATGATTATCGCACCATAGAAGAACAAGCTAGAGATAAATACAGACACCCACAAGAAACCCTCACTTTTTTCAAAATAAAACCTGCTGACACTGTAGTTGAGATATGGCCGAGAAACGGTTGGTACACCCAAATTATCGCTCCGTATTTAAAACATTCTGGCCAATATATTGCGGCGCAAATTCCTCCTGTAGTGAATAACCAATTCACCATGAGCACCCAAGCAAAATTTCAACATAACTTTACTGGAAAAGTAAGAAGATACGGCCAAGTCGTCATTAACCGCTTTAATCTCCCTGAATATGCAAGCATCGCCCCAACAGAAACCGTCGATCTGGTATTAACCTTTAGAAATACCCATAATTGGATGAGCAACCAACAGCATAAAAATGCTTTCAAAGCCATTTACAAAGCACTCAAGCCGGGGGGACTTTTGGTATTGTAGAACACAGAGCTAAAGCTGGTACACCATTCTCAGAAATGATTGACTCTGGTTATATCACTGAAGATTTTATTATACATCTTGCTCAATCTATCGGATTTGATTTTGTGGGAAGCAGTGAAGTAAATGCAAACCCCTTGGACACCAAAGATCATCCTTATGGCGTTTGGACATTACCACCAACGTTAGGGTTAGGCGAAACCAATAAAGATCACTATCTTGCTATTGGTGAAAGTGATCGCATGACTTTGATGTTTATAAAACCTAAATAACATGAGTTATCGCATTATATCTGCGATAACTTACGAACAAAGATAAACATCTCAACAACTAAATTTATATCATTTCAGAATGATAACTTTAATTTCGTATGAAAAATTTACATTTTAAATATCGCACAAAATTGTAAATTCCGTTATAAACGTACCCAATACACACTGTTTCCAACACTTTTGGGGAAAACACATGCTACTTTCAAAATCAAAACTCTGCGGGGCTGCAATTACTGCCGCTGTTTGCATCACCACTCAATTCGCTTCAATTTCAACCGTAACAGCAGCCGAACAAGCCAATGCGGTACCGCTTAAATATGATTTTCAATATCGCTCTGATAAAGAACAAGCAAGAGATAAATACCGCCATCCAAAGGAGACCCTTTCTTTTTTTGAAGTCAATCCAACAGATACTGTTGTTGAAATTTGGCCAGGCGGTGGTTGGTACACTCAAGTGCTTGCTACTGCACTTAAAAATCAAGGTCATTACGTTGCTGCTCATTGGCCAAAGGATTCAAAAGTAAACTTTTTTAAAGTGCATAGAGCTAAATTTGACCAAAAATTTACCGCCAATGTACAGCGGTATGGTGAATTCAGCGTTTCAAACTTTGAGCCGCCAATGAACCCAAATATGGCACCAGAAGAAACGGCTGACGTTGTGCTAACTTTCCGAAATGTACATAATTGGATGGGCAAAAACCTTGAAGCCGATGTCTTTGCAGCTGCTTACCGCGCACTTAGGCCGGGTGGAATATTTGGTGTTGTTGAACACAGAGCTAATGCGGGTACAAGTCGACTAGAGATGATTAAATCTGGATATGTCACTGAAGAATTCGTCAGACAACAAGCCATAAAAGCAGGCTTTACGTTTGTAGGAAGTAGTGAAATAAACGCAAACGCGAAAGATACTAAAGATTACCCTTCGGGCGTATGGACGTTACCACCAACCTTAAGGTTAAAAAGTATTGATAAAGATAAATATTTAGCAATCGGTGAAAGTGACCGAATGACACTTAAGTTCAGAAAGCCGCTTTAACAGATAGAGCCATTGAAAGCCAGAAATCAGTCTGGCTTTTTTTATTTTAATTATCGCCAAAAACTCCACCTTTTGTTTCAATTTCTAAGATATGATATTCCTCATTATTTTTAAGATATGATATGGAATTTCATGTTCAAACTTTTTGAATCTTTAGTGCAATCTCTACCCGATGATAAAGCTGTACAGTCACCAAAAGGCATTTATGCTTTTTGCCGCCATTACGCCCGCGGTTATGAATTACAACTCATCATAATGTCTTGCTTAACAGCACTTCTTGCAATACTTGAAGTTTCTCTTTTTGGTTTTATGGGACAGCTAGTCGACTGGCTAGTCACTAAAAATCCAGAAACGTTAATACAAGAAGAAGGCACGAAATTACTCACAATGGCAGTACTGACTGTTATCGTATTGCCGCTTTTAACTTTGCTTCATGCTTTAGTTGTTTACCAGACTTTAATGGGTAATTTCCCCATGTCTATTCGTTGGTTAGCACATAAGTATTTGCTCAAACAGAGTATTTCATTTTACCAAGACGACTTTGCTGGGCGTATTGCCACAAAAGTTATGCAGACCTCACTGGCGGTACGTGAAACCGTTATGAAATTGCTTGATGTTTTAGTATATATATTGGTCTACTTTACAGCCATGTTAGTTATGATAGCCTCCGCTGATTTACGCTTAGTTATCCCGATGATTATTTGGCTGGCTTGCTATATCGGACTGCAATTCTATTTTCTGCCTAATCTCAAAAAAGTATCAACAGAGCAAGCGGATGCCCGTTCGACCATGACAGGTCGAATCGTTGACAGCTATACCAACATTTCAACCGTCAAGTTATTCGCACATACCGATCAAGAAGCGCAATATGCCAAAAGAAGCATGAAGGACTTTTTGAAAACCGTGCACAAGCAAATGCGTCTTGTAACAGGGATGGGCGCAGGCGTTCAAACCCTAAACTATACCCTTGCGTTTAGTATTGCTGCGGTGTCAATTTGGCTTTGGACTGAATCGGCCATCACTGTGGGTGCTATTACCATCGCCGTGAGTTTATCTCTGCGCCTCAACGGTATGTCTCAATGGATAATGTGGGAAGTCAGTTCATTATTTGAAAATATCGGTACCGTCGCCGATGGTATGAATACGTTATCTAAAGATGTAGAAATCGAAGATGTCGATGAAGCTAAACCACTTGCTGTATCAGCAGGGAAAATTGACTATAACGCCGTAGACTTTAACTACGACGATGCCCATTCTGTGATAGAAAATCTTCAACTCTCAATCAAAGCAGGTGAAAAAGTTGGTTTAGTTGGTCGGTCAGGTGCAGGTAAATCAACCCTTGTAAACTTGCTCATGCGTTTTCATGATATCAGTGACGGCAGTATTTGTATTGATGATCAGGACATCAAAAAAGTCACTCAAGAATCACTCCGCGCACAAATCGGCATGGTGACACAAGACACCTCTTTATTGCATCGTAGTATTCGTGAAAATATTCTTTACGGCAAGCCTGACGCGAGTGAAGAAGAACTGCTGCAAGCGATTGAGAAATCCGAAGCAGCACGCTTTATTCATGACTTAACCGACCCTGAAGGTAACAAAGGGCTTGACGCACAAGTTGGCGAGCGCGGCGTTAAACTGTCAGGCGGACAGCGCCAGAGAATCGCAATTGCACGGGTGTTATTGAAAAACGCGCCAATTTTAATTTTAGACGAGGCCACTTCAGCACTTGATTCTGAAGTTGAAGCCGCCATTCAAGAAAGCTTATATCAGTTAATGGAAGGTAAAACGGTGATTGCCATCGCACATCGCCTGTCAACGATTGCAGCAATGGACAGGTTAATTGTACTGGATGAAGGCAAGATACTTGAGCAAGGTACTCATGCTGAGTTGATCAGCTCTGGCGGTATTTATGCCCAACTATGGGAACACCAAACTGGTGCTTTCTTGGGGGTAGAGTAAAGCTTAAGGCTTTACTCTTTGGAGTGTTAAGCATTCATCACAATAAATTAATAAGATAAAAAGCAAGGAGAAATACATGAAATTTAAAGGACTTATTTTTCTTCATTTTTGTGACATATTCCCCTCTTTACGCTGCTGATGCTGAAAGGATTGCTGTTACAGGTTCAAGAATAGATAACTAATCATATTTTTACTACACAAGTTTTTAGAGACGAAAATGTCAGAGTATTTTGCCAGAATAAATTGGGTTCGACATAAAAGTGAAAGCTATATTGATAACCAATATAGTCGAGCCCATGAATGGATTTTTGACGGTGGTGTCATCGTACAAGCGTCTTCATCACCACACATTGTACCTCTACCACTTTCAGTTGAAGCTAATGTTGATCCTGAAGAAGCTTTTGTTGCATCCTTGTCCAGTTGTCACATGTTATTCTTTTTATCTATTGCTGCAAAAAGAAAGTATATAGTGGATTCCTATACTGATGATGCTGTAGGAATTATGGAGCAAGACAGCGATGGAAAAATTGCAATGACACAAGTTACGCTCAAACCCCATATTCGGTTTTCTGGTGATAAAAAACCAACATTCGAACAGCTCGAAAAAATGCACCATCAGTCTCATGAGCAATGCTTTATTGCAAATTCAGTAAAAACGAAAATCACCACAGAAATCATCATGTAGAGATACACTAAATGTCCGAATTCCCGACTTCTGTATATACCATTGTTGATAATTTTGTTGCATCTAAATGCAATGGTTTTGTGGAAATTCTGTATCAAGACGATGATATTTTATTGATCAATAAACCCAGTGGATTATTCAGTTTATCTGGTAAAAACCCGCTCAATTGGGATTCTGTACATTATCGTTTAGTACATGGTCAAGAAGGCCTTACACCTCCTTTTCCTGACGTAAAATTACCACATAGACTCGATTTAGGCACATCTGGCATTATGGTCGTAGGTTTAAATGCTGAATCATCGCAACATCTTAATAAACAATTTCAAGCACGATTAATTCAAAAACGTTATATCGCTATGTTAGATGGCTGGGTTACTGATAGGCATGGCAAGATTACCGCCGCTATTGCAAAAGATAAAACCCTTTTCCCACGAGTAAAAATTTGTCCAGAAAAAGGTAAGGCTGCCGTCAGTGAATACATTATTTTGCAGCGATTAGGTGAGCCTAAGCGGACTTTAGTGCAATATACACCACATACAGGCCGTACACATCAGTTACGAATCCACAGCCATGAAATGGGACATCCTATCCTTGGCTGTGACTTATATAAAAATAATCAAAGTGAACAAATGTCAGACCGACTACTTTTACACGCCTGTGATTTGTATTTTGAGCACCCAATAAGTGGTAAACCATTTCATGGTCATTGCCCTTACCCATTTTAGAAAGCGAGAAGAATTAACTTAATTTAATCCTTTTCCCATTGAAATAATTCGTTTATCAGAGTATCAATTGGCCTAAGGACATTACACAACTCTCTTTGAGCGAAGCTTTCTCAAAAAATCCAAAACAGAAGTTGCCGTCGCCAATAATAGGCTCGTCTTTTAGCAGCATATTTGATCTTGTGCCTTAAAATTAAAGTGGCACATGATTATAAATCAATCTCCAGATACTCAAAAATATTCAGGTGCATTATCTCAAAGCGAACCTACTGAAAATAATTATTTTAAAAACTTCAAATAATAAGGAGATACAAAATGGCTTTCTCCGATTGTTCCAGTAAAACATCTCCTTCAGCCCCATATTTAGGCAATCAAACTCATGTTGCTCCAAACGAACCACCTCCAGAATATTTTCCGCCTCAAAGCTCCCAACAAATTCATTTAAACCAAACGCAATATCAATATAATTCAGGCGCTACAAATATAGAGAGCGGCCATTTTCAATTAAAAGGCGTTTGGTTTCATAGAGTAGGTCTTGATATTGACAGACTGCATCTGGATTTACACTGGCCTAAAAATAAAAAAATAGAGTTTGTAAAAAAAGTTGCTGAGGGTTTAGGCCACTCTTGGAGCACTAAAGGCGGCCCGAATATGCCAACACACTGGCATTGACAGCAAAGCCTCGAAATCTACAAAAGTTTCTCAAAAAGATTTAAGTAAAGCGGTTTATAATTCGTTATGCTACTGGCGACAAGATGTTGAAGCTACATATGAATGTTTACAGCAAACGATGTTCCAAAATGAATTGCTATCAACAACGCCTTCTAAAGAGTCGGTTTTATATCCATATTTTATTCCTCCAAATTCTTTTGAGTTACATAGAGTTCAACAAGAGTTAACCTCTCAAAAAACACACAATACATTCTTGGGCGGTGAAATAACTAGGCTTGAAATCGGGCGAGATAAGTTAATGGAGCAAATTGAAGAATTACAATCTCAAATCCAGCATTTGACAAATAAACCTTTAGAAGAAAAAGCCAAACAACTTAAAGAAGATAATCAGAACCTATCAAGCCAAATCGTTGAACTAAAATCGGAACTTTCTCGAACAAAAAGTGGGCTCGTAGGGCTACTACAATCAAGCGTGTCTAAAAAGGAAGCTGATGAACTCAAAGGACAAGTCAAAAAGTTAGAAAGAGAGTTATCAGACGCTAGATCTATTATTAATTCAAGGAATGTTGAAGCTAGTAATGCCTATTCACAATTGAAACAAAAATTGCAAACTTTAGAGCAAGCAAAAACAAAAGCAGAATCTGACGTTAGAAAGGTACAAGTGCAATATCAGACTGCCGCACAAAAAAGAGAAGAAACACTGGCGAACCTGCAACTAAGTTATCGTGCATCTCATAAAAAAGTTGAAGAGCTAGATATTGAGCTTTCTCAGAAATCACAAGAAGCATGCACAATGCAAAAACAACTAGAAAACACAATATCAGCTCAAAAAAAAGAAATACAAGCATTAAAATCATTTAAACATGAACTTCCACCCACCGCAGACGGTGCTTCAAAATATGCTCGAGATTTATTCATTAAACATACTTGTCTAGCCCAAAAGTTAAGAAAGCTAGCTGGTGTCGACCTATTACAAAAGCAATGTGATAATTTTATTCTTGCTCGAGCTTTAACATCATTTTTTGAAATAACTAATGAGGAAGGTACAACATGGAAAACAGGCTGGAGAAGAGTAGCAAAGTTAATAAAGCCCGAGTTAACAGAAACTCTTTTAGATAATCTTATTGGTCACGAAAAAAGCAAAAAACTTGAATTAATTTTTTTAGACATTATCAACAAAATAAACCCTAACAATACTAAAAAGTTTATAGATATTGTGAAACCTATCTTAGAAACCAGAGAATCTTTTGGTATTTTGGAAGAAGACTTACAAGATGCCTTGGTTCCATTTCTTTCTAACGACTGGCTAAATTAAACATCTCAACTATGTGTCATAACATCGTGCTTTTAGATAAGAAGCCCAACACCTTCTGGCATGTTTGAAGCGCCTTTTCCTGCAACCGCGAGTGAAGCGTAAAAATTTGCGTATCGTGCCGCTTCTTCGAGGTTTAAACCATTTGCTAATTTTGCAGCTAACGCGCCATTAAAGGCATCTCCGGCTCCTGTAGTATCGACAACATTCACATTTTCAATACTTGGTATCAGCGTAAAAATATTATTTTGAAAGCAAAGTGCTCCTTTGGCACCACGAGTCACAACGATAGTTTGGATCCCGGATGATTTGGAAAACGCTAAAACGGCTTTTTTTGTTTCATCCAATGATGAGACTGGCATTTTACCCAAGCCTTGCAATTCGGTTTCATTTGGAATGATGATATCAACCAGTGGAAGTAGTCTTGATATTTGAGGAGATATAGGTGCTGGGTTAAGCAGTGTGGTGACGTTCGCATCATGGGCTAATTTAAGTGCACAAGCAATTGCATCGAAGTTATTTTCGAGTTGAACCATCAATATATCGCTCTCTTCAATCAGCGATTTATAGTATTGCACTTCTTTCTCAGTAATGCATTTATTGGCACCGAGGTTTATCACTATTTGGTTTTCTTTATCTGCCCCTCGGACAAAAATATTGGCCACACCTGTCGCAGCTTTCTCTGTTTCCAATATATAATTATTTTGTTTTATTCTTAAACCTAACTGCTCTTTGGCAAAGTGTGCAAAACCATCTTTGCCAATTTTGGTAAGAAAATTTACTTCAACGCCATTTTGGGATGCAGCATAAGCTTGATTAGCTCCTTTCCCCCCACAAATAATCTCACTATTTGTGGCTTCTATCGTCTGCCCTGGGAGGGGAAAATCATCAAGGTAAGATACGATATCAACATTAAAAGAACCTAAAATAAATATTTTATTTTTCATATACTGCACCACAAACATCGAGTTGGTGTTTATTTTACAACATCAATATCATTTTGGGTTAAGTTGTTCACGAACAACTTTCTCTAAGCGAGTTAGTCCCCACTTTTTTCCTGTTGCAATCGCAGATTCCAGATCACCACCATTAGATTTGAATTCGTTTAATGCTGCTAATGCGCCAACCCTATTACCACTCGCACAATGTAAAAATACAGGTTCGCCAGACAATTGGTCAAGCAACGAAGCAAGCTTATCCGCATTATCAGAATTGACACCTTTTGCACCTGCTACAGATAACGAATAGTAATTTAGCCCCAACGACTCTACATATTGTTTCTCGTTCCAAGTTTGCTCAGTTTGCGGACGTAAATTGACTATATTTTTAATACCTAACTGTTTCAATTGATTGAGCTGCGCTTTGGTTGGCTGCCCACCAGTCAAAATCTGTTCTGAGACTGTTTTTAATTTTTTAATTTCTATATGTTGTAATTTGTTAATATCAATTCCTGCAATTGCACTCAGTGATGTTATAAAAACAAACAAGCTTGTAAGTAGTATTATGATTTTGGACCGCATGATAATTCCTCTTTACCTTTCATTAGTAATCGTTAATGATAACTTAATTTTTAATGTACAAAATAAAAAGTTGAGTGGCGTCGAGATAGATGGTTTTGGTTAGTGATATTGAAATATTATTTACCTCAGCACTACAGATATAGTTAAATCGGCGACAACTTTATTGCTATTCGCAGGGAACACTTTAAAAGATCCAGTACCTGAGAATGCTAATATCTTTTTAGCTGTTCGTGCATCTATAGACTCTGACTGCTTCCATGTTGCCGCATTTACAGAGTGCAAAGAAACCAAACAAAAGGACAATACTAGTACCTCGACACAAAAGTTATGATTGATTGAGATTTGCATAAGCTTTCGTGAATTTCTCACGTGCACCGTCGACATTAAACATCCAATTTATGCTTGCCTGCGCATCGTTTCTCCGCATCTCCCAAGCCGAAAGCTCTTTGTGCAGCATTTCCCAGCTTTCTATGCGACGACCTAAGCATTGTTGATTCATATTACCGATTTCTATTTCAACCATATTGAGCCAACTGGCATGCTTAGGCGTGAAATGAAATTCAAGTTTGTTCAAAATCCTTAGCGCCTCCTCTGGCTTAAATGCTTTGTATAACGAGCCTGCCGTATGTGTCGTGTAATTATCCATTACCACATGAATTGTGAGCTTACGGCAGCATAGCGTGCAAAACTAAATTATTTCAGGTACAGCTAGACCTAGGCGATTAGCCCAAGTCCATTTTTTACAGCTGTATTATTTTTCAGTGCCGACTGTTTCTCGATAATTCCACGGTAGGTATTCTTCAGGATTGGTTTTCACTTTATCCTTCTCTCTCTGTAAAAATGTGAAATACTCAAACACATTGATGCCAGCTTCACTTGCTGTTGCAATCATTGACGTGATGACATCACCAATCGTAGCGCCAAGTAACGTCTTATGGAACATCGCATTTTTTCGGTCACGAACGATGATTTTTAACATGGCTTCGATACGGTTATTATCGATGTATACACCTTCGTAGTGGCAAAAATAGCTCAAGCCAACATAGTGTTTGACAAAATATCGCATCGCCTTACCTAAACCACTATTCTCTTCAACTGTTTCATCGTTAAGGTGTGTTGTACACCACTGCTTGATGGTTTTCATTACAGGCAACGAATGTTGCTGATGGTAACTCAGCCTTTCTGTTGCCGTAAACTTTTGCTCTTTAGTGTGCTGCTCGTAAGCCCAAATTTCACCATAACGTGTCAGTACGTGCTCGACTTCATCGGGGAAATGGTTAATGACATCAACAAATTGTCGTCTGGCATGACTGTTACACAATGACAGCAGACATTCTCTTACCGTAGGGCGATTACTGACCAGAGCATCACTCATCATTATCGGCCTAGATTGATGAGTACCGCGTTTGTGCAACAGGCTATCGATGAATTCGCCAGCATGACCAATATTAGTTTCAAACAACACGATACTATCATTGGCTTGAGTGGTCGCAATAACACCTGATGTGTACACGCCGCTGCGCATTTGTGTCTTGTCACTGTTACGCACCGGTTTTTCTATTGGCGTAGCATCCAAAATTCGGTGAGTCGTGTCATCGAGATAATAATGCTTCGCATCGGCCGCGAGGTTAACCAACATTTGATAAACAGGGTAAATATCATTGGCCACATATTCAACTTGGTCAAACACAGTAGACGCAGTGATTTTGACACCAAGCAGCTTTTGAATGCTCCCTTGGCGATAAAACGGCAACCCGGCAAAATACTTGTGTATGGCCATTAATGACCGAGCTGAGTAGCCGTATTTTTGTTGCTCGCTCCCGTCGGCTAACACTTCAACTGGCAAAGCGGCGGTAGCGTAAGCGCCACAAGCATTACAGCGAAAGCGCTCCATGACATGCTGCTCTGGCTTAAACGGACTTTGCCCTGTGATACGCAGTAAACTGCCTGGGTCGGTTTTGTACATTTTACCCATGTGGCACTCTAGGCAGTTATCACCTTTTTTCACATCTGTACTCTGATGCACTATCACAACTGGCTTAGCGGGAGTGAAATCTTCACCGCTCTCTTTGGGTTTACGATTTTTACCCGCAGTGTGTTTACCGCTTCCTTTATTGCTTTTACTGACACGAGACAAGGCTTCTGAAGACTTTTCAATGCCAAGTAACTTACGCAATTTGTGCACGGTGACATCGTGATTGGTTAATCGTTGCTGCATCGTCGATAACGTCACTAAGGCATCAAGTAACAACTGACAATCTTCTGGAGACAGTGCTAATTCATGCTCTTTGGCTTCAGTAACACGAACTATCAGTGCTTCCAGCGCGTTGTGGTCGATATCAGTAAACGGTTTACTCATTAAAGGACAGTCCAGCTTAGGCGAATAGGAAAAATGAATTCGGCGGGCAGTATGATCCGATAAATAAAATAATCAACCGGTAAGTGCGATTTATTTCAAGCGACTTGAAGATAAATAAGGTTCACCACTCAGTAATTGCCGTAATTGTGCCGCAGCCATCGGTTGCATAACGCCATGATGACGTGGCCATCCATGAAATTTTCCTTTTGATAACCGTTTGGTCATCAGCCAAAAGCCATTATGCTCATAAGTGAGGGCTCGTATCATGGTTTTGTTGCGATTAATGAAGACGAATATCGAGCCTGAACGCGGATTACTCGACAAGCGCTGTTGGCACACGGCCGCCAGTCCATCGATACCACAGCGAAAATCAGCAGGCTGAGTCGCAATGAAGATACGACTGTTGGAAGTTAAATAGATCATGATTTCATTGCCCAGATAAGGGCGCAAATAAAGTGAACATCCACCACACCTTGTATATGAATATTGTCGCCATTAGATAGATTCAACTCAAGTTTTACTGGGGAATTGGGCTTGATGACCTCAGGTAAGTTGGGTAATTCAATGAAGTCTGTAATGGACTCTGCCGAGTTTGATACCTGGCACCATTGTTTAAATTGAGAGCTACTGATACGTAAAGCGGTGCAAATTTGTGATGATGAGTAATGCTCTAGCAATGAAATGGCTTGCTCGCGGAGAGTGTTTGGTATTTTAGTTCCGCGACTCGGCTTATTTATGCGCCAATGGGCGAAGACTGTGGCGACGCGAGTTAATGGCTCTATATTTGGCATGATGGGCTCCGATAATTAATCTGCCATCATTACATCAAATTATTGGGTTAAAGTTGCACTATGCTGCCGTAAACTCACCATGAATTTTATGTGCATCCGGATAGTGTTCATCGACAAGTTCTTTCATGCACTGAGCGAAATCGACTGCGGTCTTACTCTGTGTTGCCTTAGCCTTTCTCCAGCCTCGATGGCGGTCAAAAAACATAAAAATATTAGCCACGCTAACCCGCTTGTATTCATAATCGATTCTGGCTGATTGCCCTGATTTTACTGGGGATGGAGGGGCAACATCTGAAACCAATTGCTTCATCGCTTCGTCAAAATTAACCGCTGGCTCAGCTGAGTTTTTAGGGCGAGCATAAACATCTAAAACATGTTCCATTTGTGCGATGTAATTTGCATTCATATTGCCAACACACCACATTTTTTTCTGCCAAGGTTTTAAGTCGTTTTCTTTAAAGTAGAGTAGGCTACTGGCTTCGCTATCGCTTATCCAGCAGCCCCTCTTCGATTCCGTGCATGAGGTTTTCCCTCACACGGCTCTGTTGTTACACTTCTCTCAGCCCCTTCACTTTGCTTATCATCTTGTCGTGGGTAAATACTCAAGACCAGCTTGGCGTAATTTTTCGTAAGCACCTCGTGATAGATACTTGCTTCGACGTTGACTTAAGCGACGATGCCATCGATAGAATCGGTTTACTACAAATCCATTTATTCTGAAAAATACTCCTCTGGGATATCCTATCCCACCAAAATAGTGTTTCCATCCCCTCAGAACTTGATTAACTTTATTTATCAGTACGCCAAGTGTATTTGAGGTTCGATGCTTCACTATGTCTCTGAGTTTATTTTTCAGCTTTGTTTGGCTCTTCTTAGACGCCTGTATCTTAATGTAACTGGTGCCTTTGATGAAGCCTGTGATCCGTTGAAAGTTAAAACCGAGGAAATCAAACTCATTCATCAGCTTTCCCATATCCACACAGTGGGTTTTACTTTGATTTAGCTTCAGACCTTCATCACTTAATTGCTGTGCTATCCAGTCCAGTTGCTCTTGTGTGTAGGTTTGCTTATGAAGTACAACAAAATCATCTGCATAGGTAACGATTTTACACGGTGTTTTTTCGTGTATTTTCAAACAGAAATCGTTGAGATAGATGTTAGCCAGTAGTGGAGAGATAACTCCGCCTTGCGGAGTGCCACATCGGCTTGCTTCTATTCGCCATTTTCTGTTGACCGTCTCTACGCTGATGGGCGCTTTGATAAAGCTTTTCAGCAAACTCAGAAAGCTGCTGTCGCTTATTCGCCTTTCTACTTTTGCCATCAACTTAGCGTGCGGGATGGTATCGAAATAGGCGCTCAAGTCAGCATCAAGTACGTGCTGATAGCCTTGTTTTAGGCTCATTTCAATGACTTTTACCGCTTGCTGGGCGCTTCGACATGGACGATAACCATAACTGTGTTCATGTAAATGAGGTTCGTAGACGGGTTGCATCACTATTGTCATCGCCATTTGCACAATTCTGTCACTGATTATCGGGATCCCAAGTTTCCGCGTTTTGCCGTTGTCTTTGAGTATTTCTACTCGTTTGACTGGGCTAGGTCGATAGTTTTTCTGTTGTAATTGAGTTTGAATTTCTTTTAACAGCGCAACGACTTTCTTTTGCTGCTCTAGACAACTGAATGTGATGCCATCAATTCCTGCTCCGCCTTTATTGGCTTTGCATCGTCGATAGGCTTCTTCGAGTATATCTAGGCGACTGAGTTTATCGTACAAGCTGTAAAATCGTAGCTCCGAGTTAAGCTTTGAGCGTAAGTAAAGTTTTCGCTGTAATATTCTGATATTTACTGGAGTGTTAGCCATATGGCAATTTCACCTCAAAAGTTACGTTAAAAAACGGGTGTAACACTGAGCCCCTTCCCTGATGTGAAGTTATGTTGTCTTCACGGTTAACGGTACTATGGGCTCATCCGACTGCCTGAGCGCCCTATCTGAAATTTCGGTTTACCTTATATTCGGATAGTGGAAGTCACTACCTTCCAACACTCAGGCTCTCCCACGTTCACTTTATTTCCTTCAATACATGCCACTTCATATTACGCCGGAAGATCAAACAGATGCATTTACCAGTTGCTTCTCTGTTTGTGTCAGGGTTCGTCAACTAGGAAAGACTCCCCATCTTCATTTTTTGATTTACGACGCTTAACTGAATTCGCTTGATGCTGCGGCCTACATTGCATCTCAACCTTTATTCAAGGCCTTTGTCACAGGGCTTCATGTCATAGCGGTTACCCATTATGCATGCCCGTCAGATTTCGGGATGAACTGGTAATTATCCCGTCAGGTACGTTTCAACCTGATGGACTTATTATAAATAATAACGTTGCTGTCTCTGGTTTATGGCCATGTAATCGCTTGGCTGCGTATACGTTGAGACAAATCCCGCAACAGAATAAAGCGCTTCGTGGCGCTCCCTAAAAACATCAGTTGAACGCTGAGTATATGAGTAACTGTTTGAGCAATACGATGATTTTATTATCATGTTTTTCACCTAATGAGTGAAATGCTCTACGCTCACAAGCTTGCTAAAATGGCTGCTATCTGCGTTATATCTTTTGCAATTAGATTAACTACTTGCTGCAAGCTACGCCTTAATATCAGCCATTTTTTCTACGCTTGAGAACGCAGTCAACTGATGTTTCTAGGTTAAAGCGTCTTCGCACGGTTTCTGTCGAAACTTCATCGAGTTCAGTTAATGCGATAAGTTTTTCCGTGATTAAACTCAATGTCCATCGACAAAGTCCTTCTGGTGGTTTGCTACAGGCTAAGGCAATAAGCAAGGCTTCTTGGTTACCATCCAAACACCGAGGCATGCCGCTTCGGGCTCCTTCATTCAGAGCAGCTTCAAGACCTTCCTCAACAAACTGTTTCTTTGTTCTATAAATGGTTGCTGTACCAACATTAAGCGCTAAAGATATTTCTTTATCTTGACTCATTCTATTGTTCGACATGAGCAAGATGTTGGCTCGTTTCAATTTTCTAGCCGATGTTTTCCCCTTTGCAATCAAGTCGACTAGGAACGATTTTTCTTCGTTTAAAAGCTCTACTAAATATTTGATGTTCATGGCACTATGGAGGTAGTTAACAATTACCATAATTGATCACAAAATGAGAAACATGTCGATCCCTGAGTCAGAAAAAGCCCCATTTACAGAGAAACAAGGTCAGTATTTAGCGTTCATAAAAATGTACACAAAGGTAAATAAAGTCCCGCCTGCACACACAGATTTTCAAAAATATTTTGACGTTACCCCACCGACCGTCAATCAAATGATAAAGACGCTAGAAAATAAAGGCTTAATTAGAAAAAAACCTAAAACGCCACGCAGTATTTACGTGCTTGCTCTGGATGAATTAATACCAACTTTAAAGTGAGTTCAATCGAACATCTTCACTGTGTTTGGGTACTAGTAGTCCATTCAAGAACAAATAATGACCGAATGGTTATATCCTAACAACTCCTGAACACAAGAAACACTGGAGTTGTTATGAGGGTTAAATACCACGTTCGTTTGAGTAATGAAGAACGTTCAATGCTTGAGGCTTTGATAAAGCAGAAGAAACCACGTGTTGCTCAACATAAGAAACGACACGCCCAAATTTTACTTGCTATTGATGAGAATAATTCGCCACTGACCAATCAACAGATTGCTAAAGCACTAAACATCTCACCACTTGCAGTAACGAGCCTTAGAAAGCGTTTTGTCGAAGAAGGATTAGAAGTCGCTGTGAATAGCAAACACAGCCATCAAGGCCGCAGACGCATAATGGATGGCGAAGCCGAAGCCCACCTAATTGCACTGGCCTGCTCTACGCCTCCTGAAGGACGTTGCCGTTGGACATTAAATCTTCTTAGAGACAAGATGATTGAACTCAAATATATCGATAACATATCAAGAACTTCTGTTCATTATGCTTTAAAAAAAACGAACTTAAACCATGGCTTAAAGAAGAGTGGTGTATACCTAAAGAGGAAAACGCTGCTTTCGTGAGTGCTATGGAAGATATATTAGAACTCTATAAACTTCCTTACAATCCTAAGCGTCCTTTAGTATGCCTTGATGAAACCAGCAAACAACAAGTTAAAGAAGTTCGCAATCCGTTACCCTTAGTTTCAGGTTATCCAGAGCGATACGATACAGAGTATGAGCGTAACGGTGTCAGCAACCTGTTCATGATATTTGAGCCTTTAGCGGGCTGGCGACATGTTGAAGTCACTGAACACAGAACGGCCATTGATTGGGCTCATCAAGTAAAAGCCTTAGTAGACGGGCGTTATAAGGACGCTGAGACAATTGTATTAGTTGAGGATAACTTGAATACTCATACACCGGCTTCATTTTATAAGGCCTTCGAACCAGAAGAAGCTCGTAGGTTGATCAATAAAATAGAATTTCATTACACGCCAAAGCACGGAAGTTGGTTGGATATGGCTGAAATTGAATTAAGTATCTTGAGCAGGCAATGCTTAAACCGAAGAATACCCGATCAGGAAACACTAAATACTGAAGTCGAAGCCTGGGTTACCGAGCGTAATGAGTCCAAGGCTAAGATGAACTGGCAGTTCACGACTGAGGAGGCACGTATAAAATTAAAGAAACTTTACCCCGTACTCCCAGAGTAAAGTGAGCCTTTTAACAGAAGTTCACTGATTAACGAAATCCAGTTACACATTCGTTAATCAAAGCATGAAAAGCTAGAATCCTACTGACTTGCCAAGGGGTGGGAGGAGGTGTTTTGTTCAGATATCACTTATTTGTCAATTGATTGTGAACAAAAGTTAAGTAAGAGTTTAAAACAATAAATATCGATATATGATTCTTAGCTCTCCTATGACTATGGTTTACCAGAACAGCTTTAACTGTAGAATTCATATGAATGGACTACTAGTGTATAGAAGATTGAAAAAAATTTAGACGTAAAACTCATTATTCATCCTAAAATAAAGTAAATACTTTAACCTAAAAATATCAGTTGAACGCTGAGTATATGAGTAACTGTTTGAGTCAATAAGATGACTTTATCATCATGGCTTCCACCCAATGAGTGAAGTGCTCTACGCTCACAAGCTTGCTAAAATGACTGTTATCTGCGTTGTAACTTTTGCAAGTAGAATAACTACTTGCTGCAAGCTACGCCTTACTATCAACCATTTTTTTATGCTTGAGAACGCAGTCAACAGATGTTTCTAGGCTGAAGGTCGGTATTGCTTGGTTTTGAGTTCGATAAGAAGTTTATCAAGTTCGTTACTCAAATTTGAGGCGAATTGCTCTAAGCTCTGCTCATCAATTCCAGCAGTGCCTTTGGCTCTCCACACTTTCTTAAATCCGTTGTACAGTGATTCTTTGTTAAGTAAGCGACCATACAAGCTGTAATAAACTCTCATTGACCTCTCTGTGTGCGTTGTTTGGGTTCAGTGTCTTGTTTTCATCAGTTGGTGTATTTCACTCAGCCTCAAAGCCTTCTAGCCCTTGGCAATTTACTTTGATATGACTGAATTACTCCCGTATACGGCTTCGGTCTCCAGAGTCATTATTCCTAATGCCTCCAGTCGGAAATGCCTCACTCATCTTTTTCTGTGATTTTCTGTATCTGTGAAAAAAATCCTGTCCATCACAAACTTAAATTAAGCTTCACCCCTTCGCCAACATCAAGGCTTTTGGCTTTTGGCTGTTGATGTCGCCAATAAACTACGTCATTGGTCAATCCAGTTTTGCCCTCCACACCATTACTGGCTTTCATCGGCTGGATTTTACTCACTACTACGGGCTCATCGGCCACCTCGCACCAACTTCTACCTTGAGTTTCCTCTTGTATAAAAGCTTCTGGACTATTCCAGATAAGGTGTCAGGCTTCCCCAGTTACTGCACTCGCTCCCTGTTAGAAATCCCACCCTCAAGCACATGATAGAGCTGACTGAGTATATGGCGTTGCGCTATTTCGCACGCTTACCTCTCTATTATGCCGAATCAGGTTCGCTTTCACTGTGTACCTCTAACTTCCTATGGCTTCCTTCAGACCTTGCCGTTAGCCCGCAACGCCCTTGCCATTCGGATTATCTTCCCCTCAGTCTGGGTGATACAGGCTTCTTTCTGCCTGTCGGGTTTGTCAGCTTCGCTGGGCAAACAAAAAAACCACCATTAAGGTGGTTAGAATGTTTGAATCAAAAATAAATTCTAAATTCAAAAAATATTGGTATCCCCTAGGGGATTCGAACCCCTGTTACCGCCGTGAAAGGGCGGTGTCCTAGGCCTCTAGACGAAGGGGACCCTGGATTGATGTTTAAACTCATCTCTGAATATTTAATACCAGCTCCTGTAGGCTAAAAGCTGATACCATAGCGGCAATCGAATATAAATCCAAAAAACACAAAACTTATATCTGGAATTGATCCCAAATGCAAAAACTTGAAATCTGGAACTGATTCCAAACCCCATAATTTTGGTATCCCCTAGGGGATTCGAACCCCTGTTACCGCCGTGAAAGGGCGGTGTCCTAGGCCTCTAGACGAAGGGGACCCTGGACTGATGTTTAAACTCATCTCTGAATATTTAATACCAGCTTCTGTAGGCTAAAAACTGATACCATAGCGGCAATCGAATATAAATCCAAAAAACACAAAACTTGTATCTGGAATTGATCCCAAATGCAAAAACTTGAAATTTGGAACTGATTCCAAATGCAAAAATTTTGGTATCCCCTAGGGGATTCGAACCCCTGTTACCGCCGTGAAAGGGCGGTGTCCTAGGCCTCTAGACGAAGGGGACCCTGGACTGATGTTTAAACTCATCTCTGAATATTTAATACCAGCTTCTGTAGGCTAAAAGCTGATACCGTAGCGTTAGTCGAATATAAATCCAAAAAACACAAAACTTGTACCTGGAATTGATCCCAAATGCAAAAACTTGAAATCTGGAACTGATTCCAAATGCAAAAATTTTGGTATCCCCTAGGGGATTCGAACCCCTGTTACCGCCGTGAAAGGGCGGTGTCCTAGGCCTCTAGACGAAGGGGACCCTGGACTGATGTTTAAACTCATCTCTGAATATTTAACACCAGCTTCTGTAGGCTAAAAGCTGATACCGTAGCGTTAGTCGAATATAAATCCAAAAAACACAAAACTTGTATCTGGAATTAATCCCAAATGTAAAAACTTGTATCTGGAATTGATTCCAAATGCAAAAACTTGTACCTGAAACTGATTCCAAATGCAAAATTTGTACCTGAAACTGATTCCAAATGCAAAATTTGTACCTGAAACTGATTCCAAATGCAAAAACTTGTACCTAAAACTGATTCCAAACGCAAAGATTTTGGTATCCCCTAGGGGATTCGAACCCCTGTTACCGCCGTGAAAGGGCGGTGTCCTAGGCCTCTAGACGAAGGGGACCCTGGACTGATGTTTAAACTCATCTCTGAATATTTAACACCAGCTCCTGTAGGCTAAAAGCTGATACCGTAGCGTTAATCGAATATGAATCCAAAAAACACAAAACTTGTACCTGAAACTGATCCCAAATGCAAAAATCTGAAACCTGGAATTGATTCCAAATGCATAAATTTTGGTATCCCCTAGGGGATTCGAACCCCTGTTACCGCCGTGAAAGGGCGGTGTCCTAGGCCTCTAGACGAAGGGGACCCTGGACTTACTATTGAATTGATAAATTGGTGGAGCTATGCGGGATCGAACCGCAGACCTCTTGCATGCCATGCAAGCGCTCTCCCAGCTGAGCTATAGCCCCGAATTTATCAAAACACCTTTGAGCACAATTTGGGTAGGCCACCCTGTGTCTCAACTGCGAGGCGCATTCTATGCAGCGTACCCAAAAGTGTCAACTCGTTTTTTACGAATTTATTCTATTTGCTACAAATTCGACCGCCTTGAGGATTCTTTGCACAGAACGTTCTTTGCCGATTAAGTTTAAAGTAATATCTAATCCCGGCGACTGCCCTGCTCCAGTAACCGCGACACGTAAAGGCATACCAACTTTACCCATACCAACTTCTAACTCGGCTGCTGTATCTTCAATTACTTGATAAATAGCTTCTGGCGTCCAATTATTTAATTCTGCTAGTTTCTGATGAGCAAGCTGTAAAGGCTCCATTGCAACACCTCTTAAGTGTTTCTTGGCTGCTGTTGCTTCAAACTCTTCATAATCTTCATAGAAATAGCGGCTCGATGCTGCAAGTTCTTTTAATGTTTTTGCACGCTCAGATAATGCTGTAACAACATCAGCTAATGCTGGGCCGTTTGAAGTATCAATGTTTTGATCTTTCATATGCCAAGCTAAATGCTCTGCTACATATCCCGCTGGTAGAGATTTAATATAATGTTGGTTCAACCATTGTAGTTTCTCTGTATTAAAAGCTGATGCGGCTTTATTAATGTCATCAAGGCTAAATAGGTTTTTCATTTCTTCAACAGAAAATACTTCTTGATCACCATGTGACCAACCTAAACGCACCAAGTAATTTAATAATGCTTCAGGCAAATAACCATCGTCACGGTACTGCATAACGCCAACTGCACCATGACGTTTAGATAGTTTTGCACCGTCATCACCCAAAATCATCGCGACATGCGCATATTCAGGTATTGGTGCTTTAAGCGCTTTTAAGATATTTATTTGTTTTGGTGTATTGTTGATGTGATCTTCACCACGTACAACACAAGTAATTCCCATGTCCCAATCATCCACAACAACACAAAAGTTATATGTTGGTGTACCTTCTGTGCGCGCAATAATAAAATCATCTAATTCAGAATTTGCAATTTCAATACGACCACGAACATGATCATCAAACACTACACTGCCATCTAACGGGTTTTTGAAACGAACCACATATTCTTCATCAGTTTCAGTAATCGCTTTATCACGACAACAGCCATCATAGCCTTGGCGCTCACCTTTAGCCGCTTGATCCTCTCGAAGTGCTTCAACACGTTCACGAGAACAGGTACATTTATAGGCGGTACCCGCTTCTAACATTTGAGCAATAATTTCATTGTAGCGATCAAAACGTTTTGTTTGATAATACGGCCCTTCATCCCATTCCAAACCAATCCAGTTCATACCATCAAGAATGGCATCACAAGCTTCTTGAGATGAACGTTCAATATCTGTGTCTTCAACTCGAAGAACAAATTCACCATTGTTTGCTTTTGCATATAACCAAGAATATAAAGCAGTACGAGCACCACCAACATGGAGGAAACCAGTAGGACTTGGAGCAAAACGAGTTTTAACTGTCATAACGGAATACTTACCTTTATAAAGTATATACCCGTAATTAATGAAAGTGCTCGATTCAGAGCATCTTCATTGATTACGGGTATAGATGTCTAAATTGCGGATATTCTATCAGGGTAAACAGAGTCGGTGCCATACTCTGTGATAAATGTTCTACAGAACGATAGTATATAGTCGTTATGGTAATTATCGAAACAACCTAATTCTGAATGCTTACGACTCACATAATCACCGCCTTTGATGAACAATACACCTAAATGGACAAAATTAGACCGTGTAACAAGTTTTTATTCAAAAACCGTTGACACTGAAAGCCGCCTCCCTATAATACGGCTCCACACAGCGAGGTCGTTTAGCTCAGCTGGGAGAGCACTTCCCTTACAAGGAAGGGGTCACTGGTTCGAGCCCAGTAACGACCACCATACTTTTTACTAAGTATTAAAAAATAGTATATCCCAGGTCGCTTAGCTCAGCTGGGAGAGCACCTCCCTTACAAGGAGGGGGTCACTGGTTCGAGCCCAGTAGCGACCACCATACTTTTTACTAAGTATTAAAAAATAGTAAATCTCAGGTCGTTTAGCTCAGCTGGGAGAGCACTTCCCTTACAAGGAAGGGGTCACTGGTTCGAGCCCAGTAACGACCACCATACTTTTTACCAAGTATTAAAAAATAGTATATCCCAGGTCGCTTAGCTCAGCTGGGAGATCACCTCCCTTACAAGGAGGGGGTCACTGGTTCGAGCCCAGTAGCGACCACCATACTTTTACTAAGTATTAAAAGATAGTAAATCCCAGGTCGTTTAGCTCAGCTGGGAGAGCACTTCCCTTACAAGGAAGGGGTCACTGGTTCGAGCCCAGTAACGACCACCATATTTTATTTCTTCGTCTACATATTGCAAAGCCTGACAACATCAAAGTCATCACCCAAGACCAATTGCCTCCAGAATTTTTCGATTGATTAGTATCTCCATCTTTTTGTTGATGATTTAACTCTCCTATTGTAACTCTCTTTGTAACAGATGAAACAGCACCGCTAGAAGATGTTAGTTGAAGTATCACGGTATAATTTCCTGATTGCGTATAAGTGTGCTGTGGTGAAACCTCTGTGCTTGTATTTCCATCACCAAAATTCCACAAATAACTATATCCACCACTACCACCGCTAATAGCAGCAGTAAAGTTTACAGTACTGCCATTAATCGTGGAGCTAATACTCACTAATGCATTCTCGGGATCATCGTTAGGCTCAAAAGTACGATTTATTCTTACACGTGCAGAGCTGCTGTCCTGCGCTTGCTCAACCACTGATACTGATAAGCCCATATTCGGCAAGATCATGCCTTGTTGAGGTTTCTCCGGCGCCGTGTAATCGTCTGAGTCAGAGAAATGAGCATTGGCTATCAAATGATTATCACCTGAATAGGGTGTTTGATCATACAAACTAAAGGCTGCATCACGCATTTGAGTTCGGCTATTTCGATTACTTATTAAGACTTGATCGGCGTCGATAACACCAATTAGACTTTGCCCTGGGTGACTTGAAACACGATTATCGAACTGATTTGAATTCTCAAGCCATATTACCACACCTGGATCATAACCACTGCCCCCAAGTCCGTCATCGACTCCTTGATGGTTACGCAACTGAATCAAGTACCGCATATTTTTCCCCGGCCTACTGTTATTTATTCGAGTAAAACCTGCTTGTGTTACTCTCCCCTGCGTTTCTGAGTCATCATGATAGATTTGAGAGCCAGCATTATGAATTTTAATATCGTCAACGACGATTCCGTATTTTGTAACCGCAGTATCTGTTTTGTAAACCATTTTAATCGTCACATTCTGACCTGAATATGGTGTTAAATTATATTCAAGATCAACCCAGCCATTCTCCCCTTCTGCACCAACAATGGATTTCGATTTCCCAGTGATCGTATGACGATCGTTTGTAGTGGAGTTAGTTTCATTAGTATGGTTACCTGCTATTGCTACTCCGTTAATTAGCACTTGTGCATAATCAAATCTGTTCTCCATCTCCCAGTGTGATTTCATCGTTAATATTATTGATGAAGAAACTGGAAGTTGCCTTGCAAATGACATAGAGTGCTCAAGCTGATCGCCTTGACCTGAGTAGTATTGATATTCACCTGAATAAGCTTGCTTAAATGGTATAGGTGGAGAGTCTAAAGTAATTGCTAATTGATTTATATTTTGCTTATCAATCGCCGATGCTAAAACATAGTCGGTTGGTGTATTTGTGATTGATGATAAACTAATATCTTGTTCGTTAACCCAACGGCCATTAAACTTGTTTTGCAGATAAGAGCGCGCGTAAGGACTAAACCCTACTGGTTGACTACCAGGGATAGTTCCAACCCAAGTACCTGCAGACATAATCGACCATAGTCCCACAGGCGAACCATCACCTCCTGATTGAGTATCATATTCATCTGGTAGTCCTAAATCATGTCCAAATTCATGCGCACATACACCGATTGCTGCATCAATTGGCTGAATAGTATAGCCTAGTACTTTTTTATTCGTGCCTGGAAGTGTATAGCCGCCTGATGAAGCGTTAACAGCAAAACTATGTGACCAAATAGCATTCGAACCTAATACCCCTCCACCAGCTTCTTCTCCAATGCTAGAATGAAAGACCATTATATGGTCGATGATTCCATCACTCTCGTTAATGTTTCCATCATTATCTAAATCTCGCGGATCTTCGATGTCAAAACTATTGAGTTCGTCTTGAGACATTGTCGCTACAGCGTCAGATACAGCTTCCTTGACTAATTCTGTTGCTGCATTGTCTGCATTGTTGCGTGAAGAGTCATTTCTACCGTAATACTGGGCATTTTGCTCTGCTCTGAACCAGCCTTTTGCATCACCGGTGAATTTAAAGCTGTTACCGGAAACATCATCATAATACTGATGCACTGAACGTAATGTTTGCGATTGAGGGCCAGAATACCCTGTCGTGGAGAAAAGCATGTTTTGATAATGCGACTTCGGATAACTACTGTAATACATCCTTGTATCACGAGAAGATAAACGATTATTGTTATGTGGTAAATCAGGAAAATCGATGAGTACAGCCAACACCTTAACTGTTTTAACGCTATCGGATGAATCGGCTGGTGCTTTATGTAGATGCTTGTTTTCAGTCAGTCTATTTAAGCGCCTTCTTTCAGCATTTGCAGCCTCTTTTGTAATTTGATGTGGAAAATAAGGTTGTGCTTTTGATGTGTAGCGGGCTAACGCTTGTTTCGTTTCTTCACTTGTTGCGTTTTCAGATAAATGGCCATTTTTTTTCATCCAATAGATGATTCTTTCTTCATTAACTACACCGATATCTGCTGGTGTATGGCTAACAGGCTGCGCTAATACGAAACCACTACCAATGGGTAGTATAAGAATAACCGAAAACATCTTACGCACGATTGCATGACTGAACATAAGCTAACTTCTCACTATTCACGACAACGACTAATCCGTGTCTTTTGACTGAATACACTCTTAAATCTTTTGCTTTTTGGGCTTAAATTTATGAGTAGTTAATGCAAGCTTGCTTAGATTTAAATATAAAGATTGTTGTAAATACTGTAGAAATATCAGTTTAATTAGCTGACACTTTTTTGAAGAAGAAGTATTTTTTATAGCAGAAATGAAACGACTCTCTGTAAGCAGAATATCGCTCAAAGAAAATGGTATTGCATTGATTAACCAAAAACTGGCCTTTATAATCTGCATTTACTAAACCTCACAGTAACAACCAGCAGAAAATCTAAAAAAAGCGTGACTTGATTAAATATAGTTCAAAGAAAAAGATGTAGGATTGAAAAAACAAAAAACCTGAACAAATCAGTTTTTTTAGGTGAAGCTTAGTCATCTAAGTAAACGGGTTACAACACAGAACAGTGAACGCTCAAAAGCATCTAAGACAGCGTAAATTGGTCATTTCAACTGCGTTATCGCTTGCTTATTTGGAATACCAAACCGCACAAGCTCTGTCTTGTATAAAATGACCAATTTATCGCTGCAAAAATAATCACGAAAGATAAACAGCCCCTAATATCGGTACTTTCGTCTAAGCCCAAGTAATGACACTAGTATTACGCCAAACCAAGACAAACTGCCACCCGAAGACTTCTCTTCAGCAGGAGGAGGTGGTGGAGTAACCACAGGTGCTGTTACAGTGACATTTTCAGTAGCAGATGAAATCTTCCCATTAGCATCCGTAACTTTTAACGTTACAGAATAAGTGCCTGCTGCTGAATAAGTATGCTGAGGGGACTCTAATGTACTCGTATTATTATCACCAAATGCCCAAGCATAAGTTAACTCACCAGAGCCACCAGTTGTATTGTTAGTAAAAGTAACCACTAAATTGGAAGCTGAATAGGTAAATTTCGATTCAGGAGCTGCAGAGGCTGTTACCTGTCTTTCTACATTTATCTGATAATCATCTTGGTCAGTAACCGTTAAACTAACTGTGTACTCACCTTCTTCTGAGTAAGTATGATTAGGTGCTGCTACATCACTGGTATTTCCATCACCAAAATTCCATGAATACGAAACTGAAGTGGATGGAGTAATTAGAGGTAAAAAGTTTATTTCTGATTCATCTTGCTCTAAGTAAAAATAAGCGGCAATTCGCTCTGGATTATTTTCATCCTCAATGGTTCGTGTTAGACGAACAGTAGCTGTACTGCTGTCTTCAGCCTGTTCAACGACCTCTAGCGAAATTCCAAGGTTACGTAAAAACATTCCTCCCTGTGGTTGTTTCGACGAAATATAATTATCGCTATCTCTGAAAGTAGAACTAGCACTCAAATGGGTATCACCAGTAAACACTGATTGTTCAAACTTACTGAATGTCGCATCTCTAACCTGAATAGATGTACGTCTAGTTCCAATTAAGCTTTGATCGGCATCAACAACACCAATTAAACTTTGTGCCTCATGCTTAGAGACATTATTATTAGTTTGATTCATGTTCTCTAACCAAACCAAAACTCCCGGCTCGTACGAATCTATTTGGAGGCTTGAATCAACCCCCTGATAATTTCTTAACTGAACAATATAACGCATTGGTTTATCATCTACTTTATCACCAACACGTTTAAAGCCGGCTAGAACGGTATCATTAGCTTCTTCTGCACCATCTTGATAAATGATTTCAGAGCCATTTAACACTTTAATTTCGTCGGCTACGAAACCATACTCACCAACAGCTTCATCTGTTACATAAACAATTTTTACCGTAACAGTGCTATTTGCGAAGCCCGTTAAATCGTATTCCAAATTTACCCAATGATTATCACCTTCAGAATCAGGAAGCTCTGAAGACTCACCAGTGATGATATGAGCAGCATCATTTAATGTGTTAGCAGCCTTAGTATAGTTGCCCGATATTGCCGTACCATTTATAAGCACCTGAATGTAATCATAATCAAGCTCAATGTTCCAATGTGCTTTCATCGATAAGGTTAACGATGAAGACCTGGGCAAGGCCACATCAAATGACATTGAATTTTCCATTCTGTGCCCTTCACCAGAATAATACTGATAATCACCAGTATGCGGTGCTTTAAATTGAACTTTTAAAGGTGGAAGAGGAATTGATAACTGGTTAATTTGATTGTTATTTACTGCAGAGAACAGCTCAATATCCAGATCTTGATTTATTATTGATTCTTGAGTGATAACTCGTTCATTTAACCAGTTGCCTTCATATCGATCTTGTAAATATGAACGAGCATAGGGGCTAAACCCTGTCGGTTCTGATCCAGGTATTGCACCTGCCCAGCTTCCGCCTGACATAACTGACCAGAGTCCAACTGGAGAACCTGAATCAGTAGCGCCTGCTTGAGTGTCATATTCATCAGGCAAACCTAAGTCGTGGCCAAATTCATGAACACAAACACCCGCTGCGGCATCGATTGGCTGAACAGTATAACCAAATACATTTTTATTAGTACCTGGGATTCTATAACCCGTTCTTGTATCTAAAACAAAATATCGGTGTGACCAAATAGCATCATCAGCTAAAACGCCGCCGCCCGCTTCTTCACCAACGCTAGAATGGAATAGCATAAGATGGTCGATAATCCCGTCAGGCTCATCAGTATTACCATCACTATCGTGATCATAGGGATCTTCTATATCGTAGCTATTCAATTCAGCTTCTGACATATTAGCGACAACGGCTGTTACAGCTTCTTTTACAAGCTCTGGTACGGCTTTATCATCATCGTTATTGTCAGCATCATTACCACCGTAAAAAGCAGCGTTTTCTGATGCAGTAACCCAACCTTTTACTCCTCCTTCAAAGAAAAATGTACCACCCGAAACAGCACTAAAATACTGATTAGCTGATTGGAAATTTTGGCTTTGTGGGCCCTGAAAACCTGTAGGTGAAAATAATAAATTTTCATAGTGTGAAGCTGGGTAACTTTCATAAAACATGCCCGTATCAGCAGCTGTTAGCCTGTTAGCTTCATGGGGCAAATCTGGGAAATCCACAAGAACAGCAAGTACTTTAACGGTTTTTTCAACATCACTCGACTCAGCACGCACTGCGCCATTTACTCTTTGTAGATTGGCTTTGGCTTTGGCTTTGAGCTTTTGCTTCATGCTATTTTTGAGTGCATGATGCTCTTCAGCAGGGTAGCCTTTGGCTTTAGCGGTAAACGCTGCTAGCGCAGCTCGCTTCTCAGCATCTGTGGCTGAAGCGGAAAGTTCACCACGTTTCACCATCCAATATATAATTTGCTGCTCATTGATTAAACCTGCATCAGCGGCCATCGAAAGTTGTTCAGCGGGTGCAGCATGAACAACTTGTAACATGCCTGTACATGCTAGACCAATTGCTAAAGCTATACGCTTATAGTTTATATTCATATTATTTCTTCTTATTCCCACAATCTTTGAATGCACTTCTTTTTTTATTGATGAATTCCGATACTTTTTTCTCGGCCTCAGAGGCCGACATATCTGAAGTAATAACCCCTCTTTTTATTAAATTCCTTTTTATTCCCTCAGAATTTAAAATGGGTGGAGATGAGCGACACACAACTTGTTCGATGGGTTTGGTAGATTTAGCTTCTTTTTTTAGAGGATCATTTATTTCACCATTACTGCAACCCGTAAACAGAAATGGCATTAGCGCCAAAACAAGTACTTTAAAAAACTTCAAATTCAGCCTCCTTGCAAAAAACACCTAGCGATGAAACAAAAAATTAACATTTAATTCCATAACAACACAAGAAAAACATTTAAGTAGAGTAGGCTACTGGCTTCGCTATCGCTTATCCAGCTGCCCCTCTTCGATTCCGTGCATGAAGTTTTCCCTCACACGGCTCTGTTGTTACACTTCTCTCAGCCCCTTCACTTTGCTTATCATCTTGTCGTGGGTAAATACTCAAGACCTGCTTGGCGTAATTTTTCGTAAGCACCTCGTGATAGATACTTGCTCCGACGTTGACTTAAGCGTCGATGCCATCGATAGAATCGGTCTACTACAAATCCATTTATTCTGAAAAATATCGCTCTGGGATAACCTATCCCACCAAAATAGTGTTTCCACCCTCTTCTCAGAACTTGATTTACTTTATTTATCAGTACACCAAGCGTATTTGAGGTTCGGTGTTTCACTATGGCTCTGAGTTTATTTTTCAGCTTTGTTTGGCTCTTCTTAGACGCTTGTATCTTAATGTAACTGGTGCCTTTGATGAGGCCTGTGATCCGTTGAAAGTTGAAACCGAGGAAATCAAACTCGCTCATCAGTCTTTCCATATCCACACAATGGGTTTTACTTTGGTTTAGCGTTATACCAATTACAGTAATTAAATGCTCAACTCTGAGCTATGTATGTGCTCAAAGTGCAATCGAAATTGATGAAGGCATAGTTGTTCTACGTCAAGACAATTTTGAGAAGTAATTTGAGCACATACAAGCTCCCGAAGGGCAATGCTAAAGGCTTCCATTACTGCGTTACAAGCACTTGAATTATCCCGACAAAAGCACTAAGTGCGTTGAACGCCAGCTTTGTATGGCGGCCGTAGGGAATATAGTACTTCGAGCTTGTGCGGTTTGGTATTCCAAATAAGCAAGCGATAACGCAGTAGAAATGAACAATTTATCGCTGCAAAACAATCACGAAAGATCAACAGACCCTAATTATAAAGAATTATATTTGTTCACCATAAAAAAAGGGAAGCTACGCTTCCCTTGGAATATTTAACTAGAATCTAGACATTTTTAAGTATTAGTTGGATTAGTCCAAGTAAATAAATTTCTGAAAAAGCGCTTAGTATCTTCAATAAACAAATAAACACAAGGTATTAATAACAAAGTAACAATTGTCGCAAACAATACCCCAAAACCAAGTGACACGGCCATAGGGATGACCATCTTAGCTTGCATACTGGTTTCTAATATTATCGGGGTAACACCAATAAACGTTGTTAGTGAGGTTAATAGAATCGCACGGAAGCGTCGACAGCCAGCATTCACAACTGCTGTTTTCATAACGATACCTTGCTTTCTCGCATTGTTAATGTAATCCACCATCACTAACGAATCGTTTACAACAACGCCAGCTGCAGCAATAATCCCTAAAATTGATAACCCACTGAGATCAATACCTAAAATCATATGCCCTAATACTGAGCCAATAATACCAAATGGAATTACAGACATAATAATCATAGGTTGAGCATAAGATTTCAGAGGTATTGCTAATAGGCTATAAATCACTAAAAGTGAAATAATGAAATCACGAAGCTGAGTGCTAGTGCTATCAAGCTGCTCTTGAATATTACCCGCCAGTTCACTTTTAACTCTTGGGTATTTTTTCAATAGATCAGGCAAATAATTCTCACGAAGCTCCTTTGCTACTTCAAACGGTTCAACCTGATCAGCGTCAATTGAAGCCCAAACATTAACCGTGCGGTTACCATTCTCACGCCTAATGCTATTAACACCATCTACCAGTTGAATTGTTGCAACATCAGATAGTGGAACTTCATCGCCAGATTTTGTCTGAATAAGTAAGTCTGATACTTGAGCAATTGAGTTTCTCTCATGCTCTGGGTAACGGATCATCACTTTTAACTCTTCACCGTCACGGATAATTCGTTGAGCTTCTAGCCCATAAAATGAATAGTTAGCTTGCAATGCTACATCACGTAATGTCAAACCAAGTGCATATGCTTGTGGTTTTAGCTCAAACTGTATCTCTTTGGTGCTGCTCTGACGGCTGTCATTGACATCACCTACCCCTTTCAAACTTTGCAGTTTTGCTTTTAACTCCTTCCCAGCTTCAATTAATTGTGATTCGTCTTTTCCTTGTAATCGGAATGAAATATCACCGTCATCTCGACCACCACCAAGTAAACTATCCTGCACTGTTAGTGTTTTCATTCCTGGAATTATAGGAAAAGCATTCCGCCACATATCAGCAATGGCAAAGGTATCCATAGGTCTTAATTCAGGATCAACGAGCTTAGTACTAATTTGCGCTCGTGTTCGACCTTGTAATCGAACTTGAATATCCGTAAGCATTTTTTGACCATACTTTTTTTCGATTTCGTTATCGATGCGAATTAACGTATCTTTTACGGCCATTGCACCTGCGAGTGTAGCCTTTTCGGAAGCGTCCACTTTCATCTCTAGTGAAATACGTGGAAAGTCTGAAGGGATTTTTGGTTGGCCGATAAAACGAACAAAACCACCACCATATAAGCCCGCACACACAATGAGAAAACCGACAAAACTCATGATCACTGTATAGCGATATTTAACTGCAATAGTTAAAAACGGGCGATAGATATTACTAATGATGTGTTGCAAACCATTGTCAATACGTTTTTGTAAAAAACCAATACCTAACCGTAACCAATCCAGTGGATTTTTAGAACCAGGCTTAACCACTTTTGGTGGTTTCATACGCGCTAAATGCGCTGGTAATATAAGCTTTGATTCAACTAACGAGAACAATAAACACAATATAACAACAAAACCAATCGCTTGCCCGAATGCTGATCCTGGCCCAGTCCCCTGAGTAAAAGGTAAAAATGCTGCAATGGTTGTGAGCACGCCAAAGGTGGCTGGCATGGCAACCTTTTTAACACCTCTAATAACACTATCGATTGATTGCCCTTGCTCTTCGCACTCGGTATGGGCACTTTCTCCCATTACAATGGCATCATCGACGACTATCCCAAGCACCAGAATAAATGCAAATAAACTGATCACATTGATGGTGACATCAATCATACTCAAAGGCATTAACAGTAAGGTACCTAAAAAACATACTGGCAAACCTACCATCACCCAAAATGCTAAACGCACTCGCAAGAATAATGCTAGCATTAAAAATACTAAGACAGCACCCGTTTTCATACTGTCTAACATTAAATCTAATCGGCCATTTAAGTAATATGTCATATCTACCCAAGGCTCTATTTTTACGCCTTGTGGTAATACTGCTTGCTTATCATTTAGGTATCTCTTCACGACTTTGGCTACATCAGTAATAGATTGATCACTTGATGCTTTTATTGAAAAGGTAACAGCATTTTTGCCATTAAATTTTGAATACTGAATCCCCTCTTCAAAACCATCATTAATATTAGCAATATCACCTAATTTGATATTAGTGCCATCAGCTAGAGTTATTAACGGGATTTTCTCGTATTCAAAACCTACATAAGCTTGATTTTCAACACGTAAATTAATATAGCCATTTTGAGTGCGAATTTGCCCCGCTGACATATTTTGTGAATAGTTTCTTACGGCATTAGAAACATCTGAGAACCTTAAGCCGTACTCACGTAATTTGTCTTTACTGACTTCTATTGATATTTCATAACGTAAGCCGCTAAAAAAATCTGAAATATTAACTAAAGGTAATTGTAAAATTTCGTCATGGATTGTTTGCCCTAAATCCTTTAACTGTTTTGGAGACAAATCGCCGTACAAGCTAATATACATCACTTCTTGTTCGTATTTATTACGAACAACTTGAGGTGGTTCCATCGCGGCTGGGAAAGTAGAGATAGTATCAATCGCAGACTTCACTTCATCGAGCACTACTTGCGGATTATAGGTTTCATCGATTTCAAACCACCCATTCGATGAGCCCCTATTTGAATAGGTAATAATACGCTTTAAACCTTGTACTGACTCTAGAGCGTCTTCGATTTTTATCGTAATACCTTCTTCCACTTCTTGTGGCGCTGCTCCAGGATACACAGCCGAAAATTGCAGCCAGTTATCCTCAACAGCAGGAAAAAACTGTTTACGAATTGAATTTGCTGTTAGTAGGCCACCAACGATAATGATTATCATGAGTAGATTAGCAGCAACATTATTTCGAGCGAACCAAGCAATCAGTCCTTTATTCGTGTCAATCATTTTATTTCCTCGCCCTACTGAGTGCTTTCAGCTTCTTGTTTTTCAGCGGTTGGCTTCGATTTAGATTTTTTAATATCCTCAGGTAAAGCAAGCTCCATCCCTTCAAGCGGATAATCTAAAGCCGAAATAATGATTCTGTCTCCTGCTTCCAAGCCAGAAGAAATAATGGCATCGGTACCTGATTCACGAAGTATTGTGACGGGTTTAAGCTTTAAAAGTTTGTCATCGCCTAACACCGCAACTTTATCTTCAACTATTAAGTGCCGAGGAATAATACTGACTTGTCTAGCTTGCTCTCCTGAGATTCTTGCTGTGATGTAAGAGCCAAACTTCAATTTAGGCTGTTCAGAATTCAAACCATACGGATCCATTACTTGGGCCACTAAATATGTCATCCGGCTGTTTTTATCAACAACACCTTCTGAACGAATTATTTTCCCATTCCAAGATTGTACTTTTCCAGCTAAATTGGTTTCGATTGTAACAGTCGCTTGTTCACCACTTCTGTTCAAAAACGCTAACTCTTTATCAGCTACAGGTAGGCGAACCTCTGCGGTATCAACACTAATTATTTTGCCAAGCATACTGCCAGTATTGACGTATGAACCTAATCCCACATTACGTGCTTCAACTAATGCATCATACGGGGCACGAATAATCGTTCTCTCAAAATTTCGTTTTGCGCGTTTTAAATTAGCTTGAGCAGATTTTAATCTAGCAAGCTCTTGTGCTAATTGTGGTTTACGTAGACTAAGCTCTGTTGGTGTTCCTTTGGTGATTTCGGCCCACTCTCGCTCAGCGACTTTTCCTTGGGCTTTTTCTGTCACCAGTGATGCTTGCGCACTTGCCAGTTGAGCTTCAGCATCAATTAGGTTGGCCTCGTAATCAATAGGGTCAACTTTAGCTAAAATCTCACCTTTACGAACGAAGCCACCACGAACAAATGCGTCAGCTATAAATTGAATTTCTCCCGAGACCTGAGCAACAAGTTCAGTTTCGTACTTGCCTGTTACCACACCATAAGATTTAATTGTGTGAACATGATTGATAGGCTGATTTACTTGAATCGAAACAACCGGACGATTATCAGTCTTGGGCTTTTCCTCTGGTGGTTTCTTCATCGAAGCCAGTCCAACAGCAATCATCACGGCTCCGCCGATAACTACAATTGGTAGGATAATTTGTTTGATAGTAGCCACTTACTTGTCCTCTTTAAGCATTCTCAATAACCATAAGCATCAGCTTGGTTTTTCATGGTTCTATAATAATGAATATTTGTTTAGAAATATGATCCATATTGTTAATAAATATGTCAGAGAATAATATTCATCTTTTATGACAAGTAATGATCTGGCTGATAAATTTAAAAACGTCGGCCTTTATTATATAAGCAAAAAACTTTACTTATTATCTAACCAATGACATAGTATCGATAATTCAGCCATAAAAAAGTAGAAGTTATGCCAAACAATCAAACCAATAGATTAGAGACACAGGCTAATTCTATTCTCACCGTAACCTTATTGGTTACCTTAATTAGTGTTTCAGGTATTGCTTTACCTTACCCTTTACTCGCTCCACTTTTTGATGCTGGCACCAGCCCTTTGACTCATTTTATGTCGATACCCAAACAGATTTTGTTTGGTATTGTCATTGGTATTTACCCACTAGGCCTAATCATCGGTTCAAGCTTAATTGGAGCTTTTTCTGATCAACACGGTAGAAGAAAAGTATTAATTTTTACTATGCTCGGTAGTTCGTTGAGCTACATCCTTACTGCTTACGCTGTCATCTCAGGAAATTTTTTACTCTTTTGTTTATCACGTTTCATCACTGGTTTACTTGAAGGTAATATTTCGATTGCAAGAGCCATTGCGACTGACTTACATCCTACAATCGATAAAACTAAAAGTTTATCGTGGATCAGTGCAATGGGATTTGGTGGTTATCTCATAGGGCCTCTTGTTGGAGGACAACTCGCATACTTAGGGACAGAGGTCGTATTTTATTGGGCTTCAGCCGCGTGTTTGGCCGCAACCCTACTTTGTTATTTTCAGCTACCGCCAAGTTTAGATCGTAAAGCTCATAACGCAGAAACAGGCTCTAGCCTTAATTTATTAAAAGATATTGCACTGCGCCGTTTCTTTTTTATTTATTTTTTACTCATGCTAGGTATCAATACTTATTATGAGTTTTATCCCCTCTGGCTGGTAGAGAAACTTTCCTATACACCCAAAGATATTGGGTGGGCAACAGTATTTATTACCAGCTGTATGATCACCTCAAGTGTACTGATTAACCCTAGAATACGTAACAAAATGACGACAGCTCAAGCAAGTTTGTTAGGAATGGTTATCGTAGGACTATCTTTAGTATTAGTGCCTTACTTAGGAGCACAAAGTTTCTTAATTGGATTTGGGCTCATTGGAGCAGGTGTCGGGATCTATAATGGTTTTCTTTCAAGCTATCTTTCTACAGCCTACGAACATAGAGCTCAAGGAAAACTAATGGGAATGTTAGTTACTGTTTTCTGCGTGGGAAACCTTGCCGCTGCTGGGCTAGGAAGTGCTATATCACTGATTGAAGTTGATTATACTCTCTTCGCTTCTGGTTTTTGCGTTGTTGTGGCATCAAGTTTATTTTTTCTTGGACACTTCAAATTTTCACTTTGGGAAAAGTAATGCCAACAAAAATTAAGGGGGTAAGCAAATATTACCCCTTACTTTTTTATTAGGATTATTGCACAACTGCATCCGGTTGATTTTCAGGTAATGCTTTATCAAAGGCTTCTAGTTTATTACAGGCATTCCAGACTCTGACAATATTTGGATAGGCTTCCATTGGAACTTTTAAACGATTAGCGTTATAAACTTGAGGCACTAAGCAGAGATCCGCTAAAGTTACCGTATCACCAAAACAGTATTTCCCACTGTGCTTTTCTAGCATAGCTTCTAGAGCAATAAAGCCTTTATGAACCCAATGGTGATACCATTTTGTTTTAGCTTCATCATCAATATTTAAATCATTCGACAAGTATTGAAGAATACTTAAATTATTCAAAGGATGAACATCACAAGCCACCAATAATGCCATACTGCGCACTAGCGCTTTATCTTGTATAGAGGCAGGTAATAAACTCCCTTGGGAGTGTAACTCATCAAGGTAGTCAATAATTGCCAAAGATTGAGTGAGTGTAAGCGTTTCTCCTGATATTTCATCTTGAGTAACAAAAGTAGGTACTAACTCTTGGCGGTTCATGTTTGTATATTCAGACTGATGTTGCTGACCACCATTTTTGACTAAATGAACAGAGATGTGCTCAACTTGAATATTTTTCAAATTCAATGCAATTCTTACTCGATAAGCCGCACTAGAACGCCAGTAGCCGTATAGTTTCATTATAAAATCCTTAAAAAAAAGGACTTGCACGATATGTGGAAGTCCATTCTATTGTTTATTCATCAAACAAAGCCTTAAGCTTTATATTCAACTACTTTTTGATCAATTGAGCCAAAGATTGTCACGCCATTATCATCAAGCATTTCGATTTTAACTGTATCGCCAAATTTCATGAATGAAGTACTTGGCTTACCATCAGTAATTGTTTCTAACATGCGTTTTTCTGCAAGGCAGCTTGAACCTGCGCTGCGATCATAATTAGAAATCGTGCCTGAACCGACTACTGCTCCAGCCCCTATTGGTCGACTTTTTGCTACATGAGACACCAGCTGACTGAAATCAAACGTCATATCGACACCTGCATTGGGTTGACCAAATAGTTCACCATTTAAGTGTGTGATCAGAGGCAAGTGTACTTTCGAGTCCTGCCATCTTTCACCCAGCTCATCAGGCGTGATTGCAACAGGAGAAAAACTGCTTGAAGGCTTAGATTGAAAGAAACCAAAACCTTTAGCCAACTCACCAGGGATCAAATTACGTAGAGAGACATCATTAACTAGCATCAATAGTTTAATGTGTGAGGCAGCTGTTTTAGCATCAACCCCCATAGGTACATCAGAGGTGATCACAGCGATTTCAGATTCAAAATCAATCCCCCAATCTTCGCTACCCAAAGGTATGTCTGCTTTTGGTGCAATAAAGCTATCCGAACCGCCTTGATATACCAATGGATCTGTCCAAAACGTTGCAGGCATTTCGGCACCACGAGCTTTACGAACTAATTCAACATGGTTTACATAGGCGCTTCCATCTGCCCATTGGTAGGCACGAGGTAAAGGTGATTCACACTTACCCTGATCAAAATCAACAGTATTCTCTAATTGACCAGCATTGAGTGCTTCATATAATTCCAGTAACTGTGGCTCTAATAAGTCCCATGAATCCATTAACTGTTGCATCGTGTTAGCAATCGCAGGAACGGCAACCGCCTTTGTTAAATCTCGACTCACCAACATTAATTGGCCATCACGGCGCCCGTTCTTATAAGTTGCTAATTTCATCTATACTCCTCTGCACCAATGCAAATAATTAATTCATTTTCGTTGTGACTGTAACAAATACCCTAAACAGCTAAAAATAGAAATAGCGTGAGCTAAATCACACTTTAGCTTAAGCGTGTGATTAGCGTAAAAAAATGCTTACAATTACTTCTTTTTCGTTATTTTATAATCTCTTAGCTTGTTGGCGATAGCAGTATGAGACACACCTAATTTTCTCGCAAGTTGACGAGTACTTGGATAAGCTGGATACAAACGTCTTAACAAACCGGCTTCGAATTGCTTCATTGCATCATCAAGACTACCTTCGAATTCGTTATCAAAATACCCAAAACCTTCTGCATAGGACGGAAGCTTAAGTTGCTCTGCCTCAAGTTCATTCCCACCACTATGCATTGATACAGCTCTAAAAATAGCATTCTTGAGTTGCCTGACATTCCCCGGCCATGCATAGCTCAGTAAGACATCTCTACACTGCAAAGATATTCTCCTTGTAGGGCTTGAAAGCTGTTGGCTATAATGTTCTAAAAACATCTCTGTCAATGGAATGATGTCCTGCTTTCTTTCTCTCAAAGATGGGATGTGGTAATTCAGTACATTGATTCGATAATAGAGATCTTCCCTGAACTCACCTGTTTGACAGAGTTCAGCTAAGTTCTTTTGTGTCGAACAGATGATTCGAATATCAGCTTTGATTTCTTGCCCGCCACCGATATGCCTGAAGGAACCATCTTGCAGTAATCGTAATAATTTCACTTGAGCGGCGGAAGACATTTCTGCAATTTCATCGAAGAAGATAGTACCGCCTTTCGCCTCGTCAACGTAGCCACGTTTTTTTAGCTCACCATCTTCATGTAAACCAAATAATTCTTCTTCAGCAATATGATCAGGAAGAGCCGCACAATTGATTGCAACAAAAGGCTGCTCACGGCGCATACTGGCTTCGTGGCTGGCTTTAGCCATAAGTTCTTTGCCAATTCCTGTTTCACCTGTAATTAATAGTGGTGAGTCCAATTGAGCCATACGCTGCGCGGTTTGAAGCACTTCCTTCATTTTATCGCTCGTCGCCAAAACAGTTTCAAAACTGGTCGTTTGGCTTTGTAAAGCATTAAACTGCTTTCCGACGCGAGCGGCTGACTTAAGTGAAACTACAGCGCCAACCATGACGGATTCCCCCTCCTCTTGCTCGTCAGGCAAATACAAAGGCAACATTTCTGCTATATATTCATTGGAACCAATTTGTACCCGAGTTGCTTGAGCAAGCACTTGAGGCTCGGTGATCCAACGGCTAAAGCTAAAGCCTTGTACCCACTGATTGAGTAGCTCTCCAATAACTTCTTCTTCTGGAAGTTCTAACGCCATTAAGGCTGATTCATTAACAATTCTGACTCTAGATTTAACATCAATTGAAAATACAAGATCTGGAAGGGTTTTTAACAGTGTTTTTAATGCGTAGTGTTTTTGCTCGGAGGGCATGAAAGACACAGTTCTAACATCATATACCCCTTCTACTTTTCTTAATTGAGGCATTAGCTCGCTGAGCGTGTCGAATTCAATTTCAGCAAACTGTAAATAAATAAAACCGAAGTTACTGGCATCGATAGCAAGCAAGTTAATGCCATATCGCTCCAATACTTCTAAAATATCTTTCGCTAAACCAACTCTATCGTGACAACTGATTTCCAAGCGCATAGTGCTTATATTCCATTATTTACAAACAACATGAGGACTGACAAACGCAAAATGTGGCTATACGGTAGTGGTTTATTGCTTATGTGGCAAGTCTTGTTTACAGATAAGATGTTGTTACTAACATAAAAAAACAGCATGCCATAAACTATAACATGCTGATTAGTTAATACATTTAAGGCAGAGTCAAATCAGTCTAATAATTGATCTGTTTTTGCTGCCATAATGAAATCGTTACGATGAAGGCCTTTAATTGAGTGTGACCACCAAGTTACAGTCACTTTACCCCATTCAGTCAAAATACCAGGATGATGGAACTCTTTTTCAGCAAGTTCTGCAACTTTATTGGTAAATGCTAAAGCCAATTTAAAGTTTTTAAATTTATATACTCGTTCAAGCTGCATAATACCGTCACGCACTTCTACTCCCCAATCTGGGATCATTCGTACCAACTCACCAAGCTCTTCGTCAGTCACTTTTGGCGCGTCAGCATGACATGCTTCACACTTCATTTTAGATAATTCAGTCATTATTCTTTTTCTCCTAAATTTGGTCGTTTAGCTAGCTTTAGCTTTTGGTTCAAACTTGGGTGCAAACAAACCAAGCTCTTGAGCTTTTTTAACTGCAGCCATTATATCCATCTTAACTACTTCATCTAAAAAGCTGATGTTTTCGATGACATAGTAAATGGGTTGCATAATATCAATTCTGTAAGGTGTTCTCATCACCGTTACTAAGTCAAACTCTTTTCTTTCAGGAATGTTATCCATGGCATAAAGCGTCTCACCCGGTGAGCTTAATATTCCGCCACCGTATATATTGAGTTCTTCACCTTTTCCTTGCATTAAACCGAACTCAACAGTAAACCAATATAAGCGTGCTAAGAATACTCTTTCTTGTTTTGTAGCTGCTAATCCAAGTTGCCCGTAGACATGAGAAAAATTAGCAAACGATGGGTTGGTTAATAATGGGCAATGTCCAAAGATTTCATGGAAAATATCCGGTTCTTGAAGATAATCGAAATCCTCTTTACTGCGGATAAAGGTGGCTACCGGAAATCGCTTACTTGCCAACAACTCAAAAAAACGTCCAAATGAAATTAATGCTGGTACAGGTTCCGTTTTCCAACCCGTAGTTTCCATCAAAACGCTGTCAATTTCACTAAGCTGTGGAATTCGATCTTTAGGTAAATTAAGTGCCTCAATACCATATATGTATTCTTTGCAAGCTCTTCCCGGCAAATTGACTTCTTGACGAGCATAAAGTTGGCGCCACACGTCGTGCTCTTCATCCGAATAATGGATGAAGCCTGATTCATCCGCTATCTTGGCAACGTATTTCGTTTCTTTACTCATCGTTCGATTCTTCTTTTCTATTAACTCTTCTCTACATACTGTGCTATGACTCACTTTTTGTTAACTGTCTTGCTGCTTTTGCTCAGTAGAGCTATAAGAAAATTCGTAAACAAAGGTTTACGTAACTATTAATATTTCAATACCTCTTTAGTTTTTTTAGTCTTCATAAACGCTTTTTTCTAATACTAAAGTGTCATTATTTCCCTAATTTGTATGGCATGGCTATTACGGACAAAGTACAATGTTTGTCGTTGTTAATTTAATTAAGGGATCAGGGAATGGCGGTTTTAGTTACTGGCGGTACAGGCTATATCGGAAGTCATACCGTTGTAGAGTTACTGAATAATAATATGGATGTCATTATCGTTGATAATTTATCTAATTCGAGCATAGTCGTATTAGATCGTATTCAACAAATTACCGGCAAAGAAGTTACCTTCTATCAAGGTGACATACTAAACAAAGCCCTACTTCAAAAAGTATTTACCGATAATATCATCGTATCTGTCATTCACTTTGCAGGTTTAAAAGCTGTCGGTGAATCCGTGGCTAAACCCCTTAAATACTACGAAACTAATGTCACAGGCACTTTAATATTATGTGAAGTGATGGCCCAATTTGGTATTAAAAACTTGGTTTTCAGCTCATCGGCGACTGTATATAAAGAATCAGAGATTTTACCGATTAAAGAAAGCTTCCCAACCCAAGCCGCGAGCCCATATGGTCGCTCAAAACTAATGGTTGAGGAAATGCTCGCTGATTTACATCACTCAGATCCAAGTTGGAATATTGCTCGACTGCGTTATTTCAACCCTGTTGGAGCACATAAAAGTGCATTGATAGGTGAAGATCCAAATGATATCCCCAATAATTTAATGCCATTTATTTCACAAGTTGCAATTGGAAAGAGAGAAAAGCTGTCTATTTTTGGTGACGATTATCCAACCCATGACGGAACAGGCGTACGTGATTACATACATGTTGTCGATTTAGCTATTGGTCATCTAAAATCTCTTGAAAAACTTGATACAAAACCTGGATTAGTTACCTATAACTTAGGTACAGGCATTGGTTACAGTGTGCTGGATGTCGTTAAAGCATTCGAAAAATCATGCGGAAATAAAATTGCCTATGATTTGGTTGCAAGACGCTCTGGTGATATTGCTTCATATTACGGTGATCCTGCTTTTGCTTTAAAAGAATTAAATTGGAAAGCGACACACAGCCTTGAAGACATGACTAATAGTAGTTGGAACTGGCAATCGAAAAATCCAAATGGTTATGGTGAATAAGGTTTAACGTTTATGGCAGGCCATTTTGACTCAAGTCGAAGAAACTTTTTTAGACGGAAAAAAGATAATGCACTTCGTCCACCGTGGACAAGTCTTGAAATAAATTTCATTGATACATGTACCCGCTGTAATGCCTGTATCGATACCTGCGAAACCAAGGTTATTACTCGAGGTGATGGTGGCTTTCCTGAGCTTAATTTTAGTCACGCTGAATGCACCTTTTGTGAAAAATGTGCTGATGCATGCCCCGAAGCTATTTTCGATAAACAGCAATCTTCACCATGGTCACTTATCGCTGACATTCAAAATTCATGCTTAGCGTATCATGGTATTTTTTGTCAAAGCTGTAAGGACGCTTGCGAAGCAGAAGCGATAAGCTTTGCTTTATTGTTGAAACAAGCACCAATACCAACCATTGACACTGACTCATGTACAGGTTGCGGTGCTTGCGTTGAGCCTTGTCCAAGTAATTCAATTCGCATTTTCAAACCTGAGTAACTAACTAAAATTCGTTCAAAATGCTCCTGACTTCTCTTTGAATACGTATGTAAATTAAAGTCGAAGCTCGAGTTAATTTTATTGATAAAACAAATAGTGGCATAATCAGCGGACTCAATAACTTTAGGCTTGTAACAGTGCATAATCACCCGTTGATATCAAAATCAGAGCTTTTACAACTGTGCAGTATTGCTAAAAATGCTGGTGAGGAAATTTTACGCATTTACAATAATGACGATGTAAATATCAGCGTAAAGTCTAATGATACGCCAGTAACAAATGCGGATATTGCTAGCCACAATGAAATTATAAAGGGACTTACGTCTGCTTTCCCCCAATTTCCAATCATGTCTGAAGAAGCGAGCGTTGCCGATTGGAAACAACGCCAACTTTGGCAAACTTATTGGTTAATTGATCCGCTTGATGGCACAAAAGAATTCATAGCTAAAAATGGCGAATTTACTGTCAACATTGCCTTAGTGCACAAAGGTCAACCTATTGCTGGTGTAGTATATGCTCCTGCACTAAAAAAGAATTTTTATGGCGCACTGAAAGTCGGCGCATGGGTAGAGTCTCAAGATGGCGTTCAGCCTCTTCCAATTAAGATACATGCTAATCATCCACTCACTATTGTTGGAAGCCGCTCTCACCCTAGCCCTCAGACTCAAGAATATTTAACTCGATTTGATGAATATCGGTTAACAAGCGTTGGCAGCTCTTTAAAGTTTTGCTTACTGGCTGAAGGAAGTGCAGATTTATATCCACGCTTAGGGCCTACTCATGAATGGGATACTGCCGCAGGACAAGCTGTGCTCGAAGCGGCTGGCGGCAAAGTCACTGAATTAAATTCAACCACACCGTTACGGTATAACCAGAAAAAAAGTACATTAAACCCACACTTTTTGGCTCTCGCAAAAAATACAGTGCAAAAATAAAATAATAATGGAGTAACAATCAATGGTACGTTTTGGTGTTGATTTAGGTGGTACAAAAATTGAATTAGTGGCTCTAGACCACAACGGAAAAGAAGTCTTTAGGAAGCGGGTGCCAACACCAAAAGTATACCAAGCTACTTTGACTACGATTGTTAATCTGGTTCAAGAAGCCGAATCTCATTTAAATGTTATTGGTAGTGTCGGAGTCGGTATCCCTGGCGTTATTTCCCCTTTTACTGGATTAGTTAAAAATGCCAACTCAACTTGGATCAACGGTCAGCCTTTAGACAAAGATTTAAGCCGTTTGCTCGAGCGTGAAGTGCGAGTTGCCAACGACGCTAACTGTTTTGCAGTTTCAGAAGCAACCGATGGTGCGGCCGCTGGTATGGGACTTGTATTTGGTGTGATTATTGGTACTGGTTGTGGCGGTGGTATTGCTAATAATGGCAAGGTTCATGGTGGCGGCAATGGAATAGGTGGCGAATGGGGACATAATCCATTACCTTGGATGAATAAAAGTGAATTTCAATCAACACAGTGCTTTTGTGGCAGTCATGATTGCATCGAAACTTACGTCTCCGGCACAGGTTTTGTGCGTGATTTTAATCAGTCAACAGGCCTAGAGTTAACTTCTGGTGTAGAAATCATGGACTTATTCCGTCAAGGTGCTGAGCCTGCGAAACAAGCTTTAGAAAGATATTGTGATAGGCTTGCCAGATCATTAGCGCATCTCATTAATATTCTTGATCCCGAAGCCATTGTATTAGGTGGTGGAATGTCAAATATTGATGAAATTTATCCTCAAGTTCAACAGTTGCTTAATAAATATGTGTTAGGCGGTGAGTGTAAAACGAAATTTTTGAAAAACCAATTTGGCTGCTCTTCAGGTGTTCGTGGTGCAGCCTGGTTATGGGCTAAAGATTAATGATGTTCTGGCTAAAAAAAATAATATCTCAGTTTTTTATGCCATTACCTTTGGTCGTACTAATATTGCTTTCCACTTGGCTATGGATACGCCATCGCCGTTTTGCTCGTGCCAGTATTGCGACTACAATATTAATGATTATGATACTGGCTTCTCCCATTTCCAACTGGTTATTCGTTAACCCACTAGAGTCTCAATACTCGGCGAACAATGCTCCAATGAAATCGAAGTGCACAGTTTTAATTTTGGGTTCCGGTCATAATGATATGACCGATTTATCCGCAACTCAGCAATTATCAAGTACTGCTTTAGCTCGACTAGTCGAAGGTGTCAGGCAATTTAAATTGAGCCAAAACTGCCGCTTCGTTGTGTCTGGCTGGAATGATGGTTCACACCTACGAAGTCATGCTGAAGTAATGGCAGAAGCCGCCGTAGAGCTAGGCATACCATCAGACAGAATAGATAAAATGCCTCTCGCAAAAGATACCGATGAAGAAGCTGTATATCTAAAACAGTTGCAGGGAGGTGCACCATTTAGATTAGTAACCTCTGCAACTCACATGCCCAGAGCCATCGCGATTTTCAAGCAACGTGGTTTGGTTCCAGAGCCGGCCCCTACAGACTTTATCAATTCACCCAGTAAGTGGTGGCGTTTAGAGGCTAAACAACTTAATGCATCACAACGGGCTATCCACGAATACTTGGGGTTGGCTTGGTTTCACATAAAATCAGTCTTAAAGGCTTCCAGTGATTAAAGAATTTCACATTTGTCCAAGAAAGAAATATGACGGCTCAACGTTTACGTTTTGCGGTTTTCTCGGACTAATAATCAGTTTTACTCTGTTTATCTCCAGTAGTTATTTTGCACCAGGCCTTGTTTTTTTCACCCTAGGAGCTGTTTCATTAATCTTAGGTGCAGCGCAACTCCTTGAGCCTTCAATTAGCTTTACGCTTTCAACTAATGGTTTCACTTACTTTCATCGTCGAGGTCTGGTAGACATTGATTGGAAAAATATTCAACGTATTGATGTACTCAGAGTAGCCAATGGTTTAGAAATGATTGAGCTGCCATATATTGGGGTAAAATTAAAACGCATCAATCCAATTTTAGATTCTATCTCACCAAGACTGGCTACCGGACTATTGACTGAGCAGAGATCGTTAATGATAACAGCGAGTGCGCAAACAGAAGATGAGCATGCTCTTGAAGCATATTTAAACCATGAATTTCTGCCTTTAACGGTAAATGATGAACGATACAGAGGGGTTCTTGCGATGTTTGGTCGTCGGAGCTTAATGTTAGAGCGGTTTCTTGGCTATCATTTATACATTCCTGCAGATAGCTTTGATAGAGACATCAATGATTTTCTCAAGCTACTACGGGAAACTAAAGAAAATCATGATAAAGGTAATGTAACTTATTGAGCTGCTTCGATAGGTGCTGCTTTTGTGTCAGGCTCAACAACAAATTTTGCTTTCTTTTTTTCGACCGTTTTAGCGGTTAATCGAGTACCTATGAATTGACCACCTTCTGATATTTCGATACTTGCACTGCTAACTTCGCCTTCAAAAATACCTGAATTGGTTATGGTCAGCTTGTCACAATGTAATTTGCCATTGAAATGGCCAGAGATAAAAACTTCAACACAATCAACTTCACCGTCAACTCGCCCATCTTCTTCTATGATGATTTTGCATTTTGAAGTAATGGTTCCGATTAAACGACCACCTATCAACGCATCACCAGCAAAAACAGTTTCTCCAGTCACTTTTGTGCCTGGGGCTATATATGTTAACTCAGCAGATGTGTGTTTTTTTCCAAACATTCTAAAGGCTCTTTTGTTGATAGATTGCTCGAATAATATCTTGATATTAACAATTCTTCAAATACCAGTTTATTACCCTTAAATCCTATAGGTTTAATCAAGCTCAAGAACAAGTCAGGGTTACTAACTATCTGCTTCTCGAACAATTTAATTTGCGCTTTCTACTTACTCCGAAAGATTTCTAACTTAAACGACCGAAATTCGAAGTTCTTAACGTTTTATCCTAATTATTTGCTCTTGTCAGATCTAACGTTCACTTGTTAAGTAACGGTTCAATTTATCAACAAAAACGGCAGCACTCAATTGTGTCACCGTTCAACTCATTAAAGCTTTTAACAGTTATGATTTATTCGATGCTATCCAATAAATTCATCGCTTCTTTTTTTTGTCTTTCATTACCTTCTATTTGTATTTCTCCAAGTAAGGCTTTTGCACTGGAATTATCGTCAATTTCGATATAAGCGCGAGCTAAATCAAGCTTTGCATTTACCGTGTTCTCTGCGTCGTCAACATCAATCATTGAGGCATTTTCGAGTAGGTTTTCATTTTCGTCACCAACACCTAAATCAACATTAATCTCTTTATATTGATCAATCTCATCGGAAGATTCGGTCGCTTCATTTAACAATTTATCAATATCGATAAAACCATTCTCTTTTTGAAATTGACTAAGGTCACTGTCAGTTACTGAAGACGATTCCTCTTTTTCAGGTGTTTCATCCTCTAAAACCGCTAATGCTTCATTAACAGTCATATTATCACCTTCAAATGAAAAGTCATTTTCAAGCATGGTTTCTGTTTCTTCTATCTCACTATCAATCTTTGCAAAAGAAGCCAGTAATTCATCATCAGTAATCGGATCTTGGATAGTTGACTCAAATTCACTTAAATCATCTACATTATCTTCTAAGCTCGTTTCATCTTCTGAACTAAAAGGCTCTGCTTCTATAATATCTGGTTCAACTTTATTTTTAGAAATAGTCTCCGCTGCAATTTCAGGTTCTTTTTCAGCTGAAACAGTAGCTGCCTCGGTTTGGTTTTCAGTTTGTTCTTCAGCCTCTGGAGAAACGCCAAATTCAGCCATTAGCGCATCTAGCTCATCAAGTTCTTCACCAAATTCGTTTGTTAGCTCTTTGGCTGCGGCCTGAGCTATTTGTCCTTGTTGCTCTACTTCTTCTTTTGATTCATCTGGCTCAATGGGATCAAGCATGACGTCCAAATCATCTGATGAAGATTCTTCTTCCAAAAGATCACTATTTAGATTGGCTGTAACAGGTTCAGAAGCAGCATTACTCACTTCTTCCATCATTTCTTCGTTATTTTCAACGGGCAAATCAAATTCGATACTGTTATCCACATTTTCTAATGAAGCTTCAACTTCTGTTTCTGTTACTTCAGTTGTGCTTTCATCGACTTCTGGCTCAATATCAAAATCAATAGAATCGTTCAAGTCTATATCAATGTTATTGTCTGTATTAACGACGTCGCTATCGTCATTATCAAGTGTGTCTATCGAAAATGATTTCAATAATTCATCATCATCTAAATTTTCTAATTCTTCTTTTTCGGGAGCTGCTGCACCTTCACTCTCTGCATCATCCAACATTGTTTCAAGATCTATGTCGTCTGTTGAGCTTGTATCATTTACAGGTTCAGTCTCTTCTGCAACATCATCAATATCTTGATTTTCAGGCATTGCATCGATATTTTCTGAATCACTTAACTCTTTTTCTACTTGAGACTCATTGGGTTCAACGTCTTCTCCCATGTCATCAAGTTTATTAAGCAACTCTTCAACATCTGAACTAATTTCTTTACCTTCAATTTGTTCATCCAGCGCTTCTGACCACAGGTCATCTAGATTCGCATCTGAATCATGCTTCTCAGCGACTTCTTCAACAATGCTATCGTCTAATTCAACTACGGGTTCCGAGTTTTCAGATTCTTCATCCAAATAAACGGCGAGTTCTTCTAAGTTATCTTCAACAGCTTCTAATTCAGTTTCAGCTTCTAGATCGACATCTTGTGGCAAAATATCATTATCAGCGGAAGCTGTGTCTTTTGACTCTGTTGTCAACGCACTTTCTTGGGAGTTACTCTGTCTACGGCGGATGAATAAGACAATCAAACCAATCAGAAGTAAAGCTGGTAATACCGCAGCAGAGACAAGAAGTAACGGATTATCAAGTAACGAGCGCCATATATTTGTTGGCTTTTCTATTTGCTTTAACGTTGCGGCATCTTCTAATGCTTTATTTTCTGCTTTTAAAGCGGCATTTTGTTGGCGTGTTTCGAGTAATGAATCATCCAAAGCGGCGATACGATCATTCAATTCGTTCAACTTTGCTTTTAGTGTTAACAAATCATCTTGAGCCGTTCTTAATTCATCTTGAGTACGCCCAAGATCATCGGTTAATGTCATCGTTTGACTTTTTTCTAATTCCAACAGGCCTAATAATTCATCAATTTTTTTCTGATTATTAGGTTCTTGCTCAACTTTTTTTATTTCAGTATTTATTTGTTCCTGTTGCTTGCTTTCTTTGCGTACTAGTTCGTTTTTCACACTGCGTTTTTGCCAGTTGCGATCATTATTTTGCGCACGATATTTTGCAAGGTCTTTAGGTATTGCCAACATAGAGTCTGTAGGAGGAATGAGGAGAATCATTCCAACTTCGAGGCTATTGTAATTTGGGGTCGTAAATGCGTGAGGGTTAGCATCGTATATCGCTGCCATAACTTGGTAAACGCTGACTCTTCTCTCTGGACGAACTCGCTGTGCAATACCCCAAAATGTATCCGACTTTGTTGTTGGACCATATTGACGATTAGCTGAATGCGTTTCTCCCTCAGGGCCTGTGATTTTTAACGTCTCAGAATTAACTGGAAAAGACTGAAAACCACCGAAGGAAGCTATAAATGCTAGAACTAAAGTACCAATAATATTTGACGTGCGAAAATTCATTAACCATTCCCTTTCTAGCGCTGCATCACAATAAATGCAAGCTGACTCTACTAGGCGTTTGTATTTGTTTAGTTTACTATAAACTAGAAAGCATAATGCTGCTATATATAGCAAAACTTATTCAAGTGTAAAAAACTGTTATTTTCGGCTCAAAAAAAAGCCTGTCCAATGACAAGCTTTATATCGCATATATATTTGCAATAGAGCGTAAATTGTAAACTAATAATAATCTCTGATAAGTATTTCAGCAATTTGAATACTGTTTAAGGCTGCGCCTTTGCGAATATTATCTGACACTACCCACATATTAATGCCGTTAGGGTGAGATAAATCATTACGAATACGCCCAACGTAAACAGGATCCGTTCCTGCTGCATCAGTGACTGCTGTAGGGTAATCTTCGTCATTGTCAAAAAGTTCAATTCCCTCTGCATTATGCAAGACGGCTTTAATATCTTCAGGTTCAACCGGTTGACGAGTCTCTAGATGAATAGCTTCCGAATGTCCGTGAAAAACAGGCACACGAACAGCCGTTGGATTTACCGTAACACTAGTGTCACCCAATATTTTTTGAGTTTCCCACACCATTTTCATTTCTTCTTTAGTAAAGCCATTTTCTGTAAATACGTCGATATGAGGAAGCACATTAAACGCAATTTGCTTTGAGTAGACTTCAGACTCAGACGGAAGTCCTTGCAAGAGTTTCGCACATTGTTGCGCGAGCTCTTCTATCGCTTTTTTTCCTGATCCTGATACGGATTGGTAAGTAGCCACATTTATACGATCAATCCCAAAAGCATCATAAATTGGTTTTAACGCAACCAACATTTGAATTGTTGAACAATTTGGATTGGCAATAATATTACGATTACGGAAATCAGCGATGGCTTCTGGATTAACCTCTGGAATGACTAATGGCACATCTATGTCGTAGCGAAAATGTGAAGTATTATCGATAACAACACACCCTGCTTCAGCGGCAATAGGTGCCCACTTTGCTGAAATGTCTCCACCAGCTGAAAAGAACGCAATTTGAGCTTGAGACCAATCAAACGTTTCAACATCTATGATCGTTACAGTGTCATTATTAAACTCTAATGTTTCACCGGCACTTTTATGGCTAGCTAGTGGGTATAAATTTGCGACTGGAAATTCTCTTTCTTCAAGAATTTCTATGATTGTTTGACCCACATTCCCCGACGCACCAAGTACGACAACGTTATATTGTTGTGACATAGCTAACCTTTTGCTCCTGTAAAACCTAATTCATTAATCCAACTTACATTAGATTGTATACAACTTTCAATTATGAGTGCACTGAATTCTCGACGATGTCGATGACTTTTTCTCATTTGATCAAAACCACCATTAACAAAATCTATTGAGCGAAACTTTTGATCATCATCTCGAACATCATATACCAGCCTAATTATGCGTAATAATTCACTTTCAGAAATTGATGTATTAACGGTTAAATTTGAAACCATAAACTCTGGTAATAATGAAGTTATTGACTTGCTCGATGGTCTATTAAGTAGCTCGCACACTTTTTGATATAGCATGAGGGTACCTCTAGCCTTGCCTTCCATGCTATAACCTGCAATATGAGGCGTGGCGAGTTCAGCTAATGGGATAAGCTCTGACATTGGAAATGGCTCGCCTTCCCATACATCTAATACCAATTTTAAATCAGGACGTGTCTGTTTAACTTTTATCAAGGCATTGTTATCGATAACTTCTCCACGACAACAATTTAATAGCCAAGCATTTTTTTTCAATGCATTTAAACGTAGTTCATCAAATAAGTAGCAAGTTTTAAACTCACCATTTTGAGTTAATGGCACGTGTAAACTGATCACATCACACCTTGCTAGTATGTCATCCAGACTGCAAAAACTTCGAGAGTCCCCTTCTGCTTCTTTTATCGGATCACACAACAAAACTTTAACCCCATAAGCCGTTAAGCAACGAGCAACGGCGGCCCCTGTATTACCCGCACCCACAATGCCTACCGTTTTCTCTTTTAATGGAGAAGAAAACCGCTTGGCCAATTCTAACATTGCAATAAACGCGAACTCACCAACGGCTATCGCATTACAGCCTGGCGCACTCGAAAAGGCGATATTTTTTGATAAGAGATAATCAATATCCACATGATCGGTTCCAATCGTCGCAGTGCCTACAAACTTTAGCTTGTTGCTATTGGCTAATAATTGTTGATTAACTTTGGTCACAGATCTTACCAATAAGATATCTGCATCTGCAGTTTGTGACGCTGTGATAGAGCGGCCATCAACTAACTCAACTTCGCCGAATTCTCTAAACAAGTCTTCGGCATATGGCATGTTTTCATCGGCTAATATTTTCATCTGAATGTGTTTTGAGAGCAATTAGGAAGATTTTAACATGAAATGTAAGGTGAGTATGATTGCTTCATCTCTATAAATTGAAAATGATTACAGTGAAAAATACTGTAAATTAAGTTCCAACAGCTTTCCATCTATTCCTTCTACCGATGAAAGTTGCCTCAAGGCAGTTAATTGACCAATAATACTTCGCTGCATTACAATGTTATTCTCTTTTCCTGCATCAATCACAACCAAACTTTGCAACTGAATAACATTTGCAGCATTGTTATTAATCACTTGAGCACATCGAGTAGGGTGAGGCGTTAGGGACGCTGCGGAAGAAAGTGTACCGATGAATCCTCGTCACTCCAGCGCAGGCTGGAGTCTAGTGCCTTTAAGCTTTTCTATAAAAGTCACTGGATATCAGCCTTTGCTGGTATGACAAAAAAATTTTAAAATATTGATTGGTACTTTCTAAATCGCTAGTTCCCTTAGTGCCCCATCCCTCTCACAGAACCGTACGTACGGGTCTCGTATACGGCTCCTGCTTAATTTTATTCAATTACTTTGTACTGAGCACATAGCCCGTTCGCACTTATTCAAGATTGTATAGCCTTAACCATGCGGCTAGCTTCTTGAACTCTATGCTCGCATTCGCTATTCGAAAATATTGGCTAAAACCTCTTAGTTTCGGGTTTAACTCTTTTATCACCCGTTGTAATGGCTTACCACCGTTGCGTTTAGTGAGAGCTTTAAGCTGCACTTTGAAGCTTTTCAGTTTCTTGGCTTGGATTGTCGTATAGTTACTGCCAATCTCTACTCCGAGAAACTTTACCCCATCATCACTATGCGTGATAGGAGTTTTACTTCGATTTACTGTCAGCTTTAAGTCTTTTCGAGTAGCTTTGTCGCTTGCTTCAGTGCATTATCTGCACCTTTGCGACTGCGACATAATATCAGGATATCATCTGCGTATCTGACCAATCGATGATTTCTACGTTTCATCTCTTGGTCAAAGGCATCAAGGTAGATATTCGCTATCAGTGGACTGATAACGCCACCTTGTGGACCTCCTGTTACTGTTGCTTGCCAGTTGCCTCCTACGATAACACCGCTTTCAAGGAACTGTTTTATCAACCTTAAGATACTGCCATCTTTTACCCTTCTGCTTATGCTCGTTAAGATTAGCTCTTGGTCGAGTAAGTCAAAACATTTGGATAAATCCATATCCACCACATGTTTTAAGTCATATTGACGGATAAACATCGTGGCTTTGTTTATGGCATCATGGCCGCTTCTGTGTGGTCGATATCCATAGCTTGATGGATGGAACTGCTCTTCAAATATCGGACTTAGTATATCGTTTAGGCATTGTTGTACGATTCGGTCTCGAACTGTTGGTATCCCAAGCTTTCTCACTCCACCATCATCTTTCGAGATTTCTACCCGTTTGACGGCTGAAGGTCGGAAATGCCTCACTCATCTTTTTGTGATTTTCTGTATCTGTGAAAAAAAAATCCTGTCCATCACAAACTTAAATTAAGCTTCACCCCTTCGCCAACATCAAGGCTTTTGGCTTTTGGCTGTTGATGCCGCCAATAAACTACGTCATTGGTCAATCCAGTTTTGCCCTCCACACCATTACTGGCTTTCATCGGCTGGATTTTACTCACTACTACGGGCTCATCGGCCACCTCGCACCAACTTCTACCTTGAGTTTCCTCTTGTATAAAAGCTTCTGGACTATCCCAGATAAGGTGTCAGGCTTCCCCAGTTACTGCACTCGCTCCCTGTTAGAAATCCCACCCTCAAGCACATGATAAAGCTGACTGAGTATATGACGTTGCGCTATTTCGCACGCTTACCTCCCTATCATGCCGAATCAGGTTCGCTTTCGCTGTGTACCTCTAACTTCCTATGGCTTCCTTCAGACCTTGCCGTTAGCCCGCAACGCCCTTGCCATTCGGATTATCTTCCCCTCAGTCTGGGTGATACAGGCTTCTTTCTGCCTCTCGGGTTTGCCAGCTTCGCTGGGGAAACAAAAAAGGCGGAATATATTTCCGCCTTGTACACGATACATAAGTACCTGACCATAAGTTTCTTAAGATTTTCTAGTGCCCAGTTTCAGCACTCTACGGTGTTGCAACTTCGGTTACATAGCTACGGCTATGCGCCCTACATTGCGTCTTGTATAGCACTAAACCTGAACACAATAATTATCAAAGAACTTATCGACAGGTACTTATATTTAAAAAGCTATCGTAGATTTATTTTTAGCGACAAACTTACTGCCTATGCCTTTGACTTTAAGCAAATCATCGAAAGACTTAAATTTACCATTTTTCTCTCGGTGTTCAATAATAGCTAAAGCTTTAGAAGCTCCAATACCTTTCAGTAATTGAAGTTGGTTAACATCAGCGGTATTAATGTTAATAACGGCTAATTTTTCTGCCTTTTTAGACACTGCAGCTTTTGCTTCATGTTTCGCTTCTTTATCTCCTGCATAAGCAGGTGCAGATAAAACAGCTAGCGCAATCAATGAAGCCTGAATAAATCCTTTCATCGGCTATCTCCTTGTTAAAAAACTATTGATTTACTATGTATCAAGAACATAAACTACCTAGATCTGAGTAAAAATCAACCAGTTTTTTAAAGCTTTTCCAAACCAATTCTTAAATCGTTAATAATATCTTCTACCGCTTCAAGTCCAACGGATATACGGATCAGGTTATCGGTAATACCTGATTCTAATCTTGCCTCAGTGGTATACGGAGAATGCGTCATAGAGGCTGGATGTTGAATCAGCGATTCAGCATCGCCTAAGCTTACTGCAATGGTAAATAGTTCAAGTTGATTAACAAACTTAACCGTATTTGCAAAATTGTCATTCAATTCAAATGCAATGACACCGCCGCTACGGGACATTTGGTTACCAAGAAACGGGTAGCCTTGATGCGATAATAAGCCTGGATAATAAACTTTAGCGACTTTCGAGTGTCCTTCTAAGAATTCAGCCACTTTTTCCGCACTGTCACAATGACGTTGAATTCTTACATCCAACGTTTTTAAACCGCGTAAAATTAACCACGCATCATGAGGTGAAATCACCCCACCAATATCTTTTAAAATTTCATACTTCACCTTGTTCATGATCTCATTTTTGCCACAAACAATCCCTGCTATTACATCACCATGGCCATTAAGATATTTTGTCGCACTGTGTATGACCATATCAATGCCAAGATCTAGAGGGCGTTGCAATAATGGAGTCATAAAGGTGTTATCAACGATAGAAACAAGCTCATATTCTCGAGAAATTCTAGTCAACTCTTTTAAATCAAAAACCTCAAGATGAGGATTAACTGGCGTTTCGCAATACACAACTTTAGTGTTTGGTCTAATGGCTGCTTCCACAGTTCTCATGTCGGCGAAGTCCACTAAGCTCACTTCAATACCGAATCTTGCAAACTGATGAGTCATTAATGCAAAACTGCATCCGTAAACTGTGCGAGAAGCGATTAAGTGATCGCCCACTTGCAAGTTTGCTAGTAATGCAGCAGAAACAGCAGCCATACCAGATGCTGTTGCAGCAGCTGACTCAGCTCCTTCAAGCTCAGCCATTTTAAGTTCTAACTCTGTCGTGGTAGGGTTACCTAAACGAGTATAAATATAACCTGATTCATCACCGCTGAATCGAGCCCCACCTTGTTCCACTGAGTCGAATGCAAATGTCGCACTTTGATGTAATGGAGAGACTAAATCGCCATGAGTTGTTTTATTACGTCCTGCGTGGATTGCTTTTGTTGCGATATTCCATTTTGATTGCATACTTCCCCCAATAGTCATTCAGAAATTATTGGTTTAATCATTTGGTTTCTGAGTTAAAGAATCCACCTTCTTAGAAGGTGGCTTTGCTTTTTGCCCCCTATAAGGGGGCTGGTGCTTGCCCTCTTAGAAGGCAAGCTGTTGTCCCCGATACTTACGAATTAAAAATCAAATCTTTCTTGTCGCTTTTCAAGCTTTTCCTGATATTTGACATACTTTCTTATCATTTCTGCGTCTATGCCTACTGTATCAACACAATACCCTTTAGCCCAAAAATGATTGCCCCAATATGGCTTTTTCCGTATATGTGGGAACTGTTTAAATATCCTTATTGCTGTTCTGCCCTTTAGTATTCTAAATCGATACTTGGGAACCCAAACAATGTGATATTGGCAATGCCATAAAACGTGCGATAATTTTTCAAATCTACTCATGTTATAGATCCTTTCTCTGTTGTGGGGACAACGAGAAAAGTCTTAACATGGGTAGATGCTACAGGCATAGCCTGCCGCTGATTACCACGCCCACAGGACGTGGTTTTAATTTTTCAATAAAAAAACTGTTATCAATCCTTTGAGCACTGCTTATTAAAATAAACAGTTAAAAGCTGAGGAACTAACTTACCGTTCAAATCACAAAATGGAGTAGTTCATATTCAAATTAAATTTTTATTTATGTAAAAAATATGTTACGCACGCAAGCTTTTATTCAATTATTTCAATTCATTAGATAAGATCTTTAACTCTAATAATAGCGACTTATGAATGCCTGATAACTTAGGCTTGTTATCTGCCGAAAATGAAATTGGTCGGCATAAACTCATCGCCTGATAACCTAATCTTGCAGTCAATAGCCCTCCCGCAAGTCCTTGCCCTAGTTTTGCTGATAATCTTCCTGTTAACTCTAAAGACAACAGCTGACTGCCTATATCAGTAAGTAGCTCAGCACTTCCTGCAAATAACACATTACCAATAATACCTTTTATCAATTTAACTCGACTCGCATACCCTAAATCAATGCCATAACATTGAGCCAACTCAGTAAGCATTCGCTGGTTTCTCAACAATACTAACGCCATATCCAACATTGCAAAGGGGCTCACTGCAAGTAATAGTGCTGATTCTGCTGCGTATTTGTGAACTATTTTTTTCGCTTTTTCGTCTTGCTCTTTCAAGATAATTTCATCGAAAAGGTGTAATTTTTCGGCATCATTAAGCTCTAATGATAATGAATCTTGAAATCGCTGAAGCGTCATACTTTCTACATTTTTTAAATCAATAGAAGCAATGACTTTATCAGCCTCTCCTACTTGCATACTTTTAGATATGCGTTCAGCAACCCGACGTTGATTTTCAATATTTTTGAGTTGTCTTAATTTATTAAACTCTCGAAAAATGCCCAAAGAAGCCCACGCACTGATTACGCCAATTGCACTTGAATATACGGCAAAAAGTATTGGACTTTGAATCCAAGCATCAACCAAAGTTGTCCCCACTTCAGTCAACAACAGCACCACCAGAGCAACAAGAGCGCTTTTTGCAAGCCAAGACAAAGACTCTATCTTTCGAATTTTGCTGCCAGATACCAAATCTGATGTTGCATTAGGAACTGAAAATATTTTATCAAGTTGGGACTCGCTAAATTTTTCATCACTAAAGTCTTGGGCAAATTTAAGTGGTTGCTCATTACTCTCTATGTCATCATATTTTACATCTTTAAACTCGCGAGCCCCTTGCAATTTGTCTGTCATATCATCTAGATTATTCAAGCTTATCTCCTAGCAAATACTGCAGTAAGTGGTCGAGCCTAATGTGTTCAAGTTCAGGTTGCACTTCACCCTCTAGTGCTTTGGGTGGTGCAAAACTTAAAAATTGAAAGCCTTGTTGCTGCCAAAAATCAGGCTTGGGTAATCGTTTGGGCACATCACCGGGAAATAAAGTTACCTGTTCATAGCTGCCAAGTTTACGACCTTTAACCACTTCGATTTTTTTGCCATTTGACTCCACCATCCCATGCTTTGTCGCTTTTATTGCACTGATTGCCATAGTTTCTACATCACAGCCTTTCAGTGATACTTTTTGCCGCGTTTCCCTTAGCATGTCATTCAGGAGTTGTAGTAAATTAGATTGTTGATTTCTGGTTATGTGATCAACTTTAGTGGCAGCAAATAGTAATTTATCAATTTTTGGTGAAAAAAGCCGACGAAGAAAATTAGATTTACCAAATTGAAAGCTTTGGATTATCTGAGAAAGTGCCTGCAACATATCGTTAAATTGCTGCTGTCCCTGATTGAGTGCAGTTAAACTATCGACCAGTACAACTTGTCTGTCAAAATGACAGAAGTGATTACGATAAAAAGGTGTTACAACTTGCTCAACATACCCTTGATAGCGATTCTGAATTACTTGGTAAAGACTGTCTTTTGATGACTCTTTATCAAATTTAGCTAATTCATCAGGGCTCAAGTGCAGTAATGGGAACCATGTCACCATTGGCGAACCCGTTAAATCACCGGGTAATAACATTCTTCCTGGCTGAGCGAGGTAATACCCTCTTTCATTAAATAAGTCTTGTAATAACGTTTGATATAACTTCGCCACATGTTCAATTTCTACTGTTTCAGCCTTTTTCTGTAGATCTAACTGTAAAAGTGATTGGTAAAATGCCTTATAGTACGGAGAACTCTGCATTAATACTTTTTTATCACCTTGTTGTTGACACCATTCTGTATAACTCAGATCGAGTAACGGTAAGTCCAGTAACCACTCTCCTGGGTAATCGATAATATCCAAGATTACTGTAGAACGATCAGTGAATTTACTTAGTACACCTGACTCTGGTTGGTAATGAATTGCAAGCCTTAATTCACTAATATTGCGAGTTGAAGTTGGCCATTTTGCCGGTGAGTCAGTTAAAGAATTTATCGCTCCCTGATAATCAAAGCTCGAAATAGCGAGATCGGGCTGTAATTCTCTTTCTACACCGTATAACCGTTGCTCTCGATTGACATGCCATAAGGGCAAACTTGATGCCTGATCTGTGATACCCGCTTTTAATAATTGATGAACTAGCCCGGTAATGAACGCTGTTTTACCTGATCCAGAAAGTCCTGTGACCGCCACCCTGACATGTTTGTCCGTACTCCGCCGTAATACTGACTTAGTTTCTTTTTTAGCTTTGGTTAATGTTTTTGATACGAAATTCATGGTTCCACTATTTTTATTGCTTAAAACCAAAAAGACGCACTTTTATTTACTCGTTAAAAGTAATAAAAGTGCGCCTTCAATGCCGTGTTTCGCTACCTGTTACGTCTTTATAAATTATCAATTTGTCGCTTCAAGTCAAAACTATCGGAAGTCACATGGCGCTCAAGATTTCTTAATCTTAACTCTAAAGCTCTAAACTTGTAACTTACGTCACGAAGTGCTTGCTGAGCTGGCTCACCGGATTGCCATATTTTCTTTTTAATTTCGATATCTTTGTGAATGCCTGCCGCAGTGGCTTCTGCTGGTTTTATATCTAAAATCATCCATAAAGCAATATAGATAACAAATACAATTCCATAACCACCGAGCAAAAATATCGAAGCTGTTACGATTCTCACTAACCATGTTTCAAATCCAAAGTAGTCTGCAACACCGGCACAAACCCCTGAGATTTTCCCCTGCGAAGGGATACGATATAAAGGACGCTTATTTGCTGCTGTCATCTTTAGCCCTCCATTCAGGAGCCTCGGTATCAAGAATGGCTTCTAAAGTCTCAATACGTTGTCCCATTTTATCAGCTCGAGTAATCAATTCATTTAGTTGCTTAAATTCATCTTCTGAAAGTCCCTGACTTACTTGCCTTTTACTCTTGTAATGCAAAACTAACCATATAGGTGCAACAACTACCAAGAACAAAACAATTGGGACAATTAACACTTCTGGATCCATAAGTCACCTCTCTCCTTTGCTCAGATGAGTTAAGATTTCGTTTTTGCTTTTTTAGCCTGAACCTTTGCCTTTAACGCTTCAAGTTCGTTATTAACAGACTCTTCAGCTTCTAATGCTGCAAACTCATCAGCCAATGTGTTTTTCTTACCTAAGTCGTATGATTCTACTTGAGCTTCTAAACCTTCAACACGACGCTCATATTGTTCGAACTTCAGCATTGCATCATCAACTTTACCAGAATCAAGCTGTTTCTTAACATTCAAACGCGATGAAGCCGTTTGCGTACGCATGATAATGGTTTTTTGTCGAGCCTTAGCATCTGCCAGTTTTTCTTGAAGCTGTACAACCTCTTCCTTCAAACGCACTAGGTGTTCTTCTACCACAAGCAGTTCGTCAGTTTGAGCTTTAACCAAATCCGTAGACCTTTGTTTTTCTGTTAAGGCCGCTTTTGCTAAGTCTTCACGATCTTTAGATAAAGCCAATTCAGCTTTACTTTGCCAATCCTGAACTTGCTCTTCAGTTTTCGAGATGCGACGCAACAATTCTTTCTTTTCTGCAATCACTTTTGCATTTGTTGACCGAACTTCTACTAATGTATCTTCCATTTCCTGAATGATTAGACGAACCATTTTTTCTGGATCTTCAGCCTTATCTAACAGCGAGCTGATGTTCGAGTTAATGATGTCTGCAAAACGTGAGAATATACCCATAATTCTTTCCTCAAAATTGTTAATGTCGAACTTAGTAATACAGACTTCGTGCCAACTATAACAAAACAAATAATAACAACTACTTAAACAATTATTTAACTTTTTCTTTCATTTATCTCACTAGCGACATATTATAAATTTCACCAATAATTAGTGTGAAAGACCAACAAATACTGTGGCTAACTCATTTAAACAAGACAATCTCATTGGACAATCTAATGCTTTACTCGAAGTATTAGAGCACGTATCTCTTGCTGCTCCACTTTCAAAACCAGTGTTAATCATTGGTGAACGTGGCACAGGTAAAGAGTTAATTGCTGAGCGCCTACATTACCTATCTGCGCGCTGGGATCAAAGCTTTATTAAGCTTAATTGCTCATCTTTAAGTGAAAATCTATTAGAAAGTGAACTATTTGGTCATGAGTCTGGAGCCTTTACAGGCGCTAAAGGGAGGCATGAAGGTCGGTTTGAACGTGCTGATGGTGGCACTTTATTTCTTGATGAACTCGCTAATACTTCAGGATTAATCCAAGAGAAGTTGTTAAGAGTTATCGAATACGGTGAGTTTGAGCGTGTTGGCGGTAGCAAAACAGTACAAAGCGATGTGCGTTTGATCTGTGCAGCGAATGAAGACTTACCCTCTTTAGCAGAAGCTGGCGAATTTAGAGCCGATTTATTGGACAGGCTGGCATTTGACGTTATTACCCTGCCACCACTGCGCTATAGAAAAGAAGATATTATGCAACTCGCTGAATATTTTGCGCTAGGTATGGTGCGCCAGTTAGGTATGCCTTTATTTTCAGGTTTTTCACGTGCCGCAACCGAGCAATTACTTGATCATCATTGGCCTGGCAATATCCGCGAACTTAAAAACGTCGTCGAACGCAGTGTTTATCGAAATGGCAGAGAGGAAACGCCAATCGAACTGATTTCAGTTAACCCGTTTGAGTCGCCTTACCGCCCTAAACAAAGAATAAGAACCCATTCGCAACAGGCTGCACCAATTTCAGAAACTTATGTTAATGCTGAAAGCACACTAGAGAGCACAGAAAAAGTTCCTGAACCAACATTGCCTTTGTGTCAATTTCCGATTAATTTCAAAGAAGAAACCGAAAGATTTGAAGTAGATCTCATCCAAAGGGCGCTATCTGATAGTCAATTTAACCAAAAAAAGACAGCTGAAAATCTCGGTTTAAGTTATCACCAATTACGCGGAATTCTTAAAAAATACAATTTATTGGAGAAAACATAGAAGATATGGAAGATTCAATTACCGCTGTCAATAACTGCGCATTGCTCAGAATTGTAGTTAACTGTTAAAATGCGCCATTCAGATCAATAAAAATAATGAGTTACTCATGACTCCGGTGCTAAAGCGATTGTTTAAACTGGTTTTCGCCTCTATTACTGCCAGTGGATTAATAGCCTGCCAACCTTCCCAAGCACCGAGTGGCCTTGTTTATTGCTCAGAAGGTAACCCTGAAAGCTTTAATCCACAATTAGTGACTTCAGGAACAACCTTAGATGCGACTTCGCATCAAATATACGACCATCTTGTTGAGTATGATACTGCCACTGGTAACATTAGACCGGCTCTCGCTACATCTTGGACAATCAGCCCAGATGGAAAACAATACACATTTATCTTAAGAGAAAATGTCAGTTTTCATCATTCTGAATTGTTTACCCAAACTCGAAATTTTGATTCATCTGATGTGCTATTTTCCTTTAACAGAGTTATCGATCAAAACAATCCATATCACTTTTTGTCTCGTAACGGTTACCCGTTTTTTCAAAGTATTGACTTTGCCAAACTGGTAAAATCAATCGAATTACCAACTGCTAATAAAGTTGTGTTCAACTTAAACCGAAGTGATGCCAGTTTTCTAGCAAACATGGCTTCGGATTCTGCTGTTATTCTATCAAAAGAGTATGCTGATCATTTGTTACAAGCTGGAATGCCTCAAAAGCTTGATCTTGATGCAATTGGCACAGGTCCTTTCCAACTCAAGCAATATACTAAAAATGAATATATACGCTATTTAAGAAATGATAATTATTGGGGAGATCGCCCCCACATTCAAAACCTTGTTTTCGATATCACTCGCAAAAGCTCTCAACGATTAGCCAAACTCATCACCGGTGACTGTAATGTGTCGGCATTACCCAAGCCAAGTGAAATCAAAGTAGTCGAGCAAAATAATCATATTGAGCTGCAACAACAAAATGGAATGAACGTATCGTATTGGGCATTCAATACTCAAAAACCACCTTTTAACAATGTTAAAGTTCGGCAAGCTATCGCTATGGCTATCAATAAAAAAGACATTTTACATACGGTTTATAACGATACCGCTAGAGAGGCCAAAGGTATTCTTCCGCCAGCATCATGGTCACACAGTTCAGCCATTGAAGAAATTTCATTTTCTCCATCTCGTGCAAGACGAATTCTTGAAACTGAAGGAATACAAAATCTCGAAATTGATTTATGGACCATGCCAACCGCTCGAGCTTACAATCCAAATCCAATTAAAACTGCTCAATTAATTCAAGCCGATTTGACTAGAATTAACGTAAAAGTAAATATCATTAACTATGATTGGAGCGTTTTTATCCACAAATTAAACTCTACCAGTTACGATTCAGTCTTAATTGGTTGGACGGCTGATAATAGCGACCCTGATAATTTCTTCTCTCCATTCCTCAGTTGCGCTTCATTAAAATCAAACAATAATCGCTCCAAGTGGTGCTCAAAATCATTTGATGCATTACTCCAACGAGCTAAATCTACTCAACAACAATCTGAACGCCGTATTCTATATCAACAAGCAGAGACGATAATTGAAAAACAAAAACCAATCGTCACTCTTGCGCACAGTAATCGTATGGTTTTAAAGCGTAGCGATATCAGCGGAATTGATTTGACGCCTTTTGGTGGAATTTCTTTTGCAAAAGCTAAACATGTACAAAATATCAATGAGCAAAAGAAAGGAACTCAATAATGGCTTGGTATCTATTAAGACGACTCAATTTATTTATTGCCACGTCATTGGTCATGTTAGCTGTGCTTTTTTATGCAACAAACTTGTTTCCAACAGATCAAGTTGTCGCTCTGAGTGGAGTAATTAATCCAAATTCAGCCGATAAATTACACATTGTGCACAGCTATCACTTAGACAGTAATATTTTCAGTCAATTTTATGCTTATATAACTCATCGTTTATCGGGGGATTTTGGATTATCCATCACCTCACAGCAACCCGTTAGCCAAGAGCTTATTAACGTACTTCCAGCTTCATTCGAACTTTCTATAATAGCTGGCTTGCTCGCAAGCATTATCGGTGTACCTATTGGTGTTTTAGCGTCATTTAATCAACATAAAATGACACAAAATATTATTATTTCAGCTACGTTATCGGGCTATTCAGTACCTGTTTTTTGGTTAGGGTTAATGTTGGCACACTGGTTTGGAGTTCAAAGGGACTGGTTGCCTATTTCTGGGCAAATTAATTTACTTTACGATATTAAACCTATTACTGGATTTCTCATTATCGACAGTTTTTTAGCTAGCGATAAATATGGAATGGCTGCTTTTTATGACACCTTACAACACATCGTCTTACCCGCTATAACATTATGTGTATTACCCTTAACCGTTGTGATACGAATGACTCGTTCAGCAATGATTGAAGTAATGAGCCAAACGTATATTCGAGCAGCCGAAGCAAGAGGGCTTCATACAGGTCAAATTGTGCTGCGACATGCCCTTCCGAATGCACTTATACCTATACTCAAACAGCTAGGGGTAATGCTTGGGTCTTTTGCAAGTTATGCCATTTTGGTAGAAGTGAGCTTTGCTTGGCCTGGAGTAGGTTACTGGCTAGTCTCGGGGATTTATCAACGTGATTATACCGTCATTCAAGGTGGTGTTTGTACTGTTGCACTGTTAATTATTTTTTTAAATATTTTAATAGATGTTTTACATACAGCTTCTAACCCGATCACTAAAAAAGAATTTTATGGCACAAATTAATATGTATCAGAACGATGAAATTCCATCGCCTAGGAAAAGAACATGGAACGCGTTTTTGGCCAATCCATTTGCTCTACTCGGGTTATGGATTGTAGTTTTGCTTTTGGTCATAGTTATTTTTACCAATTACCTAGCCCCTTATCCTGCTGAAATTCAAGACTCAACGGCTTTGTTAGTACCACCTTCATGGGATCCAAATGGGTCTGTCAGGCACTTTTTAGGCACGGATGATTTAGGCCGTGATATTCTCAGTCGATTATTACATGGCACTCACCTTACTTTCGCCCTTTCACTGATTGTTGTTTTCTTTTCGATGTCGGTAGGGTTTGTTATTGGCTCGATTTCGGGAATGATGCGAGGCATAAAGTCCAGTATTTTAGCTCACTTATTAGATGCCCTTTTGTCCATTCCATCTTTAATCATGGCTATGTTGGTGGTTGCTGTTTTAGGTACAGGATTGGAAAACGTTTTTTGGGCTGTTGGCTTGGCTCTTATTCCTCAATTCGTCCGTGCAATACATCAAGCTATCCATGATGAGTTACAGAAAGAATATGTAACAGCAGCCAAACTTGATGGTGCTAATTCCATACAAATATATTGGTACGTCATCATGCCGAATGTCTGGGATGTGTTAATTATCCAAACAACTTTTGGGCTTTCTGTAGCGATTTTAGATGTTGCCGCATTGGGCTTTTTAAATCTTGGGGCACAAGCTCCAAGCTCTGAATGGGGTGCAATGATCCTCCAAGGTACGGATCACTTTTTGATAGCGCCTTGGACGGTCACAATTCCTGGGTTTGCGATTCTAATTACAGTATTAGCTATTAACTTGGTTGGTGACGGTTTACGTTCAGCACTCACACCAAAGAGGCGCTAAACGATGCCATTACTTGATATACGTAACCTAACGATTGAATTAAATACCCCTAACGGGAAAGTTAAGGTATTAGAAAAGGTAAGTTTGACTCTAAACGCTGGCGAAATAAGAGGGCTGGTTGGTGAGTCTGGTTCAGGTCGAAGCCTACTGGCCAAAGCCATAGTGGGATTAACTGAGCCAAACTGGACACTTAATGCCGATCGCATGATGTTTGATGGAAAGAACCTCATGAGAATGACTTCATATGAACGTCGAAAGCTGATGGGCAGTAATATATCAATGATATTTCAAGACCCGTCTGGCAGCTTTGACCCTGCCAAAACTGTTGGTTCTCAGCTTATTGAAGTCATGCTTGTTCCCAAAGGTACAATGTTTTGGAACAGGAGTTCAGCCAAAAATAAACAAGCCGAAAAATGGTTACATAAAGTAGGTATTAAAGATACTAAACGTGTGATGTCCAGCTACGGATGGGAATTATCTGAAGGTGAATGTCAAAAAGCCATGATTGCAATGGCTATTGCTGGCAAACCGCAATTACTTATTGCTGATGAACCAACGACCAACATGGAGCCCAGCACCCGAGCACAAATATTTCGTTTGTTAACTCAATTAAACCAGCTACAAAACGTCACTATTTTATTGATCAGCCATGAACTTGAAAACATGATCAAATGGTCAGATAGCCTAACATTTTTATATTGTGGTCAAGTCACTGAATCAGGCCCAACACAAAAAATCATTAATAAGCCTTACCATCCTTATACCAAAACCTTGTTATCACATATCCCAGATCATAAGAATAACATCGAACATAAAGCGATTATGCCAACTTTACCGGGCTCAATTCCATCCTTGCAGCACCTGCCAATAGGTTGTCGCTTAGGGCCACGCTGCCCTCAAGCAGAGCGGAAATGCGTTAATCAGCCAAAACTAACCCAAGATAAACAGCGCAACTTTGCGTGCCACTTTCCGTTTAATCGAGAAGATAAAAATGGCCAATCCACTACTTGAAGTAAAGAACCTGAGTAAAAAATATTGTTCAGGCTATAAAGGTTTTAAAAAGCAATTTAGTCAGGCGTTAAAGCCCATATCTTTTACTCTTGAACCCGGAAAAACACTGGCTATCGTTGGTGAAGCGGGGTCAGGTAAAAGTACACTGGCACGGATTTTAGTGGGTGCAGAACAGCGCAGCAGTGGAGAAATTTACTTCGAAGGAACATCTCTTGAGCGCCGGAACGTAAAGCAGCGTTGTCGATTAATCAGAATGATTTTTCAAGATCCAAATACCTCTTTAAATAGCAGGTTAACTATTGGTGAATTATTAGACGAACCATTGAGGTTTAATACGCTTCTATCTGGCAGACAACGACGAGATCAGGTCATCAGTACTCTGAGAAAAGTTGGATTATTACCTGAGCATGCTGAATTCTATCCTCATATGATTTCTGAAGGACAAAAACAGCGTGTGGCCGTAGCGCGTGCCTTAATGTTAAACCCGAAGATAATTATTGCCGATGAAGCATTAACGGCCTTAGATTTATCTGTACGAGCTCAGATACTCAATTTATTGATCACACTCCAACAAGAACTGGGCCTGTCTTTTATCTTTGCTACTCATAATTTAAGTATCGTTCGACACATGAGTGATAATATTGTTGTCATGCACAAAGGTGAAATCATTGAACAGGCTGCTACCGAAACATTATTTGCCGATCCTCAACATTCACACACACGAAAATTACTTAGAGATCAATTCGATTAAAAGTTATTTTGCATAAAGCTACTGCTCCAACCACTGTAATATTAAACAGATTTTTTATAAAAATAGTGACATTGTCGTGATTAAATCATTATCCTAAGTCAGAAATTTCCAACAGAAGACCCAACATGATTATTAAACCAAAAATTCGTGGATTTATTTGTACAACAACTCATCCAGTTGGCTGTGAAGCCAATGTACAAGAGCAGATAAACATCACCAAAGCTAACAAAAAATTAGCCAACGGCCCTAAAAAAGTATTAGTAATCGGTTCTTCAAGTGGATATGGGTTAGCTTCACGCATTACAACCGCATTCGGGAGCCAAGCTGCTACTCTCGGCGTGTTTTTCGAAAAACCATCTACAGACACTAAGCCGGGCACCGCCGGTTGGTATAATTCAGCAGCTTTCGACAAGCTAGCTAAAGCCGAAGGTTTATATTCAAAAAGCATCAACTGTGACGCATTCAGTCACGAAGCTAAGCAAAAGACTATTGAGCTTATTAAGCAAGACTTAGGTCAAGTCGATATGGTGGTATATTCATTAGCATCTCCAGTTCGTAAACTGCCTGATTCAGGCGAAATGGTTCGCTCATCCCTCAAGCCTATTGCTGAACCATATCGTTCAACCGCTGTTGACACCAATAAAGACACGATTATTGAAACAAGTGTTGAACCTGCGACTGAAGCCGAAATCGCAGATACAGTAACAGTAATGGGCGGTCAAGATTGGGAGTTATGGATAAATGCTCTTGCAGAAGCTGGAGTATTAACTAACGACTGTAAGACGGTTGCATATAGCTACATCGGAACTGAGTTAACCTGGCCTATCTACTGGCATGGCGCTTTAGGCAAAGCAAAAATGGATTTAGATCGTGCCGCTCATGCTCTAAATGAAAAATTAGCGACATCGGGTGGCAGTGCCAATGTTGCTGTATTGAAAAGTGTCGTGACGCAAGCCAGTTCTGCAATTCCTGTAATGCCACTATACATTGCTATGGTATTCAAAAAAATGCGCGAGCAAGGCCTACACGAAGGCTGTATTGAGCAAATCAACCGCATGGTGAGCGACCGTTTATACCGTCAAGATGGCGCAGCCGCAGAAACGGACGAAGATAATCGCCTACGTTTAGACGATTGGGAATTACGCGATGAAATTCAGCAGCATTGTCGTGACTTGTGGCCAACAATCACTACCGAGAACCTAGCTGAGCTAACTGATTACCGTGAATACAAAGAAGAGTTCTTAAAATTATTTGGCTTTGGAGTAGAAGGCATTGATTACGATGCTGATGTAAACCCAAATGTAGAATTTGACGTTATTCAGCTTTAATTTAACCATTAATCCCCGATTGTAAAAATGCCGCATTCAAAGCGGCATTTTTATTTTAGCTCTTAACAGATTGAAACGCCCTCTTGGCTTTAGAAAAAGGCGTCATCGGAAATAAATTTTTAGTGATATACGAAGTACGGTTAATAACAATTAATCTAGATTAGCTTATTGACTTTTAATGAGTAAACAATATTTTTCTTAGACTCAAGTAATTCATCCTTTCTTTTTTGTTGTTCGATGTTTAGCATCAAAGTGCCAAGTGAAACTAGCAGGTAGGTGAAGCATGAATGAAGCATTAGTTTTCGCTGAACATCCATTTTTTGGATTTTTTGGGAGTTTTCATACTAATACTATACCTTGTGACACAGTAAAAAAAATGGTTGCAAGTAAAGAATACTTTTGTACAGATAAAGCACCAAACCTTACAAAGCTCGTGTTGGCTGTTCGAGAGCTTTTCTGCCCTACTGTTCGTATTGCTGAAGAATGTATTCAATATCTTGCTCACATACATGAGGACTCATCTATATGTAAAGGAGCAATGAAGCGATTGAAACAACTAAATTTAAACCCTATGGTAACATTTAAAGTAGAAATAAAAGGCGAAAGCGAAAACCTACAATTTATTTATAAAGTTGTTTTCTATGAAGTAACTAAAAACCGAACTAAAGAAGTCATTCTCACAAAACTGGATGCTACGGTAGCTTCACCAAGAGTAATTATTCCATATTTGAACAAACTAGAGGCTATTCATAAAAACCAACTAAGAGCGAAAACTGTTTTCGAACGGAAGGAATTTACACGTAAAGATAATTATCTAGAACAATTATCAAAAGATAAAGTTATCGATCTTTTTGGTACTTATGGTCACTCAAAAAAATTTAAAACAATGGTTTCCTTTATTTTTGATGATATTCCACTTATTCCTATTATAGAAGAAATAATAGCGGGGCTTAATAAAGTACATCCAGCAAAAGTCTATTTCAGATTAATTGATGATCCACAGCAAGCAGGAATTAAGCACCTTGTGGTGGAATCTCTAGGTGAGGTATATTTTTTGAGGACCATTGACTCATTAAGAGAGTTAAGATGCAACGAAGCCTATATTAATACATATTTATGCCCTCCTAAACCTCGTTTCATTGCTAAATACCTACGTGATTCAATTTATTGTGATTATCCAAAACAAGCAGCAGAAAAAAGGCCAATACCAAATATAAAGTTAAAGGGAGAACATACTTTTATAGCAACTTGTTCAGGGGCTTTAGTGGGATTCTTAACAAATGGACCAAAAGGAGCGATAACTGGAGGCTTACTGTTCGGAGGATGTGCAGAAATGATGAGACAGCATCAAGAGGATGATCGTCCCTATTATTATTTCCCTGCATTAACGTGAAAGAGTCGAATCAGATTTATTAATACCAATTACAGTAATTAAATTCCCAGATCAGAGTTATGTATGTGTTCAAAGTACAAGTGAAATTGATGAAGACATAATTATTACCGACATACAAAACTGTCGTTATTACATTGCTACGTTGAGACAATTTTGCGTAGTAATTTGAACACATACAAGCTCCCGAAGGGCAAGGCTGAAGGATTCCATTACTACGTTACAAGTTTTTGAGTTATCCCGACAAAAGCACTAAGTGCGTTGAACGCCAGTTTTGTATGGCGGCCGTTAGGGCATATAGTACTTCAAACTTGCGCCTTGTACTGAAATCCTTTAGCTCTTGCTGAGTGGGAAGTTAATTACTGTAATTGGTATAACTCGAACATGGGCAATAACCATTTCAGAAATGAAAAGTTACTGGGATAAATTCAAAATAAATTATCCCGATTCCAAATGATAAAAGTAACCAACTATATCTTTTCAATTACCACATTGAGTTGTGCATATATCACTCACTCGTGCGGTTTACCTGCTCCCCAAAGCTCGTGATTATTTGTCGTTGTTTTATCCATAACAATTAAACTTACTTAAATTGTTCTGGTTTTGCTCTAGGTTTTCTTATAATCAAAGTCAGTAAGTTTAGTTTGGCTTCACGTTTAAGAGTCTCAATATACGATCGACTCCAATCAACACCAACTGGTGGTTTCAATCCTCTTTTACGCATGGCTTGTCCAAGTGAATCCGGATGTGAATAGCTCGCAGCCATTATTGCTAAAATTTCCTTTACTGTTTTTAGATGCCTTTTGTGGTCAATGAGTGAAAGTACATTTGCTAACTGTGTCATATTAGAATGTTTTAGTGCATCGGAACTGATCCCATTTCCAGTGAGGTGCAATGCGAGAAAATAAGAAGTTGGCTTACTTTCACACCAATTAACCCCTGAAAACTCATACGGCAGCTTCGCCAGAGGGTGATTCCTGACTTTATAATGACTGATGACATGGCTGAGCTTGTAGTCATTCCTAATAAGAATTTTCTTCAGGGTTAAATAGTAACAAGCTTTATCCCCCGTTTCGGCTGACTTAGCCAGCCTATTAGAAAGTACCTGTACTCTGTTTTCTGCAGAACTTATCACATCGACCCCCATATGATTGAGCAACTCAATTATGGCCAAGAGAGACCAGACTTTGTGACACCCTGTTCCCTGTGTCAGGATCTTCGGCAGTTCTACGTGAGCAGACTGAAAGTTGGTAAAAATCTGAGATAATTTGGCATGCATTTCAGAGTCAGAAGCATCCAGTGTTGCTTCCTCTTCAAGAGGGCCTAATGTCATCATACAATACTGATGTATAAGTTTACAGTAATCAGGATGGCCAGTATCAATAACTTTCAAAATTCCAGTTACTTTATCTTTGGTCAAATCCCTTTTTTTACCACACCTCCAAATAAGGTAGTGAAAGTACTGAAAATGCCACTGTTTAGGTTCAATAAAAATACCAACATCCGGTACATCAAGTCCGTTTCCGGCTTTGTTAAAATATTGATAGTAGCTTTCCACTTCACCGTCATTAGCTTCAAAATAGCTAAGCATAGCATTCAGGTAATCATTACCCGCAGGGTTTAATTGTCGCAAAACATCTAGGTTGATAATGTTACCTGTACATATCTTTCTTTTGTATAAGGTGTACCTTAGCAGACTGTTGGTCCATTGCCGTGTAGCTGTTTTCCATTCAGGAAACTGTGGTACTGGAGTGGAGTCGAAAGCAGGCAAGACGCATTTTAACTGCTCACTTTTATGAGGATTGCCAACCAGCTTCATTACCTGCTTGCGGCTCCTTACTTGCTTTTTAAATATCTGCCGATAAGTCTGCCTATCATGCTCTTTTACTAGTTTCCAGTGCTCTTTGTCACCATAATCTACCAGTATCTCTTCACCGAGAGCGATGTTTTTCGTAGCTTTTAAGTAGATACTTCCACTCGAAAACCTGATAAATACCGCATTACTCGGATGAAGGACGCTGATTCTCCCGTCATTAGCAAAACATGCAGCCCCTTCTCCCTCTACAGGCTCCTTATAACCAAAAATAACTGTTTTATTGTCGAGCATAGTCATATGAGCCCACAGATCACTATCTGCTTTAATTTCTTTCAAACGTTTTTGATCAATTGTCTGGTGAAAACCATCAAATTTAGTTATATAGCAACCTTCTTTGAAGTTTCGATCGGCATACAGGCCTCTGACGCCAAGGCTGTTGCATTGCAATATTAGGCGACCTTGACCAAAAGTAAGGGCTTCCCTTTGTGCTTTTTTTTCATCAAGTTCCAATTGAAGTTCAGCTCTCGCAATCTCCTGATTTTTATCTACTTTTGCAGAATGCAAAAAGGCTTTTTTCCCTTGTTTAGATGCTTTCTTGGATGTTTCGTATTTGTGACTATTATGATGCTTTTTGACTGCTTGCTCATCATCTGATCCATTCGACAAATAATCAGCTAGCTTTCTTTTGCCTAGCAGCGAACCTTTACTTTTGAATTCATAACAGGTACTTGCTGTTGATTGTGGTAGATTATCAATGCTATCAGTTAGCTTGCGTACCGAGTATCGAGTTAGATAGCTGGGTTGACTATCACTAAACTGATATTGCTGAAAATTAACAGGTGTTGGTAACTCTACTATTCGGTTCATCAGCGCTCCTTTTAGCCAATATAAATATTTAAATTAAGAGTGCAAAGCTTCTAAAACAAATGCTTGTGCTGGTTATACCAATTAAAGCAATTCCCGTCTAAGCTGTTAAAAGTACTTTTGAATATGATATACGTGGGTGAGACATTGTCGTTGAGCCAAGCTCTGAAGTGCAGGTCGCTCTCGCACATCCATGTGCTTTACAACATTCAGGCGGCCTGCTTTTAAAATGTACCATCAGAGCGGCTAGGGTCTGTTGATCTTTCAGGATTAAATTTTGTGCTATTTGAACATTTATCTGTTCAAGGCGTGAGCAGTGATGCTTAGCCATCTAAGTGAGCTGGTCACAACACAGAACAGTGAATGCTCAAAAGCAACGAAGACAGCGTAAATTGGTCATTTCAGCTGCGTTATCGTTTTCTCATTTGGAAACGGAAGTAACGACAGTTTTGTATGTCGATAATAACCAAACCTCACAAACTCTGCCTTGCATAAAATAACCAATTTATCGCTGCAAAAACAATCACGAAAGATCAACAGACCCTAGTCATTTATTTAAAAATATCACTGTACACGACAAAAAATAAATCCTGTTTAATAATAACGTAAATTCAAAACATTATGTCATACTTGTGAAGGCGGATATCCAGCGACTTTTATTAATTTTCCCAAAGACGTTTTTCGTGTTCACAAGAGTAACAATAACTCAATAAATTTAGTCTGTTGAAGACAGTATAACATTCTTCAAATACCCGTTTGTGTACTCTAATTCTTATGGGTGTAGATCTTTTTGATCGACGAAAACCATGAAAAGATCATTAATTATCAATTGGATGGGTTTAATAAATGGTGCGAAAGGAGCAATTTTATAGTACTTATCAGTTTCCACACACAACAAGTATATAAAAAGGCTCCTTTCATGAAACTAGCATACTCAAACTCACTCGAATTTTCATTCTTTTCTGAAGCCAAATTGCAATTTGAACGTATTATTTCGCACCTCGAAGACGAGCAAGTTAAGCAAGAGAGCCATGGAGAAGTTGAAGCTTATATCGATACCGAAGGAACTGAGTTGTTGCGGTGTTTATTACAGGGTTTCTTAGATATCAAAACCGCTGAAGAGCCCCGTCAGCAAGTTTGTTCCAACCGTGACATTGCATTGAATCATTTGAAAAATAACTGCAAACGAAACTTAGAAAGTTTATTTGGTACCGTAACGATGCATCGAAAAGGTTACAGTCAACGTCGGTGTGATAGCGTGTTTCCAATGGATGGTGAGCTGAATCTTTCGAAAGATAAATACTCTGATGGTGTACGCCTAAGACTCGCTACAGAAGCAGTCAAAGGCTCATATGATGATGCAGTAAGCTCAATAGATACCACCACAGGTGCGCACGTGCCCAAGCGACAAGCAAGGCAAATTGTGCAGGATATTGCACAAGATTTTGATGGTTTTTATCTCCAGCAGAGATACCTTAAGCCAGAAAATACATCTGATTTACTGGTATTGACTATGGATGGAAAAGGCATCGTTATGCAACCTAATAGCTTGAGAGAGGGCACGCAAAAAGCAGCGAAACAACAGAAGCTCAAAGGACGCCTAAGTGCTGGAGAAAAAAAAGACCGCAAACGAATGGCAGAAGTTGCAGCGGTATACACCACCAAGCCTTTGCATCGTACCCCAGAATCAATCATGTCTAGAAACGATAATTCAAATGTTCGTCCATTACGTGTGCCACCAAGAAATAAACGTGTGTGGGCAAGCGTAGAAAGAAGCGCTGCGACTGTGATTGAAGAAGCATTTTTAGAAGCTCTGGAACGAGACCCAACTCAAAGCCGTCAGTGGGTTGTACTCGTTGATGGTCATCCTCATCAGCTAAAACAAATTTATCGGGTGATGAAGAAACTCAACATCAATGCAACGGTGGTCATGGATTTCATCCATGTGCTTGAATATCTCTGGAAAGCGGCGTGGTGCTTATTTGAAAAAGATGATCCAGAAGTCGAAGATTGGATAGAAAAGCGAGCGACTGAAATCTTACGAGGTAATGCGTCACAAGTAGCAAAAGGCCTTGGGATCAGTGCAACAAAACGGAAATTAAAACAACGAGAAGGCATTAATAAGTGCATCGGTTATCTATTGAGAAATAAATCAAGATTAGAATACGGTAAAGCGTTAGAGCAAGGTTTCCCAATTGCTAGCGGTGTCATTGAGGGAGCTTGTCGTCATCTGATTAATGATAGGTTGGATATCACTGGAGCGAGATGGAGTCTTGAAGGTGCAGAAGCTATATTAAAACTTAGGTCGTTAAGATCGAGTGGTGATATTGAAAAGTATTGGGAGTATCACAAAAAGCAATCCAAACAGAGGTTATACAGATGTGGATAACTTCGTCGTTTTAAAAGACCCACACCCAATTCTTATTGCATACAAAGCAAAAATATCTTAGAAAACGTCTTATTAATAAGTATTTCACAGCATAAACATATTCAAGATGAGCTAAAAAAAAGCCTCTGAATACTCAGAGGCTTTTTTCGATCTACGGAATTTTAAGGTTTACAATAAACCTTTTTCTTCATCTAAATTGCTTGAATAAGTAATTTCAGCATGGGCTTTTAGATATGCGATTAGGGCTCTGTAATCTTGTTCACTGTATTGATTAGTCAACTGTAGTTTTAATGAATCAATCACTGTGTCATCAATACCTTCAGCCGCATTCACTTTATCTACAATCACTACTGCTGAACCTTGAGCTAAAGATACTGTCGCAATGCTCATTGCAGATTCTGACTTAGAACCTGTCATCTGGAACGCTTTATTCACAATAGCTGAATCTAACTCGCGATCATAGCGATGCAATTTCGTCTTAGTCTTTAATTCAACTTCTGACTTCCCTGCTTTTATACTAGCGGCATATTCATCAACTTTCACTTGTGCCGCTTCAGTTGCTTGTTCTTGCTTAATGCGAGTAATGACGTCAAGCTTAACTTCATCAAAACTTTTTGTGCCGGCTACTTTGTGCTCATTGACACGTAAAACAAGTACGTGATCGTCACCTAATTCAATAACGTCACTGTTTAAGCCACTTTGTAAAACTTGATCTGAAAATGCGGCTTTGATCACTGCTGGATTATTTAACTCAGCAGGAATAGTGTTACGCGAAAATAAAGCGGTGTGTTTCACTTCAGCATTAATAGTTTCAGCTGCTTCATCTAGAGAATCAGGTACTTCGTAGCTTGTATCGGCTAAAGACTGCTGTAAAGTGAAGAACTTATCTTGAGCTTCATTTTGCTTCAAATCATCAATAATCTGAGTTTTGACTTCTGCAAATGATTGAGTTTTTACAGGCTGAACATCAAGTAATTTAATTAAATGAAAACCAAAATCACTTTTAACGACATCTGATACTTGACCTTTCTCTAATGCAAACATTGCATCATCAAATGCAGGATCCATAACGCCTTGCTCATACCAATCTAACTTTCCGCCTTCTGCACCACTAAAGGTATCTTCAGAATCTTTTTTGGCTAGTTCAGTAAAATTAGCACCTTCATCAAGCTGCTTTTTAATCGCTTTGATTTTAACTTCTGCTTTTGCTTCATCGTCACCAAACTGAATAAGAATATGGGCAGGTAAACGCTTTTCAATAGTTTGATATTGAGCTTTGTGCTCATCATAATAAGCTTGTGCTTGATCTTCAGTAACTGAGATATTATTCGACAAATCAACGGCATTTAATTCAACATAATCTAAGCTCACCATTTCAGGTCGAATAAATTGAGTTGTATTAATATCGTAATATTCTTTTGCTTGCTCGTCGGTAACGGTAATACCAGCTAAAAATGGTTCAGAATTTACAATCGCATAACGAATGTCACGGCTTTGACCTTGTAATTCTGCAATTTGCTTAGCTTCACCTTTTAGTGCAAATTCGCTGCCTACGGTGGCGTTAATTAACTGACGACGAGTTAAATCAACTCGCATAGTATTTCTAAATGCAAGTGGCTGATACCCTAATTGGCTTAGTAATGCTAAATAACGATCATTATCGAATACACCGTCAACATGAAACGCTGGCTCCGCTATTATCGCTTGGCGAATTTGTTCATCTGAAGCCGTTAGGCCTAGTTTAGCTGCCGTTTGATCAAGTAATTTTTGAGAAACTAAACGATCAAGGGCATTTTGCTTTATTGTTTCTAAATAGCTGTCATTAGCGGCTAATGTGTCAAACATCTCCCCTAATTGTTGTTGCAGTCTTCCACGTTCATTTTGATAAGCTTGATCAAATTCAGCTTTACTTATTTCTTCGCCATTAACTGTCGCTGCTGGTGCTTCAGTTGTTGTACCTAGATAACTACTGATCCCAGCAAAGGCAAATGAAAGTATCACAAGTACGAGTATGCTTTTCGCAATTACGCCTTGTGAACCTTCGCGAATTTTTTCTAACATCAGACTTCTCGCTTATTATTAACAAATAAAAAGGCGCATTGATAATGCGCCTTTATTTCGGTTAGATAGAGTATTGAAACCTGAATAAATATCAAAACTCCAGAGCATCACCTCTAATTCGTAAAAAGCACTGCCATAGCAGTGCTTAATATCAGAACCTTTGAAGGCTACAAAAAAACTGTTTAGTTAACAGCATCTTTTAAAGCTTTACCTGCTTTAAATGCAGGAATATTCGCTGCTGCGATTTTAATTTCTGCACCCGTTTGAGGGTTACGTCCAGTGCGCTCTGCACGTTGACGCACTTCAAAAGTACCAAAACCAACAAGAGAAATTTTCTCACCGTCTTTTAAGCCGTCAGTAACAGCAGTGATAAAAGAATCTAATGCACGACCTGCAGCCGCTTTAGTGATATCTGCATCAGATGCAATTTTCTCAATTAGTTCAGATTTGTTCATGTCATCCCCTTGAATGTATTATTTTCTTCACCGCAACCAAGTCCGTCTATTACGCGGTTTGCGGAGGCTTTTATAACAAGCTTAAAACTAAAGTTCAAGCTGACTATCAAAACCAATGATAATTAATTGGAAATAGCTAGAAACCAGATACCCCAAGGGATTGGGGCATCTAATTCTCCACTTCTCTAGGCTAACACAGGTCAATGTTTTGTTAAGCCCTTTTTTTAACTTTTTTACATGAAAAGTGTTATTTTTTAGCTTTTTGCGGTTTTTTTACCACTTCAAAGCCTTTTACAGGGTTTTCTAGAGCAAGTTCGAGAACTTGTTCTACCCATTTTACAGGGTGAATTTCTAGATCAGCAATCACGTTATCTGGTATTTCTTCCAAATCTCGCTCATTCTCATGAGGAATTAACACACGCTTTATTCCACCACGATGCGCAGCTAATAGCTTTTCTTTCAATCCACCTATAGGCAAAACTTCACCACGGAGTGTAATTTCACCAGTCATTGCAACATCGGCACGAACAGGATTTCCAGTCAAGCTTGAAACCAATGCTGTGCACATTGCCGCACCTGCTGATGGCCCATCTTTTGGTGTAGCACCTTCAGGAACATGAACATGAATATCACGCTTTTCATGAAAATCACCATTAATGCCCAAGTCTTCCGCACGAGCTCTAACGACTGTCATAGCGGCTTGAATCGATTCTTGCATTACATCGCCCAGTGAGCCAGTATAAGCCAATTTACCTTTACCGGGAACCGACGTTGCTTCAATGGTAAGTAAGTCTCCACCAACTTGTGTCCAAGCAAGTCCCGTCACCTGACCAATTTGGTTACTTGACTCAGCTTTTCCATAATCACAACGTTGAACACCTAAAAACTCTTTGATGTTTTTCTCGCTCACTGAAACAGTTTTAATCGATTTATCCAATAAAATCTGTTTAACGACTTTCCGGCAAATCTTAGAGAGCTCACGCTCTAATGCACGTACACCTGCTTCACGGGTGTAATAACGGATAATGCTAATAATTGCACTATCATCAACATTGATTTCAGAGGCTTTTAAGCCATTGCGTTCAATTTGTTTAGGCAGTAAATGTTTAACCGCAATATTTAATTTTTCATCTTCGGTGTAACCCGAAAGGCGAATCACTTCCATACGGTCAAGTAATGGGCCGGGAATGTCCATCGAGTTTGAAGTTGCTACAAACATCACATCAGATAAATCGTAATCGACTTCTAAATAATGATCATTAAATGAAGCGTTTTGCTCAGGATCTAGCACTTCCAACAGCGCCGATGCTGGATCACCACGCATGTCTGAACTCATTTTGTCGATTTCATCGAGTAAAAATAGTGGATTTTTAACACCCACTTTTGACATTTTTTGAATCACTTTCCCCGGCATTGAGCCAATATAAGTTCTTCTGTGACCACGAATCTCAGCTTCGTCACGTACACCACCCAAAGCTACTCGAACGTATTTACGACCTGTCGCTCTAGCAATCGATTGACCTAGTGATGTTTTACCAACGCCTGGAGGTCCTACTAAACACAAAATTGGTCCTTTTAGTAGTTTAACTCGGCTCTGAACTGCTAAGTACTCTAAAATTCGTTCTTTTACTTTTTCTAAACCATGGTGATCGGTATCAAGTACTGACTCTGCAGCGGCTAAATCACGCTTAATTTTGGAGCGTTTTTTCCAAGGTACTGATGTCATCCATTCTACGTAACTTCTAACTACCGTAGCTTCGGCAGACATTGGAGACATCATTTTAAGCTTATTGAGCTCAGCCATTGCTTTATCGCGTGCTTCTGCAGGCATTTTAGCTTCATCGATTTTGCGAGTGAGTACTTCGAACTCATCATGCCCTTCATCAATATCGCCAAGTTCTTTTTGAATGGCCTTCATTTGCTCATTCAAATAGTACTCACGTTGACTCTTTTCCATTTGCTTTTTAACACGAGAACGAATGCGTTTTTCAACTTGTAGCAAGTCGATTTCCGATTCCATCATGCTCATCAAATACTCTAGTCGCTCACCCACATTAAACATTTCAAGCACTGATTGCTTGTCATTTAGTTTAAGTGGCATATGAGCAGCCATTGTGTCTGCTAGTCGGGCAGCTTCATCAATACCTGAAAGTGAAGTCAGTACTTCGGGTGGTATTTTTTTATTTAGCTTGATGTAACCTTCAAATTGCCCAATTGCACTTCGAACCAGAACTTCTTCTTCTTTTGATTCGAGTTCATCTGACGCTTTGAATTCTGCTGTTGCAATAAAAAACTCTTCTGCTTGAGTATATTTATTGATTGAAACACGTTTATTGCCCTCAACAAGAACTTTTACTGTTCCGTCTGGCAATTTAAGAAGCTGTAAAATTGAAGCTAACGTACCAACATCAAAGATGTCATCGGTAGTGGGTTCATCAAGATCTGCGTCGCGCTGTGCAACTAGAATAACTTGTTTATCCTGTTCCATTGCAGCTTCCAGACAGCGAATCGATTTTTCGCGTCCAATGAACAATGGAATAACCATGTGCGGGTATACCACTACATCTCTAAGTGGTAGTACGGGAAGTTCTATATGCGCTTCACTCTCTTGAGTCATATTGCAATTCCGTATGATGATAAGTCTATTAGAAGTATATTGGGATAGATTTTAAAGTTTCAATAGCATAGGTAAAAAAAGGAGTGTTCTCGAATAAAAATGTATCAAAACGAATTTATAGTTCAAACTAAACACTAATTTAATTCTATGAGAATTATAAAATACTGCGGGCTTTATTTTGAAAAAATGAAACAAAGATATAAAAAAAGGAGCCAAACGGCTCCTTTTAAAAAATGTCAAAACAAATGGTTATTGTTCACCGCTTGCAGCTTGTGTCTCTTGTGTATCGTAAATAAGAATGGGTTGAGACTCGCCTTTAACTACAGACTCATCAACCACAACTTTACTTACCCCTTCTTCTGAAGGTAGATCATACATTGTATCAAGCAAAATATTTTCAACGATTGAGCGCAAACCACGTGCACCTGTCTTTCGGGTCATCGCTTTATGAGCAATTGCTTTTAGTGCATCTTCTCTGAATTCAAGCTCAGCGTCTTCCATTTCGAACAAAGAAGCATATTGCTTAGTAATTGCATTCTTAGGTTCAGACAAGATTTGAACAAGCGCGCTTTCATCCAATTCAGTTAGAGTTGCAACGACAGGTAAGCGACCGATAAATTCAGGGATCAAACCAAATTTAACTAAATCTTCTGGTTCAACTTTCTGGAAAATCTGTGAAACCGTCTCTTTATCGTTTTCAGCTGTAACTGTGGCACCGAAACCAATACCTGTACCTACATCGATTCGTTGCTCAATTACTTTTTCAAGCCCTGCAAATGCACCACCACAAACGAAGAGGATTTTAGACGTGTCGACTTGTAAGAACTCTTGTTGTGGATGCTTACGACCACCTTGAGGCGGAACCGATGCAACGGTACCTTCTATTAGCTTAAGCAAGGCTTGTTGAACACCTTCACCAGAAACATCACGAGTGATCGATGGGTTTTCAGACTTACGGCTGATTTTATCAATTTCATCAATGTATACGATACCACGTTGTGCTTTTTCAACATCATAATCACATTTTTGAAGTAGTTTTTGAATGATGTTTTCAACATCTTCGCCAACATATCCCGCTTCGGTTAATGTGGTTGCGTCCGCCATGGTAAAGGGTACATTCAAGAAACGAGCAAGTGTTTCAGCCAATAGAGTTTTACCACTACCAGTTGGGCCAATCAGCAAAATATTACTTTTACCTAGCTCGATATTATCTTTCGCTGAAGCATTCTTCAGTCGTTTATAATGATTGTAAACCGCGACAGAAAGTACTTTCTTTGCTTTTTCTTGCCCAATCACGTAATCATCAAGGTGATTGCGTAGTTCATGAGGTGTAGGTAATTTATCAGTATCGCGTTTTGGTGAAATTTCTTTGATCTCTTCGCGAATGATATCATTACAAAGCTCTACACATTCGTCGCAAACATATACTGATGGGCCAGCAATTAATTTGCGAACTTCGTGTTGGCTTTTACCACAAAAAGAACAATAAAGTAGCTTACCGCTATCACCGTCACTTTTATTATCGCCCATTATTTTACCTCTTTATGCCACTTATGAGTAACATAGAAAATTCAGTTTAATATTTCCGAGCATAACTCAGAACTGTGAAAAAATCAGCCACGTTCAGTCATTACACTATCAACAAGACCGTACTCAAGTGCTTCATTCGCACTCATGAAATTATCACGATCTGTATCTCTTTCAATGACGTCCATTGGTTGGCCTGTATGTTCTGCCAACATTCCATTTAACTTATTTTTAATCCCTAGGATCTCTTGAGCATGGATTGCGATATCAGAGGCTTGACCTTGAAAACCGCCTAGGGGCTGATGGATCATAACTCTTGAGTTAGGTAAACAATGACGTTTTCCTTTTGCGCCTCCAGCTAACAAGAATGCTCCCATGCTCGCAGCCTGCCCCATACAAACAGTACTTACGTTTGGTCTAATAAACTGCATTGTATCATAAATAGCCATACCCGCTGTCACCGATCCACCTGGTGAATTAATATAAAGATAAATATCTTTCTCAGGGCTTTCTGATTCTAAAAATAATAATTGAGCCACAATCAGATTAGCCATATGCTCTTCAACCTGACCGACTAAAAATATGACACGCTCCTTTAACAGACGAGAATAAATGTCGTATGAACGCTCTCCTTTGGCCGTTTGTTCTACAACCATTGGAACTAGAGAGTTTAAAATCGATTCTGGTGCTTTCTGCATTATTTAATTCCTTGTACCAATTTCAATAAGTATCTGTCTATATCTGCAATTTCTTCCTGTGATCCTCTAAGCTGCAAGATTAACTTCAGTTCAGTGTCATGGATAAGAAAGTGCACGATTTTACAGCTACATAAATTGCGATATGTTGTGAAAAATCCTAACTATTAAAACCATCCCACACGCGCCAATTTCACTTATTCTCTGATTAAACAGTTTGGATCAAACAAGTACTTATTGAAACTGGTTTTTATAAAAAATGGCTCGTACGAGAAGCCCCATACGAGCCATTATAAATGGCTAACAGCTAATCAAGTCAAGTGTAGCTTATGCTTGACCAGTTGCTTTGTTCATGAACTCTTCAAATGCCACTTCTTTTTCAGAAACTTTAGCTTTTTCTAAAAGCGCTTCAACAGCTTGCTCTTCTAAAGCAACGTTACGCATATTTTGCATCATTTCTTCATTCTTGTTGTAGTACTCTACAACTTCTGAAGGATCTTCGTAAGCCGAAGCCATTGAAGAAATTAATGCTTTAACGCGATCATTTTCAGCTTTCAATTCATTAACTTTGATCACTTCACCAAGTAGAAGACCAACTTTTACGCGACGTTCTGCTTGCTCTGTAAACAATTCAGCAGGAAGTTCTGGCATGTTTGCGGCTTGTTGCTGGTTACCAAAACGTTGCATTGCTTGCTTACGTAACACTTCTACTTCACCGTCAATCAAAGACTTCGGTAAATCAAGTTCGTTAGCGGCTAAAAGACCACTAATCACTTGATCTTTAATATTAGCTTTTAATGCTTGCTCAAGTTCACGGGTCATGTTCTTACGAATTTCAACTTTAAGTGCGTCAACACCTTCGTCTGTAATACCAAACTTAGAAGCAAACTCATCGTTCACTTCAGGTAAATTAGCACCTTGAACTTCGTTCAAAGTAATGGCGAATTTAGCGCCTTTACCTTTCAGGTCTTCAGCATGGTAATCTTCAGGGAACGTCACTTCGATCTCGAATTCGTCACCGACTTTTTTACCGAGTATACCTTCTTCGAAACCAGGGATCATACGACCTGAACCCATTTCAAGTTCGAAGTCATCAGCTTTTCCGCCTTCAAACTCTTCACCATCGACAGAACCAACAAAGTTCATTTTGACTTTGTCGCCGTCTTCAACTGCACGTTCAACAACTTCAAAGGTCGCATGTTGCTTACGCAAGGTTTCAATCATGCTGTCAACGTCTGCATCTGTAACGTCTGAAGTTGGTTTTTCTACTTCAATTGCATCTAAACCTGTAAGTTCTACTTCTGGATATACTTCGAAAGTTGCTGTGAACTCAAAGTTCTCACCTTCGGTAGTTCCCATTGTGAACTTTGGTGCGCCCGCTGGATTAATTTTCTCAGCCATAATCGCTTCAATAAAGTTACGCTGCATGAATTCACCCGAAATTTCTTGGCGAATTGCTTTACCATAACGTTTTTCGATTACGCTCATTGGTACTTTACCAGGACGGAACCCAGGAATACGTGCACGTTTTGCTTCGTTTAGCATTGCACTTTTAACTAATTTATCAAGACCGCCTGCAGGCACAGAAATAGTCATGCGACGCTCTAAGCCCTGAGTTGCTTCAACAGAAACTTGCATTATTTTACCTCAAATTTGTCTAACGTCCTTTAGTCATAGCCGATCGTTCAGCTATGTTAAGTATTCGTTTCTTAGTTATCTAAACTTACCGTTATGCCCCTTTAAAGTTGGGGTTCGGCCTAATCAATTATATTAAGACGCGACATTATAGCGATGCTTATCTAATGAGTCGAGTATCAATAGTCAATCGCTGAATGACAGGCATAAAAAAAGCGACTTTTAGGTCGCTTTTTTTATATTCTTTGCTTAATGCAAGAAGAATGGGGTGACTGATGGGGTTCGAACCCACGACAACCGGAATCACAATCCGGGACTCTACCAACTGAGCTACAATCACCATAATATGGTACGCCCGGCAGGATTCGAACCTGCGACCATCCGCTTAGAAGGCGGATGCTCTATCCAACTGAGCTACGGGCGCATGTTTAGAACAAATCCAAACCGTTGAATAACTTCATTAGCTATTCTAGTCATTCACAAGGGTAAATGACAATAAAATTGGTCGGTGATAGAGGATTCGAACCTCTGACCCTCTGGTCCCAAACCAGATGCGCTACCGGGCTGCGCTAATCACCGAGTCAGCTCTAAAGTAGTATGTGTACTGCACTTTAGAACGGGGCGAATCTTAATGCCTTGCTGATAACTCGTCAACGATTTTTTTTAAAAATACTTTCATGTGCTGAATTATCAATCTAATTTACTTCGGATTCTTTTTTTTCGAATAAAGGAAAGGAATGTTCATGACACTTTTCCGTCTCACTGGTAAAATATTTACTGATTACCCATTAAGCTCATCTAAAGTTACTGTAGGTAAAATAACTCATTGAACAATACAGTAACGATATTGTCATACCAGCCTACGCTGGAATGACAACAAAGTTAACTGAGCTTTGTAAGTAATCAGGAAATATTTTCGATTTCTCATGTTGATATCTACCAGACCAATGAAGATTTGTTCAATGTTTAGCATAGGAACTATGACTTGAATAAAAGTTTCACTATAAGAAACTGGGAATTGACGAAAAATTGCTTTTAAATACAAGTCATTTCTGAGAAGTCGCTCGATTAACTCCAATCGCGTCGTACAAAAAGGATACCCTACACCCATGACCGCCCAGATAATTGATGGCAAAGCGATCGCTCAATCTATTCGCAAGACACTGAAATCAAAAGTCAGTGACCGCATAAATAAAGGGTTACGTGCCCCGGGATTAGCGGTGATATTAGTAGGTAAAGATCCTGCATCTGAAGTTTATGTTGGCAGTAAACGCCGCGCCTGCGAAGAAGTAGGTTTTATCTCTCGTTCTTTTGATCTACCTTCAACCACTACAGAGCTTGAACTTTTCAGACTAATTGATAAATGTAATCAAGATCCCACAATCGATGGGATTTTAGTTCAGCTGCCATTGCCTGAGCACATCAACGAAGAAAAAATTATTGAACGAATTCAACCTGATAAAGATGTCGATGGGTTTCATCCCTACAATGTAGGTCGTTTAGCCCAGCGTATTCCAGTATTACGCCCTTGCACTCCAAAAGGAATCATGACCTTAATTGAGTCCACTGGTATCGATACTTACGGTCTTGATGCGACTATCGTCGGTGCATCGAATATCGTTGGTCGTCCAATGACACTCGAACTCCTCCTCGCTGGATGTACTACAACAACGTGTCATCGCTTTACCAAAAACTTAGAAGAAAAAGTACGTCAAGCCGATTTATTGATTGTCGCCGTTGGTAAGGCTGGTTTTATCCCTGGCGAATGGGTTAAACCGGGAGCTATCGTAATAGATGTGGGTATCAACCGCCTTGCTAACGGTCGTTTGATCGGTGATGTTGAATATGACATTGCAACAAAACACGCAAGTTGGATTACGCCTGTACCGGGTGGTGTCGGGCCAATGACAATTGCAAGTTTACTTGAAAACACCTTGTATGCGGCTGAGAAATACCACGACTAGATTATCTATATAGCAGATTAAACTTGGAAACATCAGTTGACTGCGTTCTCAAGCCTAGAAAAGATTACTGATAGTAAAGCGTAGCTTTACTATCAGTAATCTTTTCTACGTAAATGAACGCTCCCAACCAATTTATTTAGGTTTAACGAAGTTCTGCAGGAACCGCAAACACTGTATCTTCTTTACGTCCTTCGACTTCTGTTACTACGCTTGGCGCTATAGTGCTTATTGCATCAACGACTTGCTGAACTAACACCTCGGGAGCAGAAGCCCCAGCAGTAACAGCTACTTTGTTTTTACCATCAAACCAATGCGCATCAACATCATCGGCGTTATCAACCAAATGCGCTTCAATACCGCTCTTTTCTGCAAGTTCACGTAATCGATTTGAGTTAGAACTGTTTTTTGAGCCTACGACAACCATTAAGTCAGCTTGAGGAGATAAATGCCTCACTGCATCTTGACGATTTTGAGTTGCATAACAAATATCGTCTTTTCTTGGCCCTTCAATCGATGGGAACTTGGCTTGAAGCGCTTCTATGATATCGATGGTTTCATCAACAGATAATGTCGTTTGAGTAACAAAACATAAATTATCTGGATGTTTAGGTGTTAGTTTTTCAACATCTTCAATGGACTCTATCAGATAAACACCGCCTTCAGCGTTATCGTATTGTCCCATGGTACCTTCAACTTCTGGATGCCCAGCATGACCAATTAAAATACATTCAATGGCTTTACGGCTAGCACGAGTCACTTGTAAATGTACTTTTGTAACCAACGGACAAGTCGCGTCAAAGACTTTTAAGCTACGACGCTTTGCTTCTGCTCGTACCGCTTGTGAAACACCGTGTGCGCTGAATATAACAATACAGTCATCAGGAACTTGATCTAACTCTTCAACAAAAATAGCACCGCGATCTTTAAGATTCTGTACCACGTATCGATTATGAACAACTTCGTGTCGAACATAAATCGGTGGCTTAAATAACTCTAGAGCACGTTCAACAATGCTAATAGCACGATCAACTCCAGCACAAAAACCTCTTGGGTTGGCAAGCATAATGTTCATGCCAGTGGCATCGATGTGTTGAATTTCAATTTTATCTGATGACTGCATCTTTTATAAAACCTGTTTTGGCGCCGGTTAAAAACCTGAACAACTTATATTACTTGCATAACTTCGAGATCAAAAGTAACAGGTTGACCAGCAAGTGGATGATTTAAATCCACCGTTACCGAATCGCCCGCCACTTCACGTACTATTCCTGGTATTTCACTACCACCAGGTCCAGCAAAGCTTACAATTACGCCCGTTTCCAATGTCATATCTGCTGGAAAACGAGTTTTATCTAAGTAATGAATTGCATCTGGGTTTGACTCACCAAATGCATCAACAGCTTGTAATGTAAATTTGTGCTTATCGCCTTGTTTAAGTCCTGCTAGCTCTGATTCGAATGCAGGGCTTAAACTTTTATCACCAATATTTAATCGTGCTGGTTTTCCAGAAGCTTTGGTACTATCAGCTGTTGAGCCGTCATCCAAAATAACTTCCACATGACAGATATAAGCTGTTGCATCAGTCACTTAACTTACCTCTTGTTTCTTTTTCTGAGTATCCGTGGTTGGCTTTTCACCAACAAATGCATCCAAGATAATTAATCCTGCGCCAATGCATATTGCTGAATCAGCAACGTTAAAGGCTGGGTAGTGGCTTGTATTCCAGTAAACATCAACAAAATCGATAACAAAACCGTGCATCAACCTGTCGATTAAATTTCCTAGTGCACCACCAATGACCAAAGTGAATGCTAAGTTTAAGCGCCACATTGTTTTCGGTTGTTTCCGTAACCAGAATGACAAAATGCCGCTGATCCCAACGGCTATTGCAGTGAAAAACCAGCGTTGCCATCCTCCTGCATCACTTAAAAAGCTGAATGCCGCACCGTAATTTCGAACATAAGTAAAATTAAGCAGTGGCATTAAATTGATTGATTCGTACAAATCAAAATTAGCAATGACCCACTGTTTTGTGAGTTGATCGATTATAAATACGACTACAACAACCCAATACCATCTCAATCCACTTTGTTTCCAATCTAACGGCATACAATTTCCTTTATATAGTTTTCGCTATGCGAATATGTATGTTAAGCAAAGTGACGAACTTCGCCTTCACCTTCAATATTAGTCACACAACGCTGACATAAGCTTGTGTGTGCTTCAACTTTGCCGACTTCTTCACGGTAATGCCAGCAACGCTCACATTTTTCAGCTTCACTCTTAGTAATGACTAATTTTAATGAGCTAAGTTCCGTTTCAATAGCTTCTGCGGGAGCTGAAGTTAAAGGCTGAACATTCACATTTGATGTAAGCAAGATAAAACGAAGCTCATCACCGACTTTCGCCAATTCTGAAATTAACTCTGTAGTTGCATAAAGTGTCACTTCTGCTTCTAACGAACCACCAATGCGTTTATCGCGGCGTGCTTGCTCAATTACTTTGTTCACTTCATTACGAACAGATTGTAGTTGTTGCCAATACTCATCACTTAAATCATTTTCTGTGCTTGTTGACTCTAAACCTTGATACCACTCTTGAGTGAATACATAAGCATCACGCTCGCCCGGTAATAACTGCCAGATTTCATCAGCAGTAAAGCTTAAGATTGGCGCAATCCAGCGTACCATAGCTTCAGCAATTAAATATAACGCTGACTGACAACTACGACGAGCATGACCATCGGTTTTAGCTGTATATTGGCGATCTTTAATAATATCTAAATAGAAGCTACCTAATTCAATTGAGCAGAAGTGCATCAATTTTTGAGTGACCAAATGGAAGTTATATTGTTCATAAGCTTCAATGATTTCTTGTTGCAGAGTATTCGCACGCCCTACAATCCAACGATCTAATGCCACCATATCGCTCACAGCAACGGTATCAGTCTTTGGATTAAAACCATTTAAGTTCGCTAATAAGAAACGTGCGGTATTTCGAATACGGCGATAAGAGTCTGCACTGCGATTTAGAATTTCATCAGAAACCGTCATTTCACCGCTGTAATCAGTGGCAGCAACCCACAAACGGAGAATATCTGCACCTAATTTATTGGTTACGTGCTGTGGAGAAATAACGTTACCAATGGATTTAGACATCTTGCGTCCTTGTCCATCAACGGTAAATCCGTGAGTCAGTACTTGTTTGTATGGCGCTTTATTATGCATTGCGGTTGAAATCATCAAGGATGACATGAACCATCCTCGATGTTGATCACTACCTTCGAGATACAAGTCAATTTCTGCGCCATTGTATTCTGGACGTGATGCGACAACAGAAGAGAAGCTTGAACCCGAGTCATACCAAACATCTAACGTATCAGTTATTTTACGGTATTGTTCGGCTTCATCACCCAATAACTCTTCTGGCTCTAAATCAAACCAAGCTTGGATACCCTGTTGTTCAATACGATGCGCTACTCGTTCCATCATGGATACGCTGTCAGGGTGCAATTCATCAGTTTCACGATTCACAAATAAAGTGATTGGAACGCCCCAGGTACGTTGACGTGAAATACACCAATCTGGACGATTCTCAACCATTTTTTCAATGCGACTTTGTCCCCATTCAGGTATCCATTGAGTTTGCTCTATTTCACTCAAAGCTTGGGTACGAAGCTTATTGTTGTCCATTGAGATGAACCACTGCGGAGTAGCACGGAAAATAATCGGTGTTTTATGTCTCCAACAATGTGGATAGCTATGACGAATATTTTCATGATTCAGCAACGCTTGTTTTTCAGCAAGCAGTTCGACCACATTTTTGTTTGCTTTAAATACGTGCTGACCCGCAAAAATTTCTGTATCCGCTTTATAAACCCCGTTATCACCCACTGGATTTGCGACCTCTAAGCCATATTTTTGACCAACAACGAAATCGTCTTGACCATGACCAGGTGCCGTATGAACAACACCAGTACCAGCATCGGTAGTCACGTGTTCAGCTAGGATCATTGGTACATCAAAGCCGTAAAATGGATGGTTAAAGCGCAATAAATCTAGCTCAGCACCTTTAGCACTGCCAAGTACTGTATGACTTTCAGCACCATAACGAGTTACGCAGTCTTCAGCCAGTACTCCAGCAATAATGAGCGCTTGAGTGTTACCATCTTTAGTAAATTCAACCAAGCTGTAATCGAGCTCACCGCTTACGGCTAACGCACGGTTTGCAGGCAGAGTCCAAGGTGTTGTCGTCCAAATTGCAGTTGAAACCGTATGTGGATAATCACTCACACCAAATTTGCTTGCGACATCAGCACCGTCAACCGCTGTAAATACAACATCAATGGCTGGTGATGTTTTATCTTCATATTCAACTTCAGCTTCTGCGAGAGCAGAACCGCAGTCAGTACACCAATGAACAGGCTTAACACCTTTATGTAAATGACCATTGTCGATAACTTTAGACAATGAACGAATGATGTTCGCTTCCGTACTAAAGTCCATCGTTAAATAAGGGTTTTGCCAATCACCAAAAACACCTAAACGGATAAAGTCATCACGCTGACCGTCAACTTGCTTAGCCGCATATTTACGGCATTCCTCACGAAAGTCAGCCGCTGAGATTTTATGACCAGGCTTACCGACTTTTTGCTCTACTTTTAGTTCGATTGGCAAACCGTGACAATCCCAGCCCGGAATATAAGGTGCGTCAAAGCCAGACATAGTCTTAGATTTGATAATAATATCTTTTAAGATTTTATTTACTGAGTGACCAATATGAATATTACCGTTCGCGTATGGAGGGCCATCGTGCAAAATAAAAGGCGTGCGTCCAGTACGGCTGTCACGAATTGCTTTATACAAATCGTCTTCTTTCCAGCGTTTTAACATTTCTGGCTCACGATTTGCCAAATTACCACGCATCGGAAACCCTGTTTCCGGTAAATTCAGTGTTGATTTATAGTCGCTCATTGATCCCATACCGTTGCTCATCCAGTGCCTTTAAATAAAAGCTAACTGGCGTCATTACTAAACAAAGCTTTTGCTTCATTCGCATCATTTAAAATTTGTTTTTTTAGTGCATCAAGCGACTCAAAAGGCCGTTCTTCACGTATTTTCGCCATCAATTCGACTTCAATGTATTGGCCATAAATGTCCTCATCAAAATCAAACAAATGGACTTCTAGCTGACAATCTTGCCCATTTACTGTAGGCCTAAAGCCAACATTGGCCACACCTTCGTAAACATCGCTACCATCCCAAAAACAGCGAACAGCAAATACCCCTCTTACGGGAACGACATTGCGCTTAAGTGCAATATTTGCTGTAGGAAAACCGATTGTTCTACCGATTTTTTTACCGTGTGCAACTCGACCACTTAATAAGTAAGGGTGTCCGAGCATGCGCCTTGCTAGCTCAAAATTGCCATGGGATAACGCTTCTCGAATCGCAGTAGAACTCACTCGAGTATCTCCGACTATGAAACTCTTGGTATTTACAACAGTAAAACCATGCTTGTCGCCCGCTTTAAGCAACATATCAAAATTGCCTTTACGATCTGCACCGAAACAAAAATCGTCCCCAACAACAAGATATCTGACACCAAGTTGTTTGACGAGTAATTCTTCAATAAACTCTTCTGCAGGCATAGTGGCAAACTTATGGTTGAAGTTCACACACAAAAGTCGTTCGATACCTAACTCATCCAGTAATAATACCTTATCACGCAATAAACTGAGTCTGGCTGGAGCATTTTCACCACGAAACAACTCTTGAGGTTGTGGCTCAAATGTCATTAGAGTTGCGGGCAGGGAAAAGTGCTTTGCTTTATCGATCAAGCTCGCGATCACTTTAGCGTGCCCACGGTGCACTCCATCAAAATTCCCGATAGTCAGCACACAACCATGGTGTGTTGGCAAAATATTATGAATCCCGCGTATTAATTCCATTCTTGAGCTTTTAGACACGCATAAGTTGCGCAAGTATATACTATACATCTACTACTTCAAGACTCAGGTGTGATGTGAATTTTTAGCCCCTTTCATTTAGTTGAACATTAAGTCAACATTCAGTGTGTAAGATAATCTACCGGAGGATTTTTATAATAATATCTCTAGGTCTAGGTAATGCTGTATATACGATTAATAATAGGACGAAAATAAATACTGCATTATTTACACTAAAGTTAAGCAAGTTAACCCTATATTACAGAGGGCTCAAAATACCGAAATTAACACTTAAATACAAAAACTTACTTTAAAGGTTGATTTAATTACTACGATGTTTCTTCGCGAGTTGTGGGTTGATCATATATATCCACGTCCTGCAATATTTCAAGCTTTCCTTCCATTACAACTGATGAGTTCCTCATGCTCAGGGATAGATCTCCATTCTTTGCCTTCTCTTTGTCTAAAACAAAATTCAACTCAAACTTTGCTTCGCAAACTTCAAGCTTTTCAGCTTCATTTTTCAGTAACTTAAAATACTTCGCGGCTAATCCACCTTCTGTTTTTGTGGAGACCAGAGTTGAAAAGAAAGTCGAACAACTCATTTGAATCAATATTTCTGTATTGTCTCCATAGCTAACCTCTGTGCAAAAAGCACCTATTTTAATCGCCTTAACTAAACTAATAGTGCCATTCTCATGTATTTTAATCCAATCACTTTGACTAACACCATTACCATAGATAGTTTTTGGTTGTTTAAAACTTATTCCTACTCCACGGGCAAACATATTAGCTAAAACTGCAAAATATACCTGTTGGTTCAACATAGTACACACCATTTTAAGAGCATTGATAGATTCTCGCCCTACAGAAAAACCAGCAATACTAACTAAACCTTTATGTAACAATTCAATGCTTTGTGACCATTCGATACGATAAGTATCATGACTTATTTTACGGCCTTCATCATTAACTGTTGTAAAGTAAAAATGCATCCTATGCAGATCTTTTTTAACGTTATTAGTGAGTTGTGCTTTCATTCCATCAACTTCAATTTCTAACGGTTTTTTTCGCTTAAATGCTTAGCAATAACAACCTCAACATCATCTGAAACATGAGAAAGAGACATAGAACATTTGAAATACCCATTTTTATTCATACTTTCAGTCATAAATTTAAACAGCATTTCGAAATGCTCAAGAAATTGATGAACCAATGGCAGTTCATCTGTTTTATAAGCTAGTTCTAATAAGTTTGGGTGGGTTCTACGAAGCAACTCTAAAGCACTTACACCAAAAGTTGATTTAATTTCTTCAGCACATTTTGGCAATGGTTTATACGGTCAAAGAAATGCGTGCATGATATGTAAATGATCAGTTATTACTCAAGTTTCGGAGTTCAAATTCAATAATAAAGTGAGCGTATTTTACTGATATATAAAGAAAAGATGAGAGTTAATGTGTTATAATCTTGTTGCTCAGACAAATATTGACATGAAATCACTTTCTCTACCATCACTTACTTCTAATTTTTTACAGCGTTCAGGCATTCAAATTGATAATTCGTTAAGCACATCATGGAAACAGCTTGGTTTTGTTTCAATGTTGACATCTTGTGGCTTCAGTAAACGTTCGGGTATTGAAGCAACCGAAGTCGTTTACTTACTAATGCTTTGGATTGGTTGAAGGTTGATACCATATCTATGTTTGCTAAAGAGTCACTACTCAGCTTTTCTTCTGCTAAGAAAGATGTGCTTTATGATTTACTCAACCGAGAAGACTTGAATTGGAGAAAACTGCAACTTTACACCGCTAAAAAACTCATAAAACAGGAAGGCAAGAGTAAAGTCAGAGCTTTTGTTGTCGATGATTCAGTAAAGCAACGTCGTGGTAAGAAAATGCCCGGCGTATCCAGTCACTTCGACCATTTGACAGGGCGTTGTGTTATGGGACAGCAAGTACTGAGTTTTGGCTACGCTTCTGATAGTCAATTTGTCCCACTGGATAATGAACTCTTCATCAGTCAAACCAAAGCACAACCTCTAACCCGTAAATTTAAAGATGAGCGCTCAATAGTCGCTAAACGTTACAAGCAATCTGTGGCTCAAACTAAGCCTGCTATGGTTGCAGGTATGGTTAAACGTGCGCTGGGAGTAGGTATTGAAGCTGATTATTTTCTTGCAGACTCTTGGTTTGCCACCAAGCCTATTATCAGCATGACGCTTGAGCATGATTTGACAGCTATTCTCCGAATGAAAAAAACAAAATGAAGTACCGCTTAGGGATGTCGCAGTTCAAATAATACCACTTTAAATTTCAACGCTTAATTTGTCATACCTGCGAACGCAGGTATCCAGCGACTTGTGCCCAAATTAACCAAAGACTCTGGACTCCTGCGTTCGCAGGAGTGACGATAAAATTGGTATACATTCTTCCGCCACGTCCCTTAGCGGATAAATCAGAGTGCAGTGCCGCCGAACTATTCAAAACTCAAGTAAAAGGCCGATGGCCAAAAACTAGCAGGGTTGCCTTATCAAACAAAGTCCATTGTCGTTGAGTTGAATCTAGCAGAAACGGCAAAGCTTGAGCCGAATTGGATTAAGGTTAAACTCGTCTTTTGTCGAGGTGTTAATCCTGATAAGAAAAAAGCAGGTAAACACGATTGGGCATTATTTTTAAGTACGGACGCTTCGCTAAGCGATGAAAAAATTCTTGAGATTTACGCTTTGCGTTGGGGAATTGAAGTGTACTTCAAGGAAGCCAAACAACATCTTGGCTTTTTGAGTGAGCAAAGTCGTCATTACAGTGCTTATATTGCTTCAATTCATCTAACAGGGTTGAGGTTTTGTTTGCTTCTGCATGCGAAGCAAAATGATGAAAACAGCAAAGTCTGTGACTCAAGGAACCTACTTTGCGACAGTCTACAAAATTTAGATTTTGCTTGTAAATTATGGGGCTTAATTAAGGCTTTGATCAGCGATGCAGTTTCTAGTATTTCTTCGTTATCAACAACAGAAAGCGAAATCATACTGAATAAAATCAACGAAGAAGTGACCTCGTTTTTTAATCAAGTTATGCAAATGGATACTTTTACATTACGCCAAGAGGCTATTTCTACTGAAAAGTACCCATGATTTTAGCTAAAAATGAACTCCGAAACTTGAGTTAATACTGTATAAAACTAGAGCTAGGTTTAAGTACCCAGTCAAATGTAATCTAATATTTTTCTTGCTAAAACGCCTGTCATTAGCGACTTCTTGAGAAAAAAGCATTTGACTAGGTACTTAATTAAAAATATGTATTTAAATTCGTAGTTCTATAAAATATTTCACAAATAATACTTGCGAACCCTAGGGGCTGTTGATCTTTCAGGATTAAATTTTGTGCTATTTGAGCATTTATCTGTTTAAAGCGTGAGCAGTGATGCTTAGCCATCTAAGTGAGCTGGTCACAACACAGAACAGTGAATGCTCAAAAGCATCGAAGACAGCGTAAATTGGTCATTTCTGCTGCGTTATCGTTTTCTTATTTGGAAACGAAGTAACGACAGTTTTGTATGTAGATAATAACCAAACCTCACAAACTCTGCCTTGAATAAAATAACCAATTTATCGCTGCAAAAACAATCACGAAAGATCAACAGACCCTAGTGTTCAATTTATTTTGATATTTTTACTTTCAATTGAAAGTAAAAATATCAATTCACCACTCCTTTTGTAATAAAACTACAGGTATAATTCAGCTCAATAACTAAACTAACAGGGCTACTATTTTGTTCGACAATTTACGCATATCGTTAACAACACCAGCATTGCTATTTCCGGCAATATCCTTGCTGTTGCTGGCCTATACCAATCGATTTTTTGCTTTAGCTGCTTTAATTCGCAATTTGAGCGCTGACAACAAGCCTGTACTTAATGATCAGATTAAAAACCTGCGTCAACGCATAGCGATTATTCGTAGAATGCAAGAAGCAGGCGTTTTAGCATTTGCTATGTGCGTAATCTGTATGATTTTGATTTATATCGGTCAAAATCACATTGGCTCTCTCGTCTTTGGTTGCAGTTTGTTATTACTTTTATATTCACTACTGTTATCCGTCATTGAAATTAGAATTTCAGTGGATGCCTTAAATATTCACTTGAAGGAAATGAGCAAAATAAAATGAACGAATGGATTTATTTTTTCGATTTATGGGGCACAGCAGTATTTGCCTTAACAGGCGCGCTTGCAGCTGGCCACCACAGAATGGATCCTTTTGGCGTTTTTGTACTAGCCGGTGTAACCGCCGTCGGTGGTGGAAGCATTCGTGATGCATTAATGGGAACCACGCCCGTATTTTGGTTACAAGACCAAACTTATATACTCGTCGTTCTGACGACAGTCATGCTGACATTATCATTCACCAGAACGAACCATAGTGCACCATGGTATTTATTACCTATTGCCGATGCACTCGGTTTAGCATTATTTACAGTGATCGGCGCAGAAAAAGCGATGGGACTTGGGTTAAGTGAGGTATCAATCGTCATCATGGGCGTTATCACTGGCGTTGGCGGTGGTGTACTCCGTGACATTTTATGCCGACAAGTTCCAATGATAATGCGCACTGAAATCTATGCGACTTCGTCAATTGTCGGGGCTATCATTTACTGCTTATGTTTAAATATGGAATTTGACTCAATGGCTGCGGTTGTTGTTGCTATGACGAGTGCATTCGTCATCCGACTTGCAGCCATAAAATGGCAGTTATCCCTACCTGCCTTTGATTTAAAGAGAGCATAATGTTTCGTTGTATTTATATTGGCTTTATCATTTTGGCGTTTTCCATTTCAGCTTTGGCAAACTCGAAAGAATTAACCAAAGAGCAAAAAATTGCTGTCGAGTATATGCAAACCCTCACTCAGCATGATCTCACTAAACTTAAAGCCTTCTATGATAGAGATAGTGTATTTAGTGATAAGACTGCAGGTAAAACATACACTGGCGGTCAACACATTATCGACTTTTTTAAACGTGCTTATCATGGAATGATAGAGTACAAATTTGACATCACTCATATATATAATAAAGGTTCTTTTGTCGTAATGATTGGTGAATATCATTTCAAGGGCAAAGGGGTTCAGTTCGGCAAACCAGGAAAGGTCATTAGCCTAACCGTTCCCAGTGTGACGACGTTAGAGCTTGATACTGAAAATCATCGAATCAAAAAACACGTCGATATGATTGACTACCAAATGCTCTCCGAACAACTGGCTGTGCAGTAGTCACCACTTTATTAAAAGTACAAATACAAGAAAGCCTGAACTCATCACAAGTTCAGGCTCTTGATTAACCGTTCACTAAGATTTTAAATTGAAAATATTAAACGAGAGTGAGCTTAGCAAATTTACGCTTACCGACTTGGAAAACACCTACGGTTCCCACAGTAAATACTTGCTTAGCATCTGCTAATTTATCACCATCAAGCTTAGCGGCACCTTGTTTAACCATACGCATAGCTTCTGATGTTGAACTCACTAAACCAGCTTCTTTAAGCAAATTGGCAAGGCCAATTCCATCTCCAGCGGCAATTTCCATCTCTTGAATATCATCTGGAATCGCTCCTTTCTGAAAACGATTAATGAACTCTTGATGCGCACCTTCAGCAGCAGCTTCATCATGAAAACGAGCAATAATTTCTTTTGCCAGAGCAATTTTAATATCTCTAGGGTTAGTCCCTTCAGCAATTCTTTGTTTAAATCCCTCGACTTCATCAAGTGGACGGAATGACAATAATTCAAAATAACGCCACATCAAGTCATCTGAAATGGACATAATTTTGCCAAACATTTCATTTGCAGGCTCACCAATACCAATATAGTTATTTGCTGACTTAGACATTTTTTTAACGCCATCTAAGCCTTCAAGAAGCGGCATCATAATTACAGTTTGTGGACGTTGCCCTTCTGCTTTTTGCAGCTCTCGCCCCATAAGCAGATTAAATTTTTGATCTGTGCCTCCTAGCTCAACGTCTGCTTCAAGCGCCACAGAGTCATAACCTTGCAATAATGGATACATAAATTCATGGATTGCAATCGCTTGCCCACCATTGTAACGCTTTTTAAAATCATCACGTTCCATCATACGTGCAACAGTTTGCTTTGATCCTAAGCGGATCATACCCGCGGCACCTAATGGTTCTAACCAGCTTGAATTAAATTCAATACGAGTTTTTGCAGGATCAAGGATTTTATAAACCTGCTCTTTATAGGTTTCAGCATTCTTAGCCACTTGCTCTTTAGTAAGCGGTGGACGGGTACTGTTTTTCCCTGTTGGATCACCAACCATCCCAGTGAAATCACCAATCAAAAAAATCACTTCATGTCCAAGCTCTTGAAATGTTCTTAACTTGTTCAAAATAACAGTATGACCAAGATGAATATCTGGTGCGGTAGGATCAGCACCCAGCTTGACTTTTAATGGTTTTCCTAGTTTTAGTTTTTCAACTAAATCTGCTTCTAGTAGTATCTCATCGGTACCACGTTTAATCTCAGCTAATGCTTTTTCTAAATCAGCCATTGCCATAGCACCTCTATGCGCGTAATCTCAAAATCAAAAGACAGTAATGTTACTTGTTAGCCAGCACAAATGAAAGCGTGTACACTGATAGGAAGCATAGATATTAAAAAATGGTTACAGAGTAGATGTTGAGAGTCATTACATTATTTAAGTTGTTGCCTATTGCGCATAGAATCATATTAAGTTCTTTATTTTTAGTTTCAGTGGTTATTGTATTGTTGCCTTCTGAAAATGCACAAGCTTCAAAACAAACAGTTGAAAACCAATACTCAGCCAATACTCGCTATACTGTTCCATTAGCATTCCGCAAACCTGAACCTCCAAAATTTGAACAAAACAATCAAAAACAGCTTGTTGAAACTGAAATTAACGCTATCAATTCTAGTGATAATTCGGCTAGTACCCACAAAAGTCACTCCCTCAACACAGACAAATTTAAAGTCCAATCTGGTGATACATTAGCAAAACTTTTTCATCGCATTGGATTAACCTCAAGGGATGTTTACGAGATATCGCAACTTTCTTTGGCTAAAAAAAATTTATTGAAATTAATGCCTGGTGAACAAATTGAAATAGCCAAAAACTCAAATGGCGAATTTGTGCATTTGAATTACATTATTGATCCCATCACAACATTGAAAATTTCAAAGTTAAACGATACCTACAACGAACAACTTGTCACTAAACAAGTAGAGTCCCGTTCTCAGTTTGCTTCAGCAAGTATAGATAGCAATTTTTGGAATGCGGCCGTAGATGCTGGTTTAACACCTAATCAAATAATGCAAATTGCTACATTATTTGGTTGGGATATTGATTTTGCTTTAGATCTTAGAAAAGGGGATAGTTTTTCACTCATTTACGAACAAGAATATGCCGACGGGGAATTTCTGAAAAATGGTAATATTCTTGCTGCTGAGTTCATTAATCAAAATGAACGCTTCACAGCGATTCGATACAGTAATGGGGAATATTACTCAGAAATTGGACGTAGTATGAAAAAAGCGTTTTTACGCTTACCTGTCGACTTTACTCGGATCAGCTCGAGTTTTAATCCAAGACGCATACACCCTGTAACAGGCGGAGTAAAAGCTCATCGCGGTGTCGATTATGTTGCCCCACGCGGTACACCGATTAAATCAACTGGTCGCGGCAGAGTCATTAAGTCAGGTTACTCTAAATATAATGGTAATTATGTTTTCATTAAGCATAATGATACTTATACAACTAAGTATTTACATCTTCAAAAGCGTAAAGTAAAAACAGGTCAAACGGTTAAGCAAGGACAGATAATTGGCACCTTAGGAAGCACAGGTCGAGTGACTGGCGCACACCTTCATTATGAGTTTATCGTCAATGGGGTTCACCGCAATCCACGTACCGTTAAGCTGCCAAAATCGACCTCAATTGCGAAAAAAGAAAAAGCAAATTTCCTTACTGTGAGTAAGCAAATGATTGCCCAACTTGAACATCAAAAACAGTTGCGTTTAGCCGGAAACATTACAGAGTAACCTTAACATGACACACGCTTATTTCATCGGGCTTATGTCTGGCACTAGTATGGACGGCATTGATGCTGTCCTTGTAGATTTTGCTGGCGATACCCCGAAGCTCATTGCCACTCATACAGAGTCCATTCCCGAGCATTTATTTAAGGGCCTTCAGCGATTAAGCCAACCTAGCACAGATGAAATTAACCGAATGGGTCGTCTTGACCGTCAAGTCGGGCTTGCTTTTGCAACAGCGGTTAATGAACTGATGGCTAAATCTGGTATTGATAAAAAACACGTTATCGCTATTGGCAGTCATGGACAAACCGTTAGGCACATGCCCAATTTAGAAGTCAGTTTCACTCTACAAATCGGCGACCCAAATACCATTGCCGTTGAAACCAGTATTGATGTTATCGCAGACTTTAGACGCAAAGACGTAGCGTTGGGCGGTCAAGGTGCCCCACTTGTTCCAGCATTTCATCAACAAGTCTTCACCAAAAAAGATACCAACAGAGTTATCTTAAATATTGGTGGAATCGCTAATATTACCCATCTACCAAAAAATACCGAACAAATTACCGGCTTTGATACAGGCCCAGGAAATACATTAATCGATGCTTGGATACAGCAAAATCACAAAGTGCCGTTTGATCATAATGGTGAGTGGGCTGAGTCGGGGGTAACAAACCCTGAACTTTTAAAACACTTATTATCCCATGTGTATTTCTCGCAGCCACATCCCAAAAGCACGGGGAAAGAGTTATTCAGTCAGGCTTGGTTAGAGCAACAACTAAGTAACTACTCACATCTCGATGCTTCGGACATACAATCAACTTTACTCGATTTGAGCTGCCACAGTATTGCTGATGCAATATCCTCTATTTCCCAGCATGGTGAACTATTTGTTTGTGGGGGTGGAGCCAGAAACCGAGCGTTGATGAAACGATTAGCTAGCTTACTTTCAGGTTATCAAGTCGAAACAACAGAGGCTTTAGGTGTTGAGCCGCAGTGGGTTGAAGGCATTGCATTTGCTTGGTTAGCTTATCGCTTCCACAATAATCTACCTGCTAACTTACCTGAAGTAACAGGTGCAAGCCGTGAAGCTATTCTCGGTGCTCGTTTCCCTGCCGTCTAACAAGATAGAATTACAATGCCGAAAAGATTAATTGTTTTACTGAGTTTCTATTTAGCTTTTGCTGTTACTGGGTTGATTTTTGAAGTTGGCGCAATCATAAGCATTCTCGGTAGTGGGCTGAAGCAGTGAATTGATCTATCATGGTTGCACTCTAGTTTCATTTATTTTAGAGAATATCATGCGTCACTCTGTAGATGTTCAATGCCCTCACTGTCAAAGTACTTCAATATCAAAAGCAGGAAAAAGCCCAAAGGGGCAGCAAAAATATTTATGTACCAACTCTGAGTGCCCGAAAAAAACATTCCTACTTCATTATGTTAAGCGTGCTTGGGAAGATGGAGTAAAAGAAACAGCCATTGACATGGTACTTAATGGTAGCGGAATAAGGGATACAGGTAGAGTGTTAAATATACACAAGAATACAGTGATAAACGCCATTAGAAAAAGAAAAGAGCATTGTCCACGTAAATCCACACTGGTTCATCCGGTTAATCGATACTTAGGTCTGAGATAAGGTAAAATATTCTAAAAAATTAGAGTAGATGTCGACTTCACTTCTTTACCATTCCTTTGGAATACAAGGCCCTTATCATTACTTATCTTCCAAATATGAAAATGGTTCAACGATCTTTAACATTGCCCATAACCACCGAATGAAATGCCCTGATTGCAAAAGTCGGAAAGTGATCAAGAAAGAAACCAAAGAACGTGAGTTTATAGGCCCTCCAATAGGCATCAAGAAAACGTTAATCCGAATATTACATCAGCGTATTCAATGTACGCTTTGCAAAGTAATCCAGTATTTACCACTGAAGTTCATTCCACGGCCTAAAGTCCGTTACATCAAAGCTTTCGAGAGATATTTACGTATTATCTACACAGTATTAAGCCGAAGGAAAGCCTATTTTGACCCAGATATTAACTACGAGGAGTTAATGGTCAGGAGAAATAGTCCCCGATGGCTTCAAATGATGGTTAAATACAATATGGTATAAACAGTTAAGCAAAAAGCTTAACAGACAGCCAGACTTATTTTTATCCCTTCAATAATTGCGGGGAGGACTATGTTGCGTCTAATACTATTAATTTTCACGGTAAACATCAGTTGAACGCTGAGTATATGAGTAACTGTTTGAGTCAATAAGATGACTTTATCATCATGGCTTTCACCCAATGAGTGAAGTGCTCTACGCTCACAAGCTTGCTAAAATAACTGCTATTTGCGTTGTAACTTTTGCAAGTAGAATAACTACTTGCTGCAAGCTACGCCTTACTATCAGCCATTTTTTCTACGCTTGAGAACGCAGTCAACTGATGTTTCTAGGTTAAAAGCCCCACACCCAAAGCCGTTGTTGCTTTAGCCAACAAAATGGCTCGTATGGCTTGGGCAATGCTTAACCACAACGAAGATTACAAGCTTAAAATAGCTTAACAGTAAGAAAGAGAATGAGTAGCAAAGCTACTAAATAAAGTTAATGTTCAACGGGTTGCTCCAGAATTTGCAACACATTAATTGATGAAAAACGGTTCAGCACCGCTCTATTGAAACCTGATAATACCTAAGACCGTGATAGGTCGTGATAATTGATAAGGTAATAGGGGCGGATAACCATCAGGGCTACAAGGTTAATCTCTTGATAAATAAGCCGAATATATGACAGCAATGAACCCTGTTTTTTTTAATAATTAATGCCTTGCAAATGGGGAGAGTCCATATATGGTATTATTAAACATTTCTTTAGGGCATCCCCTTCACTGATACCTCTATAATGTTTTTATACTCAGCTTGCTCCAAAACGTTAGCGAGCATCTCCCACATACTTTGATCAAATTCGGCTGTAACGGCCATTGAATCGGGGCAAAGTGGCAAAATCATATCGGCGAAAATAGGTAAAGCACGAATTAATTCTACTGACTCATGAAGTGTTAAAAATTCAATTATTTCTATAACAGTTTCTATCCCTCTCAAATTGTCCTCAAGAACTGAATCATCCCCAGTAGAAATTATTTTAGGATCTAATAATGTACCCACCACGTTTGCGATTTCACTTAGGTCATTTTTATTAGGGAAAATCACACTCACTAATATCTCTGCACTGACTCGTTGAGACAAATCCAATATTTGAGGTGCCGACATATCTGCATAATATTGATTCATCAGAGCCTTAGCTATTCCAATTGCACATTCTTGAGCCATTTGTGTTAATACATCATTGGCTACTCTAGAATCCATTCTTTTCAAAATATGGCAAGCATCTTCAGGTGTGGTTTTCTCCATCAAGCTAGCCATCAAAGTTTTAGATTGCATTGTCGATTCAGAAGGTTCACTCTTATTTTTACTTAGCGTACGAACAAAACTGACTCGTTGGGGTGACCCCTTTTCAAGAGTTTCTCTTACAGTATCAGAAATACTCACTCTCCTTTGTTTAAGCATTAATTTACTTGGACTCTCTTTCCTTTCAATTTGTTTACCTTCTATTAGGAATTCATCACCCACAAGCTCTATGCACTCATTAACTGCCATAAGAGGCGCTTCGGGTTCTATGTAACTAATCAATTCTCCCCCCGAAGGAGTATCCAACATTTGAACTAATTCATCCCTTCCAAATTTGAAGATCATTTCAGTGGCGGTTTCAGGAGTGAGTAGCAAGAGTGCTTCAGCTCTTCTTTTTGGGTTCATTGCGCTTAGCCACATTTCAGTCTTTGTAGAACTTAACGTTTTAAACACATCACTCAATCGATACTCTGCATCCCTTCGCGTATCATTCCTATCATTCATGAGGCAAAGAGTACCGTTATCTTCGTAGGACTTTAACACGCAAAATAACAAAGATTCCCTTAATAGTTTTTGGTTAGGCAGTGCATTAATCCAATCAGAAGTATCAAGCTCAGTATTTTTAATACACCAACACAGCAACTCTGCAGGTGCTTTCAGTAAAAGTATTGACAAAGGATGAAATGATATTTGTTTCTGCTTGGTGGGACTGCTTTTAGCCAAGGTTGGATCAATCGATAAGGTAACATCTTCAGCATCTTTAGGCGATAATTTGTCAATGACATCCTGTGCAACACCATCAGTTTTAAATACTTCAATTGTTTTAGATGCGTCCATCTTTCTTGCGAGTTCTAGGCACAGTTTGTAAGAGCCATGTTGAAATATTAAAGTTCGGACAGCAACGCTACTTTGCTCAACGGCACCAACGACTATTTTTTTCCAACGTTGTTTTTTCAAACCTGTTTTAAATTCTGCCAAAAACGTCGAATAAGTGAGAAGGTGTTTAGATTTCAATGTTAATTGTTCTGCCACAGCCGAAATAACTGTTTCTTCTGGCAATACCTCACTCCAAAACGACACTGCATTAACATAGCCATTCTCAAGTAAATATTTCAATACCTTTGTTGCCTGCTCTCCTATATGCTCACTAAGTTCACCATCGCTCAGTAAACAACTAATGACTGCGACATTCTTCTTTTCAACATAAGCCTTATGAACTTCTATCAACACCGATGACGATTGCTGTGGTGGAATAGACTTAAGTAGATTTACACCGACTCGAGTTTCAATTTCTTTTTGATCTAAAATCACCTTTATTATGCGTTCGGTACCAATAATTTTCATGCATTTATGCATTTGTATTTCATTTTGAGGTGTTAATTTAATGATTGCGGCTGCAAAACGTTTACTGTTTATTTTCAAAAGTAAAGTTGCCAATAATTGAGGGTTTGGAAGTGTTACGCACTGATTCTTTATCACCTCAACGAGCTTCTCGGCTTCGATTACTGGAATTAATTTTATTAGTGCTAAGTAATGAGAAATTTCTCCTTGAATATTGTTAATGTCGAAATTTAAAAACAACGCTTGAAAGTAGTCTGAGCCGAGTAAGTCAATGATTCCAGATGACTGCTCTTGCGAAAGAGTAACGACTATCGAAGGTAAGCTTTGTCCACAACTACGGGCAATCTCCATTCTTTTTGCTAAAGGATCAATTTGGAGTAAACATCGACCTGCGACACTTGGGTCCATCATGCACAATAACTGAGAAACATTATCGCTACTTATTTTTTTGTAACCATAAATACACGATAAATCTTCAATAGAAATGCTCGGTATCAAGTAAGAATTTATTACTATACGTCCTTTAGAAAATTTTGCTAACTCAATAAGTAACTCTTCATGGTTAATTTTTTTGTCTTTCAATATACATCTAATCCATTGCTCTGACTTCTCCTTAGGGCAACAATGAACTAATAGAGCTGCTGCAGTTTTCACATTATGTTGTAGCCATTTTACTTTATTATCTGGAAAGTTATGGATTGCTAATTGAATCATTTGTTCAGACTCTTTTTCTTCTAACTTAAGCAATACATTTATCGCATGATCATCATTCAGTTTAAGCAAAAAGCTAAACTTGTTGTTTAATGAAAAAATTTCATCCTGCAATTCAAAAAATTTAACAACTTGGTTCAAATGATCGTTACAATCAACGCCTTCTTCAAACGACTCTTGTACACTGTTTAATAACAGACTAATAATAAGAGACCTTTGCTCTAGTTCAGCTATATTAAATATCTTAGCTAAATACTGTGCACCAAATTTTGCTAGCAGTTTAATATTTTCAACTTCTTGTGTTTGTGCAAAGAAAGAACATACTTCACTTTCTTTTGCAGTTGTGTAAGCCAAAATAATATTAATTATTTTGCCTCCATTCACACTTGGAAAAGCTTTAATCAAGGTTAAAAACTCTTTAATGTTTACTTTTTTTCCAATTTCAATCAAAATCTTACCTGAAAACTGACTACTATCCAGCAAAACTCGCTTATGGCTTTTATCCATGCGTAATAAGGCTACTAATGATAAAGCAGGGTCTTGCTTAACAAGCTCAATAAATAAATTAACAAAATCTGCATTACCCTTATCGAGTTGAAAAGAGTTTAGTAACGAGATCAAAGTTGATTCTGATTCAATTGCACAACAAGCTTGAGCAACCGTTTGCACTGAGCCGCCCGTGTTAAGATACATGTAAAATATGTAGAGCAATGTTGCTTCTTTTAAATTTTTGGATTTACATAATTCAATTAAATTTTCACTCGAATTCCCACAAAATATAAGTTCACTCACTCTTTCTTGCGGTATTGAAAATGTCAATTGAGCCTTTTCTTCACTTGATAGGCTTGCAGTAAGCGCGATAAGTGCATTTTCATTAACTTGAGAGGCTAAATTAACGAATGATGTACAATTTGAGGTAAACAATATTTTTCCAAAACCTTCAGTTCTTTCTGGATTTTCGTTAATATAAGGTTCTAACTGCCCCATGAAATCTTTATCAGATTCGTGTGCAGCTACTAAAGTTGCTAATTGCCTATCATTCAACAACCTGATGATTAGGCTTCCTGATATTTTTACAAGGTTAATGAGCTTTTCAATGTCATTTTCGATCAATTGCATGATTAAATCGTCACAAAGCGCTTTATTAGTGTTATGTAAATCTGTAATCAAGACATGCAGTTCTCTGGTAGTTAACAAGTTGGTATCAAGTTCAAACTGCACTCCATCCATGTAACGCAGCACCCGCGCAGCTCTAGAAGGCTTAACTGATAGTGAACAAAAATCATCTGATAACTCTTTACTTTCAATTAGGCCAGCATCAGAAGCTGTGTCATTCGTACTTCCAACAGCCTCTGTCCCTGATTCTTTAACTGAATTACTTTGTTCTAGACTTTCTTCAATAAAAGAATACTCAAATTGGCCCGAACACATCTTCATAAAAAGGCTTGAAGCTTTTGCTTGAGGTAGTTCTTTGAGAAACTGCGCGCAGCAAGCAACATCCACTTCATTTAACAGCACTAATGCAGATTCATCAGTCCAGTCATTAAGAAATCCAATAACTTGCGAAACGTCGGTGTTTTCTGCAATCAACTTATATACATCAAGTTCAACTATATTGACCTCTACTGTTGATGCGTTAACAACAGACAAATCTAATTTTGGGAGATCTTTTTCTTCTATTCCTATAGGCAATGCCAAGGAAATCATGTCTTCATCATTGCAAGTTTGATCCCCATTAACTTTAAATACTGGGGAGCTAATGCTAAATAAAGTTCGCTTTTCATCATTGGTTAAACTACATATTAATTCTAATTTGCTCTGTTTATTTAATGAATTAATAGCAGTAATGATAAATGTCTTTTTGACATCAGTTCGCGCTATAAAAGCTTTCCTGAACTCACCTTCAGCAGCTTTTAACATCACTCCAACTACTCTAGGGTTTTGAGATAATTTATTGGCCATCCAATCAGATAATTGCTCCATTGGAAAATTGGGAAGGTTGTGACCAGATGCTGTGTACACCATCAGTTCACCAAGCTTATTTGAACTTAGTGCTAACAATACTCGGTCTATATTTTCACGACTGAAATCTTTAATGGAGTTATGCAAAACACTAATCGGTAGAGTCTCATTCATTATTGCTGAGTCAACAAATTCCTGAATAGTCTTATGCTTGTGACTGTTTCCTCCCACAAAAATATATTTACTTGGATCGTGAAAATCTCTTATACGACATCCAAAAAGCTTGTTAGTTTCTTTACAAACAGCCAAGCAATAATCATGACTGATTTTCATTTTGCCTTGTAAGGTCTTTTTTATTGGGGTTTCACTACTAATATCCATGAGTTCAAGGCCCACACCTCCTGCTTTGTTTAAATTAACTGGAAATTGCATAGATCCCCTTGAAGCTACTGTTACAAAACTAATTTTAAATATTTAAATATTTAGAGCTAAGTAACACGGTTGTGAACATACAAAAAGCATAATTCGGAGGTTAAGTGTCTTACAAGGATAACTAAATAAAGATTAATTAAAATCAAACGCTTTGCTGCTTCAGCAAACTGAGCTTAGTGTTTTGGTTGGGAGCGTTCATATACGCAAAAAAAATTACTGATACTCGATGCTACAGTTTTTCTTAATTGACAATCATGCAGCACAATCCATATTCTGAAATATTTTTGCATGGCATTTTAATGAAGAAGTTTCTTCCTGATGACCTAAATCTCTACCTGCCATATGCCTGCTAGAGTTCCGTTCGGGCAACGAGTCATGGAGTGCCGTAATTAAGCTCTCTAAAGCTCAATGGCACTAATTTAAGAATTACTTCTGATATACCTTAAGCCTACGTGCTTGTTTTCTTGAATGTTGTAACCTTGGTGTCGGTTTCGGTCGCCTTTTCTTTGCTCTCGGTTCTTTTCTCCCCGGGCGATTGCCAACGATATGCTCGCCGATAATATCTGCTATCACATCCAATAATGTGTCAATGATCCCTTCGGTGGCTTGCAAAAGTAATATCTGAAAATCTTGTAATGCGTCATGTGCGGCTTTAAAACTTGCCTCTCTAGGCGATATTCCTTTTTTTCTGCCGCTCGGCACATAAGCGCCCTTATCATGTTGTAAACTAACAAATGAACATCAATTTCCTTACGCACCATATCTGGACTACCACACCTTAAAATATCCATTTTCATCATGGTCTTGATTGACCTAAAATCCAACTCGATATGCCATCGTGAAACGTATAAATCAATAATATCTTGCTTCGGATAGACTTCTTTATCCGTGAGCGTGGTAACAATGATACGTTTCTTTGTTCCTACCATTCTGACGATAAGCTCTTCTGGCACTTGAGCGTAATCCTCTGGGGTCATCCATTCTGGACAGGATGGACGAATTAGCTTAAATAAACCATCTCGCTTACCCAGCTTTTCTTCACAGGTTCTGAAATCGACATTTCTGGCTCCGTTTTTTTCGAAAACAGCATCAACGCCTAACCCCATTAGTCCTGCAAGAACAAAGTAGTTTTCGAAATTAGCATCTCCCAGCACAATGTCGCCTTGTTTCAAGTCTGACTGCATACTTCTTAATAGTGCCTGCTCGCCAGTACCTTTCCCTTTACAAGGTGAAACAGCCGAGTCAATGACTGCACCGCTACCCAAAGAAATTAACACTAAAATCCGCAGCTGAGGAAAGCCTAGCCCTTCTTTTTGTGATTTAGGTTGAGGGAATTGGGCTTGGTTCTCGTGCGTATCAGGCATAGATAGTGTTGAACCGTCAGTTAATAGCACTCTACGGCCATGCCACAAGTGTTTTTCTTGAGTCGCCTCATCTAAGTTTCTGCCTGACTTTCTTCAATAGCGATTTAATGGATTCTGGAGATGTGGTCGGGCAATAAAGTTTCATCCTCAATCGGCCTGTAGCCTTTATTAGTACGTTGAAACTCTAGCTATCAAAAGTCTAAAGTTTCATACTGAATTGCTCTTAAAGGTATTTTTACAAAGGAAATGAAGTAATAAAGTATCATAGTCGGATAGGCGGCACCTGTAACCAGATGCAGCCTCCTAAGAACCCAGCGTTCAACTTTCACTGCACTGGGCTCAAGTCTCCACGAAGGCGTGTTATGTTACCCAGCAACTCACAACGCTGACAGTATTGGCGCAAACCAAGAGTTTCTACTTCCCTTGCTGAGTTTCCGTTCATTTAAATAAACTTCATACTCAGGATCATAAGGTGTAGCTTCGCTTTTAATTTTCCTGTGCCTTTTTATGGGTAAATAGGCTATTTCTTGTAACTACTCAATAAGTTGTGGTAGTTCGAGTCCCTTTCATCTCCAAGTCTCCCAGTAAAGGGATGGTGTTTTTAAGAGAAAGCCTGTCATTTAAAAACGCCCAAAATGACAAGTTTTGTTTTTGGCAGGTTTTGCGCAAACTCGAAAAGGTGTCTCGACATTGGCGTCCTAAATCACTCCTTGTTCCACCACTTACTTTTCGCCTTTTGACCTGTTCTCGCAAATCGTTTTCACTGCCGTTGGTATGTACCGGAATTTCAGGCCGTTCCAGCACTCGAAGTAGAGACGATTTATGTTTGTGCAGTCGTTTTAGTTGTTGATTCAAGGTTTGATAGCTGGTCTTTTGCGTAAAAATATCATCAAATTTTTTAGAGAGTTGATCTGCTTTTTTGGCACAAGGCTGAACTTTATAATATTTAAGCTCACGGTAAAAATCCCAAATCTCATTTCTCACTTTTTTGATATCGCTCCGATGCTCAGGGCAAAGTGGAATTAGGTTGTGAATGAGCCTTTCTGCATGAACCTAGCACAACGCATGAATGAGTACTTTAAATTGTCCTGCACCATCACTGACAACAACCAAGGATTCGATAGGTTGCACTTCAAGAGCCTGAGCAAATAACGCCCCTTCGGTCGCCCATCGCATATGACGGTCAGAGGAAAAGCCTAGCTGTTGTAAATGCTCTTGCCATAGTGCTTCGTTATTAAAAAATTGACATAGATGATTGGCAAGACTTTTCCGCTGTGCAATGGGTAATTTTTTTTGTTTCATGTAATTCAGCGCAGCCGTATTAATGCGATATCCGAGTTGGTCTGCGCACAGCAAGGACAAGAAATTTACTCGACTTTTACTTCTTGAACTTTGAAACCAAGCAAAAAGCTCATTACCTATATGAGTGACAAAGCCATTTTTGCCTTGATGGCGTCCACCTGTATCGTCAGTCGTGATGTAACCGGTACTGCCTAGCCCTTTGTTCAGTAAATCATCCTTTTCTTGATGAAAGTCATCATATTTTTCTGATAACAAACGGTTAAGTTGGCCTGCTGAAATATCAACGCCCCATTCTCTGAGTTGCTCAAGCAGTAGTGACTGAGTCACTTGGCAATAATGGTGTTGATACAGCACATAAGTTCTTAATGTTGTACCAAAGTGCGAGCCTTTGAGCTCTGCAGGGAGTTGACCTGACACTATGGAGCCATCCGCAAGACGATAGCGAGCCATCTTGTAACAAGTGTTGATGTTGTTAATTTCGATGTTTTGAACAACAAATGTTTTATAGCCGATGAATTGAGCGTTTGATGGAATATGAGCTTCAGGCTCTATGACTTTTTCATTATGAATTTGTAGGTTAGCCGTTTTACTGCGCTTTCCTTTTCGCTTGCTAGACTTCCCTTTGTTAGAGCCGTTTTCATCGTTATCAGGGTCAGTATTAAGCTCTTTGATTTCATCTTCTAAAATTTGAACACGCTCAGAAAGCTCTACAATAGTTTGTTGTAGAGTTTCGACAGTAGGACGACATTCAGGGCAAACTGAATCAGATAAATCAGGAATTTTTAGCTTCAGAATCAAGTGAAATAATTAAACTTGATGAGAGTATGAAGCCTTAAAATAAGCAGTCAAATTGATCGCACGATCGTTACAAAGTCTTACAAATTGTCGGCTTACCACAACTTATTGAGTAATTACTAAATTGTGCGTTCAACCGATTAATTTAGGATAAAGCACTGCCGAGATATTAGTGACTTCATTTTACAATCAGCGTTTGCTTGCTTCTAATTGTTTTCGGAACTCAATAGCTTGACGAGTCACATTTTCATTCATTTGCTTTAATCTTCCGAAAACAAAACAAATTTCAGCCATCAAAAACAAGGGGCCAATCAATAACTGGTTTATATCATCAATAAAGGCAGGTTTTGCTTTTTCATGTTTATGACCAATAAGCTGGAATATCCACCCAATCACAAAAGCAATGAGAGCCACCCAAAGCCCATTTTCTGTATGTGCGACAAAATCGGCCAAATAAATAACTGGAATGATGAAAATTAACATAGCTACAGCTAGGCCAAAGTGTAATTTAAAATAATAAATCGAGACTACAACAGCAAAAATAACTCCAAGACTTATGTTTGCTCCTGACTCGCCAATACTAAAACTAAGTGAGCCAAGTCCTACGAATATGGCCCAAATTATAAGAGGAATTCCTACAAAGTGCGTCTTAATATTACTGCTATTTAAATGCACACTTTTATATCGAGCTAACTGTTCTGTAATTGATTTCATGGATATTCAAAATCCTTATTATTGTACTTATTCAACCAACATACCCTACACATCCTTGACTTTAAAGTATTTATTCAATAATCCTAGAAACATTAGTTGACTGCGTTTGCAAGCGTAGAAAAAATGGCTGATAGTAAGGCGTAGCTTGCCGCAAGTAGTTATTCTACTTGCAAAAGTTACAACGCAGAAAGCAGTCATTTTAGCAAGCTTGTGAGCGTAGAGTACCTCCCTCATTGGGTGAAAGCCATGATGATAAGGTCATCTTATTGCTCAAACAATTACTCATACCAATTACAGTAATTAAATGCTCAACTCAGAGCTATGTATGCGCACAAAGCACAAACGAAATTGGTGAAAACATAGTTATTACCGACATACAAAGCTGTCGTTATTACATTGCTACGTTGAGATAATTTTGTGAAGTATTCTTTATAAACCAAAGTGTGCGCATACAAGCTCCCGAAGGGCAAGGCTAAAGGTTTCCATTACTGCGTTGCACGTTCTTGATTTATCCCGACAAAAGCACTAAGTGCGTTGAACGCCAGTTTTGTATGGCGGCCGTAGGGAATATAGTACTTCGAACATGCGCCTTGTACTGAAAACCTTTATCTCTTGCTCAGTGAGAGATTAATTACTGTAATTGGTATTACTCGTATACTCAGCGTTCAACTGATGTTTTTAGGATAATATTACGACAATCTTTCCACCTTTTATCACTACCTTAGGCTCTAAAACCGTAAAACATCACTTAGTGATGTTTGAATTTAAAATCACCAAGTTTGCCAACTTTTATTTCCGATGAAATACTTTCTTGCTCTGTATGAGAAAATTATTGTCAATAAATATAGATTTCGATTTAGAAACATTTGCTAACACTTAACAAAATACTTTTACATGAAGCTTCATTAGGATCACAATTATTCATGGTTCAATTAAGTGCAAATCTAATGACTCTAAAAACTACAGTAAGTACACTTGCCTTATCCTTATCTCTTATTCTTGGTGGCTGCGGCAGCGTTGAAAACACTCACTCAGTCACACCGCAAGCCTCTGCAGAAACAAAAAAGCAAACTGAAAGTGAAAAAGCCAACGCTTTATTTGAATCAATGTTTAATGAAGGCGTAATGGCAAGTCCGATGACCCAAACTTATTTGGGCATAAAAAAAGATTATGGTAAGTGGGATGAAATCAGCGAAGCGGCTAATGAAAAAGAGCTCGCCCGCACGAAGCAAAATTTAACAAGATTAATGACAATTGATTTTGCTAAATTGGACGAACAAGCTCAGCTTAGCTATTCGCTTTTAAAGCAAAATTTGCAAAATGAAATTGCTGATTATCAGTGGCGCTTTCACACCTATCCAGTAAACCAAATGTATGGTGTGCATTCCACTACTCCATCATTTCTCATTAATCAACATCAAATAACTGATGTTAAAGACGCTGAAGCTTACATTAGCCGCTTAAACGGTATTAACCTTCGTTTTAAGCAGTTAGAAGTTGCCCTTGAAGAAAGAGCAAAACGAAAAATCATTGCTCCTAAATTTGTATTCAATTATGTGATTTCAGACAGCAAAAACATTATCAATGGCGCACCATTTACCGATGGCAAAGACAGCGTGCTATGGGCTGATTTTAAGAAAAAAGTTTCAGCACTCGAACTTGAGCCTCAGCAGCAAACTCAGCTTGAGTATGATGCGAAAAAAGCATTAATGACAAGTGTTCTTCCTGCATACCAAGGCTTTATTGAGTACGCACAGCAGCTCCAAAGCAAAGCTGATACTAATGATGGTGCTTGGAAGTTTCCAAATGGCAAAGCGTATTACAACAATGCCTTAGCCCGTACAACAACGACCACTATGAGTGCTGATGACATTCACACTCTCGGTCTAAGTGAAGTAGATCGAATTCATGCCGAAATGCGTCAAATCATGAAAAAAGTTGGCTTTAAAGGTACCTTGCAAGAATTCTTTGTTTTCATGCGTGATGACGAGCAATTTTATTACCCAACTAATGACGAAGGCAAAGCCGCTTACTTAGCCAAAGCAACGTCTTTTATCGACAATATGGAAAGCCGACTTGATGAAGTTTTCAAAATCAAGCCAAAAGCACCGTTAATTGCAAAACAAGTTGAAGCCTTTAGGGAAAAGTCAGCGGGTAAAGCATTCTATCAGCAACCTGCTCCAGATGGTTCTCGCCCTGGTACCTACTACGCCAACCTCTACGACATGAAAGCGATGCCAAAATATCAAATGGAAGCTTTGGCTTACCATGAAGGTATTCCTGGACACCATATGCAAATCGCAATTTCTCAAGAATTAAAAGGTATCCCTAAGTTCCGTCGTTTTGGTGGCTACACGGCCTATATTGAAGGTTGGGGGTTATACAGCGAATACTTCCCCAAAGAAATGGGGTTATATGAGGATCCGTATTTTGATTTTGGCCGCTTAGCAATGGAGCTTTGGAGAGCTTGCCGTTTAGTTGTTGATACAGGTATCCATGCTCAGAAATGGACTCGTGAGCAAAGCATTGAGTATTACACATCCAACACTCCAAACGCTGTTTCCGATGCCGTAAAAATGGTAGAACGCCACATTGTTATGCCATCACAAGCCACTGCGTATAAGATTGGAATGATAAAAATTCTAGAACTCAGAATAAAAGCTAAGATGGAACTTGGAGATAAGTTTGAACTCCGTGATTTCCACACGCTAATTTTGAAAAACGGCCCACTGCCATTAAGCACCCTTGAGCAACAAGTAGATAATTGGATCGCAAAGACCAAATAAGCTTTTAAAGTAATAAGGAAAGTTGCGGAAGAAAGTATACCGATGAATTCTCGTCACTCCAGCGCAGGCTGGAAACGAAGTAACGACAGTTTTGTATGTCGGTAGTTTAGTGCTTGTGCTTTTGGGTGTAGATCTTTTTGATCGACGAAAACCATGAAAAGATCATTAATTATCAATTGGATGGGTTTAATAAATGGTGCGAAAGGAGCAATTTTATAGTACTTATCAGTTTCCACACACAACAAGTATATAAAAAGGCTCCTTTCATGAAACTAGCATACTCAAACTCACTCGAATTTTCATTCTTTTCTGAAGCCAAATTGCAATTTGAACGTATTATTTCGCACCTCGAAGACGAGCAAGTTAAGCAAGAGAGCCATGGAGAAGTTGAAGCCTATATCGATACCGAAGGAACTGAGTTGTTGCGGTGTTTATTACAGGGTTTCTTAGATATCAAAACTGCTGAAGAGCCCCGTCAGCAAGTTTGTTCCAACCGTGACATTGCATTGAATCATTTGAAAAATAACTGCAAACGAAACTTAGAAAGTTTATTTGGTACCGTAACGATGCATCGAAAAGGTTACAGTCAACGTCGGTGTGATAGCGTGTTTCCAATGGATGGTGAGCTGAATCTTTCGAAAGATAAATACTCTGATGGTGTACGCCTAAGACTCGCTACAGAAGCAGTCAAAGGCTCATATGATGATGCAGTAAGCTCAATAGATACCACCACAGGTGCGCACGTGCCCAAGCGACAAGCAAGGCAAATTGTGCAGGATATTGCACAAGATTTTGATGGTTTTTATCTCCAGCAGAGATACCTTAAGCCAGAAAATACATCTGATTTACTGGTATTGACTATGGATGGAAAAGGCATCGTTATGCAACCTAATAGCTTGAGAGAGGGCACGCAAAAAGCAGCGAAACAACAGAAGCTCAAAGGACGCCTAAGTGCTGGAGAAAAAAAAGACCGCAAACGAATGGCAGAAGTTGCAGCGGTATACACCACCAAGCCTTTGCATCGTACCCCAGAATCAATCATGTCTAGAAACGATAATTCAAATGTTCGTCCATTACGTGTGCCACCAAGAAATAAACGTGTGTGGGCAAGCGTAGAAAGAAGCGCTGCGACTGTGATTGAAGAAGCATTTTTAGAAGCTCTGGAACGAGACCCAACTCAAAGCCGTCAGTGGGTTGTACTCGTTGATGGTCATCCTCATCAGCTAAAACAAATTTATCGGGTGATGAAGAAACTCAACATCAATGCAACGGTGGTCATGGATTTCATCCATGTGCTTGAATATCTCTGGAAAGCGGCGTGGTGCTTATTTGAAAAAGATGATCCAGAAGTCGAAGATTGGATAGAAAAGCGAGCGACTGAAATCTTACGAGGTAATGCGTCACAAGTAGCAAAAGGCCTTGGGATCAGTGCAACAAAACGGAAATTAAAAGGGTGTAGATCTTTTTGATCGACGAAAACCATGAAAAGATCATTAATTATCAATTGGATGGGTTTAATAAATGGTGCGAAAGGAGCAATTTTATAGTACTTATCAGTTTCCACACACAACAAGTATATAAAAAGGCTCCTTTCATGAAACTAGCATACTCAAACTCACTCGAATTTTCATTCTTTTCTGAAGCCAAATTGCAATTTGAACGTATTATTTCGCACCTCGAAGACGAGCAAGTTAAGCAAGAGAGCCATGGAGAAGTTGAAGCTTATATCGATACCGAAGGAACTGAGTTGTTGCGGTGTTTATTACAGGGTTTCTTAGATATCAAAACCGCTGAAGAGCCCCGTCAGCAAGTTTGTTCCAACCGTGACATTGCATTGAATCATTTGAAAAATAACTGCAAACGAAACTTAGAAAGTTTATTTGGTACCGTAACGATGCATCGAAAAGGTTACAGTCAACGTCGGTGTGATAGCGTGTTTCCAATGGATGGTGAGCTGAATCTTTCGAAAGATAAATACTCTGATGGTGTACGCCTAAGACTCGCTACAGAAGCAGTCAAAGGCTCATATGATGATGCAGTAAGCTCAATAGATACCACCACAGGTGCGCACGTGCCCAAGCGACAAGCAAGGCAAATTGTGCAGGATATTGCACAAGATTTTGATGGTTTTTATCTCCAGCAGAGATACCTTAAGCCAGAAAATACATCTGATTTACTGGTATTGACTATGGATGGAAAAGGCATCGTTATGCAACCTAATAGCTTGAGAGAGGGCACGCAAAAAGCAGCGAAACAACAGAAGCTCAAAGGACGCCTAAGTGCTGGAGAAAAAAAAGACCGCAAACGAATGGCAGAAGTTGCAGCGGTATACACCACCAAGCCTTTGCATCGTACCCCAGAATCAATCATGTCTAGAAACGATAATTCAAATGTTCGTCCATTACGTGTGCCACCAAGAAATAAACGTGTGTGGGCAAGCGTAGAAAGAAGCGCTGCGACTGTGATTGAAGAAGCATTTTTAGAAGCTCTGGAACGAGACCCAACTCAAAGCCGTCAGTGGGTTGTACTCGTTGATGGTCATCCTCATCAGCTAAAACAAATTTATCGGGTGATGAAGAAACTCAACATCAATGCAACGGTGGTCATGGATTTCATCCATGTGCTTGAATATCTCTGGAAAGCGGCGTGGTGCTTATTTGAAAAAGATGATCCAGAAGTCGAAGATTGGATAGAAAAGCGAGCGACTGAAATCTTACGAGGTAATGCGTCACAAGTAGCAAAAGGCCTTGGGATCAGTGCAACAAAACGGAAATTAAAACAACGAGAAGGCATTAATAAGTGCATCGGTTATCTATTGAAAAATAAATCAAGATTAGAATACGGTAAAGCGTTAGAGCAAGGTTTCCCAATTGCTAGCGGTGTCATTGAGGGAGCTTGTCGTCATCTGATTAATGATAGGTTGGATATCACTGGAGCGAGATGGAGTCTTGAAGGTGCAGAAGCTATATTAAAACTTAGGTCGTTAAGATCGAGTGGTGATATTGAAAAGTATTGGGAGTATCACAAAAAGCAATCCAAACAGAGGTTATACAGATGTGGATAACTTCGTCGTTTTAAAAGACCCACACCCAAATTAAAACAACGAGAAGGCATTAATAAGTGCATCGGTTATCTATTGAGAAATAAATCAAGATTAGAATACGGTAAAGCGTTAGAGCAAGGTTTCCCAATTGCTAGCGGTGTCATTGAGGGAGCTTGTCGTCATCTGATTAATGATAGGTTGGATATCACTGGAGCGAGATGGAGTCTTGAAGGTGCAGAAGCTATATTAAAACTTAGGTCGTTAAGATCGAGTGGTGATATTGAAAAGTATTGGGAGTATCACAAAAAGCAATCCAAACAGAGGTTATACAGATGTGGATAACTTCGTCGTTTTAAAAGACCCACACCCTGTGCTTTTTTCTATAAAAGTCACTGGATACCAGCCTCGCTACTATGACAAAGATTGGTACTTTCTAAATCGCTAGTTCCCTAATAAATGCCGATAGTTATCACTGTCGGCATTTTTATTTTTGCTATGCACAATTTGTTTAGGGTCTGTTGATCTTTCAGGATTAAATTTTGTGCTATTTGAGCATTTATCTGTTCAAGGCGTGAGCAGTAATGCTTAGCCATCTAAATGAGCTGGTCACAACACCGAACAGTGATGCTCAAAAGCATCGAAGACAGCGTAAATTGGTCATTTCTGCTGCGTTAGGGACGTGGCGGAAGAATGTATACCAATTTTATCGTCACTCCTGCGAACGCAGGAGTCCAGAGTCTTTGGTTAATTTGGGCACAAGTCGCTGGATACCTGCGTTCGCAGGTATGACAAATTAAGCGTTGAAATTTAAATTGGTATTATTTGAACTGCGACATCCCTTATCGTTTTCTTATTTGGAATAACCAAACCTTACAGACTCTGCCTTGCATAAAATAACCATTTTATCGCTGCAAAAACAATCACGAAAGATCAACAGCCCCTAATCTAAAGTCAAATAAATATATATCCGTGTCTGACGAGCCATTAACTTAACGATCTATCCTAATTATTTTGTTTTTCATACTCGATTTATTTCATAATCTACTTTTATCTTAATTAAAGTCAGGGCGGTTGAACGATGTCTTCAAATAAATTATCTCAAGAACAAGCTTTAGAAATTTGCAAACAGGGTATTGCTGCTTGGCAAACAGCGTTTAACAGCCAAGACGCAGCCGGGTGTGCAGAAAAGTATCTAGAATCTACTGTGATGGAAGCAAAACCCTTTGGCACATTTACTGGACGGCAAGAGGTACAAGCTTTTTGGCAGAATATTATGGACCAAGGCTTCAACGATGTTAATTATACTGATGTTGCTTGGTTCCCTGCAGAAAATGACGAAGGCTTTATTTTAACTTCAAAATGGACCATGAATAAGGCATTTGGCGTTGTTCATCGTGAACATTGGATAGTTGATCTCGATGGCAAAGCACGTTTAAAAAGTGATTATTTTGAAGTTCAAGGCGAAAGATAGCGCTAAAATGCTTTATTTACTAGGCTACATAATAAAAATAACCCCGAAACAGAGTTCGGGGCTAACCAAAACGAGGGTGTGGTTTTAAGGCCGGTAACTAGAAAGTTAAGTTACCGACGTTAATCTAAAACTTGCCGAAGCTGACCAGCCTGTCTCAGATAAGAGGGGTCGATTCTTATCTGAAACATGGAAACAAGTCGTTCTAAACTAACTGGTTTCTATTGTATTGATATCAGAACAGACTGCAACATCCATAAATAGAAATTCACTTTTCACAAACTAAAGAATCACAAAAATATCACAAAAATAAATTCAAAACTCATTGATTTGTATACAGAATACAAAAATAGCAGCTAATAGCTGTTATTCAGTATTCCATTCCGAGAACAGTGTTTTTGTAAAAAATACACTATTAGCGGCTTATTTTATGAGTGAAAACAATTAGTTTCTTTCAGAATAAAGCTCAATAAGTTGTTTATCCCAATATGGAGGAGTCCCAATATGCTCTTTAATGAACTCGATAAAAACACTCACTTTAGGTGCGAGGTGTTTACGTCGAGGATAAACAGCTTGAAGTGGTAAATGATTGGTTAACTGCCAATCTCTTAACAAAGGAACTAATGTACCTTTTTCAATCTCATCTTCAAGTAAATAAGACGCTAAATAAACCACACCAAGTCCACTTACAGCAGCAGACTTCAACGCTGGAGCATTATCGACTCGGAAATTACCAGACACACCTATCTCGCAATAATCATCACCTCGTTTAAACTGCCACACACTGTGCTCATGCCACTCACCGTGATATACCAAGCAATTATGATCAACTAATTCCTCTGGACGTGTTAAGTCTCCATGTTTAGCAATATATTCAGGAGAAGCGACTAATACAAACTGGCTTTTCATTAGCGGCCTTGCCACCATACCTAAGGGTAATTGCTCAGACATAGTCAATAATAAATCTAAGCCTTCGTTAACAACATCAACTTTATGATCTAATAAGCTAATTTGTAATTCTAATTCTGGGTGACGAGCCATGAAATCAGGTAACGCAGGTATGATATGCATAGTACCAAATGATTGTGAAATGCCTACCTTTAATACACCGCGGGTAGACTCATTTAAATTATGCACGCTCGCAACAGATTGCTCAACATCTCTGAGCAATTCTTCGCCACGTTCATAAAGTAAACTTCCAGCTTCAGTTAAACTTAAACTGCGGGTAGTTCTTTGGATCAGTTGAATACCAAGCTTATGTTCTAGATCGGCAACTTGTGTACTCACCTTCGACTTGGAAATACCTAATTTACGAGCAGCAGAGCTGAAACTACCAGCGCGGGCGACATGAGTAAAAATCGCAATAGGTTCTAATAGTTCTAACATAAAGGTGGCCTCAACCAATGCAAGTATTATTATTTATTGTTATCAACACATTGATACTATTAAAATATATTGACCAACCTAATAACTAGGTCTTTAATCAAAAAATTAAATGTAAGTATCAAAGTATCATCGTTATAAATATATTTAAAAAATGAATCAGAATTTTTGTTATTTTTTAGCAGTATACCAAAATGAATATACAATATTCCACCATTAGAAACACAGTGTTTACCATAAAGTTCATAACAGCTTGATTTTCTGTACTTCTCCTAATAAGTAAAAGCTCTAAAATCATTGTCTTTTTAATAAAAAAACGACATCTTGTGATGCCGTTAAAGGGAGGTACTACGAGGTGAAGATACTTTTTATACCAATTACAGTAATTAAATGCTCAACTCAGAGCTATGTATGTGCTCAAAGTGCAATCGAAATTGATGAAGGCATAGTTGTTACCGACATACAAAGCTGTCGTTATTACATTGCTACGTCAAGACAATTTTGAGAAGTAATTTGAGCACATACAAGCTCCCGAAGGGCAAGGCTAAAGGGTTCCATTACTGCGTTACAAGCACTTGAATTATCCCGATAGTACTTCGAGCTTGTGCCTTGTACTGAAACCCTTTAGCTCTTGCTGAGTGAGAGATTAATTACTGTAATTGTATTACTTTAAGTTTTTATACTCAGATTCATTAACTGCAACGACAAAATCCGCTAACTCAGGGATTTCATTTCTCACTTGCTCTTCCAAAGTGGCAAGAGATTTAAAATTCTCACACATCAGCTCTGCTTTTTGCTCAAAATTGGCCGATTGTACTTCTACTTGCGATTCAATTTGAGAGCCAATCCCTTCCATTTTCTTTTCAAAAGAAGCTATTTTTTCTTCAAAGCTCCCTCCTTCTGAAGACATCAGTTGTCCCCCTACAGCCATCATTATGCTGCCAATTGAGCTTTGAACTGCGGTTTCAATTTCTTTTTCAAACTCTTCATCAAAAACATTCTCAAGTGTTGATTCTGTGGCTCCTAAGTAATATTCATCTCCATTTTGATAAGCAACTTCGGCCACTCGTGCTTCGATACCTTTCATCATGTCATCCATTTTCGCACCTGCCGTATCTCCTAAAAGAGGAGTTAAGGCAATACTCACTGCACCTGATGCCATTTCAACAGCATCATTGACCAGTTCAATCACTTCAGGTACTTGATCTGACATTTCATCACTGTACTTATTCAACAATTGAGATTGTCTACTATCGAGAGGTATTTTTTTACCCAGTACAAATAGCTTATTATCTTCAATTCGATACTTTTCTTTGCCATTATCACTTACAACCAAGCTGTCAGAGGTCAATGAAATATCATAGTTCAGGGCAACATCACATTCAGAATCCTTATTTTCATGAGCTAATGCTGCAGTTGTAGAAAATAGTGCACTAATAATAAGTGCTGTGGATGTTTTTTTATAAGTCATAGATAAATTCCTTTTTTAATCAAAATTAGTAAATAAGGTGTTAACTGATAGTGATAAAGCAGGAAATAAGCCAACACGTCAACATACTGATTAGCTTGAATTTAAATTAGATTTAATGAATAGATGTGTTCAAACGGATTAAAAAGTTAACTATTTTAAACTAAGAGTTAGTGAAATTTACTAACTCTTAGTTTTGCGTGGAAAAAATAAATGTTTTTAAGCTTCACGTTCAAACATTAAGTCCCATACACCATGCCCTAAGCGTTGACCACGAGCTTCGAATTTTGTTAGGGGTCTATATTCTGGACGAGGAACATAATTATCTGTCTGAGATTGATTTCTATACCCCGGCGCAGCATTCATAATTTCAAGCATGTGTTCAGCGTAGTTTTCCCAATCTGTAGCCATATGAAAAACACCACCTACTTTAAGCTTGCGTCTTAATAACTCTACAAACTCAAGTTGAACGATACGACGCTTGTGATGACGCTTTTTATGCCAAGGATCAGGGAAGAATAATTGCACACGAGCTAAAGAACCATCTGCAATACTGTTTTCTAAAACTTCCACTGCATCATGATGGTAAACACGTAGGTTAGTGATATTGGCTTCAGCGGCACCAGCTAGACAAGTACCAACACCAGGTTTATGTACTTCAATACCTATATAGTTATTATTTGGGGCAGCGGCAGCCATTTCCACAAGTGATGCGCCCATACCAAAGCCAATTTCTAACACAGTATCAGCTTCTCGATTGAAGATAGTATTTAGATCAATACCTTCTGGCGTATATTCCAACCCCATTGATGCCCAATGAGATTCGATCGCCTGCGCCTGTCCTTTAGTCAAACGTCCTTCTCGTAAAACAAAACTTCTTACTTTACGAAGGTATTTGCCTTCTTCATTAAACTCAGCCGTAGTAACTTCGCTCATTGTTGCCTCAAATTAAATTTAGCGATGCAGAAAAGAAGGTGCATTATCCAAACTTGTGCTTTAAGTGCAAGCTTCTTGTTTAGGGAGAAGATCACTATTACACTTCCGCCATGAAAAATTTACATAGCTTCTCCAATCGTATAATCAATTGGTACGACAAATTTGGTCGTAAGACTCTCCCATGGCAGCTTGATAAGACTCCATATAAAGTGTGGATTTCAGAAGTCATGCTACAGCAAACTCAAGTGACGACTGTAACCCCTTACTTTAACAAGTTCTTGAGTAGCTTTCCTGACGTTGTTTCACTGGCAAACGCAACCCAAGACGAGGTACTCCATCATTGGACTGGTTTAGGTTATTACGCCAGAGCTCGCAATTTACACAAGGCCGCACAAACCATACGTGATAAATATAGTGGCACGTTTCCTGATACCTTTGACGATGTAGTCGCACTTTCTGGTATTGGGCGATCAACAGCTGGCGCCGTTTTATCACTAGCTTGCGGTAAGTACTTTGCTATTCTTGATGGCAATGTAAAAAGGGTTTTAGCTCGACACGCTGCCATTGAAGGCTGGCCCGGTAAAAAGCCAATAGAAAATCAACTGTGGGAGCAAGCTGAACGCTATACTCCGCAAAAAGGTATTGAGAAATACAATCAAGCCATAATGGATATCGGCTCTGCAATTTGTACTCGAAGCAAACCAAAATGTTCAGAGTGCCCTATTGCTATCGATTGCCAAGCACAGTTACAGGGGCGTCAAACTGACTTTCCTGGAAAAAAACCAAAAACTGATAAGCCCACCCGACAAGCACATTTTTTAGTACTCTTAGAGCACAAAAAAGTGTTACTAAAACAACGTCCCTCTGAAGGTATTTGGGGCGGACTTTGGTGTTTTCCCGAGTTCAGCACAAGTGACGAATTACAAACGCATATACAAAATCACAACTTAACTAAAGTTAAACAGCAAAAATTGTCTAGTTTTCGTCATACCTTTAGCCACTTTCATTTAGATGTGTCGGCGACTCTGATAAACTTAAACTCAATCAATAATCAAGTGATGGAAGCCACTTACACCAACAATTACTCTGGTCTTTGGTATGACCTAATCACACCAGATAAAGTTGGACTCGCTGCCGCCACAGAACGTGTTTTAGCTGAAGTTAAAGCGACCACTAAAGAGGATTAATTATGGCTCGCACAGTCAACTGCGTATATTTAAAAAAAGAAGCTGATGGTTTAGATTTTCAACTCTACCCAGGTGATATTGGAAAACGTATTTTCGACAATATTTGTAAAGAAGCTTGGGGGCTATGGCAAAAAAAGCAAACTATGCTTATCAACGAAAACAAGCTCAACATGATGAATGCTGAAGACCGCAGCTTTCTAGAAATAAACATGATTGAATTTTTGTTTGAAGGCAAAGATGTAACAGTTGAAGGCTACGTGCCTGAAGATAAGTAATACCAATTACAGTAATTAATCTCTCACTCAGCAAGAGCTAAAGGTTTTCACTACAAGGCGCATGTTCGAAGTACTATATACCCTACGGCCGCCATACAAAACAGGCGTTCAACGCACTTAGTGCTTTTGTCGGGATAATTCAAGAACATGCAACGCAGTAACGGAAACCTTTAGCCTTGCCCTTCGGGAACTTGTATGCGCACACTTTGGTTTATAAAGAATACGTCACAAAATCATCTCAACGTAGCCATGTAATAACGACAGTTTTGTATGTCGGTAATAACTATGTTTGCACCAATTTTGTTTGTACTTTGTGCGCATACATAACTCTGAGTTGAGCATTAAGTTACTGTAATTGGTATAATATGCACTTCGTATAATGACACCGCGAGGTGCCTTTAAGAAAATGAGCCTAATTCAAATAACATACTTATATATCTTCATTTATTTCTCTGCACAAACAAAAGTCATTTTATAACCCCGATAGAGTTAGCATCAAATTCGACAAACTAAGGTGATCTATGTCACGATAACTTCATATCAATGACAGTCAGATTACTTTTTACCCACCAGCTAGTACATTCTAAATGTTGAACATAAACGGTAATCGCAAAAAATAATAATAAACTCAAGGAAGTTTTATGTCTCAACATAAACCCGCCACATTACTTGATGCATTGCTACCTGTAGCCGCACTGATCACCATGCTGATGACATCAGTGTATTTATTTTCATCCGACAGTTCCTCTGGTGCAAACCAAATAGCACTTATTCTTGCTGCTTGTGTTGCTTTGGTCATTGGTGTCAAAAATGGCTACAGCTGGAAAGAAATGGAAAAGGGTATCATCGAGGGCATTAGTGTCGCCACTCCAGCATTATTAATTCTTTTTGCTGTTGGTTCGCTCATAGGAACATGGATATTAGCTGGTACAGTTCCAACTATGATTTATTATGGTATGCAGGTGTTAAACCCTGAATACTTTTATGCAGCATGCTGTGTCTTATGTGCGTTAGTCGCGCTTAGCGTTGGCAGCTCTTGGACGGTTGCGGGAACTCTTGGTATTGCACTTGTTGGAATTGCAGGAGCCTTAGGATTAAGCGTTGAAATCACGGCGGGTGCAATTATCAGTGGTGCTTATTTTGGTGACAAAATGTCGCCATTATCTGACACAACTAATTTAGCGCCAGCTGTAGCTGGCGCTGATATATTTGACCACATTAAATATATGGCATGGACCACTGTGCCAAGCATAATACTTGCTCTGATTGTATTTTTCTTTTTAGGTTTAAATACTGATACTACAGAGCTGAATACCGACTTAACTTCAAGCCTCAATTTACTGGAGCAACACTTTGACCCTAGCCCTGTTTTATTACTTCCATTGCTTGTTGTCCTTGGGTTAGCTTACAAAAAAATGCCAGCCTTTCCTACGGTCATTTTAGGTACATTAGCTGGAGCGGCTATGGCTGTAGCATTCCAGTATGATCCAATCATTCAATCTGTTGAAGATAAGTCTTTAATGCCTATGGTTGCATTACTGAAAGGTGTATGGATTGCAATGTTTGATGGCTATACGGCAAATACAGGCGATGCCGTATTAGATAATTTGTTAAGCAGAGGCGGCATGAGCAGCATGGTGACTACAGTATGGTTGATTCTCTGTGCGATGGCATTTGGCGGAGTTATGGAAGTAACAGGTTTATTGTCTCGCCTATTACTAGGTGTGCTGAAAATGGTTCGAAGCAGTTCAAGTTTGATTATTGCCACTTTGGGCTGCGGTATTGGCGCAAACGTTGTTTGTGGTGATCAATACATCGCTATTTTATTGCCGGGCAGAATGTTGAAGCTTGAATATGGTAAGTATGATTTAGCTTCTGTTAATTTAAGCCGCTCTCTTGAAGACTCTGCCACTATCACAAGCCCATTAGTCCCTTGGAATACTTGCGGTGCGTTTATGGCCAGTACACTAGGTGTAGCTACTATTGCTTACTTACCTTTTGCTTTCTTTAATTTAATTTGCCCGTTAGTCAGTGGCTCTTACGCTTATTTCAAATTTAAACTAGAACCACTCGGTGAAGAAACTGCCGCTTAAGAAAATCGGTCTTTTAGATAACCGTAATGGTAATAAGCCCATTGTCCCCAACGCTTCATTTTAGAAAATGGCATTGGTGGTAATGGGCTTTTGTATAAGGGTAGCTCAGGTACGGTTTCACCCGCTATTGATTGTGCCAATTGATAGGCCGCTTGAGCACTGAATGACAAACCTGCCCCGCAGTACCCTAAACTGTATCCCACACCTTTTTTTTCATATACATGAGGCATGTCATCAAATGCCGCCGCAATCCAACCTGTCCAGTTATACTCGACTTTGACTTTAGCAAGTGAAGGAAAGCATCTATCAAGCGCCTGCTTTAACCGCTGACTATAAATAGGGTTATTCGCCCCCTTTCCCCAAACAGCACCTCGACCACCAAATAACAGACGATTGTCTGGCAACAATCGGTAATAGTATTTAAGAATTCTTGTGTCCATCGTCACTTGATGTGTATGTATCCCTGCTTCAAGACGCTGTTGTTCGCTAAGAGGCTCTGTCACGATGATATTACTCAAAATGGGGAGGTACTTATTATCGATTCTTTGATTAAAATATTTAGGTGTGTACGCGTTACCTGCACAAATGACTTTTTGAGCAGTTAACTCACCATTATCAGTGATCAAACGATGTTTACCCGATTCTTCAACCCACTCTTGCACACAAGACTGCTCAGATACTGTCACTGAACTTTTTGTTACTAAGTCCTTATAGCCTAATAATAGTTTTAATGGCTGAACACCAAACCCATCACTTAACCTCAGGGCTCCATAGGCTTGATGATGATCCATGTACTGCTTGCAAAATTTATCTCGGTTAATAAATTCAACGCTATTATCGCTACCTCCAAAATTATTCTTAATAAAATCGGCTGCATTTTGTAGGTGTTGCATTGCCTTGGCGTTATGAGCGACTTTCAAATAACCATATTCTTGTTTATCGCAATCGATCTGATTACTCACAATTAAATCATCGACTCTTGCTACGGCATCTGAAAACTCATGGTAAATCCCTTTCGCTGTATCAAGATCCCATTTCTTAGCCATTTGCGCATAACCAAGTCGGCCAGAACCTTTTAAAACAAAACCGGCATTGCGAGCACTAGCACCAAAGCCTACTTGATTAGCTTCAAGCACATGACAATCTATTTGATGCTCTGTTGCAAGGTAATAAGCGGTCAATAAGCCTGTATAGCCGCCACCTATAATGGCAACATCTGCTGAGTGGTTTCCTAGAAGCGACGGGCTAAGTTTCCCCAATGATATTTGACTTGCCCAATAACTATTAGGTAATGATAAACGGTTTGGAGAAGCATCGATTAATGGATCATACATGTTGATGTGATCTTTTATTCAAAATTCAAAAGCATTTCACAAGCCGTACAACGGCAATCCCCTGCACACAAAATACAATTATAGTGACGACTCATATTCTCCCAACTCCAACGCTCTTGATGCTCTTTAATTAGCTTGCCACCTGCTTTAGTGAAATACCGAACTGCTGAATTTTGCGGGCTTTGTTTCCATAAATGCGCTAACCCTGCTTTCGCACCTTGCTGACGAGCGGCTTCGATTGATTTGGATAGCAACAACCCCCCAAGCCCTTTACCTCTAGCATTTTCAGCTACAGTGTTACATTTAAAGTAACAAACCAGTTCAGGTTTAATACCCCATTGGGCTATACTGCACCATTTATCTATAGACCACTTATCTGCAGCATAAGTCAGCCGAAAGCCAAGCAACCTTTGTTCGTCTAATGCAACAAAATTAGCATTAATATCATTTTTAATACCCTTAAAATAGATATCACTCAGCGATTGGAAATCCAGATACCCTGCACCATGCACTAAATTACCAAGCTCGATAACTTGCTCAAAATCCTCTTCATGCATAGGTCGAATATTCATAATTATACCAAGATAATGTAAATTGAATTCATATTAGCCTGACTGCAATTCAATGCAAGCATCGAAAATACAAAATAAAATTCTGTTCAAAAGATCCTTCATCAACGAGCGACATTCCACCATACATCATCATTAGAAATATGTTTCTCAATCAGTTTCCATAGTTTGGCATCATAATAGCGGTTTGAAGGAATGGGGGGAGAATCAACTACGGGTTCAATAAATGGTTGCTTCAAATGATATAATTCAATACCAGATTGAGATGCAAGATCCAAAATCCTTGGATCGTCCAACGTAAGTACATTCACATTTACACACTTTAATAGCACTGATTGAGGGAGTATTTTTCGGAATGTTCTCGCTAATGTTCCACTGCCAACTGGGAGCCATAGCACGCTTGGCTGTCGTCCAAGCTTCTTACAAATATGACTCCACTCAACAGAAAGGATTTTGGCTAGTTCTATAGTAAATTCATTACATTGAAAGCCGAGGGGTATTAAGTAACTTCCACATTTTAATTCGCAATAGGCTTTTGCGGCTTTCTCCGCTGACTGTAAACTTGACTCAATATACACACTATCCGCTGACTGTTTTGCTATTTCAGAGAACTCATGCAGTGTTTGATTTTTTGTAAGTAAGCTCCTGTTTTGTTCGCAAAACAAGGTACATTTCAAGTTCAGAAGCTTACAAGTTGATGCTAGCGCTATTTGTGCAAAACCTGAGAATGGAGAAGCATACACAAACTCAGTAAAACCATCTTCAGCAAGATTTTGAAGCATTTGTGCTGCTGCACGTTGTTTAGTGCCTCCAGGAAGTAAATCATCCCGGATAACGTGCAAACATTTATTTGCTATATGCATATGAGTTATAACCACTGGAGGTGATAATTCTATTTTCATATAACTTATTTCAGTATATGTATTTATTGCCAACCATAGCTCTGTTTAAGATTGACTAACACATCTATCTTACTTGTTGTCAGCTTCTAGTAAGTTTACTTTTAATTGCTAACACTGCTTTATCAATATCTTGTTTGCTCACATCTTTATGGGTGACAAAGCGCAGCTGCTGAGAGGGATAAACCAACACGCCTTGTTGTTTCAACTCTGATGCTAACAAATTGATGTCAGTACGAGTTCTAAAATCAGAGAAAACCATATTTGTCTGCACTTGATTAATGTCTGTTTTGAGTTCATCAATACTTTGTAACTGATGAGCCAAATGTTGAGCGTTGTCATGATCTTCCGCAAGGCGATCAACTTGCTCTGTAATCGCAAGTTTTGCCGCCGCAGCTAAAATTCCGGCTTGGCGCATACCTCCACCGAGCATTTTGCGCCAGCGTTTAGCTTTAGCAATAAACACTTCGTCACCCAATAGCAAAGACCCCACTGGAGCACAAAGCCCTTTCGATAAACAAATTGAAACCGAGTCAAAATGTGCCGTAATGTCAGATATTTTGAGGTTTTGAGCAACGGCAGCATTGGCAACTCGCGCACCATCTAAATGGATCTTTAACCCATGATTAAATGTAAAAGCTTGCGCTTCAGCCAAATAACTTTGTGGAAGCACCTTACCACCAATAGTATTTTCTAAACTCAGCAAGCGAGTTCGAGCAAAATGAAAGTCATCCGGTTTAATGGCAGTTTTAACGTCAGAAAGATTAATTGTACCGTCGGTATTATTAGTCAAGGGTTGTGGCTGAATACTGCCAAGAACGGCTGCTCCACCACCTTCAAATTTATAATTATGGGCTTGCTGACCACAAATATATTCATCACCCCGATCACAATGGCTCATTAAGGCAAGTAAATTTGCCTGAGTTCCCGATGAGGTAAACAATGCATCATCAAAACCAAACATCTCAGCAGACATTTGTTGTAATTCATTAATTGATGGGTCGTCACCAAAAACATCATCACCGACTGGTGCATTTGCCATTGCAGCTCTCATTTGAGGTGTTGGCTGAGTTACTGTATCACTACGAAGATCAATCATCTTTATAAGTCATTTTGGCTAGGTAAATTAGAGTTTGTACTATAACTTAACCTGTTTTCTTACTAAAACAAATAGAGTAGGCTGAATGAAGATAATAATTAAAGGCACTGGTTCAACTTTGCTAACTTTTGCTTTTAGTTCAGATACTTTTCCATTGACAGTTGCTGGGTATGAATGTGATGAAAGGCACTAAAAATGAGTAAAACTGAATAACCTTATATCTCTCTTTTGATTCCATCAGCGGTTCATCATTGAAAAATCGCTGATGGAAGATACAGTCAATAAGGTTAATTTTTTTCCATAATAACTTTTAAGTTTTGCAAACCTTCTTGTAAGTCATCACCAATTCGTTTTTCAAAATCAACAAAAAGGAACATCAAATTTAACGGGTAATCAATGTGGCCACTGAAGCCCCAACTGACTTTTGTTTCAGCATTATTAACTGTCTCAATAGCCATATATGCAGGCTCTGTGGCTTCAAAAGGTTTGAAAAAGCGCAGCTCAAAATCAATACGTTGATTGGGTATAATATTTTTTATCTCTTGTTCGCCAAAACCAACTTCAGGATTTTCACTTTCCCAAATTGAAATAAAACCGACTTCTCCATCATTACCTAAATAAGAATGTTTAGTATTTGGATCCGCTTTTGCCCAGACACTATATTCATTTTGATTTTTTAACAATTTTACATATTCAAAAACTTTAGGAAGGGGCTGATTTATGGTGACACTTCTAACCACTGAATAATCGGTTTGAACAAACAAAGCGGTAATAAATGGGATTGCGATAATGACAAGCAGACCTATTGCAATTTTTTTCAACACGGGGGAACTCCTAAATTTAGCCTTGCAGAAACAAAACTATAAACTACAGGAATTAACCGAAAATTAACATTCGTTTTTCTCTGTTAGATTGACAGAGCAAGATTGGCAGATACAGCTTAAAGGATTTATTTTTACCACCTCAGATTGTTCATCGGTAAAATTGCCATAAGACATACTTTGATTACTGCACCAACACTCATCTAAACTCCCTCCTTGACTAACGGCGCATTTATTGTTTTCACGACAAAGTGGGCAAGTTGATGCAATGCTTGATTTAGGAGATATCGCTTCCATTTAAAAATCTTCTCGGTTGATTCGTTTTAAAGCAATGAGTGCATCTGCATAATCAGGCTCTTTTATCACATCATCCATTACTTGACGATACTCTAACTGACCTTTTTTATTAATCACCATTATTGCTCTAGCAAGCAGATCAGTCCCTTCGATTAACAAACCATAGTTTTTACTGAAATCGTGCCAAACAGAATCTGACAGGATCACAATATTATCGGCATTATCAGAATAACAAGCACGACTTTGTAAGAAAGATGTTTCAGTGCTTATTGTCAGCATAGTGACATCATTTGAAAGATGACTTATTTCATCATTAAACTGTTTTCCCTGTAACCTACACACACCAGTATTTAAACTCGGAACAGAATTAACAAGAACAGTTCGTCCCTTAAAGTCCGTTAAATCTATCGAATTCGATTGTAAGTCTTTGGCTATAAAAGCAGGGGCAAGTTCATAAAGCTTCGGTAAAGCACCAATAAGTGATCGTTCTTGACCTGAAACGTTGACCCAAATACTTGAGTTTTGAAATTCTTTAGATTGAAGTGAACTTGAAAAAATAATCAGAGCGAAGCTCATTAATTTAAGCGATACTTTCCATGATTCAGCTGATGCCATAACTCATACCGAAAATGAGAACATAACCGATAATATACCCCTGATACATGAAGACGCAACTTTCAGGTCAAACGAAGATAAATTTCCCCCAATAGCAGCCTACAAGTACATTTCAGGTATAAAAAAACGGCATTTCTGCCGTTTAGTCGTATTCAAGTTAATGAATATTTGTCTTAGGGTCTGTTGATCTTTTGTGATTGTTTTTGCAGCGATAAATTGGTTATTTTATGCAAGGCAGAGTTTGTGAGGTTTGGTTATTATCGTCATACAAAACTGTCGTTACTTCGTTTCCAAATAAGAAAACGATAACGCAGCACCTTTTATTTAGAAAGAGCGACCAATTTACGCTCTCTCTTTTTTCGATGCTTTTGAGCATTCACTGCTCTGTGTTGTGACCAGCTCACTTAGATGGCTAAGCATCACTGCTCACGCCTTGAACAGATAAATGCTCAAATAGCACAAAATTTAATCCTGAAAGATCAACAGACCCTAGCCTTCGTTTGGCTTCGGTGGGAAATTAGCCATTACTTGTGAAATAGCTTTATTAATCGATTCTGTTTTCTGCTGGGGCGTTTTATTTTTCTTGAGAGTGTCTTTTATAGACCCTCTCCAAATTAACTTTTTAGTTTTATTATCAACAACATCAACCATCAAAGTGTTAATTTCATATTCTCTAACCGTAGTCTGTGTTTGAGTACTTCCACCCCACCACCAGTTCCGACCATAGTAGGGGTTATAACCGAAATTGCTGTTAAAGGTATCAACATCGACTTTTTTATCTGTTTTCGTTAGGTAATTAACTAGAATATCCGCTGATGTTTCATCAACTTTACTGATCCCTTTAGCAGATAACTGTGCGTCTACTGCATCGTGAACTCGTTGCTCCATCAAGCCATCGAGATGATAGCCACTATCATCTGTTTTTTTAACAATCCAAGCATAAGTTTTGAAGTTAGAAAAGTTTACCTGTGGATCAAAGTCCCAGTTTCCTTTTAGTGAGCTACAAGCTCCTAAAGCTAATATGCTAAGCAATGCCAGTATTTTTTTCATGTGAACTCCGCAGATAAAATAACTATTGATATCAGCTTACAACGCAATGCCTTGATCACCAAATTGATTTAGATAAATTTATACATAAGCATTGACAATCCCCAATATCAAGATGATAATAATTCTCATTATGATTACCAGGAGAGGCTTTACATGTATTGGTTAATTACTGCACTTGTATTGGCAAGTGTTACATTTATTTATGTGCCACAAGCTGTCACTCAAATCAAAAATATAGAGCCAGCATTTAAAATCGACCAAAAACTCGTTAAGTTACTATCTTCGATTGCAATGAGCGGTTGCATTTTGTGTGCGGTGTACAGCTTTTATTCTCCGTCACTCATTAACTTTGCTGCTATAGGGTTTACTCTAACATCGTTTTTTGTTGCGATTCCCAAATTACATGCTTTGCTCCTACCTTCGGCTATCGCCACTGCAACTTTGCTGTTATCACTCATATTCCAATAGTGTTTCTTTGCTTTTATCTGTTATCCAAATTCAACGTATCCTTTTTGGGTTTGGGGATTTTTTGAGGATTTGATAGACTTAACTCAAGCGCACTCAAATATTAATAAATATGAACTTAGATCCTAATGTTTCTCTAGTGTTCAGCACAGAAACTGGCAGAGTTACCACTCCAGATACCCCAACAAGAGCACCGACAGGTGATGGGATAATTAGAATTCATCGAGATACTAAAGGTCGAAAAGGTAAAGGAGTGTCTATAATTCAAGGTCTACAGCTTGATTCTGTAGCTTTGAAAAAACTCGCACAAAAGCTGAAAAAGCAATGTGGTTGTGGTGGGACAGTCAAAGACTTCAATATTGAGGTACAAACAGACAACCGCGATCAACTGAAATCTCTTTTAGAAAAAATGGGATATACAGTAAAACTAGCAGGCGGTTAAGCAGTAACTAATCGGAGTTCCTATGGAAAGTTTACAGAACCATTTTCTTGTCGCAATGCCTTCTATGGACGGTACTTTTTTCGAGCGTTCAGTGATCTATCTCTGTGAACATGACGATAAAGGAGCCATGGGGATTGTTATTAATCGACCAATAGGCATTGAAGTCAGTGAACTCCTTGAGCAAATGGATTTAGCCACTCAAACTATTCTTCATTCGAGTGTTAATAATTCTCCAGTTTTAGTTGGTGGTCCAGTAAGTCCAGATCGAGGCTTTGTACTGCACTCCACCCAACCAGGTTGGACAAATAGCTTAGCGATTACACCCGATATTATGATCACAACATCTCGCGATGTATTGACGGCCATGGGGAAACAAAAAGGTCCCGATAACTTTATTGTGGCTTTAGGTTATGCCGGCTGGGGAAAAGATCAACTCGAAGAAGAGGTAGCCGCTAACTCATGGTTAACGATTCCAGCGACTTCAAAAGTTTTATTTGACGTTGAGCCAGCACAACGTTGGCAAGAAGCTAGTAAAATACTCGGATTTGAATCTTGGCAAGTTTCTTCTCAAGTCGGTCACTCATAGATAGTGCCTACAGCATCAGTAAGTTATAAGACAAAATAATGACAACAATGACAGTATTGGGCTTTGATTTTGGTACCAAAAGTATCGGAGTTGCCGTCGGACAAAACATCACTTTTCAAGCATCCCCTGAGCAAGCCGTTAAAGCCAATGATGGCATACCTGATTGGAATGTAATTGAAACGATTATTAAACGTTGGAAGCCAAACTTATTAGTTATCGGCTTGCCTCTTAATATGGATGGCACAGAGCAACCTCTGACCCTGCGGGCGAAAAAATTCGCTAACCGTTTACATGGGCGTTTTGGCATTGAAATCGCACTGCAAGATGAACGATTAACCACTACGGATGCAAAAGCACGACTCTTTGAACTTGGCGGTTTTAAGAAGTTAAGTAAAGATCAAGTGGATTCAGTTTCTGCTGTACTGATTGTTGAAAGCTATTTCGAGAACCATTATTCATAAGTGCTCTTATACCATTTACTATATTATAAATTAAGCGTTTGTTTTGTGTCGTAATTCACATTACGACACAAAAGTCATACTACTTCAGTTTTTCAAATAGGGTTTAACTAAATTTTTCATCATTTCAATATGCAATTCATCATCATTTAACGCTGCAATATAACGATATTTTTTTCCACCAGCCGCTTCGAACACTAATCGATTTTCTTCTTCAATTTCTTCTAAAGTTTCAAGGCAGTCGGCACTGAATGCGGGACAGATAATAGCAACATCATCAACACCTTCTTTTGCAAGTTTGGTCAGTGTTGCATCAGTATAAGGGGAAAGCCATTTAGCTTTACCAAAACGAGACTGAAAACAAACAACATAATCTTGCTCACTTAAGCCAAGCGATTCAACGATAAGTCGAGTTGTCTTCATACAAAAGCAATAATATGGATCGCCCAGTTTAAGGTTTCTTTCTGGCATACCATGGTAAGAAAATACCAACTTTTTAGGTTTGCCATGAAGACTAAAGTCATTAGTAATAGAAGCGCTTAGAGCCTTTATATAATCAGGATGATCATGGTAAGTGTTTATAAAATGCAATGAAGGTAAATAACGCCAAGTTTGTAATTCTTTGCTTATCGCATCAAAACTTGATCCTGTTGTAGGTGCTGCATATTGAGGATATAACGGTAACACAGTGATATCATCAATACCTGATTGATGCATTTTTCTGAGTGTTTCATGAATAGAAGGGTTGCCGTAGCGCATTGCCAGATAAACATCTGTATCTAACTCTTCAGCATTTAAAGCAGTTTGTAATTTGCTGGTTTGTTGTTTGCTAATAGCCAACAAAGGAGAACCTTCTTCGGTCCAAATTTGCTTGTAAAGTGCTGCTGATTTAGCAGGTCTAGTCCTTAAAACAATTCCGTGTAAGATCACATTCCATAACAGCTTAGGAATTTCAACAACACGGGAGTCTGCTAGAAATTCAGCTAAATAACGTCTCACTGAAGCAGTAGTTGGTTCATCTGGTGTACCTAGATTAATCAATAGCACAGCTTTTTTATTTCTTTTGCTGTGCCCTTGCTCTTTAGATAACCCTGAAAAATTGTTCACTGCTTAACCTGCTACAAGTATTCAAAAAAAACGGATTTTATCAGCACTTAACTCTGTAGACCATGACTTAATCTAGATCTAAAGTTACTCCATCCATAAAGCCGTTATTTTTATCTGACGAATTGGTAGTATCAAGTTTTATCATTAGTCGTAAATCATTAGGTGAATCGGCATGATGCAATGCATCGGCATAACTCACCTCACCTTCTTTGTATAACGCAAACAGCGACTGATCGAAGGTTTGCATGCCTTGCTCTGTCGATTTTGCCATCGTTTCTTTCAGAAAGTGCAATTCATTATTTGCAATTATGCTGGCAACACGTGGAGTGTTTATCAACACTTCGATGGCTGCTCGTCTTCCTAAACCATCAGATCTTGGTACCAATTGCTGAGCCACAATTCCTTTCAGATTGAGGGATAAATCAAATAACAATTGCTGATGTTTCTCTTTTGGGACTAAGTGCATAATACGATCTAATGCTTGGTTAGCATTATTTGCATGCAGCGTTGCAAGACAAAGATGGCCTGTTTCAGCAAACGATAGTGCGAACTCCATCGTTTCTTGAGTTCGAATCTCACCAATCATAATGACATCAGGTGCTTGTCTTAAAGAGCTTTTCAGAGCCGCATCAAACGAATCAGTATCAATTCCGACTTCTCGTTGAGTAATAATGCTTTTACGATGTTCATGAACAAATTCAATCGGATCTTCAATAGTCAAGATATGACCACGAGCATTAACATTACGATACCCAACAAGCGCAGCTAGTGAGGTGGACTTACCCGTGCCAGTTCCCCCAACCATGATAAACAAACCACGTTTACTCAGGACTAACTCTTTAAGAATGCTTGGCAACTGTAAATCTTCAACAGCAGGGATCTGTGTTTCAATGCGTCGCATCACACATCCAGGTGCTTCTCGTTGCCAAAATGCACTAACTCGAAATCGGCCATGTTCTTTGGCTGAAAAAGCAAAATTACATTCTTTAGTTTCGTGAAACTCTGCCTTTTGTGCGTCATTCATTAATGATTCAACAAACTTCAATGATTGCTCAGGTGTATAGGGAGAATCTGTAAGTTGACGCAATTCACCATCGATTTTAGCGCTCGGTGGAAAGCCCGCAGTTACAAATAAATCTGACGCTTTACGTTCAATCATCACTCTTAAAAACGGGCTAACATCCATGATCAATCCTTAAAAATTAGTGTGTTGGCTTGAGCTTTTAGCTTGAGCATTTTCTCGGCTAATTGCGCCTCGATTAACTAAATTCTGTAAACACTGTTCAAGTGTTTGCATACCATGGGACATGCCCGTTTGAATCGCTGAGTACATTTGCGCCACTTTATCCTCTCGGATCAAATTTCGTATTGCAGGAGTACCCATCATGATTTCATGTGCGGCCACACGGCCACCGCCTTCTTTTTTAATTAAAGTTTGTGAAATCACAGCCTGCAAAGATTCTGATAGCATGGTACGAACCATATCTTTTTCGGCGGCAGGAAAAACATCGACTACACGGTCAATGGTTTTGGCGGCTGATGTTGTATGCAGCGTACCAAACACTAAATGGCCTGTTTCGGCAGCTGTCATGGCTAAACGAATGGTTTCGAGATCGCGCATTTCCCCGACTAAAATAACATCCGGATCTTCACGCAATGCACTGCGCAATGCCGCATTGAAGCTGTGTGTATCACGATGCACTTCACGCTGATTGATCAAGCACTGCTTGTTTTCATGAACGAATTCGATTGGATCTTCAATAGTTAGAATATGATCGTGGCGGTTTTCATTAATGTAATCGATCATCGCTGCTAAAGTCGTACTTTTACCTGAGCCAGTCGGCCCAGTAACTAAAACTAACCCACGTGGGAAACTCGAAATTTTCTTAAATATTTCAGGCGCGCCGAGTTGCTCTAATGTAAGAATGTCACTCGGGATAGTACGAAACACGGCTCCTGCACCACGTTGTTGATTAAATGCATTGACGCGAAAACGGGCTAAATCAGGAACTTCAAATGAAAAATCAATTTCTAAATGTTCTTCATAGTCTTTGCGCTGCTTATCATTCATAATGTCGTACACTAAATTTTGTACGGCAGCATGATCAAGCGCTGGTAAGTTGATTTTTCTCACTTCGCCATCAACGCGGATCATCGGCGAAACACCTGCTGACAAGTGCAAATCTGATGCCTTATGTTTTACACTAAAGGCTAATAATTCTGTAATATCCATAAATAGAATTCCGTTAAAACGCGATTACACCATGATAACAATAACTGACAGACTGGCACAGACCTTAGATAGAATCAAACTCGCTATCGACAAATATCATAGAGTACCTGATTCGGTCACATTACTCGCCGTTAGCAAAACAAAACCGAATTCTGACATCATCACAGCTTATGACTCTGGGCAGAGAGACTTCGGTGAAAACTATATTCAAGAAGCCATCCAAAAGATCCAAGCTTTATCCTCAAGCCACAACGATATAGTGTGGCATTTTATTGGCTCTTTACAGTCAAATAAAACCGCTGATGCCGCAACGCATTTTGATTGGATCCATACCATTGAGCGCGAAAAGATAGCCGTTCGATTAAATAATCAAAGATCGGATGCTCTCCCACCGCTGAATATTTGCATTCAGGTTAATATTAGCCAAGAAAGTTCAAAATCAGGTGTACTACTCAGTGACGTTGACACTTTAGCTGAACTAATACATTCACTGCCACGATTAGCATTACGCGGTCTCATGGCAATACCGAGTTCTATCGACGATGAACAGAAGCTCTCTATAGAGTTCAGCTCAATGCAAAGCGCTTTCAAAAAACTACAAGCTCGTTACCCGAATGTTGACACTTTATCTTTAGGAATGAGCAATGACATAGAGCTCGCAGTAAAACACGACTCTACAATGGTAAGAGTTGGCAGTGCAATATTTGGCAAGCGTTAATCCTTGTAATTTAACCGAACAGCACAAATGTATTTAATTTAACGAGAATTAACAAATTATGTCTATTACATCACGTAAAATTTGCTTTATCGGCTCAGGCAACATGGCTCGCAGTATCATTAGTGGCTTGGTAAATGGTGGGTATCCAGCGAATTTAATTGAATCAACCAACCCAAGTGCTGGAAAACTCACGGCACTGCAATCTGAATTTGGAATTTCAGTTTCACACGATAATCACCAAGCCGCGCAAAATGCTGACGTCATTGTTTTAGCGGTAAAGCCACAGCTAATGCAAGCAGTTTGCGAACACTTACAAAATATCGACGTTAGTAGTAAATTGATAATAACTATCGCGGCAGGTATCCCAGCTAAGCGCTATTCTGATTATCTGAACCAACCAATAAACCTTATTCGCACCATGCCAAATACACCTACACAAATCGGTGTTGGTGTCACAGGAGTCTTTGCTCCAGCGAATATCACTGAACCTCAAAAGCAACTTTGCCAAACTATCATGGCAACAGGCGGTGATGTCGTTTGGGTTGAAAAAGAATCCGACTTAAATAATGTCATTGCACTAGCAGGAAGTTCACCAGCTTATTTTTTTATGTTCATGGAATCTATGATTCAAGTAGGCGAAGAATTGGGCATGCCTGCTGAAAGTGTTCGACTAATGGTGCAACAAGCCGCACTGGGCGCCGCTGAAATGGTCAAGCAAAACCCACAACTCAGTGCTGCTGAGCTTAGACAAAATGTTACATCAAAAGGCGGAACAACCGCTGAAGCCATTGCGACGTTTGAAAAAGGTGGCTTAAGAGACTTAATTGAATCTTCAATGAAGAATTGCATAAAAAAAGCAGAAGACATGGAAAAACTTTTTTAACACTCTAAAATCAGAAATTAGAGTTTACAGATTACACTATCAATTACAGGCGAATCGACACTATGAATGCAATGAGCTTTCTAATAACAACAATATTCGATCTCTACTTAACCGTTGTCATACTCCGTTTATGGCTCCAAATGGCAAGAGCCGATTTTTACAATCCTTTTTCTCAGTTCGTAGTCAAAGTAACTCAACCAATCTTGGCTCCTATGAGAAGAGTTTTACCTTCGATAGGTGGTTTTGACACGTCGACTTTTGTGCTGGCTTTAGCTGTTGTCACACTAAAGTTGACACTTTTATCTTTAATTGTCGGCAGCTCAATAGACTTCCTATTTATCTTGATGATTTCATTTGTATCGGTCATTAAACATACTGGCACCTTACTATTTTGGATGTTATTAATCAGAGCAATTTTGAGCTGGTTTAACCAAGGTTATAACCCATTTGTCATGATGCTAGGACAACTTACCGATCCGCTGCTAGCCCCAATACGTCGTATCATCCCACCAATGGGTGGGTTAGATTTATCTGTTATGGCATTGTTTATCGGACTGCACTTCTTAAATTTATTGTTTGCACAGTACATTCCGTTCTGGAATATCATTTAACTTTCATATTGTGGCGGCTATTTCAGCCGCTATCTGTTTGCCCCTAAATAGCGAAAAATCAGACTTTTGAGGTCTCTGTTCGATGGGTATATACTCATCGCATATCTGACCACAAGAAAGGTGTCATCATGCTTAAGAATCTTTGTGCGATACTCATGTTAACCGCTGGCTTGTTCGGGGTTGCTCAAGCAGAACAAAAAACGGTTGTCGGTAATTTTGATATTCACTACATGGCCTTCGGCAGTACATTTTTAACCCCAAGCATTGCAAAAACCTACAATATAAAACGAAGCCAATATACGGGTATTGTCAATATAACCGTGTTAGATAATCGGTTGAAAAACAAGCCGTCCGTACCTGTAAAAATTGACGGTGTGGCAAAAAACATCCTTGATTCACATATTAATTTAGAGTTTAAAGAGGTACGCGAAGGTGATGCCACCTATTACATCGCTGAAGTACCATATCGTGATGACGGAACGATCAATTTCGATATTAATATCATGCACGGTAAAGAGCTCAGTACTAAAGTGAAGTTCAAACAAAAATTTTATGTAGAATAATTTTCCCGCTTGTTATCATTTCACTTGAGCCTGATTTCAGGCTCTATTTATATTGATACACGGTAGAAACTCACAAAACGATTGCGTATGATTGCCACGAATTTTTAAATGTGGTGATCATCATGACTCAGATAGTGCTTGCAAGTGGAAATAAAGGAAAACTTGCAGAATTTAATCAGCTGTTTAATCAATATAAAGTTCAAGTATTACCTCAAAGCGAGTTTGATGTCCCATCAGTCGCGGAAACGGGTACCACTTTTGTTGAGAATGCCATTATCAAAGCAAGGCATGCTGCTGAGTTTTGTAAAAGCCCAACGATTTCCGATGATTCAGGCATTGAAGTTGACGCTCTCAATGGCCAGCCAGGGATTTACTCTGCACGATATTCTGGCGAAAATGCCACTGAAACCTCAAATTATGAGAAGCTACTTGAAGCATTAAAAAACGTTGAAGCTCGAAGCGCACGCTTTCAATGTGTACTTATTTATATGCGTCATGCAAAAGATCCTACTCCAATTATTGCTCAAGCTTCTTGGGAAGGAACCATCGCTTATGAAGCTGACGGTAATGGCGGTCATGGTTACGATCCTATATTCATTCCCGAAGGAAGCTCACAAACTGTCGCCCATATGGATGCTCAACATAAAAATTCTATTAGTCATCGTGGAAAAGCTTTGGCCTTACTTATCGATGCACTTAAACAGCAAAAGATAATCGGATAATTTATGTTAATACTGCCTCCACTGAGTTTATATGTGCATATCCCTTGGTGTGTTCAAAAATGTCCCTATTGTGACTTCAATTCTCATGGACAAAAGGGACCGCTACCAGAAAATGCATATATTGACGCACTTATTGAAGATCTGACTCAAGATCTACAATATTGCCAAGGAAGAAAGTTACATAGTATTTTTATCGGCGGCGGCACGCCTTCTCTATTTTCGGCCAATTCGATTGCTAAGCTGCTTACTGAAGTAGATAAACTTATCCCGTTTAATCATGATATTGAAATCACCATGGAAGCCAACCCTGGCACCTTGGAGCATGATGACTTTGCGGCTTACCGGCAAGCAGGTGTAACTCGTTTATCGATTGGCATACAAAGTTTTTCAGCCCAAAAGTTAAACCTACTGGGTCGAATCCATGATGAAGCTGAAGCTGAAAATGCAGCCAAGCACGCCCATAGCGCCAATTACAACAGTTTTAATTTAGATATCATGCATGGACTGCCCGACCAAAGCTTCGATGAAGCCATGTTCGATATTGATAAAGCTACAAGCTTAAATCCACCTCATTTATCTTGGTATCAATTAACTATTGAACCTAATACTCTTTTTCACTCTAAACCACCACAGCTACCGAATGATGAATCGCTATGGCATATTTATGAGCAAGGGCAACAAAAACTGGCCAATTTAGGTTACCAACAATATGAAATATCCGCCTATGCAAAGCCTGGATATCAGTGTCGACATAACATTAATTACTGGCAGTTTGGCGATTACCTTGGTATTGGTTGCGGTGCTCATGGAAAAATCACCCTTCCTAACGAAGATAGAATTATTCGAACTGTAAAAATTAAACACCCTAAAGGTTATTTAAGCGCCAAGTCATATATGTTTGAGTCTACGGATGTCGAAAAAGACGACCGAGCTTTAGAGTATTTAATGAATCGCTTTCGATTGATATCACCGATCCCGAAATCAGAATTCGAAGGAAGAACTGGGTTAGATAGAGACCTAATAACTGGTGGAATGGAAACAGCTAAGAAAAAAGAATTAGTCACTGAAACGGAGTCTCATTGGATATTAACTTCCAAAGGCCACATGTTCGTGAATGAATTACTGACTTTGTTTTTCTGAACTTCAAAAAATAAAATCAAACGGGCTATTGTTGCGTTTCAACCTAAACGTTCATGATAGGCATGGATGTCATATGCGTTTACTTTGACTACTATTTTTTCTATCACCCTACACCATGAAAATTGTATTCGCTGAGATTTGAAGATTATTTCCAACCTAAAGCTAAAGGCGAAGTGATTTTTAGCTTTTATGCTTTCACTAACAGGCTTGGGAGTAGGTGTTAGCGGCTATTTTCACGGTAGGTTAAAGTTTAATAAGACCTCTATATTATACCAATTACAGTAATTAAATACCCAACTCAGAGCTATGTATGTGTCCAAAGTACAAGTGAAATTGATGAAGACATAGTTATTACCAACATACAAAACTGTCGTTATTACATTGCTAGGTTAAGACAATTTTGCGTAGTAATTTGGACACATACAAGCTCCCGAAGGGCAAGGCTAAAGGATTCCATTACTGTGTTGCAAGTTTTTGAATTATCCCGACAAAAGCACGAAGTGCGTTGAACGTCAGCTTTGTATGGCGGCCGTTAAGGTATATAGTACCTCAAACTTGCGCCTTGTACTGAAACCCTTTAGCTCTTGCTGAGTGGGAAGTTAATTGCTGTAATTGGTATTATTGTTTTAATTGCGGCTTGTACTTAACTAGAACAAATTAATATTCTTAATTTAAACGCGCTATAATTTATAAACTTAAATGGATTTAAAGGATTGTCAGGATGACAATGAATCATGTCGATGTTTTCGTCATTGGAGCTGGTGCAGCCTCTACAGCTACTGTTATTAGATTGCTTCAATTTTCTAATAAACCTTTATCCATTGCTGTTTCCGAAAAAACAAGCAGCCATAAATATGGCGGTTTAGCCTATGCTGGCGGTGGAAATAGCTGGAATCATGTTTTCAACATTCAAGCAGGACGAATGTCTATCTTCCGTGAAGACGTTAATGATTTTTTGAACTGGTTAAATGAAGAAGCCGATAGAAGCACTTGGCCTGATAAATGGAAACATATTGTTTTTGGCATAAGCAGTCCAGCTCCTAGAAGGGTTTACACCGAGTATTTAAAAACACGGATGAATCAAGCACTCGCGAACTCTGTTAGTGGCACCATTTTAACTGAGCTTGATTCCGAAGTAATTGACGTTGTGGCTAAAGAAAGTGGCTATCAAATTCACTTAAGTTCAAATAATAATACCCTTCAAACTCTTAATGCAAAACATGTCATCATAGGTACTGGGAATGAGCTTTCTAGTTTCCCTTTTACTCAACCACTTGAAAATCATCCAAACTTTTTAAGATGTCAGTACATTGATGAAGGTTATTCGCGATTACACTCATTAAACAAAAATGATCACATCGCTATTATTGGTTCAAGCTTATCGGCTTATGACACTGTCATCACGCTTCGAGAAGACTTTAAGCATCAAGGTCACATCACTATGTTTTCTCGAGCAGGGTTAACGCCATTTACCTATCCAACTAATCATGAACATCAAGTAATTTCGGTAAGAAAACCCGCTTTTATAGAGCAAACTTATCAAGGACCTGAACAACTAGTAAAAGCGGTCAAACTTGAATGGCAAGAAGTTAAAAAGAAAATAAAATCTGCTGTTCCTGATATTCCAGAGAGCATCATTCCAGAGCGAATTTGTAAAGCATGGGAAGCATATTTGCCTGAGCTTATCGCGAAAGTACCAAAAAAAGATGTTTCAATGTTACTCATGAAATATAACTCTATTATTACCAAAATGCGGGTATCAGCTATGTCTGTAACAACAAATAGAGTAGAGCCTCTTAGAGAGCATGACGTAACCCTCATCGTAGCAAACATCAAATCCGTTACCATCAACCAAGACAATACGTTAGCCATTCATTATTATGATAAAAAATCGCAAACCAATTTAACACTGAATGTACAAATGCTGGTTTCAAATTTAAACCAAGAAACCGACTACTCCAAAGTGAGCAATCCACTTTGGAGAAATTTAATTGATAAACAGAAACTAGCTATCCCGCACCAAAAAACGGCAAGAGGAATTGAAGTCACTCGGTTGGGTGAGCTTATACAGCCTGATAAAACCATATCAAAAAATTTATATACGGTTGGTATTCCCCGCGAAGGAGATGAAATTATTACTTATGGTCGTCAAGGTGCTTTTGCACACAATATCGCCACAATAAAAAATCAATCTATCACAGCCGCATTAAGTATTGTTGCAAGAGTAAATCAGCTTGATTTAACGGATATCGAGGGTTTTGAGCATCAACACACCAAATTGCTTGAAGACGCAGTCACACATAGAATTATTTGGCTTAGCGCTCGAACTCGACAAGACAAACGAGATACTCTTCCAAAAATGCTTCAAAGCTGTGAGTGCTTGGCTAATGCATTAGAGAGTGAGTTTAGCAGCTTAGAGCAATCAAGGCGATTTGCAAACGCTGAAGTAGAAAGGCTAGTGCTGAAAAAAATGACCAATATCAGCGTAACCTCTCTACAGCTCAGGTGTGATTTAGGCTTAGAAGACCTACCTAAGGTTTCTGATAAGAAACTCGCCTAGCCGCCTCTAATACCAATTACAGTTATTAAGCAAGGCTAAAGGACTCCATTACTACGTTACAAGTTTTTGAATTATCCCAACAAAAGCACGAAGTGCGTTGAACGCCAGCTTTGTATGGCGGCCGTTAGGGTATATAGTACTTCAAACTTGCGCCTTGTACTGAAATCCTTTAGCTCTTGCTGAATGGGAAGTTAATTACTGTAATTGGTATAAGCTAAGATTCTATAATAACGGTTGATACCGCATAGTTTTTTTCATCAGCTATCGAAATTGAAGCACTGCTTCCACCCAGTGATACCAGCCTTTCATGCGCCCCATCAGTAAACGATATCAAAGGCGTTCCTTCCATATTATTACTAATATGAATATGCTGAAATGAAACTCCGCGGCCGATACCTGTGCCTAACGCTTTTGCTGCGGCTTCTTTCGCTGCAAAACGCTTTGCAAGGTAACGGTTAGCTTGAGAATGTTGCTGATAAATATTTAACTCAACGGGCGTTAACACTCGCTTAGCAAGTTTATCTCCACCACGTTCAACATGAGCTGTTATTCTGGCTATTTCAACAATATCTGTTCCTAACCCAATGATCGCCATTATTCGCCTCTACGGCCTTCCAGCATAAGCTGTTTCATATCTCGAACGGCTAAGTCCAAACCGTCAATCGCTGCACGAGCAATAATAGCGTGACCAATATTAAGTTCATATAACTCAGGGATAGCAGCGATAGGTTTCACATTATGATAATGCAATCCATGTCCAGCATTAACAATTAAGCCTTTGCTGTGGGCATAAGTCGCCATCTTACGAATTCGATTTAGTTCTTCTTGCTGTTCAGCATCATTTTTAGCATCAGCATAGCAACCAGTATGAATTTCAATATATGGTGCACCTGATTCAACTGCGGCATCGATTTGAATTGGGTCAGCATCAATAAACAAGGATACTTTTATGTCTTGCGCGGCTAACTTAGCCACTGCCATTGTAATTTTTTGCTGCTGCCCAGCAATATCAAGCCCACCTTCAGTGGTTAACTCTTCACGTTTTTCTGGCACTAAACACACATAACTAGGTCTAACTTCACAAGCGATATCAAGCATCTCATCCGTGACCGCGATTTCAAGGTTCATTCTTGTTTTTAACGTGTTCGCTAATGTGTAAACATCACGATCTATGATGTGCCTGCGATCTTCACGTAAATGAATGGTAATGCCTTCCGCCCCTGCATTTTCAGCAACGGCTGCTGCATGCACAGGATCAGGATAGTTCGTGCCACGAGCCTGACGTAATGTTGCAATATGGTCGATATTAACGCCCAATAAAATTCGGCTCATTAAAAGCTCCTAAATGACTGTCTCTTTCTAATAATGAATCACCCCGCCCCAGAGGAGCGAGGTATCGTTTAACGTTATAGTCACTCTAGCGAAGGCTAGAGTCTAGCGTCTTTTTCTTGTTTAATGAAAGTCGCTGGATACCAGCCTAGGCAGGTATGAACTAGGGTCTGTTGGTCTTTCAGGATTAAATTTTGTGCTATTTGAGCATTTATCTGTTCAAGGCATGAGCAGTGATGCTTAGCCATCTAAGTGAGCTGGTCACAACACAGAACAATGAATGCTCAAAAGCATCGAAAAAAGAGAGAGCGTAAATTGGTCGCTCTTTCTAAATCAAAGGTGCTGCGTTATCGTTTTCTTATTTGGAAACGAAAGTAACGACAGTTTTGTATGTCGATAATAACCAAACCTCACAAACTCTGCCTTGCATAAAATAACCAATTTATCGCTGCAAAAACAATCACGAAAGATCAACAGACCCTAACACAAACCTTTTGTGTTAGTTCGCCCCAAGGGGCGAGGAATTAAGCCCTGAGTGATGCAAGGTATTGTATCGGCTAACCGAAACAATACCAATCAATTAGATAATGAGAGCTAGGATTAATTTCGTCTTCTTACCAATAGCAACATTGATATCAGCAACCAACTTAGTGCACCTCCCGAACTCGATTGTCCTTGCAGCTCAGATGGAGGGGATGTCGTTACTATTTCTGTTACATTTACCCTCACCTCGGCTGTTGAGGTCGCGCCAAGAGTATCCGAAACCATGACTTCGAAAATAAGCACTGTGGTTTTATTTGGCGCCACGAAACTCGCAGTGTCTTTATCATTGTTTGAAAGACTGACATTATCGCCACTCTTTTGAGACCATTGGTAAGATAAAGCTTGGTTTTCCGGATCAGTTGCGTTTGCAGATAAAGTCACCGAACTCCTTCCTGAAACATCTTGGACTGCTGATACTGTCAATTGAGGTGCTTGGTTTTCTACAGCAATAACTGAGATATTAACCTGAGCCCTAATCATTGCATTAAAGCTATCTGTTACAGTCACTTCAAAAGTTAATTCTGATGAGGTTTGCGGAGCAACAAATGAAGTTGTTGCGCTGTTGCTTTGGGCTAACTCAACCGTTTCACCATTGACTTGCCTCCATTGATAGGCCAGGGCATCGCCTTCAGCATCTGTCGCAGACGCAGTTAAGCTCACTGTTTCACCAGCATTAACACTTCTGTCGTCACCAGCTGAAACAACTGGTGCAGTATTCGCTCTATCGTTGTCGATTATTTTTATCGTTGAATCTCCACCGCTAATTACGCTGTCATCGACACTTTCTAACACAACAGCAAATTGCTCCTCATTTTCCCTAACTTCATCTTCGATAACTGAAACAGTAAGGGTGTAGATCTTTTTGATCGACGAAAACCATGAAAAGATCATTAATTATCAATTGGATGGGTTTAATAAATGGTGCGAAAGGAGCAATTTTATAGTACTTATCAGTTTCCACACACAACAAGTATATAAAAAGGCTCCTTTCATGAAACTAGCATACTCAAACTCACTCGAATTTTCATTCTTTTCTGAAGCCAAATTGCAATTTGAACGTATTATTTCGCACCTCGAAGACGAGCAAGTTAAGCAAGAGAGCCATGGAGAAGTTGAAGCTTATATCGATACCGAAGGAACTGAGTTGTTGCGGTGTTTATTACAGGGTTTCTTAGATATCAAAACCGCTGAAGAGCCCCGTCAGCAAGTTTGTTCCAACCGTGACATTGCATTGAATCATTTGAAAAATAACTGCAAACGAAACTTAGAAAGTTTATTTGGTACCGTAACGATGCATCGAAAAGGTTACAGTCAACGTCGGTGTGATAGCGTGTTTCCAATGGATGGTGAGCTGAATCTTTCGAAAGATAAATACTCTGATGGTGTACGCCTAAGACTCGCTACAGAAGCAGTCAAAGGCTCATATGATGATGCAGTAAGCTCAATAGATACCACCACAGGTGCGCACGTGCCCAAGCGACAAGCAAGGCAAATTGTGCAGGATATTGCACAAGATTTTGATGGTTTTTATCTCCAGCAGAGATACCTTAAGCCAGAAAATACATCTGATTTACTGGTATTGACTATGGATGGAAAAGGCATCGTTATGCAACCTAATAGCTTGAGAGAGGGCACGCAAAAAGCAGCGAAACAACAGAAGCTCAAAGGACGCCTAAGTGCTGGAGAAAAAAAAGACCGCAAACGAATGGCAGAAGTTGCAGCGGTATACACCACCAAGCCTTTGCATCGTACCCCAGAATCAATCATGTCTAGAAACGATAATTCAAATGTTCGTCCATTACGTGTGCCACCAAGAAATAAACGTGTGTGGGCAAGCGTAGAAAGAAGCGCTGCGACTGTGATTGAAGAAGCATTTTTAGAAGCTCTGGAACGAGACCCAACTCAAAGCCGTCAGTGGGTTGTACTCGTTGATGGTCATCCTCATCAGCTAAAACAAATTTATCGGGTGATGAAGAAACTCAACATCAATGCAACGGTGGTCATGGATTTCATCCATGTGCTTGAATATCTCTGGAAAGCGGCGTGGTGCTTATTTGAAAAAGATGATCCAGAAGTCGAAGATTGGATAGAAAAGCGAGCGACTGAAATCTTACGAGGTAATGCGTCACAAGTAGCAAAAGGCCTTGGGATCAGTGCAACAAAACGGAAATTAAAACAACGAGAAGGCATTAATAAGTGCATCGGTTATCTATTGAGAAATAAATCAAGATTAGAATACGGTAAAGCGTTAGAGCAAGGTTTCCCAATTGCTAGCGGTGTCATTGAGGGAGCTTGTCGTCATCTGATTAATGATAGGTTGGATATCACTGGAGCGAGATGGAGTCTTGAAGGTGCAGAAGCTATATTAAAACTTAGGTCGTTAAGATCGAGTGGTGATATTGAAAAGTATTGGGAGTATCACAAAAAGCAATCCAAACAGAGGTTATACAGATGTGGATAACTTCGTCGTTTTAAAAGACCCACACCCAAACAGTAATTGTCTTTAGTTGATTATCACCATCACTCCATTCAAGTTCACCTGATACTTCAACCACATCTTCACCAACGCTAGCCGTTCCGCTTTGCAAGTGATAATTAACCTTGACCGATCCCGAGCTACCACCTGTTCTGGCCACTTTAACCGATACGCTTCCATCACCTTCATTAACGACATTGTCATTGCCTAAGAAGCTGATAGTTCCGGCTTGAATAGGGTTTACGCCAACTTTTAAGGTGTGATAACTAGGAGAGGTTAATGTCAATCCACCTTTGGGATCGAATAATCTTACAAATACGAGTAATTCCTTATTTTTACCACTGTCCAAACTTACTAATTCAATGGACTTTGCCCTATTATCTCCCGCTTCCCAATTAAGTCGTCCTGATTGAGGCTGAAAATCAACGTCACTTTCTGCTGAAGCCGCTAAGGTTTCATAGCCGACACTCACCGCACCACGGCCTTCAGGTCGCTGTATGGTTAACCTTGCTGTATTTCCCGGTATGATTAGAGATTCTTTACGTTCAAAACTGACTGAGCCGGATGAGCTAGCTAACGTGTTATCTTTTAAAATATATAAACCGCTATTTATATCACTCGCAATAATAAGCCCAGAGGGTAAATATGGATAAACTCCCCATACACCATTAAACGCGTTACTGTCTGATGCAGGATAAGTATCAAAATATCCAATATGCTTAGGATCGGCTGCATCTGATATATCTAAAACCGTTACACCACGCTGATAGTTTGACATGTAATAACGATTTCCTCTTACAAAACCATTATGATCAATAGCTTTTGAAGGACCTGTCCATGTTTTTACTAACCTCGGGGTTTGTAAATTGTTTATATCAAACACACGTACTGTGGTATTTAATCCGTGATTTTGTTCATCCAGCTCATCATGCACAAAAACATATTGTTTATCTTCACTCCACCAGCCCGAATGAACGTAAGACGCATTCTGGTATGTAATGTTAGACAATTCATCTACTTGAGTTGGATCACTGATATTCCAAATCCGCATTTCCTCTTCATTAAAGTCAAATAAAACTGCACAAGAAGCTGAATTACAATCACTTTCAGCTCTAGCTCCTTTAACAAGCATTGAGCTAGCATCATGTGTATAGAAAGAACGCGGATTTCCAGAGCGGGCGTATTGGATTTGCAACTTACTTGGATCAGCCAAACTATAATTTCTAAATTCACCTCCGCCAACATTTTGTCCTACTAAATGTAAAGAAGGTGAAGCACCTTCTAATGCAGTGTTGGTCGTATAGTCAACATTACTTATATAAACATTATGAGCCCTTAAGCTCGCTTTATCTGTATTGAGTTTTGAAACTGAATCAGGAAGTTGGCTTAAATCAATAATATGTATATAGTTTGAGCCTTCCGAGCCAACATAAGCATTAGCTTTCCAACTTAAGCTGGCTTCATCAAACCATTGGTAAACTTTAATATCTCGCCAGCTTGTTGATGTTCCAGTAATAAAACCAACTTCTCTAGGACTCTCTGGGTCTTCAAGACTCACCACTGAAGTACCGTTCCTCAAACCTATAATGGCATACTCTGTGCCAGTATTAAGATCAACGTGTCCCCATATATCATTGGCTGAAGGCGGATTTGATGAAAAATCCCCTAACGACATATGTGAGACTAAATCAATATTGCTACAGTTAAAATTACCCGCTTTACCATCAACACAGCTTGTTTTGCGGTGACTGTTCTGTAGATCAGCATGATTTTTTAGCCTATCTTTCAACCTAGCACCGTATCGAGCTATACCGTCATTAACAACATGGAAGCCACTATTACGCAAATCATCGACAAATTCTTCAGGTACGCCTATTAACGTTGTTGAGTTCAACTGCGGTGCTTGAGAAAGGAAATGATCGTAACGATTATACCCCCCTAGAACTGGCACAATCTTGCTGGTCATCAAAAATACGTCTTCGACATCATTTAGGCGGTATTCCCCACCAGCGACCAAAATCTTATCTCCCTTATTGGCGTGATTAACCGCATAGGTAATAGTTTTACAGGGTCGTAATGGACTATCACACCGTCCAATATCTTTTCCATTTGAATCTACAAAGCGAGCTTTGTCATGTTCAGAATGAGCCAAAACACGTGAAAGGTTTGCATCAAGGCAAAAAAGTGAAAAAGCCAAAAATGAGAAACGAAAAATAGAAGAAATGACTTGCATAAATAAAATTCCCTGAGCAATAGCACTGAACCATCGCTCTGATTATTTTGGCGATTAGTCAGTAAATCCGTTTTACAACTAACATAATGGTCAATATATTAATATTCAACTTTTTTATAACAATTTGCTTGTCATTTTTTTTATAAGCAGATATTTATACATTCATAATAAATACAAAAAGGCTTTAAATATGCTTTGTTGCTTTGGGGGTTCATCAGCTTTTCGTCTAAGACCTCATTATCTTTTTTTTAACTTCTTTGTGATTTTTTGCTCCTTGTTGCTGAGTTCTTGCAAACAAACTGGATCTACTCTAAAAGTCAGGCTGATGTGGGATCAAACTCCAATCAGTTGCGCAAGCATTTTACCCATTGAAAGTAAGTGGACACTTAACCAAATTCAGTTCTACCTGAGTGAGTTCAAAAACAACGGCCAAAGCTTACCTTTAATATCAAAAAATAATCATCACCAACAGTCATCAATTGCTCTGATCGGCAGCCCATGCAACGGAGAGAAAAACACTCAAAACGCAAATTGGAATCTATATTTCAACAATGAGATTGAGGAAGGAACATTCAGCTTTACGTTAGGCGTGCCTTTTAAAATTAATCACCTCAATCCACTTAAACAATCAGCTCCATTAAACCAAAGTGATATGTTTTGGACGTGGCAACAAGGGCATAAATTTTTAAGAATTGATCTTGGTAAAGGAACAAAAGATCCAAAAACATACTATCAAACAGGCTGGCAATTTCACCTTGGTTCTACAGGGTGTAAAGCCGAAAGTATATTGCGTTCACCTAAAACTCCATGTCGATACCCTAACCAAATCCATTTTAGTTTTGATTATCAGAATCAATCTTCTCTGGTGTTTAACCTCAAACCACTTTTAGCGCCAATACTCACCAATCCAGAAATGAGTAGAACTTCTTGTATGTCGAATATGACCTCAAATACCTGTCGCCAATTAGTTAGCTCGCTACAGTTGGATGAAGGGGTATGGCAACTCAAATGAACTCTTTAAACTCCAAATTTAAGCTAGTCTGTTCTCTTAGTTTTCTTTTTATATTGCTAGGTTGCCAGCCAGACAAAGCTTCAAAAGAAACGACTCAAGAAGCTTATGCTTGGGAAATTCCAGACGGATTCCCTAAACCTGCAGTACCGAAAGCAAACCCCATGTCTGATGCAAAGGTAGAGTTAGGACGCTTCCTTTTTTATGATAAGTCCCTTTCAGCTAATCAAAAACAAAGCTGTGCAACTTGTCATATACAATCATTAGCTTTTGCTGAACCTAAAGTCACATCAACAGGAAGTACTGGCCAACATCATCGACGTAATTCTCCTGCATTGGTGAATATTGCATATAATAAAACCCTAACTTGGTCACATGATGGGATTACAACACTCGAACGACAAATTTTACTGCCTATCTTTGGTGATAATCCAATAGAGCTTGGTGTGAGTGGAAATGAACAGATGGTATTAAGTCGTTTTAAACGAGCCCCATACCCCAAACTTTTCGACGCCGCATTTGCGAGCCAAAATGTAAAACCGACATTCACCAATATCACCCAAGCATTATCAAGCTTTGTTCGAAGTTTAATTTCTTTAGACACAAAGTTTGATAAATACGCCTATCAGCAACAAGATGAAGCATTAACGCCGGATGAATTAGTAGGGATGAACTTATTTTTTTCAGAGCGACTAGAATGTCATCATTGTCATGGTGGGTTCAACTTTACTCAATCCACCACTCATGAAAAACAACCTCTAGATAGACGACCGTTTCATAATACTGGTCTTTATTATACCGAGCGTCCCGATTTTGTATTAACTCAACTTGATCAACAAGGTGTCAGTAAAGGTTATCCTCAAGTAGATACTGGATTAGCCGAAGTAAGTGGCAACTTTTTAGATGATGGGAGGTTTAGAGCGCCAACTCTTAGGAACATTGCTTTAACTGCGCCATACATGCACGACGGCAGCATTGCCACTCTTGAAGAAGTCATTGATGTATATGCTGCAGGTGGACGTAATATTACTTCCGGAAAATATCCGGGTGATGGAAGGCTGCATCCGCTCAAAAGTCCTTTTGTGAAAGGTTTTGAATTAACTAAGAAAGAAAAAGAACAACTTATTGAGTTTCTTCATACACTCACTGACCTAAATTTTATACAAAATCCTAAACATAAAAACCCATGGCACTAATGGACTTATAAGACTACAACGTTTTCAATAATGATAAGGACAATCGAATGAAAATAACTTTTGGGGTATTACTCATAACCCTATTGTTCAGCACAGTAACACAAAGTAAAGAGGTTATTAATGCAAATTCGGCAAGTGAAAAATGCGATAATAACAATGCCTTCGTCAACGAGCTTATAGCGCTTAAAAAGAAAAACTTCGAATTAAAAAATAATGATAAGAAACAAAAATTATCTATATTTTTACTCAATTGCTTAGCCAGTCCAAAACCCCAAATTAGAGATGGGGTTGCTTACTCAGCACTAAGCCAGTGATTAAGAGCCGATGAAATCAACAAATCAACTCAACTGGATATGTTTAATTTCCTCATTAATACGTTAAGCTCAGAAGTCAATGATTCACATGGTGTTTATAAATCTTTTTCTGCATTAGTACTTGCTGAGGTTGTTCGCGTAGACCGTAAGTCACCTTACCTAACTGCAGAACAAAGATTGCTTGCTGTTAAAACAGCCGTCCAGTATTTAAATAGTATCAATGATTATCGAGGTTTTGATGACACTGTAGGTTGGCGGCATGCTATCGCACACGGCGCTGACTTGATGTTACAACTCATGCTGAATCAGCAAGTAGAAAAGAACAGCCTAGACGAAATGCTCACTGCGTTGGCTAACCAAATCACACCACAAAATGGGCACTTCTATATTTACGGTGAGCCTGAACGAATTGCACGGCCTATTATTTATACCTTTTTAAGACAACAACACACACTTGCTGAATGGGACTTTTTTATTGCTAAAATCAGTAACCCTGAACCCTATCGAAATTGGAATCATGTATTCAAAAGCCAGCAAAGTTTAGCAAAATTACATAACACCAAAAGCTTTTTATTTTCGCTGTATGCCAATATCAAAAATAGTAAAAACGAGACATTAAAAAAGATGGTTCCAGCGATAGAAGCCGCTATGAAAAGAATTAACTAGCTGGTTTATTGCGTGATGTTAAAAACAATTGTCGACTCAATAGTGTTTTTTGCCCAAGTAAAGGTTTCAACATCTCCCTCATTAGAAATTTAAGCTCTTTAAAGTGAGCAGGTTGGATGTTGTTTTCTCGTAAAGCTATTAAGCTTTGACCTGAAAAGCTGCTTTCAATTTTAGTGTTTAAGCAAGGACTAAAGCCTTGCTCGGAAATAAACCGATAATAAATATCTTCTTCGAAAGGATCTCTATTTTCATCAAACTGCAAGCTTGGCATTGCACCTAACTCTTGCAATAAATGATATTCAAAAAGACGCAATTGGCTCTGACAAAATTCAGAAGCCATTTGTAACAAGGTTCGATGATAAATCTGAAATAACTCTGTTGCATCATGATGAATCGACAAAACGCGCACAGTCAGCTCATTAAGATACATGCCTGAATATAAGGCTTGGCCTGATAGTGGGACTGCTGGAGCAGCGGCCTCGATCTGCCCCAATGTTTTTAGTTCTGAACGACCGGAAAGCGTAAATATAAGCGGTTGAAATGGCTGTAGTACAGATTTAATTGAACGTTTGCCACTACCTAAGCGAGCTACGGCATCCACTCTGCCCTTTCCATCGACTAGCAAGTTAACTAAAGCTTTCGATTCTTGAAAAGGACGGTGATGTAAAACGTAACCTCGCTCCATTGGCGTTATTTCCTAGTTGTTTTGCAGCCTATGCTGATAGAATTTGTTATTCTTCACCGTAACCTAAGCTACGGAGAGCGCGTTCATCATCAGCCCATCCAGATTTTACCTTTACCCAAACTTCTAGGAATACTTTATTATCAAATAGAGTTTCCATATCCAATCGAGCCTGAGTCGCAATCGTGCGAATGCGTTCGCCTTTATTGCCAATGACCATACGCTTCTGGCCTTTTCGCTCCACAAGAATGAGCGCATTGATGTGGTAAACACCATTTTCCATGAGCTTAAATTGCTCGATTTCAACGGTAGCATCATACGGCAGCTCGTCACCCAAAAATCGCATCAATTTCTCGCGTACAATCTCTGAAGCCATAAACCGTTGAGAACGATCGGTCACATAATCTTCAGGAAAGAAGTGAGGACAAGCTGGTAGTGCTTCATTAGCAAGCTCTAAAATACGTTCAACATTGGTGCCGTTTTTAGCTGAAATAGGCAATATTTCATCAAATTTTGCTTTAGTTGCGATTTGTTCAAGATACGGAAACAGAGCTTCTTTATCTGTAATATAATCAACTTTATTAATAGCTAGCACGATTTTACGGTCGAGCGCTTCTGCACCACGTGTAAGCTTTTGCAAGACCATTTCATCATCTGCGGTCCAGTTCATTCCATCAACCACAAACACTACCATGCAAACGTCAGCTAACGAACTCGATGCGGCTCGGTTCATCAATCGATTAATCGCACGACGTTCTTCAATATGTAGCCCCGGAGTATCAACAAAAACCGTTTGTCTCGGCCCATCAGTATGAATGCCCATAATACGATGACGTGTGGTTTGCGGCTTTTTAGACGTAATACTGATTTTCTGATCCAGTAAACGATTCAACAAAGTTGATTTACCTACATTAGGACGACCAACAATGGCGACCATTCCACAAAAAGTTTCGTCATACTGTACCGCTTGTGGAGAGGTTTTATTTATACTGGCTAGTAGTTCATCGAGGCTAGGTTCTACAGCTGAGGTTTCTGACGATTTTTGGTTACTACTCATTTAGCTAACAGCTCCAACATTTGAGCCGCAGCATTTTGTTCTGCTTTACGGCGAGATCCGCCAACTCCGATAACGGGTTGACCGACTTTTTCTATTTTACATTCAACAGTGAATGTTTGATCGTGTGCTTCACCCTTAATTTTCTTGACCCTATAGTCTGGGAGTGGCTTTTTAAGCCCTTGAAGATGTTCTTGAAGCAAGGTTTTAGGATCTTTTTGATTTACATTTGGCAGTATCTCTTTCAAACGCACTGCGTACCAGTCTAAAAGTAGTTGCCTGATAGTTTCGAGATCTGAGTCTAAATAAATGGCACCTATAATAGCTTCCACAGCGTCCGCTAGAATTGACTCTCTGCGAAAGCCACCGCTTTTCAGTTCGCCTGGGCCCAAATGCAAATACTCACCCAATCCGAACTCTTGACCTATCACAGCCAATGTATCGCCACGAACAAGCGTTGCTCGCATCCGGCTCATGTCACCTTCTGTTGCCTTAGGAAACTGATGATATAAAGCATCAGAAATCACAATAGATAAAATTGAATCACCTAAAAACTCAAGCCGCTCATTATGCTTGTGGCTAGCACTTCTATGAGTCAAAGCTTGGGTTAACAGTTTATCATTCTTAAATTTGTACCCTAAAGTACGTAACAAACGATCGTTATTTTTCCACGATTTCATACTACACAATTCCGCCTACGCGATTAAATCGAACACCTGTTGGTATCCAAGTCGGCAATAAATCAGCTTCCGTGCGCTCAAATTCAAAACTTATCCAAATTGCTACTGCTTTACCCACTAAATTAGCTTCAGGAACAAATCCCCAAAAACGGCTATCAAGGCTATTATCTCGGTTATCGCCCATCATGAAATACTGGCCTTCAGGTACAACAAACTCATAAGACTTAGTTCCAGCTTGTCTAAGGTAGGCCTGAGTCATTTCACGGCGCGATGGGTTAATCAGGATATCATGATTAACATCACCCAACTGCTCTTCATAACGCAACATCGCTACACCGTCTTGGTTAAATTCACCACGGTTGAGTTCATCAGTATGGACTACTTCAGCCTTCGGGCAATCGGATTTATCAACACAAGCTTTAACAATTGAAAGGTGTTTATTACGATAAATAATTTTATCACCTGGCAAACCAATCACTCGTTTAATGTAATCAACTTTTGGATCTACTGGATATTTAAATACAACGACATCACCACGTTTTGGCTTACCTGTTTCAACAAGTTGGCTTCGCCATACAGGATCTTTTAAGCCATAACTGAATTTTTCAACCAAGATAAAATCTCCAACCAGCAAGGTTGGCATCATCGAACCGGAAGGGATTTGAAAAGGTTCATAAATAAACGAACGCAAAACCAGAACAAAGGCTATTACCGGAAAAATAGAATGTGCTGTTTCCACTACCGCAGGTTCACGAAGGATTTTTTCTTTCGCGTCATCATCTAAGCTTTGCTTCGTTTCAGCCAATGCTAAAGCTTGTTTACGTTTTGGTGCGAATGCGAATGCATCTATGGCCCAAATAATACCGGACACTAGAGTAATAATCACAAGAATTAGTGAAAAATAAGCTGCCATCGTATTTTTTACTCCTGGCTGTTAATTACAATATTTAATAAATTGAACATTTTATTTATACATACTGTGGATGTTCATTATCAACGAAGGTTCAAAAACAAATGTAACTAAGTATGAGTATAACAAAAACTTAGTCGCTGTTAGGTTTTGATTAAATAACAAGAACCGCCGCTAAAATATTTGCTTTAAAACTTTATCGACTCTCTAAATGCTAAAGCGCCACAAAATGCGGCGCTTTACAACTCAATAAAGTCAACTTCTGCGTTTACTCATTCAGTTTTAACACAGCTAAGAAGGCTTCTTGTGGCACTTCGACATTACCCACTTGCTTCATGCGTTTCTTACCATCTTTCTGTTTTTGTAGTAGCTTCTTCTTACGAGAAACATCACCACCGTAACACTTTGCAGTTACGTCTTTACGCAGTGCTTTAACGGTAGAGCGTGCAATAATTTGGCTACCAATAGCAGCTTGAATGGCAATATCAAACATTTGCCTTGGGATCAACTCTTTCATCTTATCCACAAGAGCCAAGCCTTTGTGACGAATGTTCGTTCTGTGAATAATCATAGCAAGAGCGTCAACGCGATCGCCATTGATGAGTACATCTAAACGCACCATGTCTGCGGCTTCAAAACGGACAAAATTATATTCAAGCGACGCGTAGCCACGGCTGGTTGATTTTAATCTGTCGAAGAAATCCATCACAACTTCTGCCATAGGAATTTCGTAAGTAATCGCAACTTGATTACCGTGATAAACCATATTTTTTTGTACGCCACGTTTCTCAATGCAAAGTGTAATAACGTTGCCTAAATATTCTTTAGGCACAAGAATATTAGCTTCAACGATAGGTTCACGAATTTCTGCAATATTATTAATCGGTGGCAGATCGGACGGATTGTCGACATAAACAACTTCACCATTGTTTTGTTCAACTTCATAGACAACTGTTGGTGCTGTAGTGATCAAATCAAGATTGTATTCACGTTCTAAACGCTCTTGAATGATCTCCATGTGCAATAAACCTAGGTAACCAATACGGAAACCAAAGCCGAGTGCCGATGAACTTTCAGGCTCATAAATCAAAGAAGCATCGTTCAAGCTAAGTTTACTTAAGGCATCACGGAAGTTTTCGTATTCATCCGTGGATATTGGGAATACGCCAGCATAAACCTGTGGTTTAACTTTTTTAAAACCGGGTAACGCTTCTGTCGCACCATGTTTCGCGTGGGTGAGTGTATCACCAACAGGCGCGCCATGAATCTCTTTCAAACCAGCAATAACATAGCCCACTTCACCAGTATTTAACTGCGGCATATCGGTTTGCTTCGGCGTGAAAATACCAACTCGGTCAGCATTATGAGTTTGACCTGTCGACATGACTTTGAATTTGTCACCCTTCTTCAGTACACCATTTTTGATACGTACTAAAGAGACAACACCTAAGTAACTGTCGAACCAAGAGTCAATAATTAAAGCTTGCAGTGGCCCATCTGGATCGCCTGTTGGAGCAGGAATATCTGAAACAATATTCTCTAAAACGTCATCGATACCAATGCCCGTTTTTGCAGAGCATCGAACGGCATCAGCCGCTTCAATACCAACAATATCTTCAATTTCGTCTGCAACGCGTTCAGGATCAGCCTGAGGTAAGTCAATCTTATTTAAGATGGGTACAACATCTAGATCCATTTCTAATGCTGTATAGCAATTAGCGAGTGTTTGGGCTTCAACACCTTGTCCTGCATCGACAACTAATAATGCCCCTTCGCAAGCGGCAAGCGAGCGTGATACTTCATAGGAAAAGTCAACATGACCCGGTGTATCAATAAAGTTTAACTGATAAGTCTCACCATCTTTCGCTTTATAATCAAGTGTGACACTTTGTGCTTTAATTGTGATGCCGCGTTCACGTTCAAGATCCATTGAATCCAGCACTTGAGCAGCCATTTCGCGGTCAGTTAAACCGCCGCAATGTTGAATAAGGCGATCTGACAAAGTTGATTTGCCATGATCGATGTGGGCGATAATCGAAAAGTTTCTAATTTGTTTCATTATGCTGCTGTGATCTGCTGTATTTTAAGTATGAAAATGAACGGGCTCAAAAAGTGGTGAATTGTACCTGATTGTTTGACAGATACCAATTCATATTAGACTAGGACCGATGAGTTGCTACATCTATTTGGTCACCGAGCCGAGAAATGATGATAGGTTGCGCTTGGACTTCGAGTAGTTTCGCTTTACTTTTCCCATAAAAAAAAGCAACAAGCGCACCTACTGTTCCAAACAATATCGATGTGAAATCTGAACTAATTGAAAAAGAGAGCCCTATGCCATCTGTTAAAAATGTTCCTAAAACGGCTAATGCAAAAAAACCAAACAAAGGTAGTATATAAACCAAAGCCGCTGCTTTTAAAATTACGGTTTCTGGCAAGCCAATTTTAACCATTTCATTGGACTGTAGATCAAGCGAAGTCTCAATTGCAAACGTTTGCTTCTTTGGTGAAAAAGCTTTTGCTACGGTCGCCGTACCGCAGCTTTTATCTTGAGCACAACTGTGGCAGGCGCTTTTTCTTTCAACCTCTATAGAAACCCAGCCATCGTGATGATTCTTTATGACTTTTGCGATTTCTTCCATCATAATAAAAATCCCCTATTTTTTTAATTTGAGACTTTTAGCTATTGTCATTAAGGTATCTGAAGGTGCTTGTCCGACAACAACAATTTCAAAATCCCCCATTTTTTCAGTAACAATCGAAAGGCCATTAGTCGTCGTTAGCTCTTCAGGCAAGGGACCTCTTCCTGTTGGTGCGACATAAACAGATAAATTGACTAGACCATCAGAAAGTGAAATATATTCTACGGGCTGCCCACTCCCAAATAATTGATGAAGATCGCTTATGACTATCTTAAAACCATCTGGTAACCAAGAAAAACTCCATTCTCGGCCACTCGGTCGTCGATTTGTTTCGGAAGCTTCTGGCCAGCTACGTTTTATCGCTTCAGTAAGCACTAGGGGGGTAGAGTCTAGCACAGCCATTTCAACGACCATTAATTGCTCTAATAGACTTTTTTCGCGACTAAGAGTATCAAACCTAAGGGGTAAATAACTTTCCATATCAAGCCAAACTTGATATCCGAAGCGATATTGATCATTTGGAATAAAACGGATCAACTGTCCTGGGCGACCAGCAATTCGACCTCGACCTCCCAATACAAATTGGTATCCCTTAGCTAAAGACTGAATATTTCCAGAAAAAGACTGAGGCCACGTACCTTGAATTCTATTGGCTTGAACACTGTACGCTGGTTGATCATGCTCTAAAAACGTAACAATTCCCCCCACCCGAACGGCTTTTTGTGGTGGGCCATTGAGGTACTCTAAGAATGCTACTTCTTGGGTATCAACGTTACCATGTAAATAGACAAGCGGACGTATATGATCAGCTTGTACTTGAACCATTGATGCCCTGTATTGGGTTTCTTGTAAAGCTTGACTCATCTTTTCTAGCCAAGCTTCGGCAGATAAATTATTTTGGGCAAAAGCTGGAAATACTACAGCTGTAAGTATTAACAAAAACGAACGCAAACGAACTCCTAACGCTGATTTTTAGATGCAGAAGCTTGAGGGCTTATATCTTGCACTTGGATTCCAGCATTTAACCTTTGTTGTAACATATGATCTTGAAGGTAAGCATTAACGCGACGTCGCTGCTCAAGTATCTTTTCATTGTACTCTTGTTTACTCAATTTTGCCGTTGATGGCCCTGTTTGTAAACTCACAGGCGACGCACTCCCCACTAAAGGTACAGTGTTGATCATAGGTATGGAATTGTTTTCAATCGAGCCTTGTTGTTGGTAATTCTGAACTCCAATCACAGCAAATACTGCAACAGAAGCAGCAATCGCATATTGACCAAATTGCTTAAACAATGGAACAATTTTCGCCTTTATTCCTGACGTACCTTGACTCTGCTTTGGCGGCACAGGCGCTACAATTTCAGGCTCACTTTCTAAGGCTACCGCAATATTTGCCGACAAATCGAGTGAAAAGGTTTCTGGTAATTCATCGCGGAGTGCATCACCAATCACATGATAACGTTGCCATTTAGCTTGTGAAAGCTCATCACCAACTAACTCATCAAAGCGGTCGTTGTTAACGTCGCCATCAACAGCTGCTGATATCCACTCTTGATCTAACTTATCCATTACTCACCTGTCTAATTAGGTCTATTGTTCCAACATTGGTTTTAATACTTTATCTACGGCTTCACGAGCTCGGAATATTCTTGAACGAACGGTTCCCACGGGACATTCCATTATTTGAGAAATGTCTTCGTAACTCATACCTTCCAATTCCCTTAAAGTTATCGCCATCTTTAACTCTTCGGGTAGTGTATCTAAAGTATCAAAAATTGCTTTTTTGATTTCCTTCGAAAGTAATAGCCTTTCTGGGGAAGCAAATTCTTTTAATGCGTCACTACCATCGTAGTACTCAGCTTCTTCTGCATCGATATCATTTGCTGGCGTTTTACGTCCTTGAGAAACTAAGTAGTTTTTAGCCGTATTCACCGCAATTCGGTACAACCATGTATAAAACGCACTTTCACCTCTAAAGTTAGGCAAAGCTCGATAAGCTTTAATAAAAGCTTCTTGAGCAACATCAGCAACATCAGCCTGACTTTTCACATAACGTGAAATTAGACTCATCACTTTACTCTGATATTTTTGCACTAACAGGTTATAAGCTTGCTTATCTCCACGTTGTACCCGTTCGATTATCTGTTGATCACTATTCTGTCCACTCATCCGAGCCGACTACTCCCAAATCATAAGTTACTGATTTCTCAGTCGCTCGAAGTACATTCAATAATGTAGACCCATGCAACTTGAAAAAGTTCTAATTTTTATTAAAAAAATGCTACAGCAATAAAATTTATTTTGATTTACCATGTTAGACATTCATAAAAACATCATAATACTCGATGAAGCAATTAAATGAACACCAATCTGACGTTTTGGTGATCGGCAGTGGCGCCGCAGGTCTCACTTTAGCTCTTCAGCTTGCTGAACAGTGTAAAGTAATTTTAGTCTCAAAATCAAAACTTTTCGAAGGTTCCACTTATTACGCGCAAGGAGGAATTGCCGCTGTTTTTGATGATAGCGACAGTGTGGACTCACACGTTCAAGATACGTTAATTGCTGGTGCTGGCTTATGTGAAGAGTCTGCGGTAAGGCACACCATTGAAAACAGCAAAGATGCTATTCTATGGCTTATCGAAAATGGCGTTGCTTTTGATAAAGATATCAAGCAGCCTCCTGAAGGTACTGAATACCATCTCACTCGCGAAGGTGGGCACAGCCATAGGCGTATTCTCCATACGGCGGATGCGACTGGAAAAGAAATACAATTAACTCTGCAACAACGCGCTATTAGGCATCCTAATATTCAAGTACTTGAGCGTTACAATGCTGTTGATCTCATTACTAGCCAAAAGTTACAGCGCCGAGACAACCGAGTGCTAGGCGCTTATATATGGAATCGTAATAGTGAGCAAGTCGAAACTGTGAGTGCAAGGTTTATCATTTTAGCCACTGGTGGCAGCTCTAAAGTTTACCAGTATACCTCAAATCCTGATGTATCGAGTGGTGATGGCATTGCTATGGCATGGCGAGCAGGGTGTCGTGTCGCCAATATGGAATTTAATCAATTTCACCCAACTTGCCTCTACCACCCTGAAGCTCGAAACTTTTTACTTACTGAAGCCTTACGCGGGGAAGGTGCATACTTAAGGCGCCCTGATGGTAGCCGATTTATGCCTGATTTCGATGAACGCGCAGAGCTGGCCCCACGAGATGTCGTTGCTCAAGCCATTGATTTCGAAATTAAGCGCTTAGGTGTTGATTGCATGTATCTTGATATTACTCACAAGCCCGCAGAGTTCATTATCAAGCACTTTCCTACCATTTACGAACGCTGCCTTGAGTTAGGTATTGATATAACCAGAGTCCCTATCCCTGTTGTGCCTGCTGCACATTACACATGCGGTGGTGTGATGATCGATTTAAATGGCAAAACTAATTTGGACGGTTTATATGCTGTTGGTGAAGTCTCTTACACGGGCTTACATGGCGCTAACCGTCTTGCAAGTAACTCGTTATTAGAGTGTATTGTGTATGCTCGCGCTGCATCTCAACATATTTTTGAAATGCTCAGTGAGGAATATACCCAAGTCAAATTACCACAATGGGACGAAAGTAAAGTTTCAAATTCTGACGAAGAAGTGGTTATTGCCCATAATTGGCATGAACTCCGATTATTCATGTGGGATTACGTTGGCATAGTGAGAACCAATAAACGGCTAGAAAGAGCCTTGAGACGCTGCATGATGCTGCAACAAGAAATTCAGGAGTATTACAGTAATTTCCGTGTCAGTAACAATCTGCTTGAACTGCGCAATTTGGTACAGGTTGCTGAATTGATAATACGTTGCGCGATGGAGCGTAAAGAAAGCCGTGGCTTGCATTTCAACACTGACTACCCTAAGAAATTAGATACCGAAAAACCAACCATACTAAACCCAAAAGATACATTTAACCTAGAAACATCAGTTGACTGCGTTCTCAAACGTAGAAAAAATGGCTGATAGTAAGGCGTAGCTTGCAGCAAGTAGTTATTCTACTTGCAAAAGTTACAACACAGATAGCAGTCATTTTAGCAAGCTTGTGAGCGTAGAGCACTTCACTCATTGGGTGAAAGCCATGATGATAAAGTTATCTTATTGATCAAGCAGTTACTCATATACTCAGCGTTCAACTGATGTTTTTAGGTTTAACTCGTAATGTAACAATGCGAGTATATATTGAAGTTCTGGTAAACTAGATACTTTCTTTCTTATAAGTATGGACAGGAAAGTATCTAGTTAAACATTTGAAACACTGAGCTGAATTTCTCTTCGCAATCTGATACATACGGCTAATACGCTAGAATTGGAGGTATGTGGCACAAACATTTGTAGGACATGAGCCTTTAACCACTTTAGGCCTTCTAGGGCTTTTTCATTGTAATTTTCATCTTCAACAGAAAATGCATGAGGTAGTAAATTATTCGGCAAATACTCTCCAATAAACATTTTTAAATTCGATTCATCTAAATCTATATCTAACGGAGACTCTATAAAATAAGTCAGTAACTTTCCAAGTTCATGTCCAAATATAAATGCGATATTTTCAGCTATAAAATGTATATATTCATCTACTTGTTTGGAGTTATTATAAAGTGAGATAACCGTAGTGTGCCCGAGCTTTTTTTCAATATTACTCTTCATTATCCCTGACTTTATGCGAGATTCGTGCAATAAATCATGAAATGCTAGCAATGATGAACTCATTAGATCAATGTCATGTTTTTCACTTCTCTTAATCGTTAATCCAACAGGGACTAAAGCAGTATTTTGTGATAAATTCATCGTTTTTACAGAGAACCCACAAAATGCAGGAACAACGAGTTTTTCTTCTGATACGGTTTTGAGTGTTGAGAATATCTGCTCTACGTCCTCCGATGAAAACTGCATGAATATTGCTTGCAATATATGCCAAGTTTTATGACCAGCTTGCACACTCTCAGCTTCACTATTTGATATCCCAAATAAGCCGACATCCCAATCTTGATATATAATGTTTGCTAACGAAAGAGGGCCAAATTCTCTACCTACACCATAAAAACGCTGACTCTTTGCGTAATTCTCAGCTTCTTTGTCCCAATCTTTTATCAGTGTTCCAATTGATGAGTTTCTAATTTCTTTCGCTTCCTCCTCAGAAACATGTGGGATCGACAAAATGTTAAAAACATCTTGAACCAAGGTAAATTCTAGAGCCAACTTAAGAGACTCTTTGTATGGATAATTTTTATCTTTTAAAGCCTGAACCTGTTGTTTATAGTAATTAATTGCTTCTTTTTCAGTATTATTAAGCCACTGAGCAGCAAGATATAAATCAATTTGGCTTAAAATAACTTTTGATGTTTCTGCCATACATGGCATTGATTGTGTACCTTCACTGACTCGGATGGCTTTCTCATCTAACTCTTGAGCAAACATACTCCAATCCTTTTCAGTATGATAAAACTCTTGAGATGAACTACTCCAGTCTTGATCTGTAGGTTTAACCTCTGACTGTAAATCAAAAATTTGTGGACGTTGACATGTAAATACCTTTGCTGTCGGAGGCTCGTACTCCAGAGTACCTTGACCAAACTCACCATTTTCATACAGTCTGTAATAAGGATAACCTGTATGATAATAAAATGCTTCAGCGTTTAATACTTCATCGTCTACTATGCGCCATGCAGATAAATCGTCTTCATCCATTGAGTATTCTGATTCACTGAGCAAGCTTGTACTTTTTGCAAAAGAATCATCGTCGCAGACATAGCAACCACTTTCCTTTTCTCCGAAGAAACGACAGAAACAAGACGACCCTAAAGAGTTTTTATTACCTAGATCAGAGGTAACGCTTTCACTAACTAGATACTCTTTACTATCTCCGTTAACTCGAACAAATAATTCTGAAGATGATTCATCTTCAGAATATTCTAACCTTCTAGCTTCAACACTTTCAATATAGTTGGATATACCTCAATGGCACTAACTTAAGATTTAGCTGAAGGTTTACTAATTGAACAATAGAGAGTAAATCATACAGATTAAGGTTTTTCTAGTGTCACGCCATGAATACTACAACTCGCCAATTCTTCAATGATGCCCCAGAATTGTTACGTCGCTTTGCTCAAACGGAAGAAGATGAACTTTCTTCAATTCTCACTCTGCAAGATTTAGAAGATTTTCAAAAAGATAATACTCAAAGAGTACGCAAGTATCCCGCCTGCCACACACTTTCGCTTTTCATGAAGCAAGTAGCCAGTGAAAACAAGTCTTGTCGTTGCACACTAATCAGTGACGCTAGAGATCAAATTGCTATAGGTCGAGAGAAAAACAGCACAATTACAGGTCCCTACTGCAAAGCAAGAAAACGGTTATCTCCAGAGTCAATTAAATCGCTATTGAAGAAATCAGGAAAAAACTTAGATGAAGCGATTCAAGGGAAATACTTATGGCATGGCCGTAGAGTGCTATTAACTGACGGCTCAACACTATCTATGCCTGATACGCACGAGAACCAAGCCCAATTCCCTCAACCTAAATCACAAAAAGAAGGGCTGGGCTTTCCTCAGCTGCGGATTTTAGTGTTAATTTCTTTGGGAAGCGGTGCAGTCATTGACTCGGCTGTTTCACCTTGTAAAGGGAAAGGTACTGGCGAGCAGGCACTATTAAGAAGTATGCAGTCAGACTTGAAACAAGGCGACATTGTGCTGGGAGATGCTAATTTCGAAAACTACTTTGTTCTTGTAGGACTAATGGGTTTAGGCGTTGATGCTGTTTTCGAAAAAAACGGAGCCAGAAATGTCGATTTCAGAACCTGTGAAGAAAAGCTGGGTAAGCGAGATGGTTTATTTAAGCTAATTCGTCCATCCTGTCCAGAATGGATGACCCCAGAGGATTACGCTCAAGTGCCAGAAGAGCTTATCGTCAGAATGGTAGGAACAAAGAAACGTATCATTGTTACCACGCTCACGGATAAAGAAGTCTATCCGAAGCAAGATATTATTGATTTATACGTTTCACGATGGCATATCGAGTTGGATTTTAGGTCAATCAAGACCATGATGAAAATGGATATTTTAAGGTGTGGTAGTCCAGATATGGTGCGTAAGGAAATTGATGTTCATTTGTTAGTTTACAACATGATAAGGGCACTTATGTGCCGAGCGGCAGAAAAAAAAAGGAATATCGCCTAGAGAGGCAAGTTTTAAAGCCGCACATGACGCATTACAAGATTTTCAGATATTACTTTTGCAAGCCACCGAAGGGATCATTGACACTTTATTGGATGTGATAGCAAATATTATCGGCGAGCATATCGTTGGCAATCGCCCAGGGAGAAAAGAACCGAGAGCAAAGAAAAGGCGACCGAAACCGACACCAAGGTTACAACATTCAAGAAAGCAAGCACGTAGGCTTAAGGTATATCAGAAGTAATTCTTAAGTTAGTGCCATTGGAATAGAACTAGGTTTTGACGAGCTAGGAAAATATGAGTTCACCTCAGGCATGCTATGGCGAATTACTTCTGAAGGTTATGACTTTGCTTTAGCTCTTAATAAACCAAGCGTTTTAAGCGTAATTAAAGAAAAATTTCAAAAAGAAGGTCTTTCTGCAGTTATAGATATATCTAAAAAAATCGTTATAAAGCAAGCGAACAAGCTACTTGAAGAACAATAAAGTGCTTTAAGCGGACGTAATCCCAAACCTATTTACCATAACCTTTCGTTGTGAGCATCTGTTGTAAGCCCATACTTTCTGAAATGCATGCAAGATACGTTAAATAACTTTTTATGTATCCGCATTTATCAAGCCTTGAAGACTCAATAATTATCTACAAAAATGATCTGTTTACATAAATTACTTTGAATTCTTAGTAACACACTAAAAAAAAGTTATTTGGCTAGTTAACAGTATGGTATTTTGTCTATTTAAAATAACAGACAGCGGTGAGTTACTGTGATGTCTACTTACAATAAGCTGTTAGCTTAGTATGGAGAGTTTGGTGTCTGAATTTATAATTCAATTAGTTATTTCGACAGTTTTTAGTCTCGGACTCACTAGTTTTTTAGTTTTTTTAGTAAAAAGCTATTTAAGTTAAAAAATTAAAGGGCAACTGAAGCATGAATACGACCTAAAGCTTAGTGAATACAAAGAGTCACTATCAGCACAGTCTAACCGAGAGCTAGAAGAACTTAAGGCAACATTAAAAATTTCTGAAATAAAGTCTAATGTGCAAATTAATCATCTGCACGAAAAGCAAGCAGAACGTATCTTTCAAATTCATAAATATATGTGTGAATTATATTCTTCATTGAAAGATTATACGACAGAATTTCAAGCACGAACTAATAATGAAATGAAAGGGAAACGTGAAAATGTTTCAGAGTTACTTTCTAAAACAGGTGAATATCACGACTTAAACTCTTTATATTTGTCTAGTGAACTTAGCCTAAATATTAAAAATATTTTAGATGAAATTAAAACAACAGCAATTAGTTTCATGACTGAAATTGAAATGAATAACGGAAGTGATATCTCAAAAAATTGGGATGAAATCCATAAAAAAGTAGAAGACAAAATCAAAAGTGCAATTAGTGGCTTAGCTAATGAATTCAGAATAATTTTAGGCGTAAACTAAGTGCTGCATCAGCAAAAACGCAATGCTGTTATGCTGACGTATCTTTAAGGAGTAACAATGAGAGATAATCATCCTGTTTGGGATGTCTACGATCAGTTAAGAACTGCCCGATTAAATGAAAAATATTATGGGGCTCAACTTCAAAAGCATGAACAGTGGAATTTCTGGTCTGAGATTATAGTTGCCATAACTTCATCTTCTTCAGCTATAGCAAGTTTTGCTTTCTGGAATACAGAAACAGGAAGTGATATTTGGAAGTTTCTGCTCGTATTATCAGCTGTAATAGCAACCATTAAGCCATTAATTAACCTTACAAAAAAAATAAGGTTATATGAGGAACTTCTTGCTGGCTATAGGTTGTTATGCCATGACTTAAAGGATCTAAAAATTGACATCACTCAAAGTCAGTCTTATACAAAAAACCATCAATTAAAATTCAAAAAAATAATTGAAAAGCAAAGAACTCTAGCTGCAAAATCACCAGAACGCACTGAAAATGAAAAAACAAAACTTGCATGCCAAGAGGCTGTAATAAAAGAATATCCAATTAACTCATTTTTTATACCGGGGACGTGAAATGTCTAATAAACCAAAGCAACCGCCTAAACAGCCGCCTAAACAACCACCAAGACAAACTCCACGTCCAACAACTGATGGCAGTAGAGATAAACCTATAATTCCAAATCATGTTGAGCCTGGTAAACCTTGGCCTCGACGTTAAACATAAAAAAACCAGGTGATCGATTTAGGCGCTCTTATCTACCATAGCCGCCGTTGAGCGTATTTTTGTTGCTAGCCCTAAGTTGTAATTTTAGGGCTGGTCGCAGTTATCAGAAGCTCTATGTTCATAATTGGGTTTTAGAGATACTTTTTCTAATGCAACCACTTAATTAGTAATTGAAAACGAAACACGGTTTTGTCCAAAAACGAGTCAACCATATGATATTATTTAATTTGTATCTCATTTAAATTGGTTCATTTATAGAATCATTTAAAGTGAGCAACATAGCTTTATTAAATCACTTAATCTGAGCAACTAATTTGATAAAAGCGATTATTGTGAGCAAGCTCGTTTTTATAAAGTCATTTATTGTGAGCAGAAAATGACGGATAAATGCGAGCAAACCGATTTATAAATGCAAGCAACTACAGTTAATGGGTAGACTTGCTCAATACTATCATTCCTGAGTTGAATTCATCCTCGATAAACTCAAGTCCAAATTCATCTTTGAGAAAACTTATCATTCCATTTTTTAACGTATTATTGCCATGGTACCCAGTTATGATCGATGTTATGTTGGGTTCATTGTTTTGTTTGTGGTAACAAAATAATAGTCTTGCGAAAGCTAATGGAACACCTCGAATATGTGTACCATCGCCTGAATCTCCTTCGAAGATTTTATCCATATGCAAATCGATACAATGATTCATTAAGCCAACATTTTTTTTATATATTCCTTGTGTTATCCCTTTATCAATCATGCTTGCGAAATTATCTTTTTCAAGCGGCGCAAGTTGAGCATATATTTGTGAAGGAGTACTCATGTTACATTCGTTCATTATTTTTTCTAAATACCATATTTCAGTATCAAATTTCTTAGCCTTTATACATACTTTAATAAAGGCATTGTAAATGGCAACATTAGGTTTGATACCCCATTGTCGCATTAAGCTGGCTGAAACTGTATCGCCATCGCCCAACACCAATGTTTTGGCTTCTGCATAACGCCCTATTTCAGCGCAGGCCGTCAGCAAATTCAGGCAGGTGATTGAATCTGCCCTTAGTGGTAGATGAGGTGCCATCACGGGCTTATCACCACACACCAGTTGCCAAGCACTATCAAACTGGCCCGTTTGAGCGCATACCGTGATAAAAGCATTGTAAATGGCAACATTAGGCTTGATGCCCCAATGCTGCATTAAGCTGACTGTAGCTGTATCGCCATCATCATCGGCCAACACCAATGATTTGGCTTCTGCATAACGCCCCGTTTCAGCGCAGGCCGTCAGCAAATTCATGCAGGTGATTTGATTGGCCTTTAGTGGTAGATGAGGTGCCATCACTGGCTTATCACCACACACCAGTTTCCAAGCACTATCAAATTGGCCAGTTTTAGCGCATACCGTGATAAATGCGCTGTAAACGGCAACATCAGGCTTGATGTCCCACTGCTGCATTAAGCTGGCTATGGCTGTATCGCCATCGGCATCGCCCAACACCAATGATTTGGCTTCTGCATAACGCCCCGTTTCAGCGCAGGCAACCAGCAAGTTCATGCAGGTGATTTGATTGGCCTTTAGTGGTAGATGAGGTGCCATCACGAGCTTATCACCACACACCAGTCGCCAAGCACTATCAAACTGGCCATTTTTAGCGCATACCGTGATAAAAGCATTGTAAATGGCAACATTAGACTTGATGCCCCAATGCTGCATTAAACTGGCTGAAACTGTATCGCCATCGCCCAATACTAATGATTTGGCTTCGGCATAACGCCCCGTTTCAGCGCAGACAGCCAGCAAATTCATGCAGGTGATTGAATCTGCTTTTAGTGGTAGATGAGGTGCCATCACGGGTTTATCACCACGCACCAGTTGCCAAGCATTATCAAAGTGGCCGGTTTTAGCGCATACCGTGATAAAAGCATTGTAAATGGAAGCATCAGGCTTGATGCCCCATTGTTGCATTAAGCTGGCTGTATCGCCATCGCCCAATACCAATGATTTGGCTTCTGCATAACGTCCCGCTTCAGCGCAGGCAGCCAGCAAATTCATGCAGGTGATTGAATCTGCCTTTAGTGGTAGATGAGGTGCCATCACGGGCTTATCACCACACACCAGTTGCCAAGCTCTATCAAACTGACCCGTTTTAGCGCATACCGTGATAAAGGCATTGTAAATGAAAACATTAGGCTTGATGCCCCATTGTTGCATTAAGCTGGCTGTAGCTATATCGCCCAACACCAATAATTTGGCTTCTGCATAGCGCCCCGTTTCAGCGCAGGCTATCAGCAAATTCAGGCAGGTGATTTGGTTAGCCTTTAATGGCAAATGAGGTGCCATCACGGGCTTATCACCACACACCAATAGCCAAGCACTATCAAACTGGCCAGTTTTAGCGCATACCGTGATAAATGCGCTGTAAACGGCAACATCAGGCTTGATGTCCCACTGCTGCATTAAGCTGGCTGTAGCTGTATCGCCATCGCCCAACACCAATGATTTGGCTTCGGCATAACGCTCCATTTCAGCGCAGACCGTCAGCAAATTTATGCAGGTGATTTGGTTGGCTTTTAATGGCAAATGAGGTGCCATCACAGGCTTCTTACCACACACCAGTCGCCAAGCACTATCAAACTGGTTCGTTTTAGCGCATACCGTGATAAAGGCACTGTAAATGGCAACGTTAGGCTTTATGCCCCATTGTTGCATTACGCTGGCTTTAGCTGCATTGCCTAGTACCAATCTTTTGGCATCTGAAAAATTTAAATTTAACTTAATTAATTTCAGTAATAGTGTGCATGTTTTCGCTTCATAGGACGATTTAAATCGTATTATGTCACTAAAAATGCCGTCGAAATTAGATGAATGGCTGTCAGAAAACTCGGCCGCTTTGTGTAACAGTTTATGGATTAACCTTATGTCCCAGGATGTTTCCATGACCTGTTTGTCGTTTTTTAGGCTGTGAATGATTTCAATAAGCTGAGAAAGTTTAGTGCAACCACCAATTAATGCATTTAAATCAATACCCAGTTGATTTTTGGTTTTCTGTTTAAGTTTCCAAGAGTGAATAAGTGCACTTATCTGAGTAAAAAAGGAGTCAGCGGAGGGAGATGGTTGCTGTATTTGCTTGGTATATTGAGTGCTCGATTTTGGAGTAATGAAGCGAGGCTCAGTTGCAAAGCGCCGGCAAGCATTACTTGGCTTCTTACAATAATGAGCATCTTGTGTACGAGAGTTAAAGCGAGTCGACGATGATTTATTGTTGAAAAAATCATACAGCTTTTGTCTATTGGTTTTGCTTAATCTTTGATAACACTGTTGTAAGTTTTCATCACCATCAAACTTTGAAACCTCAAAGTTAAGATATAATACGGCTTCGCTAGGGTATTCTTGGAGACTTTTGAGCATAAATCTATATATTGATTCATGCTCAGCAGAAGTGCGCACTGTCGCCATCACATTACTCAATAAGTGAGTGAATTAACAAGCTAAGAAATAACGCACTGAAAAGATAAATACAAAATTATTCAGCTTTAAGGCATTCTATAAATGTATAACAGAAAATTATCCACCGCACAGGGGAGTCGTTTGGTAGCTCATAGTTGCACCACAGACTCAAACAAAAGATAATGAAATTGAGCGTAAATTGGTTTTGTCCATTTCCTTGTTTGATTCAGCAAGACCGTCCCTAATTTTTAATGACACTACGGGCAGACTTTATTGTCAGTGCACACCAATTAGACAAAGCGCTTATTCAAGGTAATAGTTAACCTGCTTTAAGAAAATAAAAAATAGAAAAAACAGCATCGGATATGTCTGACTCAATCTTCGCTAGAAAGAAGTATACGGCATAAGTTTCGATAATCAGTATCATCCAACATATCATTAAAAATAAACACCAAACTCATAAACTTACCGTTTTGATTGACGACGTAAAAACCACATAACCAAGGAGCAACCCAAAGTTTTTTTGCAACATATAAAGATGAATCACCAACGACTCTCACCTCTTGATTTCGACTCAATTCAAACTGATACTTCCAAAGCTTTAACCGGTAAAATTGGTATATAAAAACGCCGAATAACAATGCTAAAAATATGTACTTGAAAAACTCAAACCAAAATGAGTGGAAATCTGGCCAGAATTGAAAGCTGGAAAAACAAAAGCATCCACCCAAAAGAAAGGATAACTTTTGTTTAAAAGACGAAGATACCGAAAACCTATGGCGCAGGGCGGCCACGAACGGTCACAATCATTTTCGCAAGTTCTTTATCAGGACACTCTTCATGCCCCATAAACCATGCGAATAATTCAGGATCTTCACACTCTAATAAACGCACTAAAGTGTGTTTATCAATATCGTTCAAATTTTCATAATGCTGATCAACGAAAGGTTGAAATATTACGTCTAATTCAAGCATTCCGCGGCGACACGCCCAACGAACTCGTGCGATATTCATTAATTCCAACACCTACCCTCCATAAATCATATATATACCCGTGTTACCTAAAATTGCATCTTCAAGCATCACGAGTATATGTAGTTTATCAGTTCACAAAACTTACCCCAACAATTCAAAAGCGAATGATTAAATTTCTAACTTCAGAGACTATATTAAGCCATTACAATTCGTTTAAAAAATAGTAAGCTAATTTACGTAACATAAAAATAACAATTAATTTCTATAAAGGCGCTAAAAAAAATGAAAATAAATGGATTATTACTGCTTCTCACCATAAGTGGTGCGATAGCAATACAAGGATGTGGTGGTTCAGATGATAAAACAGAACCAAGTAGTACCACTCCTCCACCTCCTGTTGTTCAGCAACCTAAAAAACCTGAATTAAGTATTACAGGAGAATCAACACTCACAATTCCTCTTAACCAGTTATTTACATTGGAATTTAATAACACAGGTGATGCTGTAGAAAGTTGCACTATATCACCTCAATTACCTTCAGATCTGAAGTCTCAAAAAATTGGCGGGACGTGCGTTGTCCTTGGTACGCCAACACAAGCTTTTGAGGCAACAACGTATACCGTCACAGGTATAAATGATGTTGGTAATTCACAAGTAGAATTTACAATGGGTGCAAACCATCCAGCTCCATTATTGGCCTCACTACCAGCCGAACCTTTTGAGTTGAATGATAGACAACAATTTCACCTTGAGATTCTCACACTGAGTGATTCTGGTTTTATTACTGATTGTACAATCTCGCCAGCTTTACCTTCAGGGATTGGGTTGTCTATGGACAATGGAGTATGTTCTATTGCAGGTATGCCAACTGCAGGCAGTCCTTTAACGGAATACACGGTAACGGCCACCAACTCAGGTGGTTCAGATAGCGTGAGCTTCAGTATTATTGTTAATGAAATAAGCCAATATACTGGTGATGGTCCAGATCCATTCGCATTCGATTACGTTGCAGTCGTAAGCGAGAATGATAAGCCTTCAACTTCGCCTGTTTCTCTTCGAACAGAAATCGCAGATATAGACTCCACTCTGTATATACAGTCATCTGGTTTTCCAAATCTAATCTCTCAAGTGCGAACGAGCAATAATCAAAACTTTACAGAGCCGTCAGATATCGCTCAGTTATTTGAACTCTTCGTGGATCCCTCTACCGGTGAAGTAGAAGTAAGACTTCAAAAACAGCTTAATTTTGAAACGGATGCCGCCTTTTATGAGATTGACTTGCAATTAGGTGATGATGAGCAAACATTACTGGTAAGACTGTACGATTTACAGAAAGGCACAGAAGCCGAGCCACTTACTATCAGTAGTTATTCTGAGTTAGTCAGTTTTGCTCAAGGTCATTTTGTTAGTGAAGCAATCGGATTTGATGAAATCCAGTTAGGTGGACACGAAAACAGTCAACAACAAAATGTTGATAACCTTTTTGTTTCTCTTGATAGAGACATTGACGCCACAATGAGTAAAGACTCATTATGGTCTGCAATAGCTTTACACGGAACAATAAATGGACGCCATCATGTTATTCAAAACCTTCATGTAGATACATTAGGCTTTGTGAACAATATCAATAATGTACAAAATGGTAAAATCAAAAATATTGGCTTCGATAATGTCAAAATGAAGTCTCAATTTATTTCAATGAGCAAGGGGCGAATTGACACCTTATATATTAGCGGAATAGCAACACCAGAGCATGCCACAAACATGCGCGTAGCTCCCATTCGTGCAGCACAGGACGCTATACGTAAGGTTTATACCAATATTTATTTCGATATTGGACACATCAATAGCTTAAACCGTCTTGAACTCGGCAGTATTTTTTCTGGTATCGCTTCTTTCTTCTTTTTTGAATCTGCATACAGTAATGGTGCAGTGAATGCTTCAATACCTAGCAATTTTTCGACGGTCAGCATTGGTGGCTTAGTTGGGTTTCCAACTTTTAGCTATTCCGAACGATTCCGTGAATCATTGTTTTTAAGTGCCATTGATTTTCAAATTCAAGGAACTGGTGATCGTTTGTTTGTCGGTGGCCTCGCCGGAAAGCATATTCAATATCCTGATGGCGACACAACAAGCAACGATTACCGCTGGCGTTTTGTTACAGATCGCAATGCTCCTGAAATAATAAGACATGTAGGTAATTATGATCGCGACGGCAACAACGATGGTATGGCTGATGAAAATACTACTGATACTGGCCGTGACATGTCTGGTGCAGGGATCAGTGAGGTACAATTAAAACAAGCAGCAACTTTCACTGGTAAGTGGATAGAAGCTGATAGTCACTTTGATATCACTAATGGGGAGTATCCAGTATTAAAAGGTATGCCCTATCCACATACTGAAGGAGCCAGTTGGTTAACTCATGAAGACCCAGGCATCGCACATCAAAGAGCCACTTATAATGATTATTTAACTAAACCATAATAATCAGCCTTAATTAACCCGTAATGTATATTCTAAGTTAGGTGCATTACGGGTTAATTGAAAACGCTAGGGGCTGTTTATCTTTCAGGATTAAATTTTGTGCTATTTGAGTGTTTATCTGTTCAAGGCGTAAGCTGTGAAGCTTAGTCATCTAAGTAAACGGGTTACAACACAGAACAGTGAACGCTCAAAAGCATCTAAGACAGCGTAAATTGGTCATTTCTACTGTGTTATCGCTTGCTTATTTGGAATACCAAACCGCACAAGCTCTGTCTTGTATAAAACGACCAATTTATCGCTGCAAAAATAATCACGAAAGATAAACAGCCCCTTCTATGAGGACATCTTTGTCAAGCCCTTCAGTTTTTAATTTATTTCATTCAGTTTCTCTGGTTAAAAGTGTTGCTCAGGTTTTGTTGTGTCAGCTTAATGGCTAACCACCTTCTATCCGTTCTGACTTTAGTCAGTCACCTTAAATTGCATGCGCATTATCACGCCTAACCTGAATAATGATACTAACTCTTCTAGAAAAACGATTTAGCCTTGCTTATCAAGGGGCTGTACAGTTAGCATCGAACAACGCTTTACTACATTTTACTCTTTACTTGGTTATTTTGATTAAAGTGACATCGTTGCACCTGATGGCACTTCTCCATGCTCTAAATACTTCCACAGTTTGATAAGAAGTTTACGTGCCATAGCAACAATGCCGATGCGTCTCATTCGTTTACTGCCATGAGCGAAACGCTGTTCGAACCATAAACTCAATTCTGATTTGGGTTGATACCGTAACCAAAACCAACTGAGTTCAACCATAATCTTTCGTATTCGTCGATTACCTGACTTGCAAATGCCTTGCTCTCTTTGACTGTCACCACTATCGTAAGGCGTTGGTGTCATTCCTGCACAAGCTCCCACTTGTTTAGCGTTTTTAAATTCTCGCCAATGGAAAAACTCTGTTACTAATACCCAGCTCGATTGCCAGCCTACGCCTTTAAGCTGCATGAGCTGATTAATTTTTTGCGATGCGTCATCACAGTCATCAAGAACACGTTGTTTTTGTAATTTCTCAATTGCTTTAATTTGCTTGTCGACAATTTCATGCCTATCAAGTTCTCGCTCTATTTCCGTCACTAAATCTGTCGGTAAAGGCTTATTGAGAACCGCCGTCTTAAGTTGATTAACTTTCCCTTTTAGTTTAGAGATATTTTCCACGCTGATACCATGCAAACACAGAAGTGACTTAATTCGTGCGCTGTGACTGCCACGCTCTTTTACTAATCGTTCTCGCTCTCGGTTAATTCGACGCTTATCTTCAGCTTCTACATTTGGAACATTGATGATATTTAAAGCTTCTTGCTCTCCAGAGTGATAACGCATCAGTAAACGGAGCAAAGCAATCACATCAACTCTATCGGTTTTGACTTTCTTCTGTTTTCGGCTGACTTCAATACTAGCTGAGTCAATCACATGATTTTCGATGCCGTCTTTAATTAGCGCTCTGTGTATCCAGAATCCGTCTCTACCTGCTTCGTAACAGCTAATGACTTTGCAGTTTTCAACGCAGAATAGCTTTTCTTTTGCTAAGGCTATTTCATGATGTAGGGCTTTCCAGTCTCGGGAATCAATCGTTTTGACTCTCTTTTTTTCACCATTTGAAAAGCCAAGCTTCCAAGTTTTACTGCTAAGTTCAAAAGCAATGTACAAATTAACAAATTTTGCGTTATCTTTTACTTGAAGGACGGTGCTCATAATATTCCCCTTGTGTTGTGGTAACTAAAGGGTAGTTGAGTTACTGTCCTTCATAGTTTCTAGAAATTCTGCCCAATTAATCAGGCTTGTAAGCAAACTTTCCACTTCCTAACAAAGCGATTGCGATTGCTGATAACAAATAAAACAATTGCAACTCAACAGCCAATCCACCACTAGATGTTAAGCTAAATATTTCCCCCATGTGCACCAATCCTAGAACAAATAACATGTTTATCAGAATAATTATGGCACTAAGACGAGTGTGAAAACCGGCAAGAATTGCCAACGGAGCGACAACTTCACCAACAAAAACTCCATAAGCAATAAAGGTTGGCAACCCGGCATTGGTCAACATAGAGGAAATGAATTCGAGTGACTGTGGGTGCATCATTTTTGCCACACCATGAAACAGCATAAGCCCAGCAACTGTTACTCTTAAAATAAGTTTACCGAGTTCAGTACTAATGTGTTTGTCTAACATCTTCACTCCTAATTGTATTCAAGACGGAATCGAAAGACATATTGCAGTGGTCACTTGTCTAATGTAAACAACAGCCTAAATAAACTAAGAGTTCTGCAAGCCGGTAGTCAGAAATGGGAACTTAAAAAGCCTAAACCCATAGTAATACTAATTACAGTAATTAAATGCTCAACTCAGAGCTATGTATGTGCTCAAAGTGCAATCGAAATTGATGAAGACACAGTTGTTACCGACATACAAAGCTGTCGTTATTACATTGCTACGTCAAGACAATTTTGAGAAGTATTCTTTATAAACCAAAGTGTGCACATACAAGTTCCCGAAGGGCAAGGCTAAAAGGTTCCACCTATGCGCTACAAGTCATTGAATTGTCTCAACAAAAGCACGAAACGCGTTGAGCACCAGCTTTGTATGGCGACCATAGGGAATATAGTACTTCGAACATGCGTCTTATACTGAAAACCTTTAGCTCTTGCTGAGTGAGAGATTAATTACTGTAACTGGTATTAAATCTCCATACAGACATATTTTGTTTCTAAGTATTCCTCTATTCCTTGATGACCACCTTCTCTACCTAGTCCTGACGCCTTTATTCCGCCAAATGGAGCAACCTCAGTTGAAATAATGCCTGTATTAACACCCACCATACCGTATTCCAATGCTTCAGAGACTTTCCAGATCAAAGATACATCACGCCCATAGAAATAAGCGGCTAAGCCAAACTCTGTATCATTTGCTTGTTCAATAACATCATCAACACCATCGAATTTAAATAAGGGTGCTACTGGTCCAAATGTTTCTTCACGAGCAATTTTCATACTTGCATCAACGTCAATCAACACCGTTGGCTGATAGAAATAACCAACAATATCTTCTGACATCAATAACTGTTGTCCACCAGCGACTAACTTCGCGCCCTTAGCGACAGCATCATTTACATGATCCATAGCTTTTAGCACAGCAGCTTTATTGATTAATGGTCCAATAGTCGTTTCCGTATCGGTTCCAGTACCTACTTTTAACAAAGAAACTGCTTGAGTGAACTTTTCAGAAAATGCTTTATAGACTTCAGATTGAACATAGATTCGATTTGCACAAACACAAGTTTGCCCAGTATTTCGAAACTTAGCCGCTATTGCACCTTCAACCGCCGCATCAATATCTGCATCGTTGAAAACAATAAATGGCGCATTGCCACCAAGTTCAAGTGATAGTTTTTTAAGCGAGTGGGCACATTGAGACATCAATAAACGCCCAATATTCGTTGAGCCAGTAAAAGATAACTTCCTCACCACAGGGCTGTCACAAAGTACATTCCCTATGGCAACTGCATCACCGGTTATCACATTAAAAACGCCAGCTGGTATGCCAGCTCTATCTGCCAATTCAGCCAATGCCAGAGCAGTAAGAGGCGTTTCAGGAGCAGGTTTAACGATCATAGTACAACCTGCAGCCAGTGCAGCAGCTGCTTTACGTGTGATCATTGCTGCAGGGAAATTCCACGGCGTAATTGCAGCCGTTACACCCACAGGTTGCTTAATCACCAGTAAGCGCTTACTTGATTGATGTTGAGGAATAACTTCCCCGTAAACTCGTTTAGACTCTTCAGCGAACCATTCAACGAAAGACGCCGCGTATTTCACTTCCCTTTGGGATTCTAATAAAGGTTTGCCTTGTTCAAGTGTGATTAACCAAGCCAGATCATCAATATTCTCTTTAATGAGAACAAACCATTTTTTTAATAACTCACTTCTTTCTGACGCTGTTCGCTTACTCCAATCTTTTAAGGCTAGCTCAGCTGCATTAATAGCGTCATGAGTTTCTCGACCTGTTAAATTGGGAACACTCGCTACTTTTTGTAATAACGCAGGGTTAATAACATCAATAAAGCTATTGTCGACGGAATCTACCCACACTCCATTGAGGTAACATTTTGTCTTTAACAAACTAAGATCATTCAGGGGCATACTGTTCCTACTTAATTTTTTCTAAAAAACTAAAAAGTGCACAATTTAAAAGCGGTCGCACCAATCGTTATACATTTTTATAACAATTTTTACTTTATTATTTGAACCATCTTAGTTTACTATATCAATCGCTTATCTAAAAATAATGAAATAGGAATGCTACCCATGACAGTGCAACTAGGTTTCAATCAAAGAACTTCTGCATTTCTTATTTCATTTATATTACTCAGTATTGCTCTGTTCAGCTTACCAGCTAAAGCTAAACAAGCCGATTCACCTTCTGTGATAACTTTAGATATCTTTTCTCAGCCTGTAAGTTTCAATATCCCACAAAACTGGAAACAAACTCGAGAAGATCAACTCGCAGATATGTATTCGGCTGAATTCATTCCAAATAATGAAAAAATGAGCCAATGGAGCGAGTTAATTTGTATTCAAGGCTTCAAAAATATTTCTGACGATTTAACCTCTGAAACATTCCTTGAATCATTAGCTTCTACATATAAAGAACATTGCAATGGTGAAGTCGTTTTTGAATCTTTAGGGGATATTAAAGTTAACAATTATTCAGGCTCTCATGGCCTTATTGGCTGCACTCGTATGCCTAACATTCATACGATTAGCATTGGTCGGCCGCAGCAATTTGTATCAAAACCTCAGGGAGAAATGGGTTATTACACGGCACTGACTAGGGATTCTCAGGTAATTTTACTTCATAAGTCCATGAGAGGAAAAGTCTTCTCACCTAACCTCCCTCCTCTCACAAAAGACAATTACGCCACTTTTGTACACACACTTTTTTCTCGTAAATAAACCACTAGACAAACAGACTTCTAGACGTCTATAATAACAGGCAAGATTTAAAATCTTGCTTGTTAGCTTTTTGTGGTGCTCTATTAATTAAGATAGAGATAATCGGGAAGTCAATGAAAGTTTGACACTGCCCCCGCAACGGTGATGGTAAGGCTTGGCGCACAACTTGCTCTAAAGCCGCATTATGTTTAAAAGCAAAATATAACCTCAGTCCGGAGACCGGCCACATAAGTGATTTCGATGATTTCGGTGGGCAGATCTCGAAATGCGATGCTGTTCGTATCTATGATAGTTCATTTACTATTAATACTGTGGAGCAGAACGTGACTACACTGCCTCATTTTCCCTTTTTGGAATCAATGAAAATGAGAACTTCAATTACACTATTAGCGCTATCTATAGCACCAGCTATAGCTTTTTCTAGCTTTGGCGCTGTTGCTACGACACCAACATTAAAAGCTAAAAAAGATATAGAACACATCACTGTTATTGGTCGTAAAACAAGCCAGCCTCTTGAGTTGGCAAGCCATATAAAAATCATCAACAATACTGATATTTCTCTAAGCGGAGCAACCAATATTGTAGATATTCTAAGAGGTGAAGCTGGCATTCAAGTTTCAGATTTTAACTCTGGTGCAGTATTTTCATTACGTGGATTTGGTGCTGGACAGGCTGCAAACAATACTTTGATACTGGTTGATGGGCGGCGCCTTAATAATATCGACATTGCGGCACCGAGCATTAGTGCTATTCCACTGAATCAAGTAGAGCGCATTGAAATATTATCAGGAAGCGCTGGGGTATTATATGGAGATCAAGCGGTTGGAGGTGTAATCAACATTGTAACCCGCTCACCAGAAAATACCGGAGGCTCTGTAACGTTATCTGCTGGCAACTTAGACACTATTGAAGGTCGAGCTGATGTTGCAAGTGCAATCAATAATGATTGGAGTTACTACCTAACAGGACATCACCAACAAAGCGATAATTACCGCCATCATAATGCCAATGAAACAGGGTCTTTGCTTGGACGATTACAATACCAATCTGATGAGAGTACCTTTTTTGTTGAAAGCAGCTATTACGACAATAATCGTGAGTTAGCTAATGCATTGAATATCGACCAACTCAATGATAACCCTCGCCAATTTGTAACTTTTAGTTTTGATGGCAAGCCTACAGATTATTTTCATGACATCACTAAAGTGGCACGAAGTGGCTACGGAAAAGCTATCAATAAAACATGGCGATTCGACGCTAACATTGATTACACAAATTCAGAAATCAATGGCATAAGCTATGGTGGAGCAACCAAAAACCAGCGTTCATTATTAAATATCAGCCCTAAATTTATAGGGAACTATTCAACTAACCGCGGATCGTTAAATCTAATCATTGGGGCCGACGTTAGTCGTGGAGAATCTGAATTTTTATTTGGCCGCAGCAACACTCAAAAATTAGGGAGTCTTTACACCCAAGCTTCCGTTCCACTATCCAATAAACTCAACTATGTTGTGGGTGGGCGTTATTCTAAAGTTAAAGACGACCTGATTGATGCCACAAAATATCCAAATGGAATTAATTTGGATGAAAGCGCTCACGCTTTAGAGCTCGGTTTAAATTATCGCCCAAGTATTCACCAACGTTTTTACTTACGCGCTGAAGACAACTTCCGATTTGCAAAAGTTGACGAGCAAGCTTTCACCTCACCCAATGTGTTCGGCTTAAAGCCACAAACAGGTCGCTCTTATGAAGCTGGTTGGGACTATAACACTCAAAAACAAAACCTAAAAATCAGTTTATATCACTTAGAATTAGAAGACGAAATTGTTTTTGACCCTAGTGCTACGCCTCCTACACCAACCTCATTCTCAGGTGCAAACATCAATGCTGACGCCTCCCGTCGCATTGGAACAAACTTCGACTGGAATATTCAAGCAAACAGTATTCTAAACATTGGTGTTCAATATAATTATATTAACGCTGAATTTACCGAGGGAAGCAATAAAGGAAAAGCACTATCATGGGTTGCCGAACATACAGCTAAAATTAGTGCAAGCGCAGATATAACTAAAGATTGGCAAATCTATGCTGAAGCGAATTACATTGGATCACGATTTATTGAAGGTGATAACAGCAATAGTGATCCAAAACTATCAAGCTACACCTTAGCAAACCTCGCCATTAATTATACTTTTAACGATTGGCAAGCCAGTTTACGGGCTGACAATGTATTAAATAAAGAATACGTGAGCGCAGGATATTACAGCAGCTTTAGTAGTGGATATTACCCTGGTGAAGGAAGAAGGTGGCGTTTCAGTTTACGCTACCAGTTCTGAGTAAATTAATACCAATTAGGGAACTAGCGATTTAGAAAGTACCAATCAATATTTTAAATTTTTTTGTCATACCTGCAAAGGCTGGTATCCAGTGACTTTTATAGAAAAGCTTAAAGGCACTAGACTCCAGCCTGCGCTGGAGTGACGAGGATTCATCGGTATACTTTCTTCCGCAGCGTCCCTTACAGTAATTAATCCCTCACTCAGCAATAGATAACGGCTTTCAGTACAAGGCGCATGTTCGAAGTACTATATTCTCTACGACCGCCATACAAAGCTGGCGTTCAACGCATGGGCTTTTGTCAGGATAATTAAAGAACGTGCAACGTAGCAATGTAGCAATGTAATAACGACAGTTTTGTATGTCGGTAGTCTAGGGGCTGTTTATCTTTCGTGATTATTTTTGCAGCGATAAATTGGTCGCTTTATACAAGACAGAGCTTGTGCGGCTTGGTATTCCAAATAAGCAAGCGATAACTCAGTAGAAATGACCAATTTACGCTGTCTTAGATGCTTTTGAGCGTTCACTATTCTGTGTTGTAACCCGTTAACTTAGATGACTAAGCTTCACGGCTTACGCCTTGAACAGATAAACGCTCAAATAGCACAAAATTTAATCCTGAAAGATAAACAGCCCCTAGTGCCTTTGCTTTTTTCTATAAAAGTCACTGGATACCAGCTTCGCTGGTATGACAAAGATTGGTACTTTCTAAATAGCTAGATCCCTAAGCCCAAATTCAGTGAATCTATCACTGAATTTGGGCTTTTTTCGTCCCGCTTGAGTCGAAAAGCAACTTTGATCACATTTGACGACGATCTTGAGCACCTTTACTAAAGTTATTTGAATATATGTCGTTATCAGTACTTGACTCAAACACTCTAGATATGGGTAAATTCTCATAATGATTCGAACATACAACATAGGCATCAGCAAACATGACTGATCTTGAGCAAACAGTATTTACTCAAGTAAAAAATATCATCGCGAACGAAGAACAAGTCATTGGTCGTCGTGGGGTGTTTATCCCTTTAAAAAAAGCCATTATTGCTGATGGTGATATTCAAAATGTCATCGATATCATCGCGAGTGATCCCGCCATTGCCGCACATTTACTTTGGCGCACTAATTCTGCCAACGCAGGCAGTTCATCACTCAAAAAGCCTAAAACATTAAAGGAAGCACTTATTCGACTTGGTCAAGTGAACATTTATCGTTATACCTTTACGTTTTACTTAAAAGAACATTTTGATGAATTACCCCAACCATACCAGAGATTAGTTAAAGGCTATTGGCAATTAACTGAAGATATTGCAGAAGAAGCAATAAACTTGCTGCACGAGAAAGGCGAATTGTCTCTTGATGTTGATGAGCTCCAAACACTCGCCCTTTTCAGTGTGTTTGGCCAAGTTATCGCCTTAACGGCATTTGCCTATTTAGAGCAAGAATTACAACAAAGCATCCCTCTAACTATTGTAAAGAAGTTAATCGATGAACAACAACAGACATTCACTTTGGATGCTTTCAAAGCCCTTAAACTAGACGATGAACTAGAAAGTGAATTTTTAATCGCCCATAATTTACGTCAAAGTGAAAACGAACATTCCGTTGGCCTTATACTAAGAAATATATTAGACAATAGAAATATACTGATAAACCCAATTTAACTACGCTGAAATTTTTCTACTTAGGAAAATTGCGGAAGAAAGTATACCGATGAGTTCTCGTCACTCCAGCGCAGTCTGAAGTCTAGTGCCTTTGCTTTTTTCTATAAAAGTCACTGGATACCAGCCCTCGCTAGTATGACAAAGATTGGTACTTTCTAAATCGCTCGTTCCCTTAACTCTAAATAAAATACAAGGCTTTGTTCATTGTGAATAGATAGCACACTGGAATAAGTATAATTTGTTTGTGTTAAGCAGAGTTGTAAAACATTTCCGTCACTACCTCATAGTTATCTAAAAAAGATAATACCAATTACAGTAATTAATCTCTCACTCAGCAAGAGCTAAAGGTTTTCAGTACAAGACGCATGTTCGAAGTACTATATTCCCTATGGTCGCCATACAAAGCTGGTGTTCAACTCACTTCGTGCTTTTGTCGGAATAATTCAAGTGCTTGTAACGCAGTAATGGAACCTTTTAGCTTTGCCCTTCGGGAGCTTGTATGTGCACACTTTGGTTTATAAAGAATACTTCTCAAAATTGTCTTGACGTAAGTACCTGACCATAAGTTTCTTAAGATTTTCTAGTGCCCATTTTCAGCACTCTACGGTGTTGCAACTTCGGTTACATAGCTACGGCTATGCGCCCTACATTGCGTCATGTATAGCCCTAAACCTGAACACAATAATTATCAAAGAACTTATCGACAGGTACTTAGCAGTGTAATAACGACAGCTTTGTATGTCGGTAACAACTATGCCGTCATCAATTTCGATTTCAATTTGAGCAAATACATAGCTCTGAGTTGAGCATTTACTTACTGTAATTAGTATAACTTTGAGGTAGTGAACTTAAACGGTGGGTCTATTTCACTCCGTCTGGAGTCCCGACCAATAATACATCTGCGCCACGCTCTGCAAATAGACCGTTTGTAACTACACCAACAATTGCATTGATTTGTTGTTCAAGTTTTTTAGGGTCCATAATTTTCAAATTATGGACATCCAGTATCACATTGCCATTATCAGTAATCACGCCTTCACGATAAACTGGGTCGCCACCTAATTTAACCAATTGGCGAGCGACATATGAACGAGCCATAGGGATTACTTCGACGGGCAAAGGAAAGTCACCGAGAATATCAACTTGCTTAGTATTATCGACAATACAAATAAACTTATCCGCAACTGCTGCGATTATTTTTTCACGAGTCAAAGCTGCACCACCACCTTTAATCATCGACATTTGTGCATTAATTTCATCTGCACCATCGACATAAACAGATAGCTTATCCACTGAATTCAAGTCATAAACAGGTATACCCAAAGACTTTAGCTTTTCGGTTGAAGCCTCTGAGCTTGAGACCGCACCGTCAATATCTGCTTTCATGGTTGCTAGTGCATCGATAAAGTGGTTTACCGTAGAGCCAGTACCAACACCAACAATAGTGTCCGCTTCTACATATTTTAAAGCAGCCCAGCCTGCGGCTTTTTTCATTTCATCTTGGGTCATGTTCAATCTCATTTTTTCAGGGATTAATAATGGCCGTATTATACCTAGTTTATATTTAAAAAAGTGCTATCAATCTAACAAAATGGATAAGATTATAGTACTTAGAGCTTGTGCCATCGCTCTTTCTATATTCAATGGAGCTATCAATATAAAAGCGCGCGTATTTAACAAAAGCTCAGAGAGTTGATTGCTCCATATTCATATTCATCATCAAGTCCCGCAGAAGGTTTTGTAATTCATATCATGATCTTCTGCTGGAGTTTGAAACGGCTGAGTCAACTCGCTTTCATGATAAGGGTGTCGCAAAGCATTTAAAAACAGAATCGCTGCTTTGGGATCACCACTTGCTTCACACTCTTTAATTACATTTTCTACATGATGATTTCTTGGAATAACAACAGGATTAAAGTCTCGCATAAACGCTTGGATCTCAACATCCGTATACCGCTGTGAAACCACTCTTTTTTTCCACTCAAAATAATGCTCACCTAAGTCTGCAAGCATTTGTTGCTCAGCTTCTTTGCAGGTAATTGATTTTGTTAATAGATGAAAGCAAACCGTATAATCTAGCCGTCTTTCTTTTAATTGTTGAGTAAATGAATCGATGAAAGCTTCATTTTTAAGTCGCGGTTCAATCAATCCCACTTTTCCAGACATCATTTCCACGTATTCTTGTTTAAATCGTTTAGAGAAACCATTTATTAACGATTGCATAGAAGACAACATATCAGAATCGCAATCTTTATTTGACGTATCATTCTCACCAAGTTGCAATAAACTTTCGGCTAACCTTGCCATATTCCATTGTGCGATATGCGGTTGATTGCCAAAGGCATAACGACCTTGTCTATCGATTGAGCTAAATACCGCTTTAGGATCATAATCCCCCATCATGGCACAAGGACCGAAATCTATTGTTTCACCCGAAACTGCCGTATTATCCGTATTCATTACACCATGAATAAACCCGACACGCATCCACTGTACAATTAGCCTTATCTGATTTTCGATTACTTTATCAAGTAGCATTACATAAGGGTTGCCGTCAGAACTAAAAATACTCGGGTAATGTCGATTTATCGTGTAATCGGCCAGTTTTTTAAGTGAAATAATATCGCCAGTCGCCGCAAAATATTGAAAGCTCCCAACTCGAATGTGACTCGATGCTACACGGCTTACCACAGCGCCTAAATGCGCTTCTTCACGATAAACATATTCACCAGTAGTAGTAACGGCCAAGCAGCGACTTGTTGGAACACCTAAAGCATGCATCGCTTCGCTCATGATAAACTCACGAATAGCTGGGCCGATAGCGCAACGACCATCACCACCTCTGGAAAAACGAGTTACTCCTGAACCTTTAAGTTGTAGATCCCACCGTTGTCCATCAACATCTATCAGCTCTCCCAATAAATGCGCTCTTCCATCGCCAAGTTGAGGGTTATAATGTCCAAACTGATGCCCTGCATAAGCTAACGCTATAGGTATAGAGCCAGAAAAAATTTGATTACCGGATAAAAAAACCGCTAGCTCTTCTGCATTACCTTGTATTGAATCAATAACATTTAATTGTTGTGCTAGAAGTTCATTCCATAAAAATAAACTCGGTTCAACCACAGTAACTGGCTCAGCTCTTTCAAAAAAAGATTCGCCAAGATTAATATAGGTGTTATCAAATTGCATGAACGATTCCTTATTTGATTATGCCTTTGCGATAATCAATGCTGTCAACTAGAGACTTATATGCCTTCTAATAATCACGCCTAACACCATAATACTATGAAAATGTTGAAAACCCAGATTTAGCCAAATAAATCTTATTTCCCTCTAAAACAAGGAGAATCAAGCTAGCCTCTACTGATTTGTTGTAGATAGTATTTTTTATGACCTACAATCATATGGTTGCATATTGTATTAAAGGAGTTACAAGGATGTTATCCAAAGCACGTATCGCGATTTCTATTTTAATATCGCTTCCATTAATTAGTTGTGGTGGAAATGACAAAAAAACAGAGGTCATTACACCAGTCGTGGAACCTCAAGCTGTCGTTGTTCGAAACTTGATCAGTGAGCAGGTGGGAGGGTTAGATAACCTTAAAGTTCCAGAAACAAACGCTGACTTGCCACAACCTCTTCTTGATGACGGCACACCAGATCCCACTTTTGAAACAACAGAAGCTAAACGCTACTTAGGTAAGCAGTTGTTTCATGATCCAGTCAGAACGGTACGTCTTGACGCGGCTAAAGGCGGCGTTATTGAAGCTGCGGGAACGGGTTCATGTGGCAGCTGTCACTTTGGTGAAGCAGGCTCTAAAGCGGGTATGCAATTTAATTTCAATGTCGGCGGTGAAGGTCGAGGGTATACCGATGCTGAAGGTAACTTCATTCCAAGAAGAAGGCCGCAACTGGATATTTTACCAAGATTACGCCAAGAGCCGCTCTTTGTTGGCGATCTAATGGTCGATCATTTGCCAACTCTCACAGATGTTTATGAGGATGATATTGGAATTCCATCTATTGCAATTAAGGATCCAAACCCAGGTGAGCTTTTACAATCTGGACGATTTGATGCACTTGACAGTGTTTCTCGCAATGCGCCAAGTGTAGTGGGTGCGGCATTTAATAATCGCCTATTACTCGGTGGTTTTGCTGGTGAAGATCATAATTCAGTCAGAGGGTTAAATCCATTTAACCACCCTGCTCAAGAAAACATAGCTTTATTACTGCTAGATGCTCACCGAATGCTAGAAGCACAATCCGCCGAGTTGCAAAGGATTCCTGTTTACAAAAAGCTATTCACTGATGCATTTCCTGAGGAAGCCGCTAGAGCTGAACAAGAAGATGATCTGAACTTACTCATCAATGATAAAACCATACTTCGAGCTACTGCGACGTTCATGAGAACCGTTGTCACTCGTAACAGCCCGTGGGATAAATTTCTCGCTGGAGACAACAATGCTTTAACAGACTCTCAATTACGTGGAGCCAAACTATTCTTCACTGATCCAGCTGATGGCAATGGTGGTGCAGGTTGTTTTAGTTGCCACAGCGGACCAATGCTAAACAAGCAACATAATGATCCTGATGTAGTAGGCACAGGCCAATTTATTGAAGAAAACTTTATTAACTTAGGGCTAAGTGATCACCCTCTACAAGCATTAAATCGACATGTTCGTAATGACCCAGAGTTTCGTGATGATGGCCGTAAAGAAATTACTCTAAGAGATGAAGATGCTTTTGAGTTTAGGACGGTTACGCTACGCCAAATTCGAGATTCAGGTGCTTTCTTCCATAACGGAGAGTTTACATCGGTAAAAGATGTCGTTGAATATTTCAATAATGGTGTACCTCAGGATAGTATTGCTGGTAATGCTTCTACATTATCGACACGCTTTACTCATCCAAGAGGGGAAGGCTCTGAGCCTGGATTAGGGCTTTCTGAAGATGAAATTAATGACTTAACCGCATTCATTAACGATGGCTTATTTGATCCAGCGTTTGTGACTTTTGATCCTGACTCAACCACCGATACTTTTCAGCTTAACGAAAGAGATTTAACTTACTCTTTGCACCGTCCTGATTTGGAAACATTAGGCGCAGTTGATGGTCGAGTCGCCAGTGGGCTTCCACAAGATAATAACGATTTATTATCTCGAAGAGACTTGGGCATTGATCCACCATTGGACGTCACTGATAGACTTACTGTATCACTCAGTAAGCAATCAATAGTCAATGATACGGAGCAGCAAGATACTCACATCATTCACAACACTAGTGACTCGATGATTGATACTCACTTGATCATTGTATTAAAAGACTTACCTGATGACGTTGTAGTATTGCAACACAACGGTATGACTGAAAATGACGAACCTTACTTTAGGTTGTTTTTACAAAATGGTGTGATAACACCGGGTGACGGTATCAGCCACACTATCAAATTACGTCATCAAGATGATAGCGAAATAACAACTCCAATCAGTTACAATTTACTTATGCTTTCAGGGCAAGGTAACCCTTAACCCTTATTGAAATTGGTTAAAACAAGTATCGCAAACTCACCTTTCGTCTCGGCGATTGGTGAGTTTTTTTAATCGAACTGATGTAAAGTACTCGGTGTAACGATAGTTGAAAGTGGAACATCCCAAGATTCTATTGGTACCTTTGATATCTGCTGACAGTCATGGGCAAAACCAATTACCTTTGTTGTTACTAAGTCAACATTTGCGAGAGTGCGATCATAATACCCACCTCCCATACCCATTCGATTACCATGACAATCAAAAGCCACCAAAGGTGTAATTATCACATCTAACTCTGTCACCGGAATAACATTACGAATATCAAGACAAGGTTCAGCAATACCATATTTGTTGTATCGCATTTTACTTTTCCCATCATAATGCAGGAACAATAGCTGGCCTTTATTAAATGGGTGCAAAACAGGTAAACAAACTCGAATAGATTTTTCCCACAATTTCTCTATGAGCGGAGTGGTATCAAGCTCACCATCGTTCGATAAATATAAAGCAACTGTCTTCACTTGTTTGTTTTTAAGGCAATCAAGTATTCTCGACGCACCTTGGAAAGAAAAGCTCTCTTGCTGCTGCCTTGTAAGCGCGTTTCTCTGCTTTCTTATCGATTGTCGCAAGCTTTTTCGATCCATAAAATCAGATTCCGTACATTTCAGTTTTATACCCATTTTCAGGTACTAAAAAGCCGGATAAATCCGGCTAAATCAGTTGCTATTTCAGCAAACTACTAAACTGAGAAGCTCGCTCCACAACCACAAGTCGTCGTGGCATTAGGGTTTTTCACAAAAAACCGAGAGCCTTCAAGCCCAGAAGTATAATCAACGACACCACCGACTAAATATTGCAAGCTCATTGGATCGACAACCAATAATACGCCTTGTTTCTCAATCGTAAAGTCGCCTTCGTTTACTTTTTCATCGAATGTGAAACCATACTGGAAACCAGAACATCCACCACCAGTTACATAAACTCGAAGCTTTAACTCTGGATTTTCTTCTTCCTCAAGTAAGGTTTTTACTTTGCTCGCTGCTTCGTCGGAGAACTGGATTGGCAATGCTGCATCTGTTTGTTCTTCAACTGCATTTTCTTGATCATTTCCAAATTGTTCTACTTCTACTACCGCAGTTTCAGTTTGTTCCGACATCAAAACCTCTTAATTTCTCTATTGTGAGGAATTATCTAATACCTTAGTTGTTTGTTCAAGTATTCACTGAGTTTCAGTTCCAGCTTCTACTTTTGTTTCATCTTTAAGTGCTTTTTGCTGCATTAAATCATCAACGGCGTCTTGTATCAACGAAGCTTTGTTCGCCTCAAGCTCTGTCATTTCAAATCCTCTTTCAGTTTGCTGAGCTTTGCTCCAACGACTTGCTGGCACAATTACTTTTACTAACACTTTTTTCCAATCTACTTCACTAGGGAGAGATAACCTCGCATTCAGCTCCTGAAAAAACCTAAAGTTAAATTTAAATTTTGATTGAGAGAGCTCATTAAGAGATTGCCGAACTTCTTTACCGTCTTTCACACCAATCAATGTGAGTTGAACATGTCCCTTAACTGAGCGTTGCCGCTTTGATTGCTGGATCAATACTAAAGTGAGATCTTTTTTATCTTGAATAATTGATGGCTCAAGTTTTAAATCATAAACACTGATCCCTTCAGCCGTTTTTTCTGGTGTCATAATACTGCGATAAAAAGATAACTCACGCGCAAGTTTTTTTATCTTATGTTCTTGCTCAAGAAACATCACTTCCATATTCGCATTAGCTTCTTTTTCGATGCTTATTTCAAGGTTTCTCGTGGCTAATTCTTGCGCTTGATGATTCAAGCTTTTCTTAAGCTTTGCTATTTCATGGGCTTCATGTGATTTTTCGGATAGGAAGTCTTGAGAATAGTAATAACTTACGACTCCTAGACAGAAAGCCAGAACAACGATCAAAAATAAATATCGATTTAATGGAAGATATTTATGTTCAATCACTTGCAGGCGATTGCGCCAGCGCTCATAATTTGGCATTAATTATTACCTTTTAGCTAAAAACCATTCTTAATCCTAGATTAACTCAGGCCAACTTAGTGCATTCTACTATAAAAAAAGTCGCAAATACTCGCAGTTTCTTAGCCATTAACAACTATTTAAGAAATGGTTTAAAGGATCACTTATCGGAAGGTAAGACAAGTATACAGCTGTGCTTGCTTGCATTAGCTTTTGCGATTGCAGCTTCTGCTGTAATTATAATGTTCCGACTCATTTTGAATGCTTCTTACGATTATACTGAGCTTAAACAGATGAGCTTTAGTCCAGATTATACTGATTATCGTATCTATCTTCCCTTGTTGGGCGCTTTAGTTATCTGGGGAATAGCTAAAATAACCTCCAAGCGATACCAAAGAATGGGGATTGCCTATGTGATGCATCGCTACAAACTTCATTATGGAAAAATCCCTCTGCAATCGGCGCCAGGGCAATTTTTTCAAGCTTTAGTCGCGTTAGCTTGCAATTTTTCAGTCGGTCGAGAAGGGCCCGCAATTCACCTTGGAGCTGTAACCGCAAGTGTCATTGCTGAGAAGTTTAAACTGCCTGATAACTGTATTCGAATCATGTGTGCCAGCGGCGTTGCTGCTGGTATCGCAGCAACGTTTAATGCTCCTCTCGCGGCCGTAATATTTGTCTTTGAAGTCATCGTTCGAGAATACCGAATACATTATTTCTTTCCGATATTACTGGCCGCAGTGTGTGGGGCGCTCAGTAGCCGACTCGCCTTCGGAAATGTACATGAGTTCGAAATCATCAATGTTATCCACATCCCGCTTGATCACTATCCAATATTACTGATTGGCGGATTAGCACTAGGTTGTTGCTCAGCATTTTTTAACTTTTCACTGCTAATCGTTACTGAAAAAAGTAAACCTTGGCCTTTACTCAATAAATTATTACTTGCTGGATTAATTACCACAACAATAGGTTTTTTCCTTCCTCAAGCCCTTGGTAATGGCGAACTAGCCATAAATGCTGCCATCAGTGAGCATTCTGGTTTAGGGCTGCTCATTGCCCTGTTGTTCGCAAAAACTATCGCCACCTCTTGTGCTATAGGGCTTGGCGTTCCGGGGGGAATAATTGGTTCATTGTACGGGATAGGCGCATTACTGGGGGCTATCATAGCATTACTCAGTGTCCTAATATTTCCTGAAAGCGCACCTTATATTGGCTTATATGCTGTTATTGGCATGACAGCCATGATGGGAGTTTGCCTGAGTGCACCACTAGCCGCTTTAGTCGCATTACTTGAGTTAACGAATGACACCAGTATTATTTTACCCGCTATGTTTGTCACAGTTCCTGCATTTTTAATCGCATATCAGGTGTTTAATTGTCGCTCGATATTTTTCAAACAACTTGAAATTATGGGACTCGGCTATAAAGTTCCACCTTTAAATTTAGGCCTACAAAAAAGAGGCGTACGCTCAATGATGAATACTCAATTTATTGTGATGAATCAAAATTCAGAATTGTTGTTAGAAGTATTAAAACGCGCGGATGGAAGACCTGTATTGATCAGAAAACCTGATGAGCAAATACATATGCTTCAACTCGAAGTGCAGGTAGATGGGGAAGATTCAGCGCTTTCAGCTCAACCTGTGCCATTATTACCAGACACTGCCAGTATTGATGACGCCTACAAACTTCTATCTCCAAAACGCGCAGGAGAAGTGGCTATCTATCAAAACAACCATACAAATATTATAGGTGTAATCAGTTGGTCAAATCTACAAACTGAAATCAATAAAGGTTACGTTTAACCCTTCAAAATATTTTTCAAATTATTGAAAAATATTTTGAACTAATTTTAAAAGAGGCTGTCTGACTATATGAACAGGTTACTTAAACTTTGATTGTTCATCATCATTCTCCCTTTATTGATAATATTTATCATCAATTCCTTTTAGGAATCCAGCGACCTTAAATTGGTCGCTTTTTTTTGACTATTGCATTATACCAATTACAGTAATTAATCTCTCACTCAGCAAGAGCTAAAGGATTTCAGTGCAAGGCACAAGCTCGAAGTACTATCGGGATAATTCAAGTGCTTGTAACACAGTAATGAAACCCTTTAGCCTTGTCCTTCGGGAGCTTGTATGTGCTCACTTTGGTTTATAAAGAATACTTCTCAAAATTGTCTTGACGTAGAATAACTATGCCTTCATCAATTTCGATTGCACTTTGAGCACATACATGGCTCTGAGTTGAGCACTTAATTACTGTAATGGCTATGTTTTCATAAACTGTTGGTAGGCGTATACTGATTTTAAATTGTAGCGTTTGGAATTTAGTTATGAACTCAAGTTTCGGTGTTCAAATTCAATAATAAAGTGAGCGTATTTTACTGATATATAAAGAAAAGATGAGAGTTAATGTGTTGTAATCTTGTTGCTTAGACAAAAACTAAAACACACCAACTCTCAGACAAATATTGACATGAAATCACTTTCTCTACCATCACTTACTTCCAATTTTTTACAGCGTTCAGGCATTCAAATTGATAATTCGTTCAGCACATCATGGAAACAGCTTGGTTTTGTTTCAATGTTGACATCTTGTGGCTTCAGTAAACGTTCGGGTATTGAAGCAACCGAAGTCGTTTACTTACTAATGCTTTGGGTTTGGTTGAAGGTTGATACCATATCTATGTTTGCTAAAGAGTCACTACTCAGCTTTTCTTCTGCTAAGAAAGATGTGCTTTATGATTTACTCAACCGAGAAGACTTGAATTGGAGAAAACTGCAACTTTACACCGCTAAAAAACTCATAAAACAGGAAGGCAAGAGTAAAGTCAGAGCTTTTGTTGTCGATGATTCAGTAAAGCAACGTCGTGGTAAGAAAATGCCCGGCGTATCCAGTCACTTCGACCATTTGACAGGGCGTTGTGTTATGGGACAGCAAGTACTGAGTTTTGGCTACGCTTCTGATAGTCAATTTGTCCCACTGGATAATGAACTCTTCATCAGTCAAACCAAAGCACAACCTCTAACCCGTAAATTTAAAGATGAGCGCTCAATAGTCGCTAAACGTTACAAGCAATCTGTGGCTAAAACTAAGCCTGCTATGGTTGCAGGTATGGTTAAACGTGCGCTGGGAGTAGGTATTGAAGCTGATTATTTTCTTGCAGACTCTTGGTTTGCCACCAAGCCTATTATCAGCATGACGCTTGAGCATGATTTGACGGCTATTCTCCGAATGAAAAAAACAAAATGAAGTACCGCTTAGCGGATAAATCAGAGTGCAGTGCCGCCGAACTATTCAAAACTCAAGTAAAAGGCCGATGGCAAAAACTAGCAGGGTTGCCTTATCAAACAAAGTCCATTGTCGTTGAGTTGAATCTAGCAGAAACGGCAAAGCTTGAGCCGAATTGGATTAAGGTTAAACTCGTCTTTTGTCGAGGTGTTAATCCTGATAAGAAAAAAGCAGGTAAACACGATTGGGCATTATTTTTAAGTACGGACGCTTCGCTAAGCGATGAAAAAATTCTTGAGATTTACGCTTTACGTTGGGGAATTGAAGTGTACTTCAAGGAAGCCAAACAACATCTTGGCTTTTTGAGTGAGCAAAGTCGTCATTACAGTGCTTATATTGCTTCAATTCATCTAACAGGGTTGAGGTTTTGCTTGCTTCTGCATGCGAAGCAAAATAATGAAAACAGCAAAGTCTGTGACTCAAGGAACCTACTTTGCGACAGTCTACAAAATTTAGATTTTGCTTGTAAATTATGGGGCTTATTTAAGGCTTTGATCAGCGATGCAGTTTCTAGTATTTCTTCGTTATCAACAACAGAAAGCGAAATCATACTGAATAAAATCAACTAAGAAGTGACCTCGTTTTTTAATCAAGTCATGCAAATGGATACTTTTACATTACGCCAAGAGGCTATTTCTACTGGAAAGTACCCATGATTTTAGCTAAAAATGAACTCCGAAACTTGAGTTATGATCCTAGAAACATCAGTTGACTGCGTTCTCAAGCATAGAAAAATGGCTGATAGTAAGGCGTAGCTTGCAGCAAGTAGTTATTCTACTTGCAAAAGTTACAACGCAGATAGCAGTCATTTTAGCAAGCTTGTGAGCGTAGAGCTTTTCACTCATTGGGTGAAAAACATGATAATAAAATCATCGTATTGCTCAAACAGTTACTCGTATACTCAGCGTTCAACTGATGTTTTTAGGATGAACATAGCCCAATTTCGTAAGCTGATAAAAAGTCTACAAGGATTGAACGATAAACAACGATTGGAACTGGCTTCAGCACTCAACGAAAAAACCACTTTAGATCCAGTATCCCAACAGCTTGAATCACGTCTGATAAAGCATCCTGAATGCCCTCATTGTCACAGCAACCTAATCAATCGACACGGAAAAACCGATGGACACCAAAGGTATCGCTGTAAAAATTGCCTTAAAACGTTCGTGGCGACTACAGGAACTCCTCTTGCGAGATTGCACCATATAGAGCGTTGGTTGGATTACTTTTACTGCATGAGTCAGAGTATGAGCTTAAGAGAGGCGGCTAAACACTGTGACCTAGATTTGAAAACTTCTTTTAACTGGCGTCATCGATTCTTAGAAATCCCAACTACCATGCAGCCATCTGTTTTGGAAGGAATTATTGAAGCAGATGAAACCTTTCATCCTTATTCAGAAAAAGGAAGTCGAACACTAAATCGTAAACCAAGAAAACGTGGAATGAAGGCAAAAAAGCCAGGGCGGTCAAATGATGACTGGGTAAAAATCGTTACCGTTAAAGATAGAGCTCATCATACTTAGGGACGTGGCGGAAGAATGTATACCAATTTTATCGTCACTCCTGCGAACGCAGGAGTCCAGAGTCTTTGGTTAATTTGGGCACAAGTCGCTGGATACCTGCGTTCGCAGGTATGACAAATTAAGCGTTGAAATTTAAATTGGTATTATTTGAACTGCGACATCCCTTATGACAATACCTTTGAACATGTAACCAGTGATGCTCTAACAAGAGAACTTGAGTCTAAAGTACAAAAGGACAGCGTGCTGTGTACCGATGGGTTCAAGGCTTACATCGCATTTAGCAAAAATAATGACTTAATACATAAAAGGCTAAATATCTCAGCAGGAATAAGGGTTTTAGAGAACGTCTTTCATATCCAACATGTTAATGCTTATCATAATCAGCTAAAGCTATGGTTATCTAAGTTTCATGGAGTAGCGACCAAATATCTGACTCATTATCTTGGCTGGTTCCGATTTATGGAGAAAAAAGAAAACTGTAACGAAAACAGTTTCTTTAAAACTCAACAACAGTTGATACCAACATAGCCACTGTAATTGGTATTAGAGGCCTCTAGCAGAACATTCTATTCTTAAATTTCAAAAGGAATGTGCATAGCTTCCTTAACCAACATTGACTGATTCACAAACAAATTTGCGACAGAACCACAGTAGAATTAAATTGTATAAAAACAACCTCTTTAATTCATATTTTGGATAACTGTATGACGCCATATTTATTAAATCACCACAATACTACGTCTCACTACTTATCCGAAACAAAACGTGCCTTCAAACATCCACATTCCTTCCATTTTATGAAAGCTGCTTCTACAAAATTGGCCAAACATCGCTTCGGGCTCAAGCAAGATTCTATTAATAAGCCTTTTAGTCAATTTTGCAACTCAAGGAGCAAGTTACCACAGATAAATACCAAAAAGTTAAATGCGAATCCACCAAGGCCATCAAACCCTGTGGAGAATAAAAGTACCAGAGTGGAGACAACACCCCATAAAAAGCACTCTCAAGAGCACTCTCCATGCATTGATGACTTGGACAGCTATTTAGCTCAATTTCGATATAAGATGAAACGTCGTGAATGTGACAGTCTTAGTACTTCTTCACTAAGTTCAAACTCAACGATATCGTCACTAAAAACAAGTCCAGTGCACCTTCCACAAATCCAAACGGCTTCTACAGAAAAACCTCAATCACCATTTTTAAAACCTATAATACATTCTGTTTTTCATGGACGTTCAAAATTTGGAGTCACCTCAATATTGCCTTCCATACGAGAAAGACTTCTCCCTTATTATGTAAAACCTGAACATCAACACTTATTCAGGCACAGATCGTGAACTATAAATATATTTTAAAATATGATGAGGGAATGGGCACATCGAGTAGGGTGAGGCGTTAGTGCCCCATCCCTCTCACAGAACCGTACGTACGGGTCTCGTATACGGCTCCTGCTTAATTTTATTCAATTACTTTGTACTGAGCACATAGCCCGTTCGTACTTCTTCAAGATTGTATAGCCCCATCTCTGCAAACCATTTATTCGGCATTGCATAATGAGAGAGTGGACTACTTGCGTTCTTCCACTTCATCATTTGAATGAACTTAAATGGTGGCTTATAACCAAGTTGCTTAAGTCTGCGGTGTAGCCTACCTGGTTTTTCCACAGTCTTAATTGTATGCTTCTCAGTCGTCGCCTTAACCATGCGGCTAGCTTCTTGAACTCGTTGCTCGCATTCGCTATTCGAAAATATTGGCTAAAACCTCTTAGTTTCGGGTTTAACTCTTTTATCACCCGTTGTAATGGCTTACCACCGTTGCGTTTGGTGAGCGCTTTAAGCTGCACTTTGAAGCTTTTCAGTTTCTTGGTTTGGATTGTCGTATAGTTACTGCCAATCTCTACTCCGAGAAACTTTACCCCATCATCACTATGAGTTATGTGAGTTTTACTTCGATTTACTGTCAGCTTTAAGTCTTTTTCGAGTAGCTTTGTCGCTTGCTTCAGTGCATTATCTGCACCTTTGCGACTGTGACATAATTACTCCCGTATACGGCTTCGGTCTCCAGAGTCATTATTCCTAATGCCTCCAGTCGGAAATGCCTCACTCATCTTTTTGTGATTTTCTGTATCTGTGAAAAAAAATCCTGTCCATCACAAACTTAAATTAAGCTTCACCCCTTCGCCAACATCAAGGCTTTTGGCTTTTAGCTGTTGATGTCGCCAATAAACTACGTCATTGGTCAATCCAGTTTTGCCCTCCACACTATTACTGGCTTTCATCGGCTGGATTTTACTCACTACTACGGGCTCATCGGCCACCTCGCACCAACTTCTACCTTGAGTTTCCTCTTGTATAAAAGCTTCTGGACTATCCCAGATAAGGTGTCAGGCTTCCCCAGTTACTGCACTCGCTCCCTGTTAGAAATCCCACCCTCAAGCACATGATCCTAAATAAATCGGTTGAACGCACAATTTAGCTTTAATCTATTGAAGTTAAATACAAAAATAAACAACCCTACTCCACCCATCAGGTGAGTGCTGAACATTCATATACTTGCCAAAATCACCGCTAGCTGCGTTATAAATTTTGCAAGTAGAAACGAAGTAACGACAGTTTTGTATGTCGGTAACCACTACTTGCTGCTATTCATGTCTTGCTATCAGTAATTTTTTCTGCGTATATGAACGCTCCCAACCGATTTATTTAGGATGATAGAGCTGACTGAGTATATGGCGTTGCGCTATTTCGCACGCTTACCTCTCTATTATGCCGAATCAGGTTCGCTTTCGCTGTGTACCTCTAACTTCCTATGGCTTCCTTCAGACCTTGCCGTTAGCCAACAACGCCCTTGCCATTCGGATTATCTTCCCCTCAGTCTGGGTGATACAGGCTTCTTTCTGCCTGTCGGGTTTGCCAGCTTCGCTGGGCAAACAAAAAAGACCTCAATTGAGGCCTTAGAGATCTAGCAATATAGAAAGCACCAATCTTTATCATGCCAGCGAAGGCTGGTATCAAGTGACTTTTATAGAAAAAATCAAAGGCACTAGACTACCTACATACAAAACTGTCGTTACTTCGTTTCCAGCCTGCGCTGGAGTGATAAGAACTCATCGGTATATTTCTTCCGCAACTTTCCTTAGGAAAAGTTGTTAACGAAGTGATTAAGTATCTGACCATAAGTTTCTTAAGATTTTCTAGTGCCCAGTTTCAGCACTCTACGGTGTTGCAACTTCGGTTACATAGCTACGGCTATGCGTCCTACATTGCGTCTTGTATAGCACTATACCTGAACACAATAATTATCAAAGAACTTATCGACAGGTACTTATAACTCTATACCCAGTTTTTTAAGATCTTTCATGACGACTTTCTTTGGTAGACCAACATAACCATCTTTCTCAACAATATGCTGTCCTTGCTTTGATAAAATATAACGTAGGAATTCTCTTTGCATAGGATCCAGCGCTTTATTCGGGTGTTTATTTACATAAACATACAAATAACGAGATAGCGGATATGTACCATTTGCTGCGTTTTCTGCTGTAGCTTCCACATAACGCTTACCTTTTTTAGATAAAGCGACAGCTTTTACACCAGCAGTTTTATAGCCAATACCTGAATAGCCAACCGCATTTAACGATTGAGAGACTGATTGAACAACAGATGCTGAGCCCGGTTGTTCGTTAACATTTGCTTTAAAGTCACCTTTACATAGAGCTTTCTTTTTAAAGTAACCATAAGTGCCAGAAACAGAGTTACGTCCGTACAATTGCACGTCTTTCGCAGCCCAGTTACCTGTTAACCCAACATCACTCCAACGCTGAACGTCATTGCCACCACATTTATGTGTTGATGAAAAAATGCCATCGATTTGTTCAATACTCATCCCTTTGACTGGGTTATCTTTATGAACGAATACGGCCAGTGCATCAATCGCGACACGAACAGCAACAGGCTGGTAACCATAATGCTTTTCAAAAGCTTCAACTTCGTTTGGCTTCATGCGTCGACTCATAGGGCCAAACTGAGATGTGCCTTCCGTCAATGCTGGCGGAGCAGTTGATGAACCTGCCGCTTGAATTTGGATATTTACATTTGGATAAAGTTGTTGAAACTCTTCAGCCCAAAGCGTCATCATATTTGCTAATGTATCTGAACCTACAGAAGATAAGTTACCTGATACACCACTTGTTTTTTCATAAGTCGGTAGCGTTGGATCGATTGCTGCCGAAGAGGCGACAGAAAATAGTCCAGCGGCTGTCAATGTCATTGCGCCAACAAGCCTTGAGAGTTTCATTTTATGCTCCAGTTTTTTATAGGCAAACTTTGTTTGAAAACAGCTTCAGTATCAATTGAAATAATGACAATTATATTACTTATAAATGACACTTAAGTTACATACAAGACACTTTTATGAAGATATCACTACGGAATATTCACATTTAAACGATAGTAATACCAATTACAGTAATTAAATTCCCAGCTCAGAGCTATGTATGTGTTCAAAGTACAAGTGAAATTGATGAAGACATAGTTATTACCGACATACAAAACTGTCGTTATTACATTGCTATGTTGAGACAGTTTTGCGTAGTAATTTGGACACATACAAGCTCCCGAAGGGCGAGGCTAAAGGATTCCATTACTACGTTACAAGTTTTTGAATTATCCCGTACTTCAAACTTGCGCCTTGTACTGGAATCCTTTAGCTCTTGCTGAGTGGGAAGTTAATTACTGTAATTGGTATAATGCTTGTATTACACTTTATGTTGAGAAGCTGGCAACTCGATCAAATGCATTGGAATAATAAAGCTAAAGCGACTGCCCTTCCCGACTTCACTTGTAATAGATAGTTCACTATGGTGATGGCTCAACGCATGTTTCACAATAGCTAACCCTAAGCCACTGCCGCCTGTTTTACGTGATCGAGCATCATCCACTCGATAAAACCTTTCTGTTAATCGAACAATGTGCTGTGTCGCTATTCCAAGACCATTATCTGTAACACTAAACTCTGCACCTGAAGAGACCAAAGCCCAACGAACCTGAATTTTACTATCAGGATCAGAATATCGAATTGCATTTGAAACTAAATTAATACAAGCGCTAAATAACTGGGTTTCATTACCATGTGGGTTAATACCGGCTTCGCAGCTAAATTCGAATTGATACTGCCCTTGAGCAAGTGCATTAGCCTCTTCTTCAAGCATGCTCATCATGTGAGACATATCAACAGTATTCTGAAGATCAACATCTGCGGCATCCTCAATTCTTGATAACGCAAGCAATTGTTCAACCATAGACTTCATCCGCTTTGATTGTTGATTCATTAACTTCAAAGCTTGTTGGTTCATATCATTTTCAGGAATGGTCTCTTGCATCATTTCAAGATAACCTTGTAGCACAGTAAGCGGTGTTTTCAGCTCATGAGACACATTAGCCACAAACTCTCTTCTCATTCCCTCTAAAAGCCGAATGCGAGTAATATCTCTTGCGACTAAAAGTAGCTGACGATTACCATAAGCCATGAGTCGAATTTCAAGTAAACGCTGCTCCGATACAGGAGAAATAAGCTCTAACGGATCTTGAAAGTCTGATTTTTTGAGGTAAGTTGAAAAGTCAGGATGCCTGATTAAATTATCAATTCTCTGGCCATTATCTTGAGGCCAAACCAAACCTAGATTCAACTGTGCTAATTTATTGCACCATTGGATGTTGTGTTGTGAGTCCAAAACAATGGCAGCATCAGGCAATGCTTCTGCACCTTGTCTAAAGCGAGCCAAAAGCGAAGCCAATTGTCCAACTCGACGCCTATTTTTGCCTTGCAGTCTATAAATACCATTAAAAATGCCTTCCCAACTTCCATTTCCCTGTGGAGGCGTTAATCGTTTATCAAGCCATAACCAATAATTTAAGCGGGTAAGCTGACGATAATTCCACATTAAAAGCAGAAGACTTCCTAATAATAATGAAAGCGAAATTTGTTTGAAGATGATTCCGATAAGCAAAAAAACTAAAAAGAAGACAATGATACGAGTGGCTAGACGATAGCCTGAATAAGACTCATACATAAAATTTCCTGAAGTTGCTTTCGATAACCAATGAAGCATTGAATATGCCGCTATTTTATAGCGACAACCCTAATATTAAAAACATTATTTTTTAATTTGTTATCGTATAAATCAGCCGAACTTATTAGATTAACCCAGCTGATTATCATTATTACGTTCGAGCTGAAAATCGGTAACCAGCACCGCGTACGGTTTGGATCAACCTATCGTGCCCAGAGGATTCTACTGCCTTTCTTAATCTTCGAATATGGACATCAACGGTTCTATCTTCAACGTACACATTTGTTCCCCAAACATTGTCGAGTAACTGTTCGCGGCTATAAACACGCTCAGGATGAGTCATAAAGAAATGCAGTAAACGGAACTCTGTGGGTCCCATATCCAAAACAGCTTCACCAACAGAAACTCTGTGGCTTATTGGATCTAATTGTAATCCTTGCACATCAATTGTTTCTTCTAAACGTGTAGGAGCTGTACGACGTAGTACTGCTTTAATTCTTGCAATTAACTCTTTTGGTGAAAATGGTTTAGTCATGTAGTCATCGGCACCGACTTCGAGTCCTTTCACCTTATCTTCTTCTTCACCACGAGCCGTTAGCATAATAATTGGTATTTGACGGGTAAACTCGTCTTGTTTAACAACTCTAGCAAATTGAATGCCACTCCCACCAGGGAACATCCAGTCTAATAATACTAAGTCAGGATACGGCTCTTTAAGCGCTGCAATAGCAGAGTCAAAATCACCGGCAGAAATGGTGGTAAAGCCGTGCTGTTCTAACACAAAAGTCAACATTTCCCTGATGGCTAACTCATCTTCAACGATCAAAATCCTTGCTGTCATATTTGACTCTCTGTTCTGGTATCTAACGGTTATCTTATTAAATAAAAATAGTATTACAGAATTATGAATCACGTTCCAAATTGTGTCATAACTTCGTAGTTTCTATAAGGTATTACGTTTTCAATCATATTGAAAACAGTTAACATTCAAAAAAGTTACATACTAAAAGAGGCCCAACAGGCCTCTTGAACACTCGTTTAAAATTTATGCTCAACCCCAACGCCTAAGTAATCATTATCTTCGTTTAATAATTCATCTGAACGGGTACTATAAAACGCAAAGACCTTCGTCGGCTTGCCTAGCTTATAGTCAGCCCCAACAGACCAAGAATCACCTTTATCTTCCATATCTTGGAATTGACTTTTCAGTGTGATTTTATCAATCGTGTAAGCGGCGCTAACGAGATAACCGGTTTTACTTTCACTTCCAGCTTTTAGAGACTCTTGTTGTTGATACATACCGCCTAACTTGAGCGCACCAATTTTACCTTGGACTGTGGCACGTAAAATGTCATACCCAGCTACTTCAGCATCATAAGCTATTGAAGCGAAAATTTTTGATTTCTTCAGTTTTGCATCACCGTACATTGCCGCTAAGCTGATACCTGTATCATCTTCACCTTGTTTGTTGTCACCTTCTGCAGTGTATGTAGCACCAAATTTAAAATTTGAAAATGTAGGAGATAAATACGTGACAGTCTGTGCTAAGCGGTTATCACCTTTAAATAATTTTTTAAGATCAGCGTCTAAATCATTGAATTGATCAATCTTGCCTTGAGACTTTTTAGTAACGGTATCATTGCGTCCTACGGCAACAGAACCAAAATTACCCTTCAACCCGATAAATTGATTACGTGCTTCAAAATTATCTTTATCAACGGAGTCCGTATCGACTTCATATTCAATGGTATAAAAGGCTTCGAGCGAGTTACCGAGATCGAAGCCTCCCTTTACACCTAGACGCGAAGCATTACTCTGGATCTTCGTTTCGTTCGTATTCGTTATTTCACCAGACGCAGATTTTGTGTAGTAATCACTTTTTTGAGCCGTTACGTTTAATTTACCGTAAACGGTAACGCCATCAGCAGCTAGTGCAGCCCCCGAAGCAAATGCGGCGACTAAAGAAGCTAAAATAGTTTTGTTAAGCGTTTTCATCTTAATTTCCTTGTGATGACAGTTTCATCTGGAGTATTCAATTTACTTGTTGCAGATTTTGCAATATTTATGTTTCAGTTTTATTTCATAACTGAAATAAAATCGCCTTAATTGTGACATGAAACTATCTTATTAATGACATGAGAACTTCAAAAAAGAGGATTATAGCGGTTTATGTATTATCTGCATTTAATTCACTTTATTTAAGTCAGCAAACAGTCAAATTCAACCTTTTATATAATGCGGTTTATATTATTGACCGCCTCATTGCGTGGCTTTAACAATTAGAAACACGCCTTTGCTTTACCCTTATTGCCTTATCCCTTAAACTGCATCTTTACTTTTTTCAGGCTATTACTATGTGGTTTAAAAACCTTACCTTATATCGTTTTAACAAGCCTTTTTCTGTTGATGTAGATACCTTAGAAGACGCTTTATCAAACTTTAATTTCACTCCTTGCTCAAGCCAAGATGTTAGCAAGTTAGGGTTTAGTCCTGCTTTTGGAAAGTTAGGGCAAACATTAGTGCATTCAGCTAACGGCAATCATTTACTTTGCATAACAAAAGAAGAAAAATTGCTCCCTTCTCAAGTAATCAAAGAAGCATTGGAAGAAAAAGTAGCAGTAATCGAAGAGCAAGAGTCACGTAAAGTGACTAAGAAAGAAAAAGACGGGCTCAAAGATGAAATAATCATGACGCTGTTGCCGCGAGCTTTTTCTCGTCGCAGCCAAGTTCGTGCGCTTATCATGCCTGCACTTGAACTCATTCTCGTCGACAGCTCAAGCGCAACAAAGGCAGAAGAACTTTTGGCTCTACTTCGAAAGGCACTAGGAAGCTTACCCATTGTACCTGTTACTTATACTCGTCCAATTGAAGACAGTTTAACAGAATGGCTCGTTAAGAATGTGGTTCCTGCCGCTTTTGAAGCACAAGACGAAGCCGAATTAAAATCAATTTCCGACGAAGGCGGGATTGTTCGCTTCAAACAACAAGAATTGTTCGAAGAAGAGGTGTTAGCTCATATTGAAAACAGTAAGCAAGTCCATAAACTTGCGCTTCATTTTGGTCAATCCGTCGCTTTCGTGATGCAATCCGATGCGAGTCTTAAACGGTTAAAGTTTTCTGAAGAGTTTCGTGCAAGCAATGACGAAATAGGTAATGAAGATCCTCTTGCACGCTTAGATGCTGATTTTGCGTTAATGTGTGGAGAGTTAGAAGCTCTGCTAAAAGCCGTGATTGAAGCTTTTGGCGGAATAGAAGAGCACGCATAATTCGGAAATGAAATAGCCTCTTAGTTTTTTATTAGTAGAAGTTTCACCTGCATGGCTTGCTTGTAAAGTCACCAAAGCTGTGCTTAGCTTGCTAATAAAGTAACCAAGTTAAAGCTTAAAATTCATGAAGATAAGAATCAAATTTAAAGCATGGTCATTCATTGTCACAATGGCATGCTTTATTTTTTATTACTCCATCAGTTCTTTTATGAAATTTGGAGTTCAGCAAGATATGCTAGCTGATGTCACTCTTGTCCTCATGACGTTTTTTCTACTTAAATCTTTTTTCCAATACCCCATCCAATCTCTAGCCCTTGTATCATTACTGCTGGCTTTAACCAACGAAGTAGCTCAATTTATTCAATACCTTAGCTTAATTGAATTACACCAAAGCCCTCTCGCCTGGGCCATCATGGGGAATCATTACCAGTTAGTCGAATTGCTAGCCTATTTGTTAGGTTATCTTATTCTTATTTTTGGCGGTTATTTGCAAACTCAATATCGATTATGGCGGCGTTATAAAACTGGTTCTTAATCAAAATTCAGTTTTCAAATCCAGCTTATATTTCTGTTCATCCTCCTTTATCAATACATGTTATGATCCATTTATCTGTTCTGTATCACACTATTTATCTGTACCTACAAAATTAAATAACACTCTTAAGGAGGCTCAATGCAAGCCCTTGTTGCCGTTGTTATGGGGTCAAAAAGTGACTGGCCCACCATGGAAGCTGCTGTTGAGATTATGGATTTGCTGCAAGTGCCGTATCACGTTGAAGTTGTTTCAGCACACAGAACTCCTGACAAACTGATGCAATTTGCAGATACCGCTGCAATCAAAGGTTTTCAAATCATTATTGGGGGGGCTGGAGGCGCCGCGCATTTACCAGGAATGATAGCATCCAAAACGCGTTTACCAGTTTTAGGCGTTCCTGTTCAAAGTAAAACTTTGTCAGGCATGGACAGCCTGTTATCAATCGTTCAAATGCCTAAAGGTGTTGCGGTAGGCACGTTAGCAATCGGTACTGCTGGTGCATTTAATGCTGGTTTATTAGCTTGCCAGATGCTGGCAAACAACGATTCTGAGTTGGCACAGCGAATTGAGACCTTCAGAATGAAGCAAACCGAAACAATACTTGAAAACTCAGATCCTAGAGATAACTCATGAATAACACTCCTAAAGTTTGGATTTTAGGTAATGGTCAACTTGGTGCAATGTTAACTCATGCATCAGAACCATTAGCAATAAATGTAGAAGCTATTGATATTGTTAATCCTGATAATAGAGTTCTGCCAATGTCTAGCAACGACGTTGTAACTGCCGAACGTGAACAATGGCCCGAATCATCGCTTAGCCTCCAATTAAGCGAACATCCTAATTTTATCAACAGTAGTGTTTTTGGTCTTCTTGCCGACAGATACACGCAAAAAAGTTTACTGAATGAGCTTTCTATTGACAGTGCTCCGTGGCAATTAGTTGATGACGACGTATCTGAACAAGTGTTACACCACAAATACGGCTCAAATGTACTGCTTAAGCGCAGAACTGGTGGTTATGATGGCAAAGGGCAACATTGGTTAAAACAAGATTCTGATTCAGTTATTCCCGCAGATTGGCGCAATGAAGCCATTGCTGAGCAAGCGATAAACTTCGATGAGGAAGTATCCTTAGTAGGAGTTCGACAAGCTAACGGAGATTGTATTTTTTATCCGCTGACTCTGAATTTACATCAAGACGGCATTTTAATAGTGTCGATTGCTCCTCTATCTCGTTTATCTCACTTACAAGCTCAAGCTGAGTCAATGCTATCCAGCATCATGAATAAACTTGATTATGTTGGTGTGATGGCAATGGAATGCTTTAGAGTTGGTGATAAATTGCTGGTAAACGAACTTGCCCCTCGGGTTCATAATTCAGGACATTGGACCCAAACTGGCTCTCATATCGATCAATTTCAATTACATATGCGCGCTCTTTGTAATTTACCTATTCCACAACCTAAAGTTACCTTTAATTGTGCCATGGTGAATTTAATTGGTACCGAAAACGATCAACGTTGGTTATCACTTTCGAATGCTGAACTGTACTGGTATAACAAGGAAGTACGCCTAGGTCGAAAAGTCGGTCATTTGAATTTATCAATTGATGATATAACTGCGACAAGCAACAGCATTGATAAACTAAAGCAATGGCTTCCTGAGCAATATCAAACACCTTTAGAATGGCTACGCTCTGAAATCTGCTGAATACCTTGCTGATAACGAAGGCTCGCCCTAATGGTTCATTTTGCACTTTACGAAATGAACCATTAATTATCGAATATAATACCAATTACATATTCACTCAGATCTAGCACTTTGTAACACGAACCAGTAAAATAGCTTCATACAATAGGATTTTTAGTAGCAAAGTATTCCCATAACATTATGTAATCCAAGCAGGTTACTGGTGAATATATTGCACATTTGGGTGTAATGCATTGAAGCAGCAAGATAACTTAAAAACAAAACAAATTGACCGTTTAGATCTTCGTTACCATATTCTATTACTTCTGCTACCACTTTTACTTATTGTATTTAGTTTTCAGCTACTCGCATCATTTTCTTCAAGTAGTTATCTCGCCACTATTTTAATGTGCATGATTTACTTAGTAGGTTATAGCCTGTGTTACTACTTGCACCAAGGCCGTTTGACCCGTTTATGGCAACACCTTGAACACGTCATCAATATAAATGACACCACATACGAACTCGTTCGACTTTCCAATCAGTACCATGATCAACACGCTTTTTTAAATGCACTACTCCAAAAAGCCGTCAGTTCAATCAACGGCGCCGAAATGGGAAGTATTATTCTTGTCGACTCACAAACCAATGAGCTCAAGTTTGATGCGGCTGTAGGCCTAGATATTAATAAATTAAGCAAAATAAGATTTTCTCTCAAGGAGACTTTTGAATATCGTTTAACCAACGGTAAGTGTGACCGAGTAGTCGTAATTAACGATATGAATGACATCAATAAAAAAAGCTCACTCAGTCGTAAAGAACAAGACATTTTGCTCAATGCATCAGATAACCCCATTCGATCCACCTTATCAACACCCATTCACATTGATGGCAAACTGTACGCAATGCTCAATCTTGACAGCACTCGTTTCGGAGCATTTAGCCACTACGACAGTAATTTGGTTTCAATCCTTACTCAAGAAGCCTGTAACGCGATTACCTTATTTAAAAAGAACCAAGAAATTCATAAACTCGCTAATTTTGATCCTCATACTCAGCTTTGCAATCGACAACACTTCGAGCATTTATTGACGTCATGGAAGGATAAACCACATCTTGGCTCTTTTATGGCCATCATTGATATGGATAACCTTAAAGAAATTAATGACAATTTAGGTCATCAAGCTGGTGATACTGCAATAAAGCAGCTCGCAGAAGGTATAAAAAAACATTGGGCAAGCCCAATTTTAACAGGTAGATTTGGAGGGGACGAGTTTGTTTTATTAGCTTATGGTCCTCAACAAAAATTTAAACTTGAAGTTGAACAATTACAAAGCCAACTTAGTGTGAATGACGGGATCCAGTTTAGTTTTGGTGTGGCCGAGTATTGTGGTGATTGGCAAAATGCATTTAAACAAGCCGATACAGAAATGTATTTACAAAAACGAGCAAAAAAATCAGCCGGAAATAAAATTAGATATATTCAAGACATGATCAGTTAGGGAACTAGCGATTTAAAAAGTACCAATCTTTGTCATACCAGCAAAGATCGGTATCCAGTGACGTTTAAAAAAGCAAAGGAACTAGGGGCTGTTGATCTTTTGTGATTGTTTTTGCAGCGATAAATTGGTTATTTTATGCAAGGCAGAGTTTGTGAGGTTTGGTTATTATCGACATACAAAACTGTCGTTACTTCGTTTCCAAATAAGAAAACGATAACGCAGCACCTTTTATTTAGAAAGAGCGACCAATTTACGCTCTCTCTTTTTTCGATGCTTTTGAGCATTCACTGTTCTGTGTTGTGACCAGCTCACTTAGATGGCTAAGCATCACTGCTCACGCCTTGAACCTAAAATCATCAGTTGAACGCTGAGTATATGAGTAACTGCTTGATCAATATGATGATTTTATCATCATGGCTTTCACCCAATGAGTGAAGTGCTCTACGCTCACAAGCTTGCTAAAATGACTGCTATCTGCGTTGTAACTTTTGAAAGTAGAATAACTACTTGCTGCAAGCTACGCCTTACTATCAGCCATTTTTTCTACGCTTGAGAACGCAGTCAACTGATGTTTCTAGGTTGAACAGATAAATGCTCAAATAGCACAAAATTTAATCCTGAAAGTTCAACAGCCCCTAGACTACCGATATACAAAACTGTCGTCACTTCGTTTCTATTTGCAAAATTTATAACGCAGCTAGCGGTGATTTTGGCAAGTATATGAATGTTCAGCACTCATCTGATGGGTGAGTTCTGGTTATTTAATCTTGTATTTAACTTCAATAGATTAAAGTTAAATTGTGCGTTCAACTGATTTTTTTAGGTAAAACAAAGATGAATAATTTAACTGCGGCCTATCTATAAGGTAACTGTTAGCTAAAAAAGAGTCGCCATAACCAAGAACGATCAAGCTCCTTTTTGCAACTTTTATATTGTTTCGCATAACGGGATGAGCGATAGCCAACTTTTCTAGCGACCTTCACAAGCCAAGCCTTTTTGTTATGACTGCCTCTGCGGTATCCGCCCCAACCTTCGTGATAATTCAAGTACTGTAATCTGGCATTCCATTTCGATACGCCATTAATTTTATGGGTTTTAGTGATAAACCAACCCATAAAATCCATCGCATCATCAAAATTACTGCGACTTGACCAGCTGTTACCCGTTTCTTTGACATAATCATCCCATGTCATCGTTTTGGCTTGAGCATATCCGTAGGCTGAGCTCGCTCGTCCCGTTGGAATAAAACCTAAAAAGTATTCCATTGGAGGCGCCGCATTATGTTTAAATGAGCTTTCTTGGTACATCATTGCAATCGGTACATGCACAGGCACGCCCCATTTATCACGGGCATCTGTCGCAGCATCATACCAAGAGCGGTGCTCTCTGAAAATTTCGCAAATATTATCTGGATTTTTTGGAGGAGGCGTTGCACAACCACCGATTAATAAGCATGTGAAGCCCAATAACACATAATTTTTATTCATTATCATCCCTACGAAACATCATTCATCCTGCTTAATTCTTTTTACTTTGCTAAATCAGGTGTTAAGTTCACACGAAAAAGATTCTTTCTTCCACATGATCGGTTGCCAAAAGTTATCACTTTCAGCAGGTTGATGCATTTTACTATCAAACCACGCAGCCAAATGATATCGACTACCACCTAAGACATTAACTTCAATCGTTTTTGGTAATCGATATTTGAGCGCAACCTGCAACGATGGCGCGCTAACAAGCTCAGCAACTGTTACCTTATAAACACCTGGTGTTAACACATAATAAGCCTTAGCAATAACTGGCTCTCCGTCAATGTGTGTAATCATTACTGGAAATAGATCTTGTTGTTCGTCTGGCACAATATAGCTAGCAACAGCTGCGCATTCTGAAGCATTGAAATTGGCACAACCAGCCAACAGAATAGTCCCAAAATACGTCAGCTGACGTAACAGTTTATTTGCTGATAACGTCATCGAAATAATCATTTAAAAAACCATCAAACGATTGAGTTGAATTCGCTTCAATCTCACTTAAAGCGGCCAACGAATTATCGGTTTGCTGTTGATAATCAGCAAGATCAGTTTCAGATAGCACATATTCTTTTAAAAAGGCTTGGTAATGATTAGCAAGCTCCATAGCCCAACGGCCATGGTCAATATTTGGGCCAACAAACTGATTCAACATTCTACCTGATAAGGTTTTATCAGGGTTCAACACCGCCTCGTACCACAAATCAAGTGAGGTTTGATATTCTGTACAACTATCATCATCAATGATTGATGCAATTGCGGAAAGCTCTTTAAATAAATCAGTTAACCACTCTTGTAGAAGAAGAGGATTATTTTCACGCTTTAAAGTTAAACCTGGTTTTCGACCTTCTAATATCACCGAATTTAAGTTACTCGTTATCTCTTGATTCTCTTTCTGTGAATTTTTCTTGGAAGGTGATAATAAACAATGCAATAAGAACAAATCGAGAAAACGAACTTGAGAAGCACTGATACCTACGGGATTAAATGGGTTGTTATCCAACGCACGAACTTCGACATATTGAACACCTGAACGAGCTAATGCTTCTGAAGGTTTTTCATTTTCATTGGCAACGCGTTTAGGTCTAATTGGTGAATAGAATTCGTTTTCAATCTGTAAAATATTATCGTTGAGTTGGCGGTATTCGCCATTAACTTTAACTCCAATATCAGCAAATTTTTGGGATTTCATCTTAATGGCTTTTTTCATACCATCAAGATAATCAGGCAACGAATTATAACTTACACCTAGCGTGTCTTGCTCTTTATTGGTGTAACCTAAATCACTCATTCGTAAAGATGTTGCGTAAGGTAGGTATAATGTTCCTTTACCCGTTTTTTGGAAGGGCAAGTCAACATCTAAGCCATCTAAAAATGAGCCACACAATGCAGGAGATGCTCCGAACAGATAAGGCAATACCCACATATTTCGACGATAATTCCTGATTAATCCAAAATAAGAATCAGAAATAAAATCGTCAAGTGATAACGCTTTATCTGATTGGCTATACAATAGCTCCCAAAGTTCTTGGCTTACGGAAAAATTAAAATGTACCCCTGAAATCACTTGCATTTGAGCGCCATATCGAGCGGTCAAACCCTTACGATATAACGTCTTCATTTTGCCAATATTAGAAGTACCATATTGAGCAATAGGAATACTGCCCACATCATTAACAAAACAAGGCATACTGACTGGCCAGAGGTACTGACCGTTAAGGTTGCGAACCGTGTACGCATGAGTTTTGGTAAGATCGGCTAAAAGCTCTGGGATTTTATTGTACACTGGCGTAATAAACTCCAGTAACGACTCACTATAATCTGTTGTTATACGGCTATGTGTAAGCGCTGAACCTAAAGCTTTCGGATGTTCATCACTAGCTAGATGGCTGTCGGCGTCGATACGCAAAGTTTCTCTTTCAATACCACGTTGCATCCCAAGAAGGGCGTGGCGTCCGTTTTCATTTGCAAGGAAAGCAAGCGACTGACTGAATGGCTTCAATATTGACTTCTCTATTCAAGTTACGTGTCATCAAAGACAGATATTATACTGTGAGACCAAGCAGATGCACATTCGATTTCACTGTAAAAGACAAAATAGAACTATATAGTATAAGTGGCAAATCTACATCCACTTTCATTGAAAAAAGGACTGATAAGCCGAGTTAATGTATAAAGATATTAAAGTATGTGTATTTCAGGACTGATCAAAATATAGGTCTTAAAGGTAACAAATCAAAGAGAGATCGCCAGCTCAACCTCAGTTGAACCGCTACCGTAAATCACACAAAGTTTGTGAGTGCTTAGTGGTGTAAATCCGAAGGTGGAAAATTCAGCATTGTTAGCCAGTCATCAACTTTTTTCCCTGTGATATTCTGATACGATGAAGTTCCTTTATGTTTCCCCCAGCGTCTTGAGCGAAGGTTGTACCAAGCTTTAAATAACTCGAGGAAACCTTGATTGACTCCTTTACGGACATAAAGGTAAGACCGTAGAGTGGCATTAAACCCTTCAATGGCACTTGATGCTCTGTGGCGAGTTTGATGCAACGCTTCCACTTGCAGCATAAGTTCGCTGGCACTCTTGCCTAAACGGAGTCGCAACCACTGATAACTGCCAACTAATTCTTTCTGATACCGCGCTATTTTCCAAGGTTTAGCTTTTCGTAATTGGCGCTTTCGTTCAGAGAAGCGACAAGCCACTTCAACGCATTCTTGAGGATAAAGTTCGCCAAGTTTCAGTAACTTTTCGTGAAGTGCTTGAGTTGCTAATGTCAGTCCTTTCAAACGATTTTTTATGTATCTAGCAGCGGTGATGCCATCTTTATGCTCAGTATTTTTTAAGCCATCAACAGCCTTCGTTAGCAAGGCTTCAGCCTGTTTTTTCGTCATGAGGCTACCCGTTTTCATGGAAATACTGGTCAAAGCTTGGTGGAGATGATTTCTGCTTTTCGTTCCACTTTCATATTGCTCAATCGCTTGCTCACATTTCGCTTGCACGCCTAATAAATCAACCATTGCCTGCTGCTTTTTCTCTGTATCGAATACATCTTTATGCAATCTTTTTTCCAAACTAGCCTCTTTATCAATGTAGTAGTACGCCCGACGTTCAACCTTTCTCAGCGCCTTACCTACGATATACAACGCATGGAAAGCATCATCACGTTGCTCTGCATGTTCAAAGCTCATGCTAACGCCTTTCGCTATTCCTTTTGCTCCATCTTTAACGACGTGCTGAGGTGATAATCCTTGTGATTTAGCTTCACCTAAAACTCGTGCCCAAGTTTCACCGTCACGCTTTTGTTCGTGAGAGAGTGAAAATAAATAACCACTTTCGAGATCTATCCCAGCAAGTACGGGGTCACCTTGGCTGAACATCTCATCGATGGCCACACTCTTTATGGCTGATAGCGACACTTTTTCGTTAAATAACTTAGCCTGCTCTTGAGCTTCAACGATAACGCCTTGAATGTAACCGTAACTGACTTTACAGCCTGGATAAATGAGTGGGATTTGTTCTTCAATTGCTCGAATAGAGTTAGGTGCTGTGATTGATAAAGCCACAATAGAACGGCGAAGATGTGGTACGTCAACATTTACAGATGTAATGACATCAGATTCGTCGTTGGTAGTAACAAGGCACTTTAGTGCCGATTGAGCCGCATATTTAGCGGAGTAAACGGCTTTACGAGAAACATTAAATTCATCAGAAAGAGAAGAAACTGCACCATGCACTTGGCAAGCGATAGTTTTTAAGAGAAGATCGAATTTGTCTGAGGAGTTAAGCGGTATTCGGTCGAGTATCGGCATTTTATTTTGAGAATAGTTTTAGTCGGCTTATTATCTCAATAAATAACGTTTTTCTCCTCAGATTTTCTCATTTATTTGTTACCCGTATCTGATGGGTTCCTGTATTTCAATTAGATAAACTCACAACTTTACCCCTTTCAACTTTTCTCATTCTCAGTACTAAACATCACCTGTTGATTTAACTCTAATTTGTCCCTTAAAAACTGGTTGTATTCATCATTTATGACTTTTAAAGCTATAAACATCAGTTGACTGCGTTCTCAAGCGTAGGAAAAATGACTGATAGTAAGGCGTAGCTTGCAGCAAGTAGTTATTCTACTTGCAAAAGTTATAACGCAGATAGCAGTAATTTTAGCAAGCTTGTGAGCGTAGAGCACTTCACTCATTGGGTGAAAGCCATGATGATAAAGTCATCTTATTGCTCAAACAGTTACTCATATACTCAGCGTTCAACTGATGTTTTTAAGTTAAAGAAGCTAAGTATTTCGTTTGTTATCTCTCAAATTATTGAGTGCCAGATTTCGATAGAATACTGGTTCAGCTAGAATACCTGTTTGAATACTCGATATCCTGAAATACAGTGATTTTGTTATTAACTCAAAACCACAACAACGCAATACTAGCAATAAATAGATATCGCAGTGTCTTGCCAATTGTGATCATAAGCAGTGACGGCAAAAAAGGACATTTTACCCATCCGGCAAACACACAGAGTACATCTCCAATTAATGGCAGCCACGATAAAAGTAAAGCCCAATACCCATACTTATGCACAAGGTTCACTGCAAATCGAGCACTCTTTTTTTCAAGTTCATCTGATGAAAACGCTTTTTGCCCTAATAGACCAAGGGCATAATTCGTTAACGCCCCAAGAGTATTCCCAATACTTGCTACAATTACCAAGGTTTTCCATCGTTCAGGATCACTGGATAAGAAACCCGTTAATAGCAATTCAGAACCTCCAGGGAAAATCGTTGCAGCCACAAAAGCACCGCTGAACATTAACCAAAGCACAAATCACACCTCAAATAACCAACAGGCATAAAAAAATAAAAGTGAATTATAATAAGTTATAAGAAAATGAAATTTTTTATTTACCTATTCTATCTATAGAATAGTAAAAAATATTTTATCTCTGTGTTATAAAAACAACTCAGTTACACAAGTAAACAACTAAAAATCAACAAGTTAAATGTTTCACACTAATTTTAAATTGGAAATATCATGTTAATAACCACATTTCAACGCATCCCCTTTTGGCAAAAAGTGCTTGCCGGATTTATTTCAGGGGCTTTATTAGGTGTTGTACTTGGCGAGCAAGCCACCGTACTTAAACCCCTAGGTGACTTATTCATCAGTGCGATAAAAATGCTGGTTGCGCCACTCATTTTTTGCGCCATTGTAACCAGTATTACGTCTTACGGAGCTGAGGGTAACCTAAAAAGGCTTACGTTCAAAACCTTAGGTATGTTTATGGTAACTGGCACCATTGCTTCTTTGCTTGGTTTAGCGCTTGGAAGTCTCATTGATATGGGCGGTTCACTGCAGCTTATAGCTGGTGAAGTCAGAGAAAGAGATATCCCTGGTTTTGCTCAAGTACTATTAAACATGGTACCCGTTAACCCTTTTGCATCACTCGCTGATGGAAACGTACTTCAAATTATTGTTTTTGCGGCGCTAGTTGGTATATCCATTAATAAAGTCGGTGAAAAAGCCCATGCACTTAGAGCCGCTTTTGATTCAGGTGCCGAGGTTATGTATTCACTCACTAGTTTAGTGCTGAAGCTCACTCCAATAGGTGTATTCGGTTTAATGGCCTGGGTTGTTGGTAAATATGGGTTAAGTACTATGCTCCCCTTAGCTAAGTTTATTGGTGTGATTTATCTTGCTGCATTAATACACATAATTCTGGTTTACGGCGGAATGGTAAAATTCGTTGCAAAATTGAGTCCTATTCAGTTTTTCCGCAAAGCTTTGCCTGCGCAATTAGTCGCTTTCACAACAGCATCAAGCTTTGGGACATTACCAGCCAGTACCCGTAGTGTAGAGTCTATGGGAGTATCGAAAGGTTATCGTTCATTTGTGTTACCACTGGGTGCAACTATGAATATGGATGGTTGTGGTGGTATTTATCCTGCCATTGCAGCCATATTTATTGCACAAATTTATGGTATTCCTCTTGATGCAACGGACTACATGTTAATTGCTGTAACAGCAACTGTCGCTTCTATTGGTACAGCTGGAGTCCCTGGAAGCGCAATGGTAATGCTAACTGTAACTCTTGGAGTGATTGGTTTACCTCTAGAAGGTATTGCATTTATTGCAGCCATTGATCGTGTCATTGATATGATAAGAACAGCGACTAATGTTACTGGGGATATGATGACTGCTGTGGTGGTTGGTCAATCTGAAGGTCAATTAGACAGCGATAAATTCTATTCAAACAATACTGCCGTTATTCCAGCAAACGATGACAAAGTGAATCCAACAGATAACTGCGCATAGTTATCTAGCGCGTCCTAATATAACTCAATTTGAGTGGGTCAATGATTCATTGTCCTACTCAAATATTTCTCCAAGCCTAAAACTACCAAACTCGCATAAAAAACCTCAGAGAACAACAGTTTAAAAGGTTAACAAACTTTAAGCTGATATTACCTAATCTCAATACTATAATTAGTTCATTAAATACACTGTTTAAACTGATTAGTCGCAGAATACTACACTGCCAATACAGATAAAAATCGCACATTAACTATACATTTAAGAGGTAGATAGCATGTCTACAAGCCCAATTTCAGGTCAGTTACCAAATACATTCCCTTCATGCTTAGATCCCGTAAGTTCAACGGATAACACGACAAGCAAAAGCACTCTTACATCACAAGATTTGATCATTAGCTTAATCACTGATCTGGAAGTGGTTCCAAGTGATAAACAAGAAGTTGCTAAGAGACATGTTTCAGGAATGATGGACGCAACAAACTTAGTTCAAATGCTTATAAGTTTGAAAGCTTTTAATGGCCTGATGTACCCAGAACATGAAAGAAGTGGAGAGCCGTTAAGCATCAGAGCAGAGCAGTACGCTGATCATTCCAACAGTAATCCAACTATTATGCTTGTAGGCCAAGTAAAACGCTCTGGGCAATCTGAAGCAACAGTAATCGATTTACGTAAAGTCACAACATCCAAAGATGAAGCGGACGGAGCAATCTCATCACAAGGTATAGCCGATGGCTTTGATAATTTAGTTAGTTACGATCTAACGAGAAAGCACGAAGCTGACTCTAAAAGTTTACGCGACGAAAAAGCTGAAGTACTTACAGAAGCTCACACTCCATCTATTTTACCTGATGAAGAGCAAACTAGAACTTCTGATGATGAAGGCAAAGCCCTCTTTGACCCAAACAGCTCGCTAACTCACGACGAAACTGTAAGTGAAGAATCAAGAAAGCATGTTGAAGAACAACTTGAGCAGAGCAGAAAAGACCATTATGAAGCTATGAAAAAAAGTATCAATTAGAAGTTAAATTTAATAGTTTTTTAGATTTTAAATCGAAATAGAAATATTTCGATTTTTTTTGAAGAAAATTCGATAACAAATAATGGCGGAGAAGGAGGGATTCGAACCCTCGATGGGAGTTAAAGCCCATACTCCCTTAGCAGGGGAGCGCCTTCGGCCACTCGGCCACCTCTCCGGGTCTGGTACGCGTGAGAGGATTCGAACCTCTGACCGCCTGGTTCGTAGCCAGGTACTCTATCCAGCTGAGCTACACGCGCATTTTTACTTTTTTCTTTTTGATGATGGTACGCGTGAGAGGATTCGAACCTCTGACCGCCTGGTTCGTAGCCAGGTACTCTATCCAGCTGAGCTACACGCGCATACAACAAAATTACATCAGCAGCTATAAACTAAAAAAGAAAATGGTACGCGTGAGAGGATTCGAACCTCTGACCGCCTGGTTCGTAGCCAGGTACTCTATCCAGCTGAGCTACACGCGCATTTTTACTTTTTCTTTTTTATGATGGTACGCGTGAGAGGATTCGAACCTCTGACCGCCTGGTTCGTAGCCAGGTACTCTATCCAGCTGAGCTACACGCGCATCAATATCTACTATTAACAAGAAATGGCGGAGAAGGAGGGATTCGAACCCTCGATGGGAGTTAAAGCCCATACTCCCTTAGCAGGGGAGCGCCTTCGGCCACTCGGCCACCTCTCCGTTCTTGTTGGCGCACATATTACTGTTTGCCCAAAATAAGTCAAACCCTTTTTAAGGTTCACTCCTCGACTGAGCTGTTTTTGAGCACTTTGAACGTGAATCACACTGAACACAAGTCTAAAAACACACTTCCATACTCAATATAAAGAAAAAGCCAGTTAACAAACTGACTTTTTCTGTATGTAAGAATACAAATTCACTACAAGTAATCGTACAATTATTCTGACGAATTTTCTTTTTCAGATTGAATGCGTTGATATATTTCTTCGCGGTGTACTGAAACTTCCTTTGGTGCATTAACACCAATACGAACTTGATTACCTTTTACTCCTAGCACTGTAACAGTGACTTCATCACCAATCATCAGTGTTTCACCAACTCGACGAGTCAAAATCAGCATTCGATCGCTCCTATTATTTCCATTTCAGCGTACATCCGACACTATTCCGATATCCGCGTATTATAAGGTCAGCTTAGTATAAATTAATAGTAATTAATGCTTGTTAAAGCAATTGAATTACAGTTTATCGAATCCGAACTCACAATGTAATGTTCGCACGGTTTGATATAACATTTCATCATCAACAATGATAGATAACCCTTTTTCAGATGTCGCGGTTAACTTAACATGAATATCTTGCTTTCCCAAGATATCTAACACACGTGTAAGGTTTTCAGCTACTTTCTGTTCAGGTTCTGCAATTAATGAAATACAAACCAGCTCAGATTCTGAAACGAAGTGCTCTAAATTATAGCATAAGCTGTTTGAATCAATTTTATGTAAACTTGGTTCCAGATAAACTTGTGGAGCAGCATAGTATTGCCCACAATTATTTCCTTTAATCGGATTTTCCCAAATCAAACCGTCACTTAAGCAGACCTTGTTAAGCGCAGTTTCATTGCATAAATTATTAATATTATTTTCAATACTGCCATCAAGAATTGCAATTCGTTCTTGAGCAACAATACTGATTATTTCGGATTTCGTACTTGTTGTATTATTTGTATCAATTAACGTTCCTTCGCTCTTATCTGATAGAGACGATAAAACACGAATTGGTACTTTATACTTTTGAGCATAATAGACAGAATCAGGATGAAGCACTTTTGCTCCTAATTTAGCCATTTCATGCATTACCGAAAAACTTACAGACTTAAACTTAATCGCTTCGGATACAATTTTAGGATCTATATGATAGATACCATCCACATCGGTATAAATCATACATTCCTGAGCTTGTAGAGCTGCCGCTATTGCTACCGCAGACGTGTCAGATCCTCCACGCCCCAAAGTGGTTATATTTCCATCAGAATCTTGCCCTTGAAATCCCGCAACTATAGGTATGATATTTTCGTTAAGTAAACTTTGGATATTAGTCGCATCCACTGACTCTATTTGAGCAGAACCAAACTGAGAGCAGGTACGTATATTAGCCTGTACGCCTGTCATTGAACGTGCTTTTATACCACGTTTAATTAAAGCCATTGCCATTAAAGCTATATTAACTTGCTCACCTGTGCTCACTAATACATCAAGTTCTCGGTTGCAGGCATTTGAATCAATTTGTTGGCCAAGCGAAAACAATCTATTTGTTTCGCCAGCCATTGCTGACAACACAATAACTTGCTTATCACCTTTATGATGAGAAGCCGCTATTTTATCCGCAATGACCTCAATACGCTCAACAGAGCATACTGAGGTTCCACCAAATTTTTTTATATAAAGCCTATTACTGCTCAGCTTCTTTTCTTGCACATCAACCCCTAAGCTAAACGCTCGCTGATCCATGGCAAAACTTTAGCTAAAGCCGCATCAAGGTTTTCTGGCTGATTGCCACCTGCTTGAGCCATATCCGGACGGCCACCGCCCTTTCCACCAACCAAGCTCGCAACCATTCCAACTAATTCACCAGCTTTAACAATCCCAACTAAATCTTTGCTTACACCTGCAATCAAGTTAACTTTGCTTTCGCTAGCAATGCCAAGAACAATAATGCCAGAACCTAATTTTTGCTTTAATTCGTCTTGTAGGCCACGCAATGACTTAGCATCTACCCCTTCCAGTTTTTTCACTAACACCCTGATCCCATTAAGATCAACCGCATCTAACACTAGATCCGCACTCGCAGCTGAAGCTAACTTACTTTTAAGTTGAGTGATTTCTTTTTCGAGCAATTTTGTTTTATCTATTTGAGCCTGTAGTTTAGCAACAACGGTATTAGGTTCTGCTTTTAACAATGAAGCAGCGTTTGTTAACAATGCCTGTTGGTTATTTACTAATTCAATAGCCGCATTCCCTGTAACAGCTTCGATACGGCGAACTCCAGCTGCAATACCGGACTCTTGAGTGATCTTAAACAAACCAATATCACCCGTTCTGCCAACGTGCGTTCCGCCGCAGAGTTCTATAGAGAAATCACCCATAGTCACCACTCGAACTTCAGCATCATACTTTTCACCAAACAACGCAATTGCGCCTTTTGCTTTGGCTGAATCAATATCCATAACTTCTGAATTGAGTTTATGGTTAAGGCGGATTTGTTGATTCACCAAGTTTTCAACTTGTACCAATTCATCAGCTTTAACAGCTTCAAAGTTTGAGAAATCAAAACGTAATTTATCTGGGTCTACTAAAGAACCTTTCTGGCTCACATGAGTGCCTAGCACTTGGCGCAAAGCGGCATGTAACAAATGCGTAACACTGTGGTTAAGCTGAGTACTTTGACGTTTATAAGCATTAACTTTCGCTGTCAGCTTGGTATTTACAGTAACCCTTCCTGATAATAACTTTCCTATATGTCCGAAAGCCGAGCCATATTTTTGAGTGTCTTTGACTTCGAACTCAAACTCGTCACCAGTTAACAGGCCTGAATCACCAACTTGACCACCTGATTCGGCATAGAAAGGAGTTTGCTCTAATACTATGATAGCTTCATCCCCCTCATTAATGCTTGAAACATCCTCACCAGACTTCAGTAGCTTTATTATCGTTCCTGAATCTTGCAATAATTCATAGCCCGTAAATTCAGTCGCTTCATCCAGAGAAATACTTGAAGAGTAATCTGTGCTAAATTGTCCTGCGGCTTGAGCTCGAGTCTTCTGTTTAGACATTTCTCTATCAAACCCAGCTTCGTCAACTTCAATATCTTTTTCACGGCAAACGTCAGCCGTTAAATCAACAGGGAAGCCATAGGTATCGTAAAGCTTGAATAGTGTGTTGCCATCAAGTACTTTGCCATTGAGCTCTGTTAGCGCCGTATCTAAAATGTTTAAGCCACGCTCTAATGTTCGGGCAAATTGCTCTTCTTCTGCTTTCAAAGACTTAACAACAACATTTTGCACATCTTTTAAACCACTAGCCGCATCACCCATCACTTCAATCAATGTGGGTACAAGCTTGTAGAAAAAGGCATCTGTCGCACCTAGCTTGTTGCCGTGTCGAACAGCCCTTCGAATAATCCGGCGTAAAACATAACCTCGACCTTCATTTGACGGCATCACGCCATCGGCAATTAAAAATGCACAAGATCTTATATGGTCTGCAATCACTCTTAGCGATTTATTTTCTAAATCTTTCGTCCCAACAACATCGGCCGCTTTTGCAATTAATTTCTGAAAAATATCAATATCATAATTCGAATGACCGCCTTGTAGAATTGCCGCAATACGCTCAATTCCCATGCCGGTGTCAACTGAAGGTTTTGGGAGTGGAACCATGATTCCGTCAGGCTGACGGTTATACTGCATGAACACTAGATTCCAGATTTCAATAAAACGATCACCATCTTCTTCTGGGGTACCTGGTCGGCCGCCCCATATATGTTCACCGTGATCATAAAAAATTTCAGTGCAAGGGCCACATGGTCCAGTATCTCCCATTTGCCAAAAGTTATCTGACGCGTATTGTGAGCCTTTGTTGTCACCTATACGGATAATATTTTCTACTGGCACACCGATTTTATCTTTCCAGATATCAAAAGCTTCATCATCGGTTTCATAAACTGTAACGCACAAACGCTCTTTCGGTATTTTTAATTCTTCTGTTAAAAAGGCCCATGCCAAACGAATGGCATCTTCTTTAAAATAATCCCCAAAACTAAAGTTACCTAGCATTTCAAAAAATGTATGGTGCCTAGCCGTATAGCCAACATTATCTAAGTCATTATGCTTTCCACCAGCGCGTACACAACGTTGTGAGGTTGTTGCACGAGTGTATGATCGTTTTTCTTGGCCTAAAAAAAGATCTTTAAACTGATTCATGCCCGCATTTGTAAAAAGCAATGTTGGATCATTATGTGGAACCAGCGAACTACTGTCAGTAATTTGGTGACCGTTGCGACCAAAGAATTCTAAAAACGCCGTTCTTAGCGATGCGGTAGTTTGATACATGAAATCATCCTGCATTTGGAAAGTTTGAAAGGCTAACGATGAATCGTTTTAAATATTTATGGGCGGCATTATATACATATAGCATGTTAAAATATACGGCAGGATAACGACCAGTGCTTTTATCCTCACATAGATTTCACATTTAGAATGCTGATTGATTCAATTTATGACAAGTGAGATAAGTTTCAATAAAGCAAACAACAAATGAAGACGTTAATTAGTGATCAAAATAGAAACGAATCAATCAAATAAGCTACTCAGCTGCTTCATCGCGTGTTAAACCAAGAAAAATCAATTGGACGCATAGTAGTAAGATAAATATCTCAAGTTCAACCATAAAACCATAAAGTGTATTCATCCATTGAGTGAATACTTGACATTCGTAAACTGGCTAAAATTACCAATTGCTGCGTTGTAACTTTTATAAGTAGAATCACTACTTATAAAAGTTACAGTAATTAAATGCTCAACTCAGAGCTATGTATGCGCACAAAGTACAAACGAAATTGATGAAAACATAGTTATTACCGATATACAAACTGTCGTTATTACATTGCTACGTTGAGATAATTTTGTGAAGTATTCTTTATAAACCAAAGTGTGCGCATACAAGCTCCCGAAGGGCAAGGCTAAAGGTTTCCATTACTGCGTTGCACGTTCTTAAATTATCCCGACAAAAGCACGAAGTGCGTTGAACGCCAGCTTTGTATAGCGGCCGTTAGGGTATATAGTACTTCGAACATGCGCCTTGTACTGAAAACCTTTATCTCTTGCTGAGTGAGAGATTAATTACTGTAATTGGTATTACTTCAAGTCACGCCTTGCTATCGATAATTTTCTCTGCCTTTAAGAGCGCCACCAACTGATTTTTCTAGGTTAAAGCATAACAAGATTGCTCATAATCAAAACCCTGCCCCATAAGGAAACGAATCCGCTTTGCTTTGTCTTTGTAATCAACAATGGATTTATCTGCAAACTTTTTTTGAGCTTTACACTTAGCAAGTTCGAACCAATCACACTCTGATTCTTCGATTCTTAGAGTGATAATATCAGCCTGTAACCCTTTTTGATGCAGAGATTGTCGAATGCGCATTACTCCATGACCTTTATTTATGTGGCTTCTAATTAAAGCAGTAGCATATCTTGCATCATCGATATAGCCACTCGTTACACACCGTTCAAGGGTAGTGTCTATTTCAGGCTCTTCGTATCCTTTATCAAGAAGTTTGGCTTTGATTTGATTGTGAGAATAATCGCGGCTGGCTAAAAGCCAAACCGCGGTTTGATAAGCCGTATATTTCATCATGACTACGGTTAAAATACTTCACCAGTCTCTAAATCTACATTTTCTTCGCTAGTAGCAGAGTCAGATGCGGATGGCTTGCTTAATAATAATGAACGCAATGTTTCTTCAAGTTCTTGAGCTATACCAGGGTTCTCAACCATAAATTTACCAGCATTAGCGCGGCCTTGGCCAATTTTGTCACCTTTGTAGCTATACCAAGCACCCGCTTTTTCAACTAACTTGTGCAGAACGCCCAAATCAACTAACTCGCCCATGCTATTAATGCCCTTCCCATATAAAATCTGAAATTCAGCTTGTTTAAATGGTGCTGCAATTTTGTTTTTAACGACTTTAACGCGGGTTTCGTTACCAACAACTTGGTCGCCTTCTTTAATGGCACCTGTACGGCGAATATCAAGACGAACAGAAGCATAAAACTTAAGCGCGTTACCACCAGTTGTTGTTTCTGGGTTACCAAACATTACACCAATTTTCATACGAATTTGGTTAATGAAGATAAGCAGTGTATTGGATTGCTTAAGGTTACCAGCAAGCTTACGCATTGCTTGGCTCATCATACGTGCCGCTAAGCCCATGTGTGAATCACCAATTTCACCTTCTATTTCTGCTTTTGGTGTCAATGCTGCAACCGAGTCGACAATAATGACATCTACAGCTCCTGAACGTGTTAACGCATCACAGATTTCTAATGCTTGTTCACCAGTGTCTGGCTGTGAACACAGTAAATTATCAATATCTACACCAAGATTTTTTGCATAGCCAGGATCCAAAGCATGCTCAGCATCAATAAATGCACAGGTTTTCCCTTGTTTTTGTGCTGCAGCGATAACTTCCAATGTTAACGTTGTTTTACCTGATGACTCAGGGCCGTATATTTCAACAATACGTCCCATAGGTAAACCACCTGCTCCTAATGCAACATCAAGTGCTAATGATCCCGTTGAGATAGTTTCAACATCCATTGAGCGATCTTCACCCAATTTCATGATAGAACCTTTACCAAATTGCTTTTCAATCTGGCCCAATACTGCGGTGAGCGCTTTTTCTTTATTTGGATCGTTCTTCATTTTCTATCCTCTCAGTATCGGGTTATCATTTTGAATAATATAAAGTTGTAATTAGCTTTCTGAAGTCACCCATTGTGAACTTCTCTAACTAATTCTTAATGATTGTTAGTATACTGTACAATCATACAGTATCAAGAGGATTCGACAAATTTATTTATATTGACTTTAAAACCAGTAAAAATTGTTGGGATTTTTCTGTTAAAAACTTGCTAGTATTGCTTTTAGATATTTGATGAAATAGCCGAGATAACCTGCACCAATGAAAGCTGAGCTACCCAATTTAGACAATCACACCCCTATGATGCGTCAGTACTTGACCATGAAAGCACAACATTCTGATATGTTGTTGTTTTACCGAATGGGTGATTTTTACGAACTATTTTTCGATGACGCTAAAAAAGCCTCCGAACTACTCAGTATTTCATTAACTGCACGTGGCAAATCAGGCGGTAATGCCATTCCTATGGCCGGAATTCCTTATCATGCCATTGAGGGTTATTTAGCAAAATTGGTTCAACTTGGTCAATCCGTTGCTATTTGTGAACAAATTGGTGATCCCGCAACGTCAAAAGGACCTGTTGAGCGTAAGGTTGTCCGTATAATTACTCCTGGTACGCTTACCGACGAAGCATTACTACACGAGAATAGAGACAATCTACTTGCCGCTGTTTATCAACATAAATCCCTTTATGGATATGCGACACTAGACTTAGCCTCAGGGCGTTTCGTCATCAGTGAATTAGCTGGTGAAGAAGCATTAGAAGCAGAATTACAAAGAACACGACCTGCTGAATTATTATTCAGTGAAGAGCTTGATGACTTACACTTAATTGACACGTTTAGTGGAAAACGTCGACGCCCAGAGTGGGAATTTGATTATGACACTTCTCTTAAATTACTTTTAGACCAATTTGGCACCAAAGATCTAACCGGATTCGGGGTAAGTGACGCTCATTTATCAATTCAAGCTGCTGGTTGTTTGATGCAGTACGTGAGAGATACTCAAAAAGCATCTTTACCTCACATCAATGCTATTACTCGCTTTAATCAAACTGATAGCATAGTACTGGATGCCGCGACACGAAAAAATTTAGAGCTTACTCAAAACTTAAGTGGTGGTATTGAGAACACCCTTGCCTCTGTTCTAGACAGTACTGCAACTCCAATGGGAAGCAGAATGCTTCAACGTTGGATCCATCAGCCACTGACAAGCCATTCTAAAATTAACGCCAGACAAAATGTCGTTACCGAGTTTATTGAATCAAACCTGTATGATGAGCTCCATGAACACTTAAAAGTCATTGGTGATGTTGAACGCATTATGTCTCGATTAGCGCTTCGTTCGGCTAAACCAAGGGATTTTGCTCGTTTAAGACAAGCATTAGATGTACTTCCGACACTCAAGCATTTGTTATCTGAGACAGCATCGAGTCATATACAACAGCTTGTGTGTCAGTTAGGCGATTTTCCCGAAGAATCTTCATTACTTCAGCGAGCCATCGTCGATGTCCCTCCTGTACTGATACGTGATGGTGGTGTCATACGAGAGGGATATAACGCAGAATTGGATGAGTGGCGCCGATTAAGCGAAGGGGCGACGAACTACTTAGAGGAACTCGAATTAAGGGAGCGAGAACAAACTGGAATCCCTACACTCAAAGTAGGTTACAACCGAGTTCATGGCTATTATATCGAAGTCAGCAAGGCGCAGTCGATCAATATGCCTTTAAGCTATCAACGCCGACAAACTCTTAAAAATACTGAACGCTATATAACACCTGAACTTAAAGAGCATGAAGAAAAAGTACTTTCCAGCCAAGGAAAAGCATTAGCTTTAGAGAAAAAGTTGTGGGAGCAGTTGTTCGATCAGATATTACCTAAGTTGCATGAACTACAGCAATTTGCAAAAGCCACTTCAGAACTTGATGTATTGAGTTGCTTTGCCGAACGAGCTGAAATGTTAAATTATAGCTGTCCAGAGTTATCACAAACGACTGGCATATATGTTAATGCAGGCCGACACCCTGTAGTTGAGCAAGTGACAGAATCGCCTTTTATTGCAAATCCTGTCATTCTTAATAGCGATCGACGAATGTTAATTGTGACAGGACCTAACATGGGTGGTAAATCGACTTATATGCGTCAAGTCGCCCTGATAACCTTAATGGCTCATATCGGTTCATTTGTACCCGCTGAATCAGCCATTATCGGACCGATTGATAGAATTTTCACCCGAATTGGCGCTTCCGACGATCTCGCATCCGGGCGCTCTACATTTATGGTAGAGATGACCGAAACCGCTAACATTCTCCATAATGCAACCAAAAACAGTCTTGTTTTAATGGATGAAATTGGTCGGGGTACATCAACTTATGACGGGTTATCTCTAGCTTGGTCAGCAGCCGAGTATCTTGCCAGTAAGCTCAATTCTTTGACTTTATTTGCGACTCACTACTTTGAGTTAACTCAGTTACCAGAACATATGAAAGGTGTTGTTAATGTGCATCTTGATGCTGTCGAGCATGGCGACACAATTGCTTTTATGCATGCCGTTCAAGAAGGAGCTGCAAGTAAAAGCTACGGACTTCAAGTAGCAGCATTAGCTGGTGTACCTGTTCCTGTAATTAAATCTGCAAAACAAAAACTGCACCAACTAGAAAGCAGGGATCATGACGTGCATTCAACCCAGCAACAATCATTCGACCTTAACTTTTCTGCACCCAGTATTTCTGATGAACTAGCTCAAGTTGAATCGATGCTTAAACAATTACAGCCTGATGATTTGACACCAAAACAAGCGTTAGAGTTTCTATATAGAATCAAATCTACGTTAATCTAAACACAGAGCCCCTCAGCTTTCACAAGTAGAGGGGCTTTAACATCCAACAAAAATTTATTTTATACGGTACTTTGTTGAAACAATGTCTCAACCGATAAGCCTTGTGAACTCATTATATCTCGTAGTCGTTTCAGTGCCTCGACTTGAATTTGCCTCACCCGTTCACGAGTGAGCCCAATTTCTTCACCGACATCTTCTAAAGTTGAAGGTTCGTAACCAAGTAAACCAAAACGTCTAGCTAATACCTCACGCTGTTTACTGTTTAATTCGTTCAGCCATTTCACAACAGAATCAGAAATATCTTTCGTTTGAACTTTATGATCTGGCCCCACCATATCTTCGGCAGGAATCACGTCAAGCAGAGCTTTGTCGTTTTCCCCACCTATAGGGGTATCGACTGACGTAATCCTTTCATTTAACTTAAGTAACTTACTCACATTCGCACTAGGAACATCGAGTTTTTCAGCAATTTCTTCAGCTGTAGGCTCATGATCTAGTTTATGAGCCAGCTCTCTAGCTGTTCTGAGATAAACATTAAGCTCTTTAACGACATGTATAGGTAGACGTATTGTTCGGGTTTGATTCATGATCGCCCGTTCAATTGTTTGTCTGATCCACCATGTCGCATAGGTTGAAAACCTAAAGCCACGTTCAGGATCAAATTTCTCAACAGCTCGAATTAAGCCTAAGTTACCTTCCTCAATAAGATCCAACAGCGCTAATCCACGGTTGTTATATCGACGGGCGATTTTTACGACTAATCTAAGATTACTTTCAATCATTCGATTACGAGATTTCTCGCAACCTTTTAATGCTTTTCTAGAAAAAAAGACTTCTTCTTCTGCTGATAATAGAGGTGAGAAGCCTATTTCACTCAAATAAAGTTGAGTTGCATCTAAGCTTCGGGGTGCATCATCCTGAGAAACCGAATCGGCTTCTTCATTTTGATCTTTATTGTCATGTCGACCGCTATCCAATTTTCCAATTGCTAAATTTTCAACGTCTTCAATCACTGCTGTATTATTCTGACTTCCCATGTCGGATCCCCCCAAGTGGAAACTATTCCTTAGTTAACTCACCGTTTACTCCCTTTGTGCCAAATTTGGCTCCTAAGTCAACTCACTTAGGTAAGTATTGAAGCGGGTTCACCGATTTTCCGTGATAACGAATCTCAAAATGCAAGATTACTCGGTTGGTACCAGTGCTACCCATTGTTGCAACAGCTTGGCCAAGGGCAACTTGCTGTTGTTCTTTTACGAGAATTTTTTCAGCATGAGCATAAGCGCTTAAATAGTTATTATTATGTTTAATAATAACTAAATTTCCATATCCTCTAAGCGCGTTACCAGCGTAAACAACTTTCCCAGCTGCGGCCGCTTTTATCGCATCCCCGCGACGACCAGCAAATTTTAATCCTTTATTCCCCTGAGTTTTATTTGAAAATCGGCTGATGATTTTGCCTTTATAAGGCCAATTCCATCGGCTAACTTTTTTGAGGGAAATTCCATCCTTTTGGATAGATTTATTGTTATTTTTTTGTTGTGACTCCGTTACAGAATATGCAGGCGGTTTCTTTTTATCAAGTATTTTTTTCGAACGATTTTGTAATGAAATCTTTTTGTCATTATTTTTCTGTAAAGGAGAGGTCTTTTTCACTTTTGCAGAAGTCTTATTCCTATTGGCTTGTTTAGGATTTAATTTAACAATTGTAAGCCATTGACCTGGGTAAATTACATAAGGTTTTTTTAATTTATTTAACCAAGCAATGGCTTTGTAATCTTTGTCCGCAGCCCAAGCAATTGAATAAAGCGTATCACCCCGTTTAACTTTATAACGCCTCGAATGAATCGTTTTCTTTTTTGTTTTATACTTATTTGCACTCGCCGTGCTAACTGGAGCTGGAGAGAAAGATGACACACTACATGCATTAACAAATGTCAAGAGTACAACAATGAGTAAACCGCGGTATACATTCACTCGAATTTACCTTTAGGGCTTGTCAATAGTTTTTGCATGTACGGCATCCTTTGCTATTACCTAAAAATGTTAAATCATGTTTTAGGCCAATTCACCATTAACTAAAGGTACAAATCTTACTACTTCAACAGTTTTCGATTGATAACTATTACCACTTCGAGTTATCTGTAAAAGCTGTTGTGTTTCATTCCCGACAGGTATTACTAAATTACCACCATCAACCAACTGTAAAAGCAATGATTCAGGAATCGTAGAGGCTGCTGCCGTCACCAAAATAGCATCAAAAGGCCCTTTGTTCGCCCAGCCTTTCCAACCATCACCATATTTGAATGAAATATTGTGTAAATCTAACCATTTCATTTTTTGCCTAGCTTGGACTTGTAGACTTTTAATGCGCTCGACCGTTGAAACTTTAGAAACTAATTGAGCCAGTATCGCTGTTTGGTAACCTGAACCTGTGCCAATTTCTAGCACATTCTGCGGATTGTTACTCAATATTAATTCCGTCATTCGAGCAACAATATAAGGTTGAGATATTGTTTGCCCACTCCCAATAGGCAAGGCTGTATTCTCATAAGCTTTATGGGCAAGGGCCGGATCTAAAAAATGTTCTCTTGGGGTATTTGCTACAACTTGCAAGACTTTTGGATTTTGAATACCTAGCTCTGTGAGCTTCCTTGCCAAATTTGTTGTGGCAGCTGTCACTGCTTTTCTCATAACTATCCTATCTAACTATTGTCTACCACTAAAAACGTTACAATTTCTCAGTCAAAGCTTTTCAACCCAACTACTTAATGACGTTAATTGCTTATATGCCGTCAAGTCTACCGTCAATGGTGTAATAGAAACGTAACCATTGTTCACAGCAAAAAAATCTGTACCTTCACCTGCATCCTGTGTAGTTCCAGGTGGACCTAACCAAAATATTTCTCGACCAGCTGGATCGTTAGTTCTAATAACGCCTTCTGCTTTATGCCTCGCACCAAGGCGAGTTACCTTTATACCTTTCACCTCGCTTAAAGGAATATCTGGAATATTTACATTAAGAATTTGATCATTTGCTATTGGATTATCCAACAGTCCATTAACAAGTTTTGCCGCCCAACTGGCCGCCGTTTGATAATGTTTGAGTTCTTTTCCAACAAGAGATATTGCTATCGCTGGAAGTCCTAAAAATCGTCCTTCCATCGCGGCCGCAACTGTTCCAGAATATAAAACATCATCGCCCATATTAGCGCCAGCATTAATTCCTGAAACAACTATCGAAGGTTCGACTTCGAATAGCTCTCTGATCGCTACATGTACACAATCTGTAGGTGTACCATTGACGGATATAAAACCATTATCTAACTTATTAACTCTCAATGGGTTAGTCAAGGTTAATGAGTTACTGGCACCAGAACAATTTCTATCTGGGCCAACGGTTAGTACATTCCCTATCCTCTTCAATGAATGAGTTAATACTCGTATGCCTTCAGCGTTAATCCCATCGTCATTGCTCACTAAAATATTAATCATCGTTTCACTTCGCCGAGTTTTGAGGCGCTTGTCTAATGTCAGTATAATCCACAATTTCTCTTAATACGGATGTAGCAAAGCTGCCAGCAGGTAAAATAAATTCAATAGTTAATGTTGCTAAGTCCAGCGTATACTTCATTTTTTCAGGATGTAATATCATGGCTCTACGCTCTTGATTCAATCCTGCGTTTTCAAGACCTTCGCTATCATTCACATAATTTAATAACGCGTTACGCTCCATGTCTTCAGCATTGGCTTTTGCTGGTAATGTTCCTCTTCCCCACATAGGTGCAGACAATTGGATATCTTTCTCTGATAAGCGAGCCAATAATGTTTCATCCCATTCATCTACGGTAAAAAAACTTTTACTCCCTGCAAGCTGAACACAATCACCATTTAATGGTTCAAGTCCATGGTTAAGTAATCTATACGAGGTTGCTTCATTAAAGAGGAATGAACGAATAGAAGATAAATACATACTGCGTTTGTTTTTATCTCTTACTTTCTTACCAGCAAACATCTGACGGCCAAACTCTAAGTTTTTTCCTTGTCTGCCAAAACGCTGCTCGCCAAAATAGTTTGGTACACCAAGGCGTTTGATTTTTTCAATTCGCTTAATAGCATCTTCAGGATCGGTTACATTTCGTAATACGAGCTTGAAGTAATTACCAGTCAATGCACCAATTCGCAATTTTTTGCTATGCCGATGACTCGATAACACTTGTAAACTATCATCGGTTAATTTAATCCATTCAGGGGTGTCCTTGCCTGGGATTCTAATACCAAACCATTGATCAGTAATTGCATAACGGTCTTTTTGTCCTGCGTAAGTGACATCTCTAGGGTGAACACCAGCAAACTTTGCAAGCTTTTCGGCAACAAAGGTAGTATTTAAGCCATTTTTTCGTATATGAAGAAGATGATGTTCACCCTCTCCAGATGGTACAAATGGAATAATTTCTTGCACTTGAAAGTCTTCATTTGATGTTCGCAAGTCTGCTTCGGATAAAGGCTTACCGTATAAATAACTTAAATTTTCAATCATAACTTTTCTTTTGATTCTTTACATTGATTGCATCAGTACGACAGCTTCAACTGCAATACCTTCTTTTCGACCTGTAAACCCTAACTTTTCCGTTGTTGTGGCTTTAACGTTAATATCATCTATTGATGTCTGTAAGTCTGCAGCTAAAATATTACAAATATCAGTAATGTGAGATGCCATTTTAGGTGCTTGAGCAATAATTGTGACGTCAAGGTTTCCTAACTCGAAGCCTTTCTCTCTAGCAAGTTGATAACAATGTTTTAAAAGCTCGCGGCTATTTACACCAGCAAAATTTTCATCGGTATCAGGAAAGTGTTTACCGATATCTCCTAACGCCATGGCTCCTAAAATTGCATCACAAATAGCGTGCAATACGACATCACCATCAGAATGCGCCAACAAACCGCAGTGATACGGAACATGAACGCCTCCCAACATTAAAGGTTTATCGCCACCAAATTTATGAACGTCGTAACCATGGCCGATACGAATTTTCATGAGTTTTCACCTTGAATTTCATTCTTTTTATGTTCTGATAAATACAATGCAGCAAGTTGTAAATCTTCAGCGTGAGTCACTTTTATATTATCAGCACGTCCTGAAATTAAGCCTGGGTTGATACCGGCCCATTCCATTGCAGAAGACTCATCAGTTATCAGGACATTATCATTGAGAGCTTCATTCAAATTCTTTTGCAATTCACTTACAACAAACATTTGCGGTGTCATCGCATGCCACAATAATTCACGACAAACCGTATTTTTAATTAAACTACTAGAATCAGCACGTTTCATTGTATCTCGCACAGGCATAGCAAGAATGGCACCATTGGGATAGTTCTCACGTGATTTAAGCAACAAGTCAATATCCCTTCTTGTTATACATGGACGAGCGGCATCATGTACTAACGCCCATGAATCTTCATATCCCAACTGACTTGCACTCTTAAGTGACTCAAGCACAGTATTAGCTCGCTCAGAGCCACCTTGAACTTTCACAAGTTTCGAATGATTCGATTCAGGTAATTGATCAAAATACTGATCATCTTTGCTAACAGCAACAATGACTACATCAACTTTGGGATGATTAAGGAATGCCTTGACGGTGTGGCTGAGAATGGATATTCCATCAATTTCTAAATATTGTTTCGGGATATTAGCTCCCATTCGCTGTCCAACTCCCGCTGCGGGGATGATGGCAACAACGTGATCCAAAGATTGGCTCATGCCAAAAAACTCCGGTTATTGAGATTCGGGGAATCTATTTTGTTTTTTACCTGTGACTACTCGATAGAAGGTCTCACCTTCTTTAACCAAGCCAAGTTCATTTCGAGCTCGCTCTTCTAAGGCTTCAGTTCCGCCTTTTAGATCTGCAATTTCTTCTTTTAAAATTTGATTACGGGCAATTAATTTTTCATTACTGAGTTTCTGTGCCTGAATCTGTTTCTGCAACCCAAAATATTCGCGCAAACTGTTCTCCCCTGACCAAAGGCGATATTGCAGCAAGGCAAACAAAATAACTAAGCATGCAGATATACGTTTCATAAAAGCAATTCAAATACCAAGCCAAAAGAAATAACTATACCTAAAAACAAAAGCCACCTAAATAGGTGGCTTTAATCTATTCCGGATTAAGTATACTCAATCAGAGTAAATTTAATCAGTAATTAGCAAACAATCGGGTTGAATCAATGTTTACAGTTGATTTCAGCTAAACCGCGATAAACAGCTTTTTCACCTAATTGCTCTTCGATACGAAGTAACTGGTTGTATTTAGCAACACGATCAGAACGACAAAGTGAACCTGTTTTTATCTGTCCAGCTGCAGTACCAACTGCTAAGTCAGCAATTGTTGCGTCTTCTGTTTCACCACTACGATGAGAAATAACCGCTGTAAATCCAGCTTCTTTCGCCATACGAATAGCGGCAAGTGTTTCAGTCAAAGAACCAATTTGGTTGAATTTGATCAGAATCGAGTTACCGATTTTGTTTTCAATACCTCGAGCTAAAATTTTAGTATTTGTAACAAACAAATCATCACCGACCAACTGCACTGTATCGCCCATAATTTGAGTTTGATACGCCCAGCCTTCCCAATCAGATTCGTCTAGACCATCTTCAATTGACACGATTGGGTATTCATCAGCCAATGTTTTCAAGAAGTCAGAGAAGCCATTAGAATCAAATACTTTACCTTCACCAGACAAATCATACTTGCCATCTTTATAGAATTCAGATGCGGCGCAATCAAGTGCCAGTGTGACATCTTTACCAAGCTCATAACCTGCTGCTGAAACGGCAACTTTAATCACGGCAAGTGCATCTGCGTTAGATTCAAGGTTTGGTGCGAAACCACCTTCATCACCAACGGCTGTATTCAAGCCTTTATCTTTTAATACTTTCTTGAGTGCATGGAAAATTTCAGCTCCCATACGCAGTGCTTCACGGAAACTACTCGCGCCCACAGGCTGTACCATAAACTCTTGGATATCGACATTATTGTCAGCATGCTCACCACCGTTGATGATATTCATCATTGGGACAGGCATAGAATACTGGCCAGGAGTGCCATTTAATTCAGCAATATGCGCATATAATGGCATACCTTTAAAAGCCGCAGCCGCTTTAGCATTTGCCAAAGACACAGCTAAAATAGCATTTGCACCAAGTTTATCTTTATTTTCTGTACCATCAAGATCAATCATAATTTGATCTAATTCAGCTTGTACTGTTGCATCTTTCCCAATTAAAGCCGGTGCAATCACTTCATTTACGTTTTTAACGGCAGCCAGCACACCTTTACCTAAATAACGAGTTTTGTCGCCATCACGTAACTCCAGTGCTTCACGGCTACCTGTTGATGCACCTGATGGTGCCGCCGCCATTCCAACGAACCCATCTTCTAAGTGAACTTCAGCTTCAATGGTTGGGTTACCACGTGAATCCATGATTTCACGACCAATTACTTTAACAATCTTAGCCATTGTTGTCCTCGATTTAAGATTTGATTAATACAAAAAAACTCATACCTATTTTTGCTTTACCTTGTTCCGTCTAAAATGTAAACGGTCAAGAATTAAAATAGGTATAGAGCTCTAAAAAATTAGCCGGAGTAGTTATCTCCGGCCATGGATTTATTATGTCATTAAACTCTAGCTTTGTTTCTGATACTCAGAAGCCGCTGCGATAAAGCCTTCAAACAATGGATGTCCATCTCTGGGTGTCGAAGTAAACTCTGGGTGAAATTGACCCGCAACAAACCAAGGATGGTTCGGTATTTCAATCATTTCTACAAGTTTACGATCCGATGATAATCCACTGAACACTATACCAGCTTTCTCTAGTTTTTTAACAAAGTTGTTATTCACTTCGTAACGATGGCGATGACGTTCAACACACGTTTTAGCACCATAAGCTTTCGCAGCAAGTGTACCTTCTTTTAGGTGACAAACCTGAGCACCTAAACGCATGGTTCCGCCTAGATCAGATACTTCACTACGTTGTTCGATCTTACCTTCTTTATCGATCCATTCCGTGATCAAGCCCACAACTGGGAAAGGTGATTCTTTATTAAATTCGGTTGAATGAGCATCTGTCATGCCTGCTACGTTTCGTGCAAACTCAATAAGAGCCACTTGCATGCCTAAACATATTCCGAAATACGGCACTTTATTTTCACGCGCATATTGAGCAGCCAGAACCTTTCCTTCAACACCACGTTCACCAAAGCCACCCGGGATCAAGATACCATCAAGTCCTTGTAACACCTCTTCGCCTTTAGCTTCTACGGTTTGAGAGTCTACATATTTAATCGTGACAGAAACACGGTTTTTCAAACCAGCATGTTTAAGTGCTTCATTGACAGATTTATAGGCATCTGGCAGTTCAATGTACTTACCAACCATACCAATGGTGATGTCTTTATTTGGATTCGCTTCTTGGAAAACCACATTTTCCCATTCAATCAAATCAGCTTCTTTACACTCAATTCCGAAACGTTGAGTGACTAATTGATCTAAGCCTTGAGACTTAAGTAGTGCTGGGATTTTATAAATACTGTCTACGTCTTTAAGGGAAATAACAGCGCGTTCTTCAACATTACAAAATAATGATATTTTCGCTTTTTCGTTAACAGGAATTGCGCGATCACCACGACAAATTAGCACATCCGGAGCAATGCCAATTGAACGTAACTCTTTTACTGAATGTTGAGTCGGTTTCGTTTTTACTTCACCCGCCGCGCCCAAGAATGGCACTAGAGTCAGGTGCATAAATAAAGTGCGTTGACGGCCTAGCTCAACACCAAGTTGCCTAATTGACTCTAAGAATGGTAGAGATTCAATATCACCAACCGTTCCGCCAATTTCAACAATGGCTACATCATGACCTTCACCACCAGCAAGTACTTTATCTTTAATTGCATTTGTGATGTGAGGAATAACCTGAATGGTTGCTCCGAGATAATCGCCACGACGTTCTTTGCGAAGTACTTCTTCGTAAATGCGACCCGTTGTAAAGTTATTGCGGCGGTTCATTTTGGTTCGAATGAAACGTTCGTAGTGACCAAGATCTAAATCAGTTTCTGCCCCATCTTCAGTGACAAAAACTTCACCATGTTGAGTTGGACTCATAGTGCCAGGATCAACATTAATATACGGGTCCAGCTTCATGATAGTAACTTTAAGGCCTCTTGCCTCTAAAATAGCTGCTAGTGATGCCGCTGCAATGCCTTTACCTAGTGACGAAACTACACCACCAGTTACGAAGATATATCTTGTAGTCATGCTGAACCTGAGAAAATGAGTTGGAAAATATGTACTTGTAAGAAAGTACTAGGACGGGAAAGTAGTATACTAAAGTCGACTCAATTTAACAAATAGCAATTATATTAAAAGCGACTATTTTTCTATCGCTTTTACCTGTTTCCAGTAGTCATCAAGTATGTCTAAACCTAGCTTTTCTATCTGATGATTATCATCTTTAACTGCTTTTTCGACACCACGAAAACGTCGTTCAAATTTTGAGTTTGCTTGCCTTAATGCTTGCTCTGGATCAATGCCTAAATGACGCGCTAAGTTCACCACCGAAAAAAGTAAATCTCCCATTTCATCTTGAATTCTGTCTGCTCGTTGCTTTTCTTGATGTACTTCTTGCATCACTTCTTCGAGCTCTTCTGTAACTTTAGCCGCGACATCCTTGATGTCATTCCAATCAAAGCCAACGGCAACCACTCTTTTTTGAATTTTCTTCGAGCGCGATAAAGCAGGTAGTCCTGTTGGTATATCGTCTAATACCGATAATTGATCACGCTGCTGACGCTCTTGGCTCTTTAAGGCCTCCCAATCAATAGAATCGTTTTGCTGCTTGGTATCATAAATCTGATTTTGGTTACCAAAAACATGCGGGTGGCGTCGTAACAGTTTGTTGGATAAACGCTCCACTACGGTATTGAATTCAAAGCGTCCTTCTTCTGCTGCCAATTGACAATAAAAGATCACTTGAAACAGCAAGTCACCCAATTCATCTGGCAATTCATCCCACGCGTTACGTTCGATGACATCGGCTACTTCATACGCTTCTTCAATCGTGAAGGGGACAATACTGTCGTAATTTTGTTTTTTATCCCACGGGCATCCTAGCTCAGGATCCCGCAGTTTTTGCATGATTTGCAGTAGCTGTTCAATGCCTTTATTTTCTGTTTTCAATTTTCACTCGCTGCTATTGAATGGTTCAGCATCATATTTACTGGCGTCTTGCTTCAAAAACACCTTCTATCTGTAACAATTTAGCCACTAATCGAGATAGACCTTCAACGTTATACAACTCAAGCTCTAACTCCACGGTTGCGAGCTGCTTCTTTGTGTCTGATGAAGAACTCATATTCAGTACATTGGATTTCTCTGCCGCAAGCACTGTGGTTACATCTCGTAATAACCCCGTTCTATCATTGGCAATAATCTTCAAGTTAACTTTATAACCGCCAGAATAATTCTCTCCCCAAATGACATCGACACTGCGCTCAGGTTGAACTCTCATTAACTCTTTGACTTGCTCGCAGTCGTCACGGTGGACTGAAATACCTCGCCCCTTAGTAATAAAACCAATAATTTCATCACCGGCTACAGGCTGACAACAGCGAGCTAAATGGCTCATTAAGTTGCCTACGCCGTTGACTTCAATTTGTCCTTTACCTTGAGTCGTTTTCCTCGCTTGACCTTTTTTCAGTAAATCTTCAACTGCAGAAGCTTCCGCTTCTGTTTTCTTATTTTTAAATTGACTCTGAATGTGATTGACAACTTGATTGAGCCTGACATCACCACCGCCAATGCCTGCTAACAAATCGTCGAGATTAAGCATATTGAAACGCTCAACAGCACTTTGAGCGTCTTTTATTGATAAATCTAACCTTGCTAATTCAGCTTCAAGCATTTCTTTACCTGCGGCAGAATTTTTATCTTTATCTTGCTGCTTAAACCAGTGTTGAATTTTTGAGCGTGTCCGAGATGCTTTTACATAACCCATATTTGGGTTTAGCCAATCTCGTTTAGGGTTCGGTTGTTTAGCGGTAATAATCTCAACCCGTTCTCCGGTTTGCACTTGATAAGTAAAAGGCACAATGCGGCCTTCGACTTTTGCTCCGATACAACGATGCCCAACTTGAGAATGTACGTAGTAAGCAAAATCAAGCACAGTACAACCAGCCGGCATATCGATGACCTCGCCTTTTGGCGTAAACACATAAACTCGATCTTCGAAGACTTGGCTACGCACTTCATCAACTAAGTTGCCACTTTCTGATACGTCATCTTGCCATTGAAGAATTTTACGCAGCCAGTTTATCTTTTCTTCATAGCCATTCGGCTTGCCGGAGCTTTTGCCTTCTTTATACTTCCAATGCGCTGCAACGCCCAACTCGGCATCTTCGTGCATTTCTTGTGTACGGATTTGGATTTCTACTGTTTTTCCTTCAGGCCCCACAACAATGGTATGTATTGACTGATAGCCATTTGGCTTTGGATTGGCAACATAGTCATCAAATTCATTCGGAATATGGTGCCAAAGGGTGTGGACAACACCTAATGCGCTATAACAGTCTTGCAGACGATCAGTAACGACTCTCACCGCTCTTACATCGAACAGTTCATCAAATTTAAGATCTTTGCCCTGCATTTTTCGCCAGATGCTATAAATGTGCTTAGGACGACCATACACTTTTGCTCTGATGTGTTCTTTATCTAATTTCCCTTGTAGCTCAGCCACAAATGCATCAACGAATGATTCGCGGTCCAAACGTTTACCATCCAATTGCTTAGCAATGTCGACATAAGTTTCAGGGTGAAGGTAGCGGAAGGAAATGTCTTCAAGTTCCCATTTTAACTGCCCAATGCCTAATCGGTTTGCCAGAGGTGCATAGATATCAACGATTTCTCTTGCCAGTAAAACACGCGTTTCTTCATCCTCATTTTTTACTGCTCGTAGCAAACAGACACGTTCAGCTAGTTTGATGACCACAGCGCGAACATCTTCAACCATGGCCAAAAGCATTTTACGAATATTGTCGATTTGTGAAGAAGAAGTCTTACTATGGGGATTAGTTTTTAACGCACCAATAGCTTCCATTGTTATGGCACTGCGAACTAATGAGGCAAGGCTTGCGTCATATTGCTCTTCAATAAATTCTTGAGTGAGCTTTTCAGCGTCTAATAAAACAAATAAGACAGCCGCTTTTAATGTATCGATATCCATATTCAAAGGCGCAAGGATCTCGACCATTTCTCGGGTTCGCTCAAAAAGCTCAGCCTGTAACAGTGCTGGTTTATCAGCTTTATCGGTCAATAACTCGATAAAAAGTTGTTCTAACGCTTTTGCGTCTTCTTCATCAAAGATATAGCGATTGATCCAATCATCCAGCTGAAACTGTTGATGATTAAAGTGTGTTTCACGAACCGATACCATGGGCCAACTTCCTTAAACTCACAACTACTTTTTAACAAACAATGCCATCGCTTCGGTGTGATGGGTTTGAGGAAACATATCAATCATTGATAGCTTCTGCAATTGATAACCGTAAGATAACAAAATACTGGTATCTCTGGCTAAACTAGTCGGACTGCAAGAAACATAAACCACTCGCTTTGGGTTTAGCTCTTTAAGCCTTTTCAAGCAGTCATAAGCACCTGCTCGAGCAGGATCTAAAAGTAATTTATCAATTTTTCTAAGCCAAGGTTGAGCAGACAAATCTGAACTTAAGTCACAAGCATGAAATTCAACATTTTTTAAGTCATTCTCTTGGGCGTTAATTCTTGCTTGCTCCACGGACGAATCGACACCTTCGACGCCAATAACGTACGTACCAAGTTTAGCAATGGGAAGACTAAAGTTACCCATCCCGCAAAACAAATCCAATACCCGTTCATGTTCTTCAGGCTCAAGCCAATTTATCGCTTGGTTAATCATAGCTTGGTTTATTTCTGTATTTACCTGCACAAAACCACCAGCTTGAAACTTGAGATTAACTTCTTGACTTAATGTGTAACTCGGCTTTAATTGCAGGCCTGCCAAAACTTCAAATTCGTTTTCGTGTTGCAATTGGAGGTTTACTTGGTTGGCATGAGCAAAATCGACTAACGCTTGCTTATCACTATCGCAAATACTTACCGGAGTGCGAATAATAACAAACACGCCGTTACTGCCCTCTATCAACTCAATATGCCCCAAGGTCTTGCGATCTTTAAGTTTATTAACCTGTTTCACAAGCGGATTAATAAGAGCATTTAAGCTGTGCTTTAACACTGGGCATTCATTGATTGGTACAATGTCATGGCTACTGATTTTTCTGAAACCAATATTGAGTCTTTTAGTTTGCTTATTATAACTCGTCGCTAATTTAGCCCTACGACGATAATGCCAAGCTTCACCCGTCAATGTAGACTTTGATACCTTCTCCAGGGGAGCATGCTGTGCCATTAAGTTAGAAAGAGTATCGGATTTATATTGATGCTGCGCCTCGAGGTTCAAATGCTGCAAATCACAACCACCACACTCGTCAAAATGAGGACAAGCTGGCACTTCTCTATGCTCTGAAGGATTGACGACATTAATCAACTTCGCTTTGGCAAAGTTCTTCCTCTGTTCAACCAGTTGTAAATTCACATCTTCACCCGGCAGTGCGCCGGGCACGAAAACAATTTTACCCTGATGATGGGCGATGCCTGCACCAATGTGGTCAAGTTGTGTCACATTAAGAGTCATTTTGGCTGAAATTAGATTTTTCTTCTTGGTTTTTGCGGTAAAAAATTGCGCCATAATTGCCTCAAAATTGATAAAGTATTAGCATCAGTAAAAATTTCACTAAAAAGCGTTCTACTTACTTTTTCGTTTTTTATAAAAAATGCCAAAATGCACTTCACTCAGGTTGTACATTATGAGGGAAAGGCCACTAAATTTGCCAAGGAAATAAAAATAAAATCATGACAGATGGCAGTGAAACGACCAAATATAATCTGCGTTCATGGGTACTCGCTCTGGCATTAATACCAACTGTAGTTGTTGGTTTTTTACTCGCCAGTTTTTTCACCATTAATCGAAGCATAGAATTAGAACAAAATAATTTAGATCGAATTGAACAAATAACAGTACCTGCAGCACTTGCAATCAGCGTTTCCATTGCATCAAATAATCGCGATGAAGCCAAGCGGTTGCTCACACAAATGCAAATTTATGAGCCTAAATTCATTAAATCTATTGCTGTGTTCGACGCAAATAACCAGTTATTAGTTACCTCTCACTATCATAAAGATTTCGATAACATGCGCTATGACAGCTCACTGGTTACACTTAAGCAGTCTGAGGTAGAAGATATCGGTGAGTTTATCTTGGTAAAAACACCCATTTTTTCACTTTCTCAAGCCGAAATAGATAACCCTGACTTTCAAAAATCAACTGAGCCGCACGGGAATTTTCTTGGCTATATTACGATGCTCGTCACCAAAGAAGAAACAATAGAATCACAATATACCGCCATCATTGTTGCTTTTATTGTATTTTTAGCCGGTATTCAATTAAATCTACTTTTTACCATTCGTTTGGTTAAGTTTTTTACCATTCCAGTCAATAGCATGGTGCTGTTTGTCTCAAAAATTCGCCAAGGTAAATTTGTTGAAAAAATTGATGGGGCATTCATCAGTGAGTTAGACACGCTAAAGTCGGGCATTAATTCAATGGCAAAATCATTGAATATTTACAAAAACGAAACGCAAAATAACATTGAACAAGCCACAAGCGATCTACTCAAAACCCTTGAACAAATTGAAATTCAAAATATTGAATTGGATATTGCAAAGAAACGCGCTCAGGCAGCGAGTCAAACTAAATCTGAGTTTTTAGCTAATATGTCGCACGAACTCAGAACGCCACTTAATGGCGTGATAGGGTTTTCGAGGCAATTGGCTAAAACACCTTTACATAAGAGCCAACTTGAATACATACAAACCATCGAGCGAAGCGCAAGTAACTTACTTAACATTATCAACGATATTCTGGATTTTTCTAAATTAGAAGCTGGAAAGATGGTTATTGAGAATATTCCCTTTTGCTTAAGAGATTCTCTTGATGAGACGATGACGTTAACAGCAGCAGCGGCACACCAAAAAGGCCTTGAAATCGTAATTGATGTTGCTCCCAATGTACCTGATAATGTGATTGGTGATGCCATGCATCTCAACCAAATTATTACCAACTTAGTCGGAAACGCCATTAAGTTTACTGAAAACGGCAGTATACTTCTTAAAGTGAGCCTAGTTTCAGAGCATCTTAAAAGAGCCATCATTCGATTTGATGTTGTAGATACAGGAATCGGTATCAACCTTGAACACCAACAGTTATTATTTCAAGCGTTTGCACAAGCCGACGCCTCTATTTCAAGGCGTTTTGGCGGTACAGGCCTAGGGCTGATTATTACTCAGCGTTTGGTCGATGAATTAGGTGGTGAAATCAGTTTTTCATCTGAAGAAAATCAAGGTTCAAATTTTTGGTTTTCAATCCCTCTTGAACTTTGCCAATTCCAATTATCTGACTCGATTCCCCTACACTCTTTAAATAACAAATCAGTATTGGTTTATGAGCCCAGAAGCTTGTCAGCCGAAATGCTCTCAACGTCTCTTAAGTCATGGAATACTCACTTTAGAATAGCCTCAAGTACCCAAGACATCCTTGAAAAACTGAATTCATCACTTCAATATCAGTACTTACTCTTAAGTTGCCACGATATTTGCTCTGAAACTGATTTACTTAAGATTCTTAAGCTTGCCAGGCCCAAAGTAGATAGAATCATTTTGATCCATGATTGTCTCAAACAAGATCACTTAATTGACCGAGTTCGCCCATACACAGACAATATTATAAAAACTCCATTTACTGCATTGGCATTAGCCAAACAGATGCTGTTTTCACAGCAGATCAGTGTCCCTGTTGAATTGGATAAACCTATACAGCCACTGAAATCAAAGCACAATATAAATGTGTTAGCCGTTGATGATAATCAAGCAAACCTGAAGCTGATCAAAACGTTACTCAACGATATTGTCTCCAATGTAACCATTGCACCAAGTGGCACGGAAGCCATCGAATACGCGAAAACAAAAAACTTTGACCTTATATTAATGGACATTCAGATGCCTGATATCGATGGCATTCAGGCTACAAATGTGATCCGCCGAGATTCTCTGAATCATAATACTCCGATAATAGCCGTAACTGCTCACGCACTTTCAGATGAAAAGCAGCGCATTTTTGATAGTGGCATGGAAGGGTACCTTCCAAAACCTATCGATGAAAAAGCATTAAATGATATTATCGAGCAATGGGTCATTCGTCCTACATTTACTCACTTTGATTCCCATACTCTTAATTGGGAATTATGCTTATCTCAAGCCAGCCAAAAAGCACCATTGGCTATAGAAATGCTGCAAATGTTGCTTGCCTCTTTGCCTGAAACAGTAAACGAGCTCAATCAAGGCCTACAGACACAAGATAATGACAAAATGCTATCCATTGTGCATAAACTACATGGTGCTTGTTGTTATTGCGGGGTTCCGACCACTCAAAAACTGTGTAATCAAATAGAATCTTCGCTAAAGCAAGGTGAAACAATAGAAATGTTAGAGCCTGAAATACTTGAGTTACTCGATGAGCTAACTAAGGTAGAATCTGCCGCTAAACAAGTGATTTCCCAGATGTCGATGGAATAAGTCTATGACTAAAAAGGTAGGTTTTTTTAAGCGGTTGAAAGCGTTAAAGATTGAGCAAAAAGAATTATTTGCGATTGCTTTATGTCAGCGTATGTATCCAAATTATCATTTATTTTCAACAGTTACTGAATTCGGTAACCCTGTTGTGCTCGACACAACACTTAATCTGCTATGGCAGAAGCAATATGATAAAAAGTTAAAATTAAACACTGATTTATATCTTGATAAAATTGACTCAATAACTCCAGAGCCAGAAGACTTTGATATGTATGGTGTATACCCTGCCCTTGATGCAGCCGTGGCGTTAACTCAGCTCCTCAGTGCACTTCAAAGCAAGGTTGAAGAAGACATCACTAACGTCAGTAAGCTGTCATCGAGCACAGTTGCTAATTACATTGAAGCGACTTGTGATATGGAGTTTAAGAACGAAACTCAACTGGATGATTATATTTTTGAGCACCCAGCAATGGTAGAAGAAAGGGCTGTTCAAGGTGATTTACTTGAAATTATTGAATCGAACAAAATTACTTCTGACATGGTCAAAGAGTTACGTAAAGAAATCGTTTCAAGCGGAATTTCAAATATCGGTATTAGCATGAACGAATAAGTCAGGCTATAACTCAAGGCATGGATGCCTATCCATATAATTTCCCATAAAAAAACCGTCTAATTATCCTACAACCATTTACTGTATGAAAAAACAGTATATACTGTTCATCAATACAGTGGTTTTGATAGGATATCATTATGCTTTGTCAACTCAGTGTCCATAACTTTGCTATCGTTCGTTTTCTTGAACTCGATTTTAAATCTGGAATGACCAGTATTACAGGTGAAACCGGTGCTGGTAAATCTATCGCAATTGACGCGTTAGGTTTATGTTTAGGTAACCGTGCTGACGTAAACTCTATACGTTCAGGTTCAGACAAAGCCGAAGTCAGCGCTAGCTTCTCACTTCACAAGTTACCGATGGCTAAACGCTGGTTAGAAGATCAAGACTTAGATCACGATGATGAATGTATTCTCAGACGTGTCATTAGTAACGATGGACGCTCTCGAGCTTACATCAATGGTAACCCTGTCCCTATCACTCAATTAAAAGCATTAGGGCAATTGCTCGTATCTGTACATGGACAGCACGCCCACCATGCTATGCTCAAAACAGAGCACCAACTAACCTTGCTTGACGGTTACGCCAACCATTCGTCATTAATTGAGTCTGTGTCTCAGCGGTATCACAAAGTAAAACGAGTTGAAGCCGAGCTTAAGCAGCTTAAACTCAGTCAAGAAGAACGAAAATCTCGGCAGCAACTGTTAGAATATCAAATTGAAGAGTTAAATGAATTTGATTTAAAACTCGGCGAATTTGAAACCATAGAGCAAGAACATAAGCGCCTTGCAAACAGCTCTGATCTCATTGAAAAATGTCAACAAAGCGTGGCATTACTCAACGAAGATGAAGCTAATATCGCTTCATTATTAAACCATGCCGTTGCTGTGATCGGACAAATTGAAACGATTGACCCGCAATTTAGAAATGTCAGCAATATGCTCAACGACGCGCTGATACAAGTTCAAGAAAGCAGTAGTGAAGTCCAGTTGTATCTTAGCAATATCGAACAAGATCCAGAGCATTTTAATTTTCTCGAACAAAGACTCTCAAAATCGTTACAATTAGCTCGAAAACATCAAATATCACCTTCTGAATTGGCAAGTTTTCACCAAAAAATCAGGATTGAGTTGGAGGGTTTGTCACAAGACGTAAACAAGCTAGACGATGTGAACTTACAACTTGTTGACGCTCAAACACAATACTATTCAGCCGCAAAAAAACTAAGCCAAAGTAGACAACGATATGCCAAAGAATTAAATAAATTAGTCACTCAATCCATTAATGAACTCAACATGCCAAAAGGCAAATTCCAAATAGAAATTACCTATAATGCTGAGCAAATGAGTTGCGTTGGAGCTGATCAGGTTCAGTTTCTCGTCACAGCAAATCCAGGGCAACCAATGCAAGCCATTGCCAAGGTTGCTTCAGGTGGTGAGCTATCTCGTATTGGCTTAGGCATTCAAGTTATTACTGCACAAAAAGTCGCGACGCCTACCCTAATTTTTGATGAAGTTGATGTTGGTATTTCTGGCCCAACAGCCGCTGTTGTTGGGAGAATGCTTCGCAGCTTAGGGGAGTCGACCCAAGTATTCTGCGTAACTCATTTACCACAAGTAGCAGGTAATGGGCACCAACATATGTTCGTAAATAAAGAAGCTAAAAAAGATCAAACAGAAACCTCTATGGCAGCATTGAACCATGAACAAAGAGTACAAGAACTCGCGAGGCTTTTAGCTGGAGACACCATAACCAGTAGTTCATTAGCGAATGCTAGAGAACTACTTCACGGTTGATGCTAACTCGTTAAGAGATTAAAGCCGTTATTAGCCTGTATTTCGACTGTGATCGACGGACTTAATATCATACAGTTCGAATGGAAATAAATTTCGTAGTTGTTGCGTTAAGTCGTCGGAAACATTGGCAGAAATGTGTAATCGAACATCACCGCTCTTTTCAGCTCGTACAGTACCTGTCATTTTATTGTGTTTGGCCAACTGACGAGCTTCACGCATAAATTTTTCAGGTACTTTGCCTTTATGCTTGTCTAATCTTCCATTTTTGAAATGTAATTCAAAAATAACTAAACCTCTTTTAGATCCAAATACAAAATAAATTAATACCGCAATGCCAATACACATGAAAAGGAGTTTCAAGCCTGTATCCATTATTTTTCCCCTTCGACTAAAAGTCTTATCATTTATTGCTAAACTATACTCTAATACCAATTACATTAATTAATCCTAAAAACATCAGCTGAACGCTGAGTATATGAGTATATGAGTAACTGTTTGAGCAATAAGATGACTTTATCATAATGGCTTTCACCCAATGAGTGAAGTGTTCTACGCTCACAATCTTGCTAAAATGACTGCTATCTGCGTTGTAACTTTTGCAAGTAGAATAAACTACTTGCTACAAGCTACTCCTTACTACCAGCCATTTTTTCTACGCTTGAGAACGCAGTAACTGATGTTTCTAGGTTAATCGAATGAATTTCTAATTTCACAAATAAGTTAATAATTTTAGAGGTATGACATGAGAGTGGCAAAAATTCACCAATATCAATACTACTTTGTAATTTTCAGCATATTGCTCTCTTTAGTCGGTTTTTCTTACAATGTTTGGCGTCTTGAATCTACAGAAAATAACAATACGATACGTACCGCTAGCTTTGAAATATTACTTGAGCTATCTGCACTCGAACAACTTGTTTATTATGCTCATTACGATAAAAATATAGTAGAAGGAAGTCCGAGAAAGGGCTGGGTGAAGGTTGGCTTAATCAATGACTTGAGCCCCTTAGCTGGTGAAGAAGTGATGGTAAAGTCAAAAAAACTTATGCAAATTTGGTCAAGTAATTGGAGCAGCATAGAGGAAAGCCAATTAGCAACTGAACAAGTTGTTTCAGCCATTGAAGCGACCCGCGACGAGATCAATATAAGGCTGACTACGCTTGAATAAACGACTTTATTAAGATGCTTCAAAAAATCACTTTCACTTGCTCTGCCACTCGTTTCGCTTTATCAAGGGCTGATTGAGTATTATCAGATAGTGCTAACGCGACACCGAGTCGCCGTTGACCATTAATTTCAGGTTTTGCAAACAAACGAAGCTGAGTACCAGCTTCCAATAAGGCTTCACGTACACCTTCAAAACCTATATTAACTGAGTGTCCGTCGGCAAGTAAAACCGCCGAAGCGCTATGACCATATTGCAAAATACTCCCCACTGGAAACCCTAAAATAGCTCTAACATGCAACGCGAATTCTGATTTATCTTGACTGATCAATGTAACCATCCCTGTATCATGGGGTCTAGGGGAAACCTCTGAAAAATATACTTGATCACCTTTAATGAACATTTCCACGCCAAAAACGCCAAATCCTCCAAGTGATTTAACGACTTTGGTTGCCATTTCTCTTGAAATTTGTATGAGCTCATTCGTCATTTGCTGGGGCTGCCATGACTCACGATAATCACCGTCTTCTTGCCGGTGGCCGATAGGTTCACAAAAATGAATGCCATCAACAGCGCTAACCGTTAACAAGGTGATTTCATAGTCGAATTCAATGAAGTCTTCAACGATAATTCTTCCTTTTCCACCACGAGCGTCCTCTTGCGAAACCTCCCACGCGGCATCAAATTGAAGCTCAGATTTTACGACTGTCTGCCCATGACCAGATGAGCTCATAATTGGCTTTATAACACAAGGAAATCCAATGGTCGTAATCGCTTTCTCCATTTCTTTTTTGCTATCACAAAAGAAGAATCTCGAAGTAAGTAGACCTAATGTATTCGCCGCTAGTCGTCTTATCCCTTCCCTGTTCATTGTCAATTGAGTCGCTTTGGCATTTGGTACAACTTTCACCCCAAAAGACTCAACTTCAACAAGTACCTGAGTATTAATCGCCTCTAGTTCTGGAATGATAATATTAGGGCTTTCTTGCGCAATGACAGATTTAAGTGCAGCAGAATCCATCATGTCAATAACATGCGAACGATGAGCGATATGCATAGCAGGAGCATTAGCGTAACGGTCAACGGCAATCACTTCTATTCCATACCTTTGCAACTCAATAGCGACCTCTTTGCCTAACTCACCACTGCCTAATAACATGGCTTTAATCGAATTTTTGCATAACGCGGTACCTATCATCTTGGCTCCAAATTGAAGTGTATGAAATGAGTTTAGTGCAAAATTAATTGTTGAAGCAGAATCTGTCAGTTTTGGGAGAATAAAGAAGAGTTTTTGATAAATCTACTGCAAGCTGAATACTGGCATAACAAGTAGGATTAATAATTAGACGAGCTTTCATTTATGGAGAGGCTTTTGTTAATTTGAAGTTTAAAGGCAGTTTTAAAAAATCGGTAAAATAGAAAATGTCTGTAGAATTCACGGTTCCAAGCTTATTAGCTTACTTACAAAATAACCCGAGTGCTTTAAAGCGCAAAGATGATATTTATTTTTTATTTTTGCCAAACAACTCCTGCTATAAAATAGAGTCGAATTTTGAGGGAAAGAAAGAAGTCGTTGCTTTGAGAGGTTTTTTTCAGCTTGACCTAGCTTTTAATTCTATATCCATTACTTATCAAAAGGGGAATATTGGTGAAAGCATAATCCTAGAAGCTGTTTCAAAATACACAAGATTACCAAAACAAGTTAAGAACCCTAAGACTGAAAATAAGCCGCTCACATCATTAAATCCAAACAGTGCAGTACCTGTTTTAGCTTTTAAATCTGTTTGTGAGCAATTGAAACTCACTCACAATGAGCGCAAAGCATATTTAAAACTAAATTTAACCATGTTCGTATTCTCGTATGAAAACAAAAGCGTGTCGCTTATAAAGTCAGATGAATTACTTGCTTCAACAGAATCTGAAGCTTCAGTTCCAGTCATTGCGAGCACGAAATTTGATTCACTCGTAAGAGAGAATACGCGTCACTTGCTGCAAATTATGTTGCTTTGTTCTGATTCAAAATTTAGAGCATATAACGAAATAGAAATACCAACGGGTAAAGATCCAAAAGAAGTTGAACAACTAAAAACACTTCTAAAACAATGGATTAAACTCAATGTTTCCAGTAAGCATCGTGACGAAGTTTATCGATTATTAACTGACTCAGACGCAACCACCTTAAGTGAGCCATTACATGACTGTATCATTTGGGGCAGGCAAACAACGGTTTAAGCAGTTCCAACTCTGATAGCTCACGACTTTGGCTAGGTTCAAGAGTTCGATCCAAATAAAGACCACCAATGGATAAACGATGCAACCCAACTACAGCATTTCGGTATCGACCAAACATCCTTTTAATTTGATGATACTTTCCTTCACTAAGTGTAACTATTGCTTCACGCTCACCGATAATTTCTAAAGCAGCAGGTTTAGTCGTAACATTCTCATATTCAAAATAAAATCCTTTTCTAAAACCTTCTATGTATTTGCTTGAAATCGGATCTGCTAGCGTCACTCGGTATACTTTATCAACTTTATTTTCTGGCGACATTAAACCCTTTGACCAGCGGCTATCATTCGTTAGCAAGATTAATCCAGAAGAATTTAAGTCTAATCGACCTGCTATATGTAGCTCATTTTTTTGAGAGTGAGTAAGCAGATCAATCACTGTACTATGCTCTGCATCTTTAGTTGCACTCACCACCCCAACAGGTTTATTCATCATTAAATAAATGGCTGTCTTATCTTGCAATACATTGTCATCGAACTGAATGTGATTAAACTCATCAATTTGTAAATCAAGCGATGTAGTGACTTTTCTATCGACCTTTACTCTATTATTTATCAATAATATTCGTACAGATTTCTGTGGTAAATTAAGTTTTTTACACAAAAATCTATCCAAGCGGCTTCGCTTACTTTGCATTAGCCACCTCTGTCACATCTTCACTGGTTTTAGCACTCGAAAATGGGGAAAATTTATAAGCGCAGCGACGTGCGCCTTCAATAATATGCTCTTCCCTAGACACTGAAGCAATTTGTTCAAAAAGCTTTTGAAACATTTCTAATTCGGAACGACAAAAGTTTTGACATTTGGTTGCCGCTGCACAGATTGGGCAATGATTCTCGTAAAGCCAATAGTCTTTATCACTAAAGTCACAAGAGGCCATGTATCCTTCATTGCTACGTAACTCACAAAGTGCCTGTAATTTTTCTTCAAGGTTTGTAGTTAATGCTAAAACACGATCGTATTGTGCAAAACTGCTTTTTTCTCTTGCTGTTATCAACTTATCGAGCCCACCATCACCGAATACCTGAATGACTGAATCAATCAATTGCAATGTTAACTCTTCATGCCTATCATCAAAGTGGCTAGCGCTGCCTTCGGTTAAATACCAATATCGCGTTGGTCTTCCGCGCCCTTGCGCTCTATCTTCTGTTGCAACATCACCATTGTCTTCCAGTAGCTGCAGATGCTGTCTAACTCCCATTGTTGTTAAAGCGAGTTCTTTTGACAAAAACTTTGCGGTCAAAGGGCCATGAACTTTCAACAAATTGAGTATTTTTTCTGTGGTTTTCATATCACCTCCTTGCCCTATTATTACTTCTCCTTCGAATAAGTAAACTTTTTTATTTATTTTTTTGAATTTACCCCTTTACACTGTTTAATAAACAATTTACCTTACTTATATAATTTATATAGTAAAAGGTTTATATAATATGAAGCTAGTTATTTTTAGTAGCAGTCAACGGAAGAGTTCTCAAAGCGCTAAAGTCGGGGAGTTTATTCGACTTAACCTAGGAAAGTTTTCTCAATCGAAACACATCGAATTACAGGAAATTGATTTACCTTTTTGGGATGGCTCTAGTAATAAAGGCCAACACTGGGAAGCACTAAACCAATCACTTAATGAAGCTGACGCAATAGTGTTGATTACGCCCGAATGGAATGGGGTTGCTTCTCCATTATTAAAAAACTTTCTGATGATGTGCGATGGTGCTATTACGGCAAATAAACCTGTTTTGCTGGTATCCGTTTCAAGTGGAGTAAGCGGTGTTTACCCTATTGCAGAATTAAAAATGAATGCGTTTAAAAATAATAAAATGCTCCCCATCCCCGATCACATCATCGTACGGAGTGCAAACGAGGTATTGCTTGCTGAATGTGAGTCTGAACGTGATCAGCAGCTGCGTAAAAGAATCGACTATAGCTTACACATGCTATTCATGTACGCCGAAGCATTAAAATCGATGAGGTTAAAACTGCAAGATCAGCCCTACCCAAATCAAGGTAATTTTAGCTTTGGAATGTAAATAAGGAACTGTTCCAAAATAACTTCCCTGTTTTGCTGTCGTTTATTTTTGAGCTTATACAAGGCGAAGAAAGTGTGGTGTAGTTACTCTACATAAGCTTTCGACAACACAGTAGAAGCCAAAAATAAACACAGCCCAAAGGGTTACGCTTAAAATTGCCACTCTCTGCGTTACTCATTTTTCAATTAGAATAACTAAACATCATTCTTCGTGCCTTGATATTGACAATTTTAAGCAGTAACAAATCGGTAAGTTATTTTGAGACAGTTCCTAATCTTATTCAGAAGGAGAAACGCCATGATACTAGAGCATATAAATTTAGTGATAAAAGATATCCCTAGAGCACTTGAATTTTATCAAGCTGCATTTCCTCACTGGCAAGTTCGTGGTGGTGGAAAAAGTGAATGGTATGGCAAGCCAAGAAACTGGATACATTTTGGCGATGACTATAACTACATATCGTTTAGCGATCACGGTAAAAGAGAAAACCGCGATCTAAAGGGCGATCAAGTAGGCTTAGCGCATTTTGCTTATCGTGTTGATAATATTTCCGCCTTGATAACTAGGCTTGAGTCAGCTGGATTTGAAATAGCAATAAATGGCGCTCAAGATAGTACTCAAAAAAGTGTCTATTTCATCGATCCAGATGGTTTCGAAGTCGAATTCGTCCAATACTTAACCGATATTCCAAGCGAAAGAAATAAGTATTGAGATCAGATAAATGTGTTCCAGCACTCTATGAGAATGTGTTATACCAATTACAGTAATTAACTTCCCATTCAGCAAGAGCTAAAGGATTTCAGTACAAGGCGCAAGTTTGAAGTACTATATACCCTAACGGCTGCCATACAAAGCTGGCGTTCAACGCACTTCGTGCTTTTGTCGGGATAATTCAAAAACTTGTAACGTAGTAATGGAATCCTTTAGCCTTGCCCTTCGGGAGCTTGTATGTGTCCAAATTACTACGCAAAACTGTCTCAACTTAGCAATGTAATAACGACAGTTTTGTATGTCGGTAATAACTATGTCTTCATCAATTTCACTTGTACTTTGAACACATACATAGCTCTGAGCTGGGAATTTAATTACTGTAATTAGTATTATTTCAGGGCGTAAAATCAGATAGCAAACATTAATCATCCAATTATTACACATTTCAATCTAGAAACTTTCTATACTTAATTCAATGCACAGCACTTTGGCATGCTTTGATTAACAATAATGAGGTTTGTTATGAGCTCATCGATACCAGCTGGTCCTCCTAGTGTTAGGCCGAGTTCTCTTGATCGCTTATCTGATCGGCTCAACGAGCCTAAAAATATTAAATCAAGCGAATTAGATGCTTTTCTGGATGAAAAATTTACTACCCAAATGCATCAACTCGATATGCAGCTCAATGAACTCAAGCAAGCAGCTCTTAACCTTCCTGATTCAGAAGAAGCATTAAGAATTGAAGATAAGAAATCTGACAGCGACTTCATCGAAAAGTACCAGCAAGTAACCGAAAAGCTCAGCTCAGTCAGCCAAAGTTTGATTCAGCGACCTGACTTACAGAGTAGCGGGGATTTGAAAAGTAGAATTCTGATTAATCAAGTATCGAGTAAATTTCAATCGGTGTTAAAATCGGTAGAAGATGCCGCAAAAAAGTATCGCGTTTATGAACAGTCTCTCAGTGACATGAATGTAAAAATTAGAAGCAGCCTGCAGCTTAAATAATTCAATATTTATTTAATAAAAAGCCAAATGTCAGTGTGCCGATATTTGGCTTTTTGGTAAATAAGTTTTCTTTTCAGTTCATTTAAGTAGAGTAGGCTACTGGCTTCGCTATCGCTTATCCAGCAGCCCCTCTTCGATTCCGTGCATGAGGTTTTCCCTCACACGGCTCTGTTGTTACACTTCTCTCAGCCCCTTCACTTTGCTTATCATCTTGTCGTGGGTAAATACTCAAGACCAGCTTGGCGTAATTTTTCGTAAGCACCTCGTGATAGATACTTGCTTCGACGTTGACTTAAGCGACGATGCCAGCGATAGAACCGGTTTACTACAAATCCATTTATTCTGAAAAATACACCTCTGGGATAACCTATCCCACCAAAATAGTGTTTCCATCCCCTCAGAACTTGATTAACCTTATTTATCAGTACGCCAAGTGTATTTGAGGTTCGGTGTTTCACTATGTCTCTGATTTTATTTTTCAGCTTTGTTTGGCTCTTCTTAGACGCCTCTATCTTGATGTAACTGGTGCCTTTGATGAGGCCTGTGATCCGTTGAAAGTTAAAACCGAGGAAATCAAACTCATTCATCAGCTTTCCCATATCCACACAGTGGGTTTTACTTTGATTTAGCTTCAGACCTTCATCACTTAATTGCTGTGTTATCCAGTCCAGTTGCTCTTGTGTGTAGGTTTGCTTATGAAGTACAACAAAATCATCTGCATAGGTAACGATTTTACACGGTGTTTTTTCGTGTATTTTCAAACAGAAATCGTTGAGATAGATGTTAGCCAGTAGTGGAGAGATAACTCCGCCTTGCGGAGTGCCACATCGGCTTGCTTCTATTCGCCATTTCCCGTTGACCGTCTCTATGCTGATGGGCGCTTTGATAAAGCTTTTCAGTAAACTCAGAAAGCTGCTGTCGCTTATTCGCCTTTCTACTTTTGCCATCAACTTAGCGTGCGGGATGGTATCGAAATAGGCACTCAAGTCAGCATCGAGTACGTGCTGGTAGCCTTGTTTTAGGCTCATTTCAATGACTTTTACCGCTTGCTGGGCGCTTCGACATGGACGGTAGCCATAACTGTGTTCATGTAAATGAGGTTCGTAGACGGGTTGCATCACTATTGTCATCGCCATTTGCACAATTCTGTCACTGATTATCGGGATCCCAAGTTTCCGCGTTTTGCCGTTGTCTTTGAGTATTTCTACTCGTTTGACTGGGCTAGGTCGATAGTTTTTCTGTTGTAATTGAGTTTGAATTTCTTTTAACAGCGCAACGACTTTCTTTTGCTGCTCTAGATAACTGAATGTGATGCCATCAATTCCTGCTCCGCCTTTATTGGCTTTGCATCGTCGATAGGCTTCTTCGAGTATATCTAGGCGACTGAGTTTATCGTACAAGCTGTAAAATCGTAGCTCCGAGTTAAGCTTTGAGCGTAAGTAAAGTTTTCGCTGTAATATTCTGATATTTACTGGAGTGTTAGCCATATGGCAATTTCACCTCAAAAGTTACGTTAAAAACGGGTGTAACACTGAGTCCCTTCCCTGATGTGAAGTTATGTTGTCTTCACGGTTAACGGTACTATGGGCTCATCCGACTGCCTGAGCGCCCTATCTGAAATTTCGGTTTACCTTATATTCGGATAGTGCAAGTCACTACCTTCCAACACTCAGGCTCTCCCACGTTCACTTTATTTCCTTCAATACATGCCACTTCATATTACGCCGGAAGATCAAACAGATGCATTTACCAGTTGCTTCTCTGTTTGTGTCAGGGTTCGTCAACTAGGAAAGACTCCCCATCTTCATTTTTTGATTTACGACGCTTAACTGAATTCGCTTGATGCTGCGGCCTACATTGCATCTCAACCTTTATTCAAGGCCTTTGTCACAGGGCTTCATGTCATAGCGGTTACCCATTATGCATGCCCGTCAGATTTCGGGATGAACTGGTAATTATCCCGTCAGGTACGTTTCAACCTGATGGACTTATTATAAATAATAACGTTGCTGTCTCTGGTTTATGGCCATGTAATCGCTTGGCTGCGTATACGTTGAGACAAATCCCGCAAACAGAATAAAGCGCTTCGTGGCGCTCCCTAGAAACATCAGTTGACTGCGTTCACAAGCGTAGAAAAAATGGCTGATAGTAAGGCGTAGCTTGCAGCAAGTAGTTATTCTACTTGCAAAAGTTACAACGCAGATAGCAGTCATTTTAACAAGCTTGTGAGCGTAGAGCACTTCAGTCATTGGGTGAAAGCCATGATGATAAAATCATCGTATTGCTCAAACAGTTGCTCGTGTACTCAGCGTTCAACTGGTGTTTTTAGGTTTAATAACTATAACTTACTTGTAAAGTAAACTCTGTTCCCGGCTCTTTGGCGTACACTTGAATACCTTGTTGCTCATATTCTGTTTCAGAGCCTAATAAGTTTTTAGCTTTAAACTTAACGGTCCAAAATTCATCAGGGAGGAAGCTATAAGTGAAATCTAAACTATGAAATGGTTTTTCTAACACGTCATCTAATCCACCACGACCACCATAAGCGATACGCTCACCAAAGACATTGTAAACCAGAGTTGAACTGTGCATTTCATCAGGTGAGTCAAAACTCAATTGTAAATTGGCTACCCATTCACTATGCCCTGTCATACGTCTCTTGCTGTTTGTTGGATCAATTTCGCCACTGGCTGCGATTTCAATTTCAGAATCACTGAGTGTTAAGTTGCCCGCAACAAAAAAGTTTTCTCCAATATCTCCGAGGAAGTCGAGATCGTGCAAAAATTCAGTTTCGATTCCGTATATAACACCTGACTCAGCGTTAAAGAACTTAAGCTGACGCCCTGCTTCCGAAATTCGCTGTATCGGTTCAATTGGAGCATCAACGTCTTTATAAAAGCCACCGATGCTTAAGTTGTTGCCGTCTTCAGTATAGAGCTCCCACCTAAGGTCAAAGTTTAAGATGTCTGAACTTTTAAGTTCTGGATTACCGAAAAAGTCAAAACCTGTAACGGGATCTTGGAATCGAACTGGTGAGACTTCTCGTAGATCAGGACGCACTACCGTTTTACTGGTACCCAAACGCCATTGGGTATTATCAGAGTCTTTCCATGTCAGAGACAACGATGGGAACCAACCGTCTTCAGTAATCACGTAGTCAGTTAACTGGTAGCGCCCGCCTTCATCTGATATTTCACCCTCTGGCGTTAATGGTAATGTTGCGCGCCTAAAATCTTCATATCGCACGCCAGCATAAACTCGCCATACATCGTCAAAGTCAATATCGACACTTACAAATCCTGCATCATTCTTTTCTGCGGCAACATAATCTTCTGTGTCTGTAGATGCGTCACGTAATTGAAGATCTAGCACATCGCTTTCAATATTTTCATTGGAGAATATGCTATTGAAGTTTCCGCTTAGAATATCGCCATTGACATCTGTTGGGCTGAGCCCAACTTCAAGCCCTAAACGTGTTGCATAACTTTCACGTTTACGCTCAAAATATTGATAACCTGTGCTGAGTTTGACAACTGTGTCACCAAATTCAATCGGTAACGAGACATCCCAACTGTAGTTTTCTGAGTCATCTTGCAAATCGCTAAATACATATTTAGGTGCATCTTGCGTATTCAAAAAGCGTTCACCAACCCTGCCATCTTCTTCAACCAACACATTATAGGTATATGATAATTCACTAGGAGCGTATCGGCGTGAACGAGAGTCCGAATACATCCAATTGAACTCAATGTCCCACCAATCTTCTAAATAATGCTCACCCTTAACTTGGTTACTGATCAAGCTTCTTTCTTCATAATCAATTTTGTTTACCAATAATGCGTTCGGCTCACCGAGGGTATCGATGGTTTCTTCTAGAGCGACTGATACATCATCGGAGGTATCACGTAGATAATTAGTAAACGACTCAATTTTATGATTTTCGTTTAACTCAAAACCCATGTTAACCATGCCAGATGTTTGAATAACGTAATCAGTGCCATTAACATTTTTTGAGTTTTGAATTTGAGTTTGAGTCTCGTCACCATCGAGCTCAACATCTAACTTGGTATAGTTTTCCAGCTGACCTTTATAGGATACCGCAGCCATAAAACCAAAGATTGATTCGTCGCCGATTTCCCAATTATTCCCTACAGCGATATTGCCTCGCAGGCCGAGATTTGTATCTTCTTGCTCCACGGTCATATCACGATTTAGATCAGACACTAATGAACGATTAAATTGCTGTGCCGAAGGGAAATCTACTGCACCGTTAGATCCCGTCACAATATCAATTGGACTAATACCACCATATTGATTAGTCGTATTTAGAATACTACTTGGAAGCTGTCGGGCGCCATCGTCACGACCTAACCAATCATTGCCTCCAGCATTATAGGTATAAGTGTCATTATCATCATTAGTGTTATAACGAGTGCCTATTGAAGCTTTGAAAAAGAAATCAGATGGAATAGATTTGGTTCTGATATCTACATGGCCACCACCAAATGCAGCAGGCATATTAGCTGAGGCCGCTTTTTGTACCGATAGTGATTCAATGATTGATGCTGGAAACAAGTCTAATGGCACCACATTTCGAGTCGGATCTGGTGACGGAACGACCGCACCATTCAGTGACGTTGATGAGTAACGTTCACCTAAGCCACGCACATAGATAAACTTGCCATCTTTTAATGTTAATCCTGTAATACGTCGCAATGCTGAAGCTGCGTCACTGTCACCCGTTCTGCCTATTTGTTCAGCACCCATCAGATCTGCCACGACAGCTTGTTCACGTCTTTCTTCCATTGCTTCAGAAGCTGAAGTGCGTAACCTCCCTGTGACTTGAATGACTTCAATTGGATCAATTGGAAAGTCTTCACTCGGATCAGTTCTTTCTTCTGCAGAATAAGTAGGCAATGCAGTAAGCATCGCTGCTGTAGCTGACAATGCAAATGCAATAGCACGACTCAGCTTATTAACAGAAAAGTTCGGCTTGGTTTTCATATTTATGACTATCCTGTCTCAATTTATATAAGGCTATGTAACTAGTAACTTTTAACGAATAAAGCCCTGCTACCAAGAGTGATAGCAGGGCTTTGAGGACAGTTATTCAGGCTTAAAGCTCCAGCCTTCAGTCCAATCAACTTGACCATCGAACGCTCCAATGAAGGTCGTTGAATCAAAGAAGTTATCGTCTGTTCTTAAATCCTTACCAGTGCCAACCAATACAGCATCATCATAAGCAGGAATACCATTCGTCAAAACAACTTCAGCTTCAGTATTACCCGTTTGACCTTCAAACCAAGTCTTAGTAAAGCTAGAATCAAAACCATGGTCTGTATCAGAGCTGTACTTAAATGGCTCGTTACAATCAATCACAGAGTGAGTCATTACCAACATGCCGTTTTCCACATTGTCGTGTAAGCCAACTTTAGAACCATCAAGTTCTAAACATTCGCCACTTTCAGTGTTAGAAGTCGAACCTTTACGTCCTTGAACCAATACATTGTGAAGTGCTGCGCCAGTTGCAACGCGAAGTAAGATTCCTTCACCTTTGTCACCACTGCCGTTCTCTGTATCAACTCCAGGTAGAATAGTCAGATTTGAAATCGTTGGCATAGAAACAGGAGTATCGTCAGAGCCTTTATGGCTATCACCTTCAATACCACGGTTTGCATTACCATCTTCGTGAGTGATAAATACGTATTGGGCTTTACCTGTCCAGCCGTTTGTCCAATCAAGGCTGTCATCGAAATTATCTGTTAGATAAACGTATTTAAGATTAACTGCACCGCCCCAAAACTCGACACCATCATCGCCATTCGCATGGACTTGAATATGGTCAACTTGAGTGCCGCTACCGACTGCTGCAAATGATATTCCGTTCATTTCTTGAGTATCATTCACTTTAAAGCCAGCATACTTAACGACAACATAGCTAATTTGGCCGCTGTTATCCGTATTATCATTACCGCCATAGTTATGGTCGCCAACTTCGAAGGTCGCATCACACTGAGTATGATCTGAACACTTGTTGGTTTTACCATTTCCAAGAAGCACTAATCCGCCCCATTGGCCACGTTCGGCCACTGCACCGTCAATGACGTCTTCCTCAGAAGTCATGACAATTGGATTTTCCTTTGTGCCTAATGCCATAATTTTAGAGCCACGGCTAACTGCAATGTAGCTGTCGTTGGTAGCAAACATGTTTACACCAGCTTGAACGGCTAAAGTAGCTGAGTTTGTGTTATCGCCACCTACTACAACAGCACCACCATCCAACTTATACAGGACGTTTTCACCCGCAAGCAGGGTCACATTCGTCGTAATATTGCCAGACAAGCTACAAACTAAATTTACATTTTCATCAGAATATAAACCTGCTACAACTGACTCAGTTGAAGTGCCGACAGGGCAAGTATTTAATGTCGGTAATTTAGATACAGGAGGTACATTAGTCGTTTCATGAATGTCTGTTGTCCAGCCTTCTGTCCAATCCGTATCATTGAAAGCACCTATGTAGTTGGCGTTTTCTAAACGAGCATCGACATTTGCTAGGCTTTCTTTGCCGCCAGTCAGTGCAACAGACGAGCTGTTTGGCATGTAACCTGTTAAATCTGAAGCGCCAACGAGGTTGCCTGTTTGACCTTCATACCAAGCTTTAACATCAAGCGTTTTTGTGTAGCCTTTAGAAGCATCAACTTTAGCGTTTTTGAACGGTTCAACACAATCAATCAAGCTGTTTTCAATGGTTAGCTCTGGCGTAGCCGCATTATCAACAGTGTTATCACCATTGATTTCTAGACATTCACCAGAATTAGCCCCGCCCTTAACAAGTATGTTATAGGCATTTGCCCCAGTACCTTTGCGGAATAAAATCCCTTCAGCATCATCGCCACCGGAATTAGTACCATCGGCCACTTGAATCGTGATGTTTGCTAAAGCAGGTTGAGATAACGGAGTTTTGGTTGCATCGCTATTACTATCAGCCTCAATACCACGGTTAGAAGCATTGTTTTCCTGGCGGATATAAACGTGCTGAGCAGAACCTCTCCAGCCATTTGTCCAATCTAATGAGTCATCAAAGTTGTCAGTCAGTACAACATTATTGACTGACACATTACCGCCCCAGAACTCGATGCCATCATCGTTATTTTTGTGAATTTGAATATTATTTACTTCTGTACCACTACCCACTGCAGCAAAGCTGATGCCATTCATTTCTTGAGTGTCGTTAATTTTAAATCCACCAAACTCGACACGCGTATAAGTAATGACGCCAGAGTTATCTGTTTCGTCATTACCGCCGTAGTTGTGATTACCCACTTCAAAAGATGCTGAACAGTTATTCAAATCAGGGCATGTATTTACTGGTGCATTACCGAGTAAAACCAACCCCCCCCATTGCCCCGCAGCACCTTGTCCACCAACGGCGGTTTCTACTGATGTGAATACAATAGGCGCTTCTGCCGTTCCTTCAGCCTTAATTTGAGAGCCACGACTGATCACCAAATAAGACTCTCTGCCGCCGAGTATTTTCGTGCCTGCTAAAATTTCTAATTGAACTGAATTATCATTATCGCCACCAGCAATAACTGCATCATCAAGTAACCAAATAACATCATTACCCAGTACGATTTTAGATCCATCTTGACCGCCAACATTGATTGTTGATGCAGCAGAAGAAGGTCTGAGCACACCACTAAGTGTCCACACTTGTTTACCATCTACTTCTGATAAAGTAGTGCTTCTCGTTGCAAAACCGCTATATGCTTTTTCTTCATTGGTTGGGGTTGCAACAGGGGGAGGTGTAACTATAGGTGTTGTTTCACTACCTGTGTTGACGTTGATATCGCCACCACAACCGGCTAAGGCAAGTGCAGTAGCTAATGCACCAAGTTTAAAAATATTCTTCAGTTCCATTGTCATCTCCGAGGACGGATTTTCAGGTTAGTTTGTAGGCCACATAAAACTACCTGTCGTAAATGACAAATTAACTGCAGTTATATTTCTTATTTGTGTATTTAATATTTCAAATAGATTTCAATCACTTCTGTATACCCACCTAAAGTTAACCGATGAAATAACACTTCTTGTTTGGGAATTAGTTTTTCATATTGTACCGTGAAATCTTAATATTTTGAGTGCGTTTAGCTCAGTGCATTTGATAGCAAAAACTCAAAATTGTTGTTCATTCCTTATCAAATTTTAAAAATTGAAATAACAAAAGCAGGTACTAATACCATTAATTACAGTAATTCAATGCTCAACTCAGAGCTATGTATGCGCACAAAGTACAAACGAAATTAGTGAAAACATAGTTATTACCGACATACAAAGCTGTCGTTATTACATTGCTACGTTGAGATAATTTTGTGAAGTAATTTTTGCGCATACAAGCTCCCGAAGGGCTAGGCTAAAGGTTTCCATTACTGCGTTGCACGTTCTTGAATTATCCCGACAAAAGCACTAAGTGCGTTGAACGCAAGTTTTGTATGGCGGCCGTTAGGGTATATAGTACTTCGAACATGCGCCTTGTACTGAAAACCTTTATCTCTTGCTGAGTGAGAGATTAATTACTGAAATTGGTATAAAATCAAACAAGAAGCTTTTTTAAACAATTAAGGACGTTGAAATGCATAAAGGATTATGGCTAAAGACTATTGTTTTTCTCATGATATTTTTAGGGTTTAATGCTGCAGCAGGTACTACATTTGAGATTAATTACGAAAATAAGACTCCATACGATATTACATTGGAACTAATTAGCTCTTATTGTATTAACTCTGCTCCTGTGACACCTGTAAGAATTGAGGCAGGTGAAACTAAAAAAGTATTAAGGCACACCGATAGCAATAAACCCTTTACCCATTGCTGGGACAAGCACAAGCAATTTACTTGGGAAGTAATATTAACTGTTAATGGAGAGAAAAAAAGCTATCGAGAAAGATATTTGCACTATCATTCTTTTGGGGTAAAAGATAATTATTTAGATGATAACAATCTAAACCCATGGATATCTAAAATAGGAATGATTAACCCTGAATCTGGTGATTTTATTAAAGATTTAACACATCAGGTACCCAATTTAAGAACAAAACCCTATTCTTTTTCACACAGCTTTGATCCAGAGGATTTACAATGATCTTACTGGGTTAAGGTAAATCGAGCCTGTAGGTTTAGGTACAGGCCATTTTTTTTAGAAAAAACTAGGGGCTGTTTATCTTTCGTGATTATTTTTGCAGCGATAAATTGGTCGTTTTATACAAGACAGAGCTTGTGCGGTTTGGTATTCCAAATAAGCAAGCGATAACGCAGTAGAAATGACCAATTTACGCTGTCTTAGATGCTTTTGAGCGTTCACTGTTCTGTGTTGTAACCCGTTTACTTAGATGACTAAGCTTCACTGCTTACGCCTTGAACAGATAAACGCTCAAATAGCACAAAATTTAATCCTGAAAGATAAACAGCCCCTAACGTTATTTCAGATAAAAATGCCATAGGCTTGACCAGCTTCAAAATTATTGTGTAGTCAAGTAAAGTATTTTTCACTCGACTACATTGAAACACTACATTTCACAAATAAAACTTCGATTAATGCTACAAGGTTAAGATAACTTAAACTGGCCGGTTATTTTTTTCAATTGTAGCGCTAGCTGACTCAATTCCTCGCTCGCTTGAGACACTTGCTCAGCACTGGCGGCATTATCAATGGCAGCTTGATTAATGGACACAATACTTTGATTGACTTCCTCACCAGCCACTGATTGTTGCTGGGTCGCTGAGGCGATTTGTTCAGCATTTAGGGCAATGTTTTTAATTTCAGTGAGGTTTTTCTTAATCGCACTAGAACTAGAGGTGGCAAGCTCTATGGTCTTTTCAGCGGACGCTCTAGAGCCTTGCATGACATTGACCGACTCTTGAGTTCCAGCCTGTAACTGCACTATCATTCTTTCAATATCGCTGGTTGAATCTTGTGTTTTTTGAGCCAGCTGTCGTACTTCATCAGCCACTACGGCAAACCCTCTACCATGCTCACCTGCTCTCGCGGCTTCAATTGCTGCGTTAAGGGCAAGCAAATTCGTTTGATCGGCGATACCTCTGATCACTTCTAACACTGTTCCGATTTGCTGTGAATTTGACTCAACATTTTGAATTGAATCCGTGGCTAAGTTCACTTCTTGTGCAAGGCTAGTCATACTCTTAATGGTTTTTTCTACGCTTTCATCTGCAATTTCAGACGTCTTTTGAGCACTTATACTAAAATCTGCCACAGTGCGCGCATTATTCGCCACATCTTCAACTGCGGCTGACATTTCATTTAGTGCTGCAGAAACCGTATCAATATTGGCACTTTGCTCTTGTAAACCATGCTTTGACTGTTCACTGGCACTTCGAGTCTGCTCAGAAGTCAACGACAATCGCTCTGACGATTCCACAATGGTACCTACCACTTGGTGTAAATTTTTGCTCATTTTGATCATTGATTGAAATACGCCAGTTACTTTTTTACTTTCATCCAACTGCGTAGAAAGATCACCATCAGCAATTAGTTCACTGAGCTGTCCCATTTGTTCTGGTTCACCACCAATCGGCATTAAAATCGAACGCGCAATAATTATGGCTACTGCAATAATCGCTAGCGCAGTAAGCAGTAAAATCCCACCAATAATTACTTCTAACCGATAAATGCTTGCAAACGCTTCTGATTCATCAATTTCGACCAGTAATGCCCAATTGATTCCGTGTAAATGAATCGGGGTGTAAGAAGACAAAACAGGATTACCATTGTAATCAATAATAATCTCAGTACCTGTTTCTCCTGCTAGCGCTTGTTTTACTGCTCTCGTGTTCACACCATTTTTTGCTACTGTTCCTGAAAAGCTGGCTTCGACCGAATGACCATTTGGATCAAGAAAAGAATCAGAGCGCATTCTCAAATCTTGGCCGACGAGATAACTCTCACCTGTCTCTCCCATTCCATCCCGCTGTTGCATAAATTTGTTGATGGAATCAATACCGAATTGAAGTGCGACAATGCCAATAAACTGATTATCATCATAGAGAGGCATTCCAGCAAAAGCTTGAGGGGTATTACCATTTACCGAATAAAGTTCAAAGTCTTGAATATTCAACTGACGACTTGTCTTTACTTGCTGAAACATTGCTCCAAAATTGGTATTTCGAGAAGCCCCTGTAAGTAAATTGCTATTATAATCTGAGCGCTTTTCTACCGAATAAACAATATCTCCATTTGGCTTGATGATATAAAAATCTTCATATCCTTCTAATTCAATAAATTCATGGAAAAAGTAATCATGTTGTTGACCGATAACCGCTAAATCTTTTGATTGACTATTCGTTAAATAGTCCGCTACAGCATCATCAATAACGGTAAGGTTTGCTTCAGTCGTTTCAAAAAATTGTTCGACTTGAGATTTTTTTATGAATTTTATAGAGGTAAGTTGATTGTATATTTGATGCTCTAAACTTTCACTCGCACTCCATACAGAAACTAGGGCAATGATCAGTGATGGGATAATTCCAACACATAAGAACATGGTTAAGAGTTTATTTTGCAATCGCATCCTGCTTCCCGAATGGTTTATCTATCAATGATAATAATAATTTTATTAGTGACAGTTTATGTCCTATAGAGGTACATACAACCATAAATAAATTAAGGGATTACAACGAGCAGCTGAAATAAAAAACAATACAATACAATCTACTAGCAAAGTGCTTCAAAGTAGTAGTTAATGTCATTTTAACAGTATTATAGATATTAAAAAGGAGCCTTTCGGCTCCTTATACTTCTTTGTTACATAATAATAACAAAAAGTTATTTGCGGTTTTTTATGTGGCTCATTGCACGTTTTCTACGTCGCTCTTGGCTTAACGTCAATTTTTCAGTTTTGCCTTCAAACGGGTTAGCGCTCTCATGGAAACGTAATTGAATCGGCGTACCCACAACTTTTAGGGAGCGACGGAAGTAATTCATCATATAACGCTTATATGAATCTGGCAGCTTATTCACTTGGTTACCATGCACGACAACAATAGGTGGGTTATAACCCCCTGCATGCGCATATTTAAGCTTAACTCGACGACCATTCACCATTGGTGGCTGATGATCATCCTGAGACATTTGCATCACACGCGTTAACATTGATGTACTGACTCGACGCGTTGCACTGTCATAAGCTTCTTCGATTGATTCATACAAGTGACCAACACCTGTACCATGTAATGCAGAGATAAAGTGAATACGTGCAAAATCAATAAACCCTAAACGGCGATCAAGTTCTTTTTTCACAAACTCTCGGTCGTCATTGCTCATGCCATCCCATTTATTCACAGCGATGACAAGGGCTCGCCCAGCATTCAACACAAAACCGAGTAAACCAAGATCTTGTTCGCTGATGCCTTCTCTTGCATCAACCACTAATAACACAACATTGGCATCTTCTACGGCTTTAAGGGTTTTAATTACCGAAAACTTTTCAACGGTTTCGTTAACTTTACTCCGTCGCCTGACTCCTGCCGTATCAATAATTACATATTCACGATCTTCACGTGAGAGTGGAATATAAATACTGTCACGTGTGGTGCCGGGTTCGTCGTATACGACAACTCTATCTTCACCCAACACACGGTTTGTCAACGTCGACTTACCTACATTAGGCTTACCAATAATCGCGAGCTTAATAGGAAGATCTTGCAGGCGCTTCTGTTCTTCTTCCGCTTCTTCTTCGGTAAATTCAAGCACTTTTTCAGGAGTATCAAGCTCAGTATCACGCTCGATTCCCATCGCTTCAGCGTACGGTGCGAGTGAATGCTCAATCATGGTCGTAACACCACGACCTTGCGCTGCGGCCATTTGGTAAACATTACCAAGCCCTAATGACCAAAACTCAGCGCAAGCTGAGTCACCATCAATGCCATCAACTTTATTGGCAACGACAAAGGTGGTTTTTTCTCGACTTCGAAGATGTTGTGCCAAGGCTAGATCAGCCGAGGTCATTCCGGCACGAGCATCAGTAATGAATAATACGACATCAGCTTCTTCAATCGCCGCTAACGATTGTTCAGCCATTTTAGTTTCAATACCTTCTTCGCTGCCATCAATACCACCGGTATCAACCACAATGAATTCATACCCAGAAAGAAACGCTCGACCGTATTTTCGATCTCGAGTTAAACCAGGAAAGTCTGCCACCAATGCATCTCGAGTTCGAGTGAGTCGATTAAACAGGGTTGATTTCCCGACATTGGGACGGCCAACAAGCGCCACTACTGGGATCATTTTATTGCCTCTATACAACTAAAAACCCTCGAACCAATCAGTGCGAGGGTTTTTATTAAACACTAATCAAAAAACTAAGGAAGCGTAACTTCAGCGAGCTTACCGCTACGTCCTTGAACATAAACTTTATTATCAACAACAACGGGCTGAACATATAAACCATCACTGTCGACTTGCACTCGACCTGTTATCTCGCCGCTAATACGATCAATAAAATGCAGATAGCCTTCAAAATCACCAACTATCAAATATTGCTCAAATACGGCTGGAGAAGTCAGGGTGCGATTTTCTAACTCTGAATTACTCCAAAGCTCTAATCCATTGCGTTTATCTACCGAATAGATTCGACTTGAATCATCCACTAAAAATAAACTCAAACCTGCTTCTGCAAGCTCATGAAAGCTCGAATATTTACGTGACCAAACTACGCGTCCAGTACGAGCTTCCATTGATACTAGGTTGCCATTATAACTCACAGCGTAAAGGTTTTCACCAGACAGAAGTGGTTTCATATCAACGTCTGCTAGTCTACTAAACTCATTACCACCTTTGGGTGTATAAACAGCAGATTCCCATGCGACTTGACCATTTTTCTGTACAATAACTTGCACTTTGCCATCAGCAGTTCCAAGAAAAAAACCACCACTTTCGTAGCTTGCCGCACCAGTACCGCGCAAGGTTAACGGAGGCAGTTGTGATTGGCTAATCCAACGTTGCTCACCTGAATCAACATCATAAGCCTCTATAGCCCCTGAAGATGTCGCAACGACAACAACATCTTCACCTATTGTTGGAGTTGATAATAGCTCTCCGTCAGTTTCTACGTGCCACGCCAGTGCGCCGGTTTCTGCGTCCAGCGCAACTAAAACACCCGCTTCGCCGCCAGCAAAAACTTTATTACGTGAAACACTCACACCTGCGGCTAAGAGAAAGTTTTTTTTGATTCCAGCTTCATGGATAATATCATTGAGATCTTGCTTCCATAACTGTTGATGTGTTTTTTGATCAAACGCAACAAGTTGACCATTACGATCGCCTGCAAAAAGTTTGTCGTACTTTACCGCTGGACGAAGACGAGAGTAATAATCACCAACACCCGAACCAACAACCGTACTCCAGCTTATAACAGGCGCTACCGTCGCCTCTATTTCTGGTAGTTCACTGATTTTAACTTCTTCCACATCACTTGAAGAGCATGCAGATAACGCAGCGATACTTAAGCCTGCAACAAGTAAATTTTTACACCAAAACGTCATGAAAAATTCCTTATGCTTGATTTAAGTTATCCAGCTTCATTTTTAATACAGGGTTAGTTGCATTTTTTGCAATACCCATTGCGGCTTCGTATGCGGCTTTAGCTTGTTCAACATCACCTTGTCGAACCAATAAATCACCTTTAAGTTCATCGCGCTGAGCTAAAAATGATGCACTGGTCACTTGAGAAAGTGTTGTTAATGCCGCACTGACTTGGTCTTGTTCCGCTTGAATTCTCGCTAGACGTAGCGTTGCGATATCTTCAATTCCATGACCGGGTTTAGCGGCAATGACTTCTTTCAATACTGTGACGGCTTTATCCAATTGGCTAGCTTCAACAGCTGATTTAGCCATCATTAGTTGCAACATGGCTTGATAACCTTGCTGGCTATATTCTTTTTTAAATTTAGCAAAATCACCAGCGAGCTTAGCTTCATCGCTTGTATCATTCACAGCGGCTAGATAGGCATCTGAAGCGTTTTGTGCTTGTTCGACTTTATGAGCTGAATAATAGTTCCAACCATATAAGCCGCCTAAACCAACAACAGCTCCAACAATGATCGAATTGCCGTAATCTTTCCAAAACTGCTTGATAGCATCTACTTGTTGTTCTTCTGAGCTATAAATTTCCACGAGCAGGCCCCTTGTTAAATCCGTTCTTCAAGAAAAGCTGCCAATTGATCACAGGCAACCATTTGTTGTTCATTTCTTTCGCGGAGGTCTTTCACTCCAACTTGATTATTGGACACTTCAGTTTCGCCAATAATCAACGCTAATTTTGCACCACTTTTGTCAGCACGTTTCATTTGCTTTTTAAAGTTACCTCCACCGCAATGGCTCATCACTCTAAGCTGTGGCAAGGTTTCACGCAAGTTTTCAGCAATTTTAACAGCTTCTATCTGGCAAGCATCACCCATTGCAGTAACATAAACGTCAACCGTCGGGGTAATGTCTTTATCGAGTTCCAATTCTTGTAGCAACAAAATGATACGTTCCATTCCCATTGCAAAACCTACAGCCGGCGTATCTTTACCGCCAAGCTGAGATACAAGTCCATCATATCGACCGCCAGCTAAAACGGTACCTTGAGCCCCTAAACTGGAAGTTACCCACTCAAAAACAGTGCGGTTGTAATAATCTAACCCGCGAACTAAACGGGGGTTAATTGTGTATTGGATGCCAACGGCTTCTAAGAGTTCACATAATTTTGAAAAATGTGATTTAGATTCATCACCTAAGTAGTCCATCAATTCAGGCGCATCAGCTAACGCTTGCTGAACTTGAGGGTTTTTACTGTCTAATACTCGCAATGGGTTGGAGTACATACGACGTCGACCTTCTTCATCAAGTTGATCTAAGTGTTGCTCTAAATATTCAATCAGGGCTTGTCGATAATTGGCACGTTCATCACTGTCACCAAGGGTATTAAGCTCTAGTGTTACATATTCACTGATACCAAGTTCTTTCCATAAGCGTGCTGAAAGCATCAATACTTCCGCGTCAGTATCTGCACTACCAATGCCATAAACTTCAACGCCGAATTGATTGAACTGACGATAACGCCCTTTCTGAGGTCGTTCGTGACGGAACATCGGTCCCATGTACCACAAGCGTTGCTCTTGGTTATACAGTAAGCCGTTTTCATTGCCAGCTCTAACTGTAGATGCTGTACCTTCAGGTCGAAGGGTCAGGCTATCACCATTGTTATCAGCAAAGGTGTACATTTCCTTTTCTACAATATCAGTAACTTCGCCGATTGAACGCTTAAACAGATCTGTACTCTCGACAATAGGAGTTCTGATCTCACTGTATCCGTACGCACCTACGATTGACCGTAATGCTGTTTCAAGTTTTTGCCAAAGAGGACTTTGAGTTGGCAGAATATCATTCATTCCGCGAATAGCTTGGATCTGTTTTGCCACTGTATTGACTCGTTACTCTAGTAAAAATAAAAAAACGCCTAGCATTATAGGCGTTTCTCGTGTTTCGATACAATCATTTAAGTTCGCTATTACGCCTAAAAGCCATGAAAATACAGCATTAAGGGTTTCATACGTAACTAGCAACATATTATACCAATTACAGTAATTAATATCTCACTCAGCAAGAGCTAAAGGGTTTCAGTGCAAGGCACAAGCTCGAAGTACTATATACCCTACGGCCGCCATACGAAACTGGCGTTCAACGCACTTGTGCTTTTGTCGGGATAATTCAAGTGCTTGTAACGCAGTAATGGAACCCTTTAGCCTTGCCCTTCGGGAGCTTGTATGTGCTCAAATTACTTCTCAAAATTGTCTTGACGTAGAGCAATATGTCTTAATCAATTTCGATTGCACTTTGAGCACATACATAGCTCTGAGTTGAGCACTTAATTACTGTAATTGGTATTACCCTAGGGGCTGTTTATCTTTCGTGATTATTTTTGCAGCGATAAATTGGTCGTTTTATACAAGACAGAGCTTGTGTGGTTTGGTATTCCAAATAAGCAAGCGATAACGCAGTAGAAATGACCAATTTACGCTGTCATAGATGCTTTTGAGCGTTCTGTGTTGTAACCCGTTTACTTAGATGACTAAGCTTCACTGCTTACGCCTTGAACAAATAAACGCTCAAATAGCACAAAATTTAATCCTGAAAGATAAACAGCCACTAACAATTCAGCGTAATAACAAGATGATAAAAACGATTAATTTAGTCCGTAGCATCTTCAACTGAAATTCTTTGCGTCATCATTGCGGCTTTAGCACGAATTTTTGTTTCGAGTTTATCCACTAAGTCGTTATTATCAAGCCGCTCTTTCTGACGAACACCATCTTCGTAATAGCCACTTTTATGACTGCTTCCAGCTAAGCCTAAATCTGACACCAAAGCTTCGCCTGGACCATTAACCACACAACCAATAATAGATACATCCATTGGAGTGATGATATCTTCGAGTCGTTCTTCGAGCGCATTGACAGTACCAATTACATCGAATTCTTGGCGTGAACAGGATGGGCAAGCAATCAAATTAATCCCACGGCTTCTAATGCGCAGCGATTTCAAAATATCGAAACCAACTTTAATTTCTTCAACTGGATCGGCAGCCAATGAAATACGTATCGTATCACCGATACCTTCAGCCAATAACATACCTAACCCAACCGACGACTTCACTGAACCACTGCGCAGTCCACCAGCCTCAGTGATGCCTAAATGTAACGGCTGTTCAATTTGCTTTGCCAATAGTCGGTATGACTCAACAGCCAGAAATACATCAGACGCTTTTACGCTGACTTTAAATTGATCAAAGTTCAAGCGATCAAGAATTTCGACATGACGCATGGCTGATTCAAGCAGCGCTTCAGGTGTGGGTTCTTTGTATTTGTCCATGAGATCTTTTTCTAATGAACCGCCATTAATTCCGATACGGATCGGGATATTTTTATCCCGTGCGCAATCAACCACGCTTCGAATTCGGTCTTCATTACCAATATTGCCAGGATTAATACGTAAGCAATCCACACCATATTCAGCCACACGAAGCGCAATACGATAATCAAAATGAATATCAGCTACAAGAGGAACTTGGACTTGTTGACGGATCAATTTAAATGCTTCAGCGGCATCCATTGTAGGTACAGATACCCGAACGATATCAGCCCCAACTTTTTCTAACGACTTAATTTGAGCAACTGTCGCGGCTACATCCGTCGTGCTTGTATTCGTCATAGACTGAACACTGATAGGTGCACCATCACCTATCGGAACATTTCCCACATAAATACGTTTTGATGGACGTCTTTTAATAGGGTTTTCGCTGTACATAGTTTTTCTCCGTACTACGTCGTTGTTACTGACTTTTATCAAAAAGCAAACAACGCACTGAAGTAAGTAACCAAAATTCGGACTAACGTTTTAGATAAATCGAGCTTTTATTCATTAAGAGGCAAAGTCATTCTTGCCACTCGCCCTGAAGGGAATTTATCCAAATTAACAGTTTTTCCATTTAAACTTAGCTGAATCACGCGTGGAGCACCAAAAATTGCTTGGAAGGGTGCTTGGCCTGAAACTGTTATTGATCTACCTGACTTTTTCAAACCAGAAACAATCACTTCACCTGTAGCATCTTGAATCTTTATCCAGCAATCGCCAGTTAAAGTTAAATTAATTTCTGTTAATACTGTATCGTTTGCTTCAACAAGTTTCAGATCGTTTACTTGTGAGGTTGCATTATCCTGAGTGATTTCAGCGTCCTCAATATTAACTTCTTCTCGGGGAGCTTCATCTTGCCCTCTTGGTAAAACAGAATGGCTTTCCTCACCTGAAACACTCACCACTGGATTATTATCTTGAGGAAGTATTGCCTTATTTGATTTAATTTCGTCAGTGGTAGTCTGCGATTGAATGCTTGAAGGCACCGTTTGAATCGCTAATTGCTCTACTTCTTCAATGCTTGGTTGAGATAAATCAGCTTTTGTCCCAAATAGCTCGGCTTTTTGTATCCACCAAAGAATAAATAGTGCGAGTAACGTGAATACTATAAGGTAAGTCAACCATATCAAACGACTGTCTGTTGCTTCTCGAGTCGTTTTACGAGAAAAACTCTGCATCGCTGGGTCGCACAGTTTACCCAATTGGCTATCAATACATTCGTGAATTAACAAAGGATCAGCAACAACCAATCTCGCATAATTTTTTATGTATCCACGAGCATAAGTTGAAGAACCTATGTTGCTAAAGTCATCCGCTTCGATGTCATTTACAATAGTCATACGTAAATTCAGTGATTTCGAGACACTTTCAATGCTGAGATTTCTCGCTAGTCTTGCCGATTTTAGCAATGAACCTATTGTATGTACTGGTTCTTCTTGTTGTAGTGCTTGTGTTTCAGACACGTCTGATTTTAAGTCTTTCATTAGTGCATATTTGCTCGAATTTTTTTGGCTTGTGGAGAGGCAGGAAACTTTGCTTGTAATACTAATGCAAGAGTTTTAGCAGCCGTTTTATCATTAAGTCCAAGTTCAATATCAATCCCTAACGATAAACTTTCCGCCGTTTGAAATGCTACATTGTGATACCGCTCTAATTCAGCTTTGGCTTGCGGTAATTGTTTTAACTGGAAGTAAACTCTCGTTAGCTCTAATAATGACGTTGCTCTTCTAGAATCATACTTTAGCGCCAATTCAAAATACTTTCGCGCTTTTTCTAACTGATCCGCTTCTTGGCTACACAGCCCCAAATTTTCGTAACTTGACGCAGAGCGTGTGTATTTGGGCATATCAATCGCAGCAAGAAACATTTTTTCAGATTCAGAAAACTTTTTTTGCTGACAAAGAAAAACTCCAAAGTTGTTATAAGAGTCGCCAGTTACATTTTTACTGTTAATGGCATTATTATATGATTTCTCAGCTTTGCGGGTATCTCCTACTTTTTGGTAGTAGTAAGCCAGTGCTGTATGCACCTCTTCAAGATCAGGTGCATATTCTAGTGCTTTATCTAAATTGAACTTAGCTTGTTCAGTGTTACCACGTCTCAGGTAAGTTAATCCTAATTGCATTCTTTCTCTCGCAGCCGAAACGGGATCAAATTTATATTCTGAAACCGGATCACCAGTTCCATTATAAGTTCGCTCACTGACACAAGCTGATAACAATAACGCTGTAGCAATACAGCTGATTTGAAGCAATCCCTGTTTCATAACAAACCCTAAGACATTGAACTAATTAAAAGTTAATCCATTGTGACCGAAATTTGTTGCTCTTGCATGCGTTTTTTTGCTAGTCGCTGGGTTCTGTCTCGAATATCTCCTGCAAGTTGCCCACATGCCGCATCAATATCATCACCACGAGTTTTTCTAACAATAACAGTTACATCGTACCCCATTAACACCTTGGAGAATCTATCAATACGAGAGTTTGATGAACGACCGTACGGAGAACCTGGGTAAGGGTTAAACGGAATTAAGTTAATTTTACATGGCGTATCTTTTAACAGTTTTGCCAATTCATGAGCTTGATCGGTACTGTCATTAATGTGATCCAGCATGACATATTCAATCGTCACCCGACCTCTGTTCGCATTCGATTTAGCAATATAGCGTCTGATCCCATCCAAAAATTCTTTTAACGGATATTTTTTGTTAACGGGAACCAGAACGTCGCGAAGTTCATCGTCAGGTGCGTGAATACTCACGGCTAATGCAACATCAAGTTCATCGCCCATTTTGTCTAATGCTGGTACGACACCTGATGTAGAAACCGTCACGCGGCGTTTCGATAGACTAAAACCAAAATCATCTAGCATAATCTTTAGAGAAGGTATTAAATTCGATAAATTTAATAATGGCTCACCCATTCCCATCATTACAACATTAGTGATTGGACGCTCGCCCGTTTCTTTTTGAAAACCTAAAAAGTCGCACACTCGCCAGATTTGACCGACAATTTCTGACACAGATAAGTTACGGTTAAAACCTTGATGTCCTGTCGAGCAAAACGTACAAGCCAATGCGCAACCCACTTGTGATGAAACACAAAGCGTTGCTCTGTCTTCTTCAGGAATATAAACAGTTTCAACTTCTTGACCATCGCCCACATCAATTGCAAATTTGATGGTACCATCCTCAGACTTTTGGAAACTGGAGATCTCTGGTGCCACTATTTCACACTTCGAAATGAGTTTTGTACGCAATTTTTTATTGATGTTGTTCATATCTTCAATGTCAGTAACACCAAAGTGATAGATCCATTTCATCAGTTGATCAGCACGAAACGGTTTTTCACCCATATCGGCGAATAGCTGTCGCATTGCCTTACGATCGAGATCTAATAAATTGATCTTTTTATCACTCATGTAACTAACCTCAAAAATACAAACTAAAAAGCCCCTCAATAGGGGCGGAAGATTATACAGTCCCAACACTGCTTTGACCAGATATACCCGTGTTACCTGACTGATTTTGGCTAAGCGATGAGTTTATTAATATAAGGTAAAACGAATATTTATAGAAATATCAGTTTACTGCCTAAATGAACTGTTCATTTCTTTTTTTCAATGAGAGTAATACCAATTACAGTAATTAACTTCACACTCAGCAAGAGCTAAAGGATTTCAGTACAAGGCGCAAGTATGAAGTACTATATACCCTAACGGCCGCCATACAAAGCTGGCGTTCAACGCACTTCGTGCTTTTGTCGGGATAATTCAAAAACTTGTAACGTAGTAATGGCATCCTTTAGCCTTGCCCTTCAGGAGCTTGTATGTGTCCAAATTACTACGCAAAACTGTCTCAACGTAGCAATGTAATAACGACAGTTTTGTATGTCGATAATAACTATGTCTTCATCAATTTCACTTGTACTTTGAACACCTACATAGCTCTGAGCTGGGAATTTAATTACTGTAATTGGTATAAGCTACTTTAAAGTTCAAAACTGTCCAAAGTGTTGGATTAAGGGAAGACGCTATATACTAGGACATCGTAGGTTCGCTATCCAGATGTACCTTGGAAATGGCTGTCAGTGATTTTTACTTCTTTATTCATGCCAGCATAAAAGATAATACATGGAACAAGCGGTACTCTAAGCCTTTCAATTACGCTGTCTTGAAATTTACCATTAATTTTAATTTCTACTTTGGCTAATTGTTTTTCCACTGAAATCATAAGACATACTTCTGTGCCTTTTTCATAAAAAGGCTGAATTTGGGATTTACCTTTTATCTTTTCACTTTCAACTGCCCCTTTTCTGATCACTTTTCCTTCGTAAGATTGAAAAAATGAAAGTTGATTACACATGCACATCACGCTTGACGCATCGATTGCAACTTGCATTTTACTAGCCTTAAGAGATTGTGATACACCAATACAAGTACTTGCTCCTTGATCTAACTCAATTGTAAAGTCAAACTGGTAGCATCCGTCTTGCTGGCAAATGCAATTTAAAAATGCAAATCCTTTTTCGGATTTATCAAATTCTGATATCTCTCTTACAACTTTACTGTCTGTAGAACTATTAATAACCTTTAACTTACCTAGAGTATTCTCTACATCGAAGATAACTTTAGCTGGTGGTCTTTGCCTCGTTGCCTGTAGTACGGAAAGTTCAGGTGATTCCGCATTGCATAGTTCAGCCTCTATCCGTTTAAGGCTGGAGATTGCTGATGTTAAACTTGAGCTATCTAAGCGAGAATTGAAGATATTTTGATCATGGCTTTTTAAAAGCTTACTCCCTGAAAAACTTAGTTCAAAATGCAAAGTTTCATATTCATTACCGTCCAATGTGCAAATACACTCAAATTCCTTTAGATACTCATTTTTAATATTACCGATTAATTCACAAAGCTGTGATAACTTAACATCGATAGTCACTTCATCGCTCTCAAGGTTGTCGCAAATCTCATCAACCCGAGATTCAGTGAGTGATGTTTCAGCTTTGAGCCATTCTTTAGCTTTGGTTTTTAGAAGCTCGGTTGTCAAAGCATTTTCTGACGGCTTGTTACTGTCAACTGTGTTTTTGAGTGGTTCAAAATGAGTAGGGGAGTTAGAAGGAACGGCTAGGCTGCACATATTTTATACTTCTTTATTGCTAATGCCGGACAGTTTAAAATAATTAATTGTTTATTAAAGTTAAAGTTTATTAATGAGTTATCTTATACCTATGTAACTTCTCAATAACCCTTGGCAGCACTCGCTTTTTCCAGCACCAATTCTCCCAAGGATGAAATACTATTGCTCATTGAAAGTCGATCCTGAAGATATTGCCAAAACGATATTTTCAGTTTCCGACAAGTCTTCTTTAGGCTGGAAAATGTATCCCTACATTGTCGCCCTAAATCACTTCTAGTCCCACCGCTGATTTTTCGTCTCTTTACATGTTCCCGTAAGTCATTTTCACTGCCATTGGTGTGAAGTGGTATTTCTGGTCGGTCTAATACTCGAAGCAATGATGATTTATGTTTATGTAATCGCTTCAGTTGTTGATTGAGAAGCTGATAACTGGTTTTTTGAGTGAAAATTCGCTCAAACTCCTTTTCTAACTCTGTTTTCTTGCTGGGTTGTGGTTGAGCTTTATACCGTTTTAAATCTCGATATAGATCCCAAATTTCACCTCGAACCTTTTTGATGCCTTCTCGGTGCGCTTCATTCAATGGCACAAGCTTATAAACTAAGCGTTCAGCGTGAACCCAACACAACGCATGAATAAGAACATTAAATTGACCAGCACCATCACTGACAACAACCAGTGATTCAATGGAGTGTATCTCAATAGCTTGCGCTAGTAATGCGCCTTCAGTAGCGGCACGCATGTGGTGCCTTCGAGTGATGTTTAACTGGTTAAGATGTGCATCCCACTTTTCTTTGGTTTCAAAAAATTGGCAAGGATGGTTGGCAAGTTGCTTTCTTTGGACTTCTGGTAGCTTGTACTCTTTCATATACTCAAAAGCCGTAGCATTTAGCTTGTAGCCCTGCTGTTGACCGCAAAGAATTGAGAGAAAGTTAATTCGACTTTTGCTATCTGAACTTTGGAACCAAGCGAAAAACTCATTACCAATATGAGTCACATAACCATTATTCCCTAAGTGACGTCCACCAGTATCATCAGTCGTAATGTAACCAGTACTGCTCAGGCCTTTATTAAGCAAATCATCTTTTCCTTGATGAAAGCCTTCATGACCTTGTTGTAGTATTTGGTTTAATTGACCTGATGAAATATCGACTCCCCAATCACGTAATTGCTCACATAATAAAGGTTGAGTGACTTGACAGTGATGATATTGATACAGTACATAACTTCTTAACTCGTTACCAAAATGTTGCCCGTTTAGCTCTTTTGGTAATTTCCCCGTCAACGTTGAGCCATCAGGAAGTTGATAATGCGCAAGACGATAAAGGGTATTATATGATTCGATTTTCATGTCTTGAACGACAAACTCTCAGTAGCCTTTAAGCCTTGCCCCTTCTGGTAAAGGCTCAGAGTGCTGGATAATTTTTTCGTGATGAATGCTCAGAGAGGCGGTTTTACTGCGCTTTCCATTCCGCTAGGCTTTATCTTAGGTTTTTTACTGATATTTTTTAGCTCGCGAATTTCATCTTCCAGAATTTCAATTCGATTTTTAAGCTCGACAATTTCTTGAACTTGAAGCTCAATGATTTACTGCAGTGCTTCGACGATAGGTCGACATTTTGAGCATACTGAATTGGAAAAATCGGGAAGTGGTAGTTTCAAGTTAAACAATGATTAGATTAATTTAAAGGCATTATGAAAGCATGGCAAGATCGGTCAAGCATGATCTTGCGATCGTAACTAACTGTTACAATTTCGGTGTTTTGCCACGGGTTATTGAGAAGTTACTAAATTATGCATTCATGTGCGACTATAATAAAATTTGATAATTTATAATAGAGTTTGTCATTTTTTGCTTGTTTGTACCCTTCATCGTCTGGGTAAACTAACTCGCTTTTCCCCCAAAACCATTTAGAACATTAAAAAAAATGCATTTAACATTATAATATGGTCGTTGTTCTATTATGTCCATTTTATGATGCGATCATACTAAAAAGTGTGCTCGCTAGTATCAAGTTATATGGGTAGACTCGCTCAATACTATCATTCCTGAGTTGAATTTATCTTCGATAAACTCAAGTTCAAATTCATCTTTGATAAAACTTATCATTCCATTTTTTAACGTATTATTGCCATGGTATCCAGTTATGATCGATGTTATGTTGTTTTCATTGTTTTTTTTGTGGTAACAAAATAATAGTTTCGCGAAAGCTAATGGAACACCTCGAATATGTGTACCATCGCCTGAATCTCCTTCGAAGATTTTATCCATATGCAAATCGAGACAATGATTCATTAAGCCAACATTTTTTTTATATATTCCTTCTGTTATCCCTTTATCAATCATGCTTGCGAAATTATATTTTTCCAGCGGCGCAAGTTGAGCATGTATTTGTGAAAAAGTATTCATGTGACATTTGTTCATTATGTTTTCTAAACACCATATTCCAGTGTCAAATTCCTTAGCCTTAATACATACTTTAATAAAGGCATTGTAAATGACAACATCAGGCTTGATGTGCCAATGCTGCATTAAGCTGGCTGTATCGCCATCGCCAAACACCAATGATTTGGCTTCGGCATAACGCCCCGCTTCAGCGCAGGCCGTCAGCAAATTTAGGCAGGTGATTAAATCTGTCTTTAGTGGTAGATGAGGTGCCATCACGGGCTTATCACCACACACCAGTTGCCAAGCACTATCAAATTGGCCTGTTTTAGCGCATACAGTGATAAAGGTGCTGTAAACGGCAACATCAGGCTTGATATTCCACTGCTGCATTAAGCTGGCTGTAGCACCATCGCCTAACACTAATGATTTGGCTTCGGCATAACGGCCCGTTTCAGCGCAGGCAGCCAGCAAATTCATACAAGTGATTTGATTGGCTTTTAATGGCAAATGAGGTGCCATCACAGGCTTGTCACCACACACCAGTTGCCAAGCACTATCAAACTGACCCGTTTTAGCGCATACCGTGATAAAGGCACTGTAAATGGCAACATCAGGCTTAATGCCCCATTGTTGCATTAAGCTGGCTGTAGCTGTATCGTCATCGCCCAACACCAATGATTTGGCTTCGGCATAACGCCCCGCTTCAGCGCAGGCCGTCAGCAAGTTCATGCAAGTGATTTTATTGGCCTTTAATGACAAATGAGGTGCCATCACGGGCTTATCATCACATACCAGTCGCCAAGCACTATCAAATTGACCCGTTTTAGCGCATACCGTGATAAAGGCACTGTAAATTGCAACGTTAGGTTTGATACCCCACAGTTGCATTAAGCTAGCTGTATCGCCATCGCCAAACACCAATGATTTGGCTTCTGCATAACGCCCCGTTTCAGCGCAGGCCGTCAGCAAATTAGTGCAGGTGATTGAATCTGCCTTTAGTGACAAATGAGGTGCCATCACGGGCTTATCACCACACACCAGTTGCCAAGCACTATCAAACTGGCCTGTTTTAGCGCATACCGTGATAAAGGCGCTGTAAATGACAACATCAGGCTTGATGCCCCATTGTTGCATTAAGCTGGCTGTAGTTGTATCGCCATCACCCAACACCAATGATTTGGCTTCTGCATAACGCCCCGTTTCAGCGCAGGCCGTCAGCAAATTCGTGCAGGTGATTTGATTGGCTTTTAATGGCAAATGAGGTGCCATCACGGGCTTATCACCACACACCAGTTGCCAAGCACTCTCAAACTGGCCTGTTTTAGCGCATACAGTGATAAAGGCGCTGTAAATGGCAACATCAGGCTTTATGTTCCACTGCTGCATTAAGCTGGCTGTAGTTGTATCGCCATCACCCAACACCAATGATTTGGCTTCTGCATAACGCCCCGTTTCAGCGCAGGCCGTCAGCAAATTCAGGCAAGTTATTTGATTTGCCATTAATGGCAAATGAGGAGCCATCACTGGTGTATCACCACACACCAGTTGCCAAGCACTATCAAACTGGCCCGTTTTAGCGCATACCGTGATAAAGGCACTGTAAATGGCTACATCAGGCCTGATGCCCCATTGTTGCATTAAGCTGGCTCTAGCTGTATCGCCATCACCCAACACCAATGATTTGGCCTCTGCATAACGCCCCGTTTCAGCGCAGGCCGTCAGCAAATTCAGGCAGGTTATTTGATTGGCCATTAATGGCAAATGAGGAGCCATCACGGGCTTATCATCACATACCAGTCGCCAAGCATTATCAAATTGACCCGTTTTAGCGCATACCGTGATAAAGGCATTGTAAATAGCAACATTAGGCTTGATGCCCCATAGTGTCATTAAGCTGGCTGTATCTGTATCGCCATCGCCCAGCACCAATGATTTGGCTTCTGCATAACGCCCCGCTTCAGCGCAGGCCGTCAACAAATTTATGCAAGTGACTTGATTGGATTTTAATGATAAGTGAGGTGCCATCACGGGCTTATCACCACGCACCAGTTGCCAAGCACTATCAAACTGGCCAGTTTTAGCGCATACCGTGATAAAGGCATTGTAAATGGCAACATTAGGCTTAATCCCCCACTGCTGCATGCAGCTGGCTGTAGCTGTATCGTCATCGCCCAAGACCAATGATTTAGCTTCTGTAAAACGCCACGTTTCAGCGCAGGCGGTTAGCAAATTAATGCAGGTGATTTGATTGGATTTTAATGGCAAATGAGGTGCCATCACAGGCTTATCACCACATACCAGTTGCCAAGCACTGCCAAAGTGGCCCGTTTTAGCGCATACCGTGATAAAAGCATTGTAAATAGCAGCATTAGGCTCAATGCCCCATTGCTGTATTAAGCTGGCTTCAGCTGCATTTCTTAGCACCAACCTTTTGGCATCTGAATAATTTAAATTTAACTTAATTAATTTCAGTAATAGTGTGCATGTTTTCGCTTCATAGGACGATTTAAAACGTATTATGTCACTAAAAACGCCGTCGAAATTAGATGAATGGCTGCCTGAAAACTCGGCGACTTTGTGTAACAATTTATGGATTAACCTTATGTCCCATGATGTTTCCATGACCTGCTTGTCGTTTTTTAGCGTGTGAATGATTTCAATAAGCTGCGAAAGTTTAGCGCAACCACCAATTAATGCATTTAAATCAATACCCAGTTGATTTTTGGTTTTCCGTTTAAGTTTCCAAGAGTGAATAAGCGCACTGGTCTGAGTAAAAAAAGAATCAGGGGAGGAAGGTGGTTGCTGTATTTGCTTGGTATATTGAGTGCTCGATTTTGGATCAATGGAGCGGGGCTCAGTTGCAAAACGTCGGTAAGCATTACTTGGCTTCATACAGTAATGAGTCTCTCGTGTGCTAGAGTTAAAGCGAGTCGACGATGATTTATTGTTGAAAAAATCATACAGCTTTTGTCTATCTATTTTGCTTAATCTTTGATAACACTGTTGTAAGTCGTCATCATCATCAAACTTTGAAACCTCAAAGTTCAGATATAATACGGCTTCGCTTGGGCATTTTTGGAGACTTTTAAGCATGAATATATATATTGCTTGTTGCTCAGCAGGAGTGCGCACTGTCGCCATCACATTACTCAATAAGTGAGTGAATTAACAAGCTAAGAAATAACGCACTGAAAAGATAAATACAAAAATATTCAGCTTTAAGGCATTCTATAAATGTATAACAGAAAATTATCCACCGCACAGGGGAGCCGTTTCGTAGCTCATAGCTGTATCTCAGACTCAAAATATAATGTAATTGTGCGTAAATTGGTTCTGTCCAAAAATGAGTTAAGAATTATCAAACTACATTATTTTTTTAACTCATTTGATCCATAAAAAATTATCAAACTTCACGTGAAAACCTGTCAATTTTAGGGTTAATTTAAGCCATTTTATATCAATCTTTATTATCAACAGACAATTCAACCGACTTATTTAGGTTTATAAACCAAAGTGAGCACATACAAGCTCCCGATGGGCAAGGATAAAGGGTTCCATTACTGCATTACAAGCACTTGAATGGACGTTGCTTCCCAAATCATTTCCCTCTCATCAGCCTGAAGCTTTCGCCAAGTTCGTCGCTTTCGGCATCATGCTTTTCTGTTTTCCAGAAAAGCCTACACCAAACACCTTGAGTTCAGTTGAGTCAATAGCTATGTAAACCTCTTCTCTCATCGCAGGAAGTCGATAAGAGACATCTACAACAAAATAGGAATAAACGCCAATTTAATTAGCGATTCTTTTTTGTCATCAATCATGAACCAGCAAAGAATTGGCAATACAATGAGACCATCAATAAGAAAGAAACATCCATTCATTATTTTGGGTATCGTGTTATTTTTTTGTAACAAACAAAGATTGAAAAAGAAACCGACTAAAACGACAATAGCAGCGGCTTCCCAAATAGCTTATACAAATAACAACATGGAATTATAGAGAATAATGGAACAATCAACTGGTGATACCAAATCACTTTGGAAACTCTTATCTCCCCATAAACCTAAAACTCGCTCTTTTATTTATTTAGCAATCTTAACCCTTATTACGACTGGATTAGAATTAATTTTACCTCTTTATTCAAGTCACTTAGTGGACTCAATTAGCGCAGAAGGTATTGATAAACTCCTGATTGTCGGCCTAGTGGTGATTGTTTTAATCAGTGCATTATTAGAAGCCGTGTTAAGTTGGTTTGGTGGAAGAGTTGGACACAAAATCAACTTCAAACTCAGATTCAGTTTAATTGGGCGGTTACTTCATGGTCATACTGAAAATTTAGAAAAAGAGCATAGTGCAGAATTAAGTGCTCATGTAATTAACGACTCCAATATTGTAAAGTCTGTGTTAGCTGGAGACTTGATTGGTTTATTCAGTGGCTTAATTTCTCTCATTTCCGTTGTCACCATCATGTTTTTACTTGATTGGCGTTTGACCTTAGTATTGCTGAGTTGTGTGTTAATCGGTTTTATTCTTATCACTCCTATTAGTCTGCTGATGAATAACATTGGCGCAAAATCACAAGCGGCTGAAGCCAATTTATTGAAAAATTGTACTGAATGGGTGCGTAATACTAAATTGCTCAAATCTCACAATGCGAGCAACCACTTCCATCAAAAGTCACATGCATTACTTAATGAATGTTTCGTACAAGAAATGCGAGAAACTAAAGTAATGTCATTCATTGGGCCGATTGCTAATTTGGTACTCATGATAAGCATGATTGCAATTTTAGCATTCTCAGCATACTGGCTTGAACAAGGAACGATGACATTAGGAACAGTGACGGCATTTCTATTATATTTATTCGGCCTTACTTTTCCTTTAATGTCGATGGCCATGTTTTTTAGTAACTTGAACAAAGCGTCAGGCGTATCACGTCGACTGACTGAAATTGCAAACATACCAAAAGAGTGCACGCAAGGATCTGGCTTTCAACTTGAACAAATTGAAAGTTTTTCATTTCAAAACCTCAATTTTAAACCCAATGATAAGCAGATATTGAATAATATTAATTATTGTTTTTCAGGCAAAGGCTTATGGTTTGTCATAGGTGAAAGTGGCAGCGGAAAAAGTACATTACTCAATCAACTACTTGGTTTTTATCCTGAAACACATCAAGAGATACTTATTAACAATAAGACATTAGATCAATATAACTTAGCCTCAATAAGACAAGCTGTTGCATGGGTTGATCAAGAGCCAAAGTTATTAAATGCAAGCATTCGAGATAATCTTACTTTAGGTCTTCCTGAGTTTATAGATGATAAGGTACTTTTCTTACAACTAAAAGCCGTTGGTTTGCATGACTGGCTTGAAAGAATAAGCCACGATTTATCACTCATGGTGTCTGAGCAGGTCAATCAATTCTCTGGTGGTGAAAAACAGCGTTTTGCAATAGCAAGAGCAATGATAAGAAAAACTCAAGTGCTTTTATTAGATGAACCAACATCAGCGCTAGATGATACGAATACTATTTGAGTTAATGAAATTAGTCAGAGCACTATCAAAGGATATTTTTGTGATTATGATCAGCCACGATCTCGATGTACTCACTCCAAATGACAGAGTTATTCAAATGGGATCAGGCCAAATTGAATCTGAAGTAGAATGTCAGCCAGTTGAATAGGTGCCTTCCTAAACAGCAAATCAACAACCCCGCCGCAAGCTGCGGGGTATAATTTTACAGTATCGTCACTCCAGCGAAGGTTGGAGTCTAGCGCCTTTGCTCTTTTCTAGAAAAGTCACTAGATACCAGCCTTCGCCGGTATGATAACAAAAGTATCTCATTGATTACTTCGCCCCAAGGGGCGGGGAATTAAGTCCACAGAGATTAATTCTCGTTGCAGTCGTGCATCTTCAGGCAACACGGGTATAATCTTTTCTTTTTTATTCTTATTGTCTAGGAGAGGTTTTGACCCACTCATACATTCCACTCGAACAATATCGACGTAAATGGATATTTAACCATAAAGATTTACCTGTCACTGAAGATGACAAAATGGCGATAAAGCCATTAAGCGATAAATCAGCAATGGAAGTTTGGAACCGTTGGATCAGTAATAAATGCAGCCGTGCTGAGTTATTCGGTAAAGGAGACTGGGCTGCACGCAATAATTCTTGGGTAAAAACAGATCACTGGCAGTCAGCATGGGACAGTGAAGATCCAGCATTACCGGCAATGTTTATTGAGCACTTTGATTGGTCAGATGAAACCACTGTGTATTTTGCCTACGAAAAATATCAGATAATCGAAACAAAATGGAAAATATTCAAAAGTAATTGGAAATGTTTTTTATTTTTTGACGATGGACCACTATTATTTTCTCCAAAACTGAAACAAGCCGCTTGGTTTCAACAAGACGGTCAATATCAGCTTGGTGTGCGTGGATAAACTTGATCAAAGCCCCTTTAGTCTATACTTGTGAATATTAAACCTAAACGTTCATGATAGGCATAGATGTCATATGCGTTTACTTTGACTACTATTTTTCTATCACCCTACACCATGAAAATTGTATTCGCTGAGATTTGAAGATTATTTCCAACCTAAAGCTAAAGGCGAAGTAATTTTTAGCTTTTATGCTTTCACTAACAGGCTTGGGAATAGGTGTTAGCGGCTATTTTCACGGTAAACATCATTTGAACGCTGAGTATACGAGTAACTGTTTGAGCAATACGATGATTTTATCATCATGGCTTTCACCAAATGAGTGAAGCGCTCTACGCTCACAAGCTTGCTAAAACGACTGCTATCTGCGTTGTAACTTTTGCAAGTAGAATAACTACTTGCTGCAAGCTACGCCTTACTATCAACCATTTTCGCTATGCTTGAGAACGCAGTCAACTGATGTTTCTAGGTTAAAAATGAACGAGTTGATTTTATCAGGTATACAGCTATTACATTTATTAATGAGGTCATTATGAAGTTATTTGTAAAAGTGTTATTTACCGCAACGTTGCTAATAAGTAATGTTACATTATCTAAGACTATTTCTGATGTTGAAATTGCCGACAGGTTATCGGTAGGTAACCAAAATCTCGTTTTAAATGGCGCAGGCGTTCGCAGTAAATTATTTTTTGATTTATACGTTGGTAGCTTATATTTGCCGAAAAAAACATCTGACTTTCAAAAAGCTATGGATTCACGTTTTGCTTTGATACGGTTAAATATAACTTCAGGTTTAATTACACCTGAAAAAATGCAAAATGCCGTTATTGAAGGTTTTGAAGCGGCTACACATAATCAACTTGCACCATTACAAACCCAAATTGATGAGTTTATTGACTTATTCGAATCAGGCATAAAAGAAGGTGATCAATTTACTTTTTTCGCACAAAAAGATATTGGTATTACCGCTTTTAAAAATGATGTAAAAATTAGCGAAATTAAAGGTGAAGCTTTTCGTCACGCCTTATTCGCTATCTGGCTTGGTGATAAACCTGCACAAAAAAGCTTAAAAAAGAAAATGCTTGGTAAATGAACTATTGAACCTAAAACATCAGTTGAATGCTGAGTATACGCGTAACTATTTGAGCGATATGATGATTTTATCATCAAGGCTTTCACCCAATAAGTGAAGTGCTCTACGCTCACAAGCTTGCTAAAATGACTGCTATCTGCGTTGTAACTTTTGCAAGTAGAATAACTACTTGCTGCAAGCTACGCCTTACTATCAGCCATTTTTTCTACGCTTGAGAACGCAGTCAACTGATGTTTCTAGGTTGAATTAAGAGGCCACTGTTGATAAAAACACGCCTCCTATTTTTTATAAGCACGCAAAAACATTGCTGCACTTTCTTTTAAATACTGCTCCCTATCACCCAACAAGTCTTCGACTTCCAAACCTAATTCTAACTTCAATCTTAACTCACCAAACAGCATTAAACATAAACGAATTGCACAGTGATGTGCATCAGGGAAATGGTATTCCCCGACTGATTCCACTCGAATTAAATAGTTACTCAGTAATTGAATCACATGTTTAGGGCCTGCATCAAAAAACAATTTAGAAAGTTCTGGATGGGTATCTGATTGTGCCGTACAAGCCTTAAAAACTTTAACCACTTCAGGACTCACTATCATTTCACCAAAGTGAGTAGCAAATGAGGCTAAGCATTTTTCTGGATAATGCGCGTCATCTAATATTCCATCCGAAAGCTGATGGGATAAGCACTTCGATTCTATGGCCGCGACGAACAGATCATTTTTTGATCCGAAATGAGAATAAACCGTTTGCTTTGATACACCAGCCTCTTTTGCCACTTCATCCATACTGGTGTGAGGAAAGCCATTTTCACAAAATAGCTTTATCGCCGCGATCAAAATATCGAGATTTTTTTGCTCACTACGATTGAGTGGTGTTTCAAGGGCCATGTTTAATCCATCAAATTGTCATTTATTTTTTTTATGATTTAACCATAAACAAGACTAGACAGTCTAGTCTTAAAAAACTAGACTGTCTAGTCCAGTATGGATAATTATCACCCACAAAGGACAAAAGAGATGAAAGGCGTAACTACCTTATTTCTTAGGATGATTCAAACAGTAATCGTGACACGGTTAAAAATATTCTTAGCAGTATTCTTAATTATAATGACCAGCAGCTGCAGTGATTCTTCAACACCTGTAGAGCAATCATCAACAACTTTTGTCGAAAGCCAATTTGTCCACCAGCAGCCGAACTACCAAACAACTCATCACTATGTCGGGCAAGTGACTTCTGAGCAACATGCCGCTTTATCCTTTGAACTCGCAGGAAAACTCACAAAGATTGATGTAAACAGCGGTGACATGGTGCAGAAAGATCAGCAGCTTGCAACACTGGATACGGAACTACTTGAAGTAGAGCGTCAACAATTACTGGCCACGCTCAAGCAAAACAACGCCGATCTTTTGTTAGCACAACAGATATTAAACCGAAATAATCAAATGATTGAAGATAACTTCGTTTCCGCGCAAGGTTTGGATGAAGCTCAAAGCAGAGTGAACCAGCTGCAAGCTGCACATGAGCGTATTAAAGCCCAATTAATCGGTATTAAAATCCGTCTTAACAAATCGATACTCATTGCACCTTTTACTGGTCAAATCACTCAAAAGCACCAGTCAATAGGTAATGTAGCAAACGCTGGAACTCCTGTGCTTACGCTTGTTAATCTAGAAAAAATGGAAGTAATGCTCCATGTTCCATCACAGAGCGCCCAAGATTTTAAAATAGGAAACGCTATAAATGTCGATATTAATGACACAGTATTTCCTACTCAAATTATCGGTGTAAACCGAGCCGTTAATGAATCAACCCACACTAGGCAAATCCGATTGCGATTGCCCAGTAACAACGACCTATCCCACGGTGACATTGCTTATATCAGCCAGAAAAATACTATTAATCAATCTGGATATTGGGTACCAGTATCAGCATTAACTGATGGTGTGAGAGGTCTTTGGAATGTCTATGCATTATTTCCTACTAAAAATGATACCTACAAGGTTGAGCGACGTGATATTGAAATACTCTACATCACTGGCGAGCAAGCTTTTATCACTGGAGCTCTCAGTGATGGTGAACAAATTGTATCTTCAGGTATTCACAAATTAGTATCAAATCAGCGAGTGCGTACAGCCCATAAGGCGGTACAACATGATTAAATCATTCATCGAAAACGGCCGTCTTGCTGCACTATTTATCGCATTGCTTATCGTCGCAGGTTTCGGTGCGCTAAGCAGCCTACCAAGAACGGAAGATCCAGAAATCACCAATCGGTTTGCAACGGTTATCACAACTTACCCCGGTGCATCCTCCGAACGTGTAGAAGCACTCGTTACTGACGTCATTGAAAACCAACTCAGGCGAATGGAAGAACTTAAGCTCTTACAATCTACTTCTCGCTCAGGTGTATCAGTCATTCAAATTGAGCTCAAAGACTCAATTACTCAAACTGAAATGGTTTGGTCAAGGGCAAGAGATTTACTCAATGACAGTCGAGCACTGCTACCTAATAACGTACATGAGCCTAGGTTAGATGACCAAATTGGTTATGCCAGTACCGTTATTTTAGGAGTTAATTGGCAAGGAAAAACGCAAGAACGTATCGATATTATCAACCGTTACGCGAAGGAATTACAAAATAGAATTCGGTTAATTGACGGCACTGACTTCGTTACACTTTACGGTGCGCCTGAGGAAGAAATTCAAGTTACTTTGCATTCTAATAAGCTGGCTAAGCTAAGGCTTACTCCAGCTATAGTCGCAAGGCAACTCAATCATGCTGACAGTAAAATCTCTGCAGGAAAAGTCAATAACTTAAGTTTCAGAGCGCTGATTGAAGTCAATGGTGAATTTGATAGCCTTGAACGTATTAGCAGTATACCGATTAAAGCCACTCAAAATCATCAGATCACGCGGCTTAGAGATATTGCCACTATAAAGCGTCAACCTAAAACACCTATTGCAAGCAAAGCGATTGTGAATGGAAAGCAAGGTGTCATGATTGCCATTCGAATGCTTGACAGTGCTCGAGTCGATCTATGGCAAAGTGAAGTTGAAAAAGATGTTAAGCAATTTCAGCAATTAGTGCCTGCAAATATAAAAGTTAACTGGTTGTTCGAGCAAAAAAGCTACACGTCGACAAGGCTCGGTGAACTACTGATCAACCTTCTGCAAGGCTTTATCATTATTTTAACTGTGTTGATGCTGACTCTAGGGCTAAGAAATGCCTTGATTGTCGCACTTTCTTTACCATTAACTGCTCTTTTCACTTTAACCTGTATGAAGTTTGTCGGGTTACCAATTCATCAGATGTCAGTAACAGGCTTAGTCGTGGCACTCGGCATAATGGTCGACAATGCGATTGTCATCGTCGATGCAATAGGCCAGCGCAGAGCTGAAGGCCAATCAAAGCTTGATGCCGTTAGCAACACATTAAAGCATTTATGGTTGCCATTAGCAGGCTCTACCATCACCACTATTTTAGCCTTTACTCCAATTGTACTAATGCCGGGCGCTTCAGGTGAGTTTGTAGGGGGTATTGCTATTTCAGTTATTTTTGCACTCATTGGCTCTTATCTGATATCACATACCCTCATTGCTGGATTGGCAGGTCGTTTTAGCGCTTGTAATCATAGTAATCATGCTTGGTTTCATAATGGAGCTCAATTTCCACAATTAACAAGACGGTTCCAGCAATTCCTTAATGCGAGTCTTAAAAAACCACTGTTAACAACACTGTCTATTGGGCTGTTGCCATTACTTGGTTTTATAGCCGCAAGTCAGTTAACTGAACAATTTTTTCCTTCATCTGATCGCGATATGTTTCAAATTGAAGCTTATTTACCTACGCAATCCAGCATTCAAAATTCAGCGCAATTAACCGAAAAGCTAAACAGTTACTTAACCGATAAAAATGGTGTTACTCAAGTAAACTGGGTAGTTGGCGGAAATGTTCCCTCTTTTTACTATAACCTGACTCAGAGACAAACTGGTGCAGAAAACTACGCACAAGCCATGGTAAAGACACAAAACTATACAGTGGCTAACCAACTTATCCCTGAGTTGCAAAATGAGCTTGATGCCTTGTTTCCTAAAGCTCAAATTCTAGTAAGAAAACTCGAACAAGGCCCGCCATTTCACGCACCTGTTGAGTTTCGAGTTTTCGGCAATAATCTCGATACCCTAAACCAAATTGGTGACCAAGTTCGGCAGCGCCTTAGCCAGTCACAATTTGTGACTCATACTCGAACTACCCTAAGCTCTGGCACGCCTAAAGTCTCTATCGACGTCAATGAGGAAGCAAGCTCAGCACTTGGACTCAGTTTATCCGAGATAGCTCAACAAATGCAGATGGCCACAACGGGAGTCATTGGTGGCACTTTATTAGAACAAACAGAATCACTCCCAATTAGATTGCGTATTGACGACATATATCATTCTGATGTGCAAAGATTATCTGAAGTGAACCTCATCACACCATTAGGGCAGTTTCTTCCACTGGCTGCAATTGCTACCACTCAAATGCAAGTGAGCCGCAGTGCAATTCCACGCAGAGATGGCAAACGAGTTAATACTGTCGAAGCCTACATCATTGCCGATGTGTTGCCGGCAAAAGTGTTGCAAGAGGTGCAACAAGACATCATGGCGATTGATTTGCCAATGGGTTATAGCATCGAAGTTGGTGGAGAAAGTGCCAAACGGAACGCTGCTGTCGGAAAATTAATGTCAAGTGTTGCTCTCGTGCTCACCTTATTATTTACCGTGCTCGTATTATCATTCAATTCCTTCCGATTAACGGCAATTATATTAATTAGCGCGCTTCAGTCAGCAGGGTTGGGTTTGCTGGCCGTTTACTGCTTTAATTACCCATTTGGTTTTACCGTTATCATTGGGTTACTCGGGCTAATGGGGCTGGCCATTAATGCGGCTATTGTGATCATTGCTGAACTTGAAACAGAGCCAATGGCAAGAGCAGGCGAAAGCAAAACCATTGTCTCACTAGTAAATAGCTGCACGCGGCATATTAGCTCAACAACGGTTACAACAATTGGTGGTTTTTTACCACTGATCCTAGCTGGAGGAGGTTTTTGGCCGCCCTTTGCAGTGGCTATCGCGGGGGGCACATTACTGACCACATTAATATCATTGATTTGGGTGCCGAGCGCTTATTTTATGATCATGCGCAACAAAACGTCATCAGCAGTTATTGAGTCAACTTAATGAATCAAAATTGACTCAATACACCATCTTATACCAATTTCATATCTTGAATGATTTCATGAGCGATTTCTGGTGTTGTGCAAGTCGGTTTTTGATGACGATCAGCTTTCAACTGACCTTTTCGATGTTTCAGTGCTGCGTTCAGTTTATCGGCTGCTTCTGCAATTGCGGGATACATCACAGCATTGGCTCCGGATGCGGCTAACGAACTACCTTCGTAGTGGGTACGTAACTCAACTTGAAATTCATTATGTTCTTTAGAAATAGTAACATCGAGGGCGATTAAGGAAGGAAAATGTTTGCCAATTTTGCTAAATTTGTCACTGACATGCTCTTTAACAGTGTCAGTAACGTCTACATGGTGACCCGATAAATTTATCTTCATAGAACTTCCTTAGTATTAAGTCTTTCGTAATACCCAAATTGGTATAACAAGACTTCATTTAAAAAACTGGATTTTCGCGTCGAGCATCGTTCATTTGTGTCTCAGTTTTCAGCTTTCCACTCTGTACTTTTTGTATAGCCCACTTAAAGACTGTTTCTGAATCAATTTCACAATTTCAAAGCTCGGTAGGTAAGACATCTTAAAAAACGCGATGGTTCGTTATAACACTTGGAATAATCACAATTCGTGATCGTGATCACTTATCCCTTTACGCCTTATTATTTATTGCGATAAACGTGATAAAGGATTAAATAGGATCCCTTGCGCCAATGAGTCTCCCCCAGAAATGAGCTAAGCCTGTAGATCGTCGAACTTTTTCCGCCCACAGTCCTCCGATGAAAAAACCAACACCGCCACAAACAAGAATCGACATTTCAAGTAATCCATTAGAGAGCCCCACGACCCCACCAAGCAATATCCCAATTAAGGTCGGCGAAGCAGAAATCCCTAGCCATAATAAAAGCGCGACAAATTTCTCTACTAACTTCATAATAAGCACTCCCTGTTAAAGTTAATATGATGTAAACCAACTTAACAAACCAACCACGAATTGCCAATAATAAATGCCCCAAATACTTTAAGAGAATACTTATGAGCTTTAATACGTTAATAAAATGGGATAACAAACAAAACTATGATGGTGAATTTAGTCGAGACCATACCATAACATTTGGAAGTGGTCAGACTGTAAATGCTTCCTCGGCATCAGAATATAAAGGTAATGAACACTTTGTTAATCCTGAAGAAAGTTTATTAGCCGCATTGTCCTCTTGTCATATGCTCACTTTTTTAGCCATCGCCCACTTAAAAAGGCTGCCTGTATTGTCGTATCAAGACAATGCAATGGCTATATTAGGACGGATTGAATCAGGCAAACTCGCGGTAACGGAAATGGTTTTATCGCCAGAAATTGTATTTGAGGAAGGCGTTGAAGTGACAGTTAAAACCATACAAAAAATTCATGAGAAAGCACATGCGAACTGTTTTATTGCAAACAGTATTTCATCGAAAGTAACAATAAAAACAAACTAACACTATTAAGAAAGTTTAATTCCATCACCATTTCAACAAGTTAAAAATCTGTAACAATAGAAAAACTATTTTTTTAGCTGGTTACAAGACATATGGCTTCAACAAATTTACCCACGGCACAAACTGTTCAACCTTCATTTTACTTTACATGGAATGACAAAACTCAAGAGATATCTGATTGGATACAAACGGAATTTATCACTTTCTGTAAAAAAATTGGTCATGACTTACTTTTAAGAAAATATGTAATAACGAAACCAGATAGTGGTACAGCCTTTCGCTTATCACTGCCTGAAAACAACACTGTACCTTCTCCATCAAATCATTTATTGAGTTTCCATGAGAGCCTAAACCGTGACCATGGAATCAATAAAAAGCTTTACGATAAAATAAGACAAAAATTCTGCATCGTTTTTGAGACAATAATGTCTAGACCTGATCCAACAGTTCCACAGCCAATTCTGTTAATAGAAGAAATTTGGGGTAGTATTTGTGGTAAACACCCACTTGTCATTTTCGACTTAGACGAAACCTTAGTTACCAATCAATATAGTGAGAGCCTTCTTTATTTTACCCCTTTCCCAATTGAAAAAGCGATCGGTTATCAATTAACTCAAGCAAAAGCCAAAATGCCGCATGTCGACTTCATTTTAATTACTAATTCCGAGCAATCATCAGTAAAAACAAAATTGTTCTGTGGTGGCATTTCACCAGATATATTTCAAGAGCAATACCCATTAACTAAGGATGATAGCTTAGATAAATCTGAGCGCTTCCTTAAACATGCCCAACTTAAAGATAAAAATTATGATCAAATCATCATTGTCGATGATAACTTGCAAGTTATAGAGCAATTATTAAAAACATGCCAACTGCATAAATTCCCTTGCCAAAGCTTTCATTACCTTGGCTCCGTTCCTCAAAAGCATGAACAATTCAGACGAGAATGCGTAAAAGATTCTAAATCATCATCAACTAACTTAGACACAATGGATTGTGTATATAAATACCACCCTCATCTAAAAAAAGAGCGTGCAGCCTTCGATGAACTCCTTGCTAAAGGGATGTCCGAATTGATATCCAACTTCTTTGAAAGGTGTAATATCAATTACAGTAATTAGGGGCTGTTTATCTTTCGTGATTATTTTTGCAGCGATAAATTGGTCGTTTTATACAAGACAGAGATTGTGCGGTTTGGTATTATCGACATACAAAACTGTCGTTACTTCGTTTCCAAATAAGCAAGCGATAACGCAGTAGAAATGACCAATTTACGCTGTCTTAGATGCTTTTGAGCGTTCACTGTTCTGTGTTGTAACCCGTTTACTTAGATGACTAAGCTTCACAGCTTACGCCTTGAACAGATAAACGCTCAAATAGCACAAAATTTAATCCTAAAAGATAACCAGCCCCTAACCTGATGTATGATTATTTTTGGCAGAAATGCAATGAAGTTTAAGAGTATGCTAGCAAGCTAATTGCTCTGCTGAAGCTTTAACCTAGAAAATCAGCTGAACGCATAGAAGTAAGATAAATAACTCAAGTTCAACCATAAAAGCCATAAAGTGTATTCATCCATTGAGTGAATGCATGGCGTTTGTAAACTGGTTAAAATTACCGCTTGCTGCGTTGTAACTTTTATAAGTAGAAACGAAGTAACGACAGTTTTTTATGTCGGTAACCACTACTTACTTCAAATCACGCCTTGCTGTCGAAAATTTTCTTTGCGTTTAAAAGCGCCACCAACCGATTTTTCTAGGTTTAAACGGCGGTCAATCCCGCGTGTTTTGTGCGGGAATCCAGTGCCTTTTTGCTCAAAAATGAAAAATCGCTGAACCCCTGCTTTCGCAGGAATAACAAATTAATCAAATTCAATGACTTATGACATTTAAACATTAGATAGCATCTAGAGTTTCCTCCGGCTATTGCAACATAAAAAATAGCGGTATCAAGACTTGCTAGAGGGAAGATCAATAAGCATTTACAATGATAGCCTGTATCCGTGATACTTGAACCTAAACGTTCATGATAGGCATAGATGTCATATGCGTTTACTTTGACTACTATTTTTCTATCACCCTACACCATGAAAATTGTATTCGCTGAGATTTGAAGATTATTTCCAACCTAAGCTAAAGGCGAAGTGATTTTTAGCTTTTATGCTTTCACTAACAGGCTTGGGAATAGGTGTTAGCGGCTATTTTCACGGTAAAAACATCAGTTGAACGCTGAGTATATGAGTAACTGTTTGAGCATTTGGATGATTTTATTATCATGTTTTTCACCCAATGAGTGAAATGCTCTACGCTCACAAGCTTGCTAAAATGGCTGCTATCTGCGTTGTAACTTTTGCAAGTAGAATAACTACTTGCTGCAAGCTACGTCTTAATATCAGCCATTTTTTCTACGCTTGAGAACGCAGTCAACTGATGTTTCTAGGTTGAAGAGACAACTTTCCTACATCTTCAGATAACACGGTTATAATATGCAGCAATAACCGAGTGTCAGCCAAATCCACTAAGTTTTGTCGTTTATAGTGATACAATATCTTTGTATCATCTGAGTCAGTATATTCAGCGTCTTACTAATTTGATCTTCAGCCAAAAATTCGTTTGGTTGATGTGCTTGAGAGATACTTCCCGGCCCAAATACGATTGTCTGTCCACTTAGTTTTTGAATAAATGGTGCTTCAGTGGCGTAATTAACCGCACAACAATTATGACCACTGAGCTTTTCAGTAAATAGAACCACATCGCTATCTTTATTTTGTTCAAAACTTGGTGCACTAGGGTCGATTTCATCAAACTTAATTCTTCCTACATATTGATTGGCAATGTCTTTGGAGGATTCTGATAGCCAGTACAACAACTCCTCATCTTTCATTCCTGGTAAGGCTCTGAGATCAATATCGAGTTCACAATGACCGCATACTCTATTGGGACTGTCGCCGCCTCGAATAGCACCAAAATTTAGTGTTGGTTCCTGAACATCAAAAGCCTGATTACTGTAGTTCAAAGCCAGTTGTCGTTTTAGTTTCAGCAACTTTGAAATAATATGGTGCATAATTTCAATTGCATTAACACCACCTGCTGGCTGACTCGAATGCCCAGATTTTCCCAAAACCGTAATTCGATGTGACATATGTCCTTTGTGCATAATGACTGGCGTCAACTCTGTAGGTTCACCAATCACAGCAACATCGGGTCGAATCGTTTGTGATTTTGAAAAAAAACGAGCTCCAGCCATACTGGTTTCTTCATCTGCGGTTACCAGCACATATAACGGTTTAGTTAGATCCGTTACTGATAAATTACGACAAACTTGCATAATGCAAGCGAAGAAACCTTTCATATCGCAGGTACCAAGCCCATAAAATCTGCCATCTTTTTGCTTTATTGAAAATGGATCTGATAGCCATCCACTTTCATCGTAGGGCACTGTATCACTGTGCCCAGCTAACAGCAGTCCGCCTTCACCGCTACCAAGTTTTGCCAAGATATTGTATTTATTACGGCTATCAGGCACTAAACTTATGTCTACGCTAAAACCAAGATAATCAAACCAATTAGCCAGTAAATCAATTACAGGTTTATTGGTTTGATCCCAACAAGCATTTGTCGAACTGATTGAAGATAGTTCGACTAAAGCACTGAGTGATTGTTCAAAATTCGGCAATTTCACACTTAAAACCTAAAATAATTATTCTTAAATATTGAATACTTAACCATTTGAAGATAGATTACACAGAATCATAAATAATTCCAACACTAGATTAACATTGTTATTATTTGTGAAATCTTAAATTTTAACGGTGAATAGTTTTGCAAAATACATATTTAAAAATTGCAGTTATAGGTGCAAGTGGCTATGTTGGTGCCGAGTTAGTTGAACTGTTAAATCAGCACCCATTAATCAGCGAGCTACAGCTCATGGTATCTCAAAGTAGTGATGCCTCTAATTTGTGCTTTAGTGATATTCATCCTCGCTTGAAAAACATTTGCGATTTACCGTTTCAAATATTGTCTGAAACTTGGATCGAGCAAAACGCTGATAAGCTTGATGCGGTTTTTTTCGCAACGCCTCATGACGTCAGCGTAAATCTAGCGCAGATATTCATCACTAAAAAAGTAAAAGTATTCGACTTATCAGGCGGGTTTCGGCTAAAAGACGCCTCAAAATACCCTGTATTTTACGGCTTTGAACATCAACAAGTTCAATTACTTACTAATGCTGTTTATGGCCTTGCTGAATGGCAATATGAAGCCATTGAAAGATCCAATTTAATTGCTGTCCCGGGCTGTTATCCAACGGCCAGTTTACTGGCGTTAAAACCTTTGACATCAAATCGGCTTCATCTTAAAAACGGTCTGATCGCGGTCAATGGCATCAGTGGTGTCAGCGGCGCAGGCCGTAAAACAAATCTGGCGACCAGTTTTAACGAAGTCAGTTTAGCACCTTACAACATTCTTCAGCATCGTCACCAACCTGAGATATCCCAAGAAGCCAGTGTTGAAGTGGTATTTAACCCTCATTTAGCCCCTTATAAAAGAGGCTTACTGTCAACAGTTACACTCAATCTCAAATCTGGATTAACCCAAGCTGATGTAGAGCAAGTCTTCACTCAAGCTTATCAGGATCAACCTATGATCCGTTTACTCGGTACATGGCCAAGGATAGATAATGTTGCCCACACTCCTTTTGCAGATATTCATTGGCAGTTTGATGATAAAAATCAAGTGGTCGTAGTATGCTGTGCCATTGACAATCTGCTCAAAGGCGCTGCCTCACAAGCGGTTCAATGCTTGAATATTACCTTAGGGTTGCCATCGCAACACAGCCTTATACCAGAAAAGAAAGGAAGCCGTAATGACTAAGCCTTTAGTGATAAAAATCGGTGGCACTATTCTTGATCAAGATACAGCTTTAGAGACCTTACTGTTTGTGTTAACCACCCTCAAAGGTAGAAACATTATTCTTGTTCATGGTGGTGGTAGTACGGTTGAAAGTATGCTTAATCAAGCCAATTTCACTACGGAGAAAACAAAGGGTTTACGTATCACCCCAAAAACGCAAATGCCTTTTGTTTGTGGTGTATTAGCAGGCAGTGTGAATAAACATATTGTGGCAATTGCCAATAAATTTGGATTACAAAGCGTTGGAATATCCCTAACAGACGGCAATATGATCAACTGTAAAAAACACCCTCTTGATCTTGGTCAGGTTGGTATCCCTTCACCTAATAATGGCCAACTTATCAAAGCCTTATTCAGCAGTAATTTTATGCCTATTATTGCTTCTATTGGCTCATTTGAAAATGGTGAATTGGTTAACGTGAATGCCGATGATGCCGCTGTAGCCATTTGCCAGTTGGTTGATGGTGATTTGATCTTACTTACTGACGTGGCAGGCGTTAAAGGTGCCGATGGAGATTATCTACAAACGTTAGCGTATACACAAGCTGAGCAACTCATCAAACAAGGTGTTATTAGCGGAGGAATGACGGCCAAAGTCAATGCCGCATTCGCTGCAGCCAATAAATTACGACGAAGTATCGCGATTGCCAGTTGGCAACAGCCTGAAAAGCTCAAAGGCTTATTATCAGGTCAGTCAATAGGCACTCGCATTTTTCCTTATTAACCCTATTTTTGAATTACCTATATAAGTGGAAATACTATGTCATATTCACATTTTTTGGCTGACGATCAATTTAACAAAGCCCAATTACTTGAACTTATAAACCTAGCAAAAAACATTAAGCAATCCCCACAGAATTATCAACAAGCGCTGGCGGGAAAATCCGTTGTCATGCTTTTTGAAAAACCTTCGTTAAGAACTCACATTAGTTTTGATATCGGTATTCAAAAACTTGGTGGACATTCGGTTTATATCGGCCAACAAAACGGTAAACTTGGCGAGCGAGAGCGTGTTATTGATGTTGCCAAAAATCTTGCCTGCTGGTCAGATGCCATTGTCGCAAGAGTATTTAATCAAAAATCCTTAGAAGAACTTGCCGAATATGCCGGCATACCTGTAATCAATGCATTGAGTGATCTCTATCATCCTTGTCAAGCATTGGCTGACTTCTTAACCTTAGCGGAGCAAACTGACGATTTATCCAGTGTAAAACTAGCCTATGTTGGCGATCCTAATAATGTCTCAAATTCATTAATGCTGATGGCATTAACCTTAGGCATTGACTTTACTCTGGTATGCCCAAAAGAAGTTGGCATATCAACCGCAATGCTCGCTCAAACCAAGACTGTTTCAGCACAAAGCGGAGCTAAATTTACTCAAATCCATGATATTGACTCGATTGGAGAGCAAACTGCCATTTATACCGACACATGGATTTCGATGGGCGACGATAAAGACACTCAACAAATATTAAAAACATTTATGCCTTACCAAGTAAACCATCAACTCGTTAAAAAAACCTCCGCTCGCTTTGTGATGCACTGTCAACCAGCTCACCTTAATCAAGAAATCACTCAAGAGCTATTTGACAGCAAATTTTCAGTGGCGACAGAGCAGGCAGAAAACAGAATGTGGGCACAGTGTGCCGTGCTTTTAACCTTATTCATTCAATAATTTTTTAACGAAAAATAATTCAAAACCAAATTTAGGTGGTGAAAAATGGCATTTATAAAAAACAAATCAGTAAAAAAAGTAGTACTTGCATATTCTGGAGGTCTAGATACTTCAGCGATTATCCCTTGGTTAAAAGAGAACTATGATGACTGCGAAGTCATCGCTTTTTGCGCCGATGTAGGTCAAGGTGAGGTCGAACTTGAAGGCATTAAAGAAAAAGCGATGGCTTCTGGTGCAAGCGAATGCCATGTTGTCGATTTGAAGCAAGAATTTATTGCCAACTACATCTTCCCAAGCATCAAAACTGGTGCTGTTTACGAAGGTCAGTACTTGCTTGGCACTTCGTTAGCACGCCCAATCATCGCAAAGGCTCATGTCGAAGTGGCACTGAAAGTCGGAGCGGATGCGGTTTGTCACGGTTGTACAGGTAAAGGTAACGACCAAGTACGTTTTGAATCTTGTTTCGCCGCCCTTGCACCGCACCTAACGATTATTGCACCGTGGCGTGAATGGGATATGGTTTCACGGCAAGATCTGCTCAAATACCTTGCTACTCGCGATATCCCTTGTTCAGCTTCACTGACCAAAATCTACAGCCGAGATGCCAATCTCTGGCATATTTCCCATGAAGGTGGAGAGTTGGAAGATCCTTGGTGCGAACCCTCCAAAGCGGTGTGGACAATGACGACCGCACCTGAAAACGCACCAAACACCTCAGAGAAAATTCAGCTTTCATTTATCAAGGGGGAACTTATAGCTGTTGACAATCAACAGCTTCCTGCTAATAAGCTACTTGATTATCTAAATACCAAAGCAGGTCAACATGGTGTTGGCCGAGTTGATATCGTTGAAAATCGCCTAGTTGGCATGAAATCACGAGGCTGTTATGAAACCCCAGGTGGCACTGTTTTAATGGCGGCCTATAAGGGACTAGAATCATTAATCTTAGATAAAGAATCGCTAAAATTCCGTGAATCTGTAGGACTTGAATTTTCACATGTTCTGTATGACGGTCGCTGGTTCACACCGTTATCTAAAGCGTTATTAGCGGCTGCCGCTTCTTTTGCTGAAAAGATCACTGGCGAAGTTGTCGTTAAGCTATACAAAGGACAAGCTACGGTTATTCAACGCTCTTCACCTAACAGCCTTTATTCTGAAGAATTTGCCACTTTCGGTGCAGACGATGTTTACGATCAAAAGCACGCCGAAGGTTTTATACGATTATTCAGCCTACCTAGCAGAATTGAAGCATTACAAAAAAATCAACTTGGGGAGCAATAGTATGGCACTCTGGGGAGGAAGGTTTCAATCTAGTAGTAGCGCTCTATTTAAAGAGTTTAACGACTCACTGCATTTTGATCAGGCACTTATTTTACAAGATATATACGGCTCAATAGGATGGACAAAAGCCATTCATCAAGCAGGGGTATTAACCTTTGATGAGCAGCAAGCACTAGAACAAGAACTTCTTAATTTATCTAAGCAAGCCGAATGTGGCGAGCTTGATATCATGAGCTCAGGTTCAGAAGATATTCATAGTTTTGTTGAAGCTAAACTTACGAAAAATCTCGGCGATATTGCTAAGAAACTGCATACGGGTAGAAGCCGTAACGATCAGGTGGCAACAGATCTAAGGTTATGGTGTCGTGATCAGATAAGTATTTTGCTCGATGCATTAAACCACTGCCAGCGTCAGTTACTGATACTGGCAGAAAATAACAAAGAGCACATTCTTCCTGGCTTCACACACTTACAAAGAGCGCAGCCTGTACGCTTTGCTCATTGGTGTTTGGCCTATGTTGAGATGTTCAAACGTGATTGCCAGCGCCTTAATTTTGCGAAAACGCATTTAAACCAATGTCCACTTGGGAGCGGTGCGTTAGCAGGTTCAATTTATGATATTGATCGAGAAAAGTTAGCGAATGATCTCGGCTTTGATTCGCCTTGTCTAAATAGTTTAGATGCCGTATCCGATCGTGATTTTGTACTTGAACTCTTGTTTTCTGCCAGTACAGGTATGATGCACTTATCTAGATTTGCTGAGGATTTAATTTTCTTCAATTCCGGTGAAGCCAACTTTATCACCTTAGGAGATCAAGTGACTTCAGGCTCATCACTAATGCCACAAAAGAAAAACCCTGATGCTTTGGAGCTCATTCGAGGTAAATGCGGCCGAGTATTTGGTTCACTTCAAGCGCTTCTAGTAACTCTTAAAGGCTTACCTTTAGCTTACAACAAAGACATGCAAGAAGATAAAGAAGGTTTATTTGATGCAGTTAAACAGTGGCACAACTGTATGCTGATGGCTGGAGAGGTCATTAACTCTATTGAAATAAAAAGCGACCGCTGTAAAAAAGCAGCCACTGAAGGTTATGCTAACGCTACCGAACTGGCTGATTATCTGGTTACCAAGGGAATTCCGTTCAGAACGGCTCATGAAATTGCAGGTCAAGTGGTGCTATACGCCATCAGTCAACAAGAACCGATTGAGCGTTTGCGCTTAGATGAACTGCAACAATTTTCCGCTTTAATTGAGGCTGATGTATATTCCGTACTTGAACTTGAGTATCTAGTCGATAAACGCAGTGCCCTTGGTGGCACAGGTATTAGCTCTGTAAATCAAGCTATCGATAAAATTCGTCATGAGCTAGGTGCAGCAGACTTTGTCGTTAGGGATGCCAGACTCACCGATCTACGAGGGATCAGTAAGCTGGTTGAGTACTGGGCAAATAAAGAAGAAAATTTACCTAGACCAGAGCATGAACTCATTCAATCCATAAGGGATTTCGCAGTCACTGAGGGAGATAATGGTCAAATATTCGCCTGTGCGGCGTTATATATCTACAGTACAGGGCTTGCTGAAATACGTTCACTAGGAGTATCTACAAATCATCAAGGTAAAGGTTATGGCACAGCACTGGTGCAACACTTACTCAAACGTGCTGAGAACTTAGCTTTAAATCGAGTTCTAGTCTTGACTAGAAAACCACAATTTTTTACAAAACTCGACTTTGCATTTTCAGACAAAGATCAATTACCAGAAAAAGTGATGAAAGATTGCGATATGTGCCCTCGAAAGCACGCTTGCGACGAAACGGCATTAATTTATTATTTAAATCGATTGATATAAGTACCTGACCATAAGTTTCTTAAGATTTTCTAGTGCCCCGCTTCAGCACTCTACGGTGTTGCAACTGACATTGCGCACACGGAATAGTTATATGATCAAGGCTGAATAAGAAATCACTTTTTTATCTATGTTTTACTTAAAATTAACCGATATGAACATTTTTACAACGCAAAAGTGAGTAAGCATTCATTAATTTTGGTTTTTTAATGGATATGCTCAATATCAGTTGCAACTTCGGTTATACCAATTACAGTAATTAAATGCTCAACTCAGAGCTATGTATGCGCACAAAGTACAAACGAAATTGGTGAAAACATAGTTATCTACTTTGAGATAATTTTGTGAAGTGATTTTTGCGCATACAAGCTCCCGAAGGGCAAGGCTAAAGGTTTCCATTACTGCGTTGCACGTTCTTGAATTATCCCGACAAAAGCACGAAGTGCGTTGAACGCCAGCTTTGTATGGCGGCCGTAGGGAATATAGTACTTCGAACATGCGCCTTGTACTGATAACCTTTATCTCTTGCTAAGTGAGAGATTAATTACTGTAATTGGTATTACATAGCTAGGGCTATGCGCCCTACGTTGCTTCTTGTATAGCACTAAACCTGAACACAATAATTATCAAAGAACTTATCGACAGATACTTATACCCGTGAGACTTGAAGATGCAACTTTCAGGGCATTTTTAGTAGAGTAGGCTACTGGCTTCGCTATGGTTTATCCAGCAGCCACTCTTCGATTCCGTGCATGAAGTTTTTCCTCGCACAGCTTTGTTGTTATACCAATTACAGTAATTAAATTTTTGCGCCTGTTATTTTATTCGCTCGCCCTTCCGTTATGGCTTTTTCAGCGCGGCGACGACGAACATCTTTTGGATCGGCAATTAAAGGACGGTACACTTCAAGTCGATCACCTGCTTGTAATTCAGTGTCGTGCTTTATCAAATTATTGAACACGCCCAATTTTACTTTTTCAAGATCAATTTCAGGAAAAAACTGCTGCATTTTACTTTGCTTAAGTGCCTCGATGGCGGTTGTACCGGACGTAATAGTCACCGAAATAATTTTCTGTTGTTTAGGCAGTGCATAAACAACATCAACGTCATAACTTTGTTGTGTTTGACTCATGTTCATGCCCTATTTTCGTTGTTATAAACTTCTTTAGCACGCTTGGTAAAGGCCGTTACCATTGAACCCATTAACTCTTTAAACATTCTACTAAAGGTAAAATCTACTAGAGAATTACTAAACTCAAAATCGAGTTCGAACTCAACTTTACAGGCATCTTCAGCCAGCTCGATAAATCGCCAATATCCACGTAAATGCTTAAATGGGCCATTTTCAAGCTCTAACTGTATGGATTTACCTGAATTAAGAATATTACGAGTAGTAAATGTTTTACTCACTCCAGCTTTACTGACATCAACCGAAGCCACCATAGAGTCATCATCCAAGCTTAATATTTTTCCGCCGACACAGCCGGGTAAAAACTCCTTGTAGGATTCAACATCATTAACCAGTTGATACATTTGCATGGCACTAAAGCGAACTAACATACTTCGAGCGATTTGTGGCATAAGGTTTAAAACTGATGAATTTGGCAAAGATTTTATCATGAAACCATAAAATCGCATCGACTATTGATTATTCAAAAGAAAAAAGCGTAAAACCTGCATTTTAGCAATTCCAAATTGTGCCTACACGCGTATAATGGTGCGATTATGGCAAAGAAAAAATCAAAAAAAGCCGCGCCAGCAAGCATTGCTAAGAATAAGCGCGCCACCTTCGAGTATCGTATCGAAGAGAAAATCGAAGCTGGTCTTGAACTCCAAGGCTGGGAAGTTAAATCTATCCGTATGGGTAAAGTGAACTTATCTGACTGCTATGTATACATCAAAAATGGTGAATGCTTTATGCACGGCTGCACAATTATCCCACTCAATACGGCGTCTACTCATGTTTATTGTGATCCTGTCCGCACAAAAAAACTGCTGCTTAAACGTCGTGAAATCGACAAATTAGCAGGCTTGGTCGAACGACAAGGTTATGCCATCGTGCCGCTATCTATGTACTGGCGTAAAGGTGCATGGGTAAAAGTCGAAATAGGCATAGGTAAAGGTAAAAAAGAACATGACAAGCGCGATGACACCAAAGAGCGTGAGTGGCAGCGAGAGAAGTCTCGCACAATGAAAGAAAGTTTGCGTCAGTGATGATTTAATCAACAACTGACTCAAAATACGCTAAATGTTACTGGCTGTTGTTGTTTCATCAGCGTATACTAAAAGTCTTGGGGGCGATTTTGGATTCGACAGGATTCACGAAACCCTGGGAGCATGCCGAGGGGCGGTTGGCCTCGTAAAAAGCCGCATTGTTATAGTTGCTAACGACGATAACGCATACGGAGAGCTGCGCCTACAAGCGTAAAGCCTCCCCATTCTACTCACGTTTTGCAAATGGGCAGAGTTTTTGAATGGTCATCTAACATTTGATAGCGAGGGAACCTTGTTTGGGGGTGAACCGCGAAACAGTACCAAACTCACCTGACGATATCCTGTCTTTCGGAGCTCTCTCAGGTTAAATAAATGAAAGACTAAGCATGTAGCGCCTTGGATGTAGGCTTTCTGGACGCGGGTTCAAGTCCCGCCGCCTCCACCAAATAAAACAAGGGCTTAGCGGAAACGCTAAGCCCTTTTTCTTTGCCTGTGGCGACAGAATGGCGGCAGCGAGAAAGTTTGTGGCGGCAAAGACTCAATTGAGTAACTCTCTAATTCTACTTTTTAATATTTATCCTCAAGGAAAACTATGACAACAATAATCGGTTATTGCTATAAAGATGGTGCATTTTTAGCTGCTGATTCGAGAAGAATAGATGTGGATACAAAGCAACCGCATCAAAATCCCGTAAAAAAAGTTGTCCAGTTAACGGATAAGATTATTATTGCTACGGGTGGGCTCGGCAGTTATGGGCATAAAGCGAGGGAGATGCTAATCAAGTCTATTTATGGAAAAAATTTACATTTAGAAGACTTAATTTTAGCAGCTAGAATGATTTTTGATTTCCAATATAAAGAATCTTTTAAACAAGCTCCAGATCATAGAATAAACCTTGTTTGTATCTTAGCAGGTCAAGATGAACACAATGAAGGTTTTATCTGCTCAATTAGTAGCTTAAATAATTTCACCCCTCACTTTAAGAGAGGGCATGGAGCTATGTTCCATATGGGCACTGATACTTCAAACTTAATAAAAACTTCTGAACATGTCCTTTCAGAATTAAGAAAAACAAACCAAAAGCTCATGTTAGATAATTGGGCAATTGAAACTTTAAAACAAGTCTGTGTTAATGACACCAGTACTGGATTTCCTATTCAATTAATTTCTGCTAAGCAGAAAATTATTGACAACTTTCCCATTGATGAAGACTTTCAACACATAGACGAATTCCAAACTGAATTTCCGATTTAGCTTATTATCCCCTCTAACTTCTAATGCAGGATTCGCAAAAAAATGGCATTTAGTACCAAATTTGCTGGCATTTGGTACTAAAGCCATTTTTCATCTTCAAAGCACATTGCTAAACCTAGCAATTTTAAAAACAGCATGACATAACGATAGTTGCTTTCTCTTGTGATTTTAGGAATAAAATATGGGAGTCAATTTAACTAAAACTCTGCTATCTGAAGTCGAAAAATCTAACTGGAAAATTTTCTGTCAGTCGCATGGAATGAGTGAGGCGGAAATGTTGCGTATGCTGATCAACCGAGTATCACCTGATGCTTCAAATACCGATCACTTTCGTGAGAACCGAAACGACAAAATTACTGTCAGGCTCTCAAATGAAAACCACAAAAAGCTCAGCTATCGGGCAAAGGCTGAAGGCTATTTGAGTGATACTAGCTGGGTAAATGCTTCCGTAATGGCGAACCTTTACCGAGAACCAATACTTACTAAAGAAGAAATGGGCGTATTACGAGACTCCAATCGTCAACTTGCCGCTATTGGTAGAAATCTAAATCAAATTGCCAGAGTACTTAATATTGAATTTAGGGAGAGTGACAAGATCACTAAATTCATGATTGAAGGACTATCAGAGCAAATAAACGAACATAAAAACAAAGTCTACAAACTGCTCCATCAAAATCGTCATCGCTGGAATATCCATGACTAACCTTTTGCGAGATCAAATATCTAACTTACTTTTTGGTGATGTGAGATTCAAATCTAACCGTATAAAATCACTTCGGCATTACAATAAAAAACCGCCTGAAGTTATGGTTAAAATCAGTGGTCATTGTAAAAATATGGCACATATTCAAAGCCACTTTGAATACATCAGTCGTAACGGCCAGCTTGATGTTGAAGACGAGCTTGGACAAGTTTACCAAGACACTGACGACTTACATCAAATGGCAGAACAATGGTGTAGCGATACAACTTCAACAAAAGCAAACACTCGTCACACTACTCACATAGTCCTTTCCATGCCGAACGGCACCGAACCGAAAGCTGTAAAACAAGCGGCAAGAGCGTTTGCTAAAAAGACCTTTGCAGAAAATTATCAATACGTCTTTGCCCTACACACTGATACCGACAACCCACACGTTCACCTCACCATTAAAAATCTAGGCTTTGACGGTAAACGACTTCATATCAAGAAAGGACAGCCGCAAATCTGGCGAGAACAATTTGCTAATGAATTGGAAAGACTAGGCGTAGCTGCTGAAGCGACACCGCATTTGAATAGATTGTTAGCCACCAGTAATATGACACCTCTTAAAAAACGGGAGCAAGAAAACGATTTATAGATAGCCCAACCTACACAACCAAATACTTCTTAAAAATGATAAAAAAAACAGTCGCTATAGATAAAAATAAAAAAAGTAAATTGAAGAAAGAAGCAAAGACTAAACCTCTCTTTAATACAGCCACCGATGGTTTCTTTGGGTTGTAGTACACCTTAACTAACTTCCCTTCCTCAAAATCACTCAACTCTGATTCATGAATTGAATGAATGGTTGATTTAAGCTCATGCCAGCTTAGTTTATTTGAAGTGTAAGCTTTCCCATCAACATTATATTTATACAAAATTTCTGTTTGATAAACCTGCTTTCTAGCATTTGGTTCTGTATTCAAATCAGATACTTTAGAAACAACGTCAGACTCAATAATTTTTCCCATAACGGAAGGAAAAAAGAATGTCCTAACAGCTCTACCTATAGAAAAAATGGAGTAATAGATAGTCACAAAAATTAGTGACACAAGCACTATTAATATGAACAATGGCGTATTGTTATATGTTTCTATCAAATCCATTTGTATGTCCTTGTTAAATTCCTCGAAAAACAAAATTCAAGAGTAATTCTATTTTCTCATTTAACATGATAGTTTATTGAAGATAAACAATTAATTCGATTCATCAAGGAAGAAAGACATGGATTTTATTGTACTGCTATTTATCATTGCTATAGGTTTCGCATTTTGGGGAATTACCACCTACAACAAACTTCAAGCTCAAAAACAAGAAATTATTGAGCAATCTTCCAATATTCAAGTCTCTCAGAAAAAACGAACTGACTTAGCTTCTCGTATTATTGATATTGCTAAGGGTGTTGGAGATCATGAAAAACTTACACACCTCCAAGTTTCATCAGCTCAAACAGCGAGTATAGAAAACTTATCTGCTTTATCCCAAAGCTTTCCAGAATTAAAGGCTAATGAAACGTATCTTAAGTTAATGGATCAACTTCATGATTTAGAAAACAGCATTTCGGAAAGAAGAGAGTCGTATAATAAATCGGTGAAAAACTATAATAGCTTTCGTTCTAGCTTCCCAACAATGCTTGTTGCGAATAAATTAAGCTTCGAGGCAGCCAGCTATTACGATTCAAATGACGAGGAGTCTTTGAATAATATTGCCACCTTCTCCCGTGACGACTCTGAAGCAGTAAGGGCTATCATCGAATCATCAACCAATTCCATCAAACGTTCAACTCAAAAAATCGCTGATTCAGCATCAAGTCAAATCAAGGAACTTAAAGAAAACCTTGAAAAAAAGAGCCCAGAAGAACCAAAAGCTGAAGAATCTGATGCTATTCAAAAATAACTGCAACTTCAATTTTCATTACAAATAATATACGTGACTTCAGCTGTAACTTAACGTCAGCTAGAGTCACCTCTCTAACTCCTCGCCCAATTCCCTTACCTTCAACCTCTCAGCCAACTCAACTACACTCTTAGGCTGACTAGAGCGACTTTGCTCAACAGTCACCACCTTGCTGTTTTCCTTCTCAAACTCCATCACATAATCATGAATTTTCTCTGCATCCCTTGATGCCCTTAAAATCTCTTTGGGATCATCTTGCAGTACCTTAACCCAGTGGTCTACGTAGGCGGCATGTTGGCCGTAATCGTGACCGATTTGCAATTCATCACCGAGCATTAATGAGCCGATTTCAGCTCTTAATTCTTCTTTAGCATAAGATTCATCACCAAAGCGGCCTGTTAGATCACGGTCTAGGCGATGACTTGCGCCGCTTGCGTGACCGCATTCGTGCAGAATGGTTGCATAAAATTTGTCTGCGGTATCAAACTGTTCTCGTCTTGGTAAATGAATGCTGTCAGTTGAAGGGCAATAGTAGGCGTTATTGTGCTGATCATGACAGATTGGCACACCTAAAGCGTTAATGATTTTCTCTGCTCGTTCATGCCGTTGCCAGTCAGGTTCTGCTTTGGCCTCTAACTCTGGTAACCCTTCAATTTGCTCAGCATTGAACACTATGGCAGAAAACACTCTAGGTTTATCCAGTTTGATTGTGGTTTTAATCGGTGTTCCGTCACTACCTAAAATTGGTTTGCCGTTATCATCTTTTTTAGTGATTTGATCAAACAGCTTCCAGTATTGAACCAATGTGCCTCTTTCGGTTTTCTTAACTTGAGCATCAATGCCCTGTGCCTGTTTGTAGGTCATCCAACGGGAGTCACCTCTGCCTTGCATCGCTAACCAAAGGGCGTTTGCGCCTTTGTAGCGAGTACCGCTTATCGGATTATGTGGCATTTTTGGAACTCCAGCTTCCCACGGCACTTGCCAAGGTGCTGCTCCGACTTTGAGTTGTTCAATTAGCTCATTCGCTATCCGCTGATAATACGGAATCTTTTTATCATCTGCCGCCATACTTTAGCCCTCATCAGTTTGAGTAGACTCAACAGCTTCCTTTTCCGTAATTGCTGTTTCTTCAACGGCGCCTAGCTCTTCTGCTTCTTGCTGAGTAAGTTCAACTTCTTCCCCTGCACTATTCAGTGTTAATAATTTATCGTTCAAGTTCATTTTCTTGCTCCTGTGATTTTGATTGAAATTTGTCGTATTGCTTTTTCGGAGTAATTCCGATTTTTTGCATCACTTTATCCATAAATTTCTGCCTGCTGCCTTCAGGTAAGTGACGCTCAACTTCACTTGCTTTCTTTAAAATCTCCTTTGGATTTATCTGTTGATTGGCTGCCTCTGATTTTTTTGGCTCTTGAGATTGAGAGAGACGTTTTAAATCAGCTTCATTTGGGCGATAACCTGTGACTTTAAAACCTTGCGTTTGTGCTTGATACCAAGCCTCTTTTTTGAACGCCTGACAACCGGATAAACGTACTTCTGACCATTGACGATTAGACGCTATGACCAGTAAATCCGTGACAATTTTGCGGTTAGTTAGCCTTGTTTGAAGTTTTACCTTTTTGTCTGTAAAAGCCAGTGATTGTGGTGGCGTTCTAAAGTAAAACTTATTTTGTACTGAAAAATAACGTTGGCTCAGATTCACGGGTAATCTCGATTCGGCAGGTTGTGGTTTTTGATAACAGTCCACTTTGTTTAACTGTTCATCAAGGGCAGGAAATACAGGTATATTTTTAGCCTTGTCTGATTCACTAAGATGTTTTTTCGTTAGTAGTTCAATGCTATTCATCTCAGGAGTTATTTTTGTTTCGGTGCTCATTCTTTACCTCGAACAACTTGTTGACTAAAAGCATCGACCAAATCATCTAACTCAATATCTGTTAGTTCTACCTCTTCTTGTGATTGATGATTAAAAGACATTGAAGCCGTATCTGGTGAACACGCATCATCACCTTCTTGTTTCGCCTTTGCCGTAAATTGAGTCACAGGAACTGTTTTAGGTTTTACTTCCGAGATCACAGGCGTTTTCCATAACAGCTTTCCATTCTGATTACCTCGCTTCATCAAAAAACCATCTTGATACCAGCGGATCTTGTTGCATTTTATCGGCGGGCAATTTTCAACAAGTAATAATGCTCTATCTTGCCCTAGCTGAATGATTTCTTGCGGGAGTAGTAAGGCTCGTTGATGATCACTGATGTTCTCGCTTTTGCCGCCTTTGCCCGATAGCTGTTTGCTGCGACTACGGTTATTAATGGTGGTATTGCCCAATGTTTCAGAAATTTCCCTTGCCACTTTGGGATTCTTTGGCGCAAACACAATTTGCAGTGCATGGTTTTCGATTAAAGTTTCTGCGCCATCATGCCCATAGATTTCACGCAATTGCGAAGGAGACTGAATAATAGTGAGTAGCCGTAATCCGTAGCCAGCAACATAACTGATCCCTCGACTTAGAATGCTGATTTTTCCAATCGCAGCAAACTCATCAAGCAGTAGTAATACTTGATGTTTCAAGCTCGGGTTTTGTTCTGGTAACTCTCTGGTATTGAGATCAATCAGCTGTTGAAAAAACAGATTAATGAGTGGTGCGAGCCTTGTTAAGTCGTCAGGTGTGACGCCGACATAAATGGAGATTTTTTGTTTGCGTAACTCTCGCAAATCAAAATCATTGCTTGCCGTAACCGCATCAATTACAGGGTTATAGAAAAGCTCCAAAGCAGAAGTGAAGCTTTTACGAATTGAACCACGGGTTCGCTCTGGTGTATCAAGATATTCTTTCAATGATAAAAAACATTGGGCTGATAAATGAGTGTTTGACTCCATTCGCTGTGTAATCTGTTCAGCCAGATGTTCATCCCCTTGAGTCAACAACCTCAATACTTCCCCCATCGTCACTGGCAATGGTGGCGTTTCGATAAGGTACAACACTAAACCGAGCCAAAGTGAGCGTGATGAGGCTTGCCAAACCGGTGATTCATTATCGATATTTGGAAACAGCATCTGGCCAATTTTCTGAATATCATTAATCCGAAAACTTGGATCGTTACTGATGTAATGCAAAGGGTTCCAACGGTGGCTTCGATAGTCCCGAGGCGCAAGATTTAGAAGGTAACATTGCTGACCATGAGACTGCCGAAAGCCTGCAGTGATATTCCAGTTCTCTTGCTTGATGTCCAGCACCACAACCGAATCCTGCCAACTGAGTAGATTAGGGATCACCACACCAACACCTTTTCCGCTTCGTGTTGGTGCTGACATCAGTACGTGCTGCTGGCCACCGAATTGTAAGTATCTTTGATTGAACATTTGGCACTGTTTACCAACAACAATACCTTTATTGCCAAGTAGCCCTGTTTGTTTAATGTCCTTTTCGGATGCGAATCGTGCTTCACCGTATAGTGGTAACTTTTTTGTCTTGAACTTGGCCGCCATCAATAATGAAAAAGGTGCGAAGCCAAACACCACTGACAGCGTTAACCAGAATCGTGTTTTATTGTCGTGTCCATAATAGTAGCCATACTCAAACACGGTAAAGGGTGTAGCCTGATGATAATTAAGGTTAGCGAAATACAAATAAATGGTGCTACTAAGCCATAGGCTAAGCAATATACCAACCGCCAACAGTATAAGGTAATGCCATTTAGTCAGTGTGATTTTCATAATACACCTCACTGACAAACCTTTTACCATCGATGTTTTGTAGTTGCACAATCACATCAACACATAAATGAAGGAGTTGCTTGATGTCTTCTCTGGCTAACGAATTTCCCGCCTGACTTTCTTTCAGCATCAATACCAGTTGCTCTAATGCCAGTTTCGGGCTGCCAGCGTGCATCGTCGTAATGCTTCCGGGATGTCCAGAGTTGATATTCCGAAGAAAGTAGAATGCTTCATCACCACGAATAAGCTCAGCAACAAACACACGGTTGGGCTTCATGCGTAAACTTGCTTCTAACAGTTGCTTTTGAGTGATCGGCGCAATACCTTGTTGCCCCGACGAGTAAAACAAGCTGACACTATTTGGGTGAGTACGCGATAGCTGCAGTTCGTCCACATTTTCAATGGAAATTAAGCGTTCATGCCTTGGAACCAATTCCAACAAAGAGCGAAAAAATGTAGTTTTACCTGAGCCAGTTGCACCTGCAACAATGATATTTTTCCGCTGCTTAATTGCCAGCCTTAGAAATCCCTCAATATCACCTTGCTGCTTTAATTTACTCAGTTCATCATCATTACTTTGATTATTCTTGCTTGGTCGGCATTGATTGAAATAACCCTGCTGTTGATAATCCGCTAGGGTAAAACTGACTTCTGCGGGCTTACGAATAGTGAAGCTTATTCTCCCTGCCATAGTTACAGGCGGAATGACAATCTGAACTCGTTCACCTTGAGGCAAAGTCGCTGATAATATCGGATGGCGGCTATCCAGTTTTTGGCCTGAATAAGTGGCAATTAATTTTGCAAGTCGTTGGCAATATTCAAATGTGAGTTTGTCATGCTGATGAAACTGCCAACCTTGCGATGTTTCGATGATCACTTGCCGAGGCTGATTAATCACTATTTCAGTGACAGACGCCATAGTTAAAAATTCAGATAATAGTTTCAAGTGTGAATCGAGTGCCAAACTTTGACAGTGCTGATTCACTTTAGTCGGTAAGTCGCAAATCATAGACACTCCTAAAATCTAGATCACGAGCTACAAACACATTGATGTGTTCGCCCTGATTTTTAAGTAATGTCGGCTTAATACCGATGGAATCTTGTAAAGCGATAGCCGCTAGATCTTTACTGCCGCCAATGGTGTTGCCAAATTGAATCTGATTTTTATTACCGCTATTGGCCTTATTAGCAGCGTATTGACCTATATCACCTATCAAGCTCAGTAACATCGCACTGCCAAAACGTTGTTTAAAGTGACCATCAACAAAACCGCTATGACCACTGCGACCCAAGGTATCAGTGCCTGCTGAATCTAAATCTATGATCACACTGTTAGGCGTTTCGATACGATCCCACAACACAAAAATACGAGCTATCCCTTGCTGTAATCCACCTTGATACTGCCCAACAATATGACTGCCTTTTTCGAGTAACAGCACTTTGCCATTAGTGGAATAAATATCTCGGCTTAACTGGCATCGAGTCATCCCTGGCACATCTGAACTAATAGCGGTTTCCAATATGCAATCTAAAAAAGCGCCTTTGGTAATGAATAAGTTAGGATTAACAATTCGACTGGCTAAACTGCCTTTTAATTTGCTCGCCTGCAGTTGCTGCTGCAGAGCATTCTGATTTGAATTTACTGCTTGTGTTGATTGCGGTTCATGATTCTGTGAGCTGTTCTTTTGAGCCGATGCAGATTGATCAAACGCAAGTAAACCGTCTAATTGTTTGCGTTGTTGTGGTGTCTGCTGTGCTTTATTCTGGCTACCGATAACGGCGTACTGGGGTTGTGTTGTAATTAGGCCAGTATGCAAAACTTTCGAGTGAGTTAAGTCAACTCGGTTAACATCATTTTGTTTTGAAGCTTTCGGTTGTTCAGGTGGTGCGCCAAGGTGATCCGCAATGGTGTAGTGATGGTTTGTTTTATCTTGTTGAGAGCCGTTAACGGTAATCACATTTACTGCAATTAAGGCAGCAATGACACCAACCACAAACATTATTAGCAACCCTTTATTAAAGCTAGACTTGCGAGAAATTGATGAACCTAACTGTGGTAAGTCCTCCAATATTTCTGGATCAGTTCCTCTATTGGGAGTTGAACCGCCGTCCATTATTTACCTCCTTTTAGATGTCGTTCGACATTAGAAATATTGCTAGTTGTGTATTCAGCAGCTTTTTCTGTTCCAAAAGATTGATTGAATAGGCATAACACCTTATCGCCATGCCGTAAGACAAGCTGTTTAGCGATTCGCTGAACAATAATCGTGTATGGAAATGCAGAGTTGATATTGGAGTTCACTAAGCTTTCATTATTATCTCTGTCGACCAGATAGACAGCGGGTAAATCTTGCTTGCCGTTAAATGTAATGTAGGTAAAACGTCCGTCATCAAATGCAGAAACAGGTACTAACGAATCATTACCTTTGTAGAAGTAATTTTGATTTTTTATTGTAGGAGCTGAAATTGAGTTCAATCGCTGACTCAGTTGACGCTGTTTTTTCTTAAACTGCTCTGAAGCTTTAACTTGGTTAGGATATAAAAAGCGAACCTGAAACATCATATCGTTTGGTTTTGGATGTGCCCCATGTTGTGACCAATGCGCCATTAATTCAAAATTATAAACATGGTGTCCAGTTGTTGATTGCGTCAGTACCGTCATATTGGTAATCGCATTTTGTGCTCTGGGTTTAATAAAAATATGATTAGCCACTGGTGTTACTGCCCATGCTTCTGCATCACCCATTGCGATTTGGCTAATAGATTCCTGATTCGAAAATTCAATATCAGTAGAAAAACCATAATGTCCGACTAACTTCACCACTTGCTGAGGGTTGAAGTTGATGTGCTTAACTCGCCTATCAAAGTGGCCTGAATGTGGGGTTTCGAGTGCCACAGCTGATGTACTTATAATTAAGAGCAACATAAGGAAACGTGCCATCTAATCACCTCCCGTTGCTTGATCATTACGATAACTCAGCACTTGAAAACCAAGCGGATTGAGCTGTCGGTCTTGTAATGACATAGGAGCGTTACGATATACAAAAGTAACGGTTGCTACCCAATGAATCAGTGGATGAGTCTCACCAATTCGATTGAGTTGTTTTGAGTAACGAATGAGTGCAGTAACACGTTGCTCACTGCTCACCTTATCGGTTGAAATAAAGCTGATGGCATTAATGCGAGTATCAACCTGTGCTTGTTGACCGTAAATTGCAATTGGCGCCTGTGGGTTAACTTTAGGATCAGTTTGTGCGGCATAATCCTGTTGAACAGTATCGTCTGACATTAGTCCGATCAACTTACGGTCGTAACGTCGAGTTTCCCACTGGTAGCTTTCACGATGACGAACGTACTGAGCCAGCCAATATTTATCTAACACTTCTTGAGCTCGCAGCTTCACTTTCCCATGACTCGCCAGAGTTGAAACTACATCGACTAATCCAGTATTGTTATCAACTCGAATAACAAAGGGTTCAATGGTTTTTAGTGGTAACAAACACAACAATCCAACGCCTTGCAACACCGCAATAAAGGTGAATAAAACACAGCATCGCCAAGCTCGTTGTTCAGATTTTTTTATCCGAACACTTAACTCAGAGTCCCAACCTCTAGCCTCAGTAAAATACTGCTTAAGCAGCTCCTTATCGTTCATTATGTTGACCAACAGATTTGAGTTTTACAGGTGCATGATTAACAGGTTTCAGTCCTTTGCCGTCATCATTACAATGTGGTGGTTTAGGCGCACTAGCACAGTGTGTCAGCAATAAACTAAGTACAATCACGAACGTTTTATTCATGGTTTGCTCTCCCAGAAATACTGTTACCGCCGAACCGTTTTTGATAAGCGTGATAACCAATACCAAGTGGCTTAACGGGTGCAGCCAAAGCTTGACCGGTATAATTCATATCTCGTCTTAATGTTCGATATTTATGCCTCAGAGTGGTCGGCCTTAATGAATGTATGCTATTGGCGATGGCTCCATTTGCCGCAATCGCAACGCCACCACCGAGTGCTGATGCCATAGCGGGAATTTGTTTCATCACTAAAATGCACAGCCCCAACACAATACACAGCATGGAGCTGTCGCTGAGAGTGGTCATCGTTGAATGATTTGCGGCTATTTTATGCAGATAACTGTTCGCCACTGACACCATCAATTTCCCAGATGTCACGCCGAGTAACAGCACAAAACCGAAATTCAGCACCATGCCTAACCAGCTTTCAAAAAAACGTTGTGTTGCCTGAAACAGCAGTAAGACAAAAAAAGCAGGACCGATTGCCAGCAATATACTGACCATCACCTTGCTTAACAGAATGAAAAAAGCCACCAGTAAAGTTAAACAACTGCCTATCAACAACACAGCAACGGCAATAAAATACATACCGAAGTTACCGTTCATCACTCCACCTTGTTTCCAAGCATTATCGGCAAGCTCAAACACTTGACTGAATAATCGATCCAACAAATGTGCGGCATCCATCGAGTGGCCACCTGAAACAATTGAAGCAATAGTTTGTGGGGTATCACTTAAAAACGTGACTACAGTTTGGTTGTAACGCCCGACTGTTAGACCTAATGACAAAATAAATCCTATCCGCAAAATACGATAAAACCCTTCTTGCAAAGGGGCTTCACTTCTACCTGTCATCAATGCATAGCCCCAAATAGCCAACCAAATGATCATCATGCTAGAAAATAGAGGCACCAAAAAATGAATAAGACGTTCAGAACCTTGCTGTACATAGTTGTGCAATGACTTATCAACTAAATCAAAGATCCCCTGATACAAATTACTTTTGGCAGCCACAGTTAATCCCCGTGCTCTGTGAAAGTTCAAGTTTCAGGATGTTTCAGCGCTGTGTTTTTCAAGGCGTAAAAGTGAAGAACTAGTGGGCTAATTCAAGCTTTTACAACACAGAAAAGTCAGTGCTGAAACATCCACGAAGTGCGAGTTTAATTGTCATTCATCCAGCGTTACTTCCACTTGTAATAGATCTCTATTACTGCGAGAAAGCGCCTTGCCTTAATGACAATTAATTCTCGCTGAAATATTTAACTATCACTGAGCACGGGGATTTTCCCCTTTGCCCCAATCAATCGGGTGCAGTTCGCCAGCTGAACGTTGATTCGCAGCGTGTAGCGCATTAATACAATCAGGCTCTTAGTTGTATTTGGCAGGATCATCACTGCAGAGCTTTAAAGTCTGATCCAGTATTTCGTTATGCTTGAGAAACCATGTGACCGTATGTGAAGATTTTTGAGATTTGGTTTCAGGTTGTGAGCAAGCCGTCATCATCATCGACGTGACAGCAACTAAAACAAGGGGTGATAATTTCATGCAGATACCTCTTTGTTATCTGCCGTCCTTGGACACTTGATTCCAATAAGTTTTACCAATCTATCGGTTTAAGTTCCCCAGCCGACTCAATCGCCATCTGGGTAATTTTTTGTTGAGTCAATGCCTCATTGGCTTGCGCTTGAGCATTGAGCAATTGCAACTTTGCCTGTTCGTTTTCAAGCATTACGCCTTCAGCATTAATACGAGCTTGTAAGTCTTGAATATCTTTTTGCTGAGGGGCATTATCGATTTTACTTATCAGACGCATTAACTGCTGATAGCGTTCTTGTGTTTGCTGTAGCGAAACTTGTGTTTGCCCAAACCATTGGCCTCGATAACGATTAATGTCATCAAATAAACCTGCTGTATCACCGCCTAATTTAAGCCATTCACTGTTATGTATACCTTGCTTATTTAACGTGAGATTTGGGTCAACTTTAACGGTCACGTCATAAACAGAATCAATGGCATTACCCATTCCACGTACACCATTCATGCTACTAAGCTGAGACTTCGCCGTTTGTAACTGTTGTTTGAGGGTATTAATTTCTTGCAGCAGTTTTTGAACTTGAATGATATTTTGATGCAGATTCGCAGCATCAATCACAGGAAAAGCTTGAGCTGATATTGATAAGAAAAAAAGAAGCAGTATGATTCTGTCGTACCCGTGAAAACAGGTAACCAGTGGCTTTGTTTTAATAAACGATTGAAGCTTCATCCTTCACCTCGCTGCTCCAACAAGCCATCGTAATAAAGTGGTAGCCAAGTATTCGGCTCATTACCCACTTGCTCAATGAGACGTGTCATCAGTTGCACTTTGTCTGTTGTCCCCGATATGACTGCTAACTCTTCATCAAACCCATTTAAATCCAATCCACGAACAGAGCTTGAATGACCTTGTTTCACAATAAATTGCCGTGAATTAGGTTGTAACTCAGTTTTAATCAGTTCGAACTCACGCTCAGTTAAGTGCAAGCCATCGACGTAATCTTCCCGTCTAGCTTTAGGGTTGGGCATAAGAATGAGCGTTGCACATTGCTCTACCAAAGAATGCGCTATAGGAGAGTTCAAAACATCACGAGCAGATTGTGTTCCGTAGATCATAATGCCGTTTTGTTTGCGAATGGTTTTTTGTTTGTTATTAGCTAAATCTTCAAAATATTCATCCGCTAATAACTTCCAAAATTCATCCATGATGATTTGCAACCTGCGACCATCAATCAAGCTTTCAATACGATGGAACAAATACATCACAATCGGGGTTCTGATCTCTGGCACATCTAAAAATTCAGTCACATCAAAACCTAGCCGTTTGTGACTCTCTACATCCAGCTCATCTATCTCGTTATCCAGCACCCATGCTAACTCACCACCTTGACACCATTTTTGTAATTTTGCATAGCAACCATCAGTTTCAACAGGATCAAGAAACTCCAAGCACCGACTCAAACGGCGCATGGGTTTATCAAGGCTCATGACGCCCTTAATCGCATCTGCGACTTCTCGCTGCTGATTATGATTGAGATTATCGCCGCATAATTTACTGATTAACCGAGTTAGAAACAGTTGATTGCTCGATGCACTCTCTAACTGAAACGGATTAAAGCCTGTTGGCTTTCCCATCTGTAATGACAGATACAAACCTGCACAGGCTCTGACATACACTTCTAATCCACGGTCTTTATCAAATAGAATTTGTGTTGGTTTAAATTTATTACTTTGCGACATTAAGAAGCCCTGCAACACTGTTTTACCACTGCCAGACGCACCAATTATCAAGGTATTGCCTAAAGCGTGGTGCTCATCCTTAAGCGTGGTTTCCGTAGAGTGATTGCGACTTGATTTACTTTTACCCCCCTTTATTTCAAGCAAATTTGTTTCATGGAAATTGAAGTAATAAGGTGAGCCAGAAGCATTTTTCAATAAAGTAACCGCTTCTCCCCACTGGTTTCCTGTAATTTGACCTGATGGATAATTATGAAAACTACAAAAACCTGTGAAGTTTTTAGAAGATATAGGTGCAGGACGAGGCCGATATTTACTGTTTGCAGGTAATTGCGACCAAAACGCTGCAGCAAGTGCAGTGCTTTCCCGAACGGGAATAATCGCCATATCAGCCAGCTCAGATTTAAGTTGAGACAGGTGCTTTTCGATCTTAGTTTGTGAGTCCGTTAGCACCGTAAGCACTAAATGATGCTCACCATAAACAATGCGGTTTGAAGTAATATCATCCAACCCAATGTCAATCGCTTCAATTTGAGAATGAGCGAAGTCACCTGTGGTATATAATCGCTTTTGTTGTCGTTGCAATAACTCAATTGCAACAGGCTTGGATATAAACTGAAAGCTTTGAGTCAATATCAGTTCAAACGGTGCTGATAGCAAAGCATTAAGCAAACCCGCTTCCGTCTGCTCAGGATATTCCGATATCCCTAAACAAGATCCAAAACGGGTTTGCGTAATGCCTTTCAAGGCAAAAGTGTCAACACCAAATAGCGGGCGAACTCTCACTAATGAGTCAGCAATATTAACTTGGGGTAAGGCTCTTTGTTGCCATTCTCCATTGACCAAATAATCCAGAAAGGTCAATAACTCTGAATAAACAATATCATTAGATAAATAAGTGCCTAATCGTTGTGATTGGTAACTTTCCATCGATGCAACTACAGTGCTAACAATCTCATTCAATGTATTTATTGCGTGTTTAATTCCAGTAATAGCTTGCTCTTGAGTTACTTTACTCGCCTTACTGAACCAGGATGATAAAGCGTGATTTTGGTTGCGATAAACAACGGTCAGATACAATTCATTGATCATCAGTTGGCTTTGACAAACCTTAACTGCATATTTGTCATTGAGTTTTCTATCAAACTCACAATCAAATTCACCTTTTGGGAATACCTTATGTTCCCTGCGTATTAAGTGAGTCCAGATACATACATCAGGACTGGAAATATTCCGCAGTAATAAGTTGAGCTGTTCTTTCCAAAGTAACACCTGCTCAGGTGCCACCGATTCATGAGCCACTCCTTGCAGTTTAATCACTTGCAAATAATCACCGCTATGAGTTTTTACGGTATGTTCATCAACATGCGTTTGATACGGAACAAACTCAGCAGCTTCGTTTTCACTTTTCCAAATATGTTGAGGAACTTGAGAAATCATAAGATGTTCCTCAACATTGAACTGCGACTACGAGTATTACGATAAGGGCAAGCTGAAGCGGCACTAAACAATCGCCATGCAATCGACTTAGCTTTAGTTTTTAACCAAAGCAACGTTAAGCGAAATAGTCTTGGATCACGTAAACACAGCACATACAGCACCCCATGAACAGGCAGGTACAGCAGCAAAATGAGTGGGTTTTTGGTGATAATCATCAATACCGCAACTAAAGCGCCAGTGATGATAATGCCATCTAAAGTAACGCCCCATTTCATTGCAGGACGAGTTACGGCAACAAATAGAGGATCATGTTCGTTCATAATCTGTCCTCTATTTCACCGCAGAAATAATCATATCGACAATGGTGGTACCGCCGAATACCAACACAATGCCAGCAATATATTTGCCGCAAGTCTCGCCTGTTATGCGACCAAACCAAGCCAGATAACCAAGAATGGCAATACCAATCACCGCAGCACTACGGGCTATGCCATTAGTCAGCAAATCCATCACCCAATTAACCCCCTCAGTGATTGGGTTAGCGAAAGCGATTTCAGGAACTAAAAAAAGGAAAAAAAGCAGCCATAGCTGTGCCATTACAGCTCGATATGGCTGAATCGCAGGTGTAGTAATTTGTATAGTGTTAGGAACGAAAAAGCCTTTCATTCTTAACTCTCCTTCGGATTAGAGAGTGTGTTTGAAAGGCAGTTTATGGCGATGATTGGTTGTTGGGTAGGTTTGAAAATACCTACATATACTTTTCAAGAAAGCTATAAGCCATACTCAAGATTTTTGAGGCTATTATCTTTTCTGGCGTAGTTTGATTCAAATACTCGTATTATAAAGTTTCTTCTATTTAGCATTTTTGGATACCACTGGGCTTTGTAAGATAATGATTTAGGCTCAGGATATTTCAGTCTGGCAATAATTTCAGAGAACAATATCAAATCCAATTCAGTGTTTGAAGTTGATTTAATTAAAGAATGATACCCATGAATTCCAGTACCAAAATAAGCAATATTTAAATATGCTTTAGATATCTGATTTTTGCTACACCTCAAACATAATAAGTGCGCAATCATTTGCTCAAGTATTTTACGAGAAAACGTTCTCTCATATCTTTTTATAACTGTTCTAACGAATTGTTGCTCTATCGTACTTGCACCTTGTATTGAACCACGAAAATTTGCAAATATAGCCCTTACAAGCCCTATGTAATCAACACCTAAATGGTATTTATTCCTTCGATCCTCAGCAAGTTGTAAGCAGACAAGTAGTTCACCTTTTACTGGAGGGTAAACTGGTTTTAGCAGTTCTTTGCATTGGTTGAAATAATCTTTTACATTAAAAATATTCAACACATAGAAAAGAGCTGCGACTAAAATCATCGGAAAAGAGAATAGCAGATAAAAAAGTCTTAAAAACACTTTCTTTGCCAAGATGAACTTCCTTCTTGATCAGCAACAAATGAACTAAATGTACCGCTTAGCTTTATTTCTTCAACTCTGAAATTTATACATTTCGAAAATCTCAGAGTGAAAAAGTTAGTTGATTCTCTTCCTTTTCCTTGTTCTGAAATATGAATATGGATTTTATCTTTACCAAAGTATTTTTTTTCATAAACACCTGTTACAACACCTCTTGAGCGGTTTTCGCCAACATATGACCTCCCAGCTTCATTAGTTGTGCTAGAAAACTCATGAACTTTCTCTACAGTACCGTGAATTTCATTTCCTTCAAGCCACAAAATTGCAATGTACCTCAATTCCATATTTTTATATGGGTTATATGCAGTTTTTTCAGTCGTCATGTTAAAATGCCATTTACCTGAGATGTCCGTTTTTCCATATACTTTCTCTCTAATCAGAAAAAAAAGTAGTGTTAATGAAAAACCTGCCGCTATTGCCGACCAAAAACTAGGCCAAAAAGCATCTAAAAAGTTCATTATTTCTCCTAAAACTCCATACTTTATAATAAAAATATTATCCTTAGAACTGCATTATACCCCTATTTAAAATAGATATTTATCGTAATACACAAGCCTTACCTATTCTCAAACACCTCCAACTCCCAAGATTCAAGCTTTTTGAATCTACTTGGCTCTTCCTCTAACCAATCCCTAAAATTCATACCTTGTTTAATCGACCAGCTACCACCTTTCGGATCTCTGATAATGTAGCTGTTCAATGCTTCTTTTGCTGTATCGTTTAAGGTTTTGATAAACCCATCGTAAGCAACAATCTCTCCCTTACTGGACAATATCTGATACTGGTGCATGGCTTTACAAAGACAATAATCGAACAGCAGACCATCGTTTATATAGATAGCATCTGTCAGCAGTATGAAAAGCTGTTTGATCTCTTGAACTGCTATTGGGAATTTTTGAACCATGGATTCAAGGCATTTTTCATAAACAGGATTACAGTTCGACCAATGCGCCATTGTTTCATCAAAAGTCATAACCGGTGTAAGCAAAGTGATATCTGGTTTTGTCATATATGACCTACAAAAATCAGCTTAAGATTTTTAATAGATCAAGATACTAACAGCCATAGAATTTATTGAAATAGCTCTATTAGATTTAATTTTTATATCGATATTAGATATTTTTATTACACAAAATATGTATTTTTAATAATAATTGCATTATTGGCATTATTGGCATTTTTTGCATTTTTAAGGTTTTGCGTAAAATTGAAACTTTTTGCATTGCCTTTAATTCTCCAGCTCTTTCATTTTACGCATTGCACGATACTAAGGGGTTATTAATGATTAAAGAAACCATACCCGAACTGCCCAATGACGCATATCAAACGCCACCTTCAAGAGTTAAAGGTTTGCGAATGATGTTAGGGCTAAGCCGCAAGAATTTTGAACAAGCTTCAGGTGTATCTGCTGCAACACTGACAGCGTGGGAAACAGGCAAGCACCCTCTTTCAGTTAAAGGTGCCAAAAAATTAGTTGATGCATTCGAAAAGCTCAATATTAACTGCACAACCAATTGGCTGCTTTCTGGTGAGGGATTAGCACCACGCTATCATCAACCCGAGACGGAGTGCTTTGAATTAGATGCCCGTATTTTAAAAGAAGTTTTTTATTTCGAGCAGAACAACCCGTTACCTATTGTCTCGATTGTCAGCGATGACTCCATGGAGCCATTTTATCAAATTGGTGACTATGTAGGTGGCTGCCAGTTGTTATCGAACAAGGCGCAACAGCTCATTGGTAGAGACTGCATTGTGACACTTGAAACGGGTCAAGTAGTGATCCGCCGAGTACAGCAAGGTAAAGAAGGACGATTAAATTTATACAGTTTGAACTATGAAACCCAAGCTGAAAACGCATTTATTTCGGATTGTAAAATACAAAGGATTGCTCAAGTCATTTGGCATCGTCGTGCCGATATAGTCACTATTTAAGATAGGAGCAATATTCATGCAACAACCACATTTTTTCACTGTTGATTTAACGGTCAGAGTCGCTGATCTCAATTATGGTAATCACTTAGGCTACAACGGATTGGTATCGCTGCTGCACCATGCTCGGCTTGAATATTTTAAGCACTTTGGCATTGATGAGCTTGATGTTAATGGTGCTACAGCTTACATCAAACAGCTTAATGTAGATTATCAAGGCGAAGCGTTTTTGCATGATGTATTGCACTTCAATTATCGAGTGTCCGAAACCACCAGAGCCGTATGCACCTTTGAAGCGTTGATCACCAAGAACGATGATAACGCCCCTGTTGCTCATGCCTTCGAAACCATGATTTTGTTGGATAACCAAACCAAGAAAGTGGTGAAAAACGCTACAGGCTTTGCCAAGCTCATTGAATATGGAGGCAAATAATATGGGAAACATCATCGCAACGACTCACTTCAACGATACCTTTGAGCAAATCTATCAGGACTTAGCTTACAACTATGGCTGCACTTATATGTCGTATGTGTTCGAGCATAAAGGCCATCGTGTCACTCACGCCACCAATCAAGAATGGAACAGCATTTACTTTGGTGAAAACCTGCTAGACCGCTGCGCCCTATTCCGATTAGGCAAACGCTTTATGACTCGAAAAGGCTGCTTTGAAACCGTATTCCGTTGGAACGACATCAAAACAGTCAGTAAAGACGAACACGAAATCAACGGCATCCGCACTGAATTTAAAATCCACAACGGACTAAGCTTTGGTAAAAGTTACCACGGTTCAAAAGAGTTTTTAGGCTTAGCCACCGACAAAAGCCACCAAACATTCCCACAATTGTTATTAATGAACAAACCAGAAATGGACTGGTTTTTATTGAGGATGCGAAGAGTAGCTTTTAGGGAGAGGTTGATGTCAACAAAGTCAATAGCAAGTAGAAACCTACGAAGTTAAGCAACTTTCGCTTCAAAGTTATTATCCAATAATAGCTTTGAATGTTTGAGTTCAAAATATCTTTGAGGCTTAGCATCTAGCCAATTTTTAAAAGGGATTTTTTCTTCTGCGAACCATTTATTACCTGAAGCATCAATAATAGAGATACATTTCAGCTCTTCTATGGCTGTGCTCAGTAATGTTTGTCTAAAAGCTTCCAAAGCAAGAAACTCATTTGTACCTTTATGGATTAGATATTGGTTCATAGCTCTACAAAGGCAGAAGTCGAAGACTGTGCATTTGTCGATTAAGATTTTATCTGTGACAAATAGCGAGAACTTTTTAAGCTCAAAGGTGACATTTGGAAATCGATAAATGAGCTGCTCGTATTCTGTTTGATACCCCAAAAAACAGCTTTCCCAATTTTGCATCATCTCATCAAAACTAAGATCTGAGTAACGCAAGTTTATCAATAAAGTCATTACCATAGTCTCAGTAAGTTTCGGCCTGAATTGCACGCTACCCGCTACATAAATAAAAAGCAAACGCTCGGCTGGTGAGTTAATTTAAAATTGCGAAAACAATCGCAAACAAACACAAAAAAATGCAAACGATAGGAAACAAACGAAAACTAATGAAAGGTAACTGCAAAGATTTAAGCATTAACAAAATTTAATGGTTTTCTAGCCCAGCATCGTTAATTGAGCAATTTTTTCATAAGGCACCAGCTAGTTGATTATTTGCACCGCTGGCTCGTTTTTGCCCCATTCTGTGCTGGCAACGAACATTCACTGCAATACTATTTCTAATGTTTAGTAGTTAAAAATCATTTTCAGCCGACCACCTTTTCGTACGAAAAGTAAACGTTTAGGTTGACATTTATTGTGGCTCGTGCCAGAGAATTGGCTCAAGTGACGTTGTGGTGAAAATAACCACCCACTAACTAATTTAAATCTGTCGTTTTATATCAAGATAATGTGTTCATTTGAGAGGTTAGTTGTAATTTTACATTAAGATGACTTTTGTGTGGAAGTGCGCAAAACGCATTATGGTAAATTTAGATCTAATAAAAGATCCACCGTCACCTTAAAGTGTGGGGTATCTGCTATATTATTTTTACAGGCATATTGCTTAGGGAGCGTTGATCTTTGTATGAAACTCATACGGTTGATGTATTTGTCGCTTTTAACACTCCTAATTCTTTGCAAGACATCTTATTATACAAGTAAATAGCGAATAAAAAGTACAAAACCACTCAGGTGAATAAAAACCGAGAAAAGATTAACAGCCCTTAGAGTTTTACTTGTTATTTATCAAGGGCTTACACATATATCCCATCTTGATTGTGTAAATTACCATTTAACGCCATTTAACATATCAAACACAATTCATTCTGTGCTCACAACTTGTTATAACGGTATGGTACAAGCCGTATTTATTGCCAATAGTGAATCTCTTAAGTTGTTCAAATTGCGCAGTAAGTGATAAATTTAAATTTCACTTAAAGCTCTTCTGATTTCATCTTCATTGAATCCAAGTATTAATTTATTGCCTATAATAACGGCTGGGTAACCTTTAACCCCAAGAGATTTATACTTTTCCATTACAACGTCATCCACTTCAGGGTTATATTCATAATAGTCTATCTTATTTCTTTTAAAGAATTCTCGGGCATTTTGGCAGTACTTACACCAGTTTGTTCCGTAAAATAACACTTTCTTTTCCGTTCCTTCGAAATGATTTGAATAATCGCCAATAAATACACTTTCTGGGGAATTGAAATAGTTAATACTCCATGTTGAAAAAAAACCTAACAGTCCAAGCAAAGCAATTAATATAGTGTTCTTAATAATTTTCATCCGAAAGAGCATCCTAATAACAAATTTAAATCAACATTTACATAACAACTGATTTGTGGCAATATTTTTTTGTCAATGATTTGATTTTTAAAATCCTGCTGTATCGATATTTGGCTATATTGAAAATATCATCTTATTAAAAACTAAAGTATAGAGGAATATATCAATGTCATTGAAAAAACTAGGATTTTCTCTGTTGGCTATATCTTTTGGAGCTTTGGCAGGAACTACATCAAGTTCAGTTTGCACTTCAACACAATGCGTGCATTGCGTTAATAATTTCTGTGTTATTTGCGACTTAAGTTCTGGATCATGTAGAGCACTTGTTGCTCAACCAGGACCTGGCGGTCAATAGGATATCAAACGATGAAAAAAACATTAGCCACTTTAATTTTGTTTGCATTTATTGCTTTAATTTATTTACTCGTTGTTCAAAAGGAATCAGGTGAGGTTTTACTTCAAATAGACTCATCTGAGAATGCCAAAAAACTTTCCGATGAATTACAACTCAGCATGAAAAGTATCTATCAGCTTGAACAATTAGTTTTAGATCTGAAGCAACAGAATTTAATGCTATCAAAAAAATTAGAGTTGGCTAATCGTAAGCTTGTGAAAGTAATAACTCATAACACAAACTCAGACAATCCAGATCAAGTCGTTATAAAACAACCAGTTATTAACGAGGAAAAAAACTATAAGCCTCAAAAAACTGCTGATGAGATCATCATTAGTGCAATGCAATCTGGTGTATCTGTGTATGACAGTTTAGAAAGTAATTTTGTTCATCAAGAAGTAGATTACGAATGGGCTCCTAAGCAAGAAGAGAATCTTTGGTCTCTAATTAATGATAATGAAAACCTACAATCTTTAGGTATTACCGAGGTAAAATGTAAAGAAAGGTGGTGCGCTGTTGAGTTACTACCATCACAGCAAAATTCCAATGTAGATATTTCAACAAACTTTATATTTGCAATGAAAGATCAAGGTTGGTATTCAGAGAATATTGTTTTTTATGAAACGTCTGATGATGGTGAATCTACATCTGTATTCATAAGTCGTGACAATGACGAAAATACTCTTTCTGACATGCTTAAGAGAACCCCTTAAAGTCAGAGAGATTTTGTGGGATGGATATCGACACGCAAACATGTTTTCTGTTCTCCAACACAATGATTAGTTTAGCTTTTAACCACGCCTCAGTGAGTTATAGGGCTTGAAGGACAAAAGGTGCTTAACATAGACTAAATACACCAACTTACTTTTTTGTGTAGAATGAAGTTTATTGAGTAATTACACTAACTTGCTTTTGTCCACAAATGAGTTGGTTCACGGGGATATCACTGAACATGAACTCCTTTAAGCAGCGTACTTCGTTAGCATTAAATGCGAACAAAGAAGCTACATTCAACAAACAACTATTAATAAACTGACGAACCTTTTCCATTTACCCAGAATCATGAAAAACAGCTAGGGAATTGTGACGTTGTTGCTCTTCGAAATTAGCAAAAGCAATTCCCTCCGTACAGTTATTGTCAGATCTCCAAGAGGCGCAGTTGTCGCTGCTTAAAGAGCAAACGGCTTCATCGCATTGAGCATCTACTTTGGCTTCAGTATTTTCTGGTTCGGCTTTTTGAAGCTTCCAACCTTCAAGTCGAGTTTCGACTTTGGTGTTCGCCATTACACCAATGATTTTGATGATATCCTCACCATAACGATTGGCAGCTTCATTGACGATTTTGGCGAGTTTTACAGGGCGATTTCCTCGCTTACAACCAAGACCACCATTAGCCTCAATGTAACCTTGCCAATTAGCAGCATCGGCGGCTTTTCTGGCACGCTCTAGAACATCATCTTTGACGATGGCCTTTCTTAAGCGCCTTAACTCTCGCCATACCGTAACGGGCGCTCCACCGATTTGTTGAAACTGCCGAATTCGCCATGTGCTTGCCCAAGCTGCGACACCTTCAGCAGCGTGTTTACCTGAGCTTTCGGCCTCATAATCCACATCGACATAAGCACCATCAATGTTCTTGGCGATGTATTTGGCAAGGTAGCCTGTGGCACTGCCTTGAGCTGGATCTATGGTTTTGTAATCAAAGCGTGGGCTGCAATCATCTGGCGTAAAGTTGTTGTCTTTTATGTTGAGTTCTTCTTTATCGTGCTGAACCGCATATTCACAAATAATCTGCCGAGCCAGTTCAACTTGTTCTGGCTTAAAGAACAGCAATAAGTGCCAGTGTGGTGTTCCATCATGGTGTGGTTCAACTACCCGAAAGCCAAAGGGCTCAATTTTTTCCCGTTCAAACTTAGCTCTGACTTTCGCCCATTGTTTACAAAGGTATTGCTGTGTGTCTCGTGGTGTTGCACCTTGATAAGCGGCATTAGCATAGCTTCTGCCTGAATCATTTTTAGTCCAGCTGTGGTACTTTGAGGGTGCCGTCCAAGTATAAAACTCACCGATATAACCATGCTCTTCGGCTAGTTGTTCAAAGCCTCGCATTCTGACCATCAACTCAGTTCGTCGATTTTCAGGATTGGAAATAGATGCTTTAACAGCCTCGATTAATGGCAGCTCTAATTCATGCTCCTCATTAACCACCATCATCATTTTTATCCAGTTGCTGTTCGCTGTTTTACGAGCTTGATAGTCAATCAGTGTTTTATAAGAGACATAAGGCGAGACGCCACTTCGGACTTTCCCGACGATAATAGCGGCGTGCTCTTTGAATTGTTTGTATGCCTTTTCGAGTTGGCTTAACCACCACTTTTCATCAATCAGTCGAGCCAGTGCTCTGGCAATAATATCGAGCTCGTCTGAGATATCTTTGCCCTGCTCTTGCTTTTGTTTCATCTTCTTTAGGTTCGGTAAGCAAGGACAGAAACCCCAAAGATCTGCGGGTTGCTTTACAGCAGTTATTAGTTCAATGGCATCAACAGATTTGCTTCTCTGCTCTGTAACTCTTTCAAGTTCAAGTGAGCAGCTGCTCGACCATTTATGTGCGATTTCTGTGCGTCTAGCTTCTGTACTCAGGTAATACAGTGGCACTGGAAATTTGCGCATCACCTTATCGATAAACTCGACGCTTTTCCTGAGCCAGATATTGGAGCTGCGTCCATTAGGGTATTTTTTATATCTGCGTAGATATTCATTTTTCAGTGTACGGGCGGGATCATCTGGGATGCGTTGTAATAACTTTTTCATCCACTTGAGATTGGTTTCGATATTGTGCGCTTTTACTTCGATATCACGTTTAACATTTTGAATTTGGAGTTCAGAGAGTTTGGGATATTGACCGATGAAACCGAGTAATAATGGAAAGGCTAGCTCATCAGGAATAGACGCAAGATAAGTCAGCACACATTGTAAATCTGCATTAGCAGAGCCTGTGAATACCGCAGACAACGATATTCTTGTTTGCTCCTCAAATTCATTAATGTCCATTGCAGGTTATCCAATGCCATCACAACATTAAGCAGCTTTGAGGTATTGGTGATATTCCATTTGAGCTTGTAGAACGTCAGCAAGCAGTTCACACATGAGATACAGTTCGTAATCGTTCAGCACCACTAAACAAACCCGAACTAATGCTGAAGCCATACCTGAGTATTTATGAGCACAGGTAAAATGTTGCTGACGAATGGCAAGTGTAAACTTGGTGTATACCTCAGCCATTAAACGACGAACCGCCACATGCTGATTTTTAGATAGATCAAAGGCGTAGGAAGGCATAAGCATTCTCCTATAAAGTGAATTAAGGTGTTGAGTTAGCGGTAAATTCGGGTTATTTAGCCGCTTGATATACGAAATTTAGGTTTTGATGAAATGGATTGTTGGAAGTGGCATTGGTCTTTACACAAGCTCACTTTGTCAAAGATATGCGCTAAGTTGGTTACTTCAATAATGGCGTGGCGGATCTCGTTTCGTTGCTTGCGGTCAAACTCTGAAAATTGGTGTTCCCAGAGTAGATCTGCATTAATTCCAGCATAATGAAGCAGCAGTTTTTTCTGTGCTTTGCTTAGCTTGTCAAAGTGGCTGGCAATGCTATTTTTGCCGAGTTTGGCTCGCATAGCTTGAATTGCTATGTCACCCGCTGCTCTCTTGCATTCATTTGCTCTTTGCTGCTCCCTCAATTCTGTATAAGAATCTGCAGAATGATACATAGTGCATTCTCCTTTTAGGAGGCGGCTTTTAGCCTTGAATGTGTACTACCCATTTCAACTAATGGAGAAATCGGGCATTTATCTTCGACACGTTGGATCAGTTGCCTAAACTCATTGATTAAGACATTCAGGCGTTTAATCATCTGGTGTCGTTTATCAATCGTTAAACCTCGTGCCTGTTTGACCTGAGAAAATATGGCTGACAACGTACCTAGCTCAACGTAAGTCTGCGATAAGCAGTCTTCAAATGACTGTGATTCTGCTTGCTGCCAATCTTGATAAGGCTGAGATGGCTGACAATCTACCTCTAAAAGAATCCCATCAATGATGCAACGGTTACCGCTGGCTTTTACAATTTTGACTAGCTCATACACAGTCAACCGATGAGTATGTTTTAACGAAAGTTTATTCCGTAAAATTTGTGGATTTTGAAAACCTGCCGCTAATGCAACTTCCTTGATGTTTTCCTCTGCGGCAAATTCCCTGTATGCACTGTCTACGTGACACTGTATATACTTATCACTTGCAAACATATTCATTACCTCAACTTTACTTTAAACTTCTAAAGACTAAGTTAGTGAGTCGTTAGAATATAAAAGTTATACAACTTGATCATTGGCTTCTCGCATAAGCGCCAATAAATTTATTAAGGGTTTTTCTTTGGATTTGATTTTGCTTCTGATAGGAAGCCGTCCTTGCTGGATCATGGAGCGTATCGTGTTTTCAGGAATGCCTGAAAAGTTAGAGTATTGCTCTATAGTCAAGTAAGGTACAGCTATTTGAATCGCAATTTCACTCATTTATATGTATCCTTATCACAACTGCCTTTCAAACTTGCTGTGGTAGGCGATTGAAAGATGACAATTCAACGAACGACAGAGATTATTGATCCAGTGAGCAATCTAGTCAAGATAAAAAGTTCAGATTTTCATCAAAAGTTAACTAGACAAGTTGAAGCTGACGGTGGAAAGACTATCGTAGAGCGACTTATAAGACTTTTTGGTGTCCGCAATCGACTGGAATTAGCTGAAGTCTTAGATACTCATCCCGGCACCTTTTCTACTTGGCAGACCAGAAATACCACCCCTTATGAAACACTGGTGCGAATCAATTTAGCCACAGGCGTTCCACTTGAGTATCTATGCTTTGGTGAAGGAAGCGGCGTACCAGATATATTCCAAAAAGCTGAATCGAACTCTTTAACTAAAACAACTCAGCACTTTACAAAAGAAGTTCATAATGATGAATTATTCCAGTTACCTATCTTTGTGATCAGCAATGGTGAATTGGTAAAGAGTGAAGAGTTAACCGTAGACTCAAACTTCTACACCCGTTTCGGGATCACTCAGAATGATTACGCACTTGAGCAGTCAGGTAATCTGTTATTCATCAACACTCAACAACAAGTTATCACCAAAGGCCAATATCTTTTCAGCGTTAACGGTGCTTATCAGGTCGGTGAATTAAAGCTGCAACCTGACGGCAACACCTATTTTTACGATGGTAATGAGAAGTATGTGGTAAACAGAGAAACCACCCAAGTACATGGCAAGGTGGTTTCGGTTTTGAGTGGTGATTAATTTCTGTTTTTATTTTCTTCCAAAGAAACAATTCTATTTTGCTCCGTCAAAAAACTTTCTGTCTTCATCGCAATATGGAGCTTCTTTTTCTAAACGGGTATTTATAGTTTCGAGTTCTGTTCAAGTTACGGTGCTACCCTGCATTGAATAGCTAACTAATATTTGCAGCTGACATCAAATCGTAATAGCAAAGCTTCTCAGCTTCGAAACAAAGTTTGGTAGCTTCTGCCGTTGCAAACAATCAAGGTATTCATTGGCTGTTAAAGCTGGTTTTCTTAGACTAGCTCTATGCTTTCGAGCTGCGTCAATAACTTTACTTGCATCAAGTTCAAACATATCACTTAAGAATTCATCTGGATGAACAGCATAAATATCGTATACATCAAGTGCTGAAGAAGGAAAGTCTTTGAGGTTGAATGTAATGATTGACTCAGCTTGCCCTTTGATTGCAGCTGCTACTACATGTCTATCATCTACATCTGGCAGAGTGATCCCGTCTATTAGGGTTTCGTAGCCTTCAATCAAACAATCAGGAATATGAGAGTTCATTAGCTTCCGTACTTTATCTAATCCAGCTTCAGTTACTGAGGGGTTATTATTTAGAAGATTTCTAATCCATTCATCGTGAATTTGATCAGTCCAGCGAGCCCTGAATAAGTCAGTGTTTGCTAAATACATCAATAGACTGCGTAAAGGTGCTGGGTACATTACGCATGCATCAAAGATTACGGTGTAGGTAGCCATTAGTAACCCATACCTAATTCCTGATCTAGCGCTGAAAGTTCGTCTAAAGCTTCAAGTCTTTTATCTTTAAGAGACTGCTTGTAAGCTAACACATCAGAGAAAGCGACTTTTCTCCTATTACCCTTACGGTGAAAAGGAATTGCCAAGTTATCCAATAATTTAATAAACGTAGGACGTGACATATTGAGCATGTCAGCACCTTCTTGAGTCGTAAGTTCAGCATGAATTGGTGTGATATTCACAGAATTACCCTGACCTAGTTCAGTTAATATATCAACCATCAGTTTTAATGCACTCGCTGGTAAACTCACTTCATGCTTTTGCCCTGCTTTATCAAGAACACTAATTTTTTGTGGGCTACCATCAACATCAATAAATGCTGAAAGCTCCTGACTACCAAGTTTTGCTAAAGCAACTTCTTCCGCACTCGGTATTGTAATTGCCATAATACTTTTCCTAATAAAAATGGACTAATAACACAATTATCCGAAATATTCGAAAAAAAGTCAAGTATTCGAATTATTCGAAATAATTTTGGGTTAAATAAAATTTGTCTTTTGACTGTCTTTTATCTCCAAACTCATTTCGTGACTATACTGACATGTTTGAACTGGCAGAAAGTAAACATTAAATATACCTAATTATAGAAGACTGCTGAGTGGTTCTTGGGTATGCTCAGATTAATGACCTTATCTTCCAAGATAATCTTATTCAATCGTTCGTTTTAAGTTGGAAATGATTCATATGTCAGTTCGTAATTTAAAAGATAGCAGTGCCAAACCTTGGCTTTGTGAATGTTATCCAAATGGGCGTAACGAAAAGCGTGTCAGAAAAAGATTCGCTACAAAAAGCGAAGCCCAAGCTTTTGAGCTGCACACACTAAAAGCTGTAGATGATAAGCCTTGGTTGGGTGATAAAGTCGATAATAGAAGGCTATCAGAACTCATCAATCGATGGCATGAACTTCATGGCCAACAACTTGCTGATCCTGATATGCGCTCAGGGCGGGATTATGCTTTGATGAAATATTCACCAAACAAAATCTCAGCCCTAAATTTTGCATCCCAGCAGGCTCTCTGCATCTTGCCAGCAACACTGTCTTTTGAAGAGTGACTTTTAACTAAGTTCAAAATCTTTCTTCTGATTGTAGCCAAATTTTTTGCACCATCATCAGCATAAATTTTACAGGCATCCTCTTTAAAAGTGACATCGAGAACCCAATGCTGACTATTTTCAATTGCCCAATGCTTCCGTATATATTTAGCGATATCTTTCACATCACTGGCTAACGAAGTTATGTAGTAAGACGTTTCTTGACTTGATTTATTCTTCAGCTCTCGCATTCGAGTGACTTCAACAACGGCATGACTGCCTACAAATTTAGCTGTTTCGTCAAACCAATTTGTAATTGGCAAAAGGCGATAATGTCTTTCATTAATTCGTCCGTGCTCACCGTCTAATTCTGTAAAGTGATTCTTTTTTAAAAGCTCTGGTGTATCTCTATAGCACTTATGAAAATAAGCTTCAATTTCAGCAAGTAATTTACCTTGATTCTTTTTCACTTGAAGAACGTAATCACCTTTTCCCTCACGTATTAAGGCTGTAGTTTCTTTCTGGCAGTGCATGGCGTCAGCGGTAATAACTGCATTTTCAATGTCCATGTGTTTTAGCATGGATTGCATTACAGGGATTTCGTTCGTTTTAGTCGACGTTTCTTTTTGACGTATTATCAGTCCATTATCCACAACCATTGCCGTCATTAGTTGAAGCGCTGCTACGTTATCCCCGTGCTTAGAACCACAAGCCACTTTACCATCAAAGCTGATATGCTCTTTACCATCTCGTTCCCGTAATGTGTTGGAAAAGTTAATAAAGCAAGACATCATACTTTCGGCTTTAACACCTCTAATTATTCTTCCAATTGAATGTCTTGTCGGGATACCGTTACTAAATGGACGGTATTGTCTTAACCAATCTAATTGAGCTTCCCCAAAAATGTTGATGGCTTTCCACCCTGTCGCACCGCAAAGCACTGCGGCAATAGTAAGAAAAATAATATCCGCTAAATCATACTCTTTATTGGCTTCTACACGATGGTCTTCAATTTGCTCAATCTCTTTCATTACGTCCATAATCAGGCTCAAATCAGTATTCATTTGTCGATCTGATCATCGTTATAGAGGAAAGTTCAAAATTTCTTTAATTATTTTTTTCAAGACCTAAAGCGCGATCCCGCCCTGGATATGCGCTTAAGAAGACTTCAACTAATTTGTAATGGCTTAAAAAACCCTATCGCAAGCAAAATGACGCTGAATGATTTTGCTAGTTTTCGACAAATGCGTCTTGATGGTGAAATTGAAGATCTACAAGGTACAAAGACTAAAGTTAAAGCTAATACCGTCAATCATGAACACGCTTATTTACACTCAGTATTCTCGCAATTAAAGAAGCTTGGAGAGTGGAGTCATCCAAATCCTATTGAGGGACTTGAACCATTTAAGACACAAGATACTGAACTAGCCTTCCTTTATCCTGAAGAAATACCTCTGTTATTAGAGGAGTGCAGCAATGCCAAATACGAACACTTATCCACCGTTGTAAAAGTTTGTCTTTCTACTGGTGCTCGTTGGTCTGAAGCTGAAGGACTGAGAGGCAGTCAAGTTGCAAATAATCGAATTACCTTTACCAAAACCAAAGGTAAAAAGAATCGAACCGTTCCTATTTCTGATGAACTAGCAAATGAGCTTCCAAGAGCAAGAGGCCAGCTATTTAGACCTTGCAGAAAGTCATTTCAAGAAGCGGTAAAACGAGCAAAAATAATCCTACCTGAGGGACAAATGACACACGTCCTTCGTCATACCTTTGCCAGTCATTTCATGATGAATGGTGGAAATATTTTGGTGCTGAAAGAAATTTTAGGTCACTCAGATATCAAAGACACTATGCGCTATGCACACTTCGCACCTACTCATTTAGAGGATGCTATTAGCAAGAACCCGTTGGCAAGTTTATGAATATAATGGCGGAAGTAGTCACTTAGATGTATTTAAAACTGTGATGCTTCCAAAGTTGATAAAGAATATTAAAAAATAACCTAATTTGAAAACACTATTGATTTCCATTTTCCAATTAACTATCATGCATGCGCTCGTAATTCAATCATCAACTAACTGTGGAGGAGTATCAATCATGAAAAATTTAACATTATCCTTTGCGGGTCTAATTCGCTAAGTAGCAGGAAGCTATTCTATTTCTTTAGCTTTCCAGCAAAGCTGCATTTCGATTATTTCCAGTATTTATACTGTTCAATTAAGACCTGCCAATTCGTTTTACGATTAAATCCTTAAAGAATAGGAATTGGTACTATGGGCAAATCCGTCCAAAATTTAACTGATAACGTTAGCCTAATTGCGTCTGAAGATACGTGGATAGAAGGGCTAGCGATACAACAACTAATTAAAACCTCTGAACTTGATGGAATGCACTGCGTCGCTGGTATGCCAGATTTGCATCCTGGAAGAGGCTACCCAATCGGTGCAGCATTTTTCAACACTCGTAAAGTTTACCCAGCTTTAGTAGGTAATGATATTGGCTGTGGTATGTCTCTATGGCAGACATCAACCAAAGTAAGCAAATTGAACTTAGACAAGTTGTCTAAACGGTTTGGACACATTGAGCAACCGTTAGAAGATAGCTGGTCAGCGACGGTTGAAACCCGTAAATATGAAAAAAACATCAAAACTGATGGCTTTGATCACGCATTAGGTACTATTGGTGGCGGAAATCATTTTGCTGAGTTTCAAGCAATAGATGAAGTTTTCTGTCAAGAATCAATAGATTTACTAAAGCTGAATCCTAGGCAGCTTCAACTATTAGTGCATTCAGGCTCAAGAGGATTCGGACAATCCATTCTGATGGAGCATATCTCTTTGCATAATCATAATGGATTGATAATTGGAAGTAGTGATTTTCAGGAATATTTAGCTAAACACGATGAGGCTGTGAGTTGGGCTGAACTTAACCGAGAGTTAATAGCCAAGCGATTTATGGAAGCCATAAGAACTCAAGGACATTGCTCCTTAGATGTTAACCACAACTTAGTTTCACCAAAATGCATTGATGATACTGATGGCTGGTTGCATCGCAAAGGTGCAACACCAAGCGATAATGGCTTTGTCGTGATACCCGGTTCACGTGGAGATTATAGTTATTTAGTTAAGCCACTTAGGAACCCAAATGCCTCTCAATCTACTAATTTGTTTTCTCTTGCGCATGGTGCGGGTCGTAAATGGAAACGTGGAGAATGTCAGGGGCGGCTTAGTAATAAATATAAGCGCGAAGACTTGTACCGTACGGCTTTAGGTAGCCGTGTTATTTGTGGCAACAAAGAGCTTCTATATGATGAGGCACCTCAAGCTTACAAAAAATGTGAATCTGTTATCAGTGATATGGTTGATGCTGGACTAATTGAAGTCGTTGCTAAATTACGTCCTGTATTAACTTTTAAAACCAATGGAGATTGTTCAGCATGATTTTATTACAACTTTCGGCTGGGCAAGGACCGACTGAGTGTTGCAAAGCTGTAGGATTAGCGATTAAGTTAATTCAGAAGCAATGCAGTGATAAAAAAGTCCAATTTAACTTAGTGGAAGTAATATCTGCACAAGAAAGTGGCTGTTTCAAATCGGTATTGATGCAGTTTGATTCAGTACCAAAAGAAATTGCTAAACAATTCGCTCAATCATGGCAAGGTGCGATGTTATGGGTATGCCAAAGCAAATATCGTCCCAAACATAAACGGAAAAACTGGTTCTTTAGCGGTCAAGTTTATGAAGTAAATGATATAGATCTCGATAATGCAATCACTTATCAAGCATGTAGATCTTCCGGCGCAGGCGGGCAGCACGTAAATACAACGGATTCGGCTGTAAGAGCAACACACACTGCAACAGGTATATCGGTGCGAGTTGAAAGTGAACGGAGCCAGCACTCTAATAAACGTTTAGCAAAAGCATTAATATCTCAAAAATTAGAATTGGCAAAACACGAGGCCATGTCACAACAAGATAAAACTCGATGGCAGCAACATTGGGAGCTTCAACGTGGTAATCCTGTTAAGGTATTTAAAGGAGAAAAGTTTCTCTTATCTAATTAAGACTAAAACGAATGGTTTTCATTGCACAATCTAATTGGATGAAATATAAGTCTGCTAGACCTGAATCCAAAAGCAATTTTGTAAAGCAAAAAAGTGGCGGCAAAGTGGCGGCATTCCTCATTAACATACATTGAATACCATTGAATACCGTCAATAAAAGTTAATAAAATCAGCTAAGTGATTGTTTTAAGTTGACTTGAAAAGGATGTAGGCTTTCTGGACGCGGGTTCAAGTCCCGCCGCCTCCACCAATTAAAACAAGGGCTTAGCGGAAACGCTAAGCCCTTTTTCTCTTTTAATGACCACAAAACGTCCACATCACTGCCGCCACTTGCCTTAAAAAACTACCATAACCATTACTTACTATGTCCATTCTTATATTTTAATAAGCTGAATTTATTAGATTTAATTATCATATTACAAGTCTACATCCTTGGATGTTTCATCCATGTTCAAAGCAATTTCATTAAGTGATGCTTAACAGCTGTGATATACAAGAAGAATGTCCCATAAAACAAACTCTTGATTAAAATGCATTGCTCAATGAAAATTAACTAACGTCATAACTCTTTAGAGAAATGCCTTGCCAATATACTCTGAGCTTGAATTGATCGAGCAACAGTTAAAAGATCTTGAGCTGCAACGTGAAAAGTTACTTGCCCGTAAAAAGATACTTTTAAATCAACCTGCGAGCGGAAAGCTACTTAGCTCTAGAGAAAAAGTTGCTCTATTCTTGAATTTATTCAAAGGAAGAATGGAGGCTCATGCATTACGTTGGCAAAACCAGAGTGGACGATCTGGCTATTCAGTTGCTTGCCACAATGAATGGAAGCAGGGGATCTGCTTTAAACCTAAAGTGAAGTGTAGTGAGTGCAAACATCAAGCATTCAAGACATTAGATGACAATGCCATACACAGTCATTTAATCGGCAAACAAACTGTAGGTCTGTACCCTCTCCTTAACGATAATACTTGCTGGTTATTAGCTGCTGACTTTGATAAATCAGATTGGAAAGAAGCTGTCAGTTCATTCCGCCACTCTTGTCAGTTTTATAAGATCTATTGTTATATCGAACGTTCTCGTTCAGGTAACGGAGCGCACATTTGGATTTTTTTTGAAACACCAATACCTGCCTCTAAGGCTAGAGAGTTAGGATTCTTACTACTTGATAAAGCCATGGAGTTTCATTCAGGTCTTTCATTTGAGTCTTATGATCGGTTATTTCCAAATCAGGACACGATTCCAACCGGAGGGTTTGGTAATCTGATTGCTCTCCCATTGCAATACCATCCAAGACAACAAGGAAACTCAGTTTTCATTGATGAGAGTTTCAACCAAGTTACAGAACAATGGCAGCATTTATTAGATGTAAAGAAAGTTTCTAGATTGCACGTTGATCAATTAATTAACGAAAAACAACCGTTTCAAACAGAAAAACTAGATAAAAAACCATGGGAGCTAAATTTTGCCAAACAATCTACTTTAATTGCAGGCTGCCCTAAAGATGTTTCAGTGATTTTAGCCAATCGTATTTTCATCGACACAAAACAACTTCCTCAAGCTCTATTGACTCTACTGAAACGAACCGCTAGCTTCTCAAATCCTGTATTTTTTAAAACTCAGGCTTTACGATTTTCAACCAATGGTATCCCTAGATTCATTTGTTTAGCTGAAAAAGATGATGGATATCTTTCATTACCAAGGGGTTGTATTGATGATGTAATTTCGCTGTTTGAAGATAATAAAGTTGTCCTCGAGCTCGAAGATAAACGCAAAACAGGCTGTAGGTTAACTAAGTTAGAATTTCAGGGAGAGTTAAGAAAAGAGCAAAGTAAAGCAGTAGCTACACTATTGAAACATGATGTCGGCATTCTCCATGCACCTACCGCTTTTGGTAAAACGGTTACAGCCATTGGTATCATTCATAAAAGAAAAGTTAACACGCTTATTCTCGTTCATAGTCGTCAGTTATTGACTCAATGGAAAGAACGGCTTCAAGCATTTATAGCAGGCACTGATATCGGAGTGATTGGAGCGGGAAAAAACAAACCGACTCAACAAATTGATGTTGCAACCTATCAGAGTTTGGTTAACCGTAAGGATAATAGTATTGATCCCATCATCTATGAATACGGGCAGATTATCATTGATGAATGCCATCATGTCTCCGCTCCTCAATATGAAAGATTACTTTCTGAGGTGCATGCCAAATATGTGCTTGGGATCACTGCGACACCAAACAGACAAGATGGGCATCAACCAATCATCTTCATGCAAGCAGGTGCCATTAGGTACACAGCAAGTTCTGAAGATAAAAAATTTATAAAGCAAGTGAATCTGAACAAGCTTAATTTGTCTATTCCTGCAGAATTACAAGATAACGGAAACCGCCCTCACATATCTAAAATATATCGTTGGCTCGCCACTAATGAAGAAAGAAATAAAGCCATAGTAGAAGACATTCTTATTGCAGCTAAATCAAACAGGACATCAATTGTTTTAACAGAGCGGCGTGAGCACGCTGAATTACTCACTAAAATGTTAAGCGAACAAATTGTTGAAGTAAAAATGTTACATGGCGTAATGAAAGAAAAAGAGAAACAACATATTCTCAATCATCTAGATCAAATTCAAGTTTTGGTCGCTACGGGCAAGTATGTCGGAGAAGGTTTTGATTTCCCAAAACTAGATACACTGTTTTTAGTGTTACCCATTTCTTGGAAAGGTGCTCTGACACAGTATGTAGGGCGAATTCAGAGACTGTATACAGGGAAAGAGAAAGTCATTGTGTATGACTATGTTGAGTCAGGTTTCCCCATGCTCGAAAGGATGTATAAAAAGAGAGAGAAGGGGTATGAAGCGTTAGGGTTTACAATATATAACAGCGATAATGCAGAGCAAAAACCACTAGATTTGGAGTTTAAGTAACAGAATTGTAATGCTTTTAAGTACAACTACAGACCTGTAGATACACTTAATTTAAGGGTTAAATTGAATTATATTTTACCAGCTGCTTCTGCTTGCTGAACTAACGCTCTTTGTTCTGCAACAGAATCTTTAATTATTTTCTCAAAAAACTTTTTCTTTTCTTGTGATGATGCATTTCGCACAAAATCAGAAAAAGGCGTAGATTTAACTTTCTTTCTAGCTGCTTGCATTTTGAATACCTTTCACTTGCTCTCAGAAATACCGACTATATTTTCAAGCATAGAACGATTGTACTTCTTGTCCAGAAAGTCGTCAATATTGCTTACTCCCGTATATGATTTTTCGCTTGAACCATCGATGTTTTTTTCAATAAACATGATTTCAATTTGATCTTGAAAAATCTTTTTTAATTCCGTTACGACATATTGTGAGTTCAAAAACTGATTTACAAATACTTCAGGAGGTACTCTTCGTCCTTCAATGGCTTCTCTAGCTCTGACCAGTCGCCAAGCTTGATCCGGTTTTTGGTAAACAAAAATAATTAGAACATAACGTTCTCTTTTTAGTGATCTCTGGATATTACTTTTGGCTTTCTCATAACTAGATAGAGTCGAGTCTAATAAAAAACTAACTCTTTTTTTTAATGCTCGATCATGAATAGCTTCAACTAAAATAGTAGATGCTCTTTGAAAAAGTGGAGAGTTCACTCCATTGTAATCACTAAACTCTTTTCTAAGTTCATCATTTTCGATATGAACAATATCCACCTCATGTTCACTTTTAAACCTTTTAATGATCCCTCTAGCAGTTTCTGTTTTACCTGCTCCTGGAGAGCCAGCCATGAATACCGAAACTGGAGTTTCTTCTTCAGGCAATAAATCAATCATATGCTCAGCAGTTTTCTTTTTAAGTGCCTTTGCTTCACAAATGGATTTTTCTGTAATCTCTAGACTATTCATACTTATGACTTAACTATATTATTGAAGAAAGTGTATATGAAGTTGTATGTTATGACGATAAATTTTCTAGTTATCAGTAGGCAGAAAATCAAAAATAATCGTTCGCATTATTGGAACATTGACATATTTCCACCAAAAAAAGACAGAATGAATCGAGTAAACTCTGATAAAATCACCGTTTAATTCTCAACAGCAAGAAATCAATCATCTCGATTTTTCATTTTTTTGTTTTAAAAAAAGTGGCGGCAAAGTGGCGGCATTCCTCATTTACATACATTAGATACCATTGAATACCGTCAGTAAAAGTTAATGTAATCAGCTAAGTGATTGTTTTAAGGTGGCATGGAAAGGATGTAGGCTTTCTGGACGCGGGTTCAAGTCCCGCCGCCTCCACCAAGTGTCCACACAGCTAAAAGTTTTTGATGAAAAGATCTCGTAAGTGGATTTTTTTGACTCAAAAACTAGCATCAAAAATTAATTCTTTCTTTTTATATACAGCTAAAATTTCAGTGAGGCTCAGATGGGAATACGAGTGCATCATTTCAATAAACTTCGTAAAGAAGATCCTGATTATTATCCAAGCTTCGTTTATGAAGAGCAATTATGGAGAATGACTAGAGGGTATAAAAATCAACAGGAATCAAAAGCTAGATTAGAAAGTCTTGTATCAAGCGACTCATATGAATTTAATATGGGAAATAGCTACCTCTATGGATTTGCATACTCTATTCACTATGATAGACCGTATTCTGAAAGTCTTTGGTGGTTAAATCATTATTACCAAGGAATACTCACACATTTTAAAGTGCATCTTCATCCAGATATCTCACATCCATTTGAATTAGCTTTCGATGGTATAAGGATTAATAGGAAAGGTAGACAGTTAAATTCATATTTACGGAATGGTGATTGGCTAAAAGCTGTAACAATGGCACTTTTCTTTAATGATAAACAAGGGCTCGAATTATTAAAGCAATTCTCTAAAAATGACATAGCACTAGATGAAAATGTACAGTATATGTCGCCGTTTAAATATTCTGAGTTTGACCTGATGCAGGCATTGCTAAGCTTTGATGGAACTCGAATTGAAATTGCTTTAAAAGAGTATATGAGTATTGAGTTTCCGACGAACCCCCCAGGAGATTCAGTACCTCATATTGAAGCGTTAGATATTCCATTAATGAATGTAATGATGGCAGTTTTCTGTCAACGAGGGCAAGAAAAGTATCAAGAAGCGGTGGCGGATGCCATAAAACGTTATGCTGCCTATAGTAAAAAGCGTGATTATAGGCAGTTGGACTTTCCATTAGACCTGATTGGACTAGCTCAATGTGCGAGACGAGAGCTTGGCTACACTTTCCCTGACCACCCGTATTTTCCAGAATGGTTTCAAACTGTTGATATAACTGATATCACTCAGCCAAGAAAAGTTCATGAACAACCTGATGAATTTACTTGGAAAGCACCGGAATTAAACTAACAGTTTCTACGAATTAGGTTGATGCGGTCATTTACACATCAACCTAATTTAATTACCGCTAACATATCTTCGTTGTAATCATCCATTCCAACTTCATTGAAGCCAAAACTGGAATAAAAATCCTTAGCAACGGGATTGCTTGGGTCATAACAAATCTCTATCACTTTGGTATTAGAATCTTGCTTAATTTCATTCAAAGCGAGTTCAAGTGCTTTGCGACCAAGACCTTTATTTTGATGACTTTTGTCGATCATAAACCGCCAGATTGAAACCTTGTCAGCTGACTCTTTTACCCACATAAAAAAGCCAACAGGCTCTTCGCCTTGATATATAGCTCTTGTTTCATAACCCTCATTGAACTTAGACTCGACAATTGACCACATATTTGATGCCACATTATCCTCTTGCTCTTTGGTCACATCAAGTTCACATACAGCTTCGTAGTTTTGTTTGGTTATGGGTTGTAATGACAGATTCAAAACGGTTCCTTTTTTATATTTGATGACTCCACCTAATCAAGCAGCTACAACATTCCGACATTTGGGAAATGCACTGCATCCCCAAAATTTATTACCAGCATTTTTACCTTTAGCCGCTTTACGTAATACCATTGCAGAACCACACCTTGAGCATATTTTGTTATCGTTTTTATTACGAACAATTTCTTTTACATGCTTTGTGTGCTGTATGTTGGTTTTAATACTCGGTTGTAATCGACCTGATTCATTTTGTTTGATGAAGCCTGAAACCTGTTCATCTGAAAAAACGATGTCATTTTTGCTCTTGATGTATTCAATACCACCTCTAGCAAAAGTCACATTCTCAGGCATCTCTGTTTTAAAGTGACTATCTCCGATAAAAATAATCACAGAAAACACATTATCACCTTCAATCCCTAAACAAGATTGAAGTGTTTTAATATGTTTATAGTTTTGATGCAGTGGATTTTGAAATTTTGACGTGTGCTTAAAGATTTTTTGCGTCCAGACCTTTTGGTGAGCACTACCAAAAATCCAGCCTTTCATATTTTTAGTTTCAATCACAAAAATGCCAAATTTCGACACAATAATATGATCAATCTGAGTCGAACCATCTTCAGTTGGTAACGTGACATTTTGGAACCCATCAGATACGGGTAACAAATAAATGAGAAAATCTGAGGAGAAAAACGTTATTTATTGAGATAATAAGCCGACTAAAACTATTCTCAAAGTTAAAGAATCCACCTTCTTAGAAGGTGGCTTTGCTTTTTGCCCCCTATAAGGGGGCTGGTGCTTGCCCTCTTAGAAGGCAAGCTGTTGTCCCCGATACTTACGAATTAAAAATCAAATCTTTCTTGTCGCTTTTCAAGCTTTTCCTGATATTTGACATACTTTCTTATCATTTCTGCGTCTATGCCTACTGTATCAACACAATACCCTTTAGCCCAAAAATGATTGCCCCAATATGGCTTTTTCCGTATATGTGGGAACTGTTTAAATATCCTTATTGCTGTTCTGCCCTTTAGTATTCTAAATCGATACTTGGGAACCCAAACAATGTGATATTGGCAATGCCATAAAACGTGCGATAATTTTTCAAATCTACTCATGTTATAGATCCTTTCTCTGTTGTGGGGACAACGAGAAAAGTCTTAACATGGGTAGATGCTACAGGCATAGCCTGCCGCTGATTACCACGCCCACAGGACGTGGTTTTAATTTTTCAATAAAATGCCGATACTCGACCGAACACCGCTTAACTCCTCAGACAAATTCGATCTTCTCTTAAAAACTATCGCTTGCCAAGTGCATGGTGCAGTTTCTTCTCTTTCTGATGAATTTAATGTTTCTCGTAAAGCCGTTTACTCCGCTAAATATGCGGCTCAATCGGCACTAAAGTGCCTTGTTACTACCAACGACGAATCTGATGTCATTACATCTGTAAATGTTGACGTACCACATCTTCGCCGTTCTATTGTGGCTTTATCAATCACAGCACCTAACTCTATTCGAGCAATTGAAGAACAAATCCCACTCATTTATCCAGGCTGTAAAGTCAGTTACGGTTACATTCAAGGCGTTATCGTTGAAGCTCAAGAGCAGGCTAAGTTATTTAACGAAAAAGTGTCGCTATCAGCCATAAAGAGTGTGGCCATCGATGAGATGTTCAGCCAAGGTGACCCCGTACTTGCTGGGATAGATCTCGAAAGTGGTTATTTATTTTCACTCTCTCACGAACAAAAGCGTGACGGTGAAACTTGGGCACGAGTTTTAGGTGAAGCTAAATCACAAGGATTATCACCTCAGCACGTCGTTAAAGATGGAGCAAAAGGAATAGCGAAAGGCGTTAGCATGAGCTTTGAACATGCAGAGCAACGTGATGATGCTTTCCATGCGTTGTATATCGTAGGTAAGGCGCTGAGAAAGGTTGAACGTCGGGCGTACTACTACATTGATAAAGAGGCTAGTTTGGAAAAAAGATTGCATAAAGATGTATTCGATACAGAAAAAAAGCAGCAGGCAATGGTTGATTTCTTAGGCGTGCAAGCGAAATGTGAGCAAGCGATTGAGCAATATGAAAGTGGAACGAAAAGCAGAAATCATCTCCACCAAGCTTTGACCAGTATTTCCATGAAAACGGGTAGCCTCATGACGAAAAAACAGGCTGAAGCCTTGCTAACGAAGGCTGTTGATGGCTTAAAAAATACTGAGCATAAAGATGGCATCACCGCTGCTAGATACATAAAAAATCGTTTGAAAGGACTGACATTAGCAACTCAAGCACTTCACGAAAAGTTACTGAAACTTGGCGAACTTTATCCTCAAGAATGCGTTGAAGTGGCTTGTCGCTTCTCTGAACGAAAGCGCCAATTACGAAAAGCTAAACCTTGGAAAATAGCGCGGTATCAGAAAGAATTAGTTGGCAGTTATCAGTGGTTGCGACTCCGTTTAGGCAAGAGTGCCAGCGAACTTATGCTGCAAGTGGAAGCGTTGCATCAAACTCGCCACAGAGCATCAAGTGCCATTGAAGGATTTAATGCCACTCTACGGTCTTACCTTTATGTCCGTAAAGGAGTCAATCAAGGTTTCCTCGAGTTATTTAAAGCTTGGTACAACCTTCGCTCAAGACGCTGGGGGAAACATAAAGGAACTTCATCGTATCAGAATATCACAGGGAAAAAAGTTGATGACTGGCTAACAATGCTGAATTTTCCACCTTCGGATTTACACCACTAAGCACTCACAAACTTTGTGTGATTTACGGTAGCGGTTCAACTGAGGTTGAGCTGGCGATCTCTCTTTGATTTGTTACCTTTAAGACCTATGTTTTGATCAGTCCTGCGGAAGCTAATGAACTCTCATATTCCTGATTGTTTGATTGAAGGCTACGAAACCCTAATAGACGGGATCACTCTGCCAGATGTTGATGATAGACATGTAGTAGCTGCTGCAATCAAAGGGCAAGCTGAGTCAATCATTACATTCAACCTCAAAGACTTTCCTTCTTCAGCACTTGATGTATACGATATATATGCTGTTCATCCAGATGAATTCTTAAGTGATATGTTTGAACTGGATGCGAGCAAAGTTATTGAAGCAGCTCGAAAGCATAGAGCTAGTCTAAGAAAACCAGCTTTAACAGCCAATGAATACCTCGATTGTTTGCAACGGCAGAAGCTACCTAACTTTGTTTCGAAGCTAAGAAGTTTTGCCATTACGATTTGATATTTTGATGTGGTACGGCTTATTATAATTCAAAGGAATTGCGCTGAATCAATTAGTTCTAGGTGTTCAGTAAAATCATGCTAATCACTTGATTTTTTAAGTTTTTCAATCCATTATGCACGTCATCTTTTGATGAGGATGATTTAAACATGGGCTTTATTGCCTTTGTTATTTTTAAGCAGAATGGAATATCTATGAAGGATGAAATTGAGTACAAGTCAAAGATGCTACATTATAGAAGAGCTAAATGTAGTGAGGATATTAATACTTCTACGTTACAATCATATCTAACAGCAGCATTAAACTCAGTTCCTCTAGTTAAAGATCGCTATCAATTAATCAATGTTGATGATATGGCAGGGGAAGAAGAAGGGCTTGAGCAAGTAAAAGTTTTTATTAACCATTATGTAACAACTTATGGGATTTTATTTGGTGAAGTAGTTCGTTATTCTGATGGTGCTTTTAAATCAATGGTTACAGTTGATGATAACGCTAAGCACCTTTCCATTGAACAAGTTGCACCACCTAAAACGGATGATGGAAAGAGAAGACAGTTTTTAGATTCAATAATGTATTTTGCGGTTTTTGACAACCATGTTGTAGTGATTCAGTCATCTTTACTCCAAATAAGAGATTGCGAAAAACATTTAAATTGGTTGATTGGAAAGGCAGGAATTGATTTAGGTGGGTATTTTGTTTGGGTGTGGGTCTTTTAAAACGACGAAGTTATCCATATCTGTATAACCTCTGTTTGGATTGCTTTTTGTGATACTCCCAATACTCTTCAAGATCACCACTCGATCTTAACGACCTAAGTTTTAATATAGCTTCTGCACCTTCAAGGCTCCATCTCGCTCCAGTGATATCCAACTTATCATTAATCAGATGACGACAAGCTCCCTCAATGACACCGCTAGCAATTGGGAAACCCTGCTCTAACGCTTTACCGTATTCTAATCTTGATTTATTTTTCAATAGATAACCGATGCACTTATTAATGCCTTCTCGTTGTTTTAATTTCCGTTTTGTTGCACTGATCCCAAGGCCTTTTGCTACTTGTGACGCATTACCTCGTAAGATTTCAGTCGCTCGCTTTTCTATCCAATCTTCGACTTCTGGATCATCTTTTTCAAATAAGCACCACGCCGCTTTCCAGAGATATTCAAGCACATGGATGAAATCCATGACCACCGTTGCATTGATGTTGAGTTTCTTCATCACCCGATAAATTTGTTTTAGCTGATGAGGATGACCATCAACGAGTACAACCCACTGACGGCTTTGAGTTGGGTCTCGTTCCAGAGCTTCTAAAAATGCTTCTTCAATCACAGTCGCAGCGCTTCTTTCTACGCTTGACCACACACGTTTATTTCTTGGTGGCACACGTAATGGACGAACATTTGAATTATCATTTCTAGACATGATTGATTCTGGGGTACGATGCAAAGGCTTGGTGGTGTATACCGCTGCAACTTCTGCCATTCGTTTGCGGTCTTTTTTTTCTCCAGCACTTAGGCGTCCTTTGAGCTTCTGTTGTTTCACTGCTTTTTGCGTGCCCTCTCTCAAGCTATTAGGTTGCATAACGATGCCTTTTCCATCCATAGTCAATACCAGTAAATCAGATGTGTTTTCTGGCTTAAGGTATCTCTGCTGGAGATAAAAACCATCAAAATCTTGTGCAATATCCTGCACAATTTGCCTTGCTTGTCGCTTGGGCACGTGCGCATCTGTGGTGGTATCTATTGAGCTTACTGCATCATCATATGAGCCTTGGACTGCTTCTGTAGCGAGTCTTAGGCGTACACCATCAGAGTATTTGTCTTTCGAAAGATTCAGCTCACCATCCATTGGAAACACGTTATCACACCGACGTTGACTGTAACCTTTTCGATGCATCGTTACGGTACCAAATAAACTTTCTAAATTTCGTTTGCAGTTATTTTTCAAATGATTCAATGCAATGTCACGGTTGGAACAAACTTGCTGACGGGGCTCTTCAGCGGTTTTGATATCTAAGAAACCCTGCAATAAACACCGCAACAACTCAGTTCCTTCGGTATCGATATAGGCTTCAACTTCTCCATGGCTCTCTTTCTTAACTTGTTTGTCTTCGAGGTGCGAAATAATACGCTCAAATTTCAATTTGGCTTCAGAAAAGAATGAAAATTCGAGTGAGTTTGAGTATGCTAGTTTCATGAAAGGAGCCTTTTTATAGACTTGTTGTGTTTGCAAACTGATAAGTACTATAAAATTGCTCCTTTTGCACCATTTATTAAACCCATCCAATTGATAATGAATGATCTTTTCATGCTTTTCGTCGATCTAAAAGATCTACACCCAATCCCTTTCTAATATGCAATCGTTTACCATCAAAACCTAAGTTTTTAATAGTGAGGTGAACGTGTGGGCTGTCGGTGTCAGTGTGTAAGGCAAAGACATATTGGTAATTGTCAGCAAAGGTATTTTTAGCAAAAGCTCTGGCGGCTTTTTTTACGGCATAAGGTTCAGTGCCGTTGGGCATGGAAAGCACTATATGAGTCGTATGGCGTGTGTTTGGCTTGGTTGAACTGGTATCGCTGCACCATTGTTTTGCCATTTGATGTAAGTCGTCAGTGTCTTGGTAAACTTGTCCAAGCTCGTCTTCAACATCAAGCTGGCCGTTACGACTGATGTACTCAAAGTGGCTTTGAATATGCGCCATGTTTTTGCAATGGCCGCTGATTTTAACCATAACTTCAGGCGGTTTTTTATTGTAATGCCGAAGTGATTTTATACGGTTAGATTTGAGCCTCACATCACCAGAAAGTAAGCCAGATATTTGATCTCGCAATAGGTTAGTCATGAATATTCCAGCGATGTCGGTTTTGGTGGAGCAGTTTGTAGACTTTATTTTTATGTTCGTTAATTTGCTCTGATAAACCTTGAATCATTGATTTAGTGATCTTGTCACTTTCTCTGAATTCAATATTAAGCACTCTGGCTATTTGATTTAGGTTTCGGCCAATAGCTGCAAGTTGGCGGTTGGAATCTCGTAAAACTCCCATTTCTTCTTGAGTGAGTATTGGCTCACGGTACAAATTTGCCATGACGGAAGCATTTACCCAACTTGTGTCACTTAGGTAGCCTTCTGACTTCGCTCGATAGCTGAGCTTTTTGTGGTTCTCATTTGAGAGCCTGACAGTAACTTTGTCGTTTCGGTTCTCACGAAAGTGATCGGTATTTGAAGCTTCAGGTGATACTCGATTGATCAACATCCGCAACATTTCTGCTTCGCTCATTCCATGCGAATTACAGAAGTTTTTCCAGTTAGATTTTTCAACTTCAGATAACAGAGTTTTAGTTAAATTGACTCCCATATTTTTATTCCTAAAATCACAAGAGAGGGCAACTATCGTTATGTCATGCTTTTTTTAAAATTGCTAGGTTTAGGAATGTGCTTTGAAGATGAAAAATGGCTTTAGTACCAAATGCCAGCAACTTTGGTACTAAATGCCATCTTTTTGCGAATCCTGCATTAGAAATTAGAGGAAGAAGATGAGGCTAGTTTGTTATGGTACTCGTTAGCTCCATTGGAATAAAAAATAGCTGTTGATTAAAGAGTTCATTTAATTTTTATGGCTTAAATAAACATCGCCTTATCGATTCCAAATCGTAAAGATAAGGCTTTAATATGGCTAAGCGTTAATGAGCGCTCACCATTTAGTATCATAGATACGAGAGACTTTCCCCCAATTTCATTTTTAAAGTCGCTATAAGTTAATTGATGTTGATCGATAATGACTCTCAACATAGCGATGGCTGGGTCAATGGCGTCGATATCTTTTTTAAACTCTTTAAATTCGTCAGCTTCTTCTTCGTACTTATGAATAACAGGGAGCAATAGCTCAATCAAGGTATGATTTTTTTCATAGTCTTCTACAAGTTCATCAGCAAGCTCCATTAGCTCGTCATATTGATCTCGGCTTTGAATCCCTGCAATCCAAGGTAACGCTATGAAAGCGTTATTAGCAGCTGTTACCATTTCATGTAAGTTCATAATATACCTCGACGGATTTAGGTTACTTCTTTTTGCTTTTTGTTCTGTATTCATCAACAATTTTGTCGTATTCGGCATGAGTACAAATATGCCTAACATAGAAGTGCCCATCACCTAAAAAAGTAATAAAAGCAATTAATCTGAGTTTTTTTCCACCAATGTCTATCACATACCATTTATCTACATACTTAAAGTTATCGAGACTCGGGAATAACTTTTTTAGTTCATCTGGGTTTTTGGGCTTACTTTTATCCAGTACCTTATATGTATCATCAATAGCTTTTGCATATTTCGGATGCAGAATTTTTGCTGTTTCAAAAGCTTCTTTTTTTACGACGTGCATGATTTATTTTGGTGTTCACATTATGTGAACATTGTAGGGGCTTGTTGGAGATTATGCAAGGTAGAAATATTAATGAAAGTTCACTTAGGTGATCTTTGACCGCCACAAACTTTCTCGCTGCCGCCATTTTGTCGCCTACATTTTATTTTAGTAACCGTTTCATGGGCGTTATAGAGCATTTTCAATAACTTATAATGTCTATGCGTACCATCGGAGAGCATCAGGTAGCGGCTGTGTGGACACTTTGTGGACATGAGTTATTTCCAAAAATTTCTATAAACAGTGTAAGTTATGGCTCAAATATCTGCTTAACAGTCTTCATTGGAAGATACATTCTCGTACGACCATTGTGGTCACACAATACCTCAAAACCATATTTGGCGTAAAAGTTTTGTGCAGCATCATTTAAACAATCTACGACAACAGCAAAAGCCCTCATATGAGCATTCACTTCCCATAAATATTCTAGGGCTTTAATAAGGCTTATTTTTCCTAAACCTGTACTGTGAAATTCTTTATGAACAGCAAGCTGAGCAATAAGAAAAACAGGAATTGGATAGTGAGGTAGTTTTTTTCCGTACTTCTCAGGTAAAGTGCTTCTGTTAATACTGCTGGGAGCAATGGAGTAAAATGAGCAAATTGGATACTTTTGATTCAGTAATGGAAGTTTTGCAGGCAGTATCATGGTTCTGCTAATACCAGCCTGCATATGTTTCATCGCTTTAGTTTTGATAACGGTGTTTTGCAAGACAGTTGTCACTCTTTGCATGAAATTTAAGCTACATTTTTTTCATCTTTCTCAGTATCGTTTTCATTATCTGGGTTTAACATCACATCCCCAGCAGGTTCGCAGTTCCTAACATCACCCGACCAGCGAGATGGATGCTCAGCTTTTGCAGACTTCAATACTTCTTTTCGCTTCATTAATACCAAATTGTCTCTCTCTTCATGCCTCTCTTGAGGGGTGACGTAATTGATCTTGCTGTGTTTATGTTCTTTGTTGTACCACTGTACAAAGCTTTCAACCCAATCTTGAGCCTCTTCTAAGCTTGCGAAACCTTTCGCCGGCCAGTCTGGGCGGTACTTTAATGTTCTGAATAATGCTTCAGAGTAAGGATTATCATTACTCACACTTGGGCGACTCAATGATGGTGTAACGCCTAATTCTTCTAGCTTTGCTTTCATAGTAAAAGACTTCATTGGCGCACCATTATCTGAGTGCAAAATCAGTGGTGTATTAAAGCATTGCTCTCGTAACATCGTCCTCTGTATAAGCTCTGCGGCCTTAATTCCACACTCTTGTTCATGGACTTCATAACCAACTATTTTTCGGCTGTAAATATCTTCAAACATATACAGATAATAGAACTTACCTTTGATGATCGACGCACAATAAGTGATGTCCCATGACCAAATCTGATTCGGCTTTGATGCCTTGTAGCTCTTTGGTTTGCTTCTCTTTTTCACTTCTTTTTCTCGGCCTCGACGATTAAGTTGGTTATGTTGCTTTAGCACTCGATAGAAGCTCGACTCTGACGCAATATAAATCCCTTTATCCAACAAAGACGGAACAATTTGTGACGGTGGCAAACTGGCATATTCATTTTGATTACAGGTATCTAAAATCAGCTGACGTTCCTGCTCAGACAACTTGCTTTGAGGCTCGGGGCGAACCGAGTCAGGGCGCAAATCTTTTTGAACTTGACCATCTTTATACCAACGGCGATAGGTTCTTTTGCTCAACGGAACTTCCTTACAAGCAGGTTCTAGTCTCGCACCTGCACGGCACGCTTCTTGGATTAATTCGATAAGTTGCTGCCTTAGATTCAGTGGCGTTAATTCTCCTCGTTTTCGTCCTCCCATAAGAGGTTGAGCTTTTTTCTTAGCACCAACAAAGCCGTTGTTTCTGCTAAGGCTTTTTCCTTTCGTCTTAGATCTAATTTCAGTGATTTAATCTCAGATTTGTCGAGTTTAGCCTGTTTTTTTGCTTTTACTTTTTGCGCTGTGCTTGACTGAAAACCACCGAGGCAATCTTGTTTCCATTGCTTGACTTGCTCTTTAAATATTCCTTTCTCACGACAATACTGATTTAACTGAGATTCAGTCATTATTGCGGTTTCAATGACAACAGCTAGCTTTGCTTCGGCTGACCAATTGTCTGTATTTAAGGTTTTCCCTGGCACTGGATGTCCTGCTTCTTTTGCTTTATCTCGCCAATAATACAGGGTATGTACAGAAATGCCTTCTTCTCTTGAAATCGCAGCGATTGTCATATTGTGTGGAGGAAGCATTTTACTCAGTACAGCTTCTTTACGTTCAATTGAATAATGTGTCATTTAGGTGTCTAACTTCCGCTCCCTAAACAGTTTAAATTGATTAAATTTTAGGAGTGACAACAAGTCTGACACAGGGGGATAAAGTCATTAAGCTCCTCTTCACCACAATCGAATGATTTACGATCATGTTTTGATTTACTTAACTCTTCAAAGGTTTTTGAGTAGTCCACTTAAAAACCACTGTCCTTGGTAAACTTCGCTGCATCTAATAACGCAGTGTTTGGTTCTTGCGCCTTATCACATGCAGCAAGAAATTGATCAAAAATATTGTCTTCGACAGTAATACTTTCATGCTCAGCAATTACGTGAGTTGCATCTTCATCCATCAGTTTCACGATATATTCAGTAAGGCTTTTTAACCCTAGTAGTGCTGAGGCTTTTTCTGCTTTAGCTTTGATCTTTTCATCAAGCCTAATATCTAAACGTGCAGTTGCCATAATAGTCTCCTGTTGTACGGAGGTCATACGGATGGCATAAGTATAAAGTTAAAGTATAGATAAGGCAATTATACGGAGTGATTCCGTAATTATTTGTTTTTAACAAACGTCGAATTATTTATGACATAGCCAAGCTGTAAGTTGAAGATTTTTGCTGTTTCTATACATGAAGGTCAGCATATGTATATTTTTTTTACTTTTCTATGTATGTTTTAGCTAACATGTATAAAAAAATCGATTTTCTATACATATCTCTTGCTATATGTATAGAAAAATCGATTTTCTATACATATAATTCAAGTTATCGAATATGAGCTTAAGGGCTACTAAAAATGCCTATATCATCGTTACCACTTATTAACATTGAGCAATGGGAAACCAGAGTTGTTTTAAAAAAATCAGCTGAAGCTCATCGTTACTTAGCAGAACTAAAAGGCATTGCAGCAAGTATCCCTAATGAAGCTATTCTGATCAATACGCTATCTTTGCAGGAAGCAAAGGACAGTTCAGAAGTTGAAAATATCGTGACAACGCATGATGAGCTGTATAAAGCGAATCTATTTGAAGAAGTGGTAACTAACCTAGTAGTCCATTCAAGAACAAATAATGACCGAATGGTTATATCCTAACAACTCCTGAACACAAGAAACACTGGAGTTGTTATGAGGGTTAAATACCACGTTCGTTTGAGTAATGAAGAACGTTCAATGCTTGAGGCTTTGATAAAGCAGAAGAAACCACGTGTTGCTCAACATAAGAAACGACACGCCCAAATTTTACTTGCTATTGATGAGAATAATTCGCCACTGACCAATCAACAGATTGCTAAAGCACTAAACATCTCACCACTTGCAGTAACGAGCCTTAGAAAGCGTTTTGTCGAAGAAGGATTAGAAGTCGCTGTGAATAGCAAACACAGCCATCAAGGCCGCAGACGCATAATGGATGGCGAAGCCGAAGCCCACCTAATTGCACTGGCCTGCTCTACGCCTCCTGAAGGACGTTGCCGTTGGACATTAAATCTTCTTAGAGACAAGATGATTGAACTCAAATATATCGATAACATATCAAGAACTTCTGTTCATTATGCTTTAAAAAAAACGAACTTAAACCATGGCTTAAAGAAGAGTGGTGTATACCTAAAGAGGAAAACGCTGCTTTCGTGAGTGCTATGGAAGATATATTAGAACTCTATAAACTTCCTTACAATCCTAAGCGTCCTTTAGTATGCCTTGATGAAACCAGCAAACAACAAGTTAAAGAAGTTCGCAATCCGTTACCCTTAGTTTCAGGTTATCCAGAGCGATACGATACAGAGTATGAGCGTAACGGTGTCAGCAACCTGTTCATGATATTTGAGCCTTTAGCGGGCTGGCGACATGTTGAAGTCACTGAACACAGAACGGCCATTGATTGGGCTCATCAAGTAAAAGCCTTAGTAGACGGGCGTTATAAGGACGCTGAGACAATTGTATTAGTTGAGGATAACTTGAATACTCATACACCGGCTTCATTTTATAAGGCCTTCGAACCAGAAGAAGCTCGTAGGTTGATCAATAAAATAGAATTTCATTACACGCCAAAGCACGGAAGTTGGTTGGATATGGCTGAAATTGAATTAAGTATCTTGAGCAGGCAATGCTTAAACCGAAGAATACCCGATCAGGAAACACTAAATACTGAAGTCGAAGCCTGGGTTACCGAGCGTAATGAGTCCAAGGCTAAGATGAACTGGCAGTTCACGACTGAGGAGGCACGTATAAAATTAAAGAAACTTTACCCCGTACTCCCAGAGTAAAGTGAGCCTTTTAACAGAAGTTCACTGATTAACGAAATCCAGTTACACATTCGTTAATCAAAGCATGAAAAGCTAGAATCCTACTGACTTGCCAAGGGGTGGGAGGAGGTGTTTTGTTCAGATATCACTTATTTGTCAATTGATTGTGAACAAAAGTTAAGTAAGAGTTTAAAACAATAAATATCGATATATGATTCTTAGCTCTCCTATGACTATGGTTTACCAGAACAGCTTTAACTGTAGAATTCATATGAATGGACTACTAGCCACAAAAGAAGTTCAAGATTATGCGTTTGCTTTGAAACAGGGATTTGAGAACGTCAGAAAACAGAAAATTATTCGTTTAGATGACATTTTATCGGTACAGCAACACCTTGAACATAATAATGCTGGCTTGAGAAAGCTGCCGGGAACCGATCTTAAAAACGCTCGAACAGGGGAGGTAATTTATACTCCTCCGCAGCACGCAGATGATATTGCTGAATTGATGGATAATTTAGTCCAGTATATCAATGACGATACATTGTGCGATGCAGATCCACTTGTAAAAATGGCAATTATTCACCACCAGTTTGAGAGCATACACCCATTTTATGATGGTAATGGCAGAACAGGTCGAATCATCAATATCTTGTATCTAGTGGCACAAGATTTATTAAATCTACCAGTGCTTTATTTGAGTAGATTTATCATTCAGAATAAATCTGATTATTATCAAAAACTGCAGGATGTTCGAGACTCTGGAAACTGGGAGCCTTGGTTTTTGTATATTTTGACAGGTATTGTCGATACCGCAAAAAATACGATTCAGCTTATTACAGAAATGAAAGTGCTGATGTCGGAATACAAGCATCGAATGCGTAATGATTTAACAAAAATCTATAGCCAAGATTTATTGAATAATTTGTTTAATCACCCTTACACAAAAATTGAATTTGTGATGGATGATTTAGGCGTAACTAGAATTACTGCAACTAAATATCTAGAGCAATTGGTAGAGCATGGTTTTTTAAAGAAACACAAAGTAGGTAGGGTTAATTATTATATGAATCAACCCCTTTGTGACATACTTACAAGGCTTGTTTAGAATTTAGTTAAGATGTTTTCGAGGTTTGAAGCTACTGTTCACCAGCGTTTTCAAGGGGATTCTTACTAATAGCATCTTCTAAATGTGTAGGTGCAAAGTGAGCGTAGCGCATGGTGTCTTTAATATCTGAGTGGCCTAAAATCTCTTTTAACACCAATATATTTCCTCCATTCATCATAAAGTGGCTGGCAAAGGTGTGGCGTAAAACGTGGGTCATTTGTCCTTCAGGTAACTGGATTCGGGCACGTTTTACCGCCTCCTGAAATGATTTACGGCATGGGCGGAAAAGGTTGCCTCTTACTCTTGGTAATTCTGCCGCCAAGCTTGTTGAAATTGGCACTGTCCGGTTTTTCTTACCTTTAGTCTTAATAAAGGTAATTCGGTTATTGGCTATTTGGTTGCCAGTTAAGCCTTCGGCTTCAGACCATCTTGAGCCAGTTGCTAAACAGATTTTAACAACAGTGATCAAGTGCTCGTATTTTGCGTTACGGCATTCTTCAAGTAGCAGTGGTATTTCTTCAGGATAGAGAAACGCTAATTCTTGCTCAGCAATTTTGAAGGGGCTGAGTCCATCAAGTGGATTAGGTAACTTCCATTCGCCTAATTTCTTAAGTTCACTGAATACAGCATTTAAGTATGCTTGCTCATGGTTGACTGTATTCGGTTTTACGCAAAAATTGTTTCCCTGCATATCTTCAATTTCACCGTCTAAGCGCATTTGGCGATAGTGGGCAAAATCATTAACGGTCAACTTACTGGCTATAGGATCACCAAGGCCATTACAAATTAGCTGAAGTTTCTTTAAACGGTTTGTTGGTTCTGCTAGCTGTTGACCGTGAAGATCATGCCAAAGCTGGATAAGTTCAGAAAGCTTTCGACTATCAGTCTTTTCACCAAGCCAAGGCTTATCTTCAACTTTGTTGAGAATATGCTTCTCAAATGCAACCGCTTCACCACGAGTAGCAAAGCGTTTACGGAGACGTTTGCTTTCTCTACCAGATAATCGAATGTCTAACTTCCAAGGCTGATCACTGCCATCTTTGAGGTTGATGATAGCCATGTTAGCTCCACTTTCAGATACTCATTTTTAACATTGAGCTTTGTTACTCTATGGACGGCATTAAACATTAGTGCAAGGCTATCGTTGCATGTTTAATTCTACGAAAATATACATAAAGTCATGAGAGCTTTGGTTACTCAAATAGGTTGGCATCATTAGAACTTAGCATCTTTTCATCTACTGGTTGAAGGGGTATAGTTATCGCTTATTCGATTTCATATGGCGCTAAACGCATTGATTATTGACTATAAAACAGAGTTGATTCATGAACATACCGCTATCAATTGTGTGAGTGAGTTTCTAGCCGAAGCTTGTAATGCTTTGGAATCAAGTACGTCATCAAAAGATATTGAGGACTTTGACTTACCTATTGGTGTGATTCTTCAATGCATTGCCAACTCCCATAAGCTGGATTACATACGGTTAGCCAAGAATTCTCGTTCTAAACAATATCAAATTATAAAAGAGTTTGATGGAGCATTTAAACCAAGACACCAAAAAGCGGTAGCTCTATACCAAAGTGCAAGCCGAGATAAGATAATAGATGGTCTGAAACCTCATCAATATATTCATCAGTATTTACTTAACAGCCAAGAGGTAACCTCTGCACAAACACAGAGTGCGCAAATTGTCGTAAAGCATTTAGATGAAGCCTTTGATATTAGTAAACAGTATTTGTCACTAAGCAAAGGGCAGAGACTATATCGTGGTGTAAGCATTTCGGAGAAAGAATTGCAAAAGTACATCGACTCTTCTGAAGGTGGTCAACCTTTTGTTAATACGAACTATATGTCGACTTCTTTAAGTGAAAGTATTGCTAAAGCATTCTCAGCATTATCATATCTAGGCAAGCTGCGTATAGAACCAGACGTTGCAAACGACTTAACTGATATTGTTTTAGTTTTAACTAATCGAAAAGAAGAATTACCTTTTATAGTGCCTGATGCTCTAAAAAAAGTTAATCATAATCAAGGACAGATGGAAGTTCTACTGCCAAGAGATATTCAACTTCTTCCAACTCATTTTGAATTTGATGAGTTCAATGCTAAAATTTACGCAGATATTGTATAGTGCTAGGGTGATAATATGAATCAAAATACTGCTAAGAAAAAGGATGCACCTTCAGCTGTTCGCCTTCAGGCAAAAGAGCTTTTTGAGAAGAAAAAAGCATTCGCTAAAAAGTTATCTAAAAAACAGGCTTTTATTAAGCAGCTAGATAACTCAACGTCTCCGGCGTCAGCCTATTTATAAGATATGAGCTGCTAATAATGGTAGCAGCTTACTTAGCTTATTTTCCATCCAACACCTTTTTTACCACTCTTCCCTTAACCTCAGTTGTTTCAGTATTAACATGATATTTTTCATCTTCGTCATAGAAGTAGATTTTCCAGTCTGGTAATAGTCTTAATTCACCAACTTGATCTGCGCCGTCAACACTACAAAGGTAAGTGCCTTTTGAAGACTATTGCCAAGCGGTGAGTATTAAACCTTGGTAGAAGAATATTGTTGCATGTTTAAAGTGTCAAAAATATACATGAGTGTAAGCAGAATCAATGAACTAAGAATCATTATTTGACGCTAAATAGGCATCATACCTTTCTTGGGCAGAATCTCGTTTAAGAATTGCATTTCTTATTGATGCTGGATAAACAGAAAGTGACTGACAATAAGAATCCCAGTAGATTCCGCAGATTTCATTTGGTTTATGAGGCGTGTCATTTTTAACCAGCTCTAATGCTTGTTCAGCGGTAAAAGAGTTTTTATTCTTTGCTAGATCTGAGATTGAATTAACGAGACAAACTCCATTTTCAACTAATGTTACGAACGGTTTTAGGGTAAGGCAGATTGGGTCAAATTGATTCCATCGAAGTAGTTCAATTCTGCCATCTTTATTTTTTACGAACCGAAACACATCCTTGTCGTACATGGATAGCTCAGCAAAAAAATCTCTAGGAGGGGCATAGCCTAAAACTTCTTGCCTCCAATAAATATAATCCTCGCTATGATCTGCCGGATTAAACTTTTTACTACGTTTCAGATCAATACAAACATCAATATCACCGAATCGCTCACCGTCTCTTGTTAGACTTCCTACCAAAGCTGCTTTTTCAATTTGATAATACTCACTGTACTCGTTATTCCAAAATTGGATTCTTTCTAGAAGGCCGAATAATTTTTTATGTGCAACAGGCTTACTAAGTTTAGTTTTATACTGCTTGGGCAAAAGTTCACCTCTGACTTAACTATTTGCAACTCTATTGTGTATCTAAGTCAGTAAGTTAAGGGAAATGATAGAAGCAGTAAAATTAATAATTGTTTAAGGTCAGTGTCTTTTGAAGTCCTAACTCATTTTTGCCCCATTACTGGTTAGAGTTTTTAATCTAAATCTTCTGTTGTTTTTGATTTTTGTATTAGATTAGCTAATGCAAACAGCATCCTAATATCCGATATGCTGACTTATAGCAAAAATATTTCTGTTGTTTCCTCTAAGTAACGTTATAGTTTCCTTTGTGAAAAGAAAGCTAATTAGCCGATTTAAGTAATAATCATAACCCTAATCTATCTAGAGGGCTTACTGTTCCAGCATAGTGCTGACCAAGAACATGGGTGTATATCTGAGTTGTATTCAAATCATTATGCCCAAGTAACTCTTGAACGGTGCGAATATCTTGCCCTTGCTCTAAAAGATGAGTAGCAAAAGAGTGTCTAAAAGTATGGCAATTCACCTTCTTTCTGATCTCAGATTGTTTAACGGCTGATTGTAAAGCCTTTCTAATAGAACTGGCATGTAGATGATGCCGCACGACTTCACCAGTTTCTGGATGAGGGCAAATGGTTGATGAGGGAAACACATGCATCCATGCTGCTTGACGAAAGGCATTTGGGTACTTCTTTGCCAAAGCAAATGGTAAAGATGGGCCTACTCCTTGCTTATTGTCAGCTTGTTGTAGCTGAATTGCATTTTCAATCACAGCTTCGAGTTGTTTCGCACAATGCTGACCTAATATCGTTTGCCTGTCTTTATTTCCTTTACCATCTCTAATAGTAAGCGAAAGTTTTTCCAAATCAATATCTTGCACCCTTAAACGCAAACATTCCGTTATTCTTAGCCCGCTGCCATAAAGTAATTGAATAATAAGAGCATTTCTTCCAGATAATAAACTTAATATTGTGTGTACTTCAGATACATTAAGAACAATTGGTAATTGCCGCTGCTTTGTCGCAAGTGTAAAACCGAGATCACCAATCTCTTCTTTCAAGATTTTTTTGTATAGAAAAACTAGAGCATTCAATGCAACTTTTTGCGTGTTAGCAGCCATATTTTTGTCAGTAGCTAACCAGCTTAAGAATACCTTAATGTGACCAGGGGATAAATCTGTGGGATGTTTCTTATGATTAAATAAAATGTAACGTTTAATCCAATACAAATATGATTTTTCTGTTCTTATACTGTAACCCCGTAATCGAATTTCAGCTCTTATTGACTCTAAAAATGGGCTTTTATTTGACATAGCGCAATTCCATTTGCTTAACTGTGTTTTTATACAGTATGATTGGCTGAATTTAAAAATCAAGCGTTATTCGTAAATCACAAGGTCTAACACACACACCTTAGTAAATCATAACCATCTGATATAGAAGATATAAGCAATATCTAATTGGGGATAATGAGAATGCTGAACAGGATAAACGCGCATTCTCGCTTTGCCAGAGCTAAGGAATTAAGATAATATAATTTTATTTATTAAAACATAGTGTTGCGTTTACCTTAGCTTTTTATCTATTTTGGGTAATTGAGCATGCGCAGTATTAAAATGTTAGGTGGCAAATATCCGAAGCTGACCTATAGTGAACTTTTATAGCTACTCAGCATCCTTAAAAAGCCAGCACAACAACCCAAATGAATAAGGATTGCGTCATAAAACATCTGGGGAATCTGATTTCCAGAATTTTTTCTGTCTGATCGAACAGTAAATTTTGTTGATTCCGGAAACTAGTGAAAAACTGCCACTGGTTACTAATTGCCAGCTGAGAGCTCAAAAATCAAGTAACCAAACAAGAGAGCCGTGGTCACGGAAAAGGTTATGAGAAAATATGTGCTAATTGCTATTTTTTTCTTTAAATGTGCTGCTGTTATTGCAGGGGATAAGGTAGTTGATCAGTTTTATGGAACATCTTCTGAGGGCAAAACCTATGTAGTTAGATACCATCAAACTGAGGGAGGAGTAATGTATGCACTACTTTATCACGGTAATGTATTAAATTTTTGGTTATTGAGTAGCCTTCCTACACCATTACCGAATAATAATGCCGCACTTCTCACATTTAATGATGGCAACTGTATGTATTTATACAATATAACAAGGGAGGTTTCCTTGTTAACTTTTGACCATTCACTTTCTCGTCCACTCCTAAGCAGCCACCTAACAAATAAGGATAGGCGTAGCGAAGCCTGCGCCTTATCCAGTTGTTGAACAAGCCCGACGCCACTTATATATGCAAATATCTCTGATATGTTTTTAAGATTGGAGTGAGCCATTTCTCGACTCACTTTTTAAAAGGTGTGACTCATCCTTGATGGCGATCTTGCGATTCTTGTTACCATCAATACCTTGTTTCGTTTGATTGTCGTTTTTTGCTTATTTATGCCCTCTAAAATTAACCATTACATTATCCTTATTATTCGTTTCAATCGTATTTTCAGCCATAACCGAACGGTCTAGTAATGCCTAAAAAGATCATAGGCTGCTGACAACAACGGCACAGGCATTGTGCTTTTTTCCGAGCGACTGGCTTTATAATGCTTAAATCCAACTTGTGCGCCATTATTAAACACAGCTGAATTTTCTTGAGCGTCTTGCTTGCTCCGCCATGCAGTAATCCATAATCTCTGACTCGCCGAAATCCTTTAGGGATGACGTGTTGCAGTATTTGCCACAAGAACTTAAGTGTCGGCAATGTCTTAATCTGTGTTTGTTTGGTTTCACTGTCGATGTAGCGAAAGCTAACGGTGTCATCGGCTACCTTAACGATATCTCTGTCGGGTAATACACCACGGTAAAGGTATCGAGACAGATACTTAAGCGCAGGCAAACCTTTACCCACATGGCGACAATTCACGACCCATTTTTTAGGGATTTTACTGGGCAGCTTAAGCTTGAGTTGATGGTTCAAGGCTTCGAGCATTCTTGCTCGCCAAACCTTGGCAAGGCTATCCGTATTAAACAGATAATCTCCTTTATTTTTGCGCCATTCATTACGGCCTTTATGGTAGCCGCCAGCGGGTATTATCACGTGTATGTGTGGATGAAATTGACGCTGGCGACCATGGGTGTGCAACACGCAGGTGAAACCGATATCGGCCTGCCAGCTTTTTTTATTGCGGCCAAAGTCTTTCAAAATACTGGCTACTACTGCGAACATGGCATCAAACACGGCTTGCTGATGTTGAAATGTCAACGCTCGCAACTGTGATGGCAAAGTGAACGTATCCATATAGTAATCGACAGGCAACAATTTCATTTGCTGACGATTAAGCCAATCTTGAGTCGTATTGTGTTGGCATAAATTACAGCTGCGATGACCGCATGACAGTGGCAAGTCTTGATAACGATGACAGTCATCGCATTGCCATTGGCTGCAACCTTTATTGAAGGTCTTGCAACTGAGCATGGCATTCATGGCCTGATGGTGTTCATTGGTGAGCTTATGCTGATATTCAAGTTTAAAGGCGTCAAGGTGCTCAGATAATATGTCTACGAAGTGCATCACTTATCCCTCCAAGTGAGAGGAAGTGAGTCGGTTAAGTCATTAATGGTGTCTCTTGTAGATTGTGATTTAACTTCGGTCAGCTTGGTATAAATGAGTGTGGTGTTGAGGCTTTTGTGACCGAGCGCCACTTGAATGCTGCGTAGGTCAACGCCTCGCTCAAGAAGATGGGTTGCATAGCAATGACGTAAAGTGTGGGGACTGATTTTTTTTAAAAATGCCACATTCAGTGACAATTTTTCTCATGGCTTTTTGTACTCCGCCCTTATCCATTGGTTGGTTAGAGTGGCTATGTTTACTGGGGAATAACCAATTGCGATGTCGATGTGTTTGCCAATAAGCTCGAAGTGTTGCAAGCGTTCTTCGAGGAAGTGGAACCAATCGGTCTTGACCTCCTTTGCCGTCACGCACATGGACTTGCATACTGGCCTTGTCGATGTCACCGATTTGTAAATGAATGCCTTCATTGAGTCGAAGTCCTAGGCTGTAAAGTGTCAACAAGAACACTTGATATCTCAGCTGCTCGGTACGACTTATTATCAAAGCGACTTCATCAACGGATAACGTATCAGGTAATCGTTTTACCTGCTGAGGTTTAACAATATCGAGCCATTGCCACTTCTTATTGAGGGTGAACGCATAAAAGAATTGCAAGCCGTTACGGTCAACCTTGACGGTGCTCCATGAGTGCGAAAGTATTAATGCATTAAAATAATCTTTGAGTTCTTGGGTACAAAGGTTATCAGGACACCGACCGAAATGGTTGGCAATGCGCCTCACGGCACGACTGTAACTGTCAATCGTTGCCTTGCGCTTGCCTTGCAGTCGTAAGTTGGTAATATGTTGTTTATATAGAAAATCAAAACGTTGTTGTTCGTAGGGTGTCATAAAATACTCCTTAAGTTATCCAGCCACATGGCGGTAAGAGAAGTATTACTCAGAGCTTATAATGATATGATTAATTGTTGTTTAACCGCTGTTTCTGCCGCACAGCGGCTTCGTTCAACAAGTGGTTCCAGGTGACGCCGCCTTCGGCGGCGCACCTGAACCAAGCGTTAGGTTTTAAAAGGAATATTGTACATATGGATATATCAACAGGTTTATTTGGTGGCGCAGGTATAGTTCTTGGGTTATTTTACTTCTTATTTATTGTTTTGTGGGTTGCAGTTCCAGTTTTCATTTACCTTATCAACAAAAGAGTGAAAGAAATGAGGGATAACTCTCGTGAGTACCGCATGGAAATCAAAGAGCTTAATGCGAACCTAAAATATTTAAAAAGAAAGTTCAATGAAACAAATGAGCATCAAACCTAACAAAACAAATCAACAAGGACAAATACTGCTTGGCTTTTGTCACTGCGTTCCAAAATTTTAGCCAAGCACCATTTGCCTGTTATTGTGGGCGTTAGCCGTTTTACTCCTCAATATTGGTAGTAAAAGTCGGTGTCGTGCAGTTTGCGAGAAAAGGTTTGAGATGGTTGGGTTGTTCAGCATCAGAATCTAACATTTTCTGCTCAGTGAAGCTGGCGGGTGAGTTTTGTGCCATTTTGTTCTGTGGCTGCCAGCTCAGTAACTTTCTCTGTCTTTAAGTTCAGAGAATGCTGGCAGAAAAAGTCTGGTGCCTTTTTGTTTCGTGCTACGCCAGCGCGTGTTTCTGAGTTTGTTAGTCTGTTATTTTTGGGTTGTTTGTATTCGACTCTGGATATTTTAGTCGGTTGCAATTGGCAAGCATTCAGTAAATCTCGGGCTTTTTATCAACGGTGCTGCAAGCTCTGTGCAAAAAAAGAGTTCAATGCAGCCTTCACGACTAACAAAAAAATCCAGGGGACTTCGCCTTCGGCGCAGCCCCTGATTTGGGCGTTAGCTGCAAAAGTATAAATCTAAAGGATTAGTTATGAATTCATTATCACAAATTCGTTTTTGGGCATGCTTAATTATTTTGCCCCTTATCATTATTGGTGCAGTTTATAACATCGGATACTTGGCTGGTTACAATATCATGTCACAAGAATTTGGCTTACCATCAAATTATGGTTCAATGGGTCTTATTGCTGCTGGTATGTGTTCAATTCAACCTTTTATAAAGACAGTTGGCGAACTTAAAGTTAAAATTTCTAGCAAGTATTCAATAAGCTAGAAAGCAGCTAACAGGCAAATCAATGAATTTTTGAACAATTTTCACACTTATTGCAAAACCTAAAAGTGAAAAAATTCTTTAACTTACGTGCTATTGTTTACGACGTTAACAGCTATATAAATCACGTGCAAGGACAGGTACATGCATAGATATCACGAATGTAAATCTCTACCTGAGAAAGGCATTACCATTATCTATAGTAATGAGTTTCTTAGCGACGATAAGCATGTTTGGAATATGATAGTAGAGCGTACAGCAGAAGAAGCTGACCTTGAAGAAAATCATTACCTTGAGGAGGTAGGTGATACAATCTGGCAAACAATAGTTGAGATATACTGTTGTCCCTTTTGCGGTGATTCCTTATCAACTTCTAAGAGGCAGGTTATGTCAGCTGATATAGTCCACTATGACAATTGGCATAGTTGTTATGGCAGCAAATTATGAACGCATCTAAAAAACCTCCTTCTGGCAATCAGAAAAAAATACAACGAAATAAAAAAATTAAGCAAAGGAAAAAGTACAAATTTATTTTCATTAATGGAAAGCAAGTAAAAGTTCAAAGAGAACCTGAAATTGATGGGCAACCAGTAGATGATTTCATTAGAGAAAATGCTGGCTCGATATGGTTGCACCAGAATGAGTTATGGCATTTGATTAATACAGAAGATGAAATCAAAGTTGATGGCGATAGATATAATGAAGACGACTTAGAAATACCGTTTTAGATACTCATTCTAAATAACAGCATATAACATAAATTTCTAGCTCATTCCTGCGATTATTCGGCGTCGTTTGATACGGGCGTAGTTATACGATTTGGATTAGGTTTTATAATGCAAAATTATTCGAGTAAATTTACAACCCTATCTCATTTTTGTCCAAAAACGAGTCAACCATATGATATTATTTAATTTGTATCTCATTTAAATTGGTTCATTTATAGAATCATTTAAAGTGAGCAACATAGCTTTATTAAATCACTTAATCTGAGCAACTAATTTGATAAAAGCGATTATTGTGAGCAAGCTCGTTTTTATAAAGTCATTTATTGTGAGCAGAAAATGACGGATAAATGCGAGCAAACCGATTTATAAATGCAAGCAACTACAGTTAATGGGCAGACTTGCTCAATACTATCATTCCTGAGTTGAATTCATCCTCGATAAACTCAAGTCCAAATTCATCTTTGAGAAAACTTATCATTCCATTTTTTAACGTATTATTGCCATGGTATCCAGTTATGATCGATGTTATGTTGGGTTCATTGTTTTGTTTGTGGTAACAAAATAATAGTTTTGCGAAAGCTAATGGAACACCTCGAATATGTGTACCATCACCTGAATCTCCTTCGAAGATTTTATCCATATGCAAATCGATACAATGATTCATTAAGCCAACATTTTTTTTATATATTCCTTGTGTTATCCCTTTATCAATCATGCTTGCGAAATTATCTTTTTCAAGCGGCGCAAGTTGAGCATGTATTTGTGAAAGAGTACTCATGTTACACTTGTTTATTATTTCTTCTAAATACCATATTCCAGTGCCTAACTCCTTAGCCTTAATACATACTTTAATAAAGGCATTGTAAATGGCAACATCAGGCTTGATGTCCCATTGTTTCATTAAGCTGGCTGTAGCTGTATCGCCATCGCCATCGCCCAACACTAATGATTTGGCTTCGGCATAACGCCCCGCTTCAGCGCAGGCCGTCAGTAAATTCAGGCAGGTGATTCGATTGGCTATTAATGGCAAATGAGGTGCCATCACGGGCTTATCACCACACACCAGTTGCCAAGCACTATCAAACTGGCCAGTTTTAGCGCATACCGTGATAAAGGCATTGTAAGTGGCAACATCAGCCTTGATGCCCCATTGTTGCATTAAGCTGGCTGTATCGCCATCGCCCAATACCAATGATTTGGCTTCTGCATAACGTCCCGCTTCAGCGCAGGCAGCCAGCAAATTCATGCAGGTGATTGAATCTGCCTTTAATGGTAGATGAGGTGCCATCACGGGCTTATCACCACACACCAGTTGCCAAGCTCTATCAAACTGACCCGTTTTAGCGCATACCGTGATAAAGGCACTGTAAATGGCAACATCAGGGTTGATGCCCCACTGCTGCATTAAGCTGGCTGTAGCTGTAGCACCATCGCCCAACACCAATGACTTGGCTTCGGTAAAACGCCCCGTTTCAGCGCAGGCCGTCAGCAAATTCATGCAGGTGATTGAATCTGCCTTTAGTGGTAGATGAGGTGCCATCACGGGCTTATCACCACACACCAGTTGCCAAGCACTATCAAACTGGCCAGTTTTAGCGCACACCGTGATAAAGGCGCTGTAAATGGCAATATCAGGCTTGATGCCCCATTGTTGCATTAAGCTCAATGGCACTAACTTAAGATTTAGCTGAAGGTTTACTAATTGAACAATAGAGAGTAAATCATACAGATTAAGGTTTTTCTAGTGTCACGCCATGAATACTACAACTCGCCAATTCTTCAATGATGCCCCAGAATTGTTACGTCGCTTTGCTCAAACGGAAGAAGATGAACTTTCTTCAATTCTCACTCTGCAAGATTTAGAAGATTTTCAAAAAGATAATACTCAAAGAGTACGCAAGTATCCCGCCTGCCACACACTTTCGCTTTTCATGAAGCAAGTTGCCAGTGAAAACAAGTCTTGTCGTTGCACACTAATCAGTGACGCTAGAGATCAAATTGCTATAGGTCGAGAGAAAAACAGCACAATTACAGGTCCCTACTGCAAAGCAAGAAAACGGTTATCTCCAGAGTCAATTAAATCGCTATTGAAGAAATCAGGAAAAAACTTAGATGAAGCGATTCAAGGGAAATACTTATGGCATGGCCGTAGAGTGCTATTAACTGACGGCTCAACACTATCTATGCCTGATACGCACGAGAACCAAGCCCAATTCCCTCAACCTAAGTCACAAAAAGAAGGATTGGGCTTTCCTCAGCTGCGGATTTTAGTGTTAATTTCTTTGGGTAGCGGTGCAGTCATTGACTCGGCTGTTTCACCTTGTAAAGGGAAAGGTACTGGCGAGCAGGCACTATTAAGAAGTATGCAGTCAGACTTGAAACAAGGTGACATTGTGCTGGGAGATGCTAATTTCGAAAACTACTTTGTTCTTGTAGGACTAATGGGGTTAGGCGTTGATGCTGTTTTCGAAAAAAACGGAGCCAGAAATGTCGATTTCAGAACCTGTGAAGAAAAGCTGGGTAAGCGAGATGGTTTATTTAAGCTAATTCGTCCATCCTGTCCAGAATGGATGACCCCAGAGGATTACGCTCAAGTGCCAGAAGAGCTTATCGTCAGAATGGTAGGAACAAAGAAACGTATCATTGTTACCACCCTCACGGTTAAAGAAGTCTATCCGAAGCAAGATATTATTGATTTATACGTTTCACGATGGCATATCGAGTTGGATTTTAGGTCAATCAAGACCATGATGAAAATGGATATTTTAAGGTGTGGTAGTCCAGATATGGTGCGTAAGGAAATTGATGTTCATTTGTTAGTTTACAACATGATAAGGGCACTTATGTGCCGAGCGGCAGAAAAAAAAAGGAATATCGCCTAGAGAGGCAAGTTTTAAAGCCGCACATGACGCATTGCAAGATTTTCAGATATTACTTTTGCAAGCCACCGAAGGGGGTCATTGACACTTTATTGGATGTGATAGCAGATATTATCGGCGAGCATATCGTTGGCAATCGCCCGGGGAGAAAAGAACCGAGAGCAAAGAAAAGGCGACCGAAACCGACACCAAGGTTACAACATTCAAGAAAACAAGCACGTAGGCTTAAGGTATATCAGAAGTAATTCTTAAATTAGTGCCATTGTGCCATAGCCACCTCTGGTTAACCTTTTTACCTACAAATGACCATTGCTCATCGATCTCTGCTTCTTCGCAGACCAACTCTATATCGATTTCAATGTTTGAGTTGCTATCTCTTTGAGTGTAATTAGGATTTACGTGGACAATGCTCTTTTCTTTTTTTTAATGGCGTTTATCACTGTATTCTTGTGTATATTTAACACTCTACCTGTATCCCTTATTCCGCTACCATTAAGTACCATGTCAATGGCTGTTTCTTTTACTCCATCTTCCCAAGCACGCTTAACATAATGAAGTAGGAATGTTTTTTCGGGCACTCAGAGTTGGTACATAAATATCTTTGCTGTCCCTTTGGGCTTTTTCCTGCTTTTGATATTGAAGTACTTTGACAGTGAGGGCATTGAACATCTACAGAGTGACGCATGATATTCTCTAAAATAAATGAAACTAGAGTGCAACCATGATAGATCAATTCACTGCTTCAGCCCACTACCCATTCGAGTTATTCATTAATCCATTTGATAAATGAATAGCAAAAAGTTGTTTATCCATATTGGAAAGACTTTCAACGAAGTCATGTACTGCCTCGTGATATGTCTCTTGCCCAATATGAGCTTCAAGCTCTTTAATTTTCAGTTCAAATCTTGGAGGAAAGTCATGTGGATAAATATTACTGAAGAGTTTAGCTACATGAGCGGTGTTATTGAAGCTCTGTTCCATTTCTGCAACCATCGAATCTAAATGGTGCATCTGTAACTGCTTTTGCATTCGTTGTTTAAATCCATTTATCGAACTTCGAATTGCCTCGACTTCATTCGGAGAAGAAACGGTTATCAGTTTTTTAACTCTACTAATTTCCGTATTAACTTTTCCTAATGAAACAACGGCTTCTGAAAGGTTTGTGGTTTGCAGACTGAGTATAATTTGAAACTTTGTTCGATGTCTACGCAAGACAAGACGAAAGTAGTAGGTATTTTTTCGAAGATAAAGATGCTTGAATCCGTGAACTGCTTTCATGATAAGCACCCCACCTTACGCATACAGTATGATAAACCGTGTAACAAGGAGTGTAACAGATGGTGTAACAGGTGAGTAAATGTGTACGATATTGATTGGAGTGAATTCAAACAAGCGCTTGTAAAACAAACACTTGCTTGAATTCATCGAGACAATCTGTAAGCCGGGTCTTGTACCTCTTTCGAGTGACAGTCATTCATCTAGGCCTGCAATCGCTCACAGGCTCAAGCGATCTACCCGGTTCCAACGCGAGCCACGCCTGCTCTTATAAATAAGAGGTGGAACCCTATTTGATCTTGCTCCGAGTGGAGTTTACCTTGCAACCAACTGTTACCAGTGGCTCGGTGCGCTCTTACCGCACCCTTTCACCCTTACCACTACACAAGTGAAGTGGCGGTCTTCTCTCTGCTGCACTTGTCGTCGGCTCACGCCGCCCAGACGTTATCTGGCACCCTGCTCATTGGAGCCCGGACTTTCCTCCCCGTTATTACTAACGCGGCGACTGTCCAATTGACTCAGCGGTCATTATAGAGATTTTGCTTACATTTACCAGAAAAACTATATGAAATCGTATAAAATAGCAGGGCGGGATCGTGCTTTAGGTCTTGAACAAATAGTTATACCAATTACAGTAATTAAATTCCCAGCTCAGAGCTATGTATGTGTCAATGGCACTAACTTAAGAATTACTTCTGATATACCTTAAGCCTACGTGCTTGTTTTCTTGAATGTTGTAACCTTGGTGTCGGTTTCGGTCGCCTTTTCTTTGCTCTCGGTTCTTTTCTCCCCGGGCGATTGCCAACGATATGCTCGCCGATAATATCTGCTATCACATCCAATAAAGTGTCAATGACCCCCTTCGGTGGCTTGCAAAAGTAATATCTGAAAATCTTGCAATGCGTCATGTGCGGCTTTAAAACTTGCCTCTCTAGGCGATATTCCTTTTTTTTTCTGCCGCTCGGCACATAAGTGCCCTTATCATGTTGTAAACTAACAAATGAACATCAATTTCCTTACGCACCATATCTGGACTACCACACCTTAAAATATCCATTTTCATCATGGTCTTGATTGACCTAAAATCCAACTCGATATGCCATCGTGAAACGTATAAATCAATAATATCTTGCTTCGGATAGACTTCTTTAACCGTGAGGGTGGTAACAATGATACGTTTCTTTGTTCCTACCATTCTGACGATAAGCTCTTCTGGCACTTGAGCGTAATCCTCTGGGGTCATCCATTCTGGACAGGATGGACGAATTAGCTTAAATAAACCATCTCGCTTACCCAGCTTTTCTTCACAGGTTCTGAAATCGACATTTCTGGCTCCGTTTTTTTCGAAAACAGCATCAACGCCTAACCCCATTAGTCCTACAAGAACAAAGTAGTTTTCGAAATTAGCATCTCCCAGCACAATGTCACCTTGTTTCAAGTCTGACTGCATACTTCTTAATAGTGCCTGCTCGCCAGTACCTTTCCCTTTACAAGGTGAAACAGCCGAGTCAATGACTGCACCGCTACCCAAAGAAATTAACACTAAAATCCGCAGCTGAGGAAAGCCCAGCCCTTCTTTTTGTGATTTAGGTTGAGGGAATTGGGCTTGGTTCTCGTGCGTATCAGGCATAGATAGTGTTGAGCCGTCAGTTAATAGCACTCTACGACCATGCCATAAGTATTTCCCTTGAATCGCTTCATCTAAGTTTTTTCCTGATTTCTTCAATAGCGATTTAATTGACTCTGGAGATAACCGTTTTCTTGCTTTGCAGTAGGGACCTGTAATTGTGCTGTTTTTCTCTCGACCTATAGCAATTTGATCTCTAGCGTCACTGATTAGTGTGCAACGACAAGACTTGTTTTCACTGGCAACTTGCTTCATGAAAAGCGAAAGTGTGTGGCAGGCGGGATATTTGCGTACTCTTTGAGTATTATCTTTTTGAAAATCTTCTAAATCTTGCAGAGTGAGAATTGAAGAAAGTTCATCTTCTTCCGTTTGAGCAAAGCGACGTAACAATTCTGGGGCATCATTGAAGAATTGGCGAGTTTTAGTATTCATGGCGTGACACTAGAAAAACCTTAATCTGTATGATTTACTCTCTATTGTTCAATTAGTAAACCTTCAGCTAAATCTTAAGTTAGTGCCATTGAGATATAGTGACGAATACACATCGATTCAATATTGATAAATGGCAAGTAGTTAAGGCCTATCAATTAGTAAAAGCAAATAAGGGAGCGGCTGGCATTGATAAGCAATCAATGCTGGATTTTGAAAAAGACTTAAAGAACAACCTTTATAAAATATGGAATCGAATGTCTTCTGGCTGCTACTTCCCACCTGCAGTTAAAGCTGTGGCGATACCAAAGAAATCAGGAGGAGAGAGGATACTAGGTATCCCTACGATCCAAGATCGTATCGCTCAAATGATAGCAAGGCTTTCATTTGAACCCTTGGTTGAGCCTGAGTTTCTAAAAGATTCCTATGGTTATCGTCCAAGGAAGTCAGCAATAGATGCACTGCGAGTGACAAGAAAGCGCTGTTGGTATCAAGATTGGGTTCTGGAATTTGATATAAAAGGATTGTTTGACAACATTTCACATGAATTGCTAATGAAAGCAGTACGCAAACATACAGATTGTAAATGGTTGCTGCTGTATATTGAGCGTTGGTTAAAAGCGCCGATGATAAAAGCGGACGGTGAAATAATAGGGCGCACACAAGGGACACCGCAAGGTGGTGTCGTGAGTCCTGTGTTAGCCAACTTATTTTTTCATTATGTTTTTGACAAATGGATGCAAAGAAATCATTCGAATGTGAAATGGTGTCGTTATGCCGATGATGGGCTTGTTCACTGTGATAGTGAAAAGCAAGCTCAGCAATTGTTAATCGAGCTTAAAGAAAGATTTGAAGCCTGTGGACTAGAACTTCACCCAACGAAAACCAAAATTGCATATTGCATATTGCATATTGCAAAGATGGCACTCGAAAAGGCAAGTACGAGAATATAAGTTTCGACTTTTTAGGATATACCTTCAGACCACGGCTTTGTCGTAATAGGCAAACACAGGGTATATTTGTCAGCTTTACGCCCGCAGCGAGCAGAGTTGCTCAAAAGGGGATGATAAAGAGGATCAGAATGTTAGGTATCCGAAAGCGAACCGATTTAAGTCTTGAGCAAATAGCCAAATGGATAAATCCGATCATTAATGGTTGGATTAATTATTATGGTAGCTTCTGTCGTTCAGAGCTGTATAGGGTTTTCCGCGAGGTAAATAAAGCATTAATCTGGTGGGCTAGGCACAAATACAAGAAACTCCAGCGACGTAAAACGAGAGCGGGTAAGTTTATGGAAAATATTGCAAACTCTCATCGCTACTTGTTTGCCCATTGGCGAGCAGGAATGAAAGGATCGATGGTTTAATGGGAGCGGTATGAGTCGAGAGGCTCACGTACCGTTCTGCGAGGGGCTGCTGGGAGGTTCCAGCGGTCTACTCTACTCACTTTTAAAGAGTGATGACTGTAAAATTTATGCTGATGATGACGCAAGAAATTTAGCAACCATTAGGCGAAAAATTTTGAACTTGGTGAAAAGTCACACTTCAAAAGACAGTGTTGCTGGCAAGATGCAGCGAACCAGCTGGGATGAAAAATTTAGGGCTGAGATTTTGTTTGGTGAATAATTCATCAAAGAATAATCCCGCCCTGCCGAAACTGCTATGAAGCTCATAAAAAATAACTGTGATTGTGAAAATAATCGTTTTTTAAGGAGCTTTCACTACCTGAACATCTTTACGGCCTTGATAACATAAAGGAGATGTTAATCAAAAATCACTACTTCCTTATCGCAATCACTACAACGGAAACTACCGCCAAAATCATGCAATACCAAGCATAAGAAATAGCTTCAATCGGACTGATTAAAAAAATAGAGGCGATTAATAAGGCTTGTGCACCATAAGGTACTAGACCTTGAACCACACAAGAAAATATATCCAAAATACTGGCCGCACGTTTTGAACTGACACCGTGTTTAGTTGCTAAGTCTTTAGCGATATCTCCAGTGACAACAATAGATACCGTATTATTGGCAACACAGCTGTTAGTCAAAGCAACGATAGACGCCATACTAAACTCTGCAGCCCTAGGGACTTGGCTGTGTGCTGAGCGGCTAAACTTATGGCAAAGTGTTTCTATTTTTTGACTGACAAAAGTCAACCCACCTTGCTGTTGTATTAATGCGGCAAGCCCACCGACTAGCATAGAAAGAATAAATATTTCTTGCATGTTGCCAAATCCGACATAAATATCTTTGCCAAATTGGAGCAGTGAGTAATCTGTAATTATCGCACCTGTTCCTCCCGCCAGTAGTATCCCTAGAGTCAGTACCACAAACACATTTAAACCAGCAACCGCTAAAGCAAGTATTGCAAGATAAGGAATCACATTCATCAACTCAAAATCATTTTGAGCTAACTCAACCGTCTGCTGACTACTTAGCGCAAAACACACCAAAGCAATCAATGCTGCAGGAACAGAAAAGATAAGATTTTCACGAAATTTATCTTTCATTTCACAACCCTGAGTACGGGTTGCTGCAATAGTGGTATCCGAAATGATCGACAAATTGTCCCCAAAAAGCGCGCCAGAGATCACTGCGCCTGCCATCAACGCTGCAGGAATACTCGTTTGATCCACAATCCCAAAAGCAACAGGTGCGACAGCGGCAACGGTTCCCATTGACGTACCCATCGCCGTCGCAATAAATGCTGAAATAATAAACAAGCCGGGCAGGAGAAAATCAGCAGGTATGAGAGATAACCCTAATGCAACCGTTGCATCCACGCCGCCAGTAGCCTTCGCTACCGCAGCAAAAGCTCCCGCCAGCAGATAAATCATACACATAGCGACAATATTGCTGTGTCCCACACCTCCAATAAATGTTTCAATGGCTTGATTAATTTTTTGCTTCGAGAGAATAACCGCTAAAACAATAGCGGGAAGCACCGCAACAGGCCCCGGTAACTGATAAAAAGCAAATTCGACATTAATGCTTTGATAGTAAAGCCCTGCTCCAACAAAAAGAGTTATGAATAAAATGAGCGGTAATAGCGCAAGTGCAGAACTGGCTGCCGTTTTTTGATCGGAATTCTGATTCACTGTATTTCTCTATTTGGTGACATTATTACTCACCATAGCAACTGTTACTTAGATGTTACACCTATTACGGCTGATACAAGACTCGAACAACGGCTTAGTGATTATTTAAAAGTGACATGGAGTGTAAATATGATGCCACTCAATGTCAATCTAGATGGCTAGAAGTCCGCTAATTGACAATAAGGTTGTTTAAACCTGAATAAATCGGTTGGGAGCGTTCATATACGCAGAAAAAATTATTGATAGCAAGGCATGAATAGCAGCAAGTAGTGGTTACCGACATACAAAACTGTCGTTACTTCGTTTCTAAGTACCTGTCGATAAGTTCTTTGATAATTATTGTGTTCAGGTTTAGTGCTATACAAGACGCAATGTAGGGCGCATAGCCGTAGCTATGTAACCGAAGTTGCAACACCGTAGAGTGCTGAAACTGGGCACTAGAAAATCTTAAGAAACTTATGGCCAGGTACTTACTTGTAAAATTTATAACGCAGCTATCGGTGATTTTGGCAAGTATATGAATGTTCAGCACTCACCTGATAGGTGAATCCGGCTTGTTTAATTTTGTACCTAATTTCAATAAATTAAAGTTAAATTATGCGTTCAACTGATATTTTTAGGTTAAATGAACGGCTAAAAAGTTTCAGAAAGCTCACATTGGGTCGCTCTATTTTGAGTAAAAGTATCACCAATACAACGCATACACTTCCTTATCCGTCTATAATTCAGTGATTGTTTACAATAAATAATGTTTTTAAGGATAAAAATGAAATCTTTAACTGCCGTAGCATTAATCATTTCTTCTGTTTTACTTTCTTCTCAGGCTCAAGCGGACTCAGCTAATGGTGTTGCCATTAAAGCGGGATCCGCGGGAGCTGGTATCGAGTACTACACTGGAATTTCAGATAACGTTAATCTCCGTTTCGGGATCAACGGTTTCAATTACGATGACGATTTTACTGAAAATGATATTACCTACGAAGCAGAAATACAGCTGCGTAGTGCCTCAGTGGTATTCGATTATCATCCTTGGGATTCATCGAGCTTCCGCTTAAGCGCTGGCGCTTATTACAACGGTAATAAAGTCAATGCCGCTGCGCAGGCAATTGATGGTGAATACGAGTTTAATGGTGATGTTTATCAAGTGGAAGATGTCGCGTCTGCTGATGGTAAAATCGAGTTTAAAAAAGTAGCCCCGTACATTGGTTTTGGCTGGTCGGCCTCGCCAACCAGTACTTCGAGTTGGGCATTTAACCTCGATATTGGTGCGTTTTATCAAGACACTCCAGAATCACAACTTAATGTCACCTGTGGTGCTGCACTTGAACAAACCTTATGTGATCAATTACTCGCCGATGTACGAATCGAGCAAGATAAGCTAGAAGAAGACATTCAAGAATACAAATGGTATCCAGTTGTTACACTGGGCGTATTGTACCGTTTCTAATCGCTACGCAAAATTAAAACGGCAACAAAGTTTGCCGTTTTTTTATACTCTTATAAACCGTTGTGATATTGCAGCACAGTGGATTGAGTCACCATATTATCGAGCCTTTCCGCCGAAGAAGGCTGCCCAGCTAAAAGCAGCTCAAACTCTTTGATAAGCTGCAGCTTATCGGGGGACGGTTTATCTCCAGCACCGATATTGGTTAAATCAATCATAAAGCCATCAAACAGATGTGCTAAGTCATCAATGATCTCAGTATTTAAAAATTGATCTTGGTTATAAATGCTTGGATAACCGCCTTTTTGTTTATCGATTGCAAACTCATCGCCTTTCAAATTAGTGATACTAGTTTTCTTATCACAAGACAGCATACAACCATTATCTATACGCGGTTTTTCACAGCCAACACTTTGTTGGAAGAAACATTGTCTGCTCGCCATCAACAAAATAGGATGATAGACGCTGTACATCATTTTAAAATTAGCAGGCCGTGCAATATGCCTAATTTGTTGACGGTTAATTTCATTAGAAATAAAGGCGCCGTGACAGTCAAATTGCTCTTGCATCGCCAGTAAAGCATAAGAGTTGGTGGTATTTAAAAAGGGCCCTGCAATCCACTTAACTCCGAGTTCATAAGCACGATGTGCAATACCGGTATTGTTGGTGACAATAAGTTCTGGCCGCACTTGCTCTAAAACATTGAGCGCCACATCATAGTCTTTACCGATAAGCACTGACGGGAACCAAGGGATCAGTCGCGGGTTTTGCTTAAAAAAGTCAACATACTGAGTGCAGCCACGCTTATAAGCATCCGGCAATTTAAAGTAAACGTCAGCTTTAGTGTGTTCTACAAAACTAATATCGGCTTTATCACAAATTAAAACGGATAACTGCGCTACTCCAGTTTCAGCTTTTGGGTGGTTAATAAGTTTTGGTAATTCAACCGCAGGCTTTACGGAAACGCCGTGGTTCAACTCCAATGAAATTTGTTTTTTAAGGGTCGTCAATTCCTTAAAAGGAATACTCAGCCCAGACGCTAAGCCGTCTATATTGTATGGTTTTAAATCAAATTCAGCATTATTTAAGCCTTTAAAGCGTTTTTCTATCGCGCTTAAGTCAATGCTTGCTTCATCGCTTGGAGCGAGCAAATGTTGTGACTGAAAAGTAAACACTTTATCCTCTAACTGAGTTTGTGCCACAACAAAATCTTGGGTAGTCACTGTAATCGTCAGTGGTTGTCCTTGTTGCCCTGAAAAAGCTAAAGTCAATGGCAGTTTGCCGACACTCAAGTGTTGTATTTTGTCTTTTACAGTAGCTTGAATTTGTCGTTTTTCGAGCTTTAACTCTTTCTCAGCATCATGAATTTGAACAATGGAAATAGATTGAGTGCCATTTTGAGTGAGTTTATCTTTTAGATGATGTTTTGAGTTATCCCGTGGATTATCAATAAACATCGACTGATTCAAATCACCCTTTAAAAAAGAGTTAGTTAAATCGCGATTGAAAACTTTGTAAAGGCGTTCACCATCTTCAAGCAGCTCACCCGTTTTAAGATAGCCATCGATTTGTTTTCGGAAACTGTCGATGACCGTATGAACATATTCAGCCCCTTTAATTCGGCCTTCAACTTTAAACGAGTGCACACCAGCTTCGATTAATGCCGGTAAATCGAAAAATGCCGAATTATCTTTAATATTAAGCGGGAAATTATGACCAGACTCGGTAGTTTCATATTCTTCTCGGCACGCTTGGCTACAACGGCCTCGATTCCCCGAGTTACCCACACTCGCGGAAGTAGAGTAACACAAACCCGAAAACGCAATACACAATGAACCATGCACAAACACTTCAGTGGTAATACCATGCTCGTGGCCGGTTGCGGTTAATGCCGTTATCTCACGTAAATTGAGCTCTCGTGATAAATTCACTCGCGAGGCACCCAGCTTTTTCAAAAAAGAAATTTGTCCAGCATTGTGAGTCGTAAGCTGTGTCGATGCGTGAATGTCCAAAGTTGGAAAATGTTTTCTAAGCAAATGAAACATACCAATATCTTGAACAATCACACCATCAAGCGTTGTGTTCACCAATCGACTCAGCAACTTGGCTAACGACTTAAATTCGTTTTCTAAAATAACAATGTTCAAGGTAAGAAATATCTGGCATTCGTATTGATGCGCTAACCGAATGATCCCAACCAATTCATCAAAGGAAATATTAGAGGCACGATTACGAGCATTAAAGTTATCTAAGCCGCAGTAGACCGCATCGGCTCCGGCGATGATAGCCGCCTTAATCGCATCAATATCTCCGCCTGGTGCTAATAATTCAATCTTTGGATCCATGGTTACAACTTGCCTTTAATAATTAATTGGGGGGATGTTACCCGTATATTTTGCTAATGAATATCGTTAAAGTAAATTATTCCTAAACCCGTTACCTGACAATGAATTAAATCATGGCATTACCGATACTGTATTCTTTAAGAAATTGCCCTTATGCAATGCGAGCAAGATTGGCGCTTTATGCGTCTGGCCAACAGGTACTATTACGTGACATAGTGCTTAGCAACAAGCCCGCTGAAATGCTCATCGTATCCCCCAAAGGAACGGTGCCAGTACTCGTCACAGCGGATAAGCAAGTGATTGATGAAAGCCTATCAATCATGAAGTGGGCATTTTCTCAAACTGATCCTGATGATTACCTTAATAAAGCACACACTTCTGCTTTGGTTGAAATGTTGTCAGTTATTGCACTATTTGATAACGAATTTAAAGGGCATCTTGAAAAGTATCGCTGCTCAAAACGCTATCATGAACCATCATTGCTTGAAGATAGGCAGCAATGTGAGCGTTATCTGGCGGATTTAGAGTCACGACTGAGCCAGCATCAATATTTGATGTCTGACAAACCAAGCTTAACGGATCTCGCCTTAATGCCCTTCATCCGTCAGTTTGCCCGAGTCGAGCGACAATGGTATTTACAATCACCTTATCCAAACCTCAGGCAGTGGCTTAACGGCTATCTACAAAGCAAAATGTTCAGCAAGGTAATGGCGCAATATCCAATGTGGTTGGATTCAAAAGAAGATGTTGTTTTTGGTGCTGAATAACCTGATATCGGAATAATGAAACCTATAAACCAATTTTTTATAAGCAATAAATTTAAATTCAATCTACAGAGCGGCTAGTTTCGTCTAGTACGAGGCGTAATTTTCTGTAATAGCGAATCTTTTTCAGAGAGTTACAACTCTGTAATAGCCGACAATAGCTGTGCTGTAGAGGTTTGCTTATCCTGAGTTCAGGTTGATTAATGAAATAACACAAAGTAGCACTCACCACCAAAACTTCTGTAATGTTGTAATATCGTGGGTATTTTAGGGAACTAGCGATTTAGAAAGTACCAATCTTTGTCATACCAGCGAAAGCTGGTATCCAGTGACTTTTTATAGGAAAAAGCAAAGGCACTAGACTCCAGCCTGCGCTGGAGTGACAAGAACTCATCGGTATACTTTCTTCCGCAACTTTCCTTAAAAGAAGGATGTTGGCTTCAGGGTTAGGGATAAAATGCCAATTTGAGCACCTTATCTTCGAAGCTAGAGGGCTTGCAACTTAGTTCAGGATTTAGTTTAAACCTCAAATATCAAGAACGATTAATAACATTACACAAAAAAAGCGACCTTCTGGTCGCTTTTTGATAATTAAAATCGTATTACCTTACGATTTCCATTTCTTCTAATAGGTTATCTGCATTATCTAAATACTTCATCACCCACAACATATAACGACTGTCTACTTGAATTGAGCGATTCGTTTGTGGATCGTAACCCCAATCACCAATGATTGACTCGTACACACCATCAAACAACAAACCGACCAATTCAGCACGACCGTTTAAGGTTGGTGAACCTGAATTACCGCCTGTGGTATCGAGTGTCGACAAGAAGTTAACTGGCACAGAACCAATTTCTTTCATGTAATAATCACCGTATTGTTTCTGCTTAATGAGCTCTAACTGCTTCTTCGGAGCATCAAATGGGTCAACACTTGTATCTTTCGCTAAAATACCTTCAAGACGAGTAAATGGCTCAGCAATTAAACCATCTTCTGGCGAATAACCTTTCACATGGCCCACGCTTACACGTAGGCTTGAGTTCGCATCCGCATATACTGGTTTACCTTGCTCACGATTGTAGGCAATGATGGCATCCATGTATTGCGGGCGTACTTTCATCAACTTACCTGCACGCTCTTTGGCTTTTTTCTCTGCGGCCATATCGGTGTCAAACATAGCTACTGCGTATTGAATGAATGGATCATTCGATGCTTTAAAATCCGCCACTGACTTTTTCATCCAGCCTAGGCGAGTAGCTTTGTCATTCAAGCTTGTTTTGGCGTACATTTCATCAAGGCGAGCTAAAATTGCAGCATCATTAGCTTTACCATTGATACCGAATACCTTATCCATTGCCGCTAAGCGTTCAGATTTTGCTAATTTGGCATAGCGTTTGAGCAAATCAAATACAATGGCTTTCTCTACTTTTGGCGCAAAACGTTTATCAATGCGCTCAAGACCAGAAGTAAATCGTTTCATATCACGGTCTTGGTAACCCGGCTCACGTTGCATGTCTGGAAGCTCTCTCTCGTGCGCCAGACGATATAAGCGCTCAGCACTCGACATCATTGAACTGTAGCCCATATAACCTGTGATCAATTTACGTTCTTGATGCGCTTCACCTTGTTTCACTAGATCTGTCAGCTCAGCCAATGTCTTTCCATATTTAGCACTGCGCTCAGAATTTGCTGCAATCCAATCGGCAAGCGCTTGCTCTCTCGCTTGTCTATCTTGCAACATGGTTGATTTACCGTAGAACTCAATCATTGAAGTAAAGTTTTTCGCATAATTAGCTAGACCTGCCAAGGTGCTTTCATACTTAATGCGGTCTTCGCTACCTGCTGGCGCTGTTTCTTTAATGATATCAATGATGGTTTCGCGTAATTCTTTACTGTATGGGTAATTCCATTCAAATTGATTTTCAACTTCAGCAGAGGTGCGATAACGGTTGGTACGACCTGGGTAGCCCGTTACCATGACAAAATCACCATTTTGAACGCCTTTCGCTGACACTTTCAAGAAGCTTTTTGGCTCATATGGAACGTTGTCTTCACTGTAATCCGCTGGCTGCCCATCTTTATTGACGTAAGCGCGATAGAATGAGAAGTCACCTGTATGACGAGGCCACATCCAGTTGTCGATGTCGCCGCCGTATTTGCCTACGCTTCCTGCAGGGTTATACACAAGACGCACATCACGAATTTCCATTTGTTTGATCAGGTAATACTCTAATCCACCGTGGAAGCTATAGACATTACAACGATATCCGGCTTCTTTTTCACACTCTGCAACCAGTGCTTTTTCTTGTTTTTCTATGCCTTTATAAAAATCATTACCTGTCTTGCTTTCAAGACCAAATTTTACATTGTCCGTTACGTTAGTGACTTCTGAAGTTACATAAACTCGTGAACCTGGTGCTGCTGGTAATTCATCTTTAAATGATTTTGCTAAAAAACCATCTTTAAGTAAGTTATTATCAGCCGTTGAGTTATATTGAATTGAACCGTAGGCACAATGATGATTGGTAACCACTAAGCCTTTTGGTGATACAAATGATGCAGTACAACCACCAAGACTGATCACTGCATTCATCGGGAATTCTGTTAGCTTAGAAATAGAATCAGCACTGATCTCTAACCCTTTTGCCTTCAGTTCATCAGCCATTGCTGGAAGCTGATATGGCTGCCACATTCCTTCATCTGCAACGCTACCAAAACTTGCAGCAACGGCTGCAGTAAGTAACCATTTTTTCATATTGTTGTCCGTCTTTTTTATTAAATGTTTTTTCAGCTACGAAAATACATGAAAAAAAGTCAGGCGCATAGCCTGACTTAATACAAAAATGTAACATAAAAATAATTTTTTACTTGAAGATGTTTATACCAAATCAGCTAAAGAGCACTTAAGATCCAGAGAGCGTTCTCTATGAGTTACGTTCATTTTTCTATTCATAAGTACCTGACCATAAGTTTCTTAAGATTTTCTAGTGCCCAGTTTCAGCACTCTACGGTGTTGCAACTTCGGTTACATAGCTACGGCTATGCGCCCTACATTGCGTCTTGTATAGCACTATACCTGAACACAATAATTATCAAAGAACTTATCGACAGGTACTTAAATTAAAGCGCCTCTTCACCTTTCATTAATGGGGTGACTTTCTCACTGAAACTTGCCCATTCTTCTTTTGAAAATAATTCTAGGCTTTCTATCTGTTGTTCCTCGTGCTCATTAGTCAAAGCATTAAATTCCGCCGCTCTTTGCTTGTAGCCTTGTTCTTCAAAACTGATATTTGCCGATTCATCAACATGCTGATTTATATCCATATCCATAAGCATAGTAAGTATTTTATCGCCGCGTGCTTCCTCTGATAATTCCAAGTCATTAATATTAAGTTGAGGAGCTAATGCTTCCCAATTTTTTTCATCTGAGGCTGAAGCTGTTTCTTTTCCTGTAAAGGCTTCTGTTTCTGTTTCAATTCCTGTTTCAGTTTCAGTTTCATTCCCTGTTTCAGTTTCGGCTTCAACTTCAGTTTCAGCTTCAATATTATTTTCCATTGGAAATATTCGAAAACTTTGTGATTCAGAATATTTTTGTCTCATAAACTCAAACGCTTCAATAGTAATTTGGTTTTTTTGTAAGCGGCCTGCTGCCTCAACTAATAACGCGTGCCCCCTACCTTTCGTTGTGGTTTCTAAAAGCGCGAGCGCCTTTTCTACATACTCCTGATTATTTTTTATTTCTTCGGCTTCTTTGGCTCTTTTTTCCAATAACCATTTTGCCATTTTTTGTTTTTCTAACTCCTTTAATTCTTCGTCTGCTTTACGCTGGGCTATTTGCTTATCAAGCAGAATTTGTTTCTCTTGTGCACACTTCTCATTATGTGCTTTTTTCTTTTCTACCGTTTCTAATGCGGCAACAATTGCGATCTCAGAAATGTTCATCCGTAAAGCCATTTCCATTACAAAGGTTTCATCAACTTCATCAATAACAAGACGTTCTAGTGCCGATTTCAGTTTTACAGGCAAATTTGAGTCAAATTCGAGCGACGTGGACTGACGCTGTAACTGTTGAGCTTTGCGCTTTAATGCGGCTTTGATTTGTGCGACACGTTCCAATTCATCTTTTTCTCGTTTTTCTTTATTATGTGCTTTTTTCTGTCTGGCGATATTCAGATATGGTGTTACAGGATCAAACCCATGATTGCCAGCCACTTTAACGACTGTATTCTCTTCAAGTTCTCCTACCATGAATCGCTTGAATGCTGTAACGACAGGCAGCGATAGCCTATATTTTTTAAGACATGGACAATCAACTGCAACAAAACCATATTCCTTTATCAAATTATCCGCATTTGCGTTGTCGCTATGCCTTTCATTCGGTAGCAGGTATAATTTTAATTTACCAGTTTTACCGCCTGTCGATTTTGTACTTGCAAACCACGTTGGTAACTGACTCTTAAATAATGTGCTGAGCGCTTTAGCCTGTGATTCCTGATCAACAGCAGTATTTGCGCAAGAGCACATAGGCGAGACTTCAATTTCTTGGTTACTTCTTTTAAATTCAACACGGTAAATACCATTTCCGTCTAAATCTATTTCAAAAAAACTCTCAGGAAATAAGCTGTCAGGATTGATGCAATCAGCCCCTCTAGCAGTAATAAATTGTTCAAGTTGTGCTGCAGATAAAATACTCATCAAAAGTAACCTTAAGCTATTGTAATAGCTCAATTATAGTACACGTAAAGATTATAGAGATTTGCTCTACCTTTTTTGTAACAAAATCAATTAGAATTGATAAATGGACGCAAAGTGTTGGCTTCAATGCAGCTAGTTAGGAAAAGTGAAAACAAAATGGTGATAGCGAATAATACCATTCACACTTATTAACTATGGATATTAGGGAGCATTAGCAAAGCAAATGCTCAATCTATAACATAGTTAATTGGTACAAATGGTATAAGCGCTCTTAATCAACTGCAGCCGACATTGAGCACATCTATTAAAAACCCAAAATTAATGAATGGTTACTCATTTTTGCGTTGTGAAAATGTTCATATCGGTTAATTTTAAGTAAAACATAGATAAAAAGTGATTTCTTATTCAACCTTAGTTACATAACTATCCGTGTGCGTAATGTCAGCTGCAGCTTTTTAAATTCACAAGAGGGCGATATTGACTATTTGTAAAAATCAAATGAAATTTGGTTGAAGAGAGAGCGATGAGTACGAGAAAATAACACCTTTTAAGGAAAGTTGCAGAAGAAAGTATACCGATGAGTTCTCATCACTCCAGCGTAGGCTGGAAACGAAGTAAAGACAGTTTTTGTCGGGAGTCTAGTGCCTTTTCTTTTTTCTATAAAAACCACTGGATACCAGCCTTCGCTGGTATGACAAAGATTGGTACTTTCTAAATCGCTAGATCCCTAAGGTGTTATTTTCTCGTAATAACAGCGCTAGTATCAAAATACTACTAGCTCGCACTTGCTACTATGAACTGAGCAACAATTATACCAAAACCAGCTAACCCAAGTAATGCTAGCGCTGGCGTACCACCTGATACTTGATAACCTTCTTTACTTTGTTTCCGCTGAACTATTGCCATCGCTATCGGTAGAAAGATCACCATCATAACGAGCGGCACAGCTGCATATCCCAATATTTTTACAAAGCCGTCAGGGTAAAATAAGGCACACAATAATGGCGGTATAAAAGTCAGCAGCCAAGTTTTTGCTCTGCCTGTTAGGGTATTCCTAGCTCGGGTTAATTCTGCAAGGAAATCAAATAAGCTCATGGTGACGCCTAAAAATGACGTTACTAATGCTAAGTCAGCAAAGAAACTGATGCATTGGTCGATGAATGAGAGTTGTGCAATATCTTGCAAAGCTTTTACTAACGCTGGTAATGAACCACCAAATGCGCTGATAGTGTCACCACCAACAGTGCCAAGGGTCACCAATAACCAAAAGACATAACAAATTAGCGGCAAGGTAGAGCCAATCAATAAGACTTTTCGTAAGCTCTTAGCGTCGCCATCTAGGTAGCCCACTAAAGTAGCGATACAAACATGGAAGCCAAAAGAGGTAAACACAACAGGAATCGCTGCCATAAAGACACCAGAAAAGCCGCCTTCTGCTAGACCACTGCGGATCCCTTCACCAACGATGCTCGATAAACTGACTTCTGGCAGTAAAAACATGACCAGTACAATCAGCAACACTATCATTATTGGGAAAAGTAAGCGGGAAGCTCTGTCAACCCAAGATACACCGACTGCAATTAAACCGCCAAAAATCAGTGTGAACAAACCAATGGCAGTTTTTGAATCTAATTCATGTCCCGTTATTAATTCATATTTAGCATTCAGCAGCGACGAGCCACCCAATAAATACACCATGGTTAACGCATACAATAAACTTAAAAATGATCCCCCTTGTAGAAATTGCCCGACTTTGCCTAATGATTTACCTGTAATGACATGAACATTTTCGCCCACACCAGACTTTAGGTTTATTTCTAACATTAATAGCGCCGTATAAGCTGAAATCACCCAAATCACGACTAACATTGCTAATGCTGGTAAGGTGCCCAACCCAGCGGTGGCTAGTGGTAAGGCAAGCATTCCACCACCAATCGCGGTTCCTGATACAATGGCAATTGAGCCAAGCATTTTTGAATTCACTGAAAATTATCCTAATTATTGGTACTTTTTACATTGGCATCCCCTGAAAGCTCACCAAACCGATGTAATTTATCCGGTTGGGATAACACAGCTTAAAACGTCATAAGGTACGCATAAAAAAGCTTGCAAACGTGCAAGCTGTTATCGAACCTATCAAAACTAACTAACCTCGGCAAGTCTAATGATGAACTTCCCCTGAATACCTTAGATTAATTTACCACAGTGATTTTTCGTTGTTGTTGAATGAGCGATCCATCTGTCATTTTAAACATCACCTGTAAGCGATATTCACCTGCAGTAGCAGCATGGATGTGCATTGAAATATTGTCATTGCCCTCGGATACTGTTTTTTCAGCAAACCCTGAAGCCATATCATTCTGGTTGAATAATTTTGCGGTAACCATGACTCCATTACCCGATTCAACATCAAAGCTGACCTCTGCGCCTTGATCAGTAAGCGTTATATTATCGGTTAAGCCTGATATGCTCGCGGTTTCGTTTTCTTTCACCTTTGACACCAAAGTTTCTATACGACTTACAACACTTTGTTTTGATGCATAAACAGAGTTACAACTGTACATTGGGCTAACAATCCCCTGAGCATTACGCTGGCCTGAACGCAACCCTGCTAAATTGTGGTTTATCGCATCCGCCAAAGTATATGACCATCTTTTGGCGTTGCCTTGTTCTGTATCATTAATCTCAATACTGACTTGTTCAGGGATCAAGTTGTCTTCTTTATCATAAAGTTTTGCAGTCACTTTATCACCGACATCTAAATTTTTAACTGGATTAATCACGCCTATTAGGCGCCTATCAGATTTCGCGAGTGACGGATCCATAACAGTTAAATCAATCGCTTGATAATAACTTTTGTGGGTATCGGCAGTATCCCAAACAGCTAATACGACTTGATAGCCGACTCTATTTTTCGGAATATTACAGGTATGTTCAACGAAACCCGTTGGAGCTGTCATACCACCGTTGTATTTACAAAACGGCTTAAGTTCAAAGCTTGCACGTGTTAATGGGCTATAAAGATCCCAATTCGCTTTTGTTAGGTAGTAACGCCAATCTTGCGTAGCTTCTGGTTGATCAAATTTCCATCTGAAGGTTTGTTTGCCCGTATTTACCTCAGTTTTTTTACACCATCGGTCTGGGCTTTGCTCATCTAAATCAGAAAATAAAATATTGCCACCACTGGCTAGGTGCGCATCTTTTGGTCCATTTTCACTGTCAGGGAATCCTCCTAGGCCTATGATTTTTCCAGGCAGTGACTTTGCTTCACCACAAAATGCGTTATGGTTAAGTTTACAAGCGTAAGATCTCGATTCGGGTTGAACTACATAGCCTTGGGCTTGAGCCATATCTATAGAAAAAAATAATCCGGCACCAAGCATGAAAAACCAACAAGCTATCCGTCTGAATAATATTGAATGCGCGTCACTCATCAGAGTCATTCTCCTGCTCCTCGTGAATGAGGATTAATATCATGAACATTAAAGTTAAGTTTATCCGCTGAAATGCCGTATTGGCTCTAAGGTGAACACCTTAGAAAAGACGCTATATCATTAATAATTATTAATACTAATCATTCTCACTACAAATAAAAAAGTTAATCTCCTGATAAACAACAAGTTAAACCTATTAACATTGTTAGAGCGTTTAATCGTTATTTTCTTGCCCATAAGATTGATTTGATGAAGAATATCCGCACCTAAACCCCATGAGCATCAAATGGAAGCTTTATTCATATCCGCCTTTAGCGTTGCCATCGCTGAAATAGGTGATAAAACGCAGCTGCTCGCCCTGTTACTTGCAGCCAGATTCAGTAATCGAACCGCCATTATTTCAGGAATGCTTGTGGCAACCGTTATGAATCACTTTCTCGCTGCGATTGTTGGTGAATGGATCTCTGGGTGGTTTAACCCTCTATACGTAAAGTATATTATTGCGTTAAGTTTCTTTGGGGTTGCGGCATGGATACTCATACCCGATAAGCTTGAGAGTGAAGAATCTAAATGGTATCGCTACGGGCCTTTTTTGGCGACATTGTTACTGTTTTTTATCGCCGAAATGGGCGACAAAACTCAAGTCGCCACCGTGTTATTAGCCGCTAAATATCAACAATTAGCGCCTGTCATTACAGGCACTACAATTGGGGTGTTATTGGCAAACGTTCCAGTTGTTTTTATTGGTCATTTTAGTGCCGAGAAATTACCACTGAAATGGATCAGAATTAGCTGTGCCTGTTTATTTACCATAATAGGTATAAGTACGCTACTGATATAGCTAACTCAATATAAAATGACGATCTCGGAGCTCTCTGTAGAGGCTGGTTTAGGGATCTAGCGATTTAGAAAGTACCAATATTTGTCATACCAGCGAAGGCTGGTATCCAGTGACTTTTATAGAAAAAAGCAAAGGCACTAGGGGCTGTTTATCTTTCAGGATTAAATTTTGTGCTATTTGAGCGTTTATCTGTTCAAGGCGTAAGCAGTGAAGCTTAGTCATCTAAGTAAACGGGTTACAACACAGAACAGTGAACGCTCAAAAGCATCTAAGACTGCGTAAATTGGTCATTTCTACTGCGTTATCGCTTGCTTATTTGGAATACCAAACCGCACAAGCTCTGTCTTGTATAAAACGACCAATTTATCGCTGCAAAAATAATCACGAAAGATAAACAGCCCCTAGACTACCGACATACAAAACTGTCGTTACTTAGTTTCCTGCCTGCGCTGGAGTGACGAGAACTCATCGGTATACTTTCTTCCGCAACTTTCCTTATAATGATTTAGCTATTACGCTTAACCACAGCCGCTGTCATCCGAGAAATACAAACAAGATCATGAGCACTGTTAGTGATCTTTATTTCCCACACTGAGCTGCGTTTTCCGAGGTGAATAGGTCTTGCTATCGCGGTTAATACACCATTGCGAGATGCTTTAAGATGATTGGCATTAATCTCTTGTCCCACGCAGTAAAAGTTTTCAAAATCCACAACAAAATTCGCCGCATAGCTGGCAACGGTTTCGGCGAGCGCCACATTAGCCCCGCCATGTACAATCCCTATCGGGTTATGTACTGATGGATCCGCTGGCATTGTCCCGATTAAATAGTCATCACCAATTTCAGTAATTTCGATCCCCAATGTTTGCATGAGAGTACCTTTACCATGTAATCCTTTATCCAGCCTTTTACAATCTTCTAAGGTCACTTGGCGAAACCAAATACTGTCATTCGCATTCATAATTATTATTATTCCTTTGAGGTTTTTGTTAATCCTACTTGTATTATACCTGATAAAGAAGAAGGGATGACAAAATGCCATCCCTTCTACTCAAAAGCTCAGTCATTTAACGACGTCTAAGACCAAATAATGACAATAACGCTAAACTTAAGAAGCCTAGTGAGCCACTGCTGCTCTTACTTGATTCAGGTAGATCAATAGCGACAATCACAGGATCATGATCTGATGAAGAAAATACATTATCTGATTTAACCAATTTACCGGTAAAACCAGACTCGTACTCAAATAGATTAGATTCAACAGCATTGATATGCCAATCCTCAATAGCCACGACTTTATCGGTTAAGCTGGCATTAGCCAAGGCATGATCTAAATTACCTAACTCGCCATTGAAGCTATAACCGAATGTATCAGCGCCATGTAACTTTGTATTTAAGTTAACATAACCATAACTTTCAGTAACGATACGCTGTTGTTGATCGAAAGCTTCACCACCCAAGGTAGTATGTGCCGCTGTTTTAATGACTTTACCTTCGTGAGTTAAAGGGTTGTAATCCGTCAATACCTGTAGTGGATCTTCCTTACCATAAGCATTCAAATCACCAATGATAAGTACATCACCATCGACACTTTCAAGCGCTTGACCAATTGCATCCGCAGCACTCACTCGGAAACTGTTACAGTGACCTTGTAGATCGGCAGGCTCTGGATCAGATCGTTCTGACTCAAATGCTAACCAGTCTTCTAAACACGCAGAGCCTTTCGACTTAAGGTGATTAACCACAACAGTGAGTTTGCCACCTTCTACAGTAAAGGTTTGAGCAAGCGAATGACGTTGAATTTTATCGTATGCAGGGCTTGATTCTACATCGTCGCCTTCACCACGAGTCGCCACACCAGCAGCAGCATGTTGCTCTGGTGTTTCAATCACTAACGCATCGCCAGCAGGAGTTACTTTAGCCGCTCGGTACAGTAAACCAACCATAATGGCATCACTACCAAAAAACTTTTCATTGTGCATGTCGGCCGTATTAATAGTCACAAAGCTATATGCGTCTTCATCGCTCAATTCAGCATTCAGCGCATTCACTAAGTCTTGAATCGCACTCTTTTCACCGAAACCGTTATTTTCGATTTCCATTAATCCGACAATATCAGAATTCATGCTGACAATAGCATTAACAATTTTCTCGCGCTGCAGGCGGAATTCAAACTGGTTTTCAGCACCACGATTTTGACCTGAAGCACTGGCATCGCCACCCACAGAGTCATTAAAGTAGTTCAGTACATTAAAGCTCGCGATCCGTAGATCGCCCTCACTCGCAATAGCTGGCACATCAGTACGATCATCATTACGAATGAAATCACCGACGGTGATGTTTTCATCCGCGCCTACAATTAAACGATAATGACCAAATGAATACCCAACCATCCCTTCAAGGTTCGTCACTTGATCACCAATTCGTATATAACCTGTTTCAGCATTAAAGTCAGACATATAAGGAAGCACACCATTTGGCGCTCTAAAGTCGGACTCTAAGTAAAGTTCATTTTTTCGGTTTGCGGCTTCACGTGCGACAGCTTCATCGGTACCCGCCATGAAAAGCTGAGTCGCTTTTACCAGCGGAGCATTGTACGAAGCCAGCATGTTATTGCGGCGAGCATCAAAGTCATAACTGAATGAACGAGTGATTTTCATTTTACTGCCTGCATCTAACACGACTTTCATGCCTTCATAACGCTCAAGTGCGTGATCAAGTGTTTCACCATCATTAACGACAAATGGTGTTGCGGCAGGCACAGCGCCTTCGGCATTGATAATTTCAAATTTGGTCGTATCTGCGGATAGTTCTAATTGAGTTTGGTTATAAAACTCTCTAACTTTTGCCGTTACGCACACCTCTGCACCCGGTTGGATAGCTGCTGGCGCCGTAGTCTTCATGTTTACGAAAATACCGTCAGATGTTGATGAGTCACCATCAAGTTCGATGTCTTGGAGATAAAAGCCTTTTTGTAAGCTTTCACCACGAGCGGTAACAATACCTTTTACTGTAATAGTGCTCTCAGACTCGTAAATATTTTCATCGCCATCAGAAATATCAATGGTAGCAAACGGGCTGCGCCCACCATTTCCTTGAACATCATGAATAAAGGTCAGTTCTACGCCTTCACAGCTATAAGATTCTACAGACTTAACTTCACTGCCAAATAAACCCAAATCAGAAATAGTATTTTTGGGTTGAGCTGTTGATACTTCACCGTAGACATCGGTAATGTTAGTGCCATCCATCACTGCAGCGGCATTTGCTGCACACCACAACGTAGCAGTAACCGCTGCGGCTACCGCTGTTAGTTTGTTCATATTAATCATTACATCAACCCCATCTTTTATAATTGGTTAGATTTATGTTCTTTATTAGGATCTGTTGATCTTTCAGGATTAAATTTTGTGCTATTTGAGCATTTATCTGTTCAAGGCGTGAGCAGTGATGCTTAGCCATCTAAGTGAGCTGGTCACAACACAGAACAGTGAATGCTCAAAAGCATCGAAAAAAGAGAGAGCGTAAATTGGTCGCTCATTCTAAATCAAAGGTGCTGTGTTATCGTTTTCTTATTTGGAAACGAATTAACGACAGTTTTGTATGTCGATAATAACCAAACCTCACAAACTCTGCCTTGCATAAAATAACCAATTTATCGCTGCAAAAACAATCACGAAAGATCAACAGACCCTAATATTTTTAAGATGCCAAACATTTAATTCTTACCACTAAAGCAAATTGCCCCGAGAAGATTAGTTAAAACAATAGGGAACCTCTCACAGCTTAATAACTAAACAGCATATTTAAAAATAACTTACAAACAAATAAAAGCTGCCTTAATTCAGCATAACGTACAAGACCGAGATAATTTCGTGATATAAGTCAAAATAAAAAAAGAATATAAAAAACAGTAAAAACATTAATCTTTTATATTTATAACAAGTAAGCATTGATGTTTTATTTACTTTTAACTATATAAAACCAATAGCTTTTCATGGCAATCACACGAGTGATACGCCCAACTCCATGTGTTAATTTCGTCATTGCCCACGAAAATGGGTGTGACGGACTATAAAGCCTACACAGAATCATAACCTCATGAGTAAAGTAAGTTTCATCAATGTATAAGAAATAAAAAACACTTATATTAATAAATAACATTTGGAAACAACAAAGGCGTAATTAATACAATTACATTCATTAAAAAAACAAACAAATAAAAAAACAGTGACAAATAAAGACAACCAACACCAGCAATTATTAAACAAACATAACTGTTATGACATTTTTTCGTTACTTTAATAGCTAATCGTCTTCAAAAATTAATTTCTAACAAGTATCCAATTGTATTAAAAAATTTTTTTTCGTTAGTCTGAAATATCTACTACTCTTTGCTGGTCTATTCTCGCGAACATGGATAGGCTTAGCCAAGTTGTTCTGGTAACAAAGCGTTTGTAAGACCATGCACCATAAACCGCTTCACTGACAAGCTTTGTTTCCAAACAACCAATCCGTACTCTTTCTACAAGAATAAGGTAAGGAATCTGAAATGAATAGAAAAACACAAACCGCACTAACTGGTGCAGCACTAGCGATGTCAATGGCGGGTATGAGCACTGCAGCTCAAGCCGCACCTGCTGGGGCCTGCTGGCTCAAGCACTGATTTAGTTCATTGTTACGGTGTAAATGTCTGTAAAGGTCATAATGATTGTAAAACAGACAAAAATGCTTGCGGCGGACACGCGAGCTGTAAAGGTACTGGTTTCGTTGCTATGCCATCTAAGAGCTGTAAAGACGTTGGTGGTAAAGTAAGCGATGAATGGATGGGTAAAGTTGCTAAGTCTGAGCTTGTTCATTGTCTAGGTGTGAACGTATGTAAAGGTCATAATGACTGTAAAACAGACAAGAATGCCTGTGCGGGTCATGCAAGCTGTAAAGGCACTGGTTTCGTACTGACTCCAGTAAAAGCTTGTGCTGATATCGGCGGTAAAAAAGGTTAATAACGTTAAGTCGTTTAATCTAAGGCTGGTTTGATAGATATCAACCAGCCTAATCATTATTTAAGTTAACCTAAGCTTTACGTAACGAAACCTAGTGCTAGTAAGAGTATGATTGAAAAATACTCAAAATACTATCTACAGTGCAGATAGTTATTTGAAGTTCAAGGCGTAGTTGTTAAGAAATAGCGTGCTGTTTTAAACAACTACAACGCTGAAATTCGCATAAATAAATAGCTGTGCTGTAGAAGTTTACTTATGCACAGCTCAAGTTAGTTACACTTATTTTCTTTTGTTAGATTACTGATTACGCGATAGCATCTCATGACAATTCAAACAGATAGTATAATTACACATGACCCACTTGGTTTTGGACTGGGTCTAAGAACACCACACTTCGAAGATATTCTTAATCAATCTCCTGACGTTGATTGGTTCGAAATTCTGTCAGAAAACTATATGGTGGCTGGCGGTAAACCTCGCTACTATCTTGATGCAATCCGTGAAAGGTACCCGTTAGTCATGCACGGGGTTTCTATGTCGATTGGTAGCACCGATCCTCTTGATATGGATTATCTCAAGTCGCTCAAAAAACTGGTTAATGACGTTAAACCCAAATGGATATCCGATCACATTTGTTGGACTTCGATTCATGGGGTAAACAGTCATGATTTATTGCCACTTCCTTACACGGAAGAAACAATAAACCACGTGGCACAACGCATTCAGCAAGTCCAAGATTTTCTTGGGCAACGCATTCTGATAGAAAATGTTTCTAGCTATTTATCCTACAAAGATTCAACCATGACTGAGTGGGAGTTTTTAACTCAAGTCTCTGAGGCCGCCGATTGCTTGATATTATTAGACATCAATAATATCTATGTCAGCAGCCGTAACCACGACTTCAATAGTCTAGACTACGTAAATAATATTGATCCTCGTCGAGTTCAACAGTTTCACCTTGCTGGACACAGTGATTTTGGTGATTACATTATCGATACTCACGATCACGATGTACCGCCTAGTGTGTGGGAACTATACCGCCACGCATTGAACCGATTTGGTAATGTCAGCACCATGATTGAACGTGACGACAATATTCCTGATCTCACAACGCTTATCAACGAACTTAACCAAGCTCGAGCAATTTCAGAAGACGTTTTTAGTAGCAAGAACGTAGTAGGAGTGGCTTAATGAGTAATCTAAAAGCCCTGCAAGATAGTTTTTTTGATTACATTATGCGTGCAAGTGCCAATGAAGTAGACGCAAAAGATCACCCTTTTTACACTCAAGTTGCTCAGCAGTCTGGTATTAGTCCAGAAACACGCTTGCAAATATACTCAAACGGCTATTTCGCTCGATTACGATCAACCATAGAAACCGATCATGACACCCTTGCTCATTATCTTGGCGATGAGTTGTTTGAAAAAATGGTTCAAGAATATGTGACATCGCAGCCATCACATTTTCGTTCACTCAGACAATTCTGTGATGCCTTACCAGCATTCTTAACTAATACAGCACCTTTTAACGAATTCCCACAAATTGCTGACATTGCAACTTTTGAACGTCGACTACTGAATGCCTTTGATGCGCAAGACGCTGAGCGTGCTACTTTTGAAGAATTACAAAGCCTACCCGCGGAGTATTGGCCTCAAACCCAACTTCGATTTCATCCCAGCGTGCAGCTGTTTAGTTGCCACAGTAATGCGGTAGAAATTTGGCAAGCTGTGAAAGCGGAAGAAACACCGCCAGATGTTGATATTGACAATCAAAGACACTGGTTATTATGGCGCGGCCACACTCGGCTCACTGAGTTTATTTCCTTATCACCTCATCAGTTTGACCTCATTCGTGGTTTTATTGATGGTGCTACGATAGCAGCTCAGTGTGATGTGATGTTGGTATACTTTGATGAACAGCAAGCGACAACTGAAGTACTTGGTGCGCTGCAAGCATGGTTTAGTATGGGGTTGATCAGGAGCCTCGGTGAAACTCCTTCAATAAAAGCTGTCAGTACCCGTGATACTTAAAGGTGCAACTTTCAGGGCATTTTCAGATAACACGGGTATAAATAACCTGAGCTTTGCGTAAACATTGCTCAAGTTAAATATCATAATATTGTAAGTATCTCTTCAAGCGGCTTTTTGTGAATAGCATGATCTGGAATCGTCGCTTCTTTTGCGGGATAACCGACCACCAGCAACATATAAGGCCTTTCGTTATCTGAGTTGCGTTGACACACTTTCGTTAAAAAGCTCATAGGTTTTGGCGTATGAGTAAGTGTACCTAAACCAGCTTCATGCAACGCTTGGATCAAAAATCCAGTCGCAATACCAGCCGACTCATGGACATAATAATTGTTCTTCTCACCTTCTTCTGCTTCTGAGCGCTTTTGTGTAAAAATCGCAATTAACCAAGGGGCCGTTTCTAAATATGACTTATTGGCGTTTGTACCCAGAGGCTTCAAAGCATCCAACCACTCTTCGCCTGCTCGCCCCTCATAAAATCCACGTTCAATCGCTTCAGCCTGTTCACGAATTTGCGACTTTACTTCAGCACTATTAATAGCAACAAAATGCCAAGGTTGGTGATTGGCACCATTGGGTGCTGTGCCTGCCGCTAAAATGCATTGCTCAATAATTTCTTGCGGAACCGCACGATCTGAAAAATTACGAATAGAATGGCGGCGTTTTATCGCTTGATAATTTGCTTTCGCTCGGATCAGCATTTCCGATTCAGGGTATTCGACAAAATCCGTTAATGGGTGATGTAGCTCCGACATAACTAACCTCTTTTATTGTTATTTGGGGCGGTTTAATCTAAGCGGAAAAGTAATTCGATACCATCATCGACACTAAATTGTCCGCAAGGAATAAAACCGCACTTTTCCAGCACACGTTGTGATGGTAAATTAGCCTGATGCACGTATGCATGCAAGGGATGTTCTAGCTGCTCTGTGAATAACGACAAGGCTTGAGAAGCAAATCCCTGCCCCCAGTATTCTTGTCCAAGCCAATAGCCGACTATTCGTTGCCCTTCTTCAGTCCAACACACAAGATCACCAATAACTTTGTTATCATGTTCTATCACTAATACTGTGATTTCAGGGTTATGAGTAATATCATGCCAGTGTTGATAAAACGTAATGACGTCACGGGGTTCAAAGCGTGCCATTTGATGTGCAGCTGGATCAGCTTGTTGTTGATATAAGATTTCTACATCATCTGGCAAAGGAGATCTGAGTTTCAATCTAGAAAGCATGTAATATCTGGAAACCTATAATAACATTTGGATTACATTTTAAGTTAACACAGCCTGCGTTAAGTGAAAATAGCCACTGCATTACTCTTGAATACCGCTTTCTGGACTCGTGAAGCTTGAAAGTGCAAAACCCAACCAAAGACTAGTCAAAAGGTTCACACCTCATCTGCGAAGTAACTCGGTAGCTCTTTTAACTCTACAGCTTGGTTTCCTTTGCCAAAAAACGCCACAAAAGGAATAACGGCATCAGAAAAATCGACCAATGGGTAACTTCTTAAGTCGCCTGTTTCAGGCGTTATCAATGCCGTAATTTGAGTGTTTCCTTGTTCATTCACTATAAGTTCGAACGCAAAATTTGTGCTTTCAATATCTGTGATAAGCAATCCATCGATATTGCAGCTATCTCCCCTATCGAACAAACGCCCATCAGACAACCTAAATAGTACAGACCAAGTAGAATCAAATAAACTTTCAGTATTTATTGTACTAAAATTTTTCTTGATATCTTGTTGATCCTTTTGTGTACAAAAACCAATGCAGGTACCATTATTCTTGTCCTTCACTGAAAACGTAAACTGATAATATCCTTTTTTGCTACACACACAGTTTAAAAAACCAATGCCAATATTTTCATCTACTGACTCCCTCACCAGCTTAGTTTTTCCACTAAAATGTAGAACCTTTGCCGAACCTAATGCCAATTTGGCAGAAAATTGTATATCTTCAACTTTATCCATAGCCTTAGATGTTAATTCTGGAATTATGCAACGCAAAGAACTGGCACTAGGTTTAGGTTGAGCACTAGGCATAAGCGCTTTACTCTCAGAGCTTGGCATTTTTTCCGGTTTTACCACTTTTGACGGATGAAGATCTGTTTTGGGTTCATAATCGCTATGAATTAAGTTCACTCGCTTAGCCATAGCCGCATAAAAGCCCACGAACGCTTGCAACGGTACTTTTTCATTTGAAAAGACAGCTTGACCATTAAGTTGAGCTTCACCGTTATTGGTAAAATACACATCCGCTTTTTTATCTTCTTTCACCACAACTTTCATCTCTACTAATGTAGATATAGCCCAAAATTCTTCTACATTTCGTGTTCTATCTTTACGGCCATGCGTCCAAATTTCCCCACAATATGAACGTATTAAGGAAAGCTGCTTAGACATACACAAACTTTCTTCCATTCTAGTAATTGGCTTAAGGTTGCTTTTTCCAGCCGTTGGCTTTGGCATGATCCCCAAACAACAACTTGCCCCTTGATCATTTTCAATAATAAATGAAAAATTATAAATTCCAGGAGTCTCAATAATGGTATCCACTAAAGCAATCGTATTTCCTGATGCATTCTTCTCTCGCAAAAAGACAGTGCTTTTGTTCTCAAAATAAGTGATTTGTCCAACACCATCTACAAGCTCTAAATCAAACTCTGCGGCTTTGGCAACTTTCGAAGGTTTGCTCTGTGTATCACTTAATTGAGAGATTAGTCTGGTTCCCGCTGGTTCTGATTGAATTTTTTCAGTAGCTTCCCATGTTATTTTAGGGGTTACACTTCTTAATAATTGTGCTACAGGCCTATCGACGCCCGGAGTTTTAGTGATTTTATTTATTTCACTCACTAATTCACGGCAACGACTAAACTCGTCGGTTCCCACTCCAATTCCCCCTTCCAGAGGACTCACTAATTGGGCAATAACATGACCCTCGTCACAATTAGTCATGAGCGTTCTGACTTCCCATACTGGACCTTCATCACTGTAAATCACCGCCATTTGAACATAAAAATTTTTCTTGATTGGTTTCGACAATTCCGTGATCAGAACTTTAAATAGCTCTAAATAATGGCTACTCCTACTACAAGTCTTGTTGTAATTAATATCTTTATTAATCAATTCAATAAATTCTTTTACGACTTCTTTATCGCTACATGTGTATTTATTAAGCTTTTCGATCAGTTCATGATGTTCAGCTTCAATCTGGCTTTCTAACGAAAGGTCGTCAAAAGCAACTGGAGCTATATCTTTTGGTCTTGTTTCACTAATCATTACGACTCCCTCATCGACCGCATTTACAATTCAAGGTTTAACATCAACAAATATCAGAATCCTAAATAAATCGGTTGAACGCACAATTTAGCTTTAACCTTTGAAGTTAAATACACAATTAAACAACCCGAATTCACCCATAAGGTGAGTGCTGAACATTCATATACTTGCCAAAATCACCGCTAGCTGCGTTATACATTTTGCAAGTAGAAACGAAATAACGACAGTTTTGTATGTCAGTAACCACTACTTGCTGCTATTCATGCCTTGCTATCAGTACTTTTTTCTTCGTATATGAACGCTCCCAACCATTTATTTAGGATAATGGGAAATAGGTGAGTAGCCCTTTCATCTTAAGCAATTCCAAAGGAAATGTTTCACTGTTTCCCCCACAAGAATAATGACCGAAAAAGAAAAAGTTTTTAGTTAATAATCATTAATGAAACTTTGGCGTTGATTCGCTGTAGCCAGTAACAAAATAAAATTGCTACCATGAGTTAAAACTACTCAAGAGGACTCCATGATCATGAAAGTATTGCTAGCCATTGTTGTTATTGCTTGTGCCATTTTTTATTTTTTCACTCAATCGAATAACAGCAAAGCCGCTGCAGAGAACTTAGTCAAAGGACAAGAGTTTCTGGCTATGAATAAAACTGAAGAAGACGTGTTTACTACTGACTCAGGCTTGCAGTATAAAATACTGTTAAAAGCGGAAGGGGGCGTGCATCCTAAAGCAAGCGATAAAGTTAAAGTGCATTATCATGGAACATTGATTGATGGTACTGTATTTGACAGCTCAGTCGATCGGGGTGAGCCGATTTCATTTCCACTTAATGGTGTGATTAAAGGCTGGACTGAGGGGTTACAGCTCATGGTCGTTGGCGATAAATTTAAATTCTTCATTCCGAGTGAATTAGCTTACGGCAAACGCAGTGTTGGTAAGTTTGAAGGCAATTCAGTGTTGATTTTTGAGGTTGAATTATTGGGGATCAACGAAGATTAATACCAATTACAGTAATTAAATGCTCAACTCAGAGCTATATATGTGCTCAAAGTGCAATCGAAATTGATGAAGGCATAGTTATTACCGACATACACAGCTGTCGTTATTACATTGCTACGTCAAGACAATTTTGAGAAGTATTCTTTATAAACCAAAGTGAGCACATACAAGCTCCCGAAGGGCAAGGCTAAAGGGTTCCATTACTGTGTTACAAGCACTTGAATTATCCCGACAAAAGCACAAGTGCGTTGAACGCCAGTTTCGTATGGCGGCCGTAGGGTATATAGTACTTCGAGCTTGTGCCTTGCACTGAAACCCTTTAGCTCTTGCTGAGTGAGAGATTAATTACTGTAATTGGTATAACACCTCTCCAACCATAAACCTAAATAAATCGGTTGAACGCACAATTTAGCTTTAATCTATTGAAGTTAAATACAAAACTAAACAACCCAAATTCACCCATCAGGTGAGTGCTGAACATTCATATACTTGCCAAAACCACCGCTAGCTGCGTTATAAATTTTGCAAATAGAAACGAAGTAACGACAGTTTTGTATGTCGGTAACCACTACTTGCTGCTATTCATGCCTTGCTATCAGTAATTTTTTCTGCGTATATGAACGCTCCCAACCGATTTATTTAGGATAAAAGAGCCGCTTAAGCGGCTCTTTTTAACCCTATTTTTCATAACCAAAAGGATCGTCAATCGAATGTGCGGGTTCTGTAAACCACTTAGGCCCAGTTTCAGTCATGTAAAAATGATCTTCATGTCTGACACCAAGCTCTCCTTGCACACACAACATAGGTTCATTACTAAAGCACATTCCAACGTCTAACACCGTAGAATCACTCGCAACTAGGTATGGCCATTCATGAATATCAAGCCCAATACCATGACCCGTACGATGCGGCAGCCCCGGCAATTCGTATTCAGGGCCAAAACCTGCTGCAACAATAACATCTCGAGCCGCCCTATCAACACTGGCACAAGTTTGCCCAAGCTGAGCCGCTTCAAAACCTGCAAGTTGTGAATCTTGCTCGACTTGCCACAGTTGTCGTTGGCGATCATTAGGCTCACCAAACACATATGTTCTGGTAATATCTGAGTGATAACCGAATAATTCACAACCTGTATCAATTAATACAATTTCATTTTCATCTAACGTTTTCGGTGTTTTTACGCCATGAGGAAAGGCACTGTCTTCGCCAAACAACACAATACAAAAGTACGAGCCTGATGACGCTCCAACAGCTTTATGTGCTTCATTGATAAAGCTCTCAACTTCTGCCGTAGTAATACCTGTTCGAAGTATTCGTCCTACGGCTTTATGCACTTCAAGCGTCATATCTTTTGCGCATTGTAAAATGGAAAGCTCTGCCTCTGATTTCACAGCGCGGCAACCAGCCGTAATTGGCTTAGCATCGACAAAATTGATGTCAGGACACACCTGACGTAACCCATCAAACAAAAAGAATGACGTAGATTCATCAATGCCTATTTTACCTTTAGTAATGCCCATCTTTGACAAAACTTGTGCGCAGAGCTCGTACGGGCTTTCGTCTTCATGCCATGTCGCGACTTCGGCTTTCACAGACATATAATCTTGCAAGGTACCCAGCTCAAATGCAGGCGCAATATAAACCAGTTCACCTTCTGCCGGTAAAATAGCGGCTACCATTCGTTCACTGGTATACCACTGTGTGCCTGTAAAATAATATAAATTAGTACCTGCATTGAGATAGATAGCATCAAGTTGATTGGCTTTCATCAACCGTTGCGCTTTTTTGATCCGCTGTTGATGCTCATTAAGACCGATAGGCACTAAGTTTCGAGTCAAGTGTTGAGTCATATTTCGAAGCTTGGCTAACTCGACTTCTGCGGTTGAACCACCGATTCCAATAGTCATTATTATTTTCCTTAACCTGCAATTTAAGAATAAAATATACAATTTATCCAACTAAGTCACTAAATACCTACTTGCATTCATTGCAAAGCAGTTGCGATAATCGAAACATAATGATCTTTTACCCTATCTTCATTGGAGCCACCATGTCAGTTACACCTATCTCCATCAATGAACGTTTACACAGTGTTCGTAACGAAATGCGCAGCCAAAAATTAGACGCATTCATCATACCTCGTGCTGATGAGTATTTAGGTGAATATGTTCCTGCTCATAATGAACGCTTATTATGGGCCACTGATTTTACTGGCTCGGCAGGTGCCGCCATCATACTCAAGCACTCAGCCGCAATTTTTACTGATGGCCGCTATACCGTACAAGTGCGTCAACAGGTCGATGCTGATCAGTTCGATTTTGAAAGTTTATACGACACACCACAGATCAGTTACCTCGTAAAAAAATTAAAAGCTGGCAGTCGGGTGGGTGTCGACGCTAAGTTGCACACTTATGAATGGTTTAAAAATGCAGAAGCAGAGCTGACAAAAGCTGAGATTACGCTAGTTTCAATCAACAATAACCCTGTTGATGTATGCTGGCAATCTCGCCCGATGGCACCAACTTCTCCAATTGTACTCTTCAGTGATGACCGCGCCGGACAAACAAGCCAAGATAAACGCAACCTCATTGCCGAAAAAGTGAAACAGCCAGGTGCCGACCTCGCACTGGTTACTGCGCTCGACTCAATTTGTTGGTTACTGAACATTCGTGGTGCTGACGTTCCACGTTTGCCTGTTGTACTGTCTACAGCATTAATCGACACACAAGGACGCGTAAAACTGTTTGTTGATTTAAATAAGCTCCCAGACAACATCGAGCAACATGTGGGTCAAGGCGTTACCTTTTTCGCGGACACCGAATTAGCTAATCACCTCGCTCAATTAGTTGGAAAAAAATTATTAGCCGATCCAACCGCTTCAAACGCATGGATCCAGCTCACCGCCCAAAAGAATAATGCCGTGTTAATTGCAGGCGATGATCCCATTGCATTACTAAAAGCGCAAAAAAATTCTACTGAGCTAAACGGATTCAGAGACTGCCATGTTCGCGACGGTCTCGCTGTGAGCAGGTTTCTTGCTTGGTTAGATAAAGAAGTCCAGCAAAATCGGCTTTATGATGAAGGTCAGCTGGCCGAGAAACTGGAAAGTTTCCGTAAGCACGATCCGCTTTATCAACAACCGAGTTTCGACACCATCTCGGCAGTCGGTGGCAATGCCGCAATGTGTCATTACAATCACAATAATGGCACTCCTGCCGTCATGCCAATGAATAGCCTTTATCTCGTTGACTCTGGCGCGCAATACCTTGATGGCACCACCGACATCACTCGGACGGTGGCCATTGGTAAAGTGACCGCAGAGCAAAAGCAAATGTTTACTTTAGTCCTTAAAGGTCATATTGCGTTAGACTCAGCTAAATTTCCAAAAGGCACTACTGGTCAACAACTTGATCCTTTGGCTCGTCAATATTTATGGCAATATGGTTATGACTATGATCACGGTACAGGCCACGGTGTTGGCCACTATTTGAGCGTTCATGAAGGCCCCCAACGAGTCGGAAAAAACAGTAATGCTGTACCTTTACTTGAAGGAATGGTGATTTCAAACGAGCCCGGTTATTACCGCGCCAATGAATTTGGTATTCGTATCGAAAACTTAGTGGCCGTTACTCGTTGCACGACACTGTTTCAGCCTGAACGTGAAACCCTCAAATTTGAAGCGCTCACCCTAGCTCCAATTGATGCTCGTTTGTTGGATATTAGCTTAATGACAGAGACTGAGATTCAATGGTTAAATCAATATCACAAGCAAGTTGAAGATGCATTAAGCCCAAGTCTTACTGGCGAAGATCTAGCATGGCTACAGCAAGCAACGGCGACCATTTAGTCCTTATTTAACCAAAGCTCAGGTTATTAAATATTGTGATTAAGTGTAAGCCTGCTGAGAGTTTGGTATACTCCGCGACCGATTATTCTACTGTCTGAATAGTCGGTCGTTTTTTATATACTCTTCACATTATAAAGGTGCTGAGTACTCACAGGATTACAGTTATGAATTTTGAGTCGTTTAATTTTCCAACCGAGATAATGCAAGCCATTAGTGACTGTGGTTACAAAACCATGACCCCTGTGCAGCAAAAAGCGATTCCTGTGATCCGTCGTGGTAATGATGTGATTGCCAGTGCGCAAACGGGCACAGGTAAAACAGCGGCTTTTGCGTTACCTATTTTACATAAAATGGCAAATAAGCCCGTAACCACAGCTGCGGCGAATACTCGAGCATTAGTTTTAGCCCCAACCCGTGAGCTTGCTTCTCAAGTTGCCGACAACATTAAGGCTTATTCTAAGTATTTAAACTATTCCGTAATATCGATTTATGGTGGCACTAAAGTCGCGCCACAAGCAGAAAAACTTCGAGCTGGGGTTGATATCGTTGTCGCCACACCTGGTCGGCTGCTAGAACATCTTATCGCCGGCAGCTTAAGTCTTTCGAACATCGAGTTTTTGGTTTTAGATGAAGCTGATCGCATGTTAGACATGGGATTTAGCACCGATATCCAGAAGATATTGCAAGCCACCAATAAACAAAAACAAAGCATGTTATTTTCTGCGACCTTCTCAAGTGCAGTAAATCGTCTGGCTAATGAGATGATGAACAAACCTCAGGTGGTAAGCGTCGATAAGCAAAACACCACCGCAGATACCATTAGCCAAGTGGTTTACCCTGTTGAACAACGCCGTAAACGCGAACTGTTGTCTGAATTAATCGGTAAGAAAAACTGGAAACAAGTGCTGGTATTCAGTGCCACTCGTGAAGATGCCGACCGCTTAAATAAAGAATTAAATCTTGATGGGATCCCTTCAAAAGTAGTACATGGTGACAAAAACCAAGGTAACCGCCGCCGTGCACTTCGTGAGTTCATGGAAGGCAAAATCAAAGTATTGGTATCGACAGAAATTGCGGCACGAGGTCTGGATATCCAAGATCTTGAATATGTAGTTAACTACGATTTACCTTTCCTTGCTGAAGATTATGTACACCGTATTGGCCGTACTGGACGCGCGGGGAAATCAGGTGTCGCCATTTCACTGGTTAGCCGTGAAGAAGAGCGTACTTTAAAAGATATTGAAAAGTTAATCGGCCAGAAAATCCGTCGAATCGAAGTACCGGGTTACGAAGTCAGCAACCGTGACTTACTACTAAAACAGCTTCAAAAACGCCGTAGTTTTGCCAAAAACAAACAACGTACCGATAATGTACGAGAGCAAATTGTCGCTGAAAAAAGCATGTCCGGTCGCCGCGTGAAATTAAATGCGACCAATAAAGCAAAAAAATTGAAATAAAATTTGCATTAGGCAGGTCTGTAAGAATCTAATCAAATTCTCACTATTTTTAATAATAAAAGGATCTGCCCATGCTACGCCGCATTTTATTCGGATTTGCAGCCGTATTGACCTGCTTTAGCCTATTTGCAAAACCGATTGCCCAAAGTGACAACGACGTCGCGCCGCTACTGAACGGTCATCACATTCCGAGTGTAAACCTGACTTCAGTCGATGGTAAAAGCTATAACCTTACTGAGCTTACCCAAAAGAAACCAACCATCTTTTTCTTTTATCGCGGTGGATGGTGCCCGTTTTGTAATGCCCAAATGGGTCAACTGCAAGCGATTCAGCCTAAGTTGATTAAAATGGGTTTTCAAATTGTCGGCATATCACCTGACACGCCTGAGCAACTAAAAGCCTCATTGACCAAGAATAAGCTTGATTACTTATTATTATCTGATGCTGATTTAAAAGCATCAAAAGCCTTTGGTGTCGCTTTTTTCACTAGTGCACGAACCACTGAACGTTTCGCTAAAAAAGCAGATTATATCAGTAAATTTGTCGCTATGGAAAATGGTGAAAAACGTCTAGTACTGCCTGTTCCTGCCATCTATGTTGCCGATAAAAAAGGCTTAATCCATTTCCAATATGTCAATCCTAACTTCCGAGTTCGTGCTGAACCAGAACTCTTAATGACAGCCGCTGAGCTAGTAATGAAAAAAAGCAAATAGCGTCAGTTCAACCTAAACATCAGTTGAACGCTGAGTATACGAGTAACTTTTTGAGCAATACGATGATTTTGTCATCATGGCTTTCACCCAATGAGTGAAGCGCTCTACGCTTGAGAACGCAGTCAACTGATGTTTCTAGGTTCAAATGAAAGAGTAGTTAGAAGATATCAATGGTGTAATTAACTTCCCACTCAGCAAGAGCTAAAGGGTTTCAGTTCAAGGCACAAGTTTGAGGTACTATATACCCTAACGGCCGCCATACAATGCTGGCGTTCAACGCACTTCGTGCTTTTGTCGGGATAATTCAAAAACTTGCAACGCAGTAATGGAATCCTTTAGCCTTGCCCTTCGGGAGCTTGTATGTGTCCAAATTACTACGCAAAATTGTCTTAACGTAGCAATGTAATAACGACAGTTTCCAAATAAGAAAACGATAACGCAGCACCTTTGATTTAGAAAGAGCGACCAATTTACGCTCTCTCTTTTTTCGATGCTTTTGAGCATTCACTGTTCTGTGTTGTGATCAGCTCACTTAGATGGCTAAGCATCACTGCTCACGCCTTGAACAGATAAATGCTCAAATAGCACAAAATTTAATCCTAAAAGATCAACAGACCCTAACTAGTAGTTGTTTTATCATCTTTGATAACATATTTACTCGGAATTTTAGATTGATAAGATAAAAACTTTTCTTTGGGCATATTAACGCCGACGATTCGAGTACCAAAACTTGAATGTGCCCCTGCGTACCCTTTGATAGTTAACCCTATTGTCTGAATACTTTTTTTAAATCTTCCTAAACTTTCATCATAGTTTTCTCCAGTTTGAAACAATAAAAATGTCTCTCCAGAGTCAATCAATTTTTTTAGTACACTTATATCAAACAGACTGGTTAAAAAAATAACATCTGTTTTATGCTCGGCGACACTTTCCTCTGCTGATTTTTTTATCAAACGCACCCCATTCCAAGGTCGAGTTTGCTCTTTAAGATCTGATGTTTCTATGACCTCTTGCCCAACTGATTTTAGAGCCGCTGTAAACAAACCTCTACCTGAACAAACTTCTACCGCAGGCAGACTTAAGCTTTGGATAATATCTTTTACCCCTCGGCAAAAAACCTGATTGTGAGGTTCAAGAATACCCAACACTTTCATAAGAGTACGCGCGTATAACTGTAAAAAATTTACCTTATCTTCATTGCCTTTCCACCTTAATCTTTGAGCATCTTCAATTGAAAACTCTAAACCCAATTTTTTACTAATATTTTCAATTGAATCCACTCGTTCAGGCACTTGTTCCAAAAAGTAGCTGGTTAAAGTGCTTATACAGCCATTATAAGCGACTAATTCCGCTTGATTGCTCGCCCCCTCTTTAGATTGCTTAAACAGTTCCAGCATCATTATATTTGTCACTTCAGGACCATAGAACTCACTCAGAGCATCTCTTTCAGAAGAGGTTTTGCTTTTTAGCTTCGTTTCAGAACCGGCAAATTTTTTCATCAATAACTCTGCAGATTTTTCATTTACTTCAGACGTGGTAAAAGACGCTGTAGGAAACCAAGATTTAACCAGATCGGTTTCAGCTGTGGTAATGGATTCAACTTTATAACGCTTCTTCAAATTATTAGCTAAAAATAGTTTCCCCTCGCCCGCCTTTCTATCTTGCAACCTATTAATAATTAACGATAAACTACCACCATTAAGTGATGTGGCAGAAATTAATTTAACAGCATATTGTTTATCCGGCAGTCCACTTATAATAAAAGTGTATTTTGGTGTCGCTGACTCATAATGGCTTTTGTAGACTAAAGCGTTCTGTTCAGAAACTTCTATGATATAACATTCAGAGAAATAAACTCTAGATTCATCGGTCAGCGCTGCAGCTTGCATATTAAGTCTCAAATTATAAATTTGAGTAAAACTTAACGTTTTTCTTTATTAAACTAAAATTAAATATATTTTAACTAACAACAAAAAATAAAGATTAATTTCCTACCCAATTTTACTCATATCAAGGATAATAATAGGTACCATTTTCTTAATGATGACTAAATGCTGATCCGCCAAGCAACTCTCCAAGATATCCCAAAAATAGCTCAACTTGAACGCCAGCACCTCAGTGATGAATTAGATGGGGATTCAGCCACCATGACGGGACAAAGTTACTCGGCTAATGATCTTAATAAAATATTAAACACGGGTTGGATAGTTGTCGCTGAAATCGACACGAGAATTATTGGTTATGTTATCGCTGGTTCTTGGCATTTCTTCACTCAGTTCTCTATTTATAAACACATAGTAAAACAGCTAAGTAATACTGGCTTTAATGGCGTAAACCTTAACGAAAGCAACAGTTGCCAGTATGGCCCAATTTGGATTGCCAGTATCCATCGTGGACAAGGAATATTTGAAAAATTAGTGGATAAAGTTCGTCAGTTAAGCAGGAAAAAATATTCACACATGGTGACCTTTATCGCCGAAGCAAACCAACATTCTTATTTTGCCCATACCAAAAAAGGCCAGATGCAAATAATTGATTTTTTCGATTTCGACAACCAAGGATATTATTTGCTATGTGATTAGCGGGTTATGCGGGTTACTCAGAAGTTAATCTTATTTTACTTTTATTCCATCATTGACTGTTAATCGGTAGCATTCATAAATCATTTAGTTTAAATAATCGTGTTTACATGAGTTTCCCACGAGTCACTAATACTACAGCATGCCAACAACCGCTGACTTCCCTTAAAGCGACGCCTTATTTACACCTCGAAACTATTGCCATTCGCCAGCTAGAATCAAACTCCCCAAAAGCCTTATTAACTTACCTAAAAAATGACAAAACACATCAATGGGCAAAGGGTAATATCATTCATATTGCCTGTGCCACTGGGCACATTAAGTACTTAAAGCAATTTGTTGATTTGGGAGTAGATATCAATGCAAAAAATGCAGATGGCGAGACGCCATTACATATCGCTTGTAAAAATCAACAACAAGCAGCGATAACGGCATTATTGGACTTCAAAGTAAACCCAAATATTCCCAACCGAGAGCGTCAATTCCCACTAGAGCTAGCAATTGACAATGCATTACCCCCCCTGATTATTGAGCAACTTACCAATTATATCACCCGATTTTCTGATCACATTAGCTCAGCTGAGCTTCACACCCCATCCGCTGTACCTCAATCAAAACCAGCTGAACAAATAAAAATAGAGCATCATAAAATTCAGCAAGCCATTCGATCAAAGCACCCTAAAGCTGTAGAAAAAATAAAACCTCAATCTATCCAGCCTGAAAACAATATATTTAAGCCATTTACCAACAAAAGTCTGTACCCAAAAATAAGCTTTGGGGATTTTGAAGGCATGTTAATAAATGCAATCGAAAACACAATGCCAATACCTGAAGACGCGGCTCGTCACGCTGCTGAATATGCTCGTTTTGATTTACTTGGATTACTAAGCGCTTACCAACTTAATGTCGATTGGGAACAACTTCATTCTCGACTCAACAGTTGCCATTTTCAAAAAGCATGTCACTACGAGAAAAATCAGCCAATGTCTTCATTACCACAATATATTTCTTGGTTAAGAGACAATAATTACACGAAAGACATTAGCCAATGGTTCCCTTTGCTTACCGAGCAAGAACGAGCAACATTTTGGTCAGACTGCTGCCAATTAAATAAAGTTGAATGTCTAAACGTACTCATGCCTCAACTTTCCTTTGATGATCTTATCGCGCCTATATTTGACAATTCGTTACTCATTTTTTGGATAACTAAACATGCACCCTTTGAGCTAGTTAAAGACTTACTCAATAATTTTCCAGCACTTAAAGACGTGCAAAATGATTGTATGTTCACGTTACTACACACTTGTATGTTAAGAGAATTTACAGATCAGGCTGAATTTAATCACGCTGCAATGTTTTTAATCCATGCCGGATGCCAAGTAAATGCGCTTGACACTAAAATGAGAACATTTCCTTATTATGCTCCAAAGGGCTTTTTGAACTACGCATGTCGTATTTTTTTCAAGTTTGAAGGGGTTCCTACAGAAACAGATTATAAAAACCAATCTTTACTTCACATTGCTGCTAATGAGGGGTTTCAAGATGTTCTCCAGCAGGCTACTTTGAAAGGTCATTCATGGTTCGATATTGCAGGTGTACGAAAACAAGCATGGGATAATATTTGTGAAAACCGAGTAAGAAAAGTCTCTGTGGATGTTATGCATCACTTTTTAAAAGGAGTTGACGGCGATTATCAAATAGAAAAATTAACAAGAGCAGGGCTTCAATTTGGTGCAACGAGCAGCGATGGGAAAACAGGGTTGCAGATATTGATTGAGATCGGCTTTTTCCATCGAGCATTAACTGAAATAGACAGGCTTGCTAAAACTTTCCTCTATCAGCCTCTAGAGCAAGCTCGTTCTATGGTAATTAAGCAACACTTTAGCTTAACGGCGCAGCAATATAAGCACTTTAGCATCGCTGTGGCTGCCAATTTGGACGAGCAATCCATGAGGTTTGTATGGAATCTAGTATTACCTTTATGCCCGTTAACACAAGGTGAAGAAAAATTAAATGAACAAGCTCATTTCATTTTCGTTGATGATACTGCTGATAAGATACGCTTCGCTTCAGCGAACGGTTTTTTATTAAAAAATCCCAATGCACAAATTACAGCAATAGAAAAAGACCAACCTCAGGATCGAATTAACTTCAACGAATTGAAACCTGCCACTAATCCATCCAAAGTATCACAAAATAAAGTGGTTATTCATGGTCATGGTCCCCATCTTTGCTGTTTAAGTGGGAGCGAATTCGCCAGAAAATTAGAGTCTTTGTTGTGCCATTGGCGGATCAGCAAAGAAAGGGATTTAAAAGTGTCACTCACTTCCTGCAACTGCGGCATAGACTCCAGTAAAAAAACAAATGGTACATTTCTTAAGGAGCTGATGCGAACCATGCTTATCGAGTTTAATCGAAGGCCTCTTTTCACCGCAGCAATGAGTAATGTTATCGTATGTGAAGATGGCGAAGTGCTCGCGGCCACCTATACAAAATTTCAAAACGGAACAAAACATATTAATTCATGGCAAGGAAATAATAGTTGGATAACAGGTAGGGAAGAATTTAAGCAGACTTTATTGAACATAACTCAACATAACTATACCGACCGATTGATAATGACATATCAATACAATCTTGACGGCACAATTGCACAACATCGAAAACACAAACGATCGGAAGGGCATGGTGGCTTACATACCCTAAAAAGTTAACTTATACCAATTACAGTAATTATACCCGTGTTACCTGAAGGTGCATGATTTCAGCGAGAATTAATTGCGGTTTAAACAGGGCGCTTATTCGCGGTAATAAGTACCTGTCGATAAGTTCTTTGATAAGTATTGTACTTTGAACACGTACAGCGCTCTGAGTAGATCATTTAATTAGGGTCTGTTGATCTTTCAGGATTAAATTTTGTGCTATTTGAGCATTTATCTGTTCAGGGCGTGAGCAGTGATGCTTAGCCATCTAAGTGAGCTGGTCACAACACAGAACAGTGAATGCTCAAAAGCATCGAAAAAAGAGAGAGCGTAAATTGGTCGCTCTTTCTAAATCAAAGGTGCTGTGTTATCGTTTTCTTATTTGGAAACGAAGTAACGACAGTTTTGTATGTCGATAATAACCAAACCTCACAAACTCTGCCTTGCATAAAATAACCAATTTATCGCTGCAAAAACAATCACGAAAGATCAACAGACCCTAGTAGTCCATTCAAGAACAAATAATGACCGAATGGTTATATCCTAACAACTCCTGAACACAAGAAACACTGGAGTTGTTATGAGGGTTAAATACCACGTTCGTTTGAGTAATGAAGAACGTTCAATGCTTGAGGCTTTGATAAAGCAGAAGAAACCACGTGTTGCTCAACATAAGAAACGACACGCCCAAATTTTACTTGCTATTGATGAGAATAATTCGCCACTGACCAATCAACAGATTGCTAAAGCACTAAACATCTCACCACTTGCAGTAACGAGCCTTAGAAAGCGTTTGTCGAAGAAGGATTAGAAGTCGCTGTGAATAGCAAACACAGCCATCAAGGCCGCAGACGCATAATGGATGGCGAAGCCGAAGCCCACCTAATTGCACTGGCCTGCTCTACGCCTCCTGAAGGACGTTGCCGTTGGACATTAAATCTTCTTAGAGACAAGATGATTGAACTCAAATATATCGATAACATATCAAGAACTTCTGTTCATTATGCTTTAAAAAAAACGAACTTAAACCATGGCTTAAAGAAGAGTGGTGTATACCTAAAGAGGAAAACGCTGCTTTCGTGAGTGCTATGGAAGATATATTAGAACTCTATAAACTTCCTTACAATCCTAAGCGTCCTTTAGTATGCCTTGATGAAACCAGCAAACAACAAGTTAAAGAAGTTCGCAATCCGTTACCCTTAGTTTCAGGTTATCCAGAGCGATACGATACAGAGTATGAGCGTAACGGTGTCAGCAACCTGTTCATGATATTTGAGCCTTTAGCGGGCTGGCGACATGTTGAAGTCACTGAACACAGAACGGCCATTGATTGGGCTCATCAAGTAAAAGCCTTAGTAGACGGGCGTTATAAGGACGCTGAGACAATTGTATTAGTTGAGGATAACTTGAATACTCATACACCGGCTTCATTTTATAAGGCCTTCGAACCAGAAGAAGCTCGTAGGTTGATCAATAAAATAGAATTTCATTACACGCCAAAGCACGGAAGTTGGTTGGATATGGCTGAAATTGAATTAAGTATCTTGAGCAGGCAATGCTTAAACCGAAGAATACCCGATCAGGAAACACTAAATACTGAAGTCGAAGCCTGGGTTACCGAGCGTAATGAGTCCAAGGCTAAGATGAACTGGCAGTTCACGACTGAGGAGGCACGTATAAAATTAAAGAAACTTTACCCCGTACTCCCAGAGTAAAGTGAGCCTTTTAACAGAAGTTCACTGATTAACGAAATCCAGTTACACATTCGTTAATCAAAGCATGAAAAGCTAGAATCCTACTGACTTGCCAAGGGGTGGGAGGAGGTGTTTTGTTCAGATATCACTTATTTGTCAATTGATTGTGAACAAAAGTTAAGTAAGAGTTTAAAACAATAAATATCGATATATGATTCTTAGCTCTCCTATGACTATGGTTTACCAGAACAGCTTTAACTGTAGAATTCATATGAATGGACTACTAGCATAATTGGTATAACCTTTATTTTGCTTTTTTCCAGCTCGTCATGTTATTAGCTTCTTTTGTTAATATCACGACTTCTGAACGTGTCATCTTATCTTGTAAAGATAATTTTTCCGGCGACAGCAGCATAAACACATTGCCCACACCGAGAAGTGACCAAAGGACTCTTGCATAAGCGGTGATCAAACTTAAACTTTGACCATTAGGATGTTGTACCTTCAAGCGCCATGCACGCATACCCAAAGTCTGTCCGCCTCGGCTCCAAAAGTAAGCGTAGAAACTCACAATCACAAGGGTAAGATACAGTTGCCAAACCGCTTTATATACAGGAACGGCCAAAAGAGTATCCGAGATAATTTCATAACCGTGATCACTCAGCAAACCTGATTTCACCATGATAGTAAAAACAATAAACCCAAAGATCAGCGCAAAAATTAATATCCCCGCTGCGACCAACACATCATAAGTAGCCGCACCGATACGACGAAAAAAGCTGGCTCGTGGACAGTTTGCATGTTCTGGAGTTATTTTTGCCATGAGTTATTCCTGATCTTCTTCTCGCACAAAATGAATGTTGCTGAACCCCATTCTTTCAAATTCAACTTTATGGAAGTTTCGTTCAGCTCGAGCCCCTTTCCTTGATGTCATAGCAACTTGTTGTTCCATTTTATAAAAGGCATCTAAATTTATCCCTTCAGCGGTTGCAGCCGCTTCATAAATATCATTATGGATGCTGTAACTGAAAGCTATTGTTTTTGTCTGGCCTTTAAAAGTATATCGAACTTGACGCGCCATTTTGACTCCAAAACTTCATAAGAAATCCTATTATACCAATTACAGTAATTAAATTCCCAGCTCAGAGCTATGTATGTGTTCAAAGTACAAGTGAAATTGATGAAGACATAGTTATGACCGACATACAAAACTGTCGTTATTACATTGCTACGTCAAGACAATTTTGAGTAGTATTCTTTATAAACAAAAATGAGCACATACAAGCTCCCGAAGGGCAAGTCTAAAGGGTTCCATTACTGCGTTACAAGCACTTGAATTATCCCGACAAAAGCACTAAGTGCGTTGAACGCCAGTTTTGTATGGCGGCCGTAGGGAATATAGTACTTCAAACTTGCGCCTTGTACTGAAATCCTTTAACTCTTGCTGAGTGGGAAGTTAAATACTGTAATTGGTATTATATTGTGCGTTCAACCGATTTAGTTAGGATTATTTTGTTTCCGTATTTTTGATATTAAAAACGTTCTAATTTGTTTTATTTGTCCGCCGATTATGGTTAAGTAACCGTTAGGAATATTACCCATCAAAAGGAGTACGTATGGTGGATTATTTGTTAGCTCATCAAAATTGGCCGTTTACCTTAGCCTTTATTCTGGTTATCGCTCTTGGCCTATTTGAGTTAATTTCAATGCTAGTTGGGCTCAGTTTATTGAGTGCACTCGATGACTTATTGCCCATCAATATAGACGCAGACGCTTCATCCGGAGCTGACGGTATTACAAGAATTTTAGGCTGGCTATGTTTAGGGCGACTTCCCTTACTGGTTTGGTTAGTGCTTGTGTTAACCAGTTTTGCCATTTTTGGCCTAACGATTAACTATTTAAGCTTAAGCTTTATGTTTCATTTTTTCCCCGAGCACTATGCGCTGATTTCAGCGGCTATTTTAACGCTGTTCAGCTGTCGATATGTCGGCGGGGCTCTGGCTAAAAAAATGCCGAAAAATGAAACCAGTGCCATTAGTCACAGTGAACTTGCAGGAAGCGTTGGTACAATAACCGTAGGCCGCGCCACTCAAGAAACCCCAGCAGAAGCAATGATTAAAGATGCTTTTACGCAAAAACATTATGTGCGGGTTATGCCTGATACCGCAGGAGAACAATTCGAACAAGGCACACAAATTGTCTTGCTCAGACGTAAAAACAATATTTGGTTCGCCGCGCGCTTAACAAAATAATTAAAAGGAATATTAATGGAAAGTTTAGATATGGGAAGTAGCTTTAGTTTTGTCATCATAGGTATGGCAATTTTTGCATTTTTAGTCATAGGTTTGTTGTTTGCCAAACTATACCGACGTGCCACAAAAGAATTATCGTTTGTTCGTACTGGTTTTGGTGGTGAAAAAGTCATTAAAGACGGAGGTGCCATCGTATTACCAGTGCTTCACGAGACTATTTTCGTCAACATGAACACCTTGCGTATCGAAGTTGAAAAAACCCAAAAAGATGCCTTAATAACCCGAGATAGAATGCGCGTTGATGTCAAGGCGGACTTCTATCTACGAGTCGCTCCAAATGCTGAAGGCATTTCAATGGCGGCACAAACACTCGGTAACCGTACCAATCGTGTAGAAGAGCTTAAGCAGTTAATGGAATCTAAATTCGTGGATGTTCTACGTGCAGTAGCGGCAGAAATGAGCATGACTGAAATGCATGAGCAACGCTCTGATTTTGTGCAACGAGTGCAGAACAATGTCGCCAATGATCTTGAGAAAAACGGTCTCGAACTAGAGTCCGTATCGTTGACTGGTTTTGATCAAACAGACTTGCAGTTCTTTAACGAAAATAATGCGTTCGACGCTGAAGGTCGGGCACGACTTGCGAAAATCATTGAAGAGAAACGCAAAGAAACCAATGATATTGAGCAAGAAAACCGCATCAAAATTGAGCAACGTAACCTTGAAGCTGAAAAACAATCACTCGAAGTTGAAAAACTCGAGCAAGAAGCGAAACTGACTCAGCAACAAGCCCTAGAGTTTAAACGTGCAGAGCAACAAGCTGAAATTACCAAACAAAAAGAATTAAAATCACAGGAAGAGCAAGAAGCAGTCATCGCGAAAGATCGCGCCATTGAAACCGCTGAAATTGAAAAAAGTCGTGATGTTGAAACCCGCGAAATTGAAAAACGTCAAGCCATTGAGCAATCACGCATTCAACAACAACGTGAAATCGAAGTCGCAGAGCAAGACAAACGCATTGCGGTAGCGGCAAAATCAGAAGAAGAATCTGCTGCCCGTGCCCAAGCCGCTGAAGCTGAAAAAGCTAAAGTCGAAAAAGAAGAAGCGGTAATCACCGCTAAGCAAGTGGCTCAAGCAAATCGTCAAAAAGAAATTGAAGTCATCGACGCCCGTAAAGAAGCTGAGCGCGAAGCCGTTGGTGTTGTCACTCAAGCTGAAGCCGAAAAACGTGCTGCTGAAGATAAATCTTCTGCCGTGCTTATTGAAGCCAAAGCCAACGCTGATGCATTAAAACTTAAAGCTGAAGCTGATGAAAAAGTGTATGAAGTTGAAGCCGCTGGTAAGCAAGCCTTACACGAAGCTGAAAACGTTTTAAGCGATGAACAGATAGCGCTGCAAAAATCCATCGCTATTTTGAATTCCCTACCTGAAATCATTGCTCAATCTGTTAAGCCACTTGAAAACATTGAAGGCATTAAAATCCTTCAAGGTTATTCTGGCTCAGCAGGTAGCTCAGCCCAAACTGGCGGTAAATCAGCATCTGGTCAAGGCAGTTTTGCCGAGCAAGTCACCGCTGCAGCATTGGATTATCGCGCCAACGCGCCAATGGTCGATTCGATGCTCAAAGACATTGGCTTAGTAAACAATGAGAACGGTAGCTTAGTGGATTTACTGACAGGTAATAATGAAGTCGTGCAGTCGACTGTGGCTGAAGTTGGTGCAGCTCAAACCGCTAAGGTTAAACAGGAGTAACGGCTTATTTTGTAAGCCATAAGCCCACTTTCCAGTGGGCTTATTTGTTTGTCGATAACAAGAACTTTGACGCATTTTGGGGTAATTTTAAGTTAATTTTCTCAAATGAAACTATCCCAACTTACGCCACTTAATTGAAGTTCCTACGAAACTTAAAACAGTAAAATAATCTGCTAACAAGGTCAATTTATCAACAGGATTAAACCTTTTACTCAGTATCATAGCCCAAAACTGGCATTAACCATTTTTCCGCTTCAGCAACACTCATACCTTTACGAATAGCGTAATCTTCAACTTGATCGCGTCCAATATTAGTCACACCAAAATAACGGGCTTTTGGATTCGAAAAGTACCAACCACTGACCGCCGCAGTTGGGAACATGGCAAAATTTTCGGTGATGTCTAATCCAATGGTTTCGTCGGGTTTTAACAGCTCCCATAAGGTAGCTTTCTCTGTGTGATCGGGGCAGGCTGGGTAACCAGGAGCTGGCCGTATCCCTTGATATTTCTCTTTGATTAATGCTTTATTATCTAATACTTCATCGCAGGCATATCCCCAAAACTCTTTGCGGACTCGCTCGTGTATTCTTTCTGCTAAGGCTTCAGCTAAACGATCGGCCAGACATTTAAGCATGATAGCGTTGTAATCATCATGATTGGCTTCAAAACGCGCAACATGTTCATCTATTCCATGTCCTGCAGTAACGGCAAACCCTCCAGTATAATCAGCAATATTAGACTCTTTTGGGGCAACGAAATCGGCTAAGCAAAAATTGTCGTTATCCACTCGCTCAATTTGCATTCGTAAATGGTGTAGCTTATGTGATACCTGTTGTCGGCTATCGTCAGTGTAAAGCTCAATATCATCGTGATCGACCGTGTTAGCAGGAAACAAGCCAATCACGGCTTTCGCGATAAGCCACTTTTCATCAATGATTTGTTTGAGCATGTGCTTGGCGTCTTCGAACAGTTTTCTTGCTTCAGCGCCAACGATTTTATCATCGAGAATTTTTGGGAAGTGCCCGTGGAGCTCCCAACTTCTAAAGAAAGGTGTCCAGTCGATACGCTCAATTAAGTCATCAAGAGGATAATCATCAAAAACAGTAATGCCTAATTCATTAGGCTTTTTAGGTGTGTATTGTGACCAGTAAATTTTACAGCGGTTTTCTCGCGCGTCTTTAATGCTGACAATGGTTTTGCGCTTGATTTGTGACAATCTTTTCTGTCGTATTACATCGTATTCGTGATAACTAGAGTCGATCACTTGTTGGCGTGTTTTGTTACTAATCAGTTTACTTACCATAGGTACGGCGCGTGAGGCGTCGGCAATGTAAATGGCACCATGTGGATAATGCGGTGCGATTTTTACAGCAGTGTGGATCTTTGAGCAGGTCGCGCCACCAATAATAGCGGGAAGCTTGAGTCCAACTTTGTCAAAGGCTTTTACATTGTGGACCATCTCGTCAAGGCTTGGGGTAATTAACCCTGACATACCAATAATATCGATGTCTTCATCGATTGCGGTTTGAATGATCTTTTCAACTGGCACCATTACGCCAAGATCGAACACTTCATAACCATTACAGGCTAATACTACGCCTACGATGTTTTTACCAATATCGTGTACATCACCTTTTACCGTGAGCATTAAAATTTTGCCATTGGATTGGCCGGCGACTTTTTCTTTCTCAATGAATGGATTTAAATAGGCCACGGCTTTTTTCATGACTCGAGCCGACTTGACCACTTGTGGGAGAAACATCTTACCGCTGCCAAATAAATCGCCAACGATGTTCATCCCGTCCATGAGTGGTCCCTCTATGACATCTAAGGGTTTGTTGGCTTGCTGGCGGGCTGCTTCAGTATCTTGGTCAATAAAGTCAGTTATGCCTTTAACAAGAGCATGGGCAAGACGTTTATTGATCTCAAATCCACGCCACTCTTGGGTATCTTGAGTTGTTTGTTGTCCATGACCACGAAACTTTTCTGCGACTTCTAATAATAGTTCAGTATTGCTACTGTCTTCGATTGGACAAGGGAGATTTAATACAATGCGCTCGACATGCAGTTTTAGCTCTGGCTCAATGTCGTCATAAATGGCCAGTTGACCTGCGTTCACAATGCCCATATCCATACCAGCGTTAATGGCGTGGTATAGAAACACAGCATGAATGGCTTCACGAACGGGGTTATTACCTCTAAATGAGAATGATACGTTCGAAACACCGCCAGAGATCATTGCATGAGGACATGTTTGTTTTATCTCACGGGTTGCTTCAATGAAATCTACCGCGTAATTATTGTGCTCTTCAATGCCAGTAGCGATAGCAAAAATGTTGGGATCAAAAATGATGTCTTCAGGAAGAAAGTGCAGTTGTTCAACTAAAATCTTATATGCGCGCTGGCAAATTTCAACCTTACGTATTTTAGTGTCAGCTTGACCTTGTTCGTCAAATGCCATTACGATAACGGCTGCACCATAGCGTTTTACTAATCGTGCGTGTTCAATAAAACTGGCTTCACCTTCTTTTAATGATATGGAATTAACGATCCCTTTACCTTGAATGCATTTCAGTCCGGCTTCAATGACTTCCCATTTTGATGAATCGAGCATTATCGGAACGCGGCTGATCTCTGGCTCGGAAGCAATAAGTTTAAGAAACTTAGCCATGATTTCAACGCCATCTAACATGCCTTCGTCCATGTTGATGTCGATGATCTGTGCGCCGTTTTCGACTTGCTCACGGGCTACACTGAGTGCAGTTTCAAACTGCTCTTCTTTGATCAAACGTAAAAATCGAGCTGAACCAGTTACATTAGTACGTTCACCCACGTTAACAAATAATGAATCAGGCGCAATGAGCAGTGGCTCTAATCCAGATAATCGACAAACGATCTCAAGCTCAGGAATTTTTCGTGCTGGAAAAGGGTTAACGGCATTTTTAATGACGTTTATGTGCCGAGGTGTAGTGCCGCAACAGCCGCCAATAATGTTTAAAAAACCTGACTGAGCCCAATCACCGATAATATTAGCCATTTGTTCTGGAGTTTCATCGTAACCACCAAACTCGTTGGGTAATCCCGCATTAGGGTGGGCAGATACGGCGCATTCACAGATACGAGACAGTTCTTGAATATAAGGTGTTAATTCTTTTGGCCCCAACGCGCAATTTAGGCCGATAGATATGGGTTTTATGTGCCTTAAGGAGTGATAAAAAGCTTCGGTTGTTTGCCCTGTAAGCGTGCGGCCTGATGCATCAGTAATAGTGCCTGAAATCATCACGGGTAAGCGCTGGCTAGGATCGTCGCCAAAACGCTGTGTAAGCACTTTATCAATAGCAAAAAGTGCGGCTTTGGCGTTAAGTGTGTCAAAAATGGTTTCAACTAAAATAATGTCACTGCCGCCATCAATGAGCGCGTTAGTTGAGTTTTCATAGGCTTCAATGAGTTGATCAAAATTGATATTTCTAAAACTGGGATCGTTGACATCAGGGCTGATAGAGCAAGTTCGATTCGTTGGACCTAATACACCAGCAACATAGCGTTTTATACCTGTCACTTCGGTGACTTCATCGGCCGCCGCTCTAGCTATTTTGGCGGCGGCTAAATTGATGTCAGCAGCTAAATGCTCCATGTGGTAGTCGGCCATAGCAATGCTGGTGGCATTAAAGGTATTGGTTTCAATAATGTCTGCGCCGGCATTCAGGTAATCTAAATGAATTTGTTTGATGATGTTAGGTTGGGTTAACACTAGAAGGTCATTATTGCCTTTTAAATCACTGTTCCAGTCAGCAAATTCATCCCCTCTATAGTCTTCCTCTTCCAGTTCGTACTGCTGGATCATGGTCCCCATAGCGCCATCAAGCATCAAGATTCTATGATTAAGATCTTGTTGGAGCTGATAATAAATATGCGCCGCGAAAGTTTGGGGTATTGCCATAAAGTGTTAACCTTTTAATAGAGCTCTAAAATGAACAGTAGACATTTATACGTTTAGACGTCTATATTAGTCGAGTTTTGCAGTTTAAGGCAAGTGCAAAAATTAAACGAGTGAGGAATTTATGAAAAACGCTAAGCTAATACTATTGCGTCATGGAGAATGTAAAGGCGGTAAAATTTTTCGGGGTTTAACTAATGTGCTTTTGTCAGAGATTGGTGTTAAGCAAATGCAAACCGCAGTCGAGCGACTAAAAACTAAGCCTGATTTAGTTTTTACCTCGCCACTAAAAAGATGTCTAGAATTCGCTTCGTCCTATGAGAAAAACAGTATTGTAATGCCCTCATTAATGGAGATGGATTTTGGCGATTGGGACGGAAAAACGGTTGAAGAAATCCTTGAAAAACAACCTGAAGCTTTGTCTGCATTTTGGGATGAGCCTTGGGATAATACTCCTCCGGAAGCTGAGCCTTTAGTGATCTTTGAAACTCGAGTCATGGCGGCTATTGAGCAAATTATCGATGATATTTTAACTCACTGTGGCGAAGGTGTTGACACAACCCCGACGGCATTAGTGATAACCCATGCCGGAGTGGTACGTCATGTTATGTCGCAAGCTCTGAGTCTTGAATCTGGACATGGTTTATATAAAGATCTCGATTTACCATATGCGGCAATGGTAGAAATAAACTTGATCGAAGATGACAGCGGCCGACGGCACTTACGGTTACAATGGCCGACAGTCATTGACTGAACTAAAAAATAATCAAAAATTAGAGCATATCTTGTGACCCAACGTCATTTGCCAAACAGCAAGCATATTCAAGTAACCGCAGTAGAAGTCTCAGGTTTATATTGGCAGCCATATCAGGCGAATGTGCTCACTGATATTAATTTTCAGCTCAATGAAGGTGAAATGCTGGGTGTTATTGGCCCAAACGGCTCAGGTAAGTCGAGTTTATTACGTTGCCTTTATGGATTTATTTGCCCAAACCAAGGCCGTATTCAACTGTTTGGCCGAGATGGGCAATCATATTCTTCACGTTCACTGGCAAAGATCATTGCGGTAGTGCAGCAAGATACGCCTACCGAATTGTCTATCACAACCGAGCAATTAGTTTTTATGGGGTTGACGCCGCACAAAACATTACTGTCATCTACTACGGCGCAAGATAAAGAGTTTGTGGCAAGTGCGCTCGCTAAAGTTGAGTTGAGTCATAAAGCCGCGCAAGAGTTTACATTGTTGTCTGGTGGTGAAAAGCAGCGAGCATTAATTGCTAGAGCGATTGTTCAACAGCCGAAATTGCTCATCCTTGATGAACCGACTAATCATCTCGATATTCGTTATCAAATTCAAATACTCGAACTCGTAAGAAGTTTAGGTATCACTGTCATTGCTTCTATTCATGATCTTAATTTAGCCAGCGCGATGTGTGATCAATTATTGATGTTAAATGAAGGGCAACTGGTCGCAATGAGCACACCTGAAAATGTGCTGACAGAAAACCTAATTGATCAAGTGTTTGATGTCCGATGTCAGGTGTCACGTCACTCGCAATATGGCAATCCGCAGATACAATATTTTTATGATCAATACCAAGAGCAAAGTGTTGCAATAACAAAAGAGTTACAAGGAACTGAACCAGAAACAATGCAATCGACTGCAGAAGCGGAGAGTCTGTGACTTTAAAAAAGTTAGTGATTTCACAAAATATTCCATTGTTAGCTAGTGTTCTATTCTTGCTGGCGAGCATTGTGCTATCGGCCAGTTTTGGTGCAGCAAAAATTAATTTATCTCAAGTATTTACAGTGATAACTCATTGGCTTACAGGAGCTGAGACAGTGACCGATTCCAATTATTTACTCAGCCAAATTGTACTTGAACTGAGATTACCGAGGATTATGCTGGCTATTATCGCAGGTGCGGGATTAGCCATTTCGGGATACGCTCTGCAAACTGTTACGCGTAACCCATTGGCCGATCCATATTTGATAGGTATCAGCTCAGGGGCTTCTTTTGGTGCGGTTTTATATTTAACTGTCTTGGTGTCCAGTGTGATTCAAACCAGTATTTGGTCATCAGTCGGACTATCAACAGCTGCGTTTATTGGCGCTGGAATATCAGTAGTGCTCGTGCTGGCATTAGCGGGATTTGGTATCAATCGCCAAATAGAGAGAATGTTACTGGCAGGGGTAGCGGTTTCCTTTATGTTTAGTGCCATGAGTAGCTTATTACTGTATTTTGCAAAAGCACAGGCAGCTTCAGCAGTTTTGTTTTGGACGCTGGGCAGTTTGACGAAAGCGAGTTGGGAAACATTATGGCTACCGGCCTTAATTGTTTGTTTTGCGCTGAGTATGTTGTTGCTATTTCGAAGAGACATTTCAGCCTTACTTTTAGGTGATGAAACCGCACATACACTCGGTATTAACGTAGCTAGGTTACGACTTGGAGTATTGCTATTGTGCTCAGTCGTTACGGCCACTATTGTTGCTCATTGTGGTGGTATTGCTTTTGTGGGCTTGATGATCCCTCACACTGTGCGATTATTATTCCCCAATCAAATGTCTTTTTTATTGGTAGCTACCTTAGGGGCAAGCTTCCTGATATGGGTTGATGTGCTTGCTCGCACAGCCTTAGCGACGCAAGAGTTGCCCGTTGGTATTATTACGGCCGCCATTGGCAGTTTGTTCTTTTTGGGGATTTTGGCCAGAAAAAATAAGAAAAGATGAGTAGTGGGCTAATTTAGTGGTAGGCATGAATATCAATCCCAAATTCTACTCGATTGATTAACAAACCTATTACCGTATCGTGCATACTTTCTAACTTTGAAAAACAAATCGTTCTTCGTGCTAATCTTTTAAGTAGAGTAGGCTACTGGCTTCGCTATCGCTTATCCAGCAGCCCCTCTTCGATTCCGTGCATGAGGTTTTCCCTCACACGGCTCTGTTGTTACACTTCTCTCAGCCCCTTCACTTTGCTTATCATCTTGTCGTGGGTAAATACTCAAGACCAGCTTGGCGTAATTTTTCGTAAGCACCTCGTGATAGATACTTGCTTCGACGTTGACTTAAGCGACGATGCCATGGATAGAATCGGTTTACTACAAATCCATTTATTCTGAAAAATACTCCTCTGGGATATCCTATCCCAGCAAAATAGTGTTTCCATCCCCTTAGAACTTGATTAACTTTATTTATTAGTACGCCAAGTGTATTTGAGGTTCGATGCTTCACTATGTCTCTGAGTTTATTTTTCAGCTTTGTTTGGCTCTTCTTAGGAAAGTTGCGGAAGAAAGTATACCGATGAGTTCTTGTCACTCCAGCGCAGGCTGGAGTCTAGTGCCTTTGCTTTTTCCTATAAAAAGTCACTGGATACCAGCTTTCGCTGGTATGACAAAGATTGGTACTTTCTAAATCGCTAGATCCCTTAGACGCCTGTATCTTAATGTAACTGGTGCCTTTGATGAGGCCTGTGATCCGTTGAAAGTTAAAACCGAGGAAATCAAACTCATTCATCAGCTTTCCCATATCCACACAGTGGGTTTTACTTTGATTTAGCTTCAGACCTTCATCACTTAATTGCTGTGTTATCCAGTCCAGTTGCTCTTGTGTGTAGGTTTGCTTATGAAGTACAACAAAATCATCTGCATAGGTAACGATTTTACACGGTGTTTTTTCGTGTATTTTCAAACAGAAATCGTTGAGATAGATGTTAGCCAGTAGTGGAGAGATAACTCCGCCTTGCGGAGTGCCACATCGGCTTGCTTCTATTCGCCATTTCCCGTTGACCGTCTCTATGCTGATGGGCGCTTTGATAAAGCTTTTCAGCAAACTCAGAAAGCTGCTGTCGCTTATTCGCCTTTCTACTTTTGCCATCAACTTAGCGTGCGGTATGGTATCGAAATAGGCGCTCAAGTCAGCATCAAGTACGTGCTGATAGCCTTGTTTTAGGCTCATTTCAATGACTTTTACCGCTTGCTGGGCGCTTCGACATGGACGATAACCATAACTGTGTTCATGTAAATGAGGTTCGTAGACGGGTTGCATCACTATTGTCATCGCCATTTGCACAATTCTGTCACTGATTATCGGGATCCCAAGTTTCCGCGTTTTGCCGTTGTCTTTGAGTATTTCTACTCGTTTGACTGGGCTAGGTCGATAGTTTTTCTGTTGTAATTGAGTTTGAATTTCTTTTAACAGCGCAACGACTTTCTTTTGCTGCTCTAGATAACTGAATGTGATGCCATCAATTCCTGCTCCGCCTTTATTGGCTTTGCATCGTCGATAGGCTTCTTCGAGTATATCTAGGCGACTGAGTTTATCGTACAAGCTGTAAAATCGAAGCTCCGAGTTAAGCTTTGAGCGTAAGTAAAGTTTTCGCTGTAATATTCTGATATTTACTGGAGTGTTAGCCATATGGCAATTTCACCTCAAAAGTTACGTTAAAAAACGGGTGTAACACTGAGCCCCTTCCCTGATGTAAAGTTATGTTGTCTTCACGGTTAACGGTACTATGGGCTCATCCGACTGCCTGAGCGCCCTATCTGAAATTTCGGTTTACCTTATATTCGGATAGTGGAAGTCACTACCTTCCAACACTCAGGCTCTCCCACGTTCACTTTATTTCCTTCAATACATGCCACTTCATATTACGCCGGAAGATCAAACAGCGGTGTTTTGCAAGACAGTTGCTTCTCTGTTTGTGTCAGGGTTCGTCAACTAGGAAAGACTCCCCATCTTCATTTTTTGATTTACGACGCTTAACTGAATTCGCTTGATGCTGCGGCCTACATTGCATCTCAACCTTTATTCAAGGCCTTTGTCACAGGGCTTCATGTCATAGCGGTTACCCATTATGCATGCCCGTCAGATTTCGGGATGAACTGGTAATTATCCCGTCAGGTACGTTTCAACCTGATGGACTTATTATAAATAATAACGTTGCTGTCTCTGGTTTATGGCCATGTAATCGCTTGGCTGCGTATACGTTGAGACAAATCCCGCAACAGAATAAAGCGCTTCGTGGCGCTCCCTAGAAACATCAGTTGACTGCGTTCTCAAGCGTAGAAAAAATGGCTGATAGTAAGGCGTAGCTTGCAGCAAGTAGTTATTCTACTTGCAAAAGTTACAACGCAGATAGCAGTCATTTTAGCAAGCTTGTGAGCGTAGAGCACTTCACTCATTGGGTGAAAGCCATGATGATAAAATCATTATATTGCTCAAACAGTTACGCGTATACTCAGCGTTCAACTGATGTTTTTAGGTTTAATCCAAGTTCTAAAATTGAGGTTTTTCCTCTCAATCTTTTGGGTATTAGTTTTTCCTACTTCATGCTGTTCTGGTGGCAAATTTCGCTTATACGCACCCCAGTCATCGGTATAATATTTCTTTATGCCTAGTGGCTCGAGCAATGTCTGTAACTCTTTGAAAGCCTCGTCTGTTCTTTTCCCCAAGACATAAGCTACAACTGTATTCGTACTATGGTCTATGGCATGCCATAGCCACCTCTGGTTAACCTTTTTACCTACAAATGACCATTGCTCATCGATCTCTGCTTCTTCACAGACCAACTCTATATCGATTTCAATGTTTGAGTTGCTATCTCTTTGAGTGTAATTAGGATTTACGTGGACAATGCTCTTTTCTTTTTTTTAATGGCATTTATCACTGTATTCTTGTGTATATTTAACACTCTACCTGTATCCCTTATTCCACTACCATTAAGTACCATGTCAATGGCTGTTTCTTTTACTCCATCTTCCCAAGCACGCTTAACATAATGAAGTAGGGATGTTTTTTTCGGGCACTCAGAGTTGGTACATAAATATCTTTGCTGCCCCTTTGGACTTTTTCCTGCTTTTGATATTGAAGTACTTTGACAGTGAGGGCATTGAACATCTACAGATGTGACGCATGATATTCTCTAAAATAAATGAAACTAGAGTGCAACCATGATAGATCAATTCACTGCTTCAGCCCACTACCCATTAGGGTTAGCGATATTCAAAGCGCTGCCATTTCAACATCTGTTTCATTCACACTCGTAGCTGCATCTCATTGCATATCTATAAAACCTTACACAAAAATGGCTTCTTAAATATCGACTCAAAATCCTGTGCTATGTTTAAAAAACAATAAGATTAATGCGCTACTTAATTCATTTTTAACTTTCCGCAGTGATTAATAAAAACTATGAATGATATTGAAAAAGAAAGTAGCTATTTAAGTCGTGGCAGTATTCTCATCATTAGCACTTTTATTGGTGGTTTTATTGCCCTCTATTTTTTTAACGTAGTAGTCTCTCGAATACTTGGCCCTCATGAGTATGGTGATTTCAAAGTTGCCGAAGCATTCCTAAATTTAGGAAGTATGTTGGTTTTAATGGGCGGCTCAAAAGCTGTCGCGCGATTTCTTCCCGAGCCAATTCACAACAAAAATGGCGAAGGTGTTTGGGATTACACGCGTTTTTACATTAAAGTGATTCTAGTAAGCTCTACTTTTTTAATCATGGCTGTTTATTTTGGCCACGAGTATCACTTAAGCATTGTCGACGGTGATAGTTATCACCCTATATTACTCGCCAGTTTAGCCATTCCCGTTGCAGCCATGTCTGCATTACTTGGTGGGATACTTCAAGTGGCAAAACGCATCGATTTAGCATTTATACCATGGCGTATCGGAGATCCTCTGATGCGTCTAACCATATGTAGTTTTTATTTTTGGATGTTTGGTGAATTAAGCAGCTTTCAAGCCATTGTAATCACACTCATCACTTCAATCTCTATCGCACTATTTTCTTTGCTTTTCATCCATCGACTTTCATTAATGCCATTTCAAAGAGCTCAAAAAAAGCCTAATTACAAAGAATGGCTACGCGTTTCTACCCCTATGATGTTTATCGCTATTATGCAAATGATGATGATGCAATCAGACATATACATGATTGAGTACATGGTAGGCGAAACAGCGGTAGGACATTTTGCAGCTGCACAAACAACAGCCAAAGCAGTAAGTTCTATTCAAATGGCTCTATATGGACTCGTCACACCACTTATTGTCACTTCTCTGGCTTCAGGCCATTTATCAATAGTGGAACTAAATCGTCGCGGCTTTTTAATGATGGTGAAAGTCGTCTTGCCCATCGCCATTACGATCAGTTACTTTGGTCATCCGATACTGGAATTTTATGGACACGATACCGAAACCGCCTATTTATCTATGCTAACTTTACTTATAGGCTATGCAGTCGGCTCACTATTAGGCTTTGCAACATTGTGGTTGCAGTATTCAGGCAAAGAAAAAACCGTAATGGCGACATTATTGTGTACTGTAACCATCAACATCATACTTAATGCCTTGCTTATTCCGATATTTGATATTGAAGGAGCGGCGATAGCCACATCAACCGCATTGATCCTATCTGGAGTGACATTATCCATCTTGATGTTTAGGCATTTAAACATTCTACCCTGGACACTTAACAGTAAAAAAGAAATGGTTGAAGCAAAGGTTTAATAAACCAATTTATTTAGGATAAAAGACTCATTCATGGTTTATTCTTGACTCTATGAATGAGTCTAACAAATCGTTATTCTACTGGTTCATCAACAGGTCCAACATCCATGCCTTCATAGGATTCAATGTCGTATTCTTTCACTAAACCATAGAGCTTAACATTAAGTACATCTAATGACTCAACTGTGTGTAACTCTTCTTTATCGACACGAAGGTAAATCAGCTCAGGGTTTTCATCGTCTTCTTCAGCTTCAATGAAGCCAATGGGCTCATAACCATCGCTTTCTAAATAGCTACCAAACTTAGTTAGCTTTTCTTCATCGGTGTCACCAAAAAAGTAAGACCAACGACATACTTTATCAATATCAAAGTCTGCTTTCGCTTCTTGAGTAAACTGACGCGTTTCTTCGAAGAATTCAGAAATTTGTTCAATAGTAATTTCAGACATAATTTAACTCTTTAAAAAATTTTCCGAAGGATACCATGCCCACTAAAATTTTACTCCCGTAACATTGGCATGAGCATCGGCTCTAAACCGTTTAATTTCACTTCATAAATTAATGCTAGTTGTTTACCGAGTTTGCCTTCGGGAAACCCTTTTTGCTTAAACCATACCAAGTAAGGTTCCGGCAATTTTAGCAAAGGACAACCAGCATATTTTCCAAATGGCATGGTCTGATTAATCGCTTCTAGTAACTCTTGACTCATAAGGCTTTATTATTCCTAACAGTCTCAATATTGGTAACTTGTTTCATTCTGAGGGTTAATTTTCAAAAAATTTTAGGTTCGCAATGGCTCAATATTTTAGTGGACAATTTATTCATTCAACAAGTAAAAACACGCAAAAACAAATAAAGCTTATTTATCAACATATTACAGCGCAACAGCCTCGAAGGTTACACGACAAATAAATGACTTTTCACTGATTTTGTCAATAAACCGTCATCGTTACGAAATACTGATAAACGCCAAAAATCAAGCAGTGGCGCTCATACCATTTCGTGTCTACGTTTTAATATCAAGACGACAGAGTTTCGAGCTGAACGAACATATCAAGGAAGGACAGTATCATGATCTTATTGGTTGGTGGCGAAAAAGGCGGAAGCGGTAAAAGCTGCCTAGCACAAAACATAGCAGTGTTTTTAACAACAGAGTGCGAAGCATCAATCATTATGGTTGACTGCGATCCACAACGCACGACATCTGACTGGATCCAAGCGCGAAATAATAACCAACTTACAGCAATCAATTGTGTGCAATTGTACGGAAAAATCCGTAACGATTTAATGAGCCTAGAGCAACATTATGATTTCGTGATAGTTGACTGTGGCGGGCAAGATAACCTTGCACTGCGTGCGACAATGTCTATAGCAAGTCACGTATTAATGCCACTCAGGCCAAAACGCCGAGACTTAAAAACTGTTAGCCACATGGATGATATTGTCGCTACTTGTATGATGATAAACCCTGAACTTCGAGCTGCTTTTGTGATAACACAATGCCCAAGTCTGCCCAGCCAAGCTAAGAGAATTATTGAGGCTAAAGAAGTGTGCCGAACTTACGAAATTGATGTGCTTGATGCTATTACATACAGCCGTAACTTGTACGATGATAGTGAAGAGTCTGGCTTGTCCGTCATTGAGCTCGACCCAAAAGGCAAAGCCACACAAGAGATACAAAACATTTCCCTAGAGTTACTGCAAGTCACCAGTGTCAAACAGCTTCAACATAAGTTACAAAATAAACAGCCTAATGTTTTGCGAGGAAATCATGCCAATGCTCGATCTCAAGAAAAAAATTCAATCGGATAAGCCTGTTTTAACACAAAATGTGTCTGCTGATGAGTTCATAAACCAAGCTTCACATTATGCTATGGGTAGGGCCGAAAGCCGATGTGCAGGCAACGATAATGTTGTTGACATTAACTCGCATCGCCCGCAGTTTATCATGCTCGGCCGTGTGACAAAATCGGTAGACGAGAAACAGTCCAATCCATTTCGTAACGCGACTTTCAGTTTAAGCCAATCTGCTTTTGAGCAGTTAACCGAGTTGGCTTCTGAAAACTTGATCGCCAAATCAAGAATACTAAGGATACTGATCGAGCAGCATTTCTATAAATCTAAAAAGCTCAGAAACCAGCTATTAAAAAGCTCTGGCTTGCGTTAGTTGATTTTTCAATCACACGCCCCAAGGTATATAAATAACAAAAACAAAACATTAAGAACATATGCTTCCAATCATTCTGTTATTACTCGTAGGCGTTGGTGTTTGCACATGGTTGTTAAGCAGCAATTGGCGTAAACAAAAGCGCCGTAAAGCAGTAATGTCGCAACCGTTTCCAAAGCAATGGCGGAGTTATATTAAGCAGCGCTTGCCGTTTTTCCTCCATTTACCCGATCACCTAAAGCTGCAACTTAAACGTCATATTCAAGTCTTTATTGATGAAAAACAGTTCATTGGTTGCGACGGCATGCAGATCACCGACGAGGTTAAAGTCACCATTGCTGCTCAAGCCTGTTTATTACTACTCAACAAACCTACCGATTATTACCCAAAACTCAGGCAAATATTGGTTTACCCAGCGGCGTTTTACGTCAACTCACCGCAAAACGATAATGGTATTGTGTCTAAAAAAAGACGTTTGTTACTGGGTGAGTCATGGCAACAAGGGCAAGTCATATTGTCGTGGCGTGACACGCTGATATCAGCCGAGGATCCTTACGACGGCCATAATCTGATTTTTCATGAGTTTGCTCACCAACTCGATCAAGAATCAGGCAATGCCAATGGCGCACCATTTTTACCCAATAATGACGACTACGAAATGTGGTCAAAAATACTCAACCAAGAATTTATAAAATTACAACAGTGTGCTGAGCAACAAATTCCCTCGCTGTTCGATTATTATGGTGCCACCAATCCGGCGGAATTTTTTGCAGTAATAACAGAAGTGTTTTTCGAGCAGCCACAGGCAATGCATCAAGATTACCCGCAGCTTTATCAGCAACTTATAAAAGTTTACGTGGTGAACCCATTAACTTGGGATTAATAAAATGCACAAATCGGGCTTGGCGACGAGGATGTGATTCCTCTTCTTCAACCTCCATTGAATCATCATAGCCAACCACGGTATCACCACCAAGCTCTTGCGCCCTTTTTAGTGCAAGATCAGCTTTTTTCAAAACTTCGGCCGTTGAAAACGCTTCTTCGCAATCGCTAATAACACCGACACCAAAAGTCACCCGCATACGATAGTTCGAGGCCAAGTCGTCCTCAGTAAAGTTGTGAATCACCTCCAAACAATTTTGGCAATGCTTCACTAACTCATCGGTTAATGCATGGGTTACATAAACATAAAAAAGTGTATCGCTGTGGCGACCAATCTGTACATTTGGCTTACCTTTTAACTCTTCTCTTATAGCATTGACAACACATTCAATCGCAATATCACCACGGGTATGGTTAAAGGTTTCATTAATGGCAGGAAGGCTGTCTAAATTAAAAGCGATAACGCCATATGGCTCACCTGAAAAGCGCATTTTATACATCAGCTCTCTGGCAGCATAATTCATATAGTCTAATCTAAGTAAACCGACTTCAGAGTTTTTATCAAATCGCATTTTGTCTAATAAAAACTGAATGGCCGATAATGCTGATATAAAAAAAGTAGTAATTAAAATTGCTGCTGACTGCCATAAAAAACGCTGCAATTCACGGGCGTTACTTTCAGCAACGATTTCATCTTCTCTAAGCAAACCAGCGTATACGGGCTTTTCTTTAAGCTGCAATAGTCGCTCTAATTCATCAAAATTAAATTTAGCCGCCTCAACCGCTAAAGCTTTCATTTTATTGTCGTCGTACAACCAATTTTGATAAAAATGTTCTTTTTGGCCATGCTCATACGCCAACTTGTAATTGCCTTGAGCGTGATAGATTTTACTGAGGGTTTGATGAGCGTTGTGTTTGGCTTCGTAAAAGGCTGGTTTTTCTTGCTGAGAAACAACAACTGAAGAGTGTTTTAATGCACTTGAAAAATTATTCAAAAAATAATTTGTTTTAGCTAATAAGGAATGAGTATGCACAAGTTCTAGTTGATACTGAAATTCTTTATATCCTTTCAATGCCTCTTTTAACAACTCTTTGGCATTAATATAGTCTTTAGACTCAAGCTTAGAATGCCCCATTCCTTTTAGTGCTATGGTAGCCAATAAATACAGCTCATTTTTTTCACAATATTTTTTTGATTGTTCAAATCCAGAGTATGAGGACTGAAAATCATTTTGTTTTAAATCTGAAACGGCTAAATAAATTTTTGCGCTACATGCAATTTCAGCTTTATTATTTGCAATTAACAGCGCTTCTGAAGCATATTTTCTCGCCCATTGATGCGCATTTAAGTCATTGAAAACGCCTGACAATCGAATATAAGTTTCACGCTTTATTTTTTTATCAGATATAAAGTCTATCGTTGATAAACTATTTTTCGCAGCTTTAAAAGAGTTAGTGTATTGTCTTGTAGATAAATAGGTTGTGACTTGAAGGCCGTAAATCTTTGAAAGCAATAACTTATCTAATGTCAATAACTGAGCTTTTGATAACAAACTTACCGCTTTATTATACTCTCCTTTAAAAACTGCAGCGTGTCCACTAACTAGAAAAAAAATGGCTTTTTGATGTGACGTCATATCGCCAATTTGAATCTCAAGTTCGTGTATTTTTTTCTCCGCTAATGATAAATCACTCTGTAATAAAGAGCTTATTGATTTAAATTCAGTCTCATAAGTAACCTGCGCAAAAACAGGGCAAAAAAGCCCTGAAATAATAAAACTTAATAAAAGTAACTTACTTAGCGTCTTCATCATTCCCAATAACAACTAAGATATATGATTGAACTTTAACGCTACCGGTTACTTTTTTTATCGCTTGATCATCACCACTCAACACAGCTTTCACTTCTTCATCACTCAAACCATGTTTTTGCATCACGCCTTTAGGGTCTTTTTTATAAGCTTCTAATAGCTCAGTATCTTGCCCCAATTTTTCTAAAAATTTAGTTAACATTCTTCTTTTCCTTTTTTTGCATTTTCCCAAAAATTTAGGCCATGATTGAGCGCCTAAACACAAATCATCCAAAGTCTTCAGGTGTTATCCCTAATTTATTAAGCACCGCTAAGTTGTATTCAAGTTTTTTTGAAGGTGGTATTAATAAAGTACTTATGCAGCTCAATTCGGCTTGCGGCAAATCTTTTAGTGCTAGGCGCTCAATACGTGCCTTGAAAACAGGCAGGTTTGCACCTTCGTAAATAATAATTTCGTGTTCAAGCGGATACCACTCATTGAGCTGCTCCACCAGCACTTGTAGCCGATCAGAATTAGTATGAAATTCAGTAAGCGTATGCTCACCTGCAATGCCAATTTGCCATAATAATAAATGCGTTGTTGGATCGGGCGTATGTTTAAAAAACATAAACTGGCTGGCTTCGAAACTTTGGTGGCCTGAATTGCCTGGGTCGATACCAACATCAGCCCACAAACATGACTCGGCTGAAATACCCGGCTCCATATGCGCACGAAACCCTTCTTTTCGAGCTTGTTTAATTGACAAGTGTGAGACACATGCAAATACACCGGGGTGTCCGTACAGTGCACAGACCACTTTTTTACCGGATCTTACTGCATTAAGAATGACATCAACCATTTGAGAATAAGTATCGCGGCGGTTTTTGACTTCACCTTCTTTGGCGTAAAACTGTTGTAGATCAACATTATTAGGATTTAAACCTTCGAGCCATTTTTGTGCAAGACTGTCGGGCATTAACGAAAATACGATATCAGCGTGTTCAACATAGCTTTTACTGCTAACGCTTATTTGTCCGGCGAGTTGTAGGCCAGTACCTACGCAAACGAGTGAGCTCAATTAAAAACACCTCAATGTAACATTTAGAATTATTGTTATGTGTCGAAATTTAAACACTAACGGCTTGATAGTCAATGCTTAATTTGCAGAGAAATAATCTGTAAAACAATGTGATTTGCCTATATCTAACTAACAATTTAACATTTGAGTAATTATTTAAAACACAATAATATGCACGAAGTTCGCGACACATTAGTGTTTCGGCTCTATAGACCCCGATTAATCATTTTATAATTAATAGCTTTAACTGACTTAATAGTCATGAAAGATATTAGGGTTTGTTGATCTTTCGTGATTGTTTTTGCAGCGATAAATTGGTTATTTTATGCAAGGCAGAGTTTGTGAGGTTTGGTTATTATCGACATACAAAACTGTCGTTACTTCGTTTCCAAATAAGAAAACGATAACGCAGCACCTTTTATTTAGAAAGAGCGACCAATTTACGCTCTCTCTTTTTTCGATGCTTTTGAGCATTCACTGTTCTGTGTTGTGACCAGCTCACTTAGATGGCTAAGCATCACTGCTCACGCCTTGAACAGATAAATGCTCAAATAGCACAAAATTTAATCCTGAAAGTTCAACAGACCCTAGTATTTACTAAATAAAACAGTCATTAAATGACTTTTTGGTTTAAACCTAAATAAATTGGTTGGGAGCGTTCATATACGCAGAAAAAATTACTGATAGCAAGGCATGAATAGCAGCAATTAGTGGTTACCGACATACAAAACTGTCGTTACTTCGTTTCTATTTGCAAAATTTATAACCCAGCTAGTGGTGATTTTGGCAAGTATATGAATGTTCAGCACTCATGATCCTAAAAACATCAGTTGAACGCTGAGTATATGAGTAACTGTTTGAGCAATTGGATGATTTTATTATCATGAATTTCACCCAATGAGTGAAATACTCTACGCTCACAAGCTTGCTAAAATGGCTGCTATCTGCGTTGTAACTTTTGCAAGTAGAATAACTACTTGCTGCAAACTACGTCTTAATATCAGCCATTTTTTCTACGCTTGAGAACGCAGTCAACTGATGTTTCTAGGATGATGGGTGAATTCGGGTTGTTTAGTTTTGTACTTAATTTCAATAAATTAAAGTTAAATTGTGCGTTCAACCGATTTATTTAGATTAAACACACTTGTGTTAACTATTGTGAACTTATTGATAAATTTTGTGTCAGATAGATTTAAAGTATTGTAACTGTATTTTTTTATCTTAAATTTGAACGTAGATACCCTCTTGTCATCATAGGGATAGCTTGGGTATTATGGCTGGCAGAAATTACATAACAGTGGTTAACATGATCGATAAAAAGCAGGGATTCACCCTTTTAAGCGCAATTGCGCTGTCTGTTTCACTTAGTGCTTGTAGTGTTTTTGATTGGTTGATTTATAAACCTGATGTGCCTCAAGGCAACTATATGGATCAGCAACAGGTAGAAAAGCTTCGTATCGACATGAATAAAGAGCAGGTTCAATACGTTTTAGGACATCCTGTTTTAAAAGACAGTTTTGCTGATAACACTTGGTATTATGTGTATCACTATAAAAGTGGTCGCGATGCAAGCATCATTCATAAAGAACTAATCGTACATTTTAATGGTGACGTTTTAGCCAAGGTCACGGGTGATTATACATTGAGTCCTGATTTCTCAACACCTCTTGATCAAAGTGTTTTACCAGAGACCAGTACAGCCGATACTTCGCCACTTAACCCTGAGCTTCGACCTGAAGCCAAACCCTTAGTGAAAGAAAATACCGCTGAGCCACAAATCAAAAAATCCATTGAACATAAAAAATAAATGGTTTCTTTTGGCATAAAAAAACGTCTAAGGGCGCTTTTTTAGTAAGCATAAATCTAGTTAGGAAGGTTGCGGAAGAAAGTATACCGATGAGTCCTCGTCACTCCAGCCTAGGCTGGAAACGATAACGCAGCACCTTTTATTTAGAAAGAGCGACCAATTTACGCTGTCTTCGATGCTTTTGAGTATTCACTGTTCTGTGTTGTGACCCGCTCACTTAGATGGCTAAGCATCACTGCTCACGCCTTGAACAGATAAATGCTCAAATAGCACAAAATTTAATCATGAAAGATCGACAGTGCCTAGTGCGTTTGCTTTTTTTCTATAAAAGTCACTGGATACCAGCCTTCGCTGGTATGACAAAGATTGGTACTTTCTAAATCGCCAGAGCCCTTATACCAATTACAGTAATTAAATGCTCAACTCAGATCTATGTATATGCTCAAAGTGCAATCGAAATTGATGAAGACATAGTTGTTCTACGTCAAGACAATTTTTAGAAGTAATTTGAGCACATATAAGCTCCCGAAGAGCAAAGCTAAAGGGTTCCATTACTGCGTTACAAGCACTTGAATTATCCCGACAAAATCACGAAGTGCGTTGAACGTCAGCTTTGTATGGCGGCCGTTAGGGTATATAGTACTTCGAACATGCGCCTTGTACTGAAAACCTTTATCTCTTGCTGAGTGGGAGATTAATTACTGTAATTGGTATAAACCCGAAGTGATTAAACTAAATGCTTGAGACATCTTCAGCTCTTTTGATCAAAGATGAATCATGGTGCCCTCAAGTATGTTTAAAAGTTACTGCCAAACTGGTAGCTTTTGCTCGTATGCTTTAATAGTTTCAATACACTTTAAGGTTTTACCGATACTATCAACTCCGTCTAATAAGGCTTTTTGATGCACTTCTTCGATTGAAAAAGTGAACAGGATACCGTTTACCGTTAAAGTCTTTGTAGGTAAATTCACCTCAGCGGTGATTACCTCCCTCTCAGTCATCGAAAATATTTGCTCAACTTCCGACTCAGATAAAATAATCGGCAAGACCCCAATGTTAATACTGTTACCATAAAAAATATCAGCGAAGCTAGGGGCAATAATGACTTTAAAGCCATATTCTTGTAATGCCCAAGGCGCGTGTTCTCGACTTGAACCACAACCAAAATTTTCTCTCGCAATTAGGACGCTTGCGCCTTTATATTTAGGTGCATTCAGGACAAAATCAGGGTTACTAATATTCCCCAGATTATCCAAATATCGCCAATCATGAAAAAGGTGCTGTCCAAAACCCACTCGCTCAGTTTTTTGTAAAAATTGCTTAGGAATGATTTGATCCGTATCCACATTCGCGTGATTAAGAGGGGCTACAATGCCACTGTGTTTAATAAATTTATCCATTGTTAGTTTTCCTACCTTCACACAGTTAGTACTGCAGGTTCAACAAAATGCCCAGTAATTGCTGCAACAGCGGCCAATTCAGGACTCACAAGATGAGTACGACTGCCTCGTCCTTGTCTACCTTCGAAGTTACGATTACTAGTTGAAGCACAGCGGTCACCTTCTTTTAAAATGTCATCATTCATGCCAAGACACATAGAGCAGCCCGGTAAACGCCACTCAAACCCAGCATTGATAAAGATTTTATCTAGACCTTCTTGCTCGGCTTGCTGTTTAACTCGATAAGAGCCGGGAACCACAATGGCAGTGACCTTTGAGGAAACAGTTTGCCCTTTAACCTGCGTTGCCGCAGCGCGTAAATCTTCAATTCTGGAGTTTGTGCACGACCCGATAAAGACATGAGAGATCTGAATATCCGAAATCTTAGTTCCAGCCTTTAGCCCCATATATTCAAGTGCATTCGCACAGGATTCTTTTTCAACAGCATCTTCAAAATCATCAGGGTGCGGAACAGTACTGTCCAGAGACGTAACTTGATCTGGCGAAGTCCCCCAAGTGACTTGAGGTTTAATATCAGCAGCGTTCATCGTCAGAACTTTATCAAACTCAGCACCATCGTCAGTTTTTAATGCTTGCCAATCGCTTACCGCTTTTGTCCAATTGTCACCTTGAGGAGAATATTCTTTACCCTCTAAATACTGAAAAGTAGTTTGATCTGGTGCAATTAAACCGGCTTTGGCACCAAATTCGATGCTCATATTACAAATGGTCATGCGCTGTTCCATGCTCAACGCTTCGATAGCTTCACCGCAATACTCAACAACATGTCCAGTCGCACCTGCACAGCCTGTTTTACCAATAATACTAAGGATAATATCTTTTGCGCTTATCCCTTTAGCAACCTTACCCTTTATTTCAATTTTCATTGATTTGGCTTTATTTTGACGTAAAGTCTGGGTCGCAAATACATGTTCGACTTCTGAAGTACCAATGCCAAAAGCCAAGGCACCGAACGCACCGTGAGTTGCGGTATGAGAATCCCCGCAAACAATTACCATTCCCGGTAATGTCAATCCAAGTTCAGGCCCTGTTACGTGAACGATGCCCTGATTTTTATGCCCCATATTAAATAAAGTAACACCAAATTCAATGCAGTTTTTCTCAAGAATTTTTAGCTGGTTTGCAGCACTATCGCCTGCGGCATTAATTTCTACCGAGCGAGTAGAAACATTGTGATCCATGGTCGCAAACGTCCGTTCTGGGTGACGTAATTTACGATCATTAAATTTCAGTCCCGCAAAGGCCTGTGGTGAGGTTACTTCGTGGATCAAATGCCTATCTACATAAATTAGCGGTGTTTCGCTCTCTTTATGCTCAACTAAGTGTTGTTGCCATAATTTGTCGTAGAGTGTTGTAGCCATGTTATTCTCCCTCTATCCACTGAGAGACAGCAACCTGACTCATAATGTTTTCACAAATTTTTGCCCCCATTTCACTAGTCGACAACACATTGGTGTTGCTATTTTCTGTTACTAGGTCTCGGGTGCTAAAGCCTTGCTCTAAGGCGGTAGATACGGCTTTTTCAATGGCGTCAGCGGCTTTAGGTTGATTTAAACTGTAACGTAACATCAACGCTGCTGAAAGAATTTGCGCTATTGGATTGGCAATCCCTTTTCCTGCAATATCTGGTGCTGAGCCACCAGCAGGTTCATACATACCAAAACCTGATTGATTCAGACTTGCCGAAGGTAATAGTCCCATTGAGCCAGTGATCATGGCGCAAATATCCGATAAAATATCGCCGAATAAGTTGGAGCATAAAATCACATCAAACTGCACTGGGTTTCTGACCAACTGCATCGCAGCGTTATCAATATACATATGCTCTATTTCGACATCTGGATATTGTTTGGCAATTTCAATTACGGTTTCACGCCATAGCTGGGAGGATGCCAACACATTGGCTTTATCAACCGAAGTCACTTTTTGATTACGCTTTTGTGCCGCTTCAAAAGCTAAATGTGTGATACGTTCAATTTCAGAGCGACTGTATATCATAGTGTCAAACGCCGTTTCTTCAGGCGTATTTTCAAATTTTCGCCCTTTAGGCTCGCCAAAGTAAATACCACCTGTTAACTCACGCATCACTAAAATATCAAAACCTTTTACTGAAATATCACTGCGAAGTGGTGATAATGACGAAAGTGAAAGCTGTAATTTCGCTGGACGCATATTGCAAAACAAGCCAAAGTGACCACGTAAACCAAGTAATGAAGCACGCTCAGGCTGTTGCGCTGGCGGTAAATTTGACCACTTTTCTCCGCCTACTGAACCAAATAAAATTGCTTTAGCTTGTTCACAACCCGTCAGTGTTGACTCAGGTAAAGCCACGCCATTTTTATCAATGGCCCAGCCACCAACATTGTAATGATTAAAGCTCAATGGGAAATTAAAATGGGTAGAAACACATTCCAACACTTTAATTGCTTGTTTCATTACTTCTGGACCAATCCCATCTCCTGCTAAAATGGCTACGCTCGACATTGAAATTCCTCATTATTTTTTAGTTTATAGACAGTTTGAGCAAGATGAATACTGTTAAGTGCATCAATCAATGCTAATGCTGATGCTTTGACAATATCAGTTTCAATACCATACCCATGGAATCGACGACTATTCCACGATACTTCTATAGCTGCTTTACCTAAACCGTCAGCACCCGAACCTTTGTTAGAAATTTTGTAATCTTCAACTTTAAATTCAAAATCTATCGCTTGTTTAACAGCTTGAATGAATGCATCAACGGGACCATTGCCTGTTGCTGAACTCACTTTATGGTTATCACCAATGGCAATCTCGAGACTTGCCGTTGCAAAATCCCCTGTACCACACTGAACGTTTAGAGTATTTAGTTGGAAAAAATCATCACCACTTTGCTGATTAATATTGAAAACAAGAGCTTCAAGATCATCATCAAATACTTGACCTTTTTTATCCGCTAAGGTTAAAAAGTCGTTGTATAGCTTTTCTAGATCAAAGTCCGATTCTTTATAACCAAGACTGGCCATTCGGTGTTTGATGACATGACGACCACTGCGTGAAGTAAGGTTCAGATTAGTTTTACAAATACCAACGCTTTCAGGCGTCATGATCTCGTAGGTATTACTGGCTTTTAACATGCCATCTTGGTGAATGCCTGATGAATGGCTAAAAGCATTACTGCCTACGATAGCTTTATTAGGCTGAACTGGCATGTTGCAAAGTTCGCTTACTAATTTTGAAGTTTTCGCAATTTCTTTATGATTTATGTCCGTATTCAATTGCAACTTGTTTTGGCGAGTTTGCAAAATCATGGCAATTTCTTCTAACGAGCAATTACCCGCTCGCTCGCCAATACCATTAATAGTACATTCCACCTGTCTAGCACCAGCTTCAACCGCTGCCATTGAGTTTGCTACTGCCATGCCCAAATCATTATGGCAATGCACTGAGATGATGGCTTTATCAATATTCGGTACTCGATTGAATAGCTGAGTAATAATGTCACCAAACTCACTAGGCAATGTGTACCCTACAGTGTCTGGTATATTCACTGTGGTGGCGCCCGCATTTATCGCACTTTCAACCATACGACATAAATTATCAATGGGTGTACGCCCTGCATCCTCGCAAGAAAACTCAACATCATCGGTAAATTGCCTTGCATATTTAATCGAACTGACTGCCATTTTTTCAACGTCAGAAAAATCACGCTTTAGCTTTTGAGTCACATGAATATCAGAGGTTGAGATAAAGGTGTGGATTCGAAATTGTTCAGCAACAGATAACGAATCAGCACACGCTTTGATGTCAGCCTCAATGGCTCTAGCTAATCCGCATACTCTTGAGTTTTTAACTGTTTTAGCTATAGTTTGAACTGATTCAAAATCTCCTGGTGACGAAACTGGAAAACCTACCTCCATTACATCTACACCTAACTGTTCAATAGCTAAAGCAATTTGCAGTTTTTCATGTACCGACAAACTCGACGCTAACGCCTGTTCTCCGTCCCGTAATGTTGTATCAAATATGATAACCTGATTATCCATTGCTCATCCCTTTCTGATATAAGTTAAAATTCAAGCACAAAAAAACCCGCTCTATTTGGCGGGTTTTGTTATGGTTTTTATGTACACCTAACCAAACTTCCCGCTCCTTGAAAGGAGCAGGTTAAGAAGTATTTGATGTGTTGAAGCTTGATTAGTGAAAGTCATTAAACTATAAAATATGCGTAAAAACTAAGTATTCATTCATTTATAACGCTCAATGATCAACTTTGTCAACATTTTTTATCGATTAAAAACTATTTTTAATATCAGCGGCTTTGCCTGATGCAGGCATTGGTTTAGTTTTCAATTTAGATAAAGGATCCTTTTTGATCGCTTGATTCAAATAATCAATGGCCTTATTAAGCTGAGCATCAGTGCCCTTGAATGTAGCGACAGGTAAATTTTCAACCTCAATATCCGGCTCAACACCATGCCCTTCAACAATCCAATCACCATTAATTGAATATTGAGGATATTCTGCCACTCTTGCCATACCGTTATCCGCTAAACGATTTCGACCAGAGAGCCATACACCTGCACCTGATGTTTGCTTACCAATCAGTGGTGCTAGCCCAAGTGCTTTAACGCCAGCAGAGAATGTCTCGCCATCTGAATAGGTTAATTGATCAGTAAGCACCACCAACTTACCTCGGAAAGTTTGCTGCATGTTGGTACTGGCTGAACCATGAGTCGGTTGCCAAAATGCCCAAGCTTTACGAAGTAACTTTTCGATAATCCAACTATCAATATTGCCACCGCGATTGCGCCTTACATCGATGATCAAACCTTCTTTGTTGTAATTGGCATAAAATTCACGTGCAAAATTAGCGATGTCGCCAGCTCCCATAGCGTACAAATGCAAATACCCCACATCACCATTACTGGCTTGATCTACTTTCTCAGAATTCGATTCAACCCAATCTTGATAGCGCATTTTAGCATTAGCTGAAAGAGTAATTGGGCTAACAATGGCTTTGGACATCTTGCCTTTACGTTTCAGCTCCAGCAACACTTGTTGGTTTGCTTGATTACGCAGTAATTGGTTTACATCAGCCACAGTTTTTACAGGCGAATGATTGATAGACACAATGATGTCACCTTCGTTGGCATCAACACCCATTTTATTTAGTGGTGAGGCCAATGACGGTAATTCAGGATCGGCTTTAAAAATATGGGCGATTTGCACACCTTTTTTGGTTTGCTTTAACCATGCACCTAGACTTGCTGCTTTTGGGCGTTTTGGATCTTTAACTAAATCACCACCACGAACTTGCGAGTGTAACGAGTTAAGCTCGCCCATCATTTGCTTAAACACATCATTAAGCTCGTTTCTGTCCGTCACTCTATCGACAAGTTTTTGGTATTTTTTCTTGGCTTTTATCCAGTCAACACCACGCATATTTTTATCGAAAAACGAATCACGGTGCATTAACCAAGCATCATCAAATAACTGTTGCCATTCTAATTTTGGATGTAACGCTAGTTTCCAGCTTTTGGTATTCACCGTTGACTGTGAAATGTCAGAAGGCATTTTACTCCCAGCATCAACGATATATAAGGATTTAGCCCGATTTTTAGCTACAAATAGCTTTTTACCATCATTCGATAATTGATAGCCTTCTATACCATCACCAAAGGTATCGATTTTAGGAGCCCGATTGGCAAATTTAATGTATTTAAGTGATTGTTTATTTGCAGCGCGATCCATTACATACAAATTATTATCCGCTACCGTTAAACGGCTATAATTTCCGGCAGCCACAGGCACTTGCCATAAACGTTGATTCAAGCCATTCCAATCAATAGATAACTCTTTTTCGTCTTCACTCTCAGAATCCGTATCGTCAACCGATTCTTTCTGCTCTATTAATTCGGTGATTTTTTGGAATGGAAATACCGCATCTTTAGTCAGTGCTAACGCAAAGATGAGAGTGCGCTTATCAAACACAGGTCCCATATTGCGATCACCCCAAGGTGAACTTGGCGTCGCATTAAATTGGCGGTTCGATAAAAAGTACAACCATTGGCCGTCAGCGCTGAAGCTCGGAGAAAAAGATTCATACTTATCGCTTGTCAACGTTTGTGCTTTATCTTCATCTAACGAATACAACACCACTTGCTGACGCATCTTGCCAATTTCAGATTTAGTTAAAGCAATAAAGCGGCTATCGGCTGACCAAACAATGTCTTCATAAGGCCCAAGTCCTTCTCCTTGGGTAATGATTTTTTTATTTTTGCCACTTTCGAGATCAAGCAGCCATACATTACCGTCATAGTCATCATTAGCCAGATAACGACCATCCGCCGACAAACTCAAAGTCATTCGCATGCTTGAGCCATTATGCGTCAATTGCTTTGAGTCATTATTGCCGTCTGCCGCGAACTGCCAGATTTCTTGTTCACCAGAAGTATCTGCAATGGCATATACCCACTTGCCATCATTGCTCATTACGCCATTGCGTAAACGGCTATTTGGGGGACTTTTTACTTCAATAAGTCGCTTGCCATCTGCACTGGTTACCGCGATATGACCACGGGCTGTGATCACCGCTTTATCACCTTCTGGAGATAAATTTGCTGCAGTAAGATATTTAACCGGATTATTAACCCATTGCTCACGCTGCCTTGGAGCATCGGAAACCAAACTGATGTCGAGGTTTTTATCTTGATCCGCTTCTATGTCAAACAGCTTGATGTCAGCGCCATATTGAAAAACCACTTTTCCATCATCCATACTGGCTGAACGAATGGAGAAGTCTTGATATCTGGTATGTTGCTTAACATCACCACCACGCAACGACATTGACCATAAGTTATCATTACCGTCTTGATTGCTGATAAAATATAAGCGGTCGTTCCATACCATAGGTTGTCGCACTGATCCTTTATGGTTTTTCGTCAGCGGCTGCGCTTCTTTTTTACTGCCTATTTTGTAACGCCACAACTCTCCTGTTGCGCCGCCTTGATAATCTCTTGCGTTATCACCTGTAGCTTGTAGCCCAAAACGCGTGAAATACACATACTTTCCGCTTGAATCAATACTGCCTTCTATCGCATCAGATAATGGTAAATCTTGAGTTTCTAGAGTTTCAGGGTTAATCGTTCGTAATACCCAATAATTGGCAGGGCCATGAGCATTATCGGTTGAATATAAAATATCACCTGTCGATGTCCAGCCTTGTAAGCGAACTCGACTGTTTTCAAAGCTGGCTCGCTTCGCCACACCACCTTCAATTGGCATGATATATACTTCTCGAGCGCCATCGTAATCCGCTGAAAACGCCACCCATTTACCGTCTTGAGAAATTTTGGCATCGATTTCCTCACTAGGTAGGCTGGTTAAACGGCTCGCATAATGCTGTGACAGCTTTTGTGACCATAAATCGCCTTCAGCGGTAAACACTAACTGTTCGCCATACAGAGTTGGCGCGCGGTAATAACCATGTTCTGAATGAGTTGAGGCAAAAGAAAGACTTGAGGTTAACGCTGTCATCGCCAGCGCTATACTGGCTACACTGTATTTTAACTTCATTGTTGATGGTCCATTATCGTTCTATTTTTTGTGTATTGACGTTAACAAATGGTCGAACAAAACAACACAAAATAAGTTTAAAAAAATGTGTCAGGGTTTATCCTGATGCTCACGGTCTTCACAACTTCGATAAATTTTAATGCTAATTGACTAAAAGAGCATGTCGAACGCATCAGTTTTCTAAACAGAAGTGCGTTAGTTTGTTGGCTCTTGACAGCACTATTCCAGTTAGAAACACATAGTGATCATAAACTTTATTTGGTATTAAATATTTTGTCGTTCAAAGATTATTTGCCCGTGTTACCTGAAGATGGATAATTTCAATGAGGATTAATGGCCGTTTTGACAAGGCGCTTATTCTTCTAGGTTGGGAAAGCTTGTATCAGCCCACTACTCCAGCACTTTCACGCCTTATACCAATTACAGTAATTAAATGCTCAACTCAGAGCTATGTATGAGCACAAAGTACAAACGAAATTGGTGAAAACATAGTTATCTACGTTGAGATAATTTTGTGAAGTATTCTTTATAAATACAAAGTGTGCGCATACAAGCTCCCGAAGGGCAAGGTTAAAGGTTTCCATTACTGCGTTGCACGTTCTTGAATTATCCCGACAAAAGCACGAAGTGCGTTGAACGCCAGCTTTGTATGGCAGCCGTTAGGGTATATAGTAATTCGAACATGCGCCTTATACTGAAAACCTTTATTTCTTGCTGAGTGAGAGATTAATTACTGTAATTGGTATTAACAAAACTAACAGTTGAAAATGCCCTGAAAGTTGCATCTTCCTGTATCACAGGTATATAAAGGTGCATACATTTAATCAACTGAAAGACAGCTGTCATAAACAAGCTTTTATTTAAATAAGTTTTGAAGATTTATTGTTCACATAATAAAGTCGTTAAACACTATAAACTTCGAGGACTTTCTCATGGCTCATGAAACTACACCAGCTCAAGTGTCCTTTTATCCAATCCATACGGAAAGCGAATCCACAAAACTTAAACAAAAAGCTCCGAAAACTGAATTTGAGACACCTAGTCAATTTTATACTGTTTCACCACAAAGAGCTGACACTAAGTCCACTACACTTCCCCCAAAAACTCATCAATGTTTCAGAGATAAACATCGACCACAAACACCTTTTACGTATGCACTAGGCAAAGAAGCACACCCTTCACAAAAATATTCACGTTATACTGTCAACAAAAAATTCCAATCCTCTTCCAAACAAACTTCAACAACTCCGCTTCCCCATCAGCAAGCTCAACAAAGTAGCCGTGGGTTTATAGTTAAAACAGAATCTACTCCTAAGGTGAAAAATCAAGTCACTTATGATGATAATTATCACGATGTACGTGCCATAATTGAAATATTCCAGAATGATTGGTCAGATTTAGCAAAAAATCTAGGTTTCACTCAAGATGAAATTTCAGAAATCCAAACAGACAGAAAATTACGAACGGGAGGTGCTGAACCTTACTTTTCAAAAGTATTATCATGTTGGCTAGAGTGGAAACCAAAAGATTCAAGAGACTCTGTAAGTTTCCCTACTATCGATGCCCTTATACAGGCACTAAGTAAAATGAATGACACTAAGAAGGCAACTTATATAACTCAAGGCAAGATGACAAAAGCCTCCAATAGCACAAGATCCAGCATTGACTTAGCCATTCAGCGGCTAACACAACTTAAGAAATCATAGATAATACCAATTACAGTAATACCAATTACAGTAATACCAATTACAGTAATTAAATTCCCAGCTCAGAGCTATGTATGTGTTCAAAGTACAAGTGAAATTGATGAAGACACAGTTATTACCGACATACAAAACTGTCGTTATTACATTGCTACGTTGAGACAGTTTTGCGTAGTAATTTGGACACATACAAGCTCTCGAAGGGCACGGCTAAAGGATTCCATTACTAAGTACCTGTCGATAAGTTCTTTGATAATAATTGTGTTCAGGTTCAGTGCTATACAAGACGCAATGTAGGGCGCATAGCCGTAGCTATGTAACCGAAGTTGCAACACCGTAGAGTACTGAAACTGGGTACTAGAAAATCTTAAGAAACTTATGGTCAGGTACTTACGTTACAAGTTTTTGAATTATCCCGACAAAAGCACTAAGTGCGTTGAACGCCAGTTTTGTATGGCGGCCGTAGGGAATATAGTACTTCAAACTTGCGCCTTGTACTGAAATCCCTTAGCTCTTGCTGAGTGGGAAGTTAATTACTGTAATTGGTATAATTGGTATTACTCAAGAGGCTAGGGTAAACGCATGAATGTTTTTCGAGCAAAAACCGTAGACTTTATAGCCCGTCATTCCGGTGAAAACGGGAAACCAGTGACTTTGGGTATTCAAATATAAGCCGCTAGATTCCCACTTTCGTGGGAATGCGAAATTACCACATGGAGTTGTTTATATATCACTCTCTCGTGCGGTTGTCCTGCTCAAGAGACAGGCCTAAGCTGGATATTTCACTAATAAACCAATATTTGAATATCCGTTTTATTTTTTAAACTTGCCTTCTTCATCGAACGGCCAGTCGATACCAAGCCATGCTTCTAAAAAGGCTTTTTGCTGTTTGCTAGGGCTTTTCACAGCAGTAATTTTCAACTTATCTTTAGCTTGTTCAGCTAAAGTTAATGTCACAGTTTTAAGCTGATCATCACTAAATAGTGTGATTTCAAGCTTATCTCCTGCTTTAAAATCTTCTAAGCGTTTTTTAAAACCTTTGGCAGTCACTTTTAAGCCATTGATAGCCACGATTTCATCACCAAATACAATGCCAGCCGACCACGCTGGGCCACCTTTCTGCACTCGCCCTAATTTAAGTGAATTGTGTCTACCGTCAAGACTCATACCTGCATCGACTTTTTGCTTATCTCCAGTATTCACTTTCAAACCTGCATGCGCCAGCAGTTCATCGAAGTCGATGGTAAGTGGTGATTCGATATGTTGTTGCCACCAATCGTCATATGATTCACCAGTTAACTTTGTAGCAATGGCTTTTATATCATCTGCGGTATAGCCTTTCGGTAATTTGTAATCGCGATATAAATTGCGATGTACATCACGATAGCTTTTGTCGAGCTTGGTTTGTTGTAAGATTGAAAAATCGAGAGCCAACGATGCCATGTAACCTTCAGAGTAGATGTTTACGCTGTTGTTATGGGCGTAATCTCCACCTCTAGCAGCCCATTTGCCTGTGCTGGCTTCTTTGACAGATTGAACGATTTTACCCGGTTTCTTTTGATTAGCGTTCACCCGTTTGGCTAAGTCTTCAAAAAACTCCTTAGGCTTCATGATACCGCCGCTGAGTAATAACTGGTTTTGAAAATAGCTGGTTGAACCTTCGGCAAGCCATAGCAAGTCAGTCACTGTTTCGTGCTGATAATCATAAGTGGCGATTGGCGCTGGACGATAGGCTTTAACGTTCCAAGTATGAACAAACTCATGAGATGCTGTACTGATGAAGCGTAAATAATCCTTACGCTCACGAAACATAAAACGCGGTAATTGAATAACAGTGGAGTTTAAATGTTCTGTTGCCCCGCGTGCACCACTGGTTGCGTGGACAATATAAACATAACGTTTGAATGGATAGTCATCCCACAAACGCTCAGCTTCGCCGCTGATTTTTTTTAGATCGGTAACGATTTGCTCGATATCGTAATTACCTTGTCCCCACACAACTAACTCGTAATCACGACCATCGGCACTGAATGAACGATGTTGGCTGATACCCGTTTCAATTGGCGAGTCGACTAACACATCATAGTTTGGTGCCACAAAGCTGTGCTTGTTGTCACCATATTCTAGTCCAGAGTAACTTTTCCAAGTTTTTGGTACCGATAAACCAACCGTAATTTCTTCATCACGGTACTCTGGGCTATACATAAACACAGCGCTGCTGTCTAAATAGGCATGGGTACTGCTAATATGACGAGTTCGTTGACCGAGTTCATTAGCATACAATTGATAATTAACCGTTACTTGAGTGGGCTTGCTCAAATCAACTTGCCACTCGCCTGTTTCAGTCCTCTCCCAGCTTAATACATTGCCTTCATTGTCTTTCGCTACAAAGTTACGCACACCGTCTGATATCGGTTGAACTTGATACTTACCTGTACGCCAGACGGGTAAATTTATGGTTAACTTATCTGATGCTGTTTTTGGAAACTGAACCTCAACTTGAGCAAGATGATGATCAGGCTGAGTTAAATCAATATGATATTCAACTTGAGCAAAGCTTGAGGCGCTAATAAGCGTGCTGGCAGTAAGCCAAGCAAAACGAGTGAAGTCCACAGAGAATTCCTTAGTTTTCATTATAAATTGGAGTTGCATGAAGGCAAAAATCAATTTGCAGTATAACAACCCAAACTTGACTGCAACAAGCCCGACAATAAATGCGGCGCTAATAACATTTTTATTCAAAATGAGGGGTAAATATCAAAATCATGTTTTGACCTGCGATCACTTTGATATAATATAAGCCTTTCCCACTATTCTTTCATAAAATAGTTTTTTGCATTAATCGCCTTTAAGACACGGTTCAAGTAGGGATACAAGGTAATGAACGATTCAGCAACGGCAACAGTTGCACTCAGTGCGTTAAAAGAGCAATTACAAACATCTAAGAGGGAGCTTGATCAGCTCACACTGGATAGAAACGACAAGTTTAAAATTTTACAAAGTTTTATCTTTAGCTTAAGCATTGCCTGTAAGGGACATAACCCTGAGTTAGATAATAAGCTTGCTAAATTTCGTCGCCAGTTTGATGATTACGAAAGCTTGAAAAACAGCATTGCTGATGTGGTAGATATCGAGCGTTTACTTAAAAATCAATATCATCAAATCACAATATCACTCGACAATAGCCGAACCAGTTTAACTAATATCACTAATCAACTACTGCGTGTAACATCTTTACCCGAGGTAGTAAAAAAAGAGTTAAGTTATTTTAAACAAGACTTAAACAAGCCATTTCATACGGTTTGGGACTATGTGCCCAAACTGGAAAAGCTCTCGCTCTTCTATGAGCAGGTTATTGAGCTTCAATTTAACATCGATAGTAAACTTGATTTAACGCCTAAGTATCAATTACTCGCAAAGGAGTTGCTCCGTTTAATATCAGAGCTAGAGTTTCGAAATGAGCAACGAGATAAAGTGTCAACGATTCAAGCAGTCCTCAATGGTGAATTTACTGCTGATGATTTATTAAGTGCCTATAACGCAATTATTTCATTATTAGTCGAAAACCTGGTTCGTGAAAAAAATTCAGCTCAAGAATTTTTAAGTGCATTAAATGAAACGCTCACTGTGGTCAGTGATCTGACATTTACCATGCAAAACAACGATGCCAAAAATCAACTATCAAAAGGCAAACTTGATAAAAAAATTCAGGGATATGTTGGTGAAGTTGAGTCTGCAATTCGTGACACCAATGATCTCGACTTTTTGAAACTTCAAGTTCGAGGTCAACTCGATCAGTTAAAAACGGCTTTAGCACATAAAAGTGAAATTGAACAAAAAGAAAAAATGCAATTGCAACATTCATTTCAAAATATGCGAAATGAAATTGGCGGTCTAAGCTCAGAGCTTGAGGTTTATAAAGACAAATTACACGAACTACAAAAGCTCAATCAGACCGACCAACTAACCCAACTACCTAATAGAGCCGCACTTGAAGATAGAATGTCGTTAGAGTATCAAAAACTTAAACGCAAAAATGGGAATCTTTGGGTTGCGGTTGCTGACATCGATTACTTTAAAAGTATTAATGACAAATTTGGCCATAGTACGGGTGATAAAGCCTTGCAAGTTATCGCCCAAGTGATGAAAAATGCTCTGAGAGATACGGAATTTGTTGCACGCTACGGTGGAGAAGAGTTTGTCTTATTATTGCCAAATGTCAGTGATAATGACATTTCACCTTTATTAGAGCGAGTACGAGAAAAAATAAAAAGTATCCCTTTTAAGTTTAAGGATCAGCGGATTACCGTAACAGTATCTATTGGTGCGGCAAAAGTTCACTTCCAAGAAAAAATCGAAGAAACTTTCGACAGAGCTGACGCGGCCTTATATCGAGCAAAAGATGAGAGTAGAGATAGAGTGATCATCATCAGTTAATCGTTCACTTTTCTCCTTCACTCTAAACTATCATTGATTTTTTGGAGATGTACATGAAAGTATCTATCAGCCCTCGAGGAAGCATGGAGCAGCTTTCTCAATTAGAAGTCAGCCGATTACAGCTTCGTGTTCACAGCGAGTTATACCAACTCTATCGCCGATGCTCTCTTGCCGTACTGTGTGCTGGTGTCGAAAGTGACAATGACCTTGATCTATTTTCTGCACACCAAGATTTTGATATCAATGTACTTCAACGCCCTCGTGGCGTTAAGTTAGAGCTGACCAACCCACCAGCAAAAGCGTTTGTCGATGATCAAATCATTAGCGGAACTCAAGAACATTTATTTGCTGTACTCAGAGATATTATCTACATCGCCAATAAGTATGACACTCTTAAAAATCGCGAAGCTAAGATCAATGAGCATATCACCAATATGGTATTTGATATTCTGCGTAACGCTCGGATGCTTGAAAAACTCAAGGGACCAAACATCATTGTGTGTTGGGGTGGTCATAGCATCAATCAAACTGAATATATGTATACCAAAGAAGTGGGCTACCAATTAGGTTTACGAGCACTTGATATCTGCACAGGCTGCGGCCCAGGCGCAATGAAAGGTCCGATGAAAGGCGCTACCATCGGCCATGCCAAGCAACGGATAAAATCAGCTCGTTATATTGGTCTTACCGAGCCCAGCATCATCGCCGCCGAGCCGCCCAATCAAATCGTTAATGAGCTTCTCATTATGCCTGATATCGAAAAACGCTTAGAAGCTTTTGTTCGATTAGGCCATGGGATAATTATCTTTGCTGGCGGTGCTGGAACCGCTGAAGAACTCCTATATTTATTGGGTATTTTGCTTCACCCAGACAATGCTGAAAACCCCATTCCAGTTGTACTTACAGGGCCTAAAGAGTCAGCCGCCTACTTCGATGAAATAGATAAATTTATTGAGCAGACATTAGGTCATGATGCACAACAAAAATACCAGATAATCATTGATGATCCCCAAAAAGTTGCCCGAATCATGTCAAACGCCATGGAAGACGTGAAACACTATCGGCGCACAATTGGTGACTCTTATAAATTCGCATGGGCATTAAAGATCGAACCAGAGTTTCAACTTCCATTCATACCCACTCATGAAGCCGTAAAAAAACTTAAGCTAAGTTTTGATATGGAAAAAGCAGATCTTGCGGCTAATCTTAGAAGAGCATTTTCGGCCATTGTCGCCGGAAATGTTAAAGGTGATACAATTAAACTTATTAAATCTCAAGGGCCATTTGAGATTAACGGTGATCCGAAACTCATGGCACTAATGGATACGTTATTAAGTGCATTTGTAAAACAACAACGTATGAAGCTCCCAGGCAGCCAATACATTCCATGTTATAAGGTATTAAATTGAATCGTTTATTAATTATTGACGCACTTAACCTTGTCCGTCGTATGCACGCTACTCAACCTGATGAGAGTGATATCCAATCCCTCACATTAAGAACGGTATCGGCAATTAATAAGCTTCTAAAGTTTCATGAGCCTAGTCATATTGTGCTTGTTTGGGACGGTTCTGAAGAATCTTGGCGTAAACGATTATTCGCTGATTATAAGAAAGGCCGTAAACCCATGCCTGAGTCATTGGCTTCTGGTTTACCGAGTTTAAAAAACACATTATCTGAGAATAATTGGCATAACTTAGATGCTGAATCTGAAGCGGATGACGTCATTGCCACATTAGCAACTAAACTTACAAGCTCGGGCGGAGAAGCCATTATCGTCTCAACAGATAACGGCTTTACTCAATTACTTCACCCAAACATCAAGCAATGGGATCACTTTTCACAGCAGTATTTAGATATCAATGCTCTAGAGCAAAAATTTGGTGTCGAAAGAGCCCAGTTTGTTGAATATTGGTCACTCGCTGGGGCCACAGGAAATAAAATACCTGGTGTAACAGGCATAGGTCCAAAGTCTGCGGCAGAGCTGCTTAAAGTGTTTCGCAGCATTACCAATATTTATGCGTCACTTGATGCCATTGGTGACAAACAAGCAAAGAAACTTGCGGAAGGTAAAGAGATGGCAAAACTGAGTTACAAGCTGGTTCAACTGCAGTGCAATATGCCGCTTAACCTAAGTCTAAGCGCATTTAGGTATGCTGGTAACAAATAATCCTAAAAACATCAGTTGAACGCTGAGTATACGAGTAACTGTTTGAGCAATACGATGATTTTATTATCATGTTTTTCACCCAATGAGTGAAATGCTCTACGCTCACAAGCTTGCTAAAATGACTGCTATCTGCGTTGTAACTTTTGCAAGTAGAATAACTACTTGCTGCAAGCTACGCCTTACTATCAGCCATTTTCCTACTCTTGAGAACGCAGTCAACTGATGTTTCTAGGATAATAGTTTATACCAGTGATCACCATAGTCCTCCAACCAGCTATATAAGTTAAGTTAGTTAACATAAAGTTACGATATAATCATTGACGTTTACAATGCTTACTTCAAACTATTAAGTGTTTAACGTTTTGCTATAAAAATAGGGATATTTATCTAAATGAAATCAAAAGCTCCGGTTGTTATTGGTGTTGTGTTCACGATTTATGTCATATTTGTGGCAATAACTATGATGTTTTATGAACCCAAAATCGAAGACATGGATTGGGAAGACCGTCAGAGTTTTAATCAACAAAATTTAACCCATCTCAATTTAGGACAACACATTGACAGCATCAGAGCCCGTTTTGGAGCTGCCGACTTCAGTGAAGCAAAGCACAGTAATGGCAAACCGATGCATGTTTTATTTTACCGAACTCACAAAGGTAAATCTGACGGTAAAACGACTAAAGATGAATGCACTCCGCTTTTGTTTATAGACAACAAACTTGTAGCATGGGGAACCGATACCTATCAACAATATATTGAGTCAGAGATCACATTATAAATTCCCGCACTCATTTTCATTTCTATTTTTTAAAAGAGTATCGGTACAATACGTTTATTCTTTTAAAAATAGGATAAACAATGTACTGGATTATCACTAAATATCTTCTTACTCCTGCAGTTGTGGTGGCGATTTCTGAAATCGCCAAGCGTAGTGATAAATTTGGCGCTCTTACCGCAGCAATGCCAATGGTGACGATTCTGGCCTTATACCAATTACAGTAATTAAGTTCCCAGCTCAGAGCTATGTATGTGTTCAAAGTACAAGTGAAATTGATGAAGACATAGTTATTACCGACATACAAAACTGTCGTTATTACATTGCTACGTTGAGACAGTTTTGCGTAGTAATTTGGACACATACAAGCTCCCGAAGGGCAAGGTTAAAGGATTCCATTACTAGGTTACAAGTTTTTGAATTACCCCGGTACTTCAAACTTGCGCCGTGTACTGAAATCCTTTAGCTCTTGCTGAGTGAGAAGTTAATTACTGTAATTGGTATTAATTTGGATGTACATCGAAGGTCAAAGAACAGAAAAGCTTAATAACCACGCTTTTTATACTTTTTGGTATGTTGTGCCTACCCTACCGATGTTTTTGGTTTTCCCTTATTTGCACGCTAAGTTTAGCTTTTGGGTAACATTGGGGCTTTGTGCATTTATCTCTGTGGTTTGTTTTATTCTGTTTGCTGCTTTTGCCAAATTGTTTGGTATAAATTTACTATAATCCTAAATAAATTGGTTGAACGCACAGTTTAACCTTAATCCATTGAATTTAATTACCAAATCAAACAACCCGAATTCACCCATTAGGTGAGTGCTGAACATTCATATACTTGCCAAAATCAACGCTAACTGCGTAATAAGTTTTGCAAGTAGAAACGAAGTAACAACAGTTTTGTATGTCGGTAACCACTACTTGCTGCTATTCATGCCTTGCTATCTGTATTTTTCTGCGTATATGAACACTCCCAACCGATTTATTTAGGATAATGCTCATGCACCCTCATTTTTAATAACTATTAATGCTTTAACATGCATACAAAGTTATTATTATTCAAATTATAATTGGTTATTATTCCTTCAAAATTTAGAACGTTTTGGATATATTATGTTTGAGTCTTCATCGACATCTCAAAACCTTGCTTTAGCAGAATCGTCGACTACAAATCCACTCAACCAAGCTATTATCCCCTTCTCTGAACCGTCGCAACAATTTATTACCTCCTTACCAAGCGAATTACAACAATTAGCAATTGAGCATCAACCTGACCAACATACTTTGACACATCAAATTAAACAGATCACTTTGCTTGAAGACTTAATAAAAGATACATCTATTCCAGAAGCAATCAGAGTCATTGCCATAAAACAACATCAAGTGACCATTCATCATCAGACTGGCTTGACTCAGCATCAAACAACGATGGCAATTTTAACCCTCGTGATGGAAAAGTCAGGATTACTCAAAAATGCCCAAGCCGTTATTAGGGTCTTATTATTTAATGAGATTGAGCTCTATTTTCAGTCTCACTCCATCACCCAAAGTAAACAAGCTGCAGTGATCCAACTATTTAATACAGCTTGTACTTGGTTGGGCTTACCTCCGAAGGCAGAGGCTTACACTTTAACTCTTACGGCTGAACAATTGGATTCATTTCAAGCTCAACTAAATACAAATCTTCCAATAAAAAGCATTATTAAAGCGATAGCTGACGAATTTGCGAAACAACTGGTAATCCCTGATAACTTAACCCCTTCATTGCCCGATAATTTATGCATTTTGTTTACAAAAAACACGTCCACTTTAGACTTAATTGAAGTCCATTTAAGCTCTACGACAATAGACTCTTTAACTAGATTACAAAATGATATTTTTTCTGGATTATGTGACATTTTACTTATTACAAAAGACACTACTCAACTCCCATTATGTCCTACGACTTATCCTCGACCACTTGCTCAACCAATAGTAGAAACAACAACACATGAATCTTTTACCCATAATAATCGAGGCACAACCTCAGAAAGAGTGCAAATTCAGCATAGAGAATTTGTTGATTCCCAAACAGGAGATAGAACAAGCGCAAGTCTGTCAGTATCTGTGAGGCAATCAGTTCAGTATCAAGATGGGGAGGCTGTTATCGAAGAGGAAGTTGTAACACGTTCTAAAATAACCACAAGTTTAAGAACTCCAGCACTGGAGGAAACGAAGGATGAATTACTAGGTGCATTTTCAGGCTCGACAAACACGTTAGTCATGCTCGATTCCGAGCAACAAGTTTACATAATGGAGGATTCACAACGACGTGAGCTTTTTGCTCAAGATTTAGCAAATATAGAATTTAATGGCATGAAAAAAGAAGCACGTCGAGTTATTATTCACCATTTATTTATTAAGACAAAATGTTTTGAAGACTTATGGAGTATTATTACCACGTTAATGACTCACACTTTCATTTCTGACAATAGAGCCCAAAAACGTTTACAAGTTAAAAGAATACTTAAACTAGAAGCTAAAACCTTAAAAAGCAAAGATCCCACCTATTACAGTAAATTCGAGCCGTTATTACTATCAATTAATAAACCAGAGTCACTCTTGCTTTTATGTGAAGTCATCTCTTATAAACCACTTAAAAAGCTTGTTAATAAAGAAGAAATTATAGCAATTGCCAAAACAGTAATTCCGAGTAACAACAAAGAAGCCCTTAACATTTTATTGGCATTAAAAATAAACCTCAACTTTAAAATAAATCAAGTCCCTGTATTGTTTTACTTAATTAGACAAAAACATTTTGAACTGGCAGAGCAGCAAATTAAACGTGATGAGACCATAATAGAGGCAACTGATCCTAATCAAAATAATATCATTCACTTATTAGCAAGTTGTCGTGAATTCGTTCCACCAGAATTAATGACATATATATTATTTAACACCAAGACAGACGTTAACAGCGTAAATCGTTTTGGTCGAACGGCCGTTCATCTAGCCGTTATGAGTGAAAATAGCGCAACCATTAATTTACTTTTAACCCACCCTCTTATTGATTCAAATATTTCAGATTCATTTGGCATGACTCCATTACTGATAGCAATACAGAAAGATAGTTGCCTTCATGACTTAATTTCACACGAAGGAATACAAACCGAACTTTCAATTTCATCTCAATTCAAATATCTAGAAAATGAAGAAAGTGCTGATGAAAATTCTAGTGCGGAAGATAAATTAACACCGACGGTTAACCCATTCATATATGCAATTGAAAAACATAAAGCAACAGCATTCTTAGCGCTAATTGAGAGAGCGCCTAACTTAAAAAACACCCAAATAAGTGAGTACGGTTCTCTGTTACACCATGCCATTCACATGGGAAGTCTCGAAATCGCTCAGGCATTGATTAAACGAGACAAGCAACTGATAAATACACAAAATAAATTTGGTGACACACCGCTATTTTTTGCAATAAAAAATAAAAAACACCTGTTTTATAGGACGTTATTAACAACGGAGTATGACAAGAGCATACCGGCAAAAGATGGTTCAAGTTTGCTCGTTATTGCGGCGTACTATGGACTTTATGAAATGGTGAACACCGTTTCGAAAACTCACCCAGAACTGCTCACACATGCCAATGACGCAGGTTTCACCCCCTTTTTAGCAGCGTGCCGCACAGGTAAAACACAATGTATAGAGTACCTTTCGAATCGAATCGATGTGCTTGCACACAGATCTGTTGCTGGTGAAAATGGGCTTCATTTAGCCATTAAGTATGGCCACGTGTCAGCATGTAAAAAATTACTAGCACTCTCAGTACAATGGCCTAAACTAACAATAATGGATAAAGGAGCTCAAAAAGAAATATCCTTAATTGGTTTTTCCATTTTTCATAATCAACACCACATATTAAATCTATTAATTAGACTCGGGTCAAAAGCTAATCCTAATCATGTTTTAATTTCAATAAATCAAAATTCGCCAGATTGCTTTAAAATACTCTTAGCAACTCCTTATATCGTGCAAACTATTGACCAAGCTAAAACATCAAAGGGTTTAACCGCCGTCCATTTAGCGGCACAACTCAACCGATTGGACATGATCAAACAATTAAAACAACGGCACTTACCACTCGATGAAAAAGTTAAATTTCCTGCAGATTTTCAAATACCAAAGCCTCTTTGTTGTGAACAATTCGAGCTAAAATGTATTATGAAAAATGGCCACTATTTTTCGCCACTTCATTTAGCTGTTTTAAATAATTCATTAGAGGTTGCTGAATTTTTATTAAGCAACAATTGTGACGTTAATGCCCATATGCATGGTGAGTTACTTAATTTTGAGGTGTTAACTCCAACTCCACTTTATTGTGCAGCGTTTAGTGGTTTTGATAAAATGGTTAGACTTTTATTAAAATTTAAAGCCGATAAAGCGGTTCACTTTTTCCGCTATAAGAGCAGTCAGGATAGAGTTTTTCATTTTGCGGTAGATATTGCTAAAAGGCAGCATCAACAAGTAACGTCCCGTGAAGCAAAAGAAAAATATAGCCAAATTATTGAGTTACTTAAAGTGGAAGAAAGCAATGAAACTTTATACGAACCGGCTCCGTCTTAATTCCCAGATATAAAGTGCTATAAAATTAATTTCAAGGCAGTCCGCGTTAACAAACAACAAATAAAGCCGTCAACAGTATGTTATACCAACTATTGTAATTGGTATGTCATACTATTGACGGCCTTAAAATCAAGCTACTTTTGATACTCGTAGTAGGCTTCACCCTTAGTTAACCACTCAGGCGCTGGTTCACCTTTCAAGTAGTGATCAAAGTACTGTTTCATCTTAATGGTATAGTCCAGTTTGTTCGGATACTTTTTCAAATGATGTGGTTCGTCCTGATACTGTAAAAACACCACATCTTTACCCGCACGTCGCATAGCAAGATACAACTCGACACCTTGTTCCCACGGTACCGCATCATCCTTATCGCCAAACATAATCATCATTGGCGTTTTAATCCGATCCACATAGAAAATCGGCGAGTTCTCAATATACTTTTGAGGGGCTTCATACAGACTTGGGCCAATACGGCTTTGACCTGTTTCATACTGGAACTGACGTGCTAAACCACTGCCATGACGAATACCACTGTAAGCGCTCGTCATGTTTGATACTGGCGCACCGGTTATAATCGCTTTAAAAATGTTAGTTTGAGTTGCCGCAAACGCCGATTGATAACCCGCCCAAGAATGCCCTTGAATACCAATCGCATCAGGATCAGCCACTCCTAAATCAATTAAGTGTTGCACACCTGAAGTCAGTGCTTGAACTGATGATAATCCAGGGTAGCCAACTTCAAATCGAATATCAGGCAGGAAAATCGCGTAACCATTTTCAACAAACCAAGCAAAATTTGGTCTATGGTTAATTTTCATTTGCGGGAAAGAATGTAAGCGATCGCTCATAAAACGATAAAAATAGACTAAAACAGGCAAACGCTGCCCTTGTTTATAACTTGCAGGCTTTATTAAAACGCCATCTAATGGTTTTCCATCACCATTTGTCCAATGCACTAATTCAGCATTACCCCATTGGTACGGTTTGATTTGTTGATTTAAATCAGTTTGTTGAGTCGCTTTTTGTGGCGCTAAATAACTCGAAGTATAGAGATCAGGAAATTGATCATAACGCTCTTTCGAATACACCAAAGTATCGGCTTTTTTGCTGCGCGCCAACACTTTCATCTTCACAGGTTCTGAAGTTAGCTGCTTAAAACCACCAGCAAGATTAAGCTGATAAAAATCGTCAGATTTACTCCTCTCGTTATACCCTTTAAGCAGTACTTTTTGTCCTACTGTTAATGTTGCTGGGTCACCGTCTTTGACCAAACCTGTTACGCGGAATTGAATACCTTGTTTACGACCCTTACCACGAGTCAAATTGGTCATTTTCCCAGAGTGAGTGTCTAGTTTCCAGACATCAAACTTATCGTTAACCAATACTGCATTTTCATCCGTTAACCAAGGGCCAAAACCATAACCGGGTGCATTTGATGGGTAATCATGATCTTCATTAGCAAAACCTGTCTCTATGCCTTTTGAAACATTTTTTCGTGTACCTGTTTCGACGTTATACAGATAAATATTGCCGTGTTGGTAGTACGCAATATAGTTTCCTTTAGGCGATAAGCTTGGTGCCCAATAGCTAGGATATTGTGTCAAAACTTGAGTCTGAGTCCCAGTTCTACTATCTACTAAGAATACATCTCGGTAAAAACCCGCCCAAGTGATCATCTTACGATATTTAAGATCTGAACTACCTAAAAAGCGCATAGACTGTTCACGTCGTTCAACATCCAACACGTTCGAGTCAGCTAACTGAGTGACGGATTGGTTCGCCACGTCTAGTACAGCTAAGTATGTACGCTTTAATTCATCTTTATAATGCTTCACCTCGTTGGGTTTTATGAGTGGATCCTCACCATTCCATACTCGAAGATTACGCTGACCGGTAATTACATCAGCATCCAACAAGTCTTTCTGTTCGGTTACTTTTGCAATTGTCAGCTGTTGATTAACCTCAGGCACTCGTCCAAAAAAAAGCCTGTTATTGTCATCTGAAAACGATAATTTTGAGTAGCGATTGAGTGTCCACTCTTTCGTGTTTGGTATGCTGGTTAACGAGAATGAACCATTCTTTGAATTCAAGTCAACCAGATTCAGTTTATATTCACGGCCATACGGCTTTTCATCGGCTTGTCCTGTAGTGAATGCTAGCCAATTACCATCATCGGTTAACGCTAGGTTACCAATTTGCAAGTCTGTCGATGTGAATATTTGTGTCTGCTGGTTAGCCTTAAAATCGACACGAATCACTTGATGCTGTTTAGTTGCAGAGTCGTTCACAGCGATGGCTACACCATGACCTAATTTATCAAAATAAAAACTCGTGACATTATCAAAATTCGTCACACTGTCATCTGCCAGTGTGATAAGTCGCAATGGATGCCCCTTGTCGAACTTATCGACTTTTATGCTGCTTTCATCTTTTTTAGGCTTGCCGCCATCTTTTGATTTTTTTGCTTGCTCTGGTTTTTCGAAGTGTATCGCTAGGTGGCTGGCGGTTTCATTAAAAGAAAACGATTTCACTCTCTCAAACACTTCTTGTTTACCTGTTTGAGTGTCGAGCAATATCAATCCAGATTTTAGCTTTTTCTTTTCTTTCTCGCTGGCTTTTTCTTTTTCTAAAAGCGGCACTGCCTTAACCATTGCAACATAACGACCATCCGCACTCACTTTTGGCTTTTTCGCGCCAGCAAGGTTAAACGATTTACCCGTGGCTAAGTCTTTAACTATCACTCGGCTATCGCCTCTATCGGGCTTAGCTTCCACGGCTAGAGTTTCACCATTATCAGCAATTATTGGCTTAGCTAACGACTCAAATTGCATGATATCAGGCAGTGTTAGCGGTTTAGCAGCGTTAACAACTGGAATTGTAGACAATGATGTCGTCACCAGTATGGCTGCAGCAAGATTTGAAAGTTTCACCAGCATCCTCTCTTTTTATGATTTGATCTTGTTTTCGTTATAACTGAAAGCAAATTCCTACCCTGTCACGATAACGAAAAAAGCTCGACATTGCTCACTATTTTCTGTGAAAAATAGTGAAATTTGTTTACAATACGTGGTCATACCTCAAGTAAACGTTTGGCCGCGACGAATAATAAAAATATTAAGGTCGACGGCACCAAATAAAAGCAGTAAGACAACGTAGTCGAAGGATTTTAAATGTCAAAACGTACAATTACCGTAATTCCAGGTGATGGAATTGGTCCTAGCATTATCGATTCAGCGTTAAAAATTTTAGACAAAGTCGGTTGTGACTTTGAATATGATTTTGCTGATGCCGGCCTTGTCGCGCTAGAAAAGCACGGTGAATTACTTCCACAACAAACACTCGATTTAATCGAAAAAAATAAAATCACTCTAAAAGGGCCTTTAACGACGCCTGTTGGCGGTGGCTTTACTTCTATTAACGTTACCTTGCGTAAAAAGTTTGCACTTTATGCTAATGTTCGCCCTGTACTCTCTTTAAAAGGTACGCAAGCACGCTACGAAGATATCGACATTATCACTGTACGTGAAAATACTGAAGGCATGTATTCAGGCCTCGGACAAACGGTTTCTGATGACGGCTGTACTGCTGAAGCAACCAGTATCATCACCCGTAAAGGTGCTGAAAAAATTGCGGTATTTGCTTATGAATTAGCACGTAAAGAAAACCGTAAGAAAGTCACTATCGTACACAAAGCCAACATCATGAAGTCAACTTCAGGTTTGTTCTTGAAAGTCGCTCGTGAAGTCAGCGAACGCTTCCCAGACATTACTACTGAAGAAATGATTGTTGATGCAACTTGCATGAAGCTTGTCATGAATCCTGAAAACTTTGATGTCATTGTAACGACTAACTTATTCGGCGATATTTTGTCTGACTTATGTGCAGGTCTTGTCGGTGGTTTAGGTATGGCTCCGGGTGCTAATATTGGCGGCAATGCCGCTATTTTTGAAGCAGTACACGGCAGCGCGCCTGATATTGCTGGTAAAAACCTAGCAAACCCAACTTCTGTAATTTTAGCTTCTATTCAAATGCTTGAACATTTGGGAATGGCTGATAAAGCTGAAGCTATTCGCAGTGCCGTTACCGAAGTTATCGCATCAGGCGATCGCACTACCCGTGATTTAGGTGGTACTTATGGTACGACTGACTTCACAGATGCAATTTTAGAAAGACTGTAAATTTCAAGATAGTGTCTTTAAAGTCATTACTTGAGATAAAGAGGCTTATACCTATATTGGAGTAATGCCAATCAGTTAAGGGAAATGTCATACCTGCGAAGGCAGATATCAAGTGACTTACAGAGTAAAATCAAAATCGCTGGGCTCCTGCCTTCGCAGGAGCGACGATAATTTTCTCTAGATTTATCTTAACTAACCTGCATTAGCTTATATTGGAGCCTCTTTTAACTGACATTGAGCACATCTATTAAAAACCCAAAATTAATGAATGGTTACTCATTTTTGCGTTGTGAAAATGTTTATATCGGTTAATTTTAAGTAAAGCATAGATAAAAAGTGACTCCTTACTCAGTCTTGACGCGTAACTATTCTGCGTATGCAATGTCAGTTTTAATATTTCCTTATCCTTTACGCCTCAGCAACTCTTTTTACCCCTGAATGCTCTTTCCACATTACATAAAAACGATTTAACCTGAACTCAGGTTATACCAATTACAGTAATTAACTTCCCACTCAGCAAGAGCTAAAGGATTTCAGTACAAGGCGCAAGTTTGAAGTACTATATTCCCTACGGCCGCCATACAAAACTGGCGTTCAACACACTTAGTGCTTTTGTCGGGATAATTCAAAAACTTGTAACGTAGCAATGTAATAACGACAGTTTTGTATGTCGGTAATAACTATGTCTTCATCAATTTCACTTGTACTTTGAACACATACATAGCTTTGAGCTGGGAATTTAATTACTGTAATTGGTATTATTTATTGTAATATGACTCAGGGAATGCCGGAGAAATGCAGGTTCGAACAACAAAATCATAACCTAAAGGCCGTTTTGGATTCGGTGTAATTTGAAGGACTTCATAGTCATTTAATTCAATACCATGTGACTTTGTCGTCAGTTCACAGCGGCTGAACTCATCCGAATCAAAATAATAAACAAAATGCGCAACGAGAATGCTCGCAAATGAAACCTGTTCGCTTGCCAATTGTTTTTTATTGTTTAATTTTTGCGAAAAAAAGCTTGATACAGATTCAGTAAAAAACTTTTCCATCGAAGAGCTATCAGGATCGGCTTTTATTTCACTCAACTCCTGTGCATGAACTTCTTTCCCGTTTTGTTCTTGATGCTGAAATTGGCTTTGGGCGTCTTTTTCAACGCTTACAGTAATTACACTTCCTTTTGTACGATCTTCAAATTCAGAAATGTTTGCTTCGTAAATCACCCAAAGAACAAGGCTCGTCATAAAAATTCTGACAAACATGGTGGTGATCAAATATGGATATTTCGATAACTGCCACTTCTTGGTGAACCCTATCATTCTAAGAAGTAACAACAATTGGATATAACCCACTAAAACAACTTGGACCATCATCAAGCCGACGATGGTTAAACCTACCATCCATGTAGGAACATACAATAAAGTTGCAAAGTTATGGCTATAACTAAACTGTGCACTCGCCACTCCGACAACACCGTTGACTAATGATGCTGCATTAGCCAGTGCGAAATTTGCAATTAGTGCATAGGACAATAAGATAATGGCTTTACCAATCAGGGTATGCCACACGTATGTGACTATCGGTAAGCATTCTAAGATCATTGCCATAAACGCGATGGCCGCAGCCAGTTTCAGATTTCCGTTAAAAACGATTAAAGATAAAAGTGCCGTTAAGTAGATTTTTTGAGGGTGACTTAACCTAACGAACCATTGAATACTATTTTGCTGGATTTTAGTCAGTGAGTCTTTCATCAAACTGAAATTATTTTTAAATATAACTAATTGTTTTTGATACATAAGGTATGTTTTGTTTTCACTCCTTGAAACGTTGCCACAAACTAGCTTATCTCTGGATAAAATTCAACCAAGATAAGTAATACCAATTACAGTAATTAAATGCTCAACTCAGAGCTGTGTATGCGCACAAAGTACAAACAAAATTGGTGAAAACATAGTTATTACCGATATACAAAACTGTCGTTATTACATTGCTACGTTGAGATAATTTTGTGAAGTGTTCTTTATAATCCAAAGTGAGCACATACAATCTCCCGAAGGGCAAGGCTAAAGGTTTCCATTACTGCGTTGCACGTTCTTGAATTATCCCGACAAAAGCACTAAGTGCGTTGTGCGCCAGCTTTGTATGGCGGCCGTTAGGGTATATAAGTACCTGTCGATAAGTTCTTTGATAATTATTGTGTTCAGGTTTAGTGCTATACAAGACGCAATGTAGGGCGCATAGCCTTAGCTATGTAACCGAAGTTGCAACACCGTAGAGTGCTGAAACTGGGCACTAGAAAATCTTAAGAAACTTATGGTCAGGTACTTAGGAACTGTCCCAAAATAACTTCCCTGTTTTGCTGTCGTTTATTTTTGAGCTTATACAAGGCGAAGAAAGTGTGGTGTAGTTACTCTACATAAGCTTTCGACAACACAGTAGAAACCAAAAATAAACACAGCCCAAAGGGTTACGCTTAAAATTGCCACTCTCTGCGTTACTCATTTTTCATTTAGAATAACTAAACTTCATTCTTCGTGCCTTGATATTGACAATTTTAAGCAGTAACAAATCGGTAAGTTATTTTGAGACAGTTCCTTAGTACTTCGAACATGCGCCTTGTACTGAAAACCTTGAGCTCTTGCTGAGTGAGAGATTAATTACTGTATTTGGTATAATATTCTGTTTCATTCGCTACCTTTTCGTTTATTGTCGACCTTGATTATAACCTTCTACGTGCGCTCTCCCTGAATAAGCATTGAACAAGTCTGCATCTTTTATTGCTTAACTTTTTGGCTACACCTAGTATACTAAAATGTGTAATTTTAAAGCTATATCAAATGGATAGCCTTACTTAAATATTGAATAACCCACTTGATAATATCTAAAGGTTTTTGCGCTTAGCCTCTGATATAAGTACCTATGCAAATGTAATCGAATAATTCTGGCTTGATATATTTGCACAATACAAGGCGCAGCGATGGGCGCATAGCCACTCTATGTAACCTGAGCTGGAACGTAGTAGTGTGCTTAGATAGCGAGTCAGAATGTGTGGTTTCATTTGCATAGGTACTTATATGCTGGAAAATATATGTCTATCGAAGATTTACGTTCACTGCCTTTGGAGTGCGCACCAAGCGCCAATGAAGACGAATTATCGGCACCTTCACTATTAAACTTTCCTACGAATCCTGGTTCGCGTACTTACGATTTGAGTACTCATGTGACAGCTAAACTCACTCGAGATACGCACAATTTCCACACACGCACTGAGCATACCGACGCCACTACAGTTCACCCTCTGCTCCAGCTAAAACCTAATAGCCTTTGTGAACACAAACAGGAAGATACTCAATCAGAAAAAATAGATTTTAATAATAAAAAACATATTATTGCTCTTTCAGCTTTGCTCAATAATAAGGAACAAAAGGTAACACTCTCACACTTGCTTTTGTTTATAGAAACATTCGAAAACAGTCAAACTAAATTCGGATTGCTTTCTATGTACGAACAAGAAGAATTAGCCTTATTACTCGAAACCTACATCGACCAACTAATTAAGTATATTGAATCTTGCGGCTTTCAAACACCTCATACAAACCCTTTAAGTGTTAAATTCATTCAAGCGACAACAAAAGGGTACGAAGCAATTCTGTGGCTTAGAAATAGCTCTGGTAAACATGCGAGTTACTTGCTGGAGAGGTCATGCGACTCTAACCTAAGAACTCTAGCAAGCGCTTTAGAATCACTACTTAGAGCATCATCAACAGAAGCCTGTTTGAATCGACTTCCTGTTGATATGATCACAATTTTTTTAAGACGCCTGAACACTACTCACTTGATTTCCCCCAGCACCAATAGAAAATCAATCGTTGTCATTCTGTTGTCAAAACAATTAAAGCGCCAAGCTATAGAAGCTATAGAAAGTGCCATAAGTTCAGCGGAACATATAGATGCTGTTGACCACATAATCAATACCATGCTATCTGATTTAGAGGGGCCAAGGGCTTTGCTCGCACATCACAAGAATGGACCAGGTTATTGGAAAAAAGAGTATGTACTACTGCGAAACGCACTTATTAGCACCCTAATAATAAAAATTCAGTTAGATGCTATGCAAAAGTTGTCTGCGATTGCACAAGCTCGTCACCGTTACCAAATTACAATGTTAGAGCGCTGCCTTGCCCCTCGTCGCTTTAAAGGTGAAGCCTTCAAGTGGGAAACAAAAGATTTGCTCCCACAGTGTCGCCGTGCAACATTCCCGATTATCATCAATTCCTCAGACTTCCATGAATGGCTCGAATCACATAAAACGAAAGATTGGGAAAGCATCCCCTGCATGGAGTGTCAACAAGAATTACAAAGTGCAATTAAAGCGTGCTCTATAAGGAAGGAAGGTGAGTTCATTGAACAAGTGAGGCTAAAGCAGCAACTTTCCATTCTTAGCGTTCAAATTTCTTTGAAAAGCCAATCTAGTAGCAGCGTACCTCTTAAAGACTTTGAGTTACTTAAAGACAGTGTTGGCGCTGTCTATGTAAAAAATAATGGACAGACAAAACAGGAAAAAACTTTCGCCTTTAAAAAAATCAAGCAAGAGTTCAAATTTAAAGAGGCTTTCATAACATTCGAACACATTTCACACTCGTCACCGAACATGAGTAATTACCAAAGTCTTATACTAGAAATTGATCAAACTCTCAATGAGGATGGCCCAAATAGCAAATTACTAGAATTAAAACATCAAGTCGAAATCAAGATTCTTTGGCTCACCATAGAAAACATTTGCCACAAAAAAAACCGTTTAACAGAAAAAGATGCTGATGAATACCTCGCAAAAAGAACAATTAATGAAAGCCTGTTAACTGATGATGAAAAACGCCAACTAGCCGAAGTCGAATACAAGTTGGCCAGCGATGTATTTTATAATTTGCAAAAAACAAGCAGTAATTACTTATTTCAAGAAAAGGTACAAAAATTGGTTTCACTTTGTAACAGTGCAGCCCGTAACGGAAATGCCGATACCGCATTATTATCAATTGAAATGAACAGCTTACACGCAAAAATTTCATTATTAGTAACTATGTCACCACAAGATATTCAACGAACGAAACGACTACTACAAGAATTAAACGACCATATTGATTTAACCACAGAGCATCCAGAAGAGCTCAGCTTTAAAAGGCAAATAGAAGTAAGAAATCAACTTGTAAAAATAAATTCGCTTCAACACAGCATGGTTGATGTTGCGCAAGTTTCTTCTGCTTTCGAAACGCTTATACAAGAAATCGAACTAAAAAAACAAGAAAACCTAACATGGCAACTTATACTCAATAAAGTATTTTTTGAATACCTTGTTTTCTTATCCAAGCAACCCACGCCTATATCTACTGAGCTTAAAGAGCGACTTTGCCAATTAGTAGAGATTGATGAACTAGAAGCTCAACTCATCATTCAGCTGGCGGAGTGCACTCCCCAAAAAAGCGAAGAAGCAATAACTTATGATAAGCAAATTGAATGGTTTGAAGGGTTAGAACGGCTTAAATCTATTACAAAAGATTACCCAAACTATATGTTATTGGGGCGGCTTTATTCAGAAATAAACCTTGATAGTTTTCATTCTTTAGTGACTTGGCTACAAAGCCAATTATCAACTGAATCGACTGAAAACCTGCATTCTGAACCTGAATGGGAGAATTTCTTTAATGGCTTTAGATATTACTGGTTACAAGAGGCCGTTATTCCTCCTCCTACGTGTAATGAATTCAATTTCCTTGAACTACAGCTAGACATTATTCGACTGCTTCATCTTTCGGTTAAAAAAAATATGATAGAACCAGGTGATGCTGCACGGGTTTGGCATGGTTCAATCTTTTCTAGGGTAAACTTAACACAAACTTATAGATTAAAAGCAAGACTAAGTAGCCTTCGCGCATTAGAAGCCGAAGTAGTCTTACTGTTATATTTAAAAGAAACGGAATGCAAAGGTTGTCACCTAGAGAAAGCCATTCACAGTTTGCACTCTGTCATATGCTGCTACCGACAACTTAAAGAAAACATACCTATAGAAATTATTGAGTTATATGCAAAACAAATTTTTACAGTGCTGCATAACAATAACCCTTATGGTTTAAATTTACTTCCCTATGTTGAAACCCTCCTTGATATTCTAAATTTGAAACTCGAAGGCAAGAGCTCACCTCCGTCCAACACATTAGTTCAAATAGCATGGTTCCTCAAAGAACAATTGTTACGCAGCACTGTTTTCGAGAGCAAGCAGTTAACAGTCTCAAAATGTAAACCGATAATGACTAAAGTACTGGCGCTAGCAAGAAGTCAGCATGAGGCTCTAAGTTTTGTGACTCCCAAAATGATTCAATGTTTTGAACTTAGCGAAGGGCGAAGTCGCCCTCAACCCGTTGAAAATCACTGATTAATAAACCTAAAAGGTTTATTTAACCGCTTACGTAAAGAGCATATAAGTTAGGTTATAAAATTAAATACCTTGGTTTGGGTTCAACCACAAATGTACAGTGACTTCGTCACGATCGTGATACAAATGTTTGCATTGTATTTTAAAGTCTTTTACTTGGTTTTCTTTCAAAATTTCAGACATCGTGGATAAGATTTGACTAACTTCTTTATAACGACTTTTCATGGGAAGTTTAAGATTAAATATCGCTTCTCGATACCAACCTTGAATAGCCCAATACTCCATTAATTCAGCAACACGAGAAGGCTTTTCAACCATGTCGCAAACTAACCAATAAATGTTTTTTCTTGGCGGCTCAAACTTAAAACCATCCGCACGATAGTGCTTAACCTGCCCTGTATCCATTAACTTTTGTTCCATAGGGCCATTATCAACCGCCGCAACAAACATACCTCTTTTTACTAGCTGATATGTCCAACCACCGGGACAGGCACCTAAGTCAACAGAGTTCATACCACTGCATAGCCTTTCTTCTTGCTCTTGTGAAGTCAAAAATTGACCAAAGGCTTCGTCCAGTTTTAATGTTGAACGACTCGGTGCATCTGATGGAAATTTAAGGCGAGGAATCCCCATAAAATGAGGTGATGTATTATAACTAAGTGAGTATCCAGCATAGGCCTTACCCGGTGCAACAAAACACACATGGATAATCGGTCTTTTTGGGTTTTCTTTCGCCAGTAATATCCCCGCTTTTCTGAGTCCTTGACGAAGTGGTACCGTTAATTTTCGGCAGAACCCTGAAAGCTCTTTTGCTTTGTTGGTATCAGGCGTTTCAACGCGAATTTCACCAGCACGTTGTACATCAGATAGTGCAGCTACGATGGGGGTAACACGATCACCTTCTGGCAAGCCTGATAATAGCTCACCAGCGGCAAACATTTGTCTTGCAAAAATCAGCGAAGTTAATGGCAGTTTTTCCAACAGTACTTCGGCACCATTTTCCTCAAATGTTTGATACACAACGTAAGCGTCATCTCGATTGGTTTTTACAAAACCAGCAACATCGACTTCCTGCGCTCGTTGCTGAATTTCAGCCGCGCAGTCTTTTTCGTAGCCTGAACGGCAATATAAAATTAAATTATTCACGGGGTTCTACAATATGAATGATGAGAGCAGTATGACCCGAAATTATATATCATTTCTATTGGATTTGTGTATTTCTATCGCCTTAGCGCCACACAAAAGACTTAATTAAAGAATACACTCAGTTCTATGTAGTGAATTAGGGGCTGTTTATCTTTCAGGATTAAATTTTGTGCTATTTGAGCACTTATCTGTTCAAGTAGAGTAGGCTACTGGCTTCGCTATCGCTTATCCAGCAGCCCCTCTTCGATTCCGTGCATGAGGTTTTCCCTCACACGGCTCTGTTGTTACACTTCTCTCAGCCCCTTCACTTTGCTTATCATCTTGTCGTGGGTAAATACTCAAGACCAGCTTGGCGTAATTTTTCGTAAGCACCTCGTGATAGATACTTGCTTCGACGTTGACTTAAGCGACGATGCCAGCGATAGAACCGGTTTACTACAAATCCATTTATTCTGAAAAATACACCTCTGGGATAACCTATCCCACCAAAATAGTGTTTCCATCCCCTCAGAACTTGATTAACCTTATTTATCAGTACGCCAAGTGTATTTGAGGTTCGGTGTTTCACTATGTCTCTGATTTTATTTTTCAGCTTTGTTTGGCTCTTCTTAGACGCCTGTATCTTGATGTAACTGGTGCCTTTGATGAGGCCTGTGATCCGTTGAAAGTTAAAACCGAGGAAATCAAACTCATTCATCAGCTTTCCCATATCCACACAGTGGGTTTTACTTTGATTTAGCTTCAGACCTTCATCACTTAATTGCTGTGTTATCCAGTCCAGTTGCTCTTGTGTGTAGGTTTGCTTATGAAGTACAACAAAATCATCTGCATAGGTAACGATTTTACACGGTGTTTTTTCGTGTATTTTCAAACAGAAATCGTTGAGATAGATGTTAGCCAGTAGTGGAGAGATAACTCCGCCTTGCGGAGTGCCACATCGGCTTGCTTCTATTCGCCATTTCCCGTTGACCGTCTCTATGCTGATGGGCGCTTTGATAAAGCTTTTCAGTAAACTCAGAAAGCTGCTGTCGCTTATTCGCCTTTCTACTTTTGCCATCAACTTAGCGTGCGGGATGGTATCGAAATAGGCGCTCAAGTCAGCATCAAGTACGTGCTGATAGCCTTGTTTTAGGCTCATTTCAATGACTTTTACCGCTTGCTGGGCGCTTCGACATGGACGGTAGCCATAACTGTGTTCATGTAAATGAGGTTCGTAGACGGGTTGCATCACTATTGTCATCGCCATTTGCACAATTCTGTCACTGATTATCGGGATCCCAAGTTTCCGCGTTTTGCCGTTGTCTTTGAGTATTTCTACTCGTTTGACTGGGCTAGGTCGATAGTTTTTCTGTTGTAATTGAGTTTGAATTTCTTTTAACAGCGCAACGACTTTCTTTTGCTGCTCTAGATAACTGAATGTGATGCCATCAATTCCTGCTCCGCCTTTATTGGCTTTGCATCGTCGATAGGCTTCTTCGAGTATATCTAGGCGACTGAGTTTATCGTACAAGCTGTAAAATCGAAGCTCCGAGTTAAGCTTTGAGCGTAAATAAAGTTTTCGCTGTAATATTCTGATATTTACTGGAGTGTTAGCCATATGGCAATTTCACCTCAAAAGTTACGTTAAAAAACGGGTGTAACACTGAGCCCCTTCCCTGATGTAAAGTTATGTTGTCTTCACGGTTAACGGTACTATGGGCTCATCCGACTGCCTGAGCGCCCTATCTGAAATTTCGGTTTACCTTATATTCGGATAGTGCAAGTCACTACCTTCCAACACTCAGGCTCTCCCACGTTCACTTTATTTCCTTCAATACATGCCACTTCATATTACGCCGGAAGATCAAACAGATGCATTTACCAGTTGCTTCTCTGTTTGTGTCAGGGTTCGTCAACTAGGAAAGACTCCCCATCTTCATTTTTTGATTTACGACGCTTAACTGAATTCGCTTGATGCTGCGGCCTACATTGCATCTCAACCTTTATTCAAGGCCTTTGTCACAGGGCTTCATGTCATAGCGGTTACCCATTATGCATGCCCGTCAGATTTCGGGATGAACTGGTAATTATCCCGTCAGGTACGTTTCAACCTGATGGACTTATTATAAATAATAACGTTGCTGTCTCTGGTTTATGGCCATGTAATCGCTTGGCTGCGTATACGTTGAGACAAATCCCGCAACAGAATAAAGCGCTTCGTGGCGCTCCCTAGAAACATCAGTTGACTGCGTTCTCAAGCGTAGAAAAAATGGCTGATAGTAAGGCGTAGCTTGCAGCAAATAGTTTATTCTACTTGCAAAAGTTACAACGCAGATAGCAGTCATTTTAGCAAGCTTGTGAGCGTAGAGCACTTCACTCATTGGGTGAAAGCCATGATGATAAAGTCATCTTATTGACTCAAACAGTTACTCATATACTCAGCATTCAACTGATGTTTTTAGGTTCAAGGCGTGAGCAGTGATGCTTAGCCATCTAAGTGAGCTGGTCACAACACAGAACAGTGAATGCTCAAAAGCATCGAAAAAAGAGAGAGCGTAAATTGGTCGCTCTTTCTAAATAAAAGGTGCTGCGTTATCGTTTTCTTATTTGGAAACGAAGTAACGACAGTTTTGTATGTCGAAAATAACCAAACCTCACAAACCCTGCCTTGCATAAAATAACCAATTTATCACTGCAAAAATAATCACGAAAGATAAACAGCCCCTAGTGCGTGCCCTAAGTTTCATCATCATTTTTTAAATACATTTTCATTTCGATGATTCCAAACCGTTGCCGCCAGTAATAACCAACCAACTAAAAAACACATCCCACCGAGCGGTGTGATAAGAGCAAACACTTTCGTCCCCGTTAGCACATATGTGTATAGAGATCCCGAAAATAACACAATGCCACAAATGAAAGCATAAGCTGAGAAGTCAAGTAATCTAGACGAGAGCCAATGTCCAGCAAGCGCCGTAGCGAGCAACGCAAAAGTATGATAGAAGTGATAAGTGACTGCTAGTTCAAATATTTTTATCATTTCATCACTAGCAACGGTTTTTAAACCATGCGAGCCAAATGCACCTAATGCCGTCGCTAAAAAGCCACTCAAGCATGCAATTAAAAATATCCCTTTACGCATGAATTCCTCCAATGAATTTAATACACTCAGAAACTGCATTTTGTAAATTTTTTTCTAAAGTATGACCTGACATCTTTCGAGGTTGTAAACTATGATCGCCATCGCTTATCCAGCACATCTTTATTGTGTCAGGTAATTGCCATTGCCCTACTTGCTCTCGATTACCAAAACGATCTCTTTCTCCTTGTATTAAACACACAGGTACAGGGCAGAGTTCCAAAGGTTCGAGTCTAGGGTTACCGCCTTTTATCGGAATAAAAGGATAGCCTAAACACATTACTCCATTGACAGTATGCTTAGTATTAGCACAAAGAATTGTAGCAACGCGGCCTCCCATTGACTTTCCCATCAAAAAAAGTCGTTTAGGTTTATATTCATGAATAGCGTGTTGTAAAACATCTTCGAAATGATCGAGTAATTTAGGCATACGTTCAGGTGGCCGCCGTTTACCATCTTCAGCATTAGCTTGCATATAACCAAAGTTAAAGCGTAGAACTCGAATTGAGTGAAGTGCCAACTGTTTAGCAAATTGAGACATAAAGTCAGAGTCCATCCCAGCCCCTGCTCCATGAGCAAAGACTACTAATGTGTCATCAGAATGACCATCTACTCGAAAATTCATATTTTAGTCCAACAAAGTTACTTTAAATAGTCGCGGTCTATGGAATGTTCTCAATTTACTAATAAGTCACTGTGAGATTCTTCAGCAAACATTTCGTGCATCCATTCACGGAAAGCGACAATTTTTCCTAATTCGGCCTGACTCGGCTGACAAACTAAGTAGTAAGCATTACGGCTCACAAGAACATCTTGGAAAGGTAACACCAATCGCCCCGCTTTAATATCTGGCGCGGCTAGAACACTGTACCCTAAAGCAACACCTTGCCCATGAGCGGCCGCTTGAAGCACTAATGATGAATGGCTAAAAATTGGGCCTTGGTTTACATTCATGCCTGTCACGCCACATTTTTTAAACCATAACTGCCAATCCTGACGAGTCATATCATGCAATAAAGTATGCTTTTTCAAATCTTCAGGTGTCGTCAATGGCTTCGGGCCATTCAATAAAGCCGGAGAACAAACTGGGATCAAAACTTCATTACGCAGTTTATCAGCGTGAAGTTCAGGCCAATGTCCTTCACCATAATAAATTGCGACATCAATATCATCCGTTAATGGAATTTCATCACTATCTACGGCTTTAATTCTGACATCAATCTCAGGATTTTTTTCACTGAATTTGGCTAAACGAGGAACTAACCATTGAATAGCAAAACTTGGAGGCATACACACAGTGAGTGATCCGATTGCACTTCTTGCCAATAGTCTTTCTGTCGATTCGGCAACTTGAACAAAAATATCTTTAATATCGAGAAAATAACTCTGCCCCTCTTCAGTCAAAAGCAAGGAGCGATTTTTACGCCTAAATAATTTCAGGCCCAAGTAGTCTTCAAGCGCTTTTATTTGGTGGCTAACCGCTGCTTGTGTGACAAATAATTCTTCCGCTGCACGAGTAAAACTTAAGTGACGAGCCGCAGCTTCAAAGGCTTTTAGTGCATTTAAGGGGGGCAAGCGTCTTGGCATATTTAGTTACTCTTTTCTTATTATTATATGGATTAGTTTTTCTAATCGATATTGTTACATTTAATCGTTTGTAATTACCAGTATTTTTGGCTAAATTTCACGCCATTGAGAATGAACTCAGATAAGCCTCAAGTAGTAGCGAGGCTAAACTCTGGCTAAAGGCGACTACTTACATTAAGGCGATGACTATGAGCAAACTCACTACCGTAATAAGCATTATTATTTTTGGGCTACTCTCTACAAATTCTATTGCAGAAGAAGTGCATAACACCCAACTCAACAGTAACGATATTCAAGCGGAATTAGCGTTAAATATTGAGAAAGAAATGGATAAAATCATGCGCTCTTTACTTGAAGAACAGCATGCTGCAATACTGATTGCTCATACAGAAGATAAAGTACTTTTAACAAAACGTGAAGACAAAATCACCACTAAAACTGAAAGTACTGCCGAAGAATAAATATTCATTGAAATTTCTTTTGTCCTGTTACAGGCATAAAAAAACCGCAATAACTGCGGTTTTTTTTATGCCTGTAAGCTAGAGACATCAGTTGGCTGCGTTCTCAAGCGTAGAAAAAATTGCTGATAGTAAGGCGTAGCTTGCTATCAGTAATTTTTTCTGCGTATACGACCGCTCCCAACCGATTTATTTAGGATGATGATAAAGTCATCTTATTGCTCAAACAGTTACTCATATACTCAGCGTTCAACTGATGCTTAGGTTTAAACTGGTTAATTAAGGACGATAAACTTTGACGTTTTTATGCCCTTGCTCAACCAAATACAATGCTTGTAACTTACTCATTACTCCACGATCACAATATAATAAGTACGTATTCGCTTTATCAAGCTCATCAAAGGCGGTTGCCAGCTTAAAGAAAGGAATGTGTTTGACTGTCACGCCTTCAATTTCGAGTGGAGATTTTTCTTCCTCTTCTCTTGAACGTATATCGATGACAATTTCATGACCATTTAAATCTGTAACCGTTTCAGTTTCGGTAACTTGCTCGTCCATTTCGGCTGCAATATCACGTACAGTCATTACCTTAGTATTCGCGACAGTTTTTTCGATGAGTTCATCTGTAAACTTTTCTTCTTCAGCTTCAATTTTAGACAACACAGCTTTAACTGTTGGCTTTTGTGAAATAACGCCGCAATACTCTGGAATCGCTTTAGCAAAATCTTCCGTGCCAATTTGACGACTTTCATTGATGATGTCTTGCTTATCCATCGCAATCAATGGACGTAAAATAAGTAAGTCAGTGCTTCTATCAATTACATTTAAGTTCGTCAGCGTCTGACTCGAAACTTGCCCTAAACTTTCACCTGTCACAAGAGCTTGTATACCCATTTTATCAGCGACTTTGGCTGCACAACGCATCATCATACGTTTAAGCACAACCCCCATCTGACCATTATCAATGCGCTCTAAGATTTCGGTAACAACATCTTCAAAAGGAATCGTAATAAATTTAACTTTGTGTGATTCACCGTATGTTTTCCATAAATGATAAGCAACTTGCTTCACGCCGATCTCATGTTGAGCGCCACCAAGATTAAAGAAACAATAATGCGTACGAGCTCCTTTTTTGATGAACTGAAAACTTGAAACGCCTGAGTCAAAACCACCCGATATTAACGACAATACGTCTTCTTGAGTGGCCATTGGGAAGCCACCTAACCCTTTAATACGCTTAACGACCAAATAAAGTTTATCTTGGTTGATCTCTAAATTGATTGTCAGATCAGGATCTTTAAGCTTAACCCCGACAGCTTCTGTGTGTTGATTTAGTCCGCCACCAACATAACGCTCAACTTCGATAGATTTAAAGTCGTGATTCCCGCTGCGCTTGACTCGAACACAAAATGTTTTTCCAGCAAGTTCATTTTTGTAAATAGGCAGCACTTGCTGATAAATATCGTCAATACCTTTAAATTCTGACTCTTCGACTTGAAGTGAGTGCGCGATACCAGGAATACACCCAAGACGCTCAGAAACAGCAGCGATTAACCTTTCATTCGCATGAGGAACATTGACAAGAATTCGATCCCATTGACGTTGCACCCGAACGTTTTCATCAACGATTTTCAATACGTTACGCATATTCGATTCAAGCATTTTAGTAAATCGCATTCTTACCGATTTGCTTTTCATCATAATTTCAGGATACAACTTAACAATAAACTTCATTGGAGGTCCGCGCTCAAAAATGGTTGAACAAAAAAGTGGCGCTGATTATACAGAAGGGGCGAATAAAATGATAATCGTGAACACGATTAATAACTCCTCAATTTAATTTAAAGAACAATTAAAAATCTTCATTCAAAGTTGCAATTTCGACCATCACAAAAGTATACAAGAACAACATACCTTTCTTATTGCTGTCACCACATTTCTTTTTTTTGATTCGAAATTTAAGTTTGTGATAAACCAATGACTAAAAGCAGCAGCATAGTGATGAATGATGGCGAGTTTTCACCCTCTATCTTCCCAACCTACAGCTATATTATCCTACGACACAGGAGTTGAGCATCAAGCCCACATTATTTCACTCATTAACGCTAATAACATTGAGCAATTGACGTCTTTCATTAATAAGCATCCAAATCTAACTTTTACCTTTAATGCTCAAAAACAACCTCTAGTTACCTATTTAATAAATACGCAAAAATACGATGCACTGCTCTGTATTTCAAAGCATTGTATTTGTAAAAACTTGGACTTTAAAAGCACCTTGATGCCTGCGGTTATGTTACTTAAAACTTTATTTTCCCCAACAGACGAAAACAACAGCGAAAAGCTAAAATTACTAGAGTACTTAGTCGAGAATATCCCACTCACTTATCAAGATAAAATGAACTGCCCGATAATACAATTTGGGCTTAAAACTGAGTGGGATGACGCTTTATCACTCCGCTCAGTAATATTTGCTAGATTAAAAAAAGAAGGGGTGCTGTGGCAATGCAGAGTTAACGGTGAACCTTTGCTCATGTACCTTGCCAGCCATCCTGAGTACTACTCTGAAGCAACCATCGAGTCTTTAGTTAACTTTGATGTTGCATCTGAGCTACCAAAATTAGAAGATTTAGAAGGAATAAAACCTTCAATTCCGCCACAAGAAACTAATCAACATTTCCACTTGAATTGGAGTAAGCGCCGTCGTTCTTCCTCTTTATCAGAGCTTTCTTCTTTTTCTTCTTCAGCCAATTCTGAAACAAAGTCAAAGCTCAAAAAAGAAAAAACCGTACCGTTAAAACTTGATCCAGCTCCTATAAGCTATAGAAAAAAAGTGTCAAAAAGCACAGAATACTTATCAAAAAAAACGCTTCACCCAACCTCACCATTTCTCAAGTTCGAACGGAAAATAAAAAGTGGGTTTACTCATTTCGAGCAATGGTCGAAGCATTCATTTTCAAAATTGACGTCTAGAATTCATCATGCTCATCGTCCAGAAGATGAATTAAGCCTAATACACAATCGAGCGTTCATTGGGAGCGATGTATATGCCAAATCAAGCGAAGAAGATTACGTAATCCCTCCCCTATCACCACTTCACGTATTATCAGACAAGGAAAAAAAAGTAACAATTCAAAAACTGCAATTGTATAGAGAACATATAAAGCGACTCAAAGACATTGAAGCCAAAGCACAAGCCGCATTATCACAGCGGGATAGCCTACGTCAGAAAGTGAGGGTAACAAGACAACAATCACTCAAAATGACGCCAACACCAATATCGAAAGCTCAATCCTTTACATTTTCAGAATCATCAAGAAAAACGGGAGAATGGGTAACATTTGAAGAAGCTCCAACTTCTCCTGGTATAATGTCCCCAGCAGAAAAATCAGAATCGGTTATGCGGTGGAAATCGGTATTTACACAGATTAAATCTAAACGTTTAGTTAACTCAATCCCCACTGAAAATTCAAGCACAAAGCCAAGCCTCTGGAGTCCAACTTTACTCTTAGTCGAACAAAAACTAATCGAGCAACATCATGAGTCAGAAGCTGCTTCAAAAGCAGAATTATCAAACGTGACTAAAGGCTTAAAAAAATCTTTAGCATCCATAAAGGCAACTTCTGATTCGACATCGAGCCAATTCACAGACGTTGTAGACTCATTAGTAAACCAACTAGACAGTTATGGGATTGATGAAGGTGTTGAATTATATTCCAAAGCCATATTTCATTCAGCAGCCCTTGTTACTCAGTTTGCCATGGCTAAAGAAGTTTTCAAAAAGTGGGATGCTTCAACGATTGGACATGCCACTCGTTCGCTGTCTGAACTCACTTCTGTAGTCCTTAATACAACATCAGCCGTATCTGACGGTATTGGTAACTTATTACCAGCACACATGCAGCAAATGGCTTCAACGATATCAGAGTCAGCAAGTGCCATTGACCGCATCCAGTCCTGCTTACAGGAAATTCAACATGTAACTCTGGAAATTGTCCAACTTGTAAAGCAATTCACCAAAAGTGACGATAAAGTTGCTTTGTCTGGCATAGCTAAATCCTGTGATTTACTCACTTTAATTGCCGAATTATCAAAATCTCTTTTCTCAATTCTTCAAAAAGTACTGTTTGCCGCTAAGGATATTTTAGAAATAACAGGTAAAGCATCAATCGGTCTTAACAAAGCAATACCAGGGCTAGGTATTGTCATAAGCATCATAGACATTGTCCAGCGCTCACTATACCTTGGAAACAATGCTTATTACATGGCCCAGTTATCTGAAATGAAAGTAAGAGATCAAGAGTATTTTCCTGATCACGCTATTCTTTCATTCATACTTGACGAAGAACAAAGAACTAACTATTACACCCTCAATGACATTGCTTATGATGGAAAAATATTCGTAAACCTGTCTCCAGAAGTAATAAGAGAAGCTAAGCGTTACTCTATGGTTTGTGAACTAAAAAAAGTTTGCCGTAAAAGAGTGATAAGTGCCTCTTACAAGATTTTTTTCGACTTGGCCTCTGTGACAGGAGATATTCTAAAACTTGGCGGCGTAACCAGCGAAGTGGGAGCCGGTTTATCGCTTGGAATAGCATTATCAAAAGCCAGTATTATTACCATAAACTGGTTAAAACAAAGCTACCATAATCATCAAGAAGATTTGCATTCGAACGAAGAAAAACATGTACTTCGCTGTCGATTAATTGAGTCATTATTTCAATTTTTCGTTGCTTTTGCAGAGCAAGACATTACTGATGACGATAAATTTGAAAGCTATATTGAACAATATGGAGAGTTACGTGTTTTCTTCTACAGTTTCGGGCTTAAAACAAGTGACTTTTTAGGTAAAAAAGTTGATGAAGAGGGAGTGAAGAAAGTTTATAAAGCCTTAAAACGCAGAGAATAGTTATTTCAATAATCGTTATGTTTTATGACTAAAACTCGATTAAATTGCGCCTTAAACAAGCTAAAGAAATGAATCACCCCGTTCCAGAGGGGCGAGGTATCGTTTAGCGTTATCGCCACTCCAGCGAGACTCGAAACCTAGTAACGACAGTTTTTATGTCGGTAGTCTAGCGCCTTTTTCTTGTTTAAGTACCTGTCGATAAGTTCTTTGATAATTATTGTGTTCAGGTTTAGTGCTATACAAGACGCAATGTAGGGCGCATACCCGTAGCTATGTAACCGAAGTTGCAACACCGTAGAGTGCTGAAACTGGGCACTAGAAAATCTTAGGAAACTTCAGGTACTTAGATGAAGTCACTAGATACCGGCCTTCGCAGGTATGACCACAAGTACACCACAAAAAAACAAAGTTAGTTCGCCCCAAGAGGCGAGGAATTAAACCCCGAAGATATTAAATATTACATGAACTATATTTAACAAAAACAGTATTGGGCAAGTGATAAACTCATTTTAGTTAATGATATCCAAGCAAGCGAATATGGCCACATCTTCTGACTTCACTTCAACTTGGTCCGCTCAAAAAATTGAAGCTGATTATTATCACAGTATTATCCATCATGGATTAAAAAACACACACTCGTCATTAACTCTTGGTAATACAACATTTTCAGTGTCAGAAGTACCTAGCGAGGATGCTCAATCAATATTTGAACCAAGTTCAAGCATACATGAGTTCATGTCTTCCCCCACTTTAATACAAAAATCTTGCCATCCTCAAAAAAATTACAAATACCAAGCAGATACTCAATCACAAACCATCGGCTTGGATAAACAATATAAACGGGTCTTAAACACACCTGCAGTAAGAGAAAATGCGCAATTATTCGAACGTTATCATGTAAATCATCAACCAGTCCCTCCTGAGTGCCAAGGATTTTGTAGATTGACGACTCAAGGAGCACTTAAAGTAAGTGATAGCTTGATACCAACATGCTCCGAACTCCAAGAAAGTTATCTTCAATCTATACGGCTTAGAGGAGTGGCAGCAACACATCGATCATTTTATGCATATGGCTACCACGTTCGCTTTATCTGTACTTCGAATGAACTCTCTGTAACGTTAATTTCAAGCGAGCAATGCTCAGATTACGTACAAAAAGGATACATCATTCGTTTAAAGCAAGTTGTGAATGAAAATGAATGCATAGTAGCCAGTGCCATAGCTGCACTTTGTCATAGGAATTTTTTCGGTGCCGGAGACAGATTAGCAACTGACGAGAATCTCCCTAATATCTTGGCACAGCATCAAAATAGAGCTGAGCCAACCCTTGCTTTAATAAATCGACTCTTTGCAATGTTTTCATTTATAAATGCACCACTATTCGCTACTTTTGCTAATGATAGCCGTCATCCATTAAGGCAAGAACTTGACCGAAGACTGACTATAGTGTTCACAGTCGAAGGAAGCCAAACGAGCCAAAGGCAAACTCAGTCTTTAGGTGAATTTATAACGTTTATCTCTATATTAAGCAACACAGCACCTTCAATGGCATTACAAATAGTTCAAGAAATAAAACGCCAACTTTCTTCAGATGTTTTCGAACAACTAAATCTACATGATCAAGAGATTGAATTAGAGAGACGAATAAGAGTCCCGAAAACGATTCCTGATATTAAAGACATGGTTAACGCCTTGCCAGTAATAAATTACTCACAAGTTCCCGAAGATGCAGAGTGCTGCATTATGCGCACTAACTTTAAAAAAGAAAAAGAGCAAGAAATCATCGAAATAAGAAGCGGGCAAAATCCTTATGTGTGGCACTTAGTTTCTAAAACTGCAATTAGAAATTTATTAAAATCTAGTGCGATAGTTTGCAATCCAGTAGACCGTACAGAATTAACTTGTGACGATTTTAGAGCGGTTGTTTTACAACCCCAACATTCCTCCAGCAACTCATCAATTTCTTCCGTTGCACAAAAATAAAGCCTCAATTAGTCATTTCCATTTGTTATCGCTAAAAACTGACAAAATCAAGGCTCGAAAATTAAAGTTTAAAGACAAACGTAGTAACGACAGTTTTGTATGTCAGTAATAATACCAATTACAGTAATTAATCTCTCACTCAGCAAGAGCCAAAGGGTTTCAGTGCAAGGCACAAGCTCGAAGTACTATATTCCCTACGGCCGCCATAAAAAACTGGCGCTCAACGCACTTAGTGCTTTTGTCGAGATAATTCAAGTGCTTGTAACGCAGTAATGGAATCCTATAGCCTTGCCCTTCGGGAGCTTGTATGTGCTCACTTTGGTTTATAAAGAATACTTCTCAAAATTGTCTTGACGTAGCAATGTAATAACGACAGTTTTGTTTGTCGGTAACAACTATGTCTTCATCAATTTCGATTGTACTTTGAGCACACACATAGCTCTGAGTTGAGCATTTAATTAACCTAATTGGTATTACAAGTCGCCAACTCGAATCTCGTCAGACTCTTTTGCCTTTCCTTGCTCAATGGCAATTTCAACGCGGCGATTTCGCGACCTATTACCCGGTGAGTTCGGCGGAACAAGTAAAGCTGTCGAAGCCATTCCCACCACTTTCATTCTCGACTCATCGAACCCTTTGACTTTAATCAATTCATGGGCGACAGAAAGCGCACGTTTGCTCGAAAGCTCCCAGTTAGAACGATAGAGCTCATTGTTAATTTGTACATGATCTGTATGTCCAGACACAGTGATAATCCCAGGAACATCTTTCAACAAATTACCAATTTCCCGCAAAATAGGACGAAAACGAGGTTGTAAGAAGCCCGAACCAGAAGCGAAAGAACCTTTTTCTCGGATCCGAATAATAATTTGCTGACCAAGAGACTCAAGCTCAACGGCACCATCTTGAATGTGTTGATCCAGTTTTTCAGCGATTTTTTTCAACTGCTCATTGGTTTGCTCTTGTTTTGCAAGGGCTTCAGCGGTTTCCTTAGCTTCTGACTTTTCTTGAGCCGTAGCGCTAGCGTCACCTCCGCGTAGCTCGCCTTTTTGCTCTTGCTGGCCGCCTGCACTATCATCCTCACCTTCTTGAAACTTAAGCATCTGCTCTGTCATTTCATTGGTTTGTTGATTGATAACTTCTATCGGTGTGGGTTCAGGTTTGCCAGGACGAAATTCTAATGCGATAACAGAAGTGCCTTTAGGGATATCTTTCACTTCAACTTTATTTTGAACGCCGAAAGCATATTTCATTGAACCAGCAAGTTGTTGAAATTTTTGTGCGTCCATTTCTGAAAACGCTAATAATAATACGAAAAAACACATTAATAACGACATGAGATCAGCAAATGTTGCCAACCACATTGGAGCGCCTGGTGGTGGACAATCACACCCTTCCTTAGCCATCCAGTTATTCTCCGTCCACAGTGCCAGCGGAGCGTTTTTTCTCTGACAAGTAACTTTTCAAAAAGCTCTCGATAACTCGAGGATTTTGACCATCTTGAATAGAAAGTATCGCATCCATTATCAAATTTCGGTTTTGCATTTCTTCGCCCATTCGCAGTTCAAGCTTGTCTGCTATAGGTAAAGCAACCATATTAGCAATAATGGCACCATAAAGTGTTGTAAGAAGTGCAACCGCCATCGAAGGACCAATCGATTTAGGATCATCCATATTTGACAACATAGCGACTAAGCCAACAAGGGTACCAATCATACCCATTGCAGGCGCTACATCACCCATAGCCTTAAAAATGCTAATGCCAGACTTATGGCGTTCTTCCGTTAATATTATGTCTTTTTCGAGCGCAGCTCTAACCACGTCTCCGTCGTGACCATCAACCAACATATCGACGGCTTTTTGCATAAAGTTATTGGTTATTTCCGCTTCTTCTAACGCTAAAAAACCTCCTTTTCGAGCAGCGTCAGCCATATTCACAGATTGTTCAATAAGATCTTCAGGTTTATCGAGTTTGAACATGAATGCCTTGATGGCGATTTTAACGGCACCCAAAAATTGTCCTAGGTTAAATTTCATCATGACTACAAAACATGAACCTGCCACCACGATTAAAATTGATGACGTTTCAATAAAGATACCAATGCCACCACTGGTCACCATTGCTCCGATCACGAAACCAAACGCGCCAATTAACCCTATTAATGTTGCTAAATCCACAACAGTCCCTCGCCCAATATTTTTCGTGATGAATTAAAAATTTGTGGTATAACCTTTAAAAACCGAGATCATTGTACTGTAAATTAAATCTACACACCTCTTCAAAAAAGCTAAAATTGTTCACAATCCAACCAACCAATCTACAATTTAACCACTTTTTTATTCCCAGCCGATTTTTAACAGATTTTGTTATTCTAAGAGCTGTCTCTTATTATCGGACAAATTCAGCGCAAGTTTAATTCAATTTGAAGTTTTCACTCGAAAAAATAATGACAAATTTGTTACTGCGCAAGAATCATACCGCTAAATTTGACCACAGACGCCCCCTGATATACCTTGTGTCACACTTTAACCAAAGGATGTTATTGTGACTAAAAATAATGCAGATTTGAGTTTCGAAGAATCACTAAGCACATTAGAAGCCATTGTTTCTGAACTAGAAAAAGGCGATATTTCATTAGATGATGCGCTTAAGCAATTCGAACATGGAATCACTCTAGTCAGACACAGTCAAAGCAAATTAGATCAAGCTCAGCAAAGAGTATCCATTTTGCTCAATGAAAAGCCTGACGACAAGCTTGTTCCATTCGAAAACGAGGGCGAATAAGCGTGCCTGAAACAGCCTTGACTAATGCAATTGTTCATTATCAAAATCGTGTGAATAATTATCTTAAAAATCGACTTGACCAGTTACCTGATGATGCTCCAAATCTAAAAGCTGCAATGAAACACGGCGCTTTGCTTGGTGGGAAGCGTATTCGTCCTTTTTTAGTTTACAGTGTTGGTGAATTGCTCGGCGTGCAACCACAACAACTTGATGCCTGCGCCTCTGCAATAGAATGTATTCATGCCTACTCTTTGATCCATGATGACCTACCTGCTATGGATGACGACGCATTAAGACGAGGCCAACCCACTGTGCATGTGAAGTTTGACGAAGCCACGGCAATATTAGCCGGCGACTCGCTTCAATCACTGGCTTTTGAAATGCTTGCGGATGCTCAAAATAACCTAACCGCAGATCAACAAGTTCGAATGATTAAAGTGTTATCTAAAGCCGCTGGTTATTCTGGAATGTGTGGTGGTCAAGCTATTGATTTGGCCTCAACCGATCAATCCATTGACATTGACACCTTAACGTTATTGCATTCATTAAAGACAGGAGCATTAATCTCTTGCTCCGTTGAATTAGCACTTATTGCTGCAAACGCCAGCGATGAAGAAACGGAATCATTGCGATCTTTTGCGAAAAATGTAGGGCTAGCCTTTCAAGTTCAAGATGATATTTTAGATATCACATCGACAACCGAAGAGTTAGGCAAACCGCAAGGCTCTGATACCAAAGCTAATAAAAGTACCTTTCCACAATTATTAGGGCTGCATGGTGCAAAACAAACCGCCGATCAGCTAATTAATGAATCACTATCAGCGCTGACTAAATTGCCATACAATAGCCAGTTAATTGCAGATTTCGCACGTTACATTGTGGCGCGTCGAGTATAACAACAGTCAAAGTATCTCATTATGAGCATGGACATTTCCAAATTTCCGGTACTAGCCAAAGCTAATACCCCAGAAGAACTCAGACAACTGACTAAAAGCCAGTTACCACAGCTCGCCAAAGAACTCAGGGAGTTTTTACTTACATCGGTAAGTAAATCAAGTGGCCACTTTGCATCGGGACTTGGTACCGTCGAATTAACGGTAGCCTTGCATTATGTTTACAACACCCCTTTTGATCGGCTGATTTGGGATGTGGGGCATCAAGCTTATCCACACAAAATCTTAACCGCTCGCCGTGATCGCATGCATACCATTCGCCAAAAAGACGGACTGCACCCCTTTCCTTGGCGTGAAGAAAGTGAATACGACACCTTTAGCGTTGGACACTCAGGTACATCAGTGAGTGCCGCCTTAGGCATGGCGATTGCCGCCGAAAAAGAACAAGCTGGTCGCAAAATTGTTTCAGTAATCGGTGATGGTGCTTTAACTGGAGGCATGGTTTTCGAAGCACTTAATCACGCAGGCGATCTCAACAATGACATGCTAGTAGTGTTAAATGACAATGAGATGTCAATTTCAGAAAACGTTGGCGCATTAAACAACCATCTTGCACAAATTATGTCAGGTCGTTTTTATACCACCATTCGTGAAGGTGGTAAAAAAGTACTTGATGGTATGCCTATTTTTAAAGAAATGGCAAAACGTACCGAAGAGCATTTAAAAGGAATGGTTGTTCCGGGCACTTTATTTGAAGAACTAGGCTTTAACTACATAGGTCCTATAGATGGGCATGATGTCGATGCGCTCGTTGAAACTCTGGCCAACATGCGACAACTAAAAGGTCCTCAGTTTTTACATATTATGACTAAAAAGGGTCGTGGTTACGCCCCTGCAGAGAAAGATCCTATCGGTTGGCATGCTGTACCTAAATTCGATCCTGCACAATTTAAAAAACCGACGGCTAAGCCTTCCAATCCTACATTTTCTCAAGTGTTTGGGAAGTGGCTTTGTGACATAGCCGAGCAAGACGAGAAGGTATTAGCGATTACTCCAGCAATGCGAGAAGGCTCTGGCATGGTCGAGTTTTCCCAGCGATTCCCAAAACAATACTTTGATGCCGCAATTGCAGAGCAACACGCCGTCACTTTAGGTGCTGGCTTTGCTGTAGAAGGCTTTAAAGCTGTTGTTGCTATTTATTCCACGTTTTTACAACGTGGTTACGACCAACTGATCCACGATATCGCATTACAAAAACTACCGGTTTTATTTGCGATTGACAGAGGTGGTATTGTCGGTGCTGATGGCGCAACTCATCAAGGCGCTTTTGACTTAAGCTTTATGCGCTGCATTCCAAACATGGTAATCATGACACCGTCTGATGAAAATGAATGCCGACAAATGCTTTATACTGGCTACTGCTATAACGATGGGCCAACAGCCGTGCGTTACCCTAGGGGGAGTGCAACAGGCGCAGAGCAAATTGAACAAATGACTGCACTACCGATAGGTAAAGGTCGAATGGTACGCCAAGGCAATAAAGTTGCCATCATCAATTTTGGCACCACGTTGGGGTCGGCCACTCAAGCTGCTGATGCACTCGATGCAACTGTTGTTGATATGCGCTTTGTAAAACCATTAGATGAAGATCTACTAACCCAGATTGCTAATGAATACGATGTTTTGGTTACTGTTGAAGCCAATGCCATTATGGGGGGGGCTGGTTCAGGTGTGATAGAGTTTTTGCAAAAAAATAAGTTGCTAAAGCCCGTGCTTCAAATTGGCTTACCTGATGAGTTTATTAAACATGGTTCTCCAGACGAAATCACTGCAGAATATCAACTTGATGGCGAGGGAATTTTAGCCCAAATCAATGAATATCTGTCGTAAATTAACCCAGTCAAGAAGCAATGTATACCTGTGTTACTTCAAGTATCACGGGTATCTGTTGACAATTGCGCTTTATATTGTGCTAGATTCCTTCGACTTTTTGTTAATTTTTGTAATACCTTCTCTTCATCCATTTGCAACTGCATGATATTGCTTGCGTTTGCTGTTTCTTTTTCTTTTAAAATTTGTTGATATTTTTTCTCGTTTTTCTGTATTTGTTCACCCAATTTTCTTACTCTGTCCACTTTTGCCATCTCTTTAGAATGGTCGTATTCTTGCCTCCTGAATGGTATCTGGGAAGAAAAAACTTGATTATCACTCGATGTCACATTTAAATCTGATGAAAATGAGCAGGAATATAAAGGAGGAGTCATAACCATTGGAGCCATAACAAGAGGTTGTTGTACTGAATGCAGTGCTGATTGATGAAACTGGCTAATCACATTGTCAGTAGTTTGAAAATATAAGTACCCATTTATTGGAGTTGGGTAAGTGTTGGCATAAACACCTATTGGTGCAATTGCTTGTGCCACTTGAGCACTCAGCCTAACGTCCATAGAAGTATTTGCTGCTGCCAAAATCGTTTTCCAAAAGTAACCACGAGTTTTATTCTACTCTTATTTTGAATTCTTTATGATTTATTTTTTTAATACTTGTGTTCACTGTACACTACAAAAAAGTATAGCTAGCTTAAAAGCAGCGTAATTCAAACACTTACACCATATCCGCAAAGACTGATATCCAGTGACTTTTTGTTAATTTTTCCAAAGCAGCGAGACTACCGACATACAAAACTGTCGTTATACCAATTACAGTAATTAATCTCTCACTCAGCAAGAGATAAAGGTTTTCAGTACAAGGCGCATGTTCGAAGTACTATATACCCTACGGCCGCCATACAAAACTGGCGTTCAACGCACTTAGTGCTTATGTCGGAATAATTCAAGAACGTGCAACGCAGTAATGGAAACCTTTAGCCTTGCCCTTCGGGAGCTTGTATGCGCACACTTTGGTTTATAAAGAATACTTCACAAAATTATGGTTCATCCGGTTAATCGATACTTAGGTCTGAGATAAGGTAAAATATTCTAAAAAATTAGAGTAGATGTCGACTTCACTTCTTTACCATTCCTTTGGAATACAAGGCCCTTATCATTACTTATCTTCCAAATATGAAAATGGTTCAACGATCTTTAACATTGCCCATAACCACCGAATGAAATGCTCTGATTGCCAAAGTCGGAAAGTGATCAAGAAAGGAACCAAAAAACGTGAGTTTATAGGCCCTCCAATAGGCATCAAGAAAACGTTAATCCGAATATTACATCAGCGTATTCAATGTACGATTTGCAAAGTAATCCAGTATTTACCACTGAAGTTCATTCCACGGCCTAAAGTCCGTTACATCAAAGCCTTCGAGAGATATGTACTGTTATTATCAATTGAAAAAATGACCATTAGCTCGATAGCGAAGCTTTGCAATGTTGGTTGGGATTGCATCAAAGCCATTCAAAAAGGCATCTAAAAAAGCGCTATCAAAAACCAAATTACAAAAACGTTACCTATATTGGTATTGATGAAATTTACTGTGGTTCTAAATCAGGCTTTATGACAGTCGTTATTGATATGAAAACCAGTGCAGTTATCTACACCGAAAAAGGAAAGAAAGCGGCTAGCCTTGATGGGTTTTGGGAACGAAAGAATCGCTGCAAGCAACCTATAGTCGCGGTTGCAACTGACATGGGGCCAGCCTACATTTCATCGGTAAAGAAGCATGCACCTCAAGCCAGTTTAGTCATAGACCGATTCCACGTAGTCAAAAGGTTCAATGAGAGGTTGAGTCAGTTTCGGCGAAAAATACAAAATGAAATGGAGTCAAAAGATGACGCTCAATTTCTGAAAAACACACGATGGCTTTTACTCAGAAATCCAGAAAACTTAAGTGAAAAAGGGGCAGACAAGTTAAAGCAAGCACTTGAGGCTAATCAACCATTAGCAACGGTCTATTATTTCAAAGAAAAGCTCAGGCAACTGTGGACTCAACCAACAAAAGAGCTAGGGGAAGCGTGGCTTGATGATTGGGTTGAACAAGCGCAAGACTCAGAGATTACTCTGCTGCAAAGCTTTGCCAAGATCCTAATCAAACACAAGCAAGGAATACTGGCTTATTACGATGAAAAAATGACAAGCGGCAAAGTCGAAGGAGTCAATAACCGTACAAAAACATTATCTAAGATTGCTTATGGATATCGAGATTGGGAGTTTTTTGAGCTAAAAATAAAAGCAAGCCATGAAGCCAAGTATTCATTAACCGGATGAACCGCTATTTCGCACGCTTACCTCCCTATCATGCCGAATCAGGTTCGCTTTCGCTGTGTACCTCTAACTTCCTATGGCTTCCTTCAGACCTTGCCGTTAGCCAACAACGCCCTTGCCACTCGGATTATCTTCCCCTCAGTCTGGGTGGTACAGGCTTCTTTCTGCCTGTCGGGTTTGCCAGCTTCGCTGGGCAAACAAAAAAAGAGCAACACAGTAGTTGCTCTTTTTTAATTCGATTAATTCAAGTTAATATACAGAAATTTCGTGTAATCTTACCCAATAATCGGGTGAAGAAAATTTGATCTTAGAGGCGATAACTGGCTTGAACTCAATAGATTGACTTGGACTCTTATATCCGTTTCTCTTAAATAGTAAATTCCATTTTTCACCATCCCAATATTCGATAGTATAGTTAACAGCCCCTTGCATCTGACTGTAAAATTTATGGAACTCCCCTGTGGTAAAAACGATTCTAGATACCCAATATTTATCTTCAAGATCAACGGTCAGGTACTTTCCATGGTGTCCACCAGCAGCAAGCCATCGAGTATGATCGGAGCCATCAACCGCATTCTCAGGTGGCTCAGCTCTATTGTAACTATTTGATGAAGTGACAGGCTTGTTTAAGGCTAAATTAACACGACCAGAAGGCCTTATTGCTGTTGGCTCTTCAGGTTTTGGTGCGATTGGTTGTACTTCAGGTTTTGGCTCAGGCTCTGGTTCAACTTCAACTGGCAGAGGTGGATATTTAAGGTTGGCTACTGTTGGGGTAAAGATATTGGCGTATTTAGTGTTATAAGTGTTTATTAGCGGAATATAAAAATTATTCGCTTCACGAGCAAGTTGCTCTGGCTTTGCAATAAAATCTCTAAAATCAACAGAGGTGGTTGAGTCTGAGCCATGGTGTTCTGAATTATAAAACACAAGTTCAGCTATACTAGAAGTTCGGTCGTTGTTTTCTGCGGATATGAATAACTCGGCAGAATTATGTCCGTCATTATAAATATTCGCTGACATTAAGACATTAGAGTTTACTTTAGTATTTGCACCGTCACTGTTAAATAACTGTCCAAAGATTAAGTCATCGCTTTGTAGTGGGGAGTTTACACTCCCTTGTCTCATAAAGACCATACGCTCACTTGAAGTACCTTCATTTGAATGTAATACCGTCACTCCCCTGTTAAGTGCGTGAAAGTCAATAAGGGGCTCGGGCAATCCAGTTAAATCATCAGCACTTAAACAGGTAAATTTTGTATTTACATTATCTGTACCATTAAGTGTGACGGTTTTGGTGTTTTGATCATAAAATCGATAACAACCAGAAGTTTTATAAAAATCATCTGGTTCGATGGTTTCAGCTGCAACTGCAGTTGCCATAAATAGGCTGGAAGTGATAATTAAATAACTATGTAACTTCATAATTCCCTCGTATGTTTCTAATTATTGTTAAACAATATCTGTTATTAACAATGATAATGTTAAGCTAAATTTAATGATATTGTACCAGTGTGAAAATATATACATATCAGATGATTTGTTGGGTTAATTTATTAAATTAATATTTAAAGCTGATTGTTTTTAATTGGTTATAAGAGTGCGATAACTCTAATTATTTTTTGCTATATGTTATACTTAAATTGATTAAGAATTTTTAGTAATTAGTTGAAATTATGTTTAAACATTGATTTTGAGTAAGGTTTGATAATGACATTCTCGGTTGTGGCGTGTTGATTTTGCAGTTGTTTTTGTGTTTTCGTGTTGTATGATTTTGTATTCTCGTGTATCTGTTGAAATTAAGTTTTAACTCTAATATTTTATTTTAATTGTATGCGTTAAGACTCTTTGAGTTAATATTCTATTTGCAGTTTAATAAATGTATTAATAAGTCAATTACTCTAATGGTTTATTGCTTTAGAGTAGTTAATCTAATTGTTTTTATTGTTGTGGCTGGTATGTTGAATAACATTTACATTTTTAGTAATTATCTTATACACCTGATTAAAAATACCAAAATAGTTCCATAGTCGGTAGAGGCTAGAAATAATCATCAAATAAGAGTAAGTTATTAGGATTATATTTATTAATATTAGGTTGTATGTCTTTAACAATCAAAGAGCTTGCAGCTTTATCTGGAGTAATAGGGACTTGGGTTACAGCTATTGTTGCATTCCGCGGGATTAATACTTGGCGAACAAAAATGAACTTAGAAATCGTTGAGGAATTTTTGGTTGCTTTGTATCAATACGAGTATGCTTTATTAGACTTAAGACGTCCGTACTCAAACTACAGCGAGTTTTCTAGGAGTCGAGGTGCATTTGAACAATTAGTTTTGCGCTATAACGTTAGGACAGAGCAGCTTAAGTTTGCAAGAGATGGCTTGAATCGCACACGTATAAAAGTTCAGGTACGTTGGGGAGACTTTGCCAACTTAAAAATTAGCCATCTCTTTTATCTCGAAGGACTACTCCAACATCAAATAAATATATTATTAATGGCAGAAGATCCTCATAATTCGAGCGAACTAAGAAGAGAGTATTACTCTCAATTAGATAGAGAAATCTTATACGCAAAACAAAATGAGAAAGACGATAATTTTGCCATTGACATAAGAGTTGAAGCACATGAGATTAAAAAGTCGATGTCAGAAAAGGTTTTACCCAAAAACACAATCACATCTATTTTTTATTTTCCAGTTTACTGTCTGAAAAAAATGATCAAATCTCTTTCTTCCTGAAGTTATATATAGATTAAGTAAGGTAGACTTAAATTTGCTAGATATTACAGACAACATCATTCAACTTGAAAAGTCTTTGTTTACTGAAAAGGTTAGAGCATCCAAATCTAAGTTGAATACACTCATTGCCGATGATTTTATTGAGGTTGCAAGCACTGGTGCACGATTTGGTAAAACTGAGGTTTTGAATCGATTACCAGATGAGTCAACATTCATCGTTAAGACTTCGAGCTTTGAAGGTCGAGTTCTTTCAAATGATAGTGTGATGCTGGTTTACCAATCTGCTTTTAAACGTGGTGAAGATGAGCTTATCATCAAGGAACCAAGTGCGACAATTTCAATATACCCGATTGAATTGAATTGAATTAGCCCCATTTATATCCATATAACGGATTAATTGATGTGGGTATAGATAACTTAATTTCAGCAATTGCAGAGCTTGGAATACTATATATTTTTGCAGACTCGTTGCTATTTATCATTGGCATTTGGAGTTTACTAAAAATAGTCAAATGGGCAAAAGGAATGCCAAAAGCAGCTTTTCTTATGCTTGCTATTTTTCCGCTTATTTCAATATTTCCAATACCACCTCCAACATTTAAAAATGTTGAAAAGGCCAAAATAGAACAGCGAAAGAATAAACAAAATGACGGTGATTCAGATGATGGTTAGTACTTATTTTAGTTCTGTATTTACTATTGATTGAAGAATTTTAATAACTGTTCATAAATTTTTTTTAAGAAAGGATCATTTAGTTTATTAGCACCCGCTCGTCGAATTTCTTTGCCATTATTAAATAAAGAGATTTCGAAATCTCTAACCCCACCGCAGGTTTGACTTTCTGGGCATAATTTTAATGGGACTACAAGTTTACTATTTTTCCCTGACGAGGCTGAAAGAGTTTGTTGAATTTGTGTAACTTCATCAGTTTGTATTACATTTAATTTAACCCCTGCAGTAGTTAGTGAGTAGGTTGCCTGTATAGGGTTAACAAATTTTGTAAAAAGCATAAACACCTCTAATTAGTTATAAGCCCAAACCTTTCCTTAAACCTAAATAAATCGGTTGAATGCACAATTTAACTTTCATTTATTGAAGTTATACCAATTACAGTAATTAAATGCTCAACTCAGAGCTATGTATGTGCTCAAAGTGCAATCGAAATTGATGAAGACATAGTTGTTACCAGCATACAAAACTGTCGTTATTACATTGCTACGTCAAGACAATTTTGAGAAGTAAGACCAATTACAGTAATTAAATTCCCAGCTCAGACGTATGTATGAGTTAAAAGTACAAGTGAAATTGATGAAGACATAGTTATTACCGACATACAAAACTGTCGTTATTACATTGCTACGTTGAGACAGTTTTGCGTAGTAATTTGGACACATACAAGCTCCCGAAGGGCAAGGCTAAAGGGTTCCATTACTGCGTTACAAGCACTTGAATTATCCGGACAAAAGTACGAAGTGTGTTGAACGCCAGTTTTGTATGGCAGCCGTAGGGAATATAGTACTTCGAGCTTGTGCCTTGCACTGAAACCCTTTAGCTCTTGCTGAGTGAGAGATTAATTACTGTAAATGGTATAAAATACAAAGTTAAACAACCCGAATTCACCTATCAGGTGAGTGCTGAACATTCATATACTTGCCAAAATCACCGCTAGCTGCGTTATAAATTTTGCAAGTAGAAACGAAATAACGACAGTTTTGTATGTCGGTAACCACTACTTGCTACTGTTCATGCCTTGCTATCAGTAATTTTTTCTGCGTATATGAACGCTCCCAACCGATTTAAGTACCTGACCATAAGTTTCTTAAGATTTTCTAGTGCCCAGTTTCAGCACTTTCAGCACTTTCAGCACTTTCAGCACTCTACAGTGTTGCAACTTCGGTTACATAGCTACGGCTATGCGCCCTACATTGCGTCTTGTATAGCACTAAACCTGAACACAATAATTATCAAAGAACTTATCGACAGGTACTTATTCAGGTTAAACAAAATGCAGTTAACATTATAATATTGTCGTTGTTTTATGATGTTCATTTTATGATGTGATCATACTAAAAAGTGTGCTCGCTAGTATCAAGTTAATGGCTAGACTCGCTCAATACTATCATTCCTGAGTTGAATTTATCCTCGATAAACTCAAGTCCAAATTCATCTTTGAGAAAACTTATCATTCCATTTTTTAACGTATTATTGCCATGGTATCCAGTTATGATCGATGTTATGTTGGGTTCATTGTTTTGTTTGTGGTAACAAAATAATAGTTTTGCGAAAGCTAATGGAACACCTCGAATATGTGTATCATTGCCTGAATGTTCTTCGAAGATTTTATCCATATGTAAATCGATACATTGATTCATTAAGCCAACATTTTTTTTATATATTCCTTGTGTTATCCCTTTATCAATCATGCTTGCGAAATTATCTTTTTCAAGCGGCGCAAGTTGAGCATGCATTTGTGAAAGAGTACTCATGTTGCACTTGTTCATTATTTTTTCTAAATACCATATTCCAGTGTCTAATTCCTTAGCCTTAATACATACTTTAATAAAAGCATTGTAAATGGCAACATCAGGCTGGATGCCCCAATGCTGCATTAAGCTGGCTGTATCTGTATCGCCCAATACCAATGATTTGGCTTCTGCATAACGCCCCGTCTCAGCGCAGGCCGTCAGCAAATTCATGCAGGTGATTGAGTCTGTCTTTAGTGGCAAATGAGGTGCCATCACGGGCTTATCACCACACACCAGTTGCCAAGCACTATCAAATTGGCCCGTTTTAGCGCATACCTTGATAAAGCCGCTGTAAATGGCAACATTAGGCTCGATGCCCCACTGCTGCATTAAGCTGTCTGTAGCTATATCGCCATCGCCCAACACCAATGATTTGGCTTCTGCATAACGCTCCGTTTCAGCGCAGGCCGTCAGCAAATTCAGGCAGGTGATTGAATCTGCCTTTAGTGGTAGATGAGGTGCCATCACGGGCTTATTACCACACACCAGTTGCCAAGCACTATCAAACTGGCCTGTTTTAGCGCATACCGAGATAAAGGTGCTGTAAATGGCAACATTAGGCTTAATGCCCCACTGCAGCATTAAGCTGGCTGTAGCGGTATCGCCCAACACTAATGATTTGGCTTCTGCATAACGCCCCGTTTCAGCGCAGGCCGTCAGCAAATTCAGGCAGGTGATTGAATCTGCCTTTAGTGATAGATGAGGTGCCATCAAGGGCTTATTACCACACACCAGTTGCCAAGCACTATCAAACTGGCCTGTTTTAGCGCATACCGAGATAAAGGTGCTGTAAATGGCAACATTAGGCTTAATGCCCCACTGCAGCATTAAGCTGGCTGTAGCGGTATCGCCCAACACTAATGATTTGGCTTCTGCATAACGCCCCGCTTCAGCGCAGGCAACCAGCAAATTCGTGCAGGTGATTGAATCTGCCTTTAGTGGTAGATGAGGTGCCATCACAGACTTATCACCACACACCAGTTGCCAAGCACTATAAAACTGGCCAGTTTTAGCGCATACCGAGATAAAGGTGCTGTAAATGGCAACATTAGGCTTAATGCCCCACTGCAGCATTAAGCTGGCTGTAGCGGTATCGCCCAACACTAATGATTTGGCTTCTGCATAACGCCCCGCTTCAGCGCAGGCAACCAGCAAATTCGTGCAGGTGATTGAATCTGCCTTTAGTGGTAGATGAGGTGCCATCACAGGCTTATCACCACACACCAGTTGCCAAGCACTCTCAAACTGACCCGTTTTAGCGCATACCGTGATAAAGGCGCTGTAAATGGCAACATTAGGCTTGATGTCCCATTGTTGCATAAAGCTGGCTGTATCTGTATCCCCACCGCCCAACACCAATAATTTGGCTTCTTCATAACGCCCCGCTTCAGCGCAGGCCGTCAACAAATTTATGCAAGTGACTTGATTGGATTTTAATGATAAGTGAGGTGCCATCACGAGCTTATCACCACACACCAGTTGCCAAGCACTATAAAACTGGCCAGTTTTAGCGCATACCGTGATAAAAGCATTGTAAATGGCAACATCAGGATTGATGCCCCATAGTTTCATTAAGCTGGCTGTATCTGTATCGCAATCGCCCAACACCAATGATTTGGCTTCTGCATAACGCTCCATTTCAGCGCAGGCAGCCAGCAAATTTATGCAGGTAATTAAATCTGCTTTTAGTGGTAAATGAGGTGCCATCACGGGCTTATCACCACACACCAGTTGCCAAGCACTATCAAACTGGCCCGTTTTAGCGCATACCGTGATAAAGGCATTGTAAATGGCAACATTAGGCTTGATGCCCCATTGTTGCATTAAGCTGGCTGTATCTGTATCTGTATCTGTATCGCCATCGCTCAACAGCAATGATTTGGCTTCTGCATAACGCCCCGTCTCAGCGCAAGCCGTCAGCAAATTCAGGCAGGTGATTTGATTGACTTTTAATGGCAAATAAGGTGCCATCACGGGCTTATCACCACACACCAGTTGCCAAGCACTATCAAACTGGCTCGTTTTAGCGCATACCGTGATAAAGGCATTGTAAATGGCAACATCAGGCTTGATGCCCCATTGTTGCATTAAGCTGGCTGTATCTGTATTTGTATCACCATCGCCCAACACCAATGATTTGGCTTCTGCATAACGCCCCGCTTCAGCGCAAGCAGCCAGCAAATTCATGCAGGTGATTGAATCTGCCTTTAGTGGCAAATGAGGTGCCATCACGGGCTTATCACCACGCACCAGTTGCCAAGCACTATCAAACTGGCCAGTTTTAGCGCATACCGTGATAAAGGCATTGTAAATGGCAACATCAGCCTTGATGCCCCATTGTTGCATTAAGCTGGTTGTATCTGTATCGCCATCGCCCAACACCAATGTTTTGGCTTCTGCATAACGCCCCGCTTCAGCGCAGGCCGTCAGCAAATTCAGGCAGGTGATTGAATCTGCCTTTAGTGGTAGATGAGGTGCCATCACGGGGTTATCACCACACACCAGTTGCCAAGCACTATCAAACTGGCCAGTTTTAGCGCATACCGTGATAAATGCGCTGTAAATGGCAACATTAGGCTTGATGCCCCATTGTTGAATTACGCTGACTTCAGCTGCGTTGCCTAGTACCAATTTCTTGCCATCTGAAAAATTTAAATTTAACTTAATTAATTTCAATAATAGTATGCATGTTTTCGATTCATAGGACGATTTAAATCGTATTATGTCACTAAAAACACCGTCGAAATTAGATGAATGGCTGCTAGAAAACTCGGCCGCTTTGTGTAACAGTTTATGGATTAACCTTATGTCCCATGATGTTTCCATGACCTGTTTGTCGTTTTTTAGGGTGTGAATAATTTCAATAAGCTGCGAAAGTTTAGTGCAACGACTAATTAATGCATTTAACTCAATACCAAGTTTATTTTTGCTTTTCTGTTTAAGTTTCCAAGAGTGAATAAGCCCACTGGTTTGAGTAAAAAAGGAATTAGGGGAGGAAGGTGGTTGCTGTATTTGCTTGGGATACTGAGTGCTCGATTTTGGAGTAATGGAGTGGGGCTCAGTTGCAAAACTTCGGTATTCATTCCTTGGCTTCTTACGATGATGAGCCTCTCGTGTACGAGAGTTAGAGCGAGTCGACGATGATTTATTGTTAAAAAAATCATACAGATTTTGTCTACCGGTTTTGCTTAATCTTTGATAACCCTGTTGTAACTCTTCATTATCATCAAACCTTGAAACCTCAAAGTTTAGATAGGATACGGCTTCGCTTGGGTATTCTTGGAGACTTTTAAGCATGAATTTATATATTGATTGTTGCTCAGCAGGAGTGCGCACTGTCGCCATCACATTACTCAATAAGTGAGTGAATTAACAAGCTAAGAAATAACGCACTGAAAAGATAAATACAAAAATATTCAGCTTTAAGGCATTCTATAAATGTATAACAAAAAAATATCCACCGCACAGGGGAGCCGTTTGGTAGCTCATCGTTGTATCTCAGACTCAAAAAATAATGTAATTGTGCGTAAATTGGTTTTATCCAAAACCTTGCTAGCTTGAGATGCTGGCGCGTTTCCGCCCAATAACGTATTTCGTTCTGTATGATACTTTATTACTTCATTTATCTTGTAAAAATGCCTTTAAGGGCGAATCAGTATGAAACTTTAGACATTCGACAGCTAAAGTTTAAACGTACGAATCAAGGCTAAAGTATGATTAAGGATGAAACTTTATTACCCGACTGCATTTCTAGGTTGAATAAAGTTCATTAAAAAACCGTACAAAAAACAGTTATTAGCCTACTTGACAAGTAAACGGCTCAATTGCCATTGCATTATAAATTAATACTAAATAAAACAGTGGCTGCCTTTTCTTCCTTGAATTAATGAGTAGGGATATTAAATGAAAAAAGCCGTAGTATTAATGTTTCCGTTTTTGTTAGCTGCCTGTGGTTCTGATGACTCAAAGTCGACACCTGCACCAATTCCTAAGCCTGTACCTGTATTGGCAAGTGATAAATGTTATCTTTTTGATACAACATTGGGTGAGTTTGAAGTAGCAATCGATTTAACAAATACTCCAATTACAGGAAAAAACTTTGAATCCTATGCTAATGAAGGCTTTTACGATGGAGTAATATTCCATAGGATTGTGCATAATTTTGTTAACCAAACGGGTGGTTTTACATCAGGTTTAGTGGCTAAAAAAGGTAAAGACCCAATTAAAAATGAGGCCAATGTAGGTCTGAGTAATGTCCGTGGTACTTTATCTATGGCAAGAACGAACAACCCTGATTCTGGGACTTCGCAATTTTTTATCAATGTTATTGATAACACCAATTTAGACTATTCCGGTTCATTTCCTGGGCACGCTGTATTTGGAAAAGTGACTTCAGGAATAGAGGTAGTAGACCAAATAAATATCGTTGATATTCATACAAGTAACGGGTTTAGCCATGTACCAGTAACAGATGTAGTGATAAATACGGTTACTGAAAAGCAATGCCAATGATTTGAGATTTTATAGCTTGAAACACTCAATCTCTGCGTACTTTACGACTTGATATGTTGTGTCATTACAGTTTGATTATCAAACTGTAATGCACACTATGCTTGTCTAGAGGTCAACTACGCCTTCTAGCTTACAGAGATAACAAAAAAAGTTTTCTGCTTATCAATTTTAACTTTATTATCATCTGATTTTATTAAATATAATTAATTGTTGACTGATATTTTAATAGAATATCATTGTTTTTACTTTTTTCATTTTATGGTGATAAAGATGGCTGTAGCCGTAACAAGAGAGGGGACGAACGATCCTTGTTATCAACAAACTAATTATGAAAAAATCAATGAGATACGATGGGTACCGTATCCTGCAAAATTGAGTGAAAATAATGAATTACTATTAGAAACATATACTGTTTCAGATGAGCCGCCTTCAGATTTATCAAATAATGCAATTGAAACAAATAACAGTTTTTTCGTAGGTGTTGGTGGATCATTTTTCCACTTTTTTAGTCGGATCAGTGCTCTTTTTGAAAGTAAAAAAGATATAGAAGATCCCAAGCCAGTGTATTATGCCGCCAAATACACGGTTCCTGAGCCTCAAATAGAAGGTAAATTTCAATTACCACCTGAAGATTCAGAGTTGATATCTTTTTTGTTGGGAAGAGAAAAATCTGATGTTGAACACTCTAAAGGTGTGTTGCAAGCCAGCGACTTATCTCAAATTAAATTTGTCGGTAACCTTGGTGTTAATTACCGAGCTAATGGGCATGAGGATCCGGAGTGTTCAGAAACAGATGGAAATTGAGAATTTTTGCATCCACATTTTTGTAGTTGTATTCCACTATTTATTTTAACCTGATGTGTGAATTTTATAACTCATTGAAATTGCTTACATCGTCATTCCTGCGAAGGCAGGAATCCAGCGTCTTTTCTTTTTTAGAGCAAAAAGGCACTAGATTCCCGCTTACAACATGCGGGAATGACGGACGTTTGAAAGGTTCAGTGGCGCAGTTAGACTGCCAACATTCCCTCAAATTTCATTGCATCTCTACCAAACTCAAGATTGAGATAAGCACCAATAGTTAATCCCTGCATCTTTCTTCCCATTCGGCTGGTCAAGTGTCACAAGTCTCGGCAGTTAACATGCTCAATACCAAAATATATAACAAGTTCTCCTATGGGGGTTTCAACCCTTCTACGTACATTCATTAATAGCTTTACTGCCCATTTAAGACGAATATCTTTCATATTTTTTCGAAACGGTGTTTGTAAATCAATGTCAGCTTGAAGACAGTCTTCATTGAGTATTGGTCTAATAAGCCCTTTATCACCAATTAAAAGGCCTTTGATATTATTGATAATTTCTTAAGCGGCATCACGTTCGTCAACATTTTCGGCAGTTAAAGTGAACTCTACTGGAATGCCTCTTTCATCAACAAGTAGATGCCCATGAAAACCGTAGTATCTCATACTCTTAGAGGCACAGTAGCCATAATTTGCATATCCTTTAAAGCTTTTGCACTTTCTGACACGGGTGAGCTTACAAAGCTCAATGGGAAATCCATCAATCAAATGAACATTACAAGTATCGGCTCTGAGTTGATGGCATAAATATTGATGAAATAGTTGCTTTACTTTCCAAAGGTTACTTGCTTGTCTGACAAAATGTGAACGAGCAGGTAAATTGGGAAATAAGGGCAGCCAATATCCCTTGAAATACTCCCAAATTCCTTTATCTGTATGATGTCCACTCCACTCACCAACAATTTCCATTGTAATTACTTCAGGATCAGTGAGTTTAGGCTCCCTCCCACGAGTTCTTAAAGGAATGGTTATTTCTTTCTGGTAAAAATCATCAACTAAACAGTAAACATAAATGATAAAATCTTCGACAAGCATGATCGTATCCTTCAGTCTAGAAACATCAGTTGACTGCGTTCTCAAGCGTAGAAAAAATGGCTGATAGTAAGGCGTAGCTTGCAGCAAGTCGTTATTCTACTTGCAAAAGTTACAACGCAGATAGCAGTCATTTTAGCAAGCTTGTGAGCGTAGAGCATTTCACTCATTGGGTGAAAAACATGATAATAAAATCATCGTATTGCTCAAACAGTTACTCGTATACTCAGCGTTCAACTGATGTTTTTAGGTTCAGGCACTCAATGGCCGCCGTGTTGGTTTATTGCTGCGCAAAACGATACCGTGTTAGGTAACCCAAATGATGTAAAAGCAACCATGAAAGAATGCGGTCTAGAGCATGCAAATATACGTTATTGTCTAGGAATAATAGGAGCTTACATGATTATGTTCACAGGAACATGTTGACTCATGTTGATGCTGTTAATGAGCATTTTGCTGAACTTGCAGAGTGGTACATTAGCCGTTTTTAGAATTAGTTCTAATAACTGTAATTAATAGTATGGACTAAGTACTAACTACCAAAAAATGGAGACGATAACACTATCAGAATGGAGAATTCATTACTGTAATTGATAAGATTATAAAAATTAATTTACTGGTTCTTAATGATTTTATAGATTATTTTATAGTTTGTTTTCATCAAGAAGATATTTCAAATGTCAGGTTTAAATGGTACTAGTCAATCAAGCGAAGTCGTCAGAAATAATTATGGTGGAACAGGTTATTCCGAGCCAATAGAAATGAACCCTATTTTAACAATAGGCCAAGCAGGTAAACAAGATCCTAATAGTTACCAGTGTCACACAAGAGTAGAAGAGACGAAAGAGACTGCAGTTCATAGTAGCGGATGGAAACACTTTTTTTCTTTGCTTTTTAATTCCAATGGTGAAAAATCAACAGCTAAAACAACGCAAAACTTGGTAACGAAAGCTGAATATAATCAAATCATGGAACAAAGAAAGTTAGGTTTACAAAAAATACAAGAAAAAAATGATGCTTACTTTCAAAAGTTTTTCAAAGAACATGGCTATTCGTAGTTAGTTGAACATTAACGCTTACCTGTATAAATAATTATTTTTAATGTAGTTTTGCACATAAGTTGGTGTCATTTTTTTTATGGAGTTTTGCTCCACTATTTTACGCCTTAGAACTGTTGAAGAAATGTTTTGTGGTTTAACTTCTATATCAAATAGCCTTCCCTTTTTATTTTTTACTGACTCAATGCAGTGAGTAAATTGGTGATTATCTAAAAAATTGAGATTTGATATCTTCTTATGAGGATAATCTGGGCGGCGCATTACAGCTATATCACAAAGTTCAAATAACTTTTGCCATTGATACCATTTATCTAATGAAAGCAATGAATCTGTTCCCATGAGAAAAGTAAATTGATGCTCTGGAAACTGTTCATTCAGTTCTTGTATTGTAGTGACAGTGTAACTTGGTGTTTTACGAGTTATTTCAATATCACAAAGCTTAAATTCAGTGTATTGATCACACACTAATTGAACCATATTCATACGATGCTGAGAGCTCGTTTTAACGGTATTTTTATGTGGCGGGATATGGTTTGGCATCAACCATATTTTATCTAAATTTAAAGCAGACATGACCTCTAGCGCAGGTAAAATATGTCCATAATGGATGGGATCAAACGTGCCTCCGAGAATACCTATCCGCATAATTAGCTCACTCTTGTATATGTGCTAAAGATTGATGAGCAACGGGATCGAACAATAAACAGAGATGGCTGATGGCTGTCCAGTCTTCAACGCCATATTGTTTTAAATTTAGCTCAATATTCGAAGCCATCGAAAGCATATGCTCGATGTTAGATAGACTTAATCGGTTTAGTGCATCTTGATAAATGGGTTTACGTTTATCCCAAATACTAAGTTTGCTCCATAAAGGCGACAAGTTTTCTCGATTTTGTTGTGCATGTTTGAGCTTAAGTAATGTGTTTAGCTCTTTAAATAGCGCCCATAAGATAATTGGTAAAGCGATGTCTTCAGCTTTTAACTGTGACAACATGTGCATAGCTTTATTATGCTTGTTCGCTAATATAGCATCGCAGAGTTGAAATACAGTAAATCGAGATTGATCTTCAAAGTAATGCTTAAGTTCTTCAGCATCGATTAAACGATCTGGTGCTAAAAGCTGTAATAATTGAAGTGCTTGATCGGCTGCTAATAGGTTACCTTCATATAAGGTCACCAATAGCGCGCGCGCATCGGGTTGCAGTTTTAACTTGAAAAATTTAATCCGGTTATCCAGCCAGCGCTGAAACTGAGTGCCTTCAGGTGTGGTACAAGGCAGGTATATACCTTGGCTGTCCAGCGTCTTAAACCATTTGCTACTCGTTTTCTCAGCGGTGACTTTAGGGCCTTGAATAATCAAGAGTACATCAGGATTAGGCTGAGTCATGAGCTCTTTAAATGTATTGGCGCCTTCAGTTTCTGGCTTTGATGCGGGCAGGGTCAGTTCAATAATTCGTTTGCTGGAAAATAAACTGAGGGCTTGCCACTCAGACGTTAAATCACTCCAGTTGAAACCGATTTCTTGGTAGAGTTGAATACGCTCATCAAATCCCTGCTGTCGAGCCGCAGCGACAATTTGTTGCTTACAATTATCAATCAACCATGGATCATCACCAAACAAAATATAGACTTGTTTCAGTTGACCTAAATTTCTAGCAATCTGATCCGGATATACGCGCATGGTTACTGCTCGAATGCGGCAAGCGTTTGGATGATTTTATCCGCTGCCTGTAATCGCATTTCTTTAACTAACAAAGCCATTTCTCGGCTTTTTGCTAAAGATGTTCGAGGATCATCGAGGTAATCGCGTCGTATGATAGCTTGAAATAGTTGAGCTTCTTGATTTGGAAAGCTGATGGTAAATTCAACTTGATAGATGAGTTCATATTCTGCCACATTACCTGTGGGGTAAAGTGAAAGCGTCGTGCGATCAAGAGAATCTTTGATCAGTTTTAATCGAGGTGTCTTATCATTTGGCTCAATCAAATTGATGCTGTTTAAACGCAGTCGCTCACGGACTAAGTGAGTGAGTTCGCTGTATTTATCTTGGCTTGAAAGACTGAGAGTTTGTAGCTCATCAGGAATTGAATAGCTGCCTTGTAATTTAAAGCCGCATCCAGCACTGAATAAAATTGTCAGTGCCATAATGGTAAAACCAATGCGCTTTATAAGCATATGTAATCGAATCCTTTTTTATCAACATATTAAGTAACCTGAACTCTGGATAAGCAAACCTCTACAGTGCTGCTATTTTCGCCTTGTACTAGACGAAGCTAGTCACACTGTAGATTGAATTTAAACTTATTGTCTATAAAACATTAAATTATAGATTTCATTATCTCGAACTCAGGTTAAGTATGACAGATTGAAAAACAAAACGCTTTGAGTTTGAATCCATTACCTTTCATCAAGCATCAAAGCGCCTTTTCAACCTATTTTAGTTCGCAACAATATTCAGTAGCTTACCCGGTACATAAATGATTTTACGAATAGTATTACCGTCAGTAAATTTAGCCACGTGTTCATGACTCAATCCTAATGCTTCAACTTCCTCTTTAGTCGCATCGGCCGCAACGGTGATTTTGGCTCTTACCTTACCATTTACTTGAACAATTATAAGTTTGCTGTCTTCAACCAATGCTGATTCATCGACCTCTGGCCAGCGGCTATCTTCGATTGCGCCAGTGTTGCCTAATTCATTCCACAGTTGGAAACTCATGTGAGGCGTGATTGGGTAAAGTAAACGTGCGATCGCTGACAGAGCTTCGGCAATAATAGCTCTGTCTTGTTCGGATTCTTTTTTCGCTTTAGTCAGGTGATTCATTAATTCCATTATTGAAGCAATGGCCGTATTGAACATTTGACGACGACCGATATCATCAGTGACTTTTTGAATGGTTTTATGCAGTTCACGGCGAAGCGTCTTTTGGGCGCTGTTCAGGGCTGATTTATCTAAATTAACCGTGTCACCTTGTGCAAGATGATCACTTGCAAGTTTCCATATACGCTTGATGAAACGGTGTGCCCCATCAACGCCAGACTCTTGCCACTCAAGTGTTAACTCTGGAGGCGATGCAAACATCATGAATAAACGAACCGTATCCGCACCGTACTTTTCAACCATAGTTTGTGGGTCGATACCGTTATTTTTAGACTTAGACATTTTGCTCATGCCGGTGTAAGTCAACACGTTGCCATCTTTATCAACTGCTTTAATGACACGGCCTTTATCGTCTTTCTCAAGCTCTACTACATCTTGTGGCGAAACCCAAACTCGAGCTCCTTTAGCGTTGGTGTAGTAATAAGCATCAGCCAACACCATGCCTTGAGTAAGTAATCGTTTTGCAGGCTCATTTGAATCAACCAACCCTGCATCACGCAGTAATTTATGGAAGAAACGGAAGTACAATAAGTGCATACAAGCATGCTCGATACCACCAATGTACTGATCAACCGGTAACCAGTAGTTTGCTTTGGTTGGATCAAGCATTTGATCAGCATGAGGGCTACAGTAACGTGCGTAATACCAGCTTGACTCCATAAAGGTATCAAACGTATCGGTTTCAGCCATCGCTTTTTGACCGTTAATCGTCAATTCAGCCCATTTAGTATCGGCTTTAATTGGGCTTTGAATGCCATCCATTACAACATCTTCAGGTAATTCCAAAGGCAGTTGCTCTTCTGGAATTGGCATGACTGTACCGTCTTCCAATGTCGCCATAGGGATAGGAGCTCCCCAGTAACGCTGACGAGAAACGCCCCAATCACGCAAACGATAATTAACTTTACGAGTGCCTTTGTTTTCCGACTCTAGCTTAGCTGCTATCGCATCAAAGGCTTGTTCAAAGGCTAAACCGTCGAATTCGCCCGAGTTAAACAATACGCCTTTGTCTATGAAAGCCACTTTACTGATGTCGAGCTCACCTTCATTTGGTTTGATCACGGCTTCAATGTTTAAGCCATATTTTGTGGCGAACTCATAGTCACGTTGATCGTGTGCAGGTACAGACATAACCGCACCAGTACCGTAGCTCATCAACACAAAGTTTGCGGCCCAAATAGGTACTTGTTTACCTGTAAGAGGGTGCGTTGCATATTGGCCTGTAAATACGCCAGCTTTTTCGATGGTAGCAATGTCTGTTTCGGAGGTGCTGCTGTTTTTACATTCATCGATAAAGTTGGCAAGTTCGGTATTATTTTCTGCGGCTTCTTCGGCTAATGGGTGACCTGCAGCAACAGCGACATAAGTCACGCCCATTAAGGTATCAGGGCGAGTGGTATATACATCGAAGCTTTGGTCACTATCGGCAACATTAAAGGTAATTTCAACCCCTTCACTTCGACCAATCCAGTTACGCTGCATAGCTTTAACTTGATCTGGCCATTCAGGTAAATCATCTAAATCGTTAAGCAATTCTTCAGCATAGGCGGTAATTTTTATGAACCACTGTGGAATATCTTTTTGCTCTACAGGGGTATCACAGCGCCAACAGCATCCATCTTGTACTTGTTCATTCGCCAATACTGTTTGGTCATTGGGACACCAGTTAACAGAAGCTGTTTTTTTATAAACTAAACCTTTTTCGTAAAGTTTAGTGAAAAACCATTGCTCCCAGCGATAATACTCTGGAGTACAAGTTGCAATTTCACGGCTCCAGTCATAACCAAAACCTAGCATTTTAAGCTGGTTTTTCATGTAATCGATGTTTTTGTATGTCCACGGAGCGGGTGCCGTTTTATTATTAATGGCGGCATTTTCTGCTGGAAGACCAAATGAATCCCAACCGATAGGTTGTAGAACATTCTTGCCTTGTAGACGCTGGTAGCGTGCCACAACATCACCGATGGTGTAGTTACGCACATGACCCATGTGCAAACGACCTGAAGGGTATGGGAACATTGATAAGCAGTAGAATTTTTCTTTGCTTTCGTCTTCGGTTACTTCAAAGGTTTTACTTTCAGCCCAGTGTTTTTGAACATTAGCTTCAATTTCTGAGGGATTATATTGCTCTTGCATCAACTTCTTCCGGCAGTGCCCAAATCATCTATAAATCATACTCAATTGCTCGATATGTAAGCAGAAAAGTCTAGATCGTATATTTTTGATCTGGCGCGTGGTTTCCATAAATAATTAGGCATAGGATAAACTATATTAAGTCCACCTTGTACTTAAAATTAGCGGTTATCACCTGATTAATGGAGTACTAAATATGAGTGAAAGAAGCAGTGCATTACTTAAGTTGTATCAAAGCTTAATAAAACAGATCCAACAAGAGTACCAAATGGATAACACACTGACAGCAAATGATTTATTTCAGTCAGTTGCACATGGTAAGCAGTTTTTAGCACTTAAGCAGGGTTCTGACATAAAAGAGCTTGCATTGGTCGAAGAATTTTTAAAACGTGATATTTCGGCTTTTTTGAAACAACAGAATGAATCTAGCTTAGCATCAAGCCCGACGATGCTAGCAATTGAAAATACACTCTGGCACTGGCTTGGTGAAATTAGCGATCGCAGTCAAGTCGAATGGCATGAGCTTGCACAGGAATTTGAACACCATGGTTTCTATCAGGTTGGCGATATAGTCAGTCAAGGGCAAATTATTTGTAATCAATGTGGACATGGCTTCAACATTGAGTTTCCAACCACGATTCCGTCTTGTACTGAATGTGACTGTGAGCAGTTTAGTCGAGAGCCTTTAGAACCATAGAAACATACTCTCAGATTTAGTCTATCTACTTATTAAAGTTTTATGTGATTAAACAGTCATTAAGTAGTTATTAATAATTGTTTAATCGCTGCACTTTAGATCGACAGTCGCCTATTATCATCTTCATTTTCTATTGAATTTTACTTACTTATAGATTGAGAAGGCTAAATAAATATGGCGGTTGAATCGGCGTCACCAATGCTCGTTATCTCGACACAAAAAAATTCAGAGACATCAGTATCTGAATTCGATCTTCAACTATGCAGTGATGCAGCTACTAGCGGCAAAAACTTGATAGTGAGTTTATATAGTGAGACTTTGGGTAAACAAGTTGAAAAACAATATCAAGTCAGAGAGAGTAAGCAGTCTCCTCATTGGTCTTTTGTGTGTTCTGAAATTGCGGTCGAGCAATTAGGCTTCTTAAACCCAATACATCCAAATTATGAGGAGTATAAGAACGGAGTAGTGACTGAATTTAAAGCGAAACTGCGTCATTTTAGTCAAAAATTAGATTTCATCTATAAGCTCTTTGTAAATGCTCAACATGGGGAAAATATTTCCTACAAAACTATCGAAGATAAGGATGAAGCGAAAAGGGTTGTGAATTTTTGTATGGACGATGGTTGCACACCTTTACTTGCGGCATGTGCCAGTAAGAAATCGGCACCAGCTACGATAAAACAGTTAATCTCATTTGGCGCTAAAATTGATTCAACTCGAGGTAATCGATGTGCCTTAAGTTTTGCTTGTGAACGTGGCGATTATAAAGTCGTTGAAGCCATGCTTAATAATGGCGCTAATCCAAACCCTAAAACTCCAAAAGGGGGAATATCACCACTGGCATGGGCTGTGTTGAGAGATGATAATCCACTTAAATTAGTTACCTTATTACTTGATAATGGAGCCGATGTCGATGGCTGTTGCCCAGAGTTTCAAAGCACACCGCTAATGGAATCTGTACACGCGGCTGATATAAAAGTAATGCAGTTGTTACTGCAAAGAGGGGCGAAAGTAGACTTTGTTAATTCAGCAGGAAGAACGGCACTGTTTCATGCCATTGCGAATAGATGCATGCAGCACGCACAACTTTTGATTGATTATGATGCGAACCTTGATGTAAAAGATAAAAAAGGAGAAACGCCATTTTCTGTGTATGGAAAAGCTGCAGACGAATTTGAAAGTGACGCAACGGTTCCTGCAGAAACCACTTTTTTAAAATATGCCATTGAAAAGGATTGTTGGTCAGTCGCCATCGGTTTCTTAAAAGCAGACCAGACTAGAGGCACGCAGCTAGTGAAAGAGCTAGACACCAAGAAAAGCGCGTCGACAATTTATAAAACGGAAGCTTTGCTAAATCTTATTGGCGGAGCAGCAACTACTAATGCCACAGGCCAGACAATATTATATTTTGCACTTAAAGCAAGAGACCTAAAAGCAGCTGCAGAAATTATTAAACTAGAACCGAAACAAATTTCTCTGTTGTCGGCGAATAAAAAGCATAGAGCTGAATTATGCAAGCAACCAACTCTAAAGGAATTTATCACCACAGCTGAATCAAAATTCGCAAAAGAGGCTCCCTAATTAATAAGATGGGGGATTCATTAGCTTAATTGAGTTTTATGAATGCGATAGAGTCATTTTTTCGTTAATTTATAAACCGTTTCTTGCATCTGCATAATGCCATTTTTTCTAAATCCAGGTGGAGTGTCTACTATCGTTTCAGATAATTTTTGAATGATAAAGTCCTTCGAGAATAGTTGTTCAACTTCGTATTTTGGGACGGAGTATGGTGGGCCATCAACCTTATTTTGGTCGTAGTCGAGAGTAACTAATAAGCCTTGTTGTAGCTCACTTGCAACGGTTAATAATTGATTAACGTATTGCTGGCGTAATCCTCGTGGGAGCGCAATGAGTGCGGCGCGATCATAAAATACATCACTGCTAATTTCACCTATTGGCAAAGTAAAAAAATCACCTTGATAAATATTGATACCATCATCGCACCACAGATGATTTGAGCCCGATTTTTCAATTTTAGGGTTAAGTTGTTGCTCGTTAAAAAATGACTCAACAGCCACTTCGACCAGCTCGGCACCAACAACTTTAAGTCCTTGTTTTTGTAACCACATTAAGTCCTGACTTTTTCCACAAAGTGGGACAAATACATTTTTTCGTATTGAAGTGACTTTTTGCCAATGTTCAATTAAGTGTGGGTTTACTTCGGCAAGGTGAAAGCCAATACGACCTTCACTCCAACGGTTTGTCCAGTCTTGAAGACTCATAATGATTAGCGCTTAGAATAATAAAAACAGTGTGTTAGATTATACAAAAAATAACAAAGTTAAACCTAAAAACATCAGTTGAACGCTGAGTATATGAGTAACTGTTTGAGTCAATAAGATGACTTTATCATCATGGCTTTCACCCAATGAGTGAAGTGCTCTACGCTCACAAGCTTGCTAAAATGGCTGCTATCTGCGTTGTAACTTTTGCAAGTAGAATAACTACTTGCTGCAAGCTACGCCTTACTATCAGCCATTTTTCTATGCTTGAGAACGCAGTCAACTGATGTTTCTAGGTTAAAGAGAGTTTATGACAAATAAAAAATGGTATAAAAAGCCAGAAATGATTGTAGCGATGTCGGCGTTAGTGATGACACTTGTAACGACAACTGTATCAGTTTATTCCGCATATATTGACCGCTCTTATGCCAGAGCCTCTGTTTGGCCAAGGCTGCAGATATATAGAAGCTATGGGGATACTCATTTTAGTTATGGTGTGAACAACCCAGGCAATGGGCCTTCAATCATTAAGTATGCAAAAGTGACTTACCAATCTAAGCCTATATCTCGTTGGAACGATATTCCTGAATTTCCTCAACATATTCAGTCCCATTTAGGCCAATTAATTTTAGCTGCACAAGATAAGCTTGTACCAATGACGAGTTTACGAAACAAGCCAAAGGATAATGAAAAGTTTCTTGAAATTGATAAGAGTGTAGAAATAGAATTATGCTATTGCTCTATTTACAATGAGTGCTGGTTAGTAAATCGTGCTAACAATCCTAAGTCCATTAAGTCTTGTGTCATTGACCCTAAAATTGCATTCAAACAGTAATGCAGAGTAAAAAGGCTGCGATTGACTAGTTACAGCCTTTCATTCTTTACATTTATAGCATGCCCATCTTAATGTCTTTAAATGGGTATACTTTTCCTCCAAATTCTTGTGAAAATTTTTCAGCATCGGTTTTTAAGCTAAAGCTGGCTATGGTTTTTCCCATCGCGCCAGTTTTATTTGAGCCTACAACAAACCATGCTTTTCGGGCATCAATGAAGTAGCTATCATCTGGCTTATCCCAGTGGCTCTTACTCATGTCGTGCACAAACACTTCTTTCACTTGCTTTTGGTATTCAGGGTCGAGTAAGAAACTGAACATATCGCGAGTCGAGCAAAACTTTTTCACTTTATCTGATGTTTTGGTGTATAGCTCACCTTTTGGCCCGGGAAAATTTGTAATTAACATGCCGCATAAATGACATTCGTCGCCAGCATGGATTTGCTGAGCCTGCCTTACACTTAGTTCAGATTCATTTTGACCACAAGCCGAGACAAAAGTGATGAACAAAAGTGTAAAAGCCGTCTTCAAGTTGATGTTTATTTTATTATTTAGGTTAATCATTAAAGTGTTTTCCTATTAAAAATAATCGCAGCGGCCGATAAAGGTGTGGCTATCCATGCGATCTGCAACCCTAATAAACCCATTGGTGAAATGCTGCCATTAATGGCGATAGCTAATACGCCATTTACATCTGAGGTATCAAGGCTCGCAAGATTGACCATACGAAATATATCAGCCGGATTGAATAGCATGAGTTGCACCAGTTGCTGCTGTGATAAGCCATCTTCAATGCCCACTAAAACAGCGAGCATGGCTAAATCAAACACTAATATGAAAAAGAACCATAAGATAAGCGCAAGCCCTGCCGCTTTGGATTTTTCATTGACGAGTAAGCTGATCACATAAGCAATAGATATAAAACTTAAACCAAGCAAAATAGCAGTGGCGATGAATAATCCAAAGCTATGAAAAACCGCAGCTGGATCAGATTGCGTGCTCAGCAGTATGGCTGCACTGCCAAAGCCTATCAGCGTAGCCAGCGCTATAATGGCGCCTTGTCCTGTAAATTTTCCAAGCAAAAGTTGGCGGTGACTGATCGGGTAGGTGAGCAGCAACAATAACGTACCCGACTCTTGTTCCCCTACAAAGCTGTCATAAGCTAAAAGCAATGCAATCAGTGGGATTAAAAAAACAGCAAGACTGGATAAGCTGGCAATGGTCGATGATAACGACGCAATACCAATTTGTCCGGATGCGACGGAGCCATAATAGCTCAGCCCAAGCGATAAAACGGCAAAAATCAAGGTAATGGAGATAAACCAACGGTTTCTCAGTCCATCTTGAAACTCTTTTATGGCAACAGAGAGGATCGGATTCATTATTTTTGCTCCTGTGTGAGCGTGTGTGCTTTATGGCTCGCGTTGAACTTTCCAGAAAGATAATATTGATAGACTTGTTCTAAATCCGCAGGCTCGACTTGAATGTCAGTGATGCTTTCCATATCCAACAACTGCCTTGTAATGGTGAGTTTTTGTGATTCAGGAACCTGTAGATGATTGGCTTTCACCAAAAAGTCGACAAAACGTTCATCCGCTACTAATGCACCGTTCAACCCTTTGGTTTTAATATTCACGGGTAATTGAGCTCGCTCTCTAAGCTCAACTAAGCTGCCTTGAGCAAGAGGTTGACCACTTGAAATGATCATGGCTTTATCAATATGTTGCTCAACGCCCGGCAGCACGTGAGAGCATAAGATAATACTTGCACCACTGACTTTGAGTTTATCAACACTCTGATAAAACTCTTGTGTTGCGATAGGGTCGAGCCCCACAGTCGGTTCATCAAGCAGTAATAACTTGGGAGTACCGAGAAAGGCTTGTGCGAGGCCCAGTCGTTGTCTCATGCCTTTAGAGTAAGTCTTTACAGGACGCTTCATTGCATGAGTTAATCCTACTTGCTCAAGTAACTCAACCACTTGAGACTTAGGTGCTTGTTTGAGCCTTGCAAAGTAAGTGAGTACCTCTTTACCTGTCAGGTGGTCATAAAAACTGACATTTTCAGGTAAGTAACCAATATGTTTACGGCTTTCAAATGCCTGCGCTGACATAGGATCAGTATCAAAGACTTTTACTTCGCCGTGAGTTGATTTGATGATGCCTAAGATAAGCTTCATCATTGTGGTTTTTCCGGCACCGTTATGGCCAAATAAGCCGAGTACTTCACCGGCAAATAAATTTAAGTTGACGTTTTTAAGTGCGGTTACTTTGTCATAATGTTTAGCAACATTGTGCATTGTCACTACTGGCTGATCCGCGTTATTTTTCATGAGTGTTATTCGCCATAGTTAGTGTACTTTTATTATCATCATTCATAATGGGTTGCATTAGCGGATGGCTGTCTTTTACACCGGCTGGTTTTAATACTGGAAATTGCCCTTGTATCCACCGCAAAATAAGCACTGCCGGACTGTCGAGCAGCATTTTTGCCTCAGGGTACTGCCAGACTAATTTATCAATGCCATCATTGGGTTCGAAAGGCGCATCACCTTGGTTGTCGTTGTTTAAATCCCAGCCTAGGTAGTTACTCCAATAGTTACCTATGCCGTCTTTGCTCCACTCTTCTTCGCGATTTGCCACAAATTTTACTTGGACTGGGTTATTAATAAAATTGTTAGCAAAAACTTTGGTTTTTTCCGAACCCGCGGTGAGGTGAATACCTATTTCAGCCGTATCTACAGTATTATGATCAATGCTGTTATAAGCCGAGTTATACACAAATAAGCCTTTTCCTTCTCGGCCTAATACTTTATGTTCAGGCTTAGTCCAGACGTTATAAATTTGATTGTGATGAATTTTTGAGGAGGTAATGAAATTGAGTAAAAAACCGTAATCTTCACTGTCGCGGCTGATGTTGTGGTGAACATCAAGGTTACGAGAGCTCATTAATGCGTAGCCCGCTCGAGTATTATAAGCGGTATTGTATTTCACCGTATTGCTGTGGGAGTACATGTAGTGGATCCCATAACGTAAATCGTGCATGGTATTATTTTCTAATACATTATTTTGGCTTGATATAATGTACAAACCATCGCGAACCTTGCTGACATCATTATTACGCACTTCGACGTTTTGAACGATAGACAGTTGGATGGCATTACCACGATCTGCTGAGCGTAATTTCGGATTGCCAATAATGACGTTATTCATTACCTGAATGAACTTTCCTTTTTCCAACCAAATACCGAAAGCATCACCATTTAGATAATTATTCTTGATGACTAAATGTTCGCTGCCTTTTTTTGAATAAATGCCTGCATTTTGTTCCGTTAGGTCTTGCCCCCAATTGATAATCTTAAGGTCTTCGATGTTGGTATGTGATTGTTCGATAAATAGCGCGTTACCTGTTCCATTTGCATCAATGATGGCTTGCTTGTCAGTTTTTGCCTTTAGCGTGATGGCGTGGGGAATCGTGAAATTGCCTTGATAAGTGCCTTCTGATAGCAATATGGTGTCGCCATCTTGAGCGTTATTGAGGATGTGTTGTAAATTGTCTGATGGCGTTGCGATATGAGTGGCGCTGGAAGCGGCATGAGGGAAAAGTAATATCGCCAAAGAAAAAAAAATGGCTTTAAAGTAAGAAGGACGATAAAGAAAACGACGCAAAGCCTTAAAGGCGACCTGCGTGGAAAGAGTAAAAATTATCAAATGCGTCATATCATCGTATATCCATTCCATTTGAGATTGAAAATAACAGAAGCACCTTGCGGTGCTTCTGGCTTAGTACGCGAACTTAATGTTGAACCTAAATAAATCGGTTGAATTAAGCTTCAACCAACATACGGCCACGCATTTCCATGTGTAGTGCATGGCAGAACCAGTTACAGTAATACCACTGTACGCCCGGCTGATTGGCGATAAAGGTCACAGAAGATGTTGCTTGTGGACCAACTTCCATTTGCACACCGTGGTTGGTCATACAAAAACCATGGGTCACATCTTCAACTTGGTCTAAATTTGTCACTACAACAGTAACTTCATCACCCAGTTTGACTTTAAACTCATTCATACCGAAGTTCGGTGCAATTGATGTCATGTATACGCGCACTTTATTGCCTTCACGGATAACTTTGTTGTCAGTTTCTAGCGTTACGCCGTCTTTTTTCGCCATAGTGACAGTATCTGCAAAAATTGGGTCATCACGAGTCCAAAGTTTTTTAGGCTTCACTTTGCTGCGATGAACAATCATACAGTCATGAGGTTCAGCGAAAGTTGGGCCATCGTGAACTAGCTTCATTTCGTCGCCTGAAATGTCAATGAGCTGATCATTCTCTGGGCGCAGCGGACCTACTGGCAAGAATCTATCTTTAGAGAACTTACACAGTGAGATTAGCCATTTACCATCTGCATCACGCGATTCGCCTTGTGATGTATGGTTATGACCCGGCTGATAGTGAACATCTAACTTTTGGCGTAGATAGTTAACTTTTTCACCATTATGAGCGCGGATAGCGTCTTCAACATTCCATTTTGCAATCTGGCTGTCTAAGAACAAGGTTGTATAAGCGTTGCCGCGATTATCAAATGCCGTATGCAGTGGGCCTAAGCCTAATTCTGGCTCAGCTACAATGGTATCTCTTGGCTTGATTTTGTCGTTGAATAGATCGTCTAACTTGTCGATTGCAATGATTGAGACTGTTGGTGATAACTTACCATTGGCTACAAAATATTGACCAGAAGGTGAAGTATTCAAACCGTGTGGCGATTTAGGTACTGGGATATAACGGGTGAGTTCAGAACCTTTACGACCGTCTAGTACTGGGATCTTGTTACTATTGTAAGTTTTGAACTTACCTGCTTTTACTGCGGCTTCACAACGTGCAAGGTTAAATACCACAACATGATCACGTTCAGCGGTGATCATTTCACCAAGGTTCATCCCCATTTCAGAGTTGTAACACGTTGACGCGAAGTATTTGCCATCGAAATCAGCATCTGTGTTATCCAAGTTGCCATCAACCATGACTTGGAAAGCGACTTCCATGCTTTCAGCATCGATGACATTGAACAATGAGCGGTAAGTGCTCACATCTTCCAGTGATGCTTTGCCATCGTTGTTCATTGGAATTTCGAATTCACCATTACAAATGATGTATTTTGTATAGGGGACTTTTTGAACACGTAAACCATGAATCGCTTGCACATTTGGTACAGTGAGCATTTTATCTGTTTTCATAACATCACAACGAATACGAGCTACACGAGTGTTCGCTTTGTCGTTAATGAAAACATACTTACCGTTGTAGCTTCCGTCCGTCATACTCATGTGTGGGTGATGTGAATCGCCCGCAAGCAAATGGGCGCTATCACCTTTAATGCGTTTACTTTCGTTGGTTATCCCCCAACCTGTGGCGCTATCAACGTTAAATACAGGTATACGCATCAATTCACGCATTGACGGAATGCCAAGAATACGTACCTCTCCAGAGTGACCACCACTCCAAAATCCGTAATACTCATCCAACTCACCAGGGTGAACTACTGCGCTGTTGCCCGCTTCTTTTGCTTGAGCTTTCGCCATTGAAGCAAACATAGCAGCTGTCATTGGTGCTGCAACTGCGCCGGCACCTAAAAGCGCTGATTTGCCCATGAACCGACGTCTGTCAACGTTTTGGACTTCTTGTTGAAGTTCCTTGTTATCTTTATCTTGCATGGTGCTTCTCCGTTATGGCTACCGGCGTAGCCGTTGTATAAAAGTCGTTAAGTGTTATCTTTATCCAACATTAACTGCTGGTATTTGTTGTTCGTTTTTCCGTTTTTTGTACGCCATCTTTTTCAAAGGAGGGCATTTTTCATCATCAAAATAAGTGACTTGGCAGTCGAGACAGTAATGGCACTCGCGCATATTGATTTCACCATTCGGATAAATGGCTTGGATTTCGCATTCTTTAGCGCAAGTCTTGCAAGGTTGCCCGCATTCTTTGCGGCGTTTTAACCAATCAAATAAACGCACACCATTGCCAACAGAAAGTGCAGCGCCAAGCGGACATAAATAGCGACAGAATGTTTTGCGGTTCACTAGATTAATTACAATCAACAAGGACGCCCATGCAATGAAGGGCCATTCGCGGCTAAACTTTAATAAGAAAGTTGTTTTAAAAGGCTCGATTTCAGCAAACTGTTCAGCGGTAGCGAGTGATTCAAGCGATAAACCAAATAAGCCAAGTAGAATAAGATACTTAATCGCCCATAAACGTTCATGAACAGCAAATGGTAATTCAAGTTGAGGGAGTTTCAGCCAACGGCCAAACACATTAACCAGTTCTTGCAGTGCGCCAAATGGGCATAACCAGCCACAATACACAGCCCGCCCCCAAAGAATGATAGTGACGGCAGCAGCGCACCAGAGCACGAATATAATGGGATCAAGCAGGAATAAGTCCCAACTAAAGTTCGACATTAAGGCTTGTAAGAAGGTAAATACGTTGACGATAGAAAGCTGTCCACCCCAGCTCCAACCAATAAACACGACAGTCATAATAAGAAAACCATGTCGTAAGCGGTGCATGAAAGTAGGGTGTTGAACCAAAATATCTTGGAAAAATAAGATCAGCAGTAGCACACCAATGAGCAACAATAACACTACAACCTCAGGTGTTTTTTCTTTCCAAACTTGTTGAGTCAGTGTTAACTCTGGCTCAGGAATAATGGCTGGTGGTGTATCGACATATTGTTCTAGAGGATCATATTGACCTTTAAAGCTGGTAAATAAGCTATCAATTGGACCTGTTTGGCGTCTAACTAATAATTCCAATTGCCACGGAGCACCCGGATCAAACTCAAAATGCTCTTGAACTCGAAACAGTGACATTTCTTTAAATGATGGCGCACCATCAATGTAATTGTCAGTAAGTCGTTGATGATCGAGATCGCGAAACGAAATGGCTTCTTCATTTTGGTGAACTTGGATACGATCAAAAATACCACCTCGTACATAGCCACTGCCTTTGAACGAATATCCATTGCCTAAAAGGGCAACAATGTGCTCGCCAGCTTTCAGCTTTTGTACTTGATAATCGTACTCTGCATCGCCAAGTAAATTTCGACCTATGGTAGGAATGTCAGCTAAGGTATAAAAAACCTCTGCGAACATGTCTTGCTTTTGTGTCGTTGTTGCTTCGTCAACATGTTCTGCGGCAGTGCCTATAAAAGCTTCATCGACGGTATTTCGATTTAAGAACAGTTTCCTGATAGAGCCATCACCAACCAGTGTTTGCCAGTTTTCTTTTGTGAAGATCTCTTTTTTGATGGTTGAAAGTGGTTGTATGACGTTTGATTTAGGCTCAATGATCCCAAGTTCAATAGCGGCTTTAGTGGCGGCTTTGGTGATTGCAACATTCATCACCATTACAGTAACAGTTGCGCCAGATAAACCGTCAATAGCCACAGTACCTTGAGTTTTATTACCACCAACTTTTAGACGATCTGAAACAGATAGTCCTTTATATTGGTCGGCAAAAATATCAAGTTTACTGGCTGGAATGCCTGCGAGAATAATTGGTTCGTGGTGCTCTAGCACATTTGCAGTTAGGTAATTACCAGCGGGGTCGATTACCACTAACATGTTGACAGGTTCGCCTGAATAAGCGGGAATTCTCGCAATATCATTAGTTTCGAAGGCGTAACCAATGATTTCTTCGCCTTTGTAAATAGTTCTTAGTGACAGTTCACCTTCTTTATCACTAATCGTTGTGGCTTCGGGGAATGTCTGTTCAATAATAGGAAGCGGGTCTTTTGGTGGGCTGACGAACAAGGCAAAACTACTGGCAGAGAATAACCATAGTCCAGCCATTAAAAATATTGACCACCAACTTTTCAATTGGCTTTTTAACTTTATTGTGCGCATTGCCGCGTTCGCCTTTATACAGAGTGCGACAAATTGTCGCAGCCTTTAATGAGGCAAGTTTAATGAGTGTTAGATCAAAGCATCATGATTGAGATCAATAAATAGATGAAAGGTTGTACAAATTGATGAGTAGTGAAATATTATTGTTATTATTAAATCCTATTATTAAAAATAAAAAAAGCGCTAACAACATGTAGCGCTTTTAATCGTAAACAATGCAAAATTACTTCAAACTTGCATAGTAGGCTGAAATGTTTTTCATATCAGCATCAGATAGAGGCATAGCCATTGGACCCATGACTGGATCTTTACGAGTACCATCTTTAAATGCTTTCAACTGCTTTTCAAGATACTGGGCATGTTGACCTTTAAGGTTAGGGTACATAGGGATCGCTGATGTACCGTCTGCGCCATGACATGCCGCACACATACCAGACTTCGCCTTACCCGCTGCAATATCAGCAGCAATTGCTGGCATAGTGAGAGCGCTAGCCAACGCAAGCAAAACTAACTTTTTCATTATTTCTCCTCAGAGTGCTTTCTATTTTGACGTTCCAAAAGCAATCTTAAAGTTTATTGTATTGTTTTTATACAGTTATTTTACTAAAAAGTAACTTAAATGGTTTTAAAGTGTGATCTGCCACACTTTTATCGACATTTTTGATAACGATATTCCAAATTAATACCAATTACAGTAATTAAATACTCAACTCAGAGCTAGGTATGTGCTCAAAGTGCAATCGAAATTGATGAAGGCATAAGTACCTGACCATAAGTTTCTTAAGATTTTCTAGTGCCCAGTTTCAGCACTCTACGGTGTTGCAACTTCGGTTACATAGCTACGGCTATGCGCCCTACTTTGCGTCTTGTATAGCACTAAACCTGAACACAATAATTATCAAAAAACTTATCGACAGGTACTTAGTTGTTACCGACATACAAAAATGTCGTTATTACATTGCTACGTCAAGACAATTTTGAGAAGTATTCTTTATGAACCAAAGTGAGCATATACAAGCTCCCGAAGGGCAAGGCTACAGGTTTCCGTTACTGCTTTGCACGTTCTTGGATTATCCCAATAGTACTTCGAGCTTGTGCCTTGTACTGAAAACCTTTATCTCTTGCTGAGTGAGAGATTAATTACTGTAATTGGTATAAGTGTACCGAGTTGTCGACATAAGTAATTGACTTGAGACAAGTGGAAACTCAAGTGTAGAGGTTTTGAAGAAAAGAGGGATATAGGAATAATCGATATATTCGTGCAGAGAGTTCTATATTTGCAGACTCAGCGTATTCTTTCTATAAATGACACCAAAATAAAAATGCAAAATAATTGATTGGATTGCCGTTTAATTAAGTTATTGGTGATTACTTTATGACTATCTCACGGTTTTTAATTCAAGCAGTTGGAGGTTAATAATTTGCTTTTTTGTTTTTAAAGCGTTCAGCTGTGCATTTATAGATGCAATTTGTCCAGGATTTATATCTCTTTTGAGTCGTGAATTAAGATTCTTAATTTTTTGATTAATGCTTGTTAGTTGCCTTTTAAAGTCCATATTCAGATGCAGTGCTTTTACGTTTGTTCTGGCAGTTTGATTCTGCACTCTAGTTGTTTTTGGTGAGTTTAGGAGCGCTTCGTGAGGTATAGCTTGTTCTTGATCTGTTAATGAATTTGACTCAAGCAAAGGAGAGGTGATATTTCGCTTTCTACGGTCAACAGCACTACCTCGTTCCTGCTTAGGCATGTCTTGTGTAACCATGAAATAGGATGAGCTACTGTTCAAATTAAGTCCTAGAAATGACATAACGAAATCCTCATCGAATTAATGATGTTGAGCCTAAATAAATCGGTTGAATGCACAATTTAACTCTAATTTATTGAAGTTAAATTCAAAATTAAACAACCCGAATTCACCCATCAGGTGAGTGCTGAACATTCATATACTTACCAAAATCACCGCTAGCTGCGTTATAAATTTTGCAAGTAGAAACGAAGTAACGACAGTTTTGTATGTCGGTAACCACTACTTGCTGCTATTCATGTCTTGCTATCAGTAATTTTTCTGCGTATATGAACGCTCCCAATAGATTTATTACGTGCTGAAGATAACTTCTTTTTGGCTGAAGCGCTAATAATAGAAAATTACATCTAATAACAATTTTGCTTGTTAAAGTATTTTCTGTGGAAAAAATAAACACCTATGGAAACAATACTGCCATAATAAGCAACCTTAATCGATAGAGATTTACTGCTAAAAGCTACAATCAAAACAGTTTACTGCCCCAACCAAGTTTATTCCTAAGAACATGAAAATAATTGTGCCCATCAGGATGAATAAGGCGAAGCCTATCAGTGCTGCGACGAATGATGATTTCGTCACCGGGCAAAACGGCTAAATGCACATGACCATCACAGCTCACTTCCAAGTTATCGCCATTATCGGGTGAAACCAGCAACTTTATCGTGCTATTGGCATCTACAACAATCGGTCGGCAAGATAGAGTATGTGGAAACATTGGCACAAGGATCAGTGCATCAAGATTTGGGGTTAAAATTGCGCCGCCAGCGGAAAGCGAATATGCAGTAGAGCCTGTGGGTGTTGAAACAATCATGCCATCGGCGCGTTGGCTATACATGAATTTGTCGTCAATATAAACTTCAAATTCAATCATGTGGGCAATTTTACCGGGGTGTAGTACGGTTTCGTTTACAGCGGTATTACTTGACTTGAGTTTGCCGTGACGATGTACTTCTGCTTCTAGCAAAAAGCGATGCTCGGTTTCAAAATCACCTTCTAATACTTTACTTAAGCAACTTTCGAAGTTCTCGGGATCTAAATCCGTAAGAAAACCAAGGTTGCCGCGATTTACGCCGATCACGCCGATATCGAAACGAGATAACACTCTAGCCGCCCCTAGCATGTTGCCGTCACCTCCAACGACAATAGCAAGGTCGCATTGGCGCCCCAATTCAAGCAAGCTAACTGGAGTTGCTGTTGTATCAATATCTTTAGCAACTCGCTCTTCAATTACTACGTCTAACCCTTCTTCTCTTAACCAGTAGTTAAGTGCTTTAAGAGTAGTATTTGTATCTTGATGATGCGGCTTACCGATAAGGCCGACAGTTTGAAATTTGGTTTTCATATAATATTGATAGTCGCTTTACACTTGAAACGCTAGAATTTATCCCCATAATATGCCCAGAGCATGCAGAAACAAAGTATTTTTAGCTGGAGTGGAAATGAGTAACGAATCAATCAAGACAGAAGAAGACCAGATGGAAGACGTTGTAGCAGAAACAGTTACTGAAGAAGCAAGCTTAATTGACGAATTAACACAAGCTAGCTTTCGGGTTGAAGAGCTTGAACAGGCTCTTTCAGAAGCCTCAGCTAAAGTTGATGAGCAAAAAGATTCGGTTGTTCGCGCTGCCGCTGAAGTCGATAATATTCGCCGTCGTGCAGCACAAGATGTCGAAAAAGCACGTAAGTTTGCACTCGAAAAGTTTATTAATGAACTACTTCCAGTATTAGATAATATGGATCATGCCGTTGCTGGTTTGAACATTGATACGGAAGAAGGTGCAATGAAAGCACTACATGAAGGTGTTGAATTAACACGTAAGAGCTTATTAAGTGCCGTAGAAAAATTTGGAGTGAAAGAATTGAGTCCACAAGGTGACGCTTTCAACCCAGATCAACATCAAGCCATCGGTATGCAGCCAAGTCCTGATTTTCCAGCTAATACAGTTATGATGGTGATGCAAAAAGGTTATTTATTGAATGACCGTTTATTACGCCCTGCCATGGTGATGGTGTCGCAAGGCGGTGCCAGTGTAAATACTGAAGCTTAATCTTCGATTACGGTTTACAGTATAATAAAGGGCTGATTTTCATAATCAGCCCTTTATTAGTTTTACGTTTTTGAAATCTAGTCTGTAAATGGGGGAAAAAGTTTAACTTTTACCTGAAACCTACAAAGTTCAGCTAACTTTGCGGTCACTTCAAAGTACGCTGGAAACGAAGTAATACCATTAATTACAATATCGTGCCTAGGTATCTTGCCAAGTGTTAGCTAACATTTTTAACGTCAAGTTTTAGCACTTTACTGCGTTGCAATTCCGCTTAGATTGCTAAAACAACGGCTCTGAATAAGCAAGTTTCTGGTCAGTTTGTTGATAGTTCATCCCGAGTTTGAAGTAACTTAAACGGAACTGAAGGCAAAGTTTGATACCAAAAAGCAACAGCGGAAACATCATCCTGCCTAGGTCGATATTTTCTGTTTTTGATATCACCATCCCAATTCGCAAAATCAAACCAGCCTAATACTTGGCAAGTCACCTTTAAATGATGCTTAAATCGTATTGGATCTGGGATATGCCAACGGTACATCCCAAATCGTGTTTGAGATTGGTAAACACCGTCTGGACGGATAACTTGTGGGACACCTGCAAAAAGAGAATTATAACGGCTGTAAGCACTTTCCTTTCCAGGCTCAGCGACACCTATATCATAATTATGAGAGCCTAAAAAGTAGTCTTCTGTTCCCGTACCGCAAATGGTAGGGTAAGTTTTGTCATCGTCGATATAAAATTTAACTTCACCTTCACCCCACCAACCTGGCGAGTTAACACCCCAAGCCATATATGTTCCAATATAATGTCCTTGCCCTTCTATATTATCTACAATAGTGAAGTCAGTTTTCGGCTCAGTTGGATTTTGTCGCTGAAATGACGCATGAAAGTAAGCACAATGTTTATCAATTTCAGTTTCTGAATAATCAACTTGATAATAAATTTGTGTGTCGCAAGTTGAACGATTTTCTAATGTTATTTTAGCTCGACTACGAAAAGGCATTTCCCAAAAACAGTTATAGGACTTACCGGGAAGTACGGCTACAGGCATTGAATTTACCTCAGCATAATGTTCCCATCCATTACAAAAAAAATCCCCTAATGGTACTTCAACTGATGGGTGAACTTGATCGTCCCAATACATGCGCAATATTAAATCTCGGCCTTTCACATCTGCCAGTTTTGTCAGCCAAATGTGTTGAATCATGCCCTGTTTATTTATATCTGCAAGTGTGAAAGTCTCACCGGCTTTTAAATCTATCGAAGGAGAAACTTTCCAGCCAACACCCAACTCCCGAGAAGGAATAGCGCCCGTCCCTGTGGTTGCCATGCCGCCCTTCCCTGCTTCTCCTGAAAAATTTTCAGGAGTGATAGATCGTGATCTTGCATTGGATAAATGAGAAAGACTGCCTAAACCATTAAACATATTGTACTCCTTGGCGTTGTTATTTTCCCTAGAAAATAATCCCTTTGGTAACAATGATATTGCCATATAAACGGGTTTCACCTGTCTGAATAATGGTAAAGCAATCTTTAGCGGCTTGGTAAAAAGCATGCCGTTCTAGTGATTCAAAAGGGGAGCCTTTAGATGGTGACTGCGAAACAATGGTTTTAAAGTCATTAACAATTTCCGGTACTGCATCAGGTTTATCAACTACCTTCATCGTACAGCATGGTGCTGCTACAAAAGTATCTAAAGGTAAGACAGACAACACGGCTTCCAAAACGGTAGTTACACTTAAGCCTGCTAATGTAATAACTTCATCATGATTACTGTTTGCTGGAAAGTTAGCATCTACTATCGCTAAAGTATCACCGTGCCCCATTGATCGAAGGCTATGCAAAATATCTGGTGTTAAAATTGGATTAATATTTAGCAGCATTTTAGTCCCTATTGTGCAATATTATTTTGTATCGGAAACTCTTTTAATTTGCGAATAATACTGGGTAACTTTTGTTTAATAATGAACCCGAAAAAGCCAGCTAAAACAAGATTGATGATAGCAAGCTGCAATTGATCAAATATAAAGTAACCGATTGAAAAAAGTAAACAATAAATAAATCCAATACTGCTAATACAAGCAATAGTATTATCCTTTATTCCAGCCGATACTGGTTCAACTTGTGTTTCAACTCTAACACGTTCCCATCCTGAACCATGAATACGAAGCTGCTGATAAAACCGTTTTGTTTGCTCACTTGGCCCTTTTCTTGATGTAAACAAAGTGACAGTTAAACAAAGGACTAAAGTGATGACTGTCGTAATAAGCATTCGAACAGCAAACCAATGCTCACCCTTTTCATCAGGTAAAATCCAAAGCATGGCGTTGCCAATTACTGCTGCACCGATCAAAGCAGATATTTCTGACCAAACATTAATTCGCCACCAATACCAACGCATGATCAGCACTAAAGAAACCGGTGTAATAATAACCGCAATGTACTCGTAGGCAGAGAGAATACTGGTAAGTTGGGTGGTAACTAATAGTGCGATACCCGCCAAAACTAACATGCTATAACGTGCGACTTTTACGTAGTGATGCTTTGATTTATTTTTAGCAATAAAAGGTTGGTAAATATCATTTACGAGATACGATGAGCCCCAATTAAGCTGGGTATCCAAAGTACTCATAAATGCGGCCAGTAACGAGGCAACCATAACCCCTTTAAGCCCTACAGGTAAAAAGGAGTCAATCATCTGCGGATAAGCATGCTCGGCATCAGCCAATGCAGGAAAATAGATCAATGAAGCCACGCCAACCACAATCCAAGGCCAACTTCGAATCACGATATGGCAAAAAGCAAACCAATAAAGGCTCAGCATGGCATCTTTTTCTGTACGGCATGCCAATGTGCGTTGTAGATAAAATGAAGATCCAGGTGCTGCATTCCACCAGCCTATGACTAGTAAGATAGCAAATGTGGCGGTTTTTAAATCCCAATTAAGTTCAGGAAAAAAGTTTAGCGTGTCCGTTTTAAATCCCGGGGCTTGTTGTAATGCGACCGCAATACCACCTTGAGGCAATAAATCAACATACACGATGACCGCTAATGCAATCGCGCCCACTATGGCTAAACCGAATTGAATTAAGTCTGTATAGACGACACCGTATAAGCCTGATAATGCCGTGTAAGCAACCGCAGCGACAGACAATAGAATTAAAATGGCTGTTGTTGCCGTAATAGCACCAAAAAGTGGAAGTACGAACAGTGGTTCTGATGACAGCCCTAGAATCGCAACGATGATTTTTGACATCGCGAGAGTGACGGAGGCAATGATAATGCTATTGATAAATACACCATCAAAGAGTGCTTTGAATATTCTTAATCCGTCGACAAAAATACTGCTATCGTACCTTAACCGGATCAGTTCAATTTCGGTTAACACTTGAGAACGACGCCATAAGTTAGCAAAGAAGAATACCGAAACCATGATCCCGATTAAACCAATCCACCAAATCCAGTTGGCATAAACTCCTTGCTCTCTTACCGCTCCAGCGACAAACAAGGGTGTGTCAGAAGAAAACGTGGTAGCGACCATTGATGTGCCAGCGATGTACCAAGGTAAGGAACGACCAGCAACAAAGAAGTCTGTTGTACTCGCACTGGCTTTTTTGGTAAACAACAAGCCGATAGCGATGGCCGCAAACACATAAATGGCAACGATTATCCAATCTAACGTGCTCATAACTTTTTCCTTGTTATTTTATAATTATTATTTTTGATCCTAACGAAAACTCAGAGCTTAATTCGTGCTTAAATTTATTTACCGTTTACAAAAGCTCATAGACATTTCCAAATGCTATGGTGGCATTAAACCTAGAAAATCAGTTGGACGCATAGAAGTAAGATAACTAACTCAAGTTCAACCATAAAAGCCATAAAGTGTATTCATCCATTGAGTGAATGCTTGACGTTCGTAAATTGGCTAAAATTACCGCTTGCTGCGTTGTAACTTTTATAAGTAGAAACGAAGTAACAACAGTTTTGTATGTCGGTAACCACTACTTACTTCAAGTCACGCCTTGTCATCGAAAATTTTCTCTGCGTTTAAGAACGCCACCAACTGATTTTTCTAGGTTAAACCGATAATCCGTAAGAATCAAAGCGCTCCCATAGCTCAGTGAGATCAATGATAGAGTTTTGGGTTCTTGCTTCGTCGATTTTTATGGCGGTCAAGCCTGCTTCGAGTGCATTGATAATAGAAACAGGGAGTGGTGTTCCATTTTCAAAATGATCTATCCAATCTGCGGCCATTTGCTCTTCTGCGCCATAATGCATAGAAATAGTATCATCATGCTGATAGGTAATATCTTTGATAAGAGCTGATGTTTTAGCATCGTGTACTTTAAAGTGAGCACGAACAAAATCACCTTCAGCCATACCATTTGTTCCTACAACACAAAAATGTCGGTATTCGTCAGGCACATTTAAATTAGTGTGAAAGCAAAGATTTGTGCCATCTTGATATTCGATAATTGCAACTTGATTATCAATAAGTTGTCCATCATTAAATACGGTATTTGTCCCTCCCCATCGAGACTTTCTTTCATGATAGATAGAAAGATGCTCTTGGGCTGAATTATCCGCTGTAAAGGTTTTTCGTCCGCCAAAACTGGCGATTCTTTTAGGGCGACAACCAACGACTCCTTGATATAAATCAATATCATGGCAGCATTTTTCCAGCATAAACCCACCAGACATTGCAGGGTTTCTGCGCCAATCACGCATAAAAAAAGCACCATGTTCTGGGGCTATATGCTCAGAAGCTTCAATACTAACAAGTTCACCTAGATCACCGTTTTGTTTTGAAGCTATTAAGTCTTTATAGAGCGGAGAGTATCTCAGTACCATACCAACAAGGATGTCATCGGCAGCATCATACTGTTTGATTAAATCTAATAATTCGAAGGTTTCAGACTCTGTAATTACTACAGGCTTTTCTGTAAATATTTTTAATCCGTTTTTAAGTCCTAATTTTATTTGCTCAAGATGTAGATGGTTGGGAGATCCTATCATTAGAAAGTCAAGAGTTTCGGTTTCTAACATGCTTTCAAGGCAATGGTAGCCACGCATTTCTATCTTACGTTCTAGCATGTAATCAAGCTTAGAAGGGGTTGGATCAGCATAAGAAATGATTTCGAAACCTGGAATTAAATCAGACATGACTTTTGCTACATAGCTAAGTCTATCCCCGAGTCCACAAAGACCTACTCTCATAGTTCACCTCTAAAAGTTATTATTATTGTTGTATTATTTTTATAACGTAAAGAATAGAAAATAAAAAGTCTCTTTCAACGAAAGAGACTTTTATCAGACTCACTTAGAAAGAAGCTCGGATACCTAAGCCCAAACGTCTTCCCACATGTGATTCTGATAGGAATTGTTGAGATAGGTTAGTATCTTCATTAGATGTGAATAACTTAGCATTATTATCGGTTAGGTTAACCGCTTCTAGATAAACATCAATACCATCTGAAACTTCATAACTGATTGAAGCATCAAGCTGACCATAACCTTCTGTGAATACTTGGTTAGCAAAAACATCGCTAGCAAGTAGTAAGTAATCATCACGATAACTGTATGCTAAACGTGCTTCGAAACCATCATTATCATAGTATACTGTCGCGTTATAGCTGTAATCAGATACCCCAGGGAATGGAATGTCGCCACCTTCTTCAAACTCTGCATCATTTTCGGTCAAAGATATATTAACAAGATAACCGAACCCTGATTCATAAGAATCTTGCAAGCCAACTTCCAGACCAGTTAATTGTGCCGTTCCTTGGTTATCGGGCTGACTTACAGAGTCAAACACTGTACCTTCAACTTCAGTATCTAAATTAGTAACTGTTGCAATAAAGTCTTCAATTTCTTTATAGAAAATACCTGCATATAATGCGCTGGCATCGCCAAAATACCATTCAAAACCAATATCAAAGTTGGTTGATTCATATGGAGCAAGGTTAGGATTACCCATATTGGCCGTAGCAGCAATCCCATCACCATTTAAATCAACTGTTGCACTTGGATTTATCGCAATAGAAGGGGCAAGATCACTAAACGTAGGTCGCGTTAAAGACTTTGATGCTGCAACACGCAAATACAAATCTTCTTGAACTTCAAAGCGCAAGTTTAGTGAAGGCAAAACATTTAAATATGAATCGTCAAAGGAAACATTTTGACTATCAGGGCTAGTAAACACTAAGCTACCAGGCGTTGTAGTGCCATCAATCGTAAACGGACGAGATAAGCCATTGACATCTTGTTGGGTGTATACAAGTCTAAAACCAAAGTCACCGATGAAACCAACATCACCTATTGAACCATCAAGATCAACTTGAAAATAAGCCGCATAGGTTTGTTCTTGAATATCATAGGTTCCAAGAGCATCCTGTTTCGGAACGATATCAATGCCTTGCTGAGCAGCATAGGCCAGAGCAACTTGTGGGTTAGCAAAAATCATGTCACTGTAATCGAAATTATTATTCAGTGAGCCATCCATGAAATTGCTTATACCATTAAAATGACTGTCACCTGTGATATCCGTAAATGCAAAATCACCTAAACCGCCATCAAAATCGGAGCGTTTAATTTCTTTATCGCGGTTGCGATAACGAAAACCGGTTTTAATAGCTGAGATAAAGTCACTATCAATATCACGCTCAGCATCAAATTGAACCGCAAACTCAGAGTCATCATTTTCAGTACGGGTTACGCGACCATTTCGTAAAAAATAATTTCCTGGGTTGGATAAACTTGCTTTACCTGTGTAATCAACGGCGAAACCATCTTGATTAACATTAAAGTCATAGAAATAGTTACCACCATCTGCGTCGCCATTACCAACAATAACGGCTCTATCGAAATCTAAGCTGCCACTCGCATCGGCATAACTGAAATCTGTGGTTAACTGCCACTCACCAAGCTGCTTAATATATTGCAGCCCAAGGTTAAGCATAGAGTCATCACTTTTTTGCTGATCACTAACAAGCTCAGGTGGTAAGCTACTTAAAATATTTGGTAATGCAGTCCCATTAAATTGGCTGCTATCGACAACAAAACTACCATCAGGGTTAGCACTGTAGCCAACGGGTAAAGCCACTAGAATTGCTGATTGCTCATCATGCTCAATACTGCGATCACTGTATAGAATATCAAAGATAACTTCTGAACTATCGTCAATAGTCCATTGCATGGTACTATTCACTGTGATGCGGTCACGAGTTTCTTGGTAACTATCAAGGTTATTTGATAATGGTATCAAGGCATCACGATCGGCGGCTCCGTCAGCATTAGTATCATAGGTTCCCCATGGCAACCAACCAAAGCTTCTTGAAAAATCTTCTCTAATGTTTCGTTGAGAATAAGATACAGAAGTTAAAATTCCGAAATCACTTTCATCATTAACCCAACTGTACAGTGCAGATAAATTAGGATCAGTATCGCCTTCAAACTCACGATAAGTGCCCTTTGCGCTTACCACGAATTTATTATCCACTGAAAGAGGACGAGCGGTTTTAATGTTGACGATACCACCAATGCCACCTTCAACATGCTCAGCTGAAGGCGATTTGATCACTTCAAGTGTGCTAATAACTTCTGCAGGTAAAACATCGAAGTTAGTCGCACGACCAGTACTACTTCTACTACCGCCACTTAAGGTTGAGTCGAACGATTCAGTAGCGCTGACCATAGAACGTCCATTGACGGTACCACGTACAAAATCAGGACCAAGACCACGAATGGAGACAAAATCACCTTCACCACGACTACGTTGAATCGAAACACCTGTAACACGTTGTAACGCTTCAGCAATATTATGATCAGGTAACTTTCCTACATCTTCTGCTGATATTGCGTCAACAAAATTGGCTGAGTTTTGCTTTAGCATCAGCCCACGTTGCAAGCTGCCTTTAATCCCTGTTACTTCTATTCTTTCAACATCCTTATTGTCTTCTTGGGCTAAAGCAGAACTTGCAAATGTTCCACCGCCAAGCAAACACATTGATATTGAAACACTTATTGCAGACCTTTTAAACATAGTTTTCATAGTATGTCTCTTATTTTTATGATTGGTAAACTGCTTTGGATAACGTTTCAATATTCGATTATGCAGAGTTTTTACAAATATTCAACAAGTAAAACAATGTTTCTTATTTAAAATACCTTTTGGGATTCTCTTAACTCTTTTTTAACATCATCACTTAGGGTCGGAGGAAGGTAGCCCAATGATTCTGAAAGCTTCGAAGAAATGTCATAAAGGTATTCTTTAACTGAATCAATATCAGCTGACTGAGAATGATCTATGTGGCCTAAATACGGCACAATAAGTGCGGCTACTACTTTTCCAGTATAGTTATATATAGGGTAACCAATATCTTTAACACCTTGAACCTGCAGACTCTCGATGCATTCATACCCTTGTTGTTTTACTCGCTCGATTATCGTTTTTAATTTTGATGTCGGTAAATGTTTCGCTGCAGGAATACCATCCATCATTACCTTTCGATTTTTATCGTCAGCAAAGGCTAAAATAATATGTCCTGAACATGAATTTTGTAGAGGTACCTTCGCTCCAACACGTACTCCAAAACGCTGATCGGTTGGGCTATCTTTTTGAGCAATAACAATACCTTCTGATGCACGTTCTATCACCAAGTGGCATGATTGTTCTATTTTAGTTACCAACTCACGCATGAAAGGATCTGCCATTGCTGACAAGCGCTTTATCCCTGGTTGTTGATGCGCCATACCGAGCAATTTTAACGTAATCACATACTTATCAGAATCCGGTACGAGTTGAATATAGCCTCGCTCCTCTAGCACAACTAACATTCTGAATAATTCGGTTTTTTGCCTGCCGAGTAAGTCACTAATTTGTTTTAAACTCAAGCCTTCTGATTGCTTTGCCATCAGCTCTAGAATATCTAAACCTTTACTAAGTGCTGGAGCAGAATACTGACGTTTTTTTTCATCTATTGTCATGGAGTAATTTTTATTAATCTCATTGGTGTGATCATTTTATATCAGATATTTTAAATAAGTAACAACATTGACTTGCATTTTAAATGTAAAATGATATTTTATTCATATCAATGTAAATGATTCTTACTGATCAAAATAATAAAGGTGATACTTTTTACTCAATTATGTGAGTGATTCTTGCACCAAATAACAATAATTGGATTGTGTCAGATGAAAAATTATTTTAACTCTAAATATCCTGATGTTTCAGATTTAAAGCGTAAAGCCAAATGCCGAATACCTCAATTTGCTTTTGATTATCTCGAAGGCGGATGTAATGCTGAAATAGGTTTGCAACATAACCTTAATGAAATTAAACGAGTTAAATTCAATAGTCAGTTACTAAATCCATTCGAAAAAAGTCAGCTTGAAACAAAAATTTTCGGTCAATCTTTTCGTCTACCTTTTGGCGTAGCTCCAATTGGGCTTCAAGGACTAATGTGGCCTAAAGCACCTGAGATATTAGCTAAAGCGGCTTTAGAGTTAAATATCCCTTTTATTCTCAGCACAGTATCTTCAGCAAGCCTTGAATCGATTGCTGAAATATCGGAAGGACAAGCATGGTTTCAACTCTATAATCCTACCGATGATACTATCCGTAAAGATTTGCTTAAACGCATTCAAGCCGCTAGGTATCCAGTATTAGTTGTTACTGTTGATGTTCCAACTTTCGGGTATCGCCATAGGGATATTCGAAATGGATTATCGATGCCGCCCAAAATGACCATCAACAATATTAGGCAAATGCTTTCTTGCCCTTCATGGTTGTGGCAAACCATACTTGCTGGAAAACCCGAAATGCAGACTTTAAAGCCTTATATGCCAAAAAACCTTCCAGCTGATCAATTAGCCAGTTTTATGAATAAAACAGTGATGGGTCGGGTCGACTTTGAAGCGCTCAAGCCGCTAAGAGAACAATGGAATGGACCGCTAGTACTTAAAGGTCTTACACACGTTGATGATGTCGCTGCTGCTGTCGAGCTAGGGGCGGATGGTGTAGTAATATCGAATCATGGTGGGCGTCAATTAGATATCGGAGTAGCTCCAATCAGCGTCTTGCCTGAAATCAGTAAGAAGCATGCTTCAAACATAAAAATATTTATGGACAGCGGCTTACGTAATGGACCTGATATTGCTACAGCGCTGGCTTCCGGTGCTGATCTTACCTTTCTTGGTCGACCTTTTTTATATGGTCTAGGTGCGCTTGGAGAAAAAGGGGCGTATCACTTGATTAACTCGCTTGAGCAACAATTGCAACAAGTCATGACACAGCTACGATGTGCCACGAGCGATGACTTAGCTTCACGTTTGGTCTCAGCGAACTAATAAGAATTAAAATAGGAGCTTGGTTAAATCATTTTTAGTTCTGATGATTAAAAACCACTTAAATAATGTCGATGGTAAACACAAATACAACACTGAGATATTGGTCTCGTAACCCAATGTTCGAGCAAATTCATTGCGGTGGTATTCAATGGGCCTGTTTTTATCTACTTGCCCAATTCCAAGGAGGAAGTGTATGAATATCATGTGTGAAAACCCCGTAGTTGCAAAAAAACAACTTAAATTGCCAACACTAGGGTTTGGAGGGGCACCATTAGGAAATTTGTATCGTCCCATTGCAGATCAAGATGCGAGAGCATTATTAGAAACGGCTTGGAACAGTAACTTTAGACATTTTGATACTGCACCTCACTATGGGCAAGGGCTCAGTGAGCGAAGAATAGGCGACTTTTTGCGGCAACACTCAGCTGAAGAATATGTGCTTTCTACTAAAGTGGGACGTTTATTGAAACCGGCTGGTTCTCGTACTCATCGTCATGGCTTTTTTTCACCAATGCCATTTGATATTGAGTATGACTACAGTTACGACGGTGTGATGCGATCATTTGAAGACAGTTTGCAGCGTCTTGGGCTCGATAAAATCGATATTCTCTATATGCATGATATTGGGCGCTTAACTCATGGTGACAAAAATGAAGGATTATTTTTTCAAGCCATGACGGGTGGGTATAAAGCATTAGATAGTCTACGGAAACAAGGTGTTATTAAAGCCTTCGGTTTGGGTGTGAATGAATATCAAGTTTGTGAAGAAGCCCTTGATTTTGGCGATTGGGATTGTTTTTTACTCGCTGGGCGTTACACCCTATTAGAGCAAGAGGCCAATCAACACTTTTTACCTAAATGTCTCGAGCGTAACTGCTCAATCATTCTCGGCGGTCCTTATAATTCAGGAATTTTGGCTACAGGTACCCGTACAAACTCCCCTCTTTATTATGACTATGCACCAGCTAGTAAAGCCGTCATTGATAAAGTTAAACAGCTCGAAGCCATATGCGATGAATATCAAGTCCCTCTTGCCGCTGCTGCGTTACAATTTCCCATAGCACACCCTGCTGTAGTCAGCGTTATTCCAGGACTTGGAGAGCTAAAACGTATTCAGCAAAGTATTGATCTATTTAACTACAACATTCCATCTCAATTCTGGCAAACAATCCGTGAGCAAGGCCTAGTAACTGAAACATCACCTTTGTTCGGAGATCTATAACATGATCACAACTTACGTTGATAGCCACCAGCACTTTTGGCAACTCTCTCGAGGTGACTACGCTTGGCTCACACCAGAGTTACCAGAACTATATAGAGACTTCCTTCCTAAAGAGCTTGAGTCGCTGATCAAAGTAAGTCCTGTTGCGAAAACCATTTTAGTTCAGGCGGCACCAACCTATGCTGAGACCATCTTTTTGCTCAAATTAGCTGAAGAAAACGATGCTGTTGCTGGCGTTGTAGGCTGGATTGATATGGAGTCAGATTCAGCAATTGCCCAATTAAATCTGTTAATAAACAATCAATACTTCAAAGGCATTCGCCCAATGATCCAAGATATTAAGGATCAAGACTGGATGTTGAATAGCACATTAACGCCTGTGTTTGAGTTTCTTAGTGAGCATAACTTAACGTTTGATGCTCTCGTTTTACCTAAGCATTTAAAAGCATTACAGCAGTTAGCAATACGCCACCCAAAATTAAATATTGTTATCGATCACGCCGCTAAACCTAATTTGAAATCAGCCAACCTTACTGATTGGCAGCGAGATATGTCGGCATTAGCTGCTCAACCAAATGTGTATTGCAAAATATCGGGGTTATTGACTGAAGCAAAAATCGGCATCCGGGCAGCAGAGTTACAACCCGTTTTCGATTTTTTACTCAAACAATTTAGTGCTAGTCGGTTGATGTGGGGAAGTGATTGGCCAGTACTCAACTTAGTTTCTGATTATCACGAGTGGTTAGCCATGACTTTGGCCTGCTTACAAAAATTGACTCCTGAAGACAGAAACCAAATCATGCAGCAGTGCGCTGCTCATTTTTACCGAATTTGAGATAAAGAGCATGCCAGAGAATAAATCCAAAAACCAACTGCTGCTACTCCATAAAAACGACAATATATTGATTTGTTGTCGAAATATCAGACCCCAACAACAAGTACAAATTGATTCTGAAAAAGTGTCCTTAACTCAACACATTGAAATTGGGCATAAAGTCGCCAGAGTTGATATTAAAAAAAATCAGAAAATTTATAAGTATGGAGTGGCAATTGGTTCAGCACTTGAGCACATCAATCGTGGAGAACATGTTCATCTGCATAATATGAAAAGCGATTACATACCAAGCCATACTCGTGCTGGGCTAACTTCTGAATCAAATAACAGTAAGGGTGCGGCTAATGAATGACATTAACATAAAAGCATGGCAGCGCAGTGATGGGAGGAAAGGCATCAGAAATGTTGTCGTTGTTGGTTATTTAGTTGAATGTGCACATCATGTTGCTCGTAGAATCGTCGATTTATCTAATGATACTGATGTGCATTTAATTGGTTTTCCTGGCTGTTACCCGAATGATTATGCGCTCAAAATTATGCAAGGTGTGTGTACTCACCCCAATGTAGGTGCAGCATTGATGATATCACTTGGCTGCGAAGGCTTTAATCGTGAACATTTACAGAAAACCATAAAAAACAGTGGTCGCCCAATTGAAACCTTAGTGATTCAACAGGAAGGTGGCACAACTTCAACCATTGAAAAAGGACTGTCTATGGTGAACAAGCTGAAAAGCCAGATAGCTCAAACACCTAGATGCGATATGAAAATTAATGAGCTTGTCATTGGTACTATTTGTGGCGGCTCTGACGGCACCAGTGGTATTACAGCGAACCCTGCCGTCGGTCACTGTTTTGACAAGCTTATCCAACATAACGCCTGTTGTATTTTCGAAGAAACTGGCGAACTTATTGGTTGTGAGCAAGTCATGATTGAACGGGCTGCGACTGCCGAACTTGCCCATGAAATAGATCTCTGCCTACAAAAAGCCGCCAATTATTATGAAAAAATGGGCTATGGCAGTTTTGCTCCCGGCAATGCTGAAGGTGGCTTAACCACCCAAGAAGAAAAATCGATGGGTGCATACTGCAAATCAGGTGATTCTGCCATTAACGGCTTAATAAAACCCGGTGATATCCCACCTAAAGGTGGGCTTTATTTGTTAGATGTGGTGCCAGATGGTGAGCCCATGTTTGGTTTTCCAAACATTTCTGACAACGCTGAAATTGTTGAAATGATCGCATGCGGTTGTCACCTTACTCTGTTTACCACAGGTCGTGGTTCAGTGGTAGGGAGTGCCGTTTCTCCCGTTATCAAAATTTGTGCTAATCCGGATACATTTGAAAAGCTTGCAGACGATATGGACATTAATGCAGGGAAAATTTTACGCGGTGATGCCACCCCAAAACAAGTGGGAGATGAAACCTTTGATCTAGTGATTGCCGTAGCCCAAGGCGAACGTTCTAAATCTGAAGAGCTTGGTCACCAAGAATTCATCCTTACCTATAAAAAGTTTGAACCTATAGGGCCTGCTTGTTTGAGTTTTGCTCATTAACCCCATTCAAGCCTTTCTCAAACATCGGAATTAACATGAAACGATTTGTGAATAAAACAGTATTAGTGACAGGAGCAGCCAGCGGTATCGGTCGTGATACCTGTTTACGTTTAGCCTCAGAGGGTGCTCAGGTGATTGCCGTTGATTTAAATGAGCCACAACTTGCGACTCTTTGCCAGCAGATCAAGCAACAAGGTGGTGAAGCCCATAGCTTTCCCTGCGACCTTTCTTTAACAAAAACCGTTAGAGAAGTTTTTGAAAACATTAAAAAACAATTTTATATAGACGTTCTAATCAACAATGCCGGTATAGCCCATGTCGGTACCATTGAACAAACCTCAGAGGAAGATCTTGACCGCTTGTATCAAGTCAACATTAAAGGGATCTATAACACCATATCCTCAGTGATACCTTCAATGGTTCAGCGCAGCAAAGGTGTCATTTTAAATCTTGCTTCAGTTGCATCATGCGTTGCTGTTGCAGACAGATTCGCATATTCAATGACTAAGGGCGCAGTGTTGACCATGACCTATTCAATTGCTAAGGATTATATTAACCAAGGAATTCGCTGTAATTGTATTTCTCCCGGTCGTGTTCACACTCCATTTGTTGACAACTTTTTAGAGAAAAACTATCCCGATAATCAACAACAAATGTTCGAGACATTATCTAAAAGTCAGCCTATCGGAAGAATGGCGAAAGTTGAAGAAGTGTCCTCTTTAATTGCTTATTTATGCTCGGATGAAGCCGCTTTTATTACAGGAAGTAACTTTCCAATAGATGGTGGCTTTACCACGCTAAACAGTTAACCACAAAGATAGCAAATAGGGAACAAATGAAACTATTACGTTACGGAATAAAAGGGCAAGAAAAACCCGCTATCATAGATGACAACGGTGATTTACGTTGTTTATCTGCCATCATTAGCGATGTTAATGGTACCGTATTAGCGGACAAAAAAACCATGCTTAAGTTGCGAAGCTTAGATCTTACAACGCTAGCTTTAATCCAATCCCCTGACAGAATTGGCGCCTGTATTGCTGATGTTGGTAAATTTATCTGCATTGGATTGAATTATGCTGATCATGCTGCTGAGTCAGGCATGCCAATACCGCAAGAGCCTGAAGTTTTTTCCAAATTTACGTCGTCAATTTCAGGCCCCAATGACAACATTATTATGCCTCGAAATAGCCATAAACTGGATTGGGAAGTCGAGTTAGCAATCGTCATAGGTAGAAAAGCCTCCTATGTTAGTACTGATGAAGCTGAAAGTTATATTGCTGGCTACTGTGTTTGCAACGATGTCTCCGAGCGTAACTTTCAACTTGAAAGAGGCTCTCAGTGGGATAAAGGTAAAGGCTGTGACAGTTTTGGTCCGCTTGGGCCTTACTTAGTCACAAAAGACGAAGTATCAGATCCAACTAAATTAAAAATGTGGCTTGAAGTTAATGGAAAACGCTATCAGAACGGCAGCACCAATACTATGATTTTTCAGCCCGCAACCATTGTAAGTTACCTCAGTCAATTTACAACTTTAGAGCCCGGTGATGTCATTTCAACGGGAACACCTCCCGGTGTTGGTTTAGGTCAACAGCCGCCTATCTATCTAGAGCAAGGAGATGTCATTGAGCTTGGTATCGAAAGTTTAGGCACACAAAAACAAACCGTAGTGTCGCCTAAATGATGTCTCATTATCAATAATATAGGCTTAAATTCGCACGTATTATTTCATCAGTTCTATTGAACCTAGAAACATCAGTTGACTGCGTTCTCAAGCGTAGAAAAAATGGCTGATAGTAAGGCGTAGCTTGCAGCAAGTAGTTATTCTACTTGCAAAAGTTACAACGCAGATAGCAGTCATTTTAGCAAGCTTGTGAGCGTAGAGCATTTCACTTATTGGATTGAAAACATTCATCGTATTGCTCAAACAGTTACTCGTATACTCAGCGTTCAACTGATGTTTTTAGGTTGAGTGCACACTTTCAATTTAACCTAGCTAAATCGATAGGGAATGTTCATATACGCAGAAAAAATTACTGAAAGCAAGGCATGAATAGCAGCAAGTAGTGGTTACCGACATACAAAACTGCCGTTACTTTGTTTCTACTTGCAAAATTTATAACGCAACTAGCGGTGATTTTGGCAAGTATATGAATGTTCAGCACTCACCAGATCGGTGAATCAGGGTTGTTTAATTTTGTATTTAACTTCAATAGATTAAATTAAATTAAATTACACGTTCAACCTATTTATTCAGGTTTAAAGAAATAATCGCAATTTATACTCGTTAATGAAGATACAAAAATTTAGCGTGATTTTTCAGTTTGAAAATAAAACAGAACTTACAGGCGGAACTTTTGATAAAAGACATTATTCAACAACATTGTACAGGTAAAGCCGTTGGCATTTATTCAGTTTGTAGCGCTCACCCTGCAGTAATTGAAGCTTCACTGAAACATGCACATAAAGAAAACACACCTTTACTCATTGAAGCTACAGCTAACCAAGTGAATCAATTTGGGGGGTATACCGATATGACCCCAAAAGATTTTATTCAGTTTGTTTCTAATATTGCAGAAAAAGTAGGCTTTGCCAAAGAGCGGATTATTTTTGGTGGCGATCACCTTGGTCCAACTTGTTGGACGTCGGAAGTGGCTACTGTGGCCATGCAGAAATCACAAGAGTTGATTGCAGCGTTTGTTGCCGCAGGCTTTACTAAAATCCACTTGGATACAAGCATGCAGTGCGCTGATGACTTAACACCCTTGACTGATGAAGACGTGGCTTCTCGTGCTGCTAAATTGTGTCAGGTTGCAGAACAAACGGCAATGGATACGTTTGGGCACTCTGAAATTGTTTATGTTATTGGTACTGAAGTACCACCACCGGGGGGAGCCTCTGAACAAATAGATACTCTTACAGTGACCCCGACAAAAGATGCCATTGAAACTATCGACATACACAAAAAGATCTTTTTTGAACACCAACTGAATTCGGCTTGGCAACGGGTGATTGCACTTGTAGTACAACCCGGCGTTGAGTTTGATAATTTCAATGTTGTTGAGTATCAACCTAAAGAAGCTCGTACTTTGGCTACAACAATTAAAAATTACAATAATATGGTGTTTGAAGCACATTCCACCGATTATCAAAGCCAAGCTGCTTATAATTTGCTAGTGAAAGATCACTTTGCCATTTTAAAGGTCGGGCCTCAGCTCACATTTGCTTATCGTGAAGCTTTATTTGCACTGGTTGAAATTGAACGCCAAATAATTCCATCAAAACTGCAATCAAATCTTATGAATGTTTGCGGATCTGTCATGCAGGAAAATCCTGCACATTGGCAGAAATTTTATGGTGAACAAGCGGGATCATTAACGCTATTGTTCAGCTATAGCGACCGAATACGCTATTATTGGAATCACCCACAAGTAAAAAACGCAGTAGCAACTCTATTTTCTAACTTACAAAAAACGAATATACCTAACCCGCTCATTAGCCAATATTTGCCTAAGCAATATTTGGCGATTAAATCTGGAACATTATCATTAGAACCAATAGATTGGGTTGAGTACAATATTCAACAAGTATTAGCCAGTTATTCGAAAGCCTGTGCATTACACTTGCTAAATGGGGAATAAATTATGGAAACCTATTTAAATCATCAAGCAGAATTTCTCAAACAAAAAGGGGCTTATTGGACTGCAAAAGAGATTAATCAACAACCTAACTGCTGGCTTGAAATTTTCGAAAAAATCAGCTCTGAGCAGAAACAAATTCAACAATGGCTGGCTCCTACTCTAGAGAAAGATGGTATTAGGATCATTTTTACTGGAGCTGGTACCTCTGCTTACATTGGCGACATGCTCGCACCATATCTTACTCAAGAAAATGGTCACTTATTTGAGTCTATCAGCACGACTGACCTTGTTGCTGCACCTCAACAATACTTACCACCAACTACACCGGTTTTGTTGGTTTCATTTGGTCGTTCAGGCAACAGTCCTGAAAGTGTTGCAGCCATTAATATGATTAATCAGTGTGTTAATGACGTATACCACCTTGTTATAACCTGTAATCAAGACGGTGAGCTTGCACAATATGCTATTGACACAACCAACGCATACAGCGTTGTGCTACCAGAGCAAACCCACGATGTCAGCTTTGCAATGACCAGCAGCGCCAGCACTATGGTTATGGCTGCATTAAGTATTTTTGATCATAATAGAGCCAAGCTAAACCAACTCTTAAAAGCCAGTGATTTTGCATTCAAACACCTTAATAGCAAATTAACATCAACAATAAGTAATGATAATCAACGCATCATCTTTATTGGATCAGGTTGTTTACTGGGTTTAGCTCAAGAAGCCTCTTTAAAGTATTTAGAGCTGACGGCAGGGAAAATCGACAGTTACTTTCAATCAAGCTTAGGTTTACGTCATGGTCCAAAGTTTGCCATTGACGACCAAACTCAAGTGATTATTTTTTGCGAAAACAATGCCTATACTCGTCAATACGATCTTGATTTATACCAAGAACTCAAGCATGACGGTGTAGCGCAAAATATTGTCTTTTTTGATCACAACGATCTTGATGGCCAACATCTAGAAGGTACTTGGCTTGCTTTGGTTTATTTAGTCTATGCACAATTTTTAGCCATGGAAAAGTCAATAAAACTGGGATCATCTCCTGATACTCCATGCGAAACAGGGCAAGTAAATCGAGTCGTACAAGGTGTGAATATACATCCTTATCATAGAGTTAAATAAGGACTGATTATGATCTGCGGTATTGATATCGGCGGCACAAAAATTGAAATTGCAGCATTTGATTCTAGCTATAACCAATATATTCAAAGACGTGTTTCAACGCCAACTTCTGACTATTCTGAATTTTTGTCACTGATAAAAACACTCGTTGATGAAATTGATAAGACGTTCTCTTACAAATCACATGTTGGCATAGGTTTCCCCGGCATCATTGACGTTAATGGTCGCCACTTATCAGCGAATATTCCCTGCATTACGGGCAAAACGTTAACAGCAGATCTAAAAAAATTATTAGACAGAAACGTTACTTCAGAGAATGACTGTGTTTGTTTTGCCTTGGCAGAAACAATTGATGGTGCAGGGAGAGGTTTCCAACGAGTTTTTTCCGCCATTTTGGGTACTGGTGCAGCGGGAGCCTTGTTTGTTGATGGCAATATTGCCATGGGAAAAAATCGTATTTCTGGTGAATATGGTCACATACCACTGCCGGCTTTTTTGCAAAGAAAGTACTCGCTCCCCCATCAATCCTGCGGGTGCGGCTTAAATGACTGTATGGAGCAATATGTCGCTGGGCCGGGATTAGAACGCCTTTATCAGCACATGAGTCCCGATAACTCGTCCATTGACACCTATAATGTAATAGCACAATACCGTCAAGGCGACCCTATTGCTATTCAAGTTTTTCAGTGTTACTTAGAGCTCTTAGGGTACACTTTTTCCTCCATTGTTATGCATCATGATCCTGATATTATCGTTCTGGGTGGCGGCATGTCGCAAGTGACGGAAATAGTCAAGAGTTTACCTCAAGCAATGCAGCCATTTTTGTTTACCAATGTTAATCCCCCTATCGTTGTTTCTGCACTATTTGAAAAGTCTGCAGGTTCAAGAGGAGCAGCCATGCTTACCCAGATACCGCTAACTCGCTCCCAATAAAGAGGCAAATAATGAAAAAAGCTCTAATAAACGCCACGGTTTTCGATGGTGAACAGATTTTGTCTCATCATTCAGTGTTAATTGAAAACAACCTGATAACAGCTGTGCAGGCTTCTGATCTACCGCTTCCTAATGTTGATGAAGTCATCGACTTATCTGGTAGCTATTTAACCTCTGGATTCATCGATTTGCAGGTCAACGGTGGCGGTGGCATGCTTTTTAATGAAAATCCAACAATTGAGTGTATTCAATGCATGACTCAAGCACACAGAAAGTATGGCACTACAGCCTTGCTGCCGACTTTAATCACAGACGATTACCCAGTAATGTCAAAAGCCATTGACGCAGTAAAAACGGCGATAGCGAACAATTTATCTTCCGTATTAGGCATTCACCTAGAAGGTCCTTTCTTAAACGTACAAAAGAAAGGAGCGCACGATAGTAAAAAGATCAAAACCGTCGATGCTGAAGGCATAGCCATGCTGACGCAAGCATCTAAAGGTATTACAATAGCTACCATTGCGCCAGAAACCTTTTTACCTTCGCAAATTTCAATGTTAAAAGAACAAGGAGTGATCATCTGTGCCGGTCACAGTGCCGCCAACTACGAACAAACTAAGGTTGCACTTCAAGCTGGCGTTACGGGCTTTACCCACCTATTTAACGCCATGACGCCTTTTCAAAGTCGAGATCCGGGAATGGTTGGTGCAGCCTTAGAGGATGAGAACAGCTGGTTTGGGATCATCGCTGATGGACACCACGTTCATCCAGCATCACTCAATGTCGCCATTAAAGCTAAAAAACGCGGTAAAGCTATTTTAGTAACCGATGCCATGCCAACAGTAGGATCCACAAACGCTTCATTTACGTTAAATGGCGAAGAAATTTTTGTGAAAGACGGTAAATGCATCAACGCAGCAGGTTCTTTGGCTGGCTCTGATCTAAACATGATTTCTGCGATTAAAAACACCAGCCTATTTACAGGATTACATTGGACAGAAGCTGTACGAATGGCAACAGTTTACCCAGCCAGAGCAATTGGAATGGAGAACAAACTTGGGTTTATAAAAAAGGGATATATCGCGAACCTAGTTGCTCTTTCACCTAACTTCGATGTTGAGCAAACATGGGTTGCTGGGTGTTAACTTTCTCCTGTAATTCAATGGTTCCCTTTGGAATGATATAAATCATTTCTCTCACCATTAATTAAATTTAAAGCCTTATCTTCAGTTCTGTTATTTATTTGAAGATCAAGGCGTAGTTGTGATGAATGGCATGCTATTTTAAGCAATTTCAACGCTGAAATTAGCATAACTCGTCGTGCTGTTGAGGTTTGCTTACGCTGAGTCAGAACCAACAAAAATAATTTAATTTCCGCCCCACCTTTACCCACAAGCCAACGCATTGTTATCTCGAGTTAAAAAACCTAACACACTTAAACAGTGAGTGAGACTGAAATACTGTATATATCGACACCTTAAGGCATACTGAGTTTTTTAGATTTGCTAGGGGCTGTTTATCTTTCGTGATTATTTTTGCAGCGATAAATTGGTCGTTTTATACAAGACAGAGCTTGTGCGGTTTGGTATTCCAAATAAGCAAGCGATAACGCAGTAGAAATGACCAATTTACGCTGTCTTAGATGCTTTTGAGCGTTCACTGTTCTGTGTTGTGACCCGTTTACTTAGATGACTAAGCTTCACGGCTTACGCCTTGAACAGATAAACGCTAAAATAGCACAAAATTTCATCCTGAAAGATAAACAGCCCCTAGGTTCATCAAGAATATTTAATCCTTAATGCATCAACACTTAATCAACAACTTTACAGTAAACAGTATAATTAACGTAATAATTAAGTATTGTTATTTATAACTTATTCCAATTACAATAAAACATTGAGGTAAATTGATTTATGGCATCAGCAGTTTCAGAAACAACACCGCCTTTATGTAATTATGCCTATGCCGCAAAAGTAGATACTCGAATTAATAGCAAATCTGAATCAACAAAGCTTACTGAGGTAGTTTTTAACAAAATCAGCAATTGGTTTTTCCCTGATGATTTAGACAAAGTCAAAAGACAGTTGTATTTCTTAACAAATATTCAGTATTTACAACAAAATAGACCTGATGCACTAATGAAACAAGTTGAAGCCTTTAAAGAGTTAGCATCCATGCCGCTTCATCACGTTAAAAATAGGTTTAAAGCAGAAGTTGAAAATAATGATGAAGCAGGGATACTCACTTTTCATTTTAGAATTGAAGGAGTAACCGACTCCATTGAAGTCACTCTCCCCTCAATCAAGTCCAGTAATAATTCTGTAAATTTTTTTCAAATAACGTTTAATTATAGTCCAATACTTTCAAAATCTGCCGCTATCGACATACCACCTAACATACTGTCGACAATCAATTATTTTTCTTCCCTAGAATATAGTTCTGGAGCTAGTGAAACTTGGGTTGAAGCTTGGAATACAGCCGTCGGTTGCATTAAATCACTACAAACACAAAATGAAACAGTGGTAGAAGATCAACAATTAGTTGGTACGCTTGAACCTAGATCACTAAAACATGATCGTTTAAGAACAGACTCTCAATTACAGACAAATCTGCATGGTTCTCAAGCAGAAGTGGAAGCATTTACATTTATCATTTTATTTAACAGTAAAATTCAAGAATTAAAATTCAATGACATCCCATTTATTCAAGCAAGATTAAAAACATTTCTAAAATCTAAATTTGACAATTCTATATGTGATAAATACGTTATACCTACTCCAACCTCTAGTAAACTACCCTTGTCATCTGAGAAAGTTCTACGCCTACATTTTGATTTAAGTACTACAGAATCATTAATGGAATCCAAAACAATTTTGGATGCCTGTGTAACATTCCTTCTTCGCTTCATCCCTAGAGATGGTGACAGCTACTTATTAAACAAAGAAATAAAGCACAGATGGATAGCTGATATCAAATCTAAACGCGATGCTTGTGCTAATAAATAACTATTACAGTAATTAACTTCCCACTCAGCAAGAGCTAAAGGGTTTCAGTGCAAGGCGCAAGTTTGAAGTACTATATACCCTAACGGCCGCCATACAAAACTGGCGTTCAACGCACTTAGTGCTTTTGTCGGGATAATTCAAAAACTTGTAACCTAGTAATGGAATCCTTTAGCCTTGCCCTTCGGGAGCTTGTATGTGTTCAAATTACTACGCAAAATTGTCTCAACGTAGCAATGTAATGACGACAGTTTTGTATGTCGGTAATAACTATGTCTTCATCAATTTCACTTGTACTTTGAAGTAGAGTAGGCTACTGGCTTCGCTATCGCTTATCCAGCAGCCCCTCTTCGATTCCGTGCATGAGGTTTTCCCTCACACGGCTCTGTTGTTACACTTCTCTCAGCCCCTTCACTTTGCTTATCATCTTGTCGTGGGTAAATACTCAAGACCAGCTTGGCGTAATTTTTCGTAAGCACCTCGTGATAGATACTTGCTTCGACGTTGACTTAAGCGACGATGCCAGCGATAGAACCGGTTTACTACAAATCCATTTATTCTGAAAAATACACCTCTGGGATAACCTATCCCACCAAAATAGTGTTTCCATCCCCTCAGAACTTGATTAACTTTATTTATCAGTACGCCAAGTGTATTTGAGGTTCGATGCTTCACTATGTCTCTGAGTTTATTTTTCAGCTTTGTTTGGCTCTTCTTAGACGCCTCTATCTTAATGTAACTGGAGCCTTTGATGAGGCCTGTGATCCGTTGAAAGTTAAAACCGAGGAAATCAAACTCATTCATCAGCTTTCCCATATCCACACAGTGGGTTTTACTTTGATTTAGCTTCAGACCTTCATCACTTAATTGCTGTGTTATCCAGTCCAGTTGCTCTTGTGTGTAGGTTTGCTTATGAAGTACAACAAAATCATCTGCATAGGTAACGATTTTACACGGTGTTTTTTCGTGTATTTTCAAACAGAAATCGTTGAGATAGATGTTAGCCAGTAGTGGAGAGATAACTCCGCCTTGCGGAGTGCCACATCGGCTTGCTTCTATTCGCCATTTTCTGTTGACCGTCTCTACGCTGATGGGCGCTTTGATAAAGCTTTTCAGCAAACTCAGAAAGCTGCTGTCGCTTATTCGCCTTTCTACTTTTGCCATCAACTTAGCGTGCGGGATGGTATCGAAATAGGCGCTCAAGTCAGCATCAAGTACGTGCTGATAGCCTTGTTTTAGGCTCATTTCAATGACTTTTACCGCTTGCTGGGCGCTTCGACATGGACGATAACCATAACTGTGTTCATGTAAATGAGGTTCGTAGACGGGTTGCATCACTATTGTCATCGCCATTTGCACAATTCTGTCACTGATTATCGGGATCCCAAGTTTCCGCGTTTTGCCGTTGTCTTTGAGTATTTCTACTCGTTTGACTGGGCTAGGTCGATAGTTTTTCTGTTGTAATTGAGTTTGAATTTCTTTTAACAGCGCAACGACTTTCTTTTGCTGCTCTAGATAACTGAATGTGATGCCATCAATTCCTGCTCCGCCTTTATTGGCTTTGCATCGTCGATAGGCTTCTTCGAGTATATCTAGGCGACTGAGTTTATCGTACAAGCTGTAAAATCGAAGCTCCGAGTTAAGCTTTGAGCGTAAGTAAAGTTTTCGCTGTAATATTCTGATATTTACTGGAGTGTTAGCCATATGGCAATTTCACCTCAAAAGTTACGTTAAAAACGGGTGTAACACTGAGCCCCTTCCCTGATGTGAAGTTATGTTGTCTTCACGGTTAACGGTACTATGGGCTCATCCGACTGCCTGAGCGCCCTATCTGAAATTTCGGTTTACCTTATATTCGGATAGTGGAAGTCACTACCTTCCAACACTCAGGCTCTCCCACGTTCACTTTATTTCCTTCAATACATGCCACTTCATATTACGCCGGAAGATCAAACAGATGCATTTACCAGTTGCTTCTCTGTTTGTGTCAGGGTTCGTCAACTAGGAAAGACTCCCCATCTTCATTTTTTGATTTACGACGCTTAACTGAATTCGCTTGATGCTGCGGCCTACATTGCATCTCAACCTTTATTCAAGGCCTTTGTCACAGGGCTTCATGTCATAGCGGTTACCCATTATGCATGCCCGTCAGATTTCGGGATGAACTGGTAATTATCCCGTCAGGTACGTTTCAACCTGATGGACTTATTATAAATAATAACGTTGCTGTCTCTGGTTTATGGCCATGTAATCGCTTGGCTGCGTATACGTTGAGACAAATCCCGCAACAGAATAAAGCGCTTCGTGGCGCTCCCTAGAAACATCAGTTGACTGCGTTCTCAAGCGTAGAAAAAATGGCTGATAGTAAGGCGTAGCTTGCAGCAAGTAGTTATTCTACTTGCAAAAGTTACAACGCAGATAGCAGCCATTTTAGCAAGCTTGTGAGCGTAGAGCACTTCACTCATTAGGTGAAAGCCATGATGATAAAGTCATCTTATTGACTCAAACAGTTACTCATATACTCAGCGTTCAACTGATGTTTTTAGGTTGAACACATACATAGCTCTGAGCTGGAAATTTAATTACTGTAATTGGTATTATACCCGTGTTATCAAGACGATTTCTTATCCAATAGCTCCATTAATCCGATCAATGCAGCGAAAAGAACTCCACCAACAGGCCATACAATCCAAGTTGTTCCCCAATCCATTGTCCATAAGCTCCAACCAAGATAAAGCGCTATGAGTAAAGGCCAATAAAACGCTGCCAACTTCTCTACTCGTTTCACACGTTTGCTTTTCTCTCTCTCAAGCACATGATCTTTCAGAATATGGTTATAAGCATCGTATTGAGCTGAAACAGGTGCGACTATGTAGATCCCTGCTGTTATGATAAGAAGCAATATAATGAGCATCATGAGCACAATTTCTGAGCCTCCAAAGAACATGATCGAAACCATCAAAGGTACAAAGCTGATAATGAACAAAAATATGCCAATCGATAATCATAAATTATAAGTAGCCCTGAATTTCTGTAGTTTATCTGTAAAGGCACTGTGCACACCATAAGCTAATTCAAATGGTTCATTATCTATTAGAGAGATATCATCCTCATATTGATTCGTTCGAATAAAAAAACTCACTCCAATAGAGACCATAAGTAATATGCTCACAACTCCAATAATTGTTGCAACATCACTAGTCAGATTCAATCGGTTGGTTTCAGCCATGGCTAGAAAGAAAAACAGTGGAGCCGCTGAGCATAAACAGAACATAACCCCTTTAGTAATCAACTCTGATATTTCTACCTTACTTTGAACATAGTGCAGAGCTTGTTCTAAATTAATTTGAGTAGTATTAGGCTCTTTAGCCGGACTTCGGGAGTCACAGGTTTCTTGATCATCTTTTAAAAGAAAGTCAGTCGAAACTTCAAATATTTCTGCTAACAGAATAATCCTATTTAGGTCGGGTATGCTATTTGTGCTTTCCCATTTAGAAACTGATTGCCTAGAAACCTTCATTTTTTCAGCTAGCTCTTCCTGAGACCAACCCAACTGCTTCCTTAATCTGATGATCTTATCTGCTAATATCACAAGTCTCACTCCTTTGTCTGTTGTTGAGCGCTAAGCATAGGAAGTTAGCCAGTTGCAGACCAGCAAGTTAGGTTATTAGTTTGTCAACCAGTGGTTGCAATTTAGACTATTTTGAAGGTCTTGGCTATTAGCCGCAGCTTACCAAGGTAAAAAGGGCTGATAAAGGGAAGTTTCAATGTAACGCCTCATTCAAGTGCGCCGTAGGCGTCACCTGGAATGACTTGTTAGGCCATTGTTTTGAGCATGTAGACACCAGCCCCGATTAATAAACCTGCTGTAATCATTGGCGTAAAGTTAAAGATGGACATGCCCTGAACTAAAACAGATTTCTCTGGATTTTTAGGGTTGTAAAATACTCTGATTTGTTTGTTTTCAATGTATTCTTGAAGCAATTTATTTAGTGATGATTCTGGCTTGAAAACAAAATCAGTGAATGTTACTCGTGTAGAACGATATTCTTTTCCCTCTACCTTGTATCTATATTCCATGTCGATATGAAGTGATTTCCAACTCCTTTTTTCATGGAGAGTATTGCTTTCAGTAATTCGCAAGGCTTTACCAGATTTTAATATTATACCAGTTGTTTCAGTCCAGCCGTTACTTAAAAATGCTTTAAAGGCCACTATACCCAAAGCAAGAATGATAAGTGAACCAACAATTATAAATATGTATGGGAACATCTAACTCTCCGTGTTGTAGGGCCTAACAAAGTAATAACTGACATCCTCGTTATTATTATCTATCAAAACTGTCGGTAATTAATAGCAATCCGCATTCAATAGTGAACGCTCAGCAAGAACTAAAGGCTATCAGTACAAGGCACAAATTTGCAATACTTTATTCCCTTCGACTGCCATACAAAACTGGCGTTAAACGCACTTAGGAAAGTTGCGGAAGAAAGTATACCGATGAGTTCTCGTCACTCCAGCGCAGGCTGGAAACGAAGTAACGACCGTTTTGTATGTCGGTAGTCTAGGGGCTGCTTATCTTTCGTGATTATTTTTGCAGCGATAAATTGATCGTTTTATACAAGACAGAGCTTGTGCGGTTTGGTATTCCAAATAAGCAAGCGATAACGCAGTACCTTTTATTTAGAAAGAGCGACCAATTTACGCTCTCTCTTTTTTCGATGCTTTTGAGCGTTCACTATTCTGTGTTGTAACCCGTTTACTTAGATGACTAAGCTTCACGGCTTACGCCTTGAACAGATAAACGCTAAAATAGCACAAAATTTCATCCTGAAAGATAAACAGCCCCTTCTATGAGGACATCTTTGTCAAGCCCTTCAGTTTTTAATTTATTTCATTCAGTTTCTCTGGTTAAAAGTGTTGCTCAGGTTTTGTTGTGTCAGCTTAATGGCTAACCACCTTCTATCCGTTCTGACTTTAGTCAGTCACCTTAAATTGCATGCGCATTATCACGCCTAACCTGAATAATGATACTAACTCTTCTAGAAAAACGATTTAGCCTTGCTTATCAAGGGGCTGTACAGTTAGCATCGAACAACGCTTTACTACATTTTACTCTTTACTTGGTTATTTTGATTAAAGTGACATCGTTGCACCTGATGGCACTTCTCCATGCTCTAAATACTTCCACAGTTTGATAAGAAGTTTACGTGCCATAGCAACAATGCCGATGCGTCTCATTCGTTTACTGCCATGAGCGAAACGCTGTTCGAACCATAAACTCAATTCTGATTTGGGTTGATACCGTAACCAAAACCAACTGAGTTCAACCATAATCTTTCGTATTCGTCGATTACCTGACTTGCAAATGCCTTGCTCTCTTTGACTGTCACCACTATCGTAAGGCGTTGGTGTCATTCCTGCACAAGCTCCCACTTGTTTAGCGTTTTTAAATTCTCGCCAATGGAAAAACTCTGTTACTAATACCCAGCTCGATTGCCAGCCTACGCCTTTAAGCTGCATGAGCTGATTAATTTTTTGCGATGCGTCATCACAGTCATCAAGAACACGTTGTTTTTGTAATTTCTCAATTGCTTTAATTTGCTTGTCGACAATTTCATGCCTATCAAGTTCTCGCTCTATTTCCGTCACTAAATCTGTCGGTAAAGGCTTATTGAGAACCGCCGTCTTAAGTTGATTAACTTTCCCCTTTAGTTTAGAGATATTTTCCACGCTGATACCATGCAAACACAGAAGTGACTTAATTCGTGCGCTGTGACTGCCACGCTCTTTTACTAATCGTTCTCGCTCTCGGTTAATTCGTCGCTTATCTTCAGCTTCTACATTTGGAACATTTATGATATTTAAAGCTTCTTGCTCTCCAGAGTGATAACGCATCAGTAAACGGAGCAAAGCAATCACATCAACTCTATCGGTTTTGACTTTCTTCTGTTTTCGGCTGACTTCAATACTGGCTGAGTCAATCACATGATTTTCGATGCCGTCTTTAATTAACGCTCTGTGTATCCAGAATCCGTCTCTACCTGCTTCGTAACAGCTAATGACTTTGCAGTTTTCAACGCAGAATAGCTTTTCTTTTGCTAAGGCTATTTCATGATGTAGGGCTTTCCAGTCTCGGGAATCAATCGTTTTGACTCTCTTTTTTTCACCATTTGAAAAGCCAAGCTTCCAAGTTTTACTGCTAAGTTCAAAAGCAATGTACAAATTAACAAATTTTGCGTTATCTTTTACTTGAAGGACGGTGCTCATAATATTCCCCTTGTGTTGTGGTAACTAAAGGGTAGTTGAGTTACTGTCCTTCATAGTTTCTAGTGCCTTTGCTTCTTTGTATAAAAGTCACTGGATACCAGCCTTAGCAGGTATGACAAAGATTGGTACTTTCTAAATCGCTAGATCCCTTAGTGCTTTTGTCGGGATAACATAAAAACTTGTAACAGTAATGGAGGCCTTTCTTCTTGCCCTTTGGGAGTAGGTCACATTTGAGTGCCGATTGATATAAGATGTTTGGGTTCCAATAATTCCTGTAAAATATCGGCAAAGTCACCTCTTTGCCGTAACAGTGTAAATATATCAAATGATGGGTTTATATTTTTTTCTTTCCATCGAGTTGATATTATATATAGGCACAGATCAATGTCTCCTTTTTCAAATATAATTTCTTCTGGAGTTTGACCCTTTTTTGCATCACGAGTGAGCAGCAGCATATTAATATAGCTAGAAGTGAACCTTTTCTCGAGCTCATCGATTAAAACCGAAAAAGTGTTAAGTTGCCCTATATCAGCAGCCACATGCAAAATATTTCTGCCGTCATTATATGTTGATGATAGAGAATACCCAGCATCTATGATTACTTTGACAATTTCAGAGTTCCTTGACTGAACGGCATAAACCAATAAAGACGGTGACTTTCTTTGAGGTAAAACTCTCTCAATACAATAATCCATCACATTTGCCATTGGGGTATTTTTCGAATAAGACTTTTCAATAGAACAGTGTCTAAGTAACAGGCTCACAAGTCGTGGTACACCACAATCAATTGCACTTTTTAAATGTTCATGAGTTATGCCTACCTCGGTAGACAAGAGAAGTTGCTCTATCTCATTAAACACGTGAACTGTTTTAACACTTTTATAAAACTTAAATAGTAAGTCAGACAAATTTCGATCTCTATACTCACTTTTAAGTGGCACGCTTTGGGCTTCACTTTTGGCATTAACGAGACGCTTTCCCTTTATTTGTTCAGTAATTTTTGGTGATGTACTCCGCTTTTTTTCTCTTGAACCATGGGTTAAAGCTAACGTGGATAAAGAAGTAACTTTTTCAGATTTGGTGCTATTACACAAGTAAGCTGTTCTAGCACTTGAACAGCTCGAACATACGTATTCCTGTTTCATTCTACATGAGTGCTCTTTTTGTGCATGTCGCCCCAAGTTTAAAGAGGCTTGATTGTGAAATATTGCATACCGAACTCTAGTCTGCGCGACATTGTTCTGAGAGTCTGCATACCCTGAGTCAGTATTACTTGAAAAGGAATCATTTAATTTTTGAAAATTACTAGCAGTTAATGAAGGTTGACGCTGCTGGGAATCTTCAAAGCCATTCTTTCTATTTGAATAGGGTGACAAAGGATTAGCTTGGCCAATAAAGCACATTCATACTCTCTTATGATATCAATGCATTAGCTTCACAAGAGATGGAGTATTATATACTTGGTCAACATGCAGGCTAATATTAATAATTATTGAGACTATAACCTCAATAACCCTCGCAGTAAAACAAAAGTTATTTACACTTATTTTCAATAACTTATGATATACCACCTAAATATTAATGCTGGTTAGTCTTGCTATTTTAGTAAATCACAACAGAGTAAAATAATATTAGGGTCTGTTGAATAAATAGAAAGAACATGCCACGGATAAGTTACCATTATCAACCCAATAATAGGAAAGAAACGGTATTTCAGTGATGCCCAAAATGGAGTTGGAGTGAAGTGTCTTCTTAAAGAATACTGCGACTGGAATTAAAAATCACTAAAATATCTCACGCTGGCTATGATAATGAAGCCGTGAAACTAAAGTAAAGGAATACAAATAGTAAACCAAATTGTGTGCTTTAATACTTGGTGTATTTTAAAACGTATAGAGCATTAACAACAGATTCAAAGTTTGCTCACATTGAAAAAAATGTTACTCCACTAACCCACTCTTCCAAGCATGTACTGCAGCTTGAGTCCGATCTCTTAAATTAAGCTTTCCTAAAATATTACTGACGTGTGTTCTTACGGTTTTAACTGAGATAAACAGTATTTCAGCGATTTCAGCATTAGAGAAACCATTAGCTACTTTAATGAGTATTTCAATTTCTCGATCACTTAATAGCACTTGTTGCTGTTTTTGTGCCTTGAGGATTTTAGTCGCGACGATAGGAGAAAGCGTTGTAATTCCTTTATTGGCTCTAAAAACAGCATCAGCAAGATCATTTGGCGTGATATCCTTCAATAAATAAGACACCGCGCCAGCATCGAGTGCAGGGAAAATCATTTTGTCCTCATGATACGAAGTTAAGATCACAACTTGAATCTCTGGATAACAAGCCTTCAATGCTTGAGTTGCATCAACACCAACAAGCTTGTCCTCAATGATTAAGTCCATTAAAACTACATCTGGTGGTGTTAATTCAATGCTTGGTAATGCGGCTTCAAGTGAATTGGCTTCACCAATTACATCAAGCCCTAGCTGTAAATTCAAAAAACTAGAAATCCCTGCTCTCACCATCTCATGATCATCAATAGTAAAAACCTTAATGGTGCCTTTTGTCATATCAGCTCACCAACCAGATTGTGAGTTTTGCACCTGTGAATGGAGCTGTTGAAATGAATTCGAAATCGAAACGACCAAAAAGCTTTTCAACACGAGACCTTAAAATAGACAAACCTTGGCCGAGTTCTAACGTTGAGCTTTCGGTTAATCTTCCATTATCTTTCACAATCAGCATGACTCCTCCATTGCTTTCTAATAGTTCCACTTTTACCTTGCTCGCTTGACTGTGTTTATTCACGTTTTGCAGCCCTTCTTTCAATGCTGAACACAGTATTAAATAATTGTCTAAAAAGAGTGCAGAATTTTCATGCTTATCAGTTAAATCAATATTAAGTTCTACCGTAATATTCGTTTCTGCTTGCCAAGTGTGAACTAACTTCTGATAATAAATTTTAATCGGAACAAATGAGCTTTCGTAACGCTGCTCAACTAAATCGTTTACTTGCTTGAAAGCGAGTTGATTACTTGTAATCACCTGAGCTAAAGTATTTTTAAGTGTGTTTTCATTTAAGTTTTCGGGTAAATTTTCAGAAAGCTTCAGACAACTTGCTAGTAGTAAATTATTCGCAAATAGTTTTTGTTTTACTGTGTCATGTAAGTCACTGGCTAACTTTTCTCGTTCATATTCAGCCGCATGATGTTGTCTTTCTGTAACCAGCTGATTAAGCTTTTCGGAAAGTTGATTTAAACGCTCAAAACTTTGACCAATTTCATCATTACTTTTGATACGAATCTTTGCTTCAAACTTGCCTTGATACCATTGATGAATTACATCGTGAAGATGTCCTAGACGCTGATTCAACTTTCTACCAGCAATAAAAATCACAATGGCTCCTGCGGGTATCATCATCAAACTGACCATTAACGCACTGAATACTGTATCAAGTAGATTCTGTTTTTTTAATATCACTGTCCAATGATCATTTAAAAGATATTGTACATCTTTAATAACGGTAATTGTGGCGCCAATTGTTTGAGCATTACTGTCGACAATAGGCTTGATAACAAGTTTATTATCACCAATATACGGTTCAATACCTGTGTTATATCTGTCCATCAACACATCTGATAAATCATCCCTCGAGCGTATAGGCAACTGAGCCCCGAGATCTCCAGCATTAAAATCGAAATCACCTGATTGACTCACTAGTTTAGATTGCTTATCCACTATTGCTATCGCTATGACTCGTGGCAATTCATTACAGTTTTGTGGATCAATAAATATTGGCTCTGTGATTTGTTTCAAACTCTTTGTGAGTTCGGGAGTGTCATGAATTGAAGCGAGAATAGGATTCGTAACTGTGTCATCAAACCATTCATCGAATGCTCCATGGCTCACAGCATAACGTGCTTGTTGATTCACAAAGAACTGACCAAACATCAAACTAAAACAAATAAAAAAACTCACTAATGCCAAGCCTAAAAGTAGCTTTACCCTTATAGAATTAGGCTTAAGTATCAATTTCATCAATAGTCCGTTATTTATGTTTTAATCAATTGTAATGCAGTTATTCAGTAAGCGATATAGGTCTCCAGACCTATTCAAATTACGTGCTGCGTAGGATGTAGAAATAATAAATTGTTGCTTTAATAGGCTCATTATTTATCACTTCATTCGGGAATGGTCATGAAACATGCCATAGAAGTTTCAAACATTTCTAAATCGTTTAAAAATATCCAAGTACTTAATCAGCTTAATATGCATGTTCCTGTCGGTTCAGTTTATGGTTTTTTAGGCAATAATGGTGCAGGAAAATCAACATTAATACGAATACTCATGGGCTTGATAAAACAGCAATCCGGCGAATTTTCGATCTTAGGCACCAAAGGTGTCACGCTACACAGTAAGCAGAAAATCGGCTGTATTATCGACTCACCTTGCCTTTATGCTAACCTTACCATTGATGAATTTTTATCTCTTTCTTGTACATTAAAACAATACCCCAAAACACAGATTAACCGAGTTTTGGAGATAGTCTCACTCACGGGTTCCCGCTCACGGCTAATCAGTCAGTGCTCACTCGGTATGAAACAAAGAACCGCTTTAGCAAATGCCCTACTCGGTGAGCCACAGCTATTAATCCTCGATGAGCCTACAAATGGTCTTGACCCTGAAGGGATGGAAGAAATTAGAGAACTAATACGGTGGCTGCCGTCGCAGATGATTGTAAGTGTACTTGTCTCTAGCCATTTGCTTGATGAAGTTGAGAAAATGGCCACTCATGTTGGCGTATTAAAAGATGGTGGACTGGTATTAGAAGGAGAACTCAGTAAGCTTTGCAAAAATGCTCAGTCTGATTTGTCTGTATGCATTAATAGCCCTAAAAAAGCGATTAAAATACTCAATCAAAAGTTTGGTCATAAGCTTGAAGTCGTGCTCACAAGTGATGGACTAAAAGTTAAAAATATTGAATTAACTGAAGCGCCACCAATCCACCGGATATTAGTGAATTCAGGCATTGATATATTTCAATCGAGATACTGTACACCTTCACTTGAAACTATCTTCCACCAACAACATAAGGATTGAGTGATGGCACTACTTAATTTATTTATCTGCGAAATTTATAAGCTTAAACGCTCATTAGCTTTACTGATGGCTTTTCTTTGCCCCTTAACTGTTGTGTTATTGCAATTTATTATGGCTTGGGAGAATGGCGGTGAATTCATCGCGCTCAAGGGCTGGAATTTATATTGGATGGGAGCAACAACACTGTGGTATAACTTTATGCTCCCTCTCTATATTGCATTAATAACTTGCTTGATTTGCTCAATTGAACATAAAAACAATGGTTGGCGTTTAATGGGCAGTTTACCAATTAATATTAGGCTGTTATTTATCGTCAAATGCTCCGTAGCTTCATTGTTTGTTATTCTCAGTTCTATCATCTTATTCATCTTAACGTGGATAAGCATTTTTATTCTGTCAATTATCGGTTTTCAAGGCACTGATATGGTAAATTTTTCATTTCTTGAGCATGCGCTACCTGCTGTCATTACTGGATTACCAATCATTGTTATCGGTATCATTATCGGGTGGAATATAAAGAATATGGTTGCTCCTTTAGTTGTTGGAGTAATCATGACCATGACCGCAATGTCAGTCAGTCATTCTCCAAAATACTGGGCTTTTGATCCTTGGACATATCCTTTAATTGGTGCCATGGTTTCTGATGATCAGGTTAAACTTACTGCACTATATCTTGGGTTGGGAGTAGGGTTATCCCTTTTAGTTATCGCTTCATTATTAAGTACACGATCACGAGTGTTTGAGACTTAGTTTATTACGATATCAATAAAAAAATGCCAGTCAACTTAACCGAGACTGGCATTTTAAAGCGATCCTTAAAAATAAAACGATAAAGATTATTTAACTTCTTTACCCATTGCTTGCAAATCTGCGTGGTAGCTTGAGCGTACCATTGGGCCGCAGGCGGCGTGAGTAAAGCCTAATTCATCGGCTAATGCTTTAAGCTCATCAAACTCCGCTGGCGGTACATAACGCTCTACAGGTAAGTGGAACTTAGAAGGTTGCAGGTACTGACCCAAAGTCAACATTTCAACATTATGGGCACGTAAATCACGTAAAACTTGAGCTATCTCATCATTACTTTCACCAAGTCCCATCATCAATCCTGATTTAGTAGGAACGTTTGGATGGCGATCTTTGAATTTTTTCAGTAAATCTAATGACCACTGATAATTTGCACCGGGCCTAGCTTTTCGATAGTGCATCGGCGCAGTTTCTAAGTTGTGGTTAAACACATCTGGCGGATCACCAGCTAGAATGTCTAGTGCTGCATCAATACGACCACGAAAATCCGGTACTAAGGTTTCAATTTTAATATCTGGATTGAGTTTGCGAATTTCACGGATACAATCGGCAAAATGTTGTGCCCCGCCGTCGCGTAGGTCATCACGATCTACAGATGTGATAACAACGTATTTAAGCTTCATGTCACGAATTGTCTTAGCAAGCTTAATAGGTTCTTCTGCATCTGGTTTTAGTGGTCGGCCATGAGCCACATCACAGAAAGGGCAACGGCGTGTACATATAGCGCCAAGAATCATGAATGTCGCGGTGCCGTGGTTAAAACACTCGGACAAATTAGGACAAGATGCTTCTTCACAAACAGAATGCAGGCCATTTTTTCTAAGTGCTTGCTTAATTTCAGTAATGCGTTGATTAGATGCGGGGAGTTTCACACGCAGCCAATCAGGCTTACGCAACATAGTTTCACGTTCAGAAGGAACGATTTTCACAGGGATACGTGATACTTTATCAGCATCTCGCAACTTCACCCCTGGTTGTAATCTCTCAGGTCTACTCATTTTACTCTGCTAATCCTTGATATTGAACCAGTTGCTTATAACCTAATAAGCCACTTAATATATGGACAAGTTTATCGCCTGCTTCCTGCACCGACTTTGGTCCGTTTAAATCATTGCATTGAATCATCTGCAATCCTGCATAACCACAGGGGTTAATACGATGGAAAGGCTCCATATCCATATTAACATTCAGCGCGAGACCATGAAACGAACAGCCTTTGCGAATTCTTAAACCTAGCGATGCAATTTTATTATCACTGACATAAACACCTGGAGCGTCAGCTTTAGGGTAAGCCTCTATCCCATAAGGTTTAAGCAGGTCGACAATACTTTGTTCAATGGTATTCACTAACTGCCTGACCCCTATCCTAAGCCGTTTTATGTCAATCAATGGATAGACCACTAACTGACCAGGCCCATGATAAGTCACTTGTCCACCTCTATCTACTTGAATGACAGGGATATCTCCAGGCGCTAAAATATGTTCGCTCTTGCCAGCCTGACCTTGAGTAAAGACAGGAGTATGTTCGACTACCCAAAGCTCATCCACACTTTCTGCGTCACGATTATCAGTATATTCCTGCATCGCGTGCCAAACGGTACTGTAGTCCTGTCGTCCCAGGTTTCTTATAATTAATTGTCCGTCTTGCAAGAGGCTATCTCCCAAATAAAATAATCACGATTGTCTAATACCAATTACAGTAATTAACTTCCCACTCAGCAAGAGCTAAAGGATTTCAGTACAAGGCGCAAGTTTGAAGTACTATATTCCCTACGGCCGCCACACAAAACTGGCGTTCAACGCACTTAGTGCTTTTGTCGGGATAATTCAAAAACTTGTAACGTAGTAATGGAATCCTTTAGCCTTGCCCTTCGGGAGCTTGTATGTGTCCAAATTGCTACGCGTCTCAACGTAGCAATGTAATAACGACAGTTTTGTATGTCGGTAATAACTATGTCTTCATCAATTTTACTTGTACTTTGAACACATACATAGCTCTGAGCTGGGAATTTAATTACTGTTATTGGTATAACTATAAAACGCGTTTAACACCATCTATTTTAGCAAGCTCAACATAAAGGGTTTCAACCTGTGTTTTGCTAGTGGCTTTTATTCTAATCGTTATTGAGTAATATGTACCTTTACTGGAAGCCCTTGTTTGAGGTGAATAATCACCCGGTGCATGCTTCTGCACGACAGCTACAACGCGATCAGCTAATGTATCACTCGCATCACCAACCACTTTAAATGGGAAGGAGCAAGGAAACTCCATTAATTCATCAAACTTAGTATCCAACATACAATTGACCAATTTACACAAGATTAAAACAATATATGGTGGTTATTATACCGAAAACAAGGGAAGAGGTGAGTAAATAATAGATGAGGAAAACTTATCGAAATCAATGAATGTTGATTCTGTACAGTTAAAGTAATCAATTTAATATATATCTTCCAAACGCAAAAAGGCCACCCTAATGGGTGGCCTTTTTAATTTGGCGCCTGGAAATGACCTACTCTCACATGGGGAAGCCCCACACTACCATCGGCGATACTGCGTTTCACTTCTGAGTTCGGAATGGATTCAGGTGGTGCCACAGCTCTATTGTCTCCAGACAAATTCTGTTTGCTTGTTCTTTTCTTTATTTACCGCTCTTTTAGCCGTAAATTAATAATTTGGTTGGCTGATACTTGTTTTTACAAGAAATTATCTCAAAGTTCTTACTTTATTAAGCGCTTATATATTCACTAAGGTTGTAAAACCCATCTGGGTTGTATGGTTAAGCCTCACGGGTCATTAGTACAAGTTAGCTCAACGCCTCACAACGCTTACACACCTTGCCTATCAACGTCCTAGTCTCGGACGGCCCTTTAGAGAGCTTAAAGCTCTAGAGATGACTCATCTCGAGGCTCGCTTCCCGCTTAGATGCTTTCAGCGGTTATCGATTCCGAACGTAGCTACCGGGCAATGCTATTGGCATAACAACCCGAACACCAGCGGTTCGTCCACTCCGGTCCTCTCGTACTAGGAGCAGCTCCTCTCAATCATCTAACGCCCACGGCAGATAGGGACCGAACTGTCTCACGACGTTCTGAACCCAGCTCGCGTACCACTTTAAATGGCGAACAGCCATACCCTTGGGACCGACTTCAGCCCCAGGATGTGATGAGCCGACATCGAGGTGCCAAACACCGCCGTCGATATGAACTCTTGGGCGGTATCAGCCTGTTATCCCCGGAGTACCTTTTATCCGTTGAGCGATGGCCCTTCCATTCAGAACCACCGGATCACTATGACCTACTTTCGTACCTGCTCGACGTGTCTGTCTCGCAGTTAAGCTGGCTTATGCCATTGCACTAACCGTACGATGTCCGACCGTACTTAGCCAACCTTCGTGCTCCTCCGTTACTCTTTGGGAGGAGACCGCCCCAGTCAAACTACCCACCAGGCACTGTCCTTACTCTCGATGAGAGAGCCAAGTTAGAACATCAACACTACAAGGGTGGTATTTCAAGGTTGACTCCACATCATCTAGCGACAACGCTTCAAAGTCTCCCACCTATCCTACACATGTAGGGTCAATGTTCAGTGCCAAGCTATAGTAAAGGTTCACGGGGTCTTTCCGTCTAGCCGCGGGTATACGGCATCTTCACCGCAATTTCAACTTCACTGAGTCTCGGCTGGAGACAGCGTGGCCATCATTACGCCATTCGTGCAGGTCGGAACTTACCCGACAAGGAATTTCGCTACCTTAGGACCGTTATAGTTACGGCCGCCGTTTACCGGGGCTTCGATCATGAGCTTCGACCTAAGTCTAACCCAATCAATTAACCTTCCGGCACCGGGCAGGCGTCACACCGTATACGTCATCTTGCGATTTTGCACAGTGCTGTGTTTTTGATAAACAGTTGCAGCCACCTGGTATCTGCGACTCCCAACAGCTTAGAGAGCAAGTCTCATCACCGTCAAGAGCGTACCTTCTCCCGAAGTTACGGTACCATTTTGCCTAGTTCCTTCAGCCGAGTTCTCTCAAGCGCCTTGGTATTCTCTACCCAACCACCTGTGTCGGTTTGGGGTACGATTCCTACTTACCTGAAGCTTAGAAGATTTTCCTGGAAGCAGGGCATCAACGACTTCATCACCTTAGTGACTCGTCATCAGCTCTCAGCCTAATGTAAACCCGGATTTGCCTAAGTCTACAGCCTACAGCCTTAAACGCGGACTACCAACGCCACGCTCGCCTAGCCTTCTCCGTCTCTCCATCGCAGTAAGCAGAAGTACCGGAATATTAACCGGTTTCCCATCGACTACGCCTTTCGGCCTCGCCTTAGGGGTCGACTCACCCTGCCCTGATTAACATTGGACAGGAACCCTTGGTCTTTCGGCGAGGGAGTTTTTCACTCCCTTTATCGTTACTCATGTCAGCATTCGCACTTCTGATACGTCCAGCGTGGGTTACCCCTTCGCCTTCAACCGCTTACAGAACGCTCCTCTACCGCGTTTGTGCATCCCACATACGACTTGTTCTCCACAACCGCCTCAACGTGTTGCGTGCTTAAACTGACATTTAAAAAACAAATGTCAGTTAGCTGAAATCGCATCTGGTGATGCACAAACACCCATAGCTTCGGTGTATTGCTTAGCCCCGTTAAATCTTCCGCGCAGGCCGACTCGACTAGTGAGCTATTACGCTTTCTTTAAAAGATGGCTGCTTCTAAGCCAACTTCCTAGCTGTCTAAGCCTTCCCACATCGTTTCCCACTTAGCAATAACTTTGGGACCTTAGCTGATGGTCTGGGTTGTTTCCCTTTCCACGACGAACGTTAGCACCCGCCGTGTGTCTCCCGAGTAGTACTCATTGGTATTCGGAGTTTGCAAAGGGTTGGTAAGTCGGGATGACCCCCTAGCCTTAACAGTGCTCTACCCCCAATGGTATTCGCTCGAGGCGCTACCTAAATAGCTTTCGAGGAGAACCAGATATCTCCCGGTTTGATTGGCCTTTCACCCCCAGCCACAAGTCATCCGCTCATTTTTCAACATAAGTCGGTTCGGTCCTCCAGTTGATGTTACTCAACCTTCAACCTGCCCATGGCTAGATCACCGGGTTTCGGGTCTACACCTTGCAACTCAACGCCCAGTTAAGACTCGGTTTCCCTACGGCTCCGCTATTCGCTTAACCTCGCTACAAAATGTAAGTCGCTGACCCATTATACAAAAGGTACGCAGTCACGGTCTCAAGAACCGCTCCCACTGCTTGTACGTATACGGTTTCAGGTTCTATTTCACTCCCCTCACAGGGGTTCTTTTCGCCTTTCCCTCACGGTACTGGTTCACTATCGGTCAGTCAGGAGTATTTAGCCTTGGAGGATGGTCCCCCCATGTTCAGACAACATGTCACGTGTGCCGTCCTACTCGTTTTCATCTTCGGTTAGTTTTCGTGTACGGGGCTATCACCCTGTGCCGCTACGCTTTCCAACGTATTCCACTAACACCCCAAAGACTTAAGGGCTAATCCCCGTTCGCTCGCCGCTACTAGGGGAATCTCGGTTGATTTCTTTTCCTATGGGTACTTAGATGTTTCAGTTCCCCACGTTCGCCTCACACAGCTATGTATTCACTGTATGATAATCACTTATGTGATTGGGTTGCCCCATTCGGAAATCTCAGTCTGTAACGCCTTTTATCGACTTAACTGAGCTTATCGCAGATTAACACGTCCTTCATCGCCTCTGACTGCCAAGGCATCCACCGTATACGCTTAGTCGCTTAACCATACAACCCAGATGAGTTTCACTTCTTGTTAAAAACAAGTCGTTAACATCATTGAGCTGCATTGCAACTAGCTGGTTTTTACTGATAATCATTGCATCAACGGGTAAGTTGATGCTGATATCGCCTTAGTTTTGAATATTCAAGACACTTAATAAAGTGTTTGAGAACTCTTGATGCTTTACCATTTAATGTAATGCATCGTTTTTGAGATTTTTCGTATGATTTACTATTCAAATGAACAATAAATCCTACTATCAGCTTTCCAAATTGTTAAAGAACGGGCTTAAAAAAGCCAAAGATAAATTATGTTTTATCTTTGGCCTCTCTAACTGTGCATGCTTCTCATAATTAACATTATAAGATGTAATGGTGGAGCTATGCGGGATCGAACCGCAGACCTCCTGCGTGCAAGGCAGGCGCTCTCCCAGCTGAGCTATAGCCCCATTACATGCAGTGAATAAAAGTCAAAAAACCAATCAAGTTGGCAAAGCCAAATCGAGTTAATTCAAGGCAGATTTTGACGACGCTTAGTTTTATAAACGAGGAGAAATCTAACGCAGAAATAACGAAGATTTGGTGGGTCAGAGTGGACTTGAACCACCGACCTCACCCTTATCAGGGGTGCGCTCTAACCAGCTGAGCTACAGACCCATTTCTTTTTGGCCTTTTGCGTGTTACTCAGCGTTACTCTCATCGATTCTAAGTCATGAACTTATGTTCACTCCTTGCGAGTCTCTTCAAGTGCCTTGATTAACGCACAAAATCCTCAAAAATGTCTATTTTGAGCTTTTATTCTTTCTTTATATCAAGCATATCTGTGTGAACACTCTACAAAAACAACAAAATCGTGCCGATAAGGAGGTGATCCAGCCCCAGGTTCCCCTAGGGCTACCTTGTTACGACTTCACCCCAGTCATGAACCACAAAGTGGTGAGCGTTCTCCCGAAGGTTAAACTACCCACTTCTTTTGCAGCCCACTCCCATGGTGTGACGGGCGGTGTGTACAAGGCCCGGGAACGTATTCACCGTAGCATTCTGATCTACGATTACTAGCGATTCCGACTTCATGGAGTCGAGTTGCAGACTCCAATCCGGACTACGAACAACTTTATGAGATTAGCTCCACCTCGCGGCTTCGCAACCCTTTGTATTGCCCATTGTAGCACGTGTGTAGCCCTACTCGTAAGGGCCATGATGACTTGACGTCGTCCCCACCTTCCTCCGGTTTATCACCGGCAGTCTCCCTAAAGTTCCCACCCGAAGTGCTGGCAAATAAGGATAAGGGTTGCGCTCGTTGCGGGACTTAACCCAACATTTCACAACACGAGCTGACGACAGCCATGCAGCACCTGTCTCAGAGTTCCCGAAGGCACCAATCCATCTCTGGAAAGTTCTCTGGATGTCAAGAGTAGGTAAGGTTCTTCGCGTTGCATCGAATTAAACCACATGCTCCACCGCTTGTGCGGGCCCCCGTCAATTCATTTGAGTTTTAACCTTGCGGCCGTACTCCCCAGGCGGTCTACTTAATGCGTTAGCTTGAGAACCCAGTCTTCAAGAGACCAAATTCCGAGTAGACATCGTTTACGGCGTGGACTACCAGGGTATCTAATCCTGTTTGCTCCCCACGCTTTCGTGCATGAGCGTCAGTCTTTGTCCAGGGGGCCGCCTTCGCCACCGGTATTCCTTCAGATCTCTACGCATTTCACCGCTACACCTGAAATTCTACCCCCCTCTACAAGACTCTAGTCTGCCAGTTTCAAATGCTATTCCCAGGTTGAGCCCGGGGCTTTCACATCTGACTTAACAGACCGCCTGCGCACGCTTTACGCCCAGTAATTCCGATTAACGCTCGGACCCTCCGTATTACCGCGGCTGCTGGCACGGAGTTAGCCGGTCCTTCTTCTGTGGGTAACGTCACGGCTGCTGGTTATTAACCAACAACTTTTCCTCCCCACTGAAAGTGCTTTACAACCCGAAGGCCTTCTTCACACACGCGGCATGGCTGCATCAGGCTTTCGCCCATTGTGCAATATTCCCCACTGCTGCCTCCCGTAGGAGTCTGGGCCGTGTCTCAGTCCCAGTGTGGCTGATCATCCTCTCAGAACAGCTAGGGATCGTCGCCTAGGTGAGCTCTTACCTCACCTACTAGCTAATCCCACCTGGGCTTATCCAATTGCGCAAGGCCCTAAGGTCCCCTGCTTTTCCCCGTAGGGTTTATGCGGTATTAGCAGTCGTTTCCAACTGTTATCCCCCACAACTGGGCAAATTCCCAGGCATTACTCACCCGTCCGCCGCTCGTCAGCAGAGTAGCAAGCTACTCTCTGTTACCGCTCGACTTGCATGTGTTAGGCCTGCCGCCAGCGTTCAATCTGAGCCATGATCAAACTCTTCAATTAAAGTTTTTGCTCGAAGCTAATGAAAGCTTCTGCTCAATGAATTCTGTCGATTTGACTTACTTCTCTTTATGAAAAGGAAAGTAAACCAAATTTGCATGTTCAAAATGCTTATTTACTTAACGTAAGTCATCACTTTGAAAGTTTGCGTGAACACAATTAATTGAGAAAATTTTTGACTGCTTAATCTATTCACCGAAGTGATAAACCAATACAGTTTCGATTTTGTCAATCTCTGTGAGTGCTCACACAGATTTGCTTGATATATTGTTAAAGAGCGTTTTGACTCTGCGCTTCAAACCTTGATTTAATCAGTGTCCTCAGCGGGTCAGGGCTGCGTATTCTACAGACCTTGTTGTTGGCGTCAAGCAGTTTTTGCAAACTTTTTTCTGCCGTTCAATCTGAGGTTAATTTACTTTTAAAAAGCGCCTTATTCTCGACTGAACCTGACTCGCCAACCTTGCTGCTTAATCGCATTCTTTATGCTAGGAAGAGCTGCTGTGCCGTGTCAGTGGATGCGCATTATAGGGAGATTCTGAAACTGCGCAAGGGCTTTTTTGAAGAAAATTTCTGTTCGAACCTTTTTTGTGCAACACAGGCTTTAATGTTGACCTTCCACATTCACGAACAAAGCTAACCAATTGATTTAAAGCAACTTAAATCAGATTGATAAAAAACACATGTATTCACATTCGTTTCATTATGACTTAACACTAGGATTTCATTAAGCTTTTATTTATTCTTAAACTAAAATGGCTTATGTTAGTTACAGATTTATCTATTTAATGATGAGGGTTCAAGGATGTTTACCTTTAATGTGCGTCAATTACGCTTTGTTTTTTTGCTGACATGTGCTTGTTTTTCCGCGAACGCTACTGTTATATATAAATGGGTAGATAAAAAAGGCGTTACTCATTTTAGTCAAGTGAGACCTGTAAATCAGAAATTTGAGGAAATTAATAGTCATTCATTAGAACCTGCTAAAGTTGGTAGTGTTGCGCCAACCAAGCAAAACACAGAAGTGGGCCAGCCTCATAGTCAAGCTGCTTCTACTGAAAGTAAACTTCAAGCAAGTGAAATTTGTGACCGTGCTAAGCACAGTCTTAATCTGCTGACGACCCATACTAATTTAATAAAACAAGCTGATGATGGAAGTAAAGCGACAACACTTACTGAAGCACAACGCCAGGAAGAGATTATACAACAACGTAAGAGAGTAAAGTTGTTTTGCCCTGAAACTAAAAAACACTAAAGTAGGCTTGCTACTTTAGGGGCTGTTTATCTTTCAGGATTAAATTTTGTGCTATTTAAGCGTTTATCTGTTCAAGGCGTAAGCAGTGAAGCTTAGTCATCTAAGTAAACGGGTTACAACACAGAACAGTGAACGCTCAAAAGCATCTAAGACAGCGTAAGTTGGTCATTTCTACTGCGTTATCGCTTGCTTATTTGGAATACCAAACCGTACAAGCTCTGTCTTGAATAAAACGACCAATTTATAGCTGCAAAAATAATCACGAAAGATAAACAACCCCTAGGGTTTTAAAATTATCAATTAGGTAGATGTTATCTTTTTAATAGGACAACTCTTTAACCGATGTCTGACCATCATTATCAGTAACTTCTAATCGAACATGATTTGCAGCTCGACTTAAACGCAACACCATTCTACGATTACTAGAAAAACCATCGTTAAACTGCCAGTTATGCTTTTTAATCATTCCATCCGGATCGTAACTCTTAGAGACAAACAAGCTTATGTAACTGCCTTTAATAAAGTAAAAGTCTGCTACTGGGGCTTCGCCAACCTGTTCAATAGTCACAACCTGAGAGGTTTGCGCTGTTAAGCCATCATTATCCGTCACGGTTAATACCACATTATATTCACCAGCTTGTTGATAAGCATGCTGCACTGTCTCACCTGCACCTTGAGTTCCGTCTCCAAAATCCCAAGAGTAAGAAACAATTTCGCCATCTTCATCTGCGGCCTGCGCTTCGAATGCCACATTCTGTTGTACAATGTTATATGTAAAGTTCACTGTAGGAGCTACCGTTAAACGCTCCATCAGCAAGGATACAATGATAGGATCATGATCTGATGAACGGTATGCATCAGCAGCATATAACTGTTCTAACTGCGTTGCTGATTTGAACTCTTCATTATAATCCAGTGCTCTTGGTTCATCGGCGTTAATGTGCCAGCTATTTACATCAACAACTTTGTCGACAAGATCTGCCGTTGCGAGTGCATGATCTAACTGACCAGTTGCGCCTCTAAATACAAAAGAATAGCCATCAAGACCAGAAAACTCTGAAACAATATCTACATAGCCATTCTGTTTAAGCTGTTGAATTGGATCTTCTTTGGCGTAAGCATTTAAATCACCTAGTAGTAGAACATTTTGATCAGGGAATTCTGAAGCTAACCACTCACTGATACCTTGCGCTGCTCGAGTACGAGTAATATTACAATTACCTTGTCCATCACCTAAATCTGGATCGTCTAAACTATCGCAATCGCTCCCTTTAGATTTCAAGTGATTAACCGCAATAATAATTGGCTCTTGGGAATCAGAATGAGTAAATGCCTGTACCAACATTGGACGATTTTTACTGTCATTGAATAATGGAACTCCCGCTGCATCTAGTGGCGAGTTTGCACTGGTTAATACTTTTGCTGGTGCATAAGGCTCTACTGTTGTTGAACGATAGATTACCCCAACAGCAATATCATCATCACCTAATGACTGAGTCGGTGTTACGTAGTTAAACATTGCACCTGTCATCATCTCATTTAAGTTAGCAGTTAATTGCGCGATGGCAGAATCATTTCCAAATCCATCATTCTCCATTTCCATTAACGCATAAACATCGGCGTTAATCACTGCCATTGCAGCAACAATCTTGTCTTGTTGTCTTACTAATTCAAAAGGTGTATCAGCGCCTCGCTGGGTAGGAAAGCCATTACCTTGACCATCACCATTAAAGTAATTCAGTACATTAAAGCTCGCTATTTTAAGGTTACTTATTTCATTCAGTTCAGGCGAATCAGTTCGTGGGTTACTGGCAACAAATGAAGGCTCATTGATTGGCATAATGCGATATTGATTAAAGCCGTAGTGAATAATACCAGACAGACTAGTTACTGAATCTCCGATTCTAAGGGTATTTCCAGCACTTAAATTAGGTGCTGGATAGCGAATTAACTCGGGGTTTTGTTTTGTTGATGCATCATCCAGTAGTATGGAGTCTTTAAGGTTGTTTTCAGTCACCAATAATGCCGCATCCCCCGGCATAGCGACTTGAGTTCCTATATAATGACGTTGGCTACCAAGGAGCACCTCACCGAAACGTGCTAAGTTGTGTACTTCATTAACGACCAAACTTTGTGGGAAACTCACTAACATTCCTTCAACGGCTTCAAGCTGTTGCTGATCCTCGAAAGGAAGCTCAATTGTGGTAGCGGCTGGTAAAGCTTGCTGCCCGCACAATGTATGAGCAGACACATTGGTTAATTCAGTCAGCCCATTAAATTCGGCTACATCTGCAATCAATATAATGCTATCTGAAACTTGATAATTGAGTGCTGTGTTACCTGTATAAACGAATATGCCTTCTGAGCTGTTATTGTCGGCATCGTATTCTGATTCAGGCGCTTGAAGCGTGAAACCTTGAAGCCCATCTTGATATTCGAAATTGGCAGTAACAATCCCTGCGACTGTAACCTGTTGGCCATTAAGAGGACTTTGCTCTCCGGAGCCTTGAATATTATGGATTGCTATAGTTTCTGCTTCACAGGTTAACTCAACGGGATCTACCGGATCGGTAGGATCTCCTCCATCGCCGCTAAACATACCAAGATCACTAATGTTGTTTCTTTCGAAACCTTGCCAAACCAATGTTAAGTCGACGTCATCATTAATATCGGTATCGGCGACTAGCTCAGTTGTTATTCTTCTTAATGTATTGTCTCTTGTTGATATATCACCACTTCCCCATTGTGACCCAGGATCAACACCGAATTGACCAATACTATCGATAACTTGATCGTTTTGAGTGAGAGTGATCAAATCATCACCGTTATAGAAACTTTTCGTACTCGTCATGTCTGCAACCGCAAGTATGTCTGCATTTGCATTATTTTCAGCAACAACAAAGGCTTCCTGTGCATCTAATATCCCGAGTAACTCGATTTGGGTTGCCGCTGATGTACTACCGTTGAAATAAAAATTAAGTTTAAAATTACTCAGGTCGATTGGCGCGTTGGTGGGGTTATAGAGTTCGATAGCTTTGTTATTGCTGCTACCTTCGACGTATTCTGTGATGAGTAAATTGTCCGCGGCTAAACTGGTTAGCGATGTAGTACCAAGTGCTAACGCAAAGCCAATTAATTTGGTTCGCATAAAAAATCCTTTTAGATGTTATTTCACTATCACTTTCATTAACAAACACTCAAAAGATATATAATGAAAGTTTAGTCCGTTGTTTTTCAAAATGTATTTATAGACAGCAGAAATTTTTGCATCTTAAACTATATCGGGTACATACCCTAAAAGAATTAAATTACAGAGAAGTTGCACTTTTTTGACGTCTTTAAACTAACCGATTTATTTAGGTTTAACCTAGAAACATCAGTTGACTGCATTATCAAGCGTAGAAAAAATGGCTGATAGTAGGGCGTAGCTTGCAGCAAGTAGTTATTCTACTTGCAAAAGTTACAACGCAGATAGCAGTCATTTTAGCAAGCTTGTGAGCGTAGAGCATTTCACTCATTGGATGAAAAACATGATAATAAAATCATCGTATTGCTCAAACAGTTACTCGTATACTCAGCGTTCAACTGATGTTTTTAGGTTTAAAAGTAAAAACGCCAAAAAGAGATTTAACAAGACTTACAGACTGGCATTTTTTTGGTGAAGCATCTCCGATGATTTACGCTGAAGCGTTGCTACCCCGCGCGCCAATTGCTCTACTGACTTTCGCATAAAGGTTGGAAGCTGATCTAACTCGATAGCCAATAATAAGTTTTTAACTTCTAGTCCAAGTTCTGTATCACCTTCAATGCATAACTGACGTTGGAAAAATAATGTATCTGGATCTTCCACACCAGCCGCAACTTGTATCAATGCAATTGAATCAGCACTGAATGTCACATCGGCCTCAAACGGTTCGCGCACTAACCATTTGTTGTCGTAACTGACCTCAAAGCTAAGGTTAAAATCGGTCACTTTGATTGCAACCCAGCGACCAATGAGAAAACCAAGCTCTTCATCTTCCATTTGCTCTTTCATTAATACAGACAATAACTCTGTGATAATTTTTGCCTTTAATGCAAATGGCACGACAGATAATGAATGTTGAGCGATTGTAGGGACTCGCTTTAACACTTGCTTAGCAGCAAATGATGGCATGGTAGACAGCATAATAATCCTAGCAGAAAACAATGAACAACCAGCATTCTAACTAACCTTTATCGCCCCAAACCTGTCTTACATCAATTCTTAGGCAAACAAATGCCATTAAACTGCTCGCTCAAATAATACTTGAGAGATTCACTATGGAATTGCTTTGCCCTGCTGGTAATCTAGCATCCTTAAAAACAGCGTATAACGCTGGGGCGGATGCGGTTTATCTTGGCTTAAAAGATGACACAAATGCCCGCTCATTCGCAGGGCTTAACTTTAGTCCGAAAAAGTTACAACAAGCCGTTGATATTGCGAAAGACATGGGTAGAAAGATTTATCTAACCATTAATACCTTTCCAAAACCGAACGAAGAAGCACGTTGGTATAAAGCCATAGATATAGCAGCTGATCTGGATATGGATGCGCTGATTATGGCTGATTTATCTTTACTCGATTATGCTCACCGTAACCATCCACAACTTCCGCTGCATCTTTCTGTACAAGCGAGTGCGACCAACCTTGGGGCGCTGAGTTTATACAAGCAAGAGTTTAATATCGAACGCGCTGTACTTCCTCGTGTGTTATCAATGAAACAAGTCAGAGACTTAGCTAAAGTTAGCCCTGTAGATCTAGAAGTGTTTGCTTTCGGTAGTTTATGCATCATGGCTGAAGGTCGCTGCCATTTATCATCCTACGTAACGGGTCAATCGCCTAATACTGGCGGAAGCTGCTCACCGGCACAACATGTCCGGTGGCAAGAACAAGGCGGGGATCAAATCACCCGTCTGAACGATGTGATGATAGACAAAAGTGGCAAAGATGAACAAATGGGGTACCCCGTCGTCTGTAAAGGGAGTTACGTCACGGAAGAAGATAATAATCCCGAGTATATGTTGGAATCTCCCACCAGCTTAAACACCTTAAGCCTGATCCCTGAATTACATAAAGCGGGGGTAGTTTCACTAAAAATTGAAGGCCGTCAACGTAGTCCTGCTTATGTTGAGCAAGTCACTCGTGTCTGGCGCAATGCGATTGATACCTTCATGAAATTTCCTAAAACCTTCACTTGCCAAAAAGAGTGGAATCAAGCTTTAGACAAAGTATCTGAAGGCCAAACAACGACATTAGGCGCGTACGAACGCAGCTGGCAATAAGAGAACCTAGAAAAACAGTTAGACGCTTAAGGTTTAAACTCAAATATTTTTAACCTAGAAGAAGTAAAACACTAGGCATCCTTATACTTGCTAAAATTATTGTTAGCGGTGTTACGAATCTTACAGGTAAGACTCCTACCTGCTGCGATTCAAGCCTTACTATCAAAAAGTTTTGCTAGGTCTAAGAATGCTTCCGACTATTTTTCTAGGTTTGAGGAGTAGCAAATGCAGATCAGTTTAGGGCCATTATTATATTTTTGGCCAAAAGAAAAAGTATTCGAATTCTATAGGCAAGTAGCACAAAGCAACATTCCTGTTGTTTACCTTGGAGAAGCAGTGTGTACCCGCCGCCGTGAGCTCAAATTTAAAGATTATCTTGAACTTGCCACTATGCTTAAGTCAGCCGGAAAACAAGTCTACCTTTCAACGTTAGCGTTACTTGAAACGCCATCTGAATACACAGAATTGAAGCGTCAAATCGAGACAGCAGGTTTAAAAATTGAAGCCAACGATCTTGCTGCTGTGCATGTCGCCAAAGAAATGAATATTCCGTTTGTTTGTGGGCCTACGATTAACAATTACAACCTAGCAAGTTTATTGAAAATGCACCAGTGGGGTATGACGAGATTTGTTGTTCCGGTCGAATTATCAAAAGATTGGTTACAAAAAGTTATGGACGCGCATGAGGGACCGCTTCCTTTCGAAGTCGAAGTATTTGGTCATGGTCATGCACCTCTAGCTCTCTCTGCCCGTTGCTTCACAGCTAGGCACAAAGGTATTGCTAAAGATAAATGTGAGTTTGTCTGCATCAAGTACCCAAAAGGATTACTGGCACAAACCCAAGAAGACGAGCCTTTGCTCAGACTCAATGGTATCCAAACTCAAGCTGCTGCATGTACTGATTTGAGTAGTGAGATTACTGTTATGGAAAGCATGGGGATTTCACATTTCAGATTATCGCCGTCGAGTATGGCAAGTATTGAAATCGCAGAAAAATTAATGAGTGGCCAACTTATTCCTACTAACTCAAACACATGTGATGGTTATTGGTTTGGTGAAGCAGGGTTTAATCAGTGTCAAACTTAAGCATTGTGTGGCAACAGACGGTTTGAATTAACTAGCGCTTCCAACGCTCGAGTAATTTCATTTTCACCTTCATCAAAGTGAGGAACAACATTCCATATAGAGGTGGGGTGCCTTACATACTTTATACTATAACGCCCAGAAAACGCTCTATCGACTCTTAACTTGATAGAGTCTTTCGGCTCATATGGAAAGTCTATGTATGCTGGAATATCCACTTCTTGGACAGTTCCTTTTGTGACAGAAACATAGTTTAAGATTGATGAATGAACATGTAGATCCATAAAACTGGAATGGAAAAAAGTTCTCAGGAAATCATCAAAAGTACTTGATTTTCTTTTCACCCTAAAAGTAAACACATAATAGCTTTCTGAAGAACAAGGAAAGACCTCAGAGTCAATATCAAAGTAATGTGAATTGATTAATTGATGTTCTTTGACCTTCCCACTTTGATCCATTAAAGGTTGGCGCAATTGATCGCACTTATTGAAGCTTGTGTCATCTTTTGCTTCAGCGTAAATCACATGTCCAGAAAGGCGATTCATTGCAGGAAAATCAACAGGATTATTCATTGTCTGAAGGTCTCTACTATTAAACTACTTATATTAGGGGCTGTTTATCTTTCAGGATTAAATTTTGTGCTATTTGAGCGTTTATCTGTTCAAGCCGTAAGCAGTGAAGCTTAGTCATCTAAGTAAACGGGTTACAACACAGAATAGTGAACGCTCAAAAGCATCTAAGACAGCGTAAATTGGTCATTTCTACTGCGTTATCGCTTGCTTATTTGGAATACCAAACCGCACAAGCTCTGTCTTGTATAAAACGACCAATTTATCGCTGCAAAAATAATCACTAAAGATAAGCAGCCCCTAATTACAGTAATTAAATGCTCAACTCAGAACTATGTATGTGCTCAACGTGCAATCGAAATTGATGAAGGCATAGTTGTTACCGACATACACTGCTGTCGTTATTACATTGCTACGTCAAGACAATTTTGAGAAATATTCGTTATAAACCAAAGTGAGAACATACAAGCTCCCAAAGAGCAAGGCTAAAGGGTTCCATAGCTGCGTTACAAGCACTTGAATTATCCCGACAAAAGCCTAAGTGCGTTGAACGCCAGTTTTGTATGGCGGCCGGAGGGAATATAGTACCTCGAGCTTGTGCCTTGCACTAAAACCCTTTAACTCTTGCTGAGTGAGAGATTAATTACTGTAATTGGTATTAGATTATCACTCTGCTCTTAACTCGAACTGAATACACGTTACAGTTATTGATTACATTTAAAAACCTCAACTCTGAACCAAAAGGCATAAAATTGAACCATAAAATCATCGTATTGTTCAAACAGTTGCTCGTGTACTCAGCGTTCAACTGGTGTTTTTAGGTTGAATGTAAAGAAAGTTGCGGAAGAAAGTATATCGATGAGGTCTCGTCACTCCAGCGCAGGCTGGAAACGAAGTAACTACAGTTTTGTATGTCGGTAGTCTAGCGCCTTTACTTTTTTCTATAAATGTCACTGGATACCAGCCTTCGCTGGTATGACAAAGATTGCTACTTTCTAAATCGCTAGATCCCTAAATCTGCAAATTTAGCACCAATAAGCATCACTTCAAAAATCAATGCAAAAATATGATAAAAAATTTACAGCTAACCGTTAACTCGGTAACCTTGCGCCATAACTTTTGTAATTCTGCACAATGTTTAGTTTGAATATTCAATCGAGACTTGTTCTTTGAACAATATGAAAACACATCACAAATTAAGGTGAGATCACGTGACACAAAAAAAACAAAAACATAACATAAAAACCATTCTCACCTTTTTGATACCTTCAATTATAGGCTTATTGATCTTTATGACCCCTGTTAGTCATAACGGTGATATCACGATTCCGATTGCGGTCGTGGCTAAGTTTTTACAACAAGAATTTAGTGGTTTCATTCAACCCCTACTGGCCGCTATTGTTATTGGTATGAGCATCTTAACAATAGGCGTGAAAATTTTTAGACCAGCCAAAATTGTCAATCACCATTTCTTTAACGAGTTGTTCAACCCAAATTGGTTTTGGACTATTGTGCGTGTTTTCGGTGCGATATTCATAGCTCTCACCTTTTTCAAAGTAGGACCTGAAGCAGTACGTTCAGCCGACACTGGCGGTTTAGTTTTTCATGAGTTATTGCCGGTTTTATTTTCTGTATTCATCATTGCAGGTCTGCTTTTACCACTACTACTAAACTTCGGTTTATTAGAGATAGCTGGTGCGCTACTCACAAAAATTATGCGTCCGCTATTCAAACTACCTGGTCGCAGTGCTATTGGTTGTATTACTTCTTGGCTCGGCGATGGCAGCGTCGGTATTTTGATGACGGCAAAACAATATGAGAATAATACTTTTACCCAACGGGAAGCCGCAGTAATCGCAACAACCTTTTCAGCTGTGTCTATCACTTTTAGTTTGGTTGTTATTACTCAAGTGAACTTAGCACATTTGTTTTTGCCATTTTATTTAACCGTCTGTTTAGCCGGTTTTGTTGCTGCCATTATCGTGCCTAAATTGCCACCGTTGTCTCGAAAAAAAGATACCTTTCTTAATGGCGAAGTCAGAGTGAAAGACGATGACATAATCCCAGCAGGTCGTAGCTCGTTATCATGGGGTTATCAACTTGCACTTGAAAAAGCTCAGCATGCACCGAACGTAAAGAGCTTCTTTAAAGAGGGTCTAAAAAATGTGGCAGACATGGTATTCGGCATTATCCCTGTGGTAATGGCCATTGGCACAGTGGCGCTTGTAGTGGCCGATAAAACGCCTGTTTTTGATTATATGGGTATGCCATTCATTCCATTACTTGAACTGCTACAAATACCCGAAGCCACTCAAGCATCTAAAAGTATTGTAGTTGGATTTGCTGATATGTTTTTGCCCGCGATTTTAGCAGCATCAATTGAATCTGATTTAACTCGTTTTGTTATTGCTGCATTATCAGTAAGTCAGTTGATCTACATGAGTGAAGTCGGTGCATTGCTCATTGGCAGCAAAATTCCTGTGAACTTTTTAGAATTATTAATGATCTTCGTACTGAGAACCTTAGTTACACTACCAGTCATTGCTGGCGCAGCACATCTTATTTTTTAGTCATTGATTGATAGCCTAAAGGAGAAGCAACCGCTTCTCCTTTGTCATTCTAACGTCACAAATTATTCATTTATCGTTAAACTTCCTTAACTAAGCTTTTGATTGAAATACCTCAATAGCTTGTTCAAGGAATAAACATGACTTTTGTGAGAACGGGTGAAAACCAGCAACCTAACTCAGTATTTACCCCATTAACTGAACAAGATAACCAGCATAAAACGTCAGCTCCAAACAGAAAAAAACAACCAGAACACCAACATTACAACGCCATTTGGCTCTCAGATATTCACTTAGGTTGCAAAGATTGTAAGGCCGAGTTTCTACTGCAACTTTTAGAGCAAACCAGCTTCGACAACCTCTACCTGATTGGCGACATTATTGATTTATGGGCACTTAAAAAGCGTTTATTTTGGCCAACTTCCCATCAAAAAGTGCTTCAAAAAATCATTACCATTGCACAAGGAAACACACGTGTTATCTTTGTGCCAGGTAACCATGATGAATTACTAAAAGATTATCACGGCATCAGTTTCAGCCAAATAGAAATCCATCCTGAGTATCAACACATCACGGCATCAGGAAAGAAGTTACTCATGGTGCACGGCGATCAATTTGACTCTCAAGTCTGCATAGCACGCTATTATGCCAAACTAGGCGATCACCTTTATGATTTCTTGCTCTTCATCAACCGTCACCTTCATGCCATACGTCGTAAGTTTGGCCATCCATATTGGTCTTTAGCCAGTTATATAAAATTGAGAGTAAATAAAGCGCAGGAAGCGATTAAGCGTTACCAACAAGCTGTAGTTAACTACGCGAAATCAAAAGAAGTGGATGGTATTTTTTGTGGACACATTCACCAACCAGAGCTGGTAGAAGAAGCTGGAGTGATTTACGGCAATGACGGTGATTGGATTGAAAACTGTACTTTAATCGCTGAGCAAAAATGCGGTGAACTGCAACTACTACAGTGGGATGATGCGAACCAAAACACTAAAGTCCTAAGCACTATCCCTCCCTTTAACTCCCCAGTTAAATCGAACACTCCTGTGACAGCAACGGACATCATTGATGAACATATCCCATCACTCTCGATGCATAATAATTAAAGAGGATCACCATGATTTTTACTGTCGATAAAGTGGTCAAAGATAATTTACCCCGCATTGAACAAAAGCAATGGCTGGCAAAACCGACTAAAGCCATGCTCCGTTACTTGTTAAATGAAAAAAAATGTAACGAAATAGCGATAAAACACGCACATCAAACAGGTATCGATTTTGTTGAAAAGGTATTAGAAAGCTTCAATTTCAGTTACTCAGTGCCCAACAATGAACTTGAGAATATTCCTAAGGAAGGTCGAGTAATCATTTTTGCTAATCACCCTATAGGCTCTTTGGATGCCCTTGCACTCATTAAACTGATCAGTGAAGTAAGAAGCGATATCAAAGTCATCGCGAATGAGTTATTGATGGCACTCACTCCATTACATAATATCCTTTTGCCTGTACGCAATATGACGGGCGGCACACCTAAGCAAAATCTAGAAAATATCCATGCACACCTGAAAAACGACGGTGCCATTTTAATCTTTCCAGCAGGAGAAGTATCACGACTTCGCCCTCAAGGAGTTCGAGATACTACTTGGCAAACAGGTTTTGTAAAAATGGCTGCCGCTTGTAATGCACCACTTTTACCTATGTTTGCCGATGCCAAAAACTCAGCTATGTTTTATGGCGCATCCATGATTTACAAACCCTTAGCAACACTGCTTTTAGTCAAAGAGATGTTCAAGCAAGCTGAGAAAAACATGCCCATACGAATTGGCCGATTAATCCCCTGTGACGCTATTAGTAACAATGACTTTCCACTTAAAATAAAAGTAAAACTACTCAAAAACCACTTATATCGTATAGCAAAAGATCGTTCTGAATTATTCAACACCCAAAGCCCTATTGCTCATCCTGTCGATCGTGCTGAATTACAGCAAGCTTTGACACAATGTGAGCTTCTAGGTACAACCGCAGATGACAAGCTTATTTACTTGTACAAACATCAGTCATCAAGCCCAATCATGAGAGAAATAGGACGTCTACGAGAAATAGCTTTTCGAGCCGTTGGCGAAGGCACAGGACAGCGCCGCGATATTGATAAGTATGATTCTTATTATCTGCATCTCGTTTTATGGGATAAATCAGACTTAGAAATTGTTGGCGCGTATCGTTTTGCTAGTGCAGTTGATACTCATAAGCAACAAGACAACACAGCGTTATACAGTCAATCTTTGTTCGACTACCATGACAATTTCTCTCCATATTTTGAGCGCGGTTTGGAGCTCGGGCGTAGCTTCGTTCAACCTAAATATTGGGGGAAACGCAGTTTAGAGTATTTGTGGTATGGCATAGGTGCATTTCTCGCAAAACACCCTCAATATCGATATTTATTTGGGCCAGTCACAATTAGCGGTCAACTTCCTTTACAGGCCAAAGAGTTACTGGTGCACTTTTATCAAACACAATTTGCCCCTGCTCAACCACTGGCGACCTCACACTCGCCATTCATCATTTCCAACTCAAGACAACAAGAGTTGAATACAATCTATGACTCTACTGTTGATTTAGAAGCATCAAATTATTCAACTGATTTTCGAACCCTCAAGCATTTATTAGCCGAACAAGGCGTCGCCGTCCCCACCCTATTTAAGCAATACAGCGAGCTTTGCGAACCAAATGGTGTCAAATTTTTAGATTTTGGAATCGATACAGAGTTTAGTGATTGCGTTGATGGCCTTGTTCTCGTTGATCTGCACATGCTATTACCGAAAAAGCGAGCTAAGTATTTAACCTAGAAAATCAGTTGGACGCATAGAAGTAAGGGTAGTGGGCTGAAGCAGTGAATTGATCTATCATGGTTGCACTCTAGTTTCATTTATTTTAGAGAATATCATGCGTCACTCTGTAGATGTTCAATCCCCTCACTGTCAAAGTACTTCAATATCAAAAGCAGGAAAAAGCCCAAAGGAGCAGCAAAGATATTTATGTACCAACTCTGAGTGCCCGAAAAAACATTCTTACTTCATTATGTTAAGCGTGCTTGGGAAGATGAAGTAAAAGAAACAGCCATTGACATGGTACTTAATTGTAGCGGAATAAGGGATACAGGTAGAGTGTTAAATATACACAAGAATACAGTGATAAACGCCATTAAAAAAAAGAAAAGAGCATTGTCCACGTAAATCCTAATTACACTCAAAGAGATAGCAACTCAAACATTGAAATCGATATAGAGTTGGTCTGCGAAGAAGCAGAGATCGATGAGCAATGGTCATTTGTAGGTAAAAAGGTTAACCAGAGGTGGCTATGGCATGCCATAGACCATAGTACGAATACAGTTGTTCTTATGTCTTGGGGAAAAGAACAGACGAGGCTTTCAAAGAGTTACAGACATTGCTCGAGCCACTAGGCATAAAGAAATATTATACCGATGACTGGGGTGCGTATAGGCGTAATTTGCCACCAGAACAGCATGAAGTAGGAAAAACTAATACCCAAAAGATTGAGAGGAAAAACCTCAATTTTAGAACTTGGATTAAAAGATTAGCACGAAGAACGATTTGTTTTTCAAAGTTAGAAAGTATGCACGATACGGTAATAGGTTTGTTAATCAATCGAGTAGAATTTGGGATTGATATTCATGCTTACCACTAAATTAGCCCACTACCATAAATCGGTTGGGAGTGTTCATATACGCAGAATAAATTACTGATTGCAAGGCATAAGTAGCAGCAATTAGTGGTTACCGACATACAAAACTGTCGTTACTTCGTTTCTAATTGCAAAATTTATAACGCAGCTAGCGGTGATTTTGGCAAGTATATGAATGTTCAGCACTCACCTGATGGGTGAATTAGGGTTGTTTAGTTTTGTATTTAACTTCAATAGATTAAAGCTAAATTGTGCGTTCAACCGATTTATTTAGGTTTATGGCCATGTAATCGCTTGGCTGCGTATACGTTGAGACAAATCCCACAACAGAATAAAGCGCTTCGTGGCGCTCCCTAGATAAATCGGTTGGGAGTGTTCATATACGCAGAATAAATTACTGATTGCAAGGCATAAGTAGCAGCAATTAGTGGTTACCGACATACAAAACTGTCGTTACTTCGTTTCTAATTGCAAAATTTATAACGCAGCTAGCGGTGATTTTGGCAAGTATATGAATGTTCAGCATTCACCTGATAGGTGAATTAGGGCTGTTTAATTTTGCATTTAATTTCAATAGATTAGAGTTAAACTGTGCGTTCAACCGATTTATTTAGGTTAAGCATCATGGGTATAACTGTGGTACCAATCAACAAAAGATTGAATACCTTCTTGCAGTGATGTTTTTGGTAAGGGATGACCATTAGACTTAAGTTTAGTCACATCTGCCCACCTGTCTTGAACATCACCCGCCTGAATGGGGTGCAAGTTTAATTTGGCTTTTTCACCCATCGTATTTTCGATGACTGAAATGAAATCAAATAGTGTTTGAGGGTTATTTGAACCAATATTGTAGAGTTCAAATGGAACAACTTTATCTGTATTTAACCTATTAACCATTAAGCTTGAGATTACATCTACCACATCGTCAATATAGGTAAAATCTCGCATCATTTTACCATAGTTATAAAGGGTTACTTCTTGTTCAGCATCAATAGCCTCGACAAATTTAAATAAAGCCATATCCGGACGGTTCCAGGGACCATAAACAGTGAAGAAACGCATTCCAGTAATGGGAAGCTGATAGAGTTTGCTATAGCTATAGGCCATAACTTCATTGGCTTTCTTAGTGGCAGCATATAATGAAACGGGCTCATCCGTTGGTGCGGTTTCGGCTAAAGGCATCGTATTCGATGTTCCGTAAACAGAGCTTGATGAAGCAAACAATAAATGTTTTGTATTGTGATGACGGCAACACTCCAAAATATGAGTCATACCAACCAAATTGCTCTTGCTATAACTTACCGGTGCTTCAATAGGGTACCTCACACCGACTTGAGCTGCTAGATGGACTACATAGTCAAATTCATGCTCATAGAACAGCTGTTCTAAACTAACAAGATCAGCGAGATCACCATGGGTAAATCGAAATGTTTCATAGTCCTGTAGTATCCCGAGACGAGCGACTTTAAGCATAGGATCGTAATAATCGTTCAGATTATCAATTCCGATGACCGTCATTCCCATTTCTAGTAAACGTTTTGCAATATGAAAACCGATGAATCCCGCAACTCCAGTGACTAAAATCGGCTTCTTAGTGTTGATTTTATTCAATATTAAAATTCCACATCCTTGTACGGTGAGTATTTATAACTTTTTATTAGTTTCGGTTTATCACAATCACTCAATCATTGTTTTTGACTTAACAAATACCAACTTCTCCGATGATCATAACCAAGTCGACGCTTGTATCATTTTAATAACTACTAATTTCAGTACCTAGGGATCTAACGATTTAGAAAGTACCAATCTTTGTCATACCAGCGGAGGCTGGTATCCAGTGACTTTCTATAGGAAAAAGCAAAGGCACTAGACTACCGACATACAAAACTGTCGTTACTTAGATGACTAAGCTTCACTGCTTACGCCTTGAACCTAAACGTTCATGATAGGCATAGATGTCATATGCGTTTACTTTGGCTACTATTTTTCTATCACACTACACCATGAAAATTGTATTCGCTGAGATTTGAAGATTATTTCCAACCTAAGCTAAAGGTGAAGTGATTTTTAGCTTTTATGCTTTCACTAACAGGCTTGGGAATAGGTGTTAGCGGCTATTTTCACGGTAAAAACATCAGTTGAACGCTGAGTATATGAGTAACTGTTTGAGTCAATAAGATGACTTTATCATCATGGCACTTCACCCAATGAGTGAAGTGCTCTACGCTCACAAGCTTGCTAAAATGGCTGCTATCTGCCTTGTAACTTTTGCAAGTAGAATAACTACTTGCTGCAAGCTACGCCTTACTATCAGCCTTTTTTTCTACGCTTGAGAACGCAATCAACTGATGCTTCTAGGTTGAACAGATAAACGCTCAAATAGCACAAAATTTAATCATGAAAGATAAACAGCCCCTAGTTACCTTGCTCATTTTTGACTGGAATTAATAATGCGAGATACATCATTTGCCAACAGACTAATTGCTGAATTGTATTGAACCTAAAAACATCAGTTGAACGCTGAGTATATGAGTAACTGTTTGAGCAATTTGCTGATTTTATTATCATGTTTTTCACCCAATGAGTGAAATGCTCTACGCTCACAAGCTTGCTAAAATGACTGCTATCTGCGTTGTAACTTTTGCAAGTAGAATAACTACTTGCTGCAAGCTACGTCTTAATATCAGCCATTTTTTCTACGCTTGAGAATGCAGTCAACTGATGTTTCTAGGTTGAATGCGTTTTCTAATGGTAATACCAGTCAATCCATTTTCATCTTTAATTCAAAAAAGTTACCCGAAACAACCGAGTCATCTATGAAACTGGAACTTTATTAATGAGCATAGTTGTTAATCTTCACAATGCAATGAACGTGATAGTGAATTGAAATAAAAAAGAGGAACTCACTCTTTTTGGCTAGTACAAGGCTACGTTTTCAATACAAATTTGGAAAATAAATGAATCACCCTCAAAAGGGGCGAGGAATTAAACCCGAAGTGATTAAAATTCCACAGTAAGAGTTGGGAATTTGACTTTCACTACACAGAATTACATCACCAACAACAATAATAATACCAATTACAGTAATTAACTTCCCACTCAGCAAGAGCTAAAGGATTTCAATACAAGGCGCAAGTTTGAAGTACTGTCGGGATAATTCAAGTGCTTGTAACGCAGTAATGGAACCCTTTAGCCTTGCCCTTCGGGAGCTTGTATGTGCTCAAACTACTTCTCAAAATTGTCTTGACTTAGCAATGTAATAACGACAGTTTTGTATGTCGGTAACAACTATGCCTACATCAATTTCGATTGCACTTTGAGCACATACATAGCTCTGAGTTGAGCATTTAATTACTGTAATTGGTATTACTTCGTTTCTACTTTCAAAATTTATAACGCAGCTAACGGTGATTTTGGCAAATATATAAATGTTAAGCACTCACCTGATTCATTTAGGAGCATGGGCAAGGTTATACTCTGGCATATAACTGGCATATAACTGGCAGGTAGAAAACTCTATTTTTAAGTAGAGTAGGCTACTGGCTTCGCTATCGCTTATCCAGCAGCCCCTCTTCGATTCCGTGCATGAGGTTTTCCCTCACACGGCTCTGTTGTTACACTTCTCTCAGCTCCTTCACTTTGCTTATCATCTTGTCGTGGGTAAATACTCAAGACCAGCTTGGCGTAATTTTTCGTAAGCACCTCGTGATAGATACTTGCTGCGACGTTGACTTAAGCGACGATGCCATCGATAGAACCGGTTTACTACAAATCCATTTATTCTGAAAAATACACCTCTGGGATAACCTATCCCACCAAAATAGTGTTTCCATCCCCTCAGAACTTGATTAACCTTATTTATCAGTACGCCAAGTGTATTTGAGGTTCGGTGTTTCACTATGTCTCTGATTTTATTTTTCAGCTTTGTTTGGCTCTTCTTAGACGCCTGTATCTTGATGTAACTGGTGCCTTTGATGAGGCCTGTGATCCGTTGAAAGTTAAAACCGAGGAAATCAAACTCATTCATCAGCTTTCCCATATCCACACAGTGGGTTTTACTTTGATTTAGCTTCAGACCTTCATCACTTAATTGCTGTGTTATCCAGTCCAGTTGCTCTTGTGTGTAGGTTTGCTTATGAAGTACAACAAAATCATCTGCATAGGTAACGATTTTACACGGTGTTTTTTCGTGTATTTTCAAACAGAAATCGTTGAGATAGATGTTAGCCAGTAGTGGAGAGATAACTCCGCCTTGCGGAGTGCCACATCGGCTTGCTTCTATTCGCCATTTCCCGTTGACCGTCTCTATGCTGATGGGCGCTTTGATAAAGCTTTTCAGTAAACTCAGAAAGCTGCTGTCGCTTATTCGCCTTTCTACTTTTGCCATCAACTTAGCGTGCGGGATGGTATCGAAATAGGCACTCAAGTCAGCATCGAGTACGTGCTGGTAGCCTTGTTTTAGGCTCATTTCAATGACTTTTACCGCTTGCTGGGCGCTTCGACATGGACGATAACCATAACTGTGTTCATGTAAATGAGGTTCGTAGACGGGTTGCATCACTATTGTCATCGCCATTTGCACAATTCTGTCACTGATTATCGGGATCCCAAGTTTCCGCGTTTTGCCGTTGTCTTTGAGTATTTCTACTCGTTTGACTGGGCTAGGTCGATAGTTTTTCTGTTGTAATTGAGTTTGAATTTCTTTTAACAGCGCAACGACTTTCTTTTGCTGCTCTAGATAACTGAATGTGATGCCATCAATTCCTGCTCCGCCTTTATTGGCTTTGCATCGTCGATAGGCTTCTTCGAGTATATCTAGGCGACTGAGTTTATCGTACAAGCTGTAAAATCGTAGCTCCGAGTTAAGCTTTGAGCGTAAGTAAAGTTTTCGCTGTAATATTCTGATATTTACTGGAGTGTTAGCCATATGGCAATTTCACCTCAAAAGTTACGTTAAAAACGGGTGTAACACTGAGTCCCTTCCCTGATGTGAAGTTATGTTGTCTTCACGGTTAACGGTACTATGGGCTCATCCGACTGCCTGAGCGCCCTATCTGAAATTTCGGTTTACCTTATATTCGGATAGTGGAAGTCACTACCTTCCAACACTCAGGCTCTCCCACGTTCACTTTATTTCCTTCAATACATGCCACTTCATATTACGCCGGAAGATCAAACAGATGCATTTACCAGTTGCTTCTCTGTTTGTGTCAGGGTTCGTCAACTAGGAAAGACTCCCCATCTTCATTTTTTGATTTACGACGCTTAACTGAATTCGCTTGATGCTGCGGCCTACATTGCATCTCAACCTTTATTCAAGGCCTTTGTCACAGGGCTTCATGTCATAGCGGTTACCCATTATGCATGCCCGTCAGATTTCGGGATGAACTGGTAATTATCCCGTCAGGTACGTTTCAACCTGATGGACTTATTATAAATAATAACGTTGCTGTCTCTGGTTTATGGCCATGTAATCGCTTGGCTGCGTATACGTTGAGACAAATCCCGCAACAGAATAAAGCGCTTCGTGGCGCTCCCTAGATACATCAGTTGACTGCGTTCTCAAGCGTAGAAAAAATGGCTGATAATAAGGCGTAGCTTGCAGCAAGTAGTTATTCTACTTGCAAAAGTTACAACGCAGATAGCAGTCATTTTAGCAAGCTTGTGAGCGTAGAGCACTTCACTCATTGGGTGAAAGCCATGATGATAAAATCATCCAATTGCTCAAACAGTTACTCGTATACTCAGCGTTCAACTGATGTTTTTAGGTTTAATGTTCTAAAAACATTAATGAGATAAATGAGATAAATGAGATAAATGAGGGAATGTGAGTATTTAAAAGATAAAACGGGTTCAATGTAAGTAATACATTAAACCCATTATGGAGTTAGATGATACGATTTTTTTGTAACATTTCCTGCCTTTCTTGCTCTTTTTCCATACGACGTTTACGCCTGTCACAAGGATCGTCACAATCACAAGCTTTTTCAATTCCTAAAGCACCTAAGCCACCACAACTTCCCTCAACGGCCTTCTTCTTAACAAGAAAACCAATCGACATCAGTAAAAAAAACGCTAATAACACAACAAATGCGGCGATAAAGGTGCCCATATAAACTCCAAATTACTCAGTAATGAAAGGCTTAAAAGCATCACTATAAATGACCTTAAAACCATCCCCCTGTTTTTCAATCAGCATTATCGCTAACTCTTGCTGTTTGGCAAGCTTTAATGCGTCTTTAGTGCCCATCACCATCATTGCTGTCGCTAAACCATCTGCAACCATACAATCATCATGTAGCACAGTGACTGAAGCCAAAGTGTGCTGAATTGGAAAGCCTGATCTAGGGTCAACAATGTGAGCGAAGCGTTTACCATCTTTCTCAAAATAATTGCGATAATCACCTGATGTGGCCATCGCCATATCTTTTAAAGACACAATTTGTTGCACTTTTCGTTCATCAGTGGTTGGTTTTTCTATCGCGACTTTCCAAGTTGAACCATCTGCTTTAGTGCCTTTAGACTTAAGCTCGCCACCAATTTCTACTAAATAACCAGTGACATCGTATTTATTAAGTATTGATGCAATTTTATCAACACCGAACCCCTTTGCAATTGCCGATAAATCTACATATAAATCATCGCTGCCTTTGATTAGTCGATTACCATCTATCATAACGGCACTAATATTCATCATGGCTTTTGCAGCATCAATTTCTGACTGGACTGGCGGCTCTACACGGCGCTTACCAGGGCCAAACCCCCATAAATTGATCAAAGGACCAACGGTTACATTCAATGCACCATCCGTGAGTTCATTAAGCCTCTTTGCTTCACTTACTACAGTGATAGTATCTGGTGAAACCTTCATACCTTGTCCGTTGAGCAAACGGTTATATGTTGATAGCTCTGAATCTGGACGATAAGTAGACATTTGATCATTGACTTGCTCAAGTACCAAGTCAATTTCAGCGTGAAGAGTATCAAGGTCTGGTACTTTATTATTTGATACCAATTTCACATTATAAGTCGTACCCATTGTGCTGCCAGATAAAGAAATAGTATCTGCCGTTTTACTACATGCTACCAGTCCACCCACAAAGGTGATCAGTAACAGCAAACTCCAATGGATCTGTTGTTTTGCTTTAATCATGAGCTCTATTCCTAATGTTATGTTGTCTTCCGCATAAACAAGTCTAATACACAGCAACAAAAAAGCCGCATGAACTCATTAATTTGAGAATCATGCGGCTTTTTTTATCTGATAATTTTGGGCTTAACCACCAAAGTCATCTAATAAGATGTTTTCGTCTTCAACACCTAGGTCTTTCAGCAAACCGATTACAGCCGCATTCATCATTGGAGGACCACACATGTAGAACTCACAATCTTCTGGCGCTTCATGATCTTTTAGGTAGTTTTCATACAAAACGTTATGAATGAAACCTGTATACCCATCCCAGTTATCTTCTGGTTGAGGATCTGAAAGTGCAACATGCCAATCAAAGTTCTCATTATCAGCGGCTAGGCCATCGAAATCTTCAACGTAGAACATTTCTCGTTTCGATCTCGCACCATACCAAAATGACATTTTACGCTTAGAATTAAGACGCTTAAGCTGATCGAATATGTGAGAACGCATCGGCGCCATACCTGCACCACCACCCACAAATACCATTTCAGCATCAGTATCTTTTGCAAAGAACTCACCAAATGGACCTGATATTGTGACTTTGTCGCCTGCTTTAAGGCTCCAAATGAACGAAGACATTTTGCCACAAGGTAGGCTCAAATTACGTGGAGGCGGCGTAGCAATACGCACGTTCAACATAATGATGCCTTCTTCTTCAGGATAGTTAGCCATTGAATAAGCACGAATGGTTTCTTCGTCAACTTTTGACTCTAACTTAAAGAAGCCAAAATGCTCCCAGTCACCACGGTATTCAGCTGGAACATCAAAGTCAGCATAATTAACATGGTGCGCTGGCGCTTCAATCTGAATGTAACCACCAGCACGGAAAGGTACCGATTCGCCATCAGGAATACCAAGTTTAAGCTCTTTAATGAAAGTGGCTTTGTTATCGTTTGAAATAACTTCACATTCCCACTTCTTCACACCAAAGATTTCTTCGTCCAGCTCGATTTCCATATCGCTTTTAACATTAACCTGACATGATAAACGACAACCATTACGCGCATCACCTTTACTAATATGATCAAGCTCAGTTGGCAGAATATCACCACCACCAGACTTAATATTTACACGACACTGACCACATGAACCACCGCCGCCACAAGCGCTTGATACGAAAATACCGCTTTCAGACAATGCACCGAGTAGTTTACCGCCAGCAGCTGTTGTAATTGCTTTATCTGCATCACCATTAATGCCGATTGTGATGTCACCTGACGCTACAAGTTTTGACTTAGCGAATAAAATCACTAATACCAAAACCAAGACGATTAAGGTAAACATCCCCACGCCTAAAAATAGAATATCCATTAATTTATCCTTGGAGGATCCTAATTACCACACCACTCGCAGCGTCTTATAAAGAGACGCCCGAGAATGACATAAAACCTAAGGCCATAAGACCCGCTGTGATAAAGGTAATACCTAGACCACGCAGACCATCAGGTACATCTGCATATTTCATTTTCTCACGGATACCCGCAAGTAAAACAATCGCCAATGCCCAACCAATGCCTGAACCAATACCAAAGACCACACTCTCACCCAAGTTGTAGTCACGTTCAACCATGAATGATACCGCACCAAAAATTGCACAGTTTACGGTGATCAAAGGTAGGAAAATACCCAATGCGTTATACAGAGGTGGAAAATACTTATCTAAGGTCATCTCTAAGATTTGAACGAGAGCCGCGATTACCCCAATAAAGGTAATAAACTTCAAGAAGCTCAAGTCAGCATCTGGATAGCCTGCCCAAGTTAATGCACCAGGAGCCAATAACCCTTGATAGATAAGTTGGTTTGCAGGTACTGAAATTGCAAGTACAACGATAACTGCTACACCTAAGCCCATAGCTGTGGTGACTTTCTTAGAAACCGCTAGGAAAGTACACATACCAAGGAAAAAGGATAGTGCCATGTTTTCAATGAAAACAGAGCGAATTAACAAACTAAGATAATGTTCCATTGCGCTTACCCTTTCGCTTCTACTTGATCAGGCTTGTAAGTACGAATAATCCAAATCAGAATACCGATCAGGAAAAACGCACTTGGCGGTAGCAATAGCAAACCATTCGGTTGATACCAGCCACCTTCTGAAATCTTTTTCATGATTTCAATGCCAAATAAGCTACCACTACCAAACAATTCACGCACGAAACCAACGGCGAGTAAAATGGCACCGTATCCAAGACCGTTACCGATACCATCCATGAAGCTCATCAATGGAGGAGTCTTCATTGCATAGGCTTCAGCACGCCCCATCACGATACAGTTAGTGATGATCAAGCCGACGAACACCGAAAGCTGTTTAGCAACGTCGTAAGCATAAGCTTGAAGCACTTGGTCAACGACGATAACTAATGACGCAATAATGGTCATTTGCACGATAATACGCACACTGCTTGGAATATGATTACGGATAATCGAAATAAACAAGTTAGAGAACGCAGTTACAGCCGTTAAAGCAAGTGTCATTACCAAAGCCGCTTCCATGCTACTGGTTACCGCTAACGCACTACACACACCCAAGACTTGTAACGCAATTGGGTTATTACTAACGATAGGACCGGTTAGTACCCCTTTAAGTTCTTTAGTATCAGCCATTAGTTTAAGCCTCCATCACGCGCTTTATCAATAAAGCGAGCAAAACCTTCATTACCTAGCCAAAAGTCAATAGAATGCTGTACACCGTTACTGGTTAAAGTTGCCCCTGAAAGTGCATCAACACCGTGCTCAGAAGATGCAATTACAGGGTTTTTAGTAACCTTAATTGCAAGGTTACCCTGCGCATCATACAATTTTTTATTCTTCCACTTTGCGATCCATTTAGGGTTTTGAACTTCGCCACCTAATCCTGGTGTTTCACCTGATCCGGTGAAGTCATAGTAAACCAAGTTCTCAATTGTGTTGAAATCTGGTTTAACCGCTAAAAATGCATACATGGTTGACCACAAGCCGTAGCCTTTGATTGGCAAAATAACGGTATTTAATTGATCTTGCTCATTACGAACTAAGTAAATTACAGCGTTATTCGCAACCCGCTTAACAGAAGCGATATCATTCTTCGGTTTGAATGAAACGCTTAAGTCACGAGCGGCTTTATCCATCTCGAACGTATTACCATCAATATCAGCTACAAAGTCACCTGACGCTAAATTAACTACTTTAGCTTCAACACGTTGATTATAAAGTTCAAGAATTTTTTCTTTCGATACTTTACCTTCACGAGTATTGATAAGGTTCGCGGCTTCAAGAATGTACTTTTGCTTATCCAGTAACTTATTTTGTTCCTGAGTAGGCTTTAAAATTACCGCTGCTGCTGACACTAATACTGAACAGATCAGACACAAACCAACAACGATAAATAAGGTTCTTCCGAACGAATCTTTGTTTGCTGCATTAGCCACGAGCGATCCTCCGTTTGATGTTTGCTTGAACCACGAAGTGATCGAATAATGGTGCAAATAAGTTTGCGAATAAGATAGCCAACATCATCCCTTCTGGGAAGGCTGGGTTAATCACTCGAACAAATACAACCATTGCACCAATCAACATACCGTAAGCTAATTTACCTTTGTTAGTAAATGAAGCCGATACAGGATCTGTTGCCATAAACATCATCCCGAACGCGAATCCACCCAAGGACAAGTGCCAGTACCATGGCATAGCAAACATTGGGTTGGTATCACTGCCAATCACATTCAATAATGTTGATATTGCCGCCATACCGAGCATAACACCTAAAACAATACGCCATGATGCAATGCGAGCATAAATCAGCACCATACCACCAAGCAAAATTGCTAATGTTGATACCTCACCCATAGAGCCAGGAATAAAGCCTAGGAATGCATCCCACCAGCTTTGATCGAACGCATAACTCAATTGACCGGCAGCTGCTTGGCTTAATGCTGTTGCACCTGAAAATCCATCCGCAACAACCCATGTGGTGTCGCCAGACATATTTAAAGGGTAAGCAAAGAATAAGAAAGCACGACCTGCAAGCGCTGGGTTTAAGAAGTTGCGCCCAGTACCACCGAAGATTTCTTTAGCAACAACTACACCGAAGGTAATACCTAATGCAACCATCCACAGAGGAATTGTTGCTGGTAGCGTTAATGCAAACAGAATTGAAGTAACAAAGAACCCTTCGTTAATTTCATGTCCGCGCACCGATGCAAATAAGACTTCCCAGAAACCGCCTACCGCGAATGTAACTGCATAAATCGGCAAAAAGAAACAGGCACCATAAAACATTAAGGTGATCCAGCTTGCATCTTTCGTTAATTCTCCAGCAAATAAACTGAACACATCAACTTGCCAGATATCAGGAGAAGCAAAACCCGCAATTAATGCGTCTTGAGCTTGCAAACCAACGTTATACATACCCATAAACATGGCAGGGAACGTACATGCCCATACCGTAATCATGATACGTTTTAAGTCGATGTTATCACGAACGTGAGTGCGACCTTTGTTTACTTTACCTGGTGTATAAAAACCAGAATATATGGCTTCAAAAAGCGCATACCATTTTTCGTATTTGCCGCCTTTTTCAAAGCTTGGCTCAATACGGTCGAAAAAATTCTTCAAGCCCATTAGCCTTCCCTCTCGATCGTATCTAAACAGTCACGCAGATATGTACCATAGTCATATTTGCCCGGACATACGAACGTACACAGTGATAAATCTTCTTCATCCAGCTCTAATGCACCCAAAGAAGCTGCACCATCATTGTCACCAGAAATTAAATCACGCAGTAACATAGTTGGAAGTATATCGAGTGGCATAACACGCTCATACAGACCAATTGGTACCATAGAACGATCTGACCCACCTGTGCTTGTTGTTAAGCTAAACAAACGTGATGGCGATAAATGAGCCAAGAATGCACGAGTCGCAGAGAACTTTTTCGCACCAGGCATTGCCCAACCAAAAAACTCTTGCTCAGTGCCTTCTTCTACCACGCTTACCTGTTGATGATAGCGACCAAGATAAGCGTGAGGTCCCATCGCTGTGCGGCCATTTAATACTGAACCAGAAATCAAACGGACATTGCCTTCTTGAATTTCTTTCGCCATCAACTCAGCAGTATTAGCTCCTAACACTATGCGTAATAATCTAGGTTTTAACGCCTTAGGTCCGCCAACGGCGATAACACGATTAACGTTCAATGTACCTGTAGTAAATAACTGACCCATGGCGATCACGTCTTGATAGCCAATGTGCCAAACTACGCGATTTGCAGAAGCTGGAAGTAGGTTATGGATATGAGTTCCCACTAAGCCTGCAGGATGAATACCACCAAACTCTTCAACTTGAGCGTTTGCTGATGGGATATCGGCACCTGGAGCTTTACATAGGAAGACTTTACCGTCAGTTAATTGAGCAAGTAGCTTAAGGCCATTTGCAAAATCATCTTTATGTTCATTGATAATAACAACCGGATCGGCCGCTAAAGGTTGAGTATCAATCGCAGTCACGAAAATACCTGCGGCATTTGAATCGACTGCAGGTACTTTACTGAATGGACGGGTGCGCAACGCAGTCCAAAGACCTGATTCAATCAGATTTTCACGGACTTTAGCTGAATCTAAGTTGTCTAATTGTGCTGTGTCATATTTGTCAAAAGTAACGGCATCATCGCCTTCAACGTTAATAACAACAGACTGTAAGACACGCTTAGCGCCTCGGTTAATTTCGGTAACAGTGCCACTCGCTGAAGCGGTATATTTAACGCCAGGGTTTTTCTTATCCTCGAAAATAACCTGACCTTTTTTTACTTTATCGCCGACCTTGATTTTCATCGTCGGACGTAAGCCAATATACTCTTCACCCAGTGTCGCTACCTGTTTAATGGCTGGGCCATTATGGATAACTTGTTCTGGTCCGCCTGCAATAGGCAGTTCCAATCCTTTCTTAATTGTAATCATATCCACAAGCACTACGTTTGAAGGAAATAAAATGCGTACGTCGTCCAAGTCCCTATCGCCACAAGGGTTTCAGGCATTGAGCTGACGCAGAATTATCACAGAAATGCGATCGCAATCACGTTGGTCGCGCGCATTTTACCCCAAATAAAGACGCATCGCCACGAAAAATATAGGTTATTTCAGTGTGGGTATTACGAAAGTCAGCTTTGGTTAAGTTATGTCGATAGAATAATTAACGAACAAATTACAGAGATTAAAATAATTGTTTTGGGTACAATTCAATGGAAGAAAATAAGCACCTGAGCATGCAATAAAACTTGCACTCGATATTCGCTACCGCTATCTTTGCCCCGCCTTATTTTTTGAGAACGCCCATGCCTAATTTTGTATATAACCCTCCTAAAGTGCCTTGGTTGGATATTTTACACCAAGATAAAGATATTATGGTCGTAAACAAGCCAGCAGGATTGTTATCCGTCCCTGGACGAGACCCAAAGCATTCTGACAGCATATACAGTCGTGTGCGCAGTTTGTTTCCAAATGCACAAATCGTACACCGATTAGATATGGCGACTTCAGGTGTGATGGTCGTTGCACTACGCAAAAAAGCAGAAAGCGAACTCAAAAGACAATTTAGAGAAAGGGAAACACAAAAAGTCTATTATGCACGAGTTGCTGGGCATGTAAGCTCAAAAATTGACAAAGTAGATTTACCGTTAATTTGTGATTGGCCTAATCGTCCCAAGCAAAAAGTCGATCACACAGTTGGCAAACCATCACTTACTTACGTTGAAGCAGTGAGCTATGGTAAACGTTCGACACTGGTGAAACTAACGCCGATTACAGGGCGCTCTCATCAACTACGTGTTCACATGATGGCGATCGGACACCCAATCCTTGGTGATGGGTTTTATGCCGATCCATTAGCCAAAAGCCTAAGCTCAAGATTGCAATTACATGCAACGTCTTTGAATTTTACCCATCCTTATTCTCAAGCTTTGCAAACCTTTTCAACATTAGTACCTTTTTTAAACACCTCACCTTCGCAGTAACATTTATTAACATTTATTAACATTTTTAACATAATAACTTTCACGCGCTCAGTTTTAGAGCGTTTTTTTTGTAACTAATTGCTGAGTTTATAGTTTTAGATATCGTAAAAAGTAAAATTTTACTTTTTACTCTCTTACCCAGCGCGAATGTGAATTTTTTGTGAAATAAAGATTACACAAAGCAGCTCTATATGTTAGAAATATTTAAGTGTTAACGGTTCTCGAGGATGAAAACTGTATTTAGCACTTAAAAACAATAAATAAATGTTTGATATTGACCTTTAACAACGTCGTATCTCCTGTTGACAAGGAAAAATAGTTGTGAAAACAAAACTCGCGCTCGCCATATCTGCAGCACTGCTGAGTAGTACTGCTCATTCAGAAAACAATCAATCCGTTAACTCTTCATTAAGTTCACTTTCAAAAACAAGTGTAACAAAGATGAGTAATCAGAATATAAAGCCATTGGAAGATCATCATAATGATAAAGGAGAAATTACATTTCAGTGGGCTAAAAAAGGCGTAACTAAGCCGAATGTGAGCGCCTTAAAAGCAGACATACAAACTTCTGCAGCTGCTGACTTTTATTTAAACAAACTCACAGGCTTCTCAAGTGAAAAAGATAGCCAACTTCGTCCAGTTTTATCGAGCATGCATACCGCGAAAAGTGGGCCTACAGTTGCGACTTATGCTCAAGAATTAAATGGTATTGAAGTATTCAATAAGAAGTTCAGTATCCTTATGGACAAAAGCTATAATCTGGTTGCATCGTCAGGAAGTATGTCGGCTTCAACTGCCGCTGTTGGTACAAGCTTGAAAGGCTTTACTGAATCATTCAGTAATCCAATATCAGCCGTAAAAACCGCAGCTAAAGCAGTTGGTGTTGAAAACATAAATTTAACGTCAACCGAATCAATTGGTAAATATTCAATGTTCGTTGCTGACGAATTGAATACAAACAAAAAAGTTATTGGTACACCAAGAACCAAAAAGGTATATATCGAACTCAATAACAAATTAGTCAAAGCCCACTATGTTGAATTAGAAGTTGCATCTAAAAATTCAGTTGATAGCGATTATTATTCATTCGTTGTAAGCAGTTCTGACAATAAAATTCTTTTCAAAAATAACATGACTGCGAAAGACAGTGATTTTAACTATCGCGTCTATGCAAACGAATCTGGTGCGCCATGGGATAGTCCTCATGGGAATGTTATTCCAGCGACAAGCTCAGACCAAATTGATTCCAGTGAGTATTTAAGTGCTCCTCTTGTTAACCTAGCTCACGGTCCAATTAGCACTCAAGATCCGTGGTTAGCTGAAGATGCGACAACAACTTTTGGTAACAATGTGAGTGCATATGTCGATGCTATCGCACCTGATGGTTTTAGTGCAGGAGATTTTGCAGCAACGACAAACTCTGATAAAACTTTCGACTATGCATACAATGTAGACGAACGTGAAAACTCAATTAACAACAGAAATGCTGCCATCGTAAACCTGTTCTATCTCAATAATTACCTTCACGATCAATTTTATGATCACGGCTTTGATGAATCTTCTGGAAACGCACAAGAATCAAACTATGGACGAGGTGGCGTGGAAGGTGATCCTATTAGAGCTGAAGTACAAGATAACTCAGGCTTTAATAATGCAAATATGTCAACGCCAGCTGATGGTGGCTCACCAAGAATGCAAATGTATCTTTTTGATAGTAAAGATGCTGTTGTTGGTGAAGATTATGGCATTTCTATCACTGCTGGTGACAACACGCTTTTGTCATCGACTCAAAGGGCTTCATTCGGTAAGGGGCAATTTAATATTACCGCTGAAGTTGTCAGAGTAACAGATTCGGTTGATGAAGCTTCTGATGGCTGTACCACATTAGAAAATCCTAATGCTATCCTAGGAAAAATAGCGATAATTAATCGTGGCGTATGTTCTTTTGAAACAAAAGCTGCAGAAGCTGAGAAAGCTGGCGCAATTGCAGCAATTATTGTGAACAACAGAGGTACCACAGAACCAGCACCAGTAGGCGCAGATCCGGATCTTGATGACCCATCCATCCCAACAATGGGATTATCACTTAATGATGGCCAGAAAATATATCAAATGATTGAAGATGGTGAGACAGTTACTGTTTCGATGTTCGATGATAAGTTATACAAAGGCAGTTCTTGGGATAACGGTATTGTCGCTCATGAATGGGGACATTACATCAGTAATCGTCTTGTCGGAAATGGTAATGGCTTGATCAACAATCAAGGTCGCTCGATGGGCGAAGGATGGGGTGATTTCCATGCACTTTTATTATTATCTGAAGAAAGTGACTTAAGCATTGTAGGAAACGATAAGTTACAAAAACCGTATGCAGCGACATCTTACGTTTCTTCTTTTTATAGCGGCATTCGTAATTTCCCATACTCAACGGATATGGACATAAATCCATTAACCTTTAAAGATGTATCTGCTTCATCTCCAAATGTATTCCAACTGGAAAATGGTAGTGCTGAAGTCCATGATGCTGGCGAGCCTTGGGCTGCTATGCTTTGGGATAGTTTTGTTGGCTTAGTTAACGATGAGCGCCATACTTATTCTGAAGCCAAAAGTAGGATGATGGAATACTTAGTTGCAGGTTACAAACTTACTCCAATTGCACCAACTTATACCGAAGCTCGTGACGCATTACTAGCATCAGCTTTAGCCAGTGATGAAGAAGATTACCAAGTCATATTAAAAGCATTTGCACGCCGTGGCATGGGAATTGGTGCTCAATCTCCTGCTCGTGACGATATCACTCATTCAAACGTTGTTGAATCATTCAAAACTGAAGGTTCATCTATAACAGGTGAGAGCCATGAGTTGAATACAAATTACGAAGGCCTTACTGTCGGTTATTGCACTAACGATAATGTATTAGATCAAGGTGAAACAGGTACAGTTAGCTTTACAGTCAAGAATCGTGGTGCATCATCCATCGAAAAATTAGAGGCTACCGTAGAAGTTGTGAGCGATCATGACGTCACTTTTTCTAATGAAGGAAAAGTCGTATTCGAGAACCTCAGTGTGCTTAATAACACTACAAGTAAACCACTTGAATTTAAGATTGATCGTGCTGGAAACGGCGACAACTTGACTTTAAGGCTGCAACTCCCTGTTGAAGGCGAAGACACTGTTGCTCCAGAATATTTTGTAGATTTGCCTGTTAACTATGATTTCAAAGAGAAAGCAGTAAATAATAATTCATCAGTAAGTGGTGTAAATGGATTTGCTGGTCTTAAAGATTTTGTAGAAACGATTTATCAAGGTGGTGATTCCGCTAAGGGCACCTCAGTTACTGATGATCGCTTTTCATTCCTTTTCCCTTGGGCTGAGCAAGATTATTTGCTCATCAACAATAACGGCTTTGAATCAGATGTCGCACTTGAAACAAAAGCATTTTCTGTTGGCTTCGGTGGTGACTTTAAAATTAGTTGGGATCATTACTATGAAATCGAAGATGGCTGGGACGGTGGTGTTGTTGAAATCAGCATAAACAATGGTGAATGGGTTGACGTTACAGAGGTCGGCGGAACGTTTGAAGGCACTGGTTACGATGGAGAGTTGAGAAATCTATTGCCAGAACGTGAAGCGTTTACAGGTTTTGCTTCATTTCCAGGTGGTAGTGAAAGCATTAATTTTGGCACAGGCTTAAATGGTAACCAAGTCAAATTCCGCTTCCGTCTTGTTACTGATCAAAACAGCAACGAGTTTGGCTGGTTTATTGATAATGTTTCACTCACAAACATCACCACTTCAGTATTTCATGATCAAGTTGCTGGACATACCATTGCCTGTGACAATCGCTTACCCAATGTCGTGATTAAAACGAGTGCTGGGGATGTTCAAGAAGGTGAATCAGTTACATTAACAGCGACTGCAATAGATGCAAACGCTGGTGATGAATTGACATATTCATGGAAGCAAACTGTCGGTACTGAAGCGTCAATTTCAGCAAATAACACTCCTGAAATTACATTTACTGCCCCAGAAGTCAACGAAGCTGTTAATCAACTTACGTTCGAACTAACAGTTAATGACGGTACAAGCGATGTTGTTTCGACAGTTGATGTGAAAGTAAGAGATATTCCTGCAGCTGTTGTAACACCAACAGACAATGAAAATAGAAGCTCTAGTGGCTCCCTTGGTTGGTTGGCATTACTGTTAACTCCAATAGCTTTCTTACGCCGTAGAAAAAATTAAGTTTTAGCTATCCCTCTAACTATAAAACCACCTAATGATAGGTGGTTTTATTTTTTCAAATTTACTTTCTATTAGTCGTTACATCACTATGTTAGTCCGACCCATAGAGCTATAATCGACAGATATCTCTACTTTCAAAGCCTGATTCAGTAATTCACGATATAGTTGATATACATTTTGGCTCGAACTCACTTGAACTTTCCAAGTATCTTCAGCTATTTTTCGTATTTCCATTTTGTCATCAAGCACTGCTCTAGGGTGTTTTGAACTAACAACAATTAACTCGCCTTTAACTACACCGTATTCACCCATAGATTTGTTAAACACTCGCTGACCAGAAACCAAACGACGACTATTAGATTCAAACACAGCACCGTTAAAGTACAAGTTATAGAGAGCCTGACTAGTGGATGCTTTATTTGGCAATCGAGTGACTTGGTGCCTATCACTTGAAGAGCCTTGAACTGGCTCTTTTACTACACCATTACATGCTGACAAAAATAACGTACTAAAAACCAATACTATTTTCATATCACTCCTTTGAATTGTGAACTTACTATCCATACTTGAAATATTTAAACCCTAAAAAATTACCAAAAACAAATTTGTTAAAAATAAAATCAGTTAGTTTCAATTTAAAATGAATCACTCATCAACCCTAACAGGCATTCCACTTCTTTGCTCTAGCACTTGCTTTAACAATGAAGAATCCGTCTCAGAGTTCGCAAGAAACCGTTTTACTTTTTGAGTAAACTCAAGCGGTAATACGTCATTAGACTCGTAATCTTCAATGGATTTAGAAAGCGGTTCATGTACCTCGATAAAGCGATGTCCATCAGGGGTAACGGCAACCTTAACGGGATTATTGATAAATTGCACCCGTGTGCCTATTGGCACTTTTTTAAATACTTCTTCAATGTCGTTATTTCTTAAGCGCACGCAGCCATGACTTACTCTAAGGCCAATACCGAAACTCGCGTTGGTCCCATGAATCGCATATAAATTACCAATGTACAGTGCAAACAATCCCATAGGATTATCAGGGCCTGCAGGCCAAACATCTGGGAGTATGTCACCTTTGGCAGCGTGATCGGCTTTAGTTTGAGCTGTAGGTGTCCATGTAGGATTTTCTTTTTTACGATACACTCGAGTTACCCAGTTTTCAGGCGTATCTCGCCCGACTTCTCCAATGCCAATCGGATAAACTTCAACCGTTTTGTCGCCTTTAGGGTAATAGTACAAGCGCATTTCAGCTAAATTAATGATAATTCCTTTATGAGGTGCATCTGGCAAAATTAACTGATGAGGGATAGTCAGTTGAGTACCCGGCCTTGGTAAGAATGGATCGACCCCAGGATTAGCTTGCATAATATTTGTCAATCCAAGTTGAAATTTATCTGCAATGGCTTCTAAAGGTAATTTTCCATTAGGGACGATATAAGTCTCATTATGGCCAACTAATCGACTACCGTCTTCAGGCAATGAATACACAAGTGCCTGACTTGGTAGGCTTATCAACAAACTAATAATAACTAGGCTAATACGTTTCATAGAAAGAACAACACACCTTAAAATACAATAAACTTCTTCCATAATATGTGAATTTAGTAGGTTTTCAAAATGATGCTGTTGAATTGCTTTTCTTTTCACTACAAAACTTATCAGATAAACATTTACCTTTTTCCAACCAAGAGTTTGTATTAAAGTACAAATTTCTAATCACGACTTCTGTTAATGTCATTAAATTCAATAAAAGTTATTGTCGGTTCATTAAACCCTGTAAAGGTCAATGCTACCAAAGCCGTATTCGAAGCCTACTTTCCAAATGTTCTGATTAATACACAAGGAGTAGATGCTCCGTCGAATGTTGCTGATCAACCCATGACAGCCCAAGAAACTCGACAAGGTGCTCTAAATCGAGTATCACATTGCCAAGCTTTGTATCAGGCCGATTATTTTGTTGCCATTGAAGGTGGGTTGGACGTCACACAAGACGGTCCTGTAACATTTGCTTATATCGTTATCTGCCACCAAAAACAGCAAATTGTTACCAAAAGTGCATGCTTACCACTACCTAATATTGTTCATCGACAACTGGTTGCGGGCCAGGAACTTGGGCATGTTATGGACGAATTATTTAATACTGAAAATATTAAACAAAAAGGTGGTGCCATCGGGTTGCTCACCAATCAACTTGCCAATCGTGAAACGAACTATATACAAGCGATCACACTGGCTATGGCTCCTATAACTCACCGAGCACTTTATGAAAAGTAATCTTGAACACATGAACTCAAAACATCAGCACAATGGCTTTATTATCCGCCAGTTAACACTTGAGGATAATGAGCAAATGGCGGAAATTATTAGACTAGTATCGAATGAATATGGATTTTCAGAAAATGAAGGTTATGGAGTGTCTGATTTGGCCAAAAAGCCTTTAAGCCATTACTATAAAAATGAAGTAAGTGGCTATTGGGTCATAGAATATCAAGGTAAGCTAGTGGGTGGAGCTGGCATTTCGCCGATAGAATCGAACGATGTTCGAACTGTATGCGAATTACAAAAAATGTATTTTTTATCAAATACCCGAGGACTTGGACTAGGCCAAAAGCTATCTGAACATTGTTTGAATTTTGCCAAAATGAAAGGCTTTACTCATTGTTATTTAGAAACAACTGCGGTGTTAAAAGGTGCATATCATTTATATAAAAAACTTGGTTTTGAAGAAATTAACCAAAGAATTGGAAATACTGGTCACTCAAATTGTGAAATTCTCATGCTGAAGGCTTTACTTTAGGGTCTGTTGATCTTTCGTGATTGTTTTTGCAGCGATAAATTGGTTATTTTATGCAAGGTAGAGTTTGTGAGGTTTGGTTATTATCGACATACAAAACTGTCGTTACTTCGTTTCCAAATATGAAAACGATAACGCAGCACCTTTTATTTAGAAAGAGCGACCAATTTACGCTCTCTCTTTTTTCGATGCTTTTGAGCATTCACTGTTCTGTGTTGTGACCAGCTCATTTAGATGGCTAAGCATCACTGCTCACGCCTTGAACAGATGAATGCTCAAATAGCACAAAATTTAATCCTGAAAGATCAACAGCCCCTAGTAATCTAGAAATATTGATTGATTAATCAACGTCATCAAATATTTTCCTTAGTTCTTCTTTTTTAGGAGGTGGAATGCTAACAACCAAGTTTTGAATATTATCAAAAGTAAACTTAATGCCGTTAAACGGCCGTTCTTTTTTATCATCCAATTTTTCAAGTTCACCTAGCTTAGCCGCATTTCTCGACTTGACTACATCCTCAGGTGTTACAACATCATATGATTGCCCATCGAGGCTTTGTTTACTTTTCTTTTCACGTTTTAAAGCATTTTGCAATATTTGTTGAGCTACTGTCTCCACGTTAATTGAGTCAGTTAACTTTTCACGAGCTAGCTCATCGAGTTTATGAATGAGGTTAATTGCTGTATATGCTGCATAGCGAGAACAATCCGTTCGATTAAAAACACTTTGAAAACTGGTTGTTAAAAACTCTAATGGAGGTTTGTAATCGTCTTCATTATTTTTAGAGTCGACGATATATATTCCATCTCGTGTAATGACAGCAATTACAACATGCTCTTCGCGCAACATACCTCGCTCTCTAATTCCAATGGGCATGACCATAATGGGCTTCTCGACCCTGGGTAAGTCAATTTGTTGTATTAATTGGAGATAGGTTGATAAATAAGGCAGAGGCACAATAGACCGTTCACATAAAGCAACTGACTTACACTCTTTCGGGTATAGACTCATTATTTTTTGATCAACAAGCCTACAATCTCCTTTGGAATTTTGGCGTTTTCTTTTTCTTTCTGCGGATTTTATAGTTGAGTTATCAATATACTCTACAAAGACAGTTTCTGAATCCTCATCAGGGTTCACCAAACCTACTGCAGCGTATTCTCGAGTTGAATCATACTTTGTTGAAAGAGGCTTTCGAGGTGTGGCTGGAGTTAAGTCACCAACTCCACCTTGCTGTGGTGAACTTAAATCAAAAGCTTCTGTTAGCGTTGAAGTGGAGCCCTGCAATACCTCATTATTTTGCGGCGACGAAGATGTTGAGGAGTTCACTGACATACTAGAAATCGAATTTCGACGAGAATCTGCTTGACTATAATGCCTGTAGGCTTCATCTAATCGTGTAGCATAAATAAGTTTATTTCGTGAAGTAACGGATGCTTCAGAGCTCCCTTCAGCACTTAAATCAACAGAAGTATTATTTGAAGACAATGAAGCTGTAGCAGAGTTTGGAGTAGCTCGTCTAGGTAACTCAGGTGTTATAATTTTTTTTGCTATTTCCTCTAAATCCACATAAGTTTCTTCTGAGTCAACATCCCCCTCTTCTGGAAGGAGATCTTTAATAGGACCTTTATTTAATTTTGAGAACTCGCTGGTACTTTTATAAGAATTAAATTGAGCATTTTTTAAATCTTTAGTTAATTGCGCTTTCATCTCTTTATATTTGAAAAAATCAAAGACTGACCCATTTGAAACAGACCATTCTCCTTTTTTATGGCTAACTTTAAATTCAACAAAGTCACTTGAAGTTTCCTCATTTCTTTGAAAGTACACCTTAACCACTTTACTGTTTTTATCAGCGACTAAACTCTCCATTCGACTAAAACTTAAATCATTTACATTATAATCAAACGTGTTTGAACGCCAACAAAGAATATACTCTCTACTCAAATATTCCTCCTTACATTTACAATCAAACGATTACTGACATTAATGATAAAATAAACGTTCCTTAAAGTAAGCTGCAATGTCATTTTAATAATTACCTATACAACAGTTATTATAATATATTTCTCACTATCTATATTAAATCAAGATTTCCAAAAAATTGAACTCAGAAGATCTAAGCTAGGTTTACTTATTTTATTAAGTAACTCACCGACGTCTATATCGTTACTTTCTTCTTTAATTAATTTTGCCATTTCGATAGCCGTATATGCCGAATATCGTGCACAGTTCAGATGATCATTTTCATCTTGAAAAGCAGAAATATGATGAATAAAATCACTGGAATATTTATTTCCTGCTTTCGAGTCAATAATCTCAACGCCTTTACGGGTAAAAACAGCAAGTATGGCGTGATTTTCCATAGAAGAATGGAAGTAACCTCTGTGAGTTATCCCCACAATAACCATTTGAACACCATTTACAGATTTTTCTTCAATCTGTTTTTGAATATTCCATAAGTATGACGTTAAGTTACATGATCTAACATCTTGTTCTTCAAGTTCCAATATATGTATATTTACAGTTGTTTCTTTTGCAGTTGTTTCTTTTGCACTAATTAAATTAAAAATGGTATCTCGTGCAATTTTATTCGCTGTTGTTGTCCCTATACGTTTCTTTAAATTTCCCGCATGGTAATTTACTTCAGCTATAGAATAATTCACATCCGCCAGAAGAGCATGCTCATGCTCGACTAAATCAAAATCACCATCTTTTTCAAATTTTAATTTTGGTTTTATCGCTGCTTTTGCTTTTACTTCTTCATATGCTTTTTTACTTGCTTGATCTGCAAATTTAGAGATTGTAAGCAATACATCTTCATCGACTACATCAGAGTGTTTTTCACCTTCAACAATAACATCAACAGACTGACTTCCAACTTTAGCAACAACCACATAACTCTCAGTGCCTTTATCTTTATCGCACTCTATTAAAACTGTTGAATCACACTCAGCTAAACCTTTATTTAGATAACCCACAACACTACTGCGAGCATCATTCCATTGTTCACTATGTTTCTCAAAAAAGTTATTGAAAAACTTAGCATTAACACACCACCAACCTCTTTCTTTTTTTGCCATTAATTTATAGGTTTTTTTCGTTATTCCACTGATGTCAACAACATCAAGCTCAAATTCAAACTCAGGTTTTAACTTAGAAGGTTCGCTTTTACCTTTAGTCTCAACCCAATATTTAAGAGGTCCGTAATTTGTTAAACTTTTAGTATCAGAGCACCACATTGCTCTTGCAACTTTAACGGCCATTTATCCCCCTACACTTAATAAGACAACGAACAATTTTTCCCTATATTAATAATAAGCTTTATTCAATTACTTTTGGTGTTTTTTATTGATTTAAAAAACAATATTAATATAGCGTTAACTTATCAATTTATGAGCTTCAAGCTTTATGAATATAAAATAATAATTAACAGAAAAACCTACTACTTCCTCCTGCACCATTCAAACTAAATAAAAAATGCATTTTGATTTATTTGATCTTGATATTAAAGACAATTTAACTCGCTAATTATCCACAAATAATCACTATTATAAATTCTCGTTTTTTCAAACATAAGCTTGCAATAATCGGTAAAATCCCTGAAGATCAATTTTCATTTGAAGAACACAATAAGCAGCATGGTAAAATCAGTAATGTGTGAAACAATAACCTCAACTCTAGCAAGCAAAATTCAGTCCCAATTCCCATTACTAAATAATCATCAAAACCCACTTAAATTATGCTACCTCGATACAGCAGCTACAAGTCAAAAGCCCCATTGCGTGATTGATGCAATGAATGAGTATTATCATACCTATAACTCGAATGTTCACCGCGCTGCTCACCAACTATCTGCTCGTGCTACAGTTGATTATGAAAAAGTCCGTAATGATTTAGTAACGTTTATCAATGCTAGAACCCGACAAGAAATCATCTTTACACATGGGACTACAGAGTCTTTGAATATGCTGGCCTACGGATTAGAAAGTACGTTTTCTGCTGGTGATTTGATTTTAATCGACAGTGCCGCCCATCACGCCAACATTGTCCCTTGGCAACAACTGGCACAACGCACAGGTGCCTTTGTAAAGGCGATTCCGCTTGATCAAGATTTCAATCTTGACTTAATCGGATATCAAAAGCTACTTAAATTGAGACCCAAACTGGTTGCAATTTCTCATGTCACTAACGCTCTCGGCACTGTTAATCCCGTTAGTCAAATAATCTCATTAGCAAAAACAGCCAACGCCATTACTGTGGTGGATGGTGCTCAAGCGATCGCACATACTTCTGTTGATGTTAGTGAGCTTGATTGTGACTTTTATGCTTTTTCTGGGCACAAAATGTACGGCCCAACGGGTGTTGGTATACTTTATGGTAAAACAGAAAAATTAGCTCAGCTCACACCAATGCTCACTGGTGGGGAAATGATAAAAACAGTCAGCTTTGATAACACTATTTTTGGCGAATTACCCAATCGACTTGAAGCGGGTACACCGCCAATTTCAGAAGTGATCGGTCTTGGGGCTGCTATCAAGTTTATGAACCAGTATTTCACCAAAGAACATCAAGATGAAGAAAAACAGTTATTGAATTATTTGCAATTCTCGTTAGCAGAGCTTGATGATATCGAAATTTATGCATCAAACGAAAATAATCTTGGTGTGGTTTCATTTAATGTTAAAGGTGAACACCATCAAGATGTTGGTATCTTACTCGATCAGCAAGGTATCGCCATTCGATGTGGTCACCATTGCGCGATGCCATTAATGGACTTAATGAAAATAAATGGCTGCTGCCGTGTCTCTATCGGTTTGTACACAACAAAAGTTGATATTGATTGTTTTATTGATGCTTTGAAACAAGTCCAACAATTACTGAAAGATTAAAAAGGTCCTACTAAATGTCGTCTTTTATACCTGCAAATGAACGTTTTTTATATGAAGTCGAATCTATTGAAAATTTAAAACATAAATTTGCTGTTACAAACAATTGGCAAGAAAAATATCGGCTATTAATGTTATTAGGAAAGTCAGTTCCATCAATTTCTGATGAGTATAAAGTTGAGCCTCAACAAGTTGACGGATGTGAGAGCGCTGCTTGGTTGTATCACTATCAACAAGATGATAAGCATTATTTCTTAGCAGACAGTGATGCTCGCATAGTTAAAGGTTTAATTTCGATTTTATTGATCATGTTTCACTCACAAGACAGTAAAACCATTTGCGGATCACCGATCGAAGCTACTTTTGAACAGCTAGGATTATTAAACCAACTCAGTCCCTCACGCGCTAATGGATTACAAGCACTGGCTGCTAAAATGGTTTCATACGCTAAAAGCTAGCAATAAAAAACAGCCAACCAAGTAGTTTCTATCCCTTCTTCAGTCCATGCTACTCGATGTTTTTCATGGGCTGGAATATTCAACCTAAACGTTCATGATAGGCATAGATGTCATATGCGTTTACTTTGGCTACTATTTTTCTATCACCCTACACCATGAAAATTGTATTCGCTGAGATTTGAAGATTATTTCCAACCTAAGCTAAAAGCGAAGTGATTTTTAGCTTTTCTGCTTTCACTAACAGGCTTGGGAATAGGTGTTAGCGGCTATTTTCACGAGAAAACATCAGTTGAACGCTGAGTATATGAGTAACTGTTTGAGTCAATAAGATGACTTTATCATCATGGCTTTCACCCAATGAGTGAAGTGCTCTACGCTCACAAGCTTGCTAAAATGACTGCTATCTGCGTTGTAACTTTTGCAAGTAGAATAACTACTTGCTGCAAGCTACGCCTTACTATCAGCCATTTTTCTATGCTTGAGAACGCAGTCAACTGATGTTTTTAGGTTCAAGAAATCACCTTGGCCGAGAATACATTTTCTGCCGTCAACAAAGTCGATTTGAGCACGTCCTTTTATGACAACAACCCATTCGTTTTCATCTTGATCATACCAAAAATTTTCAGAGCTCTTTTGACCGAAGGACACGATCCGCTCAATTCTCGTTTGGGGAGTTTCCGCGAGTACCTGAATAACTTCTTTTGATAAATCAGTGGGAATATCTTTAAAGAGATTATTCAAAGTAAACTCCTTACTTTAACCTGAACTAGGGATAATAAAATCTATAACTAAATGTTTTATATACAATAAGTTTAAATTCAATCTAAAGTGTGGCTAGTTTTGTCTAGGGTCTGTTGATCTTTCAGGATTAAATTTTGTGCTATTTGAGCATTTATCTGTTCAAGGCGTGAGCAGTGATGCTTAGCCATCTAAGTGAGCTGGTCACAACACAGAACAGTGAATGCTCAAAAGCATCGAAAAAAGAGAGAGCGTAAATTGATCGCTCTTTCTAAATAAAAGGTGCTGCGTTATCGTTTTCTTATTTGGAAACGAAGTAACGACAGTTTTGTATGTCGATAATAACCAAACCTCACAAACTCTGCCTTGCATAAAATAACCAATTTATCGCTGCAAAAATAATCACGAAAGATCAACAGACCCTAGTAATACCAATTACAGTAATTAAATGCTCAACTCAGAGCTATGTATGCGCACAAAGTACAAACGAAATTGGTGAAAACATAGTTATCTACGTTGAGATAATTTTGTGAAGTATTCTTTATAAACCAAAGTGAGCACATACAAGCTCCCGAAGGGCAAGGCTAAAGGTTTCCATTACTGCGTTGCACGTTCTTGAATTATCCCGACAAAAGCATGAAGTGCGTTGAACGCCAGCTTTGTATGGCGGCCGTAGGGAATATAGTACTTCGAACATGCGCCTTGTATTGAAAACCTTTATCTTTTGCTGAGTGAGAGATTAATTACTGTAATTGGTATAAGAGGCGTAATTTTCTGTAAAAGCGGGTCTATTTCAGAGAATTACAACACTGGAATAGGCGAAAATAGCTGTGCTGTATAGGTTTGCTTATCCAGAGTTCAGGTTACTTAAGATGGCGTCCACCATCTAAGTGTAAGACTCGCCGGTATTGAAAACCTTTATCTTTTGCTGAGTGAGAGATTAATTACTGTAATTGGTATAAGAGGCGTAATTTTCTGTAAAAGCGGGTCTATTTCAGAGAATTACAACACTGGAATAGGCGAAAATAGCTGTGCTGTATAGGTTTGCTTATCCAGAGTTCAGGTTACTTAAGATGGCGTCCACCATCTAAGTGTAAGACTCGCCCTGTAACATAGTGACTGTTCATAACATAATTCACCGTGTTAATTAATTCATCAACGCCAGCTACAATCCCCATTAAAGACTTTGATGCGGCCTTCAATTTGTAACTATCAGTATCTTCATCGTTATACATGATAAGAGCAGGTGCAATTGAATTTACTTTAGTTGTAGGAGCCAGTTTTGCCGCAAAAGAGTACGTCAGATTATCCATGGCAGCTTTACTTGCAGCATAGGCAATATGTTTTGTACTGCCCTTTGTGGCCACAAAATCACTGATGTGTATGATATCCCTCTGACCAACAGACTCGCTCGAAGTGGTTAATAAGGCCTCAAAAGCTAGGTTCATTTGATAAGGCACATTTACGTGTACCGTCATCATTTGATTCAATACAGACACAGCACTGTGCTCACAATCATCAGGCAGCCAAGCAGAAGCATTATGTATCACCATTCTAAGCGACTGATAACGCTGTATAATTTTCTGGATAAATGCATCGACTTGGTTTTGCTGATTAAAATCGCACTGGTAAAGATCTGCACCAGCTGACATAAGTATTTTGATTTGAGAGCGGTCTGAACGATAAGTCCCTATAACTTCATAACCTACTGCGAGAAAGTGTTTTGCTAAAACAAAGCCAACGCGTTTTCCAACGCCTGTAATGAGTATTGCATCCTTTCTTTTATCACTCATTGAGTTTCTCCTATTTTAGCTTCAACCTAAATATATCAGTTGAACGCACAATTTAACTTTAATCTATTGAAGTTAAATACAAGATTAAATAACCCGAATTCACCCATCAGGTGAGTGCTGAACATTCATATACTTGCCAAAATCACCGCTAGCTGCGTTATAAATTTTGCAAGTAGAACCACTACTTGCTGCTATTCATGCCTTGCTATCAATAATTTTTTCTGCATATATGAACGCTCCCAACCGATTTATTTAGGTTCAATCAAGCAAAAAAAACGGAGCACTAGGCTCCGTCATGTATCAAATTCGTTTGAATTATTTTACAAATTCAACACCAATTTTGATATCGCCTTTCAATGTATCAAGCATAGTATCACGAGCGTTAGCTTCAAAAGCGCTTAATTCGCCATAAGGTAATACTTTCTCTACACCGTTTTTGCCAAGCAATACTGGTTGCGCGAAGAACTCAGCATGTTCACTGCCGCCATCAACATAAGCGCACTCGACAACATTTGCTTCGCCTTGTAAGCCGCGAACCAATGATAAACCAAAACGACATGCCGCTTGACCCATTGATAATGTCGCGCTTCCTCCACCGGCTTTAGCTTCAACCACTTCAGTACCTGCATTCTGAATACGAGTTGTTAAAGCTGCAACTTCTTCATCTGAAAAGCTTACGCCTTCAATCTGCGAAAGTAATGGCAAAATTGTAACACCACTGTGCCCACCAATTACGTTGATGTTCACGTCAGCAACATTCAGTCCTTTTGCTTCAGCAATGAAAGTTTCAGAACGAATGACATCAAGTGTCGTTACACCGAATAAGCGGTTTTTATCATAAACACCTGCTTTTTTTAGTACTTCGGCCGCAATGGCGACAGTAGTGTTTACAGGGTTAGTAATGATACCTACAAGTGCTTTAGGGCAAGATACCGCAACCTTTTCAATTAAGTTACGAACAATCCCAGCATTAATATTAAATAAGTCAGAACGATCCATCCCAGGCTTACGTGCAACACCAGCAGAAATCAATACCACATCAGCACCTTCTAAAGCCGCTGACGGATCTTGTCCTGCAAATCCTTTTACTTCTACATCTGTAGGGATGTGACTTAAATCAACGGCTACACCGGGCGTAACAGGTGCAATATCATACAATGATAATTTCGAACCTGCAGGAAGTTGAGTTTTTAATAATAGGGCTAAGGCTTGGCCAATCCCACCAGCAGCACCAAGTACGGTAACTTTCATAGCTATCTCCGTTAATGTAGCGGATATGTGACATAGATCATAATTATGGTCGTCACCTTACTGGAATGCCGTTTAAATATCAATAAAACACAGGCTGCTGGAGCATTGTTGTTAAGCCGAAATTGACCGCCCCTGTAAAGCAAAGTTTCCCAATAAAACACTGAATTTTTATGCGAGAATATGCAGAGTAAGTTGGCTAAAATTCAAATGTTATGCAATAATTTCTCAACTTTTGAATATTACAAACATTGATGATGCTTTTTGAGTACATCGCACTGTATAATAATCGGTTAGTAGAAATACTCTAATACTGATTGAATTCATTTATCTCTAGTTATCACTGAGAGTTAGCAATTCATTTAGAATTTAGTTATCTCGGGTCGCAGTATTAACAAAGTAAAACAACGAAAATAATTATTATGACTATAAAAAACCAAGACGAGCTCGTAAAAACATTCAAGTTAATTTTAAAAGAAGAGCGCTTCGGCTCTCAAAGTGAAATAGTTTCGGCTTTGCAAGCTGAAGGCTTTGAAAACATAAACCAATCTAAAGTATCTAGAATGCTCAGCAAGTTTGGGGCTGTTCGAACCCGAAATGCAAAACAACAAATGGTTTACTGTTTACCTGCTGAACTAGGTGTACCTACCGCGGGTAGTCCGCTTAAAAACTTAGTCTTAGATGTGGATCACAATCAATCTATGATTGTTGTACGTACTAGCCCAGGAGCCGCGCAGCTTATTGCTCGATTACTTGACTCAATAGGCAAGCCTGAAGGAATTTTGGGAACCATTGCTGGAGACGATACGATTTTCATCAGCCCATCAAACATAGACGGAATACTCACGACATTAGAAACAGTCAAAGCTTTATTCAACTACACTGAGTGATTTTTGTACTTATTCAAAAATAAAAAAGAGCTTGTTGGGAAGCTCTTTTTTATTGCCTTAAGGTATTAATACCAATTACTGTAATTAACTTCCCACTCAGCAAGAGCTAAAGGATTTCAGTACAAGGCGCAAGTTTGAAGTACTATATTCCCTACGGCCGCCATACAAAGCTGGCGTTCAACGCACTTAGTGCTTTTGTCGGGATAATTCAAAAACTTATAACGTAGTAATGAAATCCTTTAGCCTTGCCCTTCGGGAGCTTGTATGTGTCCAAATTACTGCGCAAAACTGTCTCAACCTAGCAATGTAATAACGACAGTTTTGTATGTCGGTAATAACTATGTCTTCATCAATTTCACTTGTACTTTAAATCTAGAAACATCTGTTGACTGCGTTCTCAAGCGTAGAAAAAATGGCTGATAGTAAGGCGTAGCTTGCAGCAAGTAGTTATTCTACTTGCAAAAGTTACAACGCAGATAGCAGCCATTTTAGCAAGCTTGTGAGCGTAGAGCACTTCACTCATTGGGTGAAAGCCATGATGATGAAATCATCATATTTCTCAAGCAGTTACTCATATACTCAGCGTTCAACTGATGATTTTAGGTTAAACACATACATAGCTCTGTGTTGGGAATTTAATTACTGTAATTGGTATTACTATCAGGCATTTTTTCTACGCTTGAGAACGCAGTCAACTGATGTTTTTAGGATTAATCAAGCGGACTCTAATAAAAAGTCTAATGACGGAGCAAAGAACGATGAGCCTGTCACGGCTTGCGTATAATTCATTAGATGATCACTGTGGCCATGAGCATCGCCAACAATCATGCTTTTGAGCATATCTTCAAAATTCCGAGGTGTACGGCACACTGAAATAAACATCAGCCCCTGTTGGTGTAAAGTCCCAAACGGCATACTCTGACGTAAAATTTCTTTTGAATTACCATATTCGTCTTTCAAATTCACCCTTTTTATATGACTTGTGAGTGGCTTATCTTCTGATGCATATTCGACATCATCCTGTTTTGTGCGACCGATGATATCTTCTTGAGCTTGTTGTGGTAAGCGTTGCCAGTGAGAGAGTTTATGCACATATTTTTGAACATGAACGTAACTGCCGCCTCTAAAGTCTTCATCTTCTTCCGCTAACAAAGCAACTTGCTGTCGATGTCGCCCTTTCGGGTTTTCGGTGCCATCAACAAACCCCGTTAAGTCACGGCTGTCCATGTACCTAAATCCACGTTCTTCATCAACAAGCTCAACTAATCCATCTAACATTTGGTCAATTTCATTAGCCACTAAATGCAAAATATCGTATCTGTCACAACGTATATGAAAAAAAAGATCATACTCGATAGCAGGTGCAATTAAGTCGTTATTCTGCATAGCAGGAAACGGTTTAAGCAGCTCAGGGCGAGAATCACTGTATAAACTGTCCCAATAATTAGCACCTATGGCAACAAAACCGTTAAATGCACTATCAGCATGTTGATCTGTAAGCTCAAAGATATATTGTGCCACTGAGGCCAGACAAGGACGCAACAGCGGCTCAACATGATCTTTTGCGTTAAACATTAAATAAATGCTGTGTAAATTTCCTTCAGCGCAAATACCGAGTTGTTCTCGTGGCATTGTTTCAAGATCCATATGTGTCTCCTCAGAATGCAACCATAGTAAACAAATAATTAACTAACTTCACTTTAGTTTTCTAATTTTAATAACCAAACAATAACAATTTGACACACAATAGCGTTGTATCATTCCAAAAAATCATTTAGGTTACGACAGCTAAACAAACTTAAGGATTTTACATGAAACAGATTGTTATTGGAGGTCTTGCTGCCTCTGTTCTTCTTGGGCTTACGGCTTGCGGAGATAATAAAAGCACTGAGCAACAATTACCAGCGGAGCAAACTCAAACTGCCACAGCAGTGCAACAAGCACTTACATCAGGTGTTGACTTTGCCAACTTTGACAAGACTGTTCGCCCTCAAGATAATTTCTACCGCTACGTTAATGGCACTTGGTTAAAAGAAACCAAAATACCCAGCGATCGTACCAGCGCAGGTGCCTTTTATGATTTACGTGAAAAATCTAAAAATGACGTAAAAGCCATTATTGACGATGTTTCTAAAGCCGAAAACCTTCAGGCTGGATCAGACGAGCAAAAAGTCGCTGATTTGTATCGTTCATTCATGGATGTAGATACACTAAACAAGCTCGGTATTGAGCCAATTCGAGCACAGTTAAACGAAATCGCCTTCCTCGAAAATAAAGATCAATTAGCCAGTTATTTCGGCAAAAGCCAAATTATTGGTGGCGGAACACCTATGGCATTCTACATTAGTGTTGATGCTAAAAATTCAAGCCGATATGCTACACACATTTGGCAATACGGTTTAAGCCTGCCAGAAAAAGATTATTATTTTAATAAAGAAGAACGTTTCGAAAGCATTCGTACTGCTTACCTAAAACACATCGAAACCATGTTTACATTGGCTGGATTACCTAAAGCAAAAGAACGGGCAAAAACCGTTATGGCACTAGAAACTGCCATTGCAGATAAGCATTGGAATGTGGTTGATAGTCGTGACAGCTCCAAAACTTACAACTTGTATCAAGTTAAAGATTTGCCAACATTGGCACCAGACATTAATTGGGATGGTTATTTAAAAGCCCTTGGTGCTGACAAGCAAGCCGATATCATCATCAATCAGCCGAGTTACATTACGGGCCTTAACGATGTAGTTAAATCAACAAGCTTAGACGACTGGAAAGCCTACCTGATTTGGCAAACACTGACTCATGCTGCCAGTCAACTTTCAGAGCCTTTAGACAAAGAAAATTTTGAATTTTTCTCTAAAACATTAAATGGTCAAGAAGAACAACAGCCTCGTTGGAAACGTGGTGTTTCGACAGTCAGCGGAATTTTAGGTGAAGTGATTGGTAAAGTGTATGTTAAGCGCCACTTTAAGCCTGAAGCCAAAACTCGTATGAGTGTTTTGGTAGAGAACCTCCGTGGAGCATACGGTGACAGCATCAACGAATTAAGTTGGATGAGTGCAGACACCAAAGCCGCCGCCCAAGACAAATTAGCTAAATTCAATCCTAAAATTGGTTACCCTGATAAGTGGAAAGATTACAGTAAACTTGTGATCAAAGCGGATGACTTATATGGTAACGCTCAACGTGCTGGCGCATTAGAGCATGAAAAGGACTTAGCAAAACTAGGTGCTCCAATTGATAAAGGAGCTTGGGGTATGACACCTCAAACCGTCAACGCCTATTACAACCCAACCATGAATGAAATTGTATTTCCGGCAGCTATTCTTCAACCACCTTTCTTTAATATGGAAGCAGATGATGCGGTTAACTACGGCGGCATCGGCGCGGTAATCGGTCATGAAATGGGGCATGGATTTGACGACCAAGGCGCAAAATTTGATGGCGAAGGTAACCTTCGCGATTGGTGGACTGCTGACGATTTGAAAGCCTTTGAATCGAAAGCTAAAGCGCTTGTGTCTCAATACAATGGTTACTATGTCTTTGATGATTTACACGTTAATGGTGAGCTGACACTGGGTGAAAACATCGGCGATTTATCCGGTGTGACCATCGCTTATAAAGCTTATAAAAAGTCATTAAATGGTGAAGAAGGCCCTGTAATCGATGGGTTAACCGGTGATCAACGTTTCTTTATCGGCTTTACCCAAGTGTGGCGTGCTAAGTTGAAAGAAGCGGCCGCTCGTAACCGTATTGCAACCGATCCACATTCACCACCTGAATATCGTGCATTAGGTTCATTATCAAACATGCCTGAATTTTATAAAGTTTATGACGTAAAAGAAGGCGATAAGATGTATCTTGCACCTGAAAAGCGTGTGAAAATTTGGTAATGCCTTCATAAAATCGTAAATAATCATAAAAGCGTCTGCCATTCGGTCGACGCTTTTTTTATACTTGCCGCATTAACCATTAGATTGAATTACTATGAACGAAATTATTGAGCAACTTCAAGAAGCCAACCAAGCTACAGCCTTTCCTCTTGAACTACCGACATTCGAGCAACTAGTTGAAGTTGAAGAGCAAATATTAATCCCTTTACCAAAATCACTAAAAACATACTTGCTTGAAGCAAGCGATGTTATTTTTGGGCACCTTGAACCCGTCACTGCGGCTGATACTTATGCTCATACTTATTTACCAGAAGTCACCAGTTATGCTTGGTCTGTTGGAATGCCCCGAGAATATATTGCCGTGTGCCAGCAAGGTGAAGACTTCTATTGCATCGACCAATCAGGTCAAATTCTCTTATGGAAGGATGGTCGTTTGGCCTCGAAAAGCTGGGAAACATTGTGGCATTGGATTGATGAGGTTTGGTTAAAAAATTAAAGGTTCATTCACTATAAATTGATCCTAAAAAACAGTCCATTACTGTCCACACTTTCAAATTAACCGCCGATAAACCTACCAAATCAATTATCGAGTTACGCGACCCACAATCGCTAAATAGTAAAAGAATTAACATTGCATGGAAGCAATTTTGTCTTAACATATACGAATCAAATTATCCTGATCGGCGGGATAGTCTGTCTACAGAGTGATAGCGAAAATCATTAATTAGTGTTAAAAACTCAAGTTTCGGATTTCATTTTTAGCTAAAATCATGGGTACTTTCCAGTAGAAATAGCCTCTTGGCGTAATGTAAAAGTATCCATTTGCATAACTTGATTAAAAAACGAGGTCACTTCTTCGTTGACTTGATTAAGTATGATTTCGCTTTCTGTTGTTGGTAACGAAGAAATACTAGAAACTGCATCGCTGATCAAAGCCTTAAATAAGCCCCATAATTTACAAGCAAAATCTAAATTTTGTAGACTGTCGCAAAGTAGGTTCCTTGAGTCACAGACTTTGCTGTTTTCATCATTTTGCTTCGCATGCAGAAGCAAGCAAAACCTCAACCCTGTTAGATGAATTGAAGCAATATAAGCACTGTAATGACGACTTTGCTCACTCAAAAAGCCAAGATGTTGTTTGGCTTCCTTGAAGTACACTTCAATTCCCCAACGCAAAGCGTAAATCTCAAGAATTTTTTCATCGCTTAGCGAAGCGTCCGTACTTAAAAATAATGCCCAATCGTGTTTACCTGCTTTTTTCTTATCAGGATTAACACCTCGACAAAAGACGAGTTTAACCTTAATCCAATTCGGCTCAAGCTTTGCCGTTTCTGCTAGATTCAACTCAACGACAATGGACTTTGTTTGATAAGGCAACCCTGCTAGTTTTTGCCATCGGCCTTTTACTTGAGTTTTGAATAGTTCGGCGGCACTGCACTCTGATTTATCCGCTAAGCGGTACTTCATTTTGTTTTTTTTCATTCGGAGAATAGCCGTCAAATCATGCTCAAGCGTCATGCTGATAATAGGCTTGGTGGCAAACCAAGAGTCTGCAAGAAAATAATCAGCTTCAATACCTACTCCCAGCGCACGTTTAACCATACCTGCAACCATAGCAGGCTTAGTTTGAGCCACAGATTGCTTGTAACGTTTAGCGACTATTGAGCGCTCATCTTTAAATTTACGGGTTAGAGATTGTGCTTTGGTTTGACTGATGAAGAGTTCATTATCCAGTGGGACAAATTGACTATCAGAAGCGTAGCCAAAACTCAGTACTTGCTGTCCCATAACACAACGCCCTGTCAAATGGTCGAAGTGACTGGATACGCCGGGCATTTTCTTACCACGACGTTGCTTTACTGAATCATCGACAACAAAAGCTCTGACTTTACTCTTGCCTTCCTGTTTTATGAGTTTTTTAGCGGTGTAAAGTTGCAGTTTTCTCCAATTCAAGTCTTCTCGGTTGAGTAAATCATAAAGCACATCTTTCTTAGCAGAAGAAAAGCTGAGTAGTGACTCTTTAGCAAACATAGATATGGTATCAACCTTCAACCAAACCCAAAGCATTAGTAATACCAATTACAGTAATTAAATTCCCAGCTCAGAGCTATGTATGTGTACAAAGTACAAGTGAAAAATGATGAAGACATAGTTATTACCGACATACAAAACTGTCGTTATTACATTGCTACGTTGAGACAGTTTTGCGTAGTAATTTGGACACATACAAGCTCCCGAAGGGCAAGGCTAAAGGATTCCATTACTAGGTTACAAGTTTTTGAATTATCCCGACAAAAGCACTAAGTGCGTTGAACGCCAGTTTTGTATGGCGGCCGTAGGGAATATAGTACTTCAACCTAAACGTTCATGATAGGCATAGATGTCATATGTGTTTACTTTGGCTACTATTTTTCTATCACCCTACACCATGAAAATTGTATTCGCTGAGATTTGAAGATTATTTCCAACCTAAGCTAAAGGCGAAGTGATTTTTAGCTTTTATGCTTTCACTAACAGGCTTGGGAATAGGTGTTAGCGGCTATTTTCACGGTAAATAAATCGGTTGGGAGCGTTCATATATGCAGAAAAAATTATTGATAGCAAGGCATGAATAGCAGCAAGTAGTGGTTCTACTTGCTGCAAGCTACGCCTTACTATCAGCCATTTATTCTACGCTTGAGAACGCAGTCAACTGATGTTTCTAGGTTTAAGAGCGCCACCAGCTGATTTTTCTAGGTTTAAAAACTGACGTAATCGAGTGATACAGATTTCATGACATAAAGAATGAAAAAAGCCAGCTAATTAATTAGCTGGCTTTTACCTTGCTCATATAAGTTTTACAGGGAGGTTAAAACTCGTAACGAGCTACAATCGAGAAGTAACGAGCACCTTGACGGCTGGTTACACGACCATATTCAGGATCAACAACAGCAACGCTCTCATCACCAACTGTAACGAACTTTTGGCGCGATTCGTTAATGTTTAATGCAGCATCATCATTAAACAGATTATAAACCGTTCCTTTTACAGAAAAGTCATGTCCGAATATTTCAGTCTGATACGTCAGTGACATGTCAACATTAATCACCCAAGGTAAGTTACCCACTGAGCCTCTAGGCGCAGGTCTGCCGTTATAATCATAATGTGATGCATTTCCATAGTACTTACTGATACATGCATCCCATGGGCTACCTGTTTGACAACTATCAACGTCAACAGGATGAACTGAGAAATAGTTTGTAGGGCGACCAGAAGTCATTCTACTCACTAAACCAAGTGTAAGCTCTTCTGTAATAGCATACGTACCATTGAACTTAAACGAGTGTCGGTGATCGTTTGGTAAGTCACCATAAGCGTGATCCATTAAATCGGCGTAGTCGTAAGACGTAGTCCAACCTGGATCAGCTTGGTTATTATCCGTCTTAACTAACCCTTCTGTGTTTCCGTAACTGTGAGACCAAGTATAGGAAGCATCAATTTTTAAATCGTCGTTTACTTTTCCATCAAGCGTAAACTCCCAAGCAAGGTATTTACGTTCTGGCTGCTGCAATTGCAACTCATCTTGACTTAAATTTACATTATCAATTGTGCCATCACCATCAAAGTCATATGACATTTGAATCGCTTCACCTGGGTTATTCAAGACATAGTACGAACCTTGGCCGACGTTATCTTCAATACCCAACTCTGCAAGTTTTTTCGCAAGAACAGGACCTACATCTGTATCTTCTACACTACGTCCAAGTTCTCGATAAACAAAACGAACACCTGCTGTCATGTCACCAAACACTTCTTGCTCATAGCCCAGTGTAAATTCATCAGAATACATAGGTTTTATTGAAGCAGAAGAAATCAAACCAGGTTCGGTAATGCCACGTTGGCGATAAAATCTATCACGAACCATAGCACCACGATTTGGAGAACCATCAGCAGAAAGCGTAGGAGATCCATCACCATCAAGCTCAGCTAATGAAAAATGTTCAAACCATTCGATAGAAGATGAACCTTGAGTAATATTCATGTTGGCGGATACTGGCTGGAAGTAACGACCAAATGTTGCATAAGCTTTTGACGTTCCGTCACCAAATACATCGTAAATAGCTTGCAGTCTTGGTGCAAATTGATTATCAATATCGACATAAGCGCGACCATCACTTACGGTATTTTCAAAGCCACTGTAACGAGCACCAAATTTTAATACAAGTTCATCAGTCACTTGCCAAGTGTCACTGGCATAAAAAGCTAAAGAGTTCACTTCTGAGTCAGTAAACCTTGTTCTCACACGACGCTCAATATAGTGCTCGCCAGCATCTAAGCCTGACAAATCATCACCGTTAGAGGTCCTAACGTTCCACCAACCTTCTGCATCCCCAATACCATTCTGACCTGAAGTAAAGTCTACACTTACATTCGTGTAGTCAACACCAAACTGTATTGAATGAGATTCCAGATCCCAGTTAAAGTCAATACGAGCTTGATCACGAATGTATTCTTCTTCAGAAATACTAGACTGAGTATGTTGGCTTAAAGTCGTTCCAAACCTGCGATCCCAAACACCAGGATCTGCAGATATCGCGACATTATCAATGTTTTCTGATGTTCTACCTGCGACAGCTGAAACAGAAAAGTTATCGCCAAAATAACCATTGTAACTGATACCGTAGACTTGCCCGCCTTCTCGACCTGGAGAGGTTAAGCCTATTTGGGCGCTCACAACATTGGTATCTGCATCATAACCAAACACACTTGTTTCGTATGTTTCTTTATTATTCATTGCAGTCAAGCCAATAGAGTGTTCTGGCGATATAAACCAATCGACTTTAGCAAAATACCGATCCGATTCATAAACCCTGTCAGTTGCTGTTGTTTGGCCAGCCCATTCGCTCTCAGTTCTGCGTGGTGCATACAAACCGTAATAGAACAGTTTATCTTCAATAATTGAGCCACTAGCCCAAAGTCTTACATATTTAAAATCAGTACTATCACGCTGAGTGTTTGTTTGGATAACACCTTCAGAATCATAAATTGATTGGTGTTCAGATCGAAGTGAAGAAGGATCCCACCTTGCTTCTACGCCGAAACTAAAATCATTGTTACCTGATTTAGAAACTGCGTTCACTATTCCACCCATTGCTCCGCCAAATTCAGGAGTAACTCCTCCCGTTTGGACTTGCGTCTGAGATATCGCTTCCCATGGCAAGGCTATAGAACCTAAACCAGTACGAATATTAGTGACATTCAATCCGTTCAAATAGTAGCCGTTTTCAGCAGAAGAAGCACCACCAAAACTTGAAGCACCTTTAAAGTTACTACCGCCAGGTGCTGCTGTACCTGGCGCTAATAAAGCAATGCTTTCAAAACCTGTACTAACAGGCAATACATTCAATTCTGCCTGGGTCAAGGTTACGCCAGAAGTTGAGTTTTCTAAATCTACTCGACGAATACTGCTGCCAGTAACTTCGATACGCTCAATATTTTCACTTGAAGCACTTTGAAGTTGACTATCTAGTATTAGAGCTTGCCCGATGGTCACTTCAACATTGTTTTCAGAAGCTTGTGAAAATCCGTTTTTGCTGATCGTTATATCGTAGTCCCCGACAGGAACATTACGAAGAATATACTCACCGTTGTCATTAGTTGATATAGAATAAACCAAACCTTTAGTTTTGTGCTTCAAGGTTATCGTTGCGTTAGCAATGCTTTGACCTGAAACATTTTCAATATGACCTTTGACGATACCGCTACCATCCACAGCTAAAGCTGCAGGAGCCGAAAACAACAACGCTGAACTAACCGCAATGGCAGCAAGCGTTTTTCGGGATGGACATTTACTTATAAAATAATTCGTATTCATAAACCTTTCCTTCATCCCTTTGAGGTAATATTCGAGGCGATTACCGCTTAGTTATTGCCTATTTTTTACTCGAACAACGAAAACATACACCAAATGAATACTGTATACAATCTATTTTATACTCGAGTTATGTGTAAAAATGTTTCCACTGAAATATATTGGAAATAAAATAGGTGTACGATGGTTAAAGACAGGCCTAAAATTTATGAAATCGCAGTTATGATTAGGATCTGTTGATCTTTCGTGATTGTTTTTGCAGCGATAAATTGGTTATTTTATGCAAGGCAAAGTTTGTGAGGTTTGGTTATTATCGACATACAAAACTGTCGTTACTTCGTTTCCAAATAAGAAAACGATAATGCAGCACCTTTGATTTAGAAAGAGCGACCAATTTACGCTCTCTCTTTTTTCGATGCTTTTGAGCATTCACTGTTCTGTGTTGTGACCAGCTCACTTAGATGGCTAAGCATCACTGCTCACGCCTTGAACAGATAAATACTCAAATAGCACAAAATTTAATCCTAAAAGATCAACAGCCCCTAATTAATCGTGTTCAATTTCAATGGTACTTGGTTAGACAACATAGTCTGTTGTTTAATGCTCAATCGATGAGTTTTCATGAACTGCCAATCTGGTTCGATTTTTTCATTACAAGATGTGCTTAAAAAACTTCTAGCATTACTTTGCTTTACGTAGTCATCAATTTGATTATACTTACGCAAGGTTTCCACAGGTATATGTTTCAGATTTGGAAGCAATACAGCGTTTATGGATGGAAGTGTTAAAGCAATTCTTAATCCTTCTGGATCAAAATCGGTAAAAGCAATGATCTCACTTTTCTTAGGTATGTTAACTAAAAATCGTTTCAACCCTGTTGGTGAATGTTTGCTATCTCCACGATAAACCACCAAAGTTGATTCTTTATTACAAGGGAGATCAAACTCATAAATTCGATCAAAAATATCAAGATTCTCTACGACTAAAACTGTTGAAATATTTTCATTTGCGAAAAAAGCTAAAAGCTCATCGACTTTCACTCTCATTGAGCATGCGTTTGTAAAAGGCTGAAAATTAAAAGTCACACCCAAGATCTTAAACAGGACAAAATCATCTTCGGGTTTAATTTTAGCCAGTTTATCGTCAGCGCCTTGAGTCGTCATTTCTATTCGTTCAATATCAGGCGAATAACTCAACACATCAACTTTGCAAATATCTTTGATAGTTTGGCGAAGAGTTTTTAAGTGACTAGCAGACAATATCAATTTCCGGCTCTGCTGAATGTAATCCCCGATTTCGGTCACATCATAAATTTCTTGCCACATTGGATTTAATCGAAAAGTCACTTGTCGTCGCTGTTTAACAAGATTCGCAATAGCCTTGAAATGCATGTCCGTGAGTTTACCCAATGTAGTCTTCGTCCTCGATGTTTATCAATCTAATCCAATAATAATATCACTCACAATAAAGTTACCTGTATAAACAGAGTGATTTTTTCCTTCAGCTAATAAACTGAAGTGCTCTTTATATTCTTCAGCTAGGCCTTCATATCCACCAATAACTTGATACAGCCAACTTTCGCTATCAAAAGCTAATTGTTTGGCTGATAAGTACTCCAATGCTGAAGTCGGTTGACCACTTTCAATGACGTCACACAAATACTTATCAACCGCCACCTTAATGGCGCTTTCTATGATTTCAAAATCTTGTGTATCTTCCAAAGTAAAGCTAGATAATTCTTTTTCAGATTCGGTAGATTTAGGCCTGTCACTAAAGCTTTTAACCTTAGCGACTAATTGCATAATTTCAGCCTCATGCATTGTGTTGCGAATATCTACCGAAGCTGGTGCTAAGAGTGACTCGGCTTGATTAAAAATTGAAGGGATTTGCTTGTGATTAACATGGTTATCAGGAGTGTAATCTGGATGCATTTCTGCATTTAACAACCAGCCTTTCAGTAAACGAGTACGCCCACGTATTTGGCGAAAACGCCCTAATAATTCAAGTAAGCGACCTTGAACTAAACTTAATTCTTCGATATTCAAACTTAAGCTTTCATGCAGTGCTGTCACTAGCAACTTTCGCAGCTCACGTACATCACCTGCTATCTCTGTCAGTTCTTCAAATTGAAACATCTCCAATCCATTGAGTAGCTCTGTCACCTGAGTTTGAGCGAGTTCGTTTTCGCGAATTTTGGCATTTATGCTGCCAACATAACCGAAGTCATTATTAATACGGCTCCAAAGTACACGGGTTGAGTATGCCAAGCTTTCAGTAAAGCTATATACATGCTCACTTAAGTCAGCCAGATAAGCTTCTGCGGCAGCATGATCAACATTATGACGAGCTTCTTTATAATGATTAGCTAAGGTCTTAATCGTTGCTAATGCCGAACCAGCATTTGAGTCGATTTGCCGATTGCGTTCATCGCTTAATGCTTCCTCCAGCATTGCTCGCACAGTTCGAGTTAACCTGAGATCTTGCTCTAGATCAGGTCGCCACAAAATGCCAGCATTTTTTAGTTTGTCGATCGCTTTCGACTCAGCTTTGGTTTCATCAACTGAGCCTGCCACATAAGCATCCATGATCAAATCAGCGTGTTTACTCAGTTGTTTGAGCAGCTTAACACCCGCTTGATGTAAATTATTACTCATCACGAACTCCTAGATTAAATCCGCTTGAGTGATCGTTTCAGCTTGAGCTTCAAGACTAAGCGCCTCGGTTTCGTCAATAAAACGGATCACTTCATAAAGGTAATCAAGCTTGCCTGTGGCGATATATATTTGTTTATCTTTATTAGGTCTTATGAGGTAGCCCAACTCCAGCAACCGCTTAAATACAAGTTTAATTTGATTATCAGCGGCCGAGCTAGTCGAACCAAATAAGCGATATTGACTCAACTGGCTAAGTTGCTCACGAAAAGCGGGGGTATCTTCAATGCGCGTTTGCAGCTCAGTAAGCCGAATGGGCGCACCTTGAGTCAATGGCGCATCGGCACCACTGGACTCTTGCACTAACACGAGCCATTCCACCAGTGGAGTTAATGACTGGCAAATATCACGAAACTGACTTGATATTACCTTGCGCTCATTGTCACCAAGTTCTAAATAGCCACAAAAGTACACTTCGCCCTCGGCAGCAGAGGCTAATGTGCGATTAATTTGGTTCAAGTACTGCTCGATTCGATCGCGAGTCGCTTGATTTTGCAGTGCACGCCAACTGTCTTCATCTGTGGTACGGCAAACAAAATCACCTTTTAGCAAAGACTCAATCAATGCGCTGGTGCCCACCATTACTGATCCTGTCGATTCATGGCTCATATTGGCTAACTCACTCATTATGCGCTCTCCTTAAGACGATTTTTTAACTTCTCAGCAATTGGGTTCACTTTAGGTTTCACGACCTGCAATTTTTTGGTTTTTTTGTCGATTATGTACCGATTTTTAAATAACGTTAGCACCTCTGACTCAGGGTTTGGAAACGCACCTAGCACTGATATTTGGTTATTTTCACAGGCATCGAAAATCTTTTTCACATTATTGTGATGCAGAGTGCCAAGTTCATCAATCGGCCAGTGAATAGTCACCTGTGCTCTCCCACGTAACAGACGTGTAAAGGCTAAAAGGAACTTACACAAAATCAAATAAGCCATACCATGACTGGATGATTCATTAAGCTGACGGTCAGTGCGGATCACTAAATCACTGTGACCTTCACGTAACCTCAATTCAATTTCTAAAAGTTTTGAAATGCCACCAGCTAATGCTGAGCGTCCAATAATATCTAGCACTCTGCGCATGCTAATGATGTAATCTTCATCTGGTAATCCATCAAAACCTGACGCCTTCCATGTTGCGAAGGCTTTTACAAAGCGTTCGAGTTCAGGCCAAAATTCTAGTTCGGAGATGCGAGAGCGAATTTTAACGGCCGATTCTGAAACACCATCCAAAAACAGTTCTTCGCCCACTTCACGTGTGATGCGCGCACTTTGTGAGGCGATGCGACGATCAATATCAGCAAGCACATCATAGTAAGCCGTTAAATCAACACCAAAAATTCGCCCTTGCTCTTGAATCGCTCTAAACTGCTGCGACACAATCACATTGAGGAGATTGTCCAGCTCAGGGACTAATTTACGATAATCGAGTATGCGGATCCCTTTATCATTCACTGAACTTGATTCTTCGCGAGATTTTTCCCACATTTCCGCAAATCGTGAACCTGATTTACTGGCAATAATAGAGTCAAAATGTTCAACATATTGTTTTATTGAGCTGAGTAAGTTTTCCCGCATCAAGAGTGAATCACTGCCTTGCCGCATTCTTTCTGCAAGCCCGCCCTGTACTTCGTCGTCATTGGCTGGCAGTTTTAAGTCAGACAATTTACGAATAAGCTCACGTAATCGAGTTAAGTTTTCTGAAGTCTCAACCTGTATGGCTTCTTGTTGTTTACGTGTCTTATCAATCGTTTCACGTTGGGTTTTAACTTTGCTTGATTCCGTTGACAATCGTTGACTGAATTCAGCCACAGCTTGTTTTACTTCGGTCAGCATGGTCTGTAACTTCGGCTTACGTATTATCCATTCTCGTTGATACCAATCATCAAATTTCAGGACATCATTGCGGCGACTTTCTGCATTGGAAATTCGCGTTTCATAATTGTTGATGTCTTGTTTTAGCTTAACGATTTTTCCTTCATCGACGCCGCGAGATTGCAATTCGTCTTTGTACCAAACATCACACTCTTTTTGCTCTACTTTTGCATTAGTTTTACGCTGGTCGATGCTGTTGCGTGTTTGGTTGATTTGGTTGTCAATGACGCCTATGACTTCTTGCCAGTAGGCTTGTCGCTCCATTTTGTCATCGCGGGCTTGAGCTTGGTGCTCTTCTACGCGAGTTTGATGCTGTTGAGCTTGACGCTTTAGCTCGCTCTCTAATTTGACTAACAACTGCTGAGTATCTGATTGCCGTGATTTCAACGCTTGATCTATTTTCTCTTGTGCCGTGGTTTTGTCTTCCCATAAACGCTGTAAATCATCACGACAATTTCGATAAGCTGTACGAGCAATCGTTAACTCACGGCTAAGATCATCTAATTGCGTATTCACTTCAACCAACTGAGCTTCTGCAATTTGCTGTTGCTCTTTTGCAAGCTCGACCGCCTCTTCTGCTTTATTAAAGCGGATCCTAAGTGCTTGCTCTGTCTCTGCACACTCAGGCACCTCAACTGCTTTTAAGTCAAGATGGATGCCAAATAAACTATCATGAACCTCCGTTGCTACCTGAGGATGAAGATCGGTTCGATGTAGCAACTCAGGTGCAATCACCTTGCCGACGTTTTGCTCCCAACCATCCGCTTCTTTCCTCAAAAATTCGAGTAGTGTATGAGATTGCGGATACAAGGCTTGTTCAACTTCGTCGAGTTGCTGCTGACGCTGAATCACCCGTTTACTTGCACTTCGCAGTGTTTCATTGGCTTGTTCGCGCTTTGCACGTAATTTACGTTCTTCTGTGGTTAACCGATCTACTTTGTGACTGCTACTTTGCTCTTGTTCTCGACCTAGATTAATACGCGCATCAAATTCAGCCAGCGTGTGCTTTTCAGCTTGTGTATATGTGACGTTTTGCAGCTGAATATTATACTCGGCGGCTTTGAGTTTAAATTCGCTGCGCTGCTCATTGTGTTCAGCATTAATACTGGCAATTTGCTCGCGTGCTTTGTCGTTAAGTGTTTCTATATCTTTGCGAGCCGTATCTCGCTGCTGTTCTTTTTGCTCGCGCTGTGTTTCTAGTTGCGTATGCAGCTTTTCTAAATCACGATTGAGTTTTTCACTGATTTTACTGCGCCGTTCGTTATAAGCCGACTCAACATCATGGTGTTTTTCGGTTTGAAGCTTATGACGCTCTCGCATATTCTCCAAATCAGTTTGCCAATTTGGGATTAAGGTAAGATCTATTTTCGCTTGCTCAATATCGGCATCCAGAAAAGCGCCATGCTGCTCTTCCATTAAATCAAGTTCTTGCTCGTATTTGCTACTATCTGCTTTTGCGGCTGAAAGCTCTTGGTTTAACTCGTCGCGGGTTTCTTTCCAATTTTCTTCAAGCATTTTAAGCTTGATACATTCTTCTTTTGCTTTATTTTCAGCGAGTTCTTTACGTTGAATTTCAAGCTCTTCATCGTTTTTGTAAACGCGAGTTAAGCTGCTTAGACGATGTTCAACGCTCAATAATTGATTAAATTCTTGTTCTAGTTTTACGTATTCTGGCTGAAGTTGCTCAAAACCCTTCACTAATTGACTTTCATTAATCCACGCTTCAACGTGCTGAGGGTTAACCCGAGAACTGGGAGGATTAACACCGTCTTCTTCTAAAATAGCGGCAATCATAGACTTAATCGTCTCCATTTTGCCTTCTTTAGAATGCACCGCTTTGGCCAGTTTCTCGATATGACGTAATGAATGCTCAGAGTCACACAGTGAAAACTGATTAGCATAACCCCGTAGCTCACTACGGCTACTGCCAATATTTAACAAACTTCTATCGTGCTGAATAACCGCGCGGTATTCACGAGTATTAAGGTGTTTTGAAACTAACACCCCATCACGTTTGAACTGCCGACCTAACTCCGCAGTAGTATGGCAAATAATATTGTCGCCATGGCGTGTTTTTACAAAATCATCAAGCTCAAATGCCTTAGCAATAAAGCGGTAGTTTACGCCTTTGCCATCACCGGCTGACGACAATACCGCTTGATAAATAAGCCCGTCACTTTTTCTGTATTCATAAATGATGTAACTGCCATCGTGAGGTAAATACCAACGTTCAAAACTATCACGAGTTGAAGGAACAACTCGGCTGGGATATTCACCATAAAACACAGGTACCAAACGCTGAAGTGTGGTTTTACCCGATGCATTTGTACCACAAATATTGGTGTGTCCGTCGAGTTCTAACTCAACGACACCCGGAAGGTGTGTGTCTATTAACACAATACGAATCAAGCTTGGCATGCTTATCCTTTTGCAAACATAATGAAAGTCAATTTCAGATTACGAATCGAGAAAACTGAAGTGATTTTTGCCGAATATAACGCAGGATAACCGAATTGATTTTATGAAGGCAATATTTCTCAGTCTACTCGACGACTATTGCGCCAGCCAGAAGCTTATTTCGTATCTCGTTCACTTAACATTCAGTGATGCTTATATAAACTTATCGATAATTGAGCAACATTGCAGGAAAAATTTGATGGCTATAGGACCTTGTTCAAAATCAAATCCATATACTGATTATGATTTTAAACCCCCTTCAAATTGGAATAATAATGATTAATTGCCTTCACGGGTGCCTAAGTCAAGGCATGCTTCTGATATTGCTAGTTACACAGTACCTAAGAAAGCCCCAACTGAATTAGAGGTTTTGCAAATAGCATCTTCTAGAGTAATACCAATTACAGTAATTAAATGCTCAACTCAGAGCTATGTATGTGCTCAACGTGCAATCGAAATTGATGAAGACATAGTTGTTACCAACATACAAAGCTGTCGTTATTACATTGCTAAGTCAAGACAATTTTGAGAAGTATTCTTTATAAACTAAAGTGAGCACATACAAGCTACCGAAGGGCAAGGCTAAAGGGTTCCATTACTGCGTTACAAGCTCTTGAATTATCCCGACAAAAGCACTAAGTGCGTTGAACGCCAGCTTTGTATGGCGGCCGTAGGGAATATAGTACTTCGAGCTTGTGCCTTGCACTGAAACCCTTTAGCTCTTGCTGAGTGAGAAATTAATTACTGTAATTGGTATAAATGATTTTTCATCTAAAGGTGCACCTCAAGACACATCTCAACGTTTAATAAATTTCTTTATAAACAAAAATGAAGAGGCGGAAGTGAGAGTAACAAAGCAACTGAGAGAGGAGTTACGCACGCTTAAAAAGTTTAGTAAAGTTGTTCCAGCAAGTGACAAGGAGCCATTCCTTCATGCTTACAGCGATGTTCGAGACTCAGCCAAAGAGTTATTACAAATCATTGAGGATTTAATCAAACATGCAAAAGACGGTGTTACTCCAAGCTCTGGCAATTAACACCTTTCTTTAACGGCTACCTTTTCAATTATCCTAAAAACACCAGTTGAACGCTGAGTATAAGAGTAACTGTTTAAGCAATACGATGATTTTATCATCATGGCTTTCACCCAATGAGTGAAGTACTCTACGCTCACAAGCTTGCTAAAATGACTGCTATCTGCGTTGTAACTTTTGCAAGTAGAATAACTATTTGCTGCAAGCTACGCCTAACTATCAGCCATTTTTTCTACGCTTGAGAACGCAGCCAACTGATGTTTCTAGAATTATGCAACCTGCATAAACTGGTTGAAACGCTGTTCATACAAATCACACATTCCATGCATTGCTTTTTCTTCATAAGCCCTTAACCCACTTAGCACTAAAGTTTTCTCACCAGAGCCTACAATTTTATCACCATTACACAGTTCGAATAATAGGGTGACATCACCACGCTTACCATCCACTTTTAACTCACTTTTGACAAGTTGCAGCTCAATACTAGAAAACTCAAAGTGATTGAGATGAAATGACATACTTTCGTATATCACTAATGGACGTGCAGGGTTGATCATAACCTGATGTTCTTTCATCAAAGGAACAAGTACTTGAGTGAAGTTATGCCCCGAGAATGCAACGTAACTCCTAATAAATGCCTCAATTTGAGCCTGATCATGCTCTACATTTCCTTCTCGCTTCACATTTAAGTAAGGTTTATCTTTGTTATCTGAAATCGAAAAGTCTTCATCAGAAGTATTTGGAAATTGAAGCTCAACACTATCGCCGACCATACCGGAAAAGCTAAACTTCATTTGTTGGCTCAGTCCATACTCATTTAATACTAATGCAAATAATAGGTCGCCGGGAACACAAAACCTTTTTGCTGCAACATCATGGATAGGGTTAAAGTCTTTGGCGATTTTTTTGGCAAAATCACTGGCCTGCTCTCCTGATACACAAATTGATTGTTGGTTTTTTGAAAAGTACGGAGATAAAAACATAAAGCCTCTAAATAGATCTATAAAGCGTAGACTCGCAATGATTTACTTTCATCGGAAGTTGAGCGTTAAAACGGATATATACCCTTAATCAATAAAAATATTTACTTCCCTCACCTTCATTGATTAATCGCATAAGTAATTAATGCGCACAGCTTACACGATAAGACCTAAATAACTCACCCGATGACCAACTTATCTGACCAGATACGCCATTCTCACAAGATGAAATTAAAAACATATAAATCAAAAGGTTAAAATGTCACAAAACAAAGCACACATTAAAAAAGTAAAAAAAATTGCTCTAGATCAATAAATAACAATGATAATGGTTTGCATTAACCAACTCAATTGACTAAAATCTGCGCCAAATTGTATATCACTTATATTATCAACGAACCGATAACACGGGAAGAAACGATGAAAAAGACTCTACTCGCTACAGCAATGCTTGGATTTTTTGCAAGCCAAGGCGCTTTCGCTGCTGATGATACCGCTGAACTTCGCAAGATCATTAAAGAACAGCAAAAAGTATTGAAGCAACTTGAAAAACGTCTTGAAGCAACTGAAAAGCGTGTTGAAAAAACAGCTGATGCCGTAGAAGACAAAGCAGAAAGCACAAGTGCGACAACAATTGGTGGCTATGGTGAACTTCACTATAACAACATAGACGGAAAAGATAATAAAATCGATTTCCACCGTTTTGTACTTTTCGTTGGTCATGAATTTAACGAAACAACTCGCTTTTTCTCTGAATTAGAAGTAGAACACTCTCTTTCAGGTGATGGTAAACCAGGTGAAGTTGAACTAGAACAAGCTTATATTGAGCATGATTTCAGTGATACTTATACTGGTAAAGCAGGTTTATTCTTAGTACCTGTTGGCATAATCAATGAAACTCATGAACCAGAAACGTTTTATGGTGTTGAGCGTAACCCAGTTGAGAAAAACATTATCCCAGCTACTTGGTGGGAAGCAGGTGCTGCATTAAATATTAAAGCCGCTCCAGGCCTTGCATTTGATGTTGCTGTTACTTCTGGTTTAGAAGTTGATGATAGCTTTAAAATCCGTAGTGGTCGCCAAAAAGTGGCAAAAGCAAAAGCAAACGATTTAGCTTATACCGGTCGTGTTAAATACACTGGTGTTAATGGCTTAGAATTAGCTGCAACACTACAACATCAAACAGATATTACTCAAGGTAACGCAGCTACTGATGCCGCTTCAGCAACGTTATTCAGCGCGCATGCTATCTACAGCATCGAAGATTTTACTGTAAAAGCACTATATGCACAGTGGAATGTTGATGGTAAAGAAGCTGAAGCTTTGGGTCGTGATGAGCAGATGGGTTATTATATAGAGCCTGCATACCGCATTGACGAAAACTTTGGTGTTTTCGCTCGCTACAATGTTTATAACAACGAAGCTGGCAGCGATGCTGAAGACGTTAAACAGTACAACTATGGTGTTAACTACTGGTTAAACGAGCACGTTGTATTCAAAGCTGATTACGAAAAGCAAGGCGGTCGCAACGACTCTAAAGGCTTTAACTTAGGTGTTGGTTACTCTTTCTAATAATCAGTAGCCCTTAACATTTATGTTAACCTTCAAAGTGCTGCAGTCTATCTGCGGCACTTTTTGTTTCTATTAGGTATTCCTGAAGCTAGGTTAAATATTCATGAAAAAAATCCAGTTGCTTATTTTTTGTTTTTCGCTGTCATTATGTATTTCTCCTCTGTCTTTGGCTAAAGAATACTTGTCTTCAAAGGACTTCATCAGCCAATCGTTTAATGGCGAACCAAGCCAACGAAAAGTCTACTGGTTAGAAGATGATACTAAGAAAACAATCGAATCTATCTTAGGGCATAGATTTAAAAAGTTACGCTTAAGGTATTGGCAACATAAGCAACAAACGGTTTGGATCTTAAATGAAATCGGCAAAGAGTCTCCGATTACCATTGGCATTCATATTCGTGATAATAAAATCGTCAGAACAAAAGTACTGGTTTATCGTGAAAGCCGCGGTGATGAAGTTCGACATGATTTTTTTACTAACCAATTTGTTAATGCTGAATTAACTGATGAACTCAAATTATCTAAGCATATTGATGGTATTTCAGGTGCGACCCTTTCTGTTAATGCACTGACAAAAGTATCCAGAATTGCCTTAATGCTGCATAAAGAGGTTTTATCAGAATAAGGTTTCTTATCAATTTGATTGATATAATCTGAAATCTCATCAACAATATTGGCGTTTTCTGATTGTATGGATAGCTCATGAGCCACAAACAACATCGTGTTGGTAAAAAGCGCAATAAAAAATTGAATAGAAAGCTCATGCGTGGCCTCAAATCCTTGCACCATAAACTTGGTCTTGTCTGTGCGACTTTTATTATTATCATTAGTGTTACTGGCCTAGCCATTAATCACACAAAAGAATTTGATCTTGCACAAACCCCTGTCACTCAAGAATGGCTACTGGATATTTACAAAATAAAAGCACCTAATCAATTACTTACACACTCTATCCAGAAACAAACCGTTACCATTGCAGACAATCTGGTTTGGCTAAATGACCATTTTATTTTAGAAGCAGATTCTCGTTTAACAATGGCTGCTATAACTCATGACTATATTGTTGTGGCAAATAAAAATCAGCTTTATGTATTGAACAAAATCGGTGAACTGCAAGAAACTCAAGACCTAAGTACAGGCTTACCAACACCCGTTGATGCAATGGCCATTGATGAAAACAATACCCTTTGGATACGAAGCAACGAAACTCACTATCAAAGTGATGCAGACATGATCGACTGGTATCTAGGACAGCCTAAAGCGCCTTTAGCTTGGATCAACTTAACAGAATCAACAAAGCCTGAACTTGTGTTGCAAGCTAGAAGTATCCACCTCAATTGGCAAAAAGTGATATTAGATCTACATAGCGGTCAATTACTCGGTGTTTTTGGTAAATTTCTCTGGGACTTAGTGGCTTTTTGTTTAATATTTTTAGCCGTTTCAGGAATGACGCTTTACCTTAGAAACTCCAAAAGTAAAAAATGATCTAACTTATAGATTTTCATATAGAATTCTTAATTTTTATATCAAAATAAACAGCCAGTCATAAAATGTAACTAAAACGTGATCTTAGTTATGTTTTTTATCAATAACTAATCAATTAAAACAAAAATTTCACTTCTAATTGACCAAAGTCAATTCCATATTTTTCACTCTGTTTAATCTTACCGCAACAGCACAAGAGATGGCCTGTTATAGAAAAGGCTGCAGTTGTGCAACATCGACAACATGTAATGCGAATTTCGGAGCATATAATGGATAAGAACAACACGGTAGAAAAAACTGAAGTGAATACTGATCGTCGTAACTTTTTAGGCGGTTCTGTAGGCGTTGGCATTGTAGGTGCTGGTTTAGCCGCGGGTTTAGTATCAACTTCAGCGTCTGCATCAAACCATAAAAAACACGATCGTATGGCTAACTACACTGCAGACCAATTAGAGCGTGTGACTCAAACATTAGTTGCTCCTCCTATGGTGCCTAAGCATGATCAAGTTGCTAAAGGTAAGCCAAAAGTCATCGAAGTCACTCTTACTGTCGAAGAAAAACAAGTAGAGTTAGAAAATGGTGTTAAAGCTTGGGTTAGCGCATTTAACGGCAGTGTTCCAGGTCCTCTTATCGTTTGTCATCAGCATGACTACATTGAACTGACATTAATTAACCCAAAAGCTAACGCCTTAGCACACAACATTGATTTACACGCATCAACAGGTGCATTAGGTGGTGGTGAGCTAACTCTAGTCGCACCAGGTGAGCAAGTTACATTCCGCTTTAAAGCGACTAAAGTAGGTACTTTTGTGTATCACTGTGCACCGGGCGGTATCATGATCCCTTGGCACGTTGCAATGGGTATGGCTGGTGCGATTATGGTACTCCCACGTGATGGTTTAAAAGACGGAAATGGTCACCCAATCACTTATGACAAAGCTTATTACATCGGAGAGCAAGACTTCTACGTACCAACCGACAAAAATGGTAACTATAAGACTTATGACACTGTAACTGGCAGCATGGCTGATACCTTGGAAGTCATGAAGACCCTTACTCCATCGCACATCGTGTTCAATGGTAAAGTTGGTGCCATAACGGGCAAAAACTCTATGACGGCCAAAGTCGGTGAGACTGTTATGTTTATTCACTCGCAGCCAAACCGTGATACACGTCCGCATCTTATTGGTGGCCACGGTGACTATGTATGGCCAACGGGGTCATTTAATGATGCACCTCAAACAGATCTAGAGACTTGGGGTATCCCTGGAGGCTGTACAGGTGCCGCGGTATATACTTTCCTTCAGCCTGGTTTGTATGCGTACGTTAATCACAACTTGATTGAAGCCATCATGAAAGGTGCTGCGGCTCATGTGAAAGTCGATGGTGAATGGGATGACAACCTAATGGTTCAACTTAAAAAACCAGCTCCAATCGTTTAAGTCGTCATCATTAACCTAGAAAAATCAGTTGGTGGCGCTCTTAAACGCAGAGAAAATTTTCGATAGCAAGGCGTGACTTGAAGTTAGTAGTGGTTACCGACATACAAAACTGTCGTTACTTCGTTTCTACTTATAAAAGTTACAACACAGCAAGCGGTAATTTTAACCAGTTTACGAACATCAAGCATTCACTCAATGGATGAATACACTTTATGACTTTTATGGTTGAACTTGAGTTATTTATCTTACTTCTATGCGTCCAACTGATTTTTCTAGGATTAACATAGGGAGTGCAATTGCACTCCCTGTTTGATCAATGGAGTATTATACCAATTACAGTAATTAAATGCTCAACTCAGAGCTATGTATGCGCACAAAGTACAAACGAAATTGGTGAAAACATAGTTATCTACGTTGAGATAATTTTGTGAAGTATTCTTTATAAACCAAAGTGTGCCCATACAAGCTCCCGAAGGGCAAGGCTAAAGGTTTCCATTACTGCATTGCACGTTCTTGAATTATCCCGACAAAAGCACGAAGTGCGTTGAACGCCAGCTTTGTATGGCGGCCGTTAGGGTATATAGAACTTCGAACATGCGCCTTGTACTGAAAGCCTTTATCTCTTGCTGAGTGAGAGATTAATTACTGTAATTGGTATTACCCAAAAGAGAGGCCTGCTATGAAACTTGCATCTACTTTGCCCTATCAATGGTCATTTTGTTTACTGATCTTTTTTGTTTCTTTCGTCCCAACCACATACGCTGCAACTACTAAACTCGATTATCAGCTTCAAGGTGCGGTGTACTCTTGGTACGGTCAATTGGATATTACTCCACAAAAAAAAGGTAAGAACGGTGCTCACCATATACTTTCTATTACCCCACTAAGGATGAAAAATGGGTTAACAGAAGTCGAAGTTGAGCTCGAGTATCTTCCTCAAAAGATTGGCAGTGATGAAATTGTCGGTCACTACCAAATTCAAAAAATTCTGATAAATCCCGTTAACGCACAAGTAAAAAATACTGAAGTCGTATTAGACGAAGTGGATGATTTTACATCGCGATATCGCAGTTCAAGTGATACAAATTTGATCCGTGCATTCGTATACCGTTGGAGTCAACTATTAGACAACGCCAGTACAAGTAAACAAGTTAATCCTAAACAATGGCAAAAACAATTTTCGAGCAAGTCTACTTTCAATCCAGAAGAATCTGGCTTGAAATCTATCCCTAACTATTTAGCGTATTTGTCGACTTTACAGATGAAAAATAGTCGCCATGAAATTAAAAACCTCAACATCAGAGCACAATCTAACTCGCTCCAAGATAATAGCACTCGTTATAGTGTTGAATTTGAATATCAATGGAAAGGCATCAATTCATATGATGAGAATGAGCTCGCTCAAGTTGGAATTAACATTGAGTTAGAGATCAAAAACGGGCAAATCATCATCCATCGATATAAAGCGAATTACCTTCCACCAGTTACCGATTTAGGCGCAGAGATCCGCTGCTAGGAGTTATGCTATGAACATTTTAAAACCAGTATTCAAAGTCGTACTATCGGCATCAATATGCTTTTCATTGGTGGTCGCATTATTTACCAGCACAGCTTCATTTAGCCATGCTCAGATGCCAATACTTAAAGGAATTGGCGGAGACTTCACCTTAAAAAGCAGTAAAGGTGGCGATGTAAGTTTGTCAGATTTCAAGGGCAAAGTGGTACTCATGTTTTTTGGTTACACCAATTGCGCAGATATTTGCCCAACAACTATGGCCCACATCAGCCAAATGATGCGCAAACTGACTCCTGAACAAAAAGCACAAGTTCAAGTATTGTTTGTCAGTATTGATAGCGAGTATGATACACCTAAGCATTTGAATAAATACTTAAGTTATTTTGATCCTAGCTTTATCGGTTTGGTCGATGATACCGAAAAAACCGAACATGTAGCCAAACTTTACAGTGCCGAATATGCAAAATTGGCTGATGTTAAAGTCACCACAGAGTTTAAAAAACTGAGTGTTGAAGAAAAGAATGCTCCAAAGCGCAAAGGTTATTTGTATTCACATACGGCAAAAATCTTTGTTATTGATGGCAAGAGTCGTGTTCGTGGCTTCTTCTACACAGGAACACCATTAGCAGAAATGCGCGAACAAATAATTGAGCTTTTGTAGATACAGTATTTTTAATTTTTGGTTTAACCAAAAAACATCAGTTGAACGCTGAGTATACGAGTAACTGCTTGAGCAATAGGATGATTTTATCATCATGGCTTTTACCCAATGAGTGAAGTGCTCTACGCTCACAAGCTTGCTAAAATGACTGCTATCTGCTTTGTAACTTTTGCAAGTAGAATAACTACTTGCTACAAGCTACGCCTTACCAGCAGCCATTTTTTCTAAGCTTGAGAACGCAGTCAACAGATGTTTCTAGGTTTAAGAATTGTAGGAGATTCCAATGCGAATGATTTCAACCATTTTTGTTGCGCTTGTTTCAGTTTTCAGCAGCAGTACCTTTGCAACAGACGTTAAAATTGATGATGCTTGGATCCGCGCTATGCCACCAACCTCAAGGGTTGTACCGATTTACTTAACAATGGAAAATACTGGTTCAAAAACAGTCTCCTTGACTGCAATTAGCAGTCCTAGAGGTTATGTAGAAATTCATCAAACCTTGATGAAAGACGGCATGATGCGCATGCAACAGGTCGACAAAGTCGACATTTCCGCTGGAGGAAAGAGCAAATTAGAACCAGCTGGATTTCACGGCATGCTAATGAATTTTACCGATGGTGTACCAGCAAAAGGTGAGTCTGTACCTTTAACTCTCACCTTAAGCAATGGCGATAAAGTTAGCATTACCGCAACAGTAAAAATGAGCGCCGATACGGAAGATCATAGTCATCATCATTAAGATCTTGAGTTACTTTCTGAATATAAAAAGCGGTAACCGTTAAAAATAAAAAGCCAGTCAATTGACTGGCTTTTTATTTTTCTCAGGTTTTTATTATTACCTTTATGAATTGCTGATTATTCCAGCCCTTTTAACCTAAATAAACTGGTTGAATGCACAATTTAATACCAATTACAGTAATTAACTTCTCACTCAGCAAGAGCTAAAGGATTTCAGTACAAGGCGCAAGCTTGAAGTACTATATTCCCTCCGGCCGCCATACAAAACTGGCGTTCAACGCACTTGGTGCTTTTGTCGGGATAATTCAAAAACTTGTAACCTAGTAATGGAATCCTTTAGCCTTGCCCTTCGGGAGCTTGTATGTGTCCAAATTACTACGCAAAACTGTCTCAACGTAGCAATGTAATAACGACAGTTTTGTATGTCAGTAATACTATGTCTTCATCAATTTCACTTGTACTGTGAACACATACATAGCTCTGAGCTGGGAATTTAATTACTGTAATTGGTATAACTTTAATTTATTGAAGTTAAATACAAAATTAAAAAAACCGAATTCACTCATCAGGTGAGTGCTGAACATTCATATACTTGCCAAAATCACCGCTAGCTGCGTTTTAAATTTTACAAAGCTAACTAACAGTAATCACATAGCTCGTTTTAGCCTCATTGTGGCTAGTAAATAATCTATCAATATGGCTGTATTTGTACTGCGATGTACCCAATCAAATTGATTACGGCGGCGTGTTAATACCTCTTTTTGCTCTTTTTTAAATTGTGTCAGTACACTTAAAATTTGTTGTTGATCTTCAGCGGGAACTTTAGCTATATCAGCGTATAATTTTTTTAGTGCCTTAAATTTATCGACACCTCCTGTTCTTGTTCTTAACACATCCATTCTTTGATATATAGCCTGCAACACAAAGCTGTCTGCGGTTAAAAACAAGCTTGCTGGTTCTGGCATTACATACAAAAATTGCTCAGGTTTTCCTCTTGCAAACGAATCATAACAAGGTAAAGGGATTCGGTGGTTTCGACTTATTTTGACATTACCGTTTGTCACCATTTCAACAATCCTCGAAGCCGTTGTCCTGCAGCTATTGCTATTGGTCAGTGTCTTAGCTTCTTCAATAATTTCTTGCTCCTCAAAACCCAAACTAGATTGAGCATTGCAAGATTCTATGGGATGAAAAGTTTTGTATTGATAGCTTTGTTCTGAGCCGTTTAAATAATAACAACCTGCTTCTTTCTTATATTTGAACTCAGGCATGAATTCAACAAGACGCTGATACATTTCCTTAGATATTGTGTGAGCTGAATATCTGAACGAACCATTCAATAACAAACCTTCTCGTTTCATTGAGGCTGGATTCTCACTCAAGTACATTTTAAAAAAGCGAGTAAACTTAGATGTCTCATTAATGGGAGGGCATGTTTTTCCAAATCGAGCGAGCTGGTAGTTTTGATCATCAGAATACACCCCTGCCACTAAGAATGAATGCTTTTCTAATTGCATAACAGCGATATAGTATTCACTTTGAAAATTAATTTCGAGTTTGTCCCCATCTGCAGGATAACTTTCACTCCCCAATATGCAGATTCCGTTTTCCGAGGCGCTGTTAACGGGTAAATATGTTGCCATAGTTCCTCTATTTTTATTGACTCTTTTCTGACTCTAATGCTTGTTTGCATTTGGTTCGATTTAAAAACTCAATACTGTCAGCATATATTCAACAAGCAGGTAGAAGTGAAAACCGCCTTCTCGTTTCAATATACTCTGTTTCAATTATTCCTTTGCAATCAAAGTCATTAAAATTTAATCTGTGAAAATATAAAAATAAGATGGAAACATTTATGACCGTCAACACATTTAAACCCTTACTCAGTATTCTATTAATTTCCCCTTTAGTCTTCAGTACCGTCGCGTTTTCAGCCGAAAAGAGTACTAAGCCTGTCATTGCGGTCACTGACCCTATCCTATCAAGTACCAAACACACAGTTGAGATTAATGGGCAAAAAATTAAATACGAGGCCACCGCTGGCGGTACCCTGTTAAAAAATGACAAACAGCAAGCCGTGGCCAATATATTCTCCACCACTTACTTGCGTTTGAACGTTAACAATAAAACCCCAAGGCCAGTTACTTTTGTTTTCAACGGCGGCCCAGGATCGGCATCGATATGGTTACACCTTGGCTTATATGGACCTAAACGCATTATTCTTCCTGCTCATGCGAAAGATGATGGTGCTGCGCCTTATCAACTTGTAGATAATCAATATTCGTTACTGGATACTACCGACTTAGTATTTATCGATCCTGTCGGCACTGGCACCAGCCATGTTGTCGGAGAGGGAGAAAATAAAGACTTTTTGGGTGTAAAACAGGATGCTAAATCCATCGCACAGTTTATAAAGCTGTGGCTAACAAAACATAACCGTTGGAACTCTCCAAAATACTTAGCTGGCGAAAGTTATGGCACCACCCGCGCAGCTGCCGTTACTCATGAGCTTCAAAGTGGTTGGACTGATGTCTCATTAAATGGGGTTATGCTGATTTCATCGATCTTGGATTTCAGTCACGCTCGTTACCAGCCCGGCAATAACCAACCCTACATTGCGTTTTTACCTACAATGGCCGCCACTTCGTATTACCATGACAAAGTATCTCAAGAAGATAAAAAGCTGGGCTTAGAATCGTTTATTGAAGCTTCACGCCAATTTGCACTTGGTGATTACGCCAGCGCACTCATCCAAGGAAATCGTCTCCAAGCCAACAAGAAACAACAAGTATTAGCTGAGCTATCTCGTTTCACAGGTCTAGAGCAAAATTACCTTGAGCAAGTGAACTTACGCGTCAGCGCAAGTCGTTATGAAAAACAATTATTAAGAAAACAGTTCAAAACGGTAGGACGTTTAGACAGTCGATTTATCGGTAAAGATTACGACTCTGGCGGTGAACGATTTGATAATGATCCTTCAGGTTATGGCATTGATGGTGCCTATACCGCAGCCATCAACCATTATCTAATTAACGATCTAAAAGTAAAACTCGATCGTCCATTTAATGTGTTATCCATTGATGTAAATCGTAGTTGGGATTGGCACATCAGTGGTAAACAAATGCATTATATTAATGTTGCGCCCTATTTAAGCAAAGCACAGCGTGAAAACAAAGACTTTAAAATTTTCGTTGGTAATGGGTATTATGATTTTGCGACCCCTTTTTTCGCCACCGAGAATACCATCGCTGATAATGGCTTTGATCCAAAGCGGGTCGAGATGAAGTATTACCCCGCTGGACACATGATGTATATCGAGCCTGAGTCGTTAAAGCAACTTGCTCAAGACTTGCAATCCTTTTATCGCTAATATACTGCTGTAATTAATTAGGGGCTGTTTATCTTTCGTGATTATTTTTGCAGCGATAAATTGGTCGTTTTATACAAGACAGAGCTTGTGCGGTTTGGTATTCCAAATAAGCAAGCGATAACGCAGTAGAAATGACCAATTTACGCTGTCTTAGATGCTTTTGAGCGTTCACTGTTCTGTGTTGTAACCCGTTTACTTAAATGACTAAGCTTCACTGCTTACGCCTTGAACCTAAAAACATCAGTTGAACGCTGAGTATATGAGTAACTGTTTGAACAATAGGATGATTTTATTATCATGTTTTTCACCCAATGAGTGAAATGCTCTACGCTCACAAGCTTGCTAAAATGGCTGCTATCTACGTTGTAACTTTTGCAAGTAGAATAACTACTTGCTGCAAGCTACGTCTTAATATCAGCCATTTTTTCTACGCTTGAGAACGCAGTCAACTGATGTTTCTAGGTTGAACAGATAAACGCTAAAATAGCACAAAATTTAATCCTGAAAGATAAACAGCCCCTAGTATCATAAAGCCCAGTCAACATACTGGGCTTTATACTTTTGAAGGAAACATTATGTCATTAAGTGTTTGGTTTGGCCTACTCGCTATTTGTTGTTTAGGCGCAATGTCACCAGGGCCATCTTTAGCTATGGTCATTCGTCATACAGTTGGTGGTAGTCGTTTGCACGGTATTGTCTGTGCTTGGACACATTCTATTGGTATTGGTTTTTATGCGCTAATTACTTTATTTGGCCTTGCAATTATTTTTAAACAATCACCATTATTGTTTAATAGCATTTCATTAATGGGTGCTGGCTACCTAGCATGGATGGGTGTTAAAGCTCTCGGTTCCAACGGTGGTATGGAACAAAAATTAGCAAAAGGTGACTCCGCCAGTTTATGGCAAGCGGCACGCGATGGCTTAGCCATATCACTATTTAATCCTAAAATTTTATTATTTTTTCTGGCCTTATTCAGCCAATTTGTCCGTGATGCTAGCGATCACGTTAGCCAAATCATCATTGTAGTGACACCTTTACTCACTGACGGTATTTGGTACACCATCATCGCACTCATCCTTTCTCATCCAGCAGTACTGCCAAAGTTGCGAGAAAAATCGATTTGGATAGACAAACTTTCAGGCATAGTACTTTTATTGCTCGCCGCCCGTGTTCTATTTACTTTGGAGTTATAAATCCTGATGACAAGCTCATGGCTATCCTTTATCGAAACAGAAACTAATAAACCTTACTATCAAACATTGCAGCATTTTATTACGTCTGAACGAAATGCAGGGAAAGTGATTTACCCAAATGAAGAAGATGTATTCAGCGCATTTGAGTTAACCCCATTAAACAAAGTCAAGGTTGTCGTCATCGGGCAGGATCCCTATCACGGCCCAAATCAAGCACATGGATTAAGCTTCTCAGTAAACAAAGGCGTGAAGATTCCACCTTCATTGGCAAATATATATAAAGAATTAGCCACGGATATTGAAGGGTTTGAAAAACCTCAACACGGTGATTTAAGAGCATGGGCAGAGCAAGGCGTTTTAATGCTTAATACTGTACTTACCGTTGAACAAGGCAAAGCCCATTCTCATGCAAAAAAAGGTTGGGAGCAATTCACCGATAAGGCATTAGAATTGTTGAATCAGCAACCACAGCAAATTATCTTTTTATTGTGGGGAAGTCATGCGATTAAGAAATCAGAAAAAATTACCAACCCTGCACATAAAATTTTGCAAGGCCCTCATCCGTCACCGTTATCGGCTTATCGAGGATTTTTCGGCTGTAGGCATTTTTCATCGACCAATCAATTACTCGAAAAAAATGCTCAACAGCCGATCAAATGGCAATTATAGCAACTAGGAATGTATTTTAGCTTGAGCGTTTAACCGCAATCTTAGCTAGAGAAAGTAGCGCAAGTTTATAATCGCTCTCAGGTAAAACATTCAGAGCTAATATGGCTTTATCTGACTCTTCTTCTGCGCGCTTTTGAGTGTACTCCAATGCTCCAGTACGCTTAAAGGCCTTTATCACTTGATCGATGACTTGCGTTCCATCGGCTTTTTCGATCACACTACGGATCAGCTTTTGTTCGTCTGGATTTCCATGAGCTAAAGCGTAGATCAGTGGTAGCGTTGGTTTGCCTTCAGCTAAATCGTCGCCAATGTTTTTGCCTAGCTCCTCACTGTCGGCGGTATAATCCAAAAGATCGTCAGTGATCTGAAACGCTGTACCTAGATATTTACCGTACTCACCCAGTGCTTTTTCTGTCGATTCATCAACGTCGGCTAACACTCCGCCTAACTGAGTTGCCGCTTCAAATAATCTTGCGGTCTTACAGTAAATGACGCGCATATAGTTTTCTTCACTGGTATCAGGCTCATTGAGGTTCATCAATTGCATCACCTCGCCTTCAGCAAGTACATTTGTGGTATCAGCCAGTATCCTCAGTACTTTTAAGCTATTGAGCTCTGTCATCATTTGAAATGAGCGAGTATATAAGAAATCACCCACTAAAACAGATGCGCTATTACCAAACATAGCATTGGCTGTTTGACGACCACGGCGCATCATTGACTCATCAACGACATCATCATGAAGTAATGACGCGGTATGAATAAATTCTACGATCGCAGCAAGTTTTAAATGATCGTTTCCCGAATAGTCGACCGCTTTTGCCGCTAAAATTGACAATAAAGGCCTTAAACGCTTACCGCCACTATTGACGATGTAAAATCCGAGTTGACTGATTAGTGCAACATCTGACTCTAACTGCTTATAAATTAGCTGATCCACTGCTTTCATATCAGTATCAGCCAGCGCTCGAATGGCGTTTAAATCCATAGTAGACTCTAGTTTATGGGAGTAACGCAATTGAGCCACTCCAATGTAAATCATATAGTAAGTAAATTAACTGGATTTTACCTAAATTTACGCCATAAGACAGCTTTTACCTCGCTTTTGCATAAACTCATCAGATGTTTATTAATCTTTGCCATTAAAGGCTTGTCAACTTTATATTCTTCACGTAAAATCCGCGACCATTGTCATTAAAAATTTTTGTAGTCCATTGACGCATACCGTGCGCAGTGCACTAACGATCTCGGAGTAAAATAGCTATGTACGCTGTTTTTCAAAGTGGCGGCAAGCAACACAGAGTTGCTAAAGGCCACGTAGTACGTTTAGAAAAATTAGAAGTCGCTACAGGCGAAACCATTGAATTTGACCAAGTACTTTTGGTTGCTGACGGTGAAAATGTTCATGTAGGTTCACCATTAGTTGCTGGTGGCAAAGTTGTTGCTGAAGTTGTTAACCACGGTCGCGGTGAAAAAGTTCGCATCGTTAAGTTCCAACGTCGTAAGCACCATGACAAGACTATGGGTCACCGTCAATGGTTCACTGAAGTTAAAATAACTGCTATTACAGCATAAATTAGGAGTCTAACTCATGGCACATAAAAAAGCTGGCGGTTCTACTCGTAACGGCCGCGATTCAGAAAGCAAACGTCTTGGTGTTAAGCGTTTTGGTGGTGAATCAGTTTTAGCTGGTAACATCATCGTTCGTCAACGTGGCACTAAATTCCACGCTGGTGTAAACGTAGGTATTGGTCGTGACCATACTTTGTTTGCATTGACTGACGGCAAAGTAAAATTTGAAGTTAAAGGTTCTAAGAACCGTAAATTTATTAGCATCGAAGCTTAATTTAAACTTCAACTGCTACATAAATTAGCCCTGCCTTTGGCGGGGCTTTTGTTTTTCTGAGCTTTAGATGCATTTTAAGAAAGAGTATAATCGCGATATTCAAGCGATTCAGGAGTTAATATGAAATTTATCGATGAAGCAACCATCCGGGTTGAAGCCGGTGATGGTGGCAGTGGTTGTGTCAGCTTCAGACGTGAAAAGTACGTTCCCGATGGCGGCCCTGACGGTGGTGACGGTGGCGACGGCGGTAATGTCTATTTACTCGCTGATGAGAATATGAATACCTTAGTTGAATTTCGTTTTGAACGGTTTCACATGGCTGAACGTGGCGAAAACGGTCGTGGTCGTGATTGTACTGGACGCGGTGGTAAGGATTTAATCCTTAATGTTCCTGTTGGTACTCGAGCGATAGACGATGAAACCGGAGAATCTCTAGGCGACTTAACGGAGCATGGGCAAAAGTTACTTGTAGCAAAAGGTGGATTCCATGGCCTTGGTAATACTCGCTTTAAAAGCAGTACGAACCGTGCCCCTCGACAAAAAAGCTTGGGCACTCCCGGGGAAGTACGCAGTTTAAGGCTTGAACTTTTATTGCTTGCTGATGTTGGCCTATTAGGTTTACCTAATGCGGGTAAATCAACGTTTATTCGTTCAGTATCACGTGCTACGCCAAAAGTTGCAGACTATCCATTTACAACGCTCGTGCCTAACTTAGGTGTGGTAAATCCACGCCCAGGACAAAGCTTTGTGATAGCCGATATTCCAGGACTTATTGAAGGTGCTGCCGATGGTGCCGGTTTAGGTGTTCGATTTTTAAAGCATTTAGAGCGTTGCCGTATACTTTTGCACGTCATTGATATTGACCCGATCGACGAAAGTGATCCCGTTGAAGCAGCAACATCTATTATTGAAGAACTCGAAAAGTATTCGCCCAAGTTGGCAGCTAAACCGCGCTGGCTTGTGATCAACAAGACCGATCTTGTCCTTGAAGAAGAGTTAGAAGAGCGCATCCAACGGGTGGTTGACGCGCTAAATTGGAACGGTCAAATCCATAAGATCTCTGCTTATAACCGTGATGGTACTCAAGATCTAAGCATTCAATTACTTGACTTCATTCAAAGCTTGCCGGATGAAGAGGAAGAAAAAGATCCTGATGCTGAAGTTGAATTTAAGTGGGATAATTATCATGAAGCCACGAATGCAGAGCTGAATGATGACTACGATGACGATTTTGACGATGATTTCGATGATGATGACTACGATGTAGAAGTCGTTTACGAGCGTTAGTAAAAACAGTATTCATGAGAGCCTACTTTTGGCTCTCTTTTTTATCAATACTATTTCAGTAACATGCTAGGGGCTGTTTATCTTTCAGGATTAAATTTTGTGCTATTTGAGTGTTTATCTGTTCAAGGCGTAAGCAGTGAAGCTTAGTCATCTAAGTAAACGGGTTACAACACAGAACAGTGAACGCTCAAAAGCATCTAAGACAGCGTAAATTGGTCATTTCTACTGCGTTATCGCTTGCTTATTTGGAAACGAAGTAACGACAGTTTTGTATGTCGATAATACCAAACCGCACAAGCTCTGTCTTGTATAAAACGACCAATTTATCGCTGCAAAAAATAATCACGAAAGATAAACAGCCCCTAGTCCAATAATGAACATTTTCAGGAAGAAATTATGCAAATCGCAATGATTGCAGCTATGACGGTAAACCGAGTCATAGGAAAAGACAATAAAATGCCATGGCATTTACCCGAAGATCTTAAGCATTTCAAAGCCATGACGATGAACAAACCTATTGTGATGGGAAGAAAAACCTTTGAATCAATTGGTAGCCCTTTACCGGGTCGACACAATATTGTTATCAGTCGCCAACCTGATTATGCTCAAGAAGGCATCAGTGTCGTATCGAGTTTTGAGCAAGCTAAAGAGCTTGTAGGTACATGTGATGAATTAGTGGTTATCGGTGGCGGACAGCTCTATGAAGCTCTACTTCCACAAGCGGACAAGCTGTATCTAACCCAAATAAACATTGATGTTGCAGGAGATACCTATTTTCCATATTGGGATGACGGCAACTGGTTACAGATAAGTTGCACTAATAAAGTGAATGATAAAGGTATTGAATATAGATTTTTAACTTTAGTTAAAAAATGTTAAATTAAAGCGTTTTTTGTCACTTTATAACATTAATAACTAAACTCTCGCCCCTATGGAGTATCAGATGCGTAGTATTATCCTCGCTGGAGTGGTTCTGATTGCCACATCGTTCATCGTTCCAACCTCTCATGCTAACGAACAACTTTTAATCAGTGTTTGTAGCTATGTGAAAGATAATGATAAAAGTCGCTTACGTAAAAAACTAAAAGAAGGTCGCATTACCTTAAGAAATATCTATGCCGATCTAAAATGTAATAGCAACAACTTATTGCAAACCGCTTACTCAAGCAGTGCTGATGAAGTTGGTGAATACATCGTAAAGCGTGTTTCAAGTAAAGCGTTGACTCAAAGCAAAGTATGGGACTGGGCGAATGCAAATGGACATGCCGACAGCCCAATTACTGCGGCACTAAAGTCTAAACTCAAGCTATAAAATGCTCATGTACTTGAAGCCACTATTTTTAGTGGCTTCTTTATATTTCTGGTTACTTAAATAGTTTTTGCTCAAGCACGAAGCCAAATACACCTGAGCAGAGCAAGAATAAGCCAATAACTTTTATGTACAAATTTCTAATATCAGGTATCTGCTTTACACCACCATCGTCATCATTATTTAAATAATACAGCCTTCTTCCCCCTTCAGTTTCAGTAACAAAAGACTCCCCTTTATAGCTCGTTAGCAACAATGTATTTGGTGATTTTCTTTTGCCTATTTCTAGTTTTTTTGTTCTTGTATATTCTGCGGGCTTCTTTTGACAAAACTGCGCCAATCCCAATATATATCAACTGGTTCGCCTTCTAAAACTACTCCCCTCGATTTATATTCATATTTAACTTCTTTGAATAACTCTTTGCTGAATCCGGCATAAAATACACAGATACCCAAAATAATCAGTAGACTACTCAGGTACAAATAACGCCGTTGCTTTTCGAAATTATACTTAGCTTGGTTTTGATAGCAGTCATTTACAATGGGTATCTGTTTGAGACGTTGCTTCTCGCTGTTTGAATCTATAAGTGAAAGCATGGCTTCAAGCTTGATACCAAATGCCAACAGATGTAGTCGGGCAATAAAGATTCATCCTCGATTACTCTGTAGAGCTGATTAATACGTTGAAACTTGAGCTATAAAAGCTTAAGTTTCATACTGATTTGCTCTTAAAGGCATTTTGACTAGAAAAATGAAGTAATAAAGAATCATACCGAACGAAACACGTTATTGGACATTTCCGTGTTTCGGCTTCAATTAATAATCATCCGATAGCATTAGCAAAAAATGCCTCTAAAGTCAGATTATGAACATCAAATTGCTCAAAATCACGATAAGCCCTAAAAAAACAACTTAGGGCTTGCAACAGAAGTGCGCACAACGGCGGTTATGGTAAATAGGTTTTGAATTAAAACGCTTTGCTCATCGGTAATTTATGAGCGGAGCGAGTAAATTATCCGTGTGAAACAACTTGTTAGAATCACGACACAACCCAATGATAAGTAGTGAAATAATACAACTCCTGCTTCCCGTTGTATTCGAAGTATGCGGACTGCCACATATCTTTCTGAACTTCATGGCCCCATATATCCTTTTCTGTATAATATTTCACTCGATCGAGTAAATTACTATACACATATGATGATATGCCTATATTACCGTGTAACATATCACCTACCTTTACCGACTTATTTACAGCATTACCAATCCAAACTAAATCTCTATTATCGGCACCAGCAATACCTACCTTTGCGCAGAGTATTTTTCCATCATCAATTCCAATACCAAAATCGACAGTAGAATATTTTTCCATCTTTTTTTTAACTTCAGAATCAGAGGAAGAGAGCATCCATTTCATTTTCATGGCTGCTTCAACTGCGTTGCTCAATGTGACTTTTGAAGTCCCTTGAAAGAACACCAACATACCATCACCATTAAAACTTCGCACCTCTCCACCAAGGTTCTTAGCTATCGTAACTATTGTGTGAAAATATGCTTTATGTATCTTGGCTACGGTAGTCCGATTATGATTATTTAGAACAGCAGTGGATCCCCTCATGTCAATAAACAAGGTTGTCGCTTCAAATCGCAAACCTTTATTGCCAAAAGTTAACCGAGTATCGTCTATATTGGGGACATCTGTAATATCTGTGACGTCAAAACTATCATCGATAATTTGCTTGACCTTTGAAACAATCCCATCCTTCATTAAGATTTCCTTATTAAAAATATGACTAAAACTCCAATCGGAGTTATCAAAGCGGATAGAGTTAACCAAATTGCAATCTGAAAGTTTTTATACTTAGCATTAGCGATTACTGAGTTGACTATGATCTGACTGGAAATGTCTTTTTGATACCCCGTGTATTCACTATGTTTTAAACCAAGTTTAGTTTCCAAAGCATTTAAGAATGCTACAGGAGTATATTTTGATATGTCAGCAAAATATAGAAGATTATCATCATCTGCTTTCCCCTTGGGTTTAACCTCCCACGGCATATTTAATGATGGAATAATGGAAAGTAAACATACCACTAAAGATGCAACACAGAGCAATACTGAAATTAATAGGCAAATATTGAAGGAATAGCTTAGTTCAAAGGATTTTGAGACTCTTACCAACCCCCAAATTAATGCACCATTGCCTGCGATTAAAGTTGCAGATTTTGCTTCCGCATATTTCAGCCAATCATTAATATTTGAAAATATATCCTTAAGTTTTTCGTCCATCTAGGAGTAACCTTAGTGATTCTAACAGAACAATTAAGCGGAATTTTATCACTTATTATTTATCTATACATAGACATAGGGGTCTTACATAGTTAAACAACATACCTCCTAGGTGGAAGAACAAGTACCAAAAGTGTGTACTAGGCACTTATTGCTTTGGAAATTAAGTCTTATTTACCATAACGTGTCTTATTGCGCACTCCCAAAGCTGCACTCAGATAGAATCACCCACGAACGGTTTAAAATAGTCGATTACTTTAGTTAAAAAAGACTACGTATGAGAAGTTAATAATTAGTAGTTTTGACCAAAACTCTATTCGAGCTAATTTATCAATCTTAGTTAATTAAATTAGCAACTTACAAGTGGTAACTAACAAAGGTTGAAACACGTTTTGGGGCAATTGTGTGTTAGCAAGGATTGAAAATATCATCATTTCAAGCTGTTTAGTATGAATCTTTATTGCCCAGTATGATTCTTTATTACCTCATTACAACAGAATAGCTTGTAGCATTTCATTCGATGGGAGGGATTTGTCATTTTCTAGCTTTGATAAATACGACTGTTCTATGCCTATTTTCTCAGCGAGTTCTGGTTGGCTTAATGCTTTTTCAACTCTAATTTGTTTAATTATCTGACCAAGTGTCATTGCTTAATTCCTTTTGTTCAAGATTCAAAAATAGATCCCATCTCTTTGTTTCAATAACAAATTTTTATACCAATTACAGTAATTAATCTCTCACTCAGCAAGAGCTAAAGGGTTTCAGTGCAAGGCACAAGCTCGAAGTACTATATACCCTAACGGCCGCCATACAAAGCTGGCGTTCAACGCACTTCGTGATTTTGTCGGGATAATTCAAGTGCTTGTAACGCAGTAATGGAACCCTTTAGCCTTGCCCTTTGGGAGCTTGTCTGTGCTAACTTTGGTTTATAAAGAATACTTCTCAAAATTGTCTTGACGTAGCAATGTAATAACGACAATTTTGTTTATCGATAACAACTATGTCTTCATCAATTTCGATTGCACTTTGAGCACATACATAGCTCTGAGTTGAGCATTTAATTACTGTAATTGGTATTAGTTATTCATTGGAGAATATGAAGATGAATATTGATAGATATTACAGAATTTTCAGTGATATAAAAGAAAAGGCCTGCAATGACTGTATTCATAGCAGGCCCTCGATTGAATAAAGAAGCATTACACTTTAAATTCACCGACTGAAACTTGCAGCTCTTCTGCTAATTGAGCCACTTGATGGCTCGATACTGCGGTTTGATCGGCACCGACTGCTGTTTCTTGAGAAATCGCTGCTATGTATTCTAATTTTTCAGAAGCCTGATGGCTGACCAAGTTTTGCTCTTGCGCGGCATTGGCAATATGGCTACCAGAATCATAAGCCTTATGCACAGAATCACTAATAGCTTCAAGTGCTTGGTTGGCTTGCTCAGTCTTTTCCACACAACTGCTGGCTTGTGCACGCCCCACATCCATGACTTTAACCGCTTGTTCAGTCCCTTGTTGCAGTACTTCAATCATTTGTTGAATTTCACTGGTCGACTCTTGAGTACGTGATGCTAAGTTTCTGACTTCATCAGCTACTACAGCAAAACCACGACCCTGCTCGCCTGCTCGTGCTGCTTCAATAGCAGCGTTCAATGCTAATAGGTTAGTTTGCTCGGCAATGCCTCTAATAACATCCAAAATAGAACCAATGGACGCGCTATCAGAATGCACTTTATTGATCACTTGCCCCGCTTTAGTCACTTCGTCAGCTAAGGCTAAAATGGTTTGTTTATTATCTTCTGCTATTTCACGAATGTGTTTGGCTTCTTCATCGGCTTGCTTAATTTGTAGTAACGCTTGCTCAGCACTTTCAGAAACTTGTTGGGCGCTAGAGTTAAGCTCTGTTGTTGCGGTTGCCGCTAAATCGACTTGTTCTTTCTGTTGCTTAATACCAGCTGTCGTTTGCATGGTAATTGATGACGTTTCTTCCGCAGCCGCTGCAAGTTGTGTTGAGCGATCAAGTATTCCTGTTACCACCGAGCGAAGGCTATCAACCAACTTATTACAATTTACCGCTAGTGTAGCAAATTCATCATGTCCGGAATCATCAAGCTTATGAGTTAAGTCACCAGAGGCTAATACTTGCAACGCATGATTGACTTCATTTAATGATGTTCTCAATGGCACCACAACAGCCCAACTGACAACAACAGCGACAATGAATGCAATGGCTTCTACAATTTTTGTCGTGAAGCTTGCACTGTCTATGTCAGCGATCGCTTGCATATTGATGCCTTCACTAAACTCGTCAATTTGAGTATTGAGATTTTGCAAGGTTTTAGATAACGAACTAGCAAAGCTTTCCGTTGATTTAAAATGCTGCTTTGTAGTGAGTTCCGTATTAATTTGCTTATCTTTCAGTGAAGTAAGCGCGTTACTCCCAGCTAAGGCATTTATTACTTTTTCAAGCTCTGTCGTGATTTGTTTTAGTGTATCTTCAACTTCGCCCGAAACATTCTGTCTTTGAAGATAATCTTTCTTTTCACGAATATCACTCACACTAAAATTCAGTTCCTTAGAGACCACTTGGTAATGTTTTTTCTCTTTGCTCTTAACAAGATCTTGAATAGCCGTGATCATACTGATCAAACTTTGATCTATCGAAGCGGCAGTCGCTGCAATATCTCTTAGTTGAGCATCGTCACTGGTTTCAAAATCAATCAAATCCAGTAATAGAGAAGACGTATCATCAGTAAGCGTTTCTAATCTATCCGCTTGCTGAATAATACTTTCTTGTAATAAACGTGCTTGTTGATGTTGTTCTAACATCTGATTGCTGGCTCGTCTGAATTGTTCAAACTGTTGGCCTGCCTGATTCAAACTATGAGTGAATTGATCGTTTGAGCTCATTAGCTCGATTAACGCACGATGCTGGGATTCAAATGTTTGCGCTTGCAGCCTAAAGTCATTAATGACCTTAGGTAGCTTATTAGAATTCACCTCGTGATAAGCGACTAAGGATAATCGTTGTTGTTCACTTAATGTTTTAGACAATAAACTGGTCGACTTATAAGCAGGTAAGCTGACTTGTTGCATAACAAGTGCACTTTCTTTTGAGCTGCTGTTGCTCGTATGGGATAACACCCCAAGAACTATCAACATCAATGTAATAATACTAAAACCACCAATCACTCGACTGGCAACAGATATTTTCATAGGGTACTCCGACTCTGATAGTTCTTATTAGATACAACACAACGAGACCAATGACACCATTATCCGTAACGGAGTCGATTATGATTGAAGTAAAATAATTCACACTGGCAGGTATTCATTATGTGTGTAGCCGCACTGAACACAGTTAAATTTACTTTTATAATTTTTATTTTTTCAACGCTTATTGCGAATTTAAGCTTTTATCCTAGAAACATCAGTTGACTGCGTTCACAAGCGTAGAAAAAATGGCTGATAGTAAGACGTAGCTTGCAGCAAGTAGTTATTCTACTTGCAAAAGTTACAACGCAGATAGCAGTCATTTTAGCAAGCTTGTGAGCGTAGAGCACTTCACTCACTGGGTGAAAAACATGATAATAAAATCATCGTATTGCTCAAACAGTTACTCGTATACTCAGCGTTCAATTGATGTTTTTAGGTTTATATTTACACCGTTATTATCGGCATCATTTCACACTTACTTTAATTTTTTCTGGGTAATTTTTTCTGGGTAATTTTTTCATTCGTTTCAATGTGCCATAGCGTCATATTTCCTCCCCAAACACACCCTGTATCAAGGGCTTGTAAATTTTGCTGTGGTACATTTCCCATTAATGCGGCCCAATGACCAAATACTAAAGTATGGTTATTTCTCAGTTCACTAGATGCTTGGTACCAAGGTACGAGACTGTTATCAGTACAAAGCTCTGGAGGCTGCTTGCAAGAAAAGTTCAAGCTGCCGTCACGATGCAAATATCGCATTCTAGTGAGTCCATCAATACTGAATAACAATTTCTCAAAACTTGATCCGCACTGATGCCATTGAGCTGGCTTAGAGTGATACATTCTAGAAATGATTTGCTCGACATAATCGTTTGACTGCAAAGCCGCAGACACAGCTGACGATTGTGCTCTTAATGTATTCAAGTCCCATTGTGGAGGTATGCCTGCATGACTCATAAGCACATGATATTGAGGTAACTCTCTAACAAGGGGTTGTTGGCGCAACCAATCGGTAAGCATCGGTAAATCGTGAGCATCAAGTAACGACTGAAGCTGATCTTTCGGGTTTGGCTTTTTTATCCCTGCTGCTAAGGCAAGCAGATGGAGATCATGATTACCTAATACAACTTTGGCGCTCTCGCCCAATTGGTGAAAAAAACGCAAGGTTGCAAGTGAATCAGGGCCTCTAGCCACAAGATCGCCTACTGACCAGAGTTGATCTTTGGAAGGATTAAAATCGACTTTATTAAGTAAAGCGTTAAGCTCTAGAAAGCATCCTTGTACATCACCAACAAAATAGTGCGCCATCAATCAAAATCCCTATTTATTCTTGTGTACATCTTCAACCTAAATAAATTGGTTGAACGCACAATTTAACTTTAATCTATTGAAGTTAAATATAAAGTTAAACAACCCGAATTCACCCATCAGGTGAGTGCTGAACATTCATATACTTGCCAAAATCACCACTAGCTGCGTTATAAACTTTGCAAGTAGAAACGAAATAATACCAATTACAGTAATTAAATGCTCAACTCAGAGCTATGTATGTGCTCAAAGTGCAATCGAAATTGATGAAGGCATAGTTGTTACCGACATACACAGCTGTCGTTATTACATTGCTACGTCAAGACAATTTTGAGAAGTATTCTTTATCCTAAATAAATCGGTTGAACGCACAATTTAGCTTTAATCTATTGAAGTTAAATACAAAACTAAACAACCCTTATTCACCCATCAGGTGAGTGCTGAACATTCATATACTTGGCAAAACCACCGCTAGCTGCGTTATAAATTTTGCAAGTAGAACCACTACTTGCTGCTATTCATGCCTTGCTATCAGTAATTTTTTCTGCGTATATGAACGCTCCCAACCGATTTATTTAGGTTTATAAACCAAAGTGAGCACATACAAGCTCCCGAAGGGCAAGGCTAAAGGGTTCCATTACTGTGTTACAAGCACTTGAATTATCCCGACAAAAGCACGAAGTGCGTTGAACGCCAGCTTTGTATGGCGGCCGTTAGGGTATATAGTACTTCGAGTTTGTGACTTGCACTGAAACTCTTTAGCTCTTTACCTCTTGCTGAGTGAGAGATTAATTAATGTAATTGGTATAACGACAGTTTTGTATGTCGGTAACCACTACTTGCTGCTATTCATGCCTTGCTACCAGTAGTTTTTCTGCGCATATGAACGCTCTCAACCGATTTATTTAGGTTCAAGCATCACAGATATATGAACTAATGCAGTAGTCCTGGAACCGCTAGTCTAAATCTTGGAATTACAGCATGAAATGGTTCGCTATCATCAACCACCATGCCGTAGTAACCTTCCATAAAGCCTAGTGGACTATCGAGCATGGTACCGCTGGTATATTGATAAGCCGTGTCAGGATCAATGATAGGTGTCTCACCTACAACGCCTTCACCTTGCACTTCACTTTTTTGACCATTACCATCAGTGATAACCCAATGACGAGTCATCAACTTAACTGGCTTTTTACCAAGATTAACAATGGTTATTGTATAGCTGAACAAATACTTTTCTTCTTTTGGAGAAGACTGCTCTTCAATATATTGGGTTTTCACTTCCACTCGAATAGAAGTATTTACTTCGGTCATTATCAATCCTGAAATGCTTAATGTCTGACGATAAATTATCTACGACACAGTAAATTAGCCATATTGACATATTGTTCAACGCTAATTTGTTCTGGTCTTAACGTGGCATCAATGCCTAATTGTTTGAAGTCATCATCATTGATCAACGATTTTAAATTATTTCTCAACGTCTTACGACGCATGGAGAAAGCTTGAGCACAAAGTTTACGAAGCACTTCGGTGTCGTCACATGGCCAAGGTTTTATTTCATAAGGTATCAAACGAACGACGGCTGAGTCTACTTTTGGCGGTGGAGCAAAACTTTCTGGTGGTACTTCAATGACAGGTACTACTTGGCAATAATATTGTGCCATTACTGTCAAACGACCGTATGCTTTGGTCCCTGGACTCGCAGATAAACGCAACACGACTTCTTTTTGAAGCATGAAATGCATCGTTTCAATGGATTCTGCAAAGGTAAACAAATGGAACATCAGAGGCGTAGAAATATTGTACGGTAAGTTACCAAATACTTTTAATTTTTTCCCCGGCTTGATCAGCTGATTAAAATCAAATTGTAATGCATCGCCTTGATGGATTTCGAGCTTATCTTTAAGCACAGTATGATTGTGCAAACGCTCAACCAGATCTCTATCGAGCTCAACGACTGTCAGCTTTTCAATACCTTCAGCAACGGGTTCGGTTAATGCTCCCAGCCCTGGACCAATCTCGACCATAACGTGATCATTATCAGGCGAAATCGCTCCAACAATACTGTCAATAATATTAATGTCAGTTAAAAAGTTTTGACCGAAACGTTTTCTGGCCGTATGGCCTAAATGTACTTTACTACTCATGAATTTTTACTAATCTAATTTTTTTGAGCCAGTTCAATGGCTTTATTTAACGCACAGACAAAACTTCCTATGTCAGCCTGACCTGACCCCGCTAACTCAAGGGCTGTGCCATGATCAACGGAAGTCCTAATATATGGCAACCCTAAGGTGATATTTACCGATTTGCCGAATCCAAGAGACTTCAAAACGGGCAAACCTTGGTCATGATACATGGCTAAGACGATGTCTGCATCTTCCAAATATTTTGGTTGGAATAAGGTATCCGCGGGTAAAGGGCCTACGATATCCATATCAAACTCTGTTCTCATCGCGTCGAGGGTTGGAATAATAATATCAATTTCCTCCCGCCCTAAATGCCCATCCTCTCCAGCATGGGGATTTAAGCCACATACATAAAATCTTGGACGAGCAATCCCGAACTTATTAATTAAGTCCTTATTCAAAATCGATAGGATATTTCGCAGTCGTTCTGGCGTAATCGCTTTAGATACATAAGCTAACGGTATGTGAGTCGTTACTAACGCCACTTGTAATTCAGGTGAGGACAACATCATGACCACATCACGGCACTTGGCCTGATTCGCAAAAAACTCTGTGTGGCCACTAAATGGAATACCTGCTTGGTTGATGATGCCCTTATGCACAGGGCCAGTAACTACCGCATCAAACTCACCATTCATGTTGTGCTCGCCAGCATAGGTAAGTGTTTCAACAACATAGCCACTATTTTGCTCATCTAACTTCCCACTTTCGCATTCTACGGCTAAAGAAAAGGGAACAATCGTTAAACTGCCCGCTTCTTGTGGCTTAGGTTCGAGTGTCGGTTGATAGGGTTTTAATTTGAGTGGCAGCCCTAACTTTTTCGCTCGATTAGCAAGTAAATTAGGATCTGCACAAACCACTAGCTCAGCAGGCCAAGCCTGTTGAGCTAGCTGAATAACAAGATCCGGACCTATACCTGCTGGCTCCCCCGGAGTGATGGCGATACGTTTGATCGTCAAATAACTTAACCTCTATTGATTTAATACGTCGATAAATGCGTCAGCTCGCATTTCATCAAACCACTTCTGTAATTCTTCATTAAATTTACGACGGTAAATCAATTGGTGCGCTCGATTGGTATTATTTTTATCGGTTGCATCAACGGTTCTACGCTCTTCCAATTGTGCAATGTGCCAACCGTGACTGGTACGGAAGGGTTCACTGATTTGCTCGATATCTAGCTCGTTCAATGTCTTAGCAAAAGCAGGGACATAAACATTAGGTTGAGCCCATCCAAGTTCTCCGCCTTTTGTGGCCGAACCCGGATCTTCCGAATATTTACGCGCCAAATCTTCAAATTTTGCTTTACCTGAACGAATTTGCTCAAGCAACTGGCTTAGTAATTTTTGAGCGCGTTCATTAGATAAAATTGGTGAAGGTTTCAACAGAATATGACGAGCTCGAACTTCTTTAATTTCTTGGATTTGTTGACCACGTACGTCTATGACTTTAATGATATGAAACCCTGAGCCACTTTTTATTGGGCCTAAGATATCGTCTGTATGAGTACCATTAACAACTTCAGCAAATAATGTTGGCATCTCATTGATGTTCATGTAATTCCAAATACCACCTTCAAGGGCTTTAGGGCCAGAAGATGCAGCAATAGCGGTTCTTTTAAAGTCTGTACCGTCATTTAAACGCTTCAATACTGCTTTAGCACGTTTACTAGAAGCTTCCAGCTGTTCACCGCTTGGATTTGATGGTACTTCAATCAAAATGTGACCAATTTGATATTCAACGTTCTTGTTGCCTTGCTCTTGGATCAACTTAACTAAGTTATTAATCTCTTGGGGTGAAACTTGAATACGACGCTGAACTTGAATTCGTTGAATTTCTCCGATTGTCATGTCCTTACGCACTTGCTCACGATATTGTGAGAAACTGCCGTCACTGCCTTCAATTTGTTGCTTCATTTCCTCAATCGACAGATTTTGTTCTTTTGCAATATTTTCTATCGTCTGATCGAGTTGTAAATCACCAATGTGTAAACCAATTCTTGCCGCCATTTGCAATTGCAAATGCGTCAGGATCAATCGTTCTACAACCTGAGTTCTAAGAGCATTGTCAGAAGGGAGTTCCTGTTTATTCGTAACTGCGTTAGATTTAACAGAGGAGATCAAATCTTGGATTTCACTTTCTAAAATAATGCCGTCATCTACCTGTACAGCCACTTTGTCGAGCGGCTGTGGAATTGCTGTAACTTGTTGGCTTAAAACCAAAGTAAAAATCGCACAAATCAGTTGTTTACAGAGTCTCATCCAGAAAATCCTTGGCTGATAATAAGTTGTTATTCGATACAAACTGAGCATTACTCAGCATTAACACTGAGCACAAATGCAGTCCATGAGTTTCATTTGACTGTAAGAACTCGTTGAGGTTCAGCAATCTATCACATTAATTTCGTAAATAAAGCGGTTTTCGATAATTAAATATGCCATCGTTCAACATATCTGTTACACCTAATGAACCGGCGCTACCGAGTCCTTTAATTACAAAGTTCAAATATACACCACTTTCAAATTGCTCTCTCTCATCAGGAGTTGGCGTAAAATTATCGTCATAGTTCGCTTTTATACGATAACGATAGCTTAGTCTAACAGCCCAACAACATGACTCATATTGAAAGCCTGTATAAGCTTCTACGCTTCGCTTTTGCTTAAGATCGTAATACCAATTGCCGACATAATATAAGTTGTCTTTTATGGGCCATGCTACTCGAGTGCCGGCCTGAGCGATATCCACTTGGTTATTCGTATTGGTATTCAGCAAATCGGGCACAAATCGATAACTCAATTGAAATAACTTGTTATTTTCTGGTCGAAAATCAAGTGTAAACTCCGTCTTTTTAGATTCTCTGTTCTTGGTGTCATACTGTATTTCTGAGCCTAAATACCAATCGTTATAAATATGCGCATCCAATTCAGCAGCAAGGACAGATGAAGACGGTCGATTCACGATATTTTCAGAATTATTTAAATTCACACGGCTATCTCGCAAATAGAAAATTTGTCCAAAACTGAACTTCATTTGCTCTTTGTTGTGTTCATCAAATAAACGCGTGGTAAGACCAACTGTAAATTGATTGGCATCGGCAATACGATCTAAACCTGAAAAGCGACGATCTCTAAATAAGCCATAATAATCTTCTTGTAATAATGCACTATCATAAAGGCCTATTTTGGATTGATCTTGGTGTCCCACATAAAGGTACTGTGCCTGTGGCTCTAGTGTCTGACGATAGGATTGATTGAAAAGCTGGAGTTGTTTTTCAAAATTAATTTGTCCATGTATTCTTACCGATGGAATGGTGCGGCTCACACTATCATCTAGTGGTGATAATTGCGCCGCTTCAGCAACTCGAGAATCATCTTGCCAATAATTGGTTTGATACAATTTTAGCTCGGTAGTAAATGAGCCTGCAGGACCATAAATTGGCAAAATAACACTGGGTTCAAGGTGAAGACGAGTCGCTGAACTTTGTGCATTATCTTTATTTTCAAAATTACTGACTTCAGAGTACATCGAAAAATTGATGTTTTTAAACACATTAAGCGCTCGGTAGTTCCACCTCAATTGGGGCATCACTTGATAGGGTTTATCAGATATCCCTAATACTTTAATGTCTTGAACTTTTAACCCTAAATCCCAATTTTTTTCTAAATAATTAACTTCACCAACACGAATTAATTGATTGTCATGGGACTTTCTGATGTCCGAATCAAGGTCGGTGAAGTAGTTATTATCTGAAACATCTGTAAAGTTTGCCATAAACCGCCAGTTATCATCGACTTTACCTTGATGATCCCAGTGATATAAATAACGGTTTGGGCTACCATTCAATGAATCATCTGTTGGCAGGTATTCAACATTAAGTTGACCACTTTGTTCATTGTCTAATAAATAACGAAACTCGAGCTTATTGAACAAGCCACGATTAGACATGTAATGCGGTGTATAGGTTAAATCATATTGAGGATTTATATTCCAATAAATTGGGGTTGCGACTTCAACACCATTAATTGTGCTGGTACTAAACTTTGGAAACAGCAAACCTGATTTTCGTTTATCAGAAATAGGAATGCTCATATAAGGAATATATAACACAGGTACATCAGCAATTTTTAACTTCGCATTCCAAATTTCGCCCCATTCCTCTTCGCTGTTTATTTTAATGCGACCCGCTTGAAGCTTCCAAGATTCTTGTCCGGGTGGGCATGTTGTGAAACTACTGTTTGATAGTATCAAATCATTATTCGGCGTAATTTCAAGCTCACGGGCAGCGCCATGTACTTGCTGCCCTTTAATCCAATATTCTGCGCCCTTCATCACTGCATTATTGGCTTCGATCTCAGCATCAATGGAGTCAGCAGTAATGGTTAATCGTGGATCTTCAAGGGTAAGATTGCCTTTAGCGGATAGCTGTTGTGTTTCGCGGTTTAACGTAGCTTCTTCAGCATAGATTTGTCGCTCTCCATGACTAAAGGTTACCCCACCAGAAAAATGAGCCTCTTTACCCATTTTAGCTTCGGCATGATCAGCCTCAACATTAATGTCCCCACTTTCAATATCGGCGTTGGTGAGAACATTACGCCTTGGCGCAACCGGAGTAACAATGACACACTGCCCTGCGGCAGCCTGTGTAGGAGCAGAAGTCTGAGTGTTGCTTGTCGTAATATCTTGAGCAAACCCGAGCTGAGGTGACAAACTCAAAGCCAGAAAGTAGCGAATTTTCATTAATTATTCATTAAATACCTGAACGTAATTTATCTCATATTTTTGGTACATAGCTTTCATTTAGTGTCGTGAAATGACCATACCGCAAAACGGCAACTATTCCAAAAAAGTGGCAGAAAACTTATGTTCAGGTATTTAATAAGTTTCCATCAGAAGAAATTAGAACCAGCTTTATGATTTCTTTAGCTGTTTCCACAAAATTAATCGCTATAATAAATCAATTTTCCTATAAGAGCCAAGATATGCCTTTGTCAGATCCGAGATTTATTTGTTTAACCCAATGGCTTGAAAAATATTTTGGCGAGCCAGTATCCATTTCACTTGTTTCGGGTGATGCCAGTTTTCGTCGTTACTTCCGAGTCATACGACCAAACTCTAACTATATTGCCGTTGATTCACCCGTCGATCTCGTGCCAATAGATCCGTTCATCGAGATGGCAAATGCTTATACCCTAGCGGGATTAAAAGTTCCAAAAGTAATCGCTACTGATAAAACTCAAGGCTTTATGCTGTTATCCGACCTTGGCGATATTCAACTACTGAACCAACTAACCGAAAATACTGTACATCACTATTATTCAGAAGCATTAAATTTGCTTCCAAAAGTGACGAGAGTCAATGGCACTACTCAGCATGCTCTACCTCAGTTCGACCAAGCATTTATCTTAAAAGAGCTGAATATTTTCAACGAGTGGCTACTCGAGTTTCATTTAAATCTAAAAATAGACTCAGAAACTCAAACCATGCTTGACACTTGCTTTGAAGACTTAACAAACAATGCCTTGCAACAACCTCAGTATGCTATGCATCGAGATTATCATAGTCGAAATATCATGTTGCAAGATAATCAGCTACATTTAATCGATTTTCAAGACACAGTCATTGGCCCTGTAACATACGATGCCGTATCGCTTTTACGTGATTGCTATATTATTTGGCCAGAAGAGTGTATTCAGCAACTTATGCAACATCATTATCAGCTCTGCAAAGCGCACAAACTCATTAATGAAAGCATCAGTTTTGCTCAATACCAACACTGGTTTGATTTAATGGGAATGCAACGTCATATTAAAATTGCCGGTATTTTTGCCAGACTCTATCATCGTGATAATAAAAGTGGCTATCTAAAAGATATTCCTCAAGCACTTAAATATCTTATCCAAGTTTCAGCTAAATACTCAGAATTCGCATCACTAAAGCACTGGATTGAATGTGAGATATTACCTCGCGTTGAGGATAAATTATGAAAGCTATGATCCTTGCCGCAGGTCGCGGCGCTCGCTTAGCCCCTCTGACAGACACCAAACCTAAACCTTTGGTTGAAGTAAACGGCAAACCTTTAATCGTTTATCACATAGAGCGTTTAGCGTCAGCAGGTTTCAAACAAATCGTCATTAATACGGCATGGTTGGGTGAAATGTTGCCGAAAGCATTAGGTGATGGCCGCCAGTGGAACATTGAACTCATTTACAGCAATGAAATTGAGGCCCTAGAAACCGGAGGAGGCATAAAAAATGCTTTACCATTACTGGGCCATGCGCCATTTTTTGTTATCAATGGCGATGTTTACATTGATGCCTTACCCACATCGCTTCAGGACATTAAGCTAAATAAAAATCGATTAGCGCATTTATGGTTGGTGAAAAACCCAAATCACAACCTAAATGGTGATTTTTCGTTAATAGACAATAAAATCAGCAATATTGGCGAAAACAAATATACATTTGCAGGCATTGGCCTATATCATCCCGATCTATTTACCAATGCACCTGATGGCGCCTTCCCATTACCGCAGATATTGCGCCCTGCCATCGACAATAACAAAATCAATGGTGAGCTGCTATCAGGCAATTGGTGTGATGTGGGTACATTGCAACGTTTGAATGAATTAAACCAATCAATGAACAAACAATAGACATAAATTAAAAGGTAGAAAAATGAAGATTTGGGGCAAGGTCTTTGGTGTAATTATCGGCTTTATGTTTGGTCGATTTTTTGGTGCCTTACTTGGACTCTGGTTAGGTCACGCTTACGATCGTCGTCAAGGAATGGTCGGCTTATTAAAAACAGCAGCACAACGCCAAGCTCAGTTCTTTAACAGCACTTTTGCAGTGATGGGTCACGTCGCTAAAGCATCTGGTCAAGTGACTGAAACTGATATCCGCATTGCTACAATGTTAATGCAGCAAATGCGCTTACAAGGTGATGCTAAACGTGATGCTCAAAATGCATTTCGTGAAGGAAAACAGGCTGATTTTGATTTAGAAGCTTGCTTACAAAGCTTTAGACAAATCGCTGGCCGACGCACTGAACTGCTCAAGATGTTCTTAGAAATTCAAATCCAAACGGCATTAGCGGACGGCGAACTTCACCCCAAAGAGCTGCAAGTTTTATCCTCTATAGCCAAGCAGCTTGGTTTTAGTCAGCAGCAACTCGAAAGCATGTTAGAACGCTGGAAAGCAGAATTTAAATTCCAGCAGTCAGCCTCGGGCAGCAATACCACTTCTGAGGCCGACGCTTACCAACTGCTTGGGCTTACGGGATCATCATCAGATAAAGACATCAAACGCGCCTATCGTAAACTGATGAATGAGCATCACCCCGATAAATTAGTAGCAAAGGGGTTACCTAACGAGATGATGGAGCTAGCCAAACGCAAAGCCCAAGATATCCAAGCCGCTTACGACAAAATTAAACATACCCGTGGGTTTAAATAATGAACATAACTGTACTTGACTATCACACTTTAAACTCAGGTGACATTGACGACTCCGAGCTATTAAATTTGGCCAATGTAACCTGTTATCCAAGAACGGCTGAAAAAGATATTGTGGATAGAGCCTTTGAAAGTGAAATTATTCTCACCAATAAAACGCCGCTTTCAGCCACAACTCTTGCTAATTTACCCAATTTAAAATTGATCAGCGTATTAGCTACTGGCACCAATGTTGTTGATATTGCTGCAGCTAATAAGCTGGGTATCACAGTGTGTAACGTTCCGGCTTATAGCACTGAGTCTGTCGCTCAAATGGTGTTTGCACATATATTAAACCACTACCAGCGAGTCGCTCAGCATCACCGAGCCGTAGCTAAAGGTGATTGGCAAAACTGCAATGATTTTTGCTTTCGTCATGGTTCTCTACAATCATTAAAAAATAAGACTATTGGGATTATCGGTTTTGGTGAAACCGGTAAACAAGCGGCTCAAATCGCCGCAGCGTTTGGCATGAAGGTCATAGTACACTCACGAACTCAGCCTGAAGTTTTGCCACCTAATACCACATTGAGTGATTTATCTTCGTTATTTCAACAATCTGATATTGTATCTTTACATTGTCCGTTAACTCCTCATACAGAGCAGTTAGTTAACCATAAAACACTCTCGCTAATGAAAACAGATGCCCTGCTCATCAATTGCGCCAGAGGTGGCTTAATCAATGAACAAGATTTAGCCGACAAGCTCAAAACTGGAACATTATTCGCTGGTGTTGACGTGTTATCGACAGAGCCACCAGCGACAGATAATCCATTACTATCAGCACCAAATATCAGCATTACCCCTCATATTGCTTGGGCAACATTAGAAGCAAGACAAGCTTTGATAAAAGTGACAGTTGCTAATATTAAAAGTTATTTGGCAGGTGAGTTGCAGAACCTTGTGCATGCTTAGGAAAGTTGCGGAAGAAAGTATATCGATGAGTTATCGTCACTCCAGCGCAGGCTGGAAACGAAGTAATACCAATTACAGTAATTAAATTCCCAGCTCAGAGCTATGTAGGTGTTCAAAGTACAAGTGAAATTGGTGAAGACATAGTTAGTTCCTTTGCTTTTTTCTATAAAAGTCACTGGATACTAGCCTACGCTGGTATGACAAAGATTGGTACTTTCTAAATCGCTAGATTCTTTAGGTCTCTTCCTGTTCCTCTTGTCAGATACAGATAAGAGGAACTTTATTTACCACTTTACGCTGGCTAGGTAGCGTAAAGAATGAAGCAAGCTTATGGGTAAAATCGATCTTCACCTACAAATCAACATGTTACACTTACACCAATAAAGTTCTAAGCGAGTAGAGAATACCATCTTCACTCGCTTACAGTTTATTTTTTCGCAAAAAACACACCTATTTTATCTTTCCTGGACACCAACTCAATACCTTTCCATGTGAGTATGAGAGTAATTACAACCTCGCGCTTATATTTGCATGCCAGTTTTAGCGGTGACATTCCAAATTCCTTACTAAACAATCGAATAGAATCTATCGGATGTATGGATAAATAGTCCAGCAGTACCTTCACCACCTTCTCTTCCCCAAGACAGCAGGCCCCATGCAATGGGGTATCTTTATATGTTGAATGCTTACTGGTCAGCCCAATATCAGCCTCAGGGTACTGACCCTTATAATCCAGTAGTACCTTCACCACGCCATCATGACCGGCGATACAAGCCTCATACAGTGGCGTATTCTTAGATTTTGGATGCTCCTTGGTTAGCCCGATATCCTCCTTAGAGTACTGCACCTTATAATCCAGCAGTACCTTCACCACACCATCATGACCGGTGATACAAGCTACATGCAATGGCGTATTGGGGTAAAGGGCGTGCATTTTTGCTAGCCCAATATCGGCTTTAGGGTACTGCCCCTTATAATCCAGCAATGACTTCACCACTTTCTCTTTACCAAGAATGCAGGCCGCATGCAGTGGCGTATTTTTGTATATTGAATGCTCTTTGGTTAGCCCGATATCAGCTTTAGGATCTTGCCCCTTATAATCCAGCAGTACCTTCACCACACCATCATGACCGGCGATACAAGCCGCATGCAATGGCGTATTCTTAGATTCTGAATGCTCTTTGGTTAGCCCGATATCGACATTATGGTGCTGCCCCTTATAATCCAGTAGTACCTTCACCACACCATCATGACCGGCGATACAAGCCTCATGCAGTGGCGTATTTTTATATGTTGAATGCTCCCATGTTAGCCCAATATCAGCCTCAGGGTACTGCCCCTTATGGTCCAGCAATAACTTAACCACCTCCTCTTTACCAAGGCGGCAAGCTGCATGCAGTGGCATAGTCTTATGTGTTAAACGCTCCCTGAATAGCCCGATATCAGCCTCAGGGTGCTGCCCCTTATAATCCAGTAGTACCTTCACCACACCATCATGACCAGCGATACAAGCCGCGTGCAGTGGCGTATTTTTATATATTAAATGCTCCTTGGTCAGTCCGATATTAGCATCAGGGTGCTGCCCCTTATAATCCAGTAGTACCTTCACTACACCATAATGACCAGCGATACAAGCCTCATACAGTGGCGTATTTTTATATGTTGAATGCTCCCGAGTTAGCCCAATATCAGCCTCAGGGTACTGCCCCTTATGGTCCAGCAATAACTTAACCACCCCCTCTTTACCAAGACGGCAAGCAGTATGCAGTGGCGTGGTCTTATATGTTAAACGCTCCCTGAGCAGCCCGATATCAGCCTCAGGGTGCTGCCCCTTATAATCGAGTAGTACCTTCACCACACCATCATGGCCAGCGATACAAGCCGCATGCAGTGGCGTATTTTTATGTGTTAAATGCTCTCTGCTCAGTCCGATATCAGCCTCAGAGTATTGCCCTTTATAATCCAGCAGTACCTTCACTACACCATCATGACCAGCGATACAAGCCTCATACAGTGGCGTATTTTGATGTGTTGAATGCCCCTTGGTTAGCCCGATATCGGCCTTAGAGTTATGCCCCTTATAATCAAGCAGTACCTTTACCACCTTCTCTTTACTAATACTGCAGGCCGCATGCAGTGGTGTAGTATTAAATGTTGAATGCTCCCTGAGCAGCCCAATATCGGCATTAGGGTGCTGCCCCTTATAATCCAGCAGTACCTTCACCACGCCATCATGACCATCTATACAAGCCTCATGCAGTGGCGTATTCTTAGTTTCTGAATGCTCCCTGAGCAGCCCAATATCGGCATTAGGGTGCTGCCCTTTATAATCCAGCAGTACCTTCACCACGCCATCATGACCATCTATACAAGCCTCATGCAGTGGCGTATTCTTATGTGTTGAATGTTCTCTGGATAGCCCGATATCAGCCTCAGGGTGCTGCCCCTTATAATCCAGTAGTACCTTCACCACACCATCATGACCAGCGACACAAGCCTCAAACAGTGGTGAATTATTACTTGTTGAATGCTCCCTGGTTAGCCCAATACCGGCATTAGGGGGCTGCCCCTTATAATCCAGCAATACCTTCACCACCTTCTCTTTACCAAGACCGCAGGCCACATGCAATGGCGTATACCCGTTTTTGTTAGCGCTATGAACCTCAATATCCGGAGTCTTCAATAATGCTTCCACCACATCTGCCCGCCCAAAGTACGCTGCGATATGCAACAGTTGATTATCATTTCTAATGATAGGTAAAGAGTAATGTATTACTTCATTGAAATTAACCTGATGACTCAATAAATCAATTAATTTTGGCCAGTCTCTTGAATTTACCCAAGCTCGCCAATTAAGTGAACTTAAAGGTACCTCATCAGCTCCTGAGTTATGAAGCGCTTGTATTATAGAAAAACTGACGCCGCCTGAGATGCATTGCTGCAATAAGTCTTGTTTACGGTTTAACGGTAAGGTTTGCCAAACCTCTCTGTTATTCAGGTATTTTTCTACTACCTCATCGTATTTTGCATTAAATTCAGTTAATCGCTCAACAATTTGCTTACTCCAAACAGTGACAAACTCCGACTTAACTTTTAACTGTTCAAGGTGCCTACATAGCGTATCACTGTAGAGAGTTCGCCATGTATGTGACAATAAACACATCATCAACGGACGTTTATCAAACACGGGGAGACAGTAAACAACCAGTGCTGCCAGCGCACAGAAATCACCACAATAAAGTTTTTCACACCAGTGGCTGATATTGTCAGTGTAATCCGTTAGCTCAGGCTTTTCCGGTGTAAATACACTTTTTATAAAACGTGTTAGCTGCTGGTTTGTCTGAATACGCTTTAAAAGCTCATTACTGATACTCTCTCTTGTCTGGCTGCCATCATAAAAATGGTTAGGAGCCAGTTTTAATAACGCAGTCCAAGCGTTTTCCTTTAACCGATCAACTATGCCATCTATTTCCATTAGCAGATCATCATCCTCTGACTGAATGTATTGCTCTTTCAGAAATAATACCTGCTGCGATAATTCCAAATAATCGTCAATACTGCTCAATAAATGGCGGTGATAATCTTCTGGAGCAGTGAGAAGTAAATCATAAATATCTGACGCACACAGATCGTGCAGCGGTAACTTAAAATGAGTGTCTTTCTGAGAGTCGATCCCCGTAAGCACCCAAGGCACCGCCGCCGCTAAATGTACACGATTGGCAGACTTAACCTTTGAAGTTAACTTCAGTAATGCGTCATTCATTTGATCCCGACACAATAAATTAAAAATCGTTGTCGATGGTCTATCACACAAATCCAAACGAATTCGAAGACCGTCTATGCACCGCCATTCACCTTCGCTTTCAACCGCCATAGGAAAGGCACCGAGATGAAGCAGTTGCTGTGACTCAGGCCAGAGTTTCATTTCGTCCAGTCTGTTTGAAAATTCAACAAGAAAAAGTAAGGCGTCATCCGGTAATTGTTGAGCGAAATTGATTTGACCAATAATATGCGTCTTTAATTTTTCGAGTCGCGCAAAATAATCCTCCCTGCCTTTGGTGTCCCGAGCTAGAATGGCCTTTCCTTGTTGCTCAGCCCGCATTATCACGCCTGTTAATTTTTCATCAAAATTTGCTCCTGGTAACTTCGCTACATCATCAGTTAACTCTAGTTCAGCGTGGTTTTTCGTTACTTCTTCATCACGAATAAATTTGAGGAATGCATCATATTGCCCAAGCAGGCTGACCCTAAACAACTGACCGTCAATATCAACGGTGTTTGATTCAAGGTTTGCCTGCTGAGGCTGAAAGTCTAACTGTGCAGCGATTGAAGTATTTGAGCTGACGGCGCCTAGGGGATTGCACATTCACATTCCGATTCTTTGTCTTCGATGAGTTGATAAATTGTAAGCGGTCAATATGAAGCGTCATTCAAAATTTAGTTTAATGGTAATAACTATCTCTTATATCTAACTGCTAACCAATATACCCCTCTATGCAAGCAGAATACGTTAACTGCCAAGATTTTCATTCTTTCTGAAACCCGAGTTTAATGGTTAACAGCCTCATTAAGTCCGCACCACAAAACTCTGAACACGGTGACGTAATGAGATACATTCAACAACAAAGCTATGAATTATTGAGGCTCTTAGGAAGACAGTATTTGTTCACTGTCATCTATCCGACACAAAGATCACAGAATTCAAAGTTTTATATTAAATCTAATGGATCGGTTGGGTTTATAAAGAATACTTCTCAAAACTGTCTTGACGTAGCAATGTAATAACGACAGCTTTATATGTCGGTAACAGCTATGTTTTCATCAATTTCGATTGCACTTTGAGCACATACATAGCTCTGGGTTGAGCATTTAATTACTGTAATTGGTATTACTTCAAGTCGCGCCTTGCTATCGAAAATTTTCTTTGCATTTAAGAGCGCCACCAACTGATTTTTCTAAGTTAAAGGTAATTTTAATATAAAATGACATGGGTGATACATGGGCGTCGAACCAAGCTCTGGGATACAGGTCGTTCTCGCACATCCATGTGCTTCAGGACATTCGAGTGTGAGCGGAAAGCCCACGGCTTTCGAAATTTCAAAAAATTATCAAAAAACAAGTTCCAGCGCTTTCGCAATTATCGATTCAGCAAAACTCGATTCAATTTCCATAATACTTGGAAATTGAGAAAATCCATTCGTACCAGCAAGCTGTTGCGTCGCTCTATTTACTAAATTTACAATACAAACTTCAACCGCTTGATTCCACCTCGTTTCAAACTCTGTAGCAGCATCCATGATTTTGCATCCAAGCAGTAAACGATAATGGCTAAATAAAAAATCAAAATAACGATTTTTTTGATCGTGAAATGTAGGTTGAGGTAGCCGTGTCACAGCTAAATTTCCAACCTTAAAAACAAACTTAATTTCTCGCTTTATATCGAGTATCAATGTGGCTTTACTTTCTATACTTTCATTCAGTTCGATCGATAAGTCATTACTTTTCTGACAATCTTGCTTAAACTGTAATCGACAGACGAATTGCCTATTGGCATTCATCGAAATATTCAAATTCAAATGAGGTCGATGTTTCATTTTGCATTGATATTTAAGCCAGTTAAATATTCCTATTCGTTGGTGTACTTCAGCGAGTTCATTACAAATCTGCCAATGGGTGTTTTCAAATAAGTATAAATACTCTGAGGCTTGTTTCTGTTGTTTTTTATAAAATATATCAGTGAGATGAGGGGATTGATGATGCGGTACAAAAGCAGACTGGCTAGTACCTTTAATACTCAATTGATTTTCTCTTAATTTTTTATGTTCACCTTTCAATGAAAATCGGACTTCATCGCCCAAAATTACCGCCATCGACATTACTCCTCACACTTCATCATTCAGTTACTTATCATTATTTGACTATTATTAGTCAGTTTATTCCTCCATGATTCCTTTACCCTAAATAAACCGGTTGAACGCACAATTTAACTTTAATCTATTGAAGTTAAATACAAAATCAAACAATCCGAATTCACCCATCAGATGAGTGCTGAACATTCATATACTTGCCAAAATCGCCGCTAGCTGCGTTATAAATTTTGCAAGTAGAAACGAAGTAACGACAGTTTTGTATGTCGGTAACCACTACTTGCTGCTATTCATGCCTTGCTATCTGTAATTTTTTCTGCGTTTATGAACGCTCCCAACCGATTTATTTAAGTTTACCCTTTACTGACAATTTTTATTACCATTCATTATGGTTCAGAGTGAGATAATTAGTAGCTAAGGTGAGGTTAAATATGATTCATGTAAACCAACACAAATCTATCATATTTGTGCTATGCGAAGATGATAAACCAAGTTGACACCTCACACATAAATCAATTAAAATCATACACATAAAAGCGATGATCATGAATTACTTTATCAGAATTTCATTTTCTGTTGATATGTCCTTCAGCTGAAACTGCTTAACAGCTTGTTCGATCATAAGTGAAATATCAGTGTGATACTCCACAGTTTTTTGGTTGAGGAATTGCAGCGCTAATTGCAGACTTTCATGAGGATGTTTTGCATCAACAGCCGTTGCTGAGTTTTGTTTTGAAAGTTTAAAACCAGGTTTAGTGCAAGCTAAAGGTAAGTGAATCCAATTGGGTGCCGATAATTCAAATATCTGGTAAAGGCTAAGTTGTCTACAGGTCACTTCAAGCAAGTCACTTCCACGTACCACTTCAGTAATACCCTGATAGGCATCATCGAGGACAACAGCCAGTTGGTAGGCTTGTAATCCATCACTGCGTTTTATGATAAAGTCCTCTTTGGCAAAATGAGCATCGGTATTAACTTGCCCTTTTAACATGTCATTGAACTGGGAGACTCCTGCAGAGTTGCGAACTCGAATCGCACCTTGTGCTGACCTTGTCTCAAAACATCGGCCATCATATACGCCTCCCATAGCTTTTATCTGCTTACGTGTGCATTGGCAGTAATAGGCTTGGTTATTTAGCCGAAGTTGTTCGAGTTGAGCTTCATAAGCATCAATTCGCTGGCTTTGATAGAGGGCGGTTTCATCCCAATACAGTCCAAAGGCTTCAAGCGTTCGCATAATATCATCGGCAGCACCAGCCACTTCTCTTGGAGGATCTATGTCTTCGATTCTCAGTAACCACTTTCCGTTTACCGATCGTGCGCGCAGATAACTACCAAGCGCAGCCACAAGTGAACCAAAGTGTAAGGAACCTGAAGGAGATGGAGCAAAACGGCCAAGATATTGTGATGGCATAACGGGCGGTGTAATCAAGGTGAGTTGATTTAACCTTTTATGATTAGATATCAGTATGTAAAGTAAAACGAGTAGATCAAGAACGGGAAGTCAATGCCTTCCCACTCAAATCTAAATCGCAGCGATTAGCCAACCATCTGCTTTTCTCTGATCTCTGCAAGTGTTTTACAATCAATACATTGATCTGCTGTTGGTCGAGCTTCTAAGCGGCGAATACCAATTTCGATACCGCATGAATCACAGAAACCGAAATCATCATCTTCAATCTTTTGAAGTGTTTTTTCAATTTTTTTGATCAGCTTACGCTCACGATCACGAGCTCTTAACTCTAAACTGAATTCTTCTTCTTGGGCTGCACGATCAACTGGGTCAGGGAAGTTAGCTGCTTCGTCTTGCATATGATTAAGAGTTCTGTCGACCTCTTCACGCAACTGGTTTCTCCACGCTTCAAGAATAGTCTTAAAGTGGTCCAGCTGATCAGCGTTCATATACTCCTCACCCGGCTTATCTTGGTATGGACTCACACCTGCGATAGCGAGCACGCCAAGTTGTTTGTTGCCTTCAGGCATAACGCATCTCCTGTCTTTAATTGCGTTTTAGGGCGTCTTTAAGAACGGCCGCTATCTATACCAAAAGTTTAACAGCTAGGCAAATTTTTTAGTACTTTATAGCCCGTTAATTGACTCAATAGCAGATAAAACATCCAGATAGACGTAACAATAACTGAAAAGAGTAATTAACCACCGCTCTAATCTTCAAAGCATAACCAGAAAGTATAGCCACCTTCTCCGAGATATATCAAAAATTTTAAAAATTAAAATTAGTTATAAAAATCAATAGAATAAAAACTTATAATATATTTACTTTATCTGTTAAGACAAATTCTGTGGGAGAGAGTGCTGCTTTATAGGCTAAAACTTCTACCCCTTGATACATCGCCTCATAGAATAAACTCGCATAAGCTGGATCAATATGTTTTGCTGGCGAGACAGTATCTATTCCCGTGTGTTGAACAACAAATAACAACACGGCTCGATGGCCGTTTTCTACCATCTGTATTAATTCCCGTAGGTGTTTTTGTCCTCGAGTGGTCACAGAATCAGGAAAATAACCTTTTCCATCTTCGAGCAATGTACAGCTTTTGACTTCTACGTAACAGTCAGGTTTACCGCTCGACGTCAGCAAAATATCTATTCGGCTATTCTCACTGCCATATTTGACTTCACGCTTAATGTAGTGGTAACCAACAAGCTCTTGGATCACCTTAGTATTAATAGCATCAGCAGCCAATTGATTGGCTCGGCCAGTATTAATTCCAATATAATCACCAACTGGGGTTTCCATGAGCTCCCATGTTCGGCTGTACTTGCGCTTCGGGTTGTCAGAAGTAGAAAACCAAACTTGCTGATCAGGGAATTGGCAGTTTTTCATTGAGCCTGTATTAGGGCAATGAATGGTGACTTCCGAACCATCTTGCAAACGAACGTCGGCTAAAAATCGCTTGTAACGTTTAATTAAAACACCACACTCAAGCCCAGGCTCAAACTCCATAATTCACTCACTTACAAAATTTGGCCTAAAAACTAACACAAATTTCCCTCAGAGTATTGTTGCAGGTACACTGAATGTCGCTTAAATTTATGCTTCAAGGATATAAAATGACACAATTTATTACTGTAGCACTGACCCAACAGCCACCACAAAGCTTGTGGGGAAAAGCAGATGTTAGCTTCGACAGCAACTCAGCTTCAATTCATCTAAAAGGTTCGGATGACCTTCGCCAAATACAAATGGCAGCCCGTAAACTTCGCTCACAAGGGTTAAACCAAGTCTCACTGGCAGGTGATTTATGGAGTATTGACTGCCAATGGGCATTCTTCCAAGGCTTTGCGACAGCAAAGACAGGGTACGAGGTGCAATGGACTGGCAGTGATGAAGTTCAACAGCAACTCGAATACCGTCGTTACAGTGCAACTTTTGCACGACAACTAGTAAATGCAACTCCTGAAGATCTCCCACCAGTATCATTAGCTCAACTGTCTGCAAACTGGTTAAAAGAACTGGCCGCTGACAAAATCAGCTTTAAAATCATTAAAGGCGATGACTTGCTGACTCATGAATGGGCTGGTATTCATGCCGTTGGTCGCGGTAGTGAACGCCCACCAGCATTGCTCGAATTAGATTACAACCCAAGTGGTGATGTAAACGCGGACGTTGATATTGCTCTTGTTGGTAAAGGAATCACTTTCGACTCTGGTGGTTACAGCATCAAAAGCTCAGAAGGCATGCTGGGTATGAAAGCTGACATGGGTGGTGCAGCAACGGTAACCGCAGCATTAGGATTAGCAATCCAATCAGGACTAACAAAGCGTGTAAAATTGTTCCTTTGCTGCGCTGAAAACCTGATTAGTGGCCACGCTTATAAACTTGGTGACATTATTACTTATAAAAATGGCACCACGGTTGAAATTGTAAACACCGATGCTGAAGGCCGTTTAGTACTTGCTGATGGATTGCAAGCCGCTTCCGAAACGGGCGCACCTTTGATCATTAACGCAGCAACATTGACAGGTGCAGTGGTAATGGCTGTTGGCACGAACTACAATGCCATTTTCTCACCACAACCTGAAATGCTTGAGCTGGCTCGTAATAAGGCTGGTGACGTTGCTGAACGTGTTTGGCCGCTTCCACTAGATCCTTGGCATAAAACCATGTGCCCATCCCCTTATGCGGATACCGCAAACAGCCGCCCAGCTAAAGGTGGTGGTGCGGGGGGCGCTTCTAATGCAGCAGGCTTCTTATCTCGTTTTGTAAGAGAAGATGCTAACTGGTTACACATGGATTTAGCCGCAGCCTTCGAAGATAATAATTCATCCCTTTGGGCTGCAGGAGCAACCACTCACGGTGTATTAACTATTGCAGAGTTAATTAATAATTAAAGACTAAATATCCTGAACTCTGGATAAGTAACATGTAGAGCTGCTTTTCTATCTGAATGAAAATTTTTAGGCGCAGATACGAAAAGCGGTTTCACTTAACAAAAACTTTACAAACCACTGAATTTAAACACTTAATGCACTACTCACCCTTAAAGATTTTATAAAGTTACTTAAACCATTCTTATCTGAGCTATTAAGCTTTTTTCATAATAAAAGCATTAAGTTGCACACTCTACAATCAAGCATTATCTTTAATTATAAGCCTTTCCATATGAGGAAGTAGTTATGGCTATGATTGAACTCACTGTACGTTCACAAGACGCTAACACCGATTTAAACATCGGCCTTAATAAAGCGCGCGCGCAATCTTTTATCGAAGGTGATGCGGACAAAATTAAATCAATGAGTTTTTTAGAAAAATTTATCGATTTTTTTAGAGGCCAAAAGCAACAAAAAGCACTCGATTTGCTTAGCGATATAATGAAAGGGACGCAAGACTCTCATCAGGTCGAGCAAACAGAAGCTGCCGATTTTAACAACGAACAAAACATACTTGATGCATCAATGATGAGCAACCCACTATACGCTGTGGATGCAGAGTCCTATTGCACAGATCTAGGCATTATCAGTAAGTTTTACCAGCTTAAAAAGATGGCAAAGCCTGAAGCTCAAAGCCAGTTTAAGGTTTCTTTTAATGATGATAATGAGCTCATCTTTGTTATTGCGGGCAGTCGTATTTTACAAAAACCAATTAAACTCATACTTGATAAGTGTACAATGGGGAACTCACCATTAATGTCTTGTCTTATTCGCAAAGCAAACAGTTATGCTTGCAATTTTGATAAATCAATTAACATAGAATCCTCTTTCAGCGCTTCAGGCTTGTCAGAAAAAGCGCTACAAGAAATCGAAGAGGTTAGAAGTTTCTTAGAGCACTGCCCAGAAGCAGCAGAATTAAAATATTTCATGGAAGACTTAGGTATATTCAGAGATGATTTAATACTTGCAAGGCTAGTAAGTCTTTATCAAGCTGAAAACGTGGAATCGAGCTCCCGCTCACCAGCTAAAGCTTTACATCGCATGGGTGGCTTTAAAGGATAGAAAAGCTCTAGCAACAGCAGTGTTATTGGCTCAGTGATTACTGAGCCTTTGCTCAAGCGATAAATCTTAACTACCCGTAATACTTGTTTTCTGCAAATCTTACTCTTTGTGTTAACATCGAAGAATCAACGTTAAAACAGTACACATCTTGAAATTATTGCCCATAAACTCAATACTGCCTTCATTAAAAGCAAGTTTTTCCACCTGCTCACAATTTTTGATTCAATCCCCTACAGGTTCGGGTAAATCCACAGCACTTCCTGCGGTTCTTCTCGATTGGCCTGAAATCAGCGGCAAAATCCTTATGCTCGAACCACGCCGCGTTGCGACCCGTAGCATTGCCGAGTATATCTCTAAACTAAAAGGAGAACATGTTGGGCAACAAGTTGGTTATCGAGTACGTGGTGAAACCAAAGTAAGTAAGCACACTCGGTTAGAAATTGTCACCGAAGGCATACTCACGCGAATGATCCAGCAAGATCCTGAACTAACAGGCATTGATACCATCATTTTTGATGAAGTTCATGAGCGGCATCTCACAACAGATTTAGGGTTAGCATTGGCTCTTGAAGTACAACAAAGTCTGCGAGAAGACTTAAAAATTATTTTAATGTCAGCCACTTTGGCACAAAAAGAATTAAAAGCTCAGCTGCCCAATGCCATAATCCTACAAAGCGAAGGCCGGAGTTTTCCGGTAAACATCAGTTACTCATCACCCAAAAGTGCAGCCGTACATGGCACTTCACCTTGGCTTGATCATATGGGAGAAACTATCCTCCGGCTGACATCAACAAGCCAAAGCATGAATGAAGTGGGAGATATATTGGCATTTTTACCCGGAAAATCTGAAATCCTTAAGCTCCAATCGTATCTTGATCAACGCATCAGTCAGCAGTGTATCGTAATGCCATTATACGGAGAGCTTAGCCATCAACAACAAGATGCAGCGATAAAGCCTCATACTGGCCAGCAAGGACAAAAACAAAAAATTGTGCTTGCCACCAATGTCGCTGAATCCAGTCTAACCATCGAAGGCATACGCACAGTTGTCGATAGTGGTTTAAAGCGCCACGCCAGTTATAACCCAAAATCTGATGTCACTCGCTTAAGTTTAAAACCCATTAGCCAAGCATCAGCGACTCAGCGCAGTGGACGCGCTGGGCGAGTAAGTGCCGGACAATGTATTCGCCTTTGGCGTGAAGAAGATCATTTACGTCGCCTTGAAAACGACGAACCTGAGATTATGAATGCCGACTTGCTGAGCATGGCGCATAATTGTGCTTATTGGGGAGCTCGGCAGTTTAACGATCTTCCATTGCTCAACCAACCCCCAGCAATTCATGAGATAAAAGCTTGGAATTTATTGAAGCGCTTAGAGTTTGTCGACAACGATAACAAACTCACAATTGAAGGAAAAAAAGCATACGAATTGGGGTGCGATCCCAGATTGGCACACATGCTGTTGCGAGCCCAAGCATTAACAGCAACTCAAGATAATCAGTTACTCGTTCTAGCCTGTGTTTTAGCCAGTGTGCTTGAAGCTCGTGGTTTACCTCGACGTGGCTGCGATATTCAAAATTATCTCAATATCAGCCATAGCGGTTTAGCAGCAAAGCAAACCAAGGCATGGTTAGCAAAGTTTGGGATTTCAGCCAATGTAAACCAAGTAACCCAATTAGCTCGCTGGCAGGATATCGGCTTATTATTAGCGTTTGCGTTTCCCGATAGAATTGCCAAAAACCGCGGTAACGGCAGTTTTATCACAGCCATTGGCAGCGGTGTTGTGATTGCCGAAGAAGAGTCACTTGCTCAAGCCAAGTTTGTCGTAATCGCCATTCTACAAGAGACCGAAAGCAAAAGTAACGCTAAAGCTTACTTAGCTTGCCAATTAAACCCTATTTCATTGGGAACTCACCTCGACTACTTAGTGACCTCGAAACTACACAGCAGCTGGGATGAAAATACAGGCCGTTTTATTGCAGAGAAGCAGCACGCATTAGGCGCAATTGTCATTAAACGTGAACCAATAAGAAAGCTATCTACAGAGCAACGCACGCAAGCAATTCTTCAGCAAGTTGAGAATAAAGGCCTAGATTTACTCGAATGGCCTGAAAACACACAACAATTACAAATCCGGATAAAACTGGCAAAAAATTTGTTGAGTGAAACCATGAAATGGCCAGATGTCGATGCAAAAAGTTTGCTTAGTACTTGCAAAGATTGGTTAGCTCCATATGTTACTGAAATAAACAATTTAAAACAGTTGGCGAAACTTGATACGTTTCAGCTCATATTCAACCAACTTGATTGGCAACAACAGCAATTACTCAATCAAGAGTTTCCTGAAAAATGGTCGCTTGTTACTGGTACTAAAGCACCAATACGCTATACCGAAGATGGTCGAGCCTTAATGAGCTTAAAACTGCAAGAAGCTTTTGGGCAGGCACAAAGCCCAAGCTTGGCTAAAGGCAAGCTGTTAGTTACTATGGAGCTACTTTCTCCAGCTAGGCGTCCTTTAGCAATTACTGCTGATTTAGCGGCATTTTGGAGTGGCTCTTATGAGCAAGTAAAAAAAGAAATGCGAGGTCGTTACCCCAAGCACCCATGGCCAGACGATCCACTACAAGCTCAAGCGACTAAGCTAACAAAAAGAAAACTCGCAAAAAACTGATTTAAAATCAAGCAGGATATTAATGACTAAGCCTAAGGCAAGCACTAAAAAGCCACCAGCAAAAGCAAAAAACAAAACTAAAGCGAAAACGAAGAAAACAGTAAGCTCTGGTGTATTAAGGCGAATTTGGTCGTTTTTTTGGAAAGTGGCATTAATTATCTTAGTCGCTGTGTGCAGCTATGGCATTTATTTAGATCAAATCATCGCACGTAAATTTGAAGGCCAAAAATGGCATTTGCCCGCTCAAATTTATGGCCGCTCAATGGCGCTCTATCCTTCTGCGGCCATAAGTCATCAACAGTTTATTTCAGAATTAAAACTCTTAGGTTATCGAAAAGTTCGTCACCCTCAACAAGTGGGTGAATTTTCAGCTTCAAAAACAAAAGTGGATTTATGGCGGCGCCCATTTCAACACCCTGAAGGCAGTCAATCTGAGCAGCGAGTGATGATAAGTTTCGACTCATTAGGCATTAATAAAGTCACTCGTCCTGATGGCAGGCAACTGGCCGTTTTTTATATGGAGCCGAAATTACTGGATAGGATCATTACCAATGATGGTCAAGATCGCCTATTTGTTCCTTCAGAGAAGATACCGCCACTAGTGGTCAAAGCACTATTACAAACTGAAGATCGGGACTTTTATCTCCATCATGGTGTTAGTCCTCTTGCTATTTTACGCGCGGTATTTGTTAATATTTCTGCTGGCCGCACTGTTCAAGGGGGGTCAACCCTAACTCAACAGCTGGCAAAGAACTTTTTTCTAACCAGTAAACGAACATTAGTGCGTAAAGCAAGAGAAGCATTAATGGCGATCATTATCGATTATCGCTATAGCAAGAATGAAATTTTAGAGGCTTACCTGAACGAAGTGTATATGGGGCAAGATAAGTCTCGTTCAGTTCATGGTATGGGACTCGCATCGCAATTTTATTTTGGACGCCCCATCCGAGAATTATCCTTATCACAGCAAGCATTTTTGGTGGCTGTGATTAAAGGTCCATCCTATTACAACCCTTGGAGGAACCCAGAAAGAGCTCAGCAACGTCGCGATTTGGTACTGAGATTGCTCATGGAAGCTGGCGATCTTAATGTCCAGCAATACCGTGTTGCGGTTAATTCTCCATTAGGCCTGAGAAATAGCGAGCGAGACGTTCGCTCAAAACTGCCAGCGTTCTTCGATTTGGTGAAGCAAGAACTCGCCCAGCGATATGGTCCAGAGTTACTCAAACAGTCCGGAATTAAGGTTTACACTAGCTTAGATCCACTGGCGCAAAAAGCGGCAGAAAAAGCGGTAATTGATACAATGAAACGCTTAAATAAACAACCGCAAAATGTTCAAGCCGGTATGGTAGTGACGGACAAATATAACGCAGGAATTGCAGCTATGGTTGGCGATCGTCGACCTGATTACCGTGGTTATAATCGTGCAATGACCATTCGTCGCCCTATTGGTTCCTTAGTCAAACCCTTCGTTTATGCAACTGCATTGGCTAAGCCAAACGTGTATACCTTAGCAACGCCATTAGCCGATCAGCCAATTACACTTAAAAATGGTAAAGGAAAAACTTGGTCGCCACAAAACGTGGATAAGAAGTTTCTCGGCCAAGTACCATTGCTCTATGCCTTTAAAAAATCACGCAATGTACCTACGGTAAATTTAGGCATGGCATTAGGTTTAGATAACGTCGTTGACACATTAATGGACTCTGGCTGGAAAGAGCCTGTATCCGGTTATCCATCCATGTTGCTGGGAGCCTTAAATGGGTCACCATATATGGTGGCTCAAATTTTCCAAACTGTCGCTGATAATGGCCGTTTTAGACCTCTACAGGCTGTCACTCATGTTCTGGATAATCAAGATAAGCTGATCATCACCTACCAAGCAGATGCTGAGCAAGCCATTGACCCAAGCACGGCTTATTTAATCCAATACGCCATGAATCAAGTGGTGCAGTCTGGCACAGCAGCACGATTAGGAAAGGCTTTCCCCAATACACGTCTCGCAGGGAAAACGGGAACCAGTAATAATAATCGTGATTCATGGTTCGCGGGTTTTGATGAGCGTAATGTGGCCGCCATATGGGTAGGCAAAGATGACAACAGTAAAACACACTTGTACGGCAGCAGTGGTGCAATGGCAATTTATCAAAACTTTTTGAAAAACCGAGCACCAATTAGTTTGAGACTATCCCCACCGAGTAATATCACTACAGGCTACTTTGATAAAACCAATGGCGATGCCAAACAAGCTAGCTGTGAAAGTGTGGTGTCATTGCCCGCAGTAAAACAAAGTTATCGACCCGTTGAAAACTGTGGCAAGCCTTTATCTTGGTGGCAAAAAGTATTTTAAGATTTTTTGATTACCCATTAAATAATTTATTGAAAAATTCAGTTACTATATCGTCATAACATCGTAGGCTGGTATCTAGTGTTTTTTCTAGAAAACGAGAAAACCATTAGACTACCGACATAAAAAGCTGTCGTTACTTCTTTTCCAGCTTTAGCTGGAGTGACGACAAAGTTATACCAAAAAACCTTTAGGAAAGTTGCGGAAGAAAGTATACCGATGAGTTTTCGTCACTCCAGCGCAGGCTGGAGTCTAGTGCCTTTGCTTTTTCCTATAGAAAGTCACTGGATGCCAGCCTTCGCTGGTATGACAAAGATTGGTACTTTCTAAATCGCTAGATCCCCTAGCTCTTGTTGAGTGAGAGATTACTGTAACTGGTATTAACTGAGCTTTGTCGGTAATCAGGTAAGACTTTTACCCTTGAAGCCTCAATGAATTTCTATTGTGACTTTTGGGAGCGGTAAGTGTTATATTTCTCGACTAGATTAAAAATCTTTGCTTAATAAAAACGAGCTTGGAAGCAATAGAACAACAACATTGGGTAGCGATAAATTATGATGAAGTCACTTTCGGCCAAAATTTTTATTGGTCTATTTCTCGGTCTACTGCTGGGCACGACAGTGCAATATGCATTGGCTGATATCAGTTTTTTCTCGGGATCTTTGGTTAGCTTTTTTAGTGGCATTGGCAGCATGTTCGTTAATATGATCATGATGCTGGTTGTGCCTTTGGTTTTCGTCAGTATTGTATGCGGTGTGTGTGAATTACCGGATTTAAAAAGTTTCGGGCGACTAGGTGGCAAGACCTTTGGCTTTTATATCATTAATACCGTCGTCGCCATCAGTGCAGCATTAACCGTATCATTAATTTTACAACCCGGCTCAGGTGTAGACATGAGCAGTGATTCTCAAGTTGCTATCACTGCAACTGAGCTACCTAATTTAATGTCATTACTTGTAAACATTGTACCAAGTAACCCAATTCGAGCGTTTTACGATGGCAACATGCTGCAAATTATCTTCATGGCATTACTTGTTGGAGGTGTAATTAAGTCGTTGGGTGAGCACGTTTCAAGCGCTGTTTCAGGTTTCCAAACGGCCAACAAAATCATGATGAAATTGATCACTGTTGTGATGAATCTTGCCCCTGTTGGTGTATTTGCTTTGATGTTTAAATTAGGCGCAACATTACAAGCCGACGCCTTCATCAGCGTAGCTGAATACGTGATATTGATTTTAGTTTTGTTGGTATTGTGGATTTTTGTGGTTTACCCATTTGCAGTGAGCTTATTTACTAACATTTCAGCTAAAACGTTCCGAGATAAGACTCAAGAGCAAGTATTGTTTTCGCTTTCAACAGCCAGCTCGAATGCCACCATTCCTGTCACTATGCGTACCCTGACTGAAAAGTTAGGTGTCAATAGAGCCGTTGCTGGTTTTGGTGTGCCACTTGGCGCGACCATGAATATGGGCGGGGTATCCATTTATATTACGGTGGCAATTTTCTTTGTAGCCAACGCCTTTGGCACGCCATTTACTATGGAGCAAATTCCCGCCTTAATATTCAGTATCTTTTTGCTGTCTGTGGGTGCTGGCGGTGTACCGGGTGGCGGTATGGTGATGATAGGTGTGTTAATCCACCAAACAGGCTTACCCATTGAAGCATTTGCTATTGTTGCGGCAATCGACCGTATCATCGATATGTTTGTGACGTCTAGCAATGTCGTTGGCGACAGTGCCGTAGTAACCATTGTTGACCAAACGGAAAAGAAACATCAGATTTAATTTGTAACTGCATGAGGGGGCGCCACTTCCCCCTTTTAATTTTTTTATTCACAGGATGTGACATTATGAATAAAGCTTATTCTAATTTTTTAGTGCTCGTATTACTTTCTGCTTTAACTGTTGGTTGCACCAGTTCACAAGCTCAAAAATCACTTGGTGACTTCGCTAAAGGTGCTCAAGAAAGCCATCAATCTCGCAATCAAAAGGCATCAAGTCGCCATCAAGATACTTCTCCAAACAGTGAAGATGCCGCCAATGGTATTTTAAATATGTTATTTCAAGGTTTAGTGAGTTTATTCAGCTCAGATGATAACTAATACCAATTACAATAATTAATCTCTCACTCAGCAAGAGATAAAGGTTTTCAGTGCAAGACACAAGCTCGAAGTACTATATCCCTACGGCCGCAATACAAAGCTGGCATTCAACGCACCTAGTGCTTTGTCGGGATAATTCAAGTGCTTGTAACGCAGTAATGGAACCCTTTAGCCTTGCCCTTCGGGAGCTTGTACGTGCTCACTTTGGTTTATCCTAAAAACATCAGTTGAACGCTGAGTATATGAGTAACTGTTTGAGCAATACGATGATTTTATTATCATGTTTTTCACCCAATGAGTGAAATGCTCTACGCTCACAAGCTTGCTAAAATGGCTGCTATCTACGTTGTAACTTTTGCAAGTAGAATAACTACTTGCTGCAAGCTACGCCTTAATATCAGCGATTTTTTCTACACTTGAGAACGCAGTCAACTGATGTTTCTAGGTTTATAAACCTAAATAAAACGGTTGAACGCACAATTTAGCTTTAATCTATTGATGTTAAATACAAAATTAAACAACCCTAATTCACCCATCAGGTGAGTGCTGAACATTCATATACTTGTCAAAACCACCGCTAGCTGCGTTATAAATTTTGCAAGTAGAACCACTACTTGCTGCTATTCATGCCTTGCTATCAGTAATTTTTTCTGCGTATATGAACGCTCCCAACCGATTTATTTAGGATAAAGAATACTTCTCAAAATTGTCTTGACGTAGCAATGTAATAACGACAGCAGTGTATGTCGGTAACAATTATGCCTTCATCAATTTCGATTGCACTTTGAGCACATACATAGCTCTGAGTTGAGCATTTAATTACTGTAATTGGTATTATACTTTGCTGCTTGAATCTGATAATACTATTAATATTTGTAATGTAATCAAAAGGGAAATTTATGAGTAAATGGAAAAACTCAAAAAATGAAAACACGCCTATCGCACTAGGTCTTTGCTTTGGTGTGGCCTTAGGTTCCGCTATTGGAGCAATCACTGGCGACATGAGCGTTTGGATTAGCCTGGGTATCGCACTGGGTTCGGCCTTTGGAGCTGCATTTAAGCATAACAAATCAAAGTGAAAATTTAAAAATCATGCCAGTAAAGACACTGATAAAATTCAACGTATTTGGTAAATCGATGGCGGTTCAAAGAAAGAACAATGAATGGCTACTGTTTGTAGATTCAGGCACAGGACTACGTACACGAGTTTATGACGTTGTGATCCCTTCAAACTTAAATGAGTCCGAACTCACCACCTATTTAGCTGATATTTTCCATGAAAACGCCACACAAAACGACTTAGGGATGTCGCAGTTCAAATAATACCACTTTAAATTTCAACGCTTAATTTGTCATACCTGCGAACGCAGGTATCCAGCGACTTGTGCCCAAATTAACCAAAGACTCTGGACTCCTGCGTTCGCAGGAGTGACGATAAAATTGGTATACATTCTTCCGCCACGTCCCTTAACCGTTACTCGTTTGAATTAGCACCAAAGGAAGTTCATGGTATTTAAATTTCAAAAAGCGACATTGTCAGATCGAAGTTATTTGCTTGAACTGCGCAAATCAACCATGGTCAAACATTTAGAAAACTCAGGTCAGTATCTATCAGAACGTGAGCATGACATAAGACTCGATGATGAATATGACTGCTCTCATTTAGCCTATTTTGAGGGTGCCTTAATCGGGACTTTAAAGTACAAGTCTACTGATACTAATATTGAAATCATGCAGCTTCAAATAGCGCCAGAACATCAAAATAAAGGTTTTGGAAAAGGGATTATTGAGCAAATACAAGACAGAGCAGGCACTAAAAGCGTTTCGTTAACTGTGTTAAAAGATAACCCTGCACTTAAGCTGTATTTACGATTAGGTTTTAAGATAGTTGGTGAAGATTTCTATGAATATCACATGGTATCTAAAACTAAATATCAAGGAAAGTATAAGAGCTAAGAAAAGTTGCGGAAGAAAGTATACCGATAAGTTCTCGTCACTCCAGCGCAAGCTGGAGTCTAGTGCCTTTGCTTTTTACTATAAAAGTCACTGGATACCAGCCTTCGCAGGTTTGACAAAGATTGGTACTTTCTAAAACGCTAGATCCCTATGAGGACACGATTCCTCTTAGCAAATCAAATCTATAGCGCGTGATAGTTCAAGCACGTTTCAACTTCATTGCTACTGCCTAGAATGACAGCAACCCGTTGGTGAATCTCTTGTGGCTGAATATCAAGAATGTTCTCATATCCTGTTGATGCAAGACCACCAGATTGTTCAACCAGTAAAGCCATAGGATTGGCCTCGTACATCAAACGTAGCTTAAACGGTTTTTTAGGATTTTTGGTATCGGCTGGATACGTAAAAATACCACCACGTGATAAAACACGGTGAACATCTCCAACCATCGCCGCTATCCAACGCATATTAAAGTTCTTTTGCCGCACACCCGTATCCCCCTTAATCAAGTCATTAATATAAGTTTGCATGGCTGGCTGCCAAAAGCGTTGATTCGACATATTAATAGCAAATTCTTTAGTGTCTACAGGGATAGCAACTTGAGCTTCTGTTAGCATAAATTCGTTGGTTTCTGGATGCAGAGTGAACATTTGCACACCGTTACCGGTTGTCAGAGCTAACATGGTTGATGGGCCGTATAACACATACCCAGCAGCAACTTGATTACACCCTTTTTGCAAAAAGCTCGCTTCGGTCAACTCATCTTCTGTTGCTGGCAATACCGAAAAAATCGTCCCCACTAACGAATTAATATCGATGTTAGATGAGCCATCAAGTGGATCAAAGCAAACGAGATACTGACCATTTTCATTAGCCGCCACCACATAATCTTCTTCTTCAGAAGCGATGCCTTTAACGGTTAAATCATTGTCTAATGCATTTTTGAGCATATCATTGGTGATGATATCAAGCTTTTTCTGGGTTTCCCCTTGAACATTTTGCTGCTCTGTTTCGCCCAATACGCCTGCAAGCGCTCCGTGACTTACGGCTTTACTAATTTCTTTTGAAGTATTAACAAGAGTATGAAGCAACTGTTTGAGGCTAGTATCTATATTTGATCCAGCCACATATTGAGTAAAGGTTTGCATCTCAAATCCTTAATAGAGAAGGGTCTTTTTCTGCTGGTCGATCATACATGAGCTTGCTACAAAATAGCACAACGAAAAACAGTTATTTTAAATTTAGTACCCTATTACCTGAAGATGCATATTCGAAAATCACAGGTATAACTCTGGCAATAAACCTCAAAGTGAATATTGAGGTTCAAAAGCCAAAATTTTTGCTATTTGTTCATCTGACAGTGGTTTTTGAAAAATCGATATTATTTGTGCTCTTATGTTCAAAATATCTTTGGTGGAGTACAGCTGAGCACTTTCATAAAAAGACAACTTTTTTAAACCCTCAATGACCAATTTAATGATATTGATTAAACGTTCACATTTCTTTAGACACTCAGAGTCTGGAATTTCTAGTTGAATAACACTTTGCCTTTGTTCATTGGCAACACTTGAAATACAAGCATTTTCAGCTTCTAATTTAGAAATCTCTTTTGCCAACGCTTTGATTACTTTTATTTTTTTATTTAAAATATGAAGGCGTGATTCATCAATAACTTTTGCATATTTTTCCAATCTCAATCCAAGAAAAAGAATAGAAGTTGATGCTAAATAATCGTCGATGAATTCAGCGGTGAACGCCTCTGCTTTTTCAGGATACACACGACTCAACTGATTAATAACAAGACAAACCTTCTCACATTCAACTTTATTAGCTACAACGTTTTCGATTATTTGAGCTTGTTGCTCTTTAAATGCTGCGACAGAACTCATTTTCGGCATTGTTTCTGCGTAATGTTTCGATAAAAACTCATTTTTTCTAGCTTGTAATTTACTGATTAATAATCCAAAAACCTCTTGTTCAAATGCCTGAGTAAATTCCGTTAGCTCAGTCATGATGCTCGCTACGTTCATCTCACTATGCTCATTTTTCATAGTAGTAAGCAAATGCTTTAACGCATTAATTTGACGATGACTGATTGTCGAACATCTAAGCTCTTCAAGTTGATATTCAAATATTGTTTGTCGATCTTCTGGGAAATTTACACGTTTTAAGTAGTTTGTACATTCACAGTGTAACTTTTTTGCTTCTGCACAATTTTTTGGCACAAGCATCGGCTTAGCTTTTTCAAAGTCACCTAACGCACCGCCCTGTTCGATAGCAGCTTTCTCTAAATGAAATAATAAAGAATGATAACGAGTAAAAGGGCTAGATATTTTCTCAGGGCTGACAATTAAAATTTGATTAAACCAAAAAATTAGCTTTCCCCTAAGCTCAGGGATTTTATCGCTAATATTTGAAATCTTTTTCTGGCAGCTCTCTTCAGTATGGCTTTGAACTGCTGATGTTTGTAAGTCGAAATTTGCACAGTGATACTTTTCAAAAAAACAATCCTGTTCAAAATGAAAACACCCAATACTTTCCATAGAAGTGCTTAAAAAGGACTTTACGGCATCGTCTACTTCCGATGGCACTGGAGTCAGGGTTTGATAAACGGTACTCGATTGATCACAGCAAAAAAGATCTTCTTCATTAGGAGTTAAATTCGTTGTTGAAACCCCTTCTGATTCTCCTAAAACTGGTATCTGTATAGCTGGTACCATTCTGTTTAACCTTTACGATCATAATTTACATCGATATTATCATGGCTTAAGTAATCACTTAGTTAAATGAAAATTAATGATTTTTAAGATACAAGTTCACATACTTTAAGTTTTAAAGCACGTTTAATTATGCGCTAAGATTTTGCGATTGAATCTGGGGATTTTCCAATAAATGTATGTGCATAAAACCAATATGGACAGTAAAATCAATTGTTCACTTGCACCAAATCCCATAGCTTGAATAAATGTCACCAATAGCGCCGCGCCACTCATTTGAATAAACCCTAAAACAGCAGCGGCTGTTCCTGCTGTATGCTTAAACGGCGACAGTGCTTGTCCTGTACATACTCCCATTAATAATGAGAAGCCGATAGAACTGACAATAACAGGTATCATGTAATTTACAGCTGATGTAATAGTTTCTTGCACAATAAGCAGCCCACCTACACCCATCAGTAATACAAGACCTAATTCAATAGCCCTTTTAACACCTAGGTTCTTGGCGATATGGGGCACGATAATACTGGCAACAATACATACCACAGCGTTAACACTGAACCAAAAAGTAAAATCTTCTTGGCTTAACCCTAATTTATCCATCAGTAAGGCTGGAGCACTGCTGACATAAGCTAAGATTATCGACATCGCCAACATGACTAGTATCGCATGAAAGGTGAACTTAGACTCAGCAAGGACTGCTCGATAATTCGCAAATGAGATTGACTGACTGTTACTGGTTGATGTGGCTGGTCTTGACTCATCGAAAGTGAAATAAATCAGCAAGCCAGAAATCACGGCAAACCCTGCCATAAAGAGAAATGTACTTTCCCAGCCGAAATCACGACTTAAGTGATACCCCAGCACGGGGGCTAAAGCTGGAATGCAACAAATTGCACCATTTAGATAGCTATATACGGCACTACTTTCAGTAGTGTTAAGCCGATCTCGGACACTCGAATAGGCTGTCACCACAATTGAGCAAGCCCCGATACCTTGAAGAAAACGCAAAGCTATGTGCCATTCAAACTGATGAATCATCGACATCAATAATGCGCTGATCCCATAAACAATAATACCACCTAAAGCGATTGGACGGCGACCAAAACGATCTGAAAGCGGCCCGAAGATTAGCTGCCCAATTCCTAAACTTAAAATAAAGCAAGTTATCGTCCATTGCATACTGATCATTGATGTCGACATATTGCTTGCCATTTCAGGCAATGCTGGTAAAAAAATATCAATCGCCAATGGGCTAAAAATCACCATAGGGATAAAAATCATCATTAAACGTAACTTGCTCATATCAACTCCATATCTCTGATAGCCCTATTATATGAACTCAAGTAGTATGAATAGTAATGATTTATGTGAATCCGTATCATTCCACAATGGAATAATGATAGTGATAGAGGGAAGCGTTATGAACCAATCTTTTGATTTAAATCTCCTTAGGGTATTAGATATCCTACTAGAAGAGAAAAGTGTTACGGCGACCTCAATGAGACTCAACTTGAGTCAATCTGCGGTAAGTAAACACTTGGCAAAACTTAGAGAAATGTTCAATGATCCACTATTAACTCGAAAGTCTTCCCGTTTAATTGCAACCCCAAAAGCCATAGAGCTTGCCCATAGTATTAAACCGCTACTTCAAAATGTTGAACAACTCACTCGTCCAAATAAATTTATACCAGCACAGAGTTCAAGACGATTTCATATTGATATGATTGAACTAGCCTATGCCAATATTATTCCTGAGTTCATGCCTGAGATACTGGCTACGGCAAACAACGTTAAAGTAAACATACAAACTTGGGATCAAAATACCATTGAGCAACTTCTCAATTGTGAAATTGAGTTTGGCATCACTTGTCGAGAGCACGATCCTCGCTCTGAATTACATATTGATAGACTAGAGCCAGATTTACATTATGCCGAACTCATTCAAGATCATTCCGTCTGCTTAGTAAGAGAGAACCACCCACTATTGACTCAACCTTGGAATTTAGACACTTTCATTCAATACCGACATATACAAGTTACAGGCGGTGGCGCGAGCCGTTGGGTATTAGATGAAGTATTGTTTCAGCAACAGTTGCATCGTGACATCGCAATTGAAATGCCTGATTTCCAAGGAGCATTTCGTCTATGTGAATTCAGTGATCTATTACTTTGTGCACCGTATCGGCAAGTACAAGAGATGATTCAAATTCATAAACTGAAAGTACTTCCATTACCCATCAACATTATTCCTGGAGCATTTTTCTTGATCTGGAATCAGCACTTTGAACATGATCTTGGCCATAAATGGTTAAGAGAGCTGATTATTAATAATTTAAAAAAACAGCCACCTCCTAGGGTCTGTTGATCTTTCGTGATTGTTTTTGCAGCGATAAATTGGTTATTTTATGCAAGGTAGAGTTTGTGAGGTATGGTTATTATCGACATACAAAACTGTCGTTACTTCGTTTCCAAATAAGAAAACGATAACGCAGCACCTTTTATTTAGAAAGAGCTACCAATTTACGCTCTCTCTTTTTTCGATGCTTTTGAGCATTCACTGTTCTGTGTTGTGACCAGCTCACTTAGATGGCTAAGCATCACTGCTCACGCCTTGAACCTAAAAACATCAGTTGAACGCTGAGTATATGAGTAATTGTTTGAGTCAATAAGATGACTTTATCATCATGGCTTTCACCCAATGAGTGAAGTGATCTACGCTCACAAGCTTGCTAAAATGACTGCTATCTGTGTTGTAACTTTTGCAAGTAGAATAACTACTTGCTGCAAGCTACGCCTTACTATCAGCCATTTTTTCTATGCTTGAGAACGCAGTCAACTGATGTTTCTAGGTTGAACAGATAAATGCTCAAATAGCATAAAATTTAATCCTGAAAAATCAACAGCCTCTAAGATAATCCATAGTTCAACAAGCATAAATAATTGAAATGCAAATTCATTCCAGTTTTGGCAAAATAGAACTGAATTGAACAAAATAAAAACATAATGAATGAGAATAATAATGAACAAAATTTGGATAAATAGCCTATTAGCAAGCATACCCTTGTTAATAAATGCCCCGATGATAAATGCTCATGCAATGGAAACACACATGGATGGTAATAAGTCTCCGCTTACGATCGAACGTTTTAATGCTTCTCCAGCACTCGCCGGTACGAGCCCAAGAGGACTAAAACTCTCGCCAGACGGTAAGCGTGTCACTTATCTTGTGGGTCGTGCCGATAACCAAAGTTTTTATGATTTATGGCAAATGGACGTCGCAACTCAAAAGACCAGCATCTTAGTAAACGCTGACAAGTTGGCTGGTGGAGAACTTTCAGATGAAGAAAAAGCAAGACGGGAACGTCAGCGCATCTACGGCCAAGGTATCATGGAATACGATTGGTCTGCTGACAGCAAAGCGGTCTTAATTCCCTCAGCAGGCAAACTTTATTATTATTCACTCGCCGACAAAAAGGTCACTGAACTTGCCACTGATGAAGGTTTTGCCACAGATGCACGTTTATCACCAAACGGACGGTTTGTCTCTTTTGTCCGTGATCAAAATTTATTTGTCCTCGACTTATCAAACAATAAACTACAGCCTCTTACTAAAGATGGTGGCGGTGCGATTAAAAACGGTATGGCTGAATTTGTCGCTCAAGAAGAAATGAGCCGCTATACCGGTTATTGGTGGTCTGATGATGAATCAAAAATTGCTTTTACCCGCGTTGATGAATCCGACGTCGAACAGGTAACCCGTAACGAAATTTATGCGGATGGTATTAAACTTACTGAGCAACGTTATCCTTATGCGGGCAAAAATAACGTAAAAATTGCATTAGGTGTTGTTAATATCGGCTCTAAAAAAACAATTTGGATCGATTTAGGCAAAGAGCAGGATATTTATCTGCCTAGGGTCAAGTGGCTACCAGGAAGCGAACAACTGTCATTCCAATGGCAAAGCCGTGATCAAAAAGATCTACAACTTCGAGTAGTTTCAACCAACAAGCCTGACTCATCACAAGTGCTGGTTACTGAACGCAGCAAAGCGTGGATCAATCTTAATAAGGATTTATATTTCTTAGAAAAACAAAATGCCTTTATTTGGGCCTCTGAGCGTGATGGATATCTTCATTTATATTTGTATGACCTCAATGGCAAAGTAAAAACTCAATTGACCCAAGGAGATTGGGCAGTTGATAACCTAGAGCATGTGGATGAAGAAAATGGCTGGGTTTATTTTAGTGGTCGTAAAGATACACCAACTGAACGCCATTTATATCGTGTTCCTCTTATGGGCGGCGAGCCAGAGAAGATCAGCAGCAGATCGGGTATGCACAATGCTGTGTTTGCAGAAGAAAAGAGCGTTTATCTCGATTATTTTAACAGCTTAACTCAGCCGCCTCAGATAAGCCTGCACGACGCTGTTGGAGAAAAAATAACATGGGTTGAACAAAATGCTGTTGTAGAAGGTCACCCTATATTTGACCATTCAGGTCTATGGCGTACTCCTGAATTTAACAAACTTAAAGCTGAAGATGGACAAACCCTTTATAGCCGAATCTTTAAACCCGTTCCGTTTGATGCTGCCAAAAAATATCCTGTTGTCGTACGAGTTTATGGAGGACCTCATGCACAGCTGGTAACCAACAGTTGGAGTGAACAAGATTACTTTACTCAGTATCTTGTCCAGCAAGGCTTTATTGTATTTCAGTTAGATAATCGTGGCAGTGCGCATCGTGGTACTCAGTTTGAGCACGCGATATACCATCATTTAGGTAAAGTTGAAGTCGATGACCAAAAAGTAGGTGTCGATTACTTGCGAAGCCTACCTTACGTTGATGGCGATAATATTGCTATTTATGGACATAGTTACGGTGGCTACATGGCACTCATGAGTTTATTCAAAGCGCCTGATTACTTCAAAGCCGCTATATCAGGCGCACCAGTATCAGACTGGCGTTTATACGATACTCATTACACCGAACGTTATTTAGGCAACCCTGTTTCAAATAAAAAAGGCTATGATGCCAGCAGTATCATGCCCTATGTGAAAGGCTACCAGTCTGGTTTGTTGATGTATCACGGTATGGCTGATGACAACGTATTGTTTGAAAACAGCACACGTGTCTACAAGGCGTTGCAAGATGAAGGGAAATTATTTCAGATGATTGATTACCCGGGATCTAAGCACTCGATGCGTGGCGAGAAAGTGAGAAACCATTTGTATCGCTCATTGGCTGATTTTCTTGAAAGACAGCTAAAGTAATGTGGTAAGGGATGTCGCAGTTCAAATAATACCAATTTAAATTTCAACGCTTAATTTGTCATACCTGCGAACGCAGGTATCCAGCGACTTGTGCCCAAATTAACCAAAGACTCTGGACTCCTGCGTTCGCAGGAGTGACGATAAAATTGGTATACATTCTTCCGCCACGTCCCTAAGAAAGGTTAATAATGGGAAATTCAGTACCTCATCAATTGCCCATTTTTTATATCTGACATTGAGCACATCTATTGAAAACCCAAAATTAATGAATAGTTACTCACTTTTGCGTTGTGAAAATGTTCATATCGGTAAATTTTAAGTAAAACACAGATAAAAGGTGATTTTTTATTCAACCTTAACCACATAACTATTCCGCGTGCGCAATGTCAGTTATATGTGTAAACTTATTTTTTGACCCCAAATTCGTTTAGTGCGTCGCAGTTACTAAGGCCCCTGTGCCACCCTAACGATGTTGAAAGCTAACTCATCAACCTAAAAACATCAGTTGAACGCTGAGTATATGAGTAATTGTTTGAGTCAATAAGATGACTTTATCATCATGGCTTTCACCCAATGAGTGAAGTGCTCTACGCTCACAAGCTTGCTAAAATGACTGCTATCTGCGTTGTAACTTTTGCAAGTAGAATAACTACTTGCTGCAAGCTACGCCTTACTATCAGCCATTTTTTCTATGCTTGAGAACGCAGTCAACTGATGTTTCTAGGATAAAGGCCTGAGCAGTACTGGTTACATTACGACTGATGATACTGGTGGAAGTCACTTAGGGAATAATGGTTATGTGACTCATATTGGTAATGAGTTTTTCGCTTGGTTTCAAAGTTCGGATAGCAAAAGTCGAATTAACTTTCTCTCAATTCTTTGCGGTCAACAGCAGGGCTACAAGCTAAATGCTACGGCTTTTGAGTATATGAAAGAGTACAAGCTACCAGAAGTCCAAAGAAAGCAACTTGCCAACCATCCTTGCCAATTTTTTGAAACCAAAGAAAAGTGGGATGCACATCTTAACCAGTTGAACATCACTCGAAAGCACCACATGCATGCCGCTACTGAAGGCGCATTACTAGCGCAAGCTATTGAGATACACTCCATTGAATCACTGGTTGTTGTCAGTGACGGTGCTGGTCAATTTAATGTTCTTATTCATGCGTTGTGCTGGGTTCACACTGAACGCTTAGTTTATAAGCTTGTGCCATTGAATGAAGCGCACCGAGAAGACATCAAAAAGGTTAGAGGTGAAATTTGGGATCTATATCGAGATTTAAAACGGTATAAAGCTCAACCACAACCCAGCAAGAAAACAGAGTTAGAAAAGGAGTTTGAGCGAATTTTCACTCAAAAAACCAGTTATTAGCTTCTCAATCAACAACTGAAGCGATTACATAAACATAAATCATCATTGCTTCGAGTATTAGACCGACCAGAAATACCACTTCACACCAACGACAGTGAAAACGACTTAAGGGAACATGTAAAGAGACGAAAAATCAGCGGTGGGACGAGAAGTGATTTAGGGCGACAATGTAGGGATACATTTTCCAGTCTAAAGAAGACTTGTCGGAAACTGAAAATATCGTTTTGGCAATATCTTCAGGATCGACTTTCAATGAGCAATAGTATTCCATCCTTGGGAGAATTGGTGCTAAAAAAAACGAGGGCTGCCACGGGTTATTGAGAAATTACCAAAAATGTATTTAACATTATAATATGGTTGTTGTTTTATGACGTGAACATACTAAAAAGTGTGCTCGCTAGTATCAAGTTAATGGCTAGACTCGCTCAATACTATCATTCCTGAGTTGAATTTATCCTCGATAAACTCAAGTTCAAATTCATCTTTGAGAAAACTTATCATTCCATTTTTTAACGTATTATTGCCATGGTATCCAGTTATGATCGATTTTATGTTGGGTTCATTGTTTTTTTTGTGGTAACAAAATAAGAGTTTTGCGAAAACTAATGGAACACCTCGAATATGTGTACCATTGTCTGAATGTCCTTCGAAGATTTTATCCATATGCAAATTGATACAGTGATTCGTTAAACCAACATTTTTTTTATAAATTCCTTGTGTTATCCCTTTATCAATCATGCTTGCGAAATTATCTTTTTCCAGCGGCGCAAGTTGAGTGTGCATTTGTGAAAGAGTACTCATGTTACATTTGTTCATTATTTTTTCTAAACACCATATTCCAGTATCAAATTCCTTAGCCTTAATACATACTTTAATAAAAGCATTGTAAATGGCAACATCAGGCTGGATGCCCCAATGCTGCATTAAGCTGGCTGTACCTGTATCGCCCAACACCAATGATTTGGCTTCGGCATAACGCCCCGTTTCAGCGCAGGCTGTCAGCAAATTAATGCAGGTGATTGAATCTGCCTTTAGTGGCAAATGAGGTGCCATCACGGGCTTATCACCGCACACCAGTTGCCAAACACTATCAAACTGGCCAGTTTTAGCGCATACCGTGATAAAAGCATTGTAAATGGCAACATCAGGCTTGATGCCCCATTGTTGCATTAAGCTGGTTGTAACTGTATCGCTATCGCCCAACACCAATAATTTGGCTTCGGCATAACGCCCTGTTTCAGCGCAAGCAACCAGCAAATTCATGCAGGTGATTGAATCTGCCTTTAGTGGCAAATGAGGTGCCATCACGGGCTTATCACCACACACCAGTTTCCAAGCACTATCAAACTGGCCAGTTTTAGCGCATACCGTGATAAAGGCACTGTAAATGGCAACATTAGGCTCGATGCCCCACTGCTGCATTAAGCTGTCTTTAGCTGTATCAGCATCACCCAACACCAATGATTTGGCTTCTTCATAACGCCCCGCTTCAGCGCAGCCAATCAGCAAATTTATACAGGTGATTGAATCTACCTTTAGTCGTAGATGAGGTGCCATCAAGGGCTTATCACCACACACCAGTTGCCAAGCAATATCAAACTGGCCCGTTTTAGCGCATACCATAATAAAGGCACAGTAAATGGGAACATTAGGCTTGATGCCCCACAGTTGCATTAAACTGCCTGTAGCTGTATCGCCATCGCCCAACACCAATGATTTGGCTTCTGCATAACGCCCCGTTTCAGCGCAGGCCGTCAGCAAATTCGTGCAGGTAATTGGATCTGCCTTTAGTGGTAGATGAGGTGCCATCACGGGCTTATCACCACACACCAGTTGCCAAGCACTATTAAATTGGTTGGTTTTTGCGCAAACCGTGATGAAGCCACTGTAAATGGCAACATTAGGCTTAATGCCCCATTGCTGCATTAAGCTTGTTGTACCTTTATCGCCTAACACCAATGATTTGGCTTCTGCATAACGCTCCATTTCGGCGCAGGCAATCAGTAAATTCATGCAGGTGATTTGATTGGCCTTTAATGGTAAAAGAGGTGCCATCACGGGTTTGTCACCACACACCAGTCGCCAAGCACTATCAAACTGGCCAGTTCTAGCGCATACCGTGATAAAAGCATTGTAAATGGCAACATCAGGCTTGATGCCCCATTGTTGCATTAAGCTGGCTGTAGCTGTAGCGACATCGCTCAACACCAATGATTTGGCTTCTGAGTAATGCCCCGTTTCAGAGCAGGCAGCCAGCAAATTTATGCAGGTAATTGAATCTGCCTTTAGTGGTAAATGAGGTGCCATCACGGGCTTATCACCACACACCAGTTGCCAAGCACTATCAAACTGACCCGTTTTAGCGCATACCGTGATAAAGGCATTGTAAATGGCAACATTAGGCTTGATGCCCCATTGTTGCATTAAGCTGGCTGTAGATGTAACTGTTGCTGTATCGCCCAACACCAATGATTTGGCTTCTGTAAAACGCTTCATTTCAGCGCAGGCCGTCAGCAAATTCATGCAGGTGATTGGATCTGCCTTTAGTGGTAGTTGAGGTGCCATCAATGGGTTATCACCAAGCACCAGTTGCCAAGCACTATCAAACTGGCCAGTTTTAGCGCATACCGTGATAAAAGCATTGTAAATGGCAACATTAGGCTTAATGCCCCATTGTTGCATTAAGCTGGCTGTAGCTGTATCGCCCAACACCAATGATTTTGCTTCGGCATAACGCCCCGCTTCAGTGCAGACCGTCAGCAAGTTCATGCAGGTAATTTGATTGGCTTTTAATGACCAATGAGGTGCCATCACGGGCTTATCACCACACACCAGTTGCCAAGCACTATCAAACCGGCCAGTTTTAGCGCATACCGTGATAAAGGCGCTGTAAACGGCAACATCAGGCTTGATGCCCCATTGTTGCATTAAGCTGGCTGTATCGCCATCGCACAACACCAATGATTTGGCTTCTGTATAACGCTCCATTTCAGCGCAGGCCGTCAGCAAATTCATGCAAGTGATTGTATCTGCCTTTAGTGGCAAATGAGGTGCCATCACGGGCTTATTACCACACACCAGTTGCCAAGCACTATTAAATTGACCCGTTTTAGCGCATACCGTGATAAAGGCATTGTAAATGGCAACATTAGGCTTGATGGCCCATTGTTGCATTAAGCTGGCTGTATCGCCATCGCCCAACACCAATGATTTAGCTTCTGCATAACGCTCCATTTCAGCGCAGACCGTCAGCAAATTCATGCAGGTGATTTGATTGGATTTTAATGACAAGTGAGGTGCCATCACAGGCTTATCACCACGCACCAGTCGCCAAGCACTGTCAAACTGGCCGGTTTTAGCACATACCGTGATAAAGGCATTGTAAATAGCAACATTAGGCTTGATGCCCCATTTTTGCATTAAGCTAGCTTCAGCGGCATTGCCTAGCACCAATCTTTTGCCATCTGAAAAATTTAGATTCAACTTAATTAATTTCAGTAATAGTATGCATGTTTTCGATTCATAGGACGATTTAAATCGTGTTATGTCACTAAAAATGCCGTCGAAATTAGATGAATGGCTGTCAGGAAACTCGGCCGCTTTGTGTAACAATTTATGGATTAACCTTATGTCCCATGATGTTTCCATGACCTGTTTGTCGTTTTTTAGGCTGTGAATGATTTCAATAAGCTGCGAAAGTTTAGTGCAACCACCAATTAATGTATTTAACTCAACACCCAGTTTATTTTTGCTTTTCTGTTTAAGTTTCCAAGAGTGAATAAGCGCACTGGTCTGAGTAAAAAAGGGATCAGGGGAGGAAGGTGGTTGCTGTATTTGCTTGGTATATCGAGAGCTCGATTTTGGAGTAATAGAGCGGGACTCAGTTGCAAAACGTCGGCATGGATTACTTGGTCTCTTACAATAATGAGCATCTTGTGTACGAGAGTAAGAGCGAGTCGACGATGATTTATTGTTAAAAAAATCATACAAATTTTGTCTATCGGTTTTGCTTAGTCTTTGATAACACTGTTGTAAGTATTCATCACCATCAAACCTTGAAACCTCAAATTTTAGATAGGATACGGCTTCGCTAGGGTATTCTTGGAGACTTTTGAGCATGAATCTATATATTGATTGTTGCTCAGCAGGAGTGCGCACTGTCGCCATCACATTACTCATTAAGTGAGTGAATTAACAAGCTAAGAAATAACGCACTGAAATGATAAATACAAAAATATTCAGCTTTAAGGCATTCTATAAATGTATAACAGAAGATTATCCACCGCACAGGGGAGCCGGGTAGTGGGCTAATTTAGTGGTAGGCATGAATATCAATCCCAAATTCTACTCGATTGATTAACAAACCTATTACCGTATCGTGCATACTTTCTAACTTTGAAAAACAAATCGTTCTTCGTGCTAACCTTTTAATCCAAGTTCTAAAATTGAGGTTTTTCCTCTCAATCTTTTGGGTATTAGTTTTTCCTACTTCATGCTGTTCTGTTGGCAAATTACGCCTATACGCACCCCAGTCATCGGTATAATATTTCTTTATGCCTAGTGGCTCGAGCAATGTCTGTAACTCTTTGAACGCCTCGTCTGTTCTTTTCCCCAAGACATAAGCTACAACTGTATTCGTACTATGGTCTATGGCATGCCATAGCCACCTCTGGTTAACCTTTTTACCTACAAATGACCATTGCTCATCGATCTCTGCTTCTTCCCAGACAACTCTATATCGATTTCAATGTTTGAGTTGCTATCTCTTTGAGTGTAATTAGGATTTACGTGGACAATGCTCTTTTCTTTTTTTTAATGGCGTTTATCACTGTATTCTTGTGTATATTTAACACTCTACCTGTATCCCTTATTCCGCTACCATTAAGTACCATGTCAATGGCTGTTTCTTTTACTCCATCTTCCCAAGCACGCTTAACATAATGAAGTAAGAATGTTTTTTTCGGGCACTCAGAGTTGGTACATAAATATCTTTGCTGCCCCTTTGGGCTTTTTCCTGCTTTTGATATTGAAGTACTTTGACAGTGAGGGCATTGAACATCTACAGAGTGACGCATGATATTCTCTAAAATAAATGAAACTAGAGTGCAACCATGATAGATCAATTCACTGCTTCAGCCCGCTACCGTCGGTTTTTTGTTTCTGAACTATTCGTTCACTTCACACAGCCTAATTATTACACAAGCTGCTTACAGTAAGTACGCTCATCGATTTCTTGTATTTCAGTGGTTATTGAAACCTCATCGTAATTTAACCCTTTAAGCTGTTCAACAACACTTTGCACTAAATTTACTTTTTGTTCGTACCCTCTACCAGACATCATTCTTAACGTAACATGAATAAAAGCACTGCGTTTAAATCCAACTTGATAATGTGAAAAAGGTTGAGCCCTTACTTTGATGTCTTGGCTCTCAAACAGTCGGCTCGTCAATGCTCCTTTAAAAACAGCCTCTACGAGTATAGAGGAATTAAAATCATCAGAATGCTCAATAATGCAATGTGGCACTGTGTAGTCCTATGAATTTGATAAAATTGACTTGTTTATATCGCCTCATAGTACCTTATTAAACATCCGAATCTAAATGGCTTTGATGAGTTAAGGGAGGGAACAGTACAGCTCATTGGAGTTAACACATTGAATTTATATAAAATCAAACAAGTAACCTAGGGATCTGCTCAAAGTGTTGAAAAAATCTTTGCGTTATCTCTCAAGCTTCACGGGAAAAACGCAGAAGATGGCATTGTTTATGTGTGTTTATGTAAATTGTACTGTGCAAGAAAAATCCATCACTCATCTTGCTGATACTACGTTTGCCGTTGGGGTCAGCCATCAAATTAATAAGCTCGTCAAAGCTTGTGGAATACAGCTAAGGAGTTTACAGTGCAAAAAACTAAGGAAATAATGCCGTACTTTATGCATTCAAAGATGGTGCTTTTAAAAATAGACTAATTATTAAAATAAAAAAGAGCTTCAATTTTCCTTACTTAGCTCACACTCAAATAGAGCCGTTAAATTGTTCCATTCCATCATAAATATTTAAGCAGGAGTTATGTAAATGCCAAATGCTAAAAAATACTGCCGTGGTGGGTTAACGATTCACTACAACCCTGAATTCCCTGCAGCGCAGCTGCTTTTATCCGCACACGGTTGTCAAGGGGGAACTCCATTTATTATTCCCCTCTATACACAAATCTGGTTTTATTGCCCAGATGGAACGGCTCTTAGGGACATCAATGTTCTCAATTTCAGCAAGCTGGACACTCACCCTTACGAAATATATTCAAGTGGCGCATCATGCCCAAACTATGATCTCAGCAATTTCGAAGATCCTGATGAGATGGTTGATCTCTCTCCTGTTTGGTTTGGAAGCTGGGTTAAGGCTAAAAATCAGGACATGGAGAATTTCGGGTCATTGCCTGAAACACGACCTGTTGCCTTGGCCACCATAGATAAGCGTCCTTGGTATTCTTTTAATTCAATGACACTTAAAGACGTCGTCATGCAACTGGAGCAGGAAAGCAGTGAGTTCAGTTACAGCGCTATACTCTGCGCCTTTTGCCGCTGCTCAAGCCTTACCCTTTTTAAACCTAGTGGCCATGATTGTATTAGCAATTTAGAAAAAAACATTCGTACTTACAGCGCTCCTAAATAAAGCTAATACCAATTACAGTAATTAAATTCCCAGCTCAGAGCTATGTATGTGTTCAAAGTACAAGTGAAATTGATGAAGACATAGTTATTACCGACATACAAAACTGTCGTTATTACATTGCTACGTTGAGACAGTCTTGCGTAGTAATTTGGACACATACAAGCTCCCGAAGGGCAAGGCTATAGGATTCCATTACTAGGTTACAAGTTTTTGAATTATCCTGACAAAAGCACTAAGTGCGTTGTACGCCAGTTTTGTATGGCGGCCGTAGGGTATATAGTACTTCAAACTTGCGCCTTGTACTGAAATCCTTTAGCTCTTGCTGAGGGGGAAGTTAATTACTGTAATTGGTATAACTGGGGATTTTGTCTGCCATTTTTCTTTATTTATTGATGGTGAACCTTTCCATCGCTGCGTTATCCCAATAGTTGCCTCGACGACTCATACTTTGCATAATATTAAGCTCATTTAACGTGACTTATTCAAATTGATATTTACCATTAACTGTCACTAAAGGTAATAAAATTGAGATTCAGATCATGTCTCTTGTAGCTGCAGGCATATTTAGACCACAAACTCAATTTCAACAAATTGTCACTCATTTTGAGTTCGTCAGTGCTACATTAAACGTCAACAAAGTAGAAGCTCAAAAGTACTTATTATTTTTAAACTCTGGTTTTGACCCAAATTATGCGTTGTTTTGTGCCTACAGTAATTTGTCTTCTGAAGAATTGAAAATTATTCATTTAAAATTTTTTACTACGGCTGACACAATGATGGAGCTATTTAGTGAAAAAATCATTACTCATGAAGATGTCGACAAAATGGCTTGTAGTATTATTCGAAAAGAAACCTCTCCTTTAAATGGCATTTTTATTATCAGACAAATAAAAGAAGTTTGGAACAACAGTTCTAACGAATTCACAGGGCGAGTTTTTGCTACATTTTTCAAAAACTGCTCAACAAGTAATGACTTTTCAAGCGCGCAATATATTTGGTTAGAACTCACAAACCCTAGCTCAAAGTATTTTCCAAAATTCTGTGCATGCACCTCATATATGGCTGTCTGCAAAGCACAAAATCAATTTGAACAGTACATGAATATACTCCTAACTATGCTTTCAAAAGGAATGGTACTTGAAATAAGAGCGATAAATGAAGCCTTACTCTATATGACTGAAATGCGTGATTTTGAACATTTGAATGAAATTATCGCGTATATGAGACGCCAGAAAATCAAACCAGAAGCTAAAACCTATGCTTGTTTATTCACTATATGTAGACATTCTCGTAATCAGCCCTTAGCACAAGAACTCTGGGGCGAGTCAAAAGAATGTTTATTAAATAGCCACTCTGAAACAAATTTGGGAATTGTCGCAATTAATGCATTTATAAACGCTTGTAGTACTTTTCACGATTATCACTCGGCTTTTGATGTGTGGAATTGGATTGAAGGTAATAAAGTCGAATTCAATTTAAGAACGCTTAACTCACTGATAATGTCATGCAATTGTGCTGAACACCTGCCATTTGCTGATTTTTTACACAAAACCATTACTGTTAAAAATTGGCAGCCAAATTGGTTCACTTACAGCAATTATCTGACCGCTTGTGTTCTATCTAAAAACATGAGTCGTGGTAAATTAATAGGGTGTGGGTCTTTTAAAACGACGAAGTTATCCACATCTGTATAACCTCTGTTTGGATTGCTTTTTGTGATACTCCCAATACTTTTCAATATCACCACTCGATCTTAACGACCTAAGTTTTAATATAGCTTCTGCACCTTCAAGACTCCATCTCGCTCCAGTGATATCCAACCTATCATTAATCAGATGACGACAAGCTCCCTCAATGACACCGCTAGCAATTGGGAAACCTTGCTCTAACGCTTTACCGTATTCTAATCTTGATTTATTTCTCAATAGATAACCGATGCACTTATTAATGCCTTCTCGTTGTTTTAATTTCCGTTTTGTTGCACTGATCCCAAGGCCTTTTGCTACTTGTGACGCATTACCTCGTAAGATTTCAGTCGCTCGCTTTTCTATCCAATCTTCGACTTCTGGATCATCTTTTTCAAATAAGCACCACGCCGCTTTCCAGAGATATTCAAGCACATGGATGAAATCCATGACCACCGTTGCATTGATGTTGAGTTTCTTCATCACCCGATAAATTTGTTTTAGCTGATGAGGATGACCATCAACGAGTACAACCCACTGACGGCTTTGAGTTGGGTCTCGTTCCAGAGCTTCTAAAAATGCTTCTTCAATCACAGTCGCAGCGCTTCTTTCTACGCTTGCCCACACACGTTTATTTCTTGGTGGCACACGTAATGGACGAACATTTGAATTATCGTTTCTAGACATGATTGATTCTGGGGTACGATGCAAAGGCTTGGTGGTGTATACCGCTGCAACTTCTGCCATTCGTTTGCGGTCTTTTTTTTCTCCAGCACTTAGGCGTCCTTTGAGCTTCTGTTGTTTCGCTGCTTTTTGCGTGCCCTCTCTCAAGCTATTAGGTTGCATAACGATGCCTTTTCCATCCATAGTCAATACCAGTAAATCAGATGTATTTTCTGGCTTAAGGTATCTCTGCTGGAGATAAAAACCATCAAAATCTTGTGCAATATCCTGCACAATTTGCCTTGCTTGTCGCTTGGGCACGTGCGCACCTGTGGTGGTATCTATTGAGCTTACTGCATCATCATATGAGCCTTTGACTGCTTCTGTAGCGAGTCTTAGGCGTACACCATCAGAGTATTTATCTTTCGAAAGATTCAGCTCACCATCCATTGGAAACACGCTATCACACCGACGTTGACTGTAACCTTTTCGATGCATCGTTACGGTACCAAATAAACTTTCTAAGTTTCGTTTGCAGTTATTTTTCAAATGATTCAATGCAATGTCACGGTTGGAACAAACTTGCTGACGGGGCTCTTCAGCAGTTTTGATATCTAAGAAACCCTGTAATAAACACCGCAACAACTCAGTTCCTTCGGTATCGATATAGGCTTCAACTTCTCCATGGCTCTCTTGCTTAACTTGCTCGTCTTCGAGGTGCGAAATAATACGTTCAAATTGCAATTTGGCTTCAGAAAAGAATGAAAATTCGAGTGAGTTTGAGTATGCTAGTTTCATGAAAGGAGCCTTTTTATATACTTGTTGTGTGTGGAAACTGATAAGTACTATAAAATTGCTCCTTTCGCACCATTTATTAAACCCATCCAATTGATAATTAATGATCTTTTCATGGTTTTCGTCGATCAAAAAGATCTACACCCAAATTAATATGGCAAGAAGCTCAGTCACAAAAAGCATTTACTCCCAACATTCTTCTTCATGGGAAATTCCTTCATTTATGCCTTGCTACATCAAACTTTCGTGAAGGAAAAGCTGCTTGGGAAGCTATCATAGCTTGCCCTACATTAGCTAAAGATCTAACCGTCATAGGCATTCAATTTTGTTCTGAAATGGCCTACCTGAGTAAAGACATTGACTGGATCCAGTCAATCGTAGAAGAAGGTCTCAAATATAAGTTGTTTCTGACCAATCTTGGTATAATAAATAAAGCACTCAACCTTCATGCTAAATATATTTATCAAAAACTTGAAGATGAAGCAAGCAGCGGCATTTCACTATACGTTGCTATGGTGTTGATTAAACATCACATAAAAAACAAAACGGATTTTCAACAAGTAATAACAGGAAAAAACAATGGCGTGGTGCTTAGAGATAATCTCTTTCCATTCCTTAAGGAATTCTTTAAAGATGTAGAACTTTCGAAAGACCAAGGTTCAATTATCGTTACTAACCCAACATATTGATTTTGCTTTTTTATTAAAACATATGGCTCTGAAGCAAACTTCCTTCAGAGCCACTACTTACCTTAAGGATCTAGCGATTTAAAAAGTACCAAGCTTTGTCATACCAGCGACTTTTATAGAAAAAAGCAAAGGCACTAGGGTCTGTTGATCTTTCAGAATTAAATTTTGTGCTATTTGAGCATTTATCTGTTCAAGGCGTGAGCAGTGATGCTTAGCCATCTAAGTGAGCTGGTCACAACACAGAACAGTGAATGCTCAAAGGCATCGAAAAAAGAGAGAGCGTAAATTGGTCGCTCTTTCTAAATAAAAGGTGCTGCGTTATCGTTTCCAGCCTGCGCTGGAGTGACGAGAACTCATCGGTATACTTTCTTCCGCAACTTTCCTTATCCGTCTAACTTAGCCAGCTCAGTTTTTTGCTCTGTGAGTTTTTCCATATCACGTTCAAGGTCGGCTAACTTAGCTTTTTCTTTATCGATAACGGCTGCTGGCGCTTTAGCCACAAAGCCTTGATTAGAAAGTTTGCCATTAATGCGTGAAACTTCTTTTTCGAGTTTCTCAAGTAGCTTATCAATACGTGCTGTTTCAGCCGCAACGTCAACTAAACCCGCCATTGGAATCAAGAGTTCAAGGTCGCCGATTAAAGCCGTTGTCGACATAGGCGGAGTTTCATCATCAGCAAGTATGGTCATTGACTCAAGGTTCGCCAACGTATTGAAAAACGTTTGATTAGCTTCAACACGTGCTTTATCTTGAGCATTCACATTCTTAAGCAACGCTTTAAGTGGTTTAGATGGTGCAATGTTTAATTCAGCACGAATATTTCGTACCGCTACAATCACTTGTTTAATCCACTCTAAATCATCCATGGCTTGTTGGTCGACTTGCTTAGCATCAAACTCAGGGAATGCTGCGAGCATGATGGTTTCACTTTCCACATTCGACTCTGGGTTTAGCATTGGTTTAACACGTTGCCAAATAGTTTCAGTGATGTACGGCATGATTGGGTGCATTAAGCGTTGCATAGCTTCCAATACGGTAATCAAGGTATGACGAGTACCACGCATTTGGGCTTCTGTACCACTTTGTAACACAGGTTTAGTCAACTCTAAGTACCAGTCACAGAACTGATTCCAAGTAAATTCATACAAAGTATTTGCGGCTAAGTCGAAACGATAAGCCGCCATATGATCGTCAAATACTTTTATTGTGTTATTAAATAATCCAGTGATCCAACGGTCGGCTAGAGATAGCTCCATATCTTGATTTGAACCAAAGCCGCAATCTTCGCTTTCTGTGTTCATCAGTACGTAGCGAGACGCATTCCAAAGCTTATTACAAAAGCTGCGATAGCCATCAAGACGTTTCATATCCCAGTTAATATCACGTCCTGTTGAAGCCATTGCTGCTAAGGTAAAGCGAAGCGCGTCTGTGCCGTGAGCTTCGATTCCTTCGGCAAATTCTTTGCGAGTGCTTTTTTCTATTTTCGCAGTCAATTTAGGTTGCATCATGTTGCCAGTACGCTTACTGACTAAGGACTCAAGATCGATACCATCAATCATATCGAGTGGATCAAGTACATTACCTTTTGACTTCGACATTTTGTTGCCCGCTTCGTCGCGGATAAGTCCTGTGACGTATACAGTCTTAAATGGTACTTGTGGTTTGCCGTCTTCATCTTTAATAAAATGCATGGTCATCATGATCATTCTGGCAACCCAGAAAAAAATGATATCAAAACCGGTTACAAGCACATCAGTTGGGTGGAAGGTTTTTAAGTCTTCCAGATTATCTGGCCAACCTAATGTTGAAAAGGTCCATAAAGCCGAGCTAAACCATGTATCAAGTACGTCGTTATCTTGATTTAACACTACTGAATCATCTAGCTTATGTTTGGCGCGGACTTCAGCTTCATCTCGACCAACATAAACTTTACCTGAGTCGTCATACCAAGCAGGAATACGATGTCCCCACCACAACTGACGTGAGATACACCAATCTTGGATATCACGCATCCATGAAAAATACATGTTCTCGTATTGCTGCGGAACAAACTTAATCTCACCGTTTTCAACAGCTTCTATCGCCGTTTTCGCCATTGGCTCAACAGCGACATACCACTGATCGGTTAACAAAGGTTCAATAACTACACCTGAACGATCACCATAAGGGACTTTTAACCCGTGTGGCTCAATTTTTACTAACAGACCTAAAGTTTCAAATTCGGCAACGACAGCTTTACGGGCCGCAAAACGATCTAGACCGGCATAACGTTCAGGTAAAGAACCATCTATCGTACTATTACTCGTGCCATCGGTATTAACCACTTCTGACACGCTACGGATTGCCGCATCAATAGTAAGAATATTAAACATTGGCAGGTTATGACGCTTTCCGACTTCGTAATCGTTAAAGTCGTGTGCTGGCGTAATTTTTACACAGCCAGTGCCAAATTCTTGATCCACATAATCATCGGCAACAATAGGAATGCGGCGATTAACAATTGGTAGGATAATAAACTTACCAATCAAGCTTTGGTAACGTTCATCATCTGGGTGGACAGCAACCGCACTGTCACCGAGCATAGTTTCTGGTCGAGTAGTGGCAATTTCTAGATAATCTTTACCGTTTGCGGTTAATGCGTCATCGGCTAATGGATAACGAAGGTGCCACATTGAGCCTTGTTTTTCTTTGTTTTCAACTTCAAGATCTGAGATCGCGGTGTGCAATTTAGGATCCCAATTCACCAAGCGTTTACCACGGTAAATTAAGTCATCTTCGTACAATTTTACAAAAACTTCTTGCACGGCTTTTGATAAGCCCGCGTCCATAGTAAAACGTTCACGATCCCAATCAACTGAAGCCCCTAAGCGGCGAAGTTGTTTAGTGATAGTGCCGCCTGATTCATTTTTCCAGTCCCAGATCTTGTCGATAAACGCATCACGACCAATATCATGACGCGTTTGGCCTTCTTCAGCATCAAGCTTACGTTCCACCAACATTTGGGTAGCGATACCAGCATGATCGGTACCCACTTGCCATAAGGTATTTTTACCTTTCATGCGTTGGTAACGCGTCAAGGTATCCATAATAGTATCTTGAAACGCGTGCCCCATGTGCAGGCTGCCCGTCACGTTTGGTGGCGGGATCATAATGGAATAGTTGCCCTTGCTAGTATCGCCGTGGGGCTTAAAATAACCTTGTGCTTCCCAATTTTGGTAAAGCGTTTGTTCTATAGACTGAGGATCGTATGTTTTTTCCATGGAAATATTCTTTCTCAAACAAATTTAAATGCATCTTTGGCGAGATCTTGAGTTTGTAACTCAATACTCATTCCGCGATATTGGCGATAACGTTCACGAGCCAGCGTTTTTTTAACGTCATCTGCAGCAACAAAATCGATAATTTGGCTGAAGTTTACCGCAAAAGCAGGGGCTTGGTCTGCAAGATTTATCAATAGGTGTCGAATCTGTTGCGGTCCTTGTGGATCGTAACCAATTTCTACTGGTGATCCTCCTTGAGGACCACTCCCTTTTAAGTTGTGTGGCACAAAAGCACTGGCTTCGAAGCGCCAAAGCAATTCATCAATTTGGTGTGCATCTGTACGATTGCCACAATGCACATAAATCCGTAATTGCTTTTCATAATAAAAATGAGCTAATTGACAAGCGAACCCTTGCAGAGCTTCAATTGCATCTAGATTCTCATCGGGTTCCATTAGATAAAATGTAGCTTGGCTCATCTATTCTTGCTCCTTAAAAATAAAGGCGAAGCTAATGCTTCGCCTCATTTCATTGCTAACCTGCTAGCCTTTACTCTCCGAGCTCAACACCTGAACGGTTAATCAAAAACTGAGTTAAAATCGGTACAGGACGTCCGGTAGATCCTTTATTTTGACCACTATTCCATGCACTACCAGCCACATCTAAATGCGCCCAGTTGTACTTTTTGGTAAAGCGTGACAAGAAACATGCAGCTGTTATTGAACCTGCTGGACGACCACCTAAGTTGGTGAAATCGGCAAACGGGCTATCCAACATATCTTGATATTCATCCCACAACGGCATACGCCACGCTCTATCGCCACTTTGCTCACCAGCATTCAACAATTCATGTGCTAATGGGTTGTGTGATGAAAACAGGCCTGAAGCATGCTTACCCAATGCAATCACACAAGCGCCTGTTAAAGTTGCAGTATCAACAACCAATTCAGGATCGAAACGCTCAACATAGGTTAATACATCACAAAGTACTAAGCGGCCTTCTGCATCTGTATTCAATACTTCAACTGTCTGTCCTGACATTGTTGTTAAAATATCGCCAGGGCGATAAGCATTACCTGATGGCATGTTTTCACAACCAGCTAAAATACCGATTACATTAATTGGAAGGTTCATTTCGCATAGTGATTTCATGGTACCAATAACACCTGCGGCGCCGCCCATGTCATACTTCATTTCGTCCATACCTTCACCAGGTTTCAACGAAATACCACCCGCATCGAAAGTCAGTCCTTTACCCACTAAAACTATCGGCTTTTCGGTGTTATCTGCAGCGCCTTTGTATTCCATTACAGTCATAATAGACTCATTGGCACTACCACGACCAACCGCAAGGTATGAGTGCATACCCAATTCAGCCATTTGCTCTTCGCCAACAGTTGACACCGTTAGGCTATTATAGGTTTCGCCCATTTGACGAGCTTGAGAGGCCAAGTAAGCTGGATTACAAATGTTCGGTGGCATATTAGCCACGTCACGGCAAAGCTTCATGCCTTCTGACACTGAGTTACCATGTTCAATCGCACGCTCACCTGCTGGTAATTCGCGTCGAGTTGGGACATTAAAAACGATTTTCCGCAATGGACGACGTGTTTCATCTTTAACCGATTTTAACGTATCAAAGCAATATAAGCTGTCATTCGTGGTTTCGACCGCTTGACGCACTTTCCAATAAATATCGCGCCCTTTCACGTGCAGTTCTGATAAAAAGCATACGGCTTCCATCGAACCAGTTTCATTTAAGGTATTAATAGTTTTAGCGATGATTTGCTTGTACTGGCGTTCATCTAATTCACGCTCTTTACCACAACCTACTAATAGGACACGTTCACTCAATACATTGGGTACGTGGTGTAATAGCAACATTTGGCCTGACTTACCTTCAAGATCGCCTTTGCGAAGTAAGTTGCTGATGTAGCCATCGCTGATTTGGTCAAGTTGCTCAGCGATTCCAGATAGACGACGAGGTTCATAAACACCGACAACAATACATGCAGAACGTTGTTTTTCTGGGCTACCACTCTTTACGCTAAACTCCATGAGCACTCCTAGATTCTTAAATACAAAAATTATAATTTAATTACACGTGAATCATGAAGATGCTTGGTTTTAGAGAGGTTGCAAAGCATTTTCAACATTCACGGATACATGATAATGACGAACTGCAACTTTAGCGCACTAATATTCCAGTTCTAAAGGTGATATAGTCTGTTTTTTTTGCTGTAAAGTAAGCTAAAATCACTGAGTGCTGACAGTTTACATGAAACTTATTCCTATTCCAGCAAAAACACAAGATTAGATTCCGGGCAGGCCTGTGATTGTATTTAGATATTTAATCCGAGAAGTTTTTAAAGCTCAACTCGCTGTTTTAACAGTTTTACTCACCATTTTTATCAGTCAGCACTTTGTGAGAATTTTGGCCGATGCCACTGACGGCGATTTTCCCGCTTCACTCATAACCACTTTACTTGCGCTCGAACTGCCCACTTTAGCCGTGTTGATTTTACCTTTAAGCTTATTTCTTGGCATTATGTTGGCTCATGGTCGGATGTATGCAGAAAATGAAATGGTGGTATTTCATAGTGTAGGCATCAGTGAGTGGTACGTTACCCGTGTCACTTTGGCGGTCACAATATTTAATGTTGCAATTACCGCAGCATTATCACTTTATATTGCTCCTTGGGCAGAAGAACAGCAAAACGTATTACTTGAAAAAGCACAATCCGAAGCCGGACTATCTGCCATCATTCCCGGTCGATTTCAAACCAGTGCTAATGGTCGCGCAGTGCTGTTTATTGAAGATAAAGACAAAAAGAATAATTTAAGTAATGTATTTGTTGCGCAGCTACCTGAAAAAGATAATACCAGCGGCCAAACAAACATTGTGGTTGCTGAGTCTGGGCGTGTTGTCGAACGTCAAGATGGTGAGCAACAGTTAGTACTGGATCAAGGCGTACGCTATCAAGGCTCTCCTCACTCATTAAACTTCCAAGTTATCGAATTTGGCGGTTACCAAATGCAGATTCAAGACAGAGAAGTCGAAGAACGTCGACGTAAACTGTCTGCTATGTCTTCCTTTGAGCTTTTCAACACATCAGGTCCAGAGGCCGCTGCTGAGTTTCATTGGCGCGTGGCTATTCCTTTGGCCATTATCATGATGACCTTAATTGCCGTCCCCATGTCACGAGTGAATGTTCGTCAAGGCAAGTTCGCTAAGATGTTCCCAGCGATTTTGTTATATCTAGGTTATTTTGGAATGATGGTCGCAGCCAAAAAAGCACTGGAAGATGAAGTATACCCAAGCTATTTAGGCATGTGGTGGATTCATTTGTCTGCGTTCATCATAGCTGTTTTGCTGCTGAGTAAAGAACGTCCTATCGGTGCCAGAATGACCGGTTTGGTCAAAGAAAAAAATAAAAACAAGCCTAAGCAAGTAAAGGATGCAAAATGAAGATTCTTGACCTCTATATTGCACGGATCCTGATCAGCACTTCGGCATTATGCTTACTTATTTTAACTGGACTTTCAGGCATCATTAAATGGGTCGATCAGTTGCGTGTCGTCGGACGTGGTGCATACACCGTTCTCGATGCAGGGATTTATGTCCTTTTTCTTGTGCCCCGTGATATTGAGCTGTTCTTTCCTATGGCGGTGTTGCTAGGTGGACTCATTGGTTTAGGTATGCTCGCCTCAAACTCTGAGCTTGTAATCATGCAAGCTTCTGGCTTATCACGGTTGCAAATCACTTTCTCAGTAATGAAAACCGCCGTTCCACTAATGCTACTCGTTATGGCTCTCAGTGAATGGGGAGCGCCAGTTGCAGAGAAAAAAGCTTACGAGTTGAGAGCAAGCCGTATATCGAGTGGTAGTTTAATTAAGTCACGACAAGGGGTATGGGCGAAAGACGGGGAGTTTTTTGTCAATATCGGTCAAGTAAACAGCATAAACCGCTTATCGAACATTACACTATACAGCTTCGATGAACGGCATAAACTGCGCCACATGATCTTCGCCAAAAGCGCCGACTTCATTAGTGGGACGTGGAAAATGCACCAAGTGACGCAAACCCATTTAACCGATAGCAAAATCACTGACAGCAAACTGATAGAATATGATTGGCAATCAACCTTAACGCCAGACAAACTGAGCGTGGTTTCCGCAAAACCAGAATCATTGTCAATTCAAGGCCTAATTGATTATCTCGATTATTTGAAAATTAACCGCCAAGATGCAAGTCAGTATCAACTTGCTCTGTGGCGTAAAATCATGCAGCCCTTTACCGTTGCCGTGATGCTGTTGGTGGCTCTGTCATTTATTTTTGGACCCCTTCGAACTGTTACCATGGGTGCGCGGGTATTAATGGGTGTCATTGCTGGGTTTAGCTTTCATATCTGTAATCAAATTTTTGGTCCTCTCAGTTTGGTCTATGAATTATCACCGATTGTCGGTGCTGCAGCACCGAGTTTATTGTTCGCCATGATTGCTATTTACTTAATTAGGCGATAATAATGAAATATTTACAGGGAATAGGTTTATTACTATGGACAGTTGCATTGGCAATCATCTATTTTTGTTTTTCGATGTTAGCTGACGATATTGCAACTAGGTCAAAATCGTCAGGCGCTGCATTAATGCTGCCCATTGTTAGCATTTCTCTCCCAATGTTGATGACAGCAATAATTTGTATTCTGTTAAGTGGAGTAATCTTACTGAATAAAGGGCGCTGGGTTAGATCTGGATTTAATCGAAAAATTTGGTCTGCTGTTTATATTTTAAATGCGGTATTTGCTCTCACTTCGGTCGGTTTTATTTTGTATGCTATGGCTTCTGGACATATCCAAAATAAACTTTTTGATGAGACAACTAATGTGACTGCAAATAAGGTCAAATTTGCTACCTATAACGCCTCGTTTGATCGCACTTCAGCTGACACTCTGCCAGCAGAAATGGCGGCTGGTGATAACTTGCAAATTAAGCATGTCGCCGAAGTCATCCAACGTACACGTCCTGATGTATTACTACTCAACGAGTTTGATCACGATGGTTCAGGTAATGATTCGACGGTAGTTGAAAACTTTATCACTTACTATTTAAACCAGTCGCAGAATGGCGCTGAGGCTATTGATTATCCATATTTTTATATTGCTCCAACCAACACAGGTCTTGCCGAGCAGGATTTAAATGGCGATGGAAAAATAACACTTCCCACTGACGCCTACGGTTTTGGTTTTTATCATGGCCAATACGGCTTTATTGTCTTATCTAAATATGAACTTGTTACCGATAACTTAAGGAGTTTTCAACAATTCCTTTGGAAAGATATGCCAAACGCGGCATTGCCTGCTCGTGCTGACGGTACGCCTTATTACCAAGAAAGCACTTTAGAACATTTCCGTTTATCATCGAAAAACCACATTGATTTGCCAATTAGAATAAACGAAGACAAAACCATCCACTTATTAGCCATGCATCCTACCCCTCCAGTATTTGATGGTGACGAAGACAGAAATGGTCGCCGTAATCATGATGAAATTCGTCTTTTTTCTGATTATGTGAGTAACGACCCCAGACAAAGTACTTATCTCATTGACGATCAAGGCAACAAAGGTGGTTTAGGAACTAATGAGTCATTCATTATTGCCGGTGACTTGAATGCAGATCCCGCTGATGGCGACTCGTACCAATTTTCTATTAAACAATTGCTTAATCATCCCCGTATTGCTCAAGCTGTTGCAACTGGCGATATGATCCCTGCATCTACTGGTGGTACAGAGTATTTAACTCAAAAAACCTTTACCGGCACGCCAAATTATTGGACGCATTTATTTCCATTACGCTTAGACTATGTGTTGCCATCGGCTGACTTAAAAGTTGTCGATTCTGGAGTATATTGGCAAGCAAAAGGTGAAAAATACCGCTATTTATTTGAAAATAAAGCTGGAGAACAAGGTAAATCTGTTTCTTCAGATCACCGATTAGTCTGGGTTGATATTCAATTCAATTAGCGGGCGAGGAATTAAAGCCTACGAGATTAAAAATGAATTCCCCCGACAGAGGGGCGAGGTATCGTCACTCCAGCGAAGGCGGGAGTCTAGAGGCTTTTTCTTGTTTAGTGAAAGTCGCTGGATACCAGGCTACACAGGTATGACAAGGTACAAACCTTTTGTGTTAGTTCATCCCAAGGTGCGAAGAATTAAACCCGAAGTGATTAAATTAAATTAATCTTTAATTACATTCAATGACAACCTCTTTCTATTCCTTAAAATACCTTTTCAATTTGTTTTTTTACTCCCATTTTCTCTTGACCTTTAGTTTCATAAGATAGGTAATTAATATGGCATCTATCGCTTCTAACATTTCTACAGCTGAAAACATTTCGCTTCAGGTTTGGTTAAATCCTATCGAAGGCGAAACAAATACGATTGCAATTGGAGACCACACTTATACTTATTTTCCTAACGATAACAAAAGTTGGTTTAACCTCAATGAATGGGTTATAAAATTCCATTCAAGTGAACTGGATTCTGAAATTACAGCTGACACCAAAGTGCCTAAATCCGTTAAAAAGGAAATTGCGCTCATTGAAGCCGTTTTTGAAAGAGAGGGCGTTAAACACGAATCTTATTCTGAATTAGTATCAAAAGGAAGAATAACTATAGTCACAAAACAAGAATATATTCCTCCTTTAAAGAAAAATAAACAGCATGGCGATACAGACACTAAAGCACAGCAAACAAATACAGTTTCAGAAGCTTTAGCAACCACGACACGGAAAAAAAATAGCTCACAAATGAATGAATTATCAGCTACCAAAGATGATGATTATAGTCTCTGTCAAATAACAACCATTCCGAAAATAATCCATAAAAACTGGAGTAATATTAATGTCTTTATCCAAAGCCAACGAGGGGAGCGAATGAAACTAGTGGTTGAACACCTCTCACAAATACCATATGTTCCAGATCACATTTCGATGACCCGACCTCATCAACTATTTGGATTTTCGATAAAAAAACTACCAGAAAAACCAAGATACTATTGCCCAATTACCTTCCTTCCCTTAAGTAGCATTAATGCAATTCAAGTAAAAACACTTAATGCAGTGAGTCGCAAAGAAGTATGGAAAACAGTCTCTAGGACTGGAGCTCGACACATCATATTTTCAGAACCAGAAAACATGGATACTCGTGATTTTCTCTTTCACAAAAATGAGCTAACGGCTAGCGACTTCAGAGCCGTCACTTCTGACAATTTAACGTTAGATTCCGTTTTAACTGAAGTACCGAAAAGGAATGACAGCATGCCCATTTTGTCTGAGTAAGCCTAGGGCTGTTTATCTTTCAAGATTAAATTTTGTGCTATTTGAGCGTTTATCCTAAATAAATCGGTTGGGAGCGTTCATATACGCAGAAAAAATTACTGATAGCAAGGCATGAATAGCAGCAAGTAGTGGTTCTACTTGCAAAATTTATAACGCAGCTAGCGGTGATTTTGGCATGTATATGAATGTTCAGCACTCACCTAATAGGTGAATTAGGGTTGTTTAATTTTGTAACTAATTTCAATAAATTAAAGTTAAATTGTGCGTTCAAGTAGAGTAGGCTACTGGCTTCGCTATCGCTTATCCAGCAGCCCCTCTTCGATTCCGTGCATGAGGTTTTCCCTCACACGGCTCTGTTGTTACACTTCTCTCAGCCCCTTCACTTTGCTTATCATCTTGTCGTGGGTAAATACTCAAGACCAGCTTGGCGTAATTTTTCGTAAGCACCTCGTGATAGATACTTGCTTCGACGTTGACTTAAGCGACGATGCCAGCGATAGAACCGGTTTACTACAAATACATTTATTCTGAAAAATACACCTCTGGGATAACCTATCCCACCAAAATAGTGTTTCCATCCCCTCAGAACTTGATTAACCTTATTTATCAGTACGCCAAGTGTATTTGAGGTTCGGTGTTTCACTATGTCTCTGATTTTATTTTTCAGCTTTGTTTGGCTCTTCTTAGACGCCTGTATCTTGATGTAACTGGTGCCTTTGATGATGAGGCCTGTGATCCGTTGAAAGTTAAAACCGAGGAAATCAAACTCATTCATCAGCTTTCCCATATCCACACAGTGGGTTTTACTTTGATTTAGCTTCAGACCTTCATCACTTAATTGCTGTGTTATCCAGTCCAGTTGCTCTTGTGTGTAGGTTTGCTTATGAAGTACAACAAAATCATCTGCATAGGTAACGATTTTACACGGTGTTTTTTCGTGTATTTTCAAACAGAAATCGTTGAGATAGATGTTAGCCAGTAGTGGAGAGATAACTCCGCCTTGCGGAGTGCCACATCGGCTTGCTTCTATTCGCCATTTTCTGTTGACCGTCTCTACGCTGATGGGCGCTTTGATAAAGCTTTTCAGTAAACTCAGAAAGCTGCTGTCGCTTATTCGCCTTTCTACTTTTGCCATCAACTTAGCGTGCGGGATGGTATCGAAATAGGCACTCAAGTCAGCATCGAGTACGTGCTGGTAGCCTTGTTTTAGGCTCATTTCAATGACTTTTACCGCTTGCTGGGCGCTTCGACATGGACGATAACCATAACTGTGTTCATGTAAATGAGGTTCGTAGACGGGTTGCATCACTATTGTCATCGCCATTTGCACAATTCTGTCACTGATTATCGGGATCCCAAGTTTCCGCGTTTTGCCGTTGTCTTTGAGTATTTCTACTCGTTTGACTGGGCTAGGTCGATAGTTTTTCTGTTGTAATTGAGTTTGAATTTCTTTTAACAGCACAACGACTTTCTTTTGCTGCTCTAGATAACTGAATGTGATGCCATCAATTCCTGCTCCGCCTTTATTGGCTTTGCATCGTCGATAGGCTTCTTCGAGTATATCTAGGCGACTGAGTTTATCGTACAAGCTGTAAAATCGTAGCTCCGAGTTAAGCTTTGAGCGTAAGTAAAGTTTTCGCTGTAATATTCTGATATTTACTGGAGTGTTAGCCATATGGCAATTTCACCTCAAAAGTTACGTTAAAAACGGGTGTAACACTGAGCCCCTTCCCTGATGTGAAGTTATGTTGTCTTCACGGTTAACGGTACTATGGGCTCATCCGACTGCCTGAGCGCCCTATCTGAAATTTCGGTTTACCTTATATTCGGATAGTGGAAGTCACTACCTTCCAACACTCAGGCTCTCCCACGTTCACTTTATTTCCTTCAATACATGCCACTTCATATTACGCCGGAAGATCAAACAGATGCATTTACCAGTTGCTTCTCTGTTTGTGTCAGGGTTCGTCAACTAGGAAAGACTCCCCATCTTCATTTTTTGATTTACGACGCTTAACTGAATTCGCTTGATGCTGCGGCCTACATTGCATCTCAACCTTTATTCAAGGCCTTTGTCACAGGGCTTCATGTCATAGCGGTTACCCATTATGCATGCCCGTCAGATTTCGGGATGAACTGGTAATTATCCCGTCAGGTACGTTTCAACCTGATGGACTTATTATAAATAATAACGTTGCTGTCTCTGGTTTATGGCCATGTAATCGCTTGGCTGCGTATACGTTGAGACAAATCCCGCAACAGAATAAAGCGCTTCGTGGCGCTCCCTAGAAACATCAGTTGACTGCGTTCTCAAGCGTAGGAAAAATGCTGATATTAAGGCGTAGCTTGCAGCAAGTAGTTATTCTACTTGCAAAAGTTACAACGCAGATAGCAGCCATTTTAGCAAGCTTGTGAGCGTAGAGCATTTCACTCATTGGGTGAAAAACATGATAATAAAGTCATCATATTGCTCAAATAGTTACGCGTATACTCAGCGTTCAACTGATGTTTTTAGGTTCAACCGATTTATTTAGATTTATCTGTTCAAGGCGTAAGCAATGAAGCTTAGTCATCTAAGTAAACGGGTTACAACACAGAACAGTGAACGCTCAAAAGCATCTTAGACAGCGTAAATTGGTCATTTCTACTGCGTTATCGCTTGCTTATTTGGAATACCAAACCGCACAAGCTCTGTCTTGTTTAAAACGACCAATTTATCGCTGCAAAAATAATCACGAAAGATAAACAGCCCCTAAGTAACAAAGATTAAGAAACTTCCGATTACTGCTAAATGCCATAAAATAAAATCAATTTAAATTGCTAAAAAACAAAGAGTTTAATATTCTAGTGGAGTACTTTAATTAAGTATTTAAACATAAGGATATGTTGATGGCGATTGCTAGTGTGCTTACAAGAGCCAGTTGTGGTGTAGATGCTCCTCCCGTCACCGTCGAAGTTCACCTGAGTAACGGATTACCTGCATTTAATCTTGTCGGCTTGCCCGAAACTTCAGTGAAAGAAGCTCGTGAGCGCGTTAGAAGCGCCTTAATCAATGCTGGATTTGAATTCCCCATGCGGCGGATCACCGTCAACCTTTCCCCTGCCGATCTCCCAAAACAAGGTGGCCGCTACGATTTACCCATTGCGATTGGCATTTTAGCCGCTTCAGAGCAAATCCCCCTAAACAGTCTAACAGGCCATGAATTTGTCGGTGAGCTCGCCCTATCAGGTCAAATTCAGCCCTGTACGGGGTTATTGCCCGTTATCATTGCCGCTAAAAATTGTGATCACAAACTCATTATGCCGTTAGCCAATCGGCATGATGCAGAGCTAGTAGACTATCACCAAGTCTTTTTTGCCAATCAACTTACACAAGTTTCAGCCTATTTACATGGCCAAGAAAAACTTGCGGGAGTTGATCCTAGAGCCGAGTGGATTTCACAAGATGATCAAACTCATCAATATTGCATGAGTGAAGTTATCGGACAATATCAAGCCAAACAAGCATTAGAGATTACAGCAGCCGGAGGACACAACCTATTGATGCTTGGCCCTCCGGGCACTGGTAAGACGATGCTAGCCAGTCGTGTTATGTCACTGCTGCCCCCATTAAGTTATGACGAAGCACTCGAAGTCGCTGCGATTCACTCTGTCGCCGGACAGAGCTTAACGCCAAAACAATTTTTCAATCGTCCATTCCGTTCACCCCATCATACAAGTTCTGGCATCTCTTTAGTAGGCGGTGGCAGCGTACCCAAGCCCGGAGAAATCTCTTTAGCCCACCAAGGCGTGTTGTTCCTTGATGAAGTCGCTGAATTTCCGAGAAAAGTGTTAGATTGTTTACGTGAGCCAATGGAGACTGGTGAAATCATTATTTCACGGGCGGCCGCCAAATTGACTTTTATGAGTCGTTTTCAGCTCATTGCCGCGTTAAACCCAAGTCCCTGTGGTGATGTCGATGACCAAAGCCGTGCTTCTCCGGTGCAAATTCATCGATATCTATCCCGATTATCGGGCCCTTTTTTGGATAGATTTGATCTCACTATTGATGTCCCTAAGTTACCGCAAGGCACATTAACTCAAAAAGCAGAGAATTCAGAAACCAGTGTTTCAATCGCGAAAAGAGTCAAACTCGCAAGAGAGTCTCAATTAGCCCGAGCAGGTGTTTTAAACAGCCAACTCAGCGGTAAGCAGTTAAAACAAACCGGTGGTTTTAGCGAAGATGATTTAATATTCCTTGAACAAAGTGTCCACAAACTTGGGCTATCTGTTCGCAGCTTTCATCGACTGCAACGAGTTGCTCGAACCATTGCTGACTTACAAGGTGAGCGCCATGTCAATCGCAGTCATATTTCGCAAGCCTTGGGTTACCGCGCGATGGATCGATTGTTAACACGATTGAATAAATAGCAATTACCAACCATATCTTGAACTCATAGCGGATACAGGTAAGATAGCACTTTTGTTAATTTTAGAGTGAGATTATCTGTGGCTCTCCTACGTGGTTTGCTGGCATTTACCTGCTACGTCATTAATACCCTTTTTTGGATGCTTCCTATCCTCTGTGTCAGTGCATTAAAATTGTTGCCTTTAAACTCAATCACAAATGGTTGCAGTTACTTACTCGATCATTGTGCGAGTAATTGGATTTCAGTCAACGCCCTTATTGAACGGGTTTTTCACCCTGTTACTGTTAACGTCAGTGGCGCTCAGCATTTCTCAACTAAAGAATGGTATATGGTCACAGCCAATCACCAATCTTGGGTTGACATTCTCATTCTCCAAAGCATTTTTAACCGAAAAATTCCTTTTTTGAAGTTTTTCTTAAAAAAGGAACTCCTCTATGTACCGGTATTAGGATTGGCATGGTGGGCATTAGACTTTCCATTCATGCATCGTTATAGCACAAGCCAGCTTAGAAAAAATCCCAAGTTAAAAGGAAAAGACATTGAAGTGACTCGAGCTGCTTGTGCAAAATTTAAAAACAAACCTGTTAGTGTTATGAATTTTGTGGAAGGCACGCGTTTTTCTCCGCAGAAACATCAAAAGCAAAATTCCCCCTTCAAGCACCTTTTGCGACCAAAAGCCGGTGGAATGGCCTTCACACTCAGCGCCATGAATGATTGCATCAATAAGTTAATTGATGTCACTATTCATTACCCTGAAACCACGCCCAGTTTCTGGCAATACATCAGTGGACAAGTCAACCAAGTTTACGTGCATATTAGCGTCAATGATATTGATGAAAACATGAAAGGCGATTACGCCAACGATCGTAAATTTAAACAAGGTTTTCAACAATCTCTTACCGAACGTTGGAACAGTAAAGATCTCATTTTTGAACAACTCATAGAAAAATCAAAGGAAGGTCGAAAGTAGTATGTTAAGTTTCTTACCTGCACCAGTGCTTTATGTTATTAGTGGGCTCTTATTAATCCTAAATACGTTTTTATGTACTGTATTTTTGATCTCAGGTGGAGTACTTAAACTCATCCTTCCGTTTAAGCCAATTCAAACATCCATCACAAAAGTATTAAACAAGTTCATGTGGGCTTGGGCCAGCGGTAATGGCTTGATTTTAAAATTAACCTCTAATATTGAATGGGATGTTGAAGGCCTAGATTCGCTCAATAAAAATTCCTGGTATTTAGTTATCTGTAACCATGTAAGTGGCTTCGACATCGCCGCACAAACTTACGTGTTGCGCAACCATATTCCTATGCTTAAATTTTTTCTAAAACGTGAATTAATTTTTGTGCCTTTCATGGGGCTTGGTTGCTGGGCACTCGATATGCCCTTTATGAACCGCACTAGCTCTGCAAAACTTAAAAAAAATCCAAAATTGCGTGGAAAAGATTTAGCCACCACACGTCGTTCTTGTGAAAAATTTAAGCGTTTACCAACCTCAATAATGAATTATGTAGAAGGAAGCCGCTTTACCGAAGAAAAGCGCGAGCGTCAGAATTCGCCCTATCAACATTTATTACGTCCTAAAGCTGCTGGTATAGCCTTTGCACTGTCAGCAATGGGAGAGCAATTTAGCCAAGTGCTCAATATGACCTTGGTTTATCCCGATACACCAAATGATACCCTTGCCAAAGCGATGTCAGGCAAACTTAAAAAAGTCGTTGTACGTATAGAAGCCCTGCCTGTACCTGAAATCAATGATGAGCGCTATTTCAAAGAAAGTGAATATCGAGTCGAGTTCCAACGATGGCTTAATGGGCTTTGGGCAGAAAAGGATACTCAAATTGATGAGATCCTAAGTAATACCAATTACAGTAATTAACTTCCCACTCAGCAAGAGCTAAAGGATTTCAGTACAAGGCGCAAGTTTGAAGTACTATACTCCCTACGGCCGCCATACAAAACTGGCGTTCAACGCACTTAGTGCTTTTGTCGGGATAATTCAAAAACTTGGAACCTAGTAATGGAAACCTTTAGCCTTGCCCTTCGGGAGCTTGTATGTGTTCAAATTACTACGCAAAATTGTCTCAACGTAGCAATGTAATAACGACAGTTTTGTATGTCGGTAATAACTATGTCTTCATCATAGCCAAAGTACAAAAAGAATTTCAGAGGTCAAAGTAATCGAATCAGCCCTAACATTGTCAACAATAAACAATAAGTAATTACATATTACTGCTAATTACCTCCTAAAGCTTACTTGCAAGTTAACCTATTGTTGACAATGAGCTTGTAAAGTTCTAGTTTAAGCTTTATAGAATTCATTAACTCTTCATTTTCATGACAGATAAATCCAAAACTCTGGCTGATAAAATTTTATCTCAAATTCAAACCAGTATTATTACTGGTGAATTGGCTGCTGGCAGTAAAATTAATGAGCAGACATTAGCCGCAAAATATGGAATAAGTCGTGGCCCGACTCGTGAGGCTTTACAAACTCTAGAAAGGCAACGTTTGGTCGTTCGCGTACCACATGTAGGTGCTAGAGTCGCACAGCTCACCATCAATGAATTGAACCAGCTTTATCAATTACGCAGTGTTTTGGAAGGAATGGCTTGCGAACTGACAGCCAAAAATATTACGTCTGCACAACTTGTCGAACTCCACGCTTTATTAGATCGTCAACAATCGGCTCTCGATGCAGGCGATTATGACTTCCAACAGCAAAGTGAAATCGACTTTCATTATCAAATTATTAAAGCCAGTGGTAATCGTCACCTGCAAGAAACATTAATCGGTAACCTTTACCACTTATTGCGCATGTATCGTTATCAATGCAGTAATAATAGACGTCCCACGAGTGCGATAGCAGAGCATAAGAGGATTGTTGAAGCGATTGCCGATCGCGATGGTCAACTGGCTAATATTTTAATGCAGCGACACATTGAAAAAGGCCGTAAGAATACTGAACTTAAACTCATCGAGCGGCAACAGCAGCAAGCCGCCACAGAGACACTTTTAGCAAATTAATTATTGAGCCATGAGCTAAAGTGTCTCCATACAATTACAAGGATACCACCATGAAACAAAGCGCAGGATTACGTTTTCGCCAAGCCGTAGCCAATGCTAAACCATTGCAAATTGTCGGTACGACTAATGCTTACTTTGCACTAATGGCTGAGCACACAGGCTTCCAAGCTCTATACCTATCTGGTGCTGGTGTCGCTAATGCGTCTTATGGATTGCCTGATTTAGGCATGACGTCAATGAATGACGTCATTATAGATGCCAGCCGAATTACGTCGGCTACTGATTTACCATTGTTGGTGGACATTGATACTGGTTGGGGCGGTGCATTCAATATAGCCCGTACCATTCAAGAATTTGAAAAAGCTGGTGTAGCCGCTGTACATATGGAAGATCAAGTATCGCAAAAACGTTGTGGCCATCGTCCAAATAAAGCCGTGGTAAGTACAGCAGAAATGGTCGATAGAATCAAAGCGGCTGTTGATGCACGCACCGATGAAAACTTTGTCATCATGGCTCGTACTGACGCTGTCGCCGTTGAAGGACTAGAAGCAGGAATTGCTCGCGCTAAAGCCTACGTGGAAGCAGGTGCAGATATGATTTTCGCAGAAGCCTTAACGGAACTTGAGCAATATCGTCATTTCAGAGCCGAAGTCAAGGTGCCTATTCTTGCGAATATGACTGAGTTCGGTAAAACGGAGTTATTCGATAAAGAAGCGTTATCTGAAGCTGGCGCTGATATGATTTTGTATCCACTGAGCACCTTCCGAGCAGCAAACCAAGCGGCATTAAATGTGATGCAAGCCTTGAAAGATGACGGCCATCAGCGCAATGTTGTCGACACTATGCAAACTCGTGCTGATCTATATGAACACCTTGGTTATCACGTCTTTGAAAACAAGCTTGATGCCCTATTTAGCGAAGATAAATAGAAGCATATAAAAAGCTTAACAAAGATAAATAGACGAAAGTCCAATAGCTTAACAATACGCAGTTTGAAACGATAACAACAACCATTACCTTACAACAATGGAAGAATTTAGACATGACAGATAAAAAGCTGAGCGGCGCAGGCCTACGAGGCCAAAGCGCTGGCGAAACCGCACTAAGTACAGTAGGAAAATCAGGCTCAGGGTTAACCTATCGAGGTTATGATTTAAAAGATCTCGCTGATAATGTCTGTTTTGAAGAAGTCGCCTACTTAATATTAAAAGGCGAATTACCAAACCAGCAGCAACTCAATGAATACGTCATAAAATTAAAAAGCTTGCGCGGACTGCCAACCGCATTAAAAGAAGTGCTAGAGCGTATTCCTGCAGATACACATCCTATGGATGTGATGCGAACGGGCTGCTCTATGTTAGGCAATTTAGAACCTGAGCACAGTTTTAACGAGCAAAATGAAGCCGCAGATCGCTTACTGGCCGCTTTCCCTTCAATTATTTGTTATTGGTATCGTTTCAGCCACGATGGCGTTCGCATTGAGACTGAAACTGACGACGAACATATTGGCGCCCATTTCTTACACTTGTTACATAGTAAAAAACCAAGCGATTTACATGCAAAAGTCATGGACTCTTCATTGATCCTTTACGCTGAGCATGAATTCAATGCCTCAACCTTTACAGGTCGTGTATGCGCGTCAACCTTGTCAGATATGCATTCTTGTGTAACTGGCGCTATTGGTTCTTTACGTGGCCCGCTGCACGGTGGTGCAAACGAAGCCGCAATGGCATTGATTGAAAATCTAAAAGATGAGCAAGATGCCCGTGACACTCTCGCTGGAATGCTGGCTCGTAAAGATAAAATCATGGGCTTTGGACATGCGATTTATCGTGAGTCAGATCCACGTAATGCCATCATCAAATCATGGTCTGAACAACTTGCCGCCGACTTCGGTGACGACCGTTTATACCGCGTATCCGTCGCTTGTGAATCAATTATGTGGGAGCAAAAGAAACTGTTTTGTAATGCTGACTTCTTCCATGCTTCGGCTTATCACTACATGGGTATTCCTACTGAATTATTTACGCCTATCTTCGTCTGTTCACGCTTAACAGGTTGGGCCGCACACGTGATGGAACAACGCTCAAACAACCGCATTATTCGTCCAAGCGCCGATTACGTTGGGGAAGAACCACGCCGCGTAAAGCCAATCGCTGAACGTTAATCACCGATGCTTTGTACTAATCAAGCCTTGCTTACTTTATATCAGCAAGGCTTTTTGTTTCTAACTCGGCAATAGACCGAGCACAGTGTGTGGAAAGACTCATGAATACTAAATTCCGTAAACCGCTTGCAGATACTCAGCTTGACTACTTTGATACTGAGGCCGCAATTAACTCAATTTCAGAAGATGCTTATAAACACCTTCCTTACACTTCAAAAATTCTTGCCGAACAGCTCGTACGTCGTTGCTCTCCAGAGACATTAACCGATTCACTCAAACAGTTAATTGAACGCAAACGCGACTTAGACTTTCCATGGTATCCAGCTCGTGTGGTGTGCCATGATATTTTGGGGCAAACCGCCCTTGTTGATTTAGCAGGACTACGTGACGCCATTGCCGAAAAAGGTGGCGACCCATCTTTAGTTAACCCTGTCGTACCCACACAACTGATCGTAGATCATTCACTGGCCGTCGAAGCGGCTGGATTTGATCCTGAAGCATTCGACAAAAACCGCGCCATTGAAGATCGCCGTAATGAAGACCGTTTCCATTTCATCGAATGGTGCAAAACCTCATTTAAAAATGTTGATGTTATCCCAGCGGGTAACGGAATAATGCATCAGATCAACTTAGAGAAAATGTCACCAGTAGTACAATCACGTGACGGGATTGCATTCCCTGATACCTGTGTCGGTACCGACAGCCATACTCCGCATATTGATGCCCTTGGCGTGATTGCATTGGGGGTTGGTGGCCTCGAAGCTGAAACCGTCATGTTAGGTCGCCCTTCTATGATGCGCCTACCTGATATTGTTGGTGTTAAGCTCACAGGCCAACGCCAAGAAGGCATTACCGCAACCGATATCGTGCTCGCACTGACTGAGTTTTTACGTGAACAACGAGTTGTATCTACCTATTTAGAATTTTTCGGTGATGGTGTGCCCGCGCTTACCATAGGTGATAGAGCCACGATTTCAAACATGACTCCAGAATTTGGTGCATCCGCGGGTATGTTCTACATCGATGAGCAAACCATCGACTACTTAAAGCTCACTGGTCGCGAACCAGAGCAAGTAGCTTTAGTTGAGAACTTTGCCAAGACCACTGGTTTATGGGCCGATGACATGAGCGAAGCCCAGTACGAGCGAGTATTAGAGTTCGATTTATCCAGCGTATGCCGTAACATGGCAGGGCCTTCCAACCCACATCGCCGCTTACCAACAACTGATCTTGCCAAACGCGGCATTGCAACAGAATGGAAAAAAGAGCAAGGCGTAATGCCAGATGGCGCGGTGATCATCGCAGCCATTACTTCTTGTACCAATACCAGTAATCCCCGAAATGTTGTTGCTGCAGGATTGGTAGCAAAGAAAGCCAATGAACTCGGATTAGTCCGCCAGCCTTGGGTGAAAACATCATTTGCACCAGGCTCAAAAGTGGCGCGTTTATACCTTGAAGCCTCGGATCTCTTGCCTGAACTAGAAAAACTTGGATTTGGTATTGTCGGTTATGCCTGCACCACATGTAATGGCATGAGCGGTGCTTTAGATCCAAAAATTCAGCAAGAAATTATTGACCGAGATCTCTACTCAACCGCTGTACTATCTGGCAATCGTAACTTCGATGGCCGTATTCACCCTTATGCTAAACAAGCCTTTTTAGCGTCGCCGCCGCTTGTTGTTGCCTATGCGATTGCTGGCACCATGCGTTTTGATATCGAAAAAGACACCTTAGGTCATGATCAAAACGGCAATCCAATCACTCTTAAAGACGTTTGGCCAACAGATGCAGAAATCGATGCGATAGTGCGTGACTTTGTTAAGCCTGAGCAGTTCAAGCAAGTGTACATTCAAATGTTTAACTTAGGTGATGCCGAGCAAGCTCCAAGCCCTTTGTACGACTGGCGTCCAACGACCACTTACATTCGCCGACCTCCCTATTGGGAAGGCGCCTTGGCGGGCGAGCGCACCATGAAAGGCATGCGACCATTAGCCGTATTAGGCGACAATATCACTACCGATCACCTATCACCTTCTAACGCTATCTTGGCCACCAGTGCCGCTGGCGAATACCTTGCAAAAATGGGGTTGCCAGAAGAAGACTTCAACTCCTACGCCACTCACCGTGGGGATCACCTCACTGCTCAACGAGCGACATTTGCGAATCCTAAATTGTTGAATGAAATGTGTCTGGATAATAATGGCAAAGTTATTCAAGGCTCATTAGCCCGTATTGAGCCTGAAGGCCAACAAGTGCGTATGTGGGAAGCCATCGAAACCTATATGGATCGCAAACAACCACTGATTATTGTGGCTGGTGCCGATTATGGCCAAGGTTCATCACGTGATTGGGCTGCTAAAGGTGTTCGTTTGGCTGGTGTTGAAGCTATAGCAGCTGAAGGGTTTGAGCGTATTCATCGTACTAATTTGGTCGGAATGGGTGTGCTTCCTCTTGAGTTTAAAGCCGGTACTAACCGTAAAACCCTTGGGCTAGATGGCACCGAAACCTACGATGTATTAGGTACTCCAGCACCGCTTGCCACCCTAACATTACGCATAAACCGCGCAAATGGTGAACAAATCGACGTACCAATGACCTGCCGCTTAGATACCGCTGAAGAAGTACATGTATACAGCGCTGGTGGTGTTCTGCAGCGTTTCGCTCAGGACTTTTTAGAGTCGTATGGTTAAGTAATACCAATTACAGTTATTAAATACTCAACTCACAGCCATGTATGTGCTCAAAGTGCAAGTGAAATTGATGAAGACATAGTTGTTACCGAAAGACAAAACTGTCGTTATTACATTGCTACGTCAAGACAATTTTGAGAAGTAATACCAATTACAGTAATTGGTATAATAGACACTCGGGGCTTTGCCTCGGCTTTTTAAAGGATGCTCACATGAGTTTTGCACCACAAATTAAAGTAGCCGCTACTTATATGCGCGGCGGAACCAGTAAAGGGGTGTTTTTTCGTTTGCAAGATCTGCCAACCGAAGCACAAACCGCTGGAGGAGTCAGAGATAATCTGCTTATGCGCGTAATTGGTAGCCCAGATCCATACGCAAAACAAACGGATGGCATGGGCGGTGCGACTTCCAGTACCAGTAAGACAGTAATAGTAGCCAAAGCGGATGATGGTGAGCATGACGTCAATTACCTTTTTGGTCAAGTCGCTATCGATAAAGCGTTTGTCGATTGGAGCGGAAATTGCGGTAACTTATCATCAGCAGTTGGGGCTTTTGCCATTCACAGTGGTTTTATTGATGCCAAAAAATTACCACAAAATGGCATCGCCACGGTTAAAATCTGGCAACAAAATATCGGTAAAACCATCATAGCTAAAATCCCCATGACTAAAGGCGAAGTGCAAGAAACAGGTAATTTCGAACTAGACGGTGTGACCTTTCCCGCCGCAGAAATTGAACTTGAATTTATCGATCCAGCGGATAAGTCTGCAAGCTTATTCCCAACGGGAAACTTAGTCGATGATCTCATTGTTCCTGATGTTGGCACCTTTAAAGCTACCATGATCAACTCAGGTATCCCCACCATTTTTGTTAATGCTGAAGACATCGGCTATCACGGCACCGAGTTACAGGATGATATCAATAATGATGAACAAGTCTTAGCTCGATTCGAAACCATCCGCGCTTATGGGGCGGTAAAAATGGGATTAATCAGAGATATTTCAGAAGCCAAGCAGCGACAGCATACCCCTAAAATTGCTTTTGTTTCTCAACCTAAGACTTACCAAGCTTCTAGCGGTAAAACCATAATTGAAACTGACGTTGATTTATTAGTCCGCGCTATGTCAATGGGTAAATTACACCATGCCATGATGGGTACAGCTGCTGTGGCGATTGGCACCGCAGCCGCCATTCCCGGTACTTTAGTTAATTTAGCCGCTGGTGGCGGTGAAAAACAAAGTGTTCGTTTTGGCCACCCTTCTGGCACATTAAAAGTCGGAGCCGCAGCAACAAAAATAGATTCACAATGGAGCGTAGATAAAGCCATTATGAGCCGCACAGCACGAATATTGATGGAAGGCTGGGTGAGAGTGCCTAATTAAACTTATACTATTAATTATAGAAAGTTAGCTCTTGCTGAGTGAGAGGTTAATTACTGAAATAGGTAATATTAAGAAACAACAAATTAAGCATTTGTTGTTTCTTTTCTTTTTTACAATACCTTCCATAACAGCTTCCATCAGGATTATACCAACCATAGCTCAACGGTTTAATATCACTGATTCTAAACAATAATTAATATGACTTATCTAAGTTTTTCTTGTAAAAACATGTCGTAACAACTTCAAACATTTAGTGAAAACTCTAGTTTCACTCATTATGCATCACGAAAGAGAGGCTCTATGGCTACATCGGCTAGTAATACCAATGTAACAGTAAACGCAACTTATGACAGAGCGATGCAAACCCTAGAGTTTAAAAATAAAGCCGAACTAGCTGCAATAAAAACATTACCCCTTGATGAGCAATCAAAAGCTAAATGCACATTAAGAGTAACTTTTACTGATGAAAGCAAGTATCAACAATACACGATTTCAATGAAAAAACACGGACGAAACTATCTAGATACGGCCCGTAAACGTGACACTAAAACCGAAACAACTCTAATATTCGGTAAATTCTTCTCACAGTTAAATAGTTATAAAGCTCCTAAACCACAAACAACCAAGACTCACCGAACAGCAAGTAACAGCAATTACAACGGCTCTCAAGGTGTACTAGAGAAGTCAGAAACAGAACCAAGTACAACACAAGCTCTTTATCCAAGCTATATACCTCTTTCCAGTAATTCTTTAGAAAGTTCCCAAAAACACTCTATAGGGCTTAAAGAAGCAGTAATGTCATATTCTAGCGTTGCTTCAGCCCAACCAAAAAAACAATTAGTTTCCCCACAGCCAGAATTTAACTACCAAGCTGCGCACCGTTTTTTGTGTGAACACCTAGCTGTGGAGTTAAAAGAATATTCTTTAGAAGAATTTAAGTCTGCGGTCGACGAAAACCCAAGCTGGAAACCTTTACTCAGCACTGTTGATACAACTAAATGCGAGCACATCAAACAAAGCATTGCAGTATACCTGCATAAGCATAAGCCAATTAGTGATGAACCTGTTCCTGACTTTGATTATGATAAAGCATTCGAGTTCGCTCAGACTTTAGACTATGGGTTTAAAGACTGGGCCAATAAAGAAACGTTTAAAACAATTATGGACGAACACCCACAATGGAAAGCCGCTTTTCATCACAACCGCGGTTGTGATGATATTAAAGAAGCATTTTTCGAAAAAATGCTAAACTCATCTATAACAGACATTTCTGAAAAAATTGGCGATGTTAAGCCTTAGTTTAACCTTGAGGTGTCGATCCTCTTAGATTCAATATCAATGACATCATCGAGTGGCCTGCATGGTTAACTGGCTTTGTACTCGCACCAGACACAACCAACATTCTGACGGCAGCAGGGTTACCTAATTGGATAGCTAGATGCGCCGCCGTGTTACCCGCATCATCTTGCTGATTAACATCAAGGGGATCAGCTACTGAAAGTAATATTGCTAACATTTTATTATTGTTCGAACGAACAGAAAAATGCAGCGGCGTTTCCCCTGCATCATTCGCCTTAAGTAAATTGTCTCCCATGTAAGGCATTACAGCTCTTACTGTACTGATAGAGCCACTTGAAATAGCGTCATGTAACGCATTATTGCCTTTATTATCTGTATCTGTTGGTCTAAAAACTGGCGATTTTCTTGCCATTAGCTGCTCAGTCAACCCAGAGTGTCCTTTAGAAGCGAGCATCAATAGTAAATTTTTTCCAGATTCATCAGTTTCATCATTTCTAAGGGTCGTGTTTCGACTTCTGAGTAATTCTCGAACGACATCAAATTTGTCATGCATGGTGGCAATAAAAATAGGGGTCTTAGGCTCTGCCTTAACGGGTAAGTTTGGCAAGTCCCGAGCGTTATTTTGCGAAACAATCAATGTATGGAGTGCCAATTGGGTGCAATAATTAATCCATGCACTACCGTATTCTTTTTCAGGAAGTAATAAAATTACAGCCCTCATAATATCTTCTGGCGAAAGGCTATCTCCAGCTTCATCAAGCTGAGCCGTAAATTCATGTAGGTTTTTATGCACACTCGTATAAATGTGTTGTTCAAGATCACCTTCTGAAAATACTTTGAATCCTGATTTACTATCATCGAATGCTTTAGCTAAAAAATTATCCAACATGCCACAGAAAACACTTTTTTCGGCACGGTTACAATTGGGTAGCTGGTGTTGAATCTTTGATTGAATATAACTAATTAAGTGCTTGTATCTTTCAACAAATTTTTTATATTCCGCTGATTTTTTGAATGCTTGAATTGTCAGGCCTGAGTCGGCGAAATCAAGCGGATGGTACTCTTCTTTTTCAAGCAGAATTTCAGCTTGCAAAACCTTGTGATGCTGATAGCCGACAAAATCGCTTGAGCTGGCCTTATTAAGTGGAGAAATACTCATAATCAGCCTTCATGATGACTTAATAAACTATTAAGTTAGGCTAGGACATGTTCGCTATCAATGAAAATGAACGATAATTTAAGTTTGGTTTACCTTTACGCACAAAGGTTCTAAGAGAACTCCTACTAGAAAAGCCATTTAATCACAATTAAATGGCTCCTGATTTTAAACTAAGTTTTTACATTAACTCCCTGCAATTTGCATGGAGTCCAGTAAAATTCCGCCAGTTCTGATTGATGAACGTAAATCGCGATCTTTAGCAACCGCTTGAATACCTGAGTACATTTGCTTTAAGTTTCCAGCCATGGTGATTTCTTCAACAGGGTGGATAATTTGACCATTTTCCACATAAAAACCAGCGGCTCCACGAGAATAATCACCTGTAACCGTATTCACACCTTGCCCCATCACTTCAGTAACAATAAGACCTGTACCCATTTGTTTGACTAACTCGTCAAAAGTTTGCCCAGTATGACCTAAAGTCCAGTTATAGATGCCACCAGCATGTCCTGTATTTTGCATCGATAACTTTCTGGCTGAGTAACTGGTCAATAAATACGACATCAACAAGCCGTTATCAACAATCATTCTATCTTGAGTCGCCACCCCTTCAGAATCAAAATTGGCGCTCGCTAATCCACCAATGAGATGGGGCTGCTCCTCAATATTAAACCATTCAGGAAATACTTGAGTATTAAGTGCATCAAGCAAAAAAGTAGATTTACGATATAAACTGCTCCCGCTGATAGCCCCAACGAAGTGACCAATCAAGCCTGTCGCAATTTCAGGACTTAACAAGACTGGCATTTTACCCGTTGCAATCTTTCTTGCATCCAAACGAGCCACGGTTTTTTTCGCAGCTTTAGAGCCAATCAGCTCTGCCGCTTCTAACTCATGATATTTACGTGCAACTGTATATTCGTAATCACGTTGCATCCCACCCTGAGAGTCTTCTCCAATCGCAACACAACTCAAACTAAAGCGAGAACTGCAATAGCCTTCGAGAAATCCGTGGCTATTACCATATACTTTTAATCCTGTATGGGCATTAGCGCTTGCACCGTCAGAAGCTTTAATTTTATTGTCGAAATCTAACACGCTAGTTTCTGCACGAATGGCAAGTTCAGTTAACTGCTCAGCATCAACATCTGCTGGATAATATAACTGCAAATCAGTATTCACCTTTGCCATCAACTCAGCATCAGCAAGCCCGTTACAAGGGTCTTCACTGGTAAAACGAGCAATATCGTCAGCGGCTTTAACGGCTTGTTTTATCGCTTCAACACTGAGGTCTGATGTTGACGAACTGCCTTTACAACCGTCTCGATATACGGTAATGCCCAGTGCACCATCTTTATTAAATTCAACAGTTTCCACTTGTTTTTGCCGAGTTGACACCGACAACCCCTGCTGCTTACTGACGGCCATTTCGGCGGCATCTGTACCCAAACTCTTGGCAAAATCCAAGGCAGTTTCCACTGCACCTTTTAAACTATTCAGTTCACTATCAATTTGATGAGAGGCCACTAATTTACTCTTTAGTTCATGTCTATTGCTTTAGCATACCAAACCCCTGCAATATTTGGAGCAGCAATTCACAGTAACATCCAAAAATAATTCCCTTGAACCTAAATAAATTGGTTGGGAGCGTTCATATACGCAGAAAAAATTACTGATAGCAAGGCATGAATAGCAGCAAGTAGTGGTTACCGACATACAAAACTGTCGTTACTTCGTTTCTACTTGCAAAATTTATAACGCAGCTAGCGGTAATTTTGTCAAGTATATGAATGTTAATACCAATTACAGTAATTAACTTCCCACTCAGCAAGAGCTAAAGGATTTCAGTACAAGGCGCAAGTTTGAAGTACTATATACCCTAACGGCCGCCATACAAAACTGGCGTTCAACGCACTTAGTGCTTTAGTCGGGATAATTCAAAAAACTTGTAACCTAGTAATGGAATCCTTTAGCCTTTCCCTTCGGGAGCTTGTATGTGTCCAAATTACTACGCAAAACTGCCTCAACGTAGCAATGTAATAACGACAGTTTTGTATGTCGGTAATGACTATGTCTTCATCAATTTCACTTGTACTTTGAACACATACATAACTCTGAGCTGGGAATTTAATTACTGTAATTGGTATAAGCACTCACCTGATGGGTGAATTAGGGCTGTTTAACTTTGTATTTAACTTCAATAGATTAAAGTTAAATTGTGCGTTCAACCGATTTATTTAAGTTGAAAGTGGTATCATATTAGCAATATGTAAAAATCAATTATGACTTATGAAAATTATTGACGAAGCAGAACTGAATAAACAGCCTTATGATAATCACAACGATTATATCAGTCGTACTGAAGATAAACGTGAAAGCGACGAGTTACAGGAGTTTGGCTTAACCTTGCTAAAATACAGCAAGAAAGAGCTGCTTCAACTGGATTTAGAAGAACGCCTTTATGATTGCCTCATTGCCTTAATGAGCATCAAACAAAAAACAGAAGCTTACCGCCGTCAATTGCAATTACTTGGCAAAATTATGCGCCAAATTGATATTGATGAACTAAAGCGCTCTTTAACTCGTCTTCGCACACGTACCAACAATCAGTCCGTTCAAGAGCAACGAGTTGAAAAGATGCAGCAACAACTCTTGAGTGAAGGTGATCAAGCCATTCAACATTTAGTTGAACAGCATTCAAATCTTGATAGACAAAAACTGCGTCAACTGGTGAGAAAATCAAACAAAGAAATAGCTTCTGGAAAAGAGTCAAAAGCAGCTAAAGAATTATTTAAGTATTTACAATGTGAAGCGCTTTAAGTAGAGTAGGCTACTGGCTTCGCTATCGCTTATCCAGCAGCCCCTCTTCGATTCCGTGCATGAGGTTTTCCCTCACACGGCTCTGTTGTTACACTTCTCTCAGCCCCTTCACTTTGCTTATCATCTTGTCGTGGGTAAATACTCAAGACCAGCTTGGCGTAATTTTTCGTAAGCACCTCGTGATAGATACTTGCTTCGACGTTGACTTAAGCGACGATGCCAGCGATAGAACCGGTTTACTACAAATCCATTTATTCTGAAAAATACACCTCTGGGATAACCTATCCCACCAAAATAGTGTTTCCATCCCCTCAGAACTTGATTAACCTTATTTATCAGTACGCCAAGTGTATTTGAGGTTCGGTGTTTCACTATGTCTCTGATTTTATTTTTCAGCTTTGTTTGGCTCTTCTTAGACGCCTCTATCTTGATGTAACTGGTGCCTTTGATGAGGCCTGTGATCCGTTGAAAGTTAAAACCGAGGAAATCAAACTCATTCATCAGCTTTCCCATATCCACACAGTGGGTTTTACTTTGATTTAGCTTCAGACCTTCATCACTTAATTGCTGTGTTATCCAGTCCAGTTGCTCTTGTGTGTAGGTTTGCTTATGAAGTACAACAAAATCATCTGCATAGGTAACGATTTTACACGGTGTTTTTTCGTGTATTTTCAAACAGAAATCGTTGAGATAGATGTTAGCCAGTAGTGGAGAGATAACTCCGCCTTGCGGAGTGCCACATCGGCTTGCTTCTATTCGCCATTTCCCGTTGACCGTCTCTATGCTGATGGGCGCTTTGATAAAGCTTTTCAGCAAACTCAGAAAGCTGCTGTCGCTTATTCGCCTTTCTACTTTTGCCATCAACTTAGCGTGCGGTATGGTATCGAAATAGGCGCTCAAGTCAGCATCAAGTACGTGCTGATAGCCTTGTTTTAGGCTCATTTCAATGACTTTTACCGCTTGCTGGGCGCTTCGACATGGACGGTAGCCATAACTGTGTTCATGTAAATGAGGTTCGTAGACGGGTTGCATCACTATTGTCATCGCCATTTGCACAATTCTGTCACTGATTATCGGGATCCCAAGTTTCCGCGTTTTGCCGTTGTCTTTGAGTATTTCTACTCGTTTGACTGGGCTAGGTCGATAGTTTTTCTGTTGTAATTGAGTTTGAATTTCTTTTAACAGCGCAACGACTTTCTTTTGCTGCTCTAGATAACTGAATGTGATGCCATCAATTCCTGCTCCGCCTTTATTGGCTTTGCATCGTCGATAGGCTTCTTCGAGTATATCTAGGCGACTGAGTTTATCGTACAAGCTGTAAAATCGTAGCTCCGAGTTAAGCTTTGAGCGTAAGTAAAGTTTTCGCTGTAATATTCTGATATTTACTGGAGTGTTAGCCATATGGCAATTTCACCTCAAAAGTTACGTTAAAAAACGGGTGTAACACTGAGCCCCTTCCCTGATGTAAAGTTATGTTGTCTTCACGGTTAACGGTACTATGGGCTCATCCGACTGCCTGAGCGCCCTATCTGAAATTTCGGTTTACCTTATATTCGGATAGTGCAAGTCACTACCTTCCAACACTCAGGCTCTCCCACGTTCACTTTATTTCCTTCAATACATGCCACTTCATATTACGCCGGAAGATCAAACAGATGCATTTACCAGTTGCTTCTCTGTTTGTGTCAGGGTTCGTCAACTAGGAAAGACTCCCCATCTTCATTTTTTGATTTACGACGCTTAACTGAATTCGCTTGATGCTGCGGCCTACATTGCATCTCAACCTTTATTCAAGGCCTTTGTCACAGGGCTTCATGTCATAGCGGTTACCCATTATGCATGCCCGTCAGATTTCGGGATGAACTGGTAATTATCCCGTCAGGTACGTTTCAACCTGATGGACTTATTATAAATAATAACGTTGCTGTCTCTGGTTTATGGCCATGTAATCGCTTGGCTGCGTATACGTTGAGACAAATCCCGCAACAGAATAAAGCGCTTCGTGGCGCTCCCTAGACAAATCGGTTGGGTGTGTTCATATACGCAGAAAAAATTACTGATAGCAAGACTATGAATAACAACAAGTAATGGTTACCGACATACAAAACTGTCGGTAGTCTAGTGCCTTTGCTTTTTCTATAAAAGTCACTGGATACCTGCCTTAGCTGGTATGACAAAGATTGGTACTTTCTAAATCGCTATATCCCTCACAAGAAAAATGAAGTAATAAAGAATCGTACCGAACGATACACGTTATTAGAAACTATGAAGGACAGTAACTCAACTACCCTTTAGTTACCACAACACAAGGGGAATATTATGAGCACCGTCCTTCAAGTAAAAGATAACGAAAAATTTGTTAATTTGTACATTGCTTTTGAACTTAGCAGTAAAACTTGGAAGCTTGGCTTTTCAAATGGTGAAAAAAAGAGAGTCAAAACGATTGATTCCCGAGACTGGAAAGCCCTACATCATGAAATAGCCTTAGCAAAAGAAAAGCTATTCTGCGTTGAAAACTGCAAAGTCATTAGCTGTTACGAAGCAGGTAGAGACGGATTCTGGATACACAGAGCGTTAATTAAAGACGGCATCGAAAATCATGTGATTGACTCAGCCAGTATTGAAGTCAGCCGAAAACAGAAGAAAGTCAAAACCGATAGAGTTGATGTGATTGCTTTGCTCCGCTTACTGATGCGTTATCACTCTGGAGAGCAAGAAGCTTTAAATATCATCAATGTTCCAAATGTAGAAGCTGAAGATAAGCGTCGAATTAACCGAGAGCGAGAACGATTAGTAAGGGATGCTGCGACTTAGGTTATACCGACGTATAATCCAAACAGAGTAATTTACGGTTGCAGCCAAATGTCTACTTCAATTTACCTTTCTAGTGAGTCCAAAAGGATAATTAAACTTGCATCCAGTAAACTTCATGGGATGGAGAAAAGAGTTTTTATGGCCGAAGTATCCAAAACCTTCTGCTGTGGGAGTCCACGCTTAACTGAAACAGAATTTGGCTGGTGTCGAAAGGCTGTTGCGCTTGGGCTTCATGAACAAGAAACGGGCTTCGAGTGTTTCGGACACTATGACGGAAAACCTCGAAGTGAAGTGAGTCAGCCTCAATTAGAAATAGATATTAGAGCGTTAGTAGATCCTGAATCGCAAGCCGACCCGAAGTTTAAAAATACGTTTGTGTATACCCGAATTACAGCGAAAGGCGTCAGAAAAAAGTTAATTGAAGAAAAAGGCTGGCTACCTGAAGAATTACCTAAAGAAAGAACCATTAACGACATATTAAATCGACTGGGATACAGACTTCGACGAGTCCAAAAAACTAAACCCCAAAAAAAATTCCTCAAACAGACGCTATCTTTGAAAACGTAAACAAAATCAATAAAGAAACAACCGGTAATAAAAAAGTCATCCGTATTAGTATCGACTGTAAAGCGACAGTTAATGTTGGTGAGTATTCCCGTTACGGTAAATCTCGTAGTGCTGATGCTGTTCAAGCGTTGGATCATGATATGGAAATAAAAAAGAAAATGATCCCGTTCGGAATTCTTAACCTCGACAATGATCAACTTCATGTTTTTTATGGCAACTCAAATAAAACAAGTGACTTCATTTGTGACGCACTTGAATGGTGGTGGGATTCAGTTAAAAGTGAAAATCTAGAAGTGGAAGAACTCATTATTTTTTCAGATAATGGTCCTGAAAATAGTGGCTGTCGTACTCAATACCTGTTTAGATTAGTAGCGTTTAGTGAACAATCGAAACTCAAGATTCGAAACGTCTACTACCCGCCATACCACAGTAAGTACAACCCGATAGAACGAGTCTGGTCATCGTTAGAGAGGCATTGGAATGGCACATTACTGAGTACAGCCAAAACAGTAATAGAATGGACAAAAACAATGACATGGAAAGCGATGAGCCCAGTAGTCAATTTAATTGATAAAATTTACTCAAAAGGAGTCAAGCTCAATAACAAAGAAAAAGAAGAGCTGGAAAGTAAAATAGTCAGAAATAGTGAATTACCAAAATGGGATCTTACAATCACTCCAATTGCGGTAGATTTTTAAATGCTAGATCCCTAAAAGAGCGTGGCAGTCACAGCGCACGAATTAAGTCACTTCTGTGTTTGCATGGTATCAGCGTGGAAAATATCTCTAAACTAAAGGGGAAAGTTAATCAACTTAAGACGGCGGTTCTCAATAAGCCTTTACCGACAGATTTAGTGACGGAAATAGAGCGAGAACTTGATAGGCATGAAATTGTCGACAAGCAAATTAAAGCAATTGAGAAATTACAAAAACAACGTGTTCTTGATGACTGTGATGACGCATCGCAAAAAATTAATCAGCTCATGCAGCTTAAAGGCGTAGGCTGGCAATCGAGCTGGGTATTAGTAACAGAGTTTTTCCATTGGCGAGAATTTAAAAACGCTAAACAAGTGGGAGCTTGTGCAGGAATGACACCAACGCCTTACGATAGTGGTGACAGTCAAAGAGAGCAAGGCATTTGCAAGTCAGGTAATCGACGAATACGAAAGATTATGGTTGAACTCAGTTGGTTTTGGTTACGGTATCAACCTAAATCAGAATTGAGTTTATGGTTCGAACAGCGTTTCGCTCATGGCAGTAAACGAATGAGACGCATCGGCATTGTTGCTATGGCACGTAAACTTCTTATCAAACTGTGGAAGTATTTAGAGCATGGAGAAGTGCCATCAGGTGCAACGATGTCACTTTAATCAAAATAACCAAGTAAAGAGTAAAATGTAGTAAAGCGTTGTTCGATGCTAACTGTACAGCCCCTTGATAAGCAAGGCTAAATCGTTTTTCTAGAAGAGTTAGTATCATTATTCAGGTTAGGCGTGATAATGCGCATGCAATTTAAGGTGACTGACTAAAGTCAGAACGGATAGAAGGTGGTTAGCCATTAAGCTGACACAACAAAACCTGAGCAACACTTTTAACCAGAGAAACTGAATGAAATAAATTAAAAACTGAAGGGCTTGACAAAGATGTCCTCATAGAAGGGGCTGTTTATCTTTCGTGATTATTTTTGCAGCAATAAATTGGTCGTTTTATACAAGACAGAGCTTGTGCGGTTTGGTATTCCAAATAAGCAAGCGATAACGCAGTAGAAATGACCAATTTACGCTGTCTTAGATGCTTTTGAGCGTTCACTGTTCTGTGTTGTAACCCGTTTACTTAGATGACTAAGCTTCACTGCTTACGCTTTGAACAGATAAACGCTCAAATAGCACAAAATTTAATCCTGAAAGATAAACAGCCCCTAGATAAAACCATATTTAAATATTTTTAAAATTTTGCTATACAATCAGAATGTTGTAACTGGTTAAAGTTACAATTTTTTGTTATCTGTTACATTTACTTTTCCAACTTTCACACATGGGAGCAACAAATCCCGATGGCGAACAGTAATATTTTTGTACATAAAAGGAATCTTGCGTTGTTATCGTTAGATACCCTAAAACGACTCCTGATACTGTCCTTACAACCAATTTCAATTTTTCTGACTTCACATTACATTGATTCATTACAGAATCACTTGCTCGATGCACTGTACTACCAAATATATATCCACAAATAGATTTCCCGACATCGAATGCAAAGTTACCAGATTTCAAAACCCAATCTTTAGTTAAGCAAAAATGTTTAGATTTCATTAAGTTTGCTGAGTTAGCCGCAGTAAAACCTGCTCTAAATAAGTGCTTTCCAACTTGATAGTATTTATTACCTTTTAAATCTGGCAGGAAATATTCAGCTGTTTTTTCTGTGAAGAATAAACCTAATGCAAATGATGAGGCTGATACAGCACCTACTGGTCCAGCTGTTGCGAGACCAATAGCAGCAGGTAAAGCCGTTTCTTCAACAGCTTCAAAAAATAAATCTGTTAGGTAATTACAATTAGCCTGACTTGCTATACTTTCTGTGCTCATATCAAATTCATTTAATATGAAAATTTGAAAATAATAAGGTTCAATTTTTTACACAAGTTAATTTTTTTTAATTGATAGTAAGTATATTTTAATTTTTAAATAAGGTTTGGGGCAGAAATGCTCCAGCCGACCAAGATGGCAAGGGTTTGGAAAAAACCAATTTACACTCAATTTCATTGTTTTTTTGAGTCTAAGATACAACGATGAGCTACCAGACGGCTCCCCTGTGCGGTGGATAATTTTCTGTTATACATTTATAGAATGCCTTAAAGCTGAATATTTTTGTATTTATCATTTCAGTGCGTTATTTCTTAGCTTGTTAATTCACTCACTTATTGAGTAATGTGATGGCGACAGTGCGCACTTCTGCTGAGCAACAATCAATATATAGATTCATGCTCAAAAGTCTCCAAGAATACCCAAGCGAAGCCGTATCATATCTGAACTTTGAGGTTTCAAAGTTTGATGGTGATGAATACTTACAAGAGTGCTATCAACTATTAAGCAAAACCGATAGACAAAAGCTGTATGATTTTTTCAACAATAAATCATCGTCGACTCGTTCTAACTCTCGCACACGAGAGGCTCATTATTGTGAGAAGCCAAGTAATGCTTACCGACGTTTTGCAACCGAGCACCGCTCCATTACTCCAAAATCGAGCACTCAGCATCCCAAGCAAATACAGCAATCACCTTCCTCCCCTAATTCCTTTTTTACTCAGACAAATGAGCTTATTCACTCTTGGAAACTTAAACAGAAAACCAAAAATCAACTGGGTATTGAGTTAAATACATTAATTGGTGGTTGCACTAAACTTTCGCAGCTTATTGAAATCATTCACAGCCTAAAAAACGACAAACGGGTCATGGAAACATCATGGGACATAAGGTTAATCCATAAACTTTTACACAAATCGGCCGAGTTTTCTGACAGCCACTCATCTAATTTCGACGGTATTTTTAGTGACCTAACACGATTTAAATCGTCCTATGAATCGAAAACTTGCATACTATTACTGAAATTAATTAAGTTAAATTTAAATTTTTCAGATGGCAAAGTATTGGTGCTAGGCAATTCAGCCGAAGCCAGCATAATGCTACAATGGGGCATCAAGCCTAATGTTGCCATTTACAATGCCTTTATCACCGTATGCGCTAAAACTGGCCACTTTGATAGTGCTTGGCAACTGGTGTGTGGTAATAAGCCCGTGATGGCACCTCATCTACCACTAAAGGCAGATTCAATCACCTGCATAAATTTGCTGACGGCCTGCGCTGAAATGAAGCATTATGCAGAAGCCAAATCATTGGTGTTGGGCGATACAGCTACAGCTAGCTTAATGCAACAATGGGGCATCGAGCCTAATACTGCCATTTACAATGCTTTTATCACGGTATGCGCTAAAACTGGCCAGTTTGATAGTGCTTGGCGACTGGTGTGTGGTAACAAGCCTGTGATGGCACCTCATCTGCCATTAAAAGCCAATAAAATCACCTGCCTGAATTTACTGACGGCCTGCGCTGAAATGGAGCGTTATGCAGAAGCTAAATCATTGGTGTTGGGCTATGGCGATACAGCTACAGATAGCTTAACGCAACAATGGGCCATCAAACCTGATGTTTCCATTTACAATTCCTTTATCAAGGTATGCGCTAAAACGGGCCAGTTTGATAGTGCTTGGCAACTGGTGTGTAGTGATAAGCCCGTGATGGCACCTCATTTGTCATTAAATGCCAATAAAATCACCTGCATGAATTTGCTGACAGCCTGCGCTGAAGCGAGGCATTATGCAGAAGCCAAATCATTGGTGTTGGGCGATACAGATACAGCCAGCTTAATGCAGCAATGGGACATCAAGCCTGATGTTGCCATTTACAATGCTTTTATCACGGTATGCGCTAAAACTGGCCAATTTGATAGTGCTTGGCAACTGGTGTGTGGTGATAAGCCCGTGATGTCACCTAATTTGTCATTAAAGGCCAATCAAATTACTTGCATGAACTTGCTGACGGCCTGCGCTGAAATGGAGCGTTATGCAGAAGCTAAATCATTGGTGCTGGGCGATGGCAATACAGCTATAGCCACAGCCAGCTTAATGCAGCATTGGGGCATCGAGCCTAATGCTGCCATTTACAGCGCATTTATCACGGTATGCGCTAAAACTGGCCAGTTTGATAGTGCTTGGCAACTAGTGTGTGGTGATAAGCCCGTAATGGCACCTCATTGGTCATTAAAGGCCAATAAAGTAACCTGCCTGAATTTGCTGACAGCCTGCGCTGAAGCTAGGCGTTATGCAGAAGCCAAATTATTGGTGTTGGGTGATAGCGATACAGCTACAGCCAGCTTAATGCAACAATGGGACATCAAGCCTCATGTTGACGTTTACAATGCCTTTATCACGGTATGTGCTAAAACCGGCCAATTTGATAGTGCTTGGCAACTGGTGTGTGGTGATAAGCCCGTGATGGCACCTCATCTACCACTAAAGGAAGATTCAATCACCTGCATGAATTTGCTGGCGGCTTGCGCTGAAGCGGGGCGTTATGCAGAAGCCAAATCATTGGTGTTGGGCTATGGCGATACAGCCAGCTTAATGCAACAATGGGGCATCAAGTCTGATGTTGCCATTTACAGCGCCTTTATCACGGTATGTGCTAAAACTGGTCAGTTTGATAGCGCTTGGCAACTGGTGTGTGGTGATAAACCCGTGATGGCACCTCATCTACCACTAAAGGTAGATTCAATCACCTGCCTGAACTTGCTGACGGCCTGCGCTGAAGCGGGGCGTTATGCCGAAGCCAAATCATTGGTGTTGGGCGATGGCGATAAAACTACAGCCAGCTTAATGCGGCAGTGGGGCATCAAACCTGATGTTGCCATTTACAGTGTCTTTATCACGGTATGCGCTAAAACGGGCCAGTTTGATAGTGCTTGGCAACTGGTGTGTGGTGATAAGCCCGTGATGGCACCTCATCTACCACTAAAGGTAGATTCAATCACCTGCATAAACTTGCTGATGGCCTGCGCTGAAGCGGGGCGTTATGCCGAAGCCAAATCATTGGTGTTTGGCGATGGCAATACAGCTACAGCCAGCTTAATGCAGCATTGGGGCATCAAGCCTAATGCTGCCATTTACAACGCTTTTATCACGGTATGCGCTAAAACGGGCCAGTTTGATAGCGCTTGGCAATTGGTGTGTGGTGATAAGCCCGTGATGGCACCTAATTTGTCATTAAAGGCCTGTCAAATCACCTGCCTGAATTTGCTGACGGCCTGCGCTGAAACGGGGCGTTATGCAGAAGCCAAATCATTGGTGTTGGACGATGGCGATGCAGGTACAGCCAGCTTAATGCAGCAATGGGGCATCAAGCCTGATGTTGCCATTTACAATGCCTTTATTAAAGTATGTATTAAGGCTAAGGAATTTGACACTGAAATATGGTATTTAGAAAAATTAATGAGCAAATGTGAGATGAGTACTCCTTCACAAATACATGCTCAACTTGCGCCGCTTGAAAAAGATAATTTCGCAAGCATGATTGATAAAGGGATAACACAAGGAGTATATAGAAAAAATGTTGGCTTAATGAATCATTGTATCGATTTGCATATGGATAAAATCTTCGAAGAACATTCAGGCAATGATACACATATTCAAGGTGTCCCATTAGCTTTCGCAAAACTATTATTTTGTTACCACAAAAAAAGCAATGAAACCAACATAACATCGATAATAACTGGATACCATGGCAATAATACTTTAAAAAATGGAATGATAAGTTTTCTCAAAGATGAATTTGGACTTGAGTTTATCGAGGATAAATTCAACTCAGGAAAAATAGTATTGAGCGAGTCTAGCCATTAACTTGATACTAGCAAGCACACTTTTTAGTATGATCGCATCATAGAACAACGACAATATTATAATGTTAAATGCATTTTTGTTTTAAGTAGAGTAGGCTACTGGCTTCGCTATCGCTTATCCAGCAGCCCCTCTTCGATTCCGTGCATGAGGTTTTCCCTCACACGGCTCTGTTGTTACACTTCTCTCAGCCCCTTCACTTTGCTTATCATCTTGTCGTGGGTAAATACTCAAGACCAGCTTGGCGTAATTTTTCGTAAGCACCTCGTGATAGATACTTGCTTCGACGTTGACTTAAGCGACGATGCCATCGATAGAATCGGTTTACTACAAATCCATTTATTCTGAAAAATACTCCTCTGGGATATCCTATCCCACCAAAATAGTGTTTCCATCCCCTCAGAACTTGATTAACTTTATTTATCAGTACGCCAAGTGTATTTGAGGTTCGATGCTTCACTATGTCTCTGAGTTTATTTTTCAGCTTTGTTTGGCTCTTCTTAGACGCCTGTATCTTAATGTAACTGGTGCCTTTGATGAAGCCTGTGATCCGTTGAAAGTTAAAACCGAGGAAATCAAACTCATTCATCAGCTTTCCCATATCCACACAGTGGGTTTTACTTTGATTTAGCTTCAGACCTTCATCACTTAATTGCTGTGCTATCCAGTCCAGTTGCTCTTGTGTGTAGGTTTGCTTATGAAGTACAACAAAATCATCTGCATAGGTAACGATTTTACACGGTGTTTTTTCGTGTATTTTCAAACAGAAATCGTTGAGATAGATGTTAGCCAGTAGTGGAGAGATAACTCCGCCTTGCGGAGTGCCACATCGGCTTGCTTCTATTCGCCATTTTCTGTTGACCGTCTCTACGCTGATGGGCGCTTTGATAAAGCTTTTCAGCAAACTCAGAAAGCTGCTGTCGCTTATTCGCCTTTCTACTTTTGCCATCAACTTAGCGTGCGGGATGGTATCGAAATAGGCGCTCAAGTCAGCATCAAGTACGTGCTGATAGCCTTGTTTTAGGCTCATTTCAATGACTTTTACCGCTTGCTGGGCGCTTCGACATGGACGATAACCATAACTGTGTTCATGTAAATGAGGTTCGTAGACGGGTTGCATCACTATTGTCATCGCCATTTGCACAATTCTGTCACTGATTATCGGGATCCCAAGTTTCCGCGTTTTGCCGTTGTCTTTGAGTATTTCTACTCGTTTGACTGGGCTAGGTCGATAGTTTTTCTGTTGTAATTGAGTTTGAATTTCTTTTAACAGCGCAACGACTTTCTTTTGCTGCTCTAGACAACTGAATGTGATGCCATCAATTCCTGCTCCGCCTTTATTGGCTTTGCATCGTCGATAGGCTTCTTCGAGTATATCTAGGCGACTGAGTTTATCGTACAAGCTGTAAAATCGTAGCTCCGAGTTAAGCTTTGAGCGTAAGTAAAGTTTTCGCTGTAATATTCTGATATTTACTGGAGTGTTAGCCATATGGCAATTTCACCTCAAAAGTTACGTTAAAAAACGGGTGTAACACTGAGCCCCTTCCCTGATGTGAAGTTATGTTGTCTTCACGGTTAACGGTACTATGGGCTCATCCGACTGCCTGAGCGCCCTATCTGAAATTTCGGTTTACCTTATATTCGGATAGTGGAAGTCACTACCTTCCAACACTCAGGCTCTCCCACGTTCACTTTATTTCCTTCAATACATGCCACTTCATATTACGCCGGAAGATCAAACAGATGCATTTACCAGTTGCTTCTCTGTTTGTGTCAGGGTTCGTCAACTAGGAAAGACTCCCCATCTTCATTTTTTGATTTACGACGCTTAACTGAATTCGCTTGATGCTGCGGCCTACATTGCATCTCAACCTTTATTCAAGGCCTTTGTCACAGGGCTTCATGTCATAGCGGTTACCCATTATGCATGCCCGTCAGATTTCGGGATGAACTGGTAATTATCCCGTCAGGTACGTTTCAACCTGATGGACTTATTATAAATAATAACGTTGCTGTCTCTGGTTTATGGCCATGTAATCGCTTGGCTGCGTATACGTTGAGACAAATCCCGCAACAGAATAAAGCGCTTCGTGGCGCTCCCTAGAAACATCAGTTGACTGCGTTCTCAAGCGTAGAAAAAATGGCTGATATTAAGACGTAGCTTGCAGCAAGTAGTTATTCCATTAGCAAAAGTTATACCTAACTGTCTCAACGTAGAATAACTATGTCTTCATCAATTTCACTTGTACTTTGAACACACACATAGCTCTGAGCTGGGAATTTAATTACTGTAATTGGTATTACAACACAGATAGCAGTCATTTTAGCAAGCTTGTGAGCGTAGAGCACTCCACTCATTGGGTGAGTGCTGAGCATTCATATACTTGCTGAAATCATGCATCTTCAGGTAACACGGGGATCAGCCCGCAAGTATCAGTTTAACGTCGAGCGGTTTAAGCCGTACCACCTACTGTTAAGCGGTCTAATTTTAGGGTTGGCTGCCCTACACCTACAGGCACACTTTGACCATCTTTACCGCAAACACCAACGCCTTTATCTAAGGCTAAATCGTTACCCACCATGTTAATTTGTCCCATTGATTCAGGGCCGTTACCAATTAGCGTTGCACCTTTAATGGCTTGAGTGACCTCGCCATTCTCAATTAAATAAGCTTCAGAAGCTGAAAACACAAACTTACCTGAAGTGATATCAACTTGGCCACCACCGAAATTAGGAGCATAAATACCATTTTTAACTGAAGCAATAATGTCTGCAGGATCAGACTCTCCCGCTTCCATATAAGTGTTGGTCATACGAGGCATAGGCAAGTGAGCATAGGATTCACGACGACCATTACCTGTAGAGGCTTCCCCCATCAAACGGGCATTTAATTTATCCTGCATGTAACCTTTAAGGATCCCGTTTTCAATCAAGGTCGTTTTTTGGGTCGGCGTGCCTTCATCATCAATGGTCAATGAGCCGCGGCGATCATGAATCGTGCCATCATCCACAACAGTCACTAAAGACGAAGCAACCTGCTCGCCAACACGTCCACTGAACGCACTGCTGACTTTACGGTTGAAGTCACCTTCTAACCCATGACCTACAGCCTCATGCAACAAAACACCCGGCCAACCACTGCCAAGGACAACTGGCATTTCACCCGCTGGTGCATCAATGGCGTTAATATTGACTTGCGCTTGACGTACAGCCTCACGAGCAAATTGAAAACAAACAGGCAGCCCCTCATCGTCCGTGGTGAATAATCGCTCGTAGTCATGACGACCACCGCCGCCAGCGGAGCCTCGTTCTCGCTTACCGTCATCTTCAATCAATACGCTGCAATTAAAACGAATAAGTGGCCGTGTGTCCGCACACAACGTCCCATCCGTTGCCGTGACAAGAATTTCTTCATGAACCCCAGATAAACTGACAACCACTTGTGAAATTCTTGTATCTAAAGAACGAATATAAGCATCGGCTTGTTTCAGCAAGTCAATTTTTTTAGTTTCTGCCATCGAAGCAATTGGATCTTGCGCTTGGTATAAAGGCGTATGATCCGATGCTTTGGCAATTTGAACCACTTCACCTTTTCCTGAAGATGCAATACTGCGAGCCGCCAATGCCGCTGATTCTAACGCTGATGGTGTAATTTCATCGGCGTAAGAAAACCCTGTTTTTTCACCACTGATCGCACGCACACCGACACCACGTTCGATATGAAAACTGCCTTCTTTGACAATGCCGTCTTCCAGCATCCATGATTCATGGCGACTACCTTGGAAGTATAAATCGGCAAAATCAATCTTGTGTTGGTGGATGATATTCAGATAATGCTGTAAATCATCTAAACTCAGCGTGTTGCCGAGTAAACTTTGTCCTACTTGGGTTAACATTAATTTTTAATCTCTCGGTTAAGCCCGCCATCGGCAGACTGTTTTTATTTGAGTATGAGCGACTGAAAACGCTTATGCTTCACAATCGGCATTTGAGTTCTAATTTTGGCTAGTTTTGCCATGTCAGGCTCAGCTTGAACCCAACCTAATCCTGTGTGTTTTTGTGCTAAAATTTCGCCCCAAGGGTCAACAATCATACTTTGTCCCCAAGTTTCACGTCGACCTTGTGAGTGTTGCCCCCATTGTGCCGCGGCTAATACATAGCATTGAGTTTCAATCGCTCTTGCTTGTATGAGTGTTTGCCAATGCGCTTCTCCCGTTACTTTAGTGAATGCTGAAGGTAACGCAATAATTTCGGCTCCTGCTTGGCGCATAGCTTGAAACATCTCTGGGAAGCGTAGATCATAACAGATTGCTAAACCAATTTTACCTATTGGTGTCTCAATGACAGTAATATGCTGGCCTGGACAAAAGGTATCGCTTTCTCGGTAGTTCCCAGTGCCATCTTCAACATCGACATCAAACAAATGTAGTTTATCGTAATGCCCCAATGACTGACCCTGAGGATCGAACAAATAGCACCGACTAAATACACGGTTTTCATCCGCTTGCACTGGGATGCTGCCAGCCACTAAATAAACCTTAAACTCAGCGGCGAGTTGAGCCATTGTATGCTTTAAAGAGTGAGATTCTGTCTCACCAATCACTGCTAGTTGTTGGCTTTCATGACCGCCAAATAACAGGACACATTCAGGCAATACAACCAATTGTGCTTCATCGGTGCGTGTAAGCTGCTCAAGCTGCTCGCGGATAAACTGCAAATTTTGCTGAACATCTCGACTGCTTTGACATTGCAATAAACTTATCTGCATGGCTGGCTCCATTAAACGTAAGAGGAATCACTTTCGAAGGTTGGACAGAATGGTTCTTTTTCCGTTTTATTATTTTTTGTTTGTTATCTTCTTCAGTGGGCTGAGTGCTATCCTGTTTGGTGGGTTCTTGCTCCTCAGGCTGCTTTGTTTCGGCATTGGCTTCTTTTGCTGGGATGACAGCATCTGGGTTCACTTCTCTCAAAACAGCTTCAGGTATTTCAATCTCTTTACTTTTACGCTCTAATTCTTCGATTTTTGGATCTGATAATGTGCCTGTTAATCGAAAACGAATTTCGGATATGATTTCAATAACAGGTTCTAATACTTTTGTTAGTGCAAAAGCGCCGACACCGAGCGTCCACGCACTGGTACTCAGCAATACGACGGCTGGAACACTGGAAGCCAGTTTAGGAGAAAAGCGAATATCATAATTAAGGCTTTCTTGACTTAAATCCGTATAGCCTCTGACTTTTATGGTTCCAGCCACGGCATCCATAATCGTATTGGTTGTTTTTACTACGCCGTCGTCAACTCGTAGATCGCCTTCGAAGGTATCAAAGTACAAACCCTTCCCAAACACATCAGAGAAATCAAAAGACAACTTTCTCAGCAGTGAATCTAAGCTAAATAGCGAAAATATTCTCGCTCCTTTATCACTTACTTCAGATAAATGGCCTTTACCTAACTCAAAATGTAGATCACCATTTAAGCGCTGCAAAGCAAAGTCGTACGGGGCACCAATCCAGTTAATTTGCGCCTGTAAATTCACTGGCGCATCTTTCATTCCGGGATCGCTATCAAACTGCTCCGCCAGATAATCGAATTTACTTGCGGTAAGGGTAAAATCTAATTCAGTGGCGTCTGTTCCATTTTGCTGTGCAAAACGCCACAAGCCAGTCCCTTTTATACTTGTCTGCTCAGTTGAGAGTTCAACATTGTCTAAGCGATAACCTTGCTCGCTTTTCATCCCTGTCAGAGATAATTGTCCAAATGGTTTTCCAAAAAAAGTAAAATCCTTTGCATCGATTTTTAAAGCAGGCAAGCTATTTAAAATAGCTTGGTTATTCTGCACATCAATTTTTGCTAACTTGACTTCACTTTCGCTTGTTTTATCCAATTCAGGTGTTGCTTCATCGTTTTCGAGTTCAGAAAACAGATACAACTTTTCGGCTGTTATTTGCAAACCCTGTCGTTCCCAATCTGGATAGAATTTCAACTGGCCAGTGAAATTGTCAGAGTCAGCATCCATTGTCCAGACACCGTTATTATCTTTCCCTTGCAAATTTAACTGGCGTAACGCTTGCCCAAATACATTCAGTTCATCGATTTTTGCATTGATATATTGCAATGGCGGAAAAAAACCTACCGATTGAGCGGTTGAAGATTCAGGGGTATCAGGATGTTGACCATTTTCTTCATTCACCTGAGTAAAACGATTAATGATAGGTAGCCAGTCATTTAATGTCGATTGCGAAAGCTCAACATTAAGTTGTCCTCCCGACTCAGATAATTGATCTCCAGCTTTAAATTGACGACCTAAAATAACGTCGAAGGATTTAAGCTTTTCCGCATGATATGTTCCTAACTCCCCCCAAAACTCCATTTTCTTACCAAGCTTGATTCCTAAAGTCGTTTTTGCATTATCGCCCATTAGCTCCACTTGTAATTGCTCTTTATCAGCACTTTGCTTTGCAAACTGCGCAGGCAATAACAATGTTGTGCCAACAAGATCTGAACTCGCATTAGCTTGTAATGTGAAGTTTTGCTCTGTAAACAGAATTTTTAACTGACCTTTCCAATCAAAATTTCCAGAATAATATTCACTTAAAGGATTATCGAGAGATGATGGCAGTTTCGACAAATCCCATTCACCACCAAAATTCGCGTGAAGTGCTGAGCCTTCCCCCTTCAAGCCAAAATCTTTTGGCCCTGTATCAAATGAAAAATTAAAGGGTTGTTCAAATAAAACTGCCGTCAGCTCATCGCCTTCAACAACATCATTATGAAATCGTACTTTTCCCTTAACCTTACCTAAATCAATGCCCGGTTGTTCAATAAACACTGAATTATCGTTTAGCTCAATTTGACCGCGTACATTTTCAACACCGCCTTCATAAAGCGGAAAATTCATATCTAAAACACCAACCACTTGTCCTTGCACTTGAACGACATTCAATACTTCGCCCACTGAATCAGACAAAGGCGACGAGAGTAGTAACTCTGTTGCATCTTCACCTGTTGGTGTTACTTCAGCTTGTACCCCAAGTTCAGCATTGTTGCCTAAGTTCAGAATAAATGCATGAGCGCCATCAACGGCGACATTTTGTAATTGACCACGGTTCACCCAAATATCCATGCGCTTATTCTCAAATAAGGCATCTAAATCAAGTTCAGTAATCGATGGCCAGTCTGGCTGAAAACGAAAGTTACTGTCCGTAAGGCTAAAACCAGCTTGAAATATTCCTTCATGTTCAGAGAAGGGGTAATTGGCAAATTCCCCCTGCCACACAATTTTCGCATCAGGAATTTTACCGGCTTGCAGTGCTCCCGTTAAATAATCAATTAATGATGTATCCATTACGGAGTGAGGAAAGTAGAGGAAAGCATGGCTCACGTTGTTGATTTTCATATTCGCTGAAAGCGCCATTTCGGCCGAGCCTTCAAAATCAAGCCACAACGCAGCATCCAGCTCTATATCATTATTCTTCATCGCCAGTTGTGGCAATAATAAAGTTTTTGAATTCAAATCAAACTGAGCCACCGCTTCTTTGCCTTCGAGGTGAATTGGTGCAATAAAGCCCTCACCAAAATCTAATTCATATTCCTGAGCAGGCAAGTGCAATTGTACCTTATTGTCTGTGACAAGCAGGTTTAGAGCTATCGGCTGAATACCAATATTATTATCAACGGATGCCCAAGTAAGCTGTTCAATATTGGTATGCAAAGTAGAGCCGTCTGCTGGATTATAAGAAAACTGAATTGGCCCAATTTGCCCTTTAGGTGCTAATGCTTGCCACTGTGGTAATTTATCAGTGCCTAACATCGGCAACAACGGAAGCAATGGTTGAAAATACTCAAGATTAAGCTGATTAATATTTGCCGTCGCAACACCGTTACGATAGTTTGCCTGTACAGACAATTCAGGCCATGCCTTATCATTGCTGACAAAATCGAGTTGGTTACTGTTTAATTGCCAACCATGCTCAGTGCTTTGCCATAATAGTTCAGCACTATTAATTTCAAATTTCTGAATATCAGCAGCATTCCATTTCAGCCAACTTGGCTCAAATTTTACGAATATCGAATTCCAATTCCGTTTCGAAAAATCTGCCCAGGCTTGCAAGTTCACAACCCCTTCTATTTTAGCGGGTAAAGAATCGACCACTCCACTTTTGGTTACGCTGGGTTGTTTCCCCGTCCACTCACCAATATCGAGTGAAGTTGCATCAAGATACGCAAGCCCAGTGACGGTTTCAGGCTTGAAACCATCGCCAGTAAAATCAAACCTAAGTGATAAATTTTCAGGTTTCTCTTGACTAAGATCCAACAAGACTTCGCCTTGCCCTAAATGTTTATTGCCATCATTTGACCAATGAAAATTATTAATTCTAATAGGGCGATAACTTTGCTCAGCACTCAGCATTTGCAAATTCACATTGAACATAGTGAATTGAGAAAATTGCTCGAGCATAAGGGAGTACAACCAGTCTAAATTATGGTTCGTTATCGCTTTAACGGCTTCAGTACTCTTGTTTTTTTCCTGTTGTTTTTTACTGGGCTGGCGAGCCGATTGCAATTTATCGATATCGATACCGAGATGAACGCCATCCACTAAAACATTCTCAATTTTAGGTGATAGTGTCAGTAAGCTTTGCCAAAAATCTACTTTAAACTGCACTTGTTGCAAAATAACCGTTGCGGGTAATTTCTCTTGCGGAGGTAATATAAGGTTATCTACAGTAATTGATGGCCCATAAGCCTGCCATTCTGCAGAGATTTTGCCTATAAAAACTTCAATTTGATATTCATTACTAATGAAACTAACTAAATCATGACGAACGTTATCAAATTGTGGTAACAGCCCCCGTATCAAACTGACAAGCAGCGCAAAAAGCACTAAAAAACCTGCCAGAATTTTCCAGCACCAGCGATTGATGATTGAAAATCGGGTCATTTTCGTCACTAAATCATCACCACATCAAATTTGTTCTGGGCATACATGGGCTCAACTTGAACCTTAATTCGTTTATTCGAATAAGCGGCCAGTTCAGCCACTAGATGACTGTCGTCGCCAGTGAGACTGTGATGCACTGAAGGCGAGCAATAAAGAACAAACTCATCAGCCTCGTAAGCTCGATGCAGGCGAATTACTTCACGAAATATTTCATAAGAAACGGTTTCAACTGTTTTCATGCTGCCTGAACCGTTACAAATTGAGCATTCTTCACACAATACATGCTCAATGCTTTCGCGAGTGCGTTTACGTGTCATTTCAACTAAACCCAAGCCAGAGAAACCACTCACGCTAGATTTAACTTTATCGCGACCTAACGCAGAACTAAGGCTCGCTAATACTCGTTGTTGATGTTCTTCGTCAAGCATATCAATAAAATCGATAATGATGATGCCACCTAAATTTCGTAACCTAAGTTGTCTCGCGATGGCTTGAGTCGCTTCCAAATTAGTATTGAAAATGGTTTCTTCTAAATTACGGTGGCCGACAAAAGCACCCGTATTAATATCTACCGTTGTCATAGCTTCGGTCTGATCGATGATCAAATAGCCACCAGATTTAAGCTCAACTTTGCGTTCAAGTGCCCGCTGTATTTCGTTTTCAACATCGTATAAATCGAAAATAGGAGAAGGCCCTGAGAAGTGTTCGATTTTATCTGCAACTTCAGGCATAAATTCTTCAGCAAACAGTTCCAGTTCGTCAAAGGTAGTTTTTGAATCCACTTGAATACGATCTAAATTAGCCCCCACAAAGTCTCTAACAATACGCACTTGCAGTGGCAAATCTTGATAAAGCAAACACGCACCTAAGCGTTTTCGCCGTTCACTGACTTTGCCCCACACTCGGCGCAAAAACGCGGCATCTTGAATAAATTCTTCTTCGCCAACGCCTTCTGCAGCGGTGCGAATAATAAAGCCACCATCGGCATCAACAAAAGGTTCAACAATGGTTTTCAGTCTATCGCGTTCACCACTATCAATGCGTTGTGAGACACCGACATGAGCCGCACCCGGCATAAAGACTAAATAACGAGAAGGCAGGGTAATATCTGTCGTTAAACGGGCTCCTTTCGTGCCTAGCGGATCTTTAACCACTTGAACAACTATGAATTGGCCTTGCTTTACCAGCTCACTAATATCTCTCACGACAAAATTACGTTTTTCACCATCGGCAACACACTCAGTATGAGGAACAATGTCTGATGCATGCAAGAATGCCGCTTTATCCAAGCCGATATCTACAAATGCGGCTTGCATTCCCGGTAATACACGGCTAATTTTGCCTTTGTAAATATTACCAACCAGTCCACGTTTCATACGTCTTTCGACGTGAACCTCTTGCAATACACCATGTTCAACTAATGCCACTCGAGCCTCTGTCGGCGTGACATTAATTAGGAGTTCTGAACCCATTTTCCGTTGAGCTTTATTATTTACGCGCTGATTCATCACTGTTGCCTTGCATTTACCCATCGTGACGTTTCGCGGTTTCGCTCATCCGTTAGATAGGGCTACTTTATTTCGAATTCATACTTTGTGCATTAAGCAATAACTGTCTTGTTTCCATCATCGGCAACCCAACAACCGCTGAATAACTGCCAATAATATTTTTAATAAATGCACCGGCTATACCTTGAATACCGTAAGAACCAGCTTTATCCATCGGCTCTCCAGACTCTATATACGACTCAATATCACTGGCCGTTAAATCACAGAACTCAACCTGAGTTTCTACCATTAGCACATTTGAACCATCTTGACTCACGACCGCCACGGCGGTCATAACTTGATGCTCACGGCCTGATAATCGTGTCAGCATATCGAATGCATCTTGATAACTTGTTGGCTTGCCGAGAATATCATCATCCACCACAACAATCGTATCCGACCCCAGCACTATCGCCTTCTCATCACCAAACAATACTGCACCGACTTTAGCTTTTTGTAGCGCTAAACGTTTAACATAATCCGTTGCGATTTCAAATTCGAGTTGTGACTCGTCAATGTCAGGTGAAACACAGTCAAAGGTTTTTTCTGGCATTAACTGGGTAATCAATGCAAGCAGTTCTTTACGTCTTGGAGACGTTGATGCCAATACTAGTTCCACAATTAAGTTACTCTATATTTTAAAGCAATACGCCTTATCATCCAGTTGCCCCAGCGCCAAAAAATAAAGCTCGCAAAGGCCGGATAAAATAAGACTAAGCTAAATTCGGTTTCACCTAGAATGAATTCAATCCAGAAAACAATTAAGTGATAAAGGATCATAATCGCCAACACAACAAGTGCTTGTTGCCATTGAGGAAAGTTAATCAAACGTTGTTGATATAAGAGCACAAAATACACTGAAATAGAAAGTGCTAACGCATTCACACCTAAATGGGAACCAAGTAACACGTCCAGTATCACACCCAATATAAAAGCGGTAAAAATACTGTATCGATGAGGCAAATGCAGCGTCCAACACATAAGGATAAGCAGCAACCAATCTGGCCGCCACGCGCTTATTTCCATTGGAAGTGGCATCACCTGTAGTACTAATCCGACAATAAAGGTCAACCAAGCAACAGGACGACCATTAGCAGCTTGATAATTCATTGTGACTCCTTGGCGATGCTGGACTCAATCAATTCATTTTGCATTTGAGAATCTGGCCAGATCAGCAACACATATCGAATCCGATCAAGTGCCGCTAAGGGTTGAGCGATGATCTGTGCGTAATTTTGGCCACTATCTCGCTGTACTTTAATCACCCGAGCAACGGGGTAACCTTCTGGAAAACGATGCCCAAGCCCTGAAGTCACTAATAAATCACCAATACGGACATCTGTGCTTTTTGATACATGCCTTAATTCAAGCTCATCCAATATTCCAGTGCCATTAGCAATCAAACTAACATCATTACGAGTAATACGAACAGGTAATCCATGAGTGCTATCCGTCAGCAATAATACTCGACTTGTTAAGGCATTAACTTGAACAACTTGCCCCACAATGCCTTGTGCGTCGATAACAGGTTGCCCCACAAAAACACCACTATTACTACCATGATTTAACACAACATATTGATGATAAGGATCACTGGCCACCTCAACAATTTCAGCGACTTTTTTACGGGTATCGATCTGAATAGGAGAATCAAGCAATGTGCGCAGTCGTTGGTTTTCCTGACGTAAATGTTCAAAACGCTGTAAGCGTTCACTCATCATTAACTGCTGATTAAGTAGCTGAGTGTTCTGTTTTTCGAGCATTTCTCTGGTGGCTAAACTTTCCGCTGACCAGTCAAGCAAGGCACCGGGGACACTCGCTAAATATTGAACAGGCGCAAGCAAGCTTGCTAAAGAGCTGCGAAATGGATCAAGATATTTATTGGTAGCGATTAATAAGATCGATAAAGCGACTGCTAGAAGCAGTCGCGTTTGATGAGAAATTCCACGTGCAAAAATAGGCTTCATAAGAAATAGGCGACTTCCGTCGCCTAACCAATCACATTAGCTGTCTTCAGAAAACAGATCACCACCATGCATATCAATCATTTCAAGTGCTTTTCCACCGCCACGAGCCACACATGTAAGAGGATCTTCAGCTACGACTACCGGAATACCCGTTTCTTGCATTAATAATCTATCTAAATCACGTAATAACGCACCACCACCGGTAAGTACCATGCCGCGCTCGGAAATATCTGATGCTAACTCTGGCGGTGACTGTTCTAACGCTTCCATGACGGCACTCACAATACCACTCAGTGGTTCTTGTAAGGCTTCTAAAATTTCATTGCTGTTCAAGGTGAAACTTCTTGGTACGCCTTCAGCTAAATTACGGCCACGCACTTCAATCTCAAGGACTTCATCACCCGGGTAAGCCGTACCAATCGTATGCTTAATGCGCTCAGCGGTAGCTTCTCCAATTAAACTACCGTAATTACGACGAACATAGTTGATGATGGCATCATCAAACTTATCACCACCAATGCGAACCGATGAAGAGTACACTACGCCATTGAGCGAAATAATCGCAACTTCAGTGGTGCCGCCACCAATATCAACAACCATAGAGCCTGTCGCTTCGGAAACCGGAAGACCAGCACCGATGGCCGCTGCCATTGGTTCAACAATAAGATAAACTTCACGAGCGCCTGCGCCCATTGCTGACTCTCTGATAGCACGTCGCTCAACTTGGGTAGCGCCAACTGGCACACAAACCAAAACCCTCGGACTTGGTCTAAAGAAACCGTTATTATGTACTTGTTTAATAAAATGTTGCAGCATACGCTCAGTCACGTAAAAGTCTGCAATGACTCCGTCTTTCATTGGCCTAATGGCTTGAATGTTTCCTGGAGTCCGTCCCAGCATTTGCTTAGCTTCTGTGCCAACTGCAGCAACCGACTTATGGTTGGAAGCACTACGTTCGCTACGAATAGCAACAACAGAGGGCTCATTTAACACTATGCCCTGATCGCGAACGTATATAAGAGTATTGGCTGTTCCTAAATCGATTGAAAGATCGTTTGAAAAAACACCACGCAGCTTTTTAAACATGTGTCAGGCCTGTATTCAATGGAATCATAAAAAGAAAAATTCGGTTAACTCTATCAATGCCCTGTCAATTCCACAAGAGCAATGCCGATTACATGCGCATTTGATTGTAATTATTTTAGATTAATTCAGTTAACTGTTCCATTTAGACAGAAAACAAATTTATACCACAGCCTAAAATGGCAATTTTGAAATCGAATAACGCATTTATACCAATTACTGTCCAACTTCACGCCAATAAATGATTTTATCATGACCTCTAAATCGTCCAAAATATACACTTGCTGACGGGTTAGCATAGTTAGGAGTTGCATCCCAATACCATTGTAGATAATCCGGCACAATTAATGGCGAAGTAATTTTACCTCGATAAGGATTTACACCGTCAGATTGCCACAACAAGCGACCAGCACCAGAAATAAATGGGTTAAGACTCACCTCTAATTTACGGGCGACTGACTCACCATTGTCTAGTGCAGGCTCATAGATAAATGCGGCTTTAGAACTGGCGTCTGCAACTTCAATTTGAGTGCAATTATCATCAGTATTCGTTTGCCATCCGCTGCCATTCCAATACTCAGTTCGTATTGGCATAACAAGCTGCTGAGTTTCAGGGCCATAAGTATTGTCCATCACCAAACGACCATGACGCATCAATACTCGCCCAATCACTTTAGCGTCACAGCTATCCGTTAATTGACAATTAGCTGCGAGCGACGCTTGCATATCAGGATTCAATACTTGTGCAATATTGGGCGTTTCTTGATCATCAAGATTAAGTCCAATGGTCATACGACTAAAAGGGCCATCGACACCATTACTGATATTTGAATCAAGTCGATTGAGTTTTGGATCTAACACAAAAGAAGCTTGCCCTGCTGTCCAGCCATTTTCTGCGATAATATTGTCTCTCCCTTGCGCTAAACTCAATCGGTGTGTTAGTTCAAGAAACTTATCATAGTCAGGCTGTGCACTATTTAACTGACTAGTATAAGGTTGATTTTGTGCTACCAAATCAATACTGGCTTTACCGAAATCCCCTCTATAATTTTGGGTTACTTGTCCGTTCACATTTAACGCTCGCAAGATAAATCTCGTGTTAAAGGCCTGATCCAAATAACTGTAACTCTGGCTTACTCCCGTTTCACAAACAGATTGCACACTTGGGGTCGACAACTCAAAACTGGCGGGTACAAAACGACCAATTGAATCACTGGTATTCACTTGAATAGCTAAGTTACTACCTAAATATGCTGGAGGAACAGTAATAAATTGAAATACACCAGTTTCTGTCACGCTTTGCTGTTCTCTATTAGGCTGAATAGAAGCAATGTGTGAATAATCAATCACACTTAAAGCGCCTAACTCACCACCTGCAGGTTGGATCAGTTGATGGATCAGCCCAACATCAGTTTGAGCATAACTGGGAGTCGTTTTGTTATTACAAATCAGCGTATTATTAGTAGACCAAGCCTTAGCTTGAATATCTAAAAAAAAGTTGGAGCCAGCTGCTTTAAAGGCACTACAATTTGCATCTTCAGTCACACACTGCGAGTTTGCTTCTGGCGCTTGAATACAAAAACCGTAGGGCACCGAGATGAATGAGCCCATCCCCGTCATTATTAGTCTGCCTTCATCACCGCTTCCAATTAACTGAGCGGCAATCTCCAGCTTACCGGCATCGGGATAATTAATACTAAAATTAGCTAGACCTTCATTATTAAAATTAAGCACATGAATTGGCGTTGTTATCGTATTATCACCATTTATTGTGACGATGGGTTCATTTACTGGTGAAGCAGGCTCTATGTAGTCACTTGTAAATCGGACAATTTTGGGCTTATTGGCAAAAGCTGGGACGCATTGCGGTGAGTTATTTGACTTTTGAACCGCCTGAATCGTCGCATTTTCGGGCTTATTAGCATATTTATCATCGATAGTAAGGAGGAGACCGCTATCTGCAAAGGTTAACTGACAGTTCGCGTTTGACTTTGCTCCGTTTCCAATTTGACACAAAGTTTCATTCAGCCCGCTGCCATTCAACATGGTCGCGTTAATCGATATTGGATTTGTCGAAAAGTGACGTAAGTCGATATTGGCGCGGCCATTTTCGATTACAACTTGCCGTACCCGATTGCCATTTTGAAACCAGCCACCATTATTGAAAGCAATGTTTGGTGATAAATTTGCGCTTAGATCATCAGCAAATAAGGTATCACATTCAGCATTTGCACAAGCCTTTAATGTTACCGCCGATGGTTTGCAAGTGAGTAAGCTTGACTCGATTTCGAATTCAAAATGATGTGGTTTAGAAGGATCTGGAAATTGACCGTTATAACACATACCTGCGAAATCAGCGTTTTCAATGGCATCCGGTTCGACCGTTACGGTGGCATTACCTTGAATGGCTATATGCCCACCAGCGGCGAGTCCCCCTGTAATACGTGAATCTCCACTTAAAGTCGCAGTTGGGGTGTAAACCAATCCATTAATTTGACTTGAACCTGACATTGAGAAGGCGCCACGCACATAGATAATTAAATCTTCAGCTTTTCCATCTAAATTTAGGTTTGCATTGAATACCTCTAAAGAATTAAAGTACAGCCGAGTTGTTGTACCTGAAGTCGTAATGTAATTACCGTTTCTAAAGTCGCCAGTATGATAATTAAAGTCACCGGCTACAAAATCATCACTTTTATTGCAGTCTGGCGTAGTCTCTCCGTCGCATTTTAAGTTGCCATTAGTGTCAGGAATACCGATAGGTGCTAGGAATAAACCATGGTGGTTACCTGTCGGTGGATCTGTAAAAATTGTATTGCACAGTTCAATCGCTTGAGCTGCAATTGGGCATAAAAATAACACAAGCACCAACAGGGTTCGGATAATAGTAATACAATGCGTCATTTCATCATCCTTCTTTTTTAGCCAATACTTCAACTTGGCGGCTGACTCTGAGCTCACCTGATCCACAAATTGCTTTGCTGCCAATAAGGTATTGAGTGACTGTATCGGCAGTGAAGGCTCGGCAAGTTAAGTGAACATCATGACAGCTTGAAAAACCAACGAGTGCTGGCGGAGTCCATACGCTACTCATTTCACAAGTCCCCTGACTACCATCCAATGGAAATAACCTAGCCAATGCCGCATCAGCACCACTATTAGCCGTAAACAAAGCCCGAGCCCCCCAGACTTCTTGAGTCAGTGCTTTATCTTCGTGTTGTGAGATATTAATCAAGGCTGCGGCCAGTAAAAACATGACGGTCAACACGAAAATCGCAATCACTAACATGCTGCCTTTTTGCCGAGAAGCTAACCTTGTGTTTAAGGATGAATTTGATTTAAGGAACATTAATCACCTGCACTTGATGCTGATACTGAATGGTTTCACCATTAACGGTGAATCTCGGTTGTAAATGAATCAGTGCGTTGTTGACTAATGTTGATGGCGTAAGTGTAATTGGATAGTCATTTCCGATCTGCTGATTCACAATATTGCCAGCTAATAAGGCGCCGTCTCCCATTTGAACAGGATCAGGTTGCAGGGCGTAAAAACCATACTCTTTATAACGCCTCAATGTTTGAGTCACACTCGAAAAGCAGTAACTGACTGGGGTATGAGTAAAATAAATTCTTTTTTGCGCAGAGGCTTCGCTAAATTGAATGTTCTGAGATCCAACGGTGGCAAATGTGAGGTTAATTTCGCTGTCATTTTGAGTAACGCCAGTCACGATCCCGTGTTTAGTCACTATAGATGGTGCTTGATACACCTCCTCTGGGGTAAGCGGGTACACATAAGCGCGATGATCTGCCTTTACTCGAGTTGGATTATCATCGGCCAATATTCTGCCTGTTCCGTTTGAAGGCTTGTCCTGAAACGGCAAGATGACATAACTGCTGGCGGTTACTATGGGTACAAACTCAATGCATTGATAACCCACTCCAGAGGTTACCCGTAAACTGTTCGGCATTGCGGTGCGTAGCTCTCGTGTCATGCGCTGCAACGCAAAGCGGCTATCACTCAAGGCTTGGTCAACCGAGCTGGAATCGACAAAAATACGGGTACCAAAAGTGATAAACCCACTGACACCAATAAGCACAATGCCAAGGATCATAATAACTGTGATTAACTCAACGAGGGTAAACCCCTGTTGATCCGATTGGCAGTGGTAACTGACCATCAGTAATTACTCCGAACCGCATCAAAGCGAATGGCTTCGTTCATTGGGGTCGTGACCACCACTGCGATATTTTTTGTATTCGCCGTGCCTGTACTTACGGTCACTTGCATTTGATAGTTTGGATAAACATCGGCATAAGTTTGAGTGGAATTTAACATTAAGCTGCTTTGGTTCAAACCGTTGTAGTCATCCAGCACGTCAAAGTCGTTACGGTTTTTATTACCCACTTTTCTGTTGGCGCAAGTCAGTCCATCAAGGCTACCACATGCTGGAACGCCACCATTAACGCCAGTATTTTGGTCATAACGCTTAGGCCAAATTTCGTTCATGATGGACTGTGCCAGCTCAGCCGCTCGCATTCGATGTAAATTTTCAGCGGCGCGATCCGCTTGGGGAAACAACATGGTTGATAGCATTACAATAGCAATGCTCATGACTAACATGCCAACGACTAACTCAATAAGTGTGAAGCCATAGTTGTTACAAGACTTCAATGAATTACTGCCCATAGCTATGCTCATGATGACTAAATTGTGATTGCTGATAATCGCTCAACAAAACACGCACATATAGGGAGTTAACAGAAATAGCAAAGAAGGAAATTAGAGCGCTAACACTCCAAAAGTAGAAAAAATATAAAAAAACAAATCTGATTGTTTCGGCTGAGTTAATGCCCAAAAAAAATATTAATTTTATCGGTTCATTATGCCCCAATTGATCAATCAAATCATTTTCCTTTTTTTATTGTTATTGTTAGGGATCTAGCGATTTAGAAAGTACCAATTTATGTCATACCAGCGAAGGCTGGTATCCAGTGACTTTTATAGAAAAAAGCAAAGGCACTAGACTACCGACATACAAAACTGTCGTTACTTCGTTTCCAGCCTGCGCTGGAGTAACAAGAACCAATCGGTATACTTTCTTCCGCAACTTTCCTTATTGTTATTTACAGTACACCCTGCGTTCTTAAGCCTGAAAGGGCCACCAGAAAAAATAAAGTAAGCCTATCTTCATTCTACATTTATTAAACATTAAAATTCAATAACTGCGCCCTCTCAGACTATCCAAATAAAGCGGAATATCTTAGTAATCATTCTCATCGTCGACTTTAGCACAAACAACAAAAAATTTAATAATGCCAATTTCAGTAATTAATCTTTCACTCACTCAACAAGAGCTAAGGGAGCTAGCGATTTAGAAAGTACCAATCTTTGTCATACCAGCGAAGGCTGGTATCCAGTGGCTTTTAAAGAAAAAAGAAAAAAGAAAAAAGAAAAAAGAAAAAAGAAAAAAGCAAAGGCACTAGACTACCGACATACAAAGCTGTCGTTACTTCGTTTCCTGCCTGCGCTGGAGTGACGAGAACTCATCGGTGTACTTTTTCCGCAACTTTCCTAAAGGGGTTCAGTGCAAGACACAAGCTCGAAGTACTATATTCCCTACGGCAGCCATACAAAACTGGCGTTCAACACACTTCGTGCTGTTGTCAGGATAATTCAAGTGCTTGTAACGCAGTAATGGCACCCTTTAGCTTTAGCTTTAGTTTTAGCTTTAGTTTTAGCCTTGCCCTTCCTCAACCTAGTCCTCGCTTCACATATATTTGGCAGATACCCAATGAGCTGCTGCATTGTCACCACATAACTCAAGGGCAGCCTTAAGCTTTCCTAGTGTAGCATCACTCCCATTCCTCCGACGAAATTCCTCTAAAAGATTCTTGAGTTTATCAGGCTCTTCTTCAGCCGAAGGGTATTTACTAATACCAAGAGCATACGCTAATACAGTCGAATCAACGCTACAGTCTGATCGATGAGAAAATTGTATTACCATCGAATCAGTTAAACTAGAGGTTTTATCTTCAATTGCCATAGGCGTTCCTCCCTGAGCCAATACATTAGCTCTTCGTTGAAGGTGTTCTATAAACTTTACAGCAAGTGTATTTTCTTCGAGAGCCAAAAACGCATCATACAATTTTTGACACGTCGCATGATTAGCACTTCGACTTAACCAAATTTTGAAAAATTTTAAGAATCTGGCTTGTGTATTATCAATATGTTTAAAATCCTCACAATCGATAGACTGTAAACCTAATTCCACAGCCAAACTATTAGCCTCCACACCACCCGGTATCAGCTTAGTTATAAGCTGAATAACATCAGCCGGTTCAACAACTTTTCCTAACAATAGCTTTCGGTTTAAGTCTTCACTGTTTAGCGCAGCAGCTTGAGCCACTATTGGTTTTGGTGCAATTTCATTATCCACCCACGCACTAAAATCTTCTGCTAGTGCGTAATACCCTGCACCGCACAGAGCCGAAAGGAATGTTGAATACGTTGCATTTTCTTGTTCTTTTGCTATCCACCCCATACACATTATAGACCAAGGCTCACTAGGGTCATAACTATAGTCCTTTGTCCATAGCTCTGTTCCATTATTGCGGGCACCAAGCCTTGCAGCGACAGGCTGCCAGCTCTCTGTGCAGCCTTCCTTTAGGATATCCATACGGAAATCCCAAGCGGCGTCTATTGTCATAGGAACTTGGTATTTAGGAAGGTTAAATTTGTGATTCTCCCTCGCTATTTCAGTAGGCATAACTGTCTTTGATGTGCCTATATCTTGCCCCATGAGTTGCTTAAGCTTTTGATGTAACAACATCATTTCTGCTTTTTCGAAAGCTTTTAACAACTTATCATAAGTTGCATCAGAGCCTTGTGTCGATTTCCATTCACTTAATACCCCACCCCATTGTTCACTATAATCACTATGATTTCTGGAAATATCACTGCGCTCTGTGGAACTAAACCCTAAATAGGAAGCAAGCGTTTTCCACGATTCTCCGCTCAAGGCACACACAATATCCATTATCGTTCTCTCACTGATAGTGGCGCTGGCTGAAATGATTGGAATTACTTGGTGTACTGAAACTTCAGCAGTTTGGGGCTGATGAAAAGGCACTGGAGGCACTGTAGTAATAACTGGTCGAGGCTGGTGAGATATCGGAGGTTGGCTTAGGTTTGTTGCGACACTTAGTGGTTGTGACTCGGCTACATTGCCGAAGCTAATACCATGTTTATCAAGCAATTTTTCAGCAGAATCTCTAAAACCTAGGTTTAGTAATGACATTGCTAACCACTCAACCGTTGCATGTTCTTTATACTTTTCACCCCACTCTAGGAGAACGTTTAACCATTGTTCTTGTACATTCTTGTACTCGTTATCTAACGCTAATGATCGTGGCATTTTTAAAAGAGGCACCAAATTTTTAAGTGAACAATTGGCACGATCACCTGAATGTATATAATTTACAATGGCCAGTTCATTCATTGGGTGCCCATTGTCAAAACGCCTAGGATCAGAGTAAGCATTATCTCTTTCGGCTTGTTGTTCTTGGGGACTTTTACGAAGAAAATCCTCTATTAATGAAGCAATAGGTTTTTGGTTACTATCATTAAATGCTTTCACTAAATCGCTTGGTTGAGCAGTAGGCTTTTGACTCCATTCATTTAGAAACGCCTTCCAGCTGCGGGAATTGTCGAAATCAAAATCTGTCTCAATATCTCTAACATGAGCATAAGAATAGCCAAGATGCCCAGCAACACTACGTAATTTTTCTCCTGTACGAAACCACGTAACAATGTGGTCAATATTTTCAGGACTAATGGCTACACGGTATCTATTTGAAGTTAGATCTAGAATTTCAGGCTGAGGGACATTCTCCAATTCTCTGCGTGCAGTAGCACCTGATGTGGATATAGCTGGTAATGACATAGGTTAATCCCCAGTAAAATTTCGAACAGCCTAACACTCATACCGTGAACCTAAGCTTAACCAATACCATAAGAATAATGAGCATAATGAACCTATTAGCAAATTATTTTTAAGCGATTAATTTGAATGTAATTTATTCAATAAATATAGCCCTCGGCCGAAATATCAATGCCGACACTATCGCCCGCAATAATGTTTATGCAGCGGCCATTGCAAGCTTGAGTGATGCCTTGTCGATCAAAATTAAGGACAAAGCTCTCTGCACCGCTGCTGGCGAATTGAACTTGAGTACCATTTGGCCACTCAATTCGAGATGTGCTAAGGCTTAAGGGATTTAATGCTTGATATGTCGTGTCACAGCTTGCCGATACTTCGGCTTGATAACCTGCTTGAGTGACATTCATGCGATAACATTGGTCGGTATTACTCAATGCTTGCTGTTGCAGCTGACGCAGGGCTGAAATGAATTCACTACGGACACTGTACGCACTAAAACTACTGGTTCCGATAAACCTTGGTAGTGCTGTTACTGCCAAAATACCCAGCAAAACCATTGTGGTGACTAACTCCACAAGCGTAAAGCCTAACGGCTTATTTAGGTAACTGCTGTGACAATTTGGCTTGCTTAACGTCAACAGATCAGCAAGAGCGACTTTCGATGGTAAGCGCAATCGACTCCCCTTTTTGGCTAAAGCCCGAATGATTCGAATGAAAAACGGGGTTGAAAATAGTTCGATTACTGCAACATGAACGAGAATTCATTGAATATTTGTGGCTTATTGTTTTTGAAGAAGAAGGCCTACGTAGGTAGGCCTGCATGCTTTAACAGCCAGATGTGTCGAAAGTATAATCAGGTGAAGTTGTTGCTGTAGCTTCTGTATAAGTTAAAGAGCAAGTGTCTTTAGAACCATGAGCATAAATTTTAGCTTTACCGGCTGCATCGTTTGTCGCTGCAGTTGTATCAATAATCCAATCTCCAGTTCTAAGCTGTGGATCTGCCAATACATCAAATTTTGAATCCATACCAGCTTCTAAAGAAGCTTTAGTTGCTCGCATATATCCTGCGATTAAAATTACATCAACTCCATTATCAAGCTCAACTGTAGTTGCCTCATGAGGGTTACCCGAAAATGCAGCTTTTGAGTATAAAATAGAATTCGCACCTTGAATCCCACCTTTCAACCCTTGCAAAGCTGATTCTCTCGCATCTCCTTGAAAATTAATAAACTTAGGCGCAGCCGTTACCGCCAAAATACCTAGAATAATAATCACGACCACTAATTCGATTAGGGTGAAACCTTGTTGTTTTAATTTCATAATCTTATCTCTTTTTTTAATACTTTTAATACTACAGAATGCCAATAGCGCTCACTGACAACCTTGTCCCTTAAGTTTACCGAACCTATTGGCTCGCCCAAAAAACTACATGATCGCAAATAAAACATTGCAATACAGCAGCTACCCCTAATCGTCCGTGATGTATACAGGTAACAGCAATTTACTTACCTGTATAACTACTCCAAATTCTTGTTGAGTTACGCGCTTATCGCGTCCTCAATAACACTCAAAATCAGTGTTTTTCATCCTCCAGCTTCTTGCGTGCTTGTTCACGTAACTTTGCTCTTAATTCCAATGAATATGTCGCTTCTAAACGCTCAAGTTCTGGCGTCGATTTTTTCTTATAAATTTTGTATTCACTCATGTCTTCTGGTCTAAAAGTAAAAGTTCGGCCCACATGAGGTTTATAAACAATACCTTCAGCACCTTCACTTAACATGAGTGGGATCGGATCGGGTATCCCAGTGCGTTCATTTAACGGGATTTCTCTAGTGTTATAATATACACATCCATCCATATCTTTGTAGAGGATATTATCATTTTCGTCGACGGCATCACCTGCACTTTTATCTGTGGCTTGCACCGCAAAATGTGAGCCTCGTGCGGGCTCAAAGTAATACACCATAATGGGTGGTCTGGTCATGATTTGTTCGAGCACATATTCACAATCTATCAGCTGCATATCATCAGCGGCGTGGCTAATGCCTGATGGATAGCCAAAACGAGGGTCTATATTAACTTTTTTCCCATCTAACATCACAAAGTTAGCGGTCTTGCCACTCTCTAACCACAACTGATGCACCCGCTTTGTGGCACGGTCGAATAATCCTTTGAGGTGCTCTTGATGCAAGCCATAAGCATCTCGCTCGTGATAAAAATACACTTTATGAACATAGGCGGCCGCGGTTAACAGCCCTATTATTAAAAATACTATTCTTAACAACCTAGGTTCACGTACTCGACTTAACATGAATGCCCTTATTTCATTTTTATTATTTTTATCGCTATGCCGCATTTGTAGACTGACACATTTTATTAACAAGGTGTAGCGCTAACCTTCGATAAAACTCAATTTTTCAATAGAAAAATCGATAATTATTTGGCTACCTCCTTCGCCTTGAAACAAACATCTCTGTGGTTCCTGCCGATAGATTGTAATTGCTGTCTGTCTTGTTTGTTTTAACTCATGCTTCAGGTTTTCATCCAACTTTTGCCCCAATAAGTCATGCCACAATCTCTGGCAGCCGCTCTTATCTTTCGCCTTCAATTGCGGAAAACCTGTATTAGATAACCAGATTTCATTGGTTGTTTCCGCTATCGCGTCTTGACGAGCACTCAACTTATTTATTTTCAGGTTCGATGACTCTCGCGTCCCAACTAGCGACAAAGTTTGCCAACCTAGGGTTAACCGCTGTGGTTTACCTCGAATCAACCATTGACTGTAGATGGCATTTACACTGTGAACTAATCGGGCGTATTGTTGTTGCCAAGCTTGATTACTGAATTTCTCTACATCTTTGGTCAAGCTAACAGCCGCCACCGCGAGTAAAATGAATACCACAGCCACCGATAGGACACGTGTAAACGTCAGCATGGCATTAAAATCTTGCCTTGCTTGCCCAGCCAAGTTATCCGCCTTTCACTAAGTTGAGCATATCCCACATGGGTAAATAGATCCCCAACGCAAGCACCAATACCATTGCGGCCACAACGCCAATAAGTATCGGCTCTAACTTAGCGGTTAAATTTTTAAGATCATAATCCACTTCGCCTTCGTAAAAGTCGGCGGCATCGTTAAGCAGTTGATCCATTTGCCCAGTTTCTTCACCGACCGCCACCATTTGTAACACCAATGGCGTAAACAACTGGCTATTCGATGAGATGCGTAACATTGATTCGCCGGATTCAATACCGTGGCGCATTTTAACAATCTTGTCGTGCATATATTGATTATCGACAGCATCAGCCACCAAACTCAGCGCTTGGGTCATCGGGACTCCTGCACTGAGCATCATTGAAAAACAGCGACAATATCGCGACAAGGTCGAACGCTCAATGATCGAACCCACAACAGGTAAGCTCAGCTTCCATTTGTCCCATTGCCTTTCACCACTTGGTGTTTTATGCCAATATCGAATGCCAAAAAACGTCACCAAGGTAACTATTATCATCGCTACCCAATGTTCAACAAACGCATTAGAGGTCGCAATCAATAGTTTGGTCGCCCAAGGTAAGTCAGCACCGAATCGACTAAACATGGTGGCGAATTTAGGAATAACAAAGATATTCAAAATCGCGATGGCCATCACAATGGCTACTAACACAAAGCTTGGGTATCGCATGGCCGATTTGATCCGGCGGCGAGTTTCTTGCTCTCGTTCGATATAAACCGACAGCTGAATAAATGTTTCTTCAAGCTTACCCGAGTTTTCACCTGCATGTATCATAGACACAAACAAAGAGCTAAAAACATCGGGATGCTGATTCATTGCAGACGACAAAGGTCGACCAGAGGTTAACTGTTCCAATACGGAGTCGAGCGCTTGTTTCATTCGTTTTGAATGCGTACTCTCGGAAAGCCCCGATATGGCACGCAAGATAGGAATACCTGCGCGGGTTAGTGAGTACATCTGTCTGGCAAAGATTTGCAATTCTTCTAAGCTTACCTTGCGCTGAAACAGGCTACTTAAATCAACATCATTGCTTTCTTTGACCGCTATGACTTCAATAGGGATGGTGCCACGAGACATCAGTAAATCAGCGACCGCTGATTCTGATTGCGCTTCTAACTTGCCTGAAACAGCTTGTCCTTGGTTATCCCGGCCTCGATATTCAAACCACCCCATAGTTACACCTCTGGCTCATAAACGGTTGCCGCTGGAGTTGTCATTGGAGCGGTATCATCATTGACGGTTTCCACCAGCTTAGCCACCTCTTCTATGGTGGTTAAACCTTGGTATAAATAATCAAGCGCCGATTGGGCTAACGGTACAAAGTTAGGGTTATTTTTTGCGGCTAATGCAAAGGATTGAGGATCGCCGCTGCGCATTACGTCCATTAATTCGTCGTCAATTTCCAACATTTCAAACACACCGATTCGACCATGATAACCACTGCCGTTACAGCTTTGACAACCTGTACCGACCTTTAATGTGGCCTGACTGAAATCGCGGTTTGAAATGTTAAGCAGCCACATTAAATCTTGATGGCTGAGCTGAGTATCTACCGCGCAGTTTTTACATACCCGCCGTACCAATCGCTGAGCAATAATCACCCTAAGTGCACTGGCGACCAGATAACTAGCGGCTCCCATATCTAACAAGCGTAATGCACTGGTTACCGCGTCATTGGTATGTAAGGTCGATAATACAAAGTGACCCGTTAATGCGCCTCGTAAACCAATTTCTACGGTTTCTTGATCACGCATTTCCCCCACCATGATGATGTCGGGATCTTGTCGTAACGTGGCACGTAATACACCAGAAAAATCGAGACCTATCTTATGATTAATTTGTACTTGGTTAATGCGCGGCAATTGATACTCTACCGGATCTTCAACCGTAATGATTTTACGATAAGGCGTGTTTAATTCGCTCAAAATCCCGTATAAACTGGTGGTTTTACCGCTACCTGTTGGCCCTGTCACCAATAACATGCCATGGGGTCGATTTATTTGCTGACGCACTCGCGCCAAAATCGCTGGCGGCATACCTGTTTCATCTAAGGTCAATAGGCCTGCAGATTGATCGAGTAATCGCATGACCACTGACTCGCCGTGATACACAGGCATGGTTGAAATCCGCACATCAATTTTATGACCACGAATATCAATATGAAAACGACCGTCTTGGGGCAATCGCTTTTCCGAAATATCTAAGCCAGCCATCAACTTCAACCGTAAAACCAAGGCTAACGCAATATGAACTTCGTTCAGCACCGTTTCATGAAGCTGACCATCAATACGCTGGCGTATGCGTAATTGTTTTTCACCGGGCTCGATATGAATATCCGATGCTCGCATTTGTACGGCGTCTTCAAAGATCGACTGCAATAGTTTAACGACTGTGGTTTCGTTATCGGCATCACTATCGGTTATGCTGCTTAAATCGAATAACTCGTCAGCGGCGTACTCTTGCTCTAACTCGCCTGCTATTTGAGCAATTTCTTGAGTTCGGCGATATAAATTATCAAAGGCTGTCAGCAGTTGTTGCTCTGGTACAACGGCTAAGCTAATGGCTTTGGGCGCTAACAGTGCCTCAAGTGCATCAAGTGCTTGTAAATCAGCGGGATCACTCATGGCAACTCTAACTTTGTCACCCATGTCTTCGATGACAAGGGCTCGAAAACGCCGAGCTTGTACTTCAGGCAATAAGTTCACGACTTCAGCCGAAATAGGTCGACGGCTGATATCAATAAACGGCAAGTTAAGCTGCTGTGATAAAAAAGTCAGTAGCTGAGTTTCGCTAATGTAGTTCAAACTAATCAGCGTCTTACCTAGTTTTTTACCTGTAGCTTTTTGATCTGCTAGCGCTTGTTGCAACTGCTCATCAGAAATAATCTGATTATCAACTAACAAATCACCAAGCCGTTTTTTAAGTGCTGGCTTCATTTTGATCCCTCACTGATTTGCAGCAAACGTTGCTGAATATATTGAATACTGGCTTTCGATAACGAATGAGTATCCAGCGCGTGTTGGTAAGCTACTCTGGCTTCCACATATTGCTGCTGTGCATCTAAATTAAATCCAAGCCCTAACCACCATCGTCCTTCCCTAGGACGATACACTGTGAGCTTTTTAAAAGCAGCCACAGCTATGGGGTGATCTTGTTGCTGCTGTGAAATAGTACTAAGTTGCATCCATTTCTCTGGTGCGAGTTCATCGCTGTCTGGAATATTGGCCAACCTTTGCATCGCACTTTGGTATTGGTTATTACTGAAATCTATTTTAGCCAACATCAATGAATACTCACTGTATTGTGGGAATTGTTGCTGAGCACTTTGCAATAATGTCATGGCTTTATTATTTTGCTTACGACCAAAATACAGAGCGGCCAGTTGCTTGCGCGCTGGATGAAAACTGTTATCGAAGCTCAATGAACGCTGAAAGTGAGCGATGGCATTATCCACCTGCCCTTGCGTTATCGCTGACTCGCCCTGTTTGTAATACTTTTCAGCTAATTGCTTAGGCGTTAACTCTACGGGTTTTATCTCCAAAATGGCTTGTGGTTTTTCTTCAGCTATTGATGTTTGAATCCTTTTAGGCTGGATTTCTGGCTCATCTATTTGTTTTTCAGTTTGCTGTATTGGTAATGGCGACGCTTGAGGGTTTTGTGTTGTTACAGGCTCAAGTTCGTGTGGCACAGCGGCTTGTTCACTCACAATTTTAGGTTCAACAACCTCTGGCGCTACAACTTGTTTTTCATCCACCAGAGTGTCATCTTTTTCCAATGCAACTTGAATCGGTGTTTGGCTTTCAGTACTTAAAAATAAAGTGGGATACAACTGATAAACAGTGAAAACAGCAGCAACAATAACAATCCCGAATACCCAAAACCAAGTCGCAGGCTGCTTTGGCTGAGTTGACGGAGTACTCAATATCTGCACATTTTCAAGCTGATGTGGCTGTTGGCGTTTATCAAGATCTTGCAACACTTTATTTATCACGCTCATAACGGCAACACTCCCCATTGTTTCATCGCAAATACAAGGCCAAGAATGATGAGTAACACGCTGCTTAAAACAGGAATATTAAACCATGAATGTCTTAATGTACTGGCATCTTCGGTATCTGTCACAGCGGCGATGACATATTTTTTTGTCAACTTATGTTGCCCTTCACCAAAGCACACCATAAGCGCTTTATGGGTCAAAATATTGATCAGTCTGGGCGTGCCTCTTGAAGCCGTTGCAATTAACCCTGTTACTTTATGATCCACAGCACTGACACCAGTAAAACCTGCAACACGTAGTCGCTGTTCAATATAGTTATGTACTTCCGTTTGATTAAGGGGTCGAAGTTGATAACTAAACCCGATCCGTTGCCTGAGCTGCCTAAATTTATCTGTCATCAAGCGTTGATCCAGTTCAGGTTGACCGAATAAAACTAAATGCAGCAGTTTACGTTGCTCTGTTTCTAGATTGGTATAAAGCCTCAATGCTTCCAAAGTTTCATCTGGAATGGCTTGCGCTTCGTCTAACACTAAAACGACCGTTTTACCGGCTAGCGCTAACTCAAGTAGACGCTGTTGAATACTTTGGGCAAGTTGAACTTGATTAATGCTCGCATCAACATCCATGCCTAACTCTTTAGCGAACGCCCAGCTTAATTCAGCAGGCGTAAGATACGGGTTAGGAATATAAGCACATTGAAACTCATCGGATAATTCATTGAGTAACTTCCGACATAATAGGGTTTTTCCTGTTCCCACTTCACCTGTGACTTTAATAAAGCCTTCGCCCATTTGCAGCGCCGTTTGCAGCACTTGCATTGCCTCAACGTGCGGTGCCAGCTGCACAAAATAGCTGGTGTTTGGGGTGAGTGAAAACGGCAGTTCCGTTAAACCAAAGTGCTGCAAATACATAGGCTGTACTTACTTCCCATGGCCTTCGGGATACCAGCGGTCAAGTAACTGCTGTGAACGTTCAAGCTCTGACTTCCACGTACCTTCACCGACTACTGTTGGCTTTAATAAAATTATCAATTCCGTTTTACGATTCACTTTACTACGATTAGTAAATAATTCGCCTATTAGAGGAATATCCCCCAACAATGGGACTTTGGACGTTGCGTCCTGTTTTTCGGTTTTCATTAAACCGCCAATTACCACAACATCTCCTGAAATCGCTTTAATCACGGTATCTGACTCACGGATTTGGCTTTGTGCCAGCGGTAAAATCAACGGATTGTCACCGATATTAATGCTCTTGGTTTGCTCATTAATGTCGATGACCGATGGATGCACATGCAAAAGCACACCACCATTATCATCAATTTGCGGTGTGACATCTAAAGCTATGCCAGAGAAAAACGGCGTCAGTTCGACTTCTGGTTGCGCTACAGGGTTTGAACCATTAACCGCTGAAATAACCGTTGATGAAACGTCAGTAACGAAATATTCATCGGATCCCACTTTTATCACGGCTTTTTGATTATTTGAGGCTGTTACTCGTGGACTCGACAATACATCCACATCGCCCTGAGTTTTCAGCAAATTAATCATTGCTGTAAAATCGGTACCCGTTAGCGATAATGAGGTTACGCCACCAAGAGAGCGAGAAATGACATCGGACAGTACATCACCTTGTGATGTGCCGAAATTGACATTGGTATTGTCGTTGTGACCAATTTGACTGACCACATCACTCCATTGAATACCTTGTTGGTAACCATCTGAAAGCGTTACTTCAATGATTTTAGTTTCAAGGATCACTTGCCGTTGTAAATGTGATTCCGCTTTTGATAAAAACTCACGCACTTGACGTAACTCGTCAGGAAATGCGCGCACAGTCACTAGCCCCGCTTGAGGCGTTGTCACAACTTGGCGACCATTACCTGAACTGCCAATAATTGAACTTAATGTTTGCTGTAAGTCTTTCCAGAAATCAGTTTTATTGGTAGAACGAATGAAGGTGCCGTTTGTATTGTTATTACCCGAGCTATGGCTACTTTCACTGTTAAACTCATTACTACTACCACTTCGGCTGCCAGAGCTATTTCGATTACTCTGATTATTACTTCGATTATTGCCTTGGTTATCGCTCAAACGTCCAGAATTGACTGACGTAATTGATAAGCCTTCTCGTTGCATATACAAATAATTAACAGGAAACGTTTCGGTGCGAAGGCCAGCAGGATAAACCCTAAGAATTCGCCCTTCTCGACTGACTTCGTAGCCATAAATATCCTGTATAACTTGCAAAACTTCGGCTAAGGTAACGGCCTTCAATGCTAACGAGACTTTACCCGAAACATTAGGATGAACCACAATGCTCAGTGGCGTATTGTGAATTAAACTTGGGAAAAAAACTTTGGCATCCACGTCTTTAGCATTGACATCAAATCGGCGTTCTTTGGGCGCTATTAATTTTTTTGCTAACAACTGATCAGCGGCTAATTCTTGTTGAACCGCCGTTGGTAAGGCTGGAGGTGGAGCAATATGGCTTGTGCTGTTTTGTGCTTTAGTTACCGCTGATATGGCATGGTTCAGCTCAGCTTTAGCTGAGCTTGGTACTGGTCGGTCAGTGCTTTGACACGCGACAAGAGATAAAGATAACAGAGTGATTCCGTACTGGTTTATGCGCATAGATTATTTTCCCTTTGACTTCGTTATTGTTTCGAACAAAGTCAATCTTCGTCCATCAGCCAATTCGACACTGTTTGTCTCGATTTGAATTATTTTTACATTATTAATGCTGTCACCAATGGTTTTTATTTCATCGTTGACCACAATAAAAGGCTGACTTCCTGTCACTATGCTATTAAGCGTTAACTTTCCATTATTACCGATATTATCTGATCTTAAAGCTGTAAACTTACTGGGTTGAGTAGGATCTCTCAAGGTTTGATCTTTTGTTTGCGCCTCGACTGCGTTGTTAAGCAAAGCCAACAGAGTCAGGCTCACGATAAAAACACTACTGAGCTTTTGCAACACTGATGAACTCCTTACTGACACTCAAGGTATATAATTCCAACTCAACTTCGGCTTGTGGAAACTCGATAACCTGATAATCAAGACGCTTCCAATACAATTTATTCGGCAATGCCTCGATGGATTTAATAAAAGTTAAAAAACTGAAATAATCAGTATTTAGCCTCAATTTGATCCCATGACGATACAAATTTAACGAAATCATTTTGGTTTCACTATCCTTAAAATCGAGCAAAGGCTTTGGAGCTATAGATTCCATTGCGATCAATCTAACCCCTTTTGAGCGACTCAATAACTGTTGCAACAAAAGCGGCATTTTATCTGAAGGCACAATATCGACAAATTTCGTTTTTAACCGATCATCAAGTAGCTGAATTTCGCTTTCAACATGTTTGAGCTGATTGCGGTAATCAAGATTAGGATCTTGAGCGAGCTGTTGTTGATAATTTGTCAGCAACTGCTCGGTTAACTCGTTTTGCTTGTTCAGATCCCTAAGCTGCATGTGCGCTCGTTGACTGGTCAGGTAGAATGACTCTAGGGATAAAAAGCACAACCACCCGACTAACGCTATAGAAGCTGTTACAACTAAACTCCTTTCACGGATACTAAGGGTGTTGAATCTATCAGCCCAAATCAGTAATTTCTTCATTCGAATAGGGCTCCTATAATTGGTTGTTCAGCTCAGATTTAGCCGATGGATTAACAATCAATTCAAAACTCAGCGCGCCTTTTATATCACGATTAAATTTTACGCCATCAAACTTACGTCCCGACAGCGTTTTTGTGGCTTGGAGTCGCTCGAGCCAGCGTGGTACCGCGGCAGCTTCTATCGCATTTCCGGCCAACTGAAGATTATCATCATTGACTTGTATATGAGTTAACCAACTATCACCATCTGCGGTTTCGGCTAATTCCGTCAGCAAGGAGACATAACTTTCACTCTGAACGTCTTTTTGCTGTGATAACTCGCTCAGCAATTTTGTTTTCATGCTCAGTAACTGTCTTTGCTTATCAACAATCACCTCCCAGTTATTTGATGCTTTATGAGCCAGTATTTGTTGTTCGAGCTGTTTTTGTCGATTTTCTAATTCAATCGATTGCTGCTTGGACTGGCTCAGTTGTTGAGTCACTTGCAAAGACTGCCAATACAAAGTTAAAACAGTCACAATTGTCACTCCAATTAACCCCGAGATAAGCCACAATAGCCGTTTAAAGGAGATGCTTAACTGCTTAGGTAAAAGGCCTTCGTTATAAAGATTGATTCTGGTTTTTAAGCTGCTCTCAGACATATTCATGATTTTGCCTCCCGCTGCATTTCAGCAAAGGCGAGTGTCGCTAAGAACTCACTCACGTTAGAATGGGTTACAATATTAATTGGCTGGCTAAAGTTCTTACCTAACAGCGGTACTAGATGCTCAGCAACATTTTCGACCAGAATGTCAATTGCATGAATCGGAGCTTGGCGCAGTTGGCTTTCATAAAAATCCATAGAACGCTGAATTTCCAAGCTTATATTTTCAGCCCCGCCATAAGTTAAATCGTCTTTACTCATAGCATTTAATGCATGAAACCCCCGAACCCGTCGCTGTAAATGCAACTCGTTGTTCTTAATAACAGCCAGCAATAAATCACCACCTGATTGGTGGCAAATGATAAGACGTGACTGAGAGTGAGTGCTTGAACCAAGCGGCGGCATATTACTCAAAACTAACTCTTCAATCGACACACCTCTTATTGTTAAGCCTGATTTTTTTGCTGCAATAGCAAGCCTTTTCATTTCATTATGCTCAAGAGCAACAACATTAATCTTGCCACTATTGTCGACTGGGGAATGAAAATAATCTAAATGAACATTGGCTGGGGGTAGGTTGACTAAATCTTTAATTGACCATTGTAAAGCTTGCGTCATTTCAGAATCTGGAACTTGCGGCTTATCCGTTTGTATCAGTTGATAACGGCCAACACCGAGAGTGATGAAGAGTTGAGCATTAGAGAAATGTGAAGCAATGACAGAAAAAGCCTTATCCCAATCATTATCCGTAAATGGTATTTCAAAGCTCTTAGATGATTGAGTATTATCGCTATTATCATTTTTAGTGTGTAACCAAAGAGATGCTTTGGCAACATAAATACCTATCGATTTTGACCTTTTGGACTTAGCCCAAAAAATAAGTCTCCTGCTCAGACTTTGCCTCATCTCACCGCCTTTATCATTATTGTTTTTATACTTCGCGCACTGCTTGCTGAGCAGATTGTAACCATCTTCTAACAATTAATACTACTTGGTCAAGTAAATCACCTTTCGTATCAAGAAACAAAACACTTTCTCTCATGTGAGCAAAAATTTTATAATTCATAGTACTAGAAACTATGAAGGACAGTAACTCAACTACCCTTTAGTTACCACAACACAAGGGGAATATTATGAGCACCGTCCTTCAAGTAAAAGATAACGCAAAATTTGTTAATTTGTACATTGCTTTTGAACTTAGCAGTAAAACTTGGAAGCTTGGCTTTTCAAATGGTGAAAAAAAGAGAGTCAAAACGATTGATTCCCGAGACTGGAAAGCCCTACATCATGAAATAGCCTTAGCAAAAGAAAAGCTATTCTGCGTTGAAAACTGCAAAGTCATTAGCTGTTACGAAGCAGGTAGAGACGGATTCTGGATACACAGAGCGCTAATTAAAGACGGCATCGAAAATCATGTGATTGACTCAGCTAGTATTGAAGTCAGCCGAAAACAGAAGAAAGTCAAAACCGATAGAGTTGATGTGATTGCTTTGCTCCGTTTACTGATGCGTTATCACTCTGGAGAGCAAGAAGCTTTAAATATCATCAATGTTCCAAATGTAGAAGCTGAAGATAAGCGTCGAATTAACCGAGAGCGAGAACGATTAGTAAAAGAGCGTGGCAGTCACAGCGCACGAATTAAGTCACTTCTGTGTTTGCATGGTATCAGCGTGGAAAATATCTCTAAACTAAAAGGGAAAGTTAATCAACTTAAGACGGCGGTTCTCAATAAGCCTTTACCGACAGATTTAGTGACGGAAATAGAGCGAGAACTTGATAGGCATGAAATTGTCGACAAGCAAATTAAAGCAATTGAGAAATTACAAAAACAACGTGTTCTTGATGACTGTGATGACGCATCGCAAAAAATTAATCAGCTCATGCAGCTTAAAGGCGTAGGCTGGCAATCGAGCTGGGTATTAGTAACAGAGTTTTTCCATTGGCGAGAATTTAAAAACGCTAAACAAGTGGGAGCTTGTGCAGGAATGACACCAACGCCTTACGATAGTGGTGACAGTCAAAGAGAGCAAGGCATTTGCAAGTCAGGTAATCGACGAATACGAAAGATTATGGTTGAACTCAGTTGGTTTTGGTTACGGTATCAACCCAAATCAGAATTGAGTTTATGGTTCGAACAGCGTTTCGCTCATGGCAGTAAACGAATGAGACGCATCGGCATTGTTGCTATGGCACGTAAACTTCTTATCAAACTGTGGAAGTATTTAGAGCATGGAGAAGTGCCATCAGGTGCAACGATGTCACTTTAATCAAAATAACCAAGTAAAGAGTAAAATGTAGTAAAGCGTTGTTCGATGCTAACTGTACAGCCCCTTGATAAGCAAGGCTAAATCGTTTTTCTAGAAGAGTTAGTATCATTATTCAGGTTAGGCGTGATAATGCGCATGCAATTTAAGGTGACTGACTAAAGTCAGAACGGATAGAAGGTGGTTAGCCATTAAGCTGACACAACAAAACCTGAGCAACACTTTTAACCAGAGAAACTGAATGAAATAAATTAAAAACTGAAGGGCTTGACAAAGATGTCCTCATAGAAGGGGCTGTTTATCTTTCGTGATTATTTTTGCAGCGATAAATTGGTCATTTTATACAAGACAGAGCTTGTACGGTTTGGTATTATCGGCATACAAAACTGTCGTTACTTCGTTTCCAAATAAGCAAGTGATAACGCAGCACCTTTGATTTAGAAAGAGCGACCAATTTACGCTCTCTCTTTTTTCGATGCTTTTGAGCGTTCACTGTTCTGTGTTGTAACCCGTTTACTTAGATGGCTAAGCTTCACTGCTTACGCCTTGAACCTAAATATATCAGTTGAACGCACAATTTAACTTTAATCTATTGAAGTTAAATACAAGATTAAACAACCCGAATTCACCCATCAGGTGAGTGCTGAACATTCATATACTTGCCAAAATCACCGCTAGCTGCGTTATAAATTTTGCAAGTAGAAACGAAGTAACGACAGTTTTGTATGTCGGTAACCACTACTTGCTGCTATTCATGCCTTGCTATCAATAATTTTTTCTGCGTATATGAACGCTCCCAACCGATTTATTTAGGTTGAACAGATAAACGCTCAAATAGCAAAAAATTTAATCCTGAAAGATAAACAGCCTCTAGAGTGAGCCCTAAAAACAGCTGTAAATTATTATTTCATAAATTAACGGCCAATTATTGTCAGGGTAAAAGCATGAATGTTTTTCAAGTAGAGTAGGCTACTGGCTTCGCTATCGCTTATCCAGCAGCCCCTCTTCGATTTCGTGCATGAGGTTTTCCCTCACACGGCTCTGTTGTTACACTTCTCTCAGCCCCTTCACTTTGCTTATCATCTTGTCGTGGGTAAATACTCAAGACCAGCTTGGCGTAATTTTTCGTAAGCACCTCGTGATAGATACTTGCTTCGACGTTGACTTAAGCGACGATGCCAGCGATAGAACCGGTTTACTACAAATCCATTTATTCTGAAAAATACACCTCTGGGATAACCTATCCCACCAAAATAGTGTTTCCATCCCCTCAGAACTTGATTAACTTTATTTATCAGTACGCCAAGTGTATTTGAGGTTCGGTGTTTCACTATGTCTCTGATTTTATTTTTCAGCTTTGTTTGGCTCTTCTTAGACGCCTGTATCTTAATGTAACTGGTGCCTTTGATGAGGCCTGTGATCCGTTGAAAGTTAAAACCGAGGAAATCAAACTCATTCATCAGCTTTCCCATATCCACACAGTGGGTTTTACTTTGATTTAGCTTCAGACCTTCATCACTTAATTGCTGTGTTATCCAGTCCAGTTGCTCTTGTGTGTAGGTTTGCTTATGAAGTACAACAAAATCATCTGCATAGGTAACGATTTTACACGGTGTTTTTTCGTGTATTTTCAAACAGAAATCGTTGAGATAGATGTTAGCCAGTAGTGGAGAGATAACTCCACCTTGCGGAGTGCCACATCGGCTTGCTTCTATTCGCCATTTCCCGTTGACCGTCTCTACGCTGATGGGCGCTTTGATAAAGCTTTTCAGTAAACTCAGAAAGCTGCTGTCGCTTATTCGCCTTTCTACTTTTGCCATCAACTTAGCGTGCGGGATGGTATCGAAATAGGCGCTCAAGTCAGCATCGAGTACGTGCTGATAGCCTTGTTTTAGGCTCATTTCAATGACTTTTACCGCTTGCTGGGCGCTTCGACATGGACGATAACCATAACTGTGTTCATGTAAATGAGGTTCGTAGACGGGTTGCATCACTATTGTCATCGCCATTTGCACAATTCTGTCACTGATTATCGGGATCCCAAGTTTCCGCGTTTTGCCGTTGTCTTTGAGTATTTCTACTCGTTTGACTGGGCTAGGTCGATAGTTTTTCTGTTGTAATTGAGTTTGAATTTCTTTTAACAGCGCAACGACTTTCTTTTGCTGCTCTAGATAACTGAATGTGATGCCATCAATTCCTGCTCCGCCTTTATTGGCTTTGCATCGTCGATAGGCTTCTTCGAGTATATCTAGGCGACTGAGTTTATCGTACAAGCTGTAAAATCGAAGCTCCGAGTTAAGCTTTGAGCGTAAGTAAAGTTTTCGCTGTAATATTCTGATATTTACTGGAGTGTTAGCCATATGGCAATTCCACCTCAAAAGTTACGTTAAAAAACGGGTGTAACACTGAGCCCCTTCCCTGATGTAAAGTTATGTTGTCTTCACGGTTAACGGTACTATGGGCTCATCCGACTGCCTGAGCGCCCTATCTGAAATTTCGGTTTACCTTATATTCGGATAGTGCAAGTCACTACCTTCCAACACTCAGGCTCTCCCACGTTCACTTTATTTCCTTCAATACATGCCACTTCATATTACGCCGGAAGATCAAACAGATGCATTTACCAGTTGCTTCTCTGTTTGTGTCAGGGTTCGTCAACTAGGAAAGACTCCCCATCTTCATTTTTTGATTTACGACGCTTAACTGAATTCGCTTGATGCTGCGGCCTACATTGCATCTCAACCTTTATTCAAGGCCTTTGTCACAGGGCTTCATGTCATAGCGGTTACCCATTATGCATGCCCGTCAGATTTCGGGATGAACTGGTAATTATCCCGTCAGGTACGTTTCAACCTGATGGACTTATTATAAATAATAACGTTGCTGTCTCTGGTTTATGGCCATGTAATCGCTTGGCTGCGTATACGTTAAGACAAATCCCGCAACAGAATAAAGCGCTTCGTGGCGCTCCCTAGAAACATCAGTTGACTGCGTTCTCAAGCGTAGAAGAAATGGCTGATATTAAGACGTAGCTTGCAGCAAGTAGTTATTCTACTTGCAAAAGTTACAACGCAGATAGCAGCCATTTTAGCATGCTTGTGAGCGTAGAGCATTTCACTCATTGGGTGAAAAACATGATAATAAAATCATCGTATTGCTCAAACAGTTACTCGTATACTCAGCGTTCAACTGATGTTTTTAGGTTCAAGCAAAAGCCGTAGGCTTTATTATCCGTCATTCCCGTAAAAACGGGAATCCAGTAAATTTGTGTGTTCCAATATAAGGCGCTAGATGACCGACATACAAAACTGTCGTTATTTCATTGCCCACTTTCGTGGGAATGACGAAATTACCACAAATACAATCTGAAGATGCGTGATTTCAGGCAACACGGGTATACAAGGAAACTATGTCGCTAAAAAGCGTGCCTTGCCCGCCACTTACGCCTAAAATTTTCAATGTTTGCCACTCTTCGAAAGTCTCGACACCTTGCGCGCATAACTGCACATCAGTTCTATAAAGCGAACCTATTAAACTGCGCACGAATAATTGGTTCTCTGGCCGTAAATGAATCTGACGAACAATGGATGGGTGAAGTTTGATGTAATGAACACCCAACTCTTTGAGATACTGACTCCCAACAACCTGCTGCCCTACACTATCGACACTTAAAGATGCGCCCATCTTAGCCAGCAAATTAAATACGGGTTTAATCTGGGCTTGATGACGGATAGCAATCGATTCGGTAATTTCAAAAGTGAGTAGTTTTACCAAGTTACGGTGCTCAAGCAATTGATTTTTAAGCCAGTGAACAAAACTGTCACTTAAAATGGAATCAAGACTTAAATTGATACAATAGTGATTATCTCGATATTTTGCTTGTTTTAAAAACTGCGTCAGCAGCATGTTAATCACAAGGCGATCAATTTGCGGCATCAACCCGCATTTCACTGCCATTGGCACATACTGTGGTGCACGAATATAACTTTCTTTAGATTCACGAATTCGCCCAAACACTTCTAGATGTAAAGGAGATTCTTCATAGTCAACGACAGGCTGTACAAAAACTTCGAATTTGTGTTTCTCTATTGCCACTTCTAACAAGCTTCGCCAACGCACAGAGCCTTTGGCGAATTCTTGATCAACAATGCCTTTGTCATACATGAACCAAGTACTGTTTCCTTGATACTGTGCGGCGCGCAAAGCCATTTCAGCTTCTTCTAACAATTGGTTACTGTCATCGGCTACGCTAAAATAGGCTCCGCCAATATGAAAGAAATTATCCGCTTTCACGCCCTCTGGAAGCGGCAGACGTAAACAAATATTTAAAATTTTTCCAGCAAGCGAATCTGACTCCATTAATGAAATTTGCGGGACAACTATCGCCAGTTGATTGAAAGATCGTCTTGCTAAAAAGCTATTGGCTTGGCTTTGCAATACTGTGTCGATTCCATTAACGCAGGTCAGTAAGAACTCCATAACAGCAACATCGCCAATCTCTTGCTGAACAATATCGAGTTCTTCCATTTCTAAAAAGTACACTACGCCATGAGATAACATTCCGTAATCATTAGATAAAGCCGCCAATCGATTTTTTAGAAAAAGTCGATTACCTATGCCTGTCTCTGCGTCTAAAAAAGTATTTGAACGAATAAATTTATCAAACCGAGAACGCTCTTTGTGTGCATCTTGTAACTCTTCAAGCAATTGAGTGATCGCCTCATTCAAGATTTTAGGCTGACCATTACCAACTTGTTCGATTGCTTGATTATGATTACCTTCGAGAATAAGTTGTCCTCGTTCAATTAATTCCTCTACTCCAAAAAGTTGTTTTGATAACCACTTGAAACCAAATCGAACAAATAACCCAATCAAACTCAACGCAAGCAACATAAACGCCACTTCAAAGCCGTCTATCCGATGCAATTTATATGGCGCTTCAAGTTTTAAATACATAGTAAGCTGGGCATCTTCATCGATTAAAAGATCATATTCTCTTGTAAATGAGGTGGTAAGATTACCTTGGTAGACAAAATGCTGCTGATGGTTTTCCTTAAGTTCAAAACTGATCGTTTTATAACTCATGAGCACAGGTGGTAGCCAAGTTTCAAGATCCCAGCTTTCATATTGCTTATGATGATCAATCAACATAGTTTTTAGTTCAGCAACTTGTTGTTCTTGGATACGATTAGCTAAATGAAAAAAACTGATGAAGGCCGCTAATACAAACACAATCGCTACTGATGCTAATGAAAAAAACCAAAAACTGGCCAGCTTCTTTGTAAGCACTCGAGTGAGTTTCATGTGTCTGCTTTCCTGCTGATTATTGTTATTTTTTTATTCATTGAATATTGCGATTATTGGCGAGCACATCGAAAAAGGCAACTTTATTCCTGATCCATCCAAAACAAAAAATCCATTTCCCCTTAAAACAAACAAAGCTTCCAATTGGAAGCTTTGTAACACTTTGGCGTGCAATCAAACTATTGCATTACACCTTAAGACATTATCAATTGTCTTAGTTAACACTGTCTTTGAGTGCTTTACCTGCTTTGAACTTAGGCACTGTTGCTGCAGGAATTTGAATTTCTTTACCCGTTTGTGGGTTACGTCCGGTGCGAGCTGAACGTTGAGAAGTTTCGAAAGAACCGAACCCTAAAATGGCAACCTTATCACCAGATTTAAGAGCACCAGTCACTGCACCTTCAAATGCACTTAGTGCACGAGCGGCTTCAGTTTTTGTTAAGTCAGCTTTTTCAGCCATGATTGCTACTAGTTCGCTTTTATTCATATTGTTTGTCTCTGCTTTCCATAGATAATTAAGAAATAAACGCTTTCAGGTAAGACTTTATATTGAATTCATGAAACGCACAATAGAATTACGACCAATATTAACTTCAGCACAGTTACCCTGTACTTTGCGTACACCAGCAAGTATAGCCACAAATTTAAGAAGTAACAGTATTTGTCTTCAAGTAGTGCTTAGTTTGTTTTGTAAACGCCACAAAAATCTGAAATCCTAATAGTAAAATAATGCTCAACACTAACGGTAACATTGGAATCGTCACGCCTTTAAACGTCACCACAACATCTTCAGGTGTTAATTGATAGGCAATAATAGCCGTCACGCCTAATGCCGAAAATGCGAGGGTTTGAATAGCAAGGTAAACCCGCATGACAATTAGCGTCCAAGGCTTTTGATGCCAAATACCAAAGATAACAGGCGCGGCGCCTAACGTGAATAAATCAACCTCTTGTACTTCAAAAAATCGCCAAACAGCAATTAAAACAACCATAATGTACATCATCATTAACACGCGAAGTAAAGCAGGGATCTTTGACATGTTTTTGCCATCTGTAAAAACTGAAAATGAAAATTAATTATGCCTATTTCGTTCACAAAAGTATTCAATTGCGGAACTTTAATAAGTATTTTCTTTCTAACTCGATATAGTTAATGTGATGAATAATCACGCTTTAGTATAATATTTACGCTCTAATTACACATTATTATACATTATTATACAATTTGAGGAGTCAATGAAATGAAAAAAGCACTGTTAACTCTAATCGCGATCACATTCAGTGGTTCTATTATGGCTCACGACACTGCGGATAAAAATCCGATCACTCAAGATGGCGCGGTCACCATTACTTGGAAAGATCCTACTCACTTTCGTGATATCAAGTCTTCAGGAGAAAGGCAGTCACGCTTTCAAAATCGTTTATTTGAAACACTGACAAAAAATATCAATAAACTGACGTCAAATGTACTCAAAGAAAACCAAACCATCTCCCTTGAGGTAACTAACCTTGATTTAGCGGGAGACGTTAGACCTACATTTAGCGCTGCAAGCAATGATATTAGAGTGATAAAAAACATTTATCCTCCTCGAATTACTTTCAGTTATAAAGTGCTTGAGGGTAAGAATGAGGTTTTCAAGGGTGATGAAAAACTCTCTGATTTGGCGTTTATGGATACCATTCACAATGCGATGAACAAGCCATTCAATTACGAAACCAAATTACTTAAAAACTGGGTAAACCGCACGCTCAAGGAACAACTTTCACAAGATTAAAAAAACAACAAGGTTAAGACACCGTCAGGCCGCGTCTTAACCTTGGTAACAATTTGCACCAAACAGGTTTTATTTCGACTTTTGTTTAAACTCTTGCATCATCTGCAATACGAGCCCTAACTGCGCGACAAGATCTTTGAGTAGCTCCGTATCAGGCTCAGCATCTTTTTTTATATCATCATACAGTTCAACTAACTCTGCGACGTATGGTTTAAAACGATTACTTTCTGTTGAAAAGCCTTGGTCTTTACTGAATATCGCTTTAAATTTTCCTAAACCTGCTTGTTGTAAACTATCTAATCGAGCATCGGCATCAATGGCTTGTCGATATGCTAATTGAATATTTTGTTGTACTTGCTCAAAAACCTTACTGTATGGCATAAAAGACTTCTCAAATAATAAACTTGTAGGATTATAAAAAAAATGAACCTCAGCCGCAAAAACATCCTTCCTTTATTTTTAGCTGCCTTAAGCTTATTTCCGGTTCAGGTTTTTGCCGATGTTAAAGATACGCCACCTTTTTTTAAGGTGCATTTAAACGGCAACACTATGTATTTGTTGGGTTCGGTTCATGTTGGAAAGGCAGATTTCTATCCGCTAACTCCAACAATTCAGCAGCATTTCAATAAAAGCAACACGCTCATTGTTGAGGCCATACCTTCTAAAAATGACACAAAGCTATTAACCCAATACACTGATATGCCAGCCAAAGATAAAAAAATCGACAAGTTATTGAAACAGTATTGCGAGGATAAAATTCAATTTTGTAAAGTAATTGAAAATTTACCGCCTTGGCTACAAGCGGCTCAAATCACGCTTTTCCGTTTAAGTGGAAAAGGGTTTTCACCTCAATTTGGCATTGATGCCTATTTCTTAAAAAATGCTCAACACAAACAAATTGAACAATTGGAAAGCATGGAGTACCAGTTTTCATTACTGAATTCTTTATCGAGTGATACCCAGTGGGCTATGGTCATCGAAGCCATCAAGGGTGAGGATTCAAAACTCAGCAATATGTTTAATTTATGGAGAAATGGCGATCTAAACGGGTTGGCACTACTGACTGAATCAGAGTTAACCCAAAACGGTAATGATGAGTTGATTGATAAGATGTTGTGGCAACGAAATCGAAGTATGAGCGACAAGCTCATTGAGCTGTTATCAGAAAAAAATCAACAAAACAGCTTTTTTGTCGTCGTAGGCGCTGTTCATCTTGTTGGCCAAAACAGCATTAATCAGTTCCTGAAACAACAAGGTGCCGAAGTGATGTACTGCTGGCCAAATCTTTGTGAACAGTAAAACCAATTACAGTTATTAAATTCCCAACTCAGAGCTAAGTACCTGACCATAAGTTTCTTAAGATTTTCTAGTGCCCAGTTTCAGCACTCTACGGTGTTGCAACTTCGGTTACATAGCTACGGCTATGCGCCCTGCATTGCGTCTTGTATAGCACTAAACCTGAACACAATAAATATCAAAGAACTTATCGACAGGTACTTATGTATGTGTTCAAAGTACAAGTGAAATTGATGAAGACATAGTTATTACCGACATACAAAACTGTCGTTATTACATTGCTACGTTGAGACAGTTTTGCGTAGTAATTTGGACACATACAAGCTCCCGAAGGGCAAGGCTAAAGGATTCCATTACTAGGTTACAAGTTTTTGAATTATCCCGACAAAAGCACTAAGTGCGTTGAACGCCAGTTTTGTATGGCGATCTTAGGGTATATAGTACTTCAAACTTGCGCCTTGTACTGAAATCCTTTAGCTCTGCTGAGTGGGAAGTTAATTACTGTAATTGGTATAATTTTTCATCCATAAGTACGGTTAAATTAGCTTCATCATTGGTTGACCCTATTATGTGAAGGGAGCATTGTTTTTATGGTTCGATTTTAATGAATTTTGGACTTATTATGAAAATGATCACATTATTTGGCGTAATTCTAGCCACTTCAACAACTTATGCTCATGCCGACATGCCAACTAAGCGCCCAGGAAAACTCACAGTGTGTTCCTATTCACAGTTCAAACCCATTACTTATGGCGTAGGAAAAGGTTTCGAGGCAGATTACATGCGACATATTGCTCAATCTCTAGATTTAAAAATTGATTTTTTCCCCGAGGAAATTTACGAGCAGCTTTGGTCTATGCCATCAAAAGCTTACACTTTATGTGACGTATCCATCGGTGGGTTTTCAGTTACTCAAACAAGACAAGAGCAAGGTGCAATATTTAGCCTGCCATCAGCTCGCTTCTCACAGTCTCTATTGATAAGAAACTCTGATGCTGATGAATTTGAAAGCTATGCCGATTTCAATCATAAAAGAATTGGTGTTGTCCCCGGTACAACAGGCAAAACATTCGCAGTACAACGAGCTCAAGAAGCTGGTTTAGATGTTAGTTCGGTTATCGTTGACTATGCTGACGAAACGACATTGTTAACAGCGTTAGAAAGTCATGAAATTGATGCAATAGGAAGAGGTGAAATAGGCAATGATTGTCAGGTAAGGGAAAACCCATATTTCAGTACAATACTCAAACGTGATTTTGGCGAATCCTTCAGTTTTGTTGTAAACAATGATGTGTTACTGGAAAACATTAACCACGTGATCATGAGTGAACCTCTTGAATTTTCAATAGAAAATTATTGCCACAATGAACAATAGTTTTCGAGCAAAATAAGTTAGGAACTGTCCCAAAATAACTTCCCTGTTTTGCTGTCGTTTATTTTTGAGCTTATACAAGGCGAAGAAAGTGTGGTGTAGTTACTCTACATAAGCTTTCGACAACACAGTAGAAGCCAAAAATAAACACAGCCCAAAGAGTTACGCTTAAAATTGCCACTCTCTGCGTTACTCATTTTTCATTTAGAATAACTAAACTTCATTCTTCGTGCCTTGATATTGACAATTTTAAGCAGTAACAAATCGGTAAGTTATTTTGAGACAGTTCTTTAGTGCCGAAAACTACCAGCCTCTTTCTCATTTAATGCCACACTCGTAGGATGCAAAAGTAGGTGTTCAATGGCCAGTTTATAGTCTTCAATGAGTAAACTGGCTAAATCGAAACTGAAGCCTCGTTTTACTAATATTCGCTGTACAACTGTCTGCTGCTGATTAACTGGCAAGGCATAAGCTGGTACGAGCCAACCTTTATTCTTTAACCTATCTGCTAAATCATATAAGGTAAATTCATCTGTATTTGGTTTTAGTTTCCAACTCAGCGCCGGAATCCCCCCTTCACCGTTGTAAATAATATCGAAGTAACCAAGCTTATTGATTTCTTCCGCTAAATACACCGCGATATTTCTACAGCACTGGTGGATTGATGTGTAACCTTCTCGTCCGAGATGCAAAAAATTATAATACTGCGAAATGATCTGCCCACTAGGACGAGAAAAATTCAATGCTAGATCAGGCATATTGCCGCCAAGGTAGTTCACATGAAAAATCAACTCCTCGGGTAAATCTGATGCTTCATGCCAAATAATCCAGCCAACACCTAGTGGCGTTAAACCAAACTTATGCCCAGAAGCATTGATGGAACGCACTCTATCAAGCCTAAAGTCCCACTCTAATTCAGGCTGTAAGAAAGGTGCGACAAAGCCACCGCTCGCCGCATCAATATGCATGGGTATATCAATGCCAGTTTCATCTTGGTAATCATCTAATGCATGGGCAATTTCAGCAACGGGATCGTACTGACCTGTGAATGTTACCCCTAATGTGGCTACGACAGCTATGGTATTTTCATCACAATGTACCACAGCACTTTCTGGCGTAAGTAAGTATTGCTCATGCTCCATAGGAACTTCTCTGAGCTCTACGTCCCAATAACGTGCGAATTTGTGCCAGCACACCTGCACAGGGCCTGTCACTATATTTGGTTTATAAAAAGGTAAACCAAGTTGCTTCCTTTGCGCCTGCCATTTTCGTAATAGAGACAGTCCACCGAGCATGGCTGCTTCACTGGAACCGGTTGTTGAAGTACCAACCGCATCTTTTGAATCATCCACGTTCCATAAATCAGATAAAATGCTCACACAGCGTTTTTCGATCTCGGCTGTTTGCGGGTATTCATCTCGGTCAACCATATTTTTATCAATGGCAATTGACATTAAATCGATGACTTCAGGCTCAAACCATGTCTGACAAAAGGTCGCTAAATTTTGTCTTGAGTTACCATCTAACATCAACTCATCTTTAATCAATTGATGTACGACTTGGGATGAATGGCAACCATCTGGTAAGCTGTTTTTTTCAAGCTCATGTTGAGATTCTGGCGAAGTGAATACGCCAGCATTGGATTTGGTTTGCTTGTTATGTAGCATAAAATTTCCCATGAATACAAGTAAATTATATTCAAGCTTAATCGCAATCAGCGCATTTTTCCTGCCAGAATGAAAATAGTTTTCTTTGCTATGCCAACATAAAAAAAGGAGCAAACATGCTCCTTTCAGTAACGCTTCAGATTTCAGTCTATGAAAAATAGCCTGCCGGAAGTTCTGTTAACTCAGAAGCCCCTGAGTCAATAGCAGCCTGTGCAACTGCTCTCGCTATTTGAGGCAATAATCTTGGATCCATAGGCTTTGGCAGAACATATTCAGCGCCAAAGTTAAGCTCTGCCACGTCAGGATAGGCTTCAAGTACATTTTGAAGAACAGGCTCTTTAGCCAATCCTGCCAACGCATAAACCGCTGCGACCTTCATTTCATCATTGATTTCTTTCGCACGTACATCAAGCGCACCACGGAACAAGAAAGGAAAACACAATACGTTATTCACTTGATTTGGATAATCACTGCGGCCCGTCCCCATGATCACGTCAGGGCGTGTTTCTTTAGCAAGCTCAGGTTTAATTTCTGGATCTGGATTCGAACAGGCAAATATCACAGGGTTTTCAGCCATTAACTTAATGTCTTCAGCTGATAAAAGATTTGGCCCTGACAAGCCTAAAAATCCATCTGCACCTTTAATGGCATCCTGTAAAGTACGCTTATCCGTATTGTTAGCGAATAAGGCTTTATATTCGTTTAAATCTTCACGTTGGGTGTGAATGACGCCTTTTCTATCAAGCATATAAATGTGCTCACGCTGTGCGCCACATTTAATTAACATGCTCATACATGCAATGGCTGCCGCACCTGCGCCAAGACAAACAAAAACAGCTTCTTCAATTTTTTTGCCCTGAATTTCTAGGGCGTTAATCATTCCGGCTGCTGTTACAATTGCAGTTCCATGTTGATCATCATGAAATACTGGCACTTTACAACGCTTAATTAACTCTTTCTCAATTTCAAAACACTCAGGCGCTTTAATATCTTCTAGGTTAATCCCACCAAACGTATCTGCAATCGACGCAACGGTGTTAATGAACTGCTCAGGGGTATCATTTGTTACTTCGATGTCAGTTGCATCGATATTGGCAAATGTTTTAAATAGTAAGGCCTTCCCTTCCATGACGGGTTTAGAGGCTAAAGGACCAAGATTACCCAAACCAAGAATCGCCGTACCATTTGAAATAACTGCAACTGTATTTCCTTTGGCGGTATATCGATAAGCATTTTCTGGATCGGCGGCAATTTCTCGTACTGGCTCTGCTACACCGGGGCTGTATGCTAAAGAAAGATCATGACTGGTTTTTGCAGGTTTAGTTAAACAAACGGCCATTTTTCCTGGGGATGGAAATTCATGGTAATCGAGTGCTTGTTGACGAATGTTGGGCATGTTCACGTCCTGAGAGTGTGCTGATTTAGTATTTCTATTACAGAAAATAAAGAGTAAACATAGTGCGAAATAAAATTTGAGGGGTTTCGCAAAATGAGGGGCTAATTTTAGACTTTAACCCATCCTCAAACAAGATATTTATAATGTATAACTTTTACCTAACTAGCTAACTACATTCAATATTTACAACATAATCACTAATAGTTATTAACATAAACAAGCACGTTTTAATGAAATAAAATAACGATTTAGTTATTTAAAATAAAGTTTGGATATTATCTATGTCTTAAAAAATTATTTAATTATATTTACTGACTTTTTTTATCAAAAAATGATAAAAAAGAACACGAGAGGGACAAGGGTTTTAAACAAAAATAAACCTTATAACTATCAGCACATCAGACCAGCACCGAACTTAAAATTCGAACAAAAATTCGTTAAATCAGGTTTTCAGGCATAAAAAAAGCGCCTTTAAGGCGCTTTCCAAGTTCAATGAGAAGTATTTACTTCTTAGACAATGCGCCAAAACGCTTGTTGAACTTGTCGATACGACCGCCACTGTCCATAACTTTCTGTGTACCAGTGTAGAATGGGTGACATGCACCACAAACGTCTAAGTGAAGATCTTTACCTACAGTAGATTTGATCTTAATAACGTTGCCACAAGTACAGTTTGCTGTGATTTCTGCGTAGTCAGGGTGAATACCTGGTTTCATTCGGATTACCTCAAATTTAAGGCCATGTCGCTCTCCCAACCCGAAGCTGGACACCACATGCGTTAAAATAAAAAATTCGTTTTATGAAGGATTCATCAATGACGATCATCCATAAGGCGCAGAATTCTATCTTATACGCCTTAAAGCTTCAAGAGAAAATCAGTAACAAAGGGAGGAAGTGGTGTGGATAAATCATGAGCATTTGTTCATATTTATTTAACCTGAACTTTGAATAACGAAATCTATAAGGGTGTAATTGGTATAATTTACATAAAAACGGAAACCAAGTGACTTTGGGTATTCAAGTATAATACCATATATGGTCGCTCCCAATTTGCAAGGCATTAATTATTAAAAAAACAGGGTTCATTGCTGTCATATATTCGCCTTATTTATCAAAATATTAACCTTGTAGCCCTGATGGTTATCCGCCCCTATTACCTTATCAATTATCACGACCTATAACGGTCTTAGGTATTATCAGGTTTCAATAAAGCGGTGCTGAACCGTTTTTCATCAATTAATGTGTTGCAAATTCTGGAGCAACCCGTTGAATATTAACCTTATTTAGTAGCTTTGCTACTCATTCTCTTTCTTACTGTTAAGCTATTTTCAGCTTGTAATCTTCGTTGTGGTTAAGCATTGCCCAAGCCATACGAGCCATTTTGTTGGCTAAAGCAACAACGGCTTTGTTGAACGGCAAGCGTTGCTTTAGTTCCTGACACCAGCGGCTCACTCGGTCGTTTTTCTTCTCTACCCGAGTGATGACAGAGCGAGCACCGTTAATCAATTGTTTTCTTAAATACGCATTGCCACGCTTACTTATCCCTTTTAAGTTCGGGTTGTCGCCCGTTATGTACTGTTTAGGCACAATGCCAAGCCAAGCACTGAAATGTCGACCATTTTTGAACTGATTACCATCTCCCATTGAGGCATATAAAATGGTCGCAATAATTGGTCCAATTCCTGGCATGGTCATCAGTTGCTGACAAAGTGAATTTTGCTGACTCACTTGCTGTATTTTTACATCAATTTCATTGAGTTTCTTTTTGATATGCAACAATTCTTCTTGTAAGTCACTCAGGCAACCTCGTACGCTATCAGGCAATTCATTTTCAGCATCTTCAAGGATGAAAGGTAACTCTGCTTTCAACTTAGCGGCTCCTTTCGCTACAGTAATACCAAACTCAGCCAATAGACCACGAATTTGATTGCCTAGCTGTTTGCATTTTAGTCCGTTGCTCTCTTATTCGGTGCAGTACTTGTATTCCTTGCTGCTCAACCGTTTTAATCGGGACGAAACGTATAGAGTTTCGTTGAGATGCTTCCGCTATTGCCAAAGCATCGTTGTAATCGTTCTTGTACCCCTTTCTAAAAGGCACTACGTACTGAGGTGCAATGGCTTTCACTTCATGACCCAGCTTGTTAAATTCTCTCGCCCAATGATAGGTACTGCCACAAGCTTCCATAACAATAATTGAAGGCTCAGTGTTCGCTATAAACTTCAGCAACTCTTGACGCTTACGCTTAACTCGTTTAATGACCTTTCCAAATGCGTTAGGGACTGTTGATCTTTCGTGATTGTTTTTACAGCGATAAATTGGTTATTTTATGCAAGGCAGAGGGGTGCTCAGCCTAAATAATGTGAAGATATAAGAAGAAAGTTCCTTTGTTTTAAAAGTTAGGAACATGTAAAGGTAATATGTCCACTTAGTTCTTTCTAAATGATGTTAGCTAAAATTTCAAATTCAAAAAATACCAGATTTTGCTGTTTTAACCTTAAAAATAAGGTTAAAACTAGATATTTTTACCGAAATGGCGACTAAGTAGTTATAAAGGTGAAAGCCATTTACAGGTATTTTTATTTGTTCGCTTACAGAAAGTCAATAAGTTAAAAAACTAACATCAATTAGGCTGAACACCCCTCTGATTGAAGCTGATCTTCGAAGGAAAGCATAGAGTCATTATGTTTAATGGTGAGCAGGATTTGAGTTTCTGAGGAATTCGAAGATATGATGACTGAAGACATAGCGTTATGCAAAGTGGTATAAATTTAAACTCCATAATACTCCATAATACTCCATATTTTTCCATATTTTAATTCAGAGTCTCACATTAGTTGGGCTGAACACCCGTTTTGTATGTCGGTAACAACTATGTCTTCATCAATTTCGATTGCACTTTGAGCAAATACATAGCTCTGAGTTGAGCATTTAATTACTGTAATTGGTATAAGTAGTCAAATTGTTCGCATGATCGTTACAAAATCTTACAGTTTGATGACTTACCACAACTTATTGAGTAGTTACCATTTTGTTTTAATGTTCTAAATGGGTTTGGGGCAAAAATGCGCCAGAAGACCAAGCTAGCAAGGCTTTGGATAAAACCAATTTACGTTCAATTTCATTATTTTTTGTTTGAGTCTGGGATACAACGATGAGCTACCAAACAGCTCCCCTGTGCGGTGGATAATCTTCTGTTATACATTTATAGAATACCTTAAAGCTGAATATTTTTGTATTTATCTTTTCAGTGCGTTATATCTTAGCTTATTAATTCACTCACTTATTGAGTAATGCGATGGCGACAGTGCGCACTCCTGCTGAACAACAATCAATATATGAATCCGTACTCAAAAGCCTCTAAGAATACCCAAGCGAAGCCGTATCCTATCTAAACTTTAAGGTTTCAAAATTTGATGATAATGAAGACTTACAACAGAGTTATCAAGTATTAAGCAATAACAATAAACAAAAGCTGTATGACTTTTTCAACACTGAATCATCGTCGACTCACTCCAACTCTCACACGCGAGAGGCTCATAATTGTGAGAATCCAAGTAATGTTTGCCCATATTTTGCAACTGAGCCCTTCTCCAATGCTCCACAATCAAACACTCAATATGCTAAGCAAATACACCAACCATCTTCCTCCCCTAATTCCTTTGATACTCAGACCCGTGCGCTCATTCACTCTTGAAAACTTGAACAGAAAAGCAAAAATCAACTGGGTATTGAGTTAAATGCATTAATTAGTGGTTGCACTAAACTTTCGAAGCTTATTGAAATCATTCACACCCTAAAAAACGACAAACGGGTCATGGAAACATCATGGAACATAAGGTTAGTCCATGAATTGTTGCACAAAGCTACCGAGTTTTCTGACAGCCATTCATCTAATTTTGATGGTATTTTTAGTGGCATAACACGATTTAAATCTTCTTATGAAGCGAAAACATGCACGCTATTACTGAAATTAAGTAAGTTAAATTTAAATTTTTCAGATGCCAAAGGATTAGTGCTAGGCAATGCAGCTGAAGTCAGCCTAATGCAACAATGGGGCATTAAGCCTGATATTTTCATTTACAATGCCTTTATCTCGGTATGCACTAAAACTGGCCAGTTTGATAGTGCTTGGCGACTGGTGTGTGGTGATAAGCCCGTGATGGCACCTTATCTACCACTAAAGGCAGATTCAATCACCTGCACGAATTTGCTGACGGCCTGCGCTGAAACGGGGCGTTATGCCGAAGCCAAATCATTGGTGTTGGGCGATGGCGATACAGCCAGCTTGATGCAACAATGGGTCATCAAGCCTAATGTTGCCATTTACAATGCCTTTATCACGGTATGCGCTAAAACGGGCCAGTTTGATAGTGCTTGGCAACTGATGTGTGGTGATAAGCCCGTGATGGCACCTCATCTACCATTAAAAGCAGATTTAATCACCTGCATGAATTTGCTGGCTGCCTGCGCTGAAATGGAGCGTTTTACAGAAGCCAGATCGTTGGTGTTGGGCGATGCAGCTACAGCCAGCTTAATGCAACAATGGGGTATCAAGCCTAATGTTGCCATTTACAATGCCTTTATCACGGTATGCGCTAAAACGGGCCAGTTTGATAGTGCTTGGCAACTGGTGTGTGGTGATAAGCCCTTGATGGCACCTCAACTACCACTAAAGGCAGATTCAATCACCTGCCTGAATTTGCTGACGGCCTGCGCTGAACCGGGACGTTATGCCGAAGCCAAATCATTGGTGTTAGGCGATGGCAATACAGTTACATCCAGCTTAATGCAGCAATGGGGTATCAAACCTAATGTTGCCATTTACAATGCCTTTATTAAAGTATGTATTAAGGCTAAGGAATTTGACACTGGAATATGGTATTTAGAAAAAATAATGAAAAAATGTAACATGAGTACTCCTTCACAAATACATGCTCAACTTGCGCCGCTTGAAAAAGATAATTTCGCAAGCATGATTGATAAAGGGATAACACAAGGAATATATAAAAAAAATGTTGGCTTAATGAATCATTGTATAGATTTGCATATGGATAAAATATTCGAAGGACATTCAGGCAATGATACACATATTCAAGGTGTTTCATTAGCTTTCGCAAAACTATTATTTTGTTACCACAAACAAAACAATGAACCCAACATAACATCGATCATAACTGGATGCCATGGCAATAATACTTTAAAAAATGGAATGATAAGTTTTCTCAAAGATGAATTTGGACTTGAGTTTATCGAGGATAAATTCAAGTCTGGAATGATTGTATTGCTAGACACCCCCTTAGACTTCCCCTTAGAGAAGCTGCAACTTAGGTTATACTCTCATTCGAAGTTCAAAACCAATAACAAAGTGTGCGTATTTTACTGATATATAAAAAAATGTGAGAGTTAGTGTGTTATAATTTTGTTGCTTAGACAAAAACTAAAACACACCAACTCTCAGACAAATATTGACATGAAATCACTTTCGCTTCCATCACTTACTTCTAATTTTTTACAGCGTTCAGGCATTCAAATTAATAATTCGTTCAGCACATCATGGAAACTGCTTGGTTTTGTTTCAATGTTGACATCTTGTGGCTTCAGTAAACGTTCGGGTATTGAAGCAACCGAAGTCGTTTACTTACTAATGCTTTGGGTTTGGTTGAAAGTTGACACCATATCTATGTTTGCTAATAGAGTCACTACTCAGCCAAAGTCTGTGACTCAAGAAACCTGCTTTGCGACAGTCTACAAAAATTAGATTTTGCTTGTAAATTATGGGGCTTATTTAAGGCTTTGTTCAGCGATGCAGTTTCTAGTATTTCTTCGTTATCAACAACAGAAAGCGAAATCATACTGAATAAAATCAACGAAGAAATGACCTCGTTTTTTAATCAAGTCTTGCAAATGGATACTTTTACATTACGCCAAGAGGCTATTTTTACTGGAAAGTACCTATGATTTTAGTTAAAAATGAACACCGAAACTTGAGTATCTAATAATATCACTGGCTCTTACAAAACAGCCTAAGTACACTTAACGTATTCATTCTGTTTATCATCATTTTATGTCTACTTTTGTGGAAATTGCATTACCTGTTCCATTGCGTCGAAACTTCAGTTATCGTTTACCTGAAAATATACAAGGCGATGTGTGTATTGGTGCCCGTGTTAAAGTGCCTTTTGGCCCTCAACAACTCATTGGTTTGGTACTAAGTCTTACTAATGAATGTGATGTCCCCGAAAATAAGATTAAGTTCATCACTGCTGTACTAGATGATAAACCGCTACTCCCCTCTAGCCTTTCAAAACTCTGTGATTGGGCAGCAGGATATTACTTTTGCAGCCACGGGCAAATGTTAAGCCAAGCTTTACCAGTGGCATTACGTAAAGGTGCAGACAGTCAGCAAGGTACCATATCTGAGCTTCAACTCACTCACACTGGTCTTGCACTCGATTTTGATACCCTCAAAAGATCACCGGCACAAAAGCGATTATTGGAAACACTCAAAACACAGCCGCTTACTCAGCTTGAATTTAATGATCTTGAACTCAGTAAAGCCGCATTAAAAGCGACCCGAGATAAAGGCTGGGTGGAACAAATTGAGCGCCAAATTCAAACTGATTTGACATGGCGTTCACACCTTACTCTGCTTGAGGCTCCTCATCGTCTTAACAAAGAGCAAGCCGTTGCTGTCGCAACCCTCTCAAATCAAGATGGTTATCATTGCAGCTTACTTGAAGGGGTTACAGGCTCAGGAAAAACTGAAGTTTACCTTGCGGTACTTGAATCTGTCTTAAAGCAAGGCAAACAAGCACTGATTTTAGTGCCAGAGATTGGCTTAACACCGCAAACCATTAGCCGTTTTAAACGTCGCTTTGATGTTACTGTCGCTGTGATGCATTCAGCTCTCACCGACAAACAACGTCTAGAAGCATGGCAATTGGCTCGTTCAGGCGAAGCCGTCATCATAATTGGTACACGTTCAGCACTATTTAGCCCGATGCCATATCCCGGCATCATCATATTGGATGAAGAACATGATTCCAGCTTTAAACAACAAGAAGGCGTAAAATATCATGCTAGAGATCTCGCCGTTATGCGTGGGCATATTGAAAACATTCCGGTTATTTTAGGCTCAGCAACACCTTCACTTGAAACTTTACAAAATGCGTTAAATGGTCGATATCAACATTTGTCGTTAACCCACCGAGCGGGAGTGGCTGAAAAAGTTCGTCAAGGTATTATTGATATTCGAAATCAACCTTTAAAAGCTGGAATGTCAGCGGCTTTGATTAATGAAATCCGTATTCACTTGGATTCAGGTAATCAAGTTCTGCTCTTTCTTAATCGCCGTGGGTTTTCTCCGGCCTTACTGTGCCACGAATGTGGACATTTGCATGAATGTGACCGTTGCGACGCCTTTTTCACTGTACATCAAGGGCTTAATGAAATCCGCTGTCATCATTGCGGTAACCAGTATGCAATACCAAAACAATGTCATCAATGTGGCAGTACCATGTTGATTGGTCAAGGTATTGGCACAGAACAACTCGAACAAGCATTACAGAATGAATTTCCTAACTATCCGGTAGTGCGAATAGATCGCGATAGTACAAGACGAAAAGGCTCTCTAGAAAGCCACTTAAATGCTATTCATAAAGGGGAGTTCAAGATATTGGTTGGTACTCAAATGCTAGCAAAAGGTCACCACTTTCCTGACGTGACTTTGGTTGGTTTATTGGATGTGGATGGCGCACTATTTAGCGCTGACTTTCGAGCACCAGAGCGCTTTGGTCAACTTTACACACAAGTCGCCGGACGGGCTGGACGGGCAACAAAACCCGGCACTGTATTGTTACAGACACACCAAAGCGATAACCCGTTATTACGAGACTTGCTAAACCGTGGATATGGTGAATTTGCGCGTAGCCAACTGAATGAACGACAACAAGCCTTATTGCCACCAGCTTGGCATATGGTGTTAATTCGCGCTGAAGCTCACAATGCTGAAGATGCTGACGCATTTCTTCATAAACTTGGCCAATTGTTACCTCAAAATGAAGCCTGTGAAATTATTGGCCCAATGCCTGCGCCCATGGATAGAAAAGCAGGAAAGTTTCGCCGCCATTTAATGTTTCAATGCAAACATCGTAAAATGCTGCAACAAGCTTTTTCTCATGCGCAAACACAAGCCGAGTTATTACCAGAAGCTAAGAAATGCCGTTGGAGCATTGATAGAGATCCTCAAGACTTACTGTAACACATTGTATTAAAAATTTATTCTTGTTGAATTTGGATTATAAGATTTGATTATTTATTAGCTCATCATTAGAAGAATAGACTCATTATTTATTCCATTTTGAATGAGTATTAATTATGAGAAGAACAATACAAACTATCTACTGCTTAACTTTATTACTTTATTCAACAATCTCCTACGCTACTCTAACCATTGATTTACCGACTGACATAGCAAAAGGGCCACACAATATTGTTTATATAGCAAATACCGATCACAACGCAATTCTTCAATGCGTGATAACCAATAATGGCCTTTCTGCCTGCCAAAACTTTCAAGTACCTAATTTAATCGAGCCCTATAACATTGTAGCCATTGCTCCGTCTTCTAGCGATGTTGCACACCCCGATCAGCGACGTTTATATATTTTAAAAAGAAATTCAAATCAGCTTTACTCGTTGCTTACTAATAATGACGGTAGAATAACCAACCAATCCAGACTTGCTGATTTTGCAACATCACGAGAAATAATGAGTATTAGTTCCTTAAGTGGCAACATATTACATATGGAGCGAAGTAATTTTACGAACGATGGGATCACCCACTTCTCTATTGCTGACTCGACTCGCTACGGTGCGCTCGCTCATTGTACCTTAAGTTTTACATCTGCCTCAGTAACGAACTGCTCAGCTGTTATGAGTGTTTCTGAAAACAACATGTCTTATACTGCCAACTTACCGCAATTTCATTTTAACAACAATGGGATGGAAATTTACGGTTTAGGCTTAACTGCATCAACCCTTTCAAGTACAGCGGTTAGAAGATTAATCCGTGCAGATGTTGGAATGGAAGGTGATTTAAGCGGCTTTGTAGATAGGAATTCTGCTCCCAGCTCTAACACAATTACCATAAATAATAATGCGTTTTCTTTGCTGAAAAACAGTGAACGATACTTGGTGAGTTACGATACTGTTCAGGAATTTTCAAAAACAGAAGTTTCTACCTTGGGTAATTTATTTCCTACTGAGGGTTTCTCATCCAACAATTTTATCGCTCCCGAAGTCAGTAATGCTGTCTTGAAGCAAATTGCTCACCCAAGCTCTTTGACTGGCAATACTTTAAGTGCCACAGAGTTTGCTTTATTTACTGATGACAACCAGATCAATAAATGTACTTATTTACCTCAACGACAGGCTAGTGAAGGTATAGACGCACGAGATGCACAATTTCAATGTCAAAACGCCATCCAACATATCAGTATTGAAGACGAAACCGGGCGTGCTCTCTCTTCGGGAACAACGATCAACCTAACACCTGAAAACAGCGATAGTTCGACAGTAAAACACGGGCACTTCATCTTCAGAAATCTCAATTACAGCACCCTCTCGGCATCTGAACTTACCAATACATTTGATACTATACCTAGCGAAATGAGAAATATCTTTAGCGGAACGTGCCTTGGGATCAATAATATTGGGGACTCACCGAATATAAAACAAGACTTCACCGAAAAAGTTGATACCAGCTCAAGCTCTGTTACGAGAAATGACATTTGTACCTTAAATTATGATTTAGACAATGCCAGCTCAGCCATCACCCGAGGGGATAATGAGCCTCTGATACTGGGCTTTACGGTTAGCAACAATGGACAATCAACTGACTATAATATTAAATTTACCTTTAATATCGAGGCAGACAGCTCACCCAAGATCACATTTCGGACAACAAGACGCAGCCCGGTAAGGACTAACAGCCTAGATCTAAGAGCAGGAGACAGAGGTTCTATATTTGTTGTTAATCATGCGTCAAGAAACATAAATGCAAGTAATTTAATATTTAGTTTAGGTAGTAATAGCCAAGGTTCAGAAGACTTTAACCGTGTGTTTGATCCTAATTCTCCCTGCTTGGTTTCAGGCTTGATTTTACAGGCGGAAGCAAGCTGTGAACTTAGATATCAAGTAGCTGTAGATCATGGCGCGCTTTCATTGCCACTCAATCTATCTAGCACACATAATAATGATCCCTCGAACAATATTTCGCCTCTTATGGTTAATATCGCGACAGCAGCTCAAATTGTAGCTAGAAATGCAAACGGAATGATGGAGGATTTAGCTCAGATTCGTTTTGATTTATCCACACCCAAAACCATTAGGCTAGTAAATATCGGTTCAGCCGCGGTCAACAATTTTTCAATCCATTTTGAAAATACGCCTCAAGATGTTCAAGATTTGTTTACCAGCATGGGCCGCCATAGTACTTGTCTAACCACAAGCAACTTAGCTCCAAGTTCTTCCTCTGGCACGGAAGGAGGAAGTTGCACATTAATGTTTACACCAAATGATTCACTGAGCTCAAGCACTGCAAATAATTACTCCATATCGGCCAATAACCCCGATAATATCCAAGCACTGACTATAAATAATGTAAGAATTACAGCACACCTTACTACATCAAGATTAGCCATACTCAATTCTCAAAATGGCCCGCTTTCACGTATTTATCAATACGCAAACGACCAAATGCAAACGGTCACAATCACAAATAACACAGGCGTAACAATAAATGATTTAACCATATCACCTTCAAGGGAAAATGCTCCTCAAGGCACTATAATTTCCAATCCTCCTTCGGCTACCAACAGTAATTGTTATCAACTGATACAAAGCGAAACACATGCTCTAGAAAATGGACAATCATGCACCATCAGCTTCCGTATTCCAGCACATACAGACAGAGATTACCACTCAGACACCTCATTTAGGATTTCCTATGGAAATGGATTGCATTCACGAGCGTTTCAAGCTCACTTAAGGGGGCAGTCACAATTGTTTCTGTCAGCAACCGAGGACTTCTACAGAGAAGACAGGCCGATAAGCATTAGTGTGGTTGACTCATCTGTACGCTTTGACTTATCAAATCACACATTAATGTTATTTATAACTAATAACTCGCACCAAAATTTAACGTTGAGAAGCAATGACTTTATACCAACAGAGCTTAAGCCGTTTATATCTCAGAATGCCTGTAGTAGTGGCACAGTACTAGCACTAGGAAGGAGATGCAGAGTGTCTCTTTTATTTGATGAGTCCGTACCCCACTTAGGTGATTACCCACTAACACTGGACGCTGAAGAATCTGGCCTATACACAATTCCACTGAGAATACTTAGCCCTTCAATGGACAAAATCCAAGTCGATAATAGAGGTGGGTACATTATGTCTGTGCTCTACACAAAATACTATGATAATTCAGATGGTAATGACGAGCATTGCAGTGGAAGTAACGCTTGCTTTTCCCAAGAGTCAACGGGTAATTTCTCAAATCCAAGTAGCCGAACTTTCAATAATGTAAGACATCGAGAACTCACAATGAAAATTATGACGGGTAAAACTAAAAAATTACTGTCTTGCCGTGGAGGAAAAGCACGCTGCACTAGAGCTACAGTTAATCCAAGTTGTTATTATTACAATAGTGACGAGGCCACTGACGAAGCGAATGCTCAAAACCTCTGCTTACACCTAAATCCCACTGCGGTTCATTCCCAAAAAGGTTTACGTTAATTACTGCGGCATTTTATTTTCCCTGCCCATATTCGAGTATGGGCAGGGAAAATCCAATAAATATCCTTATCCTTTGTTCAAATTAGGACAAGTTCAATAACAATGTGGCAGAGCCATGCTGATTGAGCAAGGATTACTGAACAATTTAAAAGCCTTACAGCAAGAATTCCCTAGCTCTCCAGTGGTGTGAATTGACTGCGATAGCACAGCCGATTTATTGCCAGAAGCTAGGGTCTGTTGATCTTTCGTGATTGTTTTTGCAGCGATAAATTGGTTATTTTATGCAAGGCAGAGTTTGTGAGGTTTGGTTATTATCGACATACAAAACTGTCGTTACTTCGTTTCCAAATAAGAAAACGATAACGCAGCAGAAATGACCAATTTACGCTGTCTTCGATGCTTTTGAGCATTCACTGTTCTGTGTTTTGATCAGCTCACATAGATGGCTAAGCATCACTGCTCACGCCTTGAACCTAAAAACATCAGTTGAACGCTGAGTATATGAGTAACTGTTTGAGTCAATAAGATGACTTTATTATCATGGCTTTCACCCAATGAGTGAAGTGCTCTACGCTCACAAGCTTGCTAAAATGACTGCTATCTGCGTTGTAACTTTTGCAAGTAGAATAACTACTTGCTGCAAGCTACGCCTTACTATCAGCCATTTTTTCTATGCTTGAGAACGCAGTCAACTGATGTTTTTAGGTTGAACAGATAAATGCTCAAAGAGCACAAAATTTAATCCTGAAAGATCAACAGCCCCTAAGAAATATCTTTGGAGCATAGATCGCGATCCAACGAACTTAGAAAAGTTGCGGAAGAAGGTATACCTATGAGTTCTCGTCACTTCAGCGTCGGTAGTCTAGTGCCTTTGCTTTTTCTATAAAAGTCACTGGATACTAGCCTTCGTTGGTATGACAAAGCTTGGTACTTTCTAAATCGTTAGCTCCCTTATTGTAATTTCAAGGTCAAAAGATTATGAAGTTTCGGTTGCTCGGATTGGGTGCACGAGCCCAGAACACTTAACATAACATTTTTACTTAACTGATCAAAAACTTGTGTCACTAACTCATTGTGAGTCTCATCATTTAAAAAGCGTTCGAGTAATTTCGCTAACATCGGTCTGTCTGCTTGAGTCACTCCTACGTATATATGAGCTCCAATTAACGATGGATGTATCTTTGTAATCAATTCATAAAGAGCATCAGTGGGACATGAGAAGTAACTTAAAAATAAAATGTTTGTGCCTTTTGCCAAAAGTAAGTCTAAATCATCACCTAGTTTAATGGTGAAATCTTGCGTGCCGATGACCAAAGGTTTAATTGCATTTTCTTTTAACAAATACATGCATTCTCGATTAGTTAACCGTGGTATGAGTTGCTGTTGCTCTGTTCCATCCAGTTGACTAAATAAATAAGCCGCACTTCCTTTATCAGTAAATTCTCTTAATTGCTCAATGATTAAATTTAGCTTTTTGCTTGCTGGAAGCGCTTCATAGAAGCAAATTAGTTTTAGTGCGCACGGCGATTGTTCTAACACTTTACATTTTCTTGTGCTTAGGTTAACTCGAATATACTCAGAAATAATATCATCAGCGTCCGAACGTCCTTTTACTTTTTTAATAAATGCACCACTAGCACTTTCTGGGAGGTTATCAAAAAAAATGTGCAGCGTTTGCTGATTTGCTTTTAATACGGTTTGAATAATATTTGGCGCGTCATCAGATATAGGCTTGCTCGCTTCTTGCTGCATCCAATGACTTAATAATGTCGGCTGATTCACAGCCACGTCATTAATAATAGCCAGAGCCGCTGCTTGCTGCTTACTGTCTCCTCCTGCTATTGTGTGCATAATATCTAATTGTTTATTTTCAGATAATTTGCTGAGTATTTCTCGCTTTTCATCCATTGCAATAAAATCATCTGTTAGCGCTTTTACCGCTTTTTCTACAGAGAGTATTGGGTGCGAAACAATAAACCGATTAAGCCGTGTTATTTCACGGCTTATTGTTTCCTTTGATGCAATAGTAAAGAGACCAGTTTCATGAAATACAACTAAAGGCTCATTCGGACAAGACTTAGCATGGAAGTGTCGGTTCTGTAAGGCACTAATTATAATAAAATCAACCATTTTACCTTCATTGATACTTTTAATTTCACTCGAACAACAATGGGTACCAACCTCAGGAATACGCTCTAATCGTACTTCAACACTCATTCATATACTCCAACTCATGCACTTCATCTATACAAGGTTAAAAACATATGGGTTTAATCTCAAGAATTGTGAAGCATGATTAACATACTATTTATGACTCTTATTAACGAATATCTTCCGAAAAGATAGCAATTGACCTAGACAAACCGTTAAAATGTTCTCTTTTCACTTAATCAATGAAGTAACGGCTGACGGTCACCAATGAAATCAAATATACACTCTTTGCTTGAACAAACTTTAAACACATTAATCCAGCAAGGCGTTGTGCCTGCTGAAGTTCAAGCACGCATTCAGGTAGACCGAACCAAAGACAAAAGCCACGGTGATTTTGCGACAAATTTAGCAATGATGTTAACCAAAGCAGCAAGTAAAAACCCACGTGAGCTGGCGAAATTAATTATTGATAACTTACCCGCTGCAGACTATGTATCAAAAGTTGAAATCGCGGGCCCAGGTTTCATAAACTTCTTTATTGACGATAACGCCCTTGCAAACCAGTTACAGCACGCTGTGAACGACTCTAAACTTGGGGTTAACTTACCTAAAACTCAGACGGTTGTTGTTGATTACTCGTCACCGAATTTAGCCAAAGAAATGCACGTAGGGCATCTGCGTTCAACAATCATTGGCGACAGCATTGTGCGCACATTAGAATTTTTAGGCCACAATGTCATTCGACAAAACCATGTTGGTGATTGGGGTACTCAATTCGGTATGCTATTAGCCTACATGGAAGAATTACAAGCTAAAAATGGTCAACAAGCCGAGCTTGAGCTCTCTGATTTAGAAGCATTTTATCGTCAAGCTAAAGTCCGTTTTGATGAATCTGATGAGTTCGCCAATTACGCCCGTCAACTTGTGGTTAAACTGCAATCAGGCGATGAGTATTGCAACAAGTTATGGCGTCAATTCAATGATATTTCACTCAGTCATTGCCACCAAGTGTATGACAAACTTGGTGTCAGCCTAAGCCGATCTGATGTCCACGGTGAAAGTGCTTATAACGATGATTTAACCAATGTCGTTGCTGATCTTGATACTCAAGGCTTATTGACTGAAAGCAACGGCGCCAAAGTCGTTTTTCAAAACGAATTTAAGAATAAAGAAGGTGAGCCATTACCTGTCATCATTCAAAAAGCGGATGGTGGTTATCTGTATGCTACTTCTGATCTAGCGGCAATGCGATACCGAGCCAATGTATTAAAAGCAGATCGCGCGTTATATTTTGTTGATTTGCGCCAAGGCTTGCACTTCCAACAGGTATTTAGCTTAGCGAAAAAGGCAAAGTTCGTTCCTGAGCACCTTTCTCTTGAACACCTCGGTTTTGGCACCATGAATGGTGAAGATGGTCGCCCATTCAAAACCCGTAGCGGTGGCGTGGTAAAACTTTCCGATCTACTCGATGAAGCTATTGTTCGTGCTAATGCTCTCGTTCGCAGCAAAAACCCTGATATGGACGAAGAAACCGTTGCCAAAATAGCCAAAGTCGTTGGCATAAGTTCGGTTAAATATGCTGATTTGTCGAAGAACCGAACCAGCGATTATATTTTCAGCTTTGATCAAATGCTCAGCTTTGAAGGCAACACAGCGCCTTACCTGCTTTATGCTTATACTCGAGTGGTCGGCATATTCAACCGAGTTGAGAACATTGATTTATCTGATGCGACTATCAGTCTCAATCATGAAAAAGAAAAAGCCTTAGGCACTAAGCTTGGACAATTTAACGAAACACTGGTTCGCGTGAGTGCAAAAGGGCAACCTCATGTATTGTGTGGCTACTTATTCGAGCTCGCTGGAGCGTTTTCAAGTTTTTATGAAGCATGTCCTGTGCTGACGGCTGAAACTGAAGCGCAAAAACACAGTCGCTTATTATTAGCTAAACTAACAGCACAAACACTCAAGCAAGGTCTTGCACTTCTAGGGATTGAAACATTAGAGCAAATGTAAAATGAGTCGGGATTACAACAAGACAAAACCAAAAGCTCGTAAGAGCTCAAGCCGCCAAAAACCACAGAATACTGGCGGTAAATACCCAATACTTCTGTTATTGTTCGCAATAATGGGTATTGGTGCTTTTGGCTACTTTTTATGGAGCATAAAAGACAGTGCCGAAACAGCTCCAACAATAGCTGAAGTAAAAAAAACGCCACCTAAAAAAGTGAAAAAAGATGATTTACCCCCAAAACCAAAAGATGAGTGGGAATATCAAAACCTTTTAGAAAACCAAAAGATTGAAGTTGATGTACCTAAAAAGGAAGTTAAACCCAAACGTCCTTACCAAATGCAATGTGGCTCTTTTAGAACAGAAGCACAGGCAGACTCTTTGAAAGCCAATATTGCTTTTCAAGGATTAGAGGCGGAAGTTCGTAAAGTCAAAGGAAAAACAGGAACTTGGTATAAAGTCGTTTTAGGCCCTTATCCTCATAAACGTGCCGCTGAGCGTCAACGCCACAAGTTGCAACGCGGTAATATTAATGGCTGCCAAATTTGGTTTTGGGAAAGTTAAACCAATTTATATGAATAAAAACCAGTGAGAGCTGGTTTTTTTATGCCTATTAAAAATAAATGAGGGTACAGGTGAACAATAATTAGCTTATTGCTGGTCATCTAAAATACAACTAATTAATAATTGCTACCTCATGAAGCGCTCGATTAATTTTAATTCCAGTTACTTACCTGTCCTGTTTGCTCTGTCATTCGTTTTTTCATCAGCTACGATTGCGGCTGAAACTCACTCTAAACCTTCAGCGAACAAAACCATGACTCAAGGCCTTAATCACTTAGGCTTAAGTGTTAAGCACCTTGAACGAACCGCTGAGTTTTTTGTTCACACATTAGGATGGAAAAAAGCAGGTGGATACCCTGATTACCCATCCATTTTTATTACCGACGGAAAAATGTTTCTGACTTTATGGCAAACCCAAAGCGATGCCAAAACCATCGACTTCGATCGTAAACATAATGTCGGCTTGCATCACCTCGCATTTTCAGTTGCAAGTTTAAATGATTTGAATGCCTTACACGCCAGCTTTCAAAAGCTTGATGATGTTGAAATCGAGTTTGCCCCACAACCCAATGGAGGAGGTCCAACTATTCATATGATGATCAGAGAGCCTAGCGGAAATCGATTAGAATTTGCATTTAATCCACCTAAATAAATCGTGATTTCATGCCGCCAATTGGCTGTTTGAATACTCAGTATTCTATTTCAGATTACTTATGGTCAAAAGGCAATAGAAATTTGATCAAGATAGATTTACTGAACTTTTACTTGTTGTTCCAAGTCACACTTTTAGTATTTTCATAACCTTTTTATGAGTTTGTGAACTGGACATCAAATTTTCTATTTCAATTCGCCATGTTTATCGTGCTTAGGCAAAGTATCTGGCTTTAACCAGATTCAAACTCACGTTACACGGCTTTGATTAACATAACTGAACCGCTCACTGATGCGACCAATATTTGATTGCATTGTGACCATCACTGCCATATTGTCTAACTGAGCTTAATTTTTCGACACTTATGCAGTCATCACCTTAATTAATAGGGAAAAACCATGCTGATTGGAATACCCAAAGAACAATTAGAAAACGAAACTCGGGTGGCCGCTACCCCTACTAGCGTTATTCAGTTAAAAAAACTGGGATTCGACGTAATCGTCGAGCAAGGCGCAGGACTAGCGGCTAATTTTGACGATAATCTATTTTTACAGTCAGGTGCCCAGCTCTCTGACTCTGTGCTCAATGCAGACATTATTTTCAAAGTCAACGCCCCGACAGATAGTGAAATCAAACAAATGAAGCCAGGAACAATCCTGATAAGCTTCGTCTGGCCGGCACAACACCCTGATTTAGTTGACTTACTAGCAAAACAACAAATTACTGTACTAGCAATGGACATGGTACCTCGTATTTCCAGAGCCCAATCTCTGGATGCCTTGTCTTCTATGGCAAACATCAGTGGCTATCGCGCTGTGGTTGAAGCCGCACACGAGTTTGGACGTTTTTTTACTGGCCAAATTACGGCCGCAGGAAAAGTGCCACCAGCAAAAGTATTAGTCATCGGTGCTGGCGTTGCTGGTCTTGCCGCAATTGGATCCGCAGGATCTTTGGGTGCCATCGTTCGTGCTTTTGACACTCGTCTAGAAGTGGCTGAACAAATTGAATCTATGGGTGGGCAGTTTTTAAAACTTGAATTTGACAATAAAGAAGGCGATGCATCTGACGGTTATGCCAAAGTCATGTCTGATGAATTTATTGCCGCTGAAATGGCTCTATTTGCCGAGCAGGCTAAAGACGTTGATATCATTATCACCACTGCCCAAATTCCGGGGAAAACAGCGCCTAAACTGATTTCATCTGAAATGGTCGCAAGCATGAAATCAGGATCAGTTATTGTTGATTTAGCCGCGGGTTCTGGGGGTAATGTTGAGCCCAGTGTTGCTGGTAAAAAGATCATTACCGATAATGGTGTTACCGTCATTGGTTATACTGATTTAGCCAGCCGCTTAGCCAGTCAATCATCACAATTATACTCCACCAATTTAGTTAATTTGATGAAGCTACTTTGCAAACAAAAAGACGGACAAGTTGCACTCGATTTTGATGATGTCGTCACGCGAAACATGACAGTAACCCATCAAAGCGAGATCATGTTCCCGCCGCCACCTATTTCGGTCTCTGCTGCCCCTTCGAAACCTAAAGTCACCGAAAAAGTTGAAACGCAGGCTCCAAAACAACCATCGAAAACCAAGTATGTTATAGGCACATTAGGAATAGCGGCTTTTATGGCTATTGCGGCTACCGCCCCAGCGGATTTTTTATCCCATTTCACCGTGTTTATTTTATCTTGTATCGTTGGCTATTACGTAGTTTGGAATGTCTCACATTCACTGCACACACCGCTTATGTCCGTCACAAATGCCATTTCTGGGATCATTGTCGTCGGTGCATTATTGCAGATAGGTCACGACTCATTATTGATCAAAGCCTTGGCTTTCTTCGCTGTACTAATAGCCAGTATCAATATCTTTGGTGGGTTCACAGTGACTCAACGTATGCTAAAAATGTTCCGTAAAGGTTAAGGAGTCAAACTGTGTCTCAAGGAATTATTACAGCCGCCTATTTAGTAGCAGCGGTATTATTTATCTTCAGCTTAGCGGGACTGTCAAAACAAGAAACCGCTAAACAAGGCAATATCTCAGGTATTGCTGGTATGAGCATTGCGCTACTGGCCACAATACTTGCACCTGATACATCAGGTATTGAATGGATATTATTAGCTATGGTGCTTGGCGGAGCCATCGGCATACACTTGGCTCGAAAAGTGGAAATGACGGAGATGCCAGAGTTAGTTGCTATCTTACACAGCTTTGTCGGTTTGGCTGCGGTGTTGGTTGGCTTTAACAGTTTTATCGATCTTCATCCACAATCTGCCATCGACTTAGCCAGCAATTTGGGTATGGCTTCAACGAGTACGAAGGATGTGTTAACGGCTGAAACAGATGTCGCTTACTATATTCATTTAGTTGAAGTGTTCATTGGTATTTTTATCGGCGCGGTGACTTTTAGTGGCTCAATTGTTGCGTTTGGTAAACTCCGTGGCGTAATTAATTCAAAAGCATTAATGCTGCCTCACAGACACAAGCTCAATTTACTGGTTTTGATCGCATCAGCGATTATGCTCGCCATGTTTATTGGTGACAGTACCGGTTTAACGGTTTTACTTGTCATGACCATCTTAGCCTGTGCTTTTGGTTGGCACTTAGTCGCATCGATAGGCGGTGCTGACATGCCTGTTGTGGTATCAATGTTGAATTCATACTCAGGTTGGGCCGCTGCTGCCGCAGGCTTCATGTTATCTAATGATTTGCTTATTATCGTTGGCGCACTTGTGGGATCTTCCGGTGCGATTTTATCTTACATCATGTGTAAAGCGATGAATCGCTCGTTTATCTCGGTCATTGCGGGTGGTTTCGGCAATGATGTTCAGTCATCAGGCTCGACAGAAACGCAAGGTGAACACCGAGAAATCAACGCGGAAGACGTTGCTGACATGTTGAAAGACTCCACTTCAGTCATCATTACTCCAGGGTATGGTATGGCGGTCGCGCAAGCTCAGTATCCTGTGGCTGAAATCACTCAACAATTGCGCAATAAAGGCATTAATGTTCGTTTTGGTATTCACCCTGTCGCAGGGCGCTTACCGGGACACATGAACGTATTACTCGCAGAAGCCAAAGTCCCGTATGATATCGTACTTGAAATGGATGAACTTAATGATGACTTCGGTGATACTGATACGGTGCTTGTGATTGGCGCAAATGACACGGTCAATCCAGCGGCTCTTGACGATCCTAATAGTCCAATTGCGGGCATGCCAGTACTTGAAGTTTGGAATGCCCGTAATGTCATTGTCTTTAAACGCTCAATGAATACCGGTTATGCGGGTGTGCAAAATCCATTGTTCTTCAAAGACAACACCCAAATGCTATTTGGTGATGCGAAAGCGAGTGTTGAAAATATCTTAAAAGCACTTTAATAATCGTAAATAAACTTAAGCTCTAGGTGGCGCAAATGGCCTCTAGAGCTTAACGCTTTTATATCTAATTCTTTTTCCTCATATATCACTTAACACAGCTTCTTATACCAATTACAGTAATTAAATGCTTAATTATTCAACTCAGAACATGGATGCTCTTTCGTTCCACCTTCGTAATAATAACAATGAGGATTTAACGTCGCCTTTGAACAACGAATTTTACCACCATCACACGAAGGCAATGTTCGAGTTTTACCTGCATGAATCTTAAACGTTAAATCATGGTTATGTAAATTGTTTATGATTCTAGAACTCGGATTCAAAAAAGTACTCGTTTTAGTTTGGTGGTAGCAATCATAATCACAATCAGACCAATCATTATTTTGATCAAAATAAGCTTCATACTCAACATGCATCGCATAGCCACCACGGTTTTCAATAGTGATGTGATCTTCTTGACCACGTTGTAGGGAAAGTGGAATAAGGTTATCCAACATGTGATCCGCTTGTACTGTAATCGCATAGTCGCCAATATGGGGAGCATTTTTATCAATGGCGAGTTTTACTATGCAGTGCCCACCAGTTTCAAGATTTGTGCAAGCATTGTCAGTAATAACTTCAGAAATAGAGTCAGGAACACTAACACGAACTCCAGTGATATCTTGCTGACTTCGGTTATATAACTTCAAATCTACTTTATAATTAATTGGATCTAGTGTTACACCTTGTTCACTGAGAATACGATCACCCACAGCTCCTTGTATCATTGCATAGGGATGTACAATTATTCCTAAGTCCCGATGATATTGATTATCATCATATCTGATGCCCAAATTGATCCGGCCTACATGAGTATCACTGTTCACTTGATAACTTAAAGTACAGCCCGCACTTTGCGGTAAATGATGAGTGGTTAAACAAGAACCACTTAGGTTGATTGCATCGGGCAAATCATCCGGAAGAACTAAGTGTAAATCTGTAATATCACCAGCAGTCAAATTTTTTATCGCAATACTCCCTGTACTTCCAGTGTACAAATTCATAGAGTCATTGATTAATGTACCTGTCTGATTATCTATAGTCACAAGCCATAGAAAATGTCCATCACTCGGTGTTTTTGGGGGTAAAGGCTGCTGAATAATCATGGGCCAACGATCCTGAGCAAGATTATCTGCAATTACACTAACAATGAAATTACCCTGTAAAACTTTACTCGGAAGTCGGTAATGCAATGTACAACTGTCTTGTGGCGCTATATCTGACTCAGTTAAACAGTTCCCACTAAAAAACTGCCTTATATTGTTATCGACTTCTACTTTTAAATTATCTGCTGTTTGATCCCCCACATTGAAAAACAACAGATCCCCCTCTGCATTTGGGGCTAAACTTAATTTCGTGATATTTTGATCATCTTCAGGAAAGCGCATTGCAACAGCAGGGCCTTGATGAATGTTAACCGCTAAATCTTCACTAAATGGAGTGAAAGGTTCTGTGGAAAGCACGTACCGCCCTGCAACCGCATCGTCTGGAATTGAATAATTTAAAATACAGTATTGCCCACCACTTAATGACGTCGTAGTAAAACAAGGCGAATTGGGATCAAAATAAGATTGAAATACAGTGCTTGGGCGATCGAAATCCTCATTATAAACTAAGAAACTAAACCTCAAATGAGCGGCTAAAGAATCTGTTAAGCCTGTATTAAATATTTCAATACTTCCACTTGTTCCAGCTGCTATATCCAAAGTTCTTATGAAGTTATCATGTTGCCGATAAACTAAAGTTGCAAGATTTGTTCTGCTCTGCAAGTTAGCGTTTATATTTACTTTATAGGGCGTAGTTTCATTAAAGCCTGTATTTATCGAAAAACCTTGTGCTGAACTGCCTTCATAAGCGTGAAATACAGTCATATTACGAAAATCATAACGCAGTGCACAAAAATCGTCTTTTTGGCCCAACGGTTGAAATGCTCTCTGGAGGAAACAATCACTATCTCTAGTATTCCCAAAGCCTCGCCTAACTTCATCTGGAATCGACAGCTCTTTATTCACTTCCAATTGAGATAAAAGCCAGTAATTTGCATTACGAAAATACAACATTCCATGGGATTGGTTATCAATATTAATATAATTGATCTCATTTCCCACTTCATTTCTAATATCTAGATATTTAAAGACATTATTACAAAACAGATTATCATCCGCACTGCAAATACCAACCTTCAGCGTCAAAAAATACAAAGCCAAAATAGAGTTATCTATATTAATCAAATTGATATCATCTCTTTCTGGTGCTTGATAGCTTTCAGGCGGTACTATTGATGTTGGTGGAAACGTATCGAAACGACTAATCTTAGGGTAACCGTTGGTTGGATCACCACGGTAACTTAGCCAATATTTATTAGAGGCATATACAATTGAAAGGGCATTGGATGAAACTTCAATATTGGTACTTTCTTCCGTCCCTCCTTGTATAGAGGTCAAAGTACCGTCACTATTTACACTCGCAGTTATTGGATATATAGGTTCGAAATCTGTCAGCTCACTTCCCCGCTTTCCGACTCCAAATAGGGTGTGTCCATCTGCAGAAAAATTAAATACAGGTAGATGAAGATCTGGCAGAGCTTGGCATTGATCGCCATTAAATTCTGGTATGTCAAAGCGGCAAATTCCTATAGAGCCATAATGGTAAGGAGTCGCAACTGAGAAATAATAAACACCGTTAAAGTCGTTACGTTTTAAATCGATGATACTTGTCTGCCCATCAGCAATTCTGAGGTTAATCTTTTCTACTGTTGAGTTTTCATTAATTTTTCCGTTTTCATCTGTTAGCACTCTAAATAGTTCTGAACTGCCAATCATCGTCACGTATAACCATTGATGGCCGTCACGGGTAAAACCAATGCTCAATTTATTATAGTTTCTACTTATTCTACTTAAACCTGAAACATCAACAGTATTACATTCACTTAACCTCAAATTTTGCCAATGACACTGAATAATATTTCCATGACCTCGATTTGCTATGAATACAATATCGCCTTTACCTTTTACAGCATCTGTAGGGTTTGATACCCAAGTTTGTCCGACAACTTTTGGCATAACCAAAACTAACAAGCTACAGAATAAAATTGCTTTTACTTGCTTGCACATAACAACTCCAAAGCCTTTATTTGATTACCAACGTACAACGGATTTAATTCATTACTTAAAACAACTTAGTAATGAAAGCTTGAACTCACTATTGACCTTGTACATATTAATTCATCAATCTTTTGAAAGTCTGAAGTAAAAGGTTTTCAGTACAAGGCGCACGTTCGAAGTACTATATTCCCTACGGCCGCTATACAAAACTGGCGTTCAACGCACTTAGGAAAGTTGCGGAAGAAAGTATACCGATGAGCTTTCGTCACTCCAGCGCAGGCTGGAAACGAAGTAACGACAGTTTTGTATCTCGGTAGTCTAGTGCCTTTGCTTTTTTCTATAAAAGTCACTGGATACCAGCCTTCGCTGGCATGACAAAGATTGGCACTTTCTAAATCGCTAGATCCCTCAGTGCTTTTGTCGGGATAATTCAAGAACCTGCAACGTAGCATTGTAATAACGACAGTTTTGTATGTCGGTAATAACTATGTTTTCACCAATTTCGTTTGTACTTTGTGCATATACATAATACCAATTACAGTAACTGGTATTACTAGCTACCAATAATTCACACACAACCAAAGTACAAAAAAGAAACTGAACCCAAACTACTTCTAGATGAATAAATTTGGAAATAACAAATCAGAATATGAAGTTTATGAATAGGGTAAATAAAAAATTTTTCATATAAAAATAAAAGATGACCTCCCGCCAGTCATAAAGGTTTCTGTTCATCAAAACTGCGTTTTGCCATTGGTTTCCTTCAGATTTCACCTCATAGAACAACGCCATGCTCGGCGCACATACCAATTACAGTAATTAACTTCCCACTCAGCAAGAGCTAAAGGATTTCAGTGCAAGGCACAAGCTCGAAGTACTATATACCCTAACGGCCGCCATACAAAGCTGGCGTTCAACGCATTTCGTGTTTTTGTCGGGATAATTCAAGTGCTTGTAACGCAGTAATGGAACCCTTTAGCCTTGCCCTTTGGGAGCTTGTATGTGCTCACTTTGGTTTATAAAGAATACTTCTCAAAATTGTCTTGACGTAGCAATATAATAACGACAGTTTTGTTTGTCGGTAACAACTATGTCTTCATCAATTGCGATTGCACTTTGAGCACATACATAGCTCTGAGTTGAGTATTTAATTACTGTAATTGGTATAAAATGCCCTGAACAGTCAGGGCATTTTATTAACACTAGTAAAGCTGAAGTTATGCTTGGGGGCGCATTAACTATGCTTGAGGGCGCATTGCTGGGAATAGGATTACGTCACGAATCGTATGCGTGTTAGTAAACAGCATAACCAAACGATCGATACCAATACCTTGCCCAGCGGTTGGTGGCAGTCCGTGTTCAAGTGCTGTGATGTAATCAGAATCGTAGTACATGGCTTCATCATCACCAGCATCTTTCGCATCCATCTGAGCTTTAAATCGGCTGTCTTGATCTTCAGCGTCATTAAGCTCCGAGAAACCATTTGCCACTTCGCGACCACCAATGAAGAACTCAAATCGATCCGTAATGAAATGGTTTTCATCATTACGGCGGGCTAATGGGGAAATATCAGCAGGATACCCTGTAATGAATGTTGGTTGCATCAGCTGCGGCTCTGCCGTTTCACCAAAAATTTCTTCGAGTAGCTGACCACATGTCCAGAACTTCTCAACCGTCATGCCTAAGCTTTTAGCAAGATCTCGCATGAATTCAACATCTTTAACTTCTTCATACGTCATTGATTGAATCGTTGCATTGTCTGGGTTGTATTGTTTGATTGCCTCTAGCATACTCAAACGTGCATAAGGCCCACCAAAATCAACAGTATGCTCACCGTATGGCAGTTTGGTCGATCCACACAAATCCATGGCGATTGAGCTAAGCATTTCTTCAGTCAAATCCATCAAGTCTTTGTAGTCGGCGTAAGCCATATAGAATTCCATCATAGTGAATTCTGGGTTATGACGCGGTGATAGACCTTCATTACGGAAGTTACGATTGATTTCAAATACACGTTCAAAACCACCGACCACAAGACGCTTCAAATAAAGCTCTGGTGCAATACGCAGATACATTTCAATATCAAGTGCATTATGGTGTGTGATGAAAGGACGCGCGCTAGCTCCACCTGGAATGGTGTGCATCATTGGCGTTTCAACTTCCATGAACTCTTTTTTCACCATGAAATTACGTATTGCGGTAACCACTTTAGAGCGCATCACGAACGCATCACGAGATTCTTCATTTACGATCAAATCAACATAACGCTGACGGTAACGCATTTCTTGATCCGTCAAACCATGAAACTTTTCAGGTAAAGGACGCAATGCTTTAGTCAACAACTGGTAGTCTTCCATGTTGACGTACAAATCCCCTTTACCTGAAAGATGGAGTTGACCTGTTACGCCAATAATGTCGCCGATATCTAAACCTTGATATTTCGCTTTAACGTCTTTTTGAACGTCTTTACCTGCATAAGCTTGAATACGGCCGCTGACGTCTTGGATAACTAAAAATGGGCCACGTTTCGCCATAATACGACCCGCGATTGAACGTTGAATGCCCATTTCTTCAAGCTCTGCTTTGCTGTACTTACCATATTCAGCTTGAATATCCGCCGCCTTGTGTTTTCGATCGAAGTTATTTGGGTGACCGTTAGCAGGGCAATTCTCGCGAATATGTGCGAGCTTTGCACGACGCTCAGCAATGAGCTTGTTTTCATCTTGGACGTGTTCAGTCATCTTCTTCTCTCGTTAAACCTAAAAAGCGTAGTTGTATTATTAATAGTTGGGTTATTTAACCCATCGAATTTCTGTTCGTTTTACAATTTCGTCACTGTGATATCAATTACAGTGATTAAATTCCTGATTTTAAGCTGGCTTCAATAAATTTATCTAAATCGCCGTCAAGTACGGCTTGGGTATTACGGTTTTCAACACCTGTGCGTAAGTCTTTAATCCGTGAGTCATCTAATACGTATGAACGAATTTGACTGCCCCAACCGATATCGGATTTAGAGTCTTCAGCAGCTTGCTTGTCAGCATTTTGTTTGAGCATTTCAAGCTCATACAATTTTGCTTTCAACTGTTTCATCGCTTCATCGCGGTTTTTATGCTGCGAGCGACCACTTTGACACTGTACAACGGTGTTCGTCGGCAAATGAGTAATACGTATTGCAGATTCCGTTTTATTCACATGCTGACCACCAGCCCCTGATGCACGGTAGGTATCTACACGCAAATCCGCAGGGTTGATATCAATTTCAATTGAGTCATCAATTTCTGGATAGACAAACACGGAGCAAAATGAAGTATGGCGTTTACCTGATGAGTCAAAGGGCGATTTACGCACTAGTCGGTGTACACCAGTCTCGGTTCGTAACCAACCGAAAGCATATTCACCGTTAAACTTAATGGTCGCGCCTTTAATGCCCGCAACATCACCGTCTGTAACTTCGACAAGTTCGGGTTTAAAGTCATGGGCATCACCCCAGCGCAAGAACATACGCAGTACCATATTTGCCCAATCTTGAGCCTCAGTACCGCCTGAGCCAGACTGAATATCGAGATAACAGTGACTCACGTCATTCGGGCCGGAGAACATTCTTTTAAATTCAAGATCTTCCAGTCTAACTTCAAGATCATCAAGCTCTGTGCTTGCATCATTGAAGGTTTCTTCGTCGTCTTCTTCAACGGCAAGCTCTAACAAACCTTCAATATCTTCAAGACCTGAGTCCATATCATCGATGGTTTTGACCACGTTTTCTAATAAAACGCGTTCTTTTCCTAATGCTTGTGCTTGTTCTGGGTTATCCCAGATCCCTGAGCTTTCTAGCTCTCGGGTAACTTCTTCTAAACGTTCTTTCTTGGCATCATAGTCAAAGATACCCCCGAAGAAGATGAGTTCGATCAGCCAACTCTTTGATTTTGAATTTTACTGGGTTTACTTCAAACATGAATTCAGTTTCGCTTATCTGCAATTAGTAAGTCATTTAGCCGACCATTTTAACCTATGAGGAGAGGTGTGAAAACCGTCAAATCAAGCTTTCCAAACTGAATTTTACGCCTTGAATCAAAAACAATACCAAACTCACTTTTACTAAGTGCCACTTTTGTATTTTTAGTAAATAAAAACCACCTAAAGCTATGAAAACGTCACTCATTGATAGTATTGAGCTAACCACAACAGGTTGAACCCAAGCGGCCGCCAATACACCAACGACACAAGCGTTGATCATTTGTAATGCTTCGTTGAATTTTGGCCTTTCACACAGTAAATGCCAATGCTTAATTGTGGATAGCAGTAACAAAAATCCGGGTATAAAAACAGCTAATGTCGTCATCAACGCGCCAAAGAACGATGCGCCTTGCCAAGTAGAGGCTCCAATAAAAGTACTGAGGGTAAACATGGGGCCGGGTATCAGCTGAGAAAAACCATAACCCGCTAAAAAAAGCTGCCCATCAACAAGGTGGATTAAGCTGTGTTGTAACAGGGGTAATACAACGTGCCCACCACCGAAAACTAGGGTTCCTGCGAAGAAAAACTCTTTCATGATTTCAACATTTACCGATGTATCAGAAAAATAAACCAGCCCTATCAAAATCACACAAAAAATAGCGAGCCATAAGTAATTAATACAAATTTTTTGTGTAGATGGCTGCGGCAATGACGCATTTTTGTTATACCCATAAAGGGCAGCAGTAAAAAGCAGACCGATTTGAGTGATAGATGATGGAAAAATAATAAGCAAAATTACTGCAACCAATGCCAACATCCGTTTGATATTCGTTTGGCAAAAACTTTTGAACATTGAAATAACCGCATCAGCCACCACAATAACCGCCAGCAACTTAAGCCCATGAATGAGCTGCTGCATCCAAGTTTCATCAAGCCAATTCAGGCTCATTATCGCCAAACAAAACATGATAATAAATGAAGGGGCGGTGAATCCTACAAACGCCGCTAATGCTCCCACAATACCGCCGCGATGATAACCGATAGCAAAACCCAACTGGCTAGAAGAAGGGCCCGGTAAAAACTGGCACAGTGCTAACAATTGTCCGAAATAGGCATCGTCAAGCCAAGCTAACTCATCAACAAATCGACGACGGAAATAGCCTATATGAGCCACTGGCCCACCAAAAGCAATGACTCCCAGTAATAAAAACTGTTTGAATATGGTAATGGCTGAGTTGAACAAGGTTGATATTCCAGAATATTTTTTCTTATGATGTGACATTAAGATGACACTGAAATGACAACATCGTCATACAAACAGAACCACTGCATTACTCTTAATTGTCTTGCAAAGTGATAGTGTCAAAATCAGCGACTTTGTGCCTTTTTCCTAACTGTTTTTCTAACCAAGAAACAGTCTTTTTAGCCGTTAATCGGTAGGTGGTTAACTTTCCACCAAAAACACTGAGAAAATTAGGATGTGTTTGATCCATATGCATTAAGGTTTCACGAGAAGTGTGAAAAGCTTTATCTTTCGATGAGGGTAATATTCGTACGCCACAAAATGTTTTTATCATTAATTCTCGCAAATCGTTTATGTCGCCATACTGTTGGAAGTAATGAACAAAAACGCCCAATAGATACCTAATTTCGTCCTCAGTTGGCTTGATAACTTCAGGTAAGCACGTTAATGAAGTTTCCGTTGTTCCTATCAGTGTTTTTCCATACCAAGGCATAACAAAAATGACTCTTTCGTCGAAACAGGATTCTAGATAGACGATGCCCTCTGCAGCAGGTATATCCAATAATAAATGTGTACCTTGTACCCAGTTGATACTAGGGGGTTCAATTTTCGGTTTTACTGTATCAAGTAACTGATTCGCCCATGGACCTGCTGTATTAATTATTGCTGAACATTCTATTTCAAATAAATCATTACTTAATGCATACGTTAACTTATATCCACTTGATTGTTTTATTATTGATGTGCATTGTGCTCCTTCAACAATATTAGCTCCTAGAATTGTCGCGCTATGAGCAACTTGTTCACATAATTTAAGATCATCCGTTTGCCCATCCCAGTACTGTAAAATAATTTTCAAGCCACTTTTTTTGATCCCTTTAATTTCATCCCAATTTTTCATGGGAATTAATTTAAACCTCCCCCACTTAGAAAAACCACTCAACACATAATAAAAAGACAGCCCCAGTATAATCAGCCAGCCATTTCTTTTACTCTCCTTATATATTGGGATATAAAACTTAACAGGCTTAACCAAATGATTTGCTATTTCTAACAACTTTTGTCTTTCTTTAAGCGACTCGCGAACTAAACCAAATTGAGCTGATTCCAAATACAGGGCAAGATCGCGAACGCTTTTTAACCGATTGGGAAATAAAGTTTGACCCAGATCTTACTTTGTGATCATATACTTCTTTTTGCGGAAGTACCCGATGACGATGAATCTTACCTCTTTTAGAAAGCATTTCGAGCTACTCGATGACCAGCGTCAATCAGCGAAAGTTACCTATCCAATGTTTGATATATTTTTTATCACATTATGTGCTGTGATAGCAGGTGCAGAAGGCTGGAAAGAAATTAAAGAGTATGCAGAAGGCCATTTAGATTGGTTTCAAAAGCATGGTTTTTTAAAGTCTGGAGTCCCTGTTGATGACACTATTGCGAGAGTTATTAGCAGAATTAAACCTGAGCAATTTAACCAGTGCTTTGTCAAATGGATGCAGTCAGTTAATCGTTTATCTAAAGGGGAAATTATAGCGATTGACGGGAAAACACTAAGAGGCTCATACGATAGAGAGGATCGTCTTTCCACCATTCATATGATCAATGCTTTTGCGAGCAAAAATAAGATGGTACTAGGGCAACTAAGTACCGATGTGAAATCAAATGAAATTACAGCAATCCCAGAACTACTGAAGTTATTAGAAATAAAAGGCGCGATAGTTTCTATTGATGCAATGGGTTGCCAAAAAGAAATAGCCAAGACGATTATCAAACAAGGTGCTGACTATTTGCTGGCTGTTAAAGGGAATCAACCGTCACTACATGAAGCGGTGCAAAGCATGTTTGATGATTTTAGAAACGCTAAAGCCGACAATCTAAAAATAGAAAAAAACCGCAGTAGGCTTGAAGCGAGAGCTTGTCAGATCCTAAGTGCCAAAAGACTTGCGAAAGAATTTCCTGAATGGCCGTCATTAAAAACGGTTGGGGTTACGATGAGCTATCGACAGGAAAAAGGGAAAGAACCGAGTTTAGAGTACCGCTACTACATCTGTTCAACAGAATTAACAGAAGATAAGTTCGCAGAAGCTGTCCGTGAGCATTGGGCTGTAGAGAATAGCCTGCACTGGGTGCTAGATCTAACAATGAGAGAAGATGCCTGCCAGATTTATAAGGACAACGGTGCTGAAAACTGGGGAATACTACGTCAAACAGCACTTAATATGCTGAGAAAAGAGAAAACGAAAGTCAGTATGCCAACTAAAAGAAGGCGAGCTTGGATGAACACATCCTTTTTAGAGAAAGTATTAACAGCGGGATTTTCCGACGCGGTTAAAATATGAACACTCATGCGTTTGCCCTGATTCCAAATATCGAAGACCACCATGAATTAACTTGCTTGAATTACTTGATGTCGCATGCCCGACTTTATTACTTTCGAGTAAAATTAGCTGATATCCTGCAGCTGCGGCTGCTTGAGCAACTCCGGTACCAAGAATACCTCCTCCAACAATAACGAGCTCTGTTTTTTTCATTGCTGACCTCATGTACACCATGCAGAAATACTCAGTCTATATTTCGTTAATAACCAAATATACTCAAAACAAGATACCGATTAACATTAGGCCACTAGCCGAAATAAAATAATAAGAGTGAGCTAATTAATATGTTAAGAACAAACAAAACACAATCAAACTGGTCATACCACCAATCAATTATCCTCCATTACTTTTCGATATCTCTATTTCATATTTGGCTTACGATTAATGTATACACGATATTGAATAATCAATTTAAATAAAACATGAATATTAAAAATAGTTAATGAACAAGCGTTAATGGTAATTAACAACCAAACTATACTAAAAGTTCATTCGGTATTTATTGAATAACCCACGAAAGATTATGAGTTAAATAATATCAGTTTGAATATATCAAATTTCTAAATTGCATGATTCATCAGCATTAAGTCTTCTAAGGAGCGACGAAGATGAAAACAGAAGAATTTGAAACCTTACAAGATTTTGTTCAACAAGGTGGCTCCATAAGGATGCTTAATGATGTTGATCAAAAAGAATTAGACACTTTATATCAATATGCTTTTCAGCTCTTTGAATGTAAAGATATTAGCGCTGCAAGAAATATCTTCTATTTATTATGGCGAATAGATAGTTGGAGTTATGACTATTGTTATTCCCTTGGGCTTGTCTGCCAAAAACTCAATGAACACCATGAAGCGATTTATCTCTTTGGTCGTGCCGGAATGATTCAAGTAGATAATCCCCTGCCTTCTTATCATGCAGGATTAAGTTTCACTGCATTAGGAAACAAAGAGTACGCAAGAAGAAGTTTTCGCGCTTCACTAAGGTGGAGTGATGGTCGCCCTGAGTTCCAAGAAGTCAATGAAAACGCCAGTAAAGGTTTAAGTGCAGTAACTGAGGAGAAGAACCATGTCAGCAGTTAATAGCATAAAACCCAAAACTGATATTCCGCAATCAATCCAAAGTACATCACCAACTGGGGATACCGCAGGCATCGATGCAGCTTATCAAGCGGCAACCATTCCGAGCTGGTCAAAGCCTAGCGAGTACGCGCTCGCTGATCATATGAGTAAACATGGCAGCGCCATATCGAGGACTGATGCTGATCGCGCCTTAAAAAAAGTCATGGGGCAAATCATAAGGCAAGGACAAACCAATGCTAAAGCCACCGATGATGAAAATGAAAAAGAACAGATTCATGACGAAATCGTAAAAGAAAAAATCATGCAAGATGATATTCATCAAAAAAACAAAACCAAACAAAGTCTACAAGATCAGATAAATCAAGATATCGCTCAAGCCAAAAAAACAGCAGATGATCACTCCATCTCATCGCCAACCCTAAAGGTTGACGACATTAAAATGGCGAACCTTGAAAAAATTGATCCACAACAAATGGTCATGATGGCGACTCTATTGGGCATATCAACATTTAGTGCCACCGCCGACGCCACAATTAAGGCTACGGATATCATGACAAAAACACAGGAAGTTTTGAGAGACCAAAAAGTCAAAAAGTTGCAAGACAAAATGGCTCAACAGTCTGCTCAAGCTAAAAAAGCACACAAAGCTGGGATTTGGACCGCATTATTTGATTGGGTCATCAGTGCGGCCGAAGCGATATACGGAATAGTAAAACTCGTAGAAGGTGCAGCGAGAATTATATTAAGCGCTGGTGCCGACGTAAATGCTTACATGGAGGTAGCCGCTGGCGGAACCTATCTCGCCGCAGGCGTTGCGGGTTTTGTGAAAGCAGCAGCTGAAACCGCAGAGCTGTCACCACATTTATCTGAAGCACAAAAGAAAAAGTGTGAAGAAGTAGCAAAATATGCAGGCTTTGTTCAACTGGGTTTTGAAGCCGCCGGATTAATTGTAGATGTTGTGCAAGGTGGGCTTGCTTTTAAAGCAGCGAGGGGCGCGGTGAAAGGTATCAAGACTGGAGTAGAAGCCGCGGCCCCTAAATTGGTCGAAGGTATCGCGGATGTAGCAGCTAAATCCGCCGAAGATGGCGCATCGGAAGCCGTTGAATTAAGTATTACCGAAGCCAAGCAGGCACTCAAAGAAATGTCTAAAGAAATTGCCAAAGAAGTCAGTGAAAAGTTAGGTGACTCTATCGCTGAAAATGTTACTTCAAAAGCATTCAAAGAAGCTGTTGAAAATAGTGGCAGTACAGTTGTCAAAAAAACCATGAGTTCAGTTTCTGATTCAACCAAGCATTTTGGTGAAAAGGCCATCAAAGATATGACTGAAAAAGTGGTTAATAAAGTGGTTAAAAGAGCCATTAAAAAAGCCATTAAAGAAGGTGTTGAAATCAGTGCTGATGACTTAGTTAAGTCTGCTGGCCGCTGGGCAACATGGGAACTCATGAAAAAAGCCGCAAGCATAGGCGTGAAAGTGGGTATTCATATGCTACAAGGCGCTGTTGGAGGCGGCCGAACAATTACCGTGGGTACAATAAAAGAAATTAAACGGAAAACAGAAGAAGCCGTTGAACGGCTTATGCTAGATACCGAATTTTTGGAATATACCTATGACTGGTATGAAAGAACCAAAAATGATGAAGTGAAAGCTGCCAAGGGTTTAATGCAAAAAGAAACAACGTCACTTCAAGGTGCAACACAAACCATTACTGAAACTGGCTCAATTCAATCTCGCGTTGCCAGTTCACTTATATAAAAGAGGTCAATTATGAGTACTACAAGTATCGGTCAAGGTTCTCCTAACCTCGACCCTAAAAGCGGTAAACTAATGGATGATTCGCTGGTTGATCCAGAAGTGGTTAATTCGACAGTAAACACTCTGAAAAATCATCATGCCAAAATTAAAGAATCATTTCACTTGCTTTCAGCTAATGCGAATATAGAAAACGCAGGAACTGATAGTTCAAAAAAAGCAAACGATTATCTTAATGATCTCACTTCACGCTATGGTTCACTTGATGGTAACGGTTCAATGAGTGGCGCTGCCGCAATCAGTGAAATCAATGACTTAATGACCAAGCTCGCAACACTTTTTCAAGAGCTACGTAATATCATTCAAGATTTTGATGTGAAGCAGGAAAAACTGGCCTGGGCTGTACAAGTGTCAGGGTACGATCAAAAAGAACAAGGTATTGGTCAACAATCCATAGCTGGTGCCTTATCTGCAGGTTTCACAATTGCAGGTGGTATTGCTGGCGTAGCTGGTGGTGCTCTTGGTTCAGGGTTTGGTGAAGCTATTGCAATTGGCGGACAAGGTTTAGGTAAAGCTTTAGAAGGCGCTGGTGGCGTAGCGAACGCGACAATGACTAAAACCGCTGAAGAAGAAAAGTTGATCGGTGGATTTGATGAAAGTAACGCCAATACCTTCATCAAAAAGCTGGTTGAAATGCTAGAGAGAGCTCGTAAAACATCGGCTGACATGGTGAGTTTGCTTACCGAGTTGACGCAGTTACACCGTAGCTTAGAAAACGCTCTAATGAAGTAATGATTTTTGTTAACTGATGCGCCGAATAACCTTGAAGTAAATGTTGTTCGGCGCATGTCTACACAAATAAACATCAGGAAGATATTATGGATCCAGTAACAAATTATTTAACAAAACTAGGTGTCGACATTAAACCCGCCTATTTTGGCAGCAGTAATTATGAGTGGGGTAAATGTTGGGACACACCACAGTGGACACTTATTTATCGTCTCGATGAAAACGCGCTCACCGTTTGTGAATTTACAAGTAAAGATAAAGCATCAGGAATAAGCAGCGCTGTTTTACAGATGGTTGAACAGCTGAAACGCCTTAAAAAAAATGTAGCCGAAGTCTCAAACGTAAGAGGACGAGTTCTGCTTGATAATGGATCGGCCCAAGAACGTGAAAGACACCAAGTTTTCCATGATATTTTACTCAAGCAGGGTGCTAAAGAAATTGATCAAGAAGACGGCAGCTGGATAGTTTATTAAAAGATAATGGTAAGATAATAAAAATAAATTGCGCTGATAAAGACAAAGATAAGGAAGTACTATGTCTGAGCGTATGCATAAAGGTGGCAAAAACAGCCAGCCATCTCAAAAAGTCACTGATTTAAACTCTAATCCATCTTTTGAATTACTAGCACTCAGTCAATTACCACTTGAAACCTTTGCGACTTATATCGCTCAACATCCATTCAACCCTTCAAGTAATATTCAATTACAATTATTTTGCGCCACATCAAGATTGAATGCCTATTCGATACATATTGGTTCATGGGACACCCACAAAAAAGCCTCTAACATGAGTTAGAGGCTTTTTTGTTGTTTGGTCGGTGATAGAGGATTCGAACCTCTGACCCTCTGGTCCCAAACCAGATGCGCTACCGGGCTGCGCTAATCACCGTAAACTGTTTCAGTATTTCAACTGCTGTAAATCAAATATTCAATTTACATGAAAATGGTCGGTGATAGAGGATTCGAACCTCTGACCCTCTGGTCCCAAACCAGATGCGCTACCGGGCTGCGCTAATCACCGAAACAATGAGCAAAATGGGGTGACTGATGGGGTTCGAACCCACGACAACCGGAATCACAATCCGGGACTCTACCAACTGAGCTACAATCACCATAATTTTACTGCTACTAACCAACCTAGAAAAACGCCTGTTCCAAATGGTGCGCCCAGAAGGATTCGAACCCTCGGCCTCACCCTCCGGAGGGGTGCGCTCTATCCAGCTGAGCTATGGGCGCTCGCTTTGGTTAGCGCGGCATATACTAGGGATTATTATCCTCCGCGTCTAGCCCTGTTTTACTTTTTTTAGTTCAGATGCTCAACTTTTGCCACCTTGAGCGGTTTTTTGTACAACACTTGCCGAATAATTGACTTGGCAGAATGTTGAATTCGTGTTAATTCTAGATTTATTATTAGAAGCAGCTAATTATTCTCCAGACAGGTACGGACACGATCAAATGGACTTTGATGTAAATTTAGCCAAAAACCGCCCTAAAACGAGCGAAATTTTACGCTTACAAAAACGTATTGTCCGTTTGAAAACACTTGCCAAGCAATATAAGCGTTCTGAATGTGCACGAGATGCATTGATAGCTATATCAAACATTGCTTCCACTGTTTCTTGTCCCGATGATTTCTATGAAGGTGTACATAATCATTTAAAACAACTTGTTTCTGCTGATAATTTTTTTGTTGCTTGGGTTTGTCCTAAAACTGGAAAGATAGAAATCCCGTTTTATCGAGATCAAAAAGATAATTGCACTAATTACTACGACTCGGATACGCTTTCTGATGTATTAGAAAGTGGATTAACTGGATATGTGCTTAAAACAGCAAAACCTTTCCTTGGAAATAAAGAGACCTTGTCTCAACTGATCAAAGAGAAAAAAATTACTAAACAAGGATCAAGTTGTCGTTCTTGGTTAGGCACTCCAATCATGAAGCAAGATAAAGCCGTTGGAGTGGTGGTTATTCAAAGTTACACTGAGGAAGACAGTTATGCTCAACCTGAAATTGAGCTAATGAGCTTCATTTGTCAGCATATTGCTGGTATGACAGAGCGGTTAAAACAAAATACTCAATTAGAAAAAGCAATATCGATGCGGACAAAAGAACTCGTATTGGCGTATAACGAGTTAAAACAGGAAATCAATGAACGTAGTAACGCCGAAAAGTTACAAAAATCATTATTTGATATTGCCAGCTTATGTAGCGCAAAAACAGAAGATAATGATTTTTACCAGGAACTCTATAAAATACTCAATCAACTAATTGATGCTAAAAATTGCTATATTTCCTTACATGATCCAATTTCTAATAGCCTTTACTTTCCTTTTCATAGCACCAAACAAAAACAAAGCAATCCTAATGGACGCCCTTTTGCAGACGGGCTTACTGAGTATCTAATCAAGCATAAAAAGCCGCTAATTTTAACGCATCAAGACATTCAAAGAATGATTAATGATAAAAAAATATTTCAAAGCACGCCTTATTGCTTAAATACCCAAGAAATCAAACAATGGATGGCTGTTCCCTTACACATTCATCATAAAGTACGTGGCGCTCTTGTGCTTCATCATTCAGATGAAGACACTGAGTTTCAAGCAAAAGATCTTGATATCCTTAAATTTGTAAGTCAACACATTGCCAGAGCCATTGAACGAAAAGAAGCCATAGAAGCCACTCAGAAAAACTGCATCGAGCTGGAACGACAAGTAGAAATTCGTACTAACGAACTCGCCACAGCAAACCAAGAGTTAGAAAAAGAAATTCAACGCCGAAAACACGTTGAGTTACAGCTTATCTATGATGCTAAACATGATCCTTTAACCAGCTTGCCTAATCGCTCCATGTTCATGGAACGACTCAAGCAGGCAATTAATCACATTAAACGTCACCCAGAAGATTGTTTTGCTTTAATCTTCATTGACTTAGACAAATTTAAACTAATCAACGATACGCTAGGCCACCTAGAGGGAGACCGTTTTTTAGTCGAAACGGCGGATAGATTGAAGCTTTGTGTCAGACAAAACGATACCTTAGGCCGATTAGGTGGTGATGAGTTTGTCGTGATACTGGACGGCACACAAGGGAAAAACAATGCCATTGAAATTGCGGATCGAATTTTACAGTTATTATCACAACCATATACGTTAAATCACCACAAATTCTATTCCAGTGCCAGCATTGGTATCGCGATCAGTGATGCCAATACTCAATCAAGCGAAGCCATATTAAAGGATGCTGATGCAGCTATGTATCTGGCGAAGTCAAAAGGTCGAGGTCGTTATGTCATTCATCAACCTATAACGATTGCCTCAGTGAAAACCACCTCAAAAACGACTTAATTTAAAAACTTGTAATGGCTATTTCTTAAATAAATTCCTTAAATTCGATATATTCGCCTTGCCTGTTTGCTGACGTTGTTGTTCTGATTGAACCGGTTGGCGGTTTTCCCAATATAAATCGTCTTGCGGCAATTCCATTAAAAAACGGCTCGGTTCAGTACGCATCGTTTCACCAAACTGACGTCGCTCACGACAGATAACGAACCACAACTCTTGTTGAGCTCGAGTAATGCCTACGTAAGCCAAACGTCTTTCTTCTTCAACGTTGTCTTCATCAATGCTGACTTGATGTGGTAATAATCCTTCTTCCATTCCGACCATAAAGACGTATGGGAACTCCAAGCCTTTAGATGCATGTAGTGTCATCAGCTGAACTTGATCCCCTGCTTCATCTTCACTGTTACGCTCCATCATGTCTCGTAGGGTTAATCGGGTCACTACCTCAGATAATGTCATCGGCTCATCAAGCTCATCTCCTTGAAGCATTTCCGTCACCCATCGATACAACTCTGAAATGTTCTTCATACGCATTTCTGCCGCTTTTGCACTTGGGCTATGCTCGTAAAGATAATCTTCATAATTGATTTTTCGGATCAACTGCTTAATGGCATCCACACCTTCACCACGTAACGCGATTTCCCCAGTATCTACAATAAAACGGCCAAATTGATATAAGGAAGCCGCAGCAGTAGGGCTCACATGATGATTAACATCGGACTCAAAAATGGCACTAAACAAAGAAATGTGTTTGCTATTGGCAAAATTACCCAAGGCTTCTAAGGTGGCTGGACCTATGCCTCGTTTTGGTAAATTAACCACCCGTAAAAATGCATTATCATCATCGGGATTCACGACCAACCTGAGGTAAGCCATAATATCTTTGATTTCAGCTCTGGCAAAAAATGACGTACCACCACTTATTTTGTAAGGGATCCGGTTGAGCATGAGTGCACGTTCAAGCAATCTCGATTGATGATTACCTCGATATAACATGGCGTAATCACCAAACCGAGTACGCCCAACAAATTTATGCCTTACAATTTCAGCGATCACTCGCTCAGCTTCTTGTTCTTCGTTTCCCGCCGTAATGACTCTCAATGGTTCGCCATAAGCTAGCTCACTAAACAGCCTTTTTTCATACACGTGAGGGTTATTCTCAATTAAGATATTAGCGGCTTTCAAAATTCTCTGACTAGAACGATAGTTTTGTTCGAGCTTAATTAATTTAAGTTGTGGAAAGTCTTTGCCGAGCAGTACAAGGTTTTGTGGTTTAGCACCACGCCACGAATAAATTGATTGATCATCGTCTCCTACAACAGTAAACCGCGCACGCTCACCCACTAACAACTTCACCAGCTCATATTGGCTCGAATTGGTATCTTGATATTCATCCACCATCAAATATTGAAAACGGGTTTGCCAGCGCTCTCTGACTTGCTCGTTTAATCGCAATAACAAGGTCGGCAATAAAATGAGATCATCAAAATCTAGCGCATTGTACGCTTTCATATGCTGAGCATATCGCTGATAAAGCAATGCGAAGAGTTGTTCTTGCTCGCCCTTTGCTATTTTTCTGGCTCGCTCAGGAATTATCAAACCGCCTTTCCAGTTTGAAATGGTGCTGGCCAGTGCCTTGAGCAAATCTTTATCTTCTTGCAGCTCTTTTTCTGTCAACTCTTTCAGCAGCGCTAATGTATCTTGGTCGTCAAATAACGAAAAGCCCGCTTTTAATCCTAAGACTTTATGTTCGCGTTTAATGATCTCAAGGCCAAGCGTATGAAAGGTCGATATCCACAATCCTCGAGAGAGTTGTTTACCGATCGATTGCGCGACACGCTCTTTCATTTCTCGCGCCGCTTTATTGGTGAAAGTTACAGCAGCAATGTTTCTGCCTTTGTAGCCACATTTCTCTAGTAGATAACCAATTTTATTAATGATCACCCTAGTCTTACCGCTGCCTGCACCTGCAAGTACTAAGCATGGGCCTGATACATAATGCACCGCCTCATTTTGACCGGGGTTTAGCTTCATTGTGAACTCAATTTCTAATGTATCTGAAATGATGATCATAACAGACCATCACCGCTGCATAAATCTCTGTTCAACTATCTGAATTAAAACTGAACCAATAGATAAAATAAGCGTCGTATTTGCTGACTTAACGCGCTGCATCACATTTTCGAAACCGAGCAATATCTATTTATTTTTGCAAGGGTAAAGTGTGAATGAATATTCATTTTGTACCTATGATATTAAAATATGGCGAATAAACGTGAACAAATTTTACGGTCAGCAGAAAAAATTATTGCACAAGAAGGAATCCAACATCTCTCGATGCAAAAGCTCGCTGACGATGCAAAGATTGCAGCTGGCACCATTTATCGATACTTCAAAGATAAAGACCAGCTTATTTCTGAGTTAAGAGTCAATATCCTTCAATCCGTTGCAGCCTTTGTATTCACTGACGCTAGAGCCGGTAACGTAGAACAAAGATTTAAACACATATGGTTTAACTTTGTCAGACTAGGATGTGATCGCACGCCCCAGCAGCTCAATTATCAACAATTTTATTTACTGCCCGGCGTGAATACCGCTGAACATAATGCCATAGCACGTGAAACCTTTAAACCGCTAGAAGATCTGTTTACTGAAGGGATTCAACAGCATCTTGTACTTAATCTTCAAATTGAATATTTATTTTCCATCGCTTTTGAACCAGCCATATCACTAGGACGACGAATATTTGAAGGCCATCTACACTTTAATCAACAAGAGTTACAGAAAGCGTGTGATATCTGCTGGCATGCTATTACTTATTCAAATCACTTATAGGAGTCATCAGGAATGAAAAAGTGGATCGTGACCATGTTAATTATTGCCGTTGCCGCATTTGGTAGCGTCATTGGTTTTAATTACTTTGTGAAAGGTAAAATTGCCGATGCCATTGCCAATCTACCTGAAGCCGAGTTCCCAGTAACCACACAGACAATTGAATTAACCAACTGGCAACCTGTGATTAGTGCCATTGGTTTTGTTGAACCATTACAAGGAGTGACACTGGCCAACGAGCTATCGGGTACCGTTGCCAGCATTGAGTTCGAAAACGGCAGTAAGGTAGAAAAAGGTCAAATACTACTGCAACTCAACACTCAAGTTGAAAAAGCCAATCTCACCAGTAAGCAAGTACAACTTCCTGCTGCAGAAGCCGACTATAAGCGACTATTAAAGCTCTATCGCCAAAAGTCAGTATCAAAGCAAGATCTCGATAATGCTGAAGCCAAATACCTCGCACTGAAAGCCGATATCACTTCGTTAAAGGCTACAATTGAACGTAAAATTATACGAGCGCCATTTTCTGGCTTGATTGGGATCAGTGATATTCATTTAGGACAGTTTCTTCAAGCAGGTACTGAAATTGTGCGCCTTGAGAACATCACAACCATGAAGATACGTTTTACCGTAACTCAAACACAATTGCCTAAAATTGCTCTTGGCCAAGACATCTCTGTATTTGTTGACGCTTACCCTGAAAAACCGTTTTCCGGAAAAATTTCCGCCATCGAACCCGCTGTATTTTATCAAAGTGGCTTAATTCAAGTGCAAGCTGAAATTCCCAATCATCAAGCTATGCTACGAAGCGGCATGTTCTCTAAGGTTAATGTGCAATTACCCATGCTCACAAATCAAATGGTATTACCTCAAACCGCCATTAATTTTTCGCTATATGGCAATACGGTTTATTTTGTTGCCGCCACGCAAGAAAACGGTAAAACCATTCACCGAGTCAAACAAAATAATGTGAATGTTTTGGCGCGTAAAGGCAGTCAAGTGCTAATAAGTGGCGGAGTTAAAAAAGGCGACCGTATTGTTACCACAGGACAAATCAGGCTCAGCAATCACAGCAAAGTTAAAATTGTTGACGATAAAACCATAACTCCCCCTGCCACTTTACCTAAGCTGTAAATAGGAGCCAAGTCATGCGTTTTACCGATATCTTTATTCGCCGACCTGTTCTCGCGGTCTCTATAAGTTTATTAATTTTCATGCTTGGTTTGAATGCATTGAAGGGAATGCAGGTGCGTGAATACCCTGAAATGACGAATACCGTTGTGACAGTCACGACCAGCTATTACGGTGCCGATGCTAACTTGATACAAGGGTTTATTACTCAACCACTTGAACAAGCTCTAGCTCAAGCTGACAACATTGATTTTATGACTTCAGAAAGCTTTTTAGGAAGCTCTACAATTACTGTTAATATGAAACTGAATACCGATCCCAACGCTGCGTTGGCTAACGTACTCGCTAAAGTCAATTCAGTTAGATCCATATTACCTAAAGAAGCTCAAGATCCGAATGTGGAAGTCTCAACAGGGTCGGAGACATCTGTTTTATATATTGCATTTTCCAGCGCGAGTTTGAACTCCAGTCAGTTAACCGACTATCTAGAACGTGTTGTAAAACCACAAATGTTCACTGTCAACGGGGTAGCTAAAGTCAGCTTATTTGGAGGTATCCAATACGCGATGCGTATATGGCTTGATCCTGCTCGAATGGGCGCATTTAATTTAAGTACGGCCCAAGTCAACCAAGTACTTCAAGCTAATAACTTTCAGTCTGCTGTAGGGCAAACTAACAGCTTTTATACCCTTTTCAATGGCACCGCTGACACACAAGTTACTGATATTGATGAGCTGAAACGTTTAGTCATAAAAAGCAAAGATGGCTTTGTGATCCGCTTGGGCGATATAGCCGATGTGAGCCTTGAAAAAAGTCGCGATGTATATCGAGCACTTGCCGATGGTAAAGAGGCTGTCGTTATCGGAATTGATGTCACTCCGACGGCCAATCCATTAACTGTTGCTGCTGGCGTTAGAGATTTGCTTCCTGAAATTGAGCGAAACCTACCACCATCCATTAACACAAATATTTTGTATGATGCATCGCAATCCATTAATGAGTCCATCCACGAAGTAATTAAAACCATAGGTGAAGCAGCGATTATCGTTATCATAGTCATCACCTTGTTTTTAGGTTCATTGCGCGCCGTATTCATTCCTATTGTAACGATCCCGTTATCACTCATTGGTGTGGCGTTGATCATGCAAACTTTCGGATTCACCATAAACTTAATGACTTTACTTTCGATGGTGTTGGCTATTGGCTTGGTGGTTGATGACGCTATTGTTGTTGTTGAAAATGTCGACCGTCACATAAAATTAGGTGAGTCGCCATTTCGTGCCGCCATCATTGGTACTCGTGAAATTGCAGTCCCCGTTATTTCTATGACGATTACACTAGGTGCAGTTTATGCTCCGATAGCATTGATGTCAGGCATTACTGGTGCACTATTTAAAGAGTTTGCCTTGACTCTCGCTGGTGCGGTAGTTATTTCAGGTATCGTTGCATTAACTCTGTCACCAATGATGTGTGGCAAGATTTTGAAACCACATATTGCACCTAATCGGTTTGAATCTAGTGTCGAGCATGTGTTGGGTTGTTTGACCAATCGCTATGACAAGATGCTCGAAGCCGTGATGAATAAACGCCCAGTAATAGTCGCTTTTGCCATCATAGTAATGATTTCATTACCCATCATGTTCAACTTTATTCCGAGCGAACTAGCTCCCAAAGAAGACAAAGGCGTAGTCATGATGCTCGGCACCGCTCCGTCAACAGCAAACTTAGATTATATTCAAGCTAACATGACTGAAGTGACGGATATTATCGAAGCCAAACCAGAAACCGCAGCAACCTTGGCATTGGTTGGCATCCCCAATTCAAATCAAGCTTTTGGAATTGCACCTTTGGTGCCGTGGAGTCAACGCACAAAAAGTCAGGCTGAAATGCAGAAAGCATTTTCAGCGGATGTAAAAAATATTCCAGGCATGGCCATTACCACCTTCCAATTGCCAGAATTACCTGGTTCATCTGGTGGACTACCCATTCAATTTGTAATAACGACTTCCAATTCCTTCGAGAGTTTATTCCAAATTGGCAGCAATGTACTTGAAAAAGTACAAAGAAGTCCCTTTTTCATCTACTCACAAATTAACTTAAAGTTTGATTCTGGAACCATGAAAATTCATATTAAGCGTGACTTAGCTGGTGCCTATGGCATCACCATGCAAGATATAGGGCAAACATTATCCACCATGATGAGCGCGGGCTACATTAATCGCATTAATCTTGATGGACGCGCTTATGAAGTGATCCCTCAGGTAGAGCGAATATTACGCTCCAGCCCAGAGTCCTTGTCTCATTATTACGTAACAGCAGCCGATGGTCGTTCGATTCCTTTATCTAGCCTAATTGAGATTGAAATGATCACCGAACCTCGCTCTTTGCCTCATTTTAACCAGATGAATTCTCTAACTGTTGGTGGTGTCGCCAAACCTGGTGTGGCAATCGGTGATGCCATTAGTTTCTTACAAAACATCGGCGACAATGAATTGCCCAGAGGTTATCGCTATAGCTTTTTGGGTGAATCACGCCAATATGTCACTGAAGGCAGCGCCTTGTACACCACTTTTGTATTAGCTTTGTTGATCATCTTTTTAGTGCTCGCCAGTCAATTCGAGAGCATTCGAGACCCATTTGTCATCCTAATCTCCGTACCTTTAGCTATCAGTGGTGCCTTAATTGCGTTAGGTTGGACGCATATCTTTGGGTTATCGTCGATGAACATCTATACCCAAGTGGGACTCATTACTTTGGTCGGCTTAATCACTAAACACGGTATATTGATGTGTGAAGTCGCTAAAGAAGAACAACTACATAGAGGGTTTGATAGGATTGAGGCAATAAAATATGCCGCTTCTATTCGCCTTAGGCCAATTTTAATGACGACAGCAGCGATGATAGCAGGTTTGATACCTTTGCTCATGGCTGGCGGTGCAGGTGCTGCCGCTCGTTTTAATATTGGGTTAGTGATTGTCTCCGGACTTGGGATTGGCACCATATTCACCTTATTTGTGTTACCTGTGATTTATTCTTATATCGCAGAAAAACATGAAGCATTGCCTGTATTTGACGAAGGTTAATGGTAATCAGCTAATCCTCAACGCAGCATTACGTAGAAAGACTTTTACATGATGCTGCGGTATCATCTTAATTAACATCTCCAATAATTGAATAGACTATGTTGAAACCTAAAAAGATTGAAGAAATTGCTAAGCAACTGACAGATAACATGCCAGCAGGGCTAAAACAGTTTGCTGGAGAGTTTGAAGAAAAAAGCAAACAAGTATTACAAAATCAGTTGATGAAGCTAGATTTTGTTTCTCGAGAAGAATTTGAAGTACAACAACATGTGTTGTTAAAAACGAGAGAAAAGTTAGAGTTATTACAATCTCAAGTTGCAGAGCTTGAACGTCAGTTTAACGACCAAGTAAAGTAAAACTATTGAGATCAGACTTATTCTGATCTCAATTTTCAGCATACAAGTAATGCTAAGGGATCTAGCGATTTAGAAGGTACCAGTCTTTGTCATACCAGCGAAGGCTGGTATCCAGTGACTTTTATAGAAAAAAGCAAAAGCCCTAAACTACCGACATACAAAACTATCGTAACTTCGTTTCCAGCCTGCGCTGGAGTGACACGAACTCATCGATATGCTTTCTTCCGCAACTTTCCTAACGTTCTGAATTATCCTTATCATCAATTCTATGTTCTGGCTTTACTTCTTCTGACTTACGCTCAAAATCACCTTCAAAGGTATTATGGTCATTCGGGCCTGAACCATTTGAAGAAAATGGATTGTGACCCGATTGATTAAATTGACCTTGGTTCACCATGTTTACTCGCATTCTTTTAAACATGAAAGCCGCAATAGGCGCACGAGTAATGGGTGTCAAAAATAATAAACCAATAAAATCAGTAATAAACCCAGGTAACACTAGAAATACCCCAGCGATGGCCAGCATCATCCCTTCGACTATTTCTTTACCAGGAGTTTCACCATTAGCCAATTTCGCACGTACATTGTGCAAGGTTTCAAGACCTTGACTACGTACTAATGAACCGCCAACTACAGCGGTAAATATGACTAAACCAACAGTATTCCATGTACCTATTACACCGCCGACATGGATCATCAAAGATAATTCCAATACTGGGATAAGAATAAATAATAAAAGCAGCACAGGTAACATGAATACACCAAATATTTTAGAGTCTATGAATAGTTTATTGGGGTAAAACGGTCTAATTTCAAGTCTAGGCACAAACTACTCAATAAAATAGTGAGTTAAAGTTAATTGAGACTTAATGCAAATCAAGCATAATTATAATTAACATAGTAATCTTCATTTGAATATTTACTATAAACAGCTTGAGATTTTTGGTTAAACCTAAATAAATCGGTTGGGAGCATTCATATACGCAGAAAAAATTACTGATAGAAAGGCATGAATAGCAGCAAGTAGTGGTTACCGACATACAAAACTATCGTTACTTCGTTTCTACTTGCAAAATTTATAACGCAGCTATCGGTGATTTTGGTAAGTATATGAATGTTCAGCATTCACCTGATGGGTGAATTCGGGTTGTTTAACTTTGTATTTAACTTCAATAGATTAAAGTTAAATTGTGCGTTCAACCGATTTATTTAGGTTAAACAAGAGCTAGATTGTACGTAAGCGTTACTGCACATTTTTTTCAAATATGCGACGCTACCATTTTTGTATTTCGACTGGATGAAAACAACGATATCCCATGAAAAAATTACTTAATCTCCTTTTTATTAGCTTTTTGGTATGTGTGCCAATAGCTCACAGTGAAGGCATTTTTGATAACGGAGGGGGGAGCTTTTTTAACTCTGAGCCCGAATTACTACCAGTAGAAAAAGCATTTGATTTTGAAGCAAAGCAGCAAGGTAATATTGTTAAGTTAAGCTGGGTGGTGGCTGATGGCTACTACATGTATAAGAGTAAACTTAAATTTGAAAGCCAAAATGCGACTTTAGGAGATATCGAACTACCCGAAGGTAAAATTCACACTGACGAATATTTTGGTGAACAAGAAGTCTACATTAATTTTGTCGAAATCCCTGTTGCGTTAAAAAATGCCATTAAAGACGGTTCTATTACAGTCACCTTTATGGGTTGTGCTGAAGGAAAGCTCTGCTATCCTCCTACCAAGCGTACTGTGCAGCTTTCCGAAGTTACTGACAATCCCGGCACGACTAATACGGGAACGCCGACACAACAAAGTGTTTCTGAGCCAATCACTCAACAAGATTCTTTGAACAAAATGCTCAGCACAGATAATCTATTTTTAACCTTGCTGATCTTTTTTGGTCTGGGTGTTGGTCTGGCTCTAACGCCTTGCGTATTTCCAATGTATCCCATTTTATCCGGCATTATTGTTGGCCAAGGTCAAAAACTCTCGATGAAAAAAGGTTTCGCCTTATCGATGGCTTACGTCCAAGGTATGGCGATCACATATTCATTATTGGGTCTAATTGTTGCCTCTGCTGGACTAAAATATCAGGCGGCACTACAACACCCAGCGGTATTACTTGTACTGGCAACGCTGTTCATCGTGTTAAGTTTGTCAATGTTTGGATTGTACGACCTCAAATTGCCTTCAAAATGGCAAGAGAAGATGAATAATGCGTCAAACAACCAAAAAGGCGGCAACCTCATTGGCGTATTTGCTATGGGCGCAATTTCGGGTCTCGTTGCTTCACCTTGTACATCAGCTCCACTTTCTGGAGTCCTCATTTATATCGCACAAACAGGTAATGTTTTCCTCGGTTTCATTGCGTTATACGTATTAAGCATGGGAATGGGTTTACCTTTGTTAATCATGGGTACATCGGGCGGTAAGTTATTACCTCGAGCTGGAGGATGGATGGAAATCGTCAAAACCATTTTTGGTTTCCTATTGATTGCTGTCTCTATCATGATGGTCGGCCGTATTTGGCCTGGTGTCGTTTCCGATGTGCTGTGGTCAGTGTGGGGAGTCACCCTAACAGGTTACTTGATGCATCAGAATAAAGCATCGCAGTTTAACTGGAAGCAAACTACCCGCTCAGTCATCCTGATCCTTACACTAATGGGCAGTTTCTCTTATGGTTTCCAAGCGGTAATGAATCACCTAGGTTTTAACCTTGCCACTACTGAACATGCCGTTGTGGGCGAGCAAGAAAACCATGGCTTTATACGTGTTAAAACCCTTGCTGATCTCAAATCTGAAATAGCTAAAGCAAGTGCTCAAGAAAAAGTCGTGATGTTTGATTTATATGCTGACTGGTGCGTGGCCTGTAAAGAATTCGAAAACATTACCTTTAAAGATCCTGAAGTTGCAAAACGTATGAATCAAATCGTATTACTTCAAGCCGATGTTACTGGTAACGATGACGACGACATCGAAATCATGGAAAACTATGATGTACTGGGTTTACCAACCTTGATGTTTTTCGACGGACAGGGACAACTTAGAGATGAGTATCGTGTCGCTGGTTTCATGGGGCCCGAAGAGTTTGCATCACATTTAGATTTATTGCTGAAATAACCATTACCTTCCCTTTTTCAGAGGTATTAATTAATATTATTAATGCCTCTGATTATGCTCAACCACATAAATAACTAATACCAATTACAGTAATTAATCTCTCACTCAGCAAGAGATAAAGGTTTTCAGTACAAGGCGCATGTTCGAAGTACTATATTCCCTACAACCGCCATACAAAGCTGGCGTTCAACGCACTTCGTGCTTTTGTCGGGATAATTCAAGAACGTGCAACGCAGTAATGGAAACCTTTAGCCTTGCCCTTCGGGAGCTTGTATGCACACACTTTGTGTTTATAAAGAGTACTTCACAAAATTATCTCAACGTAGATAACTATGTTTTCACCAATTTCGTTTGTACTTTGTACGCATACATAGCTCTGAGTTGAGCATTTAATTACTGTAATTGATATTATTTGCTTAGTTCATTTCTGAAATTTTGATTTTAAGGAATTAAAGTTTGCGCGCCGTGTTATTTCTTCTGGTTTTTTATGGTAGAACTTAGGCCAATTTACTTTTCCTTGGGAATTTAGGTTTTTAGGATTTTGTATTGCCCACTTAAAATTGCTTTCTTTAATGGCACCAATAAAATCATAGGTGTGGCAACGTAATCCCCTTTTGTTGGTTTCTTCAGTAAGACTATCTAGGTTAACAGTATTGTCATCAATAAAATGGACTTCGTCATATTCTTTGCCTTGAGTTTTTTGAAAATCAAGGAATCGTTTTAACCTCCCTCCTTTTTCACTCTGCAGCTCCCTCCATCTTGTATACTGCTTGCTATTCAGGCCATAAGGTTTAGGAGGAATTTCATCGATAGTAATATCTCTTCCTAATTCAATACCCGCTTGTTGTAGTTTAAAGCGTGTTCCTCGTCCGTTTGTCAATAATAAAATTTTGGCACCTTGTGCTTTTTCAGTAATTTTTGTAATAACCGCTTTAAACTCTGACGGACCACCGATTGCATCAACTTTAGAGTTGTCGGAGACATGCTTACCGCTCACATCATCAAATTTTATCTTAGCGGCTAATATCACTTCATCAACATCGAAAATGATTAAAGGTTTACTACCTGTAATACTTTCAGGGATGGCATTAAAATCCATAACATTACGATGGTGAGTTCGATGTTTGCCCACCTTTTCAATTTCATTTTCTTTAACAACCAACGGATTATGGCTATTAAGTTTTTCGCTTAGCTCTTTAGCTACCTGACTAGCGCCGTGGAATTTTGCCATGAGTTTTTGCCAAGGCGTTGCATATTTAACTTTAAAGTTTGCTCCATCGTGGCTAACTAGAAACGTTTTATTTTTTAATTTTCCTGTGGTTGGATGGCGCATGGTAAACGTCACTCTAAAACGTTCACCTTCAAGTATCTTTGTGTGATCCACAATATTTTGTAGTTCACTAGGCTTCATTTTTTCAACAAGCGGTTTTTGCCAGTGGCCTTTTATGGGTGTGGTCATCCGTGAACTCAAGAATAATTAACTATATTTATAAGTATAGTAACAACTTTAAAACCTTGAGCGAGATTATCTCTTTTCTGTAGATACCAACAAAAAAGCCATACATTTCATGTATGGCTTTATCCAACTTAAACAATCAGTTGATACTCGGAACGTAATATCTTAATAATTTCATCCTTAGGATGTTCTGGGACCTTAATCTGAGTCCCTACTGCTTTACTCGCAATGTCTAAATAAGTTTTTGATACGTCCATCATCGACTTTAGCGGTAAAGCATTATTACGCGCTAAAGCTTCACGTTCAGGCATACGTTTTTTATTTAATAAGATATCTGGATCAGGAAAGTGGCTTAATAACATTTGACGAAAACTTTCTTTTGAGTTTTCAACAACCCTTCCATTTCGGTACGAGGTACCATCCCAAATACGTGAAGAATCCGGTGTTCCCACTTCATCCATATAAATCAATTTTGAGCGGCCATTTTTGGCGATTACGTAACCAAATTCAAACTTAGTATCTACAAAAATTTGATCCAGTTGTGCTAATTTATCTGAGATAAGATCAAAGCCTTCTTTCAATAACTTTTCATACAGATCAATATCGGATTTTGACTCAAAACCAAAGGCTTCAAAATTGTCTTCAATATTCTTACGACTGATATTTACATCATCCTGTTCAGGTACACCGGAGATATCCGTCAAAATTCCTTTGGTTGATGGAGTTATCAATAACTCAGGTAATTTTTGATTTTTGGTTAAGCCTTCTGGCAAGCGTATACCACAAAATTCACGTTCACCTTTCTCATATGCACGCCACATCGAACCAGTAATATATTGACGGCAAATAGCCTCAACTTTAACCGGGCGCGCTTTTTGAACTATCCACACCAAGGGATGAGGAACATCTAAAATATGGCTATCGGCCAAGCCTTGCTCTGCAAAACAATTAAACCAGTGATTCGAAATTGAATTAAGCGCAGCACCTTTACCCGGGATACCTTGTAAATCTTGTTCGCCATGAAAAATACAATCAAATGCTGAGATACGATCGCTGATGACCATGATAGCTAAAGGAGTATCTTCTGGAACTGGGTATTGCTTTTCGTTAATTAAACGGCGGCTATCAGCCTCCGTTAACCAGTACACACTTCTGACTTTACCACTGTGCACAGGTTTATCAGTTCGGATGGGTAAGTCATCGTTTACGGCAAGAACGGAATCAGCAAGACTCATTTCAGAGTTTTCCTTCAGGTAAGGTGGATATGATTTATTTTTATGTATTTGGTATTAAGTTAAATATTCAAATTGGCAATATTATCGATAAAAAAGATAATTACCAATTCAGTGAATCATTCAAAATAATGGCCGTCATTTTACCCTTAACTCCCTAAAGCTTTAAAGTAGCGTTTTTAAAAAATATTATTCTTAATATTGAATATTCGAAAAAACATATATACAATTTTTCATATATTAATGATTGGATCATTACACACCATGGAAACGCTTTCTCTTTTTAAAGCTTTGTCTGATCAAACTCGACTCACTTGCGTATTATTAATCCACCAACAACAAGAGCTATGTGTTTGTGAATTAATGGCAGCTTTAGATGAAAGTCAGCCAAAAGTTTCACGTCATTTAGCACTACTGAAAAAGCAAAAGATATTACTCGATAGACGCCAAGAGCAATGGGTTTTTTACCGCTTAAACCCTGAGTTACCGCATTGGTATCGCACTATGCTCAGCGACATTATCACGCAACAATCTGAAATAATCCAAGCACCATTTTCTCATCTTGAAGCAATGGGCAACAGACCGCAGCGTCAAGTTAAGTGTTGCTAATCAACATGACTGGAGTACTTCACCATGACAATTAAAATTGGGATAAACGGTTTTGGCCGTATGGGACGTTTGATTCTCAGAGCTGCTTGGAATTGGGATAATTTTGAGTTTGTGCAAATCAACGATCCTGCAGGTGATGCTGCAACGTTTGCGCATTTACTTGAATTTGACTCCGTACACGGGCGCTGGGAGCATGCGGTAGAGCACCACGACAATCAAATAAATATCGCTGGTAAATCAATAATATTTAGCCGTAACACCACAATTTCCGAAACGGACTGGTCAGCTTGTGATATTGTTTTTGAAGCATCGGGCATTATGCGCAGTAAATCAAAACTGCAGGCTTATTTAGAGCAAGGTGTTAAACGTTTGGTAGTCACAGCCCCTGTAAAAGAGGACGGTGTTTTAAATGTGGTTATGGGTGTCAATCAACAGCTTTATCAACCCGATGCACATAGAATAGTGACCGCAGCTTCGTGCACCACAAATTGTTTAGCACCTGTTGTTAAGGTGCTTCATGAAAAGATTGGGATAGAACATGGCTCAATGACCACGATTCATGACATTACCAATACTCAAACCATCTTAGACGCGCCTCATAAAGATCTTAGACGTGCCAGAGCTTGTGGCATGAGCTTAATCCCAACAACCACAGGCAGTGCCACTGCAATTACCCACATATTTCCTGAACTAAAAGGAAAACTCAACGGTCACGCCATTCGCGTGCCGCTGGCTAATGCTTCATTGACTGATTGTGTTTTTGAAATGAAGCGGGCTGTTACCGTTGAAGAAATTAATCAACTTCTGACTGAAGCTTCAGAGAATGAACTTCACGGAATAATGGGGGTTGAAACCAAACCGCTAGTGTCGATTGATTACAAAACAGACCCGCGGTCAGCTATTGTCGATGCACTATCTACAATGGTAATTAATGATACCCAATTGAAACTCTATGTGTGGTACGACAATGAATGGGGATATGCTAATCGTACCGCTGAGTTAGCCCGTTTTATTTCCGATCAGGATTTATAATTATGCTATCTCGTATTCGCAATCTACCAGAATCGGTAAAACAGTATTTAATCATTACCAGTAACTACTGGTGTTTTACCCTGACAGATGGCGCATTGCGAATGCTGGTTGTGTTGCATTTTCATCAGCTTGGTTACTCATCTCTTGCCATTGCAATGCTATTTTTGTTTTACGAAGTTTTTGGTGTCATTACTAATTTTATTGGTGGTTATCTGGGTGCCAGAATTGGTCTGAATCGAACCATGAACATTGGGTTAAGTACCCAAATTATTGCCTTAACGATGTTAGCCATACCGTCGACATTATTACCGGTTTGGTTAGCAGGTATTCCTTGGGTTATGGCCGCACAAGCCCTGTCTGGTATTGCCAAAGATCTGAATAAAATGAGCGCAAAAAGTGCCATAAAAACCTTAATCCCCTCCAATGATCAAGGTAAACTTTATCAATGGGTTGCACTACTGACCGGCTCTAAAAATGCATTAAAGGGCGCGGGATTTTTTCTTGGCGGTGTGTTGCTATCCTTACTTGGCTATCAAGGTGCCTTACTGTTAATGGCGGCCATGCTCACGATCGTTTTGCTCTGCAGTCTTGCTATGCTCAAAAAAAACATAGGTAAAGCGAAGTTAAAACCTAAGTTCAATGAGTTATTTTCTAAAAGCCGTCAAATCAATATTCTCTCTGCGGCACGCTTATGTTTGTTTGCTGCTCGTGATGTTTGGTTTGTGGTGGCCTTGCCCGTTTATCTCGCCAGTCAACTTGGATGGAATCACTGGGAAGTTGGCGGTTTTCTCGCACTATGGGTTATAGGCTACGGTATTGTTCAAGCCTTAGCGCCAAAAATCACCAATAGAAAGATCACTCAAGCTCCGAGCCATATATCAGCAATTGGATGGCTTATTCCGCTTACAATGATCCCTTTATTAATTAGCTTAGGCATCTCAATCCCTGAATTTGCAACCCTAGCTTTGATCATTGGCTTACTGATATTCGGTGCGCTATTTGCTATTAACTCATCCCTGCATAGTTATTTAATCGTCAACTACGCCAGTGACGACGGGGTATCACTGGATGTGGGGTTTTATTATATGGCCAATGCGGTAGGTCGATTATTAGGTACGGTATTATCAGGCTGGGTATATCAAGTACATGGTTTAGAGGCCTGCTTGTGGATATCAAGCGGATTATTACTCTGTGCGATGTTGGTTTCGGTAAAGCTTAAAAATTAAGCCGATCAACTTGTAACAAAATGAAAATATTGGTAAAACATTCATCATAAACTTTATACATTAATATTAAAGGGATTTATGAGTTGGTCTCATTTTCATTTTAAGTGCCGATATTTAGCCAGCAAACTTCGACAAGGCCATACAAAATCTCAAGCGATTAATGCATCTGAGCAAGTTGAAATCAGCCAGTTGTTTGGCAAAAGCGCTCTCACGCCCGCTCAACAAAGTTTCTATTCTGAAATACTCACAATTGAAGACACAAACAAGTTAATTGACACTTTAGACGCCATCAATGGAATAAATTTTAACAAAGTAAATTTCGATAAAAGTTTAGCGAAAAAATCTAGTCAAACTAAAGATTACGCAATCGGCTTATACTTTATATTTGCCATCATGGCTTATGGTGCCAGCACCTTTTTAGTGCCTCAATTCATAGAAATGTACATCAGTTTTAATAGTCCTGTCCCTTTCTTGCTGGGTAAATTTTCTGAGGTTCTTTTTACCGTAGCACTGATCCTTCTCTTTCCAGTAGGGTTAGCCATCTATACGAGTAAAAGCCTCGCTCAATTAAATAATCTGCTAGTTAAAGATTCGAGTCCGAGATTATTTAGGCTCTTTCTGCCAAAAACAACGCTCAATAAAATGTCAAAACTGCATCAACTTGCTCGCCTTCCTCTTAGGAGCAAGCCAAAAAAGAATTCAGCTTTTGAAAGCCTCATTTACGAACTTGAACTCAGCGGAGAAGCATTGGGCACTGAGTTAGCAAGCATATTGACTTTCTATATTGAAGAAATTGATCATGAATGCAATAAGCTATTAAATCGATTACTTAAACTCATTCATGCGCTTTTATTTATTGGTATTGGCTTTTATATCACACAACTTTACGAACCAATTTTTGCAATGGGAGCAATTATTTCATGATAAAAACAAAAGGATTTACGCTCATTGAGTTAATGGTTGTGGTGGCAATTATAGGTATTTTAGCTTCAACAGCGATGCCTCAATATCAAACTTACACCTTAAAAGCACACATGGTTGAACCTATCAGTTATGCCAGTAATATTAGACAACCCATTACCGATTATTATGCTCGTCATTTAGCCTTTCCTAAAAATAATAAAGAAGCAGGCCTTCCATCAGCTAACAAGCTCATGACCAATAAAATTAAAAGTGTAACGGTCGAAAATGGCGCTTTTCATGTTTTGCTTGGCCATAAGGTACCCAAACCTCTGCAAGGTAAATACCTAACTTTTAGACCAGTGATTGTAGAAGGAAGCCCGTTAAGTCCAATCTCTTGGTTATGTGGATATACCGAACCAGTAGAAGGATTACAGGCTGTTGGTAAGAATAAAACAAATCTTGAGAAAGAGTTTTTATCTGGTGACTGTTAAACCTAAAAACATCAGTTGAACGCTGAGTATATGAGTAACTGTTTGAGCAATACGATGATTTTATCATCATGGCTTTCACCCAATGAGTGAAGTGCTCTACGCTCACAAGCTTGCTAAAATGACTGCTATCTGCGTTGTAACTTTTGCAAGAGGAATAACTACTTGCTGCAAGCAACGCCTTACTATCAGCCATTTTTTCTGCGCTTGAGAACGCAGTCAACTGATGTTTCTAGGTTAAAGTAGCCTACTCTACTTTATGGCCATGTAATCGCTTGGCTACGTATGTGTTGAGACAAGTCCCGCAACAGAATAAAGCGCTTCGTGGCGCTCACAGTATGTCAATTAAAAAAATGAGCTGTATTAGCCCAGAAAATTATAAACTTAAAACAGTGCTTAATTTTGTGTCCACTAAGGGCGGTGCGGATCAGTCTTCGTTGTGCTTTTGAGATATCTGAAAGTAAGCTATTAGTATTAGGTGGAGAGTATTCCCGCTGATAATTTAGTAATTCCTCTAACTAACGATGTCAGTACAAAATTACTGTTTCGGGTTCCCAGAGTAAAATGATTTAGTGACATAAAATCTTTAGGGTACCTGAAGTCATGTTGATGTTGCTCTGGAAATAAATCTTCAGATAGTTTCATACTTTCAAGGTGAGCGCTGTAGCAATCTTGTTTCTCAAAATCGACGGGTCTTTCTTTATCTGGGTTATCTAAAAACGCCTCTTCGTCCGGTTGCTTTGCAGTCCAGTATAAAATCTCTATTGCTGAGCGGCGTAACCATTTGTCGGACTCTTCGTTACTGACGCCTAGTATCTCTTTCAGGCTCCTTTCTTTTTTATTACTTAATAAGAAATAACCACTGACGAACTCACTGAAACAAGATTCAATCATTTCACAGATCTCTTTTACCCCTTCTTCATTTCGATAATAGTACACTGGTTTATCCCTGAGTAATCTCGCTGCTAACAGTTGAGATGTAAGCAAACCTTCCCCAATAAGGTTTGCGAAGATCAGTTTTTCTAGTACTTCTTTAGAATGAGCTTCAGGATTGAGATCTTCATTGATAAATGTATCGGTTAACTCTCCGAAAATAACACTGTCCCCAATATCTCGGATACCGTCATAACCCATGTCGGCTTTATCTGTACCGGAAGCGAGCCAACCATCAAAAACACCTGTCTGTGCTAATTCATTATCAAAGCCGAAAATGCCATGAAAAATAAGCCAACGACGTAAGTTTTTAGTGGTGTGCAGTGCCGGAAGAATCGAAGTCAAACATAGTCCCAGTGAGGCTAAAAGCCCTAAATCGTGAACGGCCCTTTTAAGTCCTTCTTTACCATTTTCGTATGGATCGCGGCTTGCGGTATTTTTTTTATGAGCATAGGCGCAATAGTTAGGTGAAGCTGTATAGTGAAAAACGTGAACATATTTTTGACCTTCGATTTCAATAATCTCAAGTTCATCACTACACTCTTTAGTAATTGTAGGGAGAGATTCATATGGAATACTTATAGTTGCTTTATGAACAGGAAGCTGACTTTTAATTTTTTGCTTAAGCTCTGGATGTTCCTCAATATATTTGTAAATAAGCCCTTCTCTAATGAAATCCTCTAATGGCTCACCCTTACGTTGTATTTTTAAATAATGTGTCTGCTGTTCACTCTCGGTTTTTATTGCTCTGCCGCCAGCGAACAAGACATCTGAGCCCTGAAATTGCGTTGGCAGCTCTTTTAACTCTATCGGTTTTTGTGTGTTGGCTTTAATATAGCTCTCGATTTCTTCGCCTTTATCGAGGCTGTTTGGCCTGAATTTACTGTTGGTTGATGCTGTCTGATACAGGTTATTTAAAAACGGATTATTAACTCCGCTGATGGCACCAAGTTTAACTAATGGATCAACGGTTTCATAAAGTAAATTATTCGAAGGGAGACTGGAGTCGTCTAATGGTTCTTGCGGAGTTAGTCCTAGCGCAGCTTTACGTGCATTTTTATCAATAGTTGAATCGGCGGCAATGCCTATTTGACATTTACTTCCTCGTATTGCTAGTTTCCTCAATGCGGGTATATATCTTTTCGTATTTTCAAGTATCGGTAAAATATTGTCCGTTTCATTAAACTGAGTCAGGTTGAGCGCTTCTTCTGCGAGTTGTAATAAGGGTTCATTGAGCTCGATTCCAAGAGGTTGCAACCACTTTTCGGTTTTGGCTTTTGAAAGTAACGAAATAAGCAATACTTTTTGCTGGGTAGAACGGAAATGTAAATTTGGATCTTTCTGGTAGAGTTGTATTAAATGCTTGAGTAATTGATTCTGGCTTTCAGCATTCCATCCCCAGCGATTAGAGTCAATTACTTTACGTACATCTTTGATTGAGCAGCGGCGTAAAAAGATTTCTGTAAGCGACTGGGACAGATGTTCTCCCGGTAGATATTTTATTGCTTGATAGTCTTCTTGACAGACTTTCTGACAGAACTCTAGATTGAGATATTTTTCTGGCACACCTCCTAGTTCGTAAGGGTATTTCATTACTATAAATTCACAAATCTCAGGTGTTAATTTGTCAGCAGGTATATATTCAAAAGTACAAAAGATATTTTGCTTCGCTACCTTAAGATAGAAATCAGAATCCCACTCTTTTTTATAGATTTCTGGGATGGCTTGGATAGCATTTTCACCACCATTGAACATAGCGACTTCACAAATGTTTTTTGTTCTGTAGATTAGGGGGACTTCAGGCAAAAAGGAAGCATGAGCTTTTACTGCGGCGATAAGGTACTTTTCGGTAAAAAATTGCGATGGTAGTTCTGATTCTGATGCTTCAAGAAACCCTGCTTCACAAGCGGCCAGAATTAAGTTTTCATCAAGGATATCTTCAGGAACATGTTGTAAGACATCGCCATTAACCAAACAGGCTTGTTTATAGAAGTCATAGCTTTTAATTTCAGAAGGAAAATTTGTGACACGGTGAGCACCGAATCGACATGACTGAATGTATAGCGTACTTGAGGTATCGCTCCTCAAAATGCGGGATGGTATAGCTGATATTACCTCTTGATTAGTCTGCACGGCCGTTAAACATAGGTTATAGTCTACTAAATCAGGTCGCTGTTCTTCGAGGGTTTTCAAAACTGCTTTATTCACACACTCTCTTTTGTGTCTGTTCGCTATGACTAATTGGCACATACTGTAATCAATTAATTCCGGTCTCTGGTTTAGTAAAAATATCAATGCGGCTCGTCCATGTTTTAAAATCGCTTGCTTACAGATATCTTTTGTCAGAGCTTCCTTAGATAGCAAATGAAGTTGATCCGTATCAGCTGAAGCCAGTAGGGTTTTAAACTCATCATAATGCTTGAAACGCTCAGGGAAAAATTCATATGCTGCCGCATCTTTTAGAATGACTTTTTTGCATTCTGAATAGGTTTTTTCATGATCTGGCCGTTTCTTGAAATGATCCAATGGAGGGATTGATGGCTGCAGAAACTGCGACAGAGCTTCAGGTTTGATCAAAGACTGAGGTATTGACTTTATATGACTTGGACCGTAATGCGCCTTTAAGACAATAAGGTCATTAGCCGTGAGTAGAGGAGATGAGTGCGTGCTGTCAATCAAATGAGTCATAGCCTGTTGTAATAGTGTTTTTTCTGTTTCTTTTAATTTGGCCGCCCTCGCTTTGTCGATATCGGCATGTAATTCGACACTTGTAACTCTTGGTTCGTTTTTATTGGAGGGAGCTTGTGGCTCAGAGGCTACTTTATGACTTAAAACCGTCTTATGTTCTTTTTGCGAAGTGAGTGACGTAACTTTATCTGACTCGGATTCAGCTCTTGTTGCACTGTAACTTACAGCTTTATTTTGTAAATAATATTCTGAAACTTTCTGTTTATCATCATCTGAAACTGGAATAAGCTGGCATAAGAAATCAGGTATATATCGATGAAACTTAATAATACCAGTAACTTTTTCGTCTTGAAATTTAACTTTAAAGGTTTTAATTTTGTCAGTGCAGTCAACAATGGGAATACAAGTTTTTGTTACCTCTCTGCAAGATTGTAGGGGAGAGGAGGATGTAGCTTGTGAACTTGAAATTGATGGTCGAGTCAATTTACAAGCCTCTCAGCAACTCAAGTTTCGGAGTTCAAATTCAATAATGAAGTGAGCGTATTTTACTGATATATAAATAAAAGATGAGAGTTAATGTGTTATAATCTTGTTGCTTAGACAAAAACTAAAACACACCAACTCTCAGACAAATATTGACATGAAATCACTTTCTCTACCATCACTTACTTCTAATTTTTTACAGCGTTCAGGCATTCAAATTGATAATTCGTTCAGCACATCATGGAAACAGCTTGGTTTTGTTTCAATGTTGACATCTTGTGGCTTCAGTAAACGTTCGGGTATTGAAGCAACCGAAGTCGTTTACTTACTAATGCTTTGGGTTTGGTTGAAGGTTGATACCATATCTATGTTTGCTAAAGAGTCACTACTCAGCTTTTCTTCTGCTAAGAAAGATGTGCTTTATGATTTACTCAACCGAGAAGACTTGAATTGGAGAAAACTGCAACTTTACACCGCTAAAAAACTCATAAAACAGGAAGGCAAGAGTAAAGTCAGAGCTTTTGTTGTCGATGATTCAGTAAAGCAACGTCGTGGTAAGAAAATGCCCGGCGTATCCAGTCACTTCGACCATTTGACAGGGCGTTGTGTTATGGGACAGCAAGTACTGAGTTTTGGCTACGCTTCTGATAGTCAATTTGTCCCACTGGATAATGAACTCTTCATCAGTCAAACCAAAGCACAACCTCTAACCCGTAAATTTAAAGATGAGCGCTCAATAGTCGCTAAACGTTACAAGCAATCTGTGGCTCAAACTAAGCCTGCTATGGTTGCAGGTATGGTTAAACGTGCGCTGGGAGTAGGTATTGAAGCTGATTATTTTCTTGCAGACTCTTGGTTTGCCACCAAGCCTATTATCAGCATGACGCTTGAGCATGATTTGACGGCTATTCTCCGAATGAAAAAAACAAAATGAAGTACCGCTTAGCGGATAAATCAGAGTGCAGTGCCGCCGAACTATTCAAAACCCAAGTAAAAGGCCGATGGCAAAAACTAGCAGGGTTGCCTTATCAAACAAAGTCCATTGTCGTTGAGTTGAATCTAGCAGAAACGGCAAAGCTTGAGCCGAATTGGATTAAGGTTAAACTCGTCTTTTGTCGAGGTGTTAATCCTGATAAGAAAAAAGCAGGTAAACACGATTGGGCATTATTTTTAAGTACGGATGCTTCGCTAAGCGATGAAAAAATTCTTGAGATTTACGCTTTGCGTTGGGGAATTGAAGTGTACTTCAAGGAAGCCAAACAACATCTTGGCTTTTTGAGTGAGCAAAGTCGTCATTACAGTGCTTATATTGCTTCAATTCATCTAACAGGGTTGAGATTTTGCTTGCTTCTGCATGCGAAGCAAAATGATGAAAACAGCAAAGTCTGTGACTCAAGGAACCTACTTTGCGACAGTCTACAAAATTTAGATTTTGCTTGTAAATTATGGGGCTTATTTAAGGCTTTGATCAGCGATGCAGTTTCTAGTATTTCTTCGTTATCAACAACAGAAAGCGAAATCATACTGAATAAAATCAACGAAGAAGTGACCTCGTTTTTTAATCAAGTTATGCAAATGGATACTTTTACATTACGCCAAGAGGCTATTTCTACTGGAAAGTACCCATGATTTTAGCTAAAAATGAACTCCGAAACTTGAGTCAGTAATACTTTATAAAACTAAAGTATAATGCTCATCAATTAACCAAGAATGAATTAACAATGATGTTTTATTCATTGTTATGCACTGCGTGATTAATTAACTCATGTTACGCACCGCTTCAAGTTCAAGGTTAGTGGCATAATCATACTTTGAGCGATGAATTGCTAGAGCTGTAAAGCGATTACCAACTATCTAGCTTTGGGCAGGTAACAGCAACAGGGGTGTCAGGCTTATTAGATGATGCTTACAGTCATGATCAGGTCACAAGACTCCTTTCTACTAACGAGTTCACCAGTAAAACTCTTGGGTATTAGTTTTTCCTACTTCATGTAACTGTGCCTCTAAGGATATGAGATACTACGGTTTTCATGGGCATCTACTTGTTGATGAAAGAGGCACTCCAGTAGAGTTCACTTTAACCGCCGCAAATGTTGAAGAACGTGATTCTGCTTATGAAATTATCAATAATATCAAAGACCTTTTAATTGTTGATAAAGGGCTTATTAGACCAATACTCAATGAATACTATCTTCAAGCTGACATTGATTTTACAAACACCGTTACGAAAAAATATGAAAGATAGTCGTCCTAAATGGGCAGTAAAGCTATTAATGAATGTACGTAGAAGGGTTGAAACAACCATAGGACAGCTTGTTAAATATTTTGATATTGAGCATGTTAACTGCCGAGACTTGTGGCACTTGACCAGTCGAATGGGAAGAAAGATGCTGGGATTAACCATTGGTGCTTATCTCAATCTTGAGTTTGATAAAGATGCAATAATATTTGAGGGAATGTTGGCAGTCTAACCGCGCCACTGAACCTTTCAAACGTCCGTCATTCCCGCATGTTGTAAGCGGGAATCTGGTGCCTTTTTGATCTAAAAAAGAAAAAGATGCTGGATTCCTGCCTTCGCAGGAATGACGATATTAGCAATTTCAATGAGTTATAAAATTCACACATCAGGTAGTTACAGTAATTAAATGCTCAACTCAGAGCTATGTATGTGCTCAAAGTGCAATCGAAATTGATGAAGGCATAGTTGTTACCGACATACCAAACTGTCTTTATTACATTGCTACGTCAAGACAATTTTGAGAAATATTCTTTATAAAGTAGAGTAGGCTACTGGCTTCGCTATCGCTTATCCAGCAGCCCCTCTTCGATTCCGTGCATGAGGTTTTCCCTCACACGGCTCTGTTGTTACACTTCTCTCAGCTCCTTCACTTTGCTTATCATCTTGTCGTGGGTAAATACTCAAGACCAGCTTGGCGTAATTTTTCGTAAGCACCTCGTGATAGATACTTGCTTCGACGTTGACTTAAGCGACGATGCCATCGATAGAATCGGTTTACTACAAATCCATTTATTCTGAAAAATACACCTCTGGGATAACCTATCCCACCAAAATAGTGTTTCCATCCCCTCAGAACTTGATTAACCTTATTTATCAGTACGCCAAGTGTATTTGAGGTTCGGTGTTTCACTATGTCTCTGATTTTATTTTTCAGCTTTGTTTGGCTCTTCTTAGACGCCTGTATCTTAATGTAACTGGTGCCTATGATGAGGCCTGTGATCCGTTGAAAGTTAAAACCGAGGAAATCAAACTTATTCATCAGCTTTCCCATATCCACACAGTGGGTTTTACTTTGATTTAGCTTCAGACCTTCATCACTTAATTGCTGTGTTATCCAGTCCAGTTGCTCTTGTGTGTAGGTTTGCTTATGAAGTACAACAAAATCATCTGCATAGGTAACGATTTTACACGGTGTTTTTTCGTGTATTTTCAAACAGAAATCGTTGAGATAGATGTTAGCCAGTAGTGGAGAGATAACTCCGCCTTGCGGAGTGCCACATCGGCTTGCTTCTATTCGCCATTTTCTGTTGACCGTCTCTACGCTGATGGGCGCTTTGATAAAGCTTTTCAGCAAACTCAGAAAGCTGCTGTCGCTTATTCGCCTTTCTACTTTTGCCATCAACTTAGCGTGCGGGATGGTATCGAAATAGGCGCTCAAGTCAGCATCGAGTACGTGCTGGTAGCCTTGTTTTAGGCTCATTTCAATGACTTTTACCGCTTGCTGGGCGCTTCGACATGGACGGTAGCCATAACTGTGTTCATGTAAATGAGGTTCGTAGACGGGTTGCATCACTATTGTCATCGCCATTTGCACAATTCTGTCACTGATTATCGGGATCCCAAGTTTCCGCGTTTTGCCGTTGTCTTTGAGTATTTCTACTCGTTTGACTGGGCTAGGTCGATAGTTTTTCTGTTGTAATTGAGTTTGAATTTCTTTTAACAGCGCAACGACTTTCTTTTGCTGCTCTAGATAACTGAATGTGATGCCATCAATTCCTGCTCCGCCTTTATTGGCTTTGCATCGTCGATAGGCTTCTTCGAGTATATCTAGGCGACTGAGTTTATCGTACAAGCTGTAAAATCGAAGCTCCGAGTTAAGCTTTGAGCGTAAGTAAAGTTTTCGCTGTAATATTCTGATATTTACTGGAGTGTTAGCCATATGGCAATTTCACCTCAAAAGTTACGTTAAAAAACGGGTGTAACACTGAGCCCCTTCCCTGATGTGAAGTTATGTTGTCTTCACGGTTAACGGTACTATGGGCTCATCCGACTGCCTGAGCGCCCTATCTGAAATTTCGGTTTACCTTATATTCGGATAGTGCAAGTCACTACCTTCCAACACTCAGGCTCTCCCACGTTCACTTTATTTCCTTCAATACATGCCACTTCATATTACGCCGGAAGATCAAACAGATGCATTTACCAGTTGCTTCTCTGTTTGTGTCAGGGTTCGTCAACTAGGAAAGACTCCCCATCTTCATTTTTTGATTTACGACGCTTAACTGAATTCGCTTGATGCTGCGGCCTACATTGCATCTCAACCTTTATTCAAGGCCTTTGTCACAGGGCTTCATGTCATAGCGGTTACCCATTATGCATGCCCGTCAGATTTCGGGATGAACTGGTAATTATCCCGTCAGGTACGTTTCAACCTGATGGACTTATTATAAATAATAACGTTGCTGTCTCTGGTTTATGGCCATGTAATCGCTTGGCTGCGTATACGTTGAGACAAATCCCGCAACAGAATAAAGCGCTTCGTGGCGCTCCCTAGAAACATCAGTTGACTGCGTTCTCAAGCGTAGAAAAAATGGCTGATATTAAGACGTAGCTTGCAGCAAGTAGCTATTCTACTTGCAAAAGTTACAACGCAGATAGCAGCCATTTTAGCAAGCTTGTGAGCGTAGAGCATTTCACTCATTGGGTGAAAAACATGATAATAAAATCATCCAATTGCTCAAACAGTTACTCATATACTCAGCGTTCAACTGATGTTTTTAGGATAAACCAAAGTGAGCACATACAAGCTCCCAAAGGGCGAGGCTAAAGGGTACCATTACTGCGTTACAAGCACTTTAATTATCCCGACAAAAGCACAAAATGCGTTGAACGCCAGCGTTGTATGCCGGCCGTAGGGAATAAAGTACTTCGAGCTTGTGCCTTGCACTGAACCCCTTTAGCTCTTGCTGAGTGAGAGATTACTTACTGTAATTGGTATAATACCAACTCCTCACCTTCAATAAAAATCAAGCTATCAGGGTAAACGCATGAATATTTTCCGAACAAAAATCGTATACTTTATAATCCACCAGTACCAGGAAAACGGGAATGACGAAATTACCCCATGAGTAGTGCATATACCACTCACTCGTGTGGTTACCTTGATCAAGCTATTCACCTTTCATCAAAAATCCATAAAAAAGAAATATCAAAGTCACCTCAAGTTATCTACTATTAGAATAGTTTTTCATTTAACGATAAATGGAAGTAAATGCAGCGTATTAGTTGGTTCTACCTCATAGGGTTAATTGTACTTTTCAGTATTTCAGTAAATGCTAGCCAGATTTCAACACTAAACACTCGTCTTGGAATCAAACCGAGCCCAACAAATCAAACCAGTAATAATGAAAAACAACAACAGACGATTGAACTCAGTATTCAGCAGCTAAAGGAACAAGCTGACTCTTATCAACAGGCTCAAGTCGACTTCGAACGCCTACGCACTACATTGAATGCCGAATTAAATAAACCTAAAAGCCCGCTGACAATAAACAGCAAAACGAAGCTTTCTGAGCAAGCTTCTACCGCTAGCGTAAAGCTTTCTTCATTAAAAGATCTCGAAGCGGAACTCAGTCAACAAATCAGTGAATTATTAAGTCGTCATAACCAGCTTCCAGAGCATATTAGCCATGCTCGAAACGCTTTGGCTCAGCACAAAAAGGCGCCTCTCGCTCCAATTGGCACCCCTAACGGGCAGCGACAACAAAACCAACGGCAACTTTATCAACAAACATTAGACACCTTAGAAGCCGACTTTTCTAGTAACCCCAATCGATTAATCATCGCACAACTTCGCCTTAAACTGGTTCGTGCTCAATTGGCTCAACAAGAAAAGTTAATAGAAAAACTCAATAATAAAATTGGTGCGGCGCGACAGAAAAATACCACTGAAACAATCGCAAAAAACTTAAGTTCCAAAGGAAAAATTTTAGATCCTATTGCTGAAGAACTCAGTAACACTAACCGACTTTATGCGCAACGATTGCAGTCTCTCACTCTAGGCATTAATAGTTCGGTCAAACGACAAGAACAGGCTGAAAACCTCTATCAGGTTCAAACGCGCCAACTTGATAATATAAAAGAGCAAATCTCATGGGTAAAATTAAATTCGGCCTTTGGTGAACATTTCTTAAAAACCTTGGAGTCCTTGGCTCCGCCTCCCAATCTCAACCAATTACAAAGTACTATCTCAAGTGCTCGATTAGCCAAGTATCATTTAGAACAACAACAAATCATTAATCACCAACAACTGGAGCAAAATACAGAACTGAGCACTCAGCACTTAAAATTAATTCAGTCACAGTTGTCATTAATCAAACAGTTACAAAAAGAGTATGTGCAGTACCTTAATGAATTGGCGAAGTTAAAAGTTATCTACACGCAATTAACTGATCAATATTCTGAACTCAGTAATTTACTCAATGAGCAACTATTTTGGGTTCCCAATGCGCCAAGAATAGGTCAACAATGGTTTATTGATATCGGTACCAGCATAAAACTGCTCGCTAATGAAGCGCCATGGGGCGACTTTAAGTTTGTTTGGGTTGAACAGCAAAACTACTGGTCGTGGTGGATAATCGTACTAACATTATGCTTGATCATCCAAGATTTGAATCGCAACCGTTTTCGAACCCATCTTAGAGAAAACCTTGTAGGTGTTGGCAATGTTACCCAAGACAAATTCAGCAGCACCTTCAAAACATTGTTGATCACATTGAGCTACAGCTTACTTAAACCAATATCAATCGTACTTGCTGGTTACTTACTTTACCTCTCAGAGCATAATATTGTCCACGCAACTGGGGGAGCGGTGCTCGGTGTTGGATTATTCTATTTATTACAAAGACTCTGTTACGTCATGTCATTGCCAGAAGGTCTGCTGATTGGCCATTTTAAAAGTTCAGAACAAATGATTGTTGGTGTTTACGGCTTTATAAAGCGATTTTACTATTTAAATATCATTCTTGTGGCCTGCATCAGTTTTACACAATTATTGGATTTATCCATATTAAGAAACAGTATTGGCCGCGGTGCATTTATTCTAATCTGCTTACTGCTATTCTTTTTATTACGCAATATTGACCACTTAATGAAGTACCATAAGCTGCAAAGCGGCAACACCAACAAACGTCTGTTACAAAAACTGTTGTGGTCCGCGCTTAGAGTATCACCGATTATAGCCGCCGTTTTATCTTACATGGGCTATTACTTCACAGCATTCCAAATGCTTATGCAGCTCACACTATCAGTATTTATCGGACTCGGTTTTTTATTAATCTACCAACTCATAAAACGCTGGATGCTGATCGAAAGACGTCGAATTGCATTTGAACGAGCTAAAGCTCGACGTGCAGAATTATTATCACAACGAGAAAAGGGTGAAACCAACGTTGCTGACAGTGGTGATACTTATGAAGAGCCAGAAGTGGATTTAGAAACGATATCGAGCCAATCCTTAGGTTTAGTTCGTTCATTACTGTTGCTCGGTCTACTAGCCAGTGTCGTTGGATTATGGACTCAGACTCACTCAGCTCTTTTTTCGTTTTTTGATGGCATTACCTTATGGACAACTCATGCCAGTATCAACGGCATTGAACAACAACTGCCCATTTCGCTTAAGTCGGTATTATACGGATTAATTATGTTTGGCTTTTCGATGATGATTGCGGCCAATTTACCCGGCTTATTAGAGCTCACTATTTTACAGCGTTTAGAACTCAGTTCAGGAACTGGGTACGCCATCACGACCGTTAGCCGTTACTTAGTACTCTTTGTAGGAATGCTCATCGGGTTTAATATATTGGGTGTTGAGTGGTCAAAACTGCAATGGCTGATTGCTGCATTGTCTGTGGGTTTAGGCTTTGGTTTACAGGAAATTTTTGCGAATTTTATCTCAGGGTTAATTATTTTGTTTGAAAAGCCCGTTCGTATCGGCGATACCGTCACCATACGTGAACTTACAGGCACTGTGAGTAAAATTAAAATAAGGGCAACGACAATTATTGATTGGGACAGAAAAGAAATCATTGTTCCCAACAAAGCCTTTATTACCGAGCAGTTAATAAATTGGTCGTTATCCGACCCAATAACTCGTGTCACGATTACTGTTTCAACGGCTAGGGACTCAGATCCGGCAAAAGTTGAAGCGGCTTTATATCAGGCGGTACGAGAATGTCCACACACGTTACAAAATCCTTCACCTGAAGTTTGGTTCTCAGGCTTCGGGCAACATACTCAAGATTATCAAATTAGGGCTTATGCTACTGACATGTCTAGCCGTTGGCCGCTACGGCATGAGTTACATAAATTGATCACTCAAAAGCTAAGAGATAATGATTTAGTCATTGCCTACCCTCAACTTGAGATCCATATTAATAACGGACAATCCACTGAGCCAACAAGTGTCATTAGAGGTGTGTAATGTCTTATAAAAATAAAACCAGTGAGTAAATTCATGAAAATATATGCGCATCGTGGTGCCAGTAGGTATTACCCTGAAAATACTCTACAAGCTTTCGAAAAAGCATTGGAGTTAGGCGCTACTGCTATTGAACTTGATGTGCACAACGTAGAAGGTACCTTGGTTGTATTCCATGACCGACGGTTAGATGAAATCAGTTCAGGATCGGGTTATATTGATCAGATAACATTATCTGAACTCAGCCAAATTACCGTTCAAGGGCAGCCTATTCCGACCCTATGGCAAGTGTTAGAGTACGTTGGCGGACGGTGCGAAGTAAACATCGAATTAAAAGGGTTTAACACTGTTAAACCACTCATCAAGCTATATCCAGAAGCCATTACTCAGTTTGGATTTCGAATTGATCAGCTATTAATTTCATCATTTAAACATCCTGAATTGGCTGAGTTTAAAAAATCACATCCACAAGCTCATATTGCCCCTCTCATTGAAGGAGTTCCACTGGATTTAGCGGCGACAGCTTCGAAGTTAAATGCAGTTGCTGTTAATTTATCTTTGAATTTTATCAACCAAGAAATGATTGATGATGTTCACCTCAAAGGTATGAAAGTGAATGTGTTTACAGTGAACAACAAACACGATTTTGAAGAAATGAAGGCACTCGGAGTTGATGGAATATTTAGTGATCACCTTGAATTTTAAAACGGTATATTAGCGGATATCTTTAGCTCGATGATGGCTCATTGAATAAAACACTTATGTCACTCAACTTTGGATTTTTAATATTTCTCATTAGTTCCCTAAATGGCAATTTACTCATATTATTATTAAATTCAATAAGTTCAATAAGTCTCAACCCTGTATAAGCCGCGTACCTTGCACAGTTGCTGCTATCCGCAACATCTTGAAACTTTGTTGAATAGGCTTTCAAATTTCTAAAGTCACACAATCCTTCTTCATGAGAGTCAACCACCCACATTTTATTATGGTAGATTACCCCTAAAACGCAATGTGGAGAATTTGGAACCCACGACCTAAATACTCCAATAGGAGTAACGTAAATTTTAGGTTTTTCTGTTTCAGGTAACTGATTCAAACGCTTCCTTTCTTGCGCTAAAAACAAGTGTAAATCACAATCTTTCATGTACTCTTGCTCACCATCCTTGTATGTTTTACGTCCAACATATGTACTCTTCAGTTCTAATTTATTAATACTTTCTTCTATGTACTCATATGCATCCCATGCACAAGCACGTTCGTTTTCAACGTATCCCTCTGGAGCAATCATCTTTTTCAAAAAACTAACGGCTCTTCTTTTCCAAGGCAATTTAGGAACAAGTTTGTTAAAATCAGGAGCAGATTCACTTGATCTTTTAGGTTCAAGGGAGGAATCAGTTACAGGCATAACCTTTACAAATTCGTCAGAATTTTTAGGATCTCTGAAAGGGGTAGCGACATAAACAAACTCTCCTTTTTTGCCCTGTGTGGTAGACTGAACACTTTGAGGCAATGTGGAGATATTAGACCAAGCCTCATCTTCATCCTTCGTTGCGGCCAATGAGCTAATGTTCATCTGCAACTTTCCATCACTACTCTTCATTGGTGGTAATTTATCGTTCACACTCCCCTTTGTCGCAGCTGTAAACTGTTTATGTTGGGATTTAGTTGCGTTCCATTTTTTCCCAATCTCTGTAGCTATTTCGGTCAGATGCTCATTTTGAGAAGGCTCAGGTTTAAAAAAAACTAACAATTGTTTGTTAACCTCAACAACATTATATTTCAGCTCAACTTCACTTTTTTCAGAGCTTAAAACTTTAACACACAGTGTGGGTAGGCTTTCTTTTGTACTAACCTCAACTGAAGAAATCTTTATTAGGTCTGCAGCTAAAGAAACCAACTCTCCCCATTTTTCTTGAGATAATGTTCGTTGTTCAATCATCGAAAAACCTTAGGCAATAAATCCTAGCTACTCTGCTCTAACGCAGATCACATATATAAAAGTTTTATATAAAAACCAGCGCTCTTCAAGTTAAGTAATATTTATTAATGTAAAATTAATCAAAACACAACATAAACAACTAAAAATTAACACGTTAAAATCAACAAGATAAACTTATTCCATTAATCAGGACAACCGCACGAGTGAGTGATATATAAACAACTCCATGTGGTAATTTCGTCATTCCCACGAAAGTGGGCAATGAAATAACGACAGTTTTGTATGTCGGTCATCTAGCGCCTTATATTGGAATACCCAAAGTCACTGGATTCCAGTTTTCACGGAAATAACGGGCTATAAAGCCTTAGGTTATTGTTCGAAAAACATTCATGCGTTTACCCTGTTCCATTAACCCTTCAAATTTAAATAGACCTTTAAACCGAGTTATACCAATTACAGTAATTTACTTCCCACTCAGCAAGAGCTAAAGGATTTCAGTACAAGGCGCAAGTTTGAAGTACTATATTCTCTACGGTCGCCATACAAAGCTGGCGTTCAACGCACTTCTTGCTTTTGTCGGGATAATTCAAAAACTTGTAACCTAGTAATGGAATCCTTTAGCCTTGCCCTTAGGGAGCTTTTATGTGTCCAAATTACTACGCAAAACTGTCTCAACGTAGCAATGTAGTAACGACAGTTTTGTATGTCGGTAATAACTATGTCTTCATCAATTTCACTTGTACTTTGAACACATACATAGCTCTGAGCTGGGAATTTAATTACTGTAATTGGTATTATTGAACATCAAAATCGTTTTTCATTAATGCGGACATGGCTTTAGTAAATTTCGTATCAACATTTGGAAAAACCAATTGCGCTAATTCATTACCAATACTGGTAAATCGGTAATAGCCAAAAATTAAATTTCCACGTTTAGGCTTTAAGGTTAATTGAGTATGGGGATAAGTTAATGTAACAGACTGATTTTTAGTAAGACGTCCTGTTTCAAACTCATCATGATGAATAATACCCGCATTAATCAAGCTAAGAATGCTCGAGTAAGGCAAACCAAACAGCGATAAATCAATACTAGTAACCGAACTACTTCGAAAATACAGTTGCAGCCCACCTGTGAGTTTTGAACAGTAAATCAGCTTTAATCGCGTTTCTCCATTTATTGTACAACCAAGCCCTAATGCTTTTTCGAGTATCAACGCTTCACGCTGGGTAAGCTGTTTAAGCCTTTCTAAAGTGCGGATGCTGAAATTGCCTGGTTTAATAATCTCTTTCGCTAAAATTCGAGACCAAAGGTTTTGCATCTTAGGATTATGAATTTGTTCGGCCATTTTAAAAAAATTGTGTAACCAATCAGGATCTAAATCAATACCCGTCACATCAGAGGGAGTATGTTCAATCGCTTGATTATAAATAGACTCAAGATTAGCTTGATAACTGACGAGTGTTTTTCGTTCACGATATTCACCACGAGCCGCAATAGATGCTTCAGAAGGTTTGTAATCGCCATCAACAGCGAGGCCAAGTTGCACACCAAGTTGCAACACTTTTCGTCGAGCAGAAACACCTGACTCTGTTCTTTTATTTTGGTCAATTGTAATTGCCTGTTTCATTTAACATCCAAACCCTGCTTTTTTTAAGTATTATAGCCGCTATGTTAATCTTAAGTTACAACTATAATTAGGGATAAAATAATTACAATATGAAACGGATCAACTCACTCGATGTGCTACGCGGAATAGCCTTATTGGGGCTACCATTAATGAACCTAGTCGCTTTTTCAATGCCGATGTCAGCGTATTTAAATCCTACTAGTTTTCACGGCGATTCATTCAGCAATCAATTTTGGTTTTCCTTACTCAATTTGTTCGCTGATCAAAAGTTTATGGGGATGTTTTCAGTATTATTTGGCGCTGGACTGGCGTTACTCTATCATAAATTTAAATCTGAACATGTCGCTGGAAAGCCGCGTGGTTCCTCGACAATTTACATCCGCTTAGCACTACTTTTTATCATAGGTTATCTTCATATCAGTTATATCTGGAGCGGTGACGTTTTGACGCTCTATGCGATTTTGGGAATGTTAGTTTTCCCGTTACTTGGAGCATCTAATAAAGGTTTAGTATCCCTGTTTGTTTTCATGTATAGCCTCGTTGGATTGATATCATTATTTGGGATGAATATAGACATTAACGCACTTTCAGCGCTTGAAATTGAGCAAATAAAGCTATTTTTCACTCCTTCAACAGAGCAAATCCAACAATTAACTCATGTCTACCAAGGTTCAATAGCAGATATTCACACTTTTGAAAATAACATGACTCTTAACGGGCAAGAAGCAAGCTTAGCTGTACTCAAGCCTTTGATCATGATGAGTTTCGTCGCTATTCTTCGCGCAGGGGCAATGATGATACTCGGTTTTTACCTTTTTAATCTTGGATTTTTGCAGGGCAAACTCGAGTCAACGACCTATAAAAAAGTTGCCATATTCGGCATGATCATTGGCTATATTATTACGGGAGCTGGACTCATTTATAACTATTCTCATGAGTGGGCCATTGAAGCTTACTTCAGCTTAGGAAATGCTTTTTTGACGCTAGGTTCACCATTTTTGGTTGTCGGTTATATCGCTGCAATTCACTTGATTTTAACCAAATCAAACCTTGCTAAGTTTAGCCATTTAATCGCTAATACTGGCCGAATTGCACTCAGTTTGTACTTATTCCAATCTGTTGTGGGCGCAGCGCTCTTTTATGGCGTCGGGTTAAGTTGGTACGCTTCCCTAGACAGAACTGACTTGGTGCTTATTTGGGCTGTATTGACGGTTACACAAATCGTATTGGCTTATTTTTGGTTATCTATTTTCCGTATTGGTCCTATAGAGTGGATTTGGCGGAGCTGTACTTATCGTAAAATCATGCCGTTGCTTTCCAAGTAAATTCTATTCAAAGTAAACGTTTAAAGCAACCTGAGCTTTGCACCTGCAGAACTCAGGTTAACTAGGAGTGCTATTGAAATTAGATTATCGTAATGCTCAAAAAAACGACCTCGAAACGTTAATTACTTTACTGTCTGATGATGATTTAGGCCGTAAGCGTGAAGACACTTCGAAACCAATAAATACTTCGTATTTAACTGCGTTTGAGCATATTGAGCAAGACCCTAATAACGAACTTGTTGTGATTGAATTTCAGCAGCAAGCCGTCAGTATGCTGCAACTTACGTTTATTCCGTATTTAACTCATACAGGCTCATGGCGCTGTATAATTGAAGGTGTTCGTATCCACTCTGATTTTCGCGGTAAAGGCATTGGTGAGCAAATGTTTCTTTGGGCAATAAATCGAGCCAAGCAGCGACAATGCCATTTAGTGCAATTGACTTCTGATAAACAGCGTCCCGACGCTATTCGATTTTATGAAAAACTGAGCTTCATTGCTTCACACGAAGGGTTTAAATTAGTTTTAAAATAAATTGGTAAAAAAGCCATTGCTTAATGCAATGGCTTTTTTATTTATGCGGCTAAATTATTTTGGCAGTTGATTATAAACCTTCTTCAACGCCAGTTTAATTTTACGTGTATTGTCTGGCCCCATGCGGATCATCAGTTTTTGAGCATTAGGTAGAGCTTCGAGCTTGTCATCTTTGAATTTGTAATTAACGCTCACTGAGGTTAATTCAATTGGTTGCTCTATCACTGGAGCATTCATGACTTCTCTGATCGCTTTACGAACTCTTTGGTTAAAACTCACATCTTCATAACCCAGTTCAGCAAATGCATCCTCTAATAACGGCATCAGTTTAGTGTAAGTATCAATAATCGCCGTTGCGCTCATTTGCTCAAGCAAACCTGCATAAATGTCATATCGATGATAACTGTCAGGATTTAAATACGTTTTTTCACTGACTTCTAACACATCAAATTGTTGCTCAGGGGCAACCAAAGGGCTGGCTTTACGCGCTACATCGCCACGAGCGATATGATCAACAAATACAACAAATTGGCGAGCAACATTATCCTTTTTCAAAATATTATCGATGCTAATTCTTTTAAAAGCGTCTTTAGTTTTTTTGACAAGAAAACCATCACTTTGCTCAAGACTTGGTAAAGGCTCAGATTTGGGTTCAACCACGGCTGCTTTGGATTGCTCAATCACTTCTGGCTCAGAAATTGGCTCAATAATAGGCTCAGGTTGTGGCTCTGGAATATTTTCAGTTGGTAAGGGTTGTTCAGGTAGTACCTCTGGCACAACAACGGGTTCTACAACAGGCTCAAGGATAGGTTCACTGGTTTGATTGAGGTAATAATAACCACCTGTTGCAACCACAGCTAGCATAATCACAACAATAATAAGCATCACATTATTGCCGCTTTCTGTTGCTCTTAAGGTACTTTTATCTTGTTGATCGGCTTGCATATTACGTCCTTCGCTATCATCAAACTAAACATAAAACTAAATGAATAAGGCTTAAGCCTTACATTCAATGCTCAATCTCATTGAGATTTTATATTATCCTAAAAACATTGGTAATTGCAGTCACTAAAATTGTTTTTAATTGTAATCATATTTACGCTTGTACATATTTATCTTTATCGCCTAACCAGCGCTGGATAATCGAATCCACATTTTCTGGTACTTGTTCCAAAATATGCTGAGCTAACATTTGCACTTGTGGTATTAACGCTTGATCGCGGCTCAAATCAGCAACTTTCATATCCGCAAGACCCGTTTGTTTTGTACCTAACACTTCTCCGGGACCTCGTATCTCTAAATCTTTTTGCGCAATAACAAAACCATCATTACTTTGGCGCAGTACACCAAGCCGCTGCTTAGCGGTATAAGATAAGGGTGATTTATATAGCATTACACAATGACTGACAGTAGCACCACGCCCTACTCGCCCTCTAAGCTGGTGAAGTTGTGCTAGTCCCAAACGCTCAGGATTATCTATTATCATCAAACTGGCATTAGGGACATTTACCCCAACTTCAATCACTGTGGTCGCCACCAGCAGATCAATTTTACCTTGACTAAACTGCTCCATGATCTGTTGTTTTTCAGCACTTTTTAGGCGACCATGAACTAATCCTATCGTTAGTGCAGGTAAAAGCGACTTTAGTTCCTCTGCGGTATCTTCGGCCGCCTGACATTCGAGCACTTCAGATTCATCAATTAAGGTACAAACCCAATAAGCTTGGCGTTTTCCTTCTGTTGCTGCGATACGCACTCGTTCAATAACATCACCACGGCGTTGATCGGATACGGCAACCGTTGTTACAGGAGTTCGACCCGGTGGTAACTCATCGATTATCGAAGTATCTAAATCGGCATAAGCGGTCATCGATAAAGTACGTGGAATAGGCGTCGCCGTCATGATCAACTGATGTGGATAATAACCTTGACTGATGCCTTTTTCTCTAAGCCCTAGTCGCTGATGAACACCAAACCTATGCTGCTCATCAATGATAGTAAGCGCCAACTTTTTATATTTAACCTGCTCTTGAAATACAGCATGAGTTCCCACGATAATGTGAGCTGCACCTGAAACAATGTCTTCTAATGATTGTTGCCGTGCTTTACCTTTTAATTTACCTGCTAACCAGCCGACTTTTAAGCCTAAAGGCTCAAACCATTCTGTAAAATTAATCGCATGTTGCTCAGCAAGTAACTCCGTGGGTGCCATAAGCGCCACTTGATAACCGTTTTCAATCACTTGCAATGCAGCTAATGCCGCAACAAGGGTTTTACCTGAACCAACATCACCTTGTACTAAACGCATCATAGGCGCATTTTTAGTTAAGTCTGCTGCAATTTCAGCTGTTACACGTGTTTGTGCCCCTGTAGGCTCAAAAGGCAATTGTTTTAAAAATGAAGCGATTAATTGTCCTGTCGATGCCATGCTGATAGCAGGATCTTGATTACTTCGTTGACGAAGTTTGAGCATGCTCAAGTTATGCGCCAACAATTCTTCTTGCGCTAAACGTTGTTGAGCTGGGTGTGTCCCTGTTTCTAATAACGTTAATGGCACTTGATTATCGGGACGATGTAACGTGCGTATAGCATCAGCTAATGAGACTTGATTCGGCCTCAATGACTCAGGCAGTAATTCAGTTAGCCCACCGCTTTGCAGTAGTTCCAAAGCCTGCTCAGTCAACCTCATCCAACTTGGCTGTTTTAAGCCTTCAGTCGATGGGTAGATGGGTGTCAGGGTGTTTTCAAGCACCACAGTTTGTTCGTCATCAAGTATTTTATAATCTGGATGCACGATTTCAGCTTGATATTTCCCAAGTCGGATTTCGCCAAACGCACGAATACGTTTACCCGTTTGCATAGAATTATGCTGAGCGGCTGAAAAATTAAAGAACCTGAGAGTAATTGAGCCACTGTCGTCGCGTACATTACACGTCAGCATGCGCTTACGTCCATGAAGAATTTGGCTTGAGGTTATTTCGCCGACTATGGTGCAATGTTCGCCCGCGGAAATGCTATCTATCGGGAATATTTGGGTACGATCTTCATACCGCATTGGTAAATGAAACAACAAATCTTGAACTGTGCGAATGCTCAGTTTTTCGAGTTTTTCGGCAACTTTTTTCGCCACACCTTTCAATTCGGTGATGGGGATAAGATCCAATCGCTGCAAACTATTCGCACCCAAGTACTGTGAATTTATACATATATTAACAGAGAATTTTTTGAACACAATGCTTTAAAGAAAACACGGTTTTGAATTCAAATATCGGAGTGGTACTCGAATATGACGCTTACCCGTGTTAGCTAGCATATTCCGATTCATAGTATTTCATTTAATTAAAGAATATTAATTTGTAGGCACCAAGCTTCATCCTATACCCGTATTATACCAATTACAGTAATTAATCTCTCACTTAACAAGAGCTAAAGGGTTACAGTGCAAGCTCGAAGTACTATATTCCCTACGGCCGCCATACAACGCTGGCGCTCAACGCACTTTGTGCTTTTGTCGGGGTAATTTAAGTGCTTGTAACGCAGTAATGGAACCCTTTAGCCTTGCCCTTTGGGAGCTTGTATGTGCTCACTTTGGTTTATAAAGAATACTTCTCAAAATTGTCTTGACGTAGCAATGTAATAACGACAGTTTTGTATGTCGGTAGTCTAACGTTCGTTCTTGTTTAGTGAAAGTCGCTGGATACCAGCCTACGCAGGTATGACAAGACACAAACCTTTTATGTTAGGGTCTGTTGATCTTTCAGGATTAAATTTTGTGCTATTTGAGTATTTATCTGTTCAAGGCGTGAGCAGTGATGCTTAGCCATCTAAGTGAGCTGGTCACAACACAGAACAGTGAATGCTCAAAAGCATCGAAAAAAGAGAGAGCGTAAATTGGTCGCTCTTTCTAAATAAAAGGTGCTGCGTTACCGTTTTCTTATTTGGAAACGAAGTAACGACAGTTTTGTATGTCGATAATAACCAAACCTCACAAACTCTGCCTTGCATAAAATAACCAATTTATCGCTGCAAAAACAATCACGAAAGATCAACAGACCCTAGTTCGCCCCAAGGGACGAGGAATTAAACCCAGAGTGATTAAACTCGCACTAAAAATTAACTATTATTCATTGGGGAAATAGTTAATCAAGCTTTAACATTTGTTTTCGTTCTTTTTTTAGGAATTTCAATGAGCTTTCTGGCAAATATTGACTTTTCAAGCACAAAGCTAACGACAGAATCACCGGTTGTAAACGAGCTAAGACTTGAATTTTTTTCTTCAACGATAAAACGTGCAGATCATGAATATACCGTTCAGGATAAGAACGCTGGTTTCGAAAACAAACTTGGTATTGTCAGTCAATTTCATCAAACTTGTTTTAAAGGAGACCGACGCTTTCCATATAGAGGATCAGAAGCAACATTTAGCACATTGTTTCCTCACTTTAAAAATGAAAGTGATTATTCGGATGATAATACATATTATGTTGTCGACCTTACGAAAGTTCCATTTGATGAAATTATTGTCCCTTCAAGAGAAAAAGCACACTTGTATTGTACGAGCTTATTACCTCAAGTACGCCAATCTATATGTGATGCAACAAATGCATCGATGAAGTTAAGATTTCCACAACTGAGTGATGAACTTCAAAAATTGACCTGTCGCGCAACAGACATTCGCACATATTTTCCAGCCATTATGCTATTAGGGCAACAACTTTGCTTGACTCTTGAGCCTAACATTCTAAAAACTCTGATAAACAAGCATCAAACTTGTGAGTTGGTGCGATTTCATGATCATCGTTATTGTGAACATCCTGAGGAACAACTGCTTAATAATAAATCAAAGTTGATCAATGCCTATATACTGGAGCAACAGAGCTTTGTAATGCCATCTTTGGAAGAATGGATGAAAGGAGACACTATAAAATGTCATCACTCCATATTGAAAACACTAACTATCTTGCTCAGAGAGTCTGGAATAAAAGATGCAAACCCCAGGGTTTTTCTAAATGGACTTCCATCTATTGTAGCGAACGAAATCGCAAAAACTTGGCTGTTCATTGAAGACCCGCAAACGTCTCCATTTTTACATGGAAAATTTAGCCATCTTATCCAAGTATTAGGGTTAAGTTTATCCGATAAGCTGGATAAATTAAAATTAGAGCAAATTGTTACAAATGACTTATGGAATCACTTATTTGACAACGAGGTAGCATCAGATGACACCTCGCAAGTTGAAATTAATTCATCAGTGAATGGACAAAAAAGCATAACTATTTTTCATGGTGTTGCTGACTGTCTAACTGGCCTGTGTCCAGATACCATTCAGCGTATGATTCTAGAAAAAGACTTTTCTCGGGCGGCCTATAACATTCTATGTTCAAATGACCCAAAAAGAAAAACTGAATTTTTAAGTATTTGTGGTATTGCTTCAAACTCTACCGAACAGCTTGATGTTTTCCTCAAAGACATGTGTGTCTATGCAACCGTCATGGAAGCCTGCATGATTAATTCTGCTTATAAAGGGCGACATAAAGCTGGCCACCAGCACTTACCGCTTGAAAAAATAAGTTTAACGAATTTTAATCTTGGAACAAAAGGAATGGATGCCGCGGTGTGCGCACGAGCAAAACAATATTTACAGAAAGGGCACATTGTGAAAGTTGTTGTCACACAATACTTATGGAGGCGTGAAGATCTAATCTTAAAAAGGGTCATTAAGGATGAAAAAGATATTGATTTGTGCCTAGAAAAGTCTCGTTCTGGGTGGAAGCAATATATTGGATTTATTATTGAGCCAAAACTTAAATTTTAATCAATACCCCAACTTCCCCTCTTTTCAATACATGTAGAATTTTTGCACTATTGAATTTTCAGACCTTCACAACCAGCCTTTTTGTTGAGCAATTCTCGCTGCATCGATTCGATTACTGGCATTAAGTTTGTTGATGGCTTCAGACAAGTAATTCCGAACCGTACCTTCTGCAATAAACAAGCTTGTGGCAATGTCAGCGGTCGACTTCCCTTCGGCAGCAAGGCGCAGTGAACGGCGTTCTTTATCATTTAATGGATCTTTATCACCAATGGCCATCATGGCAAGTTCAGGATCAATCACTCGCCTGCCGTTTAACACTGAATTAATCGCTGCGACCAATTCTTCTGAAGGCGCGTCTTTTAATAAAAAACCTCCTACTCCACATTCGATTGCACGTTTAATGTAACCTGCGCGGCTAAACGTCGTGACGATAACGACTTTAATCTTTGGTTGGTTTTCCGCTACCCATTGTGCCAATTCGATACCGGTGCGGCCGGGCATTTCAATATCGCTTAACAACAAATCAAAGGAATCATTTTTGAGTAATTGCAATGCCTGCTCGCCGTCTTTGGCTTCAGTCACTTGATATTGGCCGCAGAGTGATAGCAAGGCCGACAGCGCGCCGCGCACCATAGCTTGATCTTCCGCCAATAAAATTTTAATCATGATTCACATCCTTGTCTTGCTTAGGTAACTCAATGGTAAACATTAATTGTGGGTGGAGTTGATAATAGAACTGACCATCAATATCTTGCAAGCGCTCACGTATTCCGGTGAGTCCATTTCCCTCATTAAAACTTTCGGTTGCCTTGTCTGAATAACTCACATTTTCAGTTAAGGTAATCACAAAATTATCTGAGTGTTCAATAAAGTTAAATTCACATTCCTCAGCCTTACTATGGCGCAATATATTGTTGCACAGCTCAGTGAGTATTAACGTTAAATGACTTTCTTGCATGGCATTCAATGTCTTGGGGAGTTCTCCAACTAAAGTAACACTGAGTGATTTATCACGTAAGCTCTGACATAATTCAGTCACAGTTGACGATAACCCTTTGTGCTTATAATTCGACACCGTTTGCCTTAATTGAGACAAACTTTCTCTGGATATTTGTGCTAATTCATCAAGATGTTGTTTAGCTGTTTCTAATTGATTACTTTCTATCAGTTTGCTGGCTAATTCGGCTTTGAGTGATATCGACGATAGGCTGTGCCCCATGACGTCATGAAGATCCCTTGCGATGCGCTCACGTTCAACCATAGTCGCGAGGGTCTTGATTTCAGCACGGCTTTGTTGCTCTGCTCTAAAGTGCTCTTCACGTTTACGCGCGGCTAAACCAATAAGGCCAATACCGATAGTTAAGCCTGCCCCCCAAAGCGCAAAGTATGGGTTCGGAAATCCTAATAGTAAATTGAGGGCAATTAATGTGGCGATTTGGCCTGCCCATAACCACAAGGTTTTTGGGATTCGATAATGAAAGCCACAATAAAAAGCTACATAAGTGAATAAAGCTAACGAGCCACTGTTGAGGGGTGTGACACCAACCGAAAGTATAAATATCAGTGCAATTGGGTATTTAGCTTGAATGCTGGTGCAGCGATGCGCCCAAAAATATAAGGGAAGGAAGGCTGCTAACACTACTAAGCTGGTAATTATCTCCCATGCCGCCATAGACGCAATAAACATCGGGATAAAATAAAAAACCAGATTACACAGATAAACCCAAGCAAAACGATCTTCTAATTTTTTTCTCGAACTAGGCGTTTTTACGCATGATTGCGCTGAATTGAGCTGACTGGCGGTCATGGTGTTCTTCCCTTTTACCTAAAAACACTAGTTTGGCAAGCTTTCAATTGGTCTGTAGGTTTAATGCTTTGTTTTTAACACGTTGCTGAATTGATGTACAGAGCGGCTCCCTAATTAGAGCCGTCATTTTTTCACTATTAAAACTGTTGAAGTAAGGACTTAGCCCACCCATTGGTAGGGTTTACCACAAGAGCTTGTTGCCAATCTTGTTTTGCTGCGGTTAAGTCGCCTTTTTGTTGTTGAGCCAAACCGCGCCAAACAAAAGACTCAGATTTACCCCAGCAAATGATTTCACAAGGCAGTTCAAAATCATTGAGTGCTTGATTAATGTATTCGATACTTTTATTGGGTTTATAGTAATTGGCAATCGCTTTAACCAATTGTACTCGTGGGTTATTCGGCTCAAGCTCCTCTGCTTGCTGTAAAGCATGGTTTGATTTAGGACCTAACTCTTGATAAGTCGTACGGTCAACGAAAATATGCATGCCGTATACGGCCGACAATAACGCATAGTTTTCAGCATCATCTTGTTGCTGGTTTAATGTTTCAAGGACCGAAGCAGCTTGGGTTAACGCTTCCTTTGCGAGCGCACCATTGCCAACAAGACTAGCCCCTACACCTAAGCGATAGTTTGCATAAGCGTTCGCATAATCCATTGTTTCGCTTGCCAGCTGTTGTAACTGAGCCATGTTCATTGTATTCATCGCGGCATCGGTTTGAGTAATCGCGTCTTCTGTAGTGAGTGCTAACACTGATTGTGAGGCAAAAATACTTGTCAGTAATAATAAAGTTTTCATGTCGCATTTCCTTGCTTAAATAAATTATGTTTCAATTCGGTTGAGGTCGAGCCTTTTGCTTTCGAAACCAATTATTGTGGAAGGGAATAAATTTAGTTAGACACAAAGATCACCAAAACAAGGTGACAAATGTCATAAGATGATTTTTAGTAAAGCCAATTCAATATTATACCAATTACAGTAATTGGTATTTATCAATGTGATGACAGCTTATGACTCATCGAAACTCACTTTCGCTGAAGCACAGTTTCGACTTAAAAGCTGTTAATCATTAACCGATATGAGCGAAGGACCATTAATTTCATTGGGGATACACGATACTTTCAAGAGGGAAGTTTACTGCGGAACCTCCCTTTAGGTCGCATGATACTTCGCATCACGACTTTGAAGTTTCAATTGAGAAGTGTGCTCGCTAGTATCAAGTTATACCAATTACAGTAATTAATCTCTCACTCAGCAAGAGATAAAGGTTTTCAGTACAAGGCGCATGTTCGAAGTACTATATTCCCTACGGCCGCCATACAAAACTGGCGTTCAACGCACTTAGTGCTTTTGTCGGGATAATTCAAGAACGTGCAACGCAGTAATGGAAACCTTTAGACTTGCCCTTCGGGAGCTTGTATGCGCAAAAATTACTTCACAAAATTATCTCAACGTAGATAACTATGTTTTCATCAATTTCGTTTGTACTTTGTGCGCATACATAGCTCTGAGTTGAGCATTTAATTACTGTAATTGGTATTAATGGGTAGACTCGCTCAATACTATCTTTCCTAAGTTGAATTTATCCTCGATAAACTCAAGTCCAAATACATCATTGAGAAAACTTATCATTCCATTTTTTACCGTATTATTGCCATGGTATCCAGTTATGATCGACACTATGTTGGGTTCATTATTTTTTTTGTGATAACAAAATAATAGTTTTGCGAAAGCTAATGGAACACCTCGAATATGTGTACCATTGCTTGATTGTCCTTCGAAGATTTTATCTATATGTAAATCTAAACAATGATTCATTAAGCCAAGACTTTTTTTATATATTCCTTGTGTTATCCCTTTATCAATCATGCTTGCGAAATTATCTTTGTCAAGCGGCGCAAGTTGAGCATGTATTTGTGAAGGAGTACTCATGTTACATTCGTTCATAATTTTTTCTAAATACCATATTTCAGCGTCAAATTCCTTAGCCTTAATACATACTTTAATAAAGGCATTGTAAATGGCAACATCAGGCTTGATGCCCCATTGTTGCATTAAACTGTCTGTAGCTGTGTTTGTATCGTCATCGCCCAACACCAATGATTTGGCTTCTGTAAAACGCTCCATTTCGGCGCAGGCAGTCAATAAATTCAGGCAGGTGATTGAATCTGCCTTTAGTGGTAGTTGAGGTGCCATCAAGGGGTTATCACCACGCACCAGTTGCCAAGCACTATCAAATTGGCCCGTTTTAGCGCATACCGTGATAAAAGCATTGTAAATGGCAACGTTAGGCTTGATGCCCCACTGTTGCATTAAGCTGGCTGTATCGCCATCGCCCAACACCAATGATTTGGCTTCTGCAAAACGCCCCGCTTCAGCGCAGGCAGCCAGCAAATTCATGCAGGTGATTTGATTGGCTTTTAATGACAAATGAGGTGCCATCACGGGCTTATCACCACACACCAGTTGCCAAGCACTATCAAACTGGCTCGTTTTAGCGCATACCGTGATAAAGGCGCTGTAAATGGCAACATTAGGCTTGATGTCCCATTGTTGCATTAAGCTGGCTGTAGCTGCATTGCCATCGCCCAACACCAACGATCTGGCTTCTACATAACGCCCTGCTTCAGCGCAGGCCGTCAGCAAATTTATGCAGGTAATTGAATCTGCTTTTAGTGACAAATGAGGTGCCATCACGGGCTTATCACCACACACCAGTTGCCAAGCACTATCAAATTGGCCCGTTTTAGCGCATACCATGATAAAGGAATTGTAAATGACAATATTAGGCTTGATGTCCCATTGTTGCATTAAGCTGGCTGTAGCTGTATCGCCATCGCCCAACGCCAATGATTTGGCTTCTGCATAACGCCCCGCTTCAGCGCAGGCCGTCAGCAAATTCAAGCAGATGATTGAATTTGCCTTTAGTGGCAAATGAGGTGCCATCACAGGCTCGTCACCACACACCAGTTGCCAAGCACTATTAAAGTGGTCAGTTCTAACGCATGCCGTGATAAAGGCATTGTAAATGGCAACATCAGGCTTGATGCCCCATTGTTGCATTAAGCTGGCTTCAGCTGCATTGCCTAGTACCAACCTTTTGGCATCTGAAAAATTTAAATTTAACTTAATTAATTTCAGTAATAGGATGCATGTTTTCGCTTCATAGGCAGATTTAAATAGTACTATGTCACTAAAAACGCCGTCGAAATCAGATGAATGGCTGTCAGAAAACTCGGCCGCTTTGTGCAACAATTCATGGACTAACCTTATGTTCCATGATGTTTCCATGACCCGTTTGTCGTTTTTTAGGGTGTGAATGATTTCAATAAGCTTCGAAAGTTTAGTGCAACCACCAATTAATGCATTTAACTCAATACCCAGTTGATTTTTGCTTTTCTGTTCAAGTTTCCAAGAGTGAATGAGCGCACGGGTCTGAGTATCAAAGGAATTAGGGGAGGAAGATGGTTGGTGTATTTGCTTAGCATATTGAGTGCTTGATTGTGGAGCATTGGAGAAGGGCTCAGTTGCAAAATATGGGCAAACATTACTTGGCTTCTCACAATTATGAACTTCTCGTTTGTGAGAGTTGGAGTGAGTCGGCGATGATTCAGTGTTGAAAAAATCATACAGCTTTTGTTTATTGGTTTCGCTTAATACTTGATAACTCTGTTGTAAGTCTTCATTATCATCAAATTTTGAAACCTTAAAGTTTAGATAGGATACGGCTTCGCTTGGGTATTCTTGGAGGCTTTTGAGTACGGATTCATATATTGATTGTTGTTCAGCAGGAGTGCGCACTGTCGCCATCGCATTACTCAATAAGTGAGTGAATTAATAAGCTAAGATATAACGCACTGAAAAGATAAATACAAAAATATTCAGCTTTAAGGTATTCTATAAATGTATAACAGAAGATTACCCACCGCATAGAGAAGCCGTTTCGTAGCTCATCGTTGTGCCTCAAACTCAAACAAAAAATAATGAAATTGAGCGTAAATTGGCTCATGCCTAGTAGTCCATTCATATGAATTCTACAGTTGAAGCTGTTCTGGTAAACCATAGTCATAGGAGAGCTAAGAATCATGTATCGATATTTATTGTTTTAAACTCTTACTTAACTTTTGCTCACAATCAATTGACAAATAAGTGATGTCTGAACAAAACACCTCCTCCCACCCCTTGGCAAGTCAGTAGGATTCTAGCTTTTCATGCTTTGATTAACGAAAGTGTAACTGGATTTCGTTAATCAGTGAACTTCTGTTAAAAGGCTCACTTTACTCTGGGAGTACGGGGTAAAGTTTCTTTAATTTTATACGTGTCTCCTCAGTCGTGAACTGCCAGCTCATCTTAGCCTTGGACTCATTACGCTCGGTAACCCAGGCTTCGACTTCAGTATTTAGTGTTTCCTGAGCGGGTATTCTTCGGTTTAAGCATTGCCTGCTCAAGATACTTAATTCAATTTCAGCCACATCCAACCAACTTCCGTGCTTTGGCGTGTAATGAAATTCTATTTTATTGATCAACCTACGAGCTTCTTCTGGTTCGAAGGCCTTATAAAATGAAGTCGGGGTATGAGTATTCAAGTTATCCTCAACTAATACAATTGTCTCAGCGTCCTTATAATACCAATTACAGTAATTAACTTCCCACTCAGTAAGAGCTAAAGGATTTCAGTACAAGGCGCAAGTTTGAAGTACTATATTCCCTACGGCCGCCATACAAAACTGGCGTTCAACGCACTTAGTGCTTTTGTCGGGATAATTCAAAAACTTGTAACGTAGTAATGGAATCCTTTAGCCTCGCCCTTCGGGAGCTTGTATGTGTCCAAATTACTACGCAAAACTGTCTCAACGTAGCAATGTAATAACGACAGTTTTGTATGTCGGTAATAACTATGTCTTCATCAATTTCACTTGTACTTTGAACACATACATAGCTCTGAGCTGGGAATTTAATTACTGTAATTGGTATAAATGGCAAAAATAGAAGAATTGAGCATGGCTAGAACAATAAACAGTGCGGCATCAAGCACCACTTACTGAGTGATGCTCGTGAGCGAAAGATACATCGTTATAGACGCCCTTATATTCTGGAAAGAATATGTTGACTCAGAAGACTATCAAAACTGTGTAATTTTTGCAGCGGTCGGACTGCCCCAATAAAGGATTCACCATTACTATCTTCAATTTTTCAATACCTTTTAAATAAATGGGCGAAATATGTGTTTGTTGGTGAACACCTGTAATTAGTATTAGCTTACTTCTATCCAAAAGTGAACTGGTTATACACAAATTACTTATATATCAATACAATACGGCAAACTCACATGATTAAGGAAAAGGTCTGGGGTTTGGGCTTACACCTCCTGATTAATGTAAAAGCTATGGTTGAAATTATCGAAAATCATATAAACCTAAACGTTCATGATAGGCATAGATGTCATATGCGTTTACTTTGACTATTATTTTTCTATCACCCTACACCATGAAAATTGTATTCGCTGAGATTTGAAGATTATTTCCAACCTAAACATTCATGATAGGCATAGATGTCATGAGCGTTTACTTTAATTTCGATTTTTCTATCACCCTACACCATGAAAATTCTTTCTGTTTTATTCTAACTATTAGCAGAGCTTAAATCGTGGTCGCATTTTTTTTAGTTTTCATAACTGAACCTAAACTGATCTGGATATGGTTGCTCGTACCCTCGGCTATTTCAGCTTTTACGCATTGAATGAACGGTAAAATGACCAGTTCTCGTTAGAGTTCTTGGCAATCCAATCTATCCACTAGGCTCTGCTACTCACTTTAATTCAGTGGAGTAGTATTTTATGGAGCCTATTGTAAAAAGTTGTGCAGGATTAGATGTCCACAAGATGATGGTCATGGTCACTATCCGCAAGGAGACAGAGCAGGGAATTGAAGAAATCACCCAATCCTTTGGTACTTTAAAAAAAGAACGCTTGAAATTATGCCATTTTCTCAAGCAGCATCATATTGAGCTAGCTGTAATGGAAAGTACAGGTGTTTACTGGAAAAGCATCTATCTTTCACTTGTTACAGCTGGCATAAAAACGCAGGTCGTTAATGCAAGACATGTCAAGAATGTTCCCGGTCGAAAGACAGATGTCATTAACAATCAATGGCTCGCTTCACTCGGTCACTATGGACTCGTTCGGTCAAGTTTCGTTCCAGCGCCACAGCAGAAGCAACTCAGATTACTGACTCGCAGAAGAGACAAACAAAAAAAGGAATTGAGTAATGAGAAAAATCGATTACATAAAACCTTAGATGATGCTGGTATTCGTCTGGGCGGGTTTATTAGCGACATTAACGGGAAATCAGGGCAAATACTCGTGAACGGTCTGATTGAAGGAAAGCCATTGTGTGACTTGATAAAAATGGTCGACCCAAGACTGAAAGCCGATAGAAGTGAACTTATGGCGAGTATGGACGAAACTCTTACTCCGTCACACTTTTATATCTTGCGTAATATCAAAAATCACATTGAGTTTCTAGAGAAGCAGCTTGCTGAGCTAGAAACCTTAATTATTGAAACGATAAAACCGTGGAATGAGGCTCTGGAACTTTTGCAAACGATACCGGGCACTAGTGTTATCAGTGCAGCTTGTCTTATTGGTGAAATCGGTGACGACATGAGTTGCTTCGATGGAATAAAGGGTATCAGCTCATGGGCAGGTTTATGTCCGGGAAATAATGAAAGTGCAGGAAAAAGAAAAAGTGGGCGAATGCGTAAAGGAAACAAAATGGTCAAAACACTCTTGTGTGAAGTAGCTAATGCTGCCGTTAAGACGAAAAGCCAATTCAAAGGCAAGTACCAAGGTTTGGTCATCCGTCGAGGACACAAGAGAAGTATCATTGCTATCGCCCACAAACTTTTACGTATTATCTACACAGTATTAAGCCGAAGGAAAGCCTATTTTGACCCAGATATTAACTACGAGGAGTTAATGGTCAGGAGAAATAGTCCCCGATGGCTTCAAATGATGGTTAAATACAATATGGTATAAACAGTTAAGCAAAAAGCTTAACAGACAGCCAGACTTATTTTTATCCCTTCAATAATTGCGGGGAGGACTATGTTGCGTCTAATACTATTAATTTTCACGGTAAGCTAAAGGCGAAGTGATTTTTAGCTTTTATGCTTTCACTAACAGGCTTGGGAATAGGTGTTAGCGGCTATTTTCACGGTAATAAATCGGTTGAACGCACAATTTAACTTTAATCTATTGAAGTTAAATACAAGAATGAATCACCCCGCCCCAAGGGGCGAGGTATCAATTAGTTAGATAAAGACGTTAGTCCGCCGCAAGCGGCGAGGAATTTACCCTACTGAGATTAAACAACCCGAATTCACTCTTCAGATGGGTGCTGAGCATTCATATACTTGCCAAAATCACCGCTAACTGCATTATAAATTTTGCAAGTAGAAACGAAGTAACGACAGTTTTGTATGTCGGTAACCACTACTTGCTGCTATTCATGCCTTGCTATCAGTATTTTTTTCTGCTTTAGGATAAAACAGCACTTCTGAAAATAGTGAAAAATGACTGACTAAAAACAAATAGTTTTGTCAGATTAGACATCTTTGTCAGTGCTTCCGCACAACTTCTATCAGTATGTTATACCAATCCGCATCCAAAAAAATTCAGCGAACAAACTGACCTTCCAATTTATGTTGAAAAATCCCATCTTGAATGACTCTGTGACCGTTTAGCCATACTTGTTCAATGCCTGATGAATATTTATTCCATGTTGAAAAATCAGCATTTGCTTTGTATTTATTAGCGTCAAACACAATAATATCTGCTTGATAGCCAACTGTTAATTGTCCTCGATTGCTAAGACCTAGCAGCTTGGCTGTTTGACTGGAGCTTTGATTTATAAACTCAGCGAGACTGAGCAGCCCTTTTTCTGTTACGTATTTTTGATATTTTTTTGGGAAACTAGCGAATTTACGGGGGTGACCATTAGTACCGTCTGAAGATGTCACAACCCAAGGTTTTGTCATGAACGCTTCTACATCATTGGGTGACATATTAAATGAAGCAACTCTTACTTCACCTTCCTTTACGAGTTGAATCGCAGTAGTGACGGCATCACTTTTACGAAGTTCAGCGACCTCTGCTAAAGTTAACCCAACCAGTTTTGAATCTTTAAATGCTGTGATTAGAAGTGATGAATCGCCGCCTCTACGACGAATGTTTTCATTAATTTCGAAACGTAAGCGTTCAGTTAAATTCTTATCGCTTAAACGTTGATGAAAGGCTTGCCGTGAATCTGCCATTACCCATTTTGGCATAACAGCACTATGAAGTTTTGTGCCAGATGCGAGCCAAGGGTATTGATCTGCTGAAATACCGACCCCTCTCGCTTGTGCCTGCTCTATCATGGAAATCGCTGCTTTACTTTGCCCCCATACGTCAACTCCAAGTGCTTTTATATGAGCAAGATGTAAGTGTATGTCTGCTTTCTCAGCAATATTAATGGCTTCATCCAGTGCGGAAATCAAACCAATATTAAACGTGCTTTCGTCACGCAGATGGGTATCATATATTCCTTGATATTGGCTAGCTATTTTGGCTAGAGTGATGACTTCTTCCGTATTCGCAAAACTGCCCGGAACATAATATAAGCCAGTTGATAACCCAAGAGCACCATCTTTCATGGCTTGTTCTAATAGGTTAGACATCTGTTGTAATTCTTTAGCAGTCGCAAAGCGTTGTGCTCGCCCCATAACTTGCTCTCGTATACTGCCATGCCCTACAAACAGTGCTACGTTAGTACCAATGCCGTTGGCTTCTAATTCTCTTGCGGTTTTTGCTATATCAAAAAAGCCTTCGCCATCATTGCCATTAACGACTGTGGTCACACCCTGAGTTAAATAGTTGAGATTGTGATTTTTATCTTGGCTGTACAGTTCATCAAGTGTATGAGTATGAGGATCAATAAAGCCCGGACTGACAACTTTATTGCTGGCATCTACAACGGTTTTTGCGGTTACATCATGTTGACCTGTCGGGTAAAGCCCGCAAATCATATTGCCACAAATAGCGACATCAAGCGCCTGTGCTTGTGTACTTGAACCAGTAAATACCTTGCCTTTCGTAATTAAAGTATCAACTTTGGGCTGTTGATTATCATTGCACGCAGTAATGGTAGACACACACAAAAAAACAAAAAAAATACGATTAAAAACAGCCATTAAATATTTACTCTTTGTTGTGGTTGGCATCTGACATCATGGTTTGCATTAACGTGATTGCCGCATTATTTGCAATGGCTATTATGTTATCACGTTTCGTTTCGTCACCCATTTCATAAGTGATTGCATGGATTTGGTAATTATCAGCAAAATATTGCTTTGATACACCATTATTGGGTCGATTTCCGGGTTTCTGTATAACATTAAAGTTTGGCATAGCCTGATCTAATGAGTTTAGCCAGTGTTTAACAAAATAACGGTCTTCGACATCATAATTTGTTGGCATGGTATAAAAAACATCTTGATTAGTGGAATGAAAATCAATGGCAAATTTAATCTTTTGACCTTGTGCAACCAAGCCTTGTAAATATTGATGCACTTGAATCGTTTCGGGCTGTTTAAAGCTGACCCAATCTCGGTTTAAATCTGCACCATGAGCATTGTGACGCCAGTTACCCATGGCGACGCCATCTGGATTTAAGTTTGGAATAATTAAAATGTTAAATTTTTGACGGAAATGATCTGCTAGTTTATTTTTAGCCAGTAACGTTTCGACAAATGGGAATAAAGCCAGTGCTCCAGTGATTTCTGGGGGATGTAGTCGACCTAAGATAACTAACCACTCATTAGTGTTGGCTTTACTCTCTATTTTATAAATGGGTCGCTTTTGTGCCGACTCGCCTAATCTACTGTGACTCACTTGGCTTACTGCTTGTAGCTTATTTGCCCAATCGACATAGTACTGATTATTGATGACTTCTTGTGCCGCAACATACTGCGGTTGCTCAGTAGCTTTGATTGTAAAAGTCAGTCTTTTTCCACGAACTCGATGCGCTTGGGGGGACCAAGTTTGCATATCTTGACTGATTTTAGGCAAATATCGGTTCTTTCTTTTATCTGCGATTTTAATTGTAACATTCACATCAGTAGCTTGATCTGCAATGACTTTAAATGCATACCAAGGGCTAGGATTAATGGGGGTATTTTCTGGTTTAATAATGATATGGAAACGATTATCTCCTAAATTTTTACACTCATCCATTCGGCTTGCCTCAAAGTCAGCCAATAACCGAACTGAGCCGGTGTCGCACGCTTGCTGATGATTACTTTCAGATGGAGCAATAGGGTTATCCGCGTAAGAATGGAAGTTAGCACAAATTATGAACAAGCAAAGAAGAAATGTTTTTTTCATATTAACGGCTTAAAAGTTGATATAAGAGGATAAAAACATGACTCAACATTTCATTGATTGAGTCATGTTTTTTGTGTTAACGATAGAGATAGACTTAAAACTTTTTGTTTATGTTCATGTAAAAGTAACGACCTAAACTCGAATGCACGCTGCTGTTATAGCCAAAGGTTTCATCAGCAATCGGAGGTTTCTTACCTGCTAGATTTCTAACACCAAACGTAATTTTTGCATTTTCGATGAGACTGCCAGGCAGACGATAATTTACATAAGCATCAACTTTCGAGAAACTTTTTACTTGGTACTTTAAGTTTTCTTCATCAACGGTATAGTCTAAGCTGGTATCTTCGAAACCACTTATGTATTTATATCGCAGTCCTGCACCCCAAGCATCTTTTCTCCAATCTAAAGATGAAACCACACGCCATTCAGGTCGTCCATTTTGACCAATTAAGTCGCCACTGCCAGTAATGGTAACTTCTTTACCTTTATACTTTAATGCATCAACCAAACCCTGATCGCTGGATTGCTGTGCTGCAATAACTTGCGCTGTCACGTCGTCAGCCAATTGATAAAACTTAGTTAATTTCGCTGCATTAGTCTTAAACTTGAATTTACCGAAGCTTGTTTCTAAGTCATAAGTAACCCCTAAATCAACACCTGATGACTCTCTATCTTGTAAATTGATATAATCATTTTTCACAGCGATAACTTCATTATCTTCACCGCCTCGAGTGACTAAAGGGTTACCATTTCCTGTTGGGTTTTCATAATGCAACATAGCATCATAAAGTAACTGAGTTTGTGAATGGATTAGACCCACGGTGTCCGTTTGATCTAGATACCACCAATCTGCAGTAAAAGTTAAATTATCTGTTGGTTGAATGACCACTCCCCAACTGCGGCTCTCGCTTTCTTCTGGTCTTAAGCTGTCACTACCACTTCGGATTTCTAATACTCCATAGCGAGAATCAACGAGAGGATCGTTTCGGCTGTTGACTCGTGAAATATCAACGGCTACCACTTGAGGCAATCCCGGTGCTTTAAAGCCCTCAGAATATGCGGCACGCAACTGAACGTAATCATTCATTACCCAAGATAATGCAACTTTCGGCTTTAAAATATCACCTACATCCGAAAAACGTTCGTAACGAGCGGCCAGTTGCATATTGAGGCTTTCAACTAATGGCAGATCATTTAGAAGTGGAATAGCAAACTCACCATAAGCTGAAAAAACATTACGACTGCCTGCTGCATCAGGTGTTGGGCTACTACCTAAAACAACACTGGCAAACTGGTCAACATCTTTACTGCCACCAACTGTATCTAGAAATTGTTCGGTAGTATTTAACTCATCTGAACGAACATCGAAAAAACTTTCATAGCGATATTCGATACCAGCGGCAAAACCAACTTCTCCAGCTGGTAATTCAAAAATATCTTCTCGGGATACTTTAAAGTCAAAAAGAGCAAGTTCCGTTTCGCTTTCACGCACAACATCAATCATAAAGTTGTCGATGACGGATTGGTCGTTTCTGGTAGGATCACCAACATTATTATTATTGATATCAGCCCCGTTGAATACATCATAAGCGGTGGCTTGATCGGTACTGTTAATGGCTTCTTGGAATCGCTGAGTGTGAATGCGGTTGGCTTTATCTTGAGTATTGGCCTTAGAATATAAAAGCCCGCTGTCCCAGTCCCAGTTTGAATAATAGCCACGTAAGCCAGTAAGTAAACGATAGCTTGTATCTGTGACTTCAATATTTCGAGGACCAGTATCTACTGGACGATACTTCCTTAAGCTTACCTCTTCACCAAAAGGGTTATAGTAAGCATCAGCGGATATGGTGAATCGCTGAGAGGTAAGATTTGATGTTTGCTCGCGAATACGGTCAGCCTTTGCGAAGTAATATAAAGCTTCACCATAGAGTTCAGTATCATCGGTTAACTCGTGAGTCAACATACCATAAAAGTTAGCTCGCTCGACACCTGAGCTTAAGGAACGTTCGCTGTTACGGTCGTAACCATCGCTCGATGGTTGGCTGCCTCGATCAACACAAACACCTTCAACATCAAGTGCAGTGGTTGGATTGCCACGCGAGTCTGAGTTTTCGCAACCCGATAATGTATCGGGTTGTAAATGAAACGTTCCTAATGTTTTAGTACGGAACTCCCCCCAAGGTGTTGATGAATTTAAGTTATGCAAATCTGAATTGCTGTATATTGGATTGCCGTCATCATCGGTTCCGGTAACGATCACTTCATCAGGGAATCGATTATTTTCGCGTAAATCAGAACTTTTAGCGTATGGCTTTTCACTCGCCATAATAATATTGCGATTGTAATAACCTGCGGACATTGAAACGTGGGTTTTTTCTTCATTCAAAAAGAAACCAGTTGCACCCGTCAAGTTGATCACATCTCGCTCAGTCCCTTGCTCATTGCCGTAGTTGAGGTTGAATTCTGAACCCTCATAATTATCTTTTAAAGCGTAGTTAACAACACCCGCAACTGCGTCTGAACCATAAATCGCAGCAGCGCCATCACGCAACACTTCTACACGCTTCAAACCTCGTACTGGTAAGGTGTTGGCGTTAGCTGTGGTTACAGGGACAAAGTTTTCCGACTGCGTGCCGGGATGAAGCACTAAACGGCGGCCGTTGAGCAAAACAAGAGTGTTACCCGTACCTAAGCCTCTTAGGTTAAATGATGAAACATCACCACGAGCATCATTTACCCCCCCTACAGAGCGTGAACTATTGAAAGAAACTTCACCTTGCTGAGGTATTTCAGCAAGTAATTCGGCACCTGAAACAGCACCACTATTCTCAATGTCTTCAGCGGAAATGGTGGTAACTGGTAACTCACCATTATCATGATTAACCTTAATGTGTGAACCAATCACACTGATACGTTCAATCTCTTTATCTTTTACTGATGATTCTTCAGCATTAGCATGTTGAAGAAAGGTTGCTTGGGTTGTTAAAGCTGTAAGTATACAAAGGCTCAATCGATTTAATTTATATTTAAATCTGGGTTGTTGTTTCATATCGCTCACCACCATGTGTTGTAATTGTTATACTTATAAGTCGAATGTTATCTTTTATTTATTATTAAATTCACAATGCCGAATTGCTAAATGCAATACTATTGATAGTTCATTTACAACCCATAACCTAAAGTTATAGTAGGGCTATAAATTCAGTCGTTATATTATCACAGCCCCTAATCTATCTAACTTCTGTGTTAGGGGCTGTTTATCTTTCAGGATTAAATTTTGTGCTATTTGAGCGTTTATCTGTTCAAGGCGTAAGCCGTGAAGCTTAGTCATCTAAGTAAACGGGTTACAACACAGAATAGTGAACGCTAAAAATCATCTAAGACAGCGTAAACTGGTCATTTCTACTGCGTTATCGCTTGCTTATTTGGAATACCAAACCGCACAAGCTCTGTCTTGCATAAAACGACCAATTTATCGCTGCAAAAATAATCACGAAAGATAAACAGCCCCTAGCCTTCTGCAAAATAAATAATCATTATGTATCCATTGAAATATCGAGAGCGATTTGAAAGAAGTAGAGCTTTGGGTTATGGCTTACTGAATTTTTTGAATTGCTGATTTTGCGTTAAATTCTTTACGCTTGAATTTCGATGCATTAACCGTAAAAGAATCATTCGATAACGACAAAAACAAATCAGAAAAGGTTGATTGTTAAATGAATATTGAAATACCTATATTAGAAACTCTGTTAATTTCACTCATCATTCTTTTTTCAGGATATTACCTGAACAGTAAAATTGCTTTTCTTCGTAATAACAATATTCCAGAACCTGTAGTTGGTGGCATTGTTTTTGCCTTCTTATCCGCTGTGATACATGTAAATTTTGGAATTAACTTGCAATTTGATATGGCGCTAAAAGTACCGCTAATGACAGTGTTTTTTACTACAATTGGCTTAGGTGCCAGTTTCAGTTTACTCAGCAAGGGTGGGCCTAAAGTAGCTTTATTTCTCAGTGTCGCCACTTTTTACGTCTTCATTCAAAATGCCGTTGGAGTCTCTATCGCTGCCGCTACAGGTATGGACCCATTAATGGGATTAATTGGTGGTTCGGTCACTCTTTCTGGTGGACATGGTAATGGCGCAACCTATGCAGATTTATTTATCAGCGAGTTTGGTATGCATGAAAATGTCTTTGAGTTGGCGATGGCAGTTGCAACATTAGGGCTAATTCTGGGCGGGTTAGTGGGCGGGCCTGTCAGTAAGCGATTAATTAAAAAGCATAATCTAAAAGCTGACACCTCATATCATAAAGAGCTAGATGATACCGTTACCTTTGTTCCTGAAGACCATGACTTTGTTAATCCCAAAAAAATGATGGAAACATTATTTGTTATTCTACTATGCATGTGTTTGGGACGCTTAGGTTACGAAGCGCTCAAGTCTATTGATATCGTATTTCCCGCATTTCTTATCCCACTGTTGTTTGGCGTAGTGATTACCAATCTAACCGAATTCACCAAAATATATAAAGTGAGCCGTGCTTGTATTGATTTGTGGGGAACCATGGCGTTATCTATTTTTCTTGCGATGGCATTGATGTCATTAAAAATATGGGAGTTAGTCAGTCTAGCTGGCCCAATGATTTTTATGGTTTTGGTGCAAGCAATAATGCTAATGATTTTTGCCTATTTTATTACCTTCAAAGTGATGGGGAAAGATTACAACGCTGCTATTATGGCAGGTGGGCATTGCGGATTTGGCTTAGGTGCTACGCCAACGGCGGTGGCTAATATGGAGACTTTAGTTTCACGGTATGGATCATCTCCACAAGCTTTTCTCGTCGTCCCCTTAGTCGGTGCTTTTTTCATTGATATTACTAATGCTTTGATTATACAGTTGTATTTAAGTCTGCCATTTGTGAGTGGTTGATTACTTAAATAAAAGTAAAAGGAGCCACTTTTTGAGAAGGATGCTTTGCGTTTAGCCCCTTCAAAAGGGCTGATGCTTACCCTTTATGAACCTAAATAAATTGGTTGAACGCACAATTTACCTTTAATATATTGAAATTAAATACAAAGTTAAATAACCCGGATACGCCCATCAGGTGAGTGCTGAACATTCATATACTTGCCAAAATCACCGCTAGCTGCGATATAAATTTTGCAAGTAGAAACGAAGTAACGACAGTTTTGTTTGTCGGTAACCACTACTTGCTGCTATTCATGCCTTGCTATCAGTAATTTTTTCTGCGTATATGAACGCTCTCAATCGATTTATTTAGGGAGCGCCACGAAGCTGTTGTCCCTGAATTTACGAATTAAAAATCAAAATCTGCTTGCCGCTTTTCAAATTTTCCTGATATTTGATGGAATTTCGTATCATTTCTTCATCGATACCTACAGCATTTACACAGTAACCTTTATCCCCAAAATGATTAACCTAATAAAGTTTCTTCAGTAATACCAATTACAGTAATTAAATGCTCAACTCATAGCTATGTATGTGCTCAAGGTGCAATCGAGATTGATGAAGACATAGTTGCCGATTGTTTCCTACATACAAAACTGTCGTTATTACATTGCTACGTCAAGACAATTTTGAGAAGTATTCTTTATAAACCAAAGTGAGCACATACAAGCTCCCAAAGGGCAAGGCTAAAGGGTTCCATTACCGCGTTACAAGCACTTAAATTATCCTGACAAAAGCACTAAATGCGTTGAAGGCCAGTTTTGTATGGCGGCCGTAGGGAATATAGTACTTCGAGCTTGTGCCTTGCACTGAAACCCTTTAACTCTTGCTGAGTGAGAGAATAATTACTGTAATTGGTGTAAGTGGTTGAACTTTCTTAATATTATTGTTCTCTATCTTTTGCGGTTTCTAGTGAATTTGATATTTAGCATTTGGGCGGCACTTTACCAAAAAGGTGAACATTAGTTTTTTGTGCATTTAGCTCTGCTACTTGTTGATAACCTACCACAGTGTATCTGAATACAATTGAACGCTTCATTCGCAACTTGTCCCTTAAGTATCCTAAAACGATATTTCTGAACCCAAACAATATGGTATTGGCAATACCATAAAACGTGCGATAATTTTTCAAATTTATCATGTTATAGAACTTTGATCTGTTGTGGAGACAACGAAAAAAGTCTTAATATGGGCAGATAGTACAGGCATAGCTTGACGCTGATCACCACGCCCACAGGGCGTGGTTTTTATTATTCAATAAAACCGAAACGGGACGTTCGATGAGATTAAGACACATTGAAATATTTCACGCTATTTACACTACTGGCTCAATTACGAATGCGGCGAAACTGCTGCATGTTTCACAACCTTCTGCCAGTAAAGTGCTGTCCCATGCCGAGCTACAACTCGGCTTTAATCTTTTTGATCGCATCAAAGGCCGACTTATTCCAACTGATGAGGCAAAAATGTTATTTGAGGAAGTTGATAAAATTTATCAGCAAATGTGCTCAATAAAAAATACCGTGCAAAATATCAAAAAATCTGAATTTGGGTGTATTAAACTTGGCGTTACACCAGCTCTCGGTTTTGACGCTATTCCGAATGTTATTGCTAATTACCATCATGATTATCCCAATGTTACGTTTGATGTTCATACCATTCACAATGATGAAATGATGCAATCGTTGCTTGAGCACAAGTGTGACTTGGCTGTTTTATTCTCACCAAGAGAGATGCAAGGTATTACGCAAACCCCTCTAGCAGAATCAGAGCTTGTCATTGTATACCCTAAAGAGATGTTTCCTGACAGTCCAGCCACATTAACCCTTAGTAAGATAAGCGACTGTAAGTTTATTGATATAAGTGACAGTGGTCCTTTAGGTGATATGTTGTGGACTCGGGTTATGGAGGAAGATATTAGTTTTCAATCACTAATTAAAGTACAAACTTATTTTATTGCGGTACGTCTGGTTGCAAGTGGATTAGGGGTTTGTGTAGTGGATAGATATACCGCAGAGGGAAATTTATCAAATGATATTGCCATTGCGTCATTTGAACCTGCACTCACTTTTAGTATCAGTGCAGTCCATTTAGAAAATCGCAGTAAATCAAAAGTAATCGAAGAATTCATACCATATTTAACCCATGGTGTTTCAATAAGTTAAATGCAAACATAACCATCGGTTATGATCGATGAAAATCTTGATTCTTTTAATGCAAGTTCGCTAGGTTAATCTCGAATAATAAAACTTCGCCTATTCCAGCTTTATATTTTAGGAACTTCATTATGCAAATTGCTTCCCCGTATCTTTTATTTATCGGTGATACAACCAATCAACTTTCTATAAAAATGGCATGTAGTGCAGCAGATTGGCGACCAGAACTTTGTGTGGGTGAATACCGTATTGATGGTTGCACCGTGAGTACGGGGATTAAAAAATTAGACATTCGACAAGCGGTAGCGGAAGGTGCTAAATCTTTTATTCTTGGCTTCGCAAACAGCGGTGGTGTCCTTGATAAAAAGTGGTTTCCTTATATCCTAGAAGCCATGGAACAAGGAATGGATATTGTTTCTGGGCTGCACGATAAGTTAACTGACTTTCCTGAACTCGTAGCAAAAGCTGAACAAACCCAACAAAAACTATTAGACATTCGTCAACCGAAATTAGAGTTTGTTACAGGTACTGGAGTAAAGCGGACTGGAAAGCGTTTACTGACAGTTGGGACAGATTGCTCTGTCGGTAAAATGTATACATCGTTAGCTATCGAAAAGTCGATGAAAAAGTTTGGTCTTAATGTTGATTTTCGAGCAACAGGACAATGCGGAATTTTAATCGCGGGTCAAGGGGTAGCAATCGACTGTGTAATTTCAGACTTTCTTTCAGGAGCGTCTGAGTCACTTTCACCAAATAATAGTCCTGAACACTGGGATATTATTGAAGGACAAGGTTCATTATCGCATCCAGCTTTTGCTGGAGTAAGTTTAGGTTTGCTGCACGGCTCTCAACCTGATGCATTAGTCATTTGTCATGATTTAAATCGAACTCACATGCGTGGCTTACCTGACAGCCAATTTCCGAGCATTGAAACCACCATTGCATTGAATTTGCAGGCGGCAAAATTAACCAACCCAAATGTAAAAGTCGTTGGTATAGCCGTAAATACATCAAGTGTGAGCATTGAAGAAGGTCAGCGTATCTGCGCTCAATTAAATGAGCAATTTTCCTTGCCTTGCGTTGATCCACTTCGAGATACAGCTGACAGTATTGCTGCAACGTTGGTTTGAGGAGTTGAACTATGACCAAGTTATATTCTCCAACAATAGCAAACCCAAAAAACATATTTATTAGCCTTGTGCAGCAATCATTGCCGCTTAAAAATATCTTCCGTATTGCTAGAGGAGCTAAAACCCAAGCCGATGTTATTGTTGTCACTCTGCATAGTGATGAATTTACTGGTTGGGCAGAAGCAGTGCCCTATGCGCGCTATCAGGAGACAGTGGAAAGTGTAACGGCACAAATTTTGTCATTAACAGACAATGAACAAACCGTAACGAGTCATAATATCAATGAATTACTTGCTGCATTTCCAGCAGGTGCAGCTAAAAATGCTTTGGATTGTGCGTGGTGGGACTTACAAGCAAAACTCAATAAAATTTCAGTTTGTAGCATGCTAAACCTGAGTCCTGCACAGCCGTGCATAACAGCACAAACATTAAGTATTGATACACCTGAAGCTATGGCGCAGACCGTATCCAAACTCAATAATCCGCCTTTAGTAAAAGTTAAGCTAGACAGCCAAAATATTGTAGAAAAAATGATTGCAATTCGGCAGGCTGCACCCAATAGTGAATTTATTATTGACGCTAATGAAGGTTGGACAATTAAAGATTTAACAGAATGTCACGAACAGTTACATGCATTAAACGTCGTACTAATTGAGCAACCTTTGCCGGCTGGTGAAGATGATGAGTTGCTTCATTTTAACTGCCTCATTCCTCTGTGTGCCGATGAATCGTGTCATACTCGAGCAGATCTTAACTATCTCCAAAACCGTTATCAAGTAGTCAATATTAAATTGGATAAAACTGGTGGATTAACTGAAGCTGTGTTGTTAGCTCATGAAGCAAAAAAGCAGGGGTTTGAATTAATGCTTGGTTGTATGGTGGGTAGCTCACTTGCTATGGCGCCCGCTGCGCTTTTAGTGAACGAAGCTCGGTTTGTAGACTTAGATGGCCCGCTTCTTATTAAAGAAGATCGTCTCAACGGTTTTGAATTTGATCAAGGTGTCATGCAGCCACTTTCAACAACACTTTGGGGTGGAACAACATGCAACAATGAAATAAATAATACCAATGATTAAAGAATCTTCTGCGATAGAAAAATAATCCCTAAAACACCTCCATAAGTGTTTTGGGGATCATTATGTCAATTTAGGAAATCAACTCAAAAATTTACAATAATAGGCGCTGAAATGGTTTCACTTACGCCCAAGTAGGCAGCTTGATGACTCAATGTATTATAAAAGTTAGGTTTTGTTTTTTTACTAAAAGCACTATTCCATTCTATAAGAGCGAAATCATCAATATTAACTTCTACTGTGCCACCATTCACTGACTCGAATTCAGCCAACACTCGAAAACTTTTATAGCCAATTCGAGGGGAATTAAAATCAAGCTCAATATTTTTCCAGTCTGATGCATGTGTAAACTCAACAGTATCAATCAGATGTTTCGGGCTGTTGTTAAAGGCATCAAATAGCTTTTGTCGAGTTTTACGACCCTGCCAATAAAATCTAACTCTCACAGGTGCTTGCACATTAAGTTTAGCCTTTATCGTCATTGCACTACTCGGAGTGTATACCCGTCTAAAGCTTTGCATTCCGAAAGTAGTGATCGATTTTGGCTTCAGTTTTACCTTTAAGCTTCGGCTACCGCTGGCACCAAAGTTGTTTAATGATGTTGCTTGACGATCAAATAACCACCCCCTTTCAGGACTGTCAAACAGAGCAAAACTTTCAAAATCGCTACCGTTAATTAAGTTTGTACCTAAACGGTACATGACGTCAGAACTGGGTAAGGTTACTTGTTTGATGGTTTTATTCCATGGTAATTGATACAGCGGAGTATTTTTTTCATCCTGCGCCAAATGTACGGCGAAACGACTATTTGCAGGCTCGGATTGAATATAGGGCTCAGTTTGATTTTTGCTTGCCAGTTGACGTTTGATTATCCCATGGCCGCCCGACATTAGTATATTAGTGTTTCTTTGCTTTGAAAGCTCTGTCAGACGCTTCATTACAGTGTAACGGTGCATACCCGTAGCCGGGGTTGGTTTATAACCTTTTACATAAATAGGAACGATTTCTGCACGATGAAACTCACCTTCGTCAAGCCATACATATAAAATAAAACTGTGCTGTGTGGCACTGAAATTTTGATCAAAAATAAAGTTCCCCATTGAATAAGCAATCAACTTATTATTGTAAAGCTCTATTCCCTGAGTTACATGGGGGTGATGCGCAATGGCTAAGGCGGCACCTGCATCTAACGCTGATTTTAAGCGCTGTTCGGTGACGCCTGTTGGGTTATCTGCATATTCTTGGCTGCCATGGTATTGTACTATGGTGGTTCTTTCTTGAGAAACTTGCTTCCTTACTGACTGCAATATATTTTTCATTGTGCCATAAGCTGCACCACCATGTTGATGAGTAGCCGTTTGGCTTGGTTTTTTACTGCCTTCCCAACCGACATAACCCAGCATCGCAAAATTAATATCATTAATTGTTTCTGTGTGGGCTTGTAATGCTGACTGCTCATTAATGCCAGCACCAGAATACCCTAAGAGACTATTATCTAAGAAGGTCAGGGTCGACTGCAAGCCTGACTCTAAATAGTCGTAAGTATGATTATTACCCAAAGAAACATAATCGACACCAGCCCATATTAAGGCATCCAGCACTTCTGGCTGAGAATAAAAGGTGACAGATTTTTGGGCGCGCTTCTCTGGTTTTTTATCCGCTACCTGTGTTTCTAAATTAACCGCAGCATAGTCAGCTAAACTCATATAGGGTTTAATATGTTGAACAATGGCTTTGCTGTCAGCGAGTTTATTGTTTGAGTTTATTAATACTTCATCGCCAAAATAAGGCTTGTAAAATCGACGTCCCATCATCACATCACCAGCAAATGCCAACATGACCCGTTTTTTAACTTTTATTACTAAGCTAATATCAAAAATAGTTGCTGTTTGTTGCTGCTCTTTGGCAAGTTCATAATGACTAAACGTTTGAATACTAGAAAAGTAGTTGGGGTGTGATAATTGAATTTCGTAACTTCTTGACTGTGAAGTGTTTATTGTAAATAAGCCATCAGTGGTGCTTTTTATACTATCATCTGAAACTGCAATTACTACGTCAGATATCGGGCTCCCGTATTCATCTATAACTTTGCCACTTATCGTCATGTTTTTTTCAGCAGAGCTGATAAAACTGATAAAAAACAAAATAGTACCAAAAAAAAATCTCATGCCAATTCCTAACAATAGTTTCTTTAATGGTCTATTGTAATTAACCAATAAAGCAATAGCTTATTCTACTCATGAAATACCCCATAATCTAAGGTTATACCTTAGCTTACAGTCACTAAAATGGTAGCTACTCAATAAGTTGTGGTAGTTCGAGCACCTTGCAGCACCAAGTCTCCCAGTAAAGGGATGGTATTTTTAAGAGAAAGCCTGTCATTTAAAAACGCCCAAAATGACAAGTTTTGTTTTTGGCAGGTTTTGCGCAAACTCGAAAAGGTGTCTCGACATTGGCGTCCTAAATCACTTCTTGTTCCACCACTTACTTTTCGCCTTTTGACATGTTCTCGCAAATCGTTTTCACTGCCGTTGGTATGTATCGGAATTTCAGGCCGTTCCAGCACTCGAAGTAGAGATGATTTATGTTTGTGCAGTCGTTTTAGTTGTTGATTCAAGGTTTGATAGCTGGTCTTTTGCGTAAAAATATCATCAAATCTTTTAGAGAGTTGTTCTGCTTTTTTGGCACAAGGCTAAACTTTATAACATTTAAGCTCACGGTAAAAATCCCAAATCTCATTTCTCACTTTTTTGATATCGCTCCGATGCTCAGGGCAAAGTGGAATTAGGTTGTGAATGAGCCTTTCTGCATGAACCTAGCACAACGCATGAATGAGTACTTTAAATTGTCCTGCACCATCACTGACAACAACCAAGGATTCGATAGGTTGCACTTCAAGAGCCTGAGCAAATAACGCCCCTTCGGTCGCCCATCGCATATGACAGTCAGAGGAAAAGCCTAGCTGTTGTAAATGCTCTTGTCATAGTGCTTCGTTATTAAAAAATTGACATGGATGATTGGCAAGACTTTTCCGCTGTGCAATGGGTAATTTTTTTTGTTTCATGTAATTCAGCGCAGCCGTATTAATGCGATATCCGAGTTGGTCTGCGCACAGCAAGGACAAGAAATTTACTCGACTTTTACTTCTTGAACTTTGAAACCAAGCAAAAAGCTCATTACCTATATGAGTGACAAAGCCATTTTTGCCTTGATGGCGTCCACCTGTATCGTCAGTCGTGATGTAACCGGTACTGCCTAGCCCTTTGTTCAGTAAATCATCCTTTTCTTGATGAAAGTCATCATATTTTTCTGATAACAAACGGTTAAGTTGGCCTGCTGAAATATCAACGCCCCATTCTCTGAGTTGCTCAAGCAGTAGTGACTGAGTCACTTGGCAATGATGGTGTTGATACAGCACATAAGTTCTTAATGTTGTACCAAAGTGCGAGCCTTTGAGCTCTGCAGGGAGTTGACCTGACACTATGGAGCCATCCGCAAGACGATAGCGAGCCATCTTGTAACAAGTGTTGATGTTGTTAATTTCGATGTTTTGAACAACAAATGTTTTATAGCCGATGAATTGAGCGTTTGATGGAATATGAGCTTCAGGCTCTATGACTTTTTCATTATGAATTTGTAGGTTGGCCGTTTTACTGCGCTTTCCTTTTCGCTTGCTAAACTTCCCTTTGTTAGAGCCGTTTTCATCGTTATCAGGGTCAGTATTATCGTCCATACCACTGGGTTTGAACTTGGGTTTCTTTTTCTGATTTTTAAGCTCTTTGATTTCATCTTCTAAAATTTGAACACGCTCAGAAAGCTCTACAATAGTTTGTTGTAGAGTTTCGACAGCAGGACGACATTCAGGGCAACTGAATCAGATAAATCAGGAATTTTTAGCTTCAAAATCAAGTGAAAGAATTAAACTTGATGAAAGTATGAAGCCTTAAAATAAGCAGTCAAATTGATCGCACGATCGTTACAAAGTCTTACAAATTGTCGGCTTACCACAACTTATTGAGCAATTACCAGGCTGTACGTTCAGCCGATTTATTTAGGCCAAAGTTCCATATAGGAATTACTAAATTAATGTTGTCGATTAGACATTGATGAACAATCTTATCGAAATAAGATAAGATATCACCTTCAAGAGTCCAATGTGCTGAACCACTTTTACATAGGCATTTAAAGCATTGTGAAATAGCATCAGCGGTGTTGCGGTTAGGGCGAAACTTGTAGTTGTTTGCATCGGCAACGGTTTCAAATATTGGCTCCAGTGTAAGTAGATGTAACGCTTGTTGCGCTCTACCTACCATACAGGGAATGCCTAATGATCTGAATATACCGCTTTACTACCATTGTTTTGTGATACTAATTTCACAGCAAGCAATTTCGCTGATAAGTATTATCGATTATTCAATATCGAGGGGCTCGGGAGATAAAATCATTCCGGTATTATCAGCATAAACATGATCGCCAGGCAAGAAACTAACACCGCCGAAGTTTACTGGCACATCAATTTCACCTATTCCATGATCATCAGCACCAATCGGAATTGAGGCGAGAGCTTGGATACCAATATCTAACTCTTCTAGTGCATCAACATCGCGTACTGAACCATAAACAATAATACCTTCCCAATTGTTGTTTACCGCCAGCTCTCCCACGTTAACGTCAATTAATGCACGTCTTAATGAACCACCGCCATCAACTAATAAGACCTGACCGGTACCATCCTCACTCAATGCTTTCGCTAAGAGTCCATTATCTTCAAAACACTTAACAGTAACGATAGAGCCGCCAAATGAGCTGCAGCTTCCATAATTACTAAACATAGGTTCGACAACATCGATAACATCTAAATACATGTCACAAAGTTCTGATGTGTTGTATTCCATATTCCTACTCCTGAAGAGTCCCAGCTAAACAAGCTGTTGATTGTGGGATGGTGTGGTGAATCACTGCAGTATAACTCTAATTTTACACAAATTGCAGATACCTAATTTGAGATCTATGTATTGAATTGATGTAACTCAATAAATTTGCTTTAAGCGTCATCAGTCAACGCTTTTTTTAACTGAATTGCAACTTTTATTGCTTAAAATTTGTTAAGTTGAGCACATGAAATTGATTAAATATGACGTGCGTCATTAATTTACGTTTTTTTATTACGAACTATTGAAGGGCGTTGCTATCATGTCCGCAGTTAGTCATTAATTTAATAATAAACAAGCTCTAGGGGCACGGATCCCCCGTACAGCTCTCGGAAGATAATGGGCGAGCAGAGGTGTTAGATGGAAGCGTTAAATATAGTAGAACTTATTGGTTATTCAGCATCAGTTATGGTGGCCATTTCATTAATGATGAAAGATATTGTTAAATTAAGAAGCCTTAATTTCATTGGTTGTGCACTTTTTTCTGCATATGGCGTTGCCATCGAAGCGTGGCCTGTGGCTGGTATGAATGCTTTTATCGCATGCATTAATGTTTATTATTTGGTAAAAATGTACCGTGCTAAAACGCTGGCACCAGCTGAAGCTTAGTATTATTTGCTTAGAGTCCCATTGTTGGGACTCTAAATTATTCCTGCGTCAAATCCTCTTCAATTTTCTGCATCTACTTTCCTGTCACAAAACTTTCTTTGCACGGTAACTGATCCGTCATATCTCACTACTACCTTTAAAAAGGTGAAATACGAAACGTGTTGGTATGAGCTAGGAGCGTTACTAATGCTGAATATGATTAGTGAGTTTGATAAGCGAAGCTTTTTAGCGATTGGACGTGTTGTTCATCAACAGCAATTAAGCCGTAAAGCAAAGCTTATATCATCAAGCGGTGATGGACCACTGTATTTGTTAGTCGCGGTGTTTTTTTTGCTTTTTAGTTCGAAAGGCCAGCAACTTTTTGATCTCATAATAACAAGTTTTTTGCTTGAATTACCCTTGTATTTTTTGCTTAAAAACAGTGTCAGACGTGTACGGCCTTGTCATTCATTTACTCATGTTCAATTGGATTTTGAGCCGTCGGATAAGTTTAGTTTACCTTCTGGACACACTGCTGCGGCCTTCGTAATGGCTACATCGGTGTATATTATTTTTCCTATTATTGGAATTTTTTGTTTTATTTGGGCCGTCATGATTGGTGTATCACGAGTGGCATTAACGGTTCACTATCCAACTGACATTATTGCTGGTGCCGCGCTTGGTGTCAGCTCGGTGTTTGTAGTTTTATAGATATTTAACCTAAAAACATCAGTTGAACGCTGAGTATACGAGTAACTGTTTGAGCAATACGATGATTTTATCATCATGGCTTTCACCCAATGAGTGAAGCGCTCTACGCTCGCAAGCTTGCTAAAATGACTGCTATCTGCGTTGTAACTTTTGCAAGTAGAATAACTGCTTGCTGCAAGCTACGCCTTAATATCAGCCATTTTCTCTACGCTTGAGAACGCAGTCAACTGATGTTTCTAGGTTTAAAGTTATACCCGTCTATTGAGTTCAACAAGGTTACTTATGAGAATACTTTATGGTGTGCAAGGTACAGGTAATGGACACCTTAGCAGAGCCAGAGTGATGGCTGAGGCGCTGAAAAAAACCGACATTCATGTTGACTATTTGTTTAGCGGGCGTAATGCCAACGATTTTTTTGATATGGAAGCATTTGGTAACTATCAAGTTATGCGTGGATTGACCTTCGTGAGCCGCGCTGGAAAAATCAATATTCCTCGCACAATCATGGAAAATTTGTCCACTTCAATATTTAAAGATATTTCAGCACTTGATGTGAGTGACTATGATTTAGTTTTGAATGACTTTGAGCCAGTAACGGCATGGGCAGCGAGAAAACAAGGCATTCCTTCGTTTGGTGTCAGCCATCAAGCTTCCCTTAATTACCCCGTACCTAAAACGGGTAATAATTGGTTTAACGAATCTTTACTCAAATATTTTGCGCCTGTCGATAACGCTCTCGGTTGTCATTGGCATCACTTTGGTTTTCCTATTTTGCCTCCGTTTGTTGATGTTAAACATCAGGATGTTGAATTTGCGCATCAAATTGTGGTTTACCTTCCTTTCGAAGCGCCTGAAGATATTGTGGATTACTTATCTCCCTACCAAAATTATCAGTTTCTGGTATATCACAGTGGTGAAGCACCACGAACGGTTCCTGAACACATTATTTGGAGTGGTTTCGATAGAGAAGGGTTTAAACAAAACCTCGCACAGTGTGGTGGCGTTATGTGTAATGCTGGCTTTGAATTGGTGAGTGAAGCACTTACGCTTGGCAAAAAAATATTGGTTAAACCCTTATTAGGGCAGTTTGAGCAGTTGTCGAATGTTGCAGCGCTGGAGTTATTGGCTGCCGCCACTTCCATGATGACACTCGATAATTTGGTGTTAGAGCGATGGCTTAAAGCGCCGTCACCCGAACCTATTCATTACCCTGAAGTGGCTGATTCTTTGGTAGAGTGGTTGCAAAAAGGTGATTGGGAGCAACAAGAACAGTTGTGTAATCAGCTTTGGGATCAGGTCAAACTGCCTGATAGCTGGAAAAAATAAATTATTCGATTTTGATTAACGTCGCTGTAGTTATGTTTTTGATATTATCAAAATTACATTTAGATAAATTTAAGGGAAGTTTTGCTTGGTTGACATCAGCATTACTCAAGTTGCTATTATCAAAATGAGCACCGGTTAAATCAGCTTGTTGTAGGTTGGTATTAGCTAGGTTTGCTTTAGTTAAATTAGCGCCCACAAGTTTGGCTTGGTGCAAGTTTAAACCTGATAAGTTTGCGCCAGTTAAATTGCAGTGACTAAAGTCTGTTCCAACGAGTATTGCACCCGAAAAATCCACACATCTCAAGTCCAGCCCTTGCAAGTTTGCATAAGACAGATCAGCTCCTTTCAGCGTGGCCCCTTTAATTACACAATCGCTAAAATCAGTTTCATTTAGCTTAGCGTCACTGAAATCAGCAAAGCTGAGATCAGCGCCTGCAAAAAATGTTTTACTGCAATTTGCTGATTTGAAGATAGCACTCATTAATAATGCGTTTCGAAAATTTCCCTTTTTAAGCTGAGCACCTGTGAAATCAGCAAGTTTCAAAGATGCTTTTACGAATAAAGCACCATCTAAAACTGCACAAGTAAATGTACTTTTTGGTGCTAAAGCTCTTGAGAAGTCAGCGTCAAGTATATGAGACTGATGAAATCTGGCGCCTTCAAGCTGTGCCTGCTTAAAACTGCAAGAATTTAGCAAGCAACTATTAAAATGAATGTAGTGAGCGTTAATATACGAAAAGTTGCCATACATTATTTTGCATTTAATAAATTCAGCGTAATGTAAGGTGGCATCAGAAAATACAACCGAAGTCATTATATTGTCATTAAATTTGCTTAATTCACATTGTGATTCCAACCAGTTTGAACGTTGCAAATCACTGTTTGTAAAAATTGTGCGTTGCGCTGATACGCTTTTAAAGCTGCTGTAACCAGCTTTCATCGATGTGACTACACTATCGTCTATATTTGCTCTGTCACAATTCGCTTTATACATCTGGTTACCAGTCCAAGTGCATGCTTTCATTTGAATGCCAGCCAAAATACAATGATCAAGATTTAACCCATGAAATGTGGCACCACCAACATTGATGTATACAGGTTTAATGATAGGAGGGTGTCTATGGGATGCAGAGCAAACCTCAAGTCTAACGTAATTTAAATCGTATTCGCTTGAAGATATCGTAAATAGATGCTGTTGAGAATTACAACAAGAAGCTCGGAGGGAAACAAAAGCAATAAAGGTGTCGTTGCCACTAGACAGTTCATCATGTTTAACTATTTTTTCAATTAATGCTTGTTGTTGATTTTCAAACGAAGAGCAACTTAACTTTCTGCTTAATTTTTTGACGATTTGTGTCGTCGAATCAGTTGAATTGTTGTCAGAGACTCTAAACTCATGTGAGCAAATTTGAGTACCACGTGAGTGTATGACTGTCAGCATATTTTGGCCTTACTCTACAGTTTGATCTTAATCCTCAACGGATAGTACTTATTCAGCTAATGCCAAATATGTTCTCGGATTTAGAGCGTAAATAAGAATATGTGAGGCTATGTAAGCGTGGCGTTAATGTAAAGTAAAGTGAAGATGAATTAACCTAGCCGTTATTATTTGTTTAGGTAAGAAACGGCTGCCGTTAACGCAAATTCATAACCTTGTGCCCCCAAGCCGCAGATAACACCTTGTGCTTTATCAGAAAAATAAGAATGCTGCCGGAAAGGCTCTCTTGCATGAACATTTGATAGATGTACTTCAATGAATGGAATATCAACACCAACCAAGGCATCTCGAATAGCTACGCTGGTGTGAGTATATGCTGCCGGATTAATGATAATAAACTCAGCATCCGAGTTATGAATAGCATCTACCAGCTCATGTTCAGCGTTAGATTGTAAGTGCTCAAGAACGACTTCATTTTGCTCAGCTTGAATCAGCAAATTGCTTACAATCTCGCCTAAGGTTTGCTGGCCGTAATGTTGTGGTTCTCTGCGGCCTAATAAGTTGAGGTTAGGGCCATTTAAGAGCAGAATTTTGCTTCGCTGAGTCATACATTACCTGATAATACAGTTGATTAAATTAATAGCTTACTCGGATATAAAAGCTTTTCAAGTGCTGTATTTATATTTAAATGAGGGCGTGTTTCGAACATCAATACGAAACTTTGCCACGCAATTTTTTTGTGCTGCTTTTCATCGTCTTGTTGTCCATTCTTTTACGTTGTGAGCTTTTTGTCGGTTTGGTTGGACGTCGTGCTTTTTGGATTGTAGTCGCCGAAATAATAATTTCCTTAAGGCGACGCAATGCATCTTCTTTATTCATTTCTTGTGTGCGGTGAGATTGTGACTTAATGATGATCACGCCATCAGCGGTAATACGACTGTCTGATAATTCTAATAGTCGTTCTTTGTAGAATGCTGGCAAAGATGAGTTATTGATATCAAATCGTAAATGAATTGCGGTAGCCACCTTATTAACACGCTGACCACCACTACCTTGCGAACGAATCGCGCTCAGCTCGATTTCCCAAGCATCTAAAGTCACATTGTTAGATATTTCGAGCATAAAACGATCCATTCCCTTGTGCTGAATTGTGTCACAGTGCCAGCTAAAAACAGTTGCTATTAAAATTGCGATAGGTAAAGTATCCTCACAATTATACCTTTTTTCCTCGACAGACGTTAGGTTTGATGACACAAATTCGTTTTCCCACATTGATGATGATATTCGTATTGTTGCTGCAATTTGTTGCGGCAAACGTTGGCGCACATCAGTTGCATGAAAGTGTTCATCAACAAGAAAACGACAGCCATGTTCATTTACTATTGGATGTCAATGATTGGAATCCAAATGCACATCAGTGCCTTAATGAGATTGAATCTTGGCAACTTGTCTTAATGTCTGATTCACATGATGATGCTGAAGCTCATCCTACTGAGCCAGAAAATACTTTTGATCTGTGTTTGGATTGCCAGTGTCATGGTATGTATGTCACCTTACGTTCTTTGACTGACAGTGATTCGGTATTTTTTGGCACACTGAATAAACCTATCTTTGCTACTTTGTATTTCCCTCCCGAAAACGCACCAACTTACCGCCCTCCTATTGTCTAATACCATTTATTAAACATCCCTTTGGGCCGTTTGATTTTTAAGCGAGTCGAGTAGATGGGATTATAAAATAGAATGAGTCGAAGAGATCTGTCTAATGCTTGCTGATCTAGATTTTTGATATATAAAAATTCGACTCATTTATCTGTGCTATACAAGTCACAGCAGGATCTGTGATTCAACCTAAATAAATCGGTTGGGAGCGTTCATATACGCAGAAAAAATTTCTGATAGCAAGGCATGAATAGCAGCAAGTAGTGGTTACCGACAAACAAAACTGTCGTTACTTCGTTTTTACTTGCAAAATTTATCACGCAGCTAGCGGTGATTTTGTCAAGTATATGAATGTTCAGCACTCACCTGATGGGTGAATTCGGGTTATTTAATTTTGTACTTAATTTCAATATATTAAAGTTAAATTGTGCATTCAACCGATTTATTTAGGTTCAAGGTTACGGGTAGCAATTGGCGAAATTAAGCCATTGCTGACGTGAGGTAAGTATATGAAACAAATAACATCGACATCGCCTTGGAAAGTTTCCAATATTACGCTAGCCATTTTATTGAGCCTAAGCTTGGGAGTGAGTGCTTATGCCACAGCAGGCAACAATAAACACTCAGAGACACATGAGACACATGAGGATCATGCTGATGAAGCGCCTCATGATGCAGAGTCTCATGACGAATCATTGCAACTCACAGAGCAGCAAATGAAAGTAGCTGGCATAAGCGTTCAATCTCTCAACAGTGATACCTTAAATCTAAACAAGCTTGATATTCAGCACATGGCGATTGCTAACTTGGTGGTCAATCGCAATCAAACCGCGATTATTGATCCTCAGCTTGATGTCAGAGTGCTCGAAAGACACATAGTGCCGGGTCAAGAAGTCAAAAAAGGCAGTGTGTTGTTAACCTTGGACGGAACAGAAGTCGCTAGGGCGCAAGCGGATTACATCAACGCTGCGAAAGAGTGGGACAGAGTTAAACGCTTGACTAAAAGTTCCATCAGTGAAAGTCAGCGTCAACAGACGGAGGTCGATGCACAGCTGAAGAAAGCCATTTTGCTCTCGATTAACATGACGCCTTTTCAAATTGCTCAGCTTAAAACCTCTCCTAAACTCGTGGGAAGTTTCAAACTGCTCGCTCCAATTAATGGCCGTATTCAGCAAGATACCAGCATGTTGGGGCAAATAAATAAAGCGACTGAGCCCTTATTGCAGCTCACTGACGAGTCCAGTTTGTGGGTTGAAGCAGAATTAACTCCTGCCCAATCAAAAGATCTTAAAATTGATGGGAAAGCCTTAGTCAGAGTTGGAGAAAACCTACTTGCTGGCACCATTATTGGGCGTTCCCATGAATTGGATAAAATTACTCGTACTGAAAAGGTGTTGCTGAGTATTAACAATGTTGAGCATAAACTACATGCCGGCCAATTTGCAGAGTTGTATTTTTCAGCAGATCAAGGCGGAGACTTAGACGGTATTGTGGTGCCTGATGCAGCACTGACTCGAAGCAGTGACGGTGATTGGCAAGTGTTTTTGAAAGACGCTGACGGATTTGAAGCCATAGAAGTCGAAGTCGTTGAAAGCCAGCGAGGATTAAACTTGATCCGCAGCTCTAAGCTCGCGTATGCACGACAAGAGAATGCTGACATTGTGGTTTCAGGGGCATTTTTCTTAGCGTCTGAACAAGCAAAATCTGGTTTTGACATACACGCTCATTAAGCCGCGGTAGGATAAAATTATGCTTCAAAAATTAATTGAAACCGCCATTGAGAAACGTTTATTGGTGGTGATTGGGTTACTGTTTGCATTAGGCGGCAGTATTGCGATGTTGCCAAAACTGAACTTAGATGCATTTCCAGATGTCACCAATGTTCAGGTAACCGTCAATACCCAAGCAGAGGGGATGGCAGCTGAAGAAGTGGAAAAACTCATCAGTTATCCTGTTGAGTCAGCGATGTATTCACTGCCAGATGTCACGGAAGTACGTTCTCTTTCTCGTACCGGATTGTCCGTGGTGACTGTTGTATTCGAAGATAGTACGGATGTTTATTTTGCTCGCCAGCAAGTGTTTGAACAGCTACAAGCGGCTAAAGAGACAATACCACAAGGTGTTGGGACACCGGAAATCGGCCCAAACACGTCAGGACTCGGTCAAATATATCAATATATTTTGCGTGCTGAACCAGAATCCAACATCTCAGCCGCTGAGCTTCGAAGCCTTAACGATTATTTAGTCAAATTGATCTTGATGCCAGTCAGTGGCGTGACGGAAGTGTTGTCTTTCGGTGGAGAAGTCTTGCAATATCAAGTGCAAGTCGATCCTAATAAAATACGCGCTTATGGCCTAACAATGGAGGACGTCAGCACCGCATTGGAGAACAATAACCGCAATGCTGGCGGTTGGTTTATGGAGCAAGGCCAAGAGCAATTAGTTGTTCGAGGATATGGTTTTCTTCCATCTGGGCAAGCTGGTCTAGATGCTATTGCTCAAATACCACTCATTGAGCGCCAAGGTACACCTGTGCTGGTATCGGATATTGCGACTGTAGCGTTTGGTAGTGAAATCCGCGTGGGTGCGGTGAGCATGACAAAGCGAGATCAAGCTGGCCGCGCTAAACCATTAGGAGAAGTAGTTGCTGGTGTTGTACTTAAGCGCATGGGTGCCAATACCAAAGCGACCATTGATGATATTAATAACCGAATAGCGTTAGTCCAACAAGCCTTGCCGAAAGGCGTGACCTTTGAAACGTTTTATGATCAAGCTGATCTGGTGAATAAAGCGGTAACAACAGTGCAAGATGCTTTGCTGCTGGCCTTTGTTTTTATCGTGGTTATTTTAGTACTGTTTTTAGTGAATATCCGTGCGACTTTGTTGGTATTGCTTTCTATTCCTGTATCCATAGGTTTGGCTTTAATGGTGATGTCCTATTATGGTTTGTCTGCCAACCTCATGTCATTAGGAGGATTAGCGGTTGCGATTGGTATGCTGGTAGATGGTTCAGTAGTGATGGTTGAAAATATCTTCAAGCATCTTACTCAGCAGGATAGATGTCACGTACTGAATGTAAAAGGTGATGCGCAAGCACAAGCTGATGTCGAGCACGATCCACATCATATCGAAAAACAAAACACTACAATGGGTAAAGTTGCCACCCAAGTGCTATTGGCGGCTAAAGAAGTGTGTTCACCAATTTTTTTCGCTACCGCAATTATTATCGTGGTCTTTGCGCCGCTGTTCGCGCTTGAAGGTGTTGAGGGTAAGCTGTTTCAACCGATGGCGACCAGTATCATATTAGCCATGGTTGCCGCGCTGATTGTGGCATTATTTATCGTGCCCGCGGTGGCGGTTTATCTGTTTAAGTCAGGGGTAACACTAAAACAAAGTGCATTGTTAATACCGCTAGATAAATTGTACCGAAAAGTACTGGCTCTAGCGATGTCAGCGCCGAAAACGGTCATGTTGTTTGCGGTCTTGTGCTTTGTTGGCAGTATGAGTTTATTACCCAAACTCGGTACTGAATTCGTCCCTGAACTCGAAGAAGGCACCATTAATATTCGTGTAACCTTAGCGCCTACGGCCAGTTTGGCATCGGCATTAAATGTGGCACCTGAACTGGAAAAGCTATTGCTGGATTTTCCTGAAGTCGACTATGCCTTAAGTCGTGTGGGTGCACCTGAATTAGGTGGCGATCCTGAGCCTGTGAGTAATATCGAAATTTACGTTGGTTTAAAGCCAGTGGAGAAATGGACGTCAGCGAAAAACCGTTTCGATTTACAGCGCTTGATGGAAGCAAAACTGAGTGTTTATCCGGGCTTGCTTTATACCTTCTCCCAACCGATTGCGACGCGTGTTGATGAACTCTTGTCTGGTGTGAAAGCACAATTAGCCATCAAAATATTTGGCCCAGACTTAACGGTTTTATCTGAAAAAGGGCAAGTACTGAGTGACTTGGTATCGAAAATACCGGGTGCTGTCGATGTGTCACTGGAGCAAGTCAGTGGTGAATCGCAGTTAGTGGTTCGTCCTAACCGTGCCAAGCTGGCTCGATATGGCATCAGTGTTGATCAAATCATGACATTAGTGAGCCGAGGCATCGGTGGTGACAGTGCAGGTCAGGTTATCGATGGTAATGCCCGCTATGACATCTACTTAAGACTGGCAGGGGAATACCGATCATCACCGGATGCGATTAAAAATTTACTGCTGACAGGGGCAAATGGCGCGGTAGTACGTTTAGGTGAAGTGGCCAATGTTGGAGTTGAAATGGCGCCGCCGAATATTCGCCGTGATGACGTTCAGCGCCGAGTAGTCGTGCAGGCCAATGTCTCTGAACGAGATATGGGATCGGTGGTTAATGATATCTATACCGTGGTGCCGAAAGCCGAATTACCGGCGGGCTATACTGTCGTTGTTGGTGGTCAATATGAAAACCAACAGCGCGCCCAACAAAAATTGATGTTGGTTGTGCCAGTGTCAATTTTGTTGATTGCCATGCTGTTATTTTTCTCGTTTGGTAGCGTAAAACAAGTGTTGCTGATTATGGTGAATGTGCCGCTCGCCTTAATTGGTGGTGTGGTCGCGCTTTATGCCAGCGGGACTTATTTATCGGTACCGAGCTCGATTGGCTTTATCACCTTATTTGGCGTTGCGGTATTAAATGGGGTCGTGCTCGTTGATTCTATTAACCAGCGGCGTCGCAGTGGTGAATCTCTCTATGTATCCGTTTATGAAGGCACGGTTGGACGTCTACGTCCTGTGTTGATGACCGCTTTAACGTCAGGGCTAGGTTTGATCCCAATTTTACTTTCATCAGGAGTCGGGAGTGAAATTCAGCAGCCACTAGCCATCGTGATTATTGGTGGTTTATTTACTTCAACCCCATTGACCTTATTAGTACTTCCAACTTTGTATCGCTGGGTGTACCACAATAACTCGTTGTAATTGGTATAATTGCTATGAACAAGCCGTTACTACTAGCGGCTTGTTTAAGTAGAGTAGGCTACTGGCTTCGCTATCGCTTATCCAGCAGCCCCTCTTCGATTCCGTGCATGAGGTTTTCCCTCACACGGCTCTGTTGTTACACTTCTCTCAGCTCCTTCACTTTGCTTATCATCTTGTCGTGGGTAAATACTCAAGACCAGCTTGGCGTAATTTTTCGTAAGCACCTCGTGATAGATACTTGCTTCGACGTTGACTTAAGCGACGATGCCATCGATAGAATCGGTTTACTACAAATCCATTTATTCTGAAAAATACTCCTCTGGGATATCCTATCCCAGCAAAATAGTGTTTCCATCCACTCAGAACTTGATTAACTTTATTTATCAGTACGCCAAGTGTATTTGAGGTTCGATGCTTCACTATGTCTCTGAGTTTATTTTTCAGCTTTGTTTGGCTCTTCTTAGACGCCTGTATCTTAATGTAACTGGTGCCTTTGATGAGGCCTGTGATCCGTTGAAAGTTAAAACCGAGGAAATCAAACTCATTCATCAGCTTTCCCATATCCACACAGTGGGTTTTACTTTGATTTAGCTTCAGACCTTCATCACTTAATTGCTGTGCTATCCAGTCCAGTTGCTCTTGTGTGTAGGTTTGCTTATGAAGTACAACAAAATCATCTGCATAGGTAACGATTTTACACGGTGTTTTTTCGTGTATTTTCAAACAGAAATCGTTGAGATAGATGTTAGCCAGTAGTGGAGAGATAACTCCGCCTTGCGGAGTGCCACATCGGCTTGCTTCTATTCGCCATTTCCCGTTGACCGTCTCTATGCTGATGGGCGCTTTGATAAAGCTTTTCAGCAAACTCAGAAAGCTGCTGTCGCTTATTCGCCTTTCTACTTTTGCCATCAACTTAGCGTGCGGGATGGTATCGAAATAGGCGCTCAAGTCAGCATCGAGTACGTGCTGATAGCCTTGTTTTAGGCTCATTTCAATGACTTTTACCGCTTGCTGGGCGCTTCGACATGGACGGTAGCCATAACTGTGTTCATGTAAATGAGGTTCGTAGACGGGTTGCATCACTATTGTCATCGCCATTTGCACAATTCTGTCACTGATTATCGGGAACCCAAGTTTCCGCGTTTTGCCGTTGTCTTTGAGTATTTCTACTCGTTTGACTGGGCTAGGTCGATAGTTTTTCTGTTGTAATTGAGTTTGAATTTCTTTTAACAGCGCAACGACTTTCTTTTGCTGCTCTAGATAACTGAATGTGATGCCATCAATTCCTGCTCCGCCTTTATTGGCTTTGCATCGTCGATAGGCTTCTTCGAGTATATCTAGGCGACTGAGTTTATCGTACAAGCTGTAAAATCGTAGCTCCGAGTTAAGCTTTGAGCGTAAGTAAAGTTTTCGCTGTAATATTCTGATATTTACTGGAGTGTTAGCCATATGGCAATTTCACCTCAAAAGTTACGTTAAAAACGGGTGTAACACTGAGTCCCTTCCCTGATGTGAAGTTATGTTGTCTTCACGGTTAACGGTACTATGGGCTCATCCGACTGCCTGAGCGCCCTATCTGAAATTTCGGTTTACCTTATATTCGGATAGTGGAAGTCACTACCTTCCAACACTCAGGCTCTCCCACGTTCACTTTATTTCCTTCAATACATGCCACTTCATATTACGCCGGAAGATCAAACAGATGCATTTACCAGTTGCTTCTCTGTTTGTGTCAGGGTTCGTCAACTAGGAAAGACTCCCCATCTTCATTTTTTGATTTACGACGCTTAACTGAATTCGCTTGATGCTGCGGCCTACATTGCATCTCAACCTTTATTCAAGGCCTTTGTCACAGGGCTTCATGTCATAGCGGTTACCCATTATGCATGCCCGTCAGATTTCGGGATGAACTGGTAATTATCCCGTCAGGTACGTTTCAACCTGATGGACTTATTATAAATAATAACGTTGCTGTCTCTGGTTTATGGCCATGTAATCGCTTGGCTGCGTATACGTTGAGACAAATCCCGCAACAGAATAAAGCGCTTCGTGGCGCTCCCTAGAAACATCAGTTGACTACGTTCTCAAGCGTAGAAAAAATGGCTGATATTAAGGCGTAGCTTGCAGCAAGTAGTTATTCTACTTGCAAAAGTTACAACGCAGATAGCAGCCATTTTAGCAAGCTTGTGAGCGTAGAGCATTTCACTCATTAGGTGAAAGCCATGATGATAAAGTCATCTTATTGACTCAAACAGTTACTCATATACTCTGCGTTCAACTGATGTTTTTAGGTTTAATCAATAATCCAATTGGATAGACGTGATATGAATGGTGTTTTCAAACATTATTTTCATTAAACCATGGTTAAGGCGTTTGGGGTTATACCAATTATGTGATTTTTGCTGTGATAAAAACAGAAGTTATAGTCATGGTTAAGAGCCTACGTGACCGGCAGGATACCCCGCAATGCCAATATAAAACTGCTCATGTTCAGTTGTATTAACGCCATCAGGTCTTGAAGATTGCACCTCAAGAGGTGAAGCATCTTGCTCAATGAGCAGGCCATCACTTTCAATAGTAAACATCGAAATCACGTGTGAACTGATGCTACCTAATACGTATAGGTAGCGACCATTATTGGTCACAAATATATCCTTGGAATCAAATTGTGGCGCTTCGCGTCGATAAATTTGTTGCTCTTGTTGCAACACATTGCCATCGACACTGAAATTAACTATCGAGTTAGTAACAAAAGTAACGGCGTAAAGGTTGTTATTGTCTGCAGATAACCATGTCCAGCAAGCGCCTGGGCGGTCTGTAGATGGAATTGCCCCATTGCCAGAAGGTTGTGACTGTCTATCACTGGAAAATACCGTATCAGTGTTGTTTACATCAAGTACCGTAATACTGTTGTCGATCATGGCTTCTGACAATAAAGAGCTTGATACATAGAGGTAATCATTATTGTTTGACCAGCTGAAACCGACAGAAGCAGCAATACCATAGTTAGCAAAAAAACGTGGATTATCAATGGAGAAATTATTGTTGTTAGCCGTGACATCATATAGAAATACATGTGAAGGGGATTGCAAACTTTCATCCGCAGGGTAAGCCACATGCACAATTCCCACAGTAGTGACGGCGAGTGTCGAGCCGTCAGGACTAAAACGAACTTGTGCAGGTCCGCTCATTTCTGCCGTGTAAGTCGTTAATTGCCTCACCGGAGTCAGAACACCTTCATCCATTGTGAACAGATGCAAATTGCGCTCATTATCTTTGCCTTCATTTAAAAAGTCACTGATAGGATTGTTAGATTGATCAAGGCAAGTTTCGAGTGTTCGTTCTGCTGTGGGAGTTAAACAGTGTGGCGTATTTTGTTGATTTGCGACAACAACCCATGTTGTCCCACCTGCGTTAACAACATCAACACTTACTGGCCTCACGCCAAAAGAGTCGATGTTTTGAACGCCTTCTACCGAAGGCTGTTGATCGATGCGAGTCAAACGACCAGTGTCAGGATTGATGTTAAAGGTACTCAAACTGCCATTACCATTTGTGATTAACGGATCTGTCGTTTCTTCGCCAGCGTTCATCACAATGAGTGTGTTACCGAAGACGCGCACCGTACCTTGGGTATCAAAATCACCATCATCGGAGTCTCCCGCCCCACCAGTATTAAACGCGCCAAACTCAGTGAGAGAACCGTCGGTATTGACACGAAAACCAATGACTTGGTTCCCCGCTACAGCGTTATTACTAGTATAAATAAATCGAGTATCTTGGTTAGGTTGTGTCGGTGTGGATACTAATTTGATATTGTCGCAAGCAGCAATCAATAGCCCAGCTACCGCGGTAAGGATTAATGTGAAACACTTATTCATAAAACTGTCCGTCCATTGGTAATACAACTATTTTCATTCCAATAGTAAAAAGTATAGCCATCAATCAACTCGGTGCTTGATTTTTAAGCATTGCACACCATGCTTGTTATAAGTTGTTTTAAATAGCAAGGATCCGTAGATGGCGACAACTGAGGGAAATTTATCTAAAGGCATTTTCTGGGCGAGTTTTTGCGGCCTTTGTGCAACCGTTATTGGGTTGGGCATTGGACGTTTTTCATTTGTGCCTTTAATTCCTGCAATGATAAGTAATGATTGGTATAGCGAAGCGCTGACTGGATATTTAGGATCAACGACCCTTTTTGGGTATTTACTAGGCGGCTTAACGGCTCACAGGTTGTCAGAAAAAATCGGTTCAGCCAATACGATTAAGCTGTCGATGGTGATTGTTACTTTTGTATATTTAGGTTGCTTTCAGCCCTTTAGCTATCCTTGGCTGATATTTTGCCGTTTATTTGCTGGTATTGCAGGGGCGTGGATCGTCATCATCACACCAGGATATATTTTCCATCGAACTGATCCCAAATATAAAGCTCGGATCAGCGGGATGATTTTTTCTGGTATTGGTTTGGGGGTTGTGATTTCAGGTTATATTGTTCCAAATTTACTCGACATCAGTTTATCTACAGCATGGCTTGGCCTAGGCGCAGCATCGGGACTTTTTACTCTTGTTTCATGGTCATTTTGGGTTCCCTTGAAAAAATTGCCCTACGTCACAAGACAAAGTAACACTTCTGAGTCTTATCAGTTAAATGATAACCCAAAAAAAACATTAGTGATTATGCTACTGAGTGCCTATGCGTTGGATGCTATAGGATACTTACCACACACCATTTACTGGGTGCATTACCTCGTTCATGGTTTAGATTTGTCTTTTATCGAAGGTGGGCATTTTTGGGTACTATTTGGTGTAGGCGCTATTTTAGGTCCTCATATTATGGGTGTTGCTGCAGATAAATACGGCTTAGCTAATTTATTGGTGGTGGCGTTTTTTCTAAAAGCATTCGCGATACTGTTGCCAAATCTTTCCACCAATTATTGGTCATTAGTGGCTTCATCGATGCTAGTTGGTGGTTTGACTTCGGGAGTCGTTTCACTGGTATCTGCCACCACACTTGAGATTGTAGGCAAGCAACATCATAAGCAAGTGTGGGGCTGGATGACGATTTCTTTTGCCACAACCCAAGCCATTATGGGGTATGGCATCGTACTTTTATTCACCCAAACAATGAACTACAGTTTATTGTTTTATATAGGCTGTGGTTGTTTAATGGCTTCTGTACTCATTGCTTTGAAGCTTAGATTGTCGATTGTTCATTAATCCATATCGAATCCACAAAACCAACAATGCAGTAGTAAATACTAGCCCTATGCTCACCGCGTAAGGCAAGCCATAATTAATGGATTGAAAACCGACTAACGCAGATAATGCGCCAATAAATGCAAAAGGAAGCTGAGTGATGACATGCTGATGAGGTTGACAACCACTGCTGGTGGCACTCAATACGCTGGTATCAGAGATCGGCGAGCAATGATCGCCAAAAACTGAACCTGCCATCACGGCGCTGAGCGCAGGGATCAACAGTTCAGGATGGATGATATGAGCAATCTCCCCGCCGATAGGGATCATAATGGCAAACGTACCCCAACTGGAACCGGTCGTAAATGCCATTACCGCGCACAAGATAAACATTCCACTTAATAAAAAATGATTAGACAAATACAAATCAGCCCAGCTTGCGAGTAAAGCCGCCACTTTAAGATCTTTAACAATACTGCCAATTAGCCAAGTGAATAACAAAATAGTGATTGCAAACCACATGGTTTTGATCCCGTGAAATACATCGGCCACTAACAATGACATTTCTCGGCCACTGAATAACAGCATCATTAACGTCACAACTACAGACAGCGCACTGGCATTTCGCATCGTAGCTCCAACATCAGCATGGGTTAACCAATCATTAATTTGCCAATTGTTGGCGGCTACAGCGCCAGACCATAACATTAGGATGGTTGAGCCAATCAATAAGGTTAATAACGGTGTCGCTAATAACCAAGGTGAACCTTGGGCGTTACCATCACTGTGTCGAATCTCTTGATTCTGAGCTTGCCCGAAACCAATACCAAACCACGCAACAATGAAAGAAATCACAAGAGCAATAATGGCATAAAAATTTGTTTGAGCTATGTCAATAAAATTGCTTAGTGCTAAACCCGGTAAAAAGCTTAATCCGGCAAGCAGCGCGATAATAAAAGGACCCCAGCTTGAGAAAGGTAACAGGGAACAAACAGGAGAGGCGTTTGAGTCAACAAAATACGCCAGCTGATCACGACGAATATGGTATTTACCACTTAAAGGCTGACAGACATTCCCGACCGCTAAACAGCTAAATAAGCCATCAATAAACACAAACCAACCAAGTAAAATGACGCCTACTCTGGCCTGACGAGGACTCCGAATTCGATGGTGTACCCATTGACTAAACTCGATAACAGCATGACTACGGGACAATAATTTGGTCATGATCCCAAGTAGCAACATAGTGAGTAGTACATCGATGTGCCAACTTTTCCAATGTTGATCTGCATAAAACTGGCTGATGGTAAGTTGAGATAAATATTGAGCAGTTTCGAATAAATCAAACTGACTTAAAATCAGCGCGCCCGCTAAAGTACCAAGGCCTAATGCGATTAAAGTATTCCGTAGCGTCAAAGCTAACACCAGCGTTAATAACAGCGGTGCCAAGATAAGTAAGTTTTCTATCATAAATTCAACTTCATATAATTATTATTAACGAAAAGAGCTTTCTGAGCCGATCGTTACGTCAATGAATAAGCCAGTGTATAGTGTATAAACCTGATATAAGAGAACTAACTGACAAAAGAATTCGTTTTATACAGACTTTTTTTACACTATTCGATTAAATGCTATTTAAAATGTCATCCCGACTGATAAAATCAGCCCATTACCCCGCAACTATTAGAGATGTTCATGAGCCTAGAATTATTATCGAAACTGGAAACAAAAATCCAAGCTGCGCTTGAAACTATTGAGCTTCAAAGAATGGAGCTTGAAGACGAAAAGCAAAAGAACGCTCAGTTAGTTGAGCAAAATCAGCAATTGCAACAAGATTTAAATTCATGGAGTGATAAAGTAAGTGGTCTAGTAGGGCTACTGAACGAAGAAGTTACAGAGTCTTAAGGGATCTAGCGCTTTAGAAAGTACCAATTTTTGTCATACCAGCGAAGGCTGGTATCCAGTGACTTTTATAGGAAAAAGCAAAGGCACTAGACTACCGATATACAAAACTGTCGTTACTTCGTTTCCAGCCTGCGCTGGAGTGACGAGAACTCATCGGTATACTTTCTTCCGCAACTTTCCTAAGTTTATTCTTAAGACAAAACCAAGCTTGGTTTAAACCTACTTTAGCCATTGGCTACTGAGGTTTAAACCTATGTTATACCAATTACAGTAATTAACTTGAGTCTAGAATGGATTTTTCTAGCAAGTTCTGAACTGTTGATTCTCTTCAATAATCAAATGATTCATTTCTGTAATGGCACGTTTCACCGTCGGCACGCTGCATTTGGGCAAAATAAAACGTCCTTGTTTAAAGTGTATTACGCCTAAGTCTTTTACCCATATCGCACCATTAACGAAAATGCGCACGTGTTTCGTGATGATTTTTGGGGCATAAATTGGGAATCTTCTCATTGGATTACCTCGTGACTTCATGTCTAACAGAATAGTGGTTTTTCTCCGTCTGAATTATTTGACCGCACCAAATGGGAAAAAGTTTCCCGTAGGTGTGTTTAGGAATGTAATAAATTGTAACCGATTGAAATTAAGTTGTTTACAACTCTGATGTTTCAGGAGAACCCTGTGATATGTGTAAGATACGCTCACCTCACTTACAATAATTTCTATGGTATAAAGAAATGATCTAAAAGTTCGACTTTTTATAGAGCTCGACATGCTTAGGAAATGAGATAGAAAATTAAAATATCTATCTCGGATTTTGACAGAACCAATTTACTCACAATTTCATTATTTTTTTGAGTCTGAGATACAGCTATGAGCTATGAAACGGCTCCCCTGTGCGGTGGATAATTTTCTGTTATACATTTATAGAATGCCTTAAAGCTGAATATTTTTGTATTTATCTTTTCAGTGCGTTATTTCTTAGCTTGTTAATTCACTCACTTATTGAGTAATGTGATGGCGACAGCGCGCACTCCTGCTGAGCAACAATCAATATATAGATTCATGCTCAAAAGTCTTCAAGAACACCCAAGCGAAGCCGTATCCTATCTAAACTTTGAGGTTTCAAGGTTTGATGGTGATGAAAACTTACAACAGGGTTATCAAAGATTAAGCAAAACCGATAGACAAAAGCTATATGATTTTTTCAACAATAAATCATCGGCGACTCGCTCTAACTCTCGCACACGAGAGACTCATTATTGTAAGAAGTCAAGTAATGCTTACCGACGCTTTGCAACTGAGCCCCGCTCCATCACTCCAAAATCGAGCACTCGATATACCAAGCAAATACAGCAACCACCCTCCTCTGATTCCTTTTTTACTCAGACCAGTGAGCTTATTCACTCATGGAAACTTAAAAAGAAAAGCAAAAATCAACTGGGTATTGAGTTAAATGTATTAATTGGTGGTTGCACTAAACTTTCGCAGCTTATTGAAATCATTCACAGCATAAAAAGCGACAAACAGGTCATGGAAACATCATGGGACATAAGGTTAATCCATAAACTGTTACACAAAGCGGCCGCGTTTTCTGACAGCCATTCATCTGATTTCGACGGTATTTTTAGTGACATAATACGATTTAAATCGTCCTATGAAGCGAAAACATGCACTCTATTACTGAAACTAATTAAGTTAAATTTAAATTTTTCAGATGGCAAAAGATTGGTGCTAGGCAATGCAGCAGTAGCCAGCTTAATGCATCAGTGGTGCATTAAGCCTGATGTTGCCATTTACAATGCTTTTATCACGGTATGCGCTAAAACTGCCCAGTTTGATAGTGCTTGGCAACTGGTTTGTGGTGATAACCCCGTTATGGCATCTCACCTATCGCTAAATGCAGATTCAATCACCTGCCTGAATTTGCTAACGGCTTGCGCTGAAGCTGGGCGTTATGCCGAAGCCAAATCATTGGTGTTGGGCGATGACGATGGCGATACAGCCACAGCCAGCTTAATGCAGCAGTGGGACATCAAGCCTAATGTAGCCATTTACAGCGCCTTTATCACGGTATGCGCTAAAACGGGCCAGTTTGATAGTGCTTGGCGACTGGTGTGTGGTAGCAAGCCTGTAATGGCACCTCATTTGTCATTAAAGGCCAATCAAATCACTTGCATGAATTTGCTGGCTGCCTGCGCTGTAATGGAGCGTTTTACTGAAGCCAAATTATTGGTGTTGGGCGATACAGCTACAGCCAGCTTAATGCAGCAGTGGGGCATCAAGCCTGATGTTGCCATTTACAATGCCTTCATCACGGTATGCGCTAAAACGGGTCAGTTTGATAGTGCTTGGCAACTGGTGTGTGCTGATAAGCCCGTGATGTCACCTCATTTGCCATTAAAAGCTAATCAAATCACTTGCCTGAATTTGCTGACGGCCTGCGCTGAAACGAAGCGTTTTACTGAAGCCAAATTATTGGTGTTGGGCGATACAGTTACAGCCAGCTTAATGCAACAATGGGGAATCAAGCCTAATGTTGCCATTTACAGCACCTTTATTACGGTATGCGCTAAAACGGGCCAGTTTGATAGTGCTTGGCAACTGGTGTGCGGTGACAAGCCCGTAATGTCACCTCATCTACCACTAAAGGCAGATTCAATCACCTGCACGAATTTGCTGATTGCCTGCGCTGAAATGGAGCGTTATGCAGAAGCAAAATCATTGGTATTGGGCGATGGCGATACAGATACAGCCAGCTTAATGCAACAATGGTGCATCAAGGCTGATGTTTCCATTTACAGCGCCTTTATCACGGTATGCGCTAAAACGGGCCAGTTTGATAGTGCTTGGCAACTGGTGTGTGGTGATAAGCCCGTTATGGCCCCTCATTGGTCATTAAAGGCCAATAAAATCACCTGCCTGAACTTGCTGACGGCCTGCGCTGAAATGGAGCGTTATGCAGAAGCCAAATCATTGGTGTTGGGCGATGCAGCTACAGCCAGTTTAATGCAGCAGTGGGACGTCAAGCCTGATGTTGCCATTTACAGTGCCTTTATCACGGTATGCGCTAAAACGGGCCAGTTTGATAGTGCTTGGCGACTGGTGTGTGGTGACAAACCCGTGATGGCACCTCATTTACCATTAAAGGCCAATCAAATCACCTGCATGAATTTACTGATTGCCTGCGCCGAAATGAAGCGTTATGCAGAAGCCAAATCATTGGTGTTAGGCGATAAAGGTACAACAAGCTTAATGCAGCAATGGGGCATCAAGCCTAACGTTGCCATTTACAGTGCCTTTATCACGGTATGCGCTAAAACTGGCCAGTTTGATAGTGCTTGGCAACTGGTGTGTGGTGATAAGCTCGTGATGGCACCTCATCTACCACTAAAGGCAGATTCAATCACCTGCATGAATTTGCTAACGGCCTGCGCTGAAACGAGCCGTCATGCAGAAGCCAAATCATTGGTGTTGGGCGATGGCGATACAGCTACAGCCAGCTTAATGCAACAATGGGGCATCGGACCTGATATTGCCATTTACAACGCCTTTATCACGGTATGCGCTAAAACGAGGCAGTTTGATAGTGCTTGGCGACTGGTGTGTGGCGGTAAGCCTGTTATGGCACCTCACTTGTCATTAAAAGCCAATAAAATCACCTGCATGAATTTGCTGGCTGCCTGCGCTGAAACGGGACGTTATGCCGAAGCCAAATCATTGGTGTTGGGCGATGGCGATACAGCTACAACCAGCTTAATGCAACTATGGAGCATCAAGCCTGATGTTGCCATTTACAATGCCTTTATCACGGTATGTGCTAAAACTAGCCAGTTTGATAGTGCTTGGCAACTGGTGTGTGATGATAAGCCCATGATGGCACCTCATCTACCACTAAAGGCTGATTCAATCACCTGCATAAATTTGCTGACGGCCTGCGCTGAAGCGGGGCGTTATGCAGAAGCCAAATCATTGGTGTTGGGCAATACAGCTACAGTCAGCTTAATACAACAATGGGGCATCAAACCTAATGTTGCCATTTACAGCGCCTTTATTACGGTATGCGCTAAAACTGGCCAGTTTGATAGTGCTTGGCAACTGGTGTGTGGTGACAAGCCCGTGATGGCACCTCATCTACCACTAAAGGCAGATTCAATCACCTGCATGAATTTGCTGACGGCCTGCGCTGAAGCGGGACGTTATGCCGAAGCCAAATCATTGGTGTTGGGCGATGGCGATACAGTTACATCCAGCTTAATGCAGCAATGGGGTATCAAACCTGATATAGCCATTTACAATGCCTTTATTAAAGTATGTATTAAGGCAAAAGAATTTGATATTGGAATATGGTATTTAGAAAAAATTATGAACGAATGTAACATGAGTACTCCTTCACAAATATATGCTCAACTTGCGCCGCTTGAAAAAGATAATTTCGCAAGCATGATTGATAAAGGAATAACACAAGGAATATATAAAAAAAATGTTGGCTTAATGAATCATTGTATCGATTTGCATATGGATAAAATCTTCGAAGAACATTCAGGCGATGGTACACATATTCGAGGTGTTCCATTAGCTTTCGCAAAACTATTATTTTGTTACCACAAACAAAACAATGAACCCAACATAACATCGATCATAACTGGATACCATGGCAATAATATGTTAAAAAATGGAATGATAAGTTTTCTCAAAGATGAATTTGAACTTGAGTTTATCGAGGATGAATTAAACTCAGGAATGATAGTATTAAGCAAGTCTGCCCATTAACTGTAGTTGCTCGCACTTATCCGTCATTTTCTGCTCACAATAAATGACTTTATAAAAACGAGCTTGCTCACATTAATTGCTTTTATCAAATTAGTTGCTCAGATTAAGTGATTTTATAAAGCTATGTTGCTCACTTTAAATGATTCTATAAATAAACCAATTTAAATGAGCTACAAATTAAATAATATCAGCTGATTGGCTCGTTTTTGGACAAAAGTGAGTTTCGGTTTCAGTTCATAATCAATAGATTGCATTAGAAAAAGTATCTCTAAAATCAAATTATGAACATCAAATCGCTGTGAGTCTCGACTAGCCCTAAAAATTCAACTTAGGGCTTGCAACTGAAATGCGCACAACGGCGGTTATGGTAAATAGGTTTGGAATTACGCTCGCTTAAAGCGCTTATTTTTTATGTTCACTTTTAAATTCCTCTAGAATACTCATCGAGGGCGTTGGTTTTGTTACCCAAACATCATTTTCCATAACCTGAAAAGTTTCATTAAAACCACCTTGAGAATCAAAATAAGCTATAACTTCCGAATAAAAACTTTCAATTAGCTCTAACTCTCTTTTGCTCGTTGGAGGTAAATGAACAGTTTCAACAATAAATACTTTAGTTGTAACTTGGCTGCGCAGAAAATCTTTAGCTTTTTCAGTTTCACCTTCTTCCAATAACTTTAAAGCCCAAAGCATGAAACGACCATTATCAATATGTTCTTTAGTATATGTACTAGCTAATGATGAGTAATTTAAATAGAACGCAGAAATAAAGCCACCAAAGAAAACTATTAAAGTAAATGTCCCACCTATAACCATGCAAAAATTTTAGATTTCATCGATACTATCCTTGTTTAATGCTTTATTTGATCTATTTCACTTGGCTTCGAAGTCAATTTTCGTAGTAACTATAACGGGGGTTTTATTTGGATTGCTTTCAGCATTAATGTATTTAGTGTTTTCTAACGCCTTAAGTGCAAACTTATCCCAAGAATGATTAGGGGTAGAGTTCATTATTTTTGCATCAAATATTTCACCATTTGAGTCAATGAGATAGTTTAAAAATACCGTTCCATTTTTTGTCGGAGTTTTACGAGTTGAAATTTCAAAAGAAAACTCATCATCCTTTTGTAACCAATATTTTGATAATTCAGCCTGCTCAATTTTAACTGCTGATGTGGATAAAAATTTTTCTGGTGTCGATTTACAACCAACTAACGCAAAACCAAGTAGTATTAATGCTAGATGCTTCATATGAACTCCATGTAATATATAACGTTTCTACCATGCGCAAGCTAATTTATATAGTTTGATATTCAGCCCTGATTACGCATAATTTATTATTTTAAGATTAAAAAGAAATGATACAGCAATTGTTGCGTTTATGTAAATAAACTAGAGCGCTATCCAAGGCCAGTTACCAATAACCATCTATTTACCATAACGCCTTCTTGTGCGCATCACGAAAAGCCACCTCAACCAGAAAGCGGGTCGAACAGCGTGAAAGCCGAGCTTAATTTCGCGAAAAGTGGCTGAATTAAGGCAGTCAATAAATGGTGGTTTTCACTACAACAGCACTTGAAGCAAATTTATAGCACGAACCACCATAATGTTAATCGTTAGACTACTTTGCCGCAAAACGGTCAGTCAAAAAAACATGATTTTAAACAACTATTCATTATAAATAGTATCGCTATGTGTAAGCGTTGCTAGCTTGGAATGGGGCAAAAATGCGCCAGCCAATCAAGCTGGTAAGGCTTTGGACAAACCAATTTACGCTCAATTTAATTATTTTTTGTTTGAGTCTGAGATACAACTATGAGCTATGAAACAACTCCCCTGTGCAGTTGATAGTTTTCTGTTATAGATTTATAGAATACCTTAAAGCTGAATATTTTTGTGTTTATCTTTTCAGTGCGTTATTTTTTAGCTTATTAATTAATTCATTCACTTATAGAGTAATGTTATGGCGACAGTGCACACTACTGCTAAACAACAATCAATATATGAATCCGTATTCAAAAGCCTTCAAAAATACCCAAGCGAAGCCGTATCCTATCTGAACTTTGAGGTTTCAATGTTTGATTATGATGAAGACTTACAACAGGGTTATCAAAGATTAAGCAAAACCGATAGACAAAAGCTGCATGATTTTTTTAACAAGGAATCATCGAGGACTCGCTCTAAATCTAGCCCACAAAAGGCTCATTATAGAACAATGGCACTAACTTAAGAATTACTTCTGATATACCTTAAGCCTACGTGCTTGTTTTCTTGAATGTTGTAACCTTGGTGTCGGTTTCGGTCGCCTTTTCTTTGCTCTCGGTTCTTTTCTCCCCGGGCGATTGCCAACGATATGCTCTCCGATAATATCTGCTATCACATCCAATAAAGTGTCAATGATCCCTTCGGTGGCTTGCAAAAGTAATATCTGAAAATCTTGTAATGCGTCATGTGCGGCTTTAAAACTTGCCTCTCTAGGCGATATTCCTTTTTTTTTCTGCCGCTCGGCACATAAGTGCCCTTATCATGTTGTAAACTAACAAATGAACATCAATTTCCTTACGCACCATATCTGGACTACCACACCTTAAAATATCCATTTTCATCATGGTCTTGATTGACCTAAAATCCAACTCGATATGCCATCGTGAAACGTATAAATCAATAATATCTTGCTTCGGATAGACTTCTTTAACCGTGAGGGTGGTAACAATGATACGTTTCTTTGTTCCTACCATTCTGACGATAAGCTCTTCTGGCACTTGAGCGTAATCCTCTGGGGTCATCCATTCTGGACAGGATGGACGAATTAGCTTAAATAAACCATCTCGCTTACCCAGCTTTTCTTCACAGGTTCTGAAATCGACATTTCTGGCTCCGTTTTTTTCGAAAACAGCATCAACGCCTAACCCCATTAGTCCTACAAGAACAAAGTAGTTTTCGAAATTAGCATCTCCCAGCACAATGTCACCTTGTTTCAAGTCTGACTGCATACTTCTTAATAGTGCCTGCTCGCCAGTACCTTTCCCTTTACAAGGTGAAACAGCCGAGTCAATGACTGCACCGCTACCCAAAGAAATTAACACTAAAATCCGCAGCTGAGGAAAGCCCAGCCCTTCTTTTTGTGATTTAGGTTGAGGGAATTGGGCTTGGTTCTCGTCCGTATCAGGCATAGATAGTGTTGAGCCGTCAGTTAATAGCACTCTACGGCCATGCCATAAGTATTTCCCTTGAATCGCTTCATCTAAGTTTTTTCCTGATTTCTTCAATAGCGATTTAATTGACTCTGGAGATAACCGTTTTCTTGCTTTGCAGTAGGGACCTGTAATTGTGCTGTTTTTCTCTCGACCTATAGCAATTTGATCTCTAGCGTCACTGATTAGTGTGCAACGACAAGATTTGTTTTCACTGGCAACTTGCTTCATGAAAAGCGAAAGTGTGTGGCAGGCGGGATACTTGCGTACTCTTTGAGTATTATCTTTTTGAAAATCTTCTAAATCTTGCAGAGTGAGAATTGAAGAAAGTTCATCTTCTTCCGTTTGAGCAAAGCGACGTAACAATTCTGGGGCATCATTGAAGAATTGGCGAGTTGTAGTATTCATGGCGTGACACTAGAAAAACCTTAATCTGTATGATTTACTCTCTATTGTTCAATTAGTAAACCTTCAGCTAAATCTTAAGTTAGTGCCATTGCATTATAGAAGGGTATTGAGACATAACTTTAATCCATAAATTGTTATACAAAGCAGCCGAGTTTTCTGACAGCCACTCATCTAATTTCGACGGCGTTTTCGATTCATAACACGATTTAAATCGTCCTATGAATCGAAAACATGCATACTATTACTGATATTAATTAAGTACTGATATTAATTAAGTTAAATTTAAATTTTTCAGACGGCAAAAGATTGGTATTGGGCGATAGCGATACAAATACAAATACAACCAGCTTAATGCAACAATGGGGCATCAAGACCGATGTTGCCATTTACAATGCCTTTATTAAAGTATGTATTAAGGCTAAGGGATTTGACTCTGGAATATGGTGTTTAGAAAAAATAATGAACAAATGTAACATGTGTACTTTTTCACAAATACATGCTCAACTTGCGCCAATTGAAAAAGATCATTTCGCAAGCTTGATTGATAAAGGGATAACACAAGGAATATAAAAAAAGTGTTGGCTTAGTGAACCATTGTATCGATTTGCATATGGATAAATTTTTCGAAGGACATTAAGGCAATGGTACACACATTCGAGTTGCTCCAGTAGCTTTCGCAAAACTATTATTTTGTTACCACAAAAAAACAATGAACCCAACATAACATCGATCATAACTGGATACCATGGCAATAATACTTTAAAAAATCGAATGATCAGTTTTCTCAAAGATGAATTTGGACTTGAGTTTATCGAAGTATTTTCCAATTACAGTAATTAAATGCTCAACTCAGAGCTGTGTATGTGCTCAAAGTGCAATAGAAATTGATGAAGGCATAGTTGTTATCGACATACAAAACTGTCGTTATTATATTGCTACGTCAAGACAATTTTGAGAAGTACTCTTTATAAACTAAAGTGAGTACATACAAGCTCCCGAAGGGCAAGGCTAAAGGGTTCCATTACTGCGTTACAAACACTTGAATTATCCCGACAAAAGCACTAAATGCGTTGTACGCCAGCTTTGTGTGGCGGCCGTAGGGAATATAGTACTTCGAGCTTGTGCCTTGCACTGAAACCCTTTAGCTCTTGCTGAGTGAGAGATTAATTACTGTAAATGGTGTAAGTTGTTTCCATAAAAAAGCCTGCACATTATGCAGGCTTTTTGTTTATTCTACTTATTTTACACGATGTAACTGCGCTGTCTGCGGTCTTACCCCTACAACACCACTAGGAATAGCACCACTACCACTTAAAAAATCACAACATTCGTTTATTTGCGTACGTAAAACGTGATTTCCCCGGATTGCCCAGGCTGGCCATTTATTAAAACTATGCAATAAATGCCAAAATACGGTCTCTTTGTCTGATTGTGTATCCGCTTGAACACCGAACTGCTGCCACTCTTCTAAGGTGTCCCACAAATATATCTGAACTTCATTGTAATCAATCTGTTGACTAAGAAATGCCTTGCCGTAATGAGCAAGTTGGGGCGCTTTTTCATCGATGAAGTTTTTCGTCGTCATCGGTTCGCCTCAAGGTATTTTTATTTTTCAGCTTATCCAGTATAAACACTAGATCGCGATCGCGGCTGTTTTTTTAAACGAAAACTGTTTATTTTCTTGGCAACAGTTTCGCCTGTTTCAAAATGATCGTTGTCACAGGCACATCCGGCCAACCGAGCTTCTTATTCACTTCCGTTGGTACCACTGACATTGCTTGCAAAACAGCTTCACCTTCAATCACTTCACCAAAGACTGCATAGCCCCATCGACGTGATGAAGGATCCAATCGTGTGTTTTCAGCGACATTAAAATAAAATTGCCTCGTAGCAGTGTGAGGTTCACTCTCTCTTGCCATCGCGATCGTACCAAATGTATTAGATAATCCGTTACCAGACTCATTGACGATCGTTTTCATTTCTGGTTTTTCATTGAGATCGGGATCAAGCCCTCCTCCTTGAACGACAAACTCAGGAATGATCCGATGAAATACCGTATTATCGTATTCGCCCTTTACCACGTAAGTTAAAAAATTATCGACGGTAATGGGAGCCCTTGTACGATCGAGTTCCATCACTATTTTACCCATTGAAGTGTCAAATTGAACTTTGGGGTAAAGCGTATCTTTTTGAATATCAGCGGCAAATGATAACTGGCTAACAACCAACAGCATCATTCCGCTAAATGATCGCAACATGTACTTCATGATGAAAAATCCTTATTGAATAAATTTAATCAGTTGTTCGTCATTCATAATGTCAGTCGTCAATTGAGTAATCAAATCATTTAATTGTTGCTCTAATTTATTATGATCTAAAGACAAGGGCCCTTGCATGCTTCCTTTGACGCGATAACGCTTACTGAAATGTTGACGAGGGCTTTCTGCTTTTAATGATAATTGGATTCGAGTTTTGACATCAAAATCAAAGGTATTTTGCTGTACTTGAGCTAATAGATCATCGATATAAAAGATCAATTGGAGATCAGCCTCTGAATTGACGCGATAACCCGCTTTACTAAAACCTGCTTTAATGACCTTAAGCAAAGTAGCACGAGGCGGTGTAGCGGGTGCCAATAAACGCCGCACTTCATCACCATTTTTGATACTGGCCACATAGTTTGCCTTACGCCTGTCAAGCACAGTGATATGAATAGTACTCGAACTATTAGATTGAGCGTGGGCCGTCGTTGGAGAAACTGGAGATAAAATCACAAGCTGTGGCGGTGTTGAACTGCAGCCAATTAGTATTATCCAGGCAAAAAATGTAACAATGATCAGTTTCATGTTTTCTCCAAACGATGACGGCCACGTTAGCCTTGCAACTTCTCAGTAAGGTACTCATTGGCTTTAGATAAGCTGCCGAATGAATCGATAATGTTTTGTCGGCCTTTTTCATTGATTTCGGGCACATTGGATTCTACCATCATCCAAACCCAAGTTTTTATCAAAGCTAAAGGGGGGTACTGTTTTTCTTCAGAGTTTAACATCTTGTTTCCTAGCGCTTTTGCTGACTTTTATTTTTATCCTCTTACGAGGTGCGCTAATGAGAGTATCAAACTCATGTTTGCGAAAACAGGGGGAATGGTAACTTTTTAAGGAGTGCTTGCGCTATTAGGTGAAAAATTATTCACAGTCCGTTTATTGTAACTTTCTTCAAAAAATCTGAGTATAGTCAAATTCAAACAATATATAGCATACTTTATGGCTTACTCCTCTCATACAACAGGTTCATGTTCACATCATTACCTATACCAACAAGTAAAGCCAATACCGTCAATAGCTCACAATATTGATGAGCTAGATGGTGTACACTTTCCTATTTTTCCTCTGCGTGATGGGCAAACGATACAAGCTTTTTGTGATGAAGTGGGCATGGAAAATCTTAAAAGCAATTATAAAACACTCCTGAACAGCTACAAGCAGTGGATAGTTGATAAGAACTCTTCTTCAGCTCATTTATCAAAAAATTTTGATTCACTGCACTCTAAAATATTTGGTTTTTCAAATGTGACTGTTCTTTCCTTTAGAACGGCGATATTTGGTAGCGCCTTATCCCATCTTTTGGCCATCAGACGGCTATTAGACGACCCAAGTATTCCCATTGAAACACGCAAAGAAAGTTGTGACGATATCGCCTACCGGATAACAAAATGCACCGGAAGTTTACTTGGTGATCTTCAAGCTTGCCACGCAATATTAGAAGCGGCAAAACAAGGGTGTTTAGGCTCCATTCAAAAAGATCGCATCAATTTAGCGAAACAACTGGCGTTACAAGTTATTAAGAAAATAAGCTACAGCAAAATCTGGGAAATTCATCTTATTAGTTATCTCACCAATCGAGTCGCAAAGGAATATGGACTCCCCATAATTACAGAAGATTATTTTATAAAATATCAATATGTATCAAGCATTATTACGTCTGAAGTAGTCGAAGAATTTAAGTATCAAATGGCGTTAAAAATGAGTCCAGCAGGTGTATATCGTACATTCATTTCTCGCTGTCTAGATTGTTACAAACAAGCATTAGTTTCAACCAATACCTATGCAGGACGTGACTATTTATTGGAACAGGTACCTTCTGGCGACATCAGTACACAGTTTGAAATCAATACCGCCAGCATCAGAGAGTTTGTAAAAGATTTCGATGTTAGTTTTAACTGGCTGTTTACAGAGACTCAGGTTTCTAAAACTGAATCAACCTATCGTCTTTCCATAATTACGCTTAGATTTAAGCTCATGCAACACATCGAAGCTTATTTTCAGTCGAAACAAAATCAGTCAGACAAAGGTGAACATATTGAGTTCCATGTTTTATCTCGAACTTTATCTGGTGACAAGATGCACGCCAGTAAACAGTTATGTTTTGCACAGCAGATGTACTTTTATATCCTTGAAGATGGCGTATCACGTCCACTTACTTTAAGCGATCTTATCCAATTTAATATGAATGGGTTTTCGGAAAGTAAAATATTTGATTTATGCTCAGAAGCCATTACCAACACCATAGATCTTAAAACATTAAATCATTTTTATTGTGAACAACTTAATCAACTAGGCAGCCAAAGGCTGATCAAAGCACTAACAGAAGTGCTGATAAATCAGCTTCAAGAGCCTGATGTTATCGCCGCTACCACTGAATGGATCAATAAACAGCATTTATATGACAGCCTAAAAGAAGACAATCCATTCATCATGAAACACCTTAAGCATGAAGCACCTACACCCGTACTAGTGGCTCTCAGCAAACGTTCTTATCTTATGTCGCCGACTGTAAAGCTAAAAGCATTCCTGCTTGTCCTCAAACATATTCAGTATCTTTCAGCCTCGTTTTTACATCACAATTTTTTGACCAAAGAGTTAATCAGTTGCTTAAAGGCTGCTGTTGATACGGATCATGGTGACGCCTGTTCAGTACTCATAGCAATACCCGAATTAGCTAAAGCAACTTTTTCTTACAATACTATTATTCAAAGGAAACCCACTCGGCTTCACGTCAATATCATTCAATATTGTGTCATCAAACATGCTAATCATTGCTTACGCGTTGTATTACAGGAAAACCCAAAGCTGCTCAAGACATCTCAGCTCACTGTCAGTAGACTCGAACCTCTGCATTTGGCTGCTATTTTTCACAACCTAAAAGCCTTAGATATGTTACTTAAAGCCGGAGTAGATGTTAATATTAAAGGGCTCTATGGTTTCACCGTTATGCACTGGGCAATTTACTATCAACACATTGATATTATTAGAAGACTACTCTCTAACAAACCAAGACCAAACCTGTCACTCAAAGATTTACATCAGAAAAGCTGCTACGATTTAGCTAAAAGTAATCCACACATTAATCGACTCATTCTCAATAACACTATTGTAGCTTCAATAGAAGGGAAGAGCTTAGAACCACTCAACCCTCAAAGAGATTCAAGCTCTAAAACTGATGAACCAAACTATGTGTTGGTGTCATTTGTTCCTTAAATTTCGTAATGCAAACCACACTCTCGTTTGATGCCGTTAAAACGCGTTTCTTCTTCTAGCATGCCTGGCTCTAACGGCTTGCTTGAGTGACTGTCACCCACGGAGACATAGTTGTCATACCACAAAGGATGATAAGGTAACTGGTGTAATTGCAAATAATCATGAACCTGCTTATTATTCCAATCAATAATGGGCAGTAACTTATAGCGTTTCCCATGAATGGCCAATATCGGCAAATTTTCTCGGCTTTTGGCTTGATCACGCCGTAACCCTGCAAACCAAGTACCGACACCAAGCTGCGCGAGCGCACGTTGCATGGGCTCTACTTTATTGATCTTGTTATACAGCGCCAACCCAGCTTCCCCTTGCGACCATAGCTGTCCATATCGTGCTTCTTGCCACACTGAGCTGGTCTCTGCTCGAAATGTTGATAAATTGAGCTGCAACTGCGTTGTTAACGTGTCAATAAATCGATAAGTTTCAGGAAATAAATAGCCCGTATCCGTTAAAATAACAGGGATATCAGGTTGTATTTGTGTCGCCAAGTGCAACATCACAGCCGCTTGAATGCCAAAACTTGATGAAAGAGCATGAGTATCTGGCAAACACTCAAAGGCCCATTTCAACCGCTCTGCTGCGGTTAAGTCATCCAACATCTTATTGAGCGACTTCAGTAACAACGTTTGTTCATGTTCGGGGGCATCGAGTAATTCAATTAAGGTATTTTTGGTGTATGGCGCTTCTCGTTGAGCATGCATGTCTTCACCCATGAAAATCATTAGCGGCATCAATCACGGCTGATACGGTTCCGATCCTCACCACAAAGTCACCAAAGCTTTCTCCTGCATGGCGTTCCACTGCATAGCGGGCAAACTGCTGATCAAGCTCGGACAAGATTTCTGCTTCATCGATGTTATCACGGTACAATTTATTTAATCGCTTACCTTCATAATCCGCCCCTAAGTACAAGTTGTAGCGGCCAGGCGCTCGTCCTACCAACCCAATCTCAGCCGCGAAAGGTCGTGCACAACCATTAGGGCAGCCTGTCATACGAACAACAATCGGGCGATCATCAATGTTATGCTTACGCTGTAAACCATCAATGTGATCCATAAAATCAGGAAAATAGCGTTCCGCTTCAGCCATCGCTAATGGGCATGTAGGCAAGGCGACACAAGCAATTGAACGTCCCCGACTTTGGCTAATAACTTCACCAAGCAGCCCATGTTTACGAGCAATAGCTTCAATATCGGCTTTTGCGCCGTCAACAACCCCAGCAATAATGATGTTTTGATTTGAGGTCATTCTGAAATCACCTTTATGGATCTTGGCGATTTCTCTTAATCCCGTTTGCAGCATTTTCCCGGGGGAATCTTTGATTCGGCCGCATTCAATGAATACGGTTAGATGCCAATTATTGTCAACGCCTTTCACCCAACCATAACGATCGCCACGATCCACTAAAACCACATCGCGACTTGGTTCAAACTGAATCCCTGTACGCGCTTCAACTTCTGCTTTAACTGCTTCAAAACCTTTATCGACAACCGTATACTTAAAACGCGCCCGCTTGCGATCGACTCGATTACCCCAATCCCGTTGTACTGTCATTACCGCCTTTGCGAAAGCAAGTACATCTTGAGTTTTTATGAAGCCAAAATCATTTGCCAATCTTGGAAAAGTATTCACATCACCATGAGTCGATCCCATGCCGCCACCTGCAACAAGGTTGAAACCAATCAAATGATCATTTTCAGCCACGGCAATAAAACCCAGATCATTGGTATACACATCCACATCATTGTCTGGTGGCACAGCAACCGCCATTTTGAACTTCCTTGGTAAATAGGTTTTACCATACACAGGTTCTACGATCGATTGATCGTCTTGAGTGCTCACCAACATTTCCTCATCGAGCCAAATTTCTGCGTACGCTTTGGTGTGTGGCAGCAGATGATCGGAAAGCTGTTTAGCTACTTCATAGGTTTGCTCATGCAACTGGGATTGCACAGGATTAGGGTTACACATTACATTGCGATTAACATCGCCACAGGCTGCGATCGAATCTAATGCTTGTTGATCTAAGTCTTGAATAATGGTTTTTAAGTTACGTTTTGGAATACCGTGATATTGAAACGTCTGTCTTGTAGTAAGACGAATACTGTTCGAAGTCGTCAATGTTGAGGCGATCTTATCAACGGCTAGCCATTGATCTGGCGAGCATATTCCACCAGGTACACGAGCGCGTAACATAAAGCTGTATAATGGCTCAAGCTTTTGTTGTTGCCGTTCAATTCGCAAGTCCCGATCGTCTTGTTGATAAAAACCATGAAATTTGATCAACTGCTGATCGTCTGGGGCAAAAGCACCAGTTGCCTGTGTGTTTAGACCCTGAGTAATGCTACCTCGCAGATAATTACTGTCGGTTTTAATGTATTCGTTATGTGCCAGCTTTTGTTTGGTCATTGTCATTCAGTCCTAGTACACGTCTTTTTGGTAACGCTTGTCACTGCGCAGCTGATTGAAGTAATCCTCAGCTTGCTGTTCATCAAATCCACCATATTGAATTGCAATATCGATTAAAGTCTGATGAACGTCTTTTGCCATATTTTTTGCGTCACCGCATACATAAAGGTGTGCGCCAGACTGCAACCATTGCCACACTTGCTCACCTTGCTCAGCGAGACGATGCTGAATATAAATTTTCTCTGCTTGATCCCGTGAGAATGCCAGATCAATTTGAGTTAACTGCCCTTGCTTTAACCACTGCTGGATTTCGGTTTGATACAAGAAATCTTGCTCGACATGAGGATTACCAAAAAACAGCCAAGATTTTCCGTTCGCCTCATCAACAGCGCGTTGTTGTATGAAGGCTCTAAAAGGCGCAATACCAGTACCCGGACCAATCATAATCACATCTGTTTGTGGGTTTTCAGGTAATTTAAAATGAGGGTTTGACTCAACAAATACTCTTAATTTATTTCCTTCTTGTGCTTCTGATAGGCACTTTGAAGCGGTGCCATAACGTGTCACACCTTTGCGCGTTTCAGCGATTTTTGCGACGGTCAGATGGACTTCGTTTTCTACTTCATCTTGACTGGATGCAATTGAATAAAGCCTTGGTGTTAAGCCACGTAATAACGCGACCAACTCTTGGGCAGTGATGTTGGCAGGGAATGCTTGGACTAATTCAATGAATTGATGTCCTGTAACATATTCACGAAGTTGAATAGTATCATCAACCAAATGATTGAGTGCTTCATTATCTGCCAACTCGGCCCACCGTTTCACTACGTTAGCGGTGAGTATCGTCAGCTCTTTGTCTTGCATTAGTATCTGTTTTAATGACTTACCTTCGTCAAGGATGACTTCGCCATTCAGTTGAAGATTATTGAGCAACTCATCGACCAGTAACTCCGAGTTTTCAGCCCACACGCCCAACGCATCACCGGGTTGATAAGCAAGATTGGCATCTCCGAGATCAATTTCTACATGGCGAACATCTTTGCCCGAATCCCTACCAGTGATTTTTTGGCTTATAATCACTTCAGCCTCTAATGGCTGCTGCTTAGTAAAGCTTGCCGTTTGAGAATTTGCTTGCTCGTTAGCTTGAACTGGTAAAGGCACGATTTCGGCACCGCTTGGCATCAAGTCAATGAGTGTTTCACTCAGTTGCTGCTGCCATTTATCTACTAAGGCTTGAAAGTCGACATCACATTCAACAATAGGCTGAAGCTCAGTTGCGCCTAATGCAATAAATCGTTGTTGAAAGTCTTTACCGGTTTGGCAGAAATGTTCGTAACTCGAATCCCCCAATGCCAGCACAGAAAACTTAAGGTTATCGAGTTTTGGCGCGCGCTTGGAGTTCAAGTATTGGTATAACGTGATGGCATCATCCGGTGTTTCCCCTTCACCATGTGTACTTACCACCACCACAAGTAATGACTCGTTTTTAAGTTTTCGAACAGAATAATCGGCCATAGAAACCAAATTGACCGCTAAGCCTTTTTGAGTCAATTGCTCGGCGGCTTGCTCAGCCACACCACGGCCATTACCTGTTTGGCTACCGTATAAAACGGTTACTGTCTCAGAATGTTGAGCATTAACGACATCGTTACTGGCGCGAGTATGTGATGACTGATTGAAATTGGCTTGAGCCGCTAAATAACCACTGATCCACGCTTGTTGCACTGGCGTTAGCATCGACGTTAAGCCCGTTAATTGTTTCAGCTGTTGTTGCGACAATGGAGATGTAAGATGTGTAACTGAATCCAGCACGATGCAACCGTCCTTAGCAGAATAAGAAATCATTTATTTGTTGCAATCTTAGTAGAATCTAAATCAAACAAAAAAGAATAAAAAATAATTTTTTATAACTTTTAAGAATAAGAGGTTATACTTAACTTTTGCGATTCACATTCAAAAAAAATAATCGATGAATAGGCTGCTCTTCAATATCTTTAAGCCCAATGGTGACTTCTTTACTGGATAACCCGCGATTCATGGTACCAAAAATTCTATCCCAAATTGTAAATATTGTGCCAAAGTTGCTATCTGTGTAAGGCAATTCATGATGGTGATGGATGCGATGAAGTCTTGGAGTTATAAATACAAATTCAATTATTTTTTCAGCGCTGGCTGATAATCTGATATTTGAATGCTGAAAGATCAACACAATAGACTCAAGCAACAAGTATACTGTGATGCCGATAGGAGATAACCCAAATAAAGCAACAAGAATACCATATCGAATGATCACAGAAAGTCCATTTTCCATAAAATGGAAACGAAATGCACTACTGACATCTAAAAATTCATCAATATGATGCACTCGATGAAATGACCACAAAAGCCGAAATTTGTGAACCATAATATGGTACGCATATGAAGCCAAATCTAGGCTCAATATTGCCAATAAGACTTGTGTCATTGGATAATTTGGCAGCAATTCACATTTTTGTTCCGCCGCAAAGAGCAACACCGCATTACTAAAGAGCGGCAGTATTCCGATATTTAAAATATGCATTGTGATGTTCGTCACCACTCTTCTCGTTCTGTTTTGTAGTGGCTGGAGCTGTATCGGATGGGTCAGGGCAGGACGAAGCTTTTCGATGCATATTGCCGCTACAGCGACTGAGTAAGTTAATAAAGTTAGATAAGTGATTTGCTCATTTATAATAGATGAAAAGTAGTTACTCATTCTTGATCCAATATTACCATTCAATGAGATAGTTATACCAATTACAGTAATTAATCTCTCACTCAGCATTTAATTACTGTAATTGGTATTACTTCGTTTCCAGCCTGCACTGGAGTGACGAGAATTCATCGGTATACTTTCTTCCGCAACTTTCCTTAGTGCAGAATAGGCTCAAATTAGAATCCAACACAACTTGACTTTGAGTAGGTTAAGCCTAGGTTCAGTTGCCCTATAAAATCTCAGAATTTTAAGCATTTCTGGTACACGGCTTTTGGGAAGTTTAAAGTCTATGCAAGGCTTAAAATTTGAGTGCCTCATACTGTGCGCCTAATAATGTCTTCAATATGCTTAGTCCTTGAAGTTCTGACTTTGGCCTTGCCTGTGCGTAGGCCAGAATTTGAGGAGTTAACTCGAAAACTCGGTCATTACAATGCGCCTGAAAAATCAAACTAATTGATCGTGATTGAGACTTATTGAAATGAAAATTGTTTGCCCTTCGCAGTTGACTAATGATATCAAGCAACTCTTTAACAGTGCTTTTTGCTGCCAACTGATCGTTCAGCACTTCAAGTTGCTGCGCAAAAGGGCGCTTGTTAAAGGTATTCTTCTGGCTCTTCCCCAATAAAGACATTGCTGATGCTTTCTCACTGATAAGTACAAACACTTGCTTCAAAGACATAAATTCTGACAATTTATCTAGGCAACAATTATTTGATATATCCGTTGCAAAAATATTCACATTCGATCTCAGCGCGATTGCTTTAACGATTGCATTATTATCCCCTTCCATTGCAACCTGTAGCGCTGTGCGGCCTTTTGTATCTCTGGCAGTCCAATCAATATCAGGGACTAACAACATCTGCTCGAAACAGCGATAGTATTTGTGATTTAGTGCGCTATGAGTTAACAGTAATCCTCCTTGGTTTGACATGTCTTGAGGTCTAATGCTGAGTACTAGAGCGCACATTTCATCATTACCGACTAACATGGCGTACATTAATGGTGTGCAGAATTTATAATACCGATTCTTATCTGTTACGGTTTCAAAAGTCCCATTGCAATTCATTGTAGGTTTTATATGCAACAAAGTTTTTACTAATGACAAATTATTTTGACTGATTGCGTGGATTAAAATTTGCTGAAAACAAGGTTCGGGCCATAAACAATGGGTTACACTTTCTGGAAATTCGAGAAAATTTCTCTCCAACGAGGTAATTTCTTCCCTTGATAGTGGCAAATGTTGCTTTGCTTTCGTTTGCAAAATTAATTGCTCTAACTCTGGTGCTTTGGTGGCATTTTTCAAACTTTCTAATACAGAAAAGTTGAGCTTGGATTGTGCTAGCAAAAATATCCACATCTGTTGGCTTTCAAGTTCAGAACGAGTATCTAGCCAATAACTCAACAAAATATCGATGTTATTTTTTAGTTCATTGCTCGCATCGTCATTTAGCAGTGGACTCAGTATTGAATAAACACTTTTAAAGTCTCGGTGTTTTTGCATAAATTCAAATAACTGCTCCAACTGTTCGGTAAGATTACCATGTTGGGTATCACATTCTCTGTGCTTTGGTAAACATTCACAATTTGATGGTTCAACAGCTGACTGCTCAGAAAAAGCGGATGTCATTCGCTCACAAATTTGAGACTCTAAATAGCCATTCCTTCGTGCTTCAATCAATGCGGTTAAACCTTTTTGATTCAGTAAGAACAAATTAACTCTGGGTTTTAGTATTAACCACTTGGCATATTCGTCACTGGAATCATCAAGTGCTTTATGCAATACGGTTACTCCAAAATGTTCATCAACTTGGTTGACATTGATTTTCGGATGGTCAATTAACAAATTGAAACATTGCTCACTTCGCAAATGGAAAGCCATTTGCAATATATAAGCTGAACGCCTAAGTGTTAGTGGGTTCGCCGATGTTAGGTAATTCCCAATTTTGGGAGTGTGATGCTCTAACAAGAAACTCAGTAACATTGAGTCGTCATTGATCATCGCTAAACTGATTACGAGCTCCAAATTTGGGGACGTTAATTTCATCATCGCCGCTTTAAGCTCTGAAAACCTAGGAGTACCAAGACCTACAAACATTATTTGGTCATTTAAATACCTTAACAGGCTAGGAGTAAGTTTGAAATTTTGTTTGAAATTTTGCGCTAAAACGGCAAGCATCAACGCTTCATTATTTTGGACTAGGGCAGCCATGATTTTTAAGGTTTGGTAAGATTTTTCAGCTTTTATCAATTCAACCGTTTGATCTTGATTTTTGATAAGGTGCTCTCTTATGGAATCTACAACGAGTACCAAATCTATATATTCTGAAAATTTTGTTAGACTTTGCACAAAGCGATATAGCTCAGTTATATCGGAACTATCATCTTTCAATGCTTGTCTTAATAATTCAATTTTAATGCTTGTTGAACACTTTAGTTTTGCGATGATTGGAAGGTGCTTAAAGGTAGCGAGTTGAGCTTCTCCTTCAATTTCTAACCATGCAAAGTAATTGCCGGTGGTTCTTAAGCAACATATAACACGAGCCATACCTTTTTCTCTTTCTACAGAAAATGTTGTCGGTTTTAAACCACTCATTTGTAGGTGTAGACCCACTGCTAAGGCTTTTTTTAAGTTAAATTGAACCTGTTGTGGGCTAACGGGGTCGGCAATACTGTCATTATCCAGCAGTTCACTTAAACCAAATGCTTCTTTATGAGTGAATGTTCTTAAAGCTGGCAAGAGTTCTTTTTCTAATTCTTTCTTCAATGCTTCAAGGGTATTACCTTCTAACTTAGCTAGATCATAATAACCTTTATCCGTTCCCCCCCAAACATGCTCAATAAAAGCACAATGAAACTTTTGTGTATACTCTTCCGCGAGAAAATCAAAGGTGGCTTTATGAGTTAGTCGATTTTCGATGTATTCTTTAAACTCACTCTCTATTGATGGTGTGACACGATTTTTACCATGATGTAGGCCGCTTTCTTTAGAAACTCGCAGTCCATATTTATGAGCGACGCAGTTAAGCAAGTAGTTGCCGAAATGAATATGATATACGCTCCCAAAGCCGAGAGCTTTTTTGTTTTGCTTAGCATTCAAAAATTCTTGAGCAATTTGCTCCGCTATGGTTTGTTTAACATTTCTTATCCGCCCGTCAAAGCCTTTCCTTTCTTGTGACAAGGTTTGCAGTGCTCCGTCAACATTACTCTGAACACGACCAATACACTCTGTGAGTCCTACCACCATATTGGCCAATAATTTGCCTTTCATTGCCGTTGTTACTGACGGATCATTCTCGATGTACCAAAGGGAAGTGTGCAATTGAGTTCTGATTTCTCCATAGGCCATCGCTCGGTACTGCTTAATAGGCAAGCCAAAAACATTATATTTATGGTGAACCCGATCAAATAAACGATCCTTAAATGTTAACAAAATGGCCGCAATCTCACTTGGATTTATTGAAGTATATTGAATGGCGAGTCGTTCAAGCGTGGCAATGTCATTAATATATTCAGCACGAAATTGATCAAATTCACCGCTCCCGAGGAAAGCATCTAAATTTGCATAGGCACTGGTAGAAAAGCACTTAACATTAGCAACATTTTCTGGCACCTGAGCTTGTGGCATATCCACTTCTGACTCATGATACCCAAGCCAGTTCGCAGGTGAAATTCTCGACCATAAAGAAACTGCCAAATCAATTGAATCCTATTTTATTAGAGTTACTGAAAAACTTTAGCAGCCTTTTATTCCGATTAGTTTTAACAGTAAATTAATCATATTTAACTTAAACGTACGTTCCCGCTGGAACAGATTTATAGAATAAAGTCTCCAACTCATTTCAAGCTTGAATAATTGCTCCTACCTACCCTTGAAAAATAAAATATTAACCTCATCTTATTGTTATGAGTTCCTGTCATCACCGACAGGCATATAATGAGGATATCCCTGTGACTACAATCGTTTCAGTCCGTCGTAACAATCAAGTTGTGATTGCTGGTGACGGTCAAGTTTCTCTTGGCAACACTGTAATGAAAGGCAATGCTAAAAAAGTGCGCCGCCTTTACCATGAAAAAGTACTCGCTGGTTTTGCTGGCGGTACCGCCGATGCATTTACTCTTTTTGAGCGTTTTGAAGCTAAGCTCGAAATGCATCAAGGCCACTTGTTACGTTCAGCGGTTGAATTAGCGAAAGACTGGCGTACCGATAGAATGTTGCGAAAATTAGAAGCCATGCTGGTGGTCGCTGACGGTGAAAGCTCGCTTATTATTACCGGTAATGGTGATGTTGTTCAACCAGAGCATGACTTAGTGGCAATCGGCTCGGGCGGAAATTTCGCTCAAGCGGCGGCGTTAGCATTACTCGAAAATACTGAACTAAATGCCAAAGACATTGCCGAAAAAGCATTGACCATCGCAGGCGATATTTGCGTATTCACCAATCAGCATAAAACGATTGAAGCACTTACTTACTAAGCGGTAACACATTATGTCTCAAATGACTCCACGTGAAATTGTTCACGAACTCGATACACACATCATCGGCCAACACAAAGCTAAACGTGCCGTAGCCATTGCATTACGTAACCGCTGGCGCCGGATGCAACTAGACAGTGATTTGCGTCAAGAAATCACACCAAAAAATATTTTAATGATTGGCCCAACAGGTGTCGGTAAAACTGAGATTGCCCGACGTCTGGCCAAATTAGCTGACGCGCCTTTTATTAAAGTCGAAGCCACTAAGTTCACCGAAGTGGGTTATGTCGGCAAAGAAGTTGAGCAAATCATTCGCGATTTGACTGATTCAGCAATCAAACTTACCCGCGAAAAGCAAATGAAGCAAGTGCGCCACCGTGCAGAAGAAGCAGCCGAAGAACGTGTGCTGGATGCATTATTGCCACCAGTTAAAGATGACTGGGATCAAGACAGTAATAAAGACTCTTCAACACGCCAAGTTTTTCGTAAAAAATTGCGTGAAGGTCAATTAGACGATAAAGAAATTGAAATTGATGTGGCCTCCTCTCCAATTGGGGTTGAGATTATCTCACCGCCAGGCATGGAAGAAATGACCAATCAGCTTCAAGGCATGTTCCAAAATATGGGACAAGCACCTTCTAAGCGTAAAAAGCTTAAAATCCCAGACGCGCTTAAGCAGCTTATCGAAGAAGAAGCCACCAAGCTTGTAAATCAAGAAGATCTTAAAGAAAATGCCATTGAACTCGTTGAGCAACATGGCATCGTCTTTTTAGATGAAATCGACAAGATATGTAAACGCGGTGAATCATCAGGTCCCGACGTATCCCGCGAAGGTGTTCAACGGGATTTACTGCCGTTGGTTGAAGGCTGTACCGTCAATACCAAACATGGCATGGTGAAAACCGATCACATATTGTTTATTGCTTCAGGTGCATTTCAGATGTCAAAACCATCTGACTTGATCCCTGAACTGCAAGGTAGATTGCCAATCCGAGTAGAATTAAGTGCTTTATCCTCCGATGATTTTAAACGCATTTTGACTGAGCCAAGTGCATCATTAACAGAGCAATATGTGGCCTTAATGTCGACTGAAGGTGTCACCATTGAATTTACTGAGTCAGGTATTGATGCCATCGCCAATGCATCATGGCAAGTGAACGAACGCACCGAGAACATTGGCGCACGTCGTTTACACACAGTGATGGAACGCTTAATGGAAGAGATATCTTATGAAGCTTCCGACAAGTCAGGAGAAACAATGACTATCGATGCTGAATATGTCAATGGTCACTTGGACAACTTGGTACAAAATGAAGATCTCAGCCGCTTCGTTTTATAATCCTTTCGAGTGATAATAATACCAATTACAGTAATTAAATGCTCAACTCAGAGCTATGTATGTGCTCAAAGTGCAATCGAAATTGATGAAGACATAGTTGTTACCGACATACAAAGCTGTCGTTATTACATTGCTACGTCAAGACAATTTTGAGAAGTATTCTTTATAAACCAAAGTGAGTACATACAAGCTCCCAAAGGGCAAAGCTAAAGGTTCCATTACTGCGTTACAAGCACTTGAATTATCCTGACAAAAGCACTAAGTGCGTTGTACGCCAGTTTTGTATGGCGGCCGTAGGGAATATAGTACTTCGAGCTTGTGCCTTGAACTGAAACCCTTTAGTTCTTGCTGAGTGAGAGATTAATTACTGTAATTGGTATAACTAGAGAAGGCCAATTCACTTTGGCCCTTTCTATTTTAGCGAGTTCGTTATGACACATATACCAACAGTCACAAACTTAAAATTGAAACGTAAAAGCTGTCAACTGGAAGTTACTTTTGATGATGGTGTAACTCATCAACTCAGCTGTGAATTTCTGCGGGTGCATTCACCATCAGCTGAAGTACAAGGACACGGTGATCCGATTCTTGTGACGCACAAAAAAATGGTCAACATTACTCACATTGAAATGGTTGGACATTACGGTGTCAAATTGGTGTTTGATGATGGTCATAACACAGGCATTTATTCATGGTCGGTGCTATATCACCTTGCTACTCAGTATGAGTCGCTCTGGCAAATTTACCTCAGTAGAATGTCAGAAGCAAAAGCATCACGAGAAGCGATAATTCCTATGGTTGTTCAATACCGTTCGTAAATAAATTTCATGGATTAATTCGCTAACTTTTTTTGCGTCAACCCTTACTCATTTTATTGCTCCATTAAAGTCTTTCATTAAACTTTCTACTGATACAGCCCTCATTCAGCCCCTATCCTTTATATCATGTTAATGCACCAGAAGTTTGTAGGTTTCACTTACGCTTCATATTGAGTCGCTTGCTCTTTATCAGCTGTTACGATCTTTAATTACATTCATTTATAAGTTGAACGGGTGAAGTCATCATACAGTCAGTGTGCATTTTCAAATGACGATTCATACCGATCGGTTCATCTGAAAAATTTTAATAAATTAAAAGCACGGGAATATAAATATGACACTCAATAAACATTGGTCGCTACTTGCTACGCTTATCAGTACTTCTTTATCAGGTTCCGTTTTCGCGGCTGATATTATTCAACTCGACACACTTCCTCAAACTTCCATTAACATTCAGGGATTCAGTCAGCAGGGACAACTTGATCATGGCACTCAATTTAAAGTCAGTAAAAAAGTCAAACTGATCAATGGCAAAACAAAATATCGTCTGCAACAGTATTATCAAGACGTACCTGTTTTTGGTTTTACGGTGAGTGCTGCTAAAGATCATTTAGGCCAATATACCCAAACCCGTGGCAATGCGGTAACCAACTTACCTCAAGACAAAAGCTTTGTGACACCGAGCATTACCCCAGAGCAAGCCATGGCGATTTCTATGCCCATCTCAGTGCTGTCTAGTGCAATTGATGAAGATAATATCGAAAACAAAGAAACCAAGCTGTGGGTTTATCTCGACGAAAATAACGTTGAACATCTCGTATACATCACGAACTATTTTGTTAACGGCTCACAGCCAAGTCGCCCCTTTACCGTGGTGGATGCACACTCAGGCATAGTACTTAGCCAGTGGGATGGATTAACTACAGATAAAATCGGTACTGGCTCAGGGGGAAATGAGAAAACCGGCAAGTATGAATATGGTGTGGATTATCCCAATATCAATGTCACTCAAAAAGGCAGCACTTGTTACATGAATAATGAACATGTGATGACGGTTGACTTATCTCACTGGAAGTTTTGGAATAGTTGGTTCAATAAACCAGCAGTCTTTGATTGCCCACGCCATGAAGAAAAAACCAAGAAAGGTGCTTACGGCCCCGTTAACGATGCGCAATTCTTTGGTGGGGTCATATTTGATATGTACAACGATTGGTTTGATGCCGCCCCACTAGATATCAAACTGGTTATGCGCGTGCATTATTGGTGGGGTTTTGAAAATGCAATGTGGAACGGCAAAAATATGACTTTCGGCGATGGTAACGCTCTTTTCTACCCTCTCGTGGCGTTAGACGTTACAGCACACGAAGTTAGTCATGGATTTACCGAACAAAACTCAGGCTTGATTTACAAAGGTCAATCTGGCGGCATGAATGAAGCCTTTTCTGACATGGCCGGTGAAGCCGCCAAGTTCTATATGCGTGGCAGCAATGATTTTATGGTAGGTGCTGACATCGTAAAAGATGAAGCAAGACTTGGGCAAGCATTACGCTACATGGACGACCCAACTAAAGATGGTCAATCAATTAGCAGCGCTGACGACTACAACTCAAGCCTAAATGTGCATCATAGTTCTGGGGTTTACAACAAGGCTTTTTATACTCTGGCAAATACTGAGGGCTGGGACACCCAAAGTGCTTTTGAAACCTTTGCGACCGCTAATCAGCTCTACTGGAATGCAAATAGTAGCTTTAAAGATGGTGCTTGTGGTGTCCTGAATGCCGCAATAGATTTGAGCAGGAACGTAGAAGATGTACTAGCAGCCTTTGCAGCTGTTGACATCAAAGCACCGTGTAGCCATTAGTCATATGCTACACACTAATGGCACATAAAGATCCACGAATATTACAACCTCAATGTAGCGCTACATGCCCGTTTATGTATGTAGCGTTTTCATGAGAAAAACTTAACGATTGAAGGAGTTGCTTGATGCTATTTTCAAAGTCGGTAAATTTGTTTATCTTGTTAGCAGCGAGCAACTTTATCTCGTCATTAAACGCGGCACAGATTGTTCGTTTAGGTGCAGACGCTCAAGCTGCCAGTGATGGGTTAAATAGTCCAGTTCAATTTCAGCTTGATGATGAGACTGATTTTAGGATCAACAAAACCATTACCCTACCGAATGGCAAAAAGAAATATCGTCTTCAGCAGTATTATCAAAATGTACCAGTTTATGGCTATAGCGTCACCAGTAATGTAGCAACCACGAACAAGCTTCAAGCAATGAGTGGTAATGTAGTGTCTCAATTAGTCCAAAATGAAGGTTTTTCTCAGCCAACCATCAGCGCACAGAAAGCACTACAACTTTCCAGAACTCAGCTTGCAGATTTAGAGAATAAATCACCAATTCAAAGTTCGGCCAATCAGAAAATTTATTATCCTGAAACCAAACTGTGGGTTTATCTTGATGAAGAAAAGCAACCCCATCTCACTTACCTTACCTCATATTTAGTGTATAAACCTGCAATGAGCCGCCCCATGACACTTGTCGACGCGCACAGTGGCGAAATACTCGATCAATGGGAAGGCATACTCTATGAAAAGGTTGGAACTGGAATGGGGGGTAATATCAAAACTGGCCAATATCAATATGGCGTTGACAGGCCTAACCTCAATATTACTGTGTCAGGTGCTAGCTGCTCTTTAGAAAACTCACACGTAAAAACCGTTAACTTAACGCATCAAGCCATTATTCCTGACAAGCTTGATGCCATTACATACCCTTGCCCAGAATATCAAGAAGCGACCATCAATGGCGGCTTCGGAACGGCTAATGATGCACTGTTCAATGGCAATATTATTTACGATATGTATCAGTCATGGATAAAGCAAGCCCCCATTGAAGGTCAACTTATCATGGCAGTACATTACAAAACCGCTTACGACAATGCCTTGTGGAACGGCCATCAAATGCTCTTTGGTGATGGGCAGCGGCTATTCTACCCCCTTGTTGGCATAGGGATTTCAGCCCACGAAATCAGCCACGGTTTCACGCAGTTCAATTCTAACCTCAAGAGCAAAGGCCAAGCAGGTGCCATCAACGAGTCATTTTCCGATATGGCAGGCGTTGCAGCAAAATTTTATCGCGACAACCAAGCTGACTTTTCCATTGGTGGTGAAATAATGAAAAGAATGCCAGCGGCACGATATTTAGACGAACCTCGTAAAGACGGGTATTCGATTGATAATGTGCATCAGTATCGTTCAGGCACCAATTCTCACTTCGCCAGTGGCATCTTCAATAAAGCCTTTTATACCTTAGCGACGAGCAAAGGTTGGACGATTAAATCCGCTTTTCAAACTTTTGCTTTAGCTAACCAATTGTATTGGAATATTGACAGCAATTTCTGGGATGCTGCCTGCGGGGTATCAAAAGCAGCAAAAGATATGGAAATGAATAGCGACGATGTTGTTCATGCTTTTAATGTGGTCGGCATTACGCCGTGTGAGGCACCAGAAGCCGATTAATATGAGTTTATCTGAGTTCGAATGAATTAGATTGGCTTGCAGTTTTGCAGGCAATGCCGTACAAAAGCAACATTGTTTTTACTGAACAAAGTCATTCTAATGAACCAATCAATCGCGCTAGAGTTAGCCACAAGACGTTTACTTGGTACACCCGGTGATATTCTCTCTGAGATCACAAAACCACAAGATTTTGAAGCCGCTTTACAATTACAACAAGATGTCAGTAAAAAATACTGCGAGTTAGCCAACACCCATATTTCGGGTTGGAAATGCGTATTACCAACAGCAACGACCACAATGCTGGCGCCTTTATTTGCTGATAACATGCATGATCTTACTCAGCATTGTCCACTTTATGCCTCCTCAGACAACATGGCATTGATAGAGCCAGAAATTGTCTCTACCTTCGCTCATGATCTTCCTGCTCGTAAAACACCTTATTCAGATACTGAAATTGAAGCGGCTATAGGCGATACCCGACTCGCGTTGGAGTTGATGCAAAGCCGATATCACTCCCCTTCTGAAGCAACTTTTTTCGAAGCACTGGCTGATGGATTATTGAATCAAGGGGTTTATCTTGGCGTTGAAATCAATCCTCAAGTTACTCTCGAGCAGATGGGTCGTTTTCAGTTGACAGTAACCGCAGAGCAGGACACACAAACTGAAATTTTACTGGATAAAATAGTTACACACCCCAATCAGCATCCTCGTGTTGGTTTATATTGGCTAATAAACTTTCTCTCACAACGTGGTATTGCTATTAAAGCAGGACAACATGTAATCACAGGCTCTTATGCTGGTATAATAAGAGTGCCGTTCGATCGCAATATCACCCTGCAATATGGTGATTTAGGTGAAATATCACTCAAGTTTGACCGCAAATAATACCAATTACTTTGCTTGGGCGGTTTCGTTAATCGGTAAATAAACTTGCTGCTGCCAATCAAAGCGGTAAGTTTTACCTTGCCATTGATAGCGTGTTTTCCCATCAACTTGAACCACCCTTGCGTTATTCGGCAAACGCCTAACGCCTTTCGCATAACTCATGCTGGTCGTCACTTGTGTTACTTGAGGTTCCATTTGCTGATCTTGATACTGAGCGTTGTCATCCCGTTGCTCTTGCCATAGTTGCTCAGCCCCTAGCACTAGAGGTACGGTTAATAAGGTATTAGTAAAGTCGTTTAATCTTGAATGGTGATGACGTTGACGGTAATGATGGCGATAATGATTATGCCAAAAATTATTTTTCCAGAATTTCCCTTGCCACCAGTCATGAGGTGCCCAATGATTGTAACGATTCCTAAAACCATCATGAGGCCTATGACTGTGTTTATTTCTGTGTTGGTGAGATCTTCTATCAAAGTGATTCGAGTATTTTCTATGCTGAGTCAAATTGGCATGATCCACCACAAAACTGCTGCCATGTGGTTCTTGTGATCTATTATTTTGTGACGCAACACTTTGAGGAACGCAAAGCAGTAACAAGACACAAAATGAAAGTGACAATAATGTTTGTTGGGTCGCACGCCACCAAGATTGTTGATGGCATTGGTTTGAAATCATTTGAGTATACATAGAGCACCTCTTTTCTCAGTTCATCACTGATGATTTAATTCTATCGCCAAGAGAATAAATGATCCAATTTAGAGAACTAAATTCTGATCCACAAGGCTTAACACCAATGAAACAATTCAAATAAAAACAATGAATTCCAATAAAAGCCATAACGAAATTGAACTTATTTTACCTTTTTATTAGCCTGAAATAGATCCTCGCATAAAGTAAACAGATTAATTATTATTCACGTCGATAGTGTTCACATACCGATAAACATATACTTATCAAAGACTAGGACTCTAATAAATAACTGAGAAATGACTGCATTAACTGACCAGAACACGGCAAGTTTGATTAAATACATCAAACAATATCCTCAATGCATCAAAAGCGACAAATACGACTCAAATTGTTGCATATTTGATCTTAAAGGTAATCGTCAATACATGGTCACTTGCAGTAACGAACCAAGTCATTCGACATTAATACTTAATGTACCTGTCCAAGTTGAAGTATTTAATAATACTGAAGGCATGCATTGGCTCAGGCTTAAAGCGGTCAACTTTTTCAAGTCTTTTGAAGAGGATTATTCATCAAGTATCTTATTAGCATTACAAAAACTTACTGAGGAGTCGGCCTCTTTTCAGCAAACTAACTCGTCAGAACCACCTTCAGGACCAGAGTGTAAAACGCCTCAAGACGCCCTTATCCCCGAATCAGAAAAGCACAGTATAAGCGAATGTGCTGAGCCTCAGTTACACGGAGTATTTTGTTCGTTTCTCTGCATCGATCGTACAGACAATGAAATCACTTGGTACTGCGACACTCACAAAAATAACCCCTTTACACCTGTTGGAGCTAAAAAACATTGGATAACAGATAAAAGTGTTGAATCTGAAAATGGCTGGGCCGAAGTAGACAGTTCTTATGAATCAAGGCTCGGTGGAAACATGTTCATTGCCAATAAAAGTGAAGATTTTATTGAGTTGAGCTTGCGCTCTATACACGAGGATTTCACCAATGAACAAATTATCCACAACAGGGCCGTTGCACGCATTGTAAAACCCTATCCGTCCTTAGTTCCTGGCGTAATCATCCGCAGACGTACAATGCTCACAGCCAACGCCGGAAAAGAAGTCTATAACGATTACATTTCGCATTTCAGGAAAATTAAAGTCACTCAGTTCAAAGCACTATGCAATGACATAAAAAGCATACACGCAAATCAAATATTTTTAAGAGATATTCAACCAAGAAACATGGCCATCAAACATGTTGGCGAACAAGTCAAACTGTTTGACTTATCAAGCCTAGTTACACCCACTTTAGGTGACAGAGCAATACATCTAGGCTGCAGAAATTACATCACCAATGAACTATGTCATCTTGCCATAAAAGGGAGTGATAAGGATTTACTGACTGCAGATCAGTATGCATTATTATTGACCATGATGCACGCTACAGGGGCGGCTATTATTGGACAAGGAATTTGCTATACAAATGCGGAGGAAAATACCAAATTATACGATCACAGAGCTTCTAGAGCCGATGTTAAAAAGTGGATTCGCCAGCATGTGCAAAATAAATATCAGCAACAAGTGGAATTATTTGTTCAAGATCCTGTGGCTCATTCTCTCACTCACAACCTTTATGACATCATCAACTGGTAGCTCAAATCTTAAACCTAAAAACATCAGTTGAACGCTGAGTATATGAGTAACTGTTTGAGCAATACGATGATTTTATTATCATGTTTTTCACCCAATGAGTGAAATGCTCTACGCTCACAAGCTTGCTAAAATGGCTGCTATCTGCGTTGTAACTTTTGCAAGTAGAATAACTACTTGCTGCAAGCTACGCCTTAATATCAGCCATTTTTTCTACACTTGAGAACGCAGTCAACTGATGTTTCTAGGTTAAACCACTGACCAACGAATTGAAGCTATTACACATTCACCTCCCAATTACTGTGACGACTCAAGCATAAAACTGCTATAGTTGCCGCCATATTTAAATTCTTCGTTAAGAGTTCCCGCATATGAGTTTTAAGGATTTACGCCAGTTTATTGAGCACCTCGAAGCCAATGGTGAGCTAAAGCGTATCAACCATGCCGTTGATCCTAATCTAGAAATGACTGAAATCGCAGATCGCGTTTTACGTGCTCAAGGTCCTGCTTTACTTTTTGAAAATCCGATTGGCCACTCGATGCCGGTTCTAGCCAATCTTTTTGGTACCCCAAAACGGGTTGCCATGGCACTTGGCAAAAATGATCCGCTCGAATTACGCGAAGTCGGAGAGTTATTAGCATTTTTAAAAGAACCTGAGCCACCAGCAGGGTTTAAAGATGCCATCAGTAAATTACCAAAATTTTCTCAGGCGTTAAAAATGCCGACAAAAACAATCAATTCCGCGCCTTGCCAACAAGTCATTATTAAAGATGATGAGGTTGATTTAACCAAACTGCCGATTCAGCATTGTTGGCCGGGTGATGCCGCCCCACTGGTTACATGGGGCCTAACAATCACTAAAGGTCCACGCCAAAAACGTCAGAATTTAGGCATTTATCGTCAACAATTGCTCAATAAAAATAAGCTTATCATGCGCTGGCTAGATCATCGCGGTGGCGCGCTCGACTTTAAAGATTTTAAAGAGAAACACCCCGGTGAAAAATACCCTGTAGTCGTTGCACTTGGTAGCGATCCGGCTACGATACTTGGAGCGGTAACACCTGTTCCTGATTCAATGAGTGAATATGCCTTTGCAGGTTTACTGCGAGGCGCACGAACAGAAGTCTGTAAAGCATTAAGCTGTGATCTTGAAGTGCCTGCTACCAGTGAGATAATTCTTGAAGGTTATATTGATCCAGAAGAAGTCGCGGAAGAAGGCCCTTATGGCGATCACACTGGTTATTATAATGAGACTGAGTTCTTCCCTGTATTTACTGTCACTCATATCACACATCGCAAAGATGCCATTTATCACAGCACTTATACTGGCCGTCCACCTGATGAGCCTGCGATGTTAGGGGTGGCACTCAACGAAGTTTTTGTCCCCATTTTACGTAAGCAGTACCCTGAAATTGTTGATTTTTATTTGCCGCCTGAAGGATGTTCCTACCGAATGGCCGTGATATCTATCCGTAAGCAATATCCTGGTCACGCCAAACGAATTATGATGGGGGCTTGGTCGTTTTTACGTCAATTCATGTATACCAAATTCATCATCATCGTCGATGAAGATGTCAATTGCCGTGATTGGAATGATGTCATTTGGGCGATCACAACTCGTATGGATCCAAGCCGTGACACAACTATGGTTGATAACACCCCGATTGACTATCTTGATTTCGCCTCACCTGTGGCGGGATTAGGTTCTAAAATGGGAATGGATGCAACCAATAAGTGGGAAGGTGAAACAACTCGCGAATGGGGCACTCCCATTGTCATGTCTGAAGACGTTAAACAAAAAGTTGATGATATGTGGGACAAATTAGATCTCGATTAAATCTAATAAAGGCTAATGGGCATTTTCCGTTAGCTTGCTCTGCAATTCAATGAATCACCATTATTAAAACCGTTCTAAGAACAATAATTAGGAGCACATGGAAGCGAGATGAAAACCCTATCTTGTTATGTCAAAAGCATTACCCCATTTAACGACGCCGTTTATCAAGTCATCTTGGCGCCATCTGAGCCTGTTGATTTTAAAGCTGGTCAATATTTATCTGTGATCATGGACGAGAACGATAAGCGTCCATTTTCAATCGCAAGCGCCCCTCATGCAAGAAACATTGAGCTCCACATTGGAGCCGCTGTCGCCGAAAGCTATCCAATGCAAGTTGTAGAAAGGCTAAAACAATGCCTAGCAGATGCTCATACTATTGATGTCGAAATCCCTGCTGGCACCGCACATTTGCGTCATGACAGCACTCGCCCACGATTATTAATTGCTGGCGGTACAGGATTTTCATATATAAAGAGCATAGTAGAGCACCAAATCGAGCAGCAAAGTAATACCGAAACCATTTTATATTGGGGTTGCCGTAATCAAGACGCAATGTACTATCAAGCACAAGCTGAATGTTGGCATGAACAACACCCTTGGTTAACCTTTATTCCTGTAATCGAAGATTCTGATGATAATTGGGCAGGTAAAACCGCAAATTTATTAGAACAAGTAAAACATGATTTCACCGATGTCTCCGCTTACGATATTTATATCGCTGGTCGATTCGATATGGCTGCGGCAGCCCGTGAACTATTGCGTACCATGAAAGTCAATGAAGCACACCTCTTTGGTGATGCTTTTGCTTTTATTCCCTAAGTAACAGCTTTACTCAGATTACATTTTCCAATCAAAAAGCCTTCCACTTGTTTAAGTGGAAGGCTTTTAGCTTCATTATTGATACTATTGATACTATTGATGGAAGTGAAGTTTCTTCTAATTACGATATTAATTAGTTGATTACGTCTAAATCATACCAAGGTGTTGGGTTGATTGGACAACGAAAACGAACACCCGCTTTAGTAACAGTAATCACGTCAGTCTTTTTAGTTTGTCCAACTTCTAGAGGAAACATATCAAGCTGTTCATGGGTCGTGAAGTTTTGTAGTTGGAAGCCAACTAACTTGTCCGCTTTATTGGTTATGACGAATTGGTATTTACCTTCTTTCAAACCAGCCAAAGTATCTTTTGCACTAAAGTGACCGCCATGCTGATCCAAATGGATAACAGTCACGCCGTCTTCGTTCTTTTGAGGTGTAGCCGCAGTGCTAAAACCTGCAAATAATGTACTAATGCTCAAAACGGCAATGCTAACTAATTTAGTGAATGATTTTAACATGTATGAATTCCTTCTATTTAATAAAGTTTTTAAATGTTTTGTAACCTTGGATATATCATAGGCAAACCCGTAAAGGTGCGGTATGCTCCCGAGTCTGAGACTTATGTCCAATCGTCTAAGGAAAGTTGCGGAAGAAAGTATACCGATGATTTCTCGTCACTCCAGCGCAGGCTGGAAACGAAGTAACGACAGTTTTGTATGTCGGTAGTCTAGTGCCTTTGCTTTTTTCTATAAAAGTCACTGGATACCAGCCTTCGCTGGTATGACAAAGATTGGTACTTTCTAAATCGCTAGATCTCTAAAAGGAATTCACATGCAGTTGCTGAATCAAATTTTAAGCAGTTTTCATCTCAATGCGACGATTTTTCATCGAGCAAAAATGTGCAATACGTGGTCAACCGATACGTCAGGCTCAGGTCACGCCAGTTTTCACTTTATTAGCAGTGGCAATGCGTATCTCCATACACAAGAACATCAAGGTGTCGAATTAAACGCAGGTGACATGGTGATTTTTCCCCATGACAGCCAGCACCTTATCTCTAATAGTTCAACAGCAAATCCAGATGCTCCGTTTATCAGCTATGCCATGGATCAATCATTTCCACAAAGTACGGGCTTAGTATGCGGCTACTTTGATTTTTCAGAGGATAAAACCCACCCACTCCTGCAGCAACTCCCAGCTTGCATAATTCTTAAACAAAACAGCGATCATAATTTAAATCGTTTCTTGATCCATGCATTAGTCGCTGAAGTTGAACTTGGAGCGCTTAGTAGCAACGTGATGCTATCAAGAATGAGTGAAGTGTTTTTTATGTCGGTACTCCGCTCGCTGGCTGATGAACCTGAGAAAGTCGGTTTTTTTAAAGCCATACAAGATCCTAAAATGTATAAGGTGCTGACAGCAATTCAAAATGATTTAGGATTCAATTGGTCAGTGCAAAATTTAGCTGAGATTGGTGGTTATTCAAGAGCCAGTTTTGCTCAGCACTTTAAATCATATCTTGGTCTCTCTCCTCTTGAGTATCTCACCAGACTAAGATTGTCTTCGGCGCAAAAGCGTTTAAAGAGTGGCGATTCTGTATTTCAAGTGGCACTAGAAGTCGGCTACCAAAGCGACGCTGCGTTTGCAAAAGCCTTTAAACGTCACTTTGGTTACGGCCCCGGAGCATCACGATTTTAAGAAATTTCTATAAAATTTCAATTAAATAGACTCAGTTTCATTTGAGGCAGTTAACTCAAACTTGCCCTAAAACCATTTAGAACAAAAATGCATTTAACCTAGAAACATCAGTTGACTGCTTTTTCAAGCGTAGAAAAAATGGCTGATAGTAAGGCGTAGCTTGCAGCAAATAGTTATTCTACTTGCAAAAGTTGCAACGCAGATTGCAGCCATTTTAGCAAGCTTGTGAGCGTAGAGCACTTCACTCATTGGGTGCAATCCATGATAATAAAATCATCGTATTGCTCAAACAGTTACTCATATACTCAGCGTTCAACTGATGTTTTTAAGTTTAACATTATAATATTGTCGTTGTTCTATGATGTTCTTTTTATGATGCGATCATACTAAAAAGTGTGTTCGCTAGTATCAAGTTAATGGGTAGACTCGCTCAATACTATTCTTCCTGAGTTGAATCTATCCTCGATAAACTCAAGTTCAAATTCATCTTTGAGAAAACTTATCATTCCATTTTTTAACGTATTATTGCCATGATATCCAGTTATGATCGATGTTATCTTGGGTTCATTGTTTTGTTTGTGGTAACAAAATAATAGTTTTGCGAAAGCTAATGGAACACCTCGAATATGTGTACCATCGTCTGAATGTCCTTCGAAGATTTTATCCATATGCAAATCTATACAATGATTCATTAAGCCAACATTTTTTTTATATATTCCTTGTGTTATCCCTTTATCAATCATGCTTGCGAAATTATCTTTTTCCAGCGGCGCAAGTTGAGCATGTATTTGTGAAGGAGTACTCATGTTACATTCGTTCATAATTTTTTCTAAATACCATATTTCAGCGTCAAATTCCTTAGCCTTAATACATACTTTAATAAAGGCATTGTAAATGGCAACATCAGGCTTGATGCCCCATTGTTTCATTAAGCTGGTTGTATCTGTATCGCCATCGCCCAACACCAATGATTTGGCTTCGGCATAACGCCCCGCTTCAGCGCAGGCCGTCAGTAAATTCATGCAGGTGATTTGACAGGCCTTTAATGACAAATGAGGTGCCATCACGGGCTTATCACCACACACCAGTTGCCAAGCACTATCAAACTGACCCGTTTTAGCGCATACCGTGATAAAAGCATTGTAAATGGCAACATTAGGCTTAATGCCCCATTGTTGCATTAAGCTGGTTGTAGTTGTATTGCCATCTCCCAACACCAATGATTTGGCTTCGGCATAACGTCCCACTTCAGCGCAGGCCGTCAACAAATTTATGCAGGTGATTTTATCGGCTTTTAATGGCAAATGAGGTGCCATCACGGGCTTATCACCACACACCAGTTGCCAAGCACTATCAAACTGGCCAGTTTTAGCGCATACCGTGATAAAGGCACTGTAAACGGCAGCATCAGGCTTAATGTCCCACTGCTGCATTAAGCTGGCTGTAGTTTTATCGCCATCGCCCAACACCAATGATTTTGCTTCGGCATAACGCCCCGTTTCAGCGCAGGCTCTCAGCAAGTTTATGCAAGTGATTGAATCTGCCTTTAGTGGTAGATGAGGTGCCATCACGGGCTTATCACCACACACCAGTTGCCAAGCACTATCAAACTGGCTCGTTTTAGCGCATACCATGATAAAGGCACAGTAAATAGGAACATTAGGCTTGATGCCCCACCGTTGCATTAAGCTGACTGTATTGCCATCGCCCAACACCAATGATTTGGCTTCGGCATAACGCCCCGTTTCAGCGCAGGCTGTTAGCAAATTCGTGCAGGTGATTTGATTGGCTTTTAATGGCAAATGAGGTGCCATCACAGGCTTGCCACCACAAGTCAGTTGCCAAGCACTATCGAACTGGTCAGTTCTAGCGCATACCGTGATAAAGGCGCTGTAAATGCCTACATCAGGCTTAATGCCCCATTGTTGCATTAAGCTGTCTGTATCGCCATCGCCCAACACCAATGATTTGGCTTCGGCATAACGCTCCAATTCAGCGCAGGCAGTTAGCAAATTAATGCAGGTGATTTTATTGGCCTTTAATGACAAATGAGGTGCCATCAAGGACTTATCACCACACACCAGTTGCCAAGCACTATTAAATTGGTCAGTTTTAGCGCATACCGTGATAAAGGCATTGTAAATGGCAACATCAGGCTTTATGCCCCACTGCTGCATAAAGCTGATTGTAGCTGTATTGCCATCGCCCAACACCAATGATTTGGCTTCGGCATAACGCCCCGTTTCTGCGCAGGCCGTCAGCAAATTCGTGCAGGTGATTTGATTGGCTTTTAATAGCAAATGAGGTGCCATCAAGGACTTATCACCACACACCAGTTGCCAAGCACTATCAAACTGGCCGGTTTTTGCGCATACCGTGATAAAAGCATTGTAAATGGCAACATCAGGCTTGATGCCCCATTGTTGCATTAAGCTAGCTGTAGTTGTATCGCCATCGCCCAACACCAATGATTTGGCTTTGGCATAACGCCTCGCTTCAGCGCAGGCAGTCAGCAAATTCATGCAGGTGATTTGATTGGCTTTTAATAGCAAATGAGGTGCCATCACGGGCTTATCACCACACACCAGTTGCCAAGCACTATCAAACTGGCCGGTTTTTGCGCATACCGTGATAAAAGCATTGTAAATGGCAACATCTGGCTTGATGCCCCATTGTTGCATTAAGCTGGCTGTAGTTGTATTGCCATCGCCCAACACCAATGATTTGGCTTCGGCATAACGCCCCGCTTCAGCGCAGGCCGTCAGCAAATTCAGGCAGGTGATTTTATCGGCTTTTAATGGCAAATAAGGCGTCATCACAGGCTTGTCACCACACACCAGTTGCCAAGCACTATCAAACTGGCTTGTTTTAGCGCATACCCTGATAAAAGCATTGTAAATGGCAACGTTAGGCTTGATGCGCCACTGCTGCATTAAGCTGGCTGTAACTGTAGTTGTATCACCCAATACCAATGATTTGGCTTCTGCATAACGATCCATTTCAGCGCAGGCAGACAGCAAATTCATGCAGGTGATTTGATTGGCTTTTAATGGCAAATGAGGTGCCATCACGAGCTTATCACCACACACCAGTTGCCAAGCACTATCAAACTGGCCCGTTTTAGCGCATACCGTGATAAAGGCGCTGTAAATGGCAACATTAGGCTTGATGCCCCACCGTTGCATTAAGCTGTCTGTAGCTGTATATCCATCGCCCAACACTAATGATTTGGCTTCTGCATAACGCTTCATTTCAGCGCAGGCCGTTAGCAAATTAACGCAGGTGATATGATTGGCTTTTAATGGCAAATAAGGTGCCATCACAGGCTTATCACCACACACCAGTTGCCAAGCACTATCAAACTGACCCGTTTTAGCGCATACCGTGATAAAGGCATTGTAAACGGCAACATCAGGCATGATGCCCCATTGTTGCATTATGCTGGTTTCAGCTGCATTGCCTAGCACCAACCTTTTGCCATCTGAAAAATTTAAATTTAACTTAATTAACTTCAGTAATAGTGTGCATGTTTTCGCTTCATAGGACGATTTAAATCGTATTATGTCACTAAAAATGCCGTCAAAATTAGATGAATGGCTGCCAGAAAACTCGGCGGCTTTGTGTAACAGTTTATGTATTGACCTTATGTCCCATGATGCTTCCATGACTATTTTGTCGTTTTTTAGGGTGCGAATGATTTCAATAAGCTGTGAAAGTTTAGTGCAACCAAAAATTAATGCATTTAACTCAATACCCAGTTGATTTTTGGTTTTCTGTTTAAGTTTCCAGGAGTGAATAAGCTCACTGGTCTGAGTAAAAAAGGAAACAGAGGAGGGTGGTTGCTGTATTTGCTTAGTATATCGAGTGCTCGATTTGGGAGTATTGGAGAAGGGTTCAGTTGAAAAACGTTGGCGAGCATTACTTGGCTTCTTACGATAATGAGCCTCTCGTGTGCGAGAGTCAGAGCGAGTCGACGATGATTTATTGTTGAAAAAATCATACAGCTTTTGTCTATCGACTTTGCTTAATCTTTGATAACCCTGTTGTAACTCTTCATTATCATCAAACCATGAAACCTCAAAGTTCAGATAGGATACGGCTTCGCTAGGGTATTCTTGGAGACTTTTGAGCATGAATATATATATTGATTGTTGCTCAGCAGAAGTGCGCACTGTCGCCATCACATTACTCAATAAGTGAGTGAATTAACAAGCAAGAAATAACGCACTGAATAGATAAATACAAAATTATTCAGCTTTAAGGCATTCTATAAATGTATAACAGAAAATGATCCACTGCACGGAGGAGCCGTTTCGTAGCTCATCGTTGTACCTCAGACTTAAAAAAATAATGAAATTGAGCGTAAATTGGTTTTGTCCGAACCCTAGGTAGAAATGTTGATTTTCTATCTCATTACATCGTTAAACAGTTACGAGTACAGGCTTTTAAGTTTGGCAGAAACTTCAATTAAAACATGAAATTTTGTGCCGTTAATGTATATATTTAACTGCAAAAAAAGACACTGGATGCTCGGCTATGGCATTCGGGCATGATGTGAGGTTTTAGGTAATACCAATTACAGTAATTAAACTCCCAGCTCAGAGCTATGTATGTGTTCAACCTAAAAACATCAGTTGAACGCTGAGTATACGAGTAACTGCTTGAGCAATATGATGATTTTATCATCATGGCTTTCACCCAATGAGTGAAGTGCTCTACGCTCACAAGCTTGCTAAAATGACTGCTATCTGCGTTGTAACTTTTGCAAGTAGAATAACTACTTGCTGCAAGCTACGCCTTACTATCAGCCATTTTTTCTACGCTTAAGAACGCAGTCAACTGATGTTTCTAGGTTCAAAGTACAAGTTAAATTGATGAAGACATAGTTATTCTACGTTGAGACAGTTTTGCGTAGTAATTTGGACACATACAAGCTCCCGAAGGACAAGGCTAAAGAATTCCATTACTATGTTACAAGTTTTTGAATTATCCCGACAAAAGCATGAAGTGCGTTGAACGCCAGCTTTGTATGGCGGCCGTTAGGGTATATAGTACTTCAAACTTGCGCCTTGTACTGAAACCCTTTAGCTCTTGCTGAGTGGGAAATTAATTACTGTAATTGGTATAAGACTTATGAATCTTGTGGTGTTTGCCCAAAACCTTGCTAATTCCAATACAGTTTTTATATCCCACTAACAAAAAAGCTAACCAAAAAGGTTAGGGTCTGTTGATCTTTAAGGATTAAATTTTGTGCTATTTGAGCATTTATCTGTTCAAAGCGTGAGCAGTGATGCTTAGCCATCTAAGTGAGCTGGTCACAACACAGAACAGTGAATACTCAAAAGCATCGAAAAAAGAGAGAGCGTAAATTGGTCGCTCTTTCTAAATCAAAGGTGCTGCGTTATCGTTTTCTTATTTGGAAACGAAGTAACGACAGTTTTGTATGTCGATAATAACCAAACCTCACAAACTCTGCCTTGCATAAAATAACCAATTTATCGCTGCAAAAACAATCACGAAAGATCAACAGACCCTAGCTTTTTTTACAACATTCACAGTGGAACTTACGGCTTAATCTTCGCTATCACCTAACGACAATAACGTAGCGTTACCGCCGATAGATGTGATGTTGTTAGTGCGAGTTTTTTCAGTGATAAAACTCATCAAGTAGTTTGGTCCACCCGCTTTAGGCCCTGTACCAGACAGGCCATGTCCACCAAATGGCTGAACACCTACCACCGCACCAATTTGATTACGATTGATGTAAATATTACCCGCATCAATTCGTTTTGCCAGCTCTAGGGCGTGACCTTCGTTACGGCTATGTATGCCCAGTGTCAGACCAAAACCTGTGCTGTTTATCTCTTCAATAACCTTGTTAAGATCTTTAGCGTCATAACGGATCACATGCAGTATTGGGCCAAAATGCTCTTTCTCAAGGACTTTGATAGAATCAATTTCAACCGCAGTTGGTGCTACAAAGTGACCGTTTTCAGTATTTGATGATAACTCAACGGTTTTAATCAACTTACCTACTTGCTGAATATGGCTGATATGCGCATCCAAATTAGCTTTCGCTGTGGCATCAATGACTGGACCCACATCCGTTTTAATCAGCTCTGGTGTGCCAATAGACAATTCATCCATTGCGCCTTTCATCAAATCAATCACTCTTTCAGCAATATCTTTTTGCACATAAAGCACACGCAGTGCCGAACAACGTTGACCTGCACTAGTGAATGAGCCTGCCACAACATCGTTAACCACTTGCTCTGGTTGTGATGTTGAGTCGACCACCATTGCATTCTGACCACCGGTTTCGGCGATTAAAGGAATAATCGCACCTTCGCGATTCGCTAATGTGCGGTGAATAACTTTTGCGGTAACGGTAGAACCCGTAAAACATACACCACCAATGCGTTCATCGCCTGTGATAGCTGCGCCAACTGTTGCTCCTGTACCCGGTAGAAATTGCAGTGCATCAGCAGGAATACCCGCTTGATGTGCAAGTTGAACGGCACGAAAGCCCACTAAACACGTTTGCTCTGCGGGTTTTGCCACAACGGTATTACCAGCCGCTAATGCTGCTGAAACTTGTCCAAGGAAAATCGCTAGCGGGAAGTTCCACGGACTAATACAAACAAAGACACCACGACCTTGAAGAAATAGCTCATTCAGCTCACCGGTAGGTCCTGGCATCAATTCTGGCTTTGCCATCAGCCTTTTCGCATGAACAGCGTAATAGCGACAGAAATCGACGGCTTCGCGGACTTCGTCAATGCCGTCTTGAATGCTTTTGCCCGCTTCGCGGGTACAAAGTGCAATCAACTCTTCTCGGTTTTCTTCCAATAAGTCAGCGAGCTTTTGAAGGGCTGTGGCTCTGGTTTCGACAGGCGTGCCCGACCAAGTACTGAATGCGTTTTGAGCCGACGCCATTGCTTGCTCTATGGCCGCGCTATCTGCATGAACAACTGTGCCTACAACTTTTGTGGTATCGAACGGACTGACAACATCTAAAGCATCGCCTGTAACCACTTCACCATTAATGATGGGTCCTGCCTGCCATTGAGTATTTTTATAGTTATCCAGTGCGGCAAAAAATGGTTGTGATTCAGAAGCAATGTTCATATTTAATCCCTTAGAATTTTTACGCTCTGCGCCGAAAATATCAGCTGGCTGTACAATTTTATTATTCGCTAAGCTTTTGAAGCGTTGTATGTTCCTCAATGGATGCACAACAAGCGATTCAATGGGCGTTTTAGGATCCACTAACTTATGCACAAATGAGGTATTGGCACCGTTTTCAAGTAGACGACGTACCAAATACGGCAATAAGTCTTTATGAGCACCAATAGGCGCATATATACGAACTGTATTAACACCAGCCTCTGCAAGCATAGTGTCGTACAGCTCTTCACCCATACCATGTAGGCGTTGAAATTCGTAATTACGATCTCCAGCTATGTCACAAATAGCGGCAACGGTTTGTGCGTTATGTGTCGCAAACTGCGGATATATTGCACCACGAGTTTTATCAGATAACAAGTAACGAGCACAGGCGAGATAGGATAAATCACTGCCCGATTTACGGGTATAGAGTGGGTAGCCGGCTTCTCCGTTTTCTTGTGCCCATTTGAGTTCACTATCCCAATAGGCACCTTTAACAAGGCGCAACGGAATTTCATCGCCTTGATCTTTAGAAAGCTTGGTGAGCCATACTAGTACTGGTAATGCTCGTTTTGAGTAAGCTTGAACCACTAAGCCAAGTAATCCCCAACCTTTTGCGGCTTCTGACTGATACAACTTTTGGAATAATTGTAATGACAGCTCTAAGCGATCCATTTCTTCTGCATCAATCGTAATACCAATATTGACACTTCGAGCTAGCTGGATCAGCTCAATCACTCTATCGTATAACTCGGTAAGTGTGCGCTCCGTATTAGCCACCTCATAGCGAGGGTGTAAAGCGGTCAATTTGATCGATACGGTAGGTCGAGGGGCTTCTGACTCTAAGTAGCGTTGTGCACCAAGTGCTTGAATGGCCTCAGAATACTCGTTGAAATATTTTTTCGCATCTGTTTCAGTCAACGCAGCTTCACCCAGCATATCGTAACTGTGGGTGTAGCCCAACTTACGTTTATCTTCGCTGTTTTTTAAGCCTTCTTGAATCGTACGACCTAAAACAAACTGTTTGCCCATGATTTTCATGGCAGCAAGCATAGATTGACGGATCACTGGTTCACCAAGGCGATTCACTAATCTTCCAATTAAGTTACTGGGCTTACCGTCTACATTTTTGTCGAGTTTGACAATTTTACCTGTAAGCATAAGCCCCCAAGTAGAAGCATTCACCAGCAAAGAATCACTTTGCCTAATGTGCTCATCCCATTTTGCACCCGAAAGCTTATCACCGATAAGTGCATCAGCCGTTGCCGAATCAGGTATGCGTAATAGCGCCTCTGCAAGGCACATTAAAATAATGCCTTCTTGAGTATCCAAACTGTATTGTTGCAAAAAAGCATCAATACCAACCATTAAACCTTTTTTCTCATACTGACGGACTTTGGCAACTAAATCGTGTGCTCGTTGGGTCACACGATTAATTTCGTCATCAGATGAAGGAATAAGCTTAATTAACTCAGAAAGATACTGCTCTTCATTCACAACATAATTATTACTAATGGCTGTGAACAGTTCACAAAGATTGGCGTTGTCGTAATAACCTGCCAGTACTTCACTCGCTTTGAACATAGTGGTGCTTCCATTAAGGCCCTGAATGGGCGTGCTGCGCTATTATTATCGGAGGATTAAATCAACCGTTTTTGTATACAATATTAATATTGGGCGGATTATACCGCCAAAATGTGACTTAGAACACTGTTGTGAATTGGAATTTGAAATTTGTTTGATCTAAATGTTCGAAATGACCGCAACCCCTTAAGCTATATAGGTATGCGAGAATTGATTTTTATCTAAAAAGTAATTAAAAGAGCGATGATATAGAGAATATCACCGCTCTACTGACTTTTTTACCACTTAGTGCGACTACGACGGCTCGGGCGTGGCAAATAAGCGATCAGCAGTCCGAGTATTAAGCCAATCCCTGCAATGATCCCACCCTCACGCCAAAACTGATATCGGGAATCATCTTTTAGATCGTTAAGTTGAGCTTGTGCTTCAGTCCGCTTTTTATCCGAATCAACTCTCGCATTTTGCTCTACTGATAATTGCTGTTTTGCTTTATCTAAATCACCACGAAGCAATGTAACTTCATTGCTTGCCTGTTCAAGCAACTGCTTAAGCTCTGTAATTTGCTGTTCAAGTTTAGGTACAGTCAACTTTAAGCTTAATTTATTGCTGACGAAATTCGTCCTAATCCAACCTTCACGCCCTTTTTTATCTATGATCTTAGAATATCCGTCAGAGGCTTCTGGTAATAAAGTGATAAGCTCTCCCGCAGAAACACTGCCGAGAATTTTATATTGGGAACCTGGACCCTTGTGCATGTATACGTAGACGCTATCGGATACATAACGCTGTTGCTCTTCAGCAGTAAGCGAAAAAGGGATAATTAGAGCAATAACCAATGTAAGCAATCTAAACACGTGAAGACTCTCTACGAAATAATTTAACTATAATGCTATGGATTTAAAGCCATTAATGCAAGAGGGAAGCTTAATAGCTTCCCTCTTTAATGTGACTTACATTGTTTTTGGCAGTGGATTAGCCAAATATGCCTTTGATCATAAAGAAGAACATAATTGACAATGCCGCTCCAGCAGGCAAAGTTACTACCCACGAAACCACAATATTTCTGACTACACTCAGGTTAATCGCGGCAATACCACGTGCCATACCAACACCTAACACGGCACCAACCAATGTTTGTGTAGTTGAAATAGGCAAACCTGTACCTGATGCAATCACTACCGTAGATGCAGCGGCCAGCTCAGCGGCAAAACCACGGCTCGGTGTTAAGTGAGTAATGTTTTTACCAATAGTTTGCATTACACGTTTACCAAATATCGCCAAACCAAGCACAATACCAACCGCACCGAGTGGTAATATCCACCAAACTAACTCCGCTTTCTTAGCGATTTCACCGCCACTTTGAACAACAGAAACGACGGCGGCTAATGGGCCAATAGCATTCGCTACATCATTTGAACCATGGGCAAACGCCATCGCACAAGCCGTACAAACCATAAGTATCGCAAAGACTTTTTCAACATTACCGAAATGGGTATCACGATCCGCACTTTCATTCAGGTTAAGACGAGAAATGGCAATTTTACCGACGATACCAACCAATGCAGCTATCGCGATTGCTAAGGTATAAGTTTCAACATTATTGAAATCAATACCTAAATGCTTAAGGCCTTTTTTAATGGTTACTAACGACATAACAAAGCCGGCTAGTGCCATGTACATCGGCACGTACCGCTTTGCATTGGCAAGCGGGTTTTCAGTATTAAAAATAAGCTTTTGAACACTTTGGAAAAGCATAAATGCGAGGAAACCAGAAATGGCTGGAGTAATTATCCATGAACCAACAATTCCACCAACCTTGCCCCATTCTACGGCATCCGTACTCACACCGACAGCAGCGAAACCAACAATAGCGCCTACAATCGAATGTGTGGTTGAAACAGGCCAACCTAGTGCAGAAGCGACAACTAGCCATATACCGGCAGCCAATAATGAAGCAATCATTCCGTAGACAAGTAACTCAGGAGTGTCCACGAAATAGGCTGAATCGATAATGCCCTTTCGTATTGTGCTCGTCACCTCTCCGCCTGCCAAATAGGCACCGGCAAATTCAAAAATCATCGCGATGATGATCGCTTGCTTAATGGTAATGGCATTGGAGCCCACAGAGGTGCCCATTGCGTTAGCAACATCATTAGCACCAATGCCCCACGCCATGATAAATCCAAAGATAGCCGCAAAAGCAATAAGCCACGGGCCATTGGTGATCAGTACATCAACCATTTCTATAACCTTGAAAACTGTTTAATTTAGACACGAGCCAACATCAGCTCTAAACGGGAACCGACTCGTTCAGCTAAATCAGCCAAGTCGCCTACCCATTCAATAATTTTGTAAAGGAACATCACATCAACCGCATTCAACTCAGACTCAAGTGCAAACACTTGGCGTCTTAACTGAATTTGTATATCGTCCGTGTCTTCTTCGATGTTATCCAGCTTGAGGATCATTTTTTCTACTAAAGCGACTTCGCGTCCACGAAAGCCGGTTTCTAAAAGATCATCAAGTTCATTGATTGCTTCTTTTGCCATACCAACTGCATCGAGGCAGCGAGCGATATAAGCAAAGAAAAGCTCTTCAATTTCTGTTGGAATGGTCATGTTCCGACCGATCACCCGGCCAGAAATATCTTTTGCTTTGTTGGCGATTTTGTCTTGTTGAGTCAACAACTCAAGCAAGTCAGTACGTTCAACAGGCATAAATAATCCACCCGGTAGATTCAGGCGGATATCACGCTTCAGTACGTCAGCTTCTCGCTCTGTCATACTGATTTTTTTACGAAGCTTTAAGGCTTCACCCCAGTCACCTTTACTGGTGGCTTGGAAAAATGGGACAAGTAGTGATGCGCAAGCATGTACTGTGTCAATGTGCTCTTGTAGAGGCTTAATTGGCGATTTTGCAAACACGCCTAAAATAGAGTTTACTGGCATTGCCGTGTACCTATTTAGGTTATTCCATCGTTATTGGAAAAAGCGGGCGAATGTTAACCTAAGCATTCGCATATTAAAACTGTGTTTTCACAATAGTGTTTTTTAATACGGTTATTTTGCACATATTGTGTTCAAAAAACATCAGTAGTTCTCTTCAAGCTATCATTTTCGATTGTAGCGGTTTATTTTACGACCGCAAAAACAATTTTGCAGAACGAATATGACAGCATTGTTACATTGTGTATAAAAAATGACACTTTGATGAAAGTTTAATTACGCCGCGAGCAGAATTTGATGGGATCTGAAATAGAACTTAAGTTACTTATCACCACTGAACAAACTACAAATATTGAGCTGTTTTTCCAAACACTCGAACAGTGCCAGACAATAAAGCCCAAGTGGTTAGCCAACCAGTATTTCGATACTCCTGATCTGCAGCTTAGGCGTTGGGATATGGGGCTGAGGATCAGACGAGCTGAGAACTTTAGCGAGCAAACCATCAAAACCGCCGGTACTGTAGTTGGTGGGCTTCACACACGTCCTGAATATAATGTTGAAATAGAAACGGAAATTCCTGTATTGCAACTTTTTTCTGAAAATATTTGGCCAAGTGATTGTGTGATGAGTCACACTCAATCACAATTAGTGTGCATATTTGAAACGAATTTTAATCGCCAAACTTGGATAATCGATTTTCAAGGTAGTCAAATTGAAGCTGCTTTAGACATAGGAGATATCACCTCTGAGTTAAGTGGCGTATCGCGTACCGAGCCCATTTGTGAGTTGGAGCTTGAATTGCTTTCAGGTGACTCTGGTGTACTTGTGGCATTAGCCACTCAGATTGCGAGAACTATCCCTGTACGTTTGGGGAAATCCAGTAAAGCAAAAAGAGGTTATCAGTTAGCAGGTAAGTCGCCTGTCACCCATTTATCACCATTAAGCTTTATTCCAATATCTCAATCATGCTCAAGCCAACAAGCCATTATCAATTTCCTTGAAACTGGATTAGAGCGCTGGCAATTACTTGAAGCCATGATTAAAGATTGTATTAATGATCGTCAAGCGTGTGCTCAACTATGGTTTAGATTACGGTCTTGTATTCGCTTAATAAAATTATCATTAAGTCAAATACAACCATTAACCTCAGTATTAAGTAAGACATTTTCTCAACTTGAAAAGCAATTAGCGTTTATCGATTTAGCGAGAGCTTTATTGGATGTAAAGCAACATCAATATGAATTTACCCATTTCGTTGAGCATGGAACATTAATCGAATTTGTAGATAAAAAGCTCGACGACATTAATTTTGCTACCGAGCTTAATGCTCTGTTGGCGCTACCGATATATGGTCAGATACAATTGATCACTCTCGCAACTCTCTTCGACAGTCACAGCAACAATAATATGCTCGCTCTGCCTTTGCTTGCTGCAAACATGCAAAATCAGACTTGGTCTAAAATCATACAACACATGCCAGCTAACACCAAAATGAGCGTTGAGGAGTATCAGCAATTATCACCGCTATTAGAAGAGGCTATTTTAGTTGGACTATCATACGGTGAATTATACGCCCAGAAACCAAGAGATAAGTTCAGAGCACCTTGGCTTGACCTAGCCAGAGGTATTGCCTTACTTGACGGATACCAAATACTTAAAAAGTATGCACACGACCTAAATTTGTCCACTTATGACTGGTTAGAGGACAAGCAATCAACCTTGATCACTGCTATGGAACACACTCGCACTAAAGCTTTAAAATCAAAAGCTTACTGGACATAAAACTTAACCCTAAATAAATCAGTTGGGAGCGTCCATATACGCAGAAAAAATTACTGATAGCAAGGCATGAATAGCAGCAAGTAGTGGTTACCGACATACAAAACTGTCGTTACTTCGTTTCTACTTGCAAAATTTATAACGCAGCTAGCGGTTACTTTGGCAAGTATATGAATGTTCAGCATTCACCTGATGGGTGAATTAGGGTTGCTTAATTTTGTATTTAACTTCAATAAATTAAAGTTAAATTGTGCGTTCAACTGATTTATTTAGGATAATATTTAATAAACTCGCTATAAAAAAGCCAGTCAAATGACTGGCTTTTTTAATAACACAATGGGTTTAGTTTAGAAACTCACTGTGAACGGATCTGAACATAAGCTTGAATCTGCTTCACAGATTTTATACTCATAAGCACCAGAAGCGTCTCTGAAACGATCGCGATGACGACCATCGTTACGAGTTGTCTTAATCATTTCACCGTTACGGTAAATGGCAACATTATCGCTTGCTGCACCACTCCAGACTAAATCAACCGTTGCTGTTCCGCGACGTGACACACGAGTACGCTTGATACCCGCATCAATACTGTGAGCAAATACTTCAATGTCCATTGACGTGCTTGACTCGTTTCCAGCCTCATCCATGACCATCAATGAAACGGTATAAGTACCAGCTTCAGCATAAGTATGAGACGGGCTAATATCTGAAGATGAATTATCATCACCGAATGACCAGCTGTATGATGATATATCATCATTCACATCTGAACTCATATTAGTGAAATCAACCATCAAGCCTTCTGCATCATAGCTAAATTCTGCTATAGGCGCAGCTGGAGCCGCCTCACCTGTGCCAGAAATAGTCATCCCCCAGCTATTAAGTGTACCGATATCAGCACCAAAACTATCGCTAATGAACAATGTCCAAGTACCATTCGCCATTTCACCATTGAAAGTGTCAAGGCTGTAGCTCTTAACGATATCGTCAGCTGAACCGCCTTCTCTGTCATGCAATGTTGTAACTGTACCTGAAGGTGACGTTAAAGTAACCGTTAAGTCTCCAATCCATGTGTGGCTAATATCAACATTGGCATTCACACCAAAGACTTGTAATTCATCAGCCACTTCAATCGTGCTTGTTATACCATTATCATCATTATCAGGAATATCAACTGGTGTTGTATTGCTGTAATCAAGATCAATTAAACCCGCTGGAAGAATATCAAGCGATACCGACTTCGACTTCGCCATATCACCGTTAACACCGTCTACAGTGATTGTGTAACTGCCCCACAATGTTTCTTCGGTTGTCACTACATCAACAGTAAAGCCACTGCCCGCAGCAACAGTCATGCTAGACAGTGAAACGCCCTCTAGTGCAGGAGAAACCGATACACTGACATCAACATCACCAGTCCATCCTGCTACACTGTCTACACTAAACGCATAGCTCGCAGAATCACCCGCTGAAATTGTTTGTGACTCGGTATCAACAGTGAGACGATATCCTGGCTCAGGATCCGCTTCTGCCAACGCATTATTGACGTTTAAGCGTTTTCCAGAAGCAACAAGACCATCTAACGCTGCAATCGAATCACCTGTATTCATGAGCAGTGCTTTCATCTCTACCGGCGTTAAGTCTGGATTGATTGACCAAACTAGAGCCGCAGCTCCTGCCACATGAGGCGTTGCCATTGATGTACCAGAAAAGGATGAATAGCCATTATTTGGGGTCGTTGATAAAATGTCTGAACCTGGAGCACCAATATCAACACTGGTTAATCCCCATTGTGAAAAACTCGACATTTCATCGTTACGAGTGGTACTGGCAACGGCGATAATAGCTTCAGAGTCATAACTTGAAGGGTAGCTTGGATTGGCATCGTTATCTACTGCGCTATTACCAGCCGCTGCAGCAAAAAGAATACCTGCATCGCCAGCAGCATCGATTGAGTCTTTCAATGCTTGGCTGAAACTGCCACCGCCCCATGAGTTGTTGGTAGCCTTAATATTAACACCATGATTTACTTTTAAGTTTGTCATGTAATCAATACAAGCAATCGCTCCTGCGGTTGAGCCACTTCCACCAGCATCAAGAAACTGACAACCAACAATAGTGACATCCCAGTTAACACCAACGACACCAACACCATCATTACCTTGAGCACCAATTGTTCCTGAAACATGCGTTCCATGACCATTCTGATCCATTGGGTCGCCGTTATCATTTACAGCACTATAGCCATGAATATCATCAATAACGCCGTTACCGTCATCATCGATGCCGTTCCCAGCAATTTCTCCCGGGTTTGTCCAAATATTTCCTTGTAAATCCTCGTGGTTATAATCAACACCAGTGTCAATAACACCAATAACAATGTTAGAATCACCGGTAGTAATATCCCACGCTTCTACAGCATCAATATCTGCGTCATTCGTACCGCCATTTTGTCCAGTATTATGCATTCCCCATAATTGAGAAAAGTTTGGATCATCAGGGGTTCCAATTGCTTTAACCAGATAGTTTGGCTCAGCGTATTCTACCGCTGGGTTTCTACTGATACGCTTAATGGCCGCCATTACATCCATGCCTTTACCTAAAGTCAGTTTGGCTAAACGACCGTCCATCAAACGAGCAAATTTATCGTCAATACCATCTGAGTTTTTATCATCCATCAGACCCCGAATCGAACGACGTGCGTAATCTTTTTGCTTTTGGTTAGCGTCTTTTTTATAGACAACCAAGATCGAGTCTTTGGCGTACTCGTGTTTGGTTGCTGCTTGTGCAGGCATCACTGAAGCTGTAATTGCCCCAGCGATGGCTAATGCCATTGGAGATAATCTTTTTAACATTTCCTGGTTCCCTTTTGTCCATAAATGTTTAATCCACGCTGCAAAATAGCCATAACAAACAATTTGTTAGTTAAATACCGCTGTATTATCAGCGCATAATTTCAGCTATTTTCACGTGCGTTTTGTGCGGCACAATTGTTGTCATAGAAAAAGCAGATTGAGAAGCCGCTCAAGATTTTTTAATACTTTAGAACTAGATTCTACGACTGAGAAAACGTCATCCAACTCTCAACCAATTGTTAATAATTTGTTAAATAACAATCCTTTATTTACCGATAAATAATTTCTCTCCAATTACAGTTTTTTTGAAAAAGTAGACTTTTATCCGATTGAAGCAATTTCTCACCCCTGTAGTTTTAACTCTGCGGGAAACTTGTCAGCTCATCTGCTTATTTACATAAAGTAAGCAAATATTCAAAAACCACATTGAATGTAGTAGTTGGCGCATAAAGAATTTCTTATTAACAAAGGAGTATGTTGTGCGAAAGCTTTTGCCATTGTCACTCATTACAGCATTGTTTATGACTACACCGAATGCAGTGAAAGCTGAAGACACATTCAGTGAGGCTCAAGATATAGCCATTTCTTTACCACTGGAAAGCTTATTGTTCAGTGCTAATCGTGAAAATCTCATTTCATTGCTTCAATCCGGCTCTCATAACAACGCACATTTATTGCAAATTGGTAGCCAAAACAAAATGGAATTAGAGCAATCTGGAGATAACAATTTTTCAGAGCTTATGCAAATAGGGAATGGCAACGAAGTCGAATTGTCTCAACTTGGTGATAACAACCACGGCTCAATCATTCAAGTTGGACAGGATAACCTTATTCAAATTCAACAGTTTGGAAATTCAGGGTTCATTATCAATCAAGTCGCTGAAAACGCAGTGCTCAGTATTGAACAATATTAATTAGGGAGAATGCTATATGTTTGTCAACACACGGAAATCTATAATCGCTTTAGCTATTTCAGCAGCAATGAGTGCTTCTGCTTTTGCTGGCGATGGAAATGAAATCGTAATTATTCAAAACAATGGCTCTAGTGCCGAAGCACAAGCACTAGTCGACATACAAGGTCAAGAAGCTACCTCTTACCAATTTGGTGACATACACACTAGCCACATCAATCAAACAGGTGACGACCAAACCGCCACCGTAATTCAAGATGGAGAATGGGCTGAATCATATATGGTATCAACGGGTGAATCGAACACACTCGCTGTCACACAGCTCAACCTTTGGCATATCAGCAACATTGATCTTGCAGGTAGTGATAATACCGGCGATGTATTACAAGATGGTTTCTTTTCAAATTCAGATGCAGACGTTGTGGGTAGTTTTAACTCGTTTAACGTAACACAACTCGGTGACCTTAATGAAACCGTAAACGAATTGCTTGGCGATAACAATAACTCAATAATGTCGCAAACTGGTGATACCAATTTTGCTACTTTCCGCGTTGAGGGCAATAATAATGATGGTGACCTCAGCCAAGTAGGTAATGATAACGTAGCTGGTCTTATTTCAATCGATATCACACCCAATGTTGGTGACAATAATGATATCACTGTTGTGCAAACGGGTAACCGTAACACTGGTGCAGTTAGAGGAGTTATTGGTAACAATAACACTTTCGACTTTAGACAAACTGGTGATGACAACATAGGCTTTGTATACTCATTAACGGGTGAATCAAACGAAGTTGAAATCGATCAGGAAGGTAACTCTAACCAAGCTTGGCTAGGCTTTGCACAAGGCGACAGTAACGACATAGAAATCACTCAGGATGGTGAAGAGAATATCATCGGTGACTCTGTAAATGGCGGAACCTTAGTTGCTGAGATTACAGGTGACGACAATAGTATTGATCTTGAGCAACAAGGTGATTTCAACACCATGGATATGAGAGTTACAGGCGATGAAAACGACCTAGATCTCGATCAAGAAGGTGACTCTAACTACGCACGTATGATTGTTGAAGGTACTGATAATGATTTGTCTATTGGCTCTAACGGCGACTTAAATGATGCTAGAGCCGTTATTATTGGTGACGACAATGATGTCGAAATCAACCAAACTGGTAATGACTCAGAATTAAATTCAGGTTGGGTACTTGCTGTAGGTAATGACAATACTATTGACGTTGAACAAGACGGATATACAAACGAAGTATTTATCGCAGTTGAAGGCAATAACAATGCAGATGTCGTTGCCGAGCAAAGTGGTGAGCTCAACTTAATTGAAGTGTTGATTTTTGGCGACTTTAATGAAACTTCACTTTCACAGACCGGTGATGGCAACTCAATTCAAGGACTTGAAGATATCAGTACAGAGTTCCAAATAATAGGTAACGAAAACATGCTTTCTGTTACTCAAGTAGGCTCTGATAACGACGTAAACGGTATATCTGTTGGTAATAACAACACAATTACTGTGACTCAAACCGGTAGCGGTAATATTGCAAACGTAGGTCAAAACTAAAAATTTGATCGCTACAGCTTAATATAAGGGAGCTTAGGCTCCCTTTTTTTGTCGGTTATTTATCAGTCGAGGAAGTGCAATGCAGTACAATTCGAGTGCTTAGGAAAGTTGCGGAAGAAAGTATACTGATGAGTTCTTGTCACTCCAGCGCAGACTGGAAACGAAGTAACGACAGTTTTGTATGTCGGTAGCCTAGTGCCTTTGCTTTTTGCTATAAAAGTCACTGGATACCAGCCTTCACTGGTATGACAAAAGTTAGTACTTTCTAAATCGCTAGATCCCTTAATGTAGAGTAGGCTACTGGCTTCGCTATCGCTTATCCAGCAGCCCCTCTTCGATTCCGTGCATGAGGTTTTCCCTCACACGGCTCTGTTGTTACACTTCTCTCAGCCCCTTCACTTTGCTTATCATCTTGTCGTGGGTAAATACTCAAGACCAGCTTGGCGTAATTTTTCGTAAGCACCTCGTGATAGATACTTGCTTCGACGTTGACTTAAGCGACGATGCCAGCGATAGAACCGGTTTACTACAAATCCATTTATTCTGAAAAATACACCTCTGGGATAACCTATCCCACCAAAATAGTGTTTCCATCCCCTCAGAACTTGATTAACCTTATTTATCAGTACGCCAAGTGTATTTGAGGTTCGGTGTTTCACTATGTCTCTGATTTTATTTTTCAGCTTTGTTTGGCTCTTCTTAGACGCCTGTATCTTAATGTAACTGGTGCCTTTGATGATACCTGTGATCCGTTGAAAGTTAAAACCGAGGAAATCAAACTTATTCATCAGCTTTCCCATATCCACACAGTGGGTTTTACTTTGATTTAGCTTCAGACCTTCATCACTTAATTGCTGTGTTATCCAGTCCAGTTGCTCTTGTGTGTAGGTTTGCTTATGAAGTACAACAAAATCATCTGCATAGGTAACGATTTTACACGGTGTTTTTTCGTGTATTTTCAAACAGAAATCGTTGAGATAGATGTTAGCCAGTAGTGGAGAGATAACTCCGCCTTGCGGAGTGCCACATCGGCTTGCTTCTATTCGCCATTTTCTGTTGACCGTCTCTACGCTGATGGGCGCTTTGATAAAGCTTTTCAGCAAACTCAGAAAGCTGCTGTCGCTTATTCGCCTTTCTACTTTTGCCATCAACTTAGCGTGCGGGATGGTATCGAAATAGGCGCTCAAGTCAGCATCAAGTACGTGCTGACAGCCTTGTTTTAGGCTCATTTCAATGACTTTTACCGCTTGCTGGGCGCTTCGACATGGACGATAACCATAACTGTGTTCATGTAAATGAGGTTCGTAGACGGGTTGCATCACTATTGTCATCGCCATTTGCACAATTCTGTCACTGATTATCGGGATCCCAAGTTTCCGCGTTTTGCCGTTGTCTTTGAGTATTTCTACTCGTTTGACTGGGCTAGGTCGATAGTTTTTCTGTTGTAATTGAGTTTGAATTTCTTTTAACAGCGCAACGACTTTCTTTTGCTGCTCTAGATAACTGAATGTGATGCCATCAATTCCTGCTCCGCCTTTATTGTCTTTGCATCGTCGATAGGCTTCTTCGAGTATATCTAGGCGACTGAGTTTATCGTACAAGCTGTAAAATCGTAGCTCCGAGTTAAGCTTTGAGCGTAAGTAAAGTTTTCGCTGTAATATTCTGATATTTACTGGAGTGTTAGCCATATGGCAATTTCACCTCAAAAGTTACGTTAAAAACGGGTGTAACACTGAGTCCCTTCCCTGATGTGAAGTTATGTTGTCTTCACGGTTAACGGTACTATGGGCTCATCCGACTGCCTGAGCGCCCTATCTGAAATTTCGGTTTACCTTATATTCGGATAGTGGAAGTCACTACCTTCCAACACTCAGGCTCTCCCACGTTCACTTTATTTCCTTCAATACATGCCACTTCATATTACGCCGGAAGATCAAACAGATGCATTTACCAGTTGCTTCTCTGTTTGTGTCAGGGTTCGTCAACTAGGAAAGACTCCCCATCTTCATTTTTTGATTTACGACGCTTAACTGAATTCGCTTGATGCTGCGGCCTACATTGCATCTCAACCTTTATTCAAGGCCTTTGTCACAGGGCTTCATGTCATAGCGGTTACCCATTATGCATGCCCGTCAGATTTCGGGATGAACTGGTAATTATCCCGTCAGGTACGTTTCAACCTGATGGACTTATTATAAATAATAACGTTGCTGTCTCTGGTTTATGGCCATGTAATCGCTTGGCTGCGTATACGTTGAGACAAATCCCGCAACAGAATAAAGCGCTTCGTGGCGCTCCCTAGAAACATCAGTTGACTGCGTTCTCAAGCGTAGAAAAAATGGCTGATAGTAAGGCGTAGCTTGCAGCAAGTAGTTATTCTATTTGCAAAAGTTACAACGCAGATAGCAGTCATTTTAGCAAGCTTGTGAGCGTAGAGCATTTCACTCATTAGGTGAAAAACATGATAATAAAATCATCTTATTGCTCAAACAGTTACTCGTATACTCAGCGTTCAACTGATGTTTTTAGGTTAATGAATAAAAACAATAGCAAATGGTTATCATCTCCTCTTATCAAGCGAGATTCCTTCAATCATGAAATCGATTGATAGCCTGAACGAGATCTACTCCCACCATTACACATGCAAAACAATGCCAAAACAAGAACAATTGGCGCGAGCGCAAACGCACCATAAAACCTTTTTCCATCTGGGGAATCGGTTGGCTTAGGTGGCAACTCTGTTGTTTCATTACTAAAATTTGAATCGTCAATCAATGCTTCCCATTCTCCTGATTCAGCTATTCTCTCAGCTGATTGAACCATTTTTTCAACATCTTCTTTCGTTATATTATCCACCTGCCTAAGCTCGAACATTCGTTCAACAATTTCTTCTGTAGTTTCACTTTGCATTAAGCCATTGATTATACTTGCTGTGAAATATACAAACAAAGCTCCAGATGCGGCACCAGCTACCCCGGCACTCATAACAGCCAATTCTCTCCAAATACTATCATTGGAGATTTTGTAGTATGCCAAACACAACTTGGTTCCCTTTTGCATACCTCTGCCACTTATATATGCTAAAAGTGACGCTGTAAACGATTTAGCTGTTGCCGTTGCAGGATCGATCAAATAGTTAGCGGCAAAATTCAATCCAATTCCAAGACCATCTCCAATGTAGGCTGAAGCAATATGTGAGGCGCGCTCTTTTCCAAAAAATGAAATCAACTTCTGACTCCCCATCTGGGAAATCGTTACCACAAAACCGATAGGCAACCCAGCGGTGAAGCCAGGAAGTCCACCTGTGATTAATCCTACGGTACTACTGAGAGAAATATTATGTCTGAGCCGAGTATTAAAAGAGTCTTGTTTTGTACCAGCATAAATAGATTGCTGTGCGTCAGTATTTGGAGTTATGCCAAAGGCCATAATATTCATCCACTCATAGGGTTATGAATAATAGAATACATCATACCTCTGAATATGAGCTGACCATCGAAATAGAATACTTCTATTAAAAATCACTGACAGAATAAGCACTGTATTATAAAATGCCTTGCCAGAAGCATTCATCGACAAACACATAGGCGTTTTAAAATATGACTACGAACATTTCACCACTTTCTGACTCTTATAAACAAAGATTTGGTGGAATAGGTCGTCTTTATGGGCAAACTGCACTAATGACTTTTTATCGGTCTCATGTTGTTGTTATTGGTATTGGTGGTGTTGGCACTTGGGTGGCTGAGTCATTAGCCCGTTCAGGTATAGGCAAAATCACGCTGATTGATCTCGATGATATCTGCGTCACCAATACCAATCGGCAAATTCATGCCGATGCAACTAGCATTGGTCAGTCTAAAGTAGAAACGATGGCTGCACGAATTTTGTCTATAAACCCAGAATGTGAAGTCAAAAAGATCGAAGACTTTATCACCTTAGATAATATCGCAGAGCTATTTATTAGTAAGAAACACGGTGGAGACATTGACTACGTGGTTGACTGTATAGATGCCGTCAAACAAAAAGCGGCATTAATTGCTCATTGTAAGCGCAACAAGTTACCTTTAGTGACTGTTGGTGGCGCAGGCGGACAAACTGATCCGACTCAAATTCAATTGAGTGACTTAGCAAAAACTTACCAAGATCCATTGTTAGCTAAAGTACGTAACCTATTACGCCGAGAACACAACTTCAGTAAGAACATTCAACGCCGCTTTAGTATCGACGCGGTTTTTTCAACCGAGCAACTGGTTTATCCTCAACCTGATGGCAGTGTTTGCAGTAGTAAAATTAACCTTGATGGCAACATGCGAATGGATTGTGCCTCTGGATTTGGTGCAGTAACTATGGTTACAGGCACTTTTGGTTTTGTCGCTGTGAGTCGAGTATTGAAAAAGCTTACAACTAAAAGCCGCTGAACGGTAATTTATGTTTAACCTAAATAAATCGGTTGAACGCACAATTTAGCTTTAATTTATTGAAGTTAAATACAAAACTAAACAACCCTAATTCACCCATCAGGTGAGTGCTGAACATTCATATACTTGCCAAAATCACCGCTAGCTGCGTTATAAATTTTGCAAGTAGAAACGAAGTAACGACAGTTTTGTATGTCGGTAACCACTACTTGCTGCTATTCATGCCTTGCTATCAGTAATTTTTTCTGCGTATATGAACGCTCCCAACCGATTTATTTAGGTTTAATGCTTATATGGCATATTTATTGCTTCTCATATTGATGATTCATAAATCTGACGCTTGGATGGCAAAATGGTTACATCAACACTCAATTCAATTAAACAGTTTCAATCACAACAACTGGTTTTCCGAACGATGTTGTGGTTAGTTATTCTTTGCAGTGGACTGCTTTTTTTACCGGCCTCAGTCATCAGTAAGTTAGGCTTAGATGCCACCCTTCAACAATATAATCACCTGATCGGGTTTGGTTTGATCATCGGTAGTGCTTATTTTTTCAGTAGAGTTTGTGATTATTTACTGGATACTGGCATCAATCATTACGGAAACAAGCGAGTCATAGAACGAATAGAGTCAAAAATATCAGTACTCGACATTGCTGAACGTGCCGTTTTGCGAGAATTTTTCTTACAAAGTACTTCTATTTTAACTCTGCCTAAAGAAGACATTGCGGTTAAAGAACTCTTAAAATCGAATATTCTTGAATGTATTGGAAATGAACGTCATTATGCCATTCAAAGCCCTACCGCTGATTTCAAAATTTCAATGCAAGCTCGAAATTACCTTAACCGTAGTGTATTAAGACTGCCTGCTGGCAAACCTAACGAGATAGAATTACAGACGTTAATTAAAGCTCGTCCTGCATTTGTTAATAGCCTTGTACAGCAACGCAAACAGGCAGCTTAAGCATCTTTGCTAGTTTTTTTGGAGGCTATTACGTATGGCCTCCTGAACCCCTCTTTCAAGCTGAGACGCACCTACCCTAGCTTCTTCTGCTATGCTCAGTTTAATACAGAGGCTTGATAATTGTTCTAGCGTATATTCCGAAACGCAATCTTCTACCAGCACATAGTAATCACCAATCATAAACCTAATTTCAATTTTACTGGTATGAGCTATTTCACCTTCTTGGCAACTTGCAATATAAGCCGTTATTTTCTCTCTATACTTTGACAGCATACAAATTTTTAACTTCTCAATGGCTTCGATTCGATCTAAGATTGATTCACCATTACTTGCATTAATAATGGTCTCAACTAACCGATTAATAGCATATACAGGAACACTGAACCTTTTCCACGCTTGTATTGTTTTCCTTTGAAATGACTCGAACTCAAGTAAACTCATTTCTAATATTTCTTTTGAAGATGAATTGCACGCTTCTAAACTAGCCCAATCACTATATTCTATAAGGTCAATAGAAAAGCTATGATGTAATGGTAGGTTTTGAATACTCATGTTATTTCGGTTTGTTTTCAAATTAATTATTTTATTTAACCATTTTATAATTAATTAGTTTAATTAATTATTGCTCATTTAAATAACATGTGAATAAGATAGAGAGGTAAGGTGTTATTTTATTTGGATATTAATAAAAAACAGCCTGATATCAAAATTTAAATCGAGATCTTGGAGGGAAGGCAGATCTCAATTAAAGCAATAACAGGCTGTAGGTTTACTTCAAGCGTTACTGAAAACCCAGCAAATGAAGTTAATGGTTACTCTGGTGTTTCACCAGACTTCACATAAAACATCCACAAGATATAAGAAACAATGCCCAGCGTTGAGAAAATGACAATCATAGACAATAACCCAATCCAATTGCCGAACATAAGATCTAACCAAAATGCCATTACGGAAGTCCTCTTTCTTTTTAATTCTTCTTCAGTGTAGTTGAAGTCTTTTTGACATCTTATGATCCTGATCAAACATTCTTTCTGTCTATTGTTTAACCACTTTATATGTGTGTTTGACTTGATCTATATCAATAATATTAAAGAGAAAAGATGAATTCTTGGTAACTCAACATGGCATCACGAAAGTCTTCCAGCCCACAGCTGGCAATTGACTCTTCGTCGTATAAATTCATATCTTCTTCAAGCAAATAATCATTGTCATATTGAATACAGTTTTCATAGACCAACACTCGTTCATAACTGAGCTCAAGGGTTATACTTTTACCAATAATTTTTTTCTCGGTAACACCGTCTTTTGAGATATGCTCAATAACGCTTAATATTGTAGATAGCTTATCTTTATCTTTTGCTATTTCTTCAGTAAACCAGCGCCCAACGGCCTGATGTTCCATCGAAAACAATGCAACCACACTATCTTCTAGGCTGTTATTTCTAAACTCATAATCCATCTTAACTACTCGATAAAAGATGTTATTTTGAAGTATTTTATCTTTAAACGGTTTCAAGTTGCACGTAATAAAAAAGGGCATCCCAATAGGACACCCTTAACAGCAAAGCTAGAATTAAGAAAACTTATTTTTTAGCTGCTTTTTTTTCAGCTTTAGGCTGTTTAGCTTTCTCGATTGACTTTAACTCAACTTCGAAAATCAACGTAGAGTCAGCAGGGATAGAACCTGTATCTCTTTCACCGTAAGCCAGGTTAGATGGGATCACAAAACGGAATTTTGAACCAACGTTCATTAACTGAACACCTTCAGTCCATCCTGGGATCACACGGTTTAATGGAAAAGTCGCTGGCTCATTACGCTTGTAAGAGCTATCAAATTCAGTGCCATCAATTAAGGTACCGCGATAATGCACTACAACAGTGTCTTCTGCAGCTGGTTTACCACCCTTTCCTTCTGTAATCACTTCATATTGAAGGCCAGATGCTGTTGTTTTTACACCTGCTTTTTTAGCATTCTCTGCTAAATATTTTTTACCTTCTTCAGCGTTTTTCTTTGCCATCTCAGCTGAATGCACTTTGCGTTTTTCCGCTAAGCGTTGATCTAATTCTTTCAACAACTTTTGCATTTCTTCTTCAGGAATTTTAGCGTTCTCACCAAGACCGTCAGAAAAACCTTCAACAATAAGCGTGCGATCCACTGGCATCCCTAGCTCTTCTTGCTCTTTAATATGCCCAGCCATGTATTTACCGATAGAGGCACCCACACTGTAAGCTTCTTTTTGAGCAGGAGTAGTTAGTTCCGTTCCAGTAGTACCTTCAGTGGTTGTTTTTTGCTCTTGATTACAAGCAGACAAGCCAATCACGGCAAGTGCTACTAATGACAATTTATACACAGATTTCATTTAAACGCTTCCTCAGCATGGTTTTACAACTCACTTAAGCAATTGTAAAATAATAAATAAACGATATGGTCATATTTGATTATTCACAAACCGCATAAAGCAAATTGTTTATTATATTAAATAGGGTCAAATTCTGTAAGGTACTGTTGTAACGGCCTATCCAGAAAGTGTCAAGCCTTTAGAGACAGTGAGTTAGCATAAGTTCAGCCAGAATTCAGTCATTTAAGACTAAAACTGTGTTCAATTTGCCAATTTTTCATGCCTGACCGAGTATTTTTATTTAATACAAACTCTATCGGCTTCGAATTTGCTTGCACGATTCAAGATTCTTTCTGTCTGAGGTAGAATGTGGTATTGCAAAACAAAAAGTGCTCAAATGAATTCATTACAAAAACAAGTCGATGATCTTGAAACTAAATTAAGTTTTCAGGAACTAACTATAGAAGAACTCAACCAAGAAATTATTCGTATGAACGATTTATTGGCTCATCAACAACATCAACTACAATTTATAGTGCAGAAATTGCGTGAAACCGAGCCAAGCAATATGGCCACACAAGCAGAAGAAACCCCGCCACCACATTATTAATATTAGTAGCAATGTGAGTCTAAGGCGTTAGGAGAGTGTATGACAACTAAAACCCTACCCATTGCACAAGTCGGAGAAAACATTCTGACCCAAAAAGCAGTAAAAATTACTGAGTTTGATCACACACTAGTAGCACTTAATGAGAATATGATGGCAACTATGATTGCCGCTGACGGGTTGGGAATTGCAGCGCCTCAGGTATTTTCACCACTGGCCATGTTTATTATGGCTTCTCGCCCAACGCCTCGTTATCCCAACGCGCCTTTAATAACACCAACCACGGTCATTAATCCTCAAATTATCAGTCATTCGAAAGAAATGTTATGGGATGAAGAGGGATGTCTGTCTTTATCAGGTCAACGCTTACCCATTGCCCGTTATGCCTCTATTTCCGTTCGTTATCAAAACTTATCAGCTCAAATGATAGAACAAACCCTAAACGGATTTCCTGCACGAGTGTTTCAACATGAAAATGATCATTTACAGGGGATCACCGTGTTGGAACGGGCTCAAATGCCAGAGCAAGCACAAGCAGGAAAAATGGCATGAAGTTAGTGATATCACATTTATTATTGTGCATATTATTGACAGGGTGCGCCACCAACAGCTTGTTTGTTGATTATCCATCTCAGTTAAGGCAACAAAAGCAGGCGCTAAGCTCATCGCAACCAACAGCTCAAATCAATAAACTCACCAGTAATATCCAAGGTAATGATGGGTTGCTGTATGCTGAAGAAGCTGGCCGTGTTGCTCAAATAAGTGGTGACTTCGCCGCGAGTAAAAAATACTACCAACAAGCGATAAAGGCTTACCGAGCCTTTGATGATAAAGCCACTATCAGTGCATCAAATGTTGGTGCGAATACTAGTAGCTTGCTGCTTAATGATAATGCCATCCCATACCGTGGTACAGGTTACGAGCGCATCTTACTGCATCAATATCAAGCATTAAACTACCTATTTCAAGATGATTTTCAAGGTGCTCTTGTAGAAGTGAAGCAAGCCAATGAATTGCAACAAGTCGAGCAAGACCGATATGCCAAATCAAAAAAGTCAGTTCAAGCAATTGAAAATGGCACCATCAATACTGAGACTCAACGATTAAGTGCCACGACAGGCTCTGTCACCAGCTCTTTTTTGAATGCTTACAGCTACTACATGACTGGGCTATTGCACGAAGCCCTTAACCAACCGAATGATGCATTTATTGATTATCGTAAAGCGGCCCAAATTTGGCCTGGAAACGCTTATCTTGAGCAAACTCTAGTTCGGTTAGCTAAGCAATTATCAATGCCACAATTTGCTAGCTTTAAAAAACGTTGGGGAGAGCCAATTTTACCAACCCGAAATCAAGGTGAATTAGTCATTCTCTACGAAACAGGGTTTACACCAGAAAAACAAAATCTTACGGTACCATTTCGAATTAATGGGAATTGGCAAACAGCATCGTTAGCCACTTACTCAGGGCGAAGTCCTGTATGGCGAAATGCCCAAATTTATGGCGTTGACGCTACAGCACTTATAGCTCAACCTATTACCAATATTGATGCTTTAGCGATTAATGCATTAAAAGAGCAATTGCCTGCCACATTAAGCCGACAAGTACTTCGTGTTATTGCAAAGTCTCATTTAGCTCGCAAAGTCAGTGATAAGAAAAAAAAACAACAGAATCAATTGGATTTTGGATCAATTGCTATTCAATTATTTAATATTATCACTGAGCAAGCTGACCGACGCAGCTGGTTAACCTTGCCAAGCCAAGCACAAATTGCTCGGAAATATTTAAACGTAGGCTCGTACCCACTCAAAATAAACAGCAATTCACCTCATCCAATTGAAATTGCCGCTGGCCGTAAAACAATTGTGTGGGTGATCAACACTGGCAATTACACCCGAATTTATTCAATAATGATTTAACTCAATGAGATATGGAACTGACTATGAAACATTTAAAAACCATTTTGATGATTACTGCAGTCCTTGGACTCACAGCTTGTCAATCAAAAGTACAGTACAGCGACGCAAGAGAAGTTGAGACCGTAAATGCCAATTTTGGATCAACGGATCTACAAGCCATCACCGATAAAATGGTTGATAGCATGCTGACATTTCCACCTGTCTTGGTCTTGACCGCCAATAATCAACGTCCAATTATTTTTGTTGATACCATCAAAAACAAATCCTCAGAACATATTGATACTGAATCAGTGACAGATTCTATCAGCAACCGCTTGCTTCGCTCTGGTAAATTCCGTTTCATCGATATGACCCGTGTAGACTCTGTCCGCAAGCAACTGGACTACCAAAATAATGCTGGCTTAGTCGATCCATCAACGGCCATTAAATTTGGTCAGCAGATTGGCGCTCAATACATGCTCTACGGCAATTTATCGAGTATAGTCAAACAAGGCGACAGGACCAAAGATGTCTATTATAAAATGACCATGAGATTAATGGACTTAAGAACTGGCCTAATAGAATGGTCTGATGAAAAAGAAATTCGTAAAACTAAATCAAAATCATTTTTAGGTTTGTAAATTCCTAATACCAATTACAGTAATTAAGTGCTCAACTCAGAGCTATGTATGTGCTCGAAGTGCAATCGAAATTGATGAAGGCATAGTTGTTACCGACAAACAAAACTGTCGTTATTACATTGCTACGTCAAGACAATTTTGAGAAGTATTCTTTATAAACCAAAGTGAGCACATACAAGCTCCCGAAGGGCAAGACTAAAGGGTTCCATTACTGTGTTACAAGCACTTGAATTATCCCGACAAAAGCACGAAGTGCGTTGAACGCCAGTTTCGTATGGCGGCCGTAGAGAACATAGCATTTCGAGCTTGTGCCTTGCACTGAAGTCCTTTAGCTCTTTAGCTCTTGCTGAGTGAGAGATTAATTACTGTAATTGGTACAATATTTCAAAAACCAGCGCCGTGCCGCTGGTTTTTTATATCAACTAAAGCCGAGAAAAATATACTACAAAGTTTCACTTGAGCCTATCATTCGATAGATTAAAAATGTAATGGCAATAACAGTACTCTCTCAAAATTAAAATCAAGGATCGTTAGGTGCAAGTAATTAAATTAAGCCTTCTAGGCATAAGCTACCTCATGCTGGCAGCTTGCAGTCATCAACCACTCGACATACAAAAACCAGTACAGCAACATGATGTGTACTTAACTCAACAGCAAGCGGAATTAAGATCTACACAAGTGTCAGGTGTGAGCTATCAACTGCATTTCGAGCTTGATGGCAGCGAATCATTTTCAGCAACCAGCGTTGTAAACTTTACCTTTAATGGTGGAAATCAGCCGTTACGGCTTGATTTAAATAAAGCAAAAATTCACCAAGTGTTAGTTAATGGTACGCGGCTTTATCCGAATTATAACGACCAATACATCCTGTTTAGTTCACGGTTGTTGATACGTGGCGAAAACCGAATTCAAGTTGATTTTACTCGTAAACACAGCACTAATGGTGAAGGTCTTCATCGTTTTGTCGATCCGGTAGATGCTAAAGTATATCTTTATTCTCATTTTGAGCCTGCTGCTGCCCAGCAAATGTTTGCGCTATTTGATCAACCGGATCTAAAGGCCAATTTTGAACTGACTGTCTCAGCACCGAAAGATTGGCAAGTGATCAGCAGTATGCGCGAAGACAGTATTTCCACCCAAGATGACAATCAATTATGGCACTTTCCTACTACACCAAAACTGAGTCCGTATAATTTCTCGATGCACGCGGGTCCCTATCATGTATGGCGAGACAATTCTGGAAAATATCCAATGCGCTTGCTTGCAAGACAGTCTGTAGCCAAACAAGTGACTCCAAATGATTGGTTTAGATATACCGACAAAGGCCTACGTTTTTTTGATGATTACTTTGGTATTTCCTATCCGTTTAAAAAATACGATCAGTTACTTGTCCCTGACTTTTTGTATGGTGCGATGGAAAACGCAGCAGCCATCACTTTTGCAGAAGGACGATTTTTACATAAATCAACAATGACACCCGCACAGAAGCAACGATTAGCTGGCGTAATCATGCATGAAATGGCTCATCAATGGTTTGGCAATCTTGTGACGATGAAGTGGTGGAATGGTTTATGGTTAAATGAAAGTTTTGCATCATTCATGGGAACACTTGCCACAGCAGAGGCCACTGAATTCACCAATGCATGGCGAAGCTTTTATTCAAGCTCGAAACAAAGCGCTTATGCCTTAGACAGCAAGGTAACGACTCACCCAATTGAAGTGCCTGTTTCAAGCACAGCCAATGCCTTTGATAATATTGACGCCATCACATACAGCAAAGGCGCGGCAACTCTTTATCAATTGCAACACTTGCTTGGCAAAAAGACATTTAGAAATGGCGTTAGTCAGTACTTAACAAAATACAGCTATCAAAATGCCGAGCTCGCCGACTTTATTAATAGTCTCGCGCTATCGGCCAATCGCGATTTAACTCAATGGACTGATCAATGGCTTTATCAAGCTGGCGTAAATACTATTTCTGTAGATTACCGCTGCCAAAGTAACAAAATTTCTCATTTCCAATTACTACAAGCTCCAGCCAGCAAGATTTTACCTACATTAAGAGAGCAGAAAGTTTTAATTAGTTTGTTTAAAAAAGAGCAAGGTGAACTATTTCAACTTACTCAAAAACCAGTAATCTATAAAGGTAAGAGCACGCCTGTACCCTCACTCATAGGACAAAAATGCCCCGATTTAATCTATCCAAACACTGATGATTTGGGCTATGTAAAAGTTAACTTAGATAAACGATCTTTTGAAACGGCTAAAAATGATCTTCTTCTGATCCACGATCCACTTTTACGCTCAATGCTATGGCAGAGCTTGTGGGACAGTGTTCAAGATGGAAAACTCGGCCTCGATAAGTATCTGGGCGTGGTACTGGTCAATGCTCCGAAAGAAAAAGACTACACTATCCTTCGTCAAGTTATTTCCAGTTTGTATCAGTCACGATATTACTTATCCGCTATGACTCCTGAACACGAGAAGTATGCAAACATGGCATTGAAAGCGATGGCTCAGTTAAGTATTCGTATGACCATGGAGTTCTCACATGATCCAGTAAGACAAAAATTATGGTTTAATACCTACATAAACTTTGCGAGTCACCCTGATGCGCTCAAGCATTTATACAGTCTACTCTTTGGTGAAAGCTACTTGGCAGGAATCACTTCTGCTAGTCAGCCACTGGATCAGGACACTCGATGGAATATCATTTACCAACTCAACCGCTATGACTTCCCGAACAGTAAAGTGCTAATTACTCTAGAACGACAGCGAGACCAATCGGACTCAGGCCAAAAATCAGCCATTGCTGCTGAAGCCGTACGACCAGAAGCGGAGATTAAACGGAAATGGCTTAGCAGAATTTACGCCAACACGGTGCCGTTCTCTAAACTGAGAACCGCGATGAACAACTTATATCCGAGTGAGCAGAAACTCTTAAGTGACGCGACCGCTGAAGAACGTTTAATGAAACTCGTTGAGCTCGATAAACTTGGCTCTGTTTATATGCGTAGTTTTGCTGCACAGCTTACACCTAAATCTTGTGATCAGGCGAACATTCGAGCCCTAGAGCATACTTTAGAAAGCCAACCTCAACTCTCGCATTTAACGAAACGCATTTTAGCGGAAACAAAACAAGTACAGCAACGTTGTATTTTGGTAAAAGAGACGATGAAAGGATAGTTAAGGATACATAGCCTGAGCTTTTATAGATTTCGTTACGCACAGCTAAGGCTAGGTAATACCAATTACCTAGCCTTTCAATCTCAAAAAATATTACTTAAATAAATGTCTTATATTAGCTAAGTCACCTTTCCCAGAAGCTATTTCTTCAACAGTTAAGCCTGAAACTTCATGTGGAAATACTAACCATTCTTTAGACTCATGAATATAGTAGTCAGGTGTAATCGGAACCGCCCTATTTTCGGGCTTATAGTATGGACAAGCAATACGAATATCTTTTGGTAAGTTTAAACGCATTTGTTGTTTAAGTTTTTCAATTAAAGCATGAATGCTGCGACCAGAATCAAACACATCATCCACAATAAGCAGTCCATCATCCGCATTGGCGTTCTCGATAATATAATGCAAGCCGTGTACTTTAATTTCTTTGTTTTGTTTATCTGTACCAATGCCGTAATACGAAGAGGTACGTACAGCAATGTGATCGGTTTCTATTTTTTTAAAGTCAAAATATTCTTGCACTGCAATACCTATTGGGGCACCACCTCGCCAAATTCCAACGATAAACTGTGGTCTAAAACCGCTTTCATACACTTGTGCCGCTACTTTAAAAGAGTCTTCCAGCAATTGTTGTGCGGTAATATAATGCTTATCAGTCACAAGTATGTCCTCATTGTTATTTTTATCAAATACATAATACCAATTACAGTAATTAATCTCTCACTCAGCAAGAACTAAAGGGTTTCAGTGCAAGACACAAGCTCGAAGTACCATATTCCCTACGGCCGCCATACGAAACTGGCGTTCAACGCACTTCGTGCTTTTGTCGGGATAATTCAAGTGTTTGTAACGTAGTAATGGAACCCTTTAGTCTTGCCCTTCGGGAACTTGTATGTGCTCACTTTGGTTTATAAAGAATACTTCTCAAAATTGTCTTGACGTAGCAATGTAATAACGACAATTTTGTTTATCGGTAACAACTATGTCTTCATCAATTTCGATTGCACTTTGAGCACATACATAGCTCTGAGTTGAGCATTTAATTACTGTAATTGCTATAACCCTATGTTTCAGAGTTTTTAAAGATTAACCCATTTCAAAGGCTACACTTGGAGGGTAATTTTAGCTTAAAACATCGTGAATCGCTCGTTGTTTCCTCTTTGTACTTGTCAAAGATCAAAAACCACAAAAATTTTTACATAAAGTTCGAAATTCATAATTCACAGGCTTGGTTTTACATGATGGAAATCTTTAACAATTATGTGTCATTTGCATTTTCACCACCTTCTTTCTGTGGATTTGAAACTTGTTCTTTGAGATTTAACTTGAGCCGTGTGCGGGGAAAGCAGCAGCACTTACTACTGATAGCGCAGGGCTAGTACTGTTCGAAGATTGTTCTCCTTCGATTAGCTGTTCAGGAGGTATGTTGATTGGACGACTACGAGAACCATAATTTTCTAGCGATTCTGAACTCGACTCAGTTAAGATTTTTTTCACAAAACGCTCCATGCCTCTCGCCATACCACTAGCCCCGCCACCAAAAATGCTGTCTGAGTGTTCCCTAAATATTAAATCGGCACCTTTTGTAATAACAGAAAAGCCCCTCATCTTTGTTTTGCCATTTTTTTCTATGCGAATAAATAGGTTGTCCCCATGTTTTATATCTTTAAAAGTCGTTTTTAGTGACTTTTTACAAGAAGAAGTTACTAATGTGAACTGATTACCTAAGTTCCATTTTAAAACAGTTTGTTGATCAACTTGGTGAGTTTGTGGTTCAGTTACTGTTTTGGCAGCTTCCAATCTAGTTGAGTCACCTAAGCTAGTACTATCCTCTACTTTGCTTGAGTTTCCCATAGATGGAACGGATAAAGCATTAAGTTCTGATTCACCTATGTCATCCCATGAGCCTTTACTAACTCTATCTAGTTCGGACTCAGATGGCTGCCAGTTAGCTTCGGCCTCTTCATCTTGTGATGAATATTCCCTCGCACGCTGTAAATAACACGTGAGCGTTTTTGTAATATTTTTATCTGACTTGAACCAGCTTGTATTATTTAATTTGATCAGCCCCCCTTCCTTAGTAACTTTAAAAGTATGTTCTGATGTCGTGCCATCTTTTATGACAACCACTGTCAGCTCCGCCCCTTTCTTAAGTTCCTTTGCGAAAGCATTTGTAGTTTCTAAAGTATTACCATCTTTAATTTTTGCCTCATCCATCCCTTTTCTATATTCAACAGTAATTTTTCTCGAATCAAATTTAGGCTTTTCTGGCTCATGCTTGCCTAACTTTCCTGATGCCTGTATTTCTTCAGTTTGGGAGTCACTATTTTCACCCCTTTTTCTTACTGGGGGTGGGGGTGGGGTTGAGGATGAAGTTAAACTTCTATGTTCCTTTCCCTCTGGAGAGTCAGGACGTTCTACTTGTGGAGGCTGAGATTTTTTTGATCGGGTACTTCCGTAACTTGAAATAGAATTTTCTAAGTCTCTGTTTAAACTAGCGCGAGAGCTAGAATGATCTCTCGCTAACGGAGCGTCAACTTCAGCTAAAGTAAGCTGAAGGGCTGGGTTTAAGTGTTTTGTCAAACTTTGAGTAGCTGGCTGATTCGCACTATCCATACTTTCCTCATGGTATCTGAGCACAGTATTATCACCATCCACTGGCTCCACTTGATAATTTTGAGTGGTGCTTTGTCCGTCTCGGATTATTGACACTGTATCGACTTTTAATGAGTTAGCAAAAACACTAGTTGTTTCTTCGCTGTTTTCATCTGTTATTTTTACACCTGAAAGCGCTTTGCCAGACTCCATTGTTATTTTTTCTGAGTCAAATTTGGGCTCTGTACTAGTGCTTTTTGTAGGTACACCATCAACGGAATCATCAATTTTAATGCCCGATGTTCCATTAACATCACCTTCAAACGGCACTTGAACAGAAGTCTTAAATCCCGTCATATCAGGGTCAGGGCTGTTCAATGGTGAACTTTGAACGATATGATGAGCGTCTCCATTCCCTATAGAAGTGTCTTGCTCAGCCGTAGAGGCTTGCTCTAGAGTAGAACTAGTGTCTTCTTCAAGAGTAATGTCTTGCTTATGACTAGCGCCTTCCTCAAGAATAATGTCTTGCTCAAGAATAATGTCTTGCTCAAGACTAGCGCCTTCCTCAAGAGTCATGTCATGCTCAGGCGTAGAGGCTTGCTCTAGAGTAGAACTAGTATCTTGCTTATGACTCGTTTCTTCCTCAAGAGTAGTGTTTTGCTTATGACTCGTGTCTTCTTCAAGAGTACTGTCTTGCTTATGACTCGTGTCTTCTACAAGAGTAATGTCTTGCTTATGGCTAGCGTCTTCCTCAAAAGCAATTTCTTGCTTATGACTAGCACCTTCCTCAAGACTAGTGTTTTGCTCAGGCGTAGTTGCTTGCTCTAGAGTAGAGCTAGTATATTGCTTAAGACTAGTGTTTTGCTCAAGCGTAGTGTCTTCTTCAAGAGTAGTGTCTTGCTTATGACTAGCTCCTTCCGCAAGAGTGGTATCTTGCTTATGACTAGCACCTTCCTCAAGACTAATGTTTTGCTCAAGCGTAGTGTCTTCTTCAAGAGTGGTGTCTTGCTTATGACTAGCTCCTTCCGCAAGAGTGGTATCTTGCTTATGACTAGTGTTTTGCTCAGGCGTAGTAGCTTGCTCTAGAGTAGAGCTAGTGTCTTCTTCAAGAGTGGTGTCTTGCTTATGACTAGTGCCTTCTTCAAGAATAATATCTTGCTCAAGACTAGTGTCTTGCTTAAAAGTAGACGAATCAGAAGTACCAAGCATTTTAAAATAAGTCACAAGAGATTCGCGAATTTTACGATCATAAAACTCATCACTTAGTGCTTTGGGCTTCCCCGCCAAAGTCCCGTTAACCTCTCTGTCGCTACTATCTTCGAGCACTATCCTCTTCCCTTCCAGAAAGGTAATTTTATAACTAAAATCCCTCGATTCATGACCGTTATAAGCAATGCTCAATGTAATGATGTCCTCCACGGCTTTGCCTGTCAGCGCAGAGTCCAAAATCGCTTTTTCACTTTCTGATATATTATCAAAACAAGTTTCAGGATTATAAAGAATTGTACTCGAGCTTACAGATTCAGCAGCAGTAGCCATTTATTTTTCCTCACGCACATCGATTGCTTCTTTTATTGAGCTCTTTGAAAGCGTAAATATGCTTTTTAAGTAATCACGGTATCTGCCAGTATTGTTATGTAAACCTTCGACTTTTAATAAGATTTTTTCTGTATATAAAATAATTACCTCTTATAATCTGTGGATCATTTTTTGTATTTGATTTTATTAGCCGTATTTATTCGTTTTGCTCGTAAAAGCAAGTATGGCCATTTCAAAATAAGACTATTATCAAAAGGAACCTCTAATGCAACTCTCCTACATTAATCAAACCATCTATGAACATTTGTACCGTGATATTTATGAATTTCGCAGTACTTTTGACTTACCTGTTGAAGACGCTGAAAGTTTAAACTTGCAACTCGATACTCTACATACGTCTTTAATTATCGAGGAACTAACTGAGCTTGCTGAAGCTGACTCGTTAATTGAACAAGCCGACGCCATCGTTGATTCCGTTTATGTTCTAATGGGAAGAATGGTGCACATGGGAGTAAAATATTTTAATGACAATGCTTCTATTAGCTATTTATTAGATTTGTTTTTAGCCGTCGCAAATAACTTAAAAATTGATTTTATTCGCTGCTGGGATGAAATTCATTCAAGTAACATGAGTAAGGTGTGCCACGATGAGCGTGAATTTCAACAAACGGTTGATTTTTACCAAGAACAAGGCGTGAAACTTTCTGGAGTCAACAAAAACCAATATATAATAGCAAAATGTGCTGAAGATATTGTAATGGAAGGTAAAACGATTCGCAAAGGAAAGGTATTAAAGTCAGTCAATTACCGCCCTGCTGATTTATCAAAAATATGTCGCTAAATAAAACCAGAATTAATACCTATTTACAGTAATTATATCTAAAATCATCAGTTGAACGCTGAGTATATGAGTAACTGCTTGAGCAATATGATGATTTTATCATCATGGCTTTCACCCAATGAGTGAAGTGCTCTACGCTCACAAGCTTGCTAAAATGACTGCTATCTGCGTTGTAACTTTTGCAAGTAGAATAACTACTTGCAAAATTTATAACGCAGCTAGCGGTGGTTTTGGCAAGTATATGAATGTTCAGCACTCACCTGATGGGTGAATTAGGGTTGTTTAGTTTTGTATTTAACTTCAATAGATTAAAGCTAAATTGTGCGTTCAACCGATTTATTTAGGTTTATAAACCAAAGTGAGCACATACAAGCTCCCGAAGGGCAAGGCTAAAGGTTTCCATTACTGCGTTGCACCTTCTTGAATTATCCCGACAAAAGCACGAAGTGTGTTGAACGCCAGTTTTGTATGGCGGCCGTAGGGAATATAGTACTTCGAACATGCGCCTTGTACTGAAAACCTTTATCTCTTGCTGAGTGAGAGATTAATTACCTGTAATTAATATAACATGGTGATTTATATACACCATGTTAGTCTTCTAGCCTGAATCCTTTAAAATTAATACCTACTAACTCTTTATGTTCAGCTAATTCATTTAGCACCGCAGCATCGTCACAAATAACACGTAATGCCCAATCACCATCTTCATGGCTCTCTTTTTGAAAGAGTATGTTCTTTACAACTGAAGCTTCGGCTACCATGCTAATGATTTCACCATACCCACTCTTGCCTGGGCTTACTCCTAAACGTTTGAACAAATTCATGGCTTCGTTCGCATCACCGTTAACTAGGCATATGATCTTCAATGTTTTCTGCAGTGCTTTTCTTCTCCAATCATTGAAAATCAAACTATAGATTGGCGGTGATACGTCATGTCCTTTTCCATAATTAATATTAAAATAATGTTTACCCCAAGTGTCATCACAAAACAGTATCAACAAGTTATTGGCTGCAAAATCAAGCCGTTTAGTGACATCATTTAATGTTATAACTGTCGCTATTGATTCTGCTTTTGTTAAAGTTGGTTTAGGAGCTAATGGATCACGTGCTGCTGGAACATAGCTCCATTTATTGAGCTTAGCAACTGTCAATTTCGTTGGCACCAACTGCTTTTCATGTGCTTTTTGAATTTCTCGGCCCTTCTCAAATTGTAACTTCATGCTTTCATCGTGTTCTGCACCGCATTTTTTCCTAATTGAAGCCTCCATGCGCTTAGTCATTACAAGACCAACAGAGTCCTCTGACTTCATGCTATCTACATTATGGTTCTTAAGCCGGTTTTTTAAGAGTTCTTCTATCCATACTTCACTATTTGTTTGATGGGTATGTTTATGTTCAAGCTTATACTTATACTTATACTTATACTTATGTTTATGCTTTACATCTTGTATTTCTTCTGCTTTTTGTGGTGATGGGCTTGTCACTACACCATCTTTCCTAGCAATCGTATATTGAGCTATGCCTGTGATAGCATCAATTTCTACGCTACTGATATTTTCATCAACCATAGTTGCCGATTCAACAGATTCAGATGATGCCATATTTTTTTCATTATCAGGAAGCTCTTGGGCTAATGCTTCACCACTTGACCAAAGTTGACTTGGCTCATAAAGAGATTGTATGTAAAGTGAGGTAGGTGTTGTACGTTCTTGAAAGCTGAGTGTTTGGCCCGGTAAATTAATTACTTCAACCTCTGGTTTTTCTTCCTGTTCAACTGAGTGAGTCTCTGAGTCGCTCGTTGACATCAGCAAACCATTCTCAGATTTGCTTGTCCCCGCGGCTAAATCTAGATGTTGTGTTATTTCAATATTACTCAGTGCAGGTTCTTTTTTATGTTGCTTTTCAAATTCCTCTCTCCCTCCAAGAAACATATGGAGGTGCTGCTCAGATAAACTATGCTTTGGATCATCATTCATGGCAATCAAATCATCGAAAGTCATATTTATCACTTCAAATTCTTCACAGTCTTCATCTTCTCCTTGAAAAGATAATACTTCTGGCTCATCTTCATCACTTTTAACTTGCTCAAGTGTCGGTGAATCTGATGCAACACCACCAGCTGAAACTTCTATTGATGTTGCCTCTGTTGTGTTTGTTGGTAACTCTGTATCATGATATTCCGTATCAAGAGAATCACCTCGGTTATCAATTGGCTCACTTGTTCTTGTTTCTTGATCATTGGACACAATCTCAGCAACTGTTTCTTCGTGCACTCCTCCACTAGCTGATCTCTCGTGAAAAGCAACTACAACTTCGTCAAGCACTTCTGACGCATCGTTTACAGACAATGACTCAGCTCTTGTATGCCCGTTTTCTTCTTCAGTTAAGGGGGCTGTGACAACCTCATAATCATCAAAGGTATCGTTCAATCTAGGTCTAAAATTTGAGGAGTAATAAGCATTACCAAGCTGAATGCCCATCTGTTTTTCTTCTGTAGATTTCCAAAATGTGCTGGATAATGATGTGTTGAGCCCACGCTCCTCTGAGTTTGACACATTAAATTCAATGTTTCTTTTAATTTGGCCACCCTGTGAACTTACGATGAATATCATTTTTTTATCTTTATAATTGCCCTCAGGTAAGCCGCTAAGCATATGTGTCATTTGTGTTTCATTTAAAGGCGTAAATGTGCCACTAGACGTATCCCATTCCAAAGGTGGAACTGAGGCAAAACTAGGCTTCACATTGGACATTTAGGCTCCTTTTGTGGCACTTCAATATTCATCTAACGTATGTATATTTCAAAAATTTACGTAACAATTTAGCATTAACACTAACAACGACGCTCTTCTGCACATTTATAGAGCCTATCTATATATTAAAGCATTAAAAATGTTAGACTTTATGCTAATTTAATTAAATTTAATTAACGATTAAACACTTTCGTTTTGATTTAACCTAGGGTCTGTTGATCTTTCGTGATTGTTTTTGCAGCGATAAATTGGTTATTTTATGCAAGGCAGAGTTTGTGAGGTTTGGTTATTATCGACATACAAAACTGTCGTTACTTCGTTTCCAAATAAGAAAACGATAACGCAGCAGAAATGACCAATTTACGCTGTCTTCGATGCTTTTGAGCATTCACTGTTCTGTGTTGTGACCAGCTCACTTAGATGGCTAAGCATCACTGCTCACGACTTGAACAGATAAATGCTCAAATAGCACAAAATTTAATCCTGAAAGATCAACAGCCCCTAGTAGTCCATTCATATGAATTCTACAGTTGAAGCTGTTCTGGTAAACCATAGTGTCGTCAGACAATAAAGTTTGAAACTTTTACTGGCTTGAAACTGCATTGATAGGTGTTAAGTAAAGCGATAAAATACAATAAAGTTTGAAACTTTTGCTAACTTCCATGACTGTATTGCAAACAATAAGACAATAAAGTTCGAAACTCATTTCTGGACATAAACGATTTACGCCTTCAATAAATTATCAAAGGATTGCACTAGAAAAACATATCTAAAATCAACTTATAAACACTAAACTATTTAGGGTCACGACCAAACAAAAGTCATTCAAGGAGTTTAGCGGTACTGAAAAATATCAACGATTGTAACGTCAAGCACATCGGCAATTTTAAACGCAACCTCAAGAGAAGGAGAGTATTTTCCTTTTTCAATTGCTACGACGGTTTGCCTAGATACACCGATGGCACTGGCAAGTTCTTGCTGAGTCATTTCATTATTGAAAAAACGTAGTTTCTTGAGAGTATTGGTAATGACCTTAGCCATTTTAAAACCCCTTTCGATACATTTTAATTTGATTCATGAATCTAACGACTTCAGCAGCAAGAGCAAAAACAATAATGATATTTAAAACAAAATAGTCGTTTGGCAAATCGGAATTTGGAAATGTATACGTTGTCAGTGTAGGGAAAATAGTATAGAAAATTGCAAGTATGACACCTGTATATAGTACGTTATATGCTGGTACTGTTGCTTTGTAAGTAATGCTTTTATCTCTTTCATCTTCCGTATAATCTGCATCTTTATCGTCAATAATGGCGATTACGATTGGTAATGCAACTTCTAATATAATAGTCATCACTACAGCATTAAATAATAATTCATTGACTAATTCAACATTCAAGATGTCCCCAGTAACTGAATTGAATATACCAATAAAATAGTCATACCAGATATAGCCTAATATTAAGAGTGATGCCCAGACGCTTCTTTCTTTGTAACCCATAATAAATTCCTTTTAGTTAACGATGAGGTGATGTTAAATATTTTTGACACAGATAAGTTTGAAGGTAAACCTTATCGGTGTCAAACATTTCTTACTTCATGTATATTATATTTGTCACTTGTTTTGTGCTATATCTCAGTAATTTCCTGAAAAATGGTTTGTTAATTGTTTGTCGAATGATTGAAGTGTTAATAATTAGGAATAGTTTCACAGTAAATTGCTGTTGCTGGCACGGAAATGGGCATAAACGTCGCAGCATTCAGGAACTTTACCTAAAACCGCACACGTCATGCCCGAATGCTTTAGTCGGGCATCCAGTGCTTTTTTGACTGTTACAGCTATCAATTAACGGCACAAAGTTTCTTCTAAATTTACAAAGACACTGGATTCCTGCCTTCGCAGGAATGACGACAATTTACTGAACAAGCAATACTGAAAACGACACGTTTTGGGGCAAAAGCTGGTTAGAAAGAAGGAGATCACCAGCTTAAAAAGCTAATAAAGTTTCAAACTTTATTATATTAGTTTCAATCATTAATGTTAAGTTTTACACTTTATTATCCACCCACACATAGTCATAGGAGAACTAAGAATCATGTATCGATATTTATTGTTTTAAACTCTTACTTAACTTTTGTTCACAATCAATTAACAAATAAGTGATGTCTGAACAAAACACCTCCTCCCACCCCTTGGCAAGTCAGTAGGATTCTAGCTTTTCATGCTTTGATTAACGAATGTGTAACTGGATTTCGTTAATCAGTGAACTTCTGTTAAAAGGCTCACTTTACTCTGGGAGTACGGGGTAAAGTTTCTTTAATTTTATACATGCCTCCTCAGTCGTGAACTGCCAGTTCATCTTAGCCTTGGACTCATTACGCTCGGTAACCCAGGCTTCGACTTCAGTATTTAGTGTTTCCTGATCGGGTATTCTTCGGTATAACCTAAAAACATCAGTTGAACGCTGAGTATATGAGTAACTGTTTGAGCAATTGGATGATTTTATTATCATGTTTTTCACCCAATGAGTGAAATGCTCTACGCTCACAAGCTTGCTAAAATGGCTGCTATCTGCGTTGTAACTTTTGCAAGTAGAATAACTACTTGCTGCAAGCTACGTCTTAATATCAGCCATTTTTTCTACGCTTGAGAACGCAGTCAACTGATGTTTCTAGGGAGCGCCACGAAGCGCTTTATTCTGTTGCGGGATTTGTCTCAACGTATACGCAGCCAAGCGATTACATGGCCATAAACCAGAGACAGCAACGTTATTATTTATAATAAGTCCATCAGGTTGAAACGTACCTGACGGGATAATTACCAGTTCATCCCGAAATCTGACGGGCATGCATAATGGGTAACCGCTATGACATGAAGCCCTGTGACAAAGGCCTTGAATAAAGGTTGAGATGCAATGTAGGCCGCAGCATCAAGCGAATTCAGTTAAGCGTCGTAAATCAAAAAATGAAGATGGGGAGTCTTTCCTAGTTGACGAACCCTGACACAAACAGAGAAGCAACTGGTAAATGCATCTGTTTGATCTTCCGGCGTAATATGAAGTGGCATGTATTGAAGGAAATAAAGTGAACGTGGGAGAGCCTGAGTGTTGGAAGGTAGTGACTTCCACTATCCGAATATAAGGTAAACCGAAATTTCAGATAGGGCGCTCAGGCAGTCGGATGAGCCCATAGTACCGTTAACCGTGAAGACAACATAACTTCACATCAGGGAAGGGGCTCAGTGTTACACCCGTTTTTAACGTAACTTTTGAGGTGAAATTGCCATATGGCTAACACTCCAGTAAATATCAGAATATTACAGCGAAAACTTTACTTACGCTCAAAGCTTAACTCGGAGCTTCGATTTTACAGCTTGTACGATAAACTCAGTCGCCTAGATATACTCGAAGAAGCCTATCGACGATGCAAAGCCAATAAAGGCGGAGCAGGAATTGATGGCATCACATTCAGTTATCTAGAGCAGCAAAAGAAAGTCGTTGCGCTGTTAAAAGAAATTCAAACTCAATTACAACAGAAAAACTATCGACCTAGCCCAGTCAAACGAGTAGAAATACTCAAAGACAACGGCAAAACGCGGAAACTTGGGATCCCGATAATCAGTGACAGAATTGTGCAAATGGCGATGACAATAGTGATGCAACCCGTCTACGAACCTCATTTACATGAACACAGTTATGGTTATCGTCCATGTCGAAGCGCCCAGCAAGCGGTAAAAGTCATTGAAATGAGCCTAAAACAAGGCTATCAGCACGTACTTGATGCTGACTTGAGCGCCTATTTCGATACCATCCCGCACGCTAAGTTGATGGCAAAAGTAGAAAGGCGAATAAGCGACAGCAGCTTTCTGAGTTTGCTGAAAAGCTTTATCAAAGCGCCCATCAGCATAGAGACGGTCAACGGGAAATGGCGAATAGAAGCAAGCCGATGTGGCACTCCGCAAGGCGGAGTTATCTCTCCACTACTGGCTAACATCTATCTCAACGATTTCTGTTTGAAAATACACGAAAAAACACCGTGTAAAATCGTTACCTATGCAGATGATTTTGTTGTACTTCATAAGCAAACCTACACACAAGAGCAACTGGACTGGATAACACAGCAATTAAGTGATGAAGGTCTGAAGCTAAATCAAAGTAAAACCCACTGTGTGGATATGGGAAAGCTGATGAATGAGTTTGATTTCCTCGGTTTTAACTTTCAACGGATCACAGGCCTCATCAAAGGCACCAGTTACATCAAGATAGAGGCGTCTAAGAAGAGCCAAACAAAGCTGAAAAATAAAATCAGAGACATAGTGAAACACCGAACCTCAAATACACTTGGCGTACTGATAAATAAGGTTAATCAAGTTCTGAGGGGATGGAAACACTATTTTGGTGGGATAGGTTATCCCAGAGGTGTATTTTTCAGAATAAATGGATTTGTAGTAAACCGGTTCTATCGCTGGCATCGTCGCTTAAGTCAACGTCGAAGCAAGTATCTATCACGAGGTGCTTACGAAAAATTACGCCAAGCTGGTCTTGAGTATTTACCCACGACAAGATGATAAGCAAAGTGAAGGGGCTGAGAGAAGTGTAACAACAGAGCCGTGTGAGGGAAAACCTCATGCACGGAATCGAAGAGGGGCTGCTGGATAAGCGATAGCGAAGCCAGTAGCCTACTCTACTTTAAGCATTGCCTGCTCAAGATACTTAATTCAATTTCAGCCATATCCAACCAACTTCCGTGCTTTGGCGTGTAATGAAATTCTATTTTATTGATCAACCTACGAGCTTCTTCTGGTTCGAAGGCCTTATAAAATGAAGCCGGTGTATGAGTATTCAAGTTATCCTCAACTAATACAATTGTCTCAGCGTCCTTATAACGCCCGTCTACTAAGGCTTTTACTTGATGAGCCCAATCAATGGCCGTTCTGTGTTCAGTGACTTCAACATGTCGCCAGCCCGCTAAAGGCTCAAATATCATGAACAGGTTGCTGACACCGTTACGCTCATACTCTGTATCGTATCGCTCTGGATAACCTGAAACTAAGGGTAACGGATTGCGAACTTCTTTAACTTGTTGTTTGCTGGTTTCATCAAGGCATACTAAAGGACGCTTAGGATTGTAAGGAAGTTTATAGAGTTCTAATATATCTTCCATAGCACTCACGAAAGCAGCGTTTTCCTCTTTAGGTATACACCACTCTTCTTTAAGCCATGGTTTAAGTTCATTTTTTTTAACGCATAATGAACAGAAGTTCTTGATATGTTATCGATATATTTGAGTTCAATCATCTTGTCTCTAAGAAGATTTAATGTCCAACGGCAACGTCCTTCAGGAGGCGTAGAGCAGGCCAGTGCAATTAGGTGTGCTTCGGCTTCGCCATCCATTATGCGTCTGCGGCCTTGATGGCTGTGTTTGCTATTCACAGCGACTTCTAATCCTTCTTCGACAAAACGCTTTCTAAGGCTCGTTACTGCAAGTGGTGAGATGTTTAGTGCTTTAGCAATCTGTTGATTGGTCAGTGGCGAATTATTCTCATCAATAGCAAGTAAAATTTGGGCGTGTCGTTTCTTATGTTGAACAACACGTGGTTTCTTCTGCTTTATCAAAGCCTCAAGCATTGAACGTTCTTCATTACTCAAACGAACGTGGTATTTAACCCTCATAACAACTCCAGTGTTTCTTGTGTTCAGGAGTTGTTAGGATATAACCATTCGTTCATTATTTGTTTTTGAATGGACTACTAGATACCAGTCTTCGCTGGTATGACAAAGGTTGGTACTTTCTAAATCGCCAGATCCCTAATTGGTATTAGCTTTCGTCGGAGCGATGTTTGCCACATGAAAGCGCCAGTCATTATCGGCGATGAACGAAGAGGATATCAACTTGGTTGGGACGGCACTGGTTTTTCAAAGGGAAATTTGCTGGTGAATTCCCCTTTGGGCTGTGTGACACGCAGTATCACGACGTTCTAAACTTCTTTAAGGTTTCAATAACCATTAACACTTAACATCGATTAATAATATGCCGAATTGGCGTCATCAAATCGCTGGCTACCATACCTCTTTCACCTTTACTCACTGCGATATCAGCAGCGTAGCCATGTACCACAACACCCATTTTAGCAGCAGAAGCTAAATCCACTCCTTGGGCAATTAACGCCGCAATAATACCGGATAACACATCGCCACAACCGCCACTGGCTAAGCCGGGGTTACCTACAGCAGCAACAACCGTTTGCTCTCCATCACAGATCAAAGTACCCGCGCCTTTTAATACAACCACACCGCCGTACCGACTTTGCAATGCTTTAACGGCCTGAAAACGATCAGCTTCTACCTCTACAACACTGCTACCGAGTAGTCTTGCAGCCTCAGCTGAATGTGGGGTTAATACCCAGTTTGATTGCTTTTGTGGATTCTTGCTTAAAAAATATAAGGCGTCAGCATCCATCACAATCGGCTTTTCACTAAGCAATGTTGCCTTAAACAAGTTAAGTCCCCAGCCCTCACGCCCGAGCCCTGGGCCTAACACCAACACGCTGGCCCAGCCCAATCGATGGTAAATTTCCATATCGACAAATTCAGCTGGACAAAACATCAACTCTGGGCGATGTGCCAACACAACTGCTAGGTTTTCAGGTCGACTGATCACCGCAACCATACCGCTCCCCGCACGTAAACAGGCTTCTCCACACAGCCTTACCGCACCGGGCATACCGATATCACCACCAATGACTGTCACTTTTCCTGAATCACCTTTATGTATATGTTTAGCTCTTTGCCCTAATTTTCCTTTCAAAAAATCACTTTGGATCAGTTTACAATCAGCTTCTGGCAAAAATGTTTGTAACCCAAGATCAATTAATTGAATATCACCACAATAATGACGGGCTTGGTAAGTAAATAAACCTCGTTTGAGCGCTCCAAACACTAATGTTTGATCCGCGCGTATTGATCTATCACTGGTGCCAGTATTTGCACAAAGACCTGAAGGTACATCCAAACTGATTGTCCAAGCTTTGTTGTCTTCGATAATGTTAATAAGCGGGTCAAAATCCTCACTTAGCGGCCTTGATAAACCAATACCGAATAACGCATCGACAATTAGATCAGCCGATTGAATTTGCTTCGGAACAATGGAAAGTACTTGACCGCCTACTTGCTCGAATTTTTGCTTGGCTTGCTGAAATTCGACCGTGGACGTTGTATTATTCAGCCCCATTACGTGCACATCAAGATCTGGCTGAAGCCTTTGTTGACGTAATTCTCGCGCCAATACTAATCCATCGGCACCGTTGTTACCTGTACCAATTAATATAACTATATTTTTTTGTTTTAAATTGCGCTTTAAAATAAATTCTGCGGCGGCTTTTCCCGCTAACTCCACCAGCTGATACAGTTTTTCACTGTCTTTTTCACACATGGCTTCTTCAGCTTGACGCACTTGCTCGACCCGATAGAGCTCGATAGGCAAATTGATGGTCATTACTGAGTTCTCCACACATATATTTTTAAAAGGAAGTAAAAATGTAACCCTTCTCCGTCAAAATTGACTTACGGGAAGCGATGTTCTGTGAGATTAGCAAATGCTTTTGTTGCAGTTTATGACCTAAATCAGACTTCCTTATATAAATGTGACTTTTTACGCAAAATTCCACATGTGATAATATTCCCATAACATTTCTATCAGATTATGAAATATGTTCTGGTTCAGGCCTTACACGAAAACAACAATTTCTTCGTGGATAAATCACCGAATCGGTGAAACTCGACTTGGTGATACCATCCACGTATTGCAAGACTCGCAAGATTTACCCAAGCAATTAGACAAGCTTAAAGCTCAAGGCGTTAAATTTGGCTTGATTGGCATTGTCGAAGATTTAGGCCCCAAAGGAAATTTAGGTCGTGGAGGTGCTGGAGATGGTTTTGGCGCGGCCGTTGAGCAATGGGTTAATTTGCAATCCAATACATTTTTAAACGGTAATGAATGTGCGCTTTTGGGCGAAATCCACACTCAAGATCTACAGCCCGATGATAACAATGACGTGAGCGCAATCCGCAACAGTGTCGCCAAAATCGATGTTCGTGTTAGTCAACTCATCAAACTTATATTAGCGGCTGGCATTGAACCTATAGCCATAGGCGGCGGACACAACAACGCATACGGTCTACTGAAAGCCTGCTATGAAACTCATAACCAACCAGTAGCCGCTGTAAACCTTGATCCACATTCTGATTTTAGGCTTAAAGAAGGTCGCCACAGCGGTAACGGATTCAGTTATGCAGCGGCTGAAGGTTTTCTTGGTTTTTACCACGTGCTTGGTTTACATGAATTAAAAAACAGTGCTAAAAACCTAGAACAATTACAACAATTTGGCGGCAGTTGGCACAGTTTTCAGCAGGTTTGGATCCGCCGTGAAATCAGCCTATTGAACGCTCTCGATGAAATCAGCACTATGGTTAACAACACGACAATGAAATTAGGACTAGAACTCGACCTTGATGCTATCGAAAACTTTCCATCCAGCGCCATGACAGCCGCTGGCATCCCCTTACTCGATGCCGCTCATTATGTGCATCACATGGCAAAGTATTGTGACTGCCAATATTTGCACCTCGCCGAAGCGGCACCGTCTTGTCATCCAATATCTGTCGAAAATGGAAGAAAACAAGTTGGACAAAGTCTGTGTGAATTGATCTATGCCTATGTTCAAGGACGGTTATCAAGATAAAATAAGCCAAGAATTTAATTCATTAAAACCAGCTAATATGCTCTAATTAGCCTCAATTATTATTTAAAATTTGCTGAACTCGCTTTGAAGTTAAATTCAGCGAATGTCGTTTAGGACGCCAGTTCTAAATACACAAAAATACATACAGGAATGCAGCACCATGTCAGAAGGTGAGTCTAAGCAAACGCACTTTGGTTATAAAACCGTAGACGCTGATAAAAAAGCCGATCTCGTTGCCGACGTTTTCCATTCAGTTGCCGCAAAATACGACATCATGAATGACGTAATGTCATTTGGTGTTCATCGTTTTTGGAAACGATTCACCATCGAAACCGCCGCCGCACGACCGGGCATGAAAGTGCTAGACTTAGCTGGCGGAACCGGCGATTTAACCGCAAAATTTTCCCGTTTAGTCGGTTCAAAAGGTTCAGTAACACTGGCTGATATCAATGACTCAATGCTAAAAGTTGGACGAGATAAATTACGCGATAAAGGCATTATCGGTAATGTCAGTTATGTGCAAGCCAATGCTGAATCCTTGCCCTTCCCTGATAATCACTTTGACATCATTACTATTGCATTTGGCCTACGTAACGTCACCGACAAAGACGCTGCGCTAAGATCCATGCAACGAGTACTTAAACCTGGTGGCAAATTGCTGATCCTTGAGTTCTCCAAGCCTAAACACAACTTGATGCAAAAAGTGTATGATTTATATAGCTTCAAAGTAATTCCACAAATGGGCAAACTGATCACCAATGACGCTGACAGCTATGAGTACTTAGCCGAATCAATCCGTATGCACCCTGATCAAGACACATTGAAAAATATGATGATTGATGCTGGCTTAGAGCAAGTTGACTACACGAATTTAACTGATGGTGTGGTAGCACTCCATCGTGGGTATAAGTTCTAATGATTTCGAAAAAACTGGCGATTTTCTGTGTCAGCGCGATTGAAACCTCTTTGCACCAACTGTCGAAACAAAACAGAGCATTGAGCCCGTTGCTACACAGTCTTAATGGCAAAGTGATTGAAATCCGTCTTAAGCAATTATCTTGGCCGTTGTATTTTATTTGCAGCGAACAAATATTGGTCATGAGCCATTATGAAGGCGATATCGACGTCAGTGTTGAAGCCGATGCAACCACCATTTATCAATTGACAGAAGGTGCCAGTTTAACCGAGCTCATTAAGGCCGATAAGCTAATTATTGAAGGAGAATTAGCCACTCTCCAAAGTTTCAGCCAATACTTACAACAATTGCAATTTGATTGGGCCGAACCTTTGTCGAAATATATTGGTGATGTGCCGACGCATTTTATACAAACAGGATTAACGCAGGTCACGAGTGGGCTTAAAGGATTACTGAAAAGCAGTAGCTCACATTTATCGCAACTTGCCATTGAAGAATATCGTATTGCGCCGCATAAATTGGAATACATCGCATGGTGTGATCGAGTTGAAGAGCTACACTCTGAGACACAAGCGTTATCAGAGCGAATTACACGACTAAGGAATAGCATCAATTAATGTCGATTTCAGGGTTTAAACGTGGTTATCACACCATAAAAGTCATGCTGCAATACGGTTTAGACAAATCGTTACCAAGCAAACTCAAGCCATGGTATTTTCGTGCATTACGAAGTTGTTTATTTTGGTTGCGAAACAAGCATCCTCAGCGATCTGGCGGTGAACGCTTTCGCTTGGCTATGCTCGAACTTGGCCCAGTTTATATCAAACTAGGCCAGATGTTATCGACTCGCCGAGATCTGCTCAATGATGAGTGGGCCGAAGAACTGGCCGAATTACAAGACAGAGTACCGCCGTTTGACTCAGCACTCGCCAGAGCAGCCATTGAAGCCGAGCTTGGCGTCCCCATAGATTCTCTATTTGATGATTTTGAAGACACTCCCCTTGCTTCGGCCTCCATTGCCCAAGTCCATTGTGCGGTATTGAAATCAACTGGCCAGCCTGTGGTTCTTAAAGTGCTACGGCCAAACGTTGAGCAAAAAATCAATCAAGATTTACAGCTCATGGAACAAGTGGCTTCTAGGCTAGAAAAAATCATGGGTAACAGCCATCGTTTTCGTCCTGCCGAAATTATTGCCGATTATAAAAGCACCATTTTGGGCGAGCTTGACTTAAAGCTCGAAGCCATCAATGCCACAAAGCTTCGAAACAACTTTACTGACTCTGATGCTTTGTATGTGCCTTATGTTCATATGGAGCATTGCTATAAGCGTTTAATGGTCATGGAGCGCATCAACGGCATTCCTGTCTCTAACATTGAGCAATTGCAGGCCCAAGGCACGAATTTCAAATTATTGGCTGAGCGCGGCGTTGAGCTATTTTTCACTCAAGTATTTCGGGATAACTTTTTTCACGCCGATATGCACCCCGGCAATATTTTCATCTCCAAAGAGCATCCAGACAACCCATTTTACATTGGCTTAGACTGCGGCATTATGGGTACGCTCAGTGAAACAGATAAACGCTATTTAGCTGAAAACTTTTTAGCCTTCTTTAACCGAGATTACCAGCGTATTGCTCAGCTCTATATTGAGTCGGGTTGGGTTTCAGAAAACACTGACGTTGTTGCTTTTGAGCAAGCCGTTAAAGCCATGTGTGATCCTATATTCCAAAAACCACTAGACGAAATTTCCTTTGGCCATGTGCTATTAGAGTTATTCCGCACGGCAAGAAAGTTTGAAATGGTTGTTCAGCCTCAATTAATTCTATTACAGAAGACCTTATTGTATATTGAAGGACTGGGGCGACAGTTATATCCACAATTGGATTTATGGCAAACAGCTAAGCCATTTCTAGAACAATGGATGTCAGAGCAAATCGGCCCTAAAGCATTTTTTGACAAGGCCAAGGCCAATATGCCTTTTTGGTCTGAAAAGTTGCCGGAATTGCCTGAACTCGTCTATGACAATTTAAAACTTGGACGAAAGTTGCTCGGCAGCCAGCAACAATTATTACAAAAATACGTGCGTCACCAACAACAACTGCACAAAAGTAATTACTTATTGATTACTTCTGCAGTTTTATTGATCTGTGGCACACTTTTTTACAACCAAAGTGTGACACCATTACTCCCACACAGCTTTTATGGGCTTGGTGTTATATTGTGGATTGTCGGATGGCGACAAAGACCTAAAAAACATTAACTTATCACTTATTGAGGATTTTTCCATGGGCGGCATTAGCATTTGGCAATTACTTATTATCGCAGTTATCGTGGTATTACTGTTTGGAACTAAAAAACTGCGTTCAGTCGGTGGTGATCTAGGTGGAGCAGTAAAAGGTTTTAAGAAAGCCATGAACAGCGATGACGACAAAAAGCCACTGACGGATGAAACAGAAACGGCGGCAACAAAGCAAGCGGTAGAAGCTAAAACTAAAACTGAAACTCACAAGAACGAACAGGCGTAATGACTTATGTTTGATGGCATCGGCTTTATGGAATTGCTGCTGATAGGCATCATTGGGCTTGTAGTTTTGGGCCCTGAACGCCTGCCAGTTGCAGTACGTACCGTAACAGGGTGGATCCGTGCGATGAAACGCATGGCGAACTCTGTCAAAGAAGAACTTGAACAAGAGTTGAATATTGAACAGCTGCATAAAGATCTAAAAGAAGCTGAAAGTAAAGGTTTATCAGGATTATCTCCAGAGTTACAAGAATCCATTGACCAACTCAAGCAAGCCGCTGAATCGGTAAATCGTCCTTATAAAGTGGATGCTGGCTCAACTGAAGAGGCTAACAAAGATAAAAGTACTCCGGCCATTGAGTCATCAGCTAACACCGATAAAAATGTCGAATCACACGTTAAGCCTTAAACATAAGTAAACGGAAAATCTATGGCGCAACCGCAAACCCTAGTCAGTCATTTGCTCGAGCTACGTAACAAAGTATTACGCGCTGTTGGCAGTGTCTTATTAGTCTTTATTTGTCTTGTCTACTGGGCAAGTGATATTTATCATTACATCGCCATACCACTCATGAGTACATTACCAGTCAACGGTACCATGATCGCTACCGATGTGGCCGCTCCTTTTTTCGCGCCCTTTAAACTGACATTAATATTGTCATTTTTTATCGCCATACCTTATGTGTTGTACCAAATATGGTCATTCATCGCCCCCGGTTTATATAAACACGAAAAACGTTTAATGGCTCCTTTGCTCTTTAGTAGCACCATGTTGTTTTACCTCGGCATTGCTTTTACTTATTATGTTGTATTTCCTGTTGTGTTTGGCTTCTTCACCAGTATCGCGCCTGAAGGTGTGCAAATCGCTACCGATATAAGCAGTTACTTAAATTTCGTGCTTAAGTTATTTTTTGCTTTTGGTTTAACCTTCGAAATCCCCATTGCTGTTGTGCTGTTATGTTGGGCAGGTGTTACTACTGTTGACGACTTAAAAGCTAAAAGACCTTATATCGTAGTGAGCGCGTTTGTTCTGGGCATGCTCTTAACGCCTCCAGACATCATTTCACAAACCATGCTCGCCATCCCGATGCTCATTTTATTCGAAAGCGGGTTGTTAGCCGCACGTTTTTATTCATCAAAAGACGATGAAACAGATAAGGACTCGGAAAACGACTCAAATAACAGTATCATGCCGTAACCAATCTAAATTCTGGCGCTGTCAAAGAATGTTCAGCGCCAAAAACGGAGAATGATGACATGCGTTATGGATGGTCAATTTTAGCAAGTATTTTATTTTCTACTCAAAGCCTAGCGGGAGTAGAACAAGAACTGCAACAGTGCGCTACGATTAATGACAAGCTAGAGCGTTTAATTTGTTACGATAAGCTGGCGGCTCGACCAAGTACAGCAGTGAATTCAGTCCCTTCAGCCGATACTTTTGGCCAATCAAAGTCAAAAGTGGAGGCACAAAAAGATGACTTTGGCCAAACAAAACCCAAAAAAGATGCCCTAGAGCGTGTCGAATTGACCATAAAAAAAATCAAAAAACATCCTTATGGAAATTTGATCATTACCTTTGAAAATGGTCAAGTTTGGAAGCAAACGAGTGTCGGTAAATATCGTTTAAAAGTTGGCAATAAAGTCTTTATTAAAAAAGGAGCGCTTGGTTCATTTTTACTAGGCACCGCAGATCGAAATACGACTATCAGAGTAAAACGGACTAAGTAACCATTGTCACAATATATTGATATTGCCGTTAACTTAGTTGGCAGCCCTCTCGAAAATCAGCTTGAGCAGGTAATTACTGAAGCTCAAGCTGAAAATGTGTGTCCCTTGATTGTTATCGGTAGTCACATTGAAGAAAGCCAACGTGCGATAGTTTATTGTCAACAACGTCCACAACACTTGTTCACTACAGTAGGCGTTCATCCACATCATGCCAGTGAGTGGACGTCAAACAGTAGCGAGCTACTGGCTGAGCTCGCCAGTCATAATAATGTTGTCGCAATCGGTGAGTGTGGTTTAGATTTTAACCGAAACTTTTCCCCCAAAGCGGCTCAGCTTGAAGCCTTTGAAGCTCAACTTCAACTTGCTGCAAACCTAAACATGCCCATCTACATGCATTGCCGTGATGCCCATAATGACTTTATTACTTTAGTAAAAAAGTATCGCGCTCGGCTTAAGCGCGCTGTATTACATTGTTTCACTGGCAGCTATGAAGAGATGCAACAATGCATCGAGTTAGATTTGCATTTGGGTATCACGGGTTGGGTTTGTGATGAACGCCGTGGCACCGAATTGGCTGAAGTTGTCAAACACATTCCATCAAACCGAATAATGCTTGAAACCGACAGCCCTTACCTACTACCCCGTAACCTTAAACCTAAGCCAAAATCACGCACGAATTACCCGAAATATTTACCGGTTATTGCGACAAAGATTGCAAAACTGCGCCAAGAGCCTCTTGAAGATTTTTCACAGCAATGCTTCGAGAATACTCAGGCATTTTTTAACTTAGAGCACCATTTATGAACCGAATCGCTCATTGGCTGATCATTTTTACATTACTGCTTATTGGTTGTAATCAAGCCTTCGCTGAAAATATTATTCCACTGCAAGTATCCGATCAAAATAAACTTGATTTAAGTACATCCACCTATGTATTAAAAAAACAAAATATTACTGAGGTTAAACATGTGCTTGCGGAATCTGATATCTATTGGCGTCAATTGCAACCTGCAGATTCTAAAATGATTGGAGCGCATAACTTTTGGCTACAAGTTGAGTTGGTTACATCGAGCCCGAGCGTTTCTCGATTTTTAGAGATCAATAATCCTCATTTAGATCAAATAAAAATTTATCACTTTATTAATGGCGAGCTTGCTGACAAAACCATACTGGGTGATTCATTGCCTTTTTCCCAGCGCCTGTTTAATGCTAATAGTTTCTACTACCCAATAAACATCGTCGCGGGGCAAACCCAACTGCTGCTTATTAAAATCGACACCCAAGGCAGCGCTCATTTACCATTGACATTATGGTCTGATAAGGCGCTGTTAGAGCATAAAGACTCGCAATTGATCATAGATGGCATGCAGTTAGGTACACTGCTCGGCATTGGTTGCTTCAGTCTTTTTTTTGCTTTTGCGAGTCGTTCATACAGTTATGGTTATTACTCAGGTTATGTGCTTTGCATGACACTCATTATTGCCACGTTAAATGGTTATGCGTTTCAGTATTTATGGCCGAAATGGCCATCACTTCAACAAAGTGTAATGACAATTATTTTACCACTGGCGCTAGCTTTTGCTCTTTTGTTAACAGAAAAGATTTTGCATTTGCGTAACCAAAACGTACATATGCTTAGGTTTTGTCGTTACGGCGCCAGTATAGCGGTATTTTTAAGTGGTCTATCCTTTTTAATAAGTTATGAATTAGCTTTGCTTATCGATCTTAATACCATTATTGCTGTTTCAATTGCACTTATGGTACTGACAAGCATTCAAGCATATAAAGGACACAAGCTTGCCAAGCTTTATGCTTTCGGTTGGGGATTGATGGTTATTGGCGCTTGCATGACCTGTTTAAGCTATTTAGGGGTGTTAGCCTTTGAATATTCACCACAAACACCAATGATGGTCGGGCTAACTTTAGAAATCGCGGTGATGTCGGTGATCCTCGCCATCCGTTATAACGATGAACGTAAATCCAAAATGCGAATTCAACAAAAAGCTTTAGTTCAAGCTGAACGGATCCGTAAAGCTCGTGAAAGTGCCTTAACCGCAGAAACCAAAAGTAATGCAAAGCTTGAACGTATGGTTCAAGAGCGTACCCTAGAGCTTGAAATGGCCTATCGAGAGCTTAATGAAGCGCATGACAAGCTTAAAGAGCAAACCACAATTGATACGCTTACAGGGGTAAAAAACCGCAGTGCATTCGATAAGAAATTAGCTGCAGAAAGTAAGTTAAGTCGCCGTCAAATGACGCCGATAGCCGTGATGATGTTGGACATTGATCGCTTTAAGCTTATCAACGACACATACGGGCATCTAGCAGGTGATCTTGCCCTTAAAGCCATCGCAACAGCAATAAAAGATGAGCTTAAAAGACCAGCTGATATCGTGTCTCGCTATGGCGGAGAAGAATTTGCCATTATTCTCCCAACAACTGACATGCCGGGTGCTTTAGCCCTTGCTGATAGAATACGAAAAAGCATTAAATCTTTACGTATCGAATGGCAGCAACAGCGTATTTCTTTAACCGTCAGCATTGGAGTCAGTTCTGCAATTATCACGGATGATGCCCATGCAATGAAATTATTAGAGCAAGCCGATAAAGCATTATATTTCGCAAAATCGAGTGGCCGAGATCAAGTTCAAGAGTATTCTGTGCGCTTTAACGCCACTGCGGTATAAGTAACATTTCAGGAGTTTAACGTGAGTATTAATACAGGTTCATTTCCACAACGCAGAATGCGTCGAATGCGTAAACATGACTTCAGTCGCCGGTTAATGGCCGAAAACCAGTTAACGGTTAATGATCTGATCTACCCCATGTTCGTACTCGAAGGCGAAAACCGCACTGAAGATGTTGCATCAATGCCCGGCATCAAACGTTTCAGTATCGACTTATTATTAAAAGAAGCCGCTGAACTGGTCGAGCTGGGTATCCCACTGATTGCTCTCTTTCCTGTTACTCCTGCTGATAAAAAATCGCTACTCGCTGAAGAGTCTTATAATCCCAATGGATTAGTACAGACAGCCATAAAAGCGCTAAAAAAAGCCTTTCCAGAGCTTGGCATCATGACGGATGTCGCACTTGATCCTTTTACTACTCATGGTCAAGACGGCATCATTGATGATGAAGGCTATATTTTAAATGATATCACCACGGACATTTTAATTAAGCAAGCACTATCCCACGCTGATGCTGGTGCCGACATGGTTGGCCCATCCGATATGATGGATGGCCGCATTGGCGCTATTCGTAATGCATTAGAATCGGCCAGACACGTCAATACCCAAATCATGGCTTATTCGGCAAAGTACTCATCAAATTATTATGGCCCTTTCCGTGATGCCGTTGGCTCGTCAGGTAACCTTAAAGGTGGCAATAAGCACAGCTACCAAATGGATCCTGCTAATAGTGATGAAGCCCTTCACGAAGTTGCTATGGACATTCGAGAAGGCGCCGATATGGTAATGGTTAAGCCGGGTATGCCTTATCTTGATATTGTTCACCGCGTTAAAGCGGAACTTAAAGTACCAACTTTCGCTTACCAAGTCAGTGGTGAATACGCCATGCACATGGCCGCGATACAAAATGGCTGGTTGAGTGAACAGCAAATTGTGATGGAATCACTCTTGTGCTTTAAACGTGCTGGAGCTGACGGGATCCTGACTTACTTCGCAAAAACCGTTGCGCAGTGGCTACAAAAAGATAAAATTTAAGCATCTTTGTGCCTCTATATTATACCAATTACAGTAATTGGTATAATGCCTAATATAGAGGTTTCCACTTTTAAAGTATGGTGCTGATTATGTGCTGTTGCTCACCAAATCCTTATAATACGGCTTTACAGAGCTTTGTATCTTCTGACAACAAGCTTGAAGTAGATAAAAATACTATTAACAGGCATATTTTTAAAGATAATCAAGCCCAAAAAACGTATCTAATTACTGTGATTCCTGTTCCAAGAAATAAACCTGAAATTATCATTATAGAAAAAGATTTAAATAACAGAACCGCTTATAAAATAGGTCGTACAATAAAATACTTTTTTTGCACCCCAAAAACGACGTATATGGCAAGAGTCATTGAGTGTCTTGAAAATTTTGGGTCTATTTATCGAAAAAGAGCTCAAGGAGAAGATTTAACGGACTCAGGGGCTCAGGAAATGCTACGTGATGGAAAAATAAAAAAATACGCACATCGTGAATCATATTATAGTGCAGTAAAAAGAGGCCCTGTAGAACCAGCAGCTAGAAAAGAGCCTATTAATCATATTCATCAAGCTTCTCCTCTTACCCCTAACGTATGACAAATCGCGTAGGTTAATTCTGCGCGGTTTAAGGTATAAAAATGGAAATCCTTTACACCTTCTCGCGCTAACACTTTCACCATATCAATGGCTACATTAGCCCCAACTAACTGCCTAGTTTCGGCATCATTCTCAAGACCACTAAACTGCTGGTGTAGCCAATTTGGCAATGTAACATTCGTTTGGTTGGCAAAACGCTTTAATTGAGTGAAATTAGTCACGGGTAAAATACCCGGGACAATTTCAGCTTCAATCCCCGTCGCTACGCATCGGTCTCGAAATCTTAGGTAGGTTTCAATATCAAAGAAAAACTGGGTAATCGCACGATTAGCCCCCGCATCCACTTTACGTTTTAAATTAATTAAATCTGATTGTGCATTTTTCGCTTCAGGATGCGTTTCAGGGTAGGCGGCCACTGAGATATCAAAATCAGCCACTGACCTTAATAAACTCACTAAATCAGCGGCGTAACGTTGAGGGCTAGCCTCTCCTGCGGGTACATCACCACGTAATGCCACAATATCTTTAACACCAGAGCTCCAGTACTGAGCGGCTATTAACTTAAGATCATCATCACAAGCGTCAATCAAGGTTAAATGAGGGGCGGCTGTTAGCTTTGTCTCCTGCTGTATGCGTTCAATAACACTGTGAGTACGATCACGCACACCTGAGTTTGCACCATAGGTGACCGACACAAATTTAGGATTGAGTGGTTCAAGCCTACGCACAGACTTCCACAAGGTTTTTTCCATCTCAGGCGTTGAAGGGGGGAAAAACTCAAAGGAAACGTTAATGTCACCTTTTAACTCTGACAACCCTTGATTCAAAGTATTAGAGTGCTGTGCATGATATGACATTTTTCCTTTTTCTCCTCGCTTCGCATTAACACCTACAGACGTCTAAACGTCCGAACATCCAAACTATCCATTATATTCTACCCCCTGTCAAGATTAAATTTTGTACATATCATTATTCGCTTTGCATAGAGTGAGATAATCCCAATTACATGATCAATCTAATTGCACTGCTCAGTATTTGTTATTGAAAAGGGCGAAACAATAAGGCGATGAATATGCTTGATTTCTGCGAAACTAACTTTGCCGTCACTCCAACAAAACGGGAAACGAAGTAGCGACAGCTTTGTATGTTGGTAGTCCTGCGAGGTTCTCTTTTCTTGGAAAAGACACTGTATACCAGCCTGCGCAGGTATGACGGCACAGAAAACATATAAATAAATCAATAAATTATTTTATCCACCGTAGTTTTTGCTGAGCTTATATCAATTACAGTAATTAAATACCCAACTCAGAGCTATGTATGTGTTCAAAGTACAAGTGAAATTGATGAAGACATAGTTATTCTACGTTAAGACAATTTTGCGTAATAATTTGGACACATACAAGCTCCCGAAGGGCAAGGCTAAAGGACTCCATTACTGCGTTGCAAGTTTTTGAATTATCCCGACAAAAGCACGAAGTGCGTTGAACGCCAGCTTTGTATGGCGGCCGTAGGGAATATAGTACCTCAAACTTGCGCCTTGTACTGAAACCCTTTAGCTCTTGCTGAGTGAGAGATTAATTACTGTAATTGGTATAATTATCCTAGAAACATCAGTTGACTGCGTTCACAAGTGTAGAAAAAATGGCTGATAGTAAGACGTAGCTTGCAGCAAGTAGTTATTCTACTTGCAAAAGTTACAACGCAGATAGCAGTCATTTTAGCAAGCTTGTGAGCATAGAGCACTTCACTCATTGGGTGAAAAACATGATAATAAAATCATCGTATTGCTCAAACAGTTACTCGTATACTCAGCGTTCAATTGATGTTTTTAGGATTATCAAAGAACTTATCGACAGGTACTTAAAGAGCTTTGTAAAGCGGCAAGTAATACAACCTATATGCTTAGGCTATTGAACCGACAAAGATTGAATGAATGAAAGCTTTTATCGACTTACTACATTGAGACAAGTATATGATCGCAACCTATCCGAATTTATCCTGCTTATCCTATCGAACACTAGAGCGCATAAATGAACTACCCGACAAGTCGGCCATTATTTACCGTCTTCATAAAATGAACGGTAAAACTCAAGATTACCGAGTAAATTTCCAAGAAGGAATTGCTGTCGATTGTATCCGTCACAGAGGTTGGCACTCACACTGTACAAGTAACAAAGAAGCCCTCAAACAAATGGCCATTATGCATTACTTGAATGTTCCAGCAGATACGACTGGCCCTTGCCTCATTAATGTAAAAAGTGACTATAACGTTACTGTTCCTAAAAACAAAGCTCAGTGGTTAGCGAGAGCTAATTTAATGGTCTCTAGCACCAACCCAGCCGTCACATTATTATTAGACTTAGACAATACAATGTTTTCGTTGAATCCAAGTAAACAATTTAACTTAGAATTTCCACTGAAGCTTAATCGTTTTAGTACACTTTTTGTAAATGAAGATTCGATGAAAAGAGTTGTCGCATTTCAACAACGAAACCACCACATTAAAGTCATTACAGACGCTGATTACGAGTACGCTATTATTGCTCCTTTATTTTCTCATTTTGGAATAACCCTACATAACACGGATTACTTCAATCGAAACCATCAAGCTATGGAGCAATTAACAAAACATGAATTTATCAAGCGTTACGCATTTGATAAAAGCTGTCTATTAGTCGATGACCAATTAAGAAACAGGTGCCCAAATATTCACTTCCATCACGCTAACGCGCTTACCCCATTTCCTCAATTAAGCGAACAATATATTTAGTCAGGAGATCTTTGGTATAAGAAGGCTTAATGGATCTAGCGATTTAGAAAGTACCAATCTTTGTCATATCAACTAAGGCTGAAGTGACGAGAACTCATCGGTATACTTTCTTCCGCAACTTTCCTAATTAAGCAATAAATCTCGGCATATTTGGGTTAAGTCAGATTGAATTGCAGCAGCGGTGACTTCTCGTCCCGCGCCAGGCCCACGGATAATCAATGGATTATCTTGATAGAATTTACTCTTGATAACAAAAACATTATCTCCTGGAGTTAGGCTCGCATAAGGATGGTTGATATCAACCCACTCTATGCCTACCTTAGCAGTCAAATCGCCTGATATACCTTCCAAAGAGGCAACGTAACGGATCACTTTCTGTTCGGCTTTGGCCGCTTGCCATTGCTGTTCGATACTCGAATCCAGCTCAGAGCATCGATTTAGAAATTCATCTAATGGTATATCAGCTAATTGCTCAGGCACCAGTGAGTCTAATTGAATATCTTCAAGCTCAAGCTCTAAGCCTATTTCACGGGCAATAATTAAAAGCTTTCTTTGCATATCACGACCCGATAGATCGTCTCGAGGATCAGGTTCTGTTATACCTTGCTGTTTAGCCTTGAGCACTAACTCAGAGAATGAAGATTGCCCATCGTAATGCTCAAACAGCCAGCATAATGTACCTGAAAATATACCTCCAACGGCTTCGATTGAGTCACCGCTGTTATGCAGATCATTCAGTGAATATTGGATTGGCAGCCCTGCTCCACAACTGGCATTATATCGCCAAAATAAACGGCGATTACTCAGCTGTTGCTTCAATGACTGATAAAAAGTCATTGGCCCTGATCCGGCTAATTTGTTTGCACTGACGAGGTGAATGCCGCAATTAAAAAACTCATCATATTTCAGAGTCAAACTGGCACTTGCGGTGACGTCCAAGACAATTATGTCTTGATACTCTAGACCATCTAAGTGAGAAAATAAGCTTTTATAATCCCACTGAGTTGCATTACTTTTAAACTGAGACTTCCACTGGCTCAGCGCTATCGCCGTTGCACTCAACAAGGCTTGAGTTGAATTTACAATCCCCACTAAATCAATTTGTGCTTCGAACTCATTGCTCAGTGAAACAACCGATTTTTCAAATACCTCTAGCCATACTCGGCCAATGTTGCCTGCACCAAATAAAACCACAGCAATTCTTTGTTTTGGCCCAGTACAACGTCGATGCACTTTTTGGATCAAACGTTTCACTTGATATTGCGGAACTAATGTAACTAGGCTAACAGAGTCCTGAAATAACGGGATGGCTTCTCGGTTGAGTAATCGTGCAAATCTTCGACGATATAAGTCAACGTCATGACTGACAAGTGCGACCAAACCGTAATTTAAATCTACAGAAAATGACGTTGCCGATTCTACTGATAGAGAAGCTAATACTTCCTCAACGTTCAATTTAGTATCGAGCGTGAATGCCAGTAATAACTGATCTTTTGATTTTCGCCACCATGCCAATGGGATTAAATCTTGTTCATTAAGTCGATGTAATATGTGCTGGGTATCAGTAGAAGTTTTAAGAGTAAATAAAACCACCGAATCCACACTGGTGACGACAGGCTCTCTAGACGAGTCGGATTGAGGGTTGATCAATGTGAAATCCGTGTGTGACGCAAAGCTTGATCGAACCGCCAAACTGACATTGGCATTAAACAGTGGCTGTAAGGTTCGACTGTGTAATACCGGTGTTCCAAGTTTTGCCAATCGATCGGCTTCAGTGAGTGACAGACTACTCAGTAATTTTGCATCACTGATTTTATTCGGATCAGCGTTAAATACACCTTCGACATCGGTCCATATTGTCACTCGTTCAATATCAGCCAAGCTGGCGATTAAGCTGGCGCTATAATCTGAGCCGTTTCGCCCGAGCAGCAAAGTTTTCCCCGCTGTATCACTGCAAATAAAGCCAGTAATAACTAATCGTGTATTAGGGTTGCTCTGGATCAAGCCATGAAGATTCAACGCTGATTCAGATTTTCTGACATGTGTCATGACACCTTCATCCGCGATCAATATATCTCTTGCATCAACCGATTTAGCCTCTACCTCTGCCGAATTTAATAATCTAGCGAGTAAACGCGATGACCATAACTCCCCAAAAGCCAAACATTGGTTCTGCTGATATTCGGTCACTTTACCCTTACATATCTCAGAACTAGTACAGGTCTCAAACGTCAATAAATTTACAATTTGATTATGATCGGTATCGAGATTTTCTTTAAGCTCCTTGGCCATTTCGCCTTCAAACAATTGATCAATGAGTGCTTGTTGCCGAGCAATCAAAACCGCCAATGCTGGCTTCCAGAGTTGTTGTTCACTTATCAATTGTATAATGCGATATAACTGATTAGTGGTTTTTCCTGATGCAGAAACAATAACGATGTCATCACTGTGCCCATGAGTCAGTAAAATGTGCGCGACACGACGGTAACAATCTGCATCAGCTAGGCTTGAGCCACCAAATTTATGTACATGACGAACGGCCATCACGCGTCTACTCCATTATAACGGGCTGCAGCATCAAGTGCTGTTACAATATCATTCACTAAATCTTGAGCGTCTTCAATACCCACGGATAACCTAATTAAATTTGGGCTTATGCCTGCACGCTGTTGTGCCTCATCATCCATAGAGCGATGAGTCATTGTCGCTGGAACTGCCAGTAAACTTTCAACGCCACCAAGGCTTTCTGCAACCGAGAAAAAACTCAATGTTTCAAGAAAGGTCACTAATGAGGCTTCGCCACCCTTTAGTTCAAAGCTTATCATTCCACCAAAACCAAGTTGTTGCTTTTTGGCAATCTCATGTTCAGGGTGATCTGGTAATCCTGGGTAATAAAGTTTAGCAACTTGAGGATGAGCTGTTAATCGCTCTACAATACATTGTGCATTGTACTCATGTTGTTTCATACGCAAAGGTAAAGTGCGTATACCTCGCAAAGTTAAATAAGCATCAAACGCTCCACCGCTCAATCCTAGGGTATTCGCTAGCCAATCGAGTTGCTCACCTAACTCCTTTTCGGCCGCAACAACCACACCACCCACCACATCACTGTGCCCATTAATGTACTTTGTCGTCGAATGCACCACAATGTCGGCACCGAGCGCGATAGGTTGTTGTAATAACGGTGATAAAAAGGTGTTATCTACCGCCACAAGTGCATTAACGGTTTTGGCTTTATTCACTACGGCTTTAATATCCACCACACGTAACAGCGGATTACTGGGTGTTTCTAACCAAATGAGTGCAGGTTTTGCTGCAATCGCATTTTCCCATGCAAATTTATCTGTTTGATCAATGACATTGAGAATAAAGTGGCCTTTACTGGAAAGATGCTTAAACAGTCTTAAGCTGCCGCCATAGCAGTCATGTGGCACCACCAGCACATCATTATGATCAAGTAGCGCAGTGATTAATGTAATGGCTGACATGCCAGTGCTTGTGATGACAGCGCTGACACCTTGCTCAAGTTCGGCCAGAGTATTGGCTAACACAGAGCGAGTAGGGTTACCCGATCGACTATAGTCAAATTCACGTGGGATTTTATGGCCATCAAAACTGTAGTTAGTAGATAAATATAGCGGTGGCACAACCGCACCGTATTGCGTATCGCTTTCAATGCCATTTCGAACGGCTGCCGTTGTTGATTGTCGTTGTGCCATGAACTGAGCCTGCCTTATGCAAACCTAAAGATGTCTAGACGTCTAATTTAATTCAAACATTAAGCGCTCGTCAAGAACTTTAGACATTTAGCCGTCCAAACATAAAGAAACCCATCTTGATCCTATGAAAAATGTAGCAATCATTTGACTGCAAATTGTAAGGGTTTAAAATCAGCAACGAATTTAGCGTTTATACAGGTGAGTCAATGACGAAGTGGAATGGAGAATACATCAGCCCTTATGCTGAGCATGGAAAGAAAAGTGAGCAAGTGAAAAAAGTCACGGTATCTATTCCACTCAAGGTATTGAAAGTACTAACCGACGAACGTACTCGTCGTCAGGTAAATAACTTGCGTCACGCAACCAATAGCGAACTGTTGTGTGAAGCATTTTTGCATGCTTATACTGGGCAGCCTTTACCACATGACGAAGACCTATCAAAAAACAATTCAGATGGCATTCCAGAAGAAGCAAAAAAATTAATGGATGCTATGGGGATTGAATGGGAAGACATGGAATAATCATTTTGGTGATACCAACTTAGTTATGGAAACTTGGCAAGCTAAAACGCTTGAGCACGTTGAACATTGCTATCGAGTTGCCGAACAGCACTTGAAACGCCGTTTTACACGCCCAGAAGTCAGCTTTAAGCTTCGCGGGCGTAGTGCTGGTATGGCACATTTGCAACTTAACAAGTTGCGCTTTAACCAGCAAATGCTCACCGATAATCAACAAGTTTTTATTGATGAGGTTGTACCCCATGAGATCTGTCACTTACTTTGTCACCAGCTTTACGGTCGTGTAAGACCTCACGGCAGAGAATGGCAAGCGATGATGCTTAGTTTGTTTGAGTGCCAACCAAAAACAACCCATAACTTTACGGTACACAACAAGCCACAGGCTCAATTTAACTATCAATGCCTTTGCGGAATAATCAAACTCAGTATTCGCCGCCATAATAAAGTCATTCGAAACCAAGCACAGTATCGCTGTAAAACCTGTAAGCAAACTTTGCAACAAAAACATTATTGATTAACAGGCCGTTAGACTCTACCATTTAACTACCGTGCAGTTATTCGGTTGCAGTAGATGTTATTGAACCATAAAGTAGTAAAGTGTCTAATCCTAAGCGTTATTTATTCTGCCTTAATATTTCCCGATGCGAGTCACGCCACTCCGGGCCATCCAACCAGCTTTTCTCAAGCTAAATCGAAAGCAAAGAAACTCTACAAAAAACAGTTAAAGCAAAAAAGTTTTTATTGTGGTTGTGATATCCGTATTAAAGGCAAAAAATGGCAGCCTGATTTAACCAGTTGTGGTTTTCAAGTTCGCAAACAAGTTAAACGAGCTAATCGCATTGAATGGGAACACGTCGTGCCTGCTTGGGAATTTGGGCACCAACTTCAATGTTGGCAGCAAGGTGGTCGTAAAAATTGTAAGAAAATGAATGCTAATTTTAAAAAAATGGAGTCAGATCTTCACAACCTAGTACCAGCCATAGGCGAGGTGAATGGCGACCGCAGCAATTACCGTTTTAGTCAATGGAATGGTAAAAGCTACCAGTACGGTCAATGCAATATGTTAATCGACTTTAAAGGTCGTAAAGTGCAGCCTCCTGTTCAAAGTCGAGGTGCCATTGCACGCACTTATCTTTATATGAAGCAAACTTACGGTTTACGAATTGCCTCACAACAATTAAAGTTGTTCAACGCATGGAATAAAAGCTACCCAGTAAATCCCCAGGAGTGTAAAAGAGAACGAGCCATTGCGTTAACCCAAGGCAACCATAATACATTTGTGCATCAAGCTTGCCAAAACACAGGGCTAAGTCGTTACTTATCAGAAGAATGAATAAATGAGAATTCCACGTATTTACCAATCCTGTACGCTAACCACTGAGCAAACAATTAACCTTGACGACGATGCTGCGGCCCATGTTGGTCGAGTCATGCGGATGGTCGCTGGCGATCAATTGTCGCTTTTTAATGGTGATGGCAATGATTACTTAAGCGAGATCATCCAATCAGGTAAAAAATCTGTGACCGTGAAAATCCTTTCCCAACAAGAAAATAATAGCGAGTCACCGCTTAATATTCATTTAGGTCAAGTGATTTCTCGTGGCGACAGAATGGACTTCACTTTGCAAAAATCGGTCGAATTAGGTGTAAATACCATCACACCACTATTCTCTGAACGTTGTGGCGTCAAACTCAGCGGTGAACGTCTGACAAAAAAAATCCACCAATGGCAAAAGATTATCATCAGTGCTTGTGAACAATCAGGCCGAAGCACAGTGCCTCAAATTCGTCCTGCAATGCAGGTACAGGATTGGTGCAGTGAAGCCACATCAGCATTAAAGCTGAATTTACACCCTAGAGCCAATCACGGAATTAACGGTTTAACAATAGATAACCAAAAAGTTCGTCTACTCATTGGGCCTGAAGGTGGCTTATCCGTCGATGAAATATCAATGACAGAGCAATATCAATTTACCGATATTCTGCTTGGTCCCCGCGTGTTACGCACTGAAACTGCAGCACTGACTACCATCAGTGCTCTGCAATTAAAGTTCGGCGATCTCTAACTTATTACTCCGTGACAAAAATTTGTAATAATAACCCGCTATCTTAGCTCTGGCAGACGTTGTGAGCTTTGCAAAGGAAAACAAAAATATGATTAAGCTTGGCATAGTGATGGATCCCATCAGTGACATTAACATTAAAAAAGATTCCAGTTTTGCGATGTTACTCGCTGCACAAACACGTGGTTATCAATTGTTCTATATGGAAATGAAAGACTTAGCCATGTTAGAAGGCGAAGCCATAGCGAGCATGGGTAAATTAACGGTTAAGGACGATCCACAAGATTGGTATCAGTTACAACCCGCTCAAGATGCACCACTCGCTGATTTAGATGTGATTTTGATGCGTAAAGATCCGCCATTTGATACTGAGTTCATCTACGCCACATATATGCTCGAACGCGCAGAAGAAGCCGGAACCTTAATCGTAAATAAGCCGCAAAGCTTACGTGACGCCAACGAAAAATTGTTCACCGCATGGTTTTCTGAATTTACGCCAACCACATTAGTAAGCCGTGATGCGAAACGCATACGTGCATTCTACCAGCAACACAACGACATAATCTTAAAGCCGCTTGACGGCATGGGTGGCTCTTCCATTTTTCGGGTTAAACAAAATGATCCCAATCTAGGTGTCATCATTGAAACCCTAACAAACCATGAGCAAACCTATGCCATGGCACAAGCCTTCATTCCCGAAATCACTTCTGGTGACAAACGTATTTTGATTGTTGATGGTGAACCTGTACCCTATTCATTGGCGAGAATTCCCGCAAAAGGTGAAACTCGTGGCAACTTAGCCGCTGGCGGTCGTGGCCAACCACAGCCACTATCACAAAGCGATTGGCATATTGCCCGTTCACTTGGCCCTGAACTTAAAAAACGTGGCCTGATCTTTGTGGGTATCGATGTTATTGGTGACAAGCTCACGGAAATCAATGTCACCAGTCCAACTTGTATCAAAGAAATTGAAGCCGCTTACGATGTCGATATTACCGGTATGCTAATGGACGCCATTGAAAGACGAATTCAAAAATAAAAAACCAAGGAAAAGCAAAATGCAACTCAACCGTACCCTTTCAAGTTTATTTGCTCTCACGCTACTGTCGTCAGCGACCACGTTCGCTGCCAATGCGGTATCTGAAACTTCGAGTAAACCTAAAAACATTGTTTTTGTGATTGGGGACGGAATGGGTCCAGCCTACACCACCGCCTATCGCTACTACAAAGACGATCCTAACACCGATGAAATAGAGTCAACCATATTCGACCGTTTGTTGGTGGGCATGGCAAGAACATCCCCAGCCAAAATCAGTGGTTACGTCACCGACTCAGCCGCTTCTGCTACTGCACTTTCGGCTGGTGTAAAAACCTACAACGGTGCCATTGGTGTTGATGAACATAAGCAGCCAGTAACCACTTTGCTTGAAAAAGCGAAAAGCATAGGAAAATCGATTGGCGTCGCGGTGACTTCACAAGTAAACCATGCCACACCGGCCAGTTTTCTGGCACATAATGAGAACCGACGTAACTACGAACAAATCGCTGAAGATTACCTTGATTCAGATGCTGACGTGATTCTCGGCGGTGGCCAACGTTATTTCTCTGACGATCTCATTAAACAATTCGAACAAAAAGGTTATCAATACCTTAACCAATTCGAACAACTTGAAACGGTACAAACGGGTAAAGTGTTAGGTCTATTTGCCGACGTACAGCTTCCTTGGGTGCTTGATAATCCAAAAGGTAAACAACTGAGCAAAATGACAGATAAAGCCCTTTCATTGTTGTCTCAAAATGACAAAGGTTTTGTTTTAGTAGTCGAAGGTAGCATTATCGATTGGGCAGGTCATGGCAATGACATCGCCACTGCAATGGCAGAAATGGACGAATTTGCCAATACGCTCGCGACTATTGAGCGTTTTATTGGCACTCATCCAGATACCTTAATGGTAGTCACGGCCGATCACGATACTGGCGGTTTAACCGTTGGCGCTAATGATAAAAAGAGCTGGAACCCTGCTATTTTGCATAAACTAAATGCCAGCCCACAAACCATAGTTTCAACATTTACAGCACAAGAAAAATGGCAAGATACCCTAGTTCAAAAATTAGGATTTAAGCCTTCTGTTGAAGAGTGGAAAACCTTAACAGCCGCTAAAAATGAAAAAGACAGTAAATTGACCCGCGCGATTATCAATTTAGTCAATAAGCGCAGCAACACCGGCTGGACAAGTGATGATCACACTGCAGTTGATGTGCAAGTGTTTGCCACTGGGCCAGCTTCAGAGTTATTTAACGGCTCACAAGATAACACCGAGATCAGCAAGAAACTTGATAGTTTATTACCGCACAGTTCGTCCAATATAATGAAAAAATAAATGGCGAATAAGTAATACTAATTACAGTAATTAATCTAGCTGGTGTTGGAGATAGCTTTTAACTTGGTTTTCTCCCAAATTCTTTCTCTCGTCGCACTCGTGAAAACGGGTGCCCAACGCTTTTTTATACTTATACCAATTACAGTAATTAACGGCACAAAATTTCTTCGATTTTTCAACCTAAAATCATCAGTTGAACGCTGAGTATATGAGTAACTGTTTGAGCAATATGATGATTTTATCATCATAGCTTTCACCCAATGAGTGAAGTGCTCTACGCTCACAAGCTTGCTAAAATGACTGCTATCTGCGTTGTAACTTTTGCAAGTAGAATAACTACTTGCTGCAAGCTACGCCTTACTATCAGCCATTTTTTTTACGCTTGAGAACGCAGTCAACTGATGTTTCTAGGTTCAAAGACACTAGATTCCTGCCTTCGCAGGAATAACGGAAAATTACAGAATGAGCCCCACAGAAAATGTCATGGTTCTGGACAAAACCAATTTACGCTCAATTTCATTATTTTTTTGAGTCTGAAGTGCTACTATGAGCTACGAAACGGCTCCCCTATGCGGTGGATAATTTTCTGTTATACATTTATAGAATGCCTTAAAGCTGAATATTTTTGTATTTATCATTTCAGTGCGTTATTTCTTAGCTTGTTAATTCACTCACTTATTGAGTAATGTGATGGCGACAGTGCGCACACCTGCTGAGCAACAATCAATATATAGATTCATGCTCAAAAGCCTCCAAGAATACCCAAGCGAAGCCGTATCCTATCTAAACTTTGAGGTTTCAAAGTTTGATGGTGATGAAAACTTACAACATTGTTATCAATTATTAAGCAAAACCTATAGACAAAAGCTGTATTATTTTTTCAACAATAAACCATCGTCGGCTTGCTCTAACTCTCACACACGAGAAACTCACTATTGTAAGAAGCCAAGTAATGCTTGCCGACGTTTTGCAACTGAGCCCCGATCCATTACTCCAAAATCGAGCACTCGATATACCAAGCAAATACAGCAACCATCTTCCTCCAGTAATTCCTTTTTTACTCAGACCAGTGCGCTTATTCACTCTTGGAAACTTAAACAGAAAAGCAAAAATAAACTGGGTATTGAGCTAAATTCACTAATTGGTGGTTGCACTAAACTTTCGCAGCTTATTGAAATCATTCACAGCCTAAAAAACGACAAACAGACCATGGAAACATCATGGGATATAAGATTAATCCATAAAATGTTACACAAAGCGGCCGAGTTTCCTGACAACCATTCATCTAGTTTCGACGGCATTTTTAGTGACATAATACGATTTAAATCGTCCTATGAAGCGAAAACATGCACACTATTACTGAAATTAATTAAGTTAAATTTAAATTTTTCAGATGCCAAAGGATTAGTGCTAAGCAATGCTGCTGAAGCCAGCTTAATGCAACAATGGGGCATCAAGCCTGATGTTGCCATTTACAATGCCTTTATCACGGTATGCGCTAAAACGGGCCAGTTTGATAGTGCTTGGCAACTGGTGTGTGGTGATAAGCCTGTGATTGCACCTCATTTGCCATTAAAAGCCAATCAAATCACCTGCATTAATTTGCTGGCTGCCTGCGCTGAAGCTGGGCGTTATGCAGAAGCCAAATCATTGGTGTTGGGCGATAGCGATACAGCTACAACCAGCTTAATGCAGAAGTGGGGCATCAAGCCTAATGTTGCCATTTACAATGCCTTTATAACCGTATGCGCTAAAACGGACCAGTTTAATAGTGCTTGGCAACTGGTGTGTGGTGATAAGCCCGTGATGGCCTCTCACCTACCACTAAAGGTAGATGAGATCACCTGCATGAATTTGCTGGCTGCCTGCGCTGAAGCGGGGCGTTATGCAGAAGCCAAATCATTGGTGTTGGGCGATGGCGCTACAGCTATAGACAGTTTAATGCAGCAGTGGGACATCGAGTCTAATGTTGCCATTTACAGTGCCTTTATCACGGTATGCGTTAAAACGGGCCAGTTTGATAGTGCTTGGCAACTGGTGTGTGGTGATAAGCCTGTGATGGCACCTCATCTACCACTAAAGGCAGATTCAATTACCTGCATTAATTTGCTGACGGCCTGCGCTGAAGCGGGGCGTTATGCAGAAGCCAAATCATTGGTGTTGGGCGATACTGCTACAGCCAGCTTAATGCAACAATGGGGCATCAAGCCTGATGTTGCCGTTTACAGTGCCTTTATCACGGTATGCGCTAAAACGGGCCACTTTGATAGAGCTTGGCGACTGGTGTGTGGTGACAAGCCCGTGATGGCACCTCATTTGTCATTAAAGGCCTGTCAAATCACCTGCATAAATTTACTGACGGCCTGCGCTGAAGCGGGGCGTTATGCAGAAGCCAAATCATTAGTGTTGGGCGATACAGCTACAGCCAGCTTAATGCAACAATGGGGCATCAAGCCTAATGTTGCCATTTACAGCGCCTTTATCACGGTATGCGCTAAAACAGGCCAGTTTGATAGTGCTTGGCAACTGGTGTGTGGTGATAAGCCCGTGATGGCACCTCATTTGTCATTAAAAACCAATCAAATCACCTGCATGAATTTGTTGACGGCCTGCGCTGAAATGGAGCGTTTTACAGAAGCCAAATCGTTGGTGTTGGGAGATACAGATACAGATACAGATACAGACAGTTTAATGCAACAATGGGGCATCAAGCCTGATGTTGCCATTTACAATGCCTTTATCACGGTATGCGCTAAAACTGGCCAGTTTGATAGTGCTTGGCGACGGCTGTGTAGTGATAAGCCCGTGATGGCACCTCATTTATCATTAAAGGCCAATAAAATCACCTGTCTGAATTTACTGACGGCCTGCGCTGAAACCGGCCATTATGCAGAAGCCAAATCATTGGTGTTGGGCGATACTGCTACAGCCAGCTTAATGCAACAATGGGGCATCAAGCCTGATGTTGCCGTTTACAATGCCTTTATCACTGTGTGCGCTAAAACGGACCAGTTTGATAGTGCTTGGCAACTGGTGTGCGGTGATAAGCCCGTGATGGCACCTCATTTGTCATTAAAAGCCAATCAAATCACCTGTATGAATTTGCTGGCGGCCTGCGCTGAAGCGGGGCGTTATACAGAAGCCAAATCATTGGTGATGGGCGATGGCGATACAGTTACAGCTACAGACAGCTTAATGCAGCTTTGGGACATCAAGCCTAATATTGCTATTTACAGCGCCTTTATCACGGTATGTGCTAAAACAGGCCAGTTTGATAGTGCTTGGCAACTGGTGTGTGGTGATAAGCTCGTGATTGCTCCTCATCTACCACTAAAGGCAGATTCAATCACCTGCCTGAATTTGCTGACGGCCTGCGCTGAAATGGAGCGTTATGCTGAGGCCAAGTCTTTGGTGTTGGGCGATGGCGATACAGCTACAACCAGCTTAATGCAACTGTGGGACATCAAACCTAATGTTGCCATTTATAATGCTTTTATCACGGTATGCGCTAAAACTGGCCACTTTGATAGTGCTTGGCAACTGGTGTGTGGTGATAAGCCTGTAATGGCACCTCATCTACAACTAAAGGCAGATTCAATCACCTGCCTGAATTTGCTGACGGCCTGCGCTGAAACGGGGCGTTATGCCGAAGCCAAATCATTGGTGTTGGGCGATGGTCATACAGCTACAGCCAGCTTAATGCAACAATGGGACATCAAGCATGATGTTGCCGTTTACAGTGCCTTTATCACGGTATGCGCTAAAACTGGCCACTTTGATAGTGCTTGGCAACTGGTGTGTGGTGATAAGCCTGTGATGGCACCTCATCTACCACTAAAGGCAGATTCAATCACCTGCCTGAATTTGCTGACGGCCTGCGCTGAAACGGGGCGTTATGCCGAAGCCAAATCATTGGTGTTGGGCGATACAGCTACAACCAGCTTAATGCAGCATTGGGGCATTAAGTCTAATGTTGCCATTTACAATGCTTTTATCACGGTATGCGCTAAAACTGGCCAGTTTGATAGTGCTTGGCAACTGGTGTGTGGTGATAAGCCCGTGATGGCACCTTATTTGTCATTAAAGGCCAATCAAATCACCTGCATAAATTTGCTGACTGCCTGCGCTGAAATGGAGCGTTTTACAGAAGCCAAATCATTGGTGTTGGACGATGGCGATACAACTGCAACCAGCTTAATGCAACAATGGGGCATCAAGCCTGATATTGCCATTTACAGCGCCTTTATTAAAGTATGTATTAAGGCTAAGGAATTTGACACTGGAATATGGTATTTAGAAAAAATAATGAACAAATGTGACATGATTACTCTTTCACAAGTACATGCTCAACTTGCTTCGCTTGAAAAAGATAATTTCGCAATCATGATTGATAAAGGGATAACACAAGGAATATATAAAAAAAATGTTGGCCTAATGAGTCATTGTATAAATTTGCATATGGATAAAATCTTCGAAGGACATTCAGGCAATGGTAAACATATTCAAGGTGTTCCATTAGGTTTCGCAAAACTATTATTCTGTTACCACAAACAAAACAATGAACCCAACATAACATCGATCATAACAGGATACCATGGCAATAATACTTTAAAAAATGGAATGATAAGTTTTCTCAAAGATGAATTTGGACTTGAGTTTATCGAAGGTAAACTCAACTCAGGAATGATAGTATTGCGCGAGTCTCCCCATTAACTTGATACTAGCGAGTACACTTTTTAATATGTTCGCATCATAAAATGAACATCATAGAACAACGACAATATTATAATGCTAAATGCATTTTTGTTTTAACCGAGAAACATCAGTTGACTGCGTTCTCAAGCGTAGAAAAAATGGCTGATAGTAAGGCGTAGCTTGCAGTCATTTTAGCAAGCTTGTGAGCGTAGAGCACTTCACTCATTGCGTGAAAGCCATGATAGTAAATCATCTTATTGCTCAAACAGTTACTCATATACTCAGCGTTCAACTGATGTTTTTAAGTTTAATGTTCTAAATGGTTTGGGTGTGGGTCTTTTAAAACGACGAAGTTATCCACATCTGTATAACCTCTGTTTGGATTGCTTTTTGTGATACTCCCAATACTTTTCAATATCACCACTCGATCTTAACGACCTAAGTTTTAATATAGCTTCTGCACCTTCAAGGCTCCATCTCGCTCCAGTGATATCCAACCTATCATTAATCAGATGACGACAAGCTCCCTCAATGACACCGCTAGCAATTGGGAAACCTTGCTTTAACGCTTTACCGTATTCTAATCTTGATTTATTTTTCAATAGATAACCGATGCACTTATTAATGCCTTCTCGTTGTTTTAATTTCCGTTTTGTTGCACTGATCCCAAGGCATTTTGCTACTTGTGACGCATTACCTCGTAAGATTTCAGTCGCTCGCTTTTCTATCCAATCTTCGACTTCTGGATCATCTTTTTCAAATAAGCACCACGCCGCTTTCCAGAGATATTCAAGCACATGGATGAAATCCATGACCACCGTTGCATTGATGTTGAGTTTCTTCATCACCCGATAAATTTGTTTTAGCTGATGAGGATGACCATCAACGAGTACAACCCACTGACGGCTTTGAGTAGGGTCTCGTTCCAGAGCTTCTAAAAATGCTTCTTCAATCACAGTCGCAGCGCTTCTTTCTACGCTTGACCACACACGTTTATTTCTTGGTGGCACACGTAATGGACGAACATTTGAATTATCATTTCTAGACATGATTGATTCTGGGGTACGATGCAAAGGCTTGGTGGTGTATACCGCTGCAACTTCTGCCATTCGTTTGCGGTCTTTTTTTTCTCCAGCACTTAGGCGTCCTTTGAGCTTCTGTTGTTTCACTGCTTTTTGCGTGCCCTCTCTCAAGCTATTAGGTTGCATAACGATGCCTTTTCCATCCATAGTCAATACCAGTAAATCAGATGTGTTTTCTGGCTTAAGGTATCTCTGCTGGAGATAAAAACCATCAAAATCTTGTGCAATATCCTGCACAATTTGCCTTGCTTGTCGCTTGGGCACGTGCGCATCTGTGGTGGTATCTATTGAGCTTACTGCATCATCATATGAGCCTTGGACTGCTTCTGTAGCGAGTCTTAGGCGTACACCATCAGAGTATTTGTCTTTCGAAAGATTCAGCTCACCATCCATTGGAAACACGTTATCACACCGACGTTGACTGTAACCTTTTCGATGCATCGTTACGGTACCAAATAAACTTTCTAAATTTCGTTTGCAGTTATTTTTCAAATGATTCAATGCAATGTCACGGTTGGAACAAACTTGCTGACGGGGCTCTTCAGCGGTTTTGATATCTAAGAAACCCTGCAATAAACACCGCAACAACTCAGTTCCTTCGGTATCGATATAGGCTTCAACTTCTCCATGGCTCTCTTGCTTAACTTGTTTGTCTTCGAGGTGCGAAATAATACGCTCAAATTTCAATTTGGCTTCAGAAAAGAATGAAAATTCGAGTGAGTTTGAGTATGCTAGTTTCATGAAAGGAGCCTTTTTATATACTTGTTGTGTGTGGAAACTGATAAGTACTATAAAATTGCTCCTTTCGCACCATTTATTAAACCCATCCAATTGATAATTAATGATCTTTTCATGCTTTTCGTCGATCTAAAAGATCTACACCCAAATGGTTTTAAGGGCAGAAACGTGTCAGGTTTTCGGTAACCTAAATGATACCAATACCGTCATACCCGAATGCTTTAGTCGGGTATCTAGCGACTTTTCTAGCTGCTATCGTTATCGGTTAATTTCTTTGAATTTACAAAGGCACTGGATTCCAGCCTTCGCTGGAATGACGGAAATGCTGTGAATTTAAGTGATATAGCCTGTGAAGCTTTGAGGCAAAAATGAGTCAGCCAACTGAATCTGGCACAATCTCAACAAAAAAAATTCAGTGATTAGTAAGGTAGATAGGTTTAAGGTTACTGAAGTCAATTGAATAAAGAGTTTTAAGTCATGCATAAATTAATAATTTCAGTCTTGATATCATTATCCTTTAGTGTCAATTCAGCAGAAACGGATTCAATTCTGTTGAAGGCGGCACAACAATACAAATCCTCTGGCGCTGAAAAGTTCATACTCACTCTGCTTGAAAAATCATCATTTAATGATTCTACCGATGTGAAACAAAATGTTGATGCGCTGCACAGTATTGAAAATGTTTTCGGAAAATTTGAGGGTGTCGAAAAAATTAAAGAAGTGACATTAAACAAACGTTCAAGAATTGAATATTTCACCCTAGACTATCAAAAGGCAGCCGCATTTGGACACATAATTTACTATACCGACAAAAAAGGAGTCGAGGTAACATCACAAATGCAATTCGATTTAGATCCTTGGCAAGTACTACCTCAGAACCTTTTATCTGAATGAGGCACACCCAATTACCTGCTACATAGTGATACAAAAGTTTCAGTTTTATTTGATTCAGTAAATGGCTGACTCGATGTTTACAAAAAAGCCCCATATTTAGCCGTTAGCAAGCCAACTCTAACTAAAATATCTTAATGTTGGCTAGGCATTGTGGGTATAGAGAAATTTTATGTATCAATATCTATTGTTGATTTTAAACTTAAAAGCTTCGATGCTTTAATCTTTTCTAATTGTATAAACTTTTTCTTCGAATAGAGTTCCACTTCTTTAAGCTTGAACTCTTAACAAGCTGTTGTTCAAATGCTTCTATATAATCCCTATCTTGAACTTCTATAGCAAGTTTCATTAACTTAATATACACACAAGATTCGGCACTGGTAAACACCTCTCCTTGCCAACACAACTCGTAAGCTAACCCAAGGCAATTATGTTCAGCTGCAAATGCTAATGGAACGTTTGGGAAAGATTGCTGATATTCAACACCGAAAGATATTAATACGGCTGCGCATTCGAGTTTCTCATCCCTTAATGCTGCTTTCAAAAGCTTAACATAATCGCTCATACTATCTAAATTATAAATCGACTCAGCTGGAAGGGTCGTTGCATTTAACATGCTTTCTAGAGCATCGGCATCATCTGCATTAATTATCAACTGCAATATATCGTAAGCAGAAATCGCAGGTGGTAATTTCGAGCCAGCAACAATCAATCCTGCACACATCTCAGTATTCATCGCTTGGTAAGCCAACGCTATTGGCATAGCGACTTTATTACAAGTGTTTACTTCTGCCCCATATGTAACGAGTAACGCCGCAACTTCGACCAAGTCAGTTTCACATGCTCTTTGCAATGGGGTCATCCCATCTTTCAAGCCTTCTATCACTGAAACTTGAGTATTTCCTTTAACCTGTTCTATAAGCTTTTTGACAGTCTCTTTGCTTTTATCATCTATAGCATAATGAAGTTGCTCTATAACAAGCTGTTTCACATCTTCTAAGAGCAGCTCATCAGTGCTTTCAACTGGGTTATCAACTTCAACAACCTCGTCTTTTATCGGCTTATCATTTTGCTGTACAAAATCACTTGTTTTGTTTTCTTTTTCCACTCCCAACTTATTTAACTGATCTTCAGAAAAGCTTGAACTCAATGGTCTTGGTTTTTCTTGTTGCTGATCTGGCCAATGAACAGTTTTATTAGATTTTGTTTTAAAGCGAGGCAGTATTTGTTGATACGTATATCTGTCGACTTGTTCATTCGTTTTAACTCTTAAGATACCTTTTTTTTCCGGCTTTGTAGTCGTAATAATGCTGTCAGCTGTCTGCGGTATAAGATGCCCATCCATCGATGGATGCTGATGAGTTCCATCTCGTAGAACAGGAATTGTTAACTGGTCTTGAGGAGGCTCTGCTTTTAGCTGATGGTTTTGGTGTTGATTACGTAAGGGAGAATTAAAGCTACCTGTTCTATGTATGCCTCCATCAGTGGATTCCATTTTAAGAACAGCCAACCTCCTACTAGCAGGTAAGCTCTGATGAGTCCAATCTCGTCGAAAAGGAATTGTTGACTGCTCCTGAGGAGGTGCTGCTTTATGTAGATGGTGTTGCTGTTGATGTTGATTACCTAAAGGAGAATGAAAGCGACCTGTTCTATTTATGCTTCCTGCAGGGGATAACACTTGAAACCGTTTGCCAATCTTTACTCCATCTCGAGCAAAAAATACGGTTTCTTTTTCGGCATTTTGAGGTAATGGTTCTAGCCTATCATATTGGTTTTTTCGCTGGCTCGCTCGTTGCAAACCACCAAATTGTGGTCTTAAACTTGCCCCTTCTGAAATTGACATAACTTTTCCAATCAATAAGTTGATTTAATAAAAAGCTACCACGATATTGAAACTTCCCAAACGCACTCGTGTTTATTTTATTTAAAACTGCTCGAAAATGAATGTACAAATACACTTCATTTACAATATTTCCATTACTAAACAATTAATTAATTAATTAATTAATTAATTAATTTAAAAAAAACCATCTAATCATTAAATATTTATTAAACATGGTTTACTTTAAAACGTTGCTTGATTTTCCTTAGTTTTTAGTGACTCAATTTCAGACACAAGTTTCCTAAGTTGCCTGTTTTCTTTCAACAGCTTAAAACTCGGATGATGATTGATGGCATGCACATCTCGCCAGCCTTGATTGATGGCTTGGGCTAAATAACGAATGCTTTTATTAGGAAAATGATTTGCTGCATAAATTTGTGCCAACATCCAACTGTCAATGGGCTTATCTGAGCCTTGTTGCTGGTGTTGATGAAGCTTTATCAATAACGCTTCACTACCTTCTTCCTGCATTAAGCCGAATACATGCAGTACCAATTTTCCTTGTAATGCATGCTGTGGGTTTTCACTTAACGCTAACTTTTCTGCATTTTGTTCGAGGCTTGATTGATTACCTAAATACAATTGACTAAGCACCAAACCTGCCAAAAAAACACTGGTTTTAGGGTAGGCATTCACCTGCTGTTGATAGTATTTCGAGGACTGATGATACAACCCTTGCGCCAATAACCATTGCCCAATGGCATCGTTTGCTAAATCTGAATCTGGTTGAAGTTGCTGTGCTTTTGATAACACCACTTTGGCTTGTTCATAATTACCTAATGCCGTTAAAGATAAGCCTTTATGCACTAAACTAACGCTAGTAGTAGGTTGCATATTAAGCGCTTTTTCTGTCCATTTTAATGACAGAGCAAGTTGCCCCATTTCACGATAAATGTAACCTAAATTAGACATAGCTTCTGAATAATCAGAGCGCTTTTGCAGTGACTTTTTCGTCGCACTAGCCGCTTTAGATAACCAATTTTTATTGTAATACGCCAGCCCAAGCGCTTTATAGCCGACAGCCAAGTCAGGATCAATTGAAATTGCTCGATATGCATTATCAATCGCCAGTTGTTTCCATGTTTCACCGCCATTGAATTGGAATACACCTTGGCTATAAGCATCGGCTAGTGCAGCATACGCTTTGGCATTTTCAGGCTCAAGTTCAATAACCGACTGGAACAGTTTTATCGCGTGAAGGTTATCCTCTGCACGGTATCGATAGTAATAATCTAAGCCTTTTTGATATAGCTTTTCGGCAAAGCCTTTATCTACTACTTGCTGTTGTTCACTTACAGTACCTATCCAGCGATCATAAATAAAACCACCGACAGAAAAACACACTAAGCATCCGAACAATATCGTCGATGACACTTTCCAGTAATAAGGGTAACTGCGTTGCTGTGATAGCGAATAAGAGTCCGTCGTGAGCTCGAACGCATTGACCTTGCTGTCTATAGATGGCGTTGAAACGACATCAGGTTTAATCCGATATCCTCGACCTCTTATCGCTTCAATGTATTTTGGGTTGGTGGCATCATCACCGAGTGACTTTCGCAACAATTTTATGCGTTGTTTAAGGGTTTCATCGCCAACAACAGTATCACCCCACACTTCGTCCATTATGGTTTGCTGGGAAACAATGGCCGGTGCCGCTTTACACAACACGCACAACAATTGGTAACTAAGCCAAGGTAGTGCAATTTCTCGTGTTTGTTGTTTCACACAACCAAGGCGAGTGTCTAATACTATGTCAGCAAATTGATAACGTGTATTCATCTTAGCCTCATCCTTGAAATGCGTTTAACTCTTATAAATGACCAATTTACTCAATCTTCACCAACAAACAAGTCTTTTCATCGTCCTTCACCAAGTATTCCCGATCACTTCACCCTAGCTTCAACCAAGTATTCTGGCAGGAATATAAGCTTGAAATTCCTTCATCACTGATAAGAATGTATTTATGGATAATCAAATCGCTACTCATGACTTAGACAATGAATCCACTGATGCGCTCCCCCTGTCCAGCTCTCATCCCAAAGGACTGTATGTCTGTTTTTTTACAGAAATGTGGGAGCGCTTTAGTTTTTACGGATTAAAAGCTCTATTGATTTTTTATCTCACTGAGCACTTTCTATTCAGTGACGTACAAGCGACTAATATTTTTGGTAATTACTTTGCGCTCGTCTATGCCTTTCCTATTCTTGGAGGGCTTTTGGCCGATAAATATTTAGGCAGCAAACGCGCAGTCACCTTCGGAGCCGTTTTACTGTGCGTTGGACACTTGGGTATGGCATTTGAAGGAACACCTTCCTATTACACTGATAATGGTGAGTTAGTTCAAAGCCAAACCCTGCCTATATTCTATGTTTCTTTGGCATTTATCATAGTAGGTGTCGGTTTTCTCAAACCTAATATTTCAGGCATTGTCGGTAAGCTTTACCATGTTAATGATCCTCGAAAAGATGCTGGTTTTACCATCTTTTATATGGGCATTAATTTAGGTGCTGCCTTAGCTGCAATCCTCTGTGGATATGTGGGACGAGTCTATGGTTGGCCTTATGGATTCGGTTTGGCTGGCATAGGGATGTTATTTGGTTTAATTGTGTTTTTACTTGGGCAGCCTTTATTAAAAGGTCACGCCGACGCCCCCGATTTAATCAATTTGAAAAAGCCAATTGTCAGCGTTTTTTCTATTGAGCACATTATTTACCTTACCAGTCTAGTATTAGTCGGCGTTGTTGCACTCATTGTTGGTAACCACCAAATTGTTGCGGGCATTTTAGGATTTACACTTGTCGCCATCTCAGTCTGGTTGATTTGGTTCTGTATCAACGAAGTGTCAAGTTCTGTCAAACAAAAACTCTATGCTGCCGTGAGTTTAACCATGATGTCGACGGTATTCTTTTTATGCTTTTTGCAGTCAGGTAGCTCGATGAATCTGTTTGCGGATCGGGTTGTTAATAGAGTCGTTTTTGGCATGGAGATCCCAGCGCCTATTTTGCAATCTTTAAATGCCATTTTTATCATTATACTTGCGCCAATTTTTGCTTATGGGTGGAAAATTCTGGTGCAACGAAAGCGTGAACCCAGCACGCCAATCAAATTTGCTTTAGGCTTAGCTCAAGTCGGATTAGGTTTTTATTTACTCGTTCTGGGTATTAAGTTTGCTGACGAGCAAGGACAAGTTGCACTTTATTGGTTAGTTCTTGCCTACTTACTACATACTTCTGGAGAGCTATTTATTTCTCCCATTGGTTTATCCATGATCACAAAACTTTCGGCCCCTAGAATTGTTGGACTCATGCTTGGTTTGTGGTTTTTAGGCTCAGCGATTGCTGAATATATTGCTGCGTGGCTGGCTGGCAGTGCGGCTGTACCCAGTGCAGAAGTCATTGAGGGCGGGATATCCAATCATCAACAGTTACAGACATTTGCATTACTTTATAGCGACATTACTTGGATTGCGATTTCAGGTGCTGTGGCGACCTTATTAATTTCGCCAATGCTTAAGCGATGGATGCATGATGTACATTAGCCTTGAGCCAAAGTCATACTTGGTGTGTTGAACTTTTGTGATTATTTTTGCAGCGATAAATTGGTTCTTTTATGCAGGCTAAATTAGTGCAATCGACAAACAAAACTGTCGTTACTTCGGTTCTACTTGCAAAATTTATAACACAGCTAGTGGTGATTTTGGCAAGTATATGAATGTTCAGCACTCACTTGACAGGTGAATTCGGGTTATTCATTTTTGTACTTAATTTCAATGAATTAAAGTTAAATTGTGCGTTCAACCGATTTATTTAGGTTCAATCCTTGGTTTTGCCCGTTTTTAACGATAAAAAATGAAAATGACTCACTGAGAACGCACTCTAACACGTCATATTCATCAATCAAATGAGCACCATCGGTCAGCATTTTATATTAACAATAATTCACTTACTTTCTCTTAGTGCATCCCGATATTATGCCTTCACAGGTATTAGCGTTTAAATTTTATCTTGAGGGTAAATAAATGTCAGCTTCGTCAATGGCGGGAAAACTAGCCTTTCCTGAACAGTCCTACCAGATGCAGAATTTAACTCCTCCTTTGAATCCACCACCGTACAGCGCTAAGGCAGCCCCCTCATCTCGAACTGACTCCCATGCTACTGACACCACAACATATGGCAATAGCACATACAATAATCATAATCCTGAGTTACCCATCGTTGAATATACTCAAAAACTGTTTGAAGATTTGCTCAGATACGTAAGAAGTAATGAGGTGCTCAGCCAACTCACAACCGATGTGAATACTTCTGTCACTGATTCTCTACAAGTCTTGATGATAAGGTTAATGAACCAACAAGGTGTCGCCAAAGAGCCTATTGTCGAGAGCCTTTACGACACTCAAACCATCCTTGTTATGCTAGAAAGTATTAATACGCTAATTCAGTCGGAAGATATTTCAGATACAGCAAAATCCCTTGCACTTAAGCAACTTTGTTGCCAAGGAGACGACAGCTTACACTTTAAAGTGAATCAAATTGCAAGAGCCAATATTACCTTAGTTGCAGAACATACTGGTTACACTGAGCAGTTACAATCAGACTTATCTCAACAGTTCTTAGAATCTTGGATCACTTATGTAAATTTTAAGTTACCATCAATAAGTACAGTGAATGGATTAGAACTGGCCTTAAAAGAAGAACTTGGTATCAACATATCGATATCAGAAACATCTCAACTAGTTTGCAAACAAGAAGGTTTTTCTGAAAAAACAGATATATCCGACAATGAAAAGTGTGATTCAAAAGCACTACCTCGAAGAAGTTTAACCCTTGAACAACGAGAGTTTCTCACTTATATGAGGAACCGAATCTCGCCTGTTGAGATATTACGATTACTGGCATCGGAAATTAAAAACAAACCAGAAGTTTGTAAAAATCTAGATCTAACAATATTTGGTTGTAAAGCCTACCCTGCACCTAAAATAAAAAAAGCACAACTGGCAACGCCCCCAATATCTGCGGCATTGTTGACCATGCCTCAGTGGTCAAAAAAAACGGCCTCTGAACCCCATTCATATCAGCACTGTAAGACTACGGATCTCGACACATATAAAATTCGATTTCCAACAAGCATGAAACAGCTTGCAATGCCTGCTCCATTTTGTTTTACGGGTAGTTTAACTGAATCTTCTTCCAACAAAGTTACAGTATCAACCTCTGCACAAAGGGTTTTTTCTGATCTTTCCGAAAGCCAAATTCACTATTGTTTAGCGCAAAATATATTGGCTCGAAGGGCAAATTTTTCTGAAATTGTCAAAGTGAGCAATATGGATCTTGGGTTCTCACCTAAAGTTTGCGGTTTAGGCAATCTGTATTACTGTCTAGCAGGCCCCTCCACCCCTTCTGTGCCAGAAGAATTTACCATCGAAATGCTTAGTTATATTGATTTACAATCCCTTCCTGAAGATGTGGCTATCGCCTTTTTGGCTGGCGCACTGAAAAAAGTTGACGATAAACCGACATTAGAAAAATTTTTAAGCAATAGTCAATTACTAACGAAAGGGTTTGATCTTGCAGTGGAAGATGCTTTATCGCTCATAATCGGTAAGCATTTGAATCAATTAGAACGACAGAAAAAGATTTCGATAGAAGATATTAAAAGTTTCATTTCAAATAGCAAAGAAAAAATGGTCATTTTTTTCCTTACCAACGCATGCTCAAAACTACAAACACAAAAAGCCGAATTAGTTAGAGTAACGGCCATTTTTCAATGTCATAAGTTAGGGTTCATCAAGCCGCCTCACACTCACGGGCTAAACTTATCAGTGATCACCAGCTCATTACTTTCTCATCTTACTCCTGAAATCATCAATATAATTTTTACTCCGGAGCAACTAGACCAACGTTTTTATCATTATTGTCAGAACAAAAATTTTGCTTTAAATAAAAATAAAACTCAAGAAGAAGAGCATGATGTTATAGCTGCGATGAGGAAGTTACTTGAGTCTGGGGCAAACTGCCAAGCAAAATATGAGTCTGGCTTTGATAAAGGCTATCAAGAAACTTCATTAATTACAGCTATACGCCACAGAAATTACAAGGCTCTACAAGTAATAATTGAACACAAAAAAGTCCACAGTATTGCATCCATTCCTTCTTCACGCGGCTTTTATCCGCTCCATTATGCTGCTGTTTATAAAAACAATATAAAAGCGTTCATTTTATTAGTAAATGCTGGAGAGGACATAAATCAATGTCGAAATGGTCATTGGTTTACTCCAATGCATGCCGCAATAAGTCATGAAAACCTTGATACCATAAAATACATTTTTACCCTGCCATCTTTCAATAAAGATAATACAGTTCTAGTACAAAGAAAAACCGAAATGCAGCCCCTCCCTTTAACACATTACGCAGCAGAAATTGGCAGTGTTGAAGCATTAAAATTCTTTATTAGTGAAGCAGGGGTGCCAGAACAGCTTGACTTACCGTTTGGGGAGCATCAATTTACACCATACTTACATTCTATTGCTGCAAATCAACCACGATGCATGAAAATACTAGAATCAGCAGGTGCGAAAACTAATTCAGTTATAATGTATAAAGGGGGAAAGTATAATTCATTAACTCTAGCCGCGCTTTATGGTCATACAGACCTTGTCAAAAGCTTAATGAATGCCGAATGGAGCAGTAATAAACGCAAACAGAGTGCTTTGATCGCCGCTGTAGAGAGCCAAAACGAGGAAGTGCTAAAACAAATTATTAACCAACTCCCCACCAACTTAGTTATTCCTCGAATCAATGATGGAGAGCGTCTCTATTGTTACGTTGCACGGCATGAGTCATTGCAACATTTATTACCGATTCTACAAACAATGCCGAATCTAGGGTTAAGCCATCATCCGCACTCTGATTTAGCCATAGCAAAGATGCTTCCAGCTACGAGAAAACAAAACATAGCCTCCCTATATGATGCTGTTGCAAAAGGTGATCTTGAAGCTACAGAGAAACTACTAGCAACACTGACCAAGCCCATTTCACTTGCCGAAACTAACTCTGAAGGCAAACACATATTGCAAGTCGCCATTGATTCTGGTCACCACCACCTGATTCCGATTCTTGCTAAAAACAAAGATGTTCCGAAAAATATTATCTGCCAACAACGACCTGAAGCTTCCTATCCAATCTTGCATTACGTTCAAGTCGATTTGTCCAGTGCAAGCCAACCAAGCAATAAAGTATCATTAGAGCACTTTCAAATTTTGGTTTCTCACTGCAGTAAAGGGCAACTAAATAAACGTGCTATCCCTGGACCGAAATTAGACTCATCAGAAAACGGACTTACCGCTCTGCATTTTGCGTTAGTCTTAAAGCAAGTTAATCATGCAATGGTGTTAATTCAGGCAGGTGCCGATAAACACTTATCAGTCAATTATACCAGTGCTGCTTTTGTTGACTGTAAACACAAAACCCCCTTGCAAATAGCTCATAAGGAATGTCTCAGTTGTGATGATTATTTTGACCTTATCAAGTTGTTAACTTCTTAAGGAAGTAACTTATCAGTGACACAACACAGAAGATGCAACCGACAGAATCAAATAGTGTTACGCCTAAGAGTTAAAGCTAAATATTTTTTAAAAAATCTAAACAAAAATTAATTAAGCATCAAAAAACAAAACAACTTCAGCAAAATACTCAATGCTCATTTATACGAGGTTTGAATAATGGCAACAGAAGCTTCCTCAAGATACACGCTAAATCCATATCCTCAAATACAATTTCCAGCTCCTCTAGCTTTACCTCCTTCTCATCCTCTTACGTTAGAAACTGAACTTGAAGAGTTCAAAGACTATTCAATAGAATCGTGTACTCAAAAACTATTTGAGGAGCTGATCGACTATGTTAATCAAAGTGAAAAACTAAAAGATCTGACAACCGATAATCAAACTCTTGTTGTGCATTCTTTAGGTGTGCTAATGCTCAGACTAATGGATGTTTATACCCTAGAGAATGAATCTACTGTTGCTAAATTACATGAAAATCACAGTATTTTTTACATGCTGGAAAATATTAATACACTGCTTCACTCTATAAGAATCTCTGATGAAGTTAAGGCTATGGCGCTGAAACAACTGTGTTGCCATGGCGGTAACGACAATGGGGACAGTAGTCACTTTAAGGTAAACCAAATTGCTCGAGCCAACATTACCCTCGTGCTGGCACATGCCGAATATACCGAAGAATTACAAAAACAATTATCTGAACTTTTATCTAACGTCAAAAAATCATACCAAGGACTATATGCTGTAGATTATCAGCAAATTAAGGGAAGTATAGAATGGATAGATAAAGCCTTATGCGAAGAACTTGGCATTCAGCTAACAACAAATGCGAACCCGACTTCTCAGGCTGCAACGCCAGCAGTTGGCATTTCAAAGAAAGTTGCTTTCCTTGAAACTCCAGACGACTCAGAAAAAGTATATTCCATAAACATCCCTCCCGTAGCCTTTAACAGAAGAAGCCTAAATGCAAAGCAGCAAAGATTTATTGAATATGTTCGACATCGGATTTCACCTTCTTTCATCTTATTAAATCTGGCATACAAAATTAAAAAAGATCAAGGAGTCTGTAGTAAGTTAGACCAACAATCTTTAGCGTCTGAAAGTTACTCTATTTCAACGAGCCTACCATATGAAGGCATCAATTTTTCAGAAGAAAAACAGCTATCACCAAATGCCCCACTGCTAACAATGCCAGATTGGGTACAATCAGAAGTTAGAGATGGATCTCAGGCACTAGCTTCAAATGCCTGTCAATGCTCGATAGCCCAACCACCTGAACTTGAAGACGAAACCGGCACTATTCGCTTCCCCATTAGTGTTAAACAACTTGCTATACCTGCTCCCTATTGTTTTATGGGACAATTACCTCAATCAGGGACTAAAATTATTACGGCAGAGACACCCGCAAACGATATTTTTAAAACGCTTTCGGTCAATCAGATCCACTACTGTCTTGCCCAAAATATACTGGCAAGACGAATTCCCTTTTCCGCTATAGTTAAAACACGAAATATGGCCGCTATTCCTCAAGCTATTATGTTCAGTTTAGGTAACTTGTACTTTGGTTCTGTTGAATCACAAGTAGCGTCTAAGCCTAGAGTGATTCCCATAGTCTCATTGAAATATGTAGAGTTGCACTCTTTGCCTGCCGATATCTCAATCGCCTTTCTTTCAAGTGCCATGCAGGCAATCAATGACCTTGATACTCTTAACGAGTTTTTGGTTAATAGCCAGTTAAATAGCAATAAGTTAAAACCAGAAGTATTAGATGGGTTAGTGCCTAAATTAACAGTTCTAATTGGTGAACTTCACGTTGCTAAGAAAATTAATGCCGATGACATCTTAACCATAATTTCAAAAATAGACAGTAAGAGCCTAATTTGCTTTATCGTTGGTACAACTGATAAATTTCAAACAAGGGATTGTGAAAAAGTTAGATTAGCGGCTATTAATCGTCAATATGAGCTCAAATTAATAAAACGACCTAATCAGCATGGCATAGTATTAAATGCAATTACCAGTTTTATGTTTAACCAGTTACACCCTGAAGTAATAAAAACTCTCTTTACCACGAATCAACTTGCTCAGCGACTCTGTGATTATTGCGCCAAGCAAAGTTTTTCCTTACGTAGTAAGGAAACAGAAGAAAAAAAACAAATCAAAATCGCAATGGAAAAACTTTTAGTGCTAGGGGTCGATTGTCAAGAGAAAGTGAAGATCAAAAATAATGAACATGAAACGATGTTTATCACTGCGGTAAAAAGTAATAATTTACTGGCAGTAAAAGTAATCGGAAAGTATAAAAAAACACATAGTATTCCCACAATCCCTTCATCATCAGGTTTCTACCCATTAACGATAGCAGCTTATACGAGTTCACCCGATATGATTACACTCTTAATCAGTTTAGGGGAGGATATTAATTTTCCTGATGAAAAAGGCTACTATCCTATTCAGCGAGCCATAATTGCTAACAAAGCTGATCATGTAAGAGCAATATTAAAAGCAGAATCTTTCAATAAAACCATCCCTAGAAAAAGCCTTGATGGTTCCATTTATCCACTGGTACATTTTGCAGCCAAACAAGGTTCGACTGCCGTTTTACAGACACTTATCGAGTCAGGTAAATTTAATGACCAATTAGAGACACACTCTGTCGGTAAACATCAATTGACGCCTTATTTAACAGCAGCAGTCTACGGCCAAATAAAGTGCATGAAAGTTCTAGTTACTGCAGGGGCAAAAACCGATACTCTAAGCCTGTCAAGAAAGCAACAAAATGCTCTCGAACTCGCAGTGGAAAATGGGAGATTGGACGTAGTTAAGCATCTTTTGTGTACTCCACCATTCGACACGAACAAATATAAAATTGATGCTTTATTTTCTGCTGTTGAGTATTGTAAAAAAGATATCTTAGTCTTTGTTATTAGCCAACTTCCTGATGATATTGCGATACCAAAGTACAAAGAAATCACTAGCATTCAAAGTTTTGCTTCACAAACATACCCGAGAGTGACTCTCGTCCCTCTTTTACAAGCTATGCCAAATCTAGGTGTTAGAGAAGAAAGTAAAGCAAGCTCAGATGCATATCACAGCGTTGACGGTAAACGCGCAGTAGACGCTTCCACACAAGTACCTCATGACTCAAATATTGATGCCAAAATTAATGTAATACTGAAACCAATGCCTGGGACTAATCCGAGTACTAAACCATTATACAAAGCGATTAGTGATGGAGATGCCCAAAAAACTGAAGCGTTGCTTGCTGACTTTACCGTTAGTATCCCGCTGAGCGAAACAGATAATGATGGTAGGCATTTAATCCAAGTTGCCATTGACTCGGGTCATCATCATCTCATTCCTATCTTGGTAAAGTGCGAATTTGTGCCCATGAACATAATGTGTCCATACACCCCTGGCTCCATAGGCTGCTATAAATATCCTCTATTACATTACGCTCAAGCTGCTTGGTTAAGGCATCCATTGTCAATCAAGAACTTCAGAACCCTGCTAGAAAACAGCAAAGAGAACATTGATATACGTTCACTAGCCAAATCAGGTTCAGTAAACCCTAATGACGGATTAACACCGCTACATTTTGCGTTAACCCGCAAACGTATTGAATATGCAATCGCACTCATTCATGCAGGCGCTGACACTAAGTCAGTGGTCCTCAATCCTCTTGCGACATATTGCATGTATAAAGGCCTAGATCCTATGCAAATAGCTCAAAAAGACTGTTCAAAAGAAGCCGTAGAACGTTTAACTCCATATTTGTAGCTTTAAACTGATGTAAAAAAGACGTCTTATAAAATACAAACTGAAAATAGATAATTTCGAATAAGGAAAGTTGCGGAAGGAAAGTACACCGATGAGTTCTCGTCATTCCAGCGCAGGCTCAGGGCGGGATTATGATTCACCAAACAAAATCTCAGCCCTAAATTTTGCATCCCAGCAGGCTCGCTGCATCTTGCCAGCCACACTGTCTTTTGAAGAGTGACTTTTAATTAAGTTCAAAACCTTTCGCCTAATAGTTGCTAAATTTGGTAGTGGGCTAATTTAGTGGTAGGCATGAATATCAATCCCAAATTTTACTCGATTGATTAACAAACCTATTACCGTATCGTGCATACTTTCTAACTTTGAAAAACAAATCATTCTTCGTGCTAATCTTTTAATCCAAGTTCTAAAATTGAGGTTTTTCCTCTCAATCTTTTGGGTATTAGTTTTTCCTACTTCATCCTAAATAAATCGGTTGGGAGCGTTCATCTTAGAAACGCAGTCAACTGATGTTTCTAGGTTTAAAAATGATTGTCAGAAAGGAATAAAGCTACATAAAATAATCTAGCAATAAAGCAACAAACATTGTAAACCCAGCCCAATGATTATTAAGGAATGCTTTAAAACATTGTCCCCTGTCGCGATGAAAAATTAAGTATTGTTGATAAATACTAAAACCAACAAACGCTACTAAGCCTAATTGATAATATAAACCGCTTTCATGCGCTCTTCCCGCTAACCATAAGCCAATAAGTGTTAAAAGCTGTAACAGCCCAATGATAAGCCTGTCATGGCGACCAAACAAAATCGCGGTGGACTTAATACCAATTTTCAAATCATCTTCTCGATCGACCATCGCGTACATGGTGTCGTAAGCCACGATCCAGCACCAGTTAGCAAAAAATAACCACCAAACAGAACTCGCTAATTCGCCAGATACGGCAGCGGAGGCCATCGGAATAGACCAACTGAATACAATACCTAAAAACAGCTGAGGTAAATGAGTTACCCGCTTTAAAAAGGGATAAATCACCGTCATGGCAATGCCAACAAAGGCTAACTTAATCACTGTTTCATTAAGTGTGAGTACTAAGGCGAATGCCATTATTCCCAATACTGCAAAGAGTATTAATGCCTCTTTTGCGCCGACTTCACCATTGGCTATTGGCCTGTTTTTGGTTCGCTCGACATGTCCATCGACTTTTCTGTCAGCAAAATCATTAATGATACAACCGCAAGCACGCATCACAATTACGCCTACGGTAAAAATAAGCAGCAGTTTCGTTTCTGGAATGCCTTCTGATGCGAAAAACAACGCCATTAAGCAAGGCCACAGTAACAGCAAAGTGCCGATTGGTTTATCTAAGCGGGCTAATCTCCAATAGGCTGACAATTTTACCGTTAGCGTCATGGTATGTCCTTATTTGGTTATATCGTTTCTAATTTGGCATAAGCAATCATTAAGGTTTTCACACCGTAATCATCAAAATTAACTTTCACTTGAGCTCGTGGTCCGCTACCTTCAACGTCTAGCACTTTGCCATCTCCAAATTTAGAGTGGGTGACTTTTTGCCCAGAACTGAGGCCACTTTCATGGTTTTGAGTAAATGCCAATTTCGGTTGAGGCTTTTGCATTCGGGGTTTATTAAAGCGACTGTCCGAATGGGAAGTTCGTGACGACGGGATAGACACTTGAGTTTTTAAGCGAATTTCATCTACATATTTCGCTGGAATTTCTTTAATAAAACGTGATGGACGAGAGTAATCTTCTCGGCCATAAATACGTCTTGATTCGGCGTAAGTAATGGTGAGCTTTTCCATCGCTCGAGTCATACCTACATAGCAAAGTCGGCGTTCTTCTTCTAAACGATCACCTTCTTCTAACGCCATTTTGCTCGGAAATAATCCTTCTTCAACGCCTGCCATAAACACTTGTGGAAACTCAAGTCCTTTCGCTGAATGTAATGTCATCAATTGCACTGAATCTGTAAATGCATCCGCCTGTCCTTCTCCTGCTTCAAGCGCAGCATGGGATAAAAAGCCGTTTAACTCTCCCATTTCTTCCAGTTCTTCTGGTAGTTCGAAGGTGCGAGCGGCTGTCACCAGTTCTTCTAAGTTTTCAACTCTGGCTTGAGCTTTTTCACCTTTTTCGGCTTGATACATGCCCTTTAATCCAGAATGTTGTAACACAGTATCGGTTAGGCGATACAAAGGCATATCCATGGTGTCTTGTTGCAACTTTACAATTAGATCCATAAATCCACGCACGGCATTACCCGCTCGCGCTGGCAACATTTTTTGCTCTAACACTTGCAGGCAAGCCTGCCACAAGGTTAAATCATGCTGTCTCGCTGTGGTTCGCAATATATCTAACGTACGACCACCGATCCCTCTTGGTGGCGTATTTACTACACGCTCAAAAGCGGCGTCATCATCTTTGTTACTCATGATGCGTAGGTAACCCATGGCGTCTTTGATTTCTTGACGTTCAAAAAATCGCAAACCACCATAGATTCGATACGCTAAACCTTTATTCAGCAACGCTTCTTCCAGTACCCGCGACTGCGCATTTGAGCGATATAAAATGGCACACGAAGTTAAATCACCACCATTGTCATGCCACTCACTGATGCGCGAAACAATAAAGCGCGCTTCATCTAGTTCATTAAAAGCACAATAAAGGCCTATGGGTTCGCCGTCTTTATCGTCTGTCCATAAATTTTTCCCTAAACGATCTGGGTTATTGGAAATCAGCTCATTAGAAGCATTAAGGATGTTGGCACTAGATCGATAGTTTTGCTCTAATCGAATTGTGTTGGCTGTGGGAAAGTCTTGTAAGAAACGATGCAAGTTTTCAACTTGTGCACCACGCCAACCATAAATGGACTGATCATCGTCACCCACAATCATCACATTCGCTTTATCACCTGCAAGTACTCGGATCCACGCATATTGAATAGAGTTAGTGTCTTGAAACTCGTCAACCAAAATATGCTTAAAACGATCTTGATAATGCGCCAATACATGTGGTTTATTCAGCCATAATTCATGAGCTCGCAAGAGTATTTCTGCGAAGTCGACTAAGCCAGCACGATCACACGAGTCTTGATATATCTGGTAAATTTTCAGTAAATTTTGCTCTATGGGAAAAATACTCGCATCGATATGCTTTGGGCGTAAGCCTTGATCTTTTTTACCATTAATATAACCCTGAGCTTGCCGAGGTGGATATTGCTTATCATCAAGGTTCATACTTTTTAAGATCCGTTTGATCATTCTTAACTGATCATCTGAATCTAAAATTTGGAAGCTCTGTGGAAGGTTGGCATCTTGATAATGAGTACGCAATAAGCGATGGGCGAGCCCGTGGAAGGTGCCAATCCACATTCTCGACATGTTCGCACCAACAACATGCTCAACGCGCTCACGCATTTCTGCAGCGGCTTTGTTTGTAAAAGTCACCGCAAGAATAGAATATGGACTTTGCCCCTCGGCTTGCATCAACCAAGCAATTCTATGAGTCAGGACGCGGGTTTTACCACTTCCTGCGCCAGCAAGTACTAACATACTTGTTTGTGGTGCTTTTACTGCTTCAGCCTGTTTATCGTTCAGACCGTCCAGTAGTGAAGATACGTCCATTCTCGCCTCCCAAAATAAGAGACGAGATTATATCGTAAAGGCGGTAAATGTCAGTAGTGCAATTAGCCTCGAGGCATCATTGCAGGCGATTTCCCTTTTGGCGCAACACTAGGTGAAGTGCCGATAAGATTAAATAACTTTAAATCCCACTCTTCAGCGGCTTCAATCAATTCACCCACTGATTCTTTAATGAAACCTTTTGGTTTGCCTGAAATGACAATGTTACGGAATAAGGTCACATTGCGACATTCGGGCAGAACACCTATCCCAAATCCACCTCTAAACGGCTCAATTGCTCGTTCACCAAATTCCAACATAAATTCCGCAGGAACGGTGTCAGGAATTGTATTTTGGGTAGTTACCGACAAACGTAGGCTCATTTCTTGATGATCTCGATACGCAGAAAGTGATAACACAATATCTCGACCCGCTTCTTGTCGAGATAGTTCACAGGTAAGCACATTGTCATCACCAAAGGTAATACCTTCGATACCTAATTCAGAGAAAGCTTCTTCAAAAATATCCATTCGTACACCGTAATGAGTTATTAAAATTGAGTTGTTTTACCATTCTTGCCAATGAGCAGAAAATAGTTTTATTGGTTCTACTTTCAAGCCTAGTAAAACCCAAAGAAAACGCCAAGTCATTTGCCATTTTGTGCCTAAGTTATAAACATAATCAAGTAAGAAAAATGAAAATTCGTTAACCATCAATAAAACAATCTATTACTTAGCTGCCTTGTTTTTTAATAATGCATAAAAAATGGTGCTCTATTGAGCACCATTCGATTAATTATAATTATTGTTAGGTAACTTTACTTTTTTTCCTGTAAGCCAATACTATTGAGCCAATATTCAAAATCCATCATATTACCTGGGAGTACGACTCGATTCCCTTCTTGACTGAGCCCTGAGAGTTGTTTCATATAACGTTCACCAAGTTGCATTCTCAGCGCATTTTGTCCACCTGGAGCAGCAATCACATCAGCCAACCTTTGTATCGATTCTGAGGTGGCTTCTGAAATCGTTAGTATCTCTTGGGCCTTACCTTCTGCTTCATTAACTCGTTTTTGCATTTCACCTTCAGAGCGGTTGATCATTTCCGCCTTTATCCCTTCTGAACGGTTAATTCGACTCTGCTTGTCACCTTCACTTTTCGCCAGTAAAGCTCGTTTTTCACGCTCCGCATTCACTTGCATTTCCATGGCGTTCTTTACTGTTTCTGGAGGGGTAATATTTTTGATTTCATATCGGTGAACTTGAATCCCCCACATCGCACCAGCTTGATCCAATACTTCAACCACTTTAGCGGAAATCACATCACGCTCTTCAAATGTACGATCTAAATCGAGGGTACCAATAACTGAACGAGTGGTCGTTTGAGCCAACTGAATCGCCGCATAGCGATAATCGGTGATCCCATAACTGGCTTTAACAGGATCAGTAATCGAAATATAGATGACGCCATCGACTTCAACATTCACCTCATCACGAGAAAAACACTCTTGCGGCGGAACGGCAATCGTTTCTTCCTTAAGATCATGGATGTAAGCCACTTTATCGACAAAAGGTACTAATGCATGAAATCCGGCATCTAAGGTGCTGTGATATTTTCCTAAACGCTCAACAATGTAAGCCGATTTAGTTGGAACTAAACGAATGGATTGAAAGAGTTTGAAAACAAAAACAACAAAAATAAAACCCCAAATTGCCATTACGATAAAATCTGCATTCATGCCATTCATTATGCTTTTCCTCCTTTTGAGCCTTGCAGCGTCGCGCTCACTTGATCCATGCCTTCAAAAAAACCTTCGAGTTTAGCAAGCTCTGTGGGTACAACAGATACTTGTGATTTATCCAGCACTGCTCCTAACTGATCAATAAACTGCTCTTTCAGCAACATATTCATGGCGTCATTACCGCCATTTTTCGCTAAAGACTGAGATATCATTAACATACCTTCAGCCTTAGCTTTAGCAATAATAGAGATTTCCTGAGCCGTACCTTTGGCTTCATTGATCCGTTTTTGTTTTTCACCTTCAGACAGGTTAATCGCTTCTTGGCGTTCGCCTTCTGATAAATTAATCATCGCCGCTTTTTCCGCACTGGCAAGTGTAATTTCTGCACGCTTACTACGCTCTGCTTCCATTTGTTTTTCGAGGGTATGAATAACTTTCATCGATGGCGAAATATTGCGTATTTCATAACGTAATACTTTAATTCCCCATGGCTCAGAAGCTTTATCAATTTCACGGACAATGGATTCATTTAATTTGTCACGTTCAGCAAAAGTTTCACTCAGTGTCAGTTTACCAATTTCAGAACGCATGGTGGTTTGCGCCAAGTTAACTGCGGCGCGGCGGTAATTCTCAATACCATAACTAGCAAGTCTTCCGTCCATCACTTTTAAATATACTAAGCCATCCACTTCAAGTTGCGTGTTATCACGAGAAATACAACTTTGAGTGGGCACATCTAGCACTTGTTCTCGGGTGTCATGGCGATAAGCCACGCGATCAAGAAATGGGATGAGAAAATGAAAGCCCGGTTGCAATACGGCACGAAATTTACCCAAACGCTCAATCACAAACACATCACGCATGGGAACGATGAGCATGAGCTTAAATAAAATAAACAGAAATATTAAAAATATAATGGTAAAAGTTAACATGTATATCTTCCTTGTTATTCAGAAGGTTCTAATTCTGTGTCGTCGCCGATATCTGGCTCAACCACATATGCAATGTTTTGCTGACAAATAATTCGCACTGATTCACCTGCACCGATTTCTGAGCCATCAGCGACAGCTGGCCAATCTGAACCTTGAAAATTAATTCGACCTTGGTGTTCACCTGGACCAATAGTTTCAACAACGACAGCAAGTTGCCCGTAAACATCAATCGCTTCGTCGGTATTATCCACATGAGCATCTCCGCCAATCATTTTTTGAGTAAACCCACGAAATAGCAGCATTAAAATGATTGAAGTGATGAACCACAATGTCATGCTTTGAGCAATGCCTTCGACAAAACCGGCCCATAAAAAACTGGAGACAACTAAACAGGCGGCGCCAAGAAGAATTACAATACCGCCCGGTAATATAATTTCGGCTAAGATCAGAAATAGGCCGATGGCAGCCCAAATTACTACAGGATCTGATAACGTCATAACACTCCCTTGAGTCAATTATCAATCTCCACACTATATCAGTGGTTTATTTATAAATCGACATAATATGTCGAAATTAGTTATTTTTTCATCCTAAATAAATCGGTTGGGAGCCTTCATATACGAAGAAAAAATTACTGATAGCGGCATGAATAGCAGCAAGTAGTGGTTACCGGCATACCGTTTCTACTTGCAAAATGTATAACGCAGCTAGCTGTGATTTTGGCAAGTATATGAATGTTCAGCACTCACTTGATGGGTGAGTTCGGGTTGTTTAATGCCGATTTATTACCGTGAAAATAGCCGCTAACACCTATTCCCAAGCCTGTTAGTGAAAGCATAAAAGCTAAAAATCACTTCGCCTTTAGCTTACCGTGAAAATAGCCGCTAACACTTATTCCCAAGCCTGTTAGTGAAAGCATAAAAGCTAAAAATCACTTCGCCTTTAGCTTAGGTTGGAAATAATCTTCAAATCTCAGCGAATACAATTTTCATGGTGTAGGGTGATAGAAAAATAGTAGCCAAAGTAAACGCATATGACATCTATGCCTATCATGAACGTTTAGGTTAGGGTCTGTTGATCTTTCAGGATTAAATTTTGTGCTATTTGAGCATTTATCTGTTCAAGGCGTGAGCAGTGATGCTTAGCCATCTAAGTGAGCTGGTCACAACACAGAATAGTGAATGCTCAAAAGCATCGAAAAAAGAGAGAGCGTAAATTGGTCGCTCTTTCTAAATAAAAGGTGCTGCGTTATCGTTTTCTTATTTGGAAACGAAGTAACGACAGTTTTGTATGTCGATAATAACCAAACCTCACAAACTCTGCCTTACATAAAATAACCAATTTATCGCTGCAAAAACAATCATGAAAGATCAACAGCCCCTAATCTTCCTTTCAAAATTTATTTATAAAAAAGCAGGTTCTACTTTCATAGTAACCTGCCTAATAATGAATAGTTATGAAACTACTTGAGCAATTTACGAGCCGCCTCAACCACAATGTTGACCGCTTTACTCTCAGTTTGCTTCATTACCGCTTCATCAGGAATTTCCTGTTGAGTGCGGTTAACAATGACACCAGCCACACAAGCTGCGCGCCAACCTTGTGATGCACACATGGTGAATAAGGTCGCTGATTCCATTTCGTAATTCAGAACACCTAAATCTTGCCACTCTTGCATTGATCCTTTAAAACGTCGTGTTACACGGCCGCTAACTGTGTCGTAACGCTCTTGGCCTGGGTAAAATGTATCTGAAGATGCTGTCACGCCAACGTGCGGCTCAACACCAGCATCGCGACACGCTGCTACCATAGTCGTTGTGCAATTAAAATCAGCGACCGCAGGAAATTCCATTGGCGCAAAGTGCAAACTTGCTCCATCAAGACGTACCGAGGCTTGAGTCACAATAACATCACCCACATTAACATGCGGTTGAATCGCACCCGTAGTACCAACTCGTAAGAAGGTTGTCACACCAAGCTGTGCAAGCTCTTCGACAGCAATTGAAGTTGATGGTCCACCAATACCCGTTGAGCACACAACAACAGCTTTCCCATCAAGGTAACCAAGGTAACTGGTATATTCACGATGGCTTGCCAATGCAATTGGCTTGTCCATTAATTCTGCAATCCGTTTTACTCGCTCTGGATCACCCGGAACAATTGCCGTATTAGCACCACCAAGCATTTCTTTGGTCAGACCGAGATGAAATACATCAGCCATTTGTATACCCCTTTAAATTTTTTAGTCATTGAGTTCCACTTTACCCCAGCTGCTAAACTGATGGGGTTAACTGGATCACAGTATGATAATTTGAATTAAAGCTGATAGCTGAAAATATTTGTATTTCAATATGTTCTCAATGGGTCATTGATATCCACATCAAAGACTAAGTAGTTAAATACAACATATCTCGATGAGGGATACCATCTTCAAGATACATTTCAGATATCGGCTGAAATCCCATATTTTGATAAAACTGAGTCAAATACTCTTGTGCGCCAATTTGAATCGCCGTATCAGGCCATTGTTGTTGAACGACTGCTATCGATTTTTGCATCAATCTTTGAGCTAATCCATTTCCACGGTTATCAGGATTAATAACAACACGACCAATACTCGCTTCAGGATAGCTTTGACCCGGAGCAAGCACACGGCTATATCCCATTAACCTATTATGGTCATCCAATAGCATCACGTGATGTGTTTGTGAATGACGATCTTTTTCATCTAGATCGGGATATACACAGTTTTGCTCTACAACAAATACATCTGAACGAAGTTTTAATATCTCGAACAATTCATGGGTCGTGAGTTCATTGAAAGTTTTTATCTGCCAGATCATTCTGCTAACCACTCACCGTTTGCTTTGGGTTTGATCCAAGTGTGCGAAAACCAGTAATAGCCATTTTTGGTTTTACTTGGCACAGTACAATTATATCGAGAGCGACCAGCTGACAAGTCTTTGTCTGCCGAGATTTCAAGCTCATTGTCACTTAACCAAGTCGGTTTTTTAGCGCCTTGCCTGGATATATAACACATCATTTGTGAGGCTCGAATGTCTGTCATTTCCAAGGTTAATTTCAACACAGGCCGATGTTGAGCCGCGGTGATTTGTGGTTCAAGTGGCACTTGCTTCACGATCGGCATATTCAAGCTGTTCAACTTAGTTTTAAGTTGTTTCAAGCTCGCGTAAGCACCTGCAATTGGGAAGCGTGGCAGTGCCGTCAATTCAGAATACACACCTGCTGCACCGGATTGCTGACCAACAGCGGCATAACCAAGCTCAGTGATTAAAGTGGTAATATCATGATTGTATTCGCCATAGGGATAAGCGAGTATTTTAAAGTTATCACCGGTTTTTTCAGCGATTTTTTTCTCGGTATCAACAATATTTTTCCTGATCCGTTCAAGCCACTGTTTTTTCGTTTCGCCTTCGTTAAGACGGATCAAATGATCGTGACTATAACTGTGATTCATGATTTCAGCACCGCCCTCATTCGTAATAGTGATGATCTGCTCCCATGACATCATTTTGGCGAATTTTCTTTCAATCGGCTCAATAGCAATAAACATGGCATAAGGAAAACCCATTTTTTGCAATATAGGATGCGCATTTTCATAGATATTTCGATAACCATCATCGAAGGTGATGGCTACGGTTTTATCGGGCAAAATCTGTTTATTTTTAATGGCAGAAACCAGTTCGCTAAGAGGAATAACCGAAAACTTATTATCGGCTAAGTATTCCATATGCTCTGCAAACTGCTCTGGAGTCACGCTGGTCACAGCAGGCGTGGTTGTCGACACATTATGATATTGCAAAATCACAGCGGCATTCACGAATTTTGCTACCATGAGCAACGAGGCTAGGATAAAATTTCTCAACACAGTCATTGGAATTCCTTTATGTATCAACTGCTTTTTTCTAAACAACACAATCAAAGACTGTGGTCGCTGGCGCTACCTATCATTATTTCAAATATCAGCGTTCCATTATTGGGTTTAGTTGATACTGCCATGATTGGCCACCTTTCTGCGGCTTATTATTTAGGTGGTGTCGCGCTTGGGTCAACCATTATTAGTATGTCAACGTGGCTGTTGGGCTTTTTACGTATGTCGACGACAGGTCTCACAGCACAGGCTCATGGACAACAAGATGTACAAGAACAATGTAAGTTATTGGTACAAGGAGCTGTTTTAGCGTTTTTTCTAGGTCTTATTGTTGTATTGCTGCAAAAACCGATGCTTTCTATGGCGATGAGTCTTTCTGCCGCTAGTGAGCAAGTGGAATTTTACTGCCGCCAATACGTTTCGATTCGCATTTGGTCTATGCCAATTGTATTACTCAATTTGGTTATGCTCGGTTGGTTATTAGGAAGACGGTTGCCCAGCGTAGCGATGTGGCAACTCATTATTGCGAACTCAGTCAATATCGTGCTGGATGCATGGTTTATTCTTGGGTTAGGCTGGGATGTTGCTGGTGCGGCTTGGGCATCGGTGGGAGCGGATATCACGGCTTTCCTTGTTGCTACTTTCATGGTTTACCGCCAACTTAGCGCCCTAAGGTTTAACCAGTTCAAATTGTTAATTAAGCAAGTTTTTACTTCTGGTTATCAAAAGATCATTAGTCTGAATGCCAATATTTTTATTCGCAGTTTATGTCTGCAATTGACTTTAACTTTTATGACCTTTTATGCCGCCATCTACGGTGATTCAACATTAGCCGCCAATGCGGTGTTATTAAATTTATTAATGCTTATATCTTACGGTCTAGATGGCATAGCTTATTATGCTGAAGTAGAAGTCGGTCAAGCTTATGGAAAACGAGCATGGGTTCAACTTAGGGAAGCCGTCGTATTATCTTGGTTTTGGTCGGCGGTTATGGCAATTATCTTTGCACTTTTATTTCTTTCTTTTGGTTCGTCACTTGTCAGCTTGCTGACGAATATTACCAAGGTGAAGTATATCGCCGATCAGTACCTCATTTGGCTAGCCTTAATGCCACTTTGGAGTTTCGGTTGTTATTTATTTGATGGCGTATACATTGGGGCAGCTAAAGGCGCACAGATGCGAAACAGCATGATATTTTCTACTGTATTGGTCTTTTTTCCATTTTGGTATGTACTGCAAGACTTTGGCAATCATTCACTTTGGGCTGCGCTCAGCGCCTTCATGTTGAGCCGAAGTGCCACACTGGGTATACATTTTGTTTATCAGAAGGGATTTCAAAATGAATCATCGCCAAGTTAACTTTCAAACTAATAATCAGCAGCTTGGAGCTAAAAACCGAAGATGACGCATTAAATATAAGCAAAAAAACAAAAATAATCCTTTTCAATAGACAAGATCAGCGTATGATAGCCCTCGCTCTGTTGTTCAGGGTTATTAATGAAACATAAAGTAAATGTAAAGCCTCGGAACATCTTCGTTATTGTTGTTATCCAGTTTTCTCTTAGCTTCATCGTCACATTCAATAATTCAAGCTTCAAGTGCATCGCATCATAGCGATATTTTATGAATTTAAATTATATAAGGGACACAAAAATGTCTAATAAAACAACTGGTGTAGTAAAATGGTTTAACGAAGACAAAGGTTTTGGTTTCATTACTCAAGACAATGGCGGCGCTGACGTTTTCGTTCATTTCCGTGCTATCGCTTCTGACGGTTTCAAAACACTAGACGAAGGTCAAAAAGTATCTTTCGAAGTAGAACAAGGCCAGAAAGGTCTTCAAGCAGTGAACGTAACTGCTATCTAACTTTGTTAGTCAGCGCAAATGGTGTTAGTACTGTTTGCGCTCGTTCAACATATTCATATCAAAAATTAACTCTTTTCTTCTCTCATTCCACACTCAGCTCTACGATTCCCTGTAATCAACCCTAGCTCTTATCAATAAAACGACTCTTTTATAAATTAATGTAAATTTATGTTTTGATGATTGATCTTGCCCATTTTATCAGATACTAATAGTGCTAGTACTCTGAAAATAAAACATAAAATGATAAGAGTTAAAGCGTTACGTAAGACGTATCAAATGGGTGATGAATTGGTGCATGCACTTAGCGGTGTTGATTTAAGCATCGAAGAAAATGAGTTTGTCGCTATTATGGGGCCTTCAGGCTCTGGTAAGTCAACGTTAATGAACATTATTGGGTGTTTAGATAAGCCCACCAGTGGCAGTTATCAATTAAATGAGCAAGAAGTTGCTGATCTTGATGATGACCAACTTTCCACTGTCCGCAACCAAGCCATTGGTTTTGTATTCCAAAGCTTTCATTTATTACCTCGTCTTTCTGCGCTGGATAATGTCATGTTACCCCTGCGTTTTGGTCGACCTGCTACGGGAGATCGAAAGTTTGCAGAGTCATTACTTGAACGTGTCAGCCTTGGCAGTAGACAAGATCATCGGCCCAATCAACTTTCCGGTGGTCAGCGTCAACGCGTTGCCATTGCCCGCGCACTCGTGAACAAACCCAGTATTTTATTGGCGGATGAACCTACAGGTGCCCTCGACAGTAAAACCTCCGTTGAAATTATGAATTTGTTCACTGAACTTCACCAAGCTGGACAAACCATAATACTAGTCACTCACGAAGAAGAAGTCGCCGCTTACGCACAACGAGTGATCCGCATGAAAGATGGTCAAGTCGCCAAAATCGACATAAGAGGTCACGATGTATAACAAACCACTCCACTGTGTTTGGATGTTCGGATTCTGTTTATTCGCATCAATGACAAATATTGCGGCATTTGCTAATGAATCGCCTTTATTACTGACGGGAAAAATAGCGTCGGTAGAATCCCAGTCATTCACGGTTCCCAAAGCTGGCGATGCTTGGCGTTACCAAATTCAATGGATGATGCCTGAAGGAACTATTGCCGAGGTTGGACAAAATGTGGTGGTCTTTGATAAAAGTCAAATCAACAATAAAATAGAGCAACTTGAAGCCAACTTGTTACGTGTTAATGCCCAAGAGCAAAGCCAGACAATTTCTTTGCATTCAACGATTTTAACCACTCAATTTGAGGTAGAGCAAAAACAATTGGAGCTCGAAAAAGCACAACTAGATGCAGCCGTGCCTGCCGACTTTATTGCCGCCAAAGAGTACGCTGATAACCAATTTAGTTTAATGAAAGCTCAGTCGAGCTTGACCAAAGCAAAACAAGCATTAAAAGCAGCGAAAGAGAAACAACAATCCACCCTCGTGCAGCTTAAAATTGATAAACAAAAATCACAACTGGAACTGACTAAGGCTTTGTCAGATCTAGACAGCTTAACACTTATCGCAAAACTTTCAGGCCCCGTGTTATACGAGCAAGACTTGTGGAAGAACAAAAAATATGAAGTGGGTGATACCGTCAATATTGGCCGTAAAGTGGCATCCATTCCTGCAATGGATAACCTCAACATAGTAGCTTGGGTCAATGAGGTCGATATTGACAAAATACAGTTCAATCAAGCCGTCAGTATTTATCTTGATGCGAAACCCAATGCACAGTTTTCTGGTTCCATCAATAAAATCAGTCGACAAGCCAGCTCTAAAGTTGCGTGGGGTGAAAGCAATTGGTTTCAGATTAGTGTTCAATTCGATGACAACACTCAAATTAGTTTATTACCCGGCATGAGCGTATTGGTTGAAACTACACCCATCATGGCGGCATCAACCAAAGCAATGGGGAGTGAATAATGCACTATTTCGACACATTAAGTCGTATTATCTATTTCGCTCGGTCTTCGCTATCAAAAATAATAATTGCATCATTCGTGATTTGTGCACTAACGGCTTGTAACCCCAATAACACTGCGACAGTAACGGAAGGCATTTTACCGCAAAACATCGAAATTACAGGCGAGCTTGTGGCTGCAAAAACCACTTACCTAACCCCTCCAATCATGAGACGGGTATGGAGCTATCAAGTAAAAAAAATTGCCCCAGAAGGCAGCTTAGTCAAAAAAGGGGATTTAATCGCACAATTAGATACCTCTGACTTAACCCAACGACTAGCGACAAAGTCAGCTCGGCTGGCCACGACCAAACAAGATATTGAGACCTCTAAACTGAGAAACCTAAAACAAGTTGAGCAACTCAAGTTGGACATTGCCGAAGCCAAAATGAATTTTGACAAAGCTCAGCTCAAGTTTGATTTATCTGACGAAACCGTTTCGGCCATTGATAAAGCCAAATACGAAAAAGATGCCCAAATAGCCAAAGACAACTACCAATTAAATCTTAAAAAACTGACACTTGAACACCAAGGTGCCGCACAACGTCAAGTTATGCTCGAAAGCGATTTACGAAAGCAAGCCGCCGAAGTCGCCGACTTAAAAAAAGGCATTGCTGCATTTCGGATCCTAGCCCCAAAAACCGGTATGTTGGTGCACGGTAAAGATCAGCAGGGCAACAAACTGAAAGAAGGACAATCTGTGTCTGCAGGCGATGCCGTTGCCAGCATACCTGATCTTGATCACATGCAGATCAAAATGGCCATTCCAGAAGTCGAAGCTGAACGGGTGAAATTAAACCAAGTCGTCAATATTCGACTCGATGCCAATCCAGAGCGACTTTTTATCGGTAAAATCGTTAAACTGGGGGCAGTTTTTCGCAATAAAAGCCGCCAAATACCTCTAGTCGTATTTGACGCGATTGCGGATATTGATGAAGCTGACAGTGACATCATGCGCCCCGGTATGACAGCCAAAGTTTCTATCAATATAACATCCAATCAAACTCAATTGTTGTTGCCCGTTGAAGCGCTACATTATCAACAAGGTCAAGCTTATGTTTACCGCCCTTCATTATTTGGTGATGAGCGTCACCCTGTTGAAGTCTCTGATATCGGTTTACATTTTGTAGCGTTAAGCAGCGGCCTTTCTCTCGGAGACGAGGTGATATTACCATGAAATATTTTTCTATCTGTTGGCTGTTATTGCCGATTGCTCTGGCCTCTTGCTCAGGTGACTCTAGCCAACAAGTGTTAACGGTTACGGTCACTGAATCTGACTTTAGTATCATCATTCCAGCCGTTGGAGAACTCGAAGCACAGCATTCAACCTTGGTTTCGGTGCCTAATAGTTTACGAGGGCCTCAGTCTATCGCTTGGCTACAAGATAACTTCAGCGTAGTCAAAAAAGGCGATGTGGTTGCCCGGCTTGATCCCGCACGCGAGCAGTTTAAATTAACCAAAGAAACCTTAGATAATAGACGCCTAACACTCGATGGTAATATTCAAAAAGAGTCAGATTTAACCTTACGTAAGTCATTAACGTTAGACAAACAAGTCACCTCGGATGAACAACAACTTGCCAAGCAGTTTTACAGCGAAGATGAGCAGGTTTACACCAAAATCGATATCATCGATCAAATGCGGAATCAGGAGTATTTATCGGCGAAGATGGATTATTTCGATTGGAACGTCGGTCAACACGATATTCAAGCCAACGCAGAGCAAGATCTTATCAACCTAAAGAAAAAAGGCCATCAGTCTAAAATTAATCGCTATCAACATAATTTATCAAAAATGGAAATCCTTGCCCCGAACGACGGTTTATTTGTCTATAAACCCAGTTGGAATGGTATTGATCCCGTTGTTGGAGACATGGTGTGGAGCGGTATGGCTATTGGGCTCTTACCTGACACTTCTAAGATGCAAGCAACCTTGTACGTCCTTGAATCGGAAGCATTAGGGCTTGAAGTCGGCAAGCAAGCCAAAGTGTTTCTTGATGCTTATCCAAATCGCCCGTTTGTGGGAACCGTCAGTCAAATTGATGCGTTAGCTCAACCTAAAGATCACAATAGTCCTGTTAATTATTTCCACATCACAGTGCAACTGGAACAAACCATACCGAAAATTATGCAACCGGGCCGACAGGTCAATGCTGAAATCATCGCCCTTAAAAAACACAATGTATTAACTGTGCCTAACCAGTCACTTTTCCAAAAAGAAGGCCAATACTGGGTATATATGAAAACCCCAGCGGGTTTCATCAAACAAACGATTATCCTTGGTAAACGCAGCTTAAACCGCACCGAGATTATTGAAGGTCTAAAATCCGGTGATGTCGTGTCACTCACGGTGCCACCAGCAGGGAGCCAAGTATGATCCAATTTACTGAGTACCTTCAGGGCATTCGACACGCATTAGTCGAAATGCGTCATCATAAATTACGTACATCATTAACTTTATTAGGAATGATATTTGGGGTTGGAGCGGTAATCGCCATGCTTAGTGTTGGTGAAGGCGCTGAGCGTGAAGCATTAAGAATGATCGAATCCATGGGTGTCAATAATCTTGTGGTAAACGCCCGTAAGTCTGAAGGGGAAGGATTAAAATCAGTCAGAGAGCACAGCATCGGCTTAAATCTGCAAGATGCGACTAGCGTAGTAGATACTTTACCTTTTATTGGTCACTGGAGCGCATCGAAACAAGTCAAAGTGTTCAGTTTGTTTAGCTTTCATGGTCGCAGTGATGCAAAAGTATCGGCCATTACCCCCAACTATTTTCAACTCTCGTCATTGAAAATAACTCAAGGACGTGATTTTTCAAAAAGTGATGATAGCCATTTTCAGCAAGTAGCTATTCTCGGCCCCGAAGCCGCACGGAGTTTGTTTCCACAAGGGAGTGCCGTTAATCAAAAAATCAAGATTAATCATCAATGGTATAATGTTGTTGGAGTACTGTCAGACTCAGGTAAAGCCAAATCCAGCATTAAAGGGGTTAAGCTTGGCGGTGAACGTAACCAAGTGTTTATTCCATTATCAACGGCACTTAAAAAAATGCAATTCACCCTCCTTGAAGACAAGCTGGACTCCATCAAATTTTCCTTAATCAATAAGGTCAATCCATCACTAGCCGCACAGAGCCTACAGCATTTATTAAACCGTCGACATGGTGGCGAGCAAGATTTTGATATTGTTGTACCTGCAGATTTACTGGCACAACATCAAAAGACCCAGCAAATTTTCAATATTGTTATGGCTTGTGTTGCAGGAATTTCTTTACTGGTGGGGGGATTGGTATTATGAACATTATGCTTGCCACTATTTTAGAGCGCACCGCAGAAATCGGATTACTGCGCGCATTAGGTGCTAAAAAAATTGATATCTCAAGACAGTTTTTGATAGAAAGTACTGTAATATCAGCGACAGGCGGGCTATTTGGCATGATTGCGGGCTTACTGATTGCTTTGCTTATTTCGACGGTGGCGAACTGGCCCGTGGCTTGGTCGTTATTTTCGATATTAATTTCGTTTGGCATGTGTATGGCGATTGGTGTGGGTTTTGGTTTGTATCCGGCGAAGCGAGCTGCATCGCTCGATCCTATCATTGCTTTGCAGCGAGATTAGTCAAAATTGATACCCACGAGCACAATTAAATTAGAGCCGTTGTGATCACAAATTGAACAGGGGAAATGATAATGAAACCAGGGCGCACAGGCATTACTCGGATCATATACGCAGCCGGCTATTCAATAAAAGGATTGAAAGCCGCTTGGCAATTTGAAGCGGCCTTTCGTCAAGAGGTTTGTTTGGCTGCCATATTAACCGCAGGCTCTTTTTTTCTGGATGTCACGTTGCTTGAACAGTTATTCATGATTGCCACATTGGTTATCATCATTTTGGTTGAGCTGATTAACTCTGCTATTGAAGCAGCCATTGATCGCATCGGCAGCGAAATGCATGAATTAAGTGGTCGTGCGAAAGATATTGGCTCTGCGGCAGTTTTTGTGGCTTGCTGTTTTGCGGCATTTTCTTGGGTGATTATTCTTTTTAATTAACCAGAGAATTGCGTTACGAAATCTATAACAGCATGATTTTAATAGCACCTAAACTCGATCATCAACTTCAACATGCCTTTTGCCTCAATCACTAAATCTAAATTTTCCTCCTCTATTTGATACATTCGATTTCGACCAGAAATGATATAGTGAACCTATGATTTCTGGCCGTTATGCCTGCTAAAAATGCTCACAGAAAGTCCTTCAAATTTACCTCATGCCAGTCAGTTTGATGTTATACCAATTACAGTAATTAATCTCTCACTCAGCAAGAGCTAAAGGGTTTGAGTGCAAGGCACAAGCTCGAAGTACTATATTCCCTACGGCCGCCATACAAAGCTGGCGTTCAACGCACCTAGTGCTTTTGTCGAGATAATTCAAGTGCTTGTAACGCAATAATGGAACCCTCTAGTCTTGCCCTTTGGGAGCTTGTATGTACTCAAATTACTTCTCAAAATTGTCTTGACGTAGAGCAACTATATCTTCATCAATTTCGATTGCACTTTGAGCACATACATAGCTCTGAGTTGAGCATTTAATTACTGTAATTGGTATAACACTTCAAACTGCTGTTGTGATGCAGATTATGCTTCGGATACCTTAGCATGGAGTCGCTGCAGTAGTTTGACCTATAAAGTCAAATCAACTTTTTATCAAGCTCTAAAATTGCAGCATCGAGTACAAAAATTATTGTTTTTCGTGTTCTAACTTACCATTAAACTCTGGTAAAGAAGAGGTAATGACCGCACCAAATAACACGATTAACCAAGATATATAAACCCAAACAAATAAAATAGGGATCGTCGCCAGTGTGCCGTATATCGCTTCATAAGTCGGGAAATGTGTTATATAGAGAGTAAAAAGTTTTTTCCCCATTTCAAACAAAATAGCGGCTGTCGCAGCACCTATTAATCCGTGAGTCCATTTAATTTGCTTATTTGGTACGGCTAAATAAAGTAGTAAGAATGCTGCGGTTGAAAATAACATTGGAAGTCGACTGATAAAGAATGGCACTACATCAGCTAATTGACCATCGTTAAAAAACTTTAATGAAACAACGTATGATGTCGCAGCTAAGCTGGCACCCACGAAAATGGGCCCTAAAGTAAGCACCATCCAGTACATCGAAAACGAAATGATTAAGCGGCGTTTCTTGGTGACTTGCCATATTTTGTTTAACGCCTTATCGATAGCGGAAATCAGCATGAATGCCACAATGACTAATGCAATGATACCTACAGATGTGCCTTTAGAAGCATTGTCTACGAAGCTGTTTATGTAAACTTGTATTGTGTCGTTAGTCGATGGCAAAAAGTTATCATAAATGAACTTTTCAATTTGTCCCCGAATGCTTTTAAAAACAGGGAATACGGAAAGCATAGACATGGTAACAGCAATTATCGGCACTAAAGAAAGCAATGTTACGTAGGTTAAGTGGCCTGCGATAATATTAATTTGATCTTGTTTAAGTCTCTGTTTAAGGTGTAAACCGAAACTAAACGTTAAATTGAAAAATTGTGTCGATGTAGTTTTCTTTAGCCATTTCATTCGTTGGATCTCCAAATCCTTTAGAGATGATACCGTGGCGGTAGACTATCGTATTGACGCTAATATTGTCCAACCAAAAGGAAAAACTATGTCAACTCAAGGATCTGCTGGAAATGTTATCGCAGCAATAGCGAATTTCTTTATTCCAGGTTTAGGACATTTAGTTCAAGGAAGAATATTTGCAGCCATAGGATTTTTTATTTTTATTTCAGTTTGTTATTTTTTTTGGTGGGCTATGATTCCTTTATTGGTAGGCGTGATTTGTCACTTATGGTGCATCATTGATGCAGCTCGGTTTAGAGACATTCAGTAAATAGCATCTATTATTAGATCATCCTTTGTTTATTGTTGCTTTCAAATTACAGTCTGATGGGAGTTTATGTATGACACAAGATGATACTGAGTGGAAAGTTAATATTAAAAAACTGGAGGAAGCATGTCAGCTTGCTTTGGTTGAGCATAAAACATTAGCTGAAATTAATGGTATTTCTAGTACTGAATTAGAAGAAGTTTATGCTAATGGTTTAGAAAAATACAATCAGCAAAAACCAGAAGAAGCCATTACAGATTTTACCTATTTGGTCATGCACCAGCCTTGGGATCGTCGATTTCATATGGCATTAGGTTCAACTTTGCATTGGCTTGGTGAGTATACTCATGCGATGAATTTCTATGGTTATGCGTTAGTCATGGATGCCTGTGATCCCGGTGCTACGTTTCGCATTGCCCAATGCTTTATTAGTTTAGGCGATGAGGCTGCTGCTATTGATGCTTTGCAAACGGCAATTTCTCAGAGTTTTACGAAAACAGAGCATTATGAAGTCGGACAACATGCTCGTAAATTGCTCGAGGAACTCAATAAGTAATCCAAGGATGGTTGTTTCTGCTCTTTGAGGTACAGCCATGACAAAACAAGCGGTTAGGATAATAGACATAATAGAGGCCATATATTAATGGCCATAGAGGACTCTTTCACTGGTTCGATACCTATTTTTAAGGTTACTCCACCTCCGCCATCTCCTTCATCAATTTCCACCTCGTCAGTTAGACATTCTGAATCAAAAAAAGAGGCAATAGTTTCTGAATCTACCTATTCACATTTAGATGTACCTTTACACCATGTAAGATCAAAAATGACAGGAAAAATCAATGAAGAGATCGAACAGGCACAAAAGGATGCTCGTTCAGCCTTGATCGATGCTGAAAAAGCTTCCGTCAATTTAGCCAAACGAACATTTATTTTGAAGGTTGTAGTCGCCGGCATTTCTCTGGGCAGTCTGTTATTGTCAATCATACCTACCGTCTTAACTGGTGGCACTGGGGCTTTACTTACGGCAATACTCACCCCTTTAACTCTCATCGCGATATCAGATGCGGCTTGTGCTTTTGCGGATTGGCAAAGTCAAAAGTCGGGGGAAAGTGGGTTGCCAATGAAGAGTGATAGTTTAGGTAATTTCTTTTATCTCATCGTTAAGCTGTTTCATTTGAAAGAAAATACAATGCAAACCGCCGCGAAATGGTCAGCTATTGTTGTCAAAGTAATCTTTACTGTGGGAATTTTGTGGGCAATTGATACGGGAAAAGATTTTTTACTCGAGTCGGGTGATATTACAACGCCATTAGCCAGTTTGGTGACACAATTAACGGCGATGTTTTTGGAAAAGTCAGGCTTGTCAGAGACAGAAGAGTCTGTTCAACAACTTGCCAACAAGAAAAAAAATGCAAAGCAGTTATTAGACCAAATAAAACTACAATACCTACAGTTGGATTTGTTGATAAATCAACAAAGACAAGCTGAAAAAGAGTTCCATGATGAATTTCAGGGGGTTATTCAAAAAGCAAAACATTATACTCAAACTAAAGAATTACAACGGGAAGCACAAAAAAAGCGTATAGAAGCATGGGAGAAATTGATAGAAAGCAGTGATAGGAATATTAAAGAGCAGTTTCAGGAGATGATGTTAACTGAAGCGAAAACATCTAGATCAAGACAAACATCAAAGCGACACTTATCCATAAGGGGGCAACATATTTTCTCCCCTTCGCAAGTAACGTTATCATTAGCTCCAGAACAAATGAAATCCCACGTATCTGATGCTAAAGCAGCGACACAAAAGGCGCGAGATGCCCTTACCCAGTTGCACAGATCTCAAGTGAAACATGCAAGAAACAGTTTTATCGGTAAGATTGTTAAAATACCAATTACATTATTTGGGTTTGGCGTTGCTGTTGCTGCCACGGCAACTTCAATGGGAGCAGCAAGCCCTTTGGTCGTTTTTGTGGGTGGCAGTTTGGTGATTGCGATCGGTGATGCGGTTCATGCTTATAAAGACTGGAAATTAAAAGCGAATAAACAAGATGGTCTGCCCTATGGATGGGATTGGATTGCAAATGAAGAGTATCAGCGGCAAATTAGACGGCACCACACAGTAAAGCAGTCTGATAAAAGAGCTCAATCGGCGACCATTGCCACCCGATTAATTTTTACAGCTGGTACCTCTCTTTCATCCGGTGAAAAAGTGGAACTTGTTGACACGATAGACAGCGCTCTAGGTAAAGTTGAATCCATTTGTGACAATATTTGTGATGATGCATCAAACGAGGAAAATGTCAGCGTTCAAGAATCTACCAGTGAAAGTAGCCATCAAGATGCTGAACAAATTCAAGAGGCAATGCACCAACGGCAAATAGCCAGTACCGCATATTCAGACAATACAATGATTATTCAAAAGCAATCAGAACGAGAAATGAAAAGGCTCAGGCAGCGAAGTATGCAATTAGAAGAGGAAAACGCTCAATTTAAACGGCTAAATAATGCCTATATTGCCGCGTTTAATACCTTGCCCGATGCGTTAAAGGATAAACTGGAGCCGCTTATTCAGGCCGCCCCTGAACTTTGTCAACAAAAAGAGCTAGATTGTAGATTGGTCTCTCGCGATTTAACGATTGATTGGTGATTTCTTTAAGTCGCAGGTTCTTAAATAAGAAACTAAGGAAAGTTGCAGAAGAAAGTATACCGATGAGTTCTCGTCACTCCAGCGCAGGCAAGAAACGAAGTAACGACAGTTTTGTATGTCGATAATAACCAAACCTCACAAACTCTGCCTTGCATAAAATAACCAATTTATCGCTGCAAAAACAATCACGAAAGATCAACAGACCCTAGTGCCTTTGTTTTTTTTATAAAAGTCACTGGATACCAGCCTTCGCTGGCATGACAAAGATTGGTACTTTCTAAATCGCTAGATCCCTAACCCAAGGTTATCCCAACTGTTGAGAAATTTTTTAGCTCTTGGCTAAATGGATCGGCAAACAGTAGGCTATGTGCGTGTAATTGTAACGGGTTAATGAATGTCTCTGGTTTTTCGTCTTGTAAATGAGGGTAAAATTTATCATTTAATATTGGAAAACCTAAGCTTGCCATGTGGACTCGCAGTTGATGCGTTTTTCCGGTTATTGGTTCAAGTTCAAATAAACCGTAATCTTCGAATACATCAATCAATTTAATCTCAGAATGGGAGTTAGCTTCTCCATCGATGACTTTCATTAAAAAAGACGGGTTACCCTTTACCAATCGATTTTTCACTGTCCAATGTAATTCACCTTGTTGCAAAAACTGCTGCTTAATTTCAGCAGGAATTCTCGCTTTGGCTAGATATTGCTTCTTAATGGCGTTATTCATGAATAAATTATGATACATACCACGCACATCAACGGATTTAGTGAATAGCATGATGCCAGCTGTATCTTTATCAAGACGGTGTGCAGGGGTGATTGTATCAATGCCTGAGGATATTCTTAAGCGATGAACAAGACATTCATTTACGTATTTTCCACTTGGAGTGACGGGGAGAAAATGTGGTTTAAACACGACGATGATGCGCTTGTCTTCATAAAGAACTTGTTCTTGAAACGGAACTTTTATTTCTTGGGCCACTTCTCGGTAGTAATAGACACGTTTAAGGGGTTGGCAAAGAGTGTCATGACTAATTTTTTCACCACATTGCCAGTGGACTTTGCCATTTTGTATTCGCGCAAACCATTCTTGTTTTGCAATTCGCGGAAATTTCGTAGTGAGAAATTGGATTACAGTCAGTGAAGCATCAGCATGCTTGGGGATCAGAATGTTAGAGGGTTGAGCGGCTCTGGCAGATAAATTCATGAAAAGAGACATCAATAGTGAGATGTCATAATCATAGCGTTTCAGTGAGCTTTAAGTCCAATGATAGGGGATATTGTTGAAACGGGAATAGTTTTGTTAAAATCATTGAAAATTAATTGGAGAGTGTGTGCAATGTCAATATATGTAGTGGGTCATAAGATCCCAGATTCAGATTCAATTTGTGGAGCAATTGCTCTGGCCTACTTAAAAAACCAGATTGATGAACCTGCTATAGCGGCACGTTTAGGTGAGCCTTCACCAGAAACGCAATTCATTTTGGATAAATTTGGCTTTGAAGCGCCAGAGCTTAAATTGAGTTATGCTGGTGAAGAGGTATACATTGTTGATCATTCGGAATTAACTCAAGCACCAGATGATATTGCAGAAGCGACTATTGTCGGTATTGTAGATCACCATAAGCTTGGAGACTTAACCACTTCAACGCCACTTGAGTGTTGGATCCGCCCTGTGGGTTGCAGCAATACCGTCATCAAGATGATGTATGATTTTTATAATGTAGAAATACCAAAAGATATCGCCGGCATTATGTTATGCGCTATTTTGAGCGATACTGTGATATTTAAGTCTCCAACGTGCACTACTGCCGATATTCGTTGTGTCGAAGCCTTGGCTGAAATTGCCAACATAGAAGATTTTAAAGCATTGGGCATGGAAATGTTTAACATGAAATCTGATGTGAGCGGTACGTCGGCACGCGATCTTGTCATGCGTGACTTTAAAGATTTCAATATGAACGGTAACTTGATCGGTATTGGACAGTTAGAAGTTGTCGATTTATCGGTATTTGATGACATAAAAGCAGACTTAGAAGCGGATATTGCGGCACTCAAAAAAGAAGGTAACCGTCACACAGTGATGTTGTTGTTAACGGACATCATGAAAGAAGGCTCTGAATTGTTGATAGTGAGTGATGATGCCAAGTTAAGTGAAAACGCCTATAAAATATCGTCTGAAAATGGTCGTGCTTGGTTACCCGGTGTATTGAGCCGCAAGAAACAAGTTGTGCCGCCATTGCAAGCCGTCTTCGCGTAACTTCTTTTATCCAAATAAAAAGCCCTATCTTGATGTAGGGCTTTAATCCTAGAGAAATCAGCTGGTGGCGCTCTTAAACGCAGAGAAAATTTTCGATAGCTCAGTAATTTTTTCTGCGTATATGAACGCTCCCAACCGATTTATTTAGGTTAAACGATACCTCGCCCCTTTAGGGCGGGGTGATTCATTTGACGTCAAAAGAAACAATTACAAGCTGTAATACAGTTCAAACTCAACTGGGTGAGTTGTACGGCTTACTTTTTCAGCTTCTTCAGTCTTCAATGCAATGTAAGATTCAATGTAATCTTCGCTGAAAACACCGCCTTTGGTTAAAAAGTCAGTGTCTTGCTTTAAGTGTGCAAGTGCATCCTCTAAAGATGTTGCTACTTGAGGAATGTCAGCCGCCACTTCTGCTGGCAAGTCGTATAGATCTTGATCCATCGCATCGCCAGGATGAATTTTATTTTGAATCCCATCAAGGCCAGCCATTAACAAAGCAGAGAAGGCTAAATAAGGATTCGCATGTGGATCTGGGAAGCGAGTTTCAATTCGACGAGCTTTTGGGCTTGGTACTACAGGAATACGAATTGATGCGCTACGGTTACGAGCAGAATATGCCAGCATCACAGGTGCTTCAAAATGAGGAACCAAACGCTTGTATGAGTTGGTGCTTGGGTTGGTAAAGGCATTCAATGCTTTAGCATGTTTGATGATGCCGCCAATGTAATATAAAGCCATTTCACTTAAGCCAGCATACTGCTCGCCAGAAAATAGGTTTACACCGTCTTTCGCCAATGACTGATGTACGTGCATACCACTACCATTGTCACCCACAATTGGCTTAGGCATAAAAGTCGCCGTTTTTCCGTATGCGTGTGCAGTATTGTGCACAACATACTTTAAAATCTGAATTTCGTCCGCTTTAGTCGTTAAGGTATTAAAGCGCGTTGCAATTTCATTTTGACCTGCTGTTGCTACTTCATGGTGATGGGCTTCGACAACTTGACCCATTTCTTCAAGAAGTAAACACATCGCACTGCGAAGATCTTGTGATGAGTCGACAGGCGCCACTGGGAAATAACCACCTTTCACCATTGGACGGTGGCCTGTATTGCCATCTTCGTAAGACTTTGCTGAATTCCATGCAGCTTCTTCAGCATCAATTTTGAAAAAGTTACCTGACATGTCATTACCGAAGCGTACATCGTCAAATACAAAAAATTCTGGTTCTGGGCCAATTAAAACCGTATCAGCGATGCCTGTGGCACGCAAATAATCTTCAGCACGTTTCGCGATAGAACGTGGGTCGCGATCGTAACCTTGCATTGTCGCTGGCTCTAAAATGTCACAACGGATGAGTGCCGTTGTTTCTTCAGTAAATGGATCAAGAACAAAAGTAGTAGGATCTGGCATTAATACCATGTCAGATTCGTTAATGCCTTTCCAACCCGCAATGGATGAACCATCAAACATTTTACCGTCTTCAAAGAAGTCTTCGTCTACCTGATGAGATGGAATCGATACGTGTTGCTCTTTACCTTTGGTGTCGGTAAAACGTAAATCAACAAATTTTACTTCATGGTCTTCAAGTTGCTTAAGCACTGCTTCAACTGACATTCTGTTTTCTCCGGTAGGATAGAGTTCTTTGCATTAATTGTTATTAACATGCATTTTTACAACACTGAATTTTAGCACGTTTGGTCATCTTCATGTGTTAAGCGAAACTTATGCCACTTTTGTAACCAACTAAAATAAAAAGATAAATATGATTACTATTAAATGTGAAACTCTGTTTTTGCACCTGAAGCGTGCTTAGTTGCACAGTTATGGTGCAAGGTTTTGTAGGTTTTACTGGAAAATAATTGAACTGAACAAAAAATAATCCTGTGCCTAAGGAGTCAGCTAGAGTAGAATACACCGCTTTTTTAAGGTAACGATCCTCGTTGCTTAGTTTTTATACGGCTCGATCAATTGAAATAATTGTCAGCTAATATAAGAACATGTGTATTTTATTTGATGGTATGAGGCTTATTCAGTGCTAGAAAAATTACGTAACATCGCCATTATCGCTCACGTTGACCATGGCAAAACGACTTTGGTTGATAAATTGTTGGCGCAATCAGGGACCCTTGAAACTCGAGGTGAAGCCGCTGAACGGGTGATGGACTCAAACGATCTTGAAAAAGAACGTGGAATCACAATTCTGGCAAAAAACACGGCCATCAAGTGGAATGACTACCGTATTAATATCGTAGATACTCCTGGCCATGCTGACTTCGGTGGTGAAGTTGAGCGTGTCCTATCTATGGTTGACTCTGTTTTACTCTTAGTTGACGCCGTTGATGGTCCAATGCCACAAACGCGTTTTGTGACTAAGAAAGCCTTTGCGCAAGGTCTTAAGCCAATTGTTGTTATCAACAAAATTGACCGCCCTGGTGCTCGTCCTGATTGGGTTATGGATCAAGTCTTCGATTTGTTCGATAACTTGGGTGCCACCGATGAGCAATTAGATTTCCCTGTTGTCTATGCTTCTGCATTGAACGGTTTCGCAACCTTAGATCCAGATGTAGAAAGCGAAGACATGACACCATTGTTCGATACTATCGTCGATAAAGTAGCTTACCCTGATGCTGACGCTGAAGGTGAGTTCCAAATGCAGATCTCTCAACTTGATTACAACTCTTATGTTGGTGTAATTGGTGTTGGCCGTATCAAACGTGGTAGCGTGAAAGTTAATCAACAAGTAACGGTTGTTGGCGCTGATGGCCAAACTCGTAACGGTAAAGTGGGACAAGTATTAGGTTACATGGGCTTAGATCGTCACGAAGTGAGCAGTGCAGACGCTGGTGATATCGTTGCTATTACAGGTCTTGGTGAGCTTAAAATTTCAGATACAATTTGTGCTGTAGGTGCGGCTGAAGCATTGCCACCACTGAGTGTTGATGAACCAACGCTCACCATGACTTTCCAAGTAAACACCTCTCCGTTTGCAGGTAAAGAAGGTAAGTACGTTACTTCACGTAATATTCTTGAGCGTCTAGAGCAAGAGCTTGTTCATAACGTAGCATTACGTGTTGAAGAAACGGATAGCCCAGATCGTTTTAAAGTATCTGGTCGTGGTGAGTTACACCTTTCAATCTTGATTGAAAACATGCGTCGGGAAGGTTATGAATTAGCCGTTTCTCGTCCAGAAGTTATCGTCAGAGAAATTGATGGTGTAAAGAGTGAGCCATTTGAAACTGTCACTGTTGACGTTGAAGAAGATCACCAAGGTAGCGTGATTGAAAAGCTTGGAACTCGTAAGGCTGACATGCGTGACATGCAACCAGATGGTAAAGGCCGCGTTCGTATCGACTTTATCATTCCAAGTCGTGGCTTGATTGGTTTTCAAACTGAATTTTTAACAGCAACTTCAGGTACTGGTTTAATTTACCATACTTTTGATCATTATGGTCCAGTAAAAGAAGGTGATATCGGTCAACGTAGTAATGGTGTATTGATTTCAAATGCAACGGGTAAAGCTTTGACGTTTGCGCTATTTGGCTTGCAGGATCGTGGTCGTCTCTTTATTGGTCACGCGACTGAAGTTTATGAAGGTCAAGTAATTGGTATTCATGCTCGCTCAAATGACTTAACAGTAAACTGTTTGAAAGGTAAGCAGCTGACTAACATGCGTGCCTCAGGTACGGATGAAGCACAGGTTCTGACTCCACCTATCTTGCTCACTCTTGAACAAGCGTTAGAGTTCATCGATGATGATGAATTGGTTGAAGTAACACCTAAGAGCATTCGTGTTCGTAAGAGACACTTGACTGAGAATGATCGCAAACGTGCTTCACGCGGTTAATTCAATTTAGCTTTAATTTAAGCTAGCGTGACTAAATCCCACTGTAGTAATACTGTGGGATTTTTTATGGGTATTATGTGGCAGATCAACCGCACGAGTGAGTAATATATAAACCTAAATAAATTTGTTGAACCTGACATTGAGTACACCTATTAAAAAACCAAAATTAATGAATGGTTACTCATTTTTGTGTTGTAAAAATGTTCATATCGGTTAATTTTAAGTAAAAAATAGATAAAAAGTTATTTCTTATTTAGCCTTAACCACATAACTATTCCGTGTGCGCAATGTCAGTTGAACGCACAATTTAACTTTAATCTATTGAAGTTAAATACAAAATCAAACAACCCGAATTCATCCATCAGGTGAGTGCTGAACATTCATATACTTGCCAAAATCACCGCTAGCTGCGTTATAAATTTTGCAAGTAGAAACGAAGTAACGACAGTTTTGGATGTCGGTAGTCTAGTTCCTTTGCTTTTTTCTATAAAAAATCACTGGATACCAGCCTGCGCTGGTATGACAAAGATTGGTACTTTCTAAATCGCTAGATCCCTAAAGTCTACGTTTTTCTCTCGAAAAAAATTCATTCGTTTACCCTGTATTATGTGGTTATTTAAGTTTGTAATTTGTCATATGGCACAGGATGTTTAAATTCACCGGTTTCTTGAGCTGTTTTAAATGCCTTTTCTAATCGATATAAGTGGCCTCTTATTCCCTCGTTGTCATCTAGCAGTGCTTTAGCCCTAAGATAAGCTTTCTTATATTTGTCCTTTGCTGTCGCTAATTCAGCTCGTAACTTTGATTCTTTAGTTGAAAAATTCATTGTCAATTCTGTTTGCTGTGTTTCTAATGCTAAATTTTTAGCTTCTAACTCAGCAAGTTTTTCTATGAGTTGTTGGTTTCGACTTTTCGAATGATTGATCGCTAGGTTAAGTTCTGCTCGTGTTTTTTTGTGTTGAGCGATTTGTAGTTTAGCTTGTTCAAGATCCTGTAACATAGTAATTTTTGCTTGATGAGCCTCGACTAAGTATTGGGGATTGGAGAAAAACTTATCATATGCCACTTCCACCTCTTTATAGGAACGTTTGTCTGGTTTCGGTAGTTCAGTGAAGCGTGATTTCTGTGCCTCTGAAATTCTTGTAACAGGCATTCCTGCTTTTTTGAGTGATGGTATGGCTTTATTTGTGACTTTGAATTCAGGAGTTAGCAATCCTGTGGAAGGTGCAACGTCAATTTCAACTTCGTCAATGCTAGCAGGTATGCTCACCGCTTTACTTATTGATGAGGCATTAATAGTTTTCAATTCATGAGCTTCATTCTTGCAAGTCTTTGAAGGTATTTCTAGAATCGCGAGGGTGCTACTTTGCATCTGTAAATTGAATTCTGCTTGCTCGAGTGAGTGCTGCACATCAACAAATTTTTGGTGTCGAGAAACTACCGAATTAGATAACAGCGAAATGATCTGATTTTGATCCACCTTTAAGCACAATAAGTTGTATGGAGTAATCCCCTCTCCATTTTCTAGTGTTAATATCTTCTCTAATGCAATAGCAAAAAGGTACGCTCTCATTGAATTGTTTCCATTAAATAAGCCTAAATGTAGAGGAGTGTGTTCACCACTATTGTCTAACTTATAAAGTGAAGATCCATTTAAAGCCACAACTTCTGGTTTTTCATAGTTAATGAGCAGTTGCAACAACTCTAAATGTGATTGGAATGCGGCAATATGCATTAAACTAAATCCGTTTCTGCAATAAGGGTCATTATTGGCTCCGTACTCGAGCAGGGTCGTTACGGCTTTGATACTTCCCCTTTTACACGCCAATTCGATGGCTGATTGATTTGATGCATTTGGCTCATCAATAAATTTAAAATGAAACTTATGACCATAGACTTTAGGGATAAGTTTTCCTCGCTCGAGGATACTAATTAATACACTTTGATCCCACATTTGCTCAATAGCTGTGTGCATGTCTTCTGGTTCAACAGGGCAAGAAGGGATACTGAGTAAGGTTTTTAATAAATCGAATTGCCGTGCATGCTTTAGCGTCTGTTTTAAATTTTTTGAGGTACTAAATGGAAGATAACTATTCGCACCAGCTTGAACAAGAGTAATGATGAACTCATGATCTTGCTCTTTCCAAGCTAATTCTAGTGCGGTTTGTCCATTAATTGTTTCATTAATATTGAATGCTTCGTCAAGAAATCTAATTGAAGCCAGTTGCAAATGTGCCTCTATGCAAGATAGCTCACATTTTAATTTTCTTAGGGTGATAATCACGCCAATGGTTATCGGTCTATGTTGTTGCAAGTGAATCATAAAAGATTCAAAAGAACTGTTTTTAATAAGAGATTGGATTAAGGTGTTGCCTTGGCTAAATGGTGTCATGATATCGGCACCATGAGCAATGAGAGCAACAATGAGCTCTAAATCTTTCTTTTCCCATGCAAGTTCGAGCAAGGTTTTACCATCTATTTTGGTTTCAAGATTCAGAGTAGGCTTAAGTGCTTTGGCTTTTATGATCGCTTGGTTTAAGTTGTCGAGCCCATAACTAAAAAGTACAAACGTATGTAAGTCAGAGCATTCGATTGGAGTATCTTGGTAAGTTAATAGCTGTTTTAACGCTTTATGGTTCTGTGTTTCTAATAAAATTTGTTTTAAATTTTTACCTTCGCTAAAAGGTTGTTGCAGATCCGCCCCAGCTGATATCAACTCATACACTATGCCGTTTTGTCTTCGTTCCCAAGCGAGTTCTAATAATGTTTTACCATCGAACTTTTGATTAATAGCAGTACGGTAAGAGGAGACGACTTTTTTTATATTCATTAATGCGTGCTTAAAACACTCTATCCCCCAATTAAAATCAATGATCGTTCTCAAATCATGACTTGTGAGTCGAGTGTCTCGATAATTGAATAAGGCTAGTAGTCTTTTAATTTGTTTCTTTTCTAGTAAAATTTGTCTGAGGTTTAACCCGTTGCTAAAAGGTGTTTCTAAATCTACTCCTACCGTGATCAGTTCATAAATGAAATTGTCGTTATTACGTTCATAAGCATATTCAAGAAGTGGTTTTCCACAGATAGGAAGATTAACTTTTGCGAGAAATGAATTATCACATTTGTTTGCTCGAGCAACGGATATATTAAAGAATTCCTGCTCCCAACCTAGCTCAATAACGTACTTTAAGTCTTCGCATTCGATACGTGCATTGGGTTGATTCAAAATGATTTTAAGCAAGTCATGTTGGTTAGTTTCGAACAACAATTGTTTTAAGTTTTTTTCACAGCTAAAAGATAATGATGTATCAGCACCTACAGCGACAAGGGCCAAAATTATCCCATGATTTTGACTTGACCAAGCTAATTCAAGAGCTGAAATACCATCGATTTTTGTCTCCAATTCATACCCTTCTATTTCACCCTTAGTTGCTTCATCAGGGAGTTCTGTAAGTACTTTATAAATATAGTCAGGTGCAGCCGCTGTTTTTATAAGAGTGTGTAAATAGCTTTGTCTAATAGATAACGGTTGGGAGTGAAAAGTTTTAAATCGCTCTAACTCTGTATCATTAATTTGACCAGCACTCAAATGGGTAGTAGGTAAACTATCATCACTACTGGATGAGCTATATCTTCGTGATGACCGACTTGATGTGGATTTTGAACTGGATGGACGAAGAAGTGAAACTTTGAAACTCTTCTTCAATGATCGTCTTTTTGAATGAGTAAAGTTAGGAACTTGATTGTCGGCGTCTAAGGTCGTGTCTTTTGCGCCATGATAAAGTAGTGCGCTAATAGCACCTTGCACTTTCTTTTCTCTAGCTAATTGTAATGCGGTTTTTCCATCAATTATCTCATCAAAATCTGGACTGGATTCTTCATTGCCTTTCACAATGCCAATCATAAATTGAATAAAATTTAGATCACAGTTCATTTTCAATAAAACATGTATGTCGGTGACTTCACAGACGGAGCGACTATCTTTTAAAATAACCTTTAGAATTTCTAGCTGATTGTGTTTTGCTGCAACGTGTTTCGCTTTTTGATGGTTGACGTTGGTTGCCGTAACATCAGCATGATTAGCGAGTAATACTTTTACGAGTCCAAGGTTACCTTTTTCACAAGCTAAAATTAGGGCTGTTTTTCCGGAAAATAACTCATCAATTGACGCTTTGCATGTGTCCATCATACGAATTATCACGGATTCTATTTGTGTTACATCGTAATTTAAGTTAATCAAACAGTGTAAATCGCTTACGCTAACTTTCATGCTATGATCAAGCGCGACTCGTCTTGCATGATTGAGTTGATTTGTATAACTATCCAATGCTTCTTTTGGCGTTGTAAATTTATTCGTTTCAAGGGCAGGTGTTGAAGTTATTTTATAATGAGTAGTTTTTGATGCATGTTTTGTGACTGCGCCATCTGGTGGATTATTGTGTCCAGTTGAGTGAAAATCTGTTACCGAACTAGGGAGTGATTTGGTGGTATTCGTTTTGGCTGTAGCCATATAAGATTCTGATCCGACTTTAATCTCATTTTCGACGTCTTGTGGTTTAACATTAGCCTCATCACTTTCATAATCAGTAGAAATTTTTTGTTCCTTTGAAACTGTCGGTGGTGTTATTGAGATTACAGCCATAGTATGAAACCTCTATATGCATGATACAGATAACGATTCCAACCTAACATGAAAAAAAATATATTTAAGCGGTCTAACCATTAGATTTAAAAATTATTATATATAGCTTGTTATTTAGAGGGATATTTATGATTAGTAATCAGCTCGTTAAAATGTTTATTTAGTAATGATTAATTTATTGTTAATTATCATTAAGTATATAATTTTTTGTTTTTTGTATAAGTTTTATTAATGATTTGATATTGCTTTTGAATGAGTTTTAAAGTTTATAAAAAATGATGAATAATCTTCTTTATGAATATTAGAGTGCTCATCATGTTTTTAATCAAAGAGGATAATAGAATGAAAGTGGATAACTATAAGTTTATTATATACATTTCTCTTTTATTTAGCTGCGGCGCCAATTCCAATATTAGTACGCCTCAGATTAATACGCTTCAGGATATCGGGGAGGGTTTATTCAGTGATAATAATGGGCATACCGAACAATTTATTTGCCCAGCTGGTGGAGAGCCATTAGTTATATACTCAACTCCAGCCTATAATAACGAACCTATTTCCTCTAAATCGACAATTGTACCTATTTATGTAAAACCTGGTTTTACGGCATCACCCATTAAAATATCAATTTCTCAACAAAGTGAAAAAAAATCTCTTAAATATTTATACATCAAGTCTAGGGTACCAGCTGACTCATTTTTAGATTTTGATCTAACCAAAGAAGATGACTCTAGCTTTTGGCTGAATAGTGTTCAATTTCCAGTGATCCATATTGACTCTCGACTGGCGAAAAAAAAGCAAAAATACGTCAGTTTGGCGTTTGTTCAACTGGATAATGAGGAAATAGGCCCTGAAAAAGAAATTCCAGTACGAAACTACCCGTTTGATGCTGATTTTCGAATAAATATTTTCAGAAACGTTCATAAAATATCGGGGTCGTTCACTGGATGGGATCAGTCTGCTTCGTGGGATACGGCATGGAAACCATTGTATGAAGACATACCTTTTACTTTTACTTCAATAAAATCCACAGATGATCCTAGTTATTACAATGGATATGGACTTTGGGTGTGTGGTAATGACGCAGAACAACTGGTCAACACTATAAGTAACAACATTGCTGTCACAATGGATGCGAAGTAATGCCATATCCGTGAGGTTTGAATTTGAACTTTATCGTGGCCATAGTTTTCCTCTGCTTTAGAGGAAATCTTGAATGTGTATACTTCTTACCACCTGAATATCTTGATAAAAACTAATTGAACCTGCCATAAAAATTACATCTCATACTGACCGATCGCATATTTTATAGATACAACATTCTCTATATTTGAATCTGTACAGTTATTATTCAGTTAATACATTGTAAAATTCAGCTCAGTTAAACTTTCAATCTGAATAAATCGGTTGGGAGCGTTCATATACGCAGAAAAAATTTCTGATAGCAAGGCATGAATAGCAGCAAGTAGTGGTTACCAACATACAAAACTGTCGTTACTTCGTTTCTACTTGCAAAATTTATAACGCAGCTAGCGGTGATTTTGGCAAGTGTATGAATGTTCAGCACTCACCTGATGGGTGAATTCGGGTTGTTTAATTTTGTACTTAACTTCAATAAGTTAAAGTTAAATTGTGCATTCAACCGATTTATTTAGGTTCAATAAACTTGTGGCCTTACTAATTGGAAGACCAAATCGAGGTTTGGGTAGAGGTTATACATGCTTCAGAATTTATCTCAATTTTCCCCTAAGGAACATAGTATATATGGGCAGTGGTTTTACGACTCAGGTACGCAGCAGGTAAATGGTCATTCAAGATCAGCCCATAGGCAGTTGTTAAAAGCTGAAGTGATGTCTATGTTGCAACTGCACATAGGATTGCAAGAGCTCAATAGAACTTCAAAGAGTGATGAGCGCAGAGACGCAGAATGTTTTTTTAAAATAGGTTCCAAATCTTTCTATGTCGGTGAAACGGGCACGCTCCAAATAAATTCAGGGTACCAACATATGTTGTGCTTTGTAGGAGAAACTGGAAAGAATTTGTATGCTCGATTAGAAAATTTTTCCCATGAAGCGACTATTTTTAGCAAAATCATGGGTGAATCAATAAAAGACTTTTTTAAACAAGGAAATATATTAAATGCTTTTCGGCTGGAAGGAGTAAGTATAGCAAGCTCAGTGCCGGATGCTTTTCGTTTTCCTACACATTTGCCTGACATAGAAGTAACTGTAACGAATAAAGCGAGCGGCACAGGCTATGTAGTAACAAGCGTTGTTGCAAGTGATGAGACTGAAATAATGCCGAATGAGCCTAAAATACGAAAGTCTGAAAAAAATGCTTTGAAAGAAGCAGGAAAACTATGTTTGCATAAGTTATCTGAATTCCAAGAAAAAAAATTTCCGAGTGTTAAATCAGATCCTATTCGGAAGAGTAAGCTGACTAAAGAGTTAGTTGTAAAATATAAAGCCTCATAAGAGACTTTATATTCAGTATAATTGCTATTTAAGATGCTTAAACCTATAAAAATCAGGCTTCTTCTCTAGCTATCGCACGGTAAGCGATATCTGTTCTGAAATATACATCATCCCAATGGACGGTGTTCACTAAAGCATAAGCCGCTTTTTGAGCGGTTGTGACATTATTGCCAAGTGCTGTAGCACATACAACGCGGCCGCCATTGGTAACAATGAGGCCACCTTTGGTCGAAGTGCCAGCGTGAAATACTTTTTGTGAATCATTTCCTAAAGTCAAACCCTCAATAACATCACCTTTACGAGCTGACACAGGATATTCGCCCGTCGCCATGACGACACCAACAGCGGCACGAGCATCAAACTTAATCGTTACTTTATCCAGTTCACCACGTGTTGCAGCAAGACATAATTCAACTAAGTCAGATTGCAAACGCATCATGATAGGTTGGGTTTCAGGATCGCCAAAACGGCAGTTATATTCTAATACTTTGGCTGTTCCATCAGGGGTAATCATTAAACCAGCATATAAAAATCCTGAATAGGGGTGACCTTCAGCAGCCATGCCATCAACCGTTGGGCGTATTACATGCTCCATGGTCCAATCATGAATGGCTTGAGTGACCACAGGAGCCGGAGAATAGGCACCCATACCGCCCGTATTAGGGCCATTATCACCATTATCACGCGCTTTGTGATCTTGACTGGTTGCCATTGGTAGAATATTTTTTCCATCAACCATGACGATAAAGCTGGCTTCTTCACCTTTTAAAAACTCTTCAATAACCACACGAGAGCCAGCTTCTCCAAACATATTGCCGGCCAACATATCTTCAATGGCGGCTTCCGCTTCCGCTTGGTTTTGAGCAATGATCACACCTTTTCCGGCAGCTAAACCATCCGCTTTAATCACCACGGGGTAGCCTGTTTTTTCTGCAAGTTGTGCAGAAAATGCTTTTGCAGGCTCAATTTCAGTGAAGTTTTGATAATCCGCTGTTGGAATATTGTGGCGAGCTAAAAAATCTTTAGTGAAGGCTTTAGAACCTTCAAGCTGCGCTGCCCTTTCGGTAGGGCCAAAAATGGCTAATCCTGCAGCTTGAAACGCATCAACAACACCAACGACTAAAGGGGCTTCAGGGCCCACAATGGTGAGGTCAACATTATTGGTTTGTGCAAATACAATTAATGCTTGGTGATCTGTCGCTGAAACAGCAATATTTTGTAATTTAGGTTCAAGTGCTGTACCAGCATTGCCGGGGGCAACAAACACAGTCTCAACTTGCTTTGATTGAGCGGCTTTCCATGCAAGCGCATGCTCACGACCGCCACCACCGATAATAAGAATGTTCATATTTATAGACTCTCAATGCAACGCTTAGGCTCACACCATGAGCCCAAACTATTATCCAACTTAATGATTAATGGCGGAAATGGCGCATACCAGTAAACACCATTGCCATATTATGTTCATCAGCAGTAGCAATGACTTCAGCATCACGCATAGAGCCACCCGGTTGAATCACACAAGTGATACCCGCAGCCGCCGCGGCATCAATACCATCACGGAATGGGAAGAAAGCATCTGAAGCCATCACAGAGCCAGGAACGGTTAAGCCTTCGTCTTCGGCTTTAATACCCGCGACTTTAGCACTGTAAACACGGCTCATTTGTCCAGCCCCTACACCCACTGTTTTGTTATTTTTGGCATAGACAATGGCGTTTGACTTAACGTATTTAGCGACTTTCCAGCAAAACAGTAGGTCAGTTAACTCATCTTGAGTCGGTTGGCGTTTAGAAACGACGTTAAGATCGTCCATTTCGACCATACCTTGATCTCTATCTTGCACCAATAAGCCACCGTTAACACGCTTGTAATCAAGCGATGTAGTACGGTTTTGCCATTGGCCACATTCGAGTAAACGTAAATTGGCTTTTTTAGCGATGATGGCTTTTGCTTCAACACTGACGCTTGGGGCAATAATCACTTCTACAAACTGTCGTTCGGTAATGGCCGTCGCGGTTGCGGCATCCAACTCTCGGTTAAAGGCAATGATGCCACCAAACGCTGAAGTCGGATCCGTTTTAAAGGCGCTGTCATAAGCGTCAAGAATATTGTCACCTAGCGCCACGCCACAAGGATTGGCGTGTTTAACAATGACACAAGCAGGTTGTTCGAATTCTTTAACACATTCTAATGCAGCATCAGTATCGGCGATGTTGTTATAAGAAAGTGCTTTACCTTGAAGTTGAGTTGCGGTCGCGACAGACGCTTCATCGATATGGTTGTCGACATAAAAAGCAGCTTGCTGGTGACTGTTTTCCCCATAGCGCAAATCTTGTTTTTTGATCAGCTGGCTATTAAAGGTTCGAGGGAATTTTGAATCGTCACAGCTGTGATCGGTATGGTGGGCAGGAACTTTAGTACCAAAGTAATTGGCGATCATGCCATCGTACTGCGCCGTATGTTCAAATGCGGCAATAGCGAGATCAAAGCGTGTTTCTAATGTCGTACAGCCTTGATTATCAGCCAGTTCACCCAGTACCCGAGTGTAATCCCCTGCATTAACTACGATAGTGACATCGTTGTGATTCTTTGCCGCCGCACGAACCATTGTTGGTCCACCAATATCGATATTTTCAACGGCGTCAGCCAAGGTACAACCTTCTTTAGCGACTGTTTCTGCAAATGGGTAAAGGTTAACAGCCACTAAATCGATTGGTTGAATCTTGTTATCAGCCATCACTGCTTCATCAACACCGCGGCGGGCTAAGATGCCGCCATGAATTTTAGGGTGTAGGGTCTTGACTCGACCATCCATGATCTCTGGATGACCAGTATGATCAGACGCTTCGATCACAGGAATTTGGTGATCCGTTAAAAGTTTTGCGGTGCCGCCTGTTGATAATATTTCCACACCAAGCGCGTGTAAGGCTTGGGCAAATTCAACGATACCGGTTTTATCTGAAACGCTTAACAGCGCACGACGAATGGGTCTGGCATTATTCATGAAGGTAGTTCTGTCCAGTTAATTATTATGGCAAAGATCTTTCGGAAAACTAATCCAGCCTGTCTTATGCAAGCGATTTGGCTTAGCTTTCCAAAAAACCTTTGTGATCGAGATCACACTGGCGGCGCTATTCTACAACAAAACACATATAAACGATCTGGTTAATACAAATTTTGACCCTAAGTATTTGCGAACACAGAATTTGCTATGTTGAAAAAAGCTAAAATTAAAAAGCTTGACCTTGGACTAAGCTCTAAGGTTTATACTGGTATTAACTGAATCAAAACATAAGGCATCGACTCATGTATCGCATTGGTGAACTTTCCGCTTTATATGACATAAAAACCGACACCTTAAGGTATTACGAAAAGCATGGCTTATTGTCACCATCTGATCGAACAGAATCCGGCTACCGAATGTATACAGAGCAGGATGCTGTACAGTTGAAGTTTATCCTGCGTGCTAAAAGTGTTGGATTTACATTAAGTGAAATTCAAGAGCTGTTATCCATTGAACTGGATAAGTCCAGTTGGTCCTGCAGTGATGTAAAAAGTAAAGTTGATGAAAAACTGGTAAAAATTAAGGCAAAAATTAATGAGTTAAAAACCTTTCAACAAGGTTTACAGGAGTTGTCTGACTCATGCTGTGGTGGCGCGGACAGTGCTGAATATTGCTCAATTTTAGAAGCTTTAGATGATAGTTATTTAGAACACACAAAACATGAACATTGCGATAAACCTGTTCATCGAGTTAGATAGAGGAATTAAAGATGTTAGTAGCAAATTTCGTTGAGTTGTTTCTCGAATCCGCGCCTTGGCTTTTGCTAGGGCTATTGATGGCCGGATTATTGAAGATGTTTGTTCCGATGGAGTGGATGCATAAACAATTAGGTGGATATGGTATCAAATCAGTCGTTAAAGCCGCATTATTTGGAGCCCCATTGCCGTTATGTTCTTGTGGGGTGATCCCAGCAGCGATTGGGCTAAGACGAGCTGGAGCGTCAAAGGCGGCTACCACAACCTTTATGGTTTCAACACCTGAGACTGGTATTGATTCAATCAGTGTTTCATATGTATTACTAGGGCCATTTATGGCGATTGTTAGACCCATTGCGGCTGTGATAAGTGCGATTGTTGCTGGTTTGCTTGTAGGACCTGATACAAAAGGAGATAAAGCCGAGTTAGAAGTGGCCCGTCAAGATACCCTCACAACCGAAAAAACAACCTCTTGTTGCAGTAAACAAACAACAAAAGAACAAGGCAGTTGCGGCTCTAGCAAGAAAGCCACTCATGCTACTGAGCCTGCGGCTGAAGAAGATTGCTGTGGTACATCACATGATGAAGTTGAACCCAAGAATTTGAGTCTTGGCGGAAAATTACTTCAAGGTCTTAAATATTCGGCCACTGACTTAGTGCGTGATACGACGATGTGGCTGTTAGTGGGTATTTTCTTTGCTGCACTGGTAAAAACGTATGTTCCAGCGGATTTTCTCGCGCAATATGGCAGCGGTATTCTTGCCATGTTGGTGATGATAGGTATATCAGTGCCAATGTATATTTGTGCAACTGCCTCAACCCCAATTGCGGCAGGTTTATTACTGGCGGGGGTTTCACCCGGAGCGGTTTTAGTCTTCATGCTGGCAGGGCCTGCTACCAATATTGCTACTTTAGGTGTTGTAACCAAGGAGCTTGGTAAGCGTGCTTTATTTGGGTACATTGGAGGCGTGGTGGGTGTTGCCTTAATATCAGGTTATTTGGTGGACTACCTTGTCTCGACTTATGGTTTTGTCGTCGCCCCTCAGATTGGCGAGCAGCACAGCTTATTACCACAACCGATTGTGGTGGCTTCAGGGGTTATTTTAGGCGCCTTAATGTTGAAAGTCATTTTTGAAAAGTTACCTAAAAACTGGTGGCGTCGAGACTGTTGCTCTTAACATTAATCACAAAATGAATGATTTAGCGAACTGGGCTTATCATTACTATAGTTAACTTAAGATAATTGATTTAACGAATTGGTGATAATAATGAGTACAGGTAATGTTACAGGGAAGGCTGCTCAAGCCGTTTATACTGAAAAAACAACGCCTACTTCGGTTGACCAATCGAGTGAAACGGCTTTTGACCCCAAAACTGTCACCCTTTCACCTTCAGAAACTCGGTCAGAACAATCGAGAGTGGAAGATAAAGCTGAAGAAACCCTTGAAAATGCCCACATATCGTCAGATACCGCTGAAAAAAGTGGCATTAAATTAAAAAATCGTGAATTTTATAAAACATTAGCGGTCGCTGTTGGCTCAGGCGTATTACTTGGTGCCGGATTTATTGCAACGGTTGCTACAGCCGGAGCCGCGACTCCATTATTACTATTAGCGGCAACAAATATGACTGTTGCAGTGGGTGATGCTGTGTGCGCCTATAAGGACTTAAACGGCAATAATCGTAACTTACCGATGGGCAGTGACTCTGTAGGCAACGTCATGTATGCCGTATTGAAACGTGCGGGTGTAGATTCCGATAAAAGCTTAAAAGTGGCAGATAGAGTGTCGATGTTTGGTCGTGGTTTATTTGCATTGGCTACCATAAGCTCTTGCCAAAAACTGGGTCACAGAGTCAAAAATTTTGCTACTCAAGTAGCCAAAGAGATTAAGATTGAAAATAAAAAACAACAAACGTTGGCGAAGAACTTTACCAGTGTGAAGATGTCAGATCTTAACGCCAAAGCCGATGAGAAATCAGAACTCGATGCACTTGGAATAGATCGTAGCAAAGCAGAAAGAGAAGCACAGTTGGCTGAAATATCAGAAATGGAAAAAGAAGCGAAAGCAAGCTATGAAAAAAGCATAGAAGCTTTTGCAAGCATGAGAAGTGATTGGCGAACTCGATACGAAGAGTCGGTTGGTTATGATAAACAAAAAAATGGTATAAGTTTCAAAAATGTGTCTAAACATGAATTTATTGAAAATAAGGAAACAGAAACGGAAAATCAACAGCAAACAGTAACAACTTCAGAAGAAAAAAAAATAAAGCCGAAGCAGAAGGCATTTGAGCAAAGCTCACTAGAAGACAAGCTTCAGCATAAGCAAAAGGTGTTAAAAGGCGTAAAGCAACGAGAATACAACTTAATTAAGAAAAGAGGTCGTGAACTTTTAAAAGATGGCCTTAAGTTCAAAACGGTTGAAGTGAGAAATAAGAAGGGAGTAGAAAGTTTTGAACGTAGAGTCGCTGAACATCAAGATATCGTTTCATTTTTAACAGATCATGAAGATCCTGAGTACGTGTCGGTAAAAGACCTACAAAAAGAACTGGCAGCTGAAATAACTGAATATGAGCAAAATTTGAAAAAATTTGAAGCTGGTGGTAAAAAAATGCCAGAGCTTTCAAGCTTAGGGCAACTTTATAATACGCTTTCTTCTGCTTAATGAGCCAAGCCTTGATACTAGGGTCTGTTGATCTTTCAGGATTAAATTTTGTGCTATTTGAGCATTTATCTGTTCAAGGCGTGAGCAGTGATGCTTAGTCATCTAAATGAGCTGGTCACAACACAGAACAGTGAATGCTCAAAAGCATCGAAAAAAGAGAGAGCGTAAATTGGTCGCTCTTTCTAAATAAAAGGTGCTGCGTTATCGTTTTCTTATTTGGAAACGAAGTAACGACAGTTTTGTATGTCGATAATAACCAAACCTCACAAACTCTGCCTTGCATAAAATAACCAATTTATCGCTGCAAAAACAATCACGAAAGATCAACAGACCCTAGTAACGATTTAATTTCAGCAAGAAGTGAATACGTTTTGCTTGTTGATCATAGAGCTTATGTATAAAAAATCTTATTGATAAACCACAGTTGCTCACCCACAGGTGTATTCACTACGGCGTCATCATCAACTTGCTTTTTTAATAAGGCTCTTGCCATTGGCGCATCAATGGAAATATAGTCATCGTCGCCGTAAATTTCATCAGGCCCTACAATACGAAACGATTTCGTTTCACCTTGCTCATTTTCGATTTCGACCCAAGCACCAAAAAAAACTTTACCTTCTTGCTCGGCCGAGTGATGTACAACTTTGAGTGCCTCAATACGTTTGCGCAAAAAACGTACTCGGCCATCAATTTGTCTTAGTAAGCGTTTATTTTCTTTGTAATCAGCATTTTCAGATCGGTCGCCTAAACTGGCTGCCCAAGCCACTTTTTTAGTGATTTCAGGTCGGTAATCTTTCCATAAATAGTTGAGTTCTTTTTTTAACTTCTCCAGCCCCTCTGGAGTGATCAAGTTTGTTTTCACACACGCAACCTGAGGTTTGTTTTGATAAGTATATTTTCAGTAAAAAGCTGCAGAATAGCAACTGTCTAAAGAGCATCCGATAAAACGTTTTTGAGCATCACGAAGATAAATACGGTCTAATCGCTGAATAACCAAACGTTTTAGTGATGATAAAAACGTAAAGTTAAAATTTTTACACGTGTTGTGATATGGTTAGCCACACACTGATCCAGCGGTATATATAACGTTATTTATGCAAACCATTTCTCAAATTATTGCTCATGAACTCAACGTATCCGAGCAGCAAGTTAATACTACTATCGCATTACTCGATGAAGGTTCTACCGTTCCATTTATTGCCCGTTACCGTAAAGAAGCGACTGGAGCACTGGACGATACTCAATTGCGTACGCTGGACTCCAGATTAAGCTATTTACGCGATTTACATGAGCGTCGAACCGTTGTGTTATCCAGCATTGAAGCTCAAGGCAAATTATCGGCTGAATTGAAGCAAGCTATTCTTCAAGCCGATACCAAAACCCGTTTGGAAGACCTCTATTTACCTTACAAACCGAAACGTCGAACGAAAGGCCAAATTGCCATAGAAGCCGGGCTAGAGCCTTTAGCCGATTATTGGTTACAACACCGTGATGTTGATATGACGGTAAGTGCGACAGACTATCTCAATGCCGAAAAAGGTTTTGCTGATTTGAAGGCGCTGCAAGATGGCGCTCGCTTTATCCTAATGGAACGATTTGCTGAAGATGCTAACTTACTTCGTAAACTCCGCTTGCATTTAAAACGCAATGCCATGCTTGAAAGTAAAGTGGTTAAAAATAAGCAGCAAGAAGGTGCTAAGTTCCGTGACTATTTTGAGCATACGGAAGCGTTAGCAAAAATTCCATCACACCGCGCCTTAGCCATGTTGCGTGGTCGTAACGAAGGGGTGCTCTCGTTATCGTTGAATGCTGATCCTAATTCTGATTCAGCGGGGAGCAGCTATTGTGTGGTGATGATAGCGGATCATTTTAATCTTAAGTTTTCAGATTCAGAAGTGGATAACTGGTTAAAGACTGTGGTTACCGCGACGTGGAAAGTGAAAATAGCTGTCCAAATGGAAACTGAATTCATTACCGAATTGCGTGAGCGAGCAGAAGCAGAAGCTATCAAGGTGTTTGCACGCAACTTAAATGATTTACTCATGGCCGCACCAGCAGGGGCTAAGGCAACCATGGGACTTGATCCGGGTATTCGTACAGGGGTTAAAGTGGCCATAGTTAACAATACTGGCAAGCTGATGGCTCATTCAACCATTTTTCCACACGCGCCACAAAACCAGTGGGACAAATCGCTACGAACTCTGGCGAACTTAGTCAGCATGCATAAAGTTGAATTGATCGCTATTGGTAATGGTACGGGCTCACGTGAAACCGACAAACTGGTGGCTGAAATGATGGCAAACATCAAAGAAACTCAGCCTACATTAGCCAAAGTGATGGTCAGCGAAGCGGGCGCGTCAGTTTATTCCGCTTCAGAATTTGCCGCGGCTGAATTTCCTGATTTAGACGTATCAATTCGCGGTGCCGTGTCGATAGCACGTCGCCTGCAAGATCCGATGGCTGAGTTGGTGAAGATTGAGCCAAAATCCATTGGTGTTGGTCAGTATCAGCATGATGTAAACCAAAGCCAATTATCTCAATCTCTTGAAGCTGTTGTGGAAGACAGCGTGAACGCTGTCGGTGTTGATTTGAATATGGCTTCAGCGCCGTTATTAGCACAAGTGGCTGGGTTGAATAAAACCCTTGCGAAAAATGTCATCAATTACCGAGATGAGCATGGGCAATTTACCAATCGCAAACAATTACTGAAAGTGGCACGTTTGGGGCCTAAAGCTTATGAGCAAGCGGCTGGTTTTTTGCGTATTCGTGATGGTGATAACCCGCTTGATGGATCAGCAGTTCACCCAGAAGCCTATAATTTGGTTGAAACCATGGCCGCTAAACAGCAAGTGAGCGTGGCTGAGTTGATTGGTCAAAGTGAATTATTATCGAACCTTGATCCGCAAACCTTCACTAATGACACATTCGGTGTATTGACGGTCACAGACATTATTGATGAGCTGAATAAGCCGGGACGTGATCCTCGTGGCCAATTTAAAACTGCGACCTTTAAAGAAGGCGTTGAAGAAATTAAAGATCTAAAGCTTGATATGATCCTTGAAGGCGTCGTCAGTAACGTCACCAATTTTGGCGCATTTGTGGATGTGGGCGTACACCAAGATGGATTGGTGCATATTTCCTCGTTAACAGATAAGTTTGTCAGCGATCCACATACCATTGTTAAAGCAGGCGATGTGGTCAAAGTTAAAGTAATGGAAGTGGATGCGGCTCGTAAACGTATCAGCCTTTCAATGCGTTTGGATGAAAAAGCCGGTGAAGTTAAGGAAACACACAAACCTGAACATAAAAAGCCGCCACACAAACCTCATGTAGGCCAACATCATTCTAAGCCACAAAAATCAGCACCAAAGCGAAATAAAAACGAAGCCATGGGCAATGCCTTTGCCGACGCATTCGCTAAATTGAAGAAGTAATTTTTTGAGTTATACCTGTGATACTTAAAGATGCATCTTCAGGTATCACTGGGATAATCTAAAATCAGCCACCAAATTTGGTGGCTGATTCGTTTGTATTTTTGTATGTAGGGTTATGGCTTGAGTCGTAATTAATACCAATTATAGTAATTAAATACCCAAGTCAGAGCTATGTATGTATTCAAAGTACAAGTGAAATTGATGAAGACATAGTTATTACCGACATACAAAACTGTCGTTATTACGTTGCTACGTTAAGACAATTTTGCGTAGTAATTTGGACACATACAAGCTCCCGAAGAGCAAGGCTAAAGGATTCCATTACTGCGTTGCAAGTTTTTGAATTATCCCGACAAAAGCACGAAGTGCGTTGAACGCCAGCTTTGTATGGCGACCGTTAGGGTATATAGTACCTCAAACTTGCGCCATGTACTGAAACCCTTTAGCTCTTGCTGAGTGGGAAGTTAATTGCTGTAATTGGTATAAGCAATCATGTTGTGATACCAATCATATGGAAAATATAGCATCTTAGGTGCTAAGCAAACATTTTTATAAGCTAAATTTTTGAATAAATACCAGACTAGATGACACTTAAAGAAGAATACACATTACGGTAGTTTGGTAAGTTCACTGTGATATTTACTGTGTACGATTGAAACTTGACCAAGCATTTGCTTTGAGAGTATGGTTTCTAGAAATCAATTTGACAGAGTAAATTGACATGATCACTCCTCCCGTAACTTCAACCTCCAAGGTCGATAATCGTTCAGATTTTCAGTTTATTAAGGATACTGCGACAAAGCATTTATCTGTCACCGTTACGGCTGGCATTTTTGCAGCAGCTGAGAAGGGTGATTTGTATTCTCCTATATCGGGTGCTTTGTATGGCTTTGCTGCTGGAATGGCAATGACCACCGCTGATTTTTTCATACATAAGCAAGGCGATATTCAAAATAACGTTTACAAAATCGTGAAGCATGGGACATATCTAATGATTAATTCTGTCCCTTATTTGCTATCAACTAATCCTGCAAGAAAAGTTGCTGTTAACATCTGTAGTTATTTAGGAGGATGGATATGTCAAGAGTCTATTGGAGATAAAGAGTATTGGCGAAAAGGATGGACACGTGAAACTGTAGGCTTAAGCGGGGTAACAATAGTTGGTGGGCTATCACTTGTGGCTAAAGCAGCCTTTTTTAAGTAATGCATTAAAATTGAGCCAGCTTATTGCACAAAATTCTAAGCCATAATGAACTTTGTAAAAAGCGACTACTCAGCGTTTATTCTCAATAATAACCAAACAAGAATCGTAATTTTTAGGCACCAATTAGAGATAAAGGTGCTTCGTCACAAAAAATTACGATTTCAATAAATTTTGTTGAAGTTTAAACTCATATCACTATTGAAATTGAATGTTATGACCAAGTATTCAAATGACTTTCTGGCTCATCACTATCGTGATAAATATTTTTAAGGTTTTGCTTAACTTGCTCAGCTTTTGGCGGCTCACATGGTGAGGGCTGCTCATGATGTTCAGTGGGTGTTTGATCGGTTTGTGTCTTTTTGGCAATGACTTTTATGTCAGTGCGAGACAAAGCTGGTTTCAGTGAGGCAAGTGTTACAGTGTTTATTGATACAGGCGTAGCAGGCAGGTTGTCTTTTAAGTGCTCTTCACCATCATCCGATAACTCTACAGTAACATCATCAGATTGCTGCTGTTTGCTGTGTTGACTTTGTTGTTCTGATTGTTCTTTTTCTGGGTCGATTTCACGTTCAGCGTGAGGTTTAGTGGCTTTTTCAGCTGCGGTAATATTGGGTTTGTGCTCGTTATCTTGGCGAATAGAGTCCGTTGCGGCGTTTGTCGTAATTAACGGCACATTGGGATAAGTTGTTATTACTGCCACACCGTACTCCTTTACTACAGCCAAAAAAAGAACTGTTAGAGTAAATAATAGCCAGTGCGGCCAATAAATTAAAGTTTTTTCAACCACTCAAGTAATACATCAACAAATTCTTGTTGATGGGAAACGAACGGGGCATGAGAAGCTTGCTTCATTATCACATCATAAACAGCTTCATGATGAATGGGCATTTGGGGCGGAACATGACGTGACACTATACCATCAAGTCGTCCCCATATTCTTAACCAAGGCTGCTCAATATTGTGAAGTTGCTCTCTAAGATCTACTTGCTGAAGAAACCCTAGCCCTTGTTCTAACGCAGCTTTGTGTGGCAATGGCCGAGATAACACTTGGTGTTTAAATTTCTTAATATCTTGTTTGGCGTGCTGACTGCCCATGGCTTGAATCGCCAAAAAATGTTCAATGGTCGCTTTTACGTCCACGTCGAGCTGGTTAGCGAACATGGCGAGTACCTTTGGATCAATACCAGGCCATGATTGCTCTGCATTGGCAACAAAATAGGGAGATGAAGCAACGGTAATTAAGCCTGTTACTTTATCAGGATAAGCCAGTGCGGCTTGGGTCGCTATTAATCCACCCATTGACCAGCCTAACCAAATAGCATTGGTAGGTAACCTGTTGATCAAATGCTCGACCCAAGTGTTAATGTCACCAGCTAGTTGTTGGCTGTGACCAAAACCGGGTAAGTCCACATAATGTACTCGAAAACCAGATAATTGTTGTTGAAGTGGCGCAAATACGGCGCTGTTCATCCCCCAGCCATGGAGCATAATAAGATCTCGACCTTCGCCAATAGACTCGATATGTAATGCAGAATGTGTCATAAAGTAATGCGTTCACCGTTAAAATGGATTTTTATGGGGTTAGTGTATTGCAACATCAAGGAATAATATTAAAAAAATTGCTGCGAGTCTGCCATCAACTCGTTAAAAAAGGACTTTCTTGGTTGGTCGCTATTTTACCGAATCGTTGTATATCCTGCCATCAAATCGTCGGTATGGAGCAAAGTGGCATTTGTCAGATATGCCTGACAGCTGGACTTTATCGGCAACCCATCTGTTTAGGTTGCGGTGCTGGATTGCAAGAGCTACGAGTGTATTGCGGAACTTGCCAACGTAAAGAGCCAGTAAAAATTATTTCGCCTTGCAGTTATCATTTTGGTCTTGGACAATGGGTGGCTGCCATCAAATACCAGCGCCAACTGGCTGTTATTGATGCAATGGCACAAGCCCTTTACCAGCGACTTTTAATGCTGGAGCAACAACAACTTATCTCAATGCCACAAGTGATTATTCCTGTACCCTTGCATCCTAAAAGATTGCGAGAAAGAGGGTTTAACCAAGCTTGGTTGATTGCTAAACGTTTAAGTGAATTGACCGAGTTACCGTTGGTAGACGATAAACTTATTCGGATCATAAATACTGAATCTCAAGCTGGGCTTGATGGTCAGCAACGTAGGCAAAATTTACAACAAGCGTTTCAATTATCTGAAGTGTTCGATTATCAACGGATTGCACTAGTGGATGATGTGGTCACCACAGGTACGACTGTGAACGAAATTACTCAATTATTTTCGAAGCGGTTTATTCAAACTCAAGTGTGGTGCCTCGCAAGAGCCGAGGCACCTGGATTATTGTCTTTAACCTAAACTTTCATGATAGGCATAGATGTCATGAGCGTTTAGGTTTAAAGTGAATTCGGCGCAAAGAATAATGCATTGGCATAAATTCGTTCGCTGCCGAGCCAAATATTGCGGAACAATAAGTTATCCGCAAAGCCGATAACTTGTCCTCGTCCCAAAGATTCGGCTACCACTGCCGATTTTTGAGGGTACACGCTTTGGTATTCTTGAGCCATAAATCCACTGGAGAGTGGTTGCTTCGCGTATTGACCTGAAACGGTAAAAGGCTTCTCAGCGACTAATGCGAGAATACTATTTTTCATTATCTTAAGTTGTGGACGACTTAAGCCATAATTCAATGGATGAGTGAGGTCGAGCTCAACATTGACGATTGCCCCACCTATGGTTTGCTTGGCTCTTAATGCGCTTTGATCCCCAAAAGTTAGCGCATTAGTATTAAACAATGCTTGAGCTTGTTTGCTGTCAAACAATTCACTTGAAAGTAACTCGTGCTTTTTTAACCATCTTAACGCTCCTTTGTGAGCAACAATTGTTCCGCCCTGTTTAACGAAGGCTTTGAGTGCAATCGCAGTTGTCTTGTCGAGAGAGTTATAATTACCGTGGGCGAATAAGACATGGCTGTAGTCAGAAAGTTTGAGCCGTTTAAGTCTTGAGCCTTTAGTAAGGGTGACAGGCATTTTCAATGTATTATCGAGATAGTGCCATATCTGACCAACTTCCATCGGATTACTGCCATCACCAGTTATCAATAACGGTTTTACTAGCTGTATTGCTTTAAAATCTGGGCTGCCTAAATCGCCGCCAGTCACGCTAGCAAAGGTATCAACAGCAGTTGATTTAAGTTGGTGTTCGCTACTTAAAGATTCAAGCATAGTGATCAGCTGTTCACGGCTTATATTATCTTGACGCAAATGAATCTGTAAGCTGCCTGCACCAAAGTTTTGAGTCGTGTTCTGATGCTTTACTGAAAATGGCTTTTGCGAATATTTAACGATGACATCGTTTGCTAAAAGCTGCTGTAACACTTTAGCTGAAGCACTTTGTTGCCAATCAAGTAACACTGCCACACTATTACTGCCAATAGTGTTCGATGTTTTTGTAGGATTGTTTTTTGTAAATTGAGGTGCTTTTAGGCTAACTTTTTCCGAGACAGTTAAATCAAATGCGGCGGCCAAGTCAAAGCTGGAAACATCGTAAAATGTTTCGTCTTCAAACTCGGTACGTTTATCAAATAAGGCCGTAATGAGATCGGATTGTGGCTGCTCTAGTGGAATAAACAGACTGTCATTGGGGGTAAAATTTACATCAGCTTTATTGACGTTTTTAGTTAAATAATGAGAACGAATTTGATGTTGATTAAGCAAACTTGCAAATTCGTCACGACGTTGAATATCTGTGTGAGTTGAAATTAAAACCCCTTGCTGACGCTTACTATCAGATTGTTTGTCTTTGAAAAAATCATTTTGATACTGATGCAGTTCATCTTTTAATGCCAAGGTGCCTTTTAAGCTCGATATTGATGTCGCGAATTGATTTTGGATAGCTCGAGTCAAAGTCACAACACCGTTTGGTGAGTCTTGGGCTTGACCACGAGCACTGGCTTGCTCAAATAATACGCCAATGGCGCCGTTAATATCAGGGTAGGTTGAGCCTTTTCCGTAAAAGAAGTCATCAAAAGATTGCTTTGAGTAATAAGGCTGACCAACTTTATCCAAGGCGGCACGATGATAATTAGCAATTTTATCGGTTAATTGTTGATTCTTTTGTGGCGTTAACGGATGAGTTCGACTTGGAACACCGGGCTGGAAGAAGTAGCTTGAACGGTGTCCCATTTCATGAAAGTCGCCCACATAATGTGGCTGCCACTTATGGAATAAAGCCACTCGTCCTTGTGATTCTGGGTGGCGTAAGAATAACCAATCTCGGTTTAAGTCCGCCAGATAATGATTTAAGCGACCGCGTGCCCAATGCTGGTGATGTTCACGATTATTAGGATCGGCATTAAAAGTATTACTGCGGTTATTGTTGGCCCAAGTGGCAAACCTGTCCATACCATCTGGGTTCTGACTTGGCGTTATGATGACTACAGTTTCTTCAAGCAGCGACTTTACCCACGACTCATTACTTGCGCTTAAATAGTAGCTCAATTCCATAGCCGCATGAACGCCACTGGCTTCATCACCATGAATAGAATACGCCAGCCATACAACTAACGGGCCTTTGGATGACTCACCGTGCTTGACGGCAGCGCGCTGAGCTAAAATGCTATCGATGTTGTTATGATTACTTTCAGAAGTGATTAATAATGAAAGTTGTTGTCTGTCTTCATGGCTTTTACCTGAGTGTTCTAATGCTACTCTAGGGCTTTGCTCAGCTAGGTTTTTGATGTAAAAATTTAATTGATCATGACGCAAATGCCACTTACCCATAGGATAACCCAGAAACTCATCCGGTGTGGTAATGGCTTTTTGATATTCAACACCTTGGGGCAATTGGAATTGAGTTTGAATGGTCGCGCTCACCGTTGTACTTAGGCTGCTAGTGATCATAGTACCGACGATAAAAGAAAGTAAAGGCAGTTTTGTCATTTTAATAATGTCTCAATGGAGTTAATTATTTTTTGTAAGTACGTTATCAGCTAAGAAGTATTAAGTATAATTTTTATTGATCCTAGGGCCTGTTGATCTTTCGTGATTGTTTTTGCAGCGATAAATTGGTTATTTTATGCAAGGCAGAGTTTGTGAGGTTTGGTTATTATCGACATACAAAACTGTCGTTACTTCGTTTCCAAATAAGAAAACGATAACGCAGCACCTTTTATTTAGAAAGAGCGACCAATTTACGCTCTCTCTTTTCTCGATGCTTTTGAGCATTCACTGTTCTGTGTTGTGACCAGTTCACTTAGATGGCTAAGCATCACTGCTCACGCCTTGAACTGATAAATGCTCAAATAGCACAAAATTTAATCCTGAAAGATCAACAGACCCTAGAAAAATCAGTTTGTGGCGCTCTTAAATCTAAAAACATCAGTTGAACGCTGAGTATACGAGTAACTGTTTGAGCAATACGATGATTTTATTATCATGTTTTTCATCCAATGAGTGAAATGCTCTACGCTCACAAGCTTGCTAAAATGACTGCTATTTGCGTTGTAATTTTTGCAAGTAGAACAACTACTTGCTGCAAGCTACGCCTTACTATCAGCCATTTTTTCTACGCTTGAGAACGCAGTCAACTGATGTTTCTAGGTTAAACGCAAAGAAAATTTTGATAGCAGGCGTGACTTGAAGTAAGTAGTGGTTACCGACATACAAAACTGTCGTTACTTCGTTTCTACTTATAAAAGTTACAACGCAGCAAGCGGTAATTTTAGCCAGTTTACGAACGTCAAGCATTCACTCAATGGATGAATACACTTTATGGCTTTTATGGTTGAACTTGAGTTATTTATCTTATAGCAATTGCAGTAATTAATCTCTCACTCAGCAAGAGATAAAGGTTTTCTAGTCCCCAGTTTCAGCACTCTACGGTGTTGCAACTTTGGTTACATAGCTACGGCTATGCGCCCTACAATTGCGTCTTGTATAGCACTAAACCTGAACACAATAATTATCAAAGAACTTATCGACAAGTACTTATATTCCCTTCGGGAGCTTGTATGCGCACACTTTGGTTTATAAAGAATACTTCACAAAATTATCTCAACGTTGCAATGTAATAACGACAGTTTTGTATGTCGCTAATAACTATGTTTTCACCAATTTCGTTTGTACTTTGGCGCATACATAGCTCTGAGTTGAGCATTTAATTACTGTAATTGGTATTACTCCTAGGCGTCCAACTGATTTTTATAGGTTGAATGTATCAATATATCTACAAACCAATCCTGAGTCAGAGTATTATAGAGGTAATTCACAGTAAAACACTCAGGTATAGCCTGATACAGAGTAGGTTTGCATGATAAGCATTTCAGAAACAGCACAAGAGCATTTTGTTAAATTACTTAAAGATCAACCAGAAAATACAAATATTCGAGTATTTGTCATTAGCCCTGGTACGGCTCAGGCTGAGTGTGGTGTGTCATACTGCCCACCGGATGCGGTCGAAGAAGATGATACTAAACTTGATTTTAATGGTTTTTCAGCCATGGTTGATACCAAAAGTGCCCCATTTCTTGAAGAAGCCACGATTGACTTTGTTACCGACCAACTCGGTTCACAATTAACCTTAAAAGCGCCCAACGCCAAAATGCGAAAAGTTGCTGATGACGCGCCTTTGCAAGATCGGATTGAATATGTGATTCAATCAGAAATTAACCCACAATTGGCCAGCCATGGTGGCAATATTATGTTGACAGAGTTAACTGAAGAAGGGGTCGCCGTATTGCAATTTGGTGGTGGCTGTAATGGTTGTGCTCAAGTTGATGTGACACTAAAAGATGGTATTGAAAAGCAACTTTTAGAAATGTTTGCCGGTGAAGTGACAGGTGTGATTGATGCAACCGATCATCAGGCTGGTGACCATTCGTTTTATTAATACCAATTACAGTAATTAAATGCTCAATTCAGAGCTATGTATGTGCTCAAAGTGCAATCGAAATTGATGAAGGCATAGTTGTTCTACGTCAAGACAATTTTGAGAAGTACTCTTTATAAACCAAAGTAAGCACATACAAGCTCCCGAAGGGCAAGGCTAAAGGGTTACATTACTGCGTTACAAGCACTTGAATTATCCCGACAAAAGCACTAAGTGCGTTGAACGCCAGCTTTGTATGGCGGCCGTAGGGAATATAATACTTCGAGCTTGTGCCTTGCACTGAACCCCTTTAGCTCTTGCTGAGTGAGAGATTAATTACTGTAATTGGTATAAGTTCTATCTCTATCACAGTAAAATAAAAGCCAGTAATTACTGGCTCTTATTTTATTTTTATCTTAATAGTGACATTAACGTTTCTTTATTCTCTTAAATGAGCAGCTTTATTTATATTTTGTTTATTAGTTTAAAGCTTTATAAAACATATAATGTATTTGTAATCAAAAAGTTGAATTAATACTTTTAAATAACAAGAATATTGATATATATAAAATTAAATAACAACTTATTGAAAAAGTAACTTTCTGAAAAAAATAACATTTTAAAAAAATAATGTCAGTTAATAATATTTAACTACTTTTTATTCCTGAGCACTATATATTTGAGGTATTACTCAAACGTAGGGGTAATGGAATGAGCATCAGTGAACCAGCAGTATCGCCGGCGACTATTGTCGCTGAAACAACATCCTATGCAAGTATGTTGGCTGCTAGTGTGGGAAATACTGAATCTGTTTTCGCAGAGTTAGATCAAATCAAAGGAAAACATGTTAGTTCATCCATTCTTAGAAAAGACTTAGAGTTTCTTCAACAATCGATAAATCAGTGTGGTATCCCTACCAGAATAAATTGGCAAGGTTGGGTAAATTGGCTGATTGAATTATCAAATATCAATCCTGTATCTTACGCTAAAACGTGTGAACAACTTCATGAGATCAAAGAAACTTTATCTCAACCGGATACTTTTGATAATGTCAAGCAGTCCGCTTTATCTCAGATCCATTTTCAGTTGCAAGAAATCAATTCATTAGATGCGTCAAACATTCTTACGGATCTTGCACTGGCTTCAAAAGATATATTGAGTGTATATCAGAGTGTCAGATTACGTTTACTGGTGAGTTTAATCACAGATCACGTATATGAATCAGCGCAATCGCAATGTTCTTCAGAGGAATTACAACAAGTCTTATTGCATATAGGACTAAACAGCGACTTAGCTGATCAGTTTACCGATTTTAAGCCCCCTAAGCAGCTGCTGGAATGTGCCACAGATGGTACTCAAAATACCATTGAGGCATTAGTACTCAAGTTTGCACCAAAACTGGGTATTATACTTACGCCGCCAAATGTAGCTGAACTTGAAAAGGTTGATTATGAAACCTTAAAAGAATTAGAAAGACAAATTGAAGTCATGTGTTCAGACGCACAAGTACTAAGGTACTGCTCTAGGCTTGTTCAGACGCACTTTGATTCTGTAAAAGAGAGTGAACAAAAATATCCTCAACAAAATGAAGCAGAGTTAATTAAAGGAATAGAGCGACTTGAAACACTAATTTGGGGAAACAATCGCACATATAAAGAAATTTCAATTCATAATACAAATGTTGATTCTCAGGCTATTTTTGATGCCAGCCTACAAAATATGGCGGATAATCACGATTGTTATATGCGTGGGAAAGAGGATTTTCCAAAAGTTATCCTGAAAGCTAGTCGAGGAGCCTATGAGTTAAGACACTCTGGCTGCAGTTATTTTTCGCTTAAGTCAGTGAGTCCCAATAAACCAGACATCCCACTGACGTTAACTCATGTATCTCAAATCTATAACAAGTTACTGCCACTAACGGCATCATTAAATTTGCCATTGATACAACAAGCCATTAGTAATACCACGCAGGCAGAAGAACTTGTAGATTTTGTTGAATGTTTAAACTTGGGCAGGCCACACCTTAATGGCGTTGAGCGACATTATCTAAGTTTAGTGATCAAGCGCGCCAATGCAATGAATGATTTTGGTGCACAAATTCAAGCAATAAGCCCTAAAAAGGCCACAGTTAAAGATAGGTTTATGGCTCTAGTTCGCAATGATGCAGCCTTTGGTCGTCAAAGCTCATACCATTCACAAAAATCATCCCCAATGAACGCACCAAAAAATGTCAACGCTAGTTTAGTTAGCCAAACAGCTTCAACAACCGATATACCCAGAGGTGAGAGTTCTTCCAGTCTTGTATCCATGGCGTCAAATTCCTCTTCTAGCCCTGTAGAAGTTTATAACGCTCGGCCTTTTAAAAGCGCAGTATTATTTGAGGCAATTGATAAAGATGATCTTGCAAAAATAAAATCAATTTGCCAAACCCAGAGTGCTAAGCCATTAGTGGCTTATTGTGGACACGGCCGCTCGTTTAACTTGTTATTGCACCGTGCCTGTGAAAAAAATAGCGTCAAAACCGTCGCGTTCTTATTAAAAGAGAGCCAATTAAACCCGAATGTAAAAAATGAGAATGGAGAAACTGCACTTCATATCGCCTGCCGAGAAAATAAACATGCAATTGTTAAGCTATTAGTCAACTGCGGCAAAGTGAAGGTTAATTCAGTCAATCGCGACGGTGCAACCCCTTTTCACTTGGCTTGTATTTTTGGGCACTTAGAGACAAGTAAACATTTATTAAAGAGTGGTAAAGTCAATCAAGATGTAAAAATCCCTCTTTCTGATGCATTAAGGATAAAAGGGGAGAGTGTAAACTTACAGCTAGTATGGCCAAAAGCGGCTCAACCGCTCGTAGATAGTGTGTCTTTTAATAATGTTTCTGCGTGGCATTGCTGTTGTTTTTTTGGTCACCAAGAATTAGCTAAAGTGCTTCTAAAATTTGATGCTAACCTAATTTTACAATCAAGCTCACTTGGAGATACAGCATTACATTTCGCGTGTACAAGTGGTGAAGCGAACATGGTTGACTGGATTGTGGGAGCATTACCTAAAAACACTAAAAGCACCCATCTAATCAAAAATGGTTCAATGGGCTTAAGACCGTTCCAACTTGCGGTTATTACAGGTAATGAAGCGATTGTTGAAGTTTTGTCAAAAAAAATCGATGCGCATCATTGTCATAACTTTGAGTATTTAGGTAGTCAATGGTCGGTTTTACAAGTTGCCATTCAACTGCCTTGTAACGACATGCTCAATCGGTTACTCAAAGATGACTTAGTGGATGTTAACAGCAAAGTTAATGGCAAAGTTATTCTCGAATACGCCCTTGAACTCCCTGCTCCGAGTCATGCATCAGCCGTCATAACATCGATGTGCCTTTATGGAAAAGGGCTTGATTTATCGGCTAAAAATGATGAAGGAAGCAATATTCTTCATCTTGCGGCACGAATGAAAAATGTTGCATGTATGGAAGTATTACTAAATGAACTTGATAAAGAACAAAATGAATCCCAAATAGCCTGTTTAACGGAACTTGATACAAATGGAAGTTCCCCTCTTCATTATGCTGTTTTAAACGATGACAAGCTGATGGTTAAGCTTTTGTGCTCGCGCTCGTTTATTAATATTAATGGGGCAGATCAAAAAGGATTTAGTCCATTAATGTTAGCCGTCGAAAGAGAGCTAAAAGAAAGAATTGAACAACTGCTGGACATGAAAAGCATTAATATTCTGCATACTGATAGATCTGGGAAGAATGCTTTACATCTAGCCACAATAGTGGGTAACGCTGACATAGTTGAGTTGATACTGGCTCAATTTACCGAGATTGAGCCACAAGTATCTTCAATTAAAAACTCAGCAACATTAGAAGACTGTATTGAAGCTACAAGTGTCGTACCATTCACAAAGAAGCGATTATTAGCGGTTTCAGATAATCTGGGCATGACGGCGCTGCATTATGCTTGTGAACATGGGCAACTAGCGGTATTACATTCATTACTTAAAGAATCAAGTCATCTTGAGACTGATTGTGAAGATAGTAATGGTAATAAGCCGTTACACATTGCTTGTAAACACAATAATATGGAGATCATCCACTTATTGATTGAGCAAGAGCCCACACAACAAATTGAGGTTGAAGGGGAGTACCCATCAACACCAGCGATATCAGCACACCAACAAGAAAAAATGGTAACCCATCAACCACTTTCATTTAAAAAGAAGCCTATGTTTGTTGCTTCTGTATTTCAAAAAAAGACTAACGCTCAATCAATACAAGAAAACGACCAGCAAATCAGTGAAGGTTATCGTGGTAATGATTGTGGGATCAAAGAGCTTGAAATATCAGAAACATATCAAACAACAGATGGGAAAATAGCTTATCACAACTTTTCTGCTGAGCTTGATAATTATATTAATATTGATGCTACAGAATGTTTTAAACCTACAGGGAGTGACCGTTTTAAAGAGGTTGAAAAAACAGTACATTCATTAGGGCAAGGAGCAGTATCAGCAAATGTTACTGATGACTTAGATGCAAACGGTGCTGATGATTATTTACTCATTGAGAGTGAAAATGGGAATTCAGCACTTCAAAATGAGAACTCCGCACCTAAAGCCGAACCAGATGCACTACTGCAGCCCGCTAAAGTGACAAAAAACATTACCTCAGCAATAAGAGTCATTAACTCTAGAAATGGTGAAACGCCGCTTCACTCGGCCTGCCGAAAAGGTAATCTTCAGGCCGTTAAAACATTACTGGCTAAAATGCCATTAATTGCTTCGGTGCAAAATGAATATGGGGTAACGGCTTTCAATATGGCTTGTAAATTACAGCAGACTGAAGCGGCTAGAGTAATAGCGAAAGCAATGAAGCGGAAATTTAATGCGGGATGTGTTGTAGGCGATAAAGACATTCATCGCATTGCTCGAAAAGGCGATGTTGCAGCATTTGGACGTCTTAATTTTCATGATGTTGACATTAATGCTTGTAATGATGCAAGGGATACCGCATTACATATAGCGCTGGAATACAAACACTATGAGATAGCGGAGAAACTATTAGCACTACGAGGGATTAATGTTAATCATAAAAGCGCCTTTGGGGAAGATGAGCTTGATTTCATTTTACGGTTACCCCCAAGCCAGAGCCAACTTTTAGTCGCAGCTCTAGAGTGCATCAACCCTGCGCTCTCGTTTGACGAAGGCCGAGGGTTAGGTATCTTAATGAATGCGATCAAATCTGGAAATACAGCTATCGTCAGGGTGATTTTTGATCACATCTGCTCTAAAAGCTTAATGGATCCTCCTGCTTTGCCTCAGCAAATACTTAATTTATCGGATCACCCTCAAAATCAAAATACGCTGGTGCATATCGCAGTAATAGGCGGTCATGCGGAGTTATTAACTCTGTTGTGTAAATTCGGTTTTAGTGCGAGTTCGGTAAATGCCGATGGAGATTCAGCTTTACACCAATTGCTCAAGGAGGAAGATGCGAGTTATCAATGCTTCCAAGCAGTGATTAAATTTGATGATGTTGATGCGTTTAAAGTTAACTTGAAGAAACAAACCGCGCTACATGTAGCGCTTGATAACGATAAAGAAAAATGGATACCTGAGATTCTGGCCCTAAAGCATTTTGTTACTGAAGAGATAGAGATTGCAACAGAAAGGAAAAAAGCCAATCTAGACGATGATGAAGAGTATATTGCTTTTGACGTCGAGTTTCATGGTATTAATCAGCGTGACAAACGAGGTGAAACAGCATTAACCAAAGCCATAAGGAATAGAAAACATTCTGTTGTTGAAAGCTTATTAAGCGCCGGTGCAAGCCTTGATGTTGCTGCATCAGTAGTTCAAAAAGCTGGCGAGCGCATACCAGCCGCGTTGCCTATGGAAATTGCTTTAGAAATTAATGAACCCAACATTACAGAATTGCTTGAAACGGCAAAAACAGCTAAGTCTTATCAAGTCGGCGCAGATGGAAGCACCAGCCTGCACAGAGCTTGCCTTGACGGTAATAGCGATGCCTTAAGTTTCATACTGTTAAGTAATCAGAATCAACAAGACAGCTTCATCAATCAAGTTAATGGTAAAGGAGATACCGCACTCCATTTGGCGGTGAGCTCGAAAATACCTCGAAACGTTGAAAGTTTATTGCAAGTTAAAGGAATTGATTTTCAACAAAAAAATAGCATTGGGGAGACAGTTCTCCATTTGGCGTTTCGAATTGGGAATATCGAGATAATTCGAATGTTGTTGGGGCACTATACTGGAGATTTGATTACATTAACGGATAATGAGGGCAATAACTTACTTCATGCTGCAGCTCAATTTGGCGAATTTGATACTTTCAACACATTGCTTTGTTTGAGTACAGAAGCCGCTATCAATTATTCGAATAGTAAGGGGGATTTTCCTATTCACATTGCTTGCCGAGCTGGACATTCAGCCATTGCTAAGCAGTTGGCTATCAGAGACAGAAATCAATTTAATGTGATGAATAAAAGCAACTATAGCCCAATAATGTTGGCTGTATTATGGCAGCGTAATAGCACGGTCATCGCGTTACAAGAAGCTGCTGGTAAAGCGTTTCTAAATGGTGAATTTGTTTTTGGTTCAGGAGACAATGAACTTGAAGCACTTGACGGAACTCTTAAAAATAAACTTACATCATGCTTAAAATATTATGGCACTATGGACGTATTTGTTGTGGCGTTGTTATTTGCAGATGATGAGATCATTAGATCTTTATCAGGACATGCTTATCGATGTAGGCTAAATATTGGGGATAAAAAATATCAGGGTTATTCACTCTTACACGTGGCTTGCAATCATAGTAATCATGAGTGCATGGAAATTATGATGGGTGCTAAGTACCAACAAAACATAGAGCAAAGTCTAACTAGTACAATCATCTCTAGAAGAGGAAAAGATGGGGAAACTTTGGTGAAGGATATGCCTAAGTTCGTCACTCAAAGGAGCACCGTCGACGACTATGAAGATATCTTGAAATGTTTTGATATCAATGAAACGGCACCTGATGACTGCACTTTATTACATTTGGTTGTTGATACAAAAGATGAAGCGAAGTTAAGAATAATTTTAGATAAAAGTGACATTTCATTGATCAATTCAGAAATGACTTTTCGATACCGAGACAGGACGAGAGCAGCCGAAAAAATGACAGCAGCTCAGTATGCAGTTAAAACGAATTTGATTAGCTTTGCTGATCAAATTTATCAAAGGCGTGCTACTTTACTCGCTGAAGCAGAAGAAAGAGAAAAACTGGCAACAGAGCTCGAAAATAAAGAAGGATTAGGGAGAAGCTCACAGCTTAATTCATCGACAGGATTACGGACTAGCGCTCCAAATAGACAACTCAGTAATAGCTCAAAGGACAGTTCAGTGACAAGTAATATGAGTTATTTGGGAGGGGAATCGTCCTCGTCCTCTGAATAAGCCAGCTCGATTTTGCCTCTATTCATAACATTTTCAGTATTGTTCACCCTGAAATTTTGAGTCATACCTGCGAAGGCTGAAAACCAGTGCTTTTAAAAAATAGAAGAAATTTTGTTCCATTAATGAATAAATGAGCAGCCAAAAAAAGACACTGGATACCCAACTAAAACATTTGAGCATAACGTATGTGATTTAATACCAATTACTGCAATGGTTTGAACAATTTTTATAGTTAGTTGAATTAATTTGAATTTATACCAATTACAGTAATTAAATGCTCAACTCATGGCTATGTATGCGCACAAAGTACAAACGAAATTGGTGAAAACATAGTTATTACCGACATACAAAACTATCGTTATTACATTGCTACGTTGAGATAATTTTGTGAAGTATTCTTTATCCTAAAAACATCAGTTGAACGCTGAGTACATGAGTAACTGTTTGAGCAATACGATGATTTTATTATCATGTTTTTCACCCAATGAGTGAAATGCTCTACGCTTGAGAACGCAGTCAACTGATGTTTCTAGGTTTATAAACCAAAGTGTAAGCATACAAGCTCCCGAAGGGCAAGGCTAAAGGTTTCCATTACTGCGTTGAACGTTCTTGAATTATCCCGACAAAAGCACTAAGTGCGTTGAACGCCAGTTTTGTATGGCGGCCGTAGGGAATATAGTACTTCGAACATGCGCCTTGTACTGAAAACCTTTATCTCTTGCTGAGTGAGAGATTAATTACTGTAATTGGTATTACTAGGGGCTGTTTATCTTTCGTGATTTTTTTTGCAGCGATAAATTGGTCGTTTTATACAAGACAGAGCTTGTGCGGTTTGGTATTCCAAATAAGCAAGCGATAACGCAGTAGAAATGACCAATTTACGCTGTCTTAGATGCTTTTGAGCGTTCACTGTTCTGTGTTGTAACCCGTTTACTTAGATGACTAAGCTTCACTACTTACGCCTTGAACAGATAAACGTCCAAATAGCACAAAATTTAATCACGAAAGATAAGCAGCCCCTAGTATTTGAAGGTGTAATATTGGTTAGCAGTTAGATATAAAAGATAGTTATTACCATTAAATTCAATTTTGAAAGATGCTCATATTTACCACTTACAAAAGTTGCGGAAGAAAGTATACCGATGAGTTCTCGTCACTCAAGCGCAGGCAGGAAACGAAGTAACGACAGTTTTGTATGTCGGTAGTCTAGTGCCTTTGCTTTTTTCTATAAAAGTCACTGGATACCAGCCTTCGCTGGCATGACAAAGATTGGTACTTTCTAAATCTCTAGACCCTTTACAATTTATCAATTTATCAATTCATCGAAGACAAAGAATTGGAATGTGAATGTGCAATCCCCTAGGCGCTGTCAGCTCAAACACTTCAATCGCTGCACGGTTAAACTTTCAGCCTCAGAAAGCAAACCTTGAATCAAACACCGTTGATATTGACGGTCAGTTGTTTAGGGTCAGCCTGCTTGGGCAATATGATGCATTCCTCAAATTTATTCGTGATGAAGAAGTAACGAAAAACCACGCTGAACTAGAGTTAACTGATGATGTAGCGAAGTTACCAGGAGCAAATTTTGATGAAAAATTAACAGGCGTGATAATGCGGGCTGAGCAACAAGGAAAGGCCATTCTAGCTCGAGACACAAAAGGCAGGGAGGATTATTTTGCGCGACTCGAAAAATTAAAGACGCATATTGTTGAACGGATCAATTTAAACCAACAACTACCAGAAGACGCCTTATGTTTTCTTGTTGAATTTTCAAACAGGCTTGACGAAATGAGACTCTGGCCTGAGTCACAGCAACTGCTTCATCTCGGTGCCTTTCCTATGGCGGTTGAAAGCGAAGGTGAATGGCGGTGCATAGACGGTCTTCGTATTCGTTTGGGTTTGTGTGATAGGCAAGCGACAACGATTTTTAATTTATTGTGTCGGGATCAAATGAGTGACACATTACTGAAGTTAACTTCAAAGGTTAGATTTGACTACCGGGTACATTTAGCGGCGACGGTGCCTTGGTTGCTTACAGGGATCGTCTCTAAGAAAGACACTCATTTTAAGTTGCCGCTGCACGACCTGTTTGCGTCAGATATTTATGATTTACTTCTCACTGCCCCAGAAAATTATCACCGCCGTTTATTGAGCAGTATTGACGATTATTTGGAATTATCGCAGCAGGTATTATTTCTGAAAGAGCAATACCTTCAGTCTGATGAGGATAATCTGCTAATGGAAATGAATGGCATAGTTGATCGGTTAAAGGAAAACGCTTGGTCTGCGTTATTAAAACTTGCTCCTAACCATTTTTATGATGGCAGCCAGACAAGAGATAGCATCAGTAATGAGATTTTAAAGCGCATTCACACAGACCAACAGCTAACACTTTTTTTAGAAAGTGCATTTATACCGGAAAAGCCTGAGCTAACGGATTACACTGGCAATGTCAGCCACTGGTGTAAAAAACTTTATTGTGGTGATTTTTGTGCGCTGGCAGCACTTGTTGTTTACTGTCTTCCCGTGTTTGATAAACGTCCGTTGATGATGTGTTTATTGTCACATACATGGCAGGCACTCTACCGTGATACGTTATGTAGGCACCTTGAACAGTTAAAAATTAAGTCGGAGTTCGTCACTGTTTGGAGTGAACCAATCGTTAAGCGGTTAACTGAATTTAATGCATCATACGATGATGTAGTAGAAAAGTACCTGAGTAACCGTGAGGGTTGGCAAACCTTACCGTTAAATCGTAAACAAGACTTATTGCAGCATTGCATCTCAGGCGGCGTCAGTTTTTCTACAATACAAGCGCTTCGTAACTCAGGAGCAGATGAGGTGCATTTAAGTTCACTTGATTGGCGAGCTTGGGTAAATTCAAGAGACTGGCCAGAATTAATTCATTTATTGAGTCATCAGGTTAATTTCAATGAGGTAATACATAACTTTTTACCAATCCTTAAAAGTGATAATCAACTGTTGCATATCGCAGCGTACTTTGGGCGGGCAGATGTGGTGGAAGCATTATTGAAGACTCCGGGTATTGAGGTTAATAACGCTAACAAAAACGGGTATACGCCATTGCATGTTGCCTGCCGTCTTGGTAAAGAGAAAGTGGTGAAGGTACTGCTGGATTATAAGGGGCAGAACCGTGATACTGACTTAGGGCTGGCTAGGGAGCATTCAACATATCAAAATACTCCACTGCATGAGGCTTGTATTGTCGGTCATGATGGTGTGGTGAAGGTACTGTTGGATTATAAAGGGCAGAACCCTAAAGCTGATATCGGGCTGACTAGGGAGCATTCAACATATAAAAATACGCCACTGCATGCGGCCTGCCGTCTTGGTAAAGAGAAGGTGGTGAAGGTACTGCTAGATTATAAGGGTCAAGAACCTGAGGCTGATATCGGGCTAACCAAGGAGCATTCAGAAACTAAGAATACGCCACTGTAGGGCAAACGGGTCAAAAATAAGCAATCAAATTTGATCGTTTGCCAAACTATAGCGATCGTGGTTTATAATAGTCTTTGCTTGTTAATTTCTATGAAAACTACGACAATCAGCGACTTTTTTGATGGCCTACCCGACCCTCGTATGTCACGAACTTTACATCATCCTCTGATTAACATTATAACCATTACTCTATGTGCGGTTATCTGTGGCTGCGATAATTTCAATGCTATTGAAGAATATGGGAAATCGAAGAAAAAATGGTTCGAAACTTTTTTAGATATGCCTCATGGCGTCCCAAGCCATGATACCTTTAACGATGTTCTCAACCGCTTATGCCCTAAGGCTTTTCATGCCACTTTTATAGCGTGGGCGCAACACCTTTGTACAATTGACGAAGATATCATTCCTCTTGATGGCAAGACACTGAGAAGAACTCTGGATAAAGTGAATGAAGTTCCAGCAATACATATCGTTAATGCTTGGTCAGTAAAAAATAATCTTTGCTTAGGGCAAATGAAAGTTGACGGTAAAAGCAACGAGATAACAGCCATTCCTAAGTTGTTAGAGCTCCTCGATATTAAAGGGGCAACCATTACCACTGATGCAATGGGTTGCCAGTTTAAAATTGCAGATAAAATCATTGAAAAAAAAGCTAATTATATTTTCGCCCTTAAAGGTAGCCAAGGTGAGTTCTTTGAAGATATCAAATTATTTTTAGATACAGAACTCGAGTCTAGATTTAAAAAAATTCACTACGATATGTTTGAGGAAGTCGATAAAGATCACGGTCGAATTGAACAAAGAAAAGTTTGGGTCACGTCTGACGTAGAGTGGCTCAGAAAACGCCATAGTAGATGGTCAAGCTTAAACAGCATTGTAGTCGTAGAATCTACTAGGGAACAAAAAGGGATAGAGAAGACCATGGAAAGACGCTATTACATCAGTAGTCATTTGAAACCTAAAGCTGAGTTTATCTCAAATGCAATACGTTCTCATTGGTTTGTTGAAAATAAGCTCCACTGGCAACTGGATGTAAGCTTTGATGAAGATTCATGTCGGTTAAGAAGTGGAAACGCAGCAGAGAACATGGCTATCATGAATAAAACAGCACTCAACATGCTGAAAAATGAGAAAACAGCAAAAGTAGGAATAAAAAGCAAACGTTTAAAAGCGGGCTGGGATGAAGAATATTTGATGAAGGTATTAACTGTGGGCAAACTGGCTGTCTAATTTAGACCCGTTTGCCCTATACGCCACTGTATGAGGCTTGTGTCGTCGGTCATGATGGTGTAGTGAAGGTGCTGCTGGATTATAAGCTGCAATACCCTAAGGCTAATATCGGGCTGTTCAGGGAGCATTCAGAATCTAAGACTACGCCATTGCATGTGGCTTGTATTGCCGATAATGATGATGTGGTGAAGCTGCTACTGGATTATAAGAGGCGGTACCCTAAAGCAGATATCGGGCTGTTCAGGCAGCATTCAATAACTAAGAGTACGCCACTGCATGCGGTCTGCCGACTTGGTTTAGAGAAGATGGTGAAGGTACTGCTTGATTATAAGGGGCAAGAACCTGAGGCTGATATCGTGCTAACCAAGGAGCATTCAGAAACTAAGAATACGCCACTGTATGAGGCTTGTGTCGTCGGTCATGATGGCGTGGTGAAGGTACTGCTGGATTATAAGGGACAGAACCCTGAGGTCGACATCGGGCTGACTAGGGAGCATCCAAAATCTAAGAATACGCCTCTGTATGCGACTTGTATCGCCGGTCATTATGATGTGGTGAAGGCGCTACTGGATTATAAGAGGAAGAACCCTGAGGCTAATATCGGACTGCTTAGGGAGCATTCTGAATCTAAGAATACGCCACTACATGTGGCTTGTATCGCCGGTCATTATGATGTGGTGAAGGTGCTGCTGGATTATAAGGGGCAGTACCCTAAAGCTGATATCGGGCTAACCAGAGAGCATTCAACATATAAAAATACGCCATTGCATGCAGCCTGCCATCTTGGTAAAGAAAATGTGGTGAAGGTACTGCTGGATTATAAGGGGCAGTACCCTAAGGCAGAAATCGGGCTAGCAAAAAATCACTCCAAATATCCCAATACGCCACTGCATGAGGCTTATATCGCTGGTCATAGTGCTGTGGTGAAGACACTGATGAATTATAAGAGACAAAACTCTGAGGGTGAAATCGAATTAACCAGGGAGCATTCAAAAAATCAAAATACGCCACTGTATGAGGCTTGTATCGCTGGTCATGATGGCGTGGTGAAGTCTCTGCTGGATTATAAGGTACAGTACCCTGAGTCTGATATAGGGCTAACTAGGGAGCATTCAACATTTAAGACTACGCCACTGCATGCGGCCAGCTGTCTTGGTAAAGAGAAGGTAGTGAAGTCACTGCTGGATTATAAGCGACAGCACCCTAATGCCGATATCGGGCTAACCAGGGAGCATTCAATAACTAAGAATACGCCACTGCATGATGCTTGTATCGCCGGTCACGATGGTGTAGTGAAGGTGCTGCTGGATTATAAGGAACAGCACCCTGAAACTGATATCGGGCTGGCCAGAAAGCATTCAACGTATAAAGGTACGCCATTGCATGGAGCCTGCTGTCTTGGTAAAGAGAAGGTAGTGAAGTCACTGCTGGATTATAAGGGAAAGCACCCTAATGTCGATATCGGGTTATCCAGAGAATATTCAACACATAATAATACGCCACTGCATGAGGCTTGTTTCGCTGGTCATGATGGCGTGGTGAAGGTACTGCTGGATTATAAGAGGCAGCACCCTAATGCTGATATCGGGCTGATTTGGGAGCATTCAACACATAATAATACGCCACTGCATGAGGCTTGTTTCGCTGGTTATTATGGTGTGGTGAAGGTACTGCTAGATTATAAGGGGCAGTGCCCTGAGGTTGATATCGGGCTGACAAGGGAGCATCCAACATCTAAGAATACGCCACTCCATGAGGCTTGTATCGCTGGTTATTATGGTGTGGTGAAGGTACTGCTAGATTATAAGGGGCAGTGCCCTGAGGTTGATATCGGGCTGACAAGGGAGCATCCAACATCTAAGAATACGCCACTGCATGAGGCTTGTAATGTCGGTCATGATGGGTTGGTGAAGGTACTGCTGGATTATAAGGTGCAGCACCCTAATGCCGATATCGGGCTGACCATGATGAATTCAAATACTATGAATACGCCACTGCATGCGGCCTGCTGTCTTGGTAAAGAGAAGGTGGTGAAGGTAATACTGGATTATTTATCCACACATCCGATAGATTCTACTCGATTATTTAGTAACGAATTTGGAATGCCACCGCTAAAACTGGCGAGTAAATATAAGCATGAGGTTGTATTTAATCTCATACTCAAATGGAAAGGTATTGAATTGGTGTCCACGAAGGATAAAATAAGTGTGTTTTTTGCGAAAAAATAAGATGCTTATTTGTAATATGAAACTCACTTTTGTCCGTGTTCCATGACATTTTCTGTATGGCGCATTCTGTAACTTTTCGTCATTCCTGAGAAGGCAGGAATCCAGTGCCTTTGAAGAAATCGAAGAAATCTTGTGCCGTTAATGAATAAATTTAACCGCCAAAAAAAGACTCTGGATGCCCGACTAAGGCATTCGGGCATGACGTGTGCAGTTTAAGTAGAGTAGGCTACTGGCTTCGCTATCGCTTATCCAGCAGCCCCTCTTCGATTCCGTGCATGAGGTTTTCTCTCACACGGCTCTGTTGTTACACTTCTCTCAGCCCCTTCACTTTGCTTATCATCTTGTCGTGGGTAAATACTCAAGACCAGCTTGGCGTAATTTTTCGTAAGCACCTCGTGATAGATACTTGCTTCGACGTTGACTTAAGCGACGATGCCATCGATAGAATCGGTTTACTACAAATCCATTTATTCTGAAAAATACACCTCTGGGATAACCTATCCCACCAAAATAGTGTTTCCATCCCCTCAGAACTTGATTAACCTTATTTATCAGTACGCCAAGTGTATTTGAGGTTCGGTGTTTCACTATGTCTCTGATTTTATTTTTCAGCTTTGTTTGGCTCTTCTTAGACGCCTGTATCTTGATGTAACTGGTGCCTTTGATGAGGCCTGTGATCCGTTGAAAGTTAAAACCGAGGAAATCAAACTCATTCATCAGCTTTCCCATATCCACACAGTGGGTTTTACTTTGATTTAGCTTCAGACCTTCATCACTTAATTGCTGTGTTATCCAGTCCAGTTGCTCTTGTGTGTAGGTTTGCTTATGAAGTACAACAAAATCATCTGCATAGGTAACGATTTTACACGGTGTTTTTTCGTGTATTTTCAAACAGAAATCGTTGAGATAGATGTTAGCCAGTAGTGGAGAGATAACTCCGCCTTGCGGAGTGCCACATCGGCTTGCTTCTATTCGCCATTTCCCGTTGACCGTCTCTATGCTGATGGGCGCTTTGATAAAGCTTTTCAGTAAACTCAGAAAGCTGCTGTCGCTTATTCGCCTTTCTACTTTTGCCATCAACTTAGCGTGCGGGATGGTATCGAAATAGGCGCTCAAGTCAGCATCGAGTACGTGCTGATAGCCTTGTTTTAGGCTCATTTCAATGACTTTTACCGCTTGCTGGGCGCTTCGACATGGACGGTAGCCATAACTGTGTTCATGTAAATGAGGTTCGTAGACGGGTTGCATCACTATTGTCATCGCCATTTGCACAATTCTGTCACTGATTATCGGGATCCCAAGTTTCCGCGTTTTGCCGTTGTCTTTGAGTATTTCTACTCGTTTGACTGGGCTAGGTCGATAGTTTTTCTGTTGTAATTGAGTTTGAATTTCTTTTAACAGCGCAACGACTTTCTTTTGCTGCTCTAGATAACTGAATGTGATGCCATCAATTCCTGCTCCGCCTTTATTGGCTTTGCATCGTCGATAGGCTTCTTCGAGTATATCTAGGCGACTGAGTTTATCGTACAAGCTGTAAAATCGAAGCTCCGAGTTAAGCTTTGAGCGTAAGTAAAGTTTTCGCTGTAATATTCTGATATTTACTGGAGTGTTAGCCATATGGCAATTTCACCTCAAAAGTTACGTTAAAAACGGGTGTAACACTGAGCCCCTTCCCTGATGTGAAGTTATGTTGTCTTCACGGTTAACGGTACTATGGGCTCATCCGACTGCCTGAGCGCCCTATCTGAAATTTCGGTTTACCTTATATTCGGATAGTGGAAGTCACTACCTTCCAACACTCAGGCTCTCCCACGTTCACTTTATTTCCTTCAATACATGCCACTTCATATTACGCCGGAAGATCAAACAGATGCATTTACCAGTTGCTTCTCTGTTTGTGTCAGGGTTCGTCAACTAGGAAAGACTCCCCATCTTCATTTTTTGATTTACGACGCTTAACTGAATTCGCTTGATGCTGCGGCCTACATTGCATCTCAACCTTTATTCAAGGCCTTTGTCACAGGGCTTCATGTCATAGCGGTTACCCATTATGCATGCCCGTCAGATTTCGGGATGAACTGGTAATTATCCCGTCAGGTACGTTTCAACCTGATGGACTTATTATAAATAATAACGTTGCTGTCTCTGGTTTATGGCCATGTAATCGCTTGGCTGCGTATACGTTGAGACAAATCCCGCAACAGAATAAAGCGCTTCGTGGCGCTCCCTAGAAACATCAGTTTGCGTTCTCAAGCGTAGAAAAAATGGCTGATAGTAAGACGTAGCTTGCAGCAAGTAGTTATTCTACTTGCAAAAGTTACAACGCAGATAGCAGTCATTTTAGCAAGCTTGTGAGCGTAGAGCTCTTCACTCACTGGGTGAAAAACATGGTAATAAAATCATCGTATTGCTCAAATAGTTACTCGTATACTCAGCGTTCAATTGATGTTTTTAGGTTTAAGGTAAGACTTATGAATTCTGTGATGTTTATGTCCATATGTCCAAAAGTTAGTTTCAATCTTTAATGTCTTTTTTCAATGAAATCGATCACGGTCGTTCAAGAAAGTTTCAATCCATTACTGTTAGAAGAACACCTTTATTTAGCATTATTAATAGGTTCTATAAGATAAAAGTTTCAAACTTTACTACTCTCCGACATTTACAATTATATCTGCATGTAGATAGCGAATTATTGACTTACTGAGCTTTTAGCTTAATGATTCCATCATTTGATGCACAAGGCTTAAACTCTAGTTGATGCTCTTCTTTTAAAAATGAAATAAAATTCGTTTTTAAAGTCTGACCTAAGTGATGGCCCGTTATAATTTTTTCAATGGCAAGCTTTCCATTGCGACGGCAATGATATTGATATAGAGCCTTAGCAAACTGAAAGGGTACACCAGAGCTGATATCCTTACTCAAACTACAACTAAATATACTGTCAACATGGCAGTTAAAAACACTCCCAACCAGTCCAAGTTGTTTATGACATAAGTCTAAGCGGCACAATTTATCCATAGACTTGTCGAAATCATTTTCATTAACCAGTGCCCAGTAAGCATAAATAAGAAAATTAGGGGTTATTCCCCATTCTAAGAGGTAGCTTTGTTCTTGTTTATTACCAAACACCAAACGCTCAGCAGCCTCAAACTGATTTGTTGCGGTATAAACAGTTAACAACTCGATACAAGTGATGGCATCGGGCTTTATTGCATTTTTAGGCTGCTCAGCTAAAACATTGTCTTTCAGGATAGACAATACCTTCTGAGCGGCTTCAAATTGTTCGGTTTGAGCACATACACCAAGGAAGGCGTTATAAACCTTAATATTAACGGCTACCTTCCATTCTGACATATAACTTTGCTCGTCCATAACCAAACGCTCAGCTGCCTTAAACTGCTTTGTTGCGGCATAAACAGTTAACAGGACGATGCAAGTGATGGCATCGGGCTTTATTTCGTTTTTAGGCTCCATGGCTCTTGCATTGTCATTCAGGATGGTCAAAACCTTCTGAGCGGCTTCAAATTGTTCAGTTTGAGCACATACACCAAGGAAAGCACCATAAACCTTAATATTAACGGCTACCTTCCATTTTGAAATATAACTTCGTCTATGCTCATTGCCCAGTACCAAACGCTCAGCAGCTTTAAACTGCTTTGTTGCGGCATAAACGGTTAACAGGTCGATACAAGTGATGGCATTGGGCTTTATTTCGTCTTTAGGCCACATGGCTTTGAGATTGCCTTTCAGGATAGACAATACCTTCTGAGCGGCTTCAAATTGTTCGGTTTGAGCACATACACCAAGGAAAGCACCATAAACCTTAATATTAACGGCTACCTTCCATTCTGAAATATAACTTCGTCCATGCTCATTACCAAACACCAAACGCTCAGCAGCCTTAAACTGCTTTGTTGCGGCGTAAACAGTTAACAGCTCGATACAAGTGATGGCATTGGGCCATATTTCGTCTTTAGGCCACATGGCTCTTGCATTGTCTTTCAAAATGGACAATACCTTCTGAGCGGCTTCAAATTGTTGGGTTTGAGCACATACACCAAGGAAAGCACCATAAACCTTAATATCAACGGCTACCTTCCATTCTGACATATAACTTCGCTCGCCCATAACCAAACGCTCAGCAGCCTTAAACTGCTTTGTTGCGGAATAAACAGTTAACAGCTCGATACAAGTGATGGCATCGGGCTTTATTTGGTCTTTAGGCTGTTTGGCTCTGAGATTATCTTCCAGGATGGTCAATATATTCTGAGCGGCTTTAAATTGTTCGGTTTGAGCACATACACCAAGGAAAGCACCATAAACCTTAATATCAACGGCTACTCTCCATTCTGACATATAACTTCGCTCGCCCATAACCAAACGCTCAGCAGCCTTAAACTCCTTTGTTGCGGCATAAACAGTTAACAGCTTGGTACAAGTGATGACATTGGGCTTTATTTGTTCTTTAGGCCACATGGCTCTGAGATTGTCTTTTAGGATGGTCAACACCTGCTGAGCGGCTTTAAATTGTTCGGTTTTAGCACATACACCAAGGAAGGCGTTATAAACTCTAATATTAATGGCTACCTTCCATTTTGAAATATAACTTCGTCCATGCTCATTAACCAGTACCAAACACTCAGCAGCTTTAAACTGCTTTGTTGCGGCATAAACAGTTAACAGTTCGATACAAGTGATGGCATCGGGCTTTATTTCGTCTTTAGGCCTCATGGCTCTTGCATTGTCATCCAGAATGGTCAATACCTGCTGAGCGGCATTAAATTGTTGGGTTTCAGCACATACACCAAGGAAGGCGTTATAAACATTAATATTAACGGCTACCTTCCATTCTGACATATAACTTCGCTCGCCCATAACCAAACGCTCAGCAGCCTTAAACTGCTTTGTTGCGGAATAAACGGTTAACAGGTTGATACAAGTGATAGTAGTGGGCCATATTTCGTTTTTAGGCCTCCTGGCTCTTGTATTATCATCCAGAATGGTCAATACCTGCTGAGCAGCTTTAAATTGTTCAGTTTCAGCACATACACCAAGGAAGGCGTTATAAACTTTAATATTAATAGCTACCTCCCATTCTGAAATATAACTTCGTCCATGTTCATTACCCAGTACCAAACGCTCAGCAGCCTTAAAGTGCTTTGTTGCGTCGTAAACCGTTAACAGATCGATACAAGTGATGGCATCGGGCCATATTTCGTCTTTAGGACACATGGCTCTTGCATTGTCTTTCAGAATGGTTAATACCTTCTGAGCGGCTTTAAATTGTTGGGTTTCAGCACATACACCAAGGAAAGCACCATAAACTTTAATATTGACGGCTATCTTCCATTTTGAAATATAACTTCGCCCATCCTCATTACCCAGTAGCAAACGCTCAGCAGCCTCAAACTGCTTTGTTGCGTCGTGAATTTTTAACAAGTTGATGCAGCTGACGGCGTCGGGAGTGACTTTCATTGCTCTCATAAGCGCTATGATTTTTTCTGCCTGTTGAGCTAAACCATTCGCTGAAAGATGCTGTAACTGTTTGTTTTTGTATAAACCTAACGCCTTGGATAAATAAGCATTGAAAGGCCCGGGTTGCTTACGCAGTTCATGTTTATTTTCCCTAAGTATTGCTTTTAAATTTTTGATCAACGCTAGTGACTCACTCAGGGTATTGCATTCATTAATGCAAGAAATTGTCACTCTGATGACGTCGACGATTTTTTTATCCTTTCCTTTCCAATAAAGAAAATTATCTATCACCCACATGTTATTAGTGAGATTTCTAGACCTTAGGTTAGATTTTACATTGTCTGAATGTACACGTGCACAATGTGAATAGCGAGCTTTCTCTCCTTTGTACGCTTGAGGATTTCGGCAAGTAGCGTGTCTTGAACGACTAAGTTTAAAGTGTTTATAAGAAGGCTTGGGTTTCAGCTGTGGCTCTGGTTGAGGAGAAAAGTAAGATCTGATTTGGTTGCAATGCCTTTTTGGCTGTGACACCTGATACGTTACGGCATCTGTACGAGTTCGTTTACGAGAATGTAACCCAGTGGAAATTGAGTTGTACTCAACTTCAGTATATTGGTTAGATATCCCAAAATGTGGTTGAATAGTAACCTCTCAGCACATCAATACTTGATCACAGCTTATCATTTTAATGGTGGAAGTAGAAAAATTTGGGTATACACGCTTCCAAATATCTTCTATATGTTCAGTAAGCTTTAATGTTTCGTTGATAACAGCATTATATTTTGTCAGGTTTCCTAGGGTCTATTGATCTTTCGTGATTGTTTTTGCAGCGATAAATTGGTTATTTTATGCAAGGCAGAGTTTGTGAGGTTTGGTTATTATCGACATACAAAACTGTCGTTACTCCGTTTCCAAATAAGAAAACGATAACGCAGCACCTTTTATTTAGAAAGAGCGACCAATTTACGCTCTCTCTTTTTTCGATGCTTTTGAGCATTCACTGTTCTGTGTTGTGACCAGCTCACTTAGATGGCTAAGCATCACTGCTCACGTCTTGAACCTAAATATATCAGTTGAACGCACAATTTAACTTTAATCTATTGAAGTTAAATACAAGATTAAACAACCCGAACTCACCCATCAGGTAAGTGCTGAACATTCATATACTTGCCAAAATCACCGCTAGCTGCGTTATAAATTTTGCAAGTAGAACCACTACTTGCTGCTATTCGTGCCTTGCTATCAATAATTTTTTCTGCATATATGAACGCTCCCAACCGATTTATTTAGGTTGAACAGATAAATACTCAAATAGCACAAAATTTAATCCTGAAAGATCAACAGCCCCTAATGATTCTATACCAACTAACCGGATGTTCCTTAAACAACTTTTGTCCAAAAATTAGTTTCAAACTTTATTGTTCTCCGACATTTACAATATATCTGCATGTAACATGTAGATAGCGGATTGTTAACTTACTGAGCTTTTAGCTTAATGATTCCAGTATTTGATGCACAAGGCTTAAACTCTAGTTGATGTTCCTCTTTTAAAAACGAAATAAAACTCGTTTTTAAAGTTTGACCTAAGTTATGACCCGTTATAATTTTTTCAATGGCAAGCTTTCCATTGCGACGGCAATGAAATTGATATAGAGCCTTAGCAAACTGGAAGGGTACACCAGAGCTGATATCCTTACTCAAACTACAACTAAATATACTGTCAACATGGCAGTTAAAAACACTCCCTACCAGTCCAAGTTGTTTATGACATAAGTCTAAGCGGCACAATTTATCCATAGACTTGTCGAAATCATTTTCACTGACCAGTGCCCAGTAAGCATAAATAAGGAAATGAGGGGCTATCTCCCACTCTAATAGGTAGCTTTGTTCTTGTTCATTACCAAACACCAAACGCTCAGCAGCCTCAGACTGATTTGTTGCAGCATAAACGATTAACAGGGCGACACAAGTGATGACATTGGGCTTTATTTGGTCTTTAGGCTGTATGGCTCTGAGATTATCTTTCAGAATGGTCAATACCTTCTGAGCAGCTTTAAATTGTTCGGTTTGAGCACATACACCAAGGAAGGCGTTATAAACCTTAATATTAACGGCTACTTTCCATTCTGACATATAACTTCGCTCGCCCATTACCAAACGCTCAGCAGCCTCAAATTGCTTTGTTGCGGCATAAACAGTTAACAGGTCGATACAAGTGATGGCATCGGGCTTTATTTCGTCTTTAAGCTCCATGGCTCTTGCATTGTCATTCAGGATGGTCAAAACCTTCTGAGCGGCTTCAAATTGTTCAGTTTGAGCACATACACCAAGGAAAGCACCATAAACCTTAATATTAACATCTACCTTCCATTCTGACATATAACTTCGCTCACCCATTACCAAACGCTCAGCAGCCTCAAATTGCTTTGTTGCGGCATAAACAGTTAACAGGCCGATACAAGTGATGGCATTGGGCTTTATTTCGTATTTAGGCCACATGGCTTTGAAATTGTCTTTCAGGATAGTCAATACCTGCTGAGCGGCTTCAAATTGTTCGGTTTGAGCACATACATTAAGGAAAGCACCATAAACCTTAATATTAACGGCTCCCTTCCATTTTGAAATATAACTCTGTTCATGCTCATTACCCAGCACTAAACGCTCAGCAGCCTTAAACTGCTTTGTTGCGGCATAAACAGTTAACAGGTTGGTACAAGTGATGGCATTGGGCTTTATTTGGTCTTTAGACGCCGTGGTGCTAGCATTGCCTCTCAAGATGGTCAAGACTTTCTGAGCAGCTTTAAATTGTTGGGTTTCAGCACATACACCAAGGAAAGCGTTATAAACCTTAATATTAACGGCTACCTCCCATTCTGAAATATAACTTCGTCCATACTCATTACCCAGTACCAAACGCTCGGCAGCCTTAAAGTGCTTTGTTGCGGCGTAAACAGTTAACAGGTCGACACAAGTGATGTCATCGGGCCATATTTCATCTTTAGGACATCTGGCTCTTGCATTGTCTTTCAGAATGGTCAATACCTTCTGAGCAGCTTTAAATTCTTGGGTTTCAGCGCATACACCAAGAAAAGCACCATAAACTTTAATATTAACGGCTACCTCCCATTCTGAAATATAACTTCGTCCATGCTCATTACCCAGTACCAAACGCTCAGCAGCCTTAAACTGCTTTGTTGCGGCGTAAACATTTAACAGCTCGATACAAGTGATGGCATCGGGCCATATTTCGTCTTTAGGCCGCCTAGCTCTTGCATTGTCTTTCAGAATGGTCAATACCTTCTGAGCGGCTTCAAATTCTTGGGTTTTAGCACATACACCAAGGAAGGCGTTAAAAACCTTAATATTAACGGCTACCTTCCATTTTGAAATATAACTTCGTCCATGCTCATTGCCCAGTACCAAACGCTCAGCAGCTTTAAACTCGTTTGTTGCGCCGTAAACAGTTAACAGTTCGATACAAGTGATATTTGTGGGCTTTATTTGTTTTTTAGGCCGCATGGCTCTGACATTGTCTTTCAGAATGGTCAATACCTTCTGGGCGGCTTTAAATTGTTGGGTTTGAGCGCATACACCAAGGAAGGCGTTATAAAGCTTAATATTAACGGCTACCTTCCATTTTGAAATATAACTTCGCCCATGCTCATTGCCCAGTATCAAACGCTCAGCAGCCTTAAACTGCTTTGTTGCGTTGTAAACGGTTAACAAGTTGATGCAGCTGACGGCGTCGGGAGTGACTTTCATTGCTCTCATAAGCGCTATGACTTTTTCTCCCTGTTGAGCTAAATCTTTCGCTGAAAGATGCTGTAAATGTTTTTTTTTGTAGAAACCCAACGCCTTGGACAAATAAGCATTGAAAGGCTCTGGTTGCTTACGCAGTTCATATTTATTTTCCCTAAGTATTGCGTTTAAATTATTGATCAACGCTAGTGACTCACTCAGGGTATTGCATTCATTAATGCAAGAAATTGTCACTCTGATGACGTCGACGATTTTTTTATCCTTTCCTTTCCAATAAAGAAAATTATCTATCACCCACATGTTATTAGGGAGATTTCTAGACCTTAGGTTAGATTTTACATTGTCTGAATGAACACGTGCACAATGTGAATAGCGAGCTTTCTCTCCTTTGTACGCTTGAAGATTTCGGTAAGTAGCGTGTCTTGAACGACTAAGTTTAAAGTGTTTATAAGAAGGCTTGGTTTTCAGTTGTGGATCTGGTTGATAAGAAAAGTATGATCTGATTTGGTTGCAATGCCTTTTGGGCTGTGACACCTGATACGTTACGGCATCTGTACGAGTTCGTTTACGAGAATGTAGCTCAGTGGAAATCGAGTTGGACTCAACTTTAGTAGACAGGTTAGACACCCCAAAATATGGTTGAATAATAACCTCTCAGACACTTCATTACTTGATTGCAGTTTATCATTTTAATGGTGGAAGTAGAAAAATTTGGGTATACACGCTTCCAAATATCTTCTGTATGTTCAGTAAGCTTTAATGTTTCGTTGATAACAGCATTTTATTTTGTCAGGTTTTCTAATGATTCTATGCCAACTAACCGGATGTTCCTTAAACCTAAAAACATCAGTTGAACGCTGAGTATATGAGTAACTGTTTGAGCAATTGGATGATTTTATTATCATGTTTTTCACTCAATGAGTGAAATGCTCTACGCTCACAAGCTTGCTAAAATGGCTGCTATCTGCGTTGTAACTTTTGCAAGTAGAATAACTACTTGCTGCAAGCTACGTCTTAATATCAGCCATTTTTTCTACGCTTGAGAACGCAGTCAACTGATGTTTCTAGGTTAAACAACTTTTGTCCAGATCCATGACATTTTTTCTATGGCGCATTCTGTAATTTTTCGTCATTCCTGCGAAGGCAGGAATCCAGTGCCTTTGAAAATCGAAGACATTTTGTGCCGTTAATTAATCCTAAATAAACCTAAATAAATCGGTTGAACGCACAATTTAGCTTTAATTCATTGAAGTTAAATACAAAATTAAACAACCCTAATTCACCCATCAGGTGAGTGCTGAACATTCATATACTTGCCAAAACCACCGCTAGCTGCGTTATAAATTTTGCAAGTAGAACCACTACTTGCTGCTATTCATGCCTTGCCATCAGTAATTTTTTCTGCGTATATGAACGCTCCCAACCGATTTATTTAGGATAAAGTTAACAGCCAAAAAAAGAAACTGAGTGCTCGATTAAAACATTCGGGTATGACTTGTGCTGCTTAAGCTAAGGCTTATGAATTCTGTGATGTTTATGTCAACAAAGAAGAGTCAGAGGCTTCAAACAAGACTACCAAGATGTGTACTCAGTGGTGTAGGCTTTGATGATTGAAGTACTTGCTGCTGCGCTTTTGCCCTGCAATCACTTTTCGGTTGTTTCAAATCTACTTTTTTAGTATTTGACTCTTGTCTTAAACTCTCGATCATAAAATCTAATTCTTCAGTCGGTTTTGCGACAAAATTTTGTCCAATAAGATAATTCGACAGTATTGCAGCTTCTTTCGACAAAAACAGTGAAGTAAGAGTTTTAATCGTGGCGAACAAAACATGAAAATCATGGTTTTTTTGTTCAAGTATTTGCATTGGTGTTTGACCATTCCCATTTCTAAGCTGACAAGCCAAATGAGGCGCAAGGTTAATCAAATAACTTACCATTTTTTCATCCCCTACCTCCAGCCCAACATGCAATGCAGTGTCACCTGAGGGGTCTTGTGCAAACAAACCGTAATTAGTATTTTCTGTCACTCCACATCTCTCAACGAGCAGTTTTAAAACATCAAGATGACAGTTTTCTATTGCAATACGAACATAACTTTGCCCTTCAGGGTTTATGTGACTTATGAGCTCTCCTTTATCATGCATTGCCGCCACTAATTTGTCACAACCAGATGCACAAGCGTACTCAAGTGGTGTTTTATCTTCGAATAATTGTTTATATGGAACACCAGAAATAATCAACGCTGTCATTAGCCTTAAATTGTTTTCTTCATATGCTTTTCTGATTACTTGCATACCTTTTTCGTCGTTAGTGCACTTCTCTCCTTTTCTTGCTAACTCCTCAACTAAAAAAGGATCGTGAATCATGGCGTACTCAAAAATTGGTAAGCCACCTATTTTAACAGGATAAGGAACCCCTGCTTTTACAAATAAATAAATGGCATCAGGAACATTTTGCCTAATCGCTTCATCTATCATCACTGTTGACGTTAAATAAGCAGGAGAAAGCGCTGCTCCATAACTTAATAGCCCTGCAACTAGCTCAATTTCGTTATTTAGTGAACAATACTCAATTGCACTTAAGTTAACTTCGGTCCCCGTGATATTGAGATCAGCACCTGCTTTAACGATCAATTTAGCCGTTTCTGGATCTTTATTTTGACAAGCCAATAACAATGGAGTGCAGTTTCCAATTTTTATATTTAGGTACTCTCTGAATGGATAGCCGTTTTTTTTATCTATAGTAAGGATGGCCCAAACCAATTGACTGTTTTTGGTCTTCACAGCACTATACAAAAAATCTTCGGGATATTTGTTAAATATATATTTAGAAACTGCTTTTTTTGATAGTGTTAGATTTCCTTCAGAAAGAATGCGTGCGGCCTTCTCAATGTCCAACTCCTTAACAAGAGCAGTATAGAAACCTTTATCAGCCATTTGCATATCTACATAATTTTCACTTTCAGAGACTTCAGACGCAGTTTCATACCCTTGGCGGGGGAAACTCAAACTATCTTCTCTTTCTAAAGTAGCTCCAATTGATAACGACGCTAACCCTGACGGACGAACCGTTGAAGCTAGAATCGTAGCGGTGGATTCCTGATATTGTAAACTTACCTCTCCAGATAATGGACTATTTGGTGAAGAGGAATAGAAACCACTTTCATTACTAGGAGAAATGGGAATATCAACTTGAACTGCATATGTTGGCAATTTTAACTTAGGGAGATATTCCTTGTGACTTCCTCGGCTAACTTCATGAAAATATTTATGTCTTTCTTTTTCTTTAGCGCTTAATATTCTTGCAGTAAAGGGAATTTCCGAAATTTCAAGCCCATCTGAACTACTTGAAGATATAACAGAGTAATCAGACCCATGAGCATTATTTGGTACACCCAATGGATTGCTGGGAATTGTTGCTGCCATATCGAAAACCTTTCATTGCATTGAACAATGTAAATAATTTAACACAAATCAGTACGTTGTTTTTACAGCCCTACAACTCCACTCTTCATTTTTGAAAAAATGAAACAGATAACTCATTGTTATACAAATAGATAAATGAGCAATGGATACAAAATTAAAGATAGTTAACCAAACTTGAATCAAGAGAACAGAGCTGTGTTCACTAAATAGGTAGGCCATTAATTGGTATTAGATAGTTAAAGTTTCAACGTACTAATCGAGGCAACAGGACCATACAGGGCAATTAATTATCGATTAATTATCGATTAATTATCGATTAATTATTATTTAACTTCATTGAGTATAAGTTAATTATTTGGCAAAGTATTTTACTATCTGCAATTAAACTTGATAACAAATGTTAACTTCGGGCTTAAACAATTCCACTCCACTCCCCCATCTTTTTAATACTGAGTTGGAGGATTATCAAGAAGAATCATTCAATTTTGAAGCATCAGCACAACCTAAAAATCATGATGTTGAAAATTTTATGACCGACGGTACTAAATCTGAACCACAGGCCACGGCTTTACTAAGCTATAACTATAACGCCGGACACACAGTGCAATCTACGACTAAAAACGCCCCTATGTTATCAGAGCTAAAAACTCGATTAACCCCTGCAGAAAAAAGTAAATTTCAGTCCATAGCCAAAGATTTCACCTATGAACATAAGTTCTTACTATTAAAACAGCAACCTTATGATTCTCCACTATTTAAAGATGTAGATACATGCAACACATTATACTGGGCGTTAGAAAACCAAAAAGTCACTGAACAAGAGTTCATGCAATACTACTGTACGCTATTAACGTATTTATTATTCAACCCTAAATGCATGCCTGCGCCAATGAACATGCTTGATAACCTTGCATCAGACATCACCACTGTCAAAGTTGAGGATATCAACTTTTCATCTTCACAGGATGAGGGGTTTCAAAAACGTGAATTGAAACTAAAGGGAGCTTTACGTTACTTTGAATCAATGGGAATTGATTATAAAAATGAAATCTTTTTGAAAGTCACTTTAAATAACGCATTTGTGAAAGAGTGGTTTGCCTATAAAAAAAATTATATTCTACAAGACAAAGGAGCAGAGACTCCACAAGTTAACCATATCTGTTATTGGTTAAATCTACTTCAAAATACAATTCCAATATTTTTTATTGAACAATTTAAAACATCATCAATAACACACCATGCTTATCTCCCTCCTTTTAAGCTAATACAAGCGTGTATAGCATGTGCTCGTGGGGTACCAGTGCAACATAATCCTCTATCTTTAAAACCTCTATTTGGCCCTTGCAGCTGGAATGACGTAAAACAACATAGGCTCAATCATCTGCAAGTTGGCGCATTATGGCATTGTGAAGTTGCCAACAGCTTACTGCAACCCGATGGAATATGGTTCGGAGCAGGAAGCTTTTTTCATGACTGTATACATGCGGCTTTAACCTCAACAATCCCCCCTGAACTTAGGCTTGATTTATTAAATCTAGACTCAGAAACGTTAGAGCCATTGCGAAAATTTTGGCAATACTTTATTCATGGCCAACTTAAGAATGTAATGGATAGGCCACTATTTGACAATTTTTTAAGTGGATTTAAAGTGCTTTGCACTGAACTCAATAAATCAGAGAATGGCCTTTCTGACGAAAAATATCGAGAAATATCTTCTTTACTATTGGATAATATGGATGCTCAAAAATCTCGTTTTCAATTTATACCCAGATTAACGCTTCTAGATGATTATCGACCATTCATTGATCAGCTCCCTAGTACTGAATTCTTTCCACTTTTTTATCGAAGATATTTAGAATCTATTCACCGTAGATCAATTGCAGAATTCATTGAAGGCAGCTTTATCCTTTATATGATTGTGCACAATGGAAATTTAAAGAGAAATACTGATTTTAAATTGAAGTTAGATGTAAAAGCGGGAATTTTTACTCCAAGCCCTGTTATAAAAGCGCAATTACTGTCAGAAAATGCATATCGAGATTCCAAGAAATATATTGCCAACTTCTGGTGCCGTCAATCACACACAATGCCAACGCACAATACCAGCACTCAATAGTTTAATCTTATTCTTCTAATACTTAGATTAGGGTAATTTGCTAAATAGATTCAAATTAACAATGATATTGCATTAAATTATTTAGAGCCCTATCTATCAAAGAGTAACTTCATTGGTGATTTTATTTTGATAGGGCAACTTATGAATACTTATAATAATCTTTCGGCTTTTTACACATCAAGGTTAAAAGCTTGCTTAAAAATCACACTTTACTTTTGTTTTTTGAGTAGTAATGTTTACGCTACAACATCAACATTCACGAAAATCACCGATCTTCCAGACTCTGAGTACCACTTTACTTACAGTAAAGATGGGCAAACAGCTTTGGCTTATAAAGAAATCAACACCCAATTAAGTGGCGGCTTATGGCGCTCCACAGATGCAGGCATACACTGGTCAAAAATTAGAGGAGATCAAAATTGGTACATAAGTATCGAGTTTGAAGGCCGTGATCAAGTTAATGCATTGGCTATCCGTGTGGATGGTGCAAATATGTATCTTGAACATACTTCCGACGCTGGTAGCACATGGTACTCAATAGATGATTCGACTTGCCCTTTAAATAACGGCTTGAGCCATTTAGCATCAACCAAACGTTCAGATGGTTCAATGATATTTGTAACCAATTACGGACTATTCATTACCTATGATAATGGCCACACCTGTAATGAGCTACACGCACCAAACGAACCACAGTTCTTAGATGTAGCAACCGCTGGCGGGACAATCATCGGTTACAATTCCAAAGAACAATTAGTTTACTCTGATGATGTTGGCAAAACTTGGCATTCATCATTAATTACTTTTCCTGATACTCCCCTTACACATGACGGAGTTTTTAATATAACGTTTAAGCCTAATACAGCAAGAATATACGCTTCAATGTTTTCCTATAAAGATCCACAGCTTAAAGAGTACGTTTGGTTGTCCGACGACGGGGCCCAAACTTTTAAACCCACAAAGTTCAACGACATAATTAGAGACCTCGTCTTTACTAAAAATAATGATCTGGTTTATTACACAAGAAGTGACAAAGGATTATGGAAGATGGATGGAAAACTTAATCAACAAACTATACAACCTTCAGCACTAAATAATATGGTTTGCGGGGGAGAATGTCAGAAAGAAACAATGCAAATAGTTAACTTCAATTACAATTCCAATAAAGGCATTGTCGAAGTAAAAACAGGGTCATTTCCTTATTACACTTATTCTTATTACCAAATGACAATGGAGCAATAGTCATTTTTAGATAAAAAAACCTGATAAGCCATGCTCCTAAAAATCTCTTACTCAATTACGATAAAGACCGTTAAACATAAATAAATTGGTTGGGATCATTCATATACGCAGAAAAAATACTGATAGCAAGGCATGAATAGCAGCAAGTAGTGACATACAAAACTGTTGTTACTTCGTTTCTACTTGCAAAATTTATAACGCAGCTAGCGGTGATTTTGGCAAGTATATGAATGTTCAGCACTCTCCTGATGGGTGAATTCGGGTTGTTTAATTTTGTATTTAACTTCAATAAATTAAAGTTAAATTGTGCGTTCAACCGATTTATTTAGGTTAAAGTTCGATACCATTAGTGATTATGAGTTAAAGATTTTCTTCCACACGCAAAAAGGCCACCCGTTTGGATGGCCTTTTTGTTTATTTGGCGCCTGGAAATGACCTACTCTCACATGGGGAAACCCCACACTACCATCGGCGATACTGCGTTTCACTTCTGAGTTCGGAATGGGATCAGGTGGTGCCACAGCTCTATTGTCTCCAGACAAATTCTGTTTGCTTGTTCTTTTCTTTATTTACCGCTCTTTTAGCCGTAAATTAATAATTTGGTTGGCTGATACTTGTTTTTACAAGAAATTATCTCAAAGTTCTTACTTTATTAAGCGCTTATATATTCACTAAGGTTGTAAAACCCATCTGGGTTGTATGGTTAAGCCTCACGGGTCATTAGTACAAGTTAGCTCAACGCCTCACAACGCTTACACACCTTGCCTATCAACGTCCTAGTCTCGGACGGCCCTTTAGAGAGCTTAAAGCTCTAGAGATGACTCATCTCGAGGCTCGCTTCCCGCTTAGATGCTTTCAGCGGTTATCGATTCCGAACGTAGCTACCGGGCAATGCTATTGGCATAACAACCCGAACACCAGCGGTTCGTCCACTCCGGTCCTCTCGTACTAGGAGCAGCTCCTCTCAATCATCTAACGCCCACGGCAGATAGGGACCGAACTGTCTCACGACGTTCTGAACCCAGCTCGCGTACCACTTTAAATGGCGAACAGCCATACCCTTGGGACCGACTTCAGCCCCAGGATGTGATGAGCCGACATCGAGGTGCCAAACACCGCCGTCGATATGAACTCTTGGGCGGTATCAGCCTGTTATCCCCGGAGTACCTTTTATCCGTTGAGCGATGGCCCTTCCATTCAGAACCACCGGATCACTATGACCTACTTTCGTACCTGCTCGACGTGTCTGTCTCGCAGTTAAGCTGGCTTATGCCATTGCACTAACCGTACGATGTCCGACCGTACTTAGCCAACCTTCGTGCTCCTCCGTTACTCTTTGGGAGGAGACCGCCCCAGTCAAACTACCCACCAGGCACTGTCCTTACTCTCGATGAGAGAGCCAAGTTAGAACATCAACACTACAAGGGTGGTATTTCAAGGTTGACTCCACATCATCTAGCGACAACGCTTCAAAGTCTCCCACCTATCCTACACATGTAGGGTCAATGTTCAGTGCCAAGCTATAGTAAAGGTTCACGGGGTCTTTCCGTCTAGCCGCGGGTATACGGCATCTTCACCGCAATTTCAACTTCACTGAGTCTCGGCTGGAGACAGCGTGGCCATCATTACGCCATTCGTGCAGGTCGGAACTTACCCGACAAGGAATTTCGCTACCTTAGGACCGTTATAGTTACGGCCGCCGTTTACCGGGGCTTCGATCATGAGCTTCGACCTAAGTCTAACCCAATCAATTAACCTTCCGGCACCGGGCAGGCGTCACACCGTATACGTCATCTTGCGATTTTGCACAGTGCTGTGTTTTTGATAAACAGTTGCAGCCACCTGGTATCTGCGACTCCCAACAGCTTAGAGAGCAAGTCTCATCACCGTCAAGAGCGTACCTTCTCCCGAAGTTACGGTACCATTTTGCCTAGTTCCTTCAGCCGAGTTCTCTCAAGCGCCTTGGTATTCTCTACCCAACCACCTGTGTCGGTTTGGGGTACGATTCCTACTTACCTGAAGCTTAGAAGATTTTCCTGGAAGCAGGGCATCAACGACTTCATCACCTTAGTGACTCGTCATCAGCTCTCAGCCTAATGTAAACCCGGATTTGCCTAAGTCTACAGCCTACAGCCTTAAACGCGGACTACCAACGCCGCGCTCGCCTAGCCTTCTCCGTCTCTCCATCGCAGTAAGCAGAAGTACCGGAATATTAACCGGTTTCCCATCGACTACGCCTTTCGGCCTCGCCTTAGGGGTCGACTCACCCTGCCCTGATTAACATTGGACAGGAACCCTTGGTCTTTCGGCGAGGGAGTTTTTCACTCCCTTTATCGTTACTCATGTCAGCATTCGCACTTCTGATACGTCCAGCGTGGGTTACCCCTTCGCCTTCTACCGCTTACAGAACGCTCCTCTACCGCGTTTGTGCATCCCACATACGACTTATTCTCCACAACCGCCTCAACGTATTGCGTGCTTAAACTGACATTTAAAAAACAAATGTCAGTTAGCTGAAATCGCATCTGGTGATGCACAAACACCCATAGCTTCGGTGTATTGCTTAGCCCCGTTAAATCTTCCGCGCAGGCCGACTCGACTAGTGAGCTATTACGCTTTCTTTAAAAGATGGCTGCTTCTAAGCCAACTTCCTAGCTGTCTAAGCCTTCCCACATCGTTTCCCACTTAGCAATAACTTTGGGACCTTAGCTGATGGTCTGGGTTGTTTCCCTTTCCACGACGGACGTTAGCACCCGCCGTGTGTCTCCCGAGTAGTACTCATTGGTATTCGGAGTTTGCAAAGGGTTGGTAAGTCGGGATGACCCCCTAGCCTTAACAGTGCTCTACCCCCAATGGTATTCGCTCGAGGCGCTACCTAAATAGCTTTCGAGGAGAACCAGATATCTCCCGGTTTGATTGGCCTTTCACCCCCAGCCACAAGTCATCCGCTCATTTTTCAACATAAGTCGGTTCGGTCCTCCAGTTGATGTTACTCAACCTTCAACCTGCCCATGGCTAGATCACCGGGTTTCGGGTCTACACCTTGCAACTCAACGCCCAGTTAAGACTCGGTTTCCCTACGGCTCCGCTATTCGCTTAACCTCGCTACAAAATGTAAGTCGCTGACCCATTATACAAAAGGTACGCAGTCACGGCTTCTTACCCATAAAGAGTTGGGCCGCTCCCACTGCTTGTACGTATACGGTTTCAGGTTCTATTTCACTCCCCTCACAGGGGTTCTTTTCGCCTTTCCCTCACGGTACTGGTTCACTATCGGTCAGTCAGGAGTATTTAGCCTTGGAGGATGGTCCCCCCATGTTCAGACAACATGTCACGTGTGCCGTCCTACTCGTTTTCATCTTCGGTTAGTTTTCGTGTACGGGGCTATCACCCTGTGCCGCTACGCTTTCCAACGTATTCCACTAACACCCCAAAGACTTAAGGGCTAATCCCCGTTCGCTCGCCGCTACTAGGGGAATCTCGGTTGATTTCTTTTCCTATGGGTACTTAGATGTTTCAGTTCCCCACGTTCGCCTCACACAGCTATGTATTCACTGTATGATAATCACTTATGTGATTGGGTTGCCCCATTCGGAAATCTCAGTCTGTAACGCCTTTTATCGACTTAACTGAGCTTATCGCAGATTAACACGTCCTTCATCGCCTCTGACTGCCAAGGCATCCACCGTATACGCTTAGTCGCTTAACCATACAACCCAGATGAGTTTCACTTCTTGCTAAAAAACAAGTCGTTAACATCATTGAGCTGCATTGCAACTAGCTGGTTTTTACTGATAATCATTGCATCAACGGGTAAGTTGATGCTGATATCGCCTTAGTTTTGAATATTCAAGACACTTAATAAAGTGTTTGAGAACTCTTGATGCTTTACCATTTAATGTAATGCATCGTTTTTGAGATTTTTCGTATGATTTACTATTCAAATGAACAATAAATCCTACTATCAGCTTTCCAAATTGTTAAAGAACATCGTTGCCGCTAGGACAAACGAGTATGCCGTTTCATCTTTCGATAAAACGTCAAGCATATCTGTGTGAACACTCTACAAAAACAACAAAATCGTGTCGATAAGGAGGTGATCCAGCCCCAGGTTCCCCTAGGGCTACCTTGTTACGACTTCACCCCAGTCATGAACCACAAAGTGGTGAGCGTTCTCCCGAAGGTTAAACTACCCACTTCTTTTGCAGCCCACTCCCATGGTGTGACGGGCGGTGTGTACAAGGCCCGGGAACGTATTCACCGTAGCATTCTGATCTACGATTACTAGCGATTCCGACTTCATGGAGTCGAGTTGCAGACTCCAATCCGGACTACGAACAACTTTATGAGATTAGCTCCACCTCGCGGCTTCGCAACCCTTTGTATTGCCCATTGTAGCACGTGTGTAGCCCTACTCGTAAGGGCCATGATGACTTGACGTCGTCCCCACCTTCCTCCGGTTTATCACCGGCAGTCTCCCTAAAGTTCCCACCCGAAGTGCTGGCAAATAAGGATAAGGGTTGCGCTCGTTGCGGGACTTAACCCAACATTTCACAACACGAGCTGACGACAGCCATGCAGCACCTGTCTCAGAGTTCCCGAAGGCACCAATCCATCTCTGGAAAGTTCTCTGGATGTCAAGAGTAGGTAAGGTTCTTCGCGTTGCATCGAATTAAACCACATGCTCCACCGCTTGTGCGGGCCCCCGTCAATTCATTTGAGTTTTAACCTTGCGGCCGTACTCCCCAGGCGGTCTACTTAATGCGTTAGCTTGAGAACCCAGTCTTCAAGAGACCAAATTCCGAGTAGACATCGTTTACGGCGTGGACTACCAGGGTATCTAATCCTGTTTGCTCCCCACGCTTTCGTGCATGAGCGTCAGTCTTTGTCCAGGGGGCCGCCTTCGCCACCGGTATTCCTTCAGATCTCTACGCATTTCACCGCTACACCTGAAATTCTACCCCCCTCTACAAGACTCTAGTCTGCCAGTTTCAAATGCTATTCCCAGGTTGAGCCCGGGGCTTTCACATCTGACTTAACAGACCGCCTGCGCACGCTTTACGCCCAGTAATTCCGATTAACGCTCGGACCCTCCGTATTACCGCGGCTGCTGGCACGGAGTTAGCCGGTCCTTCTTCTGTGGGTAACGTCACGGCTGCTGGTTATTAACCAACAACTTTTCCTCCCCACTGAAAGTGCTTTACAACCCGAAGGCCTTCTTCACACACGCGGCATGGCTGCATCAGGCTTTCGCCCATTGTGCAATATTCCCCACTGCTGCCTCCCGTAGGAGTCTGGGCCGTGTCTCAGTCCCAGTGTGGCTGATCATCCTCTCAGAACAGCTAGGGATCGTCGCCTAGGTGAGCTCTTACCTCACCTACTAGCTAATCCCACCTGGGCTTATCCAATTGCGCAAGGCCCTAAGGTCCCCTGCTTTTCCCCGTAGGGTTTATGCGGTATTAGCAGTCGTTTCCAACTGTTATCCCCCACAACTGGGCAAATTCCCAGGCATTACTCACCCGTCCGCCGCTCGTCAGCAGAGTAGCAAGCTACTCTCTGTTACCGCTCGACTTGCATGTGTTAGGCCTGCCGCCAGCGTTCAATCTGAGCCATGATCAAACTCTTCAATTAAAGTTTTTGCTCGAAGCTAATGAAAGCTTCTGCTCAATGAATTCTGTCGATTTGACTTACTTCTCTTTATGAAAAAGGAAAGTAAACCAAATTTGCATGTTCAAAATGCTTATTTACTTAACGTAAGTAATCACTTTGAAAGTTTGCGTGAACACAATTAATTGAGAAAATTTTTGACTGCTTAATCTATTCACCGAAGTGATAAACCAATACAGTTTCGATTTTGTCAATCTCTGTGAGTGCTCACACAGATTTGCTTGATATATTGTTAAAGAGCGTTTTGACTCTGCGCTTCAAACCTTGATTTAATCAGTGTCCTCAGCGGGTCAGGGCTGCGTATTCTACAGACCTTGTTGTTGGCGTCAAGCAGTTTTTGCAAACTTTTTTCTGCCGTTCAATCTGAGGTTAATTTACTTTTAAAAAGCGCCTTATTCTCGACTGAACCTGACTCGCCAACCTTGCTGCTTAATCGCATTCTTTATGCTAAGAAGAGCTGCTGTGCCGTGTCAGTGGATGCGCATTATAGGGAGATTCTGAAACTGCGCAAGGGCTTTTTTGAATTTTTTTCATTTATTTTCTATTCTTTTCATAATCACATGAAACCCACTGGTTATGCCCAGAGTTACCCACAAAAATTTATGTATTTAGATAAAAAATAGGCATACTAAAGGATGCTTTGGATTGTAAGGAAGTTTATAGAGTTCTAATATATCTTCCATAGCACTCACGAAGACAGCGTTTTCCTCTTTAGGTATACACCACTCTTCTTTAAGCCATGGTTTAAGTTCATTTTTTTAACGCATAATGAACAGAAGTTCTTGATATGTTATCGATATATTTGAGTTCAACCATCTTGTCTCTAAGAAGATTTAATGTCCAACGGCAACGTCCTTCAGGAGGCGTAGAGCATGCCAGTGCATATATGGATGGCTTCGGCTTCGCCATCCATTATGCGTCTGCGGCCTTGATGGCTGTGTTTGCTATTCACAGCGACTTCTAATCCTTCTTCGACAAAACGCTTTCTAAGGCTCGTTACTGCAAGTGGTGAGATGTTTAGTGCTTTAGCAATCTGTTGATTGGTCAGTGGCGAATTATTCTCATCAATAGCAAGTAAAATTTGGGCGTGTCGTTTTTTATGTTGAGCAACACGTGGTTTCTTCTGCTTTATCAAAGCCTCAAGCATTGAACGTTCTTCATTACTCAAACGTAAATGGTATTTAACCCTCATAACAACTCCAGTGTTTCTTGTGTTCAGGAGTTGTTAGGATATAACCATTCGGTCATTTTTTGTTTTTGAATGGACTACTATGGACTACTAGTTAGTGCCCAGTTTCAACACTTTACGGTGTTGCAACTTCGATTACATAGCTACGGCTATGCGCCCTACATTGCGCCTTATATAGCACTAATACCAATTGCTGTGTGTTTTCTTACTTTGATTTATTAACAAGTTTTAACTTTTTCACTTGATAACTCGGTATAGGATAGGATAGACAGCTCAAATACAGTTGAATATGACAATTCATCATTCATTGTGCTTAAGGAGTAGATTATGGCTGTATCATCTCAAGCTGCTTGCCTGCCCCCTATATTTTCTGATCCTGAGGCATCGGTTCAACCAATAGAAATCGCGGCCAGTCGAAAATCTTTAGATTTAAACAGCTCTAAGTGGGTTGAGGTCATATTAATATTAAAAGAGTTATCTTCATTAAAATTACAACTTCTGGCGGATGAACTAAGAGTAAAAGGTTCTTTTCAATCTGTAATCACGCTTGTTGAGGATTGGTTAAGCACTGACTCTCAAATGAGAGCTCTTCATACAAAGCCTACCATGCAAAATTTAGCACAAGCCCTACAAAAAATAGAGGCATTGGACGCTTCAAAACAAGTACAAATACAATTCCCTAGAACCGCTAATAAACTCGAAGTTAAAGAGTGTCCTGAGCTAGCATCACTATTTATATTGAACAAAGATGATCTAGCTGAAGTGAAAGGTTATGTAAGTTTTTCATGCCGCAATGAGCCTGAAAAACTGGCTATTTTAGCGGGATCACTTGGTATCCATTTCGAATATGCTAAAACATTCCAAACCGACGATGAATTAGTCTCTCATTGGTTTGATAAAGAATTTGATTATCAACCTACATGGGATGATTTGGCAAACGCCTTTAAAAGGTTGGGTGAGATAGGTACAGCTCAACACATTGAATTAGAGCATCCGCCAGAAACTAATACCGACAGCAGTATTAGCGCCTACGATGGTTCTGATACAGGTTCCAGTGATGACTATATGATGCAACCAGCCAGTCACAGCCGTCCAGAGAGTGCTAATGAGGCTATGTGCAATAAAAAAACTCTTAAAAGATCTGCTACTGCCACTGGATGCTCAACAGGTAATAGCACAGTAGATTTGAAGAAAATGCAAAGGCTTTTTTCAACACATCAATTAAATGAAAATTACGATTGGGCTACTAACATCCAAGCTAATCGGTCACAAAGACTCAGTACAGCTTCGTTAAAAACAGATGATAATTAAAAGATAAGATATACAAAGCACGATTTGATGTTTAAGCCACTGAGAATAAGCACAAGTAGGCACAAGTAGGCACAAGTAGGCACAAGTAGGCACAAGTAGATTGTTATTGTTCGCTATATAAAATTAAGTGAATAATAAACATCATATAACTAACACTTCCCATTAATTATTTTTAATTTTTATTTACTTGAGCTTTCTATTAGAAAATAGTTAATTATCCAGCACGGTTGAATTGGTAGCGCAGCCAGAACAACCGCACAAATGAGTGATATATGAACCTAGAAACATGAGTTGACTGCGTTCTCAAGCTTAGAAAATATGGCTGATAGTAAGACGCTGCTTGCAGCATGTAGTTATTCTACTTGCAAAAGCTACAACGAAGATGGCAGTGATTTTAGCAAGCTTGTGAGCCTAGAGTACTTCACTCATTGGGTGAAAGACATGCTGATAAAATCATCGTATTTCTTAAGCAGTTACTCATATACTCAGCGTTCAACTGGTGTTTTTAGGTTGAATACCCAAAGTCACTGGATTCTCGTTTTCACGGGAATGACGGGTTATAAAGTCTACGACTTTTGCTCGAAAAACATTCATGCATTTACCATGGTAGCACAGCCGTCTAAACAATTTAAAAAGTATCAACTTACTGTTCAAAGAGAGAATTATGGCATTTTATATTGAGCACGTAACCAACAGCACTTCATGTCAGCATGCGTTATCTGAAAACCAATTAAATAAACTACTCAGAGGTGAAAAGATTTCACACTTTGGTAAAAGAGCCTGCCTTGAAGTTAAAAACCAAAGAGATAAATTCTTTAATGTTCTATCGTGTCTCGAAAGCAGCCATGGTGATAGACTTTCAGCCTTTCTATCATTAAAAACCATGCAAGTAGTTGATTCGCAACCTGGTTTTTTTACCGAGCCTATTTTTCATAATTTTGGTTTAACGACTTCTCAATCCTTAGGTATCAAGTTAGAAAGCAAAACGGATAAATCGCAGCGACTGTACAAAATCGTAGTTCTTTCAGGGCAAGAAATTCAACCCATTAGAGGTACCGATAAAATATGGCTCAAACTTGATAAAATGAGGCTAACAGCCCTTGTTGCTGGCAGTACAGCTAGTCTTACTCCTCAAAGGGTCAACTGGATTAAGTGTGATGCGAGCAATACGGACTTTCGTTATGTTCACTTTGTCGAAAATGAGTTTTCACAGGTCAACGGCGAGAATTTTGATTTATCCCAAACTGAACTAAAACACTGTGCTTTCAAAAGTTGTAAATTGCCAAAACTCAAGTTAACAAGCACTCAAGCCGCTCATCTGGTGATGCAAAACTGTGATCTCACTGGGGCGGATTTATCAAATGGCTCATTTCAAGATGCTCAATTTAATGACGTCGACTTTAGTAGCGTTAATTTATCATTTTGCAATTTCAGTGGCGCCAAATTTATTGACTGCACTTTTGACGAACACACCAAGTGGGAAAGCGCTAAATTAGTTGACGTCACTACAAACAATCCAAGATTGCAAAAACTCGTTGACAAAACTAACCAGCCCCAAATAACCATTCCACCACAATTAAGTGGAATGCTCAACCAGGTCGCAGGAGGGAGTCGTAACTTTGATTCTAAGTTACTATCCGCCTCGTCTAACTCCCTATCAACAATACCGGGTCTTAAAAATTCAACCTCTATTAGCGACTTTCATGCCCCTAACAATCAGTTTTTACATGTCCCTACAGCATCAGGGGATGGATTGCTGAAAACCAGTTCTTGCAACAGCTTACTGAGTATGACTTATCATTCGGCTGGAGGAATCACCAAGCCTAGCCAAATCAGAAAAAACAGCTCACAACTTCTATGACTTAACCTGTAATTAAACCTATAAACATCAGTTGACTGCGTTCTCAAGTGTAGAAAAAATGGCTGACATTAAGGCGTAGCTTACAGCAAGTAGTTATTCTAATTGCAAAAGTTACAACGCAGATAGCAGCCATTTTAGCAAGCTTGTGAGCGTAGAGCATTTCACTCATTGGGTGAAAAACATGATAATAAAATCATCGTATTGCTCAAACAGTTACTCATATACTCAGCGTTCAACTGATGTTTTTAGGTTAAACAAACCACGCTCAACGCCGCTCTATATTCCGTCAAGCAAAGCATAAATCAACTCACTTTTTTGGAAAACATTGAAATATTGGCGGAGTGTAGCGGGTCTTTTTTCACATCATTTCATGAACAGAATTCAACATGACACCTCATCAAATCACTATCATCCAGCAAAGCTGGGAAAATGTTCTGCCAATCAAAGCTCAAGCGGCTGAGATTTTTTACAATCGATTATTTGAGCTGGATCCAAGTTTAAAACCTATGTTTACTGGAGACATTAAACAACAAGGCGATAAATTAATGCTCACTCTATCAGTGGCTGTTAACAGCCTTACAAGGCTAGAAACTCTGATCCCTATTTTGGAAGATATGGCACGTCGCCATGTAGATTATGGTGTACAAGACAAGCACTATGCGACTGTAGGCCAAGCTTTAATTGACACTTTAGCCACAGCTTTTGGTGATGCCTTTACTGATGAGCTTAAAAGCGCTTGGACGGAAATGTATCAAGTTGTTGCGAATACGATGATTAACGCAACCCAATAAGGTGTCCTCTAAATAATATCAATTATAAACTTCTACAGTGCACATGGTTCTACATAATTTTGCCTTGTAGAAGTTTATAATCGCTATGGTTTTAGCATTCGTTCACTCTATGCAAACGGCTACCCTAGGAGTAAGTTTGGTTACCAACTCATAAGCTATCGTGCCAATGTGTTCAGCAACTTCCTCTACAGGTAGTTCTCGCCCCCATAACATAACTTCATCACCTACATTATCTTCAGAGGCAATGCCAAGGTCGACCGTGAGCATGTCCATTGACACTCGGCCAATAATCGGCACGCGGCGGCCATTTATCAAAATGGGTGTACCTTCTGGGGCATTACGAGGGTAACCATCACCATAACCAATCGCCACCACACCTAAAACCGTGTCGTGCTTAGCAACCCAAAATGCACCGTACCCTGCACTTTCACCCGCTTGATGCTCACGAATAGCAATTAATTCAGATTTAAGCTCCATGGCCGCGGTTAGACCGTGGTTTGAACCTAAGTCCCCTACGACAGGTGATACACCATAAAGCGCTATCCCAGGTCTTATCCAATCAGCTTGGGTTTGCGGCCAGTATAAGGTTGCCGCTGAATTCGCCAGCGAACGCTCCCCTTCTAAGCCATTAATGAGATTGATAAACTGTTGATGTTGCGCTTGGGTCATTGGATTTTCTGGCTCATCGGCACAAGCAAAATGAGTCATCAAATGAATTGGCTTGGCAACATTTGGACAATCCAATAATCGTTGATACACCTTTTTGAAATCTGCCGCGACAAACCCTAAACGATGCATACCAGAATCTAACTTTAACCACACAGTTATAGGTTTATCTAAGCTGGCTTGCTCTAGCATTTTCAGCTGGAAATCATGATGAACAACAGTTTCAATATTCTGCTCGATAAGCTTTGGTAAATCGGTTTGATGAAATACGCCTTCGAGCAATAGTAACTTTCGCGTGATGCCACCAGCCCTGAGCATCATAGCTTCTTCCAACCTTGCTAATCCAAAGCCCTCAGCTTGAGGCAAGCACTTAGCCACGTTTAATAAACCATGACCATAACCATTGGCTTTTACCACCGCCATAACTTGGCTTTGTGGTGCAATTTCTTTTAACCGTGCAAGGTTAGCTTTCAGGGCACGGCAACTGATTTCTGCGCGAGGAAATGGCTTCAAAAAACAATCCTGTTTCGGTGAGTAACCTGTTGGTTAATGGTATTAATCTTCTTCAAACTGTGGTCCAGCAAAATTATCAAAACGAGAAAATTGGCCTTGGAAGGTCAACCTTACTCGCCCAATTGGGCCGTTACGTTGTTTACCAATAATAATTTCGGCAGTACCTTTATCTTCTGAAGTATCGTTATAAACTTCATCGCGATAAATAAACATAATTAAATCGGCGTCTTGCTCGATGGAGCCTGATTCACGTAAATCAGAGTTAATGGGGCGCTTATCGGCACGTTGCTCCAATGAACGGTTTAACTGCGATAACGCGATCACGGGGATACCCAACTCTTTGGCTAACGCTTTTAATGAGCGGGAAATTTCAGCAATTTCCAAAGTACGGTTGTCTGATAAGGCCGGAACCTGCATTAACTGCAAATAGTCGACCATGATCATTGATAATCCACCATACTCACGAGCAATACGACGTGCCCGTGAGCGAACGTCATTAGGAGTCAGTCCCGACGAGTCATCAATGTACATCTTGCCTTGTTCAAGCATAATGCCCATGGTGGAAGATACGCGCGCCCAATCGTCATCGTCCAAACGGCCAGTACGAATTTTAGTTTGATCGACACGCCCTAATGAGGCCAACATTCTCATCATGATTTGCTCAGAAGGCATTTCTAAACTGAAGATCAACACAGGTTTATCTTCATGTAAAGCCGCCTGTTCACAGAGGTTCATCGCAAAAGTAGTTTTACCCATCGACGGACGCGCCGCTACAATCACTAAATCGCCCGATTGAAAGCCCGCCGTCATATTATCTAAGTCACCAAAACCGCTGGAAACACCCGTAACACCGTTATGAGGGTTATTGTATAGCTCTTCAATTTTATCGACGGTTTTTTCTAAAATTGATTTTATGCCTTCTGGCCCTGCGTTGGCATCGGCACGCTGCTCAGCAATTTTAAAGACTTTCGTTTCGGCATAATCTAGTAGTTCGCTAGAAGCTCGACCTTCAGGGTTGTAACCTGCGTCGGCAATATCATGGGCAACGCGGATCATCTCTCTAACTACCGCACGTTCGCGTACAATTTCAGAATAGGAAACAATATTACCCGCACTTGGGGTATTTTTAGTGATTTCACTGATGTAGGCAAAACCACCAGCACTTTCCAATTGATCTTCAAGTTCTAACTGCTCAGTCACTGTGACCAAGTCCAATGGTTGTCCACTTTCAACCAGTTTTCCCATCGCCTCGAATATCATCCGATGCGAGCGAGAATAAAAATCATCACGAACGACAGTTTCAGCCACTTTATCCCACGCTTCAGCATCCAGCATAAGCCCCCCCAAAACCGATTGCTCCGCTTCGAGTGAATGAGGTGGCATTTTCACCCCTTCTACTTGGGCATCTCGTGCTTTGAATTTGGGTTTATTCGTCCCCTGTTGTGACATTGATACTCCCGTTTTACAACGATTTTACAAAAATATGGTATAACCCCATGCAAACCACAGTATTCCATCTTATCTGCTTATGAATGGAAATAATAACTCAAAATAAAGGAAACGTTTATGCGCAAGGCATTGATCGCCGCCTTAGCTCTTACATCGGGATTCGCTGTCGCCGATGAAGGACAATGGCAACCACACCAACTCCCTTCTATTGCACAAAAGCTGACTGACCGTGGAATTGAAATTTCTGCGAAACAATTGGCCGATTTAAGTCAATATCCAATGAACGCTGTGGTCAGTCTTGGCTATTGTACCGCTAGTTTTGTTTCACCTAAAGGCTTGGTTGTCACGAATCATCACTGTGCTTACGGTGCAATTCAACATAACAGTAATCAAGAGCATAATTATCTTGAAGATGGCTTTTTAGCGAAAACCTTAGCGGCAGAACCATCAGCTGGTGCCAACGAACGTTTATACGTGACCGAAGCCGTCACTAATGTCACTGATACCGTCATTGCAAATTTAGGCCAAGATCCGCTCAAACGCTATGAAACAATTGCACAGAACCGTAAAGACATCATCAAGCAATGCGAATCTGATGATAATTATCGTTGCTCAGTGCGCAGTTTTCATAATGGTTTGGAATACTATTTAATCAAACAACTGATCATCCGTGATGTTCGCTTGGTATACGCACCACCAGAAGCCGCCGCAGCCTTTGGCGGTGATGTAGATAACTATGAATATCCACGGCACAGTGCTGACTTCACTTTTTTACGCGCTTATGTGGGTAAAGACGGAAAACCCGCCGGTTATAGCGAAGATAACGTCCCTTACTTTCCAAAAGGGTTTGTTAAAATCAACCCTAATGGCGTAAAAGCTGGCGATGCAGTATTTGCTGCCGGTTATCCTGGGCGCACAAGCCGTTATCGCTTAACCAGCGAACTTGAATTTGCTAAAAACTGGCAATATCCGGCTCAAGCAAAACGCTACCAACAACGCATCAATACCATCGAAGGTATGAGCGCTGCAAATAAAGCCATTAAAATTCAATACGCCAGTACACTTGCGTCCACTGCGAACCGCATGAAAAAACTCAATGGTTTATTAGATGGTTTCCGTGCCACTGATATCGTCGGTATGAAACAAGCCAAAGAAAATCAGTTCAAGACTTGGTTAAGTAGCAAATCAAAGGACAAACAAGCCATTATCAAGCAGTTAGAAAATTTGATTACGCAGCAGCAACAAGGTTATCAGCAAAGTTTTTATTTTGATAATGCGCAATCCAGTGCTTTGCTTTCAACCGCCCAGCGTTTATATCGCCTTGCCGTTGAAAAGCAAAAGCCTGATAACTTACGTGAACAAGGTTATCAAGAACGTGACATGAAGTTGTTTGCGGCACGCTTAAAACGATTAGATACACGTTATTTAGCGGCTGTTGATAAAGTATTGTGGCAACAAGATTTAACCGCTTATTTAAATCAAGACAACAAGGTAGCTGAACTGGATACATGGTTAAGTCAAGACGCTTCAACACCACTGGCTCAACGTGTCGATGCCATGTACAAGGAATCAAAACTTGATGTTCATGAGCAGCGTTTAAAATGGATGCAAGCTTCAGCCGCAGACTTTAAAGCCAGTAGCGACCCATTCATTCAACTCGCTATCGCCTTGTTCGACGTAAATATGAAAAACGAGCAAGCCAGTAAAACCCTTGCTGGTCAACTTTCAAGAGCCCGCCCTGAATATATGGCTTCATTGATTGCTTACAATAATGAACTCGGCTTACCCGTATACCCTGACGCGAACGGTACATTGAGGGTTACTTATGGATCTGTTGATGGCTACCAAGCACAAGATGGCATGTACAAACAGCCATTCACCCAATTAGCAGGCATTATTGCTAAAAACACGGGTGTTGAACCATTCAATGCACCACAAAAATTGCTCGACGTCATTGCCGCGAATGATAACGGTAAGCATGTTGTTGAGTCAGTCTACCCAGACACTCGTGGGTTTATGTGCCGCTTATTTTCCTGCGACGCTAAACCAGAAGCATTTAACGCTGTACCCGTAAATTTCCTATCAAGTGTTGACACCACTGGCGGCAACTCCGGTTCACCAGTATTTAATGCCAAAGGGGAGCTAGTAGGACTTAACTTCGACTCCACCTACGAAGCCATCACTAAAGATTGGTTTTTCAACACTGAAATCACTCGCGCGATTCATGTTGATATTCGTTACATCCTCTGGATGATGGATAAAGTGGATCATGCAGATAATTTGTTGGAAGAATTGAAAATAGACAACTAAATAAACCTATTAGAATTTATTTTTTCATCAATGTTTAACTTTTTTATCAAATGCATGGATCTCATGCATTTGATAATTTTCTATACGTCAAAGCCACTTATATTATCCCTCTCCTTTTCACGCTTAATTATCACACTTAAATGTTGATTTTATGTTTCATTAATGTAAATTTATAGGTTGGTAAAATAATTCTTACCAACATTTAAATTACAATAATTTTTCATCTGTTGATTTATTGGGATACATCAGATGATATAAGGGAGTTAAATATGTTCAAAAAGAGTATGTTAGCCACAGCTATCAATTGCTCTATATTCTTGGGAGCTACAGCGTTCTCAATGAATAGTTTTGCAGCAGATGAAGTTGAAAAGCCTGTAGCTCAAACACAAAACACAGCAGATGAATTACTTGAAGAAGAAGAAGAAACAGAACGAATTGTTGTAACCGGATCACGTATCCGTAGAGCTGAATTTTCAGAAGCATCACCAGTTCAGGTTATCAGTGGTGATATTTCGCGTGAACTCGGTCTTTTTGATGCAGGTTCAATGCTGCAATCATCAAACCAGGCTTTAGGTGTGCAATATGATAGCTCTTTCGGTGGGTTCGTATTAGACAATGGCCCTGGTGCGGCAACTATTGGCTTTCGAAACCTTGGGGCTGAACGAACGTTAGTCTTAATTAATGGACGCCGTATGGCTCCAGCTGGTGTGGGTGGCGCACCAACTGCAGCGGATTTAAACTTGATCCCAGGTGTAATGATCGACCGCATCGAGAATCTATTTGATGGTGCATCTACAGTTTATGGTTCTGATGCCGTAGCTGGTGTAGCAAACGTCATCTTAAAATCTGACATCGAAGGGTTTGAATTTGACGTTTCAGGTACAAAGCCTAAAGGTTCTGGTGGCGAGCAAATTACTCTATCGGGCATGTGGGGCACAACATTCGACAATGGTCACTTAGTAGTAGGTGCTGAGTATTTAGAACGTGATGCTGTTTCTCGTGCAGGTAACGACTGGGCTAAAGGTTGTAATGAACGCATCTGGGAAACGAACGATGGCCGTATCATTACTCGTAATGCGCCGACAGGCCCAACAGCAAGAGGCGACGTTGACACCTGTGCCACTTTCCCACTAACGAACCGTATTACAGTAAACAACTTTTACGGCAGCTTATATTCCACTCCAGGTTTTACCAACACTGGCATTCCTGGTTGGAGTGAAACAACTGTAAGCATGAATACATACAACCAGTTTAGTGATACCGCAGGTTGGATACCGTACGACAATGATGGAGATGGTGAACCTGACTATGCCTACGTTGATGGTAATGGTGATGGTTTTATAGACGTTGATTTACAAGACCCGCGCTATGCCTTCCAACAGTCTGACAAATATAACGACAGTGATTATATCGCAAAAAACCAGCGTTACTCACTGATGTTAAGTGGTGAACACAATCTGCAAGACGATAACGACACTACCGTCTACTATGAAGGGCTATACAGCGCTCGAAAATCTCCTCAAGTTTACGATGGTGCTCAAATTTTCGAATGGGTGACACCACGTAACCCCTATAATGTTTGTGGCGTAAACGGTGTTAACTGTTTAGGGCAAATTGGCGGTGATTTCATTCCTACATGGGTGAGACCTGTAATCAACCTTCAAGGTGATCGTGACTATGCAGAAGTAGATGTATCACAATATCGTGCCGTTACCGGCATCACGGGTAATTTGTCAGCTTTAGAAGGCATTGGTCTTAATAACTGGTACTACGACGTTTATGTTTCACAAAGCGCTTCTAGTGGTACTGATATCCGTCAAGGTATTAATGAAGAACGCTTAAAGCACTCATTAGATACCTCTGTACTGAATGATGATGGCTCTGTAACTTGTGGCGATGGCACTGACGGCTGTGTACCTGTTAACCTGTTTTCTGAAAACATCTATCAGCCAAGTGGTGGCCGCCTCACTCCAGAAGAAGAAGAATATTTATTCATTGAGAGATACATAAAAACTGAAGTTTCTCAGTTTATCGTCAATGGCTTCATCGGTGGTGATTTATTCACTCTTCCATGGAATGAAGAATCTGTTGCTATGATTTTAGGTGCGGAATACCGTAAAGATAAAATCGAGTCAGATCCTAATGCTGCGACTTCAGAAGGGTTGTTGTGGGGTTACTTTTCCGATAAAGGTGCTGACGGGACGCGTTTCATGCGTGAAGCGTTTACCGAATTTGAACTGCCATTAGTTCGTGGTCAAAGTTGGGCTGAAGAAATCACCCTGACTGCATCGGGCCGTATTTCAGATGAAAGTTTTTACGACACCGCTCACACATACAGCCTAAAAGCTGTGTATCGTCCAACTGACTGGCTGACTTTCCGTGGTACCAAAGGCACTTCGTATCGTGCACCTAACTTACGAGAGCGTTTCCTTAACGGTACATCTGGGTTTAATACAGTTTTTGACCCGTGCGTAGTGCCTACGGATGCCCGTATTTCTGACCCTTTAAATCCAAATGCTGCAGATGGTTATGATGCTGGTCTTGATGAGCGTTCAGATACAACTCTTGCGGCCTGTAGAGCTGATGGATTAGATCCAACAAGCTTAGGTCTAGGGACTGGAGATGCTGACTTTACTGACAGTTACAGTGTTGAAATCGAAACGGGTGGTACAGAGGAATTAACCCCTGAAACATCAGTGGCTAAAACTTGGGGCTTTGTGCTAGAGCAACCATTCTCTGAAGACTTTGATCTATCTATTTCGGCTACGCGTTATGATATCGAAGTCACAAACAGTATAGCGGAACCAAGTGCTGGTTATAGCATCGGTCAATGTTATTCAAGTGACGGTGTTCGCTCATTTTGTAGTCGCTTAGGCCGTGACGAAAATGGTCAAATCAGCCTTGTTGATGGTAGTTTTGTTAACGTTGGTTTATTAACATCAAAAGGTTACGACTATAACCTATATTACAGTCAGGAATTCATATTGTTTGATAAAGGGCTAGACGTCAGCTTTGACTTACAGGCAACCCAAACTACTGAAAGCCTATTTGATATTTTAGGTAGTGTTGACGATAACCTAGGTGAACCTGATGTACCTGAATGGCGTGGTACTGCGCATCTTCGTATGGAATACGATAATTTTGTATTTAACTGGCAAACTCAGTATATCGGCGGTGGTCGTGAAGACTGGTTAGATGACGATGAAGAAGACTTCACATCTGACAACATTGGTTGTCGTGGTCTAAGAAACGCGGATGGCTCAGAAGTATTGTGTCGTGAAGTAGGCTTTACTGATGATTACTTTACCCATACTGCCTCTGTTGGTTATGAATGGGATAATTATTATATAGCCTTTACAGTTCGTAATGTTCTGAACGAAGCACCACCAAGAGTAGATCCAAATGGTTCTTGGTCAAGCAACAACGTTCCATTAGGTGTTGGTTATTCACAACCACGTTCATTTGTATTAAGCGCTTCTGCACGCTTCTAATCTGAATGTTGTTAAATTCTTAATATTATAAATTGAATGGCCTCGTAACTTGAGGCCTTTTTTTTAGGGATTAAAAATGAAGAAAATTATCTTAAGTCTATGCATATCTGCCTGCTTAGGTAGCATCGTTAGCAATAATGCAATAGCAGAAGACAATCCTGTTAAGACTGTTTCAACTATTGAAGCCTTTGCAACTATGCCGCAAGTATCAAGTGTGTCGGTCTCTCCCAATGGCCAAAAAATAGCGATTGTAAGAGCAACCAATAGAGAAGGTGATTACATCGTTGAAATTCGCGACACCAAGGATTTAGGCAAGAAACCAGTTATTCTTGGGGCTGACAGAATGAAAGTACAAGGAGTATCTTGGTTAAACAATGAAAAAATTGGTGTTTCGTTCAGGCAGTTACTAGAAAGTGGAGCTCATAAATACTGGACTGGTCAATTTGCCATTACCGATGCCAATGGCAAAGGAAAATGGGTTTTGCCAAGCAAAAAAGTTAGAGGCTTTGGTATCATAGATCTTCTTCCAAATAATAAAAATGAAGTGTTGGCCCAAGCTGATACTAACTCCAATGGCACTCCTGATGTGATCCGTTACAACATAAAAACCAACAACTATAAAACTATAATGCGCGGCAACTCAAAGCAAGAAGGCAGCTTTACTCCTGACGCTGATGGTGAAATCCGCGGTGCATCGGGATGGAACAGAGCCGATACCACTATTGATTTATATGCTAGAAAAAAAGGAAGTGATGACTGGCAAAGAGTAAGACAAATATCTCCTAATTTAAGAGAGCAATATGAATTTTTAGGTTTTTCAAAAGATAGACCTAATGATGTATATATAAAAGCCAACCTAGGAGAAGATAAAGCAGGCATTTACACCTATAACCTTGAAAATAATATTTTTTCTGAAAGATTGTTTGGTCTAGAAAATGTTGATGTAGATGGAGTATCTTTCAATCCCTACACACAGCAAGTAACTAGCTACAATTACACTTCAAAGCACCCTCAAAAGTACTTTGTTGATGAAAGTGAGCAAATACTCTATGACTCTTTGAAAAGTATCTTCAAAGGAAAACACGTATCAATTACTAGCCGCTCCAAAAATGATAATGCCATAATTGTGCGCACGATGGGGGATCAAGATACCGGAACGTTTTATTTAATCACTGATAAAAAGAAAGTCAGCCCAATAGGCGAAAGACTACCTTTAGTGGATAAATCAAAACTCGGTAAAGTAAAGTTTATTACCTATAAAGCACGTGATGGTCGTAAGGTAAAAGCCTACGTGACGATACCTAGCGTAGGGGAAAAACCATACCCTGCGGTAGTAATGCCACATGGTGGGCCTTGGGCTCGTGACATTAACATTTTTGATGAGTGGTCTCAATTACTTGCATCGCATGGTTATATTGTTATCCAACCTCAATTTAGAGGCTCAGAAGGTTTTGGCTTAGATCATTGGAAGGCTGGTGATAAGAACTGGGGCTTAACCATGCAAGATGACAATGATGATGCAGCGTTGTTTTTAGTTAAAAAAGGATTAGCTTCAAAAGATAAATTGGCAATATATGGCTGGAGTTACGGTGGATATGCTGCTTTTGTTGGCTCAATGCGAGACAATAATATTTATCAATGTGCGGCTGCCGGTGCCGGAGTAGGTGATTTAGGTCGCTGGAGTGCTTATATTAACGACAATAGATTTGCAAGAGAACTTCAACGTCCTACAGTGAAAGGAATTTCTCCAGTAAACCAAGTCGATAAAGTAAACATTCCTCTATTGGTAGTACACGGTGATATTGACAGCCGTGTGACAGTAAAACACAGTAGAGCATTTGTAGATAAGCTTAAGAAATATGGCAAAGATTACAAATATGTAGAGCTTGAAGATGCCGATCACTTCAGTAATACTTTGTTTTATCCACATAAAAAAGTTTTCTATACTGAGCTACTCAATTGGTTAGATAACAAGTGCGGAATGAAACCAAACATTATTTAATCATTCAAATGATGTTTTCCAACAAAAAGCAACACTCTTTAGTGCTGCTTTTTTTAGTTTTATCAAACGCATTTATTAGGGTCTGTTGATCTTTCAGGATTAAATTTTGTGCTATTTGAGCATTTATCTGTTCAAGGCGTGAGCAGTGATGCTTAGCCATCTAAGTGAGCTGGTCACAACACAGAACAGTGAATGCTCAAAAGCATCGAAGACAGCGTAAATTAGTCATTTCTGCTGCGTTATCGTTTTCTTATTTGGAATAACCAAACCTCACAAACTCTGCCTTGCATAAAATGACCAATTTATCGCTGCAAAAACAATCACGAAAGATCAACAGACCCTAAGAATAATACTCATGCAGCACTTCTAACAATTCATCTTCATAGGCGAAACGATTTTCGATTGATGAACCTAAGCGTGACAAGTCATCGTCTAACTCTAATAAAATATTATCACTCGAGGCTGATGTATATTTATCACTGAAATCGAGTACAAAGTCGGTACTACTGCTGATTTTTGGCAATAATTCACGGGCTAAGGTTTGCCCTGACTCACCTTGTTTTTCACAAGCTGTCACCACTTGATCGTACACTTCAAAATGTCCTTCTGAGACATAATCAACCAATAAGTTACAGAATGTTTTAACATTTTCAAAAGGAGGCAGTGACTTTTCATCACTGTCATAAGGCGGTAAACCCGCTACTTGGAAATAATTTACCAACAGATTACGACGACTGCTTAGCCATTGATCGATAAGCTTATTTGCCCCGCCCCATTTCTGTTCGGCGTTTTCTAACTTTTTTAGCATCTCATATCCCGTCAGTTAAATTATTTCCTATACCTCTAATGTAAGGAACAAAATGGCATTTAATCAACCTTTTTATCGAACTTTATTACCGAAAAATATACTTTTATTGAAATAACATTCTATTAATTTTGACTTGCGTCACAATTAAGCTGCTATAGCAATTTGCTAATACCTTATATCGAACCAATAGGTACTTCATTCCAGAAAACGGAATTGGGTTGATCTGACACAAACTCAGTAAAAATAACTGCAATATCAATCACAGTTTCGGGTAAACTATTGCGCAAGTTTGACTTATTGTTAGGAACCCGCCTGATGGCAGAATTAAAAAATGATCGTTACCTACGGGCATTGTTGAAGCAGCCCGTAGACAGAACCCCAGTTTGGATGATGCGTCAGGCTGGACGTTACCTCCCTGAATACCGTGAAGTGCGTGCTCAAGCTGGAGATTTTATGTCTCTATGCCGTAATGCCGAACTTGCTTGTGAAGTCACCCTTCAGCCGTTACGTCGTTATGACTTAGATGCCGCCATTTTATTTTCGGACATTTTAACTGTACCGGATGCCATGGGCTTAGGATTGTATTTTGAAGCTGGTGAAGGCCCTAAGTTTGAGCGCCCTACTGACACTATTGCCGCTATCGAAAAGCTCTCTATTCCTGATCCTGAAGATGAATTAGGCTATGTGATGAATGCAGTCAGCACCATCCGCCGTGAGCTTAACGGTGAAGTACCGCTGATTGGTTTCTCTGGCTCACCATGGACGCTCGCGACTTATATGGTTGAAGGCGGTTCAAGCAAAACCTTTGAAAAAATCAAAAAGATGGCATACGCTGAGCCCAAAGCATTACACATGTTATTGGATAAATTGACTGATTCGGTCATTTTATATCTTAATGCACAGGTTGCTAATGGTGCGCAATCGTTGATGATATTTGACTCATGGGGCGGCGCATTGTCACACCAGGCTTATCGTGAGTTTTCGTTGCGTTATATGCACAAAATTGTCGATGGATTAACTCGCCATGCTGATGGTCGTCAAGTACCTGTAACCTTATTTACTAAAGGTGGAGGCTTGTGGCTTGAATCAATGGCAGAAACGGGTTGTGATGCGTTAGGCTTGGATTGGACGGTTGATATTGGTGATGCTCGTCGCCGTGTCGGTGAGAAAGTGGCTTTGCAAGGCAATATGGATCCTTCCATGCTTTATGCATCACCTGCTCGTATCGAACAAGAAGTTCAGCAAATCCTTGCAAGTTACGGTAATGGTACAGGTCATGTATTCAACTTAGGCCACGGTATCCATCAGTATGTTGATCCTGAGCATGCGGGTGCGTTCATCAAAGCAGTTACTGAAAACTCGGCGCAATATCATAAACCTAAATAGTCTATTCACGGTAAACGGCTATCAGCTTCGCTCTTAGGCCGAGCTGGTAGATGATGATTATTTTATTTACTTTTTATAATTCCAATCTGACTCTGCACCTCTTGGCTGAAAACTATCTGTATTTACTAGGCAGTTTCCTGGTGATCCCGATGCTGAAAAATAAATATTTTGGTAACATTTTCCTTCTTTAAATTCTGGCTGTGATTCAACAAGCAATTGCTGACCTAAACCTATCATGTGAAGCTTAGCGGAGTTGTGAGCTTGCATAATATGTTGAGAAGTACTTTGTTCTAAAAATGAAGCCGACAAATGCATCATCCCTACCTCTGCCCCTGCTATAAAGTTTTGTGCAAAGCTCAAGGCATAAAGTAACTGCATTCTAGGGTTCGAATAATCGAATACTTTGTGCTTATCAAATGGTATTTTGGTAATACAATCTGGAGTCTGATCTGAATGAGTAGCGTTATTCACATTCATGAGTAGTATATGCTTGTTCAGCGCCTCTCCTGCGGCAAGACACATCTCCATATTTTGTTTGGGCATCAACTCATCAACTGTTTTATATTTTGCATACTCAGCACATTGTTTTTCAATATCATGAAGTTTTGGATTACTCGGCATTGCACGGCACCCTTCATAGATAGCACATAGTTCATGTACATTTAATTTCATAGGGTCGACGGCTGATACTAGGCGCACAAATGTTTCTGGTACTTTAATGGCCAGTGCTATCATTAATTCTTCTTGAAATGGTGATGCTGACAGTTTTATTTCTTCTATAAAGATATCTGAAGAACAACTTTCACGTGAAATAATGCCTGCTTCTTTGGCTATATTAAAAATAATTCGTTTGTGTGTTCGGGGAATATCAATTGCTCCGTTCAGGATTAAGTGATCTCTAATTCTTCTACGTGATTCGTTATTTAATTTCTTTATTGCTGTTAAATTGCAATATTGTTCATGCCCCAATGCGTGAAATAACACTTCGTGATGACCTATTACAGCCCTTTCTTCTAACATAGAAAGCTCTTCATCTATTTTAATTTGCTTTTCTTCAGCCTTTACCTCTTTCCATTTACTCGCCATTTTAGATTCTGCTGACTCACGGAGTACATCTTTTGCATGAGCAACGACAAGCTCAGGGAAGTAATACTTCACTTTATTACTCTCCCCTTTTGTAGAATCAATAAAATACTGCAACTCCGTAGACATACCATGAGTGCGCATCCTCTCTTGTGCAGAAAATGCATCGGTATAAAGCCTATCTATGCCCCATGTGTCATTGTCTTTTAACTTTTGTTCTTTGGTTAATATGTCATCTTCTATCGAGCTTATTGTTTTATCAGTCTGAGCAATTTCCTCTAGCAACTTGCAGACTTCTTCACGGAGTGTTTCGTGCTGTCCCGATAATTTCAAATAGGCTTGTTGAGCTTCAGTATACAAAGTTGTTAAATCTAATTGCTGCTGTCTCCTTTCCATAATTTTTTCTTTTGTCGTTTTAGGTGTACTTCCTTTACCTTCTTCTTTTATTCTGCTGTTAATGACTTCGATTTGTTGCTCTATCTGCCCTAATTCTTCATGCAAGCTTTCTGGATAAACTTTCTTTTTTTCATCTCCGATTTCAAACAACATAGTCCGTAATGCTTTCTCTTTCTTTTCCATCTTTGGAAGTAATTCTTTATCAATGCTCCCTTGATGACCCGCAATTGACTCTAAAGAAGTATTTAAACCTTGAACTAGGATCATTTGATCAAAATCCGTTGCTGATGAATCCCCCCCCATAACGACATAATTTCCAAACCTTTCAATAGTGTCCAGTGAAACATCTCTATAAGTACGTTTGCCCTCAAGCTCAAAATGCTGGTCTGTTTTTTTCGCCGCGATATACGCATCTTTTTTGCGCGCATTCGCTAGTGCAGAATTCACCAGAGAGCTGATTAGTGTTACCGACTCCCAAGATTGATTGTCCAGTGCCTCTCGGAATTGTTGAAGCTTGTTAACCTTTAATGCAAATGCCTTTTTTCCTCCTCGTATACCAACAGTTTGTTGCTTAAACTCCTCTTGTTCATTTTCTAGCATTAAATAACGCGCGAGCAATTCAACAAAACCATCCCTAAGCATTCTTTGTTGTACGGTTGAAAGTGGGTGCTCTTTCATCATTCTTAACTGTGACAGTTTCGCTGTTGCACGTGTTAATTGTTCTGTGACTACTTGTTGATTTATATTACTCGCTGTCTCTAATTGTGCTTTTTGCTCTTCCCAAGATTGAATTTCATACTCAATTTCAGCCTTCCTTCTCTGACAAGAATGAGCGACGGCTAGTAAAAAGTCCCCCAATCGGTTTGTCATATTTTTGTATTCTCTTTCACTCAGCCCAAGCTCCAATGTCTCCACAACTAACTTTGGCATATCTATACTTTCTTCAAAGTCCATTGCGGTATCAAGATCGCTTATTGTCTCTTGCGCTTGCAAACTTTGCTGTGTTTTTTCTTTTTTTAATGTATCCATTTCATTTGCTTTTTTCATTGTTTTGATTGCTGAAGAATACGATGCTGCAGGCAAAACACTAGTCGTATGAATTCGCTTATCTACTGAGCGAATAACTTCAAAGTTACCTACAGGCCTGAGCGACTGATTAACCGACTTAGTTAATAAAGATTTTCTATGTTCATTAAGCGACGTATTACGAAGAAGGCTTTGTTCAGTTAACAAGGTATGGGTACCACCAATCCATTCATCAAATTCATCATCAGTTGAATAAGAAGCAAAGGACACATTATCGCCTTCATAATCTGTGGATGTTGTCCTTAAAGCGGCAGTTGGATCAATAGTCGCTATGGTTATTCCAGGTCTTAACACATAGCCTCTATTCTGATCAGAAGATGTACTATTAACTACAGCTCGAAGCGAAGCGGAATCTTGGTGAAAATTGGTAGGTACTTCTCCATCAGTTTCATCGGTTATTACATAGAAACTGCCAATTGAAACTGATAATGCACCTTGTTCTTCTTTCTGGTTTTCTTCGGTCGTCCCCCCAAGTTCTACATTTAGGTTTTGTTCATATTTATATGAAGCAATTTCTCTTATTGCTTTTTGTTGTTCATTTTGAAGCTTATTAATTTTATCATCCAATTCATCGCCCATTATTGCTAAAATAGAAGTACACGCTTTACTGGCCATACTTTCTCTATAACTTGTAGCGCCTTTTAAGCAATCAACAGTCAAAACATTAAAACCATCAGATGCACTCACATTCACAAAATCAAGTTCATGTGCTTTGGAAAATGTTTCCATCCTTCCACATTGCAATATTGCATACACCTGATCACCAGTGCATTGTTTAAGAAATTGAGCCGACTTGTCAGGAGCCATTTTTAAGACGATACAACTTAATAGTTCGCTTTCCTCCGTCTTTCCAATATCTAAGGTTGTTAGGTGACGCCAACTGTGGCCTAATACTGCATTGCGGTTGTCATCTGGAAGTTTATTCAATACAGCGACCACATGATCTTGTTTTGACTGAGCGATTTTTAATAAAATTTCTGCCCATTTATGCTTATGAATTGTTAACTCTGAAGGTTTTTGAGGTTCTTCAATTTTCGCAATTTCGACAAGAATATCAGCCGCCCTCTGCGCACTGCTTTCACTTAGCACTGTTTTAGCCAGCTCATCACTTTTCATTATATTTTTTGCTGCTACTCGCGGCGAGATTTCATTCCCGACTAAAACTGTATTACGAACTAACTGGCTGGTTTGATGTTGACCTCCTGTAGCAGTAGGCCCAACTTTATCACCTATAATCATTTTGCCAGAAATTGGAGATTTAAAATATTGTCGATATATCTCGACAATGTCATCTGACGTAATTGAAACACCGTAATCATGTGCTGCTAAAGAAGTCTTATTGGTTCGCACTTGTACATCATGACTTACGCTGAGGTTTGCTAGTTTTTGTGTTCCAGTAATTTCATCGCTTCTGAGTACACCCCTTTGCCCAACCGCCATATTCATATCTCCAAAACATATTCACTAGCGTGCATAACATAGGCTTTATCCTATATCCTATTCGATTTAAGGCTAGTTACCTTGTTTTCGAGTGACAAGAAAATCTAAAGTATTATTAATAATTTAAAGTTAGATTAATTCAAAATTTATGCTTACTTGAACTCGGGATAATGAAATCAGTCATTCAATGTTTTAATAAGTTTAAATTCAATCTATAGTGCGGCTAGTTTCGTCTAGTACGAGGCGTAACTTTCTGTAATAGCGAGTCTATCTCAGAGAATTACAGCACTGGAATAGGCAAAAATAGCTGCGCTGTAGAGATTTGCTTATCCTGAGTTCAGGTTACTTAATCCTAGAAACATCAGTTGAACGCTGAGTATATGAGTAACTGTTTGAGCAATACGATGATTTTATTACCGTGGTTTTCACCCAATAAGTGAAGTGCTCTACGCTTGAGAACGCAGTCAACTGATGTTTCTAGGTTAATAGAATGTAGAAATAAGTTGATAGGAAGCTTTGAAGTAAACGTGTAAAAAATTATAAGGTTTAGATTGTATAAACAGGGCATAAATAAATGAAATAGTTCTGAATATTGTTCAAAACTATTTCACATTACATTTGTAAATAATACCAATTTTAAACGTTTATATCTTCTGGAGGCTGAATAAACCCTTGATAAGAATTGATATTAAGTTTTGTAAAATGCGCCAACTCTTCAGTGTATTGAATGCCTGTAGCAACCACCATGATATCAAGCCCTTTTGCGACATTAATTAAGGCGTGGCACAATTCCCGAGTATCCGTTTCAACCACTCGATTAGAAAATGCTTGATCTAATTTTACATAGTCTGGCAATAACTGCTGAAGATAGCCCATAGAGCCAAGCTGGCGACCAAAATGATCAATCCCTATTTGAGCACCATTGTCTCGAACTACTTCGCATAATCGTTTACAAGATTCAAGATCACTATGAACAGCAGCTTCAGGTAATTCAAAGCATAGCTTTTTAGTATGTTTACAACCTGCTAGAAATTCTTGTAACCAATCGTGAAAGTCAACATCCTTAATACTTTGTTGGGTAAGATTTATCGCTAAAGGTTCAGAGTGTTTTTCCGCAAGACCAATGTCATACACCGATTGAATCAGACATTTATCCAATAAACTGCCTAAGGACAATAATTCGATGTAAGGCATAAATTGCCCCGCATGAATGAATTCATCCTCTAACTCTAATTGACAATATACCTCACGGTGTAGCACCTTATTGCCACCACATAATTGTACCGATTGCCAACGGAATCGGAACTTCTGACCTTCAATGGCCTCTGATAAACTGGCACGCCATTGTTCTCGATTGAGCCGCTGTTTATGATCAGACTCCAGCCAAACGAAGGCTTTATTTTCTAAGGTGGCTTGTTGCTGTGCATTGTCCGCTTGAGCCAGAATATCAGAAGTTTTCATCTCGCCATTACGCTCAGCAATACCTATGGAGAATTCTTGATTTGGCTTACATCCTGCTTTGCTGAGTTCTTGATTTACGGTTCGAATTAAACACTGTAAATAACGACTTAATTGTTCATGCTCGACGTCGGTAACCAAAAATGCAAATTCAAAGGCGGCAATACGTGCGACAACTGAAGGTGATATTTGATCTAATTCTTTTTGGAGCATCTCTGAAAGAATACGAATGGTTTGGTCTCTGACTTGATAGCCATATTTACTGTGTACGGTTTCCAGCCAATCAAATTTGACCAACAACACTGCACCGCTTCCTGGTTCGGCTAGCCAGCTGTCCAAACGACCCATCATATATTGCCGATTTGGCAAGCCTGAAACGTTATCAATTAAATTTTTCTCACGCAAATTAGCTACTTCTGTATCTAAAGAGACAAATACCTTACCGAGTTTGCTCGACATGTTGTTGAAAGCTTGCACGACATCTTGCAGCTCACGTGTCTTGGGCAACGGCAGATCAGGGCCAAATTGCTGTTTCGCCATATTTCGAGAATGTTCCGCGAGACCATGCAAGGGAGCTAGCAAAAAACTCAATCCAAATCTGGCACAAACAATTGTAATTAAAAACAGAGTGCCAAATAAAATGACCACATTTGACATGATGCGCCACATTTCATGGTAGCCAAACCCAGGGTGGGCGGTAATTTCTAATGTTGCGAGCTGCAACCAACCAGAAGTAACGGTACTTTCTATACGGATAGGTGTAAACAATTCTAATTCGGTAAACCATTTTGGAACACCTTGGATGTGCATTGGGTTGGTCCAAATTTGCTCTTTACCATCTACTTGCCAAACCAATTTCACTTGTTGATAAAAACCGCCTTCGAAAATGACATTGACCAAAGTTTCAGCTTGAACCATATCCCCAGCTTCTAGTGCAGGTACTAACATCAATCCCAGTGAGTGACTGGCATTATTGATGTCAGATTCCATTTGCTTGGTCAAAAATTTTTGTGTTTCTGTGAATTGTACATACCCCACACTTACGATCACCAAAATAAACAGACCAAATAGTAAGGCGTATATTTGTCGAAATAACGTCATTGTTTAGCTACTCCAAAATCAGTTTCGGCAGTCGAAGGCGATCGACTCCTAACCTTTGATTGAGATCGTTCCATTTTTTCAAGCGTGTAGATGATCCTGCTAACACACCTCGACCTTTCTCTTTATTCAGCCACAATTGTTTACCATTAAAACTGTAAACTGGTAGCAAATCCGTTCGCTCTGTCGCTCGTTTAATTTTTTTATCTAAGTTATCTAAAATCAGCGGTACCGAACCAGGAGTTTCATAGTAAGCCAATACCATGTGATATTGGCGAACACTGGTGGCCTTTACCATGGTGATACGCATTTTTTCTTCAGGAACACCGAGTTGTAACAAGGTAAAGTACTTAGCAATAGAGAAGTCTTCACAATCTCCAGCATTAACCCCGATAAATTCCATCGGTGTTGCCCAGTAATTTGATTGCCCCCAAAGCTTAATATCATCCATAAAGCGAAACAGATTAAAAAAGCGGTTTACTTGCTCAAGGCGTTCTAATTCGCTGTTGCTATGATTTGACTCCAATACCTGAAACCAAGCATTCGCACGCTTCCCTGCCCGTTCCCCATATCGAGATTCTAAAGCGGCAATCGTTGTAGACTTATTCAACTGTGGTGGCGATGCACCAAACAGTCCTAAAGCTAACAGGGCCAGCATCAATGTGCTGGCCTGTTTTATTTTACTGCGAACCTGATACGGCTTGGCTCTACCACTCATACAACATAATTACCTTATTGATCCACCGTATAAATTGTCCATTTATAAGCGGCTGAACTGTCTTCACCCATCAACTCAGCAACAACACGACGGTTACGAGCATTGGCATAAGCACTTTCACTATTATCCAATGGTTTATCATAACTATAACCGATTGCGGTTAGACGTGAAGGATCAATGCTAAACTTCTGTGATAAAACAGCTGTTACCGCTTCTGCACGGTTTTGAGATAAAGCTAAGTTATGCTCATAAGTACCAGACTTACTGCAATGCCCTTCAATGGTGACTTTGGTTGTTGGGTACTTATTCATAAAAGCCGCTAGCTCTTCCAATTGACCAAAGTATTTTGGTGCAAGGTAAGCTGAGTCGTTGGCAAATTGTACTTTCAACTCTTTGCGTTCGTTAATACTTTTAACGGTACCGCAGCCATAGTTGTCAATTTCAGCTCCTATAATTGTATCCATACAGCGATCACGAGCAACAATTACACCATCTTTATCTTGATCATTAAGGTCGTTTTTTTGTATGGTTGAACCGTTCATCGGAACGGTATCGCTCATAGAGCAAGCCCCTACGAGGGTGATGCTCAATAGTAATATTAAGGTTCTCATTTATTCTGCTCCTTCTGAATAATCGTTTTCACCTTGCCACTGCTCAGGAGAAGTTACACGAAGTGAATCAAGCAAGCGCCCGTTTGAATTCAACACGCGATATTTCGCGATGATCTCATCAAATTCTGCACTCAAGTAATTTTTACGTGACTCAAACAGTTCATTCTCAGTATCAAGCAAATCAAGCAAAGTACGCTGACCTAAATTGAATTGTTGAGAATAAGCCGTTTGAGTTTGCTTAGAGGCTTCGACATGTTCACGGATATATTGCTTTTGTGGGCCAAGCAATTCATAAGCATTCCAAGCGAGGTTTACGCCTTCAACAACTTGTCTATGAGCACGCTCACGAGTTTGCTTAGCTTCACTGATTTTATAAGCCGCCTCTTTTTCACGCGCTAAATCTTTGCCGCCTGCGTATAAGTTATAACGTAAGCGCACCATGGCTTGCACATCATTGCTATGGCCGCTTCCATTCAAGTTAGTTAGAGTAATGCCATCCTCACCGTTCAAGTCATTGTTCAAATTACCATTTACTTCCAATGTTAATTTTGGATAATAATTCGATTGTGACGCTTCGCGCTCAAACTTGGCCGCTTTAATATCATGAGCCGCAGCTTTTAGAATTGGGTGATTCTGGTTTGCCATCATCAAGCTTGCACTTAAGTCTTTTGGAAGCATGTCGAGATCCGGTACTGGTACCACTAAATTCTCAGGCTCCATTTCAACAATTCTGACAAACTGTGCTTTAGCATCATAAAAGTTATTTTTAGCGGCAATAACATTGGCATTCGCACGTGCTAAACGGCCAGAAATTTGTGATAAATCAGCAATAGAACCTAAACCTGAGTCCGTTCTTTGCTTAATTTGATCATAAATATCTTTGTGACTTTTTAAGTTCTTCTCAGACAACTTTAGCACTTCTTGTGTGTGCAAGAAGTTGAGATATACTCGAGCCACATCCAATGCAACATCTTCTGCGGCAGCAAAAAGTGTCCACTGCTCTGCACTCGCTTCAAAGCTTGTACGCTGTGATTCACTGCTGGTGTAAAAGCCATCAAATAACAATTGTCGGATACTGACACCAAACTCACCACGTTCAAGTTCTTCATCACGATTTCCTGCGATAGAAGCATCGCGACGTGTACCTGGTGAATCAGTGTATTCGTAACCATAACCGGCTGTGATATCTACTGTAGGTAAATACCCTGACCAAGCTTGATTATGTTGCTCTTCCCGTACTTTAAAACGTGAATATGCGATACGAATATCAGGATTCGTATCGAGGGTGTGGGCAACTGTTTGCTCTAGTGACTGACTACTTGCGATCCCAGGAAGTAAACAGGCTGCTAAGGCCAGTGCAATCCGTTTGCGCTTTATTTGCCTAATCCTTGTAAGGTCCATTTTATCTATCTCCCATGTTTTTATCTTAACGCTCTCTGAGCGCCGTATCTCTAGCTCGTAAAATTGGATTAAGAATGTATTCTAAAATACTTCTTTGTCCGGTGATAACATCAACGGATGTTAGCATTCCCGGAATAATTGGCATCTGAGTGCCATCTTGCTTCATTAAACTTGACTCCGCGGTACGTACGCGAACCAAATAAAAACTGTTCCCTTCTTCGTCTTGAGTAGTATCTGCACTGATGTGTTCCAATGTGCCTTCTAAACCACCATATCGGGTAAAGTCATAAGCAGTAACTTTAACCACTGCAGGAAGACCTGGATGCAAAAAAGCGATGTCTTTAGGGCTGACTTTAGCTTCTATTAATAGCTTGTCTTCTGTTGGAACAATCTCAACAATATCAACCCCTGGCTGTACCACTCCTCCCAAGGTATTAATGTGTAAGGTTTTAATTGTCCCTGTCACAGGAGAGATGATAATCGCTCGGCTGACTTTATCTTGAGCGCCCACTTGTGCTTCGGTCATACGTGAGAGTCGCGTTTGCATTTCATTCAGTTGCGAACGATTGTCTGCTGCATAAACAAATACGGCTTCTCGACGCTTTAAAATAGCTTCATCGAAACTGGCTTTGATTTTTGGTCTTAATAACTTGAGTCCTTGAAGTTCACCTTGAATATCGTTAACACTACGCTCAAGTTTCAATAATTCGACTTCAGGCACAATTCCCTTTTCTGCCAGTGGTCTAGTTAAGTCCAACTCTCGGATCACCAACTGGTGGCTGGTATTCAGCGTTTTAATTTTGGAGGACAATTCGCGCACTTCTTGATTACGTTGCTGAATTTGTCTCGCTAGAATTTCTAATTGATTGTCTAAGTTATCTAGTCGGCCATTATATTCTTCTTGTTGACGTTTAATGAGCTCAGGCTCTGCAGCCTTTAGTACATCGGGGAAAGTGAGCAGTTGTTTATTGATTTTGACCTGTTTGCGCCAACCTGTACTGCTGTCCGCAACGATAATACTATTAAGTTCAGCTCGTAGGCGAATAATATTAGCTTCCAAGCCAACGACTTCCTGCTCTTGTTGAGCATAATCGGATCGAAATCGAGTATCATCAATTCTGACCAGAGGCTGACCTTTCGTCACCAGCATGCCTTCATGTACATATAATTCTTGGAGCACGCCTCCATCTAAGCTTTGGATCAGTTGCACTTGTGATGAGGGGATCACTTTACCCACACCTGTAGTCACTTGATCAAGTTCTGAAAAATATGACCAAATAGCAAAACACACCATCATACTCGCTAATGACCAAATAATTAGCCTATGTGCTCTTGGCGCATCGGTCATCATTGCGCCATAGACGTCATCCACCATTTCCAGATCAGAGGTATTGAGTTTTTTACTCATTAAACATTCCTCCCTGAAAGCTGACCACTATTAAGCTGCGCAATAATCCTTTCTTTAGGTCCATCAGCAACGAGATGTCCATGATCCAAAACTAAAATACGATCAACCAATTGCAACAAATGCATTTTGTGAGTAATTAAAATCAAACTGCGGTCTTTACTAACATGCCCCATAGATTGAACAAACTGCTTTTCTGCCCTTGCATCTAAGCTAGCTGTCGGTTCATCCATTAAAAGCAATGGCGGGTCGTTAAGGCTAGCTCTAGCTAACGCTACAGTTTGACGTTGTCCTCGACTGAGGGTTAACCCTCCTTCTCCGACTTGTTTATCTAGTCCTTCTGATTCTAAATTGGTAAATTGGCTCACACCGGATAACTGAACGGCACGAATAAGCTGGTGCTCAGAAACTTGGCCTATTCCGAACAAAATGTTATCGCGAATTGAACCATGAAATAAGGTGACATCTTGAGGCAAGTAGCCAAAGTTACGACGTAAATCACTTGGGTGTACTTGATCTGAGTCGATGCCATCATACCGTAAGCTTCCTTCAGTCGGTTGATATAATCCTAAGAGCAACTTCGCTAAAGTACTTTTACCTGAGCCATTACGACCAATAATTGCTACTCGCTCGCCGGGCTTTATCGAAAGTGTTAACGATTGCAAAACGGGCTTTTCCGAATTTGGGTAACTAAAACCCACTCGATCTAAATCAATTTTACCTTGTAAACGTTGTTTACTAACGAGGTGACCTTTATTTTCAAACTCATCCTCTTGTTGCATAATTTCATCAAGCTGACGCAAAGAACTGACAGTAGAATTGGCGCGCGTCATCAGATTTGCCAATTGCGCCATTGGAGAAATAGCTCGGCTCGATAACATCACCGCAGCAATGATCCCCCCCATGGAGATCGCATTATCGGCAACACGATATACACCTAATATAACCACTGAAACCGTTGTCAGTTGCACTACAAAGTTCGCGACATTTGAAACAGAATTCGAAAGTTTTTTTGACTTAAGCTGCCAAGTGGCGCTGTGCCCAGTCATTTGTTGCCAGCTTTTTTGCAATACACCTTCGGCGCCACTTGCTTTAATCGACTCTAATGCTGATAAGCTTTCAATCAAGTGACCGTGTTTTAAACTGGCGAATTTATTCCCTTCTTCAATTGCGAGTTTTAATTTAGGTTGAATATATAAAGTGAACGCAATAATCAATGCGCCACCTACAAGCGGTACTAACGCTAAGTCCCCAGCTACCAGCCAAATAATGGTTAAGAAAAAGACGGCAAAAGGTATGTCTACTAAGGCTAATATGGTAACGGAAGCGAGAAATTCTCTAATATGATCAAACTCGCCTAACTGCTTAGCCATACCCCCAATGCTAGGCGAACGCTTTTCCAATGGTAAACCAATCGCTTTAGCAAACAATTGGGAGGACACGATAATATCAATTTTTTTACTGGCTATATCCACCAAGTAACTTCGTAATTGGCGCATGACCAAATCAAACACATAAGCGATAAAGGCTCCAATTGCCAATACCCATAATGATTCAAATGCTAAATTAGGCACCACTTTGTCATAGACATTCATGATAAACAGCGGGGAAACCAAAGCGAATAAATTAACCAGTACAGAGGCAATAAGCGCATCACGGTAGATAGGGAATGCATCTTTTAAAGTTTGCCAGAGCCAGTGACCTTTATTTTCATGTACATGGACATCAAAACCTCTATCTCCACGATATTTTTGTTTAACCAAAAATAAATAACCCACATAAAGTGCTTCGAGCGCCTCAATGGTTAATTTTTGCTCACCACCAGATTCAGGCAGTTGGATAATGGCAGTATCATTCTCTGTATCGAGCTCACGTAAAATGCAAGATTTTTTATCTTTTAACAGCAAGATACAAGGCAGCATTATTGGCGAGACACTGTCTAACCCTTTCCGAGCAAGTTTTGCAGACAAACCAGCCCGAGATGCCGCTTGTGGAAATAAATCTGGCGTGAGTGCAGCATTTTGCAGTGGTAAGCCTGCCGCCAAAGATTCGCTGGAGCATGGATTACCAAAATGTTCTGTAAGTAGCACTAAACTGTCAAGTAATGGATCAACAAATACTCTTTGAGATGCTGAAATCGTCCATTGCTCAGTTTTTTCAGACACGGTCGCTGACACTTTTTTTGTTATTCCTTATTATTATTTTCATCCCACAATCGTTTTTATTCTTTTAATGCTGTACCAACTTATTCGTCTTTATAAGCTTTAAAGTCGGTACAACATTCTTAAACCGAATAAATAAACGGTTACGTCTAATAGCAATGGAACGACTATGGCATCAACTCACCACTTTTAAACGCGTCATGATTATATATCTCATTCAGCGTTTGTGTTGGTGTTTGAAGGTTTAAACCACCTTGCTCAGTTTCAACAATCGCACCACTTTGACTATTAATATCAAACAAATGGTTAATGATACCAGCATCTGCAGTGTCACTACCAACATATTGCGTCAAATTGTTGACATTTGTTAAGACAAGCTGTTGCTCACTCTCTATTTCATTAACAGATTCAGCAGACGTATTAGAATAATTATTGTTTGAATAATATTCTGGCATAGCTTGATAATCAACCTGTAACAATTCATTCACTGATAATACACTAGCTTGTTCGGTGCTTATATCTTCTGCATCTTCAATTGTTGTGAGTGTATTTAGCTGATCGTTATTAACTAGATTAAGATCAATGATTAAATCTGCCGTAGTGCTATCACCGTCAGCATCTTCAATCATGTAGCTGAATACATCCGTTTGCCCCTCTAAATCATCTGTTGCATGGGTATTTAAGGTATAAGTATATCCGCCGTTAGAGTCGATTAATAAAGTACCGTAAAGACCGACGATTTGTGCCGAGCCATTCACAATGGCAACATTGCCTGTTTCATTGGATACGGAGATCAGTTCAAAACCTTGGTCGGCACCTGTGACATTAGAGTCAATCACTGTGCCTGTCGTCATTGGCGGCACAAATCCAACGCCTGGAACAATGAAAACAACTAACTCATAACTGGTTGAATCATTTTCTGGGGTATAAATTGTTGTAACGGATTCACCGTCACCTCCAACTTCCCTAAACCCTTGCACTTGAATGGTATAAAATTGACCTTCGTAATTAAAGGTAACAGTCGTTTGACCTATAGTAATGATGTCATCACCAACTCCACCAGTATTTGGAGTTTCATTATGATCAAAATCAATGTCCATGCTTACAGGGGTTTGATTACCTGAAGCATCTGTCAAGGTAAAAGTAATATTCATGGTTGCAGAAGTAATACTTGTACCTGTATTTTGCGGATAGTTGTAATGGGTAAAAGTGCCCAGCACTATCTCTTGATTCACTGCTATTTCACCACCTAAGCCAATGTCGTTATCAATAAAGCCATAACCAGATTGGTAGCCGTTATCTGAAGAAGTATGAGGTGTTCCCCAACGGATTTGATCATTACCAGAGTCGTTATCTGTCCCTCCTTCATTGGGCAAATCGCTACCATCGAAGTAAATCACAGTATGATGATGATCATTTTGTGGCAGCCAATTGGCTTCGACACCGCTTGCTGTAAAACTATCAACCACTAAATTGAATTCATTGATTACAGTTTCTGCATAAACCGCATCATCTTCAACATTCACAGTAAAGTTTTCGTTCGCAAGATTGTTTCCTTGATCATCACTAACGTTAATGCCAAATAGAATATCCTTAATATCTTCAGACTCGACATCAGGATGATCAATCGTTCCTATGAGTGTAACGTCGTAAGTCCATTCATCCGAATCAGAAGTGCTTGGCTCAAACAGTTGAATTGTTAATATTGATTGATACGAATTATCCCCGATGCTCCCAATATATCCAGTCAAAACGCCTGTTGCTTGCTCCCAATTCCATTGAACGGCTTGTTGATTCGATGTAATCCCTAATGGTCCAACGAGTGAAACCACAAGCGGTAACTCATCGTTGTTCTGAATTGTTATAGAGCCAGTGTCAGAAACGCTATCATTGCTGTCTTCAATTCCGTCAATCACACCAAGTCCAGCTAATGCTTCTTCTGACACTAAAGTATTCGTCGGAGTAATAACAATCGGATCTACTACAGGCATCACTTGTATAACAACAGTCGCACTATCCGTATCACCATCTATATCGGTTATCGTGTAATCAAAAGTCACGTCACCATTATAGTTAGCGTTTGGAATGAAGCTCATCGTACTGTCTGAGGCAATCGATACTATACCGTTAGCCACAGCAATCGTTTGAGCATTGCCTGTGAGTACAACACCTGCGATGGAAGTTATGCTTAATCCACCATCTGCAGCGGCATCATTAGCCAATAGATCTAAAGTCTGACTCGTATCTTCATCCATCGTGTAGTTATCGTCTGCAGCATTGGCAGGGTAATCTGAATCGGTACCTGTGATTTTAATGGTTAATGTCGCCGTATCGCTGCCACCACTCCCGTCAGAAATGGTATAAGTAAACACATCGTAGGCAAGCTCTCCTTCTGCGAGATCTTGTGTAACATCACGTGACTCATCTAAACGATATACGAATTCGCCATTAGACTGGAGTTGTAAGAAGCCATATGTACCACTAATGACATCACCCACAGTGAAAGGCATGCCATTGAATTCAATGCCTGTGACCGTAAGTGAGCTATGGTTATTGTCAATGTCGGTGTCATTATTAAGCACATTACCTGTGGCTTCATTGTCTACTGCCGCTGGAATGGTGGCTCCTAACGCTGAGCCGGCTCCATCATAGTTATACACAATTTCGGTTGTGCCATTGATGGGATCGACAAGCAGAACAGTGTTACCTGAAAACACATAGAGATTGCCATCATGTCCAGAGACTAGGCCATAGTTGCCGGTAGTTAGACCTAAGTCGCTAATGACTTCAGTTGCCGTCGCGTTCCCAGTTGTTTCATTTATTACGACTTCATATAGTGCGCCATCATATGTGGTCCAATACATATTACCGTTATGAAAGGCTAAGTCGCCGTCTGAAAGGACGCCGAGGTTGTCATAAGTATGTAACACGCTGCCATCTGTAGGATCCAATTCATAAATCGTACCACCACCGGCAGCATAGAGTCGGCCATCATCTGAGAAGGTCAACGCATTAGCCCGTGCGTCAAGTGGCTCATTAATCGTTGTCACTTCTCCGCTCAGCTTATCAATTATATATAGGCCTTCAAAGGTGATGCCGAATAACTCACCTGATTCTGATATTGCTACGTCAGTAAATATCGTCCCAGTGTCAGCAATTTTTGTATGAGCGCCCGTGCTTAAATTGACTAAAGCTAAGTTTCCACGACTATCGACGACATAAGCCGTATTATAGGCAATGTCTGATTCTGTCATTTCAACACAGTCGTCTTCGGCATGTGGCGCATCGTTGGTGCCATTGATGGTGATGGTCACTGTGGTGCTGGTCACGCCATCGGCATTAAACACCGTAAACACGTCTGTCAAATGATCGCCCACGCCCAGCAGTTGGATCACGCTTTGGCTGTTGTCGGCGCTGTAGACCCAATTGCCATCGGCATCTAATGTCAGCGTGCCGTACAGACCGGTGAAATTGCCGGGCAGGAACTTATCTTCACCAGCATCTCCGCCAGTGCCAGGGATTAAGGTGCCACTGTCTTCCAGCATACCGCTTTGGGTCACATCAGTGTCTTCGGTCACACTGCCTGTGTCGGCGACCAAGGTCGGTACGTCATCGGTGCCATTGATGGTGATGGTCACTGTGGTGCTGGTCACGCCATCGGCATTAAACACCGTGAATACGTCGGTCAAATGATCGCCCACGCCCAGCAATTGGATCACGCTTTGGCTGTTGTCGGCGTTGTAGACCCAATTGCCATCGGCATCTAATGTCAGCGTGCCGTACAGACCTGTGAAATTGCCGGGCAGGAACTTATCTTCACCAGCATCTCCGCCAACGCCTGGGGTTAAGGTGCCACTGTCTTCCAGCATACCGCTTTGGGTCACATCGACGTCTTCGGTCACACTGCCGGTGTCGGCGACCAAGGTCGGTACGTCATCGGTGCCATTGATGGTGATGGTCACTGTGGTGCTGGTCACGCCATCGGCATTAAACACCGTGAATACGTCGGTCAAATGATCGCCCACGCCCAGCAATTGGATCACGCTTTGGCTGTTGTCGGCGCTGTAGACCCAATTGCCATCGGCATCTAATGTCAGCGTGCCGTACAGACCTGTGAAATTGCCGGGCAGGAACTTATCTTCACCAGCATCTCCGCCAACGCCTGGGGTTAAGGTGCCACTGTCTTTCAGCATACCGCTTTGGGTCACATCAGTGTCTTCGGTCACACTGCCGGTGTCGGCGACCAAGGTCGGTACGTCATCGGTGCCATTGATGGTGATGGTCACTGTGGTGCTGGTCACGCCATCGGCATTAAACACCGTGAATACGTCGGTCAAATGATCGCCCACGCCCAGCAGTTGGATCACGCTTTGGCTGTTGTCGGCGCTGTAGACCCAATTGCCATCGGCATCTAATGTCAGCGTGCCGTACAGACCTGTGAAATTGCCGGGCAGGAACTTATCTTCACCAGCATCTCCGCCAACGCCTGGGGTTAAGGTGCCACTGTCTTCAAGCATACCGCTTTGGGTCACATCAGTGTCTTCGGTCACACTGCCGGCGTCGGCGACCAAGGTCGGTACGTCATCGGTGCCATTGATGGTGATGGTTACTGTGGTGCTGGTCACGCCATCGGCATTAAACACCGTAAACACGTCGGTCAAATGATCGCCCACGCCCAGTAGTTGGATCACGCTTTGGCTGTTGTCGGCGTTGTAGACCCAATTGCCATCGGCATCTAATGTCAGCGTGCCGTACAGCCCTGTGAAATTGCCGGGCAAGAATTTATCTTCACCGGCATCTCCGCCAGTGCCTGGGGTTAAGGTGCCACTGTCTTCCAGCATACCGCTTTGGGTCACGTCAGTGTCTTCGGTCACACTGCCGGTGTCGGCGACCAAGGTCGGTGCATCATCGGTGCCATTGATGGTGATGGTTACTGTGGTGCTGGTCACGCCATCGGCATTAAACACCGTAAACACGTCGGTCAAATGATCGCCCACGCCCAGCAGTTGGATCACGCTTTGGCTGTTGTCGGCGCTGTAGACCCAATTGCCATCGGCATCTAATGTCAGCGTGCCGTACAGACCTGTGAAATTGCCGGGCAGGAACTTATCTTCACCAGCATCTCCGCCAACGCCTGGGGTTAAGGTGCCACTGTCTTTCAGCATACCGCTTTGGGTCACATCAGTGTCTTCGGTCACACTGCCGGTGTCGGCGACCAAGGTCGGTACGTCATCGGTGCCATTGATGGTGATGGTTACTGTGGTGCTGGTCACGCCATCGGCATTAAACACCGTGAATACGTCGGTCAAATGATCGCCCACGCCCAGCAGTTGGATCACGCTTTGGCTGTTGTCGGCGCTGTAGACCCAATTGCCATCGGCATCTAATGTCAGCGTGCCGTACAGACCTGTGAAATTGCCGGGCAGGAACTTATCTTCACCAGCATCTCCGCCAACGCCTGGGGTTAAGGTGCCACTGTCTTCAAGCATACCGCTTTGGGTCACATCAGTGTCTTCGGTCACACTGCCGGCGTCGGCGACCAAGGTCGGTACGTCATCGGTGCCATTGATGGTGATGGTTACTGTGGTGCTGGTCACGCCATCGGCATTAAACACCGTAAACACGTCGGTCAAATGATCGCCCACGCCCAGTAGTTGGATCACGCTTTGGCTGTTGTCGGCGCTGTAGACCCAATTGCCATCGGCATCTAATGTCAGCGTGCCGTACAGACCTGTGAAATTGCCGGGCAGGAACTTATCTTCACCAGCATCTCCGCCAACGCCTGGGGTTAAGGTGCCACTGTCTTCCAGCATACCGCTTTGGGTCACATCGACGTCTTCGGTCACACTGCCGGTGTCGGCGACCAAGGTCGGTGCATCATCGGTGCCATTGATGGTGATGGTTACTGTGGTGCTGGTCACGCCATCGGCATTAAACACCGTAAACACGTCGGTCAAATGATCGCCCACGCCCAGCAGTTGGATCACGCTTTGGCTGTTGTCGGCGCTGTAGACCCAATTGCCATCGGCATCTAATGTCAGCGTGCCGTACAGACCTGTGAAATTGCCGGGCAGGAACTTATCTTCACCGGCATCTCCGCCAGTGCCAGGGATTAAGGTGCCACTGTCTTCAAGCATACCGCTTTGGGTCACATCAGTGTCTTCGGTCACACTGCCGGTGTCGGCGACCAAGGTCGGTACGTCATCGGTGCCATTGATGGTGATGGTTACTGTGGTGCTGGTCACGCCATCGGCATTAAACACCGTAAACACGTCGGTCAAATGATCGCCCACGCCCAGCAGTTGGATCACGCTTTGGCTGTTGTCGGCGCTGTAGACCCAATTGCCATCGGCATCTAATGTCAGCGTGCCGTACAGACCTGTGAAATTGCCGGGCAGGAACTTATCTTCACCAGCATCTCCGCCAACGCCTGGGGTTAAGGTGCCACTGTCTTCAAGCATACCGCTTTGGGTCACATCAGTGTCTTCGGTCACACTGCCGGCGTCGGCGACCAAGGTCGGTACGTCATCGGTGCCATTGATGGTGATGGTTACTGTGGTGCTGGTCACGCCATCGGCATTAAACACCGTAAACACGTCGGTCAAATGATCGCCCACGCCCAGTAGTTGGATCACGCTTTGGCTGTTGTCGGCGTTGTAGACCCAATTGCCATCGGCATCTAATGTCAGCGTGCCGTACAGCCCTGTGAAATTGCCGGGCAAGAATTTATCTTCACCGGCATCTCCGCCAGTGCCTGGGGTTAAGGTGCCACTGTCTTCCAGCATACCGCTTTGGGTCACGTCAGTGTCTTCGGTCACACTGCCGGTGTCGGCGACCAAGGTCGGTGCATCATCGGTGCCATTGATGGTGATGGTCACTGTGGTGCTGGTCACGCCATCGGCATTAAACACCGTAAACACGTCGGTCAAATGATCGCCCACGCCCAGCAGTTGGATCACGCTTTGGCTGTTGTCGGCGCTGTAGACCCAATTGCCATCGGCATCTAATGTCAGCGTGCCGTACAGACCTGTGAAATTGCCGGGCAGGAACTTATCTTCACCAGCATCTCCGCCAACGCCTGGGGTTAAGGTGCCACTGTCTTCAAGCATACCGCTTTGGGTCACATCAGTGTCTTCGGTCACACTGCCGGCGTCGGCGACCAAGGTCGGGACGTCATCGGTGCCATTGATGGTGATGGTTACTGTGGTGCTGGTCACGCCATCGGCATTAAACACCGTAAACACGTCGGTCAAATGATCGCCCACGCCCAGCAGTTGGATCACGCTTTGGCTGTTGTCGGCGCTGTAGACCCAATTGCCATCGGCATCTAATGTCAGCGTGCCGTACAGGCCTGTGAAATTACCGGGCAGGAACTTATCTTCACCGGCATCTCCGCCAACGCCTGGAGTTAAGGTGCCACTGTCTTCCAGCATGCCGCTCTGGGTCACATCAGTGTCTTCGGTCACACTGCCTGTGTCGGCGACCAAGGTTGGTATGTCGTCGGTGCCATTGATGGTGATGGTCACCTGACTTGGGGTGCCGTCGATACTTTGGACTGGGAAAGTTTCTGTGACGTTGTCACCCACATTGAGCTCATCGAAGGCGCTGTTGGCGGTGAAGCTCCAGTTGCCGTTCGCGTCTAAGGTGAAGGTGCCGTATTGACCCACCACACTTTGGCTGATGAAGGTGTCATCTGGGTTATCTACGTCTGTGGCAGTTAATGTGCCGCTTAGTTCTATTGGCGCATTAGTTTCATCTACTTCGACATTGGCGCTGCTGACGATGGCCGCATCGTTGGTGCCGTTGATGGTGATGGTCACCTGACTTGGGGTGCCGTCGATACTTTGGACTGGGAAAGTTTCTGTGACGTTGTCACCCACATTGAGCTCATCGAAGGCGCTGTTGGCGGTGAAGCTCCAGTTGCCGTTCGCGTCTAAGGTGAAGGTGCCGTATTGACCCACCACACTTTGGCTGATGAAGGTGTCGTCTGGGTTATCTACGTCTGTGGCGGTTAATGTGCCGCTTAGCTCTATTGGCGCATTAGTTTCATCTACTTCGACATTGGCGCTGCTGACGATGGCCGCATCGTTGGTGCCGTTGATGGTGATGGTCACCTGACTTGGGGTGCCGTCGATACTTTGGACTGGGAAAGTTTCTGTGACGTTGTCACCCACATTGAGCTCATCGAAGGCGCTGTTGGCGGTGAAGCTCCAGTTGCCGTTCGCGTCTAAGGTGAAGGTGCCGTATTGACCCACCACACTTTGGCTGATGAAGGTGTCGTCTGGGTTATCTACGTCTGTGGCGGTTAATGTGCCGCTTAGCTCTATTGGCGCATTAGTTTCATCTACTTCGACATTGGCGCTGCTGACGATGGCCGCATCGTTGGTGCCATTGATGGTTATGGTCACCTGACTTGGGGTGCCGTCGATACTTTGGACTGGGAAAGTTTCTGTGACGTTGTCACCCACATTGAGCTCATCGAAGGCGCTGTTGGCGGTGAAGCTCCAGTTGCCGTTCGCATCTAAGGTGAAGGTGCCGTATTGACCCACCACACTTTGGCTGATGAAGGTGTCGTCTGGGTTATCTACGTCTGTGGCAGTTAATGTGCCGCTTAGTTCTATTGGCGCATTAGTTTCATCTACTTCGACATTGGCGCTGCTGACGATGGCCGCATCGTTGGTGCCATTGATGGTTATGGTCACCTGACTTGGGGTGCCGTCGATACTTTGGACTGGGAAAGTTTCTGTGACGTTGTCACCCACATTGAGCTCATCGAAGGCGCTGTTGGCGGTGAAGCTCCAGTTGCCGTTCGCGTCTAAGGTGAAGGTGCCGTATTGACCCACCACACTTTGGCTGATGAAGGTGTCATCTGGGTTATCTACGTCTGTGGCAGTTAATGTGCCGCTTAGTTCTATTGGCGCATTAGTTTCATCTACTTCGACATTGGCGCTGCTGACGATGGCCGCATCGTTGGTGCCGTTGATGGTGATGGTCACCTGACTTGGGGTGCCGTCGATACTTTGGACTGGGAAAGTTTCTGTGACGTTGTCACCCACATTGAGCTCATCGAAGGCGCTGTTGGCGGTGAAGCTCCAGTTGCCGTTCGCGTCTAAGGTGAAGGTGCCGTATTGACCCACCACACTTTGGCTGATGAAGGTATCGTCTGGGTTATCTACGTCTGTGGCAGTTAATGTGCCGCTTAGTTCTATTGGCGCATTAGTTTCATCCACTTCGACATTGGCGCTGCTGACGATGGCCGCATCGTTGGTGCCGTTGATGGTGATGGTCACCTGACTTGGGGTGCCGTCGATACTTTGGACTGGGAAAGTTTCTGTGACGTTGTCACCCACATTGAGCTCATCGAAGGCGCTGTTGGCGGTGAAGCTCCAGTTGCCGTTCGCGTCTAAGGTGAAGGTGCCGTATTGACCCACCACACTTTGGCTGATGAAGGTATCGTCTGGGTTATCTACGTCTGTGGCAGTTAATGTGCCGCTTAGTTCTATTGGCGCATTAGTTTCATCTACTTCGACATTGGCGCTGCTGACGATGGCCGCATCGTTGGTGCCATTGATGGTTATGGTCACCTGACTTGGGGTGCCGTCGATACTTTGGACTGGGAAAGTTTCTGTGACGTTGTCACCCACATTGAGCTCATCGAAGGCGCTGTTGGCGGTGAAGCTCCAGTTGCCGTTCGCGTCTAAGGTGAAGGTGCCGTATTGACCCACCACACTTTGGCTGATGAAGGTGTCATCTGGGTTATCTACGTCTGTGGCGGTTAATGTGCCGCTTAGCTCTATTGGCGCATTGGTTTCATCCACTTCAACATTGGCGCTGCTGACGATGGCCGCATCGTTGGTGCCGTTAATGGTGATGGTCACAACTTGTTCATCAAAACCACCTAACCCATCACTAACACGTACTGTGTAGGTCACATCAAAACTTTCACCGTCTTGCAGTGCTTGTACCCTTGGATCTTGGTTATTGAGTGCAAAGTTCCACTCACCCGTGGTGGCGTCTACCGTGAAAGTACCTTCTGGCTGGCTTTGAGATTGAAGGCTCCAACTCAGATCACTGCCTAAATTATCTACATCACTTGCAATTAATTGACCGCCTATGTTTAACACGCCATCAACTGGGGTATTGCTTTCATCCACACCTGATTCTGTCACGCTAGCATTAAATATTTCACTGGTAATAGTGGGAGCATCGTTGGTACCTACCACAGTAATAGTCACAACTTGCGTGTCTATTCCACCATTACTGTCCGTTACTTGGACAGTGTAAATTAGCTGTTCGCTTTCCCCAGTCTGTAAAGATTGAACAATTTCAGCATCATTGTTAATGATAAATACCCATGCCCCTGTAGAAGCATCAATACTGAAATCACCATGCGGATTGCTTCCACCGACAACACTCCATGTTAAGTTTTCATCTATATCATCAACAGCAGTCATCTGGCCGCTAACTGAAAGAGTGCCTGCTACAGGCGCATTATTGATGTCTACACCTGCTTCAGTTGATTCTCCAGTGAAATCTACACCTGAAATCACGGGGGCAAGATCTAATATAGACTCGACCTGTTCAGAGGTAGCACCTAGAGCAGTTGCTAGGGCTCCATTTGTTTCGAATTGAGTTGTTGCGATTGTTTCTGCGCCGTCTCGTTCGAGAGTGGTAAATCCTGATCCACCTTCATTGGCCGGTGCTCCACCTGCTGCTGTTTCTGGTAAATCAATGGTTGGATCACCACCCGCGGCAATAATATCTTGAAGAGTTTGGATGTCTGTTAAAGCATTTAGTTCGATTAAATGGGTATTATTATCTTCAAGGTTCGAATTTGAATAAACTTGTCCATCTTTGAACTGAATTTGAAAGCGAGCGCCATTAGCGACTCTAATACTAGCCCCTTGCGGTAAGTATTCATTCTCGCCAGCTTGGTATTCAATATCACCTATCTTAACGAAAACTTGACCAGAAACAGTGGTAAACGTGCCTTCTTGCAGTGCGGTATAACGATCCATGTTAGCCCCTAAAACTCTCATCCGTGAGAAGTAAATATTTTATACAAATATGAAGTAGAATTAGAGTCTAATCAGATTAACTCTACACGTCAATTTTTTGACATTCTGATTAAATACGTAATTTTTTACATCCCTCTTTCGAGGGGTTTAATACCAATCACACTGATTAACTATCTTTTTAGGGCGCATTTGCTAAGTAGTACAAGGCACAACGATGAGTCATATCCTTAGCTACGGGGGAAAAATTACAACACAGTAATGGCGAAGCGAATACTCAATTTAACATAGTTAATTGGCGCTAATGGTTTAAGTCAATCGAACAATAAAAAAGCCTCTTATGAAGAGGCTTAATAAATGATTGATATTGCTTAAATGCTAAGGAATATGGTTACCATCGACCGATAATGTAATTCTCAATTCATCCTCTGAGCTTCCACTTGTTTGAATTGCACTATTAGCAGAATTAAAGCTATTTTCTGTATCTATGATCAACGGGCCATCACCATTTTCACCGAGTAGGTTTTGTAGTACTTGGGCCTCTGTGAGCGTCTTTTTATTAAAGAGGTCTCGATTAATTAACTCAATTTGTTGATCGGTATAATCGCCTTGACCATCGACATCAATATTAATAAAAGTGGAGCCATCAACAAAAGAAATACTTAAAAAGTTTTCTATCGTATTAAGATCTTCGCCTTGCAACAAATCACTGAGATCTAACGTATCAAAATCAAATTCGAAATCCTCAATCTGATCTTTACCACCGTCAGCATCCCCTGCTTGCCAAACAAAAGTATCAAACGTTTTTTGACCGCCGCCCTTTAAAAAATCATCTCCTCTCCCGCCAATAATCAAGTCATCTCCTATATTACCATTGATATTATCATCGCCATTGCCACCAACTACGACATCATTACCTTGTTTGCCTTTAATCGTGACGTTGCCGCCATCAGGGTTCGCAATAATCACATCATTATTTTCATTACCGGTTAACTCGTTAGACAATACGATTGCAACATCCGTATCTGACTCTGTACGCCCATCATGGATTGAATATGCAAAGCTTCCATTATCAATTAAATCTACTGAGACAACACCGTTTACAGCTTCAGTAACATGAGCACTATCAGTTACCGTGTCGGAATACATCAACCATTCTTCTGGGATATCAATTGTTGAACCATCGCTCATATTAGAAATAATGCTGTATGTATTTGCACTAAGAGGTGGATACAGTTCAGTGTCGTATAATACCGCTAACTCAATAGTCTTAGAAACTGAGTTTTGAAATTGTCCACTTTCAACACTTGTCACAGTAACCACAACATCAAAATTACCAACATGGTCAACTCTTATTGATAATGAATTCAAATCCCATTCTGAAACGTCCACAGTTCCGTTTGGACCAACTTTAACTTCTACTTTTTCACCATTATTCAAACCTTTTAATATTGCACCTTCAGGCAGACCTGAAAGCGTCACTATCATTGTTTCAGAACCGTCGTTGTCATTGAGCGCCGCATTAATATTGCTCAGTTTAATATCGGTATTCTCAATGCCTTCATTGATAGACTCTGAAAACTCAATATTATCAAGCAGTGCACCATGTGAATCAGCATCATCACCTTCAAAGGTAATACGGTATTTACCGGACGCTTCTACTTTAAAAAATTCTTGAATCTCTAGCCATTTATTTACACTAGAAAAGTTAATATCCCTCAGAGTAATAACCTCTCCAGTCAGTTCTCCATCATCATTAACCTTTTGCAGCTTTACAGTAAAGTTTGAATTACTAGCAGTTGTATCCTGGCGGGCAGCGGCTTCAAAATTGAGTGAATAAAATTTACTGGCGTCTAGGACGACATCCAAAAATAAGGTGTTGTCTCCTTCGCGATTTTCAAGCTCAAGCACATCTCCATGGTCTTTAGAAGCATCCTCATTTAAATAAGTAGACGCTTTACCAATCTCCACTGTTCCATATTGATTGTTAGAGCCCCAATTTCCTGTAAACATATCATTCAAAACGGATACTTGAACATTTTGATCGTTAGAAATACTTCTATTGGTCACCACACCTTCAAAGTTTAACGAAGCTAACAGTGAGCCAGCCTCAAGTGATAGAGTCGGTTCACTGGCAGGGGAACCTGTATCTGCATCTGCATCGGTACCTGTGATTTTAATTGTCAATGTCGCCGTATCGCTGCCACCACTCCCGTCTGAAACGGTATAAGTAAACACATCGTAGGCAAGTTCTCCTTCTGCAAGATCTTGAGTAACTTCTCGTGATTCATCTAAACGATAGGTGAATTCGCCATTCGACTGGAGTTGTAAGAAACCATATGTACCGCTAATTTCATCACCCACATTGTACGTCACGCCATTGAATTCAACCCTTGTAACCGTAAGTGAGTTATGGTTATTGTCAATGTCGGTGTCATTATCAAGTACATTACCTGTGGCTTCATTATTTACCGCCGCTGGAATGGTGGTTCCGAACACCGAGCCAATTCCATCATAGATAACCACCACTTCTGATGTGCCATTGATAGGATCGACAAGCAGAATAGTGTTACCTGAAAACACATAGAGATTGCCATCATGTCCAGAGACTAGGCCATAATTGCCGGTGGTTAGACCTAAGTCACTAATGACTTCATTTACCGTCGCTTTCCCAGTTGTTTCATTTATTACGACTTCATATAGTGCGCCATCATATGTGGTCCAATACATTTTACCGTTATGAAAGGCTAAGTCGCCGGCTGAAAAGACGCCAAGGTTGTCATAGGCATGTAGAACGCTGCCATCTGTAGGATCTAATTCATAAATCGCATCACCAGCGGCAGCATAGAGTCGACCATCATCTGAGAAGGTCAGCGCATTAGCCCGTACGTCAAGTTCCTCATTAATAGGTGTCACTTCTCCGCTCAGTTTATCAATTGTGTATAGGCTATTAAAGTTGATGCCGAATAACTCACCTGATTGTGATATTGCTACGTCAGTAAATATCGTCCCAGTATCAGCAATTTTAGTATGAGCGCCTGTGCTTAAGTTAACTAAAGCTAAATTTCCACGACTATCGACAACATAAGCTGTGTTGTAGGCAATGTCTGACTCTTTCATTTCAACAGTGTCAGCTTCGGCATGTGGCGCATCGTTGGTGCCATTGATGGTGATGGTGACCGTCGTCGTGCTGTCATCACTTAAGGTCACCGTAAACACTTCTATGTGCTCTTCGCCTTCAGTTAACCCATTTACCGTAGCATTGTCGGCGAGCGTAAAGCTCCAACTGCCATCGCTGTTGACCGTGAACTGGCCATAGTCGTTATTAATGGTTTGTGCACTAAAACTCAGGGTCGGATTGTCCGCATCACTGCCGGTTAGCGTGCCTGTGACTGGCGCTTGCTCGCCTTCGGTCACACTGCCGCTGTCGGCGCTGATAACCGGTGCATCATCGGTACCTGTAATGGTGATGGTGACCGTCGTCGTGCTGTCATCACTTAAGGTCACCGTAAACACTTCTATGTGCTCTTCGCCTTCAGTTAACCCATTTACCGTAGCATTGTCGGCGAGCGTAAAGCTCCAACTGCCATCGCTGTTGACCGTGAACTGGCCATAGTCGTTATTAATGGTTTGTGCACTAAAACTCAGGGTCGGATTGTCCGCATCACTGCCGGTTAGCGTGCCTGTGACTGGCGCTTGCTCGCCTTCGGTCACACTGCCGCTGTCGGCGCTGATAACCGGTGCATCATCGGTACCTGTAATGGTGATGGTGACCGTCGTCGTGCTGTCATCACTTAAGGTCACCGTAAACACTTCTATGTGCTCTTCGCCTTCAGTTAACCCATTTACCGTAGCATTGTCGGCGAGCGTAAAGCTCCAACTGCCATCGCTGTTGACCGTGAACTGGCCATAGTCGTTATTAATGGTTTGTGCACTAAAACTCAGGGTCGGATTGTCCGCATCACTGCCGGTTAGCGTGCCTGTGACTGGCGCTTGCTCGCCTTCGGTCACACTGCCGCTGTCGGCGCTGATAACCGGTGCATCATCGGTACCTGTAATGGTGATGGTGACCGTCGTCGTGCTGTCATCACTTAAGGTCACCGTAAACACTTCTATGTGCTCTTCGCCTTCAGTTAACCCATTTACCGTAGCATTGTCGGCGAGCGTAAAGCTCCAACTGCCATCGCTGTTGACCGTGAACTGGCCATAGTCGTTATTAATGGTTTGTGCACTAAAACTCAGGGTCGGATTGTCCGCATCACTGCCGGTTAGCGTGCCTGTGACTGGCGCTTGCTCGCCTTCGGTCACACTGCCGCTGTCGGCGCTGATAACCGGTGCATCATCGGTACCTGTAATGGTGATGGTGACCGTCGTCGTGCTGTCATCACTTAAGGTCACCGTAAACACTTCTATGTGCTCTTCGCCTTCAGTTAACCCATTTACCGTAGCATTGTCGGCGAGCGTAAAGCTCCAACTGCCATCGCTGTTGACCGTGAACTGGCCATAGTCGTTATTAATGGTTTGTGCACTAAAACTCAGGGTCGGATTGTCCGCATCACTGCCGGTTAGCGTGCCTGTGACTGGCGCTTGCTCGCCTTCGGTCACACTGCCGCTGTCGGCGCTGATAACCGGTGCATCATCGGTACCTGTAATGGTGATGGTGACCGTCGTCGTGCTGTCATCACTTAAGGTCACCGTAAACACTTCTATGTGCTCTTCGCCTTCAGTTAACCCATTTACCGTAGCATTGTCGGCGAGCGTAAAGCTCCAACTGCCATCGCTGTTGACCGTGAACTGGCCATAGTCGTTATTAATGGTTTGTGCACTAAAACTCAGGGTCGGATTGTCCGCATCACTGCCGGTTAGCGTGCCTGTGACTGGCGCTTGCTCGCCTTCGGTCACACTGCCGCTGTCGGCGCTGATAACCGGTGCATCATCGGTACCTGTAATGGTGATGGTGACCGTCGTCGTGCTGTCATCACTTAAGGTCACCGTAAACACTTCTATGTGCTCTTCGCCTTCAGTTAACCCATTTACCGTAGCATTGTCGGCGAGCGTAAAGCTCCAACTGCCATCGCTGTTGACCGTGAACTGGCCATAGTCGTTATTAATGGTTTGTGCACTAAAACTCAGGGTCGGATTGTCCGCATCACTGCCGGTTAGCGTGCCTGTGACTGGCGCTTGCTCGCCTTCGGTCACACTGCCGCTGTCGGCGCTGATAACCGGTGCATCATCGGTACCTGTAATGGTGATGGTGACCGTCGTCGTGCTGTCATCACTTAAGGTCACCGTAAACACTTCTATGTGCTCTTCGCCTTCAGTTAACCCATTTACCGTAGCATTGTCGGCGAGCGTAAAGCTCCAACTGCCATCGCTGTTGACCGTGAACTGGCCATAGTCGTTATTAATGGTTTGTGCACTAAAACTCAGGGTCGGATTGTCCGCATCACTGCCGGTTAGCGTGCCTGTGACTGGCGCTTGCTCGCCTTCGGTCACACTGCCGCTGTCGGCGCTGATAACCGGTGCATCATCGGTACCTGTAATGGTGATGGTGACCGTCGTCGTGCTGTCATCACTTAAGGTCACCGTAAACACTTCTATGTGCTCTTCGCCTTCAGTTAACCCATTTACCGTAGCATTGTCGGCGAGCGTAAAGCTCCAACTGCCATCGCTGTTGACCGTGAACTGGCCATAGTCGTTATTAATGGTTTGTGCACTAAAACTCAGGGTCGGATTGTCCGCATCACTGCCGGTTAGCGTGCCTGTGACTGGCGCTTGCTCGCCTTCGGTCACACTGCCGCTGTCGGCGCTGATAACCGGTGCATCATCGGTACCTGTAATGGTGATGGTGACCGTCGTGCTGTCATCACTTAAGGTCACCGTAAACACTTCTATGTGCTCTTCGCCTTCAGTTAACCCATTTACCGTAGCATTGTCGGCGAGCGTAAAGCTCCAACTGCCATCGCTGTTGACCGTGAACTGGCCATAGTCGTTATTAATGGTTTGTGCACTAAAACTCAGGGTCGGATTGTCCGCATCACTGCCGGTTAGCGTGCCTGTGACTGGCGCTTGCTCGCCTTCGGTCACACTGCCGCTGTCGGCGCTGATAACCGGTGCATCATCGGTACCTGTAATGGTGATGGTGACCGTCGTCGTGCTGTCATCACTTAAGGTCACCGTAAACACTTCTATGTGCTCTTCGCCTTCAGTTAACCCATTTACCGTAGCATTGTCGGCGAGCGTAAAGCTCCAACTGCCATCGCTGTTGACCGTGAACTGGCCATAGTCGTTATTAATGGTTTGTGCACTAAAACTCAGGGTCGGATTGTCCGCATCACTGCCGGTTAGCGTGCCTGTGACTGGCGCTTGCTCGCCTTCGGTCACACTGCCGCTGTCGGCGCTGATAACCGGTGCATCATCGGTACCTGTAATGGTGATGGTGACCGTCGTCGTGCTGTCATCACTTAAGGTCACCGTAAACACTTCTATGTGCTCTTCGCCTTCAGTTAACCCATTTACCGTAGCATTGTCGGCGAGCGTAAAGCTCCAACTGCCATCGCTGTTGACCGTGAACTGGCCATAGTCGTTATTAATGGTTTGTGCACTAAAACTCAGGGTCGGATTGTCCGCATCACTGCCGGTTAGCGTGCCTGTGACTGGCGCTTGCTCGCCTTCGGTCACACTGCCGCTGTCGGCGCTGATAACCGGTGCATCATCGGTACCTGTAATGGTGATGGTGACCGTCGTCGTGCTGTCATCACTTAAGGTCACCGTAAACACTTCTATGTGCTCTTCGCCTTCAGTTAACCCATTTACCGTAGCATTGTCGGCGAGCGTAAAGCTCCAACTGCCATCGCTGTTGACCGTGAACTGGCCATAGTCGTTATTAATGGTTTGTGCACTAAAACTCAGGGTCGGATTGTCCGCATCACTGCCGGTTAGCGTGCCTGTGACTGGCGCTTGCTCGCCTTCGGTCACACTGCCGCTGTCGGCGCTGATAACCGGTGCATCATCGGTACCTGTAATGGTGATGGTGACCGTCGTCGTGCTGTCATCACTTAAGGTCACCGTAAACACTTCTATGTGCTCTTCGCCTTCAGTTAACCCATTTACCGTAGCATTGTCGGCGAGCGTAAAGCTCCAACTGCCATCGCTGTTGACCGTGAACTGGCCATAGTCGTTATTAATGGTTTGTGCACTAAAACTCAGGGTCGGATTGTCCGCATCACTGCCGGTTAGCGTGCCTGTGACTGGCGCTTGCTCGCCTTCGGTCACACTGCCGCTGTCGGCGCTGATAACCGGTGCATCATCGGTACCTGTAATGGTGATGGTGACCGTCGTCGTGCTGTCATCACTTAAGGTCACCGTAAACACTTCTATGTGCTCTTCGCCTTCAGTTAACCCATTTACCGTAGCATTGTCGGCGAGCGTAAAGCTCCAACTGCCATCGCTGTTGACCGTGAACTGGCCATAGTCGTTATTAATGGTTTGTGCACTAAAACTCAGGGTCGGATTGTCCGCATCACTGCCGGTTAGCGTGCCTGTGACTGGCGCTTGCTCGCCTTCGGTCACACTGCCGCTGTCGGCGCTGATAACCGGTGCATCATCGGTACCTGTAATGGTGATGGTGACCGTCGTCGTGCTGTCATCACTTAAGGTCACCGTAAACACTTCTATGTGCTCTTCGCCTTCAGTTAACCCATTTACCGTAGCATTGTCGGCGAGCGTAAAGCTCCAACTGCCATCGCTGTTGACCGTGAACTGGCCATAGTCGTTATTAATGGTTTGTGCACTAAAACTCAGGGTCGGATTGTCCGCATCACTGCCGGTTAGCGTGCCTGTGACTGGCGCTTGCTCGCCTTCGGTCACACTGCCGCTGTCGGCGCTGATAACCGGTGCATCATCGGTACCTGTAATGGTGATGGTGACCGTCGTCGTGCTGTCATCACTTAAGGTCACCGTAAACACTTCTATGTGCTCTTCGCCTTCAGTTAACCCATTTACCGTAGCATTGTCGGCGAGCGTAAAGCTCCAACTGCCATCGCTGTTGACCGTGAACTGGCCATAGTCGTTATTAATGGTTTGTGCACTAAAACTCAGGGTCGGATTGTCCGCATCACTGCCGGTTAGCGTGCCTGTGACTGGCGCTTGCTCGCCTTCGGTCACACTGCCGCTGTCGGCGCTGATAACCGGTGCATCATCGGTACCTGTAATGGTGATGGTGACCGTCGTCGTGCTGTCATCACTTAAGGTCACCGTAAACACTTCTATGTGCTCTTCGCCTTCAGTTAACCCATTTACCGTAGCATTGTCGGCGAGCGTAAAGCTCCAACTGCCATCGCTGTTGACCGTGAACTGGCCATAGTCGTTATTAATGGTTTGTGCACTAAAACTCAGGGTCGGATTGTCCGCATCACTGCCGGTTAGCGTGCCTGTGACTGGCGCTTGCTCGCCTTCGGTCACACTGCCGCTGTCGGCGCTGATAACCGGTGCATCATCGGTACCTGTAATGGTGATGGTGACCGTCGTCGTGCTGTCATCACTTAAGGTCACCGTAAACACTTCTATGTGCTCTTCGCCTTCAGTTAACCCATTTACCGTAGCATTGTCGGCGAGCGTAAAGCTCCAACTGCCATCGCTGTTGACCGTGAACTGGCCATAGTCGTTATTAATGGTTTGTGCACTAAAACTCAGGGTCGGATTGTCCGCATCACTGCCGGTTAGCGTGCCTGTGACTGGCGCTTGCTCGCCTTCGGTCACACTGCCGCTGTCGGCGCTGATAACCGGTGCATCATCGGTACCTGTAATGGTGATGGTGACCGTCGTCGTGCTGTCATCACTTAAGGTCACCGTAAACACTTCTATGTGCTCTTCGCCTTCAGTTAACCCATTTACCGTAGCATTGTCGGCGAGCGTAAAGCTCCAACTGCCATCGCTGTTGACCGTGAACTGGCCATAGTCGTTATTAATGGTTTGTGCACTAAAACTCAGGGTCGGATTGTCCGCATCACTGCCGGTTAGCGTGCCTGTGACTGGCGCTTGCTCGCCTTCGGTCACACTGCCGCTGTCGGCGCTGATAACCGGTGCATCATCGGTACCTGTAATGGTGATGGTGACCGTCGTCGTGCTGTCATCACTTAAGGTCACCGTAAACACTTCTATGTGCTCTTCGCCTTCAGTTAACCCATTTACCGTAGCATTGTCGGCGAGCGTAAAGCTCCAACTGCCATCGCTGTTGACCGTGAACTGGCCATAGTCGTTATTAATGGTTTGTGCACTAAAACTCAGGGTCGGATTGTCCGCATCACTGCCGGTTAGCGTGCCTGTGACTGGCGCTTGCTCGCCTTCGGTCACACTGCCGCTGTCGGCGCTGATAACCGGTGCATCATCGGTACCTGTAATGGTGATGGTGACCGTCGTCGTGCTGTCATCACTTAAGGTCACCGTAAACACTTCTATGTGCTCTTCGCCTTCAGTTAACCCATTTACCGTAGCATTGTCGGCGAGCGTAAAGCTCCAACTGCCATCGCTGTTGACCGTGAACTGGCCATAGTCGTTATTAATGGTTTGTGCACTAAAACTCAGGGTCGGATTGTCCGCATCACTGCCGGTTAGCGTGCCTGTGACTGGCGCTTGCTCGCCTTCGGTCACACTGCCGCTGTCGGCGCTGATAACCGGTGCATCATCGGTACCTGTAATGGTGATGGTGACCGTCGTCGTGCTGTCATCACTTAAGGTCACCGTAAACACTTCTATGTGCTCTTCGCCTTCAGTTAACCCATTTACCGTAGCATTGTCGGCGAGCGTAAAGCTCCAACTGCCATCGCTGTTGACCGTGAACTGGCCATAGTCGTTATTAATGGTTTGTGCACTAAAACTCAGGGTCGGATTGTCCGCATCACTGCCGGTTAGCGTGCCTGTGACTGGCGCTTGCTCGCCTTCGGTCACACTGCCGCTGTCGGCGCTGATAACCGGTGCATCATCGGTACCTGTAATGGTGATGGTGACCGTCGTCGTGCTGTCATCACTTAAGGTCACCGTAAACACTTCTATGTGCTCTTCGCCTTCAGTTAACCCATTTACCGTAGCATTGTCGGCGAGCGTAAAGCTCCAACTGCCATCGCTGTTGACCGTGAACTGGCCATAGTCGTTATTAATGGTTTGTGCACTAAAACTCAGGGTCGGATTGTCCGCATCACTGCCGGTTAGCGTGCCTGTGACTGGCGCTTGCTCGCCTTCGGTCACACTGCCGCTGTCGGCGCTGATAACCGGTGCATCATCGGTACCTGTAATGGTGATGGTGACCGTCGTCGTGCTGTCATCACTTAAGGTCACCGTAAACACTTCTATGTGCTCTTCGCCTTCAGTTAACCCATTTACCGTAGCATTGTCGGCGAGCGTAAAGCTCCAACTGCCATCGCTGTTGACCGTGAACTGGCCATAGTCGTTATTAATGGTTTGTGCACTAAAACTCAGGGTCGGATTGTCCGCATCACTGCCGGTTAGCGTGCCTGTGACTGGCGCTTGCTCGCCTTCGGTCACACTGCCGCTGTCGGCGCTGATAACCGGTGCATCATCGGTACCTGTAATGGTGATGGTGACCGTCGTCGTGCTGTCATCACTTAAGGTCACCGTAAACACTTCTATGTGCTCTTCGCCTTCAGTTAACCCATTTACCGTAGCATTGTCGGCGAGCGTAAAGCTCCAACTGCCATCGCTGTTGACCGTGAACTGGCCATAGTCGTTATTAATGGTTTGTGCACTAAAACTCAGGGTCGGATTGTCCGCATCACTGCCGGTTAGCGTGCCTGTGACTGGCGCTTGCTCGCCTTCGGTCACACTGCCGCTGTCGGCGCTGATAACCGGTGCATCATCGGTACCTGTAATGGTGATGGTGACCGTCGTCGTGCTGTCATCACTTAAGGTCACCGTAAACACTTCTATGTGCTCTTCGCCTTCAGTTAACCCATTTACCGTAGCATTGTCGGCGAGCGTAAAGCTCCAACTGCCATCGCTGTTGACCGTGAACTGGCCATAGTCGTTATTAATGGTTTGTGCACTAAAACTCAGGGTCGGATTGTCCGCATCACTGCCGGTTAGCGTGCCTGTGACTGGCGCTTGCTCGCCTTCGGTCACACTGCCGCTGTCGGCGCTGATAACCGGTGCATCATCGGTACCTGTAATGGTGATGGTGACCGTCGTCGTGCTGTCATCACTTAAGGTCACCGTAAACACTTCTATGTGCTCTTCGCCTTCAGTTAACCCATTTACCGTAGCATTGTCGGCGAGCGTAAAGCTCCAACTGCCATCGCTGTTGACCGTGAACTGGCCATAGTCGTTATTAATGGTTTGTGCACTAAAACTCAGGGTCGGATTGTCCGCATCACTGCCGGTTAGCGTGCCTGTGACTGGCGCTTGCTCGCCTTCGGTCACACTGCCGCTGTCGGCGCTGATAACCGGTGCATCATCGGTACCTGTAATGGTGATGGTGACCGTCGTCGTGCTGTCATCACTTAAGGTCACCGTAAACACTTCTATGTGCTCTTCGCCTTCAGTTAACCCATTTACCGTAGCATTGTCGGCGAGCGTAAAGCTCCAACTGCCATCGCTGTTGACCGTGAACTGGCCATAGTCGTTATTAATGGTTTGTGCACTAAAACTCAGGGTCGGATTGTCCGCATCACTGCCGGTTAGCGTGCCTGTGACTGGCGCTTGCTCGCCTTCGGTCACACTGCCGCTGTCGGCGCTGATAACCGGTGCATCATCGGTACCTGTAATGGTGATGGTGACCGTCGTCGTGCTGTCATCACTTAAGGTCACCGTAAACACTTCTATGTGCTCTTCGCCTTCAGTTAACCCATTTACCGTAGCATTGTCGGCGAGCGTAAAGCTCCAACTGCCATCGCTGTTGACCGTGAACTGGCCATAGTCGTTATTAATGGTTTGTGCACTAAAACTCAGGGTCGGATTGTCCGCATCACTGCCGGTTAGCGTGCCTGTGACTGGCGCTTGCTCGCCTTCGGTCACACTGCCGCTGTCGGCGCTGATAACCGGTGCATCATCGGTACCTGTAATGGTGATGGTGACCGTCGTCGTGCTGTCATCACTTAAGGTCACCGTAAACACTTCTATGTGCTCTTCGCCTTCAGTTAACCCATTTACCGTAGCATTGTCGGCGAGCGTAAAGCTCCAACTGCCATCGCTGTTGACCGTGAACTGGCCATAGTCGTTATTAATGGTTTGTGCACTAAAACTCAGGGTCGGATTGTCCGCATCACTGCCGGTTAGCGTGCCTGTGACTGGCGCTTGCTCGCCTTCGGTCACACTGCCGCTGTCGGCGCTGATAACCGGTGCATCATCGGTACCTGTAATGGTGATGGTGACCGTCGTCGTGCTGTCATCACTTAAGGTCACCGTAAACACTTCTATGTGCTCTTCGCCTTCAGTTAACCCATTTACCGTAGCATTGTCGGCGAGCGTAAAGCTCCAACTGCCATCGCTGTTGACCGTGAACTGGCCATAGTCGTTATTAATGGTTTGTGCACTAAAACTCAGGGTCGGATTGTCCGCATCACTGCCGGTTAGCGTGCCTGTGACTGGCGCTTGCTCGCCTTCGGTCACACTGCCGCTGTCGGCGCTGATAACCGGTGCATCATCGGTACCTGTAATGGTGATGGTGACCGTCGTCGTGCTGTCATCACTTAAGGTCACCGTAAACACTTCTATGTGCTCTTCGCCTTCAGTTAACCCATTTACCGTAGCATTGTCGGCGAGCGTAAAGCTCCAACTGCCATCGCTGTTGACCGTGAACTGGCCATAGTCGTTATTAATGGTTTGTGCACTAAAACTCAGGGTCGGATTGTCCGCATCACTGCCGGTTAGCGTGCCTGTGACTGGCGCTTGCTCGCCTTCGGTCACACTGCCGCTGTCGGCGCTGATAACCGGTGCATCATCGGTACCTGTAATGGTGATGGTGACCGTCGTCGTGCTGTCATCACTTAAGGTCACCGTAAACACTTCTATGTGCTCTTCGCCTTCAGTTAACCCATTTACCGTAGCATTGTCGGCGAGCGTAAAGCTCCAACTGCCATCGCTGTTGACCGTGAACTGGCCATAGTCGTTATTAATGGTTTGTGCACTAAAACTCAGGGTCGGATTGTCCGCATCACTGCCGGTTAGCGTGCCTGTGACTGGCGCTTGCTCGCCTTCGGTCACACTGCCGCTGTCGGCGCTGATAACCGGTGCATCATCGGTACCTGTAATGGTGATGGTGACCGTCGTCGTGCTGTCATCACTTAAGGTCACCGTAAACACTTCTATGTGCTCTTCGCCTTCAGTTAACCCATTTACCGTAGCATTGTCGGCGAGCGTAAAGCTCCAACTGCCATCGCTGTTGACCGTGAACTGGCCATAGTCGTTATTAATGGTTTGTGCACTAAAACTCAGGGTCGGATTGTCCGCATCACTGCCGGTTAGCGTGCCTGTGACTGGCGCTTGCTCGCCTTCGGTCACACTGCCGCTGTCGGCGCTGATAACCGGTGCATCATCGGTACCTGTAATGGTGATGGTGACCGTCGTCGTGCTGTCATCACTTAAGGTCACCGTAAACACTTCTATGTGCTCTTCGCCTTCAGTTAACCCATTTACCGTAGCATTGTCGGCGAGCGTAAAGCTCCAACTGCCATCGCTGTTGACCGTGAACTGGCCATAGTCGTTATTAATGGTTTGTGCACTAAAACTCAGGGTCGGATTGTCCGCATCACTGCCGGTTAGCGTGCCTGTGACTGGCGCTTGCTCGCCTTCGGTCACACTGCCGCCGTCGGCGCTGATAACCGGTGCATCATCGGTACCTGTAATGGTGATGGTGACCGTCGTCGTGCTGTCATCACTTAAGGTCACCGTAAACACTTCTATGTGCTCTTCGCCTTCAGTTAACCCATTTACCGTAGCATTGTCGGCGAGCGTAAAGCTCCAACTGCCATCGCTGTTGACCGTGAACTGGCCATAGTCGTTATTAATGGTTTGTGCACTAAAACTCAGGGTCGGATTGTCCGCATCACTGCCGGTTAGCGTGCCTGTGACTGGCGCTTGCTCGCCTTCGGTCACACTGCCGCTGTCGGCGCTGATAACCGGTGCATCATCGGTACCTGTAATGGTGATGGTGACCGTCGTCGTGCTGTCATCACTTAAGGTCACCGTAAACACTTCTATGTGCTCTTCGCCTTCAGTTAACCCATTTACCGTAGCATTGTCGGCGAGCGTAAAGCTCCAACTGCCATCGCTGTTGACCGTGAACTGGCCATAGTCGTTATTAATGGTTTGTGCACTAAAACTCAGGGTCGGATTGTCCGCATCACTGCCGGTTAGCGTGCCTGTGACTGGCGCTTGCTCGCCTTCGGTCACACTGCCGCTGTCGGCGCTGATAACCGGTGCATCATCGGTACCTGTAATGGTGATGGTGACCGTCGTCGTGCTGTCATCACTTAAGGTCACCGTAAACACTTCTATGTGCTCTTCGCCTTCAGTTAACCCATTTACCGTAGCATTGTCGGCGAGCGTAAAGCTCCAACTGCCATCGCTGTTGACCGTGAACTGGCCATAGTCGTTATTAATGGTTTGTGCACTAAAACTCAGGGTCGGATTGTCCGCATCACTGCCGGTTAGCGTGCCTGTGACTGGCGCTTGCTCGCCTTCGGTCACACTGCCGCTGTCGGCGCTGATAACCGGTGCATCATCGGTACCTGTAATGGTGATGGTGACCGTCGTCGTGCTGTCATCACTTAAGGTCACCGTAAACACTTCTATGTGCTCTTCGCCTTCAGTTAACCCATTTACCGTAGCATTGTCGGCGAGCGTAAAGCTCCAACTGCCATCGCTGTTGACCGTGAACTGGCCATAGTCGTTATTAATGGTTTGTGCACTAAAACTCAGGGTCGGATTGTCCGCATCACTGCCGGTTAGCGTGCCTGTGACTGGCGCTTGCTCGCCTTCGGTCACACTGCCGCTGTCGGCGCTGATAACCGGTGCATCATCGGTACCTGTAATGGTGATGGTGACCGTCGTCGTGCTGTCATCACTTAAGGTCACCGTAAACACTTCTATGTGCTCTTCGCCTTCAGTTAACCCATTTACCGTAGCATTGTCGGCGAGCGTAAAGCTCCAACTGCCATCGCTGTTGACCGTGAACTGGCCATAGTCGTTATTAATGGTTTGTGCACTAAAACTCAGGGTCGGATTGTCCGCATCACTGCCGGTTAGCGTGCCTGTGACTGGCGCTTGCTCGCCTTCGGTCACACTGCCGCTGTCGGCGCTGATAACCGGTGCATCATCCACTGGCGTCACTTCGATATTGAGGGTCGCAGTGCTGCCAGTATTGGTGGTGTACGTGACAGTAGGAGTGGTACCATTCCAGTGGTCGTTCGGCGTGAAGGTGTAGCTGCCATCGACATTGATGATCAACACGCCACCTTCTAGTGTGACGGAATCGCCTGCGGCTATTGTGTTGCCATTGACTTCATAGCTCGTGACACTTAGGTCGCTTTCTACGTCGGAGTCGTTGCTCAGTACATTGCCGCTAGCGATATTGTCTTCGGCCACTGTATTGGTGTCGTTTTCTAATATTGACGCATCATCCACTGGCGTCACTTCGATATTGAGGGACGCTGTGCTGCCAGTGTTGGTGGTGTACGTAACAGTAGGAGTGGTGCCATTCCAGTGATCGTTCGGCGTGAAGATGTAGCTGCCATCGGCGTTGATGATCAACTCGCCACCTTCTAGTGTGACGGAGTCGCCTGCAGCTATTGTTTGACCATTTATTTCATAAGTAACAATCGTTATTAATGAATCAAGATAAATGTCATTGGCTAGCACATTTCCAGTTGCAACTGAATCTTCAGAGATACTGTTTGAATCATCAACAGTTTGAGTATCGAACTCAATGACATCTGAAATTTGTGCTGGTTGTATAGCTTGATTTTGTGGCGCAATGTTAACCGTGTTTGTATCAAAGGTTGTTGATGCAAGCGTTTCAACACCAGTACGACTGACTGATGTAAAGTCGATGCCACCTTGGTTACTTATTTGTCCACCAGCTGCTGTTTCAGGCAGTTCTTCGGTCGGATCATCACCAGATTCAATCAGTTGTTGCAGTGCTTCTATTTCAGCAAAAGCATCATCTGCTGATGGTTCGGTTTGAGTAAAATCTTGTTGATTATGTGTGGTGCCATCTTGCAAACGTAATTCAAAGCTAGCATTTTCTGCAACAAATAATGTGCTGCCTTGCTGAATTTCTTGTCCTAATACTACAGGTTGCTGTTGCCCATTAACCTTTATGCTTAGCCCATTTGGGGCAGCCGTAATCACACCATTTTGAGTGGTTATTATTTTATTCATTTGTAGTAGCTCCCAACAACCGTGTCAGGCAAGAAATTCATTGCCTACTTTGTATTTTTATTTATTTGGTTTTACTGTGCTTATTCTAACCATGTCCAAAATTTAGGTCAAACTTTTGACACTTTTATTAATGACCACTACTTCATTATTTTTATTGCAAAAAATTGGATTATCATTGTCAAGATAATGAAAAAGCTCACTTTGAATTACGAGAAGTTGTGATTTAAGAGTTGGAATAAAAGCCATCAACAATGGTTAATGGCTCCATCACTGGAGGAAAAATAACGTGTACTGTGTAGTAAAATATTTAATGAAAGATTCAAAATCTATAATAATACTTTTAACTTACTACGTAAGAACGACTTATAGAAATATCATTGAACTGCTTTCCGATAGCAAGCTAAAGTGTCACTTTGCTCTCCCAGTTGCTCATGGATCTTCGCCAGTGCAACCCAAGACTCTGCATTTGGACTGATACTATTTGCCGTTTGCCAATGTTGCTTCGCTAAGTCAAGCTCTCGTTTTTGAGAATGCAACTTAGCAACACACTGTTGATAACTAACATTACTGGCTTCAACTTTAGCTTTTGATTTCAACAATTTTCTGATGTTGCTATCTTCGGCATTGACCATATCCGGTAATGCATCGTATAACTCATTTGATGATGTTTGTTTAATCGATTTTTCTATCATTTTTAATGCCGTGTCTTTTTTCTGGTTGCGACACAACCCCATACAGTATTGGGCAATATTACGTGGTTCTTTACGTTCTGCTCGACTTAGCCAATGCCATGATTTATCTAATTCAGCAGCGCCTTTTTCAGCTGCCTGTTTAAGCAAGGCCTGATTTGTTTCCATAGTCAATTGCGCAATTTTATCATTTGTCAGTAGCTGCTTTTTTTGTACAGCCGGCAATATCAGCTTAATGGCTTGCCAATCTTGTTGTTGGCGATATAAATCTAACGCTAATTGAACGACTGAAGTTTTGCTTATTTTCGTCGGTTGTAAACTATCTAATTGCGCTCTGGCTGCAGTAAGTTCACCTTGTTGCATGAAATAACGGGTACGAATGACACTTAACGCTTGCTTCGTATTCGCCAATTTTTCAACTTCTGATAAATATTCATCTCGCTGTGATATGCGTTGTTGGTGTTGAGCCGCCCTCGCGGCTGCAAGCCAGTTTAGAGTAGGTATTTCGCCATTTCCAGCACCTCGAAGCATAGACTTCTCGGCGGCGGCCCAATCTTCTTCAGCCAATGCGAGTGCCCCTGCAAGCGTGTGCTTTCTTGCATTCTTTTTCCGCCAGCGCTGTGGCAGCCAGCTTTGTTTAATAAATAGGTTCAGTACAGACACGATGAGCCATTCAACCGCCTGCAATGCACTATAAAAAATAACAATGGCAACAACAGCGAACACGACACTCGTTTCTAATTCGTATTCACCAATCGCAATGTACAAATAGCCTTTACTTTCAATTATCCAAGGGCTGATGCACACTCCCAATATAATAATTAATGCATACACTAAAGTCCGGATCATAAATCATTCTCCGTACTTGACTGTAATTCACCATAGGTAGTTAATTGCTTTAGTAATGGTAATGACGCAAATTTTTTAATAGAGATTTGTTGTAACGATAGTTTGCGGAGCTTATCAATGCTATTAAGGATTTCCTTCGTTTCTTGCGCTTCTAAATCAAAATATTCAAACACCCATTGGCGTACTAACGACATAGACTGTCGATAGTTCAGTTCATCGTTTCGATATAAGGCTAATTGAGATTGTAAAAGTTTATTTTTGATATTTTGAGTAAGATACCAACTTTGTTGCAACGACATTAAGGGGGCAACATCCCCTTTTCGTTTACGAATTTTAATAAAATCTTGAGTCAAAGCGCGCCATGTTTTATCAAGATTGTTATGCCAATCACTGACTGAAGTGCTCAGCTCTACCATTTCATCTTCTGATTCAGACGCTTGGTTCGCTTGATTTAATGGTAAATGTTCTATTTGAACGATCAGGCCATCAATTGCAAACACTGTCCCAGATATATCGACACGTTTAATTGATTTAACTTGGCTAATATCTTGAGCTAATGCTTTGCGAATGGGTAACAGTGATGGATCACGCATAGCGGCTACTTGACCATCTGCCGCTTTTAATAATCCCACACTTGTTGAGAGATCTCGTTCTAGCCAGAGTTTTCTTCCTGCCATTTCGACCAAATATTCTGCTTCTGCCGCCATCCAATGACTAGGGTTTCTTTTAGCTAAACTGGCAACACTATCTTGAATTAATTTTTGCTGAGCTGAAAGTTTATTCAATTGCTTATTGAATTGTTCCGCATTATTATCCAATTCAGCTGTCGTGGTCCTTTGTAAGTCTACGTGTTGCTGGATTTGATTAAGCTGCTGGGTTAATAACGCAAGACTGTCACCCTTTTTTTGATATTCAAGGTAAGCGTAATAACCACCAGTAATAAGCACACCACTTACAAGGAAAGATAAGAAAATAAAAAACTTAACCATGCCTGAAGTACCATGAACGATTTGCTGGGCACTCGGTTTACTGGCTTCTTTGGCTTCTGCAGGCTCAGTTACCGTAGTTTCAGACTTAGCTGCCGATGGCTTCAATCGCTCTTTTTCTTGAGACTTATTTTCCATGCAAAGATCCTTGGTAGAAACTCATGAACAGCTTACCTAATCATGAGTAATATCGAGTACAGCAGCTAACATTTCTTCGCTGCTCGCTGAACCGGCATTAATGACATTGGATAAACCAGCTCGCTTCGCCAACTCTGCGACTCGTTCACTGGGCACCACAATAAAACATGACATAAGCCATGCAACCGACTCTTTTGGCACTAATTTTATAAGATTTGATAATATTTCACCACTAGTGATCAAAATTGCACTAACTTTTGATTCCTGCCACACCTGACATATTTTCTGACCCGTATAATCCGGCATTTTTCGTTGATAAACTTCACAATACTCAACCTTTGCGCCACGATTTCGTAAAACATCAGCTAGCCATTCGCGACCGCCACAACCACGCACTATGGTTATTTTTTTATTGTTTACCAACTTGAGAGCATCAAGCTCTAATAAGCCTTCACTGTGGTGCTGGCCACTGACAGCCACTTGCGGATCAATCCCCAATTTTCTGAGTTCATGATGCGTCGCACTGCCAACAGCAAAGCATTGAGCCGTTTGATTCAGCGGTATAAGCCCTGAATGTTCGGCATAGATAACTGCATTCACACTGATGAAAATAACAATATCGGCTTCATTCAATGCTTGCTTTTGCTCGATATCGACACAATAACTCTGTACTTCAAGCAAGGGAGTAACGCTGTGCGCGATTCCCCGTTGAGTGAGTACTTCGCTCATCACTTGATTACTGCCCTTGGCTCTTGTCAGCAGTATGTGCATTCTTATTTACGCCTTATTGTAAACGACATCTAATATTACTTTAGCGCCTTTTTTCAATAACAGCTCAGCTAATTGCTGACCCAGTTCAATGGCTTGTTCTTTATGGCCTGATACTGTATCTGAAATAATTTCACTGCCATCCGGATTACCCACTAACCCTCGTAAGGTTAATGTATCTTGCTTAATTTCTGCGTAGGCTCCAATGGGAACTTGGCAACCTCCTTCCAGTCGAGTATTCATCGCGCGCTCGGCCAATACTCGGTAGCGAGTTTCTTTATGCTCAAGCGGTGCCAGCAAGGCTTTGACTCGATCATCATCAAGGCGACATTCAATCCCTACTGCGCCTTGACCATTAGCCGGTAATGACACTTCTGGTTCGATATAGCTGGCGATGCGCTGTTCAAGTTTTAAACGCAACAATCCTGCTGCGGCTAAAATAATCGCGTCATAATCACCCGTATCCAATTTCGCAAGGCGCGTACCGACATTGCCACGCAAATCTTTAATCACAAGGTCTGGACGCATGGCCCGGATTTGGCACTGTCTACGCAAACTTGACGTTCCGACAACCGCGCCTTGTGGTAAATCGTCAATAGTTTTGTATACATTCGAAACAAAAGCATCACGAGGATCTTCACGTTCACAAATTACGTGCAGCCCTAATCCTTCAGGAAAATCAACTGGCACGTCTTTCATCGAATGCACAGCTATATCGGCTCGGTTTTCAAGCATTGCAACTTCGAGTTCTTTTACAAATAACCCTTTTCCACCGACTTTAGCTAATGGCGTATCAAGGATCACATCCCCTTTCGTGCTCATAGGGAGCAGTTCGACGGTAATGCCTGGATAAATATTTTCTAATTGAGCTTTTACAAATTCAGCTTGCCACATAGCAAGAGGACTTTTACGAGTAGCAATACGAATTGGAGTGTGTGACATGCTTAAATCTCAGCAAAAACAACGAAAGCCTAATGCTATCATTGCCTCACTTAAGTTGCTACGAGTTGAAGTCTTAGAGTGATAATATTGAAAATGGATAGATCTGTATCAATCTTTATAATTTTCGGTGATGTTGTATAGCAAGTAAATCTTAACTAATGTTCTTAAATTTGATGACACATTCAATATTCTGGTCGTATGCTCCTTGAAATAGAAACACTTATACCAATTACAGTAATTAACTTCCCAACTCAGAGCTATGTATGTGTTCAAAGTACAAGTGAAATTGATGAAGACATAGTTATTACCGACATACAAAACTGTCGTTATTACATTGCTACGTTAAGACAATTTTGCGTAGTAATTTGGACACATACAAGCTCCCGAAGGGCAAGCCTAAAGGATTCCATTACTGCGTTGCAAGTTTTTGAATTATCCCGACAAAAGCACGAAGTGCGTTGAACGCCAGCTTTGTATGGCGGCCGTTAGGGTATATAGTACCTTAAACTTGCGCCTTGTACTGAAACCCTTTAGCTCTTGCTGAGTGGGAAGTTAATTGCTGTAATTGGTATTAGATATGGCTATTGCTACAGTGACACAGAGCTTTTAAGCAAATTTTGTTAAGCATCATGAATCGGGGGCATTTATATGGCTACTGCATCACCTACTGCTTTACTTACGGCTCCTCTTACATACGACACTAAGACCCGCACACTAACAAGTTTTGAGCAAAGTCATTTCGATACGCTGACAGCAACCACTCAATCAGCAAATAAACAAACTTCCATTTCGGTAAAATCGACCAAAGGGAAAATTTCTCTGGGAACTTATTCTTATCTGTACAAAGTTAGTTTCACTCCAACCCGTAAAAAACAGACAGATGGACGCATCAAGCTCAGGCTTCTTACTGATCATTCTGTGGTTGGCTTTATCAATAAAAGTGACCTAACTAAACAAACTGCTGCCATAGAAAATGCGTACACCAAATTTAAAACCCCGCCCTTGCAGGTTCAGCCAGTTTTAACAGAAAAAGTAGCTTACGATAAATCTGATATCGCACACCCACAAAGAATGAGTTGTTTCATGGAGATGTCGCCTGAGGATCTTAAAAAGCTGGAACAAGCTGATCCATTGCTCTACGGTGAAATGCAAAAACATAAAGAGCAAGGGACTGTTCAGCCAAAACTTACTCAGCAAAGTTTCATCAAAAATGATTCTACCGACTCGCCACAGAATACTTCGAATGCTGATGAAGGTGATCCACAAGCTGGAGGAGAGAACCGTTCTGAAGGAGGTTCACAAAATGGAGGAGAAACTCGTTTTGAAGGAAGTCCACAAAATGGATGAGAGACTCGTTCTGATAGTTTAATTACATAGCCAGAAACACCTTTAACTTAGGGTCTGTTGATCTTTCGTGATTGTTTTTGCAGCGATAAATTGGTTATGTTATGCAAGGCAGAGTTTGTGATGTTTGGTTATTATCGACATACAAAACTGTCGTTACTTCGTTTCCAAATAAGAAAACGATAACGCAGCACCTTTGATTTAGAAAGAGCGACCAATTTACGCTCTCTCTTTTTTCGATGCTTTTGAGCATTCACTGTTCTGTGTTGTGACCAGCTCACTTAGATGGCTAAACATCACTGCTCACGCCTTGAACAGATAAATGCTCAAATAGCACAAAATTTAATCCTGAAAGGTCAACAGACCCTAGACATCATAATGAAAAAACAACTCGAAGATGGTAGCTTCTGAATACTCTTAATTAGCTACCCAAAAAATGAGCGCGCTAACGTGACCCAAAGCATAAAACATAACTTTACGTGATATAAATCTCATTTACTTGCTGTATTTTTTAAACCTGATAGCATGAAGCACTCTATCGGTAAGTGGTAACTAAGCCCGATGCTTGAACAAAAACGCTTTTCACACTTTGCTGAAAAATTAAATAAAGTTAGGCTCACGCGCGCACTTTCTCTGTTGCCTACCATGCAGCAACACTTATTTAATTTGATCCCTGTATTACTGGAATACCACGATATTGATCTCCCCGGCTTCACGAACGAGCACACTCCCCGTGGCATTTATGGGTTCAATCTTACCACTGAACATAAGCAAGACTGTGAAATCTTTAACTTCAAACTGCCTAATGAAGCTTCTCCTGATCAATATATTTTCGAAGGTATTTATGCCATGGGCAGTGTCGCAAGCTTTGGGCAAAGTTGCTATAGCGATATTGATATTTGGGCCATCCACCGCGCAGACGCCACACCAAAACAATTATCCTTACTTAAAAATAAACTGTCTAAGCTAAGCAAATGGTTTGAACATTACCAACTCGAAGTTAATTTTTATTTAGTGCACCCGCAGCAATTCTCTGACGATAACTACTCTGCCGCTTCCCAAGACCAGAGTATTGGCAAAGAGCACAGTGGCAGTGCGCAACACTGGTTACTACTTGAAGAGTTTTATCGTTCACAGATCCGTTTAGCTGGTCGTGGTATTGCGTGGTGGCCTCACTTAAAAGAATTACCTGAATTACTTCATTTGGGCGATGTGAGGGAGTTGAGTGCTGGTGAGTATTTTGGAGCCTCACTATGGCACCTATATAAAGGTATTGAAAAACCACACAAAGCCTTACTTAAAGTCCTACTGCTCGAAGCCTATTCAGCAAACTATCCCAATCCCATTTTGTTAACGGATAAAATTTGGCAACGCACACAAGAAGGTAACTTCTCATTAGAAAATGACCCTTATTATGTCTTATATGAATACATCGAAGATTACCTTGTTAATCAAGATGACGCGAAGCGTCTTGAGGTTCTAAGACGATGTTTTTACTTAAAATGTGGTGTAAAACTCACCCAATTACCTGAACATAACGATTGGCGCGTTAAAAAAATGCAACAATTGGTGAGTAATTGGAATTGGTCAGACAGCCTAATTTCAACATTGGACAATTGTGAACAATGGCGGAGCGGTCAGCTTAAATGGTTTAACGATCAACTCAAAGAACTGATGCTGTCCAGTTACCAAACCTTATTGGCTTTTGCTTCTAAACAGCAATTGAATGACAGTTTACGAATGGGAGAGTTAAACTTATTAACCCGTAAATTGCATACTTTTTTCCACCATGATGAACATCAGATAGGCAAATTAAACCCACTATGGAGTGAACATTTAGCCGAGGAAGAATTAACCATCATTCACAGCAACCGTGATGGTCAATATTATTTGTATCGCCAAGCGCTGTCACCCAAAGCCCTGTTGGGGCAAAGCCCAATATACAAAACACACTCCTTAGCAGGCATCTTAATGTGGGCTTGCTTCAATGGTGCCGTCGATAATAAAACCAAATGGCATCAACTTGAAGATAGAAAACTCACTCACTGTAAGATTGATAAACATTGTAAACAGCTATTGAACACGATTAGTGGCTCACCCTGTAGAAATAAAGTGTCTAAATACGATTTATCCCAACCTTGGCATTATCGACAATTATTAATCATGGTGAACTTATCCAACGACCCAACTTGCCAATGGCAGGGACAAGAAATGATGATTGATGTACTCAACGTCAATATTTTTTCTTTGGGGCGGCGTCAACAAAATATGTTAGGAAGCATTGATATTATGGCCACCACCAGTTGGGGAGAATGGCAATGCCATAGCTTCAATGGAAAGTTAGCCATATTAGATGCACTGACATTTATAGCTTCTGGCTTAAAGCGCGCTCCAAGCGATATGTCTATTAAAGTCATGAGCTGTTCTCAACGGTTACAAAATCAGTTACAGCAACAAGTTGAAAAACTGGTACGCCAGACTTTAAGATTGACCCATCAAGTTCAAGAGTCCAGCACCTTATTGCAACCCGTGCATATTGCTCAAAGACGCTATGGCATATTTATCAATAATAACGGGCTGGCCTGTCAAGATTTACATGATGCAAAATCTTTTTATCAGCGTATTAGTTGTGATCAGCTTACCCAGCTCCCACGACCAGAACTATGCAATGATCCTTTAACTTGTGCGCCTCCAGTGATACTTAATTACTCAACACAAGGATCGATTCAGTATTTTTTGCGGCAACAAAGACAAGATGTCGAAGTATTTGTATTGGATGATAACAATGAGATCAGCCATTATGTTCAGCATGAACAAGATATGGATCAGCTAGTCAGCACAATCAGCCAGCACTATGCCTTTGATGAACTGACGTCCAACAAAGGCCATTTTAATTTACCACAATTTTTTAAACTCGAGCGCATTAAGGGGCAATTACAAGTCTTACCGTTTGGTATTTCAGCCGACGATCAACTTACTGATTTCTAGGGTTTGTTGATCTTTCGTGATTGTTTTTGCAGCGATAAATTGGTTATTTTATGCAAGGCAGAGTTTGTGAGGTTTGGTTATTATCGACATACAAAACTGTCGTTACTTCGTTTCCAAATAAGAAAACGATAACGCAGCAGAAATGACCAATTTACGCTGTCTTCGATGCTTTTGAGCATTCACTATTATGTGTTGTGACCAGCTCACTTAGATGGCTAAGCATCACTGCTCACGCCTTGAACAGATAAATGCTCAAATAGCACAAAATTTAATCCTGAAAGATCAACAGACCCTAAAGTGTAATAGTGATATCGCCTTGCTTGGCAATAGACTCGATCACAAACTGTTTGAATTCACATTGGTTTTTACTATCAAACCACTGCCCATTATCAAATTTAAAATGATAACCACCCGTCAATGTCGCGAGCCAGATCTCATGCAGTGGTTCTTGTGTATTGATGACGATTTTTGAGCGATTTTCAAACTCAAGGTAAACCACACCGCCACTTCGTTCGATATCAACATCCGCTTCTTGTTCATCAATCGCGGCTTCAATTGCGGTTTCAAGCGCCTCAAAAATTTCATCCGCTCGATGATGAAACTCAGTATCAGTCATTTTCATCTACTTCTACCCTTTGCTTTTATCTCATTGAATGCGATTATAAGTCCTATATATCGGAAATCATAGAAAATGCCGAAATGAAACAGCTTTTAATTATCATTGTTGCCATTGTTGCCAGTGTTGTGCTTACCGCATGCGGACAAAAAGGGCCGTTATACAAAACGGCTGAAGCCGAAACGAATAAAAGCACCACAACACAGCCAAAGCAAGATAAGAATAAACAAGCCAAGACGCAATCAACAACCGAGAACAAGCACAATAACTAGAGACTCTCAGCACAAAGGATATGTAAATCGTGGATCACTTTAACTATCAGGATAACGCACTCTTTGCCGAAGATTGCGATGTAGCCGCTGTTGCAAAGCAATTCGGTACACCAATGTATCTTTATTCAAGAGCGACACTTGAGAGACATTGGCATGCGTTTAATGATGCCGTTGCCGATCATCCGCATTTAATATGTTATGCCGTTAAAGCCAATTCAAACATTGCGATTCTCAATGTACTAGCTCGACTTGGAAGCGGATTTGATATTGTGTCCGGTGGCGAACTTGCAAGAGTGATTGAAGCTGGGGGGGATCCCAAGAAAGTGGTGTTTTCTGGTATTGGAAAAACCATTACTGAAATGGAGTATGCGCTAAAACTAGGAATTTATTGCTTTAATGTTGAATCGATTGCTGAACTCGAACAATTGAATCAGGTCGCCCAGCGCCTCAACATTATTGCCCCAGTTTCGTTGCGTATTAATCCTGATGTCAGTGCGGGAACACACCCTTACATATCCACAGGCCTTAAAGAAAACAAGTTTGGTATTGCGATGGAAGATGCCGTTGCCACCTACCAGCTGGCAAAAGCACTATCACACATTAATACCAAAGGCGTTGATTGTCACATTGGTTCACAACTCACCGAGTTACAACCATTTTTAGATGCCATGGACCGATTATTAGCGCTTATCGATCAACTTTCGTCGCTCGATATTCATATCAGTCATCTCGATGTCGGTGGTGGACTTGGTGTACCTTATGACGGTGAACAGCCACCTCACCCTGAGCAATACGCGGCCGCGGTATTGAATAAGCTAGGTGACAGACCGCTGACATTATTGTTTGAACCAGGACGTGCTATCGCCGCTAATGCTGGCATTTTTGTTACTGAAGTTTTATACCTTAAAAACAACCAAGATAAGCACTTTGCTATTGTCGATGGAGCGATGAACGATTTACTTCGCCCTTCGCTTTATCAGGCTTATCACAACATTGTGCCTGTATTGAAAACCTCAGGCACCAGTCAAGTTTACGACATTGTTGGTCCCATTTGTGAAACTGGCGATTTCTTTGCCAAACAGCGAGAGTTGTGTGTAAAACCGGGTGATTTACTGGCCATCAGATCTTGTGGCGCTTATGGATTTACCATGTCATCCAATTACAACAGTCGCCCAAGAGCCGTTGAAGTGCTCGTCGATGGTAATAAAACGCATCAGATCCGTCAGCGAGAAATCCAAGCGCAATTGTGGCAAGGCGAAAGCTTGTTGCCCGAATAAATAGTCGTTATGCAAGCATGACCTGCTTAATGAGAAAGGAAAAACCTTTGATCCAATTTACCAAAATGCACGGCCTTGGCAACGACTTTATGATCGTTGACGGCATCACTCAGAATGTATTTTTTTCTGCTGAGCAGATAAGACGTATGTCTCACCGCAACTTTGGTATTGGTTTTGATCAATTATTGATCGTCGAAGCCCCATACGATCCTGATCTCGATTTCCATTATCGCATTTATAATGCAGACGGCAGTGAAGTCGAGCAATGTGGAAACGGCGCTCGATGCTTTGCACGATATGTTTACAATCATGGTTTAACGCAAAAAAATAAAATACGGGTCAGTACCTCTACGGGCAAGATGATCTTACGATTAGAACGTGATGGTAGTGTCACTGTGAATATGGGGACTCCCATAACCGATCCCCAACGCATTCCATTTAAGGCAAAAAAAACCGAGAACACCTATTTACTTCAAGCCAATGGTCAAACTTTTCTTTGCGGAGTGGTTTCAATGGGCAACCCCCATTGCGTCATTGAAGTGGATGATATTGAAACTGCTCCTGTCGCAGAGATCGGAGCTATACTAACAAAGCATGAACGCTTCCCTAAAGGCGTGAATGTCGGCTTTATGCAAATCATTAGCCCTGAGCACATAAAACTAAGGGTTTATGAGCGCGGGGCTGAAGAAACATTAGCTTGTGGCAGCGGAGCTTGCGCAGCTGTCGTCGTTGGACAACGACAAAATAAATTGAAGAAAATGGTACGAGTAGACTTGCCCGGCGGTCGTTTAAAAATCGCTTGGGATGGTGATAGTAAGCCTTTATGGATGACGGGGCCTGCCCAACATGTATACGATGGACAAATACAATTATGACCACAGTAGTGACACCTGAAACAGATAAAGTAGCGGCGTTTGACGACCAAATAATTTATGAATATTTAGCAGATAATCCAGATTTTTTTAATAAATACCCTGAATTGCTATTAAGCTTGCGGGTAGATCATCAACAGCGAGGTTCTATTTCCATTGTCGAGCGGCAGCAAATCGCGCTGAGACAGCGAGTGAGCCAACTGGAAGAAGAAATTACCTCATTGATGAGCATCGCCAGCCACAATGAACGAATTTTTCGTTTTAACAACGAACTCACCACCAAATTGATGCAAACTCAAGATCACGGCAGCCTGAAAACGATATTAAAGTCAGAGTTAAAGCGTGAGTTTAATTTTTCCAACATCAGGCTTATCACAGTTCACGACATAGATAGTGAATTGATGGCACTGTGGAATAAACGCATGAGCCAAGGTCACTACCTTGGTCGTTTGACCGAGAATGAGTCGCAACGCCTATTTGGTAGCCAAGTAGGTTCAGTCGCCTTAACCAAAATCACCCCTAAAGCGAAATGCAATAAGGTAATATTTGCTGTGGCGACCCACAATCCTGCACATTTTCATCCTGAAATGGATAATTTGTTTTTAGAACAATTACAAGGTTTGCTGAATCATAAACTCAGCCAGTTTTACGCAAAAAATGAATAATAACAGTAGTAATATCGAGACCATGAATGTCGCTTTGATCCAACAATTTCAGCGTTATTTGCAATCAGAGCGGCACTACTCTCCTCATACTGTCCGAAACTATTTGTTTGAGCTCAGTCGCATTCAACGTTTACTCGAGCATGCTACACCTTGGCAGCAACTCAGCACTGAGCAACTTCAAGCGGTACTTTCACGGTTACATCGAAAGGGACTTAGTGCCCGCTCCATAGCGTTAACTTTATCCGCGATGAAGCAATTTTATCGTTTTCTTCAGCGTGAAGAGCTCGTCATCAATGATCCAAGTGTTACATTAACCGCTCCCAAGCAAGCCAAACCATTACCAAAAAATTTAGATGCCGACAGCATCCATCATTTAATGGAAATCGATACTGATTCAGCCATTGCCGTGCGTGATAAAGCCATTATGGAACTATTCTATTCGTCAGGGATACGTTTAGCTGAACTTTCGGCCCTCGATCAATCCAGTTTTGATGATGATTTAACCCAAGTGCGAGTGTTGGGTAAAGGCAATAAAACGCGTATTGTACCCGTAGGCAAAATGGCACGAGAAGCCATTAGCCATTGGCTTAGGTTACGAAATAATATTAATTGCGAAGATAACGCGCTGTTTGTGACCCATCAAGGCCGCCGGCTTGCCCACCGAAGTATTCAGGCAAGGATCAATAAATGGGGGCAGCAACAAGGGGTCTCGGCTAAAGTTCACCCTCACAAACTCAGGCATTCATTTGCAACTCATATGTTAGAATCTAGTGCCGATTTACGTGCCGTACAAGAATTACTCGGACACGCTAACCTTTCGACTACTCAAGTCTATACCAGCCTTGATTTTCAGCATTTAGCCAAAGTCTATGACGGCGCTCACCCAAGAGCGAAACGCACCAAGGAAAAATAATGCTTCTCCAGTCGCCACAAGTATTTTTAGGCTTACGCCCTTTCAAAGTCATCAGTTTTGATCTCGATGATACGCTTTATAATAATTTTCCCTATATCACTAAAGCTGAAGCTGAATTTTTACGTTTTTTACAACAACACTTCCCAGCATCTCATCAATGGCACAGCGAACATTGGCTAGCGACTAAAAAAATGCTCATTCATAATCAACCGGATTTAAGCCACGACACTTGGAAAATCCGTGAAGCGACAGCGACGCACTTGCTGTTAGCACTTGGCCTCAGTCAAAAAGATGCCCAAAATGGCGCGCAATCCAGCCTCGAGCACTTTCTTTATCATCGCAGTAATTTCACCGTTCCAGATTCCAGTATTAATTTACTCACTTATCTAAAGCAAAAGTACACCCTTATTGGGATTTCAAATGGCAATGTTGATGCTGTTAGAATCGGCATAGCACCCTATTTCGAATTTATTTTACATGCAGGAAATGGTTTAAAAATGAAGCCCGCCGCCGACCTGTTTCAACTGGCTTGTGAACGACTTAATGTTGAACCCGCCGATATTTTACATGTTGGAGACAGTTTTTCAGCGGATGTAGTAGGTGCAAGAAATTTCGGCAGCCAAGCCGTTTGGTTAAACCCAAGCTATGGCCACACTCAAACATCACCTTTAAGTGCTCCATTACCACAGGTTTGCATTTCTAATATTGAGCAACTCAAATGTTTAATTTAAATGCTTTTATAGATTAAGTAGAGTAGGCTACTGGCTTCGCTATCGCTTATCCAGCAGCCCCTCTTCGATTCCGTGCATGAGGTTTTCCCTCACACGGCTCTGTTGTTACACTTCTCTCAGCCCCTTCACTTTGCTTATCATCTTGTCGTGGGTAAATACTCAAGACCAGCTTGGCGTAATTTTTCGTAAGCACCTCGTGATAGATACTTGCTTCGACGTTGACTTAAGCGACGATGCCAGCGATAGAACCGGTTTACTACAAATCCATTTATTCTGAAAAATACACCTCTGGGATAACCTATCCCACCAAAATAGTGTTTCCATCCCCTCAGAACTTGATTAACCTTATTTATCAGTACGCCAAGTGTATTTGAGGTTCGGTGTTTCACTATGTCTCTGATTTTATTTTTCAGCTTTGTTTGGCTCTTCTTAGACGCCTGTATCTTGATGTAACTGGTGCCTTTGATGAGGCCTGTGATCCGTTGAAAGTTAAAACCGAGGAAATCAAACTCATTCATCAGCTTTCCCATATCCACACAGTGGGTTTTACTTTGATTTAGCTTCAGACCTTCATCACTTAATTGCTGTGTTATCCAGTCCAGTTGCTCTTGTGTGTAGGTTTGCTTATGAAGTACAACAAAATCATCTGCATAGGTAACGATTTTACACGGTGTTTTTTCGTGTATTTTCAAACAGAAATCGTTGAGATAGATGTTAGCCAGTAGTGGAGAGATAACTCCGCCTTGCGGAGTGCCACATCGGCTTGCTTCTATTCGCCATTTCCCGTTGACCGTCTCTATGCTGATGGGCGCTTTGATAAAGCTTTTCAGTAAACTCAGAAAGCTGCTGTCGCTTATTCGCCTTTCTATTTTTGTCATCAACTTAGCGTGCGGGATGGTATCGAAATAGGCGCTCAAGTCAGCATCGAGTACGTGCTGATAGCCTTGTTTTAGGCTCATTTCAATGACTTTTACCGCTTGCTGGGCGCTTCGACATGGACGGTAGCCATAACTGTGTTCATGTAAATGAGGTTCGTAGACGGGTTGCATCACTATTGTCATCGCCATTTGCACAATTCTGTCACTGATTATCGGGATCCCAAGTTTCCGCGTTTTGCCGTTGTCTTTGAGTATTTCTACTCGTTTGACTGGGCTAGGTCGATAGTTTTTCTGTTGTAATTGAGTTTGAATTTCTTTTAACAGCGCAACGACTTTCTTTTGCTGCTCTAGATAACTGAATGTGATGCCATCAATTCCTGCTCCGCCTTTATTGTCTTTGCATCGTCGATAGGCTTCTTCGAGTATATCTAGGCGACTGAGTTTATCGTACAAGCTGTAAAATCGTAGCTCCGAGTTAAGCTTTGAGCGTAAGTAAAGTTTTCGCTGTAATATTCTGATATTTACTGGAGTGTTAGCCATATGGCAATTTCACCTCAAAAGTTACGTTAAAAACGGGTGTAACACTGAGCCCCTTCCCTGATGTGAAGTTATGTTGTCTTCACGGTTAACGGTACTATGGGCTCATCCGACTGCCTGAGCGCCCTATCTGAAATTTCGGTTTACCTTATATTCGGATAGTGCAAGTCACTACCTTCCAACACTCAGGCTCTCCCACGTTCACTTTATTTCCTTCAATACATGCCACTTCATATTACGCCGGAAGATCAAACAGATGCATTTACCAGTTGCTTCTCTGTTTGTGTCAGGGTTCGTCAACTAGGAAAGACTCCCCATCTTCATTTTTTTGATTTACGACGCTTAACTGAATTCGCTTGATGCTGCGGCCTACATTGCATCTCAACCTTTATTCAAGGCCTTTGTCACAGGGCTTCATGTCATAGCGGTTACCCATTATGCATGCCCGTCAGATTTCGGGATGAACTGGTAATTATCCCGTCAGGTACGTTTCAACCTGATGGACTTATTATAAATAATAACGTTGCTGTCTCTGGTTTATGGCCATGTAATCGCTTGGCTGCGTATACGTTGAGACAAATCCCACAACAGAATAAAGCGCTTCGTGGCGCTCCCTAGAAACATCAGTTGACTGCGTTCTCAAGCGTAGAAAAAATGGCTGATAGTAAGGCGTAGCTTGCAGCAAGCAGTTATTCTACTTGCAAAAGTTACAACGCAGATAGAAGTCATTTTAGCAAGCTTGTGAGCGTAGAGCGCTTCACTCATTGGGTGAAAGCCATGATGATAAAGTCATCTTATTGACTCAAACAGTTACTCATATACTCAGCGTTCAACTGATGTTTTTAGGATTAACAACCCTGACTGAATACTTATCAATTAAATCCATTTCCCAAACGGCATCAATTAACTCAATTATGATCCTAAATATTTTTTTACCAATTACAGTAATTAACTTCCCACTCAGCAAGAGCTAAAGGATTTCAGTACAAGGCGCAAGTTTGAAGTACTATATACCCTAACGGCCGCCATACAAAGCTGACGTTCAACGCACTTCGTGCTTTTGTCGGGATAATTCAAAAACTTGTAACGTAGTAATGGAGTCCTTTAGCCTTGCCCTTCGGGAGCTTGTATGTGTCCAAATTACTACGCAAAACTATCTCAACGTAGCAATGTAATAACGACAGTTTTGTATGTCGGTAATAACTATGTCTTCATCAATTTCACTTGTACTTTGAACACATGCATAGCTCTGAACTGGGAATTTAATTACTGTAATTGGTATTACTCAAAGGTATAGAGCAAATTAAAGGTTGTGACAGTATCAGTTCGCTTTGAACCCTCTGGCACTACGTCAGTATACTTAATGTTAATGCCCACTTTAAATGCCCAATCCTTAAACATGAGATTTTTATAACTAGTGTCTAATGTGAGTGTATTATTTTCTGCACCATTTTCAGCCGTCAGATCAGCAGTAAAACTCGTGTACTCATGCATCTTGTATGAGAATCGCGCTGCTGTTCTTAAGATGGTATCTGTATTGCTTTGCGGCACAGGCACGACGTCCGTTTCAATGGGCAAGTTATAACGGTAACCTGGGCTGAGTTCGAGACTCAATTTAGCTTTTTTCGTATCAATAGCATCAAAACCATAACCGGATGAAATCGTCGCCAACTTAGTGTAACTACCGTATCGATCTCTCACGTAATCACTTTGTGCAAACACATAGCCACTAGACAATTTGTAGTTTGATTGCAAATTCAACTCATACTTCTCAGATGTTGTCCTTTCACTGTCTGACGCAAAAAAACCTCTCACTGTCACTTCTTGTTTCGCGGAGTTAGTGTCGTACACTAAATTTGTTCGGCCATTAAAACTGGTCGCACTATTATTACCTGTATTAAGTTGAAAACCCACTTCGATTTCAGCAGTAAAATGCTGTTCAGGATCTTGATAAAGCGTAGGCACAATCGCGAATGTCGAGCCTGAAAAACACACGAAAGAAAAAAATAAACCACAAGCTGATTTCATAACATCATACATAAAATTGATAAATCGAAAGCCCCATTATACGTTAAAATCACTTAATATTGGACTAGCCAAACAACACTGCTGAGTATTTCTTGAGTTATTGGTCAGTTTTCTGTATTATCTCGCGCCTAATTCAGTCTAAATTCGTTCCTTGCCTCCATTTGGTTTGACTGATCCCAAAACGAGGCTAATTAACCGTGAGGAGCAATAAATGCGTCATTACGAAATCGTATTTATGGTTCACCCTGACCAGAGTGAACAAGTCCCAGGCATGATCGAGCGTTACACCGGTATCATTACCGATGCAAACGGTACAGTAAACCGCCTAGAAGATTGGGGCCGTCGTCAATTGGCTTACCCTATCCTTGAACTGCATAAAGCGCACTATGTTCTTATGAACGTAGAAGCACCAGCAGAATCAATTGAAGAATTAGAAACAGCTTTCCGTTTCAACGACGCTGTTCTGCGTAACATGGTAATGCGTACTAAGAGTGCGGTTACTGAAGCTTCTCCAATGGCAAAAGCTAAAGACGAACGTGATTCACGTCGTTCTTTTGATAAGCCAGCGGCTGAAAGCGCGCCAGCAGCACCAGCACCTGAAGCACCAGTAGCAGAAACGCCTGCTGCAGAGCCTGCTGCAGAAGCTGAGTAAAACTCTTTGTGAATGTAAATCAACTAACTTTATCAGGAATCATTAAACGAGTATCGAATTTGCAAAGTCCTGCTGGTATTCCTCATTGGAAAATCATGTTGGAACATCAATCGCAGCGCTATGAAGCCGACTTGCTCCGTAACGTATATGTGCAGATACAAGTAGTGTTATCCGGCGAACGATTTACATCAATAGCGAAGAATTTAAAAGTCGGTACCGAGATCCATGTTGAAGGATTTATTGCGTTACAAACTGGTCGCAATGGAGTCAATCGCACTGTGATTCATGCCGACAATGTCGAATTGAAAACTTAGGAGACTGTCAAAATGGCACGTTATTTCCGCCGTCGTAAGTTCTGCCGTTTCACCTCTGAAGGTGTTGCAGAAATTGATTACAAAGATATTTTTACACTTAAAAACTACATCACTGAAAGCGGCAAGATTGTTCCTAGCCGTATCACTGGTACTAGTGCTAAATATCAACGTCAACTAGCTCGCGCTATCAAGCGTGCGCGTTATCTTTCTCTACTGCCATATACTGATTTACATCAGTAATCGCAATCGAATATAGAGGATTAGATAATGTTTGTTATTTTACTTGATAAAATCGCTAACCTAGGAAACCTAGGTGACAAGGTTTCAGTAAAGTCTGGCTATGCGCGTAACTTCCTTTTGCCACAAGGTAAAGCGGTTGTTGCTAACGAAGAAAACGAAAAATTCTTCCAAGAGCGTCGTCAAGAACTAGAAGCTAAATTAGCTGAAGGTTTGGCTGCTGCTACTGCACGTGCTGAAAAGCTATCTGCACTAGAATCAGTTGTACTGGCTTCTAAAGCGGGTGATGAAGGCAAGCTATTCGGTTCTATCGGTACTCGCGATATTGCTGACGCTGTAACCGCTGCTGGTGTTGAATTAGCTAAAGCAGAAGTTCGTATGCCACACGGTGCATTGCGCCACACTGGTGACTTTGATGTTGAAGTTCAACTTCACACTGAAGTAAAAACGACTGTAAAAGTATCGGTTATTGCTGAAGCATAATTTGCTATAGTACAATGCTACTCAGTACGCTTCTGCGTACTGTAAAAAACCTAACATTTTTGTTAGGTTTTTTTTACCCATTATTAATCCTAAATAAATCGGTTGAACGCAGATTTTTTAGTGCCCAGTTTCAGCACTCTACGGTGTTGCAACTTTGGTTACATAGTTACGGCTATGCGCCCTACATTGCGTCTTGTATAGCACTAAACCTGAACACAATAACTATCAAAGAACTTATCGACTGGTACTTAGTAGCGCTAACAACTGTTGATGTGACTTCACCTCAATTGTTGGAATGAGGTTTGTCGTATTAGTTTCACATTTTGCGTTGTACCAACAGGTATCAATACCTGCATTAAACCCGCCTTGTACATCGGTATTAAGGTTATCCCCAACCATTAATACCGAGGTAAATGCCGCGTCATCCATTTTATCTATAGTATATTCAAATACTCGGCGATCAGGTTTTGCAAAACCAACTTGTTCAGAAATAACTAAAAGATCAACAAATTCATTTATGCCCGTTTTATCTAACCGAAGTTGTTGTAAAGCTGTGAAGCCATTCGTCACAATACCCACTTTAGTACCGTTATTTTTCAAATATTGAAGTAGCTCAATGGCTCCTGATAGTGGACGACAGACTTCAGCCATAGCGAGTAGAAAACCTGCATTGAATTTAGCTGCACTCACACCAAATTGAGCCTCCCACGGTTTAAAACGTTCAATTTGTAGGGTTTGCGCATCAATTAAATTGTCTTGATATTTAAGCCATAACGATTTGTTCAGTGCCTGATAGGCTTGATAGTCTTGCTTGGTAAATACATATTGGTATTGCGAGAACAGCACTGTGAGCCCTGCAAATGCATCAAAATCAAATAATGTATCATCGGCATCAAACAGCACCCATTTGTATTTTTTCATGCTCAAAATATTGCTACCTTCACAGCGAATCATTCGTGATTAAACCTAGAAACATCTGTTGACTGCGTTCTCAAGCGTAGAAAAAATGGCTGATATTAATACCAATTACAGTAATTAACTTCCCACTCAGCAAGAGCTAAAGGGTTTCTGTACAAGGCACAAGCTCGAGGTACTATATACCCTAACGGCCGCCATACAAAGCTGGCGTTCAACGCACTTCGTGCTTTTGTCGGGATAATTCAAGTTCTTGAACGCAGTAATGGAACCCTTTAGACTTGCCCTTCGGGAGCTTGTATGTGCTCAAATTACTTCTAAAAATTGTCTTGACGTAGCAACGTAATAACGACAGCTTTGTATGTCGGTAACAACTATGCCTTCATCAATTTCGATTGCACTTTGAGCACATACATAGCTCTGAGTTGAGCATTTAATTACTGTAATTGGCATTAGGTTAAAGCGCGCTATTTTAAGGTAAACACCACTTCAACTCTATCTTGGATGGTAATTTTAGTATTTTGATAGCTTTTATCTGCTTCGCTGATGTTTCCCATGAACGCAGCCTTACGAAGCAAAGGGCGAGGCGCACTTGAATTGAAGTATTTAACTTCCCAGACGCGATCAATTTGCTGTCCGAAACCTTTTGCTAAAGATTGAGCTTTGTTTTTTGCATTGGTGATGGCCGCTTGTCTAGCTTGCTCAACAAACTGCTCTTGCCTACTACTTTTAAAACTAATGTGATTTACTTGGTTTACGCCCGATGAGACCGTTTTATCAATGATAATATTGAGCTCGGTTAAGTTTCTTACCTTAATAGTGACATTCCGACTAGCCTGATAGCCCATTAATATCGGTTCTTTTTCTGGTTGGTAACGATATTGCGGATGTAGTTGCAAGTTTGCACTATCAATGTCGTCTTCAGCAATGTTTGCCTGCATCAATTTTTTGATGAGTGTTGAAACGGCTTTATCAGAATCTGCTTTTGCCTGTTTCGCTGTTTGACCTGTCATATTAACCGACACTGAAATTTCTGCCATGTCTGGCTTCACTTCGATACTACTCGTACCTACGGTTTCAATATGAGGATATTCAAGTGCATGAGAAGATACATTCGAAGTCGCTATCAGTGTAATAAACGCACTCAGGACAATCATTGTTTTATTTGTCATTTTCATCATATCCTTATTGAAAACCTTGGAAAAACTTATAATAATTACAGTAATTAATCTCTCACTCAGCAAGAGCTAAAGGCTTTCAGTGTAAGGCACAAGCTCAAAGTACTATATACCCTAACGGCCGCCATACATAGCTCTGAGTTGAGCATTTAACCTAAATATCAGTAATTTTTTCTGCGTATATGAACGCTCCCAACCGATTTATTTAGGTTTAACTAGGTTTAATTACTGTAATCCTATTCTAAATCATTGTTTCGACGTCTATCCTGAAACAAAGTTCACTGAGCTTGTAGGGAAGCGATTAACAAAACCATCAAGCAAAAGCTTGATGGTTTTTTATTTTCAATGACATCTACTTGTTAACTTGCCACAATTTCCTTAAAGCACTCCGCATTGAGCAGCTGAGTGGCTTTTTCAATGTCAGGCCCGAAATAGCGATCTCTATCGTAATGTGGGACTTCGGATCTTAACAACGCTTTTGCATCGGCCACTGATTGGCTTGGCTGTAAAGGCGATCTAAAATCTAATCCCTGTGCGGCAGCTAGCCATTCCACCGCTAAAATACCACGGGTATTTTCAGACATGTCACGTAAACGTCTGGCAGCAAATGTGGCCATAGAAACATGATCTTCTTGGTTTGCTGAGGTTGGCAGACTGTCTACCGATGCTGGATGCGCAAACGTTTTGTTTTCAGATGCTAATGCGGCGGCGGTGACTTGAGCAATCATAAAGCCTGAATTGACCCCACCGTTATCCACTAAAAACGGCGGCAGTTTTGACAAGCTCGAATCGATCAACAGCGCAATGCGTCGTTCGGACAATGCACCGATTTCTGCAATAGCAATGGCTAAGTTATCAGCCACCATAGCAACAGGCTCAGCGTGGAAATTACCACCCGAGATAATGTCACCGTTGTCGTGGAACACCAAGGGATTATCCGTTACACCGTTGGCCTCAATCTCTAACACTTCAGCTGCGTTGGAAATTTGCGTCAGACATGCACCAAGCACTTGTGGCTGACAACGCAATGAATAAGGATCTTGTACTTTATCACAATCCTTGTGGCTTTGACTTATTTCAGAGGTTTCACCCAATAACTTCCTAAATAACTGTGCCGATGCCATTTGTCCTTTCTGACCCCGCACTTCATGAATTCGAGCATCAAATGGACTGCGACTGCCCATAGCGGCTTCGACACTCATCGCCCCAATGACTGACGCGCTATGATATAAGTCTTCAGAATAAAATAAGCCCTCTAACGCTAATGCGGTTGAAGCTTGGGTACCATTAAGCAAAGCCAACCCTTCCTTAGCGGCGAGTTCTATTGGGGCTAAGCCAATTCGTTTTAATGCATCAGCTGATGGCATTACTGCACCTTGGTAACGCACTTCACCTTCGCCAATAATAGGCAAACACATATGGGCGAGTGGCGCTAAATCACCAGACGCGCCCACGGAGCCTTTTTCCGGTATACATGGATAAACCTCGGCATTAATCATCTCGATAATGAAATCGATCACTGCCATACGAATGCCTGAGTAACCTCGACTGAGCGAGTTTATTTTTAGTATCATCATCAAACGAACCGTATCATCAGCCATAAACCGACCGGTACCAGCAGCATGGGACAACACGATTGATCTTTGCAGCAATTGCAGATCTTCCGCAGCAATTTTGGTGTTAGCCAACAAACCAAAACCTGTATTAATCCCGTAAACTGTACGACCTTCATCCAGCACTTGTTGCACCATTTCTGCACTACGATGAATGCCAGAAACCGCTTCTTTATCTAAACTCAAGTTAATTGGGTTACGGCTAACGTGACGTAACTGCGCTAAGGTTAACTTTCCTGGTTGTAATACGAATGAGTCCATCAATCAGGCTTCCTTTTCTTTATTTACTTCATTAAGCATCGGCAGATCTAGGCCTTGCTCTTTAGCGCAGTTTTTAGCAATGTCGTAACCAGCATCAGCATGACGCATCACACCTGTTGCGGGATCGTTCCACAATACTCGGCCAACTCGTTTAGCGGCGGCATCACTGCCATCACACACAATCACGACACCGGAATGTTGACTAAAGCCCATGCCTACACCACCACCGTGATGAAGCGACACCCAAGTTGCACCACTTGCTGTATTGAGCATGGCATTAAGTAACGGCCAGTCAGACACTGCATCCGAGCCATCTTTCATTGATTCAGTCTCACGGTTTGGGCTGGCCACTGAACCTGAATCTAAGTGATCTCGGCCAATAACGACAGGCGCTGACAATTCGCCATTTTTGACCATTTCATTAAACGCTAATGCAAGACGTGCTCTGTCTTTTAACCCCACCCAGCAAATACGAGCAGGCAAGCCTTGGAAGGCAATACGCTCCCTCGCCATGTCTAACCAGTTATGTAAATGAGAATTATCAGGAATAAGCTCTTTGACTTTAGCGTCTGTTTTATAAATGTCTTCAGGATCGCCAGAAAGTGCCACCCACCGGAATGGCCCTATGCCTTCACAGAACAGCGGACGAATGTAAGCGGGAACAAATCCAGGGAAATCAAAGGCGCGCCCAACCCCCACTTCATAAGCCATTTGTCGAATGTTATTACCATAATCTAACGTTGCCGCACCGCGCTCTTGCAACTTCAACATCGCCCGTACTTGAGAGCCCATCGATTCTTTCGCAACTTGGATCACCAAGGCTTCATTGGTCTTACGTACCGAAGCCGCTTGCTCTAAACTCCATCCTTGTGGCAAATAGCCGTTTAGCGGATCGTGGGCGGAGGTTTGATCCGTCACCACATCAGGAGTGATATTACGCTCAACCAGCGCTTCAAAAATATCAGCCGCATTACCCAACAAACCGACAGAGACAGCTTTCCCCACCGCCTTAGCTTGCTCAAGCATTTCAAGTGCTTCATCAAGTGACGTTGCTTTCTTGTCGACATATCCTGTACGAAGTCGAAAATCGATTCGAGTTTCATCCACTTCACAAGCCAATACCGAAAAACCTGCCATTGTTCCTGCCAGAGGTTGAGCGCCGCCCATACCACCTAAGCCGCCAGTTAATATCCAACGATTTTTCGCTTCACCATCAAAATGCTTTTTCGCTACGGAAACGAAGGTTTCATAAGTACCTTGTACAATGCCCTGAGTACCGATGTAAATCCATGAACCTGCTGTCATTTGGCCATACATTGCCAAACCTTTTTTATCGAGTTCATTAAAGTGCTCCCAATTTGCCCAGTGCGGCACTATATTAGAGTTGGCGATTAATACCCGTGGCGCATTTTCATGGGTTTGGAACACACCAACAGGCTTGCCTGACTGCACCAACAAGGTTTCGTCATCTTCAAGACGCTGCAAAGTTTCAATAATTTTGTCGTAACACTCCCAGTCACGCGCTGCACGACCAATGCCACCATATACCACTAGCTCTTCAGGTCGTTCCGCCACATCGGGATGTAAATTATTCATCAACATCCGCATTGGCGCTTCGGTTAACCAGCTTTTGCAGCTTAATTGACTGCCGTGAGGTGCCATTATTTTGCGATTTGAATCAAATCTTTTTTCCATAGGATCCTCGATATTTTCGTTATTATTGTTTATTTGTTCTATTTAAAAGGTTAAATGGCCACCTAAATGAAAGCGGCTTCCTGGGTGGATCAATTTTGCGAAACTCACAACACCTTGCCTCGACCATGTTCGTCTTGAGATCAACAAACAGGCCTCCATTGTCCGTAGCTCTAGCTGGTGTACTTGATCCAAACTGGGCAACATGGCTTGAATTTTATGGTGAGCTTCGGTTAAGGGGGCGACTTGGGATAAATATTCGTGTGGCGTGCATTGACTAAAATCTTGCTGTAAGTAGTTCGGCACTAATTTAGGATTCACATAGCGACATTCAAGCTGCAGCGGCTCGTCTTGTTCATAATGCAGAAGTTCTGAGTAAAAAACCGTTGCACCAACTTCAACATCCAATGCGATTGAAATTTCTTTATCTGCTACTTGAGTCGTTAACGCTAATTGCAGCACACTGTAGCCATGACCACGTGATTTAATTTCATCGGAAATATTACGGATAGTCAGCACGGATGACTGAGCGGTTAACCCCGAAACAAAGGTACCAATGCCTTGGCTGCGCTCTAATACTCCTATATCACACAACTCAGTAACAGCACGCCTTGCTGTCATTCGACTGCAACCAAATTCATCTGCGAGCTGATTCTCAGAAGGCAATTTTGTTTGCTCTCCCCAGACGCCTGATTCAATTCGCTCGATGATGTGTTGTTTAATAGTGGCAAACTTGGCTCGGATCACGCAAACTCCGTTATGATATGTTATGGCTAAAAGATTAGCTTGTATATACAACATAATACAAGTCAAAATTTCATCATTTTGGGAGTATCATCATGCAACAGTGGGATCAACTTTGGATAGACGTCAACATTGCCACTATGGATCCTCAGCGTACAAACTCCTACGGCGCGATTGAAAATGGTGCGATTGCTGTTAAGGATGGCAAAATAGCTTGGGTAGGTGAGCGTATAAATTTACCCTGCTTTGATGCGCTTTCAACACCGATATATAAAGGTCACGATCATTGGATAACGCCCGGTTTAATTGATGCGCACACTCATCTGGTTTTTGCTGGCAACCGAGCAAATGAATTTGAACAACGATTAAACGGTGCCAGTTATGAAGACATTGCACGTCAGGGTGGAGGAATTATCTCGACGGTAAAGGCCTGCCGTCATGCGGATGAAGCGGAGTTATTTGAACTCGGCCGGCAACGTTTAAACGCCCTCGCACGTGAAGGTGTCACCACAGTTGAAATAAAATCAGGCTACGGACTTAATCTAGACACTGAACTCAAACTATTGCGAGTCGCGCGTGAGCTTGGTAAACATCATCATATTGATGTACAGACCACTTTTTTAGGCGCTCATGCGATTCCACCAGAATTTAATACAATACTTGATGGCGCAAATCAGTATGTCGAGCATGTAGTTAATGACATGCTACCAGCCATTATAGATGCTGAGCTTGCCGATGCTGTTGATGTATTTTGCGAAAACATCGCATTTGATTTAAAGCAAACCGAACAGGTATTAATTGCTGCTAAGCTAGCTGGGCTGAACATTAAACTTCATGCTGAGCAGCTATCCAATCTGGGCGGCTCTAAAATGGCAGCTAAACTCGGGGCAAAATCTGTCGATCACATAGAGTACATTGATGAAGCAGGAGTCAAAGCATTAAGTGAAAACGACACTTGCGCCGTATTGTTACCCGGCGCATTTTATTTTTTACGTGAAACTCAAACACCACCGATTGATTTACTGCGAAAGCATAATGTTCCTATGGTGGTAGCGAGTGATTTCAATCCCGGCTCATCACCGATATGCTCTACTTTATTAATGCTTAACTTAGCTTGTACTTTGTTTAGGTTAACGCCTGAAGAAGCACTAAAGGGCATGACATTTAATGCCGCAAAAGCACTCGGTATTGAGCATAGTGTTGGCAGTATTGAAATAGGCAAGCAAGCTGATTTTTGTTTATGGGGCATTAAAACACCCGCCGAATTAGCCTATGGTTATGGCGTCAATCCATGCCAACAAGTCGTTAAAAGCGGCCAAATTATTGCCATGGGGAAATAGTCTCTTTCACACTGATTATACCAATTACAGTAATCAAATACTCAACTCAGTGCTATGTATGTGCTCAAAGTGCAATCGAAATTGATGAAGACATAGTTGTTACCGACATACATAGCTGCCGTTATTACATTGCTACGTCAAGACAATTTTGAGAAGTATTCTTTATAAACTAAAGTGAGCACATACAAGCTACCGAAGGGCAAGGCTAAAGGGTTCCATTACTGCGTTACAAGCACTTGAATTATCCCGACAAAAGCACGAAGTGCGTTTAACGCCAGCTCTATATGACGACCATAGGGAATATAGTACTTCGAGCTTGTGCCTTGCACTGAAACCCTTTAGCTCTTGCTGAGTGAGAGATTACTGTAATTGGTATAACTATTTAGAAAGTACCAATCTTTGTCATACCTGCGAAGGCTGGTATCCAGTGACTTTTATAGAAAAAAGCAAAGGCACTAGACTACCGACATACAAAACTGTCGTTACTTCGTTTCCAGCCTGCGCTGGAGTGACCAGAACTCACCAGTATACTTTCTTCCGCAACTTTCCTAAATACTTATAGAGACTCACTACATTTTTATATAATGTTTACATATATCTAAGATAATTAATTATTGAGTAGATATCATTTTTAATGATAGCGTAAACGATGTTTACTCGGAGAAACCTTATGGCAGTTTCATCAACAAAAATAATCAAAAGTGATACTTACCTACAGGATCCTACTCCTAGAAAAGTCCAATCTTGGGAGTTAAGTTACAACAAAACTTATGATGTAAGTAGTGATAGTGATAGTGATAGTGATGTACCACCGACTTTGGATTTTCTTTCTCAAGCAGTAACCGCCTCAGCATGTTCACAGCAGGAACGCGATTTATTAATGAGGCTCGATCAACCAAATTTTGGCCGGAGAGTTGAAGCGCTACACTGCACAGATTGCTTTTCTAAACATTTTTGTTCAAAGCATAAACCTCAGACATTGCCTTTAGATGAATATCAAGCTCACAAAGAAACTCAGGATCAATGTATCCAAGATATTATAGAAATTCAACACGAATTAACCGAAGCAAAAAGTAAACAAAAGCCTTGTAGAAATCTTGAAAAAGCACTTTTTCATGCTCGTAATGCCAAGGAAAAATTCAATCAAGATTTCAAGTCAAGACTCCAAAACTAAAGAGTTTATAAAGTTAATTGCAATTTATTAGCTTGTTTCGAGGCATAAACATCACAAAATTTATTTGAAGTTTTCAAACGCACTGGTTTCCTGCCTTCGCAGGAATGACAAGAAATTACTTAAGCAATACTGAAAATGTGGCGGATTAGGGCAATGCTGTAACAAAGGGCATTACGAGTTGAAACTTCTGTATTCACTTTCGGTTTTTCATCGCCCTATATAAAGCCCTAATGGCTTTACTTTCATCAGATTGAAGTAACTTTAAGAAACGTTTAAATGGCAAACCTGTTGATTTAAATAGAATATCTATTTCAGCACATTGCCTAGAAAAAAGTTCGCTGTCGACAAGGTGGATATTTTTGTTGTATACCGTAGCCGTCAGATCAAACAATATTTCAATGTGTTCACACAAGGCTTCATGTTTGTGTTTAGCCGAATGATCATTCTGGACTAAATTATTTATTTTTTGTACGCCACCTTCGACTGCCTCTTTTCCTATTTCAATGACAGCATTCGTTACTGTTAACGCAATAGCGACCTCTTCAGCAACTACCGACAATTCTGTAATATTTGCACATGTTTTACTAACGTGAAGTCCAATAGAAAAACACTCGTTTCTAATACGATCTAAATTTACAGATTTCATCTCTCTCACAAAGGAATAACGCCTTACTTCGTCAATCGCATCAGGATCAATTATCTCGTCATTTAATTCATTTTCAATTTCTGGAGACAGTGCCAGGAAGACTTTTAACTCTACTGTATTGGTTTTACCATTGGCTTTAATGATTTTGGTGGTTTGATCCATTTCATTCAGTAACACTTTTGCTCTCAATTTCATCTCAGACAACTGCATGTATAAAGGGACGTTCGTTGTCAGCTTTTGAATTTGCTCTACGATATGAATAAGGTTAACCACTAGCCCTAGACCAGGTACTGCTTCACCTATCATGCCTGAATTAGATCCAACAATATCAATGATTTTTTTTGCCGCACTTAGAAACTTTTTACTTATTGAGGCAAACTTTTTGGCATACGACAGACCTTCTCCTAAATAGTATTGAGTTTTTTTAAAATCCGTTGGGGCAAAATGTTCACTTTGGGTCAAACTCCCTGAATGGGACAATGCTTTAATCAAGTCGATAATTTTTATCATGCCATCTTTAAGTGCTCCAATAATTTCTAAGCTTGCAGATGCATCACCAACAGCTTCAGAAATACTTCCTTCAGAAAAGTGCGCCACCATTTCAGTGCTGGCGGCACCTACACCTATTGTTCCTGATACCAGCCCAGAAATTGGTTCAACAATGTCTTTAATGTTTTTTACTTTTAACTGTCTTATTGAATCAATTTGAGTGAGTACACTTGCGGCGAGCTCTATCCCGTGAAATACAGTTGTGGATTCACAATCCATATGTGATTCAACATCCAACCTTTGAAGCCATTCGGTATAATCATCAGTAGCATTAGCAATACCTGACATTGCATGCTCTCTAACACCCTTAAGTTCATCGGCAATGACCTTTAGTCTTCCTACTCCTGTCAAACTTCCGGTCACACTTTTTAACTCTCTTGCGCTTTCAATCGCTGTTTCACGTTGCTTTTTGAGTTCATGAGTCATCTCGGGAGTGGTGATTGTCGGAATAAAAACACTGGCTCTTCGGAGACATTTTTGCGCATCGAACAATTTTAAAAATGTGTTTGTTACTGCTAAGCAAGCTGAGGATTCGCAGGTTTCCATGGGTAGATTTATAGAGTGCTCAGATGAAATGCTGGATCTACCTGTCGGGAATACACTTTCAAATGTACTATCACTGTCAAAACTACCGACTCGAAATGCAGCACTTTCAGCAGGCCTTAATGGTGATACTGTTGAACGGCGGTGTGCGAACTTTGCCGACAATTTCATTTTTTGAACAATTTGTTCTTTAAATTCCTCCCTTTGTTCTACTTGTGCTTTAGTCACTGGGGTATATTGCCTTTGTGCCCTCGGTACATTTTTTACCACACTGGCAGATCGTAATTTTTTGTGAGGTTGTTCCTTTTTATGTGCATCTAACAGCGGTAAGTAATTCGTCCGAAACTCACCCACATGTCCAGAAAAAATGGTTATACCTCCTATCTCCATATTTTCAACTAATACCAAGCTCGGCTTTGAAGCTTTACCATGTAATTTATTATTTATCTTCATTAAAAATGTGGTTGCTGCTCCTTTAAATGATTGCAATTTTAATGTAGCCATTCCATAAGCGTTTTCACTTCCATTTCCACTTTCCGATAAGTTTGGAGTACTGACCCATCTCGATTTAGTAGGCGGCGGTAGTGAGAATATTTGTTCCGACCATGTCAAAGGATTAGCATCTTGTGCCAATTTTCGCTGACGCTCTGGTTCTGGTTCATCTTTGTATGGTAAATACTCTGTTTGAGGGAGATATTCAGTAGGTGATAATTGATCCATTTCAGTAATTGATACTGAACGACGTCTATTTAGTAAACGGTCTCCCTTTGTTTCATCATTAGCTTTTTCTCTGGTCACTTGGCTATAACTAGGCAACACGTTCACAGCTTCATATTCATCAAGATGTAATGTGTGTTTATCGATTAATCTTGTAATATCGTAGATATAACTTTTAAAGTCATTGAAGTGGGAAAATGTAGTACCATCGAGGTTCATTAAAAACTGTTGTTGCTGTTGAACAGACATGTTTTGAACCAAACCAAGTTGTGCGTATAAGCTTTCTTGTAACGTCATCTCTAACATCGTTTTTTGGCTAAAGTTAAAGCCTGCCTTTATTAAGCATTCAAAACCTTGCAAACTAAATCTCGAATAATGCTCATCAATATAATTAATTAAATTAATCCCATTTACTTTTAATGCCCGTAATTCTTGCTTTGATATTTTAGCCAATGCTAACGCCCGACTATTTTCACAATATTTAAAGAAATCACGTTCAAATAACTTAATTAGGGCAATATCACCAGAATTGTTTTCTTGAGTGAATGGCACATCTCTTTTTATCGCTTCAATGAGCGCTGCATCCATAGAAAACTGATAACAACAATGCTTATGAGAACTTAGTACTAAATGATGGATCACATTCATTCCAAACTTGTCACATGCCGCTGGTTTCTTTGATTTTTGTATGAGCATGATGAATACATCAAGATTACTGCTTTTCGCAGCTAAAATGATAAGCGGCTCATCACCCACGAAAATGTCTACATCAAACTCGGAGTGCAGGGCTAATATCCTTCCCACTTCGCTATCATCTTCGTCATTTACAGCTTTAATGATGTTCTGTTGTATTTCTAATGTTTTGTCAAAATCACCCTTAGGAGCAATACCCGTAACAGCAGTTCCAGTCAGCATATTTTTTTGCTCTCATGACAAACAAAAGATGACTTTGTATTATCATTTCGTCACGTTTATGCCAAACAATCAGTTGTTATACATGCCGTTTAAAAGTTAACTATTTGTAACCAAAAAGTCTTTCTAATAGCAAGCCTCTAAAATTACTCTGGTATTCAATTCATAAATGTTAATAACTTGCTTATTCGTAAACAATTGTTAATGTAGAGTGTTAAGCGAATGGAGTTTTATGCCGAGGTAGAAGATGAAGTCATTGATTAAAACTGTATTTTTTCTGATTTGTTCATTGCAACTGCAAGCTTGTTCTCACAATGCAAGGCCTTTAAAAGATCAGCAAGCTCCACCACCTAGTGTGAATATCAATTATGAACTTTTCCCCTCGTATGGTAATAAAGATTTTTCTCATCAACCCATTTTTCAATTATCGGAAAAACAACAGCAAATATTTTTAACCGATCATAAGCAACGTTTAAAAAATGGCGTAAGGCCAGATCAAGCAGTGGCGGATTTTTTACAAAGCAAATTGAGTAATTTCACATATTATGGTGAAACCTACGACGCGCAAACAACCATGTACCTCAATAAAGGAAATTGTATGAGTTTGGCGATGCTCACCGCAGCATTCGCTAAAATTGCAGGTTTAGAATTTGATTTTGTCGAAGTTAATACCATCCCTATTTTTGATAAACAGGGCAGTTTGATCATGTCTTCTAATCATGTACAAACTCGATTATATGATCCTAATTACACTCCTAAACCAAACAGAATAACCCTTGTTCGTCCCCATACTGTTATTGACTATTTTCCAGACTCGAACGATCACCGAGGTAAAAACATTGATCACTCAGAATTCATTGCAAAATATTATAACAATATAGCTGCTGAAGCCTTAATTGATGATCGTATTGAATTAGCCTTCCAATATGCTATGGCTGGATATAAAGCAGATGAGCATAATCCAGAGACACTCAATTTATTGGCCGTATTGCACAAACGAAGTGGTGACTTTGCCACGGCGGAGCAGCTTTATCTCGCGGGAATGCATTATGAAAGCAACAACATAAGGCTACTGTCAAACTACATCATTCTATTGGAGAGACAGCAGAGAATGGTTAAGGCAAATGCTTTACGTACTCAATTGGCTAAATTAGACGACCCCAATCCTTATAATTGGCTTGAACAAGCCTATATTGCACAAAGTAATCAACAAGATGCTGAAGCCATTAAATATTACCGTAAAGTGCTGAAGCTAGCTCCGTATGTACAACCTGCTTATTTAGGATTATATCAAGTGTATTTGAGCAACCAACGTCCTAAAGCGGCTCAAAAAGTACTTACAAACGCTTTGGAATGGAGTTATGACCCAGAACAGCGGCAAGGCTATAAATACAAATTGTATCAACTGAGTAAACCTCATTCACCTTGAGTTATAGTCTTTTTAACAAGGCTCAAAAGAATGTAATTGGTATTATTATTTCAATTACCCACACTTATTTGCTGGTCAAATGTCGCGATTCACTTTAGGATCATCCGTTGCATTATTAGCCTTTTTGTGGAGCCAAACCGTCTTATGGGTATTCGAGCCTTAATCGTCGACACAGCAGGAACAACAACGGATCTTTCTTTCATTGAAGATGTACTCTTTCCTTATTCAGCAAAGGTATTACCTCAATTTCTTGAACAACACAAAGACGATGTGTTGGTTGAAAACTGCATCTGTGACGTCAAAGACATTGCGTTAGAGCCAGATGCAAACCTTTCTCGTGTGAGCGAAATTCTTTTGCAGTGGATAAAAGAAGATCGTAAAGCGACACCATTAAAAACACTCCAAGGACTTATTTGGAAGCAAGGTTACAGCGACAACACTTTTACTGGTCATATTTATCCTGACTTTATTGATGCCGTTCAGCGTTATGTTAAACAAAATGTTCGTGTTTACAGTTTCTCATCAGGTTCGGTTGATGCACAAAAGTTATTATTTAGTCACAGTGATGGTGGTGATTTAACACCACTATTTAGCGGACATTTCGATACCCGTACTGGAAACAAAACCGACAAACAAGCTTATTCTAATATCTTAAACACCATCAGCCTTACGGCGAAACAGGTGCTATTTGTTTCTGATCGCATGGAAGAGTTAAAAGCCGCTGATGACGCTGGAATGAATGTGCTTTATATTAATCGCACACAGTCGTCTGAAAAATCGACATACAAAAAAATAGACTCTTTTAAACATCTGTCTTTTTAATTTTGTACGATTAAAGCGGTCACCATTCCGCTTTAATCTTTTAGAATCCGCTAGTTCGTCCTTTCAACAAAACACCTAGCCATAATGCGATGCTTTATTTCATCTGATATAGACAAGCTTTTAGCCGTTTTATAATCAAAATAAACCATAGTCGTTGTACACGTAGCGGTTTGTACCCCTTCTTGAATACAACGCTGATGCACATCAAAACTGGAACCACCGATGCGAGAAACCGTAGTTATGATAGTAACTGGCTTGCCATAATAGGTTGGAGCATCGAAACTGACATTAAAGCCTGCCAATATCAAATTCCACTCTTTAAGCTTAAGTGACGGGTTAAAAATTTCAAAAATAGGATCACGTGCCGCTTCAAACCACACGGGGAACACTGTATTACCAATATGCCCCATACCATCGGTTTCACTGAAACGGGGGGAAAATGTTGTCTCAAATCCTTTGCTTTGCATACTCAAGCCCTTGAATTGGTAAATGAACAACCCAGCCGCAAGCAGCGGGGTATCAATCTAGATTCACGAAAGAAGGTAGTTCGTCCCAAGGGACGGGGAATTAAACCCTCAGAGATTAATAGCGATTACATGATACTTAGCGTTGATACATTGCACTGATTTCATTCGCGTATTTATGATATATCATTTTACGTTTAAGCTTTAATGTAGGCGTAATTAAACCAGCTTCCATTGAAAAAGCATCCGGCAGTAAAGTGAATTTTTTTACCTTTTCGAAGTTTGCGAGCCCCTGCTGCATATCATTAACCCGCTGTTCAAAATGGGCAATCACTTTTGAATGCCGTAAGAGTTCTAAATGCGAGCTGTATTTCAATCCTTGCTCTTTAGCCCAAACTTCTAAGGTTTCATAGGCTGGCACAATCAAGGCTGTGACATAGTTTTTAGCATCTGCAATAACGGCAACTTGCTCGATATAAGGACAACAGCCGACTTTGCCTTCAACCCGTTGTGGTGCAATATATTTGCCATTCGAGGTTTTCATTAATTCTTTGATCCTGTCGGTAATAAAAAGATTACCCTTTTCATCAATATGACCAGCGTCTCCCGTTTTTAACCAACCATTTTCGAAGGTATCTGCCGTTTCTTGCGGGCGTCGATAATAGCCACGCATCACGCCATCACCTCGAACTAAAATCTCATTATTTGCCCCTATTTTTATTTCAGTGTCAGGCAAAGTTTGACCATTTGACCCCGGCGTTCGTTGCTCCGGTGTATTACAGGTAACAGTAGCCGTGGTTTCTGTCATACCGTAACCACATAATACTGGAATGCCAATTGCGTGAAAGAAGCGTTCTATGTTGACATCGAGTGCCGCACCACCACAAGGGATAAACCGAAACCTGCCACCTAAGAGACTTTTTAGCGGAGATAGCACTAACTTGCTTGCCAATTTCCACTGGACAGATAATATCAATGTTGATTTACGCCGTCCTTGCTCTACTTCGAATTGACGTTCTCCCACTGTCGTTGCCCAATGAAATAACTTCTGTTTGGCTGTGGGCGCATTAGACACTTTATCTTGAATGGCGCAATATACTTTTTCAAGAAAACGCGGGACGGCACACATGGTTTGCGGCTTCACCTTTGTCATTGCTTCTTTGATTTTACTGGTGTCGGTTAAATACACATTTTTAACTCCGCGGCACAAGCAGTAAAAGCTCCATCCTCGCTCAAAAATATGGCTCAAAGGTAAAAAGGCTAATGAAACATCACCCGCAGAAACCGATAGCTTAGTATCATGTTGTTTTACCGTGGATGCGATATTACGATAATCAAGCATCACGCCTTTGGGGTCACCTGTGGTGCCAGACGTGTATATCAGTGTGAGCAAATCATCCAAATTGCTGCCAGTTAAGCGTACTTTAAGTTCAATATCTACCGCAGCTACCGCAGGGCTTTGTGTTTCAATTAAAATGTTATCGAAATGAGCATCCTTGATATCAACCAAAGGCGTAGTAGCATCAAAAACAACGATTCGTAGCAGGCTTGGGCACAGTTTACGTAATTCACAGGCTTGCTGATAAGCCTCTTCATTATCCACAAATAAGATTTTCGCTTCAGCATCATTAATGATGAATTCGGCTTGTTCGAGAGTATTTGTTGGATAAATGGGAACCACAACAGCACGAGCTTTTAGAATCCCCACATCGGCACAGGTCCATTGCGGTGCATTTTGCGCCATAATGGCACACTTGTCCTGAATATTAATATCAGATTGAATGAACCATTGGGCTAGCTTGTTAGTAATAGTATCAAATTTTTTCCAGCTGACATGTTGCCATGATTCAACTGAATCATAGCCTTCTAAGGCTATTTCGTCAGGTCGGGTTCGGCTTTGCTTACGCAACAAAGAAATGAGGTGGTACTGCTCAAGGGACATAATTTTAGCTTACAACTGTTTCGCTTTTTGCGCATTTTACCTGAACCGTACCGAAACTCCACTGAGTTTTTACTCTAAATCTACTTCTTTGTTTTCCACAGTTGCCTTTTACCCATACTAAAAATCACTTCAGCTATTACAAATAAGATCACATTGCCAATCAACCAAAAGCTTTCGTCCCCACCATCACTCATCTGCTTAACGCCCATTGATAGCCATAATGATTGCCCGACGATTACTAGCATGGATAAACTGACTTGCCATATCTTTTGACACATACAACCTAAACCCAGTACCAATGCAGAGCCAATATAGGTGCTCATAGTAATATGTATTATATCGATTTTACTCAACTCTGGTATCCATACACTCATGACGCTTGAAAACAATGCAATACACATTGTGACAATTAGCAACAGTCGTCGTTGACCACGTATGAATTGGGAGATTAATTCAGACAAACCACTATGAGTTGGTAACAGGTAAAGTAACTCAAACGCTTTATGCCGTTGAACTCGTGTCCAGTGTACTAATGCACAGGTAATGATGAACATTTGCGACAATAAGGCGAGTGTCGGAAATTGCCAATGAAATATTTGGTTTGCAGCTTCAAGTACCACAAAGGCGATCATCAACAACACAAGTAACACTGATAATGCGTTGCCCATGAAGAAACCAGCAGGATGTAAGTACTTATGTACTTTTTGCAGCCATTTTCCACCAATATTAGGGACAGAAAACATGCCCATTTCGGCGCCGCTTGTGTAAATCCCTTGAGCATTTGGTGACCATTTAACCATGATAAGGCCGCGCACTAACTCCGCTAAAATAACCAAATTTCCCAAGGCTAACCAATGAATGGAAACAGATATTTCTGAGTCGCCGAAAAAAGCAGGTATAACAAATAAAAACCCGGCCGCAAAAAATAATTTAGGAATGAGCAAACACAAGCGAACGAAACTTAACCCAATTGCTGTTACCACCAATAAATGAGCAAGTATGCTCATATCAAAAAACTTCCAACTTATTGCTGTGCCAAGTGCTATTTGTAGCAGTGATATCGTGCATGCTTGGATCAACAAATTAGAAAATAAATGTGGAATTAATCTTATCGACTCATTGCCGCGCATTCGATTAATCATCCAACTGGTAGCGGCAAAAACACTAATTATGCTCATGCCGTACAGTAAGGAAAAAATTTTAGGTACATCAGTAACAAGTGCCATGAACGAAAAAACAGCCGCCAGCAGTGCAGTAATTAAAAAACTGGCACTGCCAATATCAAAACACCACAACCGAATCATGCCACGGTAAGGGTTTCGCCAAGATTTACTAACTTGAAGCTGTGCTGACGGTTCGCAGGTAAGTGAGTGCTTAGCCATTATCGGTGCAACTCCACAAACAAGTTTTCTAAATTAAGTTTTTGTTCACTGACAATGCCAGACAGTAGCTGTTGTGGCTGCGTATTATTGATGAGCCAGCGTTGCTCACAGCCCGCAAGTCGATGCACATAAGAAGGTAATTCAGAATGCTCAGCTAATGTGACTAGAGTGACTTGCTCTCGCAGCGCATCAATTTCTTCAAATAACACTAACTTACCATTTTTAAGTAAGGCGACATGGCTCGCAACACGTTCAATGTCAGAAGTGATGTGAGATGAAAACAACACCGCAGAGCCGGACTCCAGTGCCAATTCAAATAAATCGGCCATAAATTTGCGCCTAGCAATCGGATCAAGGCTTGAGACAGGCTCATCTAAAATCAGTAATTTAGGGCGATAAGCCATGCCCATGATCAAAGCTAATGTTTGTCGCTGCCCCACTGATAACTTTTGTACAGCTTGGCGACCATCAAGCTCAAATCGTTGCAGCCATTGTTGCTGGAGATCATGATCCCAATTGGTGTAAAAACTGCCATGTAAGTCTAACGCCTTATCGACCGTAAACCCTTCATAACCAACCGGTTGTTGTTGTACATAACCAATGCATTGTTTTGCCGCTGCACTCAAGGTTTGCGGAGACTCTCCTAAGATTGAAATGTCACCGTCATCAAAGATCGTAATCCCTAACGCGCAACGCATGAGAGTCGATTTACCCGCGCCATTTTGCCCAAGTAAACCCACAACCATGCCGGGATAAAGCGTTAATTCGAGTTTGTCTAAAGCTATGATAGGCGCTTTTCCTTTTACACCGGCGTATGCCTTACTGACTTGAGAAAATTTCAGTACAGGTGTCAAACAGTCCATTTTATTCCCTTTCTCTTATTTACTTACACTTTCCTGATTATCTACAAAGCTCAGCGAACTTTGCTGTTACTCCAGCGAAGGCTGGAAACGAAATAACGACAGTGTTGCGTGTCGATAGTCGAGTGCCATTCTCATTTTGTAGAAAAACACTGGATACCAGCTTACGCTGTTATGACGACATAATAACTCAACTTTTCAATACCTTATTTAGTAAGCAGTAACTTTGACTGAGCTTTATGGATACTCAGGTACACTTTTATGTGATCAAGTTATTTATACATTCAAGTCTGCCAGTATTTTTTAATGGATGCGGCAAGCTGCGTATCGGTTACACCCAATTGCTTGGCTTGCTCTACCAACTTTTCAATTTGATCATCTAACAAACTGATGCCTGAAGTGGCTTGGTTAGCTGGCTTTTCTGCAACACGAGTGGCCTGCCCACGGCGTCGTTCTAACCAACCTTGATCCACGAGTTGCTGTATGGCACGTGAAACCGTCATAGGATTCACAGCAAGAAACTCTGCCATCTGGCGAACAGAGGGCAGTACATCTTGCGCATGTAGCTGTTCGCCCACGATTAACCTCACAATTTGCTCATGCAATTGTCGATAGATGGGTTCGCCACTATTAGGGTTGACATTAAGTAATTCTAACATTAGCCTATACTGTATTAATTGATTAATACACTGATACACCGATACAGTAAGAGTATCATAGTTGATTTGTTTTGCAAAAAAGGAACTTAGTATGGATCATCGAGCCTCTGCCGTTTCAACAACATCGGCAGATCAATCCCCCACCATAATGGTTGCCAGCCGCAATAATAAGGCAAGCAATAGCAACAAGTTTGGGGTTACCATGAGTGTAATGCTTGCCTCACTGTCTGTTTTCATTTCTTTATTTACGGTAGTCGCCATTGCCGATGAGCCAGTAAGTGATTTGAATGTAGCCAGTAAACCAATAGAGCATTGCTACCTCAAAGGCGTCAGCGATCGGCTTATCTGCGGCAGTATTAAGGTGGCTGAAAACCCCAATAAACCTGATGGCAAACAAATTGACATCCATTATGCGGTGATCCCAGCCATTAAGCCCTCTTATCCTCAAGAAGCTATGTTAGCGATTGCAGGTGGCCCTGGACAATCAGCCCTTGATAATGCGGCGGGTTTTGATCGCATGCTCAGTCAAGTCCGAGAACAACGTGATATTTTATTGATCGATCAACGTGGCACTGGCCGTTCTAATATTTTGAGCTGCGAAGTTGGTGATATAAATGCGCTTACATACAACGATGATGATCTTGATACACCCGCTGAAACTAAAAAATGCCTACAAGCCAGCGACAATGACGTCACTCAATACGGTAGTGAAATAGCATTGACCGACTTTGAAGCCGTACGCCAACATTTGGGTTATCAAAAACTGCATATCTATGGTGTATCTTATGGTACACGCATGGCTCAGCTATACATGCGTCATTATCCCCAAAGCATTGCCACAGTATCCCTCGATGGTGTAGTACCAATGCAACAAAGCGTGTTTGCGATCAGTAATGCCATTGAGCGGGCAACACAATTAATGATCAAAGACTGCAAACAAAGTGCGACTTGCAATGAACAATTTCCAAATTTACAACAAGCCTTAAACGATGTGGACGCTCAATTGGCCGTAGCCCCGTACAAAGGAATGGTGTCAGATCCTTATACCAGCGAAAAAACTGAGCTGGTGTTCACTCGAAGTAAGTTTCAAACCAGCATTCGCTTAGCCTTATATAGCACCAGTACTCGTGCGCTATTACCACATGCTATATATCAAGCCAGTCAAGGTGATATGCAAGCAATGTTAGGTTTGTATTCTCTGTCAATTGGAAGCCTAGACTTAGCCATGGGTATGCATGCATCCGTGGTATGCGGTGAAGATTTGCCTCGGATCACAGATAAAATTCGTACTCAAATGCAAGCCACTTATACGGGCAAAACCATGCTAAAGGGCATCGAAGAAACCTGTGAAATTTGGAAGATGCCAACAGTAGAGCATAGCTTTAGTGAGCCGATTAGCAGTGATATTCCAACGCTATTATTGTCCGGTGAATTAGATCCAGCAACACCACCAGCATGGGGAGATTTGGCCACAGCTAAATTAGCCAACTCGCTTCATCTTGTCGCGCCGTATGCAACTCATAATGTTGCCGCACAATCTTGTGCTAACCAGCTCATCGCAGACTTAGTGACTTCTGGAACAGTAAAAGATATTGATGGCAGCTGCCTCGATAAAGACGTCAGCCGAAGTTTTTATTTAAATGCCAGCAGCGTGGAGGTTCTTCCTTCAGAATCTGCAGTACCTTCAAAAAACCAAACCTTTACAGAATCAGATAAGGCCAAGGATTAAGCCATGATAAAAGTAACCAACTTAACAAAACGTATCGGCGACGTTCAAGCCTTAGACGATCTGAGTTTCAGTGCTGAAAACGGTCAAATAACCGGACTATTAGGTCCTAACGGTGCCGGTAAAACCACCTGTTTACGTACTCTGTTTGGCCTATTACAGCCAGACTCTGGCACCGCTGAAATCGAAGGCATTGATGTCGCCATCAACCCCATTGAAGCCAAACAACAATTAGGGTTATTTCCTGATCCATTTGGGCTTTATGAACGTTTAACTCCTAGAGAATACATCAGCTATTTTGCTACATTAAGTGGCTTGTCCACAGTCGAAGCCAAAACAGCAACCCAAAACGTCATTGAACAATTAAAGCTCGATGATATTGCCGATCGTCGCTGTAAGGGGTTTTCACAAGGACAACAAATGAAAACCGCCTTAGCGCAAGCCATCGTTCATCAGCCAAGTAACATTATTCTGGATGAGCCGACGCGTGGCTTAGATGTTATGAGCACGCGCTTACTCCGTGATTGCTTGCAGAATTTGAAGCAACAAGGACACTGTATTTTATTTTCCAGTCACGTCATGCAAGAAGTCGCCGCGTTATGTGATCAAGTAATTGTAATGGCAAACGGAAAAGTCGTTGCAATTGGCAGCCCAGATGAACTCTGCCAACAAACAGGAAAAACCTCACTTGAAGATGCATTTATACAGCTTATCGGTACAGACGAAGGGATCGCAGCATAATGAGCATATTAAATACCCTAATTAAAAAAGAATTGGTGGACGCCATTCGTGATAAACGTTCTGTCATGGCTGGTTTGTGGTATGCCTTAGGTTCGCCCATCATGGTGTGTGGTTTATTTATGATTCTAATAAACCAAATGTCGAGCCCTGATGATTTGAAAATTGAAATCCAAAACCCAAGTAACGCACCAGATCTCATTCGTTATCTTAACAGTGCTGATATTAGCCACTCAGATGACGTTGACGATCGTAAAGACATCACTTTGATCATCGATCCGAGCTATGCAGAAAATATGGCTAAAGGCATACCAGCAACAGTCATTGTTGTTGCTGATAATTCAGAGCAAAAATTGCAACAATCAATTCGCCGTCTGAAGCGTCATTTACAACGTTACAGCAGCGAAATGGGCAGCTTACGGTTAATCGCACGAGGCATCAATCCTGCTGTTGTTCAACCCCTGAGTATCCAAGAACATGATCAAGCCACGCCAAGCACCAAAGGCAGCTTTTTACTTAGAATGGTGATCATGATGATGATTTATTCAGTGTTCATTGGTGGCATGAACCTCGCTATCGATACCAGTGCTGGGGAGCGTGAGCGTAATTCATTAGCCTTGCTACTCAGTCATCCGCTATCGACTGGACAAATCATCCTATCTAAAGTCGCTGGAGTATCCATTTTTGGCATGGGCGCACTGCTGTTAAATATGGTCGTTTCGAAGTTTGTTTATCCAATGATACCATGGGAAGAAATGGGCTTTAGTATTACGATTAGCCTTGAGTTTATTTTACTAATGGTACTGGTTGCTCTGCCTGTAGCCATAATGGCCGCGTCAATACAATTGTTTGTGTCTTTCTTATCAAAGAGTTTCAAAGAAGCACAAACTTACATTACGTTAGTACTCATAGTGCCAATGATGCTTTCTATGGCAGCTAGCTATAATATTGCGCCAGAAGTCATGCAATGGTTGCCAGTATCAGGTCAGCAGCAAGCGTTGGCCAGCTTCATTAAAGGTAAAGGCTTACCCATGACTCAGTTATTAGCCTCCACCGCAGCAACATTGGCTATTGCTGGTTCGCTCATTTGGGGAATGAAAAAATCACTTCGAAGTGAAAAAATCATTTTTGGGCTGTAGGTTTTTGAAAGCGGTAAAATTATCTTAAAAGGACTTTACCGCTAATTAACCTGAGTTCAGGTTAATTAATCCTATATAAATCGGTTGAGAGCGTTAATATACGCAGAAAAACTTACTGATAGTAAGGCATGAATAGCAGCAAGTAGTGGTTACCGACATACAAAACTGTCGTTACTTCGTTTCTACTTGCAAAATTTATAACTCAGCTAGCGGTGATTTTGGCAAGTATATGAATGTTCAGCACTCAACTGATGGGTGAATTAGAGTTGTTTAATTTTGTACTTAACTTCAATAATTTAAAGTTAAATTGTGCGTTCAACCGATTTATTTAGGTTAATATATGGAATTCGAGATACTAAGGAAGGATAAATGAACATGGACGACAATACCGCGATTACCCTGATTGTTTTTGTGTGTGTCGCAGCTGGCGCATTAAAACATTACTTTAACGCTAAAGCACAATTTGCTAAACAATCGAAGACAAATCTTGCATTAAAGCAGCAAATTATTGAACTTCAACAAGAACACTCGCAACTAAAACAGCGTATCCAAACCTTAGAAGCGATTGTAACTGATGAGGGAATACAACTGAAACAGAGTATTAATGAACTTTAAATACTAACCAGTTAAAATAAGCAAAAAAGCTGGCTCGAAATTAAGCCAGCCTTTTACCTAAATGCTTACTTAGTTAATGTCTTGAACTTAGGATCTGAAACAACTTGTTTTAGTAAGTTTTGCACTGCAGGGCCAAAGGCGTCAGCAACATTTTGACAAGCGGAATACGCATCCCAGCTCGTATCAAAACGATAATCTGTAGAAACTTCATATGAATTTGAGTTGTTAGAAGAAACTCGCATTCCTATTTTCCAGCTTGCTGGTGAGATAGAGCTGAACTTAATTTCTGTAACTTCTGCACTAATAACATTTTTCGAATTTACATCATAGACTTGTGCTAAGAATAACTCTTCTTGAAACGCATCTTTAATATACTGAGAAAGTGTCTTTCCTGGAGCCACTTTTACGGGGCCCATCAATCTGCACATTGGACTTTCATCGACACCAGCAGCAGGTTTAATATCACCTAGTGTAATTTTTTCTCCCGAATCAGCAATCGCTTGTTGAATCGTAATAACATTAGCTGTAGAAGCTTTGTAAGGAATAGAGTTTGTTGTCGAGCAACCAGAAACAAACATGATACTGACGAGCGCAGATAATCCTATAATTTTCTTCATTACAATTTTCCTTGTTGTAATAATATATAAATACATTTTTTAGAGAGTATGATAATTCAGCTGTAAAATATCACAGATAGTTTTTTTGTTCACCCCATACCTTCCCAAAAATGCCTTGTTTAAGCATCAAAATTATCACCATTTAACTTTCAACCAACCACCCCATCAAATTATGAATAAAAAATCAAAATTCAAGAATTTAATTACAAAAATACTGTTATTCGAATACTCGCGCCCTTAAACAATAAAAAAACAAGTTAAATTACCTCCGGCTAAGCCGGAGGCTTATTATGTTACGCCCTCGAAGGGCTCAAATTGCGCCCAAGGCGCGCTAAATTCCGAACTTTAGTTGATCTCGATGAGCATCATCTTTTTCTTGATTTCGAATATATTCTCGCACCATTGTTTCATCTAAACCGACTGTTGAAACAAAATATCCTCGAGCCCAATACTCCTCTCCAGCAAAATTTCGTTGCCGACCTTTGAAGTTTCTGGCAATTGATATTGCGCTTTTGCCTTTTGTAAAACCTGCTACATTTGAAACTGAATATTTGGGCGGAATACTTAAACACATATGAACATGATCAATCATCAAGTGCCCTTCTTCTATTACAATTCCTTTTTGAGCTGCTAAGTTATGAAATACATCACCGAAGTGTTTTCTGATTGCACCAAAAATCAGTTTTTGTCTTCTCTTTGGAATAAAAACGACATGGTATTTACAATCCCATCTAGTATGAGACAAACTCTTATAATCTCGCATAGGTACTACCTTCTAGCTTTTGGTCGAGCTAAGAAGATAGCGATACCGTCGTAAAGGTGGAACCTATGCGAGTCTCCCCAGCTGAGCTGGGGGTTTACCTCAGATTAATTAATAGCTATTTATAAATACTTTTTAGCTATAAAAAGTTTTCGTTTATATCATGCCTTAATACAGCAGAATGTCAGTCACTATTTGTTATATATACAAGTAGTAACTCTGTTTAAGTATACTCTTATGCAAATATTATGGTGTTCAAACACGTACAACATTACAGTCTCAGCTGCACTCAATGAGTTTACTGAGCTTCTTAAAACCAGTGTTCGGTTAGCTGTTACTTGGACGCCTTTTAAGGGAGAGTCAGTAGATCGGATTCATGGTATCAAACGTCATGACTATGCATTCATCAATTTCGATTGCACTTTGAGCACATACATAAGTACCTGTCGATAAGTCCTTTGATAATTATTGTGTTCAGATTTAGTGCTATACAAGACGAAATGTAGGGCGCATAGCCGTAGATATGTAACCGAAGTTGCAAGACCGTAGAGTGCTGAAACTGGGCACTAGAAAATCTTAAGAAACTTATGGTCAGGTACTTAGGGATCTAGCATTTAAAAATCTACCGCAATTGGAGTGATTGTAAGATCCCACTTTGGTAATTCACTATTTCTGACTATTTTACTTTCCAGCTCTTCTTTTTCTTTGTTATTGAGCTTGACTCCTTTTGAGTAAATTTTATCAATTAAATTGACTACTGGGCTCATCGCTTTCCATGTCATTGTTTTTGTCCATTCTATTACCGTTTTGGCTGTACTCAGTAATGTGCCATTCCAATGCCTCTCTAACGATGACCAGACTCGTTCTATCGGGTTGTACTTACTGTGGTATGGCGGGTAGTAGACGTTTCGAATCTTGAGTTTCGATTGTTCACTAAACGCTACTAATCTAAACAGGTATTGAGTACGACAGCCACTATTTTCAGGACCATTATCTGAAAAAATAATGAGTTCTTCCACTTCTAGATTTTCACTTTTAACTGAATCCCACCACCATTCAAGTGCGTCACAAATGAAGTCACTTGTTTTATTTGAGTTGCCATAAAAAACATGAAGTTGATCATTGTCGAGGTTAAGAATTCCGAACGGGATCATTTTCTTTTTTATTTCCATATCATGATCCAACGCTTGAACAGCATCAGCACTACGAGATTTACCGTAACGGGAATACTCACCAACATTAACTGTCGCTTTACAGTCGATACTAATACGGATGACTTTTTTATTACCGGTTGTTTCTTTATTGATTTTGTTTACGTTTTCAAAGATAGCGTCTGTTTGAGGAATTTTTTTTGGGGTTTAGTTTTTTGGACTCGTCGAAGTCTGTATCCCAGTCGATTTAATATGTCGTTAATGGTTCTTTCTTTAGGTAATTCTTCAGGTAGCCAGCCTTTTTCTTCAATTAACTTTTTTCTGACGCCTTTCGCTGTAATTCGGGTATACACAAACGTATTTTTAAACTTCGGGTCGGCTTGCGATTCAGGATCTACTAACGCTCTAATATCTATTTCTAATTGAGGCTGACTCACTTCACTTCGAGGTTTTCCGTCATAGTTTCCGAAACACTCGAAGCCCGTTTCTTGTTCATGAAGCCCAAGCGCAACAGCCTTTCGACACCAGCCAAATTCTGTTTCAGTTAAGCGTGGACTCCCACAGCAGAAGGTTTTGGATACTTCGGCCATAAAAACTCTTTTCTCCATCCCATGAAGTTTACTGGATGCAAGTTTAATTATCCTTTTGGACTCACTAGAAAGGTAAATTGAAGTAGACATTTGGCTGCAACCGTAAATTACTCTGTTTGGATTATACGTCGGTATAACCTAAGTCGCAGCATCCCTTAGGAACTGTCCCAAAATAACTTCCCTGTTTTGCTGTCGTTTATTTTTGAGCTTATACAAGGCGAAGAAAGTGTGGTGTAGTTACTCTACATAAGCTTTCGACAACACAGTAGAAGCCAAAAATAAATACAGCCCAAAGGGTTACGCTTAAAACTGCCACTCTCTGCGTTACTTATTTTTCATTTAGAATAACTAAACTTCATTCTTCGTGCCTTGATATTGACAATTTTAAGCAGTAACAAATCGGTAAGTTATTTTGAGACAGTTCCTTAGCTCTGAGTTGAGCACTTAATTACTGTAATTGGTATTATTGAATAAATTCGCTATTGTTGGCGCCCGTGGCGAACGAGATTATGGTCGTCAAGGTCAGCTTGCATTTATTAATAAACCAAGAGCCCTAGGTGTAGAGCTCAGTTATAAATTTTAATTCATCAGCGCCCTTTAAAATTAATCTTGAAGGGCGGTTAATGGCTCAATAAATAAAATATTTTTAATTATTTTTTTGTGCAATCATCTCCCATTTATACTGATTTTTTTCAACAAAAAATTAGGACTTAATTCATCAATGAGCAAGCACATTAAACTTTATTTATAAAAGCAAGTTAACTTGACCAAAGCAGCATTGCGCGCCGATAATTAATGTACAGAAAGAAGTAGATCAGTAAATGATGAGATAGCAAACTTCAACAAAAGTATGAGAGAAACTGTTATCAAACAAGAATAAGCATGGAAGTTTAATTATTAATAAAAACAAGTGATGACTTTACTTGTATTCGTCACAATATCCCACATTTACCAACTACTTAATTTAAGTCAATGATGATTGAGTTTATTGATTCAATGTAAACAATAACCAACAAATTGATATGTAGCGAGAGGTTGTTATGTCTTTTCTAACCGCATTATCTCAAGATTATAGTTTATCCCAAATATCTCAAGCGCGAATGATAAAAATGATGGCCGCGACCACGGAAGATGAAGCGGTATCTATGGGTATATTGGATAAACTTTTTGACAGTTTACTTCGCAATGGCACAAAACAAAATGTCCATAGACAACTTTGGGACGCGATGAACTCTGGCGATTTAAGGTCAAACTGTTGTGATGCGTTGCATTTTAATCCTAAGCTCGCCAAAAAACAGGCAAATGGCTTTCTTCCCGATAGTCAAATGAAACGTATGTGGCGCATGCAGGATAAGCTTGGTGACCAATCACCTCACGCATTCGCCGTTAAACTGACTCCTATTACACCAGAAGATCCTAGAGATGGATACTTACTGACGGTTAAATTAGGTAATAAATCAGTCTTTAATCAAGGTGTAATTCCCTGTCCGAATCCAGCATCGACGGATAAAGTTGATAAATTGGATCGTGTACGATTTTTGACAACAGCTGCACACGTTTTTGCCTTAACCGTTAAGTTCTCATCTGAAACTGAGAGAGTAACAGAGCAGCAAGCAAGAGAGTTTATTGAGCTTGTAGGCGGTGTTCAAGAAGTAAAATCATCCCGTATAACTCAAATATTAGAATTAGTGACCGTCGGAGAACAAACGTTAACACAGTACGTCAACATTGTTACTAACAGTATGTAATACACTAATCTATTCACTAAAAACGCAGTATAAATCTATTCATTTAGACTTACTGTTCCCACTTTTGCTATCTTAAGTATTCGACAACTTACTGTGTGTTAAATACTTATGCTTGCTCATTCTCCAAACTCGTCTATTTCGTCGTTTTTAAAGCTCGAATCTGCTGGCGGTATCATTTTGATGATTTCAGCAATGCTAGCCATCATCATAGCAAACACCTCCTTTGAGCCTTATTATCAGCTGCTATTATCCACCCCTGTTGAAGTCCGAGTTGGCAGCCTTGAAATTGCTAAGCCTTTATTGTTGTGGATAAATGATGGGCTGATGGCCATATTCTTTTTTCTGGTTGGTCTCGAATTAAAACGAGAATTATTAGAAGGGGAGTTGTCAAACAAAGACAGCATTATTTTACCTGCTGTTGGAGCCGTTGGCGGGATGGTGGTGCCAGCCTTTGTCTATCTCATATTCAACTACAATGACCCCAGTGCTCAAAGTGGTTGGGCCATCCCTGCGGCAACCGACATTGCCTTTGCTTTAGGAGTATTAGCTTTACTTGGTTCCAGAGTACCTATTGCTATTAAAATCTTTCTAACATCATTAGCTATTTTTGATGACATAGGGGCCATTGTGATTATCGCCTTATTTTATACATCAAAAATTTCATTATTAGCACTCATTATTGTTGCCTGTTGCTTGCCAGTATTAACTTGGTTAAATCGCTCTGGTGTCGTTGCTAAAAGCCCATATATTCTGATCGGAGTAATAATGTGGATTGCCACATTAAAATCTGGTGTTCATGCCACATTGGCAGGGGTGGTTTTAGCCATGTTTATCCCACTGAAAGCCAAACCAACAAATGATGCAACAACCGTCGAGAGTCCGCTTAAAAGTTTGGAACACGACTTACATTCTGTGGTCGCCTTTTTTGTGTTACCAGTGTTCGCTTTTGCCAATGCGGGAGTTAACCTTTCAGGTGTTGATATGCAGCAATTACTTCATCCTGTCCCTGTTGGCATTACATTAGGGTTATTTTTTGGTAAACAAATAGGAATATTCGGATTTTGCTGGTTATTCATTAAGTTAAAACTAGCTAAATTACCCAATAGTATCTCTTGGTTAAGCCTTTATGGTACAGCCGTACTTTGTGGAATTGGCTTTACCATGAGCTTATTTGTGGGGTCATTAGCCTTCGAGGCGACCGGAATAAACAAAATATTCGATGAACGACTAGGTATTATTATTGGCTCCGTCACTGCGGGCGTATTTGGATATTTTGTTCTCAAAATCAGCTTAAAAAAACAAGCCGCAAATTAAACTTTTTCATTAACTTGTAATATTTTACATTTATAACAAAACATACAAAAATGCAGACTTAAAACCATATGGTTATAAAGTTTGCTTTTTTTGTAAATTTTAGTCGCTTTATTGAACATAAATCAGTTACTATTCGCAAAAATTTGAAATGACAATCTCTTGATTTAATAGGATTGAACTTAGTTATAACTCATTTTTATGGACACTGGCAGTGAACGACCAAGAATTCCGCATAAAGCGCAAGTTTATTATCAAGTTAGGCAAGGCACTTCATAAGTTTGGGACGCCTGCGTTTCGACTTGAAGCACATCTAACAAAAATCTCTCGTAATCTGGGATTAGAGGGCAACTTTGTTATTTCTCCTACATCAATGACCTTCGTTTTACATCACGATGAAGAGCAAGAGTATAACCACTTAGCTCGAGTGAAACCGGGCGATCTTGATTTGGGTGCTTTGGCACGAACTGATGAATTAGTGGATGAACTAATATCTGGCCAGCGTAATCTAAATGAAGCGCTGGAACGTCTTGATGATATTGCTGAAAAACCTAATCCATACGGAATAGCCTTAACCATGATGGCTTTTGGTCTTTCCGCTGGTGCTTTTGCCATGTTGATGAACACCAGTTGGAATGATGTTTTCTGGTCAGCAATACTAGGTGTTTTTGTTTTTGGTTTAGTCCATAAAGCTGAATCTTCAAATAAAATGGCAGAAATGCTCGAGCCTCTTTCTGCGATGCTTTGCGCGATATCCTGCTGCGCTATCGCACTGATCGATCCCAGCATTAATATCCCAGTCGTCATTTTGTCTGGGATCATTGTATTTGTACCAGGGTTAGCATTAACCATTGGACTGGCAGAGCTTGCCGCTAGGGATTTAATTTCTGGAACGGCACGCATCATGGATGCCATGATGTTACTTTTTAAGCTCTATTTTGGCGCCGTATTAGGGTTAGCCATAGGCCATGCACTATTTGGCTATGTTCCATCAACAAGTTCGCTGCCGCTGCCTGACGGTGCAGTATGGGCCGCTGTACCTTTACTTTCAATTGCACTTGCCATCATGTTCAAAGCGCGTATTAAAGATTCTCCTTGGGGAGTGTTAGCCGGAATTGTGGCTTATTTTTCAGCAATACTAGGTGGGCATTATATTGGCGACACCATAGGTATTTTCTTTGGTGCTTTAGCTGTTGGCGTTTATTCCAATCTTTATTCTCGTTGGATGAAAGCACCTGCTTCAATCGCTTTATTACAAGGTATCGTCATTTTAGTACCAGGTAGTAAAACCTATATTGGCTTAAACACCTTGATTTCTGGAGAAACCATGCTGAACCAAGCTCAAATAGGTTCACAAATCTTTTTGATCTTTATGTCGTTAATTGCTGGATTGATTTTTGCCAACGTTGTTGTCTCCCCTTCTCGAACACTATAATTTTATAGCTTTTTCATAGACACCTTTGCCCTAACGGGTGAAGGTGTACTTTCAGATGCTATAATTAAGCTAGGCCTATTCTTGACTATTGGCTCGTAACTGTGTGTTATTTATTCATTGAATGGTATTAATCGACACTTTGGAGCGCAGATGCTCAAGCATATCTATCGATTCGTTTACTGTCTTATCATTGCTTGCTGTCCTTTTACTTATTCTGCCAACTTGAAACTAAACAACACTTTTACCGTCGATAACATCGTCGTCATTAATCACAGTATCTTCGATGAATCCGCTAAAAACACGATATTTATTCATCGCTGGGCGAATGAATTACATAAAACCACACGTAAATCCGTCATTCTTGAGCACCTTAATTTCCACGAGGGTGCCATCATCAAACCAAAAGACATTGATGAAGCACAACGCATACTGAGGGCACAACCTTATCTGCGAGATGCTAAAGTCTATATTGCCCAAGCCGATCCTTTGTCTGATCGGCACAGTGAAGGAAAAACCATTGTTGTCGAAACATGGGATAACTGGTCTTTATTGCCGACAATCAACTATGGTCGCAGTAATGGAGAGAAAAAATACTCAATTGGAGTCAAAGAAGACAACTTCATCGGACTCGGGATTAGTACACGAATAAACTACCAATCAAACCGCGACAGAAGTGGTTATCTGTTTGCAATATCAGCTCCTTTTCAATTAATAAAACACGCTAATGTTAGTGCTGACTTCTACCATAATGACGATGGGAAGCGGTTTGAATTTATGTTTGAAAAACCCTTTTATACCCTTGCTACCCCTTTTGCCTATTCGACAAGCTACTTAACCGATCAACGCACCGATAATTTTAGACAAAACGGGAACATCATCGAGCAATTTGAGCATGAGATCCAGTTCATCAATCTTAAATTTGGCTGGTTAAATACCCAAACATCTCGCTCAATTTCTCGACTCAGTTTAGGCATTACCAAAGAGCAACATGACTTTGAGTCGTCAATGAACTCGTTACAATTTCAGTCTCAACGGCCTAGTCGAAACTATCTGTATCCATGGGTAGGTTATGAGTATTTGCAAGATGACTTTAAAGTGCTCACCAATGTCCGTTTAATCAATCAAAAAGAAGACGTTAACTTAGGTTGGTATCACTTTTTGCGCTTCGGTGTAGAAACTGAAGATCGTGCTTCAAAGAATCAACCCGGATACCACTTAAGCTGGCAAACAACAAAAGGCTACAGTTGGAATAACCACTTATGGCTTTTTAATGCGAATGCAAGAGCCACACTAGGCACTCGATTGCCTGATTATTATATAATGAATGTCCAAGCTGAATATTATTATCAAATTACTCCCAAATGGATCAGTTACAGTAAAATTCGATTAACTCAATCCAACAATCTCCCACTCGATTTATCCAACACGCTCGGTGATGACAATGGCTTACGAGGCTATCCTGATCAATACCTACATGGTGATACTTCATGGCTAGCGACCACAGAGCTCAGGTATATACCCAATATCAATTTATATCAGTTGGCCGATCTCGGTTGGGTATTATTCACAGATATTGGGCATGTAACAGGCGGGCGAGCAAGGTTGAATGAAGAAAATAATATTGCTGGAAGTATCGGTATTGGTGCTCGGCTCTACTCTTCCAAATCAAGTTACGGCAGCGTCGCACATATCGATTTGACGTATCCGTTTACCCAAGGCACCAAAGTTGGCGGTTTCGAGTGGCGATTTCAGGTGAGAAGCCATTTTTAACATTAATTTTTCCTCGCTATTACAGCAAGATCTAGCTAATTTGCACATCTCCTTCTACTTTTATTAGATGCATTTAGCATCTGTTGTTATGAGTAAAGGAGCCACTCAATGAAGTTTCAACGCCTTCTAGTTCTTACATCAATCTTAACTGGACTGATTGGTTGTAGTGATAATGACCCAGCAACTACACCAGAGCCAATAACGCCCACTGTAACATTGAGCGGAAAGGTGGCAGACGGTTATATCGAAAACGCATTGGTATGTGTCGATAAAAATGCCAACAAAGTATGTGAAAACAATGAGCCACAAGCACTCACCAATGCATCAGGCGCATTTTCAATCCCGAACTTGACCCAAAAATCCATTGATAATTTTCCATTAGTGGCAGAGATTAATCCAACTTCAACAGATGCAGACACTGGGGCAAACTTTTCTTCTTCGTTCACATATACTGCGCCTGCTGGCTATACGTTTGTAAGCCCAGTCACTACTATGGTGCATCACCTCGTTGAACTTGGTGATGAAAAAGGTGCCGCGGAACAAACGATACAAAACAAATTATCTACGGCTGTCCATCCTAATACTGATTACATCGCCATAGAAAACAATGAAAGCCAAGAAGCGAGTGTACGTGATGATGCTAAATCACTTCACAGCACAGCATTTATCTGGACTCAACTTCACATTGCCCACTTAGATAAATTTAAGCACGCTCAAAGCAGCCACAAAGATAAGGTGCTGGTTTCTGTAGATAAACTCACATCAATTCTACGTAAATTGAAAAAGGCCGGTTTAGCACACCAATTAAAAGGCGCTGATTTTGGTCCTGAGAATCTTAAGCTCGATGACGACTTAATGCGCCAAGCCGTTCTTACGACTGAAAACATAGGTGCCCAAATTCAATTAATACGAGCAAAACAGAACAAACGATCACCAGATCTTCTCGAAGAACTGGGTGATGAAAACTTGATGTCTGTTGGTGTTGATCTTAGTGATGCTGTCCCGAAAATATACTATGAAATTAATAAATTCGATACGATATCACAGCTGTTAACTAAGCAAAAATACCGACTTCAAAATGGGGCTTTTAATGAAGCACCCTTACCCACTAAAGCACCATTTATGATGGTAAGAGGGGGACAAATAATTCATCCTGATAATAATTACAAACTGAAAACAGTCAATGATAATGGCAGCCTAGTGTTCAAAAATGTAGAGGCTCCACATGTCACGAAAACGCTAACTGCACATGAATATAACCTTGCTAATGTTCCTGTTAATGCACCAGCGATGGGTACAATTACCCACCATGAACTCATACGTAAGTTCATGCCGGATCAAACATTTGGCCCGACAGCCAGAGGGTTTGATTTATCTACCGCAGTCGACAGCCAAATTGGTTCTGCTGATGGAACGGTTACACTCAAGTGTTTAGATCCGTCTTTAAATCCAGTGTGTTTTAATTACTTAACTTATCGTCATGATGGAGAAATTAAAATCGGGCGTTCTGATATTGTGAGCACAGATCTCCCAGAGCTGACATTTTCTTCTGTTGCATCAGGAGGAGATCTAAACCTCTTGAAAGGCCCTGTCATCGCCACTCACCATGGTGAGTTTATTGTCGCTGAGCTCATCAGGCCTCAAGAGAGTGATACTTCAGGTACGGTGAACTACTATAAAATTGCTTTTACGACCAACACCGAAGGCCAAAATGTTGAATCTTCTGATTTTGTAACCTCTTCAACTTGGTCAAATGAAACAAACTTTTTTGAATTAATGATCAAACTCGTTGTTCCTGAGCAAGTAATCGCTTTTGATCTGAGTGGAATTACGGCTAACAATACTTATATTATGGCCCAAAATGGAGATGCAACCATAGCTCCAGAATACAGTAATGACACGCTTCCTGACTCACCTCAAATAATGGTCAATAGCGATGCATTGCAAGATATGTTGAGTAATCTTAATACGAGTGATGATTCCTCAGCAGAAATGAAGTTATTTCCAAGCCAAAAACTTGCACGTTGTAATTCATATGATGATATAAAAACGCTGACCAGTGCTTTTGGGATCCCAAGACCAGAAAGCACCTCCACAGATACGGCATTTCTGCTAGGCACCTTTTTATGTGCAAACTCTGTGATTGCTTCAGATCCCTCTGCCGTCCCTGGAACAATAGACTTTAATGGTAAAATTCTTACAGGGTACTCAGTTGATGGAAGTGTTACCGAAACTTACACTTTTACGAGCCCGACAGAAGTGACCTATACCGCCAATAAAAACGGTGCTAGTCATGATGAACAACATACTTGGAGTACCATTGTTAATGACAACTTCATCAGTATTGTTCTCGCCCATGTACCATCATCAACCTCATCTGCACCACTCAAACGAGTACATATTGCTATTTTTGCTAAAGAAGATAATTTGATTTCAACTAAGATTTTCTTCGAAAACAGCAGCTGGTTAGCTGCGGGAGAACCAGAAGTACTTAACGGTCAAGAAGGGCTTATTGCAAGTCAAGTATATGTAATTACATCTCAGTAACCCTATAATACCAATTACAATAATTGGTATAACATACGATGGGATTTGAGGATTCTTGAATCCTGTCGTATTTATCCCAAAGTCACATCTGGCACTTTTGCTCATCTACTTCTACTTTTATTAAATACCTTGTGGTAATTCATTCAGAGTAAAAGGAGTCACTCAATGAAAGTCAGGTACCTTACTTCGGTCTTACTTCCCTTTATTATGCTTGCCGGTTGTGGCAGTGATAACACGTCTCAAGCTATTACAGAGCCTTCTCAACCTACTGTGAGTCATACTGCACGTGTAGCCGCAGGTTTTAGTGGTGACAACGCAACAGCCTGTATTGACATTAATAATGACAAGCAATGTACCAATGATGAGCCAAGTGCAGCCTTTGATACAAATGGATATGCCACTTTCACTGGGATCACTCAAGATATTTTGGACAGCAATCCTATTGTTGCAAAAATCCAAGTAAATATTCTGGATCAAAATACTCACGCTTTAAAAACCGTCACCATAACCTCAATGGCACCTGCCGGATATCAGTTTTTAAGCCCGTATTCTTTACTTGTCCAGCACTACATTGACCAAGGTGACGAACTATTAACTGCAGAGCAAAAAGTAAAGCGACTGGTTGGTAGTGATATTTCTCCAAACGACGACTACCTAGCTAAGCAAGCTGATGAAAACCTAACAAGTGATGAAAGGAAACGTCATTTAAAACGACATGATTTAGCTCATATTTGGCATATTTTGCAAGCCATGAATATGGACAGGGCGAGTACACACAACGAAGCCATGCGGCTTACACATAAGCAAAAAATGGCGCTTGTTATTGATAGAATGAAAGAAAATATTGCTCTTTTGAAAGGAGCGGCAAACCGTTTTTATCATAATGGTCGCGTATTCACTAATCACTTTAACCAACTCGATAGAAAAACCAAACAAGCCGCATTTGTTGATTTTACCAATGCAGAAAATCAATACGCTCACTTACAAAACAAAATGAGATCTGAATCCGTTGATTTAATAGACTTATACAGAAGCAATCACATTCACCATTTCAGTAACCACGAAGTAGGTACTGGACATACTTTAAAATTCAGCTCTGAATCGATAAATCCAGAAACAAATATACTAAGTCTATCTGACTACGTTTTAAATACTAACGATGGTGTGTTTGAACCAAGCACACAAAATGAGAAAGAACCTTACCTATATCTCAGTACTGCAGATGGCTGGGTGCAACCCAACAGTCAGTTTAAAGTGCAGTCTGTGAATGACGACAACAGCCTTACCATGGTAAACACCCAATACCCTGAATTGCAACAAATCCATAAGGCGTTTCAGCACAGTTTAGATGGCATCATGATTAATACGCCGTTTCTTCGCAACGGGCCGACTTCAAAATGGAAAGAGGCCACCAACGATAATGCATACTCTACCAATGCAAAGGCCATTAAAATTACTAAAACTAATGTAGCAGCGGTTTATACCCGACCATTATTTCCTGACTGTCCAACACCGAACCTTCTTCCTAGAGAACAATGTTTTGAGACGATACCCTTTCAAAAAGATGGAAGTTTGAGAACTGAAGATAGTGGATTAGATGATATGTTCTCTACAACCCTGTCCGAAGGCAACATTAATACCTTGAAAGGGCCGCTTGTTGCCATCAATGCAAGCCAATACATCATCGCTGAGTTAAGTCGAACCTCAACAGATCAGGAGTCTGGCTCTGTTATATTCTATAAAGTCGAGTTTGAAAAGCAGACCGTAATCAGTGGTTCTCCAATCACTGTTCCTGGGTTTAGAGCTACCGTTTTTAGTCATGGAGAATGGCAAACACGCACTATTGGCAACCATGCACCACTCTATGTGATTGCTTTACCTGACGATGTCTTTTCATTTAATACTTCAAAATACATCCAACAGCTATTTATCATTACTGAGCACAACGGTATTGTGGGCAATGTTGAATTTAACACATATTCCTTTCCATCTACGATTACGCCATCAGCACTTACGTTAAATGCCCCAGCTCGAAGTGATGTATTACAAAATACTGATGTTGACACTCCTCCTAAAAACCCACCTTTAGATACAATTCTTTCTGAATGTATTGATTTAGACCAAATATCTTTGCAAGTATTGGCAGGGTTAGTCTTTGAAGATGACTCTATTAAATCTGCAGCGATAGGCATCGCTCGAAGAGCCAGCACGCCCCCAACTACTTTTAGCGACTATGTAAACGCCTATCATTCCTGCCGTGTCGAACTTAATAGTACCGAGATAGCCGCATTCGATCCAACAGGTAATAATTTTGTCGCTTTCGATGACGATCAAAATATTGATCAAATACTGTCATTCAACGAAGACAATTCAGGGTTCATGATTAACTTTGTGACTGGATCACCTGTGAGTATTGGCTTTAGATGGGAGCAGCTTTCTAATACTCAAATTGAGATCACATTCGGTAATGAAGGTCCGAGAATACAATCACGGGTTAGAATTGGCATCACTGGTTTGAAAGATGACGTGATTTCCACTCAACAGTATGTTGAAGATGCAGAGCTTGGCCCATTAAATGGGACTAAAGGTTATATTGCAAGCCAGTTGTACAAAGTCCTTGAGCAGTAAAACATCTCTTCGAAACGACTTTTCCTCGCAGTGGAAAAGTCGTTTCGCTGATTTACAGATCTTTCAAAATTGTGATGCGCTTGATCCTAAATAAATTTTACCAACAAACGCTCTCCTTGATGCTATAGAGATAATGTGCAATCAGAAAAAATTCATGACGGATAAATCATCCTCATGGTTCGCGGCATTTTTAATTAAAATGGTTTGTTGCTGAATCTCATATGCATTATCTAGTTGTTTGACTAACCTACTATCGACATCACTGCTTATTCTGCTCAGCATAATTGTTAATTCTGAGAGGGTAAATTCTTCAATACTAGCTAACAGCACCTCAACGTCTTCTTTACCCAGTTGAGGCTTGTCTAAAAGTGGGTTAGGGTTTGCTTCAGGCGGTAAATCTACAAATAAACTGCTGGCCCATTCCTCATCAAACTCAGTTAATTGCACAGGCGGATTATCCTTGCTTAACGAGGCCGTACTCCAAATGGCATCGTCATCCATCAAAGACAAAATAGCCTCATTTTCATCACCTTGGCCGTCGCTCGTTTCCATAGGCTCAGGCTCTTGCGCCGTGTCACTCGTTGTTGCACTATTCTGATGCCATGGAACGAGCGGTATGTTTTGGTACTGCACGGATGAACTTAATCTCTCTCTTAATTCGCTAGGCATGTCGGCGAGGGTATATTTCTCAACGAGCGCTTTTACTGTAGGGGTGCTCAAAGAGTCTGCATGATATACGAGACTGCGGCAGACTTTCTTGTTCAAATACAAGCCTTTTTGTACACACGTCTCAATGAAGCCCAAATCAAGCCAGCTTTCCTGCAATGTCTCCGTGTTGCCTGTGGCTGTTGGCGCTTGCTTTTGTGATAATCGTTCGTTTCGTCGTGTAACGTAAGTACTGACAACGCTTTGTTCATTGCTGTCAGTGAACTCAATTGGAATGTCACTGCTTAATGTATCAATAAACAAAGAAAGCTCATCGGCAGACCAATTAGGAATAGTGATACTTTTTGGACGACTTTGGCTTAACTAAGGAAAGGGCAGCTTAATCACTTCCTCATCAATATTGAGCAGCGTCATATGATCTTGACTAATATGGTAAGGAGTCGGGGCGCTGGCAAAGGATAAGCTGAACCAATAACAAAAAAGTACCATGGGGCAATCTGTTTTTTTTGCTAGTGTATCAATGCATAATGTGACCCCTTTATCTGTATTCATACTGTCGGAAGATACACTAAACGTCACAGCATTTAATGTTGTAGGATGCTTGACCGGCAAGACTAACCCTCTGATGACCAGCCCCAAATTCAGTGTGTTCATGGTTTTCACTTTGGGTTTTACGGTCGTATTTAGATACTGACCGTAATCTCTCCCTGCTAGGCAAAGGGTATGAAATTTCTTAGCTGATAATGACATTGATAATTGATATAGGTCATTAGCGGTACTGAACACTTGGCATAACGCTCGGCAACAGCGGCTATCGCTAAGCAATATCTCAGTTTTAGGTGTAGATGAAAGCAGGCAGGCCGCAATTAAATACGCCTGAACCAGATTCACATCTTCATCCTCAACGCCCTTTAGAACGACAGGATACAATGTCTTATCCCATTGTTCTAATGTGGGACGTGAGCGAGTTACCCTGCAAAAGTGAAAGTAATGGCTTACACTCTTATGGCTCAGGCCTTTCAAATCAAGCGCACTGGATAGAATGGTTTTATTGAGTGGCTGACTTAGCAATCGAGCCCAATAGGAAGATTCACTCACTTTCTTAGCGCTCATAGGGCGTCTTCCCTCTGGGCAAGGCGCATTTGCAAAGAACAATTTTAATCCCAGCTGACCGTTGGCAAAACTGATTTTACCGAGCACGCTCAATATCCCTTGATGGCTTTCTACTGCGCATGGGAATGTTAATTCTGGTATTTTTTTTGAACTCAACGAGCAGTAGTTACGCAATTTTTTCAGCATCTCAGGCTCACCTTTAATGGCCAATGCCAGTGCTTTTAGCGATGCTAATTCATCGTTATCTTGAAAATGAGTGAGCAATTTGGCGACAGGTGAACAGGAAAAAGCCTCTTTTACGGCTAAAAAGGATGATTGTTTCCATTCCTGAGCGCAGAGTTGCAGTAGTTGATCGTCAGGTTTACCATCAATGCTTAATAAAGACAGCAGCTTAGCTACCTCATCCTCTGTCGGCGGCAACGAGAAAATCGCAAAGACACAAGCTAATCTGAGAAGGTGGAACCGACCGTTTTGTTTCAGCTCAGGGTTTTCAAGCAAGCAAAACCAGCCATCTGCCTTATCTGGTCGACTCATCACCTTAACTAATAACAACCTATACAAGGGCAAATTTAATCTGCCACCCTCCTGCAGCTGCGGTAGTTTTAGCAACTCAATAATGCGTGTCATTGTCGCTTCGTCAGGCAAACCACGGCCATGAAATATCGACGACAAGAATTTGAACAGTGGGAGGTTCAATCTGCCGTCCTCATGCAGCTGCGGAAGTTCCAGCAACTCAATAAAGCGCCTCATCGCCGTTTCGTCAGGCAAACCGCGGCCACAAAATATTGACGAAAAAGATTTGAGCAACGGCAAATTTAATGCGCCGCCCTCCTGCAGCTGCGGTAGTTCCAGCAACTTAATAAAGCCCCTCATCTCCGCTTCGTTGGGCAGCCCGCGCTGACTAAGTATCGACGACAGAGATTTGAGGAGCGGCAGACTTAGTCTGCCGTCTTCTTGCAGCTGCGGCATTTGTAGCAGCTCAATAAATCGAGTCATGGCCGCTCCGTCATGCAGACCGCGGCCCCAAAGTATCGACGACAGGGATTTAAGGCGCGGCAGGTTTAATCTGCCACCATCATGCAGCTGCGGAAGTTCCAGCAACTCAATAAAGCGCGTCATCGCCGCTTCGCCAGGCAGACCGCGGCCATGAAATATCGACGAAAGGGATTTGAACAACGGCAGGCTAAGTCTGCCGTTTTCCTGTAGCTGCGGTAGTTCCAGCAACTTAATAAAGCCACTCATCGCCGCTTCGTCAGGCAGACCGCGGCCATGAAATATCGACGAAAGGGATTTGAGTAACGGCAGGCTTAATCTACCGCCCTCTTGCAGCTGCGGCAATTTCAACAACTCAATAAAGCGCATCATCGTCACTTCGTCAGGCAGGCCGTGGCCACTAAATATCGATGACAAGGATTTGAACAGCGGCAGACTTAATCTTCCGCCCACCTGCAGCTGCGGTAATTCCAGCAGCTTAATAAAGCGCACCATTTCCACTTCGTCAGGCAACCCGCGGCCATTAAATAGCGATGATAGGGATGTGAACAGCGGCAAGTTTAGTTTGCCGCCTTCCTGCATCTGAGGCAGTTCCAGCAGATCATTAAAGCGTGTCATCGCCGTTTCGTCAGGCAGACCGCGGCCATTAAACATCGACGACAGGGGTTTGAATCGCGGCAGGCTCAATGTTCCGCTCTCCTGCAACTGCGGTAATTCCAATAGCTTAATAAAGCGCACCATTGCCGTTTCGTCAGGCAGACCGCAGCTATGATATATCGACGACAGAGATTTAAGCAGCGGCAAATTTAATGTGCCACCCTCCTGAAGCTGCGGCAGTTTTAGCAACTTATTAAAGAGCTTTATCGCCACGTCATCAGGCATTCCATGACCACTAAATATTGACGATAGAGATTTGAATTGTGGCAGACTTAATCTGTCATCTTCTTTCCGCTTTAGCAGTTTTATTAGCTCAAAAAAGCTTGTCATCTCAGCTTCATCAGGTAGACCACGACCATGATATATCGACGACAAGGATTTAAGCCGCGGCAGACTTAATCTGCCATACTCCTGCATCTGCGGTAATTCCAGCAGCTCAAGAAAGCATGTCATATCCACTTCGTCAGGCAAGCCGCATTTAGTAAACATCGATGATAACGATTTGAGCCGCGGCAGGCTTAGCCTTCCGTCCTCTTTCATCTGCGGCTGTTTTAGCAGATTAAAAAAGCGCACCATTTCCAATTCGTCAGGTAGACCGCGGCCATTACATATCGACGACAGGGATCTGAGTATCGGTAGACTTAATTTGCCGTTCTCTTGCATCTGCGGCAGTGATAGCAGATTATTAAAACGCTCCAACTCCGATATATTAGGCAGACCGAGTTGATGATATATCGACGACAGGGGTTTCATCGGTTTGATTTTCGCCAACTGAACGATGTGTTTATCACTGAAGCTAAAGAAAGTTTTTATCTTATTCTGAGCATGAATCATCCCAGTAAAAAAGCCGGTGTCTTTTACCTTTGTATCGACTATGTTAATAAAAAAAAGTTGTAGTTTATTGCTGTACTGGGTTCGTTGCGCTTCTGATTTAATGTCGACTTTTGATAATAACTTTGTGAATGCTGATAAAACTTTAATGCCTTTGCTATTCATTGCTCGCTGAAGTTCTTCTGGTAGCTGATTATCCTGCGATACTAAATAACGTTCACTCGTTGTAGTTGTGGTACACAACCTTTTAGGATCGGGGTTGCCCTCATTATTAATCCTCACTCTCTTACGGCTTAAATTATTAGCGTTATTTGAGCGCGAGAGAGCGTCATACATGGCATCAAAAACGGTATTTGGAATGTAGCTCAGTGCCATGTTTACAGCCTTCTTTAAGTACAGCAGCCTTTGAGTTTATATACGGGTATAGGTTGATGAAACCTATTATCTTCCTTGCTAACCATCCTCATTTTACTCATGTTTTCTCATTGAAAATTGGTTTATTTCCCGCTTGAACTCAAGCCGCAACTAGCTGCAGGGATTTAGAATGGTAAATGTCATTTTAAATGAGTACAAATGAAATATATTTAAGACTTACAAACTGCGGCAAGGGCTTAAGGAAGCCAGATAAACAATTCGCACAGTCAAAAATAAGGCAAAATATACTCTTGTCATCTGATATTGTCATGGTCATTCGATATAAGCACGAAACAGAGGCTCTTTGGATAAATCGGCTTGGCTTCCTTTTAAACTAAACGTATAACTACACAGTGAAGCCTTATTTCGACGTGCTACATCTTTTAATATCGCTTTCGTATCTAATGGTGTAAACCATGCTTTTGTGCTGCTATCACTTAACCGTTCGACCTTAATTGTCCGGTACTGAGTGCCATTATTAAAACGCAATACTTGGCAGTTCGAATCACCGATGGCATCAGCTAGTGTCCATAAGGTTTGTGCTTCACCTTCATCACCTAACCAAGTCATTGATAACTTTTTATCCGATAACCCCATACTAAAACCATCAGAAAAACTAACTGTTACTTCAGGCTCACTTGTAGGTATTACTGCTTGCTCAGCGGTAGATACGGTGTCAAGCTCGTGATCTCCCCACATACTTTGTCCTAACAACCCTAACACCGTCAGTGACAACAAAGTTATCACAATGAATAACAATGTTTTTCGGTTTATCGGGCTAGATTCAATCATATCGCTGAACAGTGATTTCATGGAGTCTTGTTGCATAGGCTCACGATCCAACAGCGCATCAGTAGATTCATTAGCATTAGGCCAATAATTTGGTGCTTGCTCCGAGTCGCCTGAATCAAACTGAGCATTAAGGCTTGGCTCTACTCTTTTTGTACTTGTGGATTGCGCCCCATGCATTTTGGTTGCTGGCCCTTGGTAGCCTGACGAAAAACGACCAACACTGAGGCTTTTGGGGAAAGCGAGTAACAGTGTTGCGATACAACCGAATATCAACATGCTCAGCCATATACTGAATAAAGTATCGGAACTAATGCTCACACTCAAAGCGAGCCATGGCACTAATAAAGTCACACTCCACCATTGAGGTTTTTGAGCATCGCGCACGCGTCGATAACCACTGAGTAAGAGCACAATCCCAGCTGTCACCGCGGGAATAAATACACTGGCATTACTACCAAAAATTAACATCCAAAGTAAAATAACGAAAAAACAACTCGCGGAAATAGCAACAAATCGTAGACTGGTGTCACGCCCATGAATGCAAAATAAAGAATTTAGTAACACTTACTTACCCTTGTTTTTATCCTGTAAATATAAACAGAAACTTATTCAAAACCGCTTTTGACAGGTATAATACCCGCAAATGACGTGTTCTTGTAATAACTAGCGTTAAAAGTTACCACTTAAGACTACGAAAATTTATACTAATTTCAAGATCACCAACTGTAAAAATCATTCAGCTAAACGTTAAGTACAAAAAATGGAAAATACATCTATGAGCAGCCATGGCACTCTTTTTATCATTTCAGCCCCAAGTGGTGCAGGAAAATCATCACTGTTATCAGCTTTGCTCAAAGATAAACCGGCCGATATGCAGGTCTCAGTTTCACACACGACACGCGCTCCTAGAGTTGGAGAAAAAGATGCGCAGCACTATCATTTTGTCGATAGAGAGACCTTTAAGCAGCTCATTGATCAAGACAATTTTGTTGAATGGGCGGAAGTATTCGGTAACTTCTATGGCACCTCAAAGGTGGTCATTGAACAAACATTAGCCCAAGGTATTGATGTGTTTCTTGATATCGACTGGCAAGGGGCGCAACAAGTTAAAAAGTTAATGCCGAAAGCTGTTGGGATATTTATTTTACCGCCATCAAAAGACGAACTTGAACGACGTCTCACGGGCCGAGGACAAGACAACACCGATGTCATCAAGGGACGAATGGCGCAAGCTGTTTCAGAGATTTCTCATTATAATGAGTATGAATACGTCATCGTAAATGACGATTTTGACTTAGCATTAGCCGATTTAACTGCCATCATTCGCTCACAACGGCTAACCTTAGCTAGTCAGAGTCATACTCACAATGGTATGATTATGGATCTATTGGCAGAATAACTGCCAATGCACGTAATAATAGTGTACAATTTTGCGTCATTTTTTATTGATAATATTTGGAGTTCTAACTCATGGCTCGCGTAACTGTAGAAGACGCCGTTGAACAAATCGGCAACCGTTTTGATATGATCCTAGTTGCAGCACGCCGTGCTCGCCAAATTGCCGTACAAGGCAAAGATCCAATGGTTGAACCACAAAACGATAAGCCAACAGTGATTGCTTTGCGAGAAATTGAGTTGGGTCTTGTCAATGCTGGCACACTAGACGCTGCAGAGCGCCAAATCGTTCGTGAACGTGAAGCGGCTGAAATTGCTGCTGTTGCCGCTATCGCTGAAGGTCGTCAGTTTTAATTCTGATCGCTTTAGATAGATGAAATGTTGTAGGGTGCACTAACCTATTTTGATTTATTAAAGCTTAGGTTAGTGTCCACACTATAATGTAAGGAAATGCTTTATAGGAGTATCGTTACTTGTATCTGTTTGAAGGCCTTAACGAAGTAGCATCAAGTTACTTAACTGCAGAGCAGGTCGTTCTACTTAAGCAAGCTTATCAAGTCGCTCGAGATGCCCATGAAGGGCAAATGCGCAGCAGCGGCGAACCTTACATCACTCATCCTGTTGCCGTTGCGATCATTCTTGCTGAAATGCGTCTTGATCACGAAACAGTCATGGCTGCCATTCTTCACGATACCATTGAAGATACCGAAATCACTAAAGAACACCTCACTGACTTATTTGGTGCCGATGTGGCTGAATTGGTTGAAGGTGTATCAAAACTCGATAAGCTGAAATTTCGCGATAAGAAAGAAGCTCAAGCTGAAAACTTCCGCAAAATGATGCTGGCCATGACTCAAGATATTCGCGTCATATTAATTAAACTGGCTGATCGCACCCATAATATGCGGACGCTCGGTTCATTAAGGCCGGATAAACGGCGACGAATCGCTCGAGAAACCTTAGAAATTTATGCACCCATCGCCAACCGTCTTGGTATTCACAATATTAAGTCAGAACTCGAAGATTTAGGCTTCCAAGCTTATTATCCCATGCGATATCGCGTACTTAAAATGGTGGTCAAAGCCGCGCGTGGTAATCGTAAAGAGCTTATCCAAAGCATTGAAGCGGCGATTGATACCCGATTAACTGATGCCAATCTCACTGGTGTTGTTAAAGGTCGTGAAAAAAATCTTTATTCCATTTACAACAAGATGCGTAATAAAGAAGTTCAGTTCCAAGAAGTGATGGACATTTATGCCTTTCGAGTAAAAGTCGATTCAATTGATACTTGTTATCGAGTTCTTGGTGCCATGCACAGCTTATATAAGCCGCGACCTGGCCGATTCAAAGACTATATTGCCATTCCTAAAGCCAACGGTTATCAATCCTTACATACTTCATTAATTGGCCCTCATGGTGTCCCAGTTGAAGTTCAGATCCGTACTGAAGATATGGATCAAATGGCGGATAAAGGCGTTGCAGCACATTGGGCTTACAAGTCTGACGACCAGAGTACAATGGGTACAACCAGCCAAGTTCGCGCCCGAAAGTGGATGCAAAGCCTGCTTGATTTACAACAGAGCGCCAGCACTTCCTTTGAGTTTGTTGAAAACGTAAAGACTGGGCTTTTCCCCGACGAAATATACGTATTTACACCTGATGGACGTATTTTAGAACTGCCAGCAGGCGCGACCGCCGTAGATTTCGCTTACGAAGTGCATACCGATGTGGGTAATACTTGTGTTGGAGCAAAAATCAACCGTCAAGCTTACCCGCTGAGTCTCCCGTTAGAAACCGGACAAACAGTTGAAATTATTACCGCCAGCAGTGCTCGCCCGAATGCCGCGTGGCTCAACTTTGTGGTCACAGGTAAAGCTCGCGCCAAAATTCGCCAAGTATTAAAGCATGTAAAAGGTAAGGATGCGATTTCTTTAGGTAAACGCCTACTGAATCACGCCCTTGGTGAACACAAATTAGATACCATCGATTCCGCTCAGATTGAAAAAGTACTCACTGACACGAAGCACGATACTTTGGACTCTTTGCTCACAGACATCGGCTTAGGTAATGCCATGAGCATAGTGATTGCACAGCGTCTTGTCGGTGACTTACCTATGGTTCAGGATGAAAGTCGTGATTCACACCTTATGCCTATCCGTGGTGCTGAGGGCATGTTGGTTTCTTACGCCAATTGCTGTCGTCCAATCCCCGGTGATACAGTCATTGCCCATGTCAGTCCCGGTAAAGGCTTAGTGGTTCATATGGAAAACTGCGCCAACATTCGTGGTTATCAAGCTGAGCCTGAAAAATACATTCCTGTTGAATGGGATAATGCTGAAGGCACTGAGTTCCAAGCCAACTTAAGGATCGAGATTGTCAATCATCAAGGTGCATTGGCAAAAATTACTTCTATTGTCTCAACAGAACACTCCAATATTCATAATTTGAGTACAGAAGAACGTGATGGCAGAGTATATATGATTAATTTGAGGGTTTCGGTAACCGATAGGATACATCTCGCCAATGTAATGCGACGTATTCGAGTACTGTCCGAAGTCCTTCGTATCTCAAGAAACCATTAACTGAGCACAACAAATAAAACAGAGAGAGCATCATGGCAGAAAAACAAATTATCGCGACTGATAAAGCTCCTGCAGCAATTGGCACTTATTCACAAGCTGTTAAAGTTGATAATACCGTCTATTTATCAGGTCAAATACCATTAGTGCCAAGCACTATGGAAATGATCAGCGATGACTTCGCTGAACAAGTTGTGCAAGTATTTGAAAATATGACCGCTGTATGCGAAGCCTCTGGCGGCAGTTTGGCAGATATCGTCAAACTAAATATCTTTCTGACCGATCTGTCTCATTTCGCTACCGTTAATGAAATCATGAGTCGCTACTTTTCACAGCCATACCCTGCACGAGCGGCTATTGGCGTAAAAGAATTACCGAAAGCATCTTTGGTTGAAATGGACGGGATCATGGTACTTTAGTATCTTTTCTATGTTTTATCTTAGGGTGCTACGGCGCCCTTTTTTAATGATTAATTAACCCCTTATGACTCCTGAACGTTTTTCCCGTATCACTGACATGCTCAACCATCGCCAACCTGATTTAACCTTGTGTCTCGACAAAGTACATAAATCGAATAATGTCTCTGCGATTGTTCGTACAGCAGACGCTGTGGGTATTCATCAAATACATGCGGTTATGCCCGATCGTGGTATGCAGGTATCGGGCAACACGGCATCAGGCAGTCAGCAATGGGTTCAAACCGTAAAGCACCGAAACATTACCCAAGCTATCGAGCATTTAAAACTGAAAAATATGCAGATTATTGTGACGAATTTTAGTGATAAAGCGGTCGATTTTCGAGAGGTGGATTATTGCCAACCTAGCGCAATTTTCTTAGGTTGTGAGCGTGATGGTGTCAGTGCTGAAGCGATAGCGTTAGCCGATAAACAAATCACGATTCCCATGATAGGCATGGTGCAATCGCTTAATGTTTCTGTGGCCGCTGGCGCAATCTTATACGAAGCTCAAAGGCAAAGGCAGCTCGCTGACATGTATGGCATAAATAAACTGCCTGAAGCCTACTGTCAAAAATTACTGTTCGAGCAAGGTCATCCGATTTATGCCAAAGCGTGCCGCCGAAAAGGGTTACCTTACCCAAAAATTGATGAATTAGGGCAAATTAAGGCAAATCGTGAATGGTGGGCGTTGATGCGTAAACCTGCTGATGATCCTGGAAACATCAGTTGACTGCGTTCTCAAGCGTAGAAAAAATGGCTGATAGTTAGGCGTAGCTTGCAGCAAGTAGTTTATTCTACTTGCAAAAGTTACAACGCAGATAGCAGTCATTTTAACAAGCTTGTGAGCGTAGAGCACTTCACTCATTGGGTGAAAGCCTTGATGATAAAGTCATCTTATTGCTCAAACAGTTACTCATATACTCAGCGTTCAGTTGATGTTTTTAGGATGACATCTAAAGGAGACCATACACGCCCTCTAGATGACTCACTTAAGTTGATATTTATGATTCGTTAAGTTGATATATAGTTTTGCCCATAACCCCTCATCAATTAGTATTGCCTTTAGCCAGTGGATCTCTTCAAGCCTTGATTCTCCACCAAGGTGCGTATCAACAAGCGATTGCACTCGGCTCCGTATAAACTGAACTTGGAATAATGGATTTTCAAGAGTAGCGTGAGGTTTCTCTTGTGCTTGAGTTTCATCAGTAGACGAACGTAAGCACTCTTGAATGAGCATTCTGAGTTGCTTATAATTTACCAACCATTTTTCTGATTCACTAGTCCCATAACGTTCAGGGGCTTCATTCGCCATGCTTAATGACCATTGCTCCTCCGGAATCGAATTTTTCTCAGGCGCTTCATTAGCCACGCACGGGGAAAGTTGTGCTACAGGAATTGTATTATGATCCGGATCACACTGACGAAGTTTGTGTCTTATGGTTTCTCGTTTAAGCAATAAGCCATCAAATTTACTTTTAAACCCTTTTACATTACTGCTTATTATTCCTGTCACTATGTCGGCTTCACAGTCATATAATTCATTCAACTTTTTAATTAGTTTTGAAGCAAAATCTAAATAATTGTATGCCTTATCAGTTAGAGTTTTTCTTTGTTCATATATATCAAAGCGCGCCATTTCTGATAATGGCTCTTTATCCATCTTTGGCGGCAGCCCAATACTATTTTTCTTGAGATCTTTTTTATCTAGGCTTCTCATCGAAATTTTGAGAAAAAGTGCGAGCAAGGCTTGAAATTGTTGAATGACAAAAATCGTGTCATTTGCACCTATTACTTGAGCCAGATCTAATAAAGTTTCAAGATCATGGCTTATCGTATCTTCGTTTCTTTCATTGCGAATCGAATCTAATAGACCAATCATTTCCCCTTGCAAGGTTTGCGAGCTCCCCTCATCTGCATTTGTCGCAATCCGTATAGCAGAATCAGCGTATGAGGAAGATATTTTTGACTGCGCCACTTCTTTAGTTGCTCGTCTATTTCTCATCGCTTCCTCACGAAATCGATTAAGGGGAAAAGAAACAATGAAACTAGAGGCCACTTCAACGGTTGTTTTTTCGACAAACACTCTCTTTTCAAAATCTTTAACACTAGACAATTCCATTCCTGTCGTGGGAAACAAAAAGTCCGTACTGCCATCAACGCATTCATATGTCGCCGCAGACTCTATATAATTCTGTAACTCAAAAATGCCCAACACCTTACGATCACAAGTGAGCTTTTCATCTTCGCCAGAATAAAGGTGTGAGGCAACCAATATACATTCAGCTGCATAATTCAACGTCTCTATTACTTTATCTAATGGCTGTTTGTAATCTGTTAAACTGGCATTTTTCTTTACTTTAATTCGATCAATTAACTCAAGTGCATGATCACAAAACATGAAGCCCAAATTCCAAAACTCCATTGGGATATCATCATTTTTAGGCATTTTTTGTATCGAAGCTAAGCTAGGTAAACACAGTAGCCCTGATTTCATGTCCCCTAGCTCATCACAGGCTTTAATTTTATCAATCACCTTTAAAGGATCGCAGATGTGCTCCCCTTTTAGGGTCACTCTAAACATGCCAAATAACTTGGCGTTCTGGCTTGAATTGGTTACCAAACTGGTTTCCCAAAAAGGAAAGCTCAAGCGGCCAAACGCCCCCAACCTTAGCTCTTTAAGTCGCCGTAAACCATCGTTATGAATCCTTTCAACAATGCTAAGACATTGAGTTATCTCGGCCAAGCGTATTTGGCAATCTGTATATAAAATTTGCCATTCAGCAAGCGAAGTATGGTGGTTTTGTTCAACCTCTTCAATGAGGTATTCGTGCATCTCCAATAATAAATCGCGATAATTACTTAATTTTTTTAATGGTACTTTTCTAATAATATTTGCATGTTCGATAAATGTTAATTCATTTGAATCGACAGAGCATTGCTCATCAAATTCAGAAATGACTCGCTTAAAAAATTCGACCCTTTGAGCTTCTGTTATGTCTGCTTTTTCAAAGGGAAGTTCGAGATCAAATAATAAAATCGTCATAGTGTTAAGCAGCAAAAGTCTTTTGCCCTGATGCTCAGAAACTCGGGAAAGTTCGCAATCTACTCCTACCAATGAGAGAAGTTGAGATTCGAGGTTATTTTGCACTAAAGAAATCGACATAACACATCACAAACATTAGTCTGACACATATAATCGTCTTATTTCATCAGTTGATAAGGCACGGCTCAGCATAAAATGTTGCCGAAAAGCTTTTTGCTGCAGTGATTTGAAATGTTGTTTTGCTTGTTGACTTAATTTAGGCTTAAACCTATGTAAGCCGCACTGTGAAGATTTAGACATCGGTTTACTATTTATAAACTCATCAAACGTCATACTTATCTTTTTTTGTTGTTCGAAATCCAATGCCCTCGTCGTGATTTTAGTACCTTTGTATATTGATTGTTCAGCGCGCTTTGAGCTTCGCGATTTTGTATTTCTTTTCTCCTTATCATGAAGCCTTGGCTCGCACACTGGAAGGGCTTCTGGACGGATAGCATGTGTAGGACAATAATCTTTTTGCGTATTTGGTTGTGGTTTATTAACTTTATCCATCTTCTTTATAAGTATTGCTAACTCCTTTTTGCACGACAAAATTTCTTCATCACAACTTTCTTTAGTGGCACGATCAGAATAAATTTCACGGGCTTTTTCAAGACATGAGAGTGCAATTTCAAACATCTCTTTACCATCAATATATTCACTCAATTGGTTTTTTATATGCTTTTCAGGAGTCAAGCTTTTGATTGATGGTTCCTTTGCTTGTTTTACTCGCCTTTCAGCACTCGCGATAATTTGCACACCGACATTCCAATAAGCGGTCGCAATATCATGGGCGTTGCCATATTTTGCTAATAAGCTCGTTTTAGGAAGCATGGATAAGCGTTCTTTCATATCTTCTAAATCAGGCTCTAATAAAGTGCTCTCCAATTCAAGTTCTGAACTTACACCTAGCGCCTTATTTTGATAAGGTAATCGCTCAAGCCGTATCGTTTCTTTTACCTGAGCATGGCTCATTAGTGCTGGTATGACGATTTTTCGCTGACAACAAGGGATAGGTGACGATGGTTTTTGCTTTGATTTAATCGTCGCAATTTCCAATAGCAAACTATTTTTTTTCTGTTCTATTTGTACTCTTTTTGCATCACAAGCTGCTCTATCGGCTTTGTGGCGATAATTGTTTTTAGCAAATAGGAAGTTAGCCAGTGCCTTTTCTACTTCAGCAAAAGCCAAAGTAAGCAGCTCGACCTTATCTTTCAGTTGCGGATCTGGCTCATTTAATAGTTGTTCAGCTAAGCACAGGTAATCTTCAGCTAAATTCCAAGCTAAATGAGCTCGCATATCATAAGTCATTGCATCAAAAGAAGCTTTGTTTTCGAATAACTCTTGGTAACCTTCGATCCGAACAGCTAAGCAATCCTCTTCTGTTAAAACAGAAAAGCGTTCGACGGCTTGTACACCATTAGCGATTTTTTGTGCTCGATTAGGAGTAGTAGTCAGCTTTTGAATAGGAACAGCACTAATCATTCGATAAATTAACGAGTTAAGAAATAAGAGTGACTATCTTATTAAAATTATTGTCTTACATACTTAAAAATTTGGTTATTTATTTTTAATGAAAAAAGCCCCTCAGCCATCGGAAGAACTGAGGGGCTCACGTAATCAGCGACACACTTTTGCTCAATAAGCCCAAGTAAGTCGTTTTACTGTGAAACTAAAGGTTAGAACTTAAAACCAACATCAAAGTTATAACGTAAACCAATGTTAAATTGGTTTTCGTCTAAACGATTGTCGAAGTCGTTACGCTGATATTCAGCGAACATATAGAAATCTGAGCTCGCATGGTATTCAAGTGTAGCGTTATAGGCTTCGTAGTCACCACTTAAACCATTAACATCACCATCTTCAAACATAGATACACCAAACTTAGCTTTGTAGGTGTCGTTAATTTTATATGCTGCAACAACATCAATGGTACTGCCCGCAAGTTCGAAGGTAGTTAGTGTCTGATCGCCTCGTACTTCTTGACGAACATTTTCATCCGCTAAATCAACCGTGCGATCTTGGTAAGATGTCGCCAGATATAAATCACCAAAACTTTTTGCTACTGAGAAACCTATTGTGCTTTCGTCATCGGCGCCTCTTTCACGAGTATAATAAGCCACCGCTGCTTTAAGACCATTGGCTGAATACTGTACACCCGTGTTAAATAAATCACTGGCTGCATCACCGTCACTACCATCAAACTGAGCATCTACGGTAAATTTAACATCACCAAATTGTTTACGATATGTCACTAAATTATTTACGCGGAACGGGCTAGCACTGTCATAAGCCAGTGGTGTTGATGCTCGGTTAAAGATATCAACGGGATCAGCAATCATGTTGTACTGAGTAGAGGCTTGCTTACCAATGGCAAAACGACCAAAGTCTCCTTTTACGCCGACATACGCTTTACGCGCTTCACCAAAGTCACCATTGGCTTGAATGTTTACTTTGAACTCACTTTTAGCAAATGCTGTGAGGCCATTTTTCAGTTTATGCTCCGTCGCAATACCAATGCGAGAAAGCGCATCACCAACATCCGTTTTTGAGCCTTCATCTGTGCTTGTCACACCAAATGTTGGACGCAATGTACCGTAAAAATTGAGACTGTGTTTTGTTTCTTGAACGGCTTTAACCGTTTTCGAATCAGTCGCAGGCTTTGCCAATTCCAACTCAGCTAAGCGAGATTGAATTTGGTTTAATTGTTGTTGTAGTTCTTCTTTAGAAACATCGGCAGCATTAGCCATTGACGCGGTTAAAGCAAGAGGTAACAGAGCAAGCTTGAATTTTTGATAAGACATGGATTTTCCTTTTTTATAGTTATCATCATCCATTAACTTGTGGCCATATTTCTCATGGCTCACTTTTCACAGTGAGCGTCATAAGAAAGTCCATAAGTTGTGGATGTTATCCAACAATCACCGAGAACCCTCTCCTCGGTAAATCAAGCGCCTATGACAGCAAAACAAAGACGCAAGAAAGCCACCGTTTTAACGGTAGCTTTCAATACTTGGGCAAGAGCAAATTAAGTTGCGATCGCCATATACATTGTCCACACGATTGGTCGTCGGCCAGAATTTATTGACCCGAGTATGCTCAGTTGGGAAACACGCTCTTTGGCGTGTATAAGGTCTTTCCCACTCGTCGCTGCTCAAATCGGCCATAGTATGCGGTGCGTTAACCAACGGATTATTTTCGAGTGACCAAGTGCCCGCTTCAACTTTGGCTATCTCGCCACGAATAGCGATCATGGCATCGATGAAACGATCTAACTCTTCTTTAGATTCACTTTCCGTTGGCTCAATCATCAAGGTTCCCGCTACTGGGAATGACATGGTTGGCGCGTGGAAACCGTAATCCATTAAACGCTTGGCTACGTCTTCTTCACTGATCCCTGACGATTCTTTTAATGGTCGTAAATCAATGATGCACTCATGGGCCACTCGACCTTCATTCCCGCGGAACAATACTGGATAGTGAGGAGCAAGGCGTTCCATGATGTAGTTAGCGTTCAAAATAGCGACTTCTGTCGCTTCGGTCAGTCCTTCTGCTCCCATCAAAGCGATGTACGCCCATGAAATCGGTAAGATAGAAGCAGACCCCATAGCGGTAGCGGATACAGCTCCCCTCGTGTTGCTTTCAAAGCTGCCAGGTAAGAAAGGTGCAAGATGAGACTTAACACCAATCGGCCCCATACCTGGACCACCACCACCATGAGGAATGCAGAAGGTTTTATGTAAATTAAGGTGTGATACGTCAGAGCCAATAAAACCGGGAGAGGTAATACCAACTTGAGCGTTCATGTTGGCGCCATCCAGATAAACTTGACCACCAACGGAGTGTACTTTGTCGCAAATGTGACGAATGCCAGCTTCATACACACCGTGTGTCGATGGGTAAGTGATCATAATGCAGGATAAGTTATTGGCATGTGCGGCTACTTTCTCGTCTAAATCCTCAAGATCAACGTTACCTTCAACATCACATTCAACGAGTACCACATTCATCGATACCATCGCGGCACTGGCCGGATTAGTACCGTGAGCGGATGTCGGGATCAGGCAAATATTTCTGTGCCCTTCACCGCGACTTTCATGATAACGCTGAATGGCAATCAAACCGGCATATTCACCTTGCGCCCCTGAGTTCGGTTGCAATGAAAAATCATCATAACCAGTGACGACTTTAAGCATTGAATTTAGGCTTACGGCCAGTTCATCATAACCAACACATTGATCTTCTGGTGCAAATGGGTGAATTTGACCAAATTCAGGCCAAGTCACCGGCAACATTTGCGCTGTAGCATTGAGCTTCATGGTACAAGATCCTAATGGAATCATACCGTGAGTTAATGAAAAGTCTTTATTCTCTAAGCTTTTCAAATAACGCAGCATTTGCGTTTCACTGTGATGGCTGTTGAACACAGGATGGGTCAGATATTCACTGGTTCTGATGCATGAATCCGGTATCGCTTGTAATTCATGTGGCAATACAACATCTGAAAAATTCAGTTGCACGCCAAAGGCTTGCCAAAGTTGCTCAACATCACTTTCAGTGTGAGTTTCGTCGAAACTCACACCCAATTGTTTGGCGTGCAATCGTAGATTCATGTCTTTATCAAGCGCGGCTTGATAAATTCGCCCGGTTTCACGTCCAGTTTCTACTGTTACTGTATCGAAAAACTGGCCGTGGGCGAGTGCAAAACCAGATTGCTTAATGCCCTCGGCAAATACACTGGCAAAATGATGCACTCGGCGTGCAATCTTTTTCAGCCCTTGAGGGCCGTGAAATACGGCATAAAACGCTGCCATGTTGGCAAGCAAGGCTTGAGCGGTACATATGTTTGAATTGGCTTTTTCACGGCGGATATGCTGTTCACGGGTTTGCATTGCCATACGCAGTGCTGGTTGATCACGAGTGTCTTTTGATACACCAATAATTCGCCCAGGAATATTACGCTTTTGTTTATTGCTCGTCGCCATGAACGCGGCATGTGGGCCACCGTACCCCATTGGCACACCAAAACGTTGCGCACTTCCGATAGCGATGTCTGCGCCCATTTCTCCTGGTGACTTCAATAACGTTAAGGCAAGTAAATCAGAGGCTACAGCCACAACCGCTTTGGTTTTCTGTGCCGCAGCAATAATTTCCGATAAATCTTGTACCTTACCGCTGCTGCCAGGGTATTGCAGAAGCGCACCAAATACTTCGTGTTCATTAAGCTGTGCCACTGGTGCAACAACGAGCTCAAAATGAAAATAATGGGCGCGAGTTTGAAGTACATTTAATGTTTGTGGGTGAACATCGTCCGCCACAAAAAATAAGTTTGATTTGCTTCGCCCTGCACGACGGCAAAAACTCATGGCTTCAGCTGCCGCCGTTGCTTCATCCAGCAATGAGGCGTTGGCTAATTCCATACCAGTCAAATCAATGATCATTTGCTGGTAATTCAATAATGCTTCGAGGCGACCCTGAGCGATTTCAGGCTGATAAGGCGTGTAAGCGGTATACCAACCAGGATTTTCTAAGACATTACGCAAAATAACATTTGGCACAAATGTGTCATAGTAGCCTTGACCAATAAAACTGTTATTCACTTTGTTTTTATTAGCAATGGCTTTCAGCTCTTGCAACATTTGCTGTTCACTTTTTGGCGATGCTAAATTCATCGGCTCTGGTAAGCGAATGTTATCTGGGACGGTTTGGGATATCAGCTGTGCAACTGAGCTTAGTTTTAAAGTATTCAGCATTTGCTGCCTACCTTGCTCACTTGGGCCAATATGACGTGCAATAAATTCATTGCTTGTCGATAATTCTTTGCGTAAATCTGTACTGCTCATATACCACTCCGTAACACAACTTCTCAGGGGCTATCAGTCTTATTGTTTTTCAATTAAATCGTTTGATCTGATAGGTAGACCGAAGCGAATCCAAGGTTATTTCAAATTCAACTTCGATTTCATTTACCACCTGATGCGATCGAGATTATTAATTTTTAAATCAAACTACTCGCTATCTAGGCTTGCTAGATAGCTGGTTTCGTCCATCAACTTAGTAAGTTCTGTTGCATCAGCTAATTTCACTTTCGCAATCCATCCGTCTTCAAAAGGAGATTCATTGACTAATTCTGGACTGTCTTCAAGCTCTTCATTGACTTCAACTACTTCACCGGTTACTGGTGCATAAACGTCTGAAGCGGCTTTTACTGATTCAACCAGTGAATAGCCTTCGCTTGCTGTGATCTCATCACCGACTTCAGGCAATTCAACAAACACCACGTCGCCTAATAAACTTTGTGCGTGATCGGAGATACCCAATGTTACTGTGCCGTCGCCATTGTCTTTTACCCACTCGTGACTTGAGGCGAATTTATATGTTGCTGCTACTGAACTCATAATCTACTTCCTAAAAATGGTTTAACGGTAAAGAGGGAATGCGGCGCATAACGTTTGTACTTGCTCAAGCACACGTTGCTCTACTGCGCTATTGTCTGCTGTACGGCCTTGTGCAACGTCAGCCAAACCGTCGAGCACATCACCAATCCAATTACCGATTTGAATAAATTCTTCTGGGCCAAAACCACGAGTGGTCCCTGCTGGCGTACCAAGACGAATACCTGATGTCACCATTGGCTTTTCACTATCAAAAGGAATACCGTTCTTATTACAAGTGATGCCTGCACGCTCTAGACTTTCTTCTGTTGTGTTGCCTTTCAAACCCTTAGGTCGTAAGTCAACCAACATTAAGTGCGTATCTGTTCCATCGGTAACAATGTCACAGCCACGTTTTTGAAGGGTTTTTGCTAAGAGTGTTGCGTTTTCAAGTACTCGGGAGATGTAAGCCTCAAAACCTGGCTCAAGCGCTTCACCAAAAGCCACGGCTTTCGCAGCAATAACATGCATTAAAGGTCCACCCTGAAGCCCTGGGAAAACAGCAGAGTTTATCTTCTTTGAGATGTCTGCATGATTGGTCAAAATCATGCCGCCACGAGGACCGCGAAGGGTTTTATGCGTCGTTGTTGTTACCACATGAGCATGTGGTAGAGGGTTTGCATGATGGCCCGTAGCTATCAAACCGGCGATGTGAGCCATATCAACCATAAGATAAGCACCAACTTCATCGGCAATAGCGCGAAAACGTGCAAAATCAATAGTTCTTGGTATGGCTGAGCCACCTGCAATTATCAGCTTTGGTTGATGCTCTTTTGCGAGGGCTTCTACTTGCTCGTAATCAATGCTTAAGTCATCTTGTTTTACACCATACTGCACGGCTTTAAACCATTTGCCTGATTGTGCCGGACGTGCACCATGGGTTAAGTGCCCGCCTGCATCCAATGACATCCCTAAAATGGTGTCACCGGGTTGCAGTAATGCCAGTTTTACTGCGCCATTCGCTTGCGCACCTGAATGCGGCTGTACATTGACGAATTCAGCATCAAATAATTGTTTTGCACGATCTTGAGCTAACTGTTCAACCACATCTACATGCTCACAGCCACCGTAGTAACGGCGCCCTGGATAGCCTTCTGCGTATTTGTTGGTTAACAATGAACCCTGTGCTTGCATAACGGCTTTAGAGACAATGTTTTCAGAAGCTATCAACTCGATTTGTTGTTCTTGTCGTTTCGCTTCTAACGAAATAGTTTCTTGAACGGCGCCATCAACCGCTGCTAAATCTGCAGAGAAAAAGCTTTCCAATTCACGGCTACCATAATCTTCTGCTGAAACCTTTTCCATGATAAATCCTCATTTCATGTAGCGCGCCTAGATTGCATCGGGGCCAAGCGCTTTTGTACTTCAAACTAAGCATCGAAAATGAGCGACACTTAGAAAAATTCGGGTGCAAAAATGTTTAAAATTTGTTGTTTTTTGTATTTCTAGTATTTACAACGGCAAAACATATCAGGTAAAAAACAACCAATCAACAATAATTTTTCCAATAGGAAACATTTTCCACCAAAATGATTGTGAAACAGCTCAAAATAAATATTGATTCACCTTTATAACTGTTTGGCTACACATTAAAATATGCAACAATTGAGCAAACACACTAAAAAATAAAGTAACTGCCACATGAAAAATAATGGAATTACAGATATTTACCCGTCAGTGGCCGTTGCTGAGCAAACTGAAAACCTTTCAGCCGAATCACCTGTTGCTATTGGGCGAGTGTTAAAAAGCCTGCGCACCGAACACAATTTGACCCTTGAGGATGCCAGCAAAAAAACAGGTGTAGCCAAATCGACTCTTTCGAAAATAGAAAACGAGCAAATTTCTCCTACGTTTACTATTCTGCAAAAGCTAGCAAGTGGTCTAGGTATTGAGATCCCACAATTATTTGTCGCGCCTAAGAAACCGCTCACTACAGGGCGTCGAGACATAACAGAAAACCATCAAGGTCAATCACACTTAACAACCACCTACGAACACGAATTATTGGCTGTTCAATTAAGTGGTAAAAAGATGATGCCCTACAAGAGCCGTGTTCATGCGCGCTCTTTTGATGATTTTGGTGAATGGGTGCGCCATGATGGTGAAGAGTTTTTGATCGTATTAGAAGGTGAAATTCAACTTTTAACCGAATTTTACAAACCACGAAAATTATCGACAGGCGATAGTGCCTATTATGATGCCAATATGGGTCACTTAGTGATTTCGACCAGCGACGAAGATGCATTAATTCTATGGATAACCACAGCTTAAGCCTTAGCATTTAATAAAACCCAATTACATGAGCAAGTTTAATTAACTGAATTACAAAGGTTAAACTTGCTCCAATGGTACATTAGACCATACTGCTTCATGCTAATATCAAAAAATTCTAACGTTTTATTTTCAGGTTAAAATTCACTCACATTTCAATTTGCTACCTTTCGATATCCCATCCCAATATTGTTTTTTTTACCTTTTATTGTTAAAAAAAGGTTGAATTTATATTTATTTGCTCTACTTTGTTTCCGATAGGAAACTTCTGTTCTCTTGTTAACAGTTCATCTTTTTTGAATTAATTACAAAAATTTTACAAGCGTTTCGTCGAAAGATAAATTAATCCGTGTGAGAGGGGATTGTTGTTCGACATTACCTTGATAAAAGAATAAGTTAAGCCTCATCGGTGAAACTATTAATAAGAGAGCAGTTTCCTTACTACGCTCCTGAAATGATTGCTGTAAAGGTATAAATGCACACTAGATGCTACTTAAAATCGTTATCAGGAAAATTAAAAGTAAAAATAAGCGGTCGTATCATTGCACAATAAATATAACAAGATAATGAGGTTACTATGGATCTGGTAAGCAATTTTATATCCTACATAAACGGGATTGTATGGGGTAAGCCCATGTTATTGTTCATTTTGGGGGTAGGTTTTTTCCTAATGCTTGGGTTGAGGTTGATGCCAATTCTCAAACTAGGAGCTGGCTTTAAATTACTCTGGAAAGGACGAATCCCAGATAAAGACAAAGACGTTAAAGGGGAAATCAGTCCGTTTAACGCACTCATGACATCCCTTTCTGCCACAATTGGTACTGGTAATATCGCTGGTGTCGCCACTGCAATTTTCCTTGGTGGTCCTGGCGCTCTGTTTTGGATGTGGCTTACAGCACTTGTCGGTATGGCGACTAAGTATGCTGAAGCCGTGCTCGCCATTAAATACCGTGAAACGGATGCCAATGGTGAACACATTGGTGGTCCAATGTATTACATCAAGAATGGCTTAAGCAGCAAATGGACATGGTTAGGTGGTGCATTCGCACTGTTTGGTTCGATTGCTGGTTTCGGTATTGGTAATACGGTACAAGCTAACTCGGTAGCTAATGCACTAGAGTCGACATTCGGTATTGAGCCTATCGTGACTGGTCTTGTATTAATGGTGCTTGTTGGCTTGGTATTAATGGGCGGAATTAAACGTATCGCTGACGTTGCTGGTAAATTAGTGCCTATGATGGCAATTTTTTACATCACGGCTGGTTTCATTGTACTTGGTTTCCACATCACTGAAATTCCTGCAGCGTTATCGCTAATATTCAATTCTGCATTTACAGGTACTGCAGCACAAGGCGGTTTCGCAGGTGCAGCTGTTTGGGCCGCTATCCACTTTGGTGTAGCTCGTGGTGTTTTCTCAAACGAAGCCGGCCTTGGTAGTGCACCGATTGCTCACGCTTCAGCGCAAACACACAACCCTGTAGCTCAAGGCTTAGTCGCTATGCTAGGTACATTTATTGATACTCTAATTGTTTGTACTATTACAGGCCTTGCGATTGTGGTTTCAGGTGAATGGACTTCTGGTGAAACTGGCGCAGCATTAACCGCTAAAGCCTTTGGTTCTGCAATTCCTTTCGGTGATGATCTAGTTGCTATTGCACTTACTGTATTTGCTTTCACAACCATTTTAGGTTGGAGCCTTTACGGTGAAAAATGCGTTCAGTATTTCTTCGGTGTAAAAGCGATTATGCCTTTCCGAATTTTGTGGATTTTAGTTGTACCAATTGGTGCGGCAGGTTCACTTGAATTTATTTGGTTACTGGCTGATACCATGAATGCAATGATGGCCATTCCTAACCTAATTGCACTTGCGCTACTTAGCCCAGTTGTTTTCAAATTGACTCGCGATTACTTCGCTGGTAAGTCAGTGAATGTAGACGACTAAATTTTTATTGTTCATCCTAAATAAATCGGTTGGGAGCGTTCATATACGCAGAAAAAATTATTGATAGCAAGGCATGAATAGCAGCAAGTAGTGGTTCTACTTGCAAAATTTATAACGCAGCTAGCGGTGATTTTGGCAAGTATATGAATGTTCAGCACTCACCTGATGGGTGAACTAGGGTTGTTTAGTTTTGTATTTAACTTCAATAGATTAAAGCTAAATTGTGCGTTCAACCGATTTATTTAGGTTCATTGTCATTAATAAAAGCCGCCCTTGGGCGGCTTTGGAGTAACTTATGTCATCCGATTTACTGCACACCCCACTTTATAGCCTTCATATTGAAGCAGAAGCTAAAATGGTGCCTTTTGCAGGCTACGATATGCCTGTTCAATATCCATTAGGTGTGAAGAAAGAACACCTTCACACTCGTGAAGCTGCAGGCCTTTTTGACGTGTCCCACATGGGACAAGTGTTTTTAAAAGGTGCCAATGCCGCCAAGATGTTAGAAGCATTAACACCTGTTGATATTATGGATTTACCAGAAGGTAAGCAAAAATACGCCTTGTTCACGAATGAACAAGGCGGCCTAATGGATGATTTAATGGTCAGCAATCTTAATGACGGTTTATTTGTTGTCGTGAATGCAGCTTGTAAGGCACAAGACATTGCTCACATGCAGAAAAATCTGGTTGAAGGTGTTGAACTTGAAGTTTGGGATCGTGCACTACTGGCCATTCAGGGCCCAAAAGCGGCTGAAGTCATGGCTCGTTTTGCGCCTGAAGTTGCTGACATGGTGTTCATGGACAGCCGCCGCATCACTATTAACGGCGCAGACTGTATTATCGGTCGTGCTGGTTATACGGGCGAAGATGGTTATGAAATCTCAATGCCTGCTGATCAAGCTGAAGCTATTACTCGTTTATTACTGGCTGAATCAGAAGTTGAATGGGTTGGTTTAGGCGCTCGCGATTCTTTGCGTCTTGAATCAGGTTTATGTTTATATGGTCATGACATTGACACCACCACAACACCTGTTGAAGCGAGCTTGTTGTGGGCGATCAGCAAAAACCGCCGTTTAGGTGGTGAACGTGAAGGCGGTTTCCCGGGCGCTGATATTATTTTGAACCAAATCGTTACCAAAGATGTCAACCGTAAGCGTATTGGTATGAAAGGGTTAGCCAAAGCGCCAGTTCGTGAAGGGGCTGAATTATTTAATGCTGAAGGCGAAAAAATCGGTGTAGTAACCAGTGGTACAGCAGGGCCAAGCGTTGGACACCCTATCGCCATGGGATATGTTGAAAAAGCCTACGCAGCACTTGATACTGATATTTTTGCTGAAGTACGTGGTAAAAGACTGCCTATGCAAGTCGCTAAAATGCCGTTTGTTACTCAACGATACTATCGTGGATAAGTTTTTCAGCGCTACAATGTAAAATGATTAAATGAAGCTAAAAAAGTTGTCTACCGAGAACTTTTAAACTAGAACCATCAGTTGACTGCGTTCTCAAGCGTAGAAAAAATAGCTGATATTAAGGCGTAGCTTGCAGCAAGTAGTTATTCTACTTGCAAAAGTTACAACGCAGATCGCAGCCATTTTAGCAAGCTTGTGAGCGTGGAGCATTTCACTCATTGGGTGAAAAACATGATAATAAAATCATCGTCTTACTCAAACAGTTACTCATATACTCAGCGTTCAACTGATGTTTTTAGGTTTAAGCTTCATTTTTTAAATTTATTCAACCGCTCCGATAATGCTTGCTGAAGCGCCTTCTCTTGCTCTGAATAGCCACATTTCATTGGATGTCCCATGGTGGTTCGATAAGGATCTATCACATCTCCAATGTTTACCACTCGTCTACAAGTATTACCGATACGCTCGATACGCTGTGGATCTAACTCACTATCCAAGGATAATTGCTTTTCAAGTGTTTCAGTTTTGATCAGTATTAAAGGTTTCATGTCTGGTGTAATGACACTGGCTGAACCGTAATGCTCTGAGAGGCGTTGCTGCTTTGACAATTCTGTCAGTCGACTCATCGATCTTTGTTGTAAAAAAGCAGCGGTCGCTTTTTTCACATCAAATTTAACTTTAGGAGTAGGCTCTTTAGTTACTTCCTGACTTTCGATTGATTTTGGTGTTGTTTCATCTACTTCGGCAAGTGCTTCTATTGGTTCAATAGTAACCTCAACAGGCTCTACAACTTCCTCAGCGTTTACTTGTACTGGTTTTGACGGCGCTTGTGAAGGCGTATCTATAGGTTTCACAAGCGCTATTTTAGGCCGCCGATATACATAGGCACGATAGTGAGACTGTTGTTCAATGACTTGAATCGCTTCCATTTTAAATACGCGATCCGATGCGTTCCAACTAAATATGAGCAGCATAAATAAAATGAGATGCACAACTAACACCAGTATCCAACGATAAAAGCATGTTATTGGCATTAACTTTTGGGCTGGAACGTATCCTAGTTTATCAGATTTACGTAACCCATTAAGCGCCTTTAGTTCCCCATCATATTTAAATGTTTTACTTTGATGTTTAGAGTGAATTTCGGTGCACTCAACGACACAATCTTCTGAATAAATAGCCCCTTTAAGATACAAACTAAAATCCGTTTTCTATTTTTTATTTCGTTTTTAGAATAACTTAAAACTAAAAAGTTCAATATTTCACTCTACATACACATCGCAGTCATTAAGGTTAAGTTCTACACTGGATGTAAGTGAAACACTTCTGATAGGTAAAAATGATGAAAAGCTTTAGCACGACCAAGCATGCCACAATTCAGATGATAGTTGGTCTACTACTTGTTCTTTCGAGTTGTTACGCGCAAGCGACACAATCACCCATCACTTTTGTCGTGGATGACTGGTGTCCTTACACTTGTGAGCCTCATTCAGAAAAACCAGGCATTGCCGTTGAAGTCATTAATGCTGTATTCGGCAAAGACAATGTCCAGTTTAAAAGTATGGAATGGCGTGATGCCATTAATGCCGTCGAAGCCGGACAAGCCGATGGGTTGGCCGCGGCTCTCACCAGCGATGCACCATTTTTTATTTTTCAAAAATCAGCCATCACCACCTCAACCATTTGTTTTTTTGTACCACAAACCTTGTCATGGCGATACAAAGATACCACTTCGCTTAACGATAAAAACTTGATCACAGTTGAAGGCTTTTCCTACGGTGAAATCTTAGATAATTACATCGCTCAAACACGTAGAACCAATAAAAATCGAATTGTTGAACTAAAAGATAAAGATGTCGCCATTCAACGCTTTGCGTTTTATCAAGCAAGCGAAAACAATGTCATTGTAGCGGATAACAGAGTGTTTAATCATCAGTTACAAAATTACAATCAATATCAAGTGCCACTTAAATTTCACAATGGCGGTTGCCTCGTCGGTGAAGATTTACATATTGCTTTGTCACCTAAAAACAAAAAACGTTCGCTGACATTGGCACATAAATTTGAATTAGGTCTTCAACAACTTAAATCAAATGGGGAGTTGGCTAAGATTCTCGCGAAGTATTAGCTTTTCAGGACTCTAAGGAAAGTGGCGAAAGAAAGTATACCGATGAGTTCTCGTCACTCCAGCGTAGGCAAGAAACGAAATAACGACAGTTTTGTATGTCGGTAGTCTAGTGCCTTTGCTTTTTTCGGAACCCATCAGATACGGGTAACAAATAAATGAGAAAATCTGAGGAGAAAAACGTTATTTATTGAGATAATAAGCCGACTAAAACTATTCTCAAAATAAAATGCCGATACTCGACCGAACACCGCTTAACTCCTCAGACAAATTCGATCTTCTCTTAAAAACTATCGCTTGCCAAGTGCATGGTGCAGTTTCTTCTCTTTCTGATGAATTTAATGTTTCTCGTAAAGCCGTTTACTCCGCTAAATATGCGGCTCAATCGGCACTAAAGTGCCTTGTTACTACCAACGACGAATCTGATGTCATTACATCTGTAAATGTTGACGTACCACATCTTCGCCGTTCTATTGTGGCTTTATCAATCACAGCACCTAACTCTATTCGAGCAATTGAAGAACAAATCCCACTCATTTATCCAGGCTGTAAAGTCAGTTACGGTTACATTCAAGGCGTTATCGTTGAAGCTCAAGAGCAGGCTGAGTTATTTAACGAAAAAGTGTCGCTATCAGCCATAAAGAGTGTGGCCATCGATGAGATGTTCAGCCAAGGTGACCCCGTACTTGCTGGGATAGATCTCGAAAGTGGTTATTTATTTTCACTCTCTCACGAACAAAAGCGTGACGGTGAAACTTGGGCACGAGTTTTAGGTGAAGCTAAATCACAAGGATTATCACCTCAGCACGTCGTTAAAGATGGAGCAAAAGGAATAGCGAAAGGCGTTAGCATGAGCTTTGAACATGCAGAGCAACGTGATGATGCTTTCCATGCGTTGTATATCGTAGGTAAGGCGCTGAGAAAGGTTGAACGTCGGGCGTACTACTACATTGATAAAGAGGCTAGTTTGGAAAAAAGATTGCGTAAAGATGTATTCGATACAGAGAAAAAGCAGCAGGCAATGGTTGATTTATTAGGCGTGCAAGCGAAATGTGAGCAAGCGATTGAGCAATATGAAAGTGGAACGAAAAGCAGAAATCATCTCCACCAAGCTTTGACCAGTATTTCCATGAAAACGGGTAGCCTCATGACGAAAAAACAGGCTGAAGCCTTGCTAACGAAGGCTGTTGATGGCTTAAAAAATACTGAGCATAAAGATGGCATCACCGCTGCTAGATACATAAAAAATCGTTTGAAAGGACTGACATTAGCAACTCAAGCACTTCACGAAAAGTTACTGAAACTTGGCGAACTTTATCCTCAAGAATGCGTTGAAGTGGCTTGTCGCTTCTCTGAACGAAAGCGCCAATTACGAAAAGCTAAACCTTGGAAAATAGCGCGGTATCAGAAAGAATTAGTTGGCAGTTATCAGTGGTTGCGACTCCGTTTAGGCAAGAGTGCCAGCGAACTTATGCTGCAAGTGGAAGCGTTGCATCAAACTCGCCACAGAGCATCAAGTGCCATTGAAGGGTTTAATGCCACTCTACGGTCTTACCTTTATGTCCGTAAAGGAGTCAATCAAGGTTTCCTCGAGTTATTTAAAGCTTGGTACAACCTTCGCTCAAGACGCTGGGGGAAACATAAAGGAACTTCATCGTATCAGAATATCACAGGGAAAAAAGTTGATGACTGGCTAACAATGCTGAATTTTCCACCTTCGGATTTACACCACTAAGCACTCACAAACTTTGTGTGATTTACGGTAGCGGTTCAACTGAGGTTGAGCTGGCGATCTCTCTTTGATTTGTTACCTTTAAGACCTATGTTTTGATCAGTCCTCTTTTTTCTATAAAAGCCACTGGATACCAGCCTTCGCTGGTAAGACAAAGATTGGTACTTTTTAAATCGCTAGAACCCTAAGCTGGTACTCATTTCAAAAACGGTTCGGCTTTTAAGGAATGTCGATTATTGATTAAAGTTATTGTTTATAGCCGAACCAAAGTCTACATTTATCATCCAAACGATATCTTCCCACTCTTCAAACCCTGTGCCCGTTTCGCCAAAAATAGGATTGTCTACATTGATAGAAATTAACGTCGAAGAAGTCGGGAACCCTGCTGAAGATGGATAAGAAATGATCATCAAGTTATCTTTAAAAACACACTGAGCTACTTTAACCGTTTGCAGCACCTCTAAGTCACCGGTTTGACCTGAGATCCCTGTCGCCTGCCCTGAACAGGTATAGGTATGATTATCAATATCTTTGCCCTTGTGCATCGCCGCACTCGAACAAAAAGACAGTGCAATAAGGAGTAACAATATTTTTTTCATGTTCTTACCTCTTAAGTCAATACAAAAACACTCAAAATAGCGTTGCGGCTATTCAACATTCTAAAAGCTCTAGACATATTGAGCTTGCTATAAAATCAAGCCAAGAATTGCTTGTTCTAATCAAGAGCCGAATTGCATAAATAGTTAACCCAGAAATGTTCCAATGTATGATAGTAGTTCTCTAGATTCATTAGCCCATTGGATTCCTTCCCCCAGAGAAAAAGAGGATTCACTATAAAGTTCCTATCTTGGAACTCACCATGTCGCATCGCTCAGTTTAAAGGTCTTCTGCTTTTATGGAGAACGAACAACACTAAAAGGAGGTTTTCAGCTAAATATCCCTTTAAAGTATGTAGTACGCCTCTTTATGACTTGCTTCACCGCGACAAAAAGTTACGTTAACATAAGCTTTACATTGTAAAACATACTATTGCTTACGATTATATCTTTAAGATTTTATAGAATGAGTTTTCACAGTCGTCAAAGATAAAGTTCAGTTATAAAGGTAACTACCAATAATAATCAGGTAGTTAGCGGGTTTCTATTAGCCACTCCGCGCCTCAATTTATCCAATCACTTTTAGCCTGTTATGCTAGCGCTATGTATCAAGGAAGATTCTGCGAAGACTTTTACCATTGTTACTCTGTTTTAGTTTAGAAACACTCGCTTGTAATAAAGAAACACAAGAGTTTTCACCTTTCGCTGTTGAATTCGAAGGACAGGATAATTTACAGCAAGAATTTAAAACCTTTGAAATATTATCACCAATTAACAAAGGCGATGAATTCCTAAGCAGTATTACTGCTCGACTAAAGGGCGAATTTGAGATTAATTTAGATGTAAGAGAAGATATTAATTACATTGGTGATTATTACTATTCTTTTATAAACATATCAGAAAAAAACATTGATAACATTGAAATTATTTTATCTTATAACACAACAAAAAAAGATAGATCAGATATGCTTTTTTGCGCTAATTGGAAAATCTATAAATTATCCAAACTTCTTAGCTTTGTAACTGCACAAGAAGCACCTCTCCTCCACCGCCAAGATAATTAGGTGTTAGATGAATGTTACTTGATGTATAACAAGTAAATGAAATCTATATTTATAGGCAAATCTAATGAAAAAAAGCATTCAAGTTAATTATTTAGAAATCATCACTCCGAATGTTGATCAAGTTTGTACATCTTACTCAGAAACGTTGCAGGTATCATTTAGCGAAGCGATTGCTGAACTCGGCGGAGCTCGAACCGCCGCTCTCAACAGTGGTGACACATTAGGCATTCGAACGCCAATGCATGACGCTGAAGAACCAACAACACGTCCATATTATCTCGTTGATGATATTAAAATCACTGTCAGTGAGGCCGAAAACTCAGGAGCCCAAGTCTTAGTGCCACCCATGAAAACCTCTCATCGTAGCCAATGTGCAATTGTATCGTTTGATTCCATTCAAAACGGGTTTTGGCAAGTGTAAAACACATAGTTACATCACAGGTATGATAGAAAACAAAAATTCCCCGAACTAACAACAATGAGTGCGATCAGGTCGATGACATCAACAGCTACCAGTACATTACCTTCCATCATATCCGGCCCTATTCTGCGCCATTGCGATTGTGATAATTTCACTCTCTGGTTTGTCAGCAGCACTCCTATTCATGAGCTTTCTGTAACGCTTTCACAAAATAACCAAAGTCATACTCATGCGCTTAATGACGGTGAATTGCACTATGTTCCTTTAGGTCAACGCGCTCATCAATATTTAATTCAGTTAAACAAGCCTGCTTTGTTGGACGTCGAAAGCATCATCGAGTATCAAGTATTCAATCAAGAAGGTAAATCGCTGTTTCAAGATATTCAAGGGCTTTGTTACCCAAAAAACAAGCACACTAACTTTGTCGTAAAAACTGAAGTGGATCATCTGCTTCATGGCTCTTGTCGTAACGCCCATCATAGCAGTGATGATGCGCTAGTCGCCGCTGATCTGAAATTTGCCAAACACTTAACCCCCCAAGAGCGACCAGCATTATTGATGATGAGTGGCGATCAGGTATATGTCGATGACATCTCTGGCCCAATGTTGTTCGCCATTGCTCAAGTCATTCAACTCCTCGGCTTACCCAGCGAACCACTGCCTAATGCAAGCATAACTGATAGCAGCCAGTTAGATTATTCGGCAACTGGTTTGTATCGGCGTGCTAATGAGGTATTACCCAACACACAACATAAAACCAAAACCGCCTTGTGGCACTGGTATACTAATAAACCCATTTTTACTTCTTTGCTGGCTGAAAACCATTTAGTCAGCCTCAGTGAAGTTATCGCCTTGTATTTGCTTTACTGGTCACCGGAGTTATGGAACCAAATTGATATTCCCAAGCAGTTACCCGATCTTCCACCAGCTAAACAAAAGTTGTGGCGGCATCAATGGACACAGTTGCTTAAATTTAAAGCTGGTCTTCCTCAAGTCAGGCGTTTATTGGCGCATATTCCGACTTATATGATATTTGATGATCACGACGTTACAGATGATTGGAACTTAACCGCGAGATGGGAGCAAGCGGCTTACGAAAATCCTATGGCCAAACGCATTATCGGCAACGCCTTGATTGGCTATGCCTTATTCCAAGGCCTTGGTAATGCCCCAAAGAAATTTACTCATAGTATCAATCCGTTGTTAAAACAGTTTTTCGATACTCAAAGTTCGGCTCATCAGGATGAATTAATTCAAGCTTTGCTTAAATTCGAAGACTGGCACTATAGTTTAAATACCTCTCCGAAAGTGGTGGTCATTGATAGCCGTACCCGCCGTTGGCGAAGTGAATCTAACCTCGGTAAACCGTCAGGTTTATTAGACTGGGAAGGCTTAATGGACTTTCAGGCGGAGCTTATCGATCAGTCTAAGGTCATTATTGTTTCTCCTGCTCCAATGTTTGGTGTTAAGCTGATTGAAACCATTCAGCGTACAGCTACCTTATTGGGTGCTTCGTTGCTGGTTGATGCTGAAAATTGGATGGCGCATCCGGGCTCTGCCAATGGCTTACTCAATATTTTCCAACATCGGCGAACGCCGCAAGAGTTTGTAATTCTGTCAGGGGATGTACACTATTCGTTTGCTTATGACGTTCATGTACGAGGCCGGGATTCCAGCCCTAATATTTATCAAATATGTTGTAGCGGCATTAAAAACCAATTCCCTGAAAAATTATTGCCATTTTTTAACCGAGTAAACGGTTGGCTTTTTGGCTATTTCTCCCCGTTAAACTGGTTCACTAAACGCAAAAAAATGTTGATCCGAGGACGTAGGCCAGATGGTCACCGAAGTGATCGCTTAGTCAATAATAGCGGTATCGGTGTTGTACGCCTTGATCAAAAAGGGGCACCGACAGAGATAAGTGTGTTACATGGTGATGGATCAAAAACGAATTTTGAACCGCCCAGACACTCATATTTTGATTAAGTCATTTATGATCACCGACAAAGCTCAGCTAACTTTGTCGTTACTCCAGAGAAGATTGGAAATGAAGTAACTACAGTTTTGTATGTCGGTGGTCTAGAGCTCGGAAACAAACCCCAAAAGGCTCATGTCCCCCCCTCTTGCAGTGTTATGATGATCAATGAGTCACTGCTTAAATTCGACCTTTTTTAATAAGCCGTTTAGCCTTTTTACGCAATTTTTTATCTTCACTGGCTGAACGTGCTTGTTTGGCGAGTGTAATCGCTTGCTGTTTTTCACCCATTAATAACAAGATTTGCGCTTCCCGCAAAACCGGCCATTGTTCAAAAGCTTCAGTGAGTGTTGTAGGGCCTTGTTGAAAGGTTTTGATGGAGGCTAAGGCTTTATCAAGATCTGTTTTTAACTCAATACTATTTTTAGCGTGATAGTAATGAACCAGAAACCAATCGTGATGCTGTTCTTCATCCTCAGGTTTTAACCAAGTAATCGATTGATTCAACAGTTGCTGATTTTTTTCGAACCATTCTTGTTGCTGGTAAAAGTATACGGCCTGCAGTGCGATTTCATGATTTTTTGGATAGTCCGTCAATAATGCCTGTAACTTTGACTCGGCTTTTTCTATCTCGTCTAGGCTTTTAAGGCTATGAAAAACGGTCATGCCCCCTTCATAGGGAAAGTTTTTTTCAAGTAACTGCGCTAATTCATAAGCTTTATCCGTATCGCCACCGACAAAACTCGGCGCGCCCATGTAAAAACCAATTAAACTTTTATTAGTAACTAAATCATCAGGTTGTAATTTATGTGCGGTTTTATAAGCGTTAAGGCAATCTTCTGCGTAGCTTGATGCGGTAAAAATACTTGCGTCCATCGCTTGTTGCGCATGGACATCGCCTTTCATCAACCATTCTTTGGATAATCCAGCTTTATTGTTTGCATCGAAAGCCTTAATCCGTGATTCAATTAAGTCGACCGCTTGCTCAAACTCTTTTTGTTTCACATAAGCGTGCACCTTATATTTTACGACTTTTTGGCTGGCATTATTGTCGATTTGTGTAATTAACTCATTATAGTTTTTATCTTGATACAGCTGTTTAGCTTGCTGCTCAGTTAACGCTGCAGAAGCTGAAAAAACCACCAACATCATAAATCCAAAGAATATCCTTTTCATAAAACCTTTCATCTAAGTTATCATTTTGTTAATTATAAGAGAGTGATAATAACATTAAGTTCCATTCTTTATGTTATTGAAATCTTATATCCGCTCGGCGGACAGTTAATCAAACTCATCTAGTTTATTGCTAATAGATATTAGGCTTAGAACTCTTTTCATCCATACTTAACTTGTATTTTAAGTTTTGCTTACCTATATCCGTGTTCCCTCAATCCGTTTTTAATCGTCGCTCGTCACGCTTTAGGTATTAATTGGAGATCCTCTTATGACAGATAAAAAGCTGACTACAGCCTCGGGCTGCCCTGTAGCTCATAATCAACATGTTGCAACCGCAGGGCAAAAAGGTCCACAGTTATTACAAGATGTATGGTTTTTAGAAAAACTGGCACATTTTGATCGAGAGGTGATCCCCGAGCGGCGAATGCACGCTAAAGGCTCAGGTGCTTATGGTACTTTCACCGTAACCCACGACATTAGCCAATACACTAAAGCCGCGATTTTCTCCAAAGTCGGTAAAAAAACCGAGATGTTTGCACGTTTTACTACTGTAGCGGGTGAGCGGGGAGCCGCGGATGCCGAGCGAGACATCCGTGGATTTGCCTTAAAGTTTTATACCGAGCAAGGTAATTGGGATTTGGTAGGCAATAATACGCCTGTGTTCTTTTTACGGGATCCAATTAAGTTTCCTGATCTCAACCATGCTGTTAAGCGTGATCCAAAAACCAACCTTCGAAGTGCTAAAAATAATTGGGACTTTTGGACATCATTACCGGAAACATTGCATCAGATCACTATCACCATGAGCGATCGTGGTATTCCTGCCAGTTATCGGCATATGAACGGTTATGGTAGTCATACTTTTAGTCTCATCAATGCTAAAAATGATCGTTTTTGGGTTAAATTTCATTTTAAGTGCCAGCAAGGGATCAAAAACCTTACCGACGAAGAAGCCACTCTTTTAATTGGCCAAGATCGCGAAAGCCATCAACGAGATCTGTTTGATCATATTGAACAAGGGGACTTTCCCCGTTGGACGTTATTGGTGCAAGTTATGCCTGAAACCGATGCCGACAAAGTAAAATATGATCCGTTTGATCTCACCAAAGTTTGGCCTCATGAAGATTATCCTCTTCAAGAAGTCGGGGTAATGGAACTCAACAAGAACCCTGAAAATTTCTTCGCCGAGGTTGAACAATCAGCATTTAATCCCGCCAGCATTGTTCCCGGGATCAGTTTTTCTCCTGACAAAATGTTGCAAGGTCGGTTATTTTCTTATGGTGATGCCCAGCGATACCGTCTTGGGGTTAATCATCACCTTATTCCTGTTAACGCGCCTCGTTGTCCTGTTCATAGTTATCATCGGGATGGGCAAATGCGTGTTGATGGGAATCATGGTGGCACACTTGGTTATGAGCCTAATAATGAAAATGAATGGGCTGAACAGCCTGACTTTTCGGAGCCGCCTCTAGCGCTTTCTGGTACGGCTGATCACTGGACACATGTTGATGATGATCACTTCACGCAACCGGGCAATTTATTCCGCATTATGACAAAAGACGAACAGCAACGCTTATTTAGCAATACCGCAAGTGCAATGAGTGGCGTACCGATTGAGATTCAATCTAAGCATGTGCTTCACTGCATGAAAGCCGATAAAGAATATGGTTTGGGTGTAGCCAAAGCCCTAGCTTTAGACAATAAAATTATCGAAAAATTGCAGAAAGCCATATAACTCCGTGAGTACCAACAAAGCTCTAACTTTACCGTCACTCCATGGTAAGCTGGAAACGAAGTAACGACAATTTTGTATATCGGTAATCTAAGGTCTGTTGATCTTTCAGGATTAAATTTTGTGCTATTTGAGCATTAATCTGTTCAAGGCGTGAGCGGTGATGCTTAGCCATCTAAGTGAGCTGGTCACAACACAGAACAGTGAATGCTCAAAAGCATCGAAAAAAGAGAGAGCGTAAATTGGTCGCTCTTTCTAAATAAAAGGTGCTGCGTTATCGTTTTCTTATTTGGAAACGAAGTAACGACAGTTTTGTATGTCGATAATAACCAAACCTCACAAACTCTGCCTTGCATAAAATAACCAATTTATCGCTGCAAAACAATCACGAAAGATCAACAGACCCTAGTGTTTTTCTTTTTGGAAAAGCCACTGGATACCAGCCTACGCTGGTATGACAATATAGTTACTATATTGTTCAATGAGTTATTTAACCTACAGTAACTTTGGCTGGCTTAATGGGTGATCAGCTATAATTTTAAACATGAAACTACAAGCAGCTGGGAGCCAACTTTCATCTGCTTATTGATTCAGTCTGCTTTCGGTATTTTTGAAGTAATTAAGCCTAACAAGTTAAATTGCCTATCAGCTATCGCATACATGCCTATACTCCATCTATAAACATTATCTAAATGTTCAAGCGTTTCAAGATCTGATACTTTGATCAAAGCTTTAAGTATTTCGATATGCCCATTATCATAGGCGATATGTTGTACCGAGCGTCCCTCGCGATCATAGACATTTTGCGCTACCTTTTTCGATTCTAACAATTGTTTTACAAGTTCGATGTCTCCTTTTTCAGCTGTAACCATCAACGCTGTCTTGCCGTGCTGTTCCTGCCCATTAATAATGCTTGGATCTAAATTTTTCAACAAGATGCCCACAACTTCCCTATTCCCACAGTAGCAGGCTAGGTGTAGTATATTTTCTTGTGAGCCTAACACTACCCCAAGCTCACACGTTTCCATCTTCAGAAGTTCTTTTAATAACTCTACATGACCGCCCATACAAACCGCTTGTATTGGAAAAGTCCCTGTTACTGGCTCGGCGCGGTTAGGATCAGCACCAAAACGGCACAATCTAGCAATACTCTTGCTATCATTTCTTTCATAGGCTTTATATAACCAAGTTTGCAAAAGATCCTCAGTTGCATGTTCTTGCAAAAACGACTCTTCGATGAACTTAGGCAGTCTGGGCTCGACCAACCTTGGATCTTTCATATCTAGCCCCCCCAATTTGGGGTGGACTTTCAACAAAGAGGCGGTAACTTCTGGCAGCCGACACATAATAGAGACTCGATCATATTCTTTAGAAAACGCTGTTTGCTGTTTGCTCCATTCAATCACTGCTGCTTGCATGACTGTTTCATTAAATCTTTGTCTTACGATTTCTTTTAAAAATTCATGTGAAGCACTGGTTGGATCGGCTCCAAGAAATGCAGCAAATTTACCACTTTTATCCCACAAACAGGCGCAACAAAAACTCTTGAGCTCATCGAAATCAGTTGTTTGATTAATAAACTGATGGATCAAGGCTATCGCTTGTTTTGCTGGTATCGAGGCTAAATCAACTTTTGATAAGCAGCTAATTGTTGGTGTAGATCGCTTAGTGTCGTCATTGGCTTCTAGACTAAAAAATAAGTCCGAAAGACTGACAATGCGAGTGCAACTATCGGTTTTTACAACATCGACTAATTCTGTAGGTTGCTTGATAATTTTTGCTATGTGTTCGGCAATTTTATGGTGTAAGCTTTCGAAAATTTCAGCTTCGGAGTAGCCTCCAAGCAATGTTTTTAACTCTCTAGTGCTGAGCCCTGTATACAGCGCAGTTTTGGTCAGTGACTTGAAGGCGCCCACCTGATACCTAACCTTATCTTCCTTAGTTTTCATCGAACACTTAGACTTTACTTCTTCGACACTGATTTTCACCAGTTCTAGCACCAGCATTCTTGGCGCTAATGCTGACTCAACTTGTGATTCAAACGCAGCACGACACTCTTCAGACTGAAGCGCCCAAGCTAAGGCTTTTTCAGTAGGTTTATATTTGATTTTAAATCCATATTTCTCAGCGCATGAATCAATCAAATAATTTCGGTTAAATTTAGCATTCGTTGTATGCGATGGGTGACTGATCAAAAATTCATCAGCTTGATGTTCTAATTGACAATATGCGATTTCATGTGCGGCTTGACCTAATTTTGTATTTGCCAAACGAAGGTTCGTTAGTGCTTTAGCAAGGTGGCTTGGTTTTAATGATTGGCTTGTCACTTCGGTAAATATTTGCGTTAAGGCGGCTTTTTTAATTTCCGGGTTAATATCTTTAGAAGATAGTAAACTTTTAATTTCTTCAAGTTGATCAACCACTTCTTTTTTGAACTTTAATGATGTCTCAGCAGTTGGAGCTACCACTGCACAATCCGGTTCAATGCCAAAACCCAAAATGTTTACTTTAACAGCATATAAATTATTTAGAACCTGCTCTTGTGTTGGTTCTTTTTTGAGGCTAAACAGTTTTTGCTCAACAACAATAGCTCTTATTTCTTCGATGACAAGGTGTATGGGATCTTTGTCTTCTTGGTAAAATACTTCATACTCTTCATTACCTTCTTTCACGGTAACAAAATTAACATTATGTGCCTCTTCCGTACTCTTTTTCCCGTCCATCCCCTGTACTGATTTTGTCGGCAGGTGACTTTGAGCGTATTCCCTCATCATGTGTATTTTTGCACCTATCTTGACCCCAGCCATAGATTTAACTCCGAAATAACCAACTTGTGTTCTGAATAAAATCTTTATAAAGGTAATGCACGCCATACATCAAATAAATGTTGTAGTTCATCAAGCTACAGTTAAGAAATGGCTGAATAAACAGAGATATATTGAAAAACTGACTTGCTTTATGCTTTAGGGATCTAGCGATTTAGAAAGTGCCAATCTTTGTCATACCAGCGAAAGCTGGTATCCAGTGACTTTTATAGAAAAAAGCAAAAACACTAGGCTTTATTTAATTCTATTGATTTCTTACTCCCTCCTTTTTTCAAATATTGAGATGAGAAAATCACCATATTTACTGTTCGTAAACTCATATTAATTTAAAATTAACGCATCACGAAGCAACGGTAACCAACTGAATTTAATTGTAAATTCCTAATGTAATTAAATTTACACCTTGTTATTATTGTTTCACTACTATTGTAATTGTTGATCTATTTTTTATATTGATGCCAAAATTATTACTGTCTTCTTTTTATTAGGTAGTTAATTGAGCATATCTTTTCCAAAAATTAGCATTATTGATAACAGCTTTTTGGCTGATTCTATTGATACGGCCTCTATGCCTGTGGCTGAGGATCCATCAGCAAATGAACAAATTAAAAATAAATGTCGCCATGATGCCCATGAATTGAAAGAAATAGCACATCGAAAACTGCCCCCGAGTAGTCCAGAGCTAGTAAATATCGATTATATTTATGCCTGCCTTTCTAATCCATCGATACCTGATATCACTTTAAGAAATGAGCCTTTTGCGAGTTTAATTCCACAAATTAATGAGTTACTGCAATTTCTCGAGCACAAAAGACCAAATATAGTCCTAATCGCTTTATTTCAAATTTCGGCCGCTGTGACCTCAAGCATCACTTCATCCAATATTTTTCTTCGGGTTGGATTATTCAGCCAGTGCTTAACCATGCTCAAAAATGCTAGAAACTATTTGGATAAAAAACCAGTTAAAACACAACCTAAAAAACCGATTGTAATGGTTGCACCTTTTCATCATCAGGCCAATCCAGCTAGACCTGCCTATCAAGCACCATTGCCAACCAGAGCGCCATCTTTACCTAACTTTTCAGTCTGTTCGGCTACAAACACACAACCTGCAACCTACAAGCAAGTTCTGGCCACTAAGCCTAGTCTGAGAGTATCTCCTTATTCACACCGTAAAATGATGTCGAACCCACAGACTGATCATCTTGCTGCTTCAACGCCGACAAGAGTCAACCACACACCAACAAGTAGAATCACTGAATTTCCTCAACCAGAGAGTTCACCAACCGTGAGCAGTTCAACTGAAATGTGCACCGAATGGCCAGATTTACACCATGATGAAAGCAAGCTAATCGTTGAGCTGTTAGACTTTGAAGAACTGTATGCAAAAAACGCGTCACTTCAAGCCAGCTCTCATCAGCACCTTCACTCTATCGCTCTCGATCCAATCGATTTAAAAGAAGAATTAGAGTTTTTCGGGAAAATAAGTCTTATTGCTAGCGGTGTTTGTCCATTATTACAACAACCTTTACATACACTTAAAGAAAAAGTAGTAACGATAAATCAATCAAACACTAACAATAAAACCGCTGATAAAGCTGTCGTAGCCTCTTTTGCTGACATTTTACAACGCTTACAATTGATAGAGTGTAAATTGTCAAATGAGTCGTGGCGACTTATTCTGGTTTTAATGCTTCCCGATACGCTTTTGAAAAGCGATAAAATCCAAAAATCATTGTGGATAACTTCTCATTTTATAAAACAAAATCATGCCGAAAAAATCAACCGTAAAGTTAGCAAACTTAGCCAATTATTTGATCTTGACGCCATTGACATGGCACGAATTATCGGTAAAGAGAAACTTGGAGATTCCCTTGTTGTATTGGAGTATCAACAAAGCCGAACAAAACGAGTCCAGCATGCCATAAATGCAGATCAGTTTGCGGCAGACTACCGAAGTCAAATAGAGAGGAAGCTCCATAAAAAGCCCTCATCTCCCTCCGTTCATCGATTAGCTGCAGACAAAGGCGCTTCTCATAACTCGATTGTTCATCAACGCCCAATGCCACCTTCAGTGACGCTTTCTAAGCAATACAAACAAATTTTTATGACAGTGAAAGAATTTAGCCTGTGTGTATTTTCAAAAGAGTCACTCGAAGATGAAATTAAGCAATGCCAAAAGGATGTTCTTACTCTTTCATTAAGCTCCAACCAAAGGGGAGCATTTACCGCATTAGGGAAGCATTTACAAAAAACTTTGCAACAGTTTGATTGGCATGAAAATACAGGAGGTGTTCAAGCCGCAATCATCTCTCTAATGTTTGATACAGCTGCCGACATAACAAAGTTTGCTGATCATATTCAACAAAGCCATTTAGCGTTAACAGAACCAAATGGAGCAAGATTTAACAAAATAATTTCTGCAAAAGTTATGCGTGAGGGCACGACGGCTTACCAAATGGCATTATTGCTCAATAAGCCTAATTTAGCCGCTCGATTAAAACCTAAATCCCAATGCCGTAAATGGATGGCTGGTTGTAACATTCAGTAAGAAATAGGCCTACTGTATGAACGCAACCAGCCACTCAGGCTTATACTAATTTCGGCTGTGTCACACCAACTTAAATTTACCCACTACAGATTTCAACTCGCAATTGGCATTCGCAAGATTTGAAGTTTGCTTAACACTCGACTCACCGTTCATTGACAGCTCATTCGCCATTTCACTGATCGCCGCCATGTTTCGAGTGATTTCGTCTGACACTGAGCTTTGCTCTTCCGCCGCAGTAGCAATTTGTGTGTTTAAATCATTAATCTGGTTGACCGACTCTACAATACCGTCCAAATCTTCCGCCACATTATCTGTGGCATCGGCCGTCTGCTCACAAGTTGATTTCGTTGCCTGCATTGCCGAAATAGCGGATGTCGAGCCATTACGTAACTTAGTGAGTGTCTGTTCGATTTCCGCAGTGCTGGTTTGAGTACGCGCAGCCAGCGCTCTAACTTCATCGGCGACGACGGCAAAACCTCGCCCTTGCTCTCCGGCTCGTGCCGCTTCAATAGCCGCATTAAGTGCCAATAAATTAGTTTGTTCGGCAATTTCACCAATGACTTTCAACACATTAGTAATATCAATGGTATCGCGGTCAATTTCAGCAATATTCTCTGATGTCGCTTCGACTTCTTGTACCAACTGCGCCACGGTTGAAGTCGCCCGTGCGACCACTTGCTTAGACGTTAATGCTTGTTCATTGGTTGTTTGAGTAAATGCCGCGGTTTCCGAGCCATTTCTCGCCACATCATTGGCAGTAGCGCTCATTTCTTCAATGGCGGCAACAATTTGTTCAGTTTCTTGAGTGTGTGCATTAAGAATTTGCTTATTGGCATCCGCTTCTGCTTTTAATCGCTCGATACTGCCATCAATTGAATCTGATGAGTTTTTCACTTCTAGCATGAGTGCTTGCAGTTGCCCAATAAATTGGTTGATGCCTGTTGCAATTTCACCTAAGTCGTCTTGTGTATCAATTGACAAGCGGCTGGTTAAATCACCATTGCCTTTGGATAAATCCAGCGCCATTTCTTTTAAGTGATTGATTGGGCGGTAGATCATTTGCAGTACCATATACATCAGTACAATACTGACAATAATCATAATAACAGACGAAATAACTGATTGTGTCAGCACATCATCCAATGAGGCATACGCCACTGACTTATTTACTCCAATGAACAAATGCCATTTTTTACCGTTCACTAGCGGAATAGCCTGAGTAAACGCCAACTTATCAATGCCTTTGAGCGTGTATTCTTGCATTGTCTTAGGTTGAGAGAGCATTTTATTCTCAACATCCCTCATACCTGCATCTCTAAAATGAATGCCTTTCACGACAACTTGGGAGTTTGAGGCCATCACTTTACCACTGCCGTCTGTAATTACTGTTACAGCGCCAGGATAATTAATACTCGCTACGGTTTGCTCTAAGATAGTTAATTCAATATCAACGAGAGCGACACCATCGCCCATCGATTTCATGATAGAAACGACGTCATTTCCCGTAGTTGCATCTGGATAAACATCTGTTATATCGGTTACTTGCGAAGACTTTGCTTGGCGATACCATGGCCGTTGCAAAACTTCATATTTGCCACGAATGGCGACACCATCATTCCACGCCTCACCTACTGTTGTGGAGTAGGCGTTTCCATCGTCAAAACCAATAAAAATGTCGGTGACATTACTGGTTGCTTTAGCCGTTCTTGCAACCGAGGCAAAATCACTTTGGTACACGCTATTTTGGTAGGCAGAAGCTAGGCCGTTAACCACGTCGGCTTTCGATTGAAACCATCGCTCAATTTTTGTTGCTTCTGTATCTAAAATACGCTGTGATGTTTGGTTAACTTCCGAGATAGTTGCATCTCGAATTTGTATATAAGACATCCAGTTGGCAATTAATAACGACCCCATTATTAATGCTATCATCGAAGCGATTAACGCTCGTTTAAACCCCAAAAATTTAATCACAAAACCACCGCTATTGTTATTTTCGAAAATTAAGCTATGTGAAGAAACTCCATAACACTTTGTTATGTTTTATATAATTATGATAAATATTGTTATAGAGTTTCATGGGCTTCCAGCCTTTATATCTCACCATCTTCCTTTGAATATAAATTTAAAACTATTATCGCTAAATTAATTCCGTAAGCTTGCTGCCAAAAACACAAACTTAGCTCACAAATAATATTCACTATTAATAATATGTAAACAACATATACAACTACTAGCCTTATATCGGCACTTAATCTCAGTTATTTAACGATAAAGTTCAAAAGTATTCACAATCTCAGTGAATTCTCATCACTGATCGATAAAAAACAAATAGATTTCACTGAGTAAAAAAAGGAAAACAATACCAATTACAGTAATTAGGGTCTGTTGTTACACTTCTCTCAGCCCCTTCACTTTGCTTATCATCTTGTCGTGGGTAAATACTCAAGACCAGCTTGGCGTAATTTTTCGTAAGCACCTCGTGATAGATACTTGCTTCGACGTTGACTTAAGCGACGATGCCAGCGATAGAACCGGTTTACTACAAATCCATTTATTCTGAAAAATACACCTCTGGGATAACCTATCCCACCAAAATAGTGTTTCCATCCCCTCAGAACTTGATTAACCTTATTTATCAGTACGCCAAGTGTATTTGAGGTTCGGTGTTTCACTATGTCTCTGATTTTATTTTTCAGCTTTGTTTGGCTCTTCTTAGACGCCTGTATCTTGATGTAACTGGTGCCTTTGATGAGGCCTGTGATCCGTTGAAAGTTAAAACCGAGGAAATCAAACTCATTCATCAGCTTTCCCATATCCACACAGTGGGTTTTACTTTGATTTAGCTTCAGACCTTCATCACTTAATTGCTGTGTTATCCAGTCCAGTTGCTCTTGTGTGTAGGTTTGCTTATGAAGTACAACAAAATCATCTGCATAGGTAACGATTTTACACGGTGTTTTTTCGTGTATTTTCAAACAGAAATCGTTGAGATAGATGTTAGCCAGTAGTGGAGAGATAACTCCGCCTTGCGGAGTGCCACATCGGCTTGCTTCTATTCGCCATTTCCCGTTGACCGTCTCTATGCTGATGGGCGCTTTGATAAAGCTTTTCAGTAAACTCAGAAAGCTGCTGTCGCTTATTCGCCTTTCTACTTTTGCCATCAACTTAGCGTGCGGGATGGTATCGAAATAGGCGCTCAAGTCAGCATCAAGTACGTGCTGATAGCCTTGTTTTAGGCTCATTTCAATGACTTTTACCGCTTGCTGGGCGCTTCGACATGGACGATAACCATAACTGTGTTCATGTAAATGAGGTTCGTAGACGGGTTGCATCACTATTGTCATCGCCATTTGCACAATTCTGTCACTGATTATCGGGATCCCAAGTTTCCGCGTTTTGCCGTTGTCTTTGAGTATTTCTACTCGTTTGACTGGGCTAGGTCGATAGTTTTTCTGTTGTAATTGAGTTTGAATTTCTTTTAACAGCGCAACGACTTTCTTTTGCTGCTCTAGATAACTGAATGTGATGCCATCAATTCCTGCTCCGCCTTTATTGGCTTTGCATCGTCGATAGGCTTCTTCGAGTATATCTAGGCGACTGAGTTTATCGTACAAGCTGTAAAATCGTAGCTCCGAGTTAAGCTTTGAGCGTAAGTAAAGTTTTCGCTGTAATATTCTGATATTTACTGGAGTGTTAGCCATATGGCAATTTCACCTCAAAAGTTACGTTAAAAAACGGGTGTAACACTGAGCCCCTTCCCTGATGTAAAGTTATGTTGTCTTCACGGTTAACGGTACTATGGGCTCATCCGACTGCCTGAGCGCCCTATCTGAAATTTCGGTTTACCTTATATTCGGATAGTGGAAGTCACTACCTTCCAACACTCAGGCTCTCCCACGTTCACTTTATTTCCTTCAATACATGCCACTTCATATTACGCCGGAAGATCAAACAGATGCATTTACCAGTTGCTTCTCTGTTTGTGTCAGGGTTCGTCAACTAGGAAAGACTCCCCATCTTCATTTTTTGATTTACGACGCTTAACTGAATTCGCTTGATGCTGCGGCCTACATTGCATCTCAACCTTTATTCAGGGCCTTTGTCACAGGGCTTCATGTCATAGCGGTTACCCATTATGCATGCCCGTCAGATTTCGGGATGAACTGGTAATTATCCCGTCAGGTACGTTTCAACCTGATGGACTTATTATAAATAATAACGTTGCTGTCTCTGGTTTATGGCCATGTAATCGCTTGGCTGCGTATACGTTGAGACAAATCCCGCAACAGAATAAAGCGCTTCGTGGCGCTCCCTAGAAACATCAGTTGACTGCGTTCTCAAGCGTAGAAAAAATGGCTGATAGTAAGGCGTAGCTTGCAGCAAGTAGTTATTCTACTTGCAAAAGTTACAACGCAGATAGCAGTCATTTGAGCAAGCTTGTGAGCGTAGAGCACTTCACTCATTGGGTGAAAGCCATGATGATAAAATCATCATATTGCTCAAACAGTTACTCATATACTCAGCGTTCAACTGATGTTTTTAGGTTCAAGGCGTGAGCAGTGATGCTTAGCCATCTAAGTGAGCTGGTCACAACACAGAACAGTGAATGCTCAAAAGCATCGAAGACAGCGTAAATTGGTCATTTCTGCTGCGTTATCGTTTTCTTATTTGGAAACGAAGTAACGACAGTTTTGTATGTCGATAATAACTATGTCTTCATCAATTTCACTTGTACTTTGAACACATACATAGCTCTGAGTTGGTTATTTAATTACTGTAATTGGTATAATTAAGTACCTGCCGATAAGTTCTTTGATAATTACTATGCTCAGGTTTAGTGCTATACAAGACGCAATGTAGGGCGCATAGCCGTAGCTATGTAACCGAAGTTGCAACACCGTAGAGTACTTAAACTGGGCACTAGAAAATCTTAAGAAACCTATGGTCAGGTACTTACATAGCTCTGAATTGAGCATTTAATTATTGTAATTGGTATAAGAAGGCATAACGAGGAATTATTTACTAAATAAATTTACCTTTCCAATCGCACCCAGTTTATCCACAGCGATAATTTGGTTTTTCCCTAGGTGTAATTGTTTGAGCTGAAGCTTATTACCACGCTTTGTGTAGGTATCATTCGAATAAATGATATTACCATTGAAATACCATTCAACTGTGCCAGTTGCGCCTTCAACTTCGAGCCTTATATCCATCGCAATATCATAATTAGAAATTGTGTTAGATGTAGGGAGTTTAAACCACTGCCCGTCTTCTGCACCAACAATTCTCAATTGCTGATCTACTGAAGCTTGCACTAAGCACTTAGATGAATAAGGCGGTAATTTACTCGTTTGTTTCAATGACTGAGGCAACCATGATTCTAATGCCGCTGGCCATAGATAGACCGACTTTGATTCAGTTAAACGAGTATGCATGCCCTTTTCTTGTAGCGGCTGGCAAAACCTGTCGAGCCTCATTCCAGAAATTTCATCAATTACGGCATGCATTTCAGGATTAAAGAAACCATCTTTGCCATCAACATTTAACGTTCTTGGGGTGACGCCATTTATGGTCCACGCTGTCTGTTGTTTATCACATCCTTGCTTCACCATTTTTTGATCACGTCCGTCGGGCCAACAAATCCTAGTTTCAATTACTGATGCTGGCTGCTCAATATGCTTAACCTTATTTTCATTACTACTAACCAAGCGCTGAAATACTGAAAATAGCATTGGTCCAGCTGTTGTCGCGCCTAATTTATCTGCCATTGGTTTGCCATCTGGGCGACCAAGCCACACCCCGACGGTATAATTCGCCGTAACTCCAATCGCCCATACATCACGATTACCGAATGAGGTTCCTGTCTTCCATGCAATCTTAGGTGCTAACTCTGCTGATAACCCTACTTGTGTTGTCGGAGGTTTAACCCCTAATAAGGTCTGGTAAGTGATCCACGCCGCAGCTTCACTCATCAAAGATCGCCCTTCACGTTTTTTTTCATTACGAGTAAATTGCAAGGGATACACCTTGCCTTTATTCGCTAACGACGAGTACAAACTAACTAATTTTTGTAAATTAATACCCACGCCACCTAAAATCATCGCGCTATTTGGTACCCCTGATGGGAGGGTAAGAGTTTGTCCTACATGAGCTAATTCATTGGCAAATTTTTGCTCTCCGTAGGCTTCTATCAATTGTACGAATGGCAAATTAAGGGAACGTTGCAAAGCTTCTGAGATTGAAACAGGCCCGCTGAACCCTTTTGAAAAATTCTGCGGTTTATACTGGCTATTCACTCGAGGAACATCGGCCATTAATGATTGCGAGTGGATCAAATTATCATCCAAACTCAGCCCATATAACAGAGGTTTCAAGGTTGAACCCGGTGATCGCAGCGCCGTGATCATATCGACCTGCCCAGCTCGGGTCGTATCTAAAAAATCCGCTGATCCGAGGTAGGCTTTTATTCGGTGACTTTGGTTTTCCACCACTAAGACGGCAGTTGAGATCTCTTTTCCCTGCGCCTTGGCATACGATTTTACATAATCAGTTAACCAGTACTGTAAGTTTTCATCAATATAGGTTTGAATAACGGAGCGCTGTGGATATTGTTGTTTCAGGCGCTGCGCCAAAATAGGCGCTTGCATCGGACGAAATAAAGGCCAAACGGCTACCGACTCTTGCTTGGCTCGGTTCACTTTATTTAAAGACCAAAGGTTGAATTTTTTTAATCTATCTAGCAGCTTGTCTCTGGCTTGTTGTGCACGCTTTGGGTGTCTGTCTGGCCGCAATCGAGAAGGCGCTTGAGGTAGAATAGCTAACAATGCTGCTTCGGCGGGACGAAGCTCTGAGGCATTTTTTTGCAGATATTGCAGGCTGGCTGCTTGTACCCCCTGAATCGTACCGCCATAAGGTGCATAATTAATGTAAAGCGTTAAAATTTGTTGTTTTGAAAAGTGCCACTCAAGCTGCAAAGCACGAAACATTTGATACAATTTGCCGCTTATGGTGCGAGCATGAGGATAGAATATTCTCGCTACTTGCATGGTCAGTGTAGAGCCTCCTGACACCACTTTACCGTGTCGTAACCATTGCCACGCCGCACGTGAAAGACTCGCAGGGTTAATGCCAAAATGGTAGTAGTAAAATCTATCTTCGTAACCCAATAAAGCTTGCAAATAGTCATCGGATACTTGGTCAACCCGAATGGGGTAACGCCAGATCCCCTGAGGATCAGAAAATGCCCGCAAAGGTGTCCCTTTTCCACCAACCACCAGCGACGCATCTGTAGAAGTTTCATTGTTTGCCGTGACAGGCACTCCTTGCAACGGCCACAACCAGTCGGCAATGACGAATGCCCCCATGCCTAGGCCAAGAGTGATGACAATCAATAAAATAACGCGCTTTAGCCAATCCCTCTTCAATACCGCAAACAAAATCTGGCTTACTCCATAACTTTTAAGGCTTGATAATGATTACCAATTCCTCGTAGCTGTGGTCGATACATGGACTCAACCAGAGCCGGTGGCACTTGATATACGCCAGGATTTACTGCGCGCGAAATAAAATAAAGAGTTTGCTCTGTACCTTTAGGTAGATCCAACGCCGCCACATAACGATCATCTCGGAAGGCTTGGTACTCAATATTAGCATTATTCTTAATGTATTTACCGTCAATTGTCAGATTGGATAGCTTTAAAGCATGTTCAAGATTTTGATTCTCTAACTCCAGCCCTGCAGGCATCAAATTGACCAAAAGGGCATCCGAGATCCGCTCGTTTGACTGCATGTTAACCCGAGTCAATACCAAGTCTCCAATATGCAGATCAGATAGATCCTCAAGGGCTGACGCCATTCCAGATTTAAGCAAATAATGACGAGTGCGGACTTTAATGCCGCGGTTAAGTTCAAACTGTGGTTGTTTGCGTACCCCGCTATAAATAAAGCCCGCGAACAAACTATTATCGGTTTGATTGATAAAACGGATCGGCTCACTTTCAGCTTCAACAGCCAGTGTTTTCAAATAGCGGCCAGCCTGTTTTATTTGTTGCTTATTTGTCCCAACTTGAAGCTCCCCATGCCAATCATCGGCTGTAGCTTGTTGCTCTAAGATCATGGATAAGCGAAATAAGCTACTGCGCTCTTGTGTGCTTAAATAACTAGCGCGATTGAGCAAGGTTTGCAGATCAAGCAAACGTTCCATCGCCTTTTGTACCATGACATCGGCGCTGATCAATGCATGGATGAGCATTGCCTCATCACGAATAACGCTGCCGTAATCCCCTAAATATATGCTGGTATGACGATGTTTTTTAAGTGCTTTAGCAATAATTTTCTCACCTTCTGCTTTACTACCTGAATACATCATCGCTAAACCAAGTTGTACGCCTTGCAGTGGTGATTGAGCATTATTCAGTTCACGTTCAGCAATATCGCGCAAAGGACCTAACGCGACCTTTCCGCTTTGCGCTAACAAGTAGGCGGCATAGGTTTTGTAAGCCAATTGATAATGAGAAGGTGCTTGGCTCCAGTGACGCACGTACAAAGGGGAACGAGCATTTATATAAGTTTGTAAGCGTTTTTGAGCTCGACTGAGCAAATTATTCGGCACGGAATAACCTGCCTGCGCCAATTGTATTAAGGTCTCTGTGGCATAAGCCGTTAACCAATGCTCCTCAGCACCATCTGCCGACCACAAGGCAAAACCGCCGTTCGCCAACTGCAATTCGGCAAAACGATTCATTCCATCAGTGACTTTTTGCGAAGAAGACAAAGATGAACTCGCATTTTCACTTGTTGTTTCATCTTGTTTAAAACGGCTCGTATCCACATGGGCAAATGCAGCTGCAGCTATTGGGTTGGTTTTACTGGCCGTTTGCTCCAAACAAGCGTAAGGGTATTGATTTAAGTATCGCCAGTTTTCAGCCGTACTTAGCTCTGGTTGACTCGCCACTTGCAATTGCAGCTCTACGGATTCGGGAATAAAGTCGGAAAATTCTTTCCTGTCGATTTCAACACCACCACCTGCACCAATCGCAGCAATATTTTGTTGGTAAATAGCGGGCTGAGGCTGCCGAACCCCAATACTCCAATGTCGCTTAAGGGTCTCATGATTGATTTTAATCTCAGCGTTTATGTTAGCGGTTCCAGCTTGAGTGTCTGCAAGCATTCGCATTTTGATGGTTTGTTTGACGTTAGGCGCTAACGAAAACTTAAGGGGATCTGTGACGGCTAATGTCGCTACCGCGCCAGAGGTGGATATGGCTAGATCGATCTGCTGCTCTGTATCCGTCATATTGACTAAATCCAGTGCCAATTGCGTGCTGTCATTAGTGGCTAAAAATTTCGGTGTAGCTAACTGGGCCACAACGGGGGAGGCAATGTTCACTTGCTGTTCGGCTTTACCAAAACGATCCCCAGAAAAAGCCACTGCTGTTAACTTAAGCTGACCTTCAAATTGAGGTAAAACCAGTGGGATCTGCGCTTTACCCTGTTTTATTTTGACCAAGCCACTGAATAAACTGACCATTTGAACTTGATTTTTAGGCTGTGCCCCACCACGAGTCAGATCAGCATCGCCGCCCCAGCGCTGAAGCGCTTGCTGCGCCCAATCATAACTCAATACTTGGTCGAACATATCTCTGATCACGGCACTGTATTGATGTTGGCGATAAAAGAAATCAAACGGGTTGCCAATGCGGTATCCTGTAACATTGAGTATGCCTTGATCAACTGCCGACAAGGTCACATAGATTTCACCACCATTGATGTTCTGTTGTTGCTTCGTGTTATTGCTATCGACAGAAACCACAGCCTGAACCGTTTGATTTGGACGCCAAGATTCAGGTACATCAATATCAACGCTAAGCTGTCGTTGTTCGCGTACAAGTTTCACAGGAATGACACCAAAGCTTCGTTTCGCGACTTGCTGGCTGTCACTGCCCGGCGCGACAACAAAAGCACTCAAATACACATCGTGCCGACCAATACCTTCGGGGATGGTAAAACTTGCTTCAGCTTGTTTATCGGCTAACTCAACCATTGTACTACTGATGACAGTATCCGTTTCGAGTAATAACAATGCCTTGCCATTAGTCGGTGCCGCAATGCGAACCTTTGCCGTTTCACCGCCATGATAAGCAGCCTTATCCAGAGCCAAAGTCACTCTGTCTGGTCGAATATGAATGCCGTTATTATTCCAATTAGCGTACCATGATTTACCCGCATCAAAACGATAAATGGTTTTTGCTTGAGAGGTTACATTAGTGACTTCGAGTCGATAGCGTCCCCATTCGACGGGCATGGCTAATGACACTGGCGATGTGGTTGAAAACCTTACATCATCACTGGCTGCAAGATACTCATTCTTTTTAACTTCATAGTGCCAGCCTCGGCTTTGAGTAAAACTCCAAAAATATTGCTTTTCTTCACGATACAATTTTATGTTACCGCTACCAGCCACCAAGCTGCCGTTTTCATCGGTATTGATGAGCTCAAATTTGGCCTGTTCATTTTGACTGGCACGATCGTCAGAAAATAACGGCCTAACTCCAGCGAAATGAGCTTTTGGCCAATACAGTAGACGGGTGCTACGATTCACTGCTCGACCGCCACTCTCATATAAACTGTAGTTCAGATTAATTGCAGTGGGTACTTGCCATTGCTTAAGGCCGATATCCGTTGAGAGCTTGGTTTGATGCCCCCCTCTTTCATTCAACTTTGCTGTCGGTAAGTCGATGGGATAATCGGCCTTCGCATCTTTATCACCAAACATAAACTTCGGCCATTGAGAAAAAGGCTCAACATATGAGCTTAAGCGCACTTGGGTATCCAATCGATTACCGGCTGCTGGCGCGCCATACAAATAATCGCCTTGAACGTCGACTATAGGCGTTTGGCCTTTCACAAAACTATGAAGCTTTTTGTCGTCACGATTGATATTAAGTTTCAGTCTATCCGGCAAAAATTCTTCAACACTGAACCTAAAACGTTCAGCTTGATCTGACGCTTTGGAAGTCTTAATCACAAATTGCCATTGACCAAGTTGGGCCGCATTTGGCAACGCGATATCAAGTTGATAATAGCCATCTGCGGTGGCGGTCACTTGCCATTGGTTAAAAACTTGCCCGTCTGGTTTTCGCAGCTCGATGTATATGCGCCCACCAATATTTTCGCCGTCTGCTCCTCGTTTCAGTACGCTGAGATTCACCTTTTCTCCCGGGCGGTAAATATTTCGCGGCGAATAAACAAAAAACTCAACCGATTGTGTTGGACGGCCTGACACATCAAACTTTGACAAGTCGAATTCAGCACCTTGGACTTCTAGTACTGTAGTTTGGTTGTCTTTTTTAGCCAGAATTAATGTCGGCCGTTGTCGGTAAGATCCACTTGGTTCTGAAGAAAAAACAAAAGCGCCCTCTTTATCCGTTTTACCTTTCCCCCACAGCTTTGATTTTCGATTCAATATCTGAATGTCAACATCAGACAGCAGCTCACCACTGTTAATATCTTGGGCAATCAGTCGAGTTTGACTTGGATACTTTCGAAGTTGTAATCCAATCGCAGAAATACTGAACCAAGTTTTCGCATCCGGTTTGAATTGTCCAGGACGTGCCAAGGTCGCAAAATATATCCCAGCCTCTTTAACCGGTTTGTAGTGATTAACATCTAGTAGCACCCGATTGCGTACATTTTTTTTATCATTGATTTCAATGCGGGAGGTATAAACATGAGTCAGCATCTCTTGTAGCGACTCAATGTTGTAATACTTCACGTACTCGAAAAACTTAGCAACGCTGTCGTTTTTAACCCGGTATAAATTAAACTCGGCCTCAGGCACATTGACGGCAATTACCGGCAAAGATTCAGCTTTACCCGGCACCATAACCGCACCTTGAGTTTCAAAGCCCACCATAGCTGACATCGCGCGGCTCTTAATGCTTTTATGACTTCCTTGATGCAGAGTTTGCTGATTTACAGCAACAAGACCTGCCATCACTTGCACTTGGTATTGAGTGTCCGGTGACAAGCCAAAATAATTTAATGTACGTCCATTTTCGCTTAATACTGGAGTAGGTAATTGCGGCGTAATCACAATATAACGACTGAAATTTTGATCAGGGTTAAGCGGAATACTGAACAATAGACTCAAGGCATTTTGTGCGCCTTGCTCTCGCTCTGAAATATCTTGCAATACTAGTGGTGTGTGCGCAGACACCTTTTGTTCTATGGCAGCTCTTTTTGGTGTTGCCGATGCTTCATTTTCAGCAGGTTGACAAGCACTTAATATAAGTAACACACTAAAAACTAAACATGATTTGATCAATTTCATTTACGCAATCCCTATTTTTTCATCCCTGAATACTGTGCTCGCCAGTTTTAGGTTGACCTATGTTTGTTGTAATAGTTCCAGTCCATTTGCGCCACTTGTGAAAAGTCGCCATACTGATGAGTCAAAACTCTAATGAAGTATAATAACCCTTAAAATATCAGGGAGAAACCCTATGACGAACACAATAAAAACGCCAGTGGAAATGCTCGACCATTGGGCAAAAACGCAAGGGGATGATATTTACCTACGCCAGCCAATAAACGGGCAATTTCATGATTTAACTTGGCTACAAGTTCAAACTCAGGTGCGACAACTTGCGGGTGCACTGCGCCATTTAGGACTCAAGCCGGGTGATAAAATTGGTTTATTATCCAAAAATTGTGCTGAATGGTTTATTACTGATCTTGCATTAATGCTGGGTGGTTATATCAGTGTCCCGATTTATCCCACAGCCAATGCCGATACCATCAGTTATGCACTCGAGCACAGCGCTGCAAAAGCCATATTTGTGGGAAAACTGGATTACTGGGCGGAACAAGAGTCTGCTATTGGTGGTGAAGTTCTTCGTCTTTCACTGCCATACGATACTATGCCTTCACAGTATCATTGGAATGATTTACTCACACTTAGCGAACCTTTGATTGATGTGCCATATCCTGATATTGAACAAACTATGACCCTGATTTACACCTCAGGTTCAACCGGTCGTCCCAAAGGCGCGATTCAGACATTTGCCAGTTATGGCTGGACTTGCCAAAAGGTTGTAGCCGATCTTCAAACTGATCAACAAGATCGGCTGTTATCGTATCTTCCTTTGGCGCACATCACCGAACGTGTCGCGATTGAAGGCTCGTCTTTTTACTCAGGCACTCCTGTGGCCTTTGTGGAAAGCCTCGATTCATTTGTCGAAGATGTGAAACGTGCTTCGCCGACAGTATTTTTCTCCGTACCTCGGCTTTGGAGTCTTTTTCAAAAGAATATTATTGATAAAATAGGTAGTGATAAAAAGCTTAACTTATTACTAAAACTCCCGATCATCAGTGGGTTGGTGAAACGCAAAATCAAACAAGGTTTAGGCTTAGAGCATTGTCGTCTTCTCGGCTCAGGCTCGGCACCTATTCCACCTGCAACCCTCAATTGGTACGCCAATATCGGACTGAATATTTGCGAAGCTTGGGGCATGACAGAAAACTGTGCCTACTCAATCATCAATTACCCATTTAATCGTGAAAAACTTGGCACCATTGGTAAGCCCGTTGCCGGTTGTGAAGTCCGCCAAGGTGACAATGGCGAACTATTAGTAAAGAGCCCAGGATTGATGAAGGCATACTATAAAGATGAAGTCACGACTCAAGCATCATTTACTGAAGATGGATTTTTCCTCACTGGGGACATTTGTGCCATCGATCCACAAGGATATTTAAGTATTACTGGCCGCGTAAAAGACAATTTTAAAACCGCCAAAGGCAAATACGTCGCGCCTGTACCCATTGAACGCAAATTGGCACAAGATACTCACATTGAAATGCTGTGTGTAATTGGCTCTGGTTTACCTCATCCGATAGCCTTAGTGCAATTGGCCGAAGGCGCGGCACTTAAACCGAGAGATGAAGTGCGCGCGTCATTGAAAGCTACCATAGACAGTATCAATCCAACGCTTGAATCACACGCCACAATTGATGCGATTATTATCGTCTCTGAGCCATGGACGATTGAAAACGATGTATTAACACCAACCTTGAAAATCAAGCGGCATGTGTTAGAAAAACAATTCAGTGAGTTGGTGGACGGCACTCGCGGTGCAGTAATCAAATGGCAAGATGAGCTAAAGTAAACAGTCTCTAACCTGAAAAGTGCGTAAGAACTGCTCAGGTTAAGTACCTGTCGATAAGTTCTTTAATAATTATTGTGTTCAGGTTTAGTGCTATACAAGACGCAATGTAGGGCGCATAGCCGTAGCTATGTAACCGAAGTTGCAACACCGTAGAGTACTGAAACTGGGCACTAGAAAATCTTAAGAAACTTATGGTCAGGTACTTAATTGAGGACATTCCATATTCCTGTAACAGGTTGTTGGCATATTAGGCAAGCGGCGTAACCTTTAGCTGTCACTTGTACATGCTCAGTGCAAAAGGTCGCATGACCACATGGCAATGAAATATTATTGATAGGTCCGTTACACGTCATACAACTTGCTGCGATCACCCAAACGTCCTTCTTATATAAATCGGCACGGTATTTATCCTCTTTCGCTCTACTAAAGCAGTTATCGGTGATATTCGATCCATCGTCATGTACCATCGCATAAGGCGAATAATGATAGCTAACCAATTCAACCCGTTTGATTTTTTTCTGATAGAACGCGACGACAGGTTTCATCGGTGGTTCTATAGCAGTAAAAGCCACGCGTTCCTGCTCATTGTTTACTGAAAAGGTGACCGTTGAGTCTCCAGAATGTTCTAAAGAAATCGTCATATCTAACAAAGTGCCGCTTTGATGGAACTCTTTGAAAGATTTATTATCCGCTTCTCCTTCAGAATAAAGCATTCCTTTATAGGAACGATACACATACAAACTTTTAGACTCATATATTCGTTTTTGCTTTGAGTTTTCAATCCCTTCTACGCTGCTCTCACGTGTAACACCTATGCATGTACTGGCTCCTTTATCAATTTCAATGTGAAAACTAAATTGATGTTTCCCAATCTCATGGATCGATTTATTTAACATGCAAAGAGAATTTCCCGATTGTTCAGAATCTCTAAACACAGCATTGCCTTCTTGGTTCAGATGAATCTCGCCCATAATATTGTCTCTATCAAAACACAAAAATGGGTTATTCGACTGACGCTTTGATGAGGCAAGTTCCTCTGTTAAAGGTTGAACACTGTGAGTTATAGGCCATGCTTTGAAATGCACATGCCGTGGGTCATTGACTTCATATTTAACAAGTTTGATGCATTTTTCATATGCCGCATAGAAAGCAATAACAGGCTGAACATAGCCATTCAGCCCATGAGGCATATTACCAATCAACGTGCCATTGCGATAAAAGGCAATCTGCCTTTTTTCCATATCAATATACATCACCAGTTCAACGGTATTTCCGTCTTTACATTCAAGAGGGGCTAGTGATAACTTTAAATCCCCACACAAGTAAATACCTCCTTCATAACTGCGGTATAAGAAGGTATTACGGTGATGATAAAAACGTTCTACCTTCTTTGTCATTAACTCTTTATCAGAAATAAAAGGGTAGCGAACCAGCCCAATGCAAGTTGCCGAACCAAGGTCAGTGATAACGTTGAAGGTTAATTTGTGTTGACCTGCATTGAGTGGGCCTCCTATTAAGACATAAGCATTTCCTTGCTGAACTTCTGTTCTCGTCACCACTTTAGAATCAAAATCAACCTCTACAGGGCCTTCTTGTTGCGTGAAAGTCACTTGTTCGGTTACATCTAACAACTCAGGCGCAATACTTGCCGCCGTTACACGCCGTTTAAGCTGCTTTAGCTCTTCTCCATTTATTCTCAAAGCCTCATCGCGCGTTGCACTATGTCTTGACCCTTCATCGGAATGAAATTCAGATATTTCCCGTAGCTCTTTTGAGAACACAACCTGCCCATCAATCCCAAGCGACACTCGTTGCATGGCTCCCGCTTCAGAATCATATTTATCTAATGCAAACGAAATTCGTTCTTTATCAGCAGTTGGTAATAAGGTTTGAATATTACAAAAGTATGCTCTCAATGCATCAGCATTGGCTGTTTCAGTCGCTCGATTTAATTTCCAGACATTGTTGGCGAGCACAGTCAGCGATGACTCAGTTTCTGAGCCAAGTTCTGTGGATACGTCTTCAATTAATTTCAAGTTACAAGAGGATCGATAATCACTTTCGGCAGTAATGTTTGGAGCTAAAAAAAATGACCGCGCTACTTCAATCATATAATTTCACCCATGAAAACGTGTTCAAATCATAAATCACACCAGCAATGCTTTACCCTAGAAACATCAGTTGACTGCGTTCTCAAGCGTAGAAAAAATGGCTGATAGTAAGGCGTAGCTTGCAGCAAGTAGTTATTCTACTTATAAAAGTTACAACGCAGATAGCAGTCATTTTAGCAAGCTTTTGAACGTAGAGCACTTCACTCATTGGGTGAAAGCCATGATGATAAAATCATCGTATTGCTCAAACAGTTATACCAATTACAATAATTAACTTCCCACTCAGTAAGAGCTAAAGGATTTCAGTACAAGGCGCAAGTTTGAAGTACTTTCGGGATAATCCAAAAACTTGTAACCTAGTAATGGAATCCTTTAGTCTTGCCCTTCGGGAGCTTGTATGTTTTCAAATTACTACGCAAAATTGTCTCAACGTAGCAATGTAATAACGACAGTTTTGTATGTCGGTAATAACTATGCCTTCATCAATTTCACTTGTACTTTGAACACATACATAGCTCTGAGCTGAGAATTTAATTACTGTAATTGGTATTACTCATATACTCAGCGTTCAACTGATGTTTTTAGGTTTATTGCATTAGGCACTCATATTCACTAACGAGGTTATAACGCATCAACATCAACTTTATGAAATTAATATTTTTTCACGAGCGAATTCAAATGTGCCCTGCAAGGAGTGCGATGACACGGCCAACAAAATGAAGCACATAAATTTCTGTTGATAATAAAGGTTGATATAAAATGGCTTAAATCAACCCTAAAATTGACAGGTTTTCACGTGAAGTTTGATAATTTTTTTGGAACAAATGAGTTTAAAAAATAATATAGTTTGATAATTCTTAACTCATTTTTTGGACTGAACCAATTTACGCACAATTTCATTATTTTTTTGAGTCTGAGATACAGCTATGAGCTACCAAACGGCTCCCTGTGTGGTGGATAATTTTCTGTTATACATTTATAGAATGCCTTAAAGCTGAATATTTTTGTATTTATCATTTCAGTGCGTTATTTCTTAGCTTGTTAATTCACTCACTTATTGAGTAATGTGATGGCGACAGTGCGCACTCCTGCTGAGCAACAATCAATATATAGATTCATGCTCAAAAGCCTCCAAGAATACCCTAGCGAAGCTCTATCCTATCTTAACTTTGAGGTTTCAAGGTTTGATGGTGATGAAAACTTACAACAGGGTTATCAAAGATTAAACAAAACCGATAGACAAAAGCTGTATGATTTTTTCAACAATAAGTCATCGTCGACTCGCTCTAACTCTCGCACACGAGAGACTCATTATTGTATGAAGCCAAGTAATGTTCGCCAACGTTTTGCAACTGAGCCCCGCTCCATTACTCCTAAATCGAGCATTCGATATACCAAGCAAATACAGCAACCACCTTCCTCACCTAATTCCTTTTTTACTCAGACTAGTGCGCTCATCCACTCTTGGAAACTTAAACAGAAAACCAAGAATCAACTGGGTATTGAGTTAAATGTATTAATTGGTGGTTGCACTAAACTTTCGCAGCTTATTGAAATCATTCACAGCCTAAAAAGCGACAAACAGGTCATGGAAACATCATGGGACATAAGGTTAATCCATAAACTGTTACACAAAGCGGCCGAGTTTTCTGACAGCCATTCATCTAATTTTGACGGCATTTTTAGTGACATAACACGATTTAAATCGTTCTATGAATCGAAAACATGCACACTATTATTGAAATTAATTAAGTTAAATTTAAATTATTCAGATGCCAAAAGGTTGGTGCTAAGCAATGCAGCTGAAGCCAGCTTAATACAACAATGGGGCGTTGAGCTTGATGTTGCCATATACAATGCCTTTATCACGGTATGCGCTAAGACTGGCCAGTTTGATAGTGCTTGGCAACTGGTGTGTGATGATAAGCCCGTGATGGCACCTCATTTGCCATTAAAAGCTAATCAAATCACCTGCATGAATTTGCTGACGGCCTGCGCTGAAATGGAGCGTTTTACAGAAGCCAAATCATTGGTGTTGGGCGATACAGCTACAGCCAGCTTAATGCAACAATGGGGCATCAAGCCTGATGATGCCATTTACAATGCCTTCATCACGGTATGCGCTAAAACTGGCAAGTTTGATAGTGCTTGGCAACTGGTGTGTGGTGATAAACTCGTGATGGCACCTCATTTGCCATTAAAAGCCAATCAAATCACCTGCATGAATTTGCTGACGGCCTGCGCTGAAATGGATCGTTATGCAGAAGCCAAATCATTGGTATTGGGTGATACAACTACAGTTACAGCCAGCTTAATGCAGCAGTGGCGCATCAAGCCTAACGTTGCCATTTACAATGCTTTTATCAGGGTATGCGCTAAAACAGGCCAGTTTGATAGTGCTTGGCAACTGGTGTGTGGTGACAAGCCTGTGATGACGCCTTATTTGCCATTAAAAGCCGATAAAATCACCTGCCTGAATTTGCTGACGGCCTGCGCTGAAGCGGGGCGTTATGCCGAAGCCAAATTATTAGTGTTGGGCGATGGCGATACAGCCAGCTTAATGCAGCAATGGGGCATTAAGTCTAATGTTGCCATTTACAATGCTTTTATCAGGGTATGCGCTAAAACAGGCCAGTTTGATAGTGCTTGGCAACTGGTGTGTGGTGATAAGCCTGTGATGGCACCTCATCTACCACTAAAGTCAGATTCAATCACCTGCATGAATTTGCTGTCTGCCTGCGCTGAAACGGGGCGTTATGCAGAAGCCGAATCATTGGTGTTGGGCGATGGCGATACAGCTACAACCAGCTTAATGCAGCAGTGGTTCATCAAGCCTGATGTTGCCATTTACAATGCTTTTATCAGGGTATGCGCTAAAACAGGCCAGTTTGATAGTGCTTGGCAACTGGTGTGTGGTGATAAGCCTGTGATGGCACCTTATCTACCACTAAAGGCAGATTCAATCACCTGCCTAAATTTGCTGACGGCCTGCGCTGAAGCGGGACGTTATGTCGAAGCCAAGTCATTGGTGTTGGGCGATGACGATGGCGATACAGTCAGCTTAATGCAGCAGTGGTGCATCAAGCCTGATGTTGCCGTTTACAGCACCTTTATCACGGTATGCGCTAAAACGGGCCAGTTTGATAGTGCTTGGCAACTGGTGTGTGGTGATAAGCCCGTGATGGCACCTCATCTACCACTAAAGGCTGATTCAATCACTTGCCTGAATTTGCTGGCTGCCTGCGCTGAAACAGGGCGTTATGCAGAAGCCAAATCATTGGTGTTGAGCGATGGCGATACAGCTAGCTTAATGCAGCAATGGGGCATCAAGCCTAACGTTGCCATTTACAGTGCCTTTATCACGGTATGCGCTAAAACTGGCCAGTTTGATAGTGCTTGGCAACTGGTGTGTGGTGATAAGCCCTTGATGACACCTCATTTGCCATTTAAGGCCAATCAAATCACTTGCATGAATTTGCTGGCTGCCTGCGCTGAAGCGAGGCGTTATGCAGAAGCTAAATCATTGGTGTTGGGCGATACAGATACAGCCAGCTTAATGCAACAATGGAACATCAAGCCTGATGTTCCCGTTTACAGTTCCTTTATCACGGTATGCGCTAAAACGGGCCAGTTTGATAGTGCTTGGCAACTGGTGTGTGGTGATAAGCCTGTGATGGCACCTCATCTACCACTAAAGGCTGATTCAATCGCTTGCCTGAATTTGCTGGCTGCCTGCGCTGAAACAGGGCGTTATTCAGAAGCCAAATCATTGGTGTTGGGCGATGATGATACAGCCAGCTTAATGCAACAATGGGGCATCAAGCCTGATGTTGCCATTTACAATGCCTTTATTAAAGTATGTATTAAGGCTAAGGAATTTGACGCTGAAATATGGTATTTAGAAAAAATAATGAACAAATGTGACATGAGTACTCCTTCACAAATACATGCTCAACTTGCGCCGCTTGAAAAAGATAATTTTGCAAGCATGATTGATAAAGGGATAACAGAAGGAATATATAAAAAAAATGTTGGCTTAATGAATCATTGTATCGATTTGCATATGGATAAAATCTTCGAAGGACATTCAGGCAATGGTACACATATTCGAGGTGTTCCATTAGCTTTCGCAAAACTATTATTTTGTTACCACAAAAAAAACAATGAAAACAACATAACATCGATCATAACTGGATATCATGGTAATAATACGTTAAAAAGTGGAATGATAAGTTTTCTCAAAGATGAATTTGAACTTGAGTTTATCGAGGATAGATTCAACTCAGGAATGATAGTATTGAGCAAGTCTGTCCATATAACTTGATACTCGCGAGCACACTTTTTAGTATGATCGCATCATAAAATGAATATCATAGAACAACGACAATATTAAAATGTTAATTGCATTTTTGTTTTAAGTAGAGTAGGCTACTGGCTTCGCTATCGCTTATCCAGCAGCCCCTCTTCGATTCCGTGCATGAGGTTTTCCCTCACACGGCTCTGTTGTTACACTTCTCTCAGCCCCTTCACTTTGCTTATCATCTTGTCGTGGGTAAATACTCAAGACCAGCTTGGCGTAATTTTTCGTAAGCACCTCGTGATAGATACTTGCTTCGACGTTGACTTAAGCGACGATGCCAGCGATAGAACCGGTTTACTACAAATCCATTTATTCTGAAAAATACACCTCTGGGATAACCTATCCCACCAAAATAGTGTTTCCATCCCCTCAGAACTTGATTAACCTTATTTATCAGTACGCCAAGTGTATTTGAGGTTCGGTGTTTCACTATGTCTCTGAGTTTATTTTTCAGCTTTGTTTGGCTCTTCTTAGACGCCTGTATCTTGATGTAACTGGTGCCTTTGATGAGGCCTGTGATCCGTTGAAAGTTAAAACCGAGGAAATCAAACTCATTCATCAGCTTTCCCATATCCACACAGTGGGTTTTACTTTGATTTAGCTTCAGACCTTCATCACTTAATTGCTGTGTTATCCAGTCCAGTTGCTCTTGTGTGTAGGTTTGCTTATAAAGTACAACAAAATCATCTGCATAGGTAACGATTTTACACGGTGTTTTTTCGTGTATTTTCAAACAGAAATCGTTGAGATAGATGTTAGCCAGTAGTGGAGAGATAACTCCGCCTTGCGGAGTGCCACATCGGCTTGCTTCTATTCGCCATTTCCCGTTGACCGTCTCTATGCTGATGGGCGCTTTGATAAAGCTTTTCAGCAAACTCAGAAAGCTGCTGTCGCTTATTCGCCTTTCTACTTTTGCCATCAACTTAGCGTGCGGGATGGTATCGAAATAGGCGCTCAAGTCAGCATCAAGTACGTGCTGATAGCCTTGTTTTAGGCTCATTTCAATGACTTTTACCGCTTGCTGGGCGCTTCGACATGGACGATAACCATAACTGTGTTCATGTAAATGAGGTTCGTAGGCGGGTTGCATCACTATTGTCATCGCCATTTGCACAATTCTGTCACTGATTATCGGGATCCCAAGTTTCCGCGTTTTGCCGTTGTCTTTGAGTATTTCTACTCGTTTGACTGGGCTAGGTCGATAGTTTTTCTGTTGTAATTGAGTTTGAATTTCTTTTAACAGCGCAACGACTTTCTTTTGCTGCTCTAGATAACTGAATGTGATGCCATCAATTCCTGCTCCGCCTTTATTGGCTTTGCATCGTCGATAGGCTTCTTCGAGTATATCTAGGCGACTGAGTTTATCGTACAAGCTGTAAAATCGAAGCTCCGAGTTAAGCTTTGAGCGTAAGTAAAGTTTTCGCTGTAATATTCTGATATTTACTGGAGTGTTAGCCATATGGCAATTTCACCTCAAAAGTTACGTTAAAAAACGGGTGTAACACTGAGCCCCTTCCCTGATGTGAAGTTATGTTGTCTTCACGGTTAACGGTACTATGGGCTCATCCGACTGCCTGAGCGCCCTATCTGAAATTTCGGTTTACCTTATATTCGGATAGTGGAAGTCACTACCTTCCAACACTCAGGCTCTCCCACGTTCACTTTATTTCCTTCAATACATGCCACTTCATATTACGCCGGAAGATCAAACAGATGCATTTACCAGTTGCTTCTCTGTTTGTGTCAGGGTTCGTCAACTAGGAAAGACTCCCCATCTTCATTTTTTGATTTACGACGCTTAACTGAATTCGCTTGATGCTGCGGCCTACATTGCATCTCAACCTTTATTCAAGGCCTTTGTCACAGGGCTTCATGTCATAGCGGTTACCCATTATGCATGCCCGTCAGATTTCGGGATGAACTGGTAATTATCCCGTCAGGTACGTTTCAACCTGATGGACTTATTATAAATAATAACGTTGCTGTCTCTGGTTTATGGCCATGTAATCGCTTGGCTGCGTATACGTTGAGACAAATCCCGCAACAGAATAAAGCGCTTCGTGGCGCTCCCTAGAAACATCAGTTGACTGCGTTCTCAAGCGTAGAAAAAATGGCTGATAGTAAGGCGTAGCTTGCAGCAAGCAGTTGTTCTACCTGAAAAAGTTACGCAGACAGCAGTCATTTTAGCAAGTTTGTGAGCGTAGAGCATTTCACTCATTGGATGAAAAACATGATAATAAAATCATCGTATTGCTCAAACAGTTACTCGTATACTCAGCGTTCAACTGATGTTTTTAGGTTTAATGTTCTAAATGATTTTGGGGCAAAAGCGAGTTGATTTACCCAGACGATAAACGGTACAAACAAGCAAAAAATGACAAACTTTATTATAAAATATCAAGCTTTATTATAGTCGCACAATAAAAAGCCAGTTGAATTTAGCAACTGGCTTTATGATCATAATTTAACCTAAACATATCAATTGAACGCACAATTTAACTTTAATCTATTGAAGTTAAATACAAGATTAAACAACCCGAATTCACCCATCAGGTGAGTGCTGAACATTCATATACTTGCCAAAATCACCGCTAGCTGCGTTATAAATTTTGCAAGTAGTAACGAAGTAACGACAGTTTTGTATGTCGATAACCACTACTAGCTGCTATTCATGCCTTGCTATCAATAATTTTTTCTGCGTATATTAACGCTCCCAACCAATTTATTTAGGTTTAAGGACAAAGGCCTACTTTTGTTCCACAGGCCTCAACTAAAAACGACCACTCAATCCAACCGAGTAGTAGACACCATCAATATCTGGTTTAAACAGCTTATTTACATTGAATTTAGCTGTAATAGAGTCCGTCAACTTTAAAACATAACTGGCATTACCTTCGAAAGCTTCCTCGTCTCTGTCATCACCGTCTTGCCGAGAATAACCCAGACCAATACTTAGCGTATCCATAAGATACCAATCCGCGTCTGCAGAGTAATAAGTCAGATCACCTGAAGAACTCGTCTGCGTTGTCGCAGAAGTTTGCTTAGTATCCCAAGAGCTGCGGCCGATGCCGGCTTTTAAATACAAACCTGAAGTTGTTTCAAACGCCGTATAGCTCTCGACACCAATACCATACGTGTCACCCTCAGTCACTTTACGGCTTGTTAGATCTTTCTTGGTTAAATCATCTTCCGAATGTTCATAGTTTACGTAAATAGCAGCCGTTTCTGTGAAAAAGTAACCAACTGAAACACCATAACTGTCTTGTTCATTATCATATTTATTCGATTCTGAACGATCATAGCTACCAGAAATATACCACTGAGAATCTAGAAAATACTGACCATCTAGAACAAGATTGTCATTTTTCTTTTTATCGGCTTCAATGTAGTTCACACCAAAATTTGATGTCCGGCTTAAAAATCCCGTTAAATTATAAGGACGGTTACTTTTCTCAACATTGTCGAGATAATAACGGTACGCACCTTTCCAATAACTACTGTCTGAGTTATCGCTGTTTGAGCTATACACAAGCTTTGCTTCATGTTGATAGGAGCTGCGGCCTTCTGCAGCATAAGCTGCGCCATTTATCATTCCAATACACAATGCAAGATAACTTATCCGTAACTTCATAACCTTTCCTTGTCTCTGACGTTGATTTCTCAACAAACAATCGGAGTATAGAAGAGCATATTCAATCTCGCCAATTGCAGCAAAGTACTATCACAGCTGGATTAGCGGGCATTTTATCGTTTTGGCATTAAATTAATTGATAAAAATGTGAACAAAACACTTGCGAACAATAATGAGAATGATTACTATTAGCTTGCGTTCCAAAACTCACTTAAGAAAATTCACGGTATGTTGGTTGCGAATTTTCTTATTTGAGTCTGCAAGCACAACATTGCTCACACACTCTTTGTGGCCGGACTCATCATCCGGCTATTTTTTTGCTAAAATCCCACCAAATTCCTGTTAATTTTAATTCCTATGACATCAGTGACAGAAGCTTTTATCCTTGCAGGAGGCCAAGGCCGACGTATGGGGTATCAAGACAAAGGTTTAGTTGAATACCAAGGGTTACCATTAATCAAACACGTCATTGATGCTATCACCCCGCAAGTACAACAGCTCAATATCATTGCGAATCGCAATATCGATACCTATAAAAATTTCGACTGCCCCGTATACAAAGACAAGCAACGGGGTTTTTTAGGGCCATTAGCTGGGATTCAAACCGCTTTTAATCATTGTCAGGCCGACTTATTATTAATTGTGCCTTGTGACACGCCTCTATTACCAAGCAATTTATACCAGCAACTTGAACAACAACTGATTAATAATAACGCTAATCTAGCCATTGCCTGTGATGAGCTAAAAACCCACCCAGTGATCATGTTAGTGAAAACTACATTAGCCACCAGCTTAAACAGTTATCTTGCTTCTGATCAGCGAAAGGTGATGAAATGGTGTGAACAAGAGCATTGCTGCAAGGTGATGTTTAACAGTCACTATTTCACTAATTTTAATACCATAGAATCAACAATTGATTCATAAGCTGTTAAACTCAAATCATCACCTGAATTCAAGTAAACGTTATGGCATTAGCTCGTAGGCAATGGAACAATATCATTATTTTTTGTTGTATTTTTATGGTCGCAACACTGTCTTTTTTGCAGCAGAAAACCACTGATATTCCGAGCTCAGCGCAACCTCTTTTTGATCAGAATATTCACCTGTCGCAATTACAGCTTGATGCAGTATGGTTTAGCCAAAATAATAAAAAAGGTCAGTGTGATCGTCGCGTATCCAATTGCCAAGCTTGGAAACAGGCTTGGAATAATGTCCAAGTATCTCCCGTTACACTTTCCGATATACCGACTGAAGATCCCCTTGAACTCATACTCACCATTGCAGATTCTCCTGCCGAGCAAGTATGGTTACTTTTTCCTGATAAAGGCTTATTAAAAACATCTTCTGGCAACTGGTACTTAATCCCACCCAGTCAACGTCAACACTTATTACCTAAATTAGTTCAATAACTTGAGTGCTGCGCAAGTGTACTTTTATTGGTTTTTCATGAAACTGACGTTTTGGCTAAATCCCCTATTAGCCGCATTTAAGCTTTAAGTCAGACGGAGTGATGTCTTCGTCATTCATCGTTACTTACTGGGAATTTTCACCAACCCAAACCAACAACAAATGGTGCAGATCATGAAATTTTTAAATCCTAAAATATCGCAAAAAATCACGTAAGATAATTTTCATGCTCTCGCAAATACCTTATGATGATAAAAGCCAAAAACAATCAAGAATCCGATGCCTGAATTACCTGAAGTAGAAGTGACACGTCAGGGCATTGCGCCCCACTTAATCAATCAAACACCTGTTGAACTTATTATTCGCAACAGAAGTTTGAGATGGCCGATCCCTGATGTCGCTCAAAATATTATTGGACAAAAAATTCGTGCTGTATATCGCCGCGCTAAATATTTGCTGGTAGAAACCCAAGCGGGTACGACCATCATTCACCTTGGAATGTCTGGTAGTTTACGCGTACTTCCTGTTAATACCCCTATTGAAAAACATGATCATGTTGACTTGGTACTCGATAATAAAAAGCTATTGAGATTTAACGATCCTCGTCGTTTTGGTGCATGGCTTTGGTACGAGCTGCCAATGGAAAATCATCCATTATTCTCTAAGCTCGGCCCTGAGCCACTAACAGACAGTTTTAATGTAGAACAGTTTTCCACTGCACTTATCGGCAAGACAAAGGCCATTAAACTGTGTTTAATGGACAATCATATGGTGGTAGGGGTCGGTAACATTTATGCCAATGAAGCCTTATTTAAGGCAAAAATAAATCCAAGCGCCGCTGCAGGGCAAGTGGATCACGCTCGCTTAGGTGAACTTGTGAGTGCAGTAAAAGATATTTTGGCGAAGGCAATAACCCAAGGTGGTACCACTCTCAAAGATTTTACCAACGCCGAAGGAAAGCCTGGTTATTTTGCTCAAAAACTCCATGTATATGGCCGTGGCAACCAAACTTGTGATGTCTGTGGTCATTTATTATCAGAGATAAAACTCGGTCAGCGCACCACGGTTTTTTGTGGTATTTGCCAGCCTATCAAATAGTGAACAATGTTTAATTTATTACATTAAGACAATATCGCTATAATGCTCTGACTTTTAAAAATTAACTCGCATTGAAATGTCAACACCAGTTAGCCGCACTATTCAAATCACATCAGTGTCTAACCTTGCTCATGCATCTGCTGAATACTTTCAGAGTCAGGGGACAACACAAACACACCAAGATCACGAAATCCCCTTGGTTGACTTTAGAAGCATAAATAAAAGTTTTATTGCTCGTACGCCTAAGCTTTTTAGTAAAGAAACACTTCGACAAGCCCTTGCTTATTATCACGGTGGGCATAATCGGGATCCAACTGTAATCGAAAAACCAAGTATAACCTTAAGGCAAGGTTCCACTCGCTGTAACCATCTACGTTTTACTAATTTGATTGGGCGAATACATGGCGCAATAAGAATGGATGACTGCACATCAACAGAGTTAGAACAAATAACATTTACTTCTGAATGCCAAATTGACAATATCGATGAGATAAAAAAAGCTCTAAAAGAAAACAATATACCTGAAAGTCTTAAAAATTTAGTTTTAGAAGCTGTCCCTGTTATCGCTAAAGCGGCCAGATTAGAAGGGGAAACCGTTTTCATCAACTCCGTTGTACTTCGCTACCCCATGAACCGAGCATCATATCGGAAATTAGGCGAGTTTCCATGGCATAAAGATCCAAACAGCCTAACGGTGACTTGTGTACTTAATCCGCCAAAGCTCGAAATAATACCCCATACTCAATGTCTTTCTGAAGAAATAACCGAAAACTATGATTTTGCTTACGATAAAAATTATACTGGTGGGCAATTATTCTTTGGTACACGGCTACCTTGTGATGAGTACCGTATTTTCGCGTTAAAGCCGTCACCAACCGCAATGAGCATCAGAAGTGAAACTTTAGTCAAATTAGACTATCTGCCAGGCGAAGGCATCATGTTTGAAAATATTGTCTCTGAGCACCATGTACATGATATGTCTGTCATACAAAACATTGATGAATTAATCGCTAACTTGCCTGATGATGATAAGCTCGATGGTGAGATCGATTGCCTTTATGCGCATGAAAATACTCACAGTTTAAATCGAATTTTAATTTCTTTTTTCTTACAATTAACCCCAAAACAATTGGAAAGAACCATAACCCTCTCCCCTTTGAATAATTTAGCGATTCAAAGTGAATCGCTTAACTGAACGCCTGTATAGCTTTACTCACTTCCTTCGGAACAAATTGACTGATATCGCCACCATGGCGAGCAATATCCTTCACCAACGTTGAGGATATATGCCCAAACTCAGCTTTAGGCATCAGTAGTACGGTTTCAAACTCTTTACTTAAAGCTCGATTCATATTAGCCAATGCCATTTCATACTCAAAATCTGTCGTCGTTCTCACACCACGCAGTAATGCTGTGGCCTGATACTCGTCAGCAAAATCCACTAACAAACCGGAAAAACCAACCACTTCTAGACTGGACAATGATTTTGTAGCTTCTTTTACTAACGAAATGCGTTCTTCAAGATCAAACATTGGATTTTTAGCACTACTGTTAGCAACTCCAATGATCACTTTATCAAACAAGCTTGCACCACGCTTTATTAAGTCCATATGTCCGTTAGTGATAGGATCAAACGTACCTGGGTAAATTGCTATTCTATTCATTATATTTTACCTACCTGTCTTACATCTGCGCCTGATGGCGCTTGGTAAGCTCTTAAGTCAAATTCAGGCAGAATAGCAAAAATATGATCAAAAATATCGGCTTGAATATCTTCATAAACCGCCCAACGGGTATCGTTAGTAAAAATATACAACTCAATCGGTATCCCTGTCTGAGTCGGAGCCAATTGCCTCACCAATAAGGTCATCCCTTTGTGAACATTTTGATGATCGGCTAAATACTCGCGTAAATAGGCGCGAAGAGTACCTAAATTGGTGAGTCGACGGCCATTCACCAAGTTATCAATATCGCTAGTGTGTGCATTGATTTCACTAATTTCGGCTTCAATCTTAGGTAAGTATTGTTTGAGATGATTAACACTCAATAATTTTGCTTTGTCTTGTTCTGTCAAAAAGCGCACGCTACTGATCTCGATATTAATAGCGCGTTTTATCCGTCGACCACCAGATTCTGACATCCCTTGCCAATTGCGAAATGCGTCTGAAACGAGGGCATAAGCAGGGATCATGGTAATGGTGTTGTCCCAGTTTTGAACTTTTACCGTTGTAAGTGATACTTCGACTACTGCTCCGTCAGCGCCGTATTTATCCATTTGGATCCAATCACCAGAGCTTACCATTCGGTTTGCGGCAAGTTGGATGCCAGCAACAAAGCCCAAAATGGTGTCTCTGAACACCAACATCACTAAACCCGTCGCAACACCTAAGCCACTGAGAAAGAAGAATGGTGACTCTTTAGTAATCACTGCTACAGCTAAAATCATGCCGACAAAGAACAAAAACAATTTAATGAGCTGTACAAAACTTTTAACTGGCAAACGACGGGTTAAATGATGGCTATCAGCAATTGCATTACCGGCATCCATAGCCGCATAAATCGAACGAATAATAAGGATAACACTGATCAGATACAGGCCACGTTGCGCCACAGCAGCAAACAAAGGGTATTCTGAAAGTACATAAGACATCAACTCTGACAACACCAACACAGGAAGTATCACGATCAATTTATCAAATACTTTGTATTGAATAAGCACATCGTCCCAAGTGGCTCGCGTGCGCTTGATCAGCGCATGGATCATTTTGACAAGCACCCGTTTCGCAAGCAAATATATTAACCAAACAAAGACAACGGATAATGTTAATATGGCAACTGCAGTCAACACAGAGGCAAGCTCTGCATTCCACCCTTGGTCGATAAGCCACTTAGTGGCGTTCTCTGGCACATCAATTTTCACTCAGCACTCCTTGGCGATACATTATACCAATCACAGATAAGTCGTTCACTTTTCAATCTAAGCTTGAGTATATATCGAGCCTACTTCAAAATGCAGCATAACTTTTCGATTGGATCCTTAATACCATGTTAACAGGTGCTTTAAACCTTACTGAGTTACTCGCTGAATTAGCCAAATTTCCAGACTTTGACGGCAACTATCAAGTCAACTTATCAGTGATTGAGCCGCTTAAGCAAATTCAAACGCCCACAGAAATCGTTGTCATTATTGGCACATGGTGTCCAGATTGCCATCGTGATATTCCACGCTTCAACGCCATCATAAATGCCATTGGCAATGCAAACATTCAAGTGAAATATTTTGGCGTAGATAAACAAAAAGTCGATGTACAAGGACTGGCCGCTCAATACGAATTTAGCCGTTTACCAACTTATATCGTTAAGCAACAAGATAGTGAAATTGGTCGTATCATCGAACGACCTGAGTTAACACTAGAAGAAGACTTAGTGAAGTTACTTAACTGAACCTTGTAAAGTTTGGGCTAATTGATGAAGTACGCCTTCACGTAACGCCCCGCCCGACAGGTTAATCGAAGTGATTTCGAGTAACTCAAACAGCGCCAACATAATCGCGACGCCCGTCGCTAATGTTGGTGCTCGCTCAGGTGTTAAGCCTTCAATATTACTTAAGGTTGAACATGTTTGTTGCAGTATTTCAGTTCTAATTTGCTTGAGGAACGCTAATGTTATGACCTCGTCAAAGCCACGGTATCTCAACAATTCCACCAAAGTTTGAACACTTCCAGATGCGCCTACGGCACGAGAACATCCATAGGATTTAAGCATCTCTAAATGAGGTGATAAGACACGTTGAACTTGAGTGACCACGTTATCAAAATCCGCTTTTTGGTAGGGGAATTGAGAAAAATACGGCTGCTGATAACTGACACAACCTATCGGAAGGCTCGTTTTATACAAAAGTTTGTCACCGTCACCGATAATGAACTCGGTACTGCCACCACCAATGTCGATAACCAAACGGCGAAATTCGCCTTCTGTGGTATGAAACATCCCTTGATAAATAAGCTCGGCTTCTTGATCGCCAGAAATTATTTCAATACGTTGTCCCAAGATAGCCAACGCCTGCCCATTGAAATCGTCAGCGTTGCTAACATTTCTTAAGGTCGCTGTCGCAATGATCTTAGTTCGTTCAGACGGGATTTGATGCTGTTTGAGCTTTTGAGCAAACATGGCCAAACAATCCAGCCCCCGAATCATAGCTTCTGGTGTTAACTCACCATCGGCTTTAATGCCGTTGGCGAGTCGTACTTTGCGTTTGTATTTTGCCACAACATTAGGCTGGCCACATTCAAACTGGGCAACCAGCATATTAAAGCTATTAGAGCCAAGCGTTATGGCAGCAGCAAATCGAGAAGTCATTTATGAATGTCTGCGAGTCCGATCATGACGCTGCGGGCGGCTTTTTCCTCGTGGAGCGCCGCCAGGACGAGAGCCTGAGTTGCGTTCTCGAGTTGTTCTCGGTACGTGCTTACGGTGGATGGCAGCAGGTTTAGCTAAATCATCCAATAACGCATCACGGGCATAGCCTGTCACTGGGATAGAATGCTGAATGTAGTCTTCAATCGCAGGCAGGTTCAGAGCATATTCTTCACAAGCAAAGCTCACTGAAATCCCCTTTTGACCGGCACGACCTGTACGTCCGATACGGTGAACATAATCTTCACAGTCATCGGGCAAATCAAAGTTATACACGTGCGATACATCCGCAATGTGTAACCCGCGCGCCGCCACATCCGTTGCCACTAAAATATCAATTTTGCCACTGGTAAATTGCTCTAAAATGCGTAAACGCTTCTTTTGCGGCACATCACCGGTAAGTAGCCCCACTCGGTGTTTATCGCCTTCAAGCCATGACCAAAGTTTTTCACAGATGTGTTTAGTGTTCGCAAACACGATGGCTTTTTCTGGCCAATCTTCCTCAATCAAACTCATGAGCAATGGAATTTTATCTTCTGCGGATGGATAAAATAACTCTTCTTTGATGTTTTTTGAGGTTTTTTCTTCAGGAGCAATTTCGACTTTAACGGGATCATTCATATGATCGTAAGCCAATTCTTGCACTTTCATTGACAATGTCGCTGAAAACAACATATTTAAACGTTGTTTTGAGTCTGGCATTCTGCGAAATAAGAAACGGATGTCTTTTATAAAGCCTAAGTCGAACATACGATCAGCTTCATCTAGCACAACCGCTTGGATCGCGCTTAAGCTGATCACACCTTGGCGAACGTAATCGATAATTCGCCCAGTGGTACCAATAAGAATATCCACGCCTTTTTCAAGCACTTTCATCTGCACATCGTAGCTTTCACCACCGAACACAATCCCAACTTTAAGTTTTGTGTGGTCTGAAAGCAGCTTGGCGTCTTTGGCGATTTGAATCGCAAGTTCACGAGTCGGCGCCATGATGATCGCACGGGGCTGATTTAATTGACGCGATTCTGGAGCTGGAGTCGTCAACAAGTGATTAAAAGTAGCGACCAAAAAGGCCATGGTTTTACCCGTGCCGGTCTGTGCTTGACCAGCAATGTCTTTCGTCTGAAGAAGTACAGGTAAAGATAAAGCTTGAATTGGAGTACAAAACTCGAATCCATTTTCACTTAAGGCTGATTTTACTTTAAGATCCAAAGCTAGATCAGCAAATTTTTGACTTGATAAATGTGTATCGCTCATAGCGTAGGCATACCAGTTAGGGTTGCAACAATATCAATTCTGAAAGAATTGATAAAAATACTTGACCGTTTGTAATAACAACAATAAAAAAAAGGTCTGTTAAAAAATCCGGAGCTGAGCACTTGATTCTTAGTTCTCACTTTCGATGCTTTTAGCTGCTACGTATTTATTATTTACGTTAAAATGGCAGCATTGCATTACAAGGCATAAAAAGCTGACATTTAGCAGTATTCGGACTTGAAAGTACAAGTACGTATCCCAATATACAGGTTAAGCCGTTAACAAACCAGCAATGGCAACCGAACTGGAGAACTTCATGAGTGATAAAATTATTTACCTAAGCGACGACAGCTTTGAAAACGACGTATTAAAAGCTGAAGGTCTTGTATTAGTAGACTTCTGGGCAGAGTGGTGTGGTCCTTGTAAAATGATTGCTCCAATTCTTGACGATATCGCTGAAGAATACGCCGGTAAACTAACGGTAACCAAGTTAAATGTTGATCAAAATAACCAATCTCCTGCTAAATATGGCGTACGTGGCATTCCTACATTGCTTATTTTCAAGAATGGTGAACTTGCAGCAACTAAAGTTGGCGCATTGTCTAAAACTCAATTAAAAGAATTTGTCGACGCTCAACTGTAAGTTCAGCCTCGAAATCAACACAAAAAACATGAAACTTGGCACAAATATCGATTAATTGTGTCAAGTTTTTCTAAATTTCTGGACGAACTCCTTACTTAGTGCTAGTTTGTTATACAAATAACATCGAAATATTCAATTCTCACTCACTGAACCATAATCCTGGATAACAAAACATTACTGTCATAACATCAGTAGATTTTGTCACGCAAAACAAGACCCCCAACATGAATTTATCAGAACTTAAAGAGACCCCCATATCCAAGCTAGTCGAACTAGCTGAAAGTATGAAACTAGAAAATATGGCCCGTGCACGTAAGCAGGACATCATTTTCGCCATTCTAAAAGCACACGCAAAAAGCGGCGAAGACATCTTCGGCGGTGGTGTATTAGAAATTCTCCAGGATGGTTTCGGCTTCCTACGAAGTGCTGGCGGCTCCTATCTCGCAGGTCCAGATGACATCTATGTATCGCCAAGCCAAATACGCCGCTTTAACATGCGTACTGGTGATACCATTTTTGGTAAGATACGCCCTCCGAAAGAAGGTGAGCGTTACTTTGCATTATTGAAAGTCAACGAAGTTAATTTCGACAAACCAGAAAATTCTCGTAGCAAAATCTTATTTGAAAACCTAACACCGCTTCACGCTGATGAACGTATCCGCATGGAGCGTGGTAATGGTTCAACGGAAGACATTACCGCACGAATTTTAGATTTGTGTTCGCCAATAGGTAAAGGCCAGCGTGGTTTGATCGTTGCACCGCCAAAAGCGGGTAAGACCTTACTACTACAGAATATAGCTCAGTCGATCACTCATAATAATCCCGATGTATTGTTGATGGTATTGCTCATTGACGAACGTCCTGAAGAAGTGACCGAAATGCAACGTTTGGTTAAAGGTGAAGTGATTGCTTCAACCTTTGATGAGCCTGCTAGCCGTCACGTTCAAGTGGCTGAAATGGTCATTGAAAAAGCCAAGCGTTTAGTTGAACACAAAAAAGACGTTGTCATTTTGTTAGATTCTATCACTCGTTTAGCGCGCGCTTACAACACTGTGATCCCTTCATCGGGTAAAGTACTTACCGGTGGTGTTGATGCTAACGCTCTACATCGTCCAAAGCGTTTCTTTGGTGCCGCTCGTAACATCGAATTCGGTGGCAGCTTAACAATTATCGCGACCGCCTTAGTGGATACTGGTTCTAAAATGGATGAAGTCATCTACGAAGAATTTAAAGGTACCGGTAACCAAGAGTTGCATCTTTCTCGCAAAGCAGCTGAAAGACGTGTCTTCCCAGCGATTGACTTTAATCGCTCAGGTACTCGTCGTGAAGAAAAGTTAACCACACCCGACGAACTTCAGAAGATGTGGATTTTGCGTAAGATCCTTAATCCAATGGATGAAGTAGGCGCAATGGAGTTCTTAATCGACAAGCTGGCTTTAACCAAAACCAATGATGAATTCTTTACGGCCATGAAACGCGCTAAATCCTAATAACGCGTGCTCAATTCACACAAAAAACCAGTCATTTGACTGGTTTTTTTATGCCACCGCCTGCTCTCTTTAATAAAATTTAATCTAATCGGCTCGATTAATAAACCATACTTACTTATATTGTGCGCCTAACTCATTAAATTATATGCATTAAATTATTGTAGGTCCTGAGCATGTCTGTCGAGCAAATCAAATACAGTGTTTTTTACCCTGATGAAATTACCAATGTTGACGGGAAAATTAATACCGTAGAAGCAGGTAAATTATCAAAAGCTTACGTTAGGTGTTATGAACGAGAAGAAGGTACCAATAAGGTACTAGGCAATTTTGAATATCAAGTAACAAACGAAAATGGTAAGCATCGACTTACTGAAATTTACAGTGAAAAAAAAAGACCCTTCAGAGTTCAGCTCGCGGCCTTTCATTTTGCCAAAAATTGGCATGAAAAAAATAACCAAAATTACCAATTTTCATTTGACGATTATAAAATAATTTCAGAGCCTGCGCTGTCTATCGAAGGCGTAAAAACCAGTAAATCATACGCGATAAGTGAGCAACAAACTTCAAGTTCGAACAAAGAGTTATCTACTGAAATCGATAGTGTTTCACTACACACCAGTTTTGACGCTCTATCACTTTCTTCACATTTTAGTCCCGAACAACCTCATGTTGGCTCTTTTATTAATTGGTGGCAAAACAAAATCACTGCTAGCACAGATCATACTCGTCATCATGTGACTCAATTAAGTGAAGCCGATGACATGATTGCTTCACAACTTAGTAAACATCAGTTTCAAACAAACTCAGCCGTATTGGTCGATAAAAGCTGTACACAATCCTTAGCAGAAGTTAAGCGAGGAATGCCTACACTAGTTCAAGCGCTAAGAAAAAAGCACCCTAATAAAACCATATTATTTCCGCTTGGGGTAAATGAAAGAGGTTGTTTAACCAATGCTCATACTGTCTTAGGCATAGTGACGCCAGAAACAATGCTTATTATTGATTCCGACAGATTTAATTTTTATGGCGTTATTAAATCGGTGAGCACACGATTTCAAGGTTTGTTTGATACCACGAATTGCAGCCGTTATGCTGCTTATACCTGCATTGAATTAGCAAAAAAACTTGATGTACAAGCGGACAACATTACAGAAAGCGCTATTAAACAAGCACTGTCCTCTGATGTTTCCCCTCCATCATTAGATGTACTCGATAACTTATACCATCCTGTAACCACCGAAGAAGACGATACGGTGTACGATGAAAGTGTTTTCAGTGGAAACTATGAGAAATGGCTTAGTGTCGATGTTTCAGAATAGTAAACGGCGGATCAACTTAGTCACAATATTACCCTCACACCCAAGTATTCATAAGCAATTGATAGTAATGTCAAATACAGTAATTAATCTCTCACTCAGCAAGAGATAAAGGTTTTCAGTACAAGGCGCATGTTCGAAATACTAAGTACCTGACCATAAGTTTCTTAAGATTTTCTAGTGCCTAGTTTCACCACTCTACTGTGTTGCAACTTCGGTTAAATAGCTACGGCTATGCGCCCTACATTGCGTCTTGTATAGCACTAAACCTGAACACAATAATTATCAAAGAACTTATCGACAGGTACTTATATTCCCTACGACTGCCATACAAAGCTGGCGTTCAAGTAGAGTAGGCTACTGGCTTCGCTATCGCTTATCCAGCAGCCCCTCTTCGATTCCGTGCATGAGGTTTTCCCTCACACGGCTCTGTTGTTACACTTCTCTCAGCCCCTTCACTTTGCTTATCATCTTGTCGTGGGTAAATACTCAAGACCAGCTTGGCGTAATTTTTCGTAAGCACCTCGTGATAGATACTTGCTTCGACGTTGACTTAAGCGACGATGCCAGCGATAGAACCGGTTTACTACAAATCCATTTATTCTGAAAAATACACCTCTGGGATAACCTATCCCACCAAAATAGTGTTTCCATCCCCTCAGAACTTGATTAACCTTATTTATCAGTACGCCAAGTGTATTTGAGGTTCGGTGTTTCACTATGTCTCTGATTTTATTTTTCAGCTTTGTTTGGCTCTTCTTAGACGCCTGTATCTTGATGTAACTGGTGCCTTTGATGAGGCCTGTGATCCGTTGAAAGTTAAAACCGAGGAAATCAAACTCATTCATCAGCTTTCCCATATCCACACAGTGGGTTTTACTTTGATTTAGCTTCAGACCTTCATCACTTAATTGCTGTGTTATCCAGTCCAGTTGCTCTTGTGTGTAGGTTTGCTTCAGGGCGGGATCGCGCTTTAGGTCTTGAAAAAAATAATTAAAGAAATTTTGAACTTTCCTCTATAACGATGATCAGATCGACAAATGAATACTGATTTGAGCCTGATTATGGACGTAATGAAAGAGATTGAGCAAATTGAAGACCATCGTGTAGAAGCCAATAAAGAGTATGATTTAGCGGATATTATTTTTCTTACTATTGCCGCAGTGCTTTGCGGTGCGACAGGGTGGAAAGCCATCAACATTTTTGGGGAAGCTCAATTAGATTGGTTAAGACAATACCGTCCATTTAGTAACGGTATCCCGACAAGACATTCAATTGGAAGAATAATTAGAGGTGTTAAAGCCGAAAGTATGATGTCTTGCTTTATTAACTTTTCCAACACATTACGGGAACGAGATGGTAAAGAGCATATCAGCTTTGATGGTAAAGTGGCTTGTGGTTCTAAGCACGGGGATAACGTAGCAGCGCTTCAACTAATGACGGCAATGGTTGTGGATAATGGACTGATAATACGTCAAAAAGAAACGTCGACTAAAACGAACGAAATCCCTGTAATGCAATCCATGCTAAAACACATGGACATTGAAAATGCAGTTATTACCGCTGACGCCATGCACTGCCAGAAAGAAACTACAGCCTTAATACGTGAGGGAAAAGGTGATTACGTTCTTCAAGTGAAAAAGAATCAAGGTAAATTACTTGCTGAAATTGAAGCTTATTTTCATAAGTGCTATAGAGATACACCAGAGCTTTTAAAAAAGAATCACTTTACAGAATTAGACGGTGAGCACGGACGAATTAATGAAAGACATTATCGCCTTTTGCCAATTACAAATTGGTTTGACGAAACAGCTAAATTTGTAGGCAGTCATGCCGTTGTTGAAGTCACTCGAATGCGAGAGCTGAAGAATAAATCAAGTCAAGAAACGTCTTACTACATAACTTCGTTAGCCAGTGATGTGAAAGATATAGCTAAATATATACGGAAGCATTGGGCAATTGAAAATAGTCAGCATTGGGTTCTCGATGTCACTTTTAAAGAGGATGCCTGTAAAATTTATGCTGATGATGGTGCAAAAAATTTGGCTACAATCAGAAGAAAGATTTTGAACTTAGTTAAAAGTCACTCTTCAAAAGACAGTGTTGCTGGCAAGATGCAGAGAGCCTGCTGGGATGCAAAATTTAGGGCTGAGATTTTGTTTGGTGAATATTTCATCAAAGCATAATCCCGCCCTGAGGTTTGCTTATGAAGTACAACAAAATCATCTGCATAGGTAACGATTTTACACGGTGTTTTTTCGTGTATTTTCAAACAGAAATCGTTGAGATAGATGTTAGCCAGTAGTGGAGAGATAACTCCGCCTTGCGGAGTGCCACATCGGCTTGCTTCTATTCGCCATTTCCCGTTGACCGTCTCTATGCTGATGGGCGCTTTGATAAAGCTTTTCAGCAAACTCAGAAAGCTGCTGTCGCTTATTCGCCTTTCTACTTTTGCCATCAACTTAGCGTGCGGTATGGTATCGAAATAGGCGCTCAAGTCAGCATCAAGTACGTGCTGATAGCCTTGTTTTAGGCTCATTTCAATGACTTTTACCGCTTGCTGGGCGCTTCGACATGGACGATAACCATAACTGTGTTCATGTAAATGAGGTTCGTAGACGGGTTGCATCACTATTGTCATCGCCATTTGCACAATTCTGTCACTGATTATCGGGATCCCAAGTTTCCGCGTTTTGCCGTTGTCTTTGAGTATTTCTACTCGTTTGACTGGGCTAGGTCGATAGTTTTTCTGTTGTAATTGAGTTTGAATTTCTTTTAACAGCGCAACGACTTTCTTTTGCTGCTCTAGATAACTGAATGTGATGCCATCAATTCCTGCTCCGCCTTTATTGGCTTTGCATCGTCGATAGGCTTCTTCGAGTATATCTAGGCGACTGAGTTTATCGTACAAGCTGTAAAATCGAAGCTCCGAGTTAAGCTTTGAGCGTAAGTAAAGTTTTCGCTGTAATATTCTGATATTTACTGGAGTGTTAGCCATATGGCAATTTCACCTCAAAAGTTACGTTAAAAAACGGGTATAACACTGAGCCCCTTCCCTGATGTAAAGTTATGTTGTCTTCACGGTTAACGGTACTATGGGCTCATCCGACTGCCTGAGCGCCCTATCTGAAATTTCGGTTTACCTTATATTCGGATAGTGGAAGTCACTACCTTCCAACACTCAGGCTCTCCCACGTTCACTTTATTTCCTTCAATACATGCCACTTCATATTACGCCGGAAGATCAAACAGATGCATTTACCAGTTGCTTCTCTGTTTGTGTCAGGGTTCGTCAACTAGGAAAGACTCCCCATCTTCATTTTTTGATTTACGACGCTTAACTGAATTCGCTTGATGCTGCGGCCTACATTGCATCTCAACCTTTATTCAAGGCCTTTGTCACAGGGCTTCATGTCATAGCGGTTACCCATTATGCATGCCCGTCAGATTTCGGGATGAACTGGTAATTATCCCGTCAGGTACGTTTCAACCTGATGGACTTATTATAAATAATAACGTTGCTGTCTCTGGTTTATGGCCATGTAATCGCTTGGCTGCGTATACGTTGAGACAAATCCCGCAACAGAATAAAGCGCTTCGTGGCGCTCCCTAGAAACATCAGTTGACTGCGTTCTCAAGTGTAGAAAAAATGGCTGATATTAAGGCGTAGCTTGCAGCAAGTAGTTATTCTACTTGCAAAAGTTACAACGCAGATAGCAGCCATTTTAGCAAGCTTGTGAGCGTAGAGCATTTCACTCATTGGGTGAAAAACATGATAATAAAATCATCGTATTGCTCAAACAGTTACTCATATACTCAGCGTTCAATTGATGTTTTTAGGTTCAACGCACTTCGTGCTTTTGTCGGGATAATTCAAGAACGTGCAACGCAGTTATGGAAACCTTTAGCCTTGCCCTTCTGGAGCTTGTATGCGCACACTTTGATTTATAAAGAATACTTCACAAAATTATCTCAACGTAGCAATGTAATAGCGACAGTTTTGTATGTCGGTAATAACTATGTTTTCACCAATTTCGTTTGTACTTTTTGCGCATACATAGCTCTGAGTTGAGCATTTAATTACTGTAATTGGTATAAGAGGATTAGGCGTTTTTCATTTTGCGATTGGTTTGTTTATTTTTACCATGTCGAGATTCAGCCCAGCTTAATACAAGACCGACACATATAATAGTTAACGATAATCCCGTTAACCAATATAACCATGCAAAGCCCAGCAGTGGTTGCTGTGATAAATACCATTGGGAAGCTAATAAGCTTCCCAATGCCAAGGCCGTTATCCACTTCTCAACTTTTGCCGTCAGCGATGTGTTAAATACACTGTGATAGTGTTTTCTGGAACTCAATGAAAAACCACAGATGGCTATTATCATCAATAATATTGAAAGGATCATATTGTCACTCCTGCCGTTTTAAGCAGCTCGTTCGACATGACTTGCCGAATACGCAGAAAATTAGCCAACCACAAGGTGCCGATACCTACCACCATAAAGCCTAAACTGACTCCGAGATACTGCCAATTTTCAGATGTGATTGCCGCCAGTAAATAGTGCGATGGTAGAAGCAAATCTATAAGCGGCAGCAGCAAAAAGCCTGCTCCAATCAAGAACAAAAATCGGCTCCACCAATGTGTACTTCGTAACCATGCTGCGACAACGGCAGTTATCAACCAACTACCAAAGAAAACTGATAATTCAGTGGCTTCCCGCTCAATCATATCAGTGGGCAGTATTCGATTAGCATAAAACAAACTCATTATCGCGACAGCCAAACCTCCCAGCACGGATTGGTTCAACCAAGCCACCATTTTGCTGCCCAAATGCATTTTATTACTGGCGATACGTTGATTTAGCCAGAGTATGGAGCCTGTGGCGATTAACGCACAGCTAAAAACCCCTAAAAGAAACAACATAAAGCGCAAGCCATTTGGGGCAAATTTGGCTTCATGGAGGCCAAGAAAAATATAGCTGATCTGTTTCGGTATTCTAGCAGGCTCTGTGCTGTGAATAAGTTGCTGTGACGTCGCATCAAAGGTCAATGTTTCACTTTGTCTGGACAAGGCTTGGGATTTATTACGGTAAAACACTAAGTAGCCATTTTTATCATAAGGATATTGATAACTGATGAATGACACACTATTCGGCTCAGACCAACGCTCATTGACTTGCGTTATTATCGCACTTATGTCACTGATCGGTGCACTAGGCTCTCCTGAAGGCGCTTTTATGAATGATTTTGGGCTGACTTGTTGTGAAAGCTCACGATAGCCTTTGTCATAATGCAAGTTTGCTGAGGTCGGCACATACATCGAAAGATAGAACAGTAGCGCGCTGGCACAAATCATGAAGCAAAATGGAATAGTCACAATCCCCATGATCGCGTGCACGTCAGTCAATCCTCGCTTTATGTTTTTCCATCTTAAACTGAAAAAATCTTTAAAAAATCGTCTATGAGTGAAAATACCACTGAATACTCCCACTAACATGATGAATGCAGCGATGCCACTTAAGTAACGACCGCCATAATCTCGCAATTCAAGCGCGTAATGAAAATGGACAAAAAAATCACCACCGACCGTGTCTCGCGACTCAACTTCACTTTCAGATAGAGTTTGCCTTTGTTGTTGTCTTCGACTTTGTCCCGGCAATTGCCAACTTATTTGCAGTTTTTGATCACGAAGGCTACCCAGATTGATGCTCCATTTTTCCGCACCCGCTCCTTCCTGTTTCAAGGTGCTAACAGCAAGGTTAATAGGATCTCGAGCGTTTTGCTGCTGCAAACGTTCTGGTTGCATCCAGACATTCAGTTCTTCGGCGTAGTAGCTTAATGTACCTGTGACAAAAACAGTAAACACCAACCAACTCAGTAACAATCCACTGTACGTATGCAGCCAAATCATCGAACGACGAAAGTTCCCTTTCATAGTGAGCCCCCTGCTGGGAATAACCAATATAAGCTCAACAAACTGAGACTGAATAAGCTAGTGTCACGCACGGCTGCTGTCGCTGTTTTGCAGCAGAAACACCAGATAAATGCGCCAAAGCAAAACACGTAGCTTATCATCATTCCGATATAAACCGCATCGTGAGGATTATTGGTGAATAGCCACAGGGATATTGGGATCATCCCTAAACTGCCTGCTATGCCCACTCCATAACCGCCAAAAATGGCAGTAAATACCCGAATGAATATCGGTGTTGAGAATGACATAGAGGTTTCCTTTTTATTTCAATAGGTTTTTAAAAATATAAAAACCAGAGCGTGAAGTAACACGCTCTGGTTTTTCACTTCAATGATTAACCGACCTTATAAGGCATAGTTCAGTGTTAATTTCACGTTTCGCTCTTCTCCAGGCGTTCCGCCCAAAAACATCGCCTTACTGTAATAATCTTTATTCAGCAGATTATTGACATTCAGCTGTACTTTCCATGCTTCTGCTTTATAACTGAAAGCCGCATTCATAATGGTATAGGCTGGTACGTAACCATAAGGGATCCCAAACGATGATGAACCGGCTGTGCGTTTATCGACATATTGAGCCCCTAAACTGATGTTCATTGGGTTGCTCAGATTGAACCAATCATTAGTGTGAGTTACCCAAGCACTTGCTGTAACAAACGGAATACCTTTTTTCAGTTCATCATCTTGATCACGTGCATCTTGATAGAGACCATTAATGTTAACCATCCACTGATCATCCAGTTGTGCATTTACATCTAACTCAACACCTTTGGTTTTTTCTTCACCATCGTACAAAAACTGAGGAATACCTGGGGCATCAGGGTTATCTCGGTATTCAGGGTTGGTATAGGCAATATTAGTACGGGCACTTTCGAACACGACCAATGACGCTAAAAGTTGGTCGTCAAAGGCTTTATAACGGAACCCTAAGTCATTGCTGACCGACTCAGAATCCTCACGCTCTTGATCAGAGGCTTTAATTGCGCCAAGAATGCTATAAGCCGTACGTCCTTTCGAGTGGTTAATAAACACTGACATATTTTCAAAGGGCCTATACGTTACGCCAAGGTTGTAAGTGATACCTTTATCTTTACTGTCTTCTTCAGGCGTTGGTGCTGCAGCACTGGCACGGTAGCGCTCGTCGACACCTAAATGCTGATAAGTTTGCTTAATTTCGTTAAAGGCCACACCGATCCGTGAGGTAAAGTATTCACCAAAGTAACCGACATGCTGGATACCCACACCCCAAGCACTGACACTTTTTTTGTAGTTCGATGTAAGTAATGGATCATAATCTTCGAAGTTTCCATGATCCCAATTTGGGTTACGAATGTCATAAATGTACGATAATTGACCTTGGTAGATCTGATTGCCATCTTTGTCATTGATGGTTTTATCAGCGTCATATATTGAATATCGCTGAAAATCTATATCTCGGTCTTCATAATTCGCGTTCACCAATATTTCATTATTGATACCATCAATCTGGAAGTCATAACGTAAGTCAGCAAAATACTGCATTGAGCTTTCGTCCGCGTCGACTTTACGATACTCCTGACGACGAGCGGCAAACGGGTATAGCACCCCATCTTCAACTAATGGAGCTCGTGGATTGGCGTTTACGACACCTTTTCTGTTCCAATAAACATAGTTGTAAGCGCCCGTTTGACGAGTGAATCCAGAAGTGTAGTCACGATATTGTAACTGCTGATTTAAAAATAAATTGTCAGTGAAGTAGATGTTGTGAGTCAATTTAAAACGTAACTCTTCACCTTGATTATCTTTCGATAACGGTGAGATTAACCCTTGGCCATTTAAGTCAAATGGTGTCACACCATCACCTGATGCAAGTGAGTCAGCGAGCTGCTTGCGTTGTTCGTCGGTTAACTGGAGCCCTAGTCCATTTGGATCATTCACCAAATCTTCCCATGTAGCCTCTTCAGCCGGTTTTCCCGTAGAAGCTTCATTGTAAATTCGAATGGGATCGCCAATTGAATCCACAGCTAAAGCGTCATTAATATACGCCACTGAAAACATCACATCTTGGCTGTCAGTTACTAAATATTTGAGTGAACCATAGATTTCATCTCTGTCGGAACCCAAACCGCGATAACCATCACTTTGTGCGCTTTTCCCTACCACGCGGTAGGCCAATTTATCGGTAATGCCAGCTGTACTATCAAAAGCTAAGCTGTAACTGTCCCACTGACCAATTTCTGTAGTCAGTTCGTGGCGAGATTCAAATTGGGGTTTCTTTTCAATTAAATTGATCACACCACCCGCACTGCCCATGCCATAAAGACCTGTTGCAGGCCCTTTTAAAACTTCGACAGATTCAATATTGGTCAGAGAACGGGTTGGGTTGAAGGTGTTACCTAAGCCTGCACCGCCGTACATACCATCGAAGGTATAATTGGCACCCAAACCACGTACCACAATGTTGTCGCCGATACCGTAATTGTTACCCGCTTGAATTACACCACTGATGTTATTGAGCACGTCTTGTAAACTGGTAATCCCTTGAGCTTCAATGAGTTCTTTATCCACAATCACTACGGCTGCAGGTGTTTCCATTAGCGACATGTTTGATTTAGTCGCTAAGCCTGAATCCATCACAACTTGGTTTTGGCGACCATAAACTGTAATACGTTCAATCTTATTCTTTTCTGCACTCACATCCTTTTCGGCAGCGTAAAGCGGTGAAGCTATAAAAGTGGAAGCACAAGCTGCAGCAAGCAGCGAAATACGAAATGGAATCATTGATAAAAGCTCGATATCACAAAGTTATCACAAATGATAACGATTTACATTAACATTGCAACTCCTATTCAATGCCTACTTCGACTGAATAATCATAATGTGATCAACATCAATATAGAACACGTCGACACCAAACCAACCCGTCCTAATACCCGTGATACTTGATCCTAAATAAATCGGTTGAATGCACAATATAACTTTAATTTATTGAAATTAAATACAAAATCAAACAACCCGAATTCACCCATCAGGTGAGTGCTGAACATTCATAACAGAACAGAAGACACTCCTTATACTCAACTTGGCAGCGTCAACCGCCACTCCTTTTATGAATCAGGTTTCATTTAGTCCATCGTATTTTGGTGTAAATAACTGACTGGTGCGTATACAATAGCGCCCCAAAATGTACTCAATAAAGGATCGACTCATGCCTTGGATTCAACTGCGCATCAATTCGGACAGCCAACATGCTGACGAAATCGGTGATCTTCTGATGGAAGAAGGTGCGCTTTCAATCACATTAGAAGACGGTCAAGATCAACCTATTTTTGAACCTAAGCTGGGTGAAACTCCTTTATGGAATGAAACCATCATCATTGCACTATTCGAAGCCGATATGGATTTGAATCCTGTGATTGAAATACTCAAAGCCTTCCCCGCACTCGGTAAAGATGTTCAATATAAGGTTGAACAAATTGAAGACAAAGACTGGGTTCGCGAATGGATGGATAATTTCCACCCCATTAAATTTGGCGAGCGGTTATGGATCTGCCCAAGCTGGCGCGATATTCCTGATCCAAAAGCCATTAATGTCATTTTAGACCCCGGTTTAGCCTTTGGTACTGGCACCCACCCCACCACAGCTTTATGTCTTGAATGGCTTGATGGTCTAGATCTTTCCACATCTGACGTTATCGACTTTGGCTGTGGTTCAGGCATTCTTGCGGTTGCAGCACTTAAACTGGGCGCGCAATCTGTGTCAGGCATCGATATTGATTACCAAGCTATTGAAGCTTCAAAAGCCAATGCTGAGCGTAACCAATGCAGCGATAAACTAAAACTTTACTTGCCCGAGCAAGCACCAAAAGATCTGAAAGCCGACGTGCTGGTCGCGAATATTCTAGCAGGCCCATTGCGTGAACTCGCCCCATTAATTGCAGAACAAGTGAAGTCCGGCGGCAAACTGGCACTCTCTGGTTTACTGCATGAGCAAGCCGAAGCACTGCTTGAGCACTATGGTCAATGGTTTGAAATGGATCAACCAACTTATAAAGAAGACTGGACACGCTTAACAGGCATTCGAAAATAGCGACACAGCTCAATATTAAACCGCCCAAAAGATTGCAATAATGGGAACAAATTGTAAATGCCGTGTATCCCCTGTGTTGTTCGGCAGATCACAGCTACAAAATGTCAAGTAAAAAAGTTGCTCCCAGGTCATTTATTGACCTTTTCAAGACCGCTAAAAAGGGCTAATATAGCGCCCCTTTAACGCACAAGGTGAAGAAAGCGCATGCAAATTGGACCCTATCAACTGAAAAATCAGCTGATCGTGGCGCCAATGGCTGGTGTCACCGATCAGGCTTTTCGAAATCTGTGTTTGCGTCATGGCGCCGCTTTAGCGGTTTCTGAAATGCTGTCTTCGAATCCTTTGGTTTGGGATTCTGAAAAGAGCAAGCATAGAATGATGCACTCAGGCGAAGAAGGCATTCGATCAGTGCAAATAGCAGGTGCCGATCCAAAGTTAATGGCAGACGCGGCTCAGTTCAATATTGAACAAGGCGCTCACATCATTGACATTAATATGGGTTGCCCAGCTAAGAAGGTGAATAAAAAACTCGCCGGTTCAGCGCTCATGCAAGATCCAGAACTTGTCGAGCGCATTTTGGCAGCAGTAACAACGGCTGTTGAAGTACCGGTCACGTTAAAAATTCGAACTGGGTGGGATCCTGAACACAAAAATGGTGTTCAAATCGCTCAGATTGCAGAAAGTTGTGGTATTGCTGCACTCGCCGTTCACGGTAGAACACGTCAATGCATGTATAAAGGCGACGCCGAATACGACACAATCAGGGCAATAAAACAGGCTGTTTCGATCCCGATTATTGCAAACGGTGACATTACTACTCCAGAGAAAGCGCGCTTTGTACTGGAAAAAACCGAAGCCGATGCATTAATGATAGGACGAGGCGCCCAAGGACGGCCATGGATTTTTAACGAAATCCAACACTACTTGGAGACAGGTGAAAACCTAACTCCAGTTAGTCAAGCTGATAAACGTCGCATAATGTTGGAGCATCTAACCAAATTGCATGCTTTGTATGGTGAATATAAAGGAATTAGGTTTGCCAGAAAGCACATGGGTTGGTACTTGAACCAAGAATCGCAACGTCAGTTTAGGGCTGAGTTTAATCGGCTGGAAACCACTACAGAACAGTATTCCATGGTGGAATGCTATTTTGATGATTTAGTACAGAATTAATTAAGAGCAGAATACGAATGTTTGATCAGACAACTAATACAGAAGTTCACCAGTTAACCGTTGGCAAAATTGAAACGGCAAATGGCACCATTAAGCCACAATTATTACGTGACGCAGTGAAACGCGCTGTATCCAACTTCTTCTCACAGTTAGACGGTCAGGACGCCACTGAAGTTTACGAAATGGTTCTTAGTGAAGTTGAAGCACCTCTACTAGACATCATCATGCAACACACTCGCGGTAACCAAACTCGCGCAGCTAACATGCTTGGCATCAACCGTGGCACGTTACGTAAAAAATTAAAAAAATACGGCATGAACTAAAAACAATAAGTTAACTTATTGAAAAATAAAAAGACTAGTGGTCAAACACTGGTCTTTTTTTGTTTTTATGACCCTACAATGTACCCCGAGCACATTCCTTAACTCATCTGTAAAAAGAATAAATGAAAAAAATTAGTAACGACAAGCACCCACATTGGCCTAATTGGTTTTCGATAAATAACTATGATTGTTTAGAAGAGTTAACTGGTGAGCAGTTTATTAACGAACTCGAAAGAAGGCTTCTTTGGCTACATCTGCCTATTTTAGCTGGAAAAAAAATGATTGACGATAAAGAGTGGGCTTTTATAAAAGAAAAAAGGTATGTCACGCTTTCACAGCCCAGTAGCACAAAAACTGATTACCCTGCCGTTACTATTCTTAACCATGTTGATATAGCTGTCATAAATGAAGAGATTAACCTGCTAAATAAAGATGAATCCTTATTAGAAGATTATCTCTATCACCTTCCTATTTTACGCAATGAAAATAGAGTCATTTTAGCCGTTGATCTTGCCACGGCTGACAATAAGACAATTCTAGGAAGTATGGAGCATATTTTAGATAAGATGCGTCAGCAATTATCGATACCTGAGCCAACAAAAAGTAAAGCGACGAAAGCGAGTGAACAAACATTCAAAAAGTTATTAAACTACAAAGTCATCCCTCTGTTAGATCTGATAATTCACTGCCAACAGTGTTTCATTTCAGACTCTACTAAAATTTCAACTTACTACACCCAGCCGATCTTAAATAAATTACTTTTTAAAGATCAGAAAAATGACGAATTTATCAAAAAAACTTTTATACCTTTTCTGAATCAAGTCCTAAATGATGAATCCTTTCTTGCAAAGTTGTTATCAAACATTAGAAAAGAAAGATATTTAATGAGTTCACGGCTAAAAAATATTTTGGGGTAAAAATCGACTTTCATTTCTACCCCGCTTTTTTGAACAAGCACAGGCATGATGAACTCAAGTTAAATGAGGACAACAACTAGGAGTATTCATGTCTACTTATTTAAGAAATGACCGCATAGTAAGAGAAGCCGAACGACAAAAGATTACTTCAATCAGTCGTTCTCAGGCTTTTCAACTTGAAAGGCAAAACCGTTTTCCTAAACGAATAAAACTTGGAAGCCGCTCTGTAGGTTGGAGATTATCAGAACTTCAAAAGTGGGTTAGCAAAGTTGCTGAACAAGGTAGCATTGAGGAACTATGACAATGAAACAAAGTGCTATTATTGCATCAATGCTTAAAAAACAGCAGCCTGAAAGGTTAATTCGAATAACTGAAATGACAGTGCTGCTTGGCATTCACCGCAGCACACTCAACCGAAGAGTAAAACGAAAACAATTTCCAAAGCCTAAAGTTGGCGCCAATAATAGGACTTTGGGTTGGCCAGTCAGTGTTTATAATAAATGGCTCAAGCAAGCATCCGATTAATAGGTGGTTTCGACCACCTAATTTTTTGGCTTATGGTGCGACAAATTACGACAAGATAAAGCTTCTTTTATCATTGTGAAATCTAGCAGTCCATAAACTCATTGTTTAATCAGTAAAACCAATACAGCAGATTGCTCCAAGCATGCAGTGCTCAAGGTTCAATCAAAGATCCCACGCTTATGTTGGTACAGGTTTTTAATAATATTTACCGTTAATGTATATTGATCACTTTCCTTATCATGAAGTTTTATTTCCCATTCAAAGTTTTGAAGAAGGGATAAACAAAAGCATAATGAATTGCATGATCACTCAAACTTTGAGTGCATTAGAGAAATACTCAAAAATACAATTAGTAAGATTTGATATACGTTGTTATTCAGAAACACCACAGAATAAAACTATCAGTTTACTCCGAAAAAACATTCTTAAATTTGCCAACCAAAAATATAAATCAACAGCATGGTTTTTCTGGGTTCGTGAACAAACAGAGTTTTCAGACAAAGCACATTATCATTGTTATCTTTTATTAAACGGTCATAAGGCTAAAGCTGGTGGGGCTTGGAAGCTATTAGAAAAAGCAGAATATATGCAACCAGATATCGACTTTTGGATGCCAGAAAACCCTAGCTACCTACTAAAAAGAAATGATACCGAGCAGCTAAATTTAGCTATCTATCGTATCAGCTATCTAGCCAAAAACTACAGTAAACAACTTACTCCTAAAAATGTAAAAACATATCAAGCAAGTAAGCTTTCAGACACTAAAAAGTGATCAGAAGTTTCGTGTAAGAAAATGATCAAAAAAACCTGTTTTGATCACTTTCTTTTTTAACTATCAAACAACTCTGCACGAATAAAATCAAACGTAACCCAAGTGACTGCAAATTCTTCTAACAGATAACATGCAATTTCTGAAAAATGGAAAACGGGATTAACTTTCTTGCAGATCACAATATCTATGTATTAGAACTGATCACAAATTGTGAATTTAATAGTATCATTGCCAACTACTTAATGGACTAAAGTTGGCTGGTATTAAAATGAGTGAAAGTGAAAATTTTAAAAATGAACTCTGATCAAGATAACCTAAACAAACTAGCTGAGATATTCGACCAAGATACTGTGTTATTTATTGGTTCAGGTGTTTCCGCTCAAGCAAACTTGCCTTCATGGAAAGAATTAGTAGAGTGGCTAACTGACTATACATCTACTTCTGGTGGTAATGTCAAAACGGCTTCTTCGTTCATTGGAAAAGGAGATCTGATAAAAGCTGCAACAGCACTTACTGATGAACTAAATAAAACCAATAAATCACTTCCTGACTTTTTTACTAACTACAAAAAATGCTCCATCTTCAAGTCTGCAGCTCCTCAAAAAATACATCAATTAATCAGTAAGCTACCTACTAGAGCACTAATCACTCCAAATTATGATCTTTTACTTGAACAAACGTTCAATTCACATATTCAAGTCGTTCATCGGAGTAATATTGATGTTCTAAATGACATTAAACATGGCAGATTAAGAAACTTCATTTATAAATATCATGGCTGCATCACGTGTCCTGAATCAATAATTCTGAATTATGAACACTACAATCGTGCAACACATAGTAATAAAATCGACTTCGAAGCCCTGAAGTGTCTACTTCAGACTAAAACTTTTGTTTTTATAGGAGCTGGATTAAACGATCCTGACCTTAACTACATCCAAGAGTACTTAACTGAAGTACTTGGAACTAACAGCCTTAACATATGGGCTTTTATGAAGAACTGTACAGATGAAGTTCAGTTTTATCGAGAGCACTGTGGTGTAAATTTAATAAACTACACAGGTGACTCTGAAAATCCCAAAGACCACTCTGACCTTTTAAATCAATTAGAATTCTTAGTAAAAAAGGTTAAAGAACATCATAGTTTAGATAGCAGATCCCTAGGCTCTGATATTCAAAATACTCCTAGTGATACTACAAACTTAGTAAGACAGACTTTGGTAACAGCAAACGAAAAAATCATACCAGTGGATGAACAGATATTAGGTTTTGTTTCATTTTTTGATAATGTCAAAAAAGAAGATTGTATTGAGTATGCTACAGGCTTTAAAAGATTTGAACGCAGTGATGTCAATAACCGTATTGAGTATCTTATTAACCAGCAACTACTGAAAAGTACAAATCATTTCTTACTTTCTTCCAGAAATGAGTTAACACAAGAAGCAGCTAAATTAGTAGAAGACGATATTATTATGTTTTTAGGAGAGTATGAGAATGGATAATCTAAAATTAAAAACAATCGAATACTTTGCTGCAAAACCTCATGATGACCCTAAAGCTAGTGTTTTTTTAAAATCACAATACAAAGGTGTACAAACAATCTTAGCTTCTTCCATCAGCTATGAATCACTCTCTTCTGCTCTTGAACTTCTAGATAAGTTTATTAGTCATGTAGCAACTGATGCTATTATGGATCTTGTCAGTTGTTGGGAACGTCTGCACTCTTCTTCCATTGAACTTGAACAGAATACTGAACATTTCAGTAAATACCGTAATAAAGAGTCTCTATGTAGTGCCATAATTCAACTACTTGGAAGATTGCGTTATATAGAACAAGATAGAGTAGTACCCATACTGTTTAGCTTCTGGAAAGCAGATAAAGCACAGCATAATAAGATTCAGCATGTAATAAAGGAGATAGCAGAGTTTAACTTGTATGCATTTGAAACAATTGGCCTTGAGCCTCAAATCAAATTATTGGCCTTTATTCGTCAACTTAACGAAAGAGAAAAAATTAATTTATTCCCTTTGATTATTGAATCTCTCTCAAACTTTTTAGCGACAGATATTGAAGGACATAGGTGGGAGTACCAGCATGTAGTCATGCAAGCTATGCCTATTCCTAATACAACAGAGTTAAAATCACTTCGTAAAAATACAATCTCTACTCTATTTCAGATATTTCAACTTACTAATAATACCCAACAAAAAAAAGAACTTGTTCAAGCAATGCATAAGGCTTGCAGAACATGGAATCGTCACCCTCTCTCTGAAGAAATAAAGCAATTCATCGAAGAAAATACAATTGAAGTTTTAGAGTTTTGGGCAAAACAAATTTCAAGTGAATCAATGGAACTGATCCAAAAACTTGAACATGATGCTTATTGGATTTTCTACCATGCTAGTAACGATGCAGTTAAAGAATCAGCTCTTACTGTAAAAGCTGCAATTGATAGGTGTGATGAATACCAGATTTATCGCGATCTTGTTGGCTTCGAAGGCATCTTTGGCGATTGGGAAAAAGGTGAAAACTACCGAGAGGTAGTTAAAAATCATAGAAATATTCGACATACAAGAATAGACAAACACATTTCAAACATAAATGAAGAAAACTTGTGTAAATGGATAGATCGAATAGAAAGCTATCTTCAAACTGACTCTAATGATTTAGCCACCTTTCCTGAACTATATAGATTTACCGAAATTGTCACCAAAAAGTACCCTAGCCAAGTACTCAATGAACTTAAAAAGAGAGACAGACTAAAGCAAATTGCTGTGCCTATCTTCAAAGGTATATGGGCTTCAACTATAAATACTAGTTTTATTCAGCAACTCAAGGAATGGATAGGGCAATCACTCTACCTCAGTGAAATTGCCTCAACTATTTCATTAGTCAATAATCCAAAGTTCGATCTTCTTGATGTATTGCTAGATAAGCTAATATTGCAAAATGAAATAAATGGCTTAAATCGCTTTCTTCGATTGTTTGGTAAGTCTGCATTATCTTTATCCAACGAAGAAGTTTGCCAACTGTTCCAAAAAGCCTTTACTTACCTTAACAATAAGCAAAACTGCACTTGGACTTATCACTTTTGGTCTGATGATACTAAAGAGACCCCACTTAAGTTACTAACAGAAGCCAACCAAAAACTTGTCATCGAAAACTTGGCTCTAGTTGATACCCTGAATTACCAAATTGAATCTATCTTGACTCAGGTTGTTCAAGACAATATTACTGACATACTTTACTTTTTTGAACAACGACTTGCATTGAAAGAGCTGAGACTTAAATCTCCATCTGAAAATTACTATGAGACCATTCCCCATAGTTTAAGCATGATTAACAAACCCTTGTCTCAAGATCCAAAAAAGTTAATCCAGTTTATTAAGCGGCATCAAGATTCATTCTCTGGTCTAAAGAAAACTGGTGTAATTAGCTTATTTAAAAAGTGCTTTTCACCTTATGAGTCAAAACTCAATAAGGTAATTTTTGATAACTTAAATCCACTTGATAAGGGAGATTTTAAACTAATTCTAGATATAGCTTCTTGCTACGAAGGAAATTCTGCAATTTTGCCTTTAATTCGTGACTTATTGATTAACAGCAAATTTGATAGCCACAATGATGAACGATTCGCAATGATACTCAGAGCATTAACCAGTACAGGAGTCACTCGGGGGAATTATGGCTTCGTTGATGCTTATCAAAATAAATTAGAAAACATACAAGAGTGGCTTAATGATACAAATTCAAGTGTCGTGAAGTTTGCTTACAAATACAAAGAATACCTAGAGCAAAGAATAGAAGAAGAAATAAAACGGATCGAGGAGCAAATCACACTTGAAAAGCATTCGTATGGTGTTGGTGATTAACATAAGGTATTAAACATGGAATATAACGTCTACTGTGATGAATCATGCCATTTAGAAAATGATGGTCAAAAAGTGATGGTATTAGGCGCTATCTGGTGTCCGTTGGATAAACGTTTAGAAATTGCCAAACGTATTCGAGAAATCAAGGTAAAGCATAATTTACCCGCAACCTTTGAAGTGAAATGGACAAAGGTAAGTTCTTCGAAACTTGGCTTTTATATGGATTTACTCGACTTCTTTTTTGATGATGACGATTTACATTTTAGAGGGCTGGTGGCAGATAAAACCAAACTAGATCATGGAAGGTTTAATCAAGATCATGATGATTGGTATTACAAAATGTATTTCACCATGCTCAAGGCTATCTTAGAGCCTCAGAGCCAATACCGCATTTACATTGATATTAAAGATACACTTGGGCATGAAAAAATCACCCGTTTACATAAAGTGCTATGCAACACCACTTATGATTTTTCACAGCGTATCATCAAAGATGTAAAGCGCATCCACTCCCATGAAGCAGAGCAATTACAGCTTGCCGACTTGTTAATTGGTGCACTGGCTTATTTGCACCGTGATTTGAACTCAAATAATGCCAAGGTCGCATTAATCAACCGAATTAAAGAGCGCAGTTGCTACAGTCTAAAGCAAACCACTCTAGCTAGAGAGAACAAGTTTAACCTATTGGTATGGGATTCTATGTATGGATGATATGGAGTTAGATTGGCTTCCAGAACTCATCCTTATGGAAGACTTTTACGGCAATTGGGATGTTTTTTTTAATGCGGTTTACGCCGCTTTTTGTCATGATTTTGTTAGTAACAAACCTGTATTTCAAGGTCAAAGGTTGGGGTTAAAAAGACATCCTGAATACGATGGTAAATCGGCTACCTTCTGGCATATGATCAGTAAAGGCAAAGTTGAAGAAGAGCGCACAACAGATATAAGACGCTGCGAACGTATACGCTGGCCTAAACCAATTATCGAGCATGACGATCATCCAGGAATAAAAATTTGGACAGAGAAAAATGGAAGTGATGAAAGAATTCATATCTTACTTGAAGATGAAAATTATCTTGTCGTACTCAATAAACGTAACGGCTACATTCTGCCTTGGACTGCATTTTATATTGAATATGACAATCAAATTAGAAAGTTATTAAAGCGCTGGAAAAGAAATACTTAGAAAGATTAAAAAGTTGGCTGGCTGCGTCCTCTTACGAGAACGGAGCCGTAACTCCTTCTACGCTAACACCGTTAGGATGGTAGATGAGATGCGCTAATTATGTGCGCCTGTCGACACTAATTCAAGATGTCATGACAAAAATTATGACTTTCACTTATCTAAATCAAAGTATTTAATTGAAAAATATAGAAAAATAATTAAAAAATAAATCATTAATTATTCATTAACATCAAAGTTATCTGAATAAATAGAAGGAATTATAGTGAGCTACACAGATCAACAACGAGTCGATGCATGGGATGCTTTTCTTAAGAGATGGCCTATCGAAGCAATTCAACATCTTACTCTAGAGGAATATGTTAATGTTTCAAATGAAGACACATTAGCCTATTGGTTAGAGCATAAAACGAAAATTCTTGGCTCTATTCGAGGTGGTGATTCATCTAAATTCGGTATTTATAAACGAAGCAAAAATCCAAAAGGTGGAAGAGCACATATTCAACACGGAGAGGTGTATTCTTGGAATAAGAAATTTGGTGCTACTGAGCAGGAAGCATTTGAATCAATAAAAAAGCAACTACTCGATGTTTATACATTCATTAAAACTGGTGAATTAGAGCAAATCGAAAGTTTGGGGATCTCTGATACTTTAAAGTGGAAGTTTGCATTTTTAAACCAAGACAGAGATAACCCTGTAATTGTTGGCATTTACCAAAAACAAATGCTCGAAAGTGCTACTGGCATGACCAAAGCCCCACGCTCTAAATTATACAGAGAATTAATGCAAAACCGTGGCGATACCGACATCATTACATATGGCCGCCAAATCTGGTCTGCTAATTCAACTGAAGATGAACAGGAAGCGGTTATTATTGAAGATGAAGAATCGCAACTAGAAACTCAAATAAATGATGATAATTGCTCAACGTTGAACGCTATCCTTTATGGCTCACCGGGTACTGGTAAAACCTACAGTACCATTAATCATGCATTAAAGATTATAGAGCCTGAGTTTTACGAGCAACATAAACATGATCGAGAAGCGCTAAAAAATCAATTTGATAAACAATTAAAAGCTAACCGTATTGGCTTTGTCACATTCCATCAAAGTTTTAGTTATGAAGATTTCATTGAAGGCTTAAGAGCTAACAGTGACAACCTTGGACAACTTACATACCAGATAGAAGACGGTATTTTTAAGCGCATGTGCAATGCGGCAAAAGCCAAGCCTCAATTATCATTATCTCAAAAACGTGTTGATATTGCTGGTAAAAAAATCTGGAAAATGTCTCTTGGAAATACTCTTGGGGATGAGGGAGGAATCTATCATCAGTGTATTGAGAACAATTATGTCTTACTTGGTTATGGTAAAAATATCGACTTTACTTCCTGTAACACCAGAAAAGATGTCATCAATAAGTATCGTTCTGAAAACGTAAACATCAGAGAAGATAAAGAAAGCACTGACTATGGAGTAACCTCTGTATTTCACTTCAAGTCCGAAATGAATATTGGTGATTTAATTGTTATTTCAGATGGCAACCAAAAATTTAGAGCAATTGCAGAAGTTACCAGTGACTATGAGTATGATCCTTACGCAATAGAAAATGGGCACTATGCTCAAAAGCGCAGAGTCATTTGGCATCGAGTTTATGAATACTCGCTTCCTGCTGAAGAGTTATTTGATAGAAGTATCTCTCAAATGACTTTATATCGATTAAGAACGCCAACAATCAATTTAGACAAACTTCAACATTTACTAAAAGGTAATGAGCTTGCTACAAAAAAAGTAATTGTTGAACCCGGTTACCAATTCAAAGGTTATAAAGTTCAAGCAATTACAGATGAAGAAATAATGATAATAAAGCCTAATGGTTCACATTTGCCTATCTCACGCTCAATTGTTCATGAACTTTTGAATCTAGTTCGTCAAAAAATAATTACCATTAAAGATATTGCTGACAAGAAGGTCTTTGACAGAGTTCATATTCCATTAGAAAAATACCTTATTAATGGTTACCCCAACGTCCTTGCACCACTTGTTGAAGGGATTATTAATTATGGTATTGCTAACGAAGTTACTTCTAATAGTGAGAAGCGTGTATTAATCATCGACGAAATTAACCGTGGCAACATTGCGAATATTTTTGGTGAGCTCATCACCCTAATTGAACCAAGTAAACGTGCTGGTGGCAAAGAGTCATTAACTGTTAAGTTGCCCTACTCTAAAGAGCCATTTTCAGTGCCATCAAACTTATACATCATTGGCACAATGAATACGGCTGATAAATCGTTAGCACAGCTCGACATCGCTCTACGTCGTCGTTTTAAATTTATTGAGATGATGCCTGATTACACTGTTTTAAAAGATATTAAAGTTGATGAAATTAATATTTCAAAGATGCTCGAAACCATCAATAAAAGAATCGAACTTTTGTATGACCGAGAACACACTATCGGGCACAGTTTTTTACTTCCTTTAAAAACTGAATCGACAATTGAAAAGCTTGCTGAAATATTTGAACTTGAAATTATTCCATTGCTTGAAGAGTATTTCTTTGAAGATTGGGAGCGAGTCAGTCAAGTATTAGGTGATCATTTAAAACCTAATAAATCAGATTTAAGATTCATCAACGAAAAATTCTCTGAAGAAGAAATCGAATTATTGTTAGGTGACGAACTTGATAAACATGGTATTCAACGCTTTGAACGCAACAACAAAGCGTTAAGTCAACCTCAAGCCTATATAGGGATTTATAATCCAAATGCAGAAACAACAGAGTAATATTATCGTTCGAGAATATGCTCTGCTGGTGGTTGGAGATAAATACAAGAATATTGATCTCCACTCCATTCCAAATACAGCATTTGAGTGGCTGTTACTGAATAGTCAAAGTAACGATGCCACCGAACGAAACCTTATTCGTGTCACCCAATATAAAAAGCAGCTTGCAATTAAAGTGCTTAACTTTGTGGGTGTTTTGGAAACTCCATGTGGTACCCGAATCGAAGTTTTACCAAAGACATCTGTATCAGATGACATAAATGACATTATTCAGTCACGAAAAACGCTTCTTAAAATGCTCAGCGCTGTACATAAAATTAAGCTCTATCAATTTGAACAAACACAACTTGAGATATTAAGAAGACCTCTATTTGAAACTCTCATAGGTCAATTTTTAGAAAACGTCGCTCATTTAGTTAAAAGAGGTATTCGCAGTCAATATCAACGCACACATAGTGAAACTCGTTTTTTAAAAGGGCGATTGTTAACTCATAAACAACTTCTTCAAAGACCAGGAAAGCAACATTTCTTTCATATTGAGCATGATATATTTACTGCAGATAGAGCTGAGAATCGATTAGTTCACTCTGCACTAGCTCAGGTGTTGAACTGGTCACAATCCACATTTAATCAAAAGCTCGCAAGAGAGCTGCTATTTGTTTTTTCTGAAATTCCTAAATCAAAGAATCACACGAATGATTTCAGAAAGTGGTCATCTGAACGGTCTTTATCACATTACTCTCCACTTAAACCTTGGTGTGAATTGATTTTAAGTTATCAATCACCAATTGCTATGTCAGGAAAGAGCAGCGGTTTATCTTTTCTATTCCCTATGGAAGTGCTTTTTGAGAAATATGTAGCACTTGAATTAGCTAAATATTTACCGAAAAACTTGAAGCTAAAAGAACAAGCACAATCAAAATCCTTATTGCGCCACAATGGTGAAGACTGGTTCAAGCTCAAACCTGATATGGTCATTTATGAAGGTAAAAAGATACGTGCAGTTTTAGATACCAAGTGGAAGTTACTAAATAGTTCAAAAAATACAGCTAAGCATAAGTATGATTTATCTCAATCAGATATGTATCAAATGCACGCTTATGGTGAAAAATACCTTGACGGTACAGGTAAGCTCTTTTTGATTTATCCGAAGCATAAACGTTTTGATGAAGAACTTCAGGAATTCACTTTCAAAGACAATCTAACTCTAAATATCTGCCCTTTCGATTTAAATGATGAAGACCACAAACAATTTTTAAATAAGCTTGGCTAAAAACGAACTAAGATAAAAGGATTTTAATACACATGGACACGTTACCAACCGTTCAGTCATTATTAATGCAGCGTTCAGTTTTTATAACAGGCCACCAAAAATTTATTGACCAGTTTTTTGAACATGTACGAGAACGCTATTTCTATACTCGTATCAGAGAACTTAAAACTTTTACAGATCCATTTAATTCATTGGCTAAACACATTGAAAGTCATATAAATGCATTCAGATACCTTGCATCGGAAGTAGATAAAGAAAACATTTATCATATTGAATTAGAGGCTGACTTCAGGATCACAGCGACAATTCGTTCACATAATGGAACCCATAAAAAACTTATCTATGAAAAACTCAACGTAAACCCAAGCCGAGCAATACATTCAATAAAAGCTTTATGTCGTGTACTCCACAACTCACCCGCTTTCTTTATCTGCCAAAAGTGCCACCAGCTCATTGATGCTGACTTCAAAGCTCAGAATGAATCATGTTGCACATATAACGCTTGTAATAATATGGTAAAACAACCTTTTTCTTTTTGCTTCGTTAACAGAATAAACGGCATTTACCATGATGGCATAAGAGCCGAGCGAGACTGTGAACAGATTCATGTTTACCTAAGTAGAACGGAGTGGCCTCATCCTCATCAACCAAAAAAAGTATATGAGGTCATTAAAACTCTCCCGATACACCTCACAAGAAAAGAAGTTGAACACGAAGTAGAGCTACTCGTTGACGAGATAAAACCAATTAAGCAATGTGGTCATTGTGAAGAAAAAATACACATGGATTTCATGTACAACTCAATGTATTGCTATGACTGTGCAACTAGAGTTTATAACGTAGTTTATTAAACCAGCAAATAAACTTTTAGAGCTCACAAGAAGGGGATTTGCTATGTTTTAGTGAAAACTTGGTAAGCTTTAACTTCGCTGAATCATATCTAGATTTCCTCTTGATACAAATCCTCTACAGGGAAAATCAACGAATAATCATGCCAATTCAAGTTTCCATCAACAATTTCATATTCTAAAAAATATGCAATCTCTCTGTACTTTTTAATATCCGGATTGCTTTCATTAAAAATAAATCGCTCAAAATCTACATTTCTAGTTTCGCCACCGCTAAACAATGCTCAACTTGTGAGCTTTGATATGAGTAGCTGATTTACTAAAAATACTCACTGCGCTTTTCCTCTTAGAGCTCCACCACAACAGGTAATGTAATAATTACATCATAATTACACAAAATCAGTAATTACTTTTTCAAGTTGATAATTTATGCTCTCTTCGATGATCACTAGATTGAGCTAACCAATGAGTAGTATAAATAGAAAGGAAACCCGGCTTATCATTCAACACGCTATCGCAGCCTATAAAGAACAGGGAAAAAATCAAAAACAACTTGCCATAGACTTTGAGCTAGAACCAACAAGAATCAGCGAAGCTAAAGAAGGTAAACATCAGTTTACTTCATCGCAGCTGCAAGAGTTAGTCGATAAATTTGGTTACCCTAGAAGAAAACAAGGTAAATATGTAAAAGCAGAGCTTTGTAGTTCAATTGATGAACTGTTGAGTTCTTTTGAAAGTACCAGTAAACAGAGACTTTCAAAGCGATTAACGGAGCTGTTTTCAAGAAAAGATTATCTTGAGCTATTTTTGAGTCATTTTGAACACTTCAAGTATGGTGATAAGCAAGATTCCATTGTTTTAGCAATTAATACGCTATGTGAAGATCCCTCTCTTTCAAAATGGTTCAAAAAATATAAAAAATTCCGTTCAAGTGAAAGAAGTTGTTTTAGCAGCGAACAACCTAAGTTTCCAACAGATATATTTAAACAATACAGCTTATATAACCGTTCACAAGACTCATTTTCGGGAGCAACCCCCATACAACTTTTGATTCGTTTGTTAGCACTAAAAGAGCTGTATCCACAATATCAATTAGGAATGAAAGAGGCCAACCCTTTATCCCCTATAGAATACGAAATTGTACTTATCGGTGATGTTGTCTTAAATAGCAGTTTGAGGTTAATCAATTATGACAATCTGTATTCTAACGAATACCTTCTTGAAACACTTGAAACTTTACCTTGCACATCTGTAATAGATTTCAAGCTCACTGATCACTTATCGGAACCTGAAATCTACAGCCACCCTGATTCATGGGGTGATGCAAATTTGTCTCTTTATTTAAACGGGCAATTGGAATATCACCTATTGATTGAGTTCTCTTCAGATCACTACGAACTAACAAACCGCAATGTCATTGTAAAAAATATTGATAGAACCAATTTTTTAGTAGAACTAGAAAAAGTCCGAAAATGGTTGCACATGCCTGAAGACTTTATGAGCGAGATAAAATCCAATGTCGCTAAAGCTGGTGGGTATGTACCGGGTGCAATGATTATCTAACTTGTTAACAATTAATATAGCAGCTCTTTTCTCTCAAAAAAATTAGCCAACTGATAATGTGACCTTTTCTATTACAAAGTCACATTATCAACTTCTAACTTATCTAAAACCCTACACAACTCTTGATAAAACATGCACATTCTCAGGTTTATTTCTTAATAACTCTAGATGATCAAACCACATTTCGAGCGCCGCCTTTTTTTCAGATAAATACTGGCTTCGGTTATAAATGGCCATGACACCGCCAAGGCTATGACCCAGAAGCTGTTCAACGACATGCGGTGCAACGCCAAGATCATTCATGCCTGTTGCAAGTGTTCTTCTTAAGTCATGCAGTTTCCAAGGTTCTTTGTGATCGAGGCGATTCCAAACTTTCCCTCCTGAGCCACTTACCGATTCTGGGCTTCTAAATTCTTCAAGGATAAAATCAGAATCTTTTGAATTACCCTTTAACTCTATTAACCAACTTATCAATTGCTTAGGTATTGGTCTGATGATTTTTTGTTGTGTTTTACTGTTAAAATTAGGAACCGTCCATACCCCCTCATTAAAATCCCATTCATCCCAAGTTGATAATCTAACTTCTTGAGTTCTAGCACCAAATACAATCAGTAATTTCAATAACCTCTGAAAATAAAGCGATGGCTTTTTAGAGTTCGCATGACACCAAATGTCTATAAGCTCTTGCTGATTAAGTACTCTATCTTTTTTATTTTGCTTACTACCAACATCCGTAATGGTTAAGTCATCTAATACCCTGCTGGTGGCATAATGACGAATACGACAAAACCTGAGTGCCTGCTTGGCATTTTGAAGTACATAGCCTGCTGCAACAGGAGCCGCTTTTTGTTTTTCCTTAATCCCTTTTTTGATTCGGTCAAAACATTCAAGCCAATGCCTCATTTCAGTCTGGTCTAATGGCAACTCACCTATATATTGATATAAGTGCTTTGCAAATTGTGCTCTGTGCTTAGAAGCATTTGCTCTGTTTTCTTCAGCAAATTCCACCAGCCAATATTCAAGAGCATCTTTTACCGTTACGGGTTTTAATGTTTTATTCCGTTCAAGTGAGCGTTTCACCTTTGGGTCAAAGCCCTCTTCAAACCACGTACGACATTGCATACCTTGCTCACGGGCTTTGAGTAGGGATATTTCGGGATAATCACCTAAGTCGACACGATGGCTTTTGCCTTCGATTTTATAACGATATTGCCAACGTACTTTTCCCGTAGATGAAACTCTTGCCCCTAAACCATTTCCATCGGTCAATGTGAACTGCTTTGGATGGTTTTTATTAAGTACTGCTTTTAAATGTTTGTCGAATAACTTTCCCATGTCACCTCATCAAAAGGGGACATGAAACGTATTTCATGACCCCCACATGTACCCCTAGAACATGATAAGACTCAAAACGAATGAATACAAACAAAACCAAAATAATTTATAACAATATGATTACAAAAGATTTAACTAGCAAAACCAGAATCATTAAAAACAACCAGAAACATAAGATTGGATAATACGGCATGAACTAAAAACAAAGTTATAACACTTTGTAGTTAAATGGGTTATACAGCAATGTGTAACCCATTTTTGTTTTTAAGTTACACGCATGGTTACACACATAGGTTTTTCAGTTCTCACATTCAAACTGAAAATGGTTCTTGAGATTTACGCTTTGCGTTGGGAAATTGAAGTGTACTTCAAGGAAGCCAAACAACATCTTGGCTTTTTGAGTGAGCAAAGTCGTCATTACAGTGCTTATATTGCTTCAATTCATCTAACAGGGTTGAGGTTTTGCTTGCTTCTGCATGCGAAGCAAAATGATGAAAACAGCAAAGTCTGTGACTCATGGAACCTACTTTGCGACAGTCTACAAAATTTAGATTTTGCTTGTAAATTATGGGGCTTATTTAAGGCTTTGATCAGCGATGCAGTTTCTAGTATTTCTTCGTTATCAACAACAGAAAGCGAAATCATACTGAATAAAATCAACGAAGAAGTGACCTCGTTTTTTAATCAAGTTATGCAAATGGATACTTTTACATTACGCCAAGAGGCTATTTCTACTGGAAAGTACCCATGATTTTAGCTAAAAATGAACTCCGAAACTTGAGTTATAACATCATGGAAGATTTATGCTCGAAACATTCAATAACAGAGAGCTAGCTATGGCGACATTAGTTGCCTTATTTTTCATATGGGTTTTACGAAAAGCTTCTGTAAGAGAAGCAATGCACGATGTTCTTTCTGTTTTTTTTCAAAAGGCTATACTCTTTCACTTAAGCCTATTCTCTTTTTTTTCTTTTATGAGTGGACTTTGTGCCGAGAACCAGGAATGCTCAAATGATTGGTCAACAATGATTTCGTCTCTCAACACCACATCTGTCATGAAATCGAACAAGGCTTCTGTTTGAATGCAAGCTTGCAGTCGATCACAATAATAGTGTTGACGATCATCAACCACGATTTCTTTTACAACCGTTTCGTCCATACCATTGAGCAACAGATCTGAAATATCTTGCAGTGACCAATTATCAGTAATTACGCCATGTGCCATTCAGTTTCCTTGGCTCTATTATTGTCGAATAAAAGCCAGCTTATTGATCAATCGATATTTTTACAATACGTGTGTACTCAATCTCGGCTGTATGAGGACTACTATTAATTCACGCTTTCTTTTTACAAGACGAAGAATATGAGCTGAAGTCACTCTTCCCAGAACATAGAAAAACATTACCCATCACACTTTACCTAGGCAATAACTCTATCAAACAACAATGCAGGATGAACATATGCATTTTCGCTCATAATGCCATCTATTTTAGGGTTGAAATCCATTTTAGATAAATATTGTTATTATTTTAACAGCCTCTTGTTGATATTACTTATGATAATTATTATCATTCGTACTAAGATTTTTTGATACGTGAATAACATTCTTCAGCACGCATCACTGTTTCATAAACATTTACTCATATTATTTACGAAGAGAAGACGATGATGACAAGGAAATCGAACAAATTGGTACAACAAAATTTGTTACATACAGCACTTATTTCATCCCTTGTTGCCGCAACGCCAGCACTCGCTGAAGATGCGCACCAACAGAAACCCACCAAAGATGACATTGAGCATATTGAAGTCACAGGTCACCGTCCTAATAAACTGAAAATGAAAGATCAAACAGCCACAAAAATGGATGTTGCTTTAAAAGATGTCGGTCGTTCAATCACTGTGTTGGACGCCTTAGAGCTTGATAAGCGCGCTATTGAGGACGTGAAACAAGCCTTTAACTATGTGGCAGGTTTTCGCGGCAATGGTCCTGCGGACCGCACTTACACCGCTCGCGGGATTCGAACCAGTATTGATACTGTGATGGTCGATGGCTTACGGTCTTTACAAGGCGGAGAAGGTGGCACTGGATCAAAATCTCCATCAACATTTAACGCCGAAAGTGTTGCTTTCATGCGTGGGCCTGAAGCCTTACTCTACGGAGCGGGGATTGGCGGCGGTATTGTCAACATCATTACTAAAAAGCCCCAAGAAATCTCTGCGACTAGTGTGGCCATAAAAAATCGCAGTTACCTTTCTGACGACACTGGATATTTCAAAAGCAACAAGACCAGCTTTGATGTCGATACAACCGGAGCAATTGATACTGACGCGACTTACTTATACCGTCTGCTCGCACAATACACTCCCTCTGGTGAGCATTTCCAGCAAGGCCGTAAAGTTGATGAGACTCTTATTGATTTAGCCTTCACCGCAAATTTAAGCGATAGCACTTCACTGATGCCACGATTTGAGTACTCGAAACGTGATATGACTGGTGGTAGCAGTTACTCTGATGGCGTATTTACTGAAAACTTCGCCAAAGGTGCATTTACTCATTACGGCAAGCCTATTAATCGTGGAGAGTATTATGGCAGTGATAAAGATGAGGGCGAAAATCTATCCAAGAGCTTTAGTTTGATACTGAATCATGACTTTAATGAAGATTGGAGTCTCGTGTCACAATATCGCTATAACACTACTCAATCAGAAGCGCTAGATTTATACATTTCAGACAGTAGTGCGTTAAATAATGAGATTGGTAAAGACATCGTAAACCGCAAATGGGTTTTCACTCAAGGTGACGACAGCTATCGTTTACTGGACGTGAATCTTCAAGGTATCACAGATTTGATGGGCATGGAGCATCATGTGCTTTTCGGCTATAACTATCGCGACCTTGATATTAAATTTGAGCGAAACTTCCAAAACAGTGATGAGGCGGTAGGAAAAAATTGGATTTCAGCTTCAAACCCAAACAATCAAATTGTAGGCGAAGTACCAGCGTCAATTTTAGCAGTTGAATTTGCTCCTAAGAACCAACAAGACACCAACATCTATTTTAAAGATCGTATCAAGTTAACTGACAAAACAACGGTAGTGGCTGGACTGGCTTACATCAAGCAAGAACAGCAAGAGTCACGCAATGGCAAGGTTTACAGTAAAACATATGATGACGTATTGTGGGATTTCGGGATAGTTCAAGCTTTGAACAGTGACACCAACGTGTTTGCTACTGTGAGTCGAGCATACGAACCCGTCAGTGCACGTTACATTGCTCAATATGGTCAAGGAAAAACTGACTATGTGGCTGTTGAAGGCGTAAACTACGAGTTTGGTATGAAAGCCGATGCACTCCGTGGTGATTTAGCCACGTCTCTGACATTTTACCAACAAGAGCGTGAAAACAGCACACAGTTCCTACGCACTGAAAATGGTTATTTCTTAGAGCAACTTTTAGGTAAAAGTTTCGAATCTAAAGGCGTTGAATTAGATTTGACCTATCACGTTAATGATCATTTCAATACTGACTTTAGCTATTCATTTAACCGAGCGTACAATACCGTGGGCGATGATATCGGTCAGCAAGTAGACAATGCACCTAAGCATTCTGCTTCGCTGTGGAATAATATCACGGTTGATGACTCCTTATCCTTCGGCTTGGGACTAAGATATGAGTCCGAGCGTTTTGACGGAGACTACATTCTGCCAAGCTTTGTTGAAATGGACTTAGGCGCATTTTACAAAATTAATCATTGGGATATTTCAATGACATTGAATAATGCCTTAGATAAGAACCGCGCTGAAGCAGGAGCAAACTGGGTGACCGTTCAACCGAATGCACCTCGTTCGTTAAACGTGAAGCTGAAATACACCTTCTAATATCGTTCACGCTATTAGGGGCTGTTTATCTTTCATGGTTATTTTTGCAGCGATAAATTGGTCGTTTTATACAAGACAGAGCTTGTGCGGTTTGGTATTCCAAATAAGCAAGCGATAACGCAGTAGAAATGACCAATTTACGCTGTCTTAGATGCTTTTGAGCGTTCACTGTTCTGTGTTGTAACCCGTTTACTTAGATGACTAAGCTTTACTGCTTACGCCTTGAACAGATAAACGCTCAAATAGCACAAAATTTAATCCTGAAAGATAAACAGCCCCTAGTTAATACCGTCCGCCAATAATGATTTTTGGCGGACGTTCATCAGGCACTATTATGATCACACCCATTCCAAAATTATTAAACACTGTGCAAATTCAAGCTTTGCGTAATCTCATTAAGCAAGGTGAGTTTGAAGACGGAAAGAAGACCGCCGGTTGGCATGCTAAAGATGTTAAAAGAAATCGGCAGTGGCAAGCAAGTGACGAGATTAAACAGCAATTGAACGAGCACCTCACCCAAACACTGTCGAGCTGTGCTGAGTTTACGGCACGCACTTATGCCAAAAATTTAATGCCTTTTATTGTCAGTTTATCCACTCAAGGTGGCGGATATGGCGATCATATTGATGATGCGCTCATGCATCACGAGCACCTAGTGCGTACTGACATCTCTTGTACTGTATTTTTATCCGATCCTAACGAATACGATGGCGGTGAGTTGGTCATGACATTAGGTGGCGTTGAAATGAGTTACAAACTAAACGCTGGCGATGTCATTATTTACCCAAGCACGACATTACACCGTGTTAATCCTGTGACATCTGGCTCAAGGCTTGTTGCGCTCACTTGGATTGAAAGCTTAGTCTCTGGCGCAGATAAACGAGAAATGCTTTACGATTTAGACTGTGCTCGTAAAGGTATCATGGGACAACAAGGTAAAACTTCTGAGTTTGACTTAATCACTAAAACTCATGCTAATTTATTGAGAAGATGGGCAACAACCTAGTATTGCCCTTTTACTGAATTCATCTTGTGAAATATTGCTGACCGCCGGCGATTAAGAAGTGGTATCCGCTTCTGACCAAACAGCAAATTCGTTACCACTGGGCTCGGTGAAGTGAAAACGGCAACCGCCAGGAAATTCAAAAATTGGCTTTACAATCTCACCACCGTGCTCGGTCACTTTAGCTAAGGTTGATTCAATATCATCAGAGTAAAACACCAGTAATGCACCGCCGTTTTCTGGTCGACTGCTGGCATCTTCTTGATAAAAGCCACCCGCTAACCCTTCGTGGGCAAATGCAATATATTCTGGGCCATAATCAGTAAAAGCCCAGTCAAATGTATCGATAAAAAACGCTTTAGTGGCACTGAGATCTTTTGCAGCAAACTCAACATAGTTGAGTTTCTCATGTTCGTTCATGTGAATTCCTTTTCAAGTCGCTTTTACTTTGGCTCTGGTAATAAAGCCGGCGTCGAGTCCATATAAGTTAAATAATCTTCCCAAACCGAATGGGTACGCTCTCGAGTTAATCTTGCCATGCATTTACCATAAATAACACCGCTAAGCGTTCCACCTGACCATTTTTCGTATATCGCATCACATTGCGCTTTACGATAGTTAACCCACACTTTTTGTGCATGAACCAATGCCGCTAATACGTTAGTCTCTTTTTGGTATTTTTGTTTCGCTTTACCCAAATATTGCTCTAATTGAGCATCTGCCGCTACCATGTCTTGCTTGGTACATTGATTCATTTGGAAAGTATTGCTGGCTTTGTCACAAAAAATCTCGTCAGCTTGTACAGTCAAGCTTATGAAGCAAGTTATAAACACTATGTATTTAATCATATTGATCACCTTATAAACTATGACAAATCTAATTGTAATTCCAATTTGTGTTACTTTACTTCGATTAGAATAGCAGCACTTTTACATATCAGGAATAAACATGCCAACACTTAACGTCCTGTTGTCTCGTATTTCACCGTCAGCAATGGCCTTATTTTTGCTCACAATCACAACATTGAACACTGCTCCATTGTATGCCGAAACCTTATCGCCATTGCCAGAACCAGTCTCCAACAATGCGGTAGCTATCGTAAATGAAGGTAATACTCACTGGCTATTAAGCTTTTCTGGATTAGGGACGGGCAAACAAGTCATAGATGTTCACAATAAGGCTTGGGCGTTACCATTAACAAAAAATGCTAAATGGCAAAGGTTACCTCCTGTCCCGCACATTGAGCCTCTCCTCGGTCGGCTGGCGGCGATTGCTGTGGGGATAAAAAATAATGCCTATTTATTTGGTGGCTATACCGTTGCAAGGGATCATACGGAGGTAAGCACCAAGGATAACTATCGTTTCAACATCAACACTAAAAAATACACGCGCATTGCTGACATGCCAGTCCCTGTTGATGATACGGCGGCTTTTAGCTACCAAAACAGATACATCTATTTACTCAGCGGCTGGCATCAAACGGGCAATGTTAATTTAGTTCAAGTGTATGACACTCAAACGGACTCTTGGGCGCAAGCTACTCCTTTACCCATCCCGGCGACATTTGGTTTGTCAGCAGGTATTGTGGGTAACCAATTGGTCGTTTGTGATGGTGTTAAAACGGCGCCACAAGAGAACGAGAAACGCAAATTTGTGTCGTCACCACAGTGCTTGTACGGCATCATTTTGCCTAATAACCATCTCAAAATTGAATGGCTTTCAATCCCTCATTACGTCAGTACCGATAAGCTAGGCAGTCTAACTTCAAGTACCGCGCATTATCGAATGGCAGCAGCAGGCGTGAAAAATGCTGGAAGTGCTGGGCAAATTATTTTTATTGGTGGCAGCGATAACCCATACAACTACAGCGGTATTGGCTATAACGGTACACCCAGTCCGTCGTCAAACCTGATGCATCGGTTTGATTTAGCCACTCATCAATGGAAACCGCCCCTCAAGGTGACACGAGCCAGCATGGATCATCGTGGCTTAATAGTTTACGACGAAATGTTAATCCGTATCGGTGGCATGACAGACAAGCAACAAGTCACTGATCAACTCTTTATCGATCCGGTACCTGAACTCTGGTACAAATAATACACTTTATTTTCACAAATAATTCAATCAGTTAATTTCAGGGATAATACATGAAGCTTGAGATGATATGCACAGGTGAAGAAGTCTTAGCAGGCCAAATTGTGGATACCAATGCCGCATGGGTTGCCGATACTTTGATGGATCACGGCATTGAAATGCAGCAAAGAATGACCGTGGGTGATCGCCTTGAAGATCTTATTCAAGCATTTCAACAACGAAGTCAACACGCAGATATTATTTTGGTTAATGGTGGTATAGGCCCCACCAGCGATGACATGTCTTCATTAGCCATGGCAATGGCTATAGGCGAACCCCAAGTAGAGAATAAAGAATGGCGGCAACGATTGACACAATGGTTTGCCAAAAACCAGCGCCCAATGCCCGTTAATAACTTAAAGCAAGCCATGCTACCTGAGTCCGCCATTATGGTGGATAACCCAGTTGGTACCGCTTGTGGATTTCGAGTGAAATTAAATCGCGCTTGGCTTTTTTTTACACCAGGCGTGCCATTCGAATTGAAAAGAATGGTCACTGATCAATTTATTCCCTTCATCAAAAATGAGTTTGACCTCGATAAACCCGTCAAAGTCACCAAACTGCTGACGATTGGTGGTGGTGAGTCCTTTCTTGCTGAAAAATTGCAAGACATCCATCTTCCAGAAGGCATTGAACTCGGTTATCGCTCTTCCATGCCTTATATTGAGATAAAAATCTTCGCTCGTGGCGAAAAAGCCATCGCTCATTTAGATAGCGTTGCTGCTGAAATTAACATTTGTTTAGCTGATCTCATCGTGGCTAAAAATCAGTTATCGCTTGCTGCAGAGCTCCACCAACTGTTACTTGATTCAGGTAAAACACTTGCCATTGCCGAGTCATGTACTGGTGGAATGCTCAGCAGTCAACTGGTCGACTTTGCTGGTAGTTCCCGCTATTTAGTGCACAGTATTGTGAGTTACAGCAACGCCGCTAAAGTTAATTTGCTTGGCGTGGACGAAAGCATCATAGACATTCATGGTGCCGTATCCATTGAAACAGTTGAACAAATGGCTGAGGGTGCCAGAGCGGTTTTAGATTCCGACTATGCCTTAGCCACCAGCGGCATTGCTGGCCCCGATGGCGGCACAGATGAAAAACCCGTTGGTACTGTCGCGATTGCTCTTGCATGTCGCGAACAAATATTCAGCCAAATACTGCAGCTTCCAGCTCGCTCAAGAGGGCTCGTTCGTTCACTTACTTGTGCCGTTGCCTTGGATATGTTGCGTCGTAAACTCAATAAAACTGCAGTTTTAGTTAATTATCCTTCATATAAAAAAGGAAACTAACTGCTTCAACACAGCCTCTAATTTTTATACTTAACTACATTCGCTAAAAGCTAAAAGTTGGAGGCAAGTTATGTTAGCAATTGGCACAGGCGATATCGAACGACATGGCAGTTATCTATCTATGGATTCGGCTATTGCAGAACCAGATACCAGCCATGAGTTAGCTGTAGTTCAAAATGTAAATGAGGTTTTGCTCGATAATTGTGAGTTATCAACTCTAACTCAGACAGAATTACAGACACAAATAGCGACACAAACTCATTTTGACAATCAACTCAAACTGGCTCTTGCTAATAAACTGACCCATGTTGAGCTTTGCCAAAGCTTCGTTGAACTCCAAAAACATTCGTTAGGCGATCTCAATGTGTTTAGCATGGCATTTTCGGCTAAAGACACCCTGCAAGGTTCAGAAAGTTATACGCTTGTGCTTTCAATTAATGACCGCGCTATTTTTAACGGTACAGCAATAGCTGCACCTGCTAATGTATATCATATAAAGGGAATAATACCTCAGCGTCCAATCCCCTCCGATATTGATATTGCTCATTATCGAGATCTAATCGTGTTAAAAGCCGAGAGCGATTCGCTTGCAGTCCTTTCTCATTTGCCGGTAAAAACATCAGTTCAATTTGTTGATGAAATGGTGGATACATTTTCACAGGGCGATTTACAGCATCACGATCAACTATTAAAGATTCTTGATGAACGCATATACAGCATAAAAGAATGTCCTATATCGGACGGTTTTAAAACAATTTTATTAAGCGATTTGTCAGTAACTTCAGATCAAGGAAATGACGAGGGTTATGCTGATCTCGAAGATAATCCGGGTAATGTTCAATGGGATGAAATAGTGCTTATCCATCAAAATGATCTCATTGATAAATCTAAATTTGTTCGTTATCAAGTGGAAGTTCATGAAGAAACCATTACACTTTATTGCCCTATTGAGTTCTCAAGTGAATTAGTCGCACTCATCAATACCAATCATTTACTAGGCACCCCCACTCTAAGAGAGCATTTATCCAAGCTTAACGACAAAATGCTAGCCAATAATATTCAAGAAAACTTTACTCCTATTGCCGAGCGGTTCAATCAAGCCTTAGGCTATCACGATAAGGTACCTGACTCATTCCATCGTCTAGATGATATTTCATTGGGGAAGTGTACTCTGAAAGATCTCATCAACCGTCATTAATACCAATTACTGTGATACTTAATAATATAAAGCTAACAACACAATAATTGGTATTGTCTTAGACTATCCGTTATTCATTAACCCGTATTTCTCATTCCGGCGGCTACGCCAGCTATGGTTAACATTAAGGCTAATTCAACATTTTCAGACGCCGCATCTTCTTTGCGGGTACGAGCCAGTAATTCGACTTGTAAAAAATGCAAGGGATCGACATAAGGATTCCTGAGTTTAATGGACTCACGACTCCAAGGCGTCATTGACATGAGTCGATCAGAACCACTGAGCTCTAGTAAAGTAGCCGCACCACGATCAAGTCGTTCACGTAGAGTGTGACCTAAGTGATGCAATTTAGGATCGACCAAACAGGTTTCGTAGTAATTGGCGATATTCGGCTCCGCTTTGGCATACACCATTTCCAGCATCGACAAGCGTGTTGAGAAAAACGGCCATTCGCTGATCATTTCTCGAAGCAATTTCGTTTCATTTCGCCCAACTGCCGCTCGAAGCGCTTCCCCTGCACCTAACCATGCTGGAAGCATCAAACGGTTTTGCGACCATGCAAAGATCCACGGTATCGCTCGCAAACTCTCAATTCCGCCATCAACTCGACGTTTAGCAGGTCGACTGCCAAGTGGCAATTTACCGAGCTCAACTTCTGGTGTTGCACTGCGGAAATAGTGAACAAAATCAGCTTCACCTCTCACCACATCACGATAGGCTTTTACGGATTCATCCGCGAGGGTTTGAATACAAGCTCGCCATTCAGGTTTCGGCTCAGGTGGTGGCAATAATGTTGCTTCAACTACGGCGGATGTATACAAAGCCAAACTTTTGCAAGCTTGTTTAGGTAAACCAAATTTGAAACGGATCATTTCACCTTGCTCAGTGACGCGAATGCGACCATCTACAGATCCCGGAGGTTGCGACAAAATCGCCTGATGGGCTGGGCCACCACCTCGACCTATGCTACCACCTCGACCATGGAATAAGGTCAATTTAACATCAGCTTGCTTACATACGGCCACCAGCTGCTCTTGGGCTTGATATTGTGCCCATGCAGCCGCCATAACACCTGCGTCTTTCGCAGAGTCGGAATAACCGATCATCACTTCTTGTAAGCCTTGGGTATAGGCTCGATACCAGTCAATTGCCAGCAATTTTTTTATACAGTCAGCGGCTGAATTCAAGTCATCTAATGTTTCAAACAACGGCACAATACGCATGTTTTTCTGACAACCAGCTTCTCTTAACAACAGCAGTACACTCAGTACATCTGAAGGCAAACTTGCCATTGAAATCACGTATGAACCCAATGCTTGCTTCGGTTGCACTGCGACTAAACGGCAAGTATCGATGACTTCTTGTACATCGGCAGAAGGTTGCCAGTTGGCAGGGATCAATGGTCTTTTGCTTTGCAATTCAGTTAACAAAAATTGTTGTTTTTCTGCTTCAGACCAACTTTTATAATCACCTAATTGCAAATAATCCACCAGTTCATGGATGGCGTCTAAATGTCTGGCTGAATCTTGGCGAATATCCAAACGAAGCATGTGTATACCAAAGCAACCTATGCGCCTCAAGGTATTGAGCAGCTTGCCATTTGCCACGAGTTTCATACCACGATCACAAAGACTACGATACAGCATCATCAATGGCTGTTTCAGATCATCTTCATGCCAAATTAGGGTGTGCTTATCCAAATCAGGTTGATAGCCCTCAATGCGTTCATTAAGGTACTCTTTGGTTTGCTCCAACTTTTTCCGTATTGCACGCAGTACTACGCGATAAGGTTCTGCTTGGTTGTTGGTAAAATCCGCGAGTTCAGCGCTGGCGGCTTCCATCGATAATTCAGCAATAAGCTCATTAATGTCGGTTAAATACAAATTCGCCGCGGCGCGACGATTGCGGCTCAATACTTCTTTGGTGACTTTAGCGGTCACAAACGGGTTTCCGTCTCTGTCTCCGCCCATCCAACTGGAAAAACGTATCGGTGAGATATCAATAGGCAGTTCCTCACCTAATTGACGTTCTAGCTGATCATTCATTTGCCGTAAAAATTCCGGTACAGCATGCCACAGTGAAACTTCAATGGTCGCTAATCCCCAGCGAGCTTCATCAACGGGTGTAGGTCGCTGGCTACGGATCTCATTAGTGTGCCAGATCTGTGCAATCAACTGTCGTAACCTTAAGGTCAGCGTTTTATCTTCATACTCTGAGAGTTGAGAATTTTCTTTCTCGGCCAGACAATCCACTACAGCCGCATATTTCTGGATCAAAGTGCGGCGAGAAATTTCGGTCGGATGTGCCGTCAACACAAGATCAATATCCAATTCGTGTAAACACGACATAAGCTGTTGCTTTGATTTTGACTTGTCTGAGAGTTGCTTAAAAAGTTGCTCAAGTGGATCAGGCGCGCACACCAATTCATCGCAATCACGACTGATGGTGTGAAACTGTTCAGCCATATTCGCTAAATTCAAAAATTGGTTAAATGCTTTAGCAAAGGGTACTAGTTCATCATCTGGTAACGAAGTCAACAGCGTCAACATTTGCTGTTTACTGTCATCATCACCTTGACGAGATTGCTTAGCGAGTACTCTAATTTGTTCAACTTTATCGAGAAAGTCTTGTCCAAGATGAGTGCGCATAGTATCACCTAGAATTTGCCCAAGCTTACTCACATTAGATCGCAAAGATGCATACATTTCGATGGATTGTGCTGCCATTATTACTCCTGAAAATACTCAGAAAATAGTCCAGTTTTCTGTTATTAATGAGCGATTATCGTTTCTGATAAGTGACTTGCCATGACTTTCGGAAGAGACCTATAAAGATCCAGAGAACTTTCATAGTAATTTAAAGCCATATCCTATCTTCAGTTTAGTTAGCTCATACTCTGAAAAATCGGATTCAGATTAAAAATGTTGGATATCAAACATACAGTACTGAACAATAATTAACAGTGGTTTTCTTCTCAAGGTATAAAAATTACGACTACAACATCTTTTCTAACAGCAGCTTATTTTGGCTGGCATCACTGTGTTTATCAGCAAACTCAATAATGTTATAACGATGATTCACTAGCATACTTAGCATAGCTAGATAGCAATTTTTTGTTTTTACTTGGAGCCATTGATAATCCTGAGCTTTTGCCCATTTTTCTTGTTCATTAAGTAATAATTTGGCAATGCCTAAACCGCGATAGTCTTGAGCGACACCACCAAGCCAACTATAAAACAATGTGCTATCTTGTTGATATCCTAACTTAAATCCAGCTATCTCACCTTCAACCTTTGCTATTAAAATAAGTATCGATTTACCGCTTAATCGCTGCGTGATCTCTGACTCAGTGAGCCCTGATTCAAGCTCTGGAATTTGATGATTTAACTCCAAAAGTTGTTTAATGATCTCATTCGACAATGCCTCATACCGCTCGACAACGACTTTATACATACCCAAAAATCCTCTCATTACAAATATGTTGAAAGCCTTCATTGTACCAAAAATCAACCTTAGTGGTAAGACCAGTAGAGTTTTCTTCTGTTCAACACGCTACCTGCAATCAAAAAACCTGATCTAACGCACATTAACAGACATATATTGAGCGATATTTCTGTATTTGAACATGTAGTAGCTCAATCAGTATCAATTCTTAAGCTATAGCATAGAGCAATTGCTTAGAATTTATACTCAATAAGACAATTTTTTCATTTTTAATCAACTGTTTAATGATAAGATTCAATCTGAAGTGAATTCTAAGGATACAATACAACTTGGAGATTTTTCGTTGTGATCAAGCAGTCTGATGCGTTATTAAAAATTCCTGTGACTCAATTAAGCATCGGTATGTTTGTTAGCCAAATTGAAGATCGCAATAACACGATCACAATATCTAACCCAGGCCAAATACGTAGCCGAGAGGACATCATTAAACTGAAACGCAATGGCGTACTGAATACATGGGTCAATGCACTGCGTTCTGATCCATCATGCGGTTTACCAATTCCAAAACATGCTCAGCCAGAAGCACAAACCTCCACAGTTATAGAACCATTGACTCGAACACAAAAACAGGACAAATCCAAAGAACTACTAGGTGAAGCGAAAGATCTACTACGCAAAGTATTAAGTGAGACCTTCGAAGGAAAGGCTATCGAAGTCAGTCCATTTGAAGATCTTGCTGATAATATGCTTGAATCCGTGATGGGTGATCCTGACGCCCTTCGCTGTATGTCAGCATTACGCTCAAAAGATGCCTATTTACTTGAACATTCAATTAACGTTGCTTTTTTGCTGATCACATTTGGCGAACACCTTAAACTTGATAAATCAATACTGAAGCAATTTGCTATCGGTGGTCTGCTACACGATGTCGGAAAAATTTATATTGACGATAAAATTCTCCATAAACCCAGTAAATTGACAGATGACGAGTTTATTCAAATGAAAGGTCATCAGCAGCATGCTATTGAGATTATGAAGCAAACCACTGGCTTATCTCAGATCAGTAAAGACGTGTGCTTAATGCATCACGAGAAACTTGACGGTACTGGTTATCCATACGGTTTAAAGGGTGAGCAACTTCCTCATCATGGCCGTATGAGTTGCATTATCGATATCTATGATGCTCTTACTGCCACGCGGTGTTATAAAGAAGCCATGAGCCCGGCCGCCGCCTTCAAGATTTTACTCAAACTGACGCCATTTCATCTCGATAAAGCACTGGTGTATGAATTCATTCGCTGTATCGGCGTGTACCCTACAGGTTCATTAGTGGAATTATCAGACAGCCGAGTCGGTATCGTGTGGGAGTCAAAGGGTCGTGATGCTTTACATCCTATTGTAAAGTGCTTTTATTCATTGAAATATAAACATTACCTTGAAATAACGTACGTTGATTTATTAACCGCAGATGTCAATATTGAACGAGGAATATCCCCAAGCTCATTAGATGTCGATCCAAGCCCTTTTTATTAAGTAGATTATTATCCTAAGTAAATCCGTTGGGAGCGTTCATCCTAAATAAATCGGTTGGGAGCGTTCATATACGCAGAAAAAATTACTGATAGCAAGGCATGAATAGCAGCAAGTAGTGGTTACCGACATAAAAAACTGTCGTTACTTCGTTTCTACTTGCAAAATTTATAACGCAGCTAGCGGTGGTTTTGGCAAGTATATGAATGTTCAGCACTCACCTGATGGGTGAATTAGGGTTGTTTAGTTTTGTATTTAACTTCAATAGATTAAAGCTAAATTGTGCGTTCGACCGATTTATTTAGGTTCATACACGCAGAAAAATTACTGATAGCAAGGCATGAATAGCAGCAAGTTGTGGTTACCGACATACAAGACTGTCGTTACTTCGTTTCTACTTGCAAAATTTATAACGCAGCTAGCGGTGATTTTGGCAAGTATATGAATGTTCAGCACTCATCTGATAGGTGAATTCGGGTTGTTTAATTTTGTATTTAACTTCAATCAACAACCCCGCCGCAAGCAGCGGGGTATAATTTTACAGTATCGTCACTCCAGCGAAGGCTGGAGTCTAATGCCTTTGCTCTTTTCTAGAAAAGTCACTGGATACCAGCCTTCGCCGGTATGATAACAAAAGTATCTCATTGGTTACTTCGCCCCCAAGGGGCGGGGAATTAAACCCACAGAGATTAAAGTTAAATTGTGCATTGAACCGATTTATTTAGGATTATTGTAGCGGTAATTCAATCTTCACTTGTAATCCCGTAGGCGAAACCATTTCAGCCCAAACGATTCCTCGATGATGAGCGATGGCTTCTTTGGCAATCGCTAACCCTAGCCCCCAACCTCCTGAGTTTCTATCGCGCGCACTATCAGGACGGTAAAAAGGCGTAAAAATAGCCGCTAACTCAGACTCTGGTAATCCTGGACCATCATCTCGAATACCAATCAATATCGACTGCTCCTTTGTGGTTACTGTGAAATTGATGTGTTTCTCAGCGTAGCGGATCGCATTACGTAAGATATTTTCAACGCTACGACAAAACAGTATGGGGTACAGCGCTATCTCAATCTCATCGTTCATCTGCACATGTAATTGTTTATCTTGTTCACAAGCTTCAAACTCAGCATCATCAAGCAATGATAACAAGCAGTCTGACAAATTGAGTGATTGTTTTTTTTCGGTTTGATCCATGCTGGTTTTTGACAACACTAAAAGTTCTGCAATGAGTTGCTCTAACTGCTCAGATTCATAACCAATTCGTTCGGTCTCACTACTTTGCTGACCTTTCTTGTGTGCAATGGCTAATGCAAGCTGCAAGCGCGTTAATGGAGTACGTAATTCATGTGAAATATCACTGATGAGCCGTTGCTGTTGATGCATCATACTTTCGACCGAATCTGCCATACTATTAAATGCTTTTGCCAATTGCCCCATTTCGTCCGTACGCTTAACGGTAGATTCGTCCACTCGACTACCAAAATCCCCTGCAGCTAATTTATTAGCACTGGTTTTAAGCTGCTTTAACGGTTTGCCTAAATACCACGCCAACAAGCTACAAAGTAAACCAGAAAAGAATATTCCCAACCCTAATGTTAGCAGTTTGTTATCCACAAAAAACAAGAACCAAGGTTTAGGATGACTGATAGGAAGTTGACCGTATAACGCATATTCTACGTCATTCACTTTAAATCGATAAGGACCGAAAAATAATTCGGTTTTAAATTGATGCCGGATAGGTCGCTGCGCTTCTTCAGCCATCAGCATAAATCGGCGCAAGGAACGACTACGACGCATTTTAGTCACAAATTTACCGTTTTCATCGACCAAATAAAGCCGTAATTTTCGGCCTTTATATTGGCGATAATGTTTCCAATGCCTTAAACGACTTGCGGTCAGCAACTCTGGATTTTGCTGCAATTTATGACTGATTTTGAGCAATAATTGGTGCAGGTTAGGTGGCAAAGGAGCGCGATCATGATGTTGCTGCAACAAAGGCAAGGCGGCCACGAGTCCCAATGTTAATGAACTGCATAACCAAAAACCGAGCAACAATTTAATGAATAAGCGATTTGCCATTGTATTATCCTAAAGTTGTCGCTAAATACTCTCTTAATTGCTTAAGGCAGCCAAATATAACCTTTTCCACGTATGGTTTTTACCCTTGGGCGCCCATCTTTCCGAGGTGTTAATTTCCGGCGTAAATTGGATAAATGCATATCTAAACTACGATCAAACGGCATCAACTTTTTACCTAGTACAGTTAAACTTAAGGTTTCTTTACTGACCATTTCGCCGCAGCTATCAGCAATCGCATGCAGTAAAGCAAATTCACTGCCAGTAAGTAACAGCTGTGCTTTTCCGCAATAAGCTTCTTGACGCCCAACATCCAGAGTTAAATCACCATACTCAAGAATTTTACTTGATTGAGTGCCCGACTCGGTCAGCTGACTACGGCGTAAAATGGCTTTAATTCGTGCCACCAACTCTCGATCATTAAATGGCTTGGGCAAATAATCGTCGGCGCCGATCTCAAGTCCGACTACTCTATCGATGTCTTCGCCACGTGCCGTTAACATTAATACCGGTGTTTGTTTTTGCTTCCGCAGCGCTTTTAATACTTCAAAGCCATTCAATTCTGGCAACATCACATCCAGTAAAATAAGATCGAAGTGTTGCGACAAGGCAAGCGTTAATCCAGATTTACCGTCGTGAGCTAAAGTCAGTTCAAATCCTTCAAGCTCCAGTAACTGTCCCAATAATTCGGCCAGACCAAGATCATCATCAATCAACAATATTTGATGCATTGAGTTTCCTAAGCTTTCGGTTTTATTCAGTTTACCAAGTCTCATAAACCACTATCACACATCTTTACACAGCTTTACCTAAAGCCAAACCAAACTTACATTCAAAAGCGTAGACTTCATTTGTCCCAATCATTTTATTTATTTTTAGGAGTGACAGATGAAAATACTTACCAAGTGCCAAGTGGCCGCATTAACCTTAGTCATTGGCTCAGTCGCCATCGTACCTTCTGTTATTGCTCATCAAGACAGCGCCCCGCAAATGAAAGTACAAAAAAGTGAAAAAATTCACCGTACACATCATCATGGTGGTATTCACATGATGAAAATACTGCGCAAACTTGACCTGACTGACGAACAAAAGCAACAAGCTAAAGCCCTAGTAAAAGCTCATAAACAAAATACTCGTACCATAAAAGCATCCATTGAAGACCGCAAAAATTATGCTCAACAAATTCAGGCACTCATTAAAGCAGATAGTTTTGATGAACAAAGTGCCAATGCGTTGATCGCCCAGCGCTCAGAGCAACGCCAGCAACATGCTCTGAATAAATTGAAACTACAACATGACTTATACCAATTGCTGACACCAGAGCAAAAACAGCAAGCCGATGAAATGAAGCAACGCAGACACAAAAGAAGACAACATTGATTCAGCGACTCACGCTTCGATGTCCAGTATTCACCGTAAGAGCGAGCCGTTTAAATTGTACGATTAATTTTGCGGCTTCGACTCATCCCTGTAACTTTGCGCTACTGCAATAAAACTTTATTCAATTTATCCTATAATCGATAAAAATCTTGGTTTATTCGATTCGTTATGATGCAAGCAAATTCTTATGATTTTTGGGTAAAACTGGCAAGCCGAGCTTCAGTGTCTGTAGCCATCGTACTTATCATCGTTAAGGCCTTAGCGTGGTTGTATTCAGGCTCAGCCAGCATGCTGGCCTCGTTGGCGGACTCATTTGCTGATGGCGCAACGTCAATCATTAATTTCATTGCAATAAGATATGCCATCACCCCTGCTGACGACGAGCACAAGTTTGGCCACGGTAAAGCTGAATCGCTTGCGGCATTAGCGCAATCGGCTTTTATTCTTGGTACCGCTGTACTACTGCTTTTTTATGGTAGTGAGCGGCTTATCGGCCCCGTCCCCATTACCAATACCAGCATTGGTATTTCAGTCAGTGTCTTTGCGATTATTTTGACTTTTGCGTTGGTAATACTGCAACGTAAAGTGCTTGAACATACTAATAGTAAAGTTATCGCAGCCGATTCGCTCCACTACACCAGTGATATATTGCTCAACGCTACAGTTCTACTCGCGCTCGTCTTATCTCAGTATGGTTGGTGGTGGGCGGATGGTCTATTTGCTGTACTCATTGCACTTTATCTTGGCTGGCAGAGTATTGATTTAGCTTATCACTCTGTTCAGGATTTAATGGATAGAGAGTTAAGCGAGGAAATCAGACAACAGATCACTGACATCGCTACCCGCGACAATAAGGTTATTGGTATACACGATTTACGTACCCGCCAATCTGGTAAAACCGCTTTTGTGCAACTCCACCTTGAGCTTGAAGGTACACTAACCTTGCATGAAACTCACGCAATAGCCGACGCTGCCGAGAAAAAAATCGCTGAGCTATTTCCTCATGCAGAGGTGATTATTCATCAAGATCCGATTTAATACGGATTCTGTGCAAATAACACAACATCTGATTCACATGTGTCGTTTCATAACGTAATCTACTGACAAAAGCGGAATTTAAGTGCTATGAAACGATTATTAACACCTTGGTTTTTTTACATCATTTTTTATCATGTCATTACTGCTGCCAGCGGCTAATGCAGCAGAACAACTGTTATTAGATGCCCATAGAAATCGCTCTATTCCCATCGAAGTTCATCAAGCACGCAACACAAAAGGCTGCACAGCTAGCACTCCGTACCCAGTCGCATTACTGGGTTCTGGTTATGGCATTGTCCATACTCAATATCAGTTTTTGGTTGATGCATTCAATCAATTAGGCTATTTGGTTGTCACCATTGATCATGAGCTACCTCAAGATCCGCCTTTATGTAGAGTAGGCTACTGGCTTCGCTATCGCTTATCCAGCAGCCCCTCTTCGATTCCGTGCATGAGGTTTTCCCTCACACGGCTCTGTTGTTACACTTCTCTCAGCCCCTTCACTTTGCTTATCATCTTGTCGTGGGTAAATACTCAAGACCAGCTTGGCGTAATTTTTCGTAAGCACCTCGTGATAGATACTTGCTTCGACGTTGACTTAAGCGACGATGCCAGCGATAGAACCGGTTTACTACAAATCCATTTATTCTGAAAAATACACCTCTGGGATAACCTATCCCACCAAAATAGTGTTTCCATCCCCTCAGAACTTGATTAACCTTATTTATCAGTACGCCAAGTGTATTTGAGGTTCGGTGTTTCACTATGTCTCTGATTTTATTTTTCAGCTTTGTTTGGCTCTTCTTAGACGCCTCTATCTTGATGTAACTGGTGCCTTTGATGAGGCCTGTGATCCGTTGAAAGTTAAAACCGAGGAAATCAAACTCATTCATCAGCTTTCCCATATCCACACAGTGGGTTTTACTTTGATTTAGCTTCAGACCTTCATCACTTAATTGCTGTGTTATCCAGTCCAGTTGCTCTTGTGTGTAGGTTTGCTTATGAAGTACAACAAAATCATCTGCATAGGTAACGATTTTACACGGTGTTTTTTCGTGTATTTTCAAACAGAAATCGTTGAGATAGATGTTAGCCAGTAGTGGAGAGATAACTCCGCCTTGCGGAGTGCCACATCGGCTTGCTTCTATTCGCCATTTCCCGTTGACCGTCTCTATGCTGATGGGCGCTTTGATAAAGCTTTTCAGTAAACTCAGAAAGCTGCTGTCGCTTATTCGCCTTTCTACTTTTGCCATCAACTTAGCGTGCGGGATGGTATCGAAATAGGCGCTCAAGTCAGCATCAAGTACGTGCTGATAGCCTTGTTTTAGGCTCATTTCAATGACTTTTACCGCTTGCTGGGCGCTTCGACATGGACGGTAGCCATAACTGTGTTCATGTAAATGAGGTTCGTAGACGGGTTGCATCACTATTGTCATCGCCATTTGCACAATTCTGTCACTGATTATCGGGATCCCAAGTTTCCGCGTTTTGCCGTTGTCTTTGAGTATTTCTACTCGTTTGACTGGGCTAGGTCGATAGTTTTTCTGTTGTAATTGAGTTTGAATTTCTTTTAACAGCGCAACGACTTTCTTTTGCTGCTCTAGATAACTGAATGTGATGCCATCAATTCCTTAAAGTTTTCGCTGTAATATTCTGATATTTACTGGAGTGTTAGCCATATGGCAATTTCACCTCAAAAGTTACGTTAAAAAACGGGTGTAACACTGAGCCCCTTCCCTGATGTAAAGTTATGTTGTCTTCACGGTTAACGGTACTATGGGCTCATCCGACTGCCTGAGCGCCCTATCTGAAATTTCGGTTTACCTTATATTCGGATAGTGGAAGTCACTACCTTCCAACACTCAGGCTCTCCCACGTTCACTTTATTTCCTTCAATACATGCCACTTCATATTACGCCGGAAGATCAAACAGATGCATTTACCAGTTGCTTCTCTGTTTGTGTCAGGGTTCGTCAACTAGGAAAGACTCCCCATCTTCATTTTTTGATTTACGACGCTTAACTGAATTCGCTTGATGCTGCGGCCTACATTGCATCTCAACCTTTATTCAAGGCCTTTGTCACAGGGCTTCATGTCATAGCGGTTACCCATTATGCATGCCCGTCAGATTTCGGGATGAACTGGTAATTATCCCGTCAGGTACGTTTCAACCTGATGGACTTATTATAAATAATAACGTTGCTGTCTCTGGTTTATGGCCATGTAATCGCTTGGCTGCGTATACGTTGAGACAAATCCCGCAACAGAATAAAGCGCTTCGTGGCGCTCCCTAGAAACATCAGTTGACTGCATTCTCAAGCGTAGGAAAAATGCTGATATTAAGGCGTAGCTTGCAGCAAGTAGTTATTCTACTTGCAAAAGTTACAACGCAGATAGCAGCCATTTTAACAAGCTTGTGAGCGTAGAGCATTTCACTCATTGGGTGAAAAACATGATAATAAAATCATCGTATTGCTCAAACAGTTGCTCATATACTCTGCGTTCAACTGATGTTTTTAGGTTTATCAATAGAAAAATCCTATTCCATTACTAGACTCGAAAACTGGCAACGCGGGGGGCAATACTCTTGAGTACGTCAGACAAACGCTTTCAAGCCGATACCCAGCTTATCATTTTGAGAAACCGCTTTTTGTCGGCCATTCAAACGGAGGGGATATTTCGGCCTTATATACCGCGCAATATCCCCAACATGTTACTTCAGTGGTAACATTAGATCATCGCCGAGTACCCTTGCCACGCGATAAAAATATCAAAGTGTTATCGATCCGTGCCTCTGACTTTCCGGCTGATGAAGGGGTATTGTATCGTAAAGATGAGCTCGAAAACTTAACTGCGTGTGTTCACTATTGGCAATGCTCGCCACAATGATATTGCGGATTTGGGGCCGCAATGGTTAACTGAAAAGATCGCTCAGCTTATCAAAGCGAACCTAAATAATGCTTGCTAAACTCCAAGCCATTAAATACAAAATAGAGTATCAACATGATAGAAATTGGCGAAATACCGAACCTACGTGCCGCGCAAGCGTATTCTGACTACCTAAAGAGTCAAGGCATCAAGTGCGTGTTAGAGCCAATACCACAAGGGGTGATCATTCTTGTGGCTACTGAAGATGACGCCGAAATCGCCCATAAAGTATTAGAGCACTTTCTATCGCATCCAAACGATCCTAGATACTTACAAGCTTCTTGGGAACATGGCGATACACGCAATAAAATCGAATACACTTCATCGTCACGCCCTATTATCAAGCAGTTTTTAGCCAACTCAGGTCCATTGACCTTCATTATATTTATTAGTTGTATTTTGATTTTCGGCTTGATGAATCTGGGTTTTGCCAGTCAAATGTATTCCGCATTTTCCTACTTCGGCGCAACCGCCAATAACCAAGCCAATGAATTTTGGCGCTTTTTCACTCCAAGCTTACTGCATTTTTCGTTAATTCATATTCTCTCAAACTTGCTCTGGTGGTGGTACTTCGGTGGTAAAATTGAAAGATATCTTGGATTAACAAAACTACTGACATTATTAATTGTCGCCGGCACCTTGCCTAATGTTGTTCAGTACTTTCTTGCTGGTCCTAACTTCGGCGGGCTGTCCGGCGTCGTGTATGCGCTCATCGCTTATGTGGCTGTGCTCAGTGTACGTCGGCCTGATTGCGGTATACAAATTCAACCCGCTTTAGTGGTCATCACCATTGTATGGATGGTGTTAGGCTTCAGCCAAGCCTTACCGACGGCTACGGCCAACGGTGCTCACTTAGCTGGATTCATTATAGGCCTAGTTCAAGGCTGGATAGACAGCCGAAAAAGTCCTTCACGTTAGTGCTATGACTTTTTTAACCAATTTTTCTATGCCCTTGTGAGCTTCCACTATGGTGTTCGCCAACATATAAGCCGGAGTGCTGACCACTTTATTTTTGCTATCCACAACAATGTCATCCACATTAGTTTGTTGATGCTGGCCACCCATCACATCAAATGCAGCAGCCGTTTCTTCATCTGTACCGATAGTGCCAGTAGCACCTTGAGGATAGATCTTTGGGATCATCACTGGTGAAATACAAATAAAACCCACTGGTTTTTGAGCTTGTTTAAATTGATCGATAAAGGACTCAACTAATGTGGATATTTCACAATCTGCTCCATTTACTGCAAAATCACATAAATTTTTTGCCGCGCCATAACCTCCCGGAATAATAAGCGCGTCAAAATTGTCAATTTCTAATGCCGTTGTTGCAAGTACTTCACCACGTGCAATACGTGCTGACTCCACCAATACATTTCGCTTTTCCATTTCCGCTACATTTCCGCTCAAATGATCAATCACATGCATTTGTTCTTGATCTGGCGCAAAACATTGATAACTTGCACCTTCTGTTGCGATCGTTAGCAGAGTTAACACCGCCTCATTAACCTCACAACCATCGAAGACACCACATCCGCTTAATAGCACAGCCACCTTTTTCATATGAATTACCTTTTTATTTAACAAATTGTTCATTTTTTGATTGATCTGCTCGAAAAATATGCTAACTTAATTACAGCAAATATACCTACCATAAAATTGTACTGAATCAAGGATGAAACAGCTTGCAATAATAAAAGTCCACAAATTACGACTAAATTTCAATCGATTACACAACTGCATCACCAAAAGAAATTAACCACTAAAAATCAATAGGTTAAGCTTATTGCGTTTCATTGATCTGCGATCTGCTTTGGCGATCAAAAATTTAAATTCACAGACTTATCCACAAGTTATGATAGAAATTGTCGTAGCCGATTTTGCCTGTCTGTGGCATGCTATTAACTAATCAAAGCCACAAAGAAATCTTCATTACCTATGCCAACAATTGCCGATAACCCACTCGTTCTTGTCGATGGTTCTTCTTATCTCTATCGCGCTTATTATGCGCCACCGCACTTAACCAATTCGAAAGGCGAAGCCACCGGAGCTGTCTATGGTGTAGTTAATATGTTGCGCAGCTTACTCAAGCAATATTCTCCAAGCCATATAGCCGTGGTCTTTGACGCCAAAGGCAAAACATTTCGTAATGATATGTACAGTGAATACAAAGCCCAGCGTCCACCTATGCCGGATGACTTGCGTAATCAAATAGAGCCATTACACCGCATTATTAAAGCATTGGGGTTACCTCTCATTTCGATTCCGGGCGTTGAAGCCGATGACGTCATTGGCACAATCGCCACTCAAGCGAGCAAAGACGGTCGCAATGTGTTGATCAGCACGGGTGATAAAGACATGGCACAATTAGTTGACGATAATGTCACCCTAATTAACACCATGACAGATACCATCCTTGGACCTGATGAAGTCACCACAAAGTTTGGGGTTCGTCCTGATCGTATAATCGATTTACTCGCCCTAATGGGCGACAAAGCCGATAACATTCCGGGATTACCAGGTGTTGGCGAAAAAACAGCCTTAGCCTTACTCATCGGTGCTGGTAGTGTCGCAAATATACTCTCCGATCCTGACGCTGTCGTAGCCCTTGGCTTTCGAGGTTCGAAAACCATGCCAACCAAAATTCGTGATAATGCGAAGGCACTGCAATTATCTTACGAGCTTGCCACCATTAAACTTGATGTTGAACTTGAGCAAACATGGCAAGCGTTAGAACACCAACCAGCTGACAATGATGAATTAATAAAATGCTTTGGTGAAATGGAATTTAAACGCTGGCTCGCTGAATTGCTTGACAGTGGCAGTTCAAGTAATCAAATGTCCCCAACAAACAAGACGATTACTAATAACGATGATGAAATAGTCGTAGCCGAAACGATTGAAACCGATTACAGCACACTATTAACAACAGATGATCTCAATGCTTGGCTAACCCAACTTGAACAAGCATCATTAATTTGCATCGATACTGAAACAACCAGCCTTGATTATATGGATGCTCAGTTAGTCGGTCTATCTTTTGCAGTAAAAGCCGGCAAAGCTGCTTATTTACCCCTTGGACACGATTATTTAGACGCACCTGTTCAGCTTGATAAAGCTGAAACATTAGCCAAATTAAAACCACTATTAGAAAATCCGAAGATCAAAAAAGTCGGCCAGAATTTAAAGTATGATGTTGCAATTTTAGCCAACGAAGGTATCGAATTACAGGGTATTGAATTCGACACTATGCTCGAATCTTACGTGTTCAACTCCGTGGCTTCTCGTCACAACATGGACGATCTCGCTCTTAAGTATCTTGGCCACAAAACCATTAGTTTCGAAGAAATAGCTGGTAAAGGTGCTAAACAATTAACCTTTAATCAAATTCCTCTCGAAACGGCATCACCTTATGCCGCTGAAGACGCTGACATCACTTTGCGTTTGCATCAACATTTATGGACAAGACTCGAAAAATCCCCCGAGTTGGCTCGTGTATTCACTGATATTGAATTGCCTGTTTTGTCTGTATTATCAAATATGGAGCGCGGCGGTGTATTGATCGACAGCATGTTGCTCGGTCAGCAAAGCCAAGAACTTGAACAGAAGATCCACAAACTTGAACAACAAGCTTATGAGATTGCAGGCGACACCTTTAATTTAAGTTCGCCCAAACAATTACAAGTATTATTTTTTGAAAAGTTGGGTTATCCCATCATCAAGAAAACCCCTAAAGGCGCACCTTCGACAGCGGAAGAAGTCTTAGTTGAATTGGCATTAGATTACCCACTACCAAAAATCATATTGGAGCACCGCAGTTTAGCTAAGCTTAAAAGCACTTACACCGATAAGCTGCCATTAATGGTAAACGGTAAAACAGGCCGCGTACACACCAGTTATCACCAAGCTAATGCCGCGACGGGTCGATTGTCTTCGAGTGATCCTAATTTGCAAAATATTCCCATTCGTACCGAAGAAGGGCGCCGAATTCGTCAAGCCTTTATTGCACCAAGCGGTCGCAAAATGCTCGCGGCGGATTATTCACAAATTGAACTTAGGATCATGGCTCATTTATCACAAGATCGTGGTTTACTCGACGCATTCGCAGCCAACAAAGACATCCATCGTGCGACTGCTGCGGAAGTATTTGATGTACCGTTTGAAGCAGTCTCAACGGAACAACGTCGTCGTGCAAAAGCGGTTAATTTCGGTTTAATTTATGGCATGTCAGCCTTTGGCTTAGCCAAACAACTTGATATTGCACGCGCCGAAGCACAGTCTTATATTGATACTTACTTTGCTCGTTATCCGGGCGTAAAAAAGTACATGGAAGACACTCGCGCTGAAGCGGCTGAACAAGGCTACGTCGAAACCTTATTTGGTCGACGCTTATATTTACCAGAAATCAAAGCCCGAAATGCCATGCGCCGCCAAGCTGCAGAACGCGCCGCGATTAACGCCCCCATGCAAGGAACGGCCGCTGACATCATCAAAAAAGCCATGATTATTGTTGCCCATTGGATAGCGACCGAGACCAATGGTGAAATTAATATGATCATGCAAGTACACGATGAATTAGTCTTTGAAGTCGACGAAGCTCAAGCTGAAACACTTAAAGCTAAAGTCTGTGAGTTAATGGCTCAAGCTGCTCAGATAGATGTGCCATTACTCGCAGAAGCTGGTCTCGGTGATAACTGGCAACAAGCGCACTAAAAGCGGCTTGTATTCATCCAATAAATTCTACTATTTATGCGACCACTACCGCGAAAGCCAGCATGGTCGTTTAAATCTAAATTTCTACACCATTTAATCAAAAAATAACACCTATACACAAATTGATATCATTTACTGCAATTACGCGATCTATTTCACATTATTGAATCGTTTTTGAGAAAACTGTTTTTCATGAGCCAATGAATATCGTAATATCTTCGGCGTAGGGTACAGAGGTTAAGATGTTCTATCTTTCAGACCTTTTTATTTCACTTTTTAGTGAAAAGCCACATTATGGCGCCTCAGCACTTTGTTGCTGGGGCTTTTTTTATGCCCAGAGACAATCATACCCACTGCTCAATCACCCTCAATAACTCTTTTGGTTTTTCCAGTGGCAACATATGCCCTTTACCTGAAGTGCAATAAACCGAAATGTGTTGATGCTTACTCAGTCCATTTATCCATGTCTTATTAATCAAGCTGTCGGCTTCGCTGTAATAAAAACTTATTGGCATCGTCAACTTCGATAGCGGCAGGGCTAGATCTTCTCGATATGAAGTGATTTCTAATTGATTGACCAAGGTAGTTTTGCCGAGCTTGGCATCCATCTGCAACAAAGTATCAATCACATCAGCATGAACCTGTGCATCATCCACCATACTGGCGGCTTTTTTATAGCCCATACCGTTATAGCCAAACTGTTCGATAAAATTAAGCACCTGCTGGAGTTGGATTAATTCGTGAGCGTTTAACTGGCAAGGGCTGTTTGCTATAACCATTAATCGACTTACTCTCTCAGGGTGAATCATCGCGATGTGAGCGGCTAAATAACCCCCTAATGAAAATCCGAGCAGGTTGATTCTCTCGTCTGGAAGTTTAGCGATGATTTTCTCAATTAATTCATTAAAGTCAGCCGCAATAGGAATAGCTAACTGTATGAATTCAAATTGATGATTCGACTCAGACAACAGCTTTTCCCATAATTTTTCATTGCTCTGAGTGCCTGGGAGTAAATAGAGTTTTACCTTCATCCTAAATAAATCGGTTGGGAGCGTTCATATACGCAGAAAAAATTACTGATAGCAAGGCATGAATAGCAGCAAGTAGTGATTCTACTTGCAAAATTTATAACGCAGTTAGCGGTGGTTTTGGCAAGTATATGAATGTTCAGCACTCACCTGATGGGTAAATTAGGGTTGTTTAATTTTGTATTTAACTTCAATAAATTAAAGCTAAATTGTGCGTTCAACCGATTTATTTAGGTTCATATATGGATTTTTAACCCTTTCGGTGCATCTATTTCATGAATGGGTAAGAAATTTTGGTGAATACCTAAAATTGAGCAAAACGCAAAACGGCCTCGTTACTGAAGTCGTTGATAAAGGCTTCACCAATATATCTCGAATTCACCACGAAGCCGCTCTGCATGGGCATACAACTATGCGCACATGTTGTTTATGTTTATCGCTAAAAAATTTTGCCCTTAGCATTCACTTGCGTCGCGTCCAAACGACTTGGTGTCGCTTCTGCTGCCACAATGGGTTCTACGGCACGTGCGATAGTATCAATGACTTTTTTCATTGATTCTAAATCTAACGTAGACACTTCGTCACTCACTTTATGGTAATGAGGATCTTTATCGAGCTGGGTGCTACTAAAACTGTGTGCTGGCACACCTAGACGTGCGAGAGTGGCATTATCAGAACGATAAAACAGCTTCTGTTTTGGATATGGATCAGCGAAAATTTCGGTATCATGAGGTTTAAGTGCATCATTCATGATATCGCCAAGATCAGAACGTTCAATTCCGGTCATCCACACTTTACCATGACCAAATTTGGAAGGTTTACCAATCATTTCTAGATTGATCATTGCCATGATATTTTTAACTGGTAACTGTTTTGAGAAAAATTGCGACCCAAAACCACCAATTTCTTCAGCAGCAAAAGCTACAAACATCAAACTACGTTCATTGTCATTCTTGTCTTTAAAATGCTGAGCAAGGTTAATTACGGCGGTAGTGCCTGATGCATCATCATCGGCGCCATTAAATATCACATCAGTCTTTTTAGCGCCTTCCTCATCTTGTTGCAACATACCAATATGATCATAATGCGCAGAAAAAAGCACCACTTCATAATCTTTTGAACGCCCCGGTAAAAGGCCACTTACATTAGTCAGTTTTTTCTTTTCCGTCTGGCTCTGAGCTGAAATCAAAAAGTGATTCGCTTGATCTTCCTTCGTTAGCGCTAAGACCAAAGTCCCCGTATTGTCATCCGAAAGGCTGGTTTTCGGACGTTCAAAATAGTGTTTATAACGTCCAAACATTTTTTCATGAGCAACGTCGACCAATACGAGATGGTTACCACCTTGAAGGTTCAACTCCGACAGTTTTTCCCCTAAACTATCCTCAGCAGCCACTCGATGGGTTGACACATTCGTGTTGCCTTGATGCCAAGACACATTTTTAGCGGTTGTCACGATAGCAAGATGTTTATCAGCAACCACCTTACCATTAAGTGCCACATCAACTTGAGTCACTTGTCGAACATAAACAGGAAAAGTATGCTTAAACGTACCTTTGTATGGTAGTAGACCAATATTTTTAAAGCGCTGAGCTATATAATCTGCTGCTTGTTCTGCTTCAACGGTGAAACTCGCCCGCCCTTTGAGATCATCATGTGCTAAAAAAGTAATGTCTTTTTTTATCGAATCAAGGGAGATATCAGTCGCGGCCGTACTGTAACTGGTCAGAGCCAATGCTGAAAAAGTAAGAATTCGTTTCAAGTTCATAGGGCATTTTATAATTGTGTCAGGTAAAAGTATTGTGTACGTTTTTATTATGTTACTCAACTTTGATGTTGATTTAGTGATAAAGAAATCCTTCAACAATTAAAGTCCTTGCTCATTCAACAGACTCACATCATTAAAAACACATTAATCATTATTAATCAAAAAACAATAACCCACTAATATAAAAGCGATTAAATTAAATAACACTCTTATTTGTTAAGTTAAAATTTGATTCTCGAATACCTAACGAATAACTTTTTGCAATAACACTTTATACAGTACGAAGGAAAATATAAGTTGTCTGTCGAACTCCACACCTTAGCCAGAGACTTATTTACCTTTCCTGATAACCAATCACATGATTCCTATGAAATAGACCAAGCTTTCGAGTCGTTTGAAGCCAATCATACTTCGCAATCGATCTCCCAGAGTAACTTTTTTAAGGAACGCCAAGTGGTCCCTGTCAACCCAAGACTTTTCAATCAATGGCGAGCATTGGCAGCAGAACATAACTTTGAGTTTGTTTCTGCTGCCAGTCGAACACCTGAAGTTAATGAGAAATGGTTGAACCATTCTCTGTTAGATCCTCAAACAAAACAGCAAAAAAGAGAACATATCCTGCAGCTTTTTGAAATCGGTGACTTATTCTGTCGTGGCATTAATGTCGATAGTCCGACAATTGGCTGCGCAGGATTAGAGTTGGAATATCAATCTCAAAAAGTCGAACCTAGGCCGGGAACAATATTAAAAAGAGGTATGCGGGTTGAATTATTTTATCTGGAACTTCATTTAGGGCTGTACCCTGTCAAAGCATTGTATTGCTATAAAAAAGACACCTCGACCACTAGTAATACGAGCCTAACGGCTCATTTCAGGCAGCTTCATCCTAATCGCCATTGTTTGTTTGAGAAAATATCAGAGTCTGATAATCGACTCGACTCGCTATACCGCTCCAGAACTTCGGGTCATTTTAAAGAAGACGGTACTCATATGAGTGGCCATAACAAACCTGAAGAGCAAATATACTCCCAAAAAACAAACGAAACCATTATTGAAGGTTACCGAGTAGAGCAGTACCAATGTGTGATCATTCCATTCCCATGCAGTTTAAATCAACTATCTAAAAAGCTTCAGCTGAAGACAAAACTTGAGAAGGAACTGAATATCGATGAATTGCCAGTGGTATTTTACAGCTGCCAATCAGGAGAAATTAAAGAAATTGTTTTCCTTAGTGACCTAGGACTGACACATGACAATATTAATGAATTAAACTTTGGTATAAAAAAGATGAGAGTGTTTGCTGAAAAAACAGCGTCAACAAACATTGAATCACTCTTGTGCCATCTACCACCGTCTCAGCTGCTTGATTTACTGCAACACCCGCCGAGTGAACTCTCTGAAGCGATACGTGTTTTATCCACTCCATATCGCAATGCGATACTCAGTGCCGTTCGAGAAGGCAATTTAACCAAATTTGAGCTTTGCTGTGAAAATGGCGCCAATCTGAACACCACCTACTACACACACTGCGCAGGAGTCATGGGATACTTTAATCTATTCCAAATTTTGGTTCACGAGCAATATAAAGATGCAGCAGAAAGACAGCACGAACTGCACCAAATTGGCATACGCCTTTATCAACAAGGCTGCGAAGTCAAAATCGACCAGAAATTGCTTAAACAAACCCCTATACTTTGGTTATACATGGTTCAGCATCAAGAACCCATAAACTTAGAAAAAATGCCTTATAAACAAACAGAAGAATGGCAGGATTTACTATCAACAGCAATTAATCATTTTCAAAAAAATATATTTGACCAAGAGCAATTACAACAAGCTGCCCTTGCAATCAAAAACACACTTCATCTTCAACCTACTGAATTGAGAGTCTTTTTTACTGACACAATAAAAGAGAAGCTCGACATCAGTGAAATGAATGACTTTAATGTGAATAAATTAGAAGCTCACCCTATCATTCAGCTAATTAAAGCCTTATTACCGTTTGGCTTTCGTGTTGACACTCAGGAATTACGAACACAATTAGAACAAGAAAATACATCTTTACTGCATGATGAACAGTATAACCATGATCATGATATAGCCATTGTAAACAACGAATTTAAACTAGAACTTGACGTAGAAGAGGCAACTTCAGTTCCCGATACGCCTTTATTACCACCAATAATAGCAAGTACCAAACAAACAAGAATTTATTACCAAGATTTTGAAATCATCACAGGCTGTGAAATTAACCCTTTTGCGCCGCCTGAAGCAAGACTCAACCAAGGAAAGGTAAGTGCTTGGTTAATGGTGTTTCGTCAATGGTTGAGCAAACGATCAACTCGTATTCATAAAACAATCACTCCGAATTTTGTACCGTTAACTCCAATGAATGAGAATTGTTTGCTCGTTTCCAAAAACAAACCAGAGAGTTTCAACGAAGATTTTGATGAAATTAAATCAGAAGCATTTGAGACTGAACACGCGGTAACGACAAAAGATAAAATAAATAGTAAAGGTAATGTTTACTACTTTACCCATGAATTTGGCAGGCAACTTCGAGTAGGTAGAAATATGTCGGATCAAGTTGCAAAGCATCTCTACAACGAGCGTAAACAAGAAGCACTCACTTTACTCGATCAATATTATACAAAAAAACTCAATACAATTCATGACCAAAAATCCGCAAAAATAGCTTACATAGAGTGTATCGATACCATGCAACAAAATAAACCCGTCATCGATATGCCTGTAAAAACCGAAAGCCTACCTCAAACAGTAAAAAAGCCGATAAAAGTACAAAATTCCGCTCATTTTAATTGGTTGAGAAAAAGATATGACAAGTCACCTATCACTAGGAATAAAAGTTACCTAGCACTTGCTCAAACTGCTGTTCATCATTATTACTGCTCCCCCCAAGAAAAGCAGCTAGAAGTGTTAGTGTCGTCCGTAAAACCTGTTCCGGTTATGTTTAAAAAAAACCATGGTGCTGAACACGTCACTCGTACACAAATCATTGCAGAAGCCTTAATCGAACTATTTATCCTATATCAGCCAACTACTGCGGAACTGTTTATTGAGGAACCAGAATTAAAAGAGTTAATTCCTCTCGCAATGATTTACCATGACGTTGCGGCCGAAGTAACCGACAAATCAGAAGAGGAAATTCAAGCTGCGGCTATTTTCCAACGAGATATGAAAATGGCGGCTAGATATTCTTCAGCCATAACACAGCTTGTAGCTACCGCACTCAAAAACAAAGAAAGTGATTTATCTGACTGTACTCTCCCTCAGCTTTACCCCGATACATCCCCAGAATGTACCCCAGAAGAAAGAACTGTACGCCAAATAATCCGACTAGCTGATCGTATCGACGTTATCCGACTAAACCATATTTCAAAACAATGGAAAACAGATAAAGGCCTACAAAAATGGACATACTTCCAATCAGAGCTGCTTGATTTACCCGAAGCAATGGAACAAGACTCAGTCTTTAAAGCAACCTTTATGAGCCTAATGGAAGGCGCTAAAGATCTTGCTTATGTCACAGGAGGCATGCCTAAAAGCGACAAAAGCCATACAGGTTCTTATATAGAGCGATATAAGCTTGATGTAAGCAATGAAAAGCGAAAATTGAAGATCACTCGAGCAACCAGTGCTTATGATTGTACAATGCAAGCACTGGACGATAACGTACGCCGAGCAATAGCAAAACAAGCAGAGTTAATGACCTGCACTGAAGATCACAGTAAAGAAGCATTGAAACAAACAAACGGGCGAGCAGCCTGTTTACGCACAAAAGATGGTAAAGAATACTTATCCAGTATCCATAACGAAATCGAATTGCGTCAAATTCGCGTACCAACAAAAATGACAGTGCTTGAAAAACTGACCTTTGAGCACGGAGATATCACTACATTAGAACCACAATTAAAAATTGAAATAGAAGAGGAAATCCGCAGATTAAAACAAAACGGGATCCTTCCTCTTACGGGGACATTAACTCAGCATTTGCTTTGTTCCCCTACGGTGACAAAAAAGCTTGAAGATGATTATGGTTTAGTAGTGAAACCAGAGCAACGATTTCATGGTTATGACGCCCAAAATAACCCTCAATTTGTCACTGTCTATCATCCAGAAAAGAAACTTTACGGATGATTTTTCTATACCCATAAACTCATCATGAAAATCAACACAAACATAAACAGATTCAACCGCATCAAAAAGATACATTAATTAATACCAATTACAGTAATTAAATTCCCAACTCAGAGTTATGTATGTGTTCAAAGTACAAGTGAAATTGATGAAGACATAGTTATTACCGACATACAAAACTGTCGTTATTACATTGCTACGTTGAGACAATTTTGCGTAGTAATTTGAACACATACACGCTCCCGAAGGGCAAGGCTAAAGGATTCCATTACTAGGTTACAAGTTTTTGAATTATCCCGATAGTACTTCAAACTTGCGCCTTGTACTGAAATCCTTTAGCTCTTGCTGAGTGGGAAGTTAATTACTGTAATTGGTATAAAATTCTCTATAACGCTTATACCTTGCCAATTATGCGGATTAAGAATACAATCTATGACCGATTTTTTACCTGTTCAAGGCAAATAGGCAATGACATAGGTAGAAATGTGGTAATTTAACCATGTTTCATAGCGTAGCTAATCTTGCAATTTAAGAGATTAAATACGAATAGCGTAAATAGGCTTAAGAGATAAGCTCAGGTCGTACTAAGTAACGGAACTAACCGATGACAACGAATACTGAAAACCAGAGTAACCCTCTGGATATTGTTAAGTGGGGCATCGCCATTATTTTGCTGGCAGCAGCAATAATTGGCAATCAAATGTATAGCGAAGCAAGTGTACTTGTTCGTGCTGGTGGCGTTGTTGTGGCGTTTGCCATTGCTGGCGTTATTGCTTTGCAAACCGCGAAAGGTAAACAAGCGCTGGAATTTGCTCGTGAAGCGCACATTGAAGTTCGAAAAGTCATCTGGCCGACACGTCAGGAAGCGCTGAACACAACCTTTATTGTTCTTGCCGCAACAGCCATTTTAGCTGTTATTTTATGGCTAATGGACATGGTGTTATTAGAAATAGTCAACTTTATTACTGGCGTATAGGCACTTAGCATGACAGAAGCTATTGAAGCTAAAAAAAGATGGTATGTAGTTCAAGCATTCTCCGGCTATGAAGGTCGTGTTTGCAAGTCATTAATCGAACATATCAAAATGCACAATATGGAACACTACTTCGGCGAAATTCTTGTTCCGACCGAAGAAGTTGTGGAAATGCGTGCAGGCCAACGCCGCAAAAGCGAGCGTAAGTTCTTCCCCGGCTATGTATTAGTTCAAATGGAAATGAATGACGAAAGCTGGCATTTAGTGAAAAGCATTCCACGTGTTATGGGTTTCATTGGTGGCACTTCAGATCGTCCTGCACCCATTACTGATCGTGAAGCTGATGCGATTTTATCTCGTCTTGCTGAAACTACTGAGTCACCGACTCATCGCGTCATCTTTGAACCCGGTGAAGTGGTTCGAGTTATCGAAGGACCTTTTGCTGACTTTAACGGAACCGTTGAAGAAGTTGATTACGATAAGAGCCGAGTTAAAGTGTCAGTAATGATCTTTGGTCGCTCAACTCCAGTTGAATTAGATTTTGGCCAAGTAGAAAAAGGTTAATTTCAGTTCTTCTTAAGCTTCAAGAGAAATTTGTAAACGGTGGCGACTATCGGTATAATTCGCCACCGTTGTTTTAAGGGGAGCTACAAACATAGTGTTTGATAGCGTTTGCACCCAAACTGAGGAAAGTCAAAATGGCTAAAAAAATTGATGGTTACATCAAACTTCAAGTAAAATCTGGCTCTGCCAATCCGTCACCACCAGTTGGTCCAGCTTTGGGTCAAAAAGGTGTGAACATCATGGAATTCTGTAAAGCGTTTAACGCACGTACAGAAAAAATGGAAAAGGGTATGCCAGTACCCGTAGTGATCACAGTTTACAACGATCGCTCATTCACGTTCGAAACCAAAACTCCACCTGCATCTTTCTTGCTTAAGAAAGCGGCTGGTCTTAAGTCAGGTTCTTCTCGTCCTAACACTGAAAAAGTGGGCACGATTAAACGCGCTGCTGTGCAAGAAATTGCTGAGCTAAAAGCGATAGACATGACAGGTGCTGATATTGATGCGATGACTCGCTCAATTGAAGGTACTGCACGTTCAATGGGTTTGGTAGTAGAGGATTAATAGAATGGCGAAGCTAACTAAACGTATGCGCGTGATCCGTGAGAAAGTTGAAGCAACAAAAAGCTATGACATCAATGAAGCCGTTGCTTTATTGAAAGAATTAGCGACAGCTAAATTTGTAGAAAGTGTTGATGTTGCAGTAAATCTAGGCATCGATGCTCGTAAATCTGACCAAAACGTACGTGGTGCAACTGTATTGCCACACGGTACAGGTCGTGAAGTTCGTGTTGCCGTGTTCACACAAGGTGCGAACGCAGAAGCAGCGAAAGAAGCTGGTGCTGAACTTGTTGGTATGGATGATCTAGCCGCTCAAGTTAAAGCAGGCGAAATGAACTTCGACGTTGTTGTTGCATCTCCTGATGCGATGCGTGTTGTTGGTCAATTAGGTCAAATCTTAGGCCCACGTGGTCTTATGCCTAACCCTAAAACCGGTACTGTAACGCCAAACGTTGCTGAAGCCGTTAAAAACGCTAAAGCTGGTCAAGTGCGTTACCGCAATGACAAAAACGGCATCATTCACACTACTATCGGTAAAGTGGATTTTGAACCAACTCAGCTTAAAGAAAACTTGGAAGCCATCCTTGCTGCTGTTAAGAAGGCTAAGCCTGCTTCAGCGAAAGGCGTTTTCATGAAGAAAGTAACTATCTCTACCACTATGGGTGCAGGTGTTACGGTTGAGCAAGGGTCTCTAGAAGTCGCTTAATCAATTTCACTCATAGCAAAAAAATTTGATATGAGTATACAAGGCGCTTTGATTGTTTTATAATCGCGCGCCTTGTGGGTTGAAGCTCATTAGGATAATGAGTTTCCGTCCAAGACCGTAGGTGCAATGCGTTATAGCATGGCTTAATCAATGCCTACGTAGATGGTGTCAGGCCCCAGATAGATTTTTTTCTGCTGGAAAATCTGCACCTTAAGTAGCTAAATACAATATATTTAGCATGGTAAACACTAGGAGAGATCCTAGGTAGAATCCAGGAGTAAAGCCAATGGCATTAAGACTCGAAGACAAACAAGCGATTGTTGCTGAAGTCAACGAAGTTGCCAAAGGTGCACTTTCTGCAGTTGTTGCTGATTCACGTGGCGTAACTGTAGGTTCTATGACAAGTTTGCGTAAAACTGCTCGCGAAAATGGTGTTTATGTACGTGTAGTACGTAACACATTAGCGCGTCGTGCAGTAGCTGGTACTGATTATGAGTGCCTAGCTGACGTATTTACTGGTCCAACTTTGATTGCTTTCTCTAACGAGCACCCAGGTGCTGCAGCGCGTCTTTTAAAAGACTTCGCTAAAGAGCAAGAAGCATTCGAAGTGAAAGGTGCAGCTTTCGAAGGGGATTTCATCCCTGCAACTGAAATTGATCGTTTAGCGAAACTACCAACGTACGAAGAAGCATTAGCACAGTTGATGATGACTCTAAAAGAAGCATCTGCTGGCAAAATGGTACGTACACTGGCCGCTCTACGCGATCAAAAAGAAGAAGCAGCTTAATTTTAAGCTTGCTGCTTAATAAAATTGAATTCAGAACAATAGGAAATATTTCTTATGTCTATCACTAAAGACCAAATCTTAGAAGCCTTTGCAGAAATGTCTGTAATGGAAGTTGTTGAACTAATCGAAGCAATGGAAGAAAAGTTCGGCGTATCTGCTGCAGCTGCTGTTGTTGCTGGTGGCGCTGGCGAAGGTGCTGCTGCTGAAGAGAAAACAGAATTCGACGTAGTTCTTACTTCTCACGGTGACAACAAAGTTGCTGTAATTAAAGCTCTACGTGGCGCTACAGGTCTTGGCCTGAAAGAAGCTAAAGGTATGGCTGAATCTGCACCAGTTGCAGTTAAAGAAGGTATTTCTAAAGAAGAAGCTGAAGCTCTAGTTAAAGATCTAGAAGCTGCTGGCGCTGCTGTAGAAATCAAGTAAGCTATTTATTAGACTTACTCACTCAATCTAGTATTGAGTGGAGGCTGACGGTTTTTTAACCGTTGGCCTTTTTTGCGCTTTATGCGCTGGCGAATTTTTTGTCACCGTTTGTCGCCTGATTTTGCAGTGCCTAACAGAGATTACTGGTTAGGTTCGTGCTATCAACGGTGATGGGCAAACGTGCTGAGTTATGACAATAATGTCATCATTCAGTCTTGGTCACATCTGCACACAGAGGAAACCCATGGTTTACTCCTATTCTGAAAAGAAGCGTATTCGCAAAGACTTCGGTAAACGTCCGAAAGTTTTGGACATTCCGTACTTGTTGTCTATTCAATTAGACTCTTTCAAGAAATTCACCGATCAAGATCCAACTGGTGAACGTGGTTTCGAAGCCGCATTCCGTAGCGTTTTTCCCATCAAAAGCTTCTCAGGTTATTCTGAGCTGCAGTACGTTAGTTATAAGCTGGGCGAACCTGAATTTGATGTAAAAGAATGTCAAATTCGTGGTGTTACATATTCAGCACCTTTACGCGTTAAATTGCGTATGGTGTTATACGATCGTGAAGCCGCTGCTGGTACAGTCAAAGACATTAAAGAGCAAGATGTCTACATGGGTGATATCCCACTGATGACTGGTAACGGGACGTTCGTTATTAACGGCACTGAGCGTGTTATTGTTTCTCAGTTACACCGTAGCCCTGGTGTATTCTTCGATCACGACCGTGGTAAAACCCACTCTTCTGGTAAGGTGCTTTATAACGCACGTGTTATTCCTTACCGTGGTTCATGGTTAGATTTCGAATTCGATCCAAAAGATGCCCTATTCGTCCGTATTGACCGTCGCCGTAAATTGCCTGCGACTATCATACTGCGTGCCCTTGAGTACTCTACTCAAGAAATCTTAGACATCTTCTTTGACCGCATCACGTTTACCGTTAAGAAAGACTCTTTGGTCATGGATCTCGATCCTGAGCGCCTACGTGGTGAAACAGCGAGTTTCGACATAAAAGATGCAACAGGCGATATATTAGTAGAAGCGGGTCGCCGTATTACTGCACGTCATATTCGTCAACTTGGTAAGACTAATACGACCCAAATCGAAGTACCTGTAGAGTACATCGTGGGTAAGTATGCAGCACAAGACTATATCGACCCAGATACAGGCGAAGTACTTGTTTCCGCAAATTCTGAACTCAGTCTTGAAGGCCTTGCAAATCTGTCATTGGCTGGCATCAAGAAAGTAGAAACCTTGTTTATGAATGAGCTGGATAACGGCGCATACATTGCAGATACTCTACGTCTTGACCCTACGACAAACCGTTTGGAAGCATTGGTAGAAATTTACCGCATGATGCGTCCTGGTGAGCCGCCAACCAAAGAAGCTGCAGAAACCTTATTCCAGAACTTGTTCTTCAGTGAAGAGCGTTATGACCTGTCTAAAGTCGGTCGTATGAAGTTCAACCGTCGTCTTAGCATCGCGGAAGATCAAGGTAAAGGCACGTTATCTAAAGAAGATATCGTTGCTGTTATGCAGAAAATCATCGAAATCCGTAATGGTAACGATGAAGTCGATGATATCGATCACTTAGGTAACCGTCGTATTCGTAGCGTCGGTGAAATGGCTGAAAACCAATTCCGTGTTGGTCTTGTACGTGTTGAACGCGCGGTACGTGAGCGTTTAAGTCTCGGTGACTTGAATGAACTCATGCCACAAGATTTGATCAACGCTAAGCCAATTTCTGCGGCTGTGAAAGAATTCTTTGGTTCTTCACAGTTGTCTCAGTTTATGGATCAAAACAACCCGCTTTCCGAAGTGACGCACAAGCGCCGTATTTCTGCACTTGGCCCAGGTGGTTTGACTCGTGAACGTGCTGGTTTCGAAGTTCGAGATGTACATCCGACTCACTACGGTCGTCTATGTCCAATCGAAACGCCTGAAGGACCAAACATTGGTCTGATCAACTCGTTAGCGTCATTTGCACGCACTAACTCATACGGTTTCTTGGAAACTCCATACCGTAAAGTAGTTGATAGCATCATTACTGATGAAGTTGAATACTTATCTGCCATTGAAGAAGGTCGCTATGTCATTGCACAGGCGAACGCTGAAGTCGATGCTGATGGCCGTATGGTTGAAGAGCAAATTGCTGTTCGTCACCGTGGTGAATCAACGTTCATGCCAGCGGCTGATGTTCAGTATATGGATGTTTCACCACAACAGATTATTTCGGTTGCGGCGTCTTTGATTCCATTCCTAGAACACGATGATGCGAACCGTGCATTGATGGGTGCTAACATGCAACGTCAAGCTGTACCTACGCTAGTCGCTGAAAAGCCACTTGTCGGTACAGGTATTGAACGCACATTGGCTGTCGATTCAGGTGTTGTTGTTTCTGCAAATCGTGGCGGTGTCATTGAGTATGTTGATGCAAGCCGGATTGTCGTTAAAGTCAATGAAGCAGAGTTGAAACCAGGTGAAGCTGGTATTGATATCTACAATCTGACTAAATACACCCGTTCAAACCAAAATACTTGTATTAATCAACGTCCTTGCTGTTTCGTTGGTGATCCAGTGGTTCGCGGTGATGTACTCGCCGATGGTCCTTCAACGGATTTAGGTGACTTAGCGCTTGGTCAAAACATGCGTATCGCCTTCATGCCTTGGAACGGATATAACTTTGAGGATTCAATCCTTATTTCTGAGCGCGTTGCGCAAGAAGACCGTTTCACCACTATCCACATTCAAGAGCTTTCATGTATCGCTCGTGATACTAAGTTGGGTAGCGAAGAGATCACAGCTGACATTCCAAACGTTGGTGAATCTGCTCTGTCTAAGCTGGATGAATCAGGTATCGTTTATATCGGTGCTGAAGTTAAAGGCGGCGACATTCTAGTGGGTAAAGTGACACCTAAAGGTGAAACTCAGCTCACTCCAGAAGAAAAGCTATTGCGGGCTATCTTTGGTGAAAAAGCCTCTGACGTTAAAGACAGTTCACTGCGCGTACCGAACTCAGTAAAAGGTACTATCATCGACGTTCAGGTATTTACCCGTGACGGCGTTGAAAAAGACAAGCGTGCTGTTGAAATTGAAGAGATGCACGTTGCTCAAGCACGTAAAGACTTAAGTGAAGAGTTCAAGACCCTTGAAGAAGGTGTATTACATCGTGCTCGTCATTTACTTCTAAGCGCAGGCTTCAGTGAAGAAAAGCTTGATGCAATGAGTCGTAAAGACTACTTAATGCAAATCATCAATGATGAGAGTAAGCAGACTGAACTTGAGCAATTGGCTGAGCAACACGAAGAGCTTAAAGCTGACTTCGATAAGAAGTTTGATCTTAAACGTCGTAAAATCACCAAAGGTGATGACTTAGCACCTGGCGTACTTCGAATTGTTAAGGTTTACTTAGCAGTGAAACGTACGATTCAGCCTGGTGATAAGATGGCGGGTCGTCATGGTAACAAAGGTGTTATCTCGAAGATCTGTCCTGTTGAAGACATGCCATACGATGAGAAAGGTAATCCTGTCGACATCGTACTGAACCCGCTTGGTGTACCATCTCGTATGAACATCGGTCAGGTTCTTGAAGTTCACATGGGTGCGGCTGCTAAAGGTGTTGGTAACAAGATTGCTGACATGTTAGAAGAGCAACGTGAGATGGCTGAAGTTCGTGGTTATATCAAGCAGGTTTATGAGTTAGGCGACGAAGTCCAACAGAAAGTGGACATAGACAGCTTCTCAGATCACGAAGTCATGCGCTTAGCGAAAAACCTAAAAGGTGGTTTGCCGATTGCTACTCCAGCATTTGATGGTGCTAAAGAGAAAGAAATCAAGCAAATGCTTGCCTTGGCTGATTTACCAGAATCTGGTCAATTAAGAATATTTGATGGTCGTACCGGTGATGAATTTGAGCGTCGTGTAACCGTTGGTTACATGTACATGCTGAAACTGAACCACTTGGTTGATGACAAGATGCACGCCCGTTCTACCGGATCATACAGCTTAGTTACTCAGCAGCCGCTGGGTGGTAAAGCACAGTTTGGTGGACAGCGTTTCGGTGAGATGGAAGTATGGGCACTAGAAGCATATGGTGCCGCTTATACGCTTCAAGAAATGCTTACCGTGAAATCAGATGACGTCAATGGTCGTACTCAGATGTATAAGAACATTGTTGACGGCAACCATCAGATGCAACCAGGTATGCCTGAGTCCTTCAACGTATTACTGAAGGAAATCCGTTCACTCGGTATTAACATCGAGTTAGATCAGCTTTAAGCGCAGGCAATAGCCTCGTTTGGCTCAATGAATGGTGCCCTGTTAAACCGGGGCACCCGATTTAACTCCTTCAGGAGAGAAACGTGAAAGATTTATTAAAGTTTCTGAAACAGCAGAGCAAAACCGAAGAGTTTGAAGGTATCAAGATTGGCCTAGCGTCACCTGACTTGGTCCGCTCTTGGTCGTTTGGTGAAGTTAAAAAGCCAGAAACCATTAACTACCGTACTTTCAAGCCAGAACGTGAAGGCTTGTTCTGTGCGCGTATTTTCGGTCCAGTAAAAGATTACGAATGTTTGTGCGGTAAGTACAAGCGTCTTAAGCACCGTGGTGTTATTTGTGAAAAGTGTGGCGTAGAGGTTACCCAGACTAAAGTACGTCGTGAGCGTATGGGTCACATTGAACTGGCAAGCCCAGTTGCCCACATTTGGTTCTTAAAATCGCTACCATCTCGCATCGGCTTGATGATGGACATGACATTACGTGATATTGAGCGCGTATTGTATTTTGAATCATACGTGGTTACTGAAGCTGGCATGACAACCCTTGAACAGGGTCAAATGTTGACGGAAGAAGCGTACCTCGATTCATTAGAAGAATTTGGTGACGAATTCGAAGCGAAAATGGGTGCGGAAGCCGTGCTTGATTTACTTCGCGCGATTGACGTTGAAAAAGAAATTGAAATGATGCGCGAAGAGTTGCCATCTATCAACTCTGAAACCCGTCGTAAGAAAGTCACAAAGCGCCTGAAATTACTTGAAGCATTCCACACATCTGGTAATAAACCAGAGTGGATGATCTTAAAAGTACTACCGGTTCTTCCACCTGATTTACGTCCTTTAGTACCCTTGGACGGTGGTCGATTCGCGACTTCAGATTTGAACGATTTATACCGCCGCGTGATTAACCGTAACAACCGCTTGAAGCGTTTGTTAGATCTTGCTGCTCCAGACATCATCGTACGTAACGAAAAGCGTATGTTGCAAGAGTCTGTTGATGCATTGCTTGATAACGGCCGTCGTGGTCGTGCAATTACCGGTTCAAATAAACGTCCGCTTAAATCTTTGGCTGACATGATCAAAGGTAAACAAGGTCGTTTCCGTCAGAACTTACTTGGTAAGCGTGTTGACTATTCAGGCCGTTCGGTAATTACCGTAGGTCCTACTTTGCGCCTGCATCAATGTGGTCTGCCTAAGAAAATGGCACTTGAGCTATTCAAGCCATTCATCTACGGCAAATTAGAAGGCCGTGGCTTAGCGACAACGATTAAAGCCGCTAAGAAAATGGTTGAGCGCGAAGTTGGCGAAGTATGGGACGTTCTAGACGAAGTGATTCGTGAACATCCAGTGCTACTTAACCGTGCACCAACACTTCACAGACTGGGTATTCAAGCCTTTGAACCAGTACTAATTGAAGGTAAAGCAATTCAATTACACCCACTCGTTTGTGCGGCCTACAACGCTGACTTCGATGGTGACCAAATGGCGGTTCACGTTCCATTAACGCTTGAAGCTCAGTTAGAAGCTCGCGCCTTAATGATGTCAACCAACAACATTTTGTCACCAGCAAACGGTGAGCCAGTGATCACTCCGTCTCAAGACGTGGTATTGGGTCTGTACTACACCAGCCGTGAAAAAATTAACGGTAAAGGTGAAGGTATGGCCTTCATGTCAACAGATGAAGTGGAAAAAGCTTACGCAACAGGTGCGGTTGAACTGCATTCACGCGTTAAAGTCCGTATCACTGAAACTGAAGTTTCAACGGACGGTGAAGCCACTGAAACGACTCGTATCGTCGATACAACAGTTGGTCGTGCATTGTTATCACAATTACTACCGAAAGGCTTGTCGTACGATCTCGTTAACCAGAACATGGGTAAGAAGCAGATCTCTAAGCTTCTCAACACTTGTTACCGTCAACTTGGTCTAAAAGACTCTGTAATTTTCGCTGACCAACTCATGTATGCCGGTTTCCGTTTTGCAACCAAATCAGGTGCTTCTGTTGGTATTGATGACATGGTCATCCCTGATGAGAAGTACACCTTAGTTGCTGACGCCGAAGCTGAAGTTCGCGAAATTCAAGAGCAGTTCCAATCTGGTCTTGTTACCGCGGGTGAACGTTACAACAAAGTTATCGATATCTGGGCACGTACTAACGAGCAAGTATCGAAAGCGATGATGGACAACTTGTCATCTGAAACTGTCATCAACCGTGACGGTGAAGAAGAGAAACAAGCGTCATTCAACAGCATCTACATGATGGCTGATTCAGGCGCTCGTGGTAGTGCCGCTCAGATCCGTCAGCTTGCTGGTATGCGTGGTTTGATGGCAAAACCAGATGGTTCAATCATCGAAACGCCGATTGTGGCGAACTTCCGTGAAGGTCTGAACGTACTCCAGTACTTCATCTCAACTCACGGTGCGCGTAAAGGTTTGGCCGATACGGCATTGAAAACAGCAAACTCAGGTTACTTGACTCGTCGTCTTGTTGACGTTGCACAAGATCTTGTTGTTATTGAAGATGACTGTGGCACCTACGAAGGTCTCACAATGAAGCCGTTGATTGAAGGTGGTGATGTTGTTGAGCCGCTACGTGAACGTGTACTGGGTCGTGTAGTTGCACAAGATGTCTTCTATCCTGGCACTGAGAAAGTCCTAGCACCACGCAACACGCTATTAGACGAAGCTTGGTGTGACACGCTAGAAGAAAACTCTGTCGATGAAGTTATCGTTCGTTCAGTAATTTCTTGTGAAACAGACTTCGGTGTTTGTGCGAACTGTTATGGTCGTGATTTGGCTCGTGGCCACATCATTAACCACGGTGAGTCAATCGGTGTTGTTGCTGCTCAGTCAATTGGTGAGCCTGGAACACAGCTTACCATGCGTACCTTCCACATTGGTGGTGCGGCATCGAGAGCATCAGCAGAAAACAACGTACAAGTGAAAAACGCGGGTACATTGAAGCTGCATAATGCGAAGCACGTAACCAACAGTGAAGATAAGCTTGTTATCGTATCTCGTTCATCTGAACTGGCGATAATCGATGAGCTTGGTCGTGAAAAAGAGCGTTATAAAGTACCATACGGTACAATTTTAGAAGCTCATGAAGACAAAGCTGTGACTTCTGGCGCAATCATTGCGAACTGGGATCCACATACTCACCCAATCATCTCTGAGGTGGCGGGTAAGATGAAATTCGTTGATATGATTGATGGTGTTACTATGACACGTCAAACTGACGAATTAACGGGTCTGTCGTCAATCGTTGTGATGGATGTCGCTCAACGTAGCAGTGCTGGTAAAGAGTTGCGTCCAATGGTTCGTCTTGTTGATGCCGACGGCAACGATTTGATGATCCCAGGTACAGACGTGGTTGCACAATACTTCTTACCAGGTAACGCGATTGTAAACCTAGAAGATAACTCTGATATCAACGTTGGTGACGCGTTAGCACGTATCCCACAAGAGTCTTCGAAAACTCGTGATATTACCGGTGGTCTACCACGTGTTGCTGACTTGTTTGAGGCACGTAGACCGAAAGAGCCAGCTATTCTTGCTGAAATCACGGGTACTATTTCATTCGGTAAAGAAACTAAAGGTAAGCGTCGTCTTGTGATCACGCCTGCTGATGGTGGCGATGCCTATGAAGAGATGATCCCTAAATGGCGTAACTTGAACGTGTTCGAAGGTGAAAAAGTCGAACGTGGTGAGGTTATTGCTGACGGACCAGAAGCAGCTCATGACATTCTGCGTTTACGTGGTATTCATCATGTGGCGAATTACATCACCAACGAAGTGCAAGACGTTTACCGTCTGCAAGGTGTAAAAATTAACGATAAGCACATTGAGGTGATCATTCGCCAAATGCTGCGTAAGTGTATTATTACTACTTCAGGTGATAGTGAGTTCCTAGAAGGTGAGCAAGCTGAAGTCGCTCGCGTTAAGATTGCTAACCGTGAGCTCATTGCTCAAGGTAAAGTACCAGCAAGCTTCGAAAGAGACTTATTAGGTATTACCAAGGCATCGCTTGCAACTGAGTCCTTCATCTCAGCGGCATCGTTCCAAGAAACAACACGTGTACTTACTGAGGCTGCAGTTGGCGGTAAGAGCGATCCATTACGTGGTCTGAAAGAAAACGTAATTGTTGGTCGTCTGATCCCAGCAGGTACCGGTTACTCGTATCACGTTAAGCGTAATGAAGCGAAGCAAACAGAAGAAGTGGCTGAACCAGCACCGATTTCTGCAAGCGAAGCTGAACAGAACCTTGCGGATCTGTTGAATCTAGCGGGCAGCTAGAAAAGAGTAATATTACAAACTTTCCTTAGGTAAAGGCGTTTCACGCGCCTTTTGCCTTTGTTTTTAAAAAGAGTTTGTAGAAGAATTTTGGATAAAAACTGTCTATTTCTTGACAGTTCGGCATTTGCTTTCTAAAATTCCGCGTCCCACAGTAGTGGGATATAGATTTTTCACACCTTATTCGCTGAGTTTACTCGGCTGAAACGGAGCTAGACATGGCAACTGTAAACCAGTTGGTACGTAAGCCACGCGCACCTAAAGTCGATAAGACTAACGTGCCTGCGTTGGAAGCGTGCCCACAGAAACGTGGTGTTTGTACACGTGTGTACACAACAACACCTAAAAAACCTAACTCAGCACTACGTAAAGTAGCGCGTGTTCGTCTTACCAACGGTTTTGAAGTGACTTCATACATCGGCGGTGAAGGCCACAACTTACAAGAGCACAGCGTGATTTTGATCCGCGGTGGTCGTGTTAAAGATTTACCAGGTGTGCGTTATCACACTATTCGCGGTGCATTAGATTGCTCTGGTGTAACTGCACGTCGCCAAGGCCGTTCTAAGTACGGTGCTAAGCGTCCTAAGTCTTAACTTTCCGTTAAGTTAGTAAGGCCAAGCTAGTAAAATTGTTATTCCAGTTTTGGAAAAACCTGAAGCATACGGAGAATTAATATGCCAAGACGTCGCGTTGTAGGACAACGTAAAATCCTACCAGATCCAAAGTTTCACAGTGAGTTGTTGGCTAAGTTCATCAACGTCATTATGCAAGACGGCAAAAAGTCGACTGCAGAAAAAATCATCTATCAAGCACTTGATGTTGTCGCTGAAAAGAAAAGCGAAGAACATCTAGTTATCCTTGAAGCAGCATTGGACAATGTTCGCCCAGCCGTCGAAGTTAAATCTCGTCGCGTTGGTGGTTCAACGTACCAAGTACCATGTGAAGTGCGCCCTGTCCGTCGTAATGCCTTAGCAATGCGTTGGTTAGTTGAAGCAGCACGTAAGCGTGGTGAAAAATCTATGGCTTTACGTTTAGCTGGTGAGTTGCAAGACGCATCAGACAATAAAGGCACTGCTGTTAAGAAGCGCGAAGACGTGCATCGTATGGCAGAAGCAAACAAAGCGTTTGCTCATTACCGCTGGTAATTGCTTAGCGCGGATCTTCGGATCCGCGCACATTTTTATTTAGCTGAAACTAAAAATTCAGCAAAGAGGGTATTTTCGTGGCACGTAACACTCCTATTGAGCGGTATCGTAATATCGGTATTTGCGCTCACGTAGATGCAGGTAAGACCACTACCACCGAACGTGTTCTATTTTACACCGGATTATCACATAAAATTGGTGAGGTGCACGATGGTGCAGCAACAACCGATTGGATGGTGCAAGAACAAGAGCGTGGTATTACCATCACTTCAGCCGCCGTGACCACCTTTTGGCCGGGCATGAACGCACAATTCCCTCAGCATCGTATTAATATCATTGACACACCAGGTCACGTTGATTTCACTATTGAAGTTGAACGCTCATTGCGCGTCCTTGATGGTGCCGTAGTCGTATTTTGTGGTGCTTCTGGCGTTGAGCCACAATCAGAAACTGTGTGGCGTCAAGCTGACAAATACGCGGTTCCACGATTAGTATTTGTGAATAAAATGGATCGCGCTGGTGCAGACTTCGAAAGTGTTATCGATCAAATACGCAATCGCTTAGGTGCCAACTGTGTGCCTATTCATTTAAATATGGGCAGCGAAGAACACTTCAAAGGCGTCATTGATTTAATCAAGATGAAAGCCATTAATTGGAGTGAAGCGGATCAAGGTGTCACATTCACCTACGAAGACATTCCTTCAGAATATGCAGATAAAGCGGCTGAAATGCATGAATACATGCTTGATTCAGCGGCTGAAGCTTCAGAAGAATTAATGGATAAGTACCTTGAAGAAGGTGAGTTATCCGAAGCTGAAATTAGACAAGCTTTACGCCAGAGAACCATTGATAACGAAATAGTATTGGCAACCTGTGGCAGCGCATTTAAAAATAAAGGCGTACAAGCCGTATTAGATGCTGTTGTCGATTTTCTTCCGTCACCGATTGATGTGCCTGCCATTAAAGGTATTGATGAGAAAGAAAATGAAGTTGAGCGTCATCCTGACGACAATGAACCATTTTCTGCACTCGCATTTAAAATTGCTACCGACCCTTTTGTTGGTACATTAACCTTTATCCGTGTTTATTCCGGGATACTATCTTCAGGTTCAACCGTTTACAATCCCGTAAAGCAGAAGCGGGAGCGTATTGGCCGTATGGTGCAAATGCATGCCAATGACCGTACCGAACTTTCCGAAGTTCGTGCTGGTGATATTGCAGCAGCAATTGGCCTTAAAGAGGTCACCACCGGTGATACCCTGTGCGACGGAAATCATAAAGTGATTTTGGAACGTATGGACTTCCCAGATCCAGTGATCACCATTGCTGTTGAACCTCGTTCACAGGCCGATCAAGATAAGATGGGTATTGCGCTTCAAAAATTAGCTGCAGAAGACCCATCTTTCCGTGTTGAAACTGACGATGAATCAGGGCAAACTCTGATTTCAGGCATGGGTGAATTACACTTAGACATTATTGTCGATCGCATGCGTCGTGAGTTTAGCGTTGATTGTAACGTAGGTAAACCTCAAGTGGCTTATCGCGAAACCATTCGCAGTTCGACAAAAGTGGAAGGCAAGTTTATCCGCCAATCAGGCGGGCGTGGACAATATGGCCATGTTTGGTTAAAACTTGAACCCCTTGAACCGGGTTTAGGTTATGAATTCGTTGACGAAATAGTAGGTGGTGTAGTCCCTCGTGAATACATCTCCTCCGTTGACAAAGGAATCCAAGAGCAGATGAAGAGCGGAGTTATCGCCGGCTTCCCTGTGTTGGACGTGAAGGTCACTCTATTCGATGGCTCATACCATGATGTAGACTCGAATGAAATGGCGTTCAAGATTGCTGGTTCGATGGGCTTCAGACAGGGTGCGGAACAAGCGGATCCTGTGTTGCTCGAACCCTGCATGAAAGTAGAAGTGACTACCCCAGAAGATTATATGGGTGACGTAGTCGGCGACTTAAACCGTCGCCGCGGTCTGATTGAGGGAATGGACGACGGTTTTGCCGGCGTTAAAATCATTCGGTCAATAGTCCCTCTATCTGAAATGTTTGGTTATGCAACTGATTTGCGTTCTGCGTCTCAAGGGCGAGCTTCATACTCTATGGAGTTTTTGAAGTACTCTGATGCACCGCAAAACATTGCCAAGGCGATGATGGAAGCTCGTGGCTAAGCGCCTATTGAGTTCCAACTATAGATTATGACTTGAGCAGTCCAGTACATACTGGACATCTTGAAAAGAAAGGAAATTATTGTGGCTAAAGAAAAATTTGAACGTAGTAAACCCCATGTTAACGTAGGTACAATTGGTCACGTTGACCATGGTAAAACTACTCTAACTGCAGCGATCTCACACGTTTTAACCAAAGCTTTCGGTGGTGACGTTAAAGATTTCGCACAAATCGATAATGCTCCAGAAGAGCGTGAGCGTGGTATTACGATTAATACTTCTCACATCGAGTATGACACTGAAACTCGTCACTACGCACACGTAGACTGCCCAGGTCACGCGGATTATGTTAAAAACATGATTACTGGTGCGGCACAGATGGACGGCGCAATCCTAGTAGTAGCTTCTACAGATGGCCCTATGCCACAAACACGTGAGCACATCCTGCTTTCACGTCAGGTTGGTGTACCATTCATCATCGTATTCATGAACAAATGTGACATGGTTGACGATGAAGAGCTTCTAGAGCTAGTAGAAATGGAAGTTCGTGAACTTCTATCTGAATACGAATTCCCAGGTGATGACCTACCAGTTATCCAAGGTTCTGCATTAGGTGCACTTAACGGTGAAGCACAGTGGGAAGAGAAAATTCTTGAACTTGCTAACGCATTAGACACTTACATCCCAGAGCCAGAGCGTGCTATTGACGGTGCATTCATTCTTCCAATTGAAGATGTGTTCTCAATTCAAGGCCGTGGTACTGTTGTTACAGGTCGAGTTGAGCGCGGTATCATTAAAGTGGGTGACGAAGTAGAAATCGTTGGTATCAAAGATACGACTTCAACCACTTGTACTGGTGTTGAAATGTTCCGTAAGCTGCTTGACGAAGGTCGTGCTGGCGAAAACTGTGGTGTACTACTACGTGGTACTAAGCGTGATGAAGTTGAGCGTGGTCAAGTATTGGCACAGCCTGGTTCAATCACTCCACATACGACTTTCGAATCAGAAATCTATGTATTGTCAAAAGAAGAAGGCGGACGTCACACTCCATTCTTCAAAGGCTACCGTCCACAGTTCTACTTCCGTACAACTGACGTGACAGGTACTATCGAATTGCCAGAAGGTGTTGAGATGGTAATGCCTGGTGACAACGTACAAATGGTTGTTACTTTGATTGCTCCAATCGCGATGGACGAAGGTTTACGCTTCGCTATCCGTGAAGGTGGCCGTACTGTTGGTGCTGGTGTTGTAGCTAAAATCGTTGCTTAATCTCTGATTAATTACGATACATCAGCTCAATACTGAAAAAGACCGCTTAGGCGGTCTTTTTTGTTTTTATTCATTGTTCACTGAGCAACCTGATCTCTCCTTAATAAAACTCCCTTTCGAGCTCCGAATGATGTTAAGAAAATGCATAAATGGCGGGCATACTGGTGCTATTAATGGGTAGATTCAACATAGCACCAAGTAGGTGAAGTTTACGTTTCAAGATCTAGAGTCATTCTTCTTAATGAATATGTTAATTTCACCTCGAAGGTCGCGGTATGTGGGTCGCAGGATGTATATGCCTGCCCGATTGAGACATAGTGTGTTTCCAGAGCCGAAGGCTCTCTGTAACTGATGCTACTTTTTCTTGCGACTCATTGGATTGAGACATCATTCTAATAAAACGGTTTGAACTTCTAATTGACCTTTTAACACTTTGTGATAACGATCTAGCAAGATTTATCGTAGCCCTTTTTCTTGAAAAACTTTCTTCTGGCTCAGGTTGTTGTGAAGCTTCTTTCTGCGAAATTCTAGAAACGGTAACAAAAGTAGTGTAATTGTATTTCTTCAAGGCCTCTGGATCACCGGACGTCACCCACGTATCAAAAACAGTGGTTGAAAGCTCTTCTTCACCAATGCCAAGTTGCTTTAATAATTCAACAAGTTCGTTTGCTTCTTCTGACTTTTTAAAATGAATAATACTCACATCAAGTAGTTCATCCGCACCAACCTCGGCAGCGCTTTTAATTGTTTTTTTTCCTTCTTTAATCCTCATTTCATTCAACATTTCTTTGTTCAAATCAATGAAATCGATAACTTCCTGACCGTAGTTAGCAAAATAATCCCGACCATCGCGTTTCACCGATCTCAGTAAATCTGATATATATTCACAACACAGTTCTCGACCGGCGATTGAGTATGTAATCGTACCGCTGAGTTTATCCACACTGATATCACACACTTTAGGATCAACGCCTGTTTTTAAGTGCTTTCTGAGATTTTGAAACGCCGTATATTTTCCATAGGTCATCAGCAATGGTGTTTCAGTTGTCCTGACAAGAGAATGATGTCGAATATTTTCCATTGGAGAGACTTCTGCCTGTTCGCCACAAACGGGAGGCTGTACAGGGAGATCATCCGCTGGTGTACTATGCATAATATGATGCAATTCTTTCAGTGCTTGTGCCTTTGAACCCTTGCGGAAGATAACGTCGATTAACCAATCTTTTAACCCTAATGCTGTAGCTTTCTTAATATTAGGGTCAAGCATCTTCTGAAAGCGGCGAGGATTGTCATACACAGCATTAGCAGTATACTTTGCAACTAAAGCCATGGTATCACCCCCACGAGTAGTTCTAACGAATTATAAGCTTACACTTCAAGCTGTTACCTCACAAATATAAACTCTGTTTATTAACCAATTTTAATATTGTTTATATGTTATTGGGCCAATGTACTATCTGTTATTACTCTCAATTATACCGATGAGTTCTCGTCACTCCAGCGCAGGCTGGAAACGAAGTATCGACAGTTTTGTATATCGGTAGTCTAGTGCCTTGCTTTTTTCTATAAAAGCCACTAGATACCTGCCTTCGCTGGTATGACAAAGATTGGTACTTTCTAAATCGCTAGATCCCTTAATGAAAGTGATTGCCTTGTACCCTGCTCGAATGAACACTGGCTTTTGGACTCTGCCGATGATGATTATACCAATTACAGTAATTAAATTCCCAGCTCAGAGCTATGTATGTGTTCAAAGTACAAGTGAAATTGATGAAGACATAGTTATTACCGACATACAAAACTGTCGTTATTACATTGCTACGTTGAGACAGTTTTGCGTAGTAATTTGGACACATACAAGCTCCCGAAGGGAAAGGCTAAAGGATTCCATTACTACGTTACAAGTTTTGAATTATCCCGATAGTACTTCAAACTTGCGCCTTGTACTGAAATCCTTTAGCTCTTGCTGAGTGGAAAGTTAATTACTGTAATTGGTATTATCCGACAGAGAGCTTTATGTCAGCTCATGAAGCAGCCGACATGATAGCTTCCTCATTAACTCAAGCTCAAAGAGAATTTATTTCTAATCTCACCTTAAAGTCGTTAATAATCTATTCAATACGTGTGAATCAAAAGTGCTCTTTATGACATTGATATAACGCAGCAACCTTATTGCTACTACGTAAATCCCTGTGGTAAATAAACCATAAATGCTCAGTATGGCCGCTTATTTGAAAAGGAGTTTCCACCAATTGTTTTTCGACAGCCAAATTTGTTGCCACAACTCCTAATCCGAGCCCTTCGGCGACGTCGCCAGCCATATCACTAAAATGACTCGATGGATAAATGATATTGCTATCATCAATGTGAGAGAGCAATACCAATACATTGAATTAAAGACTAGGGTCTGTTGATCTTTCGTGATTGTTTTTGCAGCGATAAATTGGTTATTTTATGCAAGGCAGAGTTTGTGAGGTTTGGTTATTATCGACATACAAAACTGTCGTTACTTCGTTTCCAAATAAGAAAACGATAACGCAGCACCTTTGATTTAGAAAGAGCGACCAATTTACGCTCTCTCTTTTTTCGATGCTTTTGAGCATTCACTGTTTTGTGTTGTGACCAGCTCACTTAGATGGCTAAGCATCACTGCTCACGCCTTGAACAGATAAATGCTCAAATAGCACAAAATTTAATCCTGAAAGATCAACAGACCCTAATAAATCTCTCATTTAGTTATCTTGTTAACCTCAAATTAAGGTAAACAAGCCTACACTATTACTTGTAATATCGTTAATCGTGATACTGGAGTCATCAAGTGGCTAAAGCGCATTTCACTGTCCATCACGTATGGGATAGTCCCAGAAGAATTTTTCATTGGTTAAATGTATTGTTTATTTTAACCCTGACTTTTGTTGGCTTAGTCATGTTGAATAAATCCGCATTGGGGATCCATGGGCTTGAAGCTAAAATTGCGCTCAAAACGCTCCATGTAGTTTTAGGCTACGGGTTCGCACTCAATTTAATCGTGAGGTTAGTGTGGGGTTGCTTTGGTTGTATACATCCAACTCTGCGCTTAGGTCGCGCTCCAATTAAAGATATCATTCAATATCAATCTCAAATTACGGCGCAACAAAAACCACAATACCTTGGACATAACCCACTGGGTAAAATCGCCGTCATCATTATGTTTATATTAATGATCATTGTAATGGTCACAGGATTAATTCGTGCGGGTACTGATATTTATTACCCTCCATTGGGCGGTATTTTCCAAAAATGGATAGTAAAGGATGACTATGAACCAACAGCCATTAAACCTTATGATGAGACCCTTGTAGATCAACAAGCTATTGCTCAACTTAAGCCTTATAAATCTGTCATTGGGAAAATACATTTATACAGTGTTTATGTACTGTTAATTATGATTGCCCTCCATATCATCGGCGTCATTAAGACAGAAATATCACTCCAGCCAGGAGTGATTTCAGCAATGGTTTCAGGCAAAAAATGGATAATTGGAAAAGCCGAGGATGAATGATAACCCTGAAAAAATCAGTTGACTGCGTATATGAACGCTCCCAACCGATTTATTTAGGATAATGGATGTTACAAATAAAAATCTTTAAATAATTTTACCGCAGACGAGCACAAAAAAGGTCGGTATTCACCGACCTTTTTACATTCATGCTGATTTTATTAGTTTTGCGTTGTAACCGCTGTGTTGCTTGTACCAGTTTGCGCCACACTAATGCTGTTAGCAGAGCCAGTAGAAGAGCCAAATACGCTGTTTAGATTACCCGTTTGAGAAATAGTAAGCGTATTATTTGAACCAGTAACACCAAAGTCAGCGCTTACGCCATCAATGCCTGAGATATCGTTGCTGCCACCAACTTGAGCAAGCTCGATGCTATTCTCATCACCTGTGGTTAAAATATCAATCATATTAATGTCACCACTTTGAGATGCATTAACCGTGTTTGAATTACCATCAGTCGTCATACGTGCATAATGGCTATTGCCATCTTGATGTAAACTTACGGTATTAGCATCGCCAAGTACGCGCATGTCAGTTCTGTTCGAGGCACCTGTTTGAGTAATATTGACAACATTGTTATCACCGCTGAATTCAGCCACATCACCGTCGCCTACATTATTTTGGTCGCCATCTTGATCTACTGTGATTTCGTTGTTGTTACCCGCTACATTGATTAACCTAGCTGTATTTAGAAAATCAACCTGCGAGATATTAAAGCTGTTCGTATGCCCAACAGTACCCTGAATTAAAGAAGAGTTAGAATCACCATCCTGTGATATAACAAACTCATTGTCATCAGAGCCTACATTAACAATACGTGATTGATTATATTGACCGCCTTGAGTAATGGTGGCTGTATTACGATTAGCTTCATTAAATGAATAAAAGTAACTTTGGTTATCTTCTCCTGCTTGATCGAGGGTATGGACGTTATTATCACCACTAAAGCTAAAATAATTATAGTTACTTATACCATTTTGAGTGATCGTATTCTCGTTGTCGCTACCACGTGTTTCGCTATACGAGTAGTTAGATATATCCTGAGTCACATCGTTTACGTTTGCATCACCATAAACTGCTACTGTACTGTTATTGTATTCACCGGTTTGCTCAATGAATTGTGTGTTTCCATAACCATTAGAAGTTAATGATGATACATTATATTCACCATTTTGTATTACTGATGAATCCTGAGCATCACCTTCTTGGTTTATCGTGCTTTGGTTAAAACTACCGAATTGAGTTGAAGTGGCAGTTTGACCTTCATTGCTCACTGTTCTTTGATCAATGGTAATTTCATTATGGTCGCCAGCAACAACAGAGGCGCTGAAAATAGATGAAACCGCAATCGCGATGAGTAACTTCCTTGTACGTGTAGGCATTTTTTTCTCCCAGTTTTTTTAAAAATGAAAAACAATAAAACAAATTTTTGTAAATTCGTTTTAAAGTGATTCAGTTATAGGAAATTTACCTATATCGCTGAATATCGCAATAGTAATAAGGTCTAGATATTTATAAAAAATATATTATATTTAAATTATATAATTTCGCACTAACCAACTGATTATAAATGATTAACCACTTATTGTTGCTTTAGCGGTTTGTACTATGAAAAACTTTGCAGCTAGTAACAATTTACTAATATTAAAAATTAACATTAGTGAAACATATTTATAAAGGTTCCAAGATTTTGAAACCTTTACTTTTATCTCAACTAAATTACTCGTGAAAACTGTTGCTGGCGAGCTTTATCTCGGAAGTATTTATCAAAACACATACAAATATTACGGATCAATAAACGCCCTGTCGCATTCACACTGAGGATTCGATTTTCAATGATTATCAACTTGTCATTAACAAAGGTTTGCAGCAGTTTTAGATCTTCTGCGAAGTATTCATCAAACTTGATATCAAGTTGCTTTTCTATCTTCGCCATATCAAGTTCAAAATGACAGATAAGCTGTTTTATCACGACACGCCGAATTTCGTCATCACGATCGAGCTCACAGCCTTTCCAAAGGGCATGCCCCTCATTATCAATTGCGCCATAATACTCACGGACTTCTTTTTGATTTTGCGCATAACAATCGCCAATTTGGCTTATTGACGATACGCCCAAACCTAATAAATCACACTCTTCTTTAGTGGTGTAACCTTGAAAGTTGCGATGCAGTTTACCAGTGCGTTGTAACTTAGCGAGCTCATCGTCAGGCTTAGCAAAATGATCCATCCCAATAAATTGATAACCAGCATCTGTTAATGTTTTGATGGTTTGATGTAATATCTCTAAACGCTGTGATGCTGACGGTAGGTCATCATCTTTAATTTTTCGCTGCGCAGCAAAACGAGAAGGTAAGTGCGCATAATTGAACACTGATAATCTGTCGGGTGATAATTCAATCGTCCGTTCGATAGTTTGAGCAAAACTCACTGGTGTTTGATGCGGTAAACCATAAATCAAATCAACATTTGTAGAAACAAAACCCAACGCTTTCGCCCTTCCAATCAAATCAAAAATAAACTGTTCGTCTTGTTCACGGTTGACCGCTTTTTGTACTTGCTTATTAAAATCTTGAACACCAACCGAGATACGGTTAAATCCGGCTACTTTTAATGTATCAAGCATTGAAAGTTCTATTTCTCTTGGATCAATTTCAATCGAAAATTCACCATCATCAACAAAATTAAACGCTGATTTTAATTGATCTGTGAGCCACAAAATTTGCTCAGGCTCAAGATAAGTCGGTGTGCCGCCGCCCCAATGCATCTGTGTTACCTGATAATCTTTAAATAACGGGGCGCGATTAATAATTTCTGTTTTCAAGTATTCTAGATATTGCTCAGCTTTATGCTTATGTCGTGTAATGACTTTATTGCAACCGCAGTAATAGCAAAGTTTTGCACAAAACGGGATATGAATATAAAGGGATAATTCACGGCTTTTACTGTTTTTGATTGATGCTAATAACGCATTTTCGCTAAAGCTATCGTCAAACTCTAAAGCTGTTGGATAAGAGGTGTATCGAGGACCGCTGTAATTGTACTTCTCGATCATCGACTGATCCCAGTTAATTTTTGGAGAATAACTCACAATCTTGCCTCCGGCGTTTCACGGTAGCTAATGCTTAATGCCCGAAGTATGCCTGAAGCGAATGAGTAAAACTTTGATCTAACGCAGATTGTGAATTTGACTGCTGAACTTTCGACAATAAAATCTTTTAATGAATAATGAACTCAAACTGTACATTAATTGGAACGAGTAACCATAAACAGCTTTCATTCAGCTTTAATGGGTTATTATGCGATTTTAGGATCATAGTATTTAAATACTTATGTCGACTCCATCTTACTCAACGGCTCAAGCTCACAGGACTAGATATGTTGCTCCTGTCCAAACTGATAACACGCCACAATCAACATCTGGTAAACATCAAGTAAACACTGCAACATCAAATGATACGCTATATCACTTTCTGAAAAAATTTCATTTAGACAAATTAGCTGATTTTCGCGCTCATCGATTGAAGGTAACACAACAACCTAAGGTATATCAGTTTGGAGTATCAGAGTAGTGACGAGCGATAATAACTATTGAGTAGCACAGTTCACGGCTCAATAAATAGAGTAAAAACGATTATTACTCTATTTACCGTTAAATCAATGTGCCATTTTTGCCAAATCAAAATGCTGAATTTTTTTTACTTCTTCAATGATGCCTTGCTCGTAGGTAGCCTCTGACTTCATTCGCTCCAAATCAAGTTTCATTCGCTGTTGTTTTGAAAGCGCCTTCCGTTGCTCCATGATTGGATGAGTGGCGATACAAGCATAGTGGGCAAACAATTGTGGATATTTAGGCTCAACCAACTCTAACAGTGAAATCGATTCAAACAATTTCACAATTCTCATTACACCTTCTGATAGTTCACACCGTTCTTCAATCATAGCAGCAGCAATATAACGTATATCACCTAACACTGAAGTTTGCTTAGCTTTTATCGTTTCTGCTTTTTGAGTTGCAATTGCTTTCTGCTTGCGATTTTGCTGACGCAATTGAAGAATTAATATTGTGGCGTAAGCGGCTAATCCAACAATAATACACACCGCTCCAATAATTAATGCTACCTGCATTCACAGCCTCTTAGTTTTGATAGTCTTTCAATAAATCAGCACCTGACTCAAAACGTTCAAAGAGCTCGTCATCGCTGTTTTTTGCTTTTTTAGGCTGTGTCTCTACAGAATCATTTAAGCCGAGCTTATTCATCAGAGATTCAATTTGATCTAATTGACTATCGAGCCATTGCTGATCTTCATTGCTCAAGACTTTACCTTCTTCAAGCCTATCTAGAAGTTTATTTAATCGCGGATTGTCTTCGAGTTGTAATAGCTTTTGCTCGTCTGTCAGCTTAGGTTGTTTCACTTTAGTCTCTGGCTGACGAAGCTCCGGTGTAGCAATATTAAGTATGACAGGCTTTTTGCTACCATGACGAGCATCTTTTGCAACCGCGGCAGCTGAGCCACCTTTTTGAGCCGCTAATTGCTGTTCATTATGACGACTGCCTGACTTTTTACCATTGTTTCGCTTTTTGCTGACAGAACTGCGATCTTCTTTCTTGGTTCGAGGAGCATTCTTTGGGCCATTTTCGCTGACCTTACGCGTTTTTTTACTTCTAGGCATGTGATGTATTTACTATGCTGATATGTACAATTCGATAATTTCAACAGTATATCATGATCTGCATGGTTAATTCTTTTTCAACACGATCAGCGTGCCATTATTAAACACTTCTGAGAGCTCGCATAACTCCGCGAGATAATTTAATGTTTGCGCTTGGTAAAAGCTGATCCGAGTAGCATCATTAATAAAATGCCAAGAATTAAAAGCAGCAGGATCGTTTAATAACTGTGTCTCAACAATCACCCATCCTCCTTGCTTCAATAAACGTGATTGCAATAGCCAATCCCGTTTCGGATTAGCAAAATGTTCAAGTACACGGTAATTGATGATCACATCATACTTTTGTTTGAGCATTTTAGAGTCCACTTCATCGAAGGGATTAAATTGGAAAAACAAGTGCCCAAACCCTATTATTTTATCCATTAAATCGCCGTCCAACGGGTAGCCATAATTTAAAATACGCAAACATTGTGCTTGTTGTTTTTGAAATTCGGTAATAACTGTAGAAATAAAAGTAGCGTGTTTCGCTTGCAGTTTCATTTTCTCGTTGCCAAGGCGCTGTTTAAAAACACTTTGAGGCAAATGAGTATTAGGATCTGAGCAGATAAAGCCACATGCAGTACAATTAAAATAACTGCGTTTTTTATCCTGATAGAAGTATCGAGCGTGCCCATGACAAACCAAGCAATGATGCATAAAGATGACAAAACCAATTCATAGAAAAAGAGTATTCAAATAAAAATATTCATTCGTTGACGTTCAATTAACCTAAAAACATCAGTTGAACACTGGGTATATGAGTAACTGTTTGAGCAATTGGATGATTCTATTATCATGTTTTTCACCCAATGAGTGAAATGCTCTACGCTCACAAGCTTGCTAAAATGGCTGCTATCTGCGTTGTAACTTTTGCAAGTAGAATAACTACTTACTGCAAGCTACGTCTTAATATCAGCCATTTTTTCTACGCTTGAGAACGCAGTCAACTGATGTTTCTAGGATTAACGAACTCAAACATAACACTTTAATCTTGAATCGTCACATCTTTAGAAATAATCTCAAAGCTGCTAAAAATTAAAGAAATAAAAAAGGCGGCAGAATAATCTGCCGCCTATATGAACGAGTGTCTTCGACACTGTAATCTGATCTCAAGTATCCATGCTTGCTTAGCGACATTCCCGGTCGGTATCTTGAGTAACAGCTGTCCATGCATCTTTTATTATTATGAGTCTTCCTAACTTTTTGTTATGTGCCGTAAAACGACTGGTCAGATGGCCAAAAATTAACACATCTTAAAACATCGTCTGTGATGTTGAGTCAACAATCCATGTTTTCATTATTAGCGAGTTTTCAGTTTAACTTTCATCTGAATCCTTCAGATGTGAGCAAAGCAAAACTCTTTAGCGGTAAGGGAATGCTATACAGCGGTCGGTCAAAATTAACCTGTCCTTACAATTTGAATAACCAGGGCTTAAAGGTAAGCCACGACTCTTATTATTATTAGAGAGTGGTTGTAGTTTTATTATTATTTTAGCGTTCTTTATTCTTATATCTTAAATGTATCAATACCGAAATCTGTTCATTATTTTTATTATTACTTGCATGACAGTTGGGTTTACCTCGGTACAGGGCGCATTAAACCGAAGTTACATAAGAATGTCAACAAAACGATCCAATAAATTACGTTGACGTTAACGTTAATTACTTCCGGATAAAAAAGGATGTTTCATAACATCCTTTTTTATCTCACTTTTTTAAAAATAATTACTTCAAGCTCGCAATATATTTTGTGAGCGCATCAATATCAGCATCTGTTAATTTTTTAGAGATATCTCTCATCATGCCGTTTAAGTCATTATGACGCGTTGCATCACGAAACTTAGTTAGCTGGCTTTTAATATAGTCTGGGTATTGATCTGCAAGACTTGGAAAGCCTGCAGCTCCCATACCTTTACCAGTCGGACCGTGACACGCTAAACAAGCGGTAATGCCGCGCTCTGCATCTCCAGAGTTGTACAGTTCCATACCAGCGGCAGAACCATCCGTAGCTGCTATTTGTGAAGATTTCTGTGCGGCAAAATAAGCCGATAAATCTTCAATATCTTGAGCCGTTAGTGCGGCAACAAAACCAGCCATTGTTGGGTCAAAACGACCTTTGGCACCATTAGTTTGCCCACCGGTCTTAAAATCATGTAATTGCTTCTTCAAATATTCTGCATGTTGACCTGCAAGCTTCGGAAACATGGCAACTAAGCTATTGCCATCCATTCCGTGGCAAGCCGCACAGAGGGCCGCTTTAGTTTGACCGGCTTCAGCACTACCTTCAGCAAAAACAGGTGCTGAAATTGTGGCAACGATAACAGACAGCATAAGAGCTAACTTTTTCATGGCGTTCCAACTTCTTTGTTAAGATTATTGTCCTGAGCTTACTGGCAAGACCCGTAAGCGTGATAATATGTTTAATATTGTGATCAATATAATATTCTACACGAAATCGTAGAAAAGTAAGCAATCCTTGGATAATTATAGTATTGCGTTATCGAAAGTTGGAGTAAACCGTGGCTGACCCCGAGATAGATTTCCGTAAAGCAAAGTTTCTAATAAGTGCGCCAGACATTGCACACTTGGATGAACACCTACCCGGTGATGTAGGCGTTGAAATTGCGTTTGCAGGTCGTTCAAATGCAGGAAAATCGAGTGCATTAAATGTGTTAACTGAACAAAAAGGCTTGGCGAGAACCAGTAAAACGCCCGGTCGAACTCAATTAATCAATGTCTTTGCATTAAATCAACATTGTCGCTTAGTGGACTTACCGGGTTACGGTTTTGCGCAAGTGCCATTGGCATTAAAGAAAAAGTGGCAACAGGCATTAGGCGAGTATTTGCAGCAACGCAAGTGTTTGGCAGGTGTTGTTGTGCTTATGGACAGCCGCCACCCGCTTAAAGATCTTGATATGCAGATGATAGAATGGGCTGTGGCCAGTGAACTCCCTGTTTTGGCATTACTGACAAAAGTCGATAAATTAGATCAAAGCGCCAAAATGAAAACCGTCAACTTTGTTCGCAATGAACTGGCTGAGTTTGGTGACAGCGTTCGAGTTGAACCATTTTCGTCGTTAAAAGGGACTGGCAAGAAAAAAGCATTAACAATTTTAAGCCAATGGTGCCAGCTTGATGAAACAGCTAACGAAAATTATTGATTGATAAATGAGTTAGATGAACAATAACGGCCAGCATAAGCTGGCTTTTTTGCAAAAAAAAACCGGTAGCAACTGCCACCGGTAAAAATAAATTAGCCCTTTTGGGGAGAAGCTAACTTCAACAAGACTCAAGTTCCACCAACACAGTTGGTGGCGCTCAACATCGTCATAATACTCGATCTACGAACAAATTAAAGTAATAACTCTAATTCAGAGTGTTTTTATGATCTACTGCAAAATATATTCGTTTATTCCGCATGAATAAAAGTGGAAGTATTCATATTCTTGTGTCTTAAAAAAGCTACTCTAACTGGCTTATTCTCATCGCTTCTAATTTCGCATACAGATGCTCTGTAAAAAAACCATGCATTAAAAAACGTTGCCCCAAATTCCATGGACCGACCAAATATTGTGGATATTTGTTATAGGCATATTCCGTAAGGGTATTATCATCAATAATATTGCCAACTCTAATCGCAATGGATTGATCTAAATTAAATCCGTTGATTGCATCACGGTATTCGTCTCTTTTTAATAATAAGCAAAACAGACACATAAATAATGCATGGGATGTTTCAAAATCTAAAATTTGAGTGACCTTTTGCTCAATGGTGAACTCATCCATATTGATGGGTTGCCACGCTGCCCAACGATGTTTTTTTGTAGTTTCGCTATCGGAGCGTTTCACAGCTCCGAGTTTAATAAAACAGTCAAACAACTCTTGATCATGATTAACAAAGGTTTGGGTTAGCATATCACTGATTTTCTTAGGATATAAATTTACCTTGTGATCATGGCCGCTGTTCTCTGCTAGAAAATTTAAAATGTTTGATTCTGTCGCAAAGTGTCTCAAAATTAATAGGTTAGCTTCCTTGGATACAAAATAAGTACAAAACCAGCAAATAGTTTTCTGTAACAAAGAATGCGCACTGAATTGGGGTAATGGAAGGCGTTTGATAAACCATACAATATGCAACACAAACGCAAAAAAGAACTGTAAAATCGGCCTTAGTGTCCAACGCAAACCATTATCAAGATCTTTCAGCCATAACTGCACAGCTACATGTTCAATAGGGAGTGAATCATCCTGACTGATGGCTTGCAAATAAGGACTTCGCGTCTTGTTAGCCATTATCGATCTCTTCTAATTGCAGTTGGTATAACTTCGCAACGACCTTTGAAGTGCGGATAATGTCATCGACATTTTTTGTTGATGTCGCCACTCGATCGATAAGTTGATACAGCTCTCTCATATGGTTTTCATCATTATTACCATGATATTCCATAAAAGACGTAGCCGATTTTTCAAAGGTAAATTGCTGACTAATGAGTTTTGCCCAGCGACTGGCCATCTTGTTACCAAGTCCTTCAATAATCCACATCGCACCAATTAAATCGACAGGATTTGGCTGACTGGATCGATACATCAGAAAACCATGTAATGCTTCTGAGCCGATATTTTTCTTAGCTGATTGTATCTCTGTCAGTAAACCTCCAGCGGCGACATAGTCAGCTTCTAACAGTAAATAATCACGGTGCTCTTCTGTCGCATGATGGATAACGGTGGATCGTACATCCGAATAATGACGATCAAAACTTGAAGCACTTCGACTGATCCAGCGAGAGCCCTCAACCACTTGCTGGCGCAAATTAAGCAGTAATTTTTGGTAGTCTTCCACACTTAATCGATTTTGTTCTAATCGCTGGATAATCGGAACTTTATTTAAAGATAAATCGAAATCGAGCCATACTTTCAATAATCCTTGTAAGCATGTTTTCCCTGATTCAGTTAATACCGTATTTTCCATTTGTCGTTATCCTGCCACCGTTAAGTGCATGTAAGCACAATTGAATCGACCGCTTTCTGGAACCATACAAAAGATGGTTTCACCGGCTTTGAGATCATGCGTTTTAATAAACTCATCAAGCATAATAAAAATGGCTGCACAGCCCGTGTTACCTCGTTGATAGAGGTTGGTATACCACTTACTTTCGGGAATACTGATGCTCGCGGTATCAAGCATGTCGAATATTTTGCTTTTAAAATATTTGGAAGAAAAATGACACAAAACATGGTCTATTTTGGATGGAATGATTTTACCTTGTGCGATTAACTTCAAAAAACCTTGTACGCCGATGGCGACAATGTGCTCAAGCAATCTAACGTCTTGGCGAAGCATTAACGCACCCGCTTTCTCTGCATCAGCATAGGATTGATAATCTTGCCAAGTTTTATCCTCTTCGTTTTTTGCTCGCCCTACGGACATGCAAACGGGTAACACATTGGCGTGAGAAAAGCTGGTTATCCAATCAATTTTAATGCTTGTTGCCATAGCTCTTGGGCGATTTTCTAATAGTATCGCTCCGGCACCGTCCGACAGCATCCAACGCAAAAACTCAGCATTAAAATCAACTTCATTACTGTCTAACTGTTCATAACGGGAATGTTTAAACAATCGAGACGTTAACTCGCTCGCAACAACTAACGCATTATCACTGTCTTCACACTTAATGTTATTAACGGCCACTTTCAACGCCATCATACTACTAGAGCAAATGCCATGACTCGTATGCAATTCAATCTCTGAAAGATTTAACGCGGCTTGCACCATGCTGCCAAAACCCGGTAATATCATGTCGCCTTGACTGGTGGCACAACTGAGCATCTGTATTTTAGCTGGAGACAAGTAGCTATTATTAATACAATCGATTCCAGCTGTAGCGGCCATATCACTATTGGATATCTTCGTTTCTTGCTGCTCATTAATCGCATAATGACGCTGTACAATGCCATTAGATTTTAGAATTTTGTTTTTTAAACGGCTCTTTTTACCGTGGATCAGTCCGAGAATATCTTCAATGCTCTCATTTCCAACGGCATCGCCCGGTAAATAGTGCCCAGTGCTATTAATATAAACGTCCACTTATTTTCCTTTAATTAAGTACGCCTTAAGGCAACGTAGATTTTCTTCCGCGTATGGAAATACACATGCGATCATCATAAATGTGACATAGGCAGGTAAATAAGCCGATGAGCCATGAGGTTCTTCCATTGGGACAAGTGACAAATTGCCAGCCCAATCGAGGTAAATCAGTTGCAGAAACGCTTGCCAGTTAATCACGATGATAGAAATAAGCATGTATAAGGGCAGAGAGCCGAGGTAAGTATGCGCATGCATTTCCCAAATTGAAATTTCACGCTTAGGGGCGGCATATTTCACATCCCAATGGGCCACAATTTCATGTGAAATCCACGTAATTATACAAAGGAGCAGGATTAATACATTGACATAAAAGGCTAAACAAAGGGCTATGGGAATGGCAATTTGGATCCCCATTAAAGAATGTAAAAGTGACTCTTTGATACCTGAGGTCGTTTCTATTTTAGTGGCGCGATGGCAACACCAGTCAACAAATCCTGCGGCTCCCCAGAGTGGAAGAAATACATACAGTATTGCATTGATTAACAAATCAGAAGTATCCATACCGCAATCAGTCCAATATTTTTATGTTTTTGATATGTTACTAAATAAATTTCAAAAATAAACACTTATTTTTCAGCGCGTTATTTCAATACTGAAGATTCCCCTCCTGCTGTAGCACATTTTTTTATTTTTTAGATGTATTCGGGTAATAATACCAATTACAGTAATTAACTTCCCACTCAGCAAGAGCTAAAGGTTTTCAGTACAAGGCGCAAGTTTGAAGTACTATCGGGATAATTCAAAAACTTATAACCTAGTAATGAAATCCTTTAGCCTTGCCCTTCGGGAGCTTGTATGTGTCCAAATTACTACGCAAAACTGTCTTAACGTAGCAATGTAATAACGACAGTTTTGTATGTCGGTAATAACTATGTCTTCATCAATTTCACTTGTACTTTGAACAAATACATAGCTCTGAGCTGGGAATTTAATTACTGTAATTGGTATAAGTATCATACCGAGAGAAGCACGTTTTTGGACAAAACCAATTTACGCTCAATTTCATTATTTTTTGTTTGAGTCTGATGTACAACTATATGCTACCAAGCGGCTTCCCTGTGCGGTGGATAATTTTCTGTTATACATTTATAGAATGCCTTAAAGCTGAACATTTTTGTATTTATCATTTCAGTGCGTTATTTCTTAGCTTGTTAATTCACTCACTTATTGAGTAATGTGATGGCGACAGTGCGCACTTCTGCTGAGCATGGATCAATATATAGATTCATGCTCAAAAGCCTCCAAGAATACCCTAGCGAAGCTCTATCCTATCTTAACTTTGAGGTTTCAAGGTTTGATGGTGATGAAAACTTACAACAGGGTTATCAAAGATTAAACAAAACCGATAGACAAAAGCTGTATGATTTTTTCAACAATAAGTCATCGTCGACTCGCTCTAACTCTCGCACACGAGAGACTCATTATTGTAAGAAGCCAAGTAATGTTCGCCAACGTTTTGCAACTGAGCCCCGCTCCATTACTCCTAAATCGAGCACTCGATATACCAAGCAAATAAAGCAACCACCTTCCTCACCTAATTCCTTTTTTACTCAGACCAGTGCGCTTATTCACTCTTGGAAACTTAAACAGAAAAGCAAAAGTCAACTGGGTATTGAGTTAAATGTATTAATTGGTGGTTGCACTAAACTTTCGCAGCTTATTGAAATCATTCACAGCCTAAAAAGCGACAAACAGGTCATGGAAACATCATGGGACATAAGGTTAATCCATAAATTATTACACAAAGCGGCCGAGTTTTCTGACAGCCATTCATCTAATTTCGACGGCGTTTTTAGTGACATAATACGATTTAAATCGTTCTATGAATCGAAAACATGCACACTATTATTGAAATTAATTAAGTTAAATTTAAATTTTTCAGATGCCAAAGGATTGGTGCTAGGCGATACAGCTGAAGCCAGCGTAATGCAACAATGGGGCATCAAACCTGTTGTTGCCGTTTACAATGCTTTTATCACGGTATGCGCTAAAACTGGCCAGTTTGATAGTGCTTGGCGGCTGGTGTGTGGTGATAAGCCCGTGATGGCACCTCATCTACTACTAAAGGCAGATTCAATCACCTGCCTGAATTTGCTGACGACCTGCGCTGAAACGGGGCGTTATGCCGAAGCGAAAACATTGGTGTTGGGCGATGGCGATACAGATACAGCCAGCTTAATGCAACAATGGGGCATCAGGCCTGATGTTGCCGTATACAGCGCCTTTATCAAGGTATGCGCTAAAACTGGCCAGTTTGATAGTGCTTGGCAACTTGTGTGTGGTGATAAGCCCGTGATGGCGCCTCATCTACCACTAAAGGCAGATTCAATCACCTGCCTGAATTTGCTGGCTGCCTGCGCTGAAGCGGGGCGTTATGCAGAAGCAAAGTCATTGGTGTTAGGCGATAGCGATACAGATACAGCCAGCTTGATGCAACAATGGGGCATCAAGCCTAATGTTGCCGTTTACAGCGCATTTATCACGGTATGCGCTAAAAAGGGCCAGTTTGATAGTGCTTGGCAACTAGTGTGTGGTAATAAGCCCGTGATGGCACCTCATCTACCACTAAAGGTAGATTCAATCACCTGCATGAATCTGCTGGCTGCCTGCGCTGAATCGGGGCGTTATGCAGAAGCCAAATCATTGGTGTTGGGCGATGGCAATACAGCTACAGACAGCTTAATGGAGCTGTGGGACATCAAGCCCAATGTTGCCATTTACAATGCCTTTATCACGGTATGCGCTAAAACTGGCCAGTTTGAGAGTGCTTGGCAACTGGTATGTGGTGATAAGCCCGTGATGGCACCCCGTTTGCCTTTAAAAGCCAATCAAATCACCTGCATGAATTTGCTGACGGCCTGCGCTGAAGCGGGGCGTTATGCAGAAGCCAAATCATTGGTATTGGGTGATACAACTACAGACAGCTTAATGCAGCAATGGAACATCAAGCCTAATGCTGCCATTTACAGTGCTTTTATCACGGTATGCGCTAAAACTGGCCAGTTTGATAGTGCTTGGAAACTGGTGTGTGGTGATAACCCCTTGATGGCACCTCATTTGCCATTAAAAGCTAATCAAATCACCTGCATGAATTTGTTGGCAGCTTGCGCCAAAGCGGGGCGTTATGCCGAAGCCAAATCATTGGTGTTGGCCGATGGCGATACAGCTACAGCTACAGCCAGCTTAATGCAACAATGGGGCATCAAGCCTAATGTTGCCATTTACAATGCTTTTATCACGGTATGCGCTAAAACTGGCCAGTTTGAGAGTGCTTGGCAACTGGTGTGTGGTGATAACCCCTTGATGGCACCTCATCTACCACTAAAGGCAGATTCAATCACCTGCATTAATTTGCTGACGGCCTGCGCTGAAATGGAGCGTTATGCAGAAGCCAAATCATTGGTGTTGAGCGATATAGCTACAGCCAGCTTAATACAACAATGGGGCATTAAACCTAATGTAGCCATTTACAGCGCCTTTATTACGGTATGCGCTAAAACTGGCCAGTTTGAGAGTGCTTGGCAACTGGTGTGTGGTGACAAGCCTATGATGGCACCTCATCTACCACTAAAGGCAGATTCAATCACCTGCATGAATTTGCTGACGGCCTGCGCTGAAACAGGGCGTTATGCAGAAGCCAAATCATTGGTGTTGGGCGATGATGATACAGCAAGCTTAATGCAACAATGGGGCATCAAACCTGATGCTGCCATTTACAATGCCTTTATTACGGTATGCGCTAAAACTGGCCAGTTTGATAGTGCTTGGCAACTGGTGCGTGGTGACAAACTCTTGATGGCACCTCATCTATCACTAAAGTTAGATTCAATCACCTGCCTGAATTTACTGACGGCTTGCGCTGAAACGGGGCGTTATGCAGAAGCCAAATCATTGGTATTGGGCGATGGCGATACAGCCAGCTTAATGCAACAATTGGGCATCAAGGCTGATGTTGCCATTTACAATGCCTTTATCACGGTATGCGCTAAAACTGACTACTTTGATAGTGCTTGGCAACTGGTGTGTGGTGATAAGCCCGTGATGGCACCTCATTTGCCATTAATAGCCAATCGAATCACCTGCCTGAATTTACTGACGGCCTGCGCTGAAGCGGGGCGTTATGCAGAAGCCAAATCATTGGTGTTGGGCGATGGCGATACAGCTACAGCTACAGCTACAGCCAGCTTAATGAAACAATGGGACATCAAGCCTGATGTTGCCATTTACAATGCCTTTATTAAAGTATGTATTAAGGCTAAGGAGTTAGACACTGGAATATGGTATTTAGAAGAAATAATAAACAAGTGTAACATGAGTACTCTTTCACAAATACATGCTCAACTTGCGCCGCTTGAAAAAGATAATTTCGCAAGCATGATTGATAAAGGGATAACACAAGGAATATATAAAAAAAATGTTGGCTTAATGAATCATTGTATAGATTTGCATATGGATAAAATCTTCGAAGGACATTCAGGCGATGGTACACATATTCGAGGTGTTCCATTAGCTTTCGCAAAATTATTATTTTGTTACCACAAACAAAACAATGAACCCAAAATAACATCGATCATAACTGGATACCATGGCAATAATACGTTAAAAAATGGAATGATAATTTTTCTCAAAGATGAATTTGGATTTGAGTTTATCGAGGATAAATTCAACTCAGGAATGATAGTATTGAGCGAGTCTAGCCATTAACTTGATACTAGGGTCTGTTGATCTTTCGTGATTGTTTTTGCAGCGATAAATTAGTTATTTTATGCTAGGCAGAGTTTGTGAGGTTTGGTTATTATCGACATACAAAGCTGTCGTTACTTCGTTTCCAAATAAGAAAACGATAACGCAACACCTTTTATTTAGAAAGAGCGACCAATTTACGCTCTCTCTTTTTTCGATGCTTTTGAGCATTCACTGTTCTGTGTTGTGACCAGCTCAATTAGATGGCTAAGCATCACTGCTCACGCCTTAAACAGATAAATGCTCAAATAGCACAAAATTTAATCCTGAAAGATCAACAGACCCTAGCGAACACACTTTTTAATATGAGCGCATCATAAAATGAACATCATAGAACAACGACCATCTTATAATGTTAAATGCATTTTTGTTTTAACCTGAATAAATCTTCATTGAGAATTTGGCCTTATTACAACAAATAGTTTTAACTGTAACTATTTTAACTGTAATTACTTTAACGATATTGGCATGCAAAAACACAGCTGACTAAAAACAATAAAAACCACTTAAAAACAAATATATAAACATCGCCACCAAGTAACATTTTCACCAAAACTATTTTCACCACCTGCTTTTCATTCCTAAAAGCGCACCTTGATAATTAGAGTTCTAACTATTATCATGCTCGTTGATTGAACGTTCAATCAACTTTCATTCATAACACTTTAATTGAGAATGTGCCGAACTATGTCAAGGAACGAAATAAAATATCAGCGCAAAAAAGAGCTGATTAACGCTACCCTCAAATCCGTTGAATGTTTTGGTTTGCATAACACCACGATCAACACCATTAGTGCTAATGCTGGATTATCTTCCGGGATCATCAGTCATTACTTTGGTGGTAAACAAGGATTGATTGAAGCCACACTTCGTTACCTCATTGACGGCCTTAAACAAGCATTACTCAGCCAAACCAGAGATCGCAATTTGTCTCCTGAGCAACGATTATTGCTGATTGTTGAAGCTAACTTTACTGACTTACAGCAATCTAATGCGGCAACAAAAACTTGGCTCAGCTTCTGGGCTCAAGCTATGCATGATGATGCATTAGCCCGCTTACAACGCGTCAATAATCAAAGACTGTATAGCAATTTATTATTTTCATTTTCACAAGTCTTAGAGCGTACTTCGGCCATTCAAGCCGCCAAACAAACCGCCGCAATGATTGACGGTTTTTGGTTGCGCAGCGCATTGGATAGCGATCCAAAGCAGGCTTTCGAACAAGCCAAAAAACTATGTAAAAGTTTCATCTCTGTACAACTTCAAGGGACTGACAAGGCTCTACAAAGAGCATCTTAGTGCCAAATCAACCGATTTCCATCGTATTACTATGGCGCACGAGCCATAGGGAGAATTTTTATGTCAGTTGTTTATCGTAATTATATCAATGGTCAGTACCTTGCTAATGACACAGGTGAAACCTTTGAAGTGATCAACCCAGCGACTGGGGAAGTTAGTTATTTAGTCGAAGTGGCCGATGCTAAAGTGCAACAAGCCGCCATAATCAGTGCACAGCAAGGTTTCCAATTGTGGTCAACCATGAGTGGTATGGAACGATGCCGAATTTTATTAAAAGCCGTTGAGTTGCTTCGCCAGCGTAATGATGAGTTGGCTGCAATTGAAGTCATTGATACCGGTAAACCTTGGCAAGAAGCCTCTGTGGTCGATGTCGCCAGTGGCGCTGACTCGATTGAATTTTTTGCTGGTCTTGCCGCAGGAATCGAAGGTGCTCAACAGCAAGTCGGTGATGATTTTTACTATACTCGTCGTGAACCCCTTGGTATTTGCGCAGGGATTGGCGCGTGGAATTATCCACTGCAAATAGCCTGTTGGAAGTCAGCGCCTGCATTGGCTTCAGGTAACGCGATGTTATTTAAGCCTTCTGAAGAAACACCGCTTGGCGCTTTAAAACTGGCTGAAATTTTTTCTGAGGCAGGTGTCCCTGATGGTGTATTTAATGTCATTCAAGGTGACGGCCTTGTTGGCGCATGGATGACATCCCACTCTGACATTGCCAAAGTATCTTTTACTGGTGAAGTGGGAACAGGCCAAAAAGTCATGGCTGCGGCCGCAGGCTCACTGAAAGATGTCACCATGGAACTTGGCGGCAAATCACCACTCATTATTTTTGACGACGCAGACATCGATAATGCCGTATCAGCGGCCATGCTCGGTAACTTTTACACCCAAGGTGAAATTTGTACCAACGGCACTCGTGTTTTCGTGCACGATTCAGTTTATCCAATCTTTATTGAGAAATTGCTTAAGCGCACCAAAGACAATATTGTTTGTGGTGATCCTATGGCTGAAGAAACCAATTTCGGTGCATTAATTTCCAAAGCACATCAACAAAAAGTGATGGAATACATCAATATTGGTATTCAAGAAGGGGCTGAATTACTGTGTGGCGGCACCATCCTATCACCTGACTCAGCGCCTAATGGTTGTTTTGTCGCGCCAACGATTTTCGGAAATTGCACTGATGATATGGTCATCTGCAAAGAGGAAATTTTTGGCCCTGTCATGTCGGTTCTCAAATTTACCGATGAAGCTGACGTCATCGCCCGTGCTAATGATACTCAAATGGGATTAGCTGCGGCCGTGTTTACTCAAAACATTACCCGCGCTCATCGAGTGATTCATCAGATGCAAGCGGGTATTTGCTGGATCAATGCTTATGGCGCCTCTCCAGCAGAAATGCCTGTCGGTGGTTATAAAATGTCTGGCATTGGCCGTGAAAATGGCACAGAAACCCTAAAAGCTTATACCCAAGTGAAAGCGGTATACGTTGGCATGCAACCGCTTGAAAGCCCATTTTAAGGTATCTTTAACTATGTCTGATCAAAACAAAAAATACGACTACATTATTGTTGGTGCCGGTTCTGCTGGGTGCGTGCTTGCCAACAGATTGTCTGAAGATACCAACAACTCAGTATTATTATTAGAAACTGGCGGCAGCGATAAAAGCATTTTCATTCAAATGCCAACCGCATTATCCATTCCAATGAATTCCAAGAAATACGCATGGCAGTTTGAAACCGAACCCGAACAAGGGCTAGATAATCGTCGAATGCATTGTCCTCGCGGTAAAGTGTTGGGCGGTTCATCATCCATAAATGGCATGGTATATGTTCGTGGTCATGGGATGGACTTCGACGAATGGCAACAACATGGTGCCGATGGTTGGGACTATGCCCATTGCTTACCTTACTTTAAAAAAGCCGAAACATGGGCTTTTGGTGAGGATGATTACCGCGGCGACCAAGGCGAGCTTGCCGTAAATAATGGTAACCAAATGCGTAACCCTCTTTATAAAGCCTTTATTGATGCAGGCGTGGATGCTGGTTACTTAGCGACAGCGGATTACAATGGCGCACAACAAGAAGGCTTTGGCCCCATGCACATGACCATTAAAGATGGTGTGCGCTGGTCAACATCAAATGCTTATTTACGCCCTGCCATGAAGCGTCCTAATCTTACAGTTGTGACGCATGCAGTGGTTCACAAAGTGATGCTTGAGAATAAAACCGCCACTGGTGTGTGTTATCAACGTAAAGGCAAAACCATCGAAGTACATTGCAATAAAGAGGTGATTTTGTCCGCAGGTCCAGTGGGTTCACCGCACATATTACAGCTATCAGGAGTTGGTGATAAATCCACTTTAAATGCTGCGGGTGTTGAGTTAAAACATGAGTTAGCTGGTGTCGGGAAAAACTTACAAGATCACTTAGAGTTTTATTTTCAATTCACATGTACCCAGCCGATTTCGCTCAATGGTAGCTTAGATCCATTAAGCAAATTAGCCATTGGCACCCGCTGGATTTTAAATAAATCGGGCTTAGGCGCGACCAATCATTTTGAGTCTTGTGGCTTTATCCGTTCTAAAGCTAATTTGGCATGGCCAGATCTACAATATCACTTTTTGCCTGCCGCCATGCGTTATGACGGTAAAGAAGCGTTTGCAGGGCATGGCTTTCAAGTGCATATTGGCCACAACAAACCCAAAAGCCGCGGCGCCGTCACGCTAGTGTCTGCGAACCCAAACGTGGCTCCTAAGATTAGCTTTAATTATTTGTCAGAGCCTGAAGATATTGAAGGCTTCCGCGCTTGTGTGCGCCTGACCCGTGAAATCATTAATCAACCTGCACTTGACGATTACCGAGGTGAAGAAATTCAGCCCGGTATCGCGGTTCAAACCGATGAGCAAATCGATCAATTTGTGCGTCAATCGGTCGAGTCGGCTTATCACCCTTCTTGTTCATGCAAAATGGGCACAGATCCTCTTGCAGTGGTTGATCCGCAAACCAAAGTACATGGTTTGACGGGGTTACGGATCGTTGATTCGTCAATTTTCCCAACTATTCCAAACGGAAACTTGAACGCGCCCACCATTATGGTGGCTGAAAGGGCAGCCGACTTAATATTGGGCAAGGCGCCTCTGCCAGCGAGTGATGCTGAAGTTCGATTAGGGACAGATTGGCAACAACGTCAACGCGAAACTACGCCTAAGCGTGTGGTGAGCTAATGCGATTGAACCTAAATAAACGAGTTTTACACCGTGGCGAAGTATCTGCCACAGCCTTTGAGTAGCGGTGCTGATTGCCACTATTCAAAATGGCTAAAAGGTCTGATCCAAGTACTTGCGTAGTTATAACGGTCGATCACAATTTCAATAAATAATGTGTTTTATGATTATTTATCGAAATTGATGATCACACTGTTTTTATCTTGTGACCATAACATTCGTGTTATTGGTCAGTTGGCTCGATATGGTTGCTCATTCGTCGAATGACACCCAACACCTTGTGCATTTTTTTTCATAAATAAGAGCACTGTATGAACATTACTACAACAATAACTGGAGGCCTATGATGACCTCTTTACTTACCTTCGGTATTTTATTCACGATTTTGAGTATCGCCTTCATCATTTACCGATGGGGCAATGTGAAATGCGTCGGCGTTACACCTGCACGCACCTATACATTCATCGCGATTCTATTTACATCTGGCTTAGATGTGGGCTTGATTATGTTCCCACTAACTGAATTTGCAGGATATGCGGATGTCGCCACCAGCCCTGAGTATGGATTTACCAACCCACTCGCCATTGAGTTTGGTTTTTGGGCATTTTTAATCTGGGGCTTCTACTTTTTAACTTGTTTTTATTTTTGTGTCATAGAGCCAAGAGTCAAGTTTTTTGAAATTGGTATCGTCAAGTTCATCAATAACCTTGTTATCATTGGTACTTGTGCGTTTACCGCTTATTTATTGTTATCAAACTTACCTTGGTATTTACCCGAAATAGGTGACGGTGAAACGATAGTTGGTAGCTTTTATTTAATTGTTTTAGCCGTGATTGCTATTGCTGTCTATTCAAGCACCAGCTTACGCTATGTCCGATATTTGAGCCTTGCCAGCACTTGGTTATTCCTTGGTTTAATCGCTATCATGTGGGCAGGTGCTTTTTTACCAGCAGAAAACAGCCTCGGTGAATTTGCACAGACTTTTAGCCTGCTGGGTGGCTACTTTAGCAATCTCCATCACTTTGTGTTGCCACTGAATGATTACCACGAATTTTACTTATTTTGGTGGTTTGCGTGGAGCATTATGATCGGTCAGTTCACCTCTCGATTTGTGGGTGGTATGAAAGCCTATCAAGTCTTGATTGCGATGATGGTTTACCCGTCTATACCCATCGCGATTTGGTTCACCATTCTGTACTACTTCAGCTCAAATGGTATCGATACGACTGGCTTGTACAACCTCGCCATGGTTGTCGTGGGTGTCACTTTTGTGATCAATTCACTCGATTCACTCATCCGTCTGTACACCGATAACTTGAACCTTACTGTAAAACGCTTTGGGAAAACCAAGTACTTTATCGGTAATCTCGTACTGCTTTCAGGGCTAACATTATTATTCAAATTGGACTTCTTACAAATTCAATGGGTCGGTGCACTCGCCATTGGTCTACTTGTAGCCTGTTTTGTTTATATCCTGCGATATAAATTTAATGAAGTAAACGCCATCGAAAGCTCACCGTCAGCGAACCAACTCGACTTCTCGAAGCTAGTACACGCTAAGTAACAATGAATATTAAAATAATAACGATCAATGGAATAAATAGAATGAAAAAAACAATACTAGTCTTAGGAACACTTGCGGCACTGACCTTACCTAGCCTAGCGGTAGCGGGTGCAAGCTCAACCGTTATAGCTGTATCGGATTACAGTTATAACGGTTACAGCCAAACAGAAGAAAAGCCCGCATTACAAGCCAGCTTAGATTACGGTTGGGACAATGGCTGGTACGTTGGCACTTTTGCATCTAATGTCGATTTTGCTGGCGGCGGTAGCGATCTTGAGTGGGATGCCTATGTGGGTAAATACTTCCAACTGAATGATAATTTAGGTTTAGATACTGGTATTTCCTATTACAGCTATCACGGTGGTGACACCTCTTCTGACCTTAACTATGCAGAAGTATATACACAACTGGATATAGCATCTTCAGTCGGCCAATCTGAGCTAAGAGTCGCTTACGCGTGGGATTACTTTGGTTTCGATACATCACATGTTGTTGCACTAGCCGCACATACTGTTGAAGTTTCTGAAGGCCACAGCCTACGTTTGAGTTTTTCTCGTTCAATGTCACAAGACGAAACAAAGTGGGCTTGGGAAGGCGCAAAAGCTTATAACAATGTACGCCTTGCTTATTTAACCAGCGTTAATAACTTTGATTTTGATATTTCTGTCGAAGACACCAATATGAATGTTGATGAAGGTGATGCACGAGTTGTATTATCTGTGGCACGTACTTTTGCATTTTAAATAATGCATTAATTTTATCATCAGGCAGAATGGGCCAAAACCGCTCTGCCTTTTTTAACTAACCTTTTGTTGAGACGTTTATGGAAAAATACGAAGAACTATTGATATCACTACGCCGCGTTACACGTGCCATTGATATCCATTCTCGTCGCTTAAATAAACAATCAGGACTCACCGCTCCGCAATTACTGGTCATCCAGACCATTAATAAATTAACGGCACCTTTAGCCAAACAAATTGCACAAGACATCAATCTTAGTCCTGCAACTGTCACCACGATTATTGACCGCTTAGAAAGCCGTAATATTGTTATCCGCACTCGCAGTCAACAAGACAAAAGAAAAGTGCATTTATCATTAAGTGATGCAGGTAAGGCTTTGCTCACAAATTCACCGAAACCATTGCAAGAGCATTTTATAAAGCGTTATCAGAATTTAGAAAGTTGGGAACAAAGCCAATTGTTGTTTGCCGTAGAACGAATCGCTTCCATGATGGATGCTGAAGAACTGGACGCAGCTCCAGTATTACTCGTCGGCGAAGAAATCAGCTAATTCCAGTGACTTCGCTGATGTGATGGTAAAGGAGATAGCTTTCTACCTCCTTTCTGAGATTTATTTATGGTTAATCCTAAAAACATCAATTGAACGCTGAGTATACGAGTAACTGTTTGAGCAATACGATGATTTTATTATCATGTTTTTCACCAGTGCTCTACGCTCACAAGCTTGCTAAAATGACTGCTATCTGCGTTGTAACTTTTGCAAGTAGAACAACTACTTGCTGCAAACTACGTCTTACTATCAGCCATTTTTTCTACGCTAGTGAACGCAGTCAACAGATGTTTCTAGGTTAATGGATCGCTCGTTCGCCCAAAAAGTTGAGCATTTGGCAATCACCTTCAAATACTGCCACTATCACTTTTGCTTTTTTATAGTCATGTGGTAACACAATTCGCTTATCTTTAGTTTGAGTAATGTTGGTCAATACTTCGGTTTTGATGGTCAAACTGATTGGTGCATCGTAATAAAGCACGGTTATTGTTATTTTATCCGTCATGTATTTCTCACTCATCCATTTGTGATACCAATACTTGCCTTATACCAATTACAGTAATTAATCTCTCACTCAGCAAGAGCTAAAGGGTTTAAGACACAAGCTCGAAGTACTATATTCCCTACGGCCGCCATACAAAGCTGGCGTTCAACGCACTTCGTGCTTTTGTCGGGATAATTCAAGTGCTTGTAACGCAGTAATGGAAACCTTTAGCCTTGCTCCTCGGGAGCTTGTAAGTGCTCACTTTGGTTATAAAGAATGCTTCTCAAAATTGTCTTGACGTAGCAATGTAATAACGACAGCTGTGTATATCGGTAACAACTATGCCTTCATCAATTTCGATTGCACTTTGAGCACATACATAGCTCTGAGTTGAGCATTTAATTACTGTAATTGGTATTACCTCTAGATTGCAGAACGACTTCCAACTTAAATACAACCAAGAAGCATTTTTATTTAGATTAAAACAATTAACCAATAGAAGATAGTATTAATACCAATTACCTAACTTTCATCCGATTATTATTATCTCGACTGCGGCGGATCAGCTGATCACCCATAAAATCAGCTTGCTGTCCTTTTTGAACACTTTTGGCTAATCGGTCGTAAAGCAACACATTGACCGAAGCCGCTAAGTTCATGCAGCCAACCGTCGGGACATAAACGACAGCGTCAGCTTTATCAATGAGATCTTGCTCCACTGTGCCATCCTCGGGTCCAAACACGTAAAAAGCGTTTTCTGGATGATCAAATTCTGGCAGAGGAATCGCGCCTTCTACCAAATCGACACAGACAATTTTTGTTCCTTCAGGCACAGCAGACAGTAAGGTTTCTACTTTATTCAGTGGGATCCGCTGTGCGGCCTTTTTGGTATCCACTTGATACTGCGCCTCCCCTGAACGTGCAGCAAGTTCATAGCGTCTGCCGGTATACCACACAGCATCAACTTGGTAGCAACCACTGGCTCGCATGATGCCATTGACATTTACTGGTGTTTTTGGGTTTTGTAATCCTATGCTGACGTAGTTTTTAGTCATGGGTAAGCTCTGTCGACTCGATTTACTATGAGGTTAGTTGGCCGCTACTATCTACAATTCCTCAAATAGCTTCAAGGGATTTTTATTTACCATAAAAAAACGCACTTTACGTGCGTTTTAATGAACCAAGATTAGCCCAAATTACATATTCGGATAATTCGGGCCGCCACCTCCCTCTGGAGTGATCCAAGTAATATTTTGGCTTGGATCTTTAATATCACAGGTTTTACAGTGAATACAGTTTTGACCATTGATGACAAACTTCTTCTCGCCAGCCTCTTCAACCACTTCGTACACACCTGCAGGACAATAACGCTGAGCCGGTTCATCAAACTTGGTTAAATTAACCTGAATAGGAATATTTTTATCTTTAAGATGTAAATGACAAGGCTGATCTTCTTCATGAAAAGTATTGGACAAATAAACTGAAGACAACTTATCGAAGGTTAATTTGCCATCGGGTTTTGGGTATTCAATGACTTTGTAGGCTGACGTTTCTGCCATTTGGGCATAATCAGGCTTTTCATCACGCAAAGTAATGGGGAAGTTCCCCCCAAACCAATTTTGATCGATATAGTTAAACGCACCACCAAGTAAGGTACCAAATTTATGTAATGCGGGGCCAAAATTGCGTGAACTACGTAATTCTGGGTACAGCCAACTTTCTTCAAATCGCTTTTGGAAACAGTCAAGGTCTTTGCCGCCTTCCACGCCAGCAATCAATGCTTCAGCAATGGTTTCAGCCGCTAACATGCCACTTTTCATGGCCGTGTGAGTGCCTTTAATTTTGGCAAAATTTAATGTGCCTGCATCACACCCCACCAGCAAACCACCGGGGAAGCTCATTTTAGGTAATGAATTTAAACCACCCTTCGCTATCGCTCGGGCACCATAGCTGATCCGTTCACCGCCTTGTAAATATTTAGCGATCACCGGATGTGTTTTATAACGTTGGAATTCATCAAATGGGCTTAAATGCGGGTTTTGATAGTTCAAATCAACAATCAATCCAACCACCACTTGGTTGTCTTCCATGTGATACAAGAAACCACCACCCGATGCCCCTTCGGTTAACGGCCAACCACCAGTATGCACAACTTTGCCTTGCTGATGCTGCTCTGCAGGCACTTTCCAAATTTCTTTGAACCCTAAGCCGTAATGCTGGGGCGTTTTACCGTTATCCAATTTGAATTGATTGATCAACTGCTTGCCTAAATGACCGCGGCATCCTTCAGAAAATACTGTGTATTTAGCATGTAATTCCATGCCCGGCATATAGCTGTCTTTCTGTTGACCATCAACATCCAGCCCCATATCGCCAATGAGTATACCTTTCACGCTGTTATCATCGTGATATAAAATTTCACTGGCGGCAAAACCTGGGAATATTTCTACACCAAGCTCTTCAGCTTGGGCCGCCAACCAACGACTTAAGTTACCGACACTAATAATGTAATTACCATCGTTATGCATTGTTTTAGGCACAAAGGCGTTTGGCATTAAGCGACCAGTATCGGATGAATTTAATAGATAAATTTCATCGTCTGTCACTGCCGTATTCAATGGCGCTTGTCGTTCTTTCCAGTCACCAAACAACTCACCCAGCACTTTAGGCTCAAAAACTGCGCCAGAAAGTATGTGAGCACCCACTTCAGAACCTTTTTCAACCACACAAACTGTGATTTCTTGTTCTGTTTTTTGAGCAATTTGCATTAACCGACATGCAGTAGCAAGACCAGCGGGGCCCGCTCCTACTATCATCACATCGAATTCCATTGATTCGCGTTCCATCTTCTCACCTTTTGTCTGCTGTCCCCGTTTGTTACTGATTAAGTACTCTTTAAAAGATAGTCATAACCAGCAAACTCGAGTGTTTTATTGTGCATAAAGCCACAATACCCCAAAAGCCGTAAACACCCAAAACAGAAACGATAAATTAATAAAATTCGAAGCCATTAATTTAATGAGTAATGTCACAAATACTTAACGCCCTCTTGACCCAGCGCAAGTTTTTGCACGGTTTGACTATCACCACGGTACTGATTTATTTATAATCTTTTTTCGACGGTTCTCCGAGCCTTTTATCCTACGTTTCGTGTCAGCTATGTGATAGCTAAAAATAGGGATAACTGGCCGTGGCAATAAGGCCACCAGGGTGACATCAGAAATGATTTCACCTCCCGCACTTGGAAAGGTGATCATGTCTCAATTAGTAGATGATTTTGGTCGTGAGTTTAATTACTTACGGCTGTCAGTGACTGATGTTTGTAATTTTAAATGCAGTTATTGCCTCCCCGACGGTTACCGCCCTAACGGTAAACCGCAATTTTTGGCACTCGATGAAATTAGACGGTTAATTCAAGCTTTTGCCAAAGTAGGTACCCAAAAAATCCGTATTACTGGCGGAGAACCTACGTTACGAAAAGATTTTATCGATATCATTCATGCCGTAAAAGATGTTGGTAGTATTCATACCATTGCAACCACAACCAATGGATATCGCCTCGAAAAAAACGCCAAAGGCTGGTTTGATGCTGGACTTAGACGCATTAATGTTTCTATGGATAGCCTTGATCCCAAGCAGTTTCAGCAAATTACTGGTGAAAATAAATTTCACGAAGTCATGCGTGGAATTGACGCTGCGCTGGATGCGGGTTTTGAACGCATTAAAATTAATGCAGTGCTACTTAAAGATCTCAATGACACTGATTTACCAAAATTTATCCAATGGTTAAAACAGCGTCCAATCGATGTACGTTTTATTGAGTTAATGGAAACTGGGCTCGGCCACGAATATTTTTCAAAGCATCATTTAAGCGGTGAGACCATTAAAGCACGACTCATGGCTGAAGGCTGGTTAAGGCAAATGCCAAGTGCCACCGATGGGCCCGCACAAAATTTCTGTCACCCTGACTATCAAGGCCGTTTCGGGTTAATCATGCCCTACTCTAAAAACTTTTGTGCGACTTGTAATCGCCTTAGGGTTTCAGCAACGGGTAAACTGCATCTATGTTTGTTCACCGAGTCCGGCATTGATTTACGTGATTTGTTACAGCATGACGCACAGCAAGCCGAATTGATTGAACGCTTACATCAACAGCTGCATCAGAAAAAATCCACCCATGAATTGCATCAAGGCATCACAGGTGTTACTCAGCATTTAGCTTCTATTGGTGGCTAAGACACAATAAACAACGAGAACAACAATGGCAAAATGTACCACTAAAGAGTTTATGCCTTTAACGATTGCCGTAATGACAGTATCTGATAGGCATACCCTAGAGTCAGACACTTCAGGTCACTATTTGGCTGATGCGTTAACGGCTGCAGGCCATTTATTGGCCGATCACATGATCATAAATGACAACCGATATCAGATAAGAGCTCAGGTATCTCAATGGATTGCCGATGACAGTATTCATGCTGTCATCATCAATGGTGGAACCGGCTTTACTCAGCACGATTCCACACCTATCGCCGTGGCACCATTGTTTGATCGCAATATGGAGGGCTTTGGTGAGCTATTTCGCCATTTAAGCTTTGAAGATATCGGTACGTCGAGCGTGCAATCACGTGCCATCGCAGGACTGGCCAATCAGACTGCAATTTTTTGTATACCCGGTTCACCAGGTGCTTGTAAGCTAGGCTGGGAAAAAATAATTTCTGAGCAACTTGATGCTCGCCACCGTCCGTGTAATTTTGTCGGCCATCTGACTCAACGAACTGAGAACCATAAATGAACCATCCTTTATCCCATTTAAATGCGGCGGGCGAAGCCCACATGGTTGATGTTGGCGATAAGACCATCACCGAGCGAATAGCACGGGCAGAATCCTGTATTGACATGTCCGCTGACACTTTGGCGCTTATTTTATCTGGCGAACATCATAAAGGTGATGTGTTCGCTACAGCGCGAATTGCTGGGATCATGGCCGCAAAAAAAACCGCTGATTTGATCCCTTTATGTCATCCATTAATGTTAACCAAAGTTGAAGTTGACTTGATCCCAGAGCTTGAACACAATCGAGTCCGTATTACTTCGCTGTGTAAGCTTACTGGTAAAACGGGTGTTGAGATGGAAGCACTTACGGCTGCATCTGTTGCGGCGTTAACCATTTACGATATGTGTAAAGCGGTACAAAAAGACATGATCATCAGCCAAGTAAAATTATTAGAAAAACAAGGCGGTAAATCGGGTCACTTTATCGCAAAAGAAAATGCTAACAAGGGGAGCCAATGATAAACGTACTTTTTTTTGCTCAAGTTCGAGAATTATTAGGATGCTCAAAACTCAGCGTTGAACCATCGGCCGAGATACACAATGCCGACACTTTGCGCGAACATCTTGCAAGAAAGAATGATAAATGGGCAAAGGTGATGGCATCAGATAAATTGTTAGTCGCGATTAATCAAGAACTTTGTCCGTGGGATATGGTAATCAGTGATGGCGACGAAATCGCTTTTTTTCCTCCAGTAACCGGTGGTTAATCGATGCTAAACACAAGCTGCTCAACGACCGTACGCGTACAACAAAACGATTTCAGCCTTGCTGACGAGTATGAAAAGCTCAACCAAGATCAGACCGATGGCGCCGTCGTCACCTTTATTGGCAAGGTACGCGATTTTAATGATGGCTCGGTTGTCACGGATCTCAGTTTAGAGCACTACCCAGGCATGACCGAAAAAGTACTGAATGATTTAGTGGCTGATTCACGTCACCGCTGGCCGATCAATCATGTCACAATTATTCACCGTGTTGGCACTATGGCGCTAGGTGAACAGATTGTCTTCATTGGTGTCACCAGTATGCACCGGCAAGCAGCATTCAATGCTTGTGAGTTCCTCATAGATTTTTTAAAAACAAAAGCGCCTTTTTGGAAACTAGAATCTACCCTAGAAGGTGAAAAATGGGTCGATGCCAGAGACAGTGACACCAAAACGGCTGAGCAGTGGCAATAACATGCAATGGCTTTTTATATTACGTTCTTTAGTTTTATCTTTATTGCTTGGCTTAAACCTATTGTCAATACCGACTTACGCCGCAGATTCACCAGCTATCGCTGCGGCCGCCAACGTTCGTTTTGCTTTACATGCCATTGCACAGCAATTTACTCAAGAGACTCACTTAACCATAAGGCCAAGTTATGGCTCATCTGGCCAATTAACTCAACAAATTCTGAATGGTGCCCCTTTTGAAATATTCATCAGTGCTGACAGTCATTACCCTCTTTTGCTCGAGGAAGCCGAAAAAACTCAAGGCCGCCTCGTTGTTTATGCCATTGGCCGCTTAGCCATCATTAAATCCCGTGACTCAAACCTGCTTCTTGACGCTAAATTACAAGGGCTTTCACAAGCATTAACCAATAACCAGATCGCTCGATTTGCCATCGCAACCCCCGCTCACGCGCCTTACGGACTACGGGCTAAAGATGCACTTATCCAGCAGCAATTGTGGAAACCAATTGAAAATAAATTAATTTATGGTGAAAATGTCGCCCAAGCCGCGCAATTTGCGTTATCAAATTCAGCTCAAGGTGGCATTGTGGCTCTTTCACTGGTTAAAGCACCAGCATTTCACGAGCATGGTGAGTTTTCTATCATAGACCAAGGGTTACATCAGCCTTTGTTGCAGTCTATGGTGTTGACCTCAACAGCTGGAGCCACAGCGAAACACTTTTTTCAGTACTTACAATCTGATACGGCGCGAGACATCTTTGTTCAATACGGTTTTGATTTACCTCGCCAAGATTAAATCGATAAATTATTTTATGTAAGGAGCTCTATGGATTGGCAAGCGTTATTATTGTCCATCAAATTAAGTCTGGTGACGACAATTTTGCTGATCCCATTAGCCATCATTACTGCCAGAGTACTCGCCTTTCGAAATTTCGCCGGTAAACATTGGTTAGAAGCACTATTGATGACGCCCCTCATCCTTCCTCCGACTGTTATTGGTTATTATTTATTGGTCGGTTTGGGTCAGCAAAGCTGGTTAGGACAGACACTACAAAGCCTAACAGGGCAGCCATTAGTGTTTCATTTTTCAGGTTTAGTGCTGGCTTCGCTGCTGATCAATATCCCATTTGCCTTGCAACCCATTCAACGTGCGTTTGAATCCATCCCTGAGGATGTTCGTGATGCTTCCGCCTGTTGTGGGTTAACTTTCTGGGAAAGCTTACTAAAAGTGGAACTCCCACTCGTTTGGCCGGGCATAGTAACGGCCATCGTCCTGTGTTTTTCACACGTTCTCGGTGAGTTTGGCGTCGTCTTAATGATTGGCGGAAATATTGAGGGCGAAACCAAAACCTTATCCATTGCCATATACGACAGTGTACAAGCCTTTGACTTTCAATCTGCTGGACGAATGTCCTTTGTATTATTAATTTTTGCGGTATCTACCTTAGCGATCAGTAGTCACTTCGCAAGAAAAATGGGCGTGCAGCATGACAGAAGATAATGGTTTACATTGCTCGATTAACATTCAATCCCCAATTTCATTAACCGCTGACTTACATTGCAAGGCTGGCGATATTCTTGCCGTATTGGGGCCTTCAGGTGCAGGGAAGTCAACATTACTGAAAACCTTAGCTGGACTAATTAAACCGGTATCTGGAATAATTTCTGTCGGAGGAAAGCAATGGAGCAATATCAATTCAGCGATTCATCTCTCCCCTCAACAACGGCATATTGGTTATGTGCCTCAACACTTTGGTTTATTTGAGCATTTATCGACAATTGACAATATTCTTATTGGATTAAAACATCTGCCTAAATCAGATCGTCAACGGCAAGCCAACAAATGGTTACACTTGGTTGACTTATTACCACAGAAACATAAGCGCCCAAATCAATTATCTGGTGGACAGCGACAGCGAGTGGCATTAGCACGAGCACTCGCTCGTGAACCTTCGGTACTGCTGCTTGATGAACCATTTTCTGCGGTAGATAACCAAACCAGAGAAATGCTCCATATTGCGTTGCTCAAACTTAAGTCTGAAATCCGTTGTCCCGTTGTCATGGTTACTCACAACCATCAGGAAGCCATGCTGCTGGCAGATAATATTCTCATTGTTGATGCAGGTAAAACCGTACAGCAAGGTACAGTCAGTGAACTGCTTCAATCTCCAAAATCAATTGCAGTAGCGAGACAGTTAGGTATCAATAATATCTTTCCGGTTACGGTGACGGATCACAATGTCAGCCAGCAATTAACTTGGTTTTCATTGGCTGGCTCCACGGTATGTACCGCCGATATTTTACCTCGAACTATTGGTGATACGGTAATGTGTTTATTGCCTCACGATGCCAATATTCATCGACATCTTGACGAAGTAGAAAGCAACCACACTCATTTTGAGCTGCAATTAATCTCTAGCTACGAGTTACATAATCGCACTCAGATCCTTGGTTTCATCGCAGGAACACCTACAGCGTTAAGGCTAGAAATAAACCGTAAACTTCCTTCTACCGCATCATCATCTTCGATTTATGTAAGCATTCCAGCAACAGAAATTCGATTAATCACTGAATTTGAATGACTAATTACACAGTAACCAACTAATTTAATAGCTTTTTATTAAGATGATCAAAGCTTAATCTTATCGACATAGGGATTTAAACCTTGTTTAGTTAGACTGAGACTATTCAAAGAGTATGACTGCCTATAGGAATCTGTATGATTAAGCTCGAAATCTTAAGTGTAAATAGTAATGCTCAATGACAGCTGGCTCCTGTTGTTTCTATGAGCATTGTTTGATAACAATAATCTGATTCTGGGGGGAGTAGTTAATGCGCTGGCTGCTTAGCTTATTACTTTATAGTGGTATTGTGTTTTCGACACCCACGACCCTTTCTCAAATAACGGGCAGTCCGTTTCAAGATCCCATGGAAACGATGCGTATAGTAGAAAAAACCCAATCAGGCATAATTTCAAATTTTGCTATCGACATTCAAGAAAATGATGTCAGATATTTATTCAGTCTTATCAATCCAACGACCAACACCATAACTCAACTAGAATACCGTGCGCTCGATGGCCAACTTATCAAGCAAAACGTGTCTTTATACACTCCCAACCAAGGTTCAAAAATAGCTGCTATTGAGTTCATTTTTAAGAACAATCTGTCTTTTTCTGAGCTTGTTGAACTCGCAATTAAAAATAATTCTGTACATTTATTGCGCGCAGAACTGGATCATGATTTGGGCATTAGCTATCTTGAATTAAAGCTTATCGATAATAATGGACAATATCGATTAGCATTTGATGTAGAAAAACTGCGCCCATTACCATTATTGAAGTGGTACTAAGGAGTCATATGAAAGTCTTATTAGTTGAAGATGATGCTACGACGCTGGACTATATCGTTAAAGGATTTAACGAACAGGGTCACAATATTGAAACCGCAACAGACGGTCATCAAGGATTATTACTTGGAACAAGCAATCAATATGATTTGATCATTCTTGATCGTATGTTACCAAGCTTAGGTGGATTAAAATTGCTGGCTGCTGTGAGAGCCACAGGCAATCAAACTCCCGTAATGCTGTTATCAGCACTGAGTCATGTTGACGAACGCGTCAAAGGATTACGTGCAGGTGGCGATGATTACATGACCAAACCTTTTGCGTTTTCAGAATTGTTGGTGCGCTGTGAAAAGCTTATGCAGCGTGGCCATACACAGCCGATGCAGACCCACCTTCGAGCGGGCGCGTTGGAAATGGAATTATTAACTCGAAATGTCACTTTAGATGGTAATGAAATTTTGTTGCAGCCTAAAGAGTTTCAGCTTCTGAAATACTTAATGGAGCATGTCAATCAAGTGATCAGCCGTACATTGCTTTTTGAAGCAGTGTGGGATTATCACTTTGACCCACGTACAAATGTCATTGATGTACACATCGCCAAACTTAGACGTAAGTTTGAAGAGCTCGGTCATGGTGAATTGATTGAGACAGTGAGAGGTGCAGGTTATCGGTTACGCCAAAGGAATTAATCCTTACCAAAGCAGTGCTTGGCGTATTACTATCGTGTTTTCAGTGCTAGTGACCTTGATAATAGGTGCTTTGTTGTTTGCCTTATATCAACAACTTATCATTGAACAACGATACCAAGTAACCCAAAACCTGCAAGCTGAAGTACAACGATATCAGTTGTTGGCAAAATCCGTTAGTCGGCGAAATTTTGTAATGCAGATCAGAGCCGCTGACTCAAAGTCAGCCTTGGTTGCGTGGCAAAATGGCGATGAAGTGATTGGGGCGTTAAGTTTTATGCCCGATGACATGCCTTACCTGCCGAAAACCAAAGACTTTCCAATACTCACCGCAGGACCTGATAAATTACATATCCTGACTGGTGGGCTAGTCGAAACCCGTTATGGACCGGTGTTGATTTCCAGCCGCACGGATCATTTTGCTGCTTTAATCGATAAATTTGTCAGTGCATCTGCGACCGCAGTTATGCTAACCATTGTCTTCGCTTTAGCGCTCGGTTATTTATTTTCCAAAGCGATTTTAAGACGTTTAGTTCACTATAATCGCCTAAGTGAGCAAATTGAACATGGCCACTATGATACAAGGCTCCCCGTCAGTTGGCGCAACGATGAGTTCGACATTCTCGCTAATCAATTTAACAAAGTACTCGACACTCTTGAAAAAAACCTCACTGCCATAAGAGGGATCACAGACAATATTGCACATGATTTACGCACCCCACTCTCTCATTTGCGCATTGGAATTGAGCAGCTGATAAATCAACCAGCCGAAAATCTTCCAGAGCATTGTGCAAATTTGCTAGAGGAGTTAGATCACTGCTTGAGCACCTTCAATGCTATGCTGTCATTAACTCGTATTGAAGAAGGTCAACAAACCTTGGAGCGTCAACCCCTTAGCATGCATAACATGTGTTATGATCTTCGAGATATGGCAGAAGCCTTGGCTGAGGTTAATAAACAAACTTTGATCCTCAATCTCGGACAGGACTTTACCACCCAAGGCGACAAGCATCTGTTATTTCAAGCGTTCTTTAACCTTGTTGATAACGCCATTAAATACTCAGGCGAAAATGCCATTATTGAAATTCGTCAAAACAACAATCGCATTGACATTATTGATAATGGCCCAGGTATTCCAGATAACTGCAAAGAAAAAGTTTTCGACAGATTAGTTCGGCTAGATCCAAGCCGACATCATCAAGGCACAGGTTTGGGTTTATCTATGGTAAAAGCCATCATTACCCGTCACAATGCCAGCATTCACTTATCAAACAACTGTCCAGGGCTCATGGTCACTATTGAGTTTTGAGTTGATAACCACTTAATCAAGCTTATATGCCTGCAAAACCATACCAATTAATTGCCGAGACCGATGAATTTATTGTCATAAATAAATCTTCAGGAGTTCATTTTCATAGCCAACACGGGGAAGCTGGGCTCGTCGCCACCGTCGAACAGGACAAACAGCAAAAATTATTTGCAGTTCACCGTCTCGATACCCCTACATCTGGTTTATTATTACTCGCCAAATCATCAAAATCGGCTCATATTTTAGCGGAAAAATTTAAACATCATCAGATACAGAAATATTACCTCGCCATAGCTCAAGGCAAGCCTAAAAAAAAACAAGGTTGGGTCATTGGTGATATGACTAAGTCACGTCGCGGACAAATGAAGCTGTTAAAAACCAAAGAGAATCCGGCAATCACACAGTTTTTCAGTCATTCATTCAATGAGGGACTAAGGCTTTACTTATTAAAACCTCACACAGGCAAAACTCATCAGTTACGGGTCGCACTCGCAAGTTTAGGTGTGCCAATACTAGGAGATCCGCTTTACGGCAAGCTGGCAAGTGATCGTTGCTATTTACATGCTTTTTGTTTGTTGTTTGAATTCGCGGGTAAAGAATATAGTTACTCTTGTTTACCGAACCTACAACGGGATAACGGCGTCTTATTTGCTCACAACAAGGTTGTGCAGCAAGTTGAAGAATGGAGGCACCCACATACTCTTAATTGGCCGCAAGCAAAAAAAAAGGACTCCAAATGAGAGTCCTGCATTCACGAGCGAATTGGTTGCCCTAATCTTGCGTAAGGTTCATTATAATTATTTATCCTGAACCAAGGCTTAATCATTTCCTAATACTGAACATTTAAATTGGAAAAATTGTCTTTTATCACCTAGATTTACATCAACATAGGATCTTATAAACTAGGTTCACATGCTTTTCTTCGCCATTATTGCTATCGCTTGTCTGATTTGGATAATTCATTATTCAAAACTGTTATTGAAAAAATCACACACGGCAACGAAATTGATTGCCAAACTGGATAATTCACTGAAGCAACAAACCTTATTGGCACAACAAGTCATCGCATTCAGTGAATTAACAGAGAAAACAAAGAAAGTTTATCATCAACAACTTGGGCAACTTCAACAAGAGTTCAATAAACCCTATAAATTAAATGATTACCAAAAAGTCAAATCTCACCTTAAACGGGCTGGGCGTTTAAGCTATCAGATTAATCAAACATTTATGGCCTCAAAGCATCAACCCAATACTGAGCCTGACTCCCCCATTAATACACATCTACAGAAGTATTATGATATTCACAGTAGTTTTTCGACAATCTGCCGACACTACAACCAAGCCGTCACAGAATTGAATCTCTCGGTTTCAATTTTCCCCAGCTCACTTATCGCATTCGTAGTAAATATTCACGTTATGCCTTATTTTGAGCCTAAAATGCCTGCGAGTCTGTCACCAAGCTATGTTTATCAAAATCTAGAGCAACTTTCGTAGGTTTCTGGGTATAATCTCCGCCATCACCTTCTTTCTTTTTTAAGCAAGCATATAGTGTCCAATATCATTTTTTATGATCAACATTGCCCTAAAGTTTCTGAAATATGCCAACGCTGGGCACTGGTTTTTGACGAAAATGCGTTTTTTGAACTTAAGTTTCAACATGACACATTGTGCCTTTATAAACGCGATGAACCGAAGCTGTCTGCTATCAGCGTTGATTTTACCAGTGGAGCTGTGGCCCACAGACGCAAGTTCGGTGGTGGTAAAGGCCAATCTATCGCCAAAGCGGTAGGGCTTAAAAATGGCAAAACCCCCACAGTCATTGACGCAACGGCGGGACTTGGTCGTGATGCATTTGTGCTGGCCAGCCTTGGTTGCAGCGTAACACTCATCGAACGTAACCCCATTGTTGCAGCTTTACTTGAAGATGGGTTAAGACGAGGCTATCTTGATGCTGAGATTGGTGAATGGATGCGGCAAAGAATGATCCTTAATTATGGCAGCAGTCAGACAACCTTACATCAGCTTTCATTGAATGCTGATGTAGTATATCTTGATCCCATGTATCCTCATCGTGAAAAGTCGGCATTAATTAAAAAAGAAATGCGCCTATTTCAATCCCTCGTAGGTAGCGACCAAGACGCCGATGAGTTACTACAACCAGCACTTGATTTAGCAACAAAGCGCGTGGTCGTAAAACGCCCTGACTATGCTGAGCCATTGAATCAGCAACCACCTAGCACGGTGATCAGTACTAAAAAGAATCGCTTTGATATTTATGTTAAAGCAGCCATGTAATACTCTCTGAGGTTTTTATGATTTCACAAGGTTCAAAACTGCCCAATGCCACACTGGCTCAATTAATCGCTGATGGCATGAAAGAACATACGGTTACAGAGCTTTTCGCGAATAAAAAAGTGATTCTATTCGCGTTACCGGGAGCTTTCACTCCAACATGCTCAGCGGCTCATTTGCCCGGTTATATTACTCTTGCTGATGAGTTTCAAGCCAAAGGCGTTGATTTTATCGCCTGTGTTTCTGTTAATGATGCGTTTGTTATGAAGGCATGGGGTGACAGCCAAAACGCTGAGCACATTATGATGCTGGCGGATGGCGATGCTTCATTTACGAAAGCGCTTGGACTGGAAATGGAAACCGGCAGTTTTGGTGGAGTTCGCTCGCAGCGTTACGCCATGTTGATCGAAAATGGTGTTGTCACAACGCTCAATGTAGAAGCGCCAAAAGCGTTTGAAGTGAGTAACGCTGAAACTATGCTTGCTGTGCTGTAATTTCAACTTCAATTTATAAAGCCGCTATCGCTCGCGGCTTGATCCAATTTTAAATTTATTCAATGGGTAGCCACACTTGGGCACGTAGACCACCTTCAGTCCTATTCGTCAATTTTACTTCTCCGAGGTGATGCTCAACAATTCGTTTAATGATAGCCAGCCCAAGACCTGATCCAATGCTCCCTCTCGCACTATCACCTTGAGTAAATGGTTGAAATAAAGTTTCGATATTGTTTTCATCAATCCCTGGGCCATTGTCTTCAACTACAAAGCTGATGTTAGCTTCTGACGTTTGTGACTGGATCTTCACCCAACCATTGCCATAGCGACTGGCGTTTTCAACAAGATTGCTCAACACTCGTTTTATTGAAACCGATTTCATGAGTGCTTCAGGGCAATCTTGCAGATCAAGTTCAATCTCTATACCGCGATTGATTTCGGCATCGGCGACGTCTTGGATTAATTGATTAATTTGTGTGGGTACTAACTGCGATTCTTGATCTTGTCTGATGTAGGCAATGAATTGATTAATGATGGCGTCCATATCTTCAATGTCATTGACAATACCATCTTTTAAGTATTTATCTTCTTCTACCATCATTTCTGACGCTAAACGGATTCTAGTAAGCGGCGTACGAAGATCATGGGAAATACCAGCCATGAGTAGAGCGCGATCTTGTTCTAATTGCTTCATACTTGAAGCCATTCGATTAAACGCGTTAGTCACTTCAATCAATTCACTAGAACCGTCTAGAGGCAAAGGTTTTGGAAAGTTACCACGCGACACAGAAATAGCCGCTTGTTGTAGGCGTTTCAACGGCCGGTTTTGCTTACGAGCAAATGTCCATCCCCCTAACACGCTCAATGCACCTATTACTAAAAGGTATAAGGTTAGCGGTGACAGCTCATCTTCATTAATCCCACTGTTTAGAGTAACTTTAATCCATAAAGAAGGCGCCTGAGGTGGGCGGACCCAAATTTGTAAGTGTGTGGATTGCATCACTCGAACTTCGGCTTGCCCTTTTAAATACTCAGACATTTGTGATGACCAAAAACCATAGTAAGTCGCTTTATCCACCCCTGCATCTCGTGCTTGTTTCTGGCTATACACTTGCATACCGTCGTCTTTAACTTTGGCATTAAGCGCATCGACTAAGGTTAAATGTTGGCGGCCAATTTCAATTTCATCAACAAACAATAAGTTAACTTGCCGTGCAATCAATTGGTTCATCTGCTCATAGCTCGGACGAATAAAATATACTGCGACTGTCCAATAAGACACCAACTGATTAATCAGTAATAAACTGCCAATAAGAAAAACCGTTTGACTGAATGCACTGCGAGGCAGCAATCGCCGCCATTTATTTGTGGTCATTTTTATTCTTATCGCAGCCTTTTTATGGTCATTACTTTGTTATTGACCATCAGGGACAAACACATACCCTAACCCCCAAACAGTTTGAATATACCGTGGGTTGGCAGGATCTTGCTCTATCAAGCGCCTTAAACGCGACACTTGCACATCAATCGAGCGCTCTAATGCTGAATAATCTCGACCACGGGCAAAGTTCATCAATTTATCACGAGATAACGGCTCACGAGGGTGAGTCACAAGCACTTTGAGGACAGCAAATTCACCACTGGTTAGGCTTATTGCTTCATCACCGTGATGCATGACTCTCGTAGCTAAATCTAAAGCGAAATCACCAAAACGAATGGATTCTTCTTGTTGGGATGGTGCGCCAGGTACTTCAGCGGTTTGTCTTCTCATCACCGCATTGATTCTCGCTAATAGTTCGCGCGGATTAAAAGGTTTTGCCAGATAATCATCGGCACCTAATTCAAGACCAATGATCCTGTCAACCTCATCGCCTTTGGCTGTGAGCATTATGATGGGGATTTGATTTTTTTTCTGGCGTAAACGCTTACAAATCGACAAACCGTCTTCACCCGGCAGCATTAAATCCAATACTAACAAGTGAAAATTCTCACGTTCAAGTAACCGATTCATTTGCTCTGCATTAGCGGCACTGCGCACATGGAACCCTTGCTCAAGGAGATATCGCTCCAGCAATGAACGCAAACGCATGTCATCGTCAACAACGAGGATCTTTGAAGTTTCTTGCCCCATGAAATTTCCTTATCACTATCTACAAATTTTGTTACTTAATATACAGTTGTTGAGGTTTATGTGGCTAGTTTTTTCCTCACACCGTGAAATTTTAAATCAGTAACAAGCTGAATATAAACAAATTAGCCATAATATAGATAGATAAAGAAATTTGTAACTAAATTCGTATTAATAAGTAAACGAAATAATACCAATAACAATAATTAAATTCCCAGCTCAGAGCTATGTATGTGTTCAAAGTACAACTGAAATTGATGAAGACATAGTTATTACCGACATACAAAACTGTCGTTATTACATTGCTACGTTGAGACAATTTTGCGTAGTAATTTGAAAACATACAAGCTCCCGAAGGGCAAGGCTAAAGGATTCCATTACTAGGTTACAAGTTTTTGAATTATCCTGACAAAAGCACGAAGTGCGTTAAACGCCAGTTTTGTATGGCGGCCGTTAGGGTATATAGTACTTCAAACTTGCGCCTTGTACTGAAATCCTTTAGCTCTTGCTGAGTTGGAAGTTAATTACTGTAATTGGTATAATACAGAAGCCTTCAAGTCAAAGAAGGGAATGGGATCGTGGGTCCACTTAGCAAAAAGTGAGTATAGGTTGGCTCATTGTGCATTTTATCATCAATTAATAGTGTTTCATGATTAAACTCATGCCTATCAATATAGTATTTTTTATCTCCATGTTTAGAGCCTATATCTACCTTATTGTAGTACGCATCATCTTCGATAAAAATACCTTGGGTTGCAAACAACATCTTAATATCACTGTATAGATATCCACCTTGGGTAATAATCATAATTTCATGACCATTGCTCTGAAAAGCCAGTAAATTCTCCATCGCTTTTGGATCAAAATAGACTGTTCCACCTCTGTGTTCCTCCGATAACAGTTTAAAAGCTTTATTAAAACGGCGATGCGCACTTCCATAGAAAATAACCGTTTCATCAAGATCTAAAAGCAGGGTAAGGGGTGGATTTGACTCTGAAACTCGCAACCTTGCTTTTGCGAGCCATATTTTATTTGATGTATGGAAAGCATAATCCTTGGTTGTTTCAGTAGACGTTGCACCACTACACGTGCTGACTTCAAACTCAAGGTTGGAACCTTTAGGAGCATCCACAATATTATTTTGTCTAACTCGATACATCAAAATCTGACTGACATAATTGTCCAGCATCTTACGAACCTTTTGCTCACTATGCTCATTAAAAAATTGAGCACTGGCTTCGGCAACAACTTCTGTCGTTATACTTTTTAATTTTCCTTTTTCTAACTGAACTAGGTAACTTTTTAATACGCCTTCAACACATAAAATATCTAACGTTAAGCGCTCAGGGAGCGCGTCTTTAGCAAGTAATATAATTTTATTAACGGTTTCTAATGGGATCATATATTCACCGATTGCTCATTCATCAAGTATTCATAAGGAAAGTTGCGGAAGAAAGTATACCGATGAGTTCTCGTCACTCCAGCGCAGGCTGGAGGCTGGAGTCTAGTGCCTTTGCTAAAACCAATGGATACCAGCCTTCGCTGGTATGACAAAGATTGGTACTTTCTAAATCGCTAGCCCCCTAAGTTTAATAGCCTTTGAACCTGTAATTGTAAATACGGAATGACTTGTTCATCAAACCAAGGGTTACTCTGAAACCAACGGATATTTCTGGGACTAGGGTGAGGTAAAGCCAGTCGGCTAGGGGTGTAATCTTTCCATTGTTTCACCCTGTCTGTGACCGACATTTTTTTACCACCAAAATGATATTGCTGTGCATACTGACCTATAACCAGTGTCAGCTGAATATTGGGCAGTTGTGCTAATAAAGCCTGTCGCCACTGCGCTGCACACTCGGGTCTAGGTGGAAGATCCCCTTGTTTGCTAGTACCAGGAAAGCAAAAACCCATAGGGACGATAGCAAACTGCTTTTCATTATAAAATTGCTTTTTATCCACGCCTAGCCAGCGCCTTAATTTATCCCCGCTGGCATCATCAAATGGGATACAGGACTCTTGCACCTTCCGACCAGGCGCTTGTCCAGCAATTAATATTTTGGCATCAGGGTGGACTTGCAGCACGGGTTTTGGCGGGCAAGGCAAGTGATCTTCGCAATGCCTGCACGATTGTATTTTTTCGAGTAACTCACTGAACTTGTTAATAACCATTTCCACACACCCTGTATTGATATAAAGATATTCACAGCGCTTATTTTCCGCTAAAATTGCCTCCGTTTTATAACCATTAACGTTGAGACACCCTCTTTGCGTTCTTCAAGTTGAGAATGTTAATGCCAAAAGCTTCGCTACCTGTACTTATGATGTTGGTATTACTCAGTCCATTAGCGATTGATATTTATCTACCTTCTATGCCAGCCATGGCGTTGGAATTCAGTATTTCTAATAGCCAGATACAATCGACGTTAGTGTTATTTTTATTTTCTATGGGCATAGGACAAATTTTAATTGGTCCATTAGCCGATAAATTCGGCCGCCGTCCCGTCGCCTTGTTTGGTGTCTTGCTCTATGGCTTCAGTAGCCTTTTAGCCGCGACAGCCAACGATTTCGAGCTGTTACTTCTCGCTCGTGTTCTGCAAGGTTTAGCCGCTTGTGCAACCTCGATAGTCGCATTCAGCGCCGTAAGAGATTGTTTTGCCCCAAATGAAACTGCAAAACTGTACAGCTATTTAAATGGTGCTATCTGTGTGATCCCAGCGCTTGCTCCAAGTTTAGGTGGCATGCTGGCATTACAATTTGGTTGGCGCTCTAACTTTATATTTATGAGCCTTTTCGCTGTGGTAGTGATGACCATCATAAGTTTACGTTTTAACGAAACCAAGCCTGAACATACGGTATCTGACGGTAAACTGTATCACTGGTCACGCTATTTGCCGATATTAACCGAACCACACTTTTTATTTTACTCGTTCAGTTGTATGACCGCCATGGCGGCCATTTTATGTTACGTGTCATACTCACCGGTTTGGTTAATTGACCATTTAGGTGTCTCTGAGCTGTATTTCAGTGGGTTATTTGCACTTAATGCATTCATCAATATTTTGGCCTGTTTTATTGCTCCTAGTATTTGTAAAAAGTTAGGTAACCGCCACACCGTGATGACTGCTTTCTCTTTATTTGTAGCAACAGCAATTCTGATCTTATTGTTCCAAAATCCAACAATAATTCAAGTACTGCCCCCCTCTTTTGCCTTCATGTTACCTATGATGCTGCTTTGTATCGGCTTTGCTTTACTGCTTGGGCCTGCGACCAGCATGGCACTTGCAGCATTTGGTCACCGCGCGGGTACGGCAACCGCTTTGTTAGGCTGTATTCAAATGAGTGGTGCCGCCTTGATCAGTGGCCTTGTGCAGCAAACCAGCCTGTCAGCGCCCAACGCTATCGCACTGGTTTGCTGCATTGCCCCATTAGTGTTGATCATCGTAATGAAGCAACCGCGGCTAGCTCATTGGCATCATCACGATACGGATGTTTCAGCGGCGTCCTAAATAACCTAAGCTCGGGATAATAAAATCTATAATTAAATTGTTTTATAGACAATAAGTTTAAATTTAATCCAAGGTCAGGTTATACCAAATACAGTAATTAAATGCTCAACTCAGAGCTATGTATGTGCTAAAAGTGCAATCGAAATTGATGAAGACATAGTTGTTACCGACATACAAAGCTGTCGTTATTACATTGCTACGTCAAGACAATTTTGAGAAGTAATTTGAGCACATACAAGCTCCCGAAGGGCATGGCTAAAGGGTTCCATTACTGCGTTACACGCACTTGAATTATCCTGACAAAAGCACGAAGTGCGTTGAACGCCAGCTTTGTATGGCGGCCGTAGGGAATATAGTACTTCGAGCTTGCGCCTTGCACTGAACCCCTTTAGCTCTTGCTGAGTGAGAGATGAATTACTGTAATTGGTATTAAATAGATAATTCTTTTATTTTTCGCGTCAAAGTATTGCGGCCACATCCAAGTAACTTGGCCGCTTCTTGTTTATGACCTCTGGTGTGTTTGAGCGCTCGACTAAATAATATTTGTTCAGTTTGCAGTTGTACTTCATGGAGCAACTCAGATTGTTCATTCTCAAGCTGCACATCAACCCAGGCCGCCAACGCCTCTTGCCACGACATCATGGTATTAACCTGTGTCGTTGCCTGAGGGGTTAAAATATCCTCAGGCAAATCGTCACTGAGCACTTCTTGTCCTGAAGCCATCACCGTAAGCCAACGACAGGTATTCTCTAACTGCCTAACATTACCCGGCCAAGCAAAGGCCTTCATCGTTTCTAAGCATTCAGCCGTTAATGTTTTCGGTTCTTCATTGATTTCTTTGGCGGCTAATTGCATGAAGTGCTGTGCTAATTTAGGAATATCTTCTTGTCGTTCAGCCAATGATGGCAACTGAATACGGATCACATTGAGTCGGTGAAACAAATCATCTCTAAAGTCTCCTCTCGCCACTAAATCTTGTAAATTTTGATGAGTGGCCGCCACAATGCGAACATCTACTTCAACGGGCTCATGCCCACCGACTCGATAAAAGTGCCCTTCTGCCAACACTCTTAATAATCTGGTTTGCACATCGAGTGGCATATCACCGATTTCATCTAAAAATAGGGTACCGCCATTGGCTTGTTCGAAACGCCCTATGCGTCCACTATTGGCCCCTGTAAATGCGCCTTTTTCATGGCCAAACAGCTCGGCTTCAATTAACTCATTAGGAATAGCTGCCACATTGATGGCAATAAAAGGTGCGGCGTGTCTTGGGCTGTGTTTATGTAGGGCTTTGGCGACTAATTCTTTACCGGTACCTGATTGACCATTTATCAGTACACTCATGGATGATCGTGATAAGCGTCCTATGGAGCGAAACACGTCTTGCATCGACGCCGCTTCCCCAATAATTTCAGGCACATTCAATGGGCTTTTAATCTGTTTACTTGAACGACTTTCATTGGCATGACTGAGTGCTCGTTCGGCGAGAGCGGTGAGTTCATCAATATCAAACGGTTTAGATAAATACTCAAAAGCACCCGCTTGGTATGCATTCACAGCACTATCTAGGTCGGAGTGAGCCGTGATTATGATGACCGGGATATCTGGGTGATTCTGTTGTAATCGCTCCAGCAAACTTAAACCATCGGTACCAGGCATTCTGATGTCTGAAATAATGATTTGTGGCTTGGAATACACAAGGGCGTGCCATAAAGACTCCGCAGACACAAAACTGCTATTGCTAATATTAACCGACGTTAATGACTTTTCGATCACCCAACGAATGGCATTGTCATCATCTAAAATCCAAACTTGCTCGCTCATGTCAACCACTCTCATTTCATGTTAGTTAGGGTAAAAGTATCGGTAAAAATAGCGTAAAAATGGTTAGGCTCGGCCGTGATTGGCAGTCAATTCGGCCACCATGTAAGCGCGCTATATTGTGCGCAATAGATAAACCTAGCCCTGTGCCGTCCGTTCTGCCAGTCACCATTGGATAAAACAATGTTTCCATTAATTCAGTCGGTACACCTGGTCCATCATCAATGATCGCCAACTCACTCACCAGTTTATGCCGTGTACTACCTATCGTCATTTGATGACGAGTTCGGGTGCGAAGCCTAATTACCCCTCCATTTTCCTCTAGGGCTTGTATTGCATTTTGAACAATATTAAGTACGGCTTGTTGCACTTGATCAGTATCCATTTTTACATCGGGCATGGATGGATCGTAATCTCGCTGAATACTAATGTGCTCATGTAAGTTAATGCTGACCAGCTGAACCACTTGCTCGATAACTTGATGCAAATTATGAAAGTGGTGCTGGGTCGGCATTTGCGGGCCTAACAAGCGATCAACGAGGCTCCCCATTCGGTCGGCCTGCTCGATAATCATGGTAGTGAACTCTTGCGCATCTTGATCTTGTAACTCTCGAGATAATAACTGCGCCGCTCCCCTTAATCCACCAAGTGGATTTTTAATTTCGTGGGCAAGGTTACGCACAAGAAATTGAGCCGCCTGTTGTTGAGCCTCTTGGTTCGACTGCTGATAAATTTGATTTTGTTGATCCACTTGTCTAAGTTCTAGCAAACTTAACTGATCAACAGGATCTAAAGACGTCATCATGATATCAACCGTATGGATGACACCGTCATGGGTAATTAATTTTGTACTATTGATGGACAGACTTTGGTTGGTTTGTGCCGAGCTTAACAATGCACTGTTTTCAACCCCTAACTCCCTAACATGAGCTAATAACATTGATCCAGCTAATTTGCGCTGACTGACATTCAGCAACTGAGTCGCGGCCGGGTTAGCGTATTGAACAGCTAGTGATTTATCGACCACAATGACAGCCGTTACCAGATTTTCGAGAATATTATCGGGTTTCATTTCAAATAATGATTATCCATTGATAACGCAACACTTATATCGCACCAAAACAGTGTATAAACAGTGTTGCATAATTCTACAGGCGACATCAATTTAAATAACCTGAGCTCTGAGTAACGAAATCAATAAAGATTCCTTTTTACCTACAAAGTTCAGCGAACTTTTCCGTCACTCCAGCGAAAGCTTGAAACGAAGTATTACCATTCGTACAAATTTACTATGTTATAGATGTAGTGAGCAGCTAAAGAATCATACTGGGCAATAAAGACATACTTAATTGCCGTTGATTTTATGCTGACAAACGCACTTTTGCCCCAAAACCATTTAGGGGCTGTTGATCTTTCGTGATTGTTTTTGCAGCGATAAATTGGTTATTTTATGCAAGGCAGTGTTTGTGAGGTTGGGTTATTATCGACATACAAAACTGTCGTTACTTCGTTTCCAAATAAGAAAACGATAACGCAGCACCTTTTATTGAGAAAGTGCGACCAATTTACGCTCTCTCTTTTTTCGATGCTTGTGAGCATTCACTGTTCTGTGTTGTGACCAGCTCACTTAGATGGCTAAGCATCACGGCTCACGCCTTGAACAGATAAATGCTCAAATAGCACAAAATTTAATCCTGAAAGATCAACAGACCCTAGTACATTAAAACAAAAATGCAGTTAACATTATAATATTGTCGTTGTTCTATGATGTTCATTTTATGATACGCTCATACTAAAAAGTGTGCTCTTTAATATCAAGTTAATGGGTAGACTCGCTCAATACTATCATTCCTGAGTTGAGTTTACTCTCGGTAAACTCAAGTCCAAATTCATCTTTGAGAAAACCTATCATTCCATTTTTTAACGTATTATTGCCATGGTATCCAGTTATGATCGATGTTATTTTGGGTTCATTGTTTTGTTTGTGGTAACAAAATAATAGTTTTGCGAAAGCTAATGGAACACCTCGAATATGTGTACCATCGCCTGAATGTCCTTCGAAGATTTTATCCATATGCAAATCTATACAATGATTCATTAAGCCAACATTTTTTTTATATATCCCTTCTATTATCCCTTTATCAATCATGCTTGCGAAATTATCTTTTTCAAGCGGCGCAAGTTGAGCATGTATTTGTGAAAAAGTACTCATGTTACATTTGTTCATTATTTTTTCTAAATACCATATTCCAGTGTCTAATTCCTTTGCCTTAATACATACTTTAATAAAGGCATTGTAAATGGCAACATCAGGCTTGATGTCCCATTGTTTCATTAAGCTGGCTGTAGCTGTAGCTGTATCGCCATCGCCCAACACCAATGATTTGGCTTCTGCATAACGCCCCGCTTCAGCGCAGGCCGTCAGCAAATTCAGGCAGGTGATTGAATCTGCCTTTAGTGGTAGATGAGGTGCCATCACAGGCTCGTCACCACACACCAGTTCCCAAGCACTATCAAACTGGCCAGTTTTAGCACATACCGTGATAAAGGCATTGTAAATGGCAACATCAGGCTTAATGTCCCATTGTTGTATTAAGCTGGCTCTATTTGTATCGCCATCGCCCAACACCAATGATTTGGCTTCTGCATAACGCCCTGTTTCAGCACAGGTCGTCAGCAAATTCATGCAGGTGATTAGATTGGCTTTTAGTGGTAGATGAGGTGCCATCACGGGCTTATCGCCACATACCAGTTGCCAAGCACTATCAAACTGGCCCGTTTTAGCGCATACCGTGATAAAGGCATTGTAAATGGCAACATCAGGTTTGATGCACCACTGCTGCATTAAGCTGACTGTCGCTGTAGCCGTATCGCCATCGTCCAACACCAATGATTTGGCTTCTGCATAACGCCCCGCTTCAACGCAGGCCGTCAGCAAATTCATGCAGGTGATTAGATTGGCTTTTAGTGGTAGATGAGGTGCCATCACGGGTTTGTCACCACACACCAGTTGCCAAGCACTATCAAACTGGCCCGTTTTAGCGCATACAGTGATAAAGGCATTGTAAATGGCAACATTAGGCCCGATGCCCCATTGTAGCGTTAAGCTGGCTGTATCTGTATCGCCCAATACCAATGATTTGGCTTCTACATAACGCCCCGTTTCAGCGCAGGCCGTCAGCAAATTCATGCAGGTAATTTTATTGGCCTTTAATGACATATGAGATGCCATCGCGGGCTTATCACCACACACTAGTTGCCAAGCACTATCAAATTGGCCCGTTTTAGCGCATACCGTGATAAAAGCATTGTAAATGGCAACATCAGGCTTGATGCCCCATTGTTGCATTAAACTGTCTGTAGCTGAATCGCCCAACACCAATGATTTGGCTTCTGCATAACGTCCAGCTTCAGCGCAAGCAGTGAGCAGATTCATGCAGGTGATTTGATTAGCTTTTAATATCAAATGAGGTGCCATCACGGGTTTATCACCACGCACCAGTTGCCAAGCACTATAAAACTGGTCAGTTTTAGCGCATACCGTGATAAAGGCATTGTAAATGGCAACATTAGGCTTGATGCCCCATTGTTGCATTAAGCCGGCATCAGCTGTATTGCCTAGCACTAATCCTTTGGCATCTGAAAAATTTAAATTTAACTTAATTAATTTCAGTAATAATATGCATGTTTTCGCTTCATAGGACGATTTAAATCGTGTTATGTCGCTAAAAATGCCGTCGAAATTAGATGAATGGCTGTCAGAAAACTCAGCCGCTTTGTGTAACAATTTATGGATTAACCTTATGTTCCATGATGTTTCCATTACCCGTTTGTCGTTTTTTAGGGTGTGAATGATTTCAATAAGCTGCGAAAGTTTAGTGCAACCACCAATTAATGCATTTAACTCAATACCCAGTTGATTTTTGCTTTTCTGTTTAAGTTTCCAAGAGTGAATAAGCTCACTGGTCTGAGTAAAAAAGGGATCAGGGGAGGAAGGTGGTTGCTGTATTTTCTTGGTATATTGAGTGCTCGGTTTTGGAGTAATGGAGCGGGGCTCAGTTGCCAAACATCGGCAAGCGTTACTTGGCTTCTTACAATAATGAGCCTCTCGTGTGCGAGAGTTAGAGCGAGTCGACGATGATTTATTGTTGAAAAAATCATACAGCTTTTGTCTATTGGTTTTGCTTAGTCTTTGATAACACTCTTGTAAGTATTCATCACCATCAAACTTTGAAACCTCAAAGTTCAGATATAATACGGCTTCGCTAGGGTATTCTTGGAGACTTGTGAGCATGAATCTATATATTGATTCATGCTCAGCAGGTGTGCGCACTGTCGCCATCACATTACTCAATAAGTGAGTGAATTAACATGCAAGAAATAACGCACTAAATAGATAAATACAAAATGATTCAGCTTTAAGGCATTCTATAAATGTATAACCGAAAATTATCCACCGCACAGAGGAGCCATTCCATTGAGCTCTCTGTGTGCGTTGTTTGGGTTCAGTGTCTTGTTTTCATCAGTTGGTGTATTTCACTCAGCCTCAAGGCCTTCTAGCCCTTGGCAATTTACTTTGATATGACTGAATTACTCCCGTATACGGCTTCGGTCTCCAGAGTCATTATTCCTAATGCCTCCAGTCGGAAATGCCTCACTCATCTTTTTGTGATTTTCTGTATCTGTGAAAAAAAATCCTGTCCATCGCAAACTTAAATTAAGCTTCACCCCTTCGCCAACATCAAGGCTTTTGGCTGTTGATGCCGCCAATAAACTACGTCATTGGCCAATCCAGTTTTGCCCTCCACACCATTACTGGCTTTCATCGGCTGGATTTTACTCACTACTACGGGCTCATCGGCCACCTCGCACCAACTTCTACCTTGAGTTTCCTCTTGTATAAAAGCTTCTGGACTATCCCAGATAAGGTGTCAGGCTTCCCCAGTTACTGCACTCGCTCCCTGTTAGAAATCCCACCCTCAAGCACACAATAGAGCTGACTGAGTATATGGCGTTGCGCTATTTCGCACGCTTACCTTTCTATTATGCCGAATCAGGTTCGCTTTCGCTGTGTACCTCTCACTTCCTATGGCTTCCTTCAGACCTTGCCGTTAGCCAACAACGCCCTTGCCATTCGGATTATCTTCCCCTCAGTCTGGGTGATACAGGCTTCTTTCTGCCTGTCGGGTTTGCCAGCTTCGCTGGCCAAACAAAAAAGGGCCAAAGCCCTTTTATTAATTCACAGTGAATGTTATAGCAATTACTTCACATCAAACCCAATGTCTTTAATGTCTACCTGAGTTACGGTGCCGTATTTGGCTGCAACCGTGCCGATATTGTCTGCATTTCCGATCAAGACATATTGCAGATTGTCTTGTGGGAAGTATTTACTCACCAAACGCTTGGTTTCAGCAATGGTCAAGCCATCAACTTTAGCTTGAAAGTCATTAATGTAACTGTCGTCGAATCCATAAAGGTACATATTGGTTAATAAGCCCGCCAACTGTCCATTAGTTTCATATTTTGGTGGGAACTGCCCTTTCACGTAAGCTTTAGCTGAATCAAGCGTCGCTTGATCAACACCTTGCTCCCACAAACGACTGTAGGTTTCAAGCGCTAAATCAATGGCGGCTTCAGTGGTATCACTTTTTGTGAATGTGCTAATCCGGAATACGCCGGCCTTTGAGTAAGGAATGAATGCTGAACGTGCTCCATAAGTTAACCCAGCATTCACTCGTAATTCATCATTCAACCACGAGGTAAAACGCCCACCCAAAATGGTATTAACCACGGTGAGTCCCACAAGATCAGCATTATCATATGCCACACCTTTGCCACCAATTAAAAACGTGGTTTCAATGGCATCTCCTTTGTTTACCAGTAACACACGATTACGGTCTAACTCAGGTAAGTCCACCGCTAAATTAGGTTGGCTGACTTGTGACAGCATTTCCCACTGACCAAATGCCTGTTTTAACTTGGCTTTCATTGCCGCTTTATCAAAATCACCGACCACCGTAATGGCGGTGTTTTGTGGTTGATAATAGCTTTGGTAAAAACGCTTTAACCGGCTAATGTCTTGTTTTTTCAAACCATCACGATTGCCTGAACTTGGCTTACCATAGGCATGATCAGCAAATATCAGCTTATCAAAATAACGACCAATCACGGAACGTGGACTTTCTTTGGCTTGTGATAGCCCAGCAATTTCCCGCTCTTTGAGCTTAGTAAATTCTTTGCTATCAAAATCAGGTGAGGTCAATACTGAACTGATGATAGGCAACATCACATCAAGATCTTTTGCCATAAAATCACTGCTTAAGTAGCTGCCTTCTTTACCTGCACTACTTCCAAGACTTGCGCCGAGAAAATCAACAGCTTGCTCAATTTCAGCTTTGGTTTTGCCACCAGCACCCAACATCAGGCTTTTAGCGGTGAGACGCGCTTCGCCGCCAAGAATATCGTTAACACTGCCTGCTCGTACCACAGCATCAATAGTGATCAATGGCACTTCTTTTTGTGGCATTAAATACACGGTTAAACCATTCGCTAGCTGGTATTGCTCGTACTGTGGCAGGCTAAAGCTGCCGGTATCAACCGCCGCAACTTCAGCAATTTTCGGTGCAGGCGTTGAATTACAAGCTGATAACGCCACACTAGACCCGAGCACTAATGCGACTAACCAACATGACTTAATTTGTTTGCTTAAAGGCGATAATTTCATTTATCCATCTCCTCTTTCGCCGCTAGCACACCTACGGTACGGTTCGACTTTTTCAAATAGGTTTTTGCCACACGCTGAATATCCGCAGGAGTGACTTTGTTATACAGCTCAGGAGCATTAAACAATTTTTTATAACTGCCAAAATACAATTCATAGGTTCCAATCGTATTTGCTTTACCATTAATCGTCTCAAGTGTTCGGTAAAAATTCATTAATTTGATGTTTTTCACTTTATCCAATTCATGCTGAGTCACGCCTTTTTCAGCGATAAGATCAATTTGCTCAATCAAGGCTTTTTCTACTGTTTCAGCCGATACTTTTGGACTAGCAATACCGAACACGTAAAACAAGTTCGGATCGAATGATGTCGGCATGTACGTTTGTGCGGCTAAAGCAATTTGCTTATCGACTAAACCTTGGTACAAGCGAGAACTATTACCTTCACTCAAAATTGAAGACAAAACATCTAATGCATAGTAATCATCAGATTTAGCTGCCGGAGTATGATAACCAATCATTACGTTTGGTGTGCTAACAGATGCTTTCTCGACAAACAAGCGTCGCTCACCTTTTTGTTCAGGCTCAACGGTACGAACCTTTGCTGGCGGCGTTTGTGCTGGTATCGCACCAAAGTACTGCTCAGACAGCTTTTTAACATTATCAAACTGCACGTCACCAGCGATCACCACTACGGCATTGTTCGGTGCGTAATAAGTTTTATGATATTTCACTAAATCGTCTAACGTCCACGCATGAATGTCAGACTCATGCCCGATCACTGACCATGAATACGGATGCGCTTGAAAAGCCACACCTTTTAGTGGTCCTGATAATGCGCGCCAATTTGAGTTTTCAAGTCCAGTAGTTCGCTCTGAGGCAACTACGTTACGCTCACTTTCAACCATTTGCGGATTAATGTCTAAATTGGCGATGCGGTCGGCTTCAAGATCAAACATGGTTTCAAGCGCATTGGCTGGGAACCAATCTGTGTACACGGTGAGATCTTCTGTTGTGTAGGCATTATTCGCACCACCAGCGGCTTCCATGGTGCGATCAAACATTTTTGGACCGTATTTATTGGAGCCATTAAACATCATGTGTTCAAAGAAATGTGAAATGCCGGTAATACCGGGTACTTCATTACGTGATCCGACTTTCCAGAATAAATACATATTGGCATTCGGAATGGAGTGATCTTCCAGTACCATCACCTTCATACCATTGTCTAAAGTGAAGCTCTTTACGTCTTCCGCCGTTGTGGCTTGTGCTGCTGTCGCAGCAAACATCAACCCCAATGAAAGACTCAGAGCACTTAACGTGCGCTTCATCGTGTTTCCTTAATTTAATTTTTTAATTTCGCCAATAGAATAAGCCAACTCAAGCCAGAGTTGGCATTTTTATTTGTAAAGAAATTTGTAAAATTTGTTAGCAATGCAGTTATACCAGTTACAGTAATTAAATGCTCAACTCAGAGCTATGTATGTGCTCAAAGTGCAATCGAAATTGATGAAGACATAGTTGTTACCGACATACAAAGCTGTCGTTATTACATTGCTACGTCAAGACAATTTTGAGAAGCATTCTTTATAAACCAAAGTGAGCACATACAAGCTCCCGAAGGGCAAGGCTAAAGGATTCCATAACTGCGTTACAAGCAATTGAATTATCTCGACAAAAGCACTAAGTGCGTTGAACGCCAGTTTTGTATTGCGGCCGTAGGGAATATAGTACTTCGAGCTTGTGCCTTGCACTGAAACCCTTTAGCTCTTGCTGAGTGAGAGATTAATTACTGTAATTGATTTCAATCTTTCATACCCAAATTAACCATAGCGACTTTAGTCATGGCTTCTACGCCCACTTTTAATGCCGATTCATCCACATAAAATTTCGGCGAGTGATTGCTAGCAACAGTCGATAGGTCTTGCTCTAACGGTGTAACGCCTAAAAAGAAAAACAGGCCGGGCGTTTCAAGCGCATAGTAAGAGAAGTCTTCTGCACCCGTGATTAAGCTCGGCTCAATAAGGTTAGTGTCTCCGACAACGCTACGAATAACAGGACGCATCTCAGTGACTAATTCATGATTATTTACGGTGACCGGGTAGCCATGATCGATTTCGGTCGTTGCGGAGGCTCCAACAATCTGCGCCGCATTCGATGCAATTTCAGCTAAACGTTTTTTTATGTCAGCACGCATGTCTTGGTCGAAGGTACGGATAGTACCAATCAACTCTACTTCATCTGGAATAATGTTTGACCGAATGCCGCCGTTAATGGCACCAAAACTGACTACTGCAGGCGCTTTAGTCACATCGACTTGGCGGCTAATGATAGTTTGTACCGCATTAATGACTTGGGCTGACGCAACAATTGGATCAACACCTTGCCAAGGTCTTGAACCGTGGGTTTGTTTGCCTTCAACTTTGATGGTAAATGAATCTTCACTGGCCATCGCTGGGCCACTGCGCAGGGCAATGGTGCCACTGTGCATACTAGAAGTAACGTGCATGCCAAATACACGATCAGGTTTACGCTTGCTAAATAGTCCTTGCTTTAACATCAGCTCCGCGCCGCCTTCTTCACCCGCTGGCGCGCCCTCTTCAGCGGGCTGGAAGATAAACATCACGTCACCAGCAAGCTGCTCTTTTATTTTACTTAAATTGGACGCAACACCTAGCAACATGGCCACATGAGTATCGTGACCGCAGGCATGCATCACACCAACGTCTTTTCCTCTATATTTGGCTATCGCTTTAGATGCAAAAGGCAAATCCAACTGCTCAGTTACCGGCAATGCATCCATATCAGCCCGTAAGCCGATGAATGGCCCCGGTTTTCCACCTTTCAGTATCGCGACAACGCCAGTGTGAGCGATACCCGTTTGTACTTCTAAACCCAGTTTTTTCAATTCAGAAGCCACCAGCTTACTGGTTTCAAATTCGCGATTAGAGAGTTCTGGATGCTGATGTAACTGCCGCCGTAATGCGATCACTTTTGGCTCAATCATTTCAGTAAGCGATTTGGCTTGATTAGCAAAACTCGGCGCTGCAATGAAGGTTGCAGACTGTGCTAAGAGTGCGGTGACAATAAGTAAAGGTTTAGAAGGGAAATACATAAGACACTATCCTGTTGTAGTTTTTATGTACGTTACCTTTTTTTGTTGTATTTGTTAATTTTTTGGTTAAATTCATTCAAACCAACAATCTGTAGCGTTGAAGGGACTAATGCTCTGCCTTACAGATCCCTGTATAACTTTTATCTCTGTTATAAAATTTAATTTCACCAGTCGCATTTTTTGGCACTATGCAGGGCACACTTTTGCTGGTCAAGCCTGCTTTATTCCATAAATTGGCTGTTAGGCTTATTAAATCCACTACTCTATCGTATTCAGTAATCGGACCAACATTGAGCGGTAACCAAATATTTTCCCCATAGTAGTTTCCATATAAGATTAAGCTTCCAGCCATATTGTTAATAATTGCTGATGTATAACTGTTTTCAGGAAACCCTCCTAGCGCCAAAATGACATTTTGATAAAGCATTATATTTACAGGCTCGTTTACGGCTTCGATACAAAAAGTGTTATAACTACACAAGGCAAAAGCGAGAGGATCGTAAAAGGTTTTTTTGGGATAATCAGAGTTCCAAACATGAATAAGCTGAGACTGATAAATCACTGTCGAATAAGGCGTATGTGACTCAATTAACCGATAACTATTAGCTGACATCAGCACCGACCTATAGATACTAAGTTTGCTATTTTGGTAAAAAATCAAGGTATAGTTTGATTGACTTCTTTCTCCTTGACTTAATGCCGACTCGATAATATCAATCGTACCCGAGCGTACGGCTTGGAGTGACCCTATATTGCTATCGGCATCACCACCTTGAACCCTTATATCTAAACCAATAAAAGACACCGAAGCGTTATCGACTAACTGAATATCGTTTTTTACAATAATTTGCGTTTTATCGTAAACATCATCCACACTATTGTTATCAAAATTTACTGGGTTAAAGACTGCCACAGAGCCATCTTTTTTTACAAAATTAGTTGCAGAAATCCCCAGTCCCAAATATTTATTTTTTTGGCTATTCATATCGCCAGATATAACCGATTGCTCATCACTATTTACATCATCAAGCAGATCAGAAACACCGCACAATCTAATGTTTCCATCTTTAGCCTTAATGAACATAGTATCTATAGTGTAATTGGCTTCAGGCAGCAATAAAATCAAATTTCCTTTGTAGGTATTATAAAGCGCAAGCTGAGTTTTTAAGTCATCATAATCTTTAATTGAAACGACCTTCATCGTCGTTTTATCTAAACCACATCTTGCGACAATTTTTGGATTTTCCTCTGACGCAAGTACCCTATTGAGTGTTTTCTGTTGATAACGCAAAAATTCCGGTGATCGTTGAGTGAGTTGACTCAAGCTGAAAGGCGATGTTTGCTGAATGATTTTCGCCGAAGACAATTCTGTCTGAGTATTAGCCGCTGCCATTTTTAAAAAACATAAAGTTAACACACTAAAGATAAGGATAAGAAATGACATTTTTATATAGCGCTTCATATTGTCACCATATGGAAACAAAGCATGTGTTCCCCACGCTAACAAGCACAACCTAAACTAGAGCTGAATGCAATTTCCTTTTTGCTTAAGGCAAATTTAGGTTTTTAAAACTTCAGGACAAACTCATCAAACACACTTCACGGTCAATATCACCACATCATCTGAAATCACTTCCAGTTGCCAGCCAAACTGATTGGCTATCCATTCAAAGGTTTCAATCGAATAAAAGCAAATGTGGGTCATATCATTTTTATAATGCCACTGAGCAAAAGCCTGTTTATCTTTAACCCGCTTGGTCATGATTGCCAGTAGGCCATTGGGTTTAAGCAGGGATTTCAGTTGGATCAATAATTGGTTCACATCATAAATGTGCTCAATGACCTCTGTGAGGGTAATGAATTCATATTGTCGGCTAAGAGCCTTCAGTTCATTGACGTAATACAAATCATAATTTGCGACGTGAACGCCGCGGCTTGCTGCCATTTGGCTTAATACTTTGCCTTCTCCGCAGCCGAAATCTAATCCCGAACTATCAGGGCTGACTCGCTCCAGCACCGGATCTAAGCAACGAGAAAGAAACTTTTGGTAACCAGCATCAGCCACATCATTATCGTGTTTATCGTATTCGGCTTTTTCATCTTCAGCACTTAAATGATACTCAGATTCAACTTGCACCAATTTGCACAATTGGCATTGATGATAGGAGCGTTTTTTGTCTTTAGCATAAAAGGTTAACAACTCTTGGTGACATAACACGCAAACTTGATTACTCATTTTACTCTATCTTTTTATTTTTCTTTGCCGCTTGTTGCGCTTTTATCAATTGTTGTTGCTCACGGCTTTGACGTTCAGCAAACTGCTGCTGAGATTTGGTTTGTTGCTGTTGTTCCCAATCACTTTTTTGTTGCGCCGCCAACACTTTTTGCTCCCGGATTGGAGTTTGCTCTGCAGCTTGTTTGGCTTTTTCGGCCTGCAGCATTTCAGTTTTGGTGTGTTCTGAGACTTTTTTTTCAGCTTGAGCCCGTTCGGTTTTAGGCACCCACTTCAGCTTTTTTTTATTGCCTTGCTCATTGGCCATGGCTTGTGGGATCACATTAATGATAAGAGTTAACAGTGCGACTAAAACACCCTGTGACAGTTCCTTTGTCCACTTCATGATTGCATCCTTTGTTTAACTTTCTGGTTCGTAACGACGCCGTACATCTGGCGGCATCGCATTGATTTGTTGAGTTATCATAGCATCAAACAGAGTGAATAACGGCTCGATATTTAACTCAGGCTCTAAAGCTTGTAAACCATAAGCCGCTGCCTCCAAACTCGATAAACTGTCACTACGCTTGGCTTTTCGAATACGGTATTGGCTCGGTTTATCTGGCGAGATATGCAATTGAGGTAGTTCATACAGCCAAGGATTCAGTTGCAGCATTTTATGCACTTTCCGCCATGTACCGTCCAGCACAATTAAAATCGAGGCCGTTGATTGTTTGGCTGTACCCACATCGATACTGGTCTCTGATGGATACAATAAATAAACTGGTTTATTTTGCTGAGATAGCCATTGGCGAATATCGACAAAATCATCGGCGCATTCACCGACTGCCACTCTTACAAAATCTAAGGCTAATGGCAATAATCTCACGCTGTTTTTGCCGTGTTTAACTTCACTGGGATGTTGCAACACCACCAATTGATCGCGACTGGTTATTTTATTCACTATGCCACATAAGCAATGAGTCTGAGGAAAGTGGCAATATTGACACTGCTGGCGTGTTAAACGTGGAGTCAAAGGAAGTTAAGCCATATCATTCATAAAGAGCTCGGATTATAACAAAACTCAGTGTTTCTGCATAAATGTACTGTTTTTCAAGATTCTTGTTGCACTCAAGCAAACGATAAGTAAGGATATTTGTGTTTTTCTATCGACTTACGGGACCAAGTCATGCGTGTGCTCAATTTATCCTCCTTGCTACCAGTGCTGTGTTTGGCTTCTTTTTCAACCTTTGCAGTAAATGCGCCCAGTGAAGGCGATATTTCAAAAAAGGAAATGTCCAGCCCACGGATTAACGACACCTTTGTTAATGACACTATCTTACCGCCACAGATCCAATGGCATGGAGCAAGTGAATCATTATTACTGGACAAAAACGCACCTTGGTCGACGCCCTTTGAACAGTCCAACTATATCAATAGCCCAAATTATCACGATACCTTTGTTTGGCTCGACAAACTCGTTGCACAATCAAACCTCATCCATAAAGTCAGTCTAGGGAAAAGTCCACAAGGGCGTGACATTTGGATGTTTGTCGCCTCAAGTAAAGGCGCTAAAACCCCTAATGAGTTAAAACAAAACCATAAACCCAGCATACTTGTTCAAGCAGGCATCCATGCTGGTGAGATTGACGGTAAAGATGCTGGCATGATGTTACTGCGCGATATAGTACTTGGAGAAAAACGCTCGTTACTCGATGACGTCAATCTCTTGTTTGTGCCAATTTTTAATGTCGATGGTCATGAACGCCACGGAAAATACAATCGTGTCAATCAACGAGGTCCTGTTGACATGGGCTGGCGTACCAATGCCAATAATCTCAATTTAAACCGTGATTACGCCAAAGCGGATACCGCTGAAATGCAGTTAATGCTCAGCGCCATCAACACATGGGATCCGCAACTGTACATCGACGTTCATGTCACCGACGGCATCGATTACCAATATGATGTTACCTTTGGTTATAATCTCTCGAACGGATTAAGTCCTAACAGTTATCAATGGCTCGAAAATAAGTATCGTCCACAAATTGAGACCGCCCTCACCGCCGCAGGCCATATTCCAGGACCACTAGTTTTTGCCATCGACAATACTGATTTAACCAAAGGCCTAACGCTTTGGAATGCCTCGCCGCGGTTTTCAAACGGCTATGGCGATGCACGACATTTGCCTACCATACTGATTGAAAATCACAGCCTGAAGCCTTATAAACAGCGAGTGCTCGGCACGTATGTCTTGTTAGAGCAGACTCTAAAAACCTTAAGTCAGCATGGTACATTGCTTAAAATGGCGATATCGAAAGACAAATTTGCTTTTAATGATCGAGTGACACTGACATGGGAAGCCGAACAGCAACCACAAGGGTGGGATTTTAAAGGCATTGGTTATTCCACCGAGCAAAGCCCAATCAGTGGTAACTCTGTAGTACGCTGGAGTGGTGAACCTAAGCTGTATCAACAGTTGCCTGTCGTTGGTCGCACCAAAGCTAAACTGAAAATTAACCGCCCAAGTGCTTATTACTTATTGCCACAATGGACTGAAGTCATTGAGCGTCTTTCAATTCATGGTATTCGCATGACACAATTGCAAAAGCCGACCCGTAAAATTGTGCAACAATACCAATTTAGTGATCCAACCTTCGACAAACAATCTTATGAAGGCCACCAGCGTGTATCCGTTCAAAGTAGTTTATCACCTCTAGAGCTCACTCTACCGACAGGCACGGTTAAAATTGAAACGGATCAACCGCTGGGAGATTTAGCGATTTTATTGCTTGAGCCACAATCGACAGACTCCTTTCTACAGTGGGGATTCTTTAATCCAATATTTACCCGTACTGAATACATTGAAGATTACGCCGTAGAGCCATTAGCACAAAAGATGTTGCAAGATAATCCTTCACTGCAAGCTGAATTTGATGCTGCCTTAAAAGATGAGGTTTTTGCTAGTGATGCTAAAGCTCGCTTACGTTGGTTTTACCAACGTAGTGCTTATTATGATGATCAGTATCTGAAGTATCCAGTTTACCGCGAGCAATAAGATTGAAAGCTAATACCAATTACAGTAATTAACAGTAATTAAATGCTCAACTCAGAGCTATGTATGTGCTCAAAGTGCAATCGAAATTGATGAAGGCATAGTTGTTACCGGCATACAAAGCTGTCGTTATTACATTGCTACGTCAAGACAATTTTGAGAAGTATTCTTTATAAACCAAAGTGAGCACATACAAGCTCCCGAAGGGCAAGGCTAAAGGATTCCATTACTGCGTTACAAGCACTTGAATTATCCCGACAAAAGCACTAAGTGCGTTGAACGCCAGTTTTGTATGGCGGCCGTAGGGAATATAGTACTTCGAGCTTGTGCCTTGCACTGAAACCCTTTAGCTCTTGCTGAGTGAGAGATTAATTACTGTAATTGGTATAAGGTTAAAATCATCTTATTGCTCAAACAGTTACTCGTATACTCAGCGTTCAACTGATGTTACCGTGAAAATTAATAGTATTAGACGCAACATAGTCCTCCCCGCAATTATTGAAGGGATAAAAATAAGTCTGGCTGTCTGTTAAGCTTTTTGCTTAACTGTTTATACCATATTGTATTTAATCATCATTTGAAGCCATCGGGGACTATTTCTCCTGACCATTAACTCCTCGTAGTTAATATCTGGGTCAAAATAGGCTTTCCTTCGGCTTAATACTGTGTAGATAATACGTAAAAGTTTGTGGGCGATAGCAATGATACTTCTCTTGTGTCCTCGACGGATGACCAAACCTTGGTACTTGCCTTTGAATTGGCTTTTCGTCTTAACGGCAGCATTAGCTACTTCACACAAGAGTGTTTTGACCATTTTGTTTCCTTTACGCATTCGCCCACTTTTTCTTTTTCCTGCACTTTCATTATTTCCCGGACATAAACCTGCCCATGAGCTGATACCCTTCATTCCATCGAAGCAACTCATGTCGTCACCGATTTCACCAATAAGACAAGCTGCACTGATAACACTAGTGCCCGGTATCGTTTGCAAAAGTTCCAGAGCCTCATTCCACGGTTTTATCGTTTCAATAATTAAGGTTTCTAGCTCAGCAAGCTGCTTCTCTAGAAACTCAATGTGACTTTTGATATTACGCAAGATATAAAGGTGTGACGGAGTAAGAGTTTCGTCTATACTCGCCATAAGTTCACTTCTATCGGCTTTCAGTCTTGGGTCGACCATTTTTATCAAGTCACACAATGGCTTTCCCTCAATCAGACCGTTCACGAGTATTTGCCCTGATTTCCCGTTAATGTCGCTAATAAACCCGCCCAGACGAATACCAGCATCATCTAAGGTTTTATGTAATCGATTTTTCTCATTACTCAATTCCTTTTTTTGTTTGTCTCTTCTGCGAGTCAGTAATCTGAGTTGCTCCTGCTGTGGCGCTGGAACGAAACTTGACCGAACGAGTCCATAGTGACCGAGTGAAGCGAGCCATTGACTGTTAATGACATCTGTCTTTCGACCGGGAACATTCTTGACATGTCTTGCATTAACGACCTGCGTTTTTATGCCAGTAATAACAAGTGAAAGGTAGATGCTTTTCCAGTAAACACCTGTACTTTCCATTACAGCTAGCTCAATATGATGCTGTTTGAGAAAATGGCATAATTTCAAGCGTTCTTTTTTTAAAGTACCAAAGGATTGGGTGATTTCTTCAATTCCCTGCTCTGTCTCCTTGCGGATAGTGACCATGACCATCATCTTGTGGACATCTAATCCTGCACAACTTTTTACAATAGGCTCCATAAAATACTACTCCACTGAATTAAAGTGAGTAGCAGAGCCTAGTGGATAGATTGGATTGCCAAGAACTCTAACAAGAACTGGTCATTTTACCGTTCATTCAATGCGTAAAAGCTGAAATAGCCGAGGGTACGAGCAACCATATCCAGATCAGTTTAGGTTCAGTTATGAAAACTAAAAAAAATGCGACCACGATTTAAGCTCTGCTAATAGTTAGAATAAAACAGAAAGAATTTTCATGGTGTAGTGTGATAGAAAAATCGAAATTAAAGTAAACGCTCATGACATCTACGCCTATCATGAACGTTTAGGTTAAAAACGGGTGTAACACTGAGCCCCTTCCCTGATGTGAAGTTATGTTGTCTTCACGGTTAACGGTGCTATAGGCTCATCCGACTGCCTGAGTGCCCTATCTGAAATTTCGGTTTACCTTATATTCGGATAGTGGAAGTCACTACCTTCCAACATTCAGGCTCTCCCACGTTCACTTTATTTCCTTCAATACATGCCACTTCATATTACGCCGGAAGATCAAACAGATGCATTTATCTGTTGCTTCTCTGTTTGTGTCAGGGGTCATCAACTAGGAGAGACTTCCCATCTTCATTTTTGATTTACAACGCTTAACTGAATTCGCTTGATGCTGCGGTCTACATTGCATCTCAACCTTTTTCACGGGGCTTCATGCCATAGCGGTTACCCATTATGCATGCCCGTCAGATTTCGGGATGAACTGGTAATTATCCCGTCAGCTACGTTTCAACCTGATGGACTTATTATAAATAATAACGTTGCTGTCTCTGGTTTATCCTAAAAACATCAGTTGAACGCTGAGTATATGAGTAACTGTTTGAGCAATTGGATGATTTTATTATCATGTTTTTCACCCAATGAGTGAAATGCTCTACGCTCACAAGCTTGCTAAAATGGCTGCTATCTGCGTTGTAACTTTTGCAAGTAGAATAACTACTTGCTGCAAGCTACGTCTTAATATCAGCCATTTTTTCTACGCTTGAGAACGCAGTCAACTGATGTTTCTAGGTTTATGGCCATGTATTCGCTTGGCTGCGTATACGTTGAGACAAATCCCACAACATCTCTTGCTGGGTGAGAGATTAGGGTCTGTTGATCTTTCGTGATTGTTTTTGCAGCGATAAATTGGTTATTTTATGCAAGGCAGGTTTTTTGAGGTTTGGTTATTATCGACATACAAAACTATCGTTACTTCGTTTCCAAATAAGAAAACGATAACGCAGCACCTTTTATTTAGAAAGAGCGACCAATTTACGCTCTCTCTTTTTTCGATGCTTTTGAGCATTCACTGTTCTGTGTTGTGACCAGCTCACTTAGATGGCTAAGCATCACTGCTCACGCCTTGAACAGATAAATGCTCAAATAGCACAAAATTTAATCCTGAAAGATCAACAGATCCTAATTACTGTAATTGGTATTAACCTTGCTGTTCAACGCTCACTTGTTTCTTACGTAAATAATGTTTTTGCCACCACAATACTGGTGCAGCTGCTGCTGTCATCAACATGGCATATGTCATATTAGCGCCCAAGGCAATCGCCATTCCCAAGCAAAATCCACAACCTAATATGATCCAAGGCAAATATTTACAATTTAAGAGCTTGATGGCTGATAGCATCGCCATCATATAAATAATCACAAATACACCATTGGTCCAAGAGATTAAATGCTCTAACTGCTGCTCCGTAACAAAGCTTAAAAATAATACAACGGCCATAACAATGAGAATTACAGTAAGAGCACGCTCAGGGACGCCACGTTCATTCACCTTATCAAAGTATCGCGGCAGAATTTGCTCTTGACTAAAACTACGGGTTAATCGCGCGGCGCTGGCTGAATAAACGTTGACCGTCGCCAAACCACTGCTGATCCCCAAAATACCTATGACTTGTGCGCCATATCCCCCGAGAAGCTGATCAAAAATACCTATCATTGCAACAGAATGATCAGTCGGAACTAACAACAAGAGTAAGGTGCAAGCGACGTAAATAATACCGACCAAGGCAACACCAATCATCATTGCGGGCAGCATGTCTTTTTCAGGCTGTTTAAAGTCGTCTGCCAAGTGAGTCATGGCTTCCACACCAAGAAAACTCCAAAATGCGATACCTGAGGCAACCAAGATTAGTGACAGTTGCGCATCGTCGTGATGGCTTAAACTGACAAACTGTTCACTATTGACTGTACTTGAACCAAACAATAAAACAACGATACTTATCACTGTGAGCGTTAACGCGAATTGGACTTTAGCTGACACTTGCAGCCCTTGCTTACCAAAAAAATACAGCCCAACAATAACCAGTAATTCCAGCCCCAGTTTCGCCCATCCTGAGACTGAAAATAATGCATCAACAAACTGAAAGGTCATCAGAATTGCAGCGGGTGCGCCTAAAGGCACCACGAGCAGAAATATCAGCCCGATTGTTCGTCCCATAGTGCGTCCAAACGCTTTTTCTACAAAATACGCCGGCCCAGCCGCATGAGGAAAAATACTCGACAACTTACCAAACACCAAAGTCACAGGAATAATGCATATTGTGAGTGCCGCCCAAGCAAACAGTGCTCCAAAGCCTGCGACCTCAACCGTAATCTGCGGTAAAATAAAGACTCCGGTTCCTAATAGGGTGGTTGCCATTAATCCAGCGCCTTGCCAACGACCAATTGTTGCGTTCATTAATTATTGATACTCTTTTAATCTAATTTAGAAAGCTGAATTATAGAGGGTATTGCATGAACATTCTGCTACTGCTTGCCGACAAATTCGGCTCATTCACCGACAATATGTCGGGATTGTTATATTATTCCTGCAAAATGTCTGTTATTTATACACGTAAGCCAATTTAACATTATTAGTCATGGATAAATTCGACCAAGCAATCATTAACTTGCTCAGAAAAAATGCACGTCAAAGGGTTTCTTTTATTGCTGAGCAAGTCAGCTTATCTCGCAGTGCGGTTTCAGATCGGATTAAAAAACTAGAGTCATCGGGGATCATCCGCGGTTATCAAGTGCTGCTCAGTGAATCTCAAAAAGAAGGCGTTTCGGCTTATTTTGAAATTCAGCACCAATGCGCTCGATGCTCTGAAGTGATGCACGTGTTTCACGCCATTCCTGAAGTCATTACTTGCCGTGGTATTTCAGGAGAGATGGATTTGTTAGTCTATGTAAAAGCCGCATCGATGAAACGCTTGCATCAAATTCGCGAGTTAATCGATGCGCAAGACGATATTGTGAGGATAAAAACCCACGTAGTGATGAGTGAGTGGATTAATAATTTAGGCTAAGAGCAAACAATTTAAGCATATTTGATACAAATTCGTATTACCTACACTTACCTGTCGTAGTTCTGTTTGAATCTCAGAGTGTTGCAGATGTTTTTTCAACAATAGAGAGCTTTTATTGGCAAGGCTTGTCACCATGTCTGACAATTGTCGATGATAAAAAGTTTGGATAAAACCCCTTAGCGATCTAGCGTTAACTTTGAGCACTTGAAAATCAGCAACGAGATTTCTTTCCCCATTCTTATTTTGTTGTCCTTTCGCCCATTGTTGTAGCTGAGCTCTTTCGTCTCGAGGGGCAATATCTGTCTTTTTCGAAGAAAGATCTTCTGAACTTTTCATTAATCGTTCTTCAATAACGGTTAACATTGCTAATTCATTCTCAATGGATTCTAGCTGTATTTTTTCTGTTTTTCCCTTTCTTCCAAGTTCGGCTTCTATTTTACTCTTGTTCTCAAGTAATAATTTTCTCTTGCTATGAATATTTTCTAAAGTCACTTTTTTTCTTTCTGCTTTCTGTCTTGCGTCATGAGAAACACTTTCTTGTCGCGTCGCTTTGTTGTTCACAGCATCATTTTGATTGATTGAATCTATGCTTTCAGATTTGGCACTTGCACGGTCAACAATTTGAAAAAAATCGCTACTTGTCTCATCAAAGTTCCGTTTTAAAAACAGCATTTCATTCCTTACAAATAAACTCATTTCATCAACGCTATTTTCAAGCCTCACAAATGTTACTTTAAATAAATCATCAGAATTCCTCATACTCCTAGATTTACTGCTCTTTCGTAAAAAAAATCCATGTTTCCAATATTCCTTTTCTGCAGACTCAGCTCCGCCGCTTGTTATATCAACTAAGGCATCTGAACAAAAAGTATGATTATCTAGAGCGCTCAACAACTCACCTTTTCTTATATGCTTATTGTCCTTTACTATTTGTTGTATGGTTAATGCTTCAAATGTCTTATAGTCGTTGACTGCAACTAATGCTCTTTGTACTTGGCTTTTTAGTGTCTGAGCATCCATTTCCGCGAGTGTTAGATTTGTTAACTCCCTATTTTCAGCGTAGTCTTCCCACCCCCTTGGCACTTCAGTCTCACCAACAGGGTTTCTTACCAAAGACGGTGACTCAATTGATTCATTATTATGATCTTGAGGAGACTTTTGGCTCTCCCCCGATCCGGTGCTATTCGATGTATTAGATGAGTTCATCGTGCTTGTTCGAGATCGGCTCATACTATGAACAGAGACTTCATCCATAAAGACATCATCGTACTCATTTAATAAGTTTTGCTTTTCTCTCACTTTCCCTGCATATTTTTTCTGTCTTTCGAGCTCTATTTGTGACATGTGTTTATTTTGTTCACTTACATATTCTGAGCAGATTGCAGCTAGGTTTGTGTCAAACACACCCACTTCTGACAAGATAAGCATTGTTTTTCTATCGGCTAGTTTGCTCAAAGGAAAATTTGCATCATTCTCAATCATGCTACACACAAGCTGTTGAAGCTCTCTCTCACTGAATAAGGTTTGAGCAGAAGTATCAGCGCACAGTTGATTTAATGTTGATGCTATTTGTTCAGCAAATAGTTTTATTTGTATGTATTCCCTTTCTTCATCTTGATCACTCACTTCTAATTCACACCAACACGCCTTCATTCCTTCGTAGGAAATCATAAGCTTCCACGTATTTTTATCACCATTATTAAGTTGATACTTGAATTTCTCTTGTTGTTCCAACGGTAATTTTTTAACTTCATTTATGAACGTTGACACTTGCTCACTCAACTTAAGCTGTTGAAAATTATTTGATTCGAATAACTTGTCAAATATTTCTCGTTCTGTAACAGAAAAATTTCTTTTGATGAGTTCAAATGAAAATTTTAATTCATCTGAAAAACTAGGCGCAAAAACCTCGGTCAAATCTTTAGTTGCAGAATTCATCATTGAGGATCTTGGTATCATGTCACTTCACCTTTTCACACGTTAAGTCGCATTACTTTTAGTAAGCCAGTTTCTTCGCGAATCTACCTTAACTATAGACTTATTAAGCATTTGAAACGGTTAATCATTTTTTAGACTATTCAAGAATATTAGCCAGAATAAAAACGTTTCAAAGTAAGATGCTGAATTTATACAGATTTTATATATTAGGGGCTGTTTATCTTTCAGGATTAAATTTTGTGCTATTTGAGCGTTTATCTGTTCAAGGCTTAAGCAATGAAGCTTAGTCATCTAAGTAAACGAGTTACAACACAGAACAGTTAACGCTCAAAAGCATCTAAGACAGCGTAAATTGGTCATTTCTACTGCGTTATCGCTTGCTTATTTGGAATACCAAACCGCACAAGCTCTGTCTTGTATAAAACGACCAATTTATCGCTGCAAAAATAATCACGAAAGATAAACAGCCCCTAGCTAAATAAAACCTTTATCCTAAATAAATTGGTTGAACGCACAATTTAACTTTAATCTAATGAAGTTAAATACAAAATTAAACAACCCAAATTCACCCATCAGGTGAGTGCTCAACATTCATATACTTGCCAAAATCACCGCTAGCTGCGTTATAAATTTTGTAAGTAAAACCACTGCTTGCTGCTATTTATGCCTTGCTATTAGTTATTTTTTATGAGTATACGAACGCTCCCAACCGATTTATTTAGGTTTATTGATTTCGTTACACTAAGGGATGCTGCAACTTAGGTTATATCGGCGTATAATCCAAACGGTGTAATTTACGGTTGCAGCAAAATGTCTACTTCAATTTACCTTTCTAGTGAGTCCAAAAGGATAATTAAACTTGCATCCAGTAAACTTCATGGGATGGAAAAAAGAGTTTTTATGGCCGAAGTATCCAAAACCTTCTGCTGTGGAAGCCCACGCTTAACTGAAACAGAGTTCGGCTGGTGTCGGAAGGCTGTTACACTTGGGCTTCATGAACAAGAAACTGGGTTTGAATGTTTCGGACACTATGGCGGAAAACCTCGAAGTGAAATTAGTGAACCTCAATTAGAAATAGATATTAGAGCATTAGTAGATCCTGAATCGCAAGCCGACCCTAAGTTTAAAAATACGTTTGTTTATACTCGAATTACAGCGAAAGGCGTCAGAAAAAAGTTAATTGAAGAAAAAGGCTGGCTACCTGAAGAGTTACCTAAAGAAAGAACCATTAACGACATATTAAATCGACTGGGATACAGACTTCGACGAGTCCAAAAAACTAAACCCCAAAAAAAATTCCTCAAACAGACGCTATCTTTGAAAACGTAAACAAAATCAATAAAGAAACAACCGGTAATAAAAAAGTCATCCGTATTAGTATCGACTGTAAAGCGACAGTTAATGTTGGTGAGTATTCCCGTTACGGTAAATCTCGTAGTGCTGATGCTGTTCAAGCGTTGGATCATGATATGGAAATAAAAAAGAAAATGATCCCGTTCGGAATTCTTAACCTCGATAATGCTCAACCTCATGTTTTTTACGGCAACTCAAGTAAAACAAGTGACTTCATTTGTGACGCTATTGAGTGGTGGTGGGATTTAGTTAAAAGTGAAAATCCAGAAGTCGAAGAACTCATTATTTTTTCAGATAATGGTCCTGAAAATAGCGGCTGTTGTACTCAGTACCTGTCTAGATTAGTAGCGTTTAGTGAACAATCGAAACTAAAGGTTCGAAACGTCTACTACCCGCCATATCATAGTAAATATAACCCGATTGAACGAGTCTGGTCATCGTTAGAGAGACATTGGAATGGCACATTACTGAGTACAGCCAAAACGGTAATAGAATGGACAAAAACAATGACATGGAAAGCAATGAGACCAGTAGTCAATTTAATTGATAAAGTTTACTCAAAGGGAATCAAGCTCAATAGCAAAGAAAAAGAAGAATTGGAAAGTAAAATAGTCAGAAATAGTGAATTACCAAAGTGGGATCTTACAATCACTTCAGTTGCGGTAGATTTTTAAATGCTAGATCCCTAAGCTGAGGTGATTTAATTCTCAAAATTAATCCTTGAAGCACATCGAGTAGGGTGAGGCGTAGTGCCCCATCCCTCTCACAGAACCGTACGTACGGGTCTCGTATACGGCTCCTGCTTAATTTTATTCAATTACTTTGTACTGAGCACATAGCCCGTTCGTACTTCTTCAAGATTGTATAGCCCCATCTCTGCAAACCATTTATTCGGCATTGCATAATCCTAGAACTTAAATGGTGGCTTATAACCAAGTTGCTTAAGTCTGCGGTGTAGCCTACCGTAAAAAAATGGCTGATATTAAGGCGTAGCTTGCAGCAAGTAGTTATTCTACTTGCAAAAGTTACAACGCAGATAGCAGCCATTTTAGCAAGCTTGTGAGCGTAGAGCATTTCACTCATTGGGTGAAAACCATGATAATAAAATCATCTTATTGCTCAAACAGTTACTTATATACTCAGCGTTCAACTGATTTTTTTAGGTTGATATGACTGAATTACTCCCGTATACGGCTTCGGTCTCCAGAGTCATTATACCTAATGCCTCCAGTCGGAAATGCCTCACTCATCTTTTTGTGATTTTCTGTATCTGTGAAAAATAATCCTGTCCATCACAAACTTAAATTAAGCTTCACCCCTTCGCCAACATTAAGGCTTTTGGCTTTTGGCTTTTGGCTTTTGGCTTTTGGCTTTTGGCTGTTGATGTCGCCAATAAACTACGTCATTGGTCAATCCAGTTTTGCCCTCCACACCATTACTGGCTTTCATTGGCTGGATTTTACTCACTACTACGGGCTCATCGGCCACCTCGCACCAACTTCTACCTTGAGTTTTCTCTTGTATAAAAGCTTCTGGACTATCCCAGATAAGGTGTCAGGCTTCCCCAGTTACTGCACTCGCTCCCTGTTAGAAATCCCACCCTCAAGCACATGATAGAGCTGACTGAGTATATGGCGTTGCGCTATTTCGCACGCTTACCTCTCTATTATGCCGAATCAGGTTTGCTTTCGCTGTGTACCTCTAACTTCCTATGGCTTCCTTCAGACCTTGCCGTTAGCCAACAACGCCCTTGCCATTCGGATTATCTTCCTCTCAGTCTGGGTGATACAGACTTCTTTCTGCCTGTCGGGTTTGCCAGCTTCGCTGGGCAAACAAAAAAACCTGCCGTAGCAGGTTTTAATCAAACGATAAAATCGTTAAACATTTCAGCTTTGCAAGCAATTCTTCAGTTTATTCATTGCATTTTTTTCTAATTGACGAATACGCTCTGCTGACACTTGGTAAATCGAGGCTAAATCTTGCAATGTGGTTTTATCATCATCTAACCAACGGGCTTGCAAAATATGTTGACTACGTTCATCCAAGGTTTTTATGGCTGACAATAAACGAGAATTCGCGTTGAATTCCCAATTGTCTTGCTCAACATTACTAGCAAGATCTGAAGAGTGATCTTCAAGAAAATGCATGGGTGCATAGTCTTTTTCGTCATCACTATCATTAAGAATATCAAAAGCTGGATCTTGCGCGGCCATGCGCGATTCCATTTCGGTCACATCATCCTTTGATACGCCTAGGTTTTCAGCCACCATAGAGACTTCTTCATCGCTGAACCAACCTAAACGCTTTTTTGCTTTTCGTAAATTAAAAAACAACTTACGCTGTGCTTTTGTGGTTGCGACTTTCACAATACGCCAGTTTTTCAAAACGTATTCATGAATTTCCGCTTTTATCCAATGCACTGCGAACGATACTAATCTTACGCCGACACTTGGATCAAATCGTTTTACGGCTTTCATTAAGCCGATGTTGCCTTCTTGGATCAAGTCCGCTTGAGCCAAACCGTAACCGGCATAACCTTTAGCGACATGAACCACAAAGCGTAGGTGCGACATAATCAGTTTTTTCGCTGCTTGTAAGTCACCAGTTTCATGTAGACGCTTCGCTAACTCATGTTCAGTTTCGGCATCCAACATATTAATGCTGGCGACTGACTGTATATAAGCTTCAAGACTGCTGCCTCCGTTAGGAACCATCATAGTCATTGATTGCGTTTGAAGGGCCATTTACTCTCCTACTTATAACTACTGTTTTTTACTCGATTATCATCAGGTTGATTATCGAACGATTTAGCACTATTCACTAATTGACAAAATATGTCAACAATTGTGAGTTTATATCTTATGTATATTATCTTGTAACTTTTATCAGTTCGCAAACCAACTTTAGTAGGAAATACTTAATCATTAATTTCTGTTTAGGAAAGTTGCGGAAAAAAGTATACCGATGAGTTCACGTCAATCCAATGCAGGCTGGAAACGAAGTAACGACAGTTCTGTATGTCGATAATAACCAAACCTCACAAACTCTACCTTGCATAAAATAGCCAATTTATCGCTGCAAAAACAATCACGAAAGATCAACAGACCCTAGTGCCTTTGCTTTTTCCTATAGAAAGTCACTGGATACCTGCCTTCGCTGGTACAAAGATTGGTACTTTCTAAATTACTAGTTCCCTTACGTTGGTTCGATGGCTCTTAAATGTTGTTTCACCGAAATATAAGACCCGATCCAACCCAAAAACGATGCAAAACCCACTAAAAAAATTATCTCATCCAAGGATAGTGACTGCAATGACCCTTTGGTTTCATATAATTCAAGCAGTTCCAATAAAGCGCCATCAAGGTACCACACAATAAAATTTACAATTATCCCAGCAAATATCCCTGCAATAATTCCATACCACATTCCCGTATACAGAAAAGGCCTCTGAATAAAGGACTCAGTAGCACCGATCAATTTCATTATTTTTATTTCGCTGCGGCGATTAATAATCGCAAGACGTATGGTATTTCCTATCACCAATACCACGGCCACAATCAATAATACGGCAATCGAAAATACCCCGTGCTGAAACACACTAACCAATGCCTGTAAGCGCTCAAGCCACTCAATGTCTAATCGTCCAAAATTGACTTCAGGTTCTTGTTCTAATTTTAATAATAAATTTCTTGCTCGTGATGGATTCGAAATACTGATTGTTGGAGTCACAGTTATCACAGCAGGCAATGGGTTTTCATCGAGATAAGCCAGTGCATCACCAAACCCAGACAACTGCTGGAACTCTTCTAGTGCTTCTGTACGGTTAATGTAATGTACTTCATCCACTTCTGAATAAGTCTTAATTCTTGCCAGTAAACTTTGAATAGATTGCTCACTTCGGCCCACTTTAACAAACAACGAAATTTGCGCCGCATCATCCCATGAACGAGTCACGACTTCGGCGTTTTTCACTAATACTTGTAAGGTGGCTGGCAAGCTTAAACTGACCCCCAAGACGGCAATGGTCATCAATGATGATAATGGGTGTCGCCACAATTCACCGACACTAGCCATGGCTTGTTGAACATGACGGATAAAAAATATCACGATACGCCCTGATATGGGCAATTTACTTTGATTAACGTGTTTTAATTGATTAGATGATTTCATCAGCTGACGCTCTCTTCCTGAGCAATTGTTCGACGTAACTCGAACAACTGCCCTTGTTTCAAGGTCAAAGTTCGGTATTTCATTCGTGCCACCAGCCCAAGATCATGAGTCGCAATAAGCACGCTGGTACCTGAATCGTTTAGGACTTCAAACAACTGCATGATGTCCATCGATAGCTTTGGATCTAGATTCCCTGTTGGTTCATCAGCAAGCAGTAAAGCGGGTTTATTCACAATCGCTCTGGCGATGCCGACACGTTGCTGCTCACCACCAGATAACATGACCGGCTGATGACGCTCTTTACCAAATAGTCCAACCATATCCAGAGCACCGGCAACACGCTTGCGAATTTCTCCGATAGAATAGCCTTCAATGATCAGCGGTAAAGCCACATTATCGAAGACGGTTTTTTCCATCAAGAGGTTGTGGTCTTGGAAAATCATGCCAATATTCCTGCGCAAATAAGGGATCTGTTTAGGCGTTAATTTCGCCACATCAAAACCATTAATGGCCACTCTACCAGTCGAAGCTCGCTCAATGACAGTGATCAATTTAAGTAAGGTACTTTTACCCGCACCTGAATGCCCAGTTAAAAAAGCCATTTCTCCTTGCTTTAAGTGAAAATCAACTTTTTTAAGGGCTTGCTGCCCGCCGGGATACACCTTACTCACTTGTTCAAATAAAATCATACTCATCCATTTTGCTTATGATGCTATTTAGTTAACGTTATTGATGCCATCTATTGACACTATTTGCGCCTTATTCCGACGAAGCGCTATCTTGGTCAAAAAGCGCGTCGATAAAATCTTTGGCATGAAACGCTCGTAAATCATCTATTTGCTCACCCACACCAATATGGCGGATCGGAATAGCGAACTTATCTGCAATTGCAAAAATTACTCCTCCTTTCGCAGTACCGTCTAACTTAGTCAGTGTAATCCCTGTCACTCCAACGGCTTCTTGGAACAACTGCGCTTGGCTAATGGCATTTTGCCCTGTACTTGCATCTAAGGTTAGCATGACTTCATGGGGCGCCGCTTCATCATGCTTTTTCATCACGCGGACAACTTTTTTCAGTTCTTCCATTAAATGTGATTTATTTTGTAGACGTCCTGCTGTATCTGCAATCAACACATCAACATTTCGTGCTTTAGCGGCTTGCAACGCATCAAAGAGTACCGATGCACTGTCTGCTCCCGTATGCTGAGCAATAACTGGAATATCGTTCCGCTGCCCCCATACTTGTAATTGTTCGACGGCGGCGGCACGGAAAGTATCTCCTGCAGCCAACATAACGGATTTACCCTGACTCTGATATTGCTTGGCAAGTTTACCTATGGTGGTGGTTTTACCCACCCCATTCACGCCAACCATCAGGATAACGAAGGGGCCATCTGTACCCTCAGGGATCAAGGGAATGGCAACAGGCTCAAGAGTTTTCTGCATTTCTTGTTGCAATAACTCATATAAAGCTTCGGCATCTTTGAGTTGCTTACGAGAGGCATGATCGGTCAAGCTATTGATCAAGCGTGTTGTGGTTTCTACTCCAACATCAGCAATCAATAGCTGTTCTTCAAGTTCTTCAAACAGCTCATCATCAATCTTTTTCCCGCGAAACAAACCAATAAAGCCGCTACCAATGTTATCACTGGTGCGCTTAAGGCTTCTTTTTAATCGAGCAAATAATCCCTCTTTCGCTGGTTTTTCTTGAGGTTCAGGTTGTTGTTCATCCTTTGCTTGTTCAACCTCATTCTCAAGAGCTTGCTTTGCTTTTTCCGCCTCGATGGCTGCTGCTTTAGCTAAACGTTCCGCTTCAGCTTGTTGTTCTGCTTCTTGGGCTAATTGCGCGGCTTGAGCGTCACATTCAGCCTGTTCGGCGGCTTCTTTCTCAAGCGCTTGCTTTGCTTCTTCCGCCTCGATGGCTGCGGCTTTAGCTAAACGTTCCGCTTCAGCTTGTTGTTCTACTTCTTGGGCTAATCGCGCGGCTTGAACGTCACGTTCAGCCTGTTCAGCGGCTTCTTTCTCAAGCGCCTGCTTTGCTTCTTCCGCCTCGATGGCTGCAGCTTTAGCTAAACGTTCCGCTTCAGCTTGTTGTTCTGCTTCTTGGGCTAATCGCGCGACCTGAGCATCACGCTCTGCTTGCTCTGCAGCGGCTTTTTCAAGCACTTGTTTTGCTTCTTCCGCTTCGATGGCTGCGGCTTTAGCTAAATGTTCCGCTTCAGCTTGTTGCTCTGCTTCTTGAACTAATCGCGCGGCCTGAGCGTCACGTTCAGCCTGTTCAGCCGCTTCTTTAGCTTGAGTCTCTTCTGCTAATGTTGAAGCAGAGTCTTGCTCCACAGTTTGTTCTTTTGATGATTTATCTTTACGAAACCAGGAAAAAAAACCTTTCTTTGCCATAAATAATTCCAGCGCTCATCTATTCAATATTAATTCATTGTTGGACGCTAACATCACAGATATCAGAAAATTCAACATACTCAGTTCGGATCTTCTTAACGATTGATATAGAATAACGTCTCTCTTTGTGGGAATAGTCTATCACCTTATGATTTCAAGAAACATTACGAGAATTGAATGGCTAAAAATAAAGCCGGTAGTGGCCAAGTAAGAATTATCTCAGGGCAGTGGCGTTCGCGTAAATTACCCATTCATGATCTCGAAGGCCTTAGACCTACAACGGATAGAGTTCGGGAAACCCTGTTTAACTGGATAGCGCCGGACATTGCCGGTGCTAATGTGCTGGATTGCTTTGCTGGCAGTGGTGCATTGAGCTTTGAAGCACTATCACGTTACGCCAACTATGCGAAAATTTTTGAGCTTCAATCCAATGCTGCCAATCAGTTAACGGCCAATCTGGATACCCTTAACAGCACAAATGCCGATGTCATAAAAGGCGATGCTCTTCTTTTACTGCAACAAACGCCTGAGCATAAATTTGATATTGTGTTTATTGATCCGCCTTTTCGTAAGCATTTAGCACAACCATGCATTGATCGATTACACGAGCATAACTGGCTAAATAACAATGCATTAGTCTATGTAGAAACAGAATCTGAGTTAACACATCTTAATATTCCAACTCATTGGCAGGAATTAAAACACAAACAGGCTGGTCAAGTTTGTTATCGTTTGTTTCAAGTCTGTGACTTATAAAAACAGACTGTGCTAAACTGAACATTCACCATTTGGATCATACTTGAGCGTCGTTACATGACCATAGGTCTACCTCGTTATACATCATTGCTACTCGTTTTTTGCTTATTCATAAGCCAAAGCGCATTGAGTCAAAGACATACTATGGCGTATTTGGCTCAAAATGATGCGTCTTGGATGGAAACTCAAGTACCAGCAATGGAGCCCTCACTGCAGATGAGTGCCCACGACTGTCACATGATGACCATGTCTGACAATAATCAAACAAGTTGTACAGATAAAAATAACTGTTGTGATAGCGATTGCTCACAAGACGATGTTTGCCAGAGTAATTGCAGCCACTGTTTTGCTTTTTCTGTCAGCGGCGCCATGATGGCATCAATTCATTGGCCAGCACAAACGCCAACGACTGTTGTAAACGCTCCGCCTTTGAATCACTTTTATATCATTACTGGCTTCACTGAATTACGTCCTCCCATTTCTTAGTCACCAATATTTAGCTCAATAAACAACGAGCCAACGATTCTTAATTATTATTTTTTAGTGACAGCTGTTTTTGCTGTTATTTTCTAATTCAAGCGTTTATTGATGGGGTAGTTCAATGAAATTATTAACGCTCTCTTTTGGTTTTTCTCTCTTTTTAGTTTATGTGCCATTGTCTTATTCATCGGCCAACGATGCTGAGCACGATCATCACACTCATTCAATGATTAGAACGGCAGAACTATTTACTGAAAAGCCTGAATTATCGGCTTTGAAGCCATCGTCAACACCTGCTTTTATTTGTCCAATGCATACTCATATTGTCAGTGATAAAAAGGGAACATGCCCAATATGCGGAATGGATCTCGTGCAGGTTGAAACGAAGACAAAATCTGAGGATAAGTCGTCCCCAAACGACATTAATGTTTCTGGTCATATGCAACAATCACTGGCGATTAAAGTCACTACAGCCAAACGTGCAAACCTCAGTAAATTTGTGCAAACCGTTGGTCAGGTGGAATATGATCAAAGCCAAATCGTTCACCTTCATGCTCGTTTTAGTGGCTGGGTCGAGAAGCTCACGATTAAATCTGTCGGAGATAAAGTCACTAAAGGGCAATTACTTTATCAAATCTATTCCCCCGATCTTATTAATGCTCAAGATGATTATTTACTGGCACTGAATACATTAACTCAGCAAGGCAAGCACCAAGGTTACCTTTCCTTACTGAAAAAAGCACAATTACGCCTTGAGCTCTTAGGCTTTAACCAAGATCAAATAAAGCGACTGAAACAAACTAAAGAAACCCAATATCGAGTTTCGTTTTATGCCAATGACAACGGTATCGTTAATGACTTGAAGATCAGAGAAGGCATGTACATCGAGCCTCAAACTGAGATGTTATCTTTAGCCAGCTTACAAAAAGTGTGGATCATTGCCGATGTGTTTGAAAATGAACAAAACTGGCTCAAAGTCGGACAAAAAGCTCATGTCTCTGTGCCAGCAGCTCAGCTTAACGCAATTCAAGCCCGTATCGATTATATCTACCCAGAGCTTGACACCATCACTCGTAGTTTAAGAGTCCGAGTGGTATTAGATAACCCCAATACGGCGCTTAAGCCCAACACACTGGCTAAAGTCGCGCTGTTTGGTCGCCCAAATCCAGATGCCTTAGTGATCCCACAACAAGCCTTGATACAAACTGGTAAAACTAACCGTGTCATCGTCAAGCAAGATGACAATACTTTCAAGGCCACCACGGTTCGAGTCGGAATATTGAGTCAAGGGGAAGCTGAAATACTCTCAGGGCTCAATATTGGCGACCAAGTCGTCGTTTCAGGGCAGTTTCTTTTAGATTCTGAAGCCAGCTTGAGCGGTAGCTTGATCCGTTTAAGTCAAGAAACACCACAATAGGACGGTATTATGTTGAAAACTATTATTACCGCGGCGATCTGTCATCGTGTCATCGTCCTGATTGTGGCTATTATGATGACCTTAGTGGGTATTGACGCATTGCGAAATACTCCGCTCGACGCACTGCCCGATTTATCTGACGTGCAAGTCATTGTGAAAACCCCCTATGCCGGTCAAGCTCCGAAAATTGTCGAGGAACAAGTCACCTACCCGCTGTCTTCGGTGATGTTGTCGGTTCCCGGTGCGAAAACGGTGCGAGGCTATTCATTTTTTGGTGATTCATACGTTTATGTCATTTTCGAAGATGGTACAGATATCTATTGGGCGCGCTCTCGCGTGCAAGAAACCTTAAACCAAGTCAATGGTCGCCTGCCGCAAGGTGTTCAGCCTGAGCTTGGCCCCGATGCCTCTGGTGTAGGCTGGATTTACGAATACGCGCTGGTAGATCGAACTGGGCAGTATGATCTCGCTCAGCTTAAAAGTTTACAAGATTGGTATTTAAAATTAGAGCTACAAAGCGTATCAGGCATTGCCGAAATTGCCACGGTAGGCGGGATGGAAATGACCTATCAGATAGTGTTAGATCCTGACAAGCTCGCCAGTTACAAGCTCGATATTGCTTCAGTCATCAAAGCCATTAACAATGCTAATGGTGAAGTTGGTGGATCGGTCATCGAAATGGCGGAAGCTGAATATATGGTGCGAGCTAAGGGGTATCGTCAAACCCTCGATGATTTTCGAGAAATTCCATTGGGGATCACCAGTACATCAGGGACAGGCGTAACGCTTAAAGACATTGCCACAATTCGTAAAGGCCCAGCAGCACGTCGCGGCATTGCTGAACTCGATGGTGAGGGGGAAGTCGTTGGCGGAATTGTCGTTATGCGCCACGGCGAAAATGCCTTAGCAACCATCAAAGCCGTCAAACAGAAACTTGAACAACTCAAGGCTGGATTACCCGCTGGCGTAGAAATTGTGCCCACTTATGACCGCTCTGAATTAATCAACAGCTCAGTAGATAACCTGTTCCAAAAAGTCACAGAAGAGATCATCGTGGTGGGTCTGGTATGCTTATTGTTCTTGCTTCATGGGCGTTCAACTCTCGTGGCGGTTGTCATTTTGCCATTGTCTATTTTAATCGGTTTTTTTGTCATGAACCACCTTGGTGTTAATGCCAATATCATGAGCTTAGGGGGCATCGCCATTGCCATTGGTGCCGTTGTCGATGGCGCTATTGTCATGATCGAAAACCTGCATAAACATTTAGAGCAATTTTCAAATGAGCACCAAAGACAACCAACACGAGATGAGCATTGGCAGATTGTGACTGAAGCCAGTATTGAGGTCGGGCCGGCATTATTTTTCTCATTGCTGATCATTACCTTGAGCTTTATTCCTGTGTTTGCGTTAGAAGCACAAGAAGGTCGTCTATTTGCTCCGTTGGCTTATACTAAAACCGCCACAATGGCAGCAGCGGCGTTATTGTCAGTAAGCCTTGTGCCTATCCTGATGGGTTATTTTGTTCGCGGAAAAATTCCCAGTGAACACAGCAATCCTGTCAGTCGCTTATTGATTGCCATATATCACCCGATATTAAAATGGGTGTTAGATTTCCCTAAAGTCACCATTGGTATTGCATTAGCAATTCTGAGCAGTGCGTGGTTCCCATATTCTCAATTAGGTAATGAATTTATGCCTGAATTAGCAGAAGGGGATTTACTCTACATGCCAACAACATTACCGGGGATAAGTGCCAGTAAAGCCGCTGAAATTCTTCAGCAAACCGACAGATTGATCAAAACGGTTCCTGAAGTGTCTCGCGTGTTTGGTAAAGTGGGCCGAGCAGAAACCGCGACAGATCCCGCACCTCTCACCATGATTGAAACCACCATCATGCTCAAGCCTCGCGATGAATGGCGAGCAGGGATGGATCTTGATGAGTTAATCAAAGAACTGCAAAATACGGTTAATGTGCCTGGACTTACCAACGCTTGGGTACAGCCGATTAAAACCCGTATTGATATGCTCTCGACTGGCATTAAAACCCCCGTAGGCATTAAAGTCAGTGGTGATAATATCGAGCAACTGCAACAAATCGGTGTTCAAATTGAACAGGTATTAAATCAACTACCGCAAACGCAATCAGCTTACGCCGAACGGGCCAGCAGCGGCCGATACATTGATATATCTCCTAAACTAGACGTTGCAGCACGCTACGGCATGAGTTTAAATGACATTCATGATGTAGTTCGATATGCCATTGGAGGCCAGACTATTGGTACCTCAGTGCAAGGTGAGGAGCGTTACCCCATCAATCTTCGTTATCCACGCGCTTTACGTGACAACATTGAAAAATTGCGCCAATTGCCTGTTATCACTAAGTCAGGCCATTATTTGCCATTAAGAAATTTAGCCGATATCGACATCATCCAAGGTCCACCCATGTTAAAAAGTGAAAATGGCCGTTTAATTTCATGGGTCTTTGTGGATATTAAAGACGTATCCATGGGTGAATACATTAAAGCAGCCCAAACAGCTTTGCAGAAAGAAGTCCGTTTACCGCCACGATACAACTACAGTTTTGGTGGTCAATACGAATATATGGAACGAGTTAAAGACAAGCTCACTCAAGTCATCCCAATGACTTTGATGGTGATATTTGTATTACTCATGATCACTTTTGGCTCCAGCGTGCAAGCTAGCGTTATCATGTTGAGCTTACCTTTTGCACTAGTCGGCAGTGGCTGGTTTCTGTATTTCCTCGATTTCAATATGTCTGTTGCTGTGGCGATAGGCCTAATTGCCTTAGCGGGCGTCGCGGCTGAGTTCGGCGTTATCATGCTGATCTATCTAAACAACGCCATTAAAGAAGCCAAGGCCGCCGACGAATATCACACCCAACAGGATTTAAAACATGCATTAATTCATGGTGCAGTAATGCGAATTCGCCCGAAAGCGATGACGGTGGCAACCATCTTCTTCGGTTTACTTCCCATCATGTGGGGCAGTGGTTCAGGCAATGATGTTATGCAAAAGATCGCAGCGCCTATGGTCGGGGGGATGATCACGGCACCATTATTGTCTTTACTCGTTTTGCCTGCTATTTACTTATTAATTTATAAAAAGAAATTCAATTATTAATAAAAATTAATCAACAAGTCGTCGATTTAGACCGCTTTACAACGATAATAGTTTAATAAACATGCTATAAAACCGTATCTTTTGAAATGAAAGGTACGGTTCCATGCATTGTTTTATTCGCCAAGTCATTTTGTGCACGGTATTACTCTTTAACTTTTCAACGATAACCATCGCACAGCCTATCAAAGGTAGCTTTGTTGCGACTAAAACCTGCCCTATGTACCAATCAAAAAATCATCATACCAATCCTGGTGGGTTACACACACAAATCAATACTCATTACTCACTCATCGAGTTTTTAGGTACGAAAGAAAACCCTGAGTGGTATCGTGTATATACTCAAGCCAATCAATCTCCATTGCGCTGGGTAGAAGCATCCTGTGGTTTTGTACAAATAAATGATGACGGTGGTGGTGATGGTGGCAGTGACAGTTGCTCCGTCAGCAACCAATTTGACTCTCATGTACTTGCATTGAGCTGGCAAGCGGCTTTTTGTGTGACGCATTCAAGTAAACCTGAATGTATAGCGATTAAAAACAATCCGACGAGTTCTGAGTGGCAATCTTTTAGTCTTCATGGTTTGTGGCCAAATAAAGATAAATGCGGCACCCATTATGGGTATTGCGGCTCTGTTTCACATCAACCAAGTAATTTCTGTAGTTACCCACAAATATCACTGAATACTGACGTTAAGCAACGGCTTGGAGCGATTATGCCAAGTGTTACCTATGGATCTTGCCTTGAACGTCACGAATGGTGGAAGCACGGTACTTGTGAAAATAATGATCCAAATTTATTTTTTACTTTAGCCACAAATCTTGTTGAAAACTTTAACAGTACCCGTTTTGTTACTGAATTTATTCAGCCAAATATCGGAAAGAAAGTCAGTTTTCAAGATACCATTGTGGCTTTTGATAACAGCTTTGGTGAAGACGCACACCAACACTTAAAACTAAAATGCACCAGTGGCTTATTGGTAGAAATTAACCTCGCATTGCCAAAAGTAGTAGATTCCCACACGCCATTAAAAGAGTTAATCACTACAAGTTATCAAATCGATAAAGGAAATTGCTCCAACACTTTTATGGTTTACCAGCCTGAATAATCACAGGAATTTATAACGTGGGCTCTCATGAAAAGAAAATTAAAAATAATAATTTATATTGAGTTGTCAGTTTAGGGATGCTGCGACTTAGGTTATACCGACGTATAATCCAAACAGAGTAATTTACGGTTGCAGCCAAATGTCTACTTCAATTTACCTTTCTAGTGAGTCCAAAAGGATAATTAAACTTGCATCCAGTAAACTTCATGGGATGGAGAAAAGAGTTTTTATGGCCGAAGTATCCAAAACCTTCTGCTGTGGGAGTCCACGCTTAACTGAAACAGAATTTGGCTGGTGTCGAAAGGCTGTTGCGCTTGGGCTTCATGAACAAGAAACGGGCTTCGAGTGTTTCGGAAACTATGACGGAAAACCTCGAAGTGAAGTGAGTCAGCCTCAATTAGAAATAGATATTAGAGCGTTAGTAGATCCTGAATCGCAAGCCGACCCGAAGTTTAAAAATACGTTTGTGTATACCCGAATTACAGCGAAAGGCGTCAGAAAAAAGTTAATTGAAGAAAAAGGCTGGCTACCTGAAGAATTACCTAAAGAAAGAACCATTAACGACATATTAAATCGACTGGGATACAGACTTCGACGAGTCCAAAAAACTAAACCCCAAAAAAAATTCCTCAAACAGACGCTATCTTTGAAAACGTAAACAAAATCAATAAAGAAACAACCGGTAATAAAAAAGTCATCCGTATTAGTATCGACTGTAAAGCGACAGTTAATGTTGGTGAGTATTCCCGTTACGGTAAATCTCGTAGTGCTGATGCTGTTCAAGCGTTGGATCATGATATGGAAATAAAAAAGAAAATGATCCCGTTCGGAATTCTTAACCTCGACAATGATCAACTTCATGTTTTTTATGGCAACTCAAATAAAACAAGTGACTTCATTTGTGACGCACTTGAATGGTGGTGGGATTCAGTTAAAAGTGAAAATCTAGAAGTGGAAGAACTCATTATTTTTTCAGATAATGGTCCTGAAAATAGTGGCTGTCGTACTCAATACCTGTTTAGATTAGTAGCGTTTAGTGAACAATCGAAACTCAAGATTCGAAACGTCTACTACCCGCCATACCACAGTAAGTACAACCCGATAGAACGAGTCTGGTCATCGTTAGAGAGGCATTGGAATGGCACATTACTGAGTACAGCCAAAACGGTAATAGAATGGACAAAAACAATGACATGGAAAGCGATGAGCCCAGTAGTCAATTTAATTGATAAAATTTACTCAAAAGGAGTCAAGCTCAATAACAAAGAAAAAGAAGAGCTGGAAAGTAAAATAGTCAGAAATAGTGAATTACCAAAGTGGGATCTTACAATCACTCCAATTGCGGTAGATTTTTAAATGCTAGATCCCTTAGTTGCTTTACTCTGTCGGAAATAATTAATACTCATCCGCATTCAAGGCAATACTTGGCAATTTAAGCCTATTTTTTCTCCTTCTTGCATTACTTAAAGTTAAAGGTAGTAGTCATGCTGACAGCCATTCTTTTAGCCTCTGGCTTAACCACCACTATTAATGATACTCACTGGCAAAAGACCGAAAATATTGATGGTTTTACCAACCTTCACACTACAGAAATTATCGCGAAGTCCCATAACGGACAATTCAGTTTATCTTGCCATAATAAACAACTAAAAATGATGGTAACCAATACAAATCACGATGATAATTTTAAAAATGTTAGTTTTGGAAAAGTTGATAAAAACCCTGGCGTTGAGCTTGTAGGCATTAATTCTCAACAAGGATTAACGGCTCACAGAAGTAGTCATTGGACAAATTGGGCTGGCTTGCTGAGACAGATGACTAAGGGAAGCGTTGTAAGATTTAGATTGCTTGATGGAAATAATAAACCAGTTGTTCTTACTTTCAACTTGTTAAAAGGAAAAGCTGCAATTAAACAAACGTTGAAAAACTGCAACTTTAACTAGTCATTTGGGTGTTCAGCCTAATTGATGTTAGTTTTTTAACTTATTGATTTTCTGTAAGCGAACAAATAAGGATACCTGTAAATGGTTTTCACCTTTAAAACCACTTAGTCGCCATTTCGGTTAAAACAACAAAATCTGGCATTTTTTTGAATTTGAAATTTTAGCTAACATCATTTAGAAAGAACTAAATGGACATATTACCTTTACATGTTCCTAACTTTTTAAAACAACGGAACTTTCTCCTTATATCTTCACATTATTTAGGCTGAGCCCCCAGTCATTTAGCCATAGACAGGTAAGAGCCCAAGCATCTTTAATATGTGGCAAACCATTATCACCACCCCATAGATCAACACTAGCCATGCTACTGTTGCCCCACCCGGTGTTTTAAAAGTGACACTATTCGGAAAAAGTTTACGCACTTTTAACGCCATTAATGCTGGTGTTATTGCCACAGAAATCGCACCAGCTAATGCCGCAAACCCTATCGCTAAAATAAATCCATTGGGGTAGAACACTCCTAAAACAGTTGGAGGAACAAAAGTAATGAGCCCTGTTTTTATTCTTCCACCCCATGAATTATCAAAACCAAACAGATCAGCAAGGTAATCAAACAGCCCTAAACTTACCCCTAAGAATGACGAAGCAACCGCTAAATTAGCAAATAGTGTGAGCAGCTTAGATAATAGATTACTGTCAACAACATCGGTCAATGCTCCTACCATTGCCCCCATGTTGCCGCCCATATTAATAATATTAATGAAATCATTACGCTGAATATTGCCCATAGTGACCACTAGCCAGCTAATGTAGATGATTAACGCAAGCAAAGTGCCCACTAAAATCGCTTTAATGACTTGTGACGCGGACTTATCATAATGTTTGACTAAACTTGGAATAACACCCTGATAACCAAAACTGGCTAAACCAATTGGCAAAGCAGCGAGCATATAAGGTGCATAATGTGAGTCAGTATTAGGCAACCATAAGTTTACAGGATCAATTTCCCATAACAAATTACTGGTCGCGAAGAAAAAGCACAGGATCATCCCACCGAGCATAATGGTCGAGATCCGGCTCACTTGCTTCGTGCCCACAATCACAAAACTTGCCAATACCACAGAAAATAACAAGCCTGACCATTCTGCTGGCAAATGAAGACCTGCTTCTTGGAAGCTGAGATCCACTATCGAACCTCCGCCGCTGACGTACGCATAGGTTAATACATACATCAAAAAAGCAATGGAGATACCGTTGACGACTCGCCAGAACTTTCCAAGAATATTTTTAGCTAAACTATCAAAGCTGACCCCAGCTTCATAATGCAGGTTCGCTTCCAATAACAGCAGGCCACCCAACACCATAAACAACCAAACACCAATTAACATCAACACTGAATAGCTAAACCACATCCCAGAGCCAACCACAGGCAGCGAAAACATCCCCGCCCCAACAGCCGTTCCAGCGACAATCATTGCGCCGCCAATGATCGATTGTTTCTTTTGAATTCCCTTTTCAGATATTGGCATTAATTTAATAGTCCTTGTTCTACACGCTGCGTTTGATGCACACCGTTAATCAGTGTTTGTTTTAAAGAGGGATCAAGCAACTGGTTTAATTGTTGCCCAATATCATCCACTTGCGCTTGTTGCTGTTGGCCTAACAACCCCATGTCCTTCAGTTTGACAGTAAGGGTGGCATACAGTTTTTTATCGTAGAACTCAGGAGCGGCAATACCATGCAGCGAGCCTATATGTTTAGCAAGCTGATGGCTTTCACGCTCTAAATCAGCGCGTTCAATATCGGGTTGAAGTGCTAATAAGTTAAAGATAATGGCGTATCGTTGTTGCATTTCGCTGGTGGTTTCTGCCAACAATTCGAGTTGGCTAGCTCCATCAGATTGGATCACTAAGTGCTCAGTATCGCCTTGTTGTGACGTGGTGATTAACTGCTGCTCTATAAACAAATTAATCATGTTTTGAACATACACATCAAGAGATTCAATTTGAAGATAAAGCTCTGCTTGCAGCAGTGGATATTGTTGTTGAATCACTCGATAAACTTTATCAAAACAACAAGATTCTAAACGCAAAATGCAACGAGCAATAAGAGATGGCAATATCAACAAGTGAACGATATTGTTGCGGTAATAGGTCATATTACGGGCTTGTTTCTCATCCAAAGAAATAATGTCACCCAGAGGATCCGATTCAATAGTGAATTTATTAAGCTCTAGCCCTTGCTCTAGCAGTAACTTAGCATCACCTTCAGGTACTGAAGTGAATTCAGTGTACGGCACAGTAACCAATAATTTTAAATATAAAGCCAGTTGCTTTTCGAGCATGGGTCTTTCTAACGAATTTTGCTTGGCGGCCAGTAAGATCAAACTAATAAGCGTGACTGAACTTGCGGCGGCAGCTCCATTTATCCCCGTCATGACTTGATTAGCCAGTCCATTCACCACAGGCGTAAGCCACTTAGGTTTTTGCTCCGTATCAAGAGCCATTTCTTCACGCCATTGGGGGGCGTTGGCAGATAAATACTGCTGAATATTAATTGGCTCACCAAAATTAACATAACCTTGACCAAAGTTGCCGAGTTTACGTAGGGCGCTAAATACCTGCCATACGGATTCTTTCTGTTTTTTCTTACCACTTAACTCTTTGTGATAAGTCGACACTTCCATCACATGATCATAACCAAGATAAACTGGTACTAAAGTGACCGGACGCTCAATGCCACGCAACACGCTGTTAATGGTCATCGCCAACATACCAGTTTTAGGTGCTAATAAACGCCCCGTACGAGAGCGGCCGCCTTCGGTAAAGTATTCGACGGAATAGCCCTTAGTAAACAATTGATCTAGATAACTACGAAACACCGCGGTGTAAAGCTTATTACCACGAAAACTACGGCGGATAAAAAACGCGCCACCTTTTCTAAACATCGGGCCTGCTGGCCAAAAGTTTAAATTAATCCCCGCAGCGATGTGTGGCGGCACCATACCTTGATAATATAAAATGTAAGATAAAAGCAGATAATCCATATGACTGCGATGACAGGGGACATACACAATTTCGTGACCATCATGATGCAGTTTACGAACAGACTCCGCGCCCTTGATATTGATGCCTTTATATAATTTGTTCCATAACCAAGTTAAAAAGCGTTCGGCAATTCGCACTAAACTATCCGAGTAATTGGCTGCAATCTCATTCAGATACGACTCTGCTTTTTTCTTCGCTTGTTCTTCAGTAATTTTCTTACTGTTGGCCTCTTCCGCAATAGCTTTCACAATGGTCGGAGATTTTAATAACTGCCTAAACAAGGTTTGACGATTTGGTAAATCAGGGCCCGTCATTACCTTACGCTGACGACGGAAATGTACTCGAGCAACGCGCGAAAGTTTGTGTGCAATAGCTTGGTCGGTGCCATGCTGCTTTGCCATATCAGCCAAAGATACTGTGTTTGAAAATTGAATAAAATTATGCCGACCTAAAAACAAAATCATTAAGCATTTACGCAACCATGTCGGACTTTCACGCTCTAATACCGCCGCTTTCATGGTGTCTTGCTCTTTACCCGGCACACGTCCCCAATACACGCTTACCGGTAACAATTGAATATCGAGTTCAGCGTCTTGCTGATGAAACTTTAGAAGATTCTGAAAGGGAATTAAGAAACGATTGCTCGAAGGCTTGTTCCGAAATAGCGGTTTGGCAGACTCAAGACATACAACTCGGGGCAATGTTGTACCAGCAATCCTAATACTATCGTAAGGACTCGGTAAACCAAGTTCCTGAGCGGTTTGACTGAGCACCGCGATATCACTGACCGACTCAGTTTTCATGACATACACAACCGGCTTATCCGCTTGAAGATTCAAATCTGAAAATGGGTTTTGAGGAACGATGACACTATGAACGAACCATTTCTGCAATAAGCGCAGCAACTTAAAAAACCAAGAGTTATGTTTACCCATAATGCTAATTTAATTCTAAGATCACAAAAGACTGTGGGCTAGGATAACAAACTTAACCACAAAATTCATAAGTAAGCCTTAATTCGGTAGCTGATCACTACTTCATACCAAATTATTATCGGAGTGAACCAAACCTACAGTTAAATATGTATTATTGATTAAGACTTGCACAAAGGTAGTTACTGTATATAATACCAGTAACTGTATAGACAAACAGGCGAAATTATGAGACCACTGACTCCAAGACAGTCTGAAATCCTTGAGCTCATCAAGTGCAATATTATTGAAACCGGTATGCCTCCGACTCGCGCTGAAATCGCCCGTCGTCTTGGCTTTAAAAGTGCCAATGCCGCTGAAGAGCATCTAAAAGCACTGGCCAAAAAAGGTTATATTGAAATACTCGCTGGTACATCTCGCGGCTTACGACTCACTCAAGAAATTACAGAGCCCGATCTAGGTTTGCCACTTATCGGCCAAGTCGCGGCCGGAGAACCTATATTAGCCGAACAACATGTTGAGCAGCATTACCAAGTTGATGCCACCATGTTTCGTCCTGCCGCTGACTTTTTATTACGCGTCCGTGGCGACAGTATGAAAAACATTGGCATCCTTGAAGGCGACTTACTGGCCGTGCATAAACAGCAGCAAGCGGTGAATGGTCAAGTTGTTGTGGCCAGAGTTGAAGATGACGTTACGGTTAAACGTTTCGAGAAAAAAGGCAAGGTCGTATATTTACATGCCGAAAATGATGACTACCAACCAATAAAAGTCGATCTTACTCATCAGCAATTAACCATTGAAGGATTAGCGGTTGGGGTTATCCGTAACGGAGCTTGGTTATGATATCGAGCGCCATTCCGCTTCATCACCCCGGTATTTGGCAGACCGCTACAACCACAAATCAGCCTCAAACCGTAAGTACCATGAGTTCTGATACTTCCGGTATTGATGAATTAATTCAACTCAGTAGCAAAATGGCTCAATTGAGTAAATTAGGTCGTTGGATTGTATTAATTAACCCGCCTTCAATCGATTATAAGTCGATCCTTTCCCAAGCAGGCGTGTCAATGAATAAGGTTTTGTTAGTCCACGCTAGAGACGATGTCGAATCACTGTGGGCCATGGAAAAAGCACTCACAAGTGGAACCAATAGTGCTGTCATTTGTTGGGCAGCAGAGTTAGATGCAAAAGATAACCGCCGACTTGAACTGGTGAATAAAAGTGCAAAAGCCATTGGCATTATTTTGCAAACTCAACCTAAAACGTCCTCAAAAACACTAGATATTGACGCTTGGCAAAAACAATTTATCAATGCTGTTCATTGATAAACAAAACCCTACACCCCTTAAAAACTCACGCTCTTTACCATAAACAATGACTTAACCGAGCATAATTCGGTTATTTTTTCAGTAAATTAGCTAAAACATGATCTTGATCAATCTCTGACCAGCAAGTAATGTAGGCTCCAGTAATAATTTATTTCCTTGTTACTGCAAGGCGATTATCGTCTTTTAAAATCAAGACAAATGTCTTAAAGAAAAACCCAGTTAAAGCTGAAGTACGACCGATCAGTCTTGTTTTACGATCATTTAGGAGCTTGTTGGTTCCCTGTGATTAAAACAGTCACATTCATGATTGGTTTCAAAAATGATAATTCAGAATTAAGCGCACGTGTGGTTAACACCGGAAGTCGTAATAACAAGCAATATCAAATTGATACACTGATAGTGAAATAATTGCTGACGCTTGTAGCAGCAGTCTTTGTATTAATTTGAAGTGAACTCACCACAATGGCACTTTGATATCAAGCTTTTTAGGGAACTGAAGAGTTTACATAGAGCAGAGTATTCCTGTGTGACTTTTCTTTGTAGTTGCTTTTCGCAATCGGCAGAGGAGACGTCTAGTGAAGCAATTGTTGTATTGTTTATTGGCTGCAGTGTATGCGCCATCCGTCTGGGCAACAGATACGCCCTTAAATATGACGCAGGGAGTAACAAGAATTAGTCATGAGGTCTATCACCTCCATATGACAATATTTTATATTTGTTGCGCGATTGGGGTGGTTGTCTTTGGTATTATGTTTTATGCCATGTTCAAACATCGTAAATCCAAAGGGGCGGTTGCCGCTAATTTTCACGAAAGTACAAAAGTGGAAATTCTTTGGACTGTTATTCCCTTTTTAATCCTAATCGGAATGGCTATTCCTGCCACCAAGACTCTGATTGATATGGAGGATCCAAGTGATGCGGATCTAACCATTAAAATTACCGGGTCTCAGTGGAAATGGCATTACGATTACTTCAATGAAGGCGTTGGTTTTTATAGTGTTCTTTCTACGCCGAGAGAACAAATAGAAAATCAAGCCGCCAAGGGTGAATTTTACCTCAAAGAAGTAGATAAGCCTTTAGTGCTGCCTACCAATAAAAAGATCCGCTTTTTGGTGACCTCCGATGATGTGATTCATTCATGGTGGATGCCCGCTTTTGCCGTCAAAAAAGACGCCAACCCCGGTTTCATTAATGAGGCATGGGCACGGATCGATGAAGAAGGCACCTTTCGCGGTCAATGCGCTGAGCTATGTGGCAAAGATCATGGATTTATGCCTATCGTGGTAAAAGCTGTATCCCCAGAAGCCTTTGATACTTGGTTAACATCTCAAAAACAAGCTGTCGCTCAAGCGGCTGAAACCGCAAAAGCTTCTTTATCAAAGACGCTGACTAAAGATGAGCTGTTTGCTAAAGGTGAGCAAGTGTATATGGCACATTGTGCCGCTTGTCACCAACCTAATGGAATGGGGCTTCCTGGCGTTTTCCCACATCTTAGAGCAAGCCCTGTTGTCATTGGTCCAGTAGAGCATCACATTAGTGTCGTGAAGCACGGAGTCACTGGGACAGCGATGCAATCATTTGAGAAACAGCTGACGGCTGAAGAAATTGCTGCTGTAGTTACTTACGAGCGAAATGCTTGGGGTAATGACACTGGCGATGTGGTTCAAGCCGTTGATGTTAGTAACCAAGGACAGTAAGGGATAACGATGACAACATTAAACCCTCAAACCAATGACGACGTCACTGTCCATGATGATCATGATCATCACGAGCAACCCAAAGGCATTATGCGTTGGATTTTGACGACAAACCATAAAGATATCGGTACCTTATATTTGTGGCTAAGCTTCATTATGTTTTTGACCGGCGGTGCCATGGCAATGGTGATCCGTGCTGAGCTTTTTGAACCGGGTTTACAATTGGTTGAACCTAACTTCTTCAACCAGATGACCACGGTTCATGGTCTTATCATGGTCTTTGGCGCTGTGATGCCAGCTTTTACCGGCTTAGCAAACTGGCTTATTCCGATGATGATTGGCGCACCCGACATGGCACTGCCAAGAATGAATAACTGGAGCTTTTGGATTTTACCCTTCGCGTTTTTAATCCTCTTGAGCTCTTTATTCATGGAAGGTGGCGGCCCGAACTTCGGTTGGACATTCTACGCTCCATTATCAACTACCTACAGTGGTGATAGTACCGCCCTATTCGTATTTGCAATCCATATCATGGGGATAAGCTCCATTATGGGAGCCATCAACGTGGTAGTTACCATCGTGAATATGCGTGCACCAGGTATGACATGGATGAAGCTGCCATTGTTTGTGTGGACGTGGCTAATTACCGCTTTCTTGTTGATTGCAGTAATGCCTGTTTTGGCTGGCGCTGTCACCATGGTTCTCACTGATAAATACTTCGGAACGAGCTTTTTTGATGCTGCAGGTGGTGGCGATCCTGTCATGTTCCAGCATATTTTCTGGTTCTTCGGTCACCCTGAAGTGTACATCATGATTTTACCAGCTTTCGGTATTATCTCAGCCATTGTTCCGGCCTTCAGTCGTAAAAAACTGTTTGGTTATGCCTCAATGGTGTATGCCACATCAAGCATTGCGATTTTGTCCTTCTTAGTGTGGGCACATCACATGTTTACGACTGGTATGCCGGTGGTCGCAGAGCTCTTTTTCATGTATTGCACCATGTTGATTGCCATCCCAACTGGGGTAAAAGTATTCAATTGGATAGCCACCATGTGGCGTGGCTCACTGTCCTTTGAACCACCAATGCTGTTTGCCATTGCCTTTATCGTGCTGTTCACATTTGGGGGATTTTCTGGCTTAATGCTGGCTATCACTCCCGCGGACTTCCAATACCATGACACTTACTTTGTCGTCGCCCATTTCCATTATGTACTTGTGACAGGTGCTGTATTCTCCATTATGGCCGCCACCTATTATTGGCTGCCGAAATGGACCGGATATATGTACAGCGACACATTGGCCAAGTGGCACTTTTGGTGCTCGGTGATATCAGTGAATGTGCTGTTTTTCCCAATGCACTTTTTAGGTTTAGCAGGCATGCCGCGTCGTATTCCTGATTACAACATTCAGTTTGCCAATATTAATGAGATTGTTTCTATCGGCGGTTTTGCCTTTGGTTTATCTCAATTGATTTTCTTAGTGTTAGTGATCAAGTGCATTCGTGGTGGTGAAAAAGCGGCTGCAAAGCCGTGGGATGGTGCAGAAGGTTTAGAATGGACTATCCCAAGCCCAGCACCTTATCACTCATTCACCACACCACCGGAGATTAAGTAATATGACCGCACCCAAATCCAACAAAAAGCTGATCTACTGGTTAGCCTTCGGCTCCATTGCCATGTTCGGGTTTGGGTTTGCCCTTGTGCCTTTGTACGACGTCATGTGCAAACAACTCGGCATTAACGGCAAAACCAACACCATAGCTAAATCGTATGATCAACAGCAAGTTGTTGATAAAACTCGCACCATCAATGTGGAGTTTGTCGCGCAAACCGCACCGGGTATGTCGTGGGATTTTGGCCCCACGATAAACCAAATAAAGGTGCACCCCGGCGAGCTGGTACACACAGTATTTTTTGCTAACAATACTTCTAATACTAGGATGATTGCGCAAGCGATACCGTCAGTCTCTCCCGGGCAAGCCGCGATTTATTTTCACAAGACTGAGTGTTTTTGTTTTACCCAACAACCGCTCGAACCCAATACGAAAGCTGACTTACCTCTGGTTTTTTTCGTGGATCCAGAACTGCCTGAATCCATTACTACTTTGACACTCTCTTACACTCTCTATGACATCACAGGTAAAACCTTAGGAGCGGCATTAGAGAAAGCGCAAGGAGCAAGCTAAATGAGCACACATCAAAGTTATTATGTGCCAGCGCAAAGTGCCTGGCCCATTGTCGGCGCCATCGGATTATTTTTAATCGCCTTTGGTGCTGGACATTTTATTGCTCAACTCGATACTGACTCGAGTTGGGGTTTTTATACGTTATTAGCAGGCGTTGCGACCATTTTATATATGGTTTTCGGCTGGTTTCGCACGGTTATCAGCGAATCCATGAGCGGCTTGTATTCAGATCAGATGGACCGTTCATTCCGCCAAGGAATGAGCTGGTTTATTTTCTCTGAAGTAATGTTTTTCGGTGCGTTTTTTGGCGCATTGTTTTTCATTCGCATTTTTTCCGTTCCCTGGCTCGGCGGTGCATCAAACAATGCCATGACACATGAAGTGTTATGGCCAACATTTGAAGCCGTTTGGCCGCTAATCACCACACCTGATGGAACCAAAACTGAAGCGATGGCTTGGACAGGACTGCCACTGGCAAACACCCTCATCCTGTTAGTGTCATCCGTGACACTTCATTTTGCCCACACGAGTTTAGAAAAGAGCAAACGTACTGCGCTGAAAATATGGTTAGGTCTAACCATTGTTTTAGGTATTGTTTTCCTCTTCCTACAAGTCGAAGAATATACCCATGCCTACACCGAAATGGGGCTCACGCTGCAATCTGGTGTTTATGGCAATACCTTCTTCATGTTGACTGGCTTCCACGGAATGCACGTCACGCTGGGTACAGTCTTCTTAATCGTGTTGTTTTTCCGAGTATTAAAAGGCCACTTCACACCTGAAAACCATTTTGGATTTCAGGCAGGTAGCTGGTACTGGCATTTTGTCGACGTAGTTTGGCTATGCCTGTTTGTTTTTGTTTATATCTTGTAGTTGGATAGATAACTTTTAAAACGGCGTTGGATTTGGGTGAAGCCACCCAAATCCAATAGCCAAAATTAACGCTACAACCACTAATGCTGAGATTAACACCCTACGGCCTAAATAATGGCTCATGGGATGTTTATTATCACTTTTGACCATAATGACTAGGGCTCGACCTAAATTAAAAATGATGAAAAGCAGTAGAAGTACTAATACTAGTTTAAACAGCAGTAAGGTATCCATCGGATCTCCTCGTAATCGATTGTTTAATCGCAATGTTTTAGGTTGTCTACTTACTCTGTCTTTATTTTGTTTTTTAATCAAGCTTGGGTTTTGGCAATTAGAACGTGGCAATGAAAAACAAACCATGGAGCAACAACTGCAACTTAGACAACAACAAGCGCCCCTCAGTTACAACGAAATTCTAATCAACTCAACACAACAGTCGTTAACTGGATTTAATTTATCCGTACAAGTCAGTCCAACTGATACTCCTATCATTTTTTTAGATAATCAAACATTCAAGAACCGTGTTGGTTACCTTGCCTACCAAGTCATGCAGATCTCTGTAGACCAACCATGGTTGTTGGTTGAGTTAGGTTTTATCCCAGTAACCGCACAGCGCAGCACTTTACCAAGCTTACAACCTTTTACTCATACAGAATCATTATCTGGCCGAGTTTATCAACGACAGATCAATCCACTTAGCCATGATCTTTTTGCTGAATCAGGAAACCCTACAAGAATTCAGAATCTCAACATTCAGCAGTTATCTCACTATATTAATCACCCATTAGCACCGCTGGTGTTACAGCCTGAAACGGTGGTTTATGACCAAAACCATCAACCCCTTGGTAAGCCGTGGCAACCTCTACCGCTTTCATCGGATAAACATTTTGGTTATGCCGTGCAATGGTTTTCAATGGCTAGCGCGCTGTTATTCATTGGATTATTTGTTTTCTACACTCACCGTAAAAAAATAACAATAAAGGAGCACGGATGAACTCCCCGAAAAAGAAGAACACAAAAATATTATTTATGTTGGCTGCGGTATTTTTGATCCCCGTCATTGCCGCTAAATTAGTTCTCAATATGAACTGGTATCAAGGTGCGGCAACCAATAAGGGTGAACTGTTGCCTGAAAATCTCAGTTATCAAAATTTGTTGATGGAAAATCCCAATCCAGAGAAATGGCAACTGGTGTATTTATTACCGACTCAATGTGAGCAAAATTGCAAACAACAATTGTATCTTTTACACCAAACTTACCTCGCCCTTGGTCGTGAACAAGATCGTGTCATCCCGCTGATTGCCACGCAGCCGAACAGTGACTTAACAGCCCTTGCTGATTATCAATTTGAAACAGCAAAAGCCAGTAAAGCGCTACAACAAGAGCTGCAACAGCAACAAATCATTATTGTCGACCCAATTGGAAAGCTTGTGACCCGTTATCCGATGCAGAGCGATCAGCAACAATTATTGCTGCAAGGTAAAGCTATGATGAATGATCTTCGAAAAATGCTTAAATTATCAAGGGTTGGCTGATGAAATTAACTCACATATTAAAACTGACCATTGTCTTTGCCTTTATCGTCATTTTAATGGGGGCTTATACTCGCCTCGCTGATGCAGGTCTTGGCTGCCCCGATTGGCCCGGTTGTTATGGACACTTAAAAGTGCCTTCCCAAGCCCATGAACTTGAAAAAGTCGAAACCCATTTTCCTAACGCCGAGATAGAACCTGAAAAAGCATGGCTTGAGATGATCCATCGTTATCTTGCGGGTATTTTAGGGTTAATGGTATTAGGCATTCTCATTTATTGTTTAAGAAAACAGAATGCGCCTAAATTTTTGCCCAGTTTTATTGCCGCTTTGATAATTTTTCAGGCTTTACTGGGCATGTGGACCGTCACCATGAAATTGATGCCTGTAGTGGTCATGTCTCATTTACTCGGCGGATTTAGTTTAATTTCATTACTGTTTATTTTGTACCTACGAATTAAGCCACTCAATTTGTACGGTGGTGATGCCCATGCTCGTCAATATTCAGGACTGGCTCTAGCGGCACTGATTGTTTTAGTCCTTCAAATTATTTTAGGTGGGTGGACGTCATCAAATTATGCCGCGATGGCTTGCACCACCTTACCTTTTTGCCAAGGTGACTGGATTAACAATTTAAAAATAGCCAACGCATTTTCTCCTTTTCAAGGCGAGCATTTAAGCTTTGAATATGGGGTATTAGATTATGCGACTCGGATGACGATTCACGTCAGCCACCGAATTGGCGCAATCATCACAAGCATTTTACTTGTCATTTTAGCGGTTAAGCTATTACGTTCTCGCACGGAGTTAATCCGAAATAGCGCCATCATCATGTTACTGCTGCTTGTCGTTCAACTTACACTGGGTATCAGTAATATCGTTTACCATTTACCTCTACCAGTAGCCGTCGCCCACAATGGCGGTGCGGCCTTGTTGTTACTGTCTTTGGTTTACATTAATTTCGCCATTTGGCGCAAAGCATGAAAAGGGATTGGAACATGAATAAACCAATAGCAATGAGCTCCCAAGTCCGCTTAAACCTTTATTGGCGCGACTATTTGGAAATGACAAAACCCAAAGTGGTCGCATTAATGCTGCTGACGGTATTAGTCGGAATGTGCCTAGCACTTCCCGGCGCAATTCCACTGCAACCCATGATATTTGGTATGGCCGGTATCGGCTTAATGGCAGGATCGGCTGCCGCAATGAATCACCTTATTGATCGTCGTATTGATGGCATCATGGCACGCACCTATAATCGCCCTCTGCCTAAAGGTCGCGTTTCAGTAACCAGAGCGTTAACTTTTGCCCTAGTCATAGGCGCACTTGGGTTTATTACGCTCTATGTTCTGGTCAATCCACTAACGGCTTGGCTAACTTTTGCAAGCTTATTGGGTTATGCCGTGGTTTATACCGCTTATCTAAAACGCGCTACCTCACAAAACATTGTCATTGGTGGCTTAGCGGGTGCCATGCCACCATTATTAGGCTGGACGGCGATTACGAATGAGTTTCATGGTAATGCCTTACTTTTGGTGATTATCATCTTTACATGGACACCACCCCACTTCTGGGCACTCGCCATACACCGTGAGAAGGAGTATGCCAAAGTAGATATTCCAATGTTGCCCGTCACCCATGGTATTGAATTTACCAAAACCTGTATTTTACTTTATACCTTGTTATTGGGTTTAGCGTGCTTACTGCCTGTTATTGTCGGCATGTCAGGCCCTATTTATTTAATCGGCTCAACCGTGCTCAGCTGTATGTTCCTTTTTAAAGCTTGGCAGCTAAAATACGCTGACAAGCCAGGCCTTGCCATGCAGGTATTTAAGTTCTCAATTTATCACTTAATGGCATTGTTTATGGTCTTGCTTGTCGACCATTATTTATGGAGTTAATTGCTGTAATTGGTATAAGAGATTAATTCCTGTAATTGCTATCATATTATTTTGTGGAGTTAAGCACATGAAAAAAGTCATCACCTTGGGGTTAGCTGCGACTCTTATCGCGGGGTTAGGCGCGGCGTGGGCAATTCAATACCAAAAAAAGTCTACGCCTTTAGTTTTAACCACGAGCTTTGAATATCCCCAAAAAACACCGTTACGCGCTTTTCAACTTACTGATCAATACGGAAAGGTTTTTGATAACAGCCGCCTTCAAGGTAAATGGACATTGTTTTTTGCTGGGTATACTTCTTGCCCTGACGTTTGCCCAACAGCCATGACTAAATTAGCGGCGGCATACCCAAAATTAAAAGCAGAGGCACCGTTCCAAATTGTGTTTATTTCTGTTGATCCTAAACGAGACTCAACTAAAAAATTGCGTGACTATACGGCTTTCTTTAACAAAGAGTTCATTGCCGTAACTGGAGAGCATAAACAACTGCTGCCAATCACACGTAATTTAGGGATGGCGTATGCCATGGTCGGTGATGGGGATGATTATGTCGTTGATCATAGCGCCTCAATGACACTTGTTTCGCCTAAAGGTGAGCGTGTTGCCATCATAAAACCTTCAGGTGAAGTTGGAAAAGTGCCTCAAATAAAAAATAAAAATTTGATCGCTGACATTCATCAATTGATTAACAAGTTAGGTTGATATATTAAGCAGCCTTTGTACTGGCTGCTTATCATTTCGTTATTCACTCGGTAAGGAATATACAAGCTTATTGGGTGTATTTCTCGGCAAATAACCAATTTTGTTTACGCTCGCACGATTAAGCAGTGTTTCCCGCAACTCTTTTGGTGTTAACTGTGGATCTTCTTGTAAATATAAAACCGCCACCCCAGTGACGAAAGGTGACGCCATTGATGTGCCATTCATTATTGCCGTAGCCGTATTTGACTCACCTTTGTAAGTCGAAGTAATTTTGTAGCCCGGTGCAAAAATGTTCACACACTCTCCATAATTTGAAAAGCTTGCTCGATTGTCTTTATAAGTGGTCGCACCTACTGTAAACGCATGAACTTCTCTTCCTGGACTATACTGGCAGGCATTTTTATTATCATTACCTGCGGCGACAATCGCTTGAATACCCGCATGTACTAATGCTTTAATTGCTGCATCTTCCGCCCTTGAAGGGCTACTACCAAGGCTGAGGTTAACAACACTTGGTCTAACTCCATGTCCAGCAACCCAGTCGATGGCATGAATAATTTCAGATATACGGCCTTTTCCAGCACAATTGAGCACTTTAAGCCCGACAAGCTTCACATTCTTAGCGACACCGTAGGTTTTACTACCAATGATCCCAGCCACATGCGTACCATGCCCTTTGCAGTCAGCTTCAGACATTTCGTTATAACCACTCGCTCGTCCACCAAACTCCTCATGATTTACCGTCAAGCCTGAATCAATAATGTACGCGGTCACACCTGTACCGTCATATTGATAATCGTATTGATTATCCAGCGGTAAATCTCGTTGATCGATTCGGTCTAATCCCCAATCTACGTCTGTCTGAGTACTCCCCTCATCAAGGTCAAGGTTATCGATAACGGGCCCCACAGACACTTCTAGGTTACGCTCGACATAATCGACAATAGGGTTTTTCTTCAGCAGCGCAAGCTGAGCGTCATCGGCTTGCACCAGCAATGCTGAAATCGAACTTGAGTATTGCTCTATGACGTCAATATTTAACGCTTGCTTCAATATTTCAGATTGTTGATTGACATAATTTCGCTTATCTTTGAGCGTCACCAGCATTGGCTGAGTATCCGACTTCAACACCACAATATACTGATCATGATTGGGTGGATATAATGTTGATTGGTTTATTGCTTGCTGGCTTTCCATTGCCATCATGCTCAGTGGAAAAATACCGATTGCTCCAATGAGATAAAGGGAACTACATTTATACATGTCTTAACCTCCGATAACCGTTACTCCAAATACCATTAGAGTGGTTTAAGCGGTACAGTATTCGACATTAACAAACATGATACAAAGAGCTAAATCGACTAGATAATAACCGAAAGCGACTAAACTCGAGGTGTGTCGCTTTCAATATTTGGTTTATCAACGAAGTGTCACAAATTCCTCAGCGCCTGTAGGGTGTATCGCTACTACAGCGTCAAAATCGGCCTTGGTGGCGCCCATTTTCATCGCAACGCCAAATCCTTGTAGAATTTCATCCATGGCAAAACCAATACCATGAATACCGACAACCACTTCGTTCTCTCCAGCACAAATCAGCTTCATTTTACACGGCTGACGATGTGCCGTTACTGCAGTATACATTGATGTAAATGTAGACGAATAAACTTTAACTTTGTCTTCACCATACTGTGCTTTGGCTTCCGGCTCAGTTAATCCCATGGTGCCAATGGGTGGGTGACTGAACACAACCGTTGGGATCACGGTGTAATCCATTTTCGCATTTGTCATCCCGTTAAATAATCGCTCCGACAATAACCGCCCTGCTTTTACAGCAACAGGAGTTAACTCAACCCCACCAGCCATAATATCGCCTACACAATAAATGCCTTTGTCTGTGGTGTTTTGCTGCTCATCTGTGATGATATAACCACGCTCATTCAGTTGAACTTGAGTGTTTTCAAGTCCTATGTTAGCGGTTGCAGGTTGGCGGCCAATAGCCCAAATCAAACAATCGACCTCGTAGCTTGTGCCATTCTCCAATTTAAGCGTAATGCTGCCGTCTAAATTTTTGATGACCGACTCAGGTGTGCTATTAGTATGAAGTTGTGGTCCTTCTTCAGCCATTATATCGACTAAAGCTTGTGACAACATAGGGTCGAAATTTCGCAGTGGCGCATGTTTACGTACAAACAAATGGGTTTCACTGCCTAGTGCTTGTAATACACCAGCAAGCTCGACGGCAATATAGCCTGCACCTATCACAGCCACTCTTTTAGGTTGTTCACGCAAAGCGAAAAAACCATTTGAATCTATACCGTGCTCTGCGCCAGGAATATTCGGAATGGTAGGAGAGCCCCCTGTCGCAACTAAAATATGATCAGCCGTGTACTGCTCGCCATTGACTTCAATAGTACGGCTATCAACAAATTTTCCGAAGCCGCGTACTAATGTCACGCCATTGGCCGCTAACCCTCTGTCATAGGAACCATGAATACGCTCAATGTAAGCTTCACGACTGTCGACTAAAGTATTCCAATCGAACTTATTGACTGAAACATCGAAACCATAGTCTTTTGCATATAAGTGCAATGCTTCTGCAACCTGTGCGCCATACCACATTACTTTTTTAGGTACACAGCCCACATTGACACAAGTGCCACCCACATGTTGTGCTTCAATTAATAATACTTTTGCACCTCGCATTGCAGCACGATTCGCTGATGCAATACCACCGCTCCCTGCTCCTAAGCAGATATAGTCAAAATGTTGTGCCATTAAATTCTCCAACGTACCTAAATGTATGCATTATTTTATGCGAGACTTTATCATTCTCGCGATCAATGAAAATGCTTGATCCACATATTTATATTGATTGATATGCTTTCTGATGGCCATCATTATGCCCAATATTAAACCAATTACAGTAATTAATCTCTCACTCAGCAAGAGCTAAAGAGTTTCAGTGCAAGGCACAAGCTCGAAGTACTATATTCCCTACGGCCGCCATACAAAGCTGGCGTTCAACGCACTTCGTGCTTTTGTCGGGATAATTCAAGTGCCTGTAACGCAGTAATGGAACCCTTTAGCCTTGCTCTTCGGGAGCTTGTATGTGCTCACTTTAATTTATAAAGAATACTTCTCAAAATTGTCTTGACGTAGCAATGTAATAACGACAGTTTTGTTTGTCGATAACAACTATGTCTTCATCAATTTCGATTGCATTTTGAACACATAAGTACCTGACCATAAGTTTCTTAAGATTTTCTAGTGCCCAGCTTCAGCACTCTACGGTGTTACAACTTCGGGTACATAGCTACGGCTATGCGCCCTATATTGCGCCTTGTATAGCACTAAACCTGAACACAATAATTATCAAAGAACTTATCGACAGGTACTTACATAGCTCTGAGTTGAGCATTTAATTACTGTAATTGGTATTAATCCGAATAGCGAAGCTGTTTGTTCCCAGTTTAACAGACCGTATATACCGCTATTCTATTGTTATTTTTATTGAGAATATTCAATTATTCATGAAAGTCGAACACAGTTAATGCCTAGCAAACTTTGAACATCTGTGAGCTAAGGGTTAGAATGCCGCCAACCTTGAACTTATATCAATAACCGCATCATTAAGGAGTGTCTTTGTGGCCTCATCATCCTTTTATCAGCAGATAGCCCAACAACTTACCGACGTAAAAGCAGAAGGCTTGTACAAAAGTGAGCGTGTGATTGCATCGCCACAACAAACGGCGATATCAGTTAATCAACAACAGGTCATTAACTTCTGCGCGAACAATTACTTAGGATTGGCTAATCATCCAGAACTCGTTAATGCTGCAAAAAATGGCTTGGATAAACATGGTTTTGGGGTAGCTTCTGTCCGTTTTATTTGTGGCACACAAGACATTCATAAGCAGCTGGAACAATCCCTCAGTGAGTTCCTCGGTATGGAAGATACCATTTTGTATTCTTCATGCTTTGATGCCAATGCCGGACTTTTCGAAACTCTGCTTGATGCAAATGATGCCATTATTTCTGATGCATTAAACCATGCATCAATTATTGACGGTGTGCGCCTTTGTAAAGCCAAACGATTCCGATATGCCAATAACGATATGGTTCAACTTGAAAAACAACTGATAGCCGCAAAAGAAGCTGATTGTCGCAACATATTGATTGCCACTGATGGTGTTTTCTCGATGGACGGAGTAATCGCCAACTTACAAGGCGTTTGTGATTTAGCGGATAAACATGGCGCATTAGTTATGGTTGATGATTCTCATGCGGTTGGTTTTATTGGCGATCAAGGTCGTGGAACTCATGAATATTGTGATGTCATGGACAGAGTAGACATCATTACTGGTACCTTAGGTAAAGCCCTTGGCGGTGCCTCAGGTGGATTCACTGCAGCTAAAAAGCCTGTTATTGATTGGTTACGCCAACGCTCACGCCCTTATTTATTTTCTAATTCCCTCGCCCCTTCTATTGTCAGCGCTTCAATTCATGTGCTGGAAATGCTGAAAAATGGTGCGGATTTACGTACGCAACTTAAAGAAAATAGCCGTTATTTCCGTGAGCAAATGACCCAAGCTGGTTTTACTTTGGCTGGAGCTGATCATGCGATTATTCCAGTAATGATTGGTGATGCAAAACTCGCCAGTGATTTCTCAAACCGTTTATTGGATGAGCAAATCTACGTCATCGGTTTTTCATTCCCAGTGGTACCTAAAGGTCAAGCACGCATTCGTACTCAAATGTCTGCGGCTCACACCAAAGCCCAACTTGATAAAGCCATTGAAGCCTTCACTCGCATAGCTAAAGGAATGGGCATCATCTAAACAGTAAATGAAGCTTCAGGGTATTATCCCTGAAGCTTAGGACATTGATTTATGAAAGCACTTAGTAAGTTAAAGCCTGAAACCGGTATTTGGATGGTCGATGCACCAAAACCAGAAATGGGTTACAACGATATATTAATCAAGATAAACAAAACGGCCATTTGCGGCACCGACATCCATATTTACAATTGGGATGATTGGGCACAAGCAACCGTTCCAACACCTATGGTCGTCGGTCATGAATATGTCGGTAAAGTGGTAGCGATTGGAGATGGTGTTAAGGGCTTTAATATTGGTGATCGGGTATCTGGCGAAGGCCACATTACTTGTGGTCATTGCCGAAATTGCCGAGGTGGAAGAACTCACTTATGCCGTAATACCACTGGCGTTGGTGTCGATCGTGAAGGTGCATTTGCAGAATATTTAGTTATCCCAGCGTTTAATGCCTTTAAAATCCCTGATGATGTGAGTGATGATTTAGCCGCTATTTTTGACCCATTTGGCAATGCAGTGCATACCGCACTGTCATTCGATCTAGTGGGGGAAGACGTACTAATTACTGGTGCAGGTCCTATTGGTATCATGGCTGCTGCGGTGTGTAAACACGTTGGCGCTCGCCATGTTGTTATTACCGACATCAATGAACATCGGTTAGCACTCGCTCGCAAAATGGGTGCCACTCGCGCTGTCAATGTAGCCACAGAAAATTTAAAAGAGGTAATGGCAGACCTTGGCATGACAGAAGGTTTTGATATTGGCCTAGAAATGTCAGGTGTTCCTTCTGCATTCAATAGTATGCTTAATACCATGAACCACGGTGGCCGCATTGCAATGCTCGGTATTCCACCAGAAAACATGGGTATTGATTGGAGTAAAGTGATCTTTAAAGGTCTTGTCATCAAAGGGATTTATGGTCGTGAAATGTTTGAAACTTGGTATAAGATGGCCAGCTTGATCCAATCGGGTTTAGATTTAACACCAATTATTACGCATCATTTTCCAATCGATGATTTCCAGCAAGGTTTTGATGTCATGCGTTCAGGACAATCAGGTAAAGTCATCCTCAATTGGGATTAACCTTGTTTCCGCCACGTTATACCAATTACAGTAATTAAATGCTCAACTCTGAGCTTTGTATGTGCTCAAAGTGCAATCGAAACTGAAACCCTTTAGCTCTTGCTGAGTGAGAGATTAATTACTGTAATTGGTATTACTCAACTTAATGAAAAGTACCATAGCTGCAAATGGAATTAATAGTATATGCCTCAAGTTACTCACATAAATGCCGCGCAACTCTTTGAACTAAAACAACAAAACCCTGACTCTCAATTAGTTGATATTCGCGATGCCGAAAGTTATGCCGCAGGACACACGCTAGATGCCCAACGGCTGCACAATGAAAATATTGCCCAATTCATAGCTGAAGCCGATCTTGATGCGCCATTGGTAGTCATCTGTTATCACGGGATAAGTAGTGTCAGTGCTGGACAGTATTTGATCGAACAAGGTTTTGAAGAGGTATACAGCTTAGAAGGCGGTTATCAAGCTTGGGCTCAACTCTTGAGCAGTTGATATTTAATCATCCTAATTAAATCGGTTGGGAGCGTTCATCCTAGAAACATCTGTTGGCTGCGTTCTCAAGCGTAGAAAAAATGGCTGATAGTTAGGCGTAGCTTGCAGCAAGTAGTTATTCTACTTGCAAAAGTTACAACGCAGATAGCAGTCATTTTAGCAAGCTTGTGAGCGTAGAGCACTTCACTCATTGGGTGAAAGGCATGATGATAAAATCATCGTATTGCTTAAACAGTTACTCTTATACTCAGCGTTCAACTGGTGTTTTTAGGTTCATATACACAGAAAAAATTACTGATAGCTAGGCATGAATAACAGCAAGTAGTGGTTACCGACATACTAAACTGTCGTTACTTCGTTTCTACTTGCAAAGTTTATAACGCAGCTAGCGGTGATTTTGGCAAGTATATGAATGTTCAGCACTCACCTGATGGATAAATTAGGGCTGTTCAATTTTGTATTTAACTTCAATAAATTAAAGTTAATACCAATTACAGTAATTAAATTCTCAGCTCAAAGCTATGTATGTGTTCAAAGTACAAGTGAAATTGATGAAGACATAGTTATTACCGACATACAAAACTGTCGTTATTACATTGCTACGTTGAGACAGTTTTGCGTAGTAATTTGGACACATACAAGCTCCCGAAGGGCAAGGCTAAAGGATTCCATTACTAGGTTACAAGTTTTTGAATTATCCCGATAGTACTTCAAATTTGCGCCTTGTACTGAAATCCTTTAGATCTTGCTGAGTGGGAAGTTAATTACTGTAATTGGTATAAATTGTGCGTTCAACCGATTTATTTAGGATCATGTAATTGATTAATTGGGCAGTGCCCGTTCGTCGCCCCAATGGATCATTTTATAAATAGGCTCTGAAAGCTGATTTACGATTGGATTTTTCAAGAAATTATAAATGATTTGTATATACTCTTGGTGAACATTTAGATTGATCCACTTTTTAGTACTCGTCCTCAAGTTATGATGTTCATCTAACAATGTTGTTCTAGGGCACAGAATCGATTTTTCATTTGGTATTATGTCATCGAGGGTGCTGGAGAATTCTACACTGGTCGTTTCAAGCATGACGATAAGTAATGCATATTGATCTTGTATTCGAAAGAATTTTTCATGATTTCTATCTTTTCTCATTCCATGAACCAAGGCTCGAGTCGTATATAATTCGGTGTAGACAAATGCAGATCTTTTTTTACTAGAAAAAACGATACTCTCAAGATCAATGAAGTGAATATCACTGATTATGCGATGATCTTTTACTTTAGCCACTAAATTATTAGGCGTAATATCAACTAAATACCTGCTTTTTTGGTGCTGCCTTTCAACTCCCAAACAAAAAGTTTTAAAGTTAATTACGGCTATGTCTACACCATTGTTTTGGCAGTTGAATAAATCTAGACCGCCATTACGAGAAATCTTAGTTTTAACATCCACTATCGCTGTCTGGCAGAATAAGCCATCATCCATAACCTCACGTGCAGTCGAGTTATGCTCACTGATTGTTTTGTTGCTGTATGTTTTACCTAGAACAGGTTTTAGGTAAACAAATGTTCTATCAATACCCGCTACTTCACTATAGCTTCCTGAGACTGAAGCTTTACAATTTGGCGGACACCACATTATAGGAAATTGCTTATAAGCATCAAAAAATAACGCACTCGGAGCAGTCTGTTTGGTGGTTTTCCTCCCTTCCTTGTAGTAACAACGCAATGTTTCACTGTATTGAGGTGTCATTTTAATAAACTCTGAAGGCAGCGTTTTATGCATTTTGGTCGCTTTTTGGACTGCATTTTTATGTTCAATAAATCGTTGTCGTTTTCTCTGTCTAAAATTTATCATTACCTTGCATAGTACTTTAGCGGCTTGCATCAACTCTGTCGTAGGTTCTGGAAATTGAGGAGTCCTGAAAGATTGCAGCTCAGTAACAGGAACAAAAAGCGTTTCTTTTGCGATGCTTTCGTCATCCTCATCTTCAGCCCCCCAAGATAACAAGTCGCTATTTTCTCCACATTCCAGAGTAACGTCGGATAATTTGGGATACTGCTCTATCGATGGTAATTGGCAGCAAACATGTGTTGATGCTGAGTGTTCTGCAACTTCCTGAAATAATGTGACATCTGGATCGCCATCCACTTGAACGACATGAAACCCTTTCCTGTCTGCCCCCATATTTTCAAGTGTTTGATTGTCTAGGATTAAATCTCGTTCAGATAAAAGTTCAGGGATGGTAGGCAGGGTAACGTCGGAGACAAGATCTGAGACCATGCTGTGTTGCCAAAATAGTTAAAATACACTTAACCATTTTGGAACGAAATGATTTATCTGTCGATATGCGTTAACCATCTTTAAGATTCACTATATCTTGCGTTAATCTGAATCATCGCTCTCTGTTGTATTTTCTTGGCCATCAATTTCAGACGCTGTACTTTCCTCTGTATCTGGTGAGTCATCATCTTCCAAGCCATTGGTTTCCTCTTTATCTAGTACTTCTTCATCATCTTCATCTTCATCTTCATCATAGTCAACTGACATAACAAATCGAAGTAATTCAGCAACGGGTTCAAATAAGCTCTCTGGAACAAAATCACCGGCTTCGACCTGTGCATATAGACTTCGTGCTAATCCAATATTCTCCACCACTGGTATTTCGTTTTTTTCAGCCAAACTGACAATATGCAACGCCATATGATCCTCTGCTTTTTCAAGCACTTTAGGGATTGGTGCCTCTTCGGCATCATATAAGATACAGACAGCAAGGTGATTTGGATTACGCACAACAGCGCTGGATTTTTTTACATTTGAGGCCAAACTGCCAGAAGCCACTTCCCGTTGAGTTTCCCTCCGCTTTTGCTTTATTTCAGGATTACCCTCAGTGTCCTTTTGTTCTTGTTTCGTTTCTTCTTTTGTCATTTTTAACTCTTCCATCGTGGTATAGCGCTGAAACGCATAATCAGCGGCTCCAAAGAGTAAATAACAAGCTACAAAGCACCCCCATAACCATAAAATAAGGGTCATCATAACCTTTAATCCACATTCTTCATTGCAGATTGGTAGGTATTGAAATGAATTGGCGTATTTATGAAGGATGTAATAAAAAACGATGCTTAACACAAACACTTTAAAAATGTTTTTTAATAATTCAAAGATGCTTTTCATTGAGAAAAGCTGTTTGGCATTATTGACAATATTGAGCTTATCAAATTTAAATTCAACGGCTTCAGATGCCCATACAGGACCGGTTTGAAACACGTGCCCAAGTATAATTACAATAACAAGAACTAAACCCAAACCACCAATATACTTCCCAAATAGCACCATGAACTCACCGTAAACGAGATCCGTTGCCACTTTAAAATCGAGATTGATACTGGCAATACTTACGTCGATAAAATGCATAGAAGCTTGAAGAAATGGGTGTCCAAAAGCGAGAAAAAAGGCCAGTATCGCAGCCATTTCAAGCCCTGTCACAATTTCTGTTGATTGAATTACCTGCCCTTTATTTCGTGCATCTTTAATTTTTTTCTGGGTGGGTTTTTCGGTTTTTTCTCCGCCTTCAGCCATACTCTACACCTCAATCCGACGATTCAAGTATGTGAAACAACACTTGGAAATGTGACTCAGCCGCATTAGTACGCTCAAGATAATTGGTAAAGGCAAAATTAAGGCTATAAATCATTAACAGTAAAATCATTACACTCTTCACAGGCATAGATAAAAAGAATACGTTTAATTGTTGTGCTGAACGGTTTACCAGACCAAATGCCGTATCAGTCAGCAGCATAATGACCATGGCAGGCATAGAAAACCCCATAAAAAGTGCATTCATAAATCGCCATTCGTTCATAATGAATTCAAAGAATGCCGAATTATTTGCTAGAAAAAAGCCCTCGCCGGGAGGCAAAATAGTATAGGAGTGATACATGCCACTCAGTAGAAAGTTCATTCCACCGGAAGCGAGAAAAATAGCGCTTAATACTTGAGTGAAAAAAATCCCATAAATTGACGACTCCGCACCCAGTAACGGATTCAATACTGTCGACAATGAAGAGCCACGCATGGTATCAATTAAAAAGCCGGACATATCAATCGCCCAAAAAGGCACCGCGGCACAAAAACCAATGATCAAGCCAATACTAAACTCTTTCAAATAAAGACCGATCAACTCTAGATAATTAGCCTCGAGTAAATAGGGCTGCATATCCATTAATTTCGGGATCGCTGGAAAAGCAAATATAATAACCAACCCATTACGTACTAAGGCCGTCCCCATTGCCCCACCTTTAAATAAAGGTAACAAAAGCAACATACCAATGGGTCTCATCATTGCTAATGACATTACTGGTAAATATTCAGTAAGTGCTTGATAGAGCACATTGTCCAAACCTAACCCCCAACTTGGCTAATCAGGTCAAATACATGGTTAGCATAATTGAGCATAGCCACACCCATCCAGTTATATGTCATAACCATAACGATACTCACACCAACTAATTTGATTAAAAACTGTAGAGTTTGGTCTTGTATCTGAGTGAGGGCTTGCACCAAACTGACAGCAATACCAAGAATGGATGCGACAAGTACGGTAGGAAGAGATAGCAATAATGTTATCCATAGAAGTTCGGAGGTAAGGTGGATCAGTTCTGTTTGATTCATGCGAATGACAACATTAATTGAGTAACAAGTTTTTCCCAGCCGCCCATCATAATGAAAATAAGGATCTTAAACGGCAAGGCTATCGTCATAGGCGAAACCATCATCATCCCCATGGCTAACAAAATGTTCGACACGATAATATCAATGGCCACAAACGGGAGATAAATCAACAATCCGATTTTAAAAGCTTCAATTAATTGACTCATGGTAAAGGCAGGTATGAGCACGACAAGCGAGTCCTTCGACAAGTCTTCGTGATACTCTTGCGGCCATATTCGGTGACCAATTTTTGAAAAAAAGTTAATTTGCTTGATGTGACTGTGCTTAGTTAAAAATGCTCGATACGGGATGGCTACTTGCTTATCAAGCTTTTCGAGAATTTCTGGAGAATCCAATGATATCGGGTTTTTCTTGATGTCATCGTAAATATCTTTACCCACCGGAGCCATAATGAACATGGTTAATATCATCGACAGACCATAAATGGCCATATTCGGTGGAATTTGCTGTACACCGAGTGCTGTCCGTAACATAGACAGCACTATTGATATTTTTAAAAACGACGTACCCATTATCGCAAACAGCGGCAACAATGATAACGCGAATAAAACAATGATCAGATGTACGGGATGATCGAGTAAGCTCATTGAAACTTCCTGTTAATTTTATCCAAGCTTAATACCCAACGTTATTTGTCCATATCAGGTAAAACCCTGACTTTTCAGCTGGAGATTTTTTATATTTTTTTCTGCTACAGTTCAAGAATAGACGCTGTTTTCAAGTTCAGCCATTCGATTAATTAACATATAAATCTGAACACTAGCTGATAACTCCAAATTTAATTCCAGCGTTTTTTTGCACCCTTTCACGGCTCACTTATAATCATTGGTATTTGTAGGGGGGGATTAGATGTTAAGCCGCCAGATTTTATGCCTTATACTAAGCCTACCTCTACAGACATCTTGCAAAACCAATGAGAGCGTTCAACTCGTTGATAGCTTTTCTGCCTCGAATATCGGGAAGCCTTCTGCAGCACAAGTTACCTCCTATCAAACTCAAATATTATTAAATAATGATAATAGTGATACGAGCCTTGACCATATGCCCAAATGGCGTAACTGGTGGTACATGAAATTTGAGGGTATTCCGACAAATCGGAATTATAGATTGGTTATTAATGACTTATTTGAAAAACAAAACCCTGGTTGGCAACATCCATACACCCCTGTGTATTCTTATGATAAAAGACATTGGAAACGCTTTGAGCCCAACGAAGTCAGTCAACAACAAGATACGACTAATACTCAAATCAAGTTCAGTGTAACAATGAGTAAAACCTTTACCCAAAAGTCGGTGTGGATTGCTCGCTTTTACCCCTATACCAATGATGATCTTAATCTTTTTTACAAGCGATTATTGTCTCAGAACCCAAACTTAAAAACTAATGGCTACTTCGTTAAATCAGCATTAGCCTGGTCCCCGACTCATAACCTTCCCATTGACATGATTACTATTACTAATCCAGCTATTGCTCCAAATCATAAAAAACGTATTTGGATACAAGCAAGAAGTCGTGCTTCAGATTCCGGCAGTTCTTTTGTGGCGGAAGGCATTATTTCTTGGTTGCTTGATGAGACAAATAACGATGCGAGTAACATACTGGATAATTTCATCATTCACATTGTGCCGATGCAAAATGTCGATGGAGTATTTGATGGCAATTATTTATTAAACAGTCGCACTCAAAATCTTGACAATTTGTGGTATCCACAAGGGTCGAACCCTTTATTTTTAAGTGATGGTGCTCCAAAAGAAAATCTGATCATTAACAGTAAAATACGTGAATTACTTGACCAACCTGGCAAGTTCAATATGGCGATTAATTTGCACTCGGCGCAAACGCAGCAGCAAACTCGAGCCTTCTTTTATCCACATTTTGGAAAGAAATCTCATAGATACACCTCGCAGCAAACAAATCTATGGAATAATTCCATTAGATTTGTAAATAGTGTCAGAGAGCATTATGGAAAATTTGGCAGTCAGTACTTGATCGAGCCAAATCCGAGAGATGGTGGAAAGGGTTTCAGCTATAACAGTTCACTTGAATCTTGGTGGTGGAAGAATTTTCATGATCAAGTTACCGCCATTACATTAAACACCACCAATGATCATGCCGGATTTCAACCAGAGTATGTCACACCAGACAGGCTCAGAAAGCTCGGCGGAGCACTCATGTTAGGTATTCTAGAATACAATCATTTACCCACCATCGATAACTCACTCGAACCTGCATTAACAGTCACAAATAGCGCTAACGATTGAGCATCAGTGTTTGAGCAAACTGCTCTACTTTGTTCCAGTCTGTAAACTCATAGCAACCACTCACGTCCGTAGGCCCTTTCGTCATCCACATAATAAAGCGAATCATTGTGCGGTCAAACCAAGTGTATTTTTGGTAGTCGATTTTACCGGCAAAAACAGCTAATGAATCTGGCTTCCAAGAGGATTGTTGTAAAAATAATTTCATATAAGGATTCGTTTGCGGCGTATTCTTATTGGGTTTACGCGCCACGACATTGACAGAAAAAAAACTGCTTTTCTTGTTATTGAGTTGAGCCTTATTTTGCTCAATAAAGGTAAACAGTTCAGGCCGAAATTTTCCATAACGGATACTGGCTCCCACAACAATCTGTTGATAGGCTTCTAATTCAAGTTGTGCAACCTGCTCCAGTGACACCAAATCAACGTCTGCTTGTGCCTCTAAGTGCGTTTGTAGGCGTTTACAAATTGCTTTTGTCTGACCATCAACAGTGGAATAAACCATTAACACTTTTTGCATAATACATCCTAAAAAAAAATCGATCAGTTCTTCCAAAAGGCGGGCGTAAACAATACAAGTAAAGTAAACACTTCAAGTCGCCCAAATAACATGGTTATTAATAAAACCCATTTGGCACCATCGCTGATATCAGCATAATTACTGGCAACTTCTCCCAATCCTGGGCCAAGATTATTTAAACATGCCGCTGTAGCACTAAAAGCGGTCACGTTATCCATACCAAGTGCCAGCAATGACAACATACTGATCAAAAACACCAAGGCATAAGCCGAAAAAAAGCCCCACACTGCATCCACAACACGGTCTGGCAACGCCACGTTGCCCATACGAATTGAAAAAATAGCTCGAGGATGCACCAATCTTTTTAACTCTCTAGAGCCTTGCAGAAGCAGCAAAATCATACGGATGACTTTAATCCCACCCGCCGTTGAACCACCACTGCCACCAATGAAGCTAGAAAAGATTAACAACATGGGTAAGAACAGCGGCCAACTGTGAAAACTTTCAGTGCCAAAGCCCGCTGTTGTAGACACAGATACCGCTTGAAATAATGCATGACCCAAGGTGTCTTCAGCTGAATCATAGATGCCGCTATTGAATAAAACTAAAAAGCAAATGACAGTGAGCGCCAATTGAACCCCAATCAACACCTTAAATTCAGCATCTTTTACATATACTTTTAAGTTGATACCACGACGACTGAATGCAGCAAAATGTAAGCTGAAATTAACCGCTGAAATAAGCAGGAAAAACACACATATTAGATTAATTACAGGACTATTAAAGTAACCAATGCTGGCGTCATGAGTTGAAAACCCACCAATGGCAATGGTTGAAAATGAATGACAAATAGCATCAAACACATCCATCCCCGCAAACCAAAAAGCCGTCGCGCATGAGATGGTTAATAATAAATAAATATACCAAAGTGCTTTGGCCGTTTCTGCTATTCTTGGGGTCATTTTGCTGTCTTTTACTGGGCCTGGAATTTCAGCTCGATACAACTGCATTCCACCGATACCGAGTACAGGTAAAATAGCAACAGCGAGGACAATGATCCCCATACCGCCCAACCATTGCAGCAAATGTCGGTAAAATAAAATCGCCTTAGGAAGATGATCAAGCCCAGTGATGACCGTTGCGCCCGTAGTGGTTAAGGCAGAAAAAGACTCAAAAAAACTGTCTGTCCAACTCATTTGAGGCTCGCTGGCAAACACAAAAGGCAATGCACCTATGGAGCCAAGCACAGTCCAAAACAAAACCACGATTAAAAAGCCTTCACGGGTTCGAAGCTCCGCTCGATACTGCCGGTTGGGATACCACAAACTGAAGCCTAAAAACAAACTGACGACAAAAGCTTGAAAAAATGCGATCCCACCACCATCACTGTATAAGATAGCGACTAATGCAGGTGGTAGCATGGTCATAGAAAAAAGACCCATTAATAGGCCCGTTATTCTTATTATTGTGCGATATTGCATGGGGCGATATTCATCAATCCTTTGGTCTAAAAGTTATTATACCAATTACAGTAATTAATCTCTCACTCAGCAAGAGCTAAAGGGTTTCAGTACAAGGCACAAGCTCGAAGTACTATATTCCCTACGGCCGCCATACGAAACTGGCGTTCAACGCACTTCGTGCTTTTGTCGAGATAATTCAAGTGCTTGCAACACAGTAATGGAACCATTTAGCCTTGCCCTTCGGGAGCTTGTATGTGCTCATTTTTGTTTATAAAGAATACTACTCAAAATTGTCTTGACGTAGCAATGTAATAACGACAGTTTTGTATGTCGGTAACAACTATGCCTTCATCAATTTCGATTGCACTTTGAGCACATACATAGCTCTGAGTTGAGCATTTAATTACTATAATTGGTATTAATCCACAAATTGAAACGCAAGTCTGCCTTGGGTCAATGTTGCCAACTCATCGGCAATGGCCTTTTTAGTCGATACGGGAATTTCAGCCACAAGTTTGACTTGTGCGGTAAATGATTTATCTACGATAACCCCATCAAACCGTTTCAGCAAATACTCTACATCACCCAACTGAGCATAATCACACACTATCGTTGCTCGCACTCTTATTTGTTTCCTGACTAATTCAAGCTGAGGTAAACTCCGCTTTATGCCACCAGAATAAGCTCGAACTAACCCTCCAACTCCGAGCTTGGTTCCACCAAAATAACGGATCACAACAACACCTATCTCACCAATATTACTGCCTTGAAGCACAGATAGCATGGGGCGACCCGCACTCCCAGAAGGCTCGCCATCATCGGTAGAACCACAATGAACCGTGTCGTCAGGCTGTCCAGCAACAAAGGCATAGCAATAGTGCCTTGCATCAGGGTATCCAGTCCGCAAGTTGGTAAGTGCCAACTTTAAGTCACTTTCAGATTGGCATGGAAATAACACGGTAATAAATCGACTCTTTTTGATTTCTTCTTCTATCGTAAATGGCTTTGCAAGAATCAAATAACTGTCTAATGGTACGTTCATCAATAATTACTGTAAGCCACAATCACGGGTCATGTTTTCAACTCTATCTTGATGAATGATCACATCATCTTCAATCCGGATCCCACCAAAAGGTTTTAACTGGTTAATAATAATCCAGTTAAGCTGATGCCCCCGATCGTCTTGCTTTAACTCATTGAGCAATGAATCGATAATATAGAATCCAGGTTCGACAGTAAGGACTTGATTTTCAACTAAAGTACGAGTGCAGCGTAAGAAAGGATGTTCTTTTGGCGACGCAATGTGAGTACCACGTTCATCATGGGCGAAGCCAGCTACATCATGGACTTGCAACCCAAGCATATGACCTAAACCATGTGGGAAAAATGCTTTAGTGATACCTTGAGAAACCAAGCTTTCAACAGTTCCCGTCGCAATATCAAAGTTAATCATTAATTGAGCCAGTTTTTGGTGTGTTGCAAGGTGTAAATCAACATAGCTTACCCCTGGGCGCATCATATTGATGATCTCTTGCTGCAAAGCATCCATTCCTGCAATCACATCACTGAATAGGTTTTTCTCAGCACTGTAAGTTCGACTAATATCTGAAGCATACCCGTTACAATTGGCGCCAGCGTCAATCAAAAATGAGTGTTTTTGTTGCGGTTTCTGATGAGATTGAACCATATAGTGCAGTATCGCACTGTTTTCGTTAATGGCAATAATACTGCTGTAAGGAGCTTGGTTTTCCGATTGCCCAATCGCGGCTAAGTACTCTAATTGAATATCAAATTCACTGCCACCATCAAAAAATGCCTGTTTGGCCACGTGATGACCAGTCACCGCAATTCGGTTTGCTTCTCGCAAACAGTCCAGTTCATAAGCTGTTTTAAATGACCGATGAAAATGCAAATATTGCATGACTGCTTCAGGGTTGCGATGTTGAATGCCCAGAACGTTTGCCACATCTAAGTGCTCACCGATGTACGCCCAATGAGTCAGATCTTGCGGGAGTAACTGCGCCACTTTATCCACTTGAGTTAACATAACAATTTCAAAACAATCACGCCAATAGCTCATCGGTACATCAGACACTTTGTGCCAAAAATCAACAGGACGATAGAAGATCAATTTCGGTTTTGATACTCCATCAACCACTAACCAACAATTTGGATTATCAATCAGCGGTAACCAAGCTTTAAAATGCGGATTGACTTTAAACGGGTAATCCATATCATCAAGGAATTGACGATGTACCTGTCCTGAGTGAATCACAAGCCCAGCAAGTTGTTCGCGTTGACAAATTTCAGCACAACGATGATTAAGTTCATTAATGTGTTGCTGATAGTGCTGGCCGAATCGATCCATTAGTAAGTCCCTTCATTTTTAGCAATGAGTTATTTTTAACGATTCTACCATAGCTCATTAAAAATCTACCATTTCAATCAATTCAGGACAGTGAACTCGACACCCAGTAATTTCTTATTTGTTTATCCCGTGTAAACTAAAAGTTGCACCTTCAATTGTCACGAGTGTTTTAGAAGGATTCTTTTTCTACCTGCACACTCACGCAAGTTGTGTGTTTTTTTGAAATAAGAAACGTCATATGACATTTCAATGATTTCGCATAGTTGCTGCTATCCACACCAACCATACTGGTTGGATCTATGGACGATCTTTTGGCAAATGCTGTATCGACTCGGATCACTCCAGACTTAAGTTCAATAATACGAATAGTCTGACTGTCTCCAACTTGCGAGTCATCATCATTTTCTCCAATTACGCTTAGTCCAGGAGCCCACGAAGTAATACGACAACAAATGGTTTGTGAAGCAAAAATCCCCAACCGATTTTTTTGGTATTCATTTTTACACAATGTATCTAATTGCTTGATAATTTCGTCGGTTTTCTCGCCTTTATGGTATATTTGCTCTTCATGGCCGAGTGAACAAATCCTATATTGAAACCTTTCAACATCTTGCAACATCACTCTTTCTTCTTGAGATTCCGCTTCAGCTTGATAATGGCTTTTATTCGCAAGATCTTTGGCCACATTAGACCTTTTTGCATCCTGTTGCCTTATTTTAACCCCTTGTGCTACCGCCTCTTCAGCGCTCTCACAAAAAGCTGTCAATCGCTTATCCGTATGTTTTATCGCTAAACGCTCTCGTTTTTTACCTTGCTCTCCTTCGATATAACACATCACCTTTCCACTGACGGATATTTTAAAATCAAGTTTATTGGCATATTCTGGAATTAAGGCACTTTGAAGATCACAAAGTGCACTCAGCTTTCCTGACGCGCCTTTAGGTGAACAAAAAGCACCAAAAATAGCCTTGGCAGCTTGCTCCTTACTCTCTGCTTTACACCAATTAAGCCAACACTCTCGGTCGGCAGGAAGCCTTAACTTAACATCCAAATAAGGTGCCGAATTTTCTCGGGTAGGATCTGCAATCGTAATCCGTAATGATCCACTGTCCGCTTCATAGTTCAGACAGATATTTTCACGGCTGCCCGAATTTATTAATGATACTAACGACCAATAAGCTTCCATTCGTTGTTCATCGGAGTATCGATGAGTTACATTCGCTAGGCGATAAAAAGCTAGCTCTGCATCACCAATATGACTCCCTCGAAAGAAGTTTTTGATCCTCTGCCAGATACTTCGAACATGGCTCTCTTTATTCAACCCTTTTAACTGCTCCATTTTATTAAATGAAAGCGCGTCGGCAGGCTTATCGGTCAGAGTTAATCCGTTACTTATCATTTTGCCCCCCTAACAATGAGATGACACGAATTTGCTACCCAACACCATGACAAACTTAACGCCATAATTCACGTTAATTTATGTTCACTCATTTCTCTAGAATATGGTTTCAACAAATAATTTTCTTCTAAGGAAAAATCAAACATGTGTTTAAATTTGTGTTGTATTTTACTCTTTTTAGCAGCAAACTGATAAGTTCTTCATCTACACTTTACACAATCACAACTCTGGAACTCCTTATACGGTTAGCTTTTAAAAAAGGAAGGAAGCAAGCAATGATCTATCAAAGTTCTACCATTGAAGTAGAAATGCTTAACGATAATATTGCCAAGCTGTGCTTTAACGCTACAGGCTCGGTAAATAAATTTGATCGCGAAACCCTCACCTCACTGGACGCTGCACTTGATGCCCTCACTGAGATTAAACCAAGTGGTTTAGTTATTTGTTCGGCCAAAAATACATTTATTGTCGGGGCTGACATCACTGAGTTTCTATCTTTATTTGCTGAAGAAGACGCCACGCTACTGTCATGGATTGAGCAGACTAACCAAATATTTAATAAGCTAGAAGACTTACCCTTTCCAACGGTTTCAGCCATTAACGGCTACGCATTAGGTGGAGGTTGTGAAGCGATTTTGGCAACCGACTTTCGAGTCTGTGACAGTAATGCAAAAATCGGCTTACCAGAAACCAAACTTGGCCTCATTCCAGGGTTTGGTGGCACCGTCAGGTTACCTAGACTTATCGGAGTTGATAATGCATTAGAGTGGATCACCACGGGTAAAGAGCATAGACCAGAAGCGGCATTAAAAGTCGGAGCCATCGACGCAATTACCACACCTGAGCAATTACCGAATACCGCAACTCAGATGCTAATGGATGCCATTTCGAACAAATTAGATTGGCGACAACGACGTAACAAAAAGCAAGCAGCCCTACCGTTACCAAAGCTTGAATCGATGATGTCCTTCACCACAGCGAAATCAATGGTCGCTAAGGTCGCCGGTAAGCATTATCCCGCACCGATGTTAGCCGTTGATGTGATTGAGCAGGCTTCACATAAAGCGTGCCGCGAAGCTTTGAAGGATGAACACTTAGCTTTTATCAAACTGGCCAAATCCGAATCAGCTCATGCACTCATTGGCATATTTTTAAATGATCAATTAATTAAAAATAAAAGTAAGCAGCTTGCGAAACAATCCCAACCCATAGCCCACTCAGCCGTGTTAGGTGCAGGGATTATGGGCGGTGGAATTGCCTATCAAAGCGCCAGTAAAGGCACGCCAGTTGTAATGAAAGACATTGCCCAGTCGTCACTTGAGCTTGGCCTAAATGAAGCCTCTAAATTATTAAACGGCCAGATCAACCGCGGCCGCTCCACACCAGAGAAAATGGCTAAGGTGCTTAATAACATTACCGCTACGCTCGATTATTCCGCCATAAAACACTGCAACATCACCATTGAAGCCGTTGTTGAAAACCCAAAGGTAAAATCCCAAGTACTTCAAGAAGTAGAGCAACATACCTCGACTGACAGCATTATCGCTTCAAACACTTCAACCATTTCTATTGATTACTTGGCCAGTCACTTAACACACCCACAGCGTTTTTGCGGTATGCATTTTTTTAATCCCGTGCACAAAATGCCACTGGTTGAAGTGATCCGCGGTCAACACACCAGCGATGAAACCCTTGCTACCGTTGTTCATTACGCCAACAAAATGGGAAAAACGCCCATCATTGTCAACGATTGCCCTGGCTTCTTCGTCAATCGTGTTTTATTCCCTTACTTTTCAGGCTTTAATCAACTTGTGGTTGATGGTGCTGACTTCGTCCAAATTGATAACGTCATGGAAAAGCAATTTGGCTGGCCGATGGGTCCCGCTTATTTGCTTGATGTTGTCGGCATTGACACTGGCTGTCATGCCCAAAAAGTGATGGCGGATGGGTTTCCGCAGCGCATGAGCTTACCTAGTGCAGACATTATGAAACTCATGTTTGATAGTCAACGACTTGGACAGAAAAATGGTCAAGGTTTTTATCAATATATTACTGATAAACGTGGTAAACCGAAAAAACAAATTGCGCCAGAAGTGGCCGAACTTCTGAGTCAACACTGCCAAGACAAAACAGAGTTTTCGGCCGATGAAATCATAGCACGTACAATGATCCCTATGATCAACGAAACAGTACGATGCCTAGAAGAAGGTATTATTGCTTCTCCTGCTGAAGCGGATATGGCTTTGGTCTATGGCCTCGGGTTCCCACCTTTCCGCGGTGGTGTTTTCCGATATATTGAAACTATGGGACTCGCTAACTTTGTTCAACTTGCCGATAGCTATGCCCACTTAGGGCCTTTGTATCAAGTAACAGACAATATGCGTACACTTGCCGCCAATAACGGCCGCTACTACTCAGCCTAAGACAAGGAATTTATAATGAAAAATGCGGTTATTGTAGATTGTATTCGCACACCTATGGGGCGTTCTAAAGGTGGTGTGTTTCGTCATATACGTTCAGAAACCTTGTCAGCTGAGCTCATGAAAGGCTTGCTCAAGCGTAATCCCAATGTAAAGCCTGAAATGATTGAAGATGTCATTTGGGGCTGTGTTCAACAAACCTTAGAGCAAGGTTTTAACATTGCTCGCAATGCAGCACTGCTAGCAGGCCTGCCTAGAACTACCGCTGGGGTTACCGTTAACCGTTTATGTGGGTCTTCTATGGATGCTCTACATCAAGCGGCTCGTGCGATCATGACAGACATGGGAGATACCTTTATTGTCGGTGGCGTTGAACACATGGGTCATGTGCCCATGATGCACGGTGTCGACTTCCATCCAGGGCTTGATCATCAAGTTGCTAAAGCTTCAGGCATGATGGGACTCACCGCAGAAATGCTTGGCAGAATGCACGGAATTTCCCGAGAACATCAAGATGCTTTTGCCGTCCGATCTCATCAACGGGCTCATGCAGCAACGGTTGAAGGTCGGTTTGCTAATGAAATTTACCCGATAGAAGGTCATGATAGTAATGGAGCATTAATCTCGGTCAATAGCGATGAAGTGATTCGCCCTGAAACCTCAATGGAAGGGCTTGCTCAACTTAGGCCCGTTTTTGATCCAGTACAAGGTACAGTCACCGCAGCCACATCATCAGCGATATCCGATGGCGCTTCAGCGATGCTGGTCATGGAAGAAGAAAAAGCACGCTCACTCGGGCTCACCATTAGAGCAAGAATAAAGTCTATGGCTGTAGCGGGTTGTGCTCCCGCCATTATGGGTTATGGTCCAGTGCCTGCCACTCAAAAAGTTTTACTAAGAGCAAACTTAACCATTGATGATATTGATGTCGTTGAGCTTAACGAAGCTTTTGCCGCTCAATCCTTACCTTGCGTCAAAGATCTTGGCTTGACTGATGTTGTTGATGAAAAAGTAAATCTGAATGGCGGTGCCATCGCCCTTGGTCATCCATTAGGCTGCTCTGGAGCTCGTATATCGACCACACTCATTAATATCATGGAAGATAAGAATGCCAAATATGGTTTAGCGACCATGTGTATTGGTCTAGGCCAAGGCATCGCTACGATATTTGAACGACCTTAATCATCTTGGTGGATAAGGTGAAGGCAATTGATTGCATCACCTTACCCATTCCCTTGTTATACCAATTACAGTAATTAAATGCTCAACTCAAAGCTATGTATGTGCTCAAAGTGCAATCAAAATTGATGAAGACATAGTTGTTACCGACATACAAAACTGTCGTTATTACATTGCTACGTCAAGACAATTTTGAGAAGTATTCTTTATAAACCAAAGTGAGCACATACAAGCTCCCGAAGGGCAAGGCTAAAGGGTTCCATTACTGCGTTACAAGCACTTGAATTATCCCGACAAAAACACGAAGTGCGTTGAATGCCAGTTTCGTATGGCAGCTGTAGGGAGTATAGTACTTCGAGCTTGTGCCTTGCACTGAAACCCTTTAGCTCTTGCTGAGTGAGTGAGAGATTAATTACTGTAATTGGTATTACCTGAAGGTGCATGATTTCAGCACTTTCACGCCTTGAAAAATGAACCGTTGTAAATGCCCTGAATGTTGCATCTTCAAGTATCATGGGAATTGTTCCACGTGAAACTACTTGGATATTATCCCCAGCAATAGTAAAATTGCCTTTTAATGGTAATCTGCAGTAACAGTAAATGAACGACAATTATGAATTTGCTCAACATCGTCTTGATGCGTTAGGTCTACGCTGTCCAGAACCTGTAATGATGCTGCGTAAAAAAGTACGCCACATGAATGACGGTGAGACGTTATTAATAATTGCAGATGATCCGGCCACAACTCGTGACATTCCAAGCTTTTGCGAATTTATGGATCACACACTTTTACACAGCGATACTAAAAATACCCCGTATCACTTTTTGCTTAAAAAAGGGCTTTAAACTGCATTATTTTCTCAGCACATCCAAATAGCTATATATATCTCAATGGCACTAACTTAAGATTTAGCTGAAGGTTTACTAATTGAACAATAGAGAGTAAATCATACAGATTAAGGTTTTTCTAGTGTCACGCCATGAATACTACAACTCGCCAATTCTTCAATGATGCCCCAGAATTGTTACGTCGCTTTGCTCAAACGGAAGAAGATGAACTTTCTTCAATTCTCACTCTGCAAGATTTAGAAGATTTTCAAAAAGATAATACTCAAAGAGTACGCAAGTATCCCGCCTGCCACACACTTTCGCTTTTCATGAAGCAAGTTGCCAGTGAAAACAAGTCTTGTCGTTGCACACTAATCAGTGACGCTAGAGATCAAATTGCTATAGGTCGAGAGAAAAACAGCACAATTACAGGTCCCTACTGCAAAGCAAGAAAACGGTTATCTCCAGAGTCAATTAAATCGCTATTGAAGAAATCAGGAAAAAACTTAGATGAAGCGATTCAAGGGAAATACTTATGGCATGGTCGTAGAGTGCTATTAACTGACGGCTCAACACTATCTATGCCTGATACGCACGAGAACCAAGCCCAATTCCCTCAACCTAAATCACAAAAAGAAGGGCTGGGCTTTCCTCAGCTGCGGATTTTAGTGTTAATTTCTTTGGGTAGCGGTGCAGTCATTGACTCGGCTGTTTCACCTTGTAAAGGGAAAGGTACTGGCGAGCAGGCACTATTAAGAAGTATGCAGTCAGACTTGAAACAAGGTGACATTGTACTGGGAGATGCTAATTTCGAAAACTACTTTGTTCTTGTAGGACTAATGGGGTTAGGCGTTGATGCTGTTTTCGAAAAAAACGGAGCCAGAAATGTCGATTTCAGAACCTGTGAAGAAAAGCTGGGTAAGCGAGATGGTTTATTTAAGCTAATTCGTCCATCCTGTCCAGAATGGATGACCCCAGAGGATTACGCTCAAGTGCCAGAAGAGCTTATCGTCAGAATGGTAGGAACAAAGAAACGTATCATTGTTACCACGCTCACGGATAAAGAAGTCTATCCGAAGCAAGATATTATTGATTTATACGTTTCACGATGGCATATCGAGTTGGATTTTAGGTCAATCAAGACCATGATGAAAATGGATATTTTAAGGTGTGGTAGTCCAGATATGGTGCGTAAGGAAATTGATGTTCATTTGTTAGTTTACAACATGATAAGGGCACTTATGTGCCGAGCGGCAGAAAAAAAAAGGAATATCGCCTAGAGAGGCAAGTTTTAAAGCCGCACATGACGCATTACAAGATTTTCAGATATTACTTTTGCAAGCCACCGAAGGGATCATTGACACTTTATTGGATGTGATAGCAGATATTATCGGCGAGCATATCGTTGGCAATCGCCCGGGGAGAAAAGAACCGAGAGCAAAGAAAAGGCGACCGAAACCGACACCAAGGTTACAACATTCAAGAAAGCAAGCACGTAGGCTTAAGGTATATCAGAAGTAATTCTTAAGTTAGTGCCATTGATATATATCTCTATATCAAAGCCATAAAAGATAATACCAATTACAGTAATTAATCTCTCACCCAGCAAGAGCTAAAATCTAGCGATATAGAAAGTACCAACCTTTGTCATACCTGCAAAGGCTGGTATGACAAAACACAAACCTCTTGTGTTAGTACGCACCAAGGGACGAGGTATTAAACTCGAAGTGATTAACTAAACAAAGCTTAATCAGAATATCATTCATTTTTAACCCTAATAACCTCATTCGTTGTTAACCTTTATCTATAGTTGAAACTTCATTTTAATGAGGTTTTGTTTAGCAACGGCATTGACTGTATGTTGAATAAATTATTTGGCATTGGATCAAGTTAGGAAAGTTACGGAAGAAAGTATACCTATGAGTTCTCGTCACTCCAGCGCAGGCTAAAAACGAAGTATGTCGGTAGTCTAGTGCCTTTGCTTTTTCTATAAAAGTCACTGGATACCAGCCTTCGCTGGTGTGACAAAGATTTGTACTTTCTAAATCGCTAGATCCCTTATTACAGGATAAATTATGGCCTATCAAAATGCGAAACCTTTATCGACTCCTATTGCTGCATATAGTTATTTACCAACACCACACATAAGTCATGTAGAAGATAATCAAAATAAAGATCATGATGATTTTGAAATAATTGATGCGCCATTCCCTAAAACTATGTCTCGCCTTGAAGCTATAGCTCAAACTGTTGATGTTGAAACTCAGGAGCGATGTTTACAAGAATCATCCCAAAAAAAATTTCGTTGGCTAAAAACTCAAACCACAAATTACCCCTATAAGGTCTTAAAAAGAACTGCTGAAACACTACCGCTTTTAAAAAACCTAACTCGGCTCAAAGAAGCCCAGATAACAAAAATATTGAACGAAACAACAGAAAACCATAGGGAGTTCATTCAATCTCCAGAGCAACTCATGTCAACATTAGTGTGCCTACGTGAGAAGTGTGATCTCTCAAAATCAATTGTTTTTATTGAGAAAAACGAACAGAATAAACAATACATTCTTGTTATTAAAGACACAGCAAGCAAAACGAATTATGTCATCGGGGAAGCAAACATTCCCATTCAAAACAGTGATAGCCAAGCACCGAGACAATTAACCTCTCTTTATCCTTCAACTCAATCTACTACTTCACCATCCAGTAAGACGGTTAGCCCTGCTCAGTCTGCCACTAAAAAGCATGATTTTTCCAGCTTGCAACAACAAGCATTACTTGTACTTCAGCAAAGGTTACCTAGACATTTTAATTCTGAAGAGCAAATTGAAGCCTTGCATAAATCAGGAGTTTTAAGAAATAGAGACGATGACCTTAGGTTACTCATCAATAAAGAAACTTCAAATGATATACTTGATTACATAACATATATGATTCACGGTATACTCTCTCGCCACATAGAAAATCAAGAAAATGCTACGGCTTTGCCCGAAAGTAAACCTTCTGTCACAAGAACCCCAAAGTTACCGACTAAACCATATATTGAACCTTCAACTCCTGTGCTTCAAACAACAAGTACACAAGCTCCGCTAACACAAAGACAGTTAAACGCATTTCAAGTGTTAAAAAGATATCAGCCTTGGATAACCGATGAGCACATGACTATCATTGCTGATAAAAATTTCCTTTCAGCCCAACTTGTGTCCATGCTACTTGGACAATCATGCCCGTTTGAATTGAATTACATTAAGACCCCTGATGATGCCGCTCAAAGTATTGCTCGTTCTTTAAGGTTACAAATGTTTAGTAAACAAATACCACGATTTACTTATATTGGTAATGAGGAATCGGTCGCCTATTTAAATAAGGCTTTTAAACATCATGTCATGGCTCAATCTTCACTTTCTGAAAGCGAATTTACACAATGCTTTTCCACTGTACAAAACGGCAAATATACTGAGCAAGCCCTTATTAACGCTGCAATAAATTTTAAAAAACTCCAACCCTTGTATCAAGAAGTTCAAGGTTACCCATTAGATCCGCAAGATTTTGGGATTTTACTGGCAGAAGACTTGTTAGCAACAGATCCTCGTGATGAAACGCTGCGACTTGCACACACACTTTACTATTCAGCTGACACGCTACAATCTCAAATTAAAGATATAACTTTTGATCAGTTTTGCGAGCAAATGGATATTAAAGAACAAGCCCGTCGGTGGGTAGTGAGTGCCTTAGAGAGAATTGGTAAATACCGAAACATTTTAAATGGCACATTACGAGTGCACGAAGTGAGTCACATTACTCCGCCACAACGAAATGGCTTATATAACTGGGGGAATAATTGTTTTGTTAATGTGGCCATACAAAGCTTTGCCCATAGTTTATTGACTAATTCAGACATATACCATGCCGCAAATAATCTCACTTTCCACTCTGCATATGAATTACTTGATCGTTTTATGCGTCGTAACTGCGCCCCTATTCCCGTGAAAGGAAGCAAGGAATATGAAAATTACCAAACAATGTTGCATGAGTTAGCCCGCGATGCTGAAAATCAAGTTGCGTATAATGAAAACCCACTCACCGAATACCCTTTACAATATCACGGAGAAACTTTTTATACTCAAGAATACTTCTACGCCTTCTTCACGTTAAGAAACAACTTAATTCATTTATGTAATACACTTAACCATAGCGTTTCAGCCGATCAAGTTATTGTTCCACATCAGTTGCAAGTCTGTTTTTTCGAAAGCTTAAATTACTTCGCGCAATTAACCAATAATACGGCTATGACCGCAATGCTAGGCAGCGCAAAAGGAATGCCTTTTATTCTTTCTGAAATGGTGCAAGCTGATCCTCATGAGTTTCTCATTGTTTTACTTGAACTATTGGGTATCGATAAATCAGAGCACGCAAACTTGAATATCACAACAGAATTTAATTTTTGGGTTGATGACGAACAGCAGCCTAGAGAACGTCGAAGAGATCCTGATACCCTACATACCATGTTACCTATTGCGACCTTGGCAGAATCATCTCCTTTCTTAGCCACTCACATAAGTCATCATTTCGAAAATGAAGAAATGGTTGGTAATGAAAAAATTAGGTGTGAAGCTATTAAGAGAGCGTCACCAGAACTACCGGATGATGCTATTCATACGTATAAGCAGCACATTATAAAAGTAAACTCTGTAGGTATTCCTCCTGAAACTTGCAGTATATCGCCTAGGTTGTATACCCAGTTTAGAGCAAAAATTAAAGTCACTAACCCATGGAAGAATAGCAAAAATTACGAAAAGCCCATTGATTTAGGCGCTGTAATGCTTGGATGTACATTGAGACAAAATCAAGTTGTTCTGCCTTTTGAATCCAGTCAAGGTGATTATTTTAATGAAGTTTATGAGCTAACCCATGCCTTTTGTCATGTAGGCACCTCTCAAGACGGTGGACATTATGTCACCATTATTGTGCCCAAAAACGCCACAATTGATACAATTACGGTCTGTGATGATACGGTTTGCCTATCACTACGCTATTATGCGATTTCTAAAAATGTCCCAATTAATAATGAAGAAGTTATTGATGCTTGCGAAGCATTAGGTTTAAGCGCTTATGCGTATTTTTTAAAGCGCAAAAACCATGATAATAATGTGTATGCTTTACCTCCGGCACAAGTAGAAACTGTTAATGTTCATAGTCACAAAGATCCATTTTCATCACTTAAGACTTATAACGATGGACAAGAATTCAAAGATCCATACACTGAGTTTGATCCTACTATTGAGCATTCTGCTCCAGCACCCAATCCAGATGATTTACCTGAACCTATTTCATTCGGATATGAAGCAAAAAAAGATACTCAAGATTCCCTTAGCCATCCTCAACATCAATCACATAAGTCTTTAAGAATGGGGCGAATAACCGCAGATATTCAGCAACCTCAAAGTTCAGCCTTGAATGATGGCCACAAACTATCAAATGTAAAGCCATCACAAGCCAATGAAACTAAACAGGCTTCACCTGCAGTTCAACCATTGGCGACTCAGAAAAATAATGATAATGCACAACCCGAAATCTGGCGTCCATCAACAGAGCTTAGTCCACTGGTCGTACGTAGAAACCATCGTTACTTTGGAGACGTTATTACTGAAAGTATTACGGCTTTACCAGAAACAAGTAAATCAAAATCAAAACCTAATAAACCGTCAATTGGAAGTAAAATTAACACCACACAATATTTAACTCCAGATCCACAAGACACAGATCAACGTCCATTTGATCCTAATTTGATTTGCATGAGCTGTAACACACAATTCAGAATCGGTGAAATTCAAATCTATGCCAGACACGCTAATAAATGCAACAAGAACATTAAATAACCTGAGTTTTGTGTAAGCACACCTCTACAATACAGCTTGTTATACGAGTTTCAGCCTTGTTGTTGCTTAAATTTCAAATAACTATCTGCACCGTATATAATATTTTGTGCATCTTTTTTAAACCTATATAGATCGGTTGGCTGAACTCGGGTTGTTTAATTTTGTATTTAACTTCAATAATAAAAGTTAAATTGGGAGTTAACCCGATTTATTTAGGTTAAATGACACTTTTATAGAATTCGTACGCAAAGCTCAGGTTTACTGAAAGTGCCCCCCTTTCTTGTTAATGCCAGATATGAGATAACTATCAAGTTAATTTCAACGCAGTTAATAATAACGAGAATGGGAATTCCTAATGCAATCCAAATTCAACCCAATTTATACAGCTGTTGCATTGAGCTTAAGTCTGAATGCTGCTCATGCCAAAGATGATGAATCTAAATGGTTGGTCAACAAGCCTACTAACCAGCCGCTACAAACAGTAGATATCAATGTTAATCAAGGTACTTGGATGAACGTTTCTCTGAGCCCTGATGGAAAACATATCGTGTTTGATCTTTTAGGCGATATTTATCAAATGCCTGTTGATGGTGGTGAAGCTAAACCCATAGCAGAAGGTATCGCTTGGCAGATGCAACCAGTTTATAGTCCAGATGGTAAATATATCGCATTTACTTCTGATCAAGATGGTGGCGATAATATTTGGGTTATGGACGCTGATGGGTCAAACCCAAGAGCTGTTACCAATGAAACCTTCCGCCTGCTCAATAGTCCAGCTTGGAGTCCCGATTCACAATATCTTGTGGCTCGTAAGCACTTTACATCCAGCCGCAGTTTAGGTGCTGGAGAAGTTTGGCTTTATCATGTTGCAGGCGGTAAAGGCGTTAAATTAACAGAACGCCCAAATGATCAAAAAGACTTAGGCGAACCAGCCTATTCACCTGATGGCAGATATATTTATTTCAGTCAGGATGCTACACCAGGTAAAACCTTCCACTATTCAAAAGACTCAGTGAAAGGTATTTATAAGATTAAGCGTTACGATACCCAAACTGGAGATATCGAAGTTTTACTTTCAGGTACAGGTGGTGCTATTCGCCCAACGCCTAGTCCTGACGGCAATAAGCTTGCTTATATCAAGCGTGATGGTTTCCAATCATCTTTATATATTCTTGATTTGAAATCTGGCGAGAAAACGAAAGTCTATGGCAAGCTTGACCGCGATATGCAAGAAACGTGGGCAATTCATGGTGTATACCCAACCATGGCTTGGACGCCAAATAGCCAAGACATTATCTTTTGGGCTGGCGGTAAAATTAATCGTTTAAATGTTGAAGATAAACAAGTCGCCAACATTCCATTCAGTGTTAAAACGCAACGCCAAATCCAACCAGCCGTTAAATTCAAGCAAAACTTAGATCAAGATGTTTTCGATGTAAAAATGCTTCGTATGGCACAAGTCTCACCAAACGGGAAAAAAGTGGTTTTTGAAGCATTAGGCAAGCTTTATGTAAAAGACTTAATGTCTGGCAAACAAAAACGCCTTACTCGCTTAAATGACAACCTATCTGAGCTTTATCCACAGTGGTCTCGTGATGGCAAACGCATTGTATTCACTACTTGGAACGACAATAAACAAGGCAGTGTTCGAGTTATCTCCGCAAAAGGTGGTAAACCTAAAGTCCTAACTGCTGAACCAGGCAAGTACGTAGAGCCTACCTTCTCACCTGATGGTAAAACCGTTGTGTACCGCAAAGCCCGTGGTGGTTACATCACACCATCGACTTGGTCACAAGAACCAGGGCTGTACAAAGTTGATGTAAAAGGTAAGCAAACAGCAAAAATCACAGCAAGCGGTTACCAGCCGCAGTTTGGTGCGGATAAAGATCGCGTTTACTTTATGGACTTTGGCAAAACACCAGAATTCGCTTCAATCAGTTTAAATGGGCATGATAAACGCACACACTATACCAGCGAACATGCCACTGAATTTCGCGTATCACCAGATGGCAATAACCTTGCCTTTGCAGAAAGATTTAAAGTATTTGTCACCCCTTTTGCGAAACACGGAGAAACCATTCGCATTAGTCCAAGTGCCACTAACCTTCCTGTAACTAAGTTAAGTACCCGAGCTGGTGAAAGCATTAGTTGGAATGCTAAGGGTGATCAGCTTTACTGGACATTAGGCCCCGAGCTATACCAAGCAAAAGTTGATACAGATTATCAAGATATCCAAGATTCTAAACCAATCATAACTGATATCGGTTTCACTAAAAAGGCAGATGTTCCACGTGGAACAGTGGCATTTGTTGGCGGTCAAGTGATCACCATGGAAGGCGATAAGGTCATCAACAATGGTGTCGTGATAGTTAAAGATAATCATATCGTCGCAGTAGGAGATGTAAATACTCACATACCTGATGATGCAAAAGTCATTAAGATTAATGGCAAGTCAATCATGCCAGGAATATTTGATGCTCACGCTCATGGGGCACAAGCAGAAGATGAAATCATTCCACAGCAGAACTGGCAGCTATATTCAGGTCTTGCCTTAGGTGTTACCAGTATTCACGACCCATCTAATGATACGACAGAAATTTTTGCCGCCAGTGAACAACAAAAAGCCGGTAACATTGTAGGCCCGCGGATCTTTTCAACGGGTACCATTTTATATGGTGCAAATGCACCGGGGTATACTTCGCATGTCGATTCACTTGAAGATGCTAAATTCCATTTAGAACGCTTAAAAAAAGTCGGAGCCTTCTCTGTTAAGAGCTACAACCAACCAAGACGTAATCAGCGTCAACAAGTGATTGCAGCAGCCCGTGAGCTAAAAATGATGGTAGTACCTGAAGGAGGTTCATTACTACAGCACAATTTATCAATGGTCGCCGATGGCCACACGACACTTGAGCATTCCCTTCCTGTTGCATCAATATATAATGACGTGAAGCAATTTTGGAAAGCTTCACAAACGGCTTACACGCCTACGTTAGTTGTCGCTTACGGGGGCATCTCAGGCGAACATTATTGGTACGATAAAACCAATGTTTGGGAACACCCTCGCCTTTCTCAATACGTACCAAGCGAAATATTAGCTCCTCGCTCCATGCGCCGCACTACTGCACCAGATGAACACTACAATCACTTCAATGTAGCCAAAGTTGCGAAAGAGCTCACTGACGAAGGTATCGTAGCCAACATTGGCGCACACGGACAACGTGAAGGGTTAGGAGCACACTGGGAAATGTGGATGTTTGCTCAAGGTGGTATGACTAACTTAGAAGCATTACGAACCGCAACCATTAACCCAGCAAAAACCTTCGGAATGGACCACCAAATAGGCAGCATCAAAGCTGGTAAACTCGCTGACTTAATCGTTATCGATGGTAACCCACTCGAAGACATACGCACCACTGATAAAGTCACCCACACCATGGTCAACGGTAAACTGTTCAATGCAGAGACCATGAACCAACTGAACGGTGATGAAACAAAGCGTAAACCTTTCTATTTTGAAAGTAAGTTTTAACATTTTATGTAATTTGAAAATGAAAGGGTGTTTCACGTGAAACATCCTTTTTAGTAAAGGGAATTTGCAATTGAAAATAAATAAAGAAGCTACGAGTATATTTACCTATCCATGGTTTTATTTTTGGTCACTGTTGCCACTAATAACCAGTTTAATTTTAATATTTCTCGTAGCATTGCATCATGATTTATCTCTTGTTTCTCCAACAAAAAAATCATTGCAAATTTTTGTTGACTATATGGAAGTTCCCATAATCATAGCTTAACTATCTATTCCTTTAGGGACTGTTGCAGCGACAAACTTTAGAGCTAAACAGTTTCAATATTCATTAATAAATCAAGCGGAAACTAATAGACGTAATGAAGAAGAATATAGACACAATATGTTCTTCAAAGAAATGGATTATTTTAAAGGAAAATTTGCTTTAGAATTTTGTTAAGCAGTACCGATATCTTATAAACTTCAAAGAAGTTTCATTAGAAAAAATGAAAAGATTTAAGTCACTAGATTCCTGCCTTTGCAGGAATGACAAGTGATTTAACTACGCTGAGTTGTCCTACAATGACAACTCAACTGATGATCATCCACCATCCCTACTGCCTGCATAAATGCATAACAAATCGTTGGTCCAACAAAGTTGAAGCCGAGCTTTTTAAGCGCTTTTGACATGGCTTCAGATTCTGGCGTTTGGGTTGGGAATTCTTCGCTATTTTTAAAATTATTAACGATTGGGCTACCGCCGACAAAGCGCCAAAGAAACTCTGAAAAATCACCGCCCTCTTCGGTATATTTTAAGTATCCTTTGGCATTACGGATAATAGACTGCACTTTAAGGCGATTGCGAACAATGCCAGTGTTTTGCAGCAGCTCCTCTATTTTGGTTTCATCAAACTTAGCAATTTTTACAGGATCAAAATTAGCAAATGCGTCATAGTAATTTTGTTGTTTCTTCAGAATAGTAATCCAAGATAACCCAGCTTGTTGGCCGTCTAAACATAACTTGGCAAACAGCTCTAGTGGATCATAAACTGGTCGTCCCCAAACATTATCGTGATAATCTTGATAAAGAGGATCATTACTTACCCAAGCACATCTGACTAATTCCATAGTTTAAGACCTTATTTACTCATTGGTTAATGACGCAAAAGCTAGAAAATAACCTACATAACCCTGTAATGACAAGGTATAATCGATTTCAATTGTGTATGAAGCTTTTATCATTTATCGATAAAAATCGTATATTCTGTATTTAAAATATCATTAAGCAGTATTGTGCTGTCATACCAGCGAAGGCTGGTATCCAGTGACTTTTTCTGATTATAAAAAAGGCACTAGACTCCAGCCCTTGGCTGAAGTGACGACAAATAAGCTTGGATCCCTTTAACGTTCAACACCTGAAGTAAGCAGACGGTATGACCAGCAAACACGACATTAAGACTTTTCAGGGTTTTATTTTAACTCTGCAAGAATATTGGGCGCAGCAAGGTTGCGCTGTTATCCAACCTCTCGATATGGAAGTAGGCGCCGGCACCTTCCACCCGATGACTTTTTTACGCTCTATTGGCCCAGAGCCAATGAGTAGCGCTTACGTACAACCGTCACGTCGTCCAACCGATGGACGTTATGGTGAAAATCCAAACCGTCTACAACATTATTATCAATTTCAAGTGGTTCTAAAACCATCCCCAGATAATATTCAAGAGCTCTATTTAGGTTCATTAAAAGCCTTAGGAGTTGACCCTGAAGTTCACGATATTCGTTTTGTTGAAGATAATTGGGAGTCTCCCACATTGGGCGCTTGGGGACTTGGTTGGGAAGTTTGGATGAACGGCATGGAGGTCAGTCAGTTCACTTATTTCCAACAGGTTGGAGGCCTAGAATGCAAGCCTGTTACCGGTGAAATCACTTACGGACTAGAACGTCTAGCCATGTATATACAAGGTGTTGATAGCGTCTATGATCTCGTCTGGACCGATGGTCCTATGGGCAAAATCACTTACGGTGATGTATTCCACCAAAATGAAGTTGAACAGTCAGAGTACAACTTTGATCATGCAGATGTAGACTTCTTATTTGCTACTTTTGATAAGTGTGAAGAAATGTGCAACAAGTTACTTGCACTTGAAAAGCCTCTGCCACTTCCAGCTTATGAACAAGTAATGAAAGCATCACACGCTTTCAATCTTTTGGATGCGCGTCATGCCATTTCAGTCACCGAAAGACAGCGTTATATTCTGCGAGTGCGTGCTATGTCGAAAGGCGTTGCGCAAGCCTATTATGCCGCTCGTGAAGCATTAGGCTTCCCGATGTGTGACACAGTAAACGCCACTTCTCAGCAAAATAAACAAGATAAGTAAGGAGTAACAACAATGACAACTGAAAACTTACTTATTGAAATTGGTACTGAAGAGTTACCACCAAAAGCACTGCGTACTTTAGCTGAATCGTTTTTAGCCAATATGACTGAAGCACTCACCAAAGCTGAATTAAGCTTTGGTGAAGCCAAGTGGTATGCCGCCCCTCGCCGTTTAGCGTTAAACATTAAAAACGTCGCCACAGCGCAGCAAGATAAAATTGTCGAAAAACGCGGTCCTGCCATTGCTGGTGCATTTGATGCCGACGGTAACCCAACCAAAGCCGCTTTAGGTTGGGCACGTGGTAACGGTATTGAGATTGCTGACGCTGAGCGTTTAAAAACCGATAAAGGCGAATGGTTATTACACAATGCAAAAGTTGAAGGTAAAGCCACCAGCACATTGATTGCTGATATGACGCAAAAAGCCTTAGATAAATTACCTATCCCTAAACCTATGCGTTGGGGCAGCAATTCAACTCAGTTTATTCGTCCAGTGCATACCGTTACTATGTTACTCGGCAGTGAGCTGATTGAAGGTAAAGTGCTCGGTATTCATTCTGCACGCACCATTCGTGGTCACCGCTTTATGGGGCAAAGCGAATTTGAATTAAACCACGCTGATGATTACCTCAGTCAACTTAAGTCTGTAGGTAAAGTAATGGCGGACTTTGAACGTCGTAAAGCCATCATCAAAACCGATGCTGAAAAGGCGGCTGTTGAATTAGGTGGCATCGCTGACTTAAAAAATGAGTTACTTGAAGAAGTAGCGTCTTTAGTTGAGTGGCCAGTAGTTTTAACGGCTAAGTTTGAGAATGACTTCTTAAACGTGCCATCTGAAGCCTTAGTTTACACCATGAAAGGCGATCAAAAATACTTCCCAGTATTTGATAAGCAAGGTGAGCTGTTACCAAACTTTATCTTTGTTACAAATATTGAGTCTAAAGATCCGCAACAAATCATTGCCGGTAACGAAAAAGTTATTCGCCCTCGCCTAGCAGATGCTGAGTTCTTCTTTAATACCGATAAGAAAAAATCATTAGAAGAGCGTTTACCAAGTCTTGAATCTGTCGTATTCCAAAAGCAATTGGGCACTTTAAAAGATCGGGTAAATCGTATCAGTGATATGGCAGCTTATATTGCAGAGAGCCTGAAAGCGGATGCCAAAAATGCTGCTCGTGCAGGTTTGCTATCAAAAGCAGACTTAATGACTGAAATGGTCATGGAATTTACTGACACCCAAGGCACTATGGGCATGCATTATGCTCGCCTTGATGGTGAAACTGAAGCAGTAGCGGTAGCCATTGCAGAGCAATATTTACCTAAATTCTCTGGTGATCGAGTACCAGAATCTCATGTATCTTGTGCCGTAGCCTTGGCTGAAAAGTTCGATACTCTAGTGGGTATTTTTGGTATTGGCCAAGCACCAAAAGGCGCGGCGGATCCATTCGCACTTCGCCGTGCTGCCATTGGTATTTTGCGCACTATTGTTGAAAACAAACTGCCATTAGATTTAGTGGATTTAATAGCAAAAGCGCAATCATTACATGGCGACAGTGTAAGTAACGAAAACACGGCTGATGATGTACTGCAATTCTTAATGGCTCGCTTCCGCAGTTGGTACCAAGATAAAGGCGTTTCGGTAGATACTATTTTAGCCGTTTTAGCACGTACACCAACCCGTCCTGCAGATTTTGATGACCGTATAGCGGCCGTAACTGAATTTAGAAACCGTGAAGAAGCCGCCACACTTGCAGCCGCCAACAAACGTGTTTCTAACATTCTGGCTAAAGTTGAAACTATAGTCAGCAATGAAGTAAACCATGAGTTACTTCACGAGAACGCTGAAAAAGCTTTGGCAGAGCAATTAGTGGCACTTGAGCCGAAATTGGCTCCGTTGTTTACAGCAGGAAACTACGCGGAAGCTCTAAACTTACTTGCGGGTTTACGTAATACGGTGGATCAATTCTTTGAAGATGTCATGGTAATGGCAGATGATGAGGCGCTTAAGCATAATCGTTTAGCGCTATTAACTCGTCTTCGCGAGCAGTTCTTACACGTTGCTGATATTTCACTGCTGCAATAATTCCCAAAGTAAACAGAGTGTTACAAAAATTAATACCGAGGGTGGTTAAGTTTTCTTAACTGCCCTTTTTATTTTTCTACTCGGGTTAAAAAGGGATCCCTTTATGCTCCCATAAACAACAAAGTGCAATCTCAGGTGTCACCAAAAAACCACTGTGCAGAGTTAGCTCTTTACAAAGAGCACCAATTTTTGCACTTTCTTGATGTTCATCTTCAACCTCGCTATGGGTATAGTATTCCACCCAAAAATCGCCTTCACCAAAATCGATAATACTACATTGTTGTTCAGCAACTTCACTATTAACAATGGTTAAGTTTGGCACTCCACGATTAATTTGCTCCGTCTGTACAGACCAAAGTGCCATTGACTGTGGTAACAACTGACTCCCTAAAAATTCAAGGGAACTGGATTTACTTTCTCCAAACGAAAGCCTTTGCCAATGCTCCATTTTTTGCTCATTAGTCAGTTGCGTGTTTTTTCTATCAATATCAACAGTGTCACCATTCATCAGCTCAAGATGATAATTCCATCGCGAAATATCTCCCTTGAATTGTTTGTGAATATTCAAGCTACCTTCTGCATTCACCCCAGCTTTAACTTGATTCATTAGACTTGCTGCATCATCACTTTCTATAGCAACTTCCAGACTGATATTCAGCGAAGTGATACATAATCTTATTGTGTTCGGTTTTTGACTGGGCTGTATGATAAATTGAGATTGACAATGCTCATAGGATAAAGAGCGCAATGATAAAAAGCTTTTGATTTTTTCGCTTGAATCTTTACTGTGAAATATTTTAGTACACAATGATTTTGCAACAGAAACATTCGATTGAGTAACAAAATCAAGTAATGCATCCCATAACCTTTCTATGGAAGAAGACTGTTTATTTGCTTGCAACTGTTGGATTTGATCTCGATTGATCTGACGATTTCTAATTCCACCAAAGATCATTAATTCAGACATCAGGGGATACGCGGCTTTATTGGGTAAATTATGAGCTAATTTTATTCCCATTAAATAGAAACAACAAATAATACGACTGGTGAAAAGATTAATTATTAATCATTTTAATTTTTGATTGATTTAGGCATTAAAAAAGGAAGCCTTGGCTTCCTTTTTAATCAAATAAACTCTTAGGGATGTCGCAGTTCAAATAATACCAATTTAAATTTCAACGCTTAATTTGTCATACCTGCGAACGCAGGTATCCAGCGACTTGTGCCCAAATTAACCAAAGACTCTGGACTCCTGCGTTCGCAGGAGTGACGATAAAATTGGTATACATTCTTCCGCCACGTCCCTTAGGGAGCTAGCGCACCAATATTTGTCATACCAGCGAAAGCTGGTATCCAGTGGTTTTTATAGAAAAAAGCAAAGGCACTAGACTACCGTCATACAAAACTGTCGTTACTTCGTTTCCAGCCTGCGCTGGAGTGACGAGAACTCATCGGTATACTTTCTTCCGCAACTTTCCTTACTAGGGTCTATTGATCTTTCAGGATTAAATTTTGTGCTATTTGAGCATTTATCTGTTCAAGGCGTGAGCAGTGATGCTTAGCCATCTAAGTGAGCTGGTCACAACACAGAACAGTGAATGCTCAAAAGCATCGAAAAAAGAGAGAGCGTAAATTGGTCGCTCTTTCTAAATCAAAGGTGCTGCGTTATCGTTTTCTTATTTGGAAACGAAGTAACGACAGTTTTGTATGTCGATAATAACCAAACCTCACAAACTCTGCCTTGCATAAAATAACCAATTTATCGCTGCAAAAACAATCACGAAAGATCAACAGACCCTAGCAATTAAACATCTAAGTTAGCAACGTTTAGTGCATTTGATTCAATAAAGTCACGACGAGGTTCAACTTGATCCCCCATCAGTGTCGTAAACAACTGATCGGCTCCAACAGCATCTTCAATGGTTACTTGTAACATACGACGCTGATCAGGATCCATGGTAGTCTCCCATAATTGTTCGGGATTCATTTCACCCAACCCTTTATAACGCTGGATATAAAGACCACGTTTTGCTTCATTAACAATCCAGTTTAGTGCGTCGATGAAATTATCTACTTCTTTAACACGCTCACCACGTTGCACAAAACCGCCGTCTTCAATAAGACCGTTTATTTCAGCCCCAAGATCGGCAATGGCTTGGTAATCGTTGGATAAGAAGAAGTCGTTATTGAAAAGATAAACCGTATCAATACCGTGCTTACGAACATTAATACTTGGCAGGTACACTTTACGTTCATTATCAAGCACTGTACTGGCCGTATAAATGACCCCACCACTTTCAATATCCGTTAAGTTTTCCACGATTCCATTACACCACTGAGTCATGCTGGCTTCATCTGCCATCATTTGAGCATCAACTTTTGGTTGATACAGCATGCGATCAGTAATATTTTCAGGATAACGTTGATTTAAACGAGCAATAATAGCTTCAACTTCACGATATTGATTTACTAATTTTTCAAGTGGTGCACCTGAAATTCCCGGCACGCCTTTACTTGGGTATAAACTCGTACCATCTAATGCCAACATGGTTAGGTATTCAGTCATCGCAGGCTCATCTTTGAGGTACTGCTCTTGTTTACCTTTTTTCACTTTAAATAATGGTGGTTGGGCAATATAAACAAAACCACGTTCAATGAGTTCTGGCATTTGACGGAAGAAGAAAGTCAAAAGCAAAGTACGGATATGAGAACCATCCACGTCCGCATCGGTCATAATGATGATGTTATGGTAGCGTGTTTTATCAGGATCGTATTCGTCACGGCCAATACCACAACCTAATGCGGTGATAAGTGTCGCCACTTCCTGAGAAGACAGCATTTTATCAAAGCGGGCTTTTTCTACGTTAAGGATTTTACCTTTCAACGGCAAAATAGCTTGGTTTTTACGATTTCGGCCTTGTTTCGCACTTCCGCCAGCCGAGTCCCCTTCCACGATGTAAATTTCAGATAGACCAGGATCTTTTTCCTGACAATCGGCTAATTTACCCGGCAAGCCACCTAAATCTAATGCCCCTTTACGACGAGTCATTTCACGAGCTTTGCGAGCCGCTTCACGAGCACGAGCCGCATCAATGATTTTGCTGACAATTAATTTAGCGTCAGCTGGGTTTTCTAATAAATAATCATTCAGTTTTTCACCCATGGTTTGTTCTACAGCGCTTTTTACTTCACTTGAAACCAATTTATCTTTGGTTTGTGAACTGAATTTTGGATCCGGTACTTTCACCGAAATTACCGCTGTTAACCCCTCACGAGCATCATCACCGCTGGCGTTAGTTTTGCCTTTTTTGTTGAAGCCTTCACGCTCCATATAACTATTCAAATTACGTGTTAATGCACTACGGAAACCCGCTAAGTGAGTACCACCATCACGCTGAGGAATGTTATTGGTGAAACAAAAAATATTTTCTTGGTAACCATCATTCCACTGCATGGCTACTTCAACGGTAATGCCATCTTCACGCTCTTGCATGAAATGAAATACATCTTTGTTTACTGTGGTTTTATTACGATTAAGGTAATCAACAAAAGCACTAATACCGCCATCATACTTAAAGTATTCTTCTTTATTCTCACGCTCATCGCATAAAAGGATACCTACGCCAGAATTCAAGAACGATAATTCACGAACACGCTTGGCTAAAATATCAAAGTGGAAAAGTAGATTAGAGAATGTCTCTCCACTGGGCCAAAAACGAATTTCTGTACCGGTTTTATCCGTATCACCGATAGTAGCAATTGGCGCCTGAGGCTCACCCATCTTATAAAACTGCTCATAGACTTGACCATCACGACGGATAGTCAGCTGAAGCTTTTCAGATAAGGCATTAACCACTGAAACACCAACGCCATGTAAGCCACCAGATACTTTGTAAGAGTTATCATCAAACTTACCACCGGCATGTAAAACCGTCATGATGACTTCAGCCGCTGAAACGCCCTCTTCTGGGTGAATTGCAACTGGAATACCACGACCATCATCTTTAACAGAAACACTGCCGTCGCTGTGAATGGTGATTGTGATGTCATTACAATGGCCTGCTAAAGCTTCATCGATAGAGTTATCGACCACTTCGAACACCATGTGATGCAAGCCGGTGCCATCATCGGTATCGCCAATATACATCCCTGGTCTTTTACGTACTGCATCAAGGCCTTTTAGTACCTTGATACTCGAAGAATCGTAACTATTCTCTGACATATTACTCTCTCAAAGGTTGTTCAATTACCGTAACATTTCCCTGTTCCACATGAAACATCCTGTCAGGGGGGCAATGTAACGAATCAACTATCGCAGCAGGATCAATCGCGGTAACAAAAAGTTGTGCACCGGTGTCTGCTAACTGTTTCAATAATAACTGTCTGTGGCCAGCGTCTAACTCTGACGGTAAATCATCCACCAGATAAACACTGTGCTTATTAATTTGTTGCTTTAGCAATTTACCTTGAGCTATTCGCAATGCACAAACCAGTAATTTTAATTGACCACGAGATAATGCATCCTGAACAGGCATGCTACCAACCCGTAATCGTAAATCAGCTTTATGGGCACCACTACCAGTGTGACCACTGGCAATATCGCGAGCATACTGACTTTGTAACTGCTCTGAATACGTGGTTTTACTGTCCCAGCCTCGGGTGAAACTCACTTTCACTTCAACTTGAGGTAAAAACTTCTCAATTATACCTGTTAATAGCTCATTTAACGAGTGAACATACTGATTTCTAATTTCAGTCACTTGTTCAGTATAACGAATTAAATCTCGGTCCCAATACTCTATTTCTTGATAACTGGATTCACGCTTAAGCAGCTGATTTCGCTGCTTTAATATTCGCCTAACATTACTCCACGCTAAATAAAATTGTGGATCAGTATGAAACGCGCCCCAATCGATAAATTGACGTCTTGCTTTTGGGCCTTCAAAAAGCAGAGCAAAGCTTTCGGGGGTGATAACTTGAATAGGTAATGTTTCGGCTAAGGTGGACAAACGCTGTAATTTATTTCCATCTAAACGGACTTCAATATCACCATTGCGATGTCGCCTTAATCCTAATTTAGCCTGACCTTTATCTAAATTGAGTTGAGCAAAAAGTGTAAGTTGATCGCTGTCGCTCTTGATCACCCGCTGAGACAAATGACTTCGAAATGAACGTCCCATCCCTAAGAAATATATTGCCTCAAGTAAACTGGTTTTTCCGCTTCCATTTAAGCCATAGATCAAATTCAGCCCACCGCTTAATTGCAACTGGGCTGAATCAATATTTCTAAAAGAAGTAATTTGTAGTTGAGCTAAACTCATTTAATACTCAATGCAGACATCCACAGCATTACAGGCGCATTGGCATAACCACATACATAGAATCTTCTGCTTCGTGATTTTCAATTAATGCACTGGAATTATTATCAATTAAAGTGATACGAACATCATCAGCACTGATATGATTCAACACGTCTAATAAATAGCTCACGTTAAACCCTATCTCTAAGGTTTGGTTATCATACTCAACATCAATAATTTCTTCCGCTTCTTCTTGCTCTGGATTGTTCGCGGTAATTTTCAGTAAATTATTTTCAAGCTGGATCCGCACCCCGCGAAACTTTTCATTGGATAAAATAGACGCTCGCAGTAAAGCTTGTTTCAACTGATTACGGCTGGCTATAACAATTTTGTCACCGCCTTTAGGCAGTACACGCTCATATTCAGGGAAACGTCCATCTACCAGCTTACTGGTCAATTGAGCAGTATCTGTTGCAATTCGAATCGCATTCTCACCAATAGATATCGTCACCTGTTGAGCATCTTGATCTAGCAAACGCACCATTTCAACCACACCTTTGCGAGGTACGATAACTTGTTTTTCTGGTAAAGAAGCTTCAACTGTACGATGACTTAGGGCTAAACGGTGTCCATCGGTCGCAACAGCTCGCAGTACGCTGCCATCGGTTTCAAGCAATAGGCCATTGAGATAATAACGTACGTCTTGGTTAGCCATTGAGAACTGCGTCGAGTCAATGACTGAGCGCAATGTACTTTGTGCCAATGAAAAATTAATATCAGCTGTAAAAGAATCAATGTTTGGGTATTCATCTGCTGGCAAAGTCGCTAAGCTAAAACGACTACGACCTGAACGTAGCAGCCATTTATTATCTTGTTGTTCAACATACAGTTCACTTTGATCAGGCAAAGACTTCACAATATCCAACAACTTTTTGGCTGGCACAGTAGTTTTGTCTTCTTGTACTTCACCATTTACACTTGCTTCACCAACCAATTCAACTTCTAAATCTGTACCTGTTAACTTCAGTGAGTTACCACTTACTTCGACCAGAAGATTGGCTAATATAGGTGAATTATTTCTTTTTTCTACTGCTCCACACACTAATTGCAAAGGTTTTAATAGGGCATCCCTATCAATAGAAAATTTCATAATGTCCAATTCCCTGATTATTAAGAAGACAACGTTCTAATTAAATTAGCATAATCTTCTTTAATGTCATGATTTTCTTCGCGCAACTGCGCGATTTTTCTACAAGCATGCAAAACAGTAGTATGATCTCGCCCGCCAAAGGCATCCCCTATTTCGGGTAAACTCTGGTTAGTAAGTTCTTTAGCGAGCGCCATGGCGACCTGTCTAGGCCTTGCTACGCTGCGAGAGCGACGCTTAGATAACATATCTGCCATTTTAATTTTGTAGTATTCAGCGACTGTTTTTTGAATATTATCTACAGTTACTAATTTTTCTTGCAGAGCCAATAAATCACGTAATGCTTCACGCACAAAGTCAATAGTAATTGGGCGACCAGTGAAATTAGCATTAGCCATCACTCGGTTCAACGCCCCTTCTAATTCACGAACGTTTGAACGCAAACGTTTGGCGATAAAAAACGCCACTTCATGAGGCAGACTGATGTTACTCTCTTCCGCTTTTCGCATTAAAATCGCAACACGGGTTTCTAATTCTGGTGGTTCAATCGCAACTGTAAGTCCCCAACCAAAACGTGATTTAAGTCTTTCTTCTACGCCATCTATCTCTTTTGGATAACGATCTGAAGTTAAAATGATCTGATGGTTACCTTCCAATAATGCATTAAAGGTATGGAAAAACTCTTCTTGCGAGCGATCTTTATTGGCAAAAAATTGAATGTCATCGATAAATAATGCATCAACACTTCGATAATAGCGCTTAAATTCTTCAATGGCGTTATTTTGTAAGGCCTTAACCATGTCCTGAACAAAACGCTCAGAGTGCATATAGATGACTTTCGCGTCTGGATTATTTTTAATGATCCCATTACCGACCGCATGCAATAAGTGGGTTTTACCTAACCCCGTTCCACCATATAAAAATAATGGATTGTAAGCACCACCAGGGTTTTCAGACACCTGCATTGCAGCCGCTTTACCCAATTGGTTCGATTTACCTTCAACAAAATTATCAAATTGATAAGTTGGATTAATATTACGACGATGATTTGGGTTTGGAATATTTGCAGCCGCTTGTGGTGCAGGCGCATTTTTTTTAGGCTTAGACCGGGTTGGTTCGAAGCCCACTGTCGTCGGCACAGGTGAAGCCACTTTTGCAGTGGGTCTACTGCCAATATCAAAACGTAATTTAGGGGCGTTACTGCCAAGCTGCTCAATTAAAAATTGATTGATAATGTTGATGTATTTATCACGCACCCAGTCAAGTACAAAACGGTTAGGTGCATACAGAACTAATGTCTCTCCATCCATTTCAGCTTGTAACGGTCTTATCCACATGCTGAATTGCTGAGCAGAAAGCTCATCTTGCAGCCGTCCGATACATTGTTGCCAAAGCGAAACTGCCAC